>CBDCTZ010000015.1:0-1205000 GCA_965222375.1 Polyangiaceae bacterium
AAGAGGTGGGTCGCCTCAGCAAGCCCGCGTCGGCCGAGCAACTCACAGCCCCCGCTCCTGGCTCCCAAGCCCAAGCGAAAGCGGCTCCCACCCCAGGCAGTCCGAAACCGGCAACCACACCGCAAACTGCTGCTACGGAGAGTCCAAAAGGGGAAGCTTCGACAGCGGCAGCTACAGTCGCGAACCCAAACGCAGCAACCACACCGCCAACAGCTGCAGCCAGCGCGTCGGTTCGCCACGTGGATCCGGCCGCGAGCTGGCTGCCGCGGGTCGGTGGCGTGCCGACCAGTCGTCGCTTTGCGCCGGCGGTGGCCGTTCAGGTCGAGATGCTGTTCGACGAACGTCGGGTCAAGCTGAAACACACCGAGGCGTTCGAAGCGATCGTCTTCCCCCTGGATGCGGGCTTCAACGACCGCGCCCTGCACATCGTCGATCACGACCCCAGAGACTTCCGCAGCGCGTCCTTGGAGGGTGCGAGCTTCCTGCCATCGCCGGCTCTCAGCGACAAGGCGCTGCTGACGAAACTGAAGCGGGAGCTCATAGAGTACTTGCTACGTTCACAACTCCGCACCGCCTTCAAGAACGCGGCCCTTGGATTGGTCTCGCGAGTGGGCGAAGACCACGCCGCCTTCAGTGCGCGTTGCCAAGCAGAGGTCGAGCGCCAAGCCAACGAGCGAGCCCAGAAGCTCCACGCCAAGTACGCGAGCCGCATCGAGAAGGTGCAGAGCCAGGTGCGCGCTTTGCAGCAGGAAGCCCAGGACGCCCAACTGTCAGCACAGACTCAGGGTCGTCACGAACTCTTATCCGGCGTCGGAGACTTCGTGGGCCTATTCTCCAGCGGACGCAAGACCACCGCAGGCCTGTCGCGCATGGCATCCCGCCGTTCCAAGGCCCGCGCCTCCAGCGCCCGCGCTGCCAAGGCCCTAGCGCGTGCCCAAGAAAAGCATGCGGAGGTCGCCAAACTCGAAGACGAACTATCTAGCGAAGTCTCGAGCATGTACGAAGCGCTTCAGCGCAAAGGCGCTGAGATCGAGGCCATCGACGTGCATCTCGAAAAGGACGACATCCGAGTTGTCGACGCCAGCGTGATCTGGTTGGGGGTTTAGGGGTCGGTTCACGGGGCCAAGCAGGGCCACTACTCTCGTATAGGGCCAAGCGGGGCCGCGGCCGCCCGGTGACCGGTTGGGCTCCGCCCTCTCGAATTCAGAGGTGCACTGGCCACTCTGAACCAGCGTCGAGCACCCCGGCGGCGCTGCGGAATCGTTGTAGAGAATGCCGCTGCGCAAACCGGGTGCACCTCCCAGCGCCTCGAATCAGTTGGCAATTCGCTAACGTTTAGCCATGGCGTCGCCACCCCGCTGATCCACCTTTTCTCGGGTAACTTCGCCGGCACATAGCGTGCACAGCGCCTCATGCCGGCGTGAGGTAGAATTGAATGGCGATGTCACAAACCCCCGTCAGCGTGTCGCTGCGGTACCCCGTCGAACCCCGTTGGGACGACTGGATCATGCCCGAGGGCACGGTGCCTGAGGCCCGAGTGCACGATCTCGCGGCGCGCAGAATGGTGGAGCTGCTCGAGGCTTGGGTCGAGCGCACGGGCAGAGATGCGGCGGTGGCTCGCAACCTGGCGCTGCGTTTCTTGAAGGAGCGACCTAGGGTCGGCATCGACCCGGACATCTGTCTGATTTCTCCCAAGCCCGAAAGCGACCGCGATCTGTCCAGTTGGAAGCTGTGGGAGCCGAATCGTCCACCGCCACAAATCGCCGTCGAGGTGGTGAGTCGTTGGCATCCCAACAAGGACTACGAGCGCATCCAAGAGCGCTACGCCTTCTGTCGAACCGCAGAACTCATCGTGCTCGACCCGGAACACTTCGGCCCGAAGCGCTTTGGCGGCCCCTACCCCATTCAACAATGGCTGCTCCGCGAACAAGAACTCGAACGCACCTATGCCGGCGATGGACCGGTTTTTTCCGAGACGCTGAGCGCATGGGTGTTCCCGGAACCTCTACGCATCTGCGACCACCGCGATGGCAGCCGTCAGTGGCTCAGCCACGTAGAAGCCGCCGAAGCGCGCGCCGCCGATGAGCGGTCTGCGCGCGAAGCCGCCGAAGCGCGCGCCGCCGATGAGCGGTCTGCGCGCGAGGCCGCCGAAGCGCGCGCCGCCGATGAGCGGTCTGCGCGCGAGGCCGCCGAAGCGCGCGCCGCCGATGAGCGGTCTGCGCGCGAGGCCGCCGAAGCGCGGCTCGCCGAGTTGGAAAACAAGAGCCAAGGCGACTGACCTCGCGAGCACGAGATTTGGGGGCACCGGTCTGTGCCAGGCCGAGATTGGGGCGCCCTGGAACACGGACGCGACGGTCTGCGCCAAGGCGAGATTGGGGCGCCCTGGAACACGGACGCCAGGGCGAGATTGGGGCTCAGCAAGACGCGCGCGGTCCCGATCTCCGAGCGCCTACGCGAGATTAGGGCACCAGCGACGACCCAGCACCCCGTCGGATATCACGAAGCGCGTCGCTCGACCCCAAACCAACCTGGAACCAATCCGCTATTGCTAGCGACTCAGAACCACTCGGCGTCGCGCAGTGAGGCAGGCATCGCTTTGAACCGCGAAATTCCGGCAGGACTTGGGGCGCGAGTCATAGACCTTGCATCGGTAGGGCACGCCTTCGCTGCCATCGCCTGCAAGCACGACGCAGCGGCCATCTGGGCGCGGAACGCGATAGCCCGCGCCATCTTGCTCCAGCAGGTCGAGGTGCTTTTTGGCCATGGGTTCGGCCTTGCCCACGAGGACCATGTGAAAGCCTTCACGGCAGCACGCGCCGCAGCGAGCGCACTCGGCTTCGCCGAACTGCGGCTCGAAGCGCTCGCAGCCGCGCTGGTTGGGCTCGATGGCCCGGGCCGCTTTCCCTTCCGCGCGGGTCTGGCGACAGCGAAACACGATCTTCTTGGTCCCGCCCGAGTAACACCAGGCGCAGTCGGCGCAGCGAACCTCCTCATCGAAGTGCAACGGAAAGCCCACGGCGTGCAGGGGCGACGACGACGCCCAAAGCGAGCTGCTCGGCGCATGACGCCCAGCAATGTCGGCCACGGCGCGGGTCGCACTGAGAGCGTCTTCGAGGATCCGGTTCAACTCGGACTCTCGGACGAACTGCAGCGCCATCCGAGACCGCTCGATGGCGGGATCAGACCCAGCCGCCATGGGGTCCTCAGGCAGCGCATCCCAGTAGGGGCGGTGATCGGTTGTGACAGCGAAGAACTCACGCAGCCCGTAGCGGCGAGCGAGGAAGGCCTGCAAGCGGTGGCAGGCGTGCTCCAGCACGAGATCGCGATCGTCCTCGTTGCCGAGGCCCCAATCGAGTTTCTCCTTGGCGCCCTCCCCTGCAACGGCAGCGTGGCAGAGCTCGTGGAAGATCATCTGCGCCAAGCTGTCGTCGGGGTCCAGGTGTTCATCCTTAGCGATGAACAGGCGCCCGTTGCCGCCGTAGCTAGCGTAGGCGTCGTCACAACGCTCCACGTGAAGGCCGAACCGCTCAGCCGCCCGTAGCCAGATCTGCGAGACAGGGTCCAGGTAGGTCTTATCGGTTTTGCGCGAGAATTCGGTCATGATGATGGCGCATCCTTGCTTCGACCTAGAGTAGCGTAGCGGAAGCACGCAAGAGCACAGGCGCTACTGCCGAATGCGTGTGCTCTCCTTGGAGCGATAGAGAGAATTGGGCAGCTCAAGGTCTCGCGTTTCTTCCTTGCACTCCAACCGCTCAGCCAAGCGGCACGAATGCCGCGAGGGTCGCCGCGGCGAAGGCCAACGCGAAGCGAGGTAGGTTCTGAAAGCGATAGAAGCGCCATCCAATCAACAAGCTCAACAGAGCAAACAGCGCAAATGAAATGAGGGTGGTGACGGCAGCCGCGACGGCGCCGAAGCGCGGCACCAGAATCAAGTTGAGCCCGACGTTAACCACGGCCGGAATGACGAACGTGAGCAGCGTGAGCTGGGTGCGTTTGGCGTAGCCCATGCCTACCGCGAACAAATTCCCAGCAAGGAAGCAGAAGTTCCCGAGCAAGAGGAAGCTCAAGAAGTCGAGCCCGGCGCGATACTCGTCCGCCCCCAGAAGATCGTAGGCGAGCGAAGCCAGGGAACGAACACCGAGGATCGTTACGGCATGGATCAACAGGAATGACACGGCCTTTTTGGCGATCTTGGCGTCGCGGCCCGGTCGGTCGTCACGCATTTCCGCGTAGTAGAAGCGTGGCCAATCCAGAAGAGCTGATTGAGACACCAAGGCGACGACGGAGACAATGCTCAGCGAGAAAACGTAGTCTGCCGTGTCTCCCAAGGTGCTCAGCCGTCGCAGGACCGCGATGTCCGACGAGCTGAGCACCCAGCCCACGAAGAAGGTCACGGAGAGTGGGAGGGAAAAGGAAATCAGACCTCGGATCTCTTTCGCGTCCAGGCGCTGCGCACGCAAGCTGAGGATGCCGCTCTTGGCATATATGACCGCGGCCAAGGTGGCCGCGAGCGCGGCTGGTGCAGCGCCCGCCCAGAGTAGCTGAATCAGGCGAGCATCCGGACCGGGCGGCGGCGCCGGGAAGATCCTGGTCAGAAGCAGGATCGCGCACAAGTATCCTGCGCTCTCGATCATGCGGCAGACGAAATACAACACATAGTGGTTTCGTATTCGGATCAGGTAGTTGAAGAAGTTCATCGCCAGCGCGCCGGTAGTCACCAGGGCGAAGTAGGCGGCCCGCAGGGGTGAAAGCACGCCCGCCAGATGCAGAACAGCAACCGAAACCACAAGCACTATCGCGCCGTAGGCGTTCAACACGAACGTCGTGCTGACGAGTGTCCGCTGTGCTTCCACTTCGTCATCGCGCCGGTCAAAGTACATGCGCATCATCGCTTGCGGCAGCGAGAGCGTTAGAATGGGTACGAGTATGGCGGAGAGAGTGCCGAGAAACCCCCACTCGCCGTACTGTTCGCGCGTCACGAACGCGACGACGTAGCGAATACTGACGATCGAGATGAGCGCAGACGCCACCTGCGCGCCCAGGTAGAAGAAGAATGACGCGTCCTTCTTGTCGACCCATGCGCTGACTCGGCGCAACACTGATGCTTTGTCAGAGCTCATCGGGTCCAGCAGCCAGGGGCTCGCTCGGACTTAGCGCTGCGCGGCTGCGATGTCGACCCTGTGAGACGACGTGTGGCAAGGGCTCGACATCCCGGCTACGGAGCGATAGAGCTGAAGCCAATGTCGCATGCGGACGCGGTCGTCGGCCGGCTCGCTTGGGAGCACACGCATCGCGAGTTTCTACCCGCACTCTTGTTGCTGCGCGCCCTGGCCGACCGTGGGATCCAAACTGAACTCTGCCACGTATCGAGTCTCCGCGAATCCGACCCCGGGCGCGAAGTACTGTTCTTCCCCTTCTACTACGACGACCTGGTTCGGGCTCACTACCTAGCCCAGGCACGTCTGGCCCACGCCTGGCTCGTGAACTTGGCGTACGAGCAGATGCACTTTCGATGCGGTCGCGGGTACTTGCTTCCAGACGGCCAGTTCGCCCGAGAAAGCATGCTCCACTGTGCATGGGGTCCACGCTTCCGTTCGCTCCTGATCGAACACGGGATCGCCGAGGAACGGATCTTCCTGACCGGCCATCCTCGCTTCGACATCTATAGCCATCCCAGCCTGCTGTTGGGGCGGAAAGCTCTCTCCCAGCGCTACGGGCTGCGCAAAGACGTACCGTGGGTGTTGGTGCCGTACAACTTCAACATGGCCTACATTTCTCCGGCGCAGCGCGAGCTGTTGGTCAAGCGCCGCTACGCCCTGACGCCGGAGTTCCTAGCAGGGTTTGGTCAGGCGAGGGACGCGTTTACCACGATGGTGCGGCAGCTTTCTGATCGCTTTCCCGAGACGGAGTTCATTCTGCGGGTACACCCTGCGGGCTTCGAGGCCGAGACGCTGTACCACGGAGAAACGCGCACCCGGTCGAACCTCTTCGTCATAGCCGACTTCGACATTGCCAACTGGATCACCGAGGCAGCACTCACCATCGTGTGGAATAGCACCTCCTCGATGGAAGCCCTGGTGGCTGGGCGCCCGGTGGTGAGCTACGAACCTCAGCCATTCTCCGAAATCTTCGACTTCGATGTGAACCGGATCCTGACGACCTTCTCGTCTCTGGATGACGTCGTCTCATTGGTCGCTGACCCGACCCAAAAGCTCGAATACGACTGGCCGCTGTTCGAATCATGGTACCAGCATCGAGATGGTCGAAACCAACAGCGCCTTGCTGACGTCGCGGTGCGCGCGAAAGACGAGTTCGAGAGATTCGAGTGTCGCTCCCGGGTGGCGCTGACACGGCATGCCGACCTCGGGTGGCGTTTGGAGCGCAAGCTTGGTCGAAACAGCCTAGCTCGGCGATTGGTGCAGAAGGTGTTTGCCCTCGATACGGTGGCAACCCATGATCCGCCGGACGCACGCGCCCTTGGTCTCGCGGTGTCCGAACTGAGTGTGTCGCCCGTGGGCGACTGGGCCAAGTAGAGGCGGGCGAGCGAAGTTTCAGTTTCCCGAGGGGCAAACATCGGGCATGCGGCCGCACAGGGCGAGACGATCCCCGCCCGCGGCAAGAGACTGTTCGATCCATTGGGTCGCCCGCGCTTGCCAAGTTGGATCTTTCCAGAGGTTATTCTGCTCCAACGGGTCGTTTCGCAGGTCGTACACTTGAGCGGTGGGCTGATCGTTGGACACGATGACCTTGGTACGCCCGACAACCAGGAAGAACCCCTCGAGTGCCCACTCGCGGATCGCACACGTGCTTTGGCCCGCAATCTTGTCAGTTTCGGGGACTGGCCCGACCAGGCTGCGCCCCACGAGGTTCGGTGGCTGGAGCAGCGGCTGGTCGCCCAAGCTTAGGAGATCCCGCACCGTCGGCAGAACGTCGAGGTTCTGCACGTTGCCCAAGTGCCACGCATCCAGCGCTGTCGCCCACTCGGGGTTTGCTGCGAGTACTGCGGGGGGAACGCGGATCCAAAACGGGATGCGCACAGTCGGTTCATAGTATGCGCCAAGTCGATCGGGTTGCCTCCGCGGGATGATGTTCTCGCCGTGGTCTGACGTCGCCAGGACTACCGTCGTCGCGTCGAGGCCAAGGCGTTCGAGAGCCTGCATGATGCGGGCGACGAGTCCATCGATGTATTGCACCGCCATGCCATAGCGCTCGGTATCGCCGGGGGGACCAGCGAAGGCCGGTGTGCCCGGCCCCGCCCAACCGGGCAGGTGCGTGCCGTCGAAGTGGATTGCGCCCACAAACCGCTCGCGCGAGGCCGCGAGACTCTCGAAGTGGCGAATCGCCTCGTCCGCGACAGCGCCGTCGTCGGCTGCGGTGCTGCCGATGGGAACTGCGCTGGACAGTTCCGTGCCCGTGAGGGCGCGATCCACGTTTCCGTCAATGAAGTATTCGTCGAAGTGGCACCAGGAATACGCCTCCGCCGCGAAAAGAAACGTGTGCGCGCCAGTGGCCTTCCCGACGGACCACAGCGAATGGGCGCGTCCGTAGGCGTCGGCTGGACCGCCTGGATCGACCCCCGATAGGATGCTGGGGACACTCGACTCCGTCGCCGTCGAATTTGTGCGCGCGAAAGGAAACACAAAGAAACCGTCCGCTCGCCGGGACGCGAGTGTCGATTGGTAGGGCGACAGCTTCTTGGCGTCGAGGGTTGTATTGGCGTAGTCCATGCCGTCGAAGACGACGTCTGCGCGCAACGACTCGTGTACCAACACCAGGATGTTCGGACGCGGCGCGGAAGGTGGCTTGTTGAGAGGAGGACGCACCGGCGCAACCAGGTGCCTACTGGAGGTGGCTTGGGTCAGCGCGTACTGAGCGATGGCGGCGGCGGCGTTTGCATCCACGGGCAATGGGGACTGAAAGCCCGGAGCAATCAACACGAGGCCCGTGAGCACCAGGTATACCATCTGGCGAACTGCTCGCATCAAGCGCCTCCAGCGAGCGCTGGGCACCTCCACCTTGGGTCGCTCCACCGGCGCCAACAACCACCAGGCGACTACCCCGGTCGCGAGCACGGCGAGGGCGTCCTGCCAGGTGAGCCCCCAGGAGCCCAGGCGAATCAGCCATTTGGGCTCGGCTGCTACGAACTTCAACACCTGCCAGCTTGGCGCCTGATCGAAGGCTCGAAGGTAGGCGAAGCTCAAGGAAAAGAGCACGGCGATAGTGATAGCGGTAACGGCGCGAATTGCCCCGACAACCTTTGGTCTCGAGGAGAAGCGACTCACTACATTCGCGTAGAGCGACCACGTCCCGAACGACCAGACGATGCCGAGCGTGTAGAGTGCCGCGTCTTTCAGCCCCCACCGCGTTGGATTTTCGTAGCCGACTGCACCCAGTCGAAAGCCAAAGTCCGTGAGTACTACAGCGACGGCGAATACCAATGCCCCATGTGTGCGTAAGCGTTGTCGGACCGCGCGGCGGATGCGGCCGCTAGTTGCAACGTTATCGGGGCTGGGCGGTGTATCCAACGCGCAACCAGTAGCACAATTGGAGAGCCTTGCTGTCAACTCACGAACGGATCCGAGGGACCGCCACTCAGCGTCGTTCGGACGGTCTGCGAGCGTGGCGGAGGCGGAGCGTTAGCGAGTTGATCCGACGCCGGAGGTCGCCGCGCCATGCCGGGAGCCGCCGAATGCCGTGGCCTCGCTGGTAGTAGCGCCAATCATCGTGGGTGACGGTGGCCTCGCGGCAGAAGCCGATGACATAGCCAGCAGCCCGCAGCCGCTGGCTGAAGTCGACGTCTTCGTCCTCGTAGAAGCCGCGCGCGTCGTCCCAGCGCACAGCAGCGAGGACTTCTCGCTTGGCAACGATCAGTCCACCCGTGATGTATGTGTGATTGTCCTTCATATCGTAGTCGAGCAGGCGGTGACCGCGCGGGCCTCCCTTCGTCGCGTAGTCCCAAAACCGACTGCCGTCAGCATTCTGGATACCCACAGCCAACGCATCGAAGTTCGGGCATTGTTGGCGCAAGGCACGATGAAAGTCGGCGTGAAATATCATGTCGTCGTCGGCGATCACCATGATGGGATGCGTGGCCTGCTCGACGAGGGCATTGCGCATGCGCCCAAGCCTGCCCTCGGCCGCGGCTCGCTGCTCGCGCACGTAGCGGGCGCCGCGTCGTGTCACTTCTGCCTCGAGGTCCGGATCGAGCGAACCCGCGACGAGGACTTCTAAGTGAGGAACACCCAGCTCCAAAATGCTGTCCATTTCGCGGAGGAGCTTCTCGGGGCGGCGTCCGTTCGTGATGACCCCGAAAGTCACTCGATCCAGTTCATCCTGCTGTGCTGCGCCTCGCCGCTGATCACGAACAACCGCCCGCTCGATCACTTCGAGCAATCGATCCTCGACTCGAGACCACGCGAATTCCTGCTCAACGTAGCGGCGCCCCGCTGCGCCTTGCTGGCGGCGAAGCTCGGGCTGCTTCAGCAACGACTCGAGCTTTTCCCCGAAGCTCGACTCTCCGTCGTAGGAATCTCCGCCGCCTCCTCGCCAAGTCAGACCACGCGTCACGGCGCAGCGCCCATTCACAAGCACCGGCTTGCCGTGCGCCCACGACTCCAGCACCACGAGGGACAAGCTCTCGAAGCGACTTGGCACAATGACGACCTCTGCTCTCGCGAGAAGCGCTTCTTTTTCCACGTCGCTGACGAAACCGAGCACGACCACGTCGCTTCGGTCTGGGATCCGTGCACCCGCGCGACGCCCCGCCAAGACCAGCTTCAACTCCGCGCCGCGGTAGGTTCGCCCATCGAACCCTCGAAAGGAGACGTCGCTGTAGCGACGTTTGAATTCGACGAAAGCGGCGCAGAGCTCGCCGACGCCCTTGCTGCGCGACAGGCGCCCAACGGAGAGGATGAATGGAGCGTCAGGGATGCCCCCCAGACCCAGAGCGCCGGGGGCAGCGTCAGCTTCCGGAAGGTCGATGCCGCAGCCGACGACGACGCGAGGGATTCCACGGGTGTCGAAGGTTTCATCCACGAAGTCGCGCTCTTCCGGCGTGTTGAAGATCAGCGCACGCGGCGTGGAAAAGACGTGTCGATAGATCCGCTGTGTGATCTGCGGCTCGTCGTGGGCTGTAGGGACCAACACAGCACGCTCGCGCACCCGCTGCATGCCGCGAACCGTTGGGTAGTACAGATAGGTAAAAAAAATGAAGGCATCATAGTGGTAACGGACTTCCGTCAGCCGGTCGAGCAGGTCGGGCAGGTACGGTCCCTGCGCGATCAGCCAAGGCGATTCCAGCCGCGAGAGCCGAGGACCGTGCATCGTCAACAGCCCGAGGCCGTCGTGGAGCGGGGTGAAGCGCCGGAAAGGCACTGCAAAACGCTCGACTCTGATACCAGCAACATCGTCCACGCCCGGTGAGTAGTGATTGGCCCAGGTGCGGTAGTCGATCGCGCAACTCGTGAACACCGTGACCGCGCTCACCTCGCTTCGAGCTGCGAGGTGCTCGGCAACCAGGCGGCAGTGGAGTTCTGCTCCACCGTTGACCTCTGCGCCGTAGCGCTGCACCACGAAGGCGAGCCGCATTGCACTGCGTGTCACTGCCGCGAGTCTCGCACCAGCAGCTCGTAGCGGTCTGCCGCTTGATCCCGAATCTTCTTGGACCCTTTCCGGACGTACCCAGCACGCATGAAGCTTTTGACACTGGCAGAGTTGCTTGGCTTGATGTAGGCGACCAGGCGCTGAATTCCAAGGCCTCGGGCGAACCGGGTTCCCTGCGTCAGAACCGGCACCGCCAGCCCGCGACCGCGCGCTTCTGGCGCGAGGTTCAGGCCCACATCTGCTGTATGGCCCGAGGCGTCGATATCGAGTCTGAAGATCCCGCATGCTGCGCCGGCGGCGTTCGCAACCAGAATCAGTCGCTGAGGGTTGCGGAGGCTCTGTCGAAACCAGGCTTCGTGCTCGTCCGATGCGATGGGCTCGGAAGAGAAAGACGCCCCTCGGGTATCCGGGTCGTTTGCCCAGCGGAGGATATGGGCTGAGTCATCCGGTGTCGCACGACGCAGTACGACTTCTTGTGGCTGCGTTGGCGCAAGGTGACCTTCCCGAAGGGGTGTCTCAGCTGGAAGATCCGCCGCCGCCTTGCTCGCAAGAACTCGCTCGAACTCGGACGGTGGCAGCCCGGGCGGGTGCTCCCCATGCCGGAGCACGTCCACGTTGTCGCGCGTGAACGCCTGCCCCGCGCGAACAGGCTGAATCGTGAAGACGCTGCGCCGCGCAAAGCCCCTGAGTTCGTCTTCCTCGCGCAGCACCAGTTTTTCACCGCTACCGAGAACACTCTCGACGTTTCTGACACCGCGAACGAGTTGTGCGAGCTCCTGGGGCTCCACGGCAAACGCATGGTCGGGACCCGGCATGTCGTTCGACAGCGTATAGTGTTTCTCAATCACCGCAGCCCCCAATGCGGTAGCCGTCATCGGGGCGACGACGGGGTCCCGAGTATGGTCGGACAGACCCGTAGCGACACCAAGGGAATCACGCAATGTGACAACCGCATTGACGTTCGCGGCGTGAGGCGGCGTCGGGTATGCCGCTGTACACTGCAGCACCACGAGTTCGTCGCAACCCGCCAGAGTCAGCGTTTCTACTGCGCCACGCGCCTCGTCGATGGTAGACGCACCGGTGGACAGCACGACGGGTTTGCCCTTCGCGGCCACCCGGCGCAGCAATGGTTCGTGGGTGAGTTCGTATGACGCAACCTTGAAAGCGTCGACATAGGGGTCCAAAACATCCACTGCTTCTTCGTGAAAAGGGCTGGCGATGAACGCGAGACCCAGCGCGTGAGCCCGTTCGGCTAGTTGCGCCAGCCATTCGACGGGCATCTCCATGGCCTTGATGATGTCGAAGATAGGCGTAGCGCTCTTGAGGTAGCCACTTTGCCCCGCGGATTTCGGGTAGAGCCGTTTCGCCTCGAAGGTCTGGAACTTGACTGCATCGGCCTCGGCTTCGACTGCCACGTCGATCAGACGAAGAGCCGTCTCTAGGCTTCCGTTGTGGTTGCTTCCGGCCTCCGCGATGATGAAGCAGCGGCCTCCTTCGCCAACACGCTTGCCAAAGATCTGGAAGGACTTCTTCATCCTCGCGATTCCTTTCGATCGACGATATCCAGCAGCGCGTCGATCACCCGCCAAACTCCTCGGGCGTCCACCAAGCGTCGACCGCGTCGCGAGAGTTCGTCCCGTGCACGCGCGTCGGCGAGCAACTCGGCCGCACGCGATGCCGCTTGCTCCGGGTCCGGTTCCGTCAGCACGATGGCAGCTCCTGCATTAGCCACGCCAGCGGATACTACACGTTGATTGTCCGCGGTGGGCAGAAGCACACACGGAACTCCCAGAGCCAGGGCCTCATAGGCCGTGGTGCCGGCAGCGGCGATCAGCACATCAAAGCGACACCACTGCTCCTCGACCGCCACGACGTCCTGAAGCACCACGAGTCTTGGGTCACGCTGACTCAGCTCCTCCAGCGCCCGCAGCTGGCTCGCACAGGCGCCACTGCCCATCACCGCACAGACCTCTTGGTTTGCCAGATGTCCGAGCAGGGCACGCGCCGTCGGGAGGGTCAGGCTCAACGGATCGAGTCCACCGAATGCGATCCCCACGGCCTGCATCGAGTCCGCTGACGCTGTCGTTGGAACTCGTTCGACTGCAGAGCGCAGGCCGCGTCGAAGCAGAATGTAGTCCGCACCAAGCAATAGTCGGGTCGTCGTCTCGCCGTAGCTAGCCGCATCGGCCCCCGCGTTTTGGTTTATCAACAGCGGCGCGACCGGACCCGATGCCATGAGGTCGTCGATGACCGCGAGGGGCAACTCCCGGGCAATCGCGCCGTGATAGTCGTTGTCGAAAGCGTAGCCATCTAGGATGACGGCCGCAGCAGACACCTCATGTGCGAGTGCCACAGTCTCGGCGGCTTCCCCGCTGCCTGGCAGCCTCACTTCGATTCCAGCTTGCGCCAGGCGCTGCGCCTGCCCCGCGCCCACCCCGGCCCCAAACAGGATGGAGCGGCCACCCGACTCCGTCCACGCGTCGAGCAGCGCCTCCACTCGTGTCAAATGACCCGAACCGATTCGCGCACCGCCGTCCGCTCGTGCAATCAGAGTGCGCCCAGCAATACGCCGAGCGCGCAGGGTAGCTTCCCCCTCAGTCGTCTTTTGGATGCCGGCGCGGTTCCGACCCACGACGTCTGGGTGTGCACCCAGCCACTCCAGAATGGCATCTAGGGAAGCATCGGGGCCGAGCGCGTCGACAACCGCGCGCACGACCTCGAAGTCGCTCGCGGTGTCAACCGTCAGGCGGTACATTGAGCCATCTGGGCCCGGTCGATGAGTGATCAACGTACGGAAACGGTTGGGCGTCCGATAGAGGTACGGTGTCACATGTTCACGATCACCGGCGTTGGTCGCTTCGCGCGCTGCGCAAAGTAGCGCCTCTCGGCGCATCACTTCCACGTCCTGCCCGCGCGGGATCCTCCGCACCTCCCCCGCTTGGTTGCTTGCGTAGTCAACCTCGTAATCGGTGCCGAGCCGCACAGAGAACTCCTCCAGAACGCGGTCGAGTTCCCTGGGATCGAGGAGCGGGCAGTCGGCGGTCAACCGCACGACGGTGCTTGCGTGGCGATGCGTGAGCGCTTGCTCGAAGCGGGCCAGCACATCGTCCGACGCTCCGCGCTCACAGGCTATGCCGAGGTCTCGCGCGGCAAGTTCGAGGGAATCGTCGTATCCCTCGCGGGTCGTGCACAGGACGATCTCGGGCTGGAACCTCGAGCGGCGGACGCGGTGGATTAGGTGTTCGAGTAGAGACGATTCGCCAGCGCGTAGCAGTACCTTGCCCGGCAGTCGGGACGACCCCATTCGCGCCTGGATCAGCACCAGTGGTCGCGAACTCATCTTTTCAGAGCGTGCTGCAGCGAATGGACCACTCGCTCCACGTCCTGGTCCGAGAGCGTCGGGTACAAGGGTAGAGAAAGCGTACGAGCGTAGTAGGCATTGGCTCCAGGGAATGCGCTGGGGTCGTACCCGCGGTCTTCATAGAACGGTTGAGCTGGAACTGGGATATAGTGAACCTGAGAGCCGATGCCGCCACTCCGCAAGCGGTTCATCACGTCGGCGCGAGTGCACCCAAGCCGATCGAAGTCCACGAGGACTGAGTACAAGTGGTACGCGCTGAGTCGATCTTGGTGGGACGGCGCGACGGGGGTTACCGAAGCAACCGAAGCCAATCGCTGGTCGTAGATGTGAGCCAATTCCCTGCGGCGCTTCACGAAACGATCTAGCTTGGCGAGTTGACTCGTGCCCAGTGCACACTGCAGGTCGGTAATGCGGTAGTTGAACCCAAGCGCCTGCTGTTCGTAGTACCAAGGCCCAGGTGACTCCCTGCGCAGGGACGCGCCATCGTGCACCATCCCGTGGTTGCGAAACTGACGGAGTCGCTTGTAGAGCTCAGCGTCATTGGTGAGAACAGCACCGCCCTCTCCGCTGGTAATGTGCTTCACTGGGTGAAACGACAAGACCGTCATGTCGGACCAATCTCCGGCTCCGATCGGCCGATCATGGTAGCGCGCCCCCAACGCGTGCGCAGCATCCTCAATCACGACCGCACCCCGGGACCGTGCGAATTCAGAAATGGGCTTCAAGTCCACGGGCATACCGGTGAGGTGCACGGGGACAACGGCACGAGTACGCGGAGTCCAGGCGCGCTCTAGATCGCTCAAAGTGAGTAGGCCGCTGTCTGCGTCGACGTCGGCGAAGACGGGCTTCGCGCTGAGATACAGCGCTGCGTTCGCCGTCGCCAGAAACGTCATGGCCGGCACGACGACGTCGTCGCCGGCGCCCAGTCCGGCTGCGAAGTATGCGGCGTGTAGCGCAGCCGTCCCGGTCGCCACGGCCACCGCAAAGCGCGCCTGCAGCGCAGCCGCGAGCGCTTCTTCGAACTCAGCGACACGCGGCCCGGTTGTCAGGTAGTCCGAGCGCAACGCGCTGACCACGGCTGCGACATCGTCGTCTTCGACACACTGCCTGCCGTAGGGAAGAAATGGTGTATCTGACGACGACATCGCCGCGTGTTCTAGCGCCGCGTGTGCGCCATGTCGACCCCGCGCCGCCCCTTGAGACTCGCCCACTCACGGCGCGGGCTGTAGCGCCGGGATGGCCGTGCACTACGCGATGTAGTAGACGTGCGGAACATGTCTCCGATTCCCGAATTTGATCGACCGTTGCTCCCGGACCCGCCGGATCTGTCGGGCGCGGTCATCCTGGTGACGGGTGGGACCGGGTCGTTCGGTCAGGCATTCCTGCGCCATGTGCTTGCGCACCATCAACCCGAAAAGGTCGTTCTGTTCTCTCGGGACGAGCAAAAGCACTTCGCCCTCCAAAACCAGCTTCCGGACAAACGAGTCCGCTACTTCATTGGCGATGTCCGAGATGCCGCACGCCTGTCGCGCGCGCTCGATGGCGTGGACATCGTCATCCACGCGGCCGCGATGAAGCACGTATCCTTGGCCGAATACAATCCGATCGAAGCTATCCGAACCAACATCGATGGCGCTTCCAACCTGGTCGAGGCGGCACTCGAGCGCCGCGTGTCACACATAGTCGCCCTGTCGACCGACAAAGCTGCCAGTCCGGTGAATCTGTACGGCGCCACCAAGCTGTGCATGGAGAAACTGCTGGTGGCGGCCAACTCCTACGCGGGCGGCCGCAAGACTCGCTTTGACCTCGTTCGCTACGGCAATGTGGTGGGCAGCAAGGGAAGCGTGGTGCCGCTTTTCCGAACCCAGCGCGAGCAGGGCAAGCTCACGGTCACGGAGCCATCGATGACTCGATTCTGGATCGGCATGAATCGAGCGATCGATCTCGTGCTGCTCGCTCTAAAGGACGCCCGAGGAGGAGAGGTACTCGTGCCCAAGTTGCCCGCGTGCCGCGTCGACGTATTGGCCGAAGCCATCGCGCCGGGCGTGCCCGTCGAGGTATCCGGAATTCGCCCCGGTGAGAAGCTCCACGAGACGCTGATCACCGCTGATGAAGCGCGAAACGTCGTTGAGCTCGACCAGCACTTCGTGATTCGGCCGTCGTTTCCCTGGTGGGGCGGCCCTGGGCGCGACAACGGCAAGCCGGTACCGCCAAACTTCCACTACACCAGCGATATCGCAACCCAACTGAACGTCGTGCAAACGCGCGATCTGCTGAAGTCACTGAAGCTGGACTGAACGGCGCAGTCAGCCGTCTACGGAGGCATCCAGCGCTAGGCAAGTCGGACAAGGCGCCACGCTCTTGACGAAGAGCGCCCGCAAGTGCACCTCTTGGACCCTTGCTCTCCCTGGCGACGCAAATCCTCATGGTACTGCAGTGCTTGCCGCAGCCCCAGTACTTGCCGGGCACGCAGCCGGAGACACCTGAAGAGACCCGCATCCGCTACTCAACCATTGCGACGGCGGTCGCTCTGAGCGCACGGGGCGCTACTTGTGAGGGGCAAGCTCCAGACTGTGTGCGGATCTGGCCAGGACCGACTTGGCAGATGGCGGCTCTCCTGGTTACCGAAGCGTGGTTCGAGTCACGACTGATGTGGCGGGTTCATGCGGGCAAGTGTGGGCCAGGTGAATGCGACCCACTGCGGCGCGGTTCTGAGATCGTGCACCGATCGCGTTCGCTATGGCAGATTCAACACAGTGAGCTCGTGTCACGCAGCGAGTGGAAGACCTTGAGTGGCACCGATCTCATCTCGACCATGCGCGCTTCGTGGGCAGCAGCGCGGATCTTGGCTGCGGCGCGCAGGCTGTGTTCACCCTATGGTGGCTTCTCGCCAGAGTCGACCATGGCTGCGTATGCCACCGGTAGCAAATGCACGTTCTCGCAGTCCAAGATACGCGCGCATTGGTACATGAAGGTCGCCGCACAGCTGCGCAGCCCCACAACACCTCCCCAATGCTCGGCCGCTAGGCGCCCCAGCGCGCCTTGACCAGTCCGACTATCCGCCCCGTGCGGTCCGCGGCGCGGGTTTCCGCCAAGACCGTCGCGTAGTCGTTGCCTCGGAGCCGATTGAACAAGCTCAAATAGCCATTCGCCACGGCAAGCCCGCCGTTCTTCAGCAATGCTGGGACCAGCCGGGCTGTGGGTGCGCGCAGCAGCCCGTCCGAGACCCCCTTGTCGTAGGAGTTCCGACGAAAGAACCCGGCAGACGCGCGAGCCTCGTCGATCACGTGATAGATTCGCGCGGTCGGGGCGTAGACGATGGGCACGCCCATCTTCTTCAAGCGCAGGCTCAATTCGATGTCTTCGGAATACCCGGCCGTCCCTTTGCCGAGGTCTTCACGAAAAGCCCGCACCGCTTCGAATAGACTGCGCTCGAAGAACATGTTGCCACCGTACATGTGAATGCCGGCGGGACCTTCCGGGTGGTCTTCGGTTTGACCCAGCACTGTCACGAGGCGACCACGCAGCCAATCCGGGCGCTGCTGAGTGAACTTCAGAGCTATGGCGCCTTGCTGGGCGCGTGAGCCATACTTCTCGGCCACGCGAAGGTGCTCTCGCGCGGCGTCAGGGTCCACGAGCTGGTCATCATCGGTGAAGAAGACGAACCGACCGTCAGCTTCCAAAATGCCGCGGTTGCGAGCAGCCGAAAGCCCCGGGGTCGACTCGACCACATAGCGAATCGGGAAGGAGGCCCGCAGTCTGAACTCCTCCACCACGTCCTTGGTATTGTCCGTAGAACCATTGTCGACCAGCACGAGTTCCACCCCGTTTGGGGTCGGTCGGATCTGAAGCAGGCTCTCGAGGGCGTCGACCAACAGCTTCGCCCGGTTCTTCGTGCACAGCACGATGGACACATCCGGCGGCGCGGGCATACGCAGACCCTAGCAGGCCAAAACAGGCCAAAAACAGTTCCGCGCAGGGCTTGTAAGTGCCGTCGGCCCCGGGCCACTTCAGACTCGAGACTGTGAAGAACCACATTTGGGGATTGAGGACTATTCGCTGTGGCGGCGAATCCGAGTGTCATGTCAAGCACAACGTCTACGAGCAGGCCTTCGAAGTCATGAATCAGCCTAGCTGGACCGGCAAGCTGCTGTTCATGGCAGCCACCTCCTCCAAGCCGCATAGCTTCGAATGCAACCGGCTCGAGGACGGCAAGCTCGTCGTCGAAATGGAGGGCGGCGTGGATCGCGTCGGTGGCGCGGACCATGTGACCACGGGCTGCCCCAACCTCTGAACACGTCGGAGCGGCACCGATTCGTCGACGGCCTCAGCGCTAGGCGCGGCCTTTTGTCCTGCCAATCGCAGGACTTGGCCCAAACCGATAGCGCGCCGCCAGTTTTGGGGTCCTCGTGGCGAGCAAGAACCGTTACATTCGAGGGTCATGGCCGAAACCAATGAGCCCCCCGCGGCGGATGATGACGCGACGGGCGACCCCGCCGCGGAGGCCATTCAGCGCGCCAACCAAGAACTCGAGAATGCCGCGGAGGGTAAGTTCGACCTACCGGTCACGGTGCTGATTCGGCAACGCGATGACGCTCTACGCAACTCCCTCGTCGCCGCCGAAGAGCTCGACGCGAAACTCCAGAAGCTGCGAGCCGAGCACGACAAGCTCGCGGAGTCCCTGGTCAGCGAACATCAAAGTCAAATCCAAGAACTGAAGCGCGAGCATGCCACGGCCCTCGACGAGCTGCGCAAGAGCTTGGTCCAGACGCCCACGACGGGCGCAACGCACCCGGGAATGGGCGCCGTCACCGGCAGCAATTCGGAGGCTCTCATCTTGCGCGAACAGCTCGCGGAAGCGCTCTCGAACCTGGAGGCGGCAAGGCGGGAAGCCAGCGAACTTCAGGAAGAACTCCAAGCCGCCGTCGTATCCTACGACGACATGCGGCAAGAGATGTGGAACGCAGCGCAGGATTCCCGGGATGAAGCTGCCGGGTTGCGGATCCAGTGCCAAGAGCTCTCGGCGCGTCTGGAGGACGAGCGCGCCGCCAACGTCGAAGCAGTCAAGGAGCTGAAGCGAGAGACCGCGCGGGTGCAACACGAACTCGACGAAGTCTTGGCCCAAACCCCTGAGCCACCGGACGCCAAGGAATCCAAGAAGACGACGAAGCCCGAGCGGCGCCCGAAACCCACGGAGCCGGCGGTTCAGGCCGCCCGGGTCGACGAAGAACGCGCCAAAGAGGAGGCGCACGAGCTTCGTATGGAGCTCATCAACGCCAAGCGTTCGTTGAACAAGAAGAGTCAGGAGCTGCACGCTGCAAAAGAAGAGTTGCGCCGCTCGCGACGGGCCCCGAGTCAGGCGTTGCAAAGCTCAGCGGATCTGGACGCGCGGGTAGCGAAGCTGTCGGAAGAGCCAGCCTTCCGGCGCTTTCTCAAACGCCGCGAACGCACCTTCGGCACCTACTCAGACGGCGGCAGTGTCGACGTCGTGGATGCGCGAGTCGATAGCGCGCCACCGAACGCCGCCACACGAAAGACCGAGCCCGCCAAACCCTAGGCTCCAGGTCGGCAGATGTTCTCTGGTGCGATCCCCAATCTACCGAGAAGCCACGAGTTTTTGCCGGCAACTTGCGCGACCTGCTAGCCCTCGGTAGACCCGGGCGGCGCTTCGAATGAAGAAAGGCCACTTTCTCCGACGCCGAGCTCCGCTCCTGGCTGTAACCGCATTGCTCGGAATAGCAGTGCGCTGTGCAGCGGATCGGCCACCGGAGCGCACCCTCGAAGGCTTGGCGGAGATGCTCGGCCGCGCATCGGGCACGGTGGTTTCCGCCAAAGAGATCCGATGGGAGCAGAGCCCCGGTTTCTTGACCGAGACCTTCTGGGGGCGCCGGGTGCTGTTCCTTGGCGCCAAGGCGCAGGGCAAGCCTCGGGACGTCTATCGCGCATCGGTGCGCGTCAGCCTCGACGGAAAACCGTTTTCGGTCCGAGAAATCCGCAACCTGACCGACACCCCCCTCGGCGACGACGCTGGGCTCGAACTGCGCGGGACGACTGCCGGTTTCGCCACGGTCGCCTACGGCAACATCCAGAGCATCACGATGCTGGAGCTGGCGGGAGCGCGCAAACAGGATCGCCCCGAGTCGTGGTTCCACCGAGTGCTTCAGACCATCACCTCATACCAGCAGGTCGGAACCCTGGACGGCTTGGGGCGCACGGATGTGGTCCTCGAACTCCCTGCGAAACAAGCCGAGCTGTTTCTCGATCCTCCCAGCCTACGAATCGACCTCGGCGAAAAAGGCCGCGCCCTGTTGCTCAACACCGAAACACGGGAGCTCTCGGCGGCCGAGGGCGGACAAGCCTACGCCGCCCGCACAGTCATCCATCGTCAGCACCCCAAACCGTTGATTCTGTGGGGGGTGGACACGGTACGAGCCGAAATAGGCCCGGCACCCATTGCCTGGCTCGAAGACAAGGTCTTTGGCGCCAAAGACAAGGTCAAGCGCACGACCTACAACCTACTGTCAGGTGACTCGACCCAAGACGCTCTCAAGGACGACATCAAGCAAGAGGACGTTGCCGCACGCGTTCTGGATGCGACGCAGCTCACAGCAAAGCAAGACAACTGGCCGCCTCCTCCGGTACCCACGCTATGGAAGGAGACCAAGGAGGGCGAAGGTGAATGGAAAGCCGTCGAGCTGCCGTTCCTTCGGCCATTGCCCGGCGCGGATTCCACTAAGGAAAAACCTCCTCCCTACTTCTATCGGACCTTCATCCGGCCAGATTCGAAGCGCCCGTATTCGGAAGTCATGCTGATCGCGATGGACATGCGTCAGCTAGAGCTGGGCATGGAGGCCGGCTTCGAAGATCCAAAACCTCTCACCGGCCCGCCTGGAAACGGACGCCTGCCCCGCGACAAGAACATCGTCGATCGCGTCGTGGCGACCTTCAACGGAGCATTCAAGACCACGCACGGCAAGTACGGGATGATGGTCAACAAGCGGGTCTTGCTTCCACCCGTGGCTGGCGGCGCAACGGTGATGGTCCAGGATGACGCCACCGTTGGTCTGGGCAGTTGGCCCAAAGACGAGACGATTCCCGAGGAAGTCCTTTCCTACCGCCAGAATCTCGATCCGCTGGTGGAAGACGGCGTTGCCAACCCAACGGGTCGCAACATCTGGGGTTGGCAGCTGTCGGGGACCAGTGTGATGACACAGCGCACAGCGCTCTGTGTCACGGCCGCCGGGCACCTGTATTACGCCTTCGGGCCTGAAATCGATGGACCGACGCTCGGCAAAGCCCTGCGCCAGGCTGGTTGCTCTTACGGCATGCATCTGGACATGAACCCAGGGCATTGCGGCTTCATCTTCACGGACATCGTCGACATCCGCGCCAAGGAATACAACCTCAAGAAGGCGCATGGCGAGATGCGGCTGGACCCAGCCAAGTTCGTGCGCTGGAGCGCCAAGGACTTTTTCTACATCATGGTTCGGGAGCCCATGCCGAAAGACCCGTCCGGCGTGCGCTGGAAAGCCGACAGCGGAGTACAGCCCCCTCCCGTTTGGATCCCGGGCGTCGTCACGGGAAAGCTCAAGGTTGGTAACCTCGACGTACAACTGACCAGCTTCGAAGCGGGCCGCATGGACTTCGCAATCCGGGCGGGAAGCAAGGAACCCAGCATGTTGGGCGGAGCGATCAAGAAGATCTCGCTCACCGGCGACGACGCGCACCGCGCGATCGCCTCGGTCAACTTGGGCCACACGACCGAGGCCACCCGCTACGGTCTCGCCTTCGACGGCAGTGCTTCGCTGGATCTTCGTTCGGGCTACGCAACCCTCATCGTCGCGCGAGGCAAGCCGCCCCGCATCGATCCTCCGGGTAGCCAGCCCCAACTCGAAAAGGGCGAAGAAGCCGCGCAGCTCCCCCTGCTAGCCGAAGACGGCAAAGCGACGGACTACGCCATGTCCAGGGGCTCCATGCGTTCGCGAGGAGCACTCTGCGTGACTGGGCGGGGCCGAACCATCATCGCGGTTGCGCGTCACGACTCGAGCGACTCTTTGGCGGCGGCGCTGATTCGAGTGGGCTGCAAGCGCATCGTCGAGTTGGATCGCGGCTCTCAACATCCCGCCTTCGTTCACCGCGCTGGTACGGCTACCCCACCCTTGGCCAGCTACGAGTCCAGCGTGCTCTACGCCCTGGGGCGCCGGATGTTGCCCCACGCTTTCCGCTGGAAAGCGAAGGGTTCCACGCCTTCCACCAAGCCAACCGGCTACGACGTTCCCGCGGTGAAGAAGAAGAAGCGACGCAAGAAACGCAAAGATGACTCGAGCGGCGACTAGCGGGCCTCGTTCCACGGAGCCGCGACCCGCCGACAACCGAGCGGTAACTAGCTGACAACTCAGGGGCTGACCGGGTCCGAAAACCCGGACGCCGCCTAATGGCACGCCGATTGCTCTTGGCGCGGGCGATGACTCGTCCTGACACCAAACGCTCGCGTCCAGCGCGTTCGCACACCTTGCTCCTGGGGCTGGCGCTGATCGAGGGTGCACTCGTGATCTTCGTGGAGATCGCCGGCGCGCGCCAGCTGGCACCTTTCTATGGATCCACTCACGTCGTGTGGACTGCGCAGATCACCGCAACTCTGCTGTGTCTGGCCGCGGGCTACTCTTTGGGCGGACGGGTGAGTCGCCCCAGCGCAGTCGGGCCAGCGCTTCTTGGAGCCGGCGTCTGGCTTGCTCTATCCGGAATCATCCGAGCGAAGCTGCTCGCACTCACATCTTCGCTCGGTGTCGAGGTCGGGGCTTTTGCGGCAGCTCTACTACTCTATGGCCCGGCGCTGCTATTGCTGGGCAGTGTCGGTCCCAACTTGATCGCCGGATTGACGGTGAAGCGGCGCGATGCGGGGCGAGCCGCCGGTCGCGTGCTGTTCGTGAGCACCTTTGGCGGTATTCTGGGTGGTTGGTTGACGACGCTCGTTCTGATCCCGCGAGCCTCCCTCAGCATGTCCATGCTTGGAGCCGCGGTCATTCTTGCTGTCGCTGGGATGTCGACATGGGCGCGCCACGGAGAACTTCCGCGCTGGGCCTGGGTCGCGGCCACCGCTTTGCTTGCACTCGTCACGATGACACCGAAGGGGGAGCGGCTGCTCCAGCAGGGCAACGTAAAGGGCGAACTGCTCACGAGTCGACATGGGGCCACTGGGTTGCTGCAAGTGCTCGACGTACCGTCCATCGACGGTCGCTTTTTGCTCGTAGATGGAACGGTGCAAGGCGCACAGCGTAGGTCCACGCGAGCGTCGCTGGTCGAGTTCAGTGACTACCTGCTCGAAGCAGGCTTGGCTTTCCAACCGCATGCCAAGAGCGCCCTACTATTGGGACTTGGCGCCGGCGTATTGGCGCGCAACAGCGTGCAGCGCGGGCTCCGGACTACGGCAGTCGAGATCGATCCGCAGGTAGTCAGCGTCGCAAAGAACCACTTCGACCTGCCGAGCTCCGTCGAGATCGTGATTGCGGATGCTCGGGCAGCCCTCGCCCGCGGCGATGAGCAATTCGACCTCATCTTCCTGGACGTCCATCGCGCCGAGTCCTTCCCGTGGCATCTCGCAACCAAAGAGGCCTTTCTGGCGATTCGTGCCCGACTCAGTCCGGGCGGGCGCGTGGTCATCAACGCGATAACCAACGCTACGGGTGAAAGCGCCGGGTTGACTCGGTTGGAAGCGACAGCGCTCTCAGTTTTCAGCGAGGCCTGGGTGTTCACCGGCGGGCCCACTCCGGGGCAATTGCGCAACGCTACGCTCGTCTCGGGGGAGGCTCTTGGCCCGGTGCCAACCCAACGAATCCCGGACCAGCTACGTGCGCATTTCGAGTCCGCTCGCCGCGGTTCGCGGGCGACCGCTCCCGCCACGGATGATTTCTCGGACTTGGACAGCTTGGACCGGCAGCTCCGTTTGGCTTGGCGCGGGTCACTGACTCCTGGGCTGAACCCCCGCTCATTGGTGGACTGACCCGAGTAGCCACACAAGCCGACGCAGTCTCGGCGGTCACCTGGTGAATTGGGGGGTTGTTTTCAACAGAGCTGGGTTGGATCCTACTGGGCAACCCTCTTGTGCCCTGGCCAACTGGGTCGATAGCCACGGCTGCGCAATGGTCGCGCGTTGGGTGGTTGAGTCGCGGCTCCCCACCGCGCGAAACACGCTCCGCACCCGCGCGGTGAGCAAGGTGGGGTGCAGCTACATCACCGCGCGAAGCAGATCCCGAACTTGGCGTCCTACCGGGTCGATGTACTCGCCCGGCGTCATCTTCCCATCCGCTCTCGCGCGCCGCAGAAATGCGACGCGGTTGCAGGGAAACGTGAACAGCAGCTCCACGATTTCGGCCGTGTGCTTGACCCGGAGCCCGTAGCTCTCGGAATTGTCGCAGAGGTACTTCTCATCGGGACCGTAGCTCGATTCGGCCAGCAGGAAGCGCGCAAGCTTCCTCATCTCGGTATCTTTTAGGGAGCGGCCCTTCTTCTCGATTTTGTAGCCGGAGAAACGATCCGCAGCTTTGCTGCCTTGGACGAAATCTTTCGCATTGACTCGAAAGACCTCACCGTCTTTGGCGCGCAACAGAGTGTCCACAGTCGCTCGACCGACAATCTTCGTCACCGCCTTGGAGAGCACCGGGTGCGTCCCGGAACTACCTGGGGAGCTAGCCGAAACTCCGGGCGACGCCGCACTCGTGCCGACGTCCACAGGCGCAGGGGAGAGGCAAGGCTGAAACGGATTGATCTTGTCGCAGGCAGTTGCCGAAAGCCCCGCCAGTGCCGACGCGACGAATGTGCGGCGCCTCAGTAGGATCAGTTCCCGATCCGCATCCTTCGAGTTCAGCTTCAGTGTGCGCCGTGGCATTTGCTTTTAGTACAGTGGCGTGTCCCATACTGCATCGCTTGCGCCGTGCGTGCAGTGTTTCCCTGGTTCTGTTCCGACGACCGTTGGAGCAAGCGCACCAACATGGTGCAAGCTAGCTCCCACGAACAGCACGCCAGCGCTGCCTCACGCACGCCGCTGGCGGCGGCGACGAAGAGCTGGCATGACAACTGGCAGAGCAACACCAGTGTACGTGCGCGTGCCACCTTGTGGGACACGACCGGTAGCTCTGCCTCACCTCGCCTTGATGCGGTGCATCATGCATGGTGTACTGAGTTCACCCGGGGAGGTGGTTGATGAGTCTGTACCGAGTGATTGCGCTGGCACTGGTCGTGCAGGGGGGGGGCCTTGGCCTGTTCCTCGCCGGAACCCGATGAGGCCCTGAAGAAGAACGCAGCGGCGGTCTTTCAGACTGCGGGCGGTGGCAACAACGGCAACTTTGGCGGGCCGTGGGTGTTCGACTCCAGGACGTCCACCAGTCTTCCGGCTGCAGCCGTGGGGATACTTGCACGAGGTGGCAGTAACAAATGCTCCGTCGTCGCGATCCAGAGAAACGTCATCCTCACTGCTGGGCACTGCTTTTGCCCGTTTGATGCGAACGCACTCAACGCGGCCAACTACACCTTCCAGCTACCGGCCACCATGGCCGCGCCGGTAGCCGGAACCGGCACGGCGGGAGCCAAGATGCACGACACTGACAACTGCGACGGTGGCGCTGGGCTGGCGACGGATGCGAACGCTGACTTGGGGCTCATGTTCCTCGCGCGAAACTTGACGCTGACGGAGCTTCCCCAG
Source organism: Polyangiaceae bacterium (assembly GCA_965222375.1). Lineage (GTDB taxonomy): Bacteria > Myxococcota_A > Polyangia > Polyangiales > Polyangiaceae > JACKEA01. The sequence continues at coordinate 25,662 of CBDCTZ010000015.1, forward strand.
GCGATGCCCGTCTACACCTTCGGTGATTTCGAAGATCGCCTGTTCAACACCAAGAATCTGCCGCAACACGGCCCGATTCAAATGACCGCTTGGGGTGGCAGCACGGGCAGCAACATCTACACGATTCGCGCAACAGGCTTCATCAGCAACGAGAACGACCTCACCTTCACGGACTTCTGCAACATTATCGGCAAGAACTGCGATCCGCGCTACATCCACGCTGAGAACCTCGTTTCTGCTGGCGTCAACACGAAGGGCGGAGACTCCGGCGGAGCATTGACCATGCGATTGGCCGGAGAGTTGAGCACCGCCCAATTTGCCGTCTACAAAGGAAGATACTCTTCGCCGTTCACGGGCTTGCCCATCCCGAACGAGTGGCAGCTGTATTCGCCAACCTGGGACAATGGCGGAGGCAACGGCGGCTTCATTCGACAAGTCTTGGACGACGCCGACGGCGATGGTTTTGCCGAAAGCCAGGACAATTGCCCCGCGTCACAGTGCGTTGAGAAGTCCCAATGCAACAACCCCAGCCAGGCCAACAGCGACACGGACGCCTTGGGCGATGCCTGCGACAACTGCCCCACCGTCGACAATCCCGCCCAGACTGACCTCGACGAGGACGGCGTGGGTGATGCGTGCGATCCCTGCCCAGAGATCGCCGGTGTGGGCTTCGGTGGAGACGACGACGGGGACGGAGTGCCGAATTCCTGCGACAACTGTCGCGACGTGCCGAATCGGAGAACGCAGTGCTTCGTCGTTGGCAGCTGCGCCGGCGGCCCGACTTCCACGTGCATGCCGGACATCGCCGAATGCAGCGGGCAGCTCGACACGGACGGAGATGGCGTCGGCAACGCCTGCGAGGTGTGTCCCAACCTGACGCAGCTGCAGCTGCAGGCCAATTCGAACTCCTCAGCGGAAGAGCGGCAGCTTCAGTCAGAGCAGGGCGACTTCTGCGAGCGAGTACCACAGTTCATCGCGCGCCAGGTCCGCCAGCGTGTCACGACGCCTCCCGGCGGACCAGACCCGAACGCCGCGCAAGACGCTGGCAACACAATGCTCTTCGACGCAACGGCAACCTTTGGGCGAAGCCCAAGCGCCACCTCGCCAAACGGCGTGGCAACGACGCCCCACAGCGGCGTCGTTGGATTTCGGTTCTGTGATTGTTTCGACCCGGTCACTGGGAAGTTTGACAACAAGGGCTCATGCCTTGGCGATGGCGCAAGTTGTTCCACTGACCCAGCACAATTCGACCTAGCGGGCTCCTTATGGAAGCCAGTGACAGTCGCCAGCACCTATCCCTCTCCGTGGAGCGCGGTGGGCCCCAGCTCGTCGGTTCCGGCCACCCGAGGCGCGGCGTTCAACCGGCCCAACGCGTTCGCGGGCGAGCTATTCGTCAATACGCAGGTCCCCTACGCCAACCCCGATGAGCTGGAGCCGAACCGAATCGGACGCCGAGAAATGCTGGCATGGAGGTTCGCTCGAGATCTGGTTTCGGCTGGCCTCGGCGGAGAGGTGCAAGGGCATTTGCTCTCCAGCAATGCGTTTGAACAGGTCGGCGGGATCTTCTGGAGCAACGTGGCATCGAACACCTTTGGCTCGAACCGCGATGCCCTCACGGCGGGCAAGCTTCGAAATACCTACAGCTACGCACGGAGCAATGCCTGGTCGCTGCTGTTCCCAAGCGCATTCGACGTTCCCGAGTGTGTGGGGCCACTGTGCGGGCTGTTTTTCGACCCCAACATTCAGGGCTGGATCACCCAACCCGCCATCGATCCGACCACTCGCCGGGGCCTGGCCGAACTGCTTCCCCAACCGGGTTGGCTGCTGCCCGATCCAGCCGGCGGCGTCGTTGCGATAGGTGGCGAACTCGGCGGCGGACTCGTCGTGTCCGGCCTCCTCTCCCCAACCCTGCGCCAGCTGCTGAGTGGGCAAGCCACCCGCTGGCTGCCACCCGTCGAGACCGGCGCCACACTGCGCCAGCTCGGAATCACGACCCAGGCCGTTCTCTTGCCGGAGAACTGGACCCAGGACAGCGTGATTGCCGAAGTCGTTTCCACGCCGGAGGGCGCGCTGTCACTGCCGTCGGCGCCTCCCATCGTGCGCTGCAACGCGGGAGAAATCCTGGCCCAGTGCGGCAGTGGGCTGCGCTGTGTAATCCCCTGCGACGGCGTCGTGGGCAATTCACCCGGGACAGACCCGCCGGATCCTGGCTGCGTCCTGGTTGCGGACACGAACGAAGACGACGAGTCCCCATTCGTCTGCGAGAGCAGCTCGGGGGTGTGCATGCCCGGCGAGGTCGCGTGCTCCTCGGCCTGTTTCGTGCCATGCGACGGCTCGGTGGGATGTACTCTGAATGGCCGTTTCGGCGACGAGCTTCCCGCGCTTTGTGGCGCCGAAGGCCCGGGCATGAGTGCGGCGCTGATGCAACCCCCATTCTCGGAGCCTGCGCTGCAAGTGCAACCCACGTCAGAGTTCGTGCCCGGCGATCGCACCGGAGACACCGCTGTCTATTCCGCCTCGGAGGGGAGCGTGTTCCTGATCGGAGGCGAAAGAGGCAACGTTCCAACGAGCGAGCTGTGGACGTACCAACTATCCACCCGGGCCTGGCGCCGCGCCTTCCGGGGCGCAGCGGTGCAACCGCGACGCGTGCTAGCGGCAACCTATGACTACGCAGCGAGGCGGCTGCTCGTCTTGGATGAAGTCAAGGTCGAGGACGCCTTCGGCTCCGGTGTCGACGACGCTTTCGGCAAACACAAGAAGTACAACCACAAAAAGCACAAAAAGGGGAAACTGCACGCGCTCAAGAAGCGGCGGCGCGCGAGGCTGATCAGCTACGACATGGCAACGAAGGAGGCCACACTGATCGCATCCTGGCGCCGCCGGGGCGTGACGGATCGCTTCGCCATGACCGCGCTGCCAGGCGGCTCCTTCGTCCTCTTCGCTACGGGTAAGAAGCTGCCCATCACCTTCGCACTCAAGGCACGGGTAACCGACCAGCTCCACTGGGAAGGTGCTCGCATCTTGCACGGCCGGTTCTTCTTGCAGCCGTCGGCCACAGAGCAAGGCGTCGCCGTCGCCCTCAAGCGCCACCAAGGTCAGAAGTTCGCACTAGTCGGAGCAGGGGATTTCTACCCGGGAGCACCGCCTGGGGAGATGTGAACACGGCGCGGGACGGTCATGGCTCGTACGACTACGCTGGTGGTGTTCGCGGCTGCGCTCGGCGTGACCGCGTGCTCCTGTGGTGAAAGCAGTGGCAACGCGCCGGGCAAGGTCGACGGCTCCATGCTAGCCGACTCGAGCGGTGAAGACGCCAAGCTCGACGTTCACCCAGCGGACAGTGGGTCCGATGCTGAGGACGCTGCTGTAGCGATGGATGCGAAGCCCGATGTACACGTCCCCGGCCATGCCTGGCTCGGGCACAGCGCCTGGAAGCCGGTGACCACGTTTCCGGAGTGCGACGTTCGGGTGGCCGAGAGCGAGTTGCCTCCGTGGCCAGGGTTCTCGTGGAAGAGCTGTGGGCCGGGTTGTGAACGCACGGACGTCGTCGTGGGCCCCGCAGCCGTATTCAAGGGCGCGCAGCGCTTCGGCTCGCGCAGCGTGCTGGCCGGGAACGAAGTGATTCTGACTTTGGTCGGCGGAGTACGTAACGATGGTGCGCCGGGAATCGCTTGGGGGATGACGATAGATGCGCGCACGGAGGTGCCCCTTGGCTTCGTGGGCGCGTTCAAGGCGAACTGCGGGATGAACTTTCAGGGCTTCTCGACCAACGCGCTAGCAATCCGAGTGATCGGGGCCGGCGAAGTCGCGAAAGTCGTGCATGCGCCGCTCAAGCCAACAGACTCACTGGTCTGGGCGAGCCCAGAAATCACCCACAATGGCACCTTGATCGCCCGGAACTCAGGCTGGATGGAACTCCGCGGCAATGCGGTGCTAGGAGAATCGCCGCTTCTGGCATCTGCGACATTCAAAACGGTCCACACAGCATCGGGAGCTGCGTACCGCGCGATACCTGCGGGCGAAGCCGTCGCATGGGTGGAGTGGGGTACCCGCGCAACTATCGGCGCGTGGAGCCAGAAACACGGCGGCCGCACGCTGGTGCAGGACCCGACGTACCATGCAGCCCACTTCGCGAGCGGTCCGGGTTGGTTGGCCTGGCTCGGCGTGACGGGGCCAAAGGCGCAAACGGGAAGCTACGAGACCGCGACGCTTCACTGGGCCTCCTTTTCCGGAGATCCAAAGACCGTGGCGGGAGAAAACAGCGTCGCGTTGCCGGTCAAGTTCTCCGTCGAACCCATGGTGGGCGGCAGCAACTGGGTGGCGATGCGGCATGCCACCGCAAAGCCACCTAGAAGCGTGCTCGTCGTCAACCTGGTGGACAAGAGCGTCTGGAGCATTCTGGAGACCGCTGGCAACTACGCAACACCGTTGGCGGTTTTCGACAACACGCTGTTGGTCGCCAACGCCAGCGCAGGATCCATACAGCCCGCACAGTACTACGACGAACTTATTCGCTACGATCTGACCAAGCTCTCCGCCTTCGCCACCAAGCTCCCATGAAGGCGTGGCAGTTCCTTCTCGTGCTTGCGCTCGCTCGGGCTGCGGTGTCCTGCGGCTACGGTTGTGACGACCGGAGCCACAACACGACGCTACTCGTCCTGGACGCGGATACACTCGATCCAGTTTGCGCATTCGTCGATCCTCCGAATCCGTTCCAGAAAACCTGCCGATCCGTGTGGGGAGTGCTGATCGAAAGTGACAGTCGCGACGTCAAGGTGCAGGCAGACGGCTACCAAGATCGAGTTGCCGCGATCAGCCCCGTCCGTTTCACTACCTGCGGCGCCACCGGTGGTTGCAACGTCGTCTTCATGGTGAAGGAATGAGGGGAGTGCGCGCGGCGGGGTCCCTGGTCATGGCCGCATTGAGCTGGCTGACCCTTTCCTGCGACAGCGAGAGCGCGTGCCGCACGAACCGCGTTCTGATGGTCGTGGACCGGCAGAGAGTCCCCATTTGCGACGCCACTGTGCAGCGCGTGTCGCCCGGCGGGGTGGCGACTCTCGAGACCACTGCGACCTGCAAGGCAGTGTATGACGTGTTGGTCGAGCGAGACATCGTGGTCGAAGTGTCCGCTCCTGGACACCTGACGCAGCGCAGCACGCTGCGCCCCGCTGTCGCCACAGACGACGAGCCCTGCCGTTCCCAGGCGTGTGCACTGGTGGTGCTCGAGCCAGAATCCTAGCCGCACGCCTCGTGGCGCGCGCGGGTGGACGCACGAGAGTAGTGCTCCTGCCCGGCACAGGGATGCGACCCAAACTACCAGAGCATCGGCCTGGATAGCCTGGCCCAAGCCTCCCGATTGGGCGCCCGGCCCTCGAGGCCGTCAAGACCGCGGGCGGGCTCGCGGGGTTGCTACGGGAAGCGTGGCGGTCCACGCGCCGGCGATCTGTTCTGCGCGCGAAGCTCTCGCGCAAGCAATGACGCACACCCGAGTGGGCTCCGGCCGACTTCTGATCGACTACTGCCAGTGCCGGACGTAGTCGACTTTGAGAGTCGACGGCACTTTGATCGGGTACTTCGTGTTCAGGCCCAAGTTGATGATGATGTAGTGGGGCGAGCTGGCTGTCTTCGCGCCGCCTTTCAGGTCACTGGATGCAACGGATCCGACATCTTTTCCGTCGTAGTAGAAAGTGATCTTGTCAGGTTGCCAGTTAGCGCCGAAAACGTGCCATCCGGAACCGGCTATCAAGTTCTGGGTGGGCGCAGTGATCTGACCGTGGGTTTCGCCGGGGCCGGTGTCCGAATCGTAGTGGTACGTCCAGCGGGTCGCCACGCCGCCGCCGAGGGTCTCCATGATGTCGATCTCGCCATCTTGAGGCCATGTCTTGCCGTTCACCCAAAACGCGGCCCAGTTCTGAGCTGTCCCGCTGCCCGGCGGGAGCCACATCCGCGCCTCCACGAAACCGTAGGTGTAGGTGTAGCGACCTTCGGACATGATGATGCCCGACTTGTAGCTCGCGGGGCTGCCGTCCTTCTTGACGCAGCCCGCCTGGGTCGTAGCGACTGCAGTTAGGGACAGCTCCCCGCCACTGACCTTCACCTGCGTAGGATCGTAGCAGCTGGCCTCCAGATCGTTGATGGGCTTGGTGACGGTCGTGTTGGTGGCCCCGAACCAATTCGGCCGCCACTTGCTGAAGTCCAACTTGGTGCCGTCGAACTCGTCCTGGAACACCAAGGTCCAACTGCCGCCCACACCCTGCGGCTTGGGCGAGCCGGAGCTCCCGCCGGTTCCCGAGCCCGCCGCGCCACCCGAGCTGGTTCCTCCAGCGCCGCTCGAACCGGCACTTCCACCGCTGCCCGCACTGCCTCCGCTGCTTCCGCCGGCGCCGGCACCACCGCTCGAACCGCCACTCCCGCCGCCAACTCCGCCGGTCGCCGAGCTGCCACCAGAGCCTGCACTTCCACCCGTAGCTGCTCCACCAGCGCCCGAGGCGCCACCGGAACCACTTGAATCATCATCGCTCCCGCAGCGCAGCGTCAGCGTGGACAGAGCAACTATGGCTAGGCAGGTCAGGCGCTTGCGCGGGAGGGAAATCGCGGGCATCACGCCCGAGTTTACCCCGTTTGAACCTCGATCGCGCGGGAGAGCACTATCGGTGAAATAAATCCGGCGCCGGCGCGAATAGGGGCGCATGTCGCCCACAGCGCCGATCATTCGCCTCGAATCCCTGACCAAGACCTTCCCCTCGGGCGACTCGGAAGTCCGGGCGTTGCGGGGGGTCGAGCTCCAGGTCGAAAGCGGTCAGCTCGTGGCAATCACCGGCGCGTCAGGCTCCGGGAAGTCCACAGCGCTGAATATTCTGGGCACCCTGGATCGACCGACCTCTGGGCACTACTTCCTGGATGGTCAGCCCGTCGAGCGGCTCGAGGACGAAGAACTCGCCAAGATCCGCAACGCCAAGCTCGGATTCGTCTTTCAGTCCTTCAACCTTTTGCCCCACGACAGCGCTCTCGACAACGTCGAGTTGCCCCTTAGCTACGCGGGTGTGTCTCGGCGCGAGCGGCGGCAACGATCCCTGGAAGCGCTGGACCAGGTCGGGCTGGGGGACAGAATCGGACACCGACCGAACCAGCTTTCCGGAGGGCAGCAGCAGCGAGTCGCTATCGCGCGCGCCATCGTCAACCGGCCAAAGCTCTTGTTGGCGGACGAACCCACTGGAGCGCTGGACTCGACGACTACAACGCAGATCTTGGAGCTGCTCGGGCAGCTCCATGCACAGGGCATGACCGTCGTCTTGGTGACTCACGACCCCCGCGTTGCGGATTTCGCACAGCGAGTCGTCGAGTTTTCCGACGGTGAAATCCTATCGGATAGCAGGAGGACAGCAGCATGAAACGGCGCAAAGGGTGGATCACTTTCGGGGCGCTCGTGATCGGCGCGGTCGTGGCGACCGTATTGTTCTTGCGCAACCGGGGCGACAGTGAACCGATCGACCCCGCCATGGTGATCGTTGCGGAGCGGGCACCGCTAGCGATAAACGTACTGGAAGTCGGACGCATCGAGGCTTTCGAAGAAGTGAAGCTCACGTCTCGGCGCGCAGGGCGAGTCGTCGCGGTACAAGTGAGCGAGGGGGACAAAGTGGAGATCGGCACGCCATTGGTCCTACTCGACCCGGTCGCAGCGAAGCGCGAGGTTTCGAAAGCGCGCGTGCAGCTGACCCGCGCAAAAGCAGACCTGAAGTTCCAGCAGCAGACGCTCGCACGCCAAGAGCGGGGCTTCCGCATGGGCGTGGTTCCCGGCGTCAAGGCAGACGAAGCCAGGCAACAGACCGAGTTGGCGCGGCTCCAAGTCCGCGCGGCACGCGTCGATCTTTCCGTCGCGCGGGATCACCGGCGAGACATGCAGCTCGTAGCTCCCATCGCCGGCACGGTGATTCGCCGCAATATCGAGCCGGGTGAGACGGTCCGACCCGGGGTCGAAGTATCCCCCGAACTGGAAAGCCTGATGACCATTGCGGATCTTTCACGATTGCGAGTAACTGTCGAACTCAACCAAGTTGACGTAGCGAAAGCGCAACTTGGCCAGCGCGTATCCTTGGTCCTCGACGCGCTACCCGGGGAAACCTTCCACGCGAAACTCAGCCGCATCGCTGCGGCCTCGACCCGCAAGCCCGGCAAGGACTTCGACGTGTTTCCCGTGGAAGCATTGCTCACCATGCCGGACCCACGAATCAAGCCCGGCATGACTGCAGACGTGCGCATTCACGTGAGCGAGAAGCCGGGTGTCGTGTCTCTGCCCTTGGAGTCGGTCCGACGCGAGGAAGGCAAAGCCTTCGTCAAGCGGATCGTGGCGGGGGACAGCGGTGAGACCACCGAGCAGGTTCAAGTGACGTTAGGCGTGGAGAACGACCGCAGGGTGGAAGTCGTCTCTGGCATCGACGCTGGTGAGCGAGTGCTGATTGACCCACCATCGGCTGCGGACAACGAAACAAAGATCTGATGCGCGCCCTCGACTTTCGCGTGGCGGCGCGAGCGCTTCGTGCACGGGCGTTTCGTTCGCTGCTGACGGTCTCGAGCATCACCGTTGGCTGCTTGGCGATCGTTCTGATGTCGTCCCTGGCCAAGAGTGGGCTGAACACGCTGATGCACGGCATCGAGGAAATCGGAGGTGCGCGGCTGCTGTTGGTTGCTCCAAAGGCTGCCGAGCGGGCTGAGAAGAAACAAGAAAGCTCGAGGGGTGCCCTGTCCACGGCAGACCGGGACGCGGCGGTCGTCGACGTGCCCCATCTGAATAGCCACTCACTGTACGCCAGCGTGGGGCAGCGAGACGTGCGGCGCCTCGGCGGCAAGGGCGTGAGAAGCGATGTGGTCGCGGCGGACGCTGGGTTCTTCGACGTGTTCCGAATGCAGGTGGACCGCGGTCGGGCCGTGACGAAGGCCGATGGCGCGGCTGCCTCGCCAATCTGCGTGGTGGGCCCAAAGCTCGTGCAGCGGCTTGGCTCGGCGCCAGCATTGCGGAGCTCGATCGATGTTGGAGGCTTCCGATGTCGAGTCGTCGGTGTGCTCGCGGACAATGGCCGCTTCGGCACTAACTTCGGTTTTGATTGGAACGACCTCGTGGTCGTGCCGTATCGGGCGTGGCTGTTGCACCAGCCTGAGGCCGGACGGCGTGCCAACATCGTACTGGAAACGCAGGCGGCTCGCTTCAATGATCCCGTCAAGCGCATCGTCAACGCACGCTTAGAACGCCGGCGCAATGGCGTAGACGACTTCACCCTCTACGATCTGTCATCGGTAGTTGCGCGATTCGAAGCCAGCTTCCTCGTGATGAAGCTCTTGGTCGGTGTGGTCGCAGGCATCGCGTTGGTCATCGGTGGCGTGGGCGTGATGAACATGATGCTCGTCAGCGTCAGTGAACGCGTTCGGGAAATCGGCGTTCGCCGCGCGCTGGGCGCGACTCGGGGCGACATCCGCCGTCAGTTCCTGATTGAAGCGTCGATGTTGTCGGGGCTTGGCGGGCTGGTGGGGTGTCTCGGCGGCGCGGCTTCAGCGCTCGCGAGCGGCGCGCTCATTCAGAGCCTCCTTCCGGCATGGATACCGTCACTCTCCCTGCCCGCAGCAGGTGCGGCTCTGGCCTCGGCGCTCGGCATTGGCATCGTATTTGGAATCCTGCCAGCGCGCCAAGCGGCGCAGCTCGCTCCAGTCGAGGCGATGCGACGATGAAGCCGTCAGACCTGCTTCGAACCCTGCGCAGCTTGGGCGCGCGACCCGGGCGAACCGTGCTCACCCTGCTGGGCATCGTGATCGGCTCCGGCGCGATAGTTCTGGTTGCAGGTCTGGTAGCCGGTGGCAAAGCCGCGCTGATGCGCACGAGTCAAGAAGCGACGGGCTCAGATCTCGTGCGCATCCGCAGTCGAAAGCTGCCCAGCGCCGAGCTCGTGCGAGCGCGGCCGGAGCTGTCACGAGCTGATGGCGAGGCGCTAGCTCAAAACTGGGCAGCGGCGGGAAGCCCGGCTCACGCGGAGTCGTCACGCACGGTGCGCGCGCGTTTCGTGAGTCGTCGCGCCTCGTCGTCGGCGGCGTCATCGACCCCGAAGCGCAAGAAGGTTCGCATGGTCAGCGGAAATCCGCGGGTCGCTGGCATCTATGGGTTGCAAGTGCGCTCAGGGCGTTTTCTCAACGCCAGGGACCTCCATGAAAGGCGCCGGGTCTGTGTCGTTGGGCACGAGGTCTGGGTCGAACTGATGAGCAGAACCCGCCTTTCGAGCCAGCCCAGTATCGCAATGGATGGTCAGCTATGGAAGGTGGTGGGCGTTTTGGCGCCGAAACCCATCATGGGGTCGACCACGGGAACCAACATCTGGGACCGCAAAGTCCTCGTGCCTGAAACCACCTTCGACGCCAGCTACGCACCCGATCATCGGGTAGACGTGATCACCGTTGCCGCAGCGAGGCACAGCGGGTCTTCGCTATCAGTCGTCAGCCGTGTCTTCGAGCGCTTGCTACTGCGTCGCCATCACGGCGCGCACAACTTCAAAATCGAAGACCGAGCGGGCGGCCAGATGGAGCAGCTGATTCTAGGTATCGTCGAGGCCTTGCTAATCGCTACGGGCGCACTCGCGCTCCTGGTCGGTGGCATTAACGTGATGAATGTGATGCTCGTCAACGTGAGCGAGCGCACTCGCGAGATCGGCATCCGACGAGCTCTTGGCGCTACGCGCCGGAGCATCGCGATGCAGTTCTTGTTGGAGTCATCGCTCTTGAGCGTGATTGGCGGCGTCATCGGCGTGACGGGGGGAAGCGCACTGGTGCATGCAGCCGCCGCTGGCTTTTCAAGCTGGCTCGGCTACTTCCCTGGTCAGGTGGAGACTTGGTCCGTGGCGCTAGGGCTGGGCCTGTCGCTCACCGTGGGTATCGTCTTCGGCCTGTTGCCGGCACTGCGTGCGTCGCGACTTCATCCGGTGGTGGCGCTGCGCAGCGAGTAGCAGCCCACACCAGCGTTGAGCCAGTCTACTCAGGCGTTCTTTACGCCCGCTCGGCCAGAGCCTACTGGCCTTGGAGCCACGCTGACTCTCGAGCGGAGCCGAGCGCGTCGCTAGTTTCCGGATTTGGGTGCCGTGAGGATGTCCCTCGCTTCCAGCTTGAAGTCGAGAGGCTGCCCGGCTCGGGAAACGGAGATGTTCAACACTTCGCCAATGTAGCGCCCGGTGAAGAGCCAGGGCCGCTGGGCGGGCGAGTAGGAGCTCATGGGCTTGCCAGCCGCAACCGTGATCTCGTCTCCGACCTGAACGCCCATATCCTTCGCACTGCTGCCCGCCATGACCGCAGCGACTTTGACGGGCCCGGTGGTCGTCTCTTCCAACGCAACGCCGTAGGGGAAGAACTCCTGAGTCTCGGTCGTGTTCATTCCCGCGTAGCCATCCATGCGGATCAGGCCGGCAGGCTGATCAATGGTGACCAAGAAGTGGCTGAGGTAGCCATTTGGCAGCACCCCCAGAAAGGGGCCACCCTCTAGCTGCGGTAGCGGGATCATCCCTTCGGGGATCGTGCGCGTCGTGATGTTCTTGATCGCGCGCCCCGCAACTTCCAAGCTTCCAATGGTTGTCAACTGAGCCCAGAAGGTACCGATGCCGGCTGGCGTGTAGAAGCCACCGATGGCGGGCCGCGGCGCTTTAGCCTGGAGAGTGTCGAACACGCCACTGGGCATTGCGCCTAGTGAGGCGCCCGAGTCCACCAAGAACCAACCTTCGAGCCCTTCCGCCTTGCCGGGCACGAAGAAGTAGTGCTCGTACACATAGGATACGTCCACGGGAGTCCTGTCGACGTGGTCGCAGGCGAGCAGATCCGACTCGTTTCGGGCTGTCTCCATCCAAAACACCCCGCGCTGCACGTCGAGAGTCACCGAGTGACCACCCATGACGTCGGCACCCAAGATCCCATCGATGCCTGGGATCCCGTATTGAGCGATCGACGTCGTCGTCATGTAACCCAGGGGAATGGTCTTGTCGGCTACGTGGATCTCGTAGGGCCCCTGGCCGATCTGCTTGAAGGTCGCCGTGTCCATCACGGATGTGGGCGCTCCGGTGTCATAGACGAACTTGAAGGGGCCCTTATCGCCAAACTTGACTTGAACTGTGGGTTTGCGAGCGACCTCGCCGAGGGGGTGCCCGGTTGGACACGCACCAAGGGGTGCCCCACCACTGCCTCCTGCGCCGGCGGAACCCGCCAGCCCGGCGCTGCCAGCCATGCCTCCGGTGCCCGGAGTGGCGCCGGCTCCCCCTTGTCCGCCGGAGTTTTGGTCGGCGTCGCCGCCGCAGGCGCTGAGCACCAAGAGAGCTAAGGTCCCGAGAATCTTCAGTGGTCGCATGGCATCCTCCAACTAGGAGAGGAGGATGGCTTCGCGGCTCTCGACTGTCTCCGCGCTTCGTGCGCTTCGTTAGGCGGATTGTGCTCTGGGTCGCAGGTTTTCGCTGTGCTCCGCGATCCAGGCGCTTGGGGTCTGCCCATACTTGTCGCGAAAACTACGGCTGAAGCGGCCCAGATCCGCGAACCCGACTGACAACGCCGCTCGAGTGACCGAGTAGCGTCCCGTGCAGAGCAACTCCGCCGCTCGGGTCAGACGAGTCTCTGTGAGAAACCGGTAGGGGCTCATGCCCGTCTGCTCGCGGAACAGACGACTGAAGTGGAAGCGACTGATTCCGGCGACCTGCGCCATGTCATCAACAGAAATGTCTTCGGAATAGTTGTCTTGCGCGTATTCCAATGCGGCGCTCACTCTTGGGTCCTTCGCGGTGGAGCCCTTCGCGGCGGGGATCTGTCGATGCACCAAGGTCAGCAGTGCGTCGACGATCGCGTCGGACAGCAACACCAAGCCTGGCCCCCCGGCTTTGCTCTCGGCAACCAGCGTAGCCGCCATAGCGGCCACTCGCTGCGCGTCCTCCAAGCGGAACACGGGTTGCTTGTGTCTCAGTCCCAGTCCGGCGCGAAGCACCGACGCGCGCTCGGCCTCGACCCACAGGCTCGTCGCGCGGGTGCCGGGAGCAATCTTCGTTCGATGCTCGACACCGGGCGCCAGATGCACGACCTGACCGGGCTCCAACACCAAACTCCGAATGCCAAGGTCGTACTCGACGGCGCCTTGCTCGACGACAGCCAGCTCGACCTGAGGGTGGGCGCCGACTGGATACGAACGCTGGTCCTGTTGACACCAACTTCGCACCCGCACCGCCGGTGAGGGTTGCGCGTCGAAGACGACCTCGGGGGCTCGGATTTCGCTGGTGGAGGTCATACGGTGTCTCAAAGCAGCTTGCGTGCCAGCACATTCGAGCAGGTTTTCGCGCCGTTGAAGCGTCGAGCGTGCAAGCGCTAACGCTTGCCATCGATCCGCCGCTCCAGAGTTGCGCCCCACCTGCCAGCCTCGGGTTGGCACTCGGATCGGGACACTGGTACTCAGCCGCAATGCGCTCGGCAGTCGGTCTTTTCGTCATCATTTCGCTGAGTGGTGCGGTTGGGTGCGGAGCGGACGCGCGGCAGCCACAGGAACCCAGCGCGCTGACGCCGGGGGCCAGGGCAAGCGCGAAGCCGGCAGCAACAATCACTCAACCGCCGGTCACCCCTGCTGCGCCACCGGCCCTGGCTGCCAACTTCGATCTCAGAGACGGACGGGGCTGCGCCATGCTCGTGGGAGGCGGGGTGAGTTGTTGGGGCGGCCGAGAAGGCGGGCGCCCTAACGCCATCAAAGGCAGCCAGGACGTGTCAGGAGTCGCGGTCGGTATGGACACGTTGCTCGTTCATCGGGATGGCAAAGTGTCTGCGCTGCGCCAGGGCGGACAGGTCCGCAAACTCGCCAAGGCCTCCGACGTGGCGCAGGCCGCGACCCAGTTCATGTTGTCTTGCCTCCGATTCACACGGGGCACGGTGAGCTGCTACCGAAGCGGCGTTTTCAAGGATTCGACACCGACGGCGGAAGAGCGGGCACCCGAGCCCCTTCCGGGCGTGAAGGACGCCGTGGATATCGGCGTGGGCATTCACTTCGTATGCGCAGTTCGCGCCAAGGGTGGCGTCGTATGCGCGCACGCAGGTCCGGAGTCCAAGGGCAAACCCCGAGCAGCTCCCGTTCCGGGCGTCTCCAACGCCAAACGAGTTCAGGTCGCTACCTCGGTGGCATGCGCTCAACTCGCGGATGACCGCGTGCGCTGCTTTTCGCTGGGGCGAAAAAGCCGCTGGTCCAAGGAGTTCGAGGCTGCAGACACCTTCGCGGTTCATCAAGGCGATCCCTACGACTCACCACTGCTGTGTCTTTCTCGCGGCTCGAGTGTGGGCTGCCAGCGTTTGGAATCCATCGGTGGCGGTCACGCACTCCCAACTCTGCCTCCAGGCAACACTCAACTGCCAGGCATCAAGACCCTCACGCAGCTCCGCGCCGTCAACCATGCCGTATGCGGGCTTGACACCGAAGGTGCCCTTCATTGCTTCGGCCACAACATCAACGCGGTCCTGGGCCACCCGGACACGAGGTACTTGGACCGCGCCATGCCCGTTTCAGGCGTCCCGAAGGCGCGCGACGTGGGAGTTGGCCAGCGCTTCGCCTGCGCTTTAACCCAGTCCGGCGAAGTGTGGTGTTGGGGGCTCGCCGCAACCGCCAAGAAGTCCACCGCGCAAGAACCAGTCCGATCGAAGCCGAAGCGGGTGGCGGGGCTCTCGGGCATGAAGCGGATGATTGTGCACAACGCCTACGGTTGTGCCTTCGATCCCGCGGATAATGCACATTGCTTCTTCGGCACCGAAAGCAGTTCGCGCTCACGCGCGCCTTACCGGGTCGCTGCGTTGGACGGAGTGCAGAGCGCACTGCTGCCAGAGATGGGCGTACTCGGGCAGGCAGTCGCCATCGACAGGAAAGGGCAGCTTCTGCTGGGCGCGAACCCAGGCTTCGACGACTTGAAACAACTCACGTTGGCCCCGGTGCCAGGCTTGGCAAGAGCGCGCCGGGTCACCGGATCCTACTCCCGCCTTCTGGTGCAACTCGCGGACGGCAAGGTGCATCAGCTGCAGGCCCGACAAGGCAAGTTGACCTCGCCAATCAAGCACTTTGCCCCCTTCGACAGCGCTGTGGACATGCTAGGCTACCGCTTCGCATTGTTCCAAGACGGTGAGGTGCGGACCGTCGGCAGCAATGAAAAGGGGGCCCGAAAGATCGTGCAAGGCAGCCCCCTGACCCGATTCGTGCCGGGTCCCGGGATTTGCGGAGTCACCGCGAAGGGCTCAGTGCGCTGCGTGGCGACGAGCACCTTCGCAAGCCCAGAAAAGACGCTGTTCAGGTCGGTGGTCAGGGTAGCGGGCACCGAAGATACACAGTGTGCTATTGACGCGTCGGGGCGAGTCCTGTGCCGTGGCGCGTGTAGCACGGGGGAATGCGGAGTCACCCAAGGTGTGCACTACTCCAAGAGCCCGCTTCGGGTCCCACTGCCCGCAGCCACAGGTAAGGGAAGCATGGGCGCGTCGAATTGAAACACGGCGTCGCCAACGAGCCGCAAGCTGTCACGCACACCCAAAGCAATCGTGTACGAACCGCAGAATCGCCCGCCGCGGAGTAGACAATTGTAATCAAGTGTCACGCGGCCTTTCGTGACCCGATGCGCGACGCATACTATGGGTATGCGCTGCCTATCTCGAACGCTTGCAGTGTGTCTGGCCTTGCTCGCCGCATTCGCCTTGGCGGAGCCTGATCTCGTTCGGCTAGGCCGTGCAGGAACACTGCTCGCTCATCTGTCAGCTCCAGCGCGCGAAACCTCCGAGGTGCAAAGCCGCGAGGCGCGGGTCGCCGGTGCGCGAGCACGCTGGTATTGGACCGCCAGTGGACACCCCCTTGGCACTGTCGTTCTTGCGCACGGCGTTCATCACAAAGGCATCGACGAACCTCGACTCATCCGCTTCGCGAAGGAGCTAGCAAGTGCCAGACAGCTGGTGCTCACGCCGGAGCTAGCAGACATCGCGTCCTATCGGATCACACAGCAGGGTGTGGACGTACTCAAGGCATCAGTCAGACTCGCCAGCACAGACCCGCGCTCTGCGGGGCAAACCGGACTGATTGGAATGAGCTTCGCAGGTGGCTTGTCTTTGATCGCCGCTAGCGACCCAACCGTCGGCAAGCGCCTGTCCTACGTGACTAGCGTCGGCGGTCATCACGACCTGAGTCGAGTTCTCCGCTTCTTCCTGTCTGATACTGTCGAAACGCCCGACGGGAAGCTACCCTTCGACGCTCACGAGTACGGCCTGGTCGTTTTGGTGAATCAGCACCTGGCCAGCCTGATCGAGAGGCGTGACCTGGACTGCATGCATCGCGCACTGCAGAGTTGGTTGAAAGAAGACCGGAGTCGCTCGGCCACTCAGGCCTCCCAATGCACCAGCGCCAGCGCCAGGAACATGTTCGAGCTCCTGCAAGGCGGGAACTTGAAGCAGCTGGCGCCCACGCTGCGCACCCTATTGGTTCAGCACGAGCCTGAGTTGGCTCAGCTTTCGCCCGCGGGGCGATTGAGCCAAATACGCCCTCCTGTGTACCTGCTGCACGGCGCCCACGACAACGTGATCCCCCCTGCCGAGACCGAGTGGGCCGAGCGCGAACTGGACGGAAGTCGGCACAGCGCACTCGTGACTCCCCTGCTGGGCCACGTGGAGGTAGACGGAACCGCCGCATGGACCGACCAGATCGCCCTGGTGAGCTTCATGGCCCGCATGCTGTAGAGGTTTGGCCCACACGTTGAGCCCGAAGACCCGCACTTGACGCTAGCGCCCACCCACTACGCAGGTGGGCGCAGCGCGGCGTCCACAATAGATTGCGCCTCGCGCTGGATCAGCTGCAGATGCTCGGCACCTTTGAAGCTCTCGGCGTAGATCTTGTAGATCGCCTCGGTGCCCGATGGCCGAGCGGCGAACCAACCGTTCTCAGTCACGACCTTGAGTCCGCCGATCGCAGCGTCGTTGCCCGGCGCGCGGGTGAGCTTTGCCGTGATGGCTTCCCCGGCCAGCTCCGTCACGGTGACCGCCTCGGGAGAGAGTTGCTTGAGCTGTGCCTTCTGCTCCGCCGTGGCCGGGGCGTCGATGCGCTCGTAGACTGGGCTGCCGAAGGTAGCTTCGAGGTTGGCGTAATGCTCGGAGGGGTCCTTGCCGGTGCGTGCCAGGATCTCCGCCGCCAGAAGATCCAGGATGATTCCGTCCTTGTCCGTGGTCCAGACACCCCCATCCCGGCGCAAGAACGAAGCACCCGCTGACTCTTCGCCACCAAACCCGTAGCTCCCATCGAGCAGGCCATCGACAAACCACTTGAAGCCGACTGGGACTTCGGCGAGTTCGCGGCCGATGTCGGCGGCGACCCGGTCGATCATGCTGCTTGACACCAGGGTCTTGCCTACCCGTGCAGTGCGGGGCCAGTCGGCGCGATTCGTGAACAGATAGGAGATCGCCACTGCCAGGTAGTGGTTCGGATTCATCAAGCCACCAGCGCGGGTGACGATGCCATGGCGGTCGTAGTCGGGGTCGTTGCCAAAGGCGACGTCAAAGCGCTCCTTCAGATCAATCAGACCCGCCATAGCGTAAGGCGACGATCAGTCCATGCGGATCTTGCCGTCTTTGTCGACGCGCATGAACGAGAACGTCGGGTCGACCGCCGGGTTTACCACTTCAATGTCGAGGCCGTAGGTCTCGGCGATGGGCGTCCAAAACCCCACGCCCGCACCGCCCATGGGGTCGACGCCGAGAGACAGCTTTGCGTTGGCGATCGCGGCCATGTCCACCACGTTTTCCAAGTCGCGTACGTATGGGGTGACGTAGTCGTGCGCCTTCACGTTGTCTGCCGCGAGCGCGCGAGCCTGGGGTATGCGGACAACACCGGCCAGTTTGGCTGCGATCAGCTCATTGGCTCGATCCTGGATCGCGCGCGTGGTCTCGGCGCCTGCCGGACCGCCCGACGGCGGGTTGTACTTGA
This sequence comes from Polyangiaceae bacterium, assembly GCA_965222375.1. Classification (GTDB taxonomy): domain Bacteria; phylum Myxococcota_A; class Polyangia; order Polyangiales; family Polyangiaceae; genus JACKEA01. The sequence goes on from CBDCTZ010000015.1 coordinate 43,636, forward strand.
AGCCGCCATCAGCCGGCGGGTTGTGCGACGGCGTGATCACGACGCCGTCGGCGAGGCCGGCGTCGCGACCGCGGTTGTGGGAGAGGATAGCGTGGGATATCACCGGAGTGGGCGTGTAGCCGAAGCCGTCTTGGAAGCGCACCGCGACGTCGTTTGCGGCGAACACCTCCAGCGCCGAGATGAACGCAGGCTCGGATAGCGCGTGGGTATCCATGCCGACGAAGAGCGGGCCGGAGATACCGCGTTCGTTCCGGTGCTCGCAAATCGCCTGGCAGATGGCCAGGATGTGGGCCTCGTTGAAGCTGCCGACTGCCGAACTGCCACGATGACCCGAAGTGCCAAACGCGACACGCTCCGCGGGGTTGTCGACGTCAGGGGTGCGCGCGTAGTACGCCGCGACCAGGCGGGGAATGTTGACGAGGAGCTCACGCGGAGCGGGTTTGCCAGCTAGCGGATGCAGTGCCATGGGCTGCGAATCCTACACCCGTGCGCCCGCGCCGACCCGGGAGCGTGCCACCGAGCCGCGACGTTACCGGAACAGCCACCGGGAACCATCAGTTCCCGAGTGGAAGTGTCGGTTCCAGGATCCCTCAGCTGCACGGGAAAATCCCGACAAGCCCGCTGGCATCCGAATTGCAGCTACACTACCCATGAGTTCGTCAAGCCGTTCCGTCATGCCGCATTACCCTCAGAGAGACCGAGTGCCCCTGCTTGCTGCGCTGGTCTCGGCACTAACGTGCGTGGCGGCCTGCGGAGACTCGGGCGACGAGACCAAAGCGACGGGCGGCGCAAGTGCGTCGGGGGGCAACGGCGCTTCTTCGGGCAGCGGCGGTGGAGGAACTGGCGCGACCGGGGGCAATGCGGGCTCTCCGAGCGGCGGCAGCGGCGGCGTGGGAGGCGCAGCGGGAGCTGCGGGCGCTGGCAGCGCGATCTCCACGGGCGCCTGTCCAGCCGAGGGTTGTGGTTGCACGCACTACGTCGCGACCGATGGAAGCAAGTCGAATGACGGCCTGTCTCCGACAAACCCATGGAGCATCAAACACGCTTTCTCGTCGGCCGAGGCGGGAGACGTCGTGTGCATTGCCGCAGGTGATTACGGGAAGGTCTCGTTGGTCGTAGCGAATAGCGGAACCGAAGCGAAACCGATCCGCTTTTTCGGCTACCGCTCCGAACCAGGCGACGTGATCGATCTCGAGGGTCGTTCCACGTTCAGACGCGGCGACAAGCTTGATCCGAGCGCTATGCCCCTGCTCGACGGCGGCGACGGCACCGGCAATGGGATTCAAATCCTCGATCGAGACTTCGTAGAGATCACAAACATCCAGCTCACGCGCTATGGCCAGGGTGTCGGCGCCCGGGGCGACAATCTACGGCTCGAAAACGTCATCGCGGTGTCACTCGGCAACCAGACGGTCTACGAGCAGTACGACGGATTTGGCATCCGACTTCAGGGGGATGACGGGGTCATCACACGGTGCTTTGTGCAAGATGCCAATGCAGAAGCGATCAAGGTGTACGGCGCGAGGAACGCCGCCATCACCTTTTCGGACGTCTACGCGCAGAACCCGGCCAATCCTACGGACTACTACTTCCTTCTGACAGGAGACACCCAGAACTCGGTCATTGAGGACAGCGTCGGCTATCGCGAACTCGGCCTGAAGCACGGCGGGCACGGCTTCGACATGAAGGACCAGGCCACCAACAACACGGTGCGGCGCTGCCGCGCAGTGCATACCAATTTTGAGCTCAATTTCAGCGGCGTACACCACAACACCTTCGAGGACAGCGAAGTCGTCGGCGCCGACACTTCCCCCGGCGAGTGGCATGCCGTCATCGCCTTGGGCAACGGTGCGCACCACAACACCTTTCGCAACATCTGGGTGCACAAGGTTTGGACCGCCATCTCCCTATTCGACATGGACGACGGCTACGTTGGGCCGGGCGGGGATCGCGACGAGGTGGCGACTAGTTCTGACAACACGTTCGTGAACATGCTGGTCACCGACGCCAATCGCGTGCTCAACATCGGCGGAGGCACTACCTACACCGCAAGCGGTGAGCGCAACTACTTCTACAACAGCACCTTCCATAACATCGACAAGCTCGCTGTCACTTACTTCAAAAACGATGATACTCGCTTCGTCAACTGCGCGATCGACCAGGTCAACCACGCGAAGCTGTGGGGCGAGGCTGGGGGCGCGTATGCGCCCTACAGCAAGTTCAACGTCTCCTTCGACCACTGCAACTTCTCGAATGTCTCCTTCGCGCCGCCCTCCGGCACTGCTATTACGACCTATACCCCCGGGTTCGTGGACGCAGGCGGCGACAATTTCGCACTGAAGGCCAGCAGCGAGCTGATCGACCAAGGCAAAACCACGCCCTACGCCCACGACTTCGTCGGTACCACGCGTCCTCAGGGCTCTGGCTTCGACCTGGGGGCTTTCGAGCGCCCAAGCGCGAACTGACTTGGCCCTCTTCGATTCCGAGTCGAACCTCCGTGCCTGGCTCGGTCTACGCGGCCCAACGACTGGCGCCTCCGCAGTGAGTCGCTGCTGGATATTGCGCATGCTATGAACTGCTTCACCGTGCCTCGGTTTTGGCTGCTCGCGTTGCCTGGGCTCTTGGGCCTCGCGGCCTGCGGGCGCCTGTTGGATTTTTCCGAAGTCACCGGCGGCACAGCCGATGCAGGCGCCAATACGGACGCCGACACCGAAGCCGGGACCGGTGGCGACGCTGCCGCCAACTGCACTGGAGGGCAGACAGACTGCGGCGGGCAATGCGTCGACTTGGCCAGCGACAAGAACCACTGCGGTGCATGCAACACTGACTGCGGTGGCGGGGAGTGCAGTGGATCGAAGTGTCAGCCCTTCGGTCTCTCCACGATCGAGTGCCACAGCGTCGTTCCCGATGACGCCGGGAACTTCGTCTACGTCACTCGCTACCGCGGCCCGGGCTCGGCCGACGGCGGCGTGTACAAGGTAGACCTGGCCACCGGCGATTCGACGGGATTGGCGCTCGGCTATGCGGGCGCAGCGTGGCTCGTGCTGGCCGGAGGCGCCGTATTCTGGACGACCGAGCTCACCGGCAGCAATGACCCACCACAAGCGGTCTGGCGGCTGGACCTCGAGTCGAGCGGCGCCACGCCGACACGAGTTTACCCGAACGCGGGAGATACGACTTCGCGGCGACCCTTCGGCCTCAGTGTTGACGACAGCTTCGTCTACTTCGCCGACAAGGACGGAGCTATCGGCCGCGCTCCGGTCGCGGGTGGCGACAGCGAGCTCTTGTACACGAACCTACCAGGCACGCCGTTGAATCTCGATGTGCTCGGTCAGTGGATCTATTACACGGAGCTGAATCCGACTCCCACTCCCGACGCCGTACGGCGCGTTCCTCTCGTGCCCACCTCGCCACCGGATCCGCCCGAGGATGTGCTGCCGGATCTCGAGGGCGCTTGGGGCGTCATTGCACGAGACCTGCCCGCACCGGAAGGCGGCACGCGGCCGAATGTGTTCACCAGCGTTGCCGGTGGAGCGGTCATTGCGACTGGCAAAGCGACGACTGGTTTCACGACGACGACAGTCAGCAATCAAACCGGTGGGTCCGCACCGGCCGGAGCGGACATCACCTTGATTGGTGACCAGCTGTACTGGGCTACCAGATACGGCATCGGCGGTTCGATTCAGAACTACCAGCTCGAGGTCATCGGTAACGCGACCGAGTTCGCTAGTAGCAAAGAACCCATCGGCATCGCCGCAGTTGGCCATTTCTTGTACTGGTGTTCTCTGAAAGATGGGTTGACCCGCGCGCGGCTCTAATTGCTGGTCCCACACAGCCCGGAAAACGCATCGACCGATCGCTCAAATGCCGTGACGCGCCCGCAGCATGTTGAAATAGCGGCGCCCAACCCCCGCAGCCTGCGCTGCAGAAGACACGTCGCCGGAATGCGCCGCAAGTAATCGCTCCAAGTAGGCGCGCTCGAACTCGGCGACTGCTTCTCCACGCGCCAAAGCCAGCGCCTTGCCAGTCTCGAAGGGCACCTCCAAACGCTCGCTGGTTTGGGCGCGGTTGCCTGCTTGCGGACTAGGCGCTAACTCGCCGAGCGCCAGGCGCCGAGCCACGGCGTTTTCCAGCTCCCGCACGTTACCTGGCCAGTGATAGTCCTCCCAGGATTCGAACAGGTCATAGGGGATGGGCTGGTCCTGCCCGCCTAGACGATCCCAGAAGTAGCGCGCGAGCAGCGCCACGTCGCCGGGTCGCTCCCGAAGCGGCGGCAACTCGACCCGCGCAATGTTCAGGCGATAGAACAGGTCTTCACGAAATCGTCCCGCCTGCACTTCCAGGTCCAGGTCCCTCCGCGTTGCAGCCAGAATTCGCACGTCAACGCGGATCCACTCTTGCCCGCCAACCCGTTGCACCTCCGAGCGCTCCACGGCTCGGAGCAGCTTCGGCTGCAGCGCCGGCTCCAGGTCACCGATCTCGTCGATCAGCAGCGTACCGCCATCGGCTTGTTCGAACACACCCCGCCGGGACGTGCTCGCTCCGGTGAACGCACCCCGCTCGTGACCGAACAACGCAGCTTCCACCAGGCTCGGCGCTACCGCGGTGCAATCGAAAACCGCAAGCGGCTGCTTGGCGCGTGGTCCGCTTTCGTGAAGAGCCTCGGCGACTACTTCCTTGCCCGTTCCCGTTTCGCCCTCGATGATGACCGGCACTTCCGACAGCGCCAGCCGCTCGAGCAGCGGATGCAGGCGGCGCATGCGCGGACTGCCACCAATCATTGGACCAAATCGGTCGCTCCCCGTGAGCCCCGGCGTCGGCTGGTCACCCACCTGGTTGACCCGGATTTGCGAGGAACCGACGCCGATGGTCTCACCTCCTCGCAGGAACCCGTCGTTCACCCGCACACCGTTGACGAACGTGCCGTTGGTCGAGCGCTGATCGACCAAGTGCAGCTCTGGGCCTTCCACGGACAGCGCAACATGGCGTCGCGACACCAGCGGATCCGTCAAGGTCAAAGCGCACGTCGCGCTCTGCCCGACCAAGAACTGTTGCGGTGCGGCAGGGTCGAGTTCCAACTGGGCACCCTTGTCCGGGCCTTCCGCCACATCCAAGACGAAGCGCGAGCTGCGCGGCAAGAATGCACCGAGGGATCGGCGTACTGTTGTCTCGTCTTTGCCCGACACCACTCTAGAACCGCCCTGATGCGCTCACTCGAAACCCACGGTTCCCCGGCGTACTCGGGCCGTGAGATAACACCAAATAGGATCCACTGGCAGCGCTGACCACTCCCACCGCCAAGGCGATATCCGAAAACAGCGCTTTCCTTTCGGCGGCATCCACGTCGCTCTGGTCGCACACGGGGGAGCATTCCTCTTTGAAGCCATCAAGGTCGCTCTTGGCGCTGAACCACAGCACGGCCGATGTACCCAATGCCACCGCGCTGACGCCCAGCAGCGCGTAGCCCAGGTACGGCGGGCTCTCGGCTTGGAGCGGGGCCCGTTTCGGCGGCTTCGACGCCGGCCCCGGCACTTTCACCGTGACCTTGCGACGAGTCTCACCCGGAACGGCCACGAAATCCTGATCGAGGCTAGCGCCCTCACCGTACTCGACTCGTAGCTCGTGCTTGCCGGGGTCGACCTCGAGGGCCGCACCGACCCAACCTCGCCCGAGGTCTTTGCCATCGAGCATGACCTTCGCGTCACTGCGATCCTGCCCTTGCTGATCCCGCACGACCAACACGACGCTGGGGATCTCACCCCGCAGCTCCATCATCCATTGGGTGCACTGGTTCGCGATCTCTCGCGGACACTGCGCCGCCGCGCACTGGCTCAGGGCCTTGCGAGCGTCGAGCAGCTTCCCGGCCAGCCGCTTTTCCTGCCCGCGTTCATGCGCCGCAATGCAAGCATCCAGTGACCCTTGCTTGGATGAACTCGTCGCACTCCCCTGCCCCGCTGCCGGGGTGGCGCCAAGACACAGTGCGGTGACAAGAAAGGTTGCGAGAGACCGGACTAGCGGCTGCCTAGACATTCGCGCTTCCAGCGTACCACGCCCCGCTCATCCACAACGTAAGGCGGTTTGCAGTTGGCGCCGGCTGCGGGCTTTTTGGGCTGAGACGGCTTCGCCGTGACTTTGGGACGGGGACTCCCGCTCGCCACCGGCGGTTTTGCCTGCGCTGCGGGCTGGGACGCAGAAGGAGCAGGACTGGACGCCGTCGCACTTGCGACCGGAGCTGTCGCAGAGCCCACTGTCCGCAACGCGCTGGTTGGCGGTTCAACCGAGGCCGACGTCGACACCGGCCCTGCGGCTACCGAGGGCTCGGGCCCAGCAGAGCAGGAGCGGCCACCGATCAAGATCCCAGCACCCAGCAAAGCGGCAGCGCCAATACCCAGAGCCATCCCGCGCAGCGCGCGGCGCGGACGGCGCGAACGGTTGCTGTCCGAAGTGAGTGCCGTACCCGTGCCCTCGGCGGCGGGCGCCACCCCCATCGGAATACTGGGCGTCCCCGTTTCGACGCTGGAAACCTCTGCCGCCCGCTCATTGAGCACCTCGCCCGCCAAGGAGCGCACCCACGCTCCGACAACCGTCGCACTCCCCGGCGTGCACGCTGCTTCCAGAGCGTGCGCCATCTCCTCGGCATTCTGCCAGCGCTGCTTGGGCTCCCGCGCCAATCCCTTCATGACTACGGCGTCCAATGCTCGGGGCACGTCGGGCACCACCCGCGACGGTGGGTCGACGATGCGAGTCAAGACGCGATTGACCGCCGCCGCATCATTGCTGGCGGCAAACAAGCGCCGCATCGTGAGCAACTCCCACAGCATGACCGACGCCGCGAAGAGATCCGTCCGGGCATCAACTTCATCCGTGAGGATCTGTTCCGGCGCCATGTACGCCGGCTTGCCCTTGAGCTGTCCTTCGCGGGTTGCCTGCAATCGCCCCACCGCCCGCGCCACCCCAAAGTCGACGATCCGCGGAACTCCATCCTGACCGACGAGCAGGTTTTGCGGAGTGAAATCTCGATGCACGATGTGCAGGGGTTGCCCGGTTTCCGACTTCGCACAATGCGCCGCCCGCAATCCATGCAGCGCAGGCACCATGATGCCGCTGATCACATCGAAGCCCGGACGGGCCCCGTCATGCACAGCTGCACGCATCAGCCGCGACAGAGACTCTCCATGCACGTAGTCCATGACCAACAGCACGCCTCGTTCGTCGACCACCACGTCCACCACCGAGGCCACGTTGGGGTGACGGATGCGTGCCGTGAGCCGGGCTTCGTCCAACAGCATCGCGACGAATTCGGGTTCCTTCGCCAAGTGGGGATGCAGACGCTTGATGGCGACGGTGCGTGCGAAACCGGCCGGTCCAGCCACGCGCCCGTAGTGGACCGAGGCCATCCCACCCGACGCGATTTCGCCATACAGGGCGTATCGCCCAATTAGTTGGGGCTCGGACTCGGACACCAGCCTGGGATCGTACCCCTCGCCAGCGCCACGACCCAACTCAATGCCATCATCCTTTCGTCAGGCAGCTAACTTTCCGTTTTTGTTGGGTTTGGATGCCCCCCAACTGGAATCGCTCTGCACGGTCGCGGCGTGCTCGCTACGCTGCGCCGCCGCCGGCCCCCCTTACGCGGCCGCTGCGCGCCCGCCCGGGGGGCCAACACGCGCCCCGGTTGCCCGAGCGCAACAAGGCCGCGCCCGCTACGCGCCCGCCCCGGGGGGCCAACCCTCAATCACGGCAACCCGCTTCTCACTCAGTGCCGCGCCGCTGTCGCATTTCCGCCAACTGTCGCCGCGCAGTTTGCGCGACACCCGTTTCAGCCACCCGGCGACGCCAGCCCAACTCGCTGTGCACCTTCAGGCCTTCGACCAGCGCGGCCTCGGCCTGCGCGGTGCGTCCGTAGCGACGCTCGAGTCGCGCCAGTAGCATGTAGTGAGTCAAACGTGGCGCACGTCGGACGAGCGTGGACAGCAATTCGAGGGCAACGTCCTGCTTTCCCTGCCGATAGAACGTCTCTGCGAGCTCTGGCCAGGCCGCGAAGTCTCGATACATCGGGGCATCGTCCACGACTTGGGTCAGCGAGTCGCTTGCAGCGTCCAGATCGTCCAGCTCCAGCGCACACACGCCGCGCCCGTAGAGAGCATCGTTATCGTGAGCGCGCTCGGCCAGTACGCCCTCGAATCCAGCTCGCGCCTCGCGATACTCTCCGGCGTCCGTCAATCCCTGCGCCAAAGCCAAGCGGTGAGCAATGCTCGGCGTCTCCTGGGCACGTCGTCGCAACGCGGCTACCGAGGGTGGCCGCTTCATGGACGCCGTCAGCCTCTGGCGCAATCCCGAGAGATCCGGCGCCCGGGAGCGAACGAAGATGAAGTACGCCAATGCGCCCCCAGGCACGATCGCGATGATCCAAAGCCAGTAGGTCTCGGCACGACGGCGGTAGGCGTCCGCCAACATCCAAGCGTTGAAGGCGACGACTGCTATCCCCAACAGGCGGAGCATCTTGTGCGGCATACGCCAAGGCCAGAAACTGCGCTAGCCACGAAGCGCCGACGCGGCCGCCGGGAACCGTGAGTTCCCACCTGGAGACAGGACTTCCCGCTTCGCCCCGCCTTCGCCACACAATCGACCCCAGAAAGTGTGGCACCTGTATTGCGGTTTGCGCCACCATGCGGTTCATCTTGTCCAGCCCAGCCCCCATCCTCTCGTCGCTCCTCGCGTGCACGGCCATGCTCTGCGTTTCCTGTAGCGACTCTGGCGGAGATGACCCGGGCGCCGGAGCGGCCGGCTCGTCGGCAGGTGGCAGCGCTGGAGCTTCCGCTGCTGGCGGCAGTGGTGGTGGTGCCGCTGGTGGCGGTGGGTTGGCGGGCTCTGGCGCGACGGGAGGCAGCAGCGGCGGAAGTGGTGGCGGCGGCACGGGCGGCACCGGTGCCTACCCCGCCTGGCCAACCTTCGGCGGAGTATCGCCAGGCACGAAACCGGTGTGCGCAACTTTGCCGGCTCCGGGCTATCTGTCCTGGGTTCTCGACCCACGCACGACGCCTCCGCACATCACCGACGGGCGGATCCCAACCGAAGTAGCTCGTGTGACAGACGCTGCGGCGTTTGGACTGCCCAGCAGCGCGACGTTCCGCGTGCAGTACTCCAAGGTCAGCCCCTGGAACGCCGATGGTTCCCTCGCGGTCGTTTTCTACCAGGCTGGCGGGCCGCTGCGAGCGGCGCTGCTCGATGGGAAGACTTTCAAGTTCCTGCGCCTGGTCGACGATCTTTGGCCCACCGGGCGTTGGTCCCTCACCCGGCCGAACGTCTGGATTCAGCCCGACGGCCACCAAGCCCCAAGGTTCGATGAAGTCGACGTGCAGACGGGGCAGACCAAGGTGTTCAAGGACTTCACGCCCGACGGATTTGTGGATCGCGCGGACGGAAACTTGTTCGGCGCCGAAGGCAACCAATCCAACGACGATCGAATTTGGGCATTCAATCTCAAGCGCACCGACGGCACATGGGAGTTGGTAATCTGGGATTCCGTGCAAGACAAGATCCTCGGTCGCATCGAGACACCCGGGGAGCAGGGGTCGGGAAAGGTGATCGACTGGTGGACGGTGTCCCAAAGCGGGAAGTTCGTGGTGACGGGCAACCAAGGCGCCTGGTCCTCCGGGGGAACGTCGGTTCCAGAGGGCAACAACGTCTGGTCACTCGACGGAAAACTGCTTCGGACGAGCGCCGGCAGCCTTGGTCATCAGGACGTTTGCCTGGACGCCGCAGGCAACGACGTCCTCGGCTTCATCGGCAGCAAACACAAGAGCAACGACAAGATCGCCCAAACCTGGCGTTTGGATGGTTCCGGCAGCGGCCAAACGCAGGACCAGATGCAGGACGGCTACATTGGGTGGACGTACCACATCAACTGCCGAAACACGTCCCGCCCTGGCTACATGGTTGTCGCATCCAGCCTGGCAACGCCAGTGTCGAACTACAACGGCTTTCCATTGTGGAACCACATCTTCGCACTCAAGTTCGACGGTTCAGGCCAGCCGGGGATTGTCGCAAACGCGCATCATTCAAAGGGCGGAGAAACGGTGAACGCATACAATCGCGCTCCCTTTGGCCCCTCCAACCGCGACCTGACCGCGGTGATGTTCCAAGCAGAGTGGGACGGCGCCACGGGCGGCCCAGTGCATCTCTACGTCGCACGTCCACGACCCTAGGGACCGGGCCGCGACCCGTCAGGTCCCATGCCAAGAGCGTCGTCGGGAACTGTCAGTTCCCAAGAGGAGGCGATGGTTCCCGTCAGGGCACACATGGCCCTACAAAGTCGACGAAAACCCGATGGCACCGGGATTGCACTGACAGCGGACATGACTGCGCCATGTCTATCGAATCGAACCAGAGCTGCACGCTCAGACGAGTCCGGCCTCCACCGGCGACCCTCGTCGCCGCCCGTCAACGCGACCCCCTGCATCCAGAAAGGCGATGACGACGTCGAAGCTGCCGAGTGTCCGATGATTTTCGTCGATCAGACCTTCGGCCTAGCGAGTGCACAGCTTCGCGTGCGCGCGGGCGTCAGCCGGGGATCGGGTCTGTACTACGCGCATTTGCGCGGCATCCGCTGGGACGGCAGCCTCATGCCTCGTGGCCGGCACCCGCGACAAGATTGGTCTGTGATCTTGTTCGTCGCTCGAGGTCAGATCAGCGCCGCGCCCAAGGGACCAGATTTCGAGACGGACTCTGTCGTGTTGGTGAGGCACGGACACATCTTTCCGACGGAAGCGGACCCGAACCGCCTGCGGGCGAAAGCATGGGACACCGAAGGGATCGCGTTACGCGTTCCGACCAAGCATGTGTTACGAGCCAGCGCCGAGCCGTGCCGCGTCGAGATCAGCGAGACGCTCACAGCGGCTTTGCGCGCCTCGACAGCCAGGTTGCGTGATGAGACGTGCACGGAACAAACCGTGCGACGCCAGCTGTCACACCTCCTCAGATTGTGCGTAACCGAGGGACTCGTGAGCCCGGCCGCGTACGCCGAGTACGTCGCAGATGAAGAGGGGACCCCCAAGCGCGCCCAAGAGGCGTTGTTCCCAACCGTGGAAAACCTATCCGAGCAACCCATGCTCGTGGACGTCACCGAGCGTGTAGACGTCACCGACCGTCAAGCGCGCAGAGACGTCATCAAGATGCAGCAAGACTTCGACCTATTCGATCGAGGGTTTCGTGAAACCGTCCACCGCTGGCGGCTCACTGCGGCCGTCTTGCTGCTCTCCGCCAGGGACATCTCGGCGACCGAGGTCGCTTCGGCTGTCGGCTACGGCAGCCTGACGCCCATGGGGCGCGCCTTCAAGAAAGCGAAGCTGCCCACCCCGACTCGGGTGCGACGTCAGTTACAGGCTGCACCCAACTCGGACCAATGTTAACAGTGGTAACATTGACCCTTACTGCTTGAGTAGAGCCACTGCGGCTTCCAGTAGCGTGTCGACGCCCTGAGCAAGGTCCTTCGGCTCATACTCCACCGCCAGATCCGGCGCGACGGCGGTGCCTTCCAACGAGGTGTCGGTGGCTGCGTCTTTGCAGTTGTTCGCATCCGCATTCGCAAGCATCTCGGGCACGCCGCCCAGGCTCGGCGTGGAACCTGCGCCGCCGTAGGCACCGGCACTCGCCGAACCAACGAGCGGTGTCGCCGTCGCTTTGCTCACGGCTAGAGGAAAGTAATCGGCGGCACTGTAGGCAAGTCCGTCGACGACCACAGCGACTTTGCCGGTGTAGGCAAAGGGTCCACCGGGGGTCACCGCGTAGATGGCGTACTTCTGCGCGCCGAAACTCGGTGGGTTGGTTCCCGCGATGCGATTGACGCAATACGAAACATCCGTCGCCTTGGCCGTGGGCATGCCGCCGGCGATTGCGAGTCCCGCGGGCGTGATCCCACCCGTATTGCCACGGATATCCCACACCAACATAGGCGCCGCTTTGACCTTGTCGAACTCGGCCGCCAGCTCGGCAATGAAGTCATCGATGAACTTCTGCGTAGCGGCGGGATTCGTTGGCGGCACCTTGCCCAGAGGAAAGAAGCGTGGAAGCCGGATGACCGCGACTCCGTCCGGGCGAGTCTCAGCGCGGATGTTGAACTGGACGTCCTTGCCCAGAGCGTCCGCACAGCGCGTCGGCTGCGGGTCAAACTGCTCCGGCACCTCCAGGGAATAGGGAGCTGCGCCGCTCACTGGAGTCACGCTGAGAGTCACGCCGGCAGGCACGCTGCCGAAGTAGGACGCAGCTGCAGAAGAGCGCTTTCCCGACGTGGCCGGGAACACCGCCCCGCAGGTGGGCCGGCTCTGCACTTTGTCGTAGAGAGCATCCCCACTGACACCATCTTCGGCGGTGATCAAGTCCCCCGCCACTAGGCCGAGGGCATTGCCCTTTCGAGCGAAGGTCACCACGAGGTCATCGCCATGGGGGCGGCCGCAGACTCCGAAGCGGGAGCTGTTCTGCCAGTAGAGCTCGGCCGCCTGACACTTGGCAGGGCTCGCCGCGCTCAAAGACTGGTGCCCCTGGGGCCAGGACAGTTGCACGAAGCGTAGGCTCTTGAAAAACACGGAGTCGGATCCGTCGCCTTTGAGCACGCGTCGCGTGGCGTCCGTACGCACCGTGGCAGCGTCGACAACCATCGGCCAGGCCGAGTGATCGCTGAGCAGCGTCACGTACTTGTCTACCGCACCCGCTTGCTGCTGCTGTTGCGCGGTGGGGTCTTGGCAGCGGTCGTCCCGACAGTTCTGATCCCCGGGGCACTCAACTGCTTCGCTCCATTTGGACTGCCCCACCCCCGGATTACAGGTCTGCACCCCGCCGTCGGCACAGCGAGTAGCTGCTGGCGTCATGCAGGCATCAGGATCTCCACCTGCACTGCCACCCGCTCCTGCACCACCCGCCATGCCGGCAGCCCCCGACGCACCTCCAGCACCGCCGCCCCCACTGCTGTCGTCGCCGCCGCACGCTGTCAACGCGAAGACGCTAGCGAAGATGCTAGCTCCCGTGGCCAATCGCAGTTGGAACCGCCTCATGGATTCGTCTCCCTCAAAGCTCGTGCGCTGTTCTAGCAGCCTCGGCGCTGCGCGCATCTGTGCGCCACCTAGCGCAGATTATCCCTCGCAACGAACACTCCCTGCGGCGAAAAGAGCGACAGCGCCAGTGCGCGAGGCTCTGTCCCGTTGAGTGTCCTGGCTCACCGGTAGAGCAGCACGATGGCGAACTTGAGCGTGTCCGATTCTATCGAGTGAACAGCGCCAACGCCCTTGCTAGACGTCAGTGCAGTACCCCTGACACCCCAATCTGGAGTCGCCGATGATTGACATGCTTCACGTTCTGGTCGCACCCAAGGAGGTCATCGACGAGTGCGTGCGAGAAGAAGAAGCCCAGGTGAAGCCATTTTGCCCCTTTGCGAGCGGGGCGAACACCGACGCGGCCAAGCGGTTGTGGTTTGCGAATGAACTCTTCCTGCACCACCCAAGTGTGGCCGGCTCTTGCGCTGACCGGGACGTCGAAGCGGCGTTCTGGGGACTGGTTTCCAACCACGACCACAGCCAAGTCGTGCGCAAGACAACGAGCGAAGTCTTCGGTCACGCCCAGGTGATTCGAGCTCGTGGCGTGGACGCCTGGAGAGCGTGGCTCAAGCGGGCTTCTCTAGACGAGTGGGCCGAGCGCTCTCTCGACGACGTGGACGAGTCCGAGTCGCTCTGGGTATGCGTGTGCGGCGATCCAGACGAAGTCTAGGACTCAGTCTGCGCTAGCGCAAGGCACTGTCCAAGAGGTCGCGAACGAAGGGGACGGTTTCTTTGTCTCGCGCCCGCTCGAGGGCGTCGAGGTTCGAAGCCGACCGGACGGCTCGGATGCTTCGTATAGCATCGGCACGCACGTGCGCATCGGAGTCCCGCAAAGTTTCATGCAACACCGCGTCCCGTCGTGCTGTGGGTTGATGTTGGCCCAACGCTCGGACCGCGGTGCGCCGAAGAGACGCCAGCATGCCGCCCTTCGCTTGGTCGATCAGAACACGCTGCGCTTCCGATGTGTCGTACGCTCCCCAGCCCCGTCGCGCGAAGTCGCCTCAACATGATCTCAGATGCGTCTTCGGCAATGCGCATCAGGGCGACAACCGGACGGGAACAGGCAGCACCCACCTCGCCTTCTGCTGACTTGAATCGCGCCCAGCCTGTAATCGTCGCCGCTGTTTGCTGCCTTTGACAACCCGAATCCCAGCTTGCCTACAACCTCCACATCCGCCCTTTCACAGTTCGAATGTCGTCCGCACTGCAACCATCACCTTCGGACCGGGATGCTTCGGACCGGGATGCTTCGGACCGGGATGCTTCGGACCGGGATGCTTCGGACCGGGATGCTTCGGACCGGGATGCTTCGGACCGGGATGCCAAATGGTAGGCTCGACCGAATGGAAGGCGCGGTGCGTTGGATGACGCCGGTTGGGGTCACAGGTTGGGTTGTTTGTGCCGCGCTTTCCTGCGCCGGGCGGTCGCCCGAAAGCGGAGCGCGGCCAGCGGGAAATGCCGACACCGCCTCGCCCGCGAAGCCGCCGGACGCAGGGGTGGTTCGGCAGAATCGAGTTCGGCAGATCGCAATGTTTGGCCAGAACGCGTGCGTGCTGTTCCGTGAAGGAACAGTCTCTTGCTGGGGTGACAATCGACACGGACAACTGGGTAACGGCACAACGGATGCGCGCTACGGTGCCCATCAAGTCCAAGGCCTGAGCAACGCGGTGAGCATCGCGGTCGGGGCGGACTTTGCCTGTGCCGTACGCGGCGACGGTACGCTGGTCTGCTGGGGGAGCAACAGCAGCGGACAACTCGGGTCGTCAGCACGCAAGAACCATCCACTACCAACACCAGTGCCAGGAGTTCAGGGCGCGGTGCAGGTTGCGGCCGCAGTCGACCACGCGTGCATCACGTTGCGCGACAGCAACGTGATGTGTTGGGGCGACAACTCGCACGAAAAAGTTGGACGAGGACCGGAACAAGAGAAGCGGCCGCCTGCAAAGGTGGTGGGTGTCAGTGGCGCTCGGCAGGTGTCGGTGTCGTCGACGCACAGCTGCGCGTTGACGGGCAACGGTGTCACTTGCTGGGGAAGCTACAGCGGCATCGGCAAGCGGCCAGACGAGTCTGCCTTGAGAGTGCTCACCAGGCAGGTACCTTTCACGGCGTTGTCTTCCAGTTGGCGCCACAGCTGCGGGTTGCAACGGAGTGGCCATGTGCTCTGCTGGGGCAATGCCGGATCGGGAAGACTTGGTGGTGCGGCACCGCCGACCAGTTCACCTGCCAGTCCGATGCCGGTTGCTGGCCTCAGCGACGCAGTCAGTATCGCAGCGGGGGACGAGCACACCTGTGCTGTCAAGCAGTCGGGGGCAGTGACTTGCTGGGGTGAGTGGCGACCTTTCTCAACGCTGGAGCCCGTGTCGCGACAGCGCATCACCAAGGTCGATGGGTTGGGCGCAGCCACACTAATCGCGGCCGGTGAGCACACCAGTTGCGCCGCGCTGGCAACAGGGCAAGTTGCGTGTTGGGGCAACATCAACCCGTTCCAGTTCAGAGTGAATTCGCAGGCCAACCCACTGCGCATCCGCCCGGTCGTCGGACTCGCGAATGCAGTCGACATCACCGCAGGGCACCATCACGTATGCGCCGCGCTCGCGTCTGGACAGGTGATGTGCTGGGGCATGAACTACTACTTCCAAGTCGCTCCGGGCAGCAAGGACCCGCGCTATGAGCCGGTCATGGTCAAGGGGGTGAAAGACGCCGTGCGGGTTAGCGCCGGTAAGTCGTGGTCGTACGCGTTTCGAAAGAACGGCGGGTACTACTTCTGGGGAGGCAATGAGCCAGACCACGAGGGGGAGGTGGAGACAAGCCGGACGAAGGATGTGACCCAGGTAGCCGCCGGCCACGGGTTTCGCTGTGTTCTTCGCAGGAACGGCGAAGTGCGGTGCGAGGGGGAGAACTCACACGGGCAGCTCGGCGACGGGAGCAGCTTGATGAGGCAAGGCCTGTCAAAGACGCCGGTACTTAGAGACGCCGTGGAGATCACTGCTGACATCATCAGCGCCTGTGCTCGCCGAAAAAACGGCCAGGTAGTCTGTTGGGGTAAATGGGGAGACAAAGTGCTCGCGCGCCCGGTGAAGGTCAAAGCTGTCAAGAAGGCGGCGCGACTCGTGGGTAGCGGGTGTGTAATAACAGCCGCAAAGCGGATTGCTTGCTGGGGGAACGATCCCCAGGCAGCCACACTCTCTGATCCCGTCGGCGAGCCCGTGGTTGATGTTGCCGGAACGAACCAGCGGTCGTGTTGGGTATTGGCCAACGATGCCAGCGTTTGGTGCTCCGAACGCGGCAACCAACCGGTGCGGGTTCGAGCGGCTGAGCCCGCGATGAAGCTGGCGCTGGGCACCGACCACAGTTGTGCGTTACGCCGCAACGGGAGTGTCGTGTGTTGGGGCGACGCGAGATCCCGTGCACTCGGCACCGGCCGGCCCCCGCAGACGCCGCTTCTCGTCGAAGGTCTGTGATCACGCTGTGGGAGCATTGCGCGACGCGCCGACGCCTTGCGGCTACTCCAAGCGTGCCGCCTTCAGCCACAAGCGAAGGGCTTTCTATCCCGCGGTGCGCGGCGGGCAGATACGCTAGCAACCAAGGCGCCGCGACCGCGGGCATCACCGTTACGAGTACAGGCGGAACCCGGCCTTCGGGGTCAAGGCGACGAACCAGGCGCCGACGTGAGAGCGCCAAGGTCAACGTCCCCTGCGCGTGGCACGGCACGGGTCGGCCAGCTTGGAATCCGCCGCCTCCGCCGCTGCTGCAACCAACGAGCATGGCACCGGCAAGGCAGACGATCGCGCCTTTTCTAATCACCTCGGGCTTCAACATCGCCGGCGGTGGATACCTCGCGGAATGGCGAGTGCAAGCACTCGCAGGCTCGTCCAATTCATCGCTCATGCGATGGACGGAGCACTCCGCCGGCTACGTGGATGAGTCACGACAGCGTTGGACGGACAGGTATTTTTGGAGTCACGGCCCAGGGCGTCGCGCTTTCGCCAATCTCGCCCGGGGGCAGCTTTGCGGGAGTAGCGCCGCGGCAGGGACAGTGATGCGACCCAACCAAACACCGAATCAGTACGAGGCGCCGTAGACGACCATGTATTCGCCGTAGACCCCCTGCGTACCAACCGTCACTTGGTTCAGCTGCTTGCTGTACGTCAGCTTGAGGCAGTAGTCCGTGACGACGCCAGAGGGGTCGTGGAGATTTGCTAGACACGTGAAGACCGGAGCGACGGCGACCGGGCAAGCTGCTGGGCGAATCCTACGTTTCGCCCCCGGGGGGTGCTGCGGTACGCCGCGACTTGTAATCGAACGTATTTGTCCGAGATGCGGACTGCAGGTCACGCCGCGTGCGGGTCAGCGCGGCGGATGTCCAGATTTGGATCGAGCAGATAGCCGTCGGTAGTGACCAGCACGCTTTCGCGTAGCCCCATCTGGCGCAGTCGGCAGATGGCCACACGGAGTCGGTTGAGGGACGACTGAGTGACTACTCGCTGCTCTGGCCAACCGGCCTGAATCAGCGCCTTCAAGGGGACGACTGCTCCGCGCCGGATTTCGTGAGCGAGCACCAAGCGCTGAAGCAGTGCTCTGCTAGTGGCACGACGTCGCAGGTCGGCGCGATGGCCATTACCGTCTTCGAGCCACATGCACTCTGGCCCCACGTCCAGCACCGCACGCATGCCGGTGTCTCGCGCGGACGTCGGAGCCTCCCACGCACTAGCCAAATGCCGAATAGCCAACGCCGCGGGCGCTGGCAGCTGCAGCGACCTACCCGGTCTTCGACGTAGGAATCCGCGTTGGTGCAGATCCACGACGTGTTCGATGGTCGCAGGGCTGTGACAGATCTGAGGGTGCCCAACGGCAATGCCATCGCCGGCGAGAGCATGCAGCAACAGGCTGCGTCTTGCGTCGCACAGCTGCTCCCAGTCGCGGCGGAAGAGTCGAGCTAAGCGAAGGCCGATGGGGTCCCATATTGTGCCCAGCAAGCCGAGTTGCTCGGCCAAGCTGCAGGCGGGGTAAAGGTCAGCGGAGATGACCACAGCGGCCGGGAAGCCGTCCAAGCGCTGTAACAAGGCGAGCAGCTGAGCGTCCTTGGCTGTGGACAGCGGGAATGTATCGGACCTCGCGGCTCGCACCGTTGCGCGCCAAAGGCGTGCCGCGGGATGGCTCGCCAGGGCGCTGAATTCCTCTGGTGCGCCCAGCGAGCTCAGTGGCACCACGCGCTCCGAGCGAGTGCCGAGCGCGGTTGGGCCCGCTACGAGCACCGGGCCGTGCCATTCGTCGATGATCGAGGACAGCGCATCGACTTCCACCTGCGCGCGTCGCGACACATCAGCCACCAGCAAGCTGGGCTCAGTGGGTTGAGCGAGCCGCCGGCCAGGCATATCCCAGACCGGTTGGAAACTTCCCTGCAAGTCGCGCACCGCAGCGTTCACGAGCGCGGTCTTCCCGGCGCCAGGTAATCCCACGACGGTCACCCTTTCGCCTGCCACGAGAAGTGCGCCAATCCGCGCCAGCGCCGCGTCCCGTCCCAATAGATTTCGCGGTCTCAGCGCGACACCAGACTCCCTTTTTGCACTCTGTTCTTCCAACGGATGCATCACTCGACATGGACTAGCGACGCGACCTCGAGAGCGCACTCGATAGAATCGGACATGGGCGCGGCTTCCCCTCGCGACCCACGGCACGAATCGCGGGTTCGTCACCACGACTCGGTCACGACCAAACAGGGGCGTCTTGGCTGTACTAGCCATGACTTCAGCAGGGTTTCGGCGCCGACTTTGCCTCCGCCTGGGGCGAGAACCGCCTTGTGGTCCGGGTCGCAGGCCTCCCGGCTTTCGCTGAGTTGGGCACGGAGTCCGGTGAAGCGAACGCCGACGAGCTTGCCAAAGATGGGGCGGTCGAGAGTGCGCATGTCGCTGAGGACGAAGTACACGGTCTTGCGACCGGTGCTGCCGCCGGCATGCGTTGCACTCAAGTATGTGAAGAGCTCGTGTGCGTCAACGTTCGGCATCACCGTCATGAGCAACGCCGTGGGAGCAGGTTGGCCCGGGGAGAGCTGTTGGTAGAGCATGCTCTTGTTTCGGAGGATGGTTGCGCACTCCGCGGCGTCCTTGACCGTCGCGCCGTCTACCGTGGCGCCGCTTGTGCCGAGGACTAACCACGGCGCCTCCACCAGGGAGTCCGGGCCAAGGCCGCGTACGCCCAATTCGGGGAGGAAGCCCAGACTCGCGTTCGCAAACATGTGGGTCATTGGAATTGGGTCACCGGCTTCCGCAGCTAGTGGTTCCGTTCGGGCCTCCAGGAACGCGGCACAGGCGACGCAGCCGATACCGAACGCCGTCGTCCCGAATCGAGATGGCACTACCCAGGCGTAGGCCCGCTTCGACAACGCGCGCCGACGCAGAGCAGGCAGCAGCAACGACATGGAGACAAGGAGTGCAGCGGCGACGAGTGCGAGGGCACACTCGCTCACGGCGCGCTCCAGAGCCGCCGTTGTGACGTCAAAATGGCGCCCGAGTTGCTCCGCGCGGCGTTGGTGGGGCGGCAGAATCAAGAACTCTTCGAGAGCGCTGCGCGCCCGGAAGATGCCGGCGCCAAGGGCGACAACGGCGAGCCCAATCAAGATCGGGTTCGGGCTCGGGAAGCTGTCCCCGTTCCTAGTGTAACGCCGACGCAGGCCCACTTCTTGGGTCCTCTTGCCATACGGGCACGGTGGCCCGCCCGCCGAAGCCCATGTCCGATTCTATCGAGTGCGCCCGGCAGTTTCGACCGATACAACGCTAGGCAACTGCACGAAGTAAACGCTGAGCGCTGCGACGCCCGGCCGGCAACCCTGCCCATCGACGCGGGAAATCCCCATGTCTCATACGAACAAAGTAGCCCTGTTGCTCGTTGCTGCCGCGGCGGGGGTCGCTTGCAGCGCCGGAACGGAACCAACAGAGAGCCAGCAATCAGCGGTGGCCGGTGACGAATGCGACACGACTGCCGAATGCCAGGCGATCTACGGCAGCGCCGCCGACGATTGTTTCAACAGTCAGTCCAGCGAAAGTGTCTGCTATTGCGCCGGACAGCCTTGCGCTAGCGAACCGTCGCCCCCGCCAGCCGGTGACGAGTGCAACACCACCCAGGAGTGCAGAGCGATATATGGCAGCGCTGCCGATGACTGTTTCAACAGTCAGTCGAGTGAGAGCGTCTGCTACTGCAGCGGGCAGCCTTGCAGCAGCGAGCCTCCGCCCCCACCGCCGCCTCCCCCACCCCCCTCTGGCGATGAGTGCAACACCACCGCTGAGTGTCAGGCCATCTATGGCTCTGCCGCGGACGACTGTTTCAACAGTCAGTCGAGTGAGAGCGTCTGCTACTGCAGCGGGCAGCCTTGCAGCAGCGAGCCTCCGCCTCCACCGCCGCCTCCTTCGAGCGATGAGTGCGACACTACCCAGGAGTGCAAGGCGATCTACGGCAGCGCTGCGGACGATTGTTTCAACAGTCAGTCGAGTGAGAGCGTCTGCTATTGCGGCGGTCAGCCTTGCAGCGCGCCGCCACCACCGAATTCAACCTGGCGGGTTGGGTACAGCGCCGACGGCAATCAACACGACCCCGATGACTGGCATGCCTCACCCATGAGCCTGGCAGAGTTTCTTCGGCGGCTGAGATGATTACCTCAGGGAACGAACTGCCAGACCCTCGCTTGTGTCGAGCAAGGGGTGCTCGCCCAACCATCACGTTTTGCACGAGGATATTGCCATGAGCTGGAATCGAGTTTGCGGAGTAGGCGCAGTGGGTCTGTTGGTGGTCGCTTGCGGCGGGGATGACGAAGGTAGTGGCGCAGGCGGCGCCGCCGGCAGCGCTGGAAGCGCCGGTGCGACGAGTGGCGGGACAGGAGGCGGCAGCGCAGGAAACGCCGGCAGCGCCGGCAGCGGCGGCGGTGCTGCAGGTCGCAGTGGCAGTGCGGGCACGGGCGGGAGCGCTGGAAGCGGCGGTAGCGCCGGCAGTGCGGGAAGCGGTGGCAGTGGCGGCTCGGCTGCGACCTGTGACTTCGAGATCGGGAGCAACGGCGTGCTCGTGATGGAGGCCGAGTCGCTCAAGCTCTCTGGCAGCTGGCAAACGTCTCAGAAGGAAGCCGGCGCGTCCGGCGGCAAGTACGTCGAGTGGACCGGCTCCAGCTTGTTCAACTCGCCTGGTCAGGGACTCATCACGGTAAAGATCGGGATCGACCAACCCGACCGATACCGCCTGCAGTGGCGTAGTCGCATCGGGGCCGGCTCCGATCCAACCGAGCACAATGACACCTGGGTGCGCTTTCCCGACGCAGAGAGTTCCTACGGCGTGAAGGCGGTCAGCGGCGGAGAGACTCGACGCTACCCGAAGCCCAAGTGCAACGACTCGACGTTCATGGCAAGCATCAACGCGCTGCCCAACGTGGTAGCAGCCACCTGCCCCAAAGGCTCTACCAGCGACAACTGGTTCAAGGTCTACTGCTCAGGGGCCACCAACTGGAAGTGGTCGACCCACACCAGCGACAGTGACGCTCACGACGTGTACGCGGTATTCAAAGCCGCGGGCACCTACACCCTGGAGCTGTCCGCCCGCTCGACGAAGCACCTGGTCGACCGCATCGTGCTGCACCGGGAAGGCGTCGCCGATAGCGTCGCGCGAGATGCCAAGCTCAGTGAGACGCCCTGCAATTGAGCGGGGAAACGTCTCCTGAGGAATGCACATCCTCCATGACCAGGCAGTCCGCGTTGCGCTTCAAGGTCTATCGAGATTCTTCCCAGGGCACGCAACGAGCTTCGGCGGACGGTGCGTCGACCGCGAGTGCGGCGAGCGTGGTCACCCAGCTCGCCGTCATCCAAAGCTCATCCACCATTCCGTCATCACTCAGGCGGCGGACGTTCCCTTGGAGGCGGGGCACGCCCCTCGCGGCTCGCTACCGAGCGGCTGCGGTCTTCGGGACGGTGGGGCATCGGTACGCGGTGCCGTAGAGCCGGAGGGTCGTGCCGTCCTTTTCTTCCGACTCCATTCGCACATAGTTGGCCCCCAGGCTCGCCGCCGCGTTCCGAAGCTTGGCCTTTGCGGATTGGCGATTGACACCAGATTCGACAAAGGCGGTATCCGAGCCCTGGACGTCGCGGATCTCTTCGCAATCCGCAGGGGGATCGGCCTTCATCAGCTTCACGCGCTGCCCGTCGGGAGTTGCGGTGACCGTGGGCAAGCAGCCGGCGAGCAGGACGACGAGCAGTGTGGCGGATTTGTACAGTTGCATGAGGACCTCGGTGTGTAAGCAGTTCACCCTGTTGAGCCCGCAACTCCGTTTACGTCGCAGCCAGCCATTCGCCGAACCGCGGCTTGTAATCGGGCATTGCCCGATTACGTGGTCCCTCGCGTGGTGCGCGAGCGACCTGGACACGCAGCTGCGACGCAGCATGCCGCGGTGCAGGAACTGGTAGTTCCCGTGGAAAGGCACATACTCCAGAAACACGTAATTTCTCAGCTCATGCCGCCGCGTAGTTCGTGGCACCTACCTTGCACACCAAGTCTAGATGGCCTCCTTCACCACTAGCTCTGCCCAAACGAAACACGCGAAGTTTCTACTCTTATGGGTACTCGGGCTGGCGTTCGCCGCGTGTGGCGACAACAGCGACTCCAGTTCTGGACCCGGCACTGCAGGGACGTCAGGTGCAGCCGGAAGCGGTGGCGCTGGAGCCACGGCTGGGCAAGGTGGCAGCGCAGCGGCGGGCACGGGCGCAACGGCTGGCAACGCAGGAGCGGATGGGGGCACCGTCGATGGGTCGGCCGGAGACGCCGCCGTCATCCCGTCCGCAACCCACTATGCGTCACCCACGGGCAGTGCCACCAACTCTGGCCTCACGAAAGGTGATCCGTGGTCGCTGACTCACGCAGCCAAGACGGCCGCTGCCGGCGACGTCGTTTACGTCCAAGCCGGGCTCTATGCGGGAGTCAACTTGGTGCTCAGCAATAGCGGCACCGCAGGCAAGCCCATCACCTTCATCGGCTGTGATTCGTCCTTCAACCCCATCGTGAGCACAACCTGGAGCACCTACACCTATGGGGACGGTGCCAGCCCCTCCAAGACGGAGGCAACGACATGAACACCACCAAACGGAATCGCGATCCGTTTGGCCGAGCCAACTTCGCCAGGGCGTACCTGCTTCAGGCGGTCGCGTTGACACTCGCGATCACTGGATCAGCTTGGCCGAGCTGGGCGCGATCAGGTGGGGCGAGCGTTGACACCGTGGAGCGACAGTTCTTCGCGGCACCTGCTGGCGCGCCGCGGCAGCGTTGCGCGAGTGCAAACTACACGGCGCCGCGCGATGTCCGATTCTATCGAGTGCGCTCGCCCACTTGTGCGACCAGAATTCCCCAGTCAAAAACACGTGATTCGAGGAGGATACGCAAATGGGAACCCGTTTCTGGACGTTTTTGGTCATGTTTGGAATCGGCTGTTCAAGTGGCGGTGGAAGTGGCGGCAGTGGCGGCAACGCGGTACAGCAGTGCAGCGCGCTGCTGGACGTGACTTGCGACCGGATAACGGAGTGCGTCCCAGCCGAATACTCAGGCAAAGAGGCCTGTCTGGCGGACGCCCACACGACCATCGACTGTAACGCTGCCGTGTCTGTGGAGCCGAGCTACGATCTCTGCTTCGACCAGGTGCAGACTCGCCCCTGCTCAAGTCTGTTTCCTTCGGGGCCTCTAGAAATGCCGACGTCCTGTAGGGACGTCATCCTCGTCGACGGGCGGGGGAGCGGCGCCGGCGCCACTGACGAAACCCGAGCCTCACGCTAGCACACCGTGGCGAAGAGGTCGCACATCACCACACCGCGCCGACCTGCACGCCGACGCCGGCGGTCAAGTAGCGCCAGCAAGTCAAAACCCCGAGCAGGGCGTGCAATTCGCCGCCACATCAATGAGGTAGCCGGTGTTGCCCGACGTTCGATAGTAGATCCAGGTCGCCGCCCCGAGATCCGGCGCACCGCCGGCACCTGCGCCGCCGGCACCGCCGCCAGCTCCCGTGCCCGCGCTACCACCTGTTCCCACGCCGGCACTGCCCCCCGTCGCCGCACCCGCACCGCCACCGCTGGCTGCCCCTGCGCTACCGCCACCTGCCCCGGTCGCCCCGAAGCCTCCAAACCCCGCGCCTCCGCTGCCCGCCACAGCGCTGGAGCCACCTAGGTTCCCCTCCGCCCGCGCTCCCCCCGCCAACACCACCCCGCTATTTCCGCTGCTGCCACACGCCATAGCGAGCAGCGCACCAGCCAAAGCCGCGCCCAATTGGTGCTCAAGCGTGCCAAAGGCGCAAAACGCGCTCGAGGTCGGATCGCCAGACTGAAGAGGTTGGTGAAGTAGCTGGCGGTCCCAACCCCGGTCCGAGTAATGTCCGATTGTATCGAGTGCGGCGCGCGCATCAATGACTAGCCTTGTTCACAGTTTGGGTAGTCAGACCCCGGCGTCACCAAACGAACCGCAAACCAATCGAGTTTCTCATGTCACAGTTTCACGGCGGCTACATCATCATGCGAGCGGACCCCGACGTGGTCGAGCCAGTTCGGCGCGCCGCGAAGCGCTACTTGCGTCGCGCGGGGTGTGACCTCGAAGACCACCGGCTGACGTTTGCTGCGCGCGCCGGCTATTCAATCTTGCACGTGGCTGTGCGCGGCGGCGAAGCAGATGGAAAGGGGTATTGCTTCTTTCATCGCGAGCATGCGGCCCTTGGCGGCCACTTGGCCAAGGCACTCCAAGAGCCTGTGTATGCCTATTCCTACGAGGACCAAGTTGGCACGGAATCCGTAGCGCGCTTTGACGAACGCGGCAAGCAGCGCTCATCTTGCGAGATCGAATGGGACGACGTTGGGCATGTGGAGGGTGTCGACTTCTTGTTGGCGCCGCTAGCTGATGAGCTAGGCGTACCATCTCGCGCGATTGAAATAGATCTCGCCTACGATACGCCGGTGCTGCAGGTTGCCCTAAACAAGGTCCCCGCCGCGAAGCGAGTCGCGCGCTACTTCGCCAACCTCGCTCCAGCTGGTGATATCGGTTGCGAAAGCGCGGAGTCCACGCCCTTGTTCTTCCCGACAAACATGGCCGTTGAAATCCGCCAGCAGGCAAATCGGCTCGAGGTGCCGATGGGGACACTTGTATGGGCAGCGTGGGAACTGGCAAAGCAGGACATTGTCGAGGACGCCGCATTTCCGATGGCTGCGCCGCCCGTGGAGCTGAGCATCCCGGAAGACGCCCCTCAGCCTCCGGATTTGGACTACAGCAAGGGTTCGAAAGTCGCTGTTCCCCTGTCCATCCCAGCACAGATTGGGGAGGAGCTGAGAACCGGCGCTGATGCGACCGACCGTTCGCTTTCCTGGTGCGCTCAAGCGGCCTGGCTCTATTCTCGCGGGCAGCTACTCAAAGCGACGCGAAGCTCAATCGCTCCACAGGTCGAGATGGTCCTCTACTTCGATGAGGCGATTCTGGAAGACGCTAGCGAGTTGGCGGCGAACCTGAATGTCAGCATTGACCGACTGCTCTCATTGGGTTGGGACATCACCCGAGCCACGCTCATCAATGATGAGCCGCCAATCAATGATGTAGGTGATCCAGCTGAGCTCCTACGCTTTGAACCCGATACTCCAACGGACGTCAGCATTCCTACGACCGCCGAAGAGCTACCACCAGTCGACCTCGCACACGAGAAGTGCGCGCGGAGCGTCCTAATGTCAGGCCGCATGAAGGAAGAGTTGGCCTGCTGCGCGGCGCGAGCAGATACAAGTTTGTCGCGAATACTGGTTCGCTCGCTGGCGATGGCGCGATCTCGACTCGCCGCGAGCGAGCCGATGGTGCGCGAGTAGTTCGTCCGATGCGGAATCGATGCTAGCCGACTACGATCGCGGCTACGTCGAACCTTCGTACCCTCTCTCCCCTGAAAGACGTGCCTACGGAGGGCAGTGGTCCTTCGTGGTGAGGGAAACAGGTGAGCCAGACACGGATTCTGACGCAAAGATTGGACTCCTAGCCTGTACCGACCGAAGCAAGGTCTTTCCAGAAGTAGGCGACTGCGTGGAAAGCGAGAAGGGCTGACCTGCGACGCGCAGGCAGTTGGGCGGCAGCGACGGTTTGTTGACCCGGAGTAGGTACTTGACCGTCGCGCATTGGAACGCTCCGCTGGACGTCTGGATGCAGTCACCAGTCTGAGGCAGCACACCCGAGGTGTATCGCTGGTTCCATTTTGGGGCGACGTGGGTCACGTCGTCGACGAAGCCCAACGCGGAGGTGCGCCGGCTGACTCCCACGACTCCATTTGGAGTCGGGTGAACCCGGTCCAGCAAGAACTGCGAAGAAAAGCCGCTTTGCTTTCCCGTTAACGGATCGAGCACCTTCAGTGCGGTCTTCTCGACGTAGTAGACCTTCGCATCGTGAATGGCCGCGTCCTTCCAATCTGGAATGGTCCAGCCCGTGCGGAGCGTGCCCGCTGAGGTCAGCTGCGCGAGGTAGCGGCTACTCCCCTTGAGCACCGCTAGAATATCTTTACCTGGTCCGCGCCCAACCTGCTCGACTCCGAAATTGACGCCGGCGCCAATCGTCACGGTCTGAACCTCTTTCCCGAGGGTGGTGAGCTCAACGACCAGCGCGTTGCGAGCGGAGCTCTTCCCGTACCATCCACCGACAGTCAGGTTGCCGGCGGCATTGAGAGTTACGGCGGAGAGGGCAGCCTCCGTGGGATCGGTCGTTCGCGCCCACACGATCTTGCCTGCACCGTTCAAGCGCCACACGAAGCCACGCCTGTTGAAAGCAGTAGTGCTTGCTCGATAGCCGACGGCGACGATGTCGCCCCCCGGTAGCTCCATGACGTCTTTGCATAGGACTTGATTCTTACTGCCCAGCTCGTACCAACGCGCCCAAACAACGACGTGATCCTGGGTCACCCGAATGAGGGTTGGGCTTCCATCGACGCTGCCGGCACACAGCAAGATATCCCCACCGGACAGCTCAATCATTCGGGACATCGAACCTATGGCGATGCCTCCGCTACTGTTTGAGTACTCGGTCTGAAGCTCGTCCAGCCCGCTCGTCCCACCGCTGCCGCTCGAACCTCCACTTCCGCTCGAGCCTCCGCTGCCGCTCGAGCCTCCACTTCCGCTCGCTCCTCCACTTCCGCTCGCTCCTCCACTTCCGCTCGCTCCTCCACTTCCGCTCGCTCCTCCACTTCCGCTCGCTCCTCCGCTGCCGCTCGAACCTCCGCTGCCGCTCGAGCCTCCACTTCCGCTCGCTCCTCCGCTGCCGCTCGCTCCTCCGCTGCCGCTCGCTCCTCCGCTGCCGCTCGAACCTCCGCTGCCGCTCGAGCCTCCGCTACCGCTCGAGCCTCCACTTCCGCTCGCTCCCGCGCTACCGCTCGAGCCTCCACTTCCGCTCGCTCCCGCACTGCCGCTCGAGCCACCACTGCCGCTTGCGCCCCCAACAGCTGCCGACCCGCCTCCAGCCGCAGCGCCACCGAAGGCGCCCGTGCCCGTGCCACCGGTGGATGAGTCGCTTCCACACGCCTGGAGTGCCGGCAAAACGAAGAGAGTCGCGATAGCGAGAGAATTGATCTTGTGAGGTTTCATGTGACGTCCGAACCTGGTAGCAGCCCGCTCAGACCAAAGCACTCGATAGAATCGGACATCGAGCCCAGCCGCGCGACACGCAAGACCCATGCATTGCCAGCCACGCCCAGTGCAACTCTCGCCACGCCTGGTCGTGCAACAGCGTGCGGCATGAAACGCTTCGCCTTCCACATGCCTGCGGGCATGCGGCTGATCGGCAAGCCGCCGCAAAAGGTAGGTCCTACCGCCTACTTCGCGCCCCGGGCAGAAGCCCTGGCTTGGCTCGGCGAACAGGCGCCAAGTGCTGCGGCCAGAGCCGTATCGTTGACGGGGCACAGGGATGCGCGACAATCCCGCGCGATGAACCGGGCTTGGGTTGTTCTGCTGGGGCTGTGCGGGTGTGGTAGCCGCAGCCCCCTCGAGGCTGGGCTCGTGCTCGACGCGTCGCCTGCAACGGATGGACCGGCCGCCATGGACGCGCCGACCCTCACGGACGCCAGCCCGGAAGCCACGATTCCCAAAGAGTGCTACCGCCCGAACGTCACGGTGCTGGCAGCCGATGAAGGTTCGCCAACGGCGATCGCCGTCGATGCAACCCATGTGTATTGGGCCACATCGGGTTCCGGCTGCAACGACGGATTGATTCGACGCATGCCCAAGGCCGGCGGCGCTATCGAAACCTTGGCGTCGAACCAACCCAACCCCCGCGCCCTCGATCTCGATCAGGACCACGTCTACTTCTATGACGCCTGCGGCAGTGGTCTGCTGCGCCGGGTGCCGAAACAAGGCGGGCCGGTGTTTGACTATCCGATTACGGTAGTCGACTCCGGACGCGCCATGGCCGTCGGCGGGCAGGACGTCTACTTCAGCGACTACGGCCTACTGCGCATTGCCAAGAGCGGCGGCAAACGACTCATGGTCGACAGCAGCGCCTACGTCTATGCCGTCGCGGCAGATGCGACCGGCGCCTACTGGATGGGGCCGGTGGGCGGAGGCGGGTCGACCTATGGCGTATTTGCCCACGCCCCGGGCAGCGTCGGCGCCACTGTGCTGGCGAATCCTGCAGGCGTGACGAATACCCTCGGCATCGATCAAGACTACGTCTACTTCGGCAGCTCGCCCGGGATCCGGCGAGTCTCGAAGAAGGGCGGCGCAATCTCCACGGTCGCGACGGGATCCGTGTGGCGCCTCGCTGTCGACGACAGCGCGGTGTATTGGACCGACGGATTCGGAGGCGCGGCCTACACGATCAACAAGGCGCCCAAAAGCGGTGGGCCGACAACGGTCGTCGCGACGGGTAGTGGCGCCTACGTGTCCATCGCCGTCGACGACCGCTGCGTCTACTGGGCGGATCTCTATGGCGGCGACATCCGTCGCGCTCCCAAGTGAGGGCGATTTGCGTCGCGCTTGCCCACTCCTGCTCTTGCTCTTGCTCGCTGTCTTGCTCGCCTGCAAACCCGGGCGAAGCCGCAGCGGCAGCAAGATCAAACGCAAGACCTACGATGCGACCCAAGTTGCGGTGAACGCCAAGCACACCTGCCTGCTGCGCAAAGACGGCACCGCCAAATGCTTCGGGGCCGACGACACGCGCGACCCACCCATGACGCCAACGCCAACCGTATCGCTGACCCGAATCGAGACCGGGCGGCGCTTCGCCTGCGGGATTCAGCGGGAGGATTCGACACTGACCTGTTGGGGCGACTGCACCGCGGCTTCACGCTGCACGGTTCCAGCCGGCAAGCGCCACAAGCTGCCCCCACTTCAGGGAAAGATCCTGGACCTGACCGTCGGAGACGATCACGTGTGCGCGCTCTTCACCGGTAACAAGGTGAAGTGTGTCGGCAACGACCTTTATGGGCGCGTGACAGGGCGCTCGCTCATGATGGACGCGAGCTGGCCGTGAGCCGGCCGCCACCCTTCAGCGCGGCCCCAACGCCATCAAGTAGAGCGGGCGGGACTTGGGGCCCGCGACCCGTGCCGCGACCTCTTCGTCATAGAAAGCTCCGACTCCGCATACACCAAGACCCCGCGCCGTCGCACTCAGGTACGCCGCTTCACCACCAAGCCCGGCTTGGAGCGCACCAACCCGAAA
This sequence comes from Polyangiaceae bacterium, assembly GCA_965222375.1. Classification (GTDB taxonomy): domain Bacteria; phylum Myxococcota_A; class Polyangia; order Polyangiales; family Polyangiaceae; genus JACKEA01. The sequence goes on from CBDCTZ010000015.1 coordinate 73,395, forward strand.
ATCACGTGCTCCCTCCAGCTTGCCTAGATCCGATGTGTAACCCCACACCAAGGTGAACGCGGCCAATCCAAGGACCTCCTGATCAAGGCCAGCACTTTTCAACTCAGATGCCTGGCTGGTGGTCTTCAGCAGTTTGTGGCTCCCTGCTTCGTAGCGGTACCCGCCCGCATCGAGCCCACGAACCCGACGCGCGAGCACATGCAATTCGACGAGGTCGGCGTTCTGCAGGCTCCGTGCACCCTGCCAAGCGTCGCGCAGCACTTCGCCTAGCGCGGCCAGTTCGACATCTTGCTCCTTGAACTGGCGCACGGATCGGCGCGCGGCGATGACTCCGAACAGGTCCTCGGTTGCCGGCTTGCCTGCGGGCAGCGCGACGCCCTTTTTCGGAACCGGTTTGTGCGAGAGGCGCCTCCAAGCTGTCACCTCGCCCGGTTGCAGCTGCCAGGCCGTCAAGCGATGAGACAAACGCGCTGTTTCACGCCCGTGGGTCGTCTTCGGTAGCTCCACGGGGCGGTGGCTCGGGATCCTCGGCGTGGTCTTTGGAAGCTTGCCACCACAACCCACGACAAGAAGCGCTCCCTCGCTCTGTTCGCTGCCACCAACAGCAGCGATGAGTGCGTGGTCGTCGAAATGGGTCTCCAACCCGCACGCGAGGCCCATCGCCTTGGCAGCGAGCACCAGATTCGCGGCAACATGGCCCGCATCGAGCAACGAATATCGGTACGCACGGGTGCCGTATTTGAAACCCGTACGGTCGAAGGTCGCTCCGAAGACGAAGAGCAGTGGTGCTTGGCGCGCGGGACTTTCGTCAGGGAGCGCATCGCGGATGGGCCGGGCCCTTGCGGCCACGTTGGCCAGCGAGTGCAGATGGGGGTGATAGTAGAACGCGCCTTCGCCCACAGACTCTGCGACCACGTAGAGATCGGTCGGGTAGAGCGCACCTGCCGACGCAGCCGCTCGCAGCAGCAGGCCTCCGCTCTCGGCTTTTCGACTAGTGACGCCCGCGGCGTAGTGCAACAATGTTGCAATCGCCTTCGAGTCCGGAGCGGAAGTGCTTCCGTGATCGACGACGATGGCGCCCTCGGGCGCAACGGCTTCATCTCCACCAAGGGCCGCAGCGAGGGAGCGCCCCGCTTTCGCAGCCGCTGGCGGCAACCGCGTCGCTCTTCCCTCGACGACCTTCACGTCATCCGGCTCTTCGACCACGACGACGGGCGCTTCGATGGCAGAAGTCCGACTGAGCGCAGACGTTTCGTAGAGCCAGTCGACGGCTCGGGTTTTGCTTCCTTCTCGCATGATCCAAACTTCGCGTAGTCCCGCCGGGGCGGACCCACTGGCGGCCGGGCTTTCCTCGACGTGGATCGCCGACCGCTCAGTAGCCAGGCGCCCGACCAGATAGGCCGCGGCGGGCATGAACACCAGCATCGCGAGCAAGCCTCTCAGACCGAGTCTGACAGCAGGCAGGAACCGCTTGCCGTCTGCATCCGAAAGCCAGCGCGGCCCGACCCGCCGCAACGTGGCGGCGAGAGGTCGGACTTGAAAGACCAAGTGCGCGACGAGCAGCAGCAGCGTGCAGTAGCCGAACAGGTAGTGCAGGTCGAATGCGGGCAGGTCCATGCGCGCGACCCAGAACAAACCCAGGGCGGCAGTCGCCAGCACATAGAAGAGGAGCAACAACGCCGTGAGCCCGCTCATCACGGGTCGGCTGACGGGACGCCTAAGTAGCGCCCGAGCCAGCACGTACGCGCCGAACGCGATGGCCGGCGCAGCGATCCAAAACAGCTTCGTCACCGCACTCGGAAGGCTACCCCGAGCGCGCGGCGAGTGACGGGTCCCGCCTGAAGCCCGATCAGCGCAGCGCCGAACCAGGGCGCCCCCCAGTGGCGGAGGCCCCGAGTGGCCCGCTGCGGGAGTAGTGGCCCAGCGCCGAACCAGGGCGGCCCCCAGTGGCGGAGGCCCCGGGTGGCCCGCTGCGGGAGTAGTGGCCCAGCGCCGGCCCAGGGCTCGACCCCAACCAAAATGACGGCCATCAATTCAGGCACGATTTCTGCTAAACAACGCCGCATGAGCAAGAGTCGGCGATTTCGTTCCCCCTTCGTGGTCACCACTGCCGCTGCGGTTTCCAGCATTTCGATGATTGCCTGCGGTGGCAGCACCGACGGCGACAACGGCACGGCTGGCACAGGCGGGACATCTGGATCCGGAGGCGGCGGAACGGGCGGCCAGGTGCAAACTGGAGGAAACGCCGGCACGACGGGCGGCAGCGCTGGAGTTGGCGCCACCGGCGGAGTAGCCGGCTCCGGAGCGACGGGTGGGAGCGCGGGCAGCGGTGGTGGCAGCGCGGGAAGTGGCGCGACCGGTGGCGTTGGCCCCGACGGCGGACCGATTTGTCCTCCGACACCTCCCGGATCCGGATTTGGATTCATGAAGTGCCCGGTGAAGGGCGCCAGCTGCAAGTACGACGTCAAGTGTCAGAGCGGGACGCAGAGCTTCACCTTCAACTGCGACAGCACGGGCTTCTGGAGCGTGGCAGCCCAGAAGTGCTCGCTGCCGTACGACTCCTGCCCAAACACGGATCTGTACTGTTCGAGCCAATGGATGATCCCCCAGGGCACGAATCCGCCCGCACCTTGCCCAGCGACCAAGCCGAAAGTCGGCGACAAGTGTTTCGTCGGGGGCTTGGGTGGCGTTTGGGAAAACTGCGGATACCGCTGCGATTCGTCACCGAACTCGAAGTGGACGGTGATGAGCTGCAAGTATGTGCCGAACGTCGACAGCAAGTGGGAGAGCGACGGCGCCTGCGGCAAGTGACGCTGGCGCCGCTTCGCAACCACGCCGAAAGAATTGCCGTCGCTACTCGAGCAGCTCGGCTTCGTCGATCAGGGACTGTGCGATCGCTTCTAGGCCACTCTTTCCCAGAGTGTCCGAGCGAGGCACGGTCGCGATCACGTAACTGACAGCGCGTTCGAGGCGATTGCGCCCGGGGTAGGCGCGCAGGTCGACGCGGCGGCGCAACGCACGGGCACGCGGTTTCTGCACAGGATCCGCGTTGGGGCTCGGCGTGGCGTCGGGCTCGGAGAGCGAACGCTCCAGCTGGTTCTCGGGAAAAGCGAACATCTCAGCGCGGGACAAGATAGCCATGGGGTCCGCACGGATATCGCGGTGCGACACACCGGGCCAAAAATTGCGGGGCTGTTTGCTTCGCTGCAGACAGCTCGAGGCTCCCCCATTCGGAGGGAGCAGCTTCTCTTCGCCGGCTACAACCCGATCGGCTAGGTCCCCTGGAAAGCTCGAGTCGGATGTGCCGGTTTTCCGAGCACCGAGCTTGCGAGGTCCCGAGGTGGCGCGGCCGCCGAAGGTCACCGGACCGGAGCGTGCGAGCGTATAGAGGACCGGAAGCGCAGGGATAGCCTTGCAGACGGCCGAGATCTCCAGGGGTCGCTACCTGATACGAGAACGCCTCAGCGCCCGAGGGCCTCGGCGCGATTGACGATGCGGGGGGTGAGGAAAATGACGAGCTCGCCGCGACTGTCGCTGGCTCGGCGCCGCTGGAAGAGCAGCCCGATGAGGGGGATGTCTCCGAAGAAGGGCACCTGGTCCAAATTGCGACCGGTGTTGCGAGTGAAGATCCCGCCGATGACCGCCGTGTGGCCGTCCATCACCAACAGGTTGGTCTCGGCTTCACGCTTCAAGATGGTCGGATCGCCCCGAGCCGAGGTTTGGTTGAAGTCGGGCTCGTCGCGGTTGATCTTGACCTTCATGCTCACGCTGCCGTCGGCGGTCACGTGGGGCTTCACCAAGAGCTGAAGTTTCGCTTCCTGGAATGTGGTCTGCACGCCCTGAGCGCTGATTTGCGAAAAGGGAATCAAGGTGCCTTGGGAAATCCGCGCCTCGTGATTGTCCAAGGTCAGGATGCGCGGACTCGAAAGAATGCGCAGCATGCCGCTGGACTCTGCAGCGGAGAGACGCACGGCCAGATTGATGGTGTTGTCGATGGATCCAAAGGACAGACCCAACGCACCACCTTGCCCGGTACCGACCGTGGCAGGCAGGTTCACCGCAAAGTTCGGGTTTTGCACCGTGTTCGAGAACGGCGACAAGCCTGCAGTGGGCGTATTCGTATCACTCGCGCCGCCGACCACGCCGACAGAGTTCGGGAATACGAGCCCCGTCGGGTTGCCCGTCGCTGCTGAGAAGGTCGCGTCTCCGCCCCACTGAATACCGACATCGCGCAGGTAGCGGCTTGTTGCTTCGACGATTCGGGCTTCTACCAGCACCTGTGGCGTCTGCGTGTCCAAGGAGCGAGTGAGCTCCTCGATTTGGTTCAGGTTGCCCGCGACGTCACGAACGATCATCACGTTGGTGCGTTCGTCCACGGCGATGCTGCCCCGCTCGCTGAGCAGGTCCTTGGCGCGAGCCTGTACATCGCTGGCGTTGGCATAGCTGACGGGGATGAGTCGCGTCTCGATGGGCGCGAGTTGCATCTCCTGCTTGCGGCGCGCGATCGCCATCTCGCGCTCTTTCTCGAGGTCCGCCAAGGGTGCTACGCGGATCATGTTGCCGCGTCGAACCATGCCAAGGCTCTTTGCCTGCAGCACGATATCCAGGGCTTGGTCCCAGGGCACGTTGCGCATGCGAATGGTGACGGTACCGCTGACGTTGTCCGCCGTTACGATGTTGACGCGTCCCACGTCGGCGATGAGCCGGAGCACGTTGTGAATGTCTGCGTCTTTAAGATCGAGATCGATGCGACGACCCGTGAAACCTCGGCGGCGTTGACCTAGAACCGCGTTGGAAACGCCCGCGGCTTCCTCAGCTTGAGCCACTTGCTCCGCCATGCCCACAGGAACGCTATCGTGCACCGTGGGCACGTCCGCGAAGTCGGTTTCGACGTGCACGGTGCGGGTCTTGCGGGCCGCACCACCATCCCGCGCCACCCCGGTGATGCTTGAGGGCAGGGAGCCGGGTTTGTAGAAGGACCAAACTAGCGAGTTGCCTCGGCGATGAACTCGGGACTCGGAGCGGTCGACATCCACCTCGATGATGACCTGTTCCTTCTTCGCATCCGGACCATAGCTGGAGATGGCTTTGACACGCCCGCCGAAGGCAGTGGTATCGAGGGTGCGGGTGAGTGCCTTGGGCAGCGTCGCCTTCTGTAGCACCAAGCGAGCGCGGCCCTTGCTGCCTCGCTCTTGACGATAACGGGTCCTTTCGGAAAGCTCGATGATGACCTTGTCCTCGAAGGTGCCGTGCTCGAAGCGCACGTCGGACACCCGCGAGAGCCCCGTACGCACCGCCTCGCCGGGGGAATTGATCTTCTTGACGCGCTTCTTGCGCATCACGCCTAGGGGCCCCGGCTCGAAGTTCAGCACCAGCTTGTCGCGCACGACGCTGACGGAGTAGCTGGCATCCTTGAGCAGAGTGACCATCAGCCGCGTGGTCTTGCCGCTCATCGTGTTGAAGGTCTGGGTCATCACGCCACCCACGACACCCGCACGCTTGGTGATGGCGCTCTTGGCGCCTCGAACGGCTGTTCCGGGCACGTCGACGATGAGCCGCCTACGCTTCTTGTCCAGCCGCGCCGTGTACTTGGGGGCCGACGTGAAGCTCATTTCTACGCGAGCCCCCTCGTCGGCGGTCGCACTCAGACGAAGACTGGTAGCGTATCTTTGGGCGGACCCTGCCGCGGAGGCGACGGAAGCAGGCAAAAACACGGAGAGGGCGAGGCCTAACGCGAGGGTGCTGGTGAGTCGGGTCGAGCTAAACCGCATGACTTTCTTCCGGTTCGAGCGCGACGAAACCCTTTTCCGCCGAGTCGAACTCTTCGTATCCGCCATCCTAAGCGGGCGCGTTTCTTTGACCCAAAAAACGGGCACAAGTTTGTGGCGCTTAGTGAAGTGCGACGAACAGTAGAGAGCTCCCGAGTCAAGCACTGTCACGGGCCGAGTCACGGGGATGGCTCCCTGACGGGATGCCCAGGGGCGCTCGACGCTCAGCCGCCAGAAACGACGGTGCCTTCAGCGCGGAGGGGCAGTACGCGAGTTGCGCTCGGCACGTCGGGGTTCTGCGGGTCCTCCCGGATCAGAACGACGTCGCCATCGCGAATTCGATCAACCCGCCAATTGATCTCGTAGGCCGCGCCGGTTCCACTGCCGGCGCCAACGACCTCAGGGCGGCCAACGAACTGCCCGCGAATGATCACGTGACCCTTGCCGGTCGGGTCGACGAGCATGGCCTTCGCCGGGTGGATGCCGGTGACGATTCCCACTAGCTTCAGTTCGTCGATGGCATACTGGTCCAGGATGACCTCGCGCTGGCTCTTCGCTCGCCCTTTCGACTCGTCCACGAAGGTATTTGCGTAGGAGCGAAAGGGATCTCGACTACGCTCACTCTCCGCGAATTCGGCCTCTTGGAAGTCGATCTTGGGTGGCGCGACGGGAGCGCCGTCTGCCCCAGCATCCGGCGCTCCCGTGGGAGCTCCCGACGGCCTTTTTGCCGTGGCAGGGCCCCCCTTCGAAGGTCCCAGCGCCTTCTTCGTGGACCCCTTGCCGTGCTTGGGCGCGTCATCGCCACAACCGGTCGAAAACAGCGCCAACGCAGCCAGGGGCGCAGCCAGTGCGAAGAGGAGTCTCATTTCTTCTTCCCTCCTCCTGGCTTCGGCCGGGGCTTCTTCTGTGCCGCTCCCCGCTTGTCAGGTCCTGTCGCAGCCGCTTGCGCATCCGAGAGGGCTCGGAACGCCGTGGCCAGCACCTCGGCTTTGACGCTGACTTCATCACCCGATTGCTCGGGCTCCGTGATCGAGATGTTCTCCATGTTGATGATTCGGTCGAGCTGCCCGACTCCGTAGAAGAACTTGGCGATCTGGTGAAAACGACCCGTTAGCTCCAGCTTCATCGGCACGCGGGCGTAGAACTGTTCGGGGATCTCTTCCTGCGGCGTCCAAGCCGAGAGGCTGACACCTGAGACATTTGCAACGGTCTGGAGTGAACTCAAGAAGGAGGGGTATTCCGTCGTCTTCGGCAAGATCTTCTGGAGCTCACGTTGACGCTGTTGGCGATCTGTGAGCTCCGCCAGGTCCTTTTGATAGGCGAACTCGTTCTTGCGGGCCTCAGCCAGTTGGGTTCGGAGCTGCCGCTCTTTGCCTTGCGAGACCTTGATGCTGCTAGCGAGCTCGCCGTAGAACACGACGAAGTAAGCGACGCCGACCAGCAGAATGAGCCCGGTTCCGATACCAAGCTTGGCGACCAGCGGAAGTCGCGCCAGTGCGGAAGGTTGCGCGGCCATCAGTACCTCACCTCGGCTTCGAGCTGAAAACGCACAACCTCGAGGCCGCTCTCCCGGTCGTTTTCCTTTTTCGCGGGAAGCAGGCGCACGTTGAAAAACAAGCTCGAAAGGTTCATGCGTCGGGCCAACTCACTGACATCCTCGCCGTCCCGGGCAGTTCCCTCGAGGCGAACGCGACGATTCGTTTCGACGAATCGGGACAGCCAGAGGCGCCGCGCATCCCAAGACGGATTGTAGACGGCCAAGGGGTTTTCCTTGCGGATCTGGCTGAGGCGATCCGGGTCGACACTTGGGCCGCGGCCCGGTGTGAGGATGCGAGCTAGTTCCAACATGACGGAAGTTGGACCCGTGCGAGCGCTTTGCAGCTTCGCGATTGCGTCCTCTCGAGCGCGCAATTGGCCGAGCTCCTCTTTGACCTTCGCGTGATTGACGACTGCCTTCTTGGCTCGATCGATCTGGGTTTGAAGCTCGGCGTTCTTGCGCTTTTGGTCTTTCAGCTCTTCTGCCTTGAAGCCATGGTAGGCGAAAAGCACACCAACCTCGACCAAGAACAGGAACAAGACCGCAAGCAGCCATAGCTGGCTGCCTTCGCTGCGTTCGGCCCGCCTCTTCTGCGGAAGTAGGTTGATCCGAATCACGCGCGGCTCTCCTTCTCCTTGCGCAAGGCAAGGCCCAAGGCTACCGCAAGCTGCGCGGCGGATTGCTGCACAAATGCGTGGTTGACGTCTTTGGAGTCGACGACAATGCGCTCGAGAGGTGACCACACTTCGGTGGGGACCCGGGCGCGGCGCTCGACGGCCTGTGCCAGCGGCACGAGGTTCGCCGAACCTCCGGTGACGAAGATGCGACCGATCTCCGCTTCGCCGCTCGTCGCCATGAAAAAATCGAGGCTTCGCTGGATCTCTGCAGCAATGGCGTCGGAAACGGATTCGATGATCTGGACCACCTGGGCGGGAACCACGCCGGCGCGATAGGGATCCGCAGGATCCGAACTGCTACCACACTTGTACGCCTCAGCCTGCTCGAAGGGCACGCCGAGCTGTTTCTGGATTTCATCCGTGATGACATTGCCGCCGTTGGCGATTTCACGGGTGAAAGCACTGACCCCACCGGCAATGATGTTCAGAGATGTCAGACTGGCACCAACGTTGATCAGAGCGATGGTCTGATCCGGGGGCAGCCCCCTAGAAAACTCGAACAGGTTCTGAACCGTGAAGGCGTCGATGTCGCAAACGATGGGCTTGAGCCGCGCATCCCGAGCCAGCTGGGCGTAGTCGCTGATTTGGTCGCGCTTGGCGGCGACGAGCAATAGGTCCATCTGACTAACCTCGGCACGCTTGCGCAGCACCTGGTAGTCGACTTGCACGTCCTTGATGTCGAAGGGAATGTGCTGTTCCGCCTCCCAATGGATCTGCTCATCCAACTCGGCAGGGGTCATCATCGGCACCGTGATCTTGCGAATGATCACGCTTTGGCCGGAAACACTGATGGCACACTCTTTTTGGCGGATCTTGGAGTCGTGAAAGACACGCTGTATCCCTTCGACGACACTGCTGGCATCCATGACCTGGCCATCCACGATGGTCTGGGGCGGCAGAGGTGCGACTCCCAGCTTCTGCAGCATCAAGCCCTTGCGGGTTTCCTTGAGCTGGCAGACTTTGATCGCACTCGTCCCAATATCAACGCCGACCAGGTTCTTCCCTTCGCCCATGTCGCCCTTAGCCGGCTGCTCCGCTCACCACCGGGTCACGGGGCGGCGAAACGGCTGTTTTCTTGGGAAATGTAGGTGTCATGGATTCCTTGACGAGCCTCGTGCGGGGACTGAATCCCCAGTACACGATTTGCCACAGACAAACTTTGGCACTGTCCGTCAGAGGACGCCAAAAAAGGGGAGGCGATCTTTGTAGGTTACTCCACCTGTCGCGCACTCCGCGTCAGCGGCGCTAGCCCCACACGACAAGCCGCTCCAAACACCAGCTACCGCGCGCAGAAAGTTCACGACGCTAGTTCAATCTAAGTGAAATCCCCGTTTTTTTTCTGATTGTGGGGAGGTGTGCGAGAGCTACAGCCCTGAGGCATTCGATATGAGGCGCTTCGGCTACGTGCTCTTGCTGGGTTTGGTGACCCTTTTGGTCGCCCCACGTGCGTTTTCTGCGCCCGAATTGAAAACCCACACGGTCTACCCCGGGCAGACCCTCGGAGGCATCGCCAAGCGCTACAACGTCGGAATCGCAGCCCTGTGCCGCGCCAACGGAATCAAGCGCAAGAAACCTATCGTGCCCAAGCAGCGCTTGGTCATCCCTCCGACCAATGACAAGGACGGGCGCAGCACCGCCGCCCTAGCTTTGAAGCTGAAGAAAACCGCGAAGTCTTCCAAAGATGCCAAGCATGGAAACAAGGCAGCGGGGCGGAAGGCGCGCGCCTCGAGCAAGGGCGCCAAGCGGGCTGAAGCGAAGGCGAAAGCGCGAAAGAGGGCGGGGCGCGAAGCCGCAAAGTCGCACGCGAAACGAAAGGCCGCTCAGCAGGCGAAACGCCGCGCGGAAAAGGCACGCGCAAAGCGAAAGGCCGCCGAGCAGGCGAAACGCCACGCCGAGAAAGCTAGGGCCAAGCGCAAAGCGAAAAAACTCGCTCAGCGCAAGGCGAAGAAGCGCGCGGCAAAGGCACGGAAGAAGCGCAACGCCGCACGAAAGCGCAAGGCCGCGCTCCTCGCGAAGAAGAAGCGCGACGCCAAGAGAAAAGCGGCGGCCCGCAAGTCGCCGAAATACGCCAAGCGCCCAAAGCGCAAGGGGTACCTGCGGCTCAGAGGAACGGGCGCGAGTTGGAAGGGGCTGGCGATCGACCGCAAAGGTCGCGTGCGAAAGAAAGCAGAAGCGGGAGTTGCCAAAGCGTTAGCGTCGTGGCGAACGGGCAGGCGTGAGCACATCAACCGTCGGCTGATCCGGATGCTTGTCCGGGTCAGCGATCATTTCGGCGGCCGACCGATCCGCGTGGTGAGCGGCTACCGTCCTTTCCGTCCTGGCCAGTACACGCCCCACTCACGCCACAATGAAGGGCGTGCGGTGGACTTCTTCGTCCCCGGGGTCCCCAACGAAGTCGTGCGCGACTTCTGCCGCAAGCTGCCCAACGTCGGCGTCGGGTACTACCCGAATTCGACCTTCGTTCACTTGGACGTGCGCGGGGTTCGTACTTATTGGATCGACTATTCTGGCCCGGGAGAGCCACCGCGTTATGCCAACGGCTCCGGCAGGGACCCCGGGCGCAAGAAGCCAAAAGTCCGCCCAAAAGCGAAGGCGACACCCAAGGTCGAAGCAAAGCCTGACCCCACGCAGAGCAAGCCCGAGGACGCGCCCCCACCAAAGCGCGGCGCCCGGAAAGACAAGCCGCAGCCCAATCGAGGCTGAATCGACTCAGCGCCTCGTGCGTTTGCGACGAACGTTGGCGTCGGGTTCGGTACGAACGATGGCGTTGCTGGCTTGCTCGCGATAGCGCACCTGTAGTGTGAGCTTGCCCGCGGACAACAAACCGGCGTCCGGATCGTACAGGTATCGGATCTCGCGAATCTCGCCGCGAGCCGTCGCCGCCGCCGCGTCATCGGAATCATCGAGCACCCACTCCCCTAGCCTGTCCGGCAATGGCTCCAGCTTGCCTAGGCGCTGATCCGCAAAGCCAGGAACGAAGCGCATCATCAGGCTCACATATATGGCGATGGCAACAACTGCGAGAAGGATCAAAAAGCCAACCAACACTGGCCAGACTCCCGGGATTTGGGGCTCAGCTACATAGGGCTTCGAGCTGCGGCCGCCAGCTGGGCGAGTCGCAGGTCAGAGCGAAAGTTGCTTGCCCGTTGGGATTGGGCCCGTGGGTGCAAACACATTGCAGCCCGCCGCCTTGAGGCGCACATTTGCCGCCCCAGTCGTCGCACTGAATGCTGCAAAAACCGTTGGGGCCACCCCCTACACTGCAGTTGTTGCTACCGGAGATGCAGCTCGCAAACTTTGTCAGCACCGGATCGCATTCTGGAGCAACTTCGATTTCGTTGTTCCCCGGGGAGCAACTGAGCGGGCGGCCGAGCGCACAGTCGATGACGTCTTCAAACTCCTTGAAGCAGCCCTCCTTGGCGGCGACCTCGGCAGCCTGCTCCACTTCTTCTTCACAATCCGGCGGCGGACACGGCAGCTTGAGGGTCTTGTCGCAGAATGCCTTGGTCTTCTGCTCGAAGCTCAGGCCACCACCCGCGCCACCGGTGCTGGCTCCGCCGGTACTCGCACCGCCGGTGCTGACGCCTCCCGTGCCGACACCGCCGTTGCCCGCACCGCCGCTGCTGCTTCCACCGGTAGCTGTGCCTCCGCCGCTGCTCGGCGGGTCGATTGACTCGGTTTTTCCGCCGCAGCCGGCAAACACCAATAGCAACGCACTGACAAATCTAGGGCTCATCGAAAAGCTTGCTCCACGACAGCCCAGACGCGCGAGCTGCAGCATGCAGCTTGACACACACCGAGACAGCCTCGCAATCCGAGCGCAAAAGTCAGCCCGTGGTATCCTTCACCCATGGGTCTGCGTGCACTCGTCGCGAGCGCGGTGGCTGGGATAGCACTGGCGGCGGCATGTGGTGGCGATGATTTCACAGGGGTAGGCAGCGGCGGCACCGCAGGTGACGCCGGCCCGGGCGGTAGCGCTGGGCAAGGGGGAGCTGCCGGCTCATCGGCGTGCGCTCAGGGAGCCAAGCTGTGCAACGGCGCGTGTGTCTCCCTGGACGACCCGGCGTACGGGTGTTCTCTTTCGCAATGCCAGGGATGCTCCTTGCCCCATGCTACACCGCAGTGTGAGAGCGGCGCGTGCAGCATTTTGGCATGTGCAAAAGGCTTCAAAGACTGCAGACCTGGTACGCCCGGCTGCGAAACCAACATTGGCACCGCGTCGGATTGCGGCGACTGCGACAAGGACTGTGCGCCGGGGCAGGTTTGCCTCAACGGTGCTTGCGCGGCGGACTGCGGCTCATTGACCAAGTGCGGCAGGGAGTGCGCAGATCTGACCAGCAACCTGAGTCACTGCGGCAAATGCGACAACCCTTGCCCAGCGTCGATTCCGAACGCGACTCCCAGGTGCGAAACCGGCACGTGCGACTTCGATTGCACGGCTGGCTTCGCGGATTGCGGACCTTCGGAAGGCTGCGAGACGGACATCAACAACGACCCGAAGCATTGCGGGGGGTGCGCAAAGCCCTGCAAGACTGGCCCAACCGACGGGGTGGGCGAAGTGTGCCTCAACGGCACGTGCGGCTGTGGGCCGGGTTTGACGGGTTGCTCCATATCGGGAGGTGGCGTCGCGTGTGTCAACACCCAGACGGACCCCACGCGCTGCGGTGACTGTAGCACAGCGTGCCTCCCGGGGGAGATGTGTGACACCAGCGTGTGCAGCATTCCCAAGTGCGCCTACGGGCTCAAGTACTGTTTCAGCAAGTGCGTGAGCACTCCATCAGATCCCAACAACTGTGGCGCCTGCGGCAACAAGTGCGACAAGACCCAGATATGCATTGCGGGTCAGTGCAAGCCTGGCTCAAGTACGGCCTGTGGGTTGCCTTCGATGATCTGCAAGCTGTCCAGCACGAATCTGGGTGCCGGTTGCGCCATGCTCGAGTCCGACGCGCAACACTGCGGTGGATGCAACAAACCCTGCAGCCCGGGCCAAGCTTGCCTCGACGGCATGTGCAAGAAAGTCCCCTACGCGGCCGAGAAGTGGCAATGCCCGAACATCGCCTGCCCGATTCCCCAAAACTGGCCAGTGCGCCCGGGCAACTTCTTCTGCTCGGACGTACCCTGCCCCTGAGCGTCGAACTCAACGCCCGAAGTCGTCATCCAAGCTTTCCACGTAGCTGACTACCTTGGGGATCTCGTCCGGCAAGAGCCCCCGAAGAAAGATGTGCCAGGGGTCCCGACGCACCATCGCGTCGCACACCGGCAGGTACCAGGAGCGCGTGGGATTGTCGGCGCGGGTTCGCCAGAACAATCGCTCGAAGTCGCGCGTCAGCTGCGTCCAAAGATCCCGTCCCAAGCCGTCGCCCCGAGCAGCTGGCACCACGGCAAACTTGGAGAGGTAGGGGCCATTCGGGCTTGCGCACACGACGGCAGCCCCTCGGTAGTCCTGCTCCACGTACACCGCCAGCGGCGACGAACCGAAGAAACTCCGGTCGAGCTTTCGGACGAAGCTCTCTTCAAAGATCTGGGCCAGGCGGTCTTCATCGAGCCCCTCGAAGGAATCGTGGCGCTGGATATCGCTGCCCGGTTTGATAAGCGTTCCGGCGCCGCGCACTGTGAAGAGTTCGCGCAGCAGATCCATGGGCGACGTCACGTTGATCGTCAGCCCCGAGATCTGAGCCATCAACTCTTGCGCCAGGCTCAACAGGTGCCGATCCGCCTTGCCGAGTAACGTGCCGTGGAGCAGCTCCGCGTCTGTCTTGAGATTGACCAGCGAAAGCGTGTTGCCATCCAGCGCAAGCCGCCACTTCGTAGCGTGGGCCACGCGACGTTCGCCTCGGAGCGCAAAGCCGCCGCGCCAACGTACGAGCACCAGCTTGCGGGTACTCAAGTCCGATGCGGTTCGCCCAAGCCAAGCCAGCCTGTCGGCAACATCTGGGGCGCTGAGCACGACCACCGGAATCGTCCCCGACTTCAAGTGGGCCGCAAGGGTGTTCGAGTCGACTAACGCAGCATCGTAGCGCGCGGCAGTGACACCGACTTGTTCCAGGCGCCGCAGCAAGCGGTCCGCGCTAGCATTCGACACCACGGGATCGAGCAGGCCCAAGGCCACGGGTGTGGCTAGGCCCAACTCCGAGAGGAAGCGGAGCTGCTCGACGAATCCAGCAAGACCTTGGCGGACAACCGCCGCCCCAGGCAGCGTGATTGCGAAGCTTTCTTTGGGTAGGTTGCGAAAAAGCTGAAGGTAGAAATCGGCTTCGCCGTGCTTCCCAGCGCTCTCCAAGAAACGAAGCACGGCCTCTGCGGCGGGCGGTGGGGGAGAGGGGGAACTGGTCATTCGATGGCTGTTTTTTTGGCCGGCGAGGGCTAGCACCCTAATTCCATCGCTTCGACACGCAATACCTTCGTGATCCGCCGCAAATTCCCGGACTTGGGACAGGTTGCGTCGTGCCTCGCATCTTTTGTTTATCATCCCTGCCATGCACGTTGGGTTGGTGACGGCTCCAGGGGTCCTTGGCCAATTCGTCTCGCGTGCCATCGAGCCAGCAGGGCACAGTCTGGCGATCGCTCCGGACTTAGACGCCCTGCTCGAGCAAAGCGAAGCCCCAGTTCAGGTGGTTCTCTTTGCGCCTGTCGTCGATGGAATGCCCGCAGCGGACGCGCTCACACGCGCTCAGAGTAGCGGCGTCGCGCCAGAACGCGCCGTGTACCTGGGCCTCGACGTGCGGAGCTGCGAAGAAGCCCGGCAGGCGGGTTTCCTCCAGGCCATCCAGCTGCCCTTTCAGGCACAGGAACTCCTTCGAGTGATCGAGTCATCGGCCGAAGGAAAGCTGACGGTTCTGTTGGTGGATGATAGCGAGCTGATTCACAAGCACACGGTTCCGCTTCTCACTGAAGCGGGCTACCGGGTCGAAGAAGCCTGGGACGGCAAGGATGCCCTCGCGCAAATAGAGGCCGCCCGCCCAGACCTGGTGTTGACGGACGTGGAAATGCCGGAAATGGACGGCTTCACCCTGTGCCAGACCCTGAAAGAGAGCGAGGCGACCGCCAGTATTCCCGTGGTGATCTGCTCATCTTTGGGGGAAACCGCCGACTTGGAGAAGGGCTTTGACGCAGGTGCGGACGACTACCTGGTCAAGCCAGTGGTCCCCGAGGAGTTGGTCAGCCGCCTGCACGCGCTGCTTGCGACGCGCATGATCAGCGCTCGCGAACACGTCCTGGTCGTAGACGACTCCGCCGCGGTTCGCCACCTCGTCGCGGACTGCCTACGCCGCCAGGGGTTCCGCATCGACACTGCCGTGGACGGCCAGGACGGTCTCGACAAGGCCGTTGCCGAGCCACCAGATCTCGTGCTGACCGACTACGACATGCCTCGGATGACGGGTTTTCAATTCGTCCATGCCCTGCGCCGAGACGACAGCACCAGGGATGTGCCCATCGTGATGCTGACCGCGCGGGATACGCGACGCGACCAGGCGCAGATGCGCGCTGCCGGCCTCACCAGCTACTTGGTGAAACCATTCTCGACAGACAAGTGCATCGCCATCGTGGAGCGGGTACTGGCCGAATCCCGACTCTCTCGCTACAAAGAGGCCAGCCGCCTATACATCAGTGAGGGTGCTGTCCGCGCAGCGGAGGAGCTTTCCATGAGCGGCGTGAAAGGGGAAGTTCGCGCCAAAGAGGTCGACGCGACCCTGCTTTTCTCCGACATCTCGGGGTTTACAAGCATGAGTTCTCGCATGAGTCCGAAGGATGTCGTGGCCATATTGAACGAAGCCTTCGACGCCCTGTGCATCGTCATCCGCGATCAGGGCGGAGACATCGACAAGTTCATCGGCGACGCAATCATGGCGGTGTTCGAGGATCGACCGGACCGCGATGAACCTCACGCACTTCGCGCGGTGCGCGCGGCTTGGGGCATGCAGCAGGCGCTAACGCGCTTCAATGCGAACCGGGAGAAGCCGCTAATCATGCGCATCGGGCTCAACGCGGGGCCAGTGGTACGGGGCGATATTGGCTCACGCTTCGTGCGCCGCGATTACACCTGCATTGGGGACGTCGTGAACCGAGCCCAGCGCCACGAGTCGAAAGCGCCGCTCGGTGGAGTCCTCATGAGCATGAGCGTGTACGACCGAGTCAAGAAGCTGGTTCAGGCCGAAGAGATGACGGGCCTGACGTTCAAGGGAATCGACGAGCCGCAGAGCGCGTTCGTGCTACAGGGATTCAAAGAGTGAACATGAGAATACAACGGGTCAAGGGTTGTGGATGGTTTCGGTTGCGTCCGACAGCGCTGTGCGCCGTGGCGCTGGTGGGTTTGTTCGTCTACGCCAATCAAGCTGGTGCGGGTCCCTCCAAGGCCAGCCGCTACCCCTACGATCCGGTGTGTAGCTGGGGGCGTATAGCCAACGGCAAAGGAATGCTGGTGCGCTGCCTCACGAAGGCCGAGGCCAGCCGCCTCGCCAAGTCTCCGGGTGCCGCTCCATCACCGACAAGCGCGCCCACAGCCGGAGGGCCGCTGAAGGCAGATGTGGTTCGAGTCAGCGTGGACCAAGGCAAGCTGCCCGCCGCCCAAAAGAAGCTGCGCGAAGCGAACGTTCGCTTCGCGCAATGTGTCGAAAAGGAAGGTGGTCTGTCAGGACGCCGTGCCGAAGTCCACGTGCGTTTTCTGGTACGGGCCCGGGGGCGCGCCGAAGGAGTCAGCGTTGCCAAACGCGTCGGCGTCGGCGAAGCGGCCGCGCGCTGCGTCGCACACGTGGTCGACCGCCGCTGGGTCGGATCCCCTGCAGCGCCCATCGTGGCCGGGACCGTCGTAATCCGATTGGAAAAGCGCT
The DNA here is from genome assembly GCA_965222375.1 of Polyangiaceae bacterium. Taxonomy (GTDB): domain Bacteria; phylum Myxococcota_A; class Polyangia; order Polyangiales; family Polyangiaceae; genus JACKEA01. The sequence continues at coordinate 90,205 of CBDCTZ010000015.1, forward strand.
GACGGCTGGCGCGGCTCCCTGCTTCTCCGAAATCTTCTTTAATATCAAACTGTTAGGAAAAGAACTCCGCAGGCAGCGGCGCTCGCCATTCAGGGTACAGTGCGAACGTGGCCGTACGCGTTCTAGTGGTGGACGACTCCGCCTTCATGCGCGGGGCAATAACGCGCGCCCTGAGTAGTGACGAACGTTTCGACATCGTGGGCCAAGCGGCAGACGGAACGCGCGCGGTTGAAATGGCGCTCGACTTGAAGCCGGACGTAATCACCATGGACTTCAACATGCCCGGCATGAATGGCGCGGAGGCCACCCGCGCTATCCTCGCCGAGCGCGGCCAACCCATCGTGATGCTCTCTGCGCACACGCGCGAGGGCGCAACAGCCACCATCGAGGCACTGGCCGCAGGCGCTGTGGATTTCGTCGAAAAACCAGATGGCGAAATCAGCGCAAACTTGAGTGGCATCCGCGAAGCACTCATAGAAAAGCTCTTGAACGCGGCCGGAGCAAACGTCCGCGGAGGCGCCCCTGCGTCGTTGCCCCTTTCCGAGCCTCTCTCTTCCACACGACGTGCCGCACGCGTGGCGGAGCGCGCCATGCCCGCCGGACAACGGCTGGTCGTCGTGGCGGCATCCACAGGCGGCCCCGCGGCTCTCGTCCAGTTGCTTCCGACCCTGAGGCTCGAGAAGATGGGTAGCCTGCTGATCGTGCAACACATGTCGGCGGGGTTCACGGAGGCGCTCGCAGCTCAGCTTTCGGAGCGAGCGGGCTATGCGGTAAGGGAAGCTGCAGATGGAGAAGAGCTCACGCCCGGTTCGGCCTGGGTGGCCCCCGGGGGCTGTCACTTGCTGGTGGAGAGAACCGGGCGTCTCTCGCTGTCCGACGCGGCGCCGGTACACGGCGTTCGACCCGCTGCGGACGTCACGTTCAAAAGCGCGGCTCAGGCCTACGGTGGGCGTACCGTTGGAGCCGTGCTCACGGGCATGGGCCGGGACGGCGCCATGGGTCTTGCAGCCATCAAGTCTGCCGGGGGCAGAACCTTGGCCCAGGACAAAGCGTCATCCACGGTGTTTGGCATGCCGCGGGCAGCAGTCGAGTTGGGCGTGGTTGATGAAGTCATGCCCCTGACTCGTGTCGGCCGCGCCATCACCAAGCTAGTGACAGGCTGAGCTATGAGTTCCGCACCGAGTGACACTCTCGCGGCTGTTGCCGAGTTGTATCAGGACAAGCGTGCGAAGCATGAAAGCGCTGCAGAACAGATCGCCGCTCGCTCGCGCCTGGTTTCAAACCTACGGGGGTTATCTTTCGGCGTTTTCGTGATCGCCGCTTTGTGGGGGTTGTTCGGAGGTGCGCCGCAATCCGGAGGCCTGGTCGCATTGGTGGCGGCGGTCACATTCCTGGTGCTGGTCAGCGTGCACGGCAGGGTCTTGACCCGGGAGGACAACGAGCGGCGTTTCGCGCTGGTCAACAACCACTCGTTGCTTCGTGTAACGGGTCGCTTTCGGGAGTTGCCCGAGGACGGTTCGAGTTTCAAACCCGCCGCCCACCCTTATGCCGACGACCTGGATGTTTTCGGCGCAGGATCGCTGTTCCAGCGTTTGTGTACCGCTCACACGACTCTGGGCAAACGCACCTTGTCCTCATGGCTTTCAGGGGCGACCAGTCCCGACGTCATCGTTGCTCGCCAGGAAGCAGTACGGGAACTATCTCCAGCCCTGGCGCTGCGGCAGTCCCTGGAAGCGCTGGCCCTCTTTGCCGTCACGGACCCGGCTCGGCAGCGCAACGGCAAGGTCAAGCGTGCTCCAGACCCAGAGCCATTCGTCGCGTGGGCGGAGAGCGAACCGACACTGCTCTCCAATGCCGCGTTGGTGTGGGCCAGCCGCGTCTTGCCCGTGCTGACCCTAGCCGCCCTTGGCGCCCTGATTTGGGCGGGTGCGCCGACTTGGGTATTCACGCTCCCGCTGATCGCCCAACTCGCGATTCTGTACAAGACTCGGGATGCAGCGGGGCGCGCATTCAACGCCGTCTCCACTTCCGAAGGTGCCTTCTCGCGCTACGGCTCCATGCTCAGCCTGGTGGAGGGCTTGGATGTGCAGGCACCCATGCTGCGGCAGCTCAAGGCCGAACTCGCCTCTTCCGGAAGGCCTCCCTCGGTGGCCATGCGAGCCTTGGGGCGCGCCGTAGGGTGGTTCGAATTGCGGCACAACGGCCTGGTGCACCCCTTTGCGAACGCGCTGCTGCTTTGGGACGTGCATTGCGTTTTGATGCTGGAGGCTTGGCAGCGCGACAGCGGCAAAGCCGCTCGACGCTGGTTGGAGCGGTTGGGGGAACTTGAGGCCCTCGCCTCCTTTGCTGCTTTCGACCACGACGATCCCGGAACGTGCTTCCCGAAGATCGAGCCGGAGACGACCGTGTACGAAACCAAAGGCTTGGCGCACCCGCTGTTGGAAGCCGACAAGCGCGTCGAAAACGATGTCCAGTTACCGCGCGGGGGAACCGCACTGCTCGTGACCGGCTCCAACATGTCTGGGAAGAGTACGATGCTGCGCGCTATGGGCCTTGCCGCGGTCATGGCTCAAGCGGGAGCACCCGTCTGCGCGCAGAGCCTCCGCCTAGGGCAGTTCGCCGTGCGGACCAGCATTCGAATCAGCGATTCTTTGGAGCGTGGTGTGAGCCACTTCTATGCGGAGGTCGAGAAGTTGAGCGCGGTCATGCACGCGACCACCGACTCCCGGCCCGTCTTGTTCCTGCTGGATGAGATCTTGCATGGCACCAACTCCCGTGAACGGCAGGTCGGCGCGCGTTGGGTACTCGCCGAGCTGCTTTCTCGAGGAGCCACCGGGGCCATTTCGACCCACGACATGGAGCTATGCCGCTTGCCGGACGAGCTGATGAAGCTGGTCCAATTGGTGCACTTCCGCGAAAGCGTACAGGACGGAAAAATGACCTTCGACTACAAGCTGCGCGAGGGTCCCGTCACCGCTGGAAACGCCCTTCGCTTGATGCAGCTCGCAGGGCTCGCCGTCCCTCTGGACTAGCTCCCCACGCGGACTATTCCGCCGCGAAATCGAAACGCACGATGACCCGATCCTGCAGCTTGATCGCGCCCAACATCGCTTTGAACGGTGCAATGCCCCACCGGCTCGGCTGAATCTCGACCTCACCTCGAACACGGCCACCCTCTCGATTGGCTCGTACCTCGACGGGGTGGCTCTGCCCATGCAAGCTGAGCTGCCCCACAATGCGATACTCGTTCGCCTGGTTTTCGACCGCGCCCTGAAATTTGGCCTCGGGGAACTTGCTGGACTGCAGCACCTTGTCGCGAATGTTCTCCTCGACTTGAGCTCGGTCCTTCTCGGACAGCGCCTGGGTGTCTGGAGCGCCCTCGCGGACGGCGTGCAGGACGCGGAGGCTGCTGCAGGCGAAGCGGGCCTCTACGCTCGCATCGTCCGCAAGAAGCTCCACCTCGCCGACGCGCAAGCAGAGATCGTGGGCTACCCGGGAAAGGAGTCCCTCCTTGAAGGTCAAAACCTCCACACTACCGTCAAGTGGCTTTCGCTCGTTCATTTCGGCCGAAGCTGACCCCTTTCCGGCGCCTGCGACAAGGCGAAAGCGTCATGAGAGACAAGGTAGGCCTAGGTCGCACCTTCATCCAACCGTGGCCACAGGCTGCGCCCCATGTAATCCTTGTAGCTTACGATTCTTGACGATGAAATGAGGGCAAGGCTAGCCTCCAGACCGAGTTTCCACAGGGGAGCGAAGAGCTGCAACTGAGCGGACCAGCATGGGATTTCCCAGCTCGCGCAGCGCGGGACTAGGGGCGCAACTCACTTGAGCGAATTCGACGAAAAAACGCGAGTCACCCAGGTGGTGCAGCGCCCGTCCGGGGACGACGGCGACACCGGAAACGACTGTCTCGTGGTGATCTACACCAAGGAGCCCGGTCTGCTCGGCAAGCGTTTCGTGATGGACCGCAATCCCATTCGTGTGGGGCGTGGCGCGGACAACACGATCGTGTTGGAGGGCGACTCGGTTTCTCGACGCCACGCACACTTCTCGCGGCGCACCGGCCACTGGTACATCGTCGACGACGGCTCAACCAACGGCACCTACCTCAATGAGGAACAGGTCTCCAAGGAAGCGCTGCTTAACAACAGCGATCGGATCAAGGTCGGGCCTACAATACTCAAGTATCTCTCGGGCGCCGACGCCGAAGCGAAATACCACGAGGAGATCTACAAGATGACCATCATCGATGGTCTGACTCAAATCCACAACAAGCGCTACTTGTTCGAGACCCTGGAGGGCGAGGTGAGCCGCGCACGTCGTCACGAGCGCCCTCTGTCCCTCATCATCTTCGACATCGACTTCTTCAAACGCATCAACGACCAGTTCGGACACTTGGCAGGCGACTACGTGTTGCGCGAGCTCGCACGAGTAGTGGAGGCGCGCATCCGCCGGGATGAGTGCTTCGCGCGCTACGGCGGAGAGGAGTTCGTGATCGTGCTTCCAGAAACGGACCTGGACGGCGCCGTCTCCCTCGCCGAAAACCTGCGGGCTCGGGTCGCGGAACACACCTTCATCTTCCAGGGCGAGCGCATCCCGACGGCCATCAGCATGGGCTGCGCTCTGCTAGTCGACGCTGACAAGACCGCGACTGACTTGGTCCAGCGTGCAGATGAAAAGCTGTACGAAGCGAAGCGGGGCGGGCGCAACCGGGTCTGCTACTGAGACTGGCACTGGGCCCCACAACGCACTAGCGTGCGTGGCCTTGGGCTTTTCAGAAATCCCCCCACCGCCGGAAGTCGAGCCAGGTCAGGACCTGCCCGCGGTTCGCACTCGCCCCCCGGGACCGCAGTCGCGAACCTGGCTCACCCGCCACGCTCGCGTCGCTGCGCCGATGGGGCCGCGGCCGGACGTAGACCTGCGCCGAGTGGTGCGCACAGAAGCCCCACCCTACACAGTCGTGTACTCGACCGCGAAGGGGGCCAATGTCTTGGACGTAGATGGCAATCGCTACGTCGATCTCGCGGCTGGGTTTGGCTCCCTACTTCTGGGCCACTCACACCCGAGGATCGCGAAAGTCGTCGAGCTCCAGACAGGGCGGCTGCTCCAAGCATTGGGAGACGTCTACCCGTCAGAACCAAAGATTGCATTGATGGAGCGCCTCGGAACCCTACGCAAAGCAACGCGCTCGAGTCCCGACGAAGTCCAATCCATCGAAGCGAACGTGGACAAGGTTCTTCTATGCCAAAGCGGAGCAGACGCGGTCACTGCCGCGCTGAAATCGGCGATTTTGCACACGAAGAAAAGTGGGCTGCTGGCGTTCGATGCCGCGTACCACGGACTGTCCTACGCGCCGTTGGCTGCGTGCGGTCTTCGGGAGAGCTACCGAGCCCCTTTTGCGGCATCCCTGGGTGACCAGACGCGCTTTGTTTCCTATCCGGCGACGAAGGCAGAGCTCGATCCATGTTTGGAACGAATTCGCTTCGAACTTGCCCGGGGGGACGTGGCGGCAGTGCTTTTTGAGCCTATTTTGGGCCGTGGCGGGTGCCTAGTGCCACCACCCGATTTCGTCCCAGAGCTGCTGAAGCTGTGTCGTGGCGCCGGCGCCTTGGCCATCGCGGACGAAGTCTGGACCGGCCTCGGTCGCGCCGGCGCGATGCTCACGAGCGAATCGGAAGCGGACGGGCCGGACCTGATTTGCCTCGGCAAGGGGCTCGGGGGCGGGCTACCCATCAGCGCCTGCTTGGGACGTGGCGATATCTTGGACTCCTGGAGCCAAGCAGAAGAGGTCGTGCACACTTCTACTTTCGCGGGTGCGCCCTTGGCTTGCGTCACTGCAATCGCAACTCTGGACATCCTTCACCGTGACAACCTCGCCGCGCGTTCCAAGGAGGTCGGCGGTCGGCTGCTCCGATTGCTCCGCGAGCGCTTCCTGGGTCGCGAGAGAATCCGAGATGTTCGCGGACGTGGACTCATGCTCGGAATCGACTTTGGGGACGAGCGCGGCAGCGCCGTGCAAGTGATGCGGCGTCTGTTGGAACGCGGCTTCATCACGACGACGGGCGGTGGGCAGCGCGAAGCCTTGATCCTGTCGCCGCCCCTAAACATAGCCGAACCGCTGCTGCGTGCTTTCGCGGACGCGCTGGACGAGGCCCTTTGACGAACCCCAACTGGCTTTCGGAAAGCGATGCGCTGCATCTGCGGGTGCAAGCTTTCGGACTGGAACGTAGCTCCGAGAACTTCGACGCGCTTGCCCTGGATATTGCTCGATTCCAGGCCCGCCACATTCCTGCGTATGCCCGCCTGGTTGAGGCTCGCGGCAGTTCCCTGAGCTCGGCAGACGACATCGTAGCGGTACCCACGGACGCCTTTCGACTGGCCCGAGTCGCTGTGCAGCCAGAAGCCATGGACCATGCGCGCTTTGTCTCCAGCGGCACGACTTCTGCGGCGCGTAGCGTGCACCCTCTGCGTCGGTTGGACACCTACCAGCAACTGTCCGTGCATTTCGCCCGGCAGAAGCTGATCAATGATACCCGCGCCCGCCGAGTTGTGGTCGCGCTCGCGCCACACCCCGGCAGCCCCCCGGCGTCGTCATTGGGATTCATGATGTGGACGTTCACGGTGGTCCTGGACGGTCGGGCACTCAGCGTGGACCCAGAAGGAGCCCTGTTCAACCCAGACAACCCCGAGCGCTGGTTAGCCTCCAATCGAGGTTTGAACCTAGCGGGCTTGGAACGTGCCGCCCGGATTGCGTTGGAACGGCAAGAGCCTCTCTTGGTGCTGGGAACCTCTCTTGCGCTCCTGCAACTCCTCGAGGTGATGGAGGACCGGGTCTTGCGTTGCCCACGCAACACTGTGGTGATGCAAACGGGGGGAACAAAAGGTCGCAGGCTCCGGACCACGCCCACGGCGCTGGCCAAAGCAGTGGCAAAGGCGTTCGGGATTGGCGTCGAACGCGTTGTCAGTGAATACGGCATGACCGAGCTCAGCAGCCAGGCCTACACGGACGTATTGCAACAGCCGGAAACCGCGGAGATCTACCACCCGCCTCGGTGGTTGCGAATCATTCCGGTTGACCCGGTGCGCTTACGGCCAGTTCCGGACGGCGAGCCCGGGCTGGCGCGTTTCGTGGACCTCTGCAACGTCGATTCTGCGGTCGCCGTGCTCAGCCAAGATCTGGTTCGAGTCCGAGGCGGAGGGATCGAACTGTTGGGCCGACGCCCTGGAGCTCTGGCCCGGGGGTGTTCCTTGGACCTGGAAGAGCTGATTCTGTTCCGGGGCCGGCAAGCTTCATGACGGCTGCAGCCCGCGCGCGTGTCGAGAGCCTGTTGGCGGCGGCGAGGAAACTGGCGGATCCAACTACCGAACTGGGACGGCGGGCGCGGCGGGAGCTTCCGGAACAGACAGGCTTGTCTCCCGAGAATGTGGAGTTGTGTCTCACTCGACACCTGGAGTTCCAAGCAGACCCGCCCTCCCTGGAAGCGCTGTGTGCGGTTGCCCCACCATGCAGAAAATCCCACGTGTTGCTGTCGGCCAACGTTTTCACGGCGCCTTTACGCGCGATTGCGATCGCACTAGCTCAATCGCCTCGGGTCGATGTGCGACCCTCACGACGGCAACCCTTGTTCACGAAGCTGCTCTGGGACGCCAGCGGCGGAGCATTTCGTATCGTCGAAGATCTGGTGCCCTCACCGGACGACCACGTGTGGGCCTACGGCCGCGACGAAAACCTCGAGGCGGTACGCGACGAATTGCCTGCTGGCGTCGTCTTTCACGCTCATGCAAGCGGTTTCGGCATTGCGGTGGTCGGCGAACACGACTCGGAAGCCACAAGCGAAATCGCCGCTGCGATCGTGAGCGACGTCGTGCCATTCGATCAGCGAGGCTGCCTGAGTCCTCGCATTGTCCTGGTACATGGCCGTGAGGAAGCCGCGCAAGCCCTTGCGGAACATCTCGCCCAAGCCCTGCTGACGGCGCGACAGGAAGTCCCCCTTGGTGCCATGACGGACGACGAAGCTGCCGAAGTGACCCGCTACCGAGACACGATGACCTACGCGGGCCGCGTGTTCCCAGCAGGCAAGGGTCTCGTCGGCTTTGACGAGCGCGGGAGTGTGTTGCTCGCGCCGGTTGGGCGCAGCCTACACGTCGCGCGAGTGTTGGAGTTGGCGCCAGCATTGGAACAGGCAGCGAGTCACATCACCTCCGTGGGTGCGCCGATCGGACTGCACAAAAAGCTTGCGGTGCTGCTGCCCCATGCCCGAATCGCCGAGCTTGGCCGGCAACAATGCCCACCTCTGGACGGCCCGGTGGATCGGCGCGAGTCGACCGCCGGCGAGATGCTCTGACCCGAAGGTGCAGGGGCAGCCGTCTTTTTGGGGGCCACGCGACGGCAGTACGCGCCATGAGTGTCCGAAAGTGCACGAAGCCACCAAATGCGCTATGTCTCGACCACTTGGAGGATTCTCATGCGCTTCGTTTTCACTTCTGTTTTCTTCGTTGGCGCCGCCGCAGCGGCCTTGGTTGCCTGCAGTGGTGACACCGATAGCGGGGGCTCCGGAGGAGCCAGCGGCGGAAGCGCCGGCGGCGGCAGTGGCGGAACGACCACGGGTGGCTCTGCTGGAACCGCAACCGGCGGTAGCGCCGGCAGCGCAACCGGCGGAACCGCCGGCAGCGCAACCGGCGGAAGTGCCGGTAGCGCGACAGGTGGAAGCGCGGGTAGCGCAACGGGAGGAAGTGCCGGTAGTGCGACAGGCGGAAGTGCTGGTTCCGGTGGAAGCGCGGGCGCTGCGGCAAAACCCGAATGCACCACCGCGGCGGACTGCAAGCCCTTCGAGGACTGTTGCACCTGCAGCGCCGTACCCAAGGACGTCAACCCACCGTCGTGCAAGAAGGGGTGCACGGACAAGGCTTGCAAGGTTCTTGGCGTCCCGTCGGCACAGGTCGAATGTGTCGCAGGTCGCTGCGTCAAAGCCTTCGACTGCGATTCGTCCAAGGTCACCTGCAAGTTGGCCCCGCCCAAATGCCCAGCCGGTTCCACGCCCCAGGTGGCCGGCAGTTGCTACACCCTGGCGTGCGTGAAGTCCTCCCAGTGCAAAACGGTCCCGGATTGCACAAAGTGCGGTCCCAACGAGGCCTGCAGCACCTACGTCACCCAATTGGGCCCGCAGCCACACTGCGTATCCGTGCCGCCGGAGTGCAAAGGCAACGCAACCTGTGGTTGTCTCGGACCGACGACATGCGTCAAGCCCTTCGACTCATGCAACGATCTCTCAGGAATCAAGGGCGTTAGCTGCGGCTGCCCCGCTTGTTGATCAGCCGGGACCAGTGCTTTTCGCTGCAGACAGCAGCACTCCATCCTTCGGCCGAATGCGATACAGCAGGCTCCGCAAGGGTGCTTCCGCCATGATGCCCTCCCAGGTCCTTCGGCGCGGACGCTTCATTTGATCCGCCAGGGCGTGGGGGAAGCCGGTGATCGGATCCGTCGCTTCGATCAAGATGGCGTGCTGGTGCACTTTCCCGTCGTTTTTCAGGCCCTGAATCGCAACAATGTCCCCGGCGCGGAATCGATCTGCTTGCTCGAGCAGGAACGCGAAGAAGCGCTGTCGCTCCCGAAACTTGATGCGCTCCTCGGGCGCGAAACGCACGTGCTCGAATAGATCGGTTTTCTCCTGTGCGAACTCTTCCAGGGCGAGCACGCCGCGGCGATTCTCGATACCGAACGAATTGAAGTCCAACCGACCGGATCTGCGTTCCGGCTTCTCGCCCAAAGGCGAGAACCAGGTGTCGCTAGCCCGCTCGTAACTATCGAGGACGAAGTCCACGCAGACTTGAGGCGGATGTGGTCGACCGTCCTTGTCGTACACGGGGTAGAACTGCTCATCGACCTGAAAGCTTCGACGACCGGAAAGATAAGCCCAACGCCACGCCGGACGGAGCGCCCCATCGCGATCGGCGGTTTCTTCGCCGCGAGGGCGATCGAAGGGAAGCGCCTCCGCAACATTGGAACTGACCACCTGTCGCAAGCGACGCAACGCGTCCCGCCGCGGCGCCTCTGCCTTCAGATGCTGCAGGATGCGGTTACGCCGCGCAGCGGGCTCTCGATAGCAGCGCAGGCTCAGCTTGGCGCCGTCGGAATCCAAAACCGCCTTAGTCCAGGCGCCAGCAATACGCAGCTTGGCCAGGATGCCGGTCGAGGCGAAGCGCTCCACCTGTAGGCGTTCGAAACCAAGCTCCGACTGCAACGCCTGCGCATCCCGATGCAGAGGCCGCGCTAGCCCGGCCCGCGTCGTCGCCACTCGGTCGCCAAACAACAACTCGCCCCGACGGCCATCATCATGGCGGTAGCTCGGCCTTCGCTCCGAGCTGCGGCGGAGCTCGTGAACCTTCGCGCCCCGTTGCAAGTAGATGGTCTCCTCCTCGAAGAGATCTACGAGCTTGAGGCGCGTGACGAGCGCCAGGGCCTCAACGGGGTCTGCCGAATAGACGTAGCCTTGCCGGAGCAGCAGGCCCCGCAGGCCAGGACGATCTGCGGCCAGGGCGCGACGCAAGAACACGACTCTCGAGAAAGCGCTGCGCTTCTTGGACGCGTCCCGCATCTTTCGGGCCAGGGACGAGAGTTGACTGTCCGGTGTCACCGCTGGTTCCTCGACGAACACCATCGCCTGCCCCCGTGCCCGCCCCAAGATGTCGGCGCGTTTGCGTTCAAAGGATGGCGCGCCGGAGAGTCCGGGTTCCTTGCGCAGCCGCGCAGTCACTCTCGCGCACACTGCAAACTCCGCGTCGACTACCGGCGATGGCGTAGCTGGAGGCGCGTGGTCAGCAGGCGAAGGAGGTGCTTCAGGTCGGCAAGCCCAAAAAAGTACTCCGGCGATGGCAGCGGCGCCTCTCGACGAGATTTGCATCTTCCTCATTGAAACGCCTCGCCGCTCCTCCGCAATCCCTCGGCCCTGAGCTCGTTGCGCGGACAAGCGCCGAGCAAGTTCCTTCACTTCACCGTACACCGGCGACGCAGATTTCGCTCGTGCGAGGCAGATGCCTCCGCAGCGGATTCGGCCACCGGCTGCGCGTGCCGCAGCGCAGGGCAGGCCCGGAGGGAAGCCTCGCGGGGCTAGCGCTGTTGGTGGCCGCCGGCGCGCTCCGGCGCCGACGTTCTTGCAGACGTCGCACTCGAGCTTGCATCTAGATCGGCCGCGTTGACCCGGACCACGCCAGCTAGGACGCGATGGTCCAACGCCAGGGTCGTGCTGCGCCGAGCCTGTTCGAAGGCGCGCTGTCCTGCGTCCAGGCGAAACGGCCCCACACGCTCGATGCCCTCGACAACCAAGGCGACCAGACCTGCGCGCCGCGGAGGCTGCAATGCGGGGCTGCCCTTTCGTCGCCAAGGTGAGCGTGATGCAAGGTGGTGGTGCAGCACGCGGCGTCCGGGTGCGACCCCGGCGACGCCGGGACGGTCGAGAACACCACCATCCATCAATGGGCGCCCCTCCACCCACAACGGGTGAAACAAGCCAGGCAGGGTGCAAGAGGCCTGAATCGCTGGAGCCAACGGGCCGTGCTGCATGACTCGAGTTCGTCGCGATAGTACGTCGTACACGCTCAACGCAGCGGGCACACGACATCCCTCGAAGCGTCGCACTGGAAGCAACTCCAGCAGCATGTTGCGAAAAAGCCGACCGCGAAGCAGGCCCACACCGACGCCAGGATCCCAGAAGTCGGCGCGGCGTAATCCCATCAACACGTCGCGCTGCGCGGGTGCATCGACACCAGCGGCCCAGAGCCCCCCAACCAGCGCTCCGGCGCTAGCGCCGGACACACGGCTCGGAACGAGCCCCGCATCTTCCAGGGCGACCAGCATTCCGGCGTGCGCGAAGAAGCCAAAGAACCCCGCTGACATTGCCAGGGTGAATTCGCCCTCGTGAAGCCAGTCACGCAATGTCGGGGAAGCCACGCCACAACCACTCTAGCAGAGCCGTCAGCTCAGCCCGGCCGCCCGTCGACCCGCTGCATAACCAACATGCGGGTCTGGAATAGTAGGAACGTGGCGAACCCGAGCATCCACAGGACGCCAGCCACCGTCAGCAGAGAGACTTGCGCGCCCGGTGCCAGCGGCGCGAGCACTCGCAGCATGGCGCCCGCCACGGTTGCAGCGAATCCCCAAGCGACGGGGCGCGGGGCCGCGAGCATGCGGCCAGTGTGGCCCAGAGTCACTCGGGACATCATTCCCAACGTGAGGGAACCAATGGCGCCAGCTGTCAGGCAGTGCGTCCACATCGAAGTTGGGACAAAGTCGAAGAAGTGACTGCCAGCGCGTAGCATGAGCCCGAAGGCGATAAAGGCGTGACCGGCGTGCAAGATCCACAACAACGGGTTGCGCAGAGTGCCCTGCGCCCCCCAGGCGTGCGCACGGACCAGGACCAGCACTCCGGCAACGAGCGCGATGGACGCGAGCCAACCCTCAGTCAGCTGCGCCGCACCGAGGACCGCCAAAGCGAGCACACTCCCGAGAGCGAGTCGATCCAATGTTGGGCTGTTCTTCACCGCTTTGTCCTGCAACGCGTTGCGTGTGAACATCGGCACAATCCGCCCAGTGACCAGCACCATCATCACCACGACGATGTCTAAGGCCAGCAAGGGACCCAGGCGCAAGCCCGGCACGGTGTGCCCCGCCGCACCCGAATGCAGCCAAATGTCCCCTGCCCCAAGGCCCACAATCATGAGCGGGAAGATGTAGTTGCGCCTGGACTTCGACAGCACGATCGGGCGCGCCAACACGAGAGCTAGCGCCAAGAAGAACGTGCCATCGACGTAAGCACCCCAGGCACTCCCCACGAAAGCGAGGCAACGTCCAGCTAGCCAGAGCACCACCAGAGCAGCAAGCGGCACACCGGTGGCGGTTTGACGGCTCGTCCAGTTGCTGGCGGCGGTGAGCAAGAAGCCAGCGATCACTGCGGCCGTGAAGCCGAATAGCATTTCGTGGGCGTGCCACACCGTGGCGCCGAGGCTGCCGCCAACGGCCACGTGCCCTCGCAGGGCAGCGACCCAGATCGGCAGGGAAAGCACCGCATGCAGTGCCGCTAGGAGGAAGAACGGTCGGAAGCCTTTGGCCAGCACCGCGACGGGCTCCGCACGCGTCGGTACGCTCTTCTCGTGCACCAAGGAGCGATTCATGGATGCACGGGTTGGGCCTCAGGGGCCTTCAGAGAAGTTCTTGATGACATCAGCCGCACTCAGCGCCCGGCAGTAGACCGCAACGAGGTGGAGCTTGCCCAGCCAAGTGCGTGAATCGGTGAACTCGTTCGCCAGAACGAAGCCCCAGGTGCCATCCCAGTTGCCAAAGTCCCCACTCACGGTGTTGCTCTTGATGAGAGCTGAATCGATATAGAAACCGCTCGAACCGTTTGACGCCCGAGTGAACACCAGGTGAGTCAACGTGGTGGTCGTGGTCCCGAGGGGGGTCTTTATCTCCGACGTACCGATCGGGTTGGTGCTCGTGCGCAACCGAACCCCAAAGGAGTTATCCATCTGCATCAGCGCAAAGTTGCGTGAGTGCTGGTCTTGGGAGTTGCTCAAGACCCGCGAGTGGCTGCCCTGGCCTGTGTTCTTGGGTGTGACCCAGACTTCCAAGCTCAGTTCCTTGGATTGCTTGCATTGGTCGTGAACCTTCGTGGGCGGACTGTTGTTCGCAATCCGTGTTTCGCTCTGAACCTCGAGGTGGCCTTTGCCCCACTTCACATTCTTCTCATCGGCGATTGTCAGGTCGTAGGGACTCCCGTTGCCCGAAGTGTCGGCAACCGTCGCCCCGCTTCCATCTTCGAATTCGTAGAGCAGCACTAGGCCCGCAGTGACGCGGCCCGTGGCGGCATCGCTGCCGGCATCCGCAACCGCGCCCCCCGTGCCCCCGCTTGCGGCTGCCCCGCCGAGTCCGCCGCTGCCACCCGCCTGTCCCCCACTCCCACCAGCCCCAACGCCGCCTGTGGCTGGTCCACCGCCAAGGCTAGCGTCGGAGTTGACGCTGGTGCCGCCTGAACCGCTGTCCAACGTAGAGCTAGCCTCGCCCCCGCCCGATTCCTCTAGGCCGCAGCCCGCTAGAGCCAATACGAGTGCGCCACAAACGGCCAACGACCGCGACATGTACAAAGCGTATCACGTGCCGTCATCGCGAGCGCGTCCGAGCCAGAGGGGAATCGCCAGCGCAGGGAGGGCAATCAGATCCGTCACATCTCGGGTCAAGTGAACGCGCCACGAGGGCGGCAGGTCGCCGCCTCGTAACAGCTCAAAACCCGCAACAAATGGCCACTGCATCCCACCCAAGCCTACACGGTATGCATCGGCTGCCTGGGGCGACAGCTGCAAAGCGGTGAACACCGCTGCGGTGAGCAGAGCGGCCACGAACAAGACCCTCCAGGAGTGATGCACCGGCTGTCCTCGAAGTCGCAGGCCGACTTCCCACAGCGCTTGGAGGAATAGCGGGAAGAACGCCAAGCCGGCGAAGTCCGAGAGTTTGCCAGTTATCGCTGATGGGCATGCGCTCTTGAGAACATGGTCGTTCACGACCAGCAGCAACACGGCTGCTAACGCCACTGGGTGCAGTAGCCCCTCGCCAGCCACGGCTTGGGTCGGCTCCCGACTCACGGTAGCAGGCAGTGCTTCAGTCCTCGACAACATCGACAAACGCGTCGTCGGGTTCGTCAGTACCCGTCCCAGCAATGGCGGCCACGAACCGGTAGTTGAAGCGTACGGACTCATCGGGGTGCCCGTCGACGAGGCTCAGGCTAACCGTATAGCCCGCCTCGCAAGGAGCAGCCTCGCAAGGCGTATTCTGCCCCACATGAAGAGTGGCGTCCTCGAGTTCTCCGTCGTCATCGAAGGAGTCTTCGACCCGTTCGATCTCCTCGCGCAGGAGCGTGCCATCGTCAGCGACGATCTTCACGCGCACGGCGGCAGCCGGCTCGTGGACGTTTCGGTCCCAGCGGATGTCACCGTGCACCGAAACCGTATGGGACTGACTCGAACGGACAGAGAAGTGACGAACGTCTTCGGGTCGGTTGGTATCCAGGCGAATCTCGGGTACTGCCGCCGAATCATCCAGGCTCCAGTCCGGTTGACTGGTCGCAATGGAGGCCAGCGCCGCCGCAACCAATCCCAAACGACTCAGCCCCCGCCTCCAGGTGTCTCTCCGCATACCAGGGTCTAGCAGCAACCGTCGTGCCTGGCATTCTCTCGGTCATTTCTGGGATTCGGCCGAGACCCGGCCTGACAGTAGTGTCAGGCTCCGGCGAAACCGCGGTTCACGCCGTGCGTTCGAGCGTTTATGGTTCCCGTGTGAAACTCACGACCTACGGTGCCACCGACGTCGGACGCTCTCGCGACCACAACGAAGACCACTTGCTCGTCGACGACACCCTCGGGCTGTTCGTCGTCTGCGACGGCATGGGTGGCCACGCCTCGGGAGAAGTGGCGTCCGCAATGGCTGCGAACTCCGTGCGCGCGGTCGTCAGGGCGGAGCTTGGGGAGGTGGATGCCCAAAAAGATGAAGCTCGGCCTGCGGATTTCGTCGCGGACGTCATGCGACGAGCAGTGGAGGCGGCGAACAGCAGTGTGCACGCCCATGGCAAGAAGGAAGAGGCAGGCCGTGCAGCCGGCACGACTTGCACGGCGTTGTGCATCCGGGGAAACCGCGGAACCCTGGCCCACGTGGGCGACTCGCGGCTCTATCTGAAGCGCGGCGGCCAGACCCACCTTCTGTCTTTCGATCACAGCTTTTTGGCGGAGGCCATTCGGCGAGGCGTTCCTCGTGACGAAGCCATTCAGAACTTCCCGCCCAACTTGTTGAGTCGGGCGGTTGGCCCCTTGCCCCGCGTGCAGGTCGACACCCTAGAGTTCGATATCCTGCCCGGGGATCTCTTTGTGCTCTGCTCGGATGGGCTGCACGGCTACTTTGCGTCGACAGAGGCGGCGGGCACCGAGCTGGATGGTGACCCTGCAACGCTGCCCAAGCGGCTCATTGACATGGCGAATGAACGGGGCGGCGCCGACAACATCACTGCACTGATCGTATGTGCGGGAGAGGCCGAGGCAGAGGAACCCGCCCGGATGTCCCGGGTACACGAAGACCTCTCCGCACTCCAGGCCATGGAGCTTTTCAACGAGCTGACCTACCCCGAGCTGCTCGAGGTGGCCGGCACACTGCGCAGCGAAGAGTTCGATGCAGGTCAGATCCTGCTGAAAGAGGGCGAAACCAGCCGAAGTCTCTACGTCATCGCCTCGGGCCGCGTCGAGGTCCGCCGAGGGGACACGCTGCTCGCTACCCTCAACAGCGGCAGCCACTTTGGGGAGATGGCGCTGCTGACCAATCGCCCGAGATCAGCGAACATCAGAACCCTCGAGCCCTGCCGGTTGCTCACCCTAGACCAAGACCAGATCTATCCGCTGTTCCAGCAGAACCCGGTCATCGGCCTGAAGTTCCTGTGGCGGCTCGCACAGATCCTGAGTCTGCGCTTGGACGAGGCGACGCTATTCACGTCACCGATTCCCGACACGGAGCGCATCAGCCCGGAAGAGGCAGGCAAGATCACGGACGAGCTTTTCCCGCCGCCCTTCAGCAAGAAGAACTGAATTTCCCGCAAATTTTGCGAATCGTCACGGATTCGAGCGCGGCATCCCAACCCGCGGATTTGTTTGCTAGGTTAGCCGCCCCCCTGAGAAAGGAGTGGCGCTCAAATGGCCGAGGCACACACCAAACACGCTCAACTACTCTCCTGGGTCGAAGAAATGAAAGCGCTTTGCAAGCCAGAGCGCGTGTACTTCTGCGACGGCAGCGAAGAAGAGTATGACCGCCTGACCAAATTGCTGGTGGAAGCAGGCACGTTCATAAAGCTGAACGAAGAGAAACGCCCCAACAGCTTCCTCGCGCGTTCCGATCCGAAGGACGTCGCACGTGTAGAGGGGCGGACCTTCATCTGCTCCAACGCCAAAGGCGACGCAGGCCCCACCAACAACTGGATGGCGCCAAAAGAGATGAAGGCGGAGATACGCAAGACTCTCGACGGCTGCATGCGTGGGCGCACTATGTACGTGGTGCCGTTCTCCATGGGACCCCTTGGCTCTCCCATCGCGCATCTGGGCGTACAGATCACGGATAGCCCCTACGTCGCGGTCAGCATGCGCATCATGACCCGCATGGGCCAAGGCGCGCTGGACGTTCTGGGCGAAAACGGCGAGTTCGTGCGCTGTGTGCACTCGGTGGCGCAGCCGCTGAGCCCGGGCCAAAAGGACGTGCCGTGGCCCTGCAATCCCGAAGCGCTGACGATCGCTCATTTCCCCGAGACCCGGGAAATCTGGAGCGTCGGCTCGGGCTACGGCGGCAACGCCTTGCTCGGCAAGAAGTGCCTAGCCCTTCGCATCGCCAGCACGATGGCCCGTGACGAGGGCTGGCTCGCGGAGCACATGCTGATCATGGGCGTTGAAAACCCAGATGGCGAAAAGACCTACGTTGCAGCCGCATTCCCTTCCGCTTGCGGCAAGACCAACTTCGCCATGCTGGTCCCGCCGGAAGGCTTCAAAGGCTGGAAGATCTTGACCGTTGGCGACGACATTGCCTGGATCAAGCCTGGCGAGGACGGCCGGCTGCACGCCATCAACCCCGAAGCTGGCTTCTTCGGCGTGGCGCCGGGCACCGGCGACCACACGAACCCGAATGCGATGAAGGCGCTGACGAAGAACAGCATCTTCACCAATGTCGCGCTCACCGATGATGGGGACGTCTGGTGGGAGGGCATGACGGATGAGCCCCCGAAGCACTGCATCGACTGGCGTGGCAACGACTGGACTCCGGACTCCAAGACTCCAGCCGCACACCCTAACGCCCGCTTCACGGCGCCGCTGGCGCAGTGCCCAACGGTGGATCCCCGTTGGGAAGACCCCAAAGGCGTTCCCATTCGCGCGTTCATCTTTGGCGGCCGTATGTCGAAGAACATGCCGCTGGTGTTTCAGGCCTTCAACTGGAGCCACGGCGTTTACCTCGCTGCCACCATGGGTTCCGAAAAGACAGCTGCGGCAGAAGGCCAGGCGGCGATGCGCCGGGACCCGATGGCGATGCTGCCGTTCTGCGGCTACAACATGGCCGACTACTGGGGCCACTGGCTCGACTTCGGTCGACGGATCCCCAACCCGCCGCGCATCTTCCGTGTCAATTGGTTCCGCAAGGACGAAAACGGCAAGTTCATCTGGCCCGGTTTTGGCGAGAACATGCGGGTGTTGAAGTGGGTTGTCGAACGCGTTCGGGGTCGCTCCTACGCGGTCGAAAGCCCCTTGGGTTGGATGCCCCCGCTACGAGGACCTCCATTGGGAAGGCATCGACTTCCCGCCGGAGCGCTACAACGACATCATGCAAGTCAGTCGCGAAGCGGGACGGGACGAGGCTTCGCAGCACGAAACGCACTTCGATCGCTTCTACGACCGGCTGCCCAAGGAGCTGCTGTACGAACGGGAGTTGCTACGTTCTCGCCTGTGGCGTTCGCCAGAAACCTGGGAACTCGCCGACGAGCGCGGCTAGCCAACCAGCTTCAGCCGGGTCTTGCCGTCAGCCGCGTCTTGTCCACGCGTCACGACGGTTCCGAGACCTGGCGGAAGCGGTAGGTTCTGGTGCTTGGCGTAAACGCCATGTTTGCCGTGGGTGCGATACCACTCGCCCACGCTGGCGGTCTGGTGCATCTTCTCGACGATTTGTCGAAACCCCACGCCGGTGTTGTAGGCACAAAAGGAGATCTCCCCCTGCTGGGTACCGTAGGGGATGATGCACATCTCCGTTCGCCGGAAGTCGTAGTTCCAAAGGTCCTGAAACCACATGCCAGCTACGAATAGAAAGCGCCAATCGAACTCGTCGGCATCCCCCTCGCTCGCCCCGACGCGGCTGCCCTTGGCACCCATTTGCGACAGTACTTGCCGAATGAGTTCGAGCAAGCCGTAGCCTTCCGGTGCCCGCTCCGGACGATAGGCTTTGAGGAGCGCCAGCCCCATCGCCAACATCGTGCGTTTCTTGCCGTAGCCTGCGTCCGCAATCACTCGCAGGTCTTTCAGAAAGCCGTCCACGTCCACGAATTCCGACAGGGGCAGCATGCGCTTGGTTTTCTTGTGCACCAAGAGCACTGTGCCAATGCCGCAGTTGGGGTGGCAGCCACACTTGAGCGCGCCGAAGTCTGCGCTTTCGCCGAGCATGAGATCCAAGACATCGCTGAAGGGATTCATCGCCGACAGCGGGTACCAGTCTCGGAGCGGCTGGGTTACCTTCAGTTGGTCGCTCAGATCGTGCACGAGATGACTCAGAGTGTAGCGCTGCTGCTTACGCTGGGCATCGCTGATTTCCTCATCCCGCCCTGTGAAGCTCACGGGCTGGAACGACACGACCGTGACCTTATCGGCATTGTCGATGGCGAAGCGCACGATGTCGCCCACTTGGTCGTCGTTGACACCACGCGCGACAGTGACGACCAGCACCACATCGATGCCGGCTGCGTGGAGATTCTCGATGGCGCGACACTTCACGTCGAAGAGGTTGCCCACCTTGCGGTGCCAGTGGGCGTCGTTTGAGACGCCATCGAATTGCAGATACGCCAGGCGCAGACCGGCGCGTTTCGCCTTGCGGCAGAACTCCGGGTCTTGGGCGAAGCGCACACCGTTGGTAGCGCACTGCACGCAGAAGTAGCCGGCATCCCGAGCGTATTTGATGGCGTCGAGGAAGTGCGGACTGAGGCAAGGCTCCCCACCAGAAAACTGCACACTCATCTGCCTGCGCGGCTTCACGGACAGGGAGTCGTCCAGGATTTTCGTGACGTCGGACCAAGTCAGCTCGTGCACGTAGCCGACTTGGTTGGCATCCATGAAGCATGGATCGCACATCATGTTGCAACGATTCGTCAGGTCCACGGTCAGCACCGCACCGCGGCCGTATTTCACACTGCTGGCGCCGTGGTCGCGGAGGGGAGACTTGGGTGCCAAGTAGTCCCGCCCCGGGAATAGACTCTCCATGCGCGCCAGAAACTCCGGGTCGATGCTCAACACGTCTTCGAACTCGCCGTGCTTTGGACAGCACTTCTCCATCCGGATCTCTCCGCCGCGCTCCAAGATTTGAGCGCGGATCTCCCCGGGGTGCTCGAAGACGAGTTCATGCAGGGGTCGGTCGCCGGCCAGTACTTGAGCTCGAACCTCTTTCACGCATTCAGGGCAGAGCGAATCCGTTTCGCGTGGAAACCCCAGGCTGGGAAAGCTGCGGGCTTCGCCGCGAATCAGCGGACCTGGCGCCCACTTGGGCGACGTGGAGGGCGCGGGCACGGCCGCGGCGACGCGGCCAAACAGCCGAAACAACTGGCGCGCGCCTCGGGTGACACCCCGCTCCAGCAGCGCCCGACGGCCCGTAAGAAAGCTCATGCCGAGAGAATAGCGAAAATTCAGTCCAAAAACCGCGTCACGCAGCAAGTGTATGATCTTGGCACTGCTTTCCGTTCCGATCTCACGGGAACACGGCCGTGCCTGGACCTTCTGCCGCCAACAAAGCCCGCATCTGGGCAGCTCGCATCGCCTTGGCCGCAGCCGCCGCGGCTTGCCTGGCCACCTCCCGGCCAACCATGCGGCGGAACTACCCTAGCTGGCAGCTGCAACATCTCGGCGAGCGAAAGCTCGCGTGCACGCGTTTCGACGCTTATGTGAAGAAGAGCGGCAAAACCGGCGTGGGCATCGTACTCGCGTTCAGACCAGAAAGGACCCCATGCGCGATCGCAGTGCTTGCCGCTGGCCTCGACATCGGCGGCGAGCGAGTGCCCGCCTCGGCCCTCCCCATAGTCTCGGAGAGCGACGGGCCCCAATTCGTCTACCTGGCGTTTCCCTTCGATAACGAAGCCGCCTGGAACGAGGAGCGCAGACAAGGCTCCTTTTACCTGAAGCTCAATGTTGGGGGGCGGCTCGAAGAGTTGGCGTTTTCCATGAAGCACCGATGGGATGCCACCCATGTCAGCGAACGTGACATGGGCCGACCTGCGCCCTCAGCGTCACGACACCCAGCACCGCCCACCTCGACTCCGCTCGCACCCGCCGCTCCCGAGTCCTCGGGCCCGAGCTTCGCCGAACCTCCGCCGGGACCATGACGCGCTACTTCGCCATGAGCATCGCGCTGTGTGCGTGGAGCGCAACGGCGTGCACGCACAGTCATCTGCCACGGAACGCCCCCGGGCATGTGCGCGTGGAGGTCCCACCGGAGAACATGGCCAACCCCGAGCCAGAACTGCCCGAGGATCCTGGCGAGCGCATGCTCATCGTGAGCTACGGCGTTTTCGCCGGAGGCGGTGTGCTGGCCGAAGAAGATGCGGATTTAGCGGGCGATTACGGCCTCGGGCCCGAGATTTCGG
Source organism: Polyangiaceae bacterium (assembly GCA_965222375.1). Classification (GTDB taxonomy): domain Bacteria; phylum Myxococcota_A; class Polyangia; order Polyangiales; family Polyangiaceae; genus JACKEA01. The sequence goes on from CBDCTZ010000015.1 coordinate 111,603, forward strand.
TCGAACTGGGCGACCGAAATCGCAGCCACTTCCAGGACGACTTCTTCGTACTTCCAGATCGCAGCTTAGGATTGCGATTTGGTCTCAACGTCTTGGATTCCAAGCTCGAGCCTCCCGGCGCGGGCTTTTCAGAGTTCGCCTACACCGACGAGTTCGTCCGAGCCGGCGCTGGCTGGGCCTGGGACGCGGATGACGCGCGGCACGGGCCTCATGCGACTTTGGCTGCTGGCCCGTTCTTTGTGCGAGGCATGCATCTCCTCGACTACGGGACCTCCGTGCACGCAGGTCTACTGATTGGCGGAAGTCACGCCTGGATCTGGAGTCGCTGAGCCCACGGTTTTCTTCTGGCGTTGGATCCAAAGAGACGGCAGACCAATACGTTTGATAGAGTGCGTCACGCCAGAGGGAGGCTACTTTGCGACATCGGCTGATCGGGTTTTGTTGTGCGTTTCTGTTTTCAACGACCGCCTCCGCGGACCTGATTCCCGACGGCTTTCGCTCCGTGAAACTATCGATCCAGGTCGATGCAGAAGTACCCAAAGGGCGTGTACTGGTCTTGGCCAACACTTTCCGCGGCGCAAACGTGCTTCCAGTGGGCAAGGTAGAGAAGGTCAGCTGGCATCCAATGGCCGGCGAGATGCGGGTGGTCTCTCTGGCGGAAAGCGATGCCCAGGAGCTGACTAAGGCGGCCGGCCCTCGCATTGAGCCAGCAATACTCAAACAGATTCTAGCCAAAGGCAAAGCCTGCTCGGACCCTTTTCCGGGTGTGCGCACGGTCCCCAAAACGAACCCGGCCCACGAAGTGCGCTGGCGATTTCGGATCTCATTCAAAGGCGATTCGTGTCAGGCGGACGAGTTCGCAACCCAGTACCTGTCCAAAGATGGCCAAATCGTGGGCAGCGGGAGCGACAACACCGAAAAACCCACCAAACCCACAGCACCCAAGCCTGTGGTCGCGTCAAAGCAACCCGCAACCCCTCCGGCGGCCCCGACCACGGCTCCTACTCCCCAGCCCAAGAAGTCCGGCTGCGGCAGCTGCCAGGTTGGAGCGCCCTCTCCTGCTCCGCTCTCAGCGTTGGCAATGGTCGGGCTAACTGGATTCGCTCTGAGGCGCCGGAAAAGAAGTTAGTCACACTCTGGCGGCGTCGCGCGATGAAAGACGCATGAAGCCACACACTATCGCGTGTCTGCTGTGTGTCAGCGCTTGCACGACGGGCCCAGAGCTTACCCAACAACGCCAACCGGGTCCGGTCGTCGCACCGATGGCTGCAGCTCGCCCCACAGCGCCAACGACCACGGATCAAGCTACAGCGCCGGCGACAACCCAACCGAAACCGCAACCGGCAACCACCAACTACGACCTATCCGCGGATCTCGAGTTTCGAAACAAGGAGCTGAAGGCCGAGTTGGGCAAGCACACCGCAACTGCCCTCGCGGGCGGCGTGTTCTTGCTCGCTTCGCCCGCAGGAAAGGGCGCGCTAGCAGGTCCCCTGGACGTCACTCGGAGGGCCTTGGAGGCTCTGTTCAACGGCCGCTTCGGGAAGCGCCCGGCACGAGCCATCTCCGTCCTGCTGTTCCCAGAAGCGCGAAGCTACTCCGCGCACTGCAAGAAGCGCTATGGACGCCCCTGCACTTCGCCCTACGGCTTTTACGTTCACACCGAGCGGCGCATCGTCATGAACGTGGGCCTCGGCGTCGGGACCCTGACCCATGAGTTGGTCCACCCCATCGTCGAGACGGACTTTCCCAATGCACCGACCTGGCTCAATGAAGGCATCGCCTCTCTCTACGAACAGTTCTCCATGCCGCGTAAAGGCGAAATCCACGGCTGGAAGAACTGGCGCTATCCGCGTCTGATCCAGGGGCTGCGCTCGAAGAGTGAACGGCACATGGCCTCGCCAGCGGCCCTGTTCAGCATGAGCGACAGCACTTTCCGCGGAGACCGTGAGGACCTCAACTACGCCACCGCGCGCTACTTCTGCCAATGGCTCGACGGCAAGAAGCTGCTCTGGGCCTTCTACCAGCGCTACCGCGACACCCACTCGACGGACCCGAGTGGCGTCACCGCTTTCAGAGAAGTCGTGGGGCGAACACCGAAAAAAGTGCACACAGAATGGGCCCGCTGGGTGCGCGCGCTGTCGGCCGCGAGTTACCGCGTCGTTGGAAAAGAGTCGCACAGGGCTCGACCGGGAAGGGAGCGTCGTGACCCACCGTAGTAGGCGTCGCCATGCGTTTCCAAAGCCTAGCCGCCACGGTCTTCGTCTCGTCAATCTTCTCCATGGGCTGCAGCAGCGGCGCGGGCGGCGGAGGCGCCGCCTCGTGCGTTGACGGGGGCGCCTGCCCCAGTGGCTTCGTGTGCGGCGCCAGTGGAGTGTGTGAACCCGTTGCCGGAATCGGCGGCGCTGGGGCCGGCGCCGGCAGCGGGGGGTTCGGCAACTTCGGCGGCCACGCCGGCGCCTCGGGCTCTGGAACGGGCGGCTTCGGCGGCTTTGGCGCTGTTGGCGGCAACTCCGGAAGTGCGGGCGTCGCAGGGTTCTCGGGCAGTTCAGGCAGCTCGGGCAGCTCGGGCAGCGGCGGTAGCGCAGGAGCTACGGGCTTCTGCGGGGACAACACCAAGAACGGAACCGAAGACTGCGACGATAACGGCGACTCGGCGTCCTGCGATGGAGACTGCACCTTCGTGGCGTGCGCCGACGGCTACCACAACAAGGTGGCCGAGCCCTGCGACGACGGCTTCGAGACGGCCGCTTGCAACGCGGATTGCACCCTGGCCAAGTGTGGCGACAACAAGATCAACAAAGCCGCCGGCGAAGAGTGCGACGACGGCGGGACGAGCAGCGGTGACGGCTGTAGCAGCACCTGCAAGACCGAGCTCTCCGGCGTCGGCGAAGACTGCAGCTCGGCCATTCCACTCAAGCTCGGCTCCAACAGCCTGAATTGGACCGCGAGCATCAACAACTACTTGAAGACCACGCCAGCTTGCGTGACCACCGGATCGACCACGGGCCCCGACGTCGTGTTCTCCTACACCGCCGCAAGCACCGGTTCGTTGAAGTACACCATCAGCAAGCCGACCTCCACGCGCTGGGTCGCGACGACCTCAGCGGGCACCTGCGGCAACGGCGCCGTGCAAACCTCTTGCGTCTCGGACTACAGCGCGTCGAGCATGGTCACGACCGTCAACGTAACCGCCGGGACCACCTACTATCTGTACCTCGTGGACAACACCAGCGGCAGCAATCCGCTGAGCAACCCCGTCAGCATCAACCTAGCTCTGACCCCGACGGCCACCGGCACGGGCGAAGACTGTTCCTCGGTGATCCCCCTTCAGCTCGGCGCCAATACCATCAACTGGACGGCCACCAAGAAGGACTACGTGCCCACGACGAACAGCTGCTCGAGCACCTACTCGTCGACTGGCCCAGACGTCGTGATGAGCTACACGCCGTCGCTGTCCGGCACGGTGTCCTATACGATTGCCAAACCGTCTTCGACGCGCTGGGTTGCCCTGGTGGAAAACGGCAGCTGCGGCTTCGGCCTGAGCTCGCCCTTGAGCTGCACTTCGGCCTACTCCGGCACGAGCATGAGCGGGTCATTCTCTGCCACAGGCGGCACTACCTACTACTTCTACGTCGCCGACACGACCAGCGGTTCCAATCCGCTGAGTAACCCATTCACGATCACGCTGAACTGACCAGCCAACGAGACCCAACCCGGGAGCCAAACGGCGACGAGGCTGCGAGAGGGATCCTTGTCGCTGGTGGTTTGATTGGATGCCCCCCAAACAACTCGTCGATACCCGGTGCGGCGTGCTCGGCTGTCGCCTGCGCCGCCGCGGCCCCCCTTAGCTGCGCGCCGCGCAGCCGGAGGGCCCACGAGCTGCCGGCGCAAAGCGGGACCCCGCTCGAGAGTAGTGCTGCAGCGCCGCCCCAGAGTTGCGACCCCAAACCAACCTCGAAGGCCTTGGTTCAATCGCAGTCGCGGCTGGTTCCTTCGGCTAGGCGTCGGAGCGCCCTCATGAGCTGGTTGCTCGGCTGATCAGAGCTTTGCCAATACTACGACGAGCCAGATGCACTGCCTTGTTGAAGGCATCCAGGGCAGCCACCACGGGGCGCAGGTTGGCGGGCAGGACGTACTCGGTGAGCTCGATGACCACGCCATCGGGCGCGGTGAAATAGACGTAGCGCAACGACCCGGTGCCCCGAGGTGCGCTGTGCACGTCAATGCCCGCGCCTTTCAGCTTTGCAATCAACGGTTCGAGCTTGCGCACGTTGATGCCCAAATGCGCAACGCCGTAGCCGTGTGTGAGCGCACCGTCGCCGTGGGCGGCCGGTTTGCGCGGCGTGATCCCCGGTGGGTAGCCGCTGACGGCGAGAAACTGCCCGCCGAGAAGCAAGATGTGGTTCTTGCCGCCATGACTATTGGGAATCGCACCCACAAGTTCCGCTCCCATGACATCCTGGTAAAAACTCAAGGACGCATCGAGGTCCTCGGCATAGAAGTGAACGTGGTCGAAGTTTGTGATCATGGCTTCTCACGCTGCGAAATTCTGAAGGACCTTCTCGTGGTACGGCTGAAAGCACAGTGTAATCCGTCGCCGGGCGGATCAGGCTGAGATCGAGGACGGAGACCACAACGCTTGATGTACCCTGGCCTCTTGAAACGCCGACGGCAAGGGCAGCTCTCTATCGGTCGCGAATTGCGTCTGGCCCGGCTACCGGGCGCCCCCGCTGTTGGGCTCCTGCTCGTCGCGATGCCCGCCGCAGGGGCCCCGAGCGCGCTGTCCGCACCCGCGGCGGTTGAGCACGAAAACAACCAGACTCGGAACGCGCCCACCGAAGACGAGGCGGGGGACGATGGCTTTGACCCCGAATTCGAAGATAGCTGGACCGTTCCGGTCGTTCACGGGTTGAGCCTCATGACGGCCATGCGAGTTGCAGAAGCTTTCATCTGGCCGGAGCCCTTCGCGGATCTGGAGCCGGGTCGCGTAGGGGAGCGCTACGAAGCGGCATTCACGCAGCCTCCCAAGTGGGACAGCTCGGCGCGAGCCTTCGAGTGGGACGACGACCCGTGGTGGCTCAATGCCGGTGGGCACGCCTTGTTCGGCAGCGAGCTGTATCTGCGCGCCCGGGTGTGTCGCCGAAACGTGGGCGAGGCGCTGCTCTTGACTACCGCGGGCAGCACGCTCTGGGAGTACGGCTTCGAGGCCAACGGGGTACGGCCCAGTGGGCTCGACCTCTGGTACACCCCCGCCGCAGGGCTGGTGCTAGGCGAGGCGCGATATCAGGGCTTCCGGGCCGCGCGGCGCCTGCGTGCGCCGGCCTGGCGAGCGGTGCTGACCACGATCCTGGATCCCTTCGGCCAGCTCGAGCGCGCCCTGGGCACACCTTGCTAGTCGCCGCCCCACGGCAGTTGAAAGCTCGTTTGAGCCATTCCCTGGGCAATTTCGGTCAGGCGCGTGACTTTGCACGGAAAATGGGTCACTAAGCGCTCCGCTTGGCGCAGTGCCGGACGCCCCCGGAGGCGACTTCGTCGGCCGCGCATGCACTCCCCCCGCCGGCGCGGCCACGCACCGAAAGAACCTCATGCCACCATCCGAGCCATCCAAGTTCGCCGACTTCGGTCTGGACGAGCGCCTTGTCGCAGCCGTCGAAGGCCTTGGCTTCGATGAGCCGACTCCGATCCAAACCCAGGCGATCCCGGATCTCTTGGGGGGGCGGGACATCATCGGACGCGCGCGCACCGGATCGGGCAAGACAGCGGCCTTCGGTTTGCCTTTGCTTGATCACGTGAAAGAAGGGGCGGCGGGCGTGCAAGCGCTGGTGCTGACACCGACGCGCGAGCTGGCAGTGCAGGTCACCGAAGCCCTGCGCAGCTACGCGACGAAGCTGCCAGTGCGCTTGGTCACCGTGTACGGCGGTGTGGCCTACGGACCGCAATTGGCGGCTCTCCGAAAAGGCGTCTCCGTCGTCGTCGGTACGCCAGGTCGCGTGCTGGATCACATGCGCAAAGGCATCCTCGACGTTTCTTCGTTGCGGCTACTCGTTCTGGACGAAGCGGACGAGATGCTGCGCATGGGGTTCATCGAGGACGTCGAGGAAGTACTCGCGCAAAGCCCACCGGAGCGTCAGGTTGCACTGTTCACCGCAACCTTGCCGCCCCCTATTCGCAAGATCGCCAAGAAGTATCTTCAAAAACCGATCGAAGTGCAGGTGGAGCAACACGCACACACCACCGTGCACATCACCCAGCGATGGCTGGTGGTGCCCCAGGCACACAAGATCGACGCCTTGGCCCGAGTGCTGGCAGAGCAACCCCGAGGAGCAACGCTGATATTCGCGCGCACCCGGGCAGGTTGCGCTGAAACGGCCACCGCTCTGTCGGCGCGGGGGTTGGCGGTCGACGCTCTGCACGGCGATCTGAACCAGAGTGCGCGGGAGCTCGTGCTCAACCGGCTGCGAAACGGCCGGCTGGATACCGTCGTGGCCACGGATGTGGCCGCACGGGGCTTGGACGTGGAGCACCTAACCCATGTGGTCAACTTGGATCTACCGAGTGATCTCGATAGCTACGTGCACAGGATCGGACGCACTGGGCGCGCCGGCCGCGCCGGCTTGGCGACGAGCCTGGTCACTCCCGCAGAGCGAGGCAAGCTCAATCACTTTGCACGGGTGCTGGACACACCCCTCGTTCAAACTCAAGTGCCGTCGGACTTGGACATTGCGCAGCGCCAACAATCGTATCTGCTGGAAGAGGTCGAGCGCCTGCTTGCGACACCGCCTAGTCCGGTCGTCGCAGAGATGACGGCGAAGCTTCTCGAGGCAGCCGGGCCAGAGTCGACCATAGGCGCGTTGCTCGGCGCGCTCGCGCAGGCCCGAGGCGTCCCGGTCAACGCAATGGCACGCGCAAAGCCACCCGCCTGGGCGCGAAAGCAAAAGCGAGACACAACCAAGCGCGGAGCCGGTGACAGCTGGCGGGCCGGCAAGGGTCGTGCGGGGCGCAAACCTCGCGGGGAGGCTGTCGGACCGGGCCCACGCCGAGCCTCAGACAAGCGGGCGGCGGATAAAGAACGTCGGGGCGGGCCTAAGCGGGCGACACCTCCGGGCAAGGCGGAGGGCCCGAAAGGAGCCAAACGCGCACTGCCCACGAAAACCAAGGGTCGTCCCCAGCGAGGGTCAGACCGAGCGACGGCTAGCGTCCCAACCGGGGAGTTGGAGTTGTTCTTGTCCATGGGTAGCCGGCGCGGGGTGCGACCCCAAGATGTGGTTGGCGCCCTAGCTGGCGATCTGGGCGTGCCTAGCAACGCCATCGGGCGCATCACGGTCGATCGCAATCACACCTTGGTTTGCCTGCCCAAGGACCTGGGCAACCAGCTGCTACGGGGCGATGCAAGCCTGCACCTGCGCGGCCAATGGGTGGCGTTGGCGCGGGCGCGGGACCGTAGATAGCTCTTTTCGGTTCGCCTCCGTGGGCGGCTCCGCGAATGCGGGCAAAAAAAAGGAAGGGCCTTTGCGACCCTTCCTCAGCGCACAAAGCGCTCGCGCGCCCTCAGACAGGGCGAACGTTTTCGGCGCGGGGACCCTTGGGACCCTCGCCGGCGTCGAACGTGACTTTTTGACCTTCACGCAGGTCTTCGAAGCGGACGCCCTCGACGTTGGACGTATGGAAGAAGATATCCTTGCCAGTTCCGGTGTCGATGAATCCGAAGCCCTTGTCCGTGAGACGCTTAATCGTACCTTCAGCCATTTTGTGCTTCTTCCTGAAAAGTGTGCTTCGCAAGACTCGGGCAGCGACAATGCGGTCCGGGCCGTACGAAGTGGGCGTAGTTACCCGATTTGCCCGTCGCTGTCCACCGCACCGGACCACGCCCCCAAGCCGGCCCTTCCCTGGGCCCAGATGTCGCGGTTCCGGGCACTTTTCGCGGAATTCTGCCTAGAGAGAAATCTGGCGATTCGGAGCGCAGAACCTCGAACTAGGCACCCGAATTCCAAGACCAGGGCCCGAGATTGCCGTCCCGGCCGCTGTCGGGCATGACTGCGGAACACTACGGACTCGTCGACAGCTGCACCGCCGGCGGCACCCAAATGTAGATCGTGTAGCTCTCGGGCACGTCGAGCCAGAACTGTTTCACCGTGTGAGCGTTGATGCTCGGCACGGTAACACCCACCTTGAGGTGCTTGCCGAAGGTTAGCGTGGCCTGATGTTCGGTCTCCGCAACGATCGTGACGGAATTGCGACCGGGCTTCAGCTCCAGTGTCACGTCCTGGGTCTGAGGAACGAAGGGCGTGTCCGGGACCTGTTGGGTGCCATTGACCATCACGCTGTATGACGCGACGTCGCTGGGGTTCGCTAACAGATCCGAGATCTTCAGGTTCATCACCCGCTTCTTCTCGGTATCGCTTTCAACGTAGTCCGTTTTGATGGGCTTCCCACCGGGGTCTTGCGGCGAGTACACGTCGAGCACGATGAAGTCTTCGTCCGTCTTGTCCTCGTTGAAGTTCTTCGGATCGGTCTTCTCCCGGACTTTCACCGGCGCATGGGAAATCTTGACTTCGTCAAAGCCGGGGTAGCGTACGAATCCCCAGAGCTTTTCCTTTGTCTTGTAGGCGAAGAGGGTCGCGTTCATGCCCAGATCGACCTCGCTCGTGCCGGCGGGCCAAGAGATACCGCTGATCGTGATGGTGTCCTTGGAATAGTCGAACTCGAGAGTGGCCCCGCTGGCCCAGGCGGGCGCAGTAGAGGTGTCCAGTTCTGCCGCCTTCGAAAACTCCAGGTCCACGAGACGCTTCAAGCCATTTGCCAAGACGCTGAGTACTGGGATCTTCTCCAGAACGTCCGACAGCTTGAAGCTGTAGGCCTGCATGTTCAGCGCCATCTTCACCGGCACAGGGGGCGTGGCTTCCAGCAGCTTGAGCTTGTCCGCTATGGATACGCCAGCACGCGCCAGGATCGTGCCAAACACGGCCTTGAATCCCTCGATGGCCTTGCGCTTCACCTCTTTCAGTTTGGCGATCTGCTTGACTCCCTTGCCTCCAGGGATCGCGGCGGAAATGACTTCGGCCACCAGGGTGTCGATGGACAGCGGATCGCCGCTTCCGTTCTCCGGCTGGAAGGTGCCCCAATACACCCAACCGACAGGTTCTCCATCGAACACCGAGCGTTGGTCGTGAGCCTCGACAGACACGAGATCCGTCGGCAGGAAATTGTCGATGATCACCTGGACCAAGGCGTTGACAACATTGACGACTGCGACAGCCGCACTGACGGGCGCACCCACACCCGTCACAGCGAAGGCTATCTCGACAATACCCAGCGCTTCGCCGTTGGCGGCGGCAATCGCGGCAGTCAAGTCCATTTCAAAATAGGACTGATGCACCAAATGGCGCGCGCTATCGAAGGGCCCGGTGACCTTGAGCGCTTGGGAGGTCGACCCAATGCCACTCGCGTGACTCAGCCCGCTCGTGGGTCCGCCGCTGAGACCATAGATTTCGTCGAGGCGCGGCTCCGCCCAATGCAGCACACCGGTGTGGTACAGCATTGACTGAACGGCTTTCTCCGTCGTGTCGTCGAGCTTCGCGTAGTCGTCACCAAAGGTGTCCGCGATGGCATCGGCGCCATCGAGAACCTCGGACAGAGCGCTGAACCCAGCTGAGCCCAGATAAGATTCCGCCAGCCCCTTCACGTTTTCGTCCTTGGAACCCACGGTGCGCTTGCGCAGCCCTGCGATGGTGCGATGCATCCCGCTCTCCATCACATCGACGACCGCCTGCCTCGCCAAACGGCGCTCGGGAATCACCACATGCAGCAGGGCTTCGCCAGTGAAGGGTTTGTCGAGCGTCCCCAGCCTGACGTAGTGACTGCCCGCAGTGACGTACGGCACGAATTGGTCGAAGGCCAGCTTGTCGTCAGCGAAGGTGCTGTCATCGCCGCCGTCTTCCAACACCCGCATGGCGTAGGGGTAGAGGGGCACGTCGTTTTCGAGCCAGACCACGACTTCGCTTGGATCTACGCTGAGGCCGGTCACCACCAACTCGAAGCGCATGCCGGGTTCGACCACGTAGGGATCCGGTTGCTCCAGCGTCCACTCACCCTTGATGACCTTCGGTGGCGGCGGCGGAATGCCTTGCCCGCCGGACTCCCCCTTGGCGGTGTCGCAGCCCGCGGCAAGCGCTGCACTCACCGCCAGGAACAGATAAATGAAAGCTCGTAGACTCGTAATTCTTCCTTGCACGCTTACTCGCCCCTTCTCGAGCGCCCAACCCAAACGGCAACTGGTAGCGTCACATACGACTTAGCACAACCGCTAGTGGGCGCTTCCCTCTTGGACGCTTGCTGAGTCGACGAGTTTTGTCGAAGGAAGTTCTTTTTCCCGCGGGCGTATCACGCTGCAGGGATCGATACCCCCTTGTGCCAGCGCGGCGATGGCGACTAAATAGACCTTCCACGAAGCGTCGTTCATGGGGGCACTTCAAGCATGGAGCCCGAAGTTGATTTCCGGCCGAGCTACCTGCTGTGCCTCAGGATCGCCCTCCGTGGGCGCCGCCGCAAAGCTCGCTTTGCCGCACAATCCACGATTTTGTCACGCGCGCGCCTCGCGGATGGCGCACAGAGGTGCCATACCGTAGACGCATGCCGCGCCCGCTCCTCGTCGCAAGCGATCTGCACCTCTCGCCGGGAAGCAATCCAGGCGTCTCCCGGGCTCTCGCCCTCGCAATCGAACAGCACCCGGACGCCGAGGTGATCATCGCAGGCGACGCTCTAGATCTATCGTTGTTGAAGCGGCGCTCGGACGCTGCTGAGCAGATCGCTGCTCACTTTCGACCTCATACGGCCCTGCACAGAGTTCTCGCTGCCCGCTTGGCGCGGGGCAGCCCGGTGACGTTCGTCTTGGGCAACCACGACGCTGCCTTGGGCGACGCGCCGGTCAGAGCCGCCCTCGCCGACACATTTCGACTCGCAGGCCCGGAACCCCTGTCCGTCGTGCCCTGGTTCGTCCGGCGCGGCGACATTCACATCGAACACGGTCACGCCTACGACCCCGACAATGCCGACGTGCATCCCCTGGTCACCGAAGCCCACGACTGCGAGCCGTTGGGGATCGCGCTGACGCGGCGCTTTCTCGCGCCAAGCGGGGCGCTCTGGTTCAAGCATCAGCATCACACGACGCCGCTCGCGGGGCTCGTGTCCTGCTTCACTCGATACGGCGTTCGCGCCCCCAAAATCGTTGCCCACTACTTCTGGGTTGCTGCCCAGCTCTGCCTCGAAGCGCGAGACGTCGCCCCAGCGATCGGTGCTCGCGAAAAGGCGCATGCACAAATAGCGACCTTCTCGGAACAGGTCGGCGTGCCGCCGGGGGCCCTGGACGCCCTCATCGACAGCATGCTTCCCGCACGTCATCTAGATGCGCGCGATACGTTCCTCCGGTTGTACTTCGACCGCACGTTGCCCACCGCAGCGCTGACCTTTGCCCTTCCTCTCGCGCTAGCCGGCAACGCCGCAGCGGCGGGGGTTGCGCTCGCCTCCTTGATAACCCTCGCTGTTTCTCTTCGAGGTGGCGTTAGTCGCTACCAGGAGGAGGCCGAGTTGTTGCTTCGAAACGGCGCGCAGCGCGTGCGAGCGCTGACGGGGGCAAAGCACGTAGTCCTGGGACACACCCACGTAGAAGCCGAGGAGGCAGGCTACACGAACCTCGGCTCCTTCGCGTTTTCGCGTCGCGACGGGCACGCCTACCTGCTGATCGACGAGGCCAGGAACATGAGCCGCGAAGTAGAGCCGGCCGCGGGCCCTTCGGCACTCACTCCCAGTTGACGCGGACCTGGGCGTGGTCGACGGAAGAACGCAGCACCTCGGCACGTGGGTTTCTGCCATTCGAAGCTTCCAGTACCGCCTTGAAGCCCATCGCGGCCGAGCGATGGGCTAGGCTCGGGTACAGATGCGGCGGATGCCGGAGCGTGACTAGAGCGCTGCGTTCTCGACGTCGGCGTGGAGGGTAATGCCTTTGTGGATGAAACCCCAGCTCGTGCTGGCTCCGCGCAACGGCAGGCTCGGAGTCGCCATCTTTGCGAGAGCACGACACATCCGAGGCTCCGTGAGCTTGCGATTGGCCCGATAGGTTCGCTGCAACATGTCTTCGGCTTCGAGTTGGTGCATGTCCACGATGGCGAGTGTGCGGCGACGAACTGAACCTCCGGGATCCACACGCTGGGTGGCGGTGGTGAGCCCAGCAGCAGACGCACCTCCTCGGGAAGCCCGCTCGAATCCCCACCTGCTGGGCACTCCGATATCAGCCCCCGCAGTAGGGAACACTTCACGAGGTGTCTCGGATAGGACAGCACTCCATCGGGTAGGCGCGAGAGGTACGCGGAAAGGCGCGGGTAATTCTGCGCGACAAGGCTCACCCTCGCAGTGTATTCGACAGCACCTGGCGGGCGCAGAAAACTAGACCGGCGCATGCACCGGGCGCTCTCTCGGCCAGATCACACATGGGCGTGCGTCCCGGCCGCAGTCGTGCTCAGGTTCTGCCCGCCATGAGTTCCGCACAGCCTCGCATCCTCGCGCCACTTCCCGCGCGTAGCCGCTACCTGTCCTTTCGACTCATCCCCAATGCCGATCCCCACGACGCCGTACAGAGGCTGGCCAAGCAGCAGCCTTTGGACGACGCGGTCATTGGGTTCGGTCACAGCTTGGTGACGCGACTGGGTGCGGAGGTCGAGGGGTTGCGGGAAAGCCCAGTGCTCTCCGGTCCGGGCGTTTCGGTTCCGTCCACGCCGGCCGCGCTGTGGGTTTGGCTGAGTGGAGACGACGCAGGCAAGCTGCTGCATCAAGGGCGCGTCATCGCGCAGGGGCTTTCGGACGCTCTGCAATTGGAAAGCGCGACGGACGGCCTGTTCCACGACGGCGGACGAGATCTGACTGGATACGAGGACGGTACGGAAAACCCAACGGGAGAACGCGCCGAGAGTGCTGCCCTGGTCCGTGGGGCCGCTTCGGGCATGGACGGCTCGAGCTTCGTCGCCGTGCAGCGATGGCAACACAACCTCGATCGCTTCGAAGCCATGTCCACCCTGGAGCAAGACCACAGCATTGGCCGCCGCCGAAGCGACAACGAGGAACTCGACGACGCCCCGGAGTCGGCCCACGTAAAGCGCACCGCCCAAGAGAATTTCGAACCCGAAGCCTGGGTGCTGCGTCGCTCCATGCCGTGGATTGAAGCCTCAGCCTCAGGGCTGATGTTCGTGGCCTTCGGCAAGTCTTTCGACGCATTCGAAGCTCAACTTCGACGCATGGTCGGGCTGGACGACGGCGTGACCGACGCCTTGTTTCGGTTCACACGGCCCATCACGAGCAACTACTATTGGTGCCCACCGCAGCAAGCTGGACAGCTCGACCTATCCGTCATGGGCTTCTGAGCACAGCTGGCGTTATTGCCGCGTGCTACACTCGCCGGCGATGAGTGGCGTGCAACGCGCACTAGGTCTGATAGTGGTCTCCACCCTGGGCGGCTGCTCGATTCTGGCGCCGTCGGATGACGACCTGCTCGGCGGCTCCGGCGCTGCAGACGCTTCGGCCGGTGGCGCTAGTGGCAGTGCGGGCAGCGGCGGGCTGGCAGGCGCGGCAGCAGGCAGCGGGACAGGCGGAAGTGCGGGTGGCGGCGGCGCGGCAGGCACTGCAGGGAGCGGGGGCGCAGCGGGTTCGAGGGGTGGCGCAGCGGGCGCAGGTGGAGTATCCGCAACCGGTGGCGCAGCTGGCACCACGGGTGGAACAAGCGCAACCGGCGGCAGCGGCGGAGCCGCGACGGGCGGAACCGGCGGCGGCACGGGCGGCACATCGGCAACCGGCTGTTCCGACGGCACGCGGGAAACATTCAAGAGCGAAACGCTTTACAAAGATGTCGCGGGTTGCTCTGGGGCTTGGACCGTGCCAGGCGTTCTATCCGGCTCGTCGATGACGCCGGCATGCAACCGGGCGGCTGGCAACACGGGCGCCAATCCGACCGGCATAGGTTGCAGCGTCGCCGATCTGTGCGCTCAAGGCTGGGATGTGTGCGCCGGGAAGAACGAACTGGGCAGCAAGAGCCCGTCGGGTTGTGCGGCGGACGCGAACAACGGACTCTGGATTGTGCGCGAAGCCATGGACACGTTCGCCACCAGCTGTGGCCTCGGCGGAGCCAACCAGCAAAACAATGTTGTCGGTTGCGGCCAGGGCGTAGGCTCGCCGACGCCGGGTAGCTGCGCACCACTGAACAGATACTTCGTCATCGCCGAATGCAGCGGCACTCCAGGGTGGGACTGCGGCAGCGACCCACTGGCCGAAGCGCTAAACGTCACGAAAGACAGCTCGCAATTCGGCGGTGTGATCTGCTGCAAGGAGTAAGCGGGCCTGCCAGTGCACCCAGGGCGTGAGTGTCGAGCCGCCCCGGCGCGTGTTACACTCGTCAACCAGATGATGCGCTTGCTTCGCGCGGTATGTCTGAGCTCCGCAGTCGGGGCGAGCGCGTGCTCCATTCTCGCACCCACGGATGACGATCTGCTTGGAGGCAACAGCGCCGCAGACGCATCCCTGGGCGGCGCCAGCGGCGCCGCGACCGGGGGCACGAGCGCTACCGGCGGAACCAGTGGTGCAAGTGGCTCGGCAGGAGTGGGTGGAGCAGGTACTGGCGCTGCCGCCGGCGCAGGCGGAAGTGCAGGGAGCGGTGGAAGTGCAGGGAGCGGTGGAAGTGCAGGGAGCGGTGGAAGTGCAGGGAGCGGTGGAAGTGCGAACTGCAGGCCAAAACCCACGGGGGGGTCGGCGTGCTCCAGCGCAAGCTGCACCTGCGGGCCCGGCGCCTGCACGAGCTACACGCTCGGCGTCACGTTCCCTGTGAATCCGTGCTGCGCGGGCTTGCTCGAGGACCGCTGCGGTATCCAAATCGGAAGCACACTAGCAGCTGCTGCCAACCTGATCTCCGGATGCTACGGGCTAGACAGCCCGGGCAATTTGGACGCCAACTGCCCAAAGTTCGTGATTCCCAACTCGACGCCGACCGGGACCAACATCGAGTTTTCGGGTTGTTGCACTCCAAGCGGCACCTGCGGGTTCGCGATGGATCTGACGAGCACCGGTGGTCCCGACCTGGGTTGCCCCGAGGCAGACTGCGGCGGCGCAATCCCGAAGAGCTGCACGCCAAAGTAGTGGACGCCTTCAGTCCAGAAGCGTCCGTCGCTTAGCTACTTGCACTTCTTCTGGTAGCAAGTCCCGCTCTTACAGTCCTTGCTGAAGTTGCACGGAGTGCCAGGCGGCCCCGGTTCCGCGCAAACATCGAGGGACGAGTTGCACAGTCCGCTCTGACACTCCTTGTCGAAGTTGCACGGCGTCCCCAAGGGTCCAGGGAGCGCGCAGAGATCCATTTTTGAGTTGCACAATTGGGTGGTGCATTCGTCGCCAAAGTTGCATGGCGTCCCAACCGGGCCGGGCACGGCGCATTGGTCCGTCTTCGAGTTGCACAGCTTGCTCAAGCACTCGTCATCAGAGTTGCACGGCGCCCCGATGGGGCCCGGAAGGCCGCATTGGTCCAGCTTCGAATTGCACAGACCGCTCACGCACTCGTCGTCGAAATTGCAAGCGCCACCATTGGGCAGGGGCGGCTGACAGGTGTCGAGCTTGGAGTTGCAGAGCAGCGGTACGCACTCCGAGTCTTTCTTGCACGGCTGCCCTTGATTGCCGCCGCCGCCGCCAGTTCCGACATTGCCACTACCACCCGTGCTGACGCCGCCGGTGCCCACATTGCCCGAGCCGCCCGTTGCGAAACCGGCGCCACCACCCGTCGCCACTCCGGCCGTGCCCCCAGAAGCCGCACCAGCTCCGCCTGCCCCCGCAGCACCCCCTGACGACTTCGCGCCTCCAAAACTACTCCCACCGGTTCCCGCACTCCCCCTAGAAGAGAACAGGCCCGCATTGTCTTCACCACCACAAGCTGCGCACAGTGCGCAGAGTCCCAATACCCATCGTGTCTGCATGCGAGGCGGAGCCTAGCAGCTCGTACTCCGGCCGCTAGCAGCGCGCGCGATGGCCGCTTCTTGCCCGTGCCGTCGCACCACAGGCGCTCGACACCGCGCAGCCACCCCTTGCCGCCGGAAAGGTTGGATGGGTTGCCCCCCGCGCGGCAACTCCCGGCCCGGTGCGGCGTGCTCGGCTACGCCTGCGCCGCCGCGGCCCCCCTTGGCTGCGCCCGCCGGCCGCAGCCGGAGGGCCCACGCGCACTTTCGGGTCGCCCAACTTGGCCAGCGCTACGACCAAGCTGCCGGCGCGCGACGCCAAAACGCGTGCTACCTGGGGCGCAGTGCATCTCCCGAGCATACTCTTGATTTGCCTGGGCCTTGGGCTCACTGGCGGGTGTTCATCCAAGTCCAAGAGTTCCGTCACGCAAGCAGGCGGTAGCGCGGGCACGGGCGCAACCGCTGGCGCGGGCAGCAGCGCAGGTTCGAGCGGAAGTGCAGGTTCGGGAGGGGCCGCTGGTGCGGCAACGGGGGGCGTGGGCGGCGCTCAAGCAAAGTGCGGGAATGGCCAGTTCAAGATCCCAGGGGACCTCCAGTTCCACTCGACCTTGAACGACATCGGGCAACTCCAGGTGCCGAAGAAGGGCCCGAAGGTGCTGGCGCTAGGAGCGTTCACGCCGAGTTTTGCGCAAACGCCGTACGGAGGAGGTGTCGTTCTCAACGCGGAAGGCCATGCCTTCAGCTATCCAACCTACGACAAGAACAAGACCGAAACCGTCGTGGACCCGCAGAAAGGCGCCGTGGACTTCTGCTTCAAGCCCGACCACGACAGCAACTCTCCCGCCGAACACGTGTTCTTCCAGATCACGTCCCCAAGCGGAGTGGTGCTCGAGTTCAAGAAGACTTCGAACTACAGCGAGTTCGCCTTGACCGCCAACGAGGCGGTCACGATTCTGTACACGAAGGGATCATACTCACCGGGAAAGTGGACCCGGTTCACCGTCAACTGGGAACAAGAGCCGGACGCCAAACTCGACGCCGGCGTGTACCTTGACGGACTGGCGACCACACCAGACCAGCAGAAACCGGACTTAAGCGGCAACCTCCTGCCCAAGGCGACTTCGGACCTCCACTTCACGGTGGGAGACTCGGGCGCCTCCGGCGACCAATCTCCGGGGGGCGTCATCGATGAGCTCCGGGTGATGTCGATTGGCGTCGACCCCGTTCCCTAGAGCGCGCAATTCGGGCGGGCGCTCGTCTACGACGTCAGCCCCTGCAGCAATGGGCGCAACATCGGTGCGGCAGGCGATCGCGGCTCCCCTACCGGGCGCCCGCAGTCGGCCCATCAGCTCCGGGTCCTGCGACCCCCGGCCTAGCCGCGGTAGGCGCCGGCGCAGCAGATTGATCACTACGACGCTTGAACAGCACGCATAGCCCCGGGGTGATCTTCTCTTCGTCGCCGTCGTCGTAGTGGATGTGCAGGCGCCCATCCTCGATCCCGACCACGGTTCCTGTGAAGTCGTGAGGCCCGCCCCGATAGCGACACGCCACGCGGTCATCCTGCCGGAACGGTGACAAACCCGGCGGATCCGACGGCCCGGTCGTCGGGGCACTTCGCACTATCGGCGCGGGCCTGGCGGGAGTCGTGCCGCGACGGCACAGGCTCGGAGTGATGTTTTCCCGATCGCCGTCGTTGTAGTGAACGAACAGCCGCCCCTCACGGATCTCCGCAACGACGCCAGCGTATTCGCTGCGCCCACCGCGCCAGCGACACACCACCTGGGTGCCCGGTGAGAACTTGGCGGCAGCGGCGGGGTCGCTCTGCCCCGTCGTTCCCGTGAAGCGACTCGGGCCCGTCGGATTCGACCCCTGCTCGGTCGCTGGCGTGCACGCAGCCAGCGCTAGCCCCAGCAGTCCAATGCATCGAAATCTCATGCGAGCTTGATACGCCATGGCCCAAGGGCTCCTTCCCCGATGTGCCAATCGCCACCTTGCGAGAAGACAACGCGCTGGCGCGGGCTTTGCTCTGCCCACGGCTCATGAAAGCCAGAGCCGCACGACAGCAAGACATCCCCCAGCTTTTCGTACATCGCCCCCACCAGCTGGCTGCCGCCCCACCGCCGGCTGGTGGGGCGGGCCCCGCCATGAGCAGACCGGGCGCCACACTGCTCGCCGCCGCGGCGGCCGCATTGTTATCCGCGTGCACGTTGACCCAGTCCTTGGACGAATATTCTTCCGGCGAACCCGGAAGCTCCCAAGGGAACGCGAACAAGAGCGCAGACGCTCAGGACGGAGGCACCCCCGACGCAGCCTCTCCCGATAGCGCCCTTGACCTGAGGTGCACCGCACCAAGTGATTGCCCAGCCGAGCGCCCGGTCTGTTGTGGGGTCAGCGTGACCGCGGAGTGCGAAGCGCAACCGATCGGATGCGACTACGTGCTCTGCAAGACCAAGGACGACTGCGCTCCCGGAAAGGGCTGCTATCCAGTCGGCCAGTACATCGAGGGCGGGGGGATCTGCATCTAGGGTGCCATGTTAGGCTGCGCGTCCCAACTGGAGGACGACCCATGAGCGAGATGCCCGACGCGATGCCCCATGGCGAAATCGAAGAAGTGTTCCCGAACATCTTTTTTGTGACTGGCACGACCAAGCCCAAATTCCAGGGGACGCAATTCCAGTTCAGCCGCAACATGACCATCGTGCGAGATGGTGAAGAGCTCACCCTCGTCAATACGGTGCGGCTGGACGACGCGGGTCTAAAGGCTTTGGACGCACTGGGCAAAGTGGCACATGTCGTCAAGCTGGGTGCCTTCCACGGCATGGACGACGCGTTCTACAAGCAGCGCTACGGCGCGAAGCAGTGGGCCCTTCCGGGCATGGAGCATGAGGGGGGGCATGCAACCGACACTGAACTGAGCGCAGGCTCGCTTCCTTTCAACGGTTGTTCCCTATTTGCGTTCGAGACTTCGGACAAACCCGAGGGGCTGCTGCTCATCGAACGAGAGGGCGGCATCCTGGTCTCCTGTGACAGCCTGCAAAACTGGGCGGAGGCCGACCGCTTCTTCAGCCCCGAGTCAACGCAGATGATGACCCAGTTCGGCTTCATCACCCCAGCCAATGTGGGTCCGGGCTGGCGGCAGTCGTGCAATCCCGAGGCGAAGGACTTCAAGCGCCTCGAGGCCTTGACCTTCCGCCACTTGCTGCCCGCTCACGGCACGCCTCTGAAGAACGAAGCTCACGAAAGGCTCTCGCAGACCTTCGCGAAGCTGTTTTCAGTGTAGCCCGGCTCAGGCGACGATTTCGCCCAGCACCTTGCCGGTGTCCTTCACCATACTGACGCTCTGCTCCAGGCCCTTCACGATCAGCCCGAGGTGAAGCACCAGCTTGGGGTTCAAGATTTGGGTCGGGGCGCTTGCGATCAACGCAACGCCAGTTTGAGCGGTTTCGGCCGCTTTGGCGGCTAGCTGCGCGCCCAGCTCGGCGCCGCTGATCCACAGCTTGGTGATCTTGTCAGAGCCGTCCGCCACGCTCGACTCGATATCCTTGAGAGCGCTCTCCACCTCCGCCTTGCGGATCTTGCGATCGCCACGTTCGACATCCGAGGGAGGGTCTTCCCCCTTGACCTTGTACTTGGCCAGGTGCACGTGGCGTCCGGTCTCCATCAGCTGATACGCCGCGCCGTACATCTCTGCCGAAGCTCGGAAGAAGTTGTCGTACTCGGGCATCCCAACCTGTACGTATTTGAAGTTGTATTCGGCGTTGGGGTTCATGCGCGCGACTTTGATGTAGTCGTAGCGCACGTCGCCCTCGAAGGGCTTCAGAGATGCCGCCAGCTGGCCCAGCTCCACCTGGCCAGGGGGCGGCACATCGACCAACTTCTTGACCAGCTCCGTGGTCGTGGCGCCAACCTTCTTCGCGAAGTCGCTGAAGTCCGTCGCCACTTCGCCCATGGCTGACTCGAATTCTTCCCAGTTCTTGGCCTCACGGACGCGGGTCGTCGTCTTGCCATTCTCGGTCTTGGTCGTGACGACGGTGGCCTTCAATCCGATGGCCTCGCAGGCAGCCGTCAGCGACGACAACGCGCCGAGGCTAACCAGGGCTCTACGGGAGAGGATCAGGTCGTTCGAGCGGGCGATGGGGCGCCCAATGGGGCCATTGGTCGTCGACATGCCCCCATTACGTAGCCACATCTCCCAATCTTCCGGGCAGCAGCGTGTTTCATCAACCGGGTTGGCGAAACCTGAGCGAGCCGAGTCGGGCCGAGGGTGTAAGCGCCGGTATTTTGGAGCGTTGGGCTTGAGGGAAGCACATGAGAAACATCAGCAAGCTTGGGTCATTTGGCGGGTTGGTTTTGGGGGGTGCAGGCCTGTGCAGCATCGCGGTGGCCTGCGGGGGAGCCTTCGGCGGAAGTCCGGCCAGCCCGGAAACTGTGGCCGCGCCGGGCTACTACCAGGCGAATGGGATGGCCGTCTCCAAGTCCGCCTCGGCGCCCATGGAAGCGGACCACGAGCCCAACACCGAGAGCTACGACAAGATTGCGGAAAACGCATTTCTCTCCGTAGCCCAAAACCCCCTGTCGACGTTTTCCGTCGACGTAGACACGGCATCCTACGCCAACACGCGCCGATTCTTGGCCCAAGGCAAGCTGCCCCCCAAGGACGCGGTGCGAATCGAAGAACTGATCAACTACTTCGAATACGCCTACCCAGATCCAACGGGTTCCGAACCCTTCAGCGTGACGACGGAAGTCTCCGCGGCGCCGTGGAAGCCCGCCCACCGATTGGTACACATCGGGCTGCAGGGCAAACGACTCGCCACCAAGGACATGCCGGCGCGAAATCTGGTCTTCTTGCTAGACGTTTCCGGCAGCATGGGACAGCCGAACAAGCTGCCCCTGCTCAAGCGCTCCCTCAAGGAACTCGCTGAGAACCTGACCCAAAAAGACCGCATCGCAATCGTTGTCTACGCCGGTGCGAGTGGACAGGTGTTGCCGTCCACGCCGGCTACGCAGAAAACGAAGATCTTGGACGCCCTGGACCGCTTGGAAGCGGGCGGAAGCACCAATGGCGGCGAGGGCATCAAACTCGCCTACGAAGTCGCGCGACAGAACTTCCGCAAGGACGGCATCAACCGCGTGATTCTGGCGACGGATGGCGACTTCAACGTCGGCGTGAGTAGCCCAGCCGCTCTGGAACGACTGATCGAAGAAAAGCGCAAGAGTGGAGTATTCCTGACCGTGCTCGGTTTCGGCATGGGCAACTACAAGGACTCCACGTTGGAGAAGCTCGCCGACAAGGGCAATGGAAACTACGCCTATATCGACAACATCGCCGAGGCGCGGAAAGTGCTGGTGCAGCAAGCTGGCGCGACTCTGGTGACTATCGCCAAGGACGTGAAGATCCAAGTCGAGTTCAACCCGAAGTGGGTCAGCGCGTACCGCCTCATCGGTTACGAAAACCGAATGCTCGCCAATGAAGACTTCAACGACGACAAGAAGGATGCGGGCGATATCGGCGCCGGGCACTCCGTCACAGCACTATACGAGGTTGTCCCAGTAGGCGTGCCCTCGTCGGCGGGCTCAGTAGACGCGCTGAAGTACCAGAAGCCTGCAGCGGCGAGCTCCGCCCAAGACAGCGGCGAATTGATGGCCGTAAAACTCCGCTACAAGGCCCCCCAGGGCGATACCAGCAAGCTATTGTCCCATGTGATCCAGGCCAAGAGCCTGCCGCTCGCGAAGACGAGCAAGGCGTTCCGGTTTTCGGCAAGCGTGGCGGCCTTTGGCATGCTGCTGAGGAACTCCAAGCACGCTGGCAATGCAAACTTCAGCCTGGTCAAGGAGCTGGCGCAGGGCGCGGAAAGCAGCGATCCCCACGGCTATCGGCGCGAATTCCTGGGCATGGTGCGAAGAGCGAAACAGCTCAAGAAGCCGACCCAGACGATTGCGAAGTGACGACGTAGGGGGTGCGCTGGTCTCCGAGGATCACCGAACGATCTCGGCGGTCTTCGCCCTTCCGGTTTGGCGGGGCGCCACCCTCCATCTCCCATCGACCCGCACGAAGAAAGCCCGCGAAAGTGCGGCACTTGGGCGGGTCGTGCCCCTGGCACGCGGGTTGCGATGACAACGCTTCGTCACGCGCTCAACGGCGCACATCACAGGAGACATCCGATGACTTTGCGAAGCTCTATCCTTCTCGTGTTCGCGCTTGCCGCGGGCAGTACTTTGGCTTGTAGCAGCAACAGCGGCGACGACGGTGCCGGGGCTGCAAGCGGCGGCGACGCTTGCTCCGCAGCGGAGCAGCGCTACTCCGACTGCAAGCCGGGCTCGGTACTTGCCATCAACGGACCATGCACCGGCGGCAATCTCCAGCGCGCCGAATGCATCAATTCCGCGAGCTGCGCCGAGGTCGACAAGTGCATCCTGTCGGCTAGCGGCGGAGCCGGCGGCACCACCGGCAGCGGCGGCCTTCCTGGGGTTGGCGGGGGCAGCGCGGGCACGCCCGGCAGCGGCGGCCTTCCTGGGGTTGGCGGGGGCAGCGCCGGCACACCTGGCAGCGGCGGCGGCGGTGGCAACCCCGGCTGCGCGGATGTCAGCGGCAGCTACGTGGTCACAGGCAGCTGCGACATCACCGCGTGCAAGGTCACGCAGACCGGCTGCACCGCCAACTTCGAATGCAACAACGGTGCAGCTTCCTACACCGGAAGCGTTGGCGGCAGTTCGGTCACCTTCGCCGGCTTCACGGGAACCTGCCAGGGCGTCCTCAGTGGCGACACCCTGATGGGCACTTGCACGGACACCTTGGGGCTGGCCACTTGCCAGTACACCGCGAAGCGCTGAAACCAGCAACGAACTCGACCTCCCCCGCCGGGCGCCCATCGAGGTCCCGTCCCACCTCGGCCGCAAGAGATGGGCGCCCGGCTTTTTCCGTATTTTCTTTCGACTCGCACTGCCCTGTTCACCGCGCACGCCAGTTCTTCCGAGGCAGTGCTATGTTCCGCGGTCATGGCGCGCCCCGCCACAACAAGAGCCGGCTCATGGCGATGGGTGGACCTCGACGGTACCGAACAACCCATCGCCTTGGGTGAACTGGCACGCAGGGTGAGCGACGAGCAGCTTCCCCCATTCGTTTTGGTTTGGCGCATCGGGTTCAGCGACTGGTTGCCCGCATACCTGGTACCAGAGCTTGCAGACATACTCGGCGTAGAGACGCCAGCGCTTCCCGAGGAAGACTCCGGCCAAACCGAGCCACCAGTGGCACCCTTGGAGTGGTACACGGAGTGTCTGGGTCAGAGTTCCTCCAAGAGCCTTGCCCGGGCCGAGAAACGGCCAGCCCAACGCATGCTCAATTTGGACTGGAGCGACGCCTTCGGCTTCGAGGAGTCTCCGACGACACCGACCAAGCGGCGGCTGTTGCCCGTTGGCGCATTCCCAAACATCGACGCCTACCTAGAGCATTTACGCAAGCTGCGAGAAGCTCGTGGCGGCTGACAAGCCTACACCCTCGGAGAATCATTGAATAATCCGATACACTGGGGCATCGAACGCTGGCGGTAGTGGTGCATGGCCTGGGAGTTCCCGCCATGCTAGGAAAGCCAAAGGGAGTGGTTGCAATGAATCGTCTTATATCTTGCTTGAGCATCGGCTTGCTAGCGGCTCTGAGTGGTTCGGTCTCCTCCTCTTGCGCAACCAGCGATTCGGGAGGCGTCGGAGGCAACGGTGGCTTTGGGGCGTTCGGGGGAAACGCTGGCTCTGGCGGAGTTGGCGGGTCCAGCGCGGCTGGAGGTTTCGGCGGCTTTGGCGGCAGCGGCGCTGTCGGCGGGTTTGGCGCAACTGGCGCAGTTGGCGGCTCTAGTGGCAGCGGCGGCTCTGGCGCGGTTGGCGGCTCTGGCGCGGTTGGCGGCTCTGGCGCGGTTGGCGGCTCTGGCGGCAGCGGCGGCTCAATCCCGAACGGTCAGCTCGCAAGCGCTTGCGTGAGCAACGCCGAGTGTGGCGCAGGCCTGACGTGCATTCTCCCCAACTCAGGAGCCTGGGACGGCGAGGGTCCCGCCAAGGGATACTGCTCTAAGGAATGCACTACCCCAACGGACTGCACGGGCGTCGACCCCACCGCCGAGTGCATCCCCTTCGGAACCAAGAGTTATTGTCTCAAGGGCTGCGTCATTGGAACTCCGTTCGGCCCGGGCAAGTGCCATGGGCGCTCCGAGGTCGGCTGCAACACGTACCTACGCGGTGCGTCGCTGGGTGCGTGCGGCACTGGCAATACCTGTCCCGCAGGTCAGGCTTGCGCCACGGACGGAATGTGCCACCAAACGTTCGCGGCGTGTTCAGCGCTTTGCGCGGTGTCCGCGGATTGCCCGACTGGAATGATCTGCAACCCGAACACGGGGCTTTGCTCAACGACACCGCCGACCGGTAGCGCGTTGGGGGCCAGCTGCACGTCTACGCCAGCGGGCCAATGTCAGGGCTTCTGTGTAGGGGTTACGGGCACGACCTCCCGCTTCTGCAGCCAGCTGTGCGTAGTGGGCGCGCCGAATGCCTGCGGTTGGGCGGGCCCTGGGACCAAGGGCAACGCGCTGTGCGGGCTGGTGTTCGACCAAGCAGCAACGAGCGGCGACGTTGGCGCCTGCTCAGTACTTTGCGACTGCAACTCAGAATGCCCCACGGGCTACATCTGCGAGGCTGACGCCAACGTGCAGACCAACGCTCTGCGCAAGGGCACCTGCGGCCCGGGCACCACCGGCGGCATTCCGACCTGCAGCTGATTCGACCTCAGGCGCCGCGCCACGTGCGGGGCGCCCAGCGCCACCCGGCGATGGGCGTCAGGGTAAGAAGCGATAAGTGAACGTCAGCAACGGCACCACCGGGGGCGGTTCGTCCACGTCTAGGGGTCTTAGCAGGGTCAGGTCTAGCGCCCAGGTGCGGTAGGGGAACCGAAAACCCGCGGAAACCGCAACGCCATGATACTCGCCGGCCTCACTCCCGATGGGCATCAGCGTATCCGCTTCGAATAGGACGGCGCCCCAACTCGCAACCCGCCATATGATGCCGACACCGGGCACTGTGACGAAGGCGGGGCCAGCCAATAGCGCTGTCATGGCAACGCTCGCGCTCGATTCGCACGCGCGGTCGAAGCACAGCTGCGTGACCCCCCCAGCACGCCCAACCACGAACCCGCCTTCCTCGAAACCGAATAGACCCGTGAGGGCGCCGATGGCCGCGACGCGCACAGGCCCCTCAGCGAGCAGAGTCGTCTTCAAACTCAGGTCCAACGGGAAGATCGCATCTTCGCCAAGGGGCGGCGTGCCGCTCAGCGTGATTTGAGTGCTGTCCGTCACGGCATAACCCAACTGCAGGAAAACGATGTCCGTCGACGACATGTAGAACGTGCCCTCAGGGTGGGTCATCGCCGTGGGTTGGATCACGATCCGGTCGAGGTGAGCATCGCCCACGCGACTGCGGCTCGGGCCGCGTCGTTGTCGCGACTGGTTCCAGCCCGCTGCGCCTAGGCGAGGCGTGTAGGCCGGGGCGACATAGGGGGGCGAGGGCTGGGCCGGAGCTGTCGCTGGAGCGACGTAGCGAGGCGCTGACGGCTGGGTCGCAGCGGTCTCCGGCTGCGGTGGCGGAGGGGCCTTCAGCGGAGCAGCCGCCGGCGGGGCAGGCCCGGGTGTGAAGCCCGAGTCACCCTCCCCAGTAACGTTCCGTCCACTACTGGCTCCCGCGTCGGGAGTGTCCTGCGCCCCCGCGTCTACTGCCAACAACATTGCCGCAGCCAAGGGGGCACAACGCAAAACCAGCGTTGTTCTGCGGATAAAGGCAGGCACGCAGGGCCGAGGATAGTCATCCTGGTGCATGGCTGCTACGTTGGAAAGCGCATGGGGCAAGTTGGAATGGCTCCTGCTTGTATTCACGTCGTGTTCCAGCGGCTATCGACAGTGGGCGCGCTCGGTTTGGTCATGCTTGCCCTGGCGTGCGGTCGGAGCGGTCTGGGTCTCGAGGGCGAGGAGTTCATCGACGAGGATTCCGGGCTCCCCGCACTGGAGGCCGGCACCGGAGGCACCGCGGCGGAAGGCGGCAGCCCCAACACCTGCGTGCCCACAGAAGAAATCTGCAACGGAACAGACGATGACTGCGACGGCCTGGTAGACGAGGTGCCCGCAGTGCCGTGTCAGGATGGCGGCTACAGCTACTGCATTTCCGGCAAGATGAGTGAGTGCCCTCGGCGCTGTGAGACCTGTATGCCCGGCAGTCAGCGCATCTGCTTTATCTCCTACTGCAAGTATTGGGCGGAGCAGACATGTACAGCCGACGGCAAGTCCTTTGGCAAGTGCCAGGAACAAGACCCGCCGCCAGAATGCAAAGCCGTTGCGAAGGACAAGAAGTACTCCAAAGCGCTCGAACAGTGCTGCCTGGATGCCGGCTACTGTTGCCTGGACGAGTTCGATCTCGACGATGATGGCAACACTACGGAGATGATTGGCCAGTGCGACGACGTTACGTGCGCGCCCTGAGCTCCTGCGCCCTGCTAGCGGCCGTACTGCTTCCCGCCCCCGCAGGCGCAGCGCCGTGCGGGCGGCCCGACCTGCTGGATGCCGTCCCGCCAGATGGCGCCGAGAACGTCCCGACGAACGCGCGCCTTTTTGCCCGCTACGCCACCATCGCCGAGTACGTGAACGAGGACATCACCTTCACGGCGGAGGGCGATGCGCCGGTTACGGCGAAAGGCAGCTTCGACTCCACGGAGGGCTTGCTGAGTATCGATCCACCCGACGCGTTGGTCTCCGGCAAGTCCTACACCGTGAGTTGGCCGCGCCTGCGCGGCTTTGGCACTGCAAATCTGGGTCGAGGCAAGGACGTCACATTCCGCGTCGGCTCGAACAGTGACGAAGCACCGCCTGACTTCGCTGGTGTGCGCAGCGTCGATTGGGACGTAACCCGAGACCAGGACGACTGCACAGATCGCTTGGAGAAGCGCTACGTTTTCGACCTCGAGCTGGACCCTGCGAGCGACGACGGCGGTCGAGATTCGCTGATGCTTGTCGTATTCCAAACTCGGGGTCCGGGTTTGGCCGCACCAAAGCCCGTCAGCGTGCGCCGGCTTCCCACGGCTGGCAACTCGGTCTACATCAAGCAGACCATCGGCAACGGTGCCGGAGACGTCTGCTTTGCCGCCATCGTCCGAGATCTGACCGGCAAGGCTTCGGCAAGCGGAGCAACCGAGGTCTGCACCGAAACCGTGGAACCGCCCTTCTTCGAGGGCTGCGCGGTGAGGGCACCCGCCGAGAAATCTCACACCGTTTGGTTGGCTTGGCTCATGGCCTTCGCACTTGCGTGGGCACGTCGCACGCGATGAAGATCGTAGCTCATAGAGTCGCGGCCGCGTTGGCCTTACTCTCGAGCGGGGCAGTGGCGCAAGCGCCGCCGCCCACGACTGCTCCCGCCGGCCCCAACACCGCGTCGGTTCCGAGCCCAGCACCGCCCGCGCCTGCGCCGCCAGCCAGCACGCCACCTGCGCCGCAACCCACTCCGCCGCCTGCCCCGCCAATGGCCGCGCCGCAGCCCGTGACTCCACAGCCCTCACCCACGCCCACCTCGACCCAACCCGGCGGGCCAAGGCCGGCGATACCCACGGGTCCCAGGATCGCGGTTTTCGATGTGCTGCCCATGGGCGCAGACCCGCGACTCGCAGCGGACCTGACCCATGCGCTGCGAAGGCGCGCAGCACAACTCGGATACGTGCCTCTGCCTCCTGAAAGGCTCCACGCGCCACCTGCGACGAGCCAAGGGAGCCAGGGCATCACGCCTCAGGTCGCGGCACAGTTGGTGCGCAGTGTCGGCGCCGAGCGCGGTGTGTTCGCGAGCGTTAGCGTCGAACCGGGCAAGTACCGGCTCCGCATCTTCGTCACCACGCCCGATGGCGACTCCGACGAACTCAGCGCTTCAGAATCTCCGTCGCAGCTCTTCGCCGCGACGGACAAGCTCCTGGCGGAGCTTTTGCCCGAGGTCGAGCCACCGGAGCCCATCGATCCCAACCAACCGGCCTTCACCTCCCCCAGCCTGCGCCTAGCCGCGGGCACCGAAGGCGCCATCGGTCTCTCGGGTGCCGGCTTCTACAACCACCTGGTGCACGCTCGCCTCGACACCGTCTTCGCGTCATCCACATCAGTCGGGTTCGAACTCGCCTACGCCAACCTCAAGGGCCGCGATGGCCGCGCACACAACGTGCTGCCGTCCGTCGTGCTCGAGCATGCCGTCGAGCTAGGCAGCGGCTGGTCCCTGCCGTTCAGTTTCTCACCCGGCTACCTGCCCAACAACGGCCCAGTCCTCCAAGTTGCCGCCGGCTTCGCCTACGCCTTCGACGACACCACCGAACTGTCCCTGAGCCCTCTAGCCCCCGCCGCTTGGATCACCAAAGACGAAGCGGTCTACAGTTTGAACGTCAGCGCTGAACTCCGATTCGGGATTTGAACCTCGCAGAGGAATTCCCAGGAACGACTGATTTTCCAACGTGGACGGAATGTAGGCGCGAATCCGACATAAACCTACACCTTCAGCTTGACGACACGTGCTCTGGACGGTAGCCCTGCCCCGCTTTTCGGGAGGCTAAACAATGACGTTGAAGAAGTTGGGTTGGTCAGCTGCGATGGGTTTCGCGTGCGTCGCAATGGCGTGTGCGTCTGAGGACGACAGCACGATTGGAACGGGTGGCTCGGGCAACTTCGGCGGCTTCGGCACCGGCGGAACTGGTACCGGAGGCTTCAGCACTGGCGGTTTCTCGACCGGAGGCACGGGAGCTATCAGCACCGGGGGCACGGGCAACGTGGGCACCGGCGGCACGGCGACCGGCGGCACGGGCAACGTGGGCACCGGAGGCGCGGCAACCGGCGGCACGGGCGCTGTGGGCACCGGCGGAACGGCCACGGGTGGAGCAAGTGGCAGCGGTGGCGCTGGCACGGGAGGCTTCGGCACCGGCGGATTCGGCACGGGAGGCTTCGGCACCGGCGGCAGCTCCGGCGGCGGCACTTGCGTTGGCAACTGCGGCTTGGGCGATCCCTCTGGCTCGTGTTTCTGCGATTCCAGCTGCTTGAGCTTGGGCGACTGCTGCAGCGACTATCTGACCGTCTGCGGCGGAAGCGGCGGAAGCGGCGGGGGTGGTACCGGAGGGTCCGGTGGCTCCACGGGCGGCAGTGGTGGTGTCGCTACGGGTGGCACGGGTGGCGTCGCCACGGGTGGTACAGGTGGCGTTGCGACCGGCGGAACCGGTGGTGTTGCTACGGGTGGCACGGGTGGCACGGGTGGCGTCGCCACGGGTGGCACCGGCGGAACCGGCGGGACCACGGGTTGCCAGAACGCAGAAGAGTGTTCCAACCCCGCCACGATGATCTGCAACCCCAAGACATTCCAGTGCCAAGCGGGTCAGTGCACGGCCACGAGCCAGTGCCCGAACAATGAGGCTTGCTTGGGCCAGGTCCCGAGCGCGGCAGTGGGCGCCTGCTACCCGCAATGCACACCCTACGCCACAGGCACCGGCTGCGCATCCACTCACGACTGCGTGCCGTACCTGCTCGACGGAACCGAGGGCGCGTGCTTCCAAAAGGGCACCACCGCTGATGGCGCCGCCTGCGCCGACACGGACGTTGGCACGGGCTGCGTCGCTGGCAGCATCTGCGTGCGCGACTCGGGCGTTCGCGTCTGTCGTCGCCAATGCAACTTCTTCGCTTCCAGCCCTGCATGCGTCGCCTCCCAGCGCTGCGCTCTGGGCGGGGTGTGCATCGCGGAGGGCGGCGACGCCGCGGCTCTCGGCGCTGCGTGCTCGGTTGCCAGTGCGGCGGGCGAAATCTGCGGCAACGATGGCAAGGCCTGGCGCGGCACCTGTCAAGACCTCGGTAGTGGCCTCCGCTGCTACAAGGTTTGCCGCACCTCGGTCTCTGCGGATTGCACCAGCAGCCAGACGTGTTCCCCCTTCCAGAGCGACACGACCGCTGGCGTCTGCATCTGAGCCAAGCGCCAACACGACGAAACCCGCCTGCGCAATCGCGCCGGCGGGTTTTGTTTTTTGTTGGGCTCGCCTAGAGTCGGCCCGTGCGCGGGATGGGCCCTCCGGAGACGTTTTGGCTGAGGGCAGGCGTCGCCGCTGTGTGGCTGGCCACGGGTCTGCTGGTCGTGCACCCAACCTATCGCAGCATTGGCGGAAACTTCCTCGATCGCCTCGGCTTGCCGGTGTGGTTGATGCCAGCGACCTGCGTGTTCGAGGTCGGGCTGGGCCTCTATGTGCTGCTGCGCAGGGCTGGCAATCTCATCACGCTGCTGCAGTTGTCGATGGTGGTCACCTTCACCGCAATCCTGGCAACGTTGGACGCGCGGCTTTTGGTCAATCCCTTTGGCATGCTGACCAAGAACGTACCGATCCTTGCCGCCGTCGTGACCGCGTGGCTGGTGGAGCGAGAAGGTTGGAGTAGCCGCGCAATGTGGCTCCTTCGGAGCGGCATGGCTTTCATCTGGCTGACTGAGGGACTCCTGCCCAAAGTGTTCTTTCAGCAAGCCGACGAACTCGCGATCGTGGAGGGCGTCGGGCTCTCTTTTGGGGCACCGGCCACGGTCCTGATGATCATAGGCGTGGTGCAGGCAGCGTCCGGCATCCTGGCGCTGGTGCTTTCGGGGCGCGCGCTGCGGCTCCTGTTGGCCGCCCAGGTTGCCGCGCTGGTCCTCCTGCCCTTGGTCGTTTCTTGGCAAGTGCCGTGGCTATGGTTTCATCCCTTTGGCCCGTTCACCAAGAACGTGCCAATCATCTTCGGAACGAGTGTAGTTCTGTGGCGCTGCTCATTGCGATCCTAAAAACCATTCACGTCTTTGCTGCGATCTTGTTCCTGGGCACAGGAGCGGGAAGCGCTTGGTACAAGCTGCGGGCTGCGCGCAGCAAAGACACCCAAGTGATCGCCTGGTGCGACGCCGAGGTCGTGTTTGCGGACTGGGTGTTCACGGTGCCATCCGGAGTGTTCGTTCCCGCGAGTGGGCTCTGGCTCGCCCATCTCTACAGCATCCCCCTGTCAACGGGCTGGCTCTGGCAAGGGCTTGTGGGCTACTGCATCGCGGGTATCACCTGGCTCCCGGCGGCGTTCATGCAAGTGCGAATGAAGCGTCTCTCAGCGAAAGCCCGAGACGAGGGCAGCGCGTTGCCCCCAGCCTGGCATCGCATGCAACGAGCCTGGGCCCTACTCGGAATTCCATCCTTCGGCGCAACCGTCGCTGTGGTGTGGATGATGGTATCGAAGCGCGCGCTTTTCTAGGCCACTTAGGGCGCGGCCCGCAGCCCCAGCACTTGGCGCAAGATAGCGTAGTCGTTCTGGGTGGCACGCTGGCAACTTGCTTGGTCTTCGGGAGGCACGGGGCCATCCCTCCAGGCCAGGCCCATCGACTTGGCCGCCATTACCGAACTGACATCTTCGTTGTGCGTCAGTCCGAAGGTATGCCCCGCTTCGTGGGCGATCGTGCGCGCGAGCTGCTTGCGAGCATCTGCGGATGAAAGCTGCTCGGGAACGCAAGCTGCGGCCGCGAAGCCCACGTCACCGTCCTGGGCGCCAGCACAGTCGCGCACGGCCAAACCCGCCAAGGGGCATTGTTCCGCGAACTGAATTTCGCCAAAGGTATTGCCCACCACAAGCATCGTAAACTGTCCGCTTTTGGGGCGTTCGGTGACGACCTCGAGCGCAAAGGGTTGGTAGACGGCACGGACCTGCCGGGCAACGTCCTGGATCACACGGCTCCGGGTAGGCACAGCCGCATCGACGAATCGGTCCAACACGGGCGCAGCGATCTGATAAGGACCCGGGCCATCCGCCAGGGTGGTGAGGCCTGCGGCCGCATCGTTCTTGCTGCCGTAGCTCAGAAACGCACCGTCGAAGTTCAGATACAGGGTCGTGGCTTCAGAAGCAGTCGGATTCGGCTGTTTTGATTCGTTCCCGGGGCCCTCGGCAATGCCGCCACAAGCCATGCAGGTGGCGAGCGCCAGGGGTAGAGCTCGGCTGAGTCCATGCATTCCTCGTCAGTCTGTTGCACCCCTTTGTCAGGGATTCACCGAGGAACGACAAAACCGATCAGGTGCTACTTTGCACCTTTCTTGCGCTCATCCGGCGTCAGATCCTTGTTCCGCCAGTAGAACTTCGTCTTCTTGTCTTCGGCGTCCTCGATGAAGCCGACCATCTGCATTTCGGCCTCGATGAACTTCGTTCCTTCAGGCACGTGATCCTTGGCCACGCAAGAGAAAGTGATGACGGCTTTTTCATCGACCTTCATTGGGCCTTGGAAGATCTTGCCGGCGCAGGTCTGGGCGGGCTTTTCCTTTTCGCCGTCCTTCACCATGAGCTGCTGGCCCGCCTTGTCGTAGAAGTAAGCGTACATCTTCCCATATAGGATAGGGAGCTTCGCGATGTTCTTGACGCGGAAGGACGGACCGTCGTCTTTCATCTTTCCGGTCCACTGGACTTCCATGAGGCGCTCGGAGCCTTTGGCTTCGCAGGGCTTGTTGAAAGAACCCGTACCTTTGGATTTCTCGGGGCAGTCATGCTGCACTTCGGGTTCGGGCTTTGCCGTGGGTTTGGGCGGTGGCGCGACCACCGGCGCCGCGCTGGGTTTGGCTTTCGGCTCGGGTTTCTTCTCTTCTTCGCAAGCCGTCGCGCCCAAGGCGACCAGGGACAGCACCAAAGCTCCAGAGATCTGCGTCGCCCTCGACATATCTTTCGGCTCCCTTCGCAGCGCCGGCGCAATTCACCAGGCGCAACCTCCCGGTCACGCTAGTTCAAGCGCCTCGAGGTAATCAAGCACAGGCCTGGAGTCTGTGATTGAGCCGCCGGAACGCACTGACGGATCGAGACCGGCTCAGATTGACTGCGGGCCTGGTTGCGCCAGCGGCTAATCTGCCCGGGGCTCGACCACCACTCTCACAACGCCGTCGTCCTTGCGAGCAAGATGCTGCAGAGCGTCGTTTGCGCGGCGGAGGGGGTAGCGGGCCGATATCGAACCCGACACATCCAGTCGTCCGGCGGCGACGAGGCGGAAGAGGTCCTCGATATCCGCTCGGTCCATGCCGAAGGAACCGAGTACGGCCTGCTCTCGGCCCACGAAGCCCAAGAGCGGCGGAAGCTGAGGCCGCTCGGTGCCGACACCAACAATCACCGCACGCCCGCACTTGCCGAGGCAACGCAGGCCCAATTGCACGGTCTCGGCGGTGCCCACACATTCGAGGACTAGGTCCAGGCCACCGGGGACCGCGCTCTTGAGCGACCGGCGGAAATCATCTTGCTTTGGGTCCAGTGCTACATCTGCACCGAGCCGTAATGCCCGCTCTCGCGCCCGCGGATCTGGATCGATCGCTACGACATGGGCAGCGCCCATCATCCGCGCGAGTTGGATGCCGTGAGTGCCTAGGCCGCCGCAGCCGACGACACCGACCGTTTCGCCCGCGCGCAGCGCTCCGCGGGACCGAAGCGCATGAAAGGGCGTGGCGATACCGTCCGTGATGACAGCGCCAATGTCGAAGGGCACTTCAGACGGCAGAGACATCACCGACGCGGCCGGGACTGCCACGTACTGAGCCAACGCTCCATCCCGCCCCATGCCATAGACTTTGGAGCGATCGCAAAGAGACTCGCGACCAGCGTGGCAGTAGCGGCAGGCGCGGCAGGAGGCCGCGGGGAACATTGCCACGCGATCCCCCTCCTTGACGCCAGAGCCGTTTGCCGGCGCGCTCACGACGACCCCCGCCGCTTCGTGGCCGAGAGTGATGGGCGTGCGCTCGACGGGAAGACTCCCCTCCACTGCCAGATGAAGGTCCGTGCCGCACAGACCGCAGGCGTTGACCTGCACCAAGATCTCTCCCTGCCCGGGCACCGGGAGCGGCAGTTCGTGGATTTCGAGGGGTTCGCCCGGGCACACCAAGCGAGCAGCGAGCATCGTCTTCATGTTGGCTCCTTGTCGTCGCCTGAGTCCCCCGGGAAAATCCCCCCCACGAGGAGTTCGAACGCCTTGGCCATCTCTCGGTCCGTCGGATGGGCGCGGGCACCCAGATTCGCACGGGAGTCTCGAAGCACCGTCAGCCCCACGAAGCTCGACCACAACAGGTCCGCGGCGACTCGCGGCTGGGGTACCTCTGTGAGGTCACCGAAGAGGGCGGCGAATCGGCGGAAGTTGTCACCGGAGCGGCGCGCCAGCTCCGCCTTGAGCTCATCAGACACCAAAGCCGTCGACTGCGGGTGGGCCAGGTGAGTGAACACCTGAAAGTACTCCGGGTGCTCACGGTTCACCTCTCCAAAAAAGCGCCACAGCCTCCTGAGCCTGCTCCTTGGGTCCGTCTCGGCGACAGCGATGCGGTCGAGGCCGCGCTGCATGAACTCGATCCCCTCGAGCAACAGGGACGTAAAGAGCTCGTCCTTGCTCTTGAAGTAGAAGAACAGCGTCGCCTCTGAGAGCTCGCAGGCACCTGCGATCTGCTTGGTACTTGTGCCGTTGAAACCGTTATCACGGACGAGAGTGCGAGTAGCGTCCAGCACGGCCTTGCGTCGTGCCTCCCGTTCTCGCGCTCGTCGTTCCTGTACGCCCATCTATGAAGCCTTCCCAGAGGCTTCCAGCGCCCGTGCGATGGTCTCGCGCTGGATTTCACTGGTACCCTCACCAAACTCGAGCACTTTGCAATCGCGGTAGAAGCGTTGAGCCGCGCTGTCGAGCATATAACCCTGAGCGCCGCTGAGATGAAGCGCGCGTTCGCACGCCCAAGTACAGGTCTCGCTGGCAAGTAGCTTGGCCATCGAGGCCTCGGTGTTGTGTTCTTTGCCTGCGTCAGCGAGCCGCGCCGCGTGGAGTGTGAGCTGCCACGCTGCCTCGGTACGGGTCGCGATGTCCGCGAGGGTGAAACGCACGAACTGCTTCTTCAGCAGAGGTTTCCCAAACTGCACCCGGGCGGCCGTGTGCTCCAGGGCGGCATTGAGGGCGGCTCGAGACAAGCCTACGGCAAAAGATGCGGCTGCGATGCGGCCAAGGGTGAGAACCTGCAGGGCTTTGACGAAACCGACGTTCTCCGGACCAAGCCGGTCCGTCTGTGAGACGCGGCACTCCTCGAGAACTATCTCGGCCATCTCCGACGCCCCCATGCCGAGTTTCTCCATCGGCTTACCGACGCTCATACCCGGATTGTCGCGATCAACCAGGAACACAGACAAGCCTTTGAGGCCTTGTTCCGGCGCAGTACTGGCCACGACGACGGCGAAGTCGGCGAAAGTCGCATTGGTGATGTACAGCTTCGCGCCGTCAAGCACATAGCTGTCACCGTCGCGTTTCGCGCGCGTCCCAACACTGGAGACATCAGCCCCAGCACCGGCTTCGGCATACGCCCAGCAACCCACTCGCTGCCCTCGCAGCGCAGCTGGAAGAATCCGCTTGCGCTGAGAGTCGTTTCCTAAATGAAAGACCGCTGCCGCCGCCAGGGCCGTGTGCACATACATCCCAAGTGCCACCCCAGCCGACCCCCGGGCCAGCTCCGCGCAAAGTAAGGCGTAGAGCACTGAACCCCCGCCACTACCTCCAACGCTCTCTGGGAACGCAATCCCGAGCCACCCGAGCTCTCCGAACTTGCCAAATAGCTCCCGTGGATACGTCTGCGCGCGGTCCCAGCCAAGGGCCTTGGGCGCAATCTCCTGAGCGACAAACTCCCTGACGGACTGCTGAAGC
This sequence comes from Polyangiaceae bacterium, assembly GCA_965222375.1. Lineage (GTDB taxonomy): Bacteria > Myxococcota_A > Polyangia > Polyangiales > Polyangiaceae > JACKEA01. The sequence goes on from CBDCTZ010000015.1 coordinate 147,290, forward strand.
AGGATTTCTTCTGCTGTTAGTAGGTAGCTCATGATCGGTTCCGTTTCCGGGGAGGTAGGTTCGAACGGGGCAAGCCTCAGTTGCCGTTGAAGTGAGGCGAGCGTTTCTCTCGAAACGACGCAAGACCTTCGCGGTGGTCCTTGCTCTGTAGGCATTGAACTTGGGCAAAGATTTCGAAGTCGAATTCCGCGTCCATGTCGCGGTCGACCGAGCGACGGATGGCACGCTTCGTGAAAGCCAGCGCCATCGGCGGTCCGGCAGCAAGATTGCGCGCAAGCTCATTCACGCTCTGGTCCAAGTCGTCAGCCGCTACAACGCGGGTGATGAGCCCAATGCGCTCAGCTTCTTCAGCGCCCACAAAGCGTCCCGACATCATGATCTCGGTGGCTCGGCCCATGCCAACGAGCCGCGGCAGAAAGTACCCGGCAGACATGTCGCAGCCAGCCAAGCCGATGTTGACGAATGGCGCGCACAGCCGCGTGTCGGGCACGGCGATACGGTAGTCGCACGCTAGCGCCAGGCCGAGACCACCGCCCACCGCGTCTCCATGCAGGCGCGCGATCACGGGTTGACCCATTGCGGCAATGCGGCGGATCGGATCGAGATATCGGTCCACGATCTTCTCCCACTGGACGGCCGTGCGCTCGACCATCTCGGCCTGATCCGCACCGGCGCAGAAGAGCCGCCCGTTCCCCGAGAGCACGACTACTCGAACCGTGTCCGTACTAGCTACTTCATCGAGGCCGCTGACCAGCGCTTCGAGGGTGGGCAAATCGATGGTGTTGAGACGCTTTGGCCGATTGAGGGTCACCGTCGCCACACCGTCGCTGACATCGACGAGGACTGCGTCGTCCGACGCGCTCATGGCTTCCTCGGTCGCAAGGCGTAATCGAAGGTGCCTTCGAATACGGTTTGTCCTTCAGGATCCGTCGAGCTCACCGAGACCTTCGCGTCGGCGCGGTCACTCTCCGCAAACGCCTCTCTAGCGGCCTTCGCGACGCCAGCGTCAATCCGCGCTGTCGATACGATGTCTCCTTCAGCGCGACGCGTATAACGCACGGAAGCCGAGCGCAGCAACACGAAGGCCCGGGCGTCGGGCACGATCTGCCACGCCGCCACTCCAGCGGCAGTCTCCGCAGCTGTGTACACGGCGCCGGCGTGGGCAATTCCCACATGATTGGTCACTTCGGTGCGCAAAGGCATCCGCACTCGCACGGCCCCATCAGCGCTTTCCACGGACAACTTGTGGCTACGTAGGTAGGGAATGCCCGCCAGGACGTCGGCCAAGGTCATGACGCCTCCAACCTCAGCGCACGCACGACATTGTCGCTAACGATCTTCCTAAATGTGTCAGCAGTCAGGTCGAGCTGCTCCAGCTCTGCCAGGGTTCGCTCAAATGAGAGCAGCGGGTAATCCGTTGCCCAGATCACTTTGTTCTTGCCCCAGCCGCGAGCGAAGTCCAGGAACTGCGCCGGCCAATGCTTGGGCGCGCGTGCCGAAGTCTCGACGTAGAGGTTGGGGTGCTTCCACGCCAACGTCATCATCTCCTCGTGCCAAGGTTGTCCCAGATGACAACCGAGGATTGTGAGCTCGGGGAACGCCAGGGCAACCTCGTCGAGGTAGATCGGTCTGCCGCATTCGGAGGGGAGCAGCGGGCCGGTATGACCGACCTGGATCGCGACCGCCACGCCGAGCTCTTGGCACTTCAGATAGACCGGCCAATAGTGCTTGTCGTTCGGCGCAAGTCCTGTCGTGCCATCACCGTACATATAGGGTTCGAGGCGGATCACCTTCATGCCCAAATCCCCAACCAGCCTCTGCACGTCCCGGGCGACCTCACCAGGTTTCTTGAGGGGATTCACAGTGCCGCTACCGACGAATCGGTCCGGGTACTTGGCGACCGCCTCAGCGACCTCCTCGTTCGACGAAACCGCCACATCCTTGTGATAGAAGGCGGACAGCACGCAGCGATCCACACCGGCCTCGTCCATCTCGCTCAACATCTGGGTCAGTTCCATGCCGTCGAAGATGACTTGCGGAGAACGGTACTTCTTGAAGATGTGCAAGTACTCTTTGGGCCAACGCTTGGCGCCTTCGGGACTTATCCAGCTCGCCCACGCATCAATCGCAATTCGTTCTCGGCTCATGGTTTTGTCTCCATTGTGAGTTGGGTAGCTTTGTCGGTGGGGCCGAGGCGCAGTCGCAGGAGCTGACGCGCCCGTGCTGGGCTCGCTGGCGCCCCCCCAAGATCGCGCACGATGCGGACGGCCTTTTCCACCAACTGCGCGTTGGAGCTCGCTAGCTCGCCCCGCGCCAAGTACACGTTGTCCTCGAGCCCAACGCGGATGTGGCCACCCATCGCAACCACCGCGCCGAGCATCCGGAAGTGGTTCTGCGCGCCGATGGCGCTCACCAACCACTGAGTGTCTGATGGCAATCCATCGGTCAGGAACACCAAATTCTTCACCGTGGCCCTGCTGCACTCACCGGGGATCCCCATGACGAAATTGACGAGCAGCGGTTCTTCGAACACGCCACGTGCGCGCAAGGCGGCCAAGTTGTTGAGCATTCCGGCGTGATAGATTTCAATTTCCGGACGCACGCCGTTTTCGGCAAACACGCGCGCGACCTGCTCTAGTTCGGCGTGGGACGAGAACAGGGGCACGAAGCGATCTTTGACCCATTTCCCATCCCGCTCGTCGTAGCGGCCAAGCAAGCAGCCACTGCCCAGGCTGAAGGACGCAATGTCCGGCCGCAGCTCGGGCACCACGACAATGCGCCGAGCCAGGGGCAGCCCCGCCACCGCCCCGCCAGTGGTCAGGTTGAGTACGGCGTCACAGCCCTGCTCGCGCAGACCGTCAACGATTTGCCGAAACACGGCGACGTCCGCCGTAGCCTTGCCATCAGCGTCGCGCGCGTGAATGTGCAGAATCGCTGCGCCCGCTCGCCACGCGTCGACACCTTGAGCAACAATCTCGTCCGGTTGCTCGGGCAGACTTGGATTCGCGTCCTTGCCTTGCTGGGCCCCGGTCAGAGCGCATGTGATGATCACATCGGCCATCTTCCATCTCCCAACGCACGGACTACTTTCCTTCGAAGCGCGCGGCGCGCTTTTCGAGGAAGGCCGCCATGCCCTCTTTCTGATCGCGAGTCATGAAGTTGAGCATCACGGTGTTGATCGAAAAGTCGATTGCGGATTCGAGGTCGGTCGTCATCCACTTGTGAATGATCTCTTTCTGGGTCCCGAGGGCTGCAGGGCTCTTTTCAGCCAATCGATCGCACACGGCGTCCACCTCTGCCTCAAGCGCGTCCGCTTTGGTGACAGAGTGAAGAAGACCGCGGCGCTCAGCTTTGGCTGCATCCCAGAACTCACCCAAGTACGCCAGCTCTCTGGCGCCCTGGATGCCGACGCACAGCGGCAAGATCGCCGCTTCGACGATTGCCGGGATGCCGCGGTGGATGTTCGGTAAGCCAAAGCGAGACCGCTCGGTGGCAAGCATGAAGTCACACGACACAGCCAGCTCGAGACCAGCGCCCAGGCACAGGCCGTCAATGCCGCAGACGACGGGGATCTCAGTGGTGCGCAAGGCCAAGAACGTTCGATGCAGCTCGCGACCGACTGCTCGGGCTTCGAGCCCACGCATGTCTTTGACGTATGCGACGTCGATTCCGGCTGAGAAAGCCTTGTCGCCCGCCGCGTCGATGCACACGACGCGCACGTCTGGATCCGCTACCGCTTGGGCAAGGGCTTCGCGGATTTCCGCGAGCATGACGCCGTTGATGGCGTTGAGCACTTCGGGCCGCGAGAGCGTGAGCCGCATGGTCGCGCCCCGGCGCGTGCAGGCGAGCGTTTCGAAAGCGCTTGGCGTGGAGGCTGTCATCTTGCGTTCACTTTCCTAGGAATTCGGCTTTGCGTTTTTCGACAAATGCGGCGATCCCCTCTTGGGCATCTTCGGTGCTCCGAAGCGGTTCCGCGTAGAACTGTTCGATGCGCAAGCCCTCCTCCAGAGGCAGGTGTCGCCCCCGAAGAGCGGCTGCTCGCGCAGCCTGCACTGCGAGCGGCGCGTTCTTCGCGATGCGATGAGCAAATGCATGAGCCTCGGCCATGAGGGACTCAGCGCTAACCACACGGTTTATCAAGCCGCAGCGCAGCGCAGCGGCGGCATCTATTGAGTCACCCGTGAGCATGAGCTCCATGGCGATTGCTTGGGGCACCGCGCGTACCAAGCGTTGGGTCCCACCAGCAGCCGGGATAATGCCGCGGCGAACCTCAGGCACGCCAAAGGTCGCGTGATCGACGGCAATACGCACGTCACAGGCGAGAGCAAGCTCCAAGCCTCCGGCCAAGCAGTGCCCGTTGATGGCAGCGATAATCGGTTTGCCTGGATCGAGATTGCGGGTGATCCCGCCGAGCCCCGGTTCGCGCTCACCCCGCTCGCGTCGCTCGATGGGCGTCATCGAGCGATAGTGGTCACCGAGTTCCTTCAGATCTGCGCCAGCGCAAAAGGCCTTGTCGCCGGCGCCGGTCAAGATCGCAACCCGCAGCTCGGTGTTGTCTCGAAATGAGCGCCAGGCGTCGCACAGCTGCTGAGCCATTTGCCGATTCAAGGCGTTGCGCGCCTCGGGTCGATCAATTGTGATCACAAACACGTGGTCGTCCACGCTGGCCCGAATGCTCATGCCGCTGCGTCCTCCGTGAGAAGAAATCCCTCGATGTCGAGGATGCTGCCCGTCCGCCCTTCGCAAAACCGCGCTCGAACGCGAGCCCCGACCGACCACGAGCCCTGTCTAGCTAGCAGGCGGTGAATGAACGCAGTGTCTGCGCCGTCGAGGAGCACGAGACCGAAGCACCTCGGCTCGGAACGACCCTCAGCCCGTTCGGTCCACGATTGCAGTGTTCCGCACGGACTGACGTCGACGAGCTCCGTCGGCGCGCCGCCGCAGCGAGAGCAATACGCCTGAGCCGGACAGACGACACGCTGACAGGCCGAGCACTTGGACCCGAGGATGCGGCGGTCATCGCGCAGTGCAGCTAGAAAGGCGCTCCCGGCTTGGCCCGCGGCATACTCGAAGGGCAGGCGGATGGATTGCTCGCGGATCATCGGGCCTTCCCCTCTGGCGCGGGAGCGCCCTGCCCGCCCTCTGCGTTGCGCGTGGGCATCAGCTTGAAGTGGACGATGTCGTCCATCGCTCCCACCAGCTCCGGGCGCCATACGGCGCGCACACGCAATCCGACCCGTAGCCGCGTCGGGTCGTTTTCAGACAGGAAGTGATTGAGAGTCGTGTCGGCTCCGTCGAGCAAGATGAGACCCATGCCGTAGGGGGATGGCCGCATCTCGCCGGTGCGACCGTCGCGGATGGGCACATGTACGACCGTCCACGCCACGAGTTTTCCCTCATCTGCCACGGGCACCCACTGCACCAGGCGCTTGTGGCAATTACCGCACATGGGTCGGGGAGGGAGATAGCGTCGGCCGCATGCTTCACAGCGCAGCGCCTCGAGCCTTCGCTGCTCGAGCCCAGCGCAGAAGCGCTGCATGGCGTCGCCGGAGGCGTATCCCCAACCGAGATCCATCCCGATGGCGACCTTCAGTTCCGATCCGCCTGCAGTCACGCTGCCGCTCCTAGGATGATCACGTCGGCCCAGGCGTACACGCCGTAGCCCGTGGCCAACGCGGTGGCTGCCCCATCCACTTGTCGGGCGCCGCCGCGACCATGAATCTGCAACGCCGCCTCTGCCACTCGGATGACACCAGACGCGCCCACGGGGTTGGTGGAAAGCACACCACCGGACGGATTGACTGGAAGTTCGCCGGTCATCGAGGTGACGCCGTCCTCGATCAGGCGCCCAGCTTCGCCCTCCCTGCAAAAGCCGAGGGCCTCGTACCATGCGAGTTCAGCGTAACTAACCGGTTCGTAGATCTCCGCGACGTCGAGATCGACAAGCGGCCGCCGGATCTGCGCAGCACGGTAGGCGACCCGCGCCGCATCGCGCAGGGTGCGCATGGCCACCAAACGGCGGTCGAGATCGCCGAGGTACGGCTGGTCGTGCCGGGTAACCGCAGCCTTGATCCACGCGGGCTTGGGACAGAGCTTTCGTGCCTTCTCCTCGCTGGCAATCACGACCGCACAAGCACCGTCCGACTGCGGGCACATGTCCAGCAGGCGCAGTGGGTGCGCGAGCATCTTGGACGAAAGTACCTCGTCCACGCTGATGTCGGGCATTTGCAGGTGCGCGTGTGGGTTTCGTGCCGCGTTCTGTCGCGCTTTTACGGCGACCTGCGCTGCCTGGGTCTCCGTCACGCCGCGCTCGGCGGCATACTGCGATACGGATAAGGCGAAATTGCCAAGGGCGCCGGAGGCGACCGCGCGATCCCAAAACGGATCGGTCAGCGCCATACCAGTTTGGGTATGCCCCTCCGAGTGCTTCTCATACCCAACGACCAGCAGTGTGTCGCACAAGCCCGCTGCCACCTGGTGGTAGCCCGCGATACACGCGCTAGTGCCGGATGTGCCGCCCGTGGCCACCTTCATGCAAGGTTTGCCCGCAGCGAACGCAGCCTCACCAATCCAAAGCTCAGGCAGCGCGCGGCCTTCAAAAAGCTCCATGCTCGAGATCAGAACTGCGTCGATGTCGTCAGGCTTCAATTCGGCGTCCCGGAGGGCCGCCAGCGCCGCCTCGCGCACGAGTTCGGGCTGCGATACGTCGTCGCGTCGACGAGTGTGCCGGGTCTGCCCGGTCCCAATCACAGCGGCAGGCCTCATGTTCCGCTCTCCAAAGTCGCGACCACCTGCCCCTGGCCCGCCGGCCCCCAAGTGCCGTGGGCCAAAGCGCAGCGGAGGTCGGGCTCGGCGCGCATTCGGCGCGCCGCAGCGCAAAACCGCGAAAGACCCGCTGCCACGGGAGCGACGCCGCCGAACAGCCCACCATCGGGCGAAACGAGAGCGTCACGCCGAGGCTTGACGGCATGGATGAACAGTTCTTCCTCGTGCGGGTACAAGCAGGACGGCTCGAGCAGGTCGAACCCGGTCGCGTCGTTGATAGATGCTTGTGACAGCGCCCGGCTACACGCCCGCGACAGGCCGCTCCATTGCGAAAGGTCACGTTCACCGAGATTGTGGCGATCGAGATCGTGTCCCACGCCGGTGAGAAGCAGCCGAGCGCTGTTTTTGGCACTACCCGCGGCGTCCACTCGGCGCAACACGACCGCGCAAGCCCCATCGGCAAAGGGAGCGCACATGGCATCGGTTAGTGGGGCCGCAACCAGCGGAGACGCCAGGACATGCGCGGCATCGATGGCTGGAGCATTTGGAGCAGCACTGCAGCGCTCGGCCGCAGTGTGCGCCCAGCGTTCGATCGAACTCGGGTCGGCGGCAGCGATACGCTGCGCCACCAAACCCGCACACGCCAGAAAGTCGACCCCGAGCGGTTGCAAGTAGATCGGGTCCATCGCCCAAGCAGTCAGCGCTTGATGCGGCGTCATCGAGGCTTTGCCGTGCGCCACGACCAGTACCATGTCGTACGCGCCAGCCCACAGTTGGCACGCAGCGTGTGCCAGAGCGCACAAGCCATCTGCCGCAATTCGAGTCTCGGGCTTCATCACTGCTCCGACCACTTCGGTGACGGCAATGTTCGAGGCAGTGAGCCCGTCGAGGAGGTCGACTGACGCCGTGACCACTGCGTCGATTGCAGAAGCGTCCGTGCCCGCATCCGCCAGTGCACACTCCACTGCGTCGAGTACCATTTCGGGAATCGACCGCGGGTCTTGCGCAACGGGCCCGGCTTGGCCAATGCCCGCTACACCTATGCAAGTTGGTCCTTTCACCGCGGCTCGAGCCCCTTGGTTCTGGCAATGATCTCGCGCATGATTTCGCTGCTCCCCGCGCCTACGGAAAACGCGAGGGAATCCCGGGCAAGCCGCGCGATTTGGAACTCCTCCATGTAGCCGTTGCCACCGAAGATTTGCGCGCAGTCATGACGAACGCGCACCGACGACTCCGCGGCAAACAGCTTGGCCATGGAAATCTCTGCGTTGCAGGACTCGCCGCGAACGTACAGGTCAATGGCGCGGTAGGTCAGCGCTTCGGCCGCCTCGATAGTCGTAAGCGCATCCGCAAGGCGATGGCGCCAAGTTTGAAAGCCCAAAATGGGGCTTCCAAACGCCTTCCGTTCGAGGCCATAGCGGCGGGCCTCCTCCCACATCAATCGCATCTGGGCGCAACAGATCAACGCGAGCACGAGCCGTTCACCCTCGAACCCTTGCATCAGCAGTCGGAAACCGCCGTTCTCGGGACCGAGGAGGTTCTCGGCCGGAACTCGGCAATCCTCGAATACGAGTTCGGCCGTGTCTGAAGAGTGAGTGCCGATCTTGGACAGCCGCCGTCCACATGAGAAGCCTGGCGCATCACTGGGAATGAGCAGAAGGGAGAGCCCTTTGTGTCCTGGGCCGCCAGTACGTACGACCGTCGTCACGAAGTCGGCGATGCTTCCGTTGCTTATGAATGTCTTGGTGCCGTTGACGACGTAGTCGTTCCCGCCCCGCACGGCTGTGGTTCGAATGGCGCCAACGTCGCTTCCAGCGTCCGGCTCGGTCGCGCCCAACGCCCCAATTCGCTCCCCAATGATCGCTGGACGAACGAACGCCTCCTTTTGCGCCGCTGTGCCAACGCGATCGATGACTTTGGTGGCGAATTCCGCGTGAGCCAACACGCTCACCACGACTCCAACTGAGCCGGACCGGACCAACTCCTGCACCAAGACCGCGGTGTGCCAAAAGTTGAGGCCGCCTCCCCCACAGTCCTCCGAGAGCCTGATCCCGAGGAAGCCAAGCTCGCCAAGTCGTCGGAACAACGGCCGTGGAACCGCGCCGGCCTGCTCCCACTCAGCTACGTGAGGCTTGACCTCACGATCGACGAACTCACGCAGGGAGTTCCGAAGCAAGTCGTGTTCACCGGTAAACGCTGTCGCCATAGGCTCACTCCCCCCTTGTCCCGAATGGCACTAACTGAGTAATACTCAGTAGTCAAGCGATACTCGATTAGTTAGGAACTCACAAACCTAGGCGCACTCACCTATACTATTGAAATTACATGAGCTTTGTCTCCCGACCTCCGCCCGGGGTGCTTTCGAACTACGCGTAGTGGGGCGGATTCACTCCGCCGGCGGGGCTGGGCTTCCTGCTTGCGCGGCGAGTTCGAAGTACGCGGTCAGCAAGCTGCTGGACGCGGTCGGAGCGACGATCTCATCCCACGGTCCTGGCAGCTTGGCGGCATGCGCGAAGATCACCCAACCGCCACAGCGGTCGCAATCGGCGCTGTTCCCATAACAGCATTTGGGTGTCGTGAACGCGCCGCTGTCCACGTACAGAGGCAGCACCGTTCTCAGGGGCGGGCAGTTGTCCGTCACCAACTTCGCGGTCGACGCCCGCATCAACTCCAAGGCTCGCGTCGAATTCCAGATGAAACCTCGATAGCGCCGCTTCAGTTCAAGGACGATGTCCACGGCCTCCTCGCGCTCCTCCACATCGCGCCAAGACAGTTCGGAGTGCTCACCCTCGTTCGGCACGTGAAAGCTGAAAGCCATTCCGTCGACGGGTGTGTCAATATAGTCACGTATTAGTTCCTCGAGTCGATGCTGGTTCTGTTTCGTGACTACGCATTGGATCTGCACGGTGGGCTCGAACCTTTCCGGGATCGCCAATAGCGTCTTGCGCACTTTCTTGTAGACGCCCTCACCACGGACTTGGTCGTTGAGGTCCTCGGGACCGTCCAGGGATACGACGTAGGTGACCGTTGGCCCGAAGTCCTTGAGTGGAATAGTGCCGTTGGTCGTGATGATGTTGCGGCTGAAGAGCCGAATACCGCGCTCCAGCATGCGCCACCGGATCATCGGTTCACCCCCCATCCACAGCATTGCCGCGAGGCCGTGGCGATCCCGAACCCGCTCCACCTCGGCCAGAAGCCGGTCGTCAGGCATGTCGTGGGCTGGATCGTTTGGATTGCCGTCAGTGAATATGAAGCAGTGGGAGCAGGTGAGGTTGCAGCGGTTGGTGACATTGAGCATCGCGGCGGGAAATTGCCGTGGCGGCTCCTCAGCCAAGCGATCGCGGGGAACTGACTGAGCGTAGATCGGTAACCTCATGCGGCCCTCCCTGGGTCATGAAACGAAAGCAATGACTCGAGCGCAGGAGCCCCCTGCTCTCGCATGAACCGCTGCCAACACTGGCGCCCCGTGCGCTCATAGGCGCGCATCGCTTCGATCAACTCGCGACGCGACTTCGCAGACACGATTGGCTCTGGCAGCAACGGGTCGAATGCGAGCTGCCGAATTGCCCCTCCCCCGAGGGCGAAGGTCTCCAGCATAGCCTTCTCGAGCGGCAGACAATGCAGGCGAGCGCCGCTGGCTTCGAGCTCTCTGCGCGTCTTGGCGTAGCCTCGCTGGATCGCGGCCGAATCCCAAAGCCGCCGCGCACGGCTTTCTGTGCTCTGGTCAAAGTCGCTCGCCGCAAACACAACCGCACTCTTTTCGAGCCCCAGGTCAACCAGCTCATCGCGCACTCCCGCTGCCCCTCCTCGGAGATTGTCCGGGCGCACCCAAAGCCCCGAAGAAAGCTCGCGTAATCCAATGAAGTCGATTGCACGCTGTCGATGCCGGACCGCCGTTCGGTCACGCTTTCCTAGCCCCGCCGTGTGGACACCGATCCAGCCACCTCGCCAAGGAAGCAGGCGATCCTGAAGACGGGACCAAGATGTCACATGCCGCTGGACCGGAAAAGCCGCTGGGGCAAGGCCATAGCAACCCCGATCGTTGTTTTCGACCTTCCCGTCCGTGAGCAATCGCGCCAGCGCAACTCGCAAACTGTTGTCGGAGATACTGAAGACCTCGGCAACTCGCACGAGCGCACGAACCGGCACGTCTTGCCCGCCAACCGCGGACAGCACGTCCAGCACCAAGCTGCGCGCCGTGGGCTTCATGATCAAATATTACTCATGAGTATGATTTGTGTCAAATCCCGTAATATTAGCCCAATGACCGAGGGCGCCGACGAATTGCGGAAGCGCAGCGCTTGGGACCTCTGGCGTGGGGTGGCGAGCGAGACGGAGCGTCTTCCTGGTATTTCAGGGCGCGGGATGGAGCGCGCACCTCGTGGGGAGGAAGGCGGACCCTCCTCCCCACGTTTGGGCGCACAAGATGCGGCGCGCGCCGCACTGGCGCCCCGCGATGGGTTTAGCCCATGGCGTCCGGTGGGATCCCGTAGCCCGGCACCGGAGGCATGTCGAACTCCGAACTATCCCACTGAAACCTTCGCTCAACCTCGGGGTCCATCGTCGGCATCGTCATCGGCGCAGCCGGATCCAATGGCCATCGCTCCTCGGCCTCGACACTGATATAGGCCGTCAGGTGCGTCACCGAGGTCAAACGCTGGGCGGGCTGGATGCTCAGCAGCATCAGCGCCGGGTCCGCTAGGGCGAGCACGACTTCCTCGCCGTCCAGGGTCAGTGAGCGGGCGAAATCGTCCGTCGTATCCAATAGGCGGTTGAGCAGCGCACCGGTCCCGTGGGGCAAGTCGCTCAGGAACTGGCGCGAGGGGTCGTCTGGCGGGCCCCCGATGACCACTCGCCCGCCAGGCAAGCGCAGCGAACGCCGTGTCTTCAAGCGCAGCGAGAAACCACCATGCTCCGTCGACAGCTCTACGGTCACATTGTGCACCGCATAACGACCGTGGATCGTGACGGCACTCTCCGCGAGCGCCGCCCGACCCAAGACAGCGGGCGCCATCTGCTCGGCAACGCCGTGGGCAAATCGCGTGCGCTCCGGCTCGCTCAGCGCGACGAACTGCGCGGCGGCCATCACCGCGTTGTCTCCACCGAGCTGATCGAAGTAGCTCACGCCCCAAGGGTACCATGCCTCTTCGCCGGCATCGGGCAGCTGTGATCCACGCCAGCTCCACGGCCCATGGACTCGGCTCCCCCTTTCAACCTAGCGTTCCTTCAATGCGCCGCACCAGGAATCCACTCGTCGAGCAGTAGCCGTGCACGGACTCGACTTCCTCCGCGACCTTTTGGTGGCCTTCGCGCTCGGGGGCGTGGTCGTCTACGCGCTCAGATCGATCAAACTGCCACCCATCGTGGGGCTGTTGGTGGCGGGAGCACTGGTCGGCCCCCACGGTTTCAGTTTGATTCGAGATCCGCACCGGGTCGAGGTCCTGGCGGAGATCGGCGTGGTGCTGCTGCTCTTCACGATCGGGCTCGAGTTTTCCCTCGGGCAGCTCGCCAAGATGTGGAGGGTGATCGTGATTGGGGGAGGTGGCCAAGTGGCGCTCACCATCGGTGTGTCAGCGCTGATTGCTAGCCAACTCGGCATCACTCCGAAATCCCGAGCGCTATTTTTTGGTTTTCTCGTCGCCCTATCGAGCACGGCAATCGTGCTTCGGCTACTGGGCAGCAAAGGCGAACTTTCTGCGCCGCACGGGCGCCTCTCGTTGGGCGTATTGCTTTTCCAAGACCTAGCAATCGTCCCGTTGGTGCTCCTGACTCCCTACCTCGCCGGAGGCGATACGGGCAGCGGCTCTCTCGGGTTCACTTTGCTGAAGGCGGCGGGCATCGTGGTCGGGGTCGTCATCGCAGCTCGCAAGCTCGTGCCGCCGCTGCTGTATCGGGTGGTGAAGACCCGGAGTCGAGAACTGTTCCTGACCTTGCTCGTAGTGCTGTGCCTGGGCACGGCTTGGGTAACCTCTTTCGTCGGCTTGTCCCTCTCTCTCGGCGCTTTCCTCGCCGGGCTCGCCGTCAGCGAGAGCGAGTACAGCCACCAGGCGCTGGCCGAGGCAATGCCCTTTCGGGATACATTTGGCAGCCTGTTCTTCCTGTCCATCGGCATGCTGATGGACGCTGGCTTCGTCCTGAAGAACCCAGTCCTGGTGCTTGGAACGGTCGTGGTGATCATGGTCGTCAAGTTCGCCGCGGCTGCGCTTCCTTTGCTCGTGCTGGGGCACCCGTTGCGCGCCGGAGTGCAGGCCGCGATGTCGCTGGCGCAGATCGGTGAATTCGCATTCGTGCTCGCCCAGTCCGGCGTCGCCCTCGGGCTGCTCAATCCTACCGAGTACCAAACCTTCCTGGCCGCATCCGTCATCTCTCTGACCGTGACGCCAGGGCTGCTGAAGCTAGCGACCGTGCTGGCCCCCAAACTGTCAGCGGAAAGGCGCCTGGTGCCGTGGAGTCGGGCTCCTGCCACGGCGGCGGATGACCACGCAGCAATGTCGAATCACGTGGTCATCGTCGGCTTCGGCATCAACGGCGAAAACCTGGCGCACGCCTTGACGGCGGTGCAGATGCCCTTCGTCGTCGTCGAACTCAATCCCGAGACGGTGCGGCGCATTCGCGGCGGTGGCATTCCCGTCCTGTATGGCGATTCGACTCGCTCCGAGATTTTGCATCTGGCGGGCATCCAGGATGCCCGGGCGCTCGTGATCGCCATCAGTGACGCCGCCGCGGTTCGTGCAACCGTGGGCCTGGCGCGGCAGGAGTGTCCCAACCTGCACATCGTGGTGCGCACTCGCTTTGTGTCGGAAGTCGATGAGCTCAAGCGCCTGGGCGCCAATGAAGTCATTCCCGAGGAGTTCGAAACCTCGATTGAGCTTTTTCGTCGGCTGCTGACTCACTTCGCGGTCCCACCGAATGCCATCCAACAGTTGACTGTATCGATTCGAGAGCGCTCCTACGGCTTCTTGCGCGCGGGCGATGTTGCCGAGGACACCTGGCGGCCGTCCAGTGAACGCATGCCCGTGGACGAGTTGCTGGTCGCGCCGGGCTCCCAGGTGGATGGGCGAAGCCTGGGCGAGCTCGACCTTCGGCGTCAGACTGGGCTCTTCGTCGTCGCGGTCCGCCGCGGAGATAGCACGATTGCCTCCCCCCAAGCAGACTTCGTGCTCTTGGCGGGAGACGCGGCTGTCGTCGTAGGTGACGTGGTGAAAGCCAGGTCGCACTTTGCGGCGCCAGATTGACCGGCTCGGCGCCGGGCCCTCGTCACGGCGCGAAGCGTGCACGCGAACTTCAAGCCCCGTGCTGATGGGCGTAGTCTTTGACGCTCTACAAGGCGGCATCATCGAGCACGCCACCTTCAACTTGCCTTTCGCCGTTATCGTGGACTCGAGCTAGCACGTGTTCGTGGAGGGCTCGCTGGCCGGTCTCGCTCTTGGTCTGATTCACCGTCGTTGGGCGCCCTAGCGCGGCGGACGCGAATCGGCATCTTGGATCAACCGAACGACCTAGCGCGGCGGACGCGAATCGGCATCTTGGATCAACCGAACGTCGGTTTTCAGCGCTCGCCCGTCAGCGTACGCACCCGCTTGGCCAGCGGGCTGTCCGGGTAGCTCCGAAGAAAACGTCGCCCCAACGCTTTCGCACGGGACGTTTGCTGCAAGCGCGTCAACGCTTCGACCCGAAGTACCATCGCCTCCTGCGCAAAGAACTGGCGTCGATGCTTGGCATCGTAGCTATCGAGCTCGCGCAACACCCCGGCCGCGTTCCCATTCGCCAGCATTCGACGCGCGCTGTCGATCACCAAGCGCTGCTCGCGCAAGGACGTCGGCGTCGCCGCGCCATGGCTTGGGCTGGGAGCGACAGCGACAGCTGCCGCTTGAGCGCCCACTCCGGCGTGCGGTGTCTCTGGATCCGGCGTCGCCCTTTGCGCAGGCGCGGTAGGCGCAGTCGGGATGACCCGCGTCGCGGTCGGCGCGGTTGCGGTGTGGCGAACAGCCATCGTCGGCGCTTCGGTCGTGGATGCTTCCTGAGCGTCGTTGAGCACGACCACGCCGCCCGACGCGACCCCGCCAAGCAAAGCACCTGCCGCAGTCCACTTTGCAAGCAACAACACCGTGCCCGCTGACGCCGCGCTGTGCCCAGCATGGGCTGCGGTGGCCGCAAGAGCGGCGCCAGCCAAAGCTCGCTTCTTGGAGGCCCGGCTGGGCGCATCGCGCTTGAGGGACCCGAGCAGGGCTCGACCCACTGGGCTGCCCTTGGATTCGAGTAGGCGATCCGGGTCGTTCATGACTTGCCCTCCGAGAATCGCACCCGCGCCTCCAGACGCGCGAGGCGAGCACTGAATTCTTTGCGAGCCCGGCGCAGCCTCGAGGCGACTGTACCTTGGGGAATCGATAGCAGCTCGGCGATCTCTGGCGTCGTAAGTTCCTCGACCTCGAATAGCACGAACACCGAAGTGAGTTCGAGAGGCATGGCGCGCAGCATTTCCTCGGCAAGCTCGCGAGTATGCGCCCGCTCTGCCGCCGCTTCGGGCGTGGGTCCGAGGTCGATCAGCTCGACGTCCGTATCTTCGGTCCTGCGCTTGGCGTAGCGTTCACGGATGCGCCGGCTGACGCGGTAGGCAGTACCCATTAGGAATGCCCGCTCGCTGTGAGGCTCGATGTGATCGAGCTTCTGTGCCGTGATCAGAAGCACCTCCTGCAGAGCTTCATCCACATCCGGCTCGGACAAGCCCAGATGCCGGATGAAACGCCAGACTTCCGCGTGATGGCTCTCCACCATCGCCTCAAGGCGATCCCGCGCTGAGGTTTCGATAGGCATCGGCGGCGCGCGCATCGATATCACCTGGAGAAGCATGGCTGGGTACGATCCGCTCAGGCCCAGGAATCGATCACGGAAAATGCCAGCCGGCGGAGACCAGGCCACCGCCGCTCACCGCTGGGACCGCATGCACAACCTGGAAAGGGCGGCGAAAGACGAAGCGATCTCGCTGTAGATTGGCATGTAGATAACTAGAACCATTGATGAAAAACGCTTGCGCGGGGCGCCATCGCAGGTGGCCGGCTCCCCCAAGAGCCAGCCAGGGCCCGGTTTGGGTTTCTGAGTCCACTACGCCTACGCCCTGCCCCCGGAGGAAGCCAAAGTCGGCCTGGGCACAGGGGGAGAGCTCTACGCCGTCGGTGAGTTCAAACACGAGGGGGCAGGCATCGAGCCGCACTGCAAACCAGGTGTAGCGCGAGGCATCGGCGTCCGGACCGAGCAGCCCTGTACGCGCCGTTAGAACCGAGACGCCACCACCAAACTTGTAACCGTCGCCTTCCAGGTCGAAGCGGGAGCCGAGTCCCACGCCGAATACCGCCACCGGCGCGACCCCTGCCGAGACGAACGCGACGGGGCCGAGCCCGCCTGATAGCTTGATGGGCCGCGCCGACACAGACGGCGGCGGCGGACGATAGGGCAGCGGAGGCGCAGATGCCGGAGGCGGGTTGGCCGGGATTGGAGCCGGGGGAGGCGGTAGCGGCCCCGACGCTGGCACCGGATCGCCGCTCGCCCCAGGGTCCGTCGGCGCCCGAAGCGCAGCCTCCGGGTCAACCGCCACCGCCAAGATCACGGCCAGAGCTCGTACGACTTCTGCGCAGTCCTTGTCGGACAGAGTCCGCTCCGCGCCACCTTGCTGTGAGAGACGCCCGTCGAAACCGGCGGGGCTCGAGACGACCTCCACGACGAACGCACGGTCGTGCTCACCATCGACGAAGCGGGCCAGACGCGTGCGCGCGGTGACGTTGCGTTCGAACTCGCTCCGGGGCGGGCAGCTCGCGGGAACGCTGTATTCCAGCTGGATTCGCTCTTGTCCGACCTCCGTCTGAGCGCCAGCGCTACGCGCCCCAGTGCTCAGTAGACCCAGCGCAACCAGCGCGAAGGTCGAACGAATGAAGCGAATCATTGTCGCGGCGTGCCCCTAAAACACCGCGCAGGGTTGCACCCTGGCCGCCGAGAGTCCAAAAAAAACCTGAGCCGGCAGTCGGCAGAACTTTTCGAGATCAGATCCCAGTGCTGGGCGGATAGTCGGGCGAGCTTGGGAGGTCGGATCGATGGCTTATCGCAGATTCTTAGTTGTCGGCTTGGGTTTGACGCTCGCTGCGTGTGGCGGCAAGGACCGCGTGATCGGCAGCGGCACGCCTTCAGGCGGCGCTAGCGGTAGTGCCGGGACTACAGGTACCGGCGGCAGCGCGGGCATCGGCGGTTCAACGGGTGGAAGCTCCGGCAGCGGAGCCACAGGCGGCGTGAGCGCCACAGGTGGTGTCGGCGGCATCGGTGGCGTGGGCGGCGGAGCGGGCGGCCCAACCGCATGCAGTCAAATGACCGAATCGGGTCCGCCCGTGCGCATCGACGGCAAGCCTCTCGAACACGAGACGCAACCCCAGCTACTTCGACCGCGAACTAGCGTCGACCCGGTCACGTTGACTTACTCGACCCTCGCAGCCGAGGGGCCGAAGCAGGTCGTGCCCAGTGTCAGCCACGCAACCCTCGACCCACTCCAGGCGTGGCCCAAAGAGTTCTTCGGTACTGGCTACCTCGCCATGCAGGACGGCGGCTTCGACTTCGTCGCAGCGTCCGGCATCGGGCAGCAGTTCGCGGTGCTCGGGCGCAAGGAAGCTCCAGCCTCCACCGGCCCAATGCTGTCGGGTGATCTAAATCCGAACAAAGACAACACCATGCCGGCCGCGTTCGTGGGGCCCATGGTGGGCACCCCGACCATGGCGGCCCCAGTCCGCTTCGTCACTGAAGGTAGCCTGGGCGCCACGGTATCCGAGTACCTGCTCGGCTACGAGTGGCCCGTGCCCAACCAGCTCATACTGAGTCGGGCGATCTGGAAGATCGGGGGCAGCGTGACCTCGGATCACCTCGGCACCTTAGGCTGTGCTACTGCACCCGTTTTCGCCGACGCGTTCTACTCGACGCAGCACGGCTTCGTCGTCGCGCTGACCACGAGTCGCCCACCAATGACCTGTGGGCTCGACCTGTACGCAGATGGCCCCCCCACGCGGGTTCAAGTCTTCCGCATCCCCACTCAGGGACAGCCCATCGTCACCGCGGAGTTCTCGTCGTCATTGCCCATCGACAAGTTCTTCCTCTCGCCCACCGCAGACGGCGGCGCCTGGATCACTTGGCAGGGCACGGGAGGCGCGAAGCTCGACTCCCTGCACGCCGCGCGCATCGACGCCAGCGGCGCCGCGCTGACCAAGGAATTGACTCTGACCGACGTCGAGGTCGCCTTCCCGCCCATTGCTGCAACAGCCCTGGGCAACAGCTTGGCCGTAGCGTGGACGGACGCTTTCGACCCGTCGGCTCCGAGCATCGCCATCAAGGTCTTCGACGAAAAGACCCTCGGCAACACTCCGACCCATATCTTCACGCCCAAGCCCTGGTTTTCCATCGGCGACGGATTGTCCATCACCGGCTCCTACGCGGGCGACCAGCTCTATGTCAGTTGGAGCAGCCCGGTGAAGGAACCTCTGGGCCCTGGTAGCACCGCGGCCATCAAGCGCCTCTTCACCAATCGCCTGGACTGCAAAACGAATTGACCGAGTCCACCGCTGCGAACAACGGCGCGAACTTGGCCTAGCCAGCGTCGAGTTCTGCAACGCGAGTCCCCACCCTGGCTCGGTGGGGACCGTTCTCTGGCACACTAGTTGCTGACCACCCACGACAAATGGCCCGAACACGTGCGCTGCATCGCCCACACGCTCACTGGTGGTACTCCTTCGCACTCGGACTGGGTGCTATCGTCGCCTGTGGTTCCACCGACGGCGACACAGGCTCGGGCAGTGATAGCAGCATCGATGCAGCAAGTGGCGGCGCGGGAGCCGCAGGTGATGACGCGGGCAGCACCGCTCCGGACGCCACGCCGTCGGCGTGCGGCAACGGAGTCGTCGAAGTAGGCGAGCAATGCGATCAAGACGACATGTACGGCAAATCGTGCGCTGAATTGGGATTCGAGAAGGGGACGCTCACCTGCAATGCATACTGCGGCTTCGATACATCAGAATGCCAGCTTTGCGGTGATGGCACACTGAGCGGTGACGAGGAATGCGAGGGCAGCGATGTAGGCGGGAAGACCTGCGAAAGCCTCGGCGCAACTGGAGGAAAGCCAAGTTGCGTCAATTGCAAGGTTGATCTGTCCGGCTGCCACACCTGCGGCGATCAGGTTTGTGACAAGCTCAAAGGTGAAAACAGCCTTGGGTGCTGGAATGACTGCGGTTGGCAGGCGGGGTTCAAGGAGATTGCTGCCGGGGGCAGCTACAGTTGTGCGCTGCGCGCAGACGGCACCGTGTGGTGCTGGGGAAGTGGCGGCGGCGTGGGCGGTGCGGGCCCTGTCACGACGATACCGACCAAGGTGCCTATCGCAGACGTAGTCCAAATCTCCGTAGCAGCAGACGTTGGATGCGCGCTCAAGAAGAACGAAACTGTGTGGTGTTGGGGAGCCAACGGAGTCGGTCAACTCGGGCTCGGCTATGATGACGACGCCTGGCACGCCACCCCAGCACAGGTCAAAGCCCTGTCCAGCGTACGCTCGATCTCCACGAGCGCATCATTGAATTGCGCAACCAAGACAGACAACACCGTTTGGTGCTGGGGAGACGACACCGACTGGCAACTCGGAAAGAACGGAAAAGACGCCTGCCCAAATCGATGCTCCACCACGCCGCTGCAGATCCAGGGGCTCTCCGCTTCGGTTCACGCGGTCGCTGGAACTTCCCGGGCTTGCGCCATCAACCAGGACGGCAGCGTGGAATGTTGGGGTAGTAGATTTTTGGGCACAGGCGATCTCATCTCGAGCACCGCGCCGCGAAAAGTCAAGCACCTCACGTCGACGGTTCAACTAGCTAGTTGGGCGGCAACCTGCGCACTGGCGGGTGAGGGTACCGTCCGCTGTTGGGGTTTGAACAACGGTGGCTACTTGGGCAGTGGCCTGGGCAACCCCGGAGGCTGCATCAATGGCTTCACATGTGCTTCGGAGCCAGTGCTCGTTCCCGCCCTGTCCTCGGTGCTGTCCATCTCGCCTAGCTGCGCTCTCAAACAGGACGGGACAGTCTGGTGTTGGGGCGTCAACCAAAGTGGACAATTGGGAATTGGGACGAACAAGGGACCCGAGACTTGCGTGGGCCCTTTTGCCGATTGCAGTTCCAAACCCGTCGCCGTCAAGCAGCTGCCGCCAGCCGCGCGCATCGCCAGCGGCTACTACCATGCATGCGCTATCGTCGACGGCGGAGATGCCTGGTGCTGGGGGGCAAACCACAAAGGGCAGCTCGGGATTGGCAGCCTGAAGGACAGCCACTTGCCGAAGAAAGTGGTCATGCCCGTAAACTAGCCCGTGGTTCAGGTTCGCCACTCGCCATGGAGGTCCGGCGCCGACGGCAGCAACCCCGACCTCAAGGCTTGACAATTTGAGTGCCCGCAGGCGGCTTGAAGCGGAATTCCTTCCTCGAGACCTTCATGTTGATCTTGGGACGGACGAAGGTGAAGCGGTTGCGGTTGCCCTGGGCATCCAAGAGCAGCACGCGACGCACCTGGTAGGTGTTCGCGTCCACATAGAGCAGCATTTTCGAGTAAGCCGGAGTAGGCTTCTTGGGGATGCCTTCGAGAACGTAGCCACCTTCGAAGCGCAGCTGGCGAGAGTTGAGCTTACGCAGCTTGAACTCTTTGCGCAGATTGCCGCCGCCCACCAAGAACGCCAGCGCCGCCGGATACTGGCTCTTGCGCATGGACTGTTCGTACATCTGCTTGTTGTCGGACTCGTAGACCTTGATCTTCTTGCCGTCACTCACGACGCGATTGCCGTTGTTGGAATAACGCCAGCTCATCTTGCCGGGCTTCTTGAAGACGACGGTGCCCTTGCTGTCTTTGGTCTTGTTGTAAGCCTTGACGCGGTAGCGCTGCTTGAAGCCCGCCTTGAAGGTCTTGCTCTTGTCATAAAAGCGCTGCACGCCGTCCGCGACGGCATTGGCGCTGATGTTCTTGGGAGCGGCCTTCTTGGCCTGGGCTTCGGCGTGCATGGGCAGCGCCGCGATGGGGGCTGCAACGCCAACGAGAACCGAGAGAACTGCGTGTTTGAACTTCATGACGATTCCTCTGAGAACGAGAACGCGGGACAGGCGGTTTGGCTTGCACTGCTGTTCACATTCGGACAGACGGCTGAGTCGGGCGAAAGATTCGCAGAAAACTGCACAAAATCCAGGGATTTTCGCCTTTTACGTTTGTGTCAGCGGCGGCATTTCCTATGTGAGGAAGCATCTCTGCAGAAATCTGCCCCAGCCACGAAAAAGCCCGGGGATCTTCAATACATACGGCCGCAAATCTAGCGCGTCGACGATGACCGTCGCGGACTGCGCCGACGTCGCTTGGTCATGAGGCTCTTGGCCAGCGCGGGTGGAATCGACTTTTGCCGCAGCCGCTCCTCGATGGGTCCCAGCCGCAGGTGGGTGACCGCCAGAGCCAGAGCGTCCGAGGCGTCCTCAGGAGGCAGCTCCGAAAGCGACAACAAACCGCGAATCATCATGGCCACCTGGTGCTTGGCCGCTTGGCCACCGCCAGTGATCGTACGCTTCACTTTTGCCGGCGCGTATTCCGCCACGCGTACGTTCGCACGCGCCAGCGCCAGCAGCACGACGCCGCGAGCATGCCCGAGCTTCGCTGCGGCTTGCGCGTCCTTGTGAAAGAACAGGCTCTCCACCGCGCCCACATCGGGCGCGTGCGCCGCAATGATGTCCCTCAACTTCGCATCAATCACCGTGAGCCGCTCAGCCAGTGGCTGCTTTCCATTCAGCCCAATCACGCCGTGTGCCACGTGGGTCAGTCGGTTCCCGGACCGCGAAACCACACCCCACCCGAGCCTCCGAGTGCCGGGGTCGATGCCGAGAGCGAGCATATCCATCAGTACCAGGGTTCTGTCCCCATGGAAAGAACGCCGCTGCCACGACGGTTTCCTTCGCGGGTTTGTTGGTTGGGGGGTCGCATCCCTGGGCCAGAACGGGGCCCTACTCTCGCCCTGCCCCACGCGATAGCGAAGGCACGCAGAGGTGCCTTGCCGCTCGCCGGCGATGGCTCTAGGGCGAAGCCGCGCCGACTTCCAGGCGTACCGCCGCGCCCTTTTTCGCGGCCGCCACGACCTTCGGCGCGGCTTGGGACCAGCTGGCATCCACGGGCATTGTCACCGTAGCGGCCGCAGTCCCCCGCAACCCCAGAAGGACAGACGTGGTCACCACTCCTCGAAAGCGGCCAAAGTGCGGCCATACCCAGGCTTCGACAACCGGCCGTCGCAGATTGCAGTCGCAACCCAAGAGCGCTTTCGGCACCCCCTCCCACAGACGCCGACTCTGGGCGTCACGATCCGCGGACGGGTTCGTGTCACACCCCAACCCAGGCAGGGCGAGCCATGCCGCTGCTAGCCATCCAGATCCCGCGGCACGCTTGCAACGTGGCCCAGGCACCAAGCACGCGTGCAACATCGTCTGGCAGTCTAGCCGTATCTCGAGACGGGCGCGACGGGGTGTCCGATTCTCTCTAGTGTGGAAGAGTTACGCGGGAGCTAGGTTCTCGACGTGGCGAAAGGCACCGTGGGCACGCGTGGCGCGAGACTGCTGCTCGGTGCGTTGATGTGGACGGCGATTGGCGCCCTCGCGTTCGCGGGGTGTAGGGCCGGGTCTATTCGGGGTTCACGGACGCCCAGGCCTGCTACACGGCTGCACGAACATTGGCGTGCTCGCACCCAAGCTTCAGCGCCGGCTCGAAGAGTGTCAGGGGCTCGCCTGCAACCTCGCACCAAATTGCATCACCAAGGTGCTCGCTGAGGCGAAGAACCGCTGCGGCAGTGCGGCCCATCGCACCCCCGCGGGTGACGCCACCATGCATGGCGTCGCTCGAGAGTAATGGCCCTTGGCCGCCAAGAGATACGACCCCAAACACCCCCAAACGGGCTCGCTCGGTTCAACGACGACAGCGGGCTCCGCTAGTAGTCTGAGAACTCGCTCGACGGGCTACCCGCTTGAGGTACGCTAGCTTCGTGTCCAAATCCCTCGGTGACAGGGTTGTCGTCGGTGCGGACGACGACACCATCTTGGCATCGTTTCTGGAGCACGTGGAGGAGAGCGGGCTCACGCTCTATCCGGCGCAAGAGCAAGCTCTGCTCGAGATCGCTTCGGGCAAGAACCTGATCCTCAACACGCCGACGGGCTCGGGCAAGTCGCTGGTCGCCAGCTTCGTGCACTTCCGCGCTCTCGCGAAGGGGCAGCGCTCGGTTTACACGAGTCCAATCAAGGCGCTGGCTAGCGAGAAGTTCTTCGCGCTAGCCAAGGAGCTCGGCCCAGAGCGCGTCGGCATGCTGACCGGCGATGCTGCAGTGAATCGTGACGCGCCGATATTGTGCTGCACAGCGGAGATCGTTTCCAACATGGCCCTGCGGGAGGGCGCAGACGCCGACATCGACCATCTGGTGATGGACGAGTTCCACTACTACTCGGACGCGGAGCGCGGCGTCGCTTGGCAGATCCCACTGCTGCTCATGCGCCGCGCACGCTTCACGTTGATGAGCGCCACCCTGGGCGATACGAGCTTCTTCGAAGAGCGTCTGACGGAGCTGACCGAAGTCGAGACCGCGGCGGTCGTAAGCAAGGACCGCCCGGTGCCACTGGATTTCTCGTATCGCGAGACTCCGCTGCACGAGACGGTCGAAGCTCTGCTGAGCGAGGGGCGCGCGCCAATCTACATCGTGAACTTCACCCAGCGCGGCGCCGCGGAAGAAGCACAGAGCCTGATGAGCGTGGATTTTTCGAGCAAGGAGGAGAAACGTGAAATCAAGCAGGCGCTGGTCGGCGTGCGGTTCGAAAGCCCCTACGGCAAGGACTTCATGCGTTTCCTGCGTCACGGCATCGGACTGCACCATGCGGGCTTGCTGCCCAAGTATCGGCTAGCCGTGGAAAAGCTGGCGCAGAAAGGCCATCTGAAGATCATCTCGGGCACCGACACGTTGGGCGTCGGCGTGAACATCCCGATCCGCACGGTGCTCTTCACCAAGCTATGCAAGTTCGATGGGCAGAAGACGGCGATCTGCACGGTTCGGGATTTTCAGCAGATCAGCGGGCGGGCTGGGCGCAAGGGCTTCGATGATCGCGGCAGCGTCGCGGTGCAGGCACCAGCGCACGTGATCGAGAACATCCGCCTGGAAGCCAAGGCCGCGGGCAATCCGACCAGGAAGCGCAAGCTGGTCAAGAAGAAACCCCCGGTCCGCGGCTACGTGCACTGGGACCGCGCTACCTTCGATCGACTGGTGAGCTCACCGCCCGAAGCGCTCGTGTCGAGGTTCCGAGTCACTCACGGCATGCTGATCAACGTGCTCGGGCGCGAGTCCGGCGGGTGCATGGCCATGGCGCGGCTGATCCGTGACTCTCACGAAAGGGAAGCCGACAAGCGCGAACAGGGCAGTGTTGCGCTGCAGATGTTCCGCGCCTTGTTGGACGCGGGGATCGTGGAGCGCGTTCCCCTGGACGCCGCTGGCGGCGGCGTTGGCCATCGCATTCAGGTCAGCGAGAGCTTGCAGCACGACTTTTCCCTGAACCAGGCCCTGTCCCTATACTTGCTGGACACGATCGGACTGCTCGATATCGAGGGCGAAAGCTACGCCCTCGACTTGCTCACCCTGGTCGAGGCGATACTGGAAAACCCTATGGTGATCCTGCGCAAGCAGCTGGATCAGCTCAAGACCCTCGCTATCAGCGAGATGAAGGCCGCAGGGGTCGAATACGAGGAGCGCATCGCAAAGCTGGAAGAGCTCGACTACCCGCGCCCCAACGCCGATTTCATCTACGGCACCTTCAACGCTTTCGCCGAAAAACACCCCTGGGTGGACCAAGAGAACATCCGCCCCAAGTCCATCGCTCGAGACATGGTGGAAAAGTTTCTCTCCTTTTCGGACTACGTGAAAGAGTATGGCCTCGAGCGCTCCGAGGGGCTGCTTCTGCGCTACCTCTCCCAGGTCTACAAGGTTCTGGTGCAAACCGTGCCGGACGAGGACAAAACCGTGGAGGTCGATGAGCTGGTGACCTTCTTCGGCGCCATGGTGCGACAGGTCGACTCGAGTCTAATCGACGAGTGGGAGCAGATGCGCGCGGGCCCATCGGAGCCGGCTCTGCGCCCGCCCCGCGACGATCTGGAGCCCGAGGGCTCCCAGGACGTGACCCGGGACGAGCATGGCTTCACGGTGTTGGTGCGCAATGCCGTGTTCCAACTGATCCGGGCGCTTGCGCGGCGGGATTTCGCGCAAGCCACAGAACTCGTGCACAGCGACGATTCCGAAGCGATGGGTCGCGCCGAAATCGAACTCGTGATGACCGAGTTCTTCGCGCAGCACGCAGCGCTGAGGATCGACCCGGAGGCGCGCAGCCCCAAGCTCCTGACCCTGGACAAGAGCGAGTTCCGGTGGGAGTGGTCTCAGCTGTTGCTGGATCCCGAAGACGAAAACGATTGGGTCCTGAGCGGCAGCATCGACATCGATGCGTCACGCGAATCCGGGCGCCCAATGCTTTCGCTACGACGCATCGGGTCATGAGGGCAGAAGCGACATGAAGCAAGCATGGATGCTCGGTAGCTTGGCGATATGCGTTGCATGCCACAGCGAGCGCCCGGCGGCGCCGCCCCCAACTCCGCCGCCCGCGGTGCAACTGCCTCCGCCCCCGGCGCCCGGCGCCCAGCCGGAACTCGTGGTGGAGCAGTCGGCGCGTCCCGACAACCCCTGCATCGTCAAGGTAGCCGAGCTCAAAGGCCGTATTCCCGTCCGGCTCTCGGCGAATCTCGAACCTTTCGCCTGGCTCCGAAAGCCGCGGGCAGCGCTGCATGTGAAGGTTGGCAACGCTTCTCGTGCCCAACTCGAGCTCGAGAAAGAGGGCGTCGTGTTTACGCTGCGCTACGTGGCACGGGATCTACCGCTTCGCCCGACGCGACCCATCGTGTTCGCCGGGCACGTCGTTCCCAATGCCTATGCGGAGTTCGGGCTCCTCAGCGCAACCGCGGAGAGCGTAACCGTGAGCTACCAGCTGTCAGCAGCATTCAAACCAGCAGCGCCCCTGCATCAACAGGTGCAGTGTGGGGACCTCGCTTTCGAAAGAACTCGATTTGACCCGCGAAAGGCGACCAAGCTTGGAAAACCCAGTGGAGAAGGTTCGCTACCGGCCGGGCGCGAATTGCCTTTCCACGACAAACCCGGCGCTCCGGAAATCACACGGCACACCCTGGCGCGCGCGTCCGGTGTGGACATCCATGAGGCGCGCGACGGTTTCAGCTTGGTCGCGTTCACGACGCAAGGCGAGTTCGTGTTCGGCTGGGTGCCAAGCTCCCTTCTTTCACCTGGGGTGGGAGGCATTGGGCTGGGCAGCATTGGAACCATTGGACGCCATGGTTTTGGGACGAGCTACAAGTCGCACATTGGCTGGGTGAGTTGCGACCGAGACCTCGAGCTATTTGCGCGCCTTGGTGAAGAGAGTGGACGCGTCGGTACGATCCGCGCAGGAACCCGTTTCGAGCCCGGCAGCCGGCAGGACGCGCGCACCAAGGTCAAGTTCTGGGCGCAGTGGCTACGCGTCGCGCCGAAGGCCAAGCTCTCGGTCGACTCTGACGCCCTCGAGCATTGCGCCCCCCTCGGCCGTCCTTGAGCGTCGGGGAGTCACTTGGGCAGGGACTTCTCGATGCAACGCTGTATGCATTTGGCTTGAGGCTCGATGCACTCCGGCGAGCATGGGATGAAGTTCGTGGTGCACTGGGTGCTGCAGGACCACTTGCCCCCGCATCCCTTCGCACAAGCGTTGCAAGACTTTCTGCAACGCGCGACGCAGCCCAGGCAGGACTTGTGGCACTTCTTGGTGCAAGCATCATCTCCGGGGTCGGGTGTGAGGCAGACGTCGTCTTCAATCAAGCCGCAGGGGTCCTCGGACTCGTCCGTTGCAGGAGACGTCGTCGGTGCTGAATCGGCCTTCCCGGAACTGGTCGCCGTTGGCGTGGCAGCAGCGGGGGCGGCGAGCGTGCTTGGTTCCGGGCTAGCCGAGGGCGTCGAGGCTGGTGGTTCGGAGGCTGGCGCCGAAGCCGGGCTTGGCTCTGCCGGTTGGCTGGCCGCCGTGCCCGCGCCGCAGCCACTGGATGCGACGAACCCAGCGCTGACCAACGCGAACGACATGATGAGGTTCCTGTAAGGCACGGCGCGCACTGGCATCCGCGTGAGTTTCCCTCGATGTCCTTCCCAAGTACAGGTCTCGCGCATGGGTCCGCCACGCAGCGAGCTGCACCCGGTCGAGCCCGGGCGGGACTTGGCACCCGCGAGGTCCCAGCACGAGGTTTCTTTCACTTTTCCTCTAGTTGACCTCCTCCTCATCCAGGCTTTGCCTGGCGCACCGACCCCAAACCAAACAACACAAGAGACGGGCGGCGTGCCTACTCAGACTCGAACCGCTGCCCGTTCCAGGTGTAGCGGTCGACGGACTTCTTCGAAACACAGACTTCGCGGTACTTCGCCGGCAGACCGTGGTCAGGCTTGGAACAACTGATCTCCGTCGTTTTGATGATGGTTCTCGGGAAACCGCCCTCGAGGGAAATGCTGCCACTGTTCACCTTGACCGGCGGAAAGGGGCAACCGCTGTAGGTTGCATGATACAGCGTGTGCACGAGTACCGAGGCGAGCTGTCGACCCTTCAGAACGAAGTACTCGAGCTTGTGGGTGCCACTTCGCCCACAGCCGCCGCACTTGCCGTACTGACGAACCACCTGCAACGCGTCACGCTTTTCGTCCACCAGGCGCACGGGCTCCACGACAATAGGGGGCGAGTATGGATCGACACCGAGGCACGCGCTCTGTCGGTGGCTTTGATCTGCCGACATCGGCTCTCCAATGCGACACCAATAGCTGTGCGCCTTGGGTGTGAGCACCCGAAAGCGAACGTGCTGAACCGGCATTGGGCCGTCTCCGCCTTGGTAGCGAAGGTAGACGCCACGGTCCATTTCGGAGTCGGACGTCATGGCGAGGGGGATGAGCTCGAGTTCGACGAGCTTTGGGGCCACTGGGGGCGAGTTGCCGCCCTCCGAGCGCTGGTCAGGCACAGGGTCGAACCCCATGTTGGCGAGCAATTCATTGCGGCGCTCTGCTTTGCGGGCAGCTCGCAACTCATCTTTCCAGCGTTCCAAATCGAGCTTGAGGGCGAGGCCGCCTTCACACTTCGGCTCGCCGGCGGCCCCTTGCACCAAAGAAGCGTCGGGCGACGCGCCGACGGCCGCATCGGGAGCATCGGGCATCGGGCCCGGTGCAGCTAGCGGGCGCCGCTGACTCGCAGGCGTGCAGTTAGCGACCCAAAGCACGCCCAACAAGGTCAACATGGGCCATAGCGCGTACTCGTACCGGCGTTTCATCGCTGCCCGCGAACCCTATCAAACCCACAAGACACCAACGCCCGGAACGAGGAATCGCATCCGGGCGTCAGTAGGAGCCGCCAGCGGCTCAGTTGCAGTTGGCGCCGTAGTCTGAGCAGCAATCCGCGCGCCCCACACAACCCGAGTCGCAGCAGCACAGGTTGGGCGGACTGGTGCCCGGCGCGTTGGTCGTCTCGCCACAGTGGCCGGCACAGCTGCCACCAAAAGCGGCACACCTCAAGCCCCTGCGCGACCGTCGCGTGCTATCGCACGTTCTTCCAGCTAGAGAAAAATCGGGCCCGCGAGCTTTTCGGTGCAATTTCAGACAATTGCGTGTTTTCCGGCACGGCTCCGCGCGTTTTTTGTCATGGTCCAAGAAAGATCGCCAGCTTCGTTCCCACTAAGATGGACATGATGCGACAGATAACGGTGAGCGTGGGCTTGGTCTTGTTCGGGATGCTTTCGGCCTGCGGAAGCGATGATGACGACGGAGGCACCGAGGCCGACAAACAAGGCATCGGGGCCAGCTGTAACAACAACGACGACTGCTTCGAGCAGGGGCAAACCTGCCTGAGTTTCAAGGGGGGCTACTGCGGGGTCGAGGACTGTAAGGACGACTCGGACTGCCCGAGCGGCTCCCGCTGCGTCGCCCACACCGCACCAGCAAAGAACTATTGCTTTCGGGTCTGCGCCGACAAGATCGACTGTAATCGAAACCGACCTGCCGATGCTGAGGCCAACTGCTCCGCCAATCTCGTCTTCGCAGATGGCAAAAAGGGCGGGAAAGCCTGCATTCCGCCGAGCTGAACGCGGCCGCCGCTGGCGGCCCACAAAGAGCCACAAACTGGGCCAGACCCACCCATCCATGACAGCCCAGGGGGGATGGCAGAGAAAACCTTTCGAAGTCTTGCGAGCGCGGCCGTGATGGCTGGATTTTTCGCCGGCTGCAACGGCGCCGAGGAAACCGTCCCCGACCTCTCGAAGTCCGGGGAAGCGGAAGGCATTCCTCAGGTCCCAACGCCGCCGGAAAACGGGCCGAAGCTGGGCGCGATAGCCGAAGTCGTTCCTGTCCTCGAGCGCCCGAGTCAGACCGGGCGCCAACTCGGCTATCTGCACGCGGGCGCCCTCGTAGCACGCGCCGAGGAGCCCTACTCGAAGGAGGGTTGCGAGGGTGGCTGGTACCCGGTGCGTCCGAAGGGCTTCGTCTGCGCTGGCGACGGCGCCACGACGGACATGAAGCACCCGACCCTTGCCGCAATGGCACAAGCTCCCAAGCGCGAGCAGTTGCTGCCATACACTTACGCGCGGGCTCGCAAACAAACGCCGATCTACGAGCGCGACGCGAGCAAAGACAACGCCGTCAAAGAGTCCGGCAAACTGCGATCTCGCAGCGTGCTGGCAATTGTCGGCTCCTGGTCGGCGATGGACCCCGACGGCAAGATGCAGCGACTCGGCTTGACCACCAGTGGCAAGTTCGTTCGTGCCGTGGACCTGGAACCCGTGAGCGGCAGTGATTTCGAGGGCGTTTCCCTGGAAGGCAAGAAGGGACTGCCCCTCGGCTTCATCGTCAAACGGGGGATTCGTTTTTGGGAAGTCGAAAAGGGCGAAGCCGACAAACTCGGCAAGGCTGCCTATCACACCATCCTGCCCCTCACGGGTCGCTACCGCACGGTGGGGCCACTGAAATACTGGGCCACTGCCGACGATAAATACGTGCGTCATCGCGACGTCACGGTCATTCGTCGACGCAACACCTATCCCGATTTTGCCGTCGGCGATCAGAAGTGGATCGACGTGAGCATCATCACGGGATCTGCAGTGCTGTACGAGGGTCGCAAGCCGATTCTGGCGACTCTTGTCAGCGTAGGGCGGGATCGCGTAGGCGATCCGAAAACCGACGCCGTGACCATTCAGGGCACCTTCGACGTCGTGGGCAAGCACATCACTGCGGCGAAGCTCGATCCCAAGAGCGTGGCGGATCACATCGACACCTACGACTTGCCCTGGGCCATCGAACTGTCCAGCGGACAGCTGATCCACGGTGCCACCTGGCACAACCGTTTCGGAATCGAACACGGCAAAGGCAACGTGCAGATGGCGCCGACGGATGCTTCCCGGGTCTGGTCATGGGTGGAGCCTGAAGTACCTGCGAATTGGCACGGCGTGACCCAAGTCGGCGATCGCAAGACGATCGTGATCGTACGCAAATGAGTGGGCTTTCCGCGCAGCTTCTGGTCTTCTCGGCTAGGGTCGCATCGCCAGTGCGACGGCAAGCCGCCATTCCCGGCGCCTCGCGGCGAGCTTTGGGATGGTTCACGTGCCTGTCTTGTTGGTTTTTGGGGGGATGGCGCGCTCGGCGTCATCGACAGTTCTTTATTGTTCGTCGCGCGCGCTTCTGTGCTCAGGCGCATTCGGGTTGTCCCGGATTTCGCTCGAGGCTTCGTACTGGAGGTTTTGCGCGACGGGAGCGTTGCCTTCGGGGGCGGCCCTCGGGTTTGGCCTCGGGTGGGAAGACGAGTGGTGCGCGGCCGTAGGATTCGCCATGAAACCAACGAACGACAGGCTCGAACGTGGCGCTCGGCATCGGTGGCTCAAGCGCCTCTGCTGGGTGGTGGCCGGAGTGACCGGGGCATTCGCGCTCTCGTGCAGTGGTTCCGCCGAGGACACGGGAGGTCATACGGGCGGCAGCTCCGGCGGTGCGGGGCGCGCGGGGAGTGGCGGGCTTGGAGGGAGCGGTGGCGCCGGGGGCAGCGTCAGCCTCGCATGCATTGGAAACGAAGTCGTATGCGGACTGAACTGTTGCGCTGTCGGTCAGTGTGACGCGCTGGGTGGTTACTCCATGAAGTTGGAGCCGGTGGACGGAAGATGCAGGATGACCATTACAGATCCGAGTGTTGGAAACGCGGTCGCGTTTCTCGCCTGTGACGGTTCCGTCGAAGCCTTCAACCCAGACGGGAAGCCCAATGACCAACCGGGAACGTGGACCGGCAGCGGGACCTCGTTTACGCTTGCGATCGACGGTTTCGACCATGCCTGCAAGTCGGTGCCCTAGCGCGACGTCGTGCCGGGCCGTACTGTCGAACCCACGCCGTGGGAGCCCGCGGGACGACGCGAGACGAAGCGGCGCAAGGCGCGCCCCCGGAGGGCGCGACCCCGCAAAGCATGACGCTCGAGCAGAGCGCATGTGAGCACGCCGTCGATAGAGGACACGCCATCTTCCCGTTGTCCTGCGGGTCGATGTGCGAGGTGATGCACGACCCATCCAAGGGTGCGCGGGAGCGGCCGGCCGATTTCGCGATGAGCCCGGCCGTAACTCCTGTCTCGTCGCGAGCTTCGACCCTACTCGACTGCACCGGCAGACACGCCCTGCTGGAGGGGCGCGGAAGCATTTGGAACGAGTGGGCCGAACGACACCTGCGAGGCAGCGACCACGTGCGCTCGCACACTCGCGTCGGTCAATGGGTCGCACGTCTCCAACCAGGCCTCGGCCAACGTCCTACGGCCGTCGAAACGCCAGTGATACAGCATCCAAGTCGAGAACAGCGCGAAGTCCGGAAGGTTTCGAACGTCCGCACCGGGCGCATCAAACAAGGCCCACGCGAACGGCATCAGCTCCTTGCCAACTAGTCCGCGCGCAAAGCCCGCCAGCTTGTGCCGCGCGCGAGCGGCGGCACCGCGCATAGCCCAGTGGCCTCGAATTGCCATGTTCACACCCCGCACGGGACTATGCCGCAAAAGGTGGCGAGCGGCCAGTGCGCAAGCGCCTGCCAAGGCTCCGCACCTCAACTTTCGCGCAATCACGCGTGAAGAGCTGCGCAGCCTGCCCTGGTCAGCGAGCGATGGTCTCAGTCCCGGTGGTCGTCGCAGAGGTCGTCCCAACCGAGGTCGGGAAACGCATAACGCATCTCCGCGAGAAGTTCATCTTGTTCGGCTTCGGACCAAGGCTCGTCAGCTTCCACTCCGGGGAGCCGATCCAGCTCGCCCTCCCACGGCGGGAGCGCCGGCGGAGGGCGAACATAGTTGCCCCCTCGGGAGAGTGTGCATCCCTCATCGAGAGCGCGCTGCCGAATCGCTTGCAGGTCCAGCCCGGCGTACCAATCTCTTGGATCTGCTGCGACGCCTGGCGTCCCGACGACGTTGAGCAGAGAGCAGCCAAGATTCGCGAAGAAGCAGAGCCACCTGCTTTCGGCGGCGTCTTCGTCAATCGTTGGGACGACAGCCAGCGTGAGGCAGTGGCAGTGTTCCCGCTTGCGTCGGTGCCAAACGGCAATGTTGTAGCCGGCCGCCTCACGCTCTTGTTGGCTACCACGCCGCTTGCCGACGTAAAACACGCCGGCAGCATCTGCAAAAGCGTAGATCGTAGAAGTCGCATCCTTGTCGGACGTGTCCAGGCCGGCACGCGGCACGTTTCGAGCATCCGGGTCGGGCTGCGTCGCTGATCCCGGAAGCGCCGCCATGCCCGCGCTGATGCTCGCAGCGCGCTCCCAGGCTCGCGCTCGTCCGGCGGCGGAGCGCGGCCATTGTCCCAACTTCAGCCGAAAGGGCCTACCGTTGGCGTCCGAAAAGCCGCCCCACCAGGCTCCTGTGCTGTACTCGACCTCACTCATCGGCGCACCATCTGCCCTCCCATCGCGGCGAGCCGCACCCTGCGGACGCTGGCTTGCATTCCTTCCCGCGCGAACCGGCGCGCTTGGACCTCGTCGTCGAGTCACCATGATCCAGAGTAGCCACTTCCAGGGAACGGACAATGCTTTCCACCACACTCCTCAGGTTGCGCTTGCAGAACGCGCTGGCTTGCGTGGCGGGCGGGCGGCGCGTCGGAAAAACCGATCTGCCAAATCCATCAGGTCTGCCTCGGCTTGGCGGGTTGCTTTACGGCGTGCGTGTGCTCTGCCGAGGCGCCACGGGATGAGCTGCCCTGCCCACCACGTGGTGGTGGTGGGCATTCCAGGACCGCCACGACGTCGGACCGTGCCCGTGTTGCCTGCGCGACCAAGCGACTGCGGTTTTCCCTACCTCGCTAGTCGCGTGGCCAGTACTATCCGCACGCAACAACTTGGGGAGTCGAGGCGGGTGAGATGAGCGCGAAGATGGCATTGCGGAGATTCGCGCTCCAGGCCGCAAGTGGGTTTGGGGGGCGAGGGAAACAACGAGCCGGTGAGGAGTTCGCACGGGGGCTTCTCGGGTGTTTCGGTGAGCATGATGACAACGGTGGGCCGGCCTACGGTCACAGCTTCTCCGTTGCGCGCGATGGCAAGAAGACGAAGAAGACGGTCAGCGTCCACTGGCCTGAGCGGCGAGTCGTCGTGGACGTTGTGGATCGTGACTTGATGCTCGATATGGCATGGGGCGAACTGCTGCGAGCCTGCCTTCAGATGGAGTCGGCGCCGCAGTACGTGGTGTTGACGAACCAACGCGACGTGCGCCTTTACGACTTGGCCTTCGACAAGGAGACGCCCCGCCTGGCGATCGCGCTGGACGAGCTGCCGAAGTACAGCGAGGCCTTCCCCTTCTTCGAGGCTGACTGGGTTCCGGGGACGACGCCGCGAATCATCAACGTCGACAAGGTCAGCAAGGAGGTTGCAGATCTGGTTGCGAAAGCGCACCGAGCGTTGGCGGCGAAGCATCCGGACCGGAAAGACGATGTGATTCAGTTCACGCTCCAGTGCATCGTCGCGATGTTTGCTGAGGACATCGGTCTGCTGCCGAAGGAGTATTTCACGGCGCTGCTCTACCGAGCGGCGGAGAAAGGCGGCGCCGAAGAGAAACTCGCCGAGCTATTCACCTGGATGAGCACCCCGATCGAGGAGCGGGCTGACGGAGATGCGGCCATTCCCTACTTCAACGGCGGACTGTTCACTGATTCGATCTCGCTTTCTCTCGATGCCGCGGTGCTCGGGGCGCTCACGAAGGCAGCCGAAGCCAACTGGACCTACGTTGACCCGCACATCTTTGGAAGTGTGTTCACGGGCGTCATGGACAAGGCGGAGCGCAAACCAGCGGACCAAGAGGCGACCGAGTTCCTCCTGGAAATGAACCTCGCCCTCGCCGAAGACGAAGCCGCGGGCGAGATAATCCAGGGTCCGGGGCTTCCCAAGGTCGGCGGCAAAGACCTGGAGCCGAAAGACCCGCGCTGGATGTCTACAGATTGCATCGAGCCGCCTCCCCTGCCGGGCGTGGACGACGGGCCCGATGGCTGACGAGATCACCAATTCGGCGAGCGAATTCCTGCTCTACACCGCGCCGAACGGCGACGTCCGGGTGCAGGTCCTGTTCCGGGACGAAACCGTCTGGCTGCCCCAGAAGGGGCTGTCCGAGCTGTTCGCCGTGGGGGTGCCGGCCATCAGCAAGCACCTCAACAACATCTTTGATTCCGGGGAGTTGGAGCGTGGGGCAAGTGTTTCCAAATTGGAAATAGTTCGTCAAGAGGGCAACCGAGAGGTCGCTCGCGATGTGGAGTTCTACAACCTCGACGCGATCATTGCAGTTGGCTACCGGGTCAACAGCTACGAAGCGACGCAATTCCGCATCTGGGCCACGCGGACACTCCGCGAGTTCCTGATCAAAGGGTTCGTGCTCGACGACGAGCGCCTGAAGCAGGGCAAGACCGCCTTCGGCAAAGACTACTTCGAAGAGCTGCTCGAACGGATCCGCGAGATCCGCGCGAGCGAGCGGCGCTTCTATCAGAAGATAACGGACATCTATGCGACGGCCGTCGACTACGACCGAGCGGCACCGCTCACGCGCGAGTTCTTCGCGTCGGTGCAGAACAAGCTGCATTGGGCGATCAGCGGCCAGACAGCGGCAGAAATCGTGCACGAGCGCGCGGATGCGGGCGCGCCGCACATGGGGCTGAAGACCTGGAAGCACGCACCCGACGGGAAGGTGCTCAAGTCTGACGTATCCATCGCAAAGAACTACCTTGGCGAGGAGCAGCTCGCCGAGTTGAATCGCCTCGTGTCCGCATATCTCGACCTGGCCGAGAACCGAGCGCGTCGCGGACTCGTTACCAAGATGACGGACTGGGCGAAGTTCCTCGACGACTTCCTCAGGCTCAACAGCTACGACGTGCTCGCCGACAAGGGCAACGTCAGCGCTGCCGTTGCCAAGATCAAGGCCGAGGCGGAGTATGAGGCGTTCCGGCAGCTGCAAGACGCGGCTTTCGAGTCCGATTTCGACCGGTTCGTCGAACAGACCAGGCAGCTTTCCAGCGAGAGCCACGAGAAAGACCCGGACGCTGATGGCTGACAGCATCGCGGACATCGCTGCGCTCTCTGCACTGTGGGACGCGGAGAAAAACGACCACGCCCCGGCCGAGGTGCTTGCGAAGAGCTATCGCACAGCCTGGTGGAAGTGTGCCAGCGGCCACTCCTTCCAGCGCAAGCCGCGCATGATGTCGAAGGACCCTTCCTGCCCCCACTGTGCCCTGGGCGGCGCGAGCTTGGCCGACACGCACCCGCACCTGGCGAAGCGATGGCACCCCGGAAAGAACCACACCACTCCGAGTGCAGTGAACGCC
This sequence comes from Polyangiaceae bacterium, assembly GCA_965222375.1. Classification (GTDB taxonomy): domain Bacteria; phylum Myxococcota_A; class Polyangia; order Polyangiales; family Polyangiaceae; genus JACKEA01. The sequence continues at coordinate 183,012 of CBDCTZ010000015.1, forward strand.
TCGCACACTGCAAGCGTCTGGTGGGTGTGCGACGAGGGGCATGTCTTCGAGCGTTCACCCCTTCAGATGGTCGCGGATGGCGCCTGCCCCCACTGTGCGCTCAGAAGCGATTCACTCGCGGCGCGCTTCCCGGAGCTCGCGGCCGAATGGCACCCACATCGCAATGGCGATCTCGGCGCCGACCAGATCGATCCGGATCACAAGATGACCGCCTGGTGGCTGTGCGCCAAGGGCCACGAGTTCCAGGCGACGGTCCGCTCACGAGCACGCAGCCACGGCCGCTGTCCACACTGCTACGGTGCCTGGACGGTTGACAGCATTCGCTCCTTCGTCAAGTCGCTGCTCAGCCACATTGATGTGCTCACTCCAAGCGAGATGTTTGCCCTCGCCATGCAGGCGGGCGCGCTTCGCGGCGCATCCTCCCGCGCGTTCGTGAAAGCGCTGACCACCGGGCGCTTTCCGGTCGAGGAGCTGGAAAAGTTCGCCGACAACAAGGCCTCGCTCGTGGACGAGTTCGCCACGAATGCGGACTTCAGTCTCGCAGCCGAGCGGAAGGTCGACCTACCACCGGACGACCCGTTTGCGCTGCCCGATGCCCCTGACAGCGAATACGAGGCGGACGGGGACATCGACGTCTCCGTCACGATTCCGCCGCCGGGTGAGGACGGAGCCCCGGAGATGGAAGAAGGCGATTCTCTGCCCGTGGTCCAGACCCGCGACGCGCTAGCAGCACTGGACAGCAAGTTCGTCGCGAACGCCGATGCCGAAACGGTGAAGTTCTTGCTCGATAGCGCCAAGGCGAAGCTTTGGCGCCACGCATACCGACACTCTGATGAGGCGGAGCAACAGGCACGCGTGTTCGAAGGCGATACCTACTCCTCCATCGTCCGAGACCGGTTCCTCGCAGAGTTCGACGCTGCACAAAACATGGTGCTGCCCGAAGGCTACGCGTTCCGACCCACGCCCGAGGATGACATCTGCCCACCGCATCTCATGCAGCGCCACGTAGCCGTCAGCGTGACGGACAAGCGACGCTTCGGGAACTGGTCGGGCATGGGCGCAGGCAAAACACTCAGCGCGATTCTCTCGACCCGGCTGACTCAGTCGGACCTGACCATCGTTTGTTGCCCGAATGCGGTGGTCGACAATTGGGAAGCGGAGATCGAAAACGCGTTCCCCGGCTGCCTGACCCAGAAGAAGACCTGGGCGCCAGAATGGCCTGACGCCCACGGCCATCGGCCACGCTACTTGGTCATGAATTTCGAGCAGTTCCAGCTGCAGGATTCAGAAACGAGACTGGTCGATTTCCTGGCGCGCCACGTCGTCGACTTTGTCGTGATCGACGAGATCCACTTCGCCAAGCAGCGCGACGAAAACACCATGAGCCGGCGAAAACGTCTGGTGCAAGGCCTGATCCTCGAAGCCGGCAAACGCAATGCCGACCTCTGCGTGCTCGGCATGTCGGGCACACCGGTCATCAACACGCTCCAGGAGGGGCGAAGTCTGATCGAGATGATCACAGGGCACCGTCACGACGAGCTAGAAACCAAGCCGACCGTGCAAAACTGCATGCGGCTGTACCAGCGTCTCGTGACCCACGGAACGCGTTGGAAGCCGGACTACAGCACGCAGCTCGAAGTCGAAAAGCCCGACGTCGATTGTGTCGACCATCTCGATGAGATCCGCAACGTTGGACGCGGCACCGTGCTCGACATGGAACAGGTGCTCACCAAGATCCGAATCCCGACGATTGTCGCCAATTTAGAGCCCCGCACCGTGCCGTCGCTGTGGGTCAAGTTGTTGGAGGTCGCCAGTGATCCGGCCGTAGTCCTTGGCGAACCAAAGCGTATTCACGCAGACGTCGCGGAGAAACGACCGCACTCCGCTCGTTGGCCTTTCCGGGAGGAGCACGGCAAGGTCGACGGCGGAGCGGCCGGGCAGGTACCGGCGGTAGTCGAGCAGTTGACCGACAGCCATGCGGACAAACGGCGGGCTGGCGTCTGTCTTGACCTCCACGAGCAGGGACCGCTCACTGCCACGGTACCCCTCGATGAGAGCATCGAACATCGCGTCTGCCCGAGTGCCCTCCCGGACGGCGAGACCAATCGCTTCACAGATGCGTTTTAGCTCTGTCGTCATCCGGTTGTGCAGCCGCCTGGCGACGACCGTTTTTGCGGCCTGGACATACTCGATGTCGGCGTCCCCCCTCATGACCAACTCTTTCTGAACACCCTCCGCCTTCTTGTGGAGCCGGGGCTTGCGCCGCCTCGTGAAGCTGTAGACCAGGTCGTCCGGATCCGCTGTGTCAAGGTCGAACGCGTCCCTGATCCCCTCCTGGGTAATCAGCCCCATCAGCCCACGGCACTGTTCCTCGAGGGTCGAACCAGACAGACCGAGCCTGGTCAGCTTCGTTCGAACGGTCCCTCTTGCGTTGATGATGGGCGCTCGATGTCTCGGGTCGAGCGAAGCGAGCACTGGTGTTATGAGGCTGCTCGCTGGCATGTCGCCCGCTCCCTGACGCGGAAGGTCAGGCAGTCGATCGACGGTCGCGTAGGCGTCGAGAACCTCCTCGTCGCTCCTGGTCCCCGCCACGCACTGGAACAAACGCGAGACCCGCGCTCGATGGCGCTTCATCCAGTCGAGACTGGTGTTCCGGAACGCTGCGTAGAAGTTCACCATGCCGACAGGCTTGATGACCGCGCTCGCGATGTCGGCAGGAACATCGGTACTGCGGAGCGCAGCTGCCAGCTCGGGGCGAGTACCTGCCCGGATTGGCACTCCAGCCAGAGCGGACAAGGCCGGAGCGACGACGGCCCGCGTAGGGTCTGCCGAGTCACCTTTCTGTTTGGACACGGTGATCCACGTCAGCTTGCACGCGCGCAGGAACGCACCAGCCACGCAGCCGTGTCGCCGAGCACTTGGTGGGCGCGTCGGGCCCGAGTCGGGCAAGCTATGCTTCAACGGCCGGAAGAGAGGCTACCGCGGCCTTCAGGCCTTTGGTGACGAGCGCCGTGCCCCAGCGCTGACGTTTCGTGACGTGAAGGGCGGGGGCACCCAATCCAGAAAGATCAAATGAACGTGAAACATGTAGGTGCCGCAGCGCGCAAATGCCCCTGCGCCTGAATACCCGGCTGCGGTCCAAACGCCTCAGGCTGTAGCAAAGCGCCTACACCGCGCAGTCCACATCGCAACGCACCTCGGGGAAACACCGCGTTTTTCCGGTCGCGGCGCCGCGGCACGCAGCTTGCTGGATCTATGGGTATGACCCGCATCCTGCGAAGCACGCTTCTCGCCACTGTGACGCTGTTGTCGGCCCCAACCGCGCTTGCCCAAGAGGCGACCGCTTTCGACCTGGGCGACGAACCCCCGCCGCTGCCGGAGTCAACCCAGACCGACACGGGAAGCGACCCACTGGCCCAGGATGAGTTCACGGTCAGAACACCGAAGTTGCAACTTGGAGTTCGGGGCGCGGCAGCGCAGGGCAAACACGCAGGTCACGCCCTCGCCGGATTCACCGGCGGCTACCGCCTGCTTCCAAGCTTGGAACTCGGCGGCTACGCAGACATCGTCGCCTCCAGCACACCAATGTCCGACGACTGTCCCGAGGGCACGGAATGCGACTACTCCTTCCAACGCTTCGGTGCGCGCGCCAGCCTGCACTTGCTACACGACTTCATCGTCGACCCCTGGCTCGCGGCAACCATCGGGGGCGTACACGTCAGTGCGAGCAACGAACCTTGGCGCGCGGACTTTGCGGTAGAGGTCGGCGTGGATGTGCGCCCGACCCCGTGGCTCTCCTTAGGGCCGTACATCAGCGTAGCCCGCGCCCTCGAGCCACGGGCCGATTATGACGGCTTCAGCGCCGTGGGCGGGCGGCTGAGCGTTCAGTTCGACCTGGGTCACTCCGCAGCATCCAAGACGAGCGTCGCACGACGCTGAGCCGACGGCCGCAAACGCCCGGCGCGGCTGCGTCACCGCGTCTAGGCGCCCCGACTTGCCGCGCCCCGCCAGAAACGGCACCATTTGCCCTGGTGGTAGACGCGCTCTCGTCCATGAGCCCCGGCACAGTGCTGGTGGGCAAATACCGCGTCGAACGCTTGATCGGCCAAGGCGGGATGGGCGTCGTGCTCGAAGCAACGCACGTCGCGCTGGGCGAGCGGGTCGCAATGAAGTTCTTGCTTCCAGACTTGGCCATGGACGGCGAGGCGGCAGAGCGCTTCCTACGTGAAGCGCGCGCGGCGGTACGCATCAAGAGCCCCCACGTGGCCAAGGTCAGTGATGTCGGAACCCTGGAGAGCGGCAGCCCCTACATGGTGATGGAGTTCCTCGAGGGCCAGGACGCCTCGGAACTGCTGGCGAGCTACGGGGTCATGGTGGTGCCAGACGCCATCGATCTGGTGATTCAGGCTTGCGATGCCATTGCGGAGGCTCACTCCTATCGTATCGTGCACCGAGATCTGAAACCGGCAAACCTGTTCATTACTCGGCATGCTGACGGATCGCCCTTCGTCAAGGTGTTGGACTTCGGCATTTCGAAAGTCCTCGACGAAAAGGCGGTCAGCTCCCTTACCCGCACAACCACTACTTTGGGCTCCGCGCTCTACATGTCTCCGGAACAAATCCGCGAGACCCGCTCCGTAGACCATCGCACCGATGTGTACGCGCTCGGCGTTACTCTCTACGAGCTACTCAGTGCGGATCACCCCTTCGACGCCGACACCTTCCCTGCCCTATGCGTGAAGATCGCAACGGGAGCGCCAGTCCCTCTTCAAAGCCGCCGCGCGGAGCTACCCCCAGAACTGTGCGAGGTTGTCCACCGGGCAATCGCTCGCGAGCCCGGTGACCGCTTCCAGAACGTTGGCGAGCTGTGTCTCGCGCTGCAGCCTTGGGCGCCAGAGAGCGCCAAGATCCTGATTCAGCGCATCGTCCGCCTGACCGGTGCTTCACCCGGAGCCGAGGAGATTTCCGCTCTCCACGCCGTTCCCACTCAGCCGACGCAGCCAACGGCGCACGCTTCAACCAACTCCCAGTTCGCGCAAGCCAACACGAACCCCCATGCGCAAGTCCCCCGCTCGACGTCCCCAGCACTGATTGCCGCCTTGGTTGCTGTACCTGCCTTGCTTCTACTCGGCGGGGGCGGGATCTGGTTTGCGGTGACGCGGACGGGTGCGACAGCGGAGTCTCCCGTACCCGCGGACAGCGCGGCTGCCGGGCTGACTCAACCGGAAAAACCGCCCAACGAGCCAGCGGCAACCAACAGCACGAGCGCAGCGCAGCCCGAGAAGAGCGCTACGCCACCCACGGCCACCGAGAAGCCCACGAAGCCCGAAGCGCCAAAGGTCACCAAGCCCATGCCGGCTCCAGCTGCTCAGCCTGCTCCAAAGCCGGCCACCGCACCGATCGTCAAGCCGACCCCCAAGCCCGTGCCAAAACCAGCGACACCCAGGCCAACGCCAAAGCCGACACCCACCATCGACCCGAACGAACGCTGATGCCCATGAAGCTCTCAACCACCACGCTGGCACTCCTCGGAATCCTCTTCACCGTCGCCCCCGCCTTCGCTGGCGACAAAGCCCTCGCGGAATCCTTGTTCCGGGAGGGGCGCAAGTTGATGGAAGCAGACAACCCTGCGGCAGCCTGCCCCAAGTTCGAGGCCAGCAATCGTGAAGACCCGTCCGCCGGCACGATGCTCAATCTGGCAATCTGCTACGAAAAACTCGGAAAGACCGCCTCGGCTTGGGCCCAATACAAGGAGACCGTGGTCAAGGCCAAAGCCCAGGGTCGTGACGCCCATGCCGCGAAGGCGAGTGAGGCGGCAGAAAGACTGGAGGACAAGCTCTCCAAGCTCACCATCGAAGCTCCGGCGGTTCGACCCCAGGGCTACCTCGTACGACGTGGGAACGTGGAACTCAGCAGCGGCGCGCTCGGGCTGGCGGTCGCCGTCGACCCTGAAACTCACGTGATCGAAGCCAGTGCGCCCGGCTACGTCACTTATCGAACCGAAGTGACGGTCGGCGCAAACGCGGATACCAAGTCCATCTTGATTCCAGATCTGGAACGCGACGAAAGCGCCGCTGCCACCCCGACGAGCACGTCATCGAGTTCATCCACATCCAGCGACGTGCGCGCCGACACCAGCGGTGGTGACAACAAGATGCTGGGCTACGTGCTGACCGGTACTGGCGGCGTCGTGCTAGCCACAGGCCTCACCATGGGGTTTCTCGCTCAGAAGCAAGCGAGCGACGCCGAAGACGATCCCAGCCTGTGTCCGAACAAACAGTGCACCCCCAAGGGCCGCGAAGAGATCGACGGTGCGGAAACCAAGGCGCTGATTTCGACCATTGGCGTCGGAGTAGGCGCCGTCGCCCTAGGAGCCGGAATCTACTTCCTGGTCACGAGCTCTGGCGACTCGGCCGCTGCGAAGAACGAGAAAGCGACGGCCACTCGCTTCGTTCCCATGTTGTCGCCTCACGGTGGTGGGCTCGGCGTCAGCGGCGCGTTCTGAAGCTCGGGGCGGCTGCGGCGGCGACGTCGGCCCGCCCCCCGGCGTTGCAACGAGAGCGCCAGGCTGATGTGTTCTGCGGGCGCGATCGATCCGTCTTTCGGCTCGCGCGCTTTGCGCAACGTCTGCGTGACATCTCCCGCGGGCGACAACATGTTGCGCGCAAGACGACGAGATGCCGCACTGCATCATGAACGTGCTTGGAGCAAAGGGATTTCCGGTTGGCGTCTGTGCTCTGCGTTGATCTATGTTCCGCGCCCCACCCCAGACACGAGGCCATCATGGGCGTTTTCGACCTCCTCGCAAAATACGACTACGGCGAGTTGCATCTCAACCGAGATGCAGCCTCCGGTTTGCATGCAATCGTCGCAATTCACGACACTCGCCTGGGACCATCTCTCGGTGGTTGCCGCTTCATACACTACGACTCCGAAGAGGAAGCCATCGTCGACGCCCTGCGCTTGGCGCGAGGCATGTCCTACAAAGCCGCCATCACCGGGCTGCCTCTCGGTGGCGGTAAGAGCGTGATCATACGGCCGAAAAGTGAATTCGACCGCGGCGCCTTGTTCCGCGCCTTCGGCAAGTTCGTCAATGACCTGGGCGGCCACTACATCACCGCCGAGGACAGCGGCACGAGCATCGAAGACATGGAAGTCATTCGCACGATGACGAAGAACGTCACCGGTGTGAAAGCCGAACATGGGGGCTCCGGGGATCCCAGTCCGTACACCGCCCTGGGCGTACGCCGGGGGATCGAAGCCTGCGTGAAGTTCGTATCCGGCCGCGACAACATCGACAATCTTGACGTCGCGGTTCAAGGGGTCGGTCACGTTGGCTACCACCTGTGCAAAGAGCTCTCCGCCCTCGGGGCACGGCTCATCGTTGCCGACATCGACCCGCTGAAGAGCGAGCGCGCTCAGCGCGAGTTTGGCGCAGAGATCGTGCCGCTAGATTCGATCTTCTCCGTGGAGTGCGATGTGCTCGCCCCCTGCGCATTGGGAAGCGCCCTCAACGACACGACCATTCCGCAGCTCAAATGCAAGGTCGTCGCCGGTGCCGCCAACAACCAGCTGGCCGAGGCACGCCATGGCGACGACCTGATGCAGCGTGGAATCGTGTACGCGCCGGACTACGCCATCAACGCCGGCGGCTTGATCAACGTGGCGACGGAGATCGAAGGCTACGACGAGGAGAAATCCCGCGCCAAAGTCATGAAAATCTACGACACCATCTTCGAGATCGCCGACCGCGCGAAGAAGGCCATGAAGCCGACCTACGTCATCGCAGAGATGATGGCCCAGGAGCGCTTGGTTCGCTGACTTTCCTGACCTCGCGCTGCGCGTAGAAGTACCGGCGCCTTGGCTCAAGGTGGCTTACCGTCACACTGGGCGAGCACGCGGTAGAGATCCGCGAGGTGACGAGGCTGCTGGTCTAGCATCACCTCGCAGCAGAAGCAGCCTGTGACGAATAGAGTTGCACCGTCCGCGGACTCCAGGAGCGTCCCGTTGCCTTGCTCGAGATGGTGGGAGCGGAACCAGAACTTCACGGCTCCTCCTTGAGCGAATTGAATCACGCCGAACTCGGTGTGGTCCGACAAGTGAGCTCGGCGTATGAAGGCGTTGAAGCCCGGCTCCAGCGCGTGCGCAGCGGGGTCCGTCTCTGCGCGAGTTGCCCTCAGCCTCCGCTCAACGGGGCTCGCGCGAAATACGAGCAACCAGCCCAACAAGGCCAAACTGAGCGCCATCAAACCACCCCCTACAGTCAGCGCGCGTCGTTTCCACACTCCACGCCAAACGTCCTAGCGGCTACCCGCATTCCGCTATCTTTTCCGGGGAAAAGCACGACCGCAGCGACGGCCGCGGAGCGTGGCTATATTGCGAGCGTGATTCAGCGAACCACCAAGCGTCTGATGGGCAGCGCCGCGGCAGCCCTGGATCGAGCAGCAACCGTCGCAGCCGGGCGAGCCACGGCAAAGCGTCGTAAGAAGAGCCGCGCTGAGGGTTTGGACCACCGTCAGCGAATGGAGGCTCTGGGTGCCTTAGCGGAGCTCTACACCGAGGAGCGAACCGTCGACTTCTACCGTGCACCCCGTGCCATTGATCCAGAGCTCGCGAAGGTTCGCTGGACGAGCGGCGGACATCAAGTCGTGGATGCCACCTGGTCCAGCCGAGACGACACCTTCGTCCGCGATGTTCACGACCGCTACCATCGTCATCGCTACAACCAAGTCGCGGCAGCTCGGCTCTTTCTGGGGCCAGAGCCTCGACCGATGGCCATCCTGATCCATGGCTACCTTGCCGGCGCATACAAGATGGAGCAGCGGGTCTGGCCGCTCGCCTTCCTGAACAAGATCGGACTCGATGTCGCCCTATTCGTACTTCCGTTCCACGGACTCCGGGCAGAACCTGGCCGAGCCGGCAGCCCACCTTTCCCCTCGAGCGATCCACGCATCACCAACGAAGGCTTTCGCCAAGCCATGGCGGACCTGCGCGATCTCACCCATTGGGCTCGCAGGCGGGGGCATTACAAGGTCGGGCTCATGGGCATGAGCCTGGGCGGTTACACGACCGCCCTCGCCGCCACGTTGGATTCAGAGCTCGAGTTCGCTATTCCGATCATTCCGCTCGCATCGGTTGCCGACTTCGCCCGGGACCAAGGTCGCTTGGGCAACAGCGCTGCCCAGACAGCGCTCGAACACAAGGCGCTCAAGACCGTGCACCGCATCGTGAGCCCGCTTCAGCGCGAGCCCGCCATCGACGGCAAGCGCGTTCTCGTGATCGGGGCGAAAGCCGACCGCATCACTCCCGTGGAACATGCCCGACGGCTCGCTCACCACTTCAGCGCTCCCCTCGACACCTGGCACGGCGGCCACTTGCTACAAGCTGGTCGCAGCGACGCTTTTCGCCGCGTTGGCCGCTTCCTGCGACAGCTCGAGGTCACGCCGCCGCGGGATCACTAGCTCCGACGAGGGCGATAGGTGCCAGAGCCAACGGTGAGGACGACGTGGACGAGGCGAACAAAGCCGGCACCAAACCAAAAGGCGAGCTCCTCGTGCTCGCGCTGCTCTGGGGCGCCCTTGCTGTCTTCTTCGCATTCAGCGATCTGCAAATCTCTCGCGCCGTCGTCGACCGCGAATCGACCCTCGGCGTGCTGGCTGCCCGTTATGGCGAAATCCCTGGCCTCGCGATCATTTCGTTTGCGCTCTTCGTGCTTCACACCAACCGCAAACGTCGCTCCCTCGTCGCGGAAGTTCCCATTTGGAGCGCCACGATCGCTGTGTCGTCGGCGGTGCTGTATTACGCAAGCGCGTTGTTCTACAGCCACTTGGTTGGCAGCTTCGACTGGTTCACAGCGTATGGCCGCTGGGTATGGCTAGCCTTGGCGGTGGTGCTCTTTGCCCTTCACTTGACGACGCAGAGCTATCGCTTCGCCGAGCGCACGGAGCGCTTCGCCCGAATCACCGCGGCCATCGCTATCCTCAACGTGGTGCTCTTCGTCCACGTCTTCAAACCGCTCTGGGGACGTGTGCGGTTCAGGGACTTGGACACGAACTTCACGGACTTCACACCGTGGTACTTGCCCCAAGGCCTGACCGGGAACCACTCCTTCCCATCTGGTCACACCGCTTTGGGCTGGATGCTTCTGCCCATTCTCGTCTTGGCCAGGGATCTGAAACGCCCCGTGCGTGTATGCGTCGCGGCTGCTCTCATCGCATGGGGGCTCTTCGTCGCCACGGGGCGGGTCGTCGCCGGAGCCCACTACGCGTCCGACGTGCTGTTCTCGACCGGCGTCGCCTTTGCGGCCTTCGTGTTCTGGACGCGCCGATACCGATCGAAAGCCGCGCAGCCAGCCGAAGTTTCCGGCCAGGCTCGGGCCCACCCCCGTGAGAACCCCGAGCGTCGGAGCGGTGCGCCAGATACCTAGGATTTGTTTGTTTGGGGTCGAGCACTGTGCCGCTGGGGGGCCACTATTCTCACGCTGGGCCATGCATGCACCTGTCAGCGGAGCGCACCGGACCTAGCTCTCCCTACTTGCCAAGGCGCCTTCGCGACTGGCGAGCCTAAGTGCGCTTGCCAGTGCGTTCGTGCCGAGCGCACTCTTGGCCATGCCCAGTGGTGCCCGTAACGGTAGTTTGCGCGACATCAGTGTGCCGTGTTCGGAGTGCGTCGGCGCAGTTCGCTACGGAGAGAAGCAGTGTGCGTCTTGTGGGGGTCAGCTGTCGCGGGAGTTGCGTGACGCCCTCGAAGCGCGGCTCGAGGCTTCCCACACGGAGTTCCGCGAAATGCTCGAGCACACGCGCAGTGCCGCGACAGTGCTGCTTGTCCTTGGGCTGCTGCACCTGCTGGTCGGCGTGTTCCTCTTCAGCGTCAACTACCGCGCGGACCTGACTGGCAGCCGTGACGTGGCTCACGGCGTCGCGCACCTGGTCGTGAACTGCGGCATTGGCCTGGTCATGCTCGGCGCGTGGAAACTGGCTCGGTCCGCGCCCGCCGTGGCCATCGGCTTGGGCCTGGTGGCCTGGGTGGCCGGCCACGCCATCGGCGCGTTGATGTCGCTGCTCGCTGTCACCAACGGTTTGCTCATCAAGGCGCTCGTCCTGATGCTGCTGGTTCGCGGTGTTTTCGCCAGTGCTCGAGCCCGCGAGATCAAGAAGCACCTATTCGGCAGGTAGCGTTGCCACTCCCCCCGCCTGCGACGAGGCAATCAGCCGGGGATGGGCAAACGGCGCTTTCTGAGGCCCAGCCCTTGACGTCCCAGGTCTTTGGATCCATTCTTAGACCAGTCGGTCGAACCGAACGGTCTCGTAGACAAAAGCCGGAAATGCCACGCCCACGCTTCGAAAAGCTCGACCCAGAGCGCCGCGCCTCGATCCTCGCCGTAGCGACCGAGGAATTCGCGGAGCACGGCTTTGAAGCCGCTTCCTACAACCAGATCATTGCGCGCACGGGGCTGAGCAAGGGCGCGATCTACTACTACTTCGACGACAAAGAGGACCTGTACACGACAGTTCTGCGGGACGCCGTCGAGCGCCTGATCATGGGCAGTGGCGACATGGCCTCGGCCAAAGACGCCGAGAGTTTCTGGGCGGAGTTCGAAGCTTGGTACGTACGCTCGCTTGGGCTGTTTCAACGAGAACCGGCCAGCGTGGGGCTTGCTCGCAGCGTGGCGAAGGCGATGGCGCGAGGTGCCGCCACAGGCGCTATCGCAGAGCTTCGTCAGCTCGCGCGGGGTTGGATGGACCAGTTCATCGCTCAGGGTCAGTCCTTGAACGCGATTCGAAGCGATCTGCCTGAGGATTTGTTGGTCAATGTACTCATGGGTCTGGAAGAGAGCATTGACCTCTGGCTCGGTGAGCGCATCGGCGACATGAGCGACGAGGAAATCGCTTCCACGGCCACGATGCTGACTCAGCTATATCGACAGGTCGCTTGCCCCTCGTCCACACCCAAGCCGAAGAAGAAGAAAGCCCGGAGGTAATTGTGCAAGAGAGCATCCTGAGTCGCTCGAAGTCCCGTCCCACCAAGCGGCCGCCTCGCGTGCGCGAACTGCCCATCGTCGGCAGTGCCAAGGGCGTATTGCAGGAACCGCTGGAGTTCCTGGAACGGATATCCAAGGAGCACGGCGACGCCGTCGAGTTTCACCTCCTGGGGCAGCGCATCTACCTGTTCAACCACCCTGACGCTATTGACGAAGTGCTGGTGAGCAAGCGAGAGCATCTGATCAAAGACAAGCTCACCCGGGAGCTGTCCCTCTTGCTTGGCAATGGCCTCCTAGTCAGTGAGGGCAGCTTCTGGCGCAAGCAGCGCCGCCTGATGCAGCCGGCTTTTCATCGAGATCGGGTCGCAGCCTACGGCGATGTGATGGTCGAATACGCCGAACGCGCCGTGGCCAGCTGGCGGGATGGAGAAGTTCGGGACGTCCAAAAAGACATGATGCGGCTGACTCTGGACGTCGTAGCGAAAACGCTTTTCGGCGTTGAGATCGCGTCGGTGGCACGAAAGATCGAATCGTCCTTGGCGATCTTGATGGACCGCTTTGCGGGTGCCATGGCAATCGTGCCCATCTACTTGCCGACTCCTGGAAACTTCCGCGCCAAGAAGGCCATCGAGGAGTTGGACGAGATCATCTACGGGATCATCCGCGAGCGCCGCCAAAGCAGGGACGGAGAGGATCTCATCTCGATGCTCATCGCCGCGACTTCCGAAGAAGACGCCGCCATGGACGATGTGCAACTGCGCGACGAAGCCATGACGCTGATGCTCGCGGGCCACGAGACCACTGCACTGGCACTCGGGTTCACGCTGCATCTGCTGGCGGAGCATCCCGCCGCGGCGGACAAACTCGTCGCCGAAGTCGAAGAGGTCCTCGGCGACCGCGCCGCGACCGCCGCGGACATGCCGAAGCTGCGTTACGCCGAAGGCGTAGTTCGCGAGGCGATGCGTCTCTACCCCCCGGCCTGGGCCATCGGTCGCGAGGCGGTGACCCCTTGCAATATCGGCGGCTACGACATCGAGCGCGGCACGCAGCTCTGGGCTGCGCAGTGGGTCGTGCACCGAGACCCCCGCTGGTTTCCCGAGCCACAGCTGTTCCGCCCCGAGCGCTGGGACGGCGACTTCGCCAAGTCCCTTCCGCGGCACGCCTACTTCCCCTTCGGTGGCGGCCCGCGGATCTGCATCGGCAACGCCTTTGCGATGATGGAAGCGGTCCTCATCTTGGTCACGATCGCCCGGCGTTTCCGCGTGGCCCGAACGGATGACCTGCCCCTCGAGCTCTCCCCCTCGGTAACGCTTCGGCCTAGGAACGGGGTTCCACTCATCTGCAGCGCGCGCTAGCGGTTGGCTGCGGGAGCTCTGCACTAGGCGGGCCAAGCGCGGCACGTTCCGCCCGCGAAGCCGTGGTGCTAGGCTCCGAGCAATGGCCGCCCCGCCGCCCCGCAAGCAGCCCCCCCCCGCCAAGTCGACTGCCGCCAAGACCGCAGGGTCGAGCTTGGGTGCGCGCAAACCGCCACCGCGATCGCCCTTAGGCGGCGCGGGAACCTCCGGGGCCAAACCCATGGATGCGCATGCAGTGAGAATGATCGCTCGCGACGTCGTCAGCGCGTCTGTTGGATCACTGCAAGGCGAAGTCGCCGAAGTCTACGCTCAGCTCGCCAAGGTCGAAAAGCGTCTCGAGGAGCTCGACGGACGCGCCCTCGAGGCGCAACGCGGGCCCACGGAAGACAGCGCCGTGACAGCGCGACTCGACAAGATCGAGGCACAGCTCTACGGGCTTCAACAGCTGGCCGCCAAGGCAGCCGCACAGCCGGCCCTCGCGCCGCAGCCAGCTCCAGCCGCGCCGCAGCCAAGCCCCGCGCCCACAGTAGTCGCATCAGCACCAGCGAGCCCGGCTACATCCGCGCCCGCGCCCACGCCGACACCAGCTCCGGCAGTAGTCACATCCGCGCCCACGCCGACACCAGCTCCGGCAGTAGTCACATCCGCGCCCACGCCGACACCAGCTCCGGCAGTAGTCACATCCGCGCCCACGCCGACGCCAGCTCCAGCCGCCGCCGCTCCGGTCGCCGCCACCCCGTCGCCCGCGCCCCTTGCCGCTGCCGCTGCAGCCCCAGCTCCCCTTGCGCCCGCACCGAGCTTCACGCCGCCGCCACGCGACATCGAGGTCGACCTCACTGATCTCTCTGACTTGCCGTTCACCAGTGGCGCACAGCGCAAGCGCCGAGTCTTCGTCGGCGTATTGATCGTATTGCTCGGCCTGGTCGCCTACTTCATCGTGTTCGCGGTCATGAGCCAGTCCAATCATCAGGTCTGACGACTAGCGCCGGGCTGAAAGCCACAGGCGTGCGACGTCCGCAACACGGGACGTCTTGGCGGCGCCGCAAGGCCATTCCTGCATCCTATCTCACTCGAAGCGACTGCCTGGCGTTCAGTCGTTTTCGTCGGAAGGCGGACAACGCAGCAGGTCCGCCGACTTCCACCCCTCGGGCGTCAGAACGCAGTCGTCGAGCCGAAAGGTATAGCGACGGTGACTACTCTGAACCACGACTTCAATGTCGTCGATGGTCTCGACAGGAGCGCCGCAGTCTTTGGGGCCCTCTTTTTCGACGGGCTTGGGTTTCACCTCCACGATGTGCGCAGCCGAGAAGTCGAAGGCGATTCGACATTTGTGAATCCGCTTTTGCCATCGCTTTCGCAGCTCTCCGCCGAACTGCGCCAGGATCTTCTCCCACTTGGGCGCCCCGGATCCTGCGTTCGGGCAGAGTGCCTTCACATCCTCGGTGCTGACCAGCAGCTGGTTCGCGGAGTCGATGTCGCCGCTGCGCAGCACCTCGAGCATCGCCGCCGCGAGCGCTTCAGGTGTCGACAGATCGCCGCGCGCATTCGTTTCTGACACCATGACCGGCGGCGCCGTATCATCCTGCGAAACATCCTCGGGCGGCGCGTCGACACTCACCGCCGGCGCGGGCCGGGGCGCTGGGGCTGATGGGGGCGCGCTACCACAAGCGCCTAGAGCCAGTGGACACACCGCGAACGCGACGTAGCTACGCGAGGGGTTTGGACGACTCATGACCGGCAGTGTAACCGGTCGCGAAACCCCGCGCGGGCACTCTCGCCGCCACTGGCTAGGCCCAGCGACAAGACGGGTCCGCACGCGCCCACCAGGGAGCGACAAAGTCGCCCCCCAATAACCCAATGCACTTCGGACGGTGCGGCTCGTTCCAAAGTCTAGCACGCGGCGCCGCGCCCGCGGCAAGCGGAACCGCAAACCGCGGGGAGCCGCCTCCACTCTCGGGGTGGCTTGCGTGATACACTTCACGGGAGCTGGAGGACGGATATGCGAACTTTGCTTCGAGCGGGGTTGTTGAGTTTTGTTGCGCTTTCACTGAGCGCATGCGGATCCGACGACGACAGTAGCGGCGGCCCATCGTCGGGAGGCAGCAGCGGAAGCGGGGGCGCTGGCGGAAGCGGGGGTGCAGCAACCGGCGGCAACGGCGGCACAGCAACGGGAGGCGGCGCGGGCACGGCAAGTGGTGGCAGCGCGGGAAGCGGAGGCGGCAGTGGTGGATCGAGCGGCAGCGCCGGCACCGGTGGCGCGGGCGGCACGCCGGGTGCTTGTGGCGACATCACGACCTTCGAGACGGGCAAGGCGCCGACCAAGGAGATCCACGTCAGCACATCGGGCAACAACAACAACGACGGCTCGGCGGCCAACCCCGTGAAAACCGTGCAGAAGGCGGCTCAGCTGGCGACGCCGGGCACCGCGATCCGAATCCACGCGGGGACCTATCCGGGTGGTGAGTTCATTTCGGGGCTCTCGGGAACCGCGGCGGCACCCATCTGGATTGGAGGCGCGCCGGGAGAAGCGCGTCCGGTGTTCGATGGCAGCTCCCAAGCGATGCACCTGACGAAAGTTCGGTACGTGATCGTGCACGACATCGAGGTCCAGAACTCGACTGCCAATGGCATCAACTGCGACGACGGTACCGAATACGCAAACCCCGACGCGACACGGTTCGTCGTGTTTCGAAACCTCGGCATCCAGAACATCGGTGGCAGCGGCAACCAGGACTGCTTGAAGCTATCTGGGCTGGACGACTTCTGGGTCTTGGACTCGAATTTCGCGCGCTGCGGTGGCGGCACCTCCGGCAGCGGCATCGACCACGTGGGCTGCCACAAGGGGCTCATCGCGCGCTCGAAGTTCACTCAGATGAGCGGGAATGGGGTGCAATGCAAAGGCGGCAGTGAGGACATCGAGATCCGCTGGAACCAGTTCAACGGGGGCGGCCAGCGCGCCGTCAACATGGGCGGCTCCACCGGTGATCAGTTCTTCCGTCCTCCCCTTTCCACTTCAGGCACGAACTTCGAAGCCAAGAACATTCGCGTGATCGCCAACGTGTTCAACGGGGGCGTCACCGCCTTGGCTTACGTCGGTTGCGTCGACTGCCTGGCGGCGAACAACACCATCTTCGAGCCCGAGAAGTGGTTGTTCCGGATCCTGCAAGAAAAGACCACCGGGGGCGGCCACACCTTCGCGGAGGTGCAGAACGGCCGCTTCGCAAACAACCTGGTGTATTTCAAGCGCAGCGCGATTTCGACCTACGTCAACATCGGCCCCAACACTCAGGCCAGCACGTTCAAATTCGACACCAACCTCTGGTACGCCCACGACAATCCGGGGCAGTCGAATCCAACCAACTTGCCAGCCACGGAAACCGGCGGCATCGCGGGGCAAGATCCGCAGCTGGCGAATGTGGGCGCTGCCGACTATTCGATTCCCACTACGAGCCCCGCTGCGGGTAAAGGCACCGCTGTCAGCGTAGTCAAAGGCGACATCACGGGCGCTTGCTATGCGACACCGCCGAGCATTGGCGCGTACGAGGCCAAGTGAGGGCCTCCAAGTGTGGTCCGGCCGGGAGCCGTGTTAGACCGGCACTCATGAAAGCGTTGCTTTGGGTGAGTGCGGCATCGATGCTCTTGGGTGCGGGCGCCGCGTGCAGTTCGGACGACGACGGCGGCTCCGGGGGCAGCACGGGAACCGGCGGGGCCGCGAGCGGGGGGACGGCTGGCACAGGTGGCGGAGGAGGAACGGCTACCGGCGGCGGCGCAGGTACCGCAAGCGGAGGCAGTGCGGGTGGTGGCGCGTGCAAAACAGCGGGGCAGCCGTGTGCTCCACCGGATTACTGCAATGCGTGGACCTGTCAATGCAACAACAGCAGTACGGACTTCAACACCGTGGGGGGCTGCAAAAACGGCAGCTGCCAGACCGGTGCTCAAGCTTGTGAAACCATTTGCGCCAATGTGGGCGGGGTCAAGACCGCCATCGATGGCGGCTGTTTCTGATCTCGAGGCGCCACAGCTCCAGAAACGCAGCCGCGAAACCCGCGAAACGAAGACATGCTCGCCCTGGCCCGAGGCGCCACGCCGGTGGTTGCCAAGCTGTGGCCCCGGCGGCGACTGCTGCTGACGCGCGAGCAAGGGGCCGTCGATCGCCACGTTTTTCGCTGGGCTAGCGGCACATCAGAACACTCTGGTTGCCGCCACCCGGGCTGCAACTGCCCACGCGCACGACGCCGGTGAGCTCGATCTCAAACCCGCCGGCTGCCGGTGAGGAGTATTTTGACGGACCCGTCACACAGAATGCGGCGGCCCCCAGCGGGCTTTCGGGATAGGTAAAGAAGATGGCGTGTTCGACGACACCACTGGTCGCAGGTGGCGTGGCTGTGTCGGTAAAAGCACGTACTGTGAACTGATTTGCTCTCAGCTGAACGTAGGAATGCGGTACGGTGCTGCTCCCCGTGAAAGCGGACAGCCCCGCACCGTCGAGGGTCTTGCCTTCCAAAGTGCCGACCACCTTCTGCGGGCAGGTATTGCACAGCGTAACGGTCTCGCCGCCGCCCGCAGCCGGGCACTTGGGTAACAATTCAGCGGATGCTGTCTCGATGAAACGTGAGTTGGTATCCGACGCGTCAAACACGCTGCCACCTACGCAGAGCGCTCTCCCAAAGAGCGCGCTCTCCTTCGGCGGGAACACGATCCCGAAGTCCAGTGGATAGGTGCCTGCGGTCAAGTTGAGAGGGTCCCCTGGCGTAGTTGCCCGGAACTCCTCGTAACCGCGTGTCTTGTACTCCCAAGCAACGTGGAATGGGTTGGTGTTTGGTGCACCGATGGCTTGGATCTCCCAAGACTCGGTGAGAAGAGCACCCTCAACAGTCCCGTGTAGCGTCGCCCAGTTCACCGTGGCGCAGGTCGGCTTTCCAGCGTCTGAGCCACCGCTGCCACCTGCGCCACCGGAACCGCCCGCGCCACCACTCCCACCAGCGCCGCCCCCGCCCGCAGCGTCCACTCCGGCATCGTTGCCGCCGCTTCCTCCAGCCCCATTATCATCCGAGCCGCAAGCCGCCAGCATCCACGCCAAACCAACCACAACTCCAGCCCGTTTCATTCCAAGATCCTAGGTGCAGCTTGGTAGCGTGGCAATCCGCAGTCGCATCCCCTGCCCCGAACCACTACGACCTTCCGCGAGATTGGCGCTCCCGCGCCTCGCTATCTCCGCGGCCCGAACCAAGAAACAGACGGTCCGCGCTGTGGATCCGCGAGCGTGTTGCCGCCCTCTCGGCATGGTGGAAGTATGTGCCAATGCGGACACTGGCTATCGACATCGGAGGCACCGGCATCAAGATGCTGCCCATCGATGCCGAGGGGAAAGCGCTGACGGAGCGGCAGCGTGAGTTGACGCCTCAGCCCGCGACGCCGAAGTCGGTCATGGGGGTCATCGCCAAGATGGTTTCCGCACAGCAGCCTTTTGACCGAGTTTCGGTGGGCTTCCCCGGCGTGGTTCAGCACGGCATCGTCAAGACCGCGCCCAACCTCGGCAGCGCAGCGTGGGAGAACTTCAACCTGGCGCACGCCATCGCCGAGACCACGGATCGGCCGGTGCGGGTCTTCAATGACGCCGAGCTTCAGGGCTATGGAGTCATTCGAGGCATCGGCGTCGAGATCGTGCTGACGCTGGGCACAGGGCTGGGGACGGCGCTCTACGTCAACGGGCACTTGGTGCCCAACCTGGAGCTGGGTCACCATCCGCTGCGCAAGGGCAAGACCTACGAAGAGCTGGTGGGGAACGCGGAAATGAAGCGCGTCGGCAAGAAGGAATGGCGCAAGCGGGTCAACTTCATCATCGCGACCCTGGAGCGGATCTTCAACTACGACACGCTGCACATCGGCGGAGGCAACGCGAAGAAACTCAAGGGCCCCTTCGCGGACAACGTGCACTTGTTCCTGAACGTTCAAGGTTTGGCAGGCGGGATCCGCCCCTGGCAAGACGATTTGTGACACGAGCTGATGGCGTGGACGACGCTCGAGAGTGGCTCGAGCCTGACCAACTCGGTGGCTTTGCCATGGGCACCGCGTCGGGCATTCGCACTCGGCGCTACCACTCACTGCTGACAGTAGCGACCACGCCCCCCACTTCGAGGGTGGTGCTGGTTGCGGGGGTGGAAGCTTGGCTCTTGGAAGAGGACGGCAAGCCCCAGGTCGCGCTTTCGAGTCAGCGCTACGCACCGAACGTCGTGCACCCAGCGGGTCACGAGCGCATCATCTCCTTCGAGGTGGAACCATGGCCAACGTGGGCGTATCGCGTAGACGACGCGCACAGCGTGCGGCACGAGGTTGTCTGCCACCGACCCTCGGGGGAGGTCAGCCTTTCTTGGCGGCTGCTTGGGGACTCGGCACGTACCCTCGTCCTTCGTCCGCTGTTGGCGGTGCGCGACTATCACGCCCTGACTCACGAGAACGCCGACTTCAGGTTCGACGCGAAGGTCGTGGGCGGCAACGTCAGCTGGCATCCGTACGTGAATCGCCCCGCGGTAACCGCTCTCACCACGGGGCGCTACCGGCACGATCCGCAGTGGTATCGGCAATTTCGTTACGTGCAAGAGCAAGCGCGCGGTCTTGATCACTTGGAAGATCTCGCGTCGCCGGGCTACTTCGAGTTTCGCCTCGAGGCCGGCGAGAGCGCAGACATGGTCTTGCGCCCGGGGCATGCGCCCTACGGGGACGCCAGTGCGATCGTCGCGGATCAGCGACAGAGCGAACGCGCGCGCCGGAGTTCTGCGCTCGAGCGAGCGGTAGACGCCTACTTGGTACGGCGCGGCGGCGGGCTCACGGTGGTCGCCGGCTATCCCTGGTTCACGGACTGGGGACGCGACACCTTTATCTCCCTGCGAGGGCTCTGCCTTGCCACGGGGCGCGGGGACGCGCGGGCCGATCAAGGCCGTCAGGTGTTGTGCGCGTGGGCCACGGAGGTCACCGACGGCATGGTGCCCAACCGCTTCACGGATGCCGACACTGCGCCGGAGCTGAACGCCGTCGACGCGTCGCTGTGGTTCGTCATCGCGGCGGGCGAGGCCCTTGACCGAGGGCACCTGAGCATCAGCGAACACGAATTGTTGCGTAGCGCCGTGCTCGCTGTAGTTGCCGCGTATCGCCGGGGAGCGCGCTACGGCATCCAATGCGGGGACGACGGCCTGATTGCCGCTGGACAGCCGGGGATTCAGCTCACGTGGATGGACGCCAAGGTGGACGGTCGGGTGATCACACCGCGGATCGGCAAGCCCGTCGAGATCCAGGCGCTATGGGTCAACGCTCTCATCGTTGCCGAGCGGTTCAAGCCACTTCTGTCCAAGCTGCGGGAGCTGGCTACGGCGAGCTTCGCCGCACGATTCATCCGCGACAGCGGCGCCCTCTACGACGTTGTCGACGCCGATCACGTTGCGGGCAGGGACGATGCAAGCTTTCGCCCCAACCAGATCTTCGCGGTGGGCGGCCTGCCCCATTCGCTCTTGGAGGGCGAAAGCGCGCGCCGGGTGGTGGACCAGGTGGAGGAGCGCTTGTGGACCCCTTGCGGATTGCGCTCCCTCGACCCGGCAGATGTGCGCTATCGCGCTCACTACGAGGGTGACGTGGTGGAGCGCGATGAATCGTATCACCAAGGCACGGTGTGGCCGTGGCTCGCGGGCGCCTTCGTCGAGGCATGGCTTCGGGTGCGTGGCTCCGACGCTGCGGCACGAGCTGAAGCACGGCGTCGCTTCTACGAGCCCATGGTGAAACAACTCTGCGCCGCCGGGCTCGGCCATGTTTCGGAGATCGCCGACGGCGATGCGCCCCACACCCTTCGGGGTGCGCCATTTCAAGCTTGGTCCCTCGCTGAGTTACTGCGGATCCGATCCCTATTGGGAGGCACCGACTGATGGCAGACAGGGCACTCGACCCAGAGCGCCAACGCCTCGAAAAGGATGGCAAGGCGTGGAAACGCTGGGGACCGTACCTGAGCGAGCGGCAATGGGGCACCGTGCGCGAGGACTACAGCCCTGGTGGCACCGCGTGGGAGTACTTCCCGCACGACCATGCCCGCTCCCGCGCCTACCGCTGGGGGGAGGACGGACTCGCGGGTTTCTGCGACGACCGCGGGCGCTTGTGTCTCGGCCTCGCCTTGTGGAATGGACGCGACCCGATACTCAAAGAACGTCTGTTCGGGCTGACGAACACCGAGGCCAACCACGGCGAGGACGTCAAAGAACTCTACTACTACCTCGACGCCACGCCGACACACTCGTACCTGAAGATGCTCTACAAGTATCCGCAGGCGGCGTTCCCTTATGCCGAGCTCGTCAGGGAGAACGACCGGCGCGGCAAACAAGATCGCGAGTACGAACTCATCGACACGGGCGTGTTCGACGACGACCGCTACTTCGACGTCGAAGTCGAGTATGCGCGTGGGGACGTCGAGGACCTTTTGATGCTCGTCACGGTGCACAACCGCGGGCCAGACGAAGCCGAGCTGCACGTATTGCCGCAGCTGTGGTTCCGTAACACCTGGTCCTGGGGTCGCGACGACTATCGTCCAGAGCTCGAGCTGGAAGGGCCTGGTCGGGTGAAGGTCAGCCATCGCACCATGCGCTGCCCCCAGTACCGACTCGAGGTCGATGGCGGCCCGGAACTGCTGTTTTGCGACAACGAAACCAACCCGGCGCTCTTCGGTGAGCCGAAAGCGGGCCACTACAAGGATGCGATTGGTCGCCACGTGGTGGATGGCGACAGGGCCGCAGTCAACCCGAAGCAGATGGGAACGAAGCTGGCGGCCCACTACCGCTGCAAGGTTGCGGCAGGCGGCAGAGTGACCTTCCGCCTGCGGCTGCGACCACCTGAAGCACGGGACGATGACTTCGCCTCCTTTGATCAGGTCATGCGGCAGCGGCGGGCAGAGGCCGACGACTTTTTCGCGGTGTTGCAGGAGCGCATTGCGAGGGCCGACGAGCGCCTGGTTCAGCGTCAGGCTCTGGCGGGGATGATTTGGACCAAACAGTTCTACTACTACGACGTGCACCAGTGGCGAGAGGGCGATCCGAGCCAACCGAAACCGCCACCAAGCCGCAGTCGTAACCGTGACTGGGACCATCTCAACAACGCCGACATCATCTCGATGCCAGACAAATGGGAGTACCCCTGGTACGCCGCGTGGGATCTGGCGTTTCATTGCCTTCCGCTCGCGATGCTCGACGTCGAGTTCGCGAAGCAGCAGCTCGTGCTGCTCACCCGCGAGTGGTACATGCACCCATCGGGACAACTTCCTGCTTACGAGTGGGCCTTTGGCGACGTGAACCCGCCGGTGCATGCCTGGGCCACCTGGCGCGTGTACCAGATCGACCGCCGGCTGCACTGCGGCAAGGGCGACCACAAGTTCCTGGAGCGGGTGTTCCACAAGCTGTTGCTCAACTTCACCTGGTGGGTGAACCGCAAGGACATCGACGACAACAACATCTTCCAAGGCGGCTTTCTCGGCTTGGACAACATCGGTGTCTTCGATCGCAGCCAGGAGCTACCCACCGGCGGCCACATCGATCAAGCCGACGGCACTGCGTGGATGGCGATGTACAGCCTGAATCTGATGCGCATCGCCCTCGAGCTGGCGCTCGTCAACGATGTGTATGAAGACATCGCGACCAAATTCTTCGAGCACTTCCTGCACATCGCCGAGGCCATGGCGCAAGTGGGTGGCACCGGGCTGTGGGACGAAGAGGACGAGTTCTACTACGACTGGCTCGACTTGACCGGCGGTGACGGCGCGCGTGAGAAGAAGCCCATGCGCGTGCGAAGCATGGTGGGGCTGATTCCACTCTTCGCCGTCGAGATCTTGGAAGAGGACATGCTCGACCGCCTGCCGGCTTTCAAGCGCCGGCTCGAGTGGTTCTTGGAGTACCGGCCCGACCTGTCAAACCTGATCTCTCATTGGGACGAGCCCGGCAAAGGCAAGCGCCGCTTGCTCTCATTGCTCCGGGGACACCGCATGAAGTGCCTGATTCGCCGTATGGTCGACGAGTCCGAGTTCCTCTCGGACTACGGTGTGCGAGCATTGTCCCGCGCCCACCTGGATGAACCCTTTCGCTTGGAGCACGACGGGATGCACGAGGTGCGTTACGCGCCCGCGGAATCGCCCACGCACCTGTTCGGGGGCAACTCGAATTGGCGCGGACCGATCTGGTTTCCCGTCAACTACCTGCTAGTCGAGTCGCTTCAGCGCTTTCACCATTACTACGGCGACGACTTCCTAGTGGAGTGTCCAACGGGCTCGGGCAAGCAGGTGACGATCCTCGATGTCGCCAACGAGATCTCCGAGCGGCTCGTGCGGCTCTTCGTCCGCGACGAACACGGACGCCGCCCCGCCATGGGCGATCACCCCAAGTTCCAAGACGACCCCCACTTCCGCGACAATATTCTGTTCTACGAATACTTCCACGGCGACAACGGCCGCGGCGTCGGCGCGTCACACCAAACGGGTTGGACCGGGCTCGTGGCGAGACTGATTCAGCCGCCGGGGTCGCTGTATGCGGCGACGGAGGAGTGAGGAGCGTTTCGAGCGGCGTAGATGGCCCACACTAGAAACAACACACCGTTGTCGGATCCGTGGGCGTCGCTTTGCCGATGAGCTGCGTATTCGTCGACACACTGCAGGAGCCGGAGATTTTGGTGGGCGTGGTCACCTTGAACGAATTGATGTTCAGGTTATGCGTGCAGACCGGCTTCGTATTCGTCACGGTCACGGACGACCCCTGGTTCGTCGTGCAGTTCGTTGATTGATATCGCTCCAAGTTCGTCCGGCAGGAAAAGCCCGATGGATTGCAGGAGCATGAACTGCAGTTGCGCGTGTCGGTGTAGTTTTCGTAGTAGACGCTCCGGTTCTTGTAGCCGGTTGGACAGAGGTGGTCCCCTTTGCGGTAGACACACAGCCCGGCAAAACCGGTCGGCGCGTCGGGCACGCAGATCTGGCCGGCGGTGCAGCCGCCGGCGTCTTTGCCGCCACCGCAGAGCTTTACGTCGCTCGCCCAGCTGGGCGTGGGGATGGTCTTGTTCACCGTCTCGTTGGAACAGGACGCGGTCACACTGATGCGAACTTGTTTGTCCAGCGCGTTGTTGGTGAGCTGGCATTCGGTGACTGGCGTGATGTTTTCCAGATACGTCGCGAACCCGCCGCAGGAATTCGAGGTGTAGTCGTAGTACGTGACGGCCCCGCACGTGACCGTCGTAGCGCCGCAATTGCAGACGCAACTGGCATTGCCGGGGATGAACGTGGCTTTCAGGTCAGCGAGGGAAGTGCCATATGCGGCCGGGCATTTCGCGCTCGCGTTGTTGCCCACGGTTACCGGCCCACTCCACCCGGCGGGCGCGATGGGTACGCATTTGTTTCCGCTGATGCATCCGCCCGCGCCCGCGCTTCCCGCCGAGCCCGCGCTGCCAGCAGAACCCGCACTCCCCGCACTCCCAGCTGCACCAGCGCTGGAGCCCGCAGACCCCGCGTTGCCACCTGTCGCGCTGCTGCCACCGGACCCTGCCGACCCGCTCGAACCGCCGGTCGCGCTGCTCCCTCCGCTGGAGCCTGCATCATCGCCGCCGGTACCGGGGGTGAACGACCGCTCGTCGCCGCCGCTGCAAGCGACGGCGAATTGCAGACTCAAAGCCAGACTCAGAAGCGAAGCGCGCGAACAACCCATACCTCTTGGGTACGCCTCAGGCTGCGTTCAGTCAAGGTAGACGAAGGCCGCACCTGCCCTTACATGAGGTATCTAGCGCTTCAGAGAAGCCTGGAACGACGCGCACCCGCGTCAGCGGCAGCACACCGTCGTCGGAACCGTCGGCGTTGCCTTGCCCGTGAGCTGGGTGTTCGTGGTCACGCCGCATGTGCCAGGGACCTTGGTGATCGAACTCATCTTGAACCTGTTGATCAACAAGTTGTGGGTGCAGCGTGGCTTCCCGTCGCGCTGCTCCCGCCGGCTCTTTGAGGTACGCCCCGGCTCCAAACGGTCAAGGTGAACCAAGGCCACACCTGCCCTTACATCCGGACGTTTTTCGCGGAGCACTGCGACTTGAGGCAGGGAGCTGGCTCATAGCAGCGTCATGCTTTCGAGAGCCCGAACTCCCCTGCCCTTGCCCTTGTTTTTCGCGGCGCTGTTCGCTTGCGCCGGAACCGCCGGCTGCTCCGGGGGGTCCGGAGATGGTGGTGGCGTGGGGTCGAGCGGCGCAGCGGGCTTTGGTGCCTTTGGCGGATTCGGCGCAGCAAGTTCGGGCGGATCGAGCAGCGGCGGATTCGGCGCCGGTGGGCTGACGACCGGTGGTGCCGCCGGCTCCACCGGGGGAAGTGCGGGCTCCGGCAACGCTTCCGGGTCGGGAGGCGTTGGCGCAGCAGGCTCAGGCGGCACCGCAGCTTCGGGGGCCACGGGTGGCGCGAGCGGCTCAGGCGCCACTGCGGGAACCGGTGGCACGAGCGGCTCAGGCGGCACGTCAGGTGCGAGTGGCTCCGGCAGCACCTCAGGTACGGCGGGCACCGGCGCGACCGCAGGCACGGGTGGCACCGCCGGCTCCGGTGGCAGCGGCGGCACCAACCCGGCCATCACCGAGCTCAGCGATCCGAATCGCCCGTCGCTGAGCTACGAGTGCACCGGCACGCCGCTGACCGCGGCCGAGATCGTCAAGCTCTTCAGCCCCGGTCTCGGTTGGCTCCCTCTCGGTCTCGATAGCGTCATGACCACCGTCCAGGTCTCCCGCAGCTGCGCCCCGCTCACTGGCTGCAGCGCGTGGACGTCGAAGAGCACCTCGAGCAAAGTGCTCGCGCACGCCTACTACTTCTCCGCCAAGACCACCGCGTCGTTGATGGCAACCAAATACGATTCGTACTGGGGCAAGTTCAACGGAGGCGACGTGGTTCCCGTCAGCAGCGGGGACATCTTTCTGGTCAACGACCAGTACGAACGCCCCATGCGAGCGCGACTCACTCGCTTGACTAATGGCGACATCTGCGTCTCCGCCGCGACCACCGTGAACACCTTCGGCTCCAAGGAAGACTTCATCGTCGGCAAGGGCATCGTGGCACCCCCGCCAGCTGGGTCCGCTCTCGGCGCCAAGCCGAGCTTGCCCCAAAGCGGCAAGTGCACGCCCGGAGAACCGAGCACGCAGAAGCTCGCCTCGAGCTGGTTTCCACCAGGCACATCCAACTTGAACCTGGTCGGCGAGCCTTCATTCTGCGATTCGAGCTACCGCTACTGCCACCCCGTCACCGGCTGTTCGGTCTGGACCAACGCGACGTGTTCCAGCTCACCCAAAGTGACCGGCCTGCGGGTCGCCAGCAGCGGAACCGAGCTCGAGGCGCACCTGGTGCAATCCAGCACCCACCGCTACCCCACCATCAGCGGCGGCGCCTACACGCAAGCGTTCAACAGCTGGAACGTCAGCGGCTCCATCAACCTGAACTGCATCTCCTGGGCCGGCGCCAGGAGCACAAACCAGTCTCATCCCGGCTCTGGTTTCACCTACGAGCGAGGCACGACGCACTTCGAAAACGCGGGTCGCATCGATCGGCCGTAGGGCGGCGGCTTCGAGTCCCGTCCGCCCCGCAACGATTTCAACTTCCAGGCCTCGTGACACTTGTTCCCCGAGTTGTAATTCGATGTAATTCGCGCGTGTGAGTTGGCGCCACTAAGCCGAGTCTACGGAGCGCTTTGGCTCGACCCTGGACAGTCAGGTCCAGCCCAAAGGGAGACCGGTATGACACAAAGAGGTGGCGCAATCTTGCGGTGGCGTAGCCTGCTGTCGCTTCCGCTTGCCGGCATGATGCTGGCCACCTTGATAGCGTGCAACTCGAGTGGTGGCGGAGGTGGTTTCGGCGCGGCGGCAGGTGCCGGCGGGGGAGGCGGTTTTGGAAGCACCGGTTCTGGTGGCGGAGCGGCCACAGGTACGAGCCTGGAACCGCTCTGTGACAGCATCTGCGCTAACGAGGAATCTGCAACCTGTGCAAACACCACAAGCCGCGCGGATTGCGTTTCGTCCTGCACGAACGACTACGACGGGCGGGGACCTGCGAAGTTCTCTGCTTGTCCTCAGCAAATGGCGGCCGTGGCGTCGTGTTGGACGAAGCAAACCCCGGTGTGCTCGCCGCAGGGGTACCCCGAGTACGGGAACTATGGCGTCTGTGCCGCACAGGACTATGCCCTCGCGGCCTGCCTTTCCTGTGCGCCGGTCGGCGGCCACGGGCCATGCAACGACTGCCTGGCGAAGTTCTGTTGTCAGCAAACCTCGAAGTATTACTCCGACCCAGATGCGCCAGCGTTCGAGGATTGCGACGTTGCATGTGACGACGACGCGTGCCGGGCGCTCTGTGACAAGACCTATCCGACCGCGAGTGCAAGCTGGAACGCCGTGATGGACTGCTCTGCAAAGGAGTGTTCGTCTGGCGACACCTGCCGGCCCTTCGCGGAGTGCTGGCCGAATTGCCCCTAGCTCACCGCGCCAAGACTGCCGCCTTCGCCACCCGGCGGCGAAGAGCATAGCAGCGGCGAGCAGCGCGCTTGGTAGTGCCTTGCTCGCTGCGCTAGTGCTCTTCGGCGCCGGGTAGCGTCGTCGCCGCGCGCATGACTCCCCCCACGGCTGCGCGACGCCGCTCTCAGACGGGTAGGCCCCAACTTGCAACGCCTCGCGCTGCAGAAGCCTACTAGTAGTCGAAGATAGGCGTCAGATGGGCATCTCTCGACCCTGGACGCGAGTTTGGTAGACTTCTCAAGTGAGTGAGCCTGCAAAGAAACGAGCCCGTTACGCGGACTTGCTTGCGGCACCGGCGCATCGGGTCGCGGAGATCATCAATGGCGAACTCAAGACGTCGCCGCGACCTGCCATGCAACACGCTGCCGCGGCGTCTGTTCTGGGTGAAGAGCTCGGACCGCCTTTCAAACGCGGCCGCAATGGTCCCGGTGGGTGGATCAGCGTGGACGAACCGGAGCTCCACTTGGGCGACGACATTCTGGTGCCAGATTTGGCTGGCTGGCGCCGCACTCGCCTACCCAAACTGCCAAACGCGCCGTTCGTGACGCTCGCGCCCGACTGGGTATGTGAAGTTCTGTCACCCTCCACGGAGCGTATTGATCGAGCCAAAAAGATCCCCATCTACGCGCGTGAAGCCGTCAGCCACATTTGGTTGCTCAACCCGGCCGCGCGCCTGCTCGAAGTTCTGCGCCGGGAAGGTAGTCACTGGCTCAATGTTGGTACACATGAAGACGCCGCGCGGGTTCGTGCCGAACCCTTCGAGGCGTTTGAACTCGACCTTTCCTTGCTCTGGGCGGACGTGGAGACGGCACCGAACTCTGCCTAGGACGACGCCCGAAACCACTTGTCAACGGTTTGGCTACTCTTTGAGCAACTACTGCACCAGCGCGACGGATTCTTCGACGTTGAAGAAGTTGCGAGCAGATGACCAGCTGCTCCCTTCGACAGAGGCTCGCTGGTCGCACTGCGCCAACGGGGGCAAGCGGGCTCGGCAGCAGCGGAGCTGGACGCCTGGGACGGTTGTCTTCGGAGCTGGCGTCATGGTCAGCGGAATGCAACGGTGATACTCGATGCTACGCGTACTGCTCCAAGTGTGTGTGTTGTGGGCGGCTGCTGCGAGCTGTCCGAGCTGTTCGCCGAAAGCGACAAAGCCGACCAATGGTGTCCACACAACGGGGACGGCAATCGCACCACCGCCGGCTTCGGTGCAGCGTCCAACTCCACTTGCCAGCCCCGCGGCGCTCCCGGCTGGGCCACCTCTGCGATGGGGCGAGCCGGCCTGCATCGTCTTCAATCCGGTGACCGAAACGTACGCTTGCCTGGACTTCGGTGCCAACGCGGACAACGCCGACCCGATGAGCCCCGGCGTCTTCGACTGGGCGACCTGGACCATAAACAACCCAGGCGGTGGTGCATGGAGCGTGGAGAAGGGAATCGCGTTCGCGAGCTTCACCGAAGGTGGGCAACGAGCGCCCATCATCGTCTTGCACAAGCCCTATGACACGACGAAAGCCGTGCGTACCGGAACCAATGACGCCACCGTATTGGCCGAGCTCGAGCGCCTCGGGTTCAAGCCCGTCGTTCTCGCCTCTGGGCAGTTACCCAGGGAAGGACGATGGGTGGAGTTTGCCGACGTGTGGCTTCGTTTCGAGAGCTGGTCCCGTGAAGGTGATGCGAGCTTCAGTTATCACGCGACGCTCGACATGCGCTGCACGGCAACCCGCGAGCCAGTTCCCCTGTTCAAGGACGGCGACGACATGCGCGGCTATGCGGCCTGGGCATTTGCCGCCCCGCGAGCGCGCGGCCTTGTGGTAACAACGGTCGGAGTTGGAGGCGGTGAGGGCTCTGGTGGGTTCGGCACCAGGCATACTTTGGTGGATGTGCGGGGCCTCTGCGGGCATCGCCTGCCGGACACCATTTCGGGACGTACCGCGCGCTCGAGCGCGCTCGAGCGAAATGGCGCTCAGCGTGCTCGTCCACGCAGCGCCCGGGAAAGCTCGTCACCTCCCGACTGGGCGCGGCGGCCTTGATCACGCTGCCATCGTCGAGATGGAGCGCGCGCGAGCGAACTGATACAATAATCGTGCGAGCAGCCCCAATCGGTTCGACCGCAGCTCCGCTTTCACAGCGCGACCCAGGCGCCACCCCGTTCTAGCGGACGCAATCGAGTTTCCGGTGATTCCGTAATAGTCCAAGTGACCTTTCAACTTCTTCCTCAGCATCTCGCACTGCTCTTGAATTGGGTAGTGTCGGCAGCGTTGGTACCACTTGTTGATGCGCGCTAGCGCACGGCTCAAACGGTCCTTGGCGGTCTTCTGCTTCACCACCCAGTTGCCCTTCCGGGATTTCGCCCAGAAGTGCGTGAAGCCGAGCAGGTCAAAACTGCCTGGACGTCCGCCACCTTCATCAGGTGGGCGTCGGTCCGGTCGGCGGAATTCAACCAACCTCGACTTGTCCGGGTGCATCGTCAGGCCGTACTTTTCGAATCGCTTCGGCAGTACTGCCATGACGCGGCGCGCATCTTCCTCGCGCGAAAACATCATAGCGACGTCAGCCATTGCGATGGCTCGCCGCAAGACCTTGTCCTCAAACGTCGGAATGCCGATGGCTCGCATCTGCTTTCCGGCCGCCTTCGGAATTTGGACTCGCCGCACAGGTGGTGCTCGGTACGTCCCGGACCTCGCTCGGTCGAGCAACGACTGGAACTGCGAGCTGTCCTTGGGGGAACCCACCGGCGCCGACGCCGGTGATGGCAGCAGCTGTGTCAGCGGTGTCACTTTGAAGTCCGGCAAGTGCTTGCCGAAGCCACCGACCTGCCCGACGGGCCAGCCACCCGGAGATCCACCCACCTGCCTGACCGAATGCATCTTCAAGCCACCCAGCACCAAGTTCTCGCCCACGATAAAGTACTCGTGGGGCGGCCAGCTCGTGGCGCCTTTTGCCACGGACGTGATGATGACGCCCATAGTGGTGCAGCTCGACGACGATGATTGCGATGGCAAGATCACCGATCGCGACATTCCGGAGATCATCTTCTCGACCTTCTCCAACGGCAAGTACGAGACGGGTGGCGCCCTGCACGCCATCAGCGTCGTCAATGGCGTAGTCGTCGACAAGTGGACTTATCCGAACGTCCTGAACCCGACCAAGCACTTGGCCGGCGGCAACTTCGATGGAAAGCCCGGCAACGAGATCGTCGGCTGCGGCCAAGACGGCAAGGTGCACGCCGTTACGGGCGACGGCAAGAAGCTCTGGGAGAGCACGGTGATGCCGTGCTTCATGCCTTCCCTTGCCGACCTCGATCAAGACGGCGACGTCGAAGTGGTCGTCGAAGGCGGGATCCTCGACGGCGCCACCGGCAAGATGGAGCACCCCTACTCCACTCCGCTGGCTAGCTCCCTCGTGGTCAGTGACATCAACGGCGACGGCAAGCTCGATGTGGTTACGGGCTCCCAAGCGTTTGACGCTTCCGGACAGCTCTTCGTCGACACAGGCCTCGCGAACACCTCGCAGTTCCCCGACGACTCGGATTGGAAGAGCCCTTGGCCGGCGGTGGCTGACTTCGACGCCGACGGCAAACCCGAAATCGTCGTGATGCACAACCTCGACCGACAGCTCAGCGTGTGGCGCTATGACGCGAGCAAGCCATCGAAGTTCACGGTAGTTCGGACGCCCATCGACATCAACGGCAACATCCCGAGCTCCGCATGCCCCGGTGGCACTTGGGGCAATACCCACGGCGGCGGTCCGCCCACCATTGCCGACTTCAACGGCGACAAGGTGCCCGACGTCGCCTTGGCTGGCGGCGTCGGCTACGTAGTCTTCGATGGCAAGAAGCTAGTCGATTCCACGGTCGCTGGCGTGGACACCATCTTGTGGCTCAAACCGACCACGGACTGCTCCAGCGCATCCACGGGCAGTACCGTCTTCGACTTCAACGGCGACGGGATCGCCGAGGTCGTCTACTCAGACGAGCTGAAGCTGCGCAACTACGACGGCCCCAGTGGGAACATCTTGTTCGAAACCTGCAACACCACCGCCACGTTGATCGAAAACCCCGTGGTCGCCGACGTCGACAACGACGGTCATGCAGATGTGGTGGCCGTCTCAAACGCCTACGGCAAGACCTGCCCCGACGATAGCTCCAAGCAAGCCGGCATCCGCATCTTCGGTGACACCGCTGGCAATTGGGTGCGCACCCGACGAGTGTGGAACGAACATGCCTACCACGTGACCAACGTCGACGAAGACGGCTCCATCCCGACCATCGAGGCAGCGAACTTCAGCTCAAAGGGTCTGAACAACTTCCGCCAGAACAAACAACCGGGCAGCGAGTTCGCCGCCCCCGACGCCGTCATCTCGATCGCCCCCCAGTGCAGCGGCCCTTACGGACTGGTCGCCACGGTCACCAACATCGGCGAAGCCGCTTTGCCCGCTGGCGTCGAAGTCGGCTTCTACAATTCGCCCAATACCAAACTCGGCTCCGGCGCAACTACCAAGCCCCTTTACTCTCTCGAGTCCGAGAAGGTGTTCCTGCCCTTGGCTAGCCAACTCGCCGCCACGGTGTTCGCCCGGGTCGACGACACCACCACGCCGCATCCGGACTGGACCGAGTGCCGCACCGACAACAACGAATCCCAGGCGGTCAACCCGAGCTGCAACATCCCGCGCTGAAAAAAAGGGTTCGTCGAGTCTGCTGGGTTTGGGGGGTCGTACCCCTTCGGGTATCACGAAGCGCGTCGTCGCTGCCGCAATCCGGGCCACGACTCTCGCGGGGGGCCAGGCAGGTGCTACTGTGCCTCATGACCAGCGCGCGCGGGGCCTGCGGCGTGATCGCCGCATTGTTGCTGCTTAGCAGCGGCGTGGATGCACAAACCCTGGTGCCCGGACCCACGGAACCGAACCACGACGCCGCCTTGCTTCAGAAGATGGACGGCTACGAGCGTCAGGTGCACGGCATCTTGTCCGTGCCGTTGGGCTGGGGCCTGGAGGCATTCGTTCCGCAGAATCAACGCAGCGTGGTGGAGACCTTCATCAGCTCTGGCCAGTCGGACTTCAAGGCCGCAACGGGAAAGCATCCCTACGAGATCCTGAGCGACTACGGCGAATACGGTGATCTCGGCATGTTCGGGGGCGTGCAAGCCGCTGGAGACGCCTATCGCTACATGGTGCTGCGAGACACTGGGGCGCCGGCCGCCGAGGTGGACGCCGCGCGAACCCACCTGATCAAAATGATGCAGGGCTTGCACTGGTATCATCAGATCACGGGCGTTCCTGGGGTCGTCGTGCGCGGGCTCAAACGCATCACGCCGGAGCCAGGCAACCCGCCGTTGCCGGGGACGCCTCCCCAAACGGTTCCGCTATTCGACGGAAGCGGCAATCCGCAACCCGCTAAGAAGGAACCGACTTGGCGAGCCGATCAATCTGGTGAGCTGCCTTTCTTGATCTGGCTCGACGACACCTCGAAAGACCAAGTTGACGGTTGGGTCTATGCCCTGGGCGCAGCCTACGACGCAGCTAAAGGCGATCCCACGATCCCAGACAGCGTGCTGCAGCCGCTTATCGATGACGCCCGCGCAGTGGGTCACAAGTGGATGGAGAAGCACACCTTCATCAACAAAGAGACGGACCTTGTG
This sequence comes from Polyangiaceae bacterium, assembly GCA_965222375.1. Lineage (GTDB taxonomy): Bacteria > Myxococcota_A > Polyangia > Polyangiales > Polyangiaceae > JACKEA01. Next base: position 216,512 of record CBDCTZ010000015.1, read on the forward strand.
ATCGTGGACGCGGACGGCCGCCCGACGACCTTTCACGATTTGAGTGCCGAAGAGGTCAGCGCAGGACTCATTTTAGATACTCCGGTCAACGGCTTCAACGCGATCATGAGCCTGGGCATGATGCGCACCTTCTTTCACATGACCGGCGACGAGAAGATCGGGCGCTTCTACTACGAAGAGCTGATCGGCCGCCGGAACTATCTGCAAGTGGCGGAAGACAGCGTCAACCTGATCTACTTGAAAGAGCAGACGAACTACTCGAACGTGAACATGGCCTTCGTCGCGGCCTATGGCTTGCTGCGGTACGAGACGGACCCGGCGCTTGCAGCCCATGTGCGACGGATCCTCGAGAACAAGCTGTACGCACCGGACGTCTCGAGGCAGGCGAAGGGCCTGAAGCAGAGCTTCTTCGACTTCATCTACGCCGGCTTCCGCACCGAAGGCACCAAGGGGCCCGGGGGCCAAGCCATTGCGGACGGCTTGGAAACGTTGCAGGAGCTTCGCTCCGCGCCGTATTGGAATGACGCCGTGGAAAACTGCGATGCCGCGGAAACAGCTGCCCTTTCCTGCAAGGGCATCGACGGTACGCCCATCACGCTTTCGCCCAAGCCGGGCCGGGGTGATTCGCTGGTCGCGACTGAGCCACTGCCCCTGCGCATCCGCCCGCCGAGTAACTTCGAGTGGCGTTCGGATCCCCACACCGTCAACGGCGGCGGCGGCACCCGACTGAACCCCGGCGCCGAACTGCTCACCGCCTACTGGCTCGGCCGCCTGCTGCGCGCCGGTGACCTCGGTGTCGGGAACATCTCGCCTCACGCTCGACCCAAAGACGCCGGCTGGGGTGGCAGCTCTGGCGACGGAGGCGCTGGCGGCAACGCGGGCGCAGGTGGCACGAGCACAGCGCCAGATGAAGACGAAGGCGGCTGCGGCTGCCGCACCGTCCCGAGCAACAGCAACACAGCCGCCCTGCTCAGTTGTCTGCTGCTGTTGGCGGCAACTAGGCGACGGCGGCCCGGGCGTCACGCCCTCAAGAGTTGCTGAACGCGCCTCAGATTTCCTCGTCGGCAAACCGCGGCAACAACAGGCGATCCTCTGGCACGACTGTGACCACCCCGCGGAGTGACACCGTCACGTAGTGCGGCAAAAAGCGGGTGACCCCTTGCCATTGTCGTTTCGCGTCGACTCGACTGAGTCGCAAGCCGTTCCAGCGTAGGCCCTCCGCGTAGCTGCCGGCTTCACGAGCTGGGACACGGGACAGTAGGTCCTTCAGGCAGTCGTGTTTGTAATTCGTTTTCCAAGCGCTTTTCTCGGGTGAGCCCACGGCCGTGCCGTCAGGCATTCGAGTCACTTGCGTAGCGACTTCGCTTTCCAGCTTCAGCAGCCTGGCAGGCGTCCATTCGTAGGTCGCTGTAGTCGACGTCGTCCTCGTGCGGCCCCCGGCAAGAATGGGTGACTTGCTGAGTGTGACGACCGACAACAGTTCGCCAGAGTGTCCGTAGCTATACTTGGACTTGCCTGCTGAGAGGACCCCGCCCCAGGCGTTCCGCTTCGGGTGCCTGGGACCGAACCGGAAGCCTCTTGCGTCATACGACTTCGCCGCGTACTCCGGCAGCCCAGCTCCACCCACAGGATCCCCGGACTTTATCTCCGACGCGAGCGTCGCCACGAACCCTTTCGTGCCGTAGGTCAGGCACGATTCGTACACGCCGTGCTTCGACTTGTGCGAGACGCATCCAAGGCGACCGTCCTTCAAATAGGCAAACGTGTGTTTGGCAAAGAACCGACCTTTGTTCGAGGTGTCGACGCGCGTGAGCCGCCCTTTGGCGTCGTAGTGGTAGCGAACGGTCAGGTCCTCCGCATCGTTCTTGGTGTGGAGCCTGGCCAAACGCCCGCGCGCGTAGTGCCATTGGGTGGTTCTCAGCGCCCCGCAGCTCTCCAACTCGAAGCAGGGTCCGTCCAGCTGCTTGATCGGCCGACCGTCGCTGTAGTCGGTCTCCACTCCGAAGACTCCGCTGTGGTAGCGCCGGCGGGCGATCTTGCCGCTGGCGTATTTGCGAATGTCGTGGCCCTTTCCCCGGATACTCTGCAGCACCCCTTGGCCATCGAACTCGATGGCAACACTCCCGTCCCAACCGCAACTGGGGACCCAACCCTCCGAGGTGACCAGACGTGAGCCGACGCCGGTAGGATTGCAGATCTTGCACACGCCCCAGCCCGCCGGGCACGACGCGGCATAGAACTCGGGCGGCTCGCAAGTCTTCGCTGGCGGCTTCTCCGGCGCGGCGGCCGACGCCTCCGGCCGCGCCTGAGAGGCCAACGGTTGCGAGGCTGTGGGCTCAGCGCTCGCGGGTGCGGGACGGCTAGCCCGCGCGCTTGGCGGCGTCGAACCGCAACCTGCCGCCAACACGCCGACGCACATGATTCTCGTGTTGACTATGAATCGCACGCCGCACGGTATCGCCAGGCGCTCAGACGCGCAAGGCGCCGCGCTTACTCCTTCGTACAGCTAATACCCATCTGCACGCCGCAGCCGTCGCCGTCGTTGCAGACATTGGGCTCGTAGTGGTGACTGTGTAGACCTGACTTTAGCTCGGACCAGGTGGCATCGCTCGCGGACACCCAACTGGATATCTCTTTCGTCTCGAGCTTCATGCGCCCTGCGTGCCCGCGCGACATGCACCCACAATCGAACCTTCAGCCCCCGGGTAGCATTCCCGAGTGCTCCCTGCCGTGCACTGGCATCCCTCGTCGACCACGCCGTCGCCGTTGTCATCGAAGCCGTTGCAGACTTCGCCACCGCTGCTTGCGCCCCCTGAACCCGGGTTAACATTGATCGTCCCGGGGTCGCCGCCCGAGCCGCCCGTGCCGCTAGGTGTGGGGTTGTTTTGAGCCGCCGAAGACTGAAGAATGTTTCGCGGCGGCGTCGCTGCTAGTTTCATGCTCCAGGGTTGGCGACAGGCATGCTGCTGCAGCAGGAGGCCTGTTCACGGCCGTTTTCTCAGCTGCGCGCCCAAGTCGACGCAGCACAAACCCCAAATGCTAGCCGAGCGTCCGGACGCGAAACGCCAGTGAATCCGGACGCAACACTCGCCCGAGAGGGCCGCGCTGGACTTTTCCAGTCTGGCTCCAGGGCGGAGACTGGCGCACGCTACTCCTTGAGCAGTTGTTGCACCAGCGCGTCCGTCTCCTCGACGTTGAACGAGTTTCGGATCGCGCGGATGGTCGAGTCCTTACCGATGATCACATCACGTGGGTACGGATAGCCAACGCCCTGGGGGAAATCCAAAGAGCCCAGGGTGCCGGTTTCATCCCGCAAGATCGGGAAAGTGACGCCAGTTTGCTTGATGAAGTCTGCCACCTGGCTGGGGCTGTCGCCGGGGTGCAAGCCGAACACGAGCACGTCTTGGTTCTTGTATTTCTTCCAGATGTTTTCGTCTATGTCTGGCAACTCCAGACCGCAGATGGGTCAGAAGAGGGCAAAGTACGCGAGCACCACGACTTTGCCTTTAAGGGCCGCCACTTGTTTGGCGCCGCTGGGATCTAGAAAACCAAAGTCGCTGGTCAGGCTGTCGCCAACGCCCAATCCGAAATTCCCACCCACGGCGATGGGAATGGATAGCAAGGACTCGAAGGGGTCCGGGTCGTTGGTTTGCATGGTGAGGTTCGCCTGCAAACCGACGCTCAGATTCTGGGCTGTCAGCTGGAAGAAGTCGCTCTTGCTGGGCGCGATCTCCAAGTTCGAGACGTCGAAGGAAAAGCCCGCCTCGTCCACGGCGAAGTTGCCAGCGAGCAGCGGCAACAGCCCACGGTTGTGTAGTACCACGGCGCGTGCGGTCGGCTTGTTCGCTTCCAGGGTGAAGATGTCTTCCTTGAGGGTGACGTCCGGCGCGACGTAGCCGGGGCGGTAGCGCATGACGTGCAAGCCTTCCCACTCGCCGGTCATGACCAAGTCGCCCTGGATGGCGATTCCGAGGTCTTGCTCGAACTTCCTGCGGGTGCGCTCGGTGGCAATCAACGCCCAGGTCTTGGTCTCGTAGAGCGCGACATGACTCCACGCCGCCACGGCGAGCAGCTTGCCGTCGGCCTGCACGGCCTGGGCGGAACCGTCCGTGGCAATGCTTTTCAGGTGAGCAAGCTGCACGGGATCCGTCGCGTCGAACACATCGACTCCGGAGCCACCCATGGCCACGTAGACCCGATTGCCGTCCACGTCGACATCTCGAGTGGCGCTCAAGGTCTTCACGGAATTCACGATCTTGGGCTGCGCTGGCGTGCTGATGTCGACAACCTTCAGGCCCGCTTCTCCGTCTGCCACGTAGGCGTAGTTGCCTTGAATGTCGACCTTCCAGGCGTTGGTGAAACCGCTCAAGGTAGTGAGCAGCGTCGGCACGCCGTCAGCGGCGGTTTGGTACACCCGAAGGCCACCGTCGTGTGCCGCGTTGTACAGGTGCCCCTGATGGTAGGCGAGGCCCTCGAAGAGCACGGCCGCGTCCTCTTTCATGTCGACCTCGGTCACCTTGCCACTCGTGTCGAGGTGGTACGTGCCCAGGAATGGCGTGGCGACCCAGGAGTCGCCATGGTGAGCCAGGTAGAAGACTCGCGACCCGTTGGGCAACGTTTCACCGATGCCAACGCGCTGACACCGCCCGGCGGCCTCGCCGACGTGCTTGGGCGCGGTGGGATCTTGCAGATCGTTGATCCGCACACCGAAGCCGCCGCACATGTAGACGTACCTGCCGTCGTACTCCATATCGACGACCTCGGAGCCCGTGCCTTCGCCGATCTTCTGCAGTGCATCGCCAGCGGCACAGCAGGTGTTGCCGAGGAAGGGCCCTTCCTTGGCGCACTCCGAGCCCGACGCACAAGCCAGGCAGGACAGATCCGGGCAGTCGGGACTGCCCAGCGCCGGGGTGCCACCGCCGCCCGTATTGCCGAAATTGCCGGTTCCGCCACTGCTCTGCGCACCGGTTCCAGCGGCGCCGCCGGATTGACCGGCGCTGCCACCGGTCCCCGGGCTGGACTTTTGCTCGCCTTCGCCATCGGAGCAACCGACGATGCTCGCCGCGACCAGAAGCGCAAACCCCGCCTTCTTCACCATGATAGCCCCTACGCGCGGGGCGGCCGGGACGTTTCGCCCAGCCAAGCCCAACCCCGTAAATCCCAGTTTTTCCTAAAGAATCAATGACGCGCCGAAACAGTTGGAACCCGACGCGGCGGTGGTAGTCTCTGGGCAGTGCCATGAGTGATGAACGCCGTCAGGCCCCCCGCCACACCGCCTATCTGGGCGCCGAGATCGACCTGGGCAACGGCCCGGTTCGAAGCGCCATCACCCACGACGGCAGCTCCAGCGGCCTATTGCTCCTGACCCGAGCCGAGTTGGAGGCAGACCAAGCGGTGACGATTCGCTGCTTCCTAGGCAAAGGCGAGCCGGTCATGCTCAGTGGCAAGGTCGTTCGCCAGGAGTCGCTGAGCGCAGAAGAAAACAGCCTGTGGCGTTCCAAGGTCGCGGTGCACCTCCAGGAAGAGAACGCGGAGCTGGCGCAACACTTCGAAGAGATTGGCGAGCGGCAGGCTGAAACCTACGGCGAGAAGAACTGAAACCATGCATGTATCGGTCACAATTCAAGTGCATGGGCGGGAAGTTCCGGTCGACAAAGTCGCGGACCCAGGCGTCGTCTCCGCGTTGAAAGACCTCGGGCGGCAGGTCGAGGACAAGTTGAAGGACGTCACCTGTGAAGCACACGACAAGGCGCCCGGAAACGTCCGTGTGCACGTCGACGGGACCGGCAATGCGGACATTCGCTACGACTCCTGCTGCGATGCCCTGAAGAGCCGCGTCGCCAAAGCACTGGCCTGAAGTTCGCCCCTCGAGGAGCTAACGCCCTTTGGCGCGGGCGCAGCGCGGATTGTTCAGCACGACCGTGACGCCCTGGTTGCTCGGGATCAGGCGATTCCAGAGCTTGGTGATGCCCTCGTGGCCCGTGAAGATGTCTACGTGCTTGCCCTTGATCTTGAGGCCGCGATCCTGAGCGATGAAACAGCCATCGTGAAATGACGTCTGGCTGGCATCTCTGGGCATGCCGTCGACTTCTGGGATGTAAATCGTGGTGCCGAGTGGGATCACGCTGGAGTCTACGGCAACCGTGAGCAACGGCGTGATGGCCTTTCCAGATGCACCGCGTCCCCAGGGAAAGCGCTTGCGATCCAGCGGATCGAAACAGATCTTTTGCTTGGTACGCGGGCAGATCTGAGCGCATTCGCAATCGCGCTTGGCGAAGCTGACCGTCGTACCCGTCGCCAAGGTGCCGCTGCCCTGCACGCACACTGCGTCGTGAAAACCTTTGGGTACTTGCTTGATGGTATTGCAGTTCTGATCTTTGAGCGCAACGCTAGGGCCCTTGTGGTCTCGCTCCGCGGGAAAGTCGTAGTACGTGTTACGAAACTTGCCGAGGATCTTGCCAACGATCTTCTTTGGCATGGCAGGGCGGCGGAGCGGGGGAACGCCCGAGATGCTCTTGGCGCCGGTGGGCTTGCTGGTCGGGCCTTGCTTCGGCGTGGACTTCGGGCTGGCGTTCGTGGGCGTCGCGTAAGCGTCGTTCCACTCTTCTTCGTCCTCGGGTCCGGTCAGAGGCTCGGCCATCCACGCCGAGCCGGCCGTGCCGCACCCCATCATCAGAATCCCGAGGGCAGCAAGGACCTTCATGGACTATTCCCTTCTGCCTCGGCGACCCGTGCTCGCGCGGCGTCTGGATCGCAATCACCGTCAGCGTCGCGCGTCACCAACGGTTGGAGACTCAAGGTGTGTCGCTCCCAGTGCTCAATCACCGCTGGCGGTGCGCCCTCTTCTTCCAATACTTCTTTCAGAATCTGTAGCCGGCGCATGAACTGCCCGCCCATGATGGGGTGGCTGGCGTGGGCATCCTGAATCGGCTTGCCTGTGTAGGGGATCCCGGCGCCGAGGTGCCGTGCAGCAAACTCGTACTCTTTGAGTTTCAACCGCTGTGGGTCCACGCTGGTGAAGAAGAAGCCGATCATCGTGTCGGCCATGATTCGGTCCACGAAGCGGTCGATGATTTTTCTGAGAATCGGCTCGCCGCCGAGCTCGTCGAATAGGCTCTTTGGCGCCATGCGCCCTAACCTGGCCCCTCCCCACAGCAAACGCAAATTGTCTGCAAATCCGACAAAAATAACTGAGATTGGCGGTTTATTGGCCAGCCCGGTGGTGGCGCGCTAGCCCTGGACCCGGAAATGCTCCTGCAACGCTCTTCAGCACTCGGGTTGGTCGCCCTCTCTCTGGCTCTCGGGCCCGGCGCGAGCGATGCCGAAGCTCGCGGCAAGGCCAAGGCCGCGAAGGCAGAAACGACCAAGAGCTCCAAGTCCAAGAAGCCTTCCCGGAGCAGCAAGAAGGCCAAGGTCAGCAAGGATTCCAAGAAGAGCGCCAAGGCCAAGCGCAAGAAGAAGAAGAAGCGTTTTCGGGGCGTATGCCGGCTGCAGCGCGCAAAGAGCTTCTTGAAGCGCGGGCGCTTCGTCGTGAAGGGCCAGCTCAAACCGGCCCGGCATCGCAAGGCTCTCAAGTGGCGCATCAAGCGCTACGGGCGCCTCAACGGCGTACCTTTCGAAAAGCTCAACCCAAAGAGCGCCTTCAGCCACGCGAAGCAAACCCGCTTCATGGGGCTTTCGATCCTCGTGCACGAGAAAATCGCGCCGGCACTGACCTGCGTCGAAAAGCGGATCAAGAAAACCTGCAACGCCAAGAGCCGTCGATACTCCGCCAAGGCGATTGGCGGGTTCCGGCAAGAGAATTCGATACGCGGTGGTGAAGTCAGCAATCACCTATTCGGCATCGCCGTCGACATCGACCCCGCGCGCAATCCCTGCTGTGGCTGCGTCGCTCCTTGGCCCGATCACCCGTCGTGCAAGAAGGAAACCAAGAAGGTGATCGACAAGGCCGGCCTGACTCAGTGCTGGGTCAACGCCTTCGAGCGCTATGGCTTCTACTGGTTGGGGCGGGATGCCTTGGAAGACACCATGCACTTCGAATTCCTCGGCGATCCGGATCGCATCATTCCATAAAGGCACACTGTAGAGTTCGCGTGGTGACATACTGCGCGCACCGAGCCGAGCTTTTCGCTAGGCTAGCGGCGTGAAAAACAGAGCTGTCTTGAGTCTTCTCGTGCTGGTGCTCGGCTGCGATTCCTCCAGCACTCCAGATCCGAAACCCATCGCTCCGGCGGTCGCCAATTGGGGCAGCGGAAAGGGCGATGTTGCTCGGGACGTACCTGACGAAGGTGCGCCGGAATCCGTGCGTAGCTTTGCGGTAGATGACGCGGGCAGCGTGTACCTGCTCGACACGCTCAACTCACGTATCGCCGTGTACAAGAGCGGCATAGCCTCGGCACCGGTGCCGCTGCCGAAAGGGCTTTTCGATGACATCGCTCTTCTGCCGTCGGGTGGGTACGCATTGTTGGACAACGCCAAACGCGTCATCACCTATCTCGACGCCGAGGGCACCATAACTGGAGACACGCCTCTACAGCCTCTTGGGGTACCCGCTTCACGGGTGACTGCCCTCGACGTGACGGACGCGGTCTGGGTGGAGGTGGACGGCGAGTACTCGGTGAAGGTGGCGAGCAGCGAAGGCAAGACCACCGCGCCGGAAGCAGCGCCAGCGACGCTGCTGCTGAAGGACTTTCACTACAGCCTGCAACGCAAGACCTCCGAGCTGACCACGCTGTACCGCTCCCCCGCAGCCGGGGGCGCTCGCAAAGCCCTTGGACAAGTGGACTTCGGACAGAGCGCTTTCGAGTGGCGCCTCTTCGCCTCCGATGACGCCGACGAACTCCGGGTTTTGGCCCGAGTCGGCAAAAGCCCGGGCGAAGCGGGAGAGACCGTACTCCACATCACCCTCGGCACGGACGGAGTCGAGAAGTCGCGGGACAAACTATCCGGCAACGACGGCGTCGAAGAGGCTTTTCGCTTCGCGCGCTCTGCACCGAACGGCAAGTTGTATTGGATGCGCTTCACGCCGAATGGAGTTCGCGTGGAGGAGGTGAAGCCATGAAGCGCTGGCTCAGCCGCACACTCACTTTGCTGATGGCCCTGGCGGTCGGAAACTCCTGCGCCAGTTCGACCGAGGACGAACAGCTGGCCAGCCACCAGCTACCGGAAGTCAAAGCTCCCACAGAAGCCGTGTGTTCCATTCTCGTCACCGGAACCGGCAAGCTGGATATCGAGAACGAGTACCTCGCGAACGTCATCGCCTGCGAAGCATCTGGCTCCGCGGGGTTGGAAACCCTGAAGGCCCAGGCCATCGCTGCGCGCTCAGTGGCCTACTACGAGGCACTCGGAGACGGAACCATCTGCGACGGTCAAGGTTGCCAGGTGATGACCTGCAGCCGCAAGCCGAGCGCCCTGCACTACCAGGCCGTCAAGGAGACGGCGCACCAATACCTGTCGCATTCCGGATTGGTCACCTACGGCTTCTACGTCAGTGGAGACGTCAACCCGGATCCAACCAGCTGCGTCGGGAATCCGAATCTCAAGCTCGAGAAGTACATCACCTACAACGATGGTAAGACCGGCGCAGCGGTGCAAATGACTACCCTGGGCTACGTTCCAAAAGGCGGCGGCGTGTTCGGACAGAACCGCGGATGCATGTCGCAGAACGGGTCGGTTTGCCTCGAGAACGGCGGCAAGACCTACCTCGACATCTTGCGCTTCTACTACGGCGCTGACATCGAGGTGCGCACGGGTCAGTCTTGCGTCGGCGCCCCGCTGCCCACACCAACGGAGCCCGAGGAGCCGACAACGGAGCCCGTACCGGCTTCCGGGGCGCTTGCGCCCATGACCCGCGCCGAAATCATTGGCATCGCCGAGAGCGGCATCGGCTACTCGTACCGCTACGGGGGTGAATCCTGGGATCCGGGAGGAGTGAACTTCCCAGGCATATGCCACAAGACCTGCCTGGAACCGTCTTGTCATAGCGCGAGCAAGGGCGGCCCGGAGTGGGGCATGGATTGCTCAGGCTTCGTGCAGCAGGTGTGGCAGGCACCGCGCCCGAACCCCGTCAATCGAGAGATCGGGAAAGAACGCTACAGCACCCACAACTTCCGCAACGAAGAGAAGGACTGGTTTCGGCTGAACAGTCGCGACGAGCTGAAACGCGGCGACGCACTCGTCTATCGCAACAGCAAGGGCGGTCACATCGTTCTGTTCGAGAAGTGGCTGGGCAACGGGCAGGCCCTCGTCTACGAATGCGCAGGCTGCAGCCGTGGGTGCGTTCACCGCGCCCGCAGCATCGGCGCCGCGTACATCCCGATTCGCCGCAGGCTCGTCAACGATCTGGATGACAAGGGCCTCGAAGGTGAGCTGGAAACCGCGAGCTGCGAGGAGATCTCAGGCTATGCGGTCGACCCGGCCAGCCCCGACACGCCCGTGGAAGTCGCGATCACGACTGACCGCCCCCTGGCCGAGAACGAGCAAGCTCAGGGGCAGCAACAAGTGTTGCTCACCTTGACCGCGAACCACAAGCGGCCGGATGTGTGCGCCAAGGGCAGCTCGTGTTTCATTGGCTTCATCGCGGCTCCCCCAAAAGAGCTCCTGGATGGCCTATCTCATCGTGTCTACGTCTACGCCCTGGGTGGTGGTGCCTTGGACAAACCCCGGCTCCTGGGTGGCTCCCCTCGAAGTCTGAAGTGCGATCCTCCGAGTGTCGGCACTTGCTCCCACAGCCCCTGCGCCGAGGGCGCCGCGCTGGATCCAACTTGCAGCACTTGCGTGAGCTGGATCTGTTTGGAAGACCCCGATTGCTGCAAGTCCGGCTGGGGCGCTTCCTGCATCGAGCGCATCGCGACCTTACCCGGTCGGGCGTGTAGCGGGCTATGCGCAGGGGGCCCGAGTAGCTGTGCCCACTCCGAATGCGAAGAAGGCGACGCATTGGCAACAACCTGCTCCAGCTGCGCGGACGCCGTGTGCAAGCGCGACCCCTTCTGCTGCAAGCACGAATGGGACGCAATCTGCGCACGCGAGGCAGAAGAGAACGCTTTCTGCGCGTGCCAGTGAAGCGGCCGGTGGGTTCGGGCTCCTGGATTGTCTGGGTCGCGGAGACTGCGCCGCCGCGGGCCACTGCTCTCGAGATGGGCTGAAAGTGGCGTTTCCAGAAAATGTCAGTAGGATGTCAGTAGGCTTTTCGGCTTCAGCGCGTGCCAATCAGGCGGGCGCGGAGCTCGGGATCGTTGGGGTCGAGGGTCTCCGCTTGCTTCCAGGTGGCGATGGCGTCTTTGCGCTTGCCCGCTTTGAGCAGTGCGTCACCCAGCAGCACGCGATATCGGATGTTGCCGCCGGCAATCTTGACGGCGCGCCGAGCCCAGACCACCGCCGCGACTCCCAAGTCCAACTTGATCAGCGCAGCAGCCGCCCCCGCAGCCGCACGTGCTTCCTTGGGTGCGAGCACATAGGCGCGACGCGAGTAGCGCTCCTGGGCAAAGTAGTCTCGTCGCGACAGAGCCTTGTCTGCAAGCGCCAGTTGTGTCTTCGCCAAGCTCGCTCGGCCAGCTTCATCGTTCAGCTCCAAGCCGGAGCCACGCATCAGCGGGTCTCGAGCCTCATCGAACTTCCCGGTCATGGCAAGGGCATCAGCGAAAGCGCGCAGGGCTTGGCGATCACCTGGCTGTATCTTCAGTGCGGCTTTGGCCGCCTCGGCGCCGCTCCTTCCGTCTCGACGCAGCAGCAACGTCCGCGCAAGCTCCACGTGCGCCTGGAACAGCGATGCGTCAAAGGCGATGGCGCGACAGTATGCCCGCTGGGTCTGTTCGAGATCGCCTCGCACCAGATGCTTGCGCGCGGCGCGTAGCTGCGCGTAGGCCGCGCCGGGATAGACGCCCGGCGGTGGTTCCGAAGTGGACAGTAGCGCAGCGCAAGTGGGCGCCGTCTTCATGGGCTCAGCATCGCTTTCCGAAAGCGATGGGCTGGCGGGCTTGCCGGATTGGGTTGGCTTCGCAGGTTTGCCGGACTGGGCGGGTGCTGCGGACTTGGACGGCGCAGCCACAGACGTGGCTGGCGTCGGTGGAGTGCCGGCGGCCGCCTTCGATGCGGCCGGCGCTGGCGTGGGTGGCGGCTTGGCAGACTCGGCCACAGGCGACGCGTGGGAGCGGGAGCGCACAAACCAGAGCACCACCACCACGACCACCAGGATCTGCGCGCCGGCGATCAGCGCCAACTGCCAGCGCTTGAGCCCGAAGGGCCCTCGGCCGCGCTTCAAGTCTCGCGCGGCGCGATCAAGATCGCGCCCGATGGCCTGAGCGCCGGCGTCGGGATCCGCGATGCTCTCCCGGGGCGCCGGCTTGGGGGCTTGGGCCGGGATGCTCGGCGGTATAGGCGGAGTCTCTGAATCTGCCTGGCTGAGCGCGACGTCGACGGTCGCCATGATATTCGCTGTGGTGGCCTTCTCGACGGGTTCCACCCGAATACGACCCGAAGACAGAACTAGCAGAGCCGCCAGAGCCGTCGGCCCTTCGAGCACTTTGCCGCTGCCATCGAGCAGGTGACAAGTGGCGCCAACGATCAATTCCTCGGACGCGTCTACTTGAATCTGTGCCCGTGGGTTGGTGACGGTCATGCGCACAGTTCGGCCAGAAGCGGCTATCGCTCTCAAGATGCGGGCGGGACCCATGATCTCCAACCGGGTGTCGAAGGCGATTCCCGCGCTGGCGCGCTGCCTGGCGGATTGTTCGGGTTCGGCCAGTTGGGTGAGCGTACCCAAGATCCGATCCACGCCTGCTACGGGCGATGCCTCGGTCCAGACTTCGTTCCAACGCACGACGAGCAGCGCCGACCACTTCAAGCGCGAGTCGCTCCGCAAACGGCGCATCAACTGGTAGCCCTTGCCGCGCGCGTGTTCGTCCCCGATTAGCAGAATCCCCGGGTCGAGTTGGCGAAGACGCGCAAAGCGGACATCACTCGGTTCCAGATCCGTGACGACAAGGGTCACGCCTCGTGCGCGTAGCTCTCGAGAAACCGCGTCGGCGCGTGCGGCGTCGTCTTCCGCAAGCAGGATGCGCAGCCCACCGATGTCCTCTTCCCCGGCGCGACCCACGGTCTCGTCGCCACCCAGAAGCTGGATGGTGCCACCGGCATGCTCGTCGAACTCCCAACGGAGGGCCTCGGCCATGACTACCTGGCCGCGAACCCGGTCGACGAAGTCCTCGATGGCTTCGGTCAAGGGTTTGCCGGCGCCCAACACCAAGCGCAGAGTCTCCGTGTCGTCCCCGGCGCCGGTGTGAACGCTCAGGATGCCGGTCTTGAGCTGCTTGGTCAGGGCGCGAACCAAGTCTTCGAGCGTTGCCTCGCCGACATCCCCGAGCTCAGAGCCACCGCGGTCGGGGATCTCACGTGCAAGCCGCGCGATGCGCTCGCCAATCTGGTCGATGCTTGCGGAGTGGGGGATCACCGCGGCCGCACCGTGGCGAAACGCGCGCAGCCGCGTCTCCAACGCGGCGTCATCGCTCAGCAGCGCGACGGGCACCACGGACGTGTGAGGTGAACTCGACAGCTGAGCCAGCACGCCAAGACCGCCCTCTTTGGCGGCCTCGCCGGCCAAGACAACCAGATCGGGTGCTGCCACGACGACCGCGTCGACTGCGTCGTCCGGGCTGCAGCTCTCGACGTACAGACGGTGCCGAGCCATTGCCGGCTCGAGGGTCTCGAGCAGCGTCGGCGAAGCAGCCACGAACAGCACCGATGGATCGGCACCACCGCCGTCCCGAACGCGAGGTCGCAGGGACAAGGGGCGCAGGGACGGCGGTCTGCGCGATGGGCTCGGTGGCTTCGACTTCGGAGGTGCCGAAGGCAGGAAGTCGCCGGCGGGCATGGTGGGTGCTTCGGCTCCAAAACCACCGGCCATGGTCGTCTCCGGTGGCCGAACGGTCTTGGCTACGTGGGTCGCCTTGCGACCTGCGGGCTTTTCGCCCGCGCCGTCACGCGCCGGCTCAGGAGGCGGCGGAGGCAATAGCCCGCTTGACCGCTCGTCCCAAGAGCCCATAAGCAATATCATCGCGGGTTTTTGCCAAAGGGGCCAGAGATTGACGCTCAGGTCCGTGTCCTATGCTTCCGGAACTCCTCGGGATTTGCTGGCGCTTGGTGGGTTGGCGCGTGCGACGATTACTTACTGAAGTGCACAGCCGCCGCGGCAGCGTTCCTCTGCCACACACCGACGCACATCGTCGCCTGGTGAGCAGCGGACTTTCACGGGGCTTTTCTGAACGACTACGACTCGACGGCGCTCACTTCGAAGCGGCTGCGCGAGCGTCGACTTGCTGCAGCAGCTCGACCAACTCGTCGTGCAGGATTCCATTCGAGACGACCACGTGGCCTCGAGACAAATCCGGGACACCGCCGCTCAGGTTGGTCACCTTCGCGCCCGCAGCAAGCGCTATGGAGACTCCTGCCGCCAAATCCCAAGTGGACAGCTTCCGCTCCCAGAACATGTCGTAGGTGCCATCCGCTACCAGGCAGACGTCAATGGAAGCCGAACCGCAGCGCCGCACTCCTTGGGCGCGCTTCTTCACCGCGACGAAACTGTCGAAGTTGTTGTCCGGCGCCACATCTCGCTTTCGAGGGAAACCCGTAGCGCCGAGAGCCTGCTCGAAGTCGGCGCAGCTACTGACCCGGCATGGCTCGACGTTCCTATTCGCGGTCTGACCGGTAGCGCCATGCCACTCGAGGGACAGCGCTGGGGCAACGACGGCTCCGAGCAAGGCTTCCGTGTTGTCCATCAGCCCAATGCTGACCGCCCAGAACGGGTGCCCATGGGCGTAGTTGGCCGTGCCGTCGATGGGGTCGCAATACCAGACGAGACCTGACGCGGCCGCACCGCCTTCTTCTTCCCCGAAAACTGGGATCTCCGGCGTGCGCTTGGCGAGCAGCTCACGTGCAAGGCGCTCGGTGGACAGATCGAATTCCGTCACCAAGTCTTTGGCCCCCTTCTCCGTCACTCGATGCGGCTGCCGGAAGCCGCTCATAGCGAGGGCGCCGGCCTCTCGCCCGACCTCGAGGGCGATCTGGGTCAGCCGTTGCTTTTCAACTGCACCTAGGTCTGCGACGGAAGTCACGCCGCGTGGCACTTCTTGTATTTCTTACCGCTTCCGCAGGGACAAGGATCGTTGCGACCGACCTTGGGTTCCTCGCGCTTCACTGGGGGCCCGGCAATCTGCTCACCGTCAGCGAACAACCACTTGCCATTGCGCTTTTCGAAGTGAGCCCGCTCGCGATGGTCCACCCCGACGTTTTTCACTTTGTATTTCGCGAGGAACTCGACCGTGCCCTTCTCGTCCTTTTCACCGCCACCCTCGGTAGAAATCACTTCGAGGCTGAGCCACTCGCTCTGTTTGCTCCACATGGCCGTGCTCTCACGGTCCACATCCTTGGCGGCCTCAGGCGTGTGGGACGCCAAGATGAAATCCACTTCGCCGAGGGCGTAAGCGGAGTAGCGCGCACGCATCAGATCTTCGGCAGTCTTCGCCTTCTTCTTACCTTTGATGATCGGCAGACAGTGGGTTTCGGTGCTGTCACCAACTCCGCATACACAGGGCAAAGCGATTCTCCTGGGTTTCTCGACTCGAGCGCCGGTTTCCGGGCCCGGGGAGCAACCTAGTAGAATGCATCCGCGAGGCAAAGCCCTCTCGCCCGTGGTCGAACGCGCTGCGTCGCCTGATCCGCTTCAGAGGGAACAGGAGGCGGGAAGGTCGGGAAGGAAGAGGGTTTGGGTCTGTTCGGATCTCTCGCTCCAGGCTACGCGCGTTCCAGGGCGCGCAAGATCCGGTCGTGGATGCCGCCGAATGCGCCGTTTGACAAGAGGGCGATGACATCTCCGGATCCGGCGCGCTCTACCAGCTGACTGACGATGTCATCGAGGGCCGAATGCGCCGTCGCCTGCTTGCCCCGCTGTCGAAGCGCCGCGGCGATTTTCTCCGTGTCCAGGCGCTCTTCGGCGGGAAGATCTCGGCCCAAGGGGGCCAGGTGGATCTCATCCGCAGAGTCCCAGCAGTCCTCGTAGGCCGCCTGATGGATATTGCGGCAGGCCGTGGCACTGCGTGGCTCGAAGATGGCGAAGAGCCGAGACTTGGAATGCTTCTGGCGAAGTGCCAGCAGCGTTTCGTGCACGGCAGTCGGGTGGTGCGCGAAGTCGTCGTAGACGAAGATCCCCCGGGGCTGTCCGATCAAGTCTTGGCGACGCCCCACGCCGGCGAACTGCGGCAGCCCCTCGCCTAGAGCTTCCAAACGCACTCCGTAGCCCTGCGCGGCAGCGCCGACAGCCGCCAGGGCGTTCTTCAAGTTGTGGCGCCCGGGAGCCTTCAGGGTGCAACGACCACAGGCAACTCCGCCGGCGAAGAGCTCGAACACCGTACCGTTTTGATCAATCTTGACCGGTGCCGCCAACCAGTGCGGTGACTGTCCGTGGGTGTCTTCGCCCTGCAGCGCGAACCACGCCACTTCGCTTTTGGCGTGCTTTGATACGATTTCCACGACCCGCGAATCAGCGGCGTTGGCCACGAGCAGGCCAGTATCCGGAATGCTCGCGACAAAGTCCCGAAACGCCTGCAGATAGCGTTCCTCGGTGGGATAGATGTCGATGTGGTCGTGCTCGATGCTGGTGATGATGGCGACTTCGGGCTGGTAGTGCAGGAACTTTGCGGTCTTTTCGAAGTACGCGGTGTCGTATTCGTCGCCTTCGATCACGAAGGGCACGTTGCGCAGTCGCCCGTCGGTATTGAGCCGGCGCGGCCCCGGGTCTGCGCCGCGAAAGCTGGTCGAGAAATTCTTTGGCAAGCCGCCGATCAGAAAGCCAGGGGAGCGCCCAGCAACTTCCAACAAGTGCGCGACCATGGCGCTGGTGGTCGTCTTGCCATGGGTTCCCGCGACGACCAGCGGTGACGTGCCAGGAAACACCAGGCGCTGGAGTGCTCCGGCGATGTGGGTGACGTCCATCTTCCGCTCGAAGGCGTGCATCGCCTCGGGGTTGTTTCGCCGGCACACGTTGCCGACGACGACCAGGTCCGGCTCGGGCTCCAGGTGTGCCGGGTCGAAAGCCTCCAAGCAGCGAATGCCCCACTCCTTCAGGGCGGGGCCCATGGGTGGATCGAAGGCGACATCGCTGCCCGTCACCTCGTGTCCCTGGCTCTTGAGCAGCCCGGCTAGGCTGCCCATGCCGGTACCAGCCACGGCGATGACGTGGACGCGCATCTTCTTCACATCTTCGCCGGAGCTTCGATGCCGAGCAGCCCGAGGCCCGAGGCGACTACCCGGGCGGACAGGTCTGCTAGCGCCAGTCGCGACGCGCGTTCTTCAGGGGTGGCTGCTTTGAGCACGGGGCAACTCTCGTAGAAGGCCATGAACGCAGTAGCCAATTCGTACAGGTAGGTGCACAGCTTGTGGGGCTCGAGGGTCTGCTCCACTTCTGTCACTACGCTGGGGTAGGCTAATAGCTGCAGCGCGAGGGCGCGTTCCTGGGGCGCGACCACCCTGATGCCGGAGCCCTTGGCCTCTTCGCCCCCGGCCTTTCGGAAGATGGAACGGATGCGCGCATGGGCGTACTGCAGGTAGGGCGCGGTGTTGCCATTCAGTGCCAACATCCGCGAATAGTCGAAGGTGTAGTCGCGGATGCGATCACTGGACAGATCTGCGTACTTGACCGCGCCAACGCCCACGGCTCGAGCGATCTCGCTGCGGGCGTGGGCGTCCATCTCCGGATTCTTCTCCAGCACCACGGCTTCCGCGCGGGTCACGGCTTCTTGCAGCAGATCGATCAGGCGAACGGTCTCGCCCGCGCGCGTCTTGAACATCTTGCCGTCGGAGCCCAGCACCGAACCGAAGGACACGTGTTCGGCCCGAATGGGCGGCGCCAGCCAACCGGCCATCTCCGCAGTCTTGAACAGCATGGCCAAGTGCTGCGACTGTGGCGTGCCGACCACGTAGATGATCCGCGTGGCCTTGAGCTTGTCGATCCGGTAGCGAATCGCCGCGACGTCCGTCGTGGCGTAGCCGTAGCCGCCGTCCTGCTTCTTGATGATCAGAGGAAGGGGCTTGTCGTCGCGGCCGGTGAACCCGTCCGGGAAGACGCAAACCGCGCCATCGCTGTCCACGGCCAAGCCCTTGCGCTCCAGGCGCTCGATGGTGGGAGCGAGCATCGGATTGTATAGGCTCTCTCCAGCAACGTCGGCGTTGTCCAGACTGATGCCGAGAAGTTCGTACACGCTGGCAAAGTAGCGCTTGGAGGAATCCACCAGCTTGCGCCACAGCGCCAGGGTTTCATCATCGCCGCCTTGCAGCATCACCACGCGCTTGCGTGAGCGCTCCGCAAAGGCTTCGTCGGAGTCGAACTTCTCACGCGCGGCCTTGTAGAAGGCATTCAGATCCGACACCGAGTGCTGTTCCGCATCTTCGCCACCATCGAGCAAGTGTTCGATCAACATGCCAAAAGGCGTTCCCCAATCCCCAAGGTGGTTCTGGCGAATGACTTTGTGGCCGCGGGCCGCGAGCACGTGCGCCAGGGCATCACCGATGATGGTGCTGCGCAGATGCCCCACGTGCATCTCCTTGGCGACGTTCGGCGAGGAGTAGTCGATGACGACGATGTCTGCAGGCGACGCGGGACTGACCCCCAAGCCGTCGGCGTCGAACACAGCGCTCAGCTGTTTCGCCAAGTAGTCCGCGCGCAACGTCACATTGACGAATCCGGGCCCGGCGATTTCCGTTTTCTCGATGGCGTCTCCGGGTGGAAGATGCTCGACGATGGCGGCGGCGACATCTCGAGGCTTCTGCTTGACGCGTTTTGCCAGGCCAAGCGCCGCGTTGATTTGAAAGTCCGCAAATTGCGACGGTCGCAGCATGGGATCCACGTCGGCATATTCGTCGCCAAACGCCGCTTGGATGGCGCTGCGAAAAACGGGATCCAACTGGGCAATCGGGTCAGCCATGACTGCCGCGAAGCTGTGGGCAACACGCTGGAAAGTCAACGAAAAGGGCGGCCGGTGACCCGGCCGGGAAGTAGTGGTCCAGGGCGCACCAGCGAAAACGCGCTTGTGACGCGCTTCGCGATGCCCGACGGGGCAATACCCGAAAGGGTGCGACTCCAACCGTCAGCCCAAGTCCGCGAAGCGAGTCCAATCAAGTCCCACGCCCCGCGCGGGCTGCTATGTTCGGCAGGTGATGAAGCGCGGAAGAAGGTCGGGTCGAGCCTTGCAGTTATCCACAGCCGCAGCCGCGGGCCTATGCCTGGCGGCGTGCGGCGAGTCGGATTCGAGCGGATCGCCGGGCAGCGGCGGCGCGAGTGTCGGCGGCGGAGCGGGTACCGGAGCGAACGCAGGCAGCGGAGGCAATGCAGGCAGCAGCGGGAGCTCATCCGGCGGCTCATCCGGCGCCAGCACTGGGGGCTCTGCGGGCACCGGCGGCGGAGGCGGTGCGCCGAAACTGGAGGGCTACGGCACCCAGAGTCCCTTCGGGTCAGGCGCCGGCTCCGAGAGTTGCGTCGTCAAGAACACCAACGACTCGGGCCCGGACTCGTTGCGAGAGTGCATCACGGACCGAAACGGGCCGGTGGCCAACCCAACGCCGCGGATCATCACTTTCAGCGTGTCTGGGACGATCACGTTGCTCAGCGACCTGCGCATTCGCCAGCCGTACCTGACCGTGGACGGACTGTCCGCGCCGGCGCCGGGCATCACCATCGAAAAACAGGGCGACGGCACTGACGGCGAAACCGGCGTCACGACTTGGAAGGGCAACAACACCTGCGGCCACGACGTTTTGGTTCAAGGGCTTCGCTTCAAGGGCACGTGGCCGCGCAACACGGAGACCCACAATCAGAACGCCGGCAACATGTCCATTGACGGCGAAGACTTGCCAGGCTGCCTCAAGAATGTCGTGCTGTGGCGCAACACCTACGTGAGCGCCCAGGACTCTTCCGGGGACATGTGGGGCTCGATGCAGGACGTCACCTTTGCCTACAACCTCGTGATCTACTCGCTACACCCGCAGTCCATCTCACACTTTCCCGGAGACACAGCCGGCCAAGAAGGACAGCGCATCAGCGTGCACCACAACGTGTACGCGCATGTTCACGAGCGGATCCCCAACGTGCGAGGCAACATCTGGGACGCCAACATCGAGCAGAACATCTTCCATCGCTGGGCGGCCTTTGGCTTCGGCGGCGGCTATGCGACCAAGTTCCGATGCCGAGGCAGCGGCTGCCCCATGCGCATCAACTTGCTCGAGAACCACTACACCTCGACGGGTACCGCCTTGGACCACGCCCTCGACTTCCAGGACGGCGCGGATCCGGCGCAGGTCTTCAGCTCCGGCAATCGCTTTCCCAAGGAAGAGACCGAGGACGGCAGCGCGGCGAAGGCCTTCCCTCGCACGGATAGCGTCACGTTGCTGCCGGACAATGCGGTCGCGGCACAAATGCTGCCGCATGTGGGGCAGCCAACGCGTACAGCTGAGGAGAGCGCCGTGCTCAAAGAAATCGAGACGGCTGTGTCTACGGAGGTCGGGAACTAGTCTGAATTCACTACGCGGTCGGTTGGCAGCGTTCCCCGGCGGTTTTGAGCTACACTAGGCGGCAATGTCGATTTCTTTCTTGGCGAAGTGGCGCGCCGCATTCCTTGGGGCCGCTACTTTGGGGCTGCTCATGCCGCGCTGTGGCGGGGACGACTTCAGCGAGGGCTCGACCCCGAAAAACGACGCAGGCGCGGATGCCTCCACGGGTGGTTGTCCCGCCGGGAGCAAGGAGTGTGCAGGCAACTGCGTGCCCTTCGACGACCCGGCGTTCGGGTGCAGCTCGCCGGTATGCGATCCCTGCCCCGGCTTGAATGGCAAAGCGGCGTGTAGCAATGGCTGCCAGCTTCTATGCGACGCAGGGTTCGAAGACTGCGACAAGGACCCGGCCAACGGCTGCGAAACCGTCACCAAGTTCGATCCGGAAAACTGCGGCAGCTGTGACAAGAAGTGCACCTCTGGGGAGAGCTGCGTCGACGGCGGCTGCATCAACACTGGGTGCCCAGGCGAGCAGGTGAAGTGCACGGTCAACGGCCCCTGCATCAACCTGGGTACCAAGGAAAACTGCGCGCACTGCTCGGACAAGTGTGGGCGCCCCAACACTCAGGCCACCTGTGACTCCGGCAAATGCAAGATCACGAGCTGCAGCCAGGGCTTCGCTGACTGCAACAATGATCCCAAGGACGGCTGCGAAACCAACCTGCAGAATAGCGGTGCGCACTGTGGCGCATGTGATCGCAAATGCGAGCTGACCAATGCCGTGTCCACCCAATGCGTCGCAGGTGTGTGCGCACCCAGCTGCAAGCGTAGTGGAGGTCAGTACTTCGCCGATTGCACCCAACCCCAAGCGCCCACCGAAGATGACGGCTGCGAGACGAACATCACAGATCCCGCCAATTGCGGCGGATGCGGGCTGGCGTGCCAGACCGGGCTGGTCTGCGCGCTCAAAGGAGGAACACCCTGGCCCCGCTGCATATGCACCCAGGACAAGCAATGCACGGAGAAGGTTTCAAGCGTCATCCCCAATACTGCGTGCAACGAAGCCGCGGGTAAGTGTAGCTGTCCAAGCTCCGAGTCATGCGCGCCCGGGGAGATATGCGTTGCACTCCCTAAAGCGGTCGTCTGCGATTGCGGCGGAGTGAAGTGCCTACCCGGCCAGCATTGTTGTTCCGACGGCTGCAAGGACGTCGAAACTGACCCCAAGAATTGCGGCGCCTGCGGCCGCACCTGCGCCCCGGGTCAGGCGTGCAAAGGCTGGACCTGCATTAGTCCGGACTGAGCACGATCTTGCCGACGTTCTTGCCGAATTCGAGCTCACCGTGGGCATCCGCAGCGCGGGAAAAAGGATAGCTACCACCGACCACGGGATCGATCTTGCCGCTCGCGTAGAGCTCCATGATTCCGTTGAGTGAGCGCTCCATCAGCTCACGCTCGCCGAATAGGTGACCCATGTTCACGCCCGACACCGTGCGGTTGTCGTTCATCAGCTTCATGGGCGAAAAGCGCGGCACCTTCGCCAACTGCGACAGCACATTGAGCAGACTGCGCTTGCCACCGGTGTTGGCATTGGCCAAGCCAAACGCGATCAGCATGCCCGTAGGCTTGAGCAGTTTGTAACCTTTCCGCCAGTCACCACCGCCCAAGGGGTCGAGCACGAGGTCCACGCCCCGGCCCTTGGTCAAATGGCGCACTTCCTCGGCGTAGTCTTTGGTCCGGTAATCGATGGGGTGATCGCAGCCTTGTTTGCGTATGGCTTCGTGCTTCTTGGCAGATGCGGTGCCGTAGGTGACGACATCGGGAACGGTCTGACACAACTGCAGCGCCGCAGTGCCCACGCCACCCGCCGCCATGTGGATCAGCACGTGCTCGCCCGGGCGGAGCCGCGCGATCCCGAATAGCATGTGATAGGCGGTCAAGTAGGTGACCGGCAAAGCTGCAGCGGACTCGAAACTCATCTTGTCGGGGATCGGAATGGCCTGGTCCGCAGTCACGCAAACGGAACTCGCGTGCGCGCCGAACTTCGACAGGAAAAGGACCCGCGTGCCTTCCTTCGGATCGGTGACGCCGGAGCCGACCTTGTCCACGATGCCCGAGCCCTCGTAGCCCACGACGCAGGGTGGCTTGGGCGCATCCGGGTACAGACCTTGGCGCGCCATGACCTCGGCAAAGTTCAAGCCTGCAGCGTGCACCTTGATCCGCACTTGGCCGGACGCCGGCTCGGGATCCGGCGCCTCACGCACCTGCAACACTTCGGGCCCACCGTGACGCGTGATCGTAATGGCTTGCATGCGATTTCCCCTTTTCGAAAGGCGAGCGAACGTAAGGACGGGTCGCGCGATGTCGAGGGTGAAAAACGGGACCGGCTACACTTTGGCTGTAACCCCGCCCCCGGCCTTGCCGTAACCCCCTAGATGCTCGGGTTTTCAGGCGCTGGGGCGCTTCGTTTTTCGTGCGGGCTCAGCCTCGCTCTGGTCGTGGCCTGCGGCGGTGAAGACAGTCGGCCCGGTGGGCCGGGCGGCAGTGGAGCAACGGGCGGCGCCCTCGGTGGGGGAGCCGGCAGCGGAACGGGTGGCAGCGGCGGAAGCGCCGGGAACGCAAGTGGTGGCACAGCTGGGTCGGCCGGCTCTGCGGGCGCCGGCGCGAGTGCTGGGTCGGGGGGAACGGCGGGCTCGGGAGGAAGTGGGGGTACGGGTGGCAGCGCCGCGGTGTGTCCACCCGTAGGTCCCTACGGTGGGAACGTGGGCGACATCGCCGAAGACGTCACGCTGTACGACTGCGACGGCAAGCCCGTGTCATTGCACAGCCTGTGCAACAAGAAAGCCTCCGCGGTGTTTACCTTCGCCATCTGGTGTCCGATCTGCAAAGCGCACATGGACAAGGGCGAGCCGCAAGCGCTGTACGCGAACCACCAAAACGACGACTTCGAGATGTTCGTGGTGGTGACGGAGACGGGCACGGGCGCCAATGCCACCGCTGCGCATTGCGTGAACATCCGCGACACTTACGGTCTGAAGATGCCCGTCTTCTTCGACAAGAACGCCGAACTGGTCACCAAGCTGGGTCTCGCAGTCAACAGCGGCGCCTTGGTCATGAGCGCTGGGGCGCGCATCGAGCTCAAGCAGTCCTACGGCTTCGACGCCATGGCGAAAGCCATTCCGACCGTACTTGCGAAGTAGGCGCAACGAGCACCGCACACGCGGGCGTCGAACTCGCTACCTCTGGGCTGGTAGCAATTAGGTTTCAAGCAGAGTGGGAGCAGAGACTCGAGTCGTTCACCACGCCGTGTCGTGGATTGCGAGTTGGTCGATCCAGCCGTTCGCCGACGTGGGGCTGGCGACATTGCTCGGCTCGGAGCCGATCCAGATCAGCCGCCCCGGGATCACGTTCGGCGACGCGGGGACTGTCTCTTTCTGCGAGTAGGTAATCTGACTGTCTCCCACCCAGACCTTCAGAGGCGCGCCGTTCTTCCAGCTGATGGAGATGAACGTCCACTCGTCCTTTGGCATTTGCTGCTCCGTGACGGATCCGAATGCCGACACTTTCCCTGGGCTCAGGTGATAATCGAAGACGATTCTGTGTTTGCCGCCAAACAGCTCTCGAATCAAGCGGATCCCGCCGTTAGGGAGGTTCGCTGTCCTGACGAGCGCACGGTTCCCCGGATCGCTCGCGGAGTAGTCGGGTTTGTACCAGAACCGCAACGACCCCTCAGCGTAGTTGATGTTTGGCGACCCGGCTGTCGGCTGTTCCTCAAAGGCGAGCTTCTTTTTGCTGTCGGTGAAGTGGATGCCGTTGCCGCAGATCGTCGGGCCAAAATCCGCTTTGACGAGTTGCTCTTGGACGAAACCCGTTGCGTCACCCACGTCGGCAGAGCCGAGGTTGCTGAGAGCTTCGAGTTCGTGCAGGAAAGTCACGTTGGGCGGCAACACCTTGGGATGAGAGTTGCACTTGGGTGGGTTGCCCCCAGCTCCCGAGCCGCCGTCAACACCGCCAGTGCCACCGCTCGAACCCGCAACGCCGCCAGAACCCGCAACACCGCCAGAGCCCGCCACACCGCCGGAACCGGCCGTCGCGCCACCGCCGCCCGAAGTGCCCGCGGTACCAGCTCCACCGCCAGAACCGCCCTTGGCGGTGGACTTGGAAGAACACCCAGCCACGAGCACCAGGACTCCAATGGCGGCTGTGGCTGCGAATCCAACAGAACGCATAGCCCGGCACGTTAGCATCCTTGCCTCCGTTCCGCTTCGAGCAGCGCCGGGCGGCGGACAAGACGCTCGACAACCGCCGCGGCAGATCCGTGTTCGTGGCGGATACCTATAGCTGTTTGGGCGCTCGAGCCGGAGTCCGACGGGCACCGGGTTCCTCGTCCAGCTCTTCGCCGGGACCTTCCGTCTCGGCGTCGACGTCTTCAATCGCCTACAGCGAACAGGGTCCCATCACATTGCAGGGCGACGACGTCGCCATCACTAGTCAGCGCTGCGTCCAAGAGGCATGACCCGGCGCTGGGCGGCGACACCTGCCAGCGCATCGCGCCGCTCTCCTCGTCGAAGGCCACCAGTGCCTTCGCGGCGACCACGAGGGTGCCGTTGGACGCGAGGCTTGCGCGCCTCGCCGGAACCGCTTGGGTCCACCGCACATTGCCGTCGCGATCGACTGCGGCCAAATCCGAAATGCCTTCTCCCGCGTTGATGCCCACGATGGCCGTGCCCGCCCGGGTAATGGCGAAGACTTCACTGGCGAAGATCTCGCCCGCGCCGAAGCTCAGCTCGAAAGTCGTGGGCGTTCCCGACTGCGCATCGAGAGTCACCATTTTCGAGCCGGTCAGCGGTCCGAGCAGGACGACAATGCTCCCGTCCGGCCGAACCGCAGGACCGCCCAAGCGTTGTCCCGAAAGGTCGGTCTGCCAGAGCATTGCCCCGGTCTCGGGATCGAGAGCGACGCCGATCGAACCCACGCCGGATGGACCGAGCGAACCGACGACCGCGATCACTTCGCCCCCCCCGCCCAGTGCGAGCGTTGAAGCCAGCTGTAGTTTCGTCTCATTGCCTGTGAAAACCAGATCGTCGAGCTTGGGCGTGGTCCAGGCCACGACGCCACCCGGATGAACCCGCGAGATGAACGTGGCGGAGTTCGCGGTCCCGACGTTTTCTCTGTGCACCAGGTACAAGCTGCCGTCAGCACCGACAGCCGGATTCCGCGGCACAGTGTAGAAGTCGAATCCGAAAGTGGTGGGCGTGAAGTCTCCGGACTGCGCGTCAATCTGAAGCAGCGTTTCTGCGAAGGGCTCGGCGCGAACGAAGACGTCGACCAGACCGGCCGACAAGACCACCGGCCAAATGGTCGCGTCGACGGTGTCGATTTCAACTGTCCATTGGACCGCGCCGGCGTTGGATCGCCGGCGTTGGATCGCTCCTTGACTCGAAGCCTTGTGTCCGCTGACGACGTACACGTCGCTCGAGGCGCCCGTCGTGAGCGCGCCAGGACTCAGTTGCCCAGATCCGAAGGTAGAAACCTGCCGGGTCCATTTCAGCTGAGGATTGACCGGAGCTGGGACACGCGCGCGACCATCGCGCGTAGAGCAGTTGCGCCACATGGCTGCGGGGCCGGCAATGGCCGACGGACAGGGATCTTCGAGGGGATTGCTACCGCCGCTACCCGCTGTGCCCCCGGCGCCCGCAGCTGCGGCCCCTGACCCGGACGGCAAGCTGAGCGGGCTCCGGGAGCCGCAGGCGAACAGCATGAACGCGAACGCCAGCAATGCGGACTGAGCCCCTCGCTTCGCTACGCCTTTCATGGCGTCAACGTTATCTGGCGAGAGGGCGGCGACAAGGACACTTCGGGGCTCCTTGGCGTCAAAGGAGCGAGAAACTCGGCAAGCGCAAACCCAAGAAACGCATCTGGGGCGCACATCGCAGCTCCGCGAGCTCAGAACGCCTGCCGCTTCGGCCGCGGGGGCCGAAAGCGGCTGACGCCTACTCGCATTTGGAAGTCGAGCCGTTGCAGGTCCACCCGCTACAGCACGGCCCCGTAAGCGAATCGCAGGAATCACCCGCAATGCCGCAACATATTCGCTGACCCGGTTTACCGATGCAGTCCCGGGCGCCGCAGCATGGAGCGGCAGTCGTGCACGGGAGCCCTGGGTCCTGGCAGAAGCCACCGGTACCACCACTTCCGCCGCTGCTCACGGCGCCGGTGCCACCCGTCGCAACGCCTCCAGTACCGCCCGTCGCGACGCCTCCGCTGCCGCCCGTCGCGACGCCTCCGCTGCCACCCGTCGCGACGCCTCCGCTGCCGCCCGTCGCGACGCCTCCGCTGCCACCCGTCGCGACGCCTCCGCTGCCACCCGTTGCGACGCCTCCGCTGCCGCCCGTCGCGACGCCTCCGCTGCCACCCGTTGCGACGCCGCCTGTGCCGCCGGTCGCTCCCCCGGCGGTGCCCCCAGTGGCAACGCCTGCGGCACCTCCGGTCGCAACACCGCCGCTGCCACCACTGCCCCCACTTCCCGCAGCACCACTCGATCCGCTGCTGCCCCCGGTGCCTCCACCGCCCCCAGCTCCGCAGACGCAACTGTCCCAGGTCCCGTTTGCCCGACAACTGCGGGTGCCGACGCAATTGTTCGCCCCGACGCATTGCTCCGTTTCGGGAGCGGTGCAGTTCACCGTAGAAGTCGACCTCGACGATTCAGACGAACACGCAATCACGATCACAGCCGCGCCCCAGGTGAGGATGGATCGCATGCGAACGGCTTGCCCTCGTCGCCTCGGACGCGCCCCTCGTAAGGTCTCAGAATCCCGCTGACCCGCTACCCACATGTTCCGCTTGGACCAGTACATTTCTTCTTGCAGCAAAGACTAATATTGCAGGGCGTGCTGCCTTGGCCGGACTCGTAGCAGCATTTTTCGGACAAGGCGTGGCACGTCGCCCCGCCACAGCAGTTTGGTGTTGTTGGGGAGCATGTGCTGCCAACGTTGGTACACGTCGCTCCGCCGCCGGTGCCGCCGCTGCTCGTGCCGCCGCTGCTCGTGCCGCCACTGCTCGTGCCGCCACTGCTCGTGCCGCCACTGCTCGTGCCGCCACTGCTCGTGCCACCACTGCTTGTGCCGCCCGTCGCCACGCCCCCAGTTCCGACACCACCCGTGCCGCCACTAGCCAGACCGCCCGTTCCACCGGTCACGCCGCCGGTACCACCGGTGGTCGCGGCACCAACGCCGCCCGTATTCGCACCGCCGCCGCCACCCGAGCCGCTGCTTCCGCCACCCGAGCCCGCAGCCACCCCACCGCTACCCGCAGCACCTGTTCCAGCTCCCGAGGAACCACCGCCGCCTCCGGCCCCGCCAGCGCCGCAACTGCACGGCCCCCAGATCTTGTCGTTCTGGCAGCTGCGAATACCAATGCAGCTAGCGGCGCCAACACATTGTTCCGTCTGCGGCGGCTCACATCTGACTGTCTGCTCAGACGACGACTTGGAAGACGACGACGAACATGCCAGCGCCAGAGCCAACGTGGACAAGACAAGACTGCCAAAACGCATTGTCCTTAGTAGTAGCGAAAAACTGAACTCTGGGCCACCTTCACAGGCCAGCGTTACCTCCGAGCTCCGCCGCCACCCGCTAATGAGAGCACGAAGCGACTCTTCTTGCGTCTTTCGTCTACGATATGGGCACCCAACGCCCGCGGCGCGCGCGAAAGGCCGCCCGCGCGGGCTGGCGCCCTGGCAACACCCCAGCGCGCGCCCCTCAGCCCCGCAAGATCAAACTAGTTCAAAACGCTTTGCACGTCGGAAAGAAGCTCAGCGCCAAACTGCTCGACTTGATGGTGCCGCAGGCGCGTTTGCAGATGCCGCTTGCGGTCTTGCCCTGGCAGCAGTTGTTGACCGCGTCGATGAAGGGCTGGGCGCCGGGGATGCCAGGGCCGCACTGGGCCGTGCCAAACGCCGTATCGAAGCAGGCGACCACAGCAGCGTCGCTGGCGTCCGCGACCGCGTCTGCTTCACACTGCGGGATGCAGTTGGTACAGCTAGTGTTGCCGGGCCCGCTAAAACCAAGTGCCGTAAGCTGAGGCCCGAGTGGCCCTGACACAGTAGCGTTTTCAGCCACGCAGTCGCCGATGAACTGACAATAGTTTTGACAGCCGCTTGTCGTGGATGGGCCACAAATCACACTGGTGCCCGTGGGCGGCGGAACCACATCGGTGCCGCAAGACACAGCGGGAGTCGGCGGCTGAGCCAGCTGCCAGGGGCTGGCGTCCGTTAGCCCTTTAGGATGCGCGAGCAAGAAGTCGACCATCCAATCGTTCGCCGGCGAGAGCCACGCGTGACCCACGTTGGCGCCCTTGCACCAAGCCTGTTCGACCTTGGGTGCACCTTCGTAGAACGCACTTGCGATCGCCGCTTGTTCGACGAAATTGAACGTGGGCAAATTGACGCCACTCGCGCTTCCGCTGTACGCGTCGTTGTCTCCGCCCCAAGTAACAAGCACGCTCAATGCGTCGAGTTCGGCCTTGGGGCTGGGCGACGTGGTGTCAAAAACCCCCGAAGCAACGATGCCGCCCGCGAGTAGCTGGCTGCGGCGCTGCAAGATATGATTGGAGATGATGCCGCCGGCCGAGTGGCCAGCGACATAAATCCGATTCTGGTCGACCTCTTGATGGGCGGCCGTGCACGCAAGCAGCGCGTCCATCAAATCGAGGTCGGGATTCGGATCGTTCTCCGTACCCGGCACCCGGAGACCATCCCACACGGGCCAGATCGCTCCGTTGCCGTTGCTATCTGGCGCGATCACGATGAAGCCGCGGTTGACGAAACTGCCACCCTGAGCCCGATTGAAAATGATCTGGCCACTCTCCCCCGTGCCGTTGAACAGCACGAGCACTGGCCGCGGCCCGGAGAAGGTCGCCTCGGGCAGCGAGAGCCAAAAGCCACGGGATTGCCCAGCCGCGATGAACGCACTGTGCTGACCGCTCTGCACCGGATTCTCGAACCCTGCGGGGCAGGCGTTGATGTCGCCCGCCAAACGCACCGCCGGCACGGCGTCGTAGTAGGGGTCGCCCGTGCTCGTTCCGCCCGTACCGGTCACCCCGCCGGTGCCGCCCGCGCCACCGCCTGGCCCACTGTTGTCGCTACTACTGCCGCAAGCCAGATTCAGACAGGCCGCGAAAGCACCCAGCAAGTACATCCGTCGCACGGGCCGCGCTCTAGCACGGTCTGGCGCCCGCAGCCGCCCTCGGGGACAGCTCGTTGACGGCCCGCGGGCACTGGCCCAACGTGCAGCGCTTCCCTTTTGGGTCAAAGTCCAATAAGCGTCTCGGTTCCGCATGAAGATCGTCGACAAGCTCCGCAGCGACAAGCCCGCGTTTTCTTTCGAATTTTTTCCGCCCAAGAACGAGGCCGGCAAAGATCGTCTGTTCGAAACCGTGAAGCATCTGGCGCCCTACGAGCCGACCTTCGTGAGCGTGACCTACGGCGCCGGGGGCAGCACCCGCAAGCTCACTCTGGAGCTGGTGACGCAGATCGAGCGCGCGGAAGGCCTCGACGCCATGGCGCATCTGACCTGCGTGGGCGCGACCAAGGACGAGATCCGCGAGATCCTCGACGAGCTGGCTGCCTCCGGCGTCGAAAACGTGCTGGCGCTGCGCGGCGACCCACCGAAGGGCCAGGAGCAATTCGTGGTCACCGAAGGGGGCTTCGCCCACGCTTCGGAGCTGGCCGCGTTCATGAAAGCGAATTGGACGTTCTGCATCGGCGGCGCCTGTTACCCGGAGGTCCACCCGGAGGCCACGGATCCGGAAACGGACATGAGGCACCTCAAAGCGAAGGTAGACGCGGGCGTCGAATTCCTCGTCACCCAGTTGTTCTTCGACGAAAAGGACTACTTCGCGTTTGTGAAGCGGGCGCGAGACGGTGGCATCAGCTGCCCGATTTTGGCCGGCATCATGCCGATCACGAACCTGAACCAGGTCAAGCGCTTCACCAAGATGTGCGGCGCGAACATTCCAGCACCGTTGCTCGCAGACTTGGAGGCCACCGGCGGCGAAGCGGATGCCGTGAGCAAGATCGGTGTGGAGCACGCCACGGCGCAGTGTCGCGCGTTGCTCGACGGCGGCGCTCCTGGGATCCACTTCTATACGCTGAACCGCTCGCCCGCGACCGTTCGCATCATGGAAGCGTTGCGCTGAGCCTGTGGGCTCGGGCCAACACACCGGCTGCGCTGACAGCGGGTTCCCGCAAATCCACCTCACAGAGGCGGGCCGGTCGCGAAAAGCTTTTGCTTTTCTGCGCCCATCCCGCGCAGACTACGCCCCATGCAACAGGGGCAAATCGGGGGCAACGTCGGTCCGTTCACGGATCCGGCCATGGGCGGTCAGGTCAGCGGAAAGCTCTATGGCACGTTCACCTATACCGCGGCGGGCGATGTCAGCGCGGCCTTGCCGCAGGTGCAAGCGCGGTTGTTGCAAACCATCAACAACCTCTTGGGCCAGAAGCTCGCCTCGCAGCAGGTCGCGGTACAGACAATGCCGGGCAGCCTGCCCTACTACACCCAAGAGATCCTGTCGCAGTGCCAGACCCAAGATCTCGGGGTAACCGTTTCGGATCTGCAGCTCCAACTGCAACTGGACGCACCACCCCCTGGCGCAGCTCCACCCATGGGCGCGATGCCGCCCACGCCGATGGAGTCCATGAAGAACGCCTTCGCCCAAGAGGCCGAAGAGCGCATGGACCCGAGCAACTACAACGTCAAAGCCAAGATCAAGGTGGGCGGGTTCAACATCAATGCCAGCACCGACGAGGGTTTGGACGCAGACGGCCTCGGCAAGCAAGCCGTCGACAAGGTGAAGTCCAACGTCATCTGGTACGTCGGCGGTTGTCTCGTCGTTGGCCTGGTGCTCGCGCTCGTTGGCGGCATCATCTTGTGGGCCGTAGTCTTCTCGGACTCGGGCAGTACTGCCTCTGCGGGTGGTGGAAAAGCCGCCGCCTGGGACGGCAAGAGCACCTTCGTCTGCAAGGGCAACGACAAGGTCGCACTGAGCGGCGTCTCCGCAAGCCTCTCCAGCGGCAGCGCCATCAAGGCCAGCTCGAACTGTCGCCTGACGCTGACCAACGTGACCATCTCCGCCCCTGTGGGCATCGAGGCCAGCGGTAATGCTCGCGTCACGGTCGCCGGCGGCGCCATCACCGGCAGCGAGGCGGCGGCGAAGGCCAGCGGCCTCGCAAAGATCACCTTTTCGGGCACGACCGTGACCGGGAAGAAGGACGCCAAGAAGCCCGCGACCATCACCGGGCCCTAGTCCGCCACAAGACCCAGCCGCACCAGCCTCTGATCGTTGTTGGTTTTGGGGTCGCGGCTTTTTGCGGCACTGGGCCGCTACTCTCGCCTCGGGCCAATGCGTGGCGGGTGAAACAACCGGGCGAGCTGAAATCCCTGTTCCGGGAACGTGCTAGTCTTCCCTCATGCGCGTGGCGGGTCATTGGTTTGCGATCGCCCTATGGCTCGCAGCATGCTCGACTCCGAAGTTCGAGACCGAAGACCACGAAGGCGACGCAAGCGCAGGCAGCGGCGGCGTGGCCGCGGCGGGCGGTAGTGGAGGCGCTGTGGGCGGCGCGGGCGGCGGCGGCATGGTGGGCAGTCAGCTCGAAGCGGGCCTCGGGGGCAGCGGCGGCCTGCTCGATTCAGGGCCCGGCGGCAGCGGTGGCTCCGCACTGAGCACCGGGCTCGACTCCGGTGCGGACGCAAACTGCACATTGGGTCTTCCTGTGACCACACCATGGCGCAGCCCGACCGTTACAGACAACGCCGGCAACGGTGGCCCGTGGAACATTCCGGCCAACGCGCAGGCGCACGACAACAACGACACCTGGGCAGCGGTCGCCCCCGGCTCCATGACGACGAAACGCCTCCGCGCGCGTGGGTTCGACCTCAAGATCCCCGACGGCTCAGTCATTGAAGGCGTAGCAGCGAAGTTCCGTCGAGAGGCGCAGGGGTTCAGCGTGAGAGACTTTTCGGTCCACCTGCTCAAGGGCGGAGTGGTAGCAGGCGACAACAAGGCCAACACAAGCAAAAATTGGGACGACGTCTACTTGAGCCCGACCTATGGCGGGGCCAATGACCTCTGGGGCGAGACCTGGTCAGTCAAAGACGTCAACGCGACCAGCTTTGGTGTAGCGATAGCCGCACAGTGCGGGGTGAACTGCACTTCGGATCAGGCCCGGATCGATCATGTCCAAGTGCGAGTCACGTATCGCGCGTGCAAGCCATCCACGAGCCGGTCAGCCAACGCAGTGCGCAACGCGGGCACCGCGCCGACTGTCGATGACGCCGAGGTCCGACACATACCCCCCAAAAACCAACCGACTACCTGAGGGGCTGCGACCCACTCCAGCTTTCCATGGCGAGTCGGTACTCTCCCCGTACCGGCCAACACACCGCACTCACACCAAGCGTTCAGCCAGGAGCTTCGCCAACTCGGGCTTCTTCACCTTGCCCACGGGGTTGCGCGGGAAGTCATCCAGCACGACGACGCGCTTGGGCACCTTGTACGCGGCAATGCGTTCTTTGCAGAAGTTGCGCACGGCGTCTTCGCCTAAGTCGGACTCGGCGCCGGGCTCGGCCAAGAGGGCCGCCACCGCAATCTCGCCCCAGGTCTCATCCTCCAGGCCCACGACTGCCACGTCGCGCACAGCCCGATGCTCCCGGAGTACTTCCTCGATTTCCAGGGCGCTGAGCTTGTAGCCACCGCTCTTCAGGATGTCGACGCTGGTGCGACCCAGGATCTTGATGTAGCCCGCGTCTAGGTAGGTCGCGGTGTCGCCACTCTTGAACCAGCCGTCCTCAAACGCGCTCTGGGTCGCTTCGGGATTCTCGTCGTAGCCCAAGAACACGCTTGGACCTTGGATCCAGATCTCACCGGGCTCGCCAGGTGCGACATCCTTGCCGTCCTCACTCACGATGCGGATCTGCATGCCCGGCAGTGTCTGCCCACAACTCCCGGGCACCCGAGGACCAGCGATGGGATTGCTGCTACCGACTCCGATCTCGGTCATTCCGAAGCGCTCGAGGGGATAGTTCCCGGTCAGCTCCCGAATGCGGTCGCCCACGGTGACCGGCAACGCGGCCGAGCCGCTG
Organism: Polyangiaceae bacterium; assembly: GCA_965222375.1. Taxonomy (GTDB): domain Bacteria; phylum Myxococcota_A; class Polyangia; order Polyangiales; family Polyangiaceae; genus JACKEA01. The sequence continues at coordinate 250,177 of CBDCTZ010000015.1, forward strand.
GTCACCAAACGCAGTCCCGCAGCGTGGGTACGGAAGCGGGCTTGCTCCGATTCGTCTTCGGCGTCGAAGGCGTCGAGCAGCTTCTTGTGCATCGTTGGCACGCCCATCAGCACGCTGGAGTGCCGCATCTCTTCCCACATCCGCAACGCGTCGAACTTCTGAAGCATGCGCGTCGTGCTACCGGCTAGCAGGGACACGAACAGCGCGATGCCGAGACCATGCAGGTGGTGCAATGGCAGGCAGTGCAAGAGCACGTCGTCTTCGGTCCACTCCCAGGCAGAAGCCACCATGGACGCCAGGGTCGCAAGGTTGTCGTGGCTAATCAGCGCACCCTTGGGTTTGCCGGTGGTGCCACTGGTGTAGAGGATGACCGCCACATCGCTCCCGCTCGCGGCGGCTGGAGCTGCGGGAGGGTTCGAGCGCACCGACTCGATTTCGATCACGGGCAGCGCCCAGATCTCCTTCATGTGGTCGACGTGCTCCGAACTCGCCAAGGCCACAGCGGCGCGCGAAGCTTCTACGAACCAGCGCTGCTCGGGCAGGGGGTGCAGGTGACTCAGGGGAACCGCGACGCAATCCGCGAGCACGCAGCCGAAGAAGCCCTCGAGCCATGGCGAGCCTTGGCGGGAGAGTAGGGCGACGCGCTTGCCACGAAGTCGCCGGCGGGTGAGTTCCGCAGCGACACTTTCGGCACGACGCAGCAGCTCGGAAAAGGCGACGGTTTCATGGTCATCGACCACCGCGGCGTGATTGCCGCGCCGCGTCGCAATGTCGCGAAACTGCCCACAGAGCAAGCTGGCGGTCATGAGCGGCCAGGGTCGTGACATGCCAATGCCGCAGCGCGCAAGAACAAATCTACGGGCTGCAGTCGCCGGCTGGCAGAAGGCTGAGTTTCGCGCCCCCGCCCACGCACGCTATGCTGCGGACATGCCCGACCCCAGTGGTGACCGTGTAGCCCGAGGCGTGCTCGTGTTGTGCGGGCTGGCGTTCCTCGCGATTGGCATCGCCTTCCTCATGACGCCGGAAAGCATGGCGGCGCATATCGGGATCACCCTGGAGGCGATCAGTGCCAAGAGTGACATTCGCGCGGTCTATGGCGGGCTCGATACGGGCTTGGGTGTGTTCTTTTTGGCGTGCGCCGGGCGGCGAAGCTGGGTCGGTCCCGGATTGTTCGCAGCAATGCTTTGCTTCATCGGTTTGGTTGCCGGTCGGATCACCTCGCTGACCATGGATGGCGCGCCCGGCGCCATGGTCTTTCTGCTCTTCGGAAGCGAGCTGCTGGGTGCCGTGGGAAGCGCGTGGGGTCTGTTCAGCCTGCGACCCAAGCGCGCCAAAGAAGACGAAGAGCCCGCAGGCGAAGGTCCGTCGGTCCTCGAAGCCCTGAAGTAGTCGGCAACCCGCCGGCCTGTTCAAGCTCGCCAAGTGAGTCGCGCCCGGTTCTCGCGACACACTGCAGCATCGCGCCAAACGAGTTGCGGGCTGGGTCTTGCCGCCGCACTGCCGCGCCAGCTGGGTCGGTGCTACTTCGAGGGGCGCGAGCTGCGAGATCGATGCGCCTTGCGCGGTGGTCGTGGCACGCCGAGCTGGCGGTCGTGCCAGAGCAGCATGTCGAGCGTCCCCACTTCTCGTAGCCAGGGCTGATTGTGAGGACCGGGCAACACGGAAAGCGTATTTGGCACGTCCAACTTGGTCAGCTCGGCGCTGAGCGCCTTGTTCGCCTTGCGGTAGGGATCCGCACTACTGGTGCCGAAACGCAAGGCACGTGGCCCGACCCGGCGAACCGCTTCAGCCAACTTGCGCGCATAGGCAATGCCAGCGGGCGCGCCGAACGCCGACTGTACACCACCAAAGGTCCCGAACAGCTCGGGGCGACGCAGGAACACTTCGATTCCGACGTAACCGCCCAAGGAGCAGCCATCGAGGCCGACGAACTCGGGGCCGGTTCCAATGTTGGCTTTTTCCCGAGCCGCTGGCAGCAGCGTCTTTTCGATCCAATCCGTGTAGCGATCTAGGGTCTTGGCGGCGGGCTGCAGCTTGTAGGGATTCGGTGTGACCGGACAGAGCAGTGCCAAGCCGCCAAAGGCCTTGTTCTTCAAGCTAGAGTTGACCTGCTGCAAGTGCTCGTCGGTGAAGTAGCGCTGCCGCTCGAGGATCCGCGCGACGGGTGCTTCTCGAAGGCGGTCATAGCTCTTGACCAGTCCGTAGCGATCGCCCCAGGCGTGAATGCCGAGCATCTCGTTGCCCGTTTCGCCCAGCCCGTGAAGCAAGACGAGCACCCGTAGCTTTTGCTTCGCCGGCAAGTGCTTGGGCACCAAGAGCAAGGTGCGCCGCGCCAGGCGCTTGCTGCCGTCCAGGATCAGATCGTGCTGGACCAGGTGCTTGCTTTCCGGCGTTGCCCCCAGCCCCGGACGCGCCCACGCCAGCGCGCTGGTTGCAGCAATGAACTCCCGGCGCTTCACTCGACTGCTGTAGCACAGCCCCCCGGCTGTCAGCACGTCCGCCGGAGCCTGGGCGCGTTTGTCCAGGGCCTGGCGGTCACGACTCGGGCCTAGTATCTATCGCCCAATGCGCGGCGCGTGCTGGCTGAGCCTGATCCTGCTGGTACTAGCGGGCGCGTTGCTGTCTGCCCCGGCGCAGGGCCATCAGCGCGGTCGCAGCTACTGCAGCGTGCGCACAGTGCCGGGTGGCGTAGACGTCACCGTGGAGAGCCCGGGCAAGCATCTGGTGCCCATTCTCGGGCTGTCGGAAAAGGACCCCTCCGACGCGGTGCTGCTCGACGCCAAGACACGGCTGATGCAGCAGATCGAAGACCGGGTGCAGCCTCGAACTCCGGCGGGCCCGTGCCGGTTTCGTGCCGGCGCGCTGGAGATTGTGGACTTGAGCGGCGAGCGGGGTACCAGTGCCACCGCGCACTTCGATTGCGACGAGGGGCCGGTGACTCTGCGCAATACCTTTGGCTTGGATGTCGATCCAGCGAGCGAAGTCGTCTGCGCCATCGATGGCTCTGCTTGGGTGTTCCGCATCGGGTTGGAGGAGCGCGAGATTGGGACTCCCCCGACGATGCGCGCCATGTTCGCCAGCTTTGTTCACTCCGGCGCGATTCACGTACTCGGCGGAATCGACCATGTGCTGTTCGTAATCGCGCTACTGATCGCCGCGGCGAGAGCGACAGGCACAGAGCAATTCAAGACCGGGATCAAACGCACCACGTTGATCGTCACGGGCTTCACTCTGGGCCATTCCGTGACCCTGATCGCCGCCGGCATCGGCTGGGTGCACGTGGATTCGCGTCTCACGGAGAGCTTGATCGCTCTGAGCATCGTCGTGGTTGGCGTGGAGAACATGCTGCGCAAGAAGCCTCGCATGCGAATGCTCACCGCCACGGTCTTCGGCTTGATCCACGGCTTCGGCTTCGCAAGCGTTTTGGCCGAGACAGCCCTGCCCTCTCGCGGTCAGGTGGGTGCGCTGTTGTGCTTCAACGTGGGCATCGAACTAGCGCAGGTGGGGATCGTGCTCATCGTCTTTCCGATGCTCTGGCGCGCGGCGAAGCGTGGTTGGTACGAGCGCGTGCTGGCGCGACCCTTGAGCCTCAGCGTGGCGGCGCTGGCTGCCATTTGGTTCGTGAAGCGCGCCTTTGACTTGGACTTCTGGCCCTGGCTGGGTGGCTAGACCTCCCGTTGCCGAGCCCGCGCGGGGCTCATTCGCGCTCCCAGCAATGAAGGGTGCCGCAGTAGATGTTTGCATGCGCAGGCTCATCTTCTATCGGAATTCGCGACATCGTCCGGCTCCGATTCCAACGCCGCTGCCGTTTCTTCGCTGGGCCCGGGCCCGCCAGCGACCTTCACCAACTCGGCATCGGAACAACGGTACACGCGCCCAAGTCCGTTGTAGCCCGAACACTTCGCGTTCGGCGGCTCGTTCTCCAAGATCACGACGAGATTGCCGCCCCGTTTGGCCGCTAGCCGCCGCATGCGCACGACCACGTCGTCTTTGCTTTTCGCGGGCTGTCGTTCATCGGTGACGAACCATTCGCGCCCCACGGTGATCTCTTCGATCATCTCGCATGGGGGCTCAGACTTGCCCTCCACATACTTCACCTTGGCGGCCTCGGGAGTGAGCGTCTGTCGCGTAGTGATACAAGCTGGCAACACAGCCAGAAGGCCCAGAACAGTCAGAGTGCGCATGGCCCAGGAAGGCTGCGCCATCGCGACATCGGTTTCAAGGGTCGTCCGCCATGAACTTTGACGGGAAGATACCGATTCGTCTCGACGTATGGGAGTGCGCCTCGGCCGCATCATCGGTTCGTCGCACTAGCAAGAGGGCTCGACACCGCGCCAACAGCGCCCGGGCCCGATTCCAATCCAGAACCCCAATGCAGCAAGGCCGCCCGCCCCGCGCGAGGTGCCGATGACGCCGAGGGACGGCGCATCCCCGCAAACCCAGCTCGATCGGCCGAGGTTTCAGCGGCGGTAAACACCGCTCAGCCTTTGACGGTTCTCGGGCACTTGCCTTCTAGCAGGGGGCGGTGACGGACGATGCGCTCGGACACGAAGTCCATGAATGCACGAATGCGCGCAGACCGTCTCAAGTCGGGGTGAGTGAGGATCCACAGCGAGACGTCGATCTCTTCGATGGGGTTGCTGCGAACCCGCACCAGGTCCGGCTCTTGATCGCCGACCGCGCACGCGAGGATCCCGACGCCCACTCCTTCTCGAATCAAATGGATGAGGGAGCTGAAGGAGCTCACGCGCGCCGCGATGGTCGCTTTCGGGACCTGCTGCTGCATCCATTGAGCGGGACGCGCCCGGTCTCGCGGCGCGTCCCAACCGATCCAAACGTGGTCTTCGAGCGGGCGACGCCTCGGCGCGCGCTTCAGGTATTTCGGCGACGCATAGATCGCTGTCCGGAACGCGGCGAGGCGCCGCCCGACGAGTTCGTTCGGGGGCTTGTCAGTGGACCGCAACGCGACATCCGCCTGCCTCTTGGAAAAGTCGACCAATTGGCCTGCCTCCACGACCTCGATAGCGATCTCTGGATACGTTTCGCAGAACGCGGCGAAGGGCTCGGCCAGAAAGGGCATGATCGAGTCCAAAATGCCAACGCGCACGACGCCCGCAGGCCGCAGGCTCTCCGCCATCGCCCGCCGGGCCGCATTGCCGATCACGTCCTCGACTTCTTCTGCGGCTCGGACGATCTCCTCCGCGGCGGGCGTGAGTAGGTAGCCCTCGGTCGTCCGCAGGAAGAGCGTCGTGCCCAGCTTGGCTTCCAGCGATGCGATGCGCCGGGCAACCGTCTGGTGACTGACCTTCAACTGCGACGCGCCCTTCCGCACCGACCCCGCTTCGGCAACGGCACGTACGAAGCGCAAATCGTCCCAATTCAGCTGGTCCATTCTTGGACCACTCTATGCCTAGAAATGGCGACTTGTCGACCAGCGGCGGACCGCTAGCTTCTCTCCATCAACCGGAAGGAATCAAGATGGGGATCCGTTCGCTTTTGCCGCTCGCCCTGTTGGCCACCACTCACTGCGGCGGCGGCGCTCCCGAGCCGGCGGCGCCTACGTCGGAGCCCGTCGCCGATCCACCCGCCGCCGACCCAGCGACCATGCCCGAAGCCGAGCCGGAGGCACCGGCGGTCGAAGCACCCGCGGCCTGGGCCGACGACCTCAGCATGGATCAGAAGAAGGCCTTCATGCAGGCCAAGGTCATGCCGAAGATGAAGGCGCTGTTCGAGGGGATGAGTGCCGAACACTACGCCGACTTCAGCTGCAAGACCTGCCACGGCCCAGAGTGGAAGAAGCCGAAGGACTTCTTGCCGACGCTCGAAATGAAAGACGGCAAGTTCACCGCCGCCAAGGACAAACCTCAGGTCGTCGAGTTCATGATGCAGAAGGTCACTCCCGAAATGGCGGGCATCTTCGGCCAGCCGCCCTTCGATCCGAAGACCGGCAAAGGCTTCGGCTGCGGGGGCTGCCACACGGTCAAGATGTGACCCGGCCCGCACCGATGAGGCCCTGGCTGGTCGCCACTTTGCTCTTGGCGTCCTGCTCGAAAGCGCCCGCCTCGGCATCCAGCTCGACCAAAAATCATCGCCGCTGCTCACTACGCCGCCATCACGCCGCCCCCGCCCCTGAGCGCTCGGACTGCGGGTGAGAGTGGCGAGCGACGCGCTTGGCCCGCGGTCATGAATGTGAAGCGCCCTTGTTTCCCCGCGGGGCAGCCACGTGGCACCGACTTCGCGCTTGTTCGAGCGACCGACCTGGGCCTCCGGTGCTACTTCGGCCCCTCTAGGGTGCAGGTGTCCGAGCAGCCGTCGCCGGAAACAGTGTTTCCGTCGTCGCATTGTTCGCCCTCGTTCGACTGCACTTTGCCGTCACCGCAGCGCGGGCCGAATACACAATTCGCCTCGCAGCCGTTGTAGCCGCCGGCGTTGACACCGTCGTCGCACTCCTCGCCGAACAGGCTGTCCACCTGGGCGTCACCACAAAAGGCGCCCAGCTTGCAGCCTGGTGCGCAGCCCGCGCTGCCCGTGGTGCTGTAGGTCGTCAGGTTCGTACCGTCGTCGCATTCCTCAGGCGGATTTTGCTGGGTGCCGTCTCCGCAGCGGGGGCCAGGCTTGCAGTCCTTCGTGCATGAGCCGTAGCTGCCATCGTTCTTGCCGTCGTCACAGGTTTCGTCACCGGTCACGATGCCATCGCCGCATACACTCACGCAGGTGCTCTTGGCGCTGACGAAACCGCCCAGGGTCAAGTTGAAGTTCGAAGCCGTGGTGTGCCTCTCGGCGTGGAACAGAGCAATCTCGTAGACCTTGCCCTTGGTCAGGCCGAGTTGAGCCTCTAGCGCCGCGTTGATGGTAAACGAGTCCGAGCGCTGCGGGTGCAATCCGCCCAAGTCCAGCGCGAGCTTGCCAGCGACGAAAACCCACACGTCATCGTCGCCGCTGAAGTTCAGGGTTTCGCCACCCTTGTATTCGAACCAGGTGCGGATTTCGCTCGTGAATCCGAAATTGTGGCCGCTCGACGCATTCTCCTTGTTTTGGGCGACCCAACCTTTGCCATCCAACGGGAAGAAGGACGCATCGGGAAAGAAGTACGTGTTGTTCGGCTGCTTGTTGAGGGTCAGCTTGGTGACCTCTTTGACGTTCACACCGGCCACGTCCGTGTACCACTGAGCAAAGTTCGCTGCCGTGGTCAGCTGCTGCCCGTAGGGGCAAGGCGGGTTGGGCGATCCGGCGTTCGAGCAAATCCCCGCGAACACCGGTTTGCCCGCCGCATTCAGGTTCGTCTGAACCAGTCCCTTCGTGGCTTGGCTGCCGCTGAAGATCTCGAAATCCGGGTGGCGAGTCGAGCCCCCCGCCGGCAAGGACACTTTGTCGCGGAACACGATGGGCACTTCGAGCTTTGCAGGCAACTGCCCCGCAACCACCGTGCATTGAAAGCCCGCTTCCTTCTTGCAAACTGACGAGCAACCGTCGCCGTTCAGCGTATTACCGTCATCACACTCCTCGGCATCCCCGGGCAGGATCAGGCCATCACCGCATGCGGAGACGCAGGCGCCGGCGCTGCAATTGGGTTCGACTTCGCAGAACGGACTGCAACCATCACCGATGATCAGGTTGCCGTCGTCACAGGGTTCGTCGCCTTCCTTCTTTCCGTCGTTGCAGACCGTCTTGTAACAGGCCTGACCCGCTGGGCCACAGGCGTAGCCAGTCTCGCGCTTGCAAGTGGCCGAGCAGCCGTCGCCCGAGGTCGGTGTGGTGTCGTCATCCTCACACTCTTCATTGCCCGCAATGATGCCGTCGCCGCATTTGTCGGCTTCGCAGTTGGCGCCAGGGGTGGGACACTTCCAGCCGGGTTCGAGAACGCATTTGTCGGAGCAGCCATCGCCGGATGTCTTATCTCCGTCGTCACAGGTTTCCTGCCCGGTGACCTTGCCGTCTCCGCACACCACCGTAGACACGCAGGGTTGCCCCGGCGTAGGGCAGGCAAAGTTCGCTTCTACGCTCTTGCAGTCCGCCGCACAGCCGTCCCCGGAGACGCTATTGCCATCGTCGCAGACTTCTCCCGGTTGGATCTTGCCGTCTCCGCAACCCTTGATCACGACAGCGCCGTCGCCGGCGTCTGCGTCGCCACCAGCGTCTTCTTGACCGGAGTCGATGTTGATCGCAGCACCGGTCCCACCGGTGGCGCCTCCAGCAACCCCTCCGCCACCTGCGGCGCCACCGAACGCACCGGTGCCCGAGTCTGCGACGTTCACTTCGGGTTTGCCGTCATCGCTACAATGAGCCAGCAGCGGCAACGAGAGCGCTGCCACGCCAAGGGGCAGCCAGCGCGTAGAATAAGACTGAGACAAGAATCGCATATCGATTAGGTATGCACCCTCGTGACGGGTCGTCAACGACGGCAGAGCGCAACCGGAGCCAACTCACCCCCCCGAGGTGACCTGATCCAGGCCGATGCGTTCGCAAGCGAACCACATCGCGGGCGCTGAGCGGGCACCTGCCGCGACACCAGGTGGGCAACGCACCTACATCTCTGATTGTTTGGTTGGGGTCGCGGACATGGTGCGGCGCAGGGCCTCTACTCTCGACTATGGGGTGGCCTGTCCGTCCAGAACAAAGTGGTCCGTCGCCCTGAGGTAGAGGGGAGTTCTTCGTCGGCAGCGCGTTGGTTGGGGAGAAAGTCCAGCTCAGGCTGTCTGAATCGACTATTCGCGGTCGTGGCTTGTCGGAAGACGAGGAAACCAAGAACGGGCTGTCTGAATCGACTATTCGCGCTCGCAATGGCGCATAGGTGGAGGTCCGTTGGCGGGGCGCAATCGCCGTGACAAGGTCGTGGCCAGCTTTCGCTGGACGCCTGGAGCGAGAGTAACGCGCTCACCGCCTCTGGACAGCCGTTGATTGGCTTTCTCAGGTCAACCTTGTGGGCTGCCGGAGTCTGGAGGTTTTCTACGCCACGGTTTGCGCTGCCTTTCGATGGTTGAGCTCGTATACAGAGCCGTCGCGCCACAACGCGAAGAGCACGCCAGCTAGTTTGCGGGCCAACGCCACGGTAGCGATGAATTTGCCACGGCGTTGCTCGATTTGCTCTGCCCACTTGGACATTGGGTCGTTGGGCCGTGTACGCCGAAAGGTCCACGCCGCCTGCACCAAGTTGGTGCGCACCATCGCCGGTCCGGCCTTGGTGATCCCGAGCCGTTGCTGACGATCGCCGCTGGATTTCTCGCCCGGAGTCAGCCCAAGAAAGGCTTCGACAGAGTGAGCGCTCGGAAAACGTGTCCTGTCGTCGAGTGCTGCCACAAAGCGCATGCTGGTTGCCGGACCGATACCGGGCACCGTCATGAGACGCTGACAGACTGGGTCCTTCTTCGCCAGGGCCCTGAGCTCCTCGTTGGCTTCCTTGATCTGCACGTTGAGAGCTTCGATGGCCTGCAAAAGACGCTCGACGTGCTGCGGCAATCCATCGGGATGAGCGAGGGCTGCAGCGCGGAGGCGTGTGGGCAAGGTCGTGGGCTCGCCGGAGCACATTTTCAACAGTTGCGTACGCCTCCAGCCTTGCACTGCATTTGCCAATGCCGTGCGTGCACCAAGCAGTTGCTCGCGCATTGCGCACATCGTGCGTCTGTCGCGAGCCTGCTCCGCCGGGATGTGCACCGATGGCAAGTCGATACGGCACGAGACTTCGCTGAGGACCTGCGCATCGCGCCGGTCGGTCTTGATGCCTCGAGCCCCGACCCCCAAACTGCGCACCAACGTTGCTGGGACCACACGCACCTCGTGTCCACATTCCAGAGCCCAGTCGGCGACTCGGAATGCTTCCGAACACGTTTCCAGTACAATTCGGCTCTTGGGCTGGTGCTGAAAGAAGCACATCAAACTGCTGGTCGCGATCCTCTTCTCCAGCAGAATTCCTTCGTCCGCGGCCCGCACACACACCTGCGATTGTTTTCCACCCAGATCGACTCCAATATGCTCCATGGCTGTCTCCTCTAATCACTGCGCCTTTGAGCGCGTCTGTTGATTGAGGCCCGGTTTCCGGTGACCTCGTTAATGAGGAGACAGCCACTGTCGCCTCGCGCAAAGCCATCGCTCGCGCGTCCGGCGCCCAAGCGAACACCGTATGCAGAACGGCCACCATGGCAGCCCTCCGCATCCGAAAGACGCCTCGGCGGCTACCTACCAGGTCACGAGCCACCCCATCACATCTCTGCGGGGCCGCGCGGGGTCGTAGCTCTCAAACACAGCGCCCACGCCGACACGCGCTGGGGACAATCAGTGCCTAGCACCGGCAGAGCACTCCCGGCTTGACAGGCGCAGTCTCTAGAGCCGACATGACGGACTATGGACTGGAAGCTTGCACTTTCGACCTTCGCGGTCGTCTTTGCCGCCGAGATGGGCGACAAAACTCAACTCGCGACCTTTGCTTTCGCGAGCGGCGGTCGATCGAAAATAGCCGTGTTCATTGGCGCGACACTCGCCCTCGCTTTAACCAGCGCCATTGCCGTCATCGCTGGAGCTGCGGCGGGCAGGGTGGTCCCCGAAATTTGGCTCCAGCGTGGAGCGGGCGCGCTGTTCCTGGTGTTGGGAGCTGTCTACCTGGTTCGGTCGAGCTAGAGCTATGGGTCAGCGCTGCCGCTCGCGGCGCCGCACGCTATCAAGGCGAGCAACTCGCCGACCAATACGCTGGCCCCGCATCGGGTAGCGCGGCGTCCGGGGGTGGAGGAGTCGGGGATGGCGCCGCTCCGTTATTGGGTAACTTGAAGGGCAACTTCAAGCGTCCTTTCTTGGGCGCATAGACGGGCACTAGGTCGCATTGAGACGTGCCGCACCCGGCACAGGCGCAGGCGGAGGCTGCATCGCCGAAGCACAGGTCGGAATACTTGTAGAGACAAGTCGTCATGCCAGCCTGCGAGCAAGGACCTGGATCCCAACTCGGCGCGCATTCGGCGACATGGCCGACTTGTCGGCAGCCGAATTCGCAGACGGTCGACTTGAGTGAGCAGAAGAACTTGCCGGGCACGTAGTAAGTCAACGTGTTCTTGTTGCAGGAGGACGTCGCCGGGCAGGTCAGAGCGTCTCCCGGGCCGACGTCGCTAGCCGCGTCACCGGTCGCGCCACCGGCAGCCACGCCGTCATTCGGCGCATCGTGAGTCGCCGCACTGTCTAGACCGCCATCGCTAGCTCCGCCGGCCCCCGAGGTACCGTCGGCCTTGGGTGTGTAGGGGATGCGCCCATCCTTGAGGGCGGGCCCGTCTGAACCCGATGCATCGACAACCTCCGTGACGTCGCGCCCAGCGCCACAGGCGGCGACCACCATCGAAAGCACCAGCAAAGCCCAACCCCGCACGATTCGAGATCCTAGCACCGGCCGCGGCCGGCGCCGACGGGCGCAGCCACCCCGGAGCGCCGCCAGCCGTCGGCGCGGCCCAACTGCCCACCGTGCCCTCCCCCACATTGGGGGCGGGCTGTGTGCGGGGGCCAATCGGATCGGGGCGATGCCAATTGCTCGCTTTCTGTTGCCGCCCACGGAATCGTACGCCAAAAACTAGACAGATTTTCAGTACTGGGAATATGAGTAGCTCATGACCTTTTCGGACCAAGAAATCATCGTTCTGACTGCGTTTTCCTGGCTGGCCCAGACTGACCGACCTGCCACGCCCAGCGCCCTGGCCCAAACCACGGGGCTACCGCCGGTGGAGCTCAGCCACCGCATCCTTCAGCTGGAGGCGCTGGGGCTGGTGGATCGTCAGCGGCTACGGTTGACCCTGTCTGGCCTGTGCATCGCCGTGAGCGCGCAGGCTCGTCAGCGTCCCCGAACTGCGCGAAGCACTACTGCTACAGGCTGTCGCATGACCGTCAGGCGCCGGCGCGCCGCGACAGGGGCATGCGACCGGCCTGGATGGACGCAGGGCCGGCATCCAGCTCGTCGAGGAGCTGTCGCCAGCTCACGCCATTGTCGACCCCAGGGACCTTCGCGAGCTCTTTAAGGGCATCCACTTCTTCCGGCACGACGGCGTTTGGAGCATCGAGGGCGTTTTCCGTCGCCCGGGCAACGGCTTCCGCGTGAGACAAGAGTTCGTGCAGTTCCTCCGGATGGATCAGCGGCTCGCCTTCTTCGGTAGTTCAGCGAGGGAATCTTTGACGGCTGCTGCCATTTGTTTCGCTTGAAAGCGGCGACAGTGTCACCCTTCCAGCCCTTCTGGGTGCAGCGTAAACCCGCAGCGCCGATATAACAATGTCCCCGCTGCGACGTCTACTCCACTTCCTCCGTCTCGCACTGTCGAGCCACGACCACGACTTTACCCGTGGGAGTCTGGTGCGAGGAGTGCTCCTGCTGGCGGTGCCCATGGTGCTCGAGCCAATGATGGAGTCCTTCTTCATGTTGGCGGACGCATTCTTCGTTGGCCGGCTCGGACCGGACGCCGTCGCCGTGCTGGGCCTGACCGAGGCCCTGGTGGTGCTCGTATTCACCGTGGGCATGGGGCTGGGCATTCCCGCGACCGCCATGGTTGCGCAACGCGTGGGGCGCAAAGACGACGAAGGCGCGGCTCGTGCGGCAGCGCAGGCGAATTGGATCGCACTTTCGGTCGCGTTGCCAATCGCCCTGCTGGGCGGCGTGTTCGCGGAGGAGGCTCTGGGCATGATGGGGGCGAGCGCCGAGGTCAGGGCCATGGGTACGCCCTACGCGCAGATCACGTTGGCATCGGCGCCAATCATCGTGCTGTTGTTCGTCAACGCGGCGGTGCTGCGCGGCTCCGGCGATGCTGCTTCGGCGCTCTGGGCTTTGTGGATCGCCAATGGCCTGAACATCATCCTCGACCCACTGTTCATCTTTGGTCTTGGCCCCGTGCCCGGGATGGGAGTCACTGGCGCTGCCGTGGCGACCCTGCTCGGCCGCAGCTTGGGCGTCGTGTATTTGTTGTGGCGACTGACGCGCGGTTCGCCTCGTGTGCGCGTCGCCCTCCGTCACTTCCAGATCCGCCCCGAGCTCTTGCGCGAGCTGAGCCGCCTCGCTGTCGGCGGCTTGGGGCAGCTCATCGTGGAAACCAGTAGTTGGGTGTTGCTCACGCGCATCGTCGCACTCAGTGGCAGTGTCGCGGTCGCGGGCTACACCATCGCGCTGCGCATTCTGTTGTTCGCGTTGCTCCCGGCCTGGGGGCTGAGCGGAGCCGCGGCGACCCTGGTGGGGCAAAACCTGGGTGCGGGCCACGTGCCGCGCGCGCGGCGTGCAGTGCGCGTGACAGGCTTCGCCAACGCAGTGTTCTTGGGCGTGGTGACCATCGCCTGCGTGCTCGCGCCCGAGCCGATGATGGCTGCCTTCACGGACGACCCCGAGGCGATCCGCTTTGGGGCCGATGGCGTCCTGGTCGTCGGGCTCGGTTACATCTTCTACGCATGGGGCATGGTGCTGACTCAAGCGCTCAATGGTGCCGGCGATACGCGCACTCCGTTCTTCCTGAACCTGGTTTGCTTTTGGGCGTTCAAGATCCCTTTGGCCTACTACCTGTCGACCCAGGTGGAAGCCACGCGAGGGCCCCTCGGCGTCTTCATCGCGATCGCCCTCGCCTACTCACTCAATGCCGTTCTTGCTGGCGTGGCCTTCCGGCGCGCCACCTGGGGCGCAGCGCCCGAATCAGCTTAGACGCATGCGCATGCCATGGCGCGGCGTAAGGGTTATCCGCGGCAAGGGCTGGACTTTCTGACCCGGCGCGACTCGGGCGCTAAAGCGCTGCGCCAAGGTGGCGAGAATGATCTTCGCCTCGATCATCGCGAACACTTTGCCGATGCAGGCGCGCGGCCCGGCTCCGAAAGGTAGGTACGCTCCCTTGCGCTGCCTGGCCTTGGCATCTGGGGCAAAGCGTTCGGGCTTGAAGGCGTCCGGCAGCGGGAACCAACGCGGGTCGTGATGCGCCCAGTAGATCCACAGCGCTAGCTCGGTGCCTGCCGCAACCGCCCGGCCCCCCACTTCGGTATCCTTCTCGGCGCGACGCGCCACCATGTATACGGGCGGGTACAACCGCATCGCCTCCTCGAGCACTTGCTCCGTGTAGGTGAGTCGCTCGAGGTCTTCGTAACTCGGCGCGCGACCGGACAGCTCCCGCGAAAGCTCTGCGTGCAGCTTGGATTCGACCTCGGGGTGTTCGGCCAGCAAGTACCAAGTCCAAGTCAACGCCTGAGACGTCGTTTCATGCCCGGCCAAGAACATCGTGACCAGTTGATCCCGCACCTCTGTTTCTGTCAGCCCGGAGCCATCGCCTTCTTCGTCCACGGCGGCGAGCAACCGCGCGAGCAAGTCCGCCCGCGCCTGCGCCAGCTCTGCTTTGCGCTCTCGGATCATGCGATAGATGATGGCGTCGAGGCTTTGCACCGCCTCCTGCAGCGCCTTGCGCCCAGGTACGGGTAGCCAGGACGGCAACACGTCCGGCCGGGCAATGGAGTCCTGAAACGCACACATGGCGCGCGCAACATCGGCACGGTCCAAACTAGAATCGTGGCTGAACAGAGTTTGGCACACGATGTCCAGCGTCAGCCCCATCATGGCATCGCTCATATCGATCTGTCGCGGCGGCTCGAGCTCACGCGCGACCCGTTCTGCTTCGGCCCGCATGACGTCGGCGTATTCGATCAAGCGAGGACGTTGGAACGCCGGTTGAATCATGCGTCGGTGTCGCCGCCACACCTCGCCGTCCGAATTGAGCAGCCCGTTGCCCAGAACACGACCCAATTGCTCAAAGGCGGTGTGCTGCTTGGAAAAATGCGCGGCTTTGTCGACAAGCACCTCGTACAGGTGGTCCGGGTGTCGCAGGACCAACAGCCCATCACCATGGGCCACGTAGTACATGTCCCCGAAGCGCTGGAAGCGACTGCCGACGAAGCCCAGTGGGCGGCGTGCAAAGCCAACCAAAGTTTTGATGCGCCCGAGAGTGCCGGGTTTGGGGCCGGGCACTGGCCCTGATGCGTGCATCAAGGTTTCGGGCCGCACTTGCCAGCGATGCAATCAGGGTCCGCGGGGATCGCGGCACAGCAGCCGCAACCGCTCACGCAGTTCGAGAGGGAGGCATTCAGTGAAGTCCACTTGGCCTTGTCATGAGTCGACTTCAGATACACCACGCAGCAGTCTTCTTGTGCCTGCCAGCACTGCGCCGTCGCCGTCACGCAGTCCGACGGCGACGAGCAATCCTTGTTCGCCGCGATGAAGTCGCCCATTTCCTTTTCAATGGAGGAGCAATTCGGCGCCCCCGCGCTTCCGCCGGTACTGCCAGCACTTCCGCCGCTGCTTCCGGCGCTACCTCCCGTCGCGCCACCAGCGCCGCCGCTCGCTCCAGCGCTTCCACCGCTGGCTCCGGCACTTCCGCTAGCGCCGCCACCTGTTCCACCCTCGGAGCCACCAGTTCCGCCGCCGTCCGAGTCAGTTTCTCCGCAGCCCGCGACGGCCAGGGGAACGGAGGACAAGAGGCACAGTGTGACTGCTTTGGCGATGCTCATGGCCAGAGCCTACCGCGAGCCTAGAGGACATTCCATGCCGCAGGCCTGCGCTTGGTCATGGCGCTGGGGTGTTCCGGATGCTGGTTTGGGTCGAGGGACGCGCTTCGCGATACCCAACGGGAGTGCAGTCTCACCCTGGCACTCGAAGGTGCGCATCCCGCCCTGGGCGCTCAGAGTCGCCCCGAGAAGTCCGAGATGTGGCCAGCGTAGCCTATGGTCACGATGTAGGCCCGCGCGCCCATGAGCTCTCGGTACTCGAAGCCTAGCTCGAAGCCATCGCGGGCTTCGCTATAACCGCCTTCTCGGTCACGATTCGCAACCACGACGTGCAGAGCGCCGGAAAGCTCATCTCCGAAAGGCGCGAGATTAGAGCCCTGCTTCCGCTCATCCGCCGCGACCACCCAACCCTCCCGAAGAGTCAGTTTGGTGGCGATGAGGTGAGTCAGATCGATGGAGGCGGCGACTTCGATCGGGAACGTGACTCCAAATGGCACCGTGGTTGTGACACCTTCGACGCCAGGGCCACTGCTGACCCCAATGCCGAACCGTTCACCGATCACGACGCCCAAGCCAATCATGAGCTGGAGCTCGTAGGAAAACCCGCTGCCCCCGCCGAGGGCTGCGTCCACGCCTCCAAAGATCCCGATGGGTGTCGCCTCTCCCATCGCGCGCATGCTGAGCGCCGCGTTGACCGCATTCAGATTCTCCGGGAGCTCCCCTGCCTTGTCCGCGTGAACGCCCTCCAGGCGAAGCGCGCCGTCAAAGTAGTTGCGCAGCTCTCGATAGCGCTTGCGCTTGATTCGTGATGGGTCATGCAAGCTCGCCGGTCCGATGCTCTCGAGCCACGGAATCGGCAACTCCGTGGGCTGGATTCGCTCAGTCTGGGGAAGCGTCAGATCAATGCGGATGCGCGTGACAGTCGTGCGCTGCTCCAGCTGCCTGACCAGAATTCGCCGATGTTCAGCTTCTCGCGCAGCGGAGTTGCGGGCGCGCTCCAGAGCCAGACCGTCCTGGACGCCGGTGGCCCGCATGCGCAGCATGCGCTCGTGGCTTGCGTTTGCCACGCGCCAAGCACCTCGCGCTCGTTCCAGCCGTTGGCTGATGTCACGGGTAGTCACCCGCCGGGAACGGACCTCACCGAGCCCCCTGATGGCACCAAGGACCGCGTCCACTTCCGCAGGCGGCACGTCCATCTCGACCAGGTTTTCCGAGTCGCGGGCGAGGCGACCGTAACGGCTAGCGAGCCTGCGCAACTCCGTATGGGCCAACTCGCTACTCTCCGCGAATAACCTGACACGAACCGTGCGTGCCAACGCATGGGTGCTTTCGGCAATCTGCACGGGCTCCGCCTTCGACGTGCTGCTCCATCCCAGCAACGCAGCCAGCAAGAAGAGGAATCGCCCACAGGTCACCCTCCGTTCGTAGCATGAAAAGCACCGAGTCATGGTCGTTCCACGTCGCCGGACGCACGCCTGGGAAATGCTAGGCTAACCGCCATGGCGACCCGGTAGTCCCGCGCTCTCGTCGTAGAGGACGACACGGTTCCTCACACTCTTGAAGACCCGTGTTGGCGGAGGCGGCCGATTGACATCCGCGAACTGTTCGACTCCGCGCGCACTGCTCTAGCGCCCATCTAGAAAACCATGAGGAAACGAAACTCGATCAAGCCCAGCAGCCGAGGCCCCTTTGCCGGTTTCCAGTTGGCAACCTTGGCGGCCGTCGCGTCCTTGGGCTGCGGAGACTCGGAGGCCGACTCGGCGAAGAAGCCGACGTTTCAACCCACGACTGTCGTGCCGACACCCCGGGCGGAGAACGCTCGCGGCTTCCTAGAACGGCGCGGACTGATTCACGCCCACACTGTCTACTCCCACGACGCCTGTGACGGTGAGCCGCGAGACCCAAAAACCGACGCCATAGATGAGGTGTGCCTCGAGGACTTCCGCCGGGGGGTTTGTCAGACCCAGCATGACTTCGTGATGCTCACCGACCATGGCGAGAGCTTCACGAGAACGGAGTTCCCGGACGTGCTGCTCTACGACAGCGCCAAAGGTGACAAGCTGATCGAGCGCGGCGGAAGCCCCGTGGCCAATTGGCTCGCATGCCCGGAAGGCGATCCGGCGCTGCTCATGGCCGGCACGGAGACCGAAACGATGCCAGTTGGTTTGGAGGGGCACGTCGCAGCGACGGAGGCCGAGCGGGACGTTGTCTACGGCCAGAAGACTCCGGAGGCAATCGAGAAACTCAAGGCCGGCGGCGCCGTTTCCTTACTGCAACACACCGAGGACTGGACCGTGGACGAGCTTGCGACGCTCCCCATCGACGGCTTCGAAATGTACAACTTGCACGCCAATACCTTCGCCGCGGTGGGCGCGGTGTTGGAGCTCGCAGGCAAGATCCCGAGACCGGAAGAACTTCCCCACCCGGACCTTGTCTTCCTGCCTATCTGGAACGAAGACCCGGCCTACCTTGAGCGCTGGGGCGGTGCCCTCGCTCGAGGCGTCAAGCGAGTCGGCACCATGGGTACGGACTGCCACCGCAACAGCGTTCCGGGGATCCTGCCAGACGGCGAGCGCGTCGACAGCTATCGGCGCATGATGGTATGGTTCTCGAACCACTTGCTGGTGAAACCCAATGCCGAGGGGTCCTTCGACGATCGGAGCTTGAAGGACGCTTTGCGTGCCGGGCGGCTGTATGGGGCCTTCGAGTTCATGGGCTACCCGCACGGCTTCGACTACCACGCTGAAAGCGCAGGCAGCCTGCACGAGATGGGAGCGGAGTTGAAGCTCTCGGATGGCGTCCGCCTCCTTGCCACGGCACCCAAGGTGCTGGGGCTGTCGAGCGCAGACAAGCAACCGGAAATCCGTACGGTCGTGTGGCGCGCGAAGGACGGCGGCTGGGACCAAGTTGCTGAGGGCGAGAGCTCCGTGGAGTTTGACGCAGACCAACCCGGCGCCTATCGAGTTGAAGTCCGCATGAAGCCCCGGCACCTTGAGCGATTCCTCTCAAGCTATTCGGCTCTGGCCGGCAAAGAGTTCGTGTGGATCTACGCGAACCCCATCTACGTGCGTTGAGCACGAGGGTTCGGTGCGTGCAGCATGAGTGACGACCTGTTGATCCGCCCAGGCGTATGTATTCCGGCGCGAGACTTGAGCGTTCGGGCTGTGCGCGCCTCGGGGCCGGGCGGGCAGAACGTGAACAAGGTCAGCTCGAAGGTGGAGTTGCGCTTCGACCTTCAGGGCAACACTAGCCTACGGCCTGAAGTGCGGGCGCGTCTGAAGCGCCAGAACCCTGGCCGAGTTGCGTCCGATGGCGCCCTGCTGATCACCTGTCAGGCAACTCGTAGCCAGCAGCAGAACTTGGAAGAAGCTCGCGGAATTCTCAGCGCGCTGGTGCTGATGGCGCTCGTTGTGCCCAAGAAGCGGCGACCCACGAAGCCGTCCCGGGCGGCGAAGGCGCGCCGGCTGGATGCCAAGCGCAAGCACAGCGACAAGAAGCGCCAACGCAGTAGCAAGGACTACTGACGCGCTGCGGTGAAATCCGGCGGCGCAGCGGTCGGAGCACCGGCACCGTCCCGGACTGCGGCAAGTCCTCTAGCTACGCCTACTGCACGCCACGCGCAGGGTGTAGCCGAACCGCTATCAGCAGGGCTCAGGAGTGCCGCTAGCTCCCTGAGCACTGAGCGCCACTCACGACGCAAGCGGCGCGTGGCGCTCGACGCGGCGCATGCAGTGCACGCAGCGTGACGCTTCCGGGTGGATCCCACCGCCACAGTGGGGACAGGGCACACGCTGGGGCGGGAACTCTTCGTCTCGGGCTCGGTGTTGGGGCTCGGGTTCGAGCTTCGCCTCTGCGATCGCTTCAGGCGAGTTCGAGTCCGCATCCGTGTAGTTGACCTCGGTCTCCGCCACGGCCTCGCCAGCGGTGACGTTGCTAGCGACCGAGTGCATGGTGCCGGCTGCTTCCGCCACCCTGGGTTCGGGGATGGTGCTGGTGGCCGAAGCGGAGCGGGCGGCTCGCTGGCGCCCGCCTTCAGGAGGAACGGTCTCCTCGGCCGCAGCACTGACGTCGAGGGTTTGAGAGGGAGCAGCAACGGCGACCTGAGCCGCGCGACGCGCCTTCTTGGGGCGTGACAGCGCGTCTAGCTTGTCCTCGATGTCCAACACCGAAGGCAAGAACCGGCTCACTGCAGCGTGAAATACACCGCTGTCCCAGACCAGGGCGCCGAGGACCAGCACTGCCATCGAAATCAAAGTGAAGCCCACGCGGTCACTCGAGCGACGCAGGCTGAGCGAAATCAACACGCCAATCATCGAGCCCACCATCACCATGATGCCAATGGCGCGGACGATCACGCTGGAGGTGCCCAGCTTGCGGGCAAAACGGAGCCGTACGTCGTTTGGATCAATCATGACACGCAAGTACAGCCTATCGCCGAGTGGCGCGCGCGAACAACTGGGCGCGAAGGGCCGCAGCTTTGTGCTGTCTGAACGCACTTTGAGAACGACTCCGGGGCAGCACGATGGTGCGCGCAGACCTCTATTCCGTGGGCGCCATCGCCTTTGGCTTTTGACCGGGCGTGTGCCGATTTGGGCGCCGACCGCAGAAGCACTGCCAACCCTGAAATTGATGCGCCCGGCGCCACGTTTGTTCGGCCATTGCGAAGGTCCAGTGTCCAATGAACTAGACGGCTGGGTGGCCGGCATGCTTTCCGCGGATCCAGCACCCGGAATCAGCTGCCACCGCGCGCGCCGAGTTGCCTACTTGCTAGGTCGTCGACGCACGCGGTGGAATGCCACAGCAAGGCCAACACGCGCAGCAAGTAGGCAATGCCCTCGTTCGGTGCTTTTCAGCAGCAGGGGCAGGATTAGACGTATGCTGCGCCGATGGGACCCCAAGCCAACACGCTAATAGTCGTCCTTGCAGCGCTCGGGCTCTGCCTGAAGGTCAGCATAGCCCGCGCCGACGCGGTGCCACCTCCGCCGAAGAGCTGTCCCAAAGGGCATGTCGGCACCACGAGTCACGGCGGCCCGAAATGCGTGCTGGAGGCTCCCAAGAATTGCGCTCCAGGCTACCGCGGTGCCTTGGGCGGCAAGTGTGTCCTGGCGACGTGCTCTTCTGACGAGCAGTGCAAGGACGGGCGACGCTGCCTCTCGGTCGACACTTGTCAGGAGTTCCGTGAGCTTCATTGGAGTGGTTGGGGGTGGGTGTCGCAACGTCCGGTCTCGCGAGACAACTTCCTCGCCGGACCGCCACGCCCTCGACCTGATGGTCCCGCCAAGAAGGCTTGGGTGAGTCTGAGCATCTGCGGCCAGGACGGGCCCTGTAAGGCCCCCGCCGAGTGCCGTCCCGAATCGCTGTGCTATCCGCCTAGTGCGATCGGAAAGACCAAGGCGAAGGTGGCAACCAGCGGCGTCCCGGAGGGTCCAGCAACACCCGACAGCAGTGCGTCGTCCGACACCACAGGAGCCGGCGGCGCCGTTACGGTGGGCGATGTCACGAATGGCGCCGGTCGGAGCAAACCCGGTGGCCCCGTCCTGGGCACACCCACGAGCGATAGCGACGGTGGTTGCCGGAAGGGTTGCTCGGCAGCGTCGGCACCCTCACTGACTGGGTGGGCCGGGATCCCTGTGCTGGCCTGTGTGGGGTTGTTGCGCCGGAGGCGGCGTGCAGCAATCCGATCGCGACGATGATAATCCGCCATGCACCACCTCGAGGCAGAGAACCTTCGCGTGCGCGCGGTGCGCAGTGCATCAGCACGGGGTAGCTCGAGAGTAGTGCCCTTGCGGCGCCCCAGGATGCGCCCCCCAGAAGAGACCAAAGACTACGTTGGTTCAACGCGGTTCGCGGTCGTTGGGGACGATCTCCAACTCGCACTGGCCATCGTTTTCGTAGCGCACGACCCTGGGAAAGAGCCCGTGATACACGTAGTCTCCCGGGCGACAGGATGGACCACTTCGACTCGCACAGCCGCTAAACTCCGCCCCATGTCCGACGAAGTGACCTTTCGCGATTTCGCCGCCGCCATCATGCAAAACGATGTGGACGGCGCGGCAAAGACTCTGCAGCCACTCCTGTCCCTAGACGCTTCGGCAGCCGAGAGTGCAGCGAAGCACTTCCAAACTCAGATGGCGGAGCAGGGACAGGGCTTCATGATGAAAGCTATGGGACTGCGCACCGCCGTAACTGAGGGAAGCGACACGGAGGTGGCTCAGCTTCTGGGCGACCTATTCGGCATGACGGACGACAGCGCCAACGCGGGAGTGACTGCCCTCCGCGCAAAGTACCCGTCCGGAGCCAAAGAGTAGCGCCACGCGGATGAAGAACTACGTCGGCCTCGCTTGCACTGTGCACGATCCGGCTGTCGCTATCGTCGATAGCAGCGGGGACGTGGTCTTTGCAGAAGGGACCGAGCGGCGCAGTCAAAACAAGCGGGCGCACCAGCGTCCCCCAGATGATCCCATCGAGATCCGCCGTATCCTGCGGAGCTATCTGGAGCCGAATGCAGAAGTAGTGGTCGCCTTGAGTTGGAGACTGCGGCGGTGGAAGAGCGTGGCAGCACGGGCGGCGTACCTAGCGTCCGAGTGGCGATTGTCCCCTCTCTTGCGGCCGACGCTGGTTGGGCAGACCAACGCCTTCGACCTGGCCGGCATGAACCTGAAGTATCGATTGCACGAAGAGGCCCCGGGGAAGAAAGAACCCGAGACCCGGGGCTACGACCACCATCTCGTGCACGCAGCGACATCTTGCTGGTCGAGCCCATACTCGGAGGCCGTGTGCGCCGTGCTCGACGCCAACGGCGAAGCATCCTCGATGGCATTCTACGAATACCAACACGGGAAGCTGACTCGACTGGATCCCGAGCCCCTTCGAAGCTTCGGCAAGAATGGCAGTTTGGGCGCGTTCTATGCGGGGCTTTGTTTCGCCTGCGGCTTCGACCCCATGGCGGGCGAAGAGTGGAAAGTCATGGGGCTCGCACCCTACGGCAAGAAAGACGACGCCCTGTACCGCCGCATGCGTAGTTGGTTTTCCGTGCAGGACTTGGCCCTGGAGGCGAACAACTTCGAGGTGCTGCGGCAATTCGAGGACATGCGCAAACGCCCGGGGGTCGAGCCTCTGGAGCACCGCGACCTCGCACACACCGGGCAGCTGGTCTTCGAAGACCTGGCTGCCGAGCTTCTGCAGAGCCTGGCTACCAGTGCCAGCAGCAAGAACCTGGTCTTCGCTGGAGGCTGCGCCCTCAACTCATCTTTCAACGGCAAGATCCTCTCGCGAACGCCCTTCGAGTCCCTCTACGTGTATTCCGCACCGGCAGACGACGGAAACGCAGTCGGCGCAGCACTGCTCGCCTATCATGAAGATCATCCCGCCAGCCGTGCACCAGCACAGCCACGCTCACCGTATCTCGGCTCGGAGGTGGCAACTGAAGCGCTCGAGCGCCTGGAAAGCCTGGGCGGTTTGAAGAACACGCTGAAGAACGGCGAGAGCGCGATGCACCGGGCGGCGAAGCTACTCGCGAAGGGCAAGATCGTCGCAGTGATGCAGGGCCGGGCAGAGTTCGGCCCACGAGCACTCGGTCACCGAAGCATCTTGGCCGACCCTCGCTCGGAAACCGTGAAAGATCGCCTCAACGCCGAAGTGAAGTTCCGAGAGGAATTCCGTCCCTTTGCGCCCAGTATTCTCGCCGAATTCGTGGGCGAATGGTTCGAGGAAGGCGAGCTTTCACCGTATATGGAACGCACGCTGCGCTTTCGTCCGGAGATGGCCACGAAAGTGCCGGCGGTCGTTCATGTCGACGGAACCGGGCGCCTGCAAACGGTAACCCAGGAGATGTCGCCGAGGTTTCATGAACTCATCAGTCACTTCCACCAACTGACTTCGGTGCCGCTGGTGTTGAACACGAGCTTCAACGTGATGGGCAAACCCATCGTTCATTCCGTGGAGGATGCCGCTGCAGTGTTTTTCACTTCCGGCATCGATGCGCTAGTCATCGAGGATCGGTTGTTTAGAAAAGATGCCCGCTGATCTCACAGGTTTCGGAAAATTCGACTGGCCGACCGTGGAGCAAGCGGTCGAGCGTATTCGAGCGCGAAACTCCGAGTTGAGCGCCCTATGCCTCGACCTTTCGGCGCAAGCGCTGCGACAGACAGCCCAGGACGATCCGCGCCAGAGCGCCTCGCCCCTTGGCGGCGTTCCCTACAGCCTAAAGGACGTTTGGGACACGACAGCGTGGCCGACGACCGCCGGCTCCCTGCGCCACCAAGGGCGGCACGGCGCTTCGGATAGTGCCTTGGTGCGCGCGCTTTCCCGCGCCGGCGCCGTTCTGGTCGGAAAGAGCAACGTTCCAGATCTGGCTGCCACTCCGGAGTGCGCCAACTTGAGCTTCGGAGTGACCAAGAACCCTCACGACATTTCGCGGACGTCTGGCGGCTCGAGCGGTGGCGCTGCCGCAGCGGTAGCCAGTGGGATGGCCGCGTTTGACTGGGGCTCGGACTTTGGTGGCAGCATCCGACTGCCCGCGGCCTTTTGTGGCGTGGTGGGGCTTCGTCTTTCCGCTCACGCCTGGCCGGTTTCGGGTCACTTTCCCTTCGTTCCACCCGAGCTCGGGCTCCACGGTCAGGGCCCCTTGGCGCGCACCGTGCCGGGCGTGCGACGAGTGAGGGACGCGCTGGCTTCCAAGTTGAGGGTGCCGCGCCCCGGCGGCTTCGAACTGCGAGGGGTGGTGGTGCTTGGTGTGGACGATTTCGCAAGGGGCGAGTGGCCCTACGCTGAAAAAGAAATCAGCGAGGCCGTTGGCGCCGCCGGCCTTCGAACGCATAAGGTGAGCCTGGCAACGCCCCGGGAGGTTCACCATGCGTTCGCTGCATTGCTGTCCGATCACTGGCGTCGCATCTTCGGTGGTCGCGCCCCCGGAGCGGCCCTCCGGGCTCTGACCATCGACTTCGGCGCGCAGCGCCTGCACCCGCATACCCGCAGGATTCTCGCCGAACTCGCGATTGCAAACGCCAGCGTCTATAGAAACCGCAGCCGAACTGCCGCAGCGGTGTCGGAGATCCGCGAACTTGCCCAAGCCGCCTTTGATCGCGGCCTGCTCGTTGCGTCTCCAACCACGACCTTCCCAGCCCCGCAGCTGGGCGGTGCTCATGCACTGCGCAGCCTGGGTGCTTTCGTCAAGCTCGGCAACCTCCTGGATGCCACTGCCCTGGCGATCCCATTTGGGCGCTTCGCCTCCGGAATGCCACGAAGCCTGCAGCTGCTAGGGCCGGCGGCGGCGGAGGACAGCATTCTGGAGCTGGGGGAAGCGCTATTCAGCCCCAACTGAATTCGCGACCACTACGCCCAAGCGAGCTTTTCTCTGCTGAAGCAACACCACCACGCCTCCGGCCGCCAGTACCGCGCCAAAAGCCATCGGGGCGACTTCGATTTCTCGCTCCTCCACGCTGGTAGAAAACCGCACCACCAACAGCACGACCGCATTGTAAACGCCGTGGGCGATCACGCTCACGCTGAGTGAGTCCGTGCACAGACGAGCAAATGCGAACGCCACGCCCAGCAGCATCGTGCCAGCCGCCTGAGTGGGCTCGAGGTGAAACAGCCCGAACAGGATGCTCGGCACGACGACCGCGACAGCCATGCTATTGCGAAACGCGGCGGTGATGAGCCCGCGAAATAGAAGCTCTTCCACCACGGCAGGAACGATAGACAGGCAAACCAGCAGCAAGATGAGTTCGGCGTCCGACGCGCCTCGAGCGGCCGCCACGACAACCCGCGACGCGGTCACGTCGTTTTGAACGACGCGATGGACGAGTTCGCCTACGGTTTCCGCGAAGGGCGCCGTCCCAAAGGTGAGCATCAGAGCGCCCACGACGGCGGCGGGGCGTGGCGTCGAAAACCGGAACTCTGCCCGAGGCAAACGCAGCTTGAACCACCACAAGCCGAACGCGCACAACGCGGCAGCCTCGTTAACGAGGGTGCCCAGGGCGATCCACGTGGGGTCGTTGAGCAGGGGCGACTTGTCGGGATCCGAGAGCAGCTCCCGCGCGCCACCGCCGTGGGTGGCGGCAACGACCAATCCAAACGCAAAACTCGCCAGCAGCAGAAAAAGCGCTGCGGTCAGCCACACCAAGAGCGCCTGGAGGGGCGAAACCAACGGGCGTGATGTGCGTTCCTCGGGCACGAACCCGCGAGCCTAGCTCGCCTGGTCGGGCGCGTCGCCGCCGCAGACTCGAGCAAATCCGCATGGGCCTTCCTGCCGCGTATCACCCCGTGCTCAAACGGCTTTTTGCCTGGCCGGAAACAAACCGCCGCTTTCGTGCCGAATGAAATGGCCTGAGGTATCGTCCACCGAAGACGAACATGAAAGCTCGCGGACTCATATTTCTCGCCTTAGGCATCAGTTTCCTGGCGTGCAGCAGTGAAAAAAGCGGCAGCCCAGCCGTGGACCCCTACCGCTCGGAGGACTCCTTCTGCGGCGAGTGGGCCAAAGCTGCCTGCAACAAGACCGTGGTGGACAAATGCTCGGGCGGCGGCGACAACACCGCTGCTTGCGCGCAGAAGCAGGCCAGCTGGTGCCTGTCGGCATTGCCCGAGAACTACTCCCCCAAGAAGGCGAAGGCCTGCGTGGACGCAGTCCGCAAGGCTTACGCGGACTCCAAGCTCACCGCTGAAGAGATCAAGATCGTGCGGTTCTTTGCCGAGCCCTGCCACCAGCTGAGCCAGGGGCCGAAGTCTGAAGGTGACACATGCACGCGAACGTCGGATTGCGACACCATCGCAGACGTAAACTGCATCATTCGCCCGGGCGAGGCGGAAGGCAGCTGTGAAACCGCCATCGAAGCAGGTGGCGGGGACCCTTGTAGCGACAAGAATGTGATCTGCGCGGATACGCACTACTGCGACGGTGCCAATTGTCTAACCAAGCTGCAGGAAGGCAAGACTTGCGACGCGACCATGCCATGTGCTCCCGGTTTACGTTGCGTCGACATGTCTGGAACCTTCACATGCGTTGCCAAGCTGGGAACCGCGGCCGTCTGCACTGTGGACGACGAGTGCGTCAGTGGAGTCTGTGCAAAGGGCACCGGTGCCGCGGACGGAAAGTGTGTGGAAAACCTCGAACTCGGTGTAACCGTCGCCCTCTGCGACGACCTCTCCTGAATCATCCCGAGCCCGCACCCAGGCAATTGCCGCAATCTGCGGCATGGTGCTTCTCAGCTTGACCGCACGCCCGCGGGGGCGTTTCAATCCCCGCATGTCGCGCGCAGGTCAGATTGGGGTTGGGATCTTGAGTGCTCTGTTGCCGTTTGCTTCGGGCTGCGACGACAGTCCACCCCCCAAGAACCCCTTCGACCCGTCCCCCTCGGCCACCAAAGCGCCGCCCCCGATCAAGGAGACTCCAAAGCCCAAAGGTGCCCCGCACCTGAGCATCGACGACCTGGGGCCAAAAATAGGCTTCAGTCGCGTTCTATTGGACAAGCCTGAAGGCCGCGCGAAGCTGGACAAAGAGCTCGAGGAGAACAAGGCGCACTTCGACGGAAAAGAAGCGACGCTGACCATTATTCGCAAGGCAAAGCTGGCTCACGTGGTCAGCATGGTCGAGGCGCTAGAGAAGATCGGTGCGACCAAGATCATCATCAAGACCGACACGCGCAAAGAGTACCCAGCTCAGCTCGCTTTCACCCCGCAAGGCAAAGCAGAGGAGCTGGCATCCTGCACGGTCGTTGGCATGGTCCTCGCAGATCGCGGCACGGCAATCTGGAAGATCGCGGGTGGAACGGCGAGCAAGCGAACCAAGGGCTTCGCCGGCCCCGACCTCACGATGACCGGAGAGACCATCGAGCGCTACGCCAAGGCTTGCAAGAACTCCTCGACCTTCCTGGTCTCCGCTGCTGAAGAGATCGAGTGGGGCCTCGTGTACGACCTGGCGGCATCTACCAAAAAGCTCGAAGATGCCAAGTTCGACCGCTATGTGCTGCTGTTGGAGACACCCATCGCTGGCAGAAAAGTCAACGTCGGCGGCTAACGGAACGCCGACCTGGGTTATATTCCCGCCGTGAAATTTCGAACCTTGCTGCTAGGCCATCGAGACGACCATCAGAAAGAGCGGCTCACGGATACGCTCGATCGCATGGATCCACAGAGCCGGCTGTGGACGGCTATGAGTATCACCAAGGAGGAGCAGCGCGCGTTGTGGGAGATGTTTGAGTCGGACAGTTCCGATGCGGCGCAGTTCGTTCCGACGGGCACGGACCCGCTCAAGGAAGTGATCCACCATGGAAAGAACACGCTGCCAGCGTTCAACTTCTTTCAGAAGCGCTTCTGCTTGAGCGACGACGGTTCGGGTGATCTCTGGGGCTACAACCACGGCGAAACCGCTTTCGCGACCGGCCCCGGCTACTACGTGGCGCATCCCACAGGTGATGAAGAGAAGCCGCCGTCGGGCTTCGTCATCGACTACACTCGATTGCCTAAGAAGAAGCCCGATAGTTGGCCCGAGATTCTGAAGAACGAAGCCAAGCTTGGGAGGTTCGTCTACTCCGGGATGAAGGACTACATGCGGAAGGTCAGCGAGCATGTATCCATCGGCCGCGCCTACAAGGGCGGCAAACCCATGAACGCCTGGTTCTTGCTGTGTCGAGAGGACCCAGCCGAAGACGACTCCTGAACCTCTGGCCACGCAAATCCGAGTAATTTTCCCGAAACTGCGCAGGCTGGCGGGTTTCGAGCTATCGTCACGGTAATGGCAGCCGGGTCGCGTACGCTAGGTCGCTACGAACTCATCTCCGAGTTGGCCAAGGGTCAACTCGGGTCCATCTGGTCCGCCAAGACGACCGGCAGCGACGGAGACGTGAAGCTGGCGATGATTCGGCGGGTGCCCACGAGCGCTCCGGTCACCAAGGACGAGATCGACCAACTCTCCGAGGGCGCCTGGTGGGCCCTGGAGCTGGTGCACGACAACGTCGCGCGCACCACCGACGTCGTCATGGTCGACGGCGAGCTGGGCGTTGCAATGGAATATGTCGAGGGCGAAGTGCTTCGCTCGCTGTTACGGCTCGCCAGTTTCAAGCGCAAAGCCATCCCGGTCGCGGTCGGCATCCGCATTGCGCTGGACGCCCTAGAAGCGATCGGTCTGCTGGCTGCGGACGCGCCTCCCATCAGCGGCGCAGGGCACAGCCTCGGCTTCGGTGGGCTCGTGCCAGACAGCCTGCTCGTAGGTTCGGATGGCACGACGCGGGTGATGGATGCCGGAGTGTCAGCGGCTGCATCGCATATTCAGCCCCTGAACCGCCATCCGGAAATGACCGCCTACGCGTCACCAGAACAATTGGAAGGCGAGGTGCTGGACCAACGGGCTAGCGTGTACGCCATCGGCGCGATGCTTTGGGAGATGCTCGCTGGCAAACGCCTGTATGTGGGTTCGACTCAATCCGCAGTCGCCGAGAAAGTGAAGGCCGGCGGTGCGGCCCGCCTGGACGCTCACAAACCCGTGGGCGGCGAGGAGATCTCCGCGGAGATTGCCGACATCGTTGAAAAGGCCTTGGCCACGAATCGAGACGACCGCTACGAAAGCGCCGAGGCGTTCGCCACTGCTTTGAAAGAAGCTTCCAACGTGGCCGACCATGCCGACGTCGGGAAGTTCGTGGAGGAGCTTGCAGGCAACACCTTGAACACCCGGCGCAAAGTCATCGAGCGTGCCTCCGGGAGCGGGCCCAAGGTCGCAGCGAAGGCCGCGGCCAAGCCGGCCGCGACGCCGAAACCTCGCGGCGCCGCTAAAAGCCCGAAGTCACCCGCGGCGGCACCGCCGGCGAAACCCGCCGCCGCACAGAGCCCCAAGCCCCCCGGGGCGGCACTTCCACCAAAACCCGTTGCCCGGGGCGCCAAACCGCCCGCACGCAAACAAACCCTTCTGGGTATTGCGCCGGCCGCGGAGGTGCCCCCGCCACCGGCCCGCGACAAGCTGGAATCCCTGGACTCCGAACTGCTGGAGGTCATGGAGGATTCCGGCTCAATCGACGTCAAATCCCTCACCAAAGAGGCTCAGGACAAGAGCGCGGCGACGGACGACTCGACCGAGGATGCGGACGAGGCCGAGAGCAATCCCTTCGAAGCCGCGGCGGCAGCGGGCGTCGGTGGCGCGCCTTGGAACATGACTGCCACAGCGGGCTCGAAAGAAGAGGAGGAAGACGACGCCAAAGCCGCTGATGGCGAAGCCGGACAGGCAAATGCAGGCAAAGAGGCAGATCGCGCAGAAGCGAACAAGCCCATCAAGACCCAACTCTTCGGTACTCCCGCAGACGCGAACCAAGAGCCCCCGGCCTCGTTGGATCCGGACAATCTCGAGCCGATTTCCATTTCCGACATCTCCGAAGATTCCAAGAAAGGCGAAGACGAGAGCGCCAACGCCCAGGCCGTATCGGCAAAGCTTCCACCCCGTGGGCTCGATCAGCCTCAGCCTTCCAAGCCCGTCATCATCGTGGACGACTCGAAGGCAGAATCCGCCGATGACGACGACGACAAAGAAGAAAAAGAGGAGTCCGAGAAGGACGACTCGGCCGTCGCGTGGATTGGGCCTCCGCCCGGCGAAGCGCTGGCTGATGTAGACCTCGACGAATCTGAGCCACCGGTCTCCATCCGCACCAAGAAGGCGCGCAAGATGGTGACCTACATCATGGCTGGTCTTGGCGGGGTCGTCTTGATTGGCATTATCGTCGTGGCCCTGAGGGGCGGCGACGAGGAGCCGACCAACGAAACCGTCAAGGAACAACCAACTGCGTCGGCCCCCGCGAAAGCTGAGCCGGCGCCCAAGCCCCCTGAGCCTCCGAAGGAAGAGCCCAAGGAGCAGCCCAAGGAAGAACCCAAAGAGGAGCCGGAGGAGGAGCCCGAAGAGGAGCCGGAAGCTGCGCCCGAACCGGCGCCCAAGCCCGTATCCCGGCCTACAACCAGTCGGCCCCGTCCGCGGCCACGGCCACGGCCACGACCCAAACCCAAACCAACCTTCACCCCGAAGGGGATCTGAGAGAAACTCATGCGCATGGCTGGACGGCGTCCGCTTCGACTAGTTCGCTCCTGTACTTTGAGTTTGGCCCTCGCCCTCGGCGCGGGGCTTTGCCTCGCTCAAGGCGCAAGCCTGGATACGGCAACCGCTGCCCAGAAAACGGCGGCGCAGAAAGCGTTCTTGAAAGGCGCCAAGGCTTCGAAGAAAGGCAAGCACGAAGAGGCACTCGCGGGTTTCAAGGAAAGCTACGACGCCGTCGCGAGCCCCAACTCGCATCTGATGTATGCGCGCGAGCTGGTCGCCCTGGAGCGCTACGCCGAGGCCTATCAAGAGTTCGAGAAGATCATTCCCGAGGCTCAGGCGGCCGCAAGCATCGACAAGAAGTACCAGCAAGCGGCGGATGCCGCCCGGGCTGACATGTCGGAACTCGAGTCCAAGATCGCCCTCGTCACCGTCACAGGCGCCGGGGAAGGGGATATCATCCGCGTGCAAGGCCAGGAGGTGCCCAAGGAGCGTTGGGGGCAGCCGGTTGCGGTGATGCCTGGCAGCGTGAAAGTCGAACTCGTCAGTTCTTCAGGTCGAGAGACCTCGAAAGAAGTGGACGCCGCAGCCGGTGCACGCGTGGACGTGGACATGACTGCAGTTGCCGGGCCTGCGCCCGAAACTCCGAAGGAAGAGGGGACCGTCTCCACGGATTCCAGCAAGTGGGACAAGCGAACCTGGGCGTATGTCGCCGGCGGCGTAGGGGTCGCGGGAATCGTGACCTTCGGCGTGTTCGGCGCCTTGGCCAACTCCAAACACAGCAAGTTGGAGGACGAATGCGGCAGCGGTGCCTGCCCAAGCAATTTGGAAGGCGACCGTGATACGGGCCAAACCTATCAGACCGTCGCAAATGTAGGACTCGTCGTCGGTATCGTCGGTCTGGGCGCAGGGACAGCCCTCTACTTGATGAGCGACGAGAAATCCGAGAAGCAGGCGCGCAAAAAGCCCGCACCGAAGCCTCGCGTCGATGTGGGCGTGGGCTATCAGTCCGTGACCGTCTTCGGCACCTTTTGAGCAAATCTCTCTGAGTTTGCGAAAGTCGGGCATGAGTTCGGCCGCCCGCGTGTTCGGCTTGACGTCGAGGGCACCGGGACACAACACTCGGGATCCCGACCTTCCATCATGGCCACCGCTAAGACACGGAAACGCAAGGCAAAACGGGCGAAAGCACCGTCGATGCCCGAATCAGATACCGGCTCTGCGGATGCGGAAGATGGCGACGGAGAACTGACCGACGACGCCATCGAGCGAGAGGGCGTCATCGAGACGACCGCCGAGGTCATGGACGACAAGGACCTGAGCAAGGTCGTCAAGAAGAAGAGCACCGAAACGGCAATAAGCCGTGTCGACCCGATGCAGATCTACATGCGGGAGGTGCAGCGCCACCCGCTGCTCACGCCGCAAGAGGAGCATGAGCTCGCCGTCCGCTACGCGGAGACCCAGGACGTAGAAGCCGCCGCCCGCATGGTCACGGCCAACCTTCGGCTAGTGGTGAAGATTGCCTACGAGTATCGGCGCGCCTACCGCAACATGATGGATCTCGTTCAGGAGGGGAACATCGGCCTGATGCAGGCCGTGAAGCGCTACGACCCATATCGCGGAGTGAAGTTGTCCAGCTACTCCGCCTGGTGGATCCGGGCCTACATCCTGCGATTCATCCTGAACAACTGGCGCATGGTGAAGATCGGCACCACCCAGGCTCAACGCAAGTTGTTCTTCAACTTGAACAAGGAGAAGGCAAAGCTCACGGCAATGGGCATCGAACCGACCCATGCCGAAATCGCCAAACGCTTGAACGTCGGCGAGAAGGAAGTCGTGGAGATGGATCGTCGCCTATCACGTGGCGACGCCTCGTTGGATGCACCCGTCGGTGAGTCCGATGGACGCCAAACCAGTCGCGTGGAGCTGCTTCCATCCTCTAGCCGCGGCCCCGGAGAATTGGCCGAGAGCATGGAAATCCAGGACATTGTTCGGCAAAAGCTGGACGAATTCCGGGAGACCTTGTCGGGCAAAGACTTGAGTATCTTCAACAAGCGCCTGGTCGCCGAAGACCCGCTGACTCTGCAGCAGTTGGGAGATGAGTTCGGTGTTTCCAGGGAGCGGGTGCGCCAACTGGAAGCGCGCCTGACGGGCAAGTTGCGCACCTTCCTGCGCGAGACCCTTGGGGATGCCGTGGGCGTTGGCGGGCAATGACCCTCCCAAGCGAAGAGCGGGGCTCGCTCTTCGTCGTCGGCACGCCGATAGGAAACCTGCAGGACATCACCCTGCGAGCCGTAGAGACTCTGAAGCAAGTGGCTGTGGTCGCGGCTGAAGACACCCGCCGGACACGCGCACTGCTGAGCCATCTAGGAATCTCCAAGAAGCAGTTGGTCGCAGTTGACGCCCATGCCGACTCGAGCCGGATCTCCAAAGTCGTCACGGCACTGAAAGAAGGCCGAAACGTAGCGCTGGTCACGGACGCCGGCATGCCCGGCATTAGCGACCCTGGCGCAGAACTGGTCCGTGCAGCTCGGGGCGAGGAAATCGCCGTTCACGTCATCCCGGGCCCCAGTGCCGTCACCGCCGCCGTTGCACTCTCCGGTCTGGTCGACGGTCCCTTCCTCTTCCTCGGTTTCCTGCCCCGAAAGGGAAAGAAGCGCCGAGATGCTCTGATGCGGCTCGCCGACACCGCGCTGCCTGCCGTGTTGTTCGAAGCACCCGCACGGCTCCACACCACCCTATCCGAATTAGCTGAATCACAGCCTGACCGCTTGGCGAGCGTGTGTCGCGAACTCACGAAGTTGCACGAAGAGAGCCGTCAGGGAACCCTCGCGAGCTTGGCCGAAGAAGACTTGCCTGAACGGGGGGAGGTCACGATCGTTTTGGGCGCTTTCGAAGCCAGAAGGCATGACGAGCCGATCGAAGCGTTGATCCCCGAAATCGACGCATTGCTCGAAGCAGGCCTCAGCGTGCGAGACGTGGCGAGCGAATTGTCAGAGCAGCGCGGCCACAGTCGGCGGGAGATCTTTCAACTGGCCCTGACGCGGCGTAGCAAAGACGAGTAGACATGGCCGAGGGTCTGTGGCTCACGCCCCCTCCGAAGCAGCAACCTCCGGACGACGATCTCGGGTTTTGAGCTCCAAGCAACCCTGAACGTTCAACGCGTTCTGCGTAATCGGACCTTGCGTAATCGGGATGCGTCGACCCATTCGTCCCACTCGCTGCCCCAGCCCGTGTAGTGAATCTTCGTCATCTTGCCTCGGCGCGCGATGACCCGAGCGGCCCACCAACTACCGCCCCAGGCGACCTCTACGCGCTCGTTCAACCGGGCGTTGGCGTGGGGTCCGGCAGGGCCAGCGGCACGGACGCGATCCGGCGTTGCCCATTCGTCCCATTCGCTGCCCCAACCCGTGTAGTGCACCTTCACAAGCCGGCCTCGGCGTTCCAGGATCGACCCATCCCACCAGCTACCACCCCACAAGATCTCGACCGCAGCAGCTCGCGGCGACGTTCGCGCGTCCGCGGCGATGGTGGCGCCACCGGTCGCCGGCACAGCTGGCCGCGGTTTTGGAGTAGCCGCCACACTCAGGGTGAAAAGCCCAACCGACAGCCACATCAAAACCGCAAAGATCCCTCTCAACATCCCTGACCTCCTGGAGTGAAAACGGGGGATGCCCACGCTTTCTTTCACCTCGCGAGCGTCGCCCGAGTTTTGCCGCTGCAAGTGCCTGAAATTACAGAACATTGCGCCACCTGCCCCGGCGCCGCTTCTGTGGTAAGACCGGACCCCCGCCGTGTTTGAAGCGCTTACAAAAGGCTTCCGGGAGGCGCAGAACCGCCTCGCCGGACTCACCGAACTCACTGACAACAACATCAAGCCCGCTTTGCGCGAGGTGCGTCTGAGTCTGCTCGAAGCGGACGTCGAGCTGGGTGTCGTCAAACGCTTCCTAGCGCGGGTCGAAGAGAAGGCACTCGGTCAGACCGTTCAGGTCAAGGTCAAACAGGCCGGTGAAACTCATCGCGTTTCTGCCAGCGACCAGTTCGTCAAGATCTGCCACGACGAACTCGTCGCCATGATGGGTACGGAAACGGAACCCGTCACTTTCGCTGAGCGTGGGCCGACGGAAGTGATGATGGTCGGTTTGCAGGGGTCGGGTAAGACGACGACCTCCGCCAAACTGGCGCGCTGGTACGAAAAGCAAGGCAAGAAGCCGCTACTGGTCGCTGCAGACATGCAACGCCCTGCAGCTGTGGAGCAGCTCAAGGTCCTCGGCGAGCAGCTGTCCATTCCCGTTTTCAACGTTGCCGGGGAAACACCGGTGAACATCTGCAGCGCGGCCGAAGCGGAAGCCAAGTCGTTGGGCTGCGACATCATCATCTACGACACTGCTGGCCGGCTCGCCATCGACGAGCAGCTGATGCAGGAGCTCGCGGCGATCAAAGAGCGCGTCGACCCCGAGAACATCTTCTTGGTCGTGGATGCCATGATCGGCCAAGACGCCGTCCAGACGGCCAAGGGGTTCAACGAGCGCCTCGGCATCACCGGCGTCGTGCTCACCAAGCTCGACGGCGACGCCCGCGGAGGCGCGGCGCTTTCGGTACGCGAAGTGACGGGTGCACCCATCGCTTTCGTGGGCCTGGGTGAAACCCTCGACAAGCTGGACGTTTTCCGAGCGGAGGGCATGGCCAGCCGTGTCCTGGGCATGGGGGACGTCGTCGGGTTGATGCAGGACTTCCAGGAAGTCGCCGACCAGAAGAAGGCCGAGGAAGACGCTCTGCGCATGATGAGCGGGGAGTTCACCCTCGAGGACTTCCTGAACCAAGTCAAAATGATCCAGCAAATGGGTTCCCTGAAGGACTTGGTCGACAAGATCCCCGGCATGGGCAGCATGGTCCCTGCCGGCGTGAATCTGGACGACAAAGAGCTAGTGCGGATCGAAGCCATGATCCAGTCCATGACCAAGCAGGAGCGCGTCGATCCCAATGCGCTGATC
This sequence comes from Polyangiaceae bacterium, assembly GCA_965222375.1. Lineage (GTDB taxonomy): Bacteria > Myxococcota_A > Polyangia > Polyangiales > Polyangiaceae > JACKEA01. Next base: position 285,664 of record CBDCTZ010000015.1, read on the forward strand.
CGAGAACCGGGCCGAGTGAAGCGGATCTCCAAGGGCTCTGGCCAACCGGAACAAGGTGTTTCGGAACTGGTTCAGAAGTTCTTGTTCATGAAGCAGATGATGGGCGGCATGGGCGGCAATGCCGGCCTGATGGGCAAAATCCCCGGCCTCAAGGGTCTTGCCCAAGCGCGCAATATCAAGAAAGCCATGAAGAGCGGTCAACTGCCTGGTGGCATGGGCATGCCTGGGATGCCCGGAATGCCAGGCATGCCGGGAATGGGGCTACCCGGGATGGGCATGCCCGGAATGCCCGGCATGGGAATACCCGGCATGGCTGGCGGTGGCGGCGGGGCCGAGACTCCCCGCATGAAGCAGCTCTCCCGCGCAGAGAAGAACGCGAAGAAGAACCAGCGCAAGCGCGAGCGCAGCGCGCGGAAAAAGAACAAGGGGCGAAAGTAATGAATGCGCGGACTACCTCGCTACTCGGGTGCGCTGCGGCCGTGGCCTTGATGCTGGGGTGCAACACCTCGGAGCCGAAGCCCCCAGCCGAAGAGCTGGCTCCCGCGCTTCGCGCGTTCGTGCTCGACGAGGTGCCGAGCGATGTCGAAAACCGAACCTTCATCGACTTTGGCGGCAAGGCACACCTGGTTGGCTACACCCTAGAGCCCTCGGGCATCGTGAGGCCCGGTGAAACCCTGAAGATGACCCTGTACTGGCGCTCGGTCGCACCCTTGACCAAGGGCTGGGGATTGTTCACACACCTGACCGGACCGAGCGGCAAGCGCTTGGAGAACTTCGACAACGTTGGACCGCTTCGAGAGCAGGCCGCCGGAGGCCAAGCCCTGCCCCCCAGCCGGTGGCAGCCCGGCAAGGTCTACGTGGACGAACAGGAACTGATGCTGCCGCGCAACCTGACTGACTCCGTCGTAACGGTGACGGTGGGGATTTGGAAAGGCAATGCGCGGCTGGACGTGCTGAGTGGCCGCGCGGATAGCGTACGTAGGGCAATCGTGGCCCATGTAAAGACCGGCGTGATACCGCCCAAGCCCGTCGCGAAGAAGCCAGTCAGCAAGAAGAATGAACCCACGCGCTGAGCGCGGCGGTTTTCGAGGAGGAGAGATGCGAAACGTTTTCGCCAGCTTGGTATTGCTATCGCTAGCAACGACGGCCTGTGTCGGTGGCTCGACGGACACCAGCAAGGAAGACAAGGAGCGCCTGAAGTCTTTCGTGCTCGACAAGGCACCTGGCAACATCCCACACAAGCTCAACGTCAACTTCGACGGCAAGGCCATGCTGTTGGGCTACCGCATCAACCCGGATGGGCCGGTCAAGCCGGGTGGCAAGATCAAGCTCATCATGTACTGGCGATGCGACAAGGACATCGCCGACGGTTGGAACCTGTTCACCCACGTTCTCGATGGCGCCGGAGAGCGCGTCTTGAACATCGACAACGTCGGCCCCATCCGTGAGTGGCGAGGGAACCGGCAGGCCATGGCACCCAGCGTCTGGGAGGCGGGCAAAGTCTACGTGGACGAGCAGGAGTTCACGCTACCGGCCACCGTCAAGACGTCCAAGATCCAGGTCACGACCGGGATTTGGAAGGGCAACGATCGAATCAAGATCACGGCAGGCCCAGCAGATCGCGAGCATCGGGCACTCGTCGTATCCATCGAAACGGGCATGAAGGCGAAGGCGCCTCCCCCAGACACCCGAGTCCCCACACTTCGCGTGGATAGGCTCGAGAAGGACGTCAAGATCAAGATCGACGGCAAGCTGGACGAAGAAGCTTGGGCCTCGGCTGCGATCGCTGGTCCCTTCGTGGACGTGGGCACCGCCCGCCCCAATACCAGCTTCCCGGTGAACGGAAGCGTCAAGGTTCTGTGGAACGACACCGGGATGTACCTGGGCTTCGACGTGAAAGATCCGGACGTCGTCGGCGGTTTCAAAAAGACTGCCAAAGATCCCAAGCTCTGGACCAAGGACACCGTGGAGATCATGGTGGATCCCGACGGTGATGGAGACAACAAGGACTACTACGAGATTCAGATCAACCCGCAGAACCTCGTGTTCGATTCCCGATTTGACGATTACAACCTGCCAAAGAAAGACCCGGACGGCCCCTTTGGTCATCAGAAGTGGTCAGCGAAACTCAAGAGCGCCGTACAAGTCAAAGGCACCCTCGACAAGGAGGGTGACAAGGACGAGGGGTACATCATCGAAGCCATGATCCCCTGGAAGAGCTTCGACAAAGCAAAGCAGGTTCCGCCGAAGGTCGGCGACACCTGGCGCATGAACTTCTACGCCATGCAGAGCAACAATGGCGTCGCGTGGTCGGCCATTCTGGGCCAGGGCAACTTCCACAAGGCGACTCGCTTTGGCAAGGTGACCTGGGCCGAGAAGGGCTGGAAGGCCCCGGACCAACCGGCACCCCCACCCGCAGGCAAGCTCGCGCCAGGCGTGGGTGCGAAGCCTCGAGTTCTGATGCCCAACAAGGAAATGATCCGGAAGCTGAAGCTGCCCAAGCGGCCGCCGCCCAAATGACGCTGTCGCCCGGCGCTTCGAGCACCGGGCTGTGGGCCGTCATTTCAGTTTGAACCCACGAACGATTTCGCCTTCCTTGTCAGCGCAGCGCCGCGTCTGCACCCGTGCATCTGCGAGGGTCTTCTTGGCCAAAGCGACCTGCCGAGCCGCAGCTGAGAGGCCGCCGTCCGACGAAAGCTTGTCGGCGGCGACGCGAGTAGCGTCGAGTCCGCGTTGGTGAAGGGCGTAGGCCTTGACGCAGAGGTCTTGGAAGCTGCAGAGCTTGGGCAGCTGGCAGCTTTGGCCCTTGAGTTTCTCGAGATGGGCGGCTTTGGAGTCCGAGTCCGCGTCCCGAAGTTCTCGAACCGCGTGCACGATCCGTTCGGCTTCGGCGCGCTGAGCCGCCTTTGCCTCGTCGTCGCAACCAGCGCTCGACATCAGACCGAACGCCACGACACAACTGGCTAAATGCCCTCGTGGCGCCGTTAGTCCGCTGCTTTCGGCGGAGGCCCCATCTGAATGCGTTCGCCCACATATGCGCCAATCAAAGTGAAGAGCACGCCCAGCGCGCTCATCAGCACATACATGAATGCGGGCATCGTCTTGACCGTCTGCGCACGGAACAAGAAGAACGCGGTGGGGATGGCGATCAGAAACGAGGCTACAACCGGTTCGATGAAGGTCTTGCCCGGTGAGACCAAGCCGACGAATAGACCGCCGATGAACCACACCGGAATCGCGACCAGCATGCCGGCGGAACCCTCGAAGTCGAAGGCAGGCAGCACTATCGGGAGAAACACCACGATGGCGGCGGTGAGCACGCCCATGATGCCCATGGAGACGCCAAACCACAGCGGGCTGAACCCCTCCTGCTGGTAGCGCCGCTCGAGTTCCTCCTGACGCGACAACGCCCGTTTGAGGTCGTCGATCTTCGCGCCACACGACACACAACGGTTGTTGGGCAGTGGGGCGGTGTTCTTGAAGCCACAAGAAGGGCAGATGATTTTCTTTACTTGAGCCATCCGACTCGCCCGTCGCTCGCCCCCTTGGGGCGACTTCCGAGTCGACTCTCGCACAAATCCTGGGGTCGTGGGAACCACCTGCGCGCTTGGGCTCGGAAAGTGCATTTTTCCCGCCCAGCCGGGTCTCTAGGAGGGTTTCGAGGTATACGTTGAGGGACCTGGGGCGCTGGGACGGAACCTGCCCGGACCCCGGTTGTCGGACCCAGAGCATGGCCCCTCCTCGCGACCCCATCCGCCACTTCAGCCCAGGCGAGGCCTCATGAGCCCCCGTGACACGGCGGAACTGCCGCTGAGCGTGGCCGAAGAGCGCGATCCGGAGCTCGAGGCACTACCCGAGCCCCGGCGTCCTGGGCGCAACCTCACGCTGGTCACGCTGGTGATCACGGCTCTGGCCTCGCTGCTGATGGCGAACGCTCTCCGCTCCGAAGCCCAATACGCCCTGGTGAAGGGTCCGCCGGTGGCCCTGGGCAACTTGGCTGAGCTTTCCCCGGGTGCGGACATGAAGAACAAATGGGTCCAGGGAGAAGCCCTGCTCGGGTCCAGTCGAGCCATTCGTTACGGGCGACCCCTCGAATCCGACAGCTACCGCCTCGCGCCCGTGGCTGGCCATGAGCGCATCTGGGTGCAGGTCCGTGTTCCCCAAGGCCTGGAGGGGCCGCGCTTCGTTCCGCCCACTTCCTTTGTCGGGCGCCTCGTGCCGATTCATGAAGCCGGCTTGCGTCATTCCGGCCTATCGGATGCCATCAACAGCGCGGGTGCAGGCCGACCCGCACCGGACGCATGGCTGCTCGTGGACGGTGAGGCGCCACGCACGACTCGCTGGGCGCTTGGTCTGATCGCGCTATTCCTCGGATTCGCTGGGTTTTCTGGCTACGGCTTGTTCCGATTGTTGCGCCGCACGCAAGCCGACAGCGCCTAACCGCCAGCCTTGTCCGTTTGCAGCTCCGGACGTGCTATCACCCGGGCCATGGCGATCACGTACCGCCAAGCAGGTGTGGACATCGATGCTGCTGACCGGTTGATCGAGCGCATCAAGCCTCTAGCGCGGAGCACGCGGATCCCCGAGGTCGTGGGGGGTGTGGGTGGGTTTGCTGGTCTTTGTGGGCTCCCTGCGGACATCGAGCAACCCCTGCTCGTGAGCGGAACCGACGGCGTTGGCACCAAACTGAAAGTGGCTTTCGCCACGGGCAAGCACGACACTGTCGGGATCGATCTGGTCGCCATGTGCCTGAACGACGTCATCACGGTTGGCGCGCGACCGCTGTTCTTCCTGGACTACTTCGCCTGCGGTCGGCTCGATGTCGATGTTGCGGAAGCTGTGGTCAGCGGCATCGCGAAGGGCTGCCGCCAAGCCAGTGCGGCGCTCTTGGGAGGCGAAACCGCCGAGCTCCCCGGCATGTACCCAGATGGCGAATACGATCTCGCCGGGTTCTGCGTCGGTGTCGTGGGTCAGAAGAAAGTACTCGGACCGGAGCGTGTCCAGAGCAGCGATGTGCTGATTGGAGTCGCGTCCAGCGGGCTGCATTCCAATGGCTACTCCTTGGCCCGCAGGGTGCTGGAATCCCACTTCGAACTGGATAGCCACGTGACCGAGTTGGGAATGACCCTGGGTGAGGCACTGATGACTCCGACTCGGATTTACGCGGCGGGGGTACAGAAGCTGATCGCCGCTCTGGGGCAAGACGTTCACGCCCTGTGCCACGTGACCGGAGGCGGCCTCGACGGCAATCTGCCTCGGGTCCTGCCCACGGGTTTGGAGGCACGGCTGCACATGCCCCCCGGAGCACCCCGGATCTTCGATTTGATCGCAAAGCTCGGTCCCGTAGAGACCTCGGAAATGCGGCGCACCTTCAACCTGGGCGTGGGCATGGTGGCTTGCGTCAGTGCCGGGAAGGAGCAGGCCGCCCTGCAGGCCCTCGAGGCGGCTGGTGAAACGGCCTTCGTTTTGGGCCAACTCACCGCATCGAACTCTGCCGACGGCGCGGCTGTAGTCGCTTACGAAGGCGCGCCGCGGTGACACTACAGCTCGGAGTTCTTGTGTCCGGGGTTGGTACGAACCTCCAAGCGATCCTGGACGCGGTAGAGTCCGGACGCTTGGATGCCCGGGTCCGAGTCGTGATCAGCAATCGGCCAGACGCGCTGGCCTTGACGCGAGCCTCCGCGGCGGGCGTGCCGACGGTCGTAGTCGATCACCGGCAACACGGCAGCCGCGAAGAGTTTGACGGCGCCCTGGTCGAGGAACTGCGCGCGCATGAAGCGCAGACCATCGTACTGGCGGGCTTCATGCGCCTGCTGACCAAGCGAATCCTGTCCGCATTTCGAGACCAAGTCATCAATATCCACCCTGCCCTGCTACCGGCGTTTCCAGGAACCCGGGCCCAGGAGCAGGCGCTGCACTACGGCGTCAAGGTCACAGGCTGCACCGTCCACTTCGTCGATGAAGGCGTGGACACGGGACCCATCATCGCCCAGCGTGCCATCGTGATCCAAGAAGGCGAAGACGTCGACGCTCTGAGCGCCCGCATGCTCGAGCAGGAGCACGAACTCCTGGTGGAAACGCTAGGCCTGGTCGCCAGCGGCAAGGTCGAGATTGAACCGCACGCCGAAGGGCGGCGGCGACGTGTGGTCGTGAGGCCCGCGTGACGAACCGCCACTACGACGTGGTGGTGCTGGGTCGATCCCTGGGAGCGCTGACTGCTGCAGCACTTCTGGCCCGGCGCGATTTCAGGGTACTCGTACTGGGCCAGGGCCAGCGTCCAGCCCGCTACCGTTACGAGCGCTTCACGCTGCTCCGCCGTGCTTTCACGCTGCTGTCCGCGTCTTCGCCGGTCATGAAGCGGCTGCTGCAGGAGCTCGCCCAAAGTCCACGCTTTGGGCGTCGCACCCGGGAGCTCGACCCCATGTTCAGCATGCTCATGCCGAACAGGCGCATCGAAGTTGCACCCGACATAGAGCTGTTCAGTCGCGAGGTCGAGCGGGAGTTCCCAGAAGTACGCCAGCTCGTCGACGAGTTGTATTCGACCTTCGCGCAGGTCAACGCTGCAGTCGACGTCGCCTTCGAGCGCGACGCCGTTTGGCCCCCGGAGGGTTTTTGGGAGCGCCTGGAAACTGGTCGAGCAGTAAGCCAGATCCCCTTCACCGGCGCATCGGCGCCCCGGGATGTACTCGGGAAGTTCCCAGCGGGTCACATCTATCGGGACGTAGTACTGATACCCGCCAGTTTCGCGACGGATCTTGCCGTCCCCCCGGACCAATTGCCGGCTCTGGTAACGGCTCGACTGCACGGCGCGTGGACACGCGGGGTGCCAGCCATGAGTCAGGGGGAAGACGAGCTGTCCGAATTCTTGATCGAGCGCATCGAAGCCCACGGTGGTGAGTGTCGCTTGGAGCGCTCGGCAGTCCGCATCGTCGTTGAACGCGGCCGGGTTGCAGCGGTCCTCGAGGACGGTGAGGACGACCCAACTGGGGCGGACAGCGTCGTGAGTGACGCCTCGGGTGAGGTTGTCGCAGACCTGGCCCAGGGAGACGGCATCACCAAGCGAGCGTTGAACGACTGGCCGCGCCTGAGCCCGACGGTTGGGCGGTTCGTGGTCACCCTGGCCGTCAAGACCTCAGGACTACCCGACGCACTGGGGCAAGAGGCGTTCATCCTGCCGCTCTCTGGGGAAAAGCAGAACCCCCGTCACCCGGTAGTGCATTTGCAACGCCTGGACTCGGTGGCAGAGGCCCCCGACGAAAGTGTGCTCGCGGCGGAAGTGCTGCTCTCCACCCGCGGCCCATTGACATTGCTCGAGGCCCGCAACGCCCTGCTCACCACGCTGAAGGAGCACTTCCCGTTTCTGCCCAAGCACTTTCTGGTTGTGGACTCACCCCACGACGGACTGCCGCTTTCGGATTTCACCTCCGGCACCGAACGCAACATCGACCGAATTCACCTAGCCGACAGCACGCCAGGTGCCGAACCGATGCGGTGGCAATGGTCCGTCGACCCGCCGGGCTACCTGGACGTATCCGGCGAGCCAGTACGCGGCCCGATTCCCGGCAGCTTCCTGGTCGGCCCAACCGTCCTCCCCGGCCTAGGCCAAGAGGGGGAGCTGCTTGCGGGGTGGGGAGCTGCGCGAGTCATTACCAGGAGTGATGGGCGCCGGCAGCGCATGCGGCGCCAAATGTGGACCAAGATCGAAACCTGATCACGAAGGCGAAGTCCCCAAGATCACAAGAAAATCGCCGCCGTCGGCGGAAGGGTGTATCCTCGAAGGTGATGCGACGAATTCTCCCTGCCATGCTCCTTTCGGCGGCGTGTGTTCTTGCTCCCGGAGCCGCCTACGCGGATACGCCAACTTCTTCGATTCAAGTGCTTGCCATCGCGAGCGACAAGAACTTCAAGCACGCACAAGCGCTGACCGTTGCTCTGAAGCGTGCCGTGACGCGCGCGGAAGGTTGGGCGCTCGCGAAGGGGGACTACTCCCTCGAGGTCATCTCCCTGGCCATCGGCTGCGATGTGCCACCGAACGCCGCGTGCCAGAAGAAGATTGCGGGCAAGGCCAATGCCAACCGCTACATTTGGGGTACGCTAAAGACCGAGAAGAAAGAAGTCATCGCAGACCTGCACCTCTTCGAAAACGGCGCGGAGGCACGGTCCACCACCCTTCGATACGCTTCGAATCTGACCGACCCGTCGGACGACACGCTGATGGATGTTGCCGCGGGCGGCTTCGCGGAGTTGATGGGGGCAACCCAGGGCGTACTGGTCGTCGTCGCCGGAAACGTCGACGGGGAGGTGTTCGTCGACGGCGAAAAGGTGGGGCTCATCAGCGAGGGCCGCACCGAACTCACGGTGGCCCCGGGTGAACACAAGGTTCTGGTGCGCGCCCCGGGGTACAATGATGCCGTTGGAACGGTAACGGTGCGTCCTGGAGACAGCGCCGAAGTTCGACTCAAACCCACGGCCAAAGGCACGAGCGGGGGCGGAGACCCCACGTCGGATTCGGGCGGCGGAATGAGCACCAACAAGATGCTCGGCTACGGCGGGCTGGCAGTTGGCGGTGTCGTAGCGGCGGCCGGCGGCTACTTCTGGCTGCGTTCCTTCCTCGACCAGAGCGATTCGGACTGGGAGGAGTTCAAAAAACCCATCCCAGACAACGTCGACCCTTGCGACGTTGCGGCCAACGGCGGCAAGGACATCAACGGAAACGACATACCGCGCAACGCAAAGATCAACGACCACTGCGACTCGAACAAGTCCAACAAGACGCTGGCGCTGATCTTGACCCCCGTGGGGCTGGCAATTGCAGGCGTCGGCGCGTACTTCTTGCTCACGGACGATAGCGGTGAAAAAGCCGCCAAGAAGCGTCCGCCAAAGGTCCAGCCGTTAGTCGGGCTAGGACCCAATGGCGGCGAGTTTCGGCTACACGTCACGTTCTAGCGATGCAGCATGCGCGTGATCGCGGGCACCCTCGGCGGCCGACGCCTGCGGGCACCGCCGGGTCGCGGCACGCGTCCGACGACGGACCGCGTGCGCGAAGCACTCTTCTCGATCCTCGGAAACCTGGAGGAGCAACGCGTGCTGGACTTGTACGCTGGTAGTGGCGCGCTGGGCATCGAGGCGCTGTCTCGAGGTGCCAAGCACGCAGTGTTCGTCGAACAGGCAAAGCCGGCGCTCTCCGCTCTGCGAGACAACCTGCATGCGCTAGGGCTGGAGCAGCGAAGTGACGTGCTCGGCGTGGGCATCGAGCGCACTAGGGCTCGGCTTAGCCAACTGGGCCCCTTCGATCTGGTGCTCTGCGATCCCCCGTGGGCGGAATTGGACGTCGCCGTCCGAAATCTCGGGCGGGCCTTGCCGGGCTGCCTTGGGGCGGGAAGCCGGCTGGTGCTGGAGCACGCCGCCGGGGCCGAGCCACGGCTACCGGCCAGCCTCAGCCTGGGCCTGAGCCAGCGCCGCCAGTGGGGCGACTCAGGAGCCTCATTTTTCCGTCAGATCGCCTCGGAATGCCCCTGAACGGACGGCGCTGTTCCAGAGCTTGCTTGTTCCACTATAGTCCTGCCAGATATTGTCGTAGATCCATGGATGGAGCACTTAATGGCTGAATCGACCGCACCGCCGCCGAAGACAGGAAGCGGCGGCTTCATCGCCGCTATTGTGGTGATGCTGCTATTGGGTGGCGGTCTCGTCTTTTGGAAGATGAGAGGGCAGGAAGAGAAGGTGGCCGAGCTGCCGCCTCCTCCTCCGCCGAAAACGGCGGAGCCTGTACTGGAAGCCCCCCCACCGCCTCCCCCACCCAAGGAGGAGGACGCTGGGACGAAAAAAGTATCCAACACCAAGCGGGTCGTCGGTGGCGGCGGCGGTGGCTGCGGCGGAACCTGCAAGGGTACCGCCAGCGCGGCGCTCCAATCGGCGCTCCGCGGTCGCGCGGGCCAGTCCCGCGGCTGCTACGAGCGAGGATTGCGCCAAAATGCCCTGCTTCAAGGAAAAATCACCGTGGCCATCCGCATCGGGCCGACAGGTCAGGTTTGCAGTGCCAGCATAGCGAGCAACAGCGTGGGAGACCCCGGCGTGGCCTCTTGCGTCCTCGGGATGTTCCGGTCCGGGACCTTCCCGGCCCCTCAAGGGGGTTGCGTCGACGCCGCAGTTCCTATGAACTTCGTCCCGAAGTCGTAATACGGAGGCGGACGTGCGGCACTGGGTCTGGATTTACATGACGTTCCCGATCGTCCTCGCAGGAGCATGCGGCGAGGACGACGGCAAGACGCCCAACTGCCCCGACCTGCCCCTGTACGACGTACAAGATGCGACTGCGGCAGCGATCGCAGCACGCCAGGCCAATGAGTCCGCGGGCTGTGTGACCGGGCCGGGCACAGCGTCAACGAGCAACACGGGTGGCACCGGCGGTGGCAGTGGCGGAAGTGCGGGCTCCGCAGGCGCCTCCGGGGGCTCAGCGGGCTCAGCGGGCTCGAGCCAAGACGCGGGCTCAGACTGAGCACGCTTGTCAGTGCCGTGGGCTTTGAGCTGTGACTGAGCACAGCCATGGCGTGTTGCTCACACTCGCCTACGACGGGGCGCACTACTCCGGCTTCGCTCGCCAGGTCAACGCACGCAGCATCGCGGGCGAACTGGAAGGAGCAATCCGCGCCATCGATCCGCAGGCCAGTCACGTGCGAGCCGTCAGCCGCACGGACGCTGGCGTACACGCTCTCGGACAGGTGCTCAGCTTCGACACGGTCAAAGAGATCGACTGCAGAGGTTGGGTCCTCGGCCTCGCGCAACAGTTGCCCAGAGAGATCGCCGTCGTGCGCGCAGCGAGCGTGCCGGTCGGTTTTGATCCGCGCAGCGTGGCTGAGCAAAAGACGTATCGCTACGCATTGCTTCACAGTGTGACGCGGGATCCATTTTGGCACGAGCGTGCCTGGCGCTTGCACGAGAGGTTGAACCACTCGGCAATGATCGAAGAAGCGAAGTCGCTGTTGGGGACTCACGACTTTCGTGCGTTTCGCAGTGCGCAAGACACACGAGAAAACACAGTGCGAACCATGCTGCGCGCCAACGTGGCTATCTCGAAAAGCGATGCACGCGTGATCGAAATCGAAGTCGAAGGCGACCGATTCATGCACAGAATGATGCGCATCATTTGCGGTACCCTTGTGGATATTGCCCGGGGCCGACTGGGGAGCGGTGCTATCCAGCGCGCGATCGCCTCCGGCCGGCGGGAGGATTTGGGCGTCACCGCGCCGCCAGGTGGCCTGTGTTTGGTGCGGATCGTCCTGAGCGATGCCGGACAGGACGCCTGGCCTGAGGCCGCTCATTGACTGGGGTGGCCTCGTCGCGTAGCTTCCCCGGCGCAAGAATTGGAAGTCTTCGCGCGGTCCGGCGGTGCTTTTTGCAGCCCGCGAATAGGTAGCGCAGTCATGAAGAGTTGTCGCTACGCGAGCACGCGCCGAGGGAAAAGACGATGAGCCTCAAGGAACGCTTCTCCGAGAGCGGGAAAAAGATCCTTCAGAATCCGGCCGTTCTGCGCTGGATGAGTGACGACCGGGTGATGAAGGCCGCCGAAGGCCTCATGGACGCTCCAGGCAGGATGAAGGCCGCTTGGCGGGTGCTGCTCAACGGGCACGACCTTCCGAACATAGACCCAGCACTCGACGAATCCATGGGCGAGGTTCCCAGCGCGACGACGCCGAGTGCCGCCACGCCAAGTGAGGCCAAAGCTCCGCCAGCCGCGAAGAAGCGCAACGGCGCCGCGCCGAGCCTGCAGGGCTCCGACGACATGAAGACCTCCCTGGCCCAGCGCAGCAGCTTGTCCGGCATTGGCGGCAAAGACGTCTTCGAGAAGTGCTACCAGTTCAAGGCGGCAGACAACGCCCGCAAGATGGGGATCTACCCCTTCTTCCGACCCTTGGACTTCAACGACGGCCCCGAAGCGCAGATCGATGGCAAGCGTGTGACCATGTTCGGGTCGAACAACTACCTCGGCCTCACCACCCATCCCAAAGTTCGCGAGGCGGCGAAGAACGCCATCGATCGCTTCGGAACCAGCATGACGGGTTCTCGCCTCGTCAACGGCAGCATGAAGCTGCACGAGGAGTTCGAGGAAAAGCTCGCGGCTTGGTTCGGCAAAGAAGCCGCCTTGGTGTTCACGACGGGCTACCAGGTCAACATCGCCACGCTCTCCGCACTGCTCAGCAACAAGAAGAGCGTCGCAGTCATCGATCGCAACGTGCACGCCTCCCTCTACGACGGGGTGCGCCTGGGCCAAGCCGCTGGCGCGCGCCTGGTCCGCTACAAGCACAACAACGCCGGCGCATTGGACCGAGCGCTTGCGAAGATCGAGGACGCCGAGGGCGCCATCGTCGTAACCGACGGTGTTTTCAGCGCTGAAGGCGAGATCGCCCACCTGGACGAACTCGTGCCAGTGGTGAAGAAGCACGGCGCCCGCGTTTTCGTGGACGACGCTCACGCCCTCGGTGTCATCGGCCCCGAGGGTCGCGGTACCGCGCATCACTTCGGGCTGTCGGACCAGGTCGACCTGATCGGCGGCACCTTCAGCAAGAGCTTCGCCAGCATTGGCGGCTGGCTCGTGGGCGAGGCCAAGGTGCTGGACTACATTCGCCACTTTGCCCCCAGCTTCATGTTCGCCGCCAGCGCCGCGCCGCCCAGTGTGGCAGCCGCGATGGCCGCTTTCGATGTCATGCGAGAAGAGCTCTGGCGCATCGAGAAGCTCCGCGACAACTACACCTACATGCGCGACGAACTCCGCAAGCTCGGTTTCGAGCTGGGTCACACGGAGACTGCCGTCATTCCGATCTACATTCGACAAGATCTGCGCACGATCATGATGTGGCGCGACCTGCTCGAGGACTACGGCGTGTACACGAACCCGTTCATCTCGCCCGGAGTGCCACCAAAGAGCGCCATGCTGCGCACCAGCTACATGGCCACCCACGAGCGCGAGCACCTCGACCGAGGCCTCGAGGCTTTCGAAAAGGTCGGGAAGAAGTACGGGGTCATCTGAAACCATGAGCTGTCGGCGCACGCACGGACCCTGGGTCACGGCGGCGCTCGCCGCTTCGGCGGTCACCCTCAGCGCTCCCCTCGCTCTCGCCAACGACGCAGAAGGCGGCGGCTGGTTTACAGCTGGCTACCTCTTCTCCACAGGCGACAGCCGCTCTCCGGCCACGGGCCACGGCGGCGAAGGAACCTACGTCTGGTACCCGAACGCAGATGAAGCCACCTACGGCATCGGGGGCTTCGTACAGGCGCAGAGCTACAGCTCTCACGGCCGCTACGCCGTGGGCGGACAGGCCAACTACAGGTTCGTAGGCATGGAACTCGGGTATTCGCTACGAGAGGCCCACGGCAAGTACACGAAGACCCACGGTCTGCAAATCGCTCCCTTCGCGTCCATCGGCGCCATCGCGCTTGGACTCCGAACCACGTGGCCCGTCACCGACAACGACAACAACAGTGGCTTCGAATACGCCTTCACCTTGGCACTGAAGCTCGGTGGCCCCCTTGGCGGGAACACGCCAGACTTCATCAAGTTGAACATCCCGGCCGGCCGCCCATTGCGCGTAGACGGAGTGCTCCAGACCGCGGCCAGCTGTGCACGCGCGGACTGGCGAGCCCGACTGCGGCCTCAGCTCGCCCAGCTCAGCCTGGAGAAGCGAAATTGGCTGACTGCCCAATGGCTTGCAGACGCCCTGGATGAGCACTCTTCGATTGCCGCCTTCGAGCGCCTCGAGCGCGAGCTGCACGCCTTTGGAGCGGACGGCAGCTTGCGCGCTCGGGTGCGGCGCGCGGCGCGCGAGGAACGCAAACACGCGCGACTGTGTTTCGGCCTGGCCAGCACCTACGGCGGCACCGATCTTGGACCGTCCGAGGACTCCTTGCCCTCGGATGGTCCCGTGCGTTCACTGGAGCAGCTCGCAATCGAATGCGTGGTCGACGGTTGCATCGGCGAGGGCGCCGCTGCCCGAATAGCGAAACGCGTCGCTCGAAGCTGTCGAGACCCGGTCGTGCAGCGAGTGTTGAACACAATCGCCGTCGAAGAGGCGGAGCACGCAGAACTCGCCTGGCGCGTTCTAGACTTCCTGCGCAGCCTCGCGCCGAGCCGTGTGGACGCCCTCGCAGTGGCGGCCGCCCTCGATTCGCCCCTCGAAGCGCAAGTCCCCCGCGCAAAGACGCGAGGCCTGCACCTGGGCCGACCGACCCAGCACGTCATGCAGCAGTCCTACCGAGCGTCGCGTCGAGCCGTACTCACCCGCCTACGCCACGGCGCCGCCCGCCGCCTAACCCACACCCTCGCCGCAGACGCTGCGTGAGCTCACGGGGAAAGAAGCCGCCACCTACTGCGGGCACGCCCACGCTTACGAGGACGCGGACGCCCACGTTCATGGGAGACGGGGACGTTGACGAGCCGCGTTCACGACGCGTTGGCAGAGACGAAACCGTACCCGTACCCGTTCCTGCGTACCCGTACCCGTTCCTGCGTAGGCGTACCCGTTCTTGCGTAGGCGTATCCGTTCTTGCGTAGGCGTACCCGTTCTTGCGTAGGCGTCCCCTTTCTCGCATAGGCGCCCCCGTCGCCCCAGCTAGGCCTTTCGCGAGAGTAGGGGCCCAGCGTGCCCCATCGAACCGACCCCAAAAACCAAAACGATGAGGGCCGGCTTCAGCCGCCGTTGGGTTGGCCCATGCGCAGGGGACCACCCCGTGCCGTGGACCAGAGCATGCAGTTTTCGCTGGAGCCGGGCACGGTGAAGATGTCCATGCCGTGTTCGAAGGTCTGCACGAAGATCTCCAACTGTCCGTCACCGTCGACGTCGGCAATGGCCGGCGCTGCGGGAGCTCCGTTGCCGTTTCCGTTCTTGCCTGGGTTGGGTAGAGGCACGTCGTGAAGGAGCGAGCCATCAGCGCCGAGAATGATCAAGTGGCCCGAATCGAGCACGTCGGGATCGCCATAGGTGGCAAACACCACTTCCGGAGAGCCATCTTGATTCAGATCGACGACTGTGGCCTCGGTGGCAAACATGATCTTCTTGCCGAAGCGATGGTCGAAGCGCCAAAGCTCCTTGGCGCCCGCGTCGAAGGCGTACATGTGTCCGTCGTTGAGGGGCACGACGATCTCGGGCATCGCGTCCCCTTGCAGGTTCACCGTCGTCGGCGCCGGCACGCCCCCGGGTGGGTAGTAGCCGCTCACACTGATGGGCGCGCCGCCCCGGGGCAGAGTTTCCCAGCCGGCTTTTCGCATGGCTGAGCGGCTGCCGTCCCCGTGGGCGCTCTCGAGGGCCATGATTGCGTAGGCCTGGGTCTCGTAGGGTTCGTTCTTTTCGACGTTGGGCACGCCGACGACCTCGTTCTTACCATCGCCATCAAGGTCGACGACATTCGGCGGCGACGCCGTCCATTGCAGCCACTCTTGGGCCTTGGGGTGCGGCCACTCGCCGGTGTGCTTGTTGTAGTGATCCTCTTCGACCTTCGGATCGGCCCAACGGATGAACTGCCCCCAGGTCAGGCGTTGGTCCTTGTGGTCCTTGGAGCGATTCTTGAAGTAGGGCGCCGCGTCGATGCTCACGCCGTCGTGCTTGAAAGCCTGAATGTGATGGTTGTCGTAGGTGACGAGAACTTCGAGATCCGGACTGTCGTCGATGTTGCCGATGCCAACGTTCAAACCGTAGCAACCGTAGCCGCTATGCCCCTGGCCGTTGCGGTCCGCGTCGTTGCCCTCGCCACCGGCGTTGTTGTAGCGGGGCCAGGCGGACCAAGAGATACCGGCGGGTTGATGCAGCTGCCCGTTAGCCGAATACACGAATACCTGCGCCCCACCCTTTTCCGTACTCGCGGTCTGGGTCGTCGTCGCGACAATCTCCAGCGTGCCATTGCCGTCCAGGTCCCCGGCGGCCAAGCCACGCACCTCCGGCGCATTGCCCGCCGTGGTCGTATCTACGGGGAAGCCACTCTTCATCGCCAGAGCGCCGCCCTTCCACTCGTAGGCGAACACTTTGGAGTCGTTGCCGAATACGATCTCCGTGGCTCCATCCCCTTCCAGGTCGGCAACCACATGGGGCGCGTAGATGCGTCCATCCCCGTCTTCGGCCTTGTCCAGAACCGCGCCGCTCGCATCGAGAACGTACAGGGAATAGTAGGCAGCGATGATCTCGCGTTTTCCATCGCCATCCAGGTCCTGGATGATGGGCGAGGCATACCAGCTCGTCTGGCCCTTCACATTGCGGACGAAAGTCGGTGCTTGAACTTCGCCAGCACTGGTGCCCTTGTCGCAGGTCGGGTTGCGCGTGCCGCCGGTCGTGCTGCCACCACCTGTTCCCGTCGTGGCTCCCGTACCGGGATTGGCGCCGGTTCCTGTCGCGCCGCCGCTGCCGCTCGCCCCACCACCCGAGTCGTCATCGCCTCCACAGGAGGCAAAGGCTAGCGCGAGTGCGAATACGCCCACGCCGCGGAGCAACAAGCGAACATCCCTCATGACGAACCTCCAGAAGAAGCGTTCATGATAGCAGCCGGCGACTGCCTTTAGTTGGCCAGGAGCAAGAGCGCCCCGACCACCAAGTACCACTCGGGCTCGAAGTAACCCAGGAGCACCCAGATCCCCGCTTGCATGGTCAAGATCCCGGCTGCGGCGTAAACCCGCACACTGGGAAAAACGAAGCCAATCGCGCCGATTTCCATCATCAAACCGAAAACACCCACAACCAATCCGACGGCGCTGGAGCGCGCAACTACATGGCGTGCACTTCGGATGAAACGTGGTCCGGTGTAGGCGCGCTCAGCGATGAGTAGCGCGTGATGATGGGACCGCATCCAGTCCCAGCCAGTGAGGCGCAGCTTGGCGATCGCCGACAGCACGTAGGCGCCACCGATCACACCGCAGGCAGCGTGCCAACCCAAAACGTCCGCGCGCGCTGGTGGTTCTCCAAGCTGCCGGGCGATTTGAGACGCCACGAGCCATGCGCTCAAGGCGGCGCCCGCCGGCACGTACTTGCCCAACCGCACCACGATGTCGTCGGGCCAATCGGCGATCTCGATGCGACGAATGATCATCAAGAACGCGATCACCCCCAGCGCGGCAAGGCGGGGCCACACCCCCGACGCAAAGCAATAGACCAGTGCGAGGAAGGGAAGTGTCGCCACGACGAGCAGGACTACACGCCGGCGTCGCGTCGGGGGGCCAAACATTTCGAGTCGCATGGCGTAAACCGGACGATCCGACCACGCGATGTGCATCGCGGAGTTTGCCCAGGACAAGAGCAACGCCAAGCTGAGTACGGCAAGCTCCCAGCTCATGACGCAATCGTCGCTGTGCCCTCGGAAACGGGGCGCAGGGTCTCCTCAATCTGGCCATCCGGCAACACGCGAAGCATTCGGTACCCCGCTTCGACCTGCGTGCCCTTCGCTGGGGGCTCCGAGGTCGTTCGCGCGTTGAGCAGGCGCTGCACCTCGTACACGATCCACTGCTGAGAGCACGGCACGCGGGTAGGATCCAACGCTTCCACGTCCATGCCCCAGAGCGCCTGGATCTGCTCGGGTTCCAGAAAGCGGTCACCCGCGCGCAGATACAGCACCGCCCCTTCGCTTCGGTCTTTCAGCGCGGCGTACATCAAGTAGCGGGAGAACGGAAAACGCTCTCCCACGATCAGCGAGATGACCACATATGCGACCAGCGCCGCCGCGGCATAGGCGATCTCGTGCATCCAGCGGATTATGCCTGCTCTGGCGCAGTGCGCCCAGTCGCCGGGAGAGGACTGCGGCCCGGCTATCGGCTATCGTTTGTGCGTCGTGATGGACTTGACCAACGCGGTGCTCGGCGGGGACTTCCGCGTCGAGCGGCCCCTTGCCGAGGGCGGCATGGGCGGCGTCTATCTTGCGCAGCAGCTGTCCACCGGGTTGCCACGAGCACTGAAGGTCATGCACCCGACGCTGGTCTCGGATCCGGCGATGCGAGATCGCTTCGCTCAAGAGGCTCGCATCGGCGGCACCGTACCCAGCGAGCATGTGGTGCAGGTCATCGCAGCGGGCATCGATACGAACTTGGGCGTGCCGTGGCTGGCGATGGAGCTCTTGGATGGCGAGGACCTTGCCGCCCTCAGCGCACGCCGGGGCGCCCTGCCTTTGACGGAGGTTGTTCCGATCTTCCGGCAGCTGTGTCACGCCTTGGGGGCGGCGCACTCGGTCGGGATCGTGCATCGCGACGTGAAACCGGAAAACGTGTTTCTGGCCAATGTGAAGAGCTCCTCTTCGACCTGGCAGCTCAAGGTTCTGGACTTTGGCATCGCCAAGCTCGCAGCCAACGCCCAGAGCGGCACCCGAGGTTTGGGCACTCCCCTGTGGATGGCACCGGAGCAGACCGAGTCACAAACTCCGTCGCCCGCGGCGGACGTGTGGTCCTTGGGCTTGCTCGCGTTCTACCTGCTCAGCGGAGGCAAGTCGTACTGGCGCACGGCGGATGGCCCCGCGTCGGGGCTGAGCGCCTTGATGCGAGAGATCTTGATCGACCCCCTGCCGCCAGCAAGCGTGCGGGCCGCGGAACTTGGCGTCGCCCTTCCGCCCGGATTCGATGCCTGGTTTTCGCGAACCGTCGTACGCGAGCCCCACCAGCGGTACGGCGACGCACATCAGGCATTCAGCGCGTTGGAAATGCTGGGCCAAGGCACGCAACCCACGGTGGTCAACGCCAGCAGCATGCCCAGCCACGTGAGCGTGTCGCCGGTGTCCGGCAACACCACCGGGACAACAGCGCCGAAGAAGTCCAAGGCGCCGCTGTTCATCGCCCTGGGCTTGGGCGTATTCGCCTTGGGCAGCGTGGCCCTCGCCCTCGGTGGCTTCGCCTTCGCCCTTCAGGACGAGATCGGCGATCTGGCGGGTGCAACCTCGCCCACTCCCACGGCGAGCAGCACCGCCAGCGCGCAACCAGCGGCTGCATCCACCGGGCAAGACCCACCTGCCGAAACGGCTCCAACGACAGAATCCGACGAACCACCGGAAAACACCGAGCCGTCGAAGACCGCCAAGCAGGCGCACAAGCGCCCCAGCGAATCCGCTGCTACCAAGCCGAAGAAACCGGAACTCCAGCCCATCAATCGCGCCGCTGTTCAAGCCAAGGTCGATGCCGCCGCCGCCTCGGCAGCGACCATCTGCGCGAGCAAGAAAGCGCCTGATGCATCCGTCGAAACCTACTCAGGTTCTCGTGGCTTCCGCCCGGACGGGACGTACACTCTATCGTCCAGAGGTGTGGGCGGTTCGAAACCCTGCGTTACCAAGATAATGCGCGCCGTTACCGTGGGAAAGTACAAGCATGATCAGGAGTGGCATGTGGAGGTTTTCAAGTGGTCCGTAACCGTCAAGTGAAGACACTGCTGACCTGCGCGTGCCTGGGGTTCACCCTCGCGCTGCCCGGCGTCGCCGAAGCAGCGTGCACCATTGGAACAACCATCACCGTCGACAACGACACCCCCGGCAGCGGCTACTCAGAAGACAAGCCTCAGAACTGGGTCGCGAACAGCGTATCTGCCTGCCAAGGCACCTATCGCTATCTCTCGCATACCGTCGGAGACGGCACCCGCAAGGACAAGGCCACCTGGAAGCCGAAGATCACCGAAGCAGGCTATTACGAAGTCACGACCAGCTTCCGCGCCACGGAAAACCGCACCACCGACGCGGACTACGTGCTCTACGACGACAAGGGTAGCTCCACGAAAAAGGTCGTCAACCAGAAGCAGGGCAGCGGTTGCACCAAGGTCGTGATCGGCACGGCCTATTGCGCCGTCGGCGGCAATTGTCGCCTCGTCTTGGACGGCACCGACGACGGCCAGAGCGACTCCACAGACGTGACCACCTTCAAGCTCGTCAGCTGCGACGCCCAGCCCGACGCTGGCCCGCCCGGCAACTGCGCTGGCATCACGAACAACCCGGCCTACGAACTCTGTGACTCGAGCCCCACCACCTGCGCCGGCGTGTATACGGATGGCTCGGGCTGCACCGCGTTCTGTGCAGCCGCGGGCATGACCTGCGCCGCTCGCTTCGGCGGCGAGCCGGGTTGCCAAAAGGAAGCCAACAACCCCATCCCGTGTGGAGCCACCAACGGGCACGGTTCCGACTATTGCGAATGCGTGGGCAGCGCACCTCCGGACGCGGGCACGGCGGGTAGCGGCGGCGCTCAAGGTGGCAGCACCGGGCAGGGCGGCGCAGAGCCCGGTGGAGCCGGTGGCCAAGCTGGGCTCGGTTTCGCCGGCGGTGGCGCCACACTGAACTTGGGCGGCAGCGATGCGAGCCCCACGCCTCGGGGCGCGGCTATCACCGACGATGAGGGCGGATGTAGCTGCCGGGTGGTCCACGATCCGAGCTCGAACGCCTGGATCGCGCTGGCCCTCGGCGGTTTGCTCTGGCTGCGCCGCCGCAGTTGACAGGAGCGCGCCGGCCGGCCTTCACTCGCGCCGTCATGGCCGTCGAGATTCGTGAAATCCCCATCGGGGGCAAGCTCAAAGACTTCTTGAACGTGGTGGATCCCATCTATCGCGACGACCCCAACTACGTGCGCCCGCTGAACTTCGACATCAGCCAGCGCCTCTCCAAGAAAAACCCGTTCTTCGAGCATGGCGAGGGCACGGCCTTCGTCGCCTACCGTCTTGGCTGGCCTGTCGGTCGCATCACAGCGCAAATCGACAAGAGCCACCTCGAACGCTACAAGGACGACGTCGGCTTTTTCGGTTTTCTGGACACGGTAGACGATCCGGAAGTTGCAGAGGCGCTGATCGAAGCAGCTAGGGGTTGGCTCAGAGATCGGGGCATGAAGCGCATCCGCGGCCCAATGTCCCTGAACATCAATGAAGAGATGGGCTGCCTAGTAGACGGCTTCGACACGCCGCCCATGATCATGATGCCCCATCACCGCCCCTATCAAGGCGAACTGATCGAGAAGGCTGGCCTGAAGAAGCTCAAGGATGTCTACGCCTGGCGCTACACCATGGGCGATGTCAGCAAGCGTGCCCTCAAGGCTCACGACTCCATGGAGGGCGTGCCGGAAGTCAAGCTGCGCCACGTGGACAAGAAGCAAATCCAGCGTGACGTGCGCATCATCATGGACGTGTTCAACGACGCCTGGAGCGACAATTGGGGCTTCGTGCCGCTTTCCGAGGCGGAGCTGACCAAGATGGCTGAGGACATGAAACTCATCCTCATCCCCGAGCTGACTTACATCGCCGAGCTCGATGGGGAGCCCGTCGCGGTGGCCCTTGCGCTGCCAAACCTCAATGAAATGACTCAAGATTTCGGCGGGCGCCTGACCCCGGTGAACGTGGGCAAGCTGCTCTACCGGCTCAAGGTGAAAGGACCGAAGACGGCGCGACTGGTCATTTTGGGGATCCGTCGCAAACTTCGCGGCGTGAAGAAGTACGCCGCCCTCAGTACTTATCTGTACACGAAGATGCACCGCGCTGGAGAGCGCGTGGGCGTCGAGTGGGGCGAGCTTTCTTGGACGCTGGAGGACAACGCTCCTGTAAACGTCGGGATCAAGCTCATGGGCGGCAAGATCTACAAGACGTACCGATTGTACGAAGAGGAACTCTGAGATGACTATCTTGATTACAGGCGGTTCGGGTTTTCTCGGTTCGCACATCGCCGAGCAGCTCTCCAGTGCGGGCAAGAAGGTCCGCGCCCTAGTGCGCAAGACGAGCAATACGCGTTTCCTCGAAACCCTGGACAACACCGAGCTCGTCGAGGGCTCCGTCAACGATATCGATAGCGTGCTGGAAGCCGCGAAGGGCGTCTCGGCAATCGTGCACTCCGCCGGCCTAGTCAAGGCGCGCAGCCCGGAAGAGTTCCACCGCGTCAACGCCGGCGGCACCGAGAACATGTTGAAGGCGGCAGTGCAGGAGAAGGCCGGGCTGAAGCGCTTCGTGCTCGTCTCGAGCTTGGCCGCAGCCGGCCCCAGCGACGAGCACGGCACCCCCGTGAGTATCGACGCCGATCCTCGCCCCGTCACGCACTACGGCCGCAGCAAGCTGGCCGCAGAGCGCTACGCCCTGGAGCAGAAAGACGAAATCCCCGTCACCATCATCCGCCCCCCGGCCATTTATGGTCCTCGAGATCGCGAAATCCTGGCATTTTTCAAGGCCTTGAACGCCCGGATCCTGCCCTACATGGGCTCGACGGAGAACAAGCTCAGCATGATTCACGGCGCCGATTGCGCGCGTGCGTGCATCGCGGCCATCGATGCGAAGTTGGAGAGTGGCTCCACCTTCTTCGTGGACGACGGCAATGTCTACACCTTCGACGACTTGGTCAAGAATGCCGAGGCCGCCCTCGGGCGTCGTGCCTGGCTACGCTTTCCGGTACCGAAACCCGTGATCAAGACGGCGGCCTACGCCAGCGAGACCTACGGCAAGATCACCAACAAAGCCGTGATGCTCACTCGCGACAAGTGCAACGAGCTTTTCGACCAATGGGTTTGCGACGGCAGCATGGCTCGCAAGGAGCTCTCCTGGAAGCCCGAGCTTACGTTCAGCGAGGGCGCGAAAACCACGGTCGCCTGGTACAAGAACGAGGGCTGGTTGTGAGTTCGGGTCGAGCTTTTCCGCCCACCGGCGGTGATGCTCGATGACGGATAAAGCCCCCAGCGGCCCCAGGGGCTTGCCGCTGATTGGGCATGCGGTCGAGTTCGCGCGCGACGCCTTGGGGCTGTTGACCCGCACGGCGCGAGATCACGGCGCCGTCGCGAGACTGCGCATCTTCGACCGGGAGCTCCTGCTGCTCACGGATCCAGACGACATCGAGCAGGTGCTCGTGCGCCAGAGCAGCAACTACGTCAAAGACAAGTTCACCCACGACCTCTCTCGCGCTCTGGGCAACGGCCTGGTCACGAGTGAGGGTGAGCACTGGAAGCGCCAACGCAAGCTGACCGCCTTCGCCTTCACCCCGAAGAAGATCGCCGCCTACGCGGACACGATGGTGGCCGAGGCCGCCCGACAGTCCCTGTCCTGGGCCCCCGGCCAGGTGATGAATCTGCACCAAGAGATGAGCCGCATCACCTTGGACATCGTCGCCCAGGTGCTGTTCGAAGCAGACATCGAGGCCGAATCCAGGACCGTCGCGGAGGCCATGGAAGTCGCGAATCACTTCTTCGCCGAGAGCGTCGAGGCCGCGCTGCGCCTGCCCCCCTGGGTGCCAACCCCCGCCAACGTGAAGCTCAATCGCGCCGTGAAGCGCATCGACCGGGTCTTGTACGAGATCATCGAAGCCCGCAGGCAAGCGCCCAGCAAGAAAAGTGATCTGCTCGGCACCCTGCTCGCCGCACAAGACGACGCCGGCTACGGCATGAGTGACCGCGAGCTGCGAGACGAGTGCATCACCTTATTCATCGCTGGCCACGAGACGACTGCCTTGGCGCTGACTCACAGCTTGTACCTGCTGGCTCAACACCGCGACGTGCGGCAACGCTTCCATCAAGAGCTGCAGACGGTACTTGGCGACCGCCAACCCAGTGCCGACGACGCCAAGGCCCTGGAGCTCACCGAGCGCATCGTCAAAGAATCCATGCGCGTGTATCCACCGGTCTGGGTCATCGGTCGCGAGGCCGTGCAGGACGTCGAAGTCGGCGGCTACCGGGTCAAACGCGGCACTCAATTGATCATGCCCCAGTGGGTGGTGCATCGAGACCCGCGATGGTTTTCGGATCCGCAAGAGTTCGACCCGGATCGCTGGCTGCCCGAGCGTTGCTCGGACTTGCCACGCTTCGCCTACTTCCCCTTCGGCGGCGGGCCGCGAGTTTGCATCGGCAATCACTTCGCGATGATGGAAGCCGTGCTACTCCTCGCCCTATTCGGCCAACGTTTCCACTTCGAGCTACTGCCCGACGAGCAGCTCGAATTCCGCCCCTCCGTGACCCTCCGCCCCAAGGGCGAAGGCGTACGCGCCAAGCTCATCGTGCGGAACTGATCGGCGCGCCATCCGGCGGGAGGCCCGGCAAGATGTTCCCCTGCTCCTCACACAGCCTCGAGTTTCAGGGTTGCGCTGGCAGCACTGAACTCCAGTCGCGGAGACCCACGGGGTGGAACTTCCTTTGAACAGGGCAGCAGTTGGCCTGTCGGCGTCCGTTGACCAGGAAGCAGAGACCCGGTAACTCCCGGTGGACACCAGCTCTGGGCGCCAGCGAGCCCAATCTCCACCGTTGCCCACTGTGTTCAGGGCATAGTTCGCCCCGTAGTAGCCCGGCCTCACGCTATTCGTTGGCCAACCTCCCTTGCTCGTGAACGACGGTGATGGATCCGCGTTGTCCACTATCACAACTTGGCTGTTGGTGGTCTTGACCGTGACGCTGGCGACGCCCTTGTTGCCCTTGTCATCCGTCACGGTCAGTTTCGCAGCAAACTTGCCGGCGAATTGATAGGTATGGGTGGTCGAGCTACCGGTTGCCGTCTCACCATCGCCAAAATCCCAAGTGTAGGATGCAATGGTCCCATCGGGATCAACGGACTTGGAACCATCAAAGCTGACCACCAGCGGCACGGCTCCATCGGTGGGGCTAGCCTGGATCTTGGCCTCTGGAGCCCCGCTGGGAGTCGCGCTGAAATCCCCACCTGGGCCCGCGCGATAGGCAGCTGCCAACCCTGCAGCGTCTGAATGAGACTTGATGTCGAACTGGTTCATCAACAACAAGTAGGTCCTCTCGATCTGCTGGCCCGCAGAAAACGAGTGCTGCCGATTCGACACCCACGTTGTCAGGCATTCCGAGGCCTTCGGGGGGGGCAATGGAGAGAATGTAGTCACAGATGGGCCAATCCTTGTGAGCTATGAGCACAGGATCGATCCGAACAGCACCCGACTCTATCCGCGCTCCGATGTAGTCGTCATCATGGCCGTTGTTGTAGTACCAGGGGGTTAGATCGGTGTCTTCGCTGCTGCGCGGCGATGTTCACCTTGCTGCTGGGGTCGTGCTTCAGATCGTAGTACTCGGTAATGCCACCGCCGCGGCTCTTCTGAAAACGCATGGAGAAGACGCCGGGAGAGGAGAGCAGCAGATCGTCTCCCTGCGCGACAACCTTGATGTCAGCAGCCTGCGCTTTGGACGGAACCCCCAACAGGAAAGCGAGCACGGCAGCCACGGCCAGCTTCTGGACGACCGCGATGAATCCGCTCCGACGAGTTGTCTTGAAAGGCATGCGTAGCTCGGCGAAAGTGATTCCTCCGGTCCCTCGACTTGCAACGTCAGCATAGCGTGAGGGCGGCCCCGTAGCCATCAGATCGCCACGGGCCAATCCAAAGCTCCTCGAGATCGCCGATGTCGGAGCAACTCGCAACTGGCGGCACTCGGGTTGACAGCCTTGAAGCTCAGCGTCCCGGCGTGTTCGATGCCAAGGGGAGATGCGTAAGCGACATATCTTGTCACCAGGGATCGCGCTTCCCGACGAGCCGCGGTAGTGCGCGCGGGCAGTACCGCGCGGGGAAATCAACTAGGGTTCCCAGATCTCCCAATCGAGGCCCCCACCCGAATTGCAGGCAGCGCAATCTGCCTCTTCGTTCCACTTTCCGCTATGGAACCACGCACCCCGCTTGCCCGGCGCGTAGCACGCAAACTTGTCCCAGCACTTGCCCTTGATCTGGCCCCAACCCCACGGGCAGTCCTCGCAGTTGAAGCCCTTCCAGACGCAGCGCCCGCGACTACAGGTCCGATTGCTGGCGCAGGACTTGCCATCGCAGCCGCTATCTTCGCAGTCCGTCTTACCGTCGCAATCGTTATCCTTGCCGTCGCTGCACTGCTCAGTGGAGGCATTGCAGGTACACTTGCCGTTCTGACAGGTCTTGTCGACAGCACAGACCTGCGCAGAACATTGAACGTCGTCGCAATCGGTTGCGCCGTTACAGTCGTTGTCCACGCTGTCACCGCAGTTGAGTTCGACCGCCGAGCAACCGGCGGCGTCAGTGGGTGCGCCGTCGGCGGGGGCACCGTCGGCGGGGGCACCGTCTGGCCAGCCACCGGGCCCCACTTCGCTCGTGCCGGCGTCGCCAACCACGTTGCTTGCCGTACTCGCATCGTCGCCTGAGCAAGCGACTATCATCAAGCCAGTCAACGAGGCCATCCGAAACCAACGACGCATCTGATCAACTGTACCACGCGGCGGTGGAGAGGACATTGCCTCTGGCCATCGTCGAGTGCGTGGCAACGCACGCGGGCTACTTGGCGGCTATGATCTGATCGGCAGTCACCTACCTTCGTTCGGCATCGCCAGCGCGCCAGCCGGCCGTGTCGCAGTACTCGACGCTCTCGCGGCTCGGTTGACACATCGGAGCCCGCTAACTCCAATTGTTGACCAGCTTCACGGCTCGAGCCGGGGCAAGAGGAGGTTTCTAGAAGAGCCAACGCCTCGAGGAGCTCAGTTGGGACGTTTGGTTACCTTGCCGCAAGCTTCGTTGAATTTCCGCTGGGCGCTCTTCTTCATCTTGTCTCGATAAGGGTGAACGAAAAGACGATAGCCGATCGGGCCGGCGATAGGTTTGGAGGTTTTCATGTGGATTGTCCAGACAACCGTCGATGCTTGGCCCTGGGGAGAAACCTGGTATTCGACGGATGCGGGGCCCACTGTGCCCATGTACTCTCCTCGCACGAGGCCGTCTTTGCCTGTCGCGAACAGCGAGAAGTCCGTTTCGTGGTCCAGCTTGGCAAAGTACAGTTTCGCCGAAGCCTTGTCTTTGGGTTCAAAACGGTCGCCCTCGCTCTCCCCCATCAGCGTCCCCCAGCTCTTGATGTCGCTCAGGCACGAGAGTGTCTCGTCGGCGGAGCGTCTGGAATGCAATTGGGTCGAAATTCGGATTTCTGCAGGCAGGATCATAGCGGCTACGACTACGACTACCAAAAGACAGAGCAGCGCAATGCCGAGAGCCTTCAAGAGTTTTTTCATGGTCGTGTTTCCTCAACGCCTAGGCGCTTTCATGACACCTAACGAAGCCCCGAAACACAGCTCGTTCACAACGCGCCCGCAGAGCATGTCGCACCCGAGGCTACCCCGAGATGACCGGCAGCGCCCGAGCGTGTGCGCGGGAGGCCGACTCGGAGCCGGCGCGTAACTCCGCCGGGCGCTTCGACCACGCTTCCGCAAGCTCCTTGTCGAGCAAGTGCGTGGGCGAAACATTTCCCAGGGCGTTTGCCATCACGGCGCGCAAGTTCGGGTGCTTGGCCTCCAGAGTCGTGAGCAACTCCGCCATTGCTTCGCGCTGAAGGCCTTCTTGGGAGCTGCACAGATTGCAGGGCAGAATCGGGAAGGCTTGCTCGGTGGCGTACTCGGCAATGTCCGCCTCCGCGCACTCGATCAAGGGGCGAATCACTTCGAAGCGGGCGTCGTCGGTCGTGTACTTCGCGGGCAGCGCCTGCAACCGGCCCGCGTGGAACAGATTCATCAAGAACGTCTCCAGGGCGTCGTCCCGGTGATGCCCCAAGGCGATCTTGTTGCAACCCAAGCGCTCGGCCGCGGTGTACAGGATCCCGCGCCGCAAGCGTGAGCAGAGCGAGCAATACGTCTGGCGCTCGGTCAGCTTCTCCGTGACCACCGAATAGGTGTCTTCGCGCAGGATCTCAAAAGGTGTGGAGCGGCTCTCCAGATACTGGACCAAGGAGCTGCCATCGTAGCCAGGTTGCACCTGATCCAGATGCACTGCGACGAGGCTCGCGTCCTCGAAGCCCCGCACGAAGGTCTCGAGTAGGTTCAGCAAGGTCCAGCTGTCCTTGCCGCCGCTGACGGCGACCAAGATCCGATCGCCCGGTGCCAGCAGCTCGTACCTGGCAAGGGTCTGGGACATCTGGCGCCGCAGCCGAAGTGCGAGGCGGGTTCGTCGCATGGCCGGAAGCGTAGCTCAAACCGACGCGCGAAAAAGCGGGCCCTGGCAATTTCGCCCTCACTGATCCCGAGCTTCCTGACACGCGCTCCAGCTAGCGTCCTCGCAGTACTGAACCCCTACGAAGCAGTTCACGACATTGCCGTGCTGGGGCAGGTTCACTTTGCACTCTCGCTGACTGCCTGGAGCACAGCTCGCATCCTCAGCATCCACCGGCGCATCAGCTGGCGCATCGGCACTGCCGCTGGCGTCGGAACCCGCGTCTTTGGGGTCGATCGGCGCTGGACGGTCGTCGCCACCGCAAGCCGGAAGCGCAGCAGGCGCGATGTTGGGCGCAGATGAGGGGCCACGAGCGGCGAAGCATGCGCATGGGAAAGGGTATCACTCCGTTCAGGGTCAGGTCCCGGCTGGGCGACTAGGGCTGGCACCGCAGGGGTCCCTGGCGTATCGAACTGTCGTGACTGAGCAGAAGCGGGAAAGGCATCCCCGGGACCAGCGCAAGGGGTCACGGCGGCGACGACGGCCGCACAAGCCCGGCGAGTCACCGGCCAAGGTGATCGTCAAGGCCAAAGCGGTCGACACATCCAAGCCCGCCGACATTCCGCTCTCAGCAGCCGAAGTCGTCGAAATGCGCGAGCACTTCAAGTTTCTGCGTGACAACCGCAAGCTGTTGCAGCTGCGGCTCAACGCAGCCGAAGACTTGTTGATCAACGGAGTACGGGAACCCACTCACCGAGGTGTTTGCAAGCACCTCTTGGGCAAAGTGGACCGCGCACGGGTCGAACTTGCCGCACCCCGACTCGAACCCGCAGCGCGCAGCCGTTTCCTGGCAGGCATCGTGAAGTTCTCGCCAGATGTCGCTTACCTGCTGCTGTACCTGGAGAGCGTAAAAGAGAGCGCCTCCCAGAGCGACGCGACGGCGGCACTATCGCGAGCCCTTCGACAGATTGACTTCACCGAGATCTCGTCAGCGCAAATGCGGCGCTTGCTCGATCTCATTGCTGAGCTGTTCGATGAACGAGATCGACCCCAGCTCCTGTTCGGATTGCTGCAGAGTCCCACTTTTCGCGGGGCGTTCGATCGCTCCGCAGAGCAGCTTCCGTCCAACTTGGCGGACTCCTTCGTGCCTCTGCGAGCAGCCCATGCTGTCGTCATTCAAGGCAAGAAGAACCCGCACGATGGCGCGGCGCTGTCTCGAGGCGTCACAACCCTGCTCTCCGCTCGAGAAAAAGTGCTTCGCGGCCACTCGCCCACAGCCCGAAAACGGCTCCTGGATCTCGGCACTGAGATAGGTCGCGGCAACCTACAGGCGGTCGGCCCGGGTCTGCGCCTGCTGGTCGAGGCTCTGCCCGACGAGCGCGAGCGCTCCGACGGCATGTTGCGCCTGGCCGGGCTGTATCTGTCCGCCGAGCGAGACGCGGACGCAAAGAGGATCCTCGAACGCCTGCGCAAACAAGCGCCTGGGTTTCGCAGACCCGTGCGCTGGCTCGAGGCTCTGGCGGGGCCTCGCTTTGGGCGTTTCGCCTTGCCGGCCGGGGATGCTCGACCCAAACGCGGAGGCTCCCGCTTCCAAGTGGCGTTCGCATTGCGGCTGCAACGCCCGGTATGGCTGCGCACCGGGAAGCCCGAAGATGCCGACGTTTTCAAAGCCGCGACCGAATTGTCTAGTTCGCTGCTGATCCCGAATGTGCTGCCTCATATCGGCGGCGGCACGGGGCCGGATGACGCGCCGTACTTCGCTGTCGACCGACGGGGTCGCGGCGCCTTCGAGACCCTGAAGCAGGACGGCGGCCTCAGCTATGAAGACGCTGCCATGGTCTGTGAGGACGTCGTCACCTTGCTCGCGACCTTGACCTCCGCGGAAGTGCCGTTGCCAGATGTTCGGCTGGACCGCTTCGCCATCGACGCCGGGCCGCGGCTATGGCTTCGAGACTTGCTCGGGGCTACCAAGAGCAGCCAGCAAGACGCCCACCCAACCAACTTGAAGCACGCCAAGGAGCTATGCGGCCTCGTGCTCGCAGCTCACCCTGCTGCAGCGGCGCTCAAGGCTCGGCTCGACACGGCCTCGAGCTTTGCCGCCATGGCATCGGAGCTCCGCTAGCTGCGCTCTATTGGAAGCCCACGCGGCGAATCACCGTGCCCTCGGCGATGTATAGGCTGTTGTTGTGGAACAGCACGTCCGTGGGTTCGGTCACCCGCGCCAACGTGCCCACCTCCTCCGCGTGGCCGGGGCTTCCGTTGCCGATCATCGTGGATACCGTGTAGGTACCCGGCGTGAAGGAGCGAATGGCGTGATTCTCTCGATCCGCGAAGAACACCGTATTGGGGCTTTCGCGCCGGGTCATACCGTGCGGGGTGTTGATGCGGGCCACATTGCCTTGCAACGAGCCAGCTCCGTCCACGAAGCCCGAAGTTCCAACCTGGCCAATCAGCGGGTCACCCGTCTTGGTGCTCCAGATCTTGCGAATCACATGGTTGCCCGCATCTGCAACGTAGAACAGATTCCAGTTCGAAATCCAAACCAAGCCTTGGGGGCCGCTCAAATGGTTCGGGCTCTGGTTGTTGATCGGCCCGGATTGATTGTTGCCGACGTCCACCCACATGACCTGGTTCTGACTCGGCAGCGACACGTGAACTCGGTTGTCCAATCCCCTTGCTGCCAAGAACGAGGGCGAGTTGAAGGTTGGCGTCAGAGTCGTCACCGCGCTGTTGGATAGATTGATCTCTCGGATCTTGTTGTTACCGGAATCCGCCACGTACAGCCGACCGTTCTTGACCGCCAAACCCCGGGGGCACTTGAATTGGGCGCTCGGGCCAGTCCCATCCGCGCTCCCCTCGCCGTGACCTCCGGCAATGGTCTGTACTTGTCCAGTTCCGATCGCGATACGGCGGATCGCATGAGCGGTGCTGGCATAGATGTAATTCGCATCCGCCGCCAAGCCGAACAGACCCACAAACCGCGCGTCATTGGGTGCGCCGTCTGCAAGGCCCGGCGTACCGAATCTCCCCACCCAATCCAACACACAACCCGCTGTGCTGGCGTTGCACCCCGGTGTCGTTACCTGCGCGCTCTGATTGGTCGGAACTCCGCAGACCGTCGGGCCCCAAGTGGGTGGCGCGCCTGCGGTTCCCCCGCCACCAGCGACCCCCGCACTTCCTCCGCTACCGACATTGCCAGCTTGACCTCCGGAACCGCCCTGCGCGCCGGAGCCCGCAGCGCCCACACTCGCTCCGCTGCCCGCGCTCGCGCCGCTGCCCGCACTGGCTCCACTACCGACACTGCCCGCACTCGCGCCACTACCGGCACTCGCACCACTACCCGCGCTCGCTCCGCTACCCGCGGAACCCCCGGCACCGCCCTCGCTGAACTCTTCGCCGCCGCACGACAGCGCCGCCACACCCAGAGTCAGAAGCAAGTACCTGTGCACCATCACCGCCCTCGTCCTGAAAAGAAAAGCCCGTCATTGATATTTATCACGACGCTGTCACGCTCGCCCGCGAAAGCCAGTGTGCGCCGATGTGTGCACCCCAGCACGGTCCGGGATTTTCCGCAGTTTTTCGGAACTCGGAGCGCTTCCTGATGTCCTGACCCGTCATGCGCCGACAGCTTCTTCTTGGTTCCCTCTTCATATTTGCGCTTACAGGCTGCTCCGCCAGCGGCGGACAGGGCGCGGAATCACCGGCGGGTGTGCTGCCGTTGAAGCGCTTGCGTTTGTACGAAACCGGCGTGGGCTACTTCGAGCGAAGCGGTCGAATGGGTGGCGCTGACGTCGCACTGCCCGTGCCCGCGGCTCACGTCGATGACGCACTGAAAAGCTTGATTGTCGTGGGCGAAGACGGCCGCGCCAGCGTCAGTGCCATCGAATTCGAAAGCGTGGTCAGCAAAGGCATGGCCCGCGCGCTGGCTGGCTTGCCCCAGGACGCAGAAAAGGCTGTGGATTTTCGCGGTGTACTCGGCGGTATGAAAGGCGCCTGGGTCGAGGTGCGCACCGAGGATGAGACCTTCAAAGCCCGAGTCTTGGATGTATTCGACGCACCTCTGATGAAGAATACGAAGTCGGACGACGGTGACAAGGACAAGAAGGACACTGACGATGATGGAGACGACGGGTCACCGCCCAGAGCAGCCAACGATCCATGGCTGTTGCTCCAGACGAGTGAAGGGGAGATCCGCCGGCTGCACGGCTCCCAGCTGCGAGGCCTGAAGCCGACGAGTGCAGCCCTAGCCGATCGCATTGATGATGCGGCCGAAACGCTCAGCGTGCGCGCGGCCCGGGCTCAGCGCACCTTGCGGGTGCTGGCGTCGAGCGAACGACCCGTCACTCTCGGCTACATCGCGGAGGTTCCTGTTTGGCGCACCTCCTACCGACTGGTCATCGACGGCAAGTCAGACCAAGCCATGCTCCAGGGCTGGGCGTTGATCCACAACGACTCCGACGAACCTTGGAAGAAGGTCGAAGTGGAGCTCGTCAGCGGCCGTCCCGACTCCTTCCTCTTCCCTCTGGCTGCGCCCCGCTACTCGCGCCGCAACCTGGCCGAGCCCGCCGAACAGCTCTCGACCGTGCCCCAGCTCGTGGACCGAACTCCGGATCAGATTTGGGGCGACAACGTGGATCTGGTTAGCCACGGTGGCGGAACCGGCACGGGCCAGGGCTACGGTTCCGGTTACGGGCGCATATCCCGGGCGCCCCGGGTTCGAATGGGGTCAACCAGCGTCAGCGGTCGAGTCAGCGCCAGCAACGAACTCGCCATTGGCAACCTCGCGGCGATTGCGCCAGCTACGGGCGTCGAAAGCGGTGCCCTGTTCAGCTACAAGCTCGCGCAGGCGGTCGAACTCCGTGCACATGGCTCTGCCCTGGTGCCCTTGTTCTCCCAGCGCGTGCCGGTTCGCCGCCTGACCTGGTTTTCGAAGCCCGGAGAAGCGGGGCGAAGCGCGCTGCGCCTCAGCAACGGCACGCGCCAAACCTTGCCTGCGGGAACCGTGAGTGTCTACGAGCGCAAGGCCTTCGCCGGCGAGTCCGGCCTCGATCGCCTCAAGCCCACTCAACGTACCTTCTTCGAATTTGGAATCGACCTGGACGTCGAGCTGGACGCCAAGAAGTCCAAGCGTGAGGATTCCACCAAACGCGTCGTGATGGACAAGGGCTCGCTCATCGAGCACTTCGTGCGTCGCCACGTTCGCAAGTACGAGATCGAAAATCGAAGCACCCAGATGCGCCTGGTCGCCTTGAAACTCGACGTGGTGAACAACGCCAAGGCCACGGGCGCGAACGAAATGGACTACGACGCGAGCAACCGGCGCCCGATTGCGGTGTTCAAGGTTCCGGCCCGGTCCAAGGCTGAGCGCAAACTGGAAATCGACGAAGCATTGCAGCGAGACTTCAGTGTCGGCAGCCTGCAGACCGACGACCTCGAACGAATGATGGAAGCCGAGGCCCTCAAGAGCGTCGACAAGGCGCGACTGAAGGCGGCCCTCGTCGTGCTGAAGGCCGCAGAGAAGGTCGAGGACGAAAAGGGCGAAGCTGAAGCGGAGAAGAGCACCACGGAGTCTGATCTCGAACGCCTGCGAGGTCACCTCAAGGCCATGGGCGACAAGGGCGGAGCTGCCGCCGGCGCCAACCCCATCGTCACCCGCATCTTGGCCGCCGAAGACAAGCTCACCGACGTGCGCAAGAAGATCAAAGCCCTCGACACCAGATACAAATCCGAACTCGACCGCCTCAAAGAAGAACTCGCCCCCCTAGGCGCAGCAGAAAGCTGACCGCGACAGCAATCCAATCCCGAACAACGACCCCAGAATGCCGCCTTGAAGTTTGGGGTCGCGTCGCCGTGTCACCATGCAGCACTACTCCCGCGCGTCGTCCCATATCCCGGCAGCGCGGTGCTTGGACGAGCGGTGCGGCGCAGCCGCGTCGCGGTCAAGCCGATCATTTGAGATGGCCACGACAGAATGCTGAAAGGCCGCGGGAGGTCTGAAGCATGAAATGGGCGTGGCTTGCGGGCTTGACCTGTATCTCATTGATGGGAGCATGTTCGTCTGACGATTTCCAATCTGCCGGGACCGGCGCGACCGGTGGCTCCGGTGCGACGGGGGCAAGCGCGGGAGCAAGCGGCGGAAGCGCGGGCGCGAGCGGAAGCGCGGGCGCGAGTGGCGGCGCTGCAGGAGCAAGCGGCGGAGCCGCGGGTGCAACCGGTGGCAGCGCTGGCGCGACAGGCGGAACTGCCGGCACCGGAGGTGGGCCCGGCGGGGCGGGTGGGGCGTCTGGAGGAGCTGGCGGAGCGTCGGGAGGAGCGGGCGGCACGAGCGGATGCACGGCCATCACCGCATCGAACTTTGTGAAGTCACCGCCCTCCACTATGAACTACGCGGTGGCTCCCGCCCTTCCGGCCGGAGCCACGAGCGGCACATTGGAGGTCCTCAAGCCGCCCGTGGTGGGCAGCGTAATCCTCGGCCAAGGAGACCACGCTAACTACAACACGTGCAGCTCCTGCTTGTTGGTGAGCGCTGGGCTGAAGCGCTACTTCGCAGACAGCGGCATCCTGAAGGTCACTGCGCTCGGAGCCAGCAACATCCGGTTCGCGGGTGAGCTAAAGAACGTGAAGCTGGTAGAGGTCACCATCGACGGCTCGACGTTCAAAAGCACGCCGGTTCCGGGCGGCGAATGTCTGACCATCTCGTCAGCGACTTTTGACACTCGATGAGCCCGGCTACGCAGAGCGGAACTCCGCACCACCGGCCCCTGCGCGAGATTAGGGCAGCTACGCGCGCCAGGTCCGCGACTCCAAAAAAACCAAAGGCTTCAACCTAGGACTTCTAGGGCGTAGTCGTGGGGGTTGCTGCCGCTGACTCGAACTACGAGCAACTTGCCAGGCTCGAAGTTGCTGCGCATGACCTCGATGATGTTCGTTTCGATACTGGAGTAGTAGGCGGGGGCGTCGTCGGGAGTGATCAGCAGGTCGAGCTTCACCTCGATGCTCTCGCCCTGAGCCCCACCGATCTTCGTCTGGCCGAGTATGTGAGCGGCATAGGCCTTCCCGCGGGCACGCTGGTTGGACGTCTTTCTGGCAGAGATGAGTGACATCAACCCGATCGGAGTGAGCAGCACACCGAGGGCTCCGCCACCGAGAATGGACGCCGAGAAGCCCATCGCGGAGCAGTCCTGGCCCAGGTCCAGCAGCGCCATCGCGACCGGCATGCCGATCCCCGTTGCGGCCCAGATCAGCGAGTAGACTCCCATGATCAACAACAAGATGCCAGCCAGGGTGCTGCCCTCGACCTGCGATGGATCCAAGTTGCCGATGCGCCGCTCCGCTTCCGGTTCGCTCTTGGGACACAGCCGCCAACTTGCGTGCGAAGCGATGAAGCGTTGAGTGCGACGACGGGCCAAAGGGCCCAGGTCGCGTTTGACGGAGGTGAGAGCATCCACAGCAACGGCCTGTTGGTCCATCTGCTCCCAAGCGTTGGCGCACAGCACGGCGCATTCCGGTGCGTAGGCGTGGCTCAGAGGAATGTCCGCGCCCGCTCCCAGCGTCGCCACCACCGAACGGTAGTCACGACGTGCGGTCGCCAAGTAGGCACTCGCGAATCGGTACGCCGTGTCGGCCAGGAGATCTTCGCTCTTGGGGTCGCAGGTGGCGAGCCACGCCTGCGCGGCCGCCATGTCTCCGGCTCTCAACGCACTACGCGCGAGTTGTGCGCGCATGACTTGTTGGTGCTTGGCCTCCGGCGTCACCGCCAGCGCGCTATCCACCAGAGCGCGCTGCCCCAGGAGGTCCCCGCGATCAAAGGCCAGCTCTGCGAGTCCAATGCTCAGAGCCACGAGCCGCTGCGCAGCGGCGGGATCCGCATGCTGACGCAAGTGATTGCGCAGGCCCTGCCACTGCGCGCGCGCTTGGGCCTCCAAGGTCGGAGCGATGCGCTCACCGATAAAAAAAGACGCAATATCCTGGGGAGGCAGATAGCGGCGCTCTTGCCCCGCCAAGATCTCCAAGCGTTCGCTCTCACTGCGCGCACGGGGTGGCACCGCGGCGGCTTCGCTGCGCATGCGCACTTCGACGGGCGCGCGGCAATAGCCGCAAGTCGCGCTCCCGGCGTCCTTGGCGATCTCTACCGGCGCGCCGCATTGGTCGCACAGCAGGTAGCGACGCGCTTGCTCGAACGCCTGGGTCGGACTTGCGGATTGACCAGCGTGCATGCTCAATCCAACTCGATCTGTACCGCGCCGCGGTTGTCCGGGTCCATGCGCACGACGACCAAAGCTCCCGGCATGAAGCGGTGGCGCATTTCGGTGTCCGCGTGGAACATACTGTGCGCAAGAAACGGAGCTCCGTGCTGCGGCAGCACCAGCACGCGGTAGAGGAGCTGCGGCACTCCCATGGTCGCCTGCCCCGTGCCTCGTGCGTGCACAATCCGTGCGGGAGCGGGAATGCCGCTCTCGCGTAGGCGACGCGCGTGCGCCGTCTTGCGATAGTCGACGATGCCAACGACGCCGAAAACCGTACCGAGCAGGCCACCCAGGCCAAGGGCGAAGTGACCTCCACCCCATACGCCAAACGCGATCAGTATCAAGCCGACGACAAGCCCGATCCCGCCGCTGACAACCGCCGCACCGATGGCAAACCAGGCCGCCCCGGCGGCCTTGCCGGCAACGCGAATGCCGCGATCTCGCTGCTGCTCATCGGCGAGATCCGCGCTCCGCGGGCAGAGACCCGCGTTGCTAGCAATGAACTGCGCGCACAGGTAGCGCTCGAAGGGCGAGCTATTCTGGTTGAAGGCGTCGAGGGCGGCTACGGCCAGGTCGACCCGCCCCAAGTTCTCGAAGGCGTTTGCCTGCAACGCGACGCAGAGGCCTTCGTACTCGTTGTAAAAGGGTACACTGCCCGGGGCACGCCCGAGCACCGCCAGCACGGCATCGTGGCGTCGCTGCGCCGTGTCGATGCTTGCCCGCGCCAGCCGATACGCGGTGTCCGCGCGCAGCTCAATCGAGGTTGGGTCGCACAGCCCGAGCCAAGACTCCGCCGCCTGCAAGTCACCAGCACGGCAAGCACTTCGGCACAGCGCGCCGCACAACATCTGGCGAAAGACGGGCTCTTGGGTCGCGTCCAGGGCGGCTTCCAACAAGCTGCGCGCTCGGAGCGGATCACCTTCGTCCTCGAAGTGGTCGGCAAGAGCCACGCTCAGACGATGCAGCAGGCGCTCGACTTGGTAGTCGTGGTTGCCGTCGGCTTCTACGCGCGCCGTCTTCCAACGCGCCAGGGCGTCACCCATCTTCCAGGGCAAGAGTTCGAGCCCCGCGAACAGATGCTCGACGGCTTTGGGTGGACGCACGCTGCCGCGGTCGGCTTGGCGCAGTCGCTCCAAGCGCTCTGCCTCAGGCATGGCCGCGGACCGCGTTACCGCTCGCGACGCCGCCTCTGCGTCCTGCGAGCCGCCGCAGTGGCTGCAGTCTTGTCGACCACCCGCCTCGCCCACGGCAATGGGCGCCCCACAGGCGTTGCAAGTAACGACGCGGATTTCGAAGGAAAAGACGGTCTTCACGTCGCCCCGCCCGGACGCTAGCGCAGTCGCGCTCCGTTCAAAACCCGAGCTGGAGCACCGAGCCAGCCGCTCGGGCCGGCGGATTGCCCAGCCGCCGCGAACGTGCCATGACTTTTCAGCTTTCTTGGAGGGACCAATGGACGCGCGACACGTTGCGGGGGCAGTTTTTTCGGCGGCAACCTTGTTTTTGGGTTGTGGCGGTTCGTCGACCATCGAAGGCACTGGGGGCTCCGGCGCTCAGGCCGGCAGCGGTGCGTTCAGCGGCGGCGGCGGCTCCGGCGCAGGTGGGGGCAACGGTGGCAGCGGAGCCTTCGGCGCCAATGGCGGCACCGGAGCCGGGGCGGGCAATGGCGGCACGGGCGCCGGGGCGGGCAATGGCGGCACGGGTGCGGGCGGCGGCAGCGGCGGTTCGATCCCGCTGACGGAGATCGAAAAAGTCTGCGCACAGATTGACAAGCTGCCCTGCAAGGTCGATCAGTGCGTCGCCGAAGCCACGGCGAGCGCCGCTGAGGCCCTCAAGAACGGCTGTAGCGGCGAGTTCAAGGCGCTGCTCGACTGCACCCTGGCCAACCCGTGGCTCTGCGTCGCTGGCAAAGACGACCCCCAGGTCAACAAGGCCTGCGAGGCGGCCTTGGACGCCTTCTCCACATGTATGTCTCCAAGCGATTGCATCAGCGGAGGCAGCAGTGCCGGCGATTGCAACATCAGCTGTTCCGGACCTAACGGCTATGGCGCCGAGTGCAAGCCCTCGCCCAATGGCACGCTCACGTGTCGCTGCACCCAGGGCCCCTTCGTTGGAAAGTCATTCAGCGTCCTCGGCACCTGTTCCCAAGACTGGACCGACGAAGCCGAAAAGCAGTGCGCCCCGTGAGCGAGCTGTTTGATCGCGCACGACGGCACGACGCCCGGGATGCACTTTTCGGCGGCAAAGCCGTGGTGCGAGTCTGGAACCTGGACGCTGCGCCCCTGCCCCCCTTCACCGCCACGCTAGCTTGCGAGTTGGAAGCCGGGGGCAGCGTCGGGCGGCATGTGCAAGAAGAGTACGCCGAGATCGTGTTGGGGCTTTCCGGCGACGGCCAAGCCTCGGTCAACGGTGAGCCCCAACCCCTTCGGGCTGGCGCGGTCGTGCAGTTGCCCCTGGGCTCCGTTCTTTCGATCGACAACAACTCGGCTTCCAAGCCGCTGCGCTACCTGATCATCAAAGCGCGGGGCTGAGGGGCGCGCGGTTCACCCGCCTCGTCCCGCGGACCCAGGCGACCACTCCCTGTTTCTCTCAACGCCCCATTCGATAAAACGTCGCGCCCGAAGCGTTTAGAGGCGTCGGTGCGTTCTTCAGCGCGCGACCCATGGCCTCGACGGCCTCGGTGTCGACGTACAACCCCGGCCCCCAACCCTCGGTCTCTTCGTCCCGGCGCGAAGCCGCATCGGCATACAGGGCTTTCCGAAACGGCTCGCTGGCATGCGCCACTCGCACCAGCCCGCCCTTGTCGAAAGGGTCCAATTCCACGATGCCATCCTCTTCGTCGATCCAGCGCCCACCGAAGGTGAGGACGGCCGTGGTTTCGAAGTTGCGACCCTTCAGCCGCGCGCGGGTCATCTTCAACCACACGATCGGATCTTCTTCCTGACGATCGTCGGCCATCTCCACGTAGACGGCATGACCCAGATCAACTGCGTGTAGGTCCGTGCCCAGGGGGAACTGTTTGACGCAGTCTCTGAGCAGCCTCGAAAACTCGGTCAGGCGCTCCACGAAGGGATCGCGTTCCAACGCGTATTCTTCATTTTCTACGTCGTAGTAGCTGAGAAAGAGCCCGTAAGCGTTTTCGTCAATCATCGCGAGGGGCGGAACTGTACACGAGATGGCCAAGCCCTTGTGCCACTGCGTGCCAGGCTGAGCACAGGCGACTTCACCGTCAGAGCGGGTCGACGGTTGCGCCGGAAAAGCGTGGCCAGAGTGTCTTGGCACGCCCGATGCTCAAGGGTCCCTGCATGATGAATAAGCTCGCAGTCTTTGGTGGTTCCGTCGCACTCGTCATCGGCTTTCTCGCAGGCTGCGGCAGCTCGGATGACGCCGCCTCGGTCGCCGCACACGGCACCGGCGGCAACAACAACACCGCGGGCGGCGGGGCCAGCCTGGGAACAGGCGGATACTACTCCGGGATGGGCGGCTCTGGCGCCTATGGATACGGTGGATCTGCGGGCAGCGGCTACGGAGCTGGCAGCAACAGCAATCGCCCCGGCGAGGGCGCGCCGGACGCGGGCCCGGATGCAGCAAGTGACAGCGGCGCCGACGCCTGCGCAGCGCTCGACAACACCAAGGACGCGGTCTTCTTCATCTCTGCAGACGACTCGAACTCCATGGCGTCCCCGGCCATTGCGCGCAGCCTGCTCCAGAGGAACATCCAGGTTCCGGGCAATCTGATTCGAACCTACGAGTTCCTGAACTACTACAACGTCGGCTACGCGCCGGCAGCAGGCGGCACCCTATCGATTGTGCCCGAGCTGAAGAAGGGTGATGCCGAAGGCAACTTCGACCTGACCATCGGCGTCGCTTCCCCGGCAGCCCCTGCGGCGCGCCGCCCCATGGTGCTCACGCTCGTCTTGGACACCTCCGGTTCCATGAACGGCAACCCCATTGCGATGGAGCGCGAGGTCGTCAAAGTGCTCGCCGGGGAGCTGCAGCAAGGCGACAAGGTCAGCATGGTCACCTGGAGCACTTCTCAGGCGATCGTGCTCGACTCCTACGTAGCCAAGGGCCCCAACGACCCCAAGCTGATCAGCATCGCCAACGGCCTCACCTCCGGAGGCGGAACGAACCTCTCGGCCGGCCTGGACAAGGGCTATGCCCTTGCCCAGAAGAACTTCGAGGCCACCAAGCTCAACCGCGTCATCGTGATTAGCGACGGTATGGCCAATGTCGGCGTCACGGATGAGAAGATCATCGGGCATGGCGCCGAGCTGAACGACGGTGACGGTATCTATCTAGTTGGCGTCGGAACCGGCGACGGATTCAACGACACGATGATGGACACAGTGACCGACGCAGGGCGCGGTGCCTACGTCTACGTCGACAACGCCGCCGAAGCGAAGCGGATGTTCGACACCCGCTTCGACGAAGTCATGGACGTGGCCGCCCGAGGCGTCCAGGTCGAGCTCCGCCTGCCCTGGTACATGGGCATCCAGAAATTCTACGGCGAAGAGTACTCGACCAATCCGAAGGAGATCGAACCTCAGCATCTGGCGCCGAGTGACGCCATGGTGTTCAGCCAGAACGTGGGCGCCTGCAACGCTTCGGAGTACTCCGCTGCCGACCCCGTCGAGGTCATCGCGCGCTGGCAGACACCCGTGTCTCACCTGGACAAACAGGTCGCAGTGCAGTCGACCTTCGGGGACCTGCTCGCCAAGCAGACCAAGCACCACGACAAGGCAGCAGCCATCATCGCCTACGCCGAAGCCCTCAAGGATCCCACGACCGCCAAGGACGAGCTGAACGCTGCTCTGAAGCTAGTTGCGGCAGCCGACCCCGCCGGCACGGATCCCGAACTTTCCGAGATCAAATCCCTGATTGAAAAGGCTCTCACCCTCTACTGAGCCCCGCCCGCGAACAAGGCTGCCGCGCAGCTTTCGATCGCTATCCGTTGGTGTTAGGCATCTGCGCGTGAAGCTAAATCGTGGGGCTCGGCTGCGGGTGACCATGCTCAAGAGCATGCTGCATGCCATCGTCACC
Organism: Polyangiaceae bacterium; assembly: GCA_965222375.1. Taxonomy (GTDB): domain Bacteria; phylum Myxococcota_A; class Polyangia; order Polyangiales; family Polyangiaceae; genus JACKEA01. Next base: position 326,775 of record CBDCTZ010000015.1, read on the forward strand.
AGCTCGACCACCCGGGGCTGGCTTGCCAAGCACCGCGGAGCACTGGCCGCCCAGATCGAGCCGGAGCTTGCTGCGATCCTGCGCATGGATGACCTCACCGGCGACTCGGTATTGAACGGCTGCTCTCCGGAAGAAGCTCGACGCAAGATCGCGATCAGCATCGCCGTCTGTGATCAGCCGCGACCCAAAGACGTCAGCGTGACCGATCTGAACCTGGACGGCCCCGCCGGGGCTATCCCGGCGCGGCAATATCAGGCCGCGGGTGTGCCCAAGGGCGCTCCCGGAGTCGTCTTCTTTCACGGCGGCGGTTTCGTGACGGGGGATCTCGACACTCACGACGGCTGGTGCGGGCGCATCGCCGAGCTGGCGCGGGTCCACGTCATTGCGGTGGACTACCGCCTGGCACCCGAGCACCCCTTCCCGGCTGGAGTCGAGGACGCGGTCGCGGCCTTCCGCGCCGTCGCAAAGCTCGCAGACCAACTCGGCGTGGATCCGGAACGCTTGGCCGTGATGGGGGACAGCGCAGGCGGCAATCTATCCGCCGTCGTTGCTCGCAAGACCCGACAGGACGCCGTCCCACCGGCGCTGCAGGTCTTGGTCTACCCCGGCACGGACCTCACCTCGTCCCACCCGTCCCACCGCGCCTTGGGGGTCGGGTGGTTCTTGACCAGCAAGATGATCGATTGGTTCTATGAGCACTACTCCGGCAGTAGCGCGACCGTCGCCAAGAATCCGGATGCCTCGCCGCTCTTCGCCAAGGACCTCGACGGGCTGTGCCCCGCCCTGGTCTACGTCGCGGGCCTCGACCCCTTGCGTGACGAAGGTCTGGCCTATGCGAACCGATTGGCCGAAGCTGGCGTCGAGGTCACCCGCTGGGACTTCAAACATCTGATCCACGGCTTCGCGGTCATGACCGCAGCAAGCCCCGGATCCGCTGAAGCGGTAGTGAAAATTGCCCGGGACCTCGGAACTGCCCTGAAAACCCTCGAAAACTGAGCCCGGGGAGGCTGGAAGGGTTGCCTTGTGGCCCGGAGCGAGTCAGGATGCGCGCCGCCATGGGGCTGCTCCCTCTCGTCATCGCCTTCTTCGTCGCAAGCGCTGTCTGCTTGTTGGTCGTCGTATGGCAGATGGCGCGTCATGAAGACTTCGGCAAAGCGATCTTGGGCCTCATCACCGTGGCCTACGCCTTCCTCTGGGGTTGGCAGAACGCAGAGCGCGTCCGCTTCAAGACGTACAGCTTGGGCGCAATCATGACTCTGTGGAGTTGGTGTATGGGCACAGCCTTCGCGCTCTACGCCATCATGGGGGACAAGCTCTAATCCGCGCCGACCCAGGCGACGCCGGCCCACCGCCGGCCGCATTGCCACTTATTAACTCTCACCCAAACCCAAGGTGGTTTTCGATGTCACTTGTACGCTTTGCCGCAGTCTCCTTTGTCGTAGCCCTCGCCGTGCCTCTCGCTGGCGGCTGCTCCGCTTCTTCTGACGATGATGGCGTCGGTGGCACCGGCGCCGGAAGCAGCACCGGCGGAAGCAGCAGCGGCGGCTTTGGTGGCTTCGGAACCGGCGGCACCAACACCGGCGGCTTCGGCGCAACAGGCACCGGCGGCAGCACGGGTGGCGGCACGAGCACAGGTGGAGCCGCCGGCTCGGCGGGTTCTGGCACGGGCGGGTCCGGCGCGGAGACCGGAGAAGACGGCGGCGCCACCGGCGGCAGCTCCGGCACCGGCGCTACGTCGGGCACGGGCGGTACCGCCACAGGCGGAACCGGCGCTGGCGGAACCGGCGGTGGCTCGAGCGGCAGCGGTGGCAGTGGCACCGGTGGCTTCGGCGGCGGCACCAAGGGCTGCGCCGGCGAGAAGGTCGCGGGCTGGACCATCGGCGGCACCTGCTACTACATGGCCGACAAAGCTGGGCAGCCGCACGCCGCAGCGAAAGCAAAGTGCACGGCGATTGGTACGGGTTGGGACCTGTGCACCTCTGCGCAGCTCTGCGACGACGCGGTCTTCACCTACCTCGGCACCGCGGGTTGCGACTGCAACGGTGGCGCCGCGGCCTGCGCCTGCGGCACGTCCAAGAACCTGTACATCCAGGTCAAAGACAACCCCTCCGCGCCGTACTACATCCGCACGAAGAACACGCCGAACTGCGACTGGTCCGGTGACGCCTGCACGGATTCCGTCTCGGAGACCTGCGGCGCCGCCCTCTGTTGCAAGTAAGCCTGCGTGGCGAAGCGAGGCCTCAGCGCTTGGCGGCGCTGGGGCCTCAGTCTTTTTGTAAACGCCGCCTATGGAGGTTGGGGTTGGGGTCGGTTCACTGTTCGCCTTGGGCCACTACTCCCGCGGTGGGCCGCGGTGAGCAAGCTCGAGCCGCACGGTGACTCGTGGCCGGGCGGCGCGCACTTTCGCTCAAAACGCGCAACCCGTAGCCCGTTTGGTCCGACACAGTGCCCACCCCATGGGGGTGGGCGCAATTTGGAAAATGCGCCTCCGCGTACTGCCGGTCGCGTCCAGGCTACCGAGAGGCAGGTGCCCCGTCATTCGCGCAAGCTCTGTAATCGCGCCGGCAGCGCGGGCACGCTAGTTTCAAGCCATGCCTCGCTTGGGTCGACGATTGGGTCCCGTGGTGCTTTTCGCGGTTCTTTTGGCAGGCTGCTCGTCCTCCGATGACGAAGCCGCGGGCACGGGGGGCGGGAGCGGTAGTGGCGCCGCGGGAGGGGCGGCCGGCGTAAGTGGCGCGGGCGGAAGCGGCAACGCGGCCGGCACCGCAGGCGCGGGTGGCGGAGCTGCAGGTTCGAGCTCTGGTGGAAGCGCCGGCAGCGCGGGTGCCGGTGGCTGGAGCGGCGGCAGCCCCGGCACCGTGATCGTGGATGACCCAACGGCGGCTCGCACCTGGCCAGCTGGCCACGGTGAGGCGCTGATTTCCCTCTGGCACGACGATGCCCTCGCTGCGCTGACGATCACCATCGACGACAACACAGCCCCAGACCACGACTGGTGGCTGAGCCAGGCGCAGACCTATGGCTTGAAGCTGACCTGGTTCGTGATCACAGAGAGAGTGCCCAGTAGCTACGGTGGCACATGGCCAGGGTACGCCAGCATGATCGCAGCGGGTCACGATGTTCAGTCCCACACGGTGTCACACCCGCACGGCGCCTACACCCTCGACGACGAATACAAGCTCTCGCAACAAGCCATCGAGTCGAACCTGCCCGGGGTGAAAGCGATTACCCTGGCATACCCAGGCGTCTCTCAGCCGATTGCCAACGATCCGAAAGTTGCCGCCAAGTACTACGTGGGCGCGCGTGGCACCACTGGACACGACAACAAGATCGGCTCAACAGACTACATGGTGGTCAATTCCATCAGCGGACAGATCATCTTGGAGACGGATCACTGGGCCGGCCTACCCAATACGGTGATCAAGAACCCGAAGCAGGCCAAGTCGTATCGCGCGTGGCACTGCATCCACTACCATCTGCTGAAAGACAAGTCCTCAACCGTGACAGGCCTGAAGTGGATTGCTGCGCACTCGAACGACCTTTGGGTTGGCCTGTTCCGCGAGGCTGTTCTCTACGGACAAGAGCGCGAAACCGCCACCCTGACGGTGCCTCATGTTTCCGCCGACAAGGTCGTGGTCGAAGTGACGGACTCCCTCGATGACCAGCAGTTCGACTTCCCGCTGACGGTGAAAGTGGGCCTGGACCCAGGGTGGAGCGCCATAGCGGCAACCCAAAATGGCAAAGCCGTCGCCGCCAAGGTCGTACAACATGCGGGAAAGCCCTACGCCCTTGTCAGCGCGGTTCCCGATCGAGGCCCTGTCATCGTGACCCGCAAGTAGTGGTTCGCCCGAGGGGTGACGCCGCAGCTAGCGCCACCCGCACGATTTGGCGCGAACCCATGCAACTTAAGTGCACTCGCTTCCGACACTGTGCCCACCCGCGGGGGTGGGCACAAATTGGCGCGATGCCGGCGGGGCGCTTTGCAGTAATCTGTCGACATGTCGAACTACCGCAGCGATGGCGCGGCGGCGCGTGAACGCGCTCGGGTCCTCGAAGAGGAGCTCGACACGGCGAAAAGTGCCCTGGCCAAGCGCGAGGCGGAGCTCGACGCGCAAGAAGACGAGCTCGACGAGCTCAAAGCGAGAATCAGCGAGTTGGAAGCGAGCCGAAGGACCGCCGCGGATGTGTCCCGAAGCGACAGCCGTTCGGGTAGCAAGGTGGGTCAGCGCAAAAACCGCTTGGTCGCCGTTGCGGGCACCATAGTGCTCACCGCTTTCGGCGTCGGGGCCTACTTCGTGCAAGCCGAGCCGAGCCCAGGCCAAGCCAGGATCTACGTGGGCAACCGCGACATCGACAAGGCCACCTTCATCGTCGAAGGCGACAATGCAAAGCCTCAACGCTGCACGGCCAAGGTCTGCGATTTCTCCCTATCGCCGGGCCGCTATCGCGTGCGCGCCGAATCGGGCCCCTACCGCGGCTCGACGGAGATCGTCGTTCGCAGCTCGCATTCCCTGGCAAAGCCCATCATGCTGACGAAGTAGAGCTCAATCTGCGGCGCGCCCCCGCTCGATTTGCTGTAGCAGCGCGTCGGCAAGCCAGTGCACGTGCTGGCGTCGCTCACGTCGCGCGGCAGCACCGAGGGGGTCGCCCTTCCACATCAGCCCGAGGGCACCAGCGTAGAGCGCGTAGGTGTTGACAATGCCCGAGAAGCTGATGAAGAAGTGCTTCGCAGACAGCGGGCCGTCACAGGGCACCGTGTCACCGAGGATGTCCTCGACCAGCTGAGACAGCTTACGCAATCCTTCACGAATGAGTGGAAGCGCTGGACCCGTGGCGGCGACTTCGATGTGTACGAGGCGCACGTATTGGTCGTGATCCTCCATGAAGTCCATGTAGGCGTCGAGCAGCGCGTGCATGCGCTCGGCGACGCTCCCCTGCCCCAACCGCGCGTTGCGCAGCGCTTGGGCGTGCGCTTCGTAGTAGCGGTCCAGCACGTGCTCGAAGAGCTTCTCTTTGTTGCCGAAGTGGTAGAAGACGGACGCCTTCTTGACTTGAGCCAGCTCCGCGACATCCCGCATGCTGACCGCGTCGAAGCCCCGGGCGGAGAACAACTCGTCCGCCGCAGCCGCGATCCGCGCTTCCGCGGAATCCGGCGCCTCTGCGGAGGAACTGACCGTACGGTCAGGCACCATTTGCGGCCTTTCGTGAAGTCATTAATTTCGGCTTGCTCAGCGAAGAATCATAGCGTAGATCCGATTTGACCGATCGGTCAAGATTTTCGAAACCCAACAGGGAGCGGCAAAAATGCAGCAAGTAGTCGGTGGCGAGGTGGTGGCAGCCATGCTGGCCAAGGAAGGCGTCACGAAGGTTTTTGGCATCGTCGACGGGACCTACATGGGCCTGTACGCGAGCTTCTCGAAGTACGGCATCGAGTTGGTGTCGCCTCGGCACGAGACGAGTGCGGCGCATATGGCCGGCGCCTATGCGCGACTGACCGGCAAGCTGGGCGTTTGCATCGCCAGCAACGGCCCCGGGGTCGCCAACATGCTCTCCGGCATCGCGGTCGAAAACGGTGAAGGCAACCGAGTGCTCTGCATCACGAGCTGCCGTCGACAAGGCATCGCGTACCCGGATCGAGGTGGCACATTCCAGTACTTCGACCAGGTCGCGGTCACCCGCCCCATGACCAAGTGGAGCGGCGCAGTGCCGGAGTTCGACCGGATCCCCGAAATGATGCGGCGCGCCCTCCGAGTTTCTCACAAAGGCCGCCCGGGCGTCGTGCACGTGGACATTCCCGAGAACGTGCTCAATGGCAAGTTCGAGATCGCCGACGACTACCTGAGGGAGCCCAACGAGTATCGTCGCAGTTCGAAACTCGCTCCCAACGCAGAAGACGTGAAGAAGGTTGCGGAACTGTTGACCCGCTCAGAGCGACCCCTGATTCACGTCGGCAGTGGCGTGGTTCACGCCCAAGCCTTCCAGGAGCTGCTCGAGGTCGCCGAGCAATGCCACGTCAACGTGAGCACGAGCTGGGGCGCCCGCGGCGCGTTGCCCGAAACCCACGAGCTGTCCCTGCCCACCAGTGCGCTCAGCGCCTTGGATGAAGCGCGCAGGTCCTCGGACTTGGTGCTCGTGATTGGCTCACGCCTCGGCGAGACCGACTTCTGGGGCAAGGCGCCGTATTGGGGCCGCCCCGGCGAGCAGCGCCTGATTCAGGTGGATAGCGACGAAGATATCCTGGGCCTCAACCGCAAGACCGAGCTCGCGATCCTGGCCGACGCCAAGGAGTTCCTGTCTGCGTTGGCCGTCGAGCTGAAGAAGGCCCCCCTCAGCAGCTCCATAAAGAAGGCGCGAGAGCAGCGCGTCACCAAGCTGACGGAACTCAAGGTCGCCGCGCGGCAAGAGCTGGACGGTGCTTTGGCCAACGACTCGGCCCCCATGCACTCCGCCCACGTTCCGACAGCGGTGCGCAAGTTGATGGGCGACGCCGACGTACTCGTCGTGGACGGTGGCAACACGGCAGTGTGGACGCAGTTCTACTTCGACATACGCGAACCCGGCACGCTCTTGGCTACATTCAAGTTGGGCATGCTGGGCGCGGGTGTGGGCCAGGCCCTGGGCGCGCAAGTCGCGCATCCCGATCGCAAGGTGGTGTGCGTTCTCGGCGATGGAGCCATGGGTTTCCACATGCAAGAAGTCGAGACCGCTGTGCGCAACAAGCTGCCCATCACTTTCGTCGTTCTGTGCGACAAGCAGTGGGGCATGGTGAAGCTCACCCAGCAGTTCGCCATGAGCGACGTGCGTTCGGTGATCGGCAGCAAAGACGAAGGCACCATCAACGCCGACTTTGGCGAGACCCACTTCGACAAGTTGGCAGTCGCCATGGGAGCCAAGGGCGCTCGGGTTTCCTCGCCCAAGGAGCTGGAGGCCACCCTGCGTGAGGCCATCGAGTCGCCGGAGCCGGCGGTGGTCCACGTGGACGTGGACCCGATGCTGCATCTGTGGGCACCGGGGCTGCAGACTTTCAAGGAGATGCACCAGGAGCCGGCGGGGTGAGCGAAAACACATACCGCGTGCTCGTCACGGGGGCGGCCGGCTATGTCGGTCGCCTCCTGGTCGCAGCCTTGGCTGCGCGGGACGAGGTCGAGCATGTCGTCGCCTTGGACGTGTGCGACGTGGAGGACACGCCTTGGAGCGCCTCAGCGTTGGGGGCCTCCGCGAGCGCTGCTGACAAAGAGGTGGAGGAGCAGCAGCACGAGGCGGATGTGACCTACGTGAACCTGAGTGTGTGCGACTCAGGAGTCGCCGACGTCATTCGCAACTCCATCAACTGCGTCGTACACATGGCGTCCGTGGTGCGCCCGCCCAAACACGGCGGGGACGATTTGGCCTACCGCGTCGACGTCGAAGGCACGAAGAACGTGCTCGACGCTTGTGTGGCTCATGGCGTGAAGAAGCTGATCGTCACCAGCAGTGGCGCGGCCTACGGCTACCACGCGGACAACCCAGACTGGCTGAGTGAAGACGACCCGGTGCGGGGCAACGCAGAGTTCGCCTACTCGCACCACAAGCGGCTGATCGAAGAGATGCTCTCGCAGGCACGCAAGGAACACCCTCAGCTCGAGCAACTCATCTTTCGCCCCGGCACCGTGCTAGGTGAGACCGTACACAGCCCTGTCACGGATCTCTTCGAGCGACCCGTAATGCTCGGTGTGCGGGGCTACCCGTCGCCTTTCGTGTTCATCTCGGACGAAGACGTCGTTGAATGCCTCGTACGCGGAGTCACGGGGCCTCAGACAGGCGTGTTCAACTTGGCTGGGGACGGTGCGATGACACCGAAAGAGATCGCAAAGGCGCTAGGCAAGCCCTTTGTGCCCGTACCGGCTTCGGTGTTGCGCACCGCACTGTCGGTGCTCAAGAAGTTGGGCAAGTCGCCCTACGGTCCGGAGCAGCTCAAGTTCTTGCAGTATCGGCCCGTGCTTTCCAACCGGCGGTTGAAGTCGGAGTTTGGCTACGAGCCACGTTTTACTTCCCGGGAGGCCTTCGAACGCTACGCTCAGGCGCAGAAACATGACTGAGCGCAGCTTCAGGAACAAAGTCGTTGTGATCACCGGCGGCGGTGGCGGCATCGGGCGCGCGCTGGCGCTCAGCTTCATGCGCCAAGGCGCGCGGGTCGCCCTGCTGGACTTGAATGAAGAGCTGCTCGCCGAGGCCAAGCAAGAACTGGCGGGTGCGGGCCCAGAGCCCATGTGCATACGTTGTGATGTCACCGAGCTAGCAGACTGCGAAAGCGCTCTGCAGCGGGTGGCGACGGAGCTGGGCGGCGTGGACGTGTTAGTGAACAATGCCGGGCTCGTGCACCGCAGCGGCTTCCGTGACACCAGCGTGGATGTGCTGCGCCGAGTGATGGAGGTGAACTACTTCGGCTCCCTCAACTGCACCAAGGCCGCACTGGACTTGCTGACGGAGCGCCGGGGCATGGTGATCGTCGTCTCGAGCATCGCGGGGCTGACGCCCTTGTACGGCCGCAGCGGATACTCGGCGAGCAAACATGCGCTGCACGGCCTGTTCGAGACGTTGCGCGGCGAGCTGAAGGACAGCGTACACGTGATGATGGCGTGCCCGTCGTTCACCCAAACGGGTTTCGAGCAGCGAGCGCTCGGCGCCGCCGGTGAAAAGGTAGAACGCGGCCGCACGCGTGTAGGAAAGGAGGCCACCGCCCAGAGCGTCGCCGACGCCATCGTGGCTGCTGCGAAGAAAGAGCGCAGCAGCCTGGTGCTCTCTCCTGTAGGCAAAGTGGCCGTGTGGCTCTCCCGATTGGCTCCCGAGGCCTACGATCGCATGATGCTGCGCCAGCTATCGGATGAGCTGCCGTCGTAGTATTTCACCGAACCAAACGCAGGCTGAAGACCGAGCGCCGAAGATGGGCCTGCACGGAACTGCACCGACTACCACCTCGCCAGCGGCCTGGATGGCGCGAGGGATGCTCGGTGGTTCCTGTCCGGGACATGAGGTAACATCATAAGGTGCGCTCGCTCTGCACACTCTTGCTCCTAGGGAGCTTCGGGGCATGCTCCTCGTCAGACACAGCGCCCGGAAACGGCCTCGGCGAGGGTGGCTCTGACGCAAGCACATCTGCCGATGCCAACTCGATGGATGGCGGCGCCCCGGGACGCGGAACAGGAAACGGGTGATGCGGAAAACGATGCCAATGCTTCCGGCAGCGACGCGTCGGATGCGTCGGGCAATACTCATGATGGTAGCTCCGATGGATCAAGCGACGCCGGCAATGCTGCTCCCGACGCGTCAAGTGATGCGGGCGACGCCGGAAACGATGCCTGGGATGCGTCGAGCGAGACCAAGGACGCAGGCAGCGATGCCCCCGATGCGTCGAGTGATGCAGGGAATGACGCTTGTGTACCGTACAATGAAACGCTCGCGGTCGTTCCAAGCGACGCCGAATTCCTGTTCGTGATCGACCGATCCGGAAGCATGGATTGGCCGGCCACCGGAACCAGTAACGGCCGTTGGACGGAGCTGAAGAGCGCCCTCAACTCGGTGCTCCCTACGTTGTCCGGTTCGCTCATGGGCCTGCTCACCTTTCCTGAAATGGACGGCACGAGCGAATTGTTCAACTGTAAGGTCGCCAGCAGTCCCGACATCGGGCTCGCGCTCGGAACATCGAGCGGGATTCTGACGCGACTCGTGGCGGCCGACCCGCGCGCGGGTGAAACGCCGACGCCGGATGCGCTCGCAACCGCGGCAACCTATCTCGGTTCCATATCAACGAGTCGTGATCGCTTCGTGGTTCTGGTCACAGACGGCCTGCCCGAGCCGAACTGCGGCGCTACCGTCGCAGCAACCGTGGCTGCCATCAGCTCCCTACGATCCGGCGGCACGGACACGTTCGTGATCGGCATCGTGGGCCCGGATAGCAGCGGCAATACTTCCGGGATTCCTGCGCTCCAGGACGCCTTGAACAAGATGGCGGATGCCGGAGGGCGTGCTCGCTCCGGGGCCGTCCGGTACTACGACGGACCCAACGCGGCGGGCCTGACTGGGTCGCTCGCGGCCGTTGCCGCCAGTGCTACCGATTGCCAATTCATTCTTCCGTCCGCGCCTGCCCAGCCGTTGCAAGTGCAAGCTCGACTCGACGGAGTACCAGTTGCGAGTACGGATTTCACGGTCACCGCTGGCGTGCTCACGTTCTCCGGAAACGCCTGTGCTCAGATCCAAGCAGGCACCGTCTCATCAATCACCGTCGCCGATGATTGCGCCTAGCCAACGGCGGAACAAGCCACGGGCGGCGCGGGCGTTCTCTTCTGACAGTGGCCCTAGAACCTGGGTCAGATTCGCGAGGAAACGCTGTTCGTAGACGTCCGAGTTCATTGCAAGGCGGGGAGCGCTTCCACGCCGAAGTGCGAGGACCGGTGCTGGTTGAGCCACACGGCCGCCCCAATTCCGCTCAGACTCAAATGGTTGATTTCACCGTTTTTGTAATCTTCGGGCGCCGTGCTTAGGCTTGTGGGGGTGCTAGGGTCCCCAAACCGGAAGGTCTCGGGTCGGCTGAACGTAGATACGGGCACTTTTCGGCTTGATCGGGCAAATCATGCCAGGACCTGACCCCTCTCTCCTGCAGCTGCTGCCGGGGGCCGTGATCGGCGACCGCTACGAGGTGGTGCGCCGCATCAAGCAGGGCGGCATGGGGGCGGTGTACGAGGTCCTGGACAAACAGACCAACCGGCGCCGGGGGCTCAAGATGCTGCTGCCCTCGGTGGCGCTGGACGCGGTCACCCGCGACCGCTTTCGCCGAGAGGCAACGGTCTCGGGCAGGGTGGAGAGCGATCACATCGTCGAGACCATCGACGCGGGCGTGGATCAGAAGACCCGCGCCGACTTCTTGGTGATGGAGCTGCTCAGGGGTGAAGACCTGGGCGCGGAGTTGACTCGCCGTGGGCGGATCCCGCCGGCCGAAGTGCTCGTGTACCTGTCGCAGGTCGCCGCGGGGCTGCAGAAGGTCCACTCCGAGGGCATCGCCCACCGAGACCTCAAGCTGGAAAACATCTTCGTCACCAAGCGCGACGACGGTTCGCCGCATTTGAAGCTGCTGGATTTCGGTGTCGCCAAGGTCTTCGAGACCGCTACTGGGCCGCTGCAAACGACGCAAGTCGTGGGCACACCGCTGTACATGGCGCCCGAGCAGCTCACCGGGGATGCGCTGATCGATCACCGCGCCGATCTCTACTCCCTGGGTCACCTCGCCTTCGCATTGCTGGTGGGGCACGCCTATTGGGAGCCGGAGCTGAGAGACGCTGCGACGATCTATCGCTTCATGAGTCAAGTCATGGAGGGCGCGACGGAGAGCGCAACGGCGCGGGCGGCACACCACATGGTGCAACTGCCAGCGGGCTTCGACGCTTGGTTCTCCAGGGCCACGGCGAAGGACCCCGCCGATCGCTATTCCTCAGCCATCACGATGTTGCTCGGGCTTGCTGAGGCGCTGGAGCTCGAGCCACCGCCGATCTTGCTGACCCGCGCTGCCGACGCGCAGGCCACGGACCCCTTCAGCGCCACGGCCGCGTTGCCCGGGGGCGACAGCACGACCGGTGTGGTGGGCCCGCGAGCAAAAAACACCGCCCAATCCCGAGTTTGGGTCATCACGGCTGCCGTCGCCGCGGTGGTGCTGCTCGGTGGCATCGCGCTCTGGCGCGTGGCCATCAGCAGCCCGACGAGAGCTGGCCCCCTCGAAGCGAGTTCTGCTGAGACGTCCCACGCAGCCGCCTTGCAGAAGCCAGCATCGGAAACCACGACGGCGGCGGAAAAGCAGAGCACGGAGGCGTCCGCTGCCGCGCCGACGCCAAGCGCCGAGCCCGCCGCGCCGACGCCAAGTGCCGAGCCTCCGCCGGCAAGCAAAGCCGCCGGGCGGACCAAGACGGCCAAGCCCGCTCGTTCACCAACTCCCGCACCGGCACGGCCCAAGGCCGGTCCAAAGCAGCCCCCCGCACCAGCTTCGGGGACGGACAAGCCCAAGGGAGGCTATGATCCTCTCGATGAGCTGTGAGCCCGCCAAGAAAGGCACACGGTCCTTACTTGCACCAGCAACCCTTCAGCTATCGCGCCTCGCCGCGACGACGATTGCCATTTCCGTTGCGGGCACCGCAGCAGCCCAGGCGGACCCAACAGAGGTCGACCCCGCCGCCGCGGCGCTCTTTCGCAAAGGCCGAGAGCTGATCGCCCAAGGCGATTGGGACGGAGGCTGCGCGAAGTTCCGCGCCAGCTTGGCGCGACATACGTCGGCAAGCACGGTGCTGAACTTGGCCAAGTGTGCCGAGCACTACGGCAAGACCGCGTCCGCCTGGGCGTTGTATCAGCGCGCGGTCGTGGTGAACCGCGAGACCCGGCTCGAGAAGCGGCGACGCGCGCTAGATGAGATCGCCAGAGCGGGTATCGCCAAGCTACAGCCAAAACTCCCACGCCTGTTCGTGGTGGTTGCAGATGCTCCAGAGGGCGTCGACGTGCAAGAGTCGGGACGCAGCTTGCCGCTGGAAGAAGCGGTTCCCCTCGATCAGGGTACGCGCAAGATCACGGTGTCAGCACCCGGCTTCGAGCAGTCGACCCACAACGTCGAGCTGAAGCCCGGTGAAACGGCGCGACTGGAGGTCCAGCTGAAGCGCGTGCCCGAGCAGCCAGAAGCCCCAGCTCCCGCGAAAACCGACCCGAAGACGCCTCAGAAGGACACCACGAAAGATCAGCCCGCGGGGGAGGTGCCAACTTGGGCTTGGGTGGTCGGCGGAGGCGGCATCGTGGCTACGGGCGTCGCGGTGTTCTTCGTCTTTGATGCGATCGATGCGCGCAATCAGCTCGTCAAACGCTGCGGGTCCGATCTGGTCTGCAACGAAGATCCCAGTTTCGACCCGGGGCCCCTCAACTCGCGCAAGAACCGCAGCATCGGTCTCGCTGGCGGGCTGGGAGCCGCCGGAGCCATCGCCATCACGGCGTCGGCGGTCGCGATCCTCTCCGTGCCGTCTGGCTCAACAAGCGCTAGCGGAGGCGTGTGGCTGGCGCCCGGGACTGCGGGCGGCAACGTGCGATTGCGGTTCTGACAACCCGGGCACAACACGACCCGTGGCTAGCGCGGCAGCGTCTCGTGGCGCCCTGCGTGCGCCAGGGCGCGGCGTTCCGCTGCTTCGCTCTCTGCTTCCAGTTTCTTCGTTTCCTGGAGAGCGGCTTTCATCGTCTCTTCCGACCAGGCGAAGGTTCCGAACAACCAATCCCACAACGGCGAACTGATGCCCATGTTCAGATGGAAGAGCTTGAAGTGGTGGACCGCGTGAGCTCGCCTCAAGAGCTTACCGACGCGCGTTTTCGGATTCCGAAAGTGGTGCGTGTAGTAGTGCGTCCAGTCGTAGAACAAGTACCCGGCGCTGATACCGCCAAATAGGATGAACGCTTGGGTCGGCGGCAGCAGCAGCCAACATAGAGCGAAGAGCACGATGCCAATGGGCCAGCTCATCAGCGGTGGAGCAACCAGGCGCAAGCGGTCGTTCGGGAACTGGTGGTGGAGCCCGTGCATGAGAAAGAGGCGAATGCGCGCCTTCTCGTCATTTCCGGCGTCCCAGTGGAACGCGAACCGGTGCAGCACGTACTCGAGCAGCGTGAAGCCAACCATGCCCGCTCCGAATAGCCCGATGTGCGCCGCTATTCGGGGTCCGGACGAGAGCGCGAGGAAGGCTCCGTAGGCGACCGCCCAGCCGAACCACACGCCCGGGAGGACCGGATGGGAGCTCGCCAGTACGTGCTCCACGAAGGGGTTCTTGTACACGCGGATCCGGTTGATCTTCCGGTTCTCGGGGCTGGGAGCACCCATCGTCCCGTCCCAGTGCTGGACGGTGGTCAGGAATTCGTCGGTGAACTCGAAGAGCGCCACGGGGTCCGTCAGACCTGCCCGTCGGCGGTGGCGGCTTGCACATCCATCAGCTCAGGGGCGTCGGGCTTTCGTTCCTCTTCGGGACAATCGAAGGGCGCGCGCCCCACCTGTACCGTGCCGAGGCTGGGAATGAACAGCGCAAGCACGTGCTGTTGGAAGAAGAACCACCACATACTCCGATGGCACAGCCGAGGATCGATCTCGTCCTTGATCTTGTCATGAGCGGCGGCGGCATCAGCCCAATGCAGGTTCGCCTGATCGTGGTGAACGGTGTGATAGCCGTTGCCGAAGAGCAGGAAGTTCAAGAACTTCCCGGTGAAGTTCCGGGAGTGGTTCCTCTTCGACCAGGGATCCGTGTGCACATGCTGGGTGTAGTTGAAGAGCATCACCGTCCACAGCGCGAAGAACGCCGGGATGCCCACGCCGAAAGCGTAGACCGCGAGGCCTTCAGACAAGCCGAATAGCACGATGGCGAGCACCGCAAAGGCGATGTGGGTGCCGTAGGTCACCACGTATTGAGTGATAATGCGACGGTGGAGCGCGGGGTTCCGCTCCTTCGCCTGGCGGATGAAATCCTTGATCCAGAAACCCTGGTAGTAGGCCGAGACGAAGAAGTAGGTGCTGGCCACCAAGGCGTTGTGCTTGTTGGTGAAGCGCCAGGTGATCGTCGCGTCGCCGTGCTTGTTGATGAGCTTGTGGTGGTTCAGGTTATGGGTCGGCGTCCACGCGAACACTGGGTAGCCGTAGAAGACCGAAATCCAGTGCGAGAAAAAGCGATTGGCGGACTTCGTCTTCAGCGTGGGGCGGTGCATGTGGTTGTGCGCGATGACCGCGCAGCTCACCGCGAAGTACATGCTGAAGGGGAACAACACCCAGCGGAGGTCCGGGCGGACATAATGCGCCACGGCCAGGCCAGGCGTCAGAATGAACACCCAGAGTAGCGTTCGGTAGTCTGCGGGCTGTTTGGGGAGCATGGGTCCTCGCTATTTTCGAATCTGTGCATCAGCGCATGCCGCGCGCCGAGCGGGGCGTCAATCTCGTGGCCGTCGGGAACGCCCGTTTGTAGCCGAGCTGTGGCACGACACCACCGAGTTTCGCGCCAAAAGTTGACATCCATCAAGAGCCCCGCTGCTCCTGGGGCGGCGCATCTGGCAGCTCCAGGGCGCGTCGGCGATGGCGATTCTCTTCGTGCCCTAGGCCCCTCGGGCGCAAGCAGGGGCGTGGGCTGGCGCGCGGCACGGTCGGCGGAAACGTACGACTACGGTTCCAGCTAGAGTCCTGCTTTCAGCGTTTTGTGCCGGTCAAGTTCGACAACAGGGCTCAAGCAAGGTTGGCGCGTTGCACCGAAGACGCGCTACTTCGCCGCTTTGCGGTAGATCGCCTTGCTTGTACTCCAGTAGACGAAGCCATCTTTGACGACAGCATCGTGTGCGTCCGAGGTCGCGTGGAACTCGGTTGCCGGACCACCGGTCACTGGAATGCTACGAATACCGCTGGTGCTAATGTAGTACAAGTTCGCAGCGTCGGCGCTCAGGCTGGTCACTGTTCCCGCCGCCGTTGAGAGCGGCGTCAGCTTCTTGTTGTCGATGCGACCCACCGTCCCACCCTCGGTTGCGTAGAACAGCTGCGTATCGTTCTCCGCAAGTTCGACGACCTTCACATTCTTGGCGATTGTCTCACGGACGCCGCCGGCCGTCGGGGTGCGATGCAGTTCCTTGAAGTTGATATCACTGAAATACGCGAAGCCATTGTGACCAGCAATCGTTCGCCCCCATCCTACCTGGCCGTATGAAACCTTTCCCGTGCCCGAACTCTCGACCGAACCCACTCCGTCGATACCTCCTGACCAAAAGATGGTGCTCCCATCGACATCCAGCTCGGAGCCACTCCACATTCCCGTGACCAAATCCGTTACGGCGCCGGTCGTCAACGACGTCCGACGAAGCACCGCGGGCCCCACGTCATCAAGCGTATACGCGTTACCTGCGCCCAGCTTGACCAGCTTGGTGCTGCCGGTGAACCCGCTCACCTTGAGCACTTTGCCTCCCGTCGTCGGTAGTCGCCACAGAGCGGAGCCGCTAGTGACCGCAATCACGCTCCCGTCAACGTCCAGCTTCCTGAAGCTGGGGTAGCCAGGAGCCGTCGATTGACCTAGCAGCTGGGCACCGTCCGCTCCGGTTCCGCCGGTTCCGCCGCCACCCGCCGCACCGCCCGATCCGCCACTACCCGACGCGCCCGCACTGCCCGACGCGCCCGCACTGCCCGACGCGCCCGCACTGCCCGACGCGCCCGCGCTGCCCGCAGAGCCACCGTTTCCGGAAGAGCCTCCACTGCTCGCGCCTCCACTGCCTGCGCCCCCGCCGCTCGCGCCCCCACTTCCAGAGCCCGACGAGCCACCGGTGTTGGTCCCTGCATCATCGGGCCCGTTTGCAGAACTGGATTCACTGCCACAGCCGACGATCATCAGAGATGTCATCAACCAGGCTCCGCCAATATGCTTTTTCATTTCTGACCTCCGCCATTGAACCGAACGGGACGTCGATTACCCCGCCTCATGAACGAGTCATTTCTTGGTACGGATGCGTTTCGCGCGTTGTTCCCGAAGTAGACGGAAGTAAGTGAACGGTACGCTCTGCCATACCAAATCCGAACTAGGCTGCGCTCTGCGCGATTCCCGGTCTTCCTGCGCACGGGGTTGGTCGCGTGGAAGGCGGGAGTGTTCGGGTGGTCGGGTGGACCAGACCGCGTTTTTCTTCTCAACAGCTTGCGGTCGGGCGTGTGCACAGCAGTGGACGCGGAGTTGTCGCGGTAACTACCGGGGAGGCGAGGATCGCGGATGGGGTCGGCGGGCGGCACTGCGGCATCGAGTGGAGCAACGGCCGCAGGCGCCTTGGCTCGCTTTGCTACGACGGCGTCGCTGACGGGTGGCGACGGAACCGCGGGGCTCGAGGCGCGCGCGGGTTGGGCGGCACCGGGGACAGGAAAGAGGCGAGGAAGGCCCCACCTAACCAATTCACTTCGGGATGCCGCGCAGGCCTCGATCAGCTCCCGGAAAACTCGCGTCGCAGAGACGCCACTGCGGCGCGGACGGCCTTGCGGGCGTCTTCCGCTTGACCGATATCGGCTCCCGCCGCAATTTCTTCGAAGCTTTCGCCGCGCAGCCAGGCCGTGAGGGCTGCGTATTGAGCGGGGGGCAGGCGCTGCTGAGCAAATTCGAGCAGCTGACGTGCAGTTTGCGCGGCAGTGACCGGAGGACGAGTTCCTCGCTCGTCGACGGGCAGGGTCAGCGTAAACTCGTTCAGCACGCGCACGGGGCTCAAGGGCGGTTCGGCTTCCTTTTGGGCGCGGTGGCCGCGCTGATGATCTCGCGCAGCGTTCGCCAAGACGATCCTGATCCAATCGTGGAAGGTCTTGTCCGGGTGTCGCTCGCACCAGCTTTGATATGAGCGCAAGCCGTGCAGGTCGTTGCGGCTCAGCTTCTCGATCACCGTCACTGCGATCTCGCGGCGGTCGTCCTCGCTCTGCGCCAGAAGCCGCAGGCGCCGACTCGTGGCGAGCAAGCTCATCATTTCAGGCCAAATCGCGTTGACCAGGTGCATGAAGGCAGCCGGCGGCCCCGACAGCGCCCTCTGGGCGAGGCGCTCGGCGTTCTTGACGTCAAAACCGTCGATGGGGCCGGCCACATCTGACTATTACCACCCCCGGACAGTGCCCGCGCCTTGACCAAAGTGCGGCGCCCGCTAGCCTTCGCGTGACGTTTCGCGGCGATGCCTCGTTTGGTCTAGATGTGCAGCAGAGTTCTGCGGCCTGACGCAAGCAACCTGGAGTCCTTAGAATGAAACACGACCTTTTTCCGGCGTTTGGTCGCCGGGTACGCACCCTTTCTGGAATCGCCCTGACCCTTTTCGTCTCGGTGTATTCGGGGGTGGCCTGCTCAGATGCCCAGTCCGGCCAGGGTGCAGGTGCAGCCGGCGGCGCTGGTGGTGCAGGCGCATGCCCCCTCGCGGTGCTGTGCGACGGACAAAACGTCGCGACCCTGAATACCTGCAGCCAGGTGAAGCAGGTGCTCACGGCGTGTCCCAAGAGTTGTCATCAGGGCGACTGCGTGGATTGTGTACCGGGCGCGGGGCAGATCTGCGTCGGCAACGACGTGTACGAAATTGACAGTTGCGGCACCCAGGGCGCCCTCAAAGAAAGCTGCCCCAACGGTTGCGCGAGCGGTAGCTGCATCGCGGCGGGCTGCACGCCCAAAGCGGCGAAGACCTGCGTTGGGGACACGGTCTTTTCCGTCGACTCCTGTGGCAATCGAGAGAACGCCGAGCAGATCTGCAAAGCTGGTTGTGAAAATGGAGCGTGCAAGTCCTGCACGCCCAACGCCTTCACGGCCTGCTTCGGCGGCGACATCTACTCCCTGGACAGCTGCGAGGGACTCGGACCCATCGCTCAAGACTGTCCCGACACATGCGAGTTCAGCGGCGGCAGCGTCAAGTGCGTGACGAATACGACGTGTACCAAGAACAGCTCCCTGACTTGCTTCCTGGGCGACATTCACTGGGTCGACAGCTGCGGCGGCATCCAGCCGGACATCAGCGAGGACTGCCCCAGCGGCTGCGACACCTCGGGCTGCCTGCCCTGCGTGCCGACCCCCGCGGGCAAGACCTGCGTGGGCAACGCCGTCCACGAACTGCTCGGGGGCTGCCCAGGCGTGGCTCCCACGCCTGGGAACAAGCTGGAAGATTGCGCCAACGGCTGCGCGAACGGCGCTTGTTTGCCTCCGGGTTGCGTGCCTGACGTGGGCCGTATCTGCGTCGGCTCCGCGGTGCACAACGTGGACTCTTGCGGCAAAGCGGGAACCTTGATCCAGGCGTGCCCGACGGGTTGCACCAAGGGTGCGTGTAATCCCACGGGTAGCGGCGGCGGTGGCGGCACCGGCGGCGTGGGCACCGGCGGCGCGGGTGGCACCGGGGGTGGCGGCGCGGAAACGTGCACGTGCACCAACAACGACGGGATCCAGTGCATCACAGGTACGACGCAAACCAACTGCACCGGCTGCTTCAATGGGGGTTCCTGCCCGAACCCGACGCTGTGCAACGCCGCTTGCTTGAGCGAGTTCACCTGCGGAGACGGCGGCATTATCGTTGGCGGCGGCTGGCTCGGCGATTGCTCGGGCTGCCCGTCGACGAATAAGAGCGTGTGCTACGACGCGCAGCTTTGCGCCACACTGAAGTGCGCCCTTCCGTAAGCGCGGACCGCGCGCGTGACCTAACCTGCAGCGGCGTGGATTCGCTGGCCTCCCGAAGAGCATCCAGCGAGCCCGCGTCGCAACTTCCACCACATCGGACCAGACCATGCATCGCAATCGTCTACACAGCGCCATCCACAGCCTGGGCACTCTCGCCCTGGCCATGCTGGGCATGGGCTACACAGTCAGCGCTTGCACCGATGCCCAAGCCGGTGACCCCGGTACGGGCGGTGCAGGAAGTGGTTGCAAGGTCGCCGTACTCTGTGACGGCAGCGAGCTGGTGGGCCTGGATACGTGCAACCAAGCCAAAACACCGCTCACGACCTGCCCCAAGGGCTGCCATCAAGGGCAGTGCGTGGACTGCGTTCCTGATGCCGGCCAACTCTGCGTCGGCAACGACGTGTATCCGATTGATAGCTGCGGCAACCAGGGCAAGCTCCAGGAGAGCTGCGTCAAGGGCTGCGCGAGCGGCAGCTGCGTAGCCGACAATTGCACCCCCAACGCGTCGAAGCAGTGCATTGGGGATACGGTGTTTTCCCTCGACTCTTGCGGAAACCTAGAAAACGCCGAGCAGGTCTGCGCCGCGGGTTGTGACAGCGGCGCGTGCAAGTCGTGTACGCCCAATACTTCTACTGCTTGTTTCGACGGCAATATCTACTCCGTCGACAGCTGCCAAGGGCTGGGTGCGAAAGTCCAAGATTGCCCCGACGCCTGCGAGTTCAGTGCCGGCTCCGCGAAGTGTGTGTCGAACTCAGCATGCACCAAGAACAACTCCTTGCAGTGCTTCCTGGGTGACATTCATTGGGTCGATAGCTGCGGCAACGTGCAGCCCGAGATCAGCGAGGACTGCCCCAGCGGTTGCAACAAGGCGGGTTGTTTGCCCTGCGTGCCCGCACCGACGGGCAAGACCTGCGTCGGCAAGGCGGTCCACGAGATTGTGGGAGGCTGTCCAGGCGCGCCGCCGGTCACCGGCAACAAGCTCGAAGACTGCGAGCATGGCTGCCAGAACGGCGCCTGTTTGCCAACAGCCTGTGTGCCGGGCGTTGGCAAGATCTGCGTCGGCAATGCCGTGCACTCAGCCGACTCATGCGGCAACCCTGGAACGCTGCTCCAGACCTGTCCCGTTGGAGGCGGCTGCACCCAAGGCACGTGCACCGCGGGCGAAGGGGGCCTGGTCGAAACCTGCAGCTGCGACCTGGTGGAGGGTGCCGAGCTTTATCTGTCCTGCGAGACCGGCATCACCAAGACGGAGTGCGGCGGCTGCCTTTGGGGCGAGGGCACGTGCCCGAATCCGACTCTGTGTGACAACTCGTGCTTGGGCGAGCTCCAGTGCTCCGATGGAGCCGTCATCCTCAGCCCGGACCGCAAGGTCGGCAACTGCTACAAGTGCCCCTCGACGAAGTACAGCGAGTGTTTCAACGCGAAGCTGTGCAACGCGGTCTGCCCGCCCCTCGGCGAATAGCGGCGGCCGGGGCTCCATCGTGCGCCGAACCCAGGGCTGAACACGAGGACCGCAGAAGACTGCGCAGCAGCTCGCATCACGCAGCGACAGCTACTTGCTCGGATCGACCAACCCGTAGAGCGACCCCTTGCCCTTGGCGATTCTCACGTTGTCGTGAAAGAAGGTGCGTTCGACGATGTTCGCATCGTAGTTCTTGCCGTTGGGTGGCTTGCGCCAGGCGGTCTTGTACAGGCCAAGCTTCATCCAGCTGCCTCCAGCGTTCCCGTAGTCCGTAGGGCCAGAATAGTCCACGACCAGCTTTCCATTCATCCAGACCTCGAGGCGCCCATCGGCTTTCGGCGACCAAACGACGTGAAACACCCAGTCTGTCCAGCCGCCCTTCGTGACGGCCCCCAGGTCCTTCTCGAAAACGATCTTGTCCGTCCTCTTGCAGTCGTTCACGACATCTGGGCTGGCTTTGGCACGAACCACCCAATTGGTCCCTGCAATTCTGAGATGCAAGGGCGGGTTTCCACCGGAGGAGCAGCCCGGAGTTGCGCCAGAGCCGTGATGCCACTGCACCACCGTATCGCCACTCAGCGCGTCCGTCTGATGTCCAACCGGCACGAAGACGCTCATGCCGTACCAATAGTCCACACCTTCCAATACGTTGTCGCGGGCCTCGCCCCGGGGGACCGCTTCAGTGCGATAGGAGACGTTGCTAGTCAGCCGGTTCAGGTACGACTTCAGCGCGCGGCCACCGGATCGTGACTGCTCTGCGGATACTTCGGTGCAGTTTCCAGAGCAGTTTCCCCACCAGCCGTAGCCCGCGGGCGCATCGATCTTGTCTTTGGTTGGCGGCTGCTTCAGCACCGCCTTTTCGAAATCGTCAAAGAAGATCAGGGTGCCGCTGCCGCTGGGCGTTCCACCATTCCCAGCGGAACCCGAGCTCCCAGCTGCAGCACCACCTCCTGCTGCACCGGCCGTAGCGCCGCCGCCGGCGGCACCCGCAGCGCCGGCCGTGGCGCCTCCTCCTGCTGCGCCCCCAGCGCCGGCTGCGGCGCCACCTCCTGCTGCGCCTCCACTCGTGGAGCCTCCGCTGGCGGGAAGCCCACCGGCGCCGGCGGCACCACCCTCGCTGTCATCCGACCCGCCACATCCGACGCACGCCACGAATACCGACACGACAGCAAGTCGTGTCAGGGGCCCATTGATCAACGAAGCACTTCGTTTCATGCCTGGTTCTCCGAGCAAACCTCGTGCCGCGCACTTCCCGTGTGGATGCTAGCATTGAAAGGGGTTGGAAGGCGTTCTCCAGCCGGGCCCTAGTCGCATGAATGCGACTCGAGGAACACGAAGGCAACTCTTGGCTGGCGGAGTCTGCGTTCTCTCGCCGACGGAGTTAGCACGACAACGTGTCAGGACGCGCCGTGTCTGGCTGCGTCGCAGCGATCCTCCAGCGCCGCGCCCTTCGACGAGGTACAACCGGTGCTTCAACGCAGAGCCGTGTGACTCTCGGTCGCTTGCCCGGTAGAACACCGCGCGCTAGCGTTTCCGACATGCTTCCCCGATGGGTCGCCGGCGCGCTGGCCATCTCACTTCCGTTCCGGTCGATGACGCCGCGATGCTCGAGCCCACACACCCAGCGCGACTGAGGGGCGCGCTGGGTGTCCCGGCCTAGACGGGCGTGGTTTCGAGTCTTACCCTGCGCAGCGTGGCAAAGCCTGCAGCACAGAGGTCCGAGCGCCATTCGAGCCGGCGACCGAGCGCCAGGTCGCAGCCGCGGCTCGGGGCAGCCCTGGCCGTGCTGGCAGCGCTGCTGGCGTGCAAGGGCTCTGCGCCCAAGGGCGATCCGGAACTGGAGCAGCGCGTGGGCACTCAGATCCGCCGGGCTCCGGCTGGAGACTTGGCTACGGTTTTTGCAAATGAAACCAAGAGCGCGGCTTCGGAGGGACGTCAGGCGCTGCTCTACGTTGGCGCGTCCTGGTGCAAGCCCTGCAAGGTGTTCAAGAACCATGTGCGGGCAGGCAAGTATGACCGCGAGTTTCCGAAGCTGCGCTTCATCGAATTCGACGGCGGCTACGATCAAGACCGATTGGGTGCCGCGGGCTGCCAATCACCGAGCATCCCGCTATTTGCCAACGTCGACGGCAGCGGGCGCTGCGCCAAGAACTACAGTGGCTACGGAAGCCCTCGCTCGATGACGCGTCAGTTCCGCATCCTCTTGACCCAGTAGGCGCATGCTCGAAAAGGCCTCCCGGGCGCCGGTTCGAGATTAGTGCACCCGGTCGACCTAGAGACACGACCCTAAAAACCCAAACCTCCAACTCGACGCCCCCGGCGAATACAATGGGCGTCAGCCGCTGCTCAACACGTCTCGCGCGATGAGCAAGCGCTGAACCTCGCTGGTGCCTTCGTAGATCCGAGTCACCCGCACGTCGCGGTACAGCCGCTCGATGGAAAACTCCGTCGAATAGCCATACCCGCCATGCAGTTGAAGCATGCAGTCAACAATGTTGCTCGCCGCTTCGGAAGCGAACAGCTTGGCCATGCTCGTTTCCGCTGCCGCGCGCTCGCCAGCGTCGACGAGTTTGGCGGCCCGGAGCGTGAGCAGCCATGCGGCGTCGAGGTTCATCCGCGAATCCGCGAAGGCGAATTGCGAGTTCTGGAAGTCCGCGACTCGCTGGCCAAAAGCCCGACGGTCCTTGGCATAGCTGAGCCCCTCGGCGAGCGCGGATTCCGCAATACCGACACAGACCGCGGCAATACCAACACGACCTTCGGTGAGGGACTCGAGGGCGATGGGGTAGCCGCCGTCCCGGGGCCCGATCATGTTGGCGGCGGGCACGCGGCAGCCTTCGAAGGAAAGCGCGACCGTACCGGAAGCTCGCTGTCCCATCTTGTCCTCGTGTTTGCCGATTCGAAAACCCGGCGCGTCTTTCTCCACAGCAAAGCAGCTGATGCCTTTGGGGCCGGGACCGCCCGTGCGGGCGAATACCAATGTGACGCCGGCGTGGCCGCCGCTGGTGATCCACATCTTCTCGCCGTCGAGGATCCACTCGTCGCCTTCGAGGCGTGCCTTTGTGGTGAGGGCCGCTGCGTCGGAGCCGCAGGCGGGTTCGCTGAGGGCAAACGCCGCGGGGCCCGGACTCCCCGCGAAGGAAAGGCCCCAACAGTCGCTCACGCTGCTCTTCGCTACCGTGATCGAACAGGACTTTCGCCGTGAGGTTGCTGGAGGCGACGATGGTTGCCGTCGAAACACAGCTCGCGGCGATGGCTTCCATTGCCAGCGCGAAGCCCACGTTGTCCGTGCCTGCTCCTCCGACTTCTGCGGGCACCTTCATTGCCAGCAGACCAAGGTTGGCGGCTTCTTGCACCTCTTCGAGGGGGAACACGCCAGTGCGGTCCCCGCTCGGCAGCTTTGGGTGCCAGGCGGCGCTGTGCGAAGTCCTCGCGCGGCGGCGCCGATCATCAGTTGCTCTTCGCTCAAATCGAAGCCCATTCGCGTCAGCTGGGTGTCCTGCTGCATATTGCTCTCCAAGCCGTTTCTTGGCTCATCGTCGCCGCGGGGGAAAGCGTCGAATGGGCACAATCGACGAGAACGTTGACCTCGGACCGAGAGCCAGATGTGCGGGCAATGCCTGCATTGACCGCCAAGCCAAAACGCGAAAAAATCGTGTTCATGGCAGCGCAGCACTGCTTCGGCGTTTTTGCCTGCGCGGCATCGGCGTCAGCGCCTCATGCTGAGGGATCGGGGGCTAGCGGTCACGGCCCTTTGACGCACATGCCGGCGACCAAATCCGGCTGCACTTTGCACAGGCCCCGCTCTTTGCACAAAGCCGACTGCTTGCAATCCGCGTCGGTCGCCGCCACACAAGCCTTCCGACGCAGGGTGCACTTACCTCGCTTGCGGCAAGCCTCGCTCTTCTGACAATCTGCTGGTTCGGTGCTGATGCAGTTGCCGATGCCGGCATGATAAGTGCAGCCACCGCCGATGCGGCAGCGATCGCTGGCCCGACAACGCTCGTGGGCTTTGGCCTTGCTCAGACAAGTCCCCGGGCCACTCCCGGCGGTGTAACAAACCAGGCCCTTCGCGCAGCGAGGCCCGCCCGCTTGATCCGTTTTGGCACATTCTGCACCTGCTCCCGGCTTGCTGCACGCGATCAGCAGCAGCGAGGTCAGCAGTACGGCTGACGCGTGGAGGAGCGCTGTCTGGGAGAGGCGATTGTGGCGATCGCCGATTCGCGGATGGATTCGCATTCCTCGAGACAGTCTTCGGACCATCCCGCTAGCGTACATGAGTCTGTACACTCCAGCGCCCTTTCCAGGGTGGCTGGAACCTCGCAGGCGTTGCCCGCTCAGCGTTTGATCGCGGCATGGGCGGTCAGAAGCCCCGCAGCCAGAACGAAGGTCGGCACCACCAACACCGCGCTGGCGTACAACACGAGGTAGAGCAGGCCCCGCAAGACCGATGATCCGTAGCTGCCGGCAGTGGCCGGCAGGGTGCCGGAGAGAATGCTGATGCTGTCGCGCAGGCCCGCGAGGTGCGCGAGCGCAAAAGTGAGTCCGAGACCCAGCGCGACGGCGAGCAGTGCTTTGGGCGACACACCATTTTGTGAGGTTGCGTCGGGCTGCAGCGCGGCCTCGCAATCAGGGTCAGCTGGCGGCGAGTGCTTCACCTATCGCTCCCCGCGTTGATACGGTCCCAAGCGGGGCCAAGCAGTGTCGAGTACAGCAGCACGGCGTCCCCGACTTGGTTGCCAGCGGCGAAGCGCAAGGTGTCTTGCTCTCGCAGAGGGAAGCCACCGAGCAAGATGGCTCGACTGAGGGACTGGTAGTAGCGCTGGTCATCAAAGGCGGCCGCGCCGACGAAGGCCAAGCCGCTGGAGCCGGCGCTAGCGTCCAGGACCGGGATGACCGGGCCCGAGTCCACGTCAGCTCCATTCTGCCAGGATGCGGGCCACTCGCTGGCGTAGCCAAAGCCCACGAACTCCTTGCCGAGTTCGGCGCGCGCGCGGCGATACTGATCGCCAGCAAACTCAGCATTGATGATCTGCAACGCGTGGGCGCTCATCCAGATGCTCGAGCCTTCGGGACCGTCGAGCACCTTGCCGTCCACGGTGTAGCTAGAGACGAGCAAACCCGTTTCGGGATCGACGAGGTTGTTTTTCGCGGTTGCGACCCAGCGCCGCAGCAGCCGCGAGTGATCCGAACCGTCCAAATGGTCTGCAACCCGCATCGCCGCCAGGGCGATGGTGTTGCAGAAGGTCCAGCATTCGTTGGGATAGCTTTCCGCGGATAGCACCGGGCTCTTCCCCATGCGCTCAGCCATGACACGCACGCGCTGCTCGAGAGGAGCGCGGTACTCGGCTTTTTCCGCGACCATTCTGCGCAAGCCCAACATCAGCGCGATCTCGCCGTCGAGGAACTGGCTGCGCGCCGGCGCGGTCACGAAGTCCCCTCGCTGAGCATAGGGCATCAGGAAGTGGAACATTCCGCGCTCGCGCTCTAGCTTCAGCGTTTCGTCGATGATGCGATCCATCACGACGAGGTTCTCAGCCTGGGTGCTCGGATCTCGGAGGCTGAGGTTGGCGAGGGACCAAACTAGGAAGCTGCGCCCCATGAAATCCCATTCCGCATTCGTGCTACGCATGCGATCGAGTTGGCCTTGGCGAAGCTCCGGGTCCGCCCAGAGCGCGGTGTGGCGCTTCGCAAGCTGGCGGGCGGCGGTCGAGACTCCTTGGGTGCGCAGGGGCTCCCTCGGCTCGAAGAAGAAGCGCAGGCCCAAGAGACACACGGCCAGGGATGCCCCAAGAGCGATGACCGTCGCGAGAAGGCTGGCCCGGCGCTGGAGGGCCGATCCCAGCCGGGCTGCGCCGCCGCCAGCGGGCGGCGCAGCCGACTCTTGGGGGATGGGCTGCGAGACTTGGAGGTCCACGGGTCTTAGTTAAACCCGCACCGGTGCAGTCCGTTGGGAGGCCGCGTGGAGAGCGTGTGGAGAAACCTCAAGGTCATCATCCCGAAACGCAGAGAGCTACCCTCGTTGCTCGTTGCGTCGAAGGGCGTTCCGCAACGGGCAGCGGGCACGGAAATGCCTGTGGGAGCCTGCGCGAAACCGGTAGCCGAGCCCGAGTAGACATCCCAACGGGACTGTCCGACGGCGGCGCCGCAGCCGTCGCTAGTCACGATCAGATCCGGGCGCCACCAGTCCAATCACGAAGGACAACGCAAGCTGCTTTCGAGTTTCCACGACGTAGCGTTCAGCAACTATCCTGCCGAAGAAAACCGCCGAAGAACCGCAGCAAGGCT
Source organism: Polyangiaceae bacterium (assembly GCA_965222375.1). Lineage (GTDB taxonomy): Bacteria > Myxococcota_A > Polyangia > Polyangiales > Polyangiaceae > JACKEA01. Next base: position 353,694 of record CBDCTZ010000015.1, read on the forward strand.
GTGGCACCAAAGCCTCAGCTGCACGAATGGATGAGGCTCGACCCGAGTTGGCCGGTGCCTCGAGGTCGCGGAGGCCAAGCCGGCCAAACGCAGTAGAGTGTACCGCGCCTAGCGTCGGCTACTCCTCTGGTCACCCCTGACTGTTGCGGGGCATCCGGGCGAAGATCACAGCTGAGACTCGATGAGACGATACGACCTCGATAGCTTGGAAAACCGTGACCCCGATCTGATTGCATCTACCTGGGCACGGATAAGGCCGATCCTCGACGCGTTCTTTCACCCGGTCGTGCGTGGCATCGATCGGATCCCAAGCGGCCCGGCGTTGTATGTGGGCAACCACAATGGCTCCATGTCCTGGGACTCCTTCACGTTCTTCGGCGAAGTGTTCCAGCAGCGGGGCATTGACTACGTGCCGTATGCACTCGGACATGAGCTCACCATGCGGTTACCGCCATTCCACCAAGTGTTCGTACCTTTGGGCGCGATTCGCGCCTCTCACGAGAACGCTTCCCGCGTCTTTGAGCGAGGCAACAAGCTGCTCGTTTACCCAGGCAGCGACTACGACGCTTTTCGTGCATATCGCGATCGCGATCGCATCATTTTCGGGCCGCGTCGGGGCTATGTGCGATTGGCGTTGCGAGAGCGCGTCCCGATTGTTCCGGTCGTGTCCGCCGGCGCTCATTCCGTGTTCTACGTTATCGACGACGGACAGTGGCTCGCGAAGGCTCTGAGACTCGATCGACTCTTTCGGGCCAAGGCCTGGCCCATCACTCTTTCGATCCCTTGGGGGCTCACGATCGGACCTCCTCCTCCTTACATCCCGTGGCCGTCGAAGTTCTTCCAGGAAGCACTCGACCCGATCATGTTTGAGCCCACGGGGCCCGACGCGGCTGCGGACGACGTCTACGTCGAATCCTGCCACGACCTAGTGCTGACCTCCATGCAACGCGCCATGAACCGACTCGTGGCGGAGCGAAGGGCGTCCCGTAAGACTGCCCGACACTAGCGGTGCGCCCGTTCGCAGCGCACAGGGAACCGCTGGTCTCACGGGAAACCCCAGCCTGCTGGCGAAGCAGGCGCCGACAGGGGCGGGGCCCTCAACTGGCAGCTGAGATGACGTGTTGGGCGGCCTTCTTGCCGTGGCGAAAGGCCTGCTCGTTCATGGGCACCATAGCGCATTTGGCCTTGAGGCTGATCCGTAGAGCGGTCAGGTACGATTCCTCTTCCATGATCTGCGTTGCGGCCTGGAGTGCCCCGAGCGCCACGACGTTTTTCACCACGACCGAGCCGAGCTCCTGGGCGATCTTGGCACAAGGCACAGGCACGACCTTCACATCCGCGGCGACCTTTGGAGCGTTCTTGATCATGCTCGAGTCGTAGATGACGATCCCACCCGGTCGGACGCTCGACGCGAATTTGTCCAAGCTGGGTGCGTTGAAAGCCAGGAGCACATGGGGATTGGGCGCAGAGGGCGACAACACTTCGTCACGCGCAACGTGCACGTCCGCATAAGACGTACCTCCCCGTGACTCGGGACCGTAGCTAGGAATGTGGGTCGCGTCGAAGCCTTCATTGATGGCGGCCTTGGTCATGAGCAAGGCCGCGGTCTGGGCGCCATCGCCTCCAGCCCCGGCGAGTTTGATGGATACGTCCGATGGGTCGAGATGCTCGGGAAAGGTCTTGCAGAAGGTCGGCGGTGTCTCGGCGCTTGCGTCGATCACACTCGCCACGGTTTGAGGATCGAAGTTGGGCTTACCCGGGTCGAACCAAGACTCCCGCACTTCATCTTTGACTACACCGAGAGGATACGTCTTGGTGAGCACGTTCTTGACGTGCTGCTCCGCCTCGGTGGGGCTCATCTTCCAGTGGATCGGGCATTCGCTCAGAATCTCCACGAAGCCGAAGCCGCGGCCTTCGACCTGCATCTTGAGCGCCTTCTTGATCGCCTTCTTGGCGGCCTTGCGCTGTTTCTGATCGAAAAGGGCGCAGCGCTCCACGTAGGAAGCGCCGTCCAACTGGGCAATGACTTCCGAGACATGCATGGGCTGACCCTGCATGGGGCCGCGGCCATCGGGAGTGGTGGAGGACACCTGCCCCATCAGCGTGGTCGGAGCCATCTGGCCGCCAGTCATGCCGTAGATGGCGTTGTTGATGAAGACGACGCTGATCGGGATCCCGAGCTGAGCCGCGTGCATGATCTCGGCGAGACCGATCGACGCGAGATCCCCATCGCCCTGGTAGCTGACGACGATGGAATTCGGGTTCGCAAGCTTGTGCCCGAGCGCGACGGCGGGCGCACGGCCATGCGCGGCTTGGGTATTACCCGTGTCGAAGTAGTAGAACAGGAACACGGCGCAGCCCACGGGCGAGATCATCACGGTGCGCTCTTGCACCTCCAGCTCGACCAGGGCTTCCGCCAAATACTTGTGGGCCAGTCCGTGACCGCAGCCGGGACAATAGTGGGTGGCCGCACCCTTCAGACCTTTGCCGTGGGCGTGTCGGTCGAAATGCTCGAGGAAGGCAAGACTAGTCATCACGACACCTCCTGAATCGTGCGCACCTTGTCGTAGACCTCTTGATCGTCCGGCAAGATGCCGCCCATGTGGCGCAAGTGGTGGATCTTCACGTCTCGGGTGTCAGCGTGGTGCAGCGCGAGACGCATTTCATCTTCCAACTGACCATCGCTGGCTTCGACTACGAGTACGTCTTGGGCCTTTTTCAGCAGGGGACGCAGCGCGTCGACGGGGAACGGCCACACGGTGATTGGCTGAAACAAACCGACTGAGCGGTTCTCTCTGCGCAAACGTTCGACGGCAGCTTTCGCCATGCGCGCGGGTGTGTTGCACGCAACCACGATGACGTCCGCCCCCTCGGTGCGGAACTCCTTGGAGCGCTGCTCCGTGCGCTCCATCTCGCGGTACTTCTCGCACAGCATCTCGTTGTGGCGTTCCAGGTCTGCCCAGTCCTGGAAGATGGAGCTGTTCAGGTTGCCTTGGTGTGCGGCGTCGCCCCAGACCGCCCAATCCGGCAGGCCAGGCTCGATCATGTGGTCCGGCAGGTTCACGCGGCCCGTGATCTGGCCGAGGTAGCCATCCGCCGCGACAATCACGGGGTTGCGGTACTTGAAGGACAGCTCGAAGGCATCCATGGTCAAGTCGAGCATCTCCTGGGGCGTGGTCGGCGCCAGAACGATGGCGTGGGTGTTGCCGTGTCCAAGGCCGCGACAGGCGAGCTTGATGTCGGATTGCTCCGGGCCAATGTAACCGAGACCGGGCCCGGGTCGCATCACGTTGATGAACACCGACGGCAGCTGGGTGCCGATCAAGTAGGAGATCCCTTCGAGCATCAGGCTGAAGCCGGGTGAGCTCGTGAAGGTCATCGTGGGCAGGCCCGCACCGCCGCAGCCGTACATGTGATTGACCGTGGCAACCTCGCTGCACGCTTGAAGAAACACTCCGTGCAGCCGGGGCAGAAGTGCAGATAGGAGCTCCGCTCCCTCCGTGGATGGCGTGATGGGGTAGCCAAATACGTGGCGGCAGCCGGCCAAAATCGCACCGACCGCAGCGGCGTAGTTGCCCTTGAGCACCATGGGCTCCAACTTGGGCAGCGCAATGCGTTTGTCGGGAGTGCTCTCGGGCTTGGGTCGGACACGCTCTTTTTCGCCGAAGAGCATCGACGGATCTTCCAATTCGTAGCCCGGACGTGCGAGGCCATAGGGCTCCGGGCACGCGGAGATGCACAGGCCGCAGTGATTACAAATGTCGTAGTCGATCGTGACCGGTATCAATCCCGACGCTTGATTGATGTCACTGCCCATACTGATGGCGTGCTTGGGACACGCTTCGATACAGCGGCCGCACCCTTTGCACAGCTCGGTGGTCAGGACTACCGGGGGTCGTTCTTTCGCCATCGCGAACCCATCCCTTCTGCGACGCTACCTGTGGCAGCGTGGCGCGATCCGGGATGCCACAGCGCATCGAAGACGACCAGGGCTCGCGCCGACAAAGCCGTGGCCGGCGGCCGTGTCTGGCGAGTTGCGACGACGCCGACTGACATCCGTCATCTCGCAAGAACCGAGCGAGTTTCGACCTTGCAACCGCGCGAAAATCTACGAGCAGGATCCGCGCACTTGGCAACGCCGTTTAACTGGCTGGTTTCGCACCAGCGCCGGCGTGGCAGCTGCCTCAAATGGCCGACCGAGAAGCTGGAGCGAAGGGCGGCGGCCTGGTTGGCGAACTTTGTTCGAGCTGGTTTGGCTGGGGTCGAGCGATGCGCTTCGTGACACCCGACGGGGTGATGTGTCGGCGCCGCAAGGCGAGCCGCCACCAAGTTGGCCATGGGAACGCCAGCGACAATCGGCAGCACAAGCGCACAGAATGACCCAGGGACAGGACGATGTTGTAGACAATCTTGCAGGTAGTCTCGGTGCGCTGGACGTGGTGGCCACTCGCATCGCATGCTTGCCAGATGCGTGGGCGATGCGAGAGATCTGGCACCGCCGCTTTCATCGCCGGCGTCGCAATCGGGTGCGGAGGCACATCCGCGGGCCCTAAGGCTCCGAAGACGGCGCCACCCATAGCGACGCTGTCGCTCTTTGCGGAGGGGCCGTGCTCGACGCTTTCAATAGCGGCCGCAGGAAAGCGACGCTTCATCGTGTTTGGAGATCATGGACGCCGTTTCGGAGGTTGGCTTCCCGGGGAGGCCCTCGCAGCTGCGCAGTCGCTGGTCGAGCTGCGTGGCGGCCGGGCCTACCGGCGTCCGGAGCTGGTCGACGGCTTACCAACAGACGCTCGCGGCTACGTGCGGGGAGCGCTCGAAGTCGGCGGCAGCGCCGACGCACCCTGGCTCGTGCGCACAACGACTCGCTACAGCAAGACCAAGCGCGGCCCTCTCTTCGAAAAAGTGAGCGATGGGTACCTATTCGATTCGAAGTGGCGATCCACGACCGAGCCAGTGTCCATCCCGGCTCGCGCCCGGCGCCTCCCAGGCCTGCCACGCAGCACGGCCTGCGGTGGCGGCCTGCGCTGGGTAGCCCTGGCATGGACACCGACCCCAGCTGGCGGCGTGGTCGTCGCGGGGCGCTGCGACGACGCGCGCGCGGCCAATCTGCTCCAGACGAGAGTGGTCGTTGCCCATGGAGCACCGAACGCGACTACCTGGAAACTCAGCGAGCTGCCCGAAACGGACGTGCTCGATGGGATCGTCAACCTCGATGTCTACGCTGCAGCTGAAGACAACGTGTACGTCAGCGCCTACGAACCCTACAAGGAGCCGGAAGAGCGCCACTCCTATCTGGCGCACTTCGACGGCAAGCGATGGCGCGACCTGCCTATCGACATCGATGACGGTATCATGGCTATCAGCGGGGATGGCGAAGGCAGCCTATGGCTCGCCGCAGGCCGGGCCGCGTACGTGATGCGAAAGCGGCGCGTCGAGCGATTGCTGCTGCCCCGACTCAAGTACGTTTCAGGAGCCCAACCGACCCTGCACGTTCACGATGTTCACCATCTCGACTCTGAGTTGTGGATAGAGGCAAGCTATCGAGTGGCGCTTCCGGGAAAGCGTGGCTCCCACTGGGCAAGCGCTCTGTTCAGTTCTCGAGCCCCGGCAGCACCATTGTATTGCGATGCCCGGGAGCCGGCAGAAAGCGCACTCGTCGAGGGCAAGCCATGACGCGCGTTGGAGCATCGCTGCTGATCGCGCTGTTGGTTGGCCTCGCACCGCACAGCGCCACCGCGTTGTTCCCCCCGCGCTATGCCGCATGCCAAGACGAATCCGAGCGGCGCACCGTCAAGCTGAGCAAGCAGCCAACGCCGCTATGGCTGCCGCTCCCGAAGAAGCGCATTGCACCGCTCCGAGTCGCACCAATGGAAGTCGACGATGTTGCCCACGCGGAGGCGATGCCCTCCCGTCGCGTCGCCCCGCGCGAAAAACCACCGACTCGCGTTGTGCTGGTTCAGAGCCGCAATGATTACCGCTGCGTGGGGATCCCGCGGGGCACACCAGGTATCCTACGGGTGATCTCAGCACCGCCCGGCGCCCGCTTCTACCGCCACAATCATCCGAACTCCTGGCGCCAAAGGAACATGCGCGCGGCGGGGGTATTCAACTTGAAGAGCGCGGTACCAGCGCTGCGCCGCGAGCTGGCGCGACCCATACCCAAGGACGCGGAACCCTGGCTGCAGCACCAGCTGCGACGCAACAAGCACTACGCCGCCCGCGCGTTGGCGGACATGGGGGACCGCACGTCCGGCCCGGCGGTGCTGGCACTGCTCCGTAGCCTCGAGCGTGACGGATTCAACCTCTGGCGAGACACCCTGGACACGCTGCTGCGTCTAGAACCGCGCAGAGCACAAGCTTATGCCTTGGACCTGATCCGCCGCGCGACGCGCGATCCGAAGCTGTTCAAAGAAAACTCCCAGCTGCTCACAGATGTTCTCCCCCTCGTCACCACTCCCAGCGCCGGAGCCCGGGACGTGATCGAGCGGGCAGCATTCACCCTCGTGACCGATGACGCCGCCGCGCGTGGCCACTTTTCCGGCGCGTGCGAACTAGTCGCCGCCCGGGTCCGCATGGGCAACACCCAGCTGCAAAGCGAGTTGCGCCACGAGCTCGCGACAGATCTGCGCACCCAGCGAGCTGTGGCTTGTTACAGCAAGTGGATGCCGGTGCTCTTCCCGGGCCACGACTCCCGCGAGGCGGATGCTTGGATGCATCGCCATCGCTACCTGGCTTTGCTCAACTGGCTGGCGCGGACTCGGAAGGGCGAGCCGAGCCAGAACGATGTCGACGCCCGACGCCGATTGCTGAGTTGGCTAAAGGCCCGCGCGAAAAAGCCCGACATCGTCAAGAACGAGCGCGACCGCCGTTACTCGCCCAACAAGCGAGCGCTGCACTTGGCGGCGCTCGCTGCCATGGGTGAGCGCAGCGCCAAGTCAGCTTTGGACACTCTGATCAGGGACCCCGCTGATGACGGAACAGCACCCTGGATCGCAGCCTTGCATGCGCTGCGCCTGGAGCTGCCTGCTGCCGCGGATCTGGCCGCTGAGCGCCTGCGCCTTGGCATTAGGCAATCTACCCGGCGATTTTCGAGCAAGCGCTGGGACAGACGCGGGGCCGTGAACATCACAGAGCAGGGGCACGTGATCGAGGAGTTGGCGCGGCGTGGCGATGCACGCTTCGCCCTTGGCCTACTGAGTAGGTCGGTGTTCGATCGCGAGCTGACCGCAATGCTCGTTGCACGCCGCAAGCCGGCACGAGCCTGCGAGATCGTGGGCAACGCGGCAGCCAAAGCCCAGCGACAGGCCGTGGACGACGCCTTCTGGTCCCTCAGCGTGCTGGGCAGCAAGTGCCGGGCCACCATGCAGCGCCTGACGAAGGACTCGTCTCAGCCGCCATCTGTGCGCGGCATGGCCAATGAGTACCTAGCAATGTTGCGAGACAAGTCGGTGCCGTCGCACACTGCGGTCTTGCTGCGCGACCGCGACCATCGCGCCAGCGCCCAGCGCGCCCGTATCATATTCAGTGCAAAGGAATGAGCCCGGCGTGAATGCGGTATGCAGACTCAGCGCTTCAAGTTGACCGCGGCGCGCGCCAGCGTCCGCGCCAGCGCAGAGGTGGAGAATGGCTTTTCGAGTACACGCTCTGGATCAACGGACAGACCACGTTGACTCAGCGCGTCTCCAGGGTAGCCGGACATGAATACGACGTTCTGTGCGCCCAGCTCGCGCGCGAGCGTCGGACCGTCCATTTCCGGCATCACGACGTCGCTGAGCAGCAAGTCGAACTGCTCCACGAACTCGGTGCCACGGCCCAGGGCCTCACCGGGGCCGCTGAGCGCCGTGACCTGATGGCCAATCTCGACCAACGCGCGTTCGACGACTGAGCGGACCGCGGCATCATCTTCGACTAGCAGGATCCGAAGCTTCTGAGTCAGCGCAGACTCGCCTGCGTCGGAGGGATCCGAAGCCACTTCCGTCGCCGCAGGCCAATACACGACGAAGGTGCTGCCACCACCGGGAACGTCGGTCACCTCGATCGTTCCCCCTGCTCGAGACACGATGCCGAAAACGGTAGCGAGCCCCAAACCAGTGCCTTGGCCGGGGGCCTTGCTGGTGTAGAAGGGCTCGAAGATCCGTTCGCGATCTTCTGGAGCGATTCCAGGCCCCCGGTCTGTAACGGATAGCTGCAGCCCCTCCAGCCCCTCCCGTTCTTGCCTCAGTGTACGGATCTGGATCTTGCCACCCTCGGGCATGGCGTCACGGGCGTTGACCGCGAGGTTCAGGATCACTTGGGTGAATTGACCAACATCCCCACAAATTGGTTCAACGCTGCCATCGAGTTGCACCTCGAGCACATAGTCTTCGCCGAGCAGTCTTCGCAGCAGGCCTGATGCCTCGTCGACTGCGGCGTTCGGGTCCATGACCTGCAGCCGAACCACTGGTTGACGACCGAACGCCAACAGTTGTCGCGTGAGATCCGCGGCACGCTGGCTTGCGACATCTATCTGGTTCACTCGATCTGCACTGACACCCTCTCGCCGCAGCAGTTCGACGTTGCCAATGATCACCGTCAGCAGGTTGTTGAAGTCGTGAGCAACTCCGCCGGCAAGCCGCCCGAGGCTTTCCATTCGCTCAGACCGTGCTAGTCGACGCCGAAGCGCTGCCTCTTCTTCCTGTGCGCGCACCCGGTCTGAAGTATCGCGAACGACCGCGAGCACCTCACCGGGGCCTAGCCGGGTTACGCTAACTTCGACGTCAACCACGTTGCCGCTAGCATGCCGCAACTGGCGCGAGATGACGTAGCGGTCCTCGTCCCGTAGACGAGACAGCTGCATGGGATTGTCACCCAAGTCAGCGATGCCCTGGTCCGCGGACATCCCAAGCACCTGCTCGCGTGAGTACCCCAGCATGTCGCACAGCCTGGCGTTGACTTCCAGCGGCTTTGCTTCGCCGTCCATGATCATGATGCCGTCGCCTGCGGCCTCGAACAGGCGACTGTAGCGAGACTCCGTACGACGCTGCTCGCTCAGATCTCGCACCGCCGACACGCGCATGTGATGTCCATCGACCTGGGCGAGGCGCCCGCGGATTTCGGCCGGAAACTGAGAGCCGTCACACCGCAACCCAGTGGTCTCATAAGGCGCACTACTTTCCTGATCGATGGCACTAGCTACCCGTTTGTGGTCGCGCGCAACGACGAACTCGATCGCGTGGCGCCCCAAGATCTGGGCGCGGTCGCCCCGGAGCATTTCGACCAAAGCGTCGTTGCATTCGATGATGACTCCGTCATCAAGCAACGCCACGCCCTCAAAAGCCGCTGCAGCCAAGGCGCGCCAGCGCGGTTCATCAACAGAGGAAGGCATCGGGCCCCATCTTGCCTCGTGGTCGGGCAGAAGTCATCGAGGCTGTCTCGACAACGCGATTTAGCATCAGGTCAGCTTGACAGCTGCTGCTTATCTTGGGTCTTGGTGTCGAAGTCGCTTGCGTCGTGACGCTCGTGCAACTGCGATTCCGGCTTGCCAAAGGACCGATTGACCATGCGTCCACGCTTGGCAGCGGGGCGCGCGGCGATCTCCTGGGTCCACCGATTCACGTGGGTGTAGCCGGCAGCGTCCAGGAACTCGGCAGCGTCATAAACATGACCTGCGACAAGTGCTCCATACCAAGGCCACGTCGCGATGTCCGCAATCGTACACTCATCACCAGCCAGGAAGCGGCTTTCAGCGAGCCGCTTGTCCAACACATCGAGCTGGCGTTTCGCCTCCATGGCAAAGCGGTCGATGGCGTACTCGATCTTGACGGGCGCATAGGCGTAGAAATGGCCGAAGCCACCACCGAGATAAGGAGCAGCGCCCATCTGCCAAAACAGCCAGGACAAGCACTCCGCCCTGCCACGCGGATCCCTTGGAAGCAACGCGCCAAACCTCTCGGCCAAGTACAAGAGGATGGCACCGGACTCGAACACGCGTGTTGGTGGGTCCGTAGTTCGGTCGACCATCGCAGGGATCTTCGAGTTTGGGTTGATCTGGACGAAGCCACTGCCGAATTGCTCGCCTTCCAAGATGTTGATCAACCATGCGTCGTACTCGGCACCGCTGTGACCCAGGGCTAGCAGCTCTTCAAACATCACAGTGACCTTCACGCCGTTGGGTGTCGCGAGGGAATACACCTGAAACGGGTGTTCTCCGACGGGTAGCTCCTTGTCGTGAGTCGCGCCGGCGATTGGGCGATTGATCTTTGAAAACCGGCCTCCGCTTTCGCTATCCCAAGACCAGACTTTCGGGGGGTGTAGGAGGGTTGGGTCACGGCTCGAGATCCGTTCGTAGTGGGCTGCAACAGGAGTACTACCTGATGAAACGCTTGTGCCTAGAGGCCCTATGTAGAGTGGTACCCTGGAAGTCAACCCCGTCTGGAGCGATCCGAAGCGTCGAATGTCATGGGCGCCGTCGCGGGGGCGACGACACAGCCGTATGCTGCCCGGCGTGGAGGAACAGTCGAGCCCCAAACTCTCGCGCGTCATGGGGCGCCGGAGCCCTCACCGTCTACGCCGTCGGCGACATTCTTGGTGCCGGCATCTACGCCCTGGTCGCAAAGTCTCGGGCGAGGCGGGCCGTGGGCTGAGCCTGGAGGATCTGGGCGAGCGCCCGAGCCCACACGCTGGCGGCTCTGGCGTCCTCGCTGGTGCGAGCCCGTTCTACGCATACGTTGGCTTCGAGGACGCCGCCAACGTCGCGGAGGAGGTCAAGGCCCCTGAACGCGCTCTGCCGCGAGCGATCTTGACGGCGCTGGTGGTCTCGACGTTGCTCTATCTTGCCGTATCGGTGGCGGCGCTGTTGACCGTGCCAACGGGAGAGCTCGCCAGCTCGAGCGCGCCGCTCCTCGCAGTGCTCGATGCCGCAGGTGTGCCGGTACCTCGTGGCGCGTTCTCCATCGTGGCGCTCTTTGCCATCTGCAACACGAGCCTACTGAATCTCATCATGGCGTCGCGTCTGCTCTACGGAATGTCGCGAGAGGGGCTGCTACCTGCAGCATTGGGACGCTTGCATGAGCGACGCCGAACCCCGCATCTAGCTGTCGTGCTCACCCTCGTGCTAGCCGCTTTGCTTGCGTTGAGCGGCGGCATGACGTTTCTCGCTCAGCTCACCGCGCTCTTACTGCTGATCGTGTTCCTGGTGCTGCACGCTTCACTCCTGCGCATCAAGCGCCGCTTCGGCCACGCCGCCGAAAACGCCTTCGTCGCGCCGCGTTGGGTCCCGATTGTGGGCTCGGTCTTGTGCTTGCTCCTCACCTCGCAGTTTCCGGCAAAGTCCTACCTTGGCGCAGGGGTGGTCATCGCCGCTGCCCTCGTCGTCTACGCTGCGGTCCCCCGCGCTCCGAACGCTACGGCAGCCCGCTGAAGCCAACGCTGCCCCGGGGCGATCCGATGGTCGTCCTCACACGCGCGTCACTGGCATCGGCCGGAGTCGGCCCCTTGCCCGCCCGGTTGCTTGCAGGTCGACATGGTTGGGCCGTACCCGCCCGTGGCGCAAACGCCTTTGGGACAGTTCAAACTGTTGAATTTCTTGCTCAGTGCTTCGAGTTCGTCGATCTCAGCCTTATTGCTCGAATCCATAAAGTCCCAATGCCCACACGGCGGTAGGTAGACCTGGACCGAGCAGGTGCTGGGTCCGCCGAGCAACGAACACTCTTTCGCCTTCTGCAAGGCCGCCTCGTGCTGCGCCAGGATCGCATCGCATTGGCCCGTGCCTCCCGTGCCCCCTTCGATGCCGCCGTCGGGTGTCGACCCCGCCGAGCCCGCCGAGCTCCCGGCACTTCCCGCGGCACCGCCGGATGCCCCGGCGGCACCACCCGTGGCCGCACCCGCTTCGCCGGCTGCACCACCGCTCGAGGGCGAATCTTCAGACGTCCCGGCACATGCAACAAAGGATGCGAGGAAACCGAAACACACGAATCGGAAGCTGCACATTGTCATTCTCCGGCTGGTCGTTGCTGCAACCCGAGTGACGGGTTCAATACCAATCCTAGACGCAACCCTCATGCCGACACTGCCCCCAAGAAGCTCGCAAACGAGCAGCGCCAAAACCGCAGCGGAGGTGCCGATCCGGAAGGCGAGCGCCCTCGCTACTCGCAGGCCGCAAACAAACGTCCAGCAGCGCCCGAATCAAATGGCACAGTGTGGCACACAGGTCGGTGGCTACCCGCCGCCAGCCGCTTTCGTCGCGGATAGGATCTCCGAGATGCTCACGCGCTCTTTGTAGGTCTCGAGAAATCCGCGCCATGCAACCTTGCCAGCCTTGTCGATCACATAGACGGCTGGCCACGCGATCTCATTGCCGACGTCGAACACGCCAAAAGCCTTCGTCAGCTTGTGGTCCGTGTCACTGAGGATCGGGTAGGCCAGGCTCAACTTCTGCGCCAGAGCCTTGGAGTCATCGACCGTGTCCACGCTCAGCGCGACCAGCTCAGCTCCGAGTTCCGTGAACCTCGCATGACTCTTTTGCAGCTCACCTAGCTGCTTTCGGCAGTAGGGTCACCAATGGCCACGAAAGAAGACCAGCACCGTCGTCTTTTCGCCACGACTCCACTCACCGCGAGTCGTAGGGATCTTGTTCAGCGCTGGCGCCACTGCGCCCACGGCCAGAGCCGACGCGTCGATGCCCTTTGGCGCGGAGTTGCGCCGCGCCTGCGCTGGGGCCTTGGACTTCCCCGGCGATTCACAGCCCGGCGCCAACGCCGCGAGGGCCAGGGCAGATGCGCAGGCGACCATGAATCTCATGCTTGGAGTTTACCTCACCGGGCGCATGCGTGTCTGACCATCGCGTTGGGTGCTGAGATGCAGCTCCATGATGCCCTTCGGCGACGTGGTACGACTGACGACGTCGAAGGTCATGCTGCTCGTCTTCTTCGGGGGGAGCAGCTTGGGGTCCGTGGGGAAGAGCCCCGTGAGACGCGCGCGCAGCTTGCCGCGCACGACCTTCGTGTCTTTCGGCAATCCGGGCAGGTGCTCGATGTCCGCCTCCATGCGGCCCAGGACTTCCAAACAAGGCACGCCTTCGACCTGTCGCTCGGCTACTAGGGTGGTCTTCCCGTTCAGACTGCGCAACTTGGCAATGCCCTCCTCTTCCATCGACTGCTTGCCACGCTTGCTGTTGATGGGCCAGCTCTCACCGATGGCTCGCGGCTCCGACGTGCCGAAGATTTCTTGATCGTTGGCGCGGCTCTTGCGCAAGGAGATGACTAGCTTGGCCGCAGCGAGTTGCTCTTTGCTGAGCGGTCCCGCGCTCGAGGTGATGGATCGCTCCGCTTTGCCGCCACGCTGCACTGTGAGGACCGTGCCTGGCTTGAAGATCGGCTTCATTCCCCGGCCCATTCGCGCGGCAAAGCGCTTGATCGTGTAGCGGGTACGGCTTGGGCGCCCCTTGACGGTAACGGCAAGAACTTCAGTGACCGCTTCGAACTCGACATGTTGACGAAGAGTTTGGTTCTTCACGACCTTCCCGTTCTGAATGACTCGCTGGGAGGTCAGATCCGAAACCGTGCGAGTCAGACGCACGCGTTCCCCAACCCTCGCTTTGCGGAACAACACAACGCGGAACTTGCCGTCCGGCACCGCCGCGACGGGCGGTTCGTCCGCAGCGATTTCCGCGGAGTGTTCCCCTCCCGGCGCGGGAGTTTCTTCCGCGCCCGCCGCGGCAGGCGGGTCCGGCTGGGTGGATGCGCTCTGCGCTGCGGGTTTCGGACCGCAGGCGACCAGCAAGGCGGACAACAGGGCACATAGGAGGGCAGGTCGGCACATGGCCCGAGATTAGGAAAAAAAAGTCGGTTTTGCGTGATCACTTTGGAGTCCGGATTGCGCGTTCCCCTTTGAAGGGAGATTCCGCATGAAGAGACGACTCGACGGTTTTGTGGCAATTGCGCTGATTTTGGCTGGTGCAGCAGCCCCGGGCTGCGGAGGGGATGGCGGGGCAAACCCCGGCGGCGGCGGAGGGAGCGGCGGGGGCGGGACAGGCGCCTCTACGCTGTCCGTCGAATTGGCCGCTGGCAACATCGACCGCGACGCCGGCGACGAGCTGGTAGTCGTATTCAACCAGATGGACCTGCCCCAGCGCTCTGGCATCGCGAGCTACTGGGTGTTCGACGACGAAAAAGCGGGCTTCGCGGAACTAGTGAAGAACGCGTCCATCAGCGCCACTTCCACAGTGTATCGCGGCACCATCGGCAGCATTGGCGAAGCCAACTTTGCCGACCATGTCTTCAGCGCTGGACGCCCGCAGACCAGCTCGTAGAGCACGACACCCAGAGACCAGATGTCGCTGCGCGCGTCGACGTCTCGTGACGACCCGCTAGACCGCCTTCGCCGTGCCACTGTCAAGAGTACGCCCGCTCTGACAAAGCGTGCGCCTACGCGAGCAGACCCGTGCGCTGATTGAACTCGGTGATCAGCTCGTCGAGCTTGCCGGCGGTTTCAGGAATCGAGGTCCAATACGAATCGTCGTACCACTGAGCCTGGATTTCGCCGTAGGTCTTACCCTGCTGTTCCACCCAAGTGTAGTACTTCAAGTTGTGCACCCGCTTCTTCGCCGGGTGCGTCAGCTCTTCCATGAGATCGGTGCCCGCGCCCGCGATCCAACGCTGGTGGGCGACAGCGGCGTCCACGTCGGACAGCTCGGCGCGCTCGGCGCGTAGCTCCTCGAGGCGGCTGCCGTACATTTCCATGGAGTCCGTGAGCACGGTCACCACGATGCTCTCGCGGCCCAGCTCGAAGTGCTTGGCGAACTTGATTGACGAGATCAGGTTCGCGGCGCCTGAGATCCCGCACAGAGGCAGGTTCGCTATCAAGGTCTGCGGCACGCCCGCCGCTGCTAGGTACTTCTTGCCCGCTGGCTCGTTGAACAGCCGAATTGCGGAAATCGACGCCTCGTCATCCACGGCAATCACCACGTCGGTGTTCTTGACGTTGTGGATCCAAGGTACGTGCTTGTCACCAATGCCCTCGATGCGATGCTCACCAAAGCCATTTCGAAGCAAAGTGGGACACTGAGCAGCTTCGCTGGCGGCAATGCGGCAACCCGGGAAGCGCTTCTTCAGGTAGTCGCCCGAGGCAATGGTCCCAGCAGAACCCGTGGTGACCACGAGTCCCGCCAGGCGCCCCCGGGCCCCGAGCTGACTTTCGACAACTTCCGCCATGGCGCGGCCGGTGATCTCGTGATGCCACAGGTAGTTCCCGAACTCGTCAAACTGGTTGAAGATCGATAGCGCCTGCCCCGAGTTCCGCAGCTCCCAACACTTGTCGAAGATCTCTTTGACGTTGCTCTCACTACCCGGGGTTTTGATCACTTCGCCGGCAACTTGCTCGAGCCAGGTGAATCGCTCCTTGCTCATACCCTCGGGCAGGATCGCGATCGACTCGCATCCGAGAAGTGCCGAGTCGTAAGCGCCACCACGGCAGTAGTTGCCCGTGGATGGCCACACCGCTTTCTGAGACGTGGGATCGAACTGACCCGTGACCAGGCGAGGTGCCAAGCACCCGAAGGCGGCACCGACCTTGTGCGCGCCGGTCGGGAACCACTTGCCAACCAGAGCAATGATGCGAGCGTCAACGCCGGTGAGCTCCGGCGGGAACTCGACGAAGTTCACCGGCCCGTAGCCACCACCGCTCGCGACCGCTTGGTTGTGCCAGGTGATGCGAAATAGGTTCAGTGGGTTGACGTCCCACAAACCCACGCCCGCTAGCTTGTCCTTGATCGCAGCGGGGATCAGCGACGGGTTGGCCTGCTGGGCCAAAGTAGGAATAATGATGTTCCGCTCCCGGGCGCGGCCGACCGCCTTTTCGAGGGTGGCGGTGTCGAGGCTCAAGTCGATCATGTGATTCGTTTCCTAAGGTTCAGGCAAAAACCTGTCGAAGCGAGTCCAAGGACGCTTCAATGACCGGCGCGCTCTGCTGCGCGGCGCGCTCGGCGGCCGCAATATCTTTCAATCCGTTGCCGGTGATCAACAGCACCACCTCTTCTGCCCGCGAAACGACGCCCTGGGTCAGCGCCGCCTCCAATCCGGCGTGAGAAGCCGCCGCCGCAGGTTCGGCAAATACCGAAGCGCAGGCAGCTAGCCGTGCAATCGAGCTCAGGATCTGCTCGTCGCTCACGATCACGAAGCTACCGCCCGTCTCTCGCACGGCGCGAAGCGCCCGCACGCCGTCAGCGGGGCGGCCAGCGGCAATGCTGTCGGCAAGGGTGTTCGTCTGCTCGGGCGTGATCTGATCTTTGCCGGCCATGAACGCCTTTGCGATGGGTGACGAGCCTTCAGCTTGGACGCCCAGCAACTTCGGCACACGATCGATGAAGCCCAGGGCGTGCAGTTGCCGAAAACCACCGTACACGCCCATGAGAATGTTGCCGTCGCCCACGGGCACGACGACTCGATCCGGGGCGCGCCACCCCAACTGTTCGGCGATCTCGAAGCTGACGGTTTTCTTGCCTTCAGCGGTGAAGGGATTCGAGCCCGTATTGCGACAGTACCAGCTGAACTCCTTGGCAGCCCCTTCGGCGAGTTCGAAGGCGTCATCGTAGCTGCCGCGCACCAGCACCAAGTTGGCGCCAAAGATCTTGAGTTGTGCGATCTTGGCCGGGGGCGCCGACTCGGGCACCAAGATGACGGCGTCCAGCCCTACACTGCCAGCCATGGCCGCCAGGGCGACTCCTGCGTTGCCCGTCGACGCCGTGATCACGCGCTCGGCGCGGATCTCTTGGGCACGCAGCGTGACCACTGCGCTCGCGCGATCTTTGAGGGAGCCCGTGGGCTGGCGTCCTTCGTCTTTGATCCACAGTTTGCCGAGCCCCAACATGCGGGCCATGCGCGCGGCGGCGAACAGCGGCGTGCCACCCACAGTGCTCAAAGGGCCGGCGTCGGCGCCCGGCGCACCCACCGCGAGCAGCGACGCATACCGCCACATAGATGGGTCACGATTGGCGCTAATCTCTTCGCAACTGGCGGCGCCCGCTTCGACACGAACCGTGAGGTTTCCGCCGCAGCTTGGGCAGCCGTAGGTTGCCCCGGTGGGTTCGAATCGGCCCTGGCACGCCAGGCAGTCGTAGCCGGCAAAGCTCATTACCCGCCAGATACGATTGCGGCGAGGCGAAGGGAAGGCCGAAGTCATCGTGGGCGCTCCAAGTGCAGTTGACTTAGGTGCCCAAGCTGATCTCGTTGTCCTCCCAGGGTCGCAGTTGCCACTGCTGGCGGCGTAGGCGTTGTCACAAGCCTCGTAGCAAGAGCTCGATGCCTGCTGTTCTTCGCCGGTCGACTCTTCATCAAAGTCCGCACCACTGCAGCCGGGAGCGCCAAGGGGACAGATGGAGATGGTTCGGTGGGTAGTCGGTGCCCCCGTAGACGGGCACGCTATGCAGCACGATATCGCCTGACCGCAGCAGGGCGCGCAAGGTGGTGGAGATCGCGGCCATGCCACCTTCGAAGGAGGCGCAAATCTCGGCGCCGTCCCAGGGGTAGTCCCCTGCGCTGCAGCTCGGGGGCAGGTCGCCGACTCGGCCCAGAAGTGGCGCAGGGGGCGGAGCAACCTGGTAGGCTCCGGCCATGACTCACGCTTGGACGGTGGCGGGTGCCGTCGCTCTTTTGGTCAGCTGTGGAAGCTCCGAGGACTCCGAGCCCGCCGGAACGGGAGGAGCGACCAGCAGCGGTGGTGCGGCGGGCAGTAGCGGCGGCGCGGCGGGCAGTAGCGGCGGTGCGGCCGGAAGCAGCGGCGCAGTGGGCAGCAGCGGTGGCGCAGCGGGCAGCGGTGGCTCAGCAGGCAGCAGCGGCGGTGCGGCGGGCGGCAGCGGTGGCGCGGCAGGTAGTACTGGTGGCGCAGCGGGCAGCAGCGGCGCAGCGGGTAGTGGAGGCGTCACGTTCAAGAACACGAGCGCGTGTCCGGCTCAGGCTCCGTCGGGTAGCTCCTGCACTGCAGCCTTGTGCTGCTATCAACCCGATGGCCCGGTGCATACGTGTGCCATCGGGTTGGGAGGTGCTCCGAGCGTCTGGACGACCGTTTCCAACAAGAAGTGCTGCGGGGCGACCCCTCCTACGATCGGCGCTGCCTGCGACACCCCTTCCCCGATCACGTGTTGCTACGGCACCAGCGGGTTCCGCTGTGAAACCACATGGAAGACCGCCAGCGGCTGCTGAACCGGCCCTAATAGTGACCCACATCGATGTCGAACTCTTCCCAGTGTGCGATTCACCTAGTTCCCCCGGAACTCCTGGAGGGCTTTGTCGAAGCACTCCTCAGCGATGAACTACCATCCAACAAGATCTTCTTCACCGTCTCTTTCCTCAAAGTAGCGCTCGGGTCGCGCGTTCGTACAAGCGATGACGACCGCGAGGACCGTCTAAAAAGATCCTTTGCCCACATTGTTTCCCGCGAGGCACCATACGTGCGCGTCCCGACCGCAATCCTCACCTGCTGGGACGGCGTTGGAACCCCCGAGAGCGAGTGGAACGACTTCGAGGGCTTTGCGCGCGCCCTCGCTCCAGTGTTTGACGCCTTTCCCGAGCTCATAAGGTGGAAAGATGAACGTCTCACGGAGCAGGGGAACTTTGGCCGCTACATTCCGCCGAGCCAGGTGGCGAACGCACTGAGCGACTTCGAGCAGCATCTTCAAGGTCACCTGGAAAAGCATGAGATGGCTCGGGTGATACGCCACGCACTACGGACAGCGGTCGAGCGGGGCTGCGGGTACTGGGAAACTGCTGGACTCGCCCTCGCCGAAAACGAAGACCCAACCCTCGAGCTGTGGAAAAGTGAGGCACCGGCGCTCGACTCGGTGCATCTGAACATGACGCTGGGGCGATTCGCGGCGGTCTTCGCGAACGCAGCCGTGATCGCCTCGGCCTCCGATGGGTGGACGGCGACGGTCGACTTCTCGAGGCCAGGCTTTCCCGTAGAGCGTCTCTGCGACAAGCCTGTCGACGGCGTTGCCATTGGGGATCGCCAGATGCTGGTGGAAACAACCTCCCAGGGAAAACCGAGTTTGGCCACCCTCGATGTCGTGAGCGGGGAAACGCAAACACTTCCCCTCGAAGTTTCCAAGCCTACTGACATCGACACTCTGCGTTGGCTGGGAAACCGACTCCTCATCGCTCCGTTGCCGACTTTGGGCGCTAGAGGCCAAACTCCCGCCTGGCACGAGCCGGGCACCGGAAAACTGATTCCCCTGGACCTGCCCGAGCCGCCAGGCGGCTGGCGGCGCCCTCCGATCCGTGGCGGTTCCGGTTGGACCTGGGGCATGTTCGCTGCCGCCAAGGTTGGTGACAGCATCTTGGTCATCTGGGGCGGCTGGCTATACCGAATCGATGGCGAACAAACCACGTTGCTGGAGCCCAGCGATCTCGTTCACACGGGCGGCGGTGCGACCCTGGTCCCCTCGTCGAAAGGTGCCTATTGGCTCGCCAACGATTCCCTGGTCCACCTCGGGCTGGATGGAACGAAGCTGGTCTTCTCTGACGTCCGCCACGCACACCAGCTGGTCGCCGGCGACGCCGGGGCGCTCGTGCTCGTACTGCGCGACCATCCCCACGCCCACACGCTGCATGTCGTGTGGCCTGAGCGCAAAGAGATGACTTCGGTCGGCGCACCCCTGCTGGGAGATTCTGTCATGCCAGCCGGTGCCGCTTACATTCCAGGCGCGAAAGCCTTGGCAATCATCTACGGCTCCCCCAAACAGCAGACCACGGAGCTGCGTTTGCTACCCTGGAAGATGATCGACGACCTGCCGCGCACCCGCATGGCAGCAACCAACTAGACGCTCGGTTGCGCAGGTTTCACTGCTATCGGTGCCTAGCCCGCATGATTCGCGAGCTGGAAGAACGCCAGGTCTCCCAAGCAGATTCGCGCCGTGCGAGATCGCGCAGGCCCTAGAGCTGCACGGCCAGACCAGCGAAGGCCGTTGCCCACACACCGTCCATTCCAAATTCCTTGTCTTGGGAACGACCTACGACGGGGAGCGTCACCCAACCCACCTCCCCCGTCACACCCGCTGCCAAACGCTCACCTAGGGGGAGCGTTAGAGACAGTGTCGCGGCCGGGCCGCCCCATGCGCCCGCGAGACCAAGCGATTCCGTCACCTCGCCCATGGCGTCGCCGGTCAGCCAAGCGTAACCGAACCGCCCCCCCAGCCCCCCTGCCAACTGCGGCCCACCAAAGTAAACGCCCGCTCGGGCGAATACACCAACGGAAGAAGCGTGAAGTCGAATGTCGCCGAGCGATGTCCTGGTGCTGGCAAACACGTGGCTGGCGCTGGCCATGAGCGAAAACCAAGAAACCAGCTGATAGCTGATACCTATGCCACCGCCCAACGCGGGCCCGGTGTTGTTCACAACACCCCCGGCGCCGAACACACCCAGTTCCCAGCGCCGGGTTGCACGGCGGCGACTCCGGGCGCGAGATTGCTGGCGGTCCACGCTGTCTCGTGCCGCATCGACAACGGCCGGCGATGCTGTCTGGTCGACCAAGGGAACCGAGGGCTGCGGCGTAGCCTCGAGCTCAATCCAGCTGGCGGCCACCAGCTCTGCAATGGCTAGGGCTAGCAGCCTACCGCGCGCTGGAATGGCGACGCGCAGTAGATCGATACGTCGACGCAGTGTCTTGCCGGTAATCGGATCGTCGAGGTACAGCGAGATCCAGCCGTTGTCACATGCCGCACGCACTCGGGTCGTGTCGGCGTCGATGCTCTCCCCTTTGTCTACGAGCAGCACGCCGAGTTCCAGAGCCGCGAGGCGTCGCACGTCAGGGGCGCGCACAGCGATGCAAGGATGAATATCGACCATGACTGGGGGCGGTCCCCACTCAATCGAGGTTGCGCGTCCCGCTTTGTGGACTTGCGGCTGTGCGGCACCCGTTGCGCTGACCAACAACATCGCGAGAATGGAGCGTAGCGTGTTAAGGATCACTGAGGCCGCCGTACCGTCGCACCAAGTTCAGTCGTCGCCCACGCGGATATTGCTTGACGTACAGAGAAGCTCGAGCCCTGGCTGTATTCGTCTCACCAGCCCGTGACCACGCTTCGACCTCGCGGGCCAGAGCATCTTCGCTGAGGGAGCCACTGGGCGCCAAGTTCCGCGTCTTAGCGAAGGCCTGGGCTGCTTCCCGGGGACGCCCCAGCTCCCCGAGCAGAACGCGCCCCATGGTGAACGCCGCCATCGCCGCGCGCGGATCGCTGCCATGTTCGTTCACCACCCGTGACAAATAGGGAATGGCTTGCGCGGGATGACGCGACAGCCGCGCTACGTCGGCTGCTTTCAACAGCATGGCGACGTCGGTTTCGATGATCGATATCGGAGTCTTGGAGAGTGCTTGATACGCCTCATCGATCTTGCCATCGTCGGCCAGCGTCTGCCAGTCGACTGCGCTCCGCCGCGGGATCACCACCTTGCGCCGCGGCTTGGGCGGCGATGGCTCGGAGCGCACAGTAGGCCGAGGTGTAGACTCCAGCCGCGGTTTGGGGATCACGACGGCTCGGGCGATCCCCCGCTGCAGCTGAGTCCGAGCATCTTCGAGACTGAGTAACTGGATCAAAATGACGGCCACACCCACCAACACGCCAGCACCAGCGACACGCCGGATGGTGCGGTTCCGTCGGCGCCGCGATAGTTGACCTAGGGCGCGCTCGGTGCGCACGTCGTCCCAGTCCGAATCGATGACATCTCGAGCTCGCGCCACACGTTCAGTGAGATCACTCATCGCCGAGCACCTCCTGGATCGCAATCTGAGCCGCAGCAATGCGTCGCTTGGCGGCAGCTAGGGAACAGCCGCACAGTTCAGCGACGCGTGCCAACGGTTCTCCCTGAAGATGCCGCAACGACCACGCCATGCGCTGCTTCACCGGAAGATCGTTGAGGGTCTCGTAGATTCTCACCACCAACACCTTGTCTTCAGAACTCGCGCCGGGGGAAACGACCGCCTCGTAGTCGACGGCGGTTTCAAAGCCGAGCAGACTCGCCCAGCG
Source organism: Polyangiaceae bacterium (assembly GCA_965222375.1). Lineage (GTDB taxonomy): Bacteria > Myxococcota_A > Polyangia > Polyangiales > Polyangiaceae > JACKEA01. The sequence goes on from CBDCTZ010000015.1 coordinate 375,685, forward strand.
GCGCCGAGTCAGCCGGCGCTGGGCCAAACGCACCGTGACAGTCGCTAGCCAGCCCTTGATGGCTCGTGGGTTGCGCAGTTTTGAGAGTCCGCGCTGAGCCTCAAGGAAAACATCCTGGACCAGGTCGTCCACCTCGTCATGACGCCCCAGCAGGCGCACTCCGATTGCGGCAACGTATGGACAATACTTGCGAAAAGCCTCTTCGACGGACAGCTCTCGCGCCTCGGCATGTTCCGTCGCCTGGACTACGTGGAGCTTCGAGGCGGACCCGGGCATCTCATCCCCTAGTGCTAAGGTTGAGCCAATCTGGCTCGCTGGACGGCGACTTTTTGCGAGCCGTTTGCACTGAGTATCGCACTTAAGAGGGCGCAAGTGACGCGAAAACTCCCTATCATCTTCCTGCTCGCGCTCACGGTAGCGTGTGATGGGACGCGCGGCGAGGTCCTCCGAAAGCCAACCCCGCGGGGCATCGTCGGACAAGCCGCGTTCGATCCCTGCGCGGATAGCCCGGTGCTGCGAACGCTGTACGTGGACCGCCAAGGTCTCGGCGGGGTATGTAACGACCAGCGAGCCGCGGGTGCCGTCAGCGAAACGACGCCGTGGTGCACTCTCGGAGCGGCCGCTGCTGCGGTTCAACCGGGAGATGAGGTCATCGTGCGCGCAGGTGTGTACACAGAGGTGCAGAACTGCCCGTTGTGCAACGACAACGCCGTGCTGCAAGCTGTGGTCAGCGGCGAGGCAGGCAAGTGCATCCGCTTCACGGCGCAGAGCGGCGAGTCCGTCGAGATCACCGGTGATGGTGGCGCAATGCACGGCATTCAGCTGCTGAAGACCGCTAACGGCGGTATCACACCGCGGTTCATCGCGGTTCGCGGGTTTCGTGTCCGCGACGTTCCCGGCAATTGCCTGAACGTCAGACAAACGTCGGATCTGCTACTTGTCGGTCTCGAGTTGACCAGCTGCGCCAACGGTGCGGCGGAGCTTCACGAGACCGCCCGGGTCGTACTCGACCGCGCCAACGTTCACGACAATGCTCTTGGTGGCTGGACCAGCGCCGTCGATCTATTCCGATGTCGCGAAAACAACGTCGTCAGCAATAGCCGCATCTGGAACAATACCGACGAGGATCCGCGCGAATCCGAGGGCCACGGCATCACCATGGACATGTGCCATCCGGAAGGCAGCGCACTGATCGAAAACAACGTCATTCATGACAATGAGGGCGGATGTTTGTCGATCTTCGAGAGCAACCGGGCGACGGCGCGGAACAACACCTGCTTCAAAAACGGCTTGCGTGCAGGCACTGGTGAGATGACCTTCTTGGGAAGCGGTCACCAAATCTACAACAACATTGCCGTGCCTCGAACGGGTGCGAAGGCGTTGAACATCCGTGAACGTGCGGACTACCCCGTCGATCTCGCATCGATCCGCGCTGGCTACAACATTCTGTGGGCAGACACGCACACCGACCTGGTGGGCTGGGGGCTCGGCAATCGCGGCGACGTCGTTCAATACCAAAAAGACAATCCCGGCTGGGGAGAAAGCACGCTGCAACAGGACCCACGGCTGGCAGCACCGGCGCAGCACGACTTCCGCTTGATCCTTGGCTCACCGGCGGTCGATTCCGCAGCGGGGGAGCTCGCCTCGCCAATCGATATCGAAGGGCGAGCGCGGCCTCGGGATGGCAACGGAGACGGCATTGCAGTCGCCGATCGCGGCGCTCACGAGCTGTAAGGCCCGGCGAATGGAAGATTGTCATGGCTATAGCGAGCCGTTTTCGTCGGTGGCAACCACTGATGTGACCAAGGAGGATCCTTTTTCAAATGGCCATCACCCAGAGCGCTCGCAGCCTGGCTGCAATAGGTATGCAATCCCGCCGGATGATTGGGCTTGCACTGATTCTTGTTGGCCCTGCAGCCGCCTGTGGCAGCGACGACTCTGGAGACGACAAAGGCGGCGGGGGCGGGAGCGGCAATGTCAGCGGGGGTGGAACAGGTGGCGCAGCGGCCGGCTCAGGCGGCGCCACAGCGGGCGCGGCGGGGGCGGCGACTGGCGGTTTGGGCGCCGCCGCAGGCAGCGGGGGTGTCGCCAACTATGACATCTACTACGTTGCACCGCTGTCGACCTCTTGCAACCCGGCTAGCCCGGGCTCTGGCACCGAAGCCGACCCGTGGACCAACCTCTACTATGCGCTTACTCAAGGTGGCCTGAAATGCGGAGACCATCTGCAGTTGCGCGCCGGCGTCTACTACAACGACGCGAATGGGTTCGACAACACGAAGACCGAACAGGATCGCTTCGACGCGTGCACCGCAAACGAAGCGAACATCAACGCACACACAGTAATGCCATTGCTTCGCTCCTATGTCGGGGGCCCGGCATGTGCCGGCAACCCAGTGGTAGTCGAGAACTATCCGGGCGAAAGCGTCGAGCTCACCGGAACACCACGACAGCTCGTGGAAGCGAAGGCAAAGAACAACTGGATCCAATGCACGAACCACCCGGAGGTCTGGTACATGCCGCTCAATGTCGGCAGCTCGGATGTGCAACTGTGGATGGACGGCGACGCTGCGGCGAACGACGCTGGCACGATGATCTTCATGCACGACACCATTGGCGCTTGGCCGGGGGGCGGCGCATGTCCGAACTTGCCGGATGGTCGCGCCGCTAACGACTCAGGTCCCGACGAGGTTGCCATCAATCCCCCTGGCAACATCGACCCGAACGATCATGAGTGGCGCGCCGGAATGGAGGGCGGCGGGGATGGCAGCTCCCATGTGATCCATATCGCCACCGACAACGTAACCGTCCGCCGGCACCCGGGAGGCGGAAGCTTCAGCGTCACTGCGGGCAGGTACGGTCTAGTGATGGATGACGAAGCCTGGGGCTCGACTCAAAGCGGGACTTTCTCGAGCTTCATCGTCGCCGATGGCCTGCAGATGATGGCTTGCGGCTCCGCAGACTACGGCTTTTGCTTCCGAATGTGGCAGGCCAACGACAGCGAGTTCATCAACGGCTCGGTGCACGACACCGTTGCCGAGGGCGGCGGCCCCTACTGTGGCGATACTGCGCAAAAGGGCGGCTCCAACTGCTACCGAAATGCTGTCCGTAACACCGACGTCTACGATACCGGTCTCGGCTGGGGCACCAGCGGCACGGCGGACGGTACGTCCAATCTGGGTCACGGTATCGTCTCGCGGAACTGCACCGACTGCGAGTTCACCGGAAACCGTGTTCGCCGCGTGTACCGCTCCGGGATTTCCTTGGCGGCGGTTCATCAAGGTCCATGTGCCGCGGAGCCAGGCGGGTGTTCACATGACAACGCGCTGGTCGAAGGCAACGAGATCTGGGATTGGGGCTTCTACTGTGCCGGCGGATCTCCTCCAAACTGCACTCAAACCTGCAACTTCGGCAGCTCCGCTGCCGTGTGGATCGCCAGCAGCCAGAATCCGACGAGCCATGCTGACGGCATTGTCGTTCGCAACAACATGATTCGAGGTGGCTGTTCGGCGAATCCTGGTGTCGGCGCCCCGGGATTCTTCCCATCCGAAAAGCAGGGCAGCATCAAGAACTGGGTCCTCGCCTTCAATTCTTTCTACAACTTGCGAGGCGTGGGAGCGTACCTGCGGGAAAACAAGGCTAGTGCCTCGACTGGGACGATGATCGGAAACACCTTCCACCAGGTCGCCCTGGCCAACGGCAATCAATGCGGCGGGAGCGACTGCGCCGTGTACATGGAAGCCGCCAGCCAAGTGGGGACTCACAGCCACAACAACTATTGGTCTGCCAACTCCGACGACACAGTCGTGGCACTCGCCGGGACTGCCGCCCACACTCGCGCCAATGTTGGCAGCTGGGAGAGTACGGCTATTCAGGTCGCGCCGGGTCACACATCGACAAAGGATCTGCATCTCTCATCCACTTCAGCTCTGATCGACAAGGTGGATTGTGCCTTGGCACCCGCGCAGGATTTCGATGGCAAGGCGCGCCCCAAGGCGGGTGTGATGTGTGACGTAGGTGCCGACGAGCGCTAAGTTCGAGATGACGTCGGATACCTCGAATCCGGAAAGACCACCGACAAAGAGGCAGTCGCCGAAAGCGCAGGGGACTGGCCCCTCGAACGCCGCGTCGCCCTGCGGCCGCCGCAGATGACCGCATCCTATGTCACCATCCGTCGGCCGTCGAGAGCAGTCGCCGTTCCACGATCGCTTTGGACGATCACGCGCCACAATGCGACGCGGCCTCCCGGCGTTTGCACGATCGTCGCGTTGGGCGTCAACGCGACGCGCTGAAGTTCTTTGTGCGAACCAGAATCACACGGTCGATCAAGACGCTAGAAGAGTACAGACACAGCTATCAATACACCGCCGGAATCGCGACCCGTGATGTTGCGTCTACGGGGTGTGCGAGTTATCCTGGTGCAGCGTTGCGTTGCTTGTTTTCGAATGCCTTGGTCTTGAGTGTCGGGTGCGCCATACTGGCTACGGCCTGCTCGTCCCGCAACCTGGACAAGTACGAGGCGGGCCCGGGAAACGGCGGAAACGGCGGAAATAACGGGGGGCTGTGCGGCAAGGAAGGGTGGTGCACATTGGCCGGTACGGCGCTCGCGACGGTATGCCCAGCGCAGTCGAAGAGCACTTGCGGCGACGTCACCAAACTCGGCAACTCAGCAGTCTTCGATGCGCCGCGACAGCGCATGGTCATTTGGGGTGGTGGATTCGCTTCCAGCCAACACCAGACCAATGAAGTCTACGCGGTCAATTTGCAGCCACCGACCTCCGAGCGCCTGACGGATCCAATCCCTTCGCAGTGCTCGCCCATCGATGCGCAACCAGCGCCGGTGGTTCGGCAGACATTCGATGGAATCGCTCTCGACGGAAGCGGATCACGGATGCTGGTCTACGGCGGGGAGTCCGCGTGCGCCCCCTTCGTCGACGATCTCTGGGCGCTAGACCTGACTAGCCACGAGTGGAAACCTCGAATCACGCCTGGAGCGCGGCCGCCGCCCGAAGCGGGAATCATGATGGACCGTGACGAGGACGGTAACGCAACGATAATTCGCGACCAGGACCAACTCTGGCGCTACCGCTACGACGCCAACACCTTCGAGAAGCTGGGTGCCAGCGTTCGAACGGGCTCCGGATTGACGGGGCGAGTGGATCCCGACCGGCGCCAGTTCGTGATGGTCGGCTGCGAGGCCATCGAGAATTGCAAGGGATACATTGGTGTCCAATCCCTGGAGCCCCCCCACGAAGTAGTGGGCTTGACCGCAGCTACTAGCGGTTGCGAGTCAGTGTTTGTACGCTCTCCGGGGGTGGCCTACGATACCGAAACCAAGACTTTCGTGATCTGGCCCAATCGAGGCAGCACGGTGTACCTCTTGGATCCAGATCTCAACACGCCGAGCTGCCAGGAGCGCACCTTTGCCAGCGGACCGCCCGCCGCCGTCGATGCCAAGTGGGCGGCGGGCCGCTTTCGCGCTATCGGAAACGGCGAATTCCTCCTCGTCTACGGAGCGGAGTTCGATGCGCAGGTTCTGCAGCTGCGCCCGTAACCCGGTGCTCACTTCCCAACAGGCTGATCGAGCGCTACGACGAGTTGATCCAGCGTCACGGCGCTAGCCTGACACAGGCCCACACTTTCACCGCCTGCGTGCACGTTGAGCCAGACGGTGCGCACGTGGAGGTTATCGTGACCGGGCATTCGATAGATGACGTTCTTCTTTTCGTAGCTGAGTACGCCATCTACCCAGCCGCGGTGAATGCCGTCGGCAACGCCGGGTGTATTCATCGTGATCTGCGTCTCCATGCGGTACCACTTGTCATTCTCCAAGACTCCGCCGTCGCCTATGCCGCAGCCGCCAACGTCCTCTGGCGTCGAGCAGCCGCCGAACGGCTGGCTGTAGGTTCCCTGGCCCCAGTCGTCGTTATCCCAGATCCCCGCTTCGAAGGTCTTCTGACCGGACAAGTAGGGGTAACTTCCGAAACGTGTCGTCGCTGCGGGCTTGGTGTCACACGCTTTGTAGCAGTTGCGGAACAAGGCGCGCATCGACCAACAGTTGATTCCGTCGGCGAATGCTCCACCGTTGCCACACTGAGGTTCCGGCCACACGCGGACGTCACTGAAGCCGGGGAACTTGCCGCCTGAGCCCTGCCCGCCTCCTTGACTGTCGCACAGCGCTGGATCGAAGTTGGGCGCGAGCTTGAGGTAGTAGCGTAGGTATGCGGATTCGGGAGCGAGCCCAGCTTCCTTGAGCGGCCAGTGAATGGCGATCGCACCGGACTGATACTGTTTCATCTCGACCCGCAAACACGACCCGGAAATGCAGCCCTTGTTGATGATGCTGGCATTGCCGACGTGAGCTGCCTCGGCCACCTTGGGTTTGGTGGTTGAAGCGACCTTCAGCCAGCCGTGTTGCCACCAGTCGGGCTTTTCCCAGGGCTCACAGAAGACGATATCCTGACGCCCGCTCAGGCCGGTCTCGGATGAACAGTCGCCGACGCTGCTCACCGGACCACCGCCGCCACCTCCGGCTCCGCCGCCACCGACTCCGCTGCCCCCTGTACCGCCGCCGCTCGTGCCGCCACCGCCACCTGTGCCAGAGTGCGCGCCAGAGCCGGCGCCACCGCCATTCGCCGCGCCGCCACTGGCGTTGCCTGCAGTTCCCCCTGTGCCCCCGGTGCCGGAGCTTCCCGTCGCTTTGTCCGACGACTCGGCGCCGCACGCCGCCAACAGCGACACAGTGAGCACCACTGCACGGCGACCCGCCTTCAACACCTTGCGGATGACCATCGAAACCCTTACTTCCGCTGCCATTTGGTCCTCCACTACTTCTTGAAGCGATAGACCCAGACACGATGTTCCGGGGCCCGGCTCTTGAACACGTACACGTTGTTGACGGGGTCGTAATCGCCGCTGTGATACGCGGAATTGCCGGCCGGCCCGCCCGCCATTGATTGGCTGTTCCAGGTGTTGGTGGCGGGGTCGAACCAGTGGAACTTGTTGTTGTAGAAGGCGCCGCCAAACACCTGGTTCTTGGTGTCGTAGGAGTAGATGCGCGCTCCCGACGGCGGCGCTGAGCCGCTGGTCGCAAGCTGAGTGATGGTGCTCTTGGAAAAATCGTTGCGGTCGAGCACGACGCGCCATACCTTGACCGTTGACGATCCGGAGTTGGTTCCCGAGAACATGAACATGTCGCCACTCGGCGGGTGAAACACGAGCCGACCCTCGATTCCGGTCTTCTGACTCTTGCCGTGGGCCTTGAACTTCGTGTCGGTAGCCGGGTCGTAAACGTGCATCCCGCCCCGATGCACCATGATGAACTTGCCGCTGATCGGATCGACCTCTCCACCCGGGTAGTCAAACGTGTTTTCCGGGTGGGCAGTGGGCGTCGACTTCATCGTTTTCCAGCTCTTGCTTGGAAGGTGGTAGCGCCAGACTTTGCCCAAGTTGTTCAAGTTGGAAGTCGTGCTAATGCAGTCACCACTGCCGTTGGGAGGGACCATGAGCCACATGTAGTCGCCGGCCGGCGCCATGATCAGGTCGTATGTATGGCGAGATACGGGCCGTGGATAGGGGCCGGAAGGCCCGGCTTTCCATCCGGCTGTTGCTTCGTCGAGATTGAACTGCTTCATCATGCTGCACGGCGTCGCGTCGTAGTCCTGACTGAACGTCAGGGTATCTGGGTTGAACCGCATTACGTAGTCGACGAACGTCGTGGCGTGCCCGCCGCCGAAGAACAGCATTCGATGAGATGTGGCGTGATAGACGAACCCGGAGAAGTCTGAGATCTTCTCGCACGCCTGGTTCGAGCCGGCAGCGTCCTGGCACCACTGGTCGAGCCTGCCGAGGTCCATGAGACTGTTGTTGGCCATCGCGGTCAGCACCGGGTTTGGCGCGAACGGCCCCCCGCCGCCCGTCCCACCGGAGTTCCCACCGACGCCGCCCACTCCGCCGGCTGTGCCGCCACTTCCGCCGGCTCCGCCCAGCGCCCCGCTACCTCCAGCGCCACCCTGATGCGCTCCGCTAGCTCCAGCGCCACCCTGATGCGCCCCGCTACCTCCGACGCCACCTTGGTGCGCCCCGCTACCGCCACTGGAATTTCCGCCGGCGCCACTGTCGGCGCCAACTCCTCCCCCTCCGCTGCTGATGGCACCGCCAGCGCTCGCGCCTGCTGCGCCGCCACCGGCACCGTCGTCTGCGCCGCAGCAGAGCGCCGTGAGGGCCAGGCCAATGCAGAGTGTGCGGGTTCGGTAGCACGTCATGTGGTCCAATCCGTAGCAACCGCCATGCCACGATCGCGGGACACACTTTGTCGGTGTTCCATGGGTACGAAGGCGTCTCCTACGATGTCACGTGACATGTCCCGGTGACACTCCTCGCGGTCGTTGGGACATGCTCCGAGGGTTGTCGCGCCGTGTGCCCCAACATGCGACACTGGGTTTCACTCTATGGTGGACGAAACCCGCACACTGACGGACGCGGATACGCGCGCAGTACGCCCCGCGCTCCCCAAGGTTCCAGTACTATTCGTCGCCTACGGCCCCGATCTCGAGAGCATTGGTCAGCGCCTGGTGGTTCCCACGGATCAGCCGCTGGTGCTCGGCCGCGCCTGCCCCGAGTTTGGCGCCCACGCCTTCGAAGACCCGCTGGCTTCACGTCGCCACGTCGAAATGCGCCGCCTTTCCGGCTCCGCTGGGCATCACTTGACGATCCGTGACCTGGGCAGTCACAACGGTACGCGTGTCAACGGGGAGCTCGTGACCAGCGGTGAGCTCGTGCCTGGAGATGTACTCACCGTGGGCGCGACGATGCTGCTCTACACCGTCGCTGAGCCTGTCGCCAGTCCGGTTGGGGACTCGCGCTTGTCAGGTGTCAGCGGGCATGCCGCGGCGCTTCGTGTGGCAATTTCTAACACCGCAACGAGCGAGGCGACGGTACTGATCCAAGGCGAGACCGGTGTCGGCAAGGAGGTCGTGGCCACCGAGCTACACCGGCTCAGCGGACGCCCGGGCCATTTGGTAGCGCTAAACTGCGGTGCGGTGGCAGACGGCGTGGCGCAGAGCGAGCTGTTTGGTCACGCGCGTGGCGCGTTCTCCGGTGCCGATTCGGCTCGAAGTGGCTTGGTCGCAAGCGCTGCCGACGGCACCCTGTTCCTGGACGAGATCGGCGACGCCACGCCGCCTTTTCAGGCGGCGCTGTTGCGTCTGCTCGAGACTCGGGAGTACCGCCCCGTCGGCGCCGACCGGACGCTCGCCACGACCGCGCGCTGTGTCGCTGCAACGCACGTGCCGCTGGCAGACCGAGTCGCTGACGGCACATTCCGCGAGGACCTCTTTTCTCGCCTCGAGCGCTTCGTCATCAACGTGGCTCCGCTGAGAAGCCGACCTGAAGACATCATGGTCTTGGCCCTCCAGTTCGCTCGTCAGGCACTTGGCCGCAAAGACATCATCTTGCGACGTTCCCTGGTGCTGGCGCTACTTCGTTACGGATGGCCCCGTAACGTTCGAGAGCTCGTCTCGGTCATGGAGCAACTCGCGGGGTCTTGCAGTGATGGCCGAACTCTCGAACTGACCCCAACAGTCGAGGCACGACTTCATCCTCGGGCAGACGCGGAGGAAAACGCCGTGATTGAGGAGCCGGGCCACGCCGCAGCAAGCAAACCGGACCGCGGAGCTCTGCAGCAGCAGCTGCTTGACGTTCGTTGCAACGTTCGCCAACTCGCTCGAATGCGCGGTGTATCCCGCAACACGCTCTACCGGTGGCTTAGCGAGTATGACATCGACATCCAAGAGCTGCGCAACAGCATGGAACGATGAGCAATCGAACGGACAGCTCAGCTGCTGACGGCGGCGGCGCCTCGATGAACGGGGTCCCTCGCGGTTCGTTGATCGCGACTCGCTACCGTGTCGAGCGTGCCATCGGCAAGGGAGGCATGGGTGCCGTCTTCGCGGCGATAGACACCGTGCGGCAGCGACAAGTAGCTATCAAAGTTATGCTCGGCACACACGCCACAGACGCAACGTCGCGGGCGCGGTTCCAACGCGAGGTGAAGCTGGCCGGGGCCATTGACTGCGATCACGTTGTGCGGTTGCTGGACAGCGGCGAGCTCGAGGACGGACGCCCGTTCATGGTACTCGAGTTGTTGTCGGGTTTGAGCCTGAAGCAGCTGATCGCGAAGCGTGCCCCGCTGGCGACAGAGCCGGCCGTCCGCTTGGTGCTGCACGCTGTCGAGGGCGTCGCCGAGGTCCATCGCCGCGAAGTCGTCCACCGCGATCTCAAGCCGAGCAACCTGTTCATCCATCGAAACGCAGAGGGACGGTCCGTATTGAAAGTACTCGATTTCGGTATTTCGAAGTTGGGCGTGTCAACGGATACCCGAGGTAGCACTACCGGCCTCACAGAATCGCACGCGATGGTGGGCTCCCCATTTTATGCGTCTCCGGAGCAGATCAAGAGCTCGAAGCGCGTCGACACCCGCACTGACATCTGGTCGCTGGGCGTGATCTTGCACGAGTTGCTCACCGGTAAACGGCCGTTTCAAAGCACGAACATGGCCGAACACCTTGTTGCAGTGCTGTCAGAGCAACCAATTGCGCTGCGTCGTCACAGTCCCGAAGTACCCGAGGCACTCGAGGCCATCGTCCTCAGGTGCCTTGCCCGCGAATGCGTCAACCGCTACTCGAGCGTAGCGGACCTGGCCGAAGCGCTGCTGCCGTTCGCCGTTGACGAGCAGGAGCGCGTGCGGCGAATTCGCGTGATGATTGGCGAACGGGGCGCACGGGCATTAGCCTTCGATGATGACACCAAGACAGAGGACGCCCGTGAAGGACCGGCACAGGCATGGGCTGCGACGTCGGCGTCGCCGCTGCCGGTACCGGTCCCCGCTAGGGCGCCGTCCACACAGGCAACGCAGGGACGGAAACGGCTTGTCCTGGCAGCCCTCGGAGCCCTAGGCTTGGGAGCTGTTGGTACTGCTTACCTGCAGCTGACGGCGACGGCCGTCGGCGGTGAGGCCACGCCCGAGAGATTGGTGGAAGCCGGTGCGGGCATGGGCAGCGCTGCGGCGGCTCGTGCATGGGAGTCTACGCGTCCTGCAGCTTCGGTCACACGCGGGGCCGACGCGGCGACGGCCAACCCGGCTCCGGCGCAACCGACAGTGCAGTCCACCACGTCTCGCCCCAAGCCAACGGCGACCCGCAACAGGCGTCAGCGACCTGCCTCCAAGAGCCCCTGTGTTCCGCCGTACTACTTCAAAGACGGAATCAAAGTCTACAAGCAGCAATGCCTGAAGTGACGCGGTCGGCAACGTCAACGATGCGGTTCTGGGTTCTTGCAACTGTGGCTGTGTTCGCGGTCACCGAGGCGGCCGCTCAACCGCCGCGCGCCACGGATCGTTGCATCGACGCACACCAGAGCGCCCAGAAATCGCGACAGCAGGGCCACTACAAGACTGCCCGTCATGCTCTCAGGGCATGCATCGCTCCCGCCTGCCCTGTGATGCTGCAGCGTGACTGCGCGACTTGGTTGGCTGAGCTAGACCGATTGCAGCCGACTATTGTGGTGACGGCAGACGACTCTCGCGGTCGCGACATTGGTGGAATCGTCGTCTACGTCGACGACTCGCGCCAAGGGCTGACTGTCGGCGGGCGCGCGTTGGAGATCGATCCCGGAGACCACCTTCTTCGAATCGAGGCCCCCGGCTACGCGCCAGCGCGCCAGACCGTGGTTGTCGTAGAGGGCGTGAAGGGACGGGTGATCAACTTCACGTTGCGGCGTAATGTTCGAACTGCGCGTGCTGTTGCACCGCCCCGAGTTGAGCCCAGGGCGCCGTTGTCCGACGAAGGCGAAACTGCGATGACGCCGCTGACCTGGGCTCTTGCCAGCGTTGGGGTCGCCGGTGTGACCACTTTCGCTGCGCTTGCCGCGGCCGGCTACTCGCAGGAACAGGAACTCTCCGACTGTTCCCCGAATTGTCCTTCAGACCAGGTGCAGGACGTACGCAACCTCTACCTCGCAGGAGACATCGCTGGTGCCGTCGGGATTGTCGCCGGCGTCACTGCGATCGTCCTGATCGCGACGCCATCGGTGCCGAGTCGACCCGGCGGCCCATCCGCCCGCCTCGTAACCAACGGCCAAGGCATCACACTTCAGGGCCGCTTTTGAGCGAGATGCTGCGCGTCGAGGACGGGAACGTGCCAGGCGTATCCAGATGGTAGCGCCGCATGGGGGCTGGTGCCTGGGTGCCCTTCGGCCGGTGAGCGAAGCCCGGTTGCGCTAGGTCGAACTCTAGTGTCCGTGCCCAGGCGAGCGAATCGGGGCACGCCCCCACCAGCGCCGGGGCCACACTCTGAGCGGCTCTGAGACACCCGGCATCGGCGGCCCGAGGGAAACCCCGCACTCTTGGCGGACTTGGCTAAGATACGCCCATGGCGGAGCTCGTTCCCTATCCCCTTGGTCGGCTGACTTCCCGCATGTTTCGCGAGCTCGAAGAGCGGCAGTCGATCTTCGACCTGCCCGCCCGGAGCTTCGTGCTCGGAGACAAGGAGCGTGATCTGTCGGTGCGCTTCCACGGTCAACGCGCGGCCTCGCCTTTGGGGCCGGCAGCGGGGCCCCAATCTCAGCTGGCGCAGAACATCATCCTGTCGTTCTTGGGCGGCGGACGCATCTTCGAGCTCAAGACGGTTCAGATCCTGGACGAGCTCGACATTCCGCGCCCGTGCATCGACCTGCAAACCGTCGGCTACAACGTGGAGTGGTCGCAGGAGCTCACTCTCGAACAGTCTCTGGAAGAGTACGTCAAGGCGTCCATGCTCGTGGAGATCTTGGTGGCAAGCGGCAAGCTCTCCCTCGCACCAGGCTTTGATCGGGTCATCTACGACATGAGCGTCGGTTACGATCTGAAGGGGATCCAAACCGACCGGGTGCAGACCTTCATGCGCGGCATGCTCGATGCGAGCGAGGTCGTGGAGCGCCTGCGCAAAGAAATTCCCGACGAGTACAAGCAGTATCGTGACCTCGATTTCCGAAAGAAGCTCTCGAACACGCTGACCCTGTCGACCTTCCACGGTTGCCCGCCGGACGAGATCGAACGCATCATCGCCTGGCTCCTCGATGAGCATCAGCTGCACTGCATCGTGAAACTCAACCCGACGCTGCTCGGCCCCGAGCAGGCCCGCGACATCTTCAACGGCACGCTCGGCTACGAGGACCACATTCCGGACTCGGCCTTCGAAAGCGATACGCGCTGGAATCAGGCCGTCGAATTCGTCCAGCGCCTGAGCGACAAGGCCAACGGCCTGGGCTTGGGCTTCGGCGTCAAGTTCAGCAACACGCTGATTGTCGAAAACCAGCGAGACTTCTTTCCAAAAACCGAGAAGCAGATGTACCTCTCAGGCAAGCCCCTGCACGTGCTGGCCATGAGCTTGGTGAAGAAGTTCCGGGGGCAGTTTGGGGACCGCTACCCGATCAGTTTTTCGGCCGGCATCGACTCGGCAAACTTCGCCGAAGCCGTGAGTTTGGGCTTGGTTCCCGTGACCGTGTGCACGGATCTGCTACGCCCGGGTGGTTACGGTCGCATGCGGGCCTACTTTCAGAAGCTCGCCGCCCGAATGAAGAGCGTGGGTGCCAGCCACCTGGACGACTTCGTGCTCTTGGCCCACGGCAATGCCGAGACCACATTGCAGTCCCTGAAAGGCATCGAGCAGAGCCAGCTTTCCGCGGCGCAATCCGCTCTGAAGGCCGAGGGCACCAAGGACTTGCGGAGCGTCGTCGACGCCGACACCTACGCGGCTTGGGTCAGCACGGCCCGACTGGCCAATACACCACGATATGTAGACGGCCTGCTCGGGGACGAGCGCTACATCGCCGCCAACAACCTGAAACCACCGAAGAAGGTCGGAACCACACTGTGGCTATTCGAGTGCCTGACCTGCGACAAATGCGTACCGGTCTGCCCCAATGACGCGAACTTCACCTTCGAGCTACCCAAGACGGAGATCCCCGTCGTGAAGCTGCACCCAGAAAACGGAGGCTTCCGTCGCGAAGTCGGGGAAGCGATGAAGATCGAAAAGAAGCATCAGCTCGCCAACTTCGCAGACTTCTGCAACGAGTGCGGCAACTGCGATGTGTTCTGTCCGGAAGACGGCGGCCCCTACGTGCTGAAGCCGCGCTTCTTCGGCAGCCTGGAGCAGTGGCAGCAGTTTGAATCCCACGACGGCTTCTACGTGGATCGCGGTGGGAGCGGCGACACCATGTACGGCCGCTTCAAGGGCAACCCCTACAAGCTGGTTTTGACCGGTGGGCGCGCCACGTTTTCGGGTGACGGATTCGAGCTGAGCTTCTCGGAAGCGGACCCCGAATCGACCCTCGAGGGCTCCGCCAAAGGCGAAGTCGACCTCACCTACTTCTTCATCATGAACCACTTGCGCCGCTCGCTGTTGGACGACAGCGGCGTCAACTACGTGAACGCCTGAGGCTTTTTCGGCCTTCCCGGACGAGCGAGCGGTTCCCCTTTGCGCAACCGGGAACGGTGGGGTAAAAGCCGCGGTCCCCCTGACAAGCGGCGCCCGAGCTCGGTCTCGGCAGCGCACGAGTCGGAGGCACTTTCAACATGGATGTTTCCGTTGTTGCAATGGGAGGCAATTCCCTCGTCGATCCGTCGCTACCGCCGACGGTCGAAAACCAATTTCAGATCACCGCCAAAGCGGTGGCACCCGTCGCGGAACTCTTGAACGAGGGCGAGAAGCTCGTGCTGACCCACGGCAACGGTCCGCAGGTGGGCTTCATGCAGCTGCGCTCGCACCTGGCCCGGCACGAAGTGCATGAGGTGCCGCTCGACTCATTGGTCGCGGATACCCAAGGCGCGATCGGCTACATGATCCAACGCGACCTTCGCGAGCAGCTTCGCAAGCTCGGGTCTGACTCCCACATCGCTTCAGTCATCACCGAGGTTCTGGTCAACCCAGAAGACCCGGCCCTTTCGAATCCGACCAAGCCCGTCGGCAAGTTCTACGAGGCAGAAGAAGCAGCGCAGATGAAGAGCGAGCGCGGCTGGGCCATGGTGGAAGACGCGGGTCGTGGCTGGCGGCGAGTGGTCGCCTCACCCAGGCCCCACAAGATCGTCCAGCTGGAAACGATTCGCCTGCTTGCCCAGGCAGGCGTGACCGTCATCGCCTGCGGCGGCGGCGGCATTCCTGTGGTCAGGAACGACGACGGCAGCATCACTGGCCTGGAAGCGGTCATCGACAAGGATCGCGTCAGCGCACTGCTCGCCATCAAGCTGGGTGTGAAGCGCATGTTCATCACCACGGGCGTGCAACACATTCAGCGCAACTTCGGTACCAAGTACGCCAAAGACCTGGCGCAGACCACGGTGCCCGAGCTCGAAGAGATGGCCCAGCTTGGCGAATTTCCACCCGGCAGCATGGGTCCAAAAGTGGAAGCCGCGATCACGTTTCTGAAGAACGGCGGCGAGGAAGTGACCGTGTGCACGCCACCCGCCCTGGTCGACGCCTTCAAAGGTCGCGCCGGAACGAGGATTCTCAAGGAGTGAACGATGTCGAGAATTGATTCGCAGCAGCTCCAAGCTTTGTATGGCAGGTGTTTGCTGCTCACGGACGACTGGACCACCAAGCAGCTCGACACGTTGTGCAGCGTGGCCCGCAGGTTGGCCGAGGCCGACCGAGCAGGTCGCTCCACGGCCTTCATTCCCAACGAGCTCGCCTACGCCGTCTTTTTCGACAACTCCACGCGTACCAAGAGCGCTTGGGCGGGCGCCGCGGCTCGCCTCGGCATGCAGCCGGTGATCGTCGATGGTTCTTCGACGCAAGTCTCTCACGGGGAGACGGCCGTGGAGACCGGGGCGATGCTCGGCATGAATGCCCACGCCATGGGCGTGCGCCACGATCTGATCCTGGGCGAGGGTCAGCCCTTCATGCGCGACGTGCGAAAGGGCATCGACGACTACCTCGCCGCGACGGACAATCCCCGAAAGGTCCCCGTCGTCAACCTACAATGCGACGTGGACCATCCCACGCAATCCCTCGCCGACCTGCTCCACCTGCGCAGCAAGCTCGGAGACATCCGCGGCAAGAAGATCGCGGTCAGTTGGGCCTACTCCCCGAGCTACGCCAAGCCCCTGAGTGTGCCCCAAGGCTTGATCACCCTGCTGACCCGCTTTGGCGCCCACATCAGCTTGGCCCACCCGGATGGCTACCGCTTGATGGACAGCTGCCTGGACTCGGCGAAAGCCCACGCCGCGGAATCGGGTGGATCCTTCACGACCACGAGCAGCATGGACGAAGCCTTCGAAGATGCCGTAGCCGTCTATCCCAAGAGCTGGGGCCCCTACGACTTGATGATGGAGCGAGTCGCCGCCAACCGTGCCAAAGACAAGAGCGCTCTGGCGGAGATCGAGAAACGGGCCCTCGAGCTCAACGCGAAACACAAGGACTGGATCTGCGACGAGCGCCGTATGAGCCTCACGCAGGAGAGCTCTGCCCTCTACATGCACTGCTTGCCCGCGGACATCGGCGCGGAAGTCACGCCCGGCGTGATGGCGAAACACACCGTCAACGTCGCTGAAGAAGCAAATTGGAAGGTCTACGTCGTGATGGCGATGCTTGCGATCGCCAAAGTGAAGGACCTGCCGGCTCGCCTCGCCGAGCTGTGAAAGTTGGAGTCATTCATGTCTAGCCTCGACCAAAAGATCTTCGAACTGTCGGCGAAGTACCGCCCGCTAGCCGCGGAAATTCTCGCAGAGGTCATCCGCGTTCCCGCCGACTACGTGGACAAGTCCCCGGACGAAGGTGGCGACCCCCGTTGTGGGCTGTCGAATCACGAGCAGCCGCGCTTGGAGTACCTCAAGCGCCGCATCGTCGAGATCTCTGCGGTGCGCCGCCCCGACGACGTCTTCTTCGACGACTTCGGCAACTTGGTGTGGCAGGTGGAGGACCCCGACGACGGTATCCCGCGCGCCGACAAGCGCGTCATCTACTTGGATGGCCACAGCGATACGGTCCAAGCGCTGCGCCCGGCCTGGCGAGAGAAGACCGGTGGCCTCGACGCCTACGATGGTCTCGTGGACGAAAAGAAGCTCGACCGCGCATTCCTTCGACAAGAGCTCGGACATCTGCCGCCCGATGGCGAGTGGGAGCACCTCTTGTTCGGCCGTGGTGCCGCGGACCAACTCAGCGGTGTTGTCTCGGAAGTGATCGCCACCAAGATCTTGCTCGAGCTCGCAAGTGAAGGCGCGCTCAAAGGCGCCATCGTTCGCGCCTACGCCACGGTTTGCGAAGAGGACAACGACGGCGGCGGTCCCATGTTCGTCATGCGCGAGGTGCTGCCCAAGGCCGGTCCGGAGTTGATCCCCGACGTGGTGGTGCTCACCGAAGGCACCGGCGACGCCAACAAGGGCGCCCTGGGGATTTATCGCGGACAACGCGGTCGCATGCAGATCGAGGTGGAAATCGTCGGTCGCAGCTGCCACGGCTCGATGCCCTGGGAAGGCTTGAACCCCCTCGAGTTCGGCGGCGCGCTGCTCGCGGAAGCGGCGAAGAAGTACGACGCGCGCGAAGGCTTCTTGGACGATCCCTTCTTGGGCCACGGCACCCGCACGGCGTCCTGGTCGCAGCTCGACACGCCAAGCGATTGTGCCGTGCCCGAGCGTTTCGTGATTCGCTTCGATCGCCGCCTGACCGTCGGCGAGACCCCCGAGTCCGCCGTCGCCGACGTGGAAGCACTGGACGCGGTCAAAGCGGCTCGCGACGCGGGCCTGAGCGTCACCGTCTCGGTGCCCACTTACGATCAGGCGACCTGGAAGGGCTACACCCTGAACAATCCACAGACGTATCTGGGATGGGCCACTCCCGAAGATCACCCGGCGATTACCGCCGCGGTGGCCACCTACGAGCGAGTGGTGACGCCCAACGTGAAGCCCAGCCCGCGCGGCGGCAAGGGTGCCCTTTCCCCCAAGCCGCGAGTCGATCGCTGGATCTTCTCCACCGATGGGGTGGGCTTCCCGATCCCAGCTCAGGACAAGTCGATCAACGTTCCGGAGCGCAAGCGCTGGGTGGACTCCGGTCCCACCAAGCACCCGGCGATGTTCGGCTGCGGCCCCGGTATCGAGCAGAACACCCACAAGATAGGCGAATGCGTCGACCTGCGCGAGCTAGAGCTCGCGGTGGCATTCCTGGCACGCTTCCCCAGCGTCTACGTCGAACAAAACAGCTGAGACTTGGTTGGGTTTGGGGTCGCATCGTTGGGGCGGCGCCAGGGCACTACTCCCGCCTTGGCCCACGCGTGGGCGCTTCCAGCTAGCTGCGTCGGCGCGCCGCAGTCGGGAGCGAGAGATCCGAACAGACCCAAACCCTCATCCTTCCCAACCTTCCCGCCTTCCTGTTCTCTGTCTGAATCGAACGAGTGCGACGCTGGTGGTTTGAACAGGCGCCCTGACTCGATCATTTCGGCCCGGGCGGACGCGGAGCTGCGCAGCCCCAGGCGTCGACCTTCAGGGTGAGAGTCCGTGAAGGAACGCCGCTCTTGTGGTGATCCACGGTCCAGGTCTTGCCATTCGTCAGCTCGTAGAAGGCGTTGGCGCTGATGGTCTGTTGCACATCCATCCACACGGTGTCCCCCACCTTGTTGATCGCAGAGCTGGCCGCGCCCGTGGCAGCACCCGCACCCAGGATGACCCAGCCGTAAGGCGTCGTAGACAGCGCGCCGCCGACGGCCACGAGGCCATCTCCGATTGCTTTCACGACGGCCTTCGTACCTTCCGGATTGGTGGCGTGGAAGCAGCGGTAGTTGATGCTGAGGTTGCTCGTGGAACGCACCAGATCTTGTGCGCCCCAGAAGGCGCCCTCGGCTAGCGGGAAGTTGATCGTGAAGTCCTTGCCGGTGACCTTTCGGGCGGCGCTCACGACGAGCTCCGTGCGGGCACCGTCCTCGGCGACGATGACGCAGTACACGTTCTTCGATGTCTGAATCGCGTCGTGGCGCTCGATCCGGAGTTCGCGGATCCGCAAACGGAGCTGAGGGTCGAGGCAGTCGTGTTCGCCGGGGGAGAATTTGCTTCCGCAGCTATAGCTGGACCGCTTGTTTCCGCTGCATTCCGCAAGCGGCTTGGTCGAATCTGGGACCGCGAGGGCACCGGTACAGGTTGGCGCGAGATCGCAAACTGGACACTCGCCGCAATCCGTAGCGCAATTCTCGCAGGTCTCTTCTGGCGAATCGCAGACCAAGTCGTTGCAGGTGGCGAGGGTATCTGGAGCATCGGGGATGACGATGGCATCGGGGCCCGCGTCGCTGCTGGTTCCGCCTGCGCCGGCCACGCCCGCTGCTCCGGCGGCTGCCCCACCCGGTGGCGACTCATCGGTAGCCGCAGCACAGCAAATCACCAACCAACCCAGTCCCAGGAGCGTCATACGTTGCAAGATCATCTTCATGAAGAACATTCTGACGGTGGAATCTCGCCTCTCGCACTCGCGCCAGACCGGCACCTAAACGAATGTATTTATTGAGCAATTTGTCGCTCGCAGGCAACGTGCTCGCGGCCGGGTTGGGTCGCCGAGGATCTTTTCGCGCAACTGATCCGCCGAGCCACCGAAAGGGATACATCGCTCGGAGGAACATCATGCGCACTCTCGTCTCGACTTCGTTTTTCAGCTTCTTGGCTCTCACCAGCTTCGCCCTGGGTGGCTGCAGCGTCGCCACCGACGCGGAGAGCACGGCCGACACGCCCACAGAGTCGATGGCAAATACTCCCGCCGATCCAGCAGCGGACATGCCCGCCGAGTCCGCTGTGGGCAGCATAGCAATCGATACGCTGGCATCCGGGATCGGACAAGCCTGCAGCCAGGACGCGGATTGCGAAAGCGGTAGCTGCGCCGACGGCGTTTGCTGCGCCACCGCCTGCAACGGCGAATGCGAGGCCTGCAACGTTCCCGGACAGGTTGGAACCTGCACCCCACACGCAGCAGGCACCGACCCGGAAGGCGAATGCGCCACGCCTGCGTGTTACGATGGAATGCAAGAGAGCTTCGCCTGCAATGGCGCCAGCTCTTGCGAAGTCACGATTGTTCAGTGCGGCAACTACGCCTGCGGCGAAAACGCCTGCAACACCGATTGCCAGAGCGATGCGGACTGCGCGGACGGCGCATACTGCTCCGCAGGCAGTTGCGTCAGCGCGTGAGCCGACTCTGGGCGCGCGGGTGGCGCAGTTCAAGTCGGCGTCGGGTCGCCGGGAGTAGGCAGCGAGTGCTGCCCGCTCCTCCTGCCACGATGGTTCAGCGGGGATCTTGAATAGCGCCACAAGCGCCGCACCGCGAATGCGTCAGCCATGTGGTTGACTCAGTCCTCGCGGAGGCTCAGCCTAGTTCACACCGTCACGATCGCGAAGGGCGTTTGCCGCGAGAGGCTGACCATCGCGGGAGGCAGTCCGGGATTGCCCATTACGATCCGCTCATTGGTTCCCCACGAGGCGGTTTTGGACGGAGCACGGAATAGGTTGGCAGCGCCGGCGCGGGAGGAGGAGGACGCGTTGGCGCTGCCGACTCTAGGGCTGGCGGGCGCTGGCGGAGGTACCGCCGGTGGCAGCGGATGTTCGAGCGTCAACGGCGGGTCATAGGCGAGCGACAGCGAGTCCAGGTGTGGCCGGCGGGCGGCGTACGGGGGATCCACTTCGCCAACGGGCTGGCGTTGCTGCTTCTTGGATTGCTGACGTTGCGCAGACGTCGCGGTGGCAGTCCCGTGTGAGCAAGCATAGGTAACGAGAGGCACAGGGCAGCGCGGCAGCGGCCGGCAATCCGCCCGAGTACATGGCCGTGGCAGGGAGCACCCCGGCTGTTTGACCAGTTGTTTCGTCGTGATAGCCTCAAGCCTTCCATGAGTCGTGGACTCGTACCTTGGATTGCTTTCCTCGCTCTGAGTTGCGGGTTCCCTGAGAAAAACTTCGTCGCCCCTGCTGGCGTCGCACCGACAGCTCACTGCAAAGGCAGCAGCCGAGCAGCTTGGTATCCCCTTGCGCACTGCACAAAGGGCGCTGCAGAAACTGTGTGATGTCGGACTGCGCGACGTCGAGCAAGAAGGGCGCAGGTTGTTGTATCATCTGGAAGACACCACGTTCTCCGAGCCGACACGACGCCTGGTGCGTGACGAAGACAGCCGCAAGGGTGCCCCCTTGCCGCGGGACGAGTGAGCGGACGAGCACCAACTCGTGGCCCGGTCAGTCGGACACGGCGCCTCCAGGTGTGAGGAGGTGGGTTCTGGGTCGCATTTCGCATTCGCGACCTTGGCTTCCATGCGCTCAGAGCAGTAGTAGGCCGTGCCGGTGATGACGGCGGTCGTCGTTTCCTGGGCTCGCCTAAGCAACCGCTGGGCCGGCCCGCACATCCGCTATTTCTGACGCGGACATGGGCGGTTGGTGGGACTCGAAGTCACTTGGCGCTGGTCGACTTGTGAACACTGGGCCGTGGCGCGCCCACCACGGTGGGATTCGAGCGCTCTTTTCCGTTCGAAACTTCGCTGTTGAAGCCACCCATTGGGATACTCTTCGCCGGTGCCGACAAGACTGCCCGCGATCATTCAAGACTTCCCGATCCACTACCCGATCATGGCTTCGGTGGTGTTGGTGAGCCTGCTGGCGTTCGCGATCAAGAAGCTCAAGTATGCGCTGATGCTCAATCCCCACCGCGTGAGCCGCGGTGAAGTGCATCGCCTGCTCACAGCCGGCTGGGTGCACGGGGACTTCTGGCACCTTTTCATCAACTTATTTGTATTCAACGTGTTTGCTGAACGCGCGCTCAAAACCTTTGGTGCGCCGGTATTCGTCGTGGTCTACGTGAGCGCGGTCGTGGTGGCGTTCATCCCCACCGCAATCCGCCATCGCAAGCAGCCCAAGTACAACTCCTTGGGAGCGTCCGGCGCCGTCGCAGCCATCATGCTCAGCGCCATCTTGGTGGATCCCACGTTGAAGCTGCGCCTGCTCCTGCTCCCAATCCCGATGCCCGGAATCGTTTTCGGGCTGCTCTACATTCTGTACAGCGCTTGGCAGTCTCGCGGCTCCCGCGACAACATCAACCATGACGCACACTTCAGCGGCGCCATCTACGGCGCCCTGGTCACAGTCGTATGGGCGCCTCAACAAGTGGAGCGCACGGTGCGCACCTTGATTCGCATGCTGCCGATCTAGCGGAGCGTCGGAGTTCGCAAGAGGCGGACTGGAAACTCGGCTCGAGGACGCTTGGGGTGCTCGGAGGGAGCACCTCCCGACCATCAACCAACAGCGCTCTTCCGGGCGAACGCCTCTCGCACGGTCTCGCAAGCTTTGCCGGATAGCCGGTCTTGGGTCACCATCCCTATGGTGAGGTCTTCATCCTCGACGAAAGGTACCCGCAACCCGACAAGCCAATCGCCGGCGCGCTGAATCGCCAAGATTCGGGATCCACCCGGGCTCATGTGATCCGCTTGGTCGAAAGCGATCAGGAGACGTGCGCCGATCTCTTCTATTTCCTCCTGCGGTATTCTTCCACGACTCCCCACAATGAGACCTCGGGCATCCACCAGGAACGCGGCATGGGCATCTAAGGAGGCCGTGCACCATTCCAGCAATCGTTCCCATCCAGGCGAACCCAGCACCTCCTCGGATTCCGGAATCGCCTGGCCGATCTCGGTTGCCACTTCCACCGGTGACTCCACGCCATACAGTTTCGACGGGACGAAGCGTACATAGGATTCTGTAGGCGTGGCATCCGAATCGGCAGCCCGGTGAGAGAGGCGGGCGCTGATCGCGCCGGCATCTTGAAGCTCATAACAGTTCGCGCCGCGGTCGCTCGACATTGCGTCCCTCCTCTCCCTCCATTTGGGTCAACATCGTTTGCACCTCGCTTGCAAGCAACTCGAAGCGACGTGCTTCGGGACAAGGGCGTCCCCCCAAGTATGCCAAGGGCAGCCCCGCTTCGCTCGCAGTTGAAAAGACGTCTGCGCGAGGGATCACCACGTCCATGACGCCGGCAAGATCCCGCCACGCTGCAACGAGTACGTTCAAGGACGCTTCTTTGTGACGCTCTACCATCGTGGGTAGAATGCCGAGGAGCTGCAGCCGCGGATTATCGGTTTGTTTGACGTGCTCGATGACCCGCAGCATTTGACCAATGGTGCGCAATGCAAGCGGTTCACCTTGAACTGGCAAGAGTACGAAATCACTCACATTGAGCGCAGCGCGAGAAGGCGCGCCTGTCCCCGAAGGAGTGTCGAGAAGCACGAGATCAAACGAGCCTTCGATGCCTCTGAGGACGCCCTCCAACACTCCAGGTTGCAGCAGAGCTTGTTCGAACTTGAAGGCATCCACAGCGTCCAACCTTCCGCGGGGCAGCAGAGACAGGCTTGCTAGTTTGGTTTCGAGCACCGCATCTTGCGCGGGAACCTCCTCCATCAACAGATCGGTCAAACCGGCCAGTGCGGTATCACCTTTGCTCAGAGAGTGCCCGATACCTCCTTGGGGATCGAGATCGACGAGCAGCGTCCGCTGTCCGCGTTCCGCCAGGGCTAGTGCCAGGTTGAGGCTCACGGTGGTCTTGCCTGTGCCACCCTTTTGGCTCGCGATGGCGATGCGCTTGGTCATTCTCCTCACCTCCTTCATTCTTCACGGTTTCCGTAGCCGAGCTCATGCAAGCGTTGCAGGTTCGCATTCACTAGCGGATGCTCTGGGTCAATACCGTGCGCAGCCTCAAAGGCCGCCAAAGCGGTCACAAAGTCCTTCGCCAGGAGCGCACTGACGCCGTGGTCTAGTTGACGGTTGAACGCGTCGTCAACGAGGTACTCAGCCCCGGGCGACGCTTCTCCAGTCTCCGTTGGAAAAGCGCCCGCGAGGGCGAACTCCTCGTCGCCGAGCAACTCGGGAACGGATGGGCGGACAGGGCTAGGTCGATCGCCATCCGTTGAAGAGGCGATGTTCGCATCAACCGACTGCTCGTCGAGCATTCGTGCCGTGTCCATTAGCAGCGCTTCAGCCGTACCTTCGAGCGTCCGTGCGCCAGGTGGGGACGACAAACTCCGACAGTGCGTTCTTGCGCCATGTCGCCAGGCGACCTGAACGAAGGCGTCAACTCCGATCAGATCATCGAAGGTTGCGTTCCAAACCTCACCGGAATGCACGGTAATGGTGCCAACCTTGCCGTCCGGCCACTTTGCTTCAATCAAGACGGAGCGACGCCCCATGCTGGCGAGCTGCAAGAAGTCTGGGATCGAAAACGGCTCCTCCGTCTCCGATGCCGAGAGCTTGGCACCGATGGCTTGGCGCAAGTCCTCGAGCGCGACAGGCTTCTCGAGTACTTCGATATTGGCGTGCTTGGGTATCTGCGCACCGTATGCGTTGAGATAGGCGGAAACGTAGATGATTGGAATCACGAGGCCCCGCTTTCCCAGCTCTCCGAGCAACTCGATTCCGGTACGGCTGGGCAGGTCGATATCTGAAATGACGATGTCGGGCGGCTCGTGGTCAATGATTTCCAAGGCCTGGTCGAGACTGCCGGCATCGCGAACTTGGAGTTCGCCAGTCTTCGACAGCCCATGCGCGAGGGAAGCTCTGAGCACAGCCTCGTCTTCAATGATCAACACTCTTGGCATCGCCGTCACCGCGTCGGTAGCTCGTAGCTGTCATCGATCAGGTCGATTCCACACGGAAGGTCGGCGCACCAATCGATGAAGCGGTGGCACATTTCCGGACCTTTGAACAACGCACCGTGTTGAGGTGCGATCACCTCGATGTCGAGTCGCTTCACCATGGTGGCCCAGGCACGCATAGCCCGGTTCCCAGTCATGTAGCGCTCGTGAAACCCTTGCATGCTAGGCAAGTGCTCATCGAAGTCGGTCACCTCGCGGTAGCCGATGCCCACCGAGGCCCCCAGGTCGCCGCTGTAGAGGATCTGAGCCGTCGGATCGTAGACCTGGAAGTTCCCAGCCGAATGGAGAAAGTGGGCGGGCAAGATCATAAGCTCCGACCCGCCTAGGTCGAGGACCATGCCGTCGTCGTCGATCCCCTTCAGACGGTGCTCTACGAGGTGATCTAGACCGAAATGGGGAATGAACCGCAGCCACAACTTGGAAGCGTAAGCTTCGGCGTCAGTAGTCATCAGCCAGCCGTTCGCAGCGGCAACGACATCTGGATCTTGGTGGGAAAGGAACAAGTATCGCAGCTGGGCGTGTCCTAGCTGCTCCCGCGTCTCAGCAAACACTGGCGTAAATACCTTGTGGCCACCAGGGTCGAGGAGGAGCGCTGACTCACCGTGAACGATAAGGTGTTGGTTCGCTTGCACGGCCTGGTCGCTGCTGAAGTCCTCCAACAGCATATTCTTGTGATTTCCATTATCGAAAAGCGTCAAAGTCGACATCTCCCAGCTCCTTCCTGGCAATCACAGAACGTCGTTGATCTCGCGCACGGCGCGGGACATGTCGAGGAACACCAGGCCGAGCTTCGCCTCCCGCGTGGCAAGAACCAAAAGCATGGTCCCTTGCGCGGCTCGAACCATCACGCTGTACCCACTGTCACCGCGAACCAGCACCTGTTGAAGGTCCCCGCGGCCAAGCTCCACAGCCGCACGGGTCCCCAAGCTGAGCAGAGTGGAGCTCATTCCTGCCACACGCATCTCCTCGACATGCTGTGGCAGTGCACTGGCAATCATCAGACCATCGTCTGAAATGAGTGCGCTCGCTTCAATATCGGGAGTCCCCGATTGCAAAGACCGCAGAACTCTATTCAACTCGTCGACTTTGACCATTTCTGAACTCCTTGCGGCGCTCCTCGCGTGTCCGCTCAATGGGGATCTCGACTGAAACTCTCGTCCCGAATCCGGGAACCGAGTCCAAAGCAAGTACTCCCCCAGCCGCTTCAACAGCGCGAGCGCAGAGGGCCAACCCGATGCCGCTACCGCTCGCTTTTGTTGTAAAGAACAGATCCGTCGCACGAGCGAGCACCTCCGGCGTCATGCCACTTCCCGTGTCCACAACAACGAGGTTCAGACTCTTGTTCTCGTCATCCAGCGTTGCGTGCAGCACCACCGTGTCACCGGCTTCACACGCATGGCGTGCGTTCGTAACGAAGTTAAATACGAGCGCACGCAACATGGCGGGATCCAGCGGCAGCAGAGGCAGGTCCTTGATGTCATGACGGAAGACCATTCCGGCGTTCCTCAACTGCGGTTCCAGAACTCGGCACGCTTCGCGCAAAGCGTAGTCGATCGCCGCATCGCGCTCCGCTCGTAAGCGGCCGTGAACGGCCCCGATACCTTCGAAACCGAGCTTCATCCGGCGAACCTCACTGAGGATCGCGTGCAGCTGATCCATCACGTACCCGGGCTCAACTTCCTCGAGAAGCACTTCGACCGCAGCGGTGACCGCGGCTAGGGGATTCTTCAGTTCATGGAGAAGCGACGGCAACGTCTCCCCGATGGCCGCCATGCTCATGAGTTTGTCGCGCTCCTCTTGAAGGCGAGCAACTCCCGAAATGTCCTGGAAGACGACTATCGTATCGTCCTTCGTCTTCGACATCGAAAAGCCCACTGTCTTCGAGCGACCATCCCGCAAGGTGACACTGCACTCCCTGCGCAGCTTCGTGTGGTTCGAACGCCCGGCATCCACAACAGCGTCCAGGCACCCGGGAACGGGTCCGCCCTCGATCTCCGCTCGCCTGAAACCGAAGATGCTAGCGGCGCGCTCGTTGGCAAAGCGTACCCAACCGTTTCGACTCAGGACAACGACGGCCGTTGGCAGGGCCTCGAGCACGCTTATGGCACCCCGCGGTCGACTCGACTGCTGGGTCGTGTTGCTCACTTCGTTAGCCTCATTTGCCACGGGACCGACAAGGCCTCCTTTCAGCGATGGGTGCGCGCATGTGGGCGCCGCTTGCGGCGCCCACGGCGACGTGGGAGGTACCGAGGGTTGCGGCAGGTGCAAACGCAATTCGCATACCGCTGAGGCGTTGCATCCGCGTCGCGCCTCCGGGCTCAGCGCCCAAGACCAGATGTGTACCCATCGGGTCCAGTCAGTGTGCGCAGAACGACCAATGGCGCCGTCGGGTGCTCCGCCGGCCGCGCATCTTTGGCGGGCTATTTTTGGATGTTCGCGAGAATTTCGCAGTACTCGAGCCCATCCGACTGTACCCAAAAGGGACAGTGCGGAAGTTCGACGGATGCGTGAACCGTGGCGCGTGACTTGCAACGGTTTGGGGGTTTTATGGCGCGCCCCCTCCCCCTTTTCGTGCCACTAGCCGATACCCAATCGAATCGAAGTTGTACCCGCTCTAGTGTGCAACTCGAAGAAGCGTCCCAACATCGCTACTTGGCGGGCAACAGCCCCGCGATGAAGCGTATCCGCGACGCCGTCGATAGGGCTGCGCGGGGACCACGCGCCATTTTGATCACCGGCGAGGTTGGCGTCGGAAAAGAAGCCGTAGCTCGCGCGATTCATCAAGCTGCAGGCGTCACCCGGGGTCGATTCGTCTCCGTCAATTGCGCGGCCTTGCCGGGCCATCTGGTCGAGAGTGAGCTATTTGGGCACGTCTCGGATGCCGGATGTGACACGCCCGGACTGTTCCATGCTGCAAACGGCGGCACGCTATTTATCGACGCACTCAATGAAATGACCCCTGAGGTCCAAGCCCTCCTCTTGAACGTCATCGAGACGGGGACGGTGCGCCCGAGGGGCAGCCAGACGGAAACTCGAGTCGATGTTGTCGTAATTGGCGCGGCAGCTAGCAATCTCTTGCAAGCAGTTAACGACGGGACCTTCCGCAGAGACCTACTGAATCATTTCGAACGGTGCACCATCGCCACTCCTCCCCTTCGTGAACGGCGAGAGGACATTCCACGGTTGGTGGAACACTTCCTGGACACTTTCTGCAATCGACGATGTGGTTGTATCTGGGGGGTATCACAGGCCGTTTTGGATGTGCTGAAAACGTACGACTGGCCGGGCAACGTGCGTGAACTGAGGGCTGCCATTGAGTTCGCTGTTTCCAACGGTGAAAGCGCTCTAATCCGTGTGCGGGATCTTCCCGCGCACTTCCACAGCCTGGCAGCCTCGGAGTCGGATGTCAGCAAACTGGACGAAGACGTCTTTCCCACGCTGGTGCAAGCCGAGGAGCGACTGATCCGTGCAACCCTCGACCACTTTCGAGGCAACAAGGCACGCGCCGCACGCTCGTTGGGAATCTCACGCCACAAACTGTATGAGCGATTGCGGCGACTGGGGCTACACTAGGACGGTGCCGGACTACCCTCCAGCGTATCTCCAAGGCGTCGTTCTTGGAGCGACGACTCGGGGTAGGCGGTCAGGTAGCGCGTTTCGATGTCGGGCTTTTCGGTATTGTGGCGATAAGTCAGTACATCGACCCGCCAGATCAACCCGCGGTTCTGAGCATCCGAGAGAGTGTAGGGCGGAATGTCTGGCCCTGGAGTGGGCAAGGAGAGCTGTCCGCCCCACTTGCCACTCTCAGGGTCGCCGGTCAGGGGACTTTCGACCCGAGACAGGATGTTCTCGTACTCGTGGGTGGTTGTGTGGTCCGTGCTCGCGCTGCGCGTGGTCC
Organism: Polyangiaceae bacterium; assembly: GCA_965222375.1. GTDB lineage: Bacteria > Myxococcota_A > Polyangia > Polyangiales > Polyangiaceae > JACKEA01. Next base: position 404,264 of record CBDCTZ010000015.1, read on the forward strand.
ATCGCACGTATTCCTTCACGTCCAAGCGGGCGCTCACGCGATCGATCGCACCGCCCCCCTTGGTATCCACCTCGCAGCGCAAGAGTCGCTTTCCGTCACCCCGATAACCCGCGGTGGGTGCTTCGCAAGAGAGTCGCACGGCTGATTTCCAAGGTGAGGTGCCCCCGCCTCGCCGAGATGCTCGGGCACCCCAAAACGCGACGCCCATGAGCAATGTGCCCACAACGCCAAGCCCCGCCATCGCTCCGCTTACCGGGTCGGGTGCCAGCTCCAGCCCCTTGGCCACGAACCCCGCAGTCATCAACAGGATTGCACCGGCGAGAAGCAATCCCGTCACGATGAGCGCGGTGTAGGACTCGGACTGCGCCCCCACTTCGACGTTATCATGCGGCGGTGGGACCACCACCAAGGGGCCCCATTGCGTTGGCGGCTCCAAGCCGAACTCGGCTTCGCTTTTCGGATCGATGGCCCAGGGGATGTCAATGCTGGCAGCGACCACCCACTTCCAGCCCACGAGCTTGCCGCTGCGTGTTGGCGGCATCGTGCTGGGAAGCTCGAATCGATACTCGTATTCGCCAGGCTGCCATTCACCAGAGAAGAGTCGCACCGTCTCTCTCGGCTCCGGTAGGCTGTAACCCCTCTGAGTGGACTCGAGTCGCAGGCAGACGTCGAGGCCCTTGCAACGCACGGCCTCATTGACCCAAACGTCCACCTTGCCACCTATCGTGTCGCCGAGACGGAAGGTAGGCGCGATATCCCCGTCGGCACTCCAACCGTCGACGGTGACTGCGGCGGTACACTTGGACATCAGGCAGCCTTACGCATCATCTACTTCGTCCCAGCCCAGGCTGAAACTAGGGTGCTGATCGACCAGACCATCGGGGCGGCAACCTACAACCGAGCCATGCGCCGCCACAGCGCGGGAGCTTGCTCCGCCGCCTCGGCGCGGATCTCATCCATGGCGACGTTCTCGAGAGCGCCGTCCTTGACCACGACTCGCCCTGCCACTAGGACGTGCCGTGGTGAAGCACCCGGTGCGCCGACCACGAGGTCCGCAACCAGCCCCGCCTCTACGCTTTCGCCAAAGGGTGCCTCGAAGAGATCGCTGCACAGCTGGTAGCCCCCGACGCGGCGGGGCTCGAGGGGCGCCGCCTCGCCGTTTGCGGCAGCGAGGCGCTCGAGGGCCTGCCACTCGTGCGCCATGTCCGCAGCGTAGCCGTCCGTGCCGAGGGCAACGCGCTTGCTCGAAGAGAGCGCTGCAGGATAGCCGACCTTGTTACCTTCGTTGGATCGAGGGTTTTGCACGAGGAAGCAGCCGGCCTCATCGAGGCGCCGGACCTGCGACGAGTCGAGATGCACGCCATGAGCGACGATGCTTCCAGGCGGCAGCGCACCCAGCTCCATCAGACGCTCGACGGGCCCCGCGTAGCCCCGCTCCTTGGCATCGGCCACGTCCGCCAAGTCCTCCGCCACATGCACGTGCATGGGTACGGACAGCTCTTGGGCGAGGGAGCCCGCCGCGCGAAGCGTATCATCGGAGACCGTGAAGGACGCATGCAGCCCTACTGCACCTTTGATGCTCGGCCGGCGATTGGACTCGATGAAGCGTCGACATTCCTCCAGCCCCTGTTTCGCCTCCCCGGCACCCCGGTTGCGTTCGGTCGCGCCGTAGCAGGTAACCAGCCGGATCCCGAGTTCGTCGGCAGCGTCCGCCAAGATGTCGAGGGAGCCCGGAATCAACTCAGGCGACTCGTGATGATCGACTAGGGTCGTGGTGCCAGCGAGCAACGCTTCAGCGATGTAGTAGCGGGCGGCCGCGCGCAACGACGCTTCGTCCAAAGCGCGGTCCAAGCGCCACCACACACGCTCCAAGATTTGAACGAAGTTGTCGGGTGGCGGCGACGGCGGAGGCATGTCGAAGGGGACGAGGCCGCTGTAGAGGTGCGTATGCGCGTTGATGGCCCCGGGAGATACGACCGCTCCTTGAGGAATCGTCAGCCTCGTGACGTCTGGACGCGTGGCGTCCGTGGCCAACACGGCTTCCACCTGGCCCGCTTCCAGCACCACGGACGGGACGCGGCGGGCGCCGTCGAGAAGCAGCGACTTCAATGCCAATCACCTCGCTCACCACGGATCCGGCCGACGCTGATCGCCTTGGCCGCCGGGGAGTCCTTCATGGGTAGCGTGTAGCGGCGCTTGCCGTCGAAAGCCGCCAGGGCTCCGGCAACGGCGCCTGCCGTAGGCACCAGCCCGATCTCACCGACACCCTTCGCTCCGAACGGCCCTTCAGGCTCGGGCTCCTCGAGCAAGATGACTTCCGTTTTCGGCATGTCTCGAGCGCGGAGCACACCGATCTCACGCATTTTGAAAGTCACCGGCATGCCGTTTTCGCAGGGCAGTTCTTCGGTCAACGCGAAGCCCAATCCCATATGCACCGAGCCTTCCACCTGGCCCGCACACAACGCCGGATTGACGACGCGGCCGACGTCGTGGGCGGCAACGAAGCGATCGAGCTTGCCCTCCTCGTCGAGAATGCACACCTGCGTCGCGTACCCGAAGGACGTGTGCGTCTTGATCTTGGGCACGTCCGCACCCAGCGCTGTGGTGTCGTCTTTGATCACGTCCGCGGCGAAGACTCGGCCGACGAGATCGCCCAGGGTCTTGCCTTGGTCGAGTTCCACCTTGAGCTTCTCGGCAGCACTCTTGACGGCCAGGCCGCCAAAGAGTGTGGCCCTCGAACCCGTGGTCTGCCCGCAACCGAGGGCGAAGGTTGAATCCACCTTGGGGCGAAACACCGACGCCGAAAGTCCCGTCACTTCGACCGCGAACTGGGTGAGCACCGTGAGCAGACCCTGACCCATCTCCGTGTAGCCATTGTACAGAGACACGGTTTGGTCTTTTTCGACCACGAGCCGGCACTTACCCCATTCTTGAACGCCGTTACCGATGCCGGTGTTCTTCAGTCCGCAGGCGATGCCAACAGCACGCCCGGCCTTTTTCGCGTTGTAGTAGATGTCCTTGACGGCTTCGAGGGTCTTGCGAATGCCAACCGACTTGTCCAGGACCTGGCCCGTCGAAAACACGTCTCCCACCTTCACGATGTTGCGATCGCGGATCTCGTAGGCATCGATGCCCACCTTTTCGGCCAACAGATCCATCGCCCCTTCCATGGCGAAATTGGACTGATTGGCTCCGAAGCCACGCATGGCGCCGCAGGGCGGATTGTTGGTGTACATGGCGTACGCCTCCACGTGCACGTTGCTGACCCGGTATGGCCCACAAGCGTGACCGGCCGCACGCTCGAGCACCTTGCCACCCACGGATGCGTAAGCCCCAGTGTCACCGATCATCCACGCCTTGACGGCGGTTAAGCGCCCATCTTTGTCCGCGCCCACGGCGTACTTCATCTTGATTGGGTGGCGTTTGGGGTGAATGCGGATCGACTCCTCGCGATTGAGAACCAAGCGCACGGGGCAACCGGTGAGCTTCGCAAGCAGAGCTGTCTGCGATTGGACACTCATGTCCTCTTTGCCGCCGAAAGCGCCTCCGTTCGGGATCAGCTCCACGTAGAGGTCGTCCTCGGGCATGCCGAGCAGGCCCGCAACCTGCCGTCGATCGTCGAAGATACCCTGACCTTGGGTGAACAACGCCATCTTGCCATCCGGCAGGGGTTCCGCCAGCGCCGCTTCGGGTTCGAGATAGAGGTGCTCGATGCGTTGCGTCTGCCAAGTGCCCTTCACGACGTACGCGCTCTTGGCCAGTGCTTCGTCAACGTTGCCACGGGTGATCAGCGACTTGCTGAGCAGGTTTTCGTGAGTTGGGTTGACCTGCGCGGCACCGTCCTTCAACGACTCTTCGGGGTCGAGCACGGCATCTAGGGTCTCGTACTCTACTTCGACGAGTTTGGCCGCTTCCCGAGCTGTGCGTTCATCGTCTGCGGCAACCGCGGCGATCACGTCGCCGACGCAGCGAGCTTCTTCGCCGATCGCCACAAACGCAGGCCAATCCGCATACAGCAAACCGTACCAACGCTTGCCCGGCACGTCCTCGGCGGTAGCAACTGCGTGCACACCTGGGTGCGCCTTGGCCTTGCCCGTGTCAATCGCCTTCACACGAGCCCGGGGGTGCGGCGACAGGACGAGGGCGCCGTGCAGCATACCCTCTCGGGTCATGTCAGCAACGTAAGGGCGATCCCCCATGACCAGATCGAGGCCCTGGTAGCGTTGCAAGGCCGCGCCGACCTTGCCGTCTTCGCAGGGTTCGGGGATCGGCTCACCGCGGCGGGCCTTTGCCATCAATTCGACGGCGTCGATGATCTTCACGTAGCCGGTGCAGCGGCAGAGATGAACGTCTAGGGCCTTTGCGATCTCCGCTCGACTGGGAGTCGGGTTCGAGTCCAACAGATGTTTCGCGCGCAGCGCGATACCAGGGATGCAGAAGCCGCATTGCAGACCAGCAGCGGCAACAAAGGCTTTGGCAGTGATTTCTCGGTCTCGATCGCTCAGGCCTTCGAGAGTAATGACCTCTTTGCCCGCGCATTTACTCGCTGGCACCGCGCAACTGACCTTGGGCTGACCGTCGATCAGCGCGAGGCAGCACCCGCACTGGCCTTGGGGCCTGCAGCCATCCTTTGGGGACGATGTTCCACACTGCTCACGCAACACCTCGAGCAATGATTCGCCCGTCTTCGGTGCAACCTGCTGCTTCTTCCCATTGAGAGTGAACTCGACGCTGGCCATTTGGGGGACTCACCTCGCAAACATCGCGCCCGTTCGCGCGAAACCGCACGATAGCGCTTCTGCCGCCGCAGCGGGAGCACCCGCCAGATTTGGCCCGCAATCTCAGCGTGTATGAGAAGAAAGCAAGCGCCACGCGGACCGGAGGCCACCCCGCGCGCGAGCTGCGCCGCTGGCCGACCGGGGATTCTCAGCGAATCGCGAATGCAAGTGCACGAGTTGCGTCGCGCAGCAGCTACCTTTTTGGACAGCGCGCCTTGAGCAAACCGGTCAAGGACTGAGCCCGACCTCTGTGCTGCAGCTCTTCTAGGATCGCCCCCCAGTTCACGCATTCGAACTGCTTCAACGCGCCCCGGAGAGCATCTTTGGCAAGGACCTCGACCTGTTTCAGCTGCCCCCCCTGAAGATACTCGCGCGCGAGCATGATGAGCAGCTCCGACGCGAAAGCGCCGGTCACCACGCGTTCAAAGAACGGTCTCGCTTTGTCAGCACGCCCAACCCTTGCAAACTGCCGCACTAGTTCTAGTCCCGCTACGTGGTGCAAGCCTTGGGCTTGGGGCAACGCTTTGAAGCGCAGAGTGAACTCGACCGCCTTCCTCTGACTGTTCAGAGCGTTCACGTGGTCCTGTTTCGCTGCCTGGACGCGGCCGAGTTGGTATGCCGCGTATCCGTATAGCCAATTGTCCGGTGGCGGATGCTTCAAGACTTGCTTGTACATCTGCTCTGCAAGCGCAGGCTTGGACGCATCCGTCTGCGCTTGGCGAAAGAAGATCTCACCGAATGCTAAGTAGGCAGCGGGAACGAACTTCGACTTCGGCGCTTGCTTCACCAACTCGAAGTAGGCCTTGCGCGCAGCGGCAATATCGCCGCTGCGCTCGCGGGCGAGTGCCAAATGGTACAACACCTCGTCGTGCCGGCGATCCGAGGGAAACTCCTTGGCATGCTGTTCGAGGTGTTCGATGCCCTGCTGACGAATGTGCTTCGCCTCGTCCGGCTTGCCGTCCTTGTCATGGGCTCGCGCTAGCTCGAGGGCAGCCATCGCCACGCGGTGAAGTAGCGGCGCGCGATCTGGAGAACGCTTGGGTGTCACGGAAAGCAGTCGCTGCAGCGCGGTAAGTTCCGTCTGCACCAGCTTCGCAATCCGGGGACCCGGACGCTTATCCCGGAGAGCAGCGCTCCAACCAGTATCGAGCTTGCCCGTGAGCAGAGGCGCCTCCGTGGTGACTTCCGCCACAGGCTCTTCCTGATCTGGCTCGGGGCGGTCAATCGCGACAACCGCCGGCTCGCCCTCCGCAGGGCGAGGTGCTTCAGCAGGTCGGGCGCTACCGCCGCAGCCCAGGGCCGCAAGGCACGGGCCGAGCGCGATGGATCTCAGCTTCACGGTTGGGGCCATGGCACGAACGCCACAATAGCGTATTCCCGGCCGATGGGCGCAGCGGACACGCCAAGCACCGAACTCGCGTCAACGACTACGCCACCAAAATCGAGCTGTCGTCATAGCGCGCCACGGTCCGGCCAGGTCCGTTTGCAGTCAGAACTTCGCCGGGCGTCACGCATCGCGTTCTTCGCGGTCGAGGATCAGCGGCGGTTTGTTTGCGCGGGCCCGGATCTTGTTCAAAGTGGAAAGTACGCGGGAACGCGCGACCAGGCGCCGCTGGATTCGCCGTTTTCCGGGAAACTCGATCAGCCCCAAGGCGACGACAATCGTAAGCACACCCTGCCCAGGAAGCACCAGCATGGCTACACCGGCGCAAAGCAACATGATGCCGATGGCGTTGCGCACGATGCGCGAGAACTTGGCGGCACACTCACCCCGAAGCACCGCAGAAGGTGGCGCGTCGTCGTCCACGAAGTAGTCCTCCGGCAGCCGGGCGATCAACCAGGGCAGCGCGAGAATGCTCCCGACGAAGAAGACCAGTGACGCAAGGCTGAGCACGCCAAGCACTGGCGGAGAAAACGCCCACTCGGCGATGGGTTGCACGGGACCCGGAACCCATTGCGGCACAGAGAGGGGGAACATCGAGGATTCCAAGGCATCAATGTAAGACGTCGGACCAGCGGACGGATCGATCTCTGCCATCCAGGCAAGCCGGGTATCGAACTTGCGCATTCCCGCGGCTTGCCGGTCCCGATTTCGCGCAACGCCTGCGTCCGCAACTGCACAATACGAGTGCGTAGTGCACCCACTGCGTGAATTGCGAAAGCATCCAAGAGCATTCGTCTTTCTTGTGAAACCCATGCCTGTTCCGAGCGGAGTCTCGTTACGAATCAGCTGTGGGAGAAGGATTTCGCCACTTGGCGGTCATCTCAGCTTGCGTGAGCGCCCACCAGGCACACCTCGGCGCATCGAGCTGGCATGCCGAGTTCACCTGCGTGCAGTGTCACCTCGTGCCCACGGCGATCTTCGACACCGGGCATATCGACAGTCCCCTTCCCGCGGAAGTGCTCTGGGATCCCACGGATCGCGCAAGCGCAGACAGCGCAACGCCAACCTGGAACGGAACCACCTGCAGCGGTGTCTATTGCCACGGTTCGACCATCAAGAACACCGGGGCCAACGTCACACCGAATTGGACGACGGTGGATGGCTCTCAGAGCGAGTGCGGCAAGGCGTGCCACACCACACCTCCGGCCAACGGCCACACGTCGAACACGGACTGCAAGCGATGTCACGGTGCGGTCATCAACAACTTCGCCGGAGCGGCAACGACCTGGGTCGACGCGAGCAAGCACATCAACGGACAGATCGAGGTCACGGGTGTCCTCAATTGCACTAGCTGTCACGGCAACGCCGCCACCTCCGACTCCAGCCCACCGACAGGTACCCAGGGCGAAACCCAGACCAACCAGGCCGCCGTAGGCGCACATCAAGCTCACTTGACCGCGGCAAACTGGCATCGCCAGGTGGCATGTACCGACTGCCACACTCTGCCGACCTCCACGGGGCACTCCAACGGCGCTGTGGACTTCAATTGGGGCGGGCCATCCAAAGCCGATGGTGCCAACCCTGCCTACAATCCGTCTAGCGCCACTTGCGCCGGCAGCTACTGCCACGGCAGCACGCTCTTCGGACCGAAGCCCGGCGGCTCCACCAAGACAGCGCCGGTGTGGACCACGGTCAACGGGAGCTTCGACGCTTGCGGAACCAGCTGCCACACCAATCCGCCCGGCGGCACCCATCCCGCCGGGACCGACTGCGCCACATGCCACGGCGCGGTCGTTCAGAGTTTCAACCCGAGCAACAACGCCACGGTGTGGCAGGACGCGTCGAAGCACGTCAATGGCATCGTAGAGCGCTCTGCGTATCACGACTTGCCGAATTGGACCTCACCCAAGGGCAACGGCAATCACCACGGCAGCAACTACTTCTTGACCCAACAGGAGCGCGACGAGCATGGCGCGCTGTGTAGCAGCTGCCATGGCGCAAACCTCGACGGCGGCACGTCGGGCGTGTCCTGCAACAACGCTAGCTGTCACGGCGGCAATTGGAAGTCCTGCGACTTCTGCCACGGCACGCCGCCGAGCACGTCCGCGCCGCCCCTGGGAGTGGCCGGCGAAACCACGACGAATACCCTCGCGGTGGGTCGTCACACCGCGCATCTGACCGCAAGCAGCTCTCATCAGGCTTTTGCTTGCTCCACCTGCCACACCGTGCCCGGCGCCGGCAACGTCAGCCACGCTTTGGAGTACGTGCCCTCGGCCAATCTGCAGACCGCGGGTCATCACGGCAACGTCACATTTTCTGGCCCAGCTAGCGGAATGACCTGGAACGTCAACGCGACCGGAGGCAATCCCATCAACCGCCGCGGCACCTGCGTTGGGGGCTGTCACTCCAACGGCGCCGGTGGCCCGCCAAACGTAACCCCGTATTGGGCCGGCGGCAGCTGGTCGACACCCTGCAACAACTGTCACAGCGATCCACCCCAGAACGGTGAACACGACAAGCACGTCAAGGACGAGAATCTGTCCTGCGCCACCTGCCACACGCCCCTAAACTCGGGAACGCACCTGAACGGGCAAACGGACGTGCGACCCAGCATCAGCGGCCCGAGCGGCGGAAGCGTCACCTACAACCCCAACGCATGTGGCAACGGCAACCCGGGTTGCAGCGGCAACTGCCACGGGGAAGACCGTCAGACCGAGTGTTGGTAGCCACCGAACTCGATCGGCCGCGAAGCAGTGGATTCGCCGCTGACGCGGCGCCCGTTCAGCCCGTTGGAGGAGCCGGAATTGAAAAGCGGAAGATCGAGCGCCCGTTGATCGACAAACTCGTGATCAACAAGTCCAGCTCGCCCCCCTCGGGCACAGGCCCGGCCGAACAAGCCTGCAAATAGCGTCACGAGCGGCACTCTCGGCTTGGGCACGCGACTCCAGCCGAATGACGCGGCCCGCCAACGAAAAACGACCCAGCCCCCTTGCAGCGCATCCGACAAAGCGGTCTGCTCAGTACATGCCTGGTGGCGGAGTACCCGAGTGGTTCGGCAGGGGTGAGGAAGAGAAAGCACCGCGGCGAAAGCGTGGCTCCGGAGCAGGGGGCGCTAGCGGCGGAGGAGGCTCTGGCGGCGGAGGCTCGGGGAAGGGTCCGTCAAAGGCCATCGCATTCTCAGCGTTCGCGGTCGCCGCCATCGGCGGCGTCATCGCGTTCAATGTTCAGAAGCAGACGGACCAGCAGGCGCAGGCGGAAAGCCATGCTGCGGCACGCGCCCAAGAGCAGTTGAGGGCCGAAAAGGCGCGCAAGCGCATGCTTGCGGAAATCAAGAAAGCCGCGGAGGCGACTCCCGAGCCCGAGCCTGTGGATCCCTCCGACCTGCCCTCGATCGACGACGTGCTCGCAGAAGACGCGGAAGAAGCGGACGAAGAGGAAGCCAGTGAGGATGCGGGCGCTGTCGGCAAGCGGGACAGCGCATCCGTGCTGCGTATCACCCGAGCGCTCAATCCCCAGGTGCAGCGTTGCTACGAAACGCAGCTTGCCAGGGACCCAGACCTACGCGGCCGCGCCAACGTCACCCTGCAAATCAACGAAGAAGGGCGCGTGTCCAAAGCCACGGTTCAGCTCGTGGGCCAGCTCCCGGCCTCGATGCGCGGTTGCATCGCCGGCGTATTCAGAAAGGCGCGCTTCGAACCTGCAAGCGACGTGGCCACAGTGAAGCTACCCATCATCTTCAGCGCGAACCGCTAGATCCGCTCCAACACGCGTTGGGAAGTAGACACTTGCCGGGGTGCTTCGTCCCCGTCAGGCTTGAAAAGTGAGCAGCAGCGCCCAACTTTCTCTCGAACGAGCGCGCCGGCACTATTTCGAGTCTCTGGGTACGGCTGGTATCGACTACGACTCCTGGTTCATTCGGATACCCCTCTATGGCGTGCAAGTGGGCATACTGAACCCGCCCGCTCACGGCCGAGCCCTCCGCGCTCACGACTTGCACCACATACTCACCGGCTACGACACGTCCATAGTCGGCGAGTGCGAAATCAGCGCCTGGGAACTAGCCGGGGGCAGCGGAGCCTATGTGGCAGCGATAGGCTTCGACCTCGCCGGCACCGGGCTGGGCATGCTGCTCGCGCCTCATCGCACCCTGCTTGCTTTCGCGCGCGGGCGCCGCAGCCAAAATCTGTTTCGCCGCCGCTATTCCGATGCGTTGCTCAGCCGCAGCGTTGGCGAGATGCGCGACGAGCTGAAGATCGGCCCGGCCCCAACTCCGACCCTCGGCGACATGGTGCGATTCGCCTTCTGGGCCAGCCTCGGTCTCTTCGGTTTGGTGCTGTGGCCCCTCACCTGGATTGCCATCGTCGTGACCTGTTTGGCTCCGCCACCCCGCGAGTCGCGGGCCACCCCATGAAAGCAGCTAGCGTGCTGTAGGCGCAGTGGTGCCCTGGATCTGGACGCCGCAGTAGGGACACGGGTGGGCCGTACTGCCCGCAGGCACCGAGGAGGGCGCCCCGCAGCCCGGGCACGGGAATTCGTGTGCGGCAACGTCAATCTTCTTTCCACATCGAAAGCAGATCACCGCCGTGGCGCCGGTCACGACATCCAGCTGCCCACCGCAGCCGCCACAGCGGCGCAACAGCATCGCAGGAGGCTGAGCCTCGATGTACTGGTCGGTCAGCCCGGCGTCTTGGATCATGTGGTGCTGACAGTTCTGGGAGATGTACGGCAGCCAGCCCTGAACGAAGGCCGAGATCCCAACTCGTTCGATCACCTGGGGTGTCACGTCATCCGGGTACTTGGCGAAAGACCCGGCTTCCGTGACGGCTTTCATCTGCGTGGCCAACTGATTGCGAAAAGCCTGGTACACCGCCCAGAACGCGTTGTCTGGGAATTGTAGCTGCTGCGGTGGACCACCCAGAGCCACAGCGAAGATCCCGAAGGACACCACGGCACCTTGGAGCATCTGCGACTGACGCAACTCCGCGATGCGCTGATTCATGTACTTCGTCCACTCCACGACCCGGGGGTCCATGTCGTGCACGGTCATCGTGTCCGTGTAGTAGTCGAGGTAGCGAACGCGGTAGTCCGCGTCGACGATGCGTGGCGAATACGACGACGGGCACAGTTCGATGTGTTTCTGGAACAGATGAGTGTAGAGCGACTTGACGGTGCCTCGGTCACCCTGCCACACAGCCGCCTTGATCTGCGGCGCGAGCTGCCGATGCAGCGCTTCGTAGGCTGGACCGGGCAGCGCGTTGCCCTTCGAGCAGGCCATGCTGAAATCCCAATCCGAAAGCGCCCCGCAGAAGTCGCAGTACACGTACGCCGTCGGCGACGGCAGCTGCTTCGGCCCTCCACAGGAGTGGCACTTGACGACTCGAACCCGCACGCCGCCAGCATAGCCAGGTTGTCAGCGGCCGACAGCGCTTTTTGGACCGCCCTGGACGCGGTCCGTCGACGCGCTGTCCTCGTCCACCCGTAATCACTGCGCCGGACGTGCGTTCAACCCGAGCCGTTCACCATCAACTCGGAGATCGCCCCTGTTTTCGGATCGTACTTGAAATTGAAGTAGCAGGCGCCGCCATCCTTGACCATGACCGGCTCGTACAGCCAGCGCTGCTCAGGGCAGGCGCCCGCTGGCCATTCCACCCAATCGCCGGACTTATCCTGCGAGAGTGCGTAGCGACAGCGGGTCGTGCGCTGCACGGGATGCGCAGCGCAGAACGCGTTGACGAAGATGCGTTTGGAGCCGTCATCAATGCCAACCAGCTGGTAGCGATAGTCGAGAGGGCGTTTCGCGATCCGTGGTTCCTTTTGTTCGACGAGATCCCGAGCCGTATTCAGCTTGAACACATCCGCCAGGGTCGGCGTCCAGTACGTTGTCCTCTTGTCGCCGAACAGATAGAACCGTGCCCCACTGGACGCCGGCACGACGGTCGCCTCGATGGGCGCCTGCCCGTTCTTGGCAAGCGAGTCGTTGAAATACACGAAACCATCGCGCAGCGACTTCGCCCAGCCTGGTGAGAACTGCGGGTCAGCTTGGGGCTGGTTCGATTGAACCGGGGGGGCCGCGGCCGGGCGTGCCCGAGCTGACTGAGCAGCGCTCATGGCAGTGGGCCGCGCCACCTGGCGTGGCTCCTTCGAGCAGCCTGAACCGACCAAGATCGCCGCGGCGAGTAGGCCGAAGCCAGAACCAATCCACCCTCGCGGCACCCGACTGCGCATGACCCATGCTCTACTCCAATCTCCCGCTGCGGCAACATCCGGCTGAAAGCGCCAAGACGACTTATATGCACTGTGCATATAAACGCTCCGTTGCGTCGAACCCGTGACTTGACTACGGATAGGCGATGTCCCGCTTCTCCCCTGCCCTCGCCGATACTCTGATTGCTGCCGGTTGGTCTGAAGGCCGCAACGCCGCTGAGCTCGTCGCTGGCTGGAAGAAGTCCCAGGCGGTGTTCGCCATGTCTGCAAGCGTCGAGGGCGTCCTTTCGGAGTTCGGAGGGATCCGAGGTGAACATCCGGCCATCGCGGGAGCATCCGAGGTGGGCTACCGCGAAGGTCGACCCAAGCAGGGCTTCATCATCGATCCCGACGTGTGCACGATAGACAAGGCTGTATTCCAGGCGCTCTCCCAAGCGGCCGGGGAATCGGGAGTGTTCCCCCTCGGGAGTATGTGCGCTGGCAACGTGTCCCTCGTCATAGGTGACAGTGGAGCTGTCTACGCCTTTGGCGCAATCCCGAACTGCTGCCTCGGGAAGAACATCGATGAAGCCCTCAATCGGATCGCTGTCGGGGAGCCCGGCATCGCGCTGTCCTAGCGCCCGAAACTCCAGGACAACCGCCACGAGCTCCACCGGGAGCCATGTTCAGTTTGGTTTTTGGGGGATGTGGCGGATTTGCGCGTCATCGATGGTTCTTCGAGTTCGCCCGCGAACCGAACAGCGATCCAAGGCGGAAATCTTCGTCGCTGGCTTCTTCGACCGTGCCGAACTTCGAGAGGCCAGCGGCGCATACGACCGCGTCGATCTCGCCCAGAGCTGAGAACAGGTCTTCGATGGACTTCTTCGAGGCAAGGTCGACCGTATGATCGCCCTCCTTCAGCCCGACCCGGACCACCTCGTGCTTGCCGCCGAGGCGATCTGCGATGGCTGATCCGATGGTTCCGTTAGCTCCAATGATGACGACCTTGCTCATGGTGAATGCCCTTTCGTTATTGGACTCGAGAACAACAATAGGGACCGATCGCTTCTACGTAAGTGATAAAATCTTACTGCAATCAATCAAAATATCTGATGCAATAAAGCCCGAGTGACGGCTAACGCAGATTTCACCTTGGACCAGCTGCGCGTGCTGGTCGCGATCGCCGACGAAGGCTCGTTCAAGAAGGCCGCGGAGTCCCTCGGGCGGGTGCAAGGGGCGGTCAGCTACAACGTCGACGCACTGGAGACGCAGCTCGGCATTGCCCTTTTCGAGAAGGTGGGCCGGCGCTTGGTCCTCACCGATGCGGGCCGAGGGATCCTTCGAGAGGCGCGCGGCGTTCTCGGCCAAGCGGACGAACTAGCCGCTCGCGCACTGGAATTTGGGGGCGGGCTCGAGCCCTCGCTTTCGCTTTCTGTAGACGTGCTTTTTCCGCCAGACCTGCTGGCTCGAGCGATCACGCTTTTTCAAGAGGAGTTTCCGACGGTCCAGCTACATCTGGGCACGGGGATCTTGGGCCACGTTGTTCACCAGGTGATGACGGGGGCTGCTGACTTGGGCGTCAGCGGCACGGAAGACGTGCCCGCGTCTCTGTCTTGCACAGCGACCCGCTCAGTCGACCTGTGGTGTGTGGTGTCGCCTCGGCACCCACTCGCCCAAGTCAAGGGAAGCATTCGCGACGAGGAACTCGGAAAGCACGTTCACCTCGTCCTTTCTGACGGTTCCGACGCACGCAGCGCCTCCCTCGGCATTCACGCGCCCCGGCGCTGGAGCGTCGGTGATCTCGAAACACGTCTCTCGCTGCTAGTGGCCGGACTGGGTTGGTCGCGCATGCCCCACGAACGCATCATTACGCCTCTCAAGAAGAAGCAGCTGGTTCGGATCTTCCCCGCGCGCTGGGGAAAGCGGCCCTCGAAGGTGCAGCTGCGAGTGCTTCAGCGAAACGCCGAGCAGCTCGGGCCAGCTGGAAGTTGGCTCCATGGTCATTTCGCCGAGATGGCGTGAACGCTCAGCGCGGGCTCGTGGTGCAGCCAAACGCCATCGCCCAAGCGGCCGAGGAGAATGGAGTTTCCCCTCGGAAACATGTGCTCCTGGGGACCTCACTGGGGCAGCTGCACCCAAGAAGCGCCGAAGTCGCCGAGGGAGCAGAGCGCCTGGTCGCCCTGGATCGAAACATGCCGGACGGAATAACTGCCAAGCACTTGCTTTCCGACCACCTTGGGCGAGCTGGCTACACTGGCATCGAGCACGACGAGCCTCGCGGGGTAGCCGCCAGCCGCGACGAGTCGATGGCCATCTGCCACCATATGACTGGCGTAAAAGTAGTTGGCGTCCGTGTCTAGGGTGGCTTGGGCGAAGGTGATCTTACCGGTCTCGAGTCCAGAAAACACCATCATGGCGTCCCCATATGCGCCGCCGTAGCTGCCGCAGTCATGGCAGGAGTAGTTCGCGAATACGCGATCGGCGCCCACCGCCGTGTTGTAGAAAGAGTACCCGTGCGGCAATTCCTTCGCCGCGTTCTGTTTGGCGATACTCGTGCCTAGGGAAACGTGTTTGACGCTGCGCTTGATTCCAACGCACTTCAAAGTGCTGCTGCCCGCGCCCCCGTAGCCGTAGTCTCCGTAGTACTTCGAGGGGTCGACCACGGCGCCGTAGCCCCATTTGTCCACGCAATCTTGATACGAAAGGTGCTCTTTGACCTTCGCGTAGTCCAGGGTGAGGATCTTGTTACTCTGCGCGTTCGTCGCAAAAAGCGAGCCGGGTACGTTGACCGCAGCCTGACGCTTGGGCGTGCCCGTAACGTCAATTCGTTCCACGTAGAACCGAACCTTGCCCGGGGTGGTCGGGGACGGGATCCAACGGCTGAGAAGTAGCTGCGTACCCGCCACGTGCAGGCCAGTGAAACCCAGACTCTCCGGCAGCTCGATGCTCGTCAGCTTGGGTGCGCTAGGCGTCGTGAAGTCGACGACGTCAATGATCGCTCCTCGAGGCTTGGCTGGGTCGAGGTACGGGTCGACGGCATCGTCCTTCGGACGCAGGAACGCCAACTTCGCGCCCGCACCAACCCAGCGGCTGCCGGTATCCACTACGTGGGAGCGACCGTAGTAGCCGTAGTAGTGTGGGTAATAGCCGCTGGGTTGCGCGCCCTCTAACGATGCCACGCCTTTCACCACGGCCTTGGGGCCCGAGATGTCGACGGCGGCAATCTTCGAAGTCGCACCCAACTGCAGCACAAAGACGGTCTGACCGTCAGAGTGGAGCTCGTAGCTGTGGCCGCCGTAGTAGTAGCTTTTGCAGTCCTCCTTGCTCTTGAAGACATCACGCAGTTCCAGACTGGATAGCGGCTGTGGGTCCTCCACATCCGAACGCTTCGTCACATCAAGGGTGGGGTTCGATGTCCACCAATTCGCGCCGAGACGCGCAACGCGATCACCCACGATTGCGGTCTTGCTGGTGATGCTCGCGAGGCGAACCTCGTCTTTGCTGGAAGGCGCATCGAGATTGCCGATGTCGAAGGACTCGACAGAGACGTCGGATACGGCAAGGAGCCGACTCTTGTGCAAGAGCGCACGCCTGGCTTGCCCCCGGGCTGGCGCGTTCCCACGCTTCTTCAAGGCGTTGTCGTCGAAGCTGACGATCTGCACTCCACTGTTCCAACTCGAACAGCCGTAACCGATGCCGTTGCCGTAGCTGCGTCCGCTATAGGGAACGAAAATCAGACCCAGGGCGTCGTAGATTGAAAACGCCTTGTGAATTCGGTCCTGGTCTTCGGCGAAGTTTCCCCAACCGTTGCCTCCAAAGTGCACGCGGCTGAGCATCTTCGGAGCGGTCATGTCCGCGACGTCGAAGAGGGAAACGTTGAGCGATCCGTCCTTGTTGCCCTGGTCGAAGCCAAGAGCAAGTAGCCGGTCACCGCGGGGTTCCATGTGATAAACCCAACCGGGGATCTCGAGCTCACCGAGCTGTTTGGGCGCGGTGGGATCGGAAAAGTCGATGGCGAATAGTGGGTCCGTTTGCCTGAAGGTAATAGCGTAGGCGCGGTCACCATCGAAGCGGGCGCTTCTTAACCGCTCCGGTTCCGGCAACACCATCTTCACATCAGCGACCTTCAAAACGGAGTTCGACGATTGGATCTGATACGTCGAAAGATGTGGGGGCTCGCCAATGCTCCAAACTCCGGGCTGACTGATGACCCTCAAGTAGCCGTCCTTTTCGTCGAGCTGCCAGCGGCTCTCGATCATGCCCTCGGCCTCGAAGTTGGCGCCCGCAACCAGCTTTCCGGAAGGGTCTGAAATGTCAACGATCTGAATGCTGGATGCGTTCTTCCCGTTCCACTCTCGCCCTGCGATGTACATGCGATCTTGGTTGACCATCACGCTGCGTTTGCCCCAGCTGTAGCTCTTCTTCGCAGCAGAGAACGCCAACTCGTCCACTTTCTGGACTTGGGTCGGGTTGGTCAGGTTCAGGGAGAGGACGGTCGTGCTCTCCGTCTCACGGCACTTGTAGCAATACCCGTTTTCGTAGCTGACGACGTACAGGACCTCGCCCACCTTGCGTGAATCACTGATCTCACCGGGGATCGTGAATTCTGTGAGTTTCTTGATTGCAGCAGGCGCACTCGCGTCCAGCGTCACGATTCCGCTGGTTTGTTCCGAAGCCCATCCGGATCCGGATTGCTTGTACACCGGGATCGACGAGTACATGGCGTGGACCACGCCAGCCTTCACGTACATTTCGAAGGGCATTCCGGCGAAGCGAAAACGGCCGAGCACCTTCATCGCGTCGGGATTGGCGACGTCGATGACCGAGAGCCCCGAGTACTGCGAAAGGGCATACAAGCGGCTCTCCTCGATTTGGATGATGTCAGCTTCTTCAATGGTCTTTTGGGCGTCGCCGCCGCCGCTGCCTCCTGTCGCTCCCGCACCGCCCGTACCGGCGCCGGCAGCACCTCCGGATCCCGCACCTGCGTCGGCTGAGATTCCTCCTCCTGCGCCTTGGTTGTTCGGAGGGTCGGACTCGAACACTCCAGGGTCCCCAGGTGCCGGAACGTCGTCGGCGCCGTCCCCAACGCCGCAGCCAACCAGCACGCAAGCCGCTAGCAGGGTTGCAAAGAAATGAAGAGCAGATGAGCGCATGGCGTATCCTCCGCCGCGCCATAGAGCACTGGCCGTGCCAGTTGATCGGAGTCAATCTGACTGCCGAGTCCCGGTAATTCCACGCCTTAGCGCCGCGACGCTTGGCACGCTTTGGCACGCTTTGGCATTCGGGGGCGACGTCAGGTCCATGGCAATCTGTGCCGCGCGTGGAACCTGAGCTCAAAGCGCTTCGATGTCGACCCATACCGGAAAGTGGTCACTGGGTACGTTCGGCAACTCGTTGAGTACGCCGCGGCCTACGACGCGTACCGAGCGGAGGTAGGTGAAGTCAATTTGGTAGTTCAAGTTGGGACGAGTGCGACGTTCGGGCTGGGGCATGTCGCCGTGCGGGTTTTCGAAGCAGGCCTCGGTCATCAGATCGAATAGGGCCGCGTCGGGAACCGGATTGCCGAGATCTGGAAACACGTTGAAGTCTCCGGCAATGCAGGCCGCGCGTCGTGGCAGTCCGTCGATGAGGCTCACGATTTCGCCGACTTGCGCCGCGCGCTCCGACGCCTGAGAGCGGTTTTCCAGGTGTGAGGACGCGACGTGCAGCAAGGACTTGCCGAAGCGCAGGTCCGCGCCGACGAAAGAGCGGCGCCCGGTGCGAACTTCATCCTTGTCCAGGGACCAGTCGTAGGGGGCGAACAGCCCGTCGCGCTCCAAGGAGCCCACATTGTGGAAGGCGTGGACCGGGTTGCCCAGGGGGTAGCGTGACAGAACGGCGTTACCTTCTTCGCAACCACCTTGGCTGTGCTCGACGAACTCGACCCCAAAGACCCAGTCCATGCCCCAGCGTTCGGCCAGAGTGCGTGCCTCGTCCACTTGATTGGAGCGATCGCAACCGCGGTCGACCTCAACCAGGAGCAGTACGTCCGCCTTGCTGGCAATGGGGTCTTTCTCGAGCACATCAATGATGCCAGAAAGCTCCGTGCCGAACTTGATGTTCCACTCCAGGATGCGCAGACGAGTCGGCGGGGGAGCGGTCTCATCGGCCTTTGCGCCGAGGCCGGACGCCATGTCGCAATGCAGGTCCCAGGGGTTGGCCAGCTCCGACGGCAGCTTGCTGCCCTCGACGCAGAGCCGCACCTGTGTCGGCTCATCCTTGGCGTGCGCACCGTCAATACGGGAAAAGGCAGCGTCCTTGGGAGTGGTTATGATGGGGCCGCAACGTTCTGGCGCCGGCTTCGCAGGTTCGTCGTCGCTGCTGCAGGCGGCGAGCAGCAGCGCCATGGCTCCGGGTCCGATCACCGAGCGGCAAGAAACCGGACGCGCCATCTTTCGCGAAGGCATCACGTCGACAAGGGTAAGCGTTTTGTGCAGACGCGAACATGGCCAGCTGGCCGCTTCCCGTTGAACGCTAGGCCGCCGTTGACAGCGGCGAGCAAGCGGGCACCGCACCGACCAGAGCGCCCAGGGGTCGACCGTGGCCCGGATCGAGAGACGTGGCCCGGATCGACCCATCGAACCGACCCCAAAACAAGATGCCTAAATGGACGATGCCATGGGAAACGTCGCCCGAGGCGAGCGCGCCCTAGAGCTGGACGACGCCGAACAAAAGCTCCGATTGACGGTGCTATGCTCCTCGCGATGCGGCGCTGGGGAGTTCTCGTGGTGACGGTCACGCTGGTCGGGTGCGGCGACGGTGAGAGCGATGAATTCGTCGCGGATGAACCCATGCCGGAGCGAGTCGACTTGTTCTCGGCCATCGACCCTCGCATTGGCACTGGCGGAATTGGGTTCGGGGTCGGTTCGACGTACCCGGGGCCAGCGCTGCCCTTTGCGATGATTCATCCGAGCCCGGACACTCGCACCCAAAACGGCGCGCTGAGTTTCTACCACTGCGCCGGCTACTACGCCGACGACCCGATCATCGGCGGGTTTTCATTGTTGCACTTTGAGGGCACCGGCGTGCCAGATTACGGCACCGTTGGCCTGATGCCGACGCTGGACATGACGGAGGCCAAGCGCGCTCAGGTCGGACACATGCGCGCCTTCGACAAGGAGAGCGAAGTCGCACTGCCCGGGTACTACTCGGTGACCCTGGACGACGGGATCAAGGTCGAGATCACTTCAGCACGACGAGCCGCGTTGTTCCGCTTCACGTTTCCGAGCAGCGGACAGCCCGTCTTGCTGCTCGACTTGACTCACCGCCTCGAGGGCACGATCCCCGCTGCAGATATCAGCCTCGATCCGCAAGGCAGCTTTGACGCTCACGTTCGGCACATGGGCAATATGAGCGGTGGCGCGGGCGGCTACGATGTGTATTCCCGAGGCATCGTCGACGTGAAACCGGCGAAGCTGGGCACCTTCGATGGCACAGGCCTCGCGGCGGGCAGCATGAGTGTGGCGGGAGATCCCAGCGGCACGTCTGGCGGGAGCCCCGGCGCGGAATCGCCCCTGGGCGCCTGGCTCGAGTTTCCACCGGGCACGAAGGAAGTCACGTTGCGAGTGAGCGTGAGCTTCGTGGACGCGAGCGGGGCCAGGAAGAACCTGGACGCCGAGGCGCCCGACTTCGATTTTGCGAAGATGCGCACTGCCGCCGAGAACACCTGGCGAAGCGTGATGGATCGCGTGGAGATCCATGGCGCCAACGACTACGACACTACGCTGCAGGCGACGGCGCTGTACCACTCGGCACTCATGCCCACGCTGACGAGCGACGTGGATGGGCGCTTCATCAACGCCATGGGCGATGTCAGCACCGGTGAGCGCGAGCGCTACAACGATTTCTCGCTCTGGGACACCTACCGCACCCTGCACCCATGGTGGATGCTGCTCGAAGACGAACGCAACGAAGCGTTCGTGGCGTCTCTCGTGGACATGGCTGCTGAGGGGGGCGCGGTGCCCGTGTGGGGGATCGGTCACGGGGATTCGAAGACCATGATTGGCTCACCGGGCGAAATCGTGCTCAGTGAAGCGGCCCAGAAGGGCGTACCCTTCGACGACGAACAGGCGGCCTACGCGCTGGCACGAGTCGCGGCTTACGCTGCGTCCCCAGGCCCAGTGGGTGGACGCGACGCAGACTTGCCGGAGTACTTGAAGCTTGGCTATGTACCGCAGGAAGCCACGAACGGCTCCGTCTCGAAAACACAGGAGTACGCGGTCGCCGACGCAGCACTAGCCCAATGGGCGAAGCGGCTCGGCATCGACGCGGATGCAGAAGAGCTGGGCACGCGCGGTAAGAACTATGCGGCGGTCTACGATTCTGAAACGGGCTTCTTCAGCGCCCGGCGGGCGGACGGCAGCTTTGCACCCATGGGCGCCCCCGGCGACATGAGCGACCACTATGTCGAGGGCAACGCTTGGCATTACTTGTGGATGGCGCCGCATGATCCCGATGGCCTAGCGGAAACCCTCGGCGGCATGGCGGTAGCCTTGGAGCGCTTGCGGGAGTTCTTCGCCGAGTCCAAAGAGGAAACGGCTCTGATTGGCGTGCGTAAACACTACTGGCCATCGAATGAGCCGGACATCAATGCGCCGTTCTTGTTTGCAGCCTGGGGCAGCCCCCACGAAACCTACGACGCCGTGGATTGGATCGTCAGCGAGCTCTATGGCGTTGGCGTCGACGGAATTCCCGGAAACGACGACGGCGGCACGATGAGCGCATGGCTACTGCTCGCAGGCGCCGGGCTCTATCCCGTATCGGGCACGGACCGCTACATCGTTTCGGTACCACGCTACCGGCGCATGGTGCTGAAGCGCGCGGGTGGGGATCTCGTGATTGAAACGAACCGCGCGCCCGCCGTGGGTCTGAAAGTGAAGCGTGTTAGCATCGACGGCAAGCGGGTGAGAGGCACGACCGTAACCCACGGCGAGCTTTCTGGTTCGCGGTTATTGCGGGTTGAACTCAGTAAGTAGCGCACGACGGGCAAGGTATGCGAGTCAACAACATTGCGATAGTGGCAGCGCTTGGCGCCATCGTCATCGTTTGTGGCGTCTTGGGCTTGCTGCTGTTCAACCTGCCAAGCGCGAGCGACGAAGTGCGCCCCGCCGCAACGCGCTTCTTGACCGAAGTTCGCAGTGGACAACGCGAGGCATATACGACAGCAGCGAGAGAGTTCGACCCGACGTCCGCGTCGTCCAAGCCGGTGCTGGAGTGGATTCGCGAAAGCTCGGGCGTTGACTTCAGAAACGCGTCCATCGGTTCGGGCAGGGCCTGCATGACGGCTGATTTGCTGCCAGGCAAGACCCATTTCGCCATGCGCCTCGTGCGCGAAGCAGATCAATGGAAGGTTGCAGAGATCGCCAACCGCCCCGAGGCAATCAAGACGTGCGAGAACGTCGATCGTTGACCCCACACTGGCTCCCCGATTCCAGCCGGACTCCGTGTTGAACCCGGCGATTGGGCGCCCTGGGGACCATGTCCGAATCCGGCTCATTTGAGTTCACCAAGGCGCTACACTGCCCTGGTGACGCTGAGTTTCAAGCAGTGTGAGCGGGCGCGCCGAGCGCGGGACCCCCGCTACGACGGTCGCTTCTTCATCGCCGTGAAGACGACGGGGATCTATTGCCGCCCCGTGTGCCCTGCGCCGCAACCCAAGACCCGCAACGTCGAGTATTTTCCATCTGCCGCGCTGGCGGCCCAAGCCGGCTACCGCCCGTGTCTGCGCTGCCGACCTGAGACAGCTCCGCAAAGCCCCAGCTGGCAGGGCACGGTCACGACCGTCAAGCGCGCGGTGCGCTTGATTCACGAGGGAGAGCTGGCAGATCAATCCCTCGCATCTTTCGCGGAGCGGCTCGGCGTCAGCGATCGGCATTTGCGTCGCTTATTCGATGCCCACGTAGGAGTGTCGCCTCAGGCCTACGCACTGAATCATCGCTTGTTGTTCGCAAAGCAGTTGCTCGGCGAAACGCGGCTACCGGTGATCGACGTGGCGATCGCGAGCGGATTTTCGTCTCGACGGCGCTTCAACGACGCGTTCCAGCGCCAGTTTGCTCTCACGCCGCTGCAAATCCGCAAGACTCGCACGCCCGACGATAGCGGCTGCCGCGTCAAGTTGCGCTACCGGCCCCCCTTCGACTTTCGGCAGATGTTGAGGTTCCTTCGAACCCGCGCCGTGGCTGGCGTCGAGGCCGTCGCTGAGGAAAGCTACTGCCGAAGCTTCGAGTTGGGCGGGCAGCGTGGCTGGTTTTCCCTCGAGCGGAGCTCGTCGGACAACGCGCTCATGGCCACGGTCCATTGCGACGACCCGCGCTCGTTCTTGCCGGTCGTGCAGCGGATTCGACAGGTGTTCGACTTGGACGCTTCGCCCACGGAGATCAGCCGTGCTCTGCGAAAGGACCAGCGGCTGAAAGCCCTGGCGCCAAAGCCCGCAGCGCTACGCCTGCCCGGGATCTGGAGCGAATTCGAAGCGCTGGTGCGAGCCATGGTGGGCCAACAGATCAGCGTCAAGGGCGCTCGCACCATCTTGTCGCGCCTTTGCGACAAGTTTGGCCGACCCTTTGCAGCCGGTCCTCGGCTCTGCCGCACGTTCCCCTCGCCCGACGCCTTGGCCGCAGCAAGCTTTACGGACACTGGGCTGACTCATGCCCGAGCACGCTGGATTCGCGGCGTTGCCGAGCGCTACGCCGACGGCTTCACCGCGGGCGACGGCGACCTGGACGCCCGAGTGAAAAGGCTGTGCTCCTTGCCGGGCGTCGGTCCCTGGACAGCCCACTACACCTGCATTCGGGCGCTGCAGGAAAGCGACGCGTTCCCGGCATCGGACCTCGGGATCTACAAGGCGTTGAAATTGAAGAAGGGCACGCCGCAGCAGACCGAAGCCATCGCCGAGGCTTGGCGGCCTTGGCGCGCCTACGCAGTCATGGGTCTGTGGCAGTCATTGGGAGAATGAGCATGTACTACGATGAATGGAACACACCTTTGGGCCGCGTCATGGCGGTCGCCAGCGACAAGGGGCTCGTGCAGTTCGGCCTGCAACAGTCCAAGAAGCCTCTGAAGAAGAAGTCAGACTGGCGGCATGACCCGAGCAAGCTGGCGGAAGTGAAACGACAGTTCACGGAGTACTGTGCAGGCAAGCGACAGCGTTTCAACCTGCGCCTTGACATGCGCGGCACGGACTTCCAGCGCCAGGTGTGGCGGGCCCTGCAGCGCATTCCCTTCGGGAAAACGGCGGCCTACGGAGACATCGCCAATGCGATCAACAACCCCAGGGCCGTACGCGCCGTTGGTGCCGCGAACGGTCGGAACCCGGTTTGGGTGATCGTGCCGTGCCACCGCATCATCGGCAAAGACGGCAGCATGACCGGCTACGGAGGGGGCATCGCTCTCAAGCGGCGCTTGCTCGAGCACGAGCAGAGCGTCGCTTCGGCGCAGGCCAGGTAGAGCGATCAACTCGCCCTGCGTACGGGGCGCCCCAAGGGCGGTTCGAGCTCTGCGCCGCCAGCGCTCCTCCAAAGCTCTGCCGTGGTGGCCCATACACCCACGCGTACGGTACCGCGATACGGGTCGTCGGGCTCGAGTTCCTCCATCAACGCAGCATGTACCTGGGACAGGCCATGATAGGGCAGCTCCGGCAACAAGTGATGAAGCGCGTGGTAGCGGGTGCCCACAGGCGTCATCCACCCGGTCGTCCACGTGCTGCCGAGTAGCGTAGCGCTATCGTCGATTTGCTTGGAGAACGACATGGGGCCTCCTCCTTCGTTCACGTAGAAGTGGCTCACGAGAGTGCGCACCTGATTCAGCGCCAGAGCCAAGGCGAGCATGACCCAGTAGCCAAGCAGCACGCGAAGCGGCAGCGCGCCGCTCAAAGCCAAACCAGCTACGCTCCAAACGAAGCTCGTCGTTGCGGCCTCTTGCAGCCAAATCCGCCGTCGCTCGTGGCGCCGCGGCATGGGTCGTCGATATGCTGTATTGGTGACCATCGCGGAACACCGCTCCACGACGAAACGCCGAAGCGGCGGGAACAGAAAGGACAGCGGGCCCAGCACTCCCCAACGCAGCACCAGCAGAGACGGCACGATCACGAGCTCGAGCACGGACGCCACCAGCTTGGCCCGCGACCATGTTGGAACATCTGCGTACTCGGGGTCGCCGTCGGTCCCGTAGGTCGCACGGCTGTGGTGAGCGACGTGGGAGTCGATCATCAGACTGGGCAGTAACGCGGGGATCCCGATCAGGATGTGCCACGCGATACTGAAGCCCGGCACGACCCCAGGGCGGAAGTGGGACAGCTCGTGAATGAAGTACGTGGCGCGCCAGAGCAGGAGCGCACTGCCAAAGATAGCCGGCACTGACAGGAGGATTGGCGTCGCAGGAGCGACCGCAAGCGTAAGCAACGCCCAGCCCGCCACCGCGCTAGCGGTCATGTCCGTCCAATAGACCCAAGGGCGCGGCACGAGCTGGGCGGCAAAGCGACGGCGCAACCCCGCAACATCCGACGTCGAGAGCATGTTCTGACGCTAGCGGTCGAGCAGCGACCGAGCATTGACCTGACGCGCCGGGCCGTTGACCCACTGCGCCGCGTTGACGCGCCGCGCTAGCAGGAGGCACCCTAGGGCCCGGCGATGGAGCGATGGATATCGGCCCTGTGGACCGAGCGCCTGATCGAGGTGGCCAAGGGTAGAGGCATCGACACCGCTCCGCTCTGGAATATGTCGGGACTCGCGCCGGGTAGCCCTGCGGACGCCCGAGTGTCTGACGCAGTGCATCTCGCCCTATGGGACGAGGTAATCCGTCAGAGCGACGCAAGCTTCGCGATTACCTATGCCCGCAGCATGCGCCTCGACGACTACGAGGCCCTAGGCCTGGCGTGCAAGACCGCTGAAGACCTCGGCGCCGCGCTGGAGCGTCTGGCTCGCTACCTGGCGCTGTGGACCAATGCCGTGGATTTTCAGTTCGAGCAGGAGGGCGAGAGTGCCCGAGTCGTGCTCAGGCGCGCCGGCGCTACTACGCCGGGTTATCGCGCAGCGATGGAGTCATCCGTCGCCGAACTCGCCAGCAGCATTCGCTCGCTTGCGGCAGCGCCCATCGACATGAGCACAGTGAGCTTTGCGCATCCTGCGCCTTCCGATCTCGCGGCCCATCGCGAGCATTTCCAATGCAAGCTGCGGTTCAACGCCACGGAATACAGCATCGCGCTGCCGCCCAGCAGCCTGAAGACACGCCTGCGCCTCGCGGACCCGGGGCTGTCGCAATTCATGCTGGCTCATCTCGAGGAGCGCGCGGCGGCGGCGGCAGGCGACGCCTCTTTGCTCGCTGACGTCGGCGACGCCATCAGCCGCGAGCTGCCCAGTGGCCCGCCTCACGTCAAACGAGTGGCCGCCCGGCTAGGATTGAGTCCTCGCACACTTCAGCGGCGCCTGCGCGAGAGCGAAACCAGCTTTCAAACCGTCGTCACGGAGACACGCCAAGTACTTGCGCGACAAATGCTCTTGGGCACGACGCACTCGCTCCCAGAAATCGGGTTCCTGCTCGGTTTCTCCGAACCCAGCGCTTTTCACCGCGCGTTCCGCCGCTGGTTTGGGGTCACCCCGGCGGCGTTTCGCAAAAGCGGCGGCGCGCTCCCCTGAACGCGGCGCACGGCCTCGAGCGAGCTCACTTGATCTTGCTGCATATCTTGCCAGGTCCGTCGTGGATCATACTGCACTCCATTCCATCAGGACACGAGTCGCCCTTGCCACAAGGCACCCAACACTCCTTGCGCCCGGAGCCCGGCGCACGACCCACAACGTAAATGCACTTTTCCGGCGCCTTGCACACGGAGTCTCCACAGGTCTCCTCGGCTGGCTCCGCAACAGGCTCCACGGGTGCCTCGGGCTTGGGCTCGGGCGCGGATTCGGGCTCGGGCTCAACGGCGGGTTCTTCTGCGGGCACCTCGCTGGGAGGTGGGGCGGAAACCTCCGGCGGCGTCTCCGGTGGAGCTTGGCCAGCGCCACCGCAACTGACAACCCATAGGCAGAACGCTAGAGTGCAGATCTTCATGCGTCAGAGCATACACGGCATCGGCCCGAATGGCGCGTACGACGCCGGACTCGGGCTCAGGGATGCAAGTCCTCGCAGGCGCACAGCACGCGACGGATCAAGCGGTAGTTCTCCTCGTATTGTGCGTTGGAATGCCGCACAGCGAAGTAGGCCTCGCTGTTGAAAGCCGCTCTCCAGTCGTAGTTCTCAGCGGAGCTGTACCAAACTTGGGTCCGACTTTAGCGCAGGGAACACAGCGACAATTCGGCCCTCATTGACCGAGCTTTGACAGGGG
Source organism: Polyangiaceae bacterium (assembly GCA_965222375.1). Taxonomy (GTDB): domain Bacteria; phylum Myxococcota_A; class Polyangia; order Polyangiales; family Polyangiaceae; genus JACKEA01. The sequence continues at coordinate 430,962 of CBDCTZ010000015.1, forward strand.
GAGAGAGGGTCGATAGGGCAGCCGGCACTTGACGTCGCCGCTCAGCCCACCGCGCTTCGCGAAGGACAAGGTCGCGTTCGACGCAGTGCTCGAGGGAATCAAGCTCATGGTGTGTCCGCACTGCCGTCGCACAACAAGCTCGGCCTTCTCAGCTCTTGAAGCGACTATCTGCCCGGCTGTTCATGCCGAGACCTGCTTCTGACGCCGCGCTAGTGGATCACTTTTCGTGCATGCAAGTGGCTCACTTTCTCATGCATGCTCACAGCAAGGCCGCCACCGTCGGGCAAAGTCGTCGCGCTTCCCGTGCTTGGCGGCTTGCACCACGACTACCGACGCGCTGCTTGAGCACGTGCACGTGACTGCTTGCACCGCGTGCGAAGCCACACGTGCGTCTTTCACCTGGTTGCCCTGCCGCGAATGCTCCCAACAGCGTCGCGACCGAGTTGCAGCTGCGCCTGCCCCGTTGTGTCTTGTGCTACTGCTGCTCAGCTGTCCAGAGCACCACGTCATCGAACTGTCCTGAGATGACTTTTTGCGGAGTACGGACCGCGATGCTTTGGGCGGCGCTTGGGCGCCGGAGCCGAGCTTTCGACGTGCGGTCTACGCTGCGTCTTGCCTAGACTGCTGGCGTCTAGCGAGCGAAGACGTCGTCCAGAGAGTCGAAGGTGATGATGCGCTCTGCGTAACGCTCCAGCTCTTCGATAGAGCTGCTTTGCACACGCGAAGTCTGCTCCGCAGAGAGAGCCCCAAACTTCAGTGTGAGTAGCTTGAGCACGATCTCGGCTTTGCCTTCGGCCTTGCCTTCGGCTTTGCCTTCAGCTTTGCCTTCGGCCTTGCCTTCGGCTCGTGCTTCCTGGGTTAGGATCTGTGCTCCAGTCATGAATGCTTCCTCCAGCCTTGGGCCAAGTTGCCGAAACAGTTGCCGGGTCTCCTCGGGTTTCGTTTCGCTGGTGTGGAGAATATAGCGCACCAGCGCCGCCAATGCCGCTACCCCATTGGGGGCCGTGCTGGCTTGTCGCAACAGCTCCTGCCAGGCCAGCAACTTCGGCATCAGATCCACCTGTTTGCGCGCCTGGCTGAAGCTCAGCAGCGTCAGCCGGCCCAGCGCCGTCATCACCCGGGACTTGAGCGCCTCGGACTCGGCTGCTGACAGGTCGTCCAGCAGGTACTCGAAGCGGGGCAGCAACGGTCGGAGTAGCTTCAAGGTCTCCGGCTCCAAGTCCAGAAGGTCGTGAAACTGCCGCGGGGCTTTCCAGCCGTCCTCGCTGTGGTGGACCACCATCGGGATGATGGCGGGCAAGAGCTTGGCTTTGGGGTGGTCCTTGAGATAGTCGTCCCAGAGCCGGACCATGTACGACAGCAGGCGAAAACCCATCAGGTCATCCGACGTGCTCTGGTGTTCCAGAAGCAGATAGAGCACGACCTGTCGCCCGTCGAGTTTGACCGAAAAGGCCACGTCGGCTCGCCGTCTCGAGTACTCCTCGTCGATGAAGTTTACGTGCAGCTTTTGCAGCGTCTTCCAGTCGATGCGCTTGCTTACTTCCGGTGGCAGCAAGTGCTTGAGCTCGCCGACCGCGTTGTCGGGGTCGGAAAACACCAGCTGGAACAAGTCGTCGTGCGGCGTTTTCATGGCCGGACTCTACACCCCACAGCCACTTTTGCGGTGGGGAGTTCACAGGCTCACCAGGCTGCTCCGCTTCCTGCAACGTCGCACGCGACGAGCACGTTCCGACGGCGGCTCGACGGCGATGGCTGGCGTCCTGCCCGCCCCAGCGGCCGGGCCTCGCCGAAGGCGCGCACGCCGCCCGCCACGCTCCGCGATGTCGGGCGAGCGGTCCGGAAGCGGTCGCTGCCGTTTCGGCGGCTGAGCTCCCTCGAGCGTGTCATGCGGCCTGTCCCCCGTCGGGGATTCCCAAGGGTCTCGCGATGGGAGGGCAAGGCCCAGCCGCTGGGGCGGGCTGGGAGGTATGTCACGGCTCGGCCTATGAGATCAGGCCTGGCTCGGCCAAGCGAACCCACCTGAGTTCGGCCAAACAAACCGCGCCTGGCTCGGCCAAACAAACCGCGGCGGGGGCCGAGAGGCACTGGACAAATGTAGAGCATGGCGATGGTCTGGCTGCCATGACGGCACAGAGGACGGACATGCACAGACTTGAGGAATTGGTGCGGCTTCACCGCCAGGGCGTGGGCAACCGCAAGGTGGCCCGGCTGTTGAAGATGGGCCCTGCCACTGAGCGGAAGTACCGCAGGGCATTGATGGAGGCGGGCCTGCTCGGTGGGGCAGTGGACGACATCCCGTCGCTCGATGTGTTGCGTGCGGCGGTGATGGCGCACGCGCCGCCGAAGCCGGCACCGCAACAAGAGTCGTCACTCGAACGGTGGCACGCCCAAGTCGAAGCGAAGCTGGACGACGGCTTGGGCGCCACGGCGATCTTCGATCGTCTCCGCACGGAGGAGACCGATTTCCGCGGCAGCCTTTCGGCGGTGAAGCGTCTAGTGGCGAGCATCCTCCGCGAGCGCGGGCCGACTCCGAACGATGTCGCGATCCCCGTCGACACGGACCCCGGAGAAGTGGCGCAAGTGGACTTTGGCTACGCCGGGTATCGCATCGATCCCGTCACGCGGAAGCTTCGCAAGAGCTGGGTCTTCGTGATGGTACTGGGCTACAGCCGCCACCAGTACAGCGAAGTGGTATTCGACCAGCGCACGGAGACGTGGATTGCTCTGCATGAGCGTGCATTTCGAGCGCTCGGCGGCGTAGTGCGAGTGGTAGTGCCTGACAACCTCAAAGCGGCCGTGATTCGCGCCGCCTTTGGCATCAACGACATGACGAGCGAGCTCAATCGCAGCTACCGGGAGCTGGCACGACACTACGGTTTCATCATCGATCCGACGCCACCGCGCGCGCCCAAGAAGAAGGGCAGGGTGGAGGCCGGGGTGAAGTACGTCAAGAACAACGCGCTGAAGGGGCGCGATGGCGAAGAGCTCGACGTCACCAATCGCTACCTGGTGACCTGGGTGCGAGAAGTCGCGGGCAAACGCATACACGGGACCACGGGCAAGCGCCCGCTCGAGGTCTTCGAGACCGAGGAACGCCCAGCGCTGATGCCGCTGCCCGTCACGCCCTACGAGCCAGTAATTTGGAAACAGGCGACCGTGCATCGAGACAGCCACGTGGTGTTTGCGAAGCGGATGTACTCGGTCCCGTGGCAGAACATCGGCCGGCGAGTTTGGCTACGGGTCACAGCGACATCGGTGGCGGTGTACTTCGACGACCAGCGCATTGCGACCCATCCGCGCCGAGGCAAGGGCCTGCGCAGCACGCTGGAGTCCCACCTGCCCGCAGAGCGCGCCGCATTGCGACACCGCAGCCGCGAGTACTGGGAGCAACGCGGCGACCGACTTGGCGAAGATGTCGGCCGCCTCGTGCGTGAAGTCTTCGATTCTGACGACGCCTTGTCTCAGCTGCGCCAGGTGCAGGCAATCGTGACCCATCTCGAACGATTCCCCGTCGAGCGCGCCCGGGCAGCGTGTCGCCGAGCGAGCTTCTACGGAAGCACGCGCTACCAGACGATCAAGAACATCCTGACCCAGGCGCTCGACCTCCAGCCGATGCCTACGACGCGTCCGGCAGCAGCGGTCTGGGCGGATGGTCCACCGCGTTTCGCACGGACCCACGAGCGGGCCAAAGAGGAGGGCAGCGATGAGCGTCATTGACGAACTCGTGCCGCTACTGAAGAAGCTGAAACTCAGCGGCGTGTTGCACTCACTGGAGCTGCGTCTCAGCGAGGCGGTCGAAGACAACTTGGCTTTCGAGGAGTTTCTGTTTCGACTCTTCAAAGACGAGATCGAACGGCGCGAGTGCAAACAACTGCAGCAGCGGCTGCGCCGGGCGAACTTCGAGCATCGCAAGACGCTCGAGGACTTCGACTTCCACTTCAACCCTGACATTCCGAAGTCGAAAGTCTTGGACCTTGCGACCTGCAGTTTCGTCGAGCGCCACCGCAACGTGCTGCTTCTGGGGCAGACCGGCGTGGGCAAGAGCCACATCGCGCAGGCCATTGGTCACAGAGCCTGCCAGGCTGGACACGGGGTGCTCTACATCGAAGCTCATGATCTCTTCAAAGAACTACGTGCAGCTAGGGCAGACGACAGCCATGGGCGCAAGATGGCTCGCTTGACCATGGTGCAGCTGCTGATCATCGACGACCTGGGTCTACGCCCCCTCGTCGACGAGGGCCCATGGACCTCTACGACCTGATCCGCCTGCGCTACGAACGCGCCGCAACCGTGATCACCTCGAATCGGGACACGGACGAGCTCGCCAGGCGCTTCCCGGACGAGCTCCTGGCCAGCGCGGCCATGGACCGCTTGCTACACGACGCACACGTCCTACGTCTGACCGGCGACACCTATCGAAACCCGCGCAAGAAGAAACCCAAGAACCAGAAGACGGAGGCAACGACATGAACACCACCAAACGGAATCGCGATCCGTTTGGCCGAGCCAACTTCGCCAGGGCGTACCTGCTTCAGGCGGTCGCGTTGACACTCGCGATCACCGGATCAGCTTGGCCGAGCTGGGCGCGATCAGGTAGGGCGAGCGTTGACACTCCGCAGACCATCGCTCGCTGGATGAAGCGTCTCGACCACGACGGGCTGGATGCTCTGTTGGCGCTGCGCGAGCCCGTCAACCGCTTCCCGGACTTCGTCCGGGAGACCGTCCGGGCGCTGCGCGCCACTTTTCCCAGCCTGGGTGTCAAACGCATCGCAAACATCCTCGCTCGCGCTGGCGTACATCTGGCAGCCTCGACCGTAGGCCGGATCTTGAAAGAAGAACCTCCGTCGGAGCCGAGTCCGGGCGCTCAAGACCAACCTACCGACGACGAGGGCGTTGGCGAAACCGAGACCCACGCGACTGCCACCGGCGTCGTTACAGCTCGCTATCCCCATCACCTCTGGCACGTCGACCTCTCTCTCCTGCCGAGGGTATCCGGCTGGTGGGTTTCCTGGGTCCCACATTCGCTGAAACAAGCCTGGCCCTTTTGTTTCTGGATCGGCGTCGTGCTCGATCACTTCTCTCGCTCCGTCGTGGCTTGGCGACTGTACTTGTCTCAACCCTCCGCCAAGCAGGTCTGCTCCCTGCTCGAAAAGGCTCGACACAGTGCGGGCCATCCGCCCAAACACGTCGTGACCGACCGCGGACCGCAGTTTGCCAAGAAGTACAAAGCCTGGTGCAAGCGCCGTGGCGTCAAGCCGCGCTTCGGCGCCATCGGCCAGAGCGGTAGCATCGCCATCATCGAGCGCTTCTTTCGCTCTCTCAAAGACGAGATGCTCTGGAGACTTCCGGTCCTGATGCTCTCCTTGCCGAAGATGCGTGCCGAGGTCGCTGCCTACGTCGAGTGGTATCATGAGCATCGGCCGCACATGGCTCTCGGTGGCGCCACCCCTGCGGAGTTTCGTGATGGGCGTACGCCCGCGCGTGACCTGCCCCGCTGGGAGCCTCGCGCGAGCTTTCCGCTCCCGCGAGGCGACCCCGCCAAGCGCGTTGCGGGTTTGCACCTCGTGACCGATCGCGTCCAAGGCCGCAGCCACCTGCCCATCGTCTCGCTCCGCGACGCTGCTTGAACGAAGCACTGCGTCCTGTTTCGCGACGCATCGAGGCACGCGTGCGTCTCCGACTTCGGCTCTTGCGTCCGGACGCGTACTGCCACGCACGAACGCGTCCTTCCACGAATGCGCGGTGCAGGGCGGGACGCGATCAGAGTCCGAAATTCCAGTTACGTTGTGCTCACAATTGCGTGGTTTCCGCGTGAACAACTCGCTGACGCAATACAGCTCTGCTACACGCGCTCGCGGCGCCAAATCTTGGGGACGGTTAACTCACTAGTGTCACCTCCGTGATGCGAGTCTGCGCCTTGGGACGGCGGATCTTCGCAGCTGCGCGCTCCAATGCTGCAGCGCGGTATTCCAGGCTCTGCACGGATTGCCGCAGGCCGCGTGCGCCACTGCGGGCTACGCGGTCCGGCTCGTAGACTGTGTTGCTGCGCCACATCGCCCAGAGCACGCCAGCCAAGCGGCGCGCCAGTGCAATTACGGCGACCCGCTTTCCACGCCGTTCCGCAACCGCCAGCGCCCAGCGCTGTAACGGATCGGTTCGACTGGGCTGGCGCATGAGAATCCATGCCGCCTGGACAAGCATCGCGCGCAGATAACTGTTGCCCTGCTTGCTGATGGCTCCAAGCCGACGTTTGCCGCCGGTTGTGTCCTCGCTTGGCACCAACCCGAGGTAGGATTCGACTTGATGGGCGCTGTGGAAGCGTTTTGCTTCGTCAATCCCGCTCACAAAGCTCGCCGCCACGATGCGTCCAACGCCGGGCATGGTCGTTAGCTGAGCAACCATGGGTTCAGCAACGAGTAGTTCGTCCAGCTGTTGCTCGACAGCGCCCAACTGCACCTCCAAGGACTCCAATGTAGCCAGCAGGGGTTCGATGGTGGCCTGCACCTCGGGGCTGGTGTCGCTGTTGCGCACGCGAGTGACGAAGTTCTCCGCGTCACATGTCGGCAACTTGCTGCCATACTCGCGTGCCAAGCCGCGCATCGTCGTTATGTACTGCGCTCGAGTTTCCACCAGCGCGCGACGCACACCCAACTGTCGCCGGAGCGCTTGTCGATGCGGCGACAGCATGTGCGCAAGCGGAATCCCACCGCGCTCCACAGCAAACGCCATCGTCTCGGCGTCTATCTTGTCGTTCTTCCGTCGGTGCTGCCCGATCCCGAGCTTGCGACTGCGTGTCGTGTCCACCAACAGCACTTCGTTGCCCCACTCCGTCAGCTTACCGTGGACAAACCACGCCTCACGACAGGCCTCGATGGCCACGCAGGCCGGCTCTCGCTCTGGTCCAAGCCAGCGCTCGAGCGCCGCAATGGAATCAACGGTCACACGTTCCAAGACTTCATCGCCAGATACCTCGCAGTACGCGATCTTCTTGGAGCCCAGATCCAATGCTACACTTCTCATGGTCGAGTTCCCTTTCGCCCCCAGGTTGACTGCGCCTTTTGAGCGCGTGGGGGTGCCGGCAGGGCTACCTGCCGGCGGGAACTCGGCCAGCTCTTTCTTCGTCAGGCGCCGGCCTCGCACCGCCGCGGGCTTCGTCGCCGCGGCCTTTTTGCCAGCTCGAGCTCGAGTCTTTGTTTTCTTCGCTGCTCTTTTCCGTTGGGTAGACATGGTCGCTCCAGGACCGCCTCATCCCGTCTTGCTCGCGGCGCCTGCGAGCGCGAGTGCAACTTGATAGACTTTCTAAAACGCGCGGCAGTCGCCGCTGCGCGAGACCCCGGGGAACACCCGACGGGGTGTGGCAGGGCGGGACGGTTGGCGTCGGGTTACGTCTTTGAGTTCGGACCGCGATGCTTTGGGCGGCGCTTGGGCGCCGGCACGGAGCTTTCGACGTGCGGTCTACGCTGCGTCTTGTCTAGACTGCTGGCGTCTAGGGAGCGAAGACGTCGTCCAGAGAGTCGACGGTGATGACGCGCTCTGCATAACGCTCCAGCTCTTCGATAGAGCTGCTTTGCACGCGCGAAGTCTGCTCCGCAGAGAGAGCCCCAAACTTCAGTGTGAGTAGCTTGAGCACGATCTCGGCTTTGCCTTCGGCTTTGCCTTCGGCCTTGCCTTCGGCTTTGCCTTCGGCCTTGCCTTCGGCTTTGCCTTCGGCTCGTGCTTCCTGCGTGAGAATCTGTGCTCCAGTCATGAATGCTTCCTCCAGCCTTGGGCCAAGTTGCCGAAACAGTTGCCGGGTCTCCTCGGGCTTCGTCTCGCTGGTGTGGAGAATATAGCGCACTAGCGCCGCCAATGCCGCTACCCCGTTGGGCGCCGCGCTGGCTTCTAGCAAAAGCTCCTGCCAGCCGAGTAGCTCCGGCATCAGATCCACTTGTTTGCGCGCCTGGCTGAAGCTCAGCAGGGTCAGCCGCCCCAGGGCTGTCATCACCCGGGACTTGAGCTCCTCGGAGCGAGCCGCCGACAGGTCGTCCAGCACGTACTCGAAGCGCGGCAGCAGGGGCCGGAGCAGCTTCAAAGTCTCCGGCTCCAAGTCCAGCAGCTCGTGAAACTGCCGCGGAGCCTTCCAACCGTCCTTGCTGTGGTGGACCACCATCGGGATGATGGCGGGCAAGCGCTCCGTCTTGCGCTTCGCTTTGCGCTGCGCTTTGAGATACTCGTCCCAGAGTCGGACCATGTACGACAGAAAGCGAAAGCCCATCAGGTTGTCCGATCTGCTCTGGTGTTCCAAGAGCAGGTAGAGCACGACCTGTCGTCCATCGAGCATGACTGAGAACGCCACGTCGGCGCGCCGCTTCGAAAACTCCTCGTCGATGAAGTCCACCGACAGCTTTTGCAGCGTCGACCAGTCGATGCGTTTGCTTACTTCCGGTGGCAGCAAGTGCTTGAGCTCGCCGACGGCGTTTTCGGGCTCCGAAAACACCAAGTGAAAGAAGTCGTCGTGCGGCGTCTTCATGGCAGCACTCTACACCCCATGCGACCCTTGCGGGCACCGACCATCGTCACATGCTCTCCGCGTGCTCCAACAGCAGCTCGACGGCGATGGCTGTCGTCCTGCCCGCCCCAGCGGCCGCGCCTCGCCCAAGGCGCGCACGCCGCCCGCCACGCTTCTCTGAGTTTGCGTGCGGGCGTGCAATTGTACGCTGTGGTTTCGGCCGCGTTGCGATCTGGCGCGTGTCATGCGGCCTGTCCCCCGTCGGGGATTCCCAAGGGTCTCGCGATGGGTGGGCAAGGCCCAGCCGCTGGGGCGGGCCGGGAGGTATCCATGCATCGCTCGCTTCGCTCACGAGCGCCGTCGCCACCCGACGTTTTCCGAAGCCAAGTTGTGGGCCCGCTTGAAGGGCAAGCAGCTTGGAGCCAGCTTCCGTCGTGAGTATGTCGTCGGCCGGTTTATCGTTGACCTGTGTGCGCCTTCTCGCAGGCTAGCCGTGGAAGTTGATGGCCTTTATCACGCTCGCTTCGTTGCTAGGGATGCTCGCCGCGACCGGGCGCTGCAGCGCGCCGGTTGGCGCGTCCTGCGTATCGACGCCGAGCTCGTCGTCCGCGACATCGACGCGGCTGTGGCCTTGGTGCGCCAGGCGCTTGCGTGATGGCAGCCGCTTCCCTGCGGCACTTTCATGCCGCAGGGACTGCCGTAATAGATTGTCATAGAGCGACCGCGTTGCACGGTGTCGACAGCTCGATGCAACCGATTGTACCAAGTGCTGCTGTGCGCAGTCTCTCGAATTCGCATGCGTGCTGACAGGAAACTCAACACTTCCTGGCACAAACAATGACCGTGCCGTTCTGTGGTGCTTCGTTGTACGAAGCCTCCGACAACGACTTCTGGCGCGGTCTGGGTGACGATACCGTGGCCAGATGTCCAAGCTCCTCAATGTGCCGCTGCCGAAGTGCTGGCCTGAGCACACAAAGCTCGCCATCCTCCATGCCATCACGCAGGCGCACTTCGTGCTTAGCCACGCGCGCAGCTGGTGCATCAACAGTCGCATCTCCCGCGTCCGCCTTGCCGCCGAGCGCGACATCGCCATCGCCAAGGTCGCGCAGCTCGAAGAGATCGTGCGCATCCTGTCCGTCCGCCTTGCCCTCATCGAGCCCAATCGCAGGCCCCAGTACCCGCCCGCCGAGCGTCTGGCTATCGTGCTGTTGCGTGGCTCTGTCGGTTGGACCATCGCCAAGACGGCTAGAATGTTCCTGGTCACGCCGCAGACCATCGCTCGCTGGATGAAGCGTCTCGACGACGACGGGCCAGATGCTCTCTTGGCGCTGCGCCAGCCCGTCAATCGCTTTCCGGACTTCGTCCGCGAGACCGTCCGCGCGCTGCGCGCGACCTTTCCTTGCTTGGGCTCCCAACGCATCGCCAACATGCTCGCTCGCGCTGGCCTGCATCTGGCTGCCTCGACCGTAGGCCGGATCTCGAAGGAAAAGTCTCCATCGCAACCGACTCCGGGCGAGCCAGACCGGCCTACTGCCGACCCGGGTGTTGGCGAAACCGAGACCGACGCGACCACGCCTCGCGTTGTGACTGCTCGCTACCCCCATCACCTTTGGCATGTCGATCTCTCGCTGCTTCCCAGAGTCGCGGGCTGGTGGGTTTCCTGGGTCCCCCATTCGCTGAAACAAGCCTGGCCCTTTTGTTTCTGGATCGGCGTCGTGCTCGATCACTTCTCTCGCTCCGTCGTGGCTTGGCGACTGTACCTGTCTCAACCCTCCGCCAAGCAGGTCTGCTCCTTGCTCGAGAAGGCTCGGCGCAATGCTGGCGGCGCACCCAAACACATCGTGACCGATCGCGGGCCGCAGTTTGCCAAGAAGTACAAGGCCTGGTGCAAGCGCCGTGGCGTCAAGCCTCGCTTCGGTGCCATCGGCCAGAGCGGTAGCATCGCCATCATCGAGCGCTTCTTTCGCTCTCTCAAAGACGAGATGCTCTGGCGCCTTCCGGTCTTGATGCTCTCGCTGCCGAGGATGCGCGCCGAGGTCAGCGCGTACATCGAGTGGTATCACGAGCATCGACCGCACATGGCTCTCGGTGGCGCCACCCCTGCGGAGTTTCGTGATGGTCGCACGCCCGCGCGCGACCTGCCTCGCTGGGAGCCTCGCGCGGGCGTTCCGCTCCCGCGAGGTGACCCCGCCAAGCGCGTTGCGAGTTTGCAGCTCGTGACCGAGCGCGTCCAAGGCCGCGACCACTTGCCCATCGTCTCGCTCCGCGACGCCGCTTGAACGCCCCAATGCGTTTCGCATCATGGTCCGTGCAGGCATACGTGCGTCTGCATTTCGGGATCTTGCTACGGGGAACGTACTGCGACGCTCGAACGCGTCCTTCCACCAATGCGTGGTGCAGCGTGGGGCGCGATCAGAGTCCGAAATTCCAGTCACGTTGTGCTCACAATTGCGCGGTTTTCTGGGTGAACAACTCGCTGACGCAACACAGCAGCGATGCGTATCGCGGCTGGAGGCCAAGCGTGGATTGGTACATCGGCGACACAATCAACCTGGTGCGCAGCGGTCGGCGGCCGGAGTTGCATGCGCAACTACTGTCCGGCCTCGGCCCCGACTACCTGGGTGCCGCGTGCCGCCACATGGCCGAATGGCATCGAAGCCGCGAGGAACATGCCGAGGCTGGATTGATCAGCGCGGCTGCGCGAGATTTGGCCAGCAACGGCGACAGCGCATTGCTCTTGCACGCGTTGACCGACCACTGGATCGAAACGGACCATCCGAGTTGACATTCTACGCTTGCAGCTGCCGTCGGTGACGACGCCCTGCGCGGCCGCGCCTTGCCCGTCGCCATGTCTTGCTGCGTCGATCGAGACGCAGCACCACCAGCTCTTGCCACTGCAGAAAACGCCGCGTAGCGTTCGCGCGTGGCGGGGCCGAGTCGCCTCGTTCTGGGCGCGACGACTTGGATCGGCTCAACCATGGCGACGCCTAGACTTCGAGACCTTGGCGCGACGCTTCGGCTCATCAAGTGCTTTAGCTTCTCGCAGCACGTTCTCCAATGTTGCTAGTTTTTGTCGAAGCTCGATTGTCACTTTCAGACCGGCGGCAACCTCATTGGGACTCAATGCCGCCAAGCTTCGCTTGTCGCGCAGCGCCTTGGGCGATGCATCGCGAAGGCTCTTCACGCCTTCGAGCAGCCGCACTATTCTCGGTTTTGGTGGCCGGCCACCCTGCCCCCGACGCTTGCTTGCGGCTCGTTCTGCAAGCTTCGAGACGCTCCACCGCTCCTTTTCAGCACGCACTAGCAGCGCCCGCTGATCGCTGGGTACAAGGCCGAGCACGCTACGCAAGTGTGCAAGCCTCAGATGGCGACACTCACGTAGCGCCGGCCACCGCAGGGACAGCTCGTATACCGCGCATGAAGTCCAGAGCTTCGAGGCACTCATGCTTACAGCCGGGTGGCTTGCCAGTTTTCGGAAAGAAACGTCCTTTCGCCCGCGTTGCTGCATAGCGTCGACGTCACCCTTGAACGCACGTTGGACGATGATCTGGCCCACCTCCAACGCGAGGTCGATGGGTGTTCCTCGGGTGACATATGGAACGGTCGCCAACGCGCGTTCCACTGCGGCATCACCGAGGACCCCGGCGCTCGAGCTCCGTTTTGCGGCTCGATGGCTTCTGTTTGTGGTTCGATGACCACCCCTGCTGCGCTTCGCTCTCACGCTGAGAGTTCAACAGTCATCTGCGACTCTTGCAAGGGCCGCCGGACCGGCGCCGTCACTGGAGCGCGGCACCCGGGCTCACGGTTGCGAATCGTCGCATTCACACAGTGCCCGCCGCACTAGGCGATAGTTCTCTTCGTACTGAGCGTTGGAGTGACGAACGGCGAAGTAGGCCTGGCCGTGAGCGACAGCAAGCCACCGCCCTGGCTGCTTGAAGAGATGCTCCGAGCCCGCTCCGGTCTTGGAGCTCCGAAATATCTCGTCCTGAAACGTTCGCCAGAAGATCTGGCCGCCGTGGAGCCAGTACTCGATGTCGACTTCCTGCTCGGAGACCACCACCTGAACCGGTCCGCCCTGCTTGGGTGCCCGGACCACCCGGCCCCACGGGTCATCCACTTTGCCGGTGCGGTGTTGCGTCCAGTAGATGAAGTCGTCGTCGAGCATGAAGTTCTGGGCTTCGTGACTCGTAGCGCTCAAGGGCTGGGCGACCAGGCTCGCATCGCCGCCGCTCTTCTCGATCCGGATGAGCGACGGTGGTTGGCCGTAGGCTTCTTCAAGCAAGTAAGCGTGGGTCTCATCCAGCGCTACGAGCTCCTGGGATAGCGGGAATGCACCCGCTTGGTCGGGCGCCGCCGCAACAGTTTCCACCACGCCGCCAGACTTGGATACACGGAACAAACCGTTTTCACCGGTCGGAAATGAGTAGTGACTGAAGTAGATGTGTGTTGCGTCGAGCAAGAAGGAAGCGTTGGATGGCGCGAAGGTCTGGTAGTCGAACTCCGCCAGCGAGCTTTGAGCGCCCCCGGCCGTGAATCGGCGCGTGAGCCGGTGGGATTTGAAGCCGTGTGTGGTCAACACGTAAGCAGCATCGGCGTCTGCGCCAAACCAGGGTGCGGCGTTGGCTTCGACGAGCTGCTGGGAGCCGACGCTTTCCGCGATCCGCCAGAGCTGCGATCCGAAGTCCGAGTCCCAGTAGATATAGCCACCGTCCACGAGCAGCTTTCGCGGGTTGCGGGTCTGCTCAACAATTACGTCGACGTTGCATGCAGACGGTGCATCACAGGCATCTGTGCCGGCATCTCCAGTGGCTGGGCTACCGCCCATTCCCGCTGCGTTGACAACGCCGCCCGTACTCGGTGGGCCGGCGCTGGTGCCTCCGCTGCCAGCTGTTCCGCTGCCAGCTGTTGGGGTCGACGTGGCGCGTCCACCGCAGGCGACAGTGATGACGCCAATCAAGCCAAGGAACGGGAGTCGAAGGAGAGCTATTCTGAGCATGGTGCGGCGCATCAGCAAGAGGTGGGCCAGGCAACTTTGGCGTGGAAATCCCCCAACATGACACGACTAGCGGAGCGAGTTACCGGCAACCTACGTCGTCAGTTGTCACCCGCCGCAAACTCCACACTGGGCACGATGCGTCAAACGGCGCCGCGGGGTTTCAGGCGAGAGTCGTGCCCTCGGGCACAGGAGCGCAGCGTCCCTACAAACCAAATCCTCAAAATGCGTGACTGTAACGCAGCGAGGTTGGGCCAACGCGGAGCGAACTGATGGGCCGCTCCTTGTTGTCGGAAGTGAGGACCAGCACCGCTCCAGTGGCGACGAGAGCCGCGCCAACAGCGAAGCTCAGGCCGGATATGGTGCCGAACGTCTTGCCGCTATCCGCAGCGTCGATTCCCTCTTGATTGCAACGCTTGTCGGCGTCGCAGTTCTTATCCACGATGCCCTTCTTTTGAAGCGTGAACGCCCCGGTAACCGCCCCAACGGCGAGACCAGCCACGCCGACGCCGCCGACCACCCAACCGAGCGTGCGGGTCGTGCTCGACTTCTCCGCCTTGAGCCCGGCCGGCGTTGCCTCGGTTGGTGCCTGCCCCGCCGGCAGCGCATCGCCTGGTTTCACTGATTCCTGGCGGCGCTCACCCTCTTTGAGCGTGAAGTTGTAGCGCCCGGGTTCGTGGCCGGGCGCGCGCACCACGATCTCTTGCTTGCCGGGATCCACCGGCAATGCCAAGGCCAAGGACGCTGCACGCAGTTCCACGCCGTTGCGAGTCACCGTACTCTCTGGCGGCACGCCCGGTGCGAGGCTGATGGCCAGGTAGGGCAGGCGCGGTTCGAGGGCGTTGATCTTGCCGGATGCGAAGGTGCGGCGCTCGTCGCTCTCGGATAGCTGCTCAGCCACCTGCTTGTAGAACGTCCAGGCTGTGGCCAAGCGACCTTGGCGTTCTTCGCAATCCGCGATGTTGAGCTGAGTACCCGGCGCGGGGTCCAGGCGATTGCTTTCGTGGAAGTTGCGACACGCCGCCGCCCAGTCCTCCTTCTTGGCTGCTTCGCGCCCAGCACGGAACAACGCTTCCGCACTCGCCGAGTCCGCCAGGGCGGGCCCGGCGAAGGACAAACACAACGCGCCCGCCAGGAGCAATCGGCTTTTTCGGATCACCATCTCTTGTCGAATAGGCTGGATGCGGGTGGCTTCTTGCCGGACGGCTTGGTCGTCGGTTTGGGCGGCGTCGGCGCCTTGGGAGACTTTACGGCCAGCGCAGGCTTCTTCACCACCGCTTTGTGCGCTGTTTTCGGCGTGGCCTCCTTACCACTGGCCTCCGACGACGCGGTGGAGCTTGGCGGGGCCGCTGGAGCTCCAGACTCCGAAGGCTTGACCTTCACGTCGTCGTTCGGAGGCGGCGCAGGCTCAGCCACGGACGGCGCCTCGGGAGACGCAGCCGCCTTTCCCTCCGCGTCAGGGGTGCCTAAGCTGGCGCGAGCGACGATGAACAGCAGAACCACCACCGCGGCACTCAACCCCAACGTGGTCATGACGAAGAGGCGATTGGTCTTCTTGGCGGGCTCCAGGTCGTCCGCCGTGCGTGCGACGGGCCGATTCGTCAGGGTGCTGAGAGTGTCTAGGTCCGCCTCGGCGAGGATCGTTGGAGCTTCGGGGGCGGAAGGGATCGGCAGCGTCAACGGCGCTGCATCCGTGGCGTCGCCACTGGCGCTCCGTACAGCTTCCTGCATTTCCCGCGCGCTGGCGTAACGGTCCGCGTTGTCGAAGGATAGCGCCCGGTCGACGATTTCTACGACGCTCAGCGGGATGTTTGGATCCACTTCGGCCAGGGACGGCGCTGGTTTCGTAGCCGCAGCAATGATCTGTTCTTGCACCGTGCCAGTCTCGTGCACGAAGCGACACGTGATCAGGTTGAACAAGGTCGCACCCAGGGCCCAGATGTCCGTGCGCTCGTTCACCTCCGACCAACGGCCGCGGGCTTGCTCCGGGGCCATGTATGCAGGCGTGCCCATCAAGGAACCGGCCCGCGTCTGCTGACGCTCGGGTGTGATCTCTCGCAAGCGCGCGATCCCGAAGTCCAGGATCTTCAGCTCGCCACTCCGAGTCAAAAACAGGTTCTCGGGCTTGATATCCCGGTGCACGACGCCTGCGGCGTGGGCCGCAACGAGGATGGAGAGCACGTTGTCCGCAAGGGCCATCACCTCGGTCAGAGGCAGTGTGCCCCCTTTGCGCATGGCGCGGTCTTCGACGGTCTCGCCGTCGAGCAGCTCCATGACCAGGTAGGGGCAACCATCCACCGTCAGGTCATCGTCCAGTACCTTCACCGTGCCTGGATGATCCACACTGTTGGCAACGTAGCCCTCGCGAAGAAAGCGCGTCGTGACTTCCTTGTTCAGCGCAAGCTCGGGGTGCAGCAACTTGATGGCCGCGCGCGCCTGATTGCGGTGGGTGGCTTCGTAGACCGTCGCCATGCCTCCGGAACCCAAGATGCGCTCCAGCTTCCACTTTCCACGTAGCGTTGTGCCGACGAGCTCTTGGGCTCGATCGGAAATGCGGTCGGCTAATGGCAATGACATGGCTAATGGACAACGCGGAAACGCGTTCCGAGCTTTCGCTGCGAATTTAATTACGTGCCTAGAATGGAATGGACCCCAGCAGAGCCGAAGTTTTGTGGGTGTTCGTGCGAAGATCAACCACAGATACACACGGCGCCAGCGTAGGAGGATCCCCTCCATGTGCGCACAGTGTCCCACTGAATATATCCGGATCCGGGCAGGTCCATCCAATTGCGGGGGTACGATGGCGAGCAGTGCTTGCCCTGTGATGGAGGTTGAGGACGGATGAAACGAGTTTCTAGGGGGTCACTCACGGCTGCGGCCGCGTCGCTGGTCGCGGCTGGCGCGTTTTGGGCGGGATACGCCGTGGCGGCGGACGCGCGCCTGGATCAGGCAGACGCCAACGCCGAAAAGGCCATCGCCTTGCTCAAGGCGGCCGAAAATGAAGGTGTCCGGCCCCCCTTTGGCGGCCACCGCGCCAAGGCGATCATGCATCTGAAGGCGGCCCGGAAGCAGATTCGCAAGGCCAAGCGCTACGCCGACAACCCCAAGAAGAAGCCCAAGAAACCCAAGAGGCCGAGACTCAAGCTGCCCAAAAAGAAGTAACGTGGCGCTCAGCCCGTGGCCTTTTCTCACCGAGTTTCGCTAGCCCTCGGGAGCCTGCTGTGGTGGGTCCCCGCCTGCGCTGTGTCCTTCGACGGATACAAGCTGGACGATAGCGGTGGGGGTAGCGGCGGAGGCGCCGGCGTAGCGGGTTCATCGGGTGCGGGCGCTTCGGGCACGGGAGCGACCGGGGGCAGTGGCGGCACATCAGGGACAGGTGCAACAGGTGGTGCCGCGGGCTCGGGTGCAGCTGGAGGGACTGGCGGCGCTGCAGGTGCCACGGGCGGCACCGCGGGAGCAAGCGGTGGCAGCGCAGGCGCGACTGGGGGCACGGGAGGCACGCCGGGAGGCACCGGCGGCGTGGGTGGTGCTACAGGCGGCACGGGTGGGGGCACTGGAGGAGCAACAGGTGGCTCCGGCGGCACGGGAGGGGCGCCGGTGCTGTCGTGTCCGAAGCTAACGGGCACCAGCGACATGGCTTTGGTCAAGGCCACGGGCGGGCCGTTTTGTATGGACGTCACGGAAGTCAGCAACGCTCAATACGGCGCGTTTCTGGCGTCGAGTCCGTCGCCCAGCTACCCGAGCGGGTGCACTAACAACAACCTCACGCCCAGTACCGCGGGCGATTGCCCCACCTTTTCACCCAGCGGGCAACCCCTGCTGCCCGTGAGTTGCGTGGACTGGTGCGATGCCCATGCCTACTGCCAGGTCGTCGGCAAACGACTCTGTGGCAAGATCGGGGGGGGCGCCGTGTCGTCGGCCCAACTGACCAATGCGGGCCAAAGCGAGTGGTACCACGCGTGCTCCGACAACGGCGCAAACCTCTTTCCCTACGGCAGCATCTACGGGACGAAGACTTGCAACGGTTTGGACTCGAACGGCACCGGGCGCTCCGACGTCGGCTCGATGTTCTTCTGTGTGAGCAAAGCAGGTCCAATCTTCGACCTGAGCGGCAACTTGCGCGAGTGGGAGAACGGCTGCAACGGCAATAGCTGCCCAGAACGCGGGGGCGCGTATCTGGATAGCGAGAAACAGAGCAATTCGAACAACCTGACCTGCAAGTCCGACAACCTCGTCATGCGTACAGCCACCAGCAAGTTCCGTGGCTTCCGCTGCTGCGCCGATCCCGTCACGCTCTGACTTCCCACACAGATTCTGAGCACATCTTACGCGACCAACCGAGTCCGCGACGTGTCAGCGCGCGCAGAATGCAGCGAGCTGTGGGCGATCGCGCGGGAGGGTCACTGCAGCGTCCGCTCAGGGCTGGAGGGCAGCTCTGTTGCAGACCAACCCCTCCTCCTGATCTTGTTTTTGGATAGCAACAGAGCTGTGCTTTCATCTCGCAGCCCCGTCGCGAGAGCTCTCGCATGTGAGAGCGCGCGGTGCGCCATTGCGGGGGTGGATCCCTCAGCTGGATTCAGTGTTGCGCTGGCAACTCTGAATCCGAGTCGTTGGGCGGGTCACGCAGCATCGCGCCGACTGCGCCGCGCACCCCCGCACTGGCGAGGCAGCATCGCACCGACTGCGCCGCGCTCCCCCGCACTGGCGAGGCGAAATCGCCACAGACGTGCAGCGAGGGGTAGCATCCGATACACTCGGATCAGTGGCGCGACTCCGCTGGCTCTTGCTTTTGTTTGGTGTATTTTCTTGCGGCGGCCCCAACCTCGGGTCGACCGGTGCACTGTCACCACAGGTCCCCGAAACCGAGGGCAAGAAGTGCAAGATTGCTTCCAACGTGCTCAACCCCTTGGTCACGGAGTGGCCCGCGTCCGAAAAAGCGCGCCTGGAGGCCCTGACAGCCCGAGGCGTGGTCGCTGTCGAATATGGCGGCTGCGAGATGCGCATCGTCGATCGCTGCCAACCCCAGGGCGGCTATTCGTGGAAGCGCACCACGCTCGCCACCGACACCATCGAAATTGGGGACGCCGACGAGCTGTACGCAAAGCTCCCGCTCGGTGCGGTCAGCCTCGAAGGCCAGCTGGCGCGTTCCGGTCGACTGGCGGTGAGAACCACCGTGGCCGGGCAGCTCGAGGCCGGCCAGCTACCCGCTGCGGCGCCTACGTCGGCGGAATGTGCCACCGTCACTCACTTCATCAAGGCGATCAGCGTCGGCAGCTTCCGACTCGTTTCCGGAGGCAAGCTGCAAGCTGGAGCCGACGCCACTTTTGTGGGCGGCAAAGTGAAACGGGAGGAGTCGCTGCTGCGCGAGGCGGGCAACCCCGAGAGCTGCGAGGCTTCCACCGAAGAAGCGCCAGACGGTCAATGCGCCTCACCGATTCAGGTCTTCCTGGCGCCTGCCAAAGCGGCAGCAGGCACGCCGGGGGCCCTGGCCCTTTCCAACGAACGCAGCGCGCTGCCTCCGGACAGCGTGAATGTCACGTTTCCCGAGCGCAAGGGTGAGCATTGGTCGGTGTTCGACGTGCGCGACAACCGACTCTGCACGACGCCATGCGCCCGCTGGGTTCCACCTGCCAGCGGTGTGTACCTGTTGCGCCACAAGGACAAAGCCCGCGTCGAGGTGCCGGCGCGCCTGGACGACCCCCCGGGCAGCTACGTGAGTGCCGAATACAAGCCCGACCGGGGTGCGCCGCTATGGGCCACGATCACGTTTTACGGACTGGGAGTTCCTGCGGCCATTGGCGGCACGGTCACCGGAGTCTTGGCCATCACGGACGATGAGAATCGAGGCTTCTTCATCGGCGCGAGCGTGCTGTACCTCAGCATCTCGCTGGCCACCGCTGGTTGGTACTTCCTGGGCTCCGATTGGGAGCATTTCGAGACCGCTCCCGTGTCTGGCGCTGGGCCGGGAGCTCACCACCGCGACCCCACCTTTGGCGGCCGCTTCTAGCCCCGCGACCTCAAGTGTTGCGAGCAGCCGCGGCCAGGGCCGAAAGCGCAGCCCGAGCCTTGTTCCAAGTCTCTTTGGCTTCCAAAGCTGGCACGCTGTCCGCGACCAAGCCCGCGCCCGCGGATACTTCGAAGCGGCCAGCATGAAGGACGGCAGTGCGGATCGCGATCGCAAAATCCATGTCGCCGTCCCGAGTCACATAGCCCACGGCACCGCCGTAGACGCCCCGGGGCTGCCCCTCGAGCTCGGAGATGATCTGCATCGCACGCACCTTCGGCGCTCCGGTCAGCGTTCCCGCAGGAAAGGTCGCGCGCAGGACGTCCCAAGGCGAAAGGCGCTCTTTGAGCAGACCCGTCACCTCGCTGACGATGTGCATCACGTGACTGAAACGCTCGACCACCATGCGTTTCGGCAGCTCGACGGATCCCGTTTTCGCAATTCGCCCCACGTCGTTGCGCGCCAGATCCATGAGCATCACATGCTCGGCGCATTCCTTGGGATCCGCTAGCATCTCCTTGGCAAGGGCCTCGTCCTCCTCCGGGCTTTGGCCTCGATGCCGGGTGCCCGCAATCGGCCTCAGAGTCACGCGGCCCTCCTCCAAGCGCACCAAGGTCTCCGGGCTGGCGCCGGCCACGGCTAGGGGCCCGAGGTCATCGCGCGCAGGCAGCTCCAGCAGATACATATAGGGCGCGGGAGAAAGTACTCGTAGCGCCCGATACACATCGAAGGGGCTCACGCCGCCCGCGGGCACTGAGAACTTCCGCGCTCCCACGACTTGAAACGCGTCACCGGCCAGGATGTGCTCCTTGGCTCGCCGCACCATCTTTTCGTAGTCCGCGTCCGAGCAGCTGATCGCGACATCTGGCGGCAGCGCGCTCGGATCCGGCGGTGGCAGCGGGGCGAGGGCTCGCGCCGAGGTCAGATGCGCCTCGGCCCGGTCCAGCTCCGCCGGATCTGCTGACGCCAGGGTGGCGGTGTGGGTCAGGTTGTCGAAAACGATCACCGCCGCGTCGGACAGGAATCGCGCGATGGGTGCGCCCTGAGTCTGCGGAAACGCCGGAACCTTGGTGGCATAGCTGACCGCATCGTAGACGACGGTGCCAACGTGGGCCTGAGCGAAGCGGCTCGCCACGCTGGCACAACGCGGTTCCTTCGACGCGAGGGCCTCGGCGAGCCGAGTGAATGGGTCGAGGCCCGCCTGGCCAGGCACCGTCGTCTCCTCGCGAGGTCGATAGCCCAAGATAGAGTAACGACCCCAACGCTCTCCAGGTACGACACTCTCGAGCAAGAAAGAGCCGAGCCCGGCGTCTCTTCGGAGAGCCGCATACGCGCCCACTGGAGTGACGCCATCGACGACGAGGGTCTTTTCTAGGATCCCAGCCACGCGTTGATTCTGTTTAGCACGCGCGGCTGCAACGCTCTGGCGAAACGTTGGCAGCCCACTGCGCCAACGCTAGGATTAGCGGTATGCGGAGGCAGTTGTGCATTGCGATCGCCCTCGCCTGCGCCGTTTCAGGCTGCCGCCGCGTGAGCGAGCGCACCTTGATGGACACGGAGGGACGCACCTTTACCGCCAAATGCGATCGCCAGGGCAAGTGTGATTTTGAACGCAAAAAGGCGGATAGCGTCACAGCTGACAAGTCCGGCGTCGTGTTGCACGCGCCAGGGCGCTTCGTGTCCATTTGCGACGCTACCGGCGCCGCGCCCGCGGAGATCACGGATTGCCGAATCCTGGTCTGCGGCAAGGACGACGAGTGCCCACCCAAGCATGGGTTGCCCCACGGCACCTGCGTCAACGGCCTGTGTACGGAGCCAGCCAACGCAGTGGGGCAAGACGACGTCATTCTACTGTGTATGTCGGGAACTGGGTTGGGGCGTTCGAGCCCGACCCAAGCAGATCGCTTTGCCCTCGCCAAGAACTGCGGAACGCCCTGCGTCGTCCCAACGCCCTGCAGAAAGCCGTAGAAGCGCCCGGCCGCTTGCCAGCGCGGCCCGCCTGCGCAATAGCCACGCCCATGGCGAGTCGAGGCATTCTTCGGCCAAGCGCGGTCCTGGCCACCTATGTAGAAGGCCTGGTGGAAGGGCGTCGCGTGGTCATCTTCGGTGACTCCACCAGTGGCTTGGCCGAGCTGCTGGTCGATCGCGGCGCGCGCATCGTGCACGTCTACGATCCGGATCCGACGCGGGTCGCCGAGGCGACAGTCCGAAACACATCCCGCAGCATCTCCCATGCGCCACTGCCACCCTCCGGCCTTGCCGCCCGCGACGGTGCTTTCGAACTCGGCATCGTGGACGATCTGAACGGTGCGGGCCCGGCCCACTCCATCGTGAACCGCATGCGCCGCGCCCTGGGTCCCCGGGGCATCGCGCTGGTCGCGATTCCGAACCCCAATGTGCAACGCCAGCTCTTGACGGTTTCCGTGCCGTCGGAAGGCGCCCTCGACTACTACGAACTCTACGACACCCTGAAGGGCGAGTTTTCCCACGTGCGCATGCTCGGTCAGGCGCCCTTCGTGGGCTACGCGGTGGTCGACTTCGCCTCCGGTAGCCCTGACCCCAGCCTGGACACCAGTCTCGTTCCGGGTGGCGCCGAGGAGCCCGAGTGGTTCATTGGCGTTGCTAGCGACCTCGCTCTTTCGCTGGACGAGTTTTCGGTGGTGCAGCTTTCTCTGTCGGAGGCTTGGCCCGCCAGTGCGGGGCAGGCGGTCGCGGACACGCGCTCGGAACGCATCGTCGCGCGGCTGCAAGCCGAAACCGAGCGTTTGCGCCGACAGCTCGATGTGGAAAAGCAGTCGGATTCGGAAGCCGAAAGCTTGCGCAGAAAGCTCTCGGACCAGGACAAGTGGATTCGCGAGCTGGAATCCCGCATCAACGTCGCCGACGAGCGCGCCGATGATGCTCAAATGGAGCTGGATGCGCTGCGCAACGCAAAGCCCCTGCCAGCACCCGCCCAGCCCGAATCGCCCGTCGCTGATCGACGAGTGGGCCAACTGGAGGAAGAGAACGCTCGACTGCAGTCCGAGTTGGACAAGGCGGAAGCGGCATCGCGAGAGTACGGCACGCAGCTGGATGCCACGAGCACCAAGTTGGATTCAGCCCTCAGCAAGCTAGACGCGACGACTGCGAAACTGCGAGCGGCGGAAGCGGCGCAGCGAGCCGTGGAATCTGGTGGTAGCGATCACGAACAAGACGTGGCGCGCCTCGAGCACCAGCTCAGCGAGCGGGGCGGTGAGATCCGACGCCTGCAACGCGATCTCACCACCCTGGAGCGCCTAGGACGGGAACTGCTCAGCGATCTGGAAGAGCGTGGTCAATCCGGGCCGGATGGGGATGCCCTCAAGACTCAGTTGGATGCGTTGGCCCACTCCAATGCACAGCGCGAAGCAGACCTGGAAGCCGCGCGCTGGACGATTGCTGCCCTAGAGGGTCAGCTGTCCGGGACAGGAGTCAGCGCAACCGTTGAACTTCAAGAAGCTCGCGCCGAACTATCTCGGCAGGCTACTCTGATCGCTCAGCTCAAAGCACACGGCTCCGCTTGAGCGGTAAAGTTGACACCAGTGAACGCGAACTTAAGCTGTCAGATTAGGTTGTCTCTACTCTGCAGCGGCTGCCCATGACGGAAAAACGCGACTATTATGAGGTTTTGGGCGTGAGCCGAGAGACCTCCGCGGACGACATCCGCAAGGCCTATCGCCAGGCGGCGCTCAAGTATCATCCGGATCGCAACCCCGGGGACGCGGAGGCCGAGGGCAAGTTCAAGGAGGCAACGGAGGCCTACAGCGTGCTCTCGGACGCAGAGAAGCGCCAAGCCTACGACCGCTTTGGCCACGCGGGTGTCGGCGGCGGCTTCGATTTTTCTGGCGCGGGCATGGGAGACATCCTGAGTCAGTTCCAGGACCTGTTCTCGGACTTCTTCGGCAACATGGGAGGCGGTGGTTTCGGATTCGGCGGCGGGCGGCGACGTTCAGCTCCACCCCGGGGGCAAGACGTGCGGGTGGACGCGACGATCTTGCTCAAGGAGTCCATCGCCGGAACCAAGAAGGAAGTGCGCGTGCGGGGCGCGGCACCCTGCGACGACTGCTCGGGCTCGGGAGCCAAACCTGGCACAGAACCCGAACGCTGTAGCCAATGCAACGGCTCCGGACAGGCCACGACCCAGCGCGGCTTCATCATGTTCGCCACGACCTGTCCCAGCTGCCGTGGGGCCGGCAAGACGGTCAAGGACCCCTGCGTGTCCTGTTCTGGTCTCGGCCAGGTAGAGCGGGAGCGCAAAGTACTGGTCACGTTCCCCGCGGGCATCGATTCAGACCAGCGCTTGCGCGTCCCCGGTCAGGGCATGCCTGGGCCGAGTGGAGCGCCCGCGGGCGACTTGTACGTGGATGTCACGCTGCAGGACGACCCCCGATTCCAGCGCGAGGGTTATGATCTCATTACTCGCAAAGAGGTGTCCTACCCTGAAGCTGCCTTGGGCGCCGAACTCGACGTCGAGCTGCCCGACGACAGCGTGGTGAGCGTAGATGTGCCCCAAGGCACCCAGCCGAACACGGTACTTTCCCTACGCGGGCGCGGCGTTCCCAGCCTGGACGGCCGCGGCACGGGAGATCTGCATGTGGTCATCGAAGTTGCCGTGCCCAAGAAGCTCTCCAAGCGCGCCAAAGACCTGCTCGCAGAGTTGGAGTCGGAGCTCACCGCCAAGCAGAGGCGCAAGAAGACCGGCTGACCGCCGGTGAAAGCCGCAGCGTGGGCTTTTTCAGCGGCGCTTCGAGCGCAAGCCGGCTCGCGTCAAGCGGACGGCAACTAGATGCCACGGGCGCGCGCAGCGCGGTCGAGCTTTCGCCCTTACTTCACGGGGGGTGGCGCGATGAGGGACAGGTTCAGCCCGCCTGGGTACTGGTAGCTGGTGTACTCACCGTAGCCGACCACCTGGATCCCCACTGGTACGTCGCTACGGAGCACGTGAGCGCCACCTTGACCCGGGCCAAGCTTGGCCCGCGCCACTCCGTAACCTCCCGAAAGCGGCTGGGGCGTCGCAGGCAGCGGCGCGCCATCTAGTGTCACTTGCGCGCCCATGGGCATCACCACGTCGACGTAGCTGACCTGATAGTCGTCCGGCGCCAAGAACACGTACTTGGTGCGGTACTGCTCCACCGCGGTCATTTGGCTCTGAGCCGGATCGCCCTTTTGTTGGCCAACGGGGGCGTTGGGATCGACGACGCTGCCGCCGAGCTGGAATGACGCGACCGCAATGGCTTGGTCGGCCGTCACCTCGAAGTTGCCCTTCACAACCCGCAAGTCGGCGACCTGGCCCGCGTTAATGCTCGTGGGCCAGCCTGGGTCGAAGGAGCCCGCGTAGGTCAGCGTGGTGCCATCCACATTGCCAATGATGCGCACGACGTGGCCTGGCGTGTCGCCATTGGGGCCCGTGGGCATGGTCACGAAGTAGCGCTTGCCTAGAGTCTCGGCCGGGAAAACACTTTCCTCCACGTGGTCACAGGCGGGTTGTCCAAAGGGCTGGGTCACGCAGGGCACCCCGGCAATCACCTGCACCGGCGCCGAGGCTTGAACCAGTGTGCCTCCGAGGTCTGTCGTGCCCGTACCGAAGATTTCGACCACCTCGCCCTTGCCAACGGTAAATTGTGCGGTCTGGTTCGGACCCGTCGCCTGAATGCCTCCACCAGCGGCAAACGCGCCGTACTGTGACGCCTTCACCGTGACGCTCGTGTTGTCAGCGGTACCAACGATGGCAACGTAGGGCGCCGTGCTGAAACCACCCTGCGAGAAGCCGTTCAGCGAAGACACGCGGTAGTTGCCGGTCATGGCCGTGCTGGGCAGCAACAGAGAGGCATCGTTGCTGTACGAGAAACAGCCTACGGCTTGTCCAAACTGCGCGCAGATTTGGTTTCCTTTGCAGCTAGACCAGTTCTTGCCGGGCGGGCCACCCTGTCCTTTGTACTGCAGTGCATTGAATTGATAGACCGTGACCGGGACAGAGCTGGTCAAGTTGTAGGCCCCCTGCGGCGCGCGCAGGGAAGTAGTCACGGGCTGGGAGCTCCCGCACTCGTCAGCTTCCGTTGGCTTCAGCGCTGGTACCCAGGGGAGATAGAACTTCTCCAGAGAGTTCGGTTGCACCACGCCGGCGGCAACCTGGTTGCCAGCCATGGTGATTGTGATTGCCGCCGGTAGGTCCCCAGCGTTGGCGACAATCACCGCGAAGTCGAAGATGTTCCAAACCGAGTTGGTCACTGGCGTAGGCCAGAAGTCGCAGCCCACGTAGGTCTTGGAGATAGCCGCCTCTGCACACGTCTTGGGATCCGCACCTGGCGGCGTTCCACCAGTGCCACCGCCGTCGGTCGCGATGATGGCGCCGCTTCCGCCGTTGGCAGCCGCTGCGCCAAAACCGCCAGCGCCGCCAGCACCCCCGTTGACGCCACTGCCGCCGCTCGTGCTGGAGCAGGCCAACGGCCCCAAAATCACGCACGAGAGCGCCACCCCCGAAGCCAAGAGCACCTTATTCATGGGCGGACTTTACGACAGACTCCGACACCTGCAACCGCTGCCCCGGCTAAGTGGGGTACTTTTTGGCCAGCGTCGACAATAAAGCGACTGTTTCGCTCAGGGGGACCGCGCTATCCGAGGCCTGGGCCAAGAAGCGCCGAATCTCCGGCAGTGCGGAAATGGCGCGATCCACGCTGGGATCGCTGCCCTTGGCGTAGGCGCCCAACGCGATCAGGTCGCGCTTGGCTTCGTAGGCCGCAGCCAGGGTGCGGATCTGCTGCGCCGCAGCTGCGTGCTCGGGGCTCACCACGGCGTTCATCACTCGGGAGAGGGACACCGTGGCGTCGATGGCCGGGTAGTCGCCCCGGGCGGCGATATCGCGACTCAGCACCACGTGACCGTCCAGGATGCCTCGCACCTCGTCGGCAATGGGCTCGTCCATGTCGCCGCCCTCCACCAGCACCGTGTAGATGGCCGTGATGGCTCCTGCTTGTCCTTGCCCACTCCGCTCGAGCAGGCGCGGCAGCATGGCGAAGACGCTCGGCGGATAACCTCGGCGTGCCGGTGGTTCACCCGCGGCCAGCCCGACTTCACGCTGTGCCCGGGCCACACGAGTCACGGAGTCCACGAGCAAGAGCACGCTCTTGCCCTGGTCCCGGAAGTACTCGGCGTGAGCTGTGGCAACTTGCACCGCTCGCAGGCGCTCCAACGGTGGAGCGTCACTGGTGGCAACCACCACGACGCTGCGCTGTCGTCCGGCTTCGCCCAAGGTGTGCTCCAAGAAGTCGCCCACCTCACGTCCGCGTTCGCCCACCAAAGCCACCACCACGACGTCCGCATCCGTGCCGCGGGCGATGGAGCCCAACAATGTGCTCTTGCCGACGCCGGAGCCCGCGAACAGGCCAACTCGCTGACCCACTCCGAGTGTCATGAGCCCGTCGATGGCGCGCACCCCCGTGGTCAGCGGCTGCGTCACCGGGCGACGACCCAGTGCGGCCGGCGGGGCGCGATCCACGGGCACGGTCACCAGATCTTCGGGCGCGGCCATTCCGTCCACGGGACGACCCAACCCATCCAAGACCCGCCCGAGAAGCGATGACCCGGCACCCACCACGAGCCCCGCGCCCGTAGACTCGACGGCATCGTCCGGTCCCACGCCCGTCAGCTCGCCCAGGGGGATCGCGACAGCCTCGCCCACGCTGAAGCCGACGATTTCGGCAAACAGCGGTTCGCCGCGACGGCGGATCACCACCACATCTCCGACCCGGGCGCTGGGCACGGCCACACGAATGGCTAACCCGGTGACGGCGCGAACCGTCCCAACTGGTCTGAGCGCAGAGGCGTCCGCCAGCCGCGCGCGCAGGGCGTCGATATCCACTCGCCGGGAGTATAGAACAATGAGCCTGGTGGTTGCCTCGTCGCCCCCAGATCCAGCCGGCGCCGGCCAAAACCACCAAGAGTTGCCCAAGGGGGCGGTCCAGTGCCAGGCTTGCGAGCGTGCGGAAGCTGCTCCTAGCCGTAGTTCTCGTGGGCACTGTCGGGCCTGGTTGCCGGGCGCGGCTCAACGCCAATGCGAGCTTGAACGCCAAGACGAACAATTCCGAGGAGTTCACGGAGCCCCTGGACGGCGAAAAGGGCCAAGGCGAATCGGACTTCAACGACGGCAAGGATACGCCGCTGTTGGGCGCACGCCATGACGTGAAGTTGGCCAGCACTCAGGGCGCGGCTCAATGTAAATGCATGTCCGTCGTAGTCGGTGGCGCGGATGCCGCCGGCCTTACCTGGCAAGGGCCGCCCCCGAAGATCAATCCGGCGACGCAGCTCGTGCTCGGTCTGACCTCCGAAGGGGCTGCATGTGAAGGCGCGCCCGAAGGCTCCCTAGGCGCGTCCTATTGGGGCTACCGGGTCTCGGGCGAGGACGTGATTGTGATCGTGGAATCGGCGCGCTTCGGCAAGCCGATCACCCAGGGCGCCATCATTCCAAAGCCCCTGGGAGGCGGTCAGATCTTCGTCAAGCCCGCCAGCAAGAGCTTGGTCTACGGCCGGCCTCTGAATGCGGCCGATTCCCTGTGCAAGGTCTACAGCGTCCCGGCCGCAAACGGCACTGCTACGTCCCAACCGGCGGGCACCATGGAGGGCAAGTAGCTCACCCTGAACCCCCGGGCGCGCCGAACCGTTCACTTCTTCTTGACCTGCAAGGCCTGGGCGAGGGATTCGCGACGCGCTTGAATCGTGGGCCCCAAGAACGTCATCACGAAACGGGCGAACTGATCCTTGGGAACCGGCGCGCACACCTCGGCGTAGGCGTACTGGACTGCACGACGCATTTCAGCCGCCGTTTGAAAACGGTCTTGGGGCTCGCGAGCCAAAGCGCGATACACGATCTCCGACACGGGCCGCGGCGTGCCCGCGGGCAGTGGCGGAACTGGCTCGCCGTACTTGATCTGCCTGACAATGCTGGGGATATCGCCTTCGTAGGGCAGTCGCTGCGCGATCAGGCGATACAGCACGACGCCTACGGCCCAAATATCCGTTCGCCGATCCGGCACAGCGCGTAGCACCTGTTCTGGAGCCATGTAGCTGACCTTGCCCTTGAGCACGCCCGTGCGGGTCTGCTCGGCCAATCGCTCACTGGCCTTGGCTACGCCAAAGTCGATCAGCTTCACGTCTCCATGGGATGACAGCATGATGTTGGACGGTGAAACATCTCGATGCACCACGTTGAGGTGCTCTCCCTTGGCGTCGCGCAGCTCATGAGCCTGATGCAACCCCAAGCAACACTCCCCAATGATGCGTAGCGCAATCGCCAGGGGCACCTCCTTGCCCTTGGCCACCAGTGCGCGAAGCAGAGAACTGAGCGTATCGCCCTCCACCCACTCGAGAGCGACGTAAGGCACATCCCCGTGCACACCCACATTGCGAATGCTCACCACATTCGGGTGGCGAATCTCCGAGAGCAACTTGGCTTCGTCCAAGAACATGTGCACGAAGGCTTGGTCGTGGCTGAGGCTCGGCAGAAGCGTCTTGAGAGCGATGACTTCTTTCTGACCCGTGGAGCGGCGGCGCCAAGCCATCCACACGAAGGCCATGCCGCCCTTCGCCAGGCGGGTCACCAATTGGTAGCGGCCAATCTTCGCGCCTGCCTGCAGCGGCGTCGGGAACAGCGGCACCTCAGGGGGCTCGCTGGTCTTGGCTACGACCCGCGCCCAGCGAGCCTGCAATTTTCCGGTCCCAGTGATCGTGTCCGTATCCGTCTCTTCCCACTCGCTGTTGGGCGATAGGTCGGGGACTTTCTCGGGTGGGTCGGAGGCGGCCATGGCGGACGCGAGGTCGCGATGTTCAAGGATACGCGCTGCAAGGAGCAAAAAAAAGGCGCCCGGCCCTGAACGTCTTTTCCTGGGCCGGCCCGCCCGGCAGGATGGCCCTCATGCGGCAGGCCCTCGAGAGCATCGCTGAACAGCGCGGATTGACCACGGAATTCGGCCCTGAGCTGATCGCCTCGGCGAAGCGAGCCATCGCCGAAACGCCCCTGGATGAGGCGGCACTGGTCGACCTCACTGCCTGCCCTTTTGTGACTATCGACGGTCGAGACACGCGAGATCTGGACCAAGCCGTCTTCGTCGAGCGCAACGGCGACGGATTGCGCGTGGACTACGCCATTGCGGACGCCTCGAGCTTCGTCATGCCGGGACAGCCCTTGTTCGAAGAGTCGCTGAGCCGAGGTAGCAGTTTCTATCTGCCCGGACTGTGCGTGCCGATGCTGCCCCGGTTGCTGAGCGAGGGCGCCATCTCCCTGAACCCCGAAGTCCTCCGCCGCGCCGTCATCTTCCGCATGGACTTGGATGCCAAAGGAGAGGTCGTGGAAACGACCATCTTGCACGCGCGGATCTTCAGCCACGCCAAGCTGGCTTTCGAGGACGTTCAGGACTTCTACGACAGCCCGGGCGACCATCCCATCGCCAAGGCGCCGTATGCCGAAAGCCTGAAGCTACTCAAAGAAGCAGGGCAGCTTCGAATGGCCCGAGCCGACGAGCGCAACGTGGTACGCTTCCGCCGCACGGAAGTGCGGGTCGGTGTGTCCGAGGGCCGTGCTGTGATCGCCCGAGAGCTGCGACTCGCCGTGGAGAAGTACAACGAGCAAGCCAGTCTGCTCTGCAACGTCGAGGGCGCCCGTAAGCTCCACGAGGGGGACACCGCCAAAGACGCCGTGGAGCCTATTTTTCGCGTACACGCGGGGCCAAACGCCGAAACCCTGGGCGAACTCGACGCCCTGCTCGAGCAGCTCGTTGGGCTGTACAAACTCGACCCCAAGGTCTGGCAGCGACGCCCCGACGAGCGCAGCCTGTCCGACTGGCTCGACAGCTTGCCCCGAACCGGCCGCGAGCGCCGAGTCGCCCTCGCGGTGCATCGTCAAGCCATGATGAAGACCGGGCGCTCGGCATTCAGCGCCGAGCCCGGCGCCCACTTCGGAGTGGGCGCGGAGGTCTACGGGCGCTTCTCGGCACCCATGCGCGAAGTGGTGGGCGTCTACTTGCACCGAGAGCTGATGGAGCGTGTGGCGGGGCGGTCCTTCGACACACCCGGGGCCCTCGGCGGCGTGGCGCTGCGGGACGCTGTGTTGGCAACGGCCAACCGCTCCAAGGAGTTGCAGAAGCAACTGACTCGAGACGCCAACTTGCTCGTGATGCAAGAAGTGCTCGATCCGGTCCTCGCTGGGCCAGCCGAAAAACGGCGCTTCAGTGGTACGGTGCTCGGCGTCGCCCGCAACAAGCTGCACGTACATCTCGATGACCCACCCCTCGAAGTGAAAGCCTACAACCGCGACATTGCCGAGGCCCTCGGCAGCGAAGTGCGCGCCAAAGACGACGGCGCCGCGCTGTGGAAGAAAGATGGCGCCGCTCTATGCCGCTTGGGCGAAAGGGTTCGGCTGGAGTTGACCGGGAAAGACGCCAAGCGAAAGCGCTTTGTCTTCCGCTTGCTGCTCGAGGAGTGAGGCCTCGTGACAAAGAATGTCCGACCCCGCGCCCGCAGGAAGCGACTGCACGTTCGAGCAGTGCTAAAAGACGAAACTACGATGTCAGAGGGTGCTCTCGAAGCCGCGCCGCAGGGCGCATTTCGCCTGACCCACCCGGGTCCGGTCCCCGCTCCCCGAGCGGACGCCGCGGAAGTGGAGTTCTTGGTCCAGCAGCAGGACGCGGTGGCATTCCTGCGAACCCTGGCCTCCGAGAGCGTCGATCTCCTGGTCACAGACCCCGCCTACGAGTCCCTGGAAAAACACCGGGCCGTCGGTACCACCACCCGTCTCAAGCGTAGCAAGGCCAGCAGCAACGACTGGTTTGCCATCTTTCCCAACTCACGGTTTCCGGAGTTGTTCGCCGAGGCGTTCCGCGTGCTGCGCTCGAATACCCATTTCTACCTCTTCTGCGACCAAGAGACGATGTTCGTGGCCAGGCCCGCCGCGGAGGCCGCCGGCTTTCGCTTTTGGAAACCCATCGTGTGGGACAAGCGCAAGATAGGCATGGGCTACCACTACCGATCCCGCTACGAGATGATTCTGTTCTTCGAAAAGGGCAAGCGCCGCCTGTCGGATCTCTCGGTGCCCGACATCTTGGAGGTCCCGCGCATCCGCGGCAGCTACCCCGCAGAAAAGCCGCCGGAAGTGTCAGAGATATTGATCCGCCAGAGCAGCGTCGAGAGCGAAGTCATCGTGGACCCCTTCATCGGCTCGGGCTCCATCGGCGTCGCCGCCGCGCGTCTGCAGCGGCACTTCCTGGGTTCGGATATCTGCGCCGAAGCGGTCAGCGTCTCCGACCGGCGCCTGCGGGAAGCCGGTGGCCGCGCATCCCAAGAACTCTACGACGCTCTGCGAGCTTGACGCGGCCCGATCTTGAGGCGGCCCGACTGAGCCCTGAGACTCGCGCGCTGCGCTAGGAGAAGACCTCGCCTCACAGGCAATCGTAGCGGGTGTAGCTCACGCCAGACTCGGTACGCAGGGCGTGCATCACGCCGCCCCCGTCCAGTACCGCAAAGTCCTTGAAGGACTCTTCGGGCAACGTGTTCGACGGCAGCACCGCGCTACCCGTGGGCGCTCCGCTGACTCCGTCCAGGCAATACAGCAAGACCTCCGTCCCGTTTTCAACGGCTTGCACCTCGGCAGCAAAGTAGATCGTGCCCGACTTGTCCGAGTCGAGCATCAAGATGTTGTGCACCAGGGTCTGAAGTCGCAGCTCACGGGTGAAACGGTGCTGTTCCGTGGCACGTTCCACGGACACGACGTACACGCGCCCAGCCTGAGCTTCGATGATACCGGCCTTGAGAAAGGACAGCCCATCCCGACTGGGGCGGCCCGGGATCTCCGTGCGCGGCTCTGCCGGCACGCCCAGGGTGTTTCCTATCTTCACCAACGGTCCGTGCCCACGCTCGACGTATACGTCCTCGCCGTCCACGAAGACGCCCGTCACGCTGCCCGGGTCGGGCACGCCTTCGCCCTCGAGCGTCAACTTGCCGCGAAGGTTGCCCGAGGCGTCGTACACACCTACAGCCTTGTCCCGAAAGCGGTCGAGAACCGCGGCCGAACCATCGGCTCCGAGCGCAATGTCTTCGGGGTACGCCGTGTCGAGCTTTTGAATCCCCTCCGCTTTGCCGTCTCCACCCCGGCGCACCAAGCGTCCGTTGATGTTGTCCAGCACCGTCATGCGCCCCTTGGAGTCCAGAGCGAAACTCATCGGCCCTTGGGGGTTGCCTTCTTCGGGAGTCTCGCGGCCAAGTTGGTCGGGCCCGCCACCCCAACTGGCGAAGAAGACGGGATCGCTGCTCTCGACCTTGGCCGCCGGAGCCGCCACCGGTGTGACGGCCACAGCCCGTGCAGGTTCCACCGGGAGCTCCTCGGTTTCTTCGACCGCTTCGACCTCGCTAGGCGGCGCCTTGGCCTCGGTGGGCGCGTCTTGGCGCGACGACAGCCACGCCAAGGCGCCTACCACACCAGCAACCAACAACAGAGCAGAGAGCTTCTTACGCATGGCGACACCCGCTAGTAGCCGTTGCGGCGAATCGCCTTATACGAGGACGACGCGGTGCGGTAGCCTTTGATGCAGCCCGCCGAGCAGCCCTTGCATTCGTAGGCGTACATCGTGCCCCAACCATCGCCCTTGGACGCGATGAAGATGTGCCCGCGACCGTTCTTCCGATACACCAGCGCGTCGGCCTTCTTGACCGAGCTCCGGGAAATAATCTTCCATTGGCTCGAACTCTTGACGAAGTTTGCCGTACTGTAGGGGTGACTGTCCTTGGTCAGGTCGTTGTTGCTCGACGGCACCTGCCAAACTTTGGCCACCAAGCCCGAGCAGTCGCCGCCGTAGCTCCCGCCGTGGGAGCAGTTCGGGCAGGAGCCGGAACACCAACCAGCGTTTCCGTTTGGGCCACCCGGGCGGAAGCGACCGTGACCCCACCAGTACGAGAAACCCACCGCGGAAGCGGCGCGATTCATCGCCGCGGTGACGTTGGCACCGGTTGTACCGCCTCCGGTGCCGCCGCCAGTTCCGCCGCCAGAGCTACCGTCCTTGCTGTAGTACTTCGCGGAGCTCCAGCCAACTACACCGCCGGAATTGATGTTGTAGAACCCATTGCTCGGGTTGGGGGAAACCAGCGACACTTTCGAGCCCAGCTTCACGACCTTGAGGATCGAATACGACGTGGAGGGACCGGTGCGCAGGTTCACGTTGCCAATCGCTGTGAGCTCTGCACCCACGGGCTGGGTGCCAGTACTGCCACCGACCGGCTCGTAATACTTGCCGTAGCTCCAACCGACGGTGCCATTGTGGTCAATGCGGTAGTAGCCGTTTTTTGGCGATGACGTATCCACCGTGACCTTCGATCCCTTGGGGACGACATGCAGGATCTTGTACTTGGTGGAGGCGCCCGTACGCAGATTCACGTTGCCGGTCGCCCGAAGCGTGGTGCCCGCGGGCACGGTACCGGTGAGTCCTTCACCGCCGACTTCGGCGTCCTCGGCCAACTCTTCCGACTCGCCGGTATCGGGAGTGGCCGGCGCACAACCGAACGGGACAGCGAGGAGACATGCAAACGCGAATGGGACGAATCGTAGCTTTGACATTGGGGCACTCCAGGTTCGGAGAGTCCCTGTGCATGCGTCGTGCCGACGGATCTTTGCAGCGCGTTTGCAAAAACCTGGAGCGTGACGTGGGTAGGACAATGTAGGTGCGTGGGTTTCGTCCGGACGCGCCTCGGAAGACGTCCGGACGAACGCACGCGCGCACGTCGTCTAGTAGCCGATTAACGAAGAAAACCAACCTCAAACCGTGGCGCCGATCTTGCTACGTCTGCGGGCATGCGCCGCCATGTGTTCGTGACGTTCTTGGTAGCGCTGATCGTGGGCTGCAGCGCCGGCTCGGAACCCGGGCCAGAGCCCGCCGGGGTCTCCACCGCCAGCGAGGAGCTCGTTGTCGGGGGCTGTCAGTGCGTTTCCTCGGGCACCTGCTCCCAGCTCAGCTACTCGGACATTCCACCCAGCGGCGAGTACGTGGTGACGACCTTCGGCGGCGGCAGCGACACCCAGTCGATGGCCTGCGGCGGAGTCGCCGACGGAACTTGGGCCTACGTCGCAGGCAGTGCGCGGTTTTCCTGCGGCACCAAGCTGCTGGTCGAAGCGAACGGCAAGAGCTGCGTGGCGCAGGTCGCCGACTGCGGCCCCAATCGCTGCGTCGAAGAAGCCGCTTCTGGCTCTTGCGGCACACATTCGCCGGTGCTGGACGCGAGCCCCTTCATCACGAAGTACTTGATCGGCCAGGCGCAAGCGGGGTGGAGCGAGCGTAAGACCGTCAATGCCAAGATCATCGACTCGAGCTCGGTAGTCGGCTGCCCGGGCAGCCCAGTGACCGGGTCCGGCGGTAATGGTGGCAACGGAGGTTCAGGCGCTGGCGGCAGCACCGGAAGCTGCACGGCGCCCACGTGTCTGGGCTGCGGCGACTGCAACTCCGTGTGCATGTGCGAATCCGGCATCCAAGTGTTCTGTGACGTCTTGTGCGGCAGCGCACCCGGCGGCACCGGCGGCACGACCGGATCAGGTGGCAGCCCAGGGAGCGGCGGCACCCCGGCGAGTGGAGGAACCCCGGGGAGCGCCGGCGCAGGGTTCGCCGGAGCCAAGGGCGACGTCGGTGACGAAGGCGGCTGCGAAGCCCCAGCCTGCAACGGCTGCGAAGGGTGCGACGATCTGTGCCTGTGCGAGGGCAACGACGCCGCAACCTGCGCCAAGAAGTGCGGGACCCCGACCGTCGATGCATGCAGGGCCCCGGAATGCACGGGTTGTGGCTCCTGCCACGAGACCTGCGCCTGCGGAGGTTTGTCAGAAGCAACCTGCGTCAACGTCTGTGGCGGCGCGGCTCCCGAGCCAGAGTTTCAACCGCCCCGGGTTCAGTCGGAGCAACCCGAATCCTGCGGCGCAAGCAGCATCGTTGGGGCGCGCCGCTCTCGGGAGGGCACCAGCTGGCCATACCTCACGCTCTTGGCTTTCGCCGCCTCCCGACATCGCCGCAAGCGTTGAGCCCCTCACAGCCTCACAGCATGGAGCCGGCGTGACGCCCCACGTCGAGCACTCCGCGGAAAACCATGACCAGCCCAATCGCTGTCTGCAGTTCCCACTCGTTCATACCGTGAACTTGCCCGACAATCATGTGTGCTTGGGTAGAACCGTCTTCACACAAGAACAGCTCACGATGACCCAGTGCCACTCGACGATACAGGCTGCCACCCGCTCCACCGTATCGCGCCTCGGCGTCAAAGCTGCCGCAAGACTGTCCGTTTGGCCCGAGCAGCCGATTGCCATCCAGTTCCACGCGCGCGGCAAATCCCGCGGGGCAATGAATGTCGAAGCTTCGCCCTGCGAGTGCTACGCGAACCCACGTGCCGCCGTACTGCAACGTGATCTCACCATGGCGGTGGATCTGTGCGCCCGTTGGAAGGGTGAACTTGCCATGGTAGCCCGCCGGATCCGGCGCACCACGTAGCCCACGCACGGTGCCACGCACGCTGACGCTTTGAAAGGTCGTGTAAGTGAAGTCAACCCGGCCCGACCAAGTCGGCAGAGGATTGTCGGGCGAGTTGTCCGAGCTCACCGGAAGTTGGATCGTCTGCGAACTGCGCGTTGCACCACGCAGCGCGACGAATGCCATGAAGCCCAGCGGTATCAGCAACAACACCCCAAAAAAGAGCAGACCAATCAGGAGGACCATTCGCGCCAAGCCATACCGCATGCAGCGTCATCCAGGAACGCCCCGCGGCATCCCGCTTCCAGAGCGAACTCGTCGGGGGAGCCCACCTCAGGATTCAACACTCCTCCTTAGCGGCTACGAGTGGTTTTCGCGCGCCCTGGACCGGGCCCCGACTAGACGCTTGCTGCTGACTTTCTTCCTTGGCCGAAACCAGCGGGTCGGCCCGACAGAACCGGACACCGATGTTTTTGGGGGGATGTGCCGGAAGCTGCCGTCATCGGCGGTTCATCGCGGCGCACGCCGCCGCGCAGCATCGCGGCAATCGCACCTCTCCGCCGCGTGACGGCAGGCTGGTAGAAAGGACTGCGGGCTTGCACAAGCTACAGCCACAATTAGCCCAGGGTGGGAGGGCAACTTGGTCGGCCCATTGCTGACTCAGTTGCTCGAAATCTGTACGGAGGCCCACCCCGGGTGGGACATCTTGTCGAGCGATCGCGATGCTGAGTTGCGAAGTTTCGCGCCGGCGACTAGTGCCTTGCCGATTGATGGGGGCTCCGGTGCGGGCGGGCCTTTGGGAGGCCCGCCGCCGCCGCACCTCCGCCGGGGCGCCGGCGCCGCGAGTGTCAGCGGCTTCGACGCGGAGAAAGGTGTGGGCGAGTACATCGACAGTGCAATTCGCCTTCGCCAGTGGAGGTGGGGCAGCAATGCGACCGCGTGGAGCACGAGCGGAGGTCGAGCCGCAACGTGGAAGCGCGGAGCGCGAGCGGAGGTCGAGCCGCAATGCGGAAGCGCGGAGCTAGAGCGCGCGCAGGTTGGGCATTGTCTGAGCTCGGGTTGGACCGCGGATCTACATCGCTGGTTCCGCGGTTCGATTCGCACGTTCCTTTTCTTGCGAATCTTGTTGACAGGTTTCCAGGCGCACGCGCGCGCGAAACGCCAGCCCAGCGATTTGTGCGTGCTTGCCGCGCGTGTGTGACTCGCCTGTGCGGTTTCGGCCGCAAGACGACGCACGCGCCGATCGGGTCGCGATCGTCAGGCAGCGTGTCAGCTCAGAGGGCAAAAAAGCGCGTGTTAAGCCAGTAAGCATGAAACCCACCACGCCACGAATCGAAAAGCGACTGGAGCATCTCTCGGACGATGAAGTCCTGGCGAACTTGGGCAGCGTGATTGGGTCCCGGCGCAAGATCACTGCACAGCTCGTGGCGTACCTCGGCGAGGTGGAAGCGCGGCGGTTGGAGCGGAGGGAGGCATGCTCCTCCATGTACGAGTTCTGCTGCCGCAAGCTGAAGCTCAGCGAGGGGAGCGCGCACCGGCACCTGGCAGCGGCTCGGATCGCGCAGAGCTACCCCGTGGTCCTGGACCTGCTGCGAGAGGGGCGGATCCACGTGACGGCACTCAGCATGCTGCAGAGATACTTGGATACAGAAAACCACGCCGAGTTGCTTGCGGCGGCCTGCGACAAGAGCAAGGCCGAGGTCGAGTTGCTGATCCGCTCGCGGTTTCCGAAGAAAGACGTGGCAGACTCGATGCGTCCGCTGCCCGTCCAAGCGCGTCTCGAAGGCGATGCCGCCGCTGCTGGCCAATCAGTTGGAGCGGCCGCACAATCGGGCGCAGCGGAATCGGGGCGGGCGGCCCACGCAGCTGGGGGCGAATCGGCTGCTGGAGTACCACGAACGACGACCGTCGAACTCTATAAGCCCAGGTCCCACGTGTCACCGCTTTCCGCGGAGCGGTTTCACATCCAGTTTTCGGCCGGAACCGCGCTCAAAGACAAGCTCGAGCGCGCCCTCGATTTGATGAGCCATTCGAATCCGAAACGAGACTTGGCGACGGTCATCGAGCGCGGGCTCGACTTGGTGCTGGCAGATCTGGAAAAGAAGACGCTCGGCAAGACCAAGCATCCAAGACGGAGTCGTGGCACCAAGCACGGCGACTTCTCCCGCCAGGCCCGCAGGGAGATCTACGAGCGCGATGGCGAGCAGTGCACGTACGTGTCGCCCAGCGGTGAGCGCTGCCAGGCGCGGGCTTTCATACAGCTCGACCACGAAAACCCGCGCACCCTTGGCGGACCTGGCACGACTCGCAACGGACGTCTACTTTGCCGCGCGCACAACCTGTTCGAGGCCGAGAAGGTGTTCGGACGACAATACATCGAGAGTAGAATTCGCCTTCGCCAGCAGAGGTTGGGCAGCGAATCGCGGCGCCCGCATGAACAGAGCAGCGTCGTCCAGGCGAGCAGCGGGGCCGGGCCGCAGCCATCCAAAGAGAGCAGCGTGCAGGTGGCTGTCGAACTGCATTCCATGGGCGGCGCAACTCGCCTTCGCCAGCAGAGGTTGGGCAGCGAATCGCGGCGCCCGCATGAACAGGCCACTGGAGCGGCAGACGTCGAGGGGGCAATCGAGCGAAAGTCCGTGGGCTGCGCAATTCGCCCTCGCCAACGAACGTTGGGCAAGGAATCGCGGCGCGGGCATGCACAGGCCAGCATCGGAGTCGACGCTGAGCCACCAGCGTCGATTGACCCGCCAGGCGGCCGCACAAGCAGCGCCGACGAAACGTCGATAACCGACGCGCGCAGCTGCAGTGTGCACGACGCTTGCGAACTCCACGCCAATGAATCACTCCGCTATCTCGAGCATGCGGCAGGCGGTGCTGCCGGTCTAAGGTCGGAGCTCTTGCCTAGTGGCGCAGCGGCTAGCCAAGCCTGCGCGGACTCGGCCGAGATGGAATCCAAGCTTGTCAGCGCCCTGACGAACATGGGCTTTCGGCGCGGAGAGTCGAAGAAGGCCGCAGCTGCGCTGGCGTGGCGAGGAGACAATCACAACCAACGCGCCGTCGACCTGGCTGCCCTCGTGCGACGGGCGCTCGCAATTCTGGTCCCGTAGCGGGTTTCTGCAGCGTGGCCGGCGCGGATCGAGTCTCTGCAGCGTGTACTGGCGCTGGTCAAGTCTCTGCCGCGCACTGACGCTACCACCGTGTCCGTTGTGGCCCGATTCAGATGTGCTGACACATGAGCCCGGGGTGGGAGGGCAACTTGTTCGGCCCACTGCAGATTCAGTTGCTCGGTTTTTGTACGGAGGCCCACCCCGGGTGGGACAACTTGTCGGGCGGGCGCGATGCTGAGTTGCTTGACAATACCGTCCGACTCGAGGGCGTCGCCACGGCGTCTGAAAAGACTGTACGATGCGGCGAGCGATGACGGGCAACGAGTACAAGCGGCTGATCGCGCGCTACCTGCTCTCGGCGTATGCCAAGCGGGGCCTGCACCTGTACGAGGAAGTGCCCATCGGGACGTCCATCATCGGCAAACAGCGACGAGTGGACCTGTTGGCAGTCGAACCGAGCAGCGGCGCGGCGATCGTCATCGAATGCAAGAGCCAGGATTCCAGCGGAACCGCCGACGAGAAGATCCCCTATGCCCTCGACGACCTGCGTGCGTTACGCATGCCGGGAGTGATCGCCTACGCCGGTGGTGGCTTTTCCGAAGGCGTGCTGCACCTGCTTCAAAGCACGGAACTCGCGGCCTACTGTCTACCCGACGACACCCTCAAGCCCACGCCGCGCCGCAGCGGCGAGTCCATCGACAGCGGCACCTGGCAGCTCGACCACGTGCTTGCCCTCACCTTCAAGTGGTGGGACGTGCTGCTCAGCGGGCGCACGCCGATGGTGCTCTGAGCCCGAATTCGCGGGCGACGCACCCGCGGCCCAGCTCGCGAGTAGTGGCCCAAGGCCGCTCAGTCCCGCGACCTCAACAAAACAAAGACTAGCCAGTCCGACCTCCAGCAACCCCAAGTCGACTCCATCCCTCGGATTGGCGATAGTTCTTCGACCGCATGAGCCGTCGGAAGTGGAGTCTGGTCGCCCTCGCGGCGCTTAGCCTTGGCGTCGCGCTGTGGTTTTGGCGCAACCGGCACGCCGTGCCGAGCCCGCCGCCACCGATGTTGGGCAAGAGCAGCGCGCAGCTGCTGCCCGAACCGCGCCGCGCCAAGCGACTCGGCGGCCTCGAGGTCACCTTCATTGCCGCTTCCGACACCCACCTCGGTTTCGAATCCGACGAGCACACCCTCCGCGGCAAGCTACACGACCCGGTCAACGACCCCCGCGGCGTCGAAGTGATCAATCATCAGTCGATCGAGGCCATGAATGCCTTGCCGGGTCGGTCTTGGCCCTCCGCCCTCGGCGGTCGAATCGCGCGCCCCCGGGGCGTACTCGTCTCCGGAGATCTCACCGAGCGCGGCAACCCATGGCAGTGGCGGCACTTCGTGCTGTTCTACGGTCTCAACGGTGGCGACGGCTTGCTGAACTACCCGGTGTTCGAAGGCCACGGCAATCACGACAAGGCCGAGGGTTGGCACGTGCTCGAGCGCATTCGCGAACGCCACGGCGACACCTACTACTCCTTCGACTGGGACGACCTGCACCTCGTTTGCCTCGGAGAAGCGCCGGACAAGCGCGCCATTGCCTTCTTGAACAAAGACCTGAGCCAAGTCGGCAAAGAACGTCCCGTCATCATCTACATGCACTTTCCCTTTCGGGGTCCCTACAGCGACAACTGGTTTGCTCGCGACAATCACAAGCAACGCTTGTTCGACGCCATCAAGGGCTACAACGTGATTGCCTTCTTCCACGGCCACTATCACGCTTCCGGGCGCTACCGGCACGGCGGCTACGACGTGTACAACGTTGGCGCGGCCAAGCACCGCCGCCATAGCTTTGCCGTGGTGCGCGTCACCGACACGCACCTGCGGGTTGCGTCCTTTCACCATGGTCGACAGCAGTTTCAGTGGTGGCACGAAAAGCCCATCAACGGCAGGCGCGGCAAGGTCATCGCTGGCGGCGTGTACGACAATCAGGGTGTGTTGCTCGAAGGCGAACGCTGAGCAGCAGCGACGCTTTCGGATCCGCGAAAGCGGGCGGGCGCCCGGCGCTAAGCTGCTCGCCCGTGAGTCACGCGGGGCTGCCCACTAGACAATGCGCAACTTTGTCGTTGAGCGCTATCAACTCCACTCATCCGGATAAGCGCTGGAAATGCCTCACGTATTCAGATCGCGCTCTGGCGCCACGGCGCTCGGTGCAAAAGAAGTTTCGCGGCTAGACCCGCGAATTCGCTGTCATTTTCCGACAAGCAACGTGACCCGGACCCGATTTCATGGCAGCTCTCGTGCCCGGAGGAGCCATGGGCTTGCGATTTGCTGCTGACTTTCGCTCGTTACTTTGGGTCGCCATTGCGGCTGCGCTCGTTGGGCTGCAGATCGCGCGACCGGAGCTGGCGCCGTACCTGTTTTGGGTGTCCTGCTACTTCGCGCTGGCCTGCGGCGTCATGGCCCACAACCATAACCACTGCCCCACCTTCAAGGGCAAGTCGGCCAACGAGACCTTCGGCATCATTCTCTCCGTCTTCTATGGCTACCCGACCTTCGCCTGGATCCCCACTCACAACTTGAACCACCACAAGTACGTGAACAAGGCCGGCGACGCGACCATCACCTGGCGCTACTCCAAGAAGCACAGCTTTTGGGTCGCTCTGATCTATCCCTTCGTCAGCGGCTACTATCAGTCGGCTCCCACCAAGGAGTTCATCGACAAGGCGCGTGAGAAGAACCGCAAGCTCTATCGCCGCATCATGACTCAGTACTTCGGCTGGATCGGCGCTCACGCTGCTCTGCTCGGCACTTCCATCCTCCTCAACGGCTTCAAGGTCGGTTTCCAGACCTGGGCGCTTTGCTGCCTCATTCCCGCGCTATTCGCGCTGTGGACGATCATGTTGTTCAACTACGAGCAGCACGTGAACACGGACCCGTGGTCCGAACACAATCACTCCCGGAGCTTCAGCAGCCCCACGTTGAACTTCCTGTTGTTCAACAACGGCTACCACGCTGCGCATCACGAGTACCCCGGGGTGCACTGGACCAAGCTCAAGGAGCTGCACTACAAGATGGCGCCCGAGATCGACTCACGCCTCATCGAAAGCAGCGTTTGGTGGTACTGGTTCCGCCAGTACGCCCTGGCCTGGATGATCCCGAGCCTCGGCACCGTGCAAATCGGCCGCGCACCCTTCGATCCCCCCAAGGGGTCGTCGCTCGATCTCAAGTCCGGCAACGTCGATGCCGAAGAGATGGGCACCAACGCCGCCATGGTCCGGCAATAAGCCACGACTGATTGATTTTTGGTTTTGGGGTCGAGCGCTGGTGCGGCACTGGACCGCTAATCTCGTGCTGGGCCGCGCTGGTGCGCGTTCGTTGGTGCGCCGGTTGAGCCGCTAGTCTTGCGGTGGGCCACGGAGCGCGCTCGCAATGGTGCGCCCTTGCGAGCGCCCCCCTCACACTCCCCCTCCATCCTCGTTCCTCCACACCTTCAACTCGACGCCCGAGCCTCTGCCCACTGCACTGTGCCCGCTGCACTCGATCTTCAGAGGAGGGCGAGCGCAGCGGGCAGGAGGAAAAGCGGTGGGTGGTGAGTGGTGGACGTTGAGGGGGTGGGATGAGTGGAGAGGATGAGTGGGAGCGACCGATCGCGACGTTGGATCGTTGAGGTCTTTCGTTTGGATTTTTCGCTTGTGTGATTTGATTACCATATAGCACTCGGTTCCTCGCGCGAGATGCTCTCGTGTCTCGAAACGGCCGCCGCCTTTGGCTACATCGGTCCCCTGGACGAAGCGCTCGTCAACGACTTCAACCAAGTCATTGGCAGCCTCGTGCGGCTTGTAGAACGAGCCGCGTAACGCGGCTGCGCGCGCCGGGGCCGTCACGCAGTGTTGCGGCTCCGGGGTTCGCTCTGGGTTTGAGCCTGGCAGATTTCGGCGGTATTGAGCCCGCATGGGTGTGGAGTACAGACATTTTCTCGTTGCTGGGGATTCAGCGCGGCTTCCGCAGTCGGACACTTTGACTCGAGTCGACGCGGTGCTCCGGAAGTGGGGGCTCGTCGCAGGTGAACCTGGAGCGTACGACCTGAGTGGGGGCAAGCAGGTGGCGCTGCAAGCTGTACCGAACGGGTCGCCGGGGCCTGGCGTTCTCGTTCAGTACCCCACGGTCGAGGGAGAACCTGTGAGCGCTGTCTTGGGCCCCTCAGCATACGAAGAGGTTGGGCCTAGTGAACGCTACCTGGAGCGGATCTCCGTGGTCGTGGGCTCCGACTTCCGAGTTCACTGGAGCAGCGAGAGTGTCTGTTTCAGTGTGGCCGAGCCGGCTTACGAATCCGGCCGTGCCGTCGAACCGTATTCAGAGGATGCGGGAACATACCTGTACGCAGAGGCCTATCCGGCTGGCCCGGCAACCACTCCTCCAGATGTCTTCATCGAACGTGAGTCCGACGATGACGTTACATGGCAGGACTACTCCGGTGTGTGGCGCGGCGCGGTCGTACTCGATTGCGGAAAAGACCTGCCCGGCTTTGCCGAGAGGGCCGACACCTTGCCGTGCCGCGAGTTCGTGGCCGAACTCGAGGAAGCACTCCGCTCCCCTCTGTACGAGGTCGGCGAGTACGACTGAGGTCTCTGTCCGCGGCTTCGACCTCGCTCCGAGCCGACACTTCCTGGGCTTCCAGTCTTCGCAAGGCAAGCTGCGGCTGTTCTGAGCGGGCGTCGCTCTACTGCCGAATCAGAAGCGACTCCAGGTTCTGGAGCGCCCACTCGACGCGACGTTTCCGGCTGAGCTTCAGCGAAACGTGCTGCTCGCCAACCAGCGACGTGCAGAGAAGCCTCGCTCGGATGGCGGCGATTGGGGCGGCGAGGCCGTGAGCCTCGAGTAGTCCGAGGGTTCCTCTCTCGATCTCAAGTCCGGCAACGTCGGCGCCGAAGAGATGGGCACCAACGCCGCGATGGTCCGGCAATGAGTTGCGACTGAATTGATCTCGGACAACGCGGAGACTCCGCGGTGCTCGTTTCTTCAGCCGGCTCGGTTGCCCGTGTTCCCGCGCGGTTGATGGTGGCGCAGGACCTAGGGGCCTGACCACTTAAGCGGCAACTCGCAACTGATCGATAACGCTCAGGTTGCTGAGAGCAGCGTGCCGGCGGAGGTCGAAGAGGTTGTTGCGCTGACCACGGTAGCGAGCACGGTCGCCTTGGCGGTTATGCAGGGTCGCGAGGCTGTGTTCGACGGCAGTACGCTTGCGAAGGCGGGCGCGGCCTTCGCGCGTGCGGGCGTTTTCGCGCAGCTGGATGTGGAAGGGCTCATGGGGGTGTAGCGTGACGCTGCGGCCACGCCCCGGGGCGGCGCGCGTGCAGTCGTCGCGGCTGCGACATACATCGCAGCGGGCAGCTGGGAAGCGAGCGACGGAGCCAGCGCTCGCTTTAACCGCAACGCCTTCGGGACAACGGGCGATTCCCGCAGCCAGATCGAGCTTGAAATCGGCCTTGGTGAAGCGCCCGCCGTTGCGCAACGGAAACGGTTTGCAGAAAACCTCTGTTCCTTC
This sequence comes from Polyangiaceae bacterium, assembly GCA_965222375.1. Taxonomy (GTDB): domain Bacteria; phylum Myxococcota_A; class Polyangia; order Polyangiales; family Polyangiaceae; genus JACKEA01. The sequence goes on from CBDCTZ010000015.1 coordinate 475,577, forward strand.
GGCGCGACGGGATTCGATCGCATCGTCGCCAAGGTAGCCTCGATCGATGTAGAGTTCTGAAACGGAGCCGCACTGTTCGAGTAATTCTGCCGAAGCGACACGTTCAGGACGATTCGCGGGGGTGATCGCGACGGCGCAGATGATGCCGGGCGTATCGAGCTGTATCGCGATGTGTCGCTTGTAGCCGTCGATGCGTTTCTTCTTGCTCTTGCGGCCATGACGCATGTCGGGGTCACTCACGCTAATGCGTCGGTCCTTCGCCACGCCGCGTGTGATCCGGCTCCCTCCGTCCCCGTCTGGATCGGGCTCGGTGTCCTGCGAGACGAGCTTTTCCACCAGTGCCCACTGCCCGGCCAGCGGCGCTTCTTTCAGCGGTTTCGTCAGCTCTTTTTCGAGAAAGCGGCCGAGTGACTGTACCTGCTTGAGCAGTCGACCGAGCGCCTTGGTGCGCGCCCCAGGGTCGTCCCAGTCGATGTCGAGCCCTGTCTTGATGCTGGTGGCGTTGAGTACTGGGATCCCCGCAGCAGCCGCGACCTTGTCGACGGGTTGACCGAGCCGCCGCGCTGCCGTGCGAACGACGTGTAGCGAGGCGCGCCCGATGAGATTGAAGGTGTCCTCGACGCGACCCGCGCCCCATAGTGGGCTGGCGTCGAATGCAGCACGCAGGTGCGTTGCACTGAATCCGCCCGTCTCGCGTGCGAGTTCGACCGTCTTGTTGAAGAGCAGCTCGTCGAGCCCATGCGCAATGACGCGCTGGCGAAAGTTGTAAAACGTGCCTTGCGAGAAGAGCGGCACTTCGATTCCCGCACAGTTGAGCACCATTTGCCAGCGGCGATCCATCAACGTAAGCTCAACCACCTCGTGGTCGGGCACACGCAGCGCGGCCTGCAGCAACATCGCAAGGCCGAGTTGAGCAGGCGGGACGCGACCACGCCCCCGCTCCACGGGCGAATATGCCTCCGTCAGCTTCGCCTGCATCTCTTCGTCAAAAATCCTATGTCGCAGCTCGCGCAGGAATACGAATACTCTGCGTTTCGCACATCGCTTTGCGATGAACTTCTCACCACGCGACAGCTCGACCGGCGCCTTCCAGATCTCCATGGGGTCCTCCTGACCCCGTTTGATCACTACACGCCCGGCGCGTCGATCCTGGCTTCTAAGCGATCGAACTTGCTTTGTATTTCGACGCCGCCGCTAGAATTTGATCGGGTCTCTAGCCCGTAGTTGACGATGCGCAAGTCGAGCCGGCCTGCTCAGGGCAGGTGTCCCTCACTCATTTTGGGGAGCGAGATCGCCTACCGGCCTGCTCTGCAACATCGGCCCGACGTGCGGCTTGGGCGAGCTCAGGACCACCCTAAACCTTGCGGGGCTTCAACCGTTCCTTGATGCAGTACCATGCAGCGCACGCAGAGACCGCGGGAGACGCCTGGAGCCACGTCAGCGACGGTTGGGGTAGAAGCGCTGCTGAACATCCGCCTGGCGTCAACGATGGTGAGTGGAGTGGCGGGAGAGCTGCACACGGCAGAGGAGAGCGCTCTTCACCTTCGCCAAAGCTGCTCGACGTCTGTGGATACCCTAGCGAGTCTCGAAGCAGAGCTGAAGGGCCTGCTCGCGCAGACCAAAACCATCGACGGATTCGCTTCCAAGATCTCGAGCATCGCCCTCCACACGCGCGTACTGTCCCTAAACGCGACCATCGAAGCCGCGCGGGCGGGTGACGCCGGCCTTGGCTTCGGAGTTGTTGCTTCCGAAGTGCGCGACCTCTCCCAGGAAACGGCCACGGCGACCGTCGGTATCTCGGAGCACCTGGCGGCTTTGGTGCAGGCCGTAGGCAGAGTGCGGGCAGTCCATGAACAGCTCCGAACGCAAATGCAAGAGCTCGACCGTAAGACAGGCGAGCTTTCCAACACTGTCAGGGAGCAAGGGGAAGTAGTGAGCGCGGCTTGGCGCTATGTCGACGAAGTCGTCGAGTCAGCAGGGTCTGGCAACGGCAGCGATCGCGCGGCTTCCGGACAGGAAAATGTTGCTACTACGGGAAACGCTATGCAATCGAGCGCGGGCCTCTCGCCACCAACCTCGGTCGACGATGACCACTACGCTCTGTCCCCTATCGATGAGCCGTGCGCTCTGCCTCCCACCGACGATCCCTATGGACTGGCTCCCGTCGACGATCCGTATGGACTGGCTCCCGTGGAATCCGACGCTGACTCGAGCGCAGGAACGGCGGCTACGAAGGGAGGTGCCGAGCCGCCCCCAGACAGTTCTCGCGCAGTCCCGCCCTCGGAGAGCGATGTCGAGACTGGGGCGCAGAGCGACGAGCCCTACTCCCTGCGTGACGACCCTCCTTCCCCGAGCCCGTGCGGTGGGATCCAAATTCAAGAAAGGAATATGCAATGAGTCTCATCGAATGGAGCGACGATCTGAAGCTTGGAATCCCATCCCTCGACAAAGACCACCAGGTTCTGGTGCGCATGCTCAACGACCTCGCAGACGCCGTCGCGCAGTCCAAGAGTCAGGGTGTCTTGGAAAAGGTTCTTGCAGGCCTCCTCAACTACACGAAGACCCACTTCGCACGCGAGGAGCGCCACTTCGATCAGCATGGCTACCCGGACGAGGCAGCCCACAAGCGCGAGCATGCCGCGTTGACCGAAAAGGCCTTCGCCGTGCAGGCCAAGCTCCAAGACGGCAACGCCTCTGTTCTCGGCATGGAGGTCTTGACGTTTCTCAAGGACTGGCTGGTGAACCACATCCAAGGGAGCGACGCGAGATACGCTCCTTTTCTGATCGAGCGAGGAGTCAAATAGCGAGCGAATCTTGGCTTTTGGGTTCGGGTCGCGTGCCCTGGAGCAAGCAGGGCCATTACTCTAGAACTGGAGCGGTGCGGTGCGCGACTGCACACGTGTGGACGGCAGGTTGACCCAGACGCGGGTCGTCCGTACTGTCCTGGTCCCAAATTTGTGGAGGGCCCCATGGCAGACAGAGGACGCAACGTTTGGTTTGATCTGATGACCCCGGACGTGGAGGGCGCGAAAGCGTTCTACGGCGAGGTAATCGGATGGAAGACGCAGCCCTACGCTGATGCGCCTGCCGACAAGCCGTACACGATGTGGCTCGTGGGTGAACTGCCCATTGGTGGAGTCATGACGCTCCCGGAAGAGGCCGCCAAGATGGGTGCTCCGCCCCACTGGATGGCCTACACGACAGTGGAAGACACCGATGCGGCGGCCAAGAAGGTGACGGAGCTCGGCGGCAAGATCTACAAAGAGCCCTGGGACATTCCGAATGTGGGGCGCGTGGCGATCGTCGCCGACCCGCAGGGCGCGGTGTTCGCCATCTTCAAGCCCACCGGTGAGATGAAAGTGGGCGGCGACGCCGTAGGCGAAATCGGCTGGAGTGAGCTCAACACCACCGACTACGAGTCTGCGTGGAAGTTCTACAGCGAGCTATTCGGTTGGAAGCACAAGAGCTCCTTCGACATGGGCCCGGATGGGACCTACTTCATGTGGCACGACGCGACCGAAGGTACCCGCGGCGGGATGTCGAACGTGGCCAAGAAGATGAACATTCCTCCGCATTGGCTGTACTACGTCACCGTCGAAGACATCGACGCTACGGTGGAACGAGTCAAGAACAGCGGCGGCAAAATCATGAACGGACCCATGGAAGTCCCGGGCGGCGACAAGATCGCCCAGTGTGCGGACCCCCAAGGCGCCCACTTCGCGATCTACGCAGAGAACAAGAAGTAGGGCCGCGCGAGCTGCACCCCGTCGCAAGCCGAAAAACGCTGCTGCGACGGGGACTTGCGGTGGGCCATCGTGCGAGTACGTCGGCGTGCGTCTGCACGCTAGCACTACTGGGTGGACCGCAAGCTCATCCCTCTGTTCACGCTGCTGCCCTCTGTTCACGCTGCTGCCCTTCGTCACGGCAGGCTGCTCGTTGCTTTCGGACTTGGACAGTACCCAGGGCGGCACGGTTGAAGAGGACGCCGGTGGCGACAGTGCGATCTCTCCCCGCGACGCAGCGGTGTCGACGTTGGTATCGAGGCGAGCAGCACGGTAGAGTGCTCCAGCTTGGGCAAGCAGTGCATCGGTAGCGCGCCGACGGACTGGCAAGGACCCATCGTGATTGACGTTTCGTCCGCCACCACCGCGCCCTGTCCAAGCGACTTCCCGACGTCAGAGCTCAACACAGATGTCGTCTTTGCGAACCTGAACCCTGGCAGGCGCCGTGCGACCGTGCGCCAGCTAGCTCGCCGCTTACCGCACAGACCGACACTATTCGCACGGGCGAAGGAGTCCCCAGGTCGCAGCCGGGAACGGCAACTCGCCGGTGCCGCTGCGCGTCGTGGATTTCGCGAGCAATCTGGCCTAGGAGTCCCTCATGTCCCTTGGCGTGCACCTAGCCCTTTCCGCCCGAGACGAAGAACGCACCTTGGCTATCGACAACCCCGGTGAGCTCGTGGAGTTCATCACCGAGGATCTGGAGGAACGCTACCTCGAGGACGAGGCCTGGTCCTTTCAGTCGGACAAGGCATGGGACGCAATCCACCGCTGCCTCACCGACGGACAACTGCAGTACGAGTCCGGGCCGTTTCCCCTCGCCTACGGTGTGCTTGGCGGCAAGGCCCTCGACGCCGGGGACGACTACACCGCCTGCTACGTATCCCCGCAGCAGGTGAAAGAAGCCGTTCCAGCGCTGGGCGACGTGACTCGCGACTGGATGCGAGAGCAGTACGAAACCCTGTCGGATACCGAGTACTCCGGCCACATTGGCGACGAAGACTTCGAGTATACCTGGGAGAACTTCCAAGGAATGCGCGAGTTCTTCGCCCGAGCAGCGGAAGGCAATCGCTGCGTGCTGTTCACGACCGACGCCTGACGGGACGGCGATACCCGACTCGGTTGAGCGCAGCGCGCGAGCCGCCTAGGCTGAGCTCGTCATGTCCGAGGAACCGCTAGTGCCCGAGTGGGCCGAACTGCGCCGAGAGTTGGACTCCGTGGCCACCGCCGTTGGGGCAGAAAACGGCTACGTGCTGGATGCGTGGTGCAACCTCTGGTGCTCCGCCTACGAAGAAGACCCCGAGATGCGGTCTGGCGTCATCGAGCTGGTGCGCGACGAACTCGACTCGCTGGAGCTGCCCCTTCCCCAAGGTGGTTGGATCGATCGCCGTGCCCATCAGTACCGCGGGCACGCTTACCTCAAGTCCTTCGGCTCCGTGTACGTGCTCGTCCTTCGCCACGCCGCACCCTTCGATCTGACGGCTCAGCAGAAGGCCGTAGCCGAAGCCCTCGAGACCATCGAGCCCCTCGTCGTGGGGCTTGCTCCGCACCCGGGGCTCATCCCCGAGGTGCCAACAGAGCCTGGCTCCGGTTGATCTAGAACGTGCGGCTTCAGAGCGCCGCGGGCCGTTTCAGATAGCACTCGAGGATTTCCACTAACTGCGCCCGAAACGGCGCGCTTTCAAGAAGCTCCGGCTGCATCAGCACCGCCTGCTCCACCAGCAACTCGACGGCGTGGCTACTGATCCAGGTCAGAAGCTCCGACGAAACGTCCTTTCGGACGTCCGGGCGGCGCGTCAACTCCTCCGCCACCGCTGCGCGGACTTCCTCGTCAACGACCCGGCTAGTAGACGCAGTCCACGCGGCCGGCACTTCCCGACGCACGATGTGCCGAACCCGCCCGGTGCTGAGCCGATCGCTCAATAGCAGGTCGACTACCTCCACGATGGTCTCTCTGAGGGAACGCTCTCTGCAAGCCTCGAGGGTCGCCAGCATCAATCGCGCGGTCCGCTGCTCCATGCGTCGGGCCAGCTCCGCGAGCAGTGCTTCCTTGTTCGGGAAGTACTGATAGAGCGAGCCAACACTGACGCCAGCACGCATTGCCACGCGGTTGGTAGTGTAGCCCTCCAAACCATCTTCCGCGAGGATGAGCTCAGCCGCGGTCACTAGCGCATTGGCAATGCCTTCAGCCGCCTGAGTCTTCGGCTTCTTGCGACCCTTGATTCTCTTCGACGTTGCAAGCGCGGACATTCGACCTCCCGATGTAGACCTCGACATTAGCAATGCCCGTGCCGCGATCTCTGGCACATGCTGACACAGCAAGCGCCTAGCCCCGAGCAACATCTGCGAGTGGCTAGCCCACCTCGACACTTTTGCGTTGAAGTTTGAGCACTTGAGGCCCTTCGGCGGGCGAGTACCGAGACTGGATCTTCACAGCTAGCTTGAACTCCCGACATGGAGGTCCGCAGTGGTCAGACGCAACGTTCTTCGTTTGGGGTTTCTGTCCGGTGTCGTAGTGGTCATGCCCATCCTGGCTTGTGGGTCGACTGGACAAGACGATCCCGGCGCGGGAGGCAGCGCCGGCACGGCGGGCAGCAACGGTGCTGGTGGGGCAGGTGCCAATCCCGCCGGATGCCCGGCTCAAGCGCCATCCCTGGGCGGCGACGGCAAGTGCGACACGGACGGAACGCGGTGTAGCTACCCGATGGCTTGCCAAAGTGGTTCCGCGGAATTCTCGTTCACTTGCAAGGACGGCATCGGGGGAGGCAGCGGAGTCAATCCACCCTTGGTGTGGAAGTTCGACAACCCCGACTGCAGGCGCCACGATGAGTGCACCGGACAGGTTCACTGCTCCGAAGCCGGCAAGTGGATGCCTCCGCCAAACCCCGCGACGGCGCCCCAGCCGTGCCCGAGCAAGCCGCCAGCCCAAGGCACTGCCTGCACCAACGCTGATTCCGCAAAGTGCGGCTACGAATGCCAAGACTCCGCAGCCTGGACCGTCGCTACCTGCGAACCAAACGGCCAGTGGACCTATGATGGCAACTGCAGTTGAGGTACGCAGCTGAGCTCGTGAAAGCTGCCTATTCCGCGATGGCGTACTCGGGGCACACTTCTAGGCTGGCGAGGCAGGGGAAGCTGAGGCCGGCAAGCGCGGCGGTGACGCACTGATTGAGAGCTGGCGTATTCGGAGTCGTCACCACGTCGACGACCTTGCCGCCCGCGTCGAGGACGATCTTGAGTTGCACCGGAAATCCGATTTGCCCGCCGCAGGCTTTGTCGATCGCTTGCCCGAGGCCCTTGGCCTCATCGGTGGCGTTGCCTTCGATGGGCACATACTTGTCGAACTGTCCCGCGGCGTAGATGCATTGCGGGACGTTGCCGGCCAGTGCCTTAGCAACATTTTGCTCGTGGGTGGTCGTGACCTGCTTCGACGCCGGAGTGTCGCACACTCGCACCATCAATCCGCCGGTGAATCCCATCAGGTCGTAGCGAACTTGAGGGCTGCTGCCCGGCGTGCTGAAGGTCACTCCCCCAGTAAAGCAGGGGTCAGTGTTCTTCACGAGTGCCTTGACTGTGGCCTTGGCGGCCTCGATGTCCGTGTCGGTGCAGCTGGCGCCTCCAGTGCCGCCGCCGAACCCGCCGCTGCCGCTCGTGCCCCCAGAGCCGTCAGCGGCGGCATCCTTGGGCCCAGGGCCTGAGTCTTGATCCGTCGATCCTCCGCAGCCGGTCGCCAGCACGAACGTGAAGGCGGCTGCAGCTGCGGAGCGAATCGGCGCAAAGCGGCGCTCCGGGGCGCGGATGTCTGCCAAGACTCGGCGCTCCACATCGTCGAGGTTGCGCTCGAGTGCGCCGGTCCGCTCGCGGATCTCCGACACCAGCGAGCTGGCATCGGCGAATCGGCCTCCCTGCTCCGCGAGTGCCAGGCCGCGTCGGTAGGCCTCGACGTAGAGCCGGTTGATCCCTTGCCGCGCGGGTTCGAGAGCGCCCTCTTGCCTCGAGCGGTCGGGGTACAAGCGACGCGCCAAGGCGAGCGCCAGGTACACGTCGTGCGCGCGATAGGCGACGCTGTAGTTCCAGAAGGCTTCGCCGCGCAGGCGGCTGAAGATCTCCGCAAAGCCCTCGACGCGCTCGTCATCCAAGGTGTAGCCGTATCGCAGGGGGTTGCCGATCAGGCGATTCTCCGCGGCCAGACGCTCCTGAAGGCGCGTCCCCTGGTACACCATCATTCGCGTCGTCTCGAATACGCCCGCGGGTATGCGTTCGAGCAAATCGATGCCTTGCCCGATGCTCTCCAGGGTCGAGTAAGGGTGCACCAGCATCAGGTTGGAGACGGTGGCAACGCCCAAGTCGGCAAAGACAGCCAGCAGGTCGAGCTCACGTTGCGTCGGGGCAGGCCGACAGAAGCGACGCCCTTCTTCCCGCGTAGCGAGTTCGAGACCAACGTAGCAGCGCACCAACCCGACTCGAGAGAACTCCTCGAGAACCTTGGGCGTTACCCGGTCGGCGCGAAGCATGGCACCGATTCCGAGCGCTCCGACATCCCGGCGAGCAAGCTCGCTGCCAAATTGGTCCAAAAAGGCAAGGGCTTCCTCTTCGTCGTAAGGCAACAAGTGTTCGTCGACAAAGTAGAAGTAGCGGGCCCCTCTCTCGTGCCACAAATGCGCCATCTCATCGCAGACGTCAGCCAGATCTCGACGGCGAAGCCCGCCGACGCCAGCGCGGTTCAGCTCACTGACCGTCGCTCCCAGCTGGCGCCCGTCCTTTCGCTCCAGGGTGTGAAGGGCAGCCGGACCGCAGTACTGGCAGCGCCCCCAGCAACCTCGCGAACCACTCATGTGAACAGCGGTGTGACCCAAGAGCTCCGAGAGCTCGTCGCGCTCCGGCCAAACCTGCTTCGGGTTCAGTTCGAGCACCGCTGCCGGGCGGCCATCTCCGTCCCGGGTCGTAACCCCGGCAACCGCGCTGACGGGGCGTCCCCGCTCGATGTTCTGGCACAGCTCGACCAGCGTGGCCTCACCCGCGAAGCGCACCACACTGTCGAGCCAGGGGTAGCGCTCCAGAAGCCACTGGCGCGCCAAGGTCGCAAACTGCCCGCCGGAGGTGATGTGCCCGGTAAAGCCTTGTTTGGAAAGGAGCTCGCCGAGCGCAAGAGGCCACAGCGCGGAGCCCCCATCCGAAAGTGACAGCCCCACCACGTCGGGTTGCTGCTCGGCGATCGCGCGATGCGCCGTCAATAGCTCCGCGCCATCGTTCACGTAGTGAACTTCGACCTCGATGTTCGCGTGGCGCAGGGCGCTGCGCAGATAGCAGAGCCCTAGGTTTTCGTTGTGCGCTAGGCGCCTTCCAACCAAAGCGACTTGGACTCGTGACATGCTCGCCTCCCGGCCCCAGAGTACCGGGAGCCGATTCGCCTTGACCCTGACTTCCGTCATGGCCGCGGGCCGGCGGCTTGCGCCTCGACGCCCAGCGACCAAGCGCGTAGCCTGGGCTCGGTGACCCTTGGCAGCTTCCAATCTGCGTGAAAGGCCGGCTGGCTGGCGTGTGGTTCGTGCAGGCTTCTGGCTGCCGCTGGCCACGTTGCTAGGCGTCGAAGCGTATGCGAGTGGCTTCGACGGGTGGGGTGCCTGGGCGACAGCTCCCTTGTTCGTTTTGCCCTTTGGCCTCGCACGGGTCGTGACCGCTGTAGGCGCCTACGAAGCGCATTGCGAGTCCCGCCACGACAAGCCCGAAGTCAGTACTATTGTCCTGACGGTCGTCGCCGCGACTCCAATTCTTTGGCTCCTCGTCCGCAGGTACTTCGTCTAGTGGAGCCGGCGATCTTGAACGTCGCGTTGGAGCTGGCGATGACTTTCGGTGAGGACTGGCTCAAGCCTGTGCAAGCCCGGCTCTCGAATCGGTACCCGGATCTTTCACGTGAGCAGCTGGATCAGTACGATGCGGAGTGTCGCGAAGTGATGACGTTGGGCCAGGAGCAGGCTCCGACTTGCTGGCAGGAAGCCGGCGTGAGACGAAACCACGGGTTGAAGCTTTTCCGCACCGCGGTGCGCGCCCGCTTTCCCTGGGTCAACAACGAAAACCTGACCCACCCATTTTCTCAGGGCTGCTACTACGCCTGGAAGAACGGGGCTCTTTCGTGAACCAAAGGCGAGGAAGCTGGCTCACTCTGCCGACTGCTCTCATGGGCGGCTTGGTGATGGCGACCTGCCAAGTCAATCGAGCGAGCAGCGGGCCGAGCGAGTCGGGCGGAATGCCACCACCACCCGAGGTCACGGCACCGAGCGCGACCGCACCAAGCCCAGCGGCACCCGACGCCCCGGATGCGGGTGTGGCGCCCAACACCGCACCACCGCGACCAGCCGGGCACCCTCCCGGGGTCGCCCTAGACTGCTCCGGGCTCGGGCAGAGCCCGCAGGCCAAGTGTGGCAAGTCGCCGGATTGGCTGGTGGAGCTAAACCGGATTGGGAACCGATTGATGGAACCTCGCCACAAGCGGCCAGAAAAAGAAGTTTGCGATCGGGTTCGGGACGCTCTGGCCAAAGCCAGTGCCGCACCCAAGCTGTCCGTGGCTGGGAGAGTCGTCGCCCAGAACGCTGCCCTGCGCGTGTTCGCAAACGCGGCGGTCTGCCCCGACGCGGGCTTGAGGTCAGCCGCGGCTCGAGTCGTCTCGATTACACGCACGGCGCCTCAAGAGTTGCAAGCATTGGGTGCAAGCCCCTTCGCCGATCTGGAAGCCTTCGTCGGGCCAGCATCCGCCTGGCAGCAACGACGCGCTCGAAACATGCCGCTATTCCACGAGCGCGTTGAACTCGCCACCCGAGCGTTCCGCCCGATCTCCACTGACAAGTCGCGCGCCATCTTCTCGCAGCTGGTTGCGATCGACACCGCCTGGAAGCCGCACATCACCTCGCTGGTGGGTCGAGTCGAGCTACGCCGGGGCCACGCCGAGGATGCCAGCGCTTGCGTGGCGCATTTGGACGTCGCTCGCGTCGACTGCGCGTCCGGCCGGCTCGAACCGCTGCGTTCGGTCGAGAACCTGCCGGTGAGCCACTTCGTGGCGAGGCGAGAAAATGGCCTGAGCTGTCGCGATTGCCATGGCAAGTCGGCCATGCGCGATGCCAAAGATCCAGTATTTGGAGATCTGACGCCTCTTCAGCGAGGCGGCCGACCGCACTTGAACGCACGCCGCGTCGCACTCTTGGCCGATAGCCTCAAGCTGGTGGGCAGAGTGAGAGCCGCCCTCAAGCGCCCCACTCCATGAAGCTGCTCGAACTGCAGAAGTGCAGAAGCACGCAGCGCCGCTCCAAGCTGAAGTTCACGACGACGGGGGGCGGATCTTGGAAGGTCTGGGATCGCTACCTGTCGCTTGGTCCCGAACAGCTCGTTCATTTGGGCAACGTTTGCGGGACATGCCGCTTCTTTTTCAACATCGTCGCCGAGTGTCCGCTCGACAGCGTCGAACTTGGCTCCACCCGCGAGCAGCTGGAAATGGGACTTGAATGCATTGGCACGATCGCAAAATCTTTCTTGGCGGTTCTGCCGAGGGGGCACTACCAGGCGGCGCTGTTCGAGATGAGCCCCGGCCAAGCCGGCACCCCCGGCAACCCCGACTATTTCGAATGTGAGCAGCGCGAGGCTTGGCGCTACGAGCCCGAGGCGGATGAGGGAGCTTGCTCACTTTATTACCGAAGCGGCACTCGCTCGATGGGAAGCGGGCAGATGTTGTTCGAGTTCGTCGTCCCGCTCTTTGGCGCGGCCGCCTTGGACGACAGACGCGTGGCGCACTACATGAAACTCATGAGCGAGGGTTGCAAGCCCACGGCGGTCGCCGTTTCCGTGCTCGACGTGAAGTCTTCCATGGAGTGGCCCGAGGACGAAAAGGGCAACGACGTCGAGCCAGAGTTCGACACTCATTGGTGTTTTGCGAACTATCTGCTGGATGGCCACCACAAGGTCCAGGCGGCACATCGCGCAAACGCCCCCATGACCCTTCTGTCCTTCATCGCCCTGGAACCATCCTGGCAGCGCGTGGACGATTTGGTTTCGGCCTACCAGGGGAAGCCACCGCCTTACTTACATCAGAGAGGATAGCCGGTTGCCATGACCAGCACTCGGTCACGCCGCGTCGTCCTAGTGGGCGGTGGTCACAGCCACGCGATCGTTCTCGAGGCGCTGGCCAAAGAGCCCTTGGCCGATGCCGAGGTGCACTTGGTCGTGGACCACGCCGTTGCGGTGTACTCGGGCATGGTGCCCGGAGTCGTCGCGGGTCAGTACCGGCGACGCGAGGTCGAACTCGATGTGGCTGCGCTCGCGCGGCTCGCTGGGGCAGAACTTCATCTCGAGCCGATGGTCGGCATCGACCGCAGGGCGCGCCAGATTGCGCTACCGAGTGACAACGCCCTCGCCTACGACGTCGCGTCGTTGGACATCGGCTCGTCGGTGGCCGGGCTCGATCTCGAGGGCGTCCGCCAGTTCACGGTGCCTACGCGACCCATCGCCGATTTGCTGGACGGCGTTGCCGATGCCACCGAGCGAGCACGCAAGCTCGAACGTCCGTTCCGCATCGTCGTGGTCGGCGGCGGCGCCGGTGGAGTCGAGCTGGCCTTCTGCCTCGACGCCCGAGTCAAAGCGCACGGCACAGTTCGCACCAGCTTGGTCACGGATAGCCCGCGCCTGCTGCCCGGTTTCGGCGAAGCGTTCGTCAGGCGGATCTCGTCCGAGGCAGAGCGGCGAGGCATTCGCGTGCTGACCGGGGTACGCGCAAACAAAGTCGACGAAGCAGCCGTGCACTTGGACGACGACCGCAGCCTCGAACACGACCTCGTGATGTGGTCGACTGGAGCGGTGGGGCAAGAGGCTTTTCGGGGAACTGACCTCCCTCTCGATCCCCGAGGCTTCGTCTATGTAGACGACAGCTTGCGCGTGGTTGGCTGCGACTCTCTATTTGCAGTCGGCGACTGTGCAACCTTGCGAGCGCACCCAGACACGGCGAAGGCGGGTGTGTACGCCGTACGCCAAGGTCCCGTGTTGCTTCGAAACCTACGTCGCTGGCTCGCCGGACAGCCTCTCGAGAGCTACGCCCCCCAAACCGACTTCCTGCGACTCCTCAACTTGGGGGACGGCCGCGCCCTGGGAGGCAAGTGGAGCGTCGCCGCCGCGGGGCGCCCAGTGATGTGGCTCAAGGACCGAATCGACCGCGGCTTCATGGCCCGTTTTCCCTGAGCCGTGAGGTTTCTCGCTGAAAGCAGTGGCAACGTTCATAGGGGCGGGTGCGATCTTTTGTCAGACCCCAGGGCTAGCCCAAACGTATACGCACGCTGAATCGATGCTCGAGCCCTGCATGCCCCTGCGGCGGGGGCCGACGGAGCTCGGGCCCAAAACTAGGGAATCATCATGTCGACGACGCGAAGCATCGGTCGAATGGCCTGGGTTTGTCTGGGCGCATGGCTGCTCTGGGCTACGGGCTGTGCGCAGACACACGCGACGGCGAGGCAACCTTCTTCTGCGAAAGGCACCAAGGCCGGTGTCGAAGAGATCGACCCGTCCGTGCCGCGGGCAAGCCTGGTCTCCCTGGAGGATGATCCCAATGCGGTAGAGGTCTCGTCCACGATCCGCAAAGTGACCGTGTATTCCGACCGAGCGCTGGTCAGACGAGAGGCAGCGGTCAAGATCTCGACGCAGCCGACGGTGTTTGCGTTTAGGCACCTGCCTGGCTGGGTAGACGATGGCTCGGTGCGTGCAGCGACGACGTCAGGTCGCATCTTGGACGTGCGCGTCGGCAGAAGCTATCTCGCACGGGCCACTGAAAAGAGCTACCGCAAGGCGGAGGCTCAGGCCCGCGCTCTAGCCGATCGACTCCTCGCCCTCGACGACGAGCTAAGGGTGCTGGATGCCCAGACCAAGCAGGTCGAGGACATCAAGGCGTTCTCGATGGACAAGCTCAACAAGGACGTCGTGGCCGGCAACCCCAAAGGCCCGGGCAATCCACCGGTCGCGGGAAGCGTCGGCGTCAACACCTACGCAGCCGTGGTGGACTTCATCGCCCAGAAGATGCGCGAGATCGCCAAAGGGCGTCGCGCCGTACATGCCGAGCGCAAGAAGCTGGCGCCCAAAGTCAAGGCCAGCAAGCGGCGTCTCGACGATCTGCGCGGTCTGACCCAGCTGGAGGAGACGAAAGTCTTTGTCACCGTGCAGGGCAAAGCTCCAGCTCAGGGCCAACTCCAGCTCAGCTACCTGCTTCCTGGAGCGACCTGGGAAGCCGCGCACGAGCTACGCGCTTCAGGCAAGGATGCCAAGTCCGTCGAAATCACATCCTTCGCAGTTGTCACTCAGGCAAGCGGTGAGGACTGGAACAATGCCGAGCTCACTTTCTCAACGCAGTCGTCCACCGCGACGGTGCGCATTCCAGAGCTCGAAGCGCTGACCTTGGGCAACAGCGCGGCGACGACTCAGAGCATCGAGCGGCGCTCGGCGTCCTTCAGGCGCGCCGAGGCGGCGTTCCAAGGACAGAACCGCTTGTGGAACAAGCGAGTCCGCCGCTCCGTTGGCAGCAAGAGCTTCGAGAAGAGCTACAAGACGAACTTCGAATACCTGCAGGTGATCCAGAGCAAGACCGTCCAGCTCTTCCAAAGCCTGCAGCAGCGCGGGACGACATCGCAGTTCAAAGCGATGAGCACGACCAAGGTGCGGGCTGATGGCCGCTCGGTGCGTGTGCCCCTCGGCCGCGCGGTCTTGAAAGCCAAGAAGGCCATCGTCGCTGCTCCCGAGCAGTCACTAAACGCGGCCGATACGCTGGAGATGGTCAACACCAGCGGGCAGTCGCTCTTGCCCGGGAAAGTGGCGCTGTATCAAGCCGGCGCGTTCCTTGGCATGACCAACCTGGACTTCGTGGCGGAGGGCGAGAAGTTCGCGGTTTTTCTTAGCGTAGCGGACCAACTCAAGATCTCGCGCGTGCTCGACAAGAAGCGCAGCGCGCTGGTGCGAAAGAAGCGAACCCGAATGCAGCTGGCCTTCATCGTCACCGTGGAAAACCTCTCCTCCAAGACCATGTCCCTCAAGCTCGCCGATCGCATTCCGGTGAGTGAAGACAAGGACATCGTCGTCAGCCGGGTCAAGATAAGCCCAAACATGAAGCCCGACTCAAAGGGGATCTTGCGTTGGCCTCTCACACTACGACCCAAAGAGAAACGCAAGTTCGAGATCCAGTATCAGCTCGAATACCCGCCGACGTTGGTGCTCGAAATGAAGCGCCGCAGGGCTTCCGAGGCCGACGCTCGCGCGCCAGCAGGAATGCCGGCGCCTCGTGCCCGCCGCAAAGCCTACGATCTCAAGGAAGACATCGAGCGACTTGAGAACGCATTCTAGGAAAACACGAGCCGCGTGACGCGCTAGCTCCAGAAGCGCTGACCGTGAAGGTCGACGGACTGGTCGTGACCGCAACCGGCTGCGATTTCAGCGGTGTTGTCGACGGGCACGCGGGCCAAGACGCTCACCGGCGACGGAAATGCCCTGCGCAGAGCCAGAGTCGAGGTCTGTGAGAGCACGCTGGTCCCCAGCGGCGCCGGCTACTTCACACATTTGGCCAGGGTCGCTCGACCATCCGACTTGCAGCGGCCGTCGCGCTTGCACGCTTCGCTCCCTTTGCAGTCCGCATCGGAGCCCACTTCGCAGTTGCGGGACTTGAGCGTACACCTTCCGTCGGCACGACAAGCGGCACTCGCCTGGCAATCTGCCGCCTTGCGGGCAACGCACTGGCCGAGGCCTGCGTGATAGCCACAGGCGCCGCGTGTCTTGCAACTCGGGCTCGCAGCGCAGAGTTCCTTGGCGCGAGCCGACGTCACGCAGGTGCCGGCCGCGCTCGATGTCTTTTCCTCAAAGCAGGTGAGCCCCTTCGCACAATGGCGGTCGCGCCCTGCGTGATTGGGCGTTGGTCGGCAGCGCTCCCCCTCCTTGCCAGGCCCCGCTCCGAACCACGAGCAGCCCGCGGCGACTACGAGCGCGATGCAGGGCGCCGCGCCTTTCGCTAGCCCGGTCGCACGGAGAGTTCGCCGGAGGCCCCTCCGGGCCCGCATCTTTTGCCTGGTCCGCATGCGGCAGAGCATACTCGACTTCGGCCGCGAAAGCTCTGTAGCTGCAGGTCCCTCTTCATCTCCTGCCGGGGGAAACATCGCGGGACATCTGTCAACCGGCTCGCCAATCCGGCCACCGGGAGCGAGCAGGCGGCTTGGTCGGCCGGCGTTTCCGGGCGCCGACCGGCTAGCTCCGGAACCGCTGGCCATGAAGGTCGACGGACTGATCGAACTTGCCGCGATTGTCCGTGGCGAGGGACTGCGACAGCTCCACCCGTGATAAGAGCCAGAAGCCGGCCTCGGCGAAAAAGCTGATGGCCGCGGCGTTGCGGGCTACTGGGCGCACGTTGAGGTAGCGGAGGCCACGCCGCCGCGCGTCGTCGACAACGTGCTGCACTAAGGCTTTTCCAACACCGCGGGCGCGAAATGCCGGTTCGACGACGATCGGCTCCAGCTCGCCGTCCGTTCCATCGACGAGCAGACCACACAGGCCGATCACGCGGTCTTCATCCTCAGCAACCCACACTGCGGCCAGCTTGTCGTGCTTCAAGTAGTCATCGAACTGGAGGCCGGGCTCCTCACCGCCAATCTTGGGATCGCGGTACAGCTGTCGATGATGCTCGGTCAGCTGCACCCACAACTGGCGGCACGCAGCTCGGTCGCGGTCAGCATCGCATGGTCGGATCAACATGACCCGGTCACCATAGAATGCGCCAGCGCTCCAGGGTAGTTGCTTTTCTCGGGTTTGAAGGAGACGCTATACGGGCAATGAAGTTCTCGAAGTACGACACGCGTCACTACCCGATGTTGGGTGTGCAAGACGGCGACGGCGAGTGGGCCGAGCAGTACGAATCTGCGGTGCTCGACGAAATGGACTGCCGTCTGCCATTTGAAGGAACGACATGACCGTCTACGCATTCCTGCACGAAGGGTACTCGGACTGGGAACTCGGATACATCTTGCCCGAACTCAGGACGCCGCCCCCGGCACCCACCATCGAGAAAACCCTGAAGCAGGTCACGAGCTTCGGGCTCACCACCAACAGTGTCCTCTCCATGGGCGGATTGCGGGTGACGCCGGATGTGACTCTCGCCGATGTAGATCTCGAAAACCTCGAAGCCCTGATCTTGCCCGGAGGAACGTTCTGGAACGGATTCGAGGACGCGTCTCTGGACGCGTTGGTCGCAGAGGTTTCCAAGGCCAATCGCGTCATCGGTGCCATCTGCGCAGCGACCGGCTACCTGGCTGGCCTTGGCTTGCTCGACGACGTGGATCACACCAGCAATGCCTGCGCCTTCCTGAAGCAGCGGGCACCGAACTACCAAGGTCAGTCGCGTTACAAAGAAGAGCTAGCGGTTGATGGCGGCAACCTCGTCACGGCCAGCGGCCTGGGCGCTGTGGACTTTGCGCACAAGCTCCTGCTGAAACTGAAAGTGTACCCTCCCGCCTTCGCCGACGTGTGGCTACGTGCCTTCAAGTACGGCGAGGATCCCTTCTCGAAAAGCGACGCGTCAGAGTCAGCGAGCTGAGCCCACGGAGGAGCCTCTTACGGCTTCGAGACGGGCGCAATGGACACTAGGATGCGCCAGCATGCGCGTGATGAAAGGCGATTTGATCCAACTGGCGCTCGACGGACACTTCGACGTGACCGTGCACGGCGCCAATTGTCAACAACACCGCCGGTAGAGGCCCTGGCACGCGCGCTAGAAAACGTGCGCGCTGCTGCGCTCTGCTAGGGTCCCGGCATCAAAGCCTACTTGCAGTCCCTCGCACACTTCGCCGCCCGTGTTCGCGCAACACCGGTGTTGGCCGTGTTCGCCACCGCTGCGGCGCTGGCGCAGGGCGCGATTGGCTACCACATGCTCGAGGGCATCTGGGCCATTGTCGTCTACCCGCTCGTGAACTTTGCCTTCGCCTCGGTCGTGCTCTTCGTGGTGCGCCATCGCGGACGGCCCGACGAATCCCAGCTCCGCGCACCGCGGCTGCAACTCATCATCGTACTCGCGTTCGTCGCGCTTCATTTCGCCGCGCTCGCGTCGCAGTTTCCCGATCCCGCTCTGGCAAACAACCCGCTGACGCAGGCTGCGCGCTACGTGATTCGCCCCTTTGCCGGCGTCTTCAGCAACCTCGCCGTCGGCGCGCTGCCCGTCGCCGCACTGCTCTTGCTCTCGCGTCGACTCAGCGATTACGGGCTCGCCCGCTTCGACCTGCGCTCCCTGCTCATCATCATGGCGCTGTATCTTCCGCTACTGCTGACTAGTGTGCAGGGAACCCTGACCACTGCAGCCATCTACTTCGTCGTAGCCGCGCTGCCCGAGGAGCTTCTGTACCGAGCGCTCTTGCAACGCCGGTTGCGGGCAGTGATGAGGGACCCGCTCGTCGCCGTGGTGATAGCTGCCCTCATCTTCGGCTTCATGCACCTGCCCATCAACTCGGCTACCCATGGCAGTATTGCTTGGTCGGCGGTGTACTGCATCGGGCTCAACGCCTTCGGGGGCGCGCTATTCGGATACATCTACCTGCGAACCCAATCCCTCGCGGTCGTAGCCATCATCCACTGGTGGGCCGCCGTAGCAAGCGGCGCATCGGGCTGAAGCTCCGTCCTAGTCTTCGACGCGGAAGCGTCCGACCGCGATGGTCTTGCCCGTGGCAACGTCCTCAATCAGCACTTCGTAGGTGCCAGCAGTCGGCAACTTCCAGGTCTTGTAGAAGACGTTGAGGTCCCCGCTGATGTCGCTTTCGCTACGGGTGAGTTGCTGGCGCTCACCACCATTGATCATGTACATGGTGTTGCGGATCTTGTCGGCGGGAAATTGGTCTTCCGAGGTCGTGAGCTTGTAGCCGATGTGCCCAGTCGACAGCTTCTCTGGGAAGCGATCGATTTCGGGGTCTGTTTCCGACTTTGGAACGCCGAAACGTAGCGTGTAGCGCGGGTCGTTTTGCTCGGCCGGCGCGGCCGATGCGCTCGGCGAGGGCCCGGAGTTACCACTCTGCTTGCAGGCGACAAGCGCGGCGAGCAAGACGGCCAGAGACCCGATGACTGTTGTTCGCATGATTCCCTCCCGACAGCTGGGCCTCCGTTGAAAGCATGACCGTCGTTTGGTGTCACGCAGCATTTCCGTTCTGGCGGCGGCCGAGTTCGTATCAAAGCAATCGCACTGCCCGTCAGAACCGGCCATGCGCTAAAGTAACGTGATCGCCGATAGAACCCTCAAAAGCGCGCTCCTGGTTGCGAGTGTTGCTCTCTCGACGGGCTGCACCAGCAGCGGGCTCGGCGTCGTGCCTCGCTATCCTTACGTCGAGGACCGCGGGCTGGCCCTCGAGCGCGAAGTCCTCACACTGCAGGTGGAGAGAAGTGGCAGCGTGCGAGTGCACGCGCTCTTTCGCTTCATCGCCGAATCCGCACCACGTGACCGCGTTGCAACGTTCCCCATCGGCGGCCCGCGTAAAGTCACCCGTGGGTTCCGCGCGACCCTGCCCGGGCGAGACCCGAGCCGGCTACCGGTAGCTCCCGGTGACTCCGGCGCGTTGCCTATGGGAAGCGCCGTCGCCCACTGGGACATCTGGCTGGATGGCCAAGCCCTCAAGCGTCACGACGGTTGGCTCTCAGTGCGCTATGAGCAGCCCGGCTCCGGTGATTTCGGCTACGTACTCAAGAGTGGCGCCTATTGGCGTGGGCCCATCCGGAGCCTCACCGTCATCCTGGAAGACCCCCACACGCGCGTTGCAGCGCTTTCTGTCGAGGGCAAGCGCATGCTCGTTCGTGGGCGCGAACGAACATCGGTCAAACTTCGAGACGTCGAACCGAAACATCGTATTAGGCTGGAACTTTTATGACCAAACGGTTCCTAGTATCCTTGGCCCTGATCGCTGCCTATGCGCCCAGCACCGCACTCGCGGACGCCGGCCCCAAGATCGAGAACTCGCTGTGGCTTCCGATTGGCATCAACACCGGCTACGCCATCAATCCGGCGCAGGTGTCGAACGGACTGCTATTCGGTGCGGAAGCCAGCTTTGTCTACCTGGACCGGAGCGCCAAATGGGCTGGAGTGTACACGGACCTGCTGCGCGACTTCGGCTCGGACACCACACGCTGGAGCGCCGGCGCCGAGTTCGGCGTGACCATTTTCGGGCTGGATGTCGGCTACGTGCGCAGCTACGGCGACACGGATTGGAGCGGAGTACGCGGACGGTTCCTGCTCTCAATGGCGGCCATCCACCTCTACGGTGGTCACGGATGGATCCTCAGCGGCGATGAGACCGAAGTCTATGGTGAGGTCGGGTTGCTCCTGAAGTTCCCGATCAACGTTTGGTCCGCTGAACCCAGGCGACGCCACGAGCCCGCGGTGGACCCACAAGAGTATGAGCGCCCGCAAGAAGACGAAGAGCAGCTAGGCGACGCGCCCCTCGTGACCGAGCCCGGGCCCGAACCACCGCCCCCGACCAGCTATCCACCGCCCGACGACACGCCCGTGGCGCCCGTGCCGACGCCAGCACCAAACTGACCCGACTTGGCCCCGCACGAGAGTAGTGGCCCGGCTTGGCCCCGCACGAGAGTAGTGGCCCAGCAAGGCCCAGAGAACCGACCCCAAAAACACAAGAGCAAACTGCCCGGTCCCTCCGAGAAGGGCCGGGCAGCTACTCGCACGGGCGCGCTTACTTTTCGACGGCGGGCTGCACCTTTTCACCAAGCATGACCTTCTTGGGGCCCTCTTGGATCATGTCCGCCATCAGGCCGCGCTGCTCGGGTGTGAACACGGACAAGATCGTGTCCGTGCGCTGACCCGCGTCGGCGAAGTGCTGTCGCAGCACTTTGACCTTCTTGGCGTGATACGAATTGAGCGCCGTGCGGAAGTCTTCGCCTTCGAAAGCGTCGACGAGCTGGTTCAACTCGGCCCGAGTCGGACGCAGTCGCTCCTTCTCGCCCATCATTTCTTTCTTGATCGCCTTGAGCTTGTCGATCTGAAAGGTCGAGAGCATCAGCTGCGCGGTGAACTTCCTGATTCCGTCCTTGCGGCGCTTGTCGGCTTCCCGACGTGGACCGAACTTCTTGTCGATCTCGGCGCGCAACACCGTGGCGACAGCAGCTCGCTGACTCTCGTCCAGAGTGCCGTGGATTTCCTCCGCGGCGTCGACCTTTTGCTGCATGCGCTCTTCCATCGCGCTGAGCGCTTCGCTGACGCTCTGCTCGAAATCCTTCGAGTTGGTGTCGCCCGAACGCACCACCGCGATAGCCGACTTCTTGAGTCGCTTACCAAGCTCACGCTTGCTCTCGTGGTCGAGCCTCAGCTCTGCCTCGATGGTGGTCAGGCTCGTCGCCTGGGCGGGAGTCAGGTCGGCCTTGGCCCGGGCCGCGTCGATGATGATGTTGACGGGGCTGCGGTAGTGGCGATGGGCTCTCGCGGACTGGTCGGCGGAGAGGTCTTTGGCAGCGACCTCCTGCTCCTTCGGCTTTTCGTCCACATTGGCGGCGCAGGCGACCGCCCCGGACAGGGCAATGGCGCCGGCGGCGGCAAAAGCGACGCGACGATGCAGGCTTGTTCGTTCCTTTGCTTGGCTCTTCATGTATTTCAGTCTAAGGCGGTTTCGCGAGAACGCACGCCCCCCAAACACTTCTTAACACTGCGCCACAACTAGTCGAAACACTGCGCCTTCACTCCATATTCAAATAAATCTAGTGCTGCAGCTCCGACCCGCAACCCCGCCCTTTTCCCCATGACTCACGCCCACAGTATCCGCCTCGTGGCCGCCTTCGACCTGGTGGAGTCGCTCAAATCGCGCAGAGCCATCGTGCTCTTCGCCCTGTACTTCGCGGGCGCGCTGGGAGCTTCGGGGATCTTCATTCGAGTGCTCACCGCGATTCAAGAGCGCCTCGAAGAACAAGTGGGCCAAGCCGTCGACGTCAAGCAGCTGATGGAGAGCCCCGGCATGGGTCGACTGGTCGGAGCCTTAGCGGGTGACGAACAGGTTGCGGAAGCCATCGTTGGCATTCCACCGATGGCACTCTTCTATGGTTGGCTGGCAATGAACTTCGTGCCGCTCTTGGTCTTGTTCACTTCGGCCGACGCGATCAGTGGCGATCTGAGCAGCGGCGCGGTTCGCTTTTCCTTGTTCCGCACGGATCGAATCAGTTGGGCGCTCGGCAAACTGATTGGCCAAACCTGCCTCATGGCGGTCGGCGTGCTCGTAGGCGCGATTGGTTGCTGGTTGATGGGCCTCGTCTTTCTCGACGACATGCGTGTCGGCCAAACCGCGCTGTGGCTCTTGCGCATCTCGGGCCGCACCATCGTTTACAGCTTTTCCTATCTGGGCATGGCGATGTGTGCGTCCCAGTTGACGCGCACGCGCTTCCGCGCCGGTGGCCTGGCCCTTGCGCTGATGTTCATGGCCTCTTTGGGCGGCAGCGTGATCCAATTCGAACCGATCGCGGACATCTCGCCACCCGTGTTTGGCGCCTTGGCCAAGCTGTTCCCGAGCGGGCACCACTTGTACCTGTGGCACCCGGGCATCCTGGAGAGCACCACGGCGATGGTCGGCCTGATCTCGATAGGCCTGACCTTCTTCTTCTTGGGCTTCTGGCGCTTTTCGACGAGGGACGCATGAGCGCTGCGGCACTCAAAATCGACGGCTTGTTCAAGAACTACGGGCGAACCGTGGCTCTCGATGGGCTCGACCTGGAGGTTCCCGACGGCGTCATCTGCGGCTTCATCGGCCCCAACGGCGCTGGCAAGACGACGACCTTCGGGATCGTTGGCGGTATGATTCGCGCCAACGCTGGAGAGGTGAGCATTTTAGGTCGCGGCCCCCTCGCGCCCCAGACGCACCCGGGTCTGCTCACCGTACTGCCCCAAGATTGCGAGCTCAGCCCCCACGTCTCGCTGCGCCAGCTGCTAACCCACTACGCAAGGTTGCAAGGTCTGTCCAAAGCCGATGCGATCAAAGACGTGGATGCGCGCCTGGACGAAGTCGCTCTCAAAGATCGCGCTGATGCTCGCATCAAGAGCTTGTCTCACGGCATGCGGCGACGCGTCGCCATCGCCCAGGCGCTCTTGGGCTCACCCAAGCTGGTCCTGCTCGACGAGCCCACCAGCGGTCTCGATCCCGAGCTGGTCGTTCGCATGCGCGACGTGTTCGCCTCCCACCGTGGCAAGCGCACCCTCGTGGTCAGCTCCCACAATCTGCTCGAGCTCGAAGCCCTATGCGACCACGTCGTCTTCATCGAGCGCGGGCGCTGCATTCAGAGCGGCTCCATGGCCGACGTCACGGAGCAAGGGCTCGTGATGCGCTTCAGTGTCGAAAAGGCCGTGGACGTGGCGCAACTCGAAGCGAACCACCCGGAGTTGGAGATGACCTGGGAGGGCAAGACGCTGGTTGCCCGAGGTTCCGGCAGCTGGTCCGCGTCGAGCCTGAACGCGACCATCGTGCCCTACCTCTTCCACATGGACGCCGGCCTACTCGAAATCCGCCGTGGCAAGTCTCTGGAAGACGCCTACATGGCCGGAAAAGCCGAAGCCGCCGCCGAATTCGAGGCCGAAGAAGCCGGCGAATACGACGACGAAGAAGAGGGCTGAGCCCCTCACACCGCTAGGTTTGTTTTTGTGTGTGGGTGGCAACAGAGCTGCGTTGGCGCTCGCAGCCGCGGCGCGACAGCTCTCGCCTGCGGGGCACGCCGGTGCGGAGACCCGTCAGCCGAATCCAGTGTTGCGCTGACAACTCTGAATTCGAGGCGCTGAGTGCTCCGCCGCGTATCGCACCGACTGCGCCGCGCACCGACTGCGCCGCGCACCGACTGCGCCGCGCCCCGCTCACTGGCTCTAATCGAGCCAGTCCGTGTGAACGAAGGGGCCGTCAGGATCTTCGCGGCGTTGATAGGTATGGGCGCCAAAAGCGTCCCGCTGCGCTTGGGTGAGATTCTGGGGCAGCACGGCGGTGCGGTAGCTGTCCCAATAGGTCAATCCTGAAGCCAGGCCGCCCACGGGGATGCCGTGCTGCTGCGCGAGGCCGACCACGTTGCGCCAAGTGGCCTGGCGACTCTGCAAGCCATCCCGAAGGGTCGCATCGAGCATCAGGTTCGGCAGATTTGGGTCTTGCTTGAACGCCGTCATGATGGTGTCGAGGAAGCGCGCGCGAATGATGCATCCGCCTTTCCAGATCCGCGCCATCTCAGCCAAGTTCACGCCCCAGTCGAATTCGCGCCCGACCCGGGCGATCAGATCCATGCCTTGAGCGTAAGCAGCGATCTTGGCGGCGTAGAGCGCGTCGTGCACTTGCTGCACCAGGTCGTCGACTCTGCCGTCGTATCGAGACGGAGTGGGCCCCTGAAGCGCCTTGGACGCCGCCACCCGTTCCGACTTCCGACTCGATTGCACCCGGGCATCGATGGCTGCCGCAATGCTGGGGATGGGCACCCCGTGCTCCAGCGCCACCTGGGCCGTCCAGCGCCCGGTCCCTTTCTGGCCCGCTTTGTCGAGCACCTGGTCGACCAGCGCGCTGCCATCTGCGTCCTTGACCGCCAAGATCTTCGCGGTGATCTCGATGAGGAACGACTCCAGGGGGCCTTCATTCCACTTGCCGAACACCTCGGCGAGGGCAGCCGGACTGAGCCCACCCACCCGGGAAAGGATGTCGTAGGCCTCGGCGATGAACTGCATGTCGGCATACTCGATACCGTTGTGCACCATCTTCACGAAATGCCCCGCACCATCCGGACCACAATGCGCCACGCACGGCCCCGAATCCGTCTTGGCCGCGATGCCTTGGAAGATCGGTTCCAGCTCGGCGTATGCTTTCGGGTCGCCTCCCGGCATCAAAGACGGACCATAGCGCGCGCCGTCTTCCCCGCCAGACACGCCGGATCCAAAGAACTTCAGTCCTGCGTCCGCGTACAGCTTCTCACGCCGACGCGTGTCCTCGAAAAATGAGTTCCCGCCATCGATCACGATGTCGCCGGGTTCGAGCAGCGGCTGCAGCTGACCGAGCACGCTGTCCACGGGCTTTCCGGCTTTGATCATCATCATGATCTTGCGGGGTCGCTCCACCGCTGCGACGAGCTCTTCGAGGCTCTTGGTGGCCAGCAGCTTGCCACCACTTTCGGTAACCGCAGTCTCGGTCAGCGCAGGGTCGCGGTTGTAGGCCGCCACGCTAGTGCCGTGGTCGAGCAGGTTGAACGCCAGATTGCGACCCATGACCGCCATTCCGATCATTCCGAACTGTTTCTTGTCGTTCATTTTCGTCTCACTATCTCAGAGAGTGCGGCAGCGGCGTCTCTATCGACGATCCAAACCAATTGACCACTGTGCGGAGCCACATGGGCAGCGGGGAGTGCTGGGGCGCCGTCTTTCATCTGTTGATGCACTTCCGCGAGCCGTGCGGCTTTGGAGCTACCTGCTACGAGCAGAACGACCTGGCCGGCTTCGTTGATCGCGCGAAGCGACAGCGAGATCCGCGCCGTGGGCGGAATCGGGCTCTGGGTCACGATGACCCGTTCGGGCGCCAAAGGGTCGAGCTCGGGCCCAGGGAAAACCGACGCCGTGTGACCGTCTCCGCCCATGCCCAGTAGCAGCACATCGAGAGGCTCTTCGCCCAGGGTGGCTTCGTAGGCTGCCCGAGCCTCGAGGGGCGGGCGCTCCCCCTCGACGCGGAAAACTCGATCATCGGCAATGGTCACGGGCTGGAGCAATACGTCGCGCACCATACGGTAGTTACTGTGCTCGTCTTGGGGACCGACGGCGCGTTCATCTCCGAAAAAGACGCTGACTCTGCTCCAGTCCACATCTTCGCGCTCCGCAAGGGCTACGTAGATCGGGCGCGGAGTGCCGCCACCGGCCAGGCCGAGTCGACATTCGCCGCGCGCCTGGATCGCCCGGCCAATCGCAACCGCGATCCGTTCAGCGGCGCCCGAGGCGAAGTCAGCGCTGGACAAAGCCACCACCTCGGGGAGCAACGCGTCAGTCATTTCGTAGCTGCCACAGGTCGCTTTCGGGGATGGCCAGGCCTTCTGCCTCGGGCGGCCCCCAGGTCCCAGCCACGTAGTCGTGCACGGGTGGGGGTTCTTGAAGCAGGCCCTCGTACACACGCCAAGATTCCTCAACCTCATCGCCGTGAACAAAGAGCGTCTGATCACCGTTGAGAACGTCGAGCAACAGGGTTTGGTAGGCCTCGGGCATCGCGCCGTGGAAGTGATCGCCATAGGCGAACTTCAAAGGAACGCGCTCGAGGCAGAGTGGGTCACCGGGCACTTTGATGTCGAAGTGAAACGCAAAACCTTCGTTCGGCTGCAGCGTGATGGTCAGCACGTCTGCAGTGTCCTGAGAACACCCCAAACGTTCGAAGAAGCGAACCGGCGCACCTCGAAACCGCACCGCTATCTGCGAACTCTTGGCTGGCATGCGCTTGCCAGTTCGAATGAAGAACGGCACCCCCTGCCAGCGCCATGAGTCCACGCCCATTTTCAAAGCGATGAAGGTCTCGGTTTGCGAGTCCGCCGGCACGCCCGGCTCGTCGAGGTAGCCCGGAACTTCCCGCCCCTCGATCATGCCGGCAGTGTAGCGGCCACGGACCACGTTCTTGCACTGAATGGGTTGAATCGACTTGAGCACCTTGAGCTTTTCGTAGCGAATGGCGCTCGCCGAAAAGGATGTCGGCACCTCCATGGCCACGAGAGAGATGAGCTGCGTGATGTGGTTTTGCACCATGTCGCGCAAGGCTCCAGAGTGGTCGTAGTAGCCAGCTCGAGAGCCGACGCCGAGGCTTTCACCCACGGTGATCTGGACCTGTTCCACCCGTTCGCGGTTCCAGGACGATTCGATGAAGGCGTTGGCGAGACGAAACACCAACAGGTTCTGAACCGTCTCTTTCCCGAGGTAGTGGTCGATGCGATAGATCTGCTCTTCGGTGAAGTACTCGTGGATCGTCTCGTTGAGTTCTCGAGCGGTCTTCAGATCCGTGCCAAAAGGCTTTTCGATCACGATACGGGTCCAACCGGCGTCGTTGGTCAGGTTGAGGCCCACCGCCCCCAGCCCAGCGATGGTGTCGGCAAAGACTCGTGGGGGAAGCGATAGGTAGAAGCAGTAATTCTCCGGTATGTGGTGCTCTCGCCGCAGCTCCGCCAGCTTGTCGGCCAAGTTGCGAAAGTCGGAAGCATCCCCAGCGGGTGCAGAGAGGAAGTGCAAGCGCGCGAGAAAAGGCGCCACTGCGTCTCCGCTGATGTTGGCGGCTTTCAGTGCCTCGGCCGCCAGCTTTCGAAACGCTTCGTCGTCCAGCTCGGCTCTCGACACACCGAGAATGCGAACTCGGGGGTCGATCTGTCCGGCCGCGTGGTTTCGGTACAGCGCCGGCAGCAGCTTGCGCCGCGATAGATCTCCGGTCGCGCCGTAGATGGTGAAGATTGACCCTTCGCTCGTCGAGTTGCCCATCGGACGGCGAGGCTACAGCAACGAACGCGGAAACGAAACGCGGGGTGCTCTGCGAAGGCAGAGCGGCTCGCTGGAGCAACCAACCTAAGTTCGGCCCACGTGCCGCGGCGCGACGAAGTAGACTTGTGGGGAATGAAGTCGATCAAGCACCCCGGGGTCGCTGCGACCTTCGAGAGCTACCCGCCGAAGCCACGGCGCAAGCTTCTGGCACTGCGCAAGCTGATCTTGGGCACTGCAAAGTTCACGGATGGAGTGGGGAAGCTCGAGGAGACGCTCAAGTGGGGCGAGCCGGCGTACGTTACGAGCGAGACCAAGAGCGGCACCACCATCCGCGTCGGCTGGAAGGCCTCAGCGCCGGAAAAGTACGCGATCTACTTTCATTGTCAGACCAACCTGGTCGAGTCCTTTCGCGAGATGTTCCCCAAACGCTTCAAGTTCGAAGGCAATCGCGCGATCGTATTCGATCAAGGCGATGCTGTACCCAAAGAGGAGCTCTCCTGCTGCATCGCCGCGGCGCTCACCTACCACCTGGACAAGAAGCAGTCGCGCGGCTAGCCCCTCGGCGGGATTTCGCTTAAAGGTGTCGGGGGACACGCTAGTCAGCGTGAAGAGACCGCCGTGCCGAAGTTCCACGAACTGCCAAAGGAGGAGATCGAGCGGATCTTCAATGCAGCGCCGTTCATTTCGAGCCTCGGCATGCGCCTGGCAAGCGTGAGCGCCGGAGCGTGTGAAACGACTCTCGAATTGGAGCCCCGGCACTTGCAGCAGGACGGCTTCGTGCATGCGGGTCTGCAGGCAACCATGGCCGACCACACCGCCGGCGGCGCCGCAGCCACGATGATTGGGCCTGGGCAAATCGTGCTGACCGCCGAGTTCAAGATCAACTTGCTGCGGGCCGCCAAGGGGCAGCGCCTGAGGTGCAAGTCCAAGGTGCTCAAGCCGGGTTCACGCTTCAGCGTCGTCGAGTCCGAGATCGAGTGCGCAAACGATGGCGAGTGGAAGCTGGTTTCCAAGACCACTGCGACCATTGCCGTAGTGGAAAAGCGACCGGCCCTCTAGAGCGATTGTGAACTGGGATTCATGGCGCATCGCGAACCACCGTTGCAAGACCGCAACGGTTTGAGGCAATAGCGCCGAGGGAAAGCTTGCGACAGCCCTCGAGCTGACTGGCACGCCACTCGCAACATGGGCGGACAATGCGCTCCCTGCTGTCTGCACTCGCGGTCGGTCTGTCCCTGGTCGGCTGTTCTGCACCGGCGGAGATCCTCGACGTTTCCTACGACGATCGCTTCGGCAACCAAACCAAGATGGACATTTACCTTCCTGCCGGCGAGCCGGCAGGAAGCCCCGCCATCGTGATGATCCATGGTGGCGCGTGGCGCTTCGGCAGCAAGAACGCCTACCGCGGCGCGGCGATCCGCATGGCCCGCTCCGGGTGGGTCGCGGTATCCATCAACTATCGCCTTGGCTCCGCCGGCGTGTATCCGCGCGCGGTTCAAGACTGCGTATGCGCGCTAGCCTACTTGCGAGCCCACGCCGACGAATACGGCATCGACCCCAATCGAATTGCGGTCACCAGCTACTCCGCGGGCGGCCACCTGGCGTCCCTGGTCGGGCTCGCTGCGGACGCACCGGAGCATGTTCCGGATTGCGACTCCGGCGGCACGACGTTGCCGAATGCCGTGGGTCGGGGGCAATATCGGTCTGTCCGTGGTCGGCGGCCTGGGCTGGCGGTTCGCCATCGGCCGGGTCGAACTCACGCCCAGCTTCGGCCTCGGCTCCCGCACGGACTTCGACCCCAAGGGCCGTCTGGCGCCTTGGACCCGCACGGTGATTCGCTTCGATTGGACCGTCGGCTGGATGTTCTAGCGGACGCCGCGACAATCACCATTTCTGGCATAGGCGAAAGCCCGCCACTCGTGCTTGACTCCGCCCATGTCCAAGGATCGCCATCGGGGGCAGCTCTTCGACAACAAGAACAAGCGCAAACCCAGCCAACCTGACATGGAGGGCGAGGGGCGCATCGCGGGCAAGCCGTACACCATCTCTGCGTGGAAGCGGGACAAGCTGCTCGTGCTTTCTTTGGCGCCGCCAAGGGAACGGGGCAGCAACACCTATCCGCCCGAAGCCTTCAAGGGCGCCCTCAACCCGGCAAAAGGCAGGATTGCAGAAAACACACCTGTTTGGACCGGTGACATCAGCGGCGACGAGGGAACCTACGCGGTCCGTGCTTATCAGCGTCAGGGTAAGAGCGGCCCATTCCTCTCTCTCGAGCTGGACGTCGAACCAACTGATTAGTGTCCTTCGAGTACACCATCAAGTTCGAGCGAGATTCGGAAGCCCAACTCGACGGGCTCCTTCGAGGCATCGCCGGCTTCGATGGCATCGAACCTCAGTTCGGTGCGTATCGCTATCGCTCTAAGGCCAACCAGGGCAAGATGCCCGACGCAGACGTGCGGATTCAAGAAGGCGGCGTGCACCTATGCCACAGCCCACCCGCGGGGTCCGGGGCGAGCCGATCCTGGCTCAGGGTTGAAATCCGCCGAATCCGCCAGCGCCCGCCGGAAACCCGCCCCCAGCGCCGGCGGCGCCTCCGCCCGTACCGCCCACGCCGCCGCAGTCCTGCACGCACCAGCCCCACTCACCTGGATCACAGATGTTGTCCCCGCAATAGGACGGAGGCGGAGGGGGAGGCATAGGCCCGCAGTCGATCGGGCAGTTGAACGGGTCCTCGTAAGGTCCGCAGACGTAGTCGCCGCAGTAGCCACCATAGCCGCAGTCGATCGGGCAGTTGTAAGGGCTCTCACCCGGACCACACACGTAGTCGCCGCAGTAACCGCCATAGCCGCAGTCGATCGGACAGTTGTAGGAGTTCTCTCCTGCACCGCAGATCGTGTCACCGCAGTAGCCACTGGAGTAACAATCCACGGGGCAGTTCTTTTGGTTTTCGCCAGGACCACAGAAGCTGTCACCACAGTAGCCGCCATAGCCGCAGTCTTGAGGACAATTGTAGGGGTTTTCGGTGTTCGGATTGCAGTAGCTATCTCCGCAGTAGCCGCCGTAGCCGCAGTCAATCGGGCAGTTCTTCTCGTTTTCACCTGGACCGCAAACGTAGTCGCCGCAGTAGCCAAAGCCACAATCCTGCGGGCAGTTCTTCGAGTTCTCCGTATTCGGGTCGCAGTAGTTGTCGCCGCAGTAGCTCGGCTTCCAACAGTCGATGGGACAATTGTCCGGCGTCTCCCCTGGACCACAGATCTGGTCACCGCAATAGTTCGGGAATCCGCAATCCTGCGGGCAGTTGTAGGGGTTTTCGGAAGTGGGATCGCAATAGCTATCGCCGCAGTAGCCCGGCTTGCCGCAATCGATGGGGCAATTCTGCGGAGTCTCTCCGGGCTCGCATACCTGGTTACCGCAGTAGCCCGGCTTGTAGCAGTCAACGGGACAGTTCTGCGGAGTCTCTCCGGGCTCGCAAATCAGGTTCCCGCAGTAGCCAGGTTTGTAGCAGTCCTGGGGACAGTTCTTCTCGTTTTCTCCGGGGCCACACTGGCCGTCACCGCAGTAACCAATGTTGCCGCAGTCTTGAGGACAGTTGAATGGATTCTCGGTCTTTGGGTCGCAGTATTTGTCGCCGCAATAGCCAGGCTTGCCGCAATCGATGGGACAGTTCTTCTCGTTTTCTCCCGGCTCGCAAATCAGGTTCCCGCAGTAGCCAGGTTTGTAGCAGTCCTGGGGACAGTTCTTCTCGTTTTCTCCCGGACCGCATTTCCCATCACCGCAATACGGCTTGTCTTCACAATCGATGGGACAGTTCTTTTCGTTCTCACCGGGCTCACACACCAGGTTCCCGCAGTAGCCCGGCTTGTAGCAGTCCTGAGGACAGTTCTTCTCGTTCTCTCCCGGGCCGCATTGGCCATCCCCGCAATAGGAAGGCTTCTCGCAATCTACTGGGCAGTTCTTCTCGTTTTCGCCAACGCCGCATTGACCGTCCCCGCAGAAGCCACAATCCTCCTGACAGGTCCACGGATCTTCGCCCGGTCCACAAACGGTATCCCCGCAGTAGCCCGCTCCGCAATCCGTTGGGCAGCTCTCGGCAGTTTCCGTCTTGGGGTCGCAGACCTTGTCTCCGCAATAGCCGTTGCCGCAATCTTGCGGGCAAGACTCCATGGTCTCGCCGGGATCGCACACAGCATTGCCGCAGGTCCCCGAACAATCCTTGGGGCAAGAACCCTCCTCGCCCGGATCGCACTTGCCGTTGCCGCAGTCGTCAGCGCAATCCGACGGACAGCTCGTGGGATCCTCGTCGGGATCGCAGACGCCGTTGCCGCAGTCGACTCCGCCGTCTCCGCCAAGTCCAGCCCCAGGGTCGATGCGACTCCCGCAACCGCTGACCGCCACGACAGCACCGAACCCTCCCAAGAACCCAACGGCCCGAAGCCAACTCTTGATAGTCACCCCGTGGGAATAAGCAAGCCGCGGGCCAGCTGCAAGGCGACCCGGGGGCGGGAAAACCCCCGAGTTCTTTGGGGTCGTTCCGCTGTGCCAGCCCCAGCCCCTGGCACACCCGGGCAACAACGTCGGTTCCTCCCAAGGTTGATGCCCGTCAAATGCGCAGTCCGCGAGTCCCCGCGCCACCAGGTGATGGTAGTTTCGAGAGCCGCAGTGTCGATCACGGCTGCCAAAACGGAGCGCTGCGCACTGAGGGCGACCACGTCTATCCGTCGTGGCTCAGCCACTCTGCTCATCCTCTGCGCAGCCTGCGCACCCAGCGCCAAATCCCACGCCAATCATTCGGGCGAGCAGCCACCCCAGGTCCCTGAGTGCGACCCCAACGCCCCTCGCCCGCCACTTCAACAGCGAATGGCATTGGCGCTCTCGGAACTGTCCCAAGCCGCGCGCACCAACAAGTTCTGGGGCGCGGACCAGACGCTGCAGGCACTGATGGGCGACACCGGCGACCAGAAGACCACTCCGCACCGCGACGGCTGGGACAGCAGCGGGCGGCATGCGCTAGCCTACATGATCGCCAAGTGGGCAGATCGCGCGTCAAAGAAACTCGAGGCCAAGAGCTCAGACGGCCGAGTCACCGCGCCGCATTCGGGACCCACCAGCCACGAACCCAAAGCGTTGATGATGTGCGCGGTGAACCGCTTCGTCCTCGGGCTCGGTGACAGCAGCGATGCCCAAGCTTGCTTCGCCAAGCCAAGCGACGAAGACCTTGCCGGAGCGGCAACCGAGATCGGTACGCCAACGGACGCGGCCCGCGCGGAGTTGGTCAAGCAGCAAGTCGACAGGTGCACGTTCGTCGAAAGCGTCGGGGAACTCGACGCGAGCGCGAAACCGTTCCTGAAGTTCACGGAGATCTCCCGCATTGGCAGCATGTGGCGCTCGGATCTGGAGCGCGTGCACTTCGCCCGCTTTCGTTGCCCGAGCTCCCAGGCAATCTTCGCGTTCTCCGAGGAGAAGGACTGCGAATTCGAAATCCTCGGCTACCGCTTCGTGCAGGACGCCCATGCCGACAAAAGCGCTGAACAACTCGAGCTGGTGCTGGTCGCTCTGGGAGCGCTGTAGGCCTCGGCGCTCACCACGTATCAGGGTTGCCCCCGAGCAGCCTGCGGGCCTGGGATTGGTTGGGGTCGCGGCCCTGCTACAGTGAGGGCCACTACTCTCGAACTATGCCACGCTGTGGCGCCGGCTCCGGGTAGCCGAATGGAACAACGGGTTCGGCGCCGACGGTGTCCAAGCGATGCAAGCGGCGCCAATTGCGGGTAGAGTTTCCAGGTTGCCTTTGCATTCCTTGAACCGACGCTGCTGGGCACTCCTGAGCGGAGTAGGCCTGCTCGCTTGCCAATCCGTGCTGGGGATCGAGGACCCCAAGCTGGACGAGGGCGACGCGTCTGCGGGTGGTGGCGCGGCGGGCTCAGCCGGTAGCGGGGCCACGGCTGGAGGTGGCGCTTCTGGCGCAAGCGGTATCGGGGGAAGCGGCGCGAGCGGGGGCAGCGCGGGCGGAGCGGCGACAGGCGGCTCCGCAGGAGCGACAGGTGGCACCGCCGGGACCGCGGCGACAGGTGGCAGCGGTGGCGCGACGGGCGGCGCTGGCGGCGCGACAGGCGGCACGGGTGGTGCGACGGGCGGGACCGGTGGCGCAACGGGGGGCACCGGCGGTACCGGTGGCCTGACTTGCGGTCAGAGCCCAACACCGCCGGGTGGCGCATGCCCAAGCGTATGTACCGGTGGTTGCTCACCCGCGAACAAGTGCACGATCCATTGCACGGGCCAAGCGTCCTGCATCAACGCCACAGCCGTCACTTGCCCCACGGGATTCGAGTGTCAGGTCGTTTGCTCTGGAAAAGACAGCTGTCGCGGCACGACCGTTTCATGCCCAGCGTCATCGACCTGCAGAGTCACATGCATCGGCGAAGCATCGTGCCAGGACTCGATGGTCAAGTGCGGCGACGGAGTATGCATTCTCGCTTGCGCCAGCGGAAACAACTCCTGCACCGGGACCCAGTTGCTGTGTGGCAGCAACCGTTGCCAGCCTAGTTGTGGGGGGAACGCGGTAGCAATCGACTGCACCAACGCGCCCTGCAATGGCTGCCCGACCTGCTAGCTCACCACTTTGGTTGTCAGGGGCGCACTACGTAGGTGTGACTCGCACCCCGGAGCGAAACGCCTCGTTGGAGCGCGCAAAAGTCCGCGATGCTGTCCTTGGCGCTCGCACGCTGCGCCGGTTAGACTCCTGGTAGCTTGGTTCACTCTGCGTTCCTTCGTTGCCTCGGCGCGGCCGCCGCTGCCATCGTGGCACTGTCTTGCCAATCGGTTCTGGGTATCGAAGAGCCAACTCTGGATGAGTCTGACGGCGCGGCCGCGGGGGGCTCCGCAGGCGCAGCGGCCGGAAGTGCCGGTGGCTATGCGGGCTCCGGCTCCGGAGGCACCGCCGCAGCTGGGGGTGCAAGTGGTAGCTCTGGAAGCGGAAACACAGCGGGTGCTGCATCCGGAGGAACGCCGGCAAGCGGCGGCACACCGGCAACGGGGGGCGCGTCCGCAACAGGTGGCACGCCCGCAACGGGGGGCGCGCCCGCAACGGGGGGCACATCCGCAACGGGCGGCACGCCGGCAACGGGGGGCGCGCCCGCAACGGGTGGCACGGGGGGTGGGGCGACCGGTGGAAGTGGTGGTTCCGCCGCCGATTGTCCATCGACCCATCCGGGCAATGGAAACGGCTGCTCATCTTGGGGGCGAAACTGCGAGTACGGCAACGCCCAGTGCACGTGTTTCAGCAACCATTGGAAGTGCAACGCTTGCCCGGACTCCCAGCCCAGCTTCGCAAGTCCTTGCTCTTCGCCAAAGAGCTTGTGTCGCTACGGCGCACGGACATGCGCGTGCAATTCCTACTACGGCGGTTGGAACTGCCTAAGCTGTCCGGACTCGAAGCCTTCGAGTGGCAGCAACTGCAATGCAGCCGGTGATGTGGTGTGCATCTATGGCGCTTCACAATGCACCTGCAGTCAGAACGGTACGAAAGCCCGTTGGCAGTGCCCCTAGGTGAAGCCCGCGCCACGCTCATCCGGGTTTCGGCATGGCGCAGACCTTTGGCGCTAGCAGTGCCAATGACCTATATTCACGACATACGCCCCCCTTGTCTCTTCTATGCGTACTGGCTTCGCTCGATGCAGCGGCAGTTTGCTCAAGCAAGTCCAAGTAGAACAACCCATCCGGCAGTGGCGGGACCGCTGGGGCGGTTGAGCGCGCGGTCCTGCGCCAGCTTGGCCTAGCGCGGGAGCAGCGGCCTAGTGTGCGCCAGGGCTCACCCCTTCGGGTGTTGCCCCTTCGGGCATTGCCCCGTCGGGCATCACGAAGCGCGTCACAAGCGCGTCGACTCCAAAAACCAAAACCGAACTGCTTGGGAGTCAGTATGGCCTTTTGCCGCTGAAGTTGCCGGGGGGGTCGTAGTTGCAGACCCAGAGCTCCCAGGAGCCACCGCCGAAGGGTGAACCTGTGGTGCAGGTCTTCTTGGCGCAACCGACGCGGGCGCTCGTTGCCCACACGACTTGGGTGTAGTGTCCGCAGACCTGGAAGCAGCTGTTGCTCGCGTAGTCGTAGTCCGCAGCTTCGCTCACCCAAGAGTCGACTACTTGCTTGGGCGTTGATGAGTTCGTGCTCGCGTACAGGTTTTCGCCGTATTGGTTCTTGGAGTGGCCCCAGATGCACTTGTTCGCGTAGTCCTGGGCAACCTTGGCTAGGACACCAGACCAGGCCAGGGGTGGGATTGGCGAGGACGCAGGTGGGCTCACCGCCGCGCGGGCGGCGTTGTGCGCAGCCGTCATGCCGTTCATGTCTGCAGGCTCCGTGTCGCCTGGATTGCCACTACCGCCGAGCCCACCACCACCGGCTCCACCTCCTCCGCCGCCCCCGTCGTCGTCAGACCCACAGGAAACCAGGGTGGCGCTGAAGACTAGAGTCGCAGCAGCCAGAACTCGAGACGGTTTCATACGGCTCACGATAGCACGCGCTTGCCCCGATCTTTCGCGCGCCTCGAGGCGGGGCGCGCAAGCAGAACCCGACAATCCCCGCCAATTCGGCGGTTTCGCGTGACGCGGCTGGCGTTCTGTTTCAGGCTTGGGCCCGATGGTTTCTTCACGGGTACTCGGTGCAGCGATCGCAATGGCGACGCTTTCGTTGGCTGGCTGCTCCGGCACCAGCGGCGGTGGGGGCGCAGTTGGCGGCAGCGCCGGCTTCGAGGCGGGCACGGGTGCGACGAGCGGAACTGGCGGAAGCGGCGCGACGAGTGGAACCGGCGGCGTCGTGCTCGAGGCGGGCACCGGCGGCACTCCGCCCACGGGCCCGTCGGAAGTCTTTGGTCACGGTCCGGACGATCTGTACCGCCTCGATCCCGACACCAATGCGGTGACCACCATCGGGCCATTTCAGGGCTGCTCGAGCGTGTGGGACATCGCCTTGGACAAAGACTCCAACATGTTCGCGACGACCGAGAAGGGGCTGTATCGCATCGACACCAAGACCGCGAACTGCCAGCTAGTCGCCTCCGGAGGGCCGTTCCCCAACAGCCTCTCCTTCGTGCCCCAGGGCACCTTGGACCCCAGCGCGGAAGCGTTGGTGGGCTACGAAAATACCGACTACGTACGGATCGACACGGCGAGCGGCGCGATCACAGTGGTCAAGGCAGGAGCACTGATTGGCGGTCTGATCTCCAGCGGCGACGTGGTCTCGGTGATCGGCGGCGGCACCTATCTGACCGTCAAGGGCGGGCAGTGCGACAAGCTCGACTGCATCGTGGAGATCGATCCCAAGACGGGCACGGTGTTGACGAATCTCGGCAGCGTTGCCCACGACGGCGTCTTCGGCTTGGGCTTCTGGGCCGGCAAGGCCTACGGCTTCACAACCGCGGGCGAGCTCTTCGCAATCACCTTCCAGGGCACGAGCAACCAAACGACACCCATCGCAATCCCAAACGCGCCCGCCGGATTGAAGTTCTGGGGCGCGGGCAGCACCACGAGCGCGCCGCCGGTGCCACGCTGAACAGGTCGCACAGCTCGAATTTTCGGCGCCCACTGGCCCAAAGGGTCTGATAGGTTTGTGGGACCGATGCGGACTGCACTTGTGTTTTTGTCTTGTGCGCTGTTCATCAGCACGGGCTGCGACGAGAAGAAGAAACCGCTGCCGAGCGCTCCGGAAAAGACCGCCTCGGCAAAGCCCAAAGCCTCGGCGGTCGTGGAGGAGCAACCGACCCAAGTGGCTTTGCCCCCCGGCGTCACCGCATACCCGGACGCGGACGCGCCACCGCCGGCGCGGGAACCTCGCACGGGCGTATGCAGTTTCTTCGAGTCCAGCTACGACGGCATGAACTCGAAGAGTACGGAGAAGCTGGTCATCAAGGTGAAGGAGGATCGCATCGTGGGAGCCAAGTACTCCTACCGAGGGTCCTATGCGCTTGATGGTGAAAAAGAGGACTTGAACATGCCGCTGACGGAAGACAGCTGGGTATCCCTCGAAATGAAGATGACGAGTGGTACCAAGAAGTTCGAGTTCAAGATCAAAGAAGACGTAATGGACCTGAAGGGCACGGCTGCCTCCGACGCGCAGGGCGACTGCGCGTGGGAGGACTTAGACCGCAAAGACAAGCGCCGAATGCGCAAGAAGTGAGCAGGCGCGTGGCAGTTCCGCGCGCCTGTGACGCGGTGCTGGGGCATCGACACTAGCTACGCGGCTCAGCGGTTGTATCTACGACGACGTCGGACGACTCCGGCTCTTTGTCGGAATCCTCGTCAATCTTCGAGACCCGTTCGGCCAGAGTGCCCAGGGCCGTCGCCGTCAGCTCGAGCGTGCGAGCACTGGTCTCGACAGACGCGCGCGCAACATGCAGGCCATAACGCGCCCAGGCTGCGCCTACGCGGGTGAGGGCGTCAGCGATTTGTTCGTAGTCGTTGCGGTCATGGGTTTCGGTTTGGGTGTTCATGGTTTTCTCCGGTGTTGGGATCGCGTCAGCGACCTTTGGGGTTGGGGCTGCTCTCGCCGCCCGGCATACATTCTTCGCAAACGAAACGCGGACGGCCGGGCTCGGCAGTCACGACGAGGCCGGCGTCGTCACCCTTGGCCAGCGCGGCGTCGCATTGCGCACACTTGCTGCGCGCTGCCATCACCACTGGCTGGTACGCAATCGCGTCTGCCAGGGGCGCCGGCTTGACCTTGGTGCGAATACGGTCCCGCTCGTCGTGCACGGTCTTGGCCGCGCGAGACAGGCGGTCTTCGACTTTCTCCGAAGCACGGTCGGCGATGGTGACGGCATCTTCGAGAATGGTGCGCACCAGGTTCGATACGGGCACCCGCAGGGCGCGCGCCGCGCTCTTGAGCTCAGCTTCGAGCACCGCGGGAATGCGGGTGTGCAGCACTCGCTCTTTCTTCGGGGTGTCATCCTTCGCCGAGTCCCCCGAGTCCGGGGCGGAGTCGGGTGCGGAATCCGGGGCCTTGTCGTTGTCTTCGTCGCGTGTCACGTCGTGATACATGTGTCACGACGTGATACGTGTCAAATACATTTCCAAATTTGTGACTATTTCCGCTAACCAATGATGTTTCCAGTTAGTCTTACGACTAACTTTTCTGCCTGAGTGGCAACGGACTTGGCCCGAGGCGGGGCGGGATCGATACGATTTCAATCGAGGAAACAACCCATGAACGCCATGCTCGATATGCCCCCGGTCCGTGAAGTGCGCAGAACCGCCCGAATCAGCTGCCAGGTGGTTCGTTTGCGGGACTTTCGGCTCGTTGCGGACCAAATCCTGGACATCTCGGAGCACGGAATGCTCGTGGGTCCAGCCGACCCCGTGCTCACTGGGGACGAGGTCATCATCTCGTTTCAACCGCCTGGGCTCTTGGATTACATCGACGCCGAAGCCGTGGTTGCCCGCATCGTGCACGGACGTCGGCCCGGCGAGACCCGCAGGGAGCTGGGCCTAGAGCTGAGTTACGCCGATCGCTTCACCCGCAAGCTGCTCAAGGCCTTCTCGAGGCGGCTGCCCCCAGTCCCGCCGCGGTTTCGGCAGGGGATCTGGCGGGGCAAATCCCGAGTACCCGTGTTTTCCGCGCTGGCCCCCCTGCTCGTGGCCTGACCCAACACAACGGCCTGCGGACGACCGTCTGTGGATAGCTTGGGGGCAAAGTGCGGTTAGATTCGTGCGTCTTTACGGGAGGTTGCCGTCCGCTGACAACCTTGCCCCAATGTTTTCCACAGCTTGGCGCGGCATCGACGCGTTTGGGCTGAACACGGTCGCGCCGCACCGAAATCGCGCATCCCGGGGCGCTGAGTTCAGCAACCGGGGCACGCAGCGAACAGACACTGATTGACGGCGTCGAAGGCGGGCTTTCCGGCGGGGTTGCTACTGATGCAGTTCTGGACGCAGACCGAGTCACCGGGCGGGCAGCCCTGGGCGCAGGTCAAGATCGCGATGCAAGAGGAGTTCGCTTGGCAGGCAGCAGCCGGCGCCGCGCAGGGGCCACCCAACGCACCCTGGAGGCAGTTGAGGCAACTCGAGCCCCCGGTGCCTCCTGAGCCGCCAAGTGCACCAAAGCCGCCGGTCGCGCCAACTCCGCCGGTTGCACCGATGCCACCTGTCGCCCCAATGCCACCCGTGGCCCCGATACCACCCGTGGCTCCGATGCCCCCCGTCGCGCCAACGCCCCCCGTTGCGCCAACGCCCCCCGTCGCGCCAACGCCCCCCGTTGCGCCAACGCCCCCCGTTGCGCCAACGCCCCCCGTCGCTACAACGCCGCCTGTGGCGCCAACTCCGCCGCTCGCAGAAACGCCGCCCTGACCACCGAAGGCGCCAAATCCACCGCTGTTGCCGACGCCACCGGAAGCGGCACCACCAACGGCGCCTGCTCCGCCGCTACCGGAAGCTGCGCCTACGCCTCCGGTACCCGAAACCTGCTCGCAGACGCCGCTGGCGTTGCAAACGAAACCTGTGGGGCAGGTGCCTCCGTCGACACAAAAGGCGGCTCCGCCTCCGCCCACACCGCCGCTGCTGCAGCCCAGGGCAACCGTCAGCGACACGAATAGGGTGCCAGAGCCAAATACGCTTCTAGCCATTTTCGCCCACTACGCCGTTCGGCAGCAGGCCTCCCCTGCGGCCAGAAAAAATTGCTTCCAATGTTTTGCGGGCTTTGCCAGACGCGTTTCGGCGCGCCCAACCGAAAGGTGGGACGCGCCGATGTGACCAATGACTCAGCGGTGAATCAGAGGCCGCACTCAACCTTGCACTTGGACTGCAAGCACGCGATTACACCCTGAAAAACTTGAACCCCCGCTGGATTGTTGCTGATGCAATTCTGAAGACAGGTCCCATCACCGGCACAGCCGTTCGCACAGGTCAGCAGCTTGTTGCAGTCTGGGCTCGCGGTGCAGGCGTCGTTCTCCGCCTTGCACTGCGTGCTGCCACAGTTCACGCAGTCTTGGCCAACGCCACCATCCGTTGCTCCGGTCCCACCAGCTGCGGCGGTACCGCCCGCACCACCGCTGGCGCCAACGCCACCCGTTGCAGAGCCCGCCGAACCGGCTTGGCCGCCACTCGCACCGAACGCACCGACGCCGCCGGTGCCCGAACCGCCAGCCCCGCTGCCACCGGTACCCGTGCCACCGCCATCGTCATCGCTGCTGCAAGCCAGAACCATGAGAGACGCGGCAAAAACAAAAGACACGGAACGCATGAGTGACTCCTCCTGTTAGGCGGCCAGGAAGGTAGCAGCGGTTCGGACGACGTTCAACCATTAGGAGCCGCGAACAGTCGTTTAGCGCGCCAGACCCGGCGGGATCTCCGCATTGATGAGGCGCGGGTCGAGGCGCACCACGGGCTCCAACCCCTCGCCTCCGGAGTAGTTGAACGACAAACTCAGGGTCCCTGCTGGAAGAATGCCGGCACGCAGGAGGTTCCCGGACTGCACGCCTATCAGGTCGTCGGTCTCCTTCCGGGTGACCCTGCGCTTGGCGTCTGCGCGACGCTTGCACACCACTCCGGCACCACACTTCTCTGTGTCCTGGAGCGCAGCAATTTCACGCGTCCACATCAAGTGGAACAGTCGCACGCTCGCAGCAACGCCGACTCCCTTGACCTTGTCGAGAAGCGTATTGAGACGCTCGGCGTAATCCTTGCGCTCGCTGCCGGTGGTTGCGCGCGCACGCAGAGCAAACAGATAAGTCTTCGCTAGAAGCGCTAGGTCCGCCTCGGTACTTCCCGGCGGCAGGGCCGGAGTGCTGCTCACGACCTGGGACAGCATCTCGGCGGCTTCACCGCCCTTGCCCAAGCGCGACAGAGCTCCCGCTCGATCCAAGGCAGCCCGTAGGCGCAGTTCGTGGGGAACGCCGGGTTCCACGAGGTTGCGGGTCACCTGCTCCAAGACCTTGTGATCGCTTTCCTCTCCGGACATCGCGGCGGACGCTTCGGCAACCAACAGCACCAGCCGAGCACGCTGAAGGGCCTGGGTGTCCGCCTCCGGCATCAGTGCTGCCATGTTGTTGATGGCGTCCTTGGCAAGATCTGACTGCTTGCGGCCAACGGCGTACCAAATCCGAAGCACTTCACGGGCAATGCGATTGCGCGGGTCGATGTCGTCGGGAAGCTTCTCCACGAGCCCCAGCACATCCCTTTCCTGGGCCAAGGAAGCGGCCACTGCCAACAATCCTGCTTGGGCCAATCGCTCTTTGGGTTGCTCACTGATCAGCGCTTCCGCGCGCTTGATCAGTTCTCGTTGCAGCTTCGTACTGATGGCCGTACGAGTCCCCTTCTTCTTTTTGACGGATGCTTCGAAAGCCGCCGAGAGAACATCCACGAACAGCACCACACCGCGAAATCGGGAAGAAACCCTCGCAGCGTCCTTGCTGCCCTGGCTCAGGGTAGCAAGGCGACTACGAAAATCTGCGGCTGCCTTTTCTGGATCCGACGGGTCTTGGGTCAGGGTAGCAAAGGTCCAGGGGATGACATGCGCCAGGCCCAAGTAGGTCTCGACGCCCCACTCCGTGCGACCGCCGCCGCTCTTCCAAGCCGCCTGGAGGAGTGCGATGGCATTCTTGGGCCGCGGATCCTGGGACCAAGCCGCGGCGCACACGATCTCGTTGCCAACGCCTTCGGGCAGACCAGGGCACACGGTCGCTTCCACTTCAGCGGTGGCCAGCGCTGCGGCAAAGTCGAGGTCCTTTTCTGCGCGAGCCCGATGTGGCAAAAGCAGCTTCTTGGCATCGTCGTGACGACCCAAGAACGAAAGCGCACGCGCCACTTCCGTCAACGCCTCCGGCCCTAGAGCGTCGCTGGCCTTCTTCGCGAGCTTGGCGTTGTCGATAGTCTTGTGCACCACCAAGGCGCGGCGCTCCACCGACGCACCAGTTCCCGCCCGAGCCAAGGCGGCCTTGGCTGCGTCCACATCCAGCTCCCAGGCCGCGGCGGTTGCCAAGTAAAGCCAGTGTTCCGGCTTGTTATCGATGTCCGTGAGCAGCTGCCGCGCAAGACGTCGCAAGTCGACGCGCCCGAGGGTGCGGGCAGCGCGATCAATCGCGAGGATGAGATCACGATCCACCGGTGCCGACGAACCCAGCTCGACGGCACGCGCGCGCAGGAAAGAACGCGCGGCGCGTCGACTCAGCTCGGCCACTCCCGCGATCAGCTCGGGCCCAGGATTGCGGGAAGGGCGCAGCGCCAAGACCTCGTCCGCTGCAGCGCGGGTCGTGCCCAGAGCCGCAAACGCAAACTTGGATGAACCCCCAGCGACCAAGTGAAGCAACGGCCGAGCTTGGGCGCCTTCGTCGCCCGCTAGCGCTTTGCGCTGTTGGGGGTTCAGGGTCCCAACCAACTTGCTGGCATGCTGAAACAGCTCCGGCCCCACTGCGCGAGCCACGTCCGCCGTGGATGCAGGCTCGAGAAATAGCAGTGCTCGAGCCAACCGCTCCCGCGCCGTCACTGGCGGCTTGGGCTTCTTGGCATCGGCCGTCGTCGCCACCGGCGCAGCCGGCGGGGGCGCCGCAGGGCCGCAGCTCAATAGTGCCAAACAGAAAACCGAAGCAGTGCGACGAAGCATGCGGGTTCGTAGCGCTCTTTGTGGTGCGCGTCACCTGGGGTCGCGTCGGTGGGGGTTGTTCAACTCGAGCGAGACGCTTTCGGCACAGGATACGGCACGCAGGGTCGAATAAATGCGCTGCGGCCAAGCGGGCGCCCTGCAGCCCGCATGTCAGTTCGGCGTGGCAGGCAACGTCTACTTTCGAAAAGAAGCCTAACTCGTGGTCCGACGTTGAGTTACGCTGTTGGATTCCGGTATGCGGTACCAGTTCACTGTCGCAGTGTCCTTGCTCGGACTCCTTCACGTTGCACCGGCGTGCTCCGGCGACAACGCGGGAGGCGGAACCGGCGGGGTGACGACGGACGCAAACTTCTTGTTGCCGGATAGCGCGAGTTCCGGAGGCAGCGGCCTGGGTGGCGCGGGCGGAGCGGGAGCCGGTTCTGGCGGCACGGCCATGGACGCCGGCGGCACGGCCGGCGCGGATGCTTCCGCAGATGCCTTGATCGATGCAGCCGGTGACGCCACCGGTGGCGCGGCGGGTGACGCGACAACAGACTCGCCAGCTGATGCCGCCGCCGACACATCCATCCAAGATGCAACTGGCGATGGCGCACCCGACGCCTCAGGGGAGGCGTCCACTGACGCGGCCGGGTGCCCACCGAGCACCTGGCGCTGCAACGGCGACGCCTTGGAGCAATGCGCCATTGACGGTAGTGGATACGCGCTGGTCAAAACCTGCAAAGCAGGGCTGTGCCATGCCGCATCTGGCGTTTGTCTGGAATGCTCGAATCCAGGCCAATGCCCCTCGCCTCCTGAGTGCCTTCAGACAACATGCGCCTCGGGCATCTGCGGAACAACGCCCGTAGGTGCCGGCCTAGCGTGCAGCACGGGCGTGTGCAATGGCGTCGGCGGGTGCGGAGTCTGTCTACCTGGCAGTAGCCGTTGCGCGGGCTCGACTCGAGAGGTGTGCAGCGCGACCGGTAGCTGGCAGACCGACCAAGTTTGTCCATTCGTCTGTTCGTCCGGCAGCTGCGTGGGCGTGTGCGTTCCGGGTAGCAAGGGCTGCTCGGGTGCCACGGCTCAGGTCTGCAGCACTGGGGGCAATTGGCAGGCCAGTGAGGTGTGCGCTGGCAGTACCCCTGCATGCCAGGAGGGATACTGCCAACCGCAGCCGCCCAGCTGCGCTGGACTGGCAGCTACCTGCGGCGCTTCCGCAACATCGGGTTGTTGTTTCACCCGACAGGTCCCAGCACAATCATTCAAGCGAAGCTACGATGCGGTGCTCTACACCGATCCGTCCTTCGATGCTCAGGTCAGCGCGCTTTGGGTCGACAGCTACGAAGTGACAGTGGGGCGCTTCCGCAAGTTCGTTCAGGCGGGGCACGGTACCAGCGCGTCACCCCCCGCGCCCGGGGCCGGCGCGCACCCAAAGCTCTCCGGGAGTGGGTGGCAAGCGAGCTGGAACGGCGAGCTGGCTGCGAACACGGCAGCGCTAGAATCGAGCCTTGCGTGCAACGCGCTCTCGACGTGGACTGCAACCCCGAGCACCAACGAGACGCGACCGATCAACTGCGTTTCCTGGTACGAGGCCTTTGCCTTTTGCGCATGGGATGGTGGGCGCCTCCCGACCGAAGCCGAGTGGAACCTCACTGCCAGTGGTGGCTCGGAACAGCGAGTCTATCCCTGGTCGGCACCGCCAACGAATACGACCTTGGGCTCGACCAACGCGAGCTATTGGGTAGACGCCACGAACACATGCATGGGCGATGGCACACCAGGTTGCACGGTGAGTGACTTGATATTCGCCGGGTCCAAGCCAGCCGGCGTGGGCCGATGGGGGCACTTCGAGTTGGCAGGCAACGTGGCGGAGTGGACGCTGGACGCATTCACGAACCCCTATGCGACCAACCCGTGCAATGACTGCGCGAGTCTCTCTGGCTCGACCAAGGCAATTCGCGGAGGCAGCTTCTTTGGGCAGTTGGCCCAACTGCCCACCAGCAGCCGCGCCTTCGGCGACGGGGCGCAGCGCTTCTTCACGGTCGGGCTCCGCTGCGCGCGGGATCTATAGCGAACTGAAGCCCCAACCCCGTTACAGTTGACTTGGGCCCCCGGCGGGTGGGATCCTAATTAGATCTCTGAGGGGACGTGTATCGATGCGCAATTT
Source organism: Polyangiaceae bacterium (assembly GCA_965222375.1). Classification (GTDB taxonomy): domain Bacteria; phylum Myxococcota_A; class Polyangia; order Polyangiales; family Polyangiaceae; genus JACKEA01. The sequence goes on from CBDCTZ010000015.1 coordinate 520,554, forward strand.
CGCTTATGTAACACTTGGGGCAATATCCACGGGCGCCTGGCTGGTACTCGCGAGTTGCTCCGCGGCTGAAGATCCGGAGGTCGAGCCGACGAAGGCGGTGCCAGCCGCCATCTTGGGGGGGTGCCAGCAGAAGACCTACCAATCCCCTTGTGACCCCGACGGCGCAGGACCGCTAAGTGAATGTCAGGGCGTGTGCGACGTCGCGTTAGACGGAAAGATGACGTGCTTTCCCATCTCCCAATTCGGATTGGCAAATCTGGACGGCCGCCTCTGCGGAGACGACTCACTGTGCTCCTCGTCTTGTTCAGGGACCGTGTGCGTCACGACGCCGGCGCCGGACGGCACGGCTTGCCGCCCATCGAACATCCATGACAAATGCGCCGGCGCCTGCTTGGCGGGAACCTGCCAACTTCTGGATCCATCGAACCGCTGCGACTACGGGCGACCCACGGGTCAGGGCTGTGTGTTCGAAGCCTGCAACCCGCTCAACGTCACCCAGTGCGTCACCAACGACCTACCGGCGGGCACGAAGTGCGGGAGCGGGACCTGCAACGGAACCGGCAGCTGTGGGCCAGCAACGGATTCCGGAACTGGCGGTGCCGGGGGAACTGACGGTGGCGCAGGCACGGGCGGCGGTGCAGGCACGGGCGGCGCGGGTGGCACCGGCGGCGGTGCAGGCACAGGCGGCGCGGGTGGCACCGGCGGTGGCGCAGGCACGGGCGGCGCGGGTGGCACCGGCGGTGGCGCAGGCACGGGCGGCGCGGGTGGCACCGGCGGCGCGGGTGGCACCGGCGGCGGTGCAGGCACAGGCGGCGCGGGTGGCACCGGCGGCGGTGCAGGCACAGGCGGCGCGGGTGGCACCGGCGGCGGTGCAGGCACAGGCGGCGCGGGTGGCACCGGCGGCGGCGCGGGCACGGGCGGCGCGGGTGGCACCGGCGGCGGTGCAGGCACAGGCGGCGCGGGTGGCACCGGCGGCGGTGCAGGCACGGGCGGCGCGGGAACCGGCGGCGGCGCGGGAACCGGCGGCGGCGCCGGCACCGGCGGTAGCGCAGGAACGGGCGGCGCAGCGGGCAGCGGCGGCGGCGCGGGAACCGGCGGTGGTGCGGGAACGGGCGGCGCAGCGGGCAGCGGCGGCGGCGCGGGAACCGGCGGTGGCGCGGGAACGGGCGGCGCAGCGGGCAGCGGCGGCAGTGCCGGAGCGGCAGGAGCAGCAGGGGCGGCCGGCACGGGCGGAGCGGCGGGCTCGAGCGGAGCTGGAGGCAGCGGCGCTGTTGCTGGCGGCGGCGCAGGCGGAAGTGGTGGCGACGCGGGTACCGCGGGTACAAGCGGCAGCGGTGGAGCGCAAACCGATGCTGGCGTCGCAGGCAACGCCGGCACCGACGCCATCGTGGAAGGCGGGGGCTGTGACTGCTCACTGCCCTCGAAACGATCACCAGGTTCCGGTTGGCTCGTCGCGCTCGGCGCGTTGGCCGCACTGTGGCGACGCCGCCGTATCTGATACTTCGCACGCTGCTAACTACATCTACGGGACATCCGCGGGGTTGAGCTGAAATGAAACATACACGCGCATTGGGTGGGTTGCTTGCGCTCGTCACGATCCTTGCATCGGAATCGGCCAAGGCACAGACAGACGGATTCGCATTGAATCGCTTCGAGCCGTCTGAGAGAGGAAGCGAGTGGTTTACGAACGAGTCCCTCGACCTGCGCGGGCATCAGCGTTTCGCCGCAGGCCTGGTCCTCGACTACAGCTACAAACCGTTGGTTCTTTACGAACCAGACGGGGACGAGATCAGCGCCATCGTTGCACACCAGCTCTACGGGCACCTTGGTGGTAACGTGATCATGTGGGAGCGGGCACGCTTCGGTCTGAGCCTACCCGTCGCCATCTATCAGCAAGGCGACGGGGGTCGATCCGGCGCTGCAACCTTCGAGTCAGAGAACAATACGACGGTCGGAGATCTACGGCTCGCAGCGGATGCACGCTTGGTGGGGGCGTATGGCGGTCCCGTGAATCTCGGCGGGGGACTTCACATCTTCTTGCCCACGGGCTCCCAAGACTCCTTCACAGGAGACGGCGCAGTGCGCCTAGGCCCTCGGGCAATGGTCGCCGGGGACATCTCCGAGTTCACCTACTCCGCTCGCCTCGGACTGACTTTCCGGTTTCGCGACGAGGAGTTCGCTGGGAGCCCAATGGGCAGTGAAGCCAACTTCGGCGCAGCAGCGGGTGCGCGCCTGCTGGATGACCGCTTGGTGGTCGGGCCGGAGATCTTTGGTTCAACGGTCATTACGGATGGGGATGCGTTCTTCGCGAGACGCACCACTCCCTTCGAACTGCTCATTGGCGGCCACTATCTCGCCACGAAGGAAATGCGTGTTGGTGCAGGCATTGGCCCCGGGCTCACGCGTGCCTTTGGCACACCCCAGCTACGCGTACTCGCTTCGATCGAATACGTGGAGCCCATACCCGAAGCGCCCCCGCCGCCACCCGCTCGCGGAGACCGGGATAGCGACGGGGTCTTCGATGATGAAGACGCTTGTCCGGATGTTCCGGGCGTGCGCACTGATGACCCGGAGACCAACGGCTGTCCGCCTCCGGGCGACCGCGATGGTGATGGGATCATCGATCCGGAAGACGCTTGCCCGGATGAGCCTGGCGTCAAGACCGACGATCCGAAGACCAATGGCTGCCCGCCTCCGCCCGATCGCGACGGAGACGGCATCTTGGATCAAGACGACGCCTGCCCCGACGAGCCAGGTGTCAAGACCGATGATCCGAAAACCAACGGCTGCCCACCTCCGGGGGACCGTGACGGCGATGGCATCATCGACCCGGAAGATGCCTGCCCGGATCAAGCAGGTCCGCCCAACGAGGATCCAAAGAAGCACGGTTGCCCCGTCGCGCACATCGAAAAGGGCGAGATCAAGATCCGTGAGCAGGTTCAGTTTGCCTACAACAGCTCCAAGATCCTGAAGGCAAGCGACTACATCCTGAAGGCCGTGCAAGAGATCCTCGAGAAGAACCCACAGATCGAGAAGGTGGAAATCCAAGGCCACACGGACAGCAAGGGCAGCGACGGCTACAACCTACGACTGAGCCGTCGCCGCGCAGCATCAGTGCGAAACTGGCTGATCAAGGCGAAGATCGACCGAAAACGACTAACCTCCAAGGGCTTCGGCGAAAAGCAGCCCATCGATACGAACAAGACCGAGGAAGGTCGGGCCAACAATCGCCGCGTGGAATTCCATATCACTGCTCAAAGCGAAGCCCCGCCGCCCACCAGCTCGGAAAAGTCAACCGGCAAGGGGAAGGGCGGGAACGCTCCGAAGCCACCGGAAAAGCCCAAGTTGAAATAGGCTGCGAAGAGATGGCGATGCGACACGCAGCTCGCCGTGCTCTGGCTCAGCCGCCGCTCCAGCGTTTGCGCAGCTCTCGATTGTTCGCCACTGCGTCGTCGAGGGAAATGCGCGGCAACGCCGCCAACAGTGCCCATTCGACGATTCTCAGCTCCCCGGGGACGTAGCCAACCAGGCAATCGACGGCCGAGCAGTAGTGAACCCACCCCACATCGTCACCCATGACACTGAGATCGACGAACGTCAGCTCCCCTTCGCTGCGCCACCAGATGACGAGATCCACTCCCTCGGGAGTGCGGCCGCAATGCAGCACGAAGGCCTCGCCGGGGCCCTGGTGAATGTGCCGGACGTTGTCGAATAGCGGCAGCACCCGCGTCCGTCTTCCGGGCCGAGTGATCTCGAACAGACATCGGTTCGAGATGTACAGGAGCGCATCGTCGGTCAAGGCGCAGCAACCGAAGCCGTCCGATTCGGGTTCCAACCCGGACCTGCCGATCGGGCGAAAATCAGCGGATTCGTCTACGTACATCTTCCCACCCCACACGATGGCACCCGTACCATCGCCAAAACGACAGCTGTCGAAACGCAGAGCGTGCCCGGGAGCATCCTTGGCGCACAGCGCAGGCAAGTTCGTCGGGCAACCATTGGCGAAAACCGGTGCGAAGGATCGGCCCCGGGTCTCTTGCATGTTGTCTGGGTAGGTTGGTGGGAAGAGCAGCAACTCATCTCCCCAGAATGCCAGACCGTCGAAGGGCACGTCCGCGACCTCTAGGGATTGCGGCTCGGCCTCGGGACTCTCCAACTCGAACGCAGAGAATCGCCGCGGGCGTTCCTGAGCGTTGACAGACGCATTGAGTGCGATCCGGCACGACCTCGGATGGATTGCGGCGTTCTTGGCGAAAAGACTCGGGAACGTGCGGATGCGCGGCTCTGCCCCCGACAGGTCGACGATATGCGTCGAGAAGGTGTCGAGATCCCCGACGACGAACAGGTCGCCCTCGGCGGCTCGAGGTCGGGTCAGGATTCCACGAAAAGGGACCGACCACGACGCTCGCTCGGGGTCCGCGCTGAGCCACTCCTGGTAAGCTTGCGCAACGCCGATGTCCGTGGCCTCCCAATACGCAAGGCCGCGCGCGGCGGCGGCGCGCAGGACCGTCACCAAAGCTTGGTAGTCGCGCCGGTCTCCGGGAACCATCTCCCCAACAACGCGCTGCACATGCGCGAGCAGATCTGGCACCGCCGCACTGGGCACGAATGCTCCCGTCGAATAGTTGCCCGCGAACCAGTGGGGAAGAGTTCCGCGCAGCTCTGGGTGTTTGTCGATAATGGGTTTCAGTTGCGCTTCGACGCTCCCCACCGCACCGCGAGGTAAACGCGCCCCCATTTGTCTTGCATCCCAAAGGGAAAGTGCAAACCCGCGACAGTAGAGGTGAGGTGTCTCGGCAGCGCACCACAGCAGCGCCAACTGCGAGAGGAGCTGACCCGCTGTCTGAGAGTCGCTACCAGCGGCCGCAGCACGCACTTTCGCAAACAGCTCCTCGGCATTGGGGTAGGCGGCGTCAAAAGGAGCAGTAGTGAGATCGTTACCGACGAAACGCTTTGCAAAGCGTGCCAACGACGATTCGTCGATCAGGTGCAGTGTGCAGTCGTACCCCATCCCAAGCCTCAAACTTCCCAAAGCAACCTACAGAAAAGCGCTCGTGACGACGAGACCCGATCTTCCAGGGCCCGCGAAGCGGGAGCTATCCGCGGCGCAGACCTTGGAGCATGTTCATGCTCATCCCATCCTTGTTTAGACACCGCTTACCGAACGCACCTTCAGCAACCGCCGTACCGCACGGCAATGGGTCCAAATGCGCTCGGATTCGGAGCTGCGCGTCTCGATCGGGCTGAAACGAACGTTCGGGCCGTCCCTCGTGAAAGGGTTGAGGTTGCACCCATTTTTGCGCAATTCCCTGGGTCGGCTTAGCCTGGCAAGGCAGCCTGACCGACCAGGTGACCGCCCGCATGCCCACCACGGACTCAAAGGCCCCGGAGCCCGACTCTCACGAACCCCAGCAGCTCGACGAGCGCGCGCTGAATTCCCGCGCGCCGGCTTCGCTGAGGCCTCCAACGTCCCAGAGGCCGCGCCCTTCGGACCCACCGCTGTCACCGGAGCAGAGGATCGAGCGCTTCGACGAGATGCGCCTCGCGCCGGTGTTCTTCTTCATGCTGGTCGCTCTGGTGATCGCGGGGCTGGTCTACATCCTGCGCATGTTCATCCCCGACCTGGTGATCGCGTTCGTGCTAGTCACGTTGTTTCGACCGACATGGCGCTGGATTTCGGGTCGACTTGGGGGTCGGCCCTGGATTGCCTCAGGCATCGTCACATTGCTCATCGTCTTGGTCCTCGCGGCACCGCTAGCCGTGCTCGCGACCACGGTAGCCAGCGAGGCGTTCTCCCTGTACGAGTCTTTGTTGGGTGGGTCGGCGAGGGGGTTGACCCAAGCCGCATTCGGGCCTGAGGGCTGGCTTCGCCAGCTGAACCGCTGGCTAGCGCGCTTCGGCGTGTCGCTGTCCGAGCCCGCCGTGCGAGATTTAGTGAACCAATGGAGCCAGCGGCTCTTGTCCACGGTTTTCGATCAAACGACGGCCATCGTTGGGCGAACCCTCTCGATTCTGTTTCACGCCTTGGTGGTGCTGCTAGCCGTCTTCTACCTGCTCGTCGATGTCGACCGGCTCAAGGAGTTCGCATTCAGCCTCTCACCGCTGCCAGAAGAGGAAGATCAACTCCTGGTCACCAAGTTTCAGGAGGTCTCACGCGGCATCCTCGTGGGCAACGGCGTGGGCAGCCTGGTGCAGGGCGTCCTCGGCGGGCTGGCCATGTGGTTCGTCGGGATCCCCTCGGCAGCGCTGTGGGGCACGATCATGAGTGTGATGGCGTTCTTGCCCATCGTCGGCATCTCGCTGGTCGTGATTCCCGCTACGGTGTTCTTGGTGGTCAAGGGTCAGGTGGCTGCCGCTGTGGGGTTCTTCACGTTCTGTACGGTGCAGGGCCTGATAATGGAAAACCTCGGCAAGACCTGGCTGATCGGCCGCAGCACGCGCATGCACGACCTGATCGTCTTTCTCAGCGTCATCGGCGGCATCGCCGCCTTCGGCATCATGGGATTGCTGTACGGGCCGCTACTGGTGGCGGCATTCCAAACCCTGACGGAACTCTACAACCGCGTGTATCACGGCAAACTCGCCAGTGCCTACGCGCTGAGAAGACGCTAGCAACGCCGCCCGAGCAGAGAGCGTTGCGCGACACCCGGCACAAGGCGTTCGTCCCGTGCGCGGCTAGGTCGAAAGGCGCCACGCCTCGCACGGGACCAGCGCGCTACTTCTTGATGCAGCTGAAGCCGGAGCCACAAGACGTGTCGCACACCCAGCCCTGCTTGGTGCAGCCGCAGGACGACGGCTTGCAGGCATCGGCCTCGCAGGAGTAGCCAGGTTCGCAACCGCCGGGCTTACAGTCCACTGATGGGTCAGGCCCCTTGCACTGGGTAATTTGCACGCAGCTCGTTCCCTGCCCGCAATCGGCGGTGCACTCCCAACCATTGGGTCCACAAGAGCAAGTCGATGGCTTGCAGTTGTCCGGCTGGCACGCAAAGCCTTGACTCTTGCCGCATTCCGCTGGGTCGCAGGGCGCCGATGGATCCGGGCCCGTGCACTTGTCTACCTTTCTACAGCTGGTGCCTTGGCCGCAGTCGGCGGTGCACTGCCAACCATTGTCGCCGCAGGAACACGCGGAAGGCTTGCAGCTATCGGGCTGGCACGCGAACCCCGGGGTCTTCTCGCACTCCTTGGCATCGCAGGGCGCTGATGGATCCGGGCCGTCGCACTTGTTGGGCTGGTCCAACACGCAGGCGCCACCTTGGCCGCAGTCGGCGGTGCAAACCCAGCCGTCCTTGGGATCACAGGAGCAGGACGATGGACGGCAAGCCGTGGTGTCGCAGATGTATCCAGTGGGACAGCTGCTGGCGCTGCACCCCTCAGCCGGATTTGGCGTTGCGCAAGCGCCTGCGCTGCCCCCCGTGCCGGCTGAACCGCCGACACCATTCTGATTGCTGCTTTTCTTCCCCAGCGAGTCTTCGCCGCTGCATGCGACCACGAGAGACAGACTACTGAGGGTCAAAGTAAGGGTTTTCAAGAGTCGCATCAGATCCTCCGCTCGGGGGTTCCGGGATTCGTTTCAAATTGGCCGCCCGCGGTTCCTTCCGCGAACACCCCCTAATTCCCGCCATCGAGAAAACTGATCCCTCTGGGAATCACTTTTTCTCCGGCGCGAGCCCCACAAGGCGGCGGATGCGGGCCGCGTGAGGCGCATTCGGTCGCCGAGCGAGGTACGCGCTAGCCAGCTGTCGCGCCCTATCTCGTTGCCCGGAGCGTGACAGCGCGTCCAGACGCATCACGAACGCCTCGTTGGCGAGGCGGCTCCGCGGATACTGACGTTGGTGCTGAGCCAGCAGGCCGAGGGCGCGAGTCGATGCCCCGGAAGAAAGCGCCGAGCGGGCTTCGTCGAGTAAACGAACCTCGGCCGCCAAGCCGTCGTTGGTCGATGAGTAGCTTGCGGTCGGAGGTGGAGCTCCGGGGGCGGCCGGCCCCGGGGGCGCAACATCTGAAGCGTTGGCCTTGCGGATCACGCGGGGAGCTGGAAGCGGCGCCGGCTCGTCAGGCTGAACGTCAAGTGGGTCGGGCGTCCCAGCCGCCTGGGCCGGTGGAACCACGCTGGCCGGCACGCTCGCCTGCGCGGCCGATGGGGCCGTGACCTGCGCACCGCGCGGCTGCAGCGTCGGCGCTGGCGACAGCGCGATGGCGCCCGTGGACACCACCAGTCCGATCGCAGCCCCGCCACCCATCCACTTGGCGAACACGAGGGCGGCTCCGCCCTTGGCGGCGGAATTTGCGCTAGCACCAGTCGCGCCCTTGGCCGCGAGCGCCGTCGCCTTCGCGCCGGCCGCAGCGCCCGCCGCAGCCGTTGCCACACCTAGTGCCACCAGCGCGCGTTGCCTGCCTCCGGGAGGCGCGGACTCGGACAGGGCCGCGTCCATCACCAAGCGCATGGCTTGGTCATCACTCTCTGCGAGGCGACGGGGCCCGTTCATTCGTCACTCCCTTCGGGAGAGGCTGAGTCAGCCGGCTGGAGAGCCGCTGAGAAGGCAGCTCGTGCCCGGCGCAGCCGGGACGCTACGGTACCGGGCGGCACGTCTAGGGTTTCAGCGACTTCTGCCATGGTCATCTGCTCCAGCTCATAGAGCACAAACACCTCTCGTTGCTCTGCACTGAGCCGCTCAAGCATTTGGTAGAACACCTGGCGGGCGCGAGTGCGATCGAGCAGTTCCTCAGGCGTCGGTACCGACGACGGCTCTTGCTCTGCGCAGAGACCACTCTCTTCACGTCGACGCAACCGACTGCGCCGGGCATGTGCGGCGTGGTTCATTGCCGTTCGGTACAGAAACCCGCGTTCTTTTCCGACTATGATGTCAGCTAGTCGCCGTGAGGCGGTCAGGAATACTTCTTGTGCCACGTCCTCTGCCTCGGCGTCCGCGACGCCGAGCCGCCTGAGCGAGCGCCAGACGAAGTCGTAGTGATTGTCGACGAGCTGACGCAGGCGGGCCCGGGCGTGCGCCTCGGGCATCCCAGCGTCAGTCGTGAAAATCGCGGGCTCCGCGGTGATGCTCACCACCGTTTCCTTCTGTTCCCTGACCCTATTCCCGCAAATGCGGGCTTTGATCCCCGTGCTCGAAAAAAAACCTAGGGAAGTGCAACGACCACCCCCGCGCCTATCCCCACTGCCACGGGTGCTACTGTATGCACGGTTTCCTTGGGGTTTTCGTAGAAGTAGGTCCAACGCGACAATGGCACGGACAGCTCGGCCGCCACCTGGAGCGAAAGCGGGCCTAGGAGTCTGACGCTCGCCAGCCCATCGCCACCGGTAGCGGCCCACAGCCGCTGGGAGCGGTCGGCGCGTTCGAGGTTCTGATTCGAAGCGGCGTCCGCCTCCAGGCTGCCAGCGCCGAACGCCAGACAGCCGGCAATCGAGGCGGCCTCCGCAACGGATCGGTAGCAGAGACCGAGCCGCGCGCGGGTCAGCTTGAAGTGCGCGCGCCCAGGTCCCACGTCCACTCGCCCGGTGATGAGTCGGGATGCAGCGACACGCGCGGCGAAGCGCCGATCTGTGCTGCCGACTTCAGCGTCGACAGAAGCGCCATACATCGCGGTGGGCGCAGGACCGAACAGCACACCTCCGCTCGCGCCCAGCGCCCAGCTGGGCGACGAACGACCGGACGGCGAGCGGAGCACAGGCGATCTGGGCTCAACGACCACTGGAGAGATTCGGGGGGGTTGGCGAGGCGGCGCGGAGGTGGCTCTTTTGGCGGCCAGGGCAGCAACTGGGTCAAGGGTGACGGCGAGGATCAGCGCGAGCGCGCGAGCGACGGCAACACAGCTGTCCCCCCGCACGACGCGGGGCTGCTCCGTTGCGCCGAGGAAGATCTTCCCCACGGCTTGCCCGCCGTCATGGGAAAGGCTGACCCTGAAGCCACGGTCCCCTGCGCCCTCGGCGTGACGCCAGGTCGGCAGACGACTCTCTACCTCAGCGACGAACTCGTCCTTTGTTGGGCACGAGGCGGACGCCTCGTAAGCGACCGAGTAACTGCTGGCAGACGCGGCCTGAGCGTTCGACAAGAGCACGGCGAGCACCGCAATCTGGAACGCCCTAGGACCCGCCACGGGGTGGAGCATAGCGTACTCGCGCGCCATGAACACTTGCGCGGCAGCAATTCGATATGCTGCTCGCGGCGCCGCCGACCCGAGCAATTGCGCGTGCGTTTGGGACCACGAAGCACCCGACACTTTCGCTGGCGGAGACCGAGGCTCGGCGTTGGCCGGAAACCGGACTCCATCGCGGCGAACGCCCCCCCTCCGCTGCATGGCCGGAGGCTGGTAGGAGAAGCGGACTTGCAACAAGGTGCAGACAAGAAGACCCCAGCGGCGAGCAGTGCAGCTATGCGTCGCCGAGCGGGGAGCGCCACAACCCCAGACCGAACAGGACAAGCTTCGACCACCCACACGCTGTGGTCGCTGGCCCGATTCCGACTACTTCGTCCCACCCGCCGCTCGCGGCCCAAGTCGAGAGTAGCGGCCCAGCGACGCAACGTGAATCGACCCCAACAACCAAAGCACTCCACATGAAAAACGGCCGCCCCCACTTTGGGGGCGACCGCTTCTCGATGCACGCGGTGACTTGGCTCAACCCGGGGAGAACTGAATCGGGTAGTTGACGGTCACGATGCCATCCTTCGGGGCCGGGAAGGACAGACCGTAGTAGGCGCTGACGACGCAACCGACCACGCTGCTGTCGGGCAGGTCGCTACCCGCGTTGGTGGCGTGGGACACTGCGCCATCGCGACTGATGACGAAGCTGACTGCGACGCGACCGGACAGGTTCGGGTTGCTGCGCAGGCCACCCTCGTAGCACATGCGGAAGCGACCGTAGTTCTGGCGAACGATGCGCTGAATCACGTCGGCGGGCAGGGTGCCGCTTGAAACGGTGGTCTGACCGATCCGCATCTTGGGACTCTTGACCTGGTGACCGCTCGCGCCGGGCCGGCCCACGGAGTTGCCGAAGCCGTGCTCGAGGCCGCCGCATACGGTGGAGCCGCACGTTCCGATGGCGCCCAGGCCGATGCTTTCGCCGCGGAAGCCGCCGCCGGTACCGATGCCCGAAAGCCCCAGTCCGCCGCTGCCACCGCTCTCACCCAAGTCGTCGCCCCACATGTTGCCGTCGGCACTCATGGGGTCCGTACCCAGGGAGGTGTCCCGGCCCCAGGGCACCGTCGGGCCCGTGCTGCCGTTTTCGCTGTTCAAGATGCCGATCATGCCGAAGCTTCGTGCGTCCCGAAGCGCCTTCACACGGGCCATGTGCGGGTCCGGATTGTCCGCGGGACCGCGGGTAGCGGCTTTCTTGTTTCGGTCGGGTGCGCCGACCTTGCCCATCTTGCCAGACTCGCCCTTGGCGCCTTCGGCGTGGTCACTGGAACCGGGCAGGGCGTCCTGGTCCTTAGTCATGTCTTCGGTTCGCTCACGCTCACGCTCGGAAGCCGACGCCAAGTACTGCTGGATGGCGTAGATGCGATCCTGGGACGTGCTGTCGTCCTCGGTCAGGCCCAAGGGCGGCACGAAGAAGGCCAGCATTCCCATCAGCGCACCGCAGAAGAGCGAGGTGGCGCCGAAGCTGATGGCGGTATTGTTGTCCGTGGAGCCGAAGATGCGCCGCGCCGTTCGCTTGCCTGCGGTGACACCGGCGAGGCGAATCGTCAGCGCGCCCAGTTCCACTTCGCAGCGAGTTCCGCTGGTCAAGGGCAGCTCGGTAGCCTGGGAGGCTTCGGAACCTTCTGGTCCCCGAATCGCCAAGCTTGCGCCGGCGGGGACGCTCAGGGTCGCGACGCCGCTTCGAGCGGACACGAGTTCGTGGCGCTGGGTCGCTAGCGCTCCTTCGGGGACGGCGAAGTCCACATCGCCAGTTCCGATGCTGAAGCTCTGGTCGGCCTCCAAGTGGCGCACTGCGAGAATCGTGGTGCCCCATAGAATCGTGAGCTCAACAGCGCTAACGCCCTCGCGCTCGCACTCGGCGGCGGTCACCGCCGGGCCGGTCTGGACCATGGCGAAAGTGGACTCCTCGTCGCCGGAGGGAGCCGCAAGCCTGGACTCCCGGAAGGGGTTGTTCGAGGGGGGCTGGTTGAAGATAGACGGATCGAGACGGTGCTGTGCCATGAGACTCCTCCTAAGGGGGGTGAGAGTTCGGTACGGCAGCGACGCTGGGCTTTCGGGGCTAGGTGCCCGTTCTCCATGTCTTGCCGATACAGAGCTTGAGACACGCCCTAGGGCTCAGAGGTTCCGAAAAATATTCGACTGCATGACGAGACACGGTGGAGAAGGCTAGTTACAGGGTGCTGTGCGTCTCGTGTGCGCACAACGCGCGCGCTTCTCGAACACGTCCAATCCTCGGGGCGAGGTCGGAGGGTGACTCCGGAACGGCACTTGCACCGTCCCGCGCAGATCATGGCCGCACCGTGGGGGTGACGGCCGATCGTAGGAGCTACGTATGCAGTCCAGAACAAGGCAGATAGCCTTCGCAGCAGCATTCGCGAGTGCGCTCGGAGCCTGCGGCAGTGATGACGATTCGAAGCCGGGGGGGGCGGGAGGCGCCAGCGCAGCAGGCGGGAGCTCCGGTGCCACAGGAGGAGCCGCTGGCGCTTCCGGGTCAGGTGGCACCGGTGCCACTGGAGGAACCGCCGGCGCCTCCGGGTCAGGCGGCAGCTCGGGCGCCACGGGAGGAACCGCTGGCGCCTCCGGGTCAGGTGGCACTGGAGGGGCTGCTGGCGCTTCCGGGTCAGGCGGCAGCTCCGGAGGAACCGGCGGCTCTCAGGCGGCCATCTGGGATCAGACCAGTTGGAATCAAAGCGTTTGGCAGTGAAGCAGAGGAAATGAAAATGGCATTAAAGAACTCTTGGAAATGGTTGGTCGCCCTCGGGGCTATATTCGTTCCGGCATCTCTGATGGCCGCCGTCACCGTCCCAAACTCGTTTACGGCTGGGACGCCGATTGTCGCTGCGGACATGAACGCGAACTTCACATCAATCAAGACGTTCGTCGACGGCTTGGAGACGACTATCAACAGCAAGGCCGACGCGCCCGCGTCAGGGAAGTACGCCAATACGCCGACAGGTCGAGTCGCCTACGCATGGGTCTCCGACTCTTGCTCAAAGAGCACGGCGGCAAACTGCGCTTCGCTTTCGCAGTACCAGTACAATCCGAGCGGCGCGGCACCCACCAGCACGCGCACTGCCCTTGGACGCTACACGGTCAACTTCCCGAACTTGTCTAGCGCGAATTCGGGCAACGTGCAGGTGACAGCCTGGGGTGACACCACACATTCGTGCAAAGTCATCAATTGGGAGAAAGCAGCCGTGAACGTGCGTTGTCACACGACCGCTGGAGCAGACGTGGATTCTGCGTTTTCCGCTCTCGTAACGCGATAGTAGCTCCGGGGCTTCACTCCCACGAACGACGGACGTTGTGGGCGTCTTCATTCGTGGGGCGGCTCGCAAGTTGACCGGGGTGCCGTGGCATCGGCCCGCGTGCACGCGAAGCGCGGGTCGCTCACAAATCGAGCTAGCTCACGGCACTTTGGGTGGAGAGGTCGATCTTCACTTGCGGACACCCACTGTGTGGGGAAGGCTTCCCTCCCCCGGAGGCCTCGTGCGCACAGCAAAACTGACCACCTTCGTCCTAGCCGCAGCGGCTTTTTCCAGCGCTTCGGGCGCCGTTTCGGCGGCCCAAGCCGGGGCGAAATCGGCGCCCCCCGCCGCGAAGCAGGTGGCGCATCAGGTCATTGCAGCCAGTGCCAGCCCCACGGTCGGCACCACCCAATTGGGCCGGGTCTTTTCCCAGGCTGGCCGCAACGTGTTTCGCTTCGGCCAGAGCTACTCCGGCTATCCGGTTTGGCAACGCGGCGCGAGCGTCACCGTCTCCGACTCGGGCACCCTCGTCGCCCAGCGGACCCAATTCGCTCAGCACTTTGGACCGAGCACTCCAAAGCTCACCAAAGCTAGCGCAGCGCAGTTCGCGTCCATCGCCGGCAAGATCTCTTTCTCTGCCGCCGACGCCACCACGGTGTGGCTACCTCTGAAGACCCAGGCGCGCTTGGTGCACGCATTCTATCGCGGCGTCGTCGACGGCATTCCCTTCGCGCCTTTGGTCGTCGTGGATGCAGAAACCGGAGCGGTCCTGCTTCGGTTGAATGCGGTGCATTTCGATCGCCTCGCGACGGTGCACGAGAACAACCCGGAAGTGACGCCCGAACCCAAGCAAGTCATGCTCGAGGCCCTCGACCCCGGTGCAACGAACCTGGAGAACGCCACCTTCTCGGTCCAGAACTGCATCGACAAAGGCGAGCTATCTGGTGGGCAGTTCAGCATTCGCAAGTGCAGCTTCGAACAGAAGGCGATCGCGGACGCTCAAGGGGATTTCCCGCAGGTGTTCAGCGCTCACGACGAGCTCGAAGACGCCTACGCCGAAGTGTCGATGTTCTATCACTTGACCAAGGCTTACGCCTACTTCGAGACGCTGGGCTTGAAGGGGCTCAAGAGCACCCCCGTGTCTGCGATCGTCAACGTCCGCATGCCGGCGGGCTACTCCGAAGGCGACTTCCAGAAGATGCAAGACCCGAAGCTTCCCCTGGAACCTCTGGACAACGCCTTCTACTCGCCCCAACCGCCCTTCGGCCAAAGCGTTGGCCCCAAGGGCGCTAGCCTGTGGTTTGGCCAAGGGCTGGTCACCGACTTCTCCTATGACGGGGACGTCGTAGCCCACGAGCTTGGCCACGCCGTGGTGGACGCCACCATCGACTTCGTTGGCTACTTCCAGCTCGACAAGTACGGGAGCTGGCCCGCGGCGGGCGCGATGAACGAGGGGATCAGTGACTATCTTTCCAGCGCCGTTGCTGGGGATCCTCGGGTTGGCGAGTACGCCGCAAAGAGCTTCGTGGGGGCGGGAGCACAGAACATCCGCAATCTGAGCAATTCGGATACATGCCCCACCGCGCTTGCGGGAGAGGTGCACGTCGACTCCACCGTATTCTCCGGCGCGTTGTGGACGGTACGCGCTGGTCTCGAACAGACCGATCAGTTCGTATTCGATCAAGTGATTTTCAACGCGATGGTGTCAGCACCGTCCGGCGACATCGATTTCGTCGATTTCGCCGATGTCATCATGGCGGAGCTGAAGCTCTCCGGTTTGGACGCTAGTGTTGCGAAGAACCTCGAAAAGGAGCTCACCGACCGAGGCATTCTGCCCGAATGCGTTCGGGTGCTCGAGGTGGGCAAAGGCCCCGTAAACGGTCCATCATCCAAGT
Organism: Polyangiaceae bacterium; assembly: GCA_965222375.1. GTDB lineage: Bacteria > Myxococcota_A > Polyangia > Polyangiales > Polyangiaceae > JACKEA01. The sequence goes on from CBDCTZ010000015.1 coordinate 535,849, forward strand.
TCGCGGGTGCCTTCGTGGCGCCGGGCTTCGACTTGGTGCCCCTGCCCCAGGGAGCGCCCTACGTGCCCGGCGTGATGCAGTTTCGCCGCAAGCTGCCCCTAGGCACAAATCGGCTGAAGGTGCTTTGGTCACATCGGGATTCCCCCTACGACTTCGGCGGCAGTGAGTACAACCCGGCTCTCCTGGTGCGCTTCGATGACCAGCCCATCGAATTCAGCTACGGCTCGACAATCGAGAGCAACGCGGAACTGGTGGAGGTCACCCGCGCCGGTACCTACTACAGCGCGGAGTGGCCCATCGGTAAGTCGATCGAGCATGTCACCGTGATGATCGTGAATCGGGGCGACACAGACGGGCTGTACCGAAAATTCTCGCTGGTCGCGACCACCCCCAAACCGCCCCCGCCGCCGGGTAGCGGCGGCTTTGGCGGCTCGCTGCCTCAGGTACCCACCGGCGGCAACTCGGCAACCGAGGGGCTTTCGCCTGGGGGCGGTTGCATGCTGCAGTCGCGCAGAACCGACGGCAACATGTGGTGGCTGGCCGCAGCGCTGCTCTTCATGCGTCGCCGGCGACGGCACTGAAGCTCACCAAGAGCGTGCTGAGGACCCGACTTGCTAGGGTTTTGGATGTCAACAGAGCTGCGATGGGGCGGAGAGGGCAGTCACTTAGGTGCCCCCGCACGCATTCGCCTCAGGTGCGCCAGACCGGTGATCGAAACGGCAAGAACCGCGGCATCGCTCCTCAGGGCAGAGCTGACAAGAAATCGCTGACGCCCTTGATCAGCCCCACCGCGAGAGGAATGCTCGGGTCGGTGTAGGCCGCCTTCTGCTGGAAGTAGTCCCAGGTCGATTGCTTGAGGGTGTGGGACATGTTGTCCACCATCAGCAGCTGTGCATCAGGTTTGGCAGCGACGAGGGTTTGTGCATGTTCGACGCTGACCTGCCGGTCCGTCGTGCCTTGCACGACTAGAGCAGGCACTTTCATTTTCGGCAGCTCCGAGGCCGGATCCCACTTCGCCCAAGTGATCATGTAGGGCTGGATTTCGGTAGCCAGCACTTGGTCGAGGGGAGGTGCCAAGGGCCCGGGCAAGACGCCGGCTTCCAGATCCGCGATGGCCTTGTTCAGCTGGGAGAGTTGGTCCGGTGTCAGCTTGTCCTTAGTCTGCTCGATGATCAGTTGCCCGACAGGTCGCCCAGCCCCGGCCAGGGATACCAAGCCGTCGATGGGGGTCTGCTGGTGCGCCAGAATGCCGGTCAGCGAACCCTGGCTGTGCCCCGCAATCACGACCTTCGGGAATCGACCATCTTGACGTAGCAGCTGAACCCAGCGCGCCGCATCGCGGACCTCCAGATCGAAAGTGAAATCCTTCAGCGGCGGCGCCGCGCTCACGCTTTGTTTGACGCCGTGATCGTCGAAACGCAACGTCGCAACGCCGGCAGCCGTGCGTAGCCCTTCGGCCAACGCTTTGTACATATCGGTCGTAGCGCCGTACGCATTACCATCCCGGTCCTGGCTTCCCGACCCCGACAGGAAGACCACAACGGTATCCGCGCAGCTATCCGGGATCTCCAAAACGCCCCCAAGGGAGCCCAGGTCGTTTTGCACGCTGATGGATTCAACACCGGGGTCGGGGCAGACGAGCTGGCCGCCTGCGCCGCCAGACGACGTCGCGCCAGCTGCACCGGCCATGCCTGCGGCTCCAGCGGCTCCACCGCCACCGCCACCCGCGCTTTGGGATTCACTGCCGCAGGCCAGGACGAATAGACAAAGTGAGAGGAACAGCGCCAAGCGAGTCATACCGCGGATTTAGCGACTAACAGCTGCAGTCGCCATTGATACGATGGGACAGTGCCGGCCCCAGGCACCGTCGAGATGCTCCTATCCCACCGCGTCCATCACCCGCCGCTGGCGGGCGCAAGTCTGGAGTTGCACCGCGCAATTGCTCCAGACCTGGTCATGCGAGGCGTGGCATTAGAGCGGCTGACCCAAGACGAACGGCTCAACATCGCACCCGTGCGCGGTGACCGCGCTCGCATCATTTTCGTCCTGCAAGGAGAGCTGTTCGCGTTTCGAGGGGAGCAGCTCCACCGGGTTCGGCCGGGCGAAGCGTTGTTCGTGCCGCGGTTGGGGGACATTCGAACTCGCGGCAGCTCGACTTCGGCACTCGAGCTGGACATGGACAGCAGTGAGTCACGCTCACCCCTCCAACTATTCCATCTCAGTGACGACTCCAACGCGGCGGTTCAGGCGCTGTACGTGGCGCTGAGCGAGGCCAGCAAGAACAGCCGCGACGCGGTCAGACAAGCCGCCCTGCGCGCCCTGGACGGGTTCGCGAGCGACGGGATCCCACTTTCACCCGAATGCGCGAATTCTCTCCACGTGGAGCCCACGGAGGACGAACAGAAGCTCTGGGCGGCGCTGGACCAAAGCTTGGAGCGTTTGGATCGCCATCCGGACTTGACCGATCTCGAAGCGCTCACGGGCTGGACCCGGCGCACCCTGAACCGACGCATTACCGCTCTGTCCGCGAAGTATCGCATGTACATCGGCGCCGAAGACTGGCGGACCCAGCGAGATTTCTACCGCCAGATCGTGGCGGTAGTGCTGCTGTCCCACCCGGATGCCTCACCGCAAGTGGTGAGCGAGCTAGTTGGCTACCGTTCGGTTGCCGCGTTGTGCCACGCGTTCCAACGCGCGGGGCTGCCGGCGCCAAGTCAGGTATTTGGTCTACTCCGCCAACTGGAGCCTCCGGCTTCGTAGAAGGCGAGCGCATCGTCGAACCCTTTGATGGCGTGGCTCGAGCAGGCAGCCGAGACGAGAACTCAGCGTGCCAGTCCGGGCTCCGACATGTGCGGATTCGGCACGGAGGTCAGGATGTGGTCGCTAGGGACATCAACATGCCACCGCATGCTGGCGGGCTCTGGGAGCTCCGTGCTTTTCAGTCTCGCTCGATGGCACCCATCGACGCCAAACCCTTCTTGCGAACGGTTCCGAAGGCGTCGTAGGGCACTTGTTTGAGGTCGGCGCCGGCATTCTTGACCGGTGAGTTTGATGAGAGGTCGAATTCGCTCAGGTTGGTCTTGGCGAATAGCGGATCAGCTGACGTGTTCCCCATGCCGGTTGGTGCCTGGCCATTGCTGGCCCAAAAGTCGAAATAGTTGTTGTGGGTGGGTTGCTCGTCGACAGTCTGCTGCTGAAAGCTGTGCGTGCCGATCAAGCTGAACAGGTTGTTTGTGATGACGAGGGATTGACAATTCGTGGCCGGGCTCCGGTTGAACAGTTGCTTGGCGCCCACGATGGTATTGTTGAGAATGTAGTTGTTCTTCATCTCGACTTTGTTGGTGCTCGAAGTACCGAGGCGGACCACGGCTCCCGCTGTGTTATGAAAGATGCAGTTACTGACGACGTTCCCTTCCATCAACTGTCCGTAACCGCCGTCCTCGGTGGTGTCCAAGAAGGTGATGAAGCCGTAGTAGGCACTTTCTTGGTCCCTCGACTGGCAAGCGTCGACGTGATTGAAACTTGCGCCGTCGCGAAAGACAACGCCTCCGCTAGTGCTTCCGCCGCTCTTTCCGTCCATGCGGACGTTTCGAGCGAGGTTGTGGCGAACGTTGCTGTGCCGAAATTCGATGGCACCGTTCACGTTCTTGATCGTGCAGTCGTCGATGAGGGAGTTCTCAACGGGGAACGCAGCGCTGTCGGCCTTGAAAGTGAATCCATGCCCTCCGTGACCAGGTTTTGGGGCTTTCTCGGCGTGAAGTTTGCGCCACACCATCTCGCGTCCAAAGTAGGTCACAAACATGTAGTCAGTGTCCCACTCAATGCTCTGTGAATTGTTCGAGTAACTGCGACTGTTGTAGATGAAAGCGTGGTCTCCATCGATCCAATAGTTGGTTGTCGAAGCGTTGGCCACGTAGCTGTTAATCACTTGAATCTGGCGAACGGTTGTGGCGCTGGTGCTGTTCTTGCTGAGCGTAATGAGAAAGCCAGCGCCGCCCACTTTTTCGGTTCCGAGGTCGGCCAGCGCGACGTTGTCGAAAACCAGGCGGTGGGCCCCCGCCGAATAGACAGCTCGGATCCCCCACTTGAAGTTCTTGGCTTGGATGCTCTTGACGACCACATCGTGCTTGCCGTTCGTCAGGTCGAGAAAGGTCCCCTTTGCGCGGTCCCCTCCGTCAAAGAGTGGCATGTTCGCTTCGCTCAAATCAGCAAAGGCAGCCGGGTGGAAACCATCGTGGTCCAGGTCTCCCGCTTCATCGCGGTAGCCTTGGTAGATGATAGGGTTGCCGGGCGTGCCCGACGGAGGCTGGGGCAGGGGGCCGCTGTACGCCCCGCGACGAAAGTTGACGCGGTCGCCGGGCTTAATCGAGGCGGACGAGAGCTGACTCGCGGAAAACGGCTTCTCGAGGGAACCGTCGCCAGAGCCTGTAGCACTTGCCGTCACGTACAAGTTCTTTCCAGCACCGCTGGCACCGCCGATGAAGGGCATGGTGTTGATGACGAGTTCCTTCTTGAACCAGCGGACTCCTTGGAGATCGCCTGCCGCTTCATCGTAAGTCACAGTGACAACCTCACCGTAGACGATCTTGTCGGAAACAGTGCCTTCCAGGATCGGCGTTCCGAAGCCGGCGACACTCACAAAGGAATTTGATCGGGTGCCGTGAATGGCGAACCCCTTGTTAGTTCCTTTCACGGGACCGTTGAATACGAGAGCAATGGTGGTTGGACTTAGGGTCTTGGCCGAGAGCAGTTGGACATGGGCGGCGTTCTGTCCCTGACCTCCGGCCTGACCGCCAACGCCGGCAGTTCCGCCGCCGCCGTCGCCGCTAGAACCTGCCAAGCCAGCACCACCGCCGATCCCCGCGGTGCCTCCGTTGGTTGATGATGCGGGCTCTTCAGCGTCTTGTCCGCAACCGACCGAAACCAAACTGGCCACGATGATTCCCCAACGCCACATGCTTTGATGCTAGCCCGGCCCAACACCTAGGCAAGTTACGAATCGGGCAGCGCCCGATTCGTACACCCGAACACGACGGCACGTCTGCGAATAACTTCGTTGCCGTGCAATTCCACGCTCCGCGGCAATGTACACGGACCGCGACCCACCCGCTGCGCTCGAGTTGGTCGGGTTGGAGGCAGGAGCCAGGTGCTGCCCGCGCACGCCCCTACTTGAAGCACACCAATCCATCCCCTATCGTTTGAATCATGGCTCGTCGGATTTCAGCGCGGAGCGCTGTGGTTCTTCTGGGGGTGACCGTTGGTTTCGTTGCTTGCGGAGACGAGGCCGCCAGCGACGGGAAGCATGGCGTAGATGCATCTGTTGATGGCTCACACTCGGACGCTTCAAGAGATGCCTTCAGTGATACCGGGACCGACGGCAGCGTTGACAGTGGTGTTGATAGTTTCATTCCGCCGGTGAGCGAAGTGCCTCTCCTGCACAGCTTCCGCATCCAGCCGGGCGAGCTGACGCGGGTCTACTTTGACAGTTCGGTGAGCCTTGGCGGGTCTTCCGTTGTGGGCTTCAAGATCGCTGGACACAAGCTAACGGCTCTTTCCGTAGCCCCAGCAAAGACCACGGGACACTACTTCACCGTGACGCCGGCGTTCGACTACTGGTCCAACAACGCCATCGAGTATGTCGGTGGCGGAGACGTCCAGAGCAGCAGCGGCGAGGAGCTCCCGCCCTTTACTTTGAGCTACATCGAAAACCAACTCACCATCAAGGAAGGCACGGCCAAAGTCATCTATGTAAACGCGGCGGTTTCGAAGTCGGGAGACGGTTCGTCCGAAGCCAAAGCCTTCAAGACCTTGAACGAGGGTCTTGTGGCGCTTCCAAGTGGAGGTGGCGGGAAGATTTGGGTGAAAGTAGGCACGTATTCCGAGGGCGAGCTGAGTGGTGGGGGCTCCGGAAAGACCGACAATCCTCAAGTCATTGAGGGCTACAAGTCGACGCCCGGCGACATCACTACGCTCTACTACAAGTATGATGTGGCGAAAAAGGACAAGCCCTTGAGTCCATCAGAGATGCCGCTCTTTGTTGGGCCTGGTCGCGACAACGGCGTCTTCTACGACCTCGGGGGCGACAGCTATCGGATCTTTCGCAACATTCAAGTCACCGAGTATCGACGAGGTATTCGCTCTGCGACGGTGAAGGGCTTCGTCGGCGAACGCTTGCTATTCAAAGACATCGGTTCCCTTACGGTGGCCAACGGTTTGGCTTTGCTATTCCAGAGTGCGACGACGGACTCTCAGGGAATTCGGCTCAGGGATTCTACAGTGGTCAATGCGTCGGGTTTGGGCATGTTCATGGCCGGGCAGCATGGGCTCATCGACAATTGTCGCGTCTATTGCAACCAGGCCCCTGGGGGCAAGTCCGACGTCAAGGCGACCACCGATTACTACTTCAATGTCCGGGGAAGCGACAACGTTATTCGACGCTCTTTGGCCTATAAGGACACTCCCAACGGCGACGGACACTTGGGTCATGGTTTTGCTCTGAAAGGGAACGACCACCCCACCGAACGCAATCTTCTTGAGAAGAACACATCGGTTGGGATCTACGGGGCGTTCGAATTTCGTCACCCCAAGGTTCAATACAACGTGCTCAAAGACAGCGTGTCCCACGCAGATATTCCCAACCGCCGACCCAGCAAACAGGGCACCGCAGGGATCAACTTCTTACAGGGTGCAGCCAACAACCTTAGCGAACGCGTTTTCATTCATCACGTCGATGCCGGCATCCTTTTTGGAGACAACGCCGAGGATAGTACTCATGTTTCCGGCGCCAATAACGTTGTTCGCAATACCATCATCAGCGATGTGCGTGAGGTTGTTGTTAGTGGCAATGTGAGCGGTGCCGCCACGAACCCGAGCAAGAACCGCTTCGAGTATATGACCGTGCACCGTGCGGACTACTTGTTCCGGGTTGTGCCCAGCCAGCCCGTGAACTTCAAAGACAACATCTGGGCAAACACTATCTTCAGTGAGATCAAGCAGCGCGACGATCCTGACAACCCCGCCGCCGTCAGTGGCTGGGCCTTCGAAAGCTCTTTGTTCCACAACACTGGGTTCACAGCGTCCGGAAGTGGGACAGTGAGCGGGGATCCCTTATTTGTCGACTCGGCGAAGAGCGATTTTCGTCTCAAGGTGGGTAGCCCCGCCATCGACACCGGCAAGCTTGTTGGTGGCGTGTGGCGTGACTACGCGCTGTTTCCGCGGCCTCAGGGGAACGGGCCCGACATCGGAGCTTTCGAAACACAACCGTAGCTTTTGGCGCCACGAAGTAATGGCGTCACGCTGCAGGAACTCAGACGCGGCTAGCGACACCGGAAACACGGCTGGCTCTCTAGGAACCCCGCCGAAGCTTGCGTTGCCAGCGGTGTGAGCGCTGAGGCGCGGCAACCCGACGAATCGCTATCGGGCACCGCCCGATTCAAGAGCCGACCCAGAATCCCTGCGCGTGATAGGGACACCGACACGCCCTGAGCGCAACCTGCACTCGGCACCCCACAGCGAGGAGGCCCGACGGATGGCGAGCTCCAGCGGATCGCCCACAGTGACGGCTCCGTCAAACAGATCCCCATGCCCACGGCGGTTCACGATGTGGCTCTCACCAGCGCCTACGTGGTGGTCGGTACGCACGATTCCGTCCTTCGGCTTAAGAAGTAGCCGGATTACACGAAGCTGCTGAGGTAGGAGATTTCTTCCTGGGACTTCTCGTTGCCCGGTCGAGGCGCGTTGGAACTCCCTCCTGCCAAGTCCATCAGATCCCAGGATAGCCGAGTCGAATCGTCGATAGCCTGCGCAAAGTGGACGTCGGGTTGATTGGCGATTGACTGAATGTGCGGCGGCGACGCCGCATCGGAGGTGCGCACGATGCTACAGCTGCAGATTTTGGGTCGCTTGGTCTTGGTGGGTTCGATCGGCGTTGGGTTGGCCATCTCAGGCTGCTCATCGAGCGCTTCTGGTGGTAGTAGCGGAGCTACCGGGGGGAGCGGCGCTGGCGCAGGTAGCGGGGCGTTCGCGGGAAGTGGCGCGTCGGCTGGAAGCGGAGGCGCTGGCGCCACTGGCGGAAGCACCGCCACTGGCGGGAGCGCCGGCACTGGCGCGACCGCCGGAACCGGTGGCAGCGGCGGCCCGGAGATCTGCAACAACGGCGTCGAGGACAATGGGAATGGCTACAAGGACTGCGATGACGCGGACTGCTTCAGCGACGCCGCATGTATTGCAGCGGACCTATCCAATCAGAAGATGCCGGGATACACCCTCTGCGGCAAACTGGTTGGCTTCACCAACGTCGACTCGGACCAGGTCTGCCAAGACTACGCGCTGTCCGCCTTTCCGACTTACGCGTCGAAGTGCCAGTACGCCACCTATGAAGGCACCATTACGTTCTATTGCGCGCCGACGAAAGACGCAATTAGCGTGCGTTATGTGGTCAAGACTCAGGTCCCCATCGAGATGGTCAACGGCAAGTCCGTGATTTGGGAAAACCTCGGCGGCGAATACCGGTTTTCGAGCGGTGGTGGCTCCACCGCGGGCCCGTTGCATAGCGTTTCGGAAATTGTCGGCAAGTCTTCACTTCACGAACACTTCGTCGGCTACGAAAAACTTGCTGTGAAGTCGGACACCAAAGGCACACTCCAGGAGTGGTTCGCTCTGTGGACTCTCACGGGTTCCACGCCACCACAAGTTGCCGGGGGCTTTTCCGTGGAGATTGACGCTGCGGCGTTATTCGGCGGCAGCTGATCCCAACCGGGGGGCGCCGTCGGCGGGGGCGGAGGCTAGTGCCCCGCGGCTCCAAGGAGGCATGGCTCCGGAAATCCCGAATCACCCGCGGAAATTGTCCGAAACCGTTGCTTGCCCAGCCTCGGAGCTCTTGGACGCATAGCTGGGATGTCGGCACGCATGTCAGCGACGAAGGGTAGCGGGTTTCCCTATCTCGTGCTCGAGCGGCTCGATGACAAGGCGCTGGACTCCCACTTCAACAACAGTGTAGTCGGCGCAACGGCCAACACCGGGCCCAACCAAACAACCCTTTGGAGCCAGGGATGAGCCTACTCCGAGCTTGTCAGCCTCGCTCGATGGCACGCATCGACGCCAGGCCTTTCTTGTGAACGTTCTGAGGGCGTCGCAGCGCACTAGCTAATGCGACAACTCAGCGCGCCAGCCCCGGTTCCGTTATATTCGGATTCGTCAAGGAGGTCAGGATGTGGTCGCGCCACTTGCCTGCGATGAACAGATAGTCTCGTGCCTGGCCCTCCACGCAAAATCCCAGTCGCTCCAGGGTCCGTGCGGAACGCTGGTTGGCGGGAATGTATGCCGCCTCGATCCGATGTAGCGCGAGGCGACCGAATGCGAATTCGATCGCGGCCGCCAGGGCCTCGGACATCAGCCCCTGACCCTCGTAGGTGTGCGCAACGCCGTAGCCGAGGTTGCATGCTTGGGCAGCTCCGCGGCGGATCTCCGTGAAGGCGACGTTGCCGATGATCTCCTCGCTGTCGGATAGGGACATGAGCAGGCGCAACGAACGGTCCTCCAGATACTCGGCGCGATTGGCCGCAAGCCGAAGCCTCCAGAACTCTTCGGTGTAGTAGCCCGGGGGAGCCGGTGGCGACCAAGGTGCCAAATGCTCCTTGTTTTCCCAATAGTACTTGAGCACCGCCTTGGCTTCAGCGGGCGCGGGCAGGTAGAGCCTGAGCCGGGCGGGGCGGATCTCGACCGGCGAGGGACTCGTGTCTTCTCCCATGGGATCTGAAGACGGGGCAGCCATGAATGAACGAGAGTGCCACAATAGTTCCAGCGCGCGATATGCTGCGGGAGATGAAGGCCTCTGGAGCGTTGCGCGGCACGATGCAGGGCATCCTCGACGCCGCTCAGAGCAGTCACAACGTCGATTTCGCCGAGATGCGCTTCTTGGACAGCGAGATCGAACGCATCCGGATCCGAGACGGCGCGGCTGAGTTTCTCGGTGCGCACCGGGAGAGCGGAGTCGGGATCCGCGTCCTGATCGCCGGCGCGTGGGGCTTCGCTTGCACCAGTCGGCTATCGGAAGCTTCCCTCGCAACCACGATGGCGGAAGCGGCGCGGATTGCGAAAGCCAGCGCGCGGGTGATGCGCACGCCGGCGCGCTTTGCAGCACAGACCGGCGAGCGAGGCAGCTACCGCACGCCGCTGACCCAGGATCCCTTCTCCATTTCTTTGGAACGCAAGTTCGCGGATTTGGAGCAAGCGGAACGCGCGCTGCGCGCCGGCGACGGCCCCGTGAGGTCTACGGAAGCCTGGATGACCTGGACGCGTCTCGAGAAACTGTTGCTCACCACGGAAGGCACCGACGTCAACCAACACTTCACCTACGGGGACGTGGGCATGTTGTTGCTAGCCGTGGCAGGCGATGGTCGCTCCCAGCGACGCTCGTTTCCATCGGTCCCTGGAGCCTCGGGTTTTCAGGCTGGTTACGAGCGGGTGGCGGAGCTGCACCTATCCGCAAACGCGGAGCGGATCCGAAATGAAGCCTTGGAACTGCTCAAGGCTCCGGTCTGCCCAGAAGGGCGCCGAGACATCATCTTGGCCTCGGATCAATTGGCTCTACAGATCCATGAATCCTGCGGTCACCCGACGGAATTGGATCGTGCCTTGGGGCAGGAAATTACCTTGGCCGGCGGTTCCTTTCTACGACCCGAACAACTCGGAAAGCTTCAATACGGCTCCAAGATCGTCACTCTGACCGCGGATTCCACGGCCACAGCCGGAATGGGCACCTTCGGCTGGGATGACGAAGGCATGGCTGCACGCTCGTCACCGCTGATCCAAGAAGGCGTGTTCGTCGACTACCTTTCGTCCCGGGAAACAGCGGCGGAAATCGGCAAGGTGTCCACCGCAACCGTACGAGCGGAGAGCTGGAATCGCCTGCCCATGATTCGCATGGTCAATGTATCCTTGGCCCCACGCCGAGGTCGCCTGGAAGACCTGATCGCCGATACGAAAGACGGCATCCTACTTCAGTCGAACCAGAGTTGGAGCATCGACGATTTTCGACTCAACTTTCAGTTCTCGACGGAGATCGCCTGGGAGATCAAGAACGGCAAGCGAACACGTTTACTGCGCGACGCCCGCTACACCGGAATCACCCCAGAGTTCTGGAACAGCTGCGACGAGATCTGCGGCCCCGAGGACGCGAAGCTGTGGGGGTTTTCCAATTGTGGCAAAGGCGATCCGGTGCAGATCATGCATGTGGGCCACGGAGCCCCGCCTGCGCGCTTTCGCGCCGTGGAGGTTGGGCACACGTGAGCGCCGATGAGTTGGCCGAGCTCCTGAGCTCCGCCCTGAAGCGGGCGGGGGAGCCCGACGCGGACGTCATGGCCGTCGACCAGGACCGCGGTTTCGCGCGCTTCGCCGACGGAACCTTGTCCCAGCACATGTCGCTATCGGAACCTCGAGTCAACGTTCGGGTTGCGCGGGGCAAGCGAGTCGCAGAAGTCAGCGTCGGAAAGTGCGACGAAGACGCCGTGGTCGAGGCGATCGCCAAAGCAGCCGGCCTTGCCTCGAAGATGCCTGAAGACGAGCACTTTCCCGGTTTTTCGTCGGGGGACGAGCCCTGCCCGACGCCGCGGCAGGCGCCCGCCGCGGAGATGTCTGCAGAAGCTCGTGCGGCAAAGCTGGAGCAGCCCGTTGCTCGCATCATCAAGCGCGGTCTTTCAGCGACGGGCGCCCTGGAGACGCGGACGGCGAGTCACGCTGTCGTCAACACACGTGGGCTGCGCCGCTCCCACCGTTCGACCTACGCCAACTACCGGATTTGGGCACTGGAAACGGCCGGTGGGCGCGGAGCCTCCGGCTTCGCCCAGAGCGTCGGTCCCGACTTGGACTGTCTCGATCTGGAAACCACCACGGATTGCGCAATCGATGATGCGCAGCGCTCGAAGTCGCCGATCTCGCTTGAACCTGCTGCCTACGATGTAGTGTTGGCGCCAGACGCGGTGGCCGAGCTTTTCGAGTGGATGGCCTTCATTGCCTTCGGCGCGGAAAGTCTTCAGCAAGGCACGAGCCCACTTGCGGAAAAGCTCGGCGAGACCATTAGTGGTGCCAGCTTGAGTGTCGAAGAGGACCCACATGGCGATCTCTCCTACGCGACACCCTTTGACCGCGAAGGCACTCCACGCCAGCACGTGGACCTCATCGACGCGGGTGTAGCGCGGGGCGTCGTGACGGACCGAAGGTGGGCCGCGCGTCTGGATGGTGCTTCCACGGGACACGCCCCCTGGCCGAGCCTGTTGGATAGCGGCGCACCCCAGCCGTCAGCCATGGTCCTCGGGGAAGGGACCGAGAGCGACGTAAAACAACTGATCGGGCACATGAAGCGGGGCCTGTTCCTCCGGCGCCTTCACTATGTGAACGGCCTGTTGGAAACGCGACGAGCGGTCATGACTGGGCTATCGCGAGACGGAACGTTTCTGGTCGAAAACGGCGAGATCACGGCAGCAGTGCACCCTCTGCGCTTCACGGACAGCGTGTTGGAGGCCTTCGCGCGTGGAGCGCTGTCCTGTCGTCGCCGCGAGGTGATTCCTCCGCGTTGGTCGGATGGCGGAACCGTCGCGTGCCCGGCCGTACTGCTGCCCAAGCTGAGTTTCACCGGCACCACGGCAACGAGTTGACGCCGCACCAAATCCGGCCAGCACGTCACTTCGTATAGCGCGCAAAGCGTACCCAAACGTATGCGCAAAAGGTGATAGTCTGCGAAGTTCCCCATGCCGAAAGACCGCACGCGCTGGACATTCTCAGCGGACGATTTCAACGCCGCCACACGGGCGGGCCAGCAGCCGGGGCCGAGATCGACACGCACAATCACAGCCGACGATCTCGACGTGTTCTTCCAACCCATCGTGTCGATGAAAACCGGCAAGCTGTGGGCCACGGAAGCCCTGGTGCGCTGCAAGTGGCCTGAGTACGAGAACCCCTTGGAGCTCTTCGAAACGGCCGAACGTGAGCGTGCCTGTGGGCGGCTAGGGCGCCCGATCCGTGAGGTTGCCATCAGTCGGGCTGCTGGCGCGCGACTGTTCTTGAACATTCACCCGGAAGAGCTGAGCTCCCGATGGTTGGTGCGCCCGGACGATCCCTTGACCTACCATGAGGGGGAACTCTTTCTGGAAATCACGGAATCTGCCGCCTTCGAATACTTCGACCTATGCCGCAGCGTGCTGCGTGAAGTTTGCTTGCGCACTTCCGCAAACCTCGTGGTGGACGACCTGGGAGCGGGACACTCCAATCTGCGCCGGGTACTCGATCTCGAGCCCGCCGTGGTCAAGCTGGATCGGGAGCTGATCCGTGAAATCGACAAGAGCCGTCGTCAGTTCGTACTCGTCAAAGCGGTGGTGGATCTGTGTAAAGACCTTGGCGCTCAGGTCGTCTGTGAGGGCATTGAAACCATCGACGAGTTGAAGGCTGTGCGCGACACCGGCGCGGATTATGCCCAGGGCTACCTCGTGGCTCGCCCGGGCTACCCCGCGCCGGCCGTAAATTGGCCGCTTTAATAGGCAGATCCCAGATCCTGCGCTTGTAAGCAGCTTGACGGATGCGGCGCAGAGCGAAAGGATCAAGCGGGCATGAATTCGCGTGGGACTGACTTGGCAGCGAGGGCGCGGGAACGCCTTGGCCGAGTGCTACGCGGCAAGTGGACGTTGGACGAACTGCTGGGGCTCGGCGGCATGGCGGCGGTGTATGCGGCCACCCATCGAAACGGCAACCGCGTCGCCATCAAGATCCTCGAGCCCGAAGCCGCGACGGTCAAAGACGTCCGCACTCGATTCCTGCGAGAAGGATACCTGGCGAACCAGGTGGAACACCCTGGGGCAGTCTCGATTCAAGACGACGACATGGACGAAGACGGCACACCGTTCTTGGTCATGGAGCTCTTGGACGGACAAAGCCTCGACTCCCGTTGGCAGGCCGAGGGCAAGCTGCCGTGGCAAGACGCCTTGCTCATCGCCCACGGGGTGCTCGACGTTTTGGCAGCCGCCCAAGAAAAGGGCATCGTGCATCGGGACCTGAAGCCCGGCAACGTATTCATCGAGCGCACTGGCAGTATCAAAGTGCTGGACTTCGGCATCGCCCGGTTGACCCAAAAGGGATTCCGCCCAGGTAGCACCGGCTACGACACGGCGCTTGGGACTCCTGGGTTCATTTCCCCAGAGCAGGCTCGCGGTCGCTGGGACGAGGTCGATGGCAAGAGTGACGTGTTTTCCGTGGGCGCAACCATGTTTGCGATCCTGTCCGGAAGGCACGTACATGAGGCGGAAACCTCCAACGAGCAGTTTGCTCTGGCGATGACAGAAAAGGCGCCGCCCATGGCGGAGGTTGCACCCGAAGTGCCGTCGGAGGTCTGTGCGATCGTGGATCGCGCGCTGCAGTATGACAAAGAACTGCGCTGGGAAGACGCCAACGGCATGCTCGCGGCGGTGACCGCGGCCTACAAGGAGTTGGTGGGCGAAGAACTCAAGCCCGCGCCGCGCTCCGCGACGTCAGCGCAGCGCCCTTCGAGAGACGTTGCCCTGGACGCGCCAACCATGGCGGCGGATACCACCCACGACCGCAAGACCACGACCCGCCCCGTCTCGAACGGCGAAGCGCTGAAAGAAGGCTCGTCCCGCCGCGTGTTGGCAGGGGCAGCCGTCATCCTGCTCCTCGGCGTCGGAGGGTTTGCTGCGGTCAGCGCCAGCGGGGGTTCCACCGCGAGCGATCCGGCGCCATCCGCAGCAGGGGGCGCCAGCGAACCCGCGACGGAGCTGGCGCCAGTCACAGCCCCGCCGGCCCCATCGGCAGCCCCCAGCCAACTGCCGGAAGCGGCCACCACGGCCGCGTCATCGGACCAGCCGACACCGGTCGCCGAAAAGCCACCCGAACGGCCAAAATCCGAGTCCCCGTCGAAGAAATCCAAGCCCAAAAGTGCGCCAGTTTCTTCCCAATCCGGGGCGTCCGGGGCGCCGAGCACGCCCGCTGCCGTGGGTTCTTCGCCCATCGATATCTTCACTCGACGGAAATAGCTCGCAATACTGTGGGTATGCGCCTTGCGGTCGTGCTCGCAGTGCTGGTTTCCGCACACACAGCGGCGGCCCAGAACGCCCATGATCCAGCGGCTGCCGAAGCGCTGTTTTCCGCAGCTCGAACAGATCTGGCCAACGGCAATGTGCGGGAAGCGTGCCGCAAGTTCGAAGAGAGCCAGCGCCTCGATCCGGCCGTAGGCACGGTGATCAACCTGGCCGCCTGCCTCGAGAAACTCGGGCGCCTCGCTAGTGCTTGGGAGAAATGGCAACAAGCACAACGCTTGCTCAGTCCTTCTGATGAGCGCCACGCGGTGGTGATCAAGCGTGCAAAAGCTGTCGACCAACGGGTGCCCCGGCTCACCCTGCGCCTCACGACGGACCACCCACTGTCGACGACCGTACTTCGTGATGGCGTGAAACTGGGTCCCGCAGCGCGCTCTGTCCCTCTGCCTGTGGACCCGGGGCTGCACGTACTCGTAGTTCGAGCCCCAGGTCACGAAGACCGCCGCTACGAAATCGACTTGCGCGAGGGCCAGAGGCGAGAGCTCGTTCTGGAAGTTGGCGCAGAGAAGAAATCCGCCGCATCCCAAGAAACGCCAGAGGCGAAAAAGTCAGTTCCGGCTCAGCCACCTCCTGCAAAAGCAGACGTGAGCGATAACCTGTATCGCCCCCCCGTGCTGGGCTACGCGCTCCTGGGCGCAGGGGCGGCCGCCGCAGTGGTGGGAACCATTGCTGGAATCGGCGCGCTGAACAAGAAGAGCAAAATGGACGACGACTGCTCCACCCAAGGCGGGCAGCGCGTATGCGGGCCTGCTGGTCTCGATGCTGCAGACTCTGGCAAGACCTTCGCAACGGTGAGCAACGTCGCGTTCGTCGTCGCGGCCGTGGGCCTTGGTGCCGGGACCTATTTCACCTTTTTCGCCCAGCCTCAGACGGGAGCCCAAAGCGCTACCCTCAGGCTGCAGGGCTCGTTTTGATGCGGAACTTGCCCGTCCTCGTCGCGGTGCTGGCTTGCTTGGGCTGCGAGTCCCTGATTGGTGCGGACTTCGATGACGCCAAGCGGAGACCAACGGCGGATGCGGGAGTCGACGCACAAGCTGAGGGCGGCGCGTGCATCAACGCCGTGCCCCCGGTTCCACCCGAGGTGACGGGCGCGGGCGGTGACACGCGCTTCACGGTGGTCCTGCACGACTTCTACTTCGGTGAAGGTAAGGATCCTCAGGACAAACCCGACTATTACAACGTGGGATTCGACTTGGACGGCGTGTGCGCGAACCACGGCCAGGCACCGAACTGCACGGCGGACTTCCCCACCGCAGATCCGACGGACGGTCCCCGGGGCGAAGACAATGGCGTCGGTCGCATGCTGTCCGAGCAGGAACCGGTGTTTGGAGCCACGGTCATCACGGGCACCAACGTATCCAATGGAGTCGCCGAAGGCCGCTACGCGCCCATCGGTGTGATCGAAGTGGGTGGCTACAATGGGTTTTCCGAGGACGACGTTTTGGAGGTGACTTGGTCCGTCGCCTTGGCAACCGAAGCGAACCCATCCGGCAAGTTCGTGCCCAAGCTGGACGGCAGCGACATGTGGCCCCTGGCCGACGCTGCAGAAGCGGGTGGTACGGCCGGCACAGCGCTGAAGTTCACGAGCACCCGCGCTTACGCGAACAAGCGGCGCCTGGTCGCATTCTTCGACGACGCTTTGGTGCCCTTGGCCAATGTGTACTTCGAGGCCAAGCAGATCGTGCTGACCGCAGACTTGAATTTCGACCCTGCAGACCAAACCTGGAGCCTGGGAGATGGGCTTCTGGGCGGATACTCTGAAGCGGACGAGCTGTTGGCGGTTGTGCCGCGAATCACGACCCAGTTTCTGGGCGTGCCGTTGTGCACGGACAACAAGAGCTACCCCATGACCAAGGAGTTCATCTGCGCCAACGCCGACTACGCCTCGCCGGCGCTCCCCCCGGGACAACCGTGCGATGCCGTCAGTTTCGCCATGCGCTTCGAATCCGTCGTTGCGAGCGCCGGGGAACTCGGCGCGTTTCCACCAGCCAAGGCGAAGTGCCCCGCGGCGACGGATCCGGCATCAGACAGCTGCTCGATCCCGGTGAAGCGGTAGCCCGCCGGCCATCGGGGTGAGGCACCACACGGGAACGGGACGGCCTTCGCACACTACCCGACGTGTAGGTGTTCGAAACCCCGTCGGACATTTGTTGAGACCGCAGCAACGTGGCATTCTCCTGGCATGTTCCGGGTAGGTTTGGGCACGTCTCTGCTGGTGGCCCTCGCGGGCGTGTGGGCCGGCTGCAGCGGCACTGATAACGCTGGGATCGCCGGAACCGGCGCAGTGGGCGCCGGTTCCGGCAACGCGGGCGCCGGCGCCGGCGGCACTGCCGCGAGTTCGGGCAACGCGGGTGCCTCGGGTGGAGGCGCGGTAGGCGGCTTCGGCGGAGGCGCCAATAGCGGCGGTATCGGAGCCGGAGGACCGACCGATAGTGGTATCCCAGACGTGGCGTTCACCTACGACGGGAACCTGCCTGAGGAAGACGCCTGCGCCGCGGTAACCGTTACAGCCCAGCTCGTTCCGTTGGATCTCTACGTCGTGCTCGACCGCTCGGGTTCCATGGTCAATCCCAGCCTTGGCAACCTGCGCTGGCCGCCAGTCCGCAATGCA
The DNA here is from genome assembly GCA_965222375.1 of Polyangiaceae bacterium. Classification (GTDB taxonomy): domain Bacteria; phylum Myxococcota_A; class Polyangia; order Polyangiales; family Polyangiaceae; genus JACKEA01. The sequence goes on from CBDCTZ010000015.1 coordinate 553,561, forward strand.
CTGAATCAGTTCTTTCAGAGCGCCCAAGCCAAAAACATCGGCATCGCGCTGACGATGTTTGCTCATCCGAGCAAGAGCCAGTGCTCGGCGTCTTCGTATCAAACACCCATGGTCGCCATGGCTCCATTGCCCGGCAACGCGAGCGGGCACGCCCTCACACTGCAAAACACGATGAACGCCAATGCGCCCGCGCTCGGCATCGGCACACCCACCGAGTCCGCCATGCAAGGCGCGGTCACCTTCGCCCGGAATCACAAGAACGCCAACGCGGGACGCACCGTCGCAATCATCTTGGCGACGGACGGCATCCCCGGCGCTGCCTGCAGTGGCCAATCGGCATCCGGCGTGCAGAGCGCCATCGCCGGGGGCTTTACGGGGAATCCATCCATCAAGACCTTCGTGATCGGGATCGACCCCAACTCCAGCATGAAAACCAACATTACGAACTGGGCCAACGCTGGCGGTGGGCAGTCCTTCGACGTGGCCACCTCGGCCGGCTCGGCGCAGTTCCTTCAGGCCATGAAGAACATCCAGGGCTCGCTCTTGGGTTGCACGTTCTCGATGCCCAAACCCAGCACCGGCGTAGTTCAGCCCGACAAGGTCAAGGTGATCTTCACGCCGGGCAGCGGTGGCCCGATACAGCTGCCGCGAGCGACCAACAAGGCGGCCTGCAGCGGCCCCGGTTGGTTCTACGACAACAATACGACCCCAACGACCATCGAGCTCTGCCCTGCCAGCTGCACTACCGCGCAGGGCGACCCAAACGGCAAGATCGATATCGAACTGGGCTGCCTCGGCTCGTGAGGCAGCAGCCCTGACATTTGGTTTTTTGGGAGTGTGCCGCCCGGCGCGTCATCGGCACCTCGCCTTGAGCGGCCTCGGGCGGCGCCCGCTGTCGGCCTCGCGCCCGTAGCTGGAGCGCCACGTTGGCGCGCCCAATGTGCAAGACGTAGGCGGCTCTCTGGGTCGCGGTCCATTGACGGCGAGGGTGGTTTTGCTCGAACATGTCGGATCATGGGGAATCCGCGCGCGGGGCTGCCAACCATGCCAGACGGTGTGGCAGCGCAACACACACACTTGTCGGACGGCATAGGCCGATTGCGGGCCGAGCTCGCAAATGGCGCCAACTGGGAGTCTGTGGCGGCTCTCCTCGATGGGTTGCAGGCCGACATTCGAGCGCACTTCGCTGAAGAAGAAGCTGCGATGGAGAGCAGCGGCTACCCGGAATTCGAGGCCCACCGCCAGGAGCACGCTGCTTTCTCGGCAAGGATCCAGGCCTTGCGGGCCCGATGCGACGACCGCCAGACGGAGTTGATGAGCGTCCTCGCCGAACTGCTGCATACCTGGTTCACCAGGCACGAAAGCACCTCCGACCGCCGAGCAGCCGAGTACTTGAAGGTCGAGTGGTGATCGGACGCGACTCGAAAATCGGCGCATGTTGTCGACCGACGCACGCTGCTCGTCTCGATTGAGCGCGGTCGAGGGCAATCGGAACTTGTGTCCCATGCACTGAGGTCACATGCTTCAGGCATGGCTTGGCATAGACTCCTACTCCCACCCTTGGTCTGTATGTCCGTCGCCCTAGGCTGCGGAAGTGACGATAGCGACGGCGGCGGTGCTGCCGGTACCGCCGGTATGGCTGGCACTGCCGGTTCAGCTGGCACTGCCGGTTCAGCTGGCACTGCCGGTTCAGCTGGTGCGGATGCTGGCTCTGGTGGTGACAGCGGCACTGTCAACTGCCCCGCACCAGCCAACGCTTCCGCCGCAGCACCCGTGGCTGGAACCAGCCGGGGCCTTTGGGTCCAGTCCGTGGAGAAGCTGGAGAACATCCTGCTACTCGCCGGTGACCCCAAAGGTGGCGCGTTTGTGGTCATGGGGATGACTTCGAACGGCGAGGCCATCACGGTCGGCACGGATACCGTTTACCCGGGAGGCGCCGCGACCGACCTCCTTGCCGTCATACGCTTTGACCCGGATGGCAACATCGTCTGGGCCAAAGCCATCACGCCGAAAGTTCCCAATGTCGGCTGGGGGCCGGAGGCGCGGCTCGTCGGCGCCGACGGCGCTGTCATGATCGCTATGGGCATTAGCGGCGAAGTCGACGTCGCAGGCACTTCGGTGAACGCTGCAGCGGCCCAGACGCTCCTGGTTGCCCGGGTTTCGCAGGCGGGTGCGGATTGGACCACGACCTTCGGCGCGGTCGAGGCAAAGCCCCAGGGCGCCGCGCCAGATTCACAAGGCGGGGCAGCCTTGGGCTTGGCATACGAAGCCCCGGTGGATCTCGGCGGTGGCGTCCGAGACTGCAGTCCGATCATCTTGCGAATCGACCAGACTGGAAAGCGACTTTTTGATCGCTGCATGAGCACGCTCAAGCCGGGGTTCTTCGAGCTCGATGGGTTGGCGATCGACGCGACCGGTGACATGCTCGCTTCGGGTTTCCCCCTAGGCCCCGTCGATGTGGGCACCGGGCCGATTTCCGTGGATGCGAACGGAGGCGCATCGGTTCTATTCAAGATGTCTGGCTCCGACGGTAAGGCCCAGTGGTCGACGGTTTTCAAGGGGAACTACAGTCGCCAGATCGGGACGGACGCCCAGAACAACATCCTAACCATCGGGCACGTCCCGAACTACAATGATGAATCGCTGATTGCCGATGACAGCGTCAAAGGATGCACCCGCGACGATACCTACGACTACCACCTCACCAAGTTAGATAGCGCTGGCAAACGTCTGAGCACCGTTTTCTTCAGTGACGCGCGCGCCGTGGCCTTCTCGCCCGACGGTCGTACATACGTAGCGCCAATTCGAGACGGAACACCCTTCGCGCCGGGCCTGGACCCACCAACCAAGCGGAAGCTCGTAGCAATCAACCCGGACGGATCCGTCGCCTTCTTGCAGGACATGGACGCCGACGGAAGTGGCAATTTGGGTAGTCCGGCGCTCGCCCTGGATGGGCTCGGCAATCTCTACGTGCTTGCCAACCTCACGGGTACGTTGAGCCTCGACAACGGAAAGAGCACGACCGTGGCCAGTGGCTTCGGTGCGGCGCTCATGCGCTTCGACACCCAGCCCTGAGCAGCCCCTGGGTGCAGGCGAGGCACGGGAGAAAACACGGCGCGCCGATGCACGCGACCAACTCGAGCGGCCGCACGAGCTTGCACTGTCTCGTCGTGCGCGCGTGGCGCGCGACACTTCTCGCTGGGCTCGCGGAAGTCCGGCGCCGTGCGTCAGCCGTTGTTCAACCCATGCTCCGCCATCACGGCTTCGTTCTTGGCCTCCGCGCGCTTTGACGCTGGCCGCGCCGAGATCCGTTCGACGTACTCGTCAAATGTCGGCTTGTGTTCGATCAGCTTGAACTGCAGCATGTAGCGAAGGGTCCCGCCGAAGATGACATCCGCCATGGAGAAACTGTTCCCAAGCACAAACTGCTTGCCGCGGATCGCGGACTCCATGGCGCCGAGCATGCTCGCGTAGGTGCCCCACCCAGCACTGCTTGGCTTGAACTCCCACTTCGACATTTTCGCCATGGCACCCGGCTCGATCACCGAGGGCGCAAACAGGGACCAGCGCAGGTAGGCACCTCGCCCAGGTGCGTCTGGCGCCGGAGCCAGCACGCCGGGTTTGTAACGGTCAGCGAGGTACAGACCAATCGCCGCGGACTCGGTAGCGACCTCCTCGCCGTCCGTGATGATGGGCAGCTTGCCCATGGGGTTTAGAGCGACGACCTCGGGCTCCTTGTGCGCGCCCTTCATGATGTCGACGAAGCGCAGCTGATAGTCCACACCCACCTCCTCGAGCATCCAGACGACATTCGAAGCGCGGGTAAACGGATGATGGAACAGGGTGATTGCCATGAGGCACAGCATAGATCGAGAAACCGCTCCGGTCTTGGCGTACCTCGTCGAGGACGCGGAGGCCGCCGCTACCGGGCTGCGCGACAGGCACGTGGCTGAACACCGCCCCCGGTCCGGCTGATGGCTTGAACGCCGCCCCCAACCCATGGCATGCCAGCATCCGACGTGACGGACGACAAAAGAAGGCCGAGTTGGCGCGGCAAGGCGTGCGCGCAGCGGACTTGATTGAGCCTGGCAAGATCGCCAGCTCGGTCAAGGAGTCCATGGCCGATGGCGCGAGCAGCCTAGCGCTACGTGGCATCGCCGCCGTGGGCCGGCTGCGCGGTGGAGAGCGCTCACCCGCACGCAGCCGCGCTGTTGCCGCTGTCGACATCGACTTTCGCGACTTCGACGTGGCCGAAGCCGCCGATTTCGAAGCACGGGTGCGAAAAGCGGCCGCACGCAAAGCAGAAGCCGACGACGCTGAGCGCCGGATGGACTTGGCAGTCCTGCGGCGCTCCTTCCCCGAAGAGTCGCGCGAACTCGCGCTCTTGATCTTCAACTGCGTCGACCTGCTCGAGGAGCTCTCCGAAGACGCAGAAGGCCACCCCCCCAGCGCCGAAGAACTGAAGAACAAAGAGCTGCTGCTCCGCCGCATCGCCGAGCTGCTTGCCCCACGCGCCAGCGACGCCCTCACCAGCTTCGTCGATCACGTAACGAAGATCAGCCGCGTGTATCGCGAAAGCTGAATCGGGTTGGACACAAGCGTCGCGCGCACCCAGAACGCAAACGACGCTCCTTCGCTGGCGCGCTGGCGAAGGCGGGGGTACAGGGCTGACGGGCCGGCTCGGACGGCGATGCGCCACACTTCCGCTGCGCGCGAGGTGCCGATGACGGACTGGACCGGCACATTCAACCAACAAAACAAGATCGGGCGACGGCGGTTTCGCCCTGCCAAGCGAGCCCCGCGCGCGCGTCGTCGGCACGTCAATGGGCGCGTTTTGCCGGCTAGGCCGCATGTGTGACGCAGTTTGTCCTTGGCGCGAGCGGCTATCTTCTGTACGGGCGGGCATGGCTGTCGCATCGATGGTTATCGAACGCGGCCACTGGGAGCGCGCGCTATGCGGGCTCGCGGTTGTCGTGGCGCTGCTTTTCGCGAGCAATACCGCCCAAGCGCAGCCGCGTACGCACAAGGTCTATCCTGGGCAGCGGTTGGGCTCGATCGCAAAGCGGTATCGCGTCAGCGTCGCGGCGATCGCTCACGCTAACGACATCGCGAATCCCGCGAAGATCGCCCCGGGGAGAGTCCTGGTGATTCCCGATCGTGACGACGCGGACGGAAAGCGCGCACGCAAGGAGTTCGAAAAACGCCAGGATAGGCGAGCTAAGGCTGGCGAGGAGAAGCAGACGCGCTCGAGTCCCAGGGCTGACGAGACGAAGAAGCGCTCCAAATCCAGGTCCGAAGAACGCGAGCGCGCGAAGCTGCACCGCGTCGCTCGCGGGCAGAGCTTGGGCGCCATCGCGCGCCGCTATCGGATACCGATTGCCGCTCTTTGCCATGCCAATGAGATCGAACGGCGCGACCCGTTGAAGGTTGGCATGCAGCTGGTCGTCCCGGCGCCGGGGGACGCCGACGGAAGCCGGGCGCGAGCAGCGAAAGCGCGACTACTCCGCGCGGACAAGCAAGCCCGCGCGCTGAAGCGTCGCGTGAACAAGAAGGGCTGGCGCAGATACGTGCGTACAGCGCGGCACAAAGGCTACGTGACGTTGCTAGGCCACCATGGCCGTTGGAAGGGCTATGTGATCGGCCGACGCGGAAAGCTGCTGCCCGCGGCTCGAAGGAGCATTGGAAAGTTGCTGGATCGGACCGGCAACGGGCCGCGGATCAACCCGCGTTTGATCCGTCTGATCGCCAAGGTCAGCGACAAATTCGGGGGGCGCCCCCTGCGCGTCGTCAGCGGCTTTCGCAAGAAATCCTTCATCGATGATTCACGCCACAGGCACGGCCGCGCCGTGGACTTTCATATCCCCGGCGTGCCCAACGAAGCCCTGCGCGACTACCTGCTCACCCTCGACAACGTGGGCGTCGGCTACTACCCCAACTCGACCTTCGTCCACTTCGACGTGCGTCGAAACAAGACCTACTGGGTAGACCTAGCGGGCCCAGGTCAGCCCCCACGCTATGCCAAGGTGCTGCGCTTGGACTAGGGCCTAGGGAAGAAAGTACTACGGGTCGCCGCCTCCATGAGTGGTCATCGCCCACCGCTACCGCACGCGCCGCGCCGATGACGGACCCGGCAGATCCAACCCACAACCAACTCCAGGCTGCGCTATCGTGCACCCACCAACGTAACGATTGTCCTGTACGACTTCGAGGGTCCGCTCGATTTTTCCACGCTTGAGCGTCCACCGCTCTGCGCGCTGCGCGCTCTACGGGTCGGTGGGTTCTTGCTGACACGGACGGGGTGGTCCCTGACCCCGCATGAACAACGGCTCAAGTTGTCGCTCGCAGGCAGCCAACCGCAGATCGACGTCGCCTCGGTGCGAGACGCCCTGGCGCATACACCGCCACAAGAACTCAAAATGTTCTCCGCTGCGCGCGAGCCCAGTCGCGACGCGGCACCCGACAAGCTCCAAGCCGCGCTCGGTCCCGGGCGGAGCTTGCCCCCAGAAGTGTGGAGCGGGCTCCGTGCAATCGATCGGCATGTGCTCGCGATGTTGGGTTCCAACGCTCGACTGCTCTGGCGCGCCATCGACGAAATGGGCGCTGCCGTTCGAACCGCTCCGGGGCATTCCACCCACGGAGGCTGGACCGGGGAACTGGCCCACGTGGAAATCCACATGAACGCTGATGGGATCGATGCGCTCCACCGTTCGAGCTTTCACGATGGGCGTGCCCTCGTGCTGGCGCGAGTCGCAGGCATCCGTGCCGCACGCCAGGCAGGCGAGCTGATGGACGTGTTCGCCCAAGTCATGACGGGTGCCGTCGAGCTGGGTTTCTGGGTGGCGCGAGATCCCGCCTCCCACGTGTTGTGCCAGGCGCACGTGAGCAGCGTAGACGGTGGGTTCTTTCGCGCGGGGTCACTCATGGCCGCATCAGCGGCGGCGGCAACTCTTGCGGCTTTGGTTCAAGAATTCGATCCATCCGTCATCATGCAAAAGGGCAGGATCGTCGAAGAATCCTGGCTGGTCGGCGACGACGACGAAGCGACCATCTGTCAGTAGGCGGACGCCCAAACTGCCAAGCTCCGTGCCCGCAGGCGGACCGCTCCGTCTATGGCCTGAGCGTGCGCAGGCGAGGCAGCAGACACAAACAGCGCACACCCGGTCCACGGCCACTTTCGTCCCATTTCGGCGAAGATACTATGCAGCTCACGCAGGGTACAGGCTTACGCCGTGGTGCATCCGCGTGTCCGCGTCCGATGTTGCACTACGTTGCCGCGTAGGTGTCGCATACATGTTGTACGTCAGCACGCGCAACGCGACGAAGCTCGGGCGGTCGGCGATGCCGTTGCCTACTGGGTGCAGGGTGCGCCGTCGACGGAGTCGGCTACCTGGTCGTGCGGCGAATCCACATGGGACAAGAATCTGCCGACGGTTTGCGCTACTCGATAGAATCGGACACCTAGCGGAAGGCGACCCCTTTCAACGCTCAACCCAGCCCGCATGAGGTGCCAATGCCGGACATGTCCGGCACGAGTCGCTCAGGCTTGACCGTGGTCAAGCTCATAGAGAGCCATGCTGCCCAAACCACGCGGGTCTGGGGATGGGTCGCCAGGCCCACCGAGCCCGGCGCTGATTCGCCCCAGGACGCGCGCGTCTCGGCTGCGCCGTTGTGTGCCAGAGAACTGCCGCGATTTTCAGTGCGGAGTCGCCGAAAACTCTGTGGCACAGCGAGGCACGAGCTTTGCTCGCATTTCTTCTATGGCACGTTGTCAGCTCGGTGGAGGCGTTCGCGCAATCCGCCACTTGCTGCCTTTGCTCGCGGGACTCGTACTTGCGTGTGGTGGCAGAGTGGTTCCAGACGACGGAAGCGGAACGGGTGCCAGCACCCGAGTCGACGGCGATGCGGGCTCAGGAGTCGACGCGGCGCAGGGAGCCGAGACAGGGCCGCCCACCTCGCCTGACACTGGACCACCACCAAAAACACCCTTTCCCTACTGCTCGAACCCTGGCAACGGATCGTGCACCTCAGACAACCACCCTAGCGATGAAAGCTGTGGAGCTTGTTCCTGCCGATGCTGTGACTGGACCGAGTACATCGAAGCCTGCAAGGCGTCTCCGGAGTGCAGCGCGTACCTGGCGTGTCTGCGCACCTGTACCGATGCGAACTGCACGAAGACGTGCCCCCTTCCGTGTCCGGCCAGCGAGACGGCTTGCATGTTGGCCGACTGTCACGCTTGGGTCTGCGGCCACGCTTGTGGCGTGTACTAGGCAGAGCGCGGAAGTAGCTAGATGCATGCCCACGGAATTGGAGAAAGACTCTCCAACTTCGCAGGGAAAGGGTTCGCGCACCACGAGGTTGCACGCCGGTTGCGGCGCCTGGCAACGCCCCGAGGGCAGCACGTCCGAATCCTTGCGGCTGACATCGTCCGTCGTCACGTGCACGCACTGCGCGAATCCGCCGGGTGGCTCGGCATCACTGGACTCGGTCGAACCACAAGCCGCTCCCCAGCACGCGGCGAGCGCGATCGCAACGAGGCCCCTCGACTTGCGCCCTGCCCTTGGTGCCCCGCCGGCGACGAGCCGCTTCATCGTGAGCGCGCTACCCTTGGTCTCCAGACGGCAACGCCGCTTCACCCGCTGCCAATGCGTGCTCCCCCGCGGTCGTCACCAGCGCGCCGTTCCACCATTCGAAGTCGCGGCCCATCGGATCCCCCGAAGGAAAGAACACCAGGTAGCTCATGGCATCGAAGGCGAGGAAGCTCGGTCGCCCGCCGATGCCGTGGCCGATCTGGTGCAGGGTGCGCCAGGTGCCGGTGGGGCTGCCCCCCCTCCTGGAGGGGGAGGGTCTCGCGATGGGAGGGCAAGGCCCAGCCGCTCCGGCGGGCCGGGAGGAAATCATGCATCGCACGTCTCGCCCTTGTCCTCGAATCGCTCGCTTCGCTCACGAACGCCGTCGACATCCGACGTTTTCGGAGGCCAAGCTCTGGTCGCGCTTGCAGGGCAGCCAACTTGGGGTTGCCTTCAGGCGTGAGTTTGTTGTCGGCCGGTACATCGTCGACCTCTGTGCACCCTCGCGAAGGCTCGCCGTGGAAGTTGACGGTGGGTATCATGCTCACACCGTAGCGCGGGATGCCCGCAGGGACCGCGCGCTGGGTGGCGCGTACCTCGGCTGGATGCTGCGCTCGTTGTGGCGGATGTTGAGGCAGCGGTAGCGCTGGTGCGCGAATCCCTTTCGTGAGCCACACCGCACCGATGTTGCTCAGTGCGTGGCCGTGCGCCAGCGGCACGCCGCCACTTCGCCACGTTGTCCAGCTCCGGACGCGCAGTCGTGCCTAGGGCAACTGCGAAAGCAGCGTCCACAGTGGCACGACGCATGGCTCGCTGCGTTCGAAGCAGCTCCGCGCCACGTGCGGCAGATCCATCACGGCCTGAAAAGCGTGGGACGCACCGGTCTGACGTTGGAAGTAGGCCAGGTGAGGCGACAACGTGGCGTCGGTCAGCTTCACCTCTACCAGAAACCACGGCTGGCCATCGCGGATGACCGCGAAGTCAACCTCGCGTTTGGCCTTGTCACGTAGGTAGCGGAGCTCGAAGTCTCCGAATCCGAGATCGTTCCAAGTATGAACGGCCTTGAGCAAGTGACACGCAACGAGAGTCTCGGCGCGCGGCCCAGGTTCTTTGACCATGGACCAATCCGTCAGGAACCAGCGCGGTTCTTTGCGCAACGCCTTCTTGACGTTGCGGAACCAGGGTCGGACCGTGAATCCTAGGTACATCGCGGTGAGCGTGGAAACCCAGCGACGAATGGTGTCGACGGAGGCATCCAGGTCGCGCGCCAGCGAAGCGTAGTTGAGCTGGGTCGCGGAGCCGTGGGTCAACAACTCGACCAGCGTCGCAACCCGATCGATGTCGGCGATCTGGGTCAGATCACGTAGGTCATGCCGCACCAGCTGCTGCGTGCGCAGCCGGCGCCAACGTCGGGAAAAGGCGGCGTCAACGTGTAGGAAGGGCTCGGGAAATCCGCCGTGATCGCGAAGGGCGGCAAGTTTCGCGGTGGGCAGCCTGGCGGGTGGGGCTATTGGCACAGCGTCCTGGGGAGGCTCCGCACGAATCAACTCGCCGAGCGACAGCGGGTGCATGCGGTACAGGAAGTACCGGCCCATGAGGCTGTCGCCCCCTCTGCGGAAGACGTCGAATCGGCTGCTTCCCGTCACGATCACGCGACAGCGATCCCCGTACTTGTCGAAGAACCCCTTCAGGAATTCGCGCCATCGCCGGTGCTTGTGCAGCTCGTCGAAAACGACGACTGGGGTCTGGGCGGTGAGTCGTTCGAGCGAGATCTCGGATGCGACCTGTGCCGGACCTTTCAGGATACGGCGGCGGTCATCCACATCATCCCAGCTCATGTAGTGACTACTCTGGCCGCGACACGTCGTGGTCTTGCCAACCTGCCGAGCGCCGGTGACAAACGCCATCTGCCTCAGGTTCTTCAGATGGAGCTGCAGCACGCCGTCGTAGAGCCTGGGATGGGCACGGACCATTTTACGGACCACCGTATCATAGACCGGACTATTTTACGATGATGCAGATTTTGGTCCCGCGCCGCGGGCTGAGTCTTCGGGACTTTCCAGGCGAAAGGGATCCACGGCTACTCGAAACGCGAACCCTGGAGCAGCGACGGGGCGCTGATCTATATCGACCCAGGACAGACGTTGCTCTCCGACCCAACTTACAAGAAGGTCGGTAACGTCGCGGCGAGTGGGGAGCTACGTTGGTCCAACATCACCGCCAATCGAATGTGGAACGTGGACATCAACGCCAGGCAAATCAACCGCATCAATGTCGTGCCCGGCACGCCCACCACCACGACCAAGACGACCCTGACGACACTTTCGGAGTTCGACCAGCTCTACCTCGGACCTTGGGAAGGCAACCTGGACGACGCGGACAAGTACCTCGCGGTGTTGGGCAAGAAGGGCACTGCCGCGACTGCCGTAGTCTGGGATCTCGCGCAGAACCTGGAGGTCGGCCATCGATTGGATCTCGATTTCACCCTCGGGCAAGTACGTGGTGGTACAGACGAGCGGTAGCGGTATCGGGTGCCCAATCGGGCAAATCCCGGCGTCCTGAGAGGTCAGCTCACATGCCCACAGCCCTTCCCTGCATGAGCGCGCATAGAATTTCCGCGGAACCTGAACTTCGCAGGGACAGGGTTCGCGCACCACGAGGTTGCACGCCGGTTGCGGCGCCTGGCAACGCCCCGAGGGCAGCACGTCCGAATCCTTGCGGCTGACATCGTCCGTCGTCACGTGCACGCACTGCGCGAATCCGCCGGGTGGCTCGGTGTCACTGGGTTCGGTCGAACCACAAGCCGCTCCCCAGCACGCGGCGAGCGCGATCGCAACGAGGCCCCTCAACTTGCGCCCTGCCCTTGGTGTCCCGCCGGCGACGAGCCGCTTCATCGTGAGCGCGCTACCCTTGGTCTCCAGACGGCAACGCCGTTTCACCCTCTGGCAGCGCGTGATCTCCGGCGGTCGTGACGAGGGCGCCGTTCCACCATTCGAAGTCGCGGCCCATCGGATCCCCCGAAGGAAAGAACACCAGGTAGCTCATGGCATCGAAGGCGAGGAAGCTCGGTCGCCCGCCGATGCCGTGGCCGATCTGGTGCAGGGTGCGCCAGGTGCCGGTGTTGAAGTAGACGGCGGGTTTTCCGTCTAGGTTGCCCAGGGGCTGCATGTTGGCGAAGTGGGAGTGGCCGTTGACGACGTAGCGGAGCTTCTTGCCGCGGGATTCGAGCTGCTCGATGGCGCGGGCGGCCATGCGGCCGTCGAAGGAGTGCTGGAACAGCTTGTAGAGTTTGGTCAAGCGATGGTCATGGGTGTGGGCCATGAGCTTGCCAGTGGAGAGCTCGAGCAATAGCTTGAGCTTCTTGCCCGTATCGAGGCCGAGGAATTTGTGCTGCTGGCGCATCCATTGGCGGACGAAGTCGTTGTCGAGGAAGTCGCTCACGAGGTCTTGCCAAACTTTGCCGATGGGGCGCAGCAGCTCGCGCTGTCGAATGCCGATCTCGCGCACCCAGGCCGGCACGGCGTAGATGGGGCGCACGTCGTCGATGTCTTCGAGGGCGACCTCCCGGCGACCGATCAGCTCTTGCACGTCGCGGGGGAAGCGCACGATCAGTTCCGAAGCCAGCGCGTCTCCGACGGTCCCGGAGCCATCGGGGCTGTCGTTGATGGGATCGCCCAGGTGACCATGGTAAGCGAGCACACCGTGGTCCTCGAATATGAGCTCTGTCGGGAACTCGACGTCTTCGTCTCGGCCGGTCATCGCGCGCCACACCGCACGCCGAGCTTTGGGCGCGATGGCCAGCAGGCGATCGTGGTTGCCGAGGGCGTAGAAGATCTCGAGCTCTCCCGCCTCTACCCGCGAACGAATGGCATCGAAGAAGGGACGTTCTCGTTCGAGGATGGCGTCAGTGATGCCTTCGACGACGGAGACGGCGTCGCCGCTAAGGTCGTGATAAGGCCGGTGCGGTGTCGAGAGCCACGTGGGCGAGCGCACCAGATCGAAGAGGTCACCGACGAAGGCGAGCTTCGCGGGGCGTTTGCCACGAGCAGCTTGGATGCGGACCCAAAAGCGCTGGAATGCCTCGAGCTTCGATACCGACGAGCCGTGAAGAGCGTCCGTGAGGTGGATGTCGCTCACGAAAATCAGCATCGGTCGGTCGCCACCCATGCCGTCCAGTGTGTCACGACTTGCCGGGGGACGTCATGAGCTCGTCGAGGGTTTGGCGCCTGCGGTTTTCGGCTGATGCGGCGAGGGCCGAGGAAATAGCCGACGTGCTCTTCGACGCCGGCGCCACCGGGGTCGATCTGACACCCAACGGGGATGAGCTCGAAGTCACGCTATTCGCGGAGCGCAAGAAGGAGGCCGTGGCGCTCCGGCGCACGATTGTCCGCCAGGATCCCCAGCTCGATGTTTCGCTGGCGCAGATTTCCAAGGACGAATGGCTAGCGCCCTGGCGAGACTCGCTGCAGCCCGAGCGGATCAGTCCAGGCTTCGTGGTGCAGCCCACTTGGCACGAGGCCCCTGCCCCGGCCGGAACCAAGGTCATCCGCGTTGAGCCGGATCTGGTGTTCGGAGTTGGCGCCCACCCTTCAACTCGGCTGGCGGCCGTCGCCGTGGAAGAGTGGTGCCGCAGCCACGCAGGCTGCCGCGTACTGGATGTGGGCACGGGGACCGGGGTGCTGGCACTGGTTGCGGTGCTCAGCGGCGCTGACCACGTGCTGGGCATCGACGTGGATCGCAAGGCGGTCCGCTCGGCGCGGAAGCACGCAAAGCTCAGCGGCGTGGCAGGGCGAGCTCGCTTTTCGGAGCGGCCGCTCGGTGGTGTGCGACAGCCATTCGACTTGGTGGTCGCCAACATCGAAAGCCCGATTCTGACCCGCCTGGCGCCAGATCTCGCTCGGGTGACGCGCCACACCCTCGTACTGACCGGGCTCCTGACCGAGCAGGCCGAAGAGTCGGAGCGCGCGCTGGAAGCCCACGGGCTATGCGCCTCGGAGCGGTCGGCACAGGACGATTGGGCGCGCCTCGTGATGCAACGCCCTGAAACCATTGGCGATATCTGACAGCTCGGCCTGGCCAACGCTATGGACGGAGCTGCCCATTCGGGCTAGGAAGGGCCTCGCCGAGATCCGCAGCATGAGCGAAGACGTCGACAGCAAAGCATCGACCGACGCTGAGGCCGAGACTCCGGACGGGGACGGCGAAGACAGCGCGAATGAGGCTGCGCGCGCGGAAAGCGCGGACGACTCAGGCAGCGTGGACGACGCCGGAAGTGCCGAGGCCGACGGAGCGGACGGTTCCGATGGTGACGAAGGCGCCAAGGGCGAGGCCTCCGATGTTGCAGAGAAGGCCACCGACGCCAAAAGCGTGGGCGGAACCGGCGTGGCGCGAGTCGTCCACCGCGCCGCTTCACCCCCAGGGTCCAAGGACGAGGACGAGAAGAAGAAGCCCAAACGACCGCTTCATCCCGTGCGCGGTGGATTGATCGCAGTCGTGGGCGCCGCCCTGCCGTTCATCCTGATGACGGCGGACCGGCACTTCAACTTCAGCGTGCCCGTAGGGCTGCTGGGTCTCGCCATCGCGGCCATCGGCATCTTCGATCTGTTGGGCACCTTCGATGCGAGCGAGGACCAGCCTGTGGCCGGGAAGGTGAATCTTCGACTCCTGGGTTCACGTGCGTTGGAGGCATTCGCCGCGGGTGCGGGTCTGTATCTCGGCCTCCGCCTGGCAGTCGCAGGCACGCTGCCCCTCCCCAGGCTTGTCGCCGCCCTGATCATCACCGCCACCTTCCTTGGGCTCGTGGTCAGCGTTTATCGCATGGCGGAAGCCATTGGCGCATACGGACCGGACCCGGATGGCTCCGCGAGACCCCTGCTGCGGCGCCACGGCTTCTGGCTCGTGCTGTTCACGACGCTCTTGTACTTGCCCATGCTCGGCAGCTTCTCCCTGAGCGATCCCTGGGAGACCCACTACGGCGAAGTGGCGCGCGAAATGCTGGCCCGGGATGACTGGATCAGCCTGTGGTGGGCGCAGGATGGCTGGTTCTGGTCCAAGCCCGTTCTGAACTTCTGGATGCAGGGCGTTTCCTTCTCCGCCTTTGGCGTGGGCTACCAGCCCGACCAGATGTTGGCGGGTGCCGCCCACGGCCGCTTTCCGCAACCGGAGTGGGCCGCACGCTTGCCGGTGTTCGCGTTGACCCTCGCCGGCGGCTACTTCTTGTACAAGGGGACCGCCAAGGTTTGGGGGCGGCGAGCGGGACTGCTGGGTGGGTTGGTGCTCGTGACCATGCCCTACTGGTTCTTGATCGGTCATCAGACGATGACCGACATGCCCTACGTCGGCCCGCTGACGGCGGCGATGGGCCTGTTCCTGTACGGCGTGTTCACGGATCCCAAGGAGCAGGTCGGCGCCTACGAACTCAAGATCGCTGGGCGGGTGTTCCACGTGTCGGTGTTTCACCTGCTGTTCTTGGTGATCATCTTCCTGGCGCTGCCGCAGGTCCTGTACCTCGCGTCGCGCAACCTCACGCTGCAGCTGGAAGCGAGCCCCCATGGTTTCCGGCCCCACCTCGATCAGTTCTTCAGCGGCTCCGGCGGAGGCAACTGCGGGCTGCCCGGAAACCAGGACTGCCGCAAGGTGTTGCCGGTCAACAAGGGGTTCCAACCCTGGCACGCAGCACTGCTGTGGAGCGCACTGGGCGGCATTCTGCTCTGGATCAATCGCGCGGAGCGCAGTCGCAAACACCTGGCGTACATCGCCGCTTGGGTATTCGTTGCGCTGGCTGCCCTGGGCAAGGGCGCACCGGGTCTGGTGCTGCCCGTGGCCGTCGCGGGAGCCTACATCGGAGCGTCGCGCCGTTGGAAGGAGTTGACCCGCGTGCAGGCTCTGAGCCTGGTCTTGCTCATCGCCGTCATCACCCTGCCTTGGTACGTGCAGATGTTCATGCGGCATGGCCAGCCCTTCACGGACCGGCTGCTATTCCATGACATGTACAAGCGGGCCTTCGTCCATGTGCACGACACCAACGTGGGCGACGACGTCAGCTTTCGCTACTACGTCTGGCAGTTGGGCTACGGCCTGTTCCCCTGGACGGGTCTGTCTGTTGCCGGACTGGTGTGGTGGGCGCGGCGCAAGAACGACCCCGTAGACCCTCGCGGCGACGCCGGCACGTTCATGCTCTTGTGGTTCGTGATGGCGTTTTCGATGTTCACGATCACGCTGACCAAGTTCCATCACTACATCTTCCCGGTCGTCCCGCCGACGGCCGTGATGGTGGGCGTTATCGTCGACAAGCTGCTGGACAAGGATGTCCTACCTCAGCGTCGGTACCAGGTTATCTACTACCTCGCCCTGACTCTTGGGGTCACGTTCCTGGTCTACGGCGTTTCTCGACTCATGCCGGGCTCCGTTCTGGGAACCCTCGTTGACGGCGAGCCACCCGCCCCTGTGAAGTGGATTGGCTACTTGTGCATCGGGCTGGGCGTGCTCTTCGGCGGAGGCGGCGCGCTGCTCTTCGGTCGACCGCGCTCGCCGGAGACCATCGAGCCTAGGGACCCAGTGCGCAGGTTCGACAATGCCATGTTGGGGACCATCGGGCTGGCGTCCTCGGGCGTGGTGCTGCTCGCCGGGCGGGACATGTTCACTTCCCCAAAGGGCAATTTGGTCGGGCAGATCCGTCTGATGCAGTTGTTCACGTACAACTACCGCCGACCTTGGCCCGCGGAGGCCGTGCACTTCGAAGCCGTGTTGGTGGCATTCACCGTCGCGGCGGTTCTGTTTTCCTTGCTCATCGCATGGCGTCGCTTTCGCACTCATGCCGCAGCGCTCTTGACCATTACGGCAGCGTTGTGGGCGGCATGGGGCGTCAACGTCTATCTCATCAAGTGCGCGCCACATTGGGGGCAGCGCGAAACCGTGATGGCCTATTACAGGGACCGGCCCGGCCCCGAAGCGCCGCTGGTCGCCTACCAGATGAACTGGAAGGGCGAGAACTTCTACGCCAGCAATCGCATTCCCGCCTTCGTTTCGAGCGGCCAGAAGTTCAAGGATTGGATCAAGCGCGAGAAGGACAAAGGCGTGAAGACGATGTACTTCACCACCGAGCACGGGCGCAAAGGTGCGCTGATGGGAGAGCTCGGCAGCCCCAAGGACTTCGAGATCATTACGACCAAGGCACTGAACAACAAGTTCATGCTCGTCCGGGTGCGTTTCTGAAGCATGGCTGGGCGCACTTTTGCCATCGGTGACATTCACGGTGAAATCGATCACCTGATGACGCTGATGTCTCGGCTGCCTCGGCTGGACTCGGAAGACACCTTGGTCTTCCTGGGGGACTACTTGGACCGGGGTCCCTTTTCCAAAGAGGTGGTGCGCTATCTGATGCGCCTGCCTCGCATGATGCGCGCCAAGGTCGTCACACTTCGCGGCAATCACGAAGACGCTTGGCTGCACGTGCGGGAGAAGCCCTGGCCGACTTTCGTGCGCCCGCCCGGCCACGGATGCCTGGCTTGCTATCGCTCCTTCAAAGGCAAACTGCACCCCGCCAAAGACGAAATGGCGGCGCCGGACGAAGAAGAAGAATTCGAGAGCGGGAAGTTCTTTCCCCCGGACGTCGTCACTTGGCTGGAAAATCTTCCCTATTGGTACGAGGACGACCACGCTTTGTACGTGCACGCGGGGCTGCCTAAGGCACCCGATGGCAGCTTTGCCCATCCGAGCAAGTTGCCCCACCCTCCGACTGCCGTGCTTTGGCTACGGGACGAGGACTTCTTCCGCAACTACCGGGGCAAGCGGATTGTATTCGGCCACACTCGCACGGAGTTCTTGCCGGAAGAGCTATCCGGCTACACGCCGGACGATCCGAAGGACCTTTGGTCCTACGAGAACGTGCTGGGCATCGACACCGCCTGCGGCAACGGTGGCTTCCTGACCGCTGTGCAATTGCCGGAGTTGCTCGTGTACGAATCCCGGGATTGAGTTTTCGGGACGGGTTGGTTTTTGGGGGTCGCGGGGTTGGGGCGGCGTTGGGCCGCTACTCTCGTTTTGGGCCGCTTGTTGCGACTTATATGCAGTATGCATATAAGTCGCAGATGTTGACGTTGGACGTTGGACGTTGGACGTTGACGTTGGACGTTGACGTTGGACGTTGGACGTTGACGTTGGACGTTGACGTTGGACGTTGACGTTGGACGTTGACGTTGACGTTGGACGTTGACGTTGGACGTTGGACGTTGACGTTGGACGTTGACGTTGGACGTTGACGTTGACGTTGGACGTTGACGTTTCTCGCGGGGTGGCTGTGGAGCGGGGTTGCGGCGGATGTTTGCAACCCCGTGCCAGCTTTCGCTGTCACTGGGGGTTGCATGCGCAGTGCACGAGCCAACGTGGAGCGGCTCAGTGGGTTCGAAAGCTCCTTTTTGGGTGAAAGGAGCTTTCGAATGACGAACACGGATAAGACAACAACACCCTCTCTACTTCCGCATCATCGGCTGCGCGCTTATCGCGTTGCGGTGGAGTTTCTTGGGGCGGTCAAGGCTGCGAAGATCCGGGACCGGGCTGACCGCGATCAGGCTTTGCGGTCGGCCAAGGGGGCGTGTCGGAACATCGCTGAAGCTACGGGGCGTGTGTCGCGGGCTGATCAGGCCCGCGTTTTCGGCATTGCGCGCGGCGAAGTGGTCGAGGCTATCGCGACTACCGAGATTGCCGTCGAAAGTGGCGATGCATCGCGGGATGCTTTGCCCCGCGTGCTCGATCGCGGCAATGCGCTGTACGCAATGCTCACGGCGCTTTCGCGGCCACGCTGAGGGCAGCGGCCCGGCGCTTTGGCGTTTTTGAATATAGATTCTAAAACGCTGCGCAACGGATCGGCACTTCGAGGCGCGAGCTGGACGGTGATGTAGATTGCCGACGTGAGTTCTCCTAGCGAAGGAAGAGCGGGGCTGGGATGGGCGCTGGCGGCCTACGGGATGTGGGGGTTGTTCCCGATCTACTGGAAGCAGCTGGCGAGTGTTTCTGCGATGGAGGTGCTGGCGCATCGGATCGTGTGGTCCGTGGTGTTCACGGTTGGTGTGCTGCTGGTGCAGCGGAAGTTGCGGGATGTGTTTCGGGCTTTCTACGACCGCGCGTTGCTGAAGGCGCTGCTAGTCTCGACGGCGCTCATCGCGACGAATTGGGGGCTGTTCATCTGGGCGGTCAGCGTCGACCGCGTGACAGAAGCCAGCTTGGGCTACTACATCAACCCGCTGCTCAACGTGGTGCTTGCGCGGCTCGTGCTTGGGGAGCGGTTGCAAGGGTTGCAGACGGCGGCGGTCGTGCTGGCAGCGTGTGCCGTGCTGTATCTGACTATCGCGGGCGGCGAGCTGCCTTGGGTTTCTTTGGTGTTGGCGGTGACCTTCTCGTTGTACGGCCTCGTTCGCAAACGCGCGCCGGTGGGGCCGCTCGTCGGGCTCACCGTGGAGACGGGTCTGGCAGCTCCGGTGGCGCTCGTCTATTTGCTCATGCTCGACCCACCCTTCGCGAACCTGGCCGCGGCGGATATGTCCGTGCGGGGCTGGCTCGTGGGAGCCGGAATCGCGACCGCCTTGCCGCTGCTTGCCTTCGCCGCCGCAGCGCGCCGCTTGCGATACACGACTCTCGGCATGGTCCAGTACCTTGCGCCCAGCTTGCAATTGGCATGCGCCGTCCTGCTCCATGGCGAGCCCTTTCGCCGTGAGCAGCTGATCACGTTTTCCCTGATCTGGATCGCAGTGGCTTTGTACATGCTGGAGGCGTTTCGGCATCGCGCTCGACAAGCAACCTCCCTGGCGGCTGGCACCGAAAGCGCAGACTGAAACCGCTTGGCTCGGCGGCGAAGCGTGACGCTCGCCGGCCTGCGGTTGGTGCAGGGTCAGACGCACTGGGACGGATCGCCGCCGATCGCGCAGCATGCGCCTGAGCCGACGGGCGTACAGGTCAACCCGCTTGGACAGGTACCGCAGGACACGGTGCCGCCGCAGCCATTGGGCATGTCGCCGCAGTCTCGTCCGTCACAGGCCTGCCACTGGGGCAGCGGTGTGCAGCAGGTTCCCGCGTTGCAGACCTTGCCGCCGCTACAACTGCAGTCGGCGGGACAGTTGGCGCAGTCCTCACCACTCCCGCAAGTTCCGTTGCCGCAGGGACTCGTCGACACACATTTGTTGCTGGTGCAGGTTTGTCCCGTGCTGCAGCTGCCGCAGCTCCCGCCGCAGCCGTTCGAACCGCAATCCTTGTTGGTGCAGTTTGGCGTGCAGCAGGAAGAGCCGTAGCAAACCTTGCCACCGGTACAGGCGCAGTCCGTAGCGCAGCTAGCGCAGGTTTCAGATCCGTTGCAGCTGCCGTCGCCGCAAGACGTCGAAGAAACGCACTGGCCGCTCGAGTTGCAGCCCACCGTGGTCTGGGTGCACGGTGGCGCCTGGCTCACTGGTGATAAGTCGAACCAAATGGCGGACAAGATCGCCTGGTTTGGTGCTCGCAGGTGGCTGCTGATCAGCATCAACTATCGACTCTCGCCCAATCCACCGACCAGCGACCCTAGTCGCGTGATGTACCCAGCCCACCCCACAGACGTTGCAGCGGCTCTGGACTACGTGCACCAGCATGCCACCGAGCTGGGAGCCGATTCCGGTCGCGTCGCGCTGCCAGGTCACTCCGCCGGCGCCCACTTGGTCGCACTGACCACG
This sequence comes from Polyangiaceae bacterium, assembly GCA_965222375.1. GTDB lineage: Bacteria > Myxococcota_A > Polyangia > Polyangiales > Polyangiaceae > JACKEA01. The sequence continues at coordinate 573,824 of CBDCTZ010000015.1, forward strand.
ACGGACGAGAGCTTTCTCGCAGCGCACGGTAAATCCCTTGCGGCTGTCCGCTGCGTTGGTTCCTTCGACACCGAGGCCTACGACGTGCCCGCAGCCCTTGCAACCGCTTCGGCACAGCAGAAGGCCATCCTCGAGAACGCCTTTGGAACTCAGCCAACCCTGCATGCGCAAGCTTCGCCTCAAAACCACGTGGCTTCCGGCAAAGGGATCCCACCGCACTTGCTTGCCACCCGCGGCGCTGCAGATCGCAGAGCGATCCAGGAGGCCTTTCGCAAGGCTCTCGCCGACGCCGGCGTGAGCGTCACGATGATCGACGCCACCGGTCTCAGTCACGCACAGGTGAATGAGAGCATCGGCGCGCCCGGCGACACGGTCATGACTCCTCCCCTGCTAGCTTTTCTGCAAACGTGTTTCCAGTGAACTGCACATTGCTTGCCGCGGCGTGACGTGTACTCTCCGCGCCATGGATGCAAAAGACGCCGATCCGATTCTCGAGCAAACTCTGGCGGATCACCGCATGTCCCGCAGCGAGCGCAAGCGGATCGCACAGCTGGTGGCGGACAAGGGACTAGACGACAATGCGCGTGCGTTCTGGCGCAGTCGCGTCTTTTCCCTGGCGGAGCGGGAGCTCGAAAGCGAGGAGGCCCGCGCCGTGCTGTCCTGGGTGGAGGAAGCCGTCAAGGCCCTGATTGTCCGGGAGCCGGAAGCCAAAAAGGAGCTCAAGGCCTACTTCAGCCCTGGAACCGCTTGCCGTGAGGCCATTCAGCGCCAGCTCCGAACTTGCCAGAAGACTGCAGACATCTGCGTGTTCACAATCACCGACAATCACGTGTCACGAGAGATCCTAGAAGCGCACCAACGCGGAGTTATCGTGCGAATCATCTCCGACGATGACAAGTCCCTGGATCGCGGCTCAGATTTGCGCAAGCTCGAGGCCGAGGGCGTGCAAGTGCGCACGGACGCCAGCGAGCACCACATGCATCATAAGTTCGCCGTTTTCGATCGTCGGATCGTGCTCACGGGTAGCTACAACTGGACCCGGTCCGCAGCGGACCACAACCGAGAGAACGTGCTCGTCGTGAAGGACGCAACAACGAGCGAAGCCTACCTCCGAGTATTCGAGACGCTGTGGAAGCAGTTCACTCCGATTGTCTGACGCGGAGCATGATATCGCGAAATCCTCAGGGACCGAAGGTGAAGCGCCAGCCCTGGGGAGTGAGTATGAAGGGAAAGGGGAATGTCGCGCGGACAACATCACCGCGCCGAACCAGGGGCTGCACGACGGCGATTTCCGTGTCGCGCTTGAGCTTCTCATTCTCGGCAGCCTTCAAGCTACGACGTTCTTTGACCCGCACGCCGACCACGGAACCCTTCGATGGATCCGCCTCTCGACCTTCCCGGGCCCGAGCGTCCAGGAACTCTTCGAGGCGCTCGTCGAATTCAGCCTCGGTCATTGCCTTGTTGCTGAAAGCCGTGAACTGGGCATGGGTCAGCGCCAGGCCGCGTGCCGTTTCGCGGTCGTCGGCGAGCATGGCGCGAAAGAAGCGCTCGGCAACCTCCTCCACTGGCTCCGGCTCCGCGTCAGCACGCGCGGGTGGAGCGCTAGGCGCCGGTTCCGGTTCCGCGGCCGCCGCTGTCGCAGGTGGCGGCGCAACCACGGTTGCGGGTTGAGAGTTGGTCCCGGGCGTAGTTTTGGACGCGGCAGGTGGGCCACCACATGCGAAAGCAACCCAGGCCATGCCAACGGCCATCAAGCCAGTGAGTTTCACGATCTGCGCGTAGCATGCACACGCCGGCGCCCCAAGGCGGCCCAAAACGAGAGTAGTGGCCCGAGGCGCCCCAGCGCTCACCCCTTCGGGTGTTGCCCCTTCGGGCATCGCGAAGCGCGTCACAAGCGCGTCGATCCCAAAACCCAAGCAACCGCAGGGTCAACTACTACTTCTTCTTGAGCACACGGCCAATCGTGTTGCGGCCGATACCAAGGCGGCGAGCGGCTTCGGTCTTGTTGCCGTCGGCGGCTGCCACGGCGCGCTGCACGATCAGGCGAGTCGCATCGTCGAAGCTCATTCCGTCGGGGATCAACACGCCCATGTCGGCCTGCGTCCCGGCGAGGGGCTTGGACGACGCGGGCAAGAGCTCGTCGGCGATCGCTCCCTCCGGCGAAAGCACGACCGCACTCTCGACCCAATGCTCCAGCTCGCGCACGTTGCCGGGCCAGCGATGGCGCCGCAGTTTATCGAGCGCTGCCGGTGCAAATTGTGGCATGGGGCGGCCATAGCGCTCGGCATAGCGTTCAGCGAAGTGGCGCGCGAGGATCTCGACTTCAGCGGCACCGCGCTCTCGCAAGGGCGGCACGTCGATCTCCACGACCCGCACGCGGTAGTAGAGGTCTTCGCGGAAGCGTCCCTCTTTGACGAGTTGTTTCAGATTGCGATGCGTCGCACATAGGATGCGGACGTCGCAGGTCAGAGTCTCTCGACCCCCAACGCGTTCGAAAGCGCGCTCCTGTAGGAAGCGGAGCAGCTTGCCCTGCATTTCCTGGGGCAGTTCCCCGATCTCGTCCAGAAACAGCGTGCCACCTTCGGCCAGCTCGACCTTGCCGCGTACGCGGCGATCCGCTCCGGTGAAGGCACCCCGTTCGTGACCAAAGAGCTCGCTCTCGACCAACTCGCGGGGCAGCGTGGTGCAGTCCACGATCACGAAGGGACCCGCTTGGCGGGCGGAGTTCACGTGGATGGCTCGAGCCAGCAGGCCCTTGCCCGTACCCGTTTCACCGCTGAGCAACACGGCCGCATCGGTCTGTGCGGAAAGCGCAATGCGCTCATACACCTTCTTCATGGCGGAGCTGCGACCTACGATGCGATTGAAGGGGCCCCGCAGGGTAACGCCAGGTTCGGAGGCGACTTCTGCGCGCAGGGTCGTCATCGACAGCGCGCGCCCCAACTGCACGGACAGAGCGTTCAGGTAGCGCTCGTCGTCGGAGTCGAAGGGCCCAGCAGCCTTGTTGAGCAGCTGCACCACGCCTCGCACCGGCGCGCGTTCGTGCTCACGAATCGGCACGACCAGCATGGAGCGGGTGGTGTAGCCGGTAACGCGATCTGCGCTCGGGTCGAAGCGTTCATCGTTGGCTGCGTCGTCAACGCGCACCGTCTCGCCGGTTCGCGCAACGTATCCCGCGATGCCTCGGCTCAAGGGCTGGCGCAGTTCACCCAGCTCCGGCAACAGCGCGACGCGGGTTACGAGCTCTCCCCGCTCCGCGTCGAAAAGCCAAATACTCGCTCGATCGGCGGCGAGGGCCTCCGACAACCGCTCGCAGGCCGACGAGAGCAGAGTGTCGAGATCCACCTCGCGCGCAAGGAGCGAAGAGAGGTCCACGAGCAGTGACAAGCGGGACATGGCCAACGGAGCAGAGTCGAGGGTAGTGCATTTGGGGGCCGCACTGTCCCGAGGCGGCTTTTGACCCAAGTCGACGCCAAATTCCCCCTGCTTGGCGCTGGGGGCGTCTGGCTGGGGGAGGTTCAAGCGGCAACTCCCTTCGCGGTAGGCAGCTCCAGGCTCAAGCCCTCGCGAGCGGCATGGGACTCAGTGAAGAGTTCGCGAGTCCGTCGTTCCAGTTCCAGCACCTCGACGTCGCTGCGCTTTGGGTCGTGGTGGAAGAGCAGGTACTTGCCGACACCCGCTGCGTTGGCCAAGGCGGCGCCCGCTTCGTAGGTAGAGTGCCCCCAACCGACTTTGGAGGGTCCACCCTCGCCACTGTATTCAGCGGGGGTGTACTGGGAATCGTAGATCAGAATGTCAGCTCCTTCAGCCAGTTTGCACAAGGCCGGGTCGACGCAGGCGTAGTGCTCCGTATCGGTTGCGTACACGACGCTCCGACCTTCGTAGTCGATTCGATAGGCCATGCTGCCGCCCGGGTGGTTCAGCTTGGCGACGGTCACCTGGCTGCTGCCAACCTCGAAGGTCTCGCCGGGGTGCACGTCCCGGGTGGAAAGCCGCGACGGAACCTGGTCGAGCCGAACCGGGAAGACAGGGCTTTGCATCTGGTACTCCAGAACCTCGTGCATCGAGCAACGTTCAGCCGCGGGTCCGATGACCTCGAGCAGCGTGCTCGGCAAGTAGATGGGCACGAAGAAGGGCAAGCCCTGGATGTGATCCCAATGGTGATGGCTGAGTAGCATCGTGGCTTTCACCTCGCCTTCGCTCAGCAGCTGGTCACCCAGCGCGCGCAGACCCGTACCCGCGTCCAAGATGATGCGCTCGCTGCCACAGCGCACCTCCACGCAACTGGTGTTGCCGCCAATCTCGGCGGTCGCCGGGCCCGGTGCTGCGATGCTTCCACGTACGCCCCAGAATCGAATTTTCATGCTCATGTTTCCTCCTGTGTTTGCGCTAAGCCATTGCGACAGCCGTGCCGTTGCAAAGCCCCGCAAAAACGAGGGGTTTTTGCGTTCGTCGCACCAGAATGGCGCGCCAAATTGGGGCGCCGTATCGGCGCCGCGCAACAGCGATCGCGTCGGGCGCACAGGGGGCCAGCGCACCGAGCAGCTTGCGTGGGTGAGTGGACGAGTGCGACGGCCGCCCGGGCTCGGGTCTGGTTAGCGCCCTTCGCCCATACCGTGCTTGCGCATGAGCTTCTGCATCATCTGGCGGGAGACTTCGGCCACTGCCGCCGCTCGAGTGATGTTGCCCTCGGTGCGCGCCAATACTTGGTTCAGATACTCCTGCTCGAAGTCGTCGCCGGCTTGGCGCCGCGCCAGACGCAGCGGCATCACGCTGTCGCCGTCGACCCACTTCGGCGCAGCCTTGCTTCCAGTCTCCGTGACCACACCGGTGGCGAGAGGTCGCTCGGGCATGATGGTCAAGCGTCGAACGGCGTTTCGCAGCTCGCGCACGTTGCCCGGCCAGCGGTGGGCCCGAAACATTTCCCAGACGTCCGGAGGCACGTCGGATAGACGCTTCGGCGGCCGCTCCATGGCGAGAAAATGCTCCACCAGCATCTCGAGGTCTTCCATGCGGTCCCGCAGCGGCGGCACCAGCACGTGTCCCTGAGCCAGCCGGAAGTAGAGGTCTTGGCGAAAGCTACCCTTCTCTACCTCTGCGCGGAGGTTGCGATTGGTCGCGGCAATGATTCGAACGTCGACTTCAATGGTCCCCCGGCCGCCTACCCGACGGATCTCTCGCTTTTCCAAGACCCGCAGCAGCTTGGGCTGCAGCTCGAGGGGCAATTCGCCGATCTCGTCTAGAAACAGCGTGCCGCCGTTGGCCTGTTCGAACACCCCGGCATGGGTGCCATGGGCGCCCGTGAAGGAGCCCCGTTCGTGCCCGAACAGCTCGCTCTCGATGACTGTCGAGGCCACAGCTCCACAGTCGAACACCACGAACGGCGCGTTGGCCCGAGCCGATTCCCCGTGGACGGCTTCAGCGACCAAGTCTTTGCCAGTTCCAGTTTCCCCTTCGACCAGCAAAGTCACATCCGTCGCCGCAATGCGATCGAGATCCGCAAACAGCTCGCGAATGCGCGGCGCCTTGCCCAGCACATCGCCGAAGCGGTCCATGGCGACCTGCACACGGCCCACGGTTTCTTCCAGCCAATTGACCGCCAGCCAGGTCTCGCCCAGGGCAATCTGAAAATCTCCGGGAACGAACGCGTCCCGGACGCGAACACCGCCAAGCATGATGCCGTTGGTCGACGCCACGTCCCGCACACGCATGCCCAAAGGCGTGGGCTCGAGCTCCGCATGTCGGCGGCTCACGGTGTCGTCAGTGAGCACGATTTCGTTTTCAGGTGCGGTGCCGATTCGAATTGGCAAGCCCGCGCTTTCGTGGCTGGCGCCGACGTTTGGCCCTCGAGTTACGCTGACGCGAGTCTTGGCGTAGCGCACCACCGTGGGAACGGGGCGCGCGCGAGTAGGCCCTTCGCTCATGACGGGACAGTTTATCGCACAGGGGGCAAGCGCCGGCTAGCCGAGCGCCTGCGCCTCAAAAGCCCCAAAACCAGGGCAAGCGCGAAGAATCCGGAGGGTGCGGGGCCAGCCCGCAGCTGGCAGCCTCCCTCGGATCCGGAGCGACGCAAGCTGGTGTTGTTTGGGCCAGAAGGTCCAGCGGGGTAGCAGGCATCGCCGAACCCAGTCGGATCTTCTTGATTCGGATTGGCAACGCCGGGGCAGTTGTCCGCCAGATTCGGGATGCCATCTCCGTCCAAGTCGTCATCGCAATCGTCGCCGACCCCGTCACCGTCCGTGTCTTGTTGGCTGGCCGTGGGATTGCGAGGGCACAGATCCTGGTCGTCGGGGATGCCATCACCATCGTCGTCGTCATCGCAGGCATTGCCGACGCCATCGCCGTCAGTGTCGAGCTGTTCCGGATCATACACGTTGGGGCAGACGTCGATGTCGTCGGAAACGCCATCTGAGTCCGAATCGCCATCGCAGGCATCACCCACGCCGTTCTTGTCGCTGTCCAGCTGGTCGGAATTGCTGACCTTCGGGCAGTTGTCCGCAGCGTCCGCTACGCCATCACCATCGTCGTCGGGATCACAGACATCCCCGGCGCCGTCTTTGTCCGTATCCAATTGGTTGGCATTCTTTGTGCTCGGGCAGTTGTCCTTATCGTCGGTGACGCCATCGCCGTCGGCGTCAGCGCTTCCACACGTCGGGTCTTTCGCAAACCCGTCCGCGGGAGACTTTTTGAGCCGCTCCTCGGTCTGAGGCCCGTAGTCCCCGTCCTCGGTGATCGGGTCGCCCGGGTTGTTCAAGTTCCAGAGCATCTGGAAGGCAAGCACGTCCTTGCCTTTGAGGTTCTTCGTGCCAGGGCCCTTGTAGTCGAAGTGCACTTTGTCAGCGCTGCCAAACCACTTGAAGCCTTGCTGCGTGAGGGGCGCGTTCCAGCTGGAATACTGGCTGGTGTCGATGGCGAGGCCGGACTCGTGGTTGGAATTGCCAGGATAAGCCGCCAAGCCAATGCCGCACTTTTTCAGCTGCCCCCAGCGGTAGAGCAGGTACTGCTGAGCAACGGTGCGGAACATGGAGTTCACCGTCATGCTCTTGCTCGGGTTCGCATCCAGCGCTTTTACCAATGCGTCCTTGGCGGCGGGCTGCATGTAGGGGAAAGCTGCGGCGCCGAAAGTGATGTTTGGCCGATTCGGAACAACAGTCATGACACCCGGGATGATGCAGTTCATCTGGGCGACAATCTGCTCGGACAAGCCCTTCACGCTCGTCGTGGTGCAACTGGCCTGAGACGCCTCGTACACGCTGCTACCGAGGGGCAGCGTGACGCTGGCGACATCTTCGGGCTCGTGGGCGTGTGGTTCGTGCTCCGGAGCCGTCTCGACAGAGCACGCGCTGACGGCTAGGGGTACGAGCCCAAGAACGATGTGGCGTAGCGGGATGCGCATCTCGGGATCCTAGCAATCGCGACCAGTCGAACGCCGACGTCGCAACACCCCCGCCATGACGAAGAGAACCAGCGCGCCGGCGGAGCCTGAGTTACCCGCCCCGACCTGGCACCCGCCCTCGGAGCCGGAGTTTTGCAGCGTGGTCTTCTGCGTGTTTCCTCCCGCGCCGCCGCCGGCACCGCTGCCGCCGGTTCCGACGATCCCGACGCAGGCGTCGCCAACACCGTCATCGTCGGCGTCGGCCTGGTCCATATTCGGGACGGTGGGGCAGTTGTCTACTCCGTCCGCAACGCCGTCATCGTCATCATCACCGTCGCATGCATCACCGAGGCCATCGCCGTCGGTATCGACCTGCAAGGGGTCTGGCGTGTTCGGGCACAAATCATCGGCGTCGGCTACGCCATCGCCGTCTACATCCCCTTCACAGGCGTCGCCCACGCCATCTTTGTTGGCGTCGAGCTGGTCCGCGTTGGACACCTTGGGGCAGTTGTCCGCGCCGTCCGCAACGCCATCCTCGTCGTCGTCGCCGTCGCAAGCGTCACCCTGGGCGTCTCCGTCGGTGTTGAGCTGCCCGGCATTCTTGGTCAGCGGGCAGTTGTCCTGCCCGTCGGCCACCCCATCGCCGTCGTCGTCGGAGTCGCAGGCATCACCCTGTCCGTCCTTGTCCGTGTCGGTTTGCTTCGCGTTCTTCACCGACACGCAATTGTCGGAGCTGTCCGCCACGCCATCGCCATCTTTGTCTGCGGGTTGAGTGACGCAACTTCCGGTCGCCGTGAATAGCTTGATATCGGCGCCGTAGTAGAACTTGAGGATCTGCTTGTAGTCGTAGCCCTTGGTGTTCTCGAGACAGCGCGCTCCCCACTGCGCCATGCAGCCGCGGTTTTGCCCGAACACGGACTGACCGGGTGGGATGTAGCCCAGAGTCGTCATCTTGACGCCGGCACCAGTCTTGCCCTCGTTGTAGGTGACGTACTTTTCCGTTGACCCCGAGCTTCCCTTGCAGCTGCTCGGATTGACCGTGTTGTCCCCGGCGACATAGAAGCCGTAGGTCAGGTAGCCTGTGTGCGACAGGTACACGCCCGAGGTTTCCTTGACCGCCTGATACGCCTCGGCCTTCGGCTTGGCTCCGCAGCTGTAGACCTGGCAGCCCTGGCTGTCGCAGATGCTGCCCTTGGTCGCCATGTTGTAGTAGGCAACGGAGCGTGCGGCGATGGCCTGGGCCTTCAGTGCTTCCAGATTCGCGCCGCCGTTCTCGCAGGTGATCACATTGGGCAGGTAGTCGTTCTCCATGCTCTTGGTGCCCTTGCCCTCTACAAGCACGTTGCAATAGGCCTTGGCCAAGGGCGCCGCCACCGCCTCTTGGAGCTGCCCAACCGTTTCCCCGGGTTCCGGGTCTCCCGCCCCGCAGCCCACGACTGAGATCGAAAGCGCGCCAAACAGACCACCGACTACCGAAGCTCGAATTGCGCGCATGTTGGTTCAGTCTAGCTCGAAGAATGGAAGTGGATGGATCCCGGGCGGGGTGCGCAAATGTAGGCAAGCCTGGGTCCAATGCCCGGAGCGACGCGATTTCGCGGACTTGGACCCGCTTTGCTGCCCCCAAAGTGCCAACACCGCAACCAAAGGGTGCCAACTGATAGTTGGCACCTGGCGCTTTGGCGCCCTGGAGGCGGCGCTATCCGCGGCGGGCCAATCAGTGTTGCACGCGCAACTCTGGGTGGGCGGCGTGCGGGGGTGGTCGATCAGCGTTGCAGGCGCAACTCTGGGAGGCGGCGCGTGACTGACGGCTCGCAGGTCCCTGTTAAGTGCGAACATGAGCGCCTAACGCATCGAGCAAACCCGCAACTGTGTACTCGCTGGCCGTCAGCGTAGGCTCGATGCCCCGCGCCTGCGCAGCGCGAGTAGTCACTGGCCCGATGCTCGCCACGACAACCTGCGATAGGAGCTCTTTGGCTTCGGCTCCGAGAAGCTCGCAAGTGGAAGCTACCGTGGACCCCGACGTGAACATGATGACGTCTAGTTGACCCGAGCGGAGGCGCTCCGCGAGTTCCGCCCCCCGCGAAGCCGCCACAGGACGGGTTTCGTAGGCGGATACGACGTTCACATCGAAGCCGGCGTCCCTCAACATCTCGGGAAGGGTCTCCCGGGCGCTGAGGGCACGCGGAATGAGCACGCGCCCCCGGGCAGATCCCCGGAGCAGCTCTTGGGCCAAACTCTCGCCCACGAACTCTTTCGCTACGACGTCACTCCGGATGCCGTACTTCGCGAGAGCGTCCGCGGTCTTGGGACCGATCACCCCAACGCGAACCGAGCCCAAAGCACGCGCGTCTTTACCCGCCGCAGCCAGGGCCGAAAAGAAACGATCCACTCCGTTGGCGCTCGTGAACAAGACCCAGCTGTACTGCTCGAGCTGTCCAATCGCCTGCTTCATCGGGCCCGAGTCCGGCGGATCGCAGATCTCGATTACGGGGAACAACACCGGTTCGGCGCCGCGACCGCGGATAGCCTCCGCTGTCGCCCGGGCTTGATGCGCAGCCCTGGGCACCAAGATGTGTTTGCCGAATAGCGGTCGGTTGTCGAACCAGCGGAGCTTTTCGCGCAGGCTGACGATCTCGCCAACCACGATAATCGCGGGGTTTGACAGGCCCTCATCCCGCGCGCGTTGCGCAATGTTGGCGAGCTGCCCCGTCGCGACCCGCTGAGCCGGACGGGCGCCCCATTGGATCACCGCCGCGGGAGTCGCCGGGGAGCGACCTCCATCGATGATGGCTTGGGTGATCTCTTCGATTCTGCGCATGCCCATGAGTACGCAAATCGTGTCCGTCGCCGTGGCCAGCTTCTTCCAGGCCGCCGGCGACCACTCCTTACCCGCCTTGTCGCTTCCAGTAATGAAAGTGGCACTGGAAGACAGGTCCCGGTGAGTGAGCGACATGCCGGCATAGGTCGTTGCTCCCACGGGTGAAGGGATCCCGGGTACGACCTCGAAGCGCACTCCCGCTGCATCCAGAGCTTCGGCTTCTTCGGAGCCCCGAGCGAAGAGAAACGGGTCGCCGCCCTTGAGCCGGACGACGTTCTTTCCTGCACGCGCCAGCCCGATCAGCTGCCGCGTGATCGAGTCTTGAGTGGGGCTCTCGACATTATAGCGCTTGCCGACATCTCGCTTCTCAGCAGCCGGGCACTCGTCGAGCAGCGCGGAGTGCGCAAGCGCGTCGTAGAGCACGACGTCCGCGCCCCGCAGGGCCTGCAACCCTCGTACGGTTATCAATCCCGGGTCCCCAGGTCCGGACCCGACCAACCACACCTTGCCCTTCGTCATGCTGGTCGCGACCGACCCTAACTCAGGGCGACCCAGCTGCGACGGCCTCGTCACTGGGCCTGCCCGCGGGTGGAGGTGCTCGGCGAGGCTCAGGTCCCGCTCTTTAGCCCGGTCTACCCCGGCACATCCATGGCGAAAGCGGCGAACGGCCGTTCACCTGTACGCACCTTCAGCTGGGATCGCGAGCGCTGCAACCACACAAAACCATTGGACATTTTTCTGACACCTGAAAATCTGTCTTGACTTTGATGAGCGGACAGGCCACATCCACCCACCTTGTGAGTACCTGTAGGTGGGCCCTCGGTACTCCAGCAATTCGAGGAGTGCTCAATGCACGCGGTTGAAGTGAGTGGGGTTACGCCCGTCACGGGCGAAGATCAGTGGTTCGTGACGAACGGTTTGGAGGCCGTTGGTCCCGTTTCGTTCGGGTTGATGCAGCGGGGTCTGGAGGCCGGCCGCATCCCGGTGGATTCCTTTGTTCGGCATTCATCCTGGAAGGTGTGGCGCAAGCTGCGCGACATCGAAGGCCTTTCCAAAAAACAGCGCGAGAAGAAAGTCGCGGAGTTGGCCGAGGTTTCTGCCGCTGTCGAGGCCCGCGCCAGCGATCCCCGCAACGAAGCGCCTCCGCCGCCGCCCGCCGAGGAACTAGAAGGCCCCGCGAATGACGCCACGCCGCCATCCCTGCAGCCTCCGAACATCGACCCGGAAACGGTTTTCGCCTCCGCAGAAGATCTGGAGCAGGCGTTCTTGCTCGCACTGTCCACCTCAGTGACCGCCGCTAGCGCACACATCGGCTTGATTCACGTGGTCCGCCCCGATCTAAAGACCACGGCATGCTCCTTTGCGCAGGGCCATGGCGTCGAGGCTCTACTCGGAGAGCGCATGGCGGAAAACGACCCAGCGTTGCTCGCTGCCCAAGCCGGCCACACAGTCATGGGCGAGATGCGCCTCGGTGAGGCTGGCAAGCACATCGCTGGTCGAGTGGCTCGGGCGCTCCCAGGTCCCCGGGGTGTTGCCATGGTACCGGTGCGCATGAACGGTGCGCTCTTGGCGCTGATCGAACTCGGTCGCTCCACGCGGCCCTTCCGAGCGCGTGAGATTGCCCCGGTAGAAGCCGTGGCCGACGCCCTGGTCGCACGGATCGAGGAAACGGGCTGGCTCTAGCAGGCTTCAATCCCCTGCATTGATGCCTGCGGGCGCGTGATACAGTCCCGCCCATGTTCGCCGGCCGCGCCGTCCGACTCGTCGTAGTTGCCGTGGCTCTGCTGAGCTTCGGTTGTGCGCAAGACTGCGAAACGACGAGTTCGGCATCTGTGGTCTACAAGGGCGGCAACGTCGACCCGAGCGGTACTGTGTACGAAACCAGCGCCTGGGACGAGCCATGGCTACATTTCCCCGCCGGTCGCCGCTTCGTCCTCGAACACGAGCTGGGCCAGAAGCCCTATGTGCTCAACACCTATCTTTCGTTCTCCGAAAACCCTCTGACGAGTTCGAATAACGCCTCCGAGAGCGCGGGTAACCAGGCTGTAATCGAAGCAGTAACGGACACTTTCGTGCGCATTCGCAATGACAGCTGCGCTGACTTCTACCTTCGCGTGACGGCGGCAGCTCCTCCCAGCGTCGACGCCGGCGCAGACTGAAACTTTACGCGCGGCCCTCGCTCCGCTAAGAGCAGCCGCCAAACCAGGAGACAACCATGCGTGCCTTCCACCTCAGTATCGTCGTCGCGTCTACCTTCGCCCTCGCCGCAGCCTGTGGTGGCGGGCAGCCCGAGCCCGTCGCCCCGGAGCCCACGCCCGAGCCCGCACCGATGCCGGAGCCCGCTCCTGAGCCGGAAGCTGCGCCCGAGTCGGAAGCCGCACCAGAGCCCGCAGCACCCCCGAAGTGGGCCGAGATGAACCACGAGCAAAAAGTAGAGCACATGAAGTCTGTCGTCATGCCGAAGATGACGGCCGTGTTCCAAGAGTTCGATGGGAAGAAGTACAAGGAGTTCGGTTGCCCGACCTGCCATGGCGAGGGCGCGAAAGAGGGCAAGTTCGAAATGCCCAACAAGAAGCTGCCCAAGCTCTCTTCCAAGAATAGCTTTGCGAAGCATATGAAGAAGGGCAGGAAGGTCACTGAGTTCATGATGCAAAAGGTCACCCCTGAAATGGCGGGCACCTTGGGCACCGAGCCGTTCAACCCCGAGACCAAAAAAGGCTTCGGCTGCGGCGGCTGCCACGTAATGGAGTAGTGCGGCGCCACGACCGATCCGCGGCCCAGTCGCGGCGCGGCTCGGAGGCGTCTCGAAGCTGTATTTTGGTTGGGTCGACGCGCTTGTGGCGCTTCGTGATGCCCGAAGGGGCAATACCCGAAGGGGTGCGGAAGTGGCGCGGAAAAGGGTCCCTACTCTCGCACAGGTGCTCGGGGCAAGATCGAAAGGAACCCCTCAGGGACAACTGAAGGGATTCCTTCGGTGGGGGCATCTAGCCTTGTGCGCATCCTTCGCCTGCTGCACACCCACGGCGTCACATAACCCAGAACAAACTGCTGCGCGGCCTCTCTCACCCGAGCCGGACCCGCGCAGCGGCCCAGAAAAGACGCCGCAGAGTTCAGACTCTGGGGTCCAATCAGTGCCGGACGCATCCGTCGAGGCAGCGGGCAGCTGCCGTTCCTTCGAAACCGACAACGTCCGGTTCCAAGACGGAGCCATCCGGCTCCTGCGGCGAATCCACTTCGACTACGACAAGCACACGATTCGCAAACAGAGCTTCCCGATCCTCGACGATCTCGCGCAACTCTTGTCACGTCACGCCGAGCTGAAGCGTGTCGAAATCCAAGGGCACTATCCCAATCCTCCGCAGACTTATTCGATTCGGCTTTCCCAAGGACGCGCGCGAGCTGTGGTGCGATACCTCGTGGCGAAGGGCATCGCTCGGAATCGTCTCGAGGCGCGCGGTTACGGCGAGGAGCGGCCGCTCGCTCCAAACGACACGCCCGAAAGAAGACGGCTCAACCGCCGCATCGAGGTGCGTGTACTCGAGGCGCCACGCCTGAGCTGTGACTGATGGTTCGTCTCCGCGCTACTCCGGGCGCGGGAACTTCGCTTGCAGGTAGGCCCGCGCGCCGCAGTACTCGCGACAGCCCGCTGGTGATGGACAGTGTGTCAAGGCTGACGCCGACGGTTGGGCTAATGCGCCTGAACGTCGCTGTCTTGCGTACTTCTGAACGCTCGGTCTCAGCGAGGACATTCCGGCTGCCGCGTCCCAGGCGGGCGAACTCGTCCAGCCAGCGATTCGCGCCATGGGTGTTCAATCCGCGCTCCGCGGCGCGGCCTCCCGGGCGAATTGGAGTTCATGCAGACGCGCATATAGCCCACCATGGGCGATGAGTTCGTCGTGGGTTCCCTGCTCGGCAATGCGCCCCTTGTGAAAGACGACGATGCGATCTGCGCGCCGAATCGTGCTGAGACGATGAGCGATCAGGATCGCGGTGCGACCGCGCCAAAGCTCCTCGAGCGCAGTCTGGAGCTTCGCTTCGGTATCGCTATCGATGTTCGCTGTCGCTTCGTCCAAGATCAGCACCGGGGAATCACGATATAGCGCGCGCGCAAAGGCGATGAGCTGACGCTCGCCCGCGGAAAAGTTCTCGCCACGCTCCTGCACCAGAGTGTCCAGCCCTTGCTCGCGCTTCATGAATAGTTCGAGAGCTCCAATTCGGGTGAGGGCATCCCGAACTCGTTCCATGTCCGGGGCTTCACCCGCGGCGATATTCGTCGCCACGCTGCCGGGGAACAGGAATACGTCTTGGGGCACGACGGCAAATCGCCTCCGCAGCTCCTGTCGAGACATGCTGCACACGTCCCTTCCACCAACCCGTACGGTGCCCTGCATCACCTCGTACAAACGCAGCAACAAGGACGTCACCGTCGTCTTGCCCGCACCCGTGGGCCCCACGAGCGCGATCTTCTCGCCGGGCTTTGCGCTCAGAGACACCCCATGCAGCACCGGGACGCCGGGCTTGTATTCGAAGCTGATGTCGTCGAGTTCCAACGCGAGGGATGGGTCTCCGTCGGCGCCACTCTCAGCGGTTGGAGCATCTAGCTCGGCTTCGGGTGTGTCGATCAAGCCGAACACCCTTTCCGCACCTGCCATCGCGCTCTGAAGCAGGGTGTAGCGCTGCGCCAGCGCGCTGATGGGCTCGAAAAACTGAACCAGGTAGGCGTTAAAAGCGACGACGGTGCCGAAGCTGACCGGGTGGTAGCCCAAGTACACGATGATGCTTGCCAGGCACACGGCGGCGATCATTTCGATGGCCGCGTCCTGCATCGACTCGAACTTGATGGACGAGAGCGTTGCGTCTCGATAGGCGCGATTGATGTCGTCGAATTCCCGAGCCGCCGCGTCCTCGTGGCGATAGGCTTGCACCACGCTCATCCCGGCAACTTGTTCGTTCATCGTGGCGTTCATGCGCGCCGTCTTGGAGCGGATCTCGCGAAACGCGGTCCTCATACGCTTGCGTACGAACACCACTAGCAGGGCCACTGGCGGCGTAGCCGCAAAGGCGACAAGTGCGAGCTTGGCGTCCAGCGCCAACATCAGCGCGACGATGCCGATCAAGCGGATCAGATCGCCGAAGGCGTTGAGGGCGCCAGAGGCGAATAGCTCCTGGATCGCATCCACGTCGTTGGTGACCCGAGTCACCAAGCGGCCGACGGGCTGGTGATCGAAGAAGCCGAGCCGAAGGCGATGCAGGAACGTGAACACATGGCGTCGCAAGTCCGCCATGGCCCGGGCACCCGCGACCTGCAGAGCGTATATCTGAATGTACACCAAGACCTGCTCGACAAGCACGATGCCCAACAGCAGCAGGCCCGAGTTCATCAGCACGTCGCCGTCGCCGCGAAGCACGCCCTCGTCGATGGCGTGCAGCATCACGAGGGGTCGAACCATCGATCCGACTGCGGTGATCAGGATGGAGGCCACCGCCAGGGCCAGGGCCAGTTTGTGCGGTTTCACGAAAGGCCAGAGCCTTGCGATCAGTCGTGAATCGTAGGCCTTGCCCAGCCTGCCTTCTTCGTGAAAGCGGCGCAGCACGGCCTCCGTGCGGGACTCGCCCTGCTCGCCTGATGTTTCGGCCGAAGTCGTCATCTGCGTCACGCGCTCTGAGCGATTTCGCTCAGGTCCTGCTCTCCCAGCTGCGCCAGTTCCTGTTCAATGCGCTGCTCTTCAGCGAAGGCGGCGTAGAGTCCGCCCTGCGCGATCAATTCATCGTGAGTGCCTTGCTCGACCACCCTTCCCTGATCCAAGACGAGCACCTGATCGCATCGAGCCGCTGCGGCGACCCGGTGGGTGATCAAGATCACGCCACGCTCGGCGCGTTGTCGATCGATGGCGTCGAGAATCGCGCGCTCAGTGCGCGCATCCACTGCGCTCAGGGGGTCATCCAGTACCATGAGCTTCGGCTTGGCGACGAAAGCCCGCGCCAACGCGGTGCGCTGCTTTTGTCCCCCGGAGAGCTGCACACCGCGCTCACCGACGATGGTGTCAAAGCCGTCCGGTAGCGAGAGCACTTCGTCGAGGACATGGGCTTCCTTGGCGGCCTCGCGAATCGTCTTGAGCGCCGGGCCCGAATCCGGGTTTTCGAGCACGTAACCCACGTTGCGCCCAATCGTCGTAGAGAACAGGAAAGCGCTCTGCTGAGCGTACCCCACACCGCTTCGCACCGTCTCGAGAGGTAAGTCACAGACGTCCACTCCATCCAGGAACACGCTGCCCCGGGGGGTCGGCATCAAGCGAGGCAAGAGCACAGCCAAGGTGGACTTCCCGGCACCGGTCCGACCCACGATGGCCAGGGAACCACCAGCGGGTACGGAGAAGCTCACGCCCCGCAGGACGTCTTCGCTGCTGTAGCCAAAGGTCAAGTTCCGCACTTCAAGTGCCCCCTGCAGGGGCTCGGGCGCCGGCTCCTTGCCATCGACGATGTCGGGCTCTGCCTGGTAGATTTCTTCGAGGCGCGAGTATGACGCCCGGCCACGCTGTACCAGGCCAACCAGAAAGCCGAGCGCGATGAGCGGCCAGGTGAGCCGAGCCAAGGCTCGATAGAACGCGAGAAACCCACCCGCGGTGAGTTCCTCTTGCAGCATCAAGTGGCCACCGTACCAAAACACGATCAAGATCCCGAAGGCGACGATGGCCTGCATGATCGGCCCCATCGAACCGCGCAGGCGTGCCAAGGCCAGGCTCTTGTCCAGGTAGAGCTGGTTAGTCTCTTCGAAGCGCTCACGCTCGGAGTCTTCCAGAGCAAAGGAGCGCACGACTCGCACGCCAGCGATGCTGGACTGCACGCTTTCACTCATCTTTCCGATGGCGTCCTGATTGTCCCGAGTGCGGGTGTAGATCAGTCGAGAGAAGCGCTGAGTTACCAGCATGAGTACCGGCAGCATGCTCAGGGACGCCAGAGTCAGCTTCCAACTGATGCCGATCGTGACGGTCAGTGAGCTAACCAGAGCAAATAAAGTATTGATCACGTTCAGCACGCCGAACCCGAGTAGCAACCGCACTTGGGCTAGATCATTCGTGACTCGGCTCATGATCTCCCCAGAGCTCATGTGGCGATAAAACGAGGGACCGAGCTTGTGCAGGTGGTGCAACAGGGCGCGGCGCAGTTCATATTCGGCGATCCGGCCACCATTGAAGATGGCGACCCGGGAAAGCACCCGAACACCAAAGGCGACGATCGAAACGCCCACCAACCACGCACCGAGCTGCGCCGCTGCAGCGTATTTCTCCGCCATCGCGTCGTTGATGGCGAGCATCAAGCGGGTATCGAACCAATACTGCGCGTATTGGTAGCCGGCCAGGAGCAGCAAGCCCACGCCATAGCGGCGCGCTTGACGCAGGAATTGGGCGGTCAGAGTGACCGGAATGCTCTCAGCGGGCGGCGACATTTGGGGCACAGGAGCCCGAATCCAGCGAGCCCAGTGTGTCGATAGTCCTCATGGCGGACAATCGCCAGCACTCCGATAGCAAGCGCTGGGAATTGCAGGATTTTCTAGGAAACCACCCGCATCGGAGCTGGAGCGTTGCGGGAGCGCGGCACTGAAGGAGTCCAGGCTGCCGAGAATCGACCGTTCCTGGGCTTTGAGGCCCGTCTCTTCTGTCATGACCCGCATTTTGATCCTAGACCGAGAACCCGTCGTCCGGGAGTTGCTTGCCGAAGCCCTGGATGACCCTGGCCGCGCGCTCTACACCGCGTCGAACAGGGACGAGGCCGTCACGCTGATTGAGCACTCCGGGGTGGATGTGGCCCTGCTCGACACACAACTGGCGAACAACGGGTGGGTGGACGTCGTCAACACGCTCCGGGAGCGGGACGCGCAGGCAGAAGTCATCCTGATGAGCGCCGCGCCGTCCCTCAACGCGCTTATCCGCGCAGTAGAGTTGGGGGCGTGTGAGTTCGTGCCCAAACCCTTCGACGAGCTCTCCCAGGTCGTCATGCGCGTCGCGGCGGCGGAACAGCGCGTTCTTCTGCGGCGCGAGAGCCACCGCCTCGAAGAGGCGCTGAGAACCAGTGAGGTGCGCTATCGAAACCTGTTCGAGGCCTCCCCGGATGCCATCGTCGTCTACGACGAAGCGAGCCGGGAGGTGCGCGACGCCAACCCCGCTGTGCAGCGCGTGTACGGCATCTCACCTGAAGCTCTGCTGGGGCGCGACTTCTCCGAATTCTGGGGGGAGCTTCCGCCACCGCAATCCGTCGCGCTTTCCGAAGTCGACCCGCGACAGTTTCGTTCCCTCAACCGTAGAGATCGCCGCGAAGACGGACGGTCTGTCGATGTAGAAGTCTCGCGAGGAAACTTCAGTCACGGCGAGCGTCGCATGGTCGTCGATGTAATTCGCGACGTAACCAAGAAGCTACGCGACGAAGACGAGCGCCGAGAACTCGAGGCTCAGCTGCGCCAGGCGCAGAAGACGGAGGCGCTGGGGCTGCTGGCCGGCGGCATCGCCCACGACTTCAACAACCTCCTGGCCGTGATCCTGAACTACGCCAACTTCGCCCGCGAAGCATTGGAGTCGAATGAGGAGCAGCGACAGCGTGAAGCTCTCGTCGACCTGGAGCAAGTCCTTCAAGCCACCCGCTCAGCCTCTTTGGTTACGCGTCAGCTACTGACCTTTAGCCGTCGGGAAGTCGTCTCGCCAGAGCTCCTCGATGTCAGCAACGTCGTCGACAACATCGTCCAGCTGATCCGCACCTCACTTGGAAGCAAGTGCATCTTGGTACTCGAACTTTGTCGAGAGCTTCCAAGTGCACAGCTCGACCGAGGTCAGCTGGAGCAAGTAGTCTTGAACTTGGCTCTCAACGCGCGCGACGCGATGCCCGACGGCGGCACTCTGACCATCACGACTGGCAGAGCGACGAACGCCGAAGGGCAGTCCATGGTCTACGTGCGGGTCGCCGACACGGGCTCTGGCATCCCGGACAAGGTACTGCCCCTGATATTCGATCCCTTCTTCACAACCAAAGAACGTGGCAAGGGCACAGGGCTCGGCCTGGCATCCGTCCGGGGTATCGTGGATCGGGCTGGCGGCGAAGTCATCGTCGATACCAAGCCTGGAGAGGGCACCAGCTTCGAGCTGCGGTTTCAAGCGTCTAACAAGCGTACCAGCATACGCTCTGTCAATGCTTCGGATGTACCTCCACGGGGCGGCACCGAGACAGTTCTACTCGTGGACGACGACGACCCGGTGCGCCGCGCCGCACGACGCATCCTCACGCGCGCAGGCTATCAGGTCATCGAAGCTCGCAGTGCCGAAGACGCCATCGCGCAGTTCAGGAATCACTCGAACATCGCACTCTTGGTCACGGATCTGATGATGCCGGGCAAAACCGGTGAAGAGCTGACCAAGGAGCTTCGCGTCGAAAGCCCGAACCTGCCCGTCGTCTACGTTTCCGGGTTCACGTCCCAGTCCGTAATCGACGAGATGGACGAGCTGAAGATCGCCGCGGTGCTAGGCAAGCCCTACCACGCGCGCAGCTTGCTCAACGTGGTTCGGGAGCTCTTGGACGGCCGTTCAGCCAACAGCTCGCGGCGGCCAACAGCGACGTCATCCAAGGCCGCGGCGGGGTAGTAAGAGCGTCCGCGTCAAGCTATTCGGCCTGGTTGTCTTCGTCGCGCTAGTGCCCGTTGTAGCTTTTGCTTGGGCAGTCCGCCTACGATCAAGTGCTGCGAGATCTGCAGCAACAACATGCCACACAGGCGAGTGCGCGCACGCGGGCTTACCTGTCTGGGCTCTAGCGGCTCATGAAGGGCACGCCCGTACGAATCGGTCGGAGCGAGGCTTTGGCAAACCCTTCAGAGTCTCGTACCGTGCGGGGACGTTTCTACTAGTCAGATCTGTCAGGCCGCGGGCACCTGCCCGCCCTAGAGTGCTTTGCGGCGCTCACGCGCACCGCATCGCACAGACCCGACCTTGTAAGTCGCAACCAGGTTCCACCTCGTCGGAACAGTACGCGGGCGGTGGTGTGCATGGATCCGCCTCGCAACATTCGGCACCACTGCATCCACCGAAGCCGCAGCCTTCATGAAAGCCAGCTGGGCACGTGCCACCCTCCGGCTTGTCGATGCACAGGGGCGGCGCACCTCCGCAACAAGGCTGGATACAATACTGCGTTACGCCGCAGGTCTCCTTGCCACATGCGAAGGGGCCGTCGGCGGGTGGTGGCGCATCCGCCGACGCGTCGGACTGGCCACCACCTGTGCCACCCCTGTCCCGCTGGTCGCTCCGGAGCCACCGGTGCCGGAGTCTGAGCCACCGCTTCCAGGCACGGTACCCCCTTCGCTGCTGCATCCCGCCAAGCCCAGTGAGCAAACCAAAGTGAGCCACTTGATCATGGCCGATCCGTAGAGCAAGCGGCATACCAGTATTTGTGGCGCAGCCTGTGCCATGCGTCTTCAAACGCGCTCTCCTACACCATGGTGGCGGAAGACTGCCTCTGCGACACACGTAGCTCTATTGGTGGCGCGCCGCTGCCACCGGCGCATGCGAGTGCTTTTCAGCCCCCCCGGATTGCGGGATCTCGCAGGCGTCGGTGCAGCGGCCGGTCCACTTGAGTCGATTCGCCGCAAACTTCGAGTAGCCCCAATCCAACGCACCCCGCACGCCAGGCAAGCGGCTGAGCGCGACCACGGGACCGAAGCCCACGGCGCCATAGAGTCGACGAAAGACCTCAACGCCTTCCACCCAGCTGCCGTCCGGCAAGCGACCTCGAATCCGCTGCATGAGCTGCTCGTGGGTAGTTCCTAGTTGCGTCGGGTCAAACTCGGGATCTGCGATGTTCGTAAACAGGATCCGTTCTTTCTTGTCCAACCTCATGAGCATGCGGATCTCGCGCATGCACAGCGGGCAATCGCCGTCGTAAAACACTTCAAACTGCGTACCGCTCATCCCGACCTACCGTATGCTAGTTTGTCTAGGACACAATGCGAGCACCGCAACCCCCTTGGAAATCGACTACCAAACTCTCGGCTCTCTTTTCGACGTCCGTACTCGCACTATGCCTCGGCTGCTCCAACACTAAGGATGGGCCGGAGGAAATCCCCCTGGCCTGCGACGACGCCGAGCCGGCTCCGAGCAACGCACCCACCTTCGAGGTCGGCAAGGAGGGTGGCGACTTATGGAAGCCCATCGCCACCAGTGACGCACTGCCAGTGGTGCGCGGCGGCCAAGGTGGAATGCACATCGATACCGCTCTGCGCTTCTTCTACGACACCGAGGAGAAAGTGCGGGTGTTCGCCAAGGTCACGGATCCGAGCGGAGACCTGATTGGCGAAAACGCCGGTACATTCCGCACCTGCGCCGGCAAGTGGACGATCAAACGAGACTTTCGCATCTTTATGTATCGCTTCGAAAGGGACGCGCTCATCAACCTCGACGCCAATCTGCCCGAGGGCGCTGCGCCGTCAATCACTCTCGAACACATGGAGCTCTACGACCCCACGAAGCCAACCCCCTAAACGAGTATCAGTAGGTTCGAGACGAGCGCCGACGCAGTAGCAGCCGCTTCCGTCGCTCCACCTCTTGCGCAGCGGCGGCCTCATCTTCGCCAATGGTGTGTTCGATGAGGGTGATCTTCTGCCAGACCTTCTGAGACAACGCCGTGGTCAGATTCTCGACCTCGTCCACCGCGTTCAAGACCACGGGATCCGTGTAACCCTGCACCGTCAGCGCGCCCACCTTACTCACCAAAGCGAGCAGTTCGGTGCAGTAGTTCAGATATCTGAGGAGCTCGACGTCGCTCATCGTGCGCACCGGCGACGATGCAGTGTTTGGTACGCCTGAGGTCAGCTCCGAAGGGTCTTTGGTCAGTTGGTGCATGTCCACGATGTGCGCCAGAGACCGCAGCTGGTGTACGAGCGCCAACGCCGTCCGACGTTTTATGCGACTTTCCAGAGTGACCAAGAAGATCACGCCCGTACCGATGAAGAACAGACTGCCCAGCAGGGCCTCGAGGGTTTGAATCAACTCCGTCAGCGCACGAATCTGCAGATTCAGGCGCATCTGGGGCGCCATGAGCATCAACACCACCAGGGCCCCGAGAATCAGCAGTCCGACCCCGAGCCGTAGGGGCAAGTTGGGCTGCCGTAACCCCGCGCTTCGTGTGATCACCAAACTGGCAATCCCCTGTAGCTCTTGGGCCACGCCAGACAGGCTCGCGCTCGGAAAGCGCTCATCGATGCGCCTCACCAATTGCTCGATGGTACGAACGATCTTGCCTTCGTCGAGCCTCTCGTACACCTGCGTACCCCGGCGCTTTTCGTAGGCGGGAGCGAGGAAGAACACAAGCTCCGGATCTCAGTTGAGCCAAGCCCCGCCTAATGCAACAATATGGGAGAATGGTGCGACCGCTGCGGGGCTTGGTGCTTATTGCCGTCACCACAATTGCGTCTTGTGCCGGGCAACAAACCGAGGACTCGATCCCCAAGAGCAGCCAAGACGCCGGCACCGACTCCCCAGCTGTGCTGTCAGACTCCGGCATTTTCCCGTCCAACGAGGGTGGCCCCTGCAAGACAGGAGACGTCGGCGCCTGCTACACGGGCCCCCCCTCGAGCCAGAACGTCGGGGTCTGCGGGGACGGCAATACCACTTGCGACAACGGCACGTGGGGCGCGTGCCTTGGAGAGGTGGTTCCAGGCATCGAGGTGTGCAACGAACTCGACGACGACTGCAACGGCAGTGTCGATGAGGGGTGCTCCTGCGTGGATGGCAAGACGCGCTCTTGCTACTCCGGAGCGTCCGGAACCGACGGCAACGGCCCTTGCAAATCTGGCACTCAGACGTGTGCTGGGGGCACGTGGCCGGCGCTGTGCGTCGGGGAGGTCACCCCGGCTTCGGAGACCTGCAACGGCGTCGACGATGATTGCGACGGCAAAGTTGACGATGGCAACCCCGGCGGCGGCGCCAAATGCACCACAAAGCTGCCCGGTGTGTGTTCTGCCGGCAGCATGACCTGCGTTTCCGCCAAGCTCTCCTGCACACCCACCACGCCATCGTCCAGCGAGAAGTGCAATTTGGCCGACGACGATTGCGATGGCAGCTGCGACGAAAGCGCCGGCTGCCGTGTGGGCGTGCATCGCTCTTGGAGCTCGAGCAAGGTAGCGCACCTCTACACGACGAACTTGAGCGAGGCTCAATCCGGCGGCTACGCCTTGGAAGTCCAGAACTTCTACTACCTTTACAAGGCAAGTCAGCCGGGGATGAAGAAGTTCTACAAGTGCCTGAAGGCCAACGGGAAGCACTTCTACACGCAATCCAGTGCTTGCGAGGGTGGCGGAACGAGTCAGGGCGCCATGGGATACATCGGCACAGAAGCTGGCTGTGGCTCGACGCCTCTATATCGACTGTTTTCAAGCAGCAGCAGCAACCACTTCTACGCGGTCACTACGGGCGAACGGGACTACGCCGTCAGCATTGGCTACAAGTACGAGTCCATCGCGGGCTACGTGTGGAAAGAGCCGTAGCCACCCTGCTCAAGCCCCTTCGGGTCGACAGGGCTTGATTTTCAGCGCCTGCTCGCGGAAGCTCCGGGGCTTGCGACAACACGCTGCGGGCTCCAGCCTACAGCCGTCGCTTTGAACCCACACTCCAACATGCCCCTTGGGCCAGACTCTCGTCGTTTTCATCGGCGGCACACTTCTGGCACTGGAGCGCGCACCCAGTTGAGGAGGAACTCATGGAAGAAATGATCAGTGGTCTCATCGCCAAAACCGGCATCAGCAAGGAGCAAGCCGAAAAGGTCGTGGAGTTCTTGAAGGAGAACGCCCACAAGGTGCCCGAGTGGCTGGGCGGCACTGACGTCGGTCAAAGCATCAAAGATAAGCTCCCAGGCGGCCTCGGCGGCATGCTCTGAGAAGAACCCTTCTCACGCACTTCGAGGCACCCATGAGCTCCGTGCTCCTGGGTGTCTTCACTTTTATCTTGGTGGTTTTGGGGTCGCGCCTCTGTTCACTTCAGGTGCGCTACTCCCGCAAGGGGGCACCGGTTCGAGATTAGGGCCCCTGGGGAAGCAGCGCTCGACCCCAAACCCAAAAACCAATTCAGGGAGCGCAGTCTCAGAATACAAAGCCGATCAAGAAGTCGACGGTGGGATAGGCACCGGAAAAGTCGTGTTCGCTCGGTGTCCTATCGTCCACACGGCTCGCGTGGGACTGCACGCCAAATCCTACGCGCAAATTGAGCGCATCACTCAAAGCAAAGCCGTAGCCCAGCGTCGCGCGCACGCCCCAGGCAGTGCCTTCGAGGGTTTCGCCACTATCGAGGTTAGCCCGAGCGTAGTCGAGACGAGCACTCGACGAGAAGTAGGGGCCTGTCGGGGCGGTACCGGTCAGGAACAGAAACGCACGAACTTCGCCACCGAAGCCGAAGATGTGATCGCTGACGTACCACGGGCGGTAGTAGTGCGCGGTGAGGTTTAGGGCGACCGTGTCGCCCAGCACGCGTTCGTAGCCCAGGCCGATCACACCGAGTCCGAGGTCGGCGTAAATGCCGTTCTCCTTGGCCGGCTCCGTAGCGGGGGCGTCCTGCTCCGATGGTCGGGACTGTGCTTCTTCAGCCAAGGCCGAGGGAGCCCAAGTGACGATTGCAAGAGCGAGCATCAGCGGGCGCATCTCGGGTAGTCTAACAGAGTTGAAGTGTGATGAGCTGGGCCGCAGCGGAGCGATGCGGCATCCGCTCAACAAATCCGCGGCAGCTGCTCCCCGTTGAGCATGTCCAAGATGCGAGTGGTACCAAGAGAGCTGCGCAGCGTGACGTGCCCCTGCTTGCCTTGGCCGACTTGGCCAATGACCGCAGCTCGGGTGCCTGAGGGATCATGATGCATCACCTCGAGGGCGCGCTTCGCATCGGCCTCAGGCATGAACGCCACAAGACGCCCTTCGTTGGCAACGTAGAGCGGATCGAGACCGAATATCTCACAAGCGGCTCGTACATCCTGGCGAACTGGGATCGCGGCCTCCTCGATCTGGATGTCACATTTGGCTAACTGCGCGATTTCCACCAACGCGCTGACCACACCACCCCGGGTGCAGTCCCGTAGGCAATGCAGGTCGATCCCAGCCTCCAGCATGGCGAGCACCATGCTGGAGAGGGGGGCGCAATCGCTCTCTATTTCAGTTTCGAAGGAGAGCCCCTCGCGCACCGCCATGATGGCCATGCCATGGCGCCCGATATCGCCACTGATCAGCAACGCGTCACCCGGGCGCACGCTCCTGGGCTCAATTTCGAGCTCATGCTCGATGGAGCCAACGCCGGTCGTGTTGATGAAAATCTGGTCGCCCTTTCCACGATCGACGACCTTGGTATCCCCCGCCACGATGACAACTCCAGCTCGCCGAGCGGCCTGGCGCATCGACTCCACCACGCGCTTCAAGGACTCGATTGGGGTGCCTTCTTCCAGCACGAACCCCGCGCTCAGATAGCGAGGGCGCGCACCACACATGGCGACGTCGTTCGTCGTGCCATAGACCGCGAGCTTCCCGATGTCGCCGCCCGGGAAGAACATGGGGCGCACCACGTAGGAATCCGTGGACATGGCAACGCGGCCAGAACCGAGATCCAACACCGCTCCGTCGTGTCGTGCGCCAAGGGCCGGGTTGTCGAAGGCCTCGAGGAACAGTTTTTCGATCAGGCAATTCATGGCGCGGCCACCACCACCGTGAGCCAAGCCAATGACCTCTTGATCGGTGATGGATACCGGGCATTGCAGCTGGAAGTCGTCGCTGCGGGTCATGCTGAAGCCTCTTCGCCGTGGCGCTTGTAGCGATAGTACGCAGCGCAAGCCCCCTCCGTGGAGACCATGGTCGCACCGAGGGGTGACTCGGGCGTGCAGCGGCTACCAAACGCAGGGCACTGGGTTGGCTTCTTCACGCCTTGAAGCACCAAGCCACTCTGACAGTCTGGGCATTCTTCGGCACGGATTTCGTCGATATCAAAACGCTGCTCCGCATCGAAACGCGCAAGTTCGGGAGCGAGGCGATAACCGCTCCGCGGGATCACGCCGATGCCTCGCCACGCGCGGTCAGCGATCTCGAAAACCTGGTCAATCAGCGCCCGCCCAGCAAGGGTACCCTCTCTGCGCACGACCCGGCTGTACTGGTTTTCAACCTCGTGGCGGCCTTGCTGCAGCTGTCGGATGCACATGTAGATCCCCTGAAGGATGTCGACGGGCTCGAAGCCCGTCACCACGATGGGCGTTTCGAATCGCTCCGCAAGCTCGAAGTACTCTTCATAGCCCATGACCGTGCAGACATGACCGGCCGCGAGGAAGCCTTGGACGCGATTGTGCTCGGCCGAAAGAATGACCTCAATGGCCGGGGGAACCCGAACATGAGACACCAGCAGCGAGAAGTTATCTATGCCCGCGCGCTGCGCCTGAACCACGGCTAGGGCGTTCGCCGGTGCGGCGGTTTCGAAGCCGACGGCAAAGAAAACGACGTGGCGCTCGGGGTTTTCCCGAGCGATGGTCAGAGCGTCTAGAGGCGAATAGACGATGCGCACGTCACCGCCTCGAGCCTTGACCGCGAATAGATCTGCCTGACTCCCAGGAACGCGGAGCATGTCACCAAAGGAGCAGAAGATGACGTCAGGACGAGCGGCAATCGCCAAAGCTTTGTCGATCAGTTCCAATGGAGTCACACAAACGGGGCAGCCGGGACCATGCACCAGCTCGAGCCCATCCGGGAGGAGTTCATCCAGCCCGAAGCGCACGATGGAGTGCGTTTGACCGCCGCAGACTTCCATGATGGTCCAGGGCTGCGTGATGGCCGCGTCAATGGCTGCCACGGTCTTGCGAACGGTGTCGGGGTCCCGGTACTCGTCGATGTACTTCATCCTGAAGCGAGCTCCGCGATGTATGCCAGGTTGTCGAGCTGACGCTTTGCTTCAGCTTCGTCCAACTTGGCGAGAGCCAGGCCAACGTGAACGAGCACCCAATCACCGGCGTCGGCCTCGGGTACGCACGCCAAGCTGACATCCTTCACGATCCCCGAGAAGCTGACCTTCCCGCTTCTCAAGATGGGATCAGTTCCCATCACGTTCAGAATCTGTCCCGGTACTCCAAGACACATGATGGTCAGCCTCGAGTTTTCTGGTGGCGTACCGCGGCGGCAAGCTGCCCCAGGGCAATACCGCCGTCGTTAGGCGGAACACGCCGGTGGGATAGCACGGAAAACCCAGCCGAGCGCAACAGTGCTGCGGAACGTTCGAGCAAGCGACGATTCTGGAAGCATCCGCCGGTGAGAGCAACCTGGCGGACGCCCGCTTCCCGCGCGATGTCAACGACCGCAAGGCTCAGGGCTTCGTGAAAGGTCGCGGCGAGTTCGGCGCAAGAGTGCCCAGCGTGGCGCCTCGCCAAGAGCTCCCGCACCAACGGCTCCCAGTCCAGGACTCGCGCTCCATTCTGCGAGGCGGCGCGTGGAATGCGCGGCGGCGTGCTCACGGCCAGGTTGCCCGCTAGCTGCTCCAGACGCATGGCGGCCTGACCCTCGAAATTGACGTCAGTACACACTCCAAGTAACGCTGAGACTCCATCGAAGAGCCGTCCCGCACTCGACGTGATCGGGGCGTTGAGCCCACGGTGCATTGCCAGCTCGAACAATTCGCTCTGCTCCGGCGCGAGGGGGTACAAAGCCCGCCAAGAGCGTTGCTTGCGTGCGGCGGGTCCAAAGAGCTCGAACAACAGGCTCAAGCCTGTCCGCCAGGGTTGCCGAATGGCGGCGTCGCCGCCGGGGAGGCGAAAAGTGCGCAGGTGTGCGAAACGTTGGAAGCTACCCGGTGAAGCGTCGTCGTCGATGAGCAAGAACTCTCCGCCCCAGATGGTGCCATCCGCTCCGTAGCCTGTGCCGTCCCAAGCGACGCCGAGCACCGGACCATCCACTGCGTTGTCCAACATGCAAGAGCGCACATGGGCGTGATGGTGCTGCACCGGGTGCACCGGTAGCTCGCTCTCTTGGGCGTGGCGTGTGGAGGCGTAGTCCGGGTGGGCGTCGCATGCGACTTGAGTTGGCTCCGTGGCGTAGAGGTTCGGCAAATCCGAGGTCGCGCGATCGAATGCCCCCAGGGCGCCTGCAGTTTCGAGGTCGCCGACGTGTTGACTAAGTAGGGCCATGCCTCCGACGCTAGTGGCGACGGTGTTCTTCAAGTGTCCCCCGACTGCGAGCCAGTCCTCTCGAGAGTCATCGGGAAGGGCGAAGGGCATGGGCGCGTACCCCCGAGCGCGACGCAACAACATGGTGCCCTCCTTCGTCACTTGAGCGATGGAGTCGTCGATAGTACGAGTGATCAAGCGATCGTGTACCAGGAACCGGTCCGCGATGGATCCGAGGCGTGCTAGGGCGTCCGCCTCGTCGATACAGATCGGTTCGTCGCTCAAGTTCCCGCTGGTTGCGACGACGGGAGCCCCAACGCTTTCCAACAGGAGGTGGTGCAGCGGCGTGCTGGGAAGCATGAAACCAAGACAGCGGCTATCCGGAGCCACTTCCTCGGCTACATGGGCTTCATGGCGACGGTCGAGCAGCAGTATCGGTGCCTGAGGCGACGTCAACAGCGCCTCTTCATCCCGGTTGACTCGGCAGTGCCGACGCACAGTCCAAAGATCGCCGGCCATCATTGCAAACGGCTTCTGTTCGCGGTGCTTGCGTCGCCTGAGCCGACTCACCGCGTCCGAATCCGAGGCCAGTGTCATCAGATGGAATCCACCTAGCCCCTTCACCGCGACGATGGCGCCCCCGGACAGCGCGATGGCTGCATGAACCAGCGCGTCATCAAGGCGATTCAACACGCGCCCAGTGCCGTCCCACAGCTCAATGCTGGGGCCACACACGGGGCAGGCGTTGGGCTGAGCATGAAAACGGCGGTCCTCAGGGCTTTCGTATTCCCGGCGACAGTCGTCGCACATCTCGAAGCGCCGCATCGTGGTGTGGGGTCGGTCGTAGGGCAGGCTTTCCAGAATGCTGAACCGCGGGCCGCAGTACGTGCAGTTCGTGAACGGATAGCGATAGCGGCGATTCCTCGGGTCGCGCATGTCCTGCAAACACGCTGCGCAGGTCGCGAGATCCGGCAAAGCCAACACGCTCTTGTCACCTGAGCTGTCGCTGGGAGTGATTTCGAAGCGCTCGTAGCCGACGGGTGGCAACCAGACGCGCTCGATACTCTGGACCGTGGCAATTCGTGGCCGCTCTGCAGCCAGCCGCTCGGCGAA
This sequence comes from Polyangiaceae bacterium, assembly GCA_965222375.1. Lineage (GTDB taxonomy): Bacteria > Myxococcota_A > Polyangia > Polyangiales > Polyangiaceae > JACKEA01. The sequence continues at coordinate 603,268 of CBDCTZ010000015.1, forward strand.
AAGCTCCAGGCGATCCCGGGAGCCTTCTACTTCCGCGATGACCCCCCGGGGACCGTTTTGGACCCAGCCCGGCAGCCCCATTTCGGCGGCAAGGCGATAAACAAATGGGCGAAAGCCCACTCCTTGCACCGCGCCTCGCACGCGAAGCTGCAAGCGTTGCTCCTGGACGCCGGGGACCTCGCAAATCATCACGTCACCCCGGACGGACTTCCTGCTCGATGGGCGCCTTGGGGCGGGTCGGGCGATGGGTTTCGAGTTCCGAGATCCAGGCATCCAAACCATCGCCGCTCCGAGCCGAGAAGGACATGAGCCTCGGCCTCGGCATCACTCGGGCCAAGGCGTCGCCAATGCGTGTCACTGAAATCTCCGGCAGCGCTGGCAAAAGGTCCGTCTTGGTCAGGACCACGAGGTCTGCACACCGGAACATCACGGGGTACTTCAGGGGCTTGTCTTCACCCTCTGTCACGGAAAGCACCACGACGTTCAGGTGCTGCCCGAGGTCATAGATGGCGGGGCATACCAAGTTGCCGACGTTTTCGATGAAGAAGTAGTCCACGTTCATCAGGGACAGATCGTGGAGCGCGCGGTGAATCATGCGGGCGTCGAGGTGGCAGGCCGACCCAGTGTTGATGCTGCCCGAGGGGATCCCGGCGGCTCTGAGACGCTGGGCGTCGTTGTCCGTAGCCAGGTCACCGTTGACTGCCGCCAGCTGTCTGCGGGTACCCAGGGCGCGAGCCGTCGCCTCGAGCAGCGCGGTCTTGCCGCAGCCGGGCGAACCCATGAGGTTGATCGCGAAGACGCCCGCACGGTCGAAGTGCTCGCGGTTATGCAGCGCCCGGTGGTCGTTGTCCGCGAGGATGCGATCGTGAACTTCAACAGGAACGAGTTCGGTATCTCCGCAGCCGCAGGTATCACACATCCTCAACCTCCATTTCGATGCGCTCCAGGAGAATCTCGTCGCCGGAGCGCAAGTTGGCAGGAGCTGAGCATTGGGGGCAGCGCAGCGACGCCCCATCCTCGATGGTGCGGTCACAACTCGGGCACGCCCAGCGTGCCGGGACGCGCTTCACGGATAGCTCCGCGTCTTTGCAGATCGTGTGATCGCGGAAAATCTCGTAGGCGGTGAGCAGCAGATCTGCATCCACGCCAGCGAGTTCGCCAATGCTGACCCAGACGCGGCTGACGGAGGTCGCACCGCGCTGCCGTGCCTCGGTCTTCACACGGTCGATCAAGGAGCTGGCAACTGAGTATTCGTGCATCATTTCCACCGCTGAGGATCCACTTCGCCGCAACCCTTTCGTGCATCGAACGTGCCGCGAGGTGCTCCCATCGCAGAACTTGCGTTGTGCCGGCAAAAACACTTCACGCCGCAGCGCGTCGAGCGAAATGCTTGCCGACCGGCGCATGGGCAACGTCATGCCTGCGCGAAAGTGCGAGCGTTGGCTCGCCCACGGCACAGACAGATCCGTGCCGCTTCTTTGTGATCTTGCTCCACGAACCCGTCGCACCCGAGCCTCACAGGTCCTCCTACTGGGGCAGCATCGCGTGGATGTTCGATTCGCGCGCCGCCGCTTGCTAGGGCCGAGGGCACTCCACGCACCCCAAGGGCTACGGAAGGCCGCTCCGAAACCTTCCGTTCTCGGTTCGCGTGAATCGTGTGCCACAGTCAACAGCCATGAACGCCGCTTCACACATCGAAACCAGTCGCGAGGGAACAGCGTGAAAGTGGCGCGGAACGAAAGTTGCGACACGACCCACCCATGAAGATTCTCGATCGTGCATGGGTTGTTGGCGCAGCGGCAATGATGGTTTTGAGCAGCGGTTCCAATGCCGCTGCGGCAGAGCCCAAGCTCAGGTTGCCTTCCGCCGAACGTTTGCCTGCCGTCGAACGAAGCTCAGCCACGACAAGGGCTGTGGTGGCTGCCAAGTGCGCCAAACCAACCGGCCTGCCAACCCTTCGCAGGTCGGGTGCGCTCGTCGTCGAATCGCCACCGCGCCCTAGAGTGGAACGCTGGCTACGTCTTCGAACGCACCAGAGCCAGCACCATCGCTCGATTGGGGCGAGGCTTTGGGAAGGCCCCGAAGTGCCAATATTCGTTCCGCTCACGATCAGCAACATGGAGCTCGAGGTGCTCGATCCGGTGGCCGGTGGCTACCTGGCTCTCTACCGCAGCGCACCCGCGAGTGGCAGCGCCAATGGCCGGTTCGAGGCTCGCTTGTTTTCCTGCGCCGGCAATCTCCGAGCTGCGCTGCCCCTCAATCCCCTGCTCTCACGCTCCCACCATTTGGAAGTGCAGGACATCCGCTACGCCGGCGGCAAGCTGTACTTCAACGAAGCCTGCCAAACCTACTCCCGCGAAGCCGGCGGTCGTTGCTCCGCCCTCGTGGCGGCCGATCCATTCACCAAGAAGGTACTCTGGCGCACGCCGTCACTGACCTCCAACGGCGTGCTGAGGGTCGTCGGCAAGCACATCGTTGCCGGCTATGGGTTCACGGGCGAGCGCGCGTTTCTGCGGGTCGTACGCCGCTCGGATGGTCGTGTCGTTGTGAAGAAGCCGATGCCGGCGAATCACTTCGGCCTGGAGACCCGCGGCCGCAGGCTGGATGTGGAGATCGGCGGCAAGTGGCTGTCATACCGGATGACTAGTTTTGATACCGACAACCCGAGTCTGAAGTTCAGGGAGGTACGGGCGAGGGCGCCAAAGCGCGAGCATCCTTCACGCGTCAAGTTGCCCGCCAAGTCCACGTCTCGGCAGACTTCACCACGTCGCGGCCCCACCAAACCGCCTAGCAAACGACGGCGTTGGCCCAACAAGTTTGACTCGGGATTCGATGGCGCTTTGAATCGACGCTAGCCGTGTCACACCTTCGCTCGCGAAGCCACGTCGCCGCCACGAGCAACCTAGATCACGATACCGCAAGCGCATTCACGACGTAGACGCCGCATTTCTGTGGCATTGAGCGCATGCTAGTATGTTCCAATGGTGGAGGGTGAAGCCCAACGGCAGCCACGCCCCATCGGAGGGCACTATCTTCCGTGTGACAAGATCGCGGCAGAGGGAATGGCGTCGGTTCATCTTGGACGCTTGTTCGGTCCAGCCGGCGTCTCGCGCGCAGTGGCGATCGCGCGCCTCAACGCCGATTGCTACTGCTCTCGTCACAGCAGCCAGCACAGCGGCCGCGATGGCCTCAGCACCAACTGTCGTCGCAAGGCCCGATACGGCATCACAACGCACAAACCCGCGCCGACCGCACCAAAGCAGATAGGCCTCACCGGCTCCAAGCCGTTACCGAGCTGCAAGCCGCCGTACACCACCGGGCCAGACGTCATCAAGAAATTCAAGCGCGAGTGCCTAAGATGAGATCCATCCTTCGGCTGGGAGTGTTGATTGGCCTGCTGCCTGCGTTGGAGGCGAGAGCTCAAAGCGTGGATGAGTGCATCGCGGCGCACGAAGCTGGCCAGCGCTCCGAACGGGACAATCGTCTGCTCGAGGCGCGCAGGCAGTTCAGAACGTGCAAGAAGGCATCCTGCCCCGGTCTCGTGCGGGAGGATTGCGTAGCGCGAATGCAATTCGTCGAAAAGAACATACCTACCGTGGTCCTGAAAGCATTCGGGAAGGACGTGAAGGTGCAAATCGACGATGACGACCCAGCTCCACTTCCGCCTGGCCCAATCGAGCTCGATCCCGGACCGCATGAAGTCGTGTTTCTAGTACCTGGCCAGCCCAACGTGGCGCGTTCCGTGACCCTGGCGCGGGGTCAAACAAACGTCGCCGTAGAAGCCGACCTGACGCCCGTGCAAAGCATCGACTCCACGGAATCGCCAAAGTCGTCTACGGTACCGGCAGCAACCTGGGTGCTCAGTGGTGTAGCGGTGCTGGGGGTGGCGGGGTTTGTAGGCTTTGGGCTTTCAGGCAACAGCAAGCAATCCGACTTGGATTCGTGCAAGCCAAGTTGCGGGGATCTTGGGCTATACGACGACATGAAAAGTGATTACCTGAAAGCCGACATCGCCCTGGGCGTCGCGTTGCTAGCCGCCGGGGGCGCCGCATACTTTTACGTAAACCGCGACAATGGCCATCGTGTTGGCTTGTATGCGTTTCCCGAGGCGACCGCCCTCGGCTACGAGGGACGTTTCTGGTGATGGGTAGCCACCAAATTGCCGTGAGGCGTTGCCGGATCATCCATGTCCCAGTCGCCATTGGCGCCCTGCTGGCCGGTTGCACTCTGGTCGCGCCTGAGCGCGATGACTTTTATGGTGGAGGCGGTCGATCAGGCGCAAGCGGTCAAGCTGGTCATGCAAGTGGAGGGGTCTCAGCGGGAGGATTCCCGGGAAGCGGCGGCGCTGCAGCGGGTGCCGGTGGCGTTGCAACGGGGGGTGTCGACGCTGGCGGTACAGGTGGAACCGGCACGGGCGGGAGTGAAACAGGCGCCACCGGGGGAACTGGCGGGAAGACAACCGGCGGTACCGGTGGCCTGGCAACGGGTGGCATAAATTCCGGCGGTACCGGCGGTATCGCGACGGGAGGAACTAGCACCGGTGGCGTCGCAACCGGTGGCACTGGGGGCTGGGTCACTGGAGGAACAGGGGGCTGGATCACGGGAGGAACAGGCGGTGGCTCCTGCAAGCAGTTGGGCACGACCTGCAACGCGGACTGCTGCGATCCCCTCCAGTGCAGCCCAAGCAAGCGTTGCTGCATTCCAAGCGGCCTCACATCGTGTTTCAAGAATTCTGACTGCTGTTCAGGAAACTGCAATCTTGGTTATTTGTGCGGTTAGCGCCCATGGATCCTCTGACTGCAAACCGAGTGGCCGCGATGGGCCCCGGAGAAGCGGTCGTCAAGACGGGGGCGTCCGGGTCCGGACCGAATGCGCGTTTCATTGCACCCCCATCCCTCCTCGAGGACGCCACTGGGCGCCTTGGCTTTCGAACCCATGGTTTCAAACACTCGTCGTTGGGTGCGCTGCGGCGATGGGGCAGCAGCGCCTCGTTCAACGGCTCGAAACAGGTGGACTCCTCCGCGAGGGCGACGCGCCGATAGCTGGCAACGAGAGCGTCGAACACACGGCTCTGCGTCGAAATCACAGACGGGATTTTTGGCGCGATTGCCCAAAGATGCCGACTACGCGGCCCCCCGACGAACGCCTCTTGCCACCGGGGCCGTTCTGTAAAAAGGTTCCGCGCATCGATTCCTGGTCGCGACCGCGACCATTGCGCGGTTGCCAATGGTAGCCGAAAGCCCCACGAGGATATCTCATGACGATTCGACGAGTAGGCGTGATTGGCGCCGGTGTGATGGGCAGCGGCATCGCCGCACACATGGCCAACGCCAGCATCGAGGTGGTGCTGCTGGACATCGTGCCGCCAAAGCTCAGCGACACCGAGAAGAAGGATCCGAAGGCGCGTAACGGCTTCGCCGACGGCGGACTAAAGAAGGCCCTGAAAGCCAAGCCTGCGGCGTTCTTTCACAACAGCCGTGCCGAGCTAGTGACCACTGGGAACTTGGATGATCATTTCGACCTACTCAAGGGCTGTGACCTGGTGATCGAAGCGATCATCGAGCGCTTGGACATCAAGCAGGATTTGTTCGCCAAGCTCGAGAAAGTGCTGCCCGCACACACCGTCGTCGCGTCCAACACGTCTGGGCTACGCATCAAAGACATGCTCGAGGGGCGCAGTGCGGGCTTCAAGAAAAACTTCTTGGTGATGCACTTCTTCAACCCGGTTCGCTATATGAAGCTTCTCGAACTGGTGGCCGGCCCGGAGACCGACAAGGCCGTGCTTCAGAGCATCGAGGACTTCGGTCGGGAAGTGCTGGGCAAAGGCATCGTCTACGCCAAGGACACACCAAACTTCGTTGGCAACCGCATCGGTACGCACGCCATGCTCTACGGCATTCAGCAGATGATCGCCGACGAGTTGGCACCGGAGGACCTGGACGCCATCACCGGCCTGCCCATGGCCCACCCCAAGAGCGCCAGTTTCCGCACTGCGGACATGGTCGGGCTGGATACGGTGGTACACGTCGCGGACAATTGCTACGCCGCGCTCACGGAAGATCCCGAGCGCGACGTGTTCAAGCTGCCCGAGTACATCCGCGAGATGGTCAAGAGCGGGCTGCTCGGGAACAAGACCAAGCAGGGCTTTTACAAAAAGAGCAAAGCGGGCATCGAGACCTTCGACCCGTACAAGAAGGAGTACCGTGATAAGGCGGGCAACGCCGAGATCAAGGGCAAGTGCAAAGAGATCGGCGCGATCGAGGATCCCGCCGAGCGCGTCAAGAAGCTCTTCGAGGACACCGGCCCTGCCGGCACCTTCGCGTGGAAGCTCACAGCGCGGGCACTGCTCTACTCGGCGAAGATGATTGGTGAGATCGCCGACAGCATCACTGCCGTCGATGACGCCATGTGCTGGGGCTACAATTGGGAGCTGGGTCCCTTCCAGAGCTGGGACGCCATGGACTTTGGCGCCGTGCTCGAACGCATGGAAAAGGATGGTCTGGAAATTCCCGACAACATCAAGAAGATGAAGGCGGCTGGGGCAACCGCGTTCTACAAGGACGGCAAGGTTTTCGAGCTCGCCAAGGGTGAGTACGTGACCCAGAAGACCGATCCCCGCAACAAGACCGTGCGCACCGTGCGCAATGGCGCAAAGCCCGTGCTCGAAAACGGCAGCGCGGAAGCCTGGGACTTCGGCGACGGCGTGCTCGGGGTCACCTATAAGAGCAAGATGAACAGCATCGATCCCGAAGTGATCCAGATGCTGAACGACGCAGTCGACCGCGCCGAAAAGGACTTTCGCGCCGTGGTCATCGCCAACGAGGGCGACCACTTTTCCGTAGGCGCCAACTTGTTCGGCGTCGTCGTCGCAGCTCAACAGAAGCAGTGGGACGAGATCGGCAAGATGGTCAGTGCGCTTCAGAATGCTGGTCAGCGCATGAAGTACTCGAAGATCCCCGTCGTGGCAGCACCCTACGGTATGGCCGTGGGCGGTGGTCTCGAAGTGTGTATGGCCGCTGACGCAGTCCAAGCCGCAGCCGAAACCTATGCTGGCTTGGTCGAGGTCGGCGTCGGGCTGATACCAGCCGGCGGCGGTTGCACTGCGTTGGTGTGGCGCGCCCTGGAGGGCATTCCCGAGGGCGCCGATGTCATCGTGCAGTCCCTGGTGGGCAAGGTGTTTCAGAACATCGCAACCGCGAATGTGGCAACCAGCGCTGGCATGGCCCAGGAGCTCGGCTACTTCCGCCGCAGCGACGGCATCAGCTTCGACAAGGCACGACTGGTCACCGAAGCGAAGGCTCGGGCGATTGGCATGGCGGAGAGCGGCTACCACCCGCGTGCGCCGCGCTCACATAAGCTCCCCGGCGAGAGTGGTATTGCCACCCTCGGCATGCTGGTCGACTCCATGATCGCCGCTGGCTTCGCCACGGAATACGACGGCTTCATCGCGCGCAAGCTCGCCCGCATCCTCTGCGGCGGCGCCGGCGGCGCAGCGCGCCCCGTCACCGAGCAGGACATGTTCGATCTGGAGCGCGAAGTCTTCCTGAGCCTGTGCGGTGAGGAGAAGACGCTAGACCGCATGCAGCACATGTTGATGAAGAACAAGCCACTGCGGAACTAGCGGGGCTCAGCCCAGCTGGCCGCACCGGCATGCCAACAGGCATCCTGGCGCGCGTCCTTGCTTTGCCCTCGCCAATATTAGCGACGTTAGCACTGCTTCCTGCGGCATAGCGGCGCGCGCCACGCCATCGGCTGAACGCCCCCCTGCAAGCTCACACGTGCGCCTTTCGAGGCAGTGCTTGGCGCAACCACGTAGCCCTTGCCATCACTTGCCACGCCCAGGGGTGAAGCAGCGGCCGACAGCATCATCGGTTTCGAGTTGAGAAGGTTGCCCAACGCATCCACACGCACACCCCACGAGCCGGTGCGCGAGTAGCCGGGAAATACGACCAGGAACTGGTTCCCGCTGGTGGCCAAGAAGGGTTGACCCAAAAAAAACACCAAGGACCGCCAACCGACTCATTGCAGCTGAAGACAGTACTGTGCACGGAATTGAACTCGACTTTGGGGGACAATGTCCAGCCGTGCACTGAGAGGGGTGGACGAGCAGCTGCGTAGCCCTTGGTGCCAAACCCTCCGAGCGTTCCCAGCATGCTCACGCTTCGGGTGCGGACGGAGCTACCCTCGAGCCACGCCGCGAGATATCCGCCATCATTCGCTTTGGAGACCGCAGCGTGCTCCTCATTCGCGCTCGATGCCGCAACGTGCAGAGGCGCCACGTCAAGCGCCACGCCTTGCGCATCGAGACGCATGCCAAGTACATCGCCACTTGCGCCCGCCGTCGACCGGCGCGTCCATCTTGCTGTGCACACCTTAGAGTTTGCCGTTACACTCACTGGAATCATGGGATTGGCACAGAGGCGGTGCTTGGGTCTCGGCGCGCTCACGCTAGCGTGCGCGGCCTGCGGCAGCAGTGAAAACGGCGATGCCGCAGTTGGCGGAGCATCCGGTGGCGGGGGCGACGATGCGGGTGTCGGTGGCGCTTGGGTAACCGGTGGTTACGGAGGGTCCTCGGCAAGCGCCGGAGCAGGTGGCAGTGGAAGCGCCGCTCTCGGCGGCAATGCGGGCCTTGGCGGAGGCGGCAGCGCGGGCGTCGGTGGTGGAAGCAGCGGAAGCGCGGGAGTTGGGGGTTCCGGCGGCGCGAGCACCTGGAACTGCTCGGGGACGTGTCTTGGTCTGTGCACGAATGTGATCGCAGCCGCGTGTACTTCTTCGGATCCAACCCTCTCGTCGCAGACCGCATGCGAGAGCGCTTGCCAAGAACTGGCCGGCAAGAATCCAAAGGAATGCGATTGCGATTGGAAGAACGTCCTCGAATGCGCCTCCGCCAGCTCGGTGCAATGCCCGAAGCAGACCTGCGTTGGTGGTGTGTGCGTGAATGAGCCGATAAAGTTCCTCGGCTGCGAGACCGAATTGGCAGTGTACGAGCTGTGCTCGACACCCTGCTTGCGAGAGGGTGCGCATGTTGGAGGCGGCTTGGGCGGCACAGGCGGCCTTCCGGGTTCCTATGAGCAGGCCGGCACACAATGCGCGTGTCCGGACCCGCTGAAACCGGGGGCACCCCCCGGCGCTCCTTGCCAAGACTTCTCCGACTGCGCTGAACACTGCTGCGACTGCCCCAAAGACAAGGGCAAGTACCGCACCCGCCTGTGCTTGAACGGCAAGTGCGCTTCCGCGACTGTGGCGTGCGAAAGCCCAGAGCCAGGGATTTGCTACGTGAATCCATGAACCGACTCGCCATCCACCTCGGTTGCGGCATCGGCTGGGCGCGCGGGGCGCTACTTCTCTCCTTCTTGGTCGCTGCGTGCGGCGCCCGCACCGTGGCGGACGATTCAAGCGCGAAGGAGGTCGCCACGCCCATCTTCCCGGTCGGGACGTACACCAATTGCGCCCGGGGAGTTAAGAACCTGGATGGCAACGTCTTCTTGAACGTAAGCGGTTTCGAGTCCGGCGCACGCCTGACGCTGACGCAATCCGGGCGAACAGTAACTGCCGAGTACGTCGAGCATAGCGGAGAGGCTAGCTTGCTGGATTTTGTCGTCAGCACGAACACGGCGGCGACTCTTGCTGCAGCAGGGCAAGTGGCTCCTGGCTCGTCAGGTCTGTGCGTTCTCGGAGTGGGCGTAGGGAACCAGCAGTCGCACGCGGCGGAATTCAGCGCCAACGCAGGCGCGTTGACGTACGATTCGGGAACAGTCTTCGTCACTCTGCAGGGAACCATCAGAGGCGACCTTGGGCCGTGCGGCTCGCAGACATCACCCTCCAGCTCGTGGCTGTTGTGCCAGAACGGCCCCCCACCGCCGCCCGTTGACGCACCAGCGGTGTCCTCCAAGCACCACCAATTGCCCGTCGGCAACTATGCTTGCAGCTCGCAGATCGGAACGTTCCAGAAGGGCGATGGTTTCAACCAGTATGTTGCAAGCGGAGGGGATGGCGGCTCGCTCATGCTGACGCAGAGCGGTGAAGAGCTAGCCGCGATCTATAGCGGCGACTCACATGTCGCAGGCTCCTCGCGGTGGAGAGCCACGACGGGCACCACGGCGACACCCGACGTGAACCAGCACTTGACGGCCCCCTGCGCAGTTCTCACCGACCCAGGAGGTACACCGTCGCAAACTCCCGGGCGGCTGGCCCTCACCAGCGGCTCACTCACCGTCTTCGAATCTGCGCTCTTTCTCTCGTTCGCTGGCGTCATGGGCGCAGACTCCCCATGCCCCGGCGCACAGAAGGCGGGAAGCCTCCTCTGCTCGAAGCAATGACGAACCCCCGTCAGCGTCTATAAACACCACTGATGAACGACTCAAGCTCACTGCTGAGCTGAATCGCGTGGTCGAGGTGGAGCTGCAACACGTCGATGCGCGTGATGATTCCACAGAGCTCGCCATCTTTGAGCACAGGAAGATGGCGCAGATGCGTCTCGATCATCAACCGTTCCACCTCCCGCAGGCTGGCATCCTCTGTTGCCGTCGGAGGGTTCTTGATCATAACGTCAGCGACCGTCTTGGTTGCGAGCCCATCCGGCTCGGTACCGGCCACTTGCATGACCTCACGCCAAGTGATGATCCCCGCCACACCACCGTGGTTGGGAATCACGAGGGAGTTCACCTCCTTCTCGAGCATGATCCGGGCACACTCGGTAAGCGGCTTGCCTGGCTCTATCGTATGGACAGTGCGGCCCTTTTTCTCGAGGAGCTCGCGAACGCCGGTAATCACATCCATGTCAGCACCTCCCGAGTATCCGGTAGCAAGCCGCGTACCACCAAACGCCGCTATGGCGTTTGTCGCCTTCCGTAAACTCGTCGATGGGCGCAACTGCACTCGCTGCCGGAGCCACCGCATGAGCCTCGCAGTGCTGTTCCGTTTAGAAACAACCCCAGCGCCAGGCCGCCCATCGTCAGCGCAACGAGCACCACCGCCGCAAGTATCGTCAGCATCATTTCAGGCACCTCCCCGCGAAGAACGCGCAAGTTCTGCAGGGAACCCCGGGGTAGCGCGCACGACGAGCGAGTCGCCGCGCTTGGAGACGAAGCGCGCGGCGAGCCCGCGCTGAACGGCCAGCTCGTAGCCTTGACGCTCACCGAGGACGTGCAGGGCCGTGGCCCAGGCGTCCGCCAATGCGGCACTCGCATGCACCACGCTCACCGAAACGACGGTGTGCTCGACAGGATATCCCGTACGCGGATCGATCAGATGTGAAACGCGACCCTGGGGCAGCATACGGAAGTTGCGATAGCTTCCGGAGGTCGCAATCGCCAGATCAGTCAGCTCGACGGCGGACGCAACTGCCCGCGAGTGCGGCTCGGGACTCTCGATACCCACGCGCCAGGCACGCCCGCTTCCGCTCCTGCCGCGCGCCAGGAGCTCGCCGCCAATCTCGATCAGAAAGTTGCGGTAACCAAGGGCTTGTAGAGCACCACCCACGTCATCAATGGCTTGACCCTTCGCGATGGCAGACAGGTCACAACGCGCGTGTGCGCGGTGCTTGACCAAACGCTGTGCGGTGTGGTCCGTCGACAAGAAGGCGTGCCCAACCTTTTCCCGTGCACTGGCGACCTCTCGCTGGGTCGGCGGGGACGAAGTGGGCTCTCGTGGTCCGAAACCCCACAGCTCGACCAGAGGGCCGACGCTTGGGTCGAGTGCCCCATGGCTGGCTCGACTCACCTCCAACGCCAGGTCGACCAAAGACAAGGTGGCCTTCGAAACGGGGACGCCGCCTGGCTCGGAACGACTATTGAAGCGTGATAGCTCGGAGGTCGGTTCATAGGTTGAGAAGCGCGTGCGCGCGCGGGCGAGCACGTCGCTGATCGCCCCCGCGACGCGCGTGCGCTCCTGGGGCGACAGCGCTCCCGCCAGTTTGACACGATAGCTGGTCCCCATGGTGGAGCCGGAAAAGCTTGAGTCTTGCCCGGACGGCGCCCGCCCGTACACGGCAAGGCTTGCGAGGGACAGCACGACCAGCACAGAGATCCATGCCTTGCGCGCACGCGCAGGGAGCTGGGGGCCACGGCGAGGGGCCCGCTTGCCAACCTGACTGCGGGATCTAGAACTCGTCATAGGCAATGTTCTCCGCCTCGACGCCGATGTCAGTCAGCATGGCTCTGCAGGCCTGGATCATTTGCGGGGGGCCACACAGATAGAATTCCACGTCCTCTGGAGCGGGGTGAGTGGCCAGGTAGTCGTCGAACACTACCTGGTGAATGAACCCCGTTGCGCCGGTCCAATCGTCCTCGGGTAGTGGCTCCGAGAGCGCTAGATGAAAGCTGAAGTTCGGATGCTCGCGAGCTAGCCTCTCGAAGTCCGAAACGTAGAATGCCTCACGTAGGCTGCGCGCGCCGTACCAGAATGACAATTTGCGAGCCGTCTGGACCCGGTGAATCTGGTCAAAGATCATCGAGCGCAGCGGTGCCATGCCTGCGCCGCCACCGACAAAGACCATTTCCGCTTTCGTCTCTTTCACGAAGAAGTCGCCGTAGGGGCCAGAAATCTCGACGTCGTCCCCCGGCTCCAACCCGAACAGCCACGACGAGGCCTTCCCAGGTGGCGCCCCGGGCGCACCCGCTGGCGGAACTGCAATTCTCACGTCGAGCATCACCACACCCGTTTCCGTGGGAGCGCTGGCAATCGAGTACGCTCGATAGACTGTTTCACTTTCGGCAACCTCGGAGGTCAGGGACCACAGATCTTGCTGACTCCAGGTCGCTTGGAACTGCTCTCCTACGACTATGTCGCGATAGGACATGCGGTGAGGGGGCACCTGTACCTGAATGTAGCCGCCCGCGTGATAGGGAACCGACTCCCCCTCGGGCAGCTCCAACACCAACTCCTTGATGAAGGTCGCCACGCTTTCGTTGCTGCGCACTTTGCACTGCCAGCGCCGGGTGCCCAGTACTGCTTCCGGTAATTCGATGCGCATGTCTTCGCGAACCTTGATTTGGCAAGACAGGCGAACGCCGCGCCGCTCCTCGCCTCGGCTCACGAGAGAGCGCTCAGTCGGCAGGAGCCGGCCACCGCCGTCCGCAACGACAACCTTGCACACGCCACAAGTCCCTTTGCCGCCACATGCTGAGGGAAGGAACACCTCTCGAGCTGCCAACGTCGACAGCAGGGTTTCCCCGACTGGCGCTTTCAGCTCGCGGGTCGGATCATCGTTGATGCTCAGCCGGGCCGAACCACTCGGCGCTAGGCGAGCCTTCGCCGCCAGCAGCGTGGCCACCAGCGCGAGCACGATGACCGTGAACGCCAGCGCTCCGACAACGACCGTCAACATTTGCGCCCCCTCATAGCCGCACCCCGGCGAACGCCATGAAGCACATCGCCATCAAACCCGTAGCGATAAACGTGATACCAAGCCCGCGCAGACCCGCTGGCACGTTGCTGTAGCGGAGGCGCTCCCGCACAGCGCCCAGCGCGATCACCGCCAGCGCCCACCCGACGCCGGACCCAACACTGAAGGACAGGCTTTCAGAAAATGTGTAATCGCGTTCTGCCATGAACAGCGACGCGCCCAAGATTGCGCAGTTCACCGCGATCAAGGGCAGGAACACGCCGAGAGATGCCGACAGTCGTGGCAACTTCCGATCCATGAAGATCTCCACGACCTGCACCGTGGCAGCAATGGTTCCGATGAAGACCAAGTACACCAAAAAGGACAGATCCACGGAACCTAGGGCCGGATGCAACCACGCGAGAGCGCCTTCTCGCAGAACGTAAGTGAGGAAGAGCTGGTTCAGCGGGCACGTGAGGGTCAGCACAAAGAGGACCGCCATGCCGAGACCGAAAGCGGTCTCGAGCCGGCGCGAAACTGCCAGGAAGGAACACAGCCCTAGGAAGAAGGCGAGCGCCATGTTGTCTACAAAGGCGGCGCGCAGGGCAATGCTCAGATAGTGCTCCATCTCACTCTCCTGGTGCCTCGGCGAGTTCCTCGGGTTCCTCGATGACAACCGTCGCTTCTTCCTCGACTTGCTCCGGCTTCCAGGTGCGCAAGCCCCAGATCAGCAGTCCGATGATGAAGAAAGCCGCGGGCGCAAGCACTGCGAGGCCGTTCGGCACGTACCAGCCTCCGTCCTGGACCAAGGGCAGGATCGGAACATCGAGCAATGTGCCAGCGCCAAGGAGCTCACGCACGCCGCCGACGATGACGAGGACGAGGCTGTACCCGACCGAGTTGCCCAGGCCATCGAGCAGGCTGGGTAGAGGTGCGTTCTTCATCGCGAAGGCCTCAGCGCGCCCCATCACGATGCAATTCGTGATGATCAGCCCAACGAACACACTGAGTTGTTTGCTGATCCCGTAGACGTAGGCCTTGAGCACTTGATCCGTCACGATAACGAGCGACGCGATGATCGTGAGTTGGATGATGATTCGAACCTCTCGCGGGATGGACCGGCGCAGCACACTCACAGAGACGTTCGCCAAAGTGAGCACGGCGGTCAGGGCGGCAGACATCACCAGCGCAGTTTCAAGCTTGGCGGTTACTGCCAAAGCCGAACAGATGCCTAGCACCTGAATCGTGATCGGGTTGTCGTTGAACAACGGATCGATCAACGTCTTGCGATGGCTGCTCACCGTCATGGTGGAGCCTCCCGGCGCAATCGATTCAGGTACGGGCCGTAGCCCTCCGGCCCTAACCAGAACTCGAGCATGTTGGAGACGCCGTTTGCCGTCAGAGTTGCTCCCGACAAGCCGTCCACTCGGAAGGGGTCCGAATCTGGCGGTCCCGCCCGTCCTTTGATCACGCGCAGACGCACCTTGCCTGCTTGGTCGAAGATCTTGCGGCCGTCCCAGCCCGCCTGCCAGCGCGGATCGTCGATTCCGTCTCCCAAGCCGGGCGTTTCAGCGTGCTCGTAGAAGGTGATGCCTCGAACCGTCGTGCCGTCCGCTGAAAGCGCCAGGTAGCCACGCAGCGTAGACCACAAGCCCAAACCCTCCATCGGCAATATCAGCCGGTCGACGCTCCCCGCCTGCTCAACCAAGTACACCAGGACGTGGTGCGGGAGACGCGCGACGTTTGCCTCGTTCTCTGAGGCCCTCCGACTCGTCGTCGGATCTCTGGCCGCGCGGCGAGGGTCGTAGGTCGCCAGATCGACTTCAGGCGCATCAGCGCCAGTCGCGAGTTCGATGGCCACGACTCGTACGTTGTCTTGAAACAGTCGCCGGATTTCGGCGCGCTCTGGTGGCTGCCCGGGTTCGACCAGGCCGGCGACCTCCAGGACTCGAGTCTGACGGTCTAGTTCCCGATTCTCAATCTGCCGCGGACGCAACAGCACGGCGGAGCCCGCCACGGCCAAGGAGCAGAACGCACACACCACCGCCGCGAATCGCAGCGTGTGCCACTTTCCTCGCTCAGGTGCGGTCACGAGCCAGCCTCCGTTTGACGTTCGCCTGAACCACGACGTGGTCGATGACAGGAGCGAACAGGTTCATGAACAAGATGGCGAGCATCATCCCTTCCGGGTACGCCGGGTTCACCGCACGGATCAGCACGGCTAGGAACCCGATTGCCAGGCCGTAGGCGAACTGACCGCGCAGCGTGAAGGGAGACGAGACGGGATCGGTGGCCATGAAGACCGCACCGAAGGCCCAGCCGCCGAGCAGCACGTGCCAGTGGGCCGGAACGTTGAACATTGGATTCGACGCAGAGCCAATGGCGCGCAGTAGCTCCGCCGTCACCAACGTTCCTAGGACCACACCGATCAGCGTGCGGGCTGAGGCGACGCGCGTCAGCAGGAGTACGGCCGCACCGAGCAGGCAGGCCAGAGTCGACGTTTCACCCATCGAACCCTGGGTCAGACCTAGAAACGCGTTCCACAGATCCGGGGCGCTGGTGTCGCCCTCGGCGAGGCGCGCCAGCGAAGTGGCTCCGGTGATGCCGTCGGGCAGCTTGGCTGCGACCCACACATCCCCGGACATCTGAGCGGGGTATGCGAAGAACAGAATCGCGCGCACGACCAGCGCGGGATTCAAGAAGTTCATGCCGGTGCCGCCGAAGACCTCCTTGGAAATGAGCACGCCGAAGGCCGTTCCGACTGCCACCTGCCACAGGGGAATAGTCGGGGGCAGAGTGAGAGGGATCAGAAATCCGGTAACGAAGAAACCCTCGTTGACGGCGTGTCGGCGCACGACCGCAAACAGCACTTCGATGGCGCCTCCCGCCGCAAAGCAAACGGCAAGCACCGGGATGAAATAGAGCGCACCGCGCACCGTGCAACCGATCACGGACTGCGGAGAAGCCGACAGACCCGTTGCCGCAAACACGGCGCTGCGCCAGTCGGGGATCTCCGTGCCGCCCTGAGCCAGAACCAGGTGCGCCTGGTAGCCTGTATTGTAGAGCGCCATGAGCAGGCAAGGCACAAGGGCTACGACCACGACGATCATGACGCGCTTGAGGTCGATGGCGTCGCGTACGTGTACGTTGCCACGAGTCACGGTGCTCGGCGAACACAGCAGCGTATCCACCATCTCGAAAAGGGGCGCGAAGCGCTCGAGGCGGCGGCCACGCTCGAAAGGTCGGCGTGCCCGCTCCAGGGCCTTGCTCAACCGAGACATCAGGCTCCCGTCTCCAATTCGTCCAACACCGCGCGGAGCCGTTCGCCGTAGTCGGCTTTACCTGGGCAGACGAAGCTGCACAGCGCAACGTCTTCCTCGCTCAACTCGAGCGCACCCAGTTGCTCCGCCCACTCCAAGTCTCCGACACTCACAGCCCTAAGAAGGTGAGTGGGAAGCACGTCATAAGGCATCACGCGCTCGTAGGCACCAATGGGTACAATCGCGCGAGGGCCACCGGCCAGCGACGTTGTGAGACTCGGCGCCATCGGCGACCTCCCCATCCAGCGGCGCAGCAGCGCAAGCAGCGACTCGGCGAACACCGGCGTGAAGGAGTAGCGGTCAAACCCTGGACGCAACCAATGCAGGGCGTGACGCTCGCGGTCTTCGCTCAAGACTGCGATCTGCTGATGGTGGCGCCCCAGCCAGCCTTCCACTTCGCCCCGAGCGACGCGCCCATGGAGCACGGATCCCGACACAACCCGTTGCTCACCCGACCTCAGCTCGTTCGCAACCGCGTCATCCACGCTGGCGCCAGTGCGCAACCGGAGCAGACGAGGATTGAGAACACCTGGACCCGCCAAGGAGACGACTCGGGTTGAGTCAAGAGTGCCACGAGCAAGCAGGTACCCAATCGCTGCCACGTCCTGCGCGCCGATGTGCCAGACGCTTCTGCCGCGGTGCACCGGTGCTAGAAGCTGAATGTGAAGCCCTACGTTCCCGGCGGGGTGCGGCCCGTCGAATTCTTCGAGGGAAACTTCAGCATTGCCGAGGGGTGGGCGCTGTCCGCGGCGCACGCACACGAAGGTGGTGCCACCCGTCAAACGAGTCACAGCTGCAAGTCCGCGCTCGAAGTCTTCCTCACGCCCTGAGAGGGTCGAGTCCAAATCCGGCGCGTGAGGCTGTGTGTCGATCGCCGAAATGAATAGTGCGTGTGGCTCGCCCGCCGGATCTGGCGTGCGCTCAAAGGGGCGCTCGCGAAGTGCAGTCCACAGTCCGGTCTGAAGCAGGAGGGCGCGCAACGCGTCGCCGTCCTCCGCGGCTCGATTGATCGCGAAGCCGTGCGTGTCGTCGTCCTCGATCTCCACGGTAACGCTTTGAAGGCGGCGCCTGTCGCCCCGATGGACGGCGCTGACGCGGCCTCCTGCGGGAGCGGTTACGTAAAGCCCGTTGCGTCGTCGGTCTTCCAGCAGGGGTGCGCCGCGCTGCACACGATCACCAGGTTGCACGAGGGGGCGCAACTTTCCACCACGTACGTCGTCGGCCATTACGCCGACGCGGCCGACAGGCTTCGCTTCTGGACTTCCCGAGCGGGGTGCTCCGGAAAGCGGCAGGTCGAGGCCGCGCCGAATGCGATGTACAGCCATCGCTGCTTTGGCTAGCAAACACCGGACCGCTTGATTGGCTCACTCTGGAACGTCCAGGTGCGCACGCGTTGCACCGGCTAGCCTTCGTTCCGCAACGGCTGCGTTGGAGGTCCCCCGCCGCGGGCCTGGGCCTCAGACGCCGTCGGAAGCTACTCAGCGCTGCTGGGCTTGATCGCGAGCACGCTGAGGTCCGTCTCACGAAGGACCTGATCCGCCGTGCTTCCCAGAATCACTTGACGCAGATTGGTGTGACCTTGGGTGCCTACGACCACGAGGTCGGCGCCTAGTTCCTGCGCACACTCGAGGATGCCGCTACCGTAGTTCATTCCCTCATGCAGATGGCATGCGGGTTCACCGCTCACTCCACTCGTGAAACCCTTCAGCCGGTAGGTCAAAGCGTCCCTGTACTGTCGTTGAAAGTCTGGTGAGGTCCCGACAGAGGGCGCGCGATAGTGCAGCACCTTCCAAGGAGGACGAAAGACATGAACAAGATGTAGCGATGCACCATCCTTTGAGGCGATCGGGGCAGCTTGCTCCGCGGCGAGCTTGGAAGTTTCCGAAAAATCCACGCCGACCAGTACGCGTCCGAACGCTCCATCCTTGTCGGGGTGCACCAAAAGCACTCGCGTGGGGGCCTTTTGAATCGCCTTCCTGGCAACAGATCCGGCGCCGAACCCAGTGGTTGAGCTCTTGATGCCAACAATCAAGAGATCCGCCGAGACCTCTTCCACCTTTTGAACGGTTAGCCGCTCGGGACGCCCTGCATCGACGGACATGCTCGCAAACTTGGCCGCCGGCGCGAGCTTTCCAGCCCACTCCGTCAGGTGGTTGCGCGCGTCGTCCAGAACTTGCTCCCGCACGGAGCTCGACTTCCTCGGCAGCAACGCCAGCAGCTGTTGAACGACGTGGTCATCGATGACGTGGAAGAGATGCAACTTCGCCTGATGGTTGCTTGCCAACCGAACCCCTTGCTTGAGGGCAGCACTGCAACCATCCGAAAAGTCGATGCCAACCAAGATGTTGTCAAGTTCGCTCATCGGCCCTGGTCCTCAGCACAGGTGGAGGCGATCGAGTGGGGTGACCATCTGTCCCTTCCGCGAGCCAACCGTAGCATGGGCGGACTGATGGATCGCGCGCACGTTTTGCGGTTGATTGGCTCCATCTGGGCTGTCACTTCGACGCTCTCGAAGACTGGGGGACCGCGCTTGACCTGGTCGCCGGACTCGCGCGACACGCGCCCCAGCACCCAATCCGCAGTCACGAGATTGCATCACCCGCCGACTCGGGGGTGCCGGGTTCGACGTAATCCCAGGCGAGGACGAGGTGCTCGATGTGGTCCTGAAGCAAACCAGCCAAGCATCCCAAGCCACTCTTGGCGAGGCTGCGGAAGGAGTCGCGTCGATATGCAAGGTGCGAATCGCAAAAACCTATGACTTCAGCGCCCGGCAGTCCGAACAGCAAGCTGTGCCGCCGCGCTAGGCGCGCTTGTCGCCAACTCTTCGGCGCTTTCAGTTCTTGACGCAGGTCAGTCGCGTGCCGGTATTGCTACCGCACGTGGCGCACAGCGAAGTCGTGCTCTGCGATGTCGAGTGATAGCCCGAAGGGCAACTCGAACCGCAGGCGGAGAACGAATTGCCACTGATTTTGATGCACGACTTGCGGGTCCCGGTGTTGCTAGGGCACGTGGCGCACAGGGATGTGCAGGAACTCGAGGAAGCGTAGTAGCCGCTCGGGCAGCCGCCGCAGGCGGAAAACGAGTTTCCGCTGATCGCGATGCAGGACTTGCGTGGGCCCGTATTGCTACCGCATTGGCCACACAGGGATGTGCAGGAACTCGAGGAAGCGTAATAGCCGCTAGGACACGAGATGCACGACGAGAACGAGCTTCCACCGATCTTGATGCAAGAGTTGCGCGTCCCAGTATTGCTGGGGCAATTGGCGCATAGCGAAGTGCAAGACCTCGAAGACGGGTAGTACCCGGTGGGGCACGAGTTGCAAGCGCTCATGGAGTTCGAGCATGCAGCGATGCACTGCGCCCGCGCGCTGCCTCCGCAGATGCTGCTGCAGCTGATCGACGAAGCGTAGTAGTTGGTGGGGCAATTGGCGCCGCACTGCAAAAACGATCCTGGCGTTCCACTCGATTTACAGTCACCGTTCTGACAGGTTTCGTCACCGTTGCAAAAGTCACCGTCGCTGCACGAGGTCCCGTTCTGCACGTTCGACTTGACGCACTTCCCACCGGAGCAAGTGTTCGTCGTGCATACGTTATTGTCGTCGCAGTCGCCGTTACCGAAACACTGAGGCGGCGTCCCGCCCGAACCTGGGATTCCACCCGTGCTTGGAATCCCGCCCGTACCTGGAGTTCCACCCGTACTCGGCGTTCCCCCACTACCGGCAGACGCGCCCGTTCCAGCGCCCGCGCCCGTACCAGGCGTCGCGCCAGTGCCGCCACCCGCGCCCGCCGCGGCATCGCTACCGCCTCCTGTGCCCAGCCCACCCTGAGCGCCGGTCGCAAAACTTCCGTCTGCTAGGCCAAAACTGCCAGTGCCGCCCCCATCGACGGAGCCGTCAGCCGCGTCCACGAGCAAGTCCTCGGCACCGTTGAATGCATTGCACGCCCCAAACACGATAATGCAAGCTCCTGCCCAAAACCCTTTCCGCACCGAGTAAGCATAATGGATTCGTGGGCGCAGCGCCCTTCAAGAATGCTCTCTCGCGAATCAGAGCACCCATCCATCACGCTCGAGTATCGCGACCGAGGACCGGTGTTCCGTGTTCAGGCTGAGTGCCCGCTGACCCGCGCGAGCTGCACCAGCGGCGCCTCGGCGCAGGAGCCGACGACGTCGGCTTCGGCGGCCGGACGAGAAGGGTAGCGACGCCAAGTCGGTGAACATGCGGCAGAGCCTCGCCGATGGTCTCCACTACAGGGCAGCGTATTGCATGGCGGTGTGCCTCGCAGACGAGGAGGTCATCGGCCGCTGTTGCAGGATTACTGACAGCAAACGGTGGCCAGTCCGCTCTTCGTGACCGAGCCGGAAGGGGAAGTCGAGGAGGGCGTGCATGTTCCGCCGCCGCCGACAATCCCGCTCACCCTGACTGAACGCACATCACTGCCGGAAGCAGACGACTCCGGGACGGGGGTGCAGGTTGTGGTGAACTTGGTCGCCTTCCCGCCGCAGCCAGATCCGAGGTGGTCTTCGAACACGCCCGTACAAGTCCCCGAAGTGGGGCTGCCGCAGGAGCACTTCGTGCAACCGCGAGTGTCACTCACGCTCGTGTACAGAGTGTGTTTGTTAGAATAGCTCGAGGGACAAGCGTGAGAACCGAGCTTGGCGGTGCAGTGTTTTGCTTGGAACAACGACGGTGGCGGCGGTGCACACACGGTGCCGGTGCCGCAGCCCGCGCCAAGCTTCGGGGCTTGGCAAACGCGCTCCGCGCCAGACCACGTGACCGCTGGGCGGGTTGGCGTGCCACCTTGCGGGGTGCAGCCCCCGCCAGACGCTGCGCTGAGGAACGTCAACCGCGCGCTGCGCGGTTTGGCCCCCCCGCTGTGCGGCAGCGTCAATTCATTACAGCCAGGCGAAACCTGAAAGAACCAGCTCGTGGCCGTGGAGCACGAGGTGGCCGACGAGTAGTACTTGATCTGGATATTGCTCTTGTTGCACACCTGCCCGCTGGCAGGCGCGCAGCTGCAAGAGCTACAGCTGGCGGGTGCCGCGCTCACGCCTTGTCCACCGTCAAACTGAGCGCTGGAAAAGTCTTCGCTACACGGTGCAAGTTTGTTGCCGGTCGCGTAGACCGAAAGCGTGGACCAACCATCCGGCAGCTCAGGGATGCATTGGTAGCCGGCTGCCTGACAGTCGGGATCTGAGCAATCGACGAGATTGTCGTTGTCGTTGTCCACACTATCCGTGCAGTTCTCGCCCCCGGCAGCGCCCCCGCTTCCGCCCGCTGCACCGGCAGTTCCGCCACTTGGAGCGCCAGCTGAACCCCCGGTCGCCGTGCCACCTGCACCCCCCGTCGCCGCACCGCCCTCACCGCCTGTGGCTGTGCCGCCCACGCCGCCTGTGGTCGTGCCGCCCGTGCCGCCCGGTGCGCCCGCGGCCCCGCTACTGCCACTCAACCCGCCGTAGCCTGCGTCGGTACCGGCCGCCCCACCAAGCAACTCTGAGTCAGAGGGCGCCAACAGCGAGCAGGCGCCAAGGCTTGCGAAGCCGACCATGAGCGCGACGCGATATGGCGCACCAGACCACCAGTCTACTGCAGCGGGCCACTGCTTTTGAGTTTGCATCGACAATGGGCGCAAGAGGCAAAGCGCGAGGTTACGCGAGAGGCAGAGTAGCAAGGGTCAGGCCAGTAGGTCTAGGGTGCACAGCCAGGGATCACGAGCAACGCAGATGTGCCACTGGCTACCACCGCGAAACGTGGATTCGCCTCACTCCTGCGGGCCGTGGAATCGCGAAGCCTCATGTTCGCAAGGCCAAACCGATTCCACCGGCCATGCAACGTGCCGAAGCGTGCCTTCAGGCCTAGGGTCAGGGTAGCAAGTGGCTGGATTCGAGCGTGATCTCGCCTCCTTCACTGACGTCGTAGAAGGAAACCGAGTGCTCGTTCAGGTCGAGAACTCCAAAGCAAGGCCCCCAGCCTCGCGCCAAAGTTCCGGCATTGACGATTGTCAGACCACTGATGGTGCGCAGCATGCGGCGGTGAGTATGGCCGTTGATCACAAGTCGCTCGCCGCGCTGAAGGAGCAGGCTGAGCGCATCGTTCGTCTCCAGCGCGTAGCCATGGTCTTCCGGCCGCACGCCTTTCATGTCGTCCTCACCCAATCCGTGGCACAGCAGGACCGACCCGAGCGTCGTCGACAGGTGGCGGGTACGCGGAAGCGAGGACAACCACTCACGACTCTCAGGCGACAAATCCGTCAGAGAAGTGGCGTCGTCGAGCTCCCGCATCACGCCAGCCAAGATCCAGCGCTCGTGATTGCCGGCAACGGTCATTACATCGTGCTCAGCAAGCAACTCGATACAGCGGTCAGGGTTACCATAACCGTCCACGATATCACCCACGGCGCAAATCCCATCGACCCCGAGTTCCGCGAAGAACTCAAGGCCAGCCGCGAGCCGCGTGTCCTCGCAGTGAATGTCACCAATGAGTCCCAGGCGGCGATGGATCATGGCTTCGCATCCCGGGACCAACCCGTACCGCGGCTCGGAGCATCATGGTCGTGCTCCAACTTCGCGCCGTCGCTCGGAATCGGAGCAATCGGGATTCGCGACTCCGAGCCGTTCGTGAACGACAGGTATACGGATGCAACTACAACTTCCAGCACGAGGCTACTGACGGCCGACAATGCGTGCCGGATAGCCGGGAGTTCGAGCGCCAGGAATCCTACCATGCCCAGAGGAACCATGAGCAGCAGGAGCAGTAGTGCGATCTGTAGACTCGCTCCCCTCGTGGCGGTCCAGCTGCTTCGGAATGCTCTCACAATGGGCTCGCCTCTATCGACGATGAACTGCACCCATACGATTCCGCGAATCCCAAGAACAACCATCATCGGAAGCAGCACGACCATCCCGGCCATTTCCGCCAGCGAGGGATCGGGCACTCCCAGGAAGTGGGACGGGATTTCAAGCGCCAGGATCGCGACGAACACTCCCGGCGCGACACGAACGCCTTGGAGCAGCGTCGCAACGGTTGGTTTTCCGCCTGAAGCAAGGTCGATCGCTGCGCACGTGAGTCCTCCTGTCAGCAAGGACTGCCAGGCGGCCTTCGCCACAACGAACGCCAGCACCATCCCAATTCCGGCGCCGTACACGCCAAGTTCTCCCCGTAGCTGGATCCCAGGCTGCGCCCACACCGCGGGAACGACACCAAGTATCAAGAGCGCGCGGACTGGGTGCCGACACACTCCACGAACCGAGTTCGTCAGCACGTCGCCGATGACCAGCCCTGACCTCCCCCCTCTCATCGCAACGAATTGTAGTCGCTTTTCACTAGGCCATCATGAAACCCCGCATCACTCCGTCACACCAATACCGATCCCGCGACGCAGGCCAGCGTACTTCTCCGAGACGGAAAAGGGGATCAGATCGCGAATGCGCCCTGCGGCAGACAAGCCGCCAATGACACGCCCGTCCACGGCGAGCATTCGGGCCGCAGCGGTGATGTCCCCACACGCCAGCAGCCCCGCGCGACACGCAGCCATTTCGATAGCGCGGGTCCACGCGGTCAGGTCGAAGCGGCCGTCGCGGGCCTGCAGCGCTTCCACCGCCTGCTCCACCTCCTTCTGCTGTTCCTCCCCGAGCTTGGCGGCGAGCAAGTCGCGCAAGGCGATAGCGTTCGAGGGCAAGCTCGAGGGCAGAACCTGAGCGATCGCCGCAAGCAGCAGTAACTTGAAGTCCTGCGGACTCGGGTAGAACGTCAGCAGGCGCTGCGTGAGATGCTGGGCGGACAGAGCCCGCGCGATGGTGAAAGCGAGTTCCGGCACCGACCGCCCACTGAGCAGGGACTCGCCGAGCAAGATCGTTGGCTGCTCCAGGGGTAGAGCTACGATGCCGCCGGGGAGATCCTCTTTCTGCGCGTAGACGGCTGGCACGTCCAAACCGAGAACCGCGCACGCCCAAGCGACCGTGCGTACGGCGGTCAGCGTGGTCTTCTCGACGTCATGGCGCTCGGCATGGCTCAGGTCCGGCAACAAGTTGGCGGTGCGCAACTGCTCCATTCGGAAGTCGATAGCGGCGGGGGCAATCGCATGCACGAGGTGAGACACCACGTCGTCGTGCTCCGACACGTGAAGCTCGGCCCAACCCCTGGACTCCAGCGCGGCTTGGGGGCGCGGAGTCGTCTCTGGGGCGAAGCGCCGATACACTTCCTGCTCGGATTGGTCGGCTTCTCCCAGGTGCACCAAGACCGCGCAGGCCGCATAACTGCGATCCAGGTCGCCGAGCCCGGCGGTGATGCGATGGAGCTCACGAAAAGTCGCGGCACGGGTTGGCCCCCAGGTGGCAGAGTTTGCCAGACAGCGCGCCGCCAACTCGGGTTCGTTGGTCTGTTCGAGAAGCGCGGCTAGTCGCGCCCGGGCCTCGACGTTTTCGGGGTCGAGTTTGACGAGGCGATCCAGGGTCAGAATGGCCGTGTGCACGTCGCCCAGGTGCTCCACGTGCACGTTCGCAAGTCTATCGAGCAGGCCACACTCAGCTTCGGTTTGCCCGCGTCCCGCGAGCCGCTCCAGCTGGCGTTCGTAGGCGAGCGCCACTCCGCTGAAGTCCGCGTTCTTGATCAGAACGGCCTCGATTGCCTCAAAAGCCCCGGGGGTGGAGGGATCGTCGGCAATCGCTGCCTCGTACAGCGCCACGGCCCGCGCCACGTCTTGGGTGCGTCGCGCGCACATGCCCGCGGCCGCGGTAAACGACCTCGCGCGATCCCGCGGACTCTCGATGGTCTCCGTGAGGGCGACCTTGGTGTCCACTGCCTCGCGCCAACGCCCAGCTGCTTCCAGGCTAGCTTGCAAGCGCTCGAGCAGACGGGGATCCTTCGGCCGAAGCTCCAGGGCGCGCTCCAAAGACTCGGTCGTCGCGTGGAGAGACTCGTCAGCAATGGACGACAGGAGCGACGCGCGCTCTTCGTCCGTATCTGCCCGTCGCAGCAAGCGACGGCGAAGCGCCGCGGCCGTCGCTCCGTCAGCGGACCCTTGCGCCAGCTCGATGCGACGCTTCAGCGCCGTCTGGTGATCCGGAAAGATCGCTAGGGCACGGTCGAGCAGACTCGCGGCTTGCTCTGGGCTGCCTCGCTCCGCCTCGATGCTCGCGAGACAAACCAGCACCTCTGCCCTTCGTGGTCCGTGCTCCCAGGAGAGCAAAGAGTCCGCGAAGGCGTAGGAGCGATGGGCCTGTTCGAGATTTCCACTCTCGAGGTGCTGTGCACCTTCGGCGATCGCCGCTTCCACTGCCGGGTCTTCGACGGGCTGGAGCCGCTTGGCCTTTTCCGCTAGTCCCAGCTCGTCCCAATCCTCTTGGCTCAAGCGCCCGGCGCCCGCTCGAGCAAGCACGACGAACCCGGCTTCACCGGGCTCGTGCTCTTCGAAGCCTTTGGCCAAGGCGCGAGCCATCGGGTCGATCGCGGGCAACGTAACGACGGTTGGGGAACCTTGGCTCAGGGCTTGGCGCAGAAAGTCCGCGGCCGCGTCAGGCTGCGCCGGCGGGTCGAGCACGAGGACGATTCGCATGCGTCAGCTCTAGCCGAGCCCGCACCCGAAGACGACCCAGCAGGCGCGGGTCCCGTTTCGTACGCTCTGCGCGGGTCTCTGCTCGCTACCCCTAGGCGACCGGTGGTGGACGCGAAGTCGGTCGGAGCACAGCTCGCACCAGCGCCTTGATAACGGGCATGGCGTTGTCAGCTGTGGGCTCGCCGACGTAGAGGGGCTTGTAGTTGCTCAGGGTAGTCCACTCGTCGGCCATGGCCTGACTGCCGAACACCGCTGTGGGGAGCCCAGGTTTGCCGAGGTGCAGAGCCCGATCGAGCATCTCAAGCGTGCTGGACGAGTAGTGATGGCCCGCGTCGGGGGCGTCCGTCAGGACCAGAGCGTCAGCGTCGGCCAATAGCTGTTTGAGATGCGCCGCCGCTTTGTCGTCGGCGAAGGGCTCGGTGCCGAAGCAATGCAGCCGCAGACGCGGACGCCATTTGGCGGCTTCGCCCAGGGACAAGACATCATCCGAAAGCGGTAGGGCCCCATGAAACCGGTCGCTCGCCCCTCCGATCACGATGACGCATAGCTCGATGTGGCGCTCGTTGTCGTCAAGCTTGGCCATACAGGAAGCGTAGAACGCTTCCGCCCAATGGGAAACGGTCTAGGCTGGCCCCCTTTACAGGCTCATTGCCGTGCGGTAGCTGGACAAGATGACGCGACACACGGGAAGAAGCTGGGTTCCCGTTGGGCTTTTGTCGGGAGTTTGCCTATGCAGCTGGGCGCTGTGGGGCTGCGCGGCCGGAGACGATGGTGATGGCAGCGGTGGTGGCACGGCTAGTGGTGGCAGCTCGAGCGGTGGCATGGCCGGGGCCGGAGCCGCCAGTGGCGGCACGTCCAGCGGCGGCAGCGCTGGCTCGGGCGGCGGCGCCGGAGCAGCCGGCGCGGCGGGAAGCGCTGGCGCGGATGGAGGTAGCTGTGAACCCGTCAAGGCGTTTTGCGGCACCAAGCCCTCCGACCTCCTGGAGTGCTGCAAGCCTCTCGAATGTGCCTTCGATCCCTCGGACTTCAAGTACTATTGCTGCAAGAGCGCCAACCAACCCTGCGGTGGCGACACCGAGTGTTGCAAGGGCCTGTTCTGCAAGGCTGCGGCTTCGGGCATGACCTGCCAGAAGTGAAGCTGGCCGCACATCGCCACTGAATGCATGAGATCATGGACCCCCACCTGAGGTGTGACGCCAGCGGCAGATCAAACCGAGGTGTTGAACGCCGCCGTTTGGCACCCGTTGAACATCCTATTTGACTCCGAAGAACGCCTTGGTCTCCGGCTTGATCCAGAAGTAGAGCAGGGCGCCGCAGGCCGGCAAGCAGCAAGCGCTCGTGAGCCCAAGCGCGATCAGCGCCATGTGGTAGTACCAGGCCCAGCTCTTTTTCGGCAGAAACGGCGCCGCGAGAAAGAGCAGAGCTAGCGGAAACGAGATCACGGCCACGATGCCGCCGATCCACGGCGGGTCCGCGCCGGGGCCACCGGGTGCGGCAAACATGAACCAGACGCCGCCGACCACCAGCGCCACGTAGACCAAACCCAGACATACGGCGTACACGAGGTACCAAATCCAGACTTGGGGCGGCCCTTCGGGTACGGGGTCCGCGTAATAGACGTCGTTCTGCACTATTTGGCTCTGCTCCGGGCGAGACAGGGTAACGCAAGTTCGCGGCTCTTTGGCCTAGGTCGAGAATAGTGGCCCTGCTTGCACCATCGAACCGACCCCAAACCAATCCTGAACCCTGCTTCGATAACGCGAGAACCGACGCTTCATGGTGCCTTGGCGCTGTCGCGCAGCTCTGTCTCGATCCCCTCGACCTGCGTTTGCCCTTTTCGGTCCATGAGACTGACGACAACGGCTGCAAGCCCGGACAAGAGAAAAGCAGGAGGCAGTTCGCCGAGGGTCTTGAAAGATGAACCGACCACGGGAAGCATCGGCACCGCGAACTTGAACAATGGCACGCACGCAAAGCCAACTAGCATTGCGGCCAGGGCACCGTTCGCAGTGAGGCGCGGCCAGAACAGCGAGAGAATCATGGTGGGGCAGAACGTGGCACTGATGCCAGACCAACCGAAGATCACGAACCAAAAAATGGTTCTGTCGGGTGTGATGAGCGCAACGGAAACTGCGACAATGAGAGCGATCGCAGCCAAGGCGAAGGTTGCAGCCCGACTCTTGGGTACGAGCTGATCGTCCGGCATCGCTGGGTGCAACACTTTTTGGTACACGTCCCGCACCAGTGCGCTCCCGGCTAGAACGAGCAGCGAGTCGACGGTGCTCATGATCGCAGAAAGCACGATGGCCACGAATAGCCCCACCAAGATCAACGGCAGCACGCGCCCAACGAGAAGCGGAAGCACGTCTTCCCCACCCTGACCCAGCACTTTCTCGAGCTTGGCATCGGGCCCAGTGAGCAGAGCACGGCCGACCATGCCAATCAGCACGGCGCCGAGGTCAGCCAGCACCGTGAAAGTGATCGCGACACCAGCGCCCTTGCTGATTTCCCGCTTGTCCTTGAGGGCGATGAAGCGAACAAAGATCTGCGGCGAGCCCATGAAACCCAGGCCAATGAGCAACAAAGAAATCACACTGAGAATCGTGGGAAGCGTCCAGCCATCCCCAGGGCCAGCAAGGGTCAGTAGACCTGGATCGATGGCAGTAAGTCGGCTGCTCATTTCCGACGGCCCACCCAAGGCGAAGAGTCCGACGACGGGCAACGTGACCAACCCCAGGAACATCAGAGAGCCTTGGAATACATCGGACCACGCAACCGCGAGGAAGCCGCCGGCCACGATGTAAACCAGAACGACCGCGAATCCGACGCCAATACCCGTGTAGTAGTTCCACCCGAGAAAGCTCTCGAAGGCTTTGCCCGTGGCGTCGATCTGCGCGCTGACGTAGATCGTCACGAAAACCACGAGTGCCCCTGCGGCCACGATTCTCAAACGATGGGAACGGTCGCGGAAGCGATCGGCGAGGTAATCGGGTACCGTGATCGAATCGTAGCGATCCGTCAGGGACTTGAAGCGGCGGCACATCAATAGCCACGCCGTGGCCACGCCAATGACCTCGCCGAGTACGACCCACAGCGCCTTGGCCCCAACCGCTGCGCCCATGCCGGTCAGACCGAGCAACAGCCAGGCGCTCTCCCCCGTCGCCCGGGCGCTGAAGGCCACGGCCCAAAAACCTAGCCCCTTGCCCGCGGCGAAGTAGTCTTTGACGTCCTTCATCCGGCGCGACGCCACGACGCCGATCCCGACCAGGATCAGCAGATAGGCGACGACCGCGACGAGTTTGACCAGCACCCCGCCGCTGAACCTACCACCCCCGTTCTGGTCGGGGCCGAGGCGACCCAGCACCCAGAAATCCTGCCCACGGGCTTGACATCAGAAAATGAATGAATATTCATTCATTCATGTCAAAGCCGCCATTTGCAGCTTTTTCCGAGGAAATGGACGTCACGCCGCGCCGCCTAGCCCCCGCGCTTCGGCGTCCGCTAGCTGCGCTGATCAGCCTCGCTCTCGCACTGTCCCTAGCGCGACCGGCAGTCGCGCAGCCCATCGACCAAGCCGGGATGGAGCGCGCGACCGACGACTACTTCTCGCAAGAGAAGACCCTAGGGCTAGCCGGCATGATCGCCGGCGTGGCCTCTTTGGGTGGCGCAGCCGTGCTCTACACCCAGCGGGACGACGAGCGGCTCGAGGGCGCGATGTATCCCTTGGCCGGCTTTGGGCTGCTGGAGCTGGCTGCGGGGGGCGTGATCTTTTTTAGAACACCCGGTCAGCTCAGTGACTTGAAGTCGGATTTGAAGCGAGATCCGGCGGCCTTCCGCAAAGACGAGTTGAAGCGCATGAAGGCGGTGAACGACCAATTCGACATCCTGACCATCGTCTGGATTGTCGGCATCGCGGCGGGCATAGGCGTTTCGACCTACGGTTTCATCGACGACAGTGAGCGGGCGCTAGGCATCGGCGCGGGGGTTGCGCTCCAGAGCGCTCTGATCTTGACGGGCGATCTGATCGCCGCCAGCAACGCTCGTGACTACGCAGATGCCCTGGAGCGATTCCAGCCCACGGGCACTGCCAGCTCCACGAGCACGATCTTCCGATTGGGCGGCACCTTCTAGCCAGCTACTTGCACATGGCGTTGGCGCTTTTGGTGTTCTCGGGCCAATAGTTCATCACCAGCCCCACGCCACCAAGATTGGTCAGCCCCTTGTTCTGCTTGAACACCCAGTCTTGGCAACGACTGTAGGCCGTCGCATCCCGCCGCGCGAAATGACACGAGGCATAGGCGACCTGGGTCTTGTACGTGTTGAGAACTTGTGGGGCCCAAGCGCGATACTGCCGAAGCGCGCGACACACATATAGCTCGCTGTGGATCAATTCGCCGGCATGTAGCAGCACGAAAGACTCGATGTAGTTGTGCGTGTTGTTGCAAGCGCCCCACGCTCAGCAGCATAGCACCGAGCCGGGGTCTAGAAGCTCGCTTCCAATCCGATGCTCGGGATCGTCACGGGGCCAATCGTCTCCGTCTCACAACCATAGGCGTAGCAGCTGATCTCGAGGGTTTCTTTGTTCAATGTCGTGTTGAGAACTTCGAACACCAAGGCCCAGAAGCCGGTCTCACCCAAGCGCCAGCGTTTTTCCAGCCGCCAGTCCAGACGATAAAACGGCGCGGAGCGCGGCGGATTGCGAGCAGCCCGAGCGTAGGCCACCTCCGCGGGAATGCCGCTGTAGACCACGCCTCGCCAACCAACCCGCCAGGCTCGACCCAAATCGTAGGCCATGGCGATATTGAAAACGTGTCGGCGATCGAAGCTCGACGGGCCTTCCAATCGGCCGGACGCACGCGTGCTGCGCGAGAGCGTGTAGGACATGAAGCCGCCGAGTCGCTTGGTGAGGGAGCGACGCAACAAGAGTTCCAGTCCGTAACTGTGGGATGTAGCGCGGTCCTCGTTGTCTACGCCGGGGTCGGCGCGTTGTAGCTGAAACAGGCCCAAGGGGTCGGTCAGTCCGAATAGGACGTTTTGGAACAGCGTGAGGGAGCCAGTGACGTCGTCTCCCAGATCCACTTCCGCACCCGCGCTGCTTTGCACGCCGGTTTGGAGTCCCTCTTTGGCGGCGCCCTGGAGCCCGGGCACGGGAATGGCGAAGCTCGGCGGTTGATGCGCAATGCCCAGGTCGTGTAGCAGGGCGACGCGCTCGCTCACCTGGAAGCGCGCGGCCACCCTGGGCTCCGGAGCCACTTGGGTTACGCCGTCGGAAGTGTAGAGGTCCAGGCGAAAACCTGGCGTCAGAGTCACACCGGACCCTAGATCCAAGACCCAATCCAGCCATGCGCCTGTAATGACCTCACTCCGAGAAGCGAAACGCGCCTGGGTGACGTCTTCGCCTGGAAGCGGAGTTGAAAAGCGAGGAGGCAGCCCCGGCAGCGGGTTTGGGTTCAGCTCCGTGGGCGGGCCATCGCCGCCAGCACCATCGGCGTCATCTTGGTCGATCAGAATGTCGTAGCGCGCCACGCTCACGTCAGCGCCGCTGCGAAACTGGACCCGCTTGCTCCAGCGGTTGACGTAGGCAAGGCGATTGCGCACGCTCTGGGCGCGTAGCTCCAGTTCGCCATCTCCGGCCGCGGAGCGATCGAAGCCCAGAGTGGTGGCAAGGCGCATTGCGCTATCGGCGCTCAGCGCGCGGTCATAGCGCATATCGAGGCGGTGGAAGGTGACGTCGTAGATGTCTTGCGTCTCGCCATCGTCATCTTCTGCACTGAGGAAGTCGTAGGCACCGAAGCCGAACACACCGAGGGTGTCTCGCTCGGTCAGCTTGTATTGGACGCGTCCCTGATAGTCCCAGTAGCCAATTTCGACTTCGGGCACGAGCAGCGACACTACCGCGCCGGTATAGGAATAGCGGCCTGCCAGCATCGCGTTGCCACGCCCGTTCGCAAACGGAGTCTCGACGAACGCGCCACTGTCAACCAGCCGAACGTTGGCCTCACCCCGAAATCGGCCCTCGGGCTGTGCGGCGCTTCCGGTGACGATTCCGCCAGAGATGCGCCCATAGCTGGCCGGGTACGCGCCGGAGTAGAGCCGGACCTCATCGATGAAGGCCGGATGGATCACCGCAGGGCCCGCGGCGACGTGATACAGACCAGGCACGGGGATATCGTCGAAGAAGTAGCCGACGTTGCCCGGCGGCGCGCCGCGCACGAAGAAGTACGGCAGCCCCGAAGCCACCGGCGTGACCCCGGGCATGACCTCGACGGCACGGAAGGGGTCTCCAAAAGCCCCCGGTAGCTGCCGCACTTCGGCGCGGGTCATGCGCCCGACCTTGCTCCTGCGTCGCTCTCCCTCCACCACTACTTCCAAAGACTTCGCGGACTGCTCTTGGTCGGACACGCCGGTGACCGTCTCTTCTTGCTCAGGCTCAGGCTCTTGTCGCGGTGGTTCGGTGAAACGCACCTCCATGCGGATCCGAGATGCGACCGCGACGCCACCGCGCATGGCCGGACTGAATCGCCAGGTCTTCGCGGCATTCACGGCCGCCTCGGAAAAGGGCTGGTTGCCGGTCACGACCGACACCGACGCGACGCTTCCCTCTTTCGCGATGACCAATTCGAGCAGTACTAGCGAGTCGCCCGTCGCTACTTGAGGGTAGTCGACGGCGATACTGCCCAGGGCTCGGGGCGGCGTGATGGTCGGTACGGGGCGAGCTTCGGCGTCCTGCCCCGGCTTGGGAGGGTCGGGCTGCGCCAAAGCCGGCACCGTCAGCGTGACCAACGCGGCCAGCCACGGAAGCCACCGTCGTAGCTGCCCACGGACGCTCGAGAACGGATCCAACCCCAGCTTTATAGTTACTTGCCACGTAGAGGCCAGGCCCCGATGCACTCCCAAGCTGGCCGCTGCGCGGCGGTCGCTCTAGGTTAATGGCCCACCCACCAAGCCATGAGCTTTCGAACGCAGCTTCCAAGTGCCGAGCACCGCAGCTGGCCATTGGCGATGGTCGCCATGCTGGCGGCGCTGAGCGCCCAGTGCGATCCCCAGGAATATTCGGGCTCGCCGACCTTCTGTGACGACTGGTGCCAAGCATTCTTGCGCAAAGACTGCGAACAAGAACCTGAGAATTGCGTACGCGGCTGCGAGCGCAGCCTGCCCGAGGAGCCGTGCTTGAGCCTCCAGCGAGAACTCCTGGATTGTTACCGAGCGGCGTCTCCCGATGACTTTGTTTGTTCGGGGTCCGGGTTTCGCGCCCAGGCGCTACCAAAGGAGTCGACCTGCCAGGCCCCTAGGGACGCCCTGATCGAGTGCGCGTTCCCGGACGTCAGGCTTTGTTTGGATGTGTGCCGCGCCGTCGAAGCTGCCGCCGTCAGCGACGCGGGAGATGCTGACGCCGGCACGCAGTCATCGACTCGCCTATGCCCCTCGGAGGACATCCCCTGCGACTCCATTTGCTGGATTGCCGGTAGCTATCTGAGCTCCCCGTCGGATGCTGGCGCTGACGCCACCGATGACCGCTCCTTCGGCGGGCGAAACCCATTTGGCGACAACGCATCGCAGCTCATCGATTGCGCGCTGAACAAGGCCGACCTTTGCCGTCGAGGGCAGCCAACCAGTCCCGACGCAGGGACCTCCGACGAGACCTGGCGCACGGTCCTGTCCAGTTGCGCTGAACAGCAGGGCTTGATCGATTGATCGGCGTGGCGCCGGCGCTCAGGGCAGCTTCTTCACCGCCGCGGGCAAGCAGAAGAACTCAGAGCCCTTGCCGTCCAGGCAGCCGAAGGCGTGATACTTGTTCTGCCAGCCCGCGATGATGACCGTGGAGTTGTGGAGCGCTAGCAAGTCGCTACCGCTGAAGTCCGCAGAGTACTTGTCGTCATGGTCCTCGAAGGTGAGCAGCTGCAAATGGTTCTTGGCCACCGACTGGTAATCGAACGGGTTCAGCTTGCCGAAGGCGACCTTGCCTAGCTTGTCGCCGTCGGCAGCGACGTTGATCAGATCGTAGGCCGACGTCGTGGCGTTGATCACCCGCAGCTTGGAGTTGACCCCGCCGGCAACCGGCCCCGAGTCGGGCAGTATCCAGACCTCGGCGGGCTCGTTCGAATACGGGGCAGATAGCAGGGTGAAGTGGGTTGGGGGCAAACCCAAAGTGTCGACGTTGGGCATCGCAGTCGGGTAGCTCGGCGCTGCGCAGCCGTCCTTGGGCGATGCGATCGCGAAGGCCAAGGGGCCTTGCTTGAGCGGCAGGTACTTGGTCAGCCGCTGCAGGCCGTTCAGTGAAGAGGCGCTTTCGCCGTGCAGAGCGAGTAGGGGCTGCGGGTCCCAAGTGTAGGTGATCCCGTCGTTTTGGTAGGACACGCAGAAGTCGGGGATCTGCACCTGCCCGTCAACGAAGCCGATGCGCACGAAGTACTTGCCCGCCGTGGGATCTGGCGTGCACGCGCCGCCGCCACAGTCATCAGTGCACACCCAGTCGCCAGTCTTTTCGTCGCAGCCGCAACTCGAAGGCAGGCAGATCTGCACGTCCGTATTGCAGATCTGCCCAGCGCTGCACCCAGTCTGAACGCAACCAGCGGGGTTGGGTGCCTTGCAGGCGCTGGCACCTCCGCTCGAGGTTCCACCGGTCGCGCTCCCACCGCTCGAACCGCCGCCGGTGCTTGCGCCACCCGTGCCGTTCTGTACCGGATCCAGAGTCGTGCTGCCGCAGGCGGCGGTGAGTCCAAAAAGACAAAAGCCAAAGTAAGGTTTCAAGTTCATCATCGTGTCATGGCCGCTGCAGACTTAGATGGCTCACTTTGCCGCTGCCTGTTCGAAACAAAACGCCCGAACATGCGAAAGATGTGAGGATTTTTCGTCCGGTACCCGCCGAAGCGCCAAGCCTGATGGCGAAAGTGTGACCCCAGCTGTAACGCCTGGCCAGCCGCGTTCGTGTACCCGATGAGATGACATCACAAGCTCTGCCCGCCGACCTAGCCACCGACACCCTCGCGACTCCCTCCAACACGCTAGATCACCCGCCACCACGCCTTTCGCCCATCGACCGACCCAAGAGCCGGATCCTGCGCTTCCTCTTTTGGCAGGCGAAGCGCCGCTACGGCAAGGTGCCGACGGCGTTTCGAGTCTTGTATGCCCGCGCCCCTGCTCTGCTCATAGTTACGTTGGCTGCAGTCACGGTGCTCGAGCGGTTTTTGCGCATCCCGCACCGGATCCGCGCTCTGGTGCAGTTCGCCATCGCCAGCGAACACGGTTGCGCGTTCTGCGCGGACCTTTCACTCGCAGAAGCCATTCGTGCTCGCGTTGGGGCCGAGCGTTTCCGACACCTAGACGAGTTCGAGACCCACGCCGCCTTTGATGAACCGGAGCGCGCTGCCATCGCCTATGCCAAGGCTCTCGCGCGAGATCGCCAAGTGCCCAAGGCGATATTCGACCGCCTCGCCGAACACTTCTCGGAGCGGGAGATCACCGAGATCGTCTGGCTCGGTGGGCTCGAGTCCTACTTTAACGCCATGGCGATCCCCCTGAGCATCGGATCCGACCATCTCGCTCAGGGGCAGTCCTGATAAGCTCCAGCATCAGAATGGACGCAGCGGCCCTGGAGACCGCGTTCCACCAACATCGACGGATGTTGTGGGCCGTGTGTTATCGCCTCACCGGTGATGGGTCCGAATCCGAAGACCTGGTCCAAGACACGTTCCGCCGCGCCCTGGAGTCACCTCCCAAAGATACCGCTCGGCCCTTGGGTCCGTGGCTGGTGCAGGTCGCAACACGTCTGGGCATCGACGCCTTGAGGCATCGCAAGTCCAAAGCCTACCGCGGCCCGTGGTTGCCCATGCCCATCGAGGATTTGGACCTGACGGCGTTGGAGCCCTCCGCAGAATCCCGCTACGGGGAGCGGGAAAGCGCCACCTTCGCGTTCTTGCTCGCCCTGGAAGTGCTCAGCGCCGAGCAGCGCGCCGTCCTGGTGCTGCGTGACGTACTGGAGCTGAGCGTGCGAGAAGTCGCCGCCGCAACGGGGCTCACCGAAGCGAACGTGCGTGTCGTGCATCATCGCGCGCGCAAGGCGATGGAGCCCTACGACTCGGAGCGCTGTATCGTCGACGACGCGCTGCTACAGCGAAACACTGCGGCCCTACAACAACTCGGCGCTGTACTCGCAGCCGGAGACGTGCGCGCATTGACTAGCCTGCTTTGCGACGACGCCGTGTCCCTCAACGACGCCAACGGCGAGTTCCTGGCAGCGGGTAGCCCAATAGTAGGCGCCGCCAAGATCGCCAAGTTCTACGTGAAGATCCAAAGCGCCCGCGTTGATGACACCCGTGCCAGCTTCCGCACCGCGATGGTCAACGGCCTGCCGGCAATCGTCGCCCAGTACCCCGGTGCCACCGGCAGCCTGGCCCCGCGCGCCGTGTTTCAACTGGTCGTGGACAGCAGCGGACGCATCAGCGCCATCCACGTGGTAGTCGCGAGCCCCAAGCTCCACCACGTGCATTGGCAGCCGACGTAGTTCTGCCACCTTGATTTGGGGAGCCGAAATGTAACTTGGCGCGACTGCAGTCAAGGCGCGTCCCACGGCCCTGCGGTGCTTCGCGACGCTCGCGGCAGCCGCGCAGGGGCCACGCGGCAACGGAATGCCCGCGTCAGGAGCTGCTGGGCTTCTTCGGCTTCTTCTTGCCGGCTTTGTGAGGCGCCTTCATGGTCGACGCCGGAAAAACGCGCAGCCTGGTCTTGCTACGCGTCGGGCGCAGATGTTCGTCAGTTGCCCTTCGAAACGAAGTGGCAAGACGAGCACGTCTCGAGCAGAGACGCGTACATCTTCGCGCGAGCATCAGGCGTCTTCTGAGTTGCTGCGTCGCCCACGAGTCGCTTCAGCCGATCGGCAGCGCTCCGAGCGTGCACGCCACCCTTCTTGTAGACGGCCTTGGGGAACGGCTCGCCACTGAGCGCCTCGGCGCCTGCCTTCCAAGCGGCTTCAGACGGCCCATACAGGCCCTCCCAAAGTCGGTCCGTCGCCCACACATGCCGACGCATGCGACTCTTGAGGCTCTTGCCAGCGGTTGGCGTTGCACTCACCTCGACCTTCGGCCCGGCACCCTTGCGATGGCACGCCCCACAGGCCTTGCCAATGTCGGCGGTCGCCGCCGCAGCCGCGGGAATGTCGACGCTCGTACCGATTCGCGAGGCAGCCTTCTTCATCGCCGCCAAGGCGGGGCCACCCTTCTTGAGCTTCTTGCCTTCGTCGCTTGCAGCGAGCTTTTTCGCCGGGCCGACGGCTTTCGACAAGTTGCCGTTGATGACCGCAATGCGGATCAATTCCGTCTCCTTGAAGTGTGCTCGCATGAGCATCTCCCGGGGTGACCCCGGGGGTGGTTCTTCCGCAACGGGCTTGAGGTCAGGGGCTTCTTCCTCTTCCGCCGCAGCCGCCGGCTCATCCGTGGGGGGCGGGTCTTCAGGTACAGCCGTCTCAGGTGCATCCGTAGGCGTCGGTGCCGCCGCGGGTTGGGAGCTCGGGCTGCCACAGCCTGCCAAGATGAGCACTGGAACTGGCAGTGCGCGGATTACGAAACCTCTCATGATCACCCTCCGTGTGCCCGGCACCCAAGCAATGGCCGTGCCCGATGGGATGCAGCGCGAGGCGAATTCGCTGCGCGCTGCCACCACGGTGGTGAAATGC
This sequence comes from Polyangiaceae bacterium, assembly GCA_965222375.1. Taxonomy (GTDB): domain Bacteria; phylum Myxococcota_A; class Polyangia; order Polyangiales; family Polyangiaceae; genus JACKEA01. Next base: position 641,135 of record CBDCTZ010000015.1, read on the forward strand.
CCCTAGTGCAACCAACGCAGCCCGAAGCACCCGAAGATCATTGCGCTTCCAGGAAAGCGAGCCAAACGCAGGAAGTGCAGACGCTGGCTCCCTTCATGCAACGTGTGCGCCACCAAGGCCTCAATCCTGCGCGCGCGCTAGCTGGCTCTGAAAAGAGGCGCGGGCTGGGTGGCTGCTCCAGATCCGAGTGCGAACTTCACAACGACCCGAGATAACCTATCCAGCATGGGAAAGAGCCTCGTGTTCGGGCTGGCTGCGCTCGTCGCAGTGTCGGGTTGCGCTGGTCTGCGCGATCTAGATGCAGGGGTCTGCGGGAACGGTGTGATCGAGTCCGGGGAAGATTGCGACGGTCCCGGAAGCGACTGTGGCACGCCGGAGACCGCGAGCGCTTGTCGCTTCTTGTGCGGTTCCGAACTCGCGTGTCCAGACAGCTTCCAATGCGGCAGTGACGGAGTGTGTCGTTTCGCGACAGGTCGATTCGAACTGGCCAATGAGCTCCAGTCCGAGCAAGACGTGTTTTCACAGCTCGCCGACATGGATGGCGATGGCATTCGGGATCTGGTGAGCATGGATCCGTCCCTCGGAATTCGGGTTTCATACCTGGACGCGCGAGCGGCCGTGGTCACTACCACCCAAGTACCGACCGCTTCGCTCGACCCTCTGTAGGTCAGCTGACGGACTCGGAGCAGCTCGCTCAGGCACCGCCTCGCTTCGACCTGGTCGACGTGGGCGGTGGTGACATCAACGTGTTGCGCGGGCGCACGGACCGGACCCTGGCACCAAGACCGGAGAAAGCCGCAGCGTGGCGGTGTTCTTGGGTTCCACCAACCGACTCCTAAGCGCACCGTTCCAGTTGACAGACGGCGGCGCGGGCACGGAGCCAGACGTAGCGCTCCGCACTTGGTTGGGGGACTTCGATGGAGATAGCCACGACGATATCGGCGCGCTCGCCATCTCTTCCAAGGTGGGATTCGTGCTCCGCGGCTGGCATCTGCCGTCGACCGGCGAAGCCGAGCTGAACGAGCAGTCCGCCAAACCCAGCGCCGAGGCCTCGGCCGGTTTTGACTACTGCGCGGCATTGGGAACCACCATCGACCTGGGACTTCAGCTTTGTACACGAGGGCAGCTTGCGCGTGTTTCTGGCGGTGGACACTCGCGGCACGGAGCTGCCATGAGCACAGCCAGCTAGGTCCAGCGCACGTCCAGCACTGCCGCGTCGATGGCTCGAGTGCAAACCTCGATCTGCGGTCTTGCCCCGCAATGCAGAATCGCTCCTTCCACCACGCCTAGTTGGTAGCAATCGATGAAGTTGGGGACCTTTGAGAACGCCATGCGCCAATGCCGTTCGGCGACACGCTGGCTCGTGACTTGCCCTGGCTCGATGCTGACGGCATAGGCGCGCGGCGCGCGCCCGACGATGGCGTCCAAGTCGTTCCCAAGCACACCCATGATCACACGCCCGATCAGGCTGTTGGCGAAAGTAGGATAACCCAAATGCCCCACGCGACGCAGCCCTTCGCGGATTGGACGCCGCGGGTGCAACGCCTCGGCCGCATCGAGCAGCAGGTCCATGTATTCGAGCATGGGGTAGGCGCGAAACGATACGTAGCGTTTGCCTGCTGGCATTCCCGTGGGCAACACCTCGAACAGCGCTTGGAAGAACATGCCCTTCACGCTGCAGGGTGGGACCGCCATAGCGCGGTGCGCCGCCACGTCTAGGGGCGCGGTCATGTCCGGAACCGAAAACTCCAGTTCCGCTTCTAGGTTGGCGGCCACGGAGTAATTTGTGGGGATCACAGCGCCAATGGCAAGCCGCATGCGCGTCCTGCCGAGGGCGCTGGCGAGATTCTCAGGGCCCGAGGAACCGCGCTCTACTGTCCCGTTAGGCTCACCTGCATCGTGCAACCACACTCTCTGGAACGAAACTGCCCGGTTAATTTTCGCGGATCGCCATCTTCGGGGCGCAACTGCGTTTGGCCCATGCACCAGGTGAAGCCGCGCGGCAGAGGATCGCTCTCCAATAGCCCCCGGCTATCGAGCACTAGCAAGCCATCCGTCAACTTGCCTTCGATGCGGGATGTCGCACGGTAGCGGCGGCCATCCAAGGGTTCGGACTCGTAGAACCCCGTCAGCTTCCACTCATCGCCCATGACGTCGTCGACTAGCATGTAGAGCTGCCCCGAAGTGCAGTAGCGGTCACTCTCGGTGTAACCCTCATAGCTGATTGGGGCGGACGTAGTGGCGGACTCTTGTTCGGCGGGCGCGTAGCAGCCCGTCAGCGCATACAGCGCATACAAGACCAAGACTGTATGGCGTGGCATTCGAACCTCCAGCAGCTTAGGACACGACTTCGACCACGTTCCGTGAGCGTTGTTCCCGCCTTTCTAGTTGGACACTTCCGCCCGCGCCTGGCTCTGTCGAGCATGACAGCAAGGCGCGGCTCGGGAGCGGCCAGCTCGCCTGACGCGACGGCTCCGCTAGTGGTTGCAGCTTTCGCTGGCACAGCCGAAGCGAAGGGTCAGCTTGCCCGCGGGCTGCTTGTAGAAGCGGTTGCAAGTGGAGTCACACAGCGCGATCTCATTTGAGCCCACAAACCACCAGCCGTCCGCGGATGCGCCGCTGCCGCAGCCACTGCTACTGCCAGCGAAGCACACCGTTCCCCAGCCGGGAGTCAGCAAGAGGTTGACCGCCCCGGCGTGTAGCTACCGCTGAACTTGAAGCTGCATTTGCTTCCGCCGCCAGGGGGAACCGTGGCGAGCACCTTGGTCCCCGTCAGGCAGGTGCCCGAGTCGGCACTGGCGTCGGACCACGAGCACCAACGCAAGCTGGCCCGTCTTGAACCGATTCGCTGTCGCACCTCTATGAACACGTGAAGAGCGTGCACTTGTTGCAACATTCGATGTCGAGCAGGCAGCCCACGCCCTTCGGTTTGCACGCTTTGCAGCCCGGACCGGCCAAGACGTCGCAGTAGAGCTGCGCGCAGCAATTCTGCCCCGTAACGCTGCAGCCCTGACCCTGTTGTTTGCAGTTTGAACCGCCACCTGTGCCCGGAGTTCCACCCGTACCCGGAGTGCCGCCGGTACTCGGTGTGCCGCCGGTGCTCGGAGTTCCACCTGTCGCCGGAGTGCCGCCGGTACTCGGAGTTCCACCCGTGGCTGGCGTGCCACCGGTACTCGGAGTTCCGCCCGTGGCCGGCGTGCCGCCAGTTGCAGGCGCGCCGCCGGTCGCGGGCGTACCGCCCGTACCCGATGTGCCACCTGTCAACTGCGTGCCACCGGTGCCAGATTGACCGCCCGTACTCGGCGTGCCGCCGGTTCCCGGGGTGCCTCCTGTGGCTGACGTCCCTCCGATGGCGCCGCCCACACCAAACCCGCCACCGCCCGAGACGCCACCCGACGCGATCCCCGAATCACCGAAGCCGCCTGGCCCAACGCCGTCTCCTTGGGAATCGAGAGCGCAAGCAACTAACCCACCGCAGAGGATGACCCACCAGGTCCGTGTCGACCGCACGCCCCAGCCTAGCGCGAGCGCGCGGTTTTCGCACAGCTTCCACCCAAGAATCCGTCACTCCTCCACTGCAAGACCCATCCGCAGTCCACGGCGCCCTCGCCTCAGTCCCGAACCGCTGTCATGATTGGCGCATGCAGTTGGGCCGACTAAGCGCGTTATTCCTCTTTGGCACTGTTCTCGCTATCGGGTGCTCCGGCAAGAGCACGTCCGACGGCAGCGGCGGCAGCGCCGGAACAGGTGCGGGCGCGGGAACGGGCGGCAACCCTGGCACAGGCGCGGGCGCCGGCACCGGCGCCAGCCCTGGTAGCGGTGGCGGCGGTTCCCAAGATTGCCAATTGCCCAAGGAGCCCGGCAACTGTCTGGCGGCCATCCCGCGCTGGTGGTTCAACGCCCAGTCCGGCAAGTGCGAACAATTCACCTACGGTGGGTGCGGTGGCAACGCCAACAACTTCGAGAGCATCGAACAGTGCGTGAAGTCCTGTGCCGTAGCGAGCGTCAACGATCCCTGTAGCGCAACCACCTGCGGCCCCGGACAATCCTGCGTCTACTTCAGCGACGCCGCCGCCTGCGCCCCGCCCTGCGATCCCGCCGTTGGATGCCCAGTCGGAATGACCTGCGGCTGCGGCTCGAGCTGCCCGGGCTGCGACGACTGCATGATGGTGTGCAAGCCCCAGTCCTGAGCTCAGCGTGGCGGCGAAGCCCCAGTGCTGGGGCTGCCGCGCCGCAGGCCCAAGCTCCGCTCGGGTAAAGGGTCGGAGATCGACTTGATTGCTGGACGGTCAAACATTGGCATGGCGGTTGCTGCCACCCGCCACATGCGTGGCACCGTGACAGGGGTTTGCCTGGGCCTCGCCCTGCTTGGCGCAGCCGAGCAAGGCGAAGCGCGACCCTACCTCGACCTCGACGACGAATCGCTCATGCCGCCAGCCAACGAGCCACCATTGCGGTTCCACCCCCCTGCGAAAAGCGAAGAAACGAAGCGTCAAGAGGAGCAAGCTGAACGAGCACGTCGCCGTGCCCTCGCCATCGAAGACGGCGAATACGATTTCTCCTACGGGCCTGATTGCTACTACGGCGCCCCGCGCACCCAGAGCAACTACGATTGTCCCTATCCGCTGAAGACCGGCGACGATTGGAACCCCTGGGACGATCTGTACACCTGGGGATACACCGCCCGGGCCACCTACCTCGCTCCGATCATGGGGGGCGTGGGGTTCGCCATCCGCCGTTACACCGCTAGGCACATCGCTTTCGAAAGCAGCGTGGACATCCTCTACGGAAAAGACGCCCTCGGCGCCAAGCGAACCGAAATCCCGCTGGCCCTCGACTTCCTCTACTTTTTCTACCGGGGCGGTGAGTTCCACGGGCACATGCTCGCGGGCACCGGCGTAGCCTGGGCCTGGACGAAAAAGGACGAAGAGTCAGAGACACCTTTCTATTACGGCCTGCGACTGGGTGGCGGCGTCACCGTGATGGGCTCGCGCGATGCGGTCTGGAGCGTCGACTTGGTCGGTTTCGTCCGAGAGCGCTCGGCGGGAGCCTGGTCAGAATTTCGCAACCCGACGTCTGGCGATGAGGGCAGGGCAGTCGGAACACTGCTGCGATTGAGCGCGACGCTGCAACCCACTCTCTGACGCCGTGGTACGCTGGGCCCAATGCGGCGTTTAGCGTGGAGCTTCCTAGCGGGCGGATTGTTGCTGTCCACCTGTTCTGATAGCGAAGAAGGGACGAAATCCCCACCGCCTTCCGACGCTGGCGCAGAGGCCCAAGCCGATGGCGACGGTGGCGGGCTCTGCCACGGGTCGACCGCCGTGAGCAAGGGCCCCTGGGTCATCGGAGTGAACGACAGCTCCGCGATCTTGCGCTGGGAAGCGTGCCGTGAGGACGGCAAGACTGGCGTGACCGTGACCCCCGAGGCTGGGGGCTCCCCCACACAACACGATGCGACGGCGACTCCCTTCGTGGTCGACAACACCTACGTCAGCCTCAATGTGAACGCTCCACCGGACCAGGCGGGCACCTACTACATGCACGAACTGGCCCTTAGTTCCCTGACGCCAGCGACCTGCTACCGCTACGAGCTGGCCGAGGACCCGGCACTGAAAGGCCGCTTCTGCACGGCGCGCAAATCCGGAGACAGCTTCAAAGTGCTGGCGATTGCCGATACCAACGCAGCGCTGGGCGGAACCCACGACCTGGTGCTCGAAGCCGCCAAGCACAACTACGACTTCACCATCCACGGTGGCGACATCCAGTACTACCTCTCGATACTCGAGACCTGGAACTCGTGGTTCCCGCTGATGATGCCGATGTTCCGGCAAGGCGCGTTCTTCCCATCCTTGGGCAATCACGAATTCGAAAAGCCCGACGAGTATGAACAGTACTACGTGCGCTTCTTCGGTAATGCGGGCTTCGACGGCACCGACGACTACTATCGGCTCAACAGTGGGGGCGTCTGGTTCTTCGCGCTGAACACCGAAGACGACATGGACGCGGGCTCGGCCCAGTTCACCTGGTTCGAGAAACAATTGGCGGACGCCGCGTCCCAGCCCGGCTACCGCGCGTCGGTGGTTTTCTTTCACAGGCCGTTCTTGACTTGCGGCCCAACGAGCGAAAAAAGCGGGTCCCGCGCGCTTTATCAGCCCTTATTCGAAAAGCACGGCGTCACCCTCGTGGTGCAGGGCCACGTGCACGGCTACGAGCGCTTCGAAGTGCCTCACGCAGCGGATCCCGGCAAGACGCTGACCTACATCACCGCCGGAGGTGGGGGTGCGGCCCTACGCGATCTAGATGAAAATATCGCTCGTCCCACCTGCGCAATGCGAATCACAAAGGGCGAATACTACAACTTCACACTTCTCGAGTTTGGCCCAACCTCCCTCAAGGGCCGTATGTTCAATCAGCAAGGGGTGGAGCAGGACTCATTTGAGAACGCCATACCTTGATCCAGGTGGTGTGCGCGCGCGCACCGCGAACCCGTCCAGCCGCCGCGTTTTCTGAGCTTCGACGAGGGTGCGGCACCTGTTCATAGTTGTCTCGGTCGGTCTACTATCGTTGGCCGCGTTGCTGTCCACGAGGTCGGCGCAGGCCGAAACCATCGAGATCCGCCTCGTCAGCTACAACGTCTACATGGTGCCCCTCACTGCACCTGCCCGCGCCGAGCGTCTCGAACGCCTCCCCGAGAAGATCGGCGAGCTGAAACCCGACGTCGTGATGCTCCAAGAAGTCTGGGCGGAGCGAGACTCAGCCAGCCTGGAAGAGTCACTGCGTGCGCGCGGACTATCTCACGTGTATCGCGCGGCCACGGCGAACCCGATTGCGTACGACAGCTCCGGAATGCTCATCGCATCTCGCTTCCCTATCAAGAACTCGAAACGCCACAGCTTCTCCCTCGGCCGACGCCCACACACGCCGTACCATTTGGACTGGATCGGCAGAAAGGGCGCCTTGGACGTGCAACTCGAGACGCCCCTTGGGCTAGTGCGCTTCGTCAACACGCACTTCCAAGCCAGCTACCATACTGGCAGCTACGAATCCGTACGCATCGCACAATCCCTGGAGATGGCCAGCTGGCTGGAGGACGAATCCCTGCCTCTGATTCTCGGGGGGGACTTCAACGCTCGCCCGCATTCAGTTAGTTGCCGAGTACTGCGCCAGCAAGCCGGCGTGCGCTTGCCAGAGGGTCGTTGGCGCGTGGACCAAGTCCTGCTGCGCGACGGCGAGAAACTTGCTGTCAAAAGCCTGGAGATGAAACGCCTCTTGCATGTCCCGGTAGCTTTGAGCGACGGTAGCAAGCGCCGCCTCAGTGACCATCGCGCGGTGTTCATGCGCGTTGGCGTCACGAAGAAAGCCAGCGACGCACCCGCGGCGGCCACGCCAGGTCCCTTCGATTCCATGTTGCGGGGGCAGGCGGAGCAGGTGTTGCGCAACAACCTCCGCCGCACTCGCCGACAGCGCTACGCGAGCTACGCCTCCTTGGCAGTCTGCTTCGGCTTCGGCCTGTGGGGAACTCGGCGCCTTCGAAGGGCGCGCGGCAAGAAGAAGAGCGCCTGGCGCTGGGCGCTACAGGTCACAGCCTCCACGTTGGTTGGCATTTGGATCGTCTACTTTATGCTGAGCTACGTCCCCCACCGGCGAGCGGGCATCGAACGCGCTCTCGTCGCGCTTGAAAAGGCTGCCAGCTAGATCTCGCCCACGTGTAGGAAACCCATTGCCCACTCACAGGGTGTCGCACATGAGGCGCGGCATGCTCAGCGGAACGCCCACGCGTAGGCCCAGCCCTCCTCCCGGGCGGGAAATCGCGCAAACTCTTCGCGTTGCCACGGCCCGATAGTGGCCCCAGCTTGTAGGGGCCGAAAGGAGTCTAGCCATGGATCATACTGCCGAGCATGACTCGCTCGACGACGATATCCGCCACTCTCTGCATACGCTGAAAGTCCGGCGCAACGTGAAACTCGTCGCGACTTTGGTGGCTCTGGTCGTCGCGCTTTTCATCGCATTTGCCGCCGTCTTCCTGGCGTACAGCGATGAGCCGGAGAGTGCCAAAGGGCTGAGTATGGCGCCCGCGGCACCAGCTCTGGTCCAATTCGAACTCGCCTGACCTTCAGGCTCAGCATCGAGTAGACAACCTGCGTAGCGGCGAACCCGTTGACCGAGGTTGGTTTGGGAGCCGCGATGTAACTTGGCGCGACTGCAGTCGGAGTACGTCGTGCGGCCCTGCGTCAGCCCGATGCGCACGCGGCAGCCGCGCAGGGGCCACCCTGCCCACGGGCAGCTGTGTCCTCGCAGAATCGGCGTTTGCCGAACGCCGCGAGCGCTTTCTCGGTTGAGCTGTGGTTCAGTTACGCGCCTCACCAGGGCGCGGCCAAGACACGGGTTGGCCAAGCAGGGCGTCCAAGGTGATGACTCGGTAGCGAGCGCCGCCGTCCTGTTGGAAGGTCAGCTCCCAGAGCGGCAGGAATAGCGGTGTGACTGCCTCGCAGCGAGCGGAGTAGCGCTGGTGGAAGCTCACCGAGACCGCGTTCGGCGCGGTGCGACCGAGCCATTCCTGTTCATCGATCACCAACTGCGAGGGCGCAGCGTCCGTGAAGGCCGCGACGCCATCGAGATCTGGAACGTCTCCCGCGTGCTGTTGGTCTGGCGCGCTCGCGAACCGAATGCCCGCCCGAAGATCGAGCACCAGCAGCTCCAAAGTCTGCGGGTGCACGTACACGCTACCCAGGCGTTCGTCCTCGCGGCCACCGACAATTCTTCCAATCAGCCCGCGCTCGACGTGTTCCCGGAAATCGAGTTTGTACAGCAACCGGTGCACGAGGCGCAGGCCGGCGAGGGTCTCGTCCTCCCCTATCAGCCCCAATAGGCGACTCCGCACGTGGTCACGGGCTAGGCTGGCCGCCGTTTCTTGGTTGATGCGAGCGGTCACCGTGAGCACGCGGGCCGGCAAGCCAAGATCGGGCCGACCACCGCGAGCCACCAGGTGGTAGCGCATCCCGCGACCCTGCTTGAACTCGGCCACCACACCGCGCGACACCAATCGCTTGAGCAATCCCCGGACCTTCTTGTCCGACATGCTCAAAGGCCCCGCCAGCTCTTTCACGGCCGCAGATTCGCGGCTCGACAGCTCGCGCTCCACCGCTTGCAGTGCTTGCTCAGTCGGGTCCACCGCAGGCTGCTGCGACGCTGCGGGCTGAGGCCGAGTCGGCGCCGCGGCCAAAGGAACGGTCATGGGAACTGTTTTCGGCACAGCCCGAGGCGCAGCCGTTGACATCTCTGGGTCCGCTGCGTTTGGTCCTTCCTTTCCGCCTGGCTTCGGTCCCCTCTTTGCCTCGGCGGTAGCGTCCGCAGTTGGCTTCGGCTTCCTTTCCGCCTTCGCGGTGGCCTTCGCCGTCGGTCTTGGTTCCTCCTCTGCGCCAGCAGCGTCCGTGACCGCAGGCTCGCGCGAAGTTTCGGAAGTGGGGGCAGTGAATCGCTCGCGCCAGCGCTCGTCCGCGACTTCTTCGATCCGCTTTTCGTCAAAAGTGCGATGGTCGGTGAAAAGCCAGCGTGTCTTGAGAGGCACCGCTTCCGAGAAGTTGTCCGGCGACAGCAGCATCAGCTCGCCCGGGGCCAGGCTGGGAAGCAAGCCCATCACGGAGTCGGATGAAACCGGGTCGATGGACTTGATGGTCGGCTCCAGTTTTTTCAGGTCCTGGCGCGTGGTCAGCCTGCCCAGGGCCCAGGTCCCGAACTGCGCCATGGCTCGGTAGTCGACGTCCCCCGGGTTCTGCGTCGCCATCAAGCAGCACACTCCGTACTTGCGCGCCTGTTTGAAGAGCAACGCAAGGCCATCCTTGCACGCTGGCTTTCTCACCGGAGGAATGAACGGGCTGACCTCGTCGATGTAGAACAACAACTGCGGCGTCGAGCTCGGATGCGACAGCATCCAGGCATAGAGCCGATCGACGAGCGCAGCCACGAGGAAGTCCTTGTCCTCCTGGCCGTGCAGGGTATTGAGGTAGATCACGCTCACTCGTGTCCTACCCGAGTCGGGGGCGTCTCGACCCAGGAGCTGGTCAATGTTGATGGGCACGCCTTGGTGAAACAGCAGCTTCCGAGCGCCGACGTCTAGGCGTGCCAGCCGCTGGCAAGCCGTTCGGATCTTGCGAGCGTCGAGGTAGCGCTCGAGCTCCGCGTGGTCTGCTTTCGTCAGCGCTTCGGTCATGCTCGCCAAGGTCGGCCGCTGCCCGGCATCGAGCGCCTGCTGAAGCACTGCATCCAACACCGCCGTGAGTCCGGCGCCATCGTCCCCATCCACATCGAACCCAAGCAGCGCCGTAACCATGCTGGCCGTGCGAGTCACCGCCGCCAGGCGCTCGGCCTGGGGCAGATCCACCAACCCCGGATCTACCGGGTCGGCACACAGCGGCACGCCTTTGGCCGACGCAGGCGTGTAGATGACGACATCCGCCTTCTGTTGAAACTCCGCTGCAAGAGCTGGATCCACCCCGCGCTGCCGAAGCTCTTCATCACTCAACGCGCCGGACACCAGGCTGCATAGATCACCCTGAGGATCGACACAGATGGTCGGAATGCCGGCGCGCACCAACTCTTCAACGACGACCTTGCAAAACACCGTCTTGCCCGACCCACTCGAGCCAAGTGCCATCAAGTGACGCAGCAACGTCGACGCAGACAGCGCGACCGGCGCACCGGTCTCGCGTTGAGATCCCAAGAGCAGCTCTGCGGTCGTCACGTCGCCGACCATCCGGCAATAGCGCGAAGGCGGCAACCCCGCAGCCATCATGGCTCTGTTCGCGTCCCAGCTGTTCGACGGACGCTTCGGACGGCGTGCGCCAGGACGCGCTCGCATCCGCCTCGCGGCGCCACGCAGAGGCTGGAACATGGCGTCGTTAGCGCCGCGACCGATAGGTCTTGTATGCAGCATCGAGGGCGGCTTGATTCACATATGAACGAAAGCGCACGGCCCTGAGCGCAACGCCGCAGTGCGGGCATTCCAATATCCTCGCCAGACCAGACTGCTGGGCGCGTACGCTTCTGCGACTAGCCCTCCGGACCTTCTTGTGGAGCGAACGCGCCTTGGCAGTAGCGACGAACCCCTCACTTCGCACGCGAACCAGCTTGGCAGCGACGAAGCGATTGAGTGCGCCATGGATCTCGTCCAGGGTTGGGATGGCGTGATTGATGTAATCAGCCGTACTGATCAACTGCTCGAGACTGCACGGACCCCTGCCCATCAGCGCAAGCAAGATCCACGAGTCCGCATCCTGCCACTCGCCGGGCAGCGCATGACCTTTCGCCCGCTTATGGCCAGCAGGCGTAAGGAACCAACGCTCGCCAACTTGAAACGCAGTCCCTTGGGCCGCCAAGCGCGCAAGCGATCGTTCGTCTTTGGCGGTGCTACCGGCTCGCGCCTCGCGCGAAGATACGAACCTGCGAACAGCTTCCAGGTCAGCTCCACGGTTTCGCTGGTATGCCAAAGCCGAGAAAACCACGTCGTCATGTGCCATCACAGGCAGTGTAACGCGCGCAGATTCGAGCCAAGAGCACGGGCGCCCGCTCAGAACTGTCTCCCAAGGCCACCCGCTCTCTTCGCGACGCCGCGGCTGGTGGCTGTCAGGCGTTCACTGCATCTGTCAGCTCCTCATGGCACCTCGCGCCAGGGTAACGCCGTGGAAAATGGGTAGAAATGACCACTCTGGCGACGGCACACGCCTTGCGATTGAGCGCCGAAGCAGGAGAAGCGTCAATGACACAAGCAGCACTACATACGCCACCACCATCCCGGTCCCAGTTCCTAGCGCTCGTTCACAGGCTCAGCGAAAGCTCCGTCAAGAAGCACTTCGACGCTTATGAAGACGTTAGCTGGAATCATCCAGACTATTCGATTCAACCCGAAGATCCGCGTTGGGAGAAGGGGCCAGACGACGTTCTCGGCGCCACCGAATGGTACAGGAGCCGCCCCGCAGCCGTTCGGGCGCGATTGGGCCTGCACCACGTCGTCTTCCAGATGAAGCTCGGCGTCGAGTTCGAGAGCATCCTGAGTCGCGGGCTATTGGAGTTCAGTTCCACGCTGCGTTCGGGGGCGCCCGAGTTCCGCTACGCGCTGCATGAAGTCATCGAGGAAGGGCAGCATTCCTTGATGTTCCAGGAGTTCATCAATCGAGCTCGGCTACCGGTGCGAGGACTGACGGGTTTCGACACCTTCAGCTCGCGTTTCGTGCCTGGGCTCGGACGGACTTTTCCGGAGTTGTTCTTTCTTTTCGTGCTCGGCGGGGAAGTGCCCATCGACTTCACTCAACGTCGAGAGCTCCGCCGTGACGACAACCTGCACCCGCTTTTGAAGAGAGTGATGCAAATTCATGTCACCGAGGAAGCACGCCATCTGTGTTTCGCCAAACGCTACATGGCAGAAAACGTACCCAGGTTGGGGCCTTGGCGTCGCTGGCAGCTGAAAGTACGAGCGCCCTTCATCCTCGGTGCCATGTCAGCGCAAATGCTCAAGCCTCCGTCGGACCTCATTGGCGCCTATAGCATCCCGAAAGAGGTGGTGCGCGAGGCTTACACGGACAACCCCGTCCACCGAAAGCGCGTACTCGAAAGCCTAGCGCCCGTGCGTCGCCTGTGCGAGAGCACCGGCCTGATCACACCTGGCTTTCGCAAACTGTGGCAAGCGCTCGGCATTGCTCCAAAGTCTGCACCCCACACGGAGGAGCCACCTCGCCACGTCATCAACTGCAGCGTGCCCGGGGTCATCCGTGCCGTACCTCGACAATGGACTCGACCCATAGACACGCAGGACTGATATGTTGTCGCTCGACCGACTCACTTCGCCTCTTAGAGCGAGACAGAGGTTGTGGAGTCCTGGCAACGCTCCTTGGGAGCTTGAGACCAACACAAGGTCAGCCATATCGAGCCTTCCCCGGCCCATGCGGAAAAAGCGCAGAAAGCAAAAGTCGACCGAACCCATCGCCTATCGCAAGGCGCGGAGCTCGGCGAATAGGAAGGTCGTATTCTTTGGTCACGCACTGATCTGGACTGCGGTCTGTTTCTTTCTGCTAGTGGTTGCTGGATTCATGGTGGCCACCATCGTCGCCTTGGCCTGGGGCATCGGACTGATGTGCCATGGCTACTTCGGCGTGTTGGCGCCGATACTGCGCGACCAGTTGATCCACAACGAAGTTGGCCGAAGGCTGCACAAGAGTGTGACCAACGAGCGCCGCGCACTTGAAGGGCGTCACGCTCGCTCCCTCGAGCAGCTATCTGCCTCCGTTGCCCACGAAATCCGCAACCCAATCACTGCCGCCAAGAGCCTGGCTCAACAAATCGCCGAGGACCCAACCTGCCCGGACAACGCGGAATACGCCAAGGTCGCCGTCGAAGAGTTGGATCGCGTCGAACGTTCCGTATCTCACCTCTTGCGTTACGCGCGGGAGCAAGAGATGGCCTTCAGCGATCTGAACATCGAGGACGTCATCGAGTCGGCGCTGGATACCTTCCAAGAGCGACGCAAGCGGGGAATCGTCCGTATCGAAACCCACTTCGATGGCGATGGGTTCCTCTACGCCGATGCGGAGAAGCTTCGGCGCACGGTCATCAATCTGGTGAAGAACGCTTTCGACGCTCTGGAAGAGAGCGAATTCCCGGCGCCGAAGATCGTGATCAGCACCGGGAACAACTTGGCGGGGGACGAAGTGTGGCTACGGGTCAGCGACAATGGGCCGGGAATCGAGGCTGAGCGCCTATCGAAGATCTTCGACCCGTTCCACAGCACCAAGGACAGCGGGACCGGGCTCGGCCTGCCGATCACCAAACGAATCGTCGAGGCACATGGCGGTTCAATCGAGATAAAGTCGGCGCTGGGTGAAGGCGCCGAGTTCGTGCTCACCTTTCCGAAACACGGCCTGACGCCAGAAGAATGACCTCCCGCATCTTGATTGTCGAAGACGAGCGCGCAATTCAAATCGCGCTCAAGGGCCTGTTCAAGAAGGAGGGGTACGAAGTCGAGGTATCCGGCTCCGGCAACGAAGCCATCTCGGCCCTAGGAGAGGGAGTCTTCGATCTGGTGCTGACAGATCTGGCGCTCGGGCGCGGCGCGGACGGCATGGCCGTGCTGCGCGCATCGAAAGAAGCTCGACCAGAAGCGCCCGTGATCATGATCACGGCACATGGCAGCGAGAAGGTCGCCGTAGAGGCCATGAAGGCTGGCGCGGACGACTACGTGCCCAAGCCCTTCGACAATGACGAAATTCGTATTGTCGTGCGTAGGGCCCTGGAGCGAACAAGGCTCGAGCGTGAGCATCGGCTGCTGCTCGACCAGCTTCAACGCGACTATGGATTCGGCGTGCTGATCGGTTCCGGGCAACCCATGAGGCGCGTCTTCGAAGCAATCAAGAAGGTTGCCGAGACCGACCTCACCGTGCTGATTCGAGGTGAAAGTGGCACGGGCAAGGAGCTCGTTGCTCAAGCGCTCCATCACCGAAGCGCGCGGGCCAGGCGGCCCTTCGTGCCGGTCAACTGCGCAGCCATCAGCAAAGAGCTCGTCGAAAGTGAACTCTTTGGACACGAAAAGGGAGCCTTCACCGGCGCAGACGCACGCCGGGTTGGCCGTTTCGAAGCCGCAGATGGAGGCACAATCTTCCTCGACGAGGTCGGCGACATGCCCGCGGATACTCAGGCCAAGGTGCTGCGAGTGCTGCAGGAACGCTGCTTTGAACGTGTCGGCGGCAACTCCACGACTCGCTCGGATGTTCGCGTGGTCGCCGCAACCCATCGCGACTTGGAAGCCGAAGTCAACGACGGAACCTTTCGTCAAGATCTCTATTACCGGCTAAAGGTCGTGCAGATCGAACTGCCCCCGCTTCGCGATCGACTCGAGGACCTGCCCGCTCTCGTCGACCGATTCCTCGAGCAGCTCGCTGGCCGCCTGAGCCGGGATAAGATGGCGCTAACCGATGGAGCGCTCCGACGGCTTGCAGCGCACAATTGGCCAGGCAACGTGCGTGAGCTGCGCAACGTGGTGGAACAGGCTGCCGTATTGGCCTCCGGTTCGGCAATCGACGCCGATGACCTCGATCTCGGCATGCAGCTAGCCGCGCCAGCAGGCGGCTTTGTGTCGGGCGTGTCCTTCCCCGATGCAAAACGGCAAGCAATCGAACAGTTCGAGCGGAGCTTCCTACTCGAAGCGCTACGCCATCACGATGGCAACGTGTCGCGAACAGCCGAAGCCATCGGTGTGGCACGCCAAAGCCTGCAGCTAAAGATTCGCGAATTGGGCCTGAAGAACCGAGGCTAGTCGCTTGGGCCCAGATGGCCAACGCCCAACGCATTCAACCCTTCTGATTGCGAGAACTACCCTCCGGGAAGCCGAAGTGGATGGCGTCCTTGCCCTCCTCGAACTCGCAGAAGTTCTTGTAATCACCGTCACGCTTGATGGTCTCAGCGTCACCTGAGCAGTACGGGCACTCCACGTGCTTTTCCACCGTGTACATCTGGCCGGTGCGACGGCAGCGCAGCTGCTTCAATCTGACGTGTGGGTGTGAATCGCTTTCAGGTTGGTCGCTCATGGCCTCACCTCGCCTTCCCGGTACGCTAGATCGCTCGGCGCCCGCGCGCACGGACGCCAATATTTGGATGCGAGCTTCGTCATGTCCGAGCCAGTCCGCATCCGTAAACGCTGTTGATGTAGGTCAAGTATCGGGCATACCATCAGGCCATGTCTCAGTTATCCAAGCTGGCTGACAACATCTGGTGCGTCGATCGCCCGTTGCGTTTCCTCGGCTTCGAGATGGGCACGCGCATGACGGTCGTTCGAATCGCGGACACCTTGTGGGTGCATTCACCGGTTGAGCTCGACGACGCCTTGAAGCAAGAGCTCGACGCCTTGGGCAGCGTGCGCTGGGTGGTCGCACCCAATCGCTATCACCACTTGTACGTGCCAAGCTTCGCGCGCGCCTATCCCGAGGCCGACATGTTTTGCTGTCCAGGCTTGCAGAAGAAGCGTCCTGATATCGAATTCAAGGGCGAGCTGTCCGGCGCGCTGGACGAATGGGCCTCGGATTTCGATTGCACATTGGTCGGTGGCGCGCCGATCTTCAACGAGCTGCTTTTCTGTCATCGCGCAAGCCGGACGCTGATTGCGACAGACATCTTCATCAACATGGGTCGGTCCGAAGAGCACGCACCGACGCGCTGGCTGTTGAAGATCGACGGTGCCTACGACAAGTTGGCAGCACCTCGCACCTTCAAGTATCTGTTCACTCGTGACCGCACCAAGCTGAAAGCCTCTGTCGACGTGATGCTGAACTGGAACTTCGACCGCGCCATCATGGCTCACGGCAGCGTCGTCGACTCAGGCGCCAAGCCGACAGTAAGCGAAGCATTCCGCTGGCTCTAGGCGCGCCTTGGGCGTGGTCGAGTCCCCCCCGCTGCCACGCGGTTCGGCACGAGAGGATTCGACGCCCATGGTCGAAAACTGGCGCGGGACCGCGGGTTGGACCGACGAAGCGACCAACGGTGCATGGTGCGCCCAGTGCCGCACGCTCGATGCGCGCTGCTGGCAGTCTAGACTGTGACTCTTGTTGACACATGGGGTAAGGTAAGATGATGCGGCCATGTGACACAGGAACACTAGGCCCTGCCAAAGTCCTCGCCGTCGGTTGCTTGGTTGGGCTACTCGGTTGTGGTCGAGTGCTCGGCATCTCGGATCTCGAGTACACCGACAATTCTGGAACCGGTGGCGAGGGAATGACCGGCAGCGGGGGAACGGCCGGCGGAGGCAGCGGAAACGCGGGCACCGGCAGTGGCGGGATTGACGGCGGCGGAGGCAGCAGCGACGGCGGGTTGGCCGGAGCCGGGGGTGCTGCGGGTAGTGGACTGATCTGCGACCCGAGCGCGTTAGCGTTGCCCGTAGCATCGGCCCAGAAAGTCAAACCATCCAGCGCGGGCGCGCCTGCGGTTGGGATCCGCACTCCAGAGCCGGTTTTCGGAACTCCGCTGGTACGATTGACAGACCAGACTGATGGTCAAGATTGCACGCTCCCCTATCCCCAGCCCGTTGCCCCCGACGGGCTGAGTATCGCCTATGGTTGTGGAGACAAGAAGGCCCTCACGTTGGCCGTGGCTCGCCTCGACTCTCAATCCTTGGCTTCCCAGCAGAAGCTGATCGTGCCGCCAATCCCTGGAGGTGGAGCACCCAGGTTCGAAGCCCAGTGGAGCGGAAAGGACGCCCTCTTTCTCCACGACGGCAAGCGCGTAACCCGTTTTGACTTGGTCCAGAAGAAGCACGAGTTGATTCGCGACTTCAGCGGCGGCTTGGGCGGAGCAGAGATCCATTCCCTTTCGGTCAGTGCCGACGGTACCCGCTTCGCATTCACGCGAGGCAGCGACGGCCCCTACACGGTTTGGCACCGAGGAAGTGACACCCTCGAGCACTACTCAGAACCGGATGCCCAATTGGTGGAGCTTGATGCGTCCGGGCAGTGGTTGTTCGCGCAGCGATTTGGCTCCGCCCCGTGGCTTCGCATCCACAACGTTGGCAAAGGTGCCGCCGACCCTGGCGTGCTGCTCAACACCGGCGCACCACACTACGCACCCGAGCGCCGCGCAGCCTTTGTAGGATTCCAACTGCTGGGTGGAGTCCACAACGCCACACCCAATGGCGTTGCTGCGATTCTCAAACGCCCCAGCAACGCTCCGACAACATTCTCCACTCTCGTTCAGCTCCCCGGAAACGGACTTGCGCGCGAAATGCGCGACCTGCCGGCCTGGAGCGCGGTTTCAATCTACAACTCGTCGCCCGGACCGCTCTCCAACGAATTGGCGTTGTTCTCTTTGGACGGCAAGCTGGCGCGTCGCCTGGCGCATCACCGGGCGTCCACTCCTGGGTTCTTCGTGCCCGCGCTCCATCCCAGCGCCAACGGATGCACTGTGGCGTATGTCAGCAATTGGCTCAAATCCTTGCCGCTACCCGGCGGTGGCTTGGGCGCTAGCCATGTGTTCGTGCTCGACTTGCGTCTGTAGCCGCTGCTTGCATCCAGGTGAGACCCGGCAGGTCCCACAGTCGAGCAACCCACATCTCACCGCTGCTGGTCAATGAGTGCGTTGGGCGCGCGCTTCAACGCAAGTCCATACCCGATCTTCCGCCTCCAAGCGTGCCAGTTGCGGTCACCTCCGAACCCTGCCGGCGCGCTCCACCATGCGGTACAAGGTCGGGCGCGATACCTCCGCGAGCTCCGCCGCTCGGGTCATGGTGTTACGTGCACGAACCAGCAAGTGGGCAACATATTCTTTGTCGAAACGCGACACCACTTGCTCGCGAGCCTCGTGATAGGGCAACCCCAGCAGATCCAAGTCGTTCTCTGCCGGCTCGGAACGCGCATCAAAAAGGGCATCAGCGTCCCGGGCTCCAAGAAGTGCGTACCGATTCACGACGTTGCGCAGCTCCCGCACATTGCCGGGCCAATGGTACGATTCAATCAGTCGCCTCAGGTCATCAGGCACGTCGACAGTTCCATCCTGCGCAGCTTGACGCAGAAACGCTGTGGCCAAATGCAGAACATCCTCGCGACGGTCTCGCAAGGGTGGAATCGTGACCCGCGCACCCGCAATCCGATAGTAGAGATCCTGACGAAAGTCCGCCTGATTGGTAGCATCGACTAGCGAACCATTCGTCGCCGAGATTACGCGCACATTCACGGGATGACTCTTGGAAGTTCCGATTGGCGTCACTTCTCGCTGCTCGATCGCGCGCAAGAGCTTCGGTTGTGCCTCTTTGGGCAATCTACCGATTCCGTCCAAGAAAAGGGTGCCGCCGTCTGCTGCCTCGAACATTCCAACCCTGGCAACATGTGCACCGGCAAACGCTCCTTCCACATAGCCGAAAAGTTCAGCTTCGAGCAGCCCTTGGGGAATGGCACCACAATCCACGACGACGAAAGGACCATCACGCCTATTCGACTCCGCATGCAACGCACGCGCGATGACCTCCTTGCCTGTACCAATTTCCCCTTCGAGCAGTACCGGCATCTCCGTCGCCGCAAGCCGTTCCAGAGATGCAAATAAGTGTCGCATTGCTGGCGACACGCCGATCGCTGAGCCGAAAGTGATCTTCTCACTGAGGTTCAACTCAGTAGCTTCGGAGCTGGGGTTCACAGAGAGCTTGCTGTTGCCGATCTGGAGCACAGTCGCCGAGGTGATTACGGCGTGGGTGACTCGAAGACCGCCGATCCACGTGCCGTTCTTGCTACCTTCGTCGCGAACTTCGATCCCGTCGGTGGTCGGTAACAATCTCAAGTGTTCACGAGAAACCGTTGGGTCCCGGAGCGTCAGGTGTGCCTCAGCTCCACTACCCACAAGGAACACCGGAACCTCTATGTTCGCACGGGCGCTCGAATCCACGCCTTCGAGCACCTCTATGGTCGCAGTTCGAACGCAGGGCTTCCTCCCGGGAGCTTCGACGGTTTGGGTCGCCTCGGCCATGGCGGCTCGCATCGTAGCGCAAAACGATTCTTCGATGAAGTCGCGCCAACTGGATGACATGCTAGAGTGCGAATGTTTCTCTCCAACCTCGGCGATGTTCGAACCGAAACCTGACACCGTCATCGACAACCGCTGGCGGCTCCTTGACCTCCTCGCCAGTGGCGGCATGGGCTCCGTGTGGAAGGGCCGCCACGAAAAGCTCGGCAGCGCAGCAGCCATCAAGTTCATGTTGCCGACGGGCGCGGCGACAGATGAAGCTCGGCGCCGGTTCGAACGGGAAGCCGTGGCAGTCGCGCAATTGAAAAGTCCCAACGTGGTGCGGGTTCTCGATCACGGCCTGGTGAAGGGTGTGCCCTATACCGTCATGGAGTTGCTCGAGGGAGAAGATCTCGCGACGCGACTGCGTCACAGGCGGCGCTTGAGCGTGTCGGAGTGTTGCGAACTATTGGAGCAAGCGTGCCAGGGCCTCTCCGAAGCACACGCCGCTGGCATCGTGCATCGAGATCTGAAACCCGCCAACCTGTTCATCACAAAAGAGCGTGGCAAGGACCTGCTCAAGGTCCTTGATTTCGGCGTGGCCAAGGCGCTCGATGTGGACGGTGAGCAAACGAGCAGCGGCGTGATCATAGGTTCTCCGCAATACATGAGCCCGGAGCAGGCTCGCGCCCAGCCAATAGATGCGCGGTCAGACCTCTGGTCGCTGGGCGTCATTGCCTTTCGGCTATTGTCGGGAAGGCGTCTATTCGTCGGACGCGACGTCGTCGACACGATGTTGCAGATCTGTCATAGCGACATCCCCCTAGCATCGAAGCTGCCGGAGGACGTTCCTGTCTCGGTACACGAATTCTTGAAAACTGCCTTGGATCGGGATCCAAACAAGCGATTTCAAACGGCAGAGGAAATGGGCGCTGCGTTCAAGGCGTTAGGCGAGGCGCATTCGGACCACGCCCCGATCATCGAGCCAACGACGCCGAGCGCAAGCATCAGCGTGCCACCACAACGGGTTGAGCGGATTCGCACTCAGCTCGCCTCAGGCGCAGGCACCGCCAGCCTTGTGCACGAAGCAACCGACATGCCAAGTCGCTCCGTAGCAGCACGGCACGGAGCACAGCGCCGTCGCAAGTGGGTTGCCACCATGTTCATTTCAAGCGTCCTTGTGCTTGGCGTCTGGTGGGCAACCCGCGGTTCTTCCAAGGAGCACCTTCGGACAAACGTGGGCACGGAAGACGACGCGCCTCCGATCCACAAGTCCTTGCCAGGTTCTGCGGCACCACCCACAGCACATTCGGCACCTTCTGCAGACGCAGCAGCCGAACCGCGGGTCGTTCTGGAACCACCGCCACCTGCAGCAACGGCATCTCCAACACGGAAGGTGAAGAAGAACACCGGAAAGGCGCACCCCACCAACCCCACGCCAAAGCCAAAGCCCAGCCCCCAACAAAAACACCCCATATTTGGTATATGAGTCTGATGCGCGCGCGCTGGATTCTGATTATCGCGCTCTTCGCTGCAAGCGCCGCGGGTCAGCCAGCGGACAACGCGGAAGGGCCCACGACTCACCAGGAAGTAGCCAGAATCGCACGTGCGCAAGGCGAGTTGGGACTCCGGGCATATGAAGCCGGACGCTGGGCAGTTGCGCTAGGCCACTTCGAAAATGCCCACCGGCGCGTAGCCGCGCCGACCTTCCTTCTATTCACTGCTAGGTGTCAGGCCAAACTCGGGCAGCTACTCCGTGCTCGCGACAGCTACCGGGGTGTTCGAGACACCAAGCTGGATGCCGACGCACCCGAACAGTTCAGGCAAGCGGTCATTGATGCCCGCACGGAGCTGGCGGCGCTGGCAACCCGAATCCCAACCCTGCGAGTGAAGGCACCCGCCAAGGCGCGAGTCGCGATCGACGGGAGGCCCGCGGCTGCGGCGTTGTCAGAGGGCATTCAGTTGGATCCTGGTCCCCATGAGATTGTTGTGACCCTTCCCGGCGGCGAGACGCGCCGCGAGCGGACAACGCTATCAGAAGGCGCAAACGCCATCGTGGACGCGACGTCGGCAGTCCGCGGAGCATCGAGGAACGTTCAACCGAAGCGGAAAAAGCAAGGAGTTGGTGCTGCACCGTTGGTTGCCTTTGGCGTTGGTGCTGCGGGGCTCGTCGTCGGAGCGGTGGCGGGTGCCGTCGCGTGGGGGCAGGCCGAGGATGTGAAGGATCAGTGCAAGGGCAAGACTTGCCCAGTTGGCGTCAAAGACGACGCAGAACAAGCGAACCGAATCGCCTTGGCGTCTACGATAGGTTTCGTCATCTTCGGTGTGGCTACAGCGACCGGCACCGTGCTGTTGACCATCGAGCCGAGCAACAGCACCACTGGCGCGCACCGTCTCACACTAGGCGGCGTCTTCTGAGCGAAGTCGACCGAAAACGAATGCAGAATTGCGATGCTCGAGGTGGCGCAGCGCCCAGCGTTTGGGAAGCACCAGACGGGCTATGAGCACTCGCACTTCCCTGTCGCATAGTTGCCGCGGAAGTAGGCGCCCTCCTTGCTGCAACAGTGCTCGCAGTCGTTCTTCGCCGGTGAGCCAGGCGGCACGTTGGCGTTCCCGTTGACGTTTTTGCCTTTGCACGCTTTGGTGGCTGCGCTCTCGCAACCGATTGAGAGGGTTGTCGCCAGAATAGCTAGAAGAGTTGCACTTACACGCATACTCACACTGTACCTGTGCCCGCTTCGGCGTTCAACGGCGACTACAGAATCTTATCCACGCGTTAATCTTCGACGCGCAGTAGCGACTACTACGTAACGGTGACGTTACTCCTTCACCATCAACTTTGCGCTTTCTCTCTCATCGACTGTAACGCGTGCATTCCAACTTGCTACACTGACTTTACAGCGGTGGTGGCATCGCACCGAAAGACGTAGTGTTCTTGCCGCTCGAACCATTGGTGTAAGCGTGCTAGTTCCGTGAACATGCCAAGCTACGGGACGCGAACAATTCATCCATTGCTACTACTGGTGTCGATTGTCGGAGCGTGTGGAAGCGACGCCGACGATGTTGATGGCAAAGCAGGGAGCGGCGGTGGCGCAAACATCGACGGCGGAGCGGGCGTTGGCGGTGTTGCAGGTGGTGGCGGTGCGGACGCAGGCACTGCTGCAGATGCCGATGCTGGTTCGCCCGACGCGGCGGGCGGCCACAATTTTTCGACCAGCGCTCTAGGGATCCCAGCGCCTCCGTTCGGGATCGACGAAGTCCCTGAGATGTACAAGGGGCAGCCGGGATTTTCCAACGCTGGAGGCGGTCCCTACACCCACTACGTGGACAACTCGAAGCCCTGCGACGATTCCGGAAATGGAACCGAAGCGAACCCACGATGCACGATTCCCGCCGTGATTCCGGCCAAGAGCGTCGTGGAAGTGCATGGTGGGCCCTACGTACTGTCCAAGAAGGCCACAATGTTCACGTTTGCTGGGTCCGCCGCTGAGCCGGCATTCTTGCGGGCGGTGGGTTCAGTTATTTTCGACAGTGAGGGCGAACGGTTCAACGTTGAGTTCAGAGGATCCTACGGGATCGTCGACGGTTTCAAAGCCATCGGCGGAGCCACATTCCGGTTGGGCGACGCCGCATCCCATCATATGTCACTGAGGAATTCCGAAGTCGACTACGGGGATGGCAACTGCTTGGCCATCAGGGGCAAGTACATGGTCGCCTACCGAAACCTGCTCCAGCACTGCCACCGGGGCAACGGATTCGATGCCCATGGATGCAACATCTTGGGAGGAACCGCCAACATTTGGGTCTTAGAAAACACGTCCCAATACAACTTTGGCAACGGCGTAATGTGGGGACATGGGGCGTCAACAGCGCGGCCCACGAACATCTTCATCGGGAGCAACCAATTCGTCGGGAACCGTGAGTCCGGAGTGGCATCCAAGTTCGGCGGCAAGGACGTGATTTCCGGCAACGTGATCAGCCTCACCAAGGGATGCCAGGTCGGCATAGACTGGTGTGCCGCAGACGGCAGCTATTGCGAAAAACCGACCGAGAGCTGCAGCAACGGACCGGGAATCGTTACAGGAGCCGATGGCGAACCCGAGCAGGAGTGGGTGATGTGGAACGTCATCCACGACTCGGCACACTGTATCCGACTCGAAGAAGCCGGTATCGCCTACTACATCGGCAACATCTGCTTCGACATCGATGGTCCGGCCATCCGCTTCGAGAAGCGAGGGCACGGGACCGTGCTTGCGCACAACACCTGGTTCGACACGAACCAAGACAGTACGGGTGCGATGGTGTTGCAAGACTGGCGTGACAAGTTCACCAATATGCGAATTCATAACAACGTATTCGACACCACCGGCAACCATCTGCTCTGGTTCGAAGATCTGAGCGGCAGTGGCGTCGTGGGGACGATGCAATGGAACTCGAACATTCACTACAATGGCGGTGCTAACTTCACGATCGATTGGAAGGGAAGCAAAACGATCTCCAACTTGTCGGATCTATCCACTCAGATGGCAGGCAAAGTTTCGACGTTTACTGGCAACATCGTGGGTGATCCGAAGTTCGTGAATCGTTCGAAACCAGACTTCGCCTTGGCGCCAAACTCACCAGCTATTGGGGCTGCCACCAGCATTCTCAAGGACCTCGACGCAATCTATAAGGCCGAGTTCGGCAACAACCTCACGATCATCCCAAACTGCTGGAGCGACGGCAACTACGATATCGGTGCTATCTGTGCTGACTAGTCAGCGCTCGAAGAAACAACTGGAACGTCCCGAACCCGATTCCAACATTGTTCTAAAGCGGAGCACAGACTCGCACCCTTGTCGCGCTTGGTCGCGGCGCGCTCATTCAGATCGAGGCCGAAGCGCGGCGCGGGCTACTTCTGGGGCGTAACGAAGAACGTCCAGGGCTTGCCGGACGCGAAGCTGCTGGTGCCCACCTCGACCCACTTGCCCTGCTGGTCTTCGAGCAACTGTCGGGCCTTGCCCGAAGGGTCGGACAACTTGCCGTGAGCGTAGATGAAACTGGCGCCGGTCTTGCCAGCGCCGTCCGGACATTTGGCCTCGTTGTGGGATGAAGTGACCGTTCCCAGAGTGAAGAACTTGGCAAACTCGCAGTTCGAGCACGGCGGCAGGTCCTTGTAGTCATCGAGGGCGTACTTGATCTCGCACTCCGTTCCGGCAACTGACTTGGCGTAGGTGTACGAACCGGTGCCTTTGGTCACGTCGATGCTGCCCAGCCACAAATCGTAGTCGCCTTTGCCTCCGCCTGCTCCGGCCTTGCCACCAACGCCCTTGCCGCCGGTGCCTTTGCCACCGACACCCTTACCGCCAGCGCCGCCCGTCGCGCCGCCCGCGCCGCCGCTCGCAGAACCATCCACACACCACCAGCAGCCGCCATCGGGCACCGGACTGCCACCGGGTTCGTCCTCGTTGGGCTCTGCGTCACCGCAGGCTACACCGAACACCAAGACCACGAGCAGCGACGAGCCGCGCATCCTCCGCATTATGTCAGCTCCGGTACGGGCCCGTCGCATTTCACCAACTCCCCGCTTTGTCCCTGAACGTGTTCGAGCCCCACATGATCGATCGAAAGGCCCATGGCCTGCGCCGCGCTGACCAACAAATGCTGATGGGGCATACCGGAGACCTGAGAGTAACCGCTTGGATCCACGGAAGCTGGGACCAGCATTTGCACCGGTGTTTCGTGGGGCCAGTGTAGGTAGCGGCCCGTGCGGAAATGCCAGGAGCCGCCGATGATCACCGGGTTGTAGTGGCGATAGCCATGCCAGCCGTCGGCCAGCTCCGAGCCCCACACAATCAGCGTGTTGTCCATCACGCTGCCGCCGTCGGTGTCGGGCAACCCCTCGAGCACAGATACCAAGCGTGCGACCTGCCCTGAATGCAGCGCAACGTAGTCGGTCATGGCCTGGTGCTTCTGCGGGTCGTTGTAGATGTCGTGGGCCAATCCCTTGTGTACGTCGTCGGTCAAGTGGTCCCAGCCGAAGTCCGACGTCGGCATTTCGCCCAAGGAAAGAGAGACCACGCGAGTGACGTCGCAACTCAGCGCGGCGCCGATCAGTTCCGAGAACGCGTCGAAGCGCTCGTTGTAGTTCGCCAGCGAGTCCTTGCGCTCGGGCACGGGATCGCAAGACAAGCTGGCCATGCCCTCGATGCGATCCCCTAGCCGACGCACCAATTCATAGTGGGCGTCGAGGCGCTCGCGTCCGCGCTTGTCGACTTTGGACGCCATGGCCTTGTGTTCGGCGTAGGCGTAATCGAGCACACCGCGCTGCCGCGCCGCCAGGGGGCTCGGCGCCACAGATGGGCCGAACAGGCGTTGCCACAAACGCGCCGGCGAACTCTCGACGGGCAGCCGCGCTCCGCTGACATTGTAGCTGATGGGACGCCCCGACTCGCGCACGTCATCGACGGAGATCTCCAAAGATGGCAGACGATCCGAACGCGCCACCTTCGCGGCAACCAACTGATCCAAAGATGCCGATTGCGCCCGCGTATCCGTGCTGCTGAAGTCCGCATAATTGCCCGTCCAAGCGTGCACCCACCCCGTGTCGTGGCGATTGCCGTCGCTATCGAGCTCTGCAGTCGCCAGCGAAAGACCATCCAGCGCTAGCATGCGCTTGCGGTGGGCGTAGAGCGGCGCAAGGGCTGCGCTGAAGTCAGCGGCAGAGAGCGCTGACAGGTCCCGCTCCCAGGTCTCTCCCTCGCTCGTGCCCGAGGGGCGCATCTTCCACGAATCGTGGGGCCAGCCGTGACAGTGCGAGATGATGATCAAGCGCTTGGGCGGTCCCTCGCCTGGCTCGGCCATGGACATGCGCAGGCCCAAGCTCGAAAGGCCTGTCGCGGCCCCGGCAAGACCCAACCCCTGCAGGAAGCGTCGCCGGTCCATCACTTGCCCCCGACCCGGCGAAAGCGGAACACATCGCTCTTGGCGATGGCGACGAGTAGCTCTTTGACGTGATCGCTCTTGCGAAAGTCGGCTTGCAGCTCCAAAACCGACGCGTCGCCGGGCGGGATCTGAACGCCGGTGGCGTAGCGCGTCCAACGCAGCACGTAGCAATCTTGAACTGCGCGGCTCTTGCCCAGCTGCCGCGACAGGTCGACGCCGTCTTTGAAGGTGAACTCTTCGCCACTGGCCAACTTGAAGCTGCCACTGGCGTCCACGGGCTTGCCGTTGTCCTGAGCTCGCCAGCGCCCCATGGCGTCGTAGTGTTCGAAGGCAAAGCCCGGCGGGTTGAGCACCCCGTGGCACCCCCGGCACAGGGGGGCGTCGGTGGCGTCTTCCGTACGAATGCGATTCGTGCTCTCCGCTTCGGAGGTATCCGGTGGTTGGAACACCTCTACGCCGGGGGGCGGAGTGCCAAACACTTCGCAGGCCAAGCGCACCAGGATGCGTTTACCTCGCTGCACAGGCGCGGGGTGCACGGCGTAGGAACCCAGAGCCAGCACTGAAGGCAGGGTAAGAACACCCGCGCGTTGTTCTACTGGAAACTCCGCCGGCTGCAGCAGCACGCTGGACTTGTTGCCAATAGACGACGAAACGATGCCGTAGTTCCAGGTCACCATGGGGCCTCCAAGGACCTTCGCGTCGGTACCGTAGAGTGGCGCGGTCACCCCGGACATGTAGCCGTGGTTGTCAGTAAACAACGCTTCGAGGGTGCCTGCGCCGTCGAACACCGTGCGTTCCACAAACAGCTTCGTCTCCGCCTCCATGGAGTGCCGCACCGGTCCGAGCACGGAGGGCCACTGTCCGTCACCCGTCGTGTCCAACGGCGGCTGAGGCGCCAGGCCATACAGCGGCCCGTACTCGCGGCGAGCAGGTGAAATCCCATGGATGCCTTTGGTGCCCAGCCACTGCTCGTGGAAGTGCACCACAGCCGCTCGGGCTCGGGGGTCTTCGAGCATGCGGCGCGCCTGGGCTTCGACGCCCGCCGCCGTGGAGAGCTTTCCCCGCGCTGCTGCGTCGAACAAGGCCGGAGCGGGCATGCTGTCCCACAAGAAGTAGGAAAGCCGAGACGCCATCTGCCAACCGTCGAGGGGCACCTCGACGTTCTTGGTCGCCGGCGCGTGCTCGAGCCGGAACACGAACCCCGGAGCTTGCAACACCCCCGCGACAGTCAGTGCGACTGCTTCGTCGGCTGCGCCGGCCTGCCAGTTGTCCTCCCAGAACTTACGTAGACGTTCCCTCTCTTCATCCGCGATCGGTCGCCTCCACGCGCGCTGCGTGAACCGCTCGATGCTCTTCCAAGCGCAAGCTTCTTGTTCGCCTTTGGAAAGGGTGTCCCAAAGGCTGCATGTGAAGAACACCGGCGACACCAACGCGAATGGGGCAAAATGGATCGCCGCCTTCTGCAATTGCTCGACGGAGTACGGCGACGGCTCCTGACCGTCCGCGATGCCCTCGAACTCTTCAACACCAGTCTCATCCGGGAAAATCCAGGGCCAAGGCGGAGCTGCGATGGGATCCGAGCCGAACACCCCCTTGGTCTCGCCTTGCTTGGGCGAGAGCTTTTCGGCAACGGGGTGCGGCAGCGGCCACGCCGCGGGCTCGAGAGGCATCGCCAGTAGATCCCGAATCGAGTTGTTGTACTCGGTTGGTGTCAGCGCCAATTGCGGGGTCTGCTGCAGCGCTTTCGGCTGCGGCACGGTCTGCGCCTCGCAGCCCGCGCTGCCAGCGCCCACGCAAAGCGCCAAAGACAAGACGGCCCTGCCAGGGAGCCATCCGCGGCGCTTCCAGGGCTCGTCTATGACGCGGTGCGGCTTCGCGGGTGGGGTCACTGAACGCACAGCAGCCACAGGTTGACATAACCGTGGTCAATTGTCTCGGGAGTCCTTGTTTTGAAGTGTTACGCGGACGGCGGTTCGCGGCTGGCTCTAGCGCCCCGAGGCGCTTCTGAATTGCTGCCGGCGGCCCCATCGAGGTCGACAGCGACCAAGCGCCGGAAGTCGGGGCAGGACTATCCCGCACCAAGCTTGCCTCCCGGGCGCAGATGTAGGAAACGCGGTTTGCAACTGCGGTCGGCGCGTCGAGCCCGTCACCCACAGAAGGAGAAGCCCCGTGAAGTACTTGTCGTTGTTGGTTGGCGCTTGCGCCGTGAGTGTTGGTTTCCTGGCCTGTTCGAGTGATGACTCGGGTGGTGGCGGCACGGGTGGTTCCGGCGCAGCCGCGACCGGCGGATTTGGCGCAGGCGGTGCCGCCACGGGCGGTGTTGGCGCCGGTGGCGCAGCGACCGGCGGAACTGGAGCTGTCGCGACGGGTGGTACGGGAGCCACTGGCACAGGCGGCGCCTCGTCGTGTCCGGGCACTTTGTTGGGCCAGAAGTGCACGGTTCTGCAGTCGCCGGACGCCGCCCAAAACGCGTGCATCCAGGGTCAATGCTGCAGCACCCTCGAAACTTGCCTCGCCGACGCCGAATGCTCTTCCTTCTTTGCGTGCAACGCCACTTGCCAGCAAGGTGGCGGAACACCGCAGACCTGTAGTCAGCAGTGCCAGAACTGCATCGGCGGAGCAACTGCATTGGTGACCGCCTTCAACCAATGCATGGCGACCTGCGCCAGTGGCGACGGTGGTACGGCTGATGGTGGCGCCAGCGACGCCGCGACGGACTGAGCCACCCGAAGCCCTCAGCGCGCCTCAACGGTTACTCCGTCGAGGCGCGTCTTTTTTCGCGGCTGAGCGGGTTTTGCCGACCATGGTCGGGTAAATCCCACCGGCTCGGTCGACAAGCTCTTGCGGTGGCGGGGTAACGGCTGGCACGGGCGCCGGCAGCACTGGTGGCACCGGCGCCGGTGGCAGCGGAGGAACCGGGGGCACCTTCGTGGTCTGCGACTATGCCGCGAGCGTGCTCAAGACAGAAGCCGCGAAGCTCAGCCCCGGAGGCGTAGTCGAGCTCCTCGGCGCGGGCTACGACTCGAAGCTGGTTGACGCGACCGGCGGGCATGACGTGCTGCAGTACTCCGCACCCCCAAACGACGCCACTAAGAACCAACCGTCACCGTAGCGAAACGCACGTGGCGTACGCCGACGCAGCCTTCGGTCCAGAGCACGCCGACCTTGCCGTCCTCGGTCACGGCAACGTCGTGGTGCTCGATGCAACTTCCGGCAATGCGATCGTACATCTCGATGGGCCCCACGTCTTGGTCGAAGCTCTCGTCGAGCAAGTGCAGGTCGACGTGAATCGACAGGGGGTTCGTGGACTTCCACTTGCCGCGATCCACCAGCACAGCATAGCCACAGTCCCCGCGTCGTGCGATCTTGGGACGTTTTCCTTGCGCAACCGGTACCTGATAGCGCTGGGTCGCCGTGTCGGGGCGAATGGTCAGCAGGGTGGCGCCAAGATCGGTGTCGTAGACCCCCACCAGCGGCCGCGCCTCATCGATACTGGAAGTGATGTGCAGTGCGCCCGCAGCCTGAAACAACTGCGTCGGCTCAGGGGGCGGCGCGCCGTACTCGAAGCGGCCCAAGCTCAGCCACTGCGGGCCGCCCGGGCCACCGGTGTTTTGGAGCACCCGGTCGGGCCAAAGCCACAGATAGCCGTAGTGATGGCCAGGTCCTGTGTACGGCGGATAGAGCGGGTCGGGCCCAGCGAGCAGCGCTCCCTCGCGAGAAAAGCGAGCGGCTTGCGGGATCGCGCTCGCGAACTTGCGCAGCACGAAGTCCAAGCCCTGGTCGGAAACGAAGAACCTCGGCACGTTCACCGAAACCCCTGGCTGCAGCTCCAGCGCTGGCCCGACAACGCCAGAAAGCGCCACCGGACGCATGCGCAAGTGCTCCTTGCCCGTATCGAATTCGTCGCCAGTCCACGCCACCATCAGCCTGTCACCGTCGAGAGCCATGAACGCACCGTCGACACTGGGCGAAAAGTCTTCGGTCACATTGATGGCGTCGCCTTGCACACTCCCCTCCGCGTCGATGAAGTAGAGCATCGCCTCGTAACGTCCCTTGACCAAGAGCGTCACCAGCGCAGCCCATCGGTCACCGAGCCCGAGCAGTTGTTGCCGCGACACGCCGTTGTCCTCGACGAAGGCTTTCCCCTCGGCAACAGTCACGTTCCCTTTGCACCTCGCGACTCCACCGCCACCACCCCCAGCGCCGAAGCCACCGCCGCCACTGACTCCGCCCACAGCCTCACCAGCGAGTAGGCCGCTCCTCGAGCCACAGGCCACACAGGCCCAACACGAGACGAGTGCCAAAAAACACGGAGCCGTCTTGCCCATCGCAGTCAGACCTCAGCAGCGCCACGCTTTGGAAACAAGAGTCGTCCACAAACGCCAGTCGCACTGTCCGACAAATGCGACGGCTTCGAAGACTGCAAAAACGGGGCAGACGAACCCCCGAGCTGCCCCCCGGACCCTCTCGAAGCCGACTGCAAAAAGCTCGGCCAATGAGCGACCTAGTGGTGGCGTCACCTGACCGGTGTGGTTGGACGCGGGTGTTTTTTGGGGATGTGCCGGAAGCTGCCGTCATCGACGGTTCATCGCGGTGCGAGCGGGGACGTCGTCCGCGAGGCAACCGGCTGGCCCGTTCTTGGCGGAGGTCGAGGAGTTGCGCGTGCTGTTGGACCGTGAAGCACCCGGGCACCTTCGCTGGCGACGCTGGTGAAGGCCTCTCTTGAATCCCCGCCATCCTGGGACGGCGTCGAGTGATCGGCGAAAACGATCTCGGCCGGATTCATCGCCACGGTCAGGATGCAGAGGATCCATGCGAAGACTACAAGGCCAAAGTTGCCCCTCAGAACGACGCGGTCGGCGGCGAGCCTCGAGTCGAGGAGGGTGGCGCCGGGGATGAAGCCGGTTGGCGGGTCTGCACATGCCGACGCTTCGGCGGGGGTAGCCCGACGAGGCGCAGGAGCCGCAGTGCGTGAACGTCGTTGGGACGTTTCGCAGTTGCGCGCGCAACGAGCGCTCGAGCCTCTTCGGCCCTGCCCGCGCGGATCAGGGCACGTGCTCGAAGCACTTCGGCTTCCGGAGCAAGGAGGCGTTGGGGAAAGGTGCGATCATAGCGAGCAAGCACGGCAAGCACCGCAGCCGCACGTCCTTGCTTCAGCGCGCGACGAGCTTCGTCGAGCACCGCCGTCTCGGCGCGTAGTTTCTGAGCCCGAGTCTCGAAGCTAGCCACGGAGGGTTCAGGGGCGGCGACACCTTCCCTCGCGCTGGGCTCATGAGGCAGCGGTGGTCGGAGAATCCCATGCGAGCCTGGCGGAGCGGCGGGTTGGACTGGAGCCGGGTGCGCGCTCGCTTGCGCTGGCGGCGCAGTCGGCGATTTCGGTGCCACCGCCGCCATCGACGTTGTGGGCGTCAGCGTCGCGGCGGGATCCGGCGCTACACTCGACTCCGCAAGGTAGGAGGCGCCAGTCGCTGTCACGAGCCCCAGGAGTATTCCGGACCCGAACCACTTCGCCAACAACAGGGAGATGGCGGTCTTGGCTCCGCCGGCTCCGGTCTTGGCCACGCCGACCGCCGTGGCCGCCGCCACGCTACCCGCAATGGTCGCGGGAAGCCCCAAAGCCAGCGCCGCACTTTTCACTTGCTCGGGCGAAGGACCATCGCCTTGCGCCGACTCGAGCACCTCTTGCAGCTCGGGCTCCAGGGAGCCGCCGAGCAGGGGCCGCAGCTCGTGCCTCACAGGTCACCTCCTAGCTTCGCCACGCCAGCGGCTTGCAAAAACAGAGCGCGCGCTCGGCGTAGACGGGTCTTCACGGTCCCCAAAGGCACCGCAAGAATGTTCGCGATTTCCTGCAGCGAATGCCCTTCGAGTTCGAACATCACGAAGGGTGCGCGCAGCTCTGCGGGGATGGCGTCCAGCCAACCATCGAGTCGTGCACGGCGCTGCTTCAGGTCCAAGAGCTGCTCGGGCGTGGCGTCGCTGGCTCGTTTCTGAACCTCACCATCGTCGGGACAATCCTTGCGTCGGGCTGCGCCTCGCCGCGCGTTGGCCGCGACCCGCTGGGCAGCTGCCGCCAAGAAGGCGCGCTCGCGGCCTCGGGTGATTTGCCCCAACTTGTCATTCGCGATCAGGAACACCTGTTGAGCGACATCGTCCACCTGCGCTTCGCTGACCCCGAGGCGTCGGATCAGCCGCCACACCCAAGTGTAGTGTTGTCGGAATAGATGCGCGAAGCGCTCCTTCGAGCTGTCCGGACCCGCCTCCACAACGGCCTGAGGCGTCAAAATCTCGTCTCCGCGGCAAGTCCGAGATAGGGCGCGACAGCCGGAATCTGGTGAACTTCGTCGTCTGGCCGAAAGAAGAAGCTATCCCGCACGAGGGGCGCCACTGCTCCGACCTCCGCGGACAGCGTTAGGGGGTCGACAGGGCGCACCCCCAAGCCCAGCTGTGCGCCAGGCCCGTACCAAGTCACAGCTACCGAGCGAGGCGTCGCGACTCGAGTGCCCTGCGCCGAAAGGCGCCCCAGCTCAAAAGTGGCGCAGGCTCTCGGCGACACGACATCATCGGGCGCCACGACGACGCAGACCCCAGCGCGGGCAGCTAGCCACTCTAGCTCGGCCCTCCCAGAGGAGTTTTCGGCACTTCCTCGGGCGAGCAGGATGTCCAGACGAACCGCCGGAAGCACCGGAGCCGTGGACTCGAACACAACCCCGCCGCTGACTCCAAGATATGGCACGAACCCCTGGTCGACGCCGCGCGCCGCGCCACCGCGAACGCCGAAGGTGGGCCGGACTGCGGTGGGTGCCGATGCGGCGGGCTTGGTCGCCGGTTGAAGTCGAGGTGACGTGGTCGCTGTGGACGGCGGTTCGGGGGTTGGCGCTTCGGCATCGGGATCGACGAGTAGCGCAAGCACCAGCGCCAGGGCCGACACCACCTCGTCGCAGTCAGCACCTTCGACCTCGCGCTCGGCTTCGACCCCGGCTTCGGCGTAGCGCAAAGTCCCTCGGGGAGGATCACTGCCGACCTCGATCCGAACGGTGACTGCTGCGGAGCCGACAACTCGCTGGGCACGATGGCTGCGCTGCTTGACCCGTGCGACCAGCTCTGCCTCAGCGGGACATCGCGCGTCGGCGGTATACTCCAGAGCATAGCTGCGCACCGCTGCGGCGTTGGTTGCGGATTGCTCGGACGCACGGGATGGGGTGGTGAGTGCGAGCATCATGAGCACCTGCGCCGCCAATAGATTGGCTGGGCCCGGGGTTGAGCGGCACGGAGCAGCAAGGGCTCCGTGCCTCCTTTCGGGCTCAGATACAATTCGTGCCGTCGAAGCACTTCCCAACGGGACAGTCACACTTCTGCACGGTCTTACTGTTGCCGGGACTGCAACCGCAAGCGCCGACATTGCACGTGTTGGGAAAATCTCCACCGCCCTTGCAGCACAAGCCGGAGCTGACGACGCCCCCCGACTTCACACAAGACGTCGCCACGCCACCACCAGCGCCGGCGCTGCCACCCGCGCCACTACTGCCTCCGGCGCCTCCACTACCCGAACTGGCACAGGTCGCGCCATCCCAGCAGGTGCCCGCAGGGCAATTGCACACCTTGACGGCGTGAGTGGAGCCGGGACCACAACCGCAGGCTCCTACAGCACACATATCGGGAAAGTCCCCGGCGGAAAGGCAGCACTCAGCGGTCGCCACACTCCCGCCCGCCTTGACGCAGGCGGAATCAGCGCCGCCGCTACCACCAGCCCCGGCAGTGCCCGCACCCCCACCCGTGCCACCTGCACTTCCTGCAGCGCCGGAGCTACCCGCGGAGCCGGAGCTTCCGCCCGTCCCGGCGTCGCTGCCACCCAGATCGTGGGCATCATCGCTGCATCCCAGAGGGACAGCGCAACAGGCGAAGGCCAAAGTCCAAGTAAGTTTCCGAAGTCGCATGAGTACCTCCAAGGTGATACCCGAGTAATGTCCACACCAGGCGCTGAGGATTTGCCAAATCCCGAAAAAGGTAGATTCCTACAAACCCATCGCCGTCTCTTGGCGCTCGCCAGCACTCTCCGCGTCGAGCAACCGCTCAGCCATCCGAAAGCCCACTGCGCCCAAACCCAACATGCTGATCTTGTTTATTGCTCGCTCCTTCGCGCCGATGGCCTCGGGGCCCGTAACCCGAGACAGACCCTCGAGACCGTTGAAGCCAGCGTATTCATTCCCATTGAGCGAAAAAGTGCCGGGTTTTGACTAAGATATATTCCAAAATCGGAATATGGACCGCCTCGAAGCGATGCAAGCGTTCGTGCGGGTCGTGGAGCTCGGCAGCTTCGCTCGCGCGGCAAGGAGTTGCGGGTCAAACAGTCCACGATCAGCAAGAGGAGTTCGACCTGGGCGCAGACGCGTTCAAGTGTCCGGGCAGCTATCGCAGTGGCAACTCCTTCGAGGGGGCTGACTACAGCACCAAGCTCGTGTCACTCATCGCGCCACTGCAAGGCAAACAGCCGGAACCGCAGAAAGTGCGCGCTTTCAAACTGGACGCAGTTGGTTGCATGTGTGACCGGCAGGCCTAAGAAGAAGAAGCGAGATTGCCGCTTCACGACCAAGACCCTCGAGATGTGGGATGGCGAAATAGAGGTCGAGGTGCGCGAGTCGGCCACGGCAAAGTTGGTCGAAACCAAGACCTTCAAGGCCAGCGCCGGGCGCTGCCCCATCACCCACAAGTTTTGGAAGCACCGAGAAATCTACATGAGCAAACCCGCGTCGGGCTTTTTCAAGTACTTGAAAGAGCTCGAAAGCGGCTGAGCCTGGCTCCCCAAGCTGCCCCGGCCCGGGGCTCGGGTGTAAGCTGGCCGAGGGCTGTCAGTTGTGTTGGGCGATGGCAAAATCGGTAGCCAGATGCCTGAGCACCGCTGCGTCGGTAGGGTTGTTGCTAGCATGCACGCAGCCCCGAGCCTCTGCCGTCCCAGAGCCCGCGCCAACGCGACAAGGCACACAAGCCCGACCCGACAGGTCGGGTGCTGCGCCTCTGCGCCCTGCGGCGCGATCCGCGAAGGCAGCGGAAAGCCTCGATCCCGGCGAGCACGAAGTGGTTTTGCATGCCCTGGCTTGCCCGGACGGGAAAGTGCGCGCAGCCGTGGTGGTCGGAGGGCAAGAAGGGGAGAGTCAGCGCTTCGGCCTGGGCAGATACACCAAGTGCCCGCGCACGGGCCACTCCAAGTTGCGGATCGAACTCGGCTGCACGAGCGCAGAGTTCCACCACGGCCCGAGTGAACCTGGCGGTGCTGTGCCCATGATGGAGCACACGGCGCTGACGGAGATCCGGGTCACGGTCGTCGAAGACAACCTGGTGTTGCACACGCGTACCGAGCGACCCTGGATGCGTCCTGGCTACAACGTGGAGGAGACGCGCAAGGTCCTCATGACCCTTGCGGAGCCCAATCGCGTGCAGCTTCTGAAGCCCATTCGCGAGCAGTCCGCAGCGCCGTGCGAGGATTGAGCTCCGAACCGCCCAGCCTGACTGGATGTGGCGGCGAAGTGGGCTGCTAATGGGCAACTTCCGGCTGCTAAGCGGCGCTCAGGCCCGGGGCCCGAGAGGTGTGCTAGCGTTTTTGGTTGGGATGAGCGCACAAGGCGGGCGCAGCATCGGACGCTACGTGCTGTTCGACCAGATCGCTTCCGGCGGCATGGCGACGGTGCACCTTGGGCGCCTGGTGGGTCCGGTGGGATTTGCGCGCACGGTGGCCATCAAGCGCTTGCACGCACAGTTTGCCGGCGATGCCGAATTCGTGCGGATGTTCTTGGACGAAGCTCGCTTGGCAGCACGGATCCATCACCCCAACGTGGTGCTGACCCTGGATGTGGTGGCCCTCGAAGGCGAGGTCTTCCTGGTGATGGAACACGTCCAGGGGCAATCCCTGTCCAAGCTCGTCTCCGCCAGCGTGGCGCAGAAGGACCGAGTGCCGACACCCATCGCGCTAACCATCCTGACTGGCCTGCTCGATGGGCTGCACGCGGCCCACGAGGCGAAGGGCGAAAACGGCGAACCGCTACAGATCGTCCATCGGGACATCTCGCCGCAGAACGTGCTGGTCGGTTCGGACGGCGTGGCGCGGGTCTTGGATTTCGGTGTGGCGAAGGCCGCAAACCGGTTCAGCGACAGCACCGGCGAAGGCAGCATCAAGGGCAAGTTGGCCTACATGGCGCCGGAGCAGGTCGCGGGTGGCAGCGTGGATCGGCGCACGGATATCTTTGCGGCCTCGGTGGTTGCCTGGGAGGTGTTCTGCGGGAAGCGCTTGTTCGCATCGAATCAGCCGAGCAACACGCTCAAGAACGTGTTGGAAAAGCGGATCCCGCGCCCGTCGTCAGTGGTGCCCACCTTGTCCCGCGCTGTGGACGCCATCGTGCTTCAGGGACTCGAGCGGGATCCGGACAAGCGCTTTCAGACCGCCGAAGGGATGTCTGTCGCCATCGAGAAGGCCAGCAAGCACGCCTCCACCCGGGAAGTGGGCGCTTGGGTCCGAGAGGTGGCCAAAGCCGCTCTCGATGAGCGCAGCGCAAAGCTGGCGCGCGTCGAGGGCATGACACCTCCAAACACAGAGGGCCTCGCTGCGGCCACGGCGGACATTGCCGCGACGCAAACGTCGGTGCCAGAATTGCCGGAAAGAACCGGGACTCCGAGTCAACCGCCCTCGCAGAAAACGGATGTGTCCTTCGAGACTGCGCGAGGGTCGATCCCAGTGCGCTGGAAACCTCGCTATCAAGCACACCCAACGCCTGGATCACCATGAAGGTGTCCCTGAAGGGCAACACCTTTCGCTGCTGGGTTCCGGAGGAACCGGATGTGGACCTCACGATCTCGGACTCGACCTACGCAAGCGGCGCTCCGGGATTGAAAACCTACCAGATGGCCGCTGAGCACGACTACTTCCGCGTCAGCCCGAACTAAGCGCATGACGATGCGACCGATCCAGCGGCTACTCGGCGCGACCACCTTCGCCAGCGCATTGACGGCACCCGCGTTGCATACCGCAGCTCAAGACGCTGAAGCGTGCGTTTCCCTTGCACACTTCGGGGCAGCACTTGAAAGAGAAGGGCAAGTGGGTGCAAGCCCGAGAGAGTTTCGTCAAATGCGCCTTGGACTCATGCCCCAACGTGGTGCGAGAGGAGTGCGGGAAACTACTTTCATCGCTGGATGCCAGCATTCCCAGCGTTGTCTTTCAGGCCATAGATGCCAAGGGGCAGCCGACGTCCTCGGTCGAGGTGCGCCTGGATGGGAAGGTCTTCCTGAGGGAACTGAAGCCGACTGCCGTACCCCTGGATCCTGGCCAGCACCGGTTAACATTCCGCAGCAGCGACGGCAGCGAAGTCGAAAAGACGATCACCGCCGTGGAAGGTCAGAAGAACCAGCTGGTCGGCATCGACTTCAAACCCAAGCCGCAGCTGAAGCGCGCACCGGTGCGGCGCAAGAAGGTCGTGGAGGACACGGGCGGAAGGATTCCGGTGGGCGCATACGTGCTTGGCAGCGTCGCCGTCGTGGGGCTCGGTAGCTTTGGCTACTTTTCTCTCACCGGGAAGAGCAAACAGTCAGATCTGGAAGACAGCTGCGCGCCTCGTTGCAGTGACGACGACTACGACGACATGCAGCGCAACTACGTGATCGCCGACATATCTCTGGGCGTCGCGTTGATCGCGGGCGGTGTGGCCACCTGGCTGGTGTTGGATAGTTCGAAGGAAGAAAAACGAGTGGGCGTCGTGCCGCTGCGCTCTGGCGCGGCGGCGAGTTTCCAGGGGCGGTTCTGAGCGATGCCTGTTGGGCCAACTGGGGCGCCCGACGGTGGTTTGCGGCGACGGAGCTGGTTGGGTCGCTTGGGGGCAAAGTTGGCGCTTCGGCGACGTGGCGCCAACGCGCTCATCTTGAGTGCTGGCCTCGTAGCCGGGTTGCGCCAGCCAACACGACTCAGGGCGGCCCGTCGCGCATCTTCACGCTCTCGCAGAACCCTTACGAACGCAACTTCACTTTGGGTCAGGCAGGCAACCGCTACCACATGCGCTTGCGCACCACGACGACCGACGCCAACGGGGAGCCCGCCACCACGTCATCGGCGGGTTCGCTGACCACGAACCTGACCCACGTGCTGTACACCCGCGCCAAGGACGGCTCGGCGAGGATCTACCCGAATGGTTCGATCCGGGGAACCAGAACCGTGAGTGGCACCTTCAGCCCCTGGGTCAATTCTTACAAGCTTGGTCTTGCCAACGAACACAGCTTGAACCGCAGCTGGCGCGGCGAGCTGCACCTCACGGCGGAGTACTCGCGGGCGCTGACTCAAGCAGAAGTCAGCCAGAACTTCGCCGTCGGCGCAGACTAGCCTGGCGGCTCCCGCGGTGCGGGGCGGGCGTGGGCGGCGAATCAGGGACCAGACCAGTCGCCGTCGACGACAGACATGCTGAAGCTACCGGTCAGGGACCAGACTAGTCGCCGTCGACGACAGACATGCTGAAGCTACCGGTCAGGGACCAGACTAGTCGCCGTCGACGACGGACATGCTGAAGCTACCGGTCACGGTCGCAGGACAGCTTCCACTTCCGAGCGCGGTGAAGTCGGCGAAGGAGAACGTGCCGACGGCGATGCCTCCCACGCCGGTATATTCGGTGAGCATCACCGAGCCGCTTCCAGCGCTGCAATCAGCGCTCGGCTGACGCCAGGTCGCGCTCGATTCCATAGTGCCAGTCCCGTATGGGTAATTGCCGATGGTCGCAGCGTTTAGATTCATGGTCACTACGCTGAACTTCTTGGTGGTCGCATTCAGATCGTAGTGCAAAGCCAGGTTGATGCCCGGCGCCCCTGAGCCGATGAAGTCGGAGAACGCCACAGCCTCGATCTGCGGATCGCAGCGGGAAGGATCGATCGCGCTCTGGGCCTCGTGATATTCGGTTCCGGCCCACGTCATCGTGTTGCTACTCTGGCAACTGGCCTTGGAACCCGTTCCGCCCGTTCCATCGGGCGTGTTGCTGCTGTCGCTGCCACAAGACACCAGGGCGAGCGCCCCCAAGAGAAAAAGGTTTGACCTCATGGCGCCCAGACTGCGTCAAACCTCTCGATTTGTCACGATTTGCGAGTTCAACGCGGGCGTTTGGACAAACAGAGCCAGGAACGCACCCCTTCGGACATTGCCCCTTCGGGCATCACGAAGCGCGTCACAAGCGCGCCGACTGCAGTCGCGCCGGGTTACAGGCGGCTCCCAAGACTCAGTCGCACAGGGGGTCGTTGCCGCCCAGGGCGAACCACGCGGCGCGGTTGATCTTGCCCAGAATGGCGCCTGCGGTGCCGGGTAGGCGCGAGAAGCCAGCGTCGCGAATCGAGCCGCACAACAGGTTCGTGCCCGCACCTTCAGGCGTCCATTCGGGCGCACTGCTGGGGTCCCAACCTTCCATGTTCAGGATTGCGAGGGTGGCGTAGGCGACCTGCTTGGCCTTGGCGATTTCGAGGGCAACCCAAAAACCGGTCTCGAAACCAGCCAGATTGGCGAGGTTGTCCAGGGCTTCCAGAACCTTGAGCCGCAGCTCCAACTCCGCCTTGCCCCGCGTCGAACTACCGCCGCCGCTGCCATCGGGCAGCACGGCACGCACGGTGCCCGTGGGCATGTGTACCGAATAGTATGCCACCGGCGCTCCACTCTTGGGCACGATAGCCGTGTAGGTCTTGCTAACGTCCCAGAAGTATCCCTCCGCGATGCGCTTCCAGTCGGCAGCGTTGGGTGCATCCTTGAAGTGTGTGTGGAGCTGGTTAGCTTGCACCACTTCCAGCTCTTGGCTTCCGAGAAGCGAGACCGTGCTCGTGTCGTACAGCCCCGCTTCGTGGATGGCCTGCGCCGTCGTGCGCTCGAAATTGGTCTGCCAGGCGGCCGCCGGCGCTTGACCAATGGTCCGGTAGGGGGAAAACGGCATCAAGTCGATCTTGTCCAGGGAGGCGGCCTTGAACCTTGGTTGCCGCTGGAACGCGGTGACACGCACACCGGTGGGGAAGGTGGTTTCCGACGCGTCGGGAGCCGACAGTGGCATGTTGAGCCCCAAGGCTTTGGCCGGCAGCGAAGGCACACCAGCTTGCCAGGCATCTGCGAAAGCCTTTAGGTCGTCCCGGGAATCCCAAGCGGACTCATGGGCCAGACGGGCCTGCAACATATCCTCGGCAATGATCGCCATGGGCGGCGCCGCGCCCTCGAAGACCAGCGTCGTAGAGCCGAATAGGGCGGCGTGCACCTCATCGGCATCGAGGGCCCTGCCAGATTCGGGTGCTTCATCAGGCTCGATGCCCGCCAGGGTGCGGGTGACTTCGCGCTTGCCTACCCTGACCGTGAGGTACAGTCCAACGAGAGCAGGCGGCGGCGCATCCGTGGGCAACGCCGTGTAGTTGCCGTTGTCCGTCGATGTCGCGCCGCTGAGTTTCACGTCGACTTTTCGCTGGGTTGGTCCGGTCGTCGGAGCACGGTAGCTCAGCTCGTAGTTCGCTCTCAGCCCCGGCAAGTTGGACGTGACCTGGGCCAGCGCGGCGGTGTGGTCCGTGACGGTGGCAGCCGCGCCGCCCGCAAGCTTGACCATCTCGTTCATGGTGGACAGCTCGGTCGGGGAGACCGCGCCGGCTCCGAGCGCCAGAAGCGTGGCGTCGCTTTGGAGCAGGGTAGCTTCGATCTCGGGCGTCTTGGTATCCGTGCTGTCGAAGTCGCTGACGAGGATGACCATATCCACGTCGCGTTGCACGCCACGCTTCAGTCCCTTCCATACATCCGACCCCACCGCGAGGGTGTTGTCATATTGAGTCTCGATCTCCGCGACGGTGCCGACGAAAGGATGCGTTTCGGGTGTATCGATTGCACCCACGGCCATGACCGTATTCGGGTCCGCCAGAACCGTCGTCGCGATGTTGGACACGAAGGGCTTCAGGTTCGCCCCGCGAAACTGCGGATCGACACTTCCCGAACCGTCATACAGGAACAAGATGCGACGCTGAGTTGGCAGCGTGCGCAGTGAACCACCCAGTCGCGCGCCCTCCTCTTCCAGGTAGGTATCCGTGGCGGTGAGCCCCGGAACGTA
The DNA here is from genome assembly GCA_965222375.1 of Polyangiaceae bacterium. Taxonomy (GTDB): domain Bacteria; phylum Myxococcota_A; class Polyangia; order Polyangiales; family Polyangiaceae; genus JACKEA01. The sequence continues at coordinate 682,597 of CBDCTZ010000015.1, forward strand.
GTCTCCCGCCTTGTCGAGCGCCGCGAACTGCACCCGCACGTTGGGAAATGTCTTGGCGTTGACGGAAACCACACTCAGCGTGTCGACGCTCGCAACCGCGTTGGGGTTTGCGGGATCGCTGAACTTGACGCCATTGAGGGTCACGGTGCCGTCGGCATTCCACGCCAAGCGGTCGCCTCGCAGAGTAAAGGCGTCGCCAATTTCGGTGAACTTGCTGCCGTCCTCGACGCTGAGGTCGCTACCCTCCACGCTGAGCATGGGTATGAACGTGGTGACCTCCTCGATCTTCGCCGGCATCATCTGAATGAAGGGCAAGGGCGGTCGCGCCTGCACGCTGACCCGGCGCCCGACCAACTCTTCCGCCTTCCACGTCTTCTCGACCAGGTCGATGGGGTCCTTATTGTCTGGGCCGAAGGCCTTGCGGGTCCAGAGCTTGACGGTCACATCCGTGGACGTTGGAGCATTGCCCGAGAAGGGGTTGCCCTCCATATAGCTCTCGCCAAACTTGCCATCGGAAACGACTGGGTTGGCGAACTGCTCGGTCCCGTTGATCGTCACGACGACCGCAGGGAAGTTGTGACCGAGCAAGTCGCTCACGTCTTCGAGCACCGCAGGAGGCGTGACGAGGACGGAAAGCTTGGTGGCCAGCGCCTTGGTCTGGCTGCCGTCCTGGTCGACGAAAGAGAAAGGATTGTCCGGGGCCTGCACGCCGACCATGCTTTGCCAGCGCGTTGCCGTATTGTCGGCGTCGGCGATCTGAAACGCCGGGCGCACGACTCGGGGAAAGAGGATCGCCAGGGAGCGCTTCGAGGGTTCGAGCTTGCCCTGCTTGATGGTCGCTTCGAAGCCGGCCTGTTCGTAGAGGCTCTTGAGCACCTCTACCTTGTCTCGCGGCGACCCGGCGCCGCCGCGAAGCGTCCCCCGCACACCGTAGTAGGACGAGTTTGCCACCGAATTGAAGACGCTGACGTTGGTCGGAGGCACGGTCTGAATTCGATCTCGCACGAACTCGTAGATCTTGGTCGGGTCCTTGGTGGCGACCACTTCTTCGGAGCGAGCGATCAAGTGGTCGGGACTCTTGCGCACCGCATCTTTCGCCTCGCGCCACACGTCGAACCAATCGCTACCCGTTGAACCGCCGGCGCCACCAGCTCCGCCTGCACCGCCGGCGCCACTCGCACCGGCCGCACCCGAGCTGCCACCGGTGTTGCTGCTCGAAGACGAGTCGTCGCCACCGCAGGCCACCAGGCAGCTGGCCAACGCCAGTGCAAAGGCGCCGGCTTTGCTCAAGCTCGTGGCGCGGCTTTTGGCCGCGGCCGGGCGCGGCTGAGCCGGGACAGACGGTTTCGAAGGAGTCGTCGTCGATGCGTACCTGAGAGTCATGGTTCCTCGGTGGGTCATTGCTTGCTAACCGTACGCAGTTCTGGCGCGACCCCCCCTCGATGCGCCAGGGGCTGGACCGGAATTCACGCTCTGATCACGCCGGGATCACACTGAGAGGGGCGTTTTTTCTGGCACAGCGGATCTTCGCACTGCAGCTGTTGTAGAAGGCCTCGCGTCGAGCCCGCTCGGACGGAGCGGACCTTCGCAGAGGCCTTTTCCGCACTACTCCTGACTCGCGCTCCGCCTGAGGGCTCCAGCGATGAGGCGTAGCACGGCTCCGTCTGACCCTGGTCATTCGTGAGTGTGCGCCCACCGTGCGAACGCGGCGCACGCCGTCATTCGTAAGTGTGCACCGGCGGTGCACCCAGCGGGCTCCGCACCAACCACGCCGAGCGCAAAGGCTAAGGTGGTGTACCGGGGCGGCAGGCATGAACTTTCAACCCGTCGAAGCGCTTCCCAAGAAAGAGGACACCGGAAGCAAAGCGATGCCGGCCAAGGAATTCAGGCTCGAGGGCAGTGAGGGACAGCGGTTCGTGTGATCCTGTCGGAGTTTCCGGCCGGCGCGGGTGGGCCGGCGGAGAGCGGCGACGTCTACGCTCTGTTGATGATGGGCCGGTCCACCTATTTGGCCGATTCCAAGCCCGCGGAGTCCAAGGTTGAGCGGACCATCCTGGGCAAAAAGACCAGCGGCGACAGGTCCAGCGGCAGCATCCCCCGCCCGACCATCTCCGAATCTTACGTGTTCGAGCGCGCGCCGAAACACTACGTCTTCCTGGGGTTCAAGTACGACAAGACCTTCGACCCAAAGCGTGCCGAGTCCCTGATCGAGAGCGTGTGCTCATCACTCGAGGTACAGAAGTAGCGCTTCTAGCGATGCAGCCCCAGGTGACCGGCGATGCAACCTGCGGCGGTAGTTTGAATGCCGACGGTTTGGCTTTGAGGTGGATACATGTATCCGAACAGCGTGCACATCTCGTTTTCGCCGATTCCGTAAACGATGGGCTTGGCTAGGTCGTTCACCACACTGCATGTGTAACGAATGCTCTTCACCCCAGCTAGGGAGACAGGGCTATCGAACACCTTGATGTCCGTTTCTGTATCGAAAGCCCCCTTATCGAGCACGTTGGTGCTCGTCCCGTCCGCGTGAACCAAGTCGACGCGTACCGCCTCGGCGCGTTTGTGGGTGTGGGGCATCATGGTAACGAAATTCCCGCCGTACAGAGCACACTCGGTAGTGACGTCACCCTTGGACTTTGCGGGCACCTCGAAGGCCAGGTTGTCGAAGTAGTACGGGACCAAGTCCTCGGTCACCTCGCTCGCGGGCATCGTGTACACGTCGTACACAGCCTGCGCGCGCACCGTCTGGGTGCTCGCGTTCAGCCAGTGCACTTCACTCGCAACTTCGCGACCTTCCGTGGTCAGCTTGAACGCCAGGCCCGGTGCAAATGTGAGCGCTTCGCTTCCGCGAATCGCTGTCGAGTTGGCGAACACCACGTCAGGAATGTCTCCGGACACGGCGCTGACGATATGCTTGGACAGCTCGCCTTGGTTGGTTGCACAACCCGGATACGGGCTTGGCCCCTCGTCGCTATAGCTAACTCCCAACAGATTGGCGTGATGCAGCCCAGACGTGACGTGGATCACCACGGAGTAGACGTGTCTGTTCGCGAGCTTTGGGTATGGCCACGCCACGCATTCGGTGCGCTCTTCTCCAGGTGTCAGGGCGCGCTCCGGGAGGACGAGACGGAAGCCGCTCTTTGGCGGGGGAGGTAGGTCTAAGAGGTCGGTGTCGTGACTGCCGAAACTGACGACGTTGTCGACATCCACGGGCTGCTCGGGTTCATAGCGCCGGACGGGGTCGACGCAGCGACCTTCGAATAGCTCTTCATTGTTACCGCAGACGGTCTGTCCATCACCGCCCTCGGCACCTGCCTCGACGGTCGCGGGTGTGGCCGGCCCAGCATCATTGGTCCCGCAAGCAACCAACTCTGAAGCGAGCGCCGCGACCAGCAAGGGTGTGAATGTGCGACTATGCACGAAGAGCAATCCTACGGGGCTCAGTCGCGGAACTCAAGCGGGTCCACGCCCGAGCTGACCGGCGCGGGTGTCGAGCTGGCAGGCGCGCTTGGCCTCGACTTGTCGGCAGTGGTCAGCACTGGCTTGGTAGCACGGGAGCGCTTGTCGGAGTTCTTGGATGCTCGAGAAGGCGTCGAATGCGCGTGCTGCAGTGCCGACCCAACACTGTCAGCGCTGCTTATAGGCGGCGACGCGGTTGGCGCATCAACGCTTGCTGACGCGGCCTGCGTTGCGGCACTACCGGGTCCGTCTGTCGCGTGCCCGGACGCAACCGTTCCGGAAAGCGTGGCACCCGCACTGCGCGTCACCTGGGTTGCCTTGTACTTCTTGCCCCCAGCTGGATTGACTCCGCCCAGGATCGGGCCGGAACCAAGCACCCAAGCGGCGAAACCCAGCGCGGCTACAGCAGCCACCAACCACGGCCACCGCGTCGCCTTCTGAGCAACTGACAGCGGGACGGTCACGCTGGTTTGGGTCGGCCCGGCGCTCGATTCGGCGCCAGCAGGGTCGCTGCCCAACACCCGTCCGAGACCGAACGCCCCGGGAGTGTCTTCGGTTTCCGTTTCGTCCGAGTTGGCGGGCGACTGCGCGCCAACAACAACTTGTCCCGGTGGGCGTTCTCGAAGCTGCGTCGACAGTCGTTCGAGAGCCTGAAAGAGATCTTGCGCACTGGCGTAGCGTGACGCTGGGTCCTTCTTTAGGCAACGAGCCACGATCTCAGCAAGCTGAGCGGGTGCATCCGGCCGCACCTCGAGCAGATCTGGTGGGTCATCCGACACAATGGATGCGCCAAGCCCCGGTAGGCTGTCGGCTTCGAAGGCAGGCCGACCCGAAACGCATTCGAATATCGTAGCCCCTAGGCTCCAAATGTCACTGCGCACGTCGGCCGCCCGTGCGCTTCGTAGTTGCTCCGGCGCCATGTATAGCGGTGTACCGAGCAGCGCACCGGTCTCGGTGAATGCCTCTCTAGCAAGTGTAGGCGATCCGATCTTCGAAACGCCAAAGTCCAAGATCTTCAGGATCGATTCTCCGTCGTCTCCGTTGCAAACAAACAGATTGGAGGGCTTGATGTCTCGATGCACGATGCTGCGTTCATGGGCTTCATGAAGGGCTTCACAAGCGTGCAGAGCAAAGCGCACGACATCCGCGATTGGAAGCACACCGCGAGCAATGAGCAACTCTCGAAGATTCGAACCCTGAAGCCGCTCCATGGCGATGTAGGCGATGTCTTCGACCTGCCCTGCCTCAATCACCCGCACGACGTGGGAGCTCTGTAGAGCGGCAACCGTGCGCGCTTCGCGGATCAGTCTCGCCGCGCGTTTGGCGCTGTGTTTGCGGAGGAACTTGATCGCGACAATGCGTCCCAGGGGCAACTGCTCCGCCTCGAGGACGATGCTCATTCCGCCCTTACCAAGCACACCCAGAATGCGGTAACGCTCGATGAACACGGTACCCACCTTGGGAACCCCGGCATCATCGAGAGCGGGCTGTGTGTCGTCCCGAGTCACGACCGCACCCCGCGCTCCACACCGAAGCGTTTCATCAAGCGGATCAGCGCATGGCGGTTCTTCAACCCAAGATCTCGAAACGCCCGAGACTGGTTTCCACCATGCCGATCGAGGGCTGCACGCACCTCCTCTGGTGTTGGAAGTGTGTTCTCCTCTCTGTCAGGAGACGTGTCGCGCAGCGCAGCGAGCACGGAGGGTGTTGCTTCGACCGTGTCGCCAGTGCTTTCGCGCACCGCCTGCCACAACAAGCTCTCAACCTCCCGCGCGTGATGCTGATAGGAGTGCCGCACCAACCGGTCGACCAGGTCTGGTTCGAGTAGCGGCTGTCCCTCTTCCAGCTCCGAGCGGTCGACAAACGCTCCCGCGATTTCTGGGTTCTGCTTGGCCATTCCGCGAAGCATGCTTCGGACCAGTAGGGGAACGTCTTCACAGCGCTCCTTCAAAGTCGGAATTCGAACCTGGATTTTCAAGCGAGCGACCAAATCGTGGCGCAAATCCCCGGGGCCACGGTTGGTGGCACAAATGAGTCGGAAGTTGGAGCTACGCGTCTGAGCATCCCCGAGCCGTTGGTACTCTCCGCCGGAATCCAAGACTCGAAGCAAGTGGGCCTGCAGCGCTTCCGGGAATTCCGCGATTTCGTCCAGGAACAGGGTGGACTTGTCACAAGCACCAATGAGCCCGGGACGCCCGGGCATGCCAGGATTTGGGTAATCTTTGATGTTCCCAAAAAGCTCCGCATCGACGAGAGCCTCTGGAAAAGTGGCCGCGTTGCGCGACACCATGGCCTGAGAGGCGCCAACACCCAGCTCATGGATCATTCTGGCGGCCAACTCTTTTCCGGTGCCGCTCTCACCAAGCACGAGGCAGTGCTGCTTGGAGAGGGCGGCAAACGCAATACTCTCCCTCAGTGCCCAAGTCGTGGGGCTCTCGCCGATCATGCCGTAGGCATCCGCGTCACCAAACGCTCGGATCGCTGACTTTGGCAGACGCTTCAGGGGCGCAATGCGCGCGGCCCGGCGCACACAAATCAACAGTAGCTGACCGCCGAGCATCACCGTATCGCCTGGCTTCAAGTCCGCTTCTTGCTTCAGAGCACCATTCACGCGCATCACAAGTCGACCGAGCCGCCGTGCCTTCAGAACACCGGCGCTGGGCGTCACCAAGAGCTGTGCACGTGAAAGCGCACTCCCTTCTAGATCACCCGTGGGCTCCCAGTTCCCCGGTCGCTGGCGCGCAAACCGCACTCGCTCGGCGGGATCATCCTCCCGTGCACCCCCGCGTCCGATGAGCCGCGCACCGCTGCCCGCGGGAAACAGCGTGACCTCGCCCGCTCGCTGAGGCTCCGCCCGACTCCAGCCGATCGCGAGGGCAAGGTGCTGCGGCTGTTTTCCGTACGAAGCGCCGCCCCGCTCTATCTCGTCCCCCGTGGAATCGCTCGCTTTCACCCCTGCGAGTATAGCGCGTCTGCCTGGCGGCCCAGCGCTCAGAACGTCGCCCGCAGGTTAGCGTGGCCCAACCCGAGACGAAGGGATAGACGGGTTTGGGCCTGAGATGCTCTGGGCGGGTCGCGTAGTATGAAGTAGGCTCCCAGCCCTGTCGCGACAACGCCAAGCCCAATGCCAACATTCGCGAGCCACGCGTTCCGCACGGCAGAGTCGCTCAGGCGGCTTTCTTCAGCGTTGCAGCCATCACGACAACCCTCATCTGCTTCCTGATCGAGCTGCACGGCCCTGATGCCAAAGTAGGTGCCCACACCCAAGCTTGCCAGCCCCGCGGCGCCGAGCACGTAGCCGAGGGTGGGTGGGCTGGCATCAGCCTGAGCCGCGCCCGAAGTGCCCGGTGGGACAGCTTCGCCCTTCATGGTGGGTTTGGCTGCCGGCAGAGGTCGGGGGGGTGGCGTTGGCTCCAGCTGAGCTACTCGTACTTGCACGGTCTTCGTTTCTCCCACCTCCAACGAATACGTCCAGCTCTCATGCTTCGGTGCGCTCGCGACGACTGTGTGCCGACCTTGGTCTACGGGGATCCTGGAGCCCCACGCAGCACGACCAATGACCGTTCCGTCCAAGCGAATGACGAGACGGTCGAGTCGAGCGGGCTCTGGCACGACGAGCACGATACGGCTGAGCTGCGAGTCCAATTCCTCCAAGCGTTCGCGCGCAAGTTCCACCCGCTTGGGGCGTCCCTCGCGCACTGCCTGTGCCAGGGCCTGGCGATACTCGGTCCACGCGGTGGCCTTCTTACCAACGCGCTGATGGCACACGGCTAGGTTCAGGAGCGTGCCACCTTTCGGATCCAGGCGCTGACTCTCCTCCAGTTTCGGGCATGCTGTGGCAAAATCCCCATCTCGCATGAGCTCGCGAGCTTCCTGGAACAGAGCCTCGGCAACCGCCGATGTCGAGGTCTGCCCGTCGGCCGAACCCGTGAGCAGACACGCCGCGAGGGTCAGCGAGCCGACGAGCCAGCGCGGTCGGCAAGTCCGTTCCGACGCACAGGTGGTTGTCTGCCGTGGTAGTTGGCCCATAAATCCGAGTACAAAACGCGTGCGAAAAACACGAGCAGTGCTGGCCAAGGTTAGCATGCCCTCTTCCGCCCGTGCACGGTCGGCTCGACTCCCACGCCGACCTCGACGACGGCCAAGGCCGCGGTTCACGGCTCGCGGATCGTAACGACTGCAACGAGCAGTCCGCGCGGTGTAGGATGGGGAACGTCGCCGCAACGTTGGGCGGGCGAGGGCATCGTGCAACCCGTGGCCAAATCCAGAATTTTCACGACGTCTCACGCCGCACTCGTACTGATGGCGACGGCACTACTCCCAGCGAGCTGCCAGGCCATATTCGATATCGAGAGCCGACCAGCTTCTGAGCCCGTGAAGGTGAACGACGCGTCAACGGATCATTTTTCCGCCGATGCCGATGCAGACGTGGCGGAATGCTTCGACGAGCCGCCGCGTTGTGCCGGCAACGTGATTGAGGTTTGCGACGACGGAGTTTGGACACAGCCCACTACTTGTGCGCTGCCGTCAGCCGCCTGCAGCAAGGGTGCGTGCCAAGCTGTTCGAGCCCTCGCCACGGGCCTTGCTTGGGAACACAGCTGCGCCGTGCTGGAGGACGATTCGGTCCATTGCTGGGGCGCGAACCAGAACGCCGAACTCGGTCGCGGCAAGCTGACAGCGTTCGAGTTGCGACCAGGTCCAGTCGCTGGCTTGACGGCTGTGAAACAAGTCAGCCTGGGTCGGAAGTCCAGTTGTGCATTGACGACATCGGGAGAAGTGTGGTGTTGGGGAGATAATTCCGCTGGGCAGATCAGCGCAAATTCTCCAGAGTCTGTCCATCTGATGCCCGTGCAAGTCGCCGGCATCAGCAAGGCTGCCGAACTCAGTTGCGGCTTCTTTCACTGTTGCATCCGCGACGACGTAGGTCGCGTCAGCTGTTGGGGGCAGAATAGCTTCGCCCAGCTCGGAGGCGGCGCGACTAGCGCGGCGGAAGGTGCGACGGATGCCGGCGTCACCGGGACTCTTGCGGTCGCGGTTGGTGAGGCGCACAGCTGCGCAATCAGTCAGTCCAAGCAAGTCCTGTGTTGGGGACGCAACCAACGGCAGCAGATCGGTGACAAGGCGGGCGGGCAGGTACGACTCAAGCCGTCCACGGTCCTCACGGCTCCTTCGACACCCCTCGCCGATGTACAGCACATCGCGGTGGGCGCCTTTCATTCTTGTGCAACCACCGGGGCGGGAACTACCTATTGTTGGGGCGCCAACGAATTCGGCGGGCTCGGCGTCGGTGACTTTGGAGACCGAGGGTTTGCAACACCCACTCAGTTTGCATCGGGTTCCCGCACCAGCGCGGGAAATCGACAAACGTGTGCCCTCCATGGAGCCTCCGCAAGCTGCACTGGCTACAATCAAGTCGGTTCGCTGGGAAATGGAACCCTAGGCAGCGGCACCGAACAAACAACACCGACACCGGTCGTCAACGTTCAAGACTTGGTCGAGCTTTCCATGCAGTTCAACCATACCTGCGCCCGCTCGAGCAGCGGGCTGGTTCAGTGTTGGGGTGGCAACGGCCACGGGCAGCTCGGCGACTGGAAGCCGGGCCAGGAATCTGCCTGGCCCGTCCCCGTGCGTTGGTGACTTACTCGAGGATCACGTACTCCTTCTTGGACAGTCGCCGCTCAGTACCGGTGGCCAATTGGACGAACACCGAGTCCGCTTCGGTTCGGACGACCTGAGCAAACGCCCAACTGTGTCCGGACTGAGGTTTCACCAAGACCAGGTCGTCCGCAGCAGCAAGCTTGGACTCTCCCGACGGGAACGGCGCTACCTTGTCGTATTCGACAGAAGAGGGTGAAGTGCCATCGTCCCAGGCGATCTTGGCTCCTGAAGCGCCGGCGCTGCGCGCTACACCACTGTACCAGGTTGATCCCCAAACTCCCAACACGCGCTGGCCCGGCTGCGGCCGAAAACCTTTCGGGCGAGGCGGGCGCCTAGCCTGAGCCTTCGCGAGAAAGTCGCGCTTCGCGACATTGCCCGCTAGTTCCTTTTGAAGGTGCTCCGGCAGCGCGATCACTTGGTGCGGCGCCACATCGCCCTTCCCCCCTTCAACGTACGCTACGCCTATCGTGTCCGCGGAAACGCTCTGTACCCGAGCGCCATTCCAGCGCGATCCTGAACCACGCCGAGCCAGGACGTGGTCGCCGTTCTTGACCTTCGGGCTGTGGCCTACCTGCGGAATCAGAAAGACCTCGCCAGAGTCCACCGCGCTGGGCGTAGATCCGTCTGTCCAGGCAACCGTTGTCCGGCTGCCTTCCAATGCCCTCACCTTGCCTTCGTAGAAGCTGAGGCCCGACCATCTACCGACGACGGTCGAACCAACGGCGATGCTCCGGGTCTGCGGCGACGCGCTGGCAGCAGCCGCCGTTTGGTTGTCTCCTTCTCCGCCTCGGGACTTACAGGCCAGCAACACCGTCAACAGCAAAAGAACCAATATGGTGTGAGTCTTCATGCCAGCACGCTGGCAAAATGCGTGCCCCCGCGCTTTGCAGCATTCCCTGCGGAAGTGCTTGTGCGCAGACCGCTCGCACGCTGTGCGCGCAGCTCCCGTACACGGTCATTTGGCGACTTCGTCTGCGTCGACGAGTTGCTCCAGCTGGAGAGACGCTGTCTTCCAAGTCGTGCCCACGCGCACCCTCAGCGTGCCGCGAAGCGCGGACTTGACGCCGGTGGACGGATTGGTCCCAGTTCTCGCGGCGGGCGCCTTGATGTTCAGAGCACCCGCGGAGTCGCCAAACCGAAGCCTCTTGCCGCCAGTTCCAACAAGCGTGCGAACGATGGACTTCTTGCCTCCCGGGTTCACCACGTAGGTTACGTACGTCTTGCCTCCGAGGGTTCGCGTAACCGCGACGCCCCTGAGGCCACCACCCAGAGCACTGACTTTCACGTCGCGGAAGAGAGTTGGCTCGTCGAACCCCACGAGCGGCACATCGAATCCCACCAGAGGCACATCAAAGCCCACGAGAGGCACGTCGAAACCTTTCGCCGAAAAGGAGAACTTCAAGCGGTCGCCCTCCCCACCCCAGACGAACCCTTTGGTGCGCCATTCGGAGCCAGGCCACGCCTTGGCGGAGCGCCCGCTGCTTGGGGCGGCCTTCGGAAAGGAGATGAAGCCGTAGGCATTGCTCAACCTCCTGCGATTGGGCGTCAGCTTGCCACGGAAGCTCCCCGTGAACGCCACGAGCTTGCCTGCCTTCTTGCGCTTGCCTCGGTAACGAACCACCGTAGTGCCATCTGGGCGAAGGCGAACATCGAGCAGGACCTTGCCTGCACTGCCCGCCCAGGCTGTGACGAAGCCAAAGCCTCGCGGCCGCGCCGAATTGCGAACCGCTTGTGCCAGGGTTGTGACGACCTTGACGCCCGGAGGTGCCGAGGGAGCTGGCGCCGCGTCGGCCCTACCGATGACTGAACAGAGGGCAATCAGTGTAAGCGTGACAAGCGGAAATTTCATCGTCTCTCCTTGTGGTTCCTACGGCGCAAGGCCTGCCGCTGGACAAGGCGGACGAGCAATTGCCGTGCCCAACCGCAGACCTGAGTACTCCCCCAAATGGGAACTGTAACCAAGGTGTGCGCGCACTGTGCGCACACCTCACGCACCGCCTTTGCTCACGCCTTGTCCCAACGCTCCAGCAATCAAGTGCGCCACGCGCAGCGGCTCTGGCAAGTTGCCGTGCAGGGTGGTCGCTCGCAGCAGGCGCCGCGCGGCGGAGCGATCGAGGCCGACGCGTTGAACGAACACATCCTCGAGAGGCTCCGGAGGGCCGAGCTGCTCGATCAATTGCCACTTGCGCGCGCCACCGGGCACCTTGTCGAACAGCGCCCGCTTGATTCGACCCAAGTTCGGTGCCCGACGCATCACGACCAGAACCGGCACCCCGAACGCATCGTGTAGCCGTCGCGCGTCCACTACGTTGAAGCCGCCTACCGCGATTCCTTGCAGCAGGATGGCTTGGGGAGAAAAGGTCGAACGCTGCACGAGCGCTGCCATGCTGCGCGCGGAGTTCACGCCATCCCGCCGCACTTTGCCCAGCAGCACGCCATCCACGCGCGTACGAGCGCAAAAGACCCCTACTAGAGGCACGTCCCCGCGGTGTTCGTGGGCAAAGGGGCCGTCGTCAAATCCAATGCAGTTCATTGGGACGGCCGACGGACTGTCGCCGCCGGAAGGGTCTTCTCGTTGACATAGCGCATTCCTCGGCATAACCCGGCACAGACCCCGCTGTCCTCATCGTCCTCAACATATGACCCCAGCCGTCTTTCGATCCACTCAGTGGTAGGCCGCCAGGCCAGCTGCTGCAGCAGCAACCACCGCAACGGATCCGGCGCGAACGCTCAGCGCTTCGGCGCCTTGCGCTGTGGCGGTTTCGGGCCAATGGGTTTACGCCTGTTCACCGACTCGCCGATCGCCAATCGCAAGCACATGTTCGCAAGTTTCGAGAGCTGGGCGGCAAGCTTCACGGCTTCGGACTTGGGTGTAACCTCCCACAGCATGCCGGTCTGCCACTCCGTATCGCTCGCCCCGGCTACCTTGCGAGTCACCTTGGCCACGCATTTCTGGCCTTCGTGACAGGTCAGCCGGAGTCGATTGCCCTCCGCCCTCACGCTCTTCAATCCGTCAAGGCGGAGAATCGTAGTGGTGAAATAGAGTGCGGGCGCCCCCGGATTCGTGTGCTTGAGCTTCGCTCGCAACTCCCGTCCATCCATGTGCCAGTACCAGTGCAAGCCACCACTGCCGCCGACACGGTGCGCGTTGGTCGCGCGCAACCTGCGCGCAGTCGCCGCTCCCAAGTTGTTGGTGCGCGTGCGCAGATTCAGCTTGGGTTTCTTTGGCTTCGCGCCTCCACTCGGATCAGGCTTGGCCTTGGCTTCCAGTGGGAGCGCCGGAGCTGGAGCGGACAGCGACAGGGCAGCGTATGCTGAGAGTGAGACGGCTAGTGCGAGAGGAAGTGTCTTCATGCGCCTGGTGTCTGCAATTGGCATGCCCGCAGCGCCAGCGACATTCGAGCCGAATTGCCCTGTGCATGACTGTGCTCGCTCGTGCGCGCACAGTCATGCACAGCTCGGCGGCTGAGCTACAGGACGAAGCGCCGACGTCGACACCAGCCGAGGCGGGAGGCGATACCCACTTAGGGCAATGGCAGCGCAGCGCGACTCGATGAAGTGGTCCCCAGCGGCCCTATCGAAGTCGCGGCGCCGCTGGGGAATTGCGTTTCTAGGGCGCCCGATTCGCTCTGGGACACAGAACGGCGGACATTCCGGCCCGATTCTGATACTTGCGCATCGCATGTCCAGGCTCAACGAGGCACTGCGCGCCCTGGCACTCACCGCCTCTGCGCTCTCGCTCGCCGCGGCCGGCGGCTGCAACCCGCGCTGCCCAGCGTGTCCCCCAGCGGCAGCGCCAACCGCCGCGCCGCAGCCTTATGTCGCGCCGGTGCTTCCGGGGCAAGCGGCACCGGCGGGCAAGTCGAAAGCCTCGGGCAAGCTGGCCGTGTTGCCGATCAAGGACCCGGAGCTGTTCCGGAGGGAACGCGCGCAAGTTCGAAGTGAGCTGTTCCAGCGCATGAAGGGTCTGGCGACGGAATACGAGGTGCTCTCCTTGAGCGAAGTCGATGCTCAACTGAAAGCGGTGAACAAGGCAGGGCAAGCCTGTGCCTATGACGAGTCGCCGCTGTCGCGGCGTGCTCGGAACAAGAATTGGCGCTGGACCGAACTGATGTTCGTATCTGGCATGAAGAAGCGCGGCAGTGAGCTCTGGGTTCGGGTCAACCGCTACAACGCGAGCGAGTCCCTCGCAGCTCCCTGGGATCGCAAGTTGGGTCGACTCCCCGCGTACCGCGCGGCCTTCGTGGCTCTGAAGAAACTAGCTTCGGACGCGGGTGTGCTCGGCGGCCTTGGGGCATCAGGCGGACCAAAGGGCGAGAAGACCCGGGGCGCGCTGAAGATCTGCGAAAGGAAGTCGTTCTTCGAGTGCCGCAAAGAAACGGAAAGCTGGCTCGACGTGAGCAAAGAACTCTCGGCCTGCTTCGCGGGCGCAGACGAACGCAAGGAGACGGCGCTAATTGAAGGAACGCGCTGCGAGTTACCCAAGGCGCAGAGCACCAACAGCGTCCGAGGCAAGCGCGAGGCTTGCTTGTGCGGGGCGCTGACCAAGTCGGCAGGCGTCAAAGCACGCCAGGGGCGGCGCCGCGTGAGCATGAGCTACGAAGCGCCGGACGTCGCGGGCAAGCCCCGCCCGCGGCTTCGAGTCATCGACGTGACCGGCCTCTTTGCCGAAGCGGATTGGGACTCGATCAAGTACGAAGAGGGCGGCAAGAAGCGCTACCGCTCCGTGCGCCGGCTCCAGGTGGACAACCTGGACGCGCTGGCCGCTCCCCTCGCCCGCTGCAAGGTCAAGGCTGGAACGCAACTCACCGCCGAGCTCTCCGTGGACGCCACGGGCAAGGTTGCCGCAGCCAAGGTGACATCTGGCGCCAACCGCGCCGTGAGTGCATGTCTTCAGAAGGCGCTGGCGCGCGGCGCCTTCGCGTGCCCGGGCAGCGACAAGGGCGCCACCCTGCGGCTGGGTATTCGTTACCCGGATTGATGGACCTCAGACAGCACACGCCAGTGAGAGTCAACTCGTCAGCGGCGGTTACGATGAGCTACAAAGACTCACTAGCCCCCAAAATAAAACGGGTTGGTGGCTCTTACATGTAGCCGGTCATCGCGAGCCCCAAACGCTGCCCTGAAGCCAAGGGCAAGAGCGCCCAATGCACCGGCCCGGTGCGAAATGCGCCGGCTGGCGATCCGGCGCCATAGTGGAGCCACAACGGCACCAGGTAGCCCGACACCGCGCCCGCTGCCGAGCCCAGCAATACATCACTCAACCAGTGGCGATCGTTGACTATCCGGGCAACTCCCGTGGTCAGCGCTAGCCCAGAAGCAGCCACACAAGCCGCCGCGTCGGCGATTCCACCACCATACAGCGGTAGGTGTTGATGGTGTACACAGGTCAGACCGGCGCCCGCGGCGGCAATGGCCGCGTGTCCGCTGGGAAAGCTCCCAAACTCGTCGGAACCATCGCAGAAGCGTTCGTATTCGTCGTCACGTTCGCAGGGCTCCGTACTCGGCCGAGCCCTCGCGATGAATTTCTCCGGCGGTATCACCAGCATCGCGGTCAAGGCGAATGACTGGGTGTTGATCAGAAACATCTGCCCGGCAACGTCGCCCGCACCATGGCCCACCCACGTCACGAGGAGGGTGTCCACGAGATAGGGGTACACGAGCATGCCGCGAAAGCCGATATCGCCCACGGTCCGTGCGCGGTCCCTTCCCTCACGGCTTCTGGCCACGAGTCGGTCTCGCACCCAGCTATCAACCTCGTTTTCCCAAGCTCCGCCATCGTCTCGGAAGTCAACCGCAAAACTGGTGGCGATCGTCCCGGCCAGTATTGCGCCGCCGGCACCGTATTGCCAGCCTCGGAAGCGGGTCCAGTGCGGCTGCCACTCGACCTCGTCTGCCTGTTGTGCATACGCGGGAGTACTCCAGAGCGCGCACGCCACCAGCCCGAGTACCACGCGTCGCGCATTCGCGAGACCCATGCGTCCCGCGCTTTTCACCGCCCCGCCCCAACCAGGCAATCGGATACTCGCGCACCAGGTCCAGCCGTTGCTCTTCGGTTCATTCGTGCACTCTCGTATTGCGCTATCTACCATGGGCCTTCAGCTCGTGGCTGATTCACGGCACTCCGAAACTAGCCACTTCCACATCTCGGACAGGTAGGCGGGGAATTCACTTCACGGTGTAGTCCGTGCCCCAGGGGTGCACGGCGATGATGCGGGAGGCAGCATCGTGCAGCTCTGGGCTCAGTCTGCCCTGACGCGCGTCCCGCCACGCCGCGGCGAACTCTTGAGTCGAGTTGAGACGCAGATCGGGCTTCTTGGCCAACGCTAGCGCCAGCAGCAGGTCAACGTCCGGGTGCACTTCGACCAACTCGCTTGGCCGCACGGGTTGGTAACGAAGCGCCGCATAAACCGTAGCCGCGTTGGAGGTGCCTCGGAACGCGGGCCGACCCGTGAGCACGCGATACACCACCGCTCCAAGCGAGAATACGTCAGCCCGGCGATCCACGTCCTTGCCCAGAGCTTGCTCCGGCGCCATATAGGCGGGCGTGCCGACGGCGCCGCCTTGGGTGAGCGTTCCGGAGCCGCTGGCGAACATCGAGACGCCGAAGTCCAGCACCTTCCAGATCGGATGAGGGTTGGCGGTGAGAAACAAGTTCTGGGGCTTGATGTCGCGGTGCACGACGTCCGCTTCGTGGGCGGCGTGCAGTGCGAGGCAAGCGTGCTCCACGAGCACGTCGACCTCCTCGAGGGGAAGGTAGGTCCGCTGACGCAGATCGGCTGCTAGGTCCACGCCCTGGAGGAGCTCCAGCACCAGGTATGGCGAACCATCTTCTGCAGTGCCGGAGGCAAATAGCTCGGGCACGTGGGGCGACTCCAGGGCGCTGGTGATCTGCGCTTCCCGAATGAAGCGTGTCACTTGCCCACGGGACTCGGAGAGATGCGGGTGCATGACTTTCAGCGCCACGATTTGTCCGCCGTCGGTGTTCGTGGCTTCGTAGACTTCCCCCATCGAACCGCGACCCACGACGCTGCCTAGTACGTATTGGTCGATGGTTCGCCCCGTGAGACGGCCAGCGCGCGCTCCTGCGACGACGCGATCTAGATCTTCATGCGCCTCGTTGAGCAGCGCATCTCTCTGTCGGATGCCGCGACGTGCCCGCTCGAGCTCCGCCATGGCCAGCAACGTCGAGTGGCGAGTGCGGTATGAGAGCCAATAGGTCGCCACCAGCAAGGTTCCGACGCAAATCCCCGTCATGAAGATGTACGCCCGGCTCTGCATGGCCTCGGCAGGGATCAGCCCGGTAGGCGGAACGACGCCGAATGCAGCAAGCAACGCCAGCACGGCGTGACCACCAATGGCGGTTCCAGCGACCCAGCGACGACGAGGTTTCGAGTCCCCGAGTCCGTAATAGAAGACCACCGTTGGCAGCACCACGATGGGGCCACCCATGATCCCGAAGTAGACGCAGGAACCCAGCGCAAGCAGCACGATCATCACGCCGATCAAGGTCGAAACCCGACTGCCGTATTGATAGCGGCGACTCATCGCGATGAGCCCGCCAACCACCACGGCAGCGACGGCGTACACGCCAATCATGACCCAGCCCAAGGTCGTCTTGTTGGGCATGGCTAAGGTGGCTACGACGAAGATGACCAGCGCGATGAACAGCGCTCGCAGCGCGCCCATGCGTGTGCGGATCTCTTCGCCAGCCAATACGCCACCGTCGACCTGAGTCGTGGCGTCATCTGCATCAGGGGGGGCAGCTGCAGCGTCAGCGCTAGGTTTTACCAGAGTCGGCGCGTCGGTCGCTTCCAACAGTGAGTTGTCTGCCGCCACGCCGATCACAGTGCCGCGGAAACGAGGCGCCGACAAGCGGCCCCAAGCTCAGCGACTCTGCAGCGCCTTCGCGGCGGGAGTCAGCACGTCTCGCACCGCGCGAGTGCGTTGCTCCAAGCGATCCTTTTCCAACAAGAAGCCGAAGCCCGCGAGCTCAGGCTCCTGGCATGCAGCGGCAGCACCAGCTCCTGCTGCCTGGGGCAGGTTGTCTGCAAAGGTCTTGTCCACGAGGTCAGCCAAAGAAGGGTCCACAGCAACGGCCCAGCGCACGAAAGACCACGCCAGCTCGGCATGACGCGCTTCGTCTTCCGCGATGATTTCCAGGGCAGCCTTGGCGGCGGGCTCGGTCGTGAGCGCCACGGACTCTTTGGCCTCCATAGCCGACAGGGTCTCGCCGATACAGCCTTCGGTAATTGTCGCCCGAACCATGTCGGGCAAGGTCGCCACTGCGTCGAGGGCGCGATCGATCTTCAGGGGCCCGGGACCCAAGGGGCTACCCGCATAGGTCGACGCCAGAGCAAAGCCGAGGCGAGCGTGCAGGATCTCGTCGATGGCAGCGCGGTGAGAGGCCTCGAGCAACTCCGGTGGCGCGCCGACGGCGAGTAGACCCAAGCTGAAGCGATCAAAGGCGGCAACGGACGCGTGCTCGTTCTGAGCTCGTTCGGACCAAGCGACTGCCGCCGACGCGAGCAACGGGGCGTCGAAGGCGCTGGCGTCGAATGAATCCAGCGCGGCATCGAATTCAGCAACCTCAGGCCGGGGCATGACGGCTCTTGCTCGGTGATCGGCTCAGGCAGCCGGGGCGGTTCGCGCCCAATCCATGCGCGCGACCAAGGGTGCCAGGCGCGTCTTGCCGTCCACGACTAGTGGGCGCCCGTCACAACCGATGCTGCTGAAAATGTAGCAGCATGCTTCTTCTGTCGCCGGGTCCTGGGGTGCGAAGGGTCCAGTGTTGGCGCTGCCGCAAGAGCAACTTCCCGAGCCCGTTGGATAGCCCTTGGGGGATCCTGCGCTGAGCTTGTCCGCCGGCGGGCAGGCGCCGTTTGTTGCGGCCATGCAACCGACCTTTTCGCAGCACTGGCCCCAGTAGCCACCTTCGTGATTGGGACCGGCGCAACCCGCAGGGGTTGGATAGGGGACCTTGGGCAAGGTGGATGAGTCGACGCTGGCGTCTGCGGTCGTTCCTGAGGAGCCACCGGTGCTGGCGCCGCCGGTGCTCGCGCCACCCGTACTCGAACCCCCCGTGCTTGCACCCCCGGTACTCGTGCCGCCGGAACTGGTTCCGCCCGTGGCATTCGAGTCACTTCCCGACTCGCCGCCACAGTTCACGCCAATGGCCAACACCGCGCCCCACTGAGACGCCCTGAGCAATCGGTTCAAGAAATCCGCCATGGTGTCATGATAGCAAATGGCCCACGTGGGCGCCGCTTTCGGCCCTGCATAGCAAAAGTTCGCTGTGCGCTAGGCGCCCGCGCCTCGGCATATTCTGCGTCCATGAGGGTGTTGGTGGTCTTGTTGGCGGTTGCGCAGACGCGAGCTCGGGGGGAAGCGCGGGTGGCGGTGCGGGCTCTGGCGGAAACGGGGGCGCTGCGACATGTCAAAAGCATGGCGAGCACGATGTTGGTAGTCCCAGCTCGACTGGACTGAGTAACGGGACCCCGTGCGAGAAGGGCAGTCAGTGCGTCTCGGGCTACTGCGTGGACCACTTCTGCTGCAACAGCGAGTGTCAGTTTGCCGATTGCATTAGTTGCGCCCGACCCGGCAACAGGGGGACCTGTGGCATCGTCGCGAAGGGTGCCAACCCGCGTTGTAGCTGCACCGCGGGTTGCCCGGGTGGCAGCAATAGCTGTACCTAGAACGCTTCCGACCGGGAAGTAGGCCCGTGCGCCCTTCAGCGCACGGACGCACCTCAACGATCACTTACACGTGATCGGATTGTGCTTCTGAATCGTGCCCTTGCAGTTGCCCGGAGAGGTCATCGTGCACACCCGGAACTCGTCGCTGCCGCAGTATTCGTTCTGGTTGGCTCCCGTGCGCTTGGTGGGCAGATAGCCCATCCCAATGCATCCAAAGGGACCCGACGGATTCGGCATGCACTGGTCCTTGGCCTTGACGGAAACCCCGCCGCACTCTGTTTCCTTCGTATCGCAATTGAAGTCGAAGGAAACTCCGTTGTTGACGGGGTAGCCCGCACCGTCGCAGTGAGTGCTGCTCGGATAGGCGAGCTTTTCGTCGTCGGCGCAATCTTCGCAAGCGCGTGCCTTGGAGGCCTTGTTGATCCAGCCCTTGCCGGGGCTTAGGCAGGCCTTCTTCTCGGTGGCTGGGTCGCCGTAGAGATCGCCATCCTTGTCCTGGCACCACGTCTTCATCACGGTGCAGCCGCCTCCCGTGCCACCACCAGTGCCGCCGGTGGCACCGCCCGTGCCGCCGGTGGCACCGCCTGATCCGGCGCTGCCCGCGCTACCCCCAGCACCCGCGCTACCTCCCGCGCCCGCGCTACCCGCACTGCCTCCCGCGCCCGCGCTACCCGCACTGCCTCCGGCGCCCGCGCTGCCTGATGCGCCACCACTACCCGCGGCCCCGGCGGAGCCCGATGAGCCGCCCGTCGCTCCTGATCCCGCGCTGCCTGAGCTGCCGCCTCCGCTACCAGCCGCGCCGCTACTGCCGGCTGCGCCGCCAGAACTCGACCCACCGCTGCCGCTCAAGCCGGAGTCATCGGAACCACCGCACGCCATGGCGAGCGGCAACAACACTGCCGAAGTCAGGAATCTACGCTTCATAAGGACCTCCCAAGTGCGGTTCACTAAGCAGGACCCGTGCCGACCCCAAAGCACCCCATTTCCCGGTTTCTGACGGATGCCCAAGGCACGCGGGTTGGCTAACTCCGCATTGATTGCATAGTCCGGAAACTGAGTGCATGGCTCTCAGCGGCCGCGCGCGACTCGAAGTCGAGATGCGCGTTATTCTTGTGGCACCATGAAGCCACTGCTCATTTGTTTGCTCACCGCTTGCCTCGGCTTGGGTTGTTCTTCAGATGACGATGGGAGCGCAGGTAGCGCGACGGGTGGAAGTGCGGGTTCTGGAGGTAGTGGGGCTACCGGTACAGGTGGAACATCGAGCGGCGGATCGGCCGGCACCGGCGGCGCGGGTACCGGCGGCGCAGCGGCAGGCGCAGGGGGCACCATCTCCGGCGCGCTGCCCGAGGGCGACACGGGAATCGCCGCAAACTACCCCGACGACGTGGGCATCACCGGAGACTCAGCCGTCATCTTCGCAGACGACTTCGAGTCCTACTCGAAGGCATCGGATCTCGACACCAATTGGGACTTCGTCTTTCAGTACAACCAGATCCGTTTCGCGACGGAATCGGCGAATGTGTACGCAGGCAAACAAGCTCTGGAGTTCACGGTCCCGCAACAGAATAACGAACTCAGCAACTCCACCTCCAAGACCGTCAGCCCCGAGCGCGACGTACTCTTCTTGCGCTACTACTCCAAATTCGACACACCCTTCGACGTCGTCGGTTCGAGTCACAACGGCTCGAGCATCTCAGCGCAATACTTCAACAATGGACAAGCAACGCCGGGCGTGCCCGCCGACGGCAAGAACAAATTCCTAGCCAACCTCGAAAACTGGCGTGGCGAAGCGAGCACCCAGTCTCCCGGCCCTTTGAACGTCTACATCTATCATCCCGAGCAACGCAGCCAGTGGGGCGATCACTTCTTCCCCACGGGGACCGTGCTACCGAATTCCAGCCAGCCCTTCGACTTTGGCCCCAACTTCACGAGTCGTCCGGACGTCACGCCAGATCTAGACAAGTGGTACTGCTACGAGTTCATGTTGCAGGCCAACACACCGGGCAAGCTCGACGGTCGTATCGCCTTCTGGCTCGATGGCAAGCTGCTCGCGGACTTTCAGAACCTTCGCCTGCGCGACATCGCCAGTCTGAAGATCGATCGCTTCGGGCTGGGCTTCCACATCGGCTCCAACCCCAACGGCGAAACCAAGAAGTGGTACGACAACGTGGTTGCGGCCACTTCGTACGTCGGTCCAATCAAAGCGCCTTGAACCAGCGCTGGCAGCAGCCTTGACTTTGGTTTGTTGGTTGGGGTCGAGCCCTGGGGCGTCGCTGCTGCCCTAATCTCAAGCTAGCTCGCGCGTTTGCGCGGCGCCACTTCCGAAGCAACCGCCAGCGCTGTCTACTCCGCCGCTCGCTTGGCGATCACACAACGGCAACCGATGCAGTGCGCTTCGTCGCCTACTTGGCAATCACGTCCAACTTGTAGCCACGCTTTGCGTCGTAATACTCGTTGACGATCAGGTGCGCGCGAAAGACTTGAGGATAGTTCGCGTCTCCGGGCTTCGCGGCCAAGGCAACCAACTCTTCGGCGCCTGCGTTGGTCCGATGGTACCAAACCCGGAGCGTCTCTTTCTTCAAAGCGGACTCCCAATCGCCCTTCACGAACTTGCCGTCGACGTGTTTTGTCTGAAGGTCGAAGCTCGGTTTGGGCGTCGCGAAGTCGAAGGTGCCGAGTTTCTGCCCACTGCGGTGGACCACGATCTTTCGGATGCTTGCCGGCGGTGATGGGTCGTTGAAGGCTCGCACTTCGCTGACAGCGAAGTTGGACTTCTCGATCTCCATCTTCGCGACGCTGGCGTAGTCCTTGTCGGTGACGCGGAAGATCCGGGTGCCGTAGGGACCGCGACCCTTGCCGCTCTTGGGCGGCAAGTGCATGTCGACGGCGATCCCGTCCTTCGCAGCGATCTTCTTCCAAGCCGCTTCGAGCTTCTTCGCTTCTTCGCTGCTGCTCTTCAGCGTCAGCTTGCCCGGCTTTCCGACTCGAAACTCCAAAACGCCCAAGTGCTCGCTGCTCGTGTTGACGACCAGCCAACTCACGTCGGAAGCAGCCGCAGGTTTGGTCGGCGCGGCGACACTGGGCGCAGGGCTAGCCGGCTTCGCGGACGCGGTCGCCGCAGGCGCGGCCGCCGACGGCGTGGGTGACAATGTAGGCGTCGGCTCCGGCGACGGCGCAGCGCTTGATTGATTGCAGCCAATCGAGACTGAGAACGCGATACAGGGTGCCAGCTGAGCGAAGAGGTGCAGGAAGTTCATGGCTGAGTGAACTACGCGCAAGCTCAGGCGCTGGGTCTACTTTTTTGTCGCCAGCCGCGGGTGTAAGGGTGAGCATGCTCCCGCGTTGCACATGGTCGTCGCCAAACCGGTCCTGTAGTTTCCGCCCGAGATGCGGCGGTACCCTCCTGCCGCAGGTGGCGGCTCCACCGGCACCGGCGCGCAACCCGCCGTCGGTGGCACCGGCGCCACCACGGGAGGCTGCCCCGCTCCGCAGTTCTGTCTTCAGGAACCCAGGGCTCCACCCCCCCCTCCTGGAACGTCGTGCCCGCTCAGCCGCGAGCCATCTGCTGCCTGTGAGCTATCCGCTCGCGGCTACAGCCTGGCGCAGGACCCCGCTGAAGCTCTTGGAGCTTCGGCGCGCCAAATAGACGCAGACAGCTGCCGCCAATAGGTAGCCCACCCCGGGCAGCACACCGGACTCGCCCAGCCAGCGTTCGCTCCCCGAGCCCAAGCTCTTGGGAAACAAGACTTGGGAGAATGTGTTGTGCAGGGTGTGGATCCAAACCGCTGCCCAGACCGAGCGCAGGCGATAGGTCACGAAAGTCCAGGTGGGCGAGAGCCCCAGCTCCAAGGCGGCAAATAGCGCGAGCGACACGAGCACGCCGCCAGCGCCGGCGTAGCCAAGCGCAACGATGAAGGGCGCATGATAGGCCACGGCGATCGCCGCCATCACCCAGGGCGACAGTGGAACCTTCAACTGATCGAGACGAGGCTGCAGGTAGCCGCGCCATCCCCATTCTTCGCCGAAAGCGCCAAGGAACCCAGGTATGGAAACGAGCACGCCGTTGATCAATACGTTGAGCGCGATCTTGACCGGGCCATGCCAGCTGGGGTCGCCGCGTTCAATTCCTAGGGCTGCGCCCGCCGCATAGGCGGCGCCGTAGATGGCCACGACGACCCCCATAGGCAGAAGCAGCACACGCAAGCGCACGCCGCTGCCACCGCGCAGAGGAAAAGGAGCGACGAAAGCCGTATCGATTTTGCGCACCACGAAAATGCGCACCAAGGACGGCATGCCCATGCCCAGTAGCGTGACCAACACGCCGCTGGTGCTGTCCAGCTTGCCCCCGAGAAGGTGGAACACGAGCGTGAGCGCGGCCATACCGCCAACGCTCAGGGCGATGAACGCCAGCACACCCCGCCGGGCATTTCGTAGCTCCGCGGCTCCTTCCACTTTGCACGGTCATAGTCGATTGCCGGTGGTTTTCCTACGCCGTGCGCGTACTCGTCTCGAGGTGCGTCGCGACGCTCTTTACGTTCGCCGCATCTGCCGAGGGAGACTAGACTCGCGGTGTGACTACCCAGGAGCTAGCGAAGCGATTGCCCAGCGTCGCCGCCTACTTGGAGCGGCTGCCTCGGGGCATCGACTCCCACCCGCAGTGCATGGTCAAGGCCTCCGTGTACCGCGACGCCCTGGACTCTCGCCCCCTCGACAGTGTGCTGCTGCTCTTGCCGGACGTTGCAAAGGAGCTGGTCGACCATCCACCACCAGTGAGCGCCTGGGTGCCGGAAGTCCCGGCCATGGTTCTGATGATCGCGATCCGAGACCTGCACTTCGACCCGGGCGAAGCCGGGGTCGACGCCTATGCGGAGTGGACACGTCAGCGAAACCTGAAACTCTTGACGCGACCACTCTACCGCGCGCTGTTCCTGGTCTTGTCGCCTCAGCGGTTGCTCAAGGGTGTGCAGCGGCGCTGGGGCGTGTTTCGCCGTGGGACCGAGATCGAGACGACGGAGTCGGGCCCCAACTCCGCCGCGGTCCGCGTGAGTTTTCCCAGGCACCTCTACGACAAGACGGCCCTCTGTGGCATGCGCGCCGCCATGCTCGCAGCCCTGGAAGCCGCCGGAGCCCGCAGACTCGAGATGGTCGTCGTCTCCATGAACGACCGCGAAGCGCGCTACGAAGCGCGCTGGGCGTAGCTCGCAACTGGGGAGTCAGGGATGCAGAACGCATCCGCCAGTGACTTCGCCGTTCCACTTGGCGCGGAGGGCGGCCTTGTATTCTGCCAAGGGGAACACATGAGACACGTGGGGCGAGATGGCCCCAGCATGGGCCCAGCCCAAGATCTGCTCCAGACGCGGCTTGCGGCTCGAAGGATCCTTGGTCGTGGAGATGACCGTCGGGCAACCCAAGACGTCGAGGCTCTTCATCATGATCAGGTTTGTCGGCAGTTGGTTGGCGTTGGGGGCTCCTCTGCGCCCCTTGCCTCCAGCGACGTAGGGGGTCGCCGCCCAGCCCACGATCAGAAAGCGCGCGCCGAAGCGGACGCAGCGCATGCTCTCCAAGGAGACATCACCACCCACGGCGTCATAGACCACGTGTACGCCTTCGCCCTCGGTGACCGCCTTGACGTCATCCCGAAACCGCCGCGGCTTTCCGTCAGCATCCTGGGTCACGACAACGTGATCGGCGCCTTGCTGGAGAACGGACTCGAGCTTGGCCGGCTTGCGCCCGGTGGCGATCACCGTCGCGCCCAGCAACTTGGCAACGTGAACAGCGGCCAAGCCTGTCGCGCCCGACGCGCCGTGAATCAGCACGGACTCGCCTTCGGATAGGCGTCCCCGGGTTACGAGGCAGTGATACGCCGTTTCGTAGCTGCTGAGCAGGCCGGCAGCTTGGTCGAAAGACAGCGCATCGGGCTTCTTGTGAATGGCGATCGCGGGTGCGACCACGTAGCTGGCAAACCCGCCGTACTCTTGGTACGCGCCCAAAGAGCGGGGGCCGGCGTGAAAGCCATCGACGATCACGGCATCGCCCACGGCGACGTGGTCGACCTCGCTGCCCACCCAGGCGACTTCGCCGGTGCCTTCCAGGCCCGGGGTGTAGGGAGGCTTGCGCATGTGTTGGTACTGTCCGCTGGTCATCAGCAAGTCCACCCACCCGACTGCGGCACTGCATACTTTGACGATGACGTCGCTCGGCTGTAGCTGCGCTGGATCCGGCGCGGGCATGGGCTCGAGATCCAGGACCGTGTCGATGGCTTGAGGCGGTGTCTCAGCAAACTCGCGTACGACCACGCGCTGACCAGGTTCGAGCTGCATGAGAGGCTTGTAGGCCAACCCGGGCCGAATTGCAGCCCCGGTGAAGCAGGCCGCGGCAGTTTTGAAGCTGTCAGCTAGTCTTGTCTTTTTTGGCGGCCTCGTCCCCAGACACGTTGATGGTGATGCGAGGGAAGAGTGTCGGATATTCGGGGTTCCAGAGAGCGTCGAAGGCCCGGCCCTCGATCTGCATTTCCAGGATCCGCGGTGCCAGATATTGCACCGTGGTTGCCTCGACGTCCGGCGCGCCCTCGCGTTCGACCACCACATCCAGTTCGCAGTGGGTTCCGGTCTTGCGAAGCGCAAGGATGCGGCCATTCACGGTTTCGCAGCCTCGGATGATCTCGATGCGCTTGCGCGCGACCGAACGCGACACCACCCAGGCAGCACCGAAAAGCACGACACCAACAGCGACGCCAGCCCATACGGCCACGCCTCCCGTGGCAATGCCGGCCCCGATGGCAACGAGTGCAGCCAATAGGAGCCACAACACCGCGGAGCCTTGCGGCAATGGGATATTCTTCGCGAGGCGCCCCTGGTCGCGCTCCACCGCCAAAGGCAAAGACTGCTCACAAAGCGCCCAGTCCTCGGGCATGTTCTTGGCAACGCTCTTGATCAGGGCAAGGGCGGAGTGCTGACGCTTGATCTGGTCGTAGAGGACGGCAACCGCAGCATCGAGGTTGCCCAGCTTTTCTAGCGCGTCGCCACGCAACGTAGCCACCATGCCTCCGGAAGACGAGTGGATCGGAATGTCGTTGTAGGCACGACCCAGAGCTTCCAACACCTTGGCGTAGTCGCGATTGGCCGCGGCCAGAACCGCTGTAGAAAGCCGAAAGCTGGAATCCGCATCCAGGCTCCGGCTCTTCGGGTCCATGCGTTCGAGCCAAGCTTGGGCATCTTTCAATTGGCCGGCGCGCACCGCGCCGATCACGACGTTGCTCAATAGCTTCTGTTTCACATCGGGATTTGGAACGGCTTCCACCGTCGTCTCGATGAGCGCGCGCCGGTTGAGCTGTTCCGCTTCGGTCTCGGAAGGCATGGCCGGGTGGATCTCGAACGCCAAGCAGACGAGTTCGACCACAGCTGCCTCGTCCTCGGGGTCGCCTTCGAGTCGCTTTCGAATCGATGCCCACATGGCGCGGGCTTCTGCCAGCTCGGACTCGAGCACGTTGCCGAACTTCGCCACCGACGCCGGAGTGAGCCATTGGTGATCCGTTTGGGTGCGCAAGTGCGCTATCCGCGCTGCCTCGTCCTGGCTCTCTCCCCTCGGAATGCGCGCGGGGCTCGCATCCGGCACGAACTGCTCGTAGCCACACTCCTCACAGCGCAGCGTTTCTTCTTCGTCACCAGCGATGATCGCTACGCCACAGGCGTCACAGAGGCGTGCGCGCAACGCGGGATCGTAGGGCCGCGGCTGGGTGCGAGTCTGCCGATACGCGCTCTGTTCAGCCATGGCGAAGGGAAAATGCCACGACTGTGTGGTCCTTTGCACGCGATGCGTTGACGAATTGCGTCTAGGCAGCCGACCGAGGCGGTGCAGTCGCCTATTTCCAAGTACGTTCGGAAGTGAGTCCCTCGTGGCACTTCGGCTCGGGCACGCTGCCCTAGCGCGTCGCTCGCCGGCGCCGCATCGCGATGCCCAACACCGAGAGCAACAACAGCACTCCAGCTCCACCGCTGCGCCCGGACACGCTGCAGCCTCCATCATCGCCAGAAGCCGAGCTGGACGCATTCGACCCCGCGGCGCCGGCACTACCAGCACTGGCTCCGCCGAGACCGGTCCCGGATCCGCCAACGCCCCCTTGGCCGCCACCGGCTCCATCGCCGGCACTGCCGGCAGCGCCGCCGATGGCGGGATTGCCCCCTTGCCCTGCAGTTCCTGCGCCGGCACTGCCCGCCGCTCCGGCCGTTCCACCCGCGGTGCCGCCGCCCCCTGTCGCGCCCACCCCGCCAGAACCGCCGGCGCCGCCACTACCGCCCGTACCCGTGGTGTTGGGCGGCACGACAGTGTCGAAAACGTCGAGCTGGTCGAAAAGCCCGGCCGGTACGATCGAGCTCGTGTTGCCATCTCGAGCGCCGAGGTAAACACCAGCTCGCTGAATTCTCCGACGCAGAATGGGACTCCCCCGCCAAACAGCGCAAAATCGCCGCACTGACTCGCTTGGCAAATGCCCAACGCCGCTGACGTCGGCTCAGGAGTTGACGCGCTCGGTCGCGAACAGCACGAGCGCCAACAAGCGCCGCAGTGCTTCGCGGTGCTCGGGATCATCGGGTTGCCATGGGGTCTTGCCACACGCAGCCAGGGCCGTGCGCAGTTCGCTGCGCCCGCGGCGTTCGAGTTCCCATAGCCACGCGGCCGCTTTGGGGTTGTGCACTGAAACCTGTTCCAGGGTGTCGTGCACGGCCTGCTCGGTGTGGCCATCCAACAGCGCATCGAGAATGCCGCCAGGGCGAATTCGGCGCTTCTCGTTGTCGTGAACTTCCACCATCAAAGCGCCGTGGCAGCGCACGGCAGTCGCTACGACCCAGGTTGTCAACTCCGGGACATCGTTAGCGAGCATGGATGACGCGCGCTTGATCGCAGCGCGAAACGACGCACGCCGGGCCTCGGGCAGTTCAGTGCTCTCCAGCTGATCTGCAAACCAATAGGCGTGGAGCATCAATTCTTGAGCGAAAGCAACGTCCGTGTTCGCGGGTAGCCAGGGCTCCGGGGGCCAGGAAGCATCTTTGCAGCGCGAGACCCACGGTCTGGGTGGCAGGGACAACGCTCGGCTGACGCTGAAGCGTGAAGCCGGGGGATCGCTAGCGCCGTTGGAGGGCTCTGCCTGCTTCGCCCGCTTCGCCTTCTTGACGCTCTTGACGTTCTTGGCCTTCTTGGCGCCGGGCTTGCGCGGCGACTTGGGCTTCTTGGCTTTCTTCTTGGCTGCGGCAGCCGGTGCGCCCTCTCCGTCCACGGACGCCTTCTTGCGAGGGCGCTTGGCCGCGCGCGCCTTGATTGCCGCCATGGAGCCCCATGCTACTCCCTCGGGCACTCAGGGCGAAAAAACCGCCTTGAAAATCCAAAGTCAGCGCGACTTCCGCGCCAAGAAACGCGCGCGTTACTTCTTCTTGGCTTCGCGCTTGGCCTCGATGTCCGCCTTCACCTTCTCGAAGACGTTCTTCGGTACGGGTGCGTAGTGGCTGAACTCCATGACGAACTGGCCACGGCCGGAGGTCGTGGAGCGCAGATCACCGATGTAGCCGAACATCTCGCTCAGAGGCGCCTCGGCATTGATGTGGATGTTCGTCGCCGCGGTCTCCTGGGATTTGATCATGCCGCGGCGGCGGTTCAGGTCACCGATCACGTCGCCAACATTGGCCTCGGGCACGTAGACGTCCACCTTCATGATGGGCTCGAGCAATTGGGGCGACGCCTTGGGCATGCTCTGCCGATAGGCCGCCTTCGCGGCTGCTTCGAAGGCCATGGTTGAAGAGTCGACGGGGTGGTGCGCGCCGTCCGTGAGGATCACCTTGAAGTCGAGCATGGGGAACTCGAGCAAGGGCCCCTTGTCCTTGAGCATCTCGAAACCCTTTTGGACTGCGGGGATATAGTCCTTGGGCACGTTGCCACCGACGATCTTCGACTCGAAGACGAAGCCGGACCCTGGCTCCAGAGGCTCGATGGTATAGTCGATCTTCGCGTACTGACCCGAGCCACCCGTCTGCTTCTTGTGGGTGTAGCTGTCGTCGATGGCGGTGGTGATCGTCTCGCGATAGGCCACCTGAGGCTCGCCGATAGAAGCCTCGACTTTGTGGGTGCGCCTCAGGATGTCGATCTTGATGTCGAGATGCAGCTCGCCCATGCCTTTGAGAATGGTTTCCCCGGACTCCTGATCCACCTCCACATGAAAGGATGGGTCCTCGGTGACCAACTTGCCGAGAGCCGCAGACAGCTTTTCGCTATTGGCCTTGTCTTTGGGGGCCACCGCAATCGAGATGACGGGATCCGGGAACACCATCGGCTCCAGAGTCGCCGGCTTCTTCTCGTCCGCCAGGGTGTGCCCGGTGCGGGTGTTCTTCAGCCCCAGCAGTGCGACGATGTCTCCCGCTTGCGCAGTATCCACCATCGTGCGGTCGTTGGCGTGCATCTCCACCATGCGGCCAATGCGCTCGGACTTCCCGGTGAAGGTGTTGAGCACGTTGTCGCCCTTGGAGATCTTGCCCGAATAGATGCGGGTGAAGGTCAGCGCACCAAAGCGGTCGTCCATGATCTTGAACGCCAGAGCACGGAAAGGAGCCGACGGGTCCACCACCGCGAACTCTCCGGTCGGATGACCTTCCAGATCGATCTCGGGCTGGGGCGGTACTTCCGTGGGGTTCGGCAAGTAGTCCACGACCGCGTCGAGGATTTGCTGCACGCCCTTGTTCTTGAACGACGAGCCGCAGTAGGTCGGGAAGAAGCTGAGGTTGATCGTACCCTTTCGGATGCATGCCTTGAGGGAATCGATGTCCGGCTCCTCGCCATCCAAGTACTTGGCAAGCACGTCGTCGTCCTGCTCGACGGCCATTTCGATCAGCTCTGCTCGGTAGGTCTCGACGTCGTCCTTCATGTCCTCGGGGATGTCTTTTACCTCAAAGTTCTCGGGCAGCCCCGTGTCATCCCAGACGTAAGCCTTGCGCTCCAGCAGGTCGACGACGCCGACGAACTCGGCCTCGGTGCCAATGGGCAGCACCATGACCAGAGGCTTTGCGCCCAGCACTTCCTTGATCTGCTTGACGACTCGGTAGAAGTCCGCTCCCAGGCGATCGAGCTTGTTGACGTAAATGATGCGCGCGACTTTGGAATCGTTCGCATAGCGCCAGTTCGTCTCGGACTGGGGCTCGACACCTCCAGATCCGCAAAATACGCCCACGCCGCCATCGAGCACCTTTAGAGAGCGGTAGACCTCGATGGTGAAATCAACGTGCCCGGGGGTGTCGATGATGTTGAACTGGTAGTTGTTCCAGAAACAGGTCGTGGCAGCGGACTGAATCGTGATCCCGCGCTCCTGCTCTTGCTCCATGAAGTCGGTCGTGGCCGCGCCATCATGCACTTCGCCGATCTTGTGGATCTTCCCGGTGAGCTTGAGAATGCGCTCCGTGGTCGTGGTCTTACCGGCGTCCACATGCGCGAAGATGCCGATGTTGCGGTACTTGGATAGATCCTTCATGACTGGTGTTTTCCGTTGTCTGACGCAGAGTTAGCGATAAAACCCCTCGGTAGGCGGAACGGGGCTTAGCCGCGTACGACCCGCGGAGTCAAACCTCAAGGCACGGCGGTGGGGGCGGGGCGGTCCGCCGCGGCGAGGGGGGCGGAACTCTCGCACTTTCCGGGGGCCTCTGCCAGGGACAAAGCAGCCACTTTTCCGGAATATCCGGGGCGGCGTAGTCGTGAAAGGCGGCGAGGCTGGCCATCCAGGCAGTGTCGAGGGTGCGTGGAGGCCACCGCCAAAGCTCGCTCTGCCCCAGTGCCCAAACACGCAAGGGCGCGCCACTGCGGGATTAGCGCACCTGCGCGAGCAGAGAATCGACCCCAAACCCAACCCCAAAAAAGAAGGCCGTCACAAAACCGTGGCTGCACGCCACTAGGCGAGGGATCGAAAGATCCTGAGCGGCGGTAGTACGTACCCAAGCCCAAACAAAGCACGTTTGTCCAAAGCGGCAAACGGCCAGCCGACTCGCTAGCCGAGCCCAGGGGAATCTCCATGCTTTTGTCGAAATGTCGTGTGCACGTAGGTAGCGGAATTCGGCTGGCAGCAGCCGCAGTGATCATGAGCAGCACCGTATTGGGAGGCTGTGCCGCAACTCAGAAACCAGTTCGAACAGAAGCGGCCCTCGGCCGCGTGATCATCTACCGCAACGGCGTGGCGTACTTCGAGCGCCGCGCACGAATCAAAGGGGACGAATTGACCATCACCGTTCCCGCGGAGCGCGTGGACGACTTCTTGAAGTCGTTGACGGTCACCGACGCGGCGACCGGAAAGTCCTTGCCCGTTTCCTATCCCACGGTGCTGCAGAACGGCGACGAAGTGGAGATGACCATCAAGCTCCCTCGCCCGGTACCGAAGGAGCTCAAGGTCAGCTATGTCACCGCCAGCCCCGCCTGGAAGCCGAGCTACCGCCTGGTGCTCAAAGACGGCGGCAAGGCGCGGCTGGAAGCATGGGCCGTGGTGGACAACGTTTCCGGGGAAGACTGGAAGTCCGTCACCGTGGGCGTGGGTTCCACCTCGGCACTGTCGTTCAAGTACGACTTGAAGAGTGTACGCATGGTTGAGCGCGAGACCCTCGGGGACAACAACGCCGTCGCACTGGCGCCGCCCACCGGGGGCTCCCCGTATCAAGTGAAGAGCGGGGAGGTGCAGGTCTTGGGTAACTTCAGAGTGGCGGAGGTGGATGGTCTGCGCGAGGCGCAACACAGCCGCGGCAGTGGAGTGATCGCTGGCAACACGACTCGTCAATCTGCGTACAAGGGAAAACGACCTCGCTCCAAGTCCCGCAAGAAGCTTGAAGCGTACGTCCAAGATGAGCTCGGTGCCGACAACCGGGGAACCGAAGAACACTTGCGTCCTCTTGCCGGGCTCGCAAAACGCGCTCTGAAGAACAAGCAAAAGGTACGCGTGGAAGGTTTTGCGCTCCCCGGCGATTCCAACAAGAAGCAGGCCTCGCTGGCCCGAGCCAATGCAGTCAAGGACGAGCTCGTGGCCAACGGCATTCCCGCGTCGAGCATCGAAACCGTCGCGACGGGCAAGGTGAACACCCGCGACGGCGTGCGCCTGGTGGCGATTCCCCAGGGCTCGGTTCGTCCCCAGCAAGCCAAACGCCCCGAAGCCGGCAGCGCGACGGATCCCATCGGAAGCGCCTACTTCGTTGCACCCAAGCCGATGAACATCGAAAAGGATCACTCGGCGATGGTCAACATCCTGACCACCAAGACCAAAGCCGAGCAGCTCTACTACTACGATCCCGTCTCGGACCGCGGTTCCAAGCGCTTTGCTTTCAAAGCCGTCCGTATCGAGAACCCCAGCAAGTACACCCTCGATAGCGGCCCCTTCACGGTCTACTCGGACAACCAGTTTCTCGGCGAAGGCCTGAGCGAAGCCATCCCGGCCAAGTCCAGCGCGTTCATTCCTTACGCCTTGGACAAGAAGGTGCTGGTGGATCCAGTGGTCGACACCCGCGAGGAAATCGATCGCTTGATCACGATCGAACGCGGCGTCGTACGCACCGAGACCAAGCGAATCCGACGCACCAAGCTGGCCTTCGTCAACCGGGGAGCAAGCAGCGCGAAAGTCATCGTGCGCCATGCAGTCCCCAAGGGCTGGAAGCTGCGCACCAGCGACAAGCGCGCCGAGAAACTGCGCGGCGCCTATCTCTTCCCCGTCACGATCCCGGCGAAGGGTTCCGTGAAGCTTCAGATCGAAGAGAGCATGCCCTTCGAAAAGACCGTCAACATCAATACCGACCACGGGGTCAAACAGATCGCGCTCTTCCTCGAGGCCCGCAAGAAGCTCGCCCCCGAGCTAGCCACCCAGCTAGACGAAATCGTGAAGCTTCACCGCGCACTGCAAGACAAGCAGAGCCGCATCGACACCGTGCACCGACAAATGAACGACTACCGCAAGCGAGTCGACGAAATCCACGTCCAGCTGGTGACGCTACGCAAGGTGCCGCACGCCCAAAAACTGAGCCGCCACCTCGCCAAGAAGATGGAAGAGATCAGCGAGCGCCTACAGAAAGCCACGATGGAGGTCACGGACCTAGAAGGACAAGTGCTCTCCAGTCGGATCTCCCTGCAAGATCGCCTCGCAGAGCTGACGCTGGAGGACAAGAAGAGCAAGGAGAAGGTGGCGAGTTCGAAGTAAAGCGCGGCGTGTAGGGGCGCGTTCGTGTTGTGCGGGCGCGCCCGGACACTGCAGGCGCCCTCCAACTCAGGCCTTCCGACTCTGTGGGAGCGAGGCGGGTTAGTGATGGGTTTGGGGTCGAGCGTTGGTGCACGTTAGGCCCCTACTCCCGCAATAGGCCCCGCACCCGCTCATAGAACGCCTTGGCCGCCGGCGTTGGGGTGTGGGCGCGCGAGCCCGCGCCCCAACCGACGACGATCCTCCCGATCCCCAAACCTGGATCGACCCATTGCCCCCCGACGATCTCGACCCCCGCCTGACCCAGCTCAGCCAGCGCCGAGCTCCGCTTTGGTTTCGCTCAAATCGCCGTCATTCCACCCTGAATGAAACAACTAGATCGTGGAACGGAGGTTACGTGAACTTTCCACGCCGTGCTTCGGCGCGAACGCTTTGGTCCGCCTAGACTCCTGACAGATACGACCAAGCGCAATCAGGAAGTCGTCCGGAAGTCTTCGCACGAGGGCCATCGATCGGTCTCTTCTCAGTCTGCCTAACGGATCGGCCGCTAAAGCTGCGGGACGCTCCACGGCGCTTTCATCGTGGCACATGCGGCGCCCGGGACGAAGCCCCGGGCTCCCTCCGCGGCGCTTCACGCCCCGCCGGCTTGAGCGGCTGGTTAGGCGGCGCCTCGAAGGCCAGGCGTCCGCTGCTCATTCCCAGGACGCCCCGCGAATCTGCTCTATCGCGCCGTCGAGGAACCTCCAGGCCGGGTCCTCGTCGTAGTTCATCTCGAAATCAATATGGCCAGCGAGGTATTTCTCGGCCAACGAAGCGATCGCATCCAGGTCGTGCGTGTAGAACCATTCCCGAACTAGGCCTTGGGTCGTGTCGCCCAAGACGTGAACGCCAACGCCCCCGGATTCAACTGCCTCGACGAACTCGAGAGTGATGTTCCGGTAAGCCTCGTGCTGGTCCTTCGTGGGTAGACCGTCGTCCCGCTTTACGTCGAAGTGATGCTCGATAGTGACAACCGTAGGCAGAGTTGCACCCACGTAGTCTTCGCGCTCAAGTCTTCGTCCACGAAGCAAGATACGCGACCCGTCTGCCCGTCGTTCGGCGGTGAACCAAGGATGTGCCCGCAGCTTGGCAAAATCGGTGGGGCTTGCGGTCATCGGTTTGGTCTCGTTGCAGCACCCGGAAATCGAGCACAGCGGTGGTGCGTCCGCCGAACAATTGAGGCGTTCAGCAGCGAACGCCAGGATTAACACCACCCAACACTACCACGCTGCAGGCGCAGGGTTGCGCCGAACGCAGCGAAGGCTGCTCGGCGCAAGAACTCTGCGCGCAGGGCGGAACGGACGCCATCCAGTCAGAAAGCCGGCGGTCGTCTGCTGCAACGTCCTGTTAGGCGGCCGCGGAATGGCCTGTTGTTAGCGCCAGTGAGCAGCGTTCGTCTGGTGCAATCGGTCTGCCAGCGAGGCCGCAACAACAGTAATCGACGCTGGAGGGTGCGCGGGACGAACGGGTTGCGAAACGCGGTGCGAGACGTCTTGGGACGTGCACCAAACCTGGTGGTGGCCGCGGCTTGGGGGTTTCGTGCTACCTGAGCCCCTGGTCTCGGATGGCATTTTTTAGCTTGGTTGCCACTGGCCCCAAGGCGGCTCGCAGGTTTCCGTCCGACCTGGCTGCATCATACGTCGCGGTGGTGACACCGACGAGGTCGCTCGGAAGATGCATCTCTGCGTCACGTGGGTGCACGATGAAAGTACGACTTGGACCGATCTTGCCGATGAAGAGCCCCAGTTCGAAGAGCACATTGTCGCGGGGCGCTTTCTTCTCCTCGTCACGTTTGGTCAACAAGTCATCGGGGGTCAGTACCAGCGCAGCGAAATCGTGCGACTCCAACGTTTTCGCGAGGCTGTCGAGTGTGCCGTGAGTGAGCCCGAAGATTCCCTGCGTCCATAGGGTGACTTCAGCTTCGTACTCAAGGTTCACCTGGAGCTCTTCAGCTGGGTCAAGACCCTCCGCCGACGAACCGATGAACAGTCGAGGCTTTTGCGCGGTTTCGATCGGCGGCCGCCCACGTTTCACCTCCGGCGGAGCGTCCTCGGTCGAATCTGCCGTGGTGTTGGCATCCGGCGCGAGTGAAGAACCTGTGGCCGCTTCAACCACGTCCACAAGCTGCGCCGCGAGGGCAGACGTGAGGAGCTCCTCCATCTTCGCGAGGTCGAGGCGTCCGCCTCTCCACGCCGCGTCGGCCGCTTCGAGAGCGGCGTAGTACGGTTTCTTGTTGTCCGCGATCATCTCCGGGATGGTGGGTGTCCCTGGGAGCGGGTAGCCCAACCTTATACAAAGGGCCATGTACGAAACGGTTCGCGACGTACGTCCGTTTCCGTCCTCGAACGGGTGGATCCAGTTGACCCGCCACAGGAGAAAAGCTGCGAGATGAACCGGGTATGCCGTTTCCCAATTGGCGGTCACGTAGTCGCAGAGATCATCGACGTGGCTGGGGACGTCTTCGTGCGGTGGCGGCACGTGGGTTGACTTGGTGATCTCAATTGGCCCCGTGCGATACGCCCCAGGATGAGCGACGAGGCCGTCGACAGCCAGCCTGTTCAACTCGATGAGAGTCGATGTTCGGAGACGAAACTGCTGTGAGGAAACCGCGTGATCGATCAACTCGAACATCCGATCGGTCTGACGAAGGCCGTTTTCGGCCTCACGTCTCACCACCTGCTCGTCCGTCAGCTTGGGGGCCGCCGTTTCCGGACTTATAAGCCTGCTTGCACGATCGCCGGTGTCTCCCATGAGGGCTAGTCCGCGACAGCAGGTGCTAGCCCTTGTCGCTAGCGAGCACTCGCGCAGCCTTTTCTATGGAGTCGCGAGTGATGTTTCGGTTCTCGATCTTGGTGTTGCCGTAGGTGAAACTCTGACGCTGGCGTTCGCGTTCCGTCGAGGTCTGCTTTATCCGCTTCGCCGCCTTCAAGAGATCTGAGAGTTTGCTGTCGTTCACGCTGCGGCCCTCCTGCTGAACAGGCGGGCAGGGTAGCATGGTCGACTCCGCCGCTCCAAGTGATCTGAGGAGGCAGGATTTTCGCCAGCCCAAATCAGCCGTCATTCCACCCTGAATGAAACAACTAGATCGTGGAACGGAGGTTACGTGAACTTTCCACGCCGTGCTTCGGCGCGAACGCTTTGGTCCGCCTAGACTCGTCTCCTCCCATTGCCAGCCCAGCTCCTCACATCGGGTCTGGAACAAAGACGTACTGTTCCTCACCGATGTCGATCTGCTCCCTTGTGGCTCGTTTGATCGTGCCCGTGCGGCGCACGGGCGTTTCCGCGGGGAAAGGACAGGTGCGAAAACACGCATCCTCACAACTAGTTGAATGACACCAGAACCTGCTGAGAACCTCAGGGTCCATGATGATGAGCGAAGTCCCGTTGCGCTTGCACGACGCCATCTTGCGAGTTCCAGGCGGGACGAACGTCGTGCGACTTGAGCACAAGCCACAGCGTCCACACGCCATGCCGCAAGCGGTTCCCGCATCGCACGACACGACCCAACCAGCAGTGGCGACTCGCTGACCAAAGTAGCTTGCTGGCTCCGCGATCAAGCGCTCGATCGGAACTTCCTCGGGAAGTTGCTCGCCCCGTGCGTCCTCGGTGCCACGACCTGTCGCGAGGGCGCCAGCGTCAGACGCTGCGGGCTCCGCAGAGTCGACCTGCGGCGGGGTGGCAGCTGCGGGCTGGGGTGGCGGCCGGCACGCCGCAACAAGCAGAGCGCCGAGCGCTACGAAACCGCCGCTAGGTACTGCGATCCCGAATTTGGTCTGGACGCTCATGGCTATCATAGACCCGCAAACGGTTGACCGGGTGGATTGCTGGTGGGTTTCTTTGGGGTCGAAGCCGGCGCGAACGGTGTGAGAGTTCGGAAGAATGTGACGTCGGCGGCGTTGACGGCTCGCAGCAGCACGAGAATGTCGGCTGCCTCGGCCGTCTGTGTCGGGTTCCAGGCACAGGCGAGCTGACCGCTGAGCAATGCCTCCGCGGCTGCAATGACCTCGGCCACGGAGATGTCCCGCGTGTACACGAACGCGTTGGCCAGGTCTTCGCCAGCCTCCGTGCGGGCGAGGACGTTGAGCTTGGCTGCTAGCAGCTCGGCGTACAGCTCGGCCATCACGCGTGCCGGGTCGATGCTGTCGCCGTGGGACAAGTGCGCTTGCACTGCGGAAGCCCCGACCACGAGCAGCTTGACCTTGCTTCCTTTCTTCCCGGGGGGCCTGTGGCATACCGCCGCATGAGAGGCGCTGGCCCCACCTAGCTCCGGAGCGGCATGAGTGAGAATCGCCAGCGCTTGCGACGCAGAGGTTACCGGAGTCCCGGCGACACTGATGGGTAGAAACGAGCTCAGGTCAGTGGAGATCCAGGTCGCAACTGGAACCGCGCCACTTGGGCTCAGTCTTCGCGTTGGCTGACCAAACACCTCATAGGTGACGGGAGACCCGACAGGCGCCCAGATGCGCACGTTGTTTTGAACGCGAACGTTCTGCCATCTCCATTCCCAAGCACCCGGCGTGCCCTGCACCGAGACCGTCAAGCGCTCTTCATCCGTGACCGTTACGCCGTCGTTGTTTCCGGAGGGGTTTGTGTTGCTGAGCTTGACAGCTCCGGAGGGGTCCAGGACGGCATACCGAATGTCCGCGCTGGCGCCGGTAGCAACGCCATTTGCCTTCACATCGAGAGGGCCACGCTGTCCCACGACCGCCGGATCGTCGTCAACCAAGATGTCCGCGTCCGCATCCCGAAGGGTCATCGAGACAGAAGCGGCTCCAACGTCCACAAAGAACCGAAACGTGCCATCATAGTTCGTGTCCAGCATCGCGGTGTCGGCGAGCGGTCCGACCGCAAATGGGCCCGCGAGGTCCCGTGCGATGAACGCGAAATCGTTGGCGATCGTGCTCACCTGACCCGTGGCCCGCACCTTGAAGCTGTTGGTAAGCCCGGCCGTGACCGGAACCATGGGTTGACCACAGGCTCCTTGCGTCAAGTACACGTCCAGAATGTAGAAGTGCGCCCCACTTCCGCTAGCTGTCCCAAAGGTTGGCCCACCATAAACGGTGCCCCAATCAGCGTCCGCAAACGCCGCCGCCGAATCCTCCACCGTGACTTGGGGAAGTGGTGTCTCGGGGTTCGCCTTGTCCTTCGAACTCGAGAGCTCGTAGCAGGTTCGAGTACCGGCGTTGTTGCCCGTGTCGTACAGACTGCCCAACGTCTGGTCGCCATCGAAGACTTGAACCGTGACGGTGGTTTGACCCGCTGGAACGCCGATGAGAAAACGCGTGCGCTGGTTTGGAACCGTGGCGAAGGGCTGCCCGGTCACGGTCACGAAGCGACCATCATTTCCGTCCGCTGACGGGAACCCAGACACCGGGACACCCTGGTTGGTGGGCCCGCTCGCGCCACCGAAGTACAGGTCTCGCGTGCCATCTTCTCTGATCAGCTCCAGATCCACGAAACCGTCGTCGTTCGCGTCGCCCGTCGAGTACTCGACGTACGTTCCCACCAGCAGCGGAAAGGTAGAAAACGCCAGGGTTGCGTCAACAAAGATGGCCTGTGCGCCAGCGACAACGACAAAGTCTTCGACGCCATCGTTGTCGAAGTCGCCCAGCGGAACAAAAGAAAACTTGTCGGCCTCTTGCGGAGAGACAGGCAGCAGGGCGTCAAAGGCTGCAAAGAAAGCCCCATCGATGTAAATGTTGATCCACAGCGTGCCCTGGTGCTCGTAGTACGCGAGATAGTCGTCGCGGTTGCCGTCGAGGTCGTAGTCGTAGGCGACTGGTAGCCACTTGCGTGGCAGCTGCTGCAAGTCGAGCGCGATGGAGTGATGGGTTGTGCCTGGACATGTGGGTGCGCCCTGTCCAGTTGGAAAACAGTCCTTCACACAACCGCCAGGGCCAAGAGCCCATTCTGGCCCCGCGATCACCATTCCGAACGCGGCGCCCGCGGGTGTCAGAACCGGAGCGCCACTTGAACCCCGGAGCAGGTCCGCCTCCACCGTAAATGTCCCAGGTCCACCGTTGGTCGGAAACTGCTGTCCGATCGCCGCAACGTTGACTTGATCGTCGAGCTTGAGAGGAAGCCCGAAGGTGTGTGACCAGATCAGATTGTTTTGGGAAATTGTGGGAGCTGCATTGGTCGGGAAGAGCGGCTCGCGATCTGTTGTCAGCGGGCCGCCGGTTCCCGTGCCGCCCGTGACCGGTCGGTCCACTCGGAATATCACCCAATCGTCCGGCAAACCGTTGACTGCCGGCAGTACGGTTGGACCGTGGTCGAGTACCGCATCGCAGAAATAGATGTGGCGCGACAGGATATTCGGGTTTCCGTTGGGAAAGTTTGGGCTGCTTGTGCGCCAGCGCATCACCACAGCACGCTTCGCGCATTCTTGGCCCCAACCGTTCCAAGGCGCGACAAGGTCGGTCATACAGTGAGCAGCCGTTGCGAACCGATCCGGTCCGACCATAAACACCGTGCACGCCGCGGATGTCTTGCGCTCAGAGCTGAATAGCTCCCCTGAGCAGAATGTCGATTGCTGCGTCGATAGAATCCACGTGCAGTCCGTTGCGGTCGGTGGCACCGGGCAGTTGAAGGCGGTTGAGTTGAGGTCAGAACTATTGACCATCAGCCCGACCGCAGTGCCGTATTCCTGGTGGGCCTGGTTCGATACGTTTTGGAAGTTCTTCAGGTTCGCGTTGCCCCAGATGACTTCGGAGCCCCGAGACGCCGAGTCTTCGTGTGGCTCAGATGCGCAACCCGCGAAAGCGACGCCAACCGCAGCGGCTATTGAAACTCCAAGAACACGCATCCCGCCCATCTTCAACCTCCCGGCTGCCCAACTTCCGCCAGCGTCTCATGCTAACTGGAGAACGTGGCCTGTCAACAGCCGCTCCGTGGCCCGACAGACGCCCGCTGACACCCCACCTCCGCGACCCCACCCAAACAAACAAAGCGGACCCACGAAGCAAAAACGCGGCACTCCGTGAGGAGCACCGCGCATTCACATTCACGAGCTTCTCGCGCCCGAAGACGCGAAGCACATGAACAACACGGACTCAGAAGCCCATGCCGCCCATGCCGCCCATGCCGCCGCCGGCATCGGCGCCAGCTTCGGCCGCTTCGGGCTTGGGCTTGTCGGCGACGAGGCAGCTGGTCGTGAGCAGGAGGCCCGCGACGCTTGCGGCGTTCTCGATGGCAGCGCGGACGACCTCAAATCGCCGTCATTCCACCCTGAATGAAACAACTTGTTCGTGGATCGGAGGTTACGTGAACTTTCCTCGTGGTGTTTTCGCGCGAACGCTTTGGTCGGCCTAGACTCACGGATTGCTCGCCCTTTTCGTGCAGTTCGACTTCTTGTGGAGGCGCGTGCAGCAGCGAGGCCGAGTGCGCCGCCACAGCCTATTGCGATGGAAGCAATTGCATCCCCAAGGCAGACAGCGGAAAGCCGTGCGGCGAAAACAAGCAGTGCAAGACAGGATTCTGCGTCGATGGAGTCTGTTGCAATACGCCTTGCCTGGGGCAATGCGAAGCGTGTGATACCCAAAGCGCAGTGGGAACATGCTTGCCGGTGATCGGTGAGCCCCACGGCAGTCGAACTAAATGCGCCACCGGCAGTGCTGAAGAGGCCTGCGCGACGGCCCGTTGCGACGGGACTGTGCGGGACGCCTGCGCCGGTTTTCTCGGCCCGGAAGTGAGTTGTCGACAAGCGACTTGCGTCAAGGGCGTCGCGATAACTTCGGCGGTCTGCGCCGGCAAGGGCAGCTGTCCGGCGCCAGATCTGCGACAGTGCGAACCCTTCGCTTGCGTGGGCGCAGCGTGCGCCAAGGCTTGCACCGTGGAAGCGCATTGCGCGGCCGGCTATCGCTGCGATGAGGAGACCGGACTCTGCCTGGCCATTGCGACCTGCATCGACGAGGTCACCTTGGATCCACCGGGTAGTGCGCCGCAGAGTTGTGTCCCCTACCGCTGTCGGGGAGTTGCGTGCTTAAGCCAGTGCAACGGCGTTGAAGATTGCGCACCCGGCTTCTTGTGCAACTCCGACAATAGTTGCGTGAAGGCACGCCCTGACGAGGACGACGACGCCGGCGGTTGTGGCTGCCGAATTCGACCACGTCAGACGCCATCGGAGGCGGCTTGGTTGCTGCTGGCTTCAGTAGGGCTGGCCGCGCGACGACGTCGGTGGAGGATAGCCGGGCGCCCGCGCAACTCGAAGAATCCACGCGGCCCGGGCCACGCAAGTTCCATCGCCGCCCCTCGCGTCACCCCCTAGGAACAACGGCTCAATACCAATTGCACCCCCCTTCGACGCAACCGCACGTGACCTTGTCCGGGGTACAGAAACAGTCTGCGTTGCCAGGGGAAAGGCCGGGGTTGTGGCACAGGTTTAGAGCGCATCCGCCAACAGAGCAGTCGGCGTCGACTTGGCAGGCGTCGTTGCCGTTCTTGACACACGCACCCACGGGCGCTGGCACCCGCGCCGTGCACCATGTGGAGTAGTCCACGCAGCAGCCACCCTCGCTCACGCAAGCGGCGTCGCAGCGGCAGCCCGGAGGCCCACTGCTGCCGCAACGCCCGGCGCAGCTATTGTCGCCGGTGATCTTCGGGTCCGGCTTCCAGGTCTTTCCTGCGGTGGCGGCCGAACCGCCGGTAGCGGTGCCCGAGTCTGGCGAACCGCCAGCAACCCCTCCGCCACCCGCGGAGCCAGCGCTGCCGGAATCCGGAGCGCCGGCCACCCCGCCGCTGGCAGAACCCCCGACGCCGGCGCCGCCCGCAAAGCCGCCAGTCCCAGCGGATGCGTCCGGCGTGCCGCGCGTCTCGGAAGTGCCACCGCAAGCCGTCATCAACAGCAGTGCAACCAGTTGGTGCTTCTTCATGCCGGCGGACGGTAGCACGGCTCGCAGACGCGCCGGCCGGCAGGAGCCCGAATCGCCCGTCGTTCCAGCGTGAGTGAAACAACTAGATCGTGGATCGGGGGTTACGTGGACTTTCCACGCCGTGTTTCGGCGCGAACGCTTTTGGTCGGCCTGGACTCCAAGGCGCGCTGCAACCACGGCTCCGCGGATCCGCGCTGCGTCATCGGCGCGAAGGCGCTCCTCCGCCGGCACGCCGCTTGCTCTTGTCCATTGTACGATGGGCAATTCCGGACGCCGCGGCGTAATTTCCGTGTGGCTAGCGTGCCTCACTGTGGCGGGATCGGCCCGAGCGGAAGGCACACCACCTCCGACGCATGCGTTTCCGCCCACGCCCGAGCCCGCAAAGCCAAACGGGCGCAGCCCACCACCTGCCATGCCTCCGCCGACTCCAGGCCAGCCGAATCGCTGGGACCGGGACGACCTGCTGGAAGTGCATCTTGGACTCGGGACGCCGTACGGATTCATCGGCGTTGCCTACGAACGTGACTTGGCCAGGTACTTCGGTTTCGTAGTCGGCGGCGGTATGCGGTCCGAAGGAGGCCAAGCAGCCGCAGGCGTCCATGCGCGCATACCCTTCACCTCAATGGCGCTCGGCTTCGAGTTGATCTGGTCTGGTGGCCCGTACGAGTGGGACGACTGCATCCCCTACTGCCTGGACGACCACGACAGCAAGCGCTGGGACTTCGCCCACTGCATCAATATTGGTCCAGCACTGGAGCCGCGCTCAGCCGCAGGCTTCAATGCGCGCTTTCTACATGGGCCTCGGCCAAGTCCTGAACGAACCCGATTCCTGCTATGACGCCAGTTCGCGCGAGCACAAATGCTACGGCTCCAATCCGACCTTGTTCTTCCTCGGGCTCTCCTTGGGCACGGCGTTCTAAGCGTGTTCCACCGGCGATTCCGCCCCACGTCGCGCGCCGGTGCGCGCAGACGAGCGTGGGAACGAGCTTGTTGCCCATTTGCTCGCTAGGCCATCATCGTGGAGAAGTTGGGGCGCTACGCCACTGCGCGTCCCGCGCGCGGTCGCTCGTGGCTGCGCCAACGACACTCGCGCAGACCCTTCAAGGGCCGCAAGGCTTATAAGCGCGGTCGAAAATCGCCTTGGCGATGGACTGGAAATCTGTGTCGAACGCTTGATCGCAGAGGTCGTGGGATTCACCACCTGTGCTGGTTGCCAGATTGATGTACTGGGTGCCAGCCGCCTTGGCCGGCGCGCACGATGGCGGACCTTTCAGGGCCACTATTGCGTGAAACCTGTAGTTGTTGAAATTCGGCGGGTCCAGCGCCTTGACTTGTTGGTCAAACGACGGCCCCGCCACGCTACCTTTCGCGTCGTCATCCGAGACGACAATGAAGTGCCGCAATGACCCCGGGCGCAGCGCGCTCGCCCAACCCGGGTAGTCGGTCAGGATCACGTCCAAGGCGTTGCTTCCAATCGCTACAGGGCGGTGGAGGAAAAAAGGCGACTTCGTGTCGACAGGACAGGCGCCTGACCCAAGAGGTGCTGGGACGCAAATACCACCCGCGGCGGAATCTGCGGCGATCAGGACAATGCGCCAGTCGAGCCCAGCAGCGTTGATTATTTGCGCGAAGTTCAGAGAAAGCTGCTGCTGAACGAACACCTTCTCCTCGGCCATGCTTGGCGACGTGTCCACTGCAAGCACGATGTCCGTCGTAAGCTTGGGCAAGCAGCTGGCGTCCGCAGGAGCATCAGGCCCCCCCGCATCGCTCACACCGCCCGAGCCGCTCACACCGCCCGAGCCGCTCACACCCCCCGAGCCGCTCACACCCCCCGAGCCGCCCACACCACCGGCACCGCTCCCAGCAGCTCCCGCCGCCGCGCCGCCGCCGTCGGTGCTCGCGCCACCGGTGCCGCCTGCGCAGTCGCAGATGCTCCAGC
This sequence comes from Polyangiaceae bacterium, assembly GCA_965222375.1. Taxonomy (GTDB): domain Bacteria; phylum Myxococcota_A; class Polyangia; order Polyangiales; family Polyangiaceae; genus JACKEA01. The sequence goes on from CBDCTZ010000015.1 coordinate 726,451, forward strand.
CTTTGCCGTCGGCGTTGCACGATTGCCCACCTGGGCAAGCGCCCGGGCCGACGCAGATGCGCGTTTCGTTCGGCTGACATATCTTGCCGTCGCCGCCGCTCGAGTCATCCCCGCCGCAGCTCGCGAGCAAGGCTGCGCCAAGCAGGCCTAGTGACCATGCGACCCGCTGCACGCGTCGGTATGCCCATTTCATCCTTGCACCCTCGACTCCTAGCTGCCGCTCGTACCGGCTGAGCACTACGTTGGCGGCGCCCGCACCACCCGTCAACGATTGGATAGCCGAAAGCCCCCCTTGCAGCACGCGCGTAAAAGAATACTGCAAGACACGCTGCGATACGGCCCCGCAGATCCGCGCTCCGTCATCGGCGTGAGGGCGCTCCTTCACCGGCACGCTGTTCGCTCCTGTCCACTGCGCGAGTGCGGGCGGAAGTTGGTGGCGAATCGGAGCTCTCCCGGTCTCTCGAAGCTCTTCGTGGGCTGTACCAATCCTACGCCTCTTCGGGCGGTCGAGCCAGCCGTGCTGGCCCTCGCCAAAACGTGGTTGTCAGGGCGGGCGTACACGCGTGCGTGTCGCATACGTGACGCGTGAACGTGGAGGTCTTTGCCGAAAACCTGGCGCTGGCTGCGCAAAGATCGCCGCTCGAAGGAAACGGAATCGACTTCTAGGGCGGTCGAATCCGAACCCCTCGCGACGAACGTCACCAGCGGACCGCCTCGCACCTCCCTTGACCGACCCGGGACAGCCGTGCACACTACGCCGCATCCGTCATGAGGCGACTCGAATACAACCCGTCCAACAAACTGCGAATGCGGCACGCCTTTGCTTGTGGTTTGTGGGAGATGGTGGCCCGACGGAGTAGCGACTGAGTATTCTCAGCGACTGAAGCTCCGACGGGCCGCTCCTAGAAAGGCGGCCCGTTTCGTTTTGTGCTTCGGGTCGTTGGGGCGGTCCGCTGGAGAGTTGGAGGAAGGCAGGGGGATCATGCGACAAGAAGGAATCAAGGAAGTCTGGGACCTGCTGGACCGGCAGAGCCTCCGAGACCTGCTCGCCGAAGGGCCCGAGCCGCTGTTCGCGACCGTGAGCGGGGCGCACCTGTATGGGTTCGCGTCCGCAAATAGCGATGTGGACCTGCGTGGTGCGTTCGTGCTGCCCACCCGACAATTGCTGCGTCTTCAGCCGCCCACCGAAACTCTGACGATCGACCGTGTGACGGATGGCGTGGAGCTCGACTGGGTCGCCCACGACGTCCGCAAGTTCGCGAAAATGATGACGAAGCACAACGGGTACGTCCTCGAGCAGCTTTTCTCGCCCCTGGTTGTGACCGGCGGGGAGGAGTTCGACGAGCTACGCGAGCTCGGGCGCGGATGCATCACCCGGGGACTGGTGCGGCACTACCGTGGGTTCGCGCACGGCCGCCGCAAGCTGCTTCTAGAGCCCGGCGCGACGGTGAAGACGCTGCTGTACGCGTACCGGGTGTACCTCACGGGGATCTACACCCTCCGCACAGGGACCATCGAGGCCAATCTGCTCGAGCTCAACGAGGAGTTCCGTCTGTCGCAGGTGGACGAGCTGATCGCGCGGAAACGGGCCGGTGCGGAAAAGGCTGCCCTCGCTGAGGGCGAGGCGGAGTCGCACGCGACCGAGTTGGATGCGCTCGAACGCAGGTTGGCTGAGGCGCATGAGGCAAGCTCTCTCGCCGAGTTGCCGACCACTGCGACTGCGCTCGACGACTTCGTCGTGCGCGTTCGCCTGCAGCGTCTGGAGCAGGAAAATGGCTAGGTTTGATCCCAATGCTGCCGCCATCTTCGTGGCTCTGTCCGGCAGCCATGCCCACGGCACGGCCAGATCAGACTCGGACGTCGATCTGCGTGGCGTGTGCGTGGCGCCGCTACAGGTCCGCCTGTCGTACCGGGACGCTTTCGAGCAGCACGAGGCTCCGCTCGAAGGGGAGCTGTGGCCACGGGTGCGCGCTGCGCTGCAACAACACCCTACGGCCGCCACTGCGATGGCCACGAAGGTGGAGTCTGCCCTCTTCGACCTCAGCAAGCTGGTGATGCTCTGCGCGAACGCCAACCCGAACGCGCTGGAAATCCTGTTCGCGGACAAGGGCGATTGGCTTTTCGCCACGCAGCTCTGGCGCCGCCTGCACGCGGAGCGCCATCGATTTCTCTCAGCGAAAGTCGAACAGACCTACTTGGGCTACGCGCTATCGCAACTCAGGCGCATCAAGACCCACCGGTCATGGCTTCTGACCCCACCGGCGAAAGAGCCAACGCGAGCGAACTTCGGGCTGCCCGAGCAGGCGACGCTCAGCGCGGACGACCGCAACCGAATCGAGCAGGCCATTGCGGAAAAGGTGCGGAGTTGGGGCATTGACACGCTAGAGGTGTCGAAGGCCGACCGGATTGCGCTCAAGGCGCGCTTGACGGACCTCTGGTCAGACGTGCTCAGCTGCAGCGAGGACGACATTGACGCTCGCCAACGCGACGTTGCCGCAGAGAGCCTCGGGATCCCGCGCACGCTGTCGCGCACGCTGGACGCCGAACGGAAATACCGCGCCGCCCGCAGGCACTGGGAGTCGTACCTGCGCTGGAAGGAAGAACGCAATCGGGACCGAGCAAAGCTCGAGGCCGATTTCGGTTACGACACGAAGCACGCTGCGCACCTCGTTCGTCTCATGCGCACCGGCATCGAGGTCCTCGAAACAGGCGATCTGAACGTCCGCCGCCCGGACGCGTCCCAGCTGCTGGAGATCCGCGACGGGAAATACGGCTACGACGAGCTGGTCGCAGAAACCGAGCGCCTCGAAGCGGCGATAAAAACCGCGGCGAGCAAATCGAATCTGCCGGCAGACGTGGATCACGCCGCGCTGGACGAGTTGCTGTTCGAGCTGCTGACGGAGTTCTACGACCGGAAGGAAGCGATCTAGTCTTATGCTCCTTACCATTTCCACGACCCACCAGCCGGCCACCGACTTGGGCTTCCTGCTGTCGAAGCATCCGGACAAGTGCCAGTCCTTCGAGCTGAACTTTGGCAAAGCTCACGTGTTCTACTCGGAGAGCTCGAACGCGCGGTGTTCGGCGTCTCTGCTCGTCGACATCGATCCCGTTGCGCTCGTACGCGGGAAGAGCGATGGGGCGACGGGAACGCTGGCGCAGTACGTCAATGACCGGCCCTACGCGGCCTCGTCGTTCATGAGTGTGGCCATCTCTCAGGTGTTCGGCAGCGCGCTGAATGGGAAGAGCCGGGAGCGGCCAGAACTGGCGGCGACAGCCATCACGCTCGAAGCAGAGCTCCCAGTCGTTCCGTGTCGCGGCGGGGAGGAGCTGCTGCGCGCGCTGTTCGAGCCGCTCGGATACGAGGTCGATGCCAAGCGCCTCGACCTCGATCCCAACTTCCCAGATTGGGGAAGCAGCTCGTACTTCTCGGTGAAGCTGAACGCCGTGGTGCGCCTGCAAGAGCTGCTGTCGCATCTGTACGTGCTGCTGCCCGTACTCGACCATTCCAAGCACTACTACGTTTCGGAGGACGAGATCTCGAAGCTCGTCGCCAAGGGCGAGGGGTGGCTGAAGCAGCATCCGCAGCGCGAGCAGATCGCCCAGCGCTACTTCAGGCGCAAGCGGAGCTACGCGCGCCAGGCGCTTGCGCAGCTCGTGGCAGAGGGAGAATGTGACATTGACGCGGTCGACGAGGCGAAAGAGCAGGAAGAGAGCAAGCTAGAAAAGAAGATCCGCCTCAATGACCAACGAGTGGCGGCGGTCGTGGAAGCTCTGCGTGCAGCCGATACGCGCACTGTTGTCGACTTGGGCTGCGGCGAGGGCAAGCTACTTCAAGCGCTGCTTCGAGAGAAGTTCATCCAACGCATCGTCGGGGTGGATTTGTCCTGCCGCGCACTAGAGATCGCGCGCCGGAGACTGCACCTGGAGGAGATGGCCCCGCGCAAGCGAGAGCGCATCGAACTGCTCCAGGGGTCCCTCACCTACCGGGACGCGCGCCTATCGGGGTTCGACGCGGCTTGCCTGGTCGAGGTGATCGAGCACGTGGACGAATCACGCCTAGGCGCGGTGGAGCGCACCGTATTCGAGTTCGCTCGTCCTCGCATGGTGATCGTGACCACCCCAAACATCGAGTACAACGTGCAATTCCCCGGTTTGGAGCCGGGTCGTCTTCGCCATCGCGATCATCGATTCGAGTGGACGCGAACGCAATTCGAGACATGGGCGGGCAAAGCCAGCCAACGCCACGGCTATAACGTCCGGTTTTCGCCCATCGGCGACGTGCACGGACAATTCGGAGCACCGACACAGATGGGAGTGTTCACGCGATGACCTTCCAGATCCCCAAGCTGTCACTGGTCGTGCTGGTCGGCGTGTCGGGTTCCGGCAAGTCCACCTTCGCGCGCAAGCACTTCAAGCCGACCGAGGTCATCTCATCGGACTATTGTCGCGGGCTCGTCTCGGACAACGAAAACGACCAGGCGGCAACCAAGGACGCCTTCGAAGTGCTGCAACACATCGTGAGCAAGCGCCTGAGCCGCGGTTTGCTCACGGTCGTAGACGCGACCAACGTGCAGAAGGAGGCACGCAGACCACTCGTGGCGCTGGCACGCGAGCACCACTGTATTCCGGTCGCCATCGTGTTGGATATGCCGACGAAGCTGTGCGTGGCGCGCAACGAGTCGCGCCCGGACCGGAACTTCGGAGCGCGAGTGGTAGGCCAACAACAGAGCCGGCTGCGCGGCTCGCTGAAGACGCTCAAGCGTGAGGGTTTTCGTCACCGCTTCATCCTCTCGGGTCCGGAGGAGGTGGAGTCTGCCGCCTTCGAGCGGGTGCCGCTCTGGAACGACAAGCGCGAAGAGCGCGGCCCGTTCGACATCATCGGTGACGTCCACGGTTGCTTCAACGAGCTGTGCACTCTGCTCGAGAAGCTGGGCTACGCCGTCAGTCGGGACGCTTCGGCACCCAGCGCAATGCCTCCGAGCGGTAGGCGGGCGGTATTCCTTGGAGACCTCGTGGACCGTGGACCCGCAACGCCTGCCGTACTGCGCCTCGCGATGAATATGGTTCGCTCGGGTCACGCCCTTTGTGTACCCGGCAATCACGACGTGAAGCTGATGCGCAAGTTGCGAGGCAAGAACGTCCAGCTCAAGCACGGGCTGGAGCGGTCCGTCGAACAGCTCGAGCCCGAGCCCGATGATTTCAAGGCCCAAGTAGCCGAGTTCATCGATGGTCTTGTCAGCCACTACGTGCTCGACGACGGCAACCTGGTCGTCGCGCACGCCGGCATGCGGGAGGCGCTGCAGGGCCGCGGTTCTGGCGGGGTGCGGGAGTTCGCTCTGTACGGCGAGTCGACCGGCGAGATCGACGACTTTGGCCTACCCGTTCGCTACAATTGGGCCGCCGACTACCGTGGTCAGACGATGGTCGTGTACGGACACACACCCGTACCCAACGCGGAGTGGGTCAACCGCACGATCTGCATCGACACGGGCTGCGTCTTCGGCGGATCTCTCACCGCGCTCCGGTATCCAGAACGCGAGCTGGTGGAGGTGGAGGCCGAGCGGATGTACTACGAGCCGTCTCGGCCTCTCGGCGCCGGGAAGAGCGTCACCGACAGCCGCGAGTACCACGATCTACTCGACATCGAGGACGTGCGGGGCAAGCGCATCGTCAGCACACGCATCCACCACACCGTGACCATTCGCGAGCAGAACGCGACGGCCGCACTGGAGCTGATGGGTCGCTTCGCCGTGGACCCGCACTGGCTCATCTACCTGCCGCCAACCATGTCGCCGTCGGAAACCGCACCCGAGGGCGCGCTGCTGGAGCACCCGCGAGAAGCGTTCAGCTATTTCCGTCGCAATGGAATCGAACGGGTCGTATGCGAGGAGAAGCACATGGGCTCGCGCGCCATTGTGGTGGTTTGTCGCGACGAAGAAGTTGCTCGGCGACGCTTCGGCGCAGCCGACGGGCGTCAGGGGATTGTCTATACCCGAACAGGACGGCCCTTCTTCACAGATCAGTCGCTAGAGACCGACCTCTTGGACCGCCTCCGTGACGCAGCCACGGCCGCCGGGTTGTGGTCGACCTTGGCCACGGATTGGCTTTGCCTGGATGCGGAGTTGATGCCGTGGTCGGCAAAGGCACAGGAACTGCTCCGCGAGCAGTACGCTGCTGTGGGCTGCGCGGCGGGCAAGTCGCTCGCGGCGGCCAGCGAGGTGTTGGCCAAGGCGCGCACCCGGCTCGCTGGCGAGCAGGGCGAGTTTCTCGCTAGCGTGCAGGCTAGCATTGCCGAACGCGGTCAGGCTGCCGCTCGCTTCGTTGACGCTTACCGACGGTATTGCTGGCCCGTGTCGTCGCTCGACGACATCAAGCTAGCCCCGTTCCACCTCCTCGCCAGCGAAGGGCGCGTCCACGTAGACCGCGACCACGTTTGGCACATGGACACGCTCGCCAAACTCGCCGATGCCGATCCGATTCTGATGGCGACGCCGTACAAGGTGGTCGATCTGCCGGACGGCGAGCAGGAAGGCATCGCCTGGTGGGAATCTCTGACGGAACGCGGCGGCGAGGGAATGGTCGTAAAGCCCCTCGACTGGATGGTGCGCGGCAAGCGAGGCCTCGTGCAGCCCGCCATCAAGTGCCGCGGTCCAGAGTACCTCCGCATCATTTACGGTCCCGAGTACCTGCTCCCCGAGAACCTAGAGCGCCTCCGCCGACGGGGGCTCAACACCAAGCGCGCCCTCGCTCTTCGCGAGTTTGCCCTAGGAATCGAAGCGCTCCACCGTTTCGTCGAGAAGGAGCCGCTCTACCGGGTTCACGAGTGTGTTTTCGGCGTGCTTGCACTCGAGAGTGAGCCGGTGGATCCGAGGTTGTAGTGGGGCGTGCGTCGCAAGCGAGGCGGATGGGTTGCCCGCCGCCTCCTGGCGGCCACAATATCCAGATGCGCGCAGGCTTCTAGACCCACGCGAGTCGTGCGTGCTCGGAGGTTTGCACGGATATCGCGCGGTGGTGCACACACCCATCTCGCACGTGCTTCGGTGGTTGCTGACGACCTGCGGAACGACCCGACGCCCGGCAGAGCGCGTGTGCGCCGAGCAGGCGGCGTTCGTTGGCCCAACCCGAGAGTAGTGGCCCACCCTGCCCCAGCGATGCGACCCAAACCCAACTTTCATCAACAAATGCCGTGAACAACCGTGATGCCGGAGCGCGTTGTCGCGTATGTGTCGCATTATGCCGATGCGCTCACTTTGCACACGGGTCCGGCGGCTCGGGAACATCGACGACGGCGCCGAGCTGGGCGCCAACGGCGTCGAACCCGATGCCGAGGCTGATCTCGTCGCAGGGCATAGCTGGGTCGCCGTTTTTTCCACCCTCGGCCAAGTCTGTGGTCTGCCACGTTGTCGTCCCCAAACCATCAATGTTCGGATTGCCCTTGCAGTACATGCCCTCAGTCACGCGACCTGCGGCCTCGATGAGAATCGGGGCCAGCACCGCCGCTGGGACCGACCCGGCCAGTACTCCATCTGTTACGATGGCTGTGCTGCCCGTCGCGGAAACGCGCATCGTCATGATCGCGTTGCTAACGGGAATAGGGACGCGGACTTGATTGAGCATCACGACTAGCTCGAGCGTTCCTCGGAGCTTGCCGACCCAAAGTCCGTCAGCCACGTAGCTGTGCGAGAACGTGGCTCTCGCCAACCCCGTGGAGCTATCCACGCTCGACGCACGGATCGGCCAGACATCGGTGCCGTCGAACACCGGCATAGCGCCGAGGCTTGCGGAAGAGTACAGGCTGCCCGAGATCTCCAGCTGATTGCGGCTGTCGTCGAGGTTGTCGAGAGACACGAGCATCGTACTTCTGCCGTCCTCCACCGCTGCGTTTTGACTTCCGGTCACATAGCTTGCGCCGGTTTTCATGAGCGGCACGATGTTCTTTCCGAAGCTGTTGTCGATGCCGGCTACCCCGTCGACTCTGTTTGAGGCCGGTGTATTCGGCTGTACTTTGCAGTGGTTGGTTCCCAGTTTGGTTGAATGCAAGGTGTCTAGGTTGAATCCCAATTGATTCCAGGCGCCGAGATCCTCTTTCCCGTCCGGGTCAGCATCGCCCAGGTAGAAATGGCGAATAGCGAAGACCGTTGGCGTCGTGCCGGTTCCCTTCTGTCCGCCGTTCGGTGGCGGCGGCTGCACTCCGACTACAACTGGGTCGAGGATCGGGGGCTCTTGCTGTAGCGGCTTCCTCTGCGGCTCGCTTCCGCAGGCGACCAGTGCCAGGCTGAGCAGCGCGCTACACAGCGTTCGCAGGAATGGCGGCAACACCTCACTAGTCTGACTGGCGTGCACCGTCGGGCAACTCGCGGTGCGCATACGTGTCGCATTGGTGTCGCGCATCGACGGCGGGCGTGCAGTGGGAGGCGGCATGAGTAGCGGCGGCACCAGTGGCACGGGCGGTACCAGCAACATCATTCCGACGAGCTGCGGGCAGGCACATGGCAGCGTGGGCTGCTGCGGATCCGACGGCGAAATCTACTATTGGGAGTGCGGCCAAGTCCAAGGCGGTCCTGGCTCTTGCGCTGGCAATCCGTGCGGATGGGACGCTGCTAACGGCTGGTACTCTTGCGGCGGGACAGGCTTCACCGGCTCCGATCCGTCAGGCAAATACAAGCGTGAGTGCGGCCTGCCGAATCCCGATCCTGCCGGTTGCACCGCGCCCGCCGGACCTTGCTGCGGGCACTGCGGAAGCCTCACGACCCCCACAGGTTGCGCCTGCGATGCGAACTGTGTGCTGTTCGGCGACTGCTGCTCCGATGCATGTTCCGTTAGCGGCGCGTGCTGATAGTTGGTCCTTTGGCCCGCACGCCGCACCCTAACCCGCGTTCACCACGCGCATATTCCCCAGCGTTTCCTCCGTCGCCATGACCAAGCGCACGGTCAGGATGCTGCCTTCTGAGTCGCGGTCAATCTCGACGGGGAAGATGCCGTCACCCCAGCTCGTCATGAAGGCGCACATCTTGGCGTCGCCAATGGTAAGGGTGCCGGATTCGGTGGGGGCAGCGCGGACCTTTGCCATCATTTGGTGGTGATGCGAGTGCGGGCGGAAGTCGGTGGCGAAGCGGAGCTCTCCGGTCTCTCGGAGCTCTTCGACGGCGGTGCCGAGTTCTACGGCCTCTTCGACGGGGCGATCGAGCCAGCCGTACTGGCCCTCGCCCAGGTCTGGAGCCGCGCTGGCTGCGGCTGCTGTTGCGGCATCCCGGCCCCAGAACACGAAGTCCGCTTGGCCGTCGATGGGTGTTTCATGCTGCCAGGCGGAGAGGGAGTCGACGTCGACGATGGCTAGAGCTCCGACAGCGATTCCGGTGGCGGTAGTGGCGGGAGCGCGGGTTCGTCTTCAGGCGATAGCGCCGGAAGTTCGGGTTCTGGCGGAACGGGCGGCTCGAGCGGCGCGGGCACTGCGGGAAGTGGCGGCAAGGATGGCGGCGCGTGTCCGGAGTGCACGACGGACGGCGAGTGCGGCAACCCGGGCATACCCCAGCCAACTCTGTGCGTCGCAGGCACCTGCCGCCCCGCGCTCGGCGACGGGAAGCTTGGATCGCAGTGTTGGGGTGACAAGCAGTGCGAGGCAGGCACGTGCATGGGCGTTGCGCCGTGCGGTTGCGGTCAAGTCTGCGTCACAGACTCACCAAATCAGCCGTCATTCCACCCTGAATGAAATAACTTGTTCGTGGATCCAGATCAGCCGTCATTCCACCCTGAATGAAATAACTTGTTCGTGGATCGGAGGTTACGCGAACTTTCCACGCCGTGTTTCGGCGCGAACGCTTTGGTCCGCCTAGACTCATTAGGCGCCGCAACCTCATTGGGACAATCAGCCTGTAGGGAAAGGCCAACAGGATAGATTCGCCAACTATCGGTTCGAAGGCGTGCCACACTCGCTGATGCGGCGGATAGCGTGATCGCGACGCCGGCACACGACTTGCTACACTAGTTGGAACTATGGTTTTTCGAAGTGCTCGGTTGTTCGGTTGCCTCCTACTCACTCTCTGCAGCGCATGCTCCTCCGACGACGGTGGTGACAAGCCGAACCCGGGGTCAACAGCCGACGCCGGAGATTCCGGAGCGGATGCCACGGCCCCGGATGACGCAGCCGCCGATTCGGCGGTAGCCGACGCGGCGGGTGACACCGGCACCGGTACAACCTGCAAGGGTGTCACCTGTGGCCATTTCGGCAAATGCGTTGAAGTCGGCAGCGCCGCGACCTGCGAGTGCGACCCGGGGTTTCATGAGGAGAAGCTGCACTGCGTGTTGGATCCTTGCACGGGCTCCAAATGTCCGCGCACAGTGAAGGAGTGGCAGGCGCTCTATGACGCTGAGTGGACCAAGTCGCTGCCCTTCTACACGTCAACGTCGTCGGGACCGGAGACCGCGGGGCAACGGCGCTATTATGACTTTCGGGTCATCGATCCATCGCTCACGATGTTTCAGGTAACCGGTGATACCAAGTACCTTGACAGTCTCATCTGGTACGTTGATCGAGTTAAGTCAGAGGCCGTCAAATCGCCGACCGGTGACGGTTACTTCGACTGGCCGGTTCCCTTTAAGGGCAAACCTACCAATTTCCAACTCTACGATGGTCATGGCATGCGCAATCTCTTCAAGTTCCTTTGGGTACTGAAGAAGTACCCAAAGGTCCGCGCGCAGTCCAACTTCCAAGCTAAGTACGACGAATACCTCGCATGGTTTACGAAGAACCTGTGGGACAAGTGGGAATCACGGGGATGCACGAGCATCCTCCGAAGCAACTCCTGGATGTCCTCCCATATGAGCTCCAACATGGCTCTGTACCTCCACCTGCTGGAGGATGACGCCGCCAAGAAGGCGGAGTATTGGTCCTGGGTGCACGCCTGGAACGACGACACTAAGGGCAAATGCAATTCGCCAAGTTTGGAGCCTAAACTTGGGTTTCGGCAAAAAATCCGCGTCCACGCACCTCATGGCGGCTACGTGTGGCAAGGCGACTGGAATACGCCGACGGGCTTTGGGGATATTGGCCACACCAACGCCGGCGTTCAATCCGTTATCAACCAATACCTCCAGGGCAAGGGCGCTTGGACGGCCGCAGATATCGCAAAGTTCACCAAAACCTTGAATGCACTCTTGGACGCCAGCCCCGACGCCGACTACGCTAATCTTCCCTACGCGCTGGATGCGGTTTACAACTCCACCGATGATAACCGCCCCTTCATTACCTACGGCTGGTCGATGTTGGGCAGGTTCAATCCGAAGCTAAACGCCCGGCTGAATGGCATGTCCACGGTGCAATTCAAGTCAAGCCGCTACTACAACGATTGGATTAGCATCATGGCTTACAATACGGCCTTCCTCGCCGGGACGCTGGCCTACCCGGAGTAGGGAGTCCAGCCTTCGGTTGACGGTGCTCGGAGCAGGCGTTACGTGGCCAAACCGCCCAAGGCGGTTGAGCTTCTAATGTCGCGCCACCGAGCGAGCCCGTGAGCCAAGATACCATCATCGTTTTCGCGATCCTGGCCGTCACGGTCGCGCTCTTCGTCAGCGACCGCGTGCGGCTCGACGCCGTGGCGTTGATGTCGCTGTTGGCGCTCCTGCTCAGTGGCGTGCTCAGTCCCAAGGAGGGCCTTGAGGGCTTCTCGAATCCGATCGTGCTGATGATCGCCGGCCTGTTCGTTGTGGGCGGCGCGCTCAGCGCCACCGGTGTGGCCGATTGGTTGGGAGCCAAGCTAGGCGTGCTGGCTGGAACCAACGAGGCGCGCATGATCGTGGTTATCATGGTCGCGACGGCACTGATCTCGGCGTTCATGAGCTCGACGGGAACCGTCGCTGTGCTTCTGCCCGTGGTTGGTACCTTGGCTTACCGCGCACGGGTCAGCCCCTCTCGGTTGCTGATGCCGATGGCCTTTGCCTCGCTCTTGGGTGGTATGCTGACGTTGATTGGCACGCCGCCCAACGTTGTCGTGACCGATCAACTTCGCAGTCAAGGCGCGGAGCCCTTTCGCTTCTTCACGTTCACGCCGCCTGGGTTGATCCTGCTCGGCGTTGGCGTCGTTTTCATGGCTACCATCGGACGCCGGATGCTGCCGGGTGAGAGCAAAGCCGGCGACAGCGAAGACTCCGCCCCCGAAAGCGCCGTCATGCGGGACATTGTTCGGGAATACGCTCTGGGCGATCAGTTGCATCAGCTCGGGGTGCCAGCGGGATCCCCGGCGATCGGCAAGACCCTGCGTGAATTGAATCTGCGATCGAAGTTGGAGTTAACCGTTGTTAGCATTCGGCGCCCGGGTGACGATAGGCCTTTCTCGGTGCCGGTGTTGCCGACAGTAGCGCTACGTAGCGGGGATGTGCTGATGGCGTCGGTGTGGGAGGCTACTTGCTCTTGACTAGTGGCTCATCATCGACCAAGACCGCGAGGCGGCGAATCATGACGCCCCGGAGCGGAACAAGCTGGCGGCGCGGCAAGGTCTTCAGTCCGCAATTCTAGGAGGCAGCTAGGGTTTGGACGGAGAACTGACGTCAGAATCCGGAAGACGCTGCGGCGCCATGAGCTTCTTGGTATAGTTTTTGTTCTGTGCTTAGAACCTGGTTTGCAATCTGCAGTGCTGTCGTCGTCTTGAGCGGCGGTTGCCTGACCGAGTTTCCTGACGCAAAGAAGTCGAGTCCGTGTGAAGAGCTGGCCTGCGGCGCGGACAGCAGCTGCATCGAGTTCGCCGGCAAGGTGAGCTGCAGATGCAAGGGTAATGAGATCGAGTGCCTGCGCCCCGTACCGGAATGGCAGGCGCTGTTCGACGCCGAGTGGAACAAACGAGACGAGAACGACTGTCTAACCAGAGCCAAATCAAAGGGAACGGCGCAGGAGTATCACAATCTAGCTTTTTGTATCGACGGCCTCACTTCGATGTGGCGGGCCAGTGGCGAGGACCAATACCTTGATACCGCGTTGCAGTTGATCCAGTTCACCGTAGACGATGCTGAACTGGGCAGCGACGGTTTCCGTCGCTGGAAGGTGGCCAAGGACCCGACGAGCGGCGGCATTCCTGTCACAGAGAGCCAATATTTTCGAATGGTAACAACGCTCCTACGGGTCATGTTCGAAAGTCCGGATGTGCGCGCCAAAAAGAACTACGAAAAGCGCTACGCGGAGCTGCTCGAGTTTGCGGAGCGCCACATCTGGGACAAATGGGAGACGGATGGCTTGGGGAACCTATACCGATCGCGCACGCATATGGCGAGCCATTGGGCGCGTATCGCCGTGGAGCTCTACCGCATTACTAATAAAGCCAAGTATCTAACGGTGTTCGAGAACATCTCCTACAAGACGATGGTGGGATGGCCGTCCAATCTGCGCCAGCAGTTCTACGTCAACCCGAAGCTACCGGGAGCCTACACCTGGGCTCAAGTGTGGGGTGTCCTCGCCCCAACAGGGGACGAAGTGCAAGGCAGCTTCCTCGGAGGCACCGTGGTGTCTTTCGTGGAACTCTCGGCTGCGGGGAACAACTACTGGACTCAAGCGGATGTGAACGCGCTCAGCCTAACCTTAACAAGCGCCGTTTGGCCTCCAAAGCTCAACGGCGAGCATCATGCAAGAGTCAACGGAACCGAGAGAGTCGATTCGCCGGGCCAGCTCCACGAGTGGATGGTACTGGGGCGCCACAACGCCGCTCTTCAGAAACGCATCGAAACCGACTACGTGGGCGCGAATCTAAAGTCCTTGGGCACGCAGGCTCTCGGCATTGCCGCCCTCAACGCGAAAATACTTATCGATGGCAAACCGGTGCACTAGATGACTGTTGGGAAGAGCCAACAGGGAAAGCCCAACGAAATGCCGTCGACGGCGCAACGAGCACCCCAAAACGCACTATATGGGGCGGCATAGAGATTGCTACGCCTAAGAGTCATGAGTTCTTCGCTTCGACAACCTCGACTCAAACGCACGACGCTACGCCACAACACCACGTTGGTCGCCGCTATGGCACTAGCGTTCTTTTCAGGCTGCGGTTCCGGCGACAACCCCGCCGAGCCCAAGACAAGCGTTGACGCTGGAAGCGATTCTCCGATCACGACGGACGCAGCTGATGATGCCGCTGCGGATGCGACGACGGACGGCGCGGCCACCGACACCTGCGTGAACGTGGACTGTGGCAGCTTCGGCAAATGCGTGGACAGCGCCGGAACCGCCAACTGTAACTGTGACCCCGGTTACCATGCCGATGGGCTCACGTGCATAGCAGATCCCTGCGTCGGCGCTGCCTGTCCGCGATCTGTTGCCGAATGGCGAAAACTGTATGACGCCGAGTGGAGCGTCAGGGACAAGGCAGAGTGTTTGAAGCGAGCCAAATCCGGCGGCTTCAACCAGGAGCACTATTTCCTCGGATACTGTATCGACGGGCTAATTTCGATCTGGCGCGCCACCGGTGACAACAGCTATCTGGACACGGCGCTGGAGTACATCCAACACACCCTGGACGACGCCAAGCTGGGCTCCGACGGCTACCGCCACTGGGATACGTACATCGATCCAAAGGGCGTTCCGCTCTGGGAGAGCATCTACTGGCGCATGGTGGTGACGCTACTGCGTGTGATGCAAAAGCACCCGAAGCTACTAGCCCAGAAAGACTACGCCAAGCAGCACGCGACCTTACTCAAGTTTTCAGAGCACGACATCTGGGACAAATGGGAGAGCGATGGCGTTGGCAACTTCTACCGCTCGCGGACCCACATGGCCAGCCACTGGGCGCGCTTGGGAATGGAGCTCTATCGCCTAACCGGAAAGAAGAAGTACAAGACCGTCTTCGACAATATCTCGTTCGGCAAGATGGTGGGACGACCCTCGAATCTCAAGGCGCAGTTCTATCCCAACCCAAAGACTCCAACCGCTTACACGTGGTCACTGAAATGGGGAGCGCCCAAAGGGGAGAGCGTCCAGGATACGTCCCATGCCAACGTCATCGCTTCCTTCGTGGAGCTAGCCGAGGAAGCTGGCATGGGTTGGAAGCAAAGTGACGTTGACGCGCTGAAGTCGACGTTGATGGACGTCATCTGGCCCGCCGCCCTGGGCCAAAACTACTATCGCAACGTCGATGGAACCGGCGGACAGTACGGACCCAAACCCGGAAACAACATCGACCTCGTTCACGCGCGAGCGCACGAATGGCTGGTCTTTGGGCGCCGTGACCTCAAGCTGCAAAAGCGCATCGAGGCCGACTACACGGGCAAACATCTCAAGTGGTTCGGCACCCAAGCCCTGGGTATCGCCGCCCTCAACGCCAAGATTCTGATCGACGGCAAATCAGTCTATTGAGGACTGTGGGGCAAAGCCAACAGGGGCCGCACGACGAGGTTGCTATGGGCGTCGCCCGGACGCGGGAAACCCAGTGCGTTGGTGGCGGCACAAGACTTGCTGTAACCTGTGGTTCATGAGCAAGCAATATCACCAGGCCCACAGCCAAGAGGCTTTGCTTCCATGGTCAACTAGCGTCACTGGTCAAGCGTCTCAACACCTGAGACGCGCATTGACAGCCGTCGCAGTTGTCTCAATGACCTTCGGCTGCGGTTCCGACGACAACCCCGCCGAACCCAAGACCAGTGTCGATGCTGGCACCGATTCCCCGATCACGGCGGACGCGGCGGGCGATGCGACGACGGACGCCGCCCCAGATGCCGCCGACGCCGCAGTAACCGACACCTGCAAGGACGTCGACTGTGGCAGCTTTGGCAAATGCGTAGAAAACGCCGGAGCCGCCAGTTGCAGCTGCGATCCGGGTTACCATGCCGAAGGGCTTACGTGTGTGGCAGATCCCTGCGTCGGCAGCAACTGCCCGCGACCTGTGGCCGAGTGGCAAAAGCTGTATGACGCCGAATGGACGGTTCGAGACAAAACCAAATGCCTCAACCTCGCCGAGTCCGGCGACCTTAAGCCACAGCTCGGCGACTATAAGCCAAAGTACTATTTCCTCGCGTACTGCATTGATGGGTTGGTTTCGATCTGGCGCGCCACCGGCGACAATAGCTACCTCGATACGACGCTCGCGTATATCCAGCATACCGTGGACGACAGCAAACTAGACGCCAAGGGTTACCGGCGTTGGAAGTCCATCTACGAGAGCGGAAAGGTCGTCGACGAAGGTGTTCCCCTCTGGGAAAGCTACTACTGGCGCACGGTCGCGACGCTACTGCGTGTCATGCAAAAGCACCCGAATCTGCTAGCCCAAAAAGACTACGCCAAACAACACGCAGCTCTGCTCAAATTCTCCGAGCACGACATCTGGGACAAATGGGAGAGCGACGGCCTCAACAATCTGTATCGGTCTCGTACCCATATGGCGAGCCACTGGGCGCGCCTGGGCATGGAACTCCATCGCCTCACCGGAAAGAAGAAGTACAAGACGGTCTTCGACAACATTTCGTTTGGCGAAATGGTGGGCCGGCCGTCAAATCTCAAGGCACAGTTTCAAGCAAACCCTAAGACAAAAAGCGCCTACACCTGGTCGTCCCATTGGGGCAAGCCCCCAGAGAACAACGTACAGGACACGTCCCACGCCGGAGCCATCATCTCCTTTGTAGAACTGGCAGAGGAAGCCGGCATGTATTGGAAGAAGAGCGATGTGGACGCACTGAAATCGACGTTGACGGACGTCGTTTGGCCCGATGCTTTGGGACAAAACTACTACCGCAACGTCGACGGAACCGGCGGGCAGTACGGCCCCAAACCGGGCAACAAAATCGATCTGGTTCACGGCCGGGCGCACGAATGGCTGGTTCTTGGGCGCCGCGATCTCAAACTGCAAAAGCGCATCGAAGCCGACTACACTGGCAATCACCTCAAGTATTTTGGCACCCAGGCTATCGGCATTGCCGCCCTCAACGCGAAGATCCTGATCGACGGCAAGCCGGCGTATTGAGCAGTTAACGGGCTTCTGATAGCTCTCGTGGGGCTCAGCTGATTCCCTCTTTGGACCAACTCGCAGCGTATGATCAAGGAGTGAATGGCCCGCAGAGTGAGCAGCCGGTTCCGGAGCGCATCGGCCGCTACGACGTTCTGGTGCCGCTGGGCCGCGGTGGTATGGCCACCGTCTATCTCGCCCGCGCCGAAGTCGTGCCCGGCGTCCCGCGTGACTACGCCCTAAAACTGATGCACGCGCACCTGCGCGGCGATCCGGAATGGGCAACCCACCTCTTACAGGAAGCGAAGATCGCCGCCCGGATCCAACATCTCAACGTAGTATCGGTAGTGGAGGCCGGGGATGATCCCTTAGGTCTT
Source organism: Polyangiaceae bacterium (assembly GCA_965222375.1). Taxonomy (GTDB): domain Bacteria; phylum Myxococcota_A; class Polyangia; order Polyangiales; family Polyangiaceae; genus JACKEA01. The sequence goes on from CBDCTZ010000015.1 coordinate 743,738, forward strand.
TTCTTGGTTCTCGACTACATTGAGGGCGATACCCTTTCCGGCCTGAGCCGCACGCTGAACAAACAGAACCGGCGGCTACCGCTACCGATCAACGGTAGGATCCTTCTCGACGCGATAACCGGTTTGCACGCCGCACACGAGCTGCGTGACGACGTTGGAAAGCCGGTCAATCTGGTACACCGGGACTTTTCGCCGCAAAACATCTTGGTCGGTGTTGACGGCATTGGGCGCCTGACAGACTTCGGCATTGCCAAGGCGCAAGGCACGCAAGTTACGGCAACCGGGGTTCTCAAGGGCAAGATCAGCTACATGTCACCGGAGCAAGCTCGTGGTCGAAGCGTCGACCGCCGCTCGGACGTGTGGGCTGCCGGGGTGATCGCGTGGGAGCTGCTTGCCAACCGCCGTCTCTACCCCAAACAGAGCGAGACCGAAACGCTGCTGGCCATTGTGCAAAACACTCCGCCGCCGCTGCGCGAAGTAAGAGCAGACATCTCGCCAGAGCTGGAAGCTATTGTCGCGGAAGCCTTGCAACCGGACGCTGACGAACGAATAGCCGACGTGCTTTCCTTTGGCCAAAGGCTTGAGTCCGCGTGGCGCTCTGCCGTAGGGCTAGCCGGTACTTCAGAAGTTGCCAATCTAGTCCGGCAGGCGGTTGAGCCAACAGCGAAACGACGTCGCGCTCAGATCGCACAGGTGCTGGCCCCGCGAGCCGGCGAAAGCGGCACTGCACCTTTGGCAACGAAATACAACGTCACCAGCGAATCCGTGTCGGGCGGAGCGTGAAGTCGAATTCGAGCTGGAAGCCACAAGCGTAGGCGGCAATACCGCCACCGCCCACATCAAGCGGAACCAAGGCACGGTAACACTGAAGTTCGGCGTTGCGCGACGCTACTGGCCACGACCGACGAAGAAGAAGCCCACCGAGGAACTCGCGCCCACGCCCTTCAAACGTAGTCCGAAATAACCCGCTAGCGAAGGCCGTGCCGACGCAGCAACGAGAGCAGATACGCGCGATCCATTTCCGCCTTCTCGACCCCGCCTGACCCAGCTCAGCCAGCGCCAAGCTCCGCTTTGGTTTCGCTCAAATCAGCCGTCATTCCACCCTGAATGAAACAACTTGTTCGTGGATCGGAGGTTACGCGAACTTTCCTCGTGGTGTTTTCGCGCGAACGCTTTTGGTCCGCCTAGACTCTGCGCTTCGTACGAGGGATGACCCTTGCCGCTGCTGTTTGGGCGGTTGGACTTGGCACTGGGTGTGGAGAGAAGTTCACCTGTGGCGAGGCGGCGAATTGCGCCACCGGCGGCACGTCAGGCGACAGTAGGGCCAGCTCACGCTCCCCAGGGGAATCGAACGCGGCAGGCGGCTTGGCGTCCTCGATGCCGTCGGGCAGGTCCGCTCTAGGCAACTCCGGCATGGCCGGCATGATACCGCGTCGTGATGCAGCAAGAAGTCTGAACTCCAAGCGCCACCACGCCCCGGGCAGCGGGCGGGGGCTCGGCGGTGCGCGCGCTCAGAGGCCCTCTTTGGAGTTGAAGGACCCGCTGAAGTTGACGGGCTTCGCGGCAGCGTTCCCTTGGTCGCGAGCTGAGAACTCGAACGTCCCCGACACCGAGCTGGTCGTGGAAGAATCGATCGTGAGCGTGCCGGTGATTGACGAATACGTCGTTCCCAACGTAGCTTGATCGACGATCGAAAGGCCCACGAAGTCCCCGCTGGCTGGCTTGCCGCCCGTGGCGACGAAATCGGCGATGTTGTAGGTGCCGGTGTTGGGCGCGGCTGTCAGCGAGCTGCCGATCGAGACCAAGCTGGTGTCGCGTTTCGAGAGGAGCTCCATCGCCCACGAGGCGTCCACGCCAGATCGGGCAACTCCGCAGAGTTCGGTCGTCGCGATGTCATCTCCGGAGATGGTGAGCGTGAACTCGCCAGGACCGCCCGAACAGACGCCGGCACCGCCGCCGCCTCCGCTGCCTCCCCCAGCGCCAGAGCAAGCGGCGGCGGAGAGCGCTAGGGCGAGAGTCAATATGGATACCTTGGGCTGTGACATGAGACCTCGATTGGCTTGAAGCGATGCGTTGTGAAAACAGGATGCGTCGCCCCGCGCCCCTGTCACGTGATCAGAACGCGAGCAGTTCATGAGCTCGGCCTCGAACTAGGTTTTCGTCAGGCGAAAAGCCCCATTCACATCGCCAGCAGCAAAGTCTCCGCCAGCGCCTGCGCCGCGACGTCATTCTGCGCAAGGTGCGCAGGTTTCGGACTGTCTCGGGGGGCACAGCCCGGTCTTGCGCTGGTTTTCCACTGGCATCGGTGTTGCTCGGGAATCCGCAATTCTCTTTGCGTCAGCATCTGGAGGCTTGAACGACCCACCGATTCCCTTGGCCATACCGCTGCGCCGTATTCCTAGCCTGTTGGGGTTGGTCGTTCCCTGCGGGTGGCGGTGCTCCGGCCGGAGCATGCCATGCCACAAACTCGACCGGGACCCAGCTCGCCACCGCAAAGACGCAAGCTCTTCCTGCAGGAAGCAACAAAAACCCTGCAGCCTGGGCGGTAGCTTTGCTCCGCGTCGGTCTCTCGCTATGATGCTTCTGTGAAAGCCAAAGTAGCGATGTTGTGCCTGATGGCTGCGTGCCATTTGACGCCGGAGGCGGTGGCTCAAATTAATTCCAACGCGACTGCGGATGCGCTGTTCCGAGACGCGGTCGCACTTGCCGACAAGGGCAAGTTCGAGCTGGCGATCCCGAGGTTTCAAGCCAGCTACGAGCTCGACCCAGCGCACGGTACTTTGTTGGGTTGGGCCATGGCTGAAGAGGGCGCGCGGCGGCTCGCACAGGCGCTCTCGCGTTATCATGAGCTACTTGACGTTGCGCAGCGTTCTGGTGACATGCGCCGCGCCCGTGTGGCCAAGGAGCGTATCGCGTCGCTGGAACCTCGTGTGCCCAAGATCTTGATCGTTGCGCAAGAGGTTCCAACTGGTGCCAAGTTCAGTATCGATGGCCAACCGCTGCCCGCGGGAGTCGTAGGCACGCTCTTGCCGGTCGATCCCGGCGAACACACGCTGCGGGCATCCACTCCCGGCAGCTGGACCTTCGAGGAGCTGATCACCGCAAAAGAATTCAAGACCGTTCGGGTGGACCTGGCCTGGGACAAGTTCCGCGTTACGTCTACGCATTCATCGCCGAAGGACACTCCCGACAGCTCTCCACCTACGGCGTTGACTTCACTGCAGTTGGCAGGTCTGGCAGTTGGCGGAGCCGGGGTCCTCGCCGCAGGTCTGGGCACGTACTGGTACGTGGATGCTGGAAGCGACTTCGACGACGTAGAGTCAAGCTGCAACAACAACACTTGTCCGCCAAGCGCGGCAGGACCCATCGAGAGCGGTCGTCGGAAGGAAAACATGGGGCGTATCAGCCTGATCCTCGGAGGTATCATGGCGGCGACAGGCGCAACCCTTTTTGTCATTGGTCGAGAAGAAAAGCCCCATATCGCTGCTACCGTTCGTCCCGGCGGGGTCTCTGTTGGCGGCAAATTCTGAGGCGGCTCGCTCGAGTTTTGCCGCACCGCCCAGGATGCTACCCTAGCAGTTGGGATGTCCGCGGCCGAGCCGAAGAAAGTTGTTGGGCGCTACGCGCTATATTCGGAGTTGGCTAGCGGTGGGATGGCTACGGTTCATATCGCACGCCTACTCGGAGAGGCAGGCTTTGCTCGAACAGTAGCGGTGAAGCGGTTGCACTCAGGCTTCGCAAAGGATCAACGATTCGTCTCCATGTTCCTGGATGAGGCCCGCCTCGCTGCTCGGATCCGCCATCCGAACGTCGTGCCCGTGATTGACGTGGTCGCGGCAAGGGAGGAGCTGCTCCTGGTGATGGAGTTCGTTCAGGGAGAGGCCCTGTCGTCATTGTTGAGGTTGACAGCGCCGAAGGCGACGCCTCCGACCATTGCAGCGAAAATCGTGTGTGACATGCTGTATGGGCTGCATGCAGCCCACGAAGCGACGGGCGAACAGGGGCAACCGCTGGATATCGTCCACAGGGACGTTTCCCCCCAAAACCTACTCGTCGGCGTCGATGGTATCTCCCAAGTAACGGACTTTGGCATCGCGAAAGCCGCCAACCGTCTTGAGACCACCCGAGACGGACAGCTCAAGGGCAAGCTCGCGTACATGTCGCCAGAGCAACTGCGGGAACGACCCGTTGATCGGCGTACCGATGTGTACGCGGCGTCAGTGGTACTGTGGGAGATGCTCGCCGCCCGGCGGCTGTTCGCCAAGAGCGAACCCTGCGCAACGATTACGAGTGTGTTGAAGGGTGCGAATACGCCTCCGAGCGCTCATGCCGGAGTGCCGAGACAACTGGATGCAATCGTCATGCGCGGTCTATCTGCAGATCCCCGGAGGCGGTGGGCAACAGCCAAAGAGATGGCAGTAGCCATCGAGCGCGCCAACCTGGTTGCGCCCGCTGCCGATGTGGCCGCCTGGGTCCAGAACGCCGCCGGCGCGTCTATTGCCACGCGAGCCCGGTATCTCTCAGAGCTGGAGAGTAGCTCGACTAGCGCTAGTAAGCGGGCGGCCAAGAGTTATGCATCGCGAATCTCGATAGCGGATGGCCACGGGGATGTCGCGGGAAAAACTCGAGTCGAGCCTGCGTCCAGGGCGCGCGGGCCGGCTCATAGTCTGGTCTCGGGCGCGAATCTTTCGCGCACTGCCTTCGGGCCATTGGCACCCCGCCAAACCGCGGTGTGGGCAGCGGGCGCACTATCTGCAGTTGTGTTGCTAGCGGGGGTGGCGGTCATCGTAGTCCTGAATGCGCCGCAAATGCGAAGCGCTGAGGGCAGGACCGCAGGCCCAGGGCCTAGCGCCATAGCCTCTTCCCAGGCGCCCACTGCTCCGACTCCGGCGGCGGAGCAACAATCGGATCCCTCACTGCCTTTCTTCGGCGACTTCGACGCCGAGGTGCCTCACACCGCCAGGGATGCAAGTGTTGTGGGCGCTGGGGATGCCGCAATCGCAAGTTCTAGACCGCGGCCCCGTTGGTTTCCTCCGCGAGCGAAGCCGAAACCCAGTGCCTCCTCCTCGCCCTTCCAGGGCTTGTCACGAAAGTGACAGGTGGGAAAGCACATTGGGTGATTGCCCTTTGTGCTTGGTGTAGCTGTCGTTGGCCAGGACGAGGAACCATCGGCTACCCGCCGGCACTTCGGATGCCGGCCCCGGCGCTGACGGTCGACAACGCCAGCGTCCCATACCCATTTGCGTTCACTCCAAGATGATCGGTGCGCCGCCGTTCGGATCCGGCATGAAGAAGCCGCCGCCCGGTGGCGGATTCGGGACCTGGTCGCGCAGGGCTTTGGCCTCGGCAACCACTTCAGACCACGGGAGCGGTGGCAACGGCTGTCCCACAGCGGAATAGCTGTGTGCCGTTTGCTCCCGCGACAGGTTGAACGCGCGGTAGCACATGCCGTGGTGACGCTCGTGAAGGTTGCCCAGAGGAACGAACTGGTAGGCGCCGTTCTTCACCCAGCCGGCATCGGACAGGGCGAGGAAGGACGGAAAGTCGATGCCGTTCTTGTACACGAACGTGTGTGAGTCCTCCTGCCACAAGTATTCAGCCTGTTCCTTGCGTCCCGCGATGACCTGCTGCGGCGTCAGCGCGGCTTGCGTCCCGTACTCCAAGGAAAAATCATCCGCTTCCTGCTCGGTCGTGTATCGCCCCAGATGGCGCTCTTCGATCGTCTTCAGCAAAGCTTGCTTGTCGTCGTCCAGCGGAGCCACGGCCGCTTGAAGCTCATTCAGCAGTTGCTCGAGCGTCGTGACGGTCGCCACGTCGGGGGGAGCAGTACCCTCGAGGTTCAGTTTGATGAGCTCAGTCTGGATGGCTGAGCGTGACAGGGTGGCTGCCGACGCCGTGTCAGCAATGGTGATACCGCCGGCGCACGCACTCAGCTTTTCTTCGTATTCGAGGTACTTCGCTTCGGCGTTTGCCGACACATTTCCACACCCGAAGCAGGCGAACTCGTCTTTCCACGTCGGTTCTACGGTCGCGAGGGCGGCGTCACATGGGCAGCCGCTGGTGCATGCGCTCTTCAACAAGGTATCGACCAGCGATTGCAATACGAAGCGGGTGAGCCGCGGGCTGTAGGCCTGGCCGGGGACGGTTGGTATTGGATACGAAAAGACGCGTCGTAGTTCCGCCTGAATCTGGTTCGAGTCGCTCGCCGGGGAGGCTGGGGCGCTGGTCGGTGCTTCGCCTTGCTCGTACCAAAAATCGAACCGATCAGAAATGGACGCGGTTAGCGCGTGGGCGTTGTAGTAGTGGCCAAGCTCATGGGCGAGGGTGCCGACTACGGATGCCTCGCTCTTGGAGATTGCGATCATCTCGGAACTGAAGTGAACATAGGGTGAAGTTGCGTAGAAGATGCCTTCGTCCGCTCCGGTGTTTTGACCCTTGTATTCGCAGGAGTCACCGCTCACGTGAACGACGCCCCCCTCCAGCGACAGCTGGCACTTGCCGCCGAGCTGGTTGAAGCTCTCCACGAAGCCGACCACCTCCGTCGACCAGGTGGCATCCACGCAACGCATGGGGCCGGCATGGATGAATTGCCCGAGTAGGCGATCCTTGACGCCATCAGGAAGTAGTACGACTCTTGGCTGAGACCGCTCGGGGCGCGCCTCGCCAACGTCGATGGCAACTGGGGCTTTTACACAGGTGGGGATGCCGCTGACCCATGCGTTCGGCGATCTCGCGGGGCGGATCACGACGACCGGTGGTGGGATGACGTTTTCCGCCGCGGGATTGTTCTTCACGACCGCCGCGTGTATGCGGTCGGCCCACACTTGTAGTTGCGCGACCGTTCGGTGCGCTGGCGTGCCCGGCGCGACTGGATCGCCCACAGGAAAAGGAGGCTTGGTGGCATGCGAGAGGAAGTCGCTGTACGACGATTCGACCCACAAATACGGAGATGCGGCGGTCTGAAGGTGGGTGGCGCCGGAGGTGCAGACACCTTGATAGTCGCTACAGCAGTCGCCGTAGCCGACACAAGCGGAGTCGCAATAGCAGTTGCCTTGTGATTTTCCTCCGCAATGATCCCCGGCCGGTGTTCTGCAGGAGCCCGCGTTGTCCGCCTTGCCGATCGGACCGCGGTCATCCGGAGGGTTCGGCGTATCCGCTGCGGCGCTGTCGTCCAGGCTGGAGCAGGCGCTGCTCAAGAGGCCGAAGGCCAGGAGAGCGCTAGCGATGCTGCGGCGTGGCGCCGTGGCGCCGCGCCTCGGCAAGGACTCGTCGGGCTGAGGGTGTGCGGTGCGGTCGGTAGAAGACATTTCCCGTATTCCTTTTGAAGTTGGCGATCTACGCGCAGCGGCGCTGATTTTTCGGTCCCCGGCTCATGGATTGCAACTCGTGGGCACGCCGGCAGACACGGCGAGGTTCACCATGCACGTTTGGTTGTAAGAGGGCTTGGTGCAGTTCGTGATGCCGTTCTCGTAGTCGCCTCGTCGTCGGATTGCCCTTGTCAAGCAATCGCGACGCGGATCGTGTCCAACCACGAGCGGCAGCGCGACACAATTGGCAGTCGAGGCTTGCTGGGAGGGGCAGGAGCCCCCTCCAGCGTTGTACGGCACGACGCACAGGTTGTTGGGATTCGGTGAAACGATCCAGTTGTTCGGCGCAGGTAACGGGGCGCCGGGACAATGAGATGGACAGAACCGTCCAACCGCCCAGCATTCCCCGCCGCAGTCGATGCCTAACTCGATACCCTCCTTCTTCTTGTTGTAGCAGGTCGGACACTTAGAACAGCCGCCGCCGCAGTCCACTTCTTTCTCGTTGGCGTTCTTTTTGCCGTCACCGCAGCACGGGGGGCAGCTGCCACCGCAGTCCACTCCGAACTCGTCACCGTCCTTCTTGCCGTTTTTGCAGCAATTGAGCGCAGGCGTTTCGCAACCGTTATCGGGTTTGCCATCGCAGTCGGCAAAGCCTGGGGAGCACGTGATCGAGCACTTACCATTCTTACATGCCGCTTTGCCGTTTGTGCTGTTGCACTGCACCTCACAGTCGCCACAGTTGTTGACGTCGTTATCCGAATTGACTTCGCAGGTGAGGTCATCATCACAGTCTCGCCAGGTGAATGGCACGCAGATGTTGGGCTTACATGTGCCCTTGCTGCAGATTTTTCCTTCGTCGGTGCAGTTCTTGCCACACCTCCCACAGTTTTCACTGGTCCGCAAATCGGTTTCACACTTGGTTTCGGGTATACCGTCGCACTCGGCCTCCACGCCCGGCGTGCATTGGCTAATCACCAGCCCATCCCAGTCTCGAGAACAGCTCACTATCATTCCCAAGCCAATGAAGAGCAACGCAAGGAGTGGGCCGCGCAATCGCATCTGGTTGGTCTAGCGCTCCTTTCCTCGTCTTTCGAGGCGCCATCGCTGAGGACCATCGCAACGGGTCCTACGGAGCCACAACGGGCTCCGCAAGACCGAGTCGGTGGCAAGCTGGTGCAAAGCACGCGACAGCTCCTCATGGGCAGCTCTGGGGCACGCCAACATTTTTTGCCAGATTTTTGAAGCAAGACTCGTTGTAGGACAGGCACTGGTTGATCTGGGATTGGGTGCCGCCTTTCTGCCTGATCTTCCGGATCAGACAATCACGACGCGGATCAGGATATCCACCCCACATTGGCAGTTCGAGACAGTCGTCGATGGAGGCTTGGGGAGATGGGCAGGCAAAGGACGGCTTGCCCACAAGAGCAACAGTGTGGGGCACGACGCACTTGTTTGATGGATTCGGCCAGACCTTCCAGTTGAGCTCAGCAACGTATGGCGGAAGGTTGGAGACATAGTGGGCCTTCGGACATTGAAATGGACAGAATCTTCCAATCTCGCCGCATATTCCTCCACCGCAGTCGATGCCAGACTCGCCGTTGTCCTTCTTCCCGTTCCTGCAGGCCGGACACTTGAAACAGCCGCCGCCGCAGTCCACTGCGGTCTCGTTGCCGTTCTTCTTTCCATCGCCGCAGCACGCGGGGCAGCTCCCGCCGCAGTCGATGCCCTTCTCCCCGAATCCGGGGTTTTGGACCCCATTCTTGCAGAACCAGCACACCGGGCAGCTGCCGCCGCAGTCCTTGTAGGTTTCATCGCCATTCTTCACGCCATCGTTGCAGGTTGGTGGGCATGGGGGGCAGTTGCCGCCGCAGTCGACTCCGGTTTCGTTGCCGTTCTTCACACCGTCCTTGCAGCAGCTGGGTGCGGGTGTTTCGCAACCGTTGTTAGGTTTGGCGTCGCAATCGCTATAACCTGGCAGGCAGGCTGCATAGCCACAGTTGCCGGCGCTACATATGGGTTTCGTGACGTTCTGGGGCGTGCAGCCGGCGCCACACGCTCCACAGTGAGCCACATCGTCACTCAGATTGGTTTCACAACCGGTGGTGACCAGGCCGTCGCAGTCGCTAAAGCCCGGGACGCACGTGATCGTGCACTGACGATTCGTACACGCCGCTTCACCGTTTGTGCTGTTGCACACTATGTCGCACCCGCCACAATTGTTGACTTTGGTTAGGTCAGTTTCGCAGCCAGTGTTTGGATCTTTATCGCAGTCGAATGTGTGTATTGGCTTGCATCTGTTAAGAACACATCTGCCCCCGTCGCAAACCCACCCAGGGCCCTTCTTGGCTTCGCAGTTGTTGTCGCAGCTGCCACAGTTTTTCGCGTCCGACTGCAGTCGCGCTTCACACCCGTCCTCGGGTCTGCGGTTGCAGTCAGCCTCGAAGCGCAAGTCGCACTGGCCGATCGCAAACCCATCCCAGTCTCGAGAACAGCTCACTATCATTCCCAAGCCAATGAAGAGCAACGCAAGGAGTGGGCCGCGCAATCGCATCTGGTTGGTCTAGCGCTCCTTTCCTCGTCTTTCGAGGCCATCGCTGAGGACCATCGCAACGGGTCCTACGGAGCCACAACGGGCTCCGCAAGACCGAGTCGTGAGTTGGCGCAAAGCACGCAGCTCCTCATGGATTGCAACTCGTGGGCACGCCGGCAGACACGGCGAGGTTCACCATGCACGTTTGGTTGTAAGAGGGCTTGGTGCAATTCGTGATGCCGTTCTCGTAGTCGCCTCGGCGTCGGATTGCCCTTATCAAGCAATCGCGACGCGGATCGTGTCCAACCACGAGCGGCAGCGCGACACAATTGGCAGTCGAGGCTTGCTGGGAGGGGCAGGAGCCCCCTCCAGCGTTGTACGGCACGACGCACAGGTTGTTGGGATTCGGTGAGACGATCCAGTTGTTCGGCGCAGGTAACGGGGCGCCGGAACAATGAGATGGACAGAACCGTCCAACCGCCCAGCATTCCCCGCCGCAGTCGATGCCTAACTCGATACCCTCCTTCTTCTTGTTGTAGCAGGTCGGACACTTAGAACAGCCGCCGCCGCAGTCCACTTCTTTCTCGTTGGCGTTCTTTTTGCCGTCACCGCAGCACGCGGGGCAGCTCCCGCCGCAGTCCTTGTAGGTCTCATCGCCATTCTTCACGCCATCGTTGCAAGTTGGGCATGCTGCAGGGCAGGGTCCCCCGCAGTCGATGCCCTTCTCCCCGAATCCGGGGTTGTGTTTCCCATTCTTGCAGAACCAGCACACGCCGCAGCTGCCGCCGCAGTCCTTGTAGGTTTCGTTGCCGTTCTTCACGCCATCGTTGCAGGTTGGTGGGCATGCGGGGCAGTTGCCGCCGCAGTCGACTCCGGTTTCGTTGCCGTTCTTCTCACCGTCCTTGCAGGATGCGCAGCTGGGTGCGGGTGTTTCGCAACCGTTGTCAGGTTTGGCGTCGCAATCGCTATAACCTGGCAGGCAGGCTGCATAGCCACAGTTGCCGGCGCTACATATGGGTTTCGTGACGTTCTGGGGCGTGCAGCCGACGCCACACGCTCCACAGTGAGCCACATCGTCACTCAGATTGGTTTCACAACCGGTGGTGACCAGGCCGTCGCAGTCGCCAAAGCCTGGGGAGCACATGATCGTGCACTGACCATTCGTACACGCCGCTTTACCGTTTGTGCTGTCGCACGGCCGGCCGCACCCACCACAGTTGTTGACGTCCGTCGCCGAATCGACTTCGCAGCCGTCCGGTCCAGTGGCGGAGAGGCCATCACAGTCTCGCAAGTTGAACGGCATGCAGAGATTCAAGTCACACTTGCCCTTGATGCAGATGCGGTCGTTTCCCTTGTCTTTGCAGTTGTTGTCACACCTCCCACAGTTTTCGTCGTCCCGTCGCAACTTGGTTTCACACCCGTCCTCGGGTCTTTCGTTGCAGTCGGCGTTCACGCCCGGTGTGCATTGGCTAATCACCAGCCCATCCCAGTCTCGAGAACAACTCACTATCATTCCCAAGCCAATGAAGAGCAACGCAAGGAGTAGGCCGCGCAATCGCATCTGGTTAGTCTAGCGCTCCTTTCCTCGTCTTTCGAGGCCATCGCTGAGGACCATCGCCACGGGTCCTACGGAGCCACAACGGGCTCCGCAAGACCGAGTCGAGTCGGTGGTGAGTCGGCGCAAAGCGCGCGACAGCTCATGGGCAGCTCTGGGGCACGCCGGCATACACCGCCAGGTTGACCATGCACTGTTGGTTGTAAGAGGGCTTCAAACAAGCCGCGATTCCAGTCTCGAAGTTGCCCCGTGTTCGGATCTTCCTGATCAGGCAGTCCCGGCGCGGGTCGTGAGAACCCCCCAGCATCGGGACCGCGAGACAATTGGCAATCGAGGCTTGCAAGGAGGGGCAGGCAGCCTTGCGATCGGTGTAGGGCACGACGCACGGATTCTTCGGGTCCGGCCAGACGATCCAGTTGTCTTGTGGCGGCACCGGGCCGGTGGGACATTGAACTGGACAGAACCGGCCAACTGCAAGGCATGATCCACCGCAGTCGATGCCAGTCTCGTTGCCGTTCTTCTTCTTGTCGTAGCAGGAGGTCTGGCACGGCGGGCAGCTCCCGCCGCAGTCGATGCCAGTCTCGTTGCCGTTCTTCTTCCCGTCCTTGCACGTCGAACACGCTGGGCAGCTCCCGCCGCAGTCGATGCCAGTCTCGTTGCCGTTCTTCTTCCCGTCCTTGCAAGTTGGGCATGCTGCGGGGCAGGGTCCCCCGCAGTCGACGCCCTTCTCCCCGACTCCGGGGTTGTGTTTCCCATTCTTGCAGAACCAGCACACGCCGCAGCTGCCGCCGCAGTCCTTGTAGGTCTCATCGCCATTCTTCACGCCATCGTTGCAAGTTGGGCATGCTGCAGGGCAGGGTCCCCCGCAGTCGATGCCCTCCTCCCCGACTCCGGGGTTTTGGACCCCATTCTTGCAGAACCAGCACACGGGGCAGCTGCCGCCGCAGTCCTTGTAGGTTTCATCGCCATTCTTCACGCCATCGTTGCAGGTCGCTGCTGGCTGGCCGCCACTGCCCCCTGACGACCCGCCGCCAGCTCCGGCTGTGCCAGAACTGCCACCGCTGCCGATTGGGCAGTCCGGACAGATGGCGCCGCCACAGTCGATACCGGTTTCGGTGCCGTTCTTGATGCCATCCTTGCAGGTGGACGTATAGCCACCGCTGCCCCCTAGCGATCCGCCGTCAGCTCCGGCTGCACCAGAGGCGCCACCAAAACCTGGGGTTCTCCCGGGCTCCTCCGAAGTATCGGCCGCGCACGCCACCGCCACGGCAAACGTCACCGCTAGTGCGAAGCCGCGCTCAATGCGCGAACGCACGGAGCGATCCGGCGTCGATTTCTCGTTGTGATTCGTGTTGGTGTGATGCATCTCGAGCTCCTGGTTGAGGGCACCCCAAGTCACCGCCGCACTGCCGATGGTCGCACCCAAGAAACGGCGCCTAGGGCGTCCAACAAACTCCGCACGGCTTGTGCCATTGACCAAAATCAAGATGCCGCGACGTTCCTAGGGAGTCCGGCCGTCGATTCTTCGAAAGTCGAGTGGGACCTTCGAGCACTGCTGCCAACCCGAACTGCCAACCGCGAGTTGCGTTGCATCGGTGGCCAACCTTCTTTCCGGGCTCTTCTGCACGGACTAGACATGGCCCACCGGTTGCACGGGATCTTGGCACGAGTCGCCGAGAGGCGGCTCGGCCGTCTCCAGGAGGCTTCTCATGCGTTCGTTATACCTTGCTGCGTTGGCGTCGTTGACCCTGCCATTCGCCCTCGTCGTCGCCTGCGGCGGGAGCGACGAAGGCGAAGCGGTCGGGGGAGGGGGCGCCGGTACGGGTGGTGGCATCAATGTCGACTCCGGTGGGCCGGCACAATGTGGACCCACGAAACCGTGCGAAGCCGGCGTCTGCTCCAAGGGGATCTGTTGCGACACCGCAGAGCAATCATGCGGGGGCCAGTGCTGCGCATCCGGAGACGCTTGTCTGTTCGAGCAATGCGCGACCCCAGGCAAGCCCTGCCAGAGCTCGGCGGACTGCGGCGACGGCGAGTATTGTGAGACCAGCCTGGGCAGCAAACCCGATGGCGGAGCAGGCGGTGCGGGCCAGAGCGACGGGGGCAAGGTGTGCACCTCTACAGTGACCAACGCAGGGCGTTGCGTGGCCCTGCCACCAATTTGCGGGGATGGTGGTCCCGGTGCCGACGCCGGGCACTGCGTCGAAAAGTGCGAGTTCTTTCCAGCGCCGGGCAGCCTGAACACCACCAAGAAGTGGCAGTGGGGACAAGGCATCAAGCCTGCGGAGTTCCCTGCTTTCATCGATACGTGGTCGACGCCCACGGTCGGACGCGTCTACGATTCAAACTGTGACGGTACGATCAACGCGGGTGACTCGCCGGCGCTGGTGTTCGTCTCCGGAAACGGGCAGGGCACGTGTTGTCAGTGCACCGGGGCTCCAGCCGCGCAGAGCGCGTGCAAGACGGGTGTGCTGCGAGCCGTGGACGGCCGCACGGGGACGACCCTGTGGTCTTTGCGCAAGGCTGAGCCTGGAAGCGTGGGGTTCGCCGCAATGAGCACGGCCCTGGGCGACATCGATGCTGACGGCAGCATGGAAATCGTTGCCATGACCGGTGAGGGCAAACTGGCTTTGATCAGCGGTGACGGCAAAGTCCTGGGCCTATCCGACAAGCCCTACCCCAACTCGCACTCGCCCGCCTTCGGCTGGGGTGGCGGGATCGCGTTGGGCGACATGGATGGCGATGGCAAGCCGGAAGCCGCATACGGCGCGACGGTCTGGACCATCGATGGCACTACCATCAAGCACCAATTCGACGGAACCGCCGGCCTTGGAGGTTTTGTCCACACGGCGATGTCCTTCTTCATCGACCTCGATGGCGACGGAAAGCTGGAGCTGCTCGCCAGCAACTCGGCCTACAACAGCAAAACGGGCGGGATTCTGTGGAACCGAAGGACGGCCAGCCCCCTAGGTGCCGCCCTTCCCGATGGATTGAGCGCCGCAGCGGATTTTGACGGCGACCAGAAACCCGAAGTCGTCGTCGTTGGCGGCGGCAAAGTGTGGATCCTGGAAGGCGCCACCGGCGCCAACGAGCTGGGACCTTTCACCCTTCTAGGCACGGGTAGCGGAGGGCCACCAACGGTGGCGGACTTCGACGGCGATGGCAAAGCAGAGATCGGAGTAGCCCAGCAGAACAAGTACTCGATGCTCAAGCCCAACTACGCGACCAAGAAAATCGTGAGCATGTGGGAGGCGCCGAACCACGACCTATCTTCTTCCGTTACGGGTTCCAGCGTGTTCGACTTCGAAGGCGATGGCAGAGCCGAGGTCGTGTACAACGACGAATGTTTCTTGTGGGTCTACGACGGAAAAACCGGCAAGGTGCTGCTCACGGAGCTAACGACGTCCTTTACGGGCACCGAAGCGTCGATCGTGGCGGATGTGGATGGCGACGGACACTCGGAGATCGTGATGATCTCCAACGGCGCGAGCCCCACGAACTGGCAATGTAATATTTCCCCCTGGAACAAGCCCGACCCGGCCAACAACCGGCCGGCCTGGAAGCCGCCACCAGGTCAAACCGCTTACCGCGGTCTGACGGTGTGGGGCGACAAGCAAAACTCCTGGGTCGGCACTCGCACGCTGTGGAATCAGCACGCGTACTCCGTATCGAACATCTGTGACGACCGCGACACCGCATGCACGGCACCGAACACCTATGGTCTGATCCCGAAGCAGCAACAGGCCAACTGGACATTGCCGTGGCTGAACAACTTCCGCCAGAACGTCCAAGACCAGGGGATCTTCAACGCCCCGGACGCTGTGGTCACGGTCAATGTGGAATGCAGTGATCCCGTCGTAGTAAACGTCAGCGTACGCAACATCGGCCTGTCGGGGCTTCCCGCGGGCGTGCCAGTGGATGTCTACAATGGCGCCAAAAAGATCGGCAGCGTCGCGACGACCCAACCCTTGGGCCCGGGGCAGAGCGAGACCATCGCCTTCAGCGTGCCTTCAGGTAGCGGCGGCCAAGATGACACCTACGGCGCGAAGATCGACCAGGGCGCCAACAAGACCTTCAACGAGTGTCGCGAGGACAACAACGATGCCAGTGGCGCCAAGGCCAATTGCGGACCGAGGTGACTCTGAACCTGATCGACGTACATGACCCAGACCCGCTGTGATCGGGCAGTGTCTCCTCAACCCCCGTTCACTCGGGGCACTTCAGCAGCGCCCAACCACCGATGACGTCGCCTTTGGAGAGCTGAGACTTGTTGATCCAAACCACGGCGACTCGACTGCGCCCGGCCGCGATGGCAACCCGCTCTCCGTCGAAGCCATCGAGGATTCCTCCGCCCAGATCCGTCAACGGAACCGAGTCTGCTGCCGAGGACGATAGGATTCCAGAGGCACCACTGACGCGATGCACGGACATCCCCTGACTCGTCGAGGTCACGATCAGCATGTGATCTCGCAACCTCGTCATCCCGGCGCCCTTCAATGCGCCGCTGCCGACAGTGCCCGTCGCGATTTCACTGACCGTGGAGCCAGCGAGCTGCGCCGCCTTCCAAGTGGCGCCGGAGGCGGTCGGAACGAGTGCAGCTGCCTTGTCGTCCCATGCGGTCGCCGCGGCCCAGCCGGCGTCCGGCAACGCGATCTCGCCCTTGGGCTCGAGCGTGTCCGAGGCATTGGGGCCAACGCTCATCACGACCCCGGAGGGCATTTTCGACGGCACCAGCCCGACAAACGCGCGAACTTGGCTGCTCGTCACCACGTGGGCGAACGGGATGCTCTCCGCCCCGAGCGGATGCACCACGCCGGCACCTTGCTTGAACTTCGGGGCTTCTGCAGCATCCGCGGGTGCAGAAACCACGACCCGCTGCACGTCAGTGGTCGAGTTCTGTTCAGGCGTGGGGCTGTGCTTGACGCGGTAGACGAGCTCGAAATCCGCAGCGGCGGCGCCCGCTGCCGCCGCGCCCGCCGGACGCACCATTTCGAGCCCCTCGAAACTGGTGGTGTGTGTGGCCAGGGGCGAAGCGTGCAAATCACCCCTTGAATCAAAGGGCATCAGCAGAACGCCACCACCGTCTCCGCAATTGGGCAGGCTGGCGGCCGCCAAACCCGCATCACCCGAAAATGCGATCCCAACACCGTCTGACGAAGCCCCACCAGTGCAAGTGAGCTCGTTGGAAGCGAGGTCGACTACGCCGCGAACCACGGGCGCTCCGCAATCAGACAGTCCCAGCAGCTTGACTTGGCCTTTGTCGCCACCGGAACTCATCTCACGGAGTGCGACGACAAAGCCGTCCGGAGTCGAAACCAGTCCAGGGCCGCTGATGATCGACGATGAGTCTGCGGGTGCGGGCAACGGCCCTGAAGCGGCGACAGTCAGGGGGCAGCCTTTGAGATCCCCATCGTCGATTACACACTCACCCGTGGTGCATGACCCTTTTGTGCAGATCTTCGGCGACTTGCATCCCGGACCGCGGAGCGCCTCGCACGCACAGGTAGGCATCCCATCCTGGGTTTGCGCCGACCAGTCGCATACGCCGATGCGTACCTCTCTAACGTTTTCTAGATTGGCGGCCGTGCACCCGAAGCCGACGACGCCACAGTTTTCGTTTCGAACCAGCGCCGCGAAGCCGTACTTCACTTTGTCCAGATCGCCCACGTCAGGAAGACTGCTGTCGACGGGCGCGACGGAGCGAAAAACGGCGCCATCCGTCCGCCCCGCTTTCAGGTCGTCATCGGAGGGGCATCCGTTGCGGAACACCACGAACTCCGTGTAGGCACCCGCTTCACGAAATGCCGTCTCCTCGCACAGATCGCGCAACCCGATCTTGATCTTGGGCTTCTCCGCGCAGGAAGGAAAGCAAAGGCTCGCGAAAGCGAGCGCAAAGCCTGAACACACTACCCTGTTCACCGGTGAATGATTGCGCACTAGGCGGGGGTTATGCAAACGCCAGGGTCACCCCAATGGGTTCCCGTCCATCTCGGCGGCGTCGCAAAGCAGGGGAGGCGGGCTATTTGAGCTTCGGCTTCGAGCGGATCAGCTTGGCAAGGCGGCTGAGCTGGCGCCGAAGCTCGCCGCGGTCGTTCACGCCACCGAGCGCGATCCGAATCGCGTCGCAAGGCGGGGAAGCGCGCATCCAGAACGCAGTCGCTGGGGTCACACCCAAACCCTGGCGCAGAGCCTCGGCGGTCAGCGCGTCGCTTCGCCAGTGGGGCGGCAGCTCCAACCATAGGTGCAAAGCGTTTGGGTGGCCGGCGAGGCGATAGGCAGCGAACAAGCTCCGGGCGAGACGCTGTCGCTGAGCCGCCTCGCGACGCTTGCGTTTCAGCGTCTGGTCTGCGACACCACGCTCGAGCCAAATCGCGACAATCTCGGCGCCCAGCGGGCTGACCATCCACTGCGTCGCCCAAATATGCTTGGCAAGCTGATCGGCTTGCCCCGGTGGCGCCACCAGAAACGCAACGCGGAGGCCTGCACCCAAAATTTTCGATGTAGAAGCAACAAAGTAAGTGCGCTCGGGTGCCAAAGTGCACAGTGGTGGTGGGGGCGAGAGCGCGAGCAGACGGTGTGCTTCGTCCTCGATGATGCACAGGTTGTGGCGCCGGGCGATCTTGACGATTTGCTTGCGCCGAGCCATCGACAGCACGATTCCCAAGGGATTGTGCACCGTAGGCATCGTGCACAGCGCACGGACGCGGCGCTGTCGGCAAGCCCGGTCGAGGCTTTCTGGAAGCAGGCCGGCGCGGTCCATCGCTACCGGCACCAAGCGGATGCGGAGAGTTTCCGCAATCCCGAACAGCCCCGGGTAGCCCCACTCCTCCACCAGGACCGCGTCGCCGGGTTTTACCAGGTGCGCCAGCGCCACAAACAGTGCGTGCTGCGCGCCGGAGCATACGATCACATCGTCAGCGCACGTAGCGACCCCGTAGCGCTCGGCCCAACGCACGCCCGCCAGTCGATGGCGGTGCAAGCCCAGGTTTGACTGGTATCGCAGGAGCGCCCGGCGGTCTGGTCGCGAGGCCAGCTCACGAAGCGCCTCCGATGGGTCAGGATCGATCCCAATCATCGGATAGTTCGTCGTCAAATCGCTTGGGACCGTCGGCGCCTCCAGCAGCGTTGCATACGGTCGCGTCCCCGAATCCGGGGCCAACACGCAAGTTCCGCGACCGACGTCGCCCCGAACGAGCCCGAGTCTCTCTGCCTCGCGGTAGGCCTTCGCGATCGTTCCACGCGCCACACCCAGCGCATCCGCAAGGTCGCGATGCGGGGGCAAGCGCGTTCCCTTTGCGAGAAGTCCGCGCGCGATGTCGTCGGCCAGGGCTTGGACGATAGCCCTGTAGATCGGTTGTCCAGATGACGTCTTCAGTTCCGGTTTCCATATTGGCATAGTGCCAACTATGCCATTGCGCGACACCGATCCAAAAGCCATACTGCGCTGGACCATGCCAACCCGTCCTAAAGGAACCTGACCATGATCTCGAGCCTCCCCCGCGTGTTCTTCGCTGCATTGGTCTGCGCTTGTTCGTCGAGCCCAGGGGCCAGCAGTCCAGGTGCAGGTCACGATTCCGGCACGGGCGGGACCCCTGGCAGCGACGCCGGAAGCCACGACTCGGGTAGCGACGCCCCCACGGCTCCGCCAGTATCTTGGACACCTTGCGAAACGAATGACTGGCCCAGCGGCTACCCAATCCCTGCGATCCCGACCGAGTGCGCGTCGATCGACGTGCCGCGGCTGCACACCGCCCCAGGGCAAGGAAGCATCAGCCTTCGCGTTGCCCGCCAGCTCTCCGCAAAGAACCCCACTACTAGGGCTGTGTTCGTCCTGGAAGGCGGACCTGGGGGCTCTGCAGTCTTCACCTCGGGTCTGATTCCAGGCGCGATGCCCGGACTGATTGCCGACTTCGATCTGGTGTACGTCGACGTGCGAGGGACGGGTGGCTCCGACTATCTCAGCTGCCCGACCGACCCGGTTTCCACCACCGCCGAGTGGGAGGCCTGCGCCAAGGCCAACTCCAGCGTGCCGTTGAATCAGTACTTGAGTGTGCCTGTGGCACACGACCTGGACAACGTACGGAGGCGTCTGGGCTACGACGGTATTCACCTGTTCGCGGCCAGCTATGGCACGCGCGTCGCCTTCGACTACCTCCGCCTCTACGGAAACTACGTCGTGGCTGGCGTTTTCGATGGAGTGGCTCCCCCGGTTACGGATCTGTTCGCCGACTCGATCACGTCGATCGATCGTGGAGTGAAGATGTTGATCGATGACTGCGAGCAGGATTCGAGCTGCGTCGCCGTGTCGCCGAACCTCGCGGCCGACCTCACGCAGCGGCGCAAGAACCTCGCAGCGAACCCCAGGCCGGTCCAATTCGATGGACAGAAGTTCTTCGAGACAGAGAACGACTTCATCGGCCTATTGTACGTTTTCATGCGGTCGGACTACTGGCGCTTTCGCATTCCGCGGGCGGTGCACGAATCCGTGCAGGGCGACCACACGCGGTGGAACCAGCTGATGACGGAGGCCATAGGCTCGGTCGTGAGTGACGCCACTGGGACCGCGCCACCCGCGAAGGCCCTAACGCCGATCGCCCGCTTCTTGCCGCAGATCGGATTCGGTGTGGCGTTCGGCTCGAGGGCCGTAAACGGTGCCGTCCTGTGTGCGGAGGCCCTGCCGAGCTCGCAGGGGATCAGCGCCCTGATGGCGCTTCAGAGCCAGCAGGCGTGGCCACGGACTCATGCCATCAACAAGGCAAAGTCGTGCCCATCGTGGGCGGTCACGCCACTACCGGAGTCGGAGCGGCAGCTCGTGTCGTCGGACGCGAAGCTCCTTCTGATCAGCGGTCTTATCGACATCAATCTGGATCCGAAGTGGGCAAAGGTCGCCCTCGAAAAGCTCAACCAAGCGAAGTTGATTGAAGTTGAAAACGCGACGCACCTTCCGACCTACAAGCCGTGTGTCGGTCAGATCAATACCGAGTACTTGCGAGCTGATGGAGACATCAACAAGGTCGATATGTCATGCCTCGACCAACTTCCGAAGCCGAAATGGGATTGAAGGTCGGTGTGATGCGCCAAGTTTGCTCACCCAACGCCGCCGTCCACGTCGCGCGGGTCACCCGTGTCGAAATTCCCCTGAGGATCGGGCGGCGGCACGCGAATACGGACACGCTTTGTGCTGGGCGCTTCCTGTCCTTGGGGCGTGTGTCCGGAGGACGATCCTCCGGTGCGAGCCACTTCGACTTATCGCTCCACGGACGGTGCTACACGGAAAGAGCTCGCGGCCGAGGAGTTCGCAGGCCGCCGCGCCACCATTCACATCGCCTGAGGCCGGGTGACGGCCGGTGTGTGCGCCGGGACACAGCGGTGCCACCCAAGCTCCGGGCGACGGGGCTGGCAGCTGATCCGAATTACCTATCCCTGTGCAGTTGGGTCACGTCGGCCTGGCTGTTAGCGCGAGCGACCCGAAGGAAGGGAGCTTCACGCCGAGTTCCGGTTTGATTCAGCCGTCATTCCACCCTGAACGAAATAACTTGTTCGTGGATCGGAGGTTACGCGAACTTTCCACGCCGTGTTTCGGCGCGAACGCTTTGGTCGGCCTGGACTCCCGCTCGCAGCCCAGCCCGATGCGGACGGCGTGCGCATCCGTCTCACCAAGCGCGCGCACCTGGGCCTGTACATGACCGGAGACAGCGCGATCGCCAATGGCTTCTCCGCCACCCTGCCCAAGGACGCGGAGTACACGCTGCAAGCCGTCGCGAGCTGCACGCCGCCGGCCGCCCTCAGCGTGCGGGGCGTGAAGCTCAGCGCACGGCAAGAGCTTTGGGTGCGTTACATCGCCGAGCACATCGTGCCTGAGCTGCCCGGAACCAAAGACGAGCGCATCGACAAGGCCGCCTACGTCGCGTGGTGGGCCCTCAAAGAAGGCGTGCTCGACACCAACAATCCCCTCGCCTACTCGAACTGCAGCATCCCGCCGGACAAGCACATCGGCCCGGTCGAAGTCTGCCCCAACGCCAAGAACGCCTGGCAAGTCGGGATTTCGGGAGTGCAAGCCACCTACACCAGCGTGGCCACCGCCGAGCAGATCGCGCAGGCGGCGTACCCCCAGCAATCGCTGATCGAAGTCTTGACCAAGGCCGCGCCAACCGCAGGCTACGGAGTGCAAACCGCATTGGGCCAGGCCATCATCACTTCGAAGGATCGCCTGCGCCTGTCATGGTTGCTCCGCACCGGCCCCGTGGGATTCGCTGCGCAGTACTCGCCGGTCTACAACGAGTGCTTCGTCTCGACGAAGTCGTGGTGCTTCGGCAGCGGTTGGCCCAGCTCCGCATCCTTCGCCCCAACCCAAGCTGGCGCCAACCAGGCCGTGACGGATCTCAAGTCCATCTTCCAGTCACTCACTCCCTGAGCCCGAACGCCCTCATCCCGAGCGGGTAGTCGGAGAAGGTCTGGAGTGGATGGCGCACCGTGCGCGAGCGCTGCGCCCTGGCCTTCGCTCCGAGGCGTGGTACTTTTCGCCAATGAAATGGACGTGCTTGCTTGTTCCCGTGGCGAATGCCCCGTGTGTTGAGCGATTAGACCAGAACGCCGCGTCGGGCTAGCCAGCCAAACACACCTCGCTCACCTTGAGCCGCGGAGACATGCGGACCTCCACGACGTGATCCGTGAACAGTCCTGCGCAGTCGAAGTGGAGCGTGATGCGCCGCGAATCGATCACCATCGACTCGAGCTGTTGCCGACGCTTGAACGCCGTCGTCGACATCGGACGCCCGCCCTCGCGCCACGCGTCGTTGTACGTATCGAGCAACTCGGCCGCGATAGCATCGCGGATCTTCGGCAATGACTGCTCGATACGAAGCACGAAGCCAGCCGCGCGCTCCACTTCCTTGCCAACAGCCTTGTCGTTGTCAGCATCCCCAGTGACCACATAAACCGCGTACCGAGCCTTGGCCTTCTTCCTTTCGCCTTGGAACCACCCCATGTCGCGATCGAGCTTCAAGCTCCCCAGCACACGACTCTTGACCCGCTTCGGCCGGGCCTGTTCCTTCGCCACTGCCACCAGACCGGCAGCCGGCGTCACCTGCCGCAGCGGGGACCGCGCAACGTTCTGCTCCAATCGACTACCACTAGCCTTGCGCACCGTCTCGATCGACAGCGCAACGTTCTTCCCATCCCATCGGCGCATCGCACCCGAAAGCGCGCTCTGGCTCTTCACCGGCACTTCCACCCGCAGCTCCTTCTTCTGCGCCACCCCGTCCTCCCCCCGCCAAGGCCGCAAGAAGATCACCAACGCCGGCTTCGCCCCGAGCAGCCCCCCAACCCCCGTAACGGTCCCCTCAACCCGACGAACCCCCTTTGCCGCCTTCCGCGCTGCGCCCATGAAAGCCCTATGACCTGAACGCGCACTCGGATCAAGGCAAGCGCAGAGCACTGGTGAACGAGTTTCCAAATCAGCCGTCATTCCACCCTGAACGAAATAACTTGTTCGTGGATCGGAGGTTACGCGAACTTTCCACGCCGTGTTTCGGCGCGAACGCTTTTGGTCGGCCTGGACTCTCGGCCTGGACTCTCCCGCGCCGAGAGCTCAGGTGCCGTCGCCTTTCCACGCCTCGCCCGGAAGTCTCGCCACGAGCTGGTCGAGGACGACCCGTAGGGCTTCGTCGAAGTCCCACGTCAAACCAGGGCGCAGCAAGGCATCCATGTCTCCACGAAAGTCGGGTCGACCCGCTTTCTCGTGAAGGTTCGCCTCGAAAAGTGGCCGGGTCACGGCGTGGCC
This sequence comes from Polyangiaceae bacterium, assembly GCA_965222375.1. Classification (GTDB taxonomy): domain Bacteria; phylum Myxococcota_A; class Polyangia; order Polyangiales; family Polyangiaceae; genus JACKEA01. Next base: position 766,912 of record CBDCTZ010000015.1, read on the forward strand.
GCCCTCGGTCATGTAGCGATCGAAGCGCGTGATGAGCGCCCCTGCGTCCACGACACCTTGGTCTAATCAAATCTTGAAGACCCTGATCAGATCCTGCCCGCTGGCTAATCGCCGGATGTCCTTGGAGTCGCCAGTTGCGATAAGAGCCGCATCGAAAGACATTGCGGTCGCGACGACGAAGGCGTCGACGGCATGAGCGGAGCTACGTTTTGACTTGGCGAGCAGGTGGCCTGCGACTTTGGCAATCTCGCGAGTCAGGGGGACGACGAGCAGGCCTTTTCCGTTGAGCAAGCGATCGATGGCTGGGTCGTGGCGTGGGCCGCGATAGACCTCGGCTAGAACGGGAGCGGGAACGCGGACCAGCGCACGGCGCTCGTGGGCGGTGGCCAAGACCGCGCGAGCGCGCTCGGCGTTGACACCGCGCTCATCCGGTCGAGCAAGGACGTTGAGTGCCTCACAATCTAGGATTAGCGCTTCGGCCATGCCTTGCGCGCACTAGCAAGCGCTGACTTAGAAACGGAGCCGAGCTCGTCATCGAGTTCCTCGAGAAACGAGCCAAGCTGTTCCCGCTCCAGCTCGTGAGCCAGCGCTTTGGCTACGAATCCCGAGAGACCGCGGCCGCCAACACGCTTTCTAACAGCTTTGGCGAGTTCGCTTGGAACGCTGACGGAAAGCTTTGCTACTGGATCGGACACGTGCTTTTCCTACCATGGTAGGAATAACGGTGCAAGCAACTTCGAGCCGGCTACTTTTTGGTCATGCACTTGGCAAACGTCAGCGGAACCGTGTCCGACACAGCCTCCTTCGCACCCTCTGCGAGATCACCGGGGTCACTCGCGCGGATCTTCGCCCAGTAAGGACTCAACCAAAAGCTCGACGTCAGCGAAGGGTTCGGCGCGAACGACTTCTCCGCCTCTTGCCACGAGGGCTACGACGTAGCCCTCGCTAGACCAGCGATACACCGTGAGCGCTCGGGAAATGGGATCCAAGATCCAATAGTGAGGGACTGCCGCCTCTTGGTAGATGCGGAACTTCCTTACCGTGTCATCACTGGCATTCGCCGGCGACAAGATCACACAAGTCCAATCGGGTTGCTCTCGAACGGGCGAGCCCGATGGCCGCGCCTGAAGCCGATCCCTGCGCCAGCCAGCGATGTCCGGGCGAACGAGATGCTCCTCGCCCATGCCCACCTTCTGGTTGCGCACCACGAGCCACTCGAATGGTTGCGCGATCAACTCCCGAATCGGGCCCAGGTGCGGCTTGTCCTCTCGCTGCGCGTTCAGAGCTGGCAGCCAACGTGCGTCGGCAGCTTAGGCAGACCCCCTCCGCCATCGGGTTTGGAAGGCAGCTTGAGTTTGCCGCCAATGCAGCTCGCCGCGCCGCAGCTAGCGCAGTCACACGCCGCTGCGAGAGAGTCGAAGCATAGCGACTTGAACATGTAGGGACACGTCGCGGCGGATGACCACGGGGCTCCGAGTGGACGCGAGGTCGGGTCGAAGGCGGCGCACGCGGCGCCACCTTCGAGCGGCTCGCAGCCGAAGGGGCAGACTACCGTCTCTCGTGAGCAAAACAGGCGTCCGGCGCTCGGTGTCACCAAGAGGTTATCGTCGCAGTAGGGCTGCGTGGCGCAGGCCTCGACGGGCGCAGTGCCAGTGTCTTCGCCGCTAGCGTCGCTCATAGCGGCTGAGTCGCCCGCATCCGAGGGTATCGTCCCGCCGTCCTGCGCGAGTGAAGGCGCTGCCGGCGTGCGCGGGAAAGCGTCGGGCGCCGCCTGGTTCCGAGAGTTGATAATCACCACTTTGTCTTGTTAAGCACGCGCTCGACCAGTCGGCCAAGGGCGTTAGATTGTTCGCCGCGATCACCATGATGCCGGGCGTGGCGGCACAGTGTGCGATGTTCCGCGTGGCTTCGATCTGGCGGCTGCCGACGACGCTAGGGAACGTCTCCCTCGTCGTTGCAAAGCTCGCCGAGCTTGGCGACGGACTGGTTCAGCCCACTCCTCTTGAGCTTGTCGAGCAGCTCCGACACCGACTGGGGCGGGTTCTTGAGGGAACGAGCTTGCTCGCGCAGCGCCCTGACGACCCTCGCTGGCGCAAGGTCGATCAGGTCGAGCACGAAGTCGTCCGGGTGGACGGCCTCGAGCTCGAAGGGCGTGAGAGCAGCCCGGGGAAAGTCCTTCAGGTTGAACGTCACGATGGTCTGCGCTCCAGCCCTGATGGCAGCGGCAAGGACGTGCCGATCGTCGTGATCGGGGAGGGTGAGCCCGTCGATGAGCGGCTCGTGCCCGGTGACCATGCAGTCGGGGACTGCCTGCCGCATCAGCTCCCGAGTGCGCTGAAGCGCCTCGGGTTTCAGGTCGGGCCGGTGATCGAGGATGCTGCGGAAGCACTCGTCTAGAATGTCCTCCGTCCAGCGGACTCGCACGACGCCGGACTGGCCCAAGCGGACAAGCAGGTCCCGCAGGCGCGGGGTACAGCACACAGGCGTCGTAGATGACGACGAACGCCATCCGTCAGTACCCGAGATCGTGTTTCTGGGCCTCGGCCGCCAGCTCGTCGAGGACTCGCTGCCGCTGAGCCGCGTCCTTCTCCCTGTACGCCACGAGATCCGCGACTCGAATCCGTCGATGCGTTCCGACCATCCGGAACGCGATCTTGCCGGCGTCCAGTAGACTCACCAGGAACGGCCGTGAGACGTTCAACATGTCGGCAGCCTGCTGGGTGGTCAGCTCCGCGTGCACGGGGACGATGGACACCGCGTTCCCGTTCGCCATCTGCGCCAGGATGTCGAGCAGGAGCTCGAACGCCTGACGCGGAACCGTGACCGACACATCTTCCTTCGCTCCCTCCGGCTTGATCCGGATGCGCCGCATCGACTTTTTTCGGAGGAGCTTCGACAGAGTGCGAACCGCCCCCTGTGCCTCCGCAGAGTCCTCGCTAGAGGGGATTTTCAAGGCCGTCGCAGTCATGGTGGGAACCTAGCTCATATTCGAAATAAACGCAACATCCGCAATATCTGAAAGGGGCAGGTCGAATCGCCTGCGCCCGAGAGGCAGTGACGCCACTTGTGCGTACGTGCTTTCAAGGCGCGCCGCAATTGCTGCGCTCGCTGGCGCTGGTGCCCTGGCGTTTCTCGCATGGCAGTTTCTCCTCCCCGTCCAACAGGGAAGTACGACGGCTTCGTGTGGCGCGCGAAGTGACCGCCCACGTCGGGGCGTAGCGCGAGCCGCGGATGTTGGTGCTCGCCGTCCATACATTGCCCTTCATCTGGCGGGCGGTGGAGCACTACCCGCCAACGCCTCACGCATCCGGCGCACCGCTTCGGGCAACTGCGAAGGTAGACTTCAATGACGAGCTTTCGCGATGGTACGAGCCCCCTTCGCCGGGTTCCCTCGCATTCAGATCACGCGGCCGCATTCAGGTCATGCGGCGGGAGGCAACTCGTGCTCACGACAGATCTTGGTTGCATCTAGTTTGGTGAGCTTTTCGCCCGTGAGGCCGCAGCGGCCGCTCCGTCTGCCGGATTGGTAGAGCCGGCATGTGTAGCACTGCCCGAACGTCTTCGAGCCCGTAGCGCGCTGAATGGCTCGAAGCTGCTGCTCGAGGGAGTCCGCCAGGGCGGTTGCGGACTCCTCGTCCATGTCGGTGAAGCAGCTGGCGGGGAATGCGGCAACGACGACCGCCTTGCCGTCGCGGGTGAGCGAGCAGCGCTGCACACGGCCGTCATCAGGATCGGTCGACTTTTCAATCAGGTCGTGACGTTCGAGCGCTTTGAGAGTCTGGCTGATGGTTCCCTTTGTGACCCCGAAATACTCGGTCAGCGCGATCGGTGTGTCGCTGTAGCGATTGGCGACCGAGAGGTAGATGAGCGCCTCGAGCTGCACCAACTTGAGCCCGTGCATAGCTGCCACCTGTCGAAGATTGGACCGCATCAGCGATGACAGCCGTTCTGCAAGTAGGTGAAGGCGAGCGCGGCTCATGAATCCAATGGTAGCGAGTCAAAACGATCTTGACAAGTCGCCGCCGATGGACAATTAGTAGCGAGTCGATACTAATTGAGGAGACCATGACTAGCAAAACCCACCTATTTGCCGCCTTGGCACCAGTATTCGTCGCCATCACCAGCTGCAGCAGTGAATCCGAAAGCGAGGCTCGAGCGCAGCGGAGCCCTTATGCCGCAGACCCATCATTCCAGCTCGCCGCGTTCGATGTGAGCTACTCGCCGGCACTCGACTCCGTCGTTTTCGAGGTCGAAGCCGCCGGCGACGCAGCCAGCGTCGTTCCTGAGAAGGCCGGACAGCTCGATGGCGCGCCGGTGCTGGGATACGTCTTTGTCACCACCATCGAGCCCGAATGGATCGGCTTCGGCGACGTTGAAGGAACCGTGGCGCTGGCCGTGACCTCGCACCCCGACTTCGATGACACTCCGCTTTGGGACGAAGATTCCAACGAGCGCTTCGACGACGACGGCGCTGTCTACCACGCACACTGGGTCGTTCTCGGCGACAACCCTCGCGCTCCGGCAGGACTTGCTGTCGTACAAAGCGATGGCTCGTCGACCCTTCCCCCAACCGCCCCGATGCCCATGTACCTCGACTCACCTGGGTTTACCGTGGTCGAAGAAGGTGCGCGGCTGCGGGTTTTGGTGCCCGCAGATCGGATCAAGCGGAACTTGGGCTTCACTACAGGAGCCCTCACGGCGTTCATGCAGGTCGACGCCACTGGTTCCACGCCGCTCCTCGCCGTGCATGAAGTACTGTCTCAAGTTCGCGACGGAGCCCCAGATACACCGGTTGTCAATGCTGGGGCTGCTCCGGCATCGGCATGGCCGGCCGCTGCGAACGACAGCGACACCCTCGATATCGTCTCGACCACGGCGAGCTACGACGCGTCACTCGACACGTTCGTGCTGTCGATGGATCTCGCCGCGGCGGCTGCAACGAGTATTCCAACGCCAGCCGGGAAAGTCGATGGGGCGCCCGTGCTCGGGTACGTCTTTCCAACATCGATCCCGCCCGCCGAGGTCGGATTCAAAGAGACCGACGGCACGCTCGTGCTGGCTGTGACTTCGCACCCCGACTTCGACGATACGCCGAACTGGGACGAGAACTCCGATGCCAACTTCGAAAACGACGGCGCGACGTACCATGTTCATTGGGCTGTTCTCGTCGAAGACGCGGCCTCACCGGCGGGATTTTCGGTTCCGTCGCAGACCGATACGGACAAGCTTCCACCGACGGCTCCGATGCCGATGTATCTGGACTCGCCCGGCTACCATGCGTTCGCGGTCGGCAACCAGCTCCGCGTTCTCGTGCCTGGCTGGCATCTGAGCGACGTTCAGCAGTTCTCCTTCGACGCGCTCACTGCGCGTATGCGCGTCGACGCTTCGGGAGCAGCCCCGGTGCTGCGCGTCGAAGAAGTCGTCGAGGTGCTCTCGGGCGATTTGTCACTGCCCAATAGCGTGTCGCGCAACTAGAGCGCGTCAAGAAGCAACAACCCAACCGAAAGGAAGAAGAAGCCATGTCGAAGAAAGCAACATTTTATCATGCTGGCTGCCCCGTTTGTGTCGCTGCAGAGGACAAGGTCGTAGATCTCGTCGATCGTTCCCGTTTCGATCTCGAAGTCGTGCATCTAGGGGAGAACAACTCGCGGCTGGCTGAAGCCAAAAGCGCCGGGGTCAAATCGGTGCCGGCGCTCGTCATCGACGGAGTGGCGCTGCATATCAACCACGGCGCGGACTTGTCCGCCTTAGAGTAATGAGTGGCATCGTGCGACACGCACCCGAGCTTGTCATTCAAGAGTGGCTGAACACCTCCGAACCGCTCAGCTTGCAGAGTTTGCGGGGTCGAGTGGTCTTGATTGAGGCGTTCCAGATGCTCTGCCCGGGTTGCGTGTCGTACGCTCTCCCGCAAGCGCAAGAAGTCGCGAACACGTTTGTCCGGGATGAGCTTGTCGTGATCGGACTGCACACGGTATTCGAACACCACGAAGCGCAAGGGACACGAGCTGCTCTGGAGGCGTTTCTGCACGAGTACCACTTCACGTTTGCAGTGGGCATCGACGCGCCATCAAACGAGGGACCGATCCCTCAGACCATGGCGGCTTTTCGCATGCAAGGAACGCCGACGACGATTCTGATCGATCGCGGCGGCGCCGTGCGGCTGAACAAGTTTGGACGCGAGCGCGATCTAGTACTCGGTGTACACATCGCCACCTTGTTGCAAGAGCGGCCGACGTCGGCGATAGTCGAACCAGTAGCCAGGGGCGATGGAGCGCACAACCCGACATGTAGCTCAGATGCATGCCCGAATCCGTAGTGGCCCGACTCGTTTGCGGGCCGGGCCAAGAACCCAAGCGTGTGGCCCCGAGGTTCGTGGCGGACAACCCCGGTCGTCGCGCTGCCCGACAGCACCAGCTGGTGTTCGGTCTGCGCGAGGAGTGACGTCAATGTCACCAAATGACTTCGACGCCACATCGGGTCATGCGCCGGAACCCATTCAAAAACCATGCGACCGAGCCAATCCGGAACCCAAGGTAAACAGGTCACCTATCGCTGCTACCCTGACGAAACCATGAAAATCACCAATCCGGCGAGGACCAGCATCGATGGCAAGTCCCAGGCCGTGGCGATCGCGCACGTGGACCGGGGCTACATCGCCGTCGATGAAGTGACCGTCGACGGCCAAGGCGCCTACCAAAGGCCGGAGCCGTCGACCTTGCCTGCACTACGGCGCCATTGTCGCATTCAGGTCACCGAGCGGCGTTCGCAGATTCAGCGAACCCGGACTCCACATCGCAAAGCCGCGCTTTTTCAATGTTGCTCTCGGGTGGCACGCGATTCGCAGGGTAGCGCTCCATGAGGTTTGCGCGCCGCTATCAGCCACCCTTCCGTCAAGACGCATCCCGCGAGCGGCTCCGCCCTCGCAACGTAGCCATCTGCGTCTGTTCCATGGCGATTCTTTTTCTCGCCACGGAAGCCCAAACCGCCACGATCAACGCGACCAGTTGCTCCCAAACTGCCGTGAAGAAGGCAGTCGACTCCGCAAGCCCAGGAGACACCGTCACGGTGCCCGCCGGAAATTGCGCATGGTCAGCGAACGATGCAATTCGGCCGAAAGGGATCTCACTCATCGGCGCGGGCATGGACGTCAACGGGACGACCATCACGACCAACGCGACGCGAATGATCTCTGCGCTGTCTGAGCCCAATCATCCGACGCGTGTCAGTGGTTTTCGGTTCGTCAAAGGAACCGGGTCTGGGAGCGGGATGGTCACGGTCAACCTAAAGTACCCCTCCGGAAGCATCTCGGGAACGAAGGACAGGCCGGTTCGGTTGGACCATTTGTACTTTGGGGACCAATGGGACGGCTCCAAGTACAGATTCAGCGGCGCGATTCACTTCAACTCGAACTACGGACTGGTTGACAACTGCACCTTTCACGACGCGGGCAAGGAAGTCTTGTACGTCACCAGCAAGGACGAAGCGACATGGACTGACAAGCCCGGCCCTGTGACTTTCGGGACCTCAGAATTCACCTTCATAGAGGACAGCACGTGGATACAGACTCACGATGAGAATGCGTGTCACGCGATAATGGGTGACGACAGCGGAAAGTACGTGGCTCGCCACAACAAGATTACGGGAAAGCTCAACATAGACGCGCATGGGTACTGTTCGAAAGACGCAAACGAGGGGAGCACGCGGGCCTATGAGATCTATAAGAACAGCATCACTATCAGCAACATTGGCTCCAATCAGCCAAATGTGTTCAATCTGCGAGGCGCCACCGGGTTCGTCTACGACAACGACATCGTGATCGCGAGCGGTGCCGGCCTGAACCGCATGGTGCAACTCTACGAGTACCAGATGCAATGGTGCGTGTCAGTCTGCAAGGGGAACGGGCCATGCAACACTTACCCCTGCCCGCAGCAGTTGGGTTGGGACCTCAAGGCGGGTGGCAACCGCAACACGCACACAGACTTCGAGCTCACCCCGATTCGGGTTTGGGGCAACAAAGTGTCGGGCGGCGCACCCTCCTTGGGGTTCGTAACTGTCAGGAACGGCGGGGATTCCTGCACGATCGACACGCGCACCGTCTCCGACAACGTGAAGGAGGGGCGTGAGTATCACTATTCCGCGGATGCGTCGGCTGCGCCGCTCGGTTACGTGCCGTTTGCGTACCCGCACCCTATAAGAGGCACCGCGGGTTCAGGTGGTAGCAGTGGCTCCGCCGGAGCAAGCGGCGCCGGAAACGCGGGCGGTTCTGGTGGCGGCGCTAGCGGAGCCGGCAATGTGGATGGCGGTGGCGTTGCGGGCACCGGAGTCGGCTCCGCCGGTGCCGCAGGGAACAGCAGTGCCGGCATGGGGGGCTCCTCTGGCACTGGAGCGAGTGGGACCGGGAATAGTGACGAATCCGGTTGCGCGTGCACCACACCGCCTCGGCCAGCTGGAACCTCTTGGGGGCTGCTGTCAGCGGGGCTTCTGGGCGTCATTATCTCCAGGCGTCGAAAAGCACGAACGCGAACTGAACGTCCAGCACCATGAGCGCGCTACGCTTACTCATAGGAAGAATGAGCTGCGATTCTTCGGAAGCAGCAGAGTAGGCCGGGGATTGGGAGGCAGGGCTGGTTCCTGCGCTATTCTCCCCGCGCAAAACTCCGCATTTCGGGGCTCGCGTCGCCCGAAGCCTAGGGATCAGTCGATGTCGCCTAGGCGGGCGTGGGTGAGCGTTAGCAGCCGACCACGATCACGATGAGAGCACCCCAACCGAAGCACAGTGATGCCTGCAGCTTCGTCATTTTCGGGATCTCCGTTTACCGTTCACGTCGAGGCGCACTTGAACAGACGGAGCCAGGGGGGCAACGGCCTCGCGATCTTCATTACGCCGCAACTGTGCTATGCGGCTCTCCGAGCCATGTCGACTTTGTGGAACGCCTTCATTGGGTCAGCAACGCCGACAGGAGTCGTGTTGTGTTTGACACTGGCGTGTTGCCACGCCGCTGCGGATCCTGCCCCGGAGGAGCGCAGCGCGGTATTGACAATGGAGCGCGTTGATGGCGCAAAGTCCTGCCCGGATACCGCTTCATTGTCGCAGGCGGTGGCCGAGCAACTGGGCTACGATCCGTTCAAATCCGGAGCCGAGCGCGAGATCGTCGTTGGCATGCAACGCGATGGTAGCGGGTTCTCTGGACGACTCGAACTCCGGGACGATTCAGGTACCATCGGCGAACGTGAACTCAGTGCTGACGATTGTGCCGAGCTCGGCCGGGCGATGTCTCTCGCGATCGCCATTGCGATCGACCCGCTGTATCCGGGTCGACGAGAGTCACAAAAGCCCCCACCGGCCAACACGACGCAGCCCGCACCACGCGAACTACCGAAGGCGCGGTCGCCGAGACCGCCAAAGCCGGCGCCAGTGGTTCGGCAGCGTGCGCCTGTGCACCTGAGACTCGGCGTGGGTGGTCAGGTCTCATTCGGGTCCGCACCGGGAACTAGTGGCGGGTTTTCTGCGCTGACGGGGCTCGGCCGCGAGTGGTGGTCGATCGACCTTGAAGGCCGCGGCGATTTACCTGCGTCGAAGGATGCCGAACCCAGCGGGAGCGTCAGTGCGTCGCTCATTGCGGGGACACTGGTGCCATGCGCGCATCTGGCCTCGGGGTTCGTGTGCGTCCTGCTGACGGCGGGTGCACTGCAGGGGGAGGGAAAGCTCGCCAAGCCAAAGCAGGCAACGACGGTCTACGCCGCCGTCGGCATCCGTGGGGGTGCTGAGTTACACCTGATGGAAAACGTCTCGTTGACCGGGCACGCTTCCCTGAACGCCGCGCTCAATCGGACGACGCTCGAAGTCAACGGAACCGAGCAGTGGACCATGCCGGCGCTGAATGGAGCGCTTGGGGTCGGCGTGGTGGTCCGACTGGGGCTGTAATTGGCAAAGAAAATGCTGGCTGCCGTGACAAATACCGGCACCTCGGCGCAACTACTCGGCGTGGGCTCTGGCACAGCGACCGTCGTCTCGGACCGAGTTGCCCGGTTCGAGGCCCTATTTGGCGGTAACTGCGACTACGTGGCCGGCGCGCTGCGTCGCCTGGGCGTGGCGGAAAAGGACCTCGAGGACGTTGCCCACGACGTGTTTGTCGCCGTGTTCAAGAAGCTCGATGAGTACGACACCGAACGCCCCGCTCGCCCGTGGCTTTTCGGTTTCGCATTCCGTCAGGCTTCGGGTTACCGGCGCCTGGCGCGAAATAAGAACGAGTTGGTCGGGCTCGACGGCTCCCCCGACGCCACTACCGCCGGCGACCAATCGAGGATGGAAGCGCGCGATCTGTTGCTTCTCGCCCTGAACGAAGTCCCTATGGAGCGCCGCGCCGTGTTCGTGATGCACGAGATTGAGGGTCACGAAATGACGGAGGTCGCAGAAATCCTCAAAGTTCCGGTCAACACGGCTTACTCGAGGTTGCGGAAGTCAAGAACCGAGCTGAAGGAGGCCGTCGAGCGACTCCAACAGATGGGAGAGACACGATGACGTCTTCGCGAGAGCCCTTGCCGCCCAGCCTCGCCTCGCTCGTTGACCATGAGCGCGCTCGGCCCGGACTTTCCGAGGCAGTTCGAGACAGACTCCGTTCGCGGGTCATGACCAGTGTTGCGCCCTTCATTCCAGACCCCGGTGACGGTGGGGGGGACGCGCCGCCAAGCCCGCCGGCAGCCCCAGCAGGCGGAGCCGACGTGGTCGGCGGCGCTGCGGGCGGTGCTGCAACTACTGCGGGTGCCGGAAAGCTGGCCGTCGTTGCGCTTTCTTCGGCGCTGCTCGGAAGCGCCATCACCCTCGGCGTTCAAACCCAGTTGACGACTCCGCCAAGATCGCTGGAGGCGCGGGCGGTTCCGCGCGTGACAGTCGTTGCACGGACTGGAAGTTCGGTGACCAACGCGGTTCGCGCGGAAGATCTCCCCCTCGAGCCGCCTTTAGTCACGTCCGTAGGGGGCAAAGCCGCACGTCTCGCGAGCTCAGGCAGGGCGCCGCGGGTCGGGAGTGGGCTTGCCGCGGAGCGTTCCCTGCTTGGCACAGCTCGCACTGCGCTCACCCGAGGCAATGGCAGCGCCGCACTAGCGGCCTTGAATTCCCACGCGCGCCAATTCCCACGGGGTCAACTGCGAGAAGAGCGCGAAAGCCTGTGGATCCAGGCGCTGGCCCTTTCGGGCCAGGGGGACGAGGCCAACGCACGGGCGCGGTCGTTCAAGAAAACCTATCCGAACAGCCTGCTCGGGCCCGCGGTTGACGAAACCCTACGCAAAGCCTCGCCAAGGACCAAGAAATGATCTTTTTTGGCGGCGCCGCAACAAACTAGCGAGTGCAAAGGCAATAGGTAGTGGGGCGCGAGGCAATCCGCGACTCGAACTTGCCTTCGGAGGATACCAAATGAGGACGTCAATCCTTGGCGCTGCCTGCTCGCTTCTACTCATGACGGGCTGCTTCGACAGTCAGGACCTAGGCAGCCAGCCCGCATCGGGCGGCGGCCCAGGTTCAGGAGGCACGAGCGGCGCGGGCGCTGGGGGCAGTCCGAGCAGCGGCGGTGGTGCCGGTGACAAGCCAGAGTGCGGAAACGGCACTTTGGAAGTGGGGGAGCAGTGCGACGGCAAGGTACCGGCTGAAATCAGTTGCAGCAGCTTTGGTCACAAGAACGGCAACGTGACGTGCACGTCGAAATGCACCTTGGATACTAGCGCCTGCCACACTTGCGGCGACGGGACCGTCGAGGGTCCTGAGGACTGTGACGGAGGCTTGGACGGAAAGCGGTGTGACTCGATTGGCAAGAGCGGGGGCAAACTCACGTGCAAAAGCGATTGCAAATGGGAAAGCGGCGCATGTTACTCCTGTGGAGACGGCAAATGCGACGGGCTGCTTGGCGAGAACTCGGACACATGCCTCGCTGACTGCCCTTGGAAGGCGCCCCGCGTTGTCGCCGGAGGTCGCTCTGTATGCGCCCTCAAACCCGATGGAACGGCCAAGTGCTGGGGTTCAAACGCGGGTGGACGTCTCGGCACGGGCACGGACACTGGGCCCGACGTATGCGCCGCTCCAGCGGGATTCGGAAAACACGCGAACTGCTCGCTAAAACCGGTCGACGTGACGGTAGTGCCAAACTTGGTGGACCTAGCCATGGGCGCCGTGGCATGCGGTGTTGACCCTGATGGGAACTTGTTCTGCTGGGGCCCCGGCGCCCTGCCTTTGCTCGGCAATGGCACGTTGGGTACAGACTTGGCGCAACCAACGGTGCCGAGCCTCACGTCCACCACAACCGTCTCTGTGGGTGCGAGTTCAGCCTGTGCGATCGGCGCGGGCGAGCGCGTGAATTGTTGGGGGTCAAATACCGAGTTTCAGCTCGGCCTGGGCGGTATCACGGGGCCCATGGTCTGCAGCCAGGACGCAAAAGGAATCAGCAACTGGTGGTGTGCGGCCAAACCCTATCCCATCACGTTGACGGCAAAAGCGCGCGCGGTCACGACAGCACCTGCCCACCCCGCCGGTGGCGGCAACCAGCACGCATGCGCTGTGATGAAGGACGGCAACGCGTACTGTTGGGGACAGAACAAATGGGGTCAACTAGGAGATGGGACCCAGAACGCGAATGCATGGCCTATCAAAGTACAAGCTGATACCCATTTCGTCACGATCGCTGCAGCGACGTATCACACTTGCGCCACCGACACCGCCGGGGCTGTCTGGTGCTGGGGGAAAAACTCGTCCGGTGACCTCGGTCTCGGGCACGCCAAGGACGACGGAAACTGTTTCGGAAACTTCCAAAAGTGCTACACTAGGCCGCAACGCGTTCCCGGGATCGATGATGCGCGGATCGTGAGAACCGGACACAACACGACCTGCGTCATCCGAGGAGGAGATGGCGAACTCTGGTGTTGGGGACACAACGGGACCGGCATGCTCGGTTTGCCTACGAGTGGACCGGAGAATCCCGCTTCTGCCTCAGGCGGAGTCAGCACCAAACCGGTTCACGTCGCAAATCTAAAGCAGGTCTCTTCTGTGGCCCTCGACACTGGTGGCCAGATCTGTACCGCCCACGAAAATGGAAAGATCCAGTGCTGGGGCATGTCCCAGTGGGGTTCCATGGGAACGGGCAAGGAGTACGAACAGAGCCTGACCCCCCTGCAAGTGTTGCCTGCGGGTTGGTAGCCGCTGGCGCATGCCGGGATCGGCTTCAGGCGACCGGGTACTCCATCCGCAATAGCTTGCCGATGGTCGCCAGCTGCTTTTCGGCGTCTGGAGGCGTCCTCGCGGGCCGGATCGATGCGGCCACACACAGCGCGCGGTGCTTGTGAAAGACCGCAGTTCGTTCTTCTTTGGCGTCCCTCTATGCGCCTCTGGCTCGATCCCATTCACGCCAGCTGCCGGCACACGCTGCTTGTTCGCCCCTCCTCAGAGTACGGGCTCAACCAGCCAGGGCTGGATCGGCCCTGGATTCTTCAGCACCAGCAGGTTGCGGATCCAGAGGTCGACCGCGGGACCCAAACCCAAAGTGCGGGGTGGTTTGGGAGTAAAGCGAAAGCACGATGCCGAGCACGAGGAGTGCGAGTCCGCCAACCGTGAGACCAGCTCCGAGCCAAGGCATGGAGCCCAACTTGATTTGGTTGCGCGCGGGATTAGGGGTTACCTCATCCAAATCATTGCGAGGAAGAGAAGGACGATCTGGAGCAACATTCCGTACAGCGCGCCCCGCTTGAGATCGGAGTTCCGGGAGAAAATGAGGACCAGGAGAAGCGCCAGGCACCCGGCGGAGAAGCCTAGGAGGATGCCGAGCATCAGGCCGTCTTCGGTGCTAGCAGGCGAGGCATCCAGCTGAGCTCGAGCGCGCGTCTCCGCCAACGTCATCTTGAAAGCACACTCGTGACACATCGTGCCCTGACCCGTGTGTCGAATCGTGAGGTTGTCCATGGGGCCGTAACAGCGTGGACACGTGGTTGTCGCTGATTGCATGCCTGATCCAACCCTGCGAGTATGGTCGTCGTCTCAACAACCTGCAACGCATTGGGCGCCCCCACTCGGTCCGATTCGAACCTCGTAGATCAGTCCACCACTGGGGAAGGGGAGGCACTTCTTCGGTAGTGTGCTGGACTGACTACAGATCTGCGAACCCTCGCGCCACACGGTCCCACGATCGCCACCGCCCCACTTGTCACTTGAACGAGTCAGGAACTTCGCGGACTTGCCCTGCCCCATCACGGTAGCCCAGGAGCCTCCTTTTCGGCCATTGCCAGGAGCGATCTTCGTGCTGCTGGTGCCGTACCAAGTGATGACCCCTCCGCTGGTGCGAACGATGCTGATCGTGTACCCGAGCTTTTGCCCGCCCAGCAGAGCCGTCACGCCGGGCAGCTTGGCCTTGGAAGGGGAAGATACGAAGGACTTGAGGGTGTTGCGTTGCTGCGTTGTGAGCCCGTAGGCATCCGCCGGAATGGACTTGCTGGTGAGGGACACTTTGCCTTGGCTGTTCAGTTTGTAGCCCACGGCCTCCACGATGGCACGCACTCCGCCCCAGAAACCGGGAGATGCGCCCGCAAGATTCACGTTCAGTTTTCGCGAGGGGTGCTCCAGCGCCATGGCCAGAAGGAGCCCCTGCGCACCACTTCCCGGAATGCTTCCTTTCGCGCCGCCGTGTCCGTTCACGTAGCAGCGAGTCCCGACTATGGGAATGTTGTAGCCAACCCAGGACCCTTTCCAGCCCGTCTGGGTCCCGTGCTTGTTGTAGACGGTCCAGCTATTCGGAGGGGGCTGGAGCGCCGCGAGCGCCAGGTAGGCCCAGTAGCGCCTCAACCACGCCCGGGCTTTGTTCGCGAGATTTCCATGGCCCCTCTTCTTGGCGTGGGCCAAGGCCGCAATGGCGTCGCCTACGGTCAGGGCAGTGTAGGTAGAAGAGAATATCTCCCCTCCCAAGAAGTGCGGCGTCGTGGATGCCAGCTGAATGTCGAAGTATCCAGTGAGCCATGCTGGGTCATGATCCCAGTAGTACTTTGCGGTTCGACAAGTCAGCGGGATGTTCTCTGACCCTCCGCCAGAAAACATGTTGGCTGGATTGCTGCTGCCTTTGAACTTGTTGATGGTGTCGAGGTCGGGCTTGTTTCCAGCCATCACCCACGCGAGTTGTTCGAAACACCGACAGTTGCCTTCCCAACTGCACTTCGTCACGAATCCACCGCTTCCGCCAGAACCACTGCCGCCACCGGTCGCGCCACTTCCACCGGAGCCACCCGTCGCTCCACCCCCACCCGTCGCTCCGCTTCCGCCACTGCCCTTTCCGCCGGTCCCCGAGCCCCCTGTCGCTCCGCTTCCGCCACTGCCTTTTCCACCGGTGCCAGCACCCCCACTGCTGCCGCCCTGACCACCAGATGCACCCCCGGCTGCGCCAACGCCCCCGGAGCCGAAACCGGCCTCACCCCCAAACCCGGCGGTGCCGCCGAATCCGGCGGCACCGCCCCCGGCAGCACCTGAGGCACCAGCAGCTCCCCAGTACCCCGCCTGTCCGGCGAGGCCAGGATCGTTGTCCGCGGCGTCACCGATGTCACCTGAGCACGCGAGGGACGATGGCAGAGCCAGAACTGGCAGAAGCGCGAGGACGAAGCGCCGAAACCGAATCGAGGGGGTGTGGGAATATTGACGAGCCATGGCCTTGCAAAGAGCAACGCGCGTTCCATCCGTCACCAACCGCATCGGCATGTGCAGCGAGGAGGTTTTTCGAGGCGGTTCCACTTGCCAGATGCTGCATGAATGCCGCAGCGCGCGGCCTCGGTGCCGCCCTCCGAAGCTCCACCTCGCTCATTTGTCTCTAAGAATACGCTTCGCAACCTTAGAAATTGGCCGAGGCCGGCGGGTGGTCTAGCGCCATGTTGGGCCCTCTGGCGGGGCGGGCGCTCCTGTACAAATGTGAGGCCGCGCCAGCGATGGTCCTGTGGGCGGCGCTGACCCCTCAGCAACGTCCGTTCGAGTACCACTTCGCCCGGAACCCGATTACAGTTAGCCTGGGTTGAAGTCTGGATCCGCATCGAAGAGAGCGAGCGGCCCGAACCTGAAGGTCGGGCGCTACGTCATTAGCAGGCGAATCGCATCGGGCGGCATGGCCGCTGTTCATCTGGGGCGCCTGTCGGGACCCGTGGGGTTCTCTCGCACGGTTGCCATCAAACGGCTGCATCCGACGTTCGCTCAAAACCCCGAGTTCGTCGCGATGTTCCTGGACGAAGCGCGACTTGTTGCAAGGGTTCGTCACCCGAACGTGGTGCCAGTCCTGGATGTCGTGGCGGAAAGCGACGAGCTGTTCTTGGTGATGGACTACGTTGAAGGTGACAACCTGGCGCGGCTGACCAAGGGGCAAGAGCCGGTACCACACGACGTCGTGTCTGGAATCTTGATCAACGTGCTGCACGGATTGCACGCGGCTCATGAGGCACGAGCGGTTGGGGGAGAACGCCTGGATATCGTCCACCGAGATGTTTCGCCTCAGAACATACTCGTCGACATCGACGGCATCGCTCGAGTAACCGACTTCGGGATCGCCAAGGCAACCGCGCGGCTATCCAATACACAAACCGGTGAGCTCAAGGGCAAGTTCCGCTACATGGCCCTCGAACAGATAACCGGCCGCAATGTGACTCACCAGACGGATATCTATTCGGCGGGTGCAGTTCTATGGGAGCTCTTGACGGGCCGACGCTTGATCGATGCCTCCGGTCCCTTCGAAGCCCGCGAGCGCATCATGGAACTCGACGCGGCGCCACCCAGCCGCTACCGGCCCGAAGTCCCGGTGGCGCTGGACAACGTCGTGCTACGCGCCTTGAACAAGCAGCCTGAGGCGCGTTTTTCAACCGCCTCGGAGATGGCAACCGCGCTCGAGGATGCGCTTCAGCCAGCGATGCCGAGCGCCATTGGAGCCTGGGTTCGAGGAC
The DNA here is from genome assembly GCA_965222375.1 of Polyangiaceae bacterium. Lineage (GTDB taxonomy): Bacteria > Myxococcota_A > Polyangia > Polyangiales > Polyangiaceae > JACKEA01. Next base: position 783,853 of record CBDCTZ010000015.1, read on the forward strand.
AAGCCCACGAGGCTTTGACGTCGCGAAGTCAGGTGCTGCACGAGCTGGAGTCTACGACGGAAGATGCGAGTGACGACGTTCTTGCTGAGCGCGTGACCGAGCTCGCCTCCAGAGCGAGCTTTGCCTCTCTCTCGGATAGCGATCTCAAGAGTCTATCAGTCGGAGACGGCGAGGAGATGACCGCCACCCACGCCTCCCACATATCTCGCAAACATGTAGCGTCCAAGAGCGGTGCGGAAGACTCGACGATCGCTCGCACGCTGGCACCTCACGCGGAATCGTTCGATGTCGTACGGCAGCCGCCCGCCGAAACGAACCCTTCGCCCGAATCGCTGGGTCAGCGGGCTAGTACCGTCAGGCTGTCGGCGCTCGCTCAACCCAAGGAAAGAAAGCTCGCTGCAGCGCGCTGGGGCGCGGCAGCTCTGGGCAGCCTGGTGGGTTTGGCCGCAAGCGTAGTCGTAATCGCTTGGCTCTGGAACGCCCGGCAGCACGAGGCCCCCAGGCAGACCGAAGTGGGTAGTTCGACCTCGTCGTCACCAGCACGCACTGGTGAGCAGGCTGCGCCGGATGTGGTTCCGACACAGGTGGATGACCTCGACACGCTTTCATCAAGCCCCCCAGAGATCACCACACCACCACCAGCAGCAAGCTCAGCGCCAGAAAAGACGGTGAGGCCACCACGCAGAACGATCCCGCGTCCCAAGCCCGCAACGCCGCCCAAGAAGACGGCTCCCAAAGCGGAGCCAGGGTTCGGGTCCTTTACGCGAAACTAGAAGCGTCCGACGGACCACCCCTCGCGCCTCGTGTTGTTGCACGCGCCGGGCGTGCTGCTGCATTGAAACCAACGGATCCAGCCGAGGAGGCGATGGCCGGTCGAAATGGTATTCCGTGTCAAAAGGCCAGCAGACAATTCGCGCCTCTTGGCTGTGTCATCCATTGGCATGCACGGTGCATGGAACCCACACCCGGTCACCCATCCAACTTCGTTGTGCCGTGATCGCCACCGCCCAAGGGAGCTAGCCATGAGCCGTGCAGCCTATCCAGCCAACTTGCTCTTCGCGATCCTGTTAGCAGCATGCGGCGGTGAATCCGATTCCGACTCGACCCCAAAGCTCTCGGGTGGCAGCGGTGGGCAGGCTGGTAGCGTCGCCGTTGGCGGCATGACTGCCACGGACGGCGCTACGCAAACCGGCGGAACCGGTGGCACTGCAGCCGCTGGTGGCTCCGGGCAAGTGGGCGGTGCTGGCGGGCACGCAGATTCCGGAACGATCGAGTACCGCGGCTGCGAGCTCGCCACGGGTGCCGTCCGATTCGCAGTTACCAAGACGAACGCTGCCGGTGGTGCTTGTACTATCCTGGTCTTCGTTTACCAAGGCGGCGCACCCGATCCGCTGGTGCAGCTGCCGGACCAGTGGACGCTGGAATCCGCCGTCACGACCAGCGACGTGACCAACTGCAAGCCCGGCGGCGCGGCATCCAAGGTGAGCGCAAGCACGGCCAGCGGAACGGCAAGCTGGACGCCGAGCGGAAAGCCATCCGCTGTTCCCAAGACGATCGACTTGGACCTCGAGCTCGGATTCCCCCCGTCTGCAACCTGGCTATCCGGCAAGGACGTGCTGAAGGCAACGGGCGTCGTGATCAACAAGTGTTGAAGACAACGTCACCGGAGCCGTTGTCTTCCCATATCCAATGCGGTGAAACCGGATCTCTCGTGCTGCCAGTCAAAGAGACATCTATGGCCAGCGGATGTGTCATCGGCTGGGTCGCGTCGGACTCTTGGCACATCGTCGGGTTTACTGCGCTCGCCGTCGCGCCGCGATGGCCCTCTTGGCAGGTGGTATGAGAAAGACCACGGGGGCTGTGCCCGGATGATCCACCAAGCCGCTCCACTTTCCCAAGCCCGTGAGAGATGACCCGTGCAACGTACCAATTGTTGGTTCGCGCTCCTACTCGTTCTCCTACCCGCGTGTGAAAACGGGAAAGTGACCGAGCGCGTCTCGACGTCGCCGCCGAGTCCAGCATCAAGCGCGGTCCTCCCTGTTGCAGGCGTTCCGAATCATACGATTCTGGTGGCTCAGGAGTACGCTGATCGCGTCGCCTTTGTGCAGACCTCCACACTGTCGACTGTGGCTACCGTGAGCACCGGGCCGAAACCACACACCATTGCGGTCGATACGCAGCGCAGACTTGCCTACGTGGCTTCCTATGGCGACGACACCGGGCAGCAGGCCGTAACGGTGGTCGATCTCGCTGCTCGCCGAGCCGCTGGCACAATGCCCGTCGACAGGTGTCGCCGCCCGCATGGGTTAGCTGTCGACCGCTTGGGAAAGGTCTGGGTGGGGTGTGAGAATAACGCGACCCTGGTGGTTGTTGATCCTATCGTTGGACGTGAGGTTCGCCGTGAGTCATCGGGTGGGGCTAGGACGCACATGGTCACCGCCATTAGGGGAGGAGACGTCATCCTCGCTTCGCACCTTCGCTCACCATATATTTCGATCTTCGATCCGAGTGCCTCTGGTGAGCAGGGACGAATCCCACTGCCGCATGGGTCGGAAATGATCGCCGAATCCCTAGACGGCACATTGTGGGTGACGAGTCCAGGTCATGGCACGGTCATCAAGCTCTCACCGACTGCAGCGCGATCGCCTGGGCAACGCTACCGCGTTGCCGGCAAGGAAGTCGTGGGAGACTCGCCAGTTCACCTGGCGGTGGGCCCCGACGGAGTCGTGATCCACGTCGCGGCAGACGGTGACTTGGCAGTCCTGTCGCCAGTATCCGGAAAGGTGCAACGAAAACTGTCATTCGACGTGATGGGGGGCGATATCGTTCACTTGGGTCGGAACACATACGCCGTTACGGATTCACTGCAGAGTCGGCTGCTCGTCGTGGATCTGAAGCTTGGCAAGACACTGCAACAGGTCCGCCTGCAGGGCGGAGCCAATCACATTGCTTTGCTACCCCGTTAGACCTCCCAAGATCACGGCTGCTTTTGCCAGGCTACCGGCTCTTCGTTATCCAGGGCGCGGGGCAGCGATCGTCTCCCGACTCGCGGCAACCGAGGCGGTCGGCAACGGCGGTAGTGCAACGCTCGCGATAGGCCGAGCGCCGCATAGGTCGCCTTGGTACCATCAGCAAACGTTCGACGATCTCCTGCAACCGTTCTCGTCGTCGTCGTCGGGACTCTTCAGGGGGACTTATTGCAGCTCTCAAGGCATGCGTTGTAGCCAGCGCAAGAGCCACCGCAGGTTTGTTGAAAGCAACCCAGAAAGGCCTGGTTCGTACCCAAACAATCGGAGCATTCCTGGTCTATGTTGCCGGTCCCAAGACAGAAGGCGCCACATGGGACCGGGCAGTGTTGTGGCTGACAAGCACAGCCGAAAGCAACCTGACGGGACTCTTGCCACCCGTCCGGGTGGTTGTTCTCACAGCAACCGTCACAGTTCGGCTCGCTGGCGCACTTGACAACCCCTGGAGCTCCACCAGATGAAGAGCTGTCGATGCCGCTCGCATCACCCGAATCGAAGCCGCCGATGCCCACGACACTGCCCCCCGAACCACCATCGCCACCGACGCCGGCGTCAGAGCAGGCGGCGAGGCAGCTATCGAAGGCCTTGGCTGCGGCGCACTCGCAGAAGTTCGTGCAGCCAGTGCAGCCCGAGCAATCTTTGCCTTTCGCACACAGACCGCCGCTCCCCGCTGCGGCGCCGGTGCCGGCGCCTGCGTCGCTGACAGCGTTGTCCTTCAGCGCGTCCAAGTCGTGGATCACGCTGCAGCCAACGGCTGCTGCGACGAGCAATCCACCGAGATCCCGAACCCAATCCACGTCGTTCACGACACCAGGTGAAGAACGCCGTGTGACGGATTCAAAGCCCGAAAGCACTTGGCAAAGTGAGCTGAAAACGCAGTTACGCTGGCGGAAGCTCCCAAGGGCAGAACGGCTGGCAGCACCTTGACTATCATGTGCACTCCTTATTAGGGGCAATGCGCTCCAGCGCTACCGCCAACGCCACCGGCCGATATGCCGCCAGTGCCAGAGACAAGCCCCGGTGGTGGATCTTCCGAACCGCAGGCGGCGCACAGGCCCATTGCAGGGAACGCCAGACGGGAGCCAACTGGACGAAGCACGGCTTGGAGCGGAGCAATCGCCGTGCCGGCTCCGGCACCCCCAGACTTGCTCGATCGAGCCGCGAGCACTGGTGCACGCAGGCCGCGATGTGCGGACTCCATGCACCAGGACGTCGGTTTCTGCAGCCCGGCCCCCGTGGTACTGCCTGGCAGATTATCTTCGGTCTGCCTGCCGAAGCTTGCCGACGCAAGACCGTACTACATCAAAGGGCGACCCCGCGCGTGGTCGAGGTGATGAGAACGCGCTACCAGCTCTTCGTTGTCCGGGCGCGGGGCCGCGGTCATCGCTCGCCTCGCGCGAATCGTGGTGGTTGGCGACGGCGGCACTACGACGCTCGCGACAAGCCGAGTGGCCCTACGGCGATAGTAGGAGCTGTTGCTGCCGCGCCTCCCTTAGAAAGCACAGGCCATTTCCTTCACACTTCCGCTGCCGTCATGTCCCGCAAGCTGCCATTCATTCCAAGTCAGTAGCCCGGAGGAACCGTCCCGCCAAAAAGCCGTGGCCGGCGCGACGATGTAGTCGTTGGCCAGGAATTGGTTGTTCCGGCTCGCCAAAGACGCGCCTAGACCACCCGAGGTGCCACTGCACATCTGGATGGTGTTGTTACTGACCGCGTTGTTCTTCATTGCGCCGGTTACGTCGACGTCATTCGCTGTGTTCTGACAGGTGACTTGCTGCATATTGCCGTGAGGACCCCAGCGTAAACGAATGCCTCCACTTCGATTGTCGTGCACGGAGTTCTTGGAAAACGTGGCATCACTGCTGTTGTTGACCCAGATGCCCGACGCCTCCAAAGGCCCGAAATCCGGGGCCTTGATTGTGGCCAGGCCATTGTGATCGAACTCGCCGCCGGTCACCGTAGTGCCGCAGCTGATTTCGTCGAAATAGCCGGCTGCCTCGTTGTGATGGAAGCGGCCACCTGTCACAACCGCCCCCCGATTGTTGATATCCGTCCAGAACCCATAGCCGACGTTGTGATGACTGTGGAGGTTGATCACCCTGAGCCCTTCCGTCCGAATGAACTTGGCAGCGCCTGCGTCCCAGTAGCCGGCACAGCTGCCATTCTTCATCACGCGGAAGTTCCCCAGGTTGTTCCAGCTCAGCTCAGAATCCTCTAGCACAAACCACGACGCGTCGGCGCCAGCGATACCGTACTTGCCATTCTGCGTAACCAATGTGCGCCGTACCCGCGCAGGCTTCGTTGGGGAACCTGGACCGGCGGTCAGCCCGTTGAGATGGGCGCCGCGAAGTGTGCAGTCTTCGATGGTCCAGCTCGTACCCATGATGACATTGCGCAGCTGCGCTTGCTCTACGGTCAAATTCTGCAGCGTCACGTCTTTCACCGCTACGCCGTTGGGCCTGCCGTTGATGATATGGCGCCCCACGGCGAGCTCCAATGTGTGGCCGGTGGGGTCGAGGCTGATGTAGATCGTATCGTTGTCGTAGTCGAAGAAGAAGCGTCCAACCTCTACAGGCGTTTTCCGCTGCCCAACCGGTGGGGACTCAAGGCCACGAACCTGCGCTACACTTTCGACGCGGAGCATCCGCTGCCCATCGAAGAACACTTGATCGCTGTGTGAAGACCACGAGTAGCACAACGTCTGACCGCCGATGGTAACCTTCGGTCCCTCCTGTGCGGCAAGCGGTCCTGTGTAGCCCCAGACGCCACCGCCGGGGACTGGCTTCCACGACGGTAGCGGTTGGGCCCCGCTGATCCGCGCATCGCCGACGCCCAGCCAACGCTGGCCGGACTTGGGCGTTAGCGGCTGAGCTACGCGGTGACGTCCGTAGACACACACCGTGGCACCCGCAGGTGCTTGGTCCACAAGCGCCTGCAGATCCACACCGGGCTTTGCGACGATCCCCTGCGGTGGACAGCTGTAGCATTCCTTGTTGGCGCCGGGGTCTGGGCTACACTCTCCGCCGCCTCCGCTGCCTCCGCTGCCTCCGCTGCCTCCGCTGCCTCCGCTGCCCGCCTTACCTGCGTTCCCACCTTGACCTCCCCCGGCGCTGCCGCCCGCCCCGCTGTAGCCGCCGGCCGCGGCTTCCCCGCCGGCGTCATGGTCCATGGACGGCGTTCCGGTCCCTCCGCTTGGTGGCGCGCACGCAACAATGACGCTAGTCACAGCTATCGCAAGGCTTCGTACGCTGGTGGGTCGTGTGACAGTCGGCACAGATCGCTCGCGATGCAAAGTGCGATCCATCGGTGAGGGTGACAGGCCCTGGTTCGGCTGCGTCAGCATGGCATATCGTTGGAATGCGCATCTCGGTAGTGGCGGCCGCTTCGCCAGGCACTGGACAACAGCCGAGGGCGTTGCTGCACCCATGCAGCAACTGGCGCACCAACGTGGCATCAGCTTGCGTCTCGCAGCGCCGGCCTCAGGCGAGCCGTCTTATGGCGGGCATCGCCCGCGCTGCGCGGAGGCACGCCACGAGTCCTGACGCCAATCTCCAGTCAACCCCATGCTGGATTGAACCCAAGCGGTCGTCGCTGTGGAGCAGCTCGCAAAAAAGAGCGCCCGCGCACACCCACCCAAGTGGGACTCGTCAGGTCCGGTCGAGGACGCGAGTGCGGAAGCGATGTTTCGTCTCTGGCATCTAACACCGATTTCGCCTACCCTCCCGCGCTGGTATGCTTTCTGCTTGACGCGCTCATGCCGGGACGCAACAGCCCGCTCACAGGTGCCAGCCATGACTCATGCAGCTTTCGAACCAAAACCCAATGTCGATTCGCCCAGCAACATCGAGGAGCGTCCCGTGACCAGGCGCACCCAAGCAAGCCGGCTGGCCGGCCGCCGAAATGCACCTGTCTTGTTGGCTTTGAGCATGGCCCTCGCCTGCGGCAGTGAGAGTTCGGGCGGAGCCGGTCCGGGCTCGGCAGGGACGTCGGGCATGGGGGGGGCCGGCGGAGCTCTATCCAGCGTGTGCACGACACCGGCACCGAAGTGGCCCGACCCCGTGGAGCTTTCGCCGCTGGCTTGGGGTCAAGACCCGTCCCTCACGGACGAGGCGATCTGTGCGCTCCGAGCGCTGGACGCCGAAGTCGAGAAGTCCAGATTGCTCTGTTCTTCGGAAAATGACCATGGAGTGGCGGAGTCTTCGCGATGGCACGCGCTGATCGCAAGATATGCTGTGCTCCAGCAAGGAGTTCGCGTCATCGCTCTGGAGGCGCCCGGAGCGATGGTCTCCCACTGGGATCGCTATCTACAGACCGGCGATCCCTTCGACCTCTCCAAGGGGTTCCAGGACACTCAGGGTTCGCTGGGGAACATCGTCGAACAGGAGCGGTTCATCGACGAGCTTCGAGCGGTGAACGCGGAGTTGCCGGCAGGCGAGAGCCTTCGCTTGGTCGGCTTCGACATCGCTGTGCAGCCGTTTCTGACGCGTGCCGCCCTGCTCGAATTCGTTGGAATCGTGGAGCCGAATGAGCTCTCTTCCTGGACGACGTCGCTCACGACCAGCGATTGGCCCGCAGGCGCCAGCGCGGCCGCGGCTCTACATACTCAGGTCGAGGACAAGAAAGGCGCCTATGTGAGTGCCACGGATGCCGAGACCTGGAAGCTGGCAAGGCGCAATGCTGCGAACCTGCGAGACGGCTTCCGGTTCATCGAGCTCTACACACAAGGCAACTTCTGGGTGGGCAATGCGACGTATCGCGAGCCTGGGATGATTCGCAACGTCGAGGAGCTGCTCGCAGACCTGCCAGAGGGGCAGCGCCTGCTGCTCATCGCGCACAACCGGCACTGTGGGCGCTCCGAGTCCGCCGGAACGACCGCATCGGGACAGGACTCACCCGCGCTCGGGACCCATCTCGCGACCTCGGCAAAGTGGGGAGGGGAGCGCTACTTGGTGATCGGGCAAATGTACGAGCGTGGGGCCCGCCGGGTGCCGCAAACGCTCGTCACTGAGAGTTTCCAGGCGGCTCCCGGCACACACGAGGCATTCATCGGCTCCATCACGAGCGCCAACGGGCTGCTGGTTGGCGGGGGCGCGGGATTTGGCGATCTGGACAAGCAGAAACCGATGTTCCAATGGCCCGGCGGCACGGTGCCCGAGCAGCAGTTCGACGCCATGATCTGGCTGCGCGAGGTTCAGGCCACGCAGATAAGGTAGCGGGCGCGTGTGCGGAAACTAACGTTGGGTGCGGCTTGGAGCGCATCAGAACGCGTTGGATCGCGGCATCGGCGGACGACAATGGCAGGCACGGAATTTGCTGGGGATCGGATCATGGCGCCAATGCATCGTACACCGCTCTTGTTGATAGTCATTTCCTCGTTCTTGGCGGGTTGTTCCAGCTCAAGCCCTGACGCACTCGGTCAGCATTCTCAGTCCATCATCTCTGGCAGTGCGGACACGGAATACTCAGGCGTGGTGGCTGCTGGCCACGCGGGCATGTTCTGTTCGGGATTCTTGATCACGCCTGATCTCGTGGTGACCGGCCACCACTGCGTCGTCGCCCCACAATCGTTACCGTCGACGGCATGTACGGCCGCGGCAGTGATGCCACCTCCGCTGCCAGCGGCCCAGCTTTTCGCAGTGACTGGGGCGGATATTTCGAAATCGCCCGGTTTCATCTACGCAAGCGACGTCCACGTAGTTCCGGATTTCGCGACCAAGACGTTGTGTGGCAATGATCTCGCCGTCATTCAGCTGGCAGATCCCGTGGCGAATGCAGCCACCCTCGAGCTCCGCTTGGATCCGCCTCCCGCCCTGGACGAAGTCCTGACGGTCGTCGGATACGGGTTTACTGATCCAACGAACACCAATTCCCAAGGCATCCGAACACGCTTCGACGGTGCGCGAGTGGACCACGTCGGCGCCGAGGAACTGGCAGGGCTACCCTACATGGTCGAAGGCGAGTTTTCCGTCGACACGGGACCCTGCGCCGGTGATTCCGGCGCACCCGCTATCGACTCCGAGGGCAAGGTCGTCGGAGTCATGTCTCGGGGCAATCAGAGCACCTGCAACCACATGGTCTACGAACGCTTGGACCCTCATGCGGAGTGGCTCAAGAAGCTCGCGCGCGCGAGCGCCGAGCGTCTCTCCATCGCGCCACCCAGCTGGGCCGCAGCGACCATAGCGCCCGATGCCGGTAGCTCCGCACCCGACGGTGGCGACGCTGGAACTCCATCGCCCCCAGCCAAGGGAACAACCAGTGACGATGGCTGCGCGATGGGCCCACTCAACACATCGTCCCGCAGTTCCTGGCACATGCTCGGCTGCTGGACCCTACTCGGCATCGTAGCACTCAGACGCAAAGGACGACTCGGGCGCGCGGTGCGCACCATGTGTTTGCCCTGCGCAACAAAGGGGCGCCGCCCCTCTCCGTCATAGCGACTCGAGAGGTCATCGCAGCGGAGCGCGACTGCTAGAACCGCCCGCGCACGCCCACCCAACGGGGGCTCGTCACCAGAGCGACCTCCGAATCCTCGCGGTGGGTGAGAAAGATCGTCGCCCCCACACCCAACAACGCGACTCCCAGTCCCGCCGTCGCAAGCCCCGCGAACTTACGGCTGCGTGCCCCGTTGCCCCGGTCTACGAGTTCCGAAGTTGGACACGAATCGCCTGGGCACGCTCCTGCGACATCCTCTTCTTCGGCCCGACCATCCACAAACAGATATGAGCCGACACCGATGGCCACGACACCCGTGCCCGCCGCGGCCAAGCCAATGAGCCGCATGCGTTCGGAGGGATCTGCGCCGTCTGCCGCAGGCGGCGTGTGCCCTGCGCCTGACGAGGGCCGATTCGCCCTAGGACTGGCCAGCTGGAGCGATACTTCGCGAATCTGGCCGTCCTGAATCGGAAACCGCGCGCTCCCAAGAATTACGCCATCGCGCAGGAAGCGCAGCCGGTGTTCGCCGGAATTCACCGGGAGGGGAGTACCCAGACTCTCCAAGGGCAGGACGATGCCGTCCAGAGTGAGCACGCCGCCCTTCGGCGCATTGTCGATTCGCACGACCACGCGTGCCAGTTTGGGTTCGATGGCCGCCAAGTGTGCTTTGGCGTATTCGAGGCGATCAGCATCGCCGGCGCGCTTTGACTCATCACGCAGCTTCACGAAGCTCGCGTAGGCGCTAGCCATCTTGCCGAGTTTCTCTTGCGCCAAGGCAAGCGCCTGAAGGGTCCCGCGAGTCGGCTCGAGTTGGTAGCTTGGACGTAACTTCTTGATCGCCGCGGCGTACTTTCCCGCCTTGCCCAGATCCTTTCCTTCATCGAATAGGGCTTGTGCAACAGCAGAGCGATTGCTTCCAGCCGGGGGCGCCTCGTCTGCGCGGGAGGCGCCGGGGTACGCGAGAGAGAGGGCGAGGACAAGCCCGAGCCCAAGCGAGCCCTGTGAAACGCGGAGATGATTCATGGCAGGCAGCAGATGGTTGTAGGCGACGTCCCAGATACTTGCCCTGCAACCTGCTCGCTCGGGTTGCAGCTTCCGCCCTGAACCCCCGTCACGTTGTACTTGATGCCACGCAATGCGGGCTGGATGGCGATGCAGGCGAGCGACAATGACCATGGGTTTCCAGCCTTTGGGAGGGTGCAGGCATCGTCGGAAAACACGCTGAAGTCCCCGGTGCAAGCCTGCCCGGTTGCGTTGCCACACTTGCAGGTGCACTGACGGCCGTCGTTGAAGCCGTCGTAGACTAGGTTCTTCTGGGTGAAGGGGCTGGGGCAAATCTGAGAGCCGGTTCGAAAAACGCACGCCTTGGCCCCAAAGCCGGTCTTTGGCTTCGGCCAACACTGCTTGCTGCCCGTGCATCCGGCACCCAGCTTCACCCCGCAAGCCCGAGCGGCCGAACCGAAGCTCGGGGGGGTCGGCGTTGTTTTCGTGCCGCTCGGCGTGCACTTTCCACCCTGCACGCTCAATGTGGCCGGAACGACCGACCAGGGTGGATCGCCGTTGATCAGGGGCGGATTCGTGCATTTGTTGTTCACTGGTGTGAACATCTTGGTTCCGGCACTGCCGATGCAATCACCGTCATCGCGTGCCCGCGCCTGACCGATCGCACAGCTTCCGCCACTCGGTTTGCCGCACTTGCAGCCACAATCGATGCTGCCTGGTTTCAAACCAGCGCTTCCTGCAACCGCAGGGCTGACGCCTCCTTGACAACTGGGCTGAGGGTTGCCGGACGGGCCTTGGTAGAACCACACGGGGCCGACCCAGTTCGTCGGCGCCGCCGGAACACAGGCGTGAGTCGTGCACTCCGAGTCCGCACAATCGACTAGCTTGTCCCCATCGTCGTCCTTGCCATTGTCGCAGATCTCACCACTGCCACCGCCAGTCCCTCCGCCACCGGCGGCTCCGCCGCTGCCAGCAACACTCCCTGTTCCAGAGGTGCCACCCGTTTGCACCACGCCCCCGGTGCCGCCCGTCTGCACCACGCCCCCGGTACCGCCCGTTTGCACCACGCCGCCCATCCCCCCGGACTCGCCTGCCCCACCTCCGGTGCCGCCACTGCCTGCGCCGCCGACTGAACAGTACGTCACATAGTCGCCGCAACAATCCCCCCTGTTGCTGCATTCGTCATCACAGAAACACGTGGGCTTTCCCGGGACCGGACCCTGTTGGCCGCAAGCGAGTTCGCAAGTGGAGGACGCGGCGGCGTCGCCAGTTTCGTCCAAAGAAAACCGTGAGGCGCAGGACAGCACCGACAACGCTGCCATGGCTAACCAAGCTCTTCTCCAGGTTCGCACGCCGCTCATCCAATCAAATAGAGTAGCATGATTCACCCTGCAATCACCCCTAAGACCTGGGGCGCAATCCAAATTTCGCCAGCAAGCGACCTAGGTGCGTGCGGTCCAACCCCGCGATTCGGGCAGCGGCGGACTGATTGCCACCCGTTTGCTTCATGAGCTCCACGAGGTAGTGCCGAGTGAACACGTCGACGATGAGCTCTTTCTGTGCGGCGTAGCTGCTGCTCGTGTCCACGGCAGCAGCAAGCGCCAGATCCAGCACCTGAGCCTGGGAGCGGTTCTTGCGCGGCAAGACCCCAAGAGCAGCGTAGCCCTGAACGACATTTCGCAGTTCTCGCACGTTGCCTGGATACTCACGACGCTCCAGCTCCCCCAGGATCTCCGCTGGCAGAGCATCCAGCTCGAAGTCCCTCGCAAACTTCTGGGCGAGACGGGGGACGTCCTGTCGACGTTCCGCGAGGGCGGGCACTTCCAACCGTACGACCGCCAGTCGATAGAAGAGATCCTCACGGAAGCCGCCAGCGGCCACCTCGACCTCCAGGTCCCGATTGGTCGCAGCAATGATCCGAGCGTCCGTGGGCAGGTCTTGCTCACCACCCACGGGTCTGAACACACGGCTCTCCAGGACACGCAACAGGGCGGGCTGGAGCTCCAATGGGAGCTCGGCAATTTCGTCCAGGAAGAGCGTGCCGGAACGGGCGCGCTCGAAAGCTCCCTTTCTTGACTCATAGGCGCCCGTGAACGCGCCTCGTTTGTGTCCGAACAGCTCCGTGCCGATCAGGTCCTTGGGGATGGCGCCGCAATTCACCGTATCCAGCGGCCCGGAAGCGCGACTCGACCCAGCGTGAATGGCCTCGGCAACAAGCTGTTTGCCAACGCCAGACTCGCCTTCAATGAGCACGGTTGCAAGAGAACCTTCCAATCGGGAAAGCAATGCGAACAACCGCTTCATTGCCGGGGCAGTCCCAAGCATGTTGTGGTACTCGTCCTCCTCGTAGTGCAGCTCATTCGCTAGAACGGCGTCGTCCAGATGCAGGTCGACGGTGAGCCCTTCACCACCGAGCATGAGTTGCGCGCCAATATTGAGCACGATGCGTTCCACCCGCTGTCCCAGGTAGAAGGTGCCGTTGCGGCTATCGAGGTCTCGAACAAGCACTCCCTCCGGAACGAGGGAAAGCTCCACGTGACGGCGCGAGACGGTCCTGTCCGACACGACCAGATCGCAGTCTGACCCTGTACCAATGACGGAAGGCGCCGTAGTCAAGCGAAGGCTGCCCGCACTACCGTCCGGGCCTCGCAAGCGGACAAAAGCCACCAGCGGCCCCGGACGTTTCTCTTGCTTGACCCGCCGGGTCCCGTCGTCCGTGTCACCCATGTTGGCAGGGTTCAGGCATCTGCACCGCGATCCATGAAATTACCTACGCTTTGCATGAATGTCTTCACATCCCAGGAATCACTCGTGTTGGTCAGCTTTCGCTTGAGGAAGTAATCGGCGACCGAGACCTTGTGCTGCGACGCCATCGCTTGCACTCGCTCGGCTTCTTCCACCAGAATGACAGCCTGAAGCAAGCGTGACAACCGGTGGGTGAACTCGAGAGCGTAGCAGGCGCGGAATTCCGGCTCCGCGAGTGCATCAACCCAAGTCCCCAGCTCATCCAACCGGCACTTCAGGGACTCGGCCTGCCTGGCAAGGCGCTCGGAGGTGTGAAGCAACAGCGGACGGAAGTGCCCATCTAGTACGGACCAGGCGTTTCCGCGAGCAACGCTCTGGGCTACGTGCAGCGCGATTACGTTGTGGGTCCCTTCCCAGGTCTCATACACCAGCATGTCGCGATACAGCCGAGGCAAGACCGAGAACGGCTCAATGGTCCCGTTGCCGCCAAGGACGTGGATCGCGGCACGAACGCCTTCACTAGCTTGCCTACTCGTGATGTATTTCGCCACATTGCTGACAATAGCGGCGACTTCCAGCTCGGGGGAGCGGGAGCCATCCAGCGGTTCGAATAGCTCGGCGGTTTTGAAGCACAGTGCCACTGCTGCGTCGCTCTCCGCCTGGATGTCACGAAGCTGAGCACGAAGCATGGGATACTCCGCGATGCGCTTGCCAAACGCCTTACGAATATTCGCGTATCTGCTGGCTTCTAGCCAGGCTCTGCGAATCGCGCCGGCACAAACCGTCGCGTTGTAGAGTCGTGAGAGATTCAGCCCGATGTCCAACATCTGGCGGAAGCTGGTTTCGAGAGGCCCAAACGGAAGTGCAACCGCACCATCGAAGTCGATTTCCGCGGAAGCCAATGTGCGGGTGCCCAGCTTGTCTTTGAGGCGCCGAATCGCAAACCCGTTGACCTGGCCATCTTCACGCTTGCGAGGCACCAGGAACATCGCCAAACCGCGGGTACCTCGTGATTCCGGGTCCACGCGCGCGGACAACAAGAACAGATCTGCGCTGGCGTTGGAACAGAACCACTTTTCTCCCGCAACCCGCCATGTGCCGTCCGCGTCACGACTGGCGGCAGTCTGGTTCCCTCCCACATCGCTGCCACCTTGCACCTCAGTCAGAAAGAAGGCGGCTTCTAGCCGATCCTCAAAGCATGTCGTGGTCAACGGGCCCAGGTACTGCTCCTTCAAGGAGTCATCCGCAAAAGCTGCTGCCATCACCGCCGTACCAATGGTCGCGATGACTGGGCACGCATAGCCGGCCTCCCCATTGTGAGCGAGTAGGTAGTACAACGCGAGACGACGCATCAGATCGCCGGCACCTCGATGGGCTAGCATGCCGCTTTCCCAAACTCGCCGACCGATCTGGTCGTGGTTGGGGTGGAAGCAAACCTGTTCCACCCGCTCACCGTCTTCGGTGAACCTACGCAGAAAGGGCCAGTTTTCCGGACGGTCCTCTTCACGCGCCAGGACATCGATCTCGCTGGCGCTAACTGAACCGAAGCGCTCGAGCTCCGGAGCAACGACCCCGAAAAGGTCCTCCCCCAGACGCTGTCGAAGCGTCTCTTGGAGGCTCATGTCAACGTCGAAGTAGTTGCTCGGCGCGGACCGGCGCCAGCGGGCAAGCTCGCCGCGTGCGTGGTCGTAGGCCGCAGTCCGGTGATTCATGAGCACCTCGCCCAGCCAAGGACTTGCACAGCACGCGACCGGCGTCTCCACACTGATGCCAAGACAGAGGGTGATCTGACGCTAGGTGGCACTGGCATGCAGCATGCGTGGTGCGGCATGCGGCACGCATGCTGCAGCCTGCGACATGCGTGCTGCATTGCACCCGGTCGGCTTCGCCAACGACGCGTCCCTCTGCAACCTCCGCCCCCGGGGCGTTCGGACCAGCAACATCCGACACGCGAACGCGGTGAAACGCCTGGCATGCCCAGTGCACGCTGCATTCGCGCTCTGAGCCTGTTCTTGAGTGAAGGATGGTCGCTATCGCGCATTTCGAAACCTTGTCCGACGCCCGAAAACCCTGGGAGTCGCTCGCTGGAGAGCAACGAACGTGCCTCACCATGCTTGCGGTTTTTGGAGGTTTCTCCTTCGACCTACACGCGGCCGCCGCGGTCCTGGATATCGCTCCCGTCAAAGCACTGCGAACATTGCAACGCTTCGACCTGCAGGCCGCGCCATCGGCTTCGTTTCCAGATGACAGGCGCTATTGCCTGCCCCAACGGACCCAGCTGCGAGCAGGCTTGGAGCTACAGCAACTCCCGTTCAAGGAGCTGGTCGAAGCCCGCTTTGTTAGATACTTCAGCGAGTTCGCACGAACTTCCCGTCTCCGCTACGAGAATGGCGGCGTCATAGAGGCACTTGAAGGATTACGAAGAAACCGGGACCACCTGCTTCAAGCCGGAGCGCTGATTGAAGGGGAGCAACCTGAAACCTTCGCACAAATCGTGTTGGCAACCCATGTCGTTGACATGGGCCACGGCATGGATCGGCGACACCTTGAACGACTGCGCCGCGCCCATGAGGCCACCAGAGAACTCAACCAGGAGCTGAACGCTCGTTGCAGCATCGCTATCTCAGAGGTTCTGCAACGACTAGGCAACACCCCCGCCGCACTCCACGAGTTGGAATCCTCCGCCGTATCCAAGGGCTACACCGCCGCACTACGAAGCAGAATCGCGCTTGCAATGTCTTCCCTGCATCTCGAGCAGCGACGACCCGAGGAGGCCCGACGACATTGTGATCTCGGGTTGGGCACGGAATCCGGCCGGGACTCCCGACTCGAAGCAGCCCTGCTCGGTGTCCGCGCGATGGCGAACGCCGCCATGGGAGGGAGCGAAAGAACCCTGAACGATTTCGAAATAGCCATGGCTGTCCAGCGCCGTGCCGGTCACCTGACGGCGCTCGGTTCAACCGCGCTCTCCAAAGGGGAAGCACACATCCGCCTGGGAGAGCTCGAAGAAGCCCTTGCATGCTTTGACGTTGCACGGGTAGCGGGCACGGACATTAGCGACCAGCATCAGGTCGCGTTGGCCGAATGCAGACTAGGCGCTGCAAAACGAGACCTGGGTAGCTTTGCCGAGGCAGAACGCCACCTGCAAACCGCCTTGGAGCTAACGGAACCACAGGGCCGCTCGAGCCTCGCGAGGATGACCTGGCGAGAGCTCGGGCTCCTACGCCATGAGCAGGGCCGCTTGGGTGCAGCGCGAGGATGCTATCTACGAGCGCACGATCCGTCGAAGGACGCGTCGGGCCTTGCGCCGGTGCCCGTGTACACTGCGCGCGGGCTCTTGGAGCTCGACTCTTGGCGGCTGGAACACGCCAGGTCGGAGTTCGCGGAAGCGCGGCGCTTGGCAGTTCTGGGTACCGAAAAGCGCGACCTGCTCCTTTCGCACCTCTGTCTGGCGGCGGTCCTCGTGTTCTGCGAGGAGTCTTCTTTTGCGCGAAGACTCGTGAAGGACGCTCGAGAGATGGGGGACACAACCTGGTTGGCCGAGCCCATCTCGAGAGTAGTCGAAACTCTCGAGACTGCAGCGCGCTCGACCGAGGCGCGTTCCGGGCGGCCTCCCTTGCTCGACCCCGTCACTCAATGCGCCAATGCCGAGCTACGAGCTCTTGCACGAGTGATGCTACGTCACTGGCGCAAGCACCAGCGCCGCGTTTCGAGAAACCGCGACGGAGAGTCGAGAGATCTGAAAATCGACCTGGTTCTGCGGACAGCACGGCTGGGCGGCAAGAAGCTGCGGCTACGCCACCGCCGGGCGCTGTGGCGCATACTGCTGCGCCTCGCAAGAGCAGAGGGAAACAGAGTAGTGAGCGCCAACGAGCTGGTCGCGGAAGGCTGGCGAGGGGAGCGCATCGACGAAAAGGCGGCGGCCGCACGGTTGTACTTCGCCGTATATGAACTACGCCGCCTTGGGTTGAAGGGCGTAATCCTGACTTCGAAGAATGGCTACGTGATCTCGGACGAAGTTCGCATCGTGATCAAGTCGTCGACAACCTAGCTACCGCTGCGGCGCAGGTTGCGGCATCCATGAGCGCGACTGGGCCCATTCTATCGACACGTCGGCATCCTACGGCTTCCGAGCGCATCTGCTGGCACGTCTGAGCGCGCTCAGAACACCCAAGGGAGCCACGGTAGCCCCTGCACGAGAACGGCGCGACCACGCGGCCTGATGGTCGACGACGCGTCACTTCGGAAGACAGCCATCATTGCTCGCACCCGCGTGGCCATATGTACCGATACAGGCGTCGAGTCGCTTCAAGTCCATATCGCACGCGCAGGAACTCACGAGACGCAGATTGGTGACTTGGTCACTCGGATCGAGCGCGACGATCGACACCTGACCTCCAAGGGCAGTCGCGGCGATTGAAGTGCACGCGGTTCGCCACTTGCTGCTGCCCGAAGGTTGGCTGAACCAAATCTGCCCCAACTCGCGTCCGCTGCACGCCAGGTTGCCAGCCACGACGGAGAAGTTCGACGAGGCGCTTGAACTCCTCAGATCGAAAGCAAGACCATACGAAGCTGTCGGATCGGCCGGCGCACTGCAGAGCTGTCGCTGTACGGTTGGTCCTGCGACCCCTCCCTGGCCTCCGTCGGACCCCGCGCTGCCCCCGCTGGAACCCGCACCTCCGCCAGTGCTGATGCCTGCCGATCCGCCGGTGCTGATGCCCGCACTGCCCCCAGTTCCGCCAGTGCCTGAGCCTGCCGATCCGCCGGTGCTGGAGCCCGCGCTGCCTCCACTGGAGGGTCCGCCGCCGCTGCCTCCAACACCGGAAGAGCCTCCAAAGGCGCCCACGCCACCGAGGTTAGAGAGCCCATCACCGAAACCGGTACCACCGGTGCTGAAACCCGCACTACCGGAGGCGAGCGCGGGATCGTTTGGATCGAGACACGGCAAGCTCGTGTCACAGTTGGCAGTCCAGCTCACGGGTGGATTCTCATATCTCGGGCAAGTGGAGCCACCGTCGGCCGGAAAACCACCACTCTTGTTGTGAACCAAGACACCCTCCGCGAAGTAATTGTGGTGCTCGGCAACTTCGATGTTGTAGACCTGGGTGGGAATGATGTCGACGCCCGCTTGAAAGCCGCTGGCAACCGCGCTCATCACGTCATTCGCCTCATTGAGAGCGAGCAGTCGCGCGTCCCCAGCGACTTCGTCCGCCCGCACGTATCGACGCTCATCCGGCAAGTAGAAAGGGTGATTGGCGGTTACGCCAAGACTCCTACCGCTAGTGAGAGAAAACCGCCCAGGGACGATGTCCGCATAGACCATCGTGCTTACGACGGGTCGCGGCACGACACGGTGCTGATTCTCGTCGTAGGCAAGCACGAGATCACCCACTTGCAACCCTTCGATGGAGCGTTCTCCGCGGGGAGTGGCGATCCGGGTCCCGGCTACAAAACACGTGTGCAGTCCCCCGGTCGCACCTGAACCGGCTGTTCCCCCGCTCCCCCCTGAACCGGCTGTTCCCCCACTCCCCCCGGTCTCGTTCGCGGTGCCACCGCACGCCAGCAGGGCGAAAGTGAGTGGCCAAATGAGCTTGAACTTCACATAGGCTATTGTCGTGTTCATATTGACGAACACGCCGAGCAACAGGCGTACCAATCGCCCTGGCTTTGCTCGGCCCAATACTGCAAGAACGGGAACCGCGATGCCATTTCGCTATGTATGAATTGCGCCACCTCGGGTTGACGGGCGTATTCCTGACTTCGAAGAATGGCTGCGTGATCTCGGACGAATTTCGCACCGTGCTCAAGTCGTCGGCAACCTAGCTACGGCTGCGGCACACGTACTGCACGCTGCGGCATCCATGCAGCAGGAGCGACTCGTCGCGCTCCAGCCCGGCCAGAAGTCCGCGTGCTGCGATTCCCCAACCGCGCCGGCGTCGTGTTCGACGCTCCCGAAGCGTCGGATGCGCGAGCAAAAGTGCCAAGACATGCAACGAGCAGACGTTCGTGGAAACCTGCACGACGCCCACCTCGAGAAAGCACTGTGACTCATGTGTGGTCAAAACCACCGACTGCAGCACGGTCATTTCTATCACCCCAAGCACGGGTCAGATCACGAAAGAACCCGGCAAGTGCGCCATCGTCGCGGGCGAGGCCAAGTGTGTTCGCGCTAGCGAACCGACCTGCGACCCGGCTCAGACCCCGGACAAGTGCGTGGGGAACACCGCCGTCTACTGCGACGGCCTGGTTCGGAAAGTGGATTGCGCCGCCTTGGGACAGGAGTGCGCAGTGGCCAAGGGTTGGGCAGGCTGCCGTCCAACGGGCGCTAAACCCTGCACGCTGTCGCACGAGATGTCCTGTGCCGACGCAACTACGGTTAGTAGCTGCTGTCCGCCCAATGGGCTTTTCGATCCAGACTCTCCGAGCTCCTCCACAATGCTGCGCTGCGTCCCCGGCTACGAAGCCCGCTACGACTGCGTGAAGCTGAAGTTCGACGCCTCCTACGTCTGCAGCTCGCCTTTTCCTTTCTTCGCGGAATGCCGCTACCCAAAAAGCTGATCACTGTGGCAGCCATCGCCTGCGATGGCATCTACTTTCAACGCTTGGCACGAAGCCTGCTTCGGTTCCTACTCATGATGCCCAAATCCTCTCGACTAGGTCCCCCATTGTTCACGCTCATCTGCGCCTTGACTTGCAGCGGTTGCGGCGGGTCTAGCGAACCGACATCGAGCAGCGTGGCGCCGGACGCTGGCGAGGCGGGTTCGCAGAGCGACTCTGGCGTAGTCACGCAGACTGACTCCGGCGTAGTCACGCAGACTGACTCCGGTGAGGCTGGCATGCCAAGTGATAGTGCCCCGCCAATTGGGACCCCTGGTTCGCACGTTTGGGGCACGTCGAGCGTTGCGGTCAAACTAGAACACCATTGGTTCTATGACACTTGGGGTCCAGATGCGAGTCCGCCGGCTGGGGGAAGTAAGTGTTGGAGTTATGCTCGCGAGAGCATGTCCGCTGCCGAGCTGTTGAAACTGGAAGAGCTGGTTCTGATTCCGATCAAAGAGAACTGCATGTCAGACGGATTCTCGTACTACAAACTCACCGTCATTGACGGCCAGGGTGGCGCGATGGTTTTCAGCGACACGGGTTGCAGCCATCGCAAAGTCGCGGGGGCGACCGCCATGCTTCCTCAAACGTTTGGCGGTGCGTTCGCTGGAGGCACCGGCGTTGCCTGCGACAAGTAACCGCTAGCTGGTGCACCCGGCAGCGGAGACCTAACGCTCTCCGATTCGAACCCATCCAGTGTGTAGCGCGTCGCGGGAGGCGCAGCCGAAGAGCATATCGTGAGGGATACACCCAGTATCGGGCGACCTGCACCCGAGCGGACAACGGCCTTTGGGCTCGTTTCTCCACCCAAATCTTGCTTGTGCGCGACGAGAATGGTGCCGAGCCACAAGTCACGGCAGGCAACAAATCGTCATGGCTGATGTCGCTGATGACTCGCTCGAAAGGCGGATTTCGGCTCGAAGTGAGGCGCCGTGGGGATCAGCCACGCTCCACACGCGTAAAGAAGGTTGGGGTTGGGGTCGAGCACCGGTGCGCCCCAGGCCGCTACTCCCGCCCTAGGCCTAGCTCGACCATCCGGACCTGTTGGCCCCAGACGTGCATCTCTGTCCGGATCTGTGCCACGCAGGCTCCCGCTGAGCGGTAGTGCCAAGCCGGAGTTGGCGCTATAACGGGTATGTGGCGTCTTTTCGCCCATAGCCGGCTCTGGCTCGCCGGTTGCACGCGTTCTTGAGATGGGTCGCAGCCAGGCCCCATCGTCTGTGGCTTAATGGACCCTCAGGAGGCTTCTCATGCGTTCGCTCCGCTTTGTTGTTCTGACGTCTTTGACTCTGCCGTTCGCCATCGTCGTCGCTTGCGGCGGCAGCGAAGATAACAAGGTAGTCGGTGGCGGCGGAATAGGCGCCGCAGCCGGCGCAGGCGGTGGGACGGGCGGCGGAATCGATCTGGATTCGGGCACTGGCGGTGGCCCGGCGCAGTGTGGCCCGACGAAGCCCTGTGAAGCCGGCGTGTGCTCCAAGGGCATTTGTTGCGACACGGCGGAACAGGCGTGCGGCGGCCAGTGTTGTTCGTCTGGCGACGTATGTCTCTTCGAGCTGTGCAAGACCCCGGGCAAGCCGTGTCAGAGTTCGGCGGACTGCGGCGACGACAAGTACTGCGAGACCAGCTTGGGGGACACCCCCGACGGCGGCGCAGGTGACGCGGGCGCAAACGATGGTGGCAAGGTCTGCACCACCGCGGTGGCCAACGCCGGACGCTGTATCGACCTGCCGCCCATCTGCGGCGACGGTGGCGGCACCGATGCTGGCAATTGCTTCGAAAAGTGCGAGTTCTTCCCGCCGCCGGGGAATCTGAACACGACCAAGAAGTGGCAGTGGGGACAAGAAATCAAGCCGCCCGAGTTTGCGGGCTTCATCGACACCTGGTCGACCCCGACTGTCGGCCGTGTCTACGATTCCAACTGTGACGGCACAGTAAACGCCGGCGATTCGCCAGCGGTGGTGTTCGTTTCTGGCAATGGCAAGGGCACATGCTGCCATTGCACCGGCGACACGGTCAGCCAGTGCAAGACTGGCGTGCTGCGAGCGGTCGACGGGCGCACCGGCACGACGCTCTGGTCTTTGCGCAGAGCCGAGCCCGGCAGCGTCGGATTCGCTGCCATGAGCACTGCGCTGGGCGACATCGACGGCAACGGAAGCATGGAAATCGTGGCCATGACTGGCGAGGGCAAGCTGGCGCTGATCAGCGGTGACGGCAACGTCCTGGCGCTGTCCGACAAGCCCTACCCCAACCCAAACCCAAGCACCTTCGGATGGGGTGGCGGCATTGCCCTCGGGGACATGGATGGCGACGGCAACCCCGAAGCGGCCTTTGGCGCTACCGTCTGGACCCTCACCAGCACGAGTGTCACGCGCTTGTTCAACGGCACGGCGGGTAGCGGTGGACCGGTGTCGCAGGCGATGTCCTTCTTCGTCGACCTGGATGGCAACGGAAGCCTGGAGCTCTTCGCAAGCAACTCGGCCTACAAGAAAGACGGCACGACTCTGTGGAACCGCGCTGCGGCGGGTCCGCTTGGCGCGGCGATTCCCAATGGCCTCAGCGCCGCCGCGGACTTCGACGGCGACAAGAAGCCCGAGGTGGTCATCGTTTCCGGCGGCAAGGTTTGGATCCTCGAAGGCGCGACCGGCGCCGACGAACTGGGTCCTTTCACCTTGCTGGGCACGGGTAGCGGTGGACCACCGACCGTTGCAGACTTTGACGGCGACGGGAAAGCCGAGATCGGTGTTGCTCAGAAGAACAAGTATTCGATGCTGAAACCCGACTATGCCAACAAAACCATCGTGAGCGTTTGGGAGGCGCCGAACCACGATCTGTCTTCGTCGGTCACGGGCTCGAGCGTGTTCGACTTCGAAGGCGACGGCAAAGCCGAGGTCATCTACAACGACGAGTGCTTCTTGTGGGTCTACGACGGCACGACCGGCAAGGTCCTGTTGGCGGAGTTGACCACCTCCTTCACCGGCACCGAAGCCTCGATCGTCGCGGACGTGGACGGCGACGGCCACTCGGAAATCGTCATGATCTCCAACGGCGCCAGCCCAACTAGCTGGAAGTGCAACGTCGCTCCCTGGAACCAGCCGGATCCGGCCAACAACCGACCGGCCTGGAAGCCCCCGGCGGGCCACACGGCGTACCGCGGGCTCACGGTGTGGGGCGACAAGCAGAACTCCTGGGTCGGTACCCGCACCCTGTGGAATCAGCATGCCTACTCAGTGTCCAACATCTGCGACGATCGAGACAGTGCCTGCACCGCTCCGAATACCTACGGTCTGATCCCGAAGCAGCAGCAGGCCAACTGGACACTGCCGTGGCTGAACAACTTCCGACAGAACGTGCAAGACCAGGGGATCTTCAACGCCCCGGACGCCGTGGTCACGGTCAACGTGGAGTGCAGCGATCCCGTGATTGTGCATGTCACCGTGCGCAACATCGGGCTCTCGGGGCTGCCCGCTGGCGTGCCCGTGGACATCTACAACGGCAGCAACAAGATCGGCAGCGTGACGACAACGCAACCCTTGGGCCCGGGGCAGAGCGAAACCATCGCGTTCAGCGTTCCTGCAGGCAGTGGCGGTCAGAACGATACCTACAGTGCCAAGATCGACCAGGGCACGAACAAGACCTTCAACGAATGTCGTGAGGACAACAACGACGCCCTGGGTGCGAAGGCCAACTGCGGGCCGAAGTGAGTTCCGAGCCGAAGCAGTTTCAGATCCCAGAGCAGAGCTCGAGCTCTGGCGGGTGCCTCAAGGTGCTCGCCATCACCCTGCCGCTCATTGCTCTGACCGCGTTCTTGTTCTGGAAGGTGTCGCAATCCGCGGGGCGCGGCGCAGAAGTCTCTGAACGGGTCGTGGGCTCCTACCTGAAGCTGGTCCAGGCGGGCGCGTACCAGCAGGCCCTCGACGCTCACGGCAGTGACGCGTTTCGCAAGCAAGTCACTGCCGAGAAGCTGAAGGCGGAATACGACAAGCTCGCCAAGCAGCACGGGCGCTTCATTTCCTACGAGCTGTACATCGCCCAAGAGCACCACGCGATCGGTAGCGATTCGATCGTGCGGGCAAAGTACACCCTGAGGTTCGAAAAGGCTGAGGAGCACGTCGCGTACGACATCTCTGACGAAGGAGGCGCTGCGAAGATTGCGGAGTCCTACGACAGAGTCGCAGGACGCGATGCGCTGACGCGAATACCCCGCTGAAGCGCGATTCGATGTCGCTAGCGCCTTCAGGAAAGTGTAGGCGGACGGGTGGCCGGCACGTGCGCCGCTAGCGTGACACCGTCAAGGCGGCGGCTCTTCGAGCACATCGATGTCTACGACTGGTGTCAAGCGCCGCGCGAAGCGTCTGGAATGGTCAGCTGTGCCTCCACAGACGAGTCGCTGAAATAGCCCTCCAACCATTCCCAGACCGCCGACACTCTGGGCACGTTTCTGAGGGCACGATGGGCGACGAGCCAGAGGCTGCCTTTGGGCAGGGCGACACCTTTCGTCGGCACGCGCACCAGGCCGCCCTCGAGGGCAGCGATGGGCTCCGCTACGAGGAGAGCACCGACCCCGGCACGCGCAGCACGCAGCAGCGTCGTCAGCTCGGAGGCCAGAAGCGCAATCCGGGCTTTGGGGAAGGAAGCGGCGAGCCAACGAGCTTCTGGAATGTGCGCCATGGTCCTGTCCCAGGAGACCCAGGGAAGCTTGGAGAGCTCTGCTCGGGCTTGGTCGGCCAGAGACGGCGCACAGGCAATGATCATTCGATAGTCAGCTAGCTTGCGGACCACTAAATCGCCTTCATCGGGCTTGACGACGCGCAGTGCCAAGTCGGCTTCGCGCTGGGTCAGATCTTGCAGCACGTTCGAGGAGGCAAACTCGATCGTGATCTTGGGATGGCGACAGTGCAGACCGTCGAGGGTCGGCACCAACAAGTGGCTGGCGATGGTTGGCGGCGCCGCCACGCGCACGACCCCTGAGACCGCCACATCGAGCCCGGCCACGTCGAGCCGCATCCCATCGATCGACGCCGCGCATTGTTCCGCCCAAGGCAGCACTGTTGATAACGCTGCAGTCCCAACGAGACCCGTTGGCAATCGCTCGAAGAGCCGAACCCCAAGCGAGCTCTCGACCCACTCGATCCGTCGCAGAACCGTGGCGGTCGTCGTGCCCAACCTGGATGCCGCTTGGGTCGCACTCCCCTCTTCCGCGGCGCAGAGCACCGCTGGCAATCCGGTCAGCAGTTCGAGGGGCAGCCGCTCTTCCATTGGGTTTTCCTCCGTCGAGCAGAACCTAGTGTTTCATCAGCAAAACATACCATGCCGTCAATGCCAATGGTGTTTCGTGCAGAGAATACCTATCTCGAAGAGCGGAAAGGGCCCAGTCGCCCCAGGGCCGAAGGGAAGAGACACATGGATTTGAGGCATCCGCCCAGGATTCTTGGCTTCGTCTCCGTGCTTGTGACCACCGCACAGGCGCACGCACAGGCAGCGAATGAAACTCGCGAGCAGACTCATCGCTGGGGCGCTGAGATCGATCTCGTTCAACCCTTCATTCCAACGGTTCACATCATCAAGCCAAAGCTCACATGGACAGCCTGGGGGAAGTCGGGTGGCCCGCGCGGCGACTTGCTCGCCATTGTCTACATCCGACCGCACGTACCCCATGACGTCGTCGAAACCATTGACGAGTACATGTTGGGACTCGGCTACCGGCAGTACATTTGGAGGGGGCTGCACCTCGAAGCTCTGGTCGAAGCAGGGGTGGCCTGGGGAACCAACAAGTTCGACGGCAAGGAGTACACGACCGCTACGCTCTTTGGCGAGGTCAACCTCGGCTATCGCTTTGGATTCTACGAGCCGGGTGGCTACAGCTATGACGGCGGGCAGCAGGTGGGCTTCTACGTTGCACCTCAGTTCGGGACCATCTTCAGCCTTGGCGTCGCTGATATCGGACCGCGAGACGGCAAGCCCGATTGGTTTCTCCAGGGCAACCTGCTCGCGGGCCTGTCTTTCTGAACCCCGAAGCATTCCACACGCACAAAACCGAGGTGAAGCGCGTCGTCGTCCTCAGAAAGCCAGGTCCGGGCACCCCAAATAGGCCGCTAACTGCCAGCGATGATACAGTCCGGCCGCTGCGTCCGTTCGGGGACGCGAGGGGACTCTCGGATGTCAACGGAGCGGCTGCGTCGCCAACCTCAGTTCACTCTCTTCACTCAGTCCGTGGAGGACCTGCCCCACACGGTGGAGATCACGGATATCGACGGCGTTCTGCTCTACGTGAACAAGGCCTTCGAACGCCTGTATGGCTACAGCGCGGAAGAGGTGCTCGGCAAAACGCCCAGGCAGGTCATGCGAAGTCACGAGCATTCCGAAGAATTCTATCGGAAAGCCTGGCAAGCGATTTCCGAGAACAAGGTCTGGGTCGGTCGTCTGATCAGCAAAACCAAGTCGGGTGCCCTCGTGCACGCCGACACAGTCGTGTTCCCAGTGAGGAACGACGCGGGTGAGACGACCCACTACGTCGCGATCAGGCGTGACGTGACCGAGCAGCAGCAGCTGCGCGCTCAGCTGATCCAATCCGAGCGGCTGGCGGCGCTGGGGTTGCTATCCGCAGGCGTAGCGCACGAAGTGAACAATCCGCTGACCTATGTCCAGTCGACCGTGGATGAGCTAGGCGTGTTGATGGGCCAGCTCGACAGCGACGTCGGCGCCCAAGCCCAGCAGCTGCTCGGCGACCTTCGTGGAGGCATCGACCGAATCGAGCATGCGATTCGGGAGCTTCGCGCCTTCGCACAGCCGCAGGAGGACCGCCCAGCACCTCTGGACGTGCGCGACTTGTTGGACCTCTCCTTGAAGCTCGCATCCAACGAGATCCGCCATCGTGCCCGTGTGGTTCGCGCCTACGAATCGGTTCCCAAGGTGCTTGCCAGCGAGCAGC
The DNA here is from genome assembly GCA_965222375.1 of Polyangiaceae bacterium. Taxonomy (GTDB): domain Bacteria; phylum Myxococcota_A; class Polyangia; order Polyangiales; family Polyangiaceae; genus JACKEA01. The sequence goes on from CBDCTZ010000015.1 coordinate 810,586, forward strand.
GACTCTCGCAGGTCTTTCTGAACCTCGTGCTCAACGCCGCACAAGCGATTCCCGCGGGCGCCGTAGAGGACAACGAGATTCGCGTCGCAACTCACCATGCGCGATCTGGAGCCGTCATCGCCGAGATTTCCGACACGGGGTGCGGCATTCCGGAGCGCCTGCTGGAAAGGGTTTTCGAGCCCTTGGTCACGACCAAGACCGAGGCCGAGGGCACAGGCTTGGGGCTCTTCATCTGTCGGAAGGTCGTCAAGGAGCTGGGCGGCCAGATCCGGCTCCAAAGCAAACCAGGCCAAGGGACGACCTTCACGGTCACACTGCCGCCGGCCGCCATCGCCGCCGCAGAGCGGCCTCAGCGCAAAGCCAGGGCCCCATCCAACCGACTCCCGCCCCTTTCGCTGCTCGTGGTCGACGACGAGCCCGGAGTCGCGCGAGCCTTGGCGCGGATACTCTCCTTCCACCGGGTCACCACCTGTGGCGGTGGACGCGAGGCCCTGACCATCACAGCCGAGCGGAAGTTCGACGCCATTGTGTGCGATCTGATGATGCCGGACGTGTCTGGCATTCACGTCGCTGAAGGTCTCAGTAGGCAACAACCACCGCAACACGATCGCCTGATCTTGATGACCGGCGGAGCCTTCACGCCCGAGGCACGAGAGTTCCTCAAGGACGGGAACTACCCACTGGTGACGAAGCCCTTCAATCCACAGGAAGTGCTGGAGGCGATCCGCATCGTGGTGCAGCGCCCGCGGCCTTCACCCTAGGCCGGACCCACCACTCAAGGTCGTTCGCTCTCGGGTGGTTTGGACCAGCGCAGGCGTTCGGGCTCGAGCCAGTTGACCGAGCAGTACACCCGCCCGCTTTGAGCCAGGGCACACTTGAAATTGTCATGAACCTCAACGGCGGTAACCCGCTCTGGTAGATCGACTCGCCGAGCGCGGGGCGGATCGTGGTTGAGATCCGCGCACAGCACCTTACCGCCCTTCAGGCCGCACAAGAAACGGCCACTCCCGGCGAATCCATCCGTGGCCGTCCAAGGGAAGTCCCTGGCCTTCCCCCCGCGCCAGCAGCGCGCCATCTTGGTGGGTAGACGTGCACAGATAGCGCTTCTCTGACCGGTCACGGCGTCGAAGTCACCCATTGGGTGGGGAACGTCGTATTGCGTCCCGAATGGGTGTTCGGAGCCCGGTCCCCAACACTGGAGCCGCTTTTCATCCAGCACGCAGGCGGTGCCCAGCGCAAGCGCGATCCCTTGAATGTTTTTGAATCTGTGCCGGGCATAGCCGCCGCGTTTCGAAAAGCGCACGTGTGCCACGTGGTCGGGCGTCGTATAGAGCACGCCATCTGCCATTTGGCGAATGGCGCTCACCTTCGCCCTCGCCGGGATGTTCAAGTCGATGCCGCTGCTCGTCGTCTTCCCACCACGGCGCAAGATGCCATCGTCCAGTAGCTCCAATCCGGTCTCCGGCTTCGCCGAGTGCTTTGCGGACCTTGGGCTGTTTGTGCAGCGATAGGTATTGTCACTCATGCGCAGGCACAGCTGGCGCCCGTAGCTGATCCTCGTGGCCTTGGCGGATACGACTGCGGTCGTGGTCAAACGCTCCGTTTGATCATTGATGCTGATCCTGCAAAACGGGGTCTTCGCGGTGTTCGAAGTGGCCTGGCACGCGGCGTAGTTGAGCGCATCTTCGTCGCAGCGGCACGGTTCGCCCACTTGGAGCGCGTCTTTGCAGGACTCGGAAGAACGATCACGCTGATACAAGCGCCGCTGAACCCGACGACGCACCTCTCCGTCCAGTTTGCGTTTGATGGTCGCGAGAAAAAGCAGCCTAGCGTCTTGGTCGCGACGCTGCTTGCTTGCGTCCAACTCTTCGAACTGCTTGGCCCAGTGATCCTCAAGTGCTTCTGTCGCGCACACACTCTGCTCACACACGAGGTCAGCGGAGCACTGGACCTTCTCGAGCCGCGCATTCAACCCCTTGCACGCCGTCGTAGACGCCGCGAGCGCCAGCTCGCAACCTCGTCCGCAATGCCGCTCGATGCGCTTGCAGGCAAGCTCTGCAGCGGCTTCGGCTTCCGAATAGGCCATCAAGCCGATCAAGGCGTCCGTGATGTGCTTTTCGTCTGGGAAGCTGACAGCGTGACGGGTGAACGCTGGAATGCGCGCAGGGTGCGTGGTGGGCTCGAGCACCGAAAACCCGCGCCGAATGACTTCCGCCGGTGGAGACTTGGCACTGGACAGATACTTCTCCAGAGCAGCCCGTACACGTTTCTTGGAAGCCTCATCGAGCCCAAAGTAGGCGGACTTCCACTGGCCGCCGGCACAGGTCGGGCACCTGACCAGCAAGTCCGCAACCGCGCCATGGCCTTTGGTTTTCTTGAGCTCCTTGACGAGCGCGGTGCGACGGTTGGACTTTCGCCATATCAAATGCGCGACCTCGTGAAGAGGCGGCACTTTCTCCCAAACCGGTTGGTCTTGGTAGGCACCGCGCCACAGAAACGCACTGCCCGCCTTGCGCTTGTAGAGAATGGCCCACTTCTCGGCACCGCATTTGATGGCGAAGCGCTCGAAACCGTCCTCGGCAACTAGCTTCGCGTCTTCGCCGCAGGAAAACCGGATCTTGAAGGAGCCGGCTGGCGTGCGGATCTCCGTCTTGACCTCGTGCTTCCTGGTTGGAAAGCAAATGCCGAAACCGTGACCTCCGGCACACTCGAGGCCGACGCCTGTCGTTTTCGTGGAGACCCACTCCACGTCGTGCTCTTCGTCAGTCGCAATGACCGTTTCCTTCTTGGAGCAGGTGCAGGATGCCAGCAGCAGGCTGAGACAAGCCAGCACCGCGACCTGCAGCCTCACTCCGAAGCACGTCTTTCGTCGTCCCGCGATCCCCCAAAGGGGACCCCCTCGACCGATCTCGGGCCCCGCCACGCCTTGTGCTGTATCAGCAAACCCTTCGCGCAGAAACAGCGCACGAGAAATCCGAATTGCTGAGGGGGGTTGCGCGGCACTCGCTACTCCCGTGCACGGATGACCTTTGGATTCCGAAAATCCGTCCGTTAAACTGATTATGTAGACGACCTACGGACTGGACGCAGTTTCATTGCCCTCGGAACCTCCCGCAAAAAGTGCTCCCGTAGAAGCTGACGCAACTCCCGGCGAAGAGTTTCGCACGGTTCTGTTCGTGGACGACGAGACCCAGGTACGCCGAGCGTTCAAGCGCGCCATGAGCGAACGCGGTTTCAATGTGCACCTCGCGTCTTCGAGCTTCGAAGCAACTCAAATGCTCCAGAAGCACTTCTACCCCGTCGTGATCAGCGACTACAGGATGCCCGGGAGGGACGGAATCGCTTTCGCGGAGTGGGTGCAACGCCACGATCCAGCGACCACCTTCATCATCGTATCTGGCGTATCGAACTTCGACACCTCGACCTCCGGCGCCGCTGACGACGCCATCGTCGCCAAGATGACGAAGCCCTGGGACGACGACGCCATGGCCGAGGCCATCGAGCGCGCGATCCGAGTCTGCCAACAGCGCGGCTAACAAGTCTAGGGCACACCCGCCGCGGGGCGAGTTCGACAAAAAGGCGCGGGACCCGGGAACTCGTGGGGCGGTGCGCTGTCTGAAAGGGGTTGTCGCCAGCTTTTCTCAAAATGGCGGCAAGGGTGAGGCGACTCGCACTAGGAGCTGGCATCGCATGGCAGAGCTGCATTTCGAACCGCACACACAACGTCCGGGAGCGATGACCCAGCACCTGCGGGCATTGCAGCCTGTGGGTCCAAAAGTGCTGCGCGTGGCCTGGGTGCGAGGCGGGCGCATCATCGAAGAGCGTGTACTGCGCGAGCAGACGCACGTCACCGTTGGGGAAAACGAGAAGAACGTCTTCGTCGTAGCGAATTCGCTCTCCACCTTGCGCCTCTTTGAGCGTAGCCCCGACGGCTACACCCTCAAGCTCGCGCCCGGCGCCACGGCTCGGGTGGCCCTTGCAGCGGGGAGCTCATTGATGGAGCTCGACGGAGCGTCAACCCGCCAAGTGCGCCTGACCGGCGAGTCCCGGGGCCGCGTGCGAATGGGGCAGGACACCTTCTTGTTCCAATTCGTGCAGCCGCCGCCGGTGCAACCCAAGCCGCAGCTACCCGTCGCGGTCATCCGCGGCGCGACGGAAATCGATATTGCAACAACGACAATCGCCGCGCTGTCGTTCTTGTTGCACTTCTTGGCTGTCGGCGCCCTCTATTCCGACTGGCTAGACCCGGTCGTGGACGACGGCGTGGTCGTGTCCGGGCTGCTCGTAGATGTGAGCGCCCTGCCCGCGTTCGTGGAAGACGTGGAAACGCCGGCCACGGAGACCAGCACGACTGATGTGTCGCCTGGCAAGCCTGGGCCAACGACAAAAACCTCGCCAGGCAAACCCGGGCCAACTGGCAACGCCACAGCTGCCAACGACGCAGCACTCAGTGACCAGCTGGCATCCATAGAGCTCGCTACCTTGGGCGCGTTGGCTCCCGGCGGAACGGCCACCGATGGCGTGCTCAAGGACGGAGAAGTGCCCACGGGCGCTCTCGACGAAGCCGCCGCCAGTCGTGCCGGTGTCTCCAAGGGCGGATTCAACCTCCCTGGCAAGGGCGGCCCACTGCGGCCGGGGCAGAACCCAGGGTTGGCGTCACTGGCGGACACCAAGCGCGGCACTTCGGCCGGCAACTCGGGCGAGAAGGTGGCGACCAAGGGCCCGACGGGCTCGGTTGGCGTACCCCCGCCAACGACGCAGGGTGGCATCGTCAGCGATGCGCCCCGCGTGGTCGCGGGCATGCGACCGGGCTTTCGGAGTTGCTACAACAAGGGCCTGTTGGATCACCCGGACGCGCAGGGCAGCATCCGCCTGACCATCCGTGTCGGACCCGGAGGGGAAGTGCAAGGCGTTGGCGCCGCAGCGAGCGGCAATCTGCCACGCTCGATCGTGAGCTGCGTACGCAACCGCGCATCGGCTGGACAGTTCTCCCCACCCAAGGGCGGCAGTGCGGTCGTCATCGCACCGGTCAGCTTGGTGAAGCTGAACCGCTGAGGCGCACGGCTCTGCCCCCTCCGCTACAAGACTCCGGGATTTTCAAGTCACAAGCCTACGGGACCTATCTGGGCGGCAGCGGCACTGCGCAGAAAGAGGACGAGCGCGAACGCGATCTGGACATCGGCGAAAGTGGCAGCATCGTCGTCGTCGGTACCACGAAGTCGAGCGACTTCCCGATCGTCGGCGCGGCGCAGCAGTCCAAGGCGGGCGGCGCGGGAGACGGTTTTGTGAGTATTTTTCGCGTGGCGCCGTAGCGCTTGGCGTTTCTTCGAGGGAGAGGTCATAGTGGTCACGAAACAAAGTTTGCGACGTTCCCATGTTGCTCGGCTCAGTCAGTGACACATGGCTGAATATCTAGGCCGCGCGGCGCCGCGCGTCTGCTTGCGGTTTCTGATGCGAAACTCGGTTATTGGCGTCCTAGTGGCAATCGGCGTGTCCGGGTGCGGCAGTGACTCCACCGACCCTGGCGGCGGCGGCTCGGGCGGCGCGAGCGGTTCTTCTACTGGGGGCAGCAGTTCCGGGGGCTCGGCGGGTACGAGCGGTTCGGGCGGCGTCAGTGGCGCGGGCGGTTCCAGTGGCGCCACGGGAGGGGCATCAGGCAACTCCGGGTCGGGCGGTTCGGGTGGAACGAGTGGGGCGTCGGGCACTTCCGGATCGAGCGGTTCGGGCGGCGCGAGCGGCGGACTTGGAGGCGGCAGCGGTGGCTCTGCCGGGTCGGGCGGAGCTTCCGGCGGGACGGGTGGTTCCAGCGGTTCAGGCGGCTCCAGCGGTGGTCCGGGGCAGCACGTGGTTCTGTTCGGCGGCTGCATCAACAAGTGTTGGAACTTGCTCGACGACACCTGGATCTGGTCCGCCGGCAAGTGGACCCAGCGAACCCTCACCACGCATCCCGCCGCTCGGAACTATCACGCGATGACAGCCGCGAAGGGCAAGGTCGTTCTCTTCGGCGGTTTTGACGGTAGCAAAGCGTTTGGAGACACTTGGACGTGGGACGGAAAAGCGTGGAAGCAAGTCAACGTGTCAGGTCCACCACCCCGAGACGATCACGCCATGGCGACCTACAAAGACCAGGTCGTTCTCTTCGGTGGCTTCGCCGCTGGCAAGCACCTCAACGACACGTGGGTGTGGAATGGCACGCAGTGGACAGAACAAAAGGTCCCGCTCAGTCCTCCCGGTCGACGCGCGCATGCCCTGGCAGTCCAAAACGGTGAGGTGGTGTTGTTCGGTGGTTGGACCGGGGACACTGCGCTCGGTGACACCTGGACGTGGAACGGGTCCACCTGGACGCAGCGCACGCCAAGCTCCAGCGCTCCGGCGCGCGGTGGGCACGGGCTGGCAGCGGTTGCAAAAGAAGTCGTCCTTTTTGGCGGCGACAGCGCAGTCACCGCTTTGGGGGACACCTGGTCGTGGAATGCCGTTAACTGGGCCCCACGGAAACCCGGCACTGCTCCTGGGATCCGTTCGCAATTCGCCATGGCGACTTTCAATGGGCAAGCCCTGCTTTTCGGGGGTCGGGACGGCGCCAACGCCTTTAGTCCCGACCTCGACGACACCTGGTCGTGGAACGGAGTGAACTGGACCAAGCTGGGCGTGTCGGGTCCTGTCGGCCGTCGGCTGGCCGCGATGGCGACACTGCCGTGACGCATGTGCTCCGTACGGGGAGCGCGCCGACTAGGCCCCGGGTGGGAGTAGTGGCCCAGAGTGCCCCTGCGAACCGACCCCAAAACGTCGTCTAGTTGCAGTGAAACACCGAGGTTCCCGCGCCGATTCCCATCGCTGAGTTCGTCCCAGTGGGCCCGCTGGTCGTAGTGAAAACGCTCGGGAATTGTTTGGTGCCTGAACACGTCGTGAACAGACGTCCGCTGAACTTCCGTCCCTCACACTCGATCACTATCTCGTCGTCGGAAGCACCTCGGGTCACGTCCAGTGTGACGCTGGCGGACTGAAACGTCGCGCGGGGCAGGACACAGTGCCAGCGCCCGTGTAGCGGAAGCACAAGGAGTCACGCTTCTTTACGGTAACGTCGTATTGCGGATCGTCCGTTCCAAAGACCGGTGAGCCAAAGGTCGCCACCGTACTGCCATCCTGTGACGAGCAAGAGAGGTTGTCTGCCGACCAGTTGCCAGGCGACGAGAACGCGTTGTCGATGCAGGCGTTGGCTTCCGCTGACAGGCGTCTGTAGCAGTTGTCCGTGTCATCGAAGAACGCGCAGAGCGACTCCCCGCCCGATGCTTCGTCGATGCTCGAACAGGAGGAACCCCTGAGGAGCAGCGCGGCGAGGAGGATGCATCGCGTTGGACATCCCCGAAAGCCTGATCGAATCGCAGTTTGACTTGTGCTCATCCCCCATGTGCGTCGCGCGGGAGTCGCTTATTCCCTTCAGAATCGGACGCTGTACGGTTCCCATGGGTCGGTGCGGCAAGTTCCGTTTTTTTTGCCAAAAGCTCCCGCGCTGCCTGCCTGTGACGCACCCTGCGAAAGCGCCGGGGAAGCGCAGACGCGGGAGGCAAGGCGCCTACAGGTTGTCAATGCAGGCGCAGGTGTAGCTGTTGATGTAGAAGGTTGTGTTCTGTACCTTCTTGGTTTCATTTGGGATCCCCGCACAGCCCGAGTAGCCGTAGGTCGTGCTGCCCAACCCGCTGCGATAGGTCACCTTGGCTCCGGCTTTCACGTCCCCATTGACTGTGCTCCAGGGGTATTCGTCGTCGCAGCCGAGTCCATCCGCCGCGCAGATCTCGTCGCAGGTTTGGGTGGCTGGCGCATCGGCGCCCTTCTTGATGTGGGGAGAATCACAGCAACAGGAAACTAAATTCAGTCCGACGCCGTTGTTGCTTGCCTCTGGTACGGTATTGCAATCGTTGAGGTCAACCTGAGTCGCCGAATCGCCCTTGCCGTACTTGGCGTAGCCCAGGTAGGGCTTGCCGGTGCACACACCGCCGCAAGTGAGCGATAGCTTTGCATAGTCACCACAGACCTCGCTGCACGACTTGACGTCGTAGCTAGTCTTGGACACCTTTCCCATTCGTTTCGTCGGCGCGGCATCCACACCTGCGTCGGCGGCACCGGCTCCCGATGCTCCAGCGCTACCAGCACCCCCAAACGCACCAAATCCACCAAAGGCGCCGCTACCACCTGTTCCCGCGACGGCACCCGCCCCGGCACTGCCGCCGCCGTCGCTTGGGCTACTGCTACAGGCGAAAACTGAACAAGAAATGGCTGAGCCCAAGAATAGATGAGTGAAGAAATTGAGGTGCTTCATGCGTCGTCCTTCCAACCCCAAGACAACGCACGGCCAGCCAGAGTGGCGCAAAGTTTCTGCTAATTTGTTGAAATTGCAGCTATTTTTCGAGTAGACGTGGCAGCGACAAATCCAGTTGGCTCTGCACCAGGGACAGCAATCCCCGAAGGTCCTCAGCAGGCAGCGACAGCTGCTGCGCAAGCCGCTGCATCGTGTGATCGAACACAGCGCTCCGCGCCTGGCTCAACCAGCGGACGACCGTGCTCCGATCCACCCGATAGGTCCTGGCTAGCTGCGCGAGGGTGACTCCCTCGACGATATGGAGACGGAGCAGGTTGCGCTCGCGCACGCTGAGCTGCTCGAGGCTGGCCTCGAAGGCGTCCTTGAATTCTCTTCTGTAGCGAGCCTTCAGAACCGAGAGCTCCGGGCTGTCGGCCAAGTCCACCGCCTGGCTCAGGAGGTCTGAGTCCATGTCTTGGCGTTTCTGGTCTCGCAGTGTCGAGATCGCCATCCGACAGGCGGATACGCGGATCAAGCCCCGCAAGGAACCCCCGCCCACGTAGCGATGGAGCAATGCGTCTCGCTGGTCCTTCACGAGCAGCTTGGCTCGAAGCGACTGCTGAATGTCGCGCACCGTCGCATCCGGCAGTGCGAAACGCGCTAGCGCCAGAGGCACTTCTTCGAAGTAGGTCTTGTCCACCGCACGAATCGCTTCAGGAAGATCCGCATGGCAAGCGGCGAGCAGGTAGAGCTCGGCAGCTTCTTCCCGGGAGAGCGCGACCAGCTGATCCACCTTCACGCGGGCACCCAAATAGCCCCCGAACTGCTCAGGCGTCAGAGTGAAACGCGGCCAACGCTCCGCGCCCGCTTCAAAGGCGGCATCCAAGGCAGTGTCGACCTGGGTGTCAGGAGCGGCAGACATCCCGGCAGCTTGTGCGGACGATCGGTAGGCTGAACCAAGCACACTCTCCGCCATCTCGCAGGTCCCGAGCTGAGCCTAACGCCCGGACACTGACGGATACCAACAAAACCGGCACCACTCTCCGAAGCAACCGCTAGGCTTTGGCGCCTGTGAAGTGTCTGAGCGATGCCCAAGTGAGTGCGTTCGTCGAGGGGTTACTCGACGCGGACGAGCTGACGGATGTGGATACGCACCTCGACTCTTGCCCGACATGCCGCAAGCTGGTCGCCTCGGCCGGGCAACTGACTGACCCGTCTTCGATGGATCTTTCTCCAGGCGCACGAGTTGGTCGCTACACCGTGCTCCAACGGGTGGGCGCAGGCAGCATGGGGGTCGTATACAGCGCCTACGACGCTTCCCTCGATCGCCGAGTAGCACTGAAATCGTTACTCTCCGCAAGCCTCGAAGACGATCTTGGCGACGGGGGTCAGATCCAGGCCGAGGCACAGGCCCTCGCCAAGTTGTCGCACCCCAACGTGGTGCATGTCTACGAGGTGTTTCGTCACGGCGATCGAACCTTCCTGAGCATGGAGTACGTGGAAGGGTCGACGTTGTCTGAGTGGATAGATCAGTCAGACCGCAGCCGTGAAGATATCCTTCGGGTGCTACTCGACGCGGGCGCCGGGCTTTCTGCCGCTCACCAAAGTGGACTCGTTCACCGCGACATCAAGCCCGACAACATCTTGATCGGGGCGGACGAGCGCCCACGAGTGAGTGACTTTGGGTTGGCACGTATTGCTGGCACAGTTAGCGTGGAGGCAGCCGTACCGGACCTGCTCCAGACCCAGACCCTGCGCACGCAAACGGGTCTGTGTGCAGGCACGCCCGCGTACATGGCGCCAGAGCAACTAGAGGGCAGCCCAGCCACGGAAAAGTCCGATCAGTTCGGCTTCGCGGTCGTGGCCTACGAAGCGCTGACCAAGACTCGGCCATTTCCGGCCAAGACCCTGGAGCAGCTACGGGAACGCTTGCAGCAGGAGCCAGAGCGTCCCTCGATGACGGGCTTTTCTGGACACGAAAGGGCGGTGCTTGCCGCGCTGCGACGCGGCCTGGACCCGGATCCTGCTCGCCGGTTCGGGTCGCTCAGCGATTTGTTGCAGGCGCTGGCACCTCCCAAGGGCAAGGCTTCTCGCTTCGGCACAGCAGCAGTCGTCGTTGGCTTGGTGGCCGTCGCGGGCGCGGTGTGGGCGCGCAGCGACGGCGAGGCCGGCTGCAGCGGGGCAACGGCTTTGGTTCAGGCAAGCTGGAGCGAAACCCAAAAACAGTCTGTCCGGGCGCGCTTCAAGCAGGTGCGCCCCAGCTATGGTGCCGCGGCCGCGGACACCGTTGGACGGCTCCTCGATCGCTACGCCAAGGCATGGGAAGAGTCTCGCACCGCAGCGTGCCTCGAGACCCAGGTGCGCAAAGAGCAGTCTGCGACGCTGCTTGATCGGCGCATGCAGTGTCACGATGATCTGCTCGCGGAACTCAGTGCATTGGTCGGCTTGTTCGAGAGAGCTGACACGAAACTCGTTGCCCGCGCAGTGAATGCGGCTAGCGGGCTGCGCCCCATCAGTCGCTGCTCGCGAGCCGCGCTATTGGCTGAGGGTGCGCTGCCTAGCGCGCCGGAAGAACGAGCTGCCACTATCGCGCTCCGAGAGCTACTGGTGCGCGTCCGAACCGACAAACTCGCTGGGCATTACAAGAAGGCCGAGAGCGAGCTGCGTGAGGCGCTCTCCGGAAAAGATACTGCTCTGCGACACCAAGCGACAAAGGCGGAAGCGCTGGCCTTGCTCGGGGACGTAGAAAAGAAGCTCGGAATGCGGTCGAAAGCCGAGCGCAACCTAGAGCGGGCAGTGTTCGCTGGCGAAAACGGAGGCAACCCGACCGCCGCCGCGATGGCCGCGGTGAGCCTCATCGGAGTGCTCCGACAGGACGCAAGTCGTCACAAAGAAGCCGAGCACTGGGCGCGCCACGCAGAGCGCGCCCTGGAAGCGGCTGGCTCGCCTAGCCAACTGCAGGCGGACTTTCACCTCGGCCTGGGGAACTTTGCCCTATCGAAGGGCAAAGACCCGACGAAGCACTACGAGACCGCCCTGTCCGTGGTTCGCCAAGAGCGAAAGCCCGCAGGGGCCCAAGAAGCTCTGGCGCTGCACAACCTCGCTATCGCCCATTCAATCCAAGGGCGGCTTCCGAAGGCTCTGAAGGCGCACCGCCAGGCGCTGCAGCTGCGGCGACGGCTGCTGAGCGCAGACCATCCGGAGGTTGCAGAGTCGATTCACAGCATCGCCAACGTGCTCAACCGTCAGGGAAGATTCTCTGAGGCCGTGGACGAGTACCGGCGCGCGCTTGGAATCGCCCGCAGAAGCCTGGGGCCAACCCACCCCGCGATCGGCGACTTCCTCGGCAACATGGCGACGGCGCTGCTCGAACTCGGGCGCTATGCGGAAGCACGCAAGGCTCTGCAGGAGGCACGCACCATTCTGACCCGAGCCTTCGGAAAGGAGAGCTCGGATCTGGGTTACGTCTACGTCACCCTCGGTGACGTGGCAGTAAGGCAAGAGCACGCCCGCGAAGCCAGTGACTACTACGGGCGAGCCATCGCGATCTGGACACGCAAGCTTGCCTCGAATCATCCCGAACTTGCGGCTCCCCTCGCCGGTATGGCAGAAGCCAAACTGCTTCTGGGTGAGCGTGACGCAGCCATCGAGTTCGGCCAGCGCGCCCTCGGCCTAGTGGAGAAAGAAAGTGGCCGAAATCGGATCCGCGCGCAGGTGCGCTTCGTTCTCGCACGTGCGCTGTATCCGAGGGATCCAGAACAGGCTAGAGCGTTGGCCAAGCGCAGCGCCTCCGACTTCCAACCGGGTTCACCTGGACGCCGCAAAGCCGAAGCTTGGCTGCAGCAGCATGAGAATTGAGCCATGTCCTTCCCCCATCGCTTCTATTTCCTCCGGCACGGCGAGACGGCGTGGAACCGCGCGCGCCGCACCCAGGGTCAGCTCGAAAGCGAGTTGAACGACGCCGGGCGCGCCCAGGCGGCCCGCGCAGCCGAGTTGCTGGCACACGAGCCCATAACAGCGATCATCGCCAGCCCGCTCTCCCGCGCCCGCCACACCGCCGAAGCCGTCGCCGCCCACCACGAAGTTCCGTTGACCTTCGACGACGGCCTCATGGCGTGCCACCTTGGCGGCCTCCAGGGCGGCCCGCACGGCCCCTGGCTGGCCGACTACTGGACCGGCGATTTCGATCCGCCCGGCGGCGAAACCTTCTATGAGTTTTCCGACCGCGCCTGGTCCGCCATGCGGGCCGCCGTCACTCCCAGCCCCAACCGCCTGATCGTCGCCCATGGTGGTCTTTGGCTCGCCGCCCATCGCTTCACTCGTATAGAGCCGCCGCTGGTCCCGCCTCGCAACGCCAACCCGATCCGCATCACGCCGCACGCCGACGGCTGGGCGGCCGAGCAGCTTGGCGACTGAAGGCTCGAGAGGACCCAAGTACTCGCGAGGGATGCGTAGGTGTCACTACGGCGACTGTTTGTCCGCGAGGAACCATTGCGCGCTGTCCGCTTCCTTGACGAGAGATCCCTTGGCCTCGATTGACCGCAGCGCGCCGCGAAGCCTTGAGGTCTCGGCGACACGGTGCGATTCGGGACCAGAGCTCCTGCGCGGATCGTCCGGGGTGCGAGGGCGGCTACCCAGGCTCGGGCCGGCATGGCATATTTCGAGTCATGCCGCCTCGCCGCGCCTCGCTACTCGCTCTACCGCTCGGGGTCGCCGCGGTTGCCGTCGCGTGCGCTGAGGAACTGCCCCCACCTGAGAACGCAGGTGGCACCGGAGCGGGTACGAGCGGGGGTGCGGCGGGCAGCAGCGGGAGCTCTGGCGCAAGCGGTAGCGGCGGGAGCAGTGGCGACGCTGGTTGCGTTTGCTCGCCCAGCAATGCGACGGGCTCTTGTGATACGGGGTCTTGTGTCGTTGTTTCGTGCAAGTCGGGTTTCGGCGATTGCGACGGCAAAGACGACAACGGCTGCGAAGAGGCGCTGAATGTCGACGGCAATTGCGGCGCTTGCGGGCGGAGTTGCTTGGGCGCAGCGTGCACTGCGGGAGCTTGCGAAGCGATCACCTTGGTGTCTGGGCTTACGGACCCCTGGGGCGTGCTCGTCGACGACACTCACGTCTACTTTTCGGACTTCAAGGACGGCTTCATCGACCGGGCCAGCAAGGTGGACGGCTCGGGTCGCACGTCCCTCGCGAGCGGGTACCCCTCGACGTGGTTCATGGTCCGGGATGGCGGGTACATCTACTTCACCACGCGAGCCGGTCAGACCGTTGATCGCGTTTTGGCGGATGGCAGCGCCCAGGCCGAAACCTTCCTGAGTCCCGGCGTGAAGACGTCGGGGCTGGTCATCGATTCGGGGACCATCTACTTCACGCAGTCGGAACTCGCGGCGTTCGTTTGGCGCGCCCCGAAAAAGAAAGGCGCCACCGCCGTCAAACTGGTAACGCAACAGGATACACCCCTCGGAATCGCCGTGGACGACACCAACGTTTACTGGGGCAGCGGTTCGAACCTCGGCAGTGGTGAAGTACGTCGGGTCAAGAAGAACGTGAGCCCGGAGACGCTATCCGGTCAGCAGGTCGCCACCAGCCAGGGGAGCGTGCGCGGCGTGCTGCTCGACTCGAAGAGCGTGTACTGGACGAGTGACGACTCGGGGCACGGTCGCGTCACTCGGTACAACATCGCCACCGCGAATGTGGAGGCACTCGCCGTCACGGAGCCCGCCGAGTACGCTGTCGTTGACGGCAAGTACATCTACTGGGCAGCCAGCGATGACACGGCCGGACACATCTATCGACTGGAAAAGGATTACGCGCCGACCGCGGCGCCCGCCCCGGTGGTGAAGCTCTTCTCGGAAGCCGGAGCGAAGCCGCATGACATCGCGGTGGACGCAACAGCTTTGTACTTCACCGACGACGGCAAGGGGCGCGTTCTCAAGATCGCGAAGTGATTAGAGCGCGATCCGCTGTCAGCGCTCACGGCCCGCGTCATTTCGTCGGCAGGGGGTAGCGCTGCTGGACAATCAGCGGCCCGCGCCAGCCGTAACCGTTGTTGTCCGCGTAGCCGGCGATGGGCTTGAACTCGACACGGAGCTTGCCCGTCGCGCAGTCAATGGCGCCGATGTTGTCAGCGCAGCCGCTCCAATTCGAATCCGGCGTGAAACGATCCAAGAAGCTCTGGCTGGTCCAGGCGTTGAAGTCGTCGACTTCCTTTTGAGTCGGCAGGGACATGCCGGGGATGGGGGCGCAGCTCGAGTTCTTGTCGAATCCCGAGGCGGACTGCCAATCGACGAGGGACTTGCCGTCGATTCTGCAGCCCGGGATGCTGTCGGGGACGTACCAGTTGTGGTCCATGGCTTTCACGTCGGACTGACTGGGGACCTGCACGTGAGCTTGGCTCCCCGTGGTCCAGAGCACGTTGCGCTGGATGTGGAACTCTCCAGGGCCGTAGCTCGCTCGTATCACCGGGCGCTTACCGATGACGTTGACCAGGGTGTTGTTCTCGATCCAGGCGCGCTGAGTGCTCGGCGCCTCGCCACCGGTCGACACACCCGGCATCAGATTCCAAAACACGACGTTGCCGCTGACGCGGTGGTTCACGCCCGAGTGCTCCTTGTGGCTCCCTCCAACATGCAGTGCGAATGCAGTTTCCGTCTGTGTGCACTTGCCCATGATGTTGCCAATAATCCAAGTGACGCTCGTGCCGTGGCCGAGCACGATGCACCCATTGCCACCATTGCCCAAGACGTTGCCAACGATCTTGATGTCCCTGGAGCCAGGTACGGTGTCATTGCCCGTGGCCACATCCACGGGCTGCTCCTTGACTGGGCCGGGCACGCGGTTATCCACGATCCAGAAGTGGTCGCCGACTTTGTTCTGCAGCGTCAAGCCGGTCGGGCTGTGCACCACCAAGGCGTCATTGTTGGGGATGTCGTAGGCCGTGCTGTCAATGATCACGCCATAGCTGGACTGCTTTCCGAAGTGAATTCCGTTGTTCTGGCAATCGTGTGCGGTCACGCCCTGAATGGTGACGTGATCGGACTCACTGGTGTTGACACAAGGCCCACCATCGCTCCCCGTGGACTCCATGTCCCGAACGGTGACGTGGGAGCTCCCCTTGATGATGCGAATCGCGCGCAGCTTGGGCAGCGCATCGGCTAGCGGGCCGTAGGCGCCGTAGGTCACGGGTAAACCATCCGCACCTTTGACACCGGAAATGGACAGGGTTGCGCCGCCAGTCCAAGCTTCGCCCCGACGAAACAGAACGTAGTCGTCCGCGTTCAGAGAAGACGCCGCTTGATTGACGCGTGCCAGCGTTTTCCAGGGCTTCGCTCTGCTGCCATCGTTGTTGTCTGCTCCGGTGCTGGAGTCGACATAATAGCAAGTGCCACTTTTCTCACAGGGGTCCGCGAGGCATTCCAAGCCAACGCGGTAATAGCCAGTGTCGCAGGCACAAGTAGGTTTTGCGTCCACGCTGACACACGTTCCCTTGCCAGAGCAGGTCTCACCACAAGTGGCGGGAAGACCGCCACTGCCTGCGCTACCCGAACTGCCCCCGCTACCAGCTTGACCAGCGTTTCCTCCCACTGCGCCGGCACCCGCTCCGCCGGCCATGCCTCCGCTTGCGCCAGTTCCGGCTGAGCCTCCCGAGCTGGGACCATCTCCGGAATCCGAATCGCTACCGCATGCGACAAGCAACAGCGCTGCCAAGGGCGCGATGAGCGCGAGGCGCGACGCCGCATGTCGCGTTGCGGGGATGCAGGACTGAGCTTTCTTCGCGTCGAGTTTCATTGCCGCCAAACGGTGCAACCCGTGTGCCTACCCACAATGACAGCGAGGGTCGGAGTGTCTCCCACACAATCTTGACTCAACGTGACTTGAATGTCACCGCGTGACATTCAGGTCACTAGCGAGGTGGCTAGGGCAGCATGTTACGTAGCAAGACCGATTGATGGGCCACAGCCGTCGCACGCCCCATTGGCACCAGAGCGACACTAGAGTTCAAGGGCGCCTAGAGCGCCACCCGGCACGCGGGGTGCTCCGGTGAAATCAGTGAACTTGGTTGCGTCGTCGACGCCAATGCCCTTCGTCGAACCAACTGTAGGATCACAGGCCTTCGCGTGGGGGCTTGCCGACGTGGGTTGCACCAGTGGGATGCAAAACTGCTCTTGTGCCGTGATCCGCTTGCGAGTCGTGCAAAAGTCTTTTCCGGCGGCATCGGCAGTCTTTGGCTTGACGACGTCCGTTGATGCCTGCGTGGTGAAGGGCGTGGTATTGAAGAAGCCGTTGTACGCTGCGGTGCTCTTGTTGTCCCAGGACTGTCCTGCCTTCGCGCCTGCATCCAGCATGAGATTGCAGCGAAGCTCGAGCGCCGACGCCCCAGCGTTGGTCTGCAGGTAGTCACCGGTTTTGACGAAGGTGTTGAAGTAGAACTCGGATTGCGTGTACCCACCCCAGGCGACGATTCCAGTATCGCCGGTGTCATGGATGATGTTCCCGTTGACGGAAATGCGTGACTTCTTCGCTGCAGCAGTTCCCAAGGTCATGCCACGACCACCGATGTCACTGATGATGTTCCCTGCGATCACTACGTGAGATTTCTCATAGTCCCCTGACCAGGCCACGGCTGGACCGGCGCTGCCCGTTCCAGAACACTTGCCGTCTGTCTTGCGGAAACCCCACATGCGGTTGTTCAAAATGCGAATCGGCGCAGCGGCTATGCCACCGTTCTTTAGATCGATCGCGTTTTCGGCACATGCGCAATTGCCGAAGCCTGGCTTCGTGGGATCGGTACTGCCGTTGCAGTCGCTATGTGCTGCAGGTGTCAGGTACAGGTCGTTGTTGGCGATGAGCACGTCTTTCACAACGCCACCGGGGTGGACTTGAAGGGCGTCCCCCGCGCAATCGTAGAACTCGTTGCTGACAACGCGAATGCCCGAGGCACTCCCAATCACGAGGCAGTGCGAGTCGACGCCAGATTGAGCGATGCTGTTCCGCAGCACACTACGCTGTACGGTGTTGTCAACTGAGGCGCCGAAGGCGAGCTGCCCACCTCCACCGCCGCCGTCCTCGATGAGAACGCCATCCAAAAGGTTGTTGGTCGAACCATCCTTGAAACGAACAAAGGTACCAGGCGACTTTCGTCGAAACGTCAGACCGTGAACCTGCCAGTGTTTGGCGGCAGCTGAAAACTCCAGACCGCTCAGTACAGCGCGAACCGACTCGGACATCTTGACCGGGTGCTGCATAGCTGGGGTTGCACCGTCGTAGACGATGATGCGCGGTTTGGCTGCAGTGCCGGCCACGGAGAGAACCACTTTTGCTGAGGAGTAGTCACCAGGCTGAACACAGAAGATGCGTTTGCCAGCGTTGTTGATCTTGCCAAAATCGCTAGTCGATTTGATGATGAGCGTTTCGTTGTCACTTGGATTGCACGTCGGCGGCGTGAACGGCAGCTCGTAGTTGCTGCCCCCCGAGCCCGCAACACCCCCTGAACCCGCGGCACCACCGGAACCGGCCACCCCACCGCTGCCTGCCGAACCGGCCGTCGCACCCGCTCCCGAGCTGCCACCGGCACCAGCTCCGGAGCCCGCGCGCCCACCGGTACCCGACACCGCGCCCGAGCCAGCCATGCCGCCCAGCCCCGGCCCAGAGTTTTCGCTGTCGTCCGCCCCGCAAGCTACGTGCGCGAGCGCCGCAAGTACAACCAGACCCATTCGTCGAATTTCCAAGCTCCACCGTCCTCTTACTTCGGCGCCACCAGCCCGTAGCAACCGTCTGGGCCCGCGATGCGCAAGGCGTCGTGGTAGACAGTGCGGCTCGCGCCGGAGGGCATCGGGGCCATCTTGTATTGCGACGAGTACATGCCCATCTTCAGATAGAACCCGTCTTGGTCGAAGAAGCCCTGGTGGTTGGAGCCCTTGAAGTCGACGACTTTGTTGCCGTCACGCCAGACCTTGAAAAAACCGGCACTGGACTCGGAGAAGTGGAAATTGATGACCCAGTCGACCCATTGGCCGACCTTGCCGCGAGGAGCCTGATACAGCTTACCGACTCCAGGCACTTCGTCCTGGAAGAAGAACGTGGCCGGATGCATGTGCCGCAACACCATGGGTTGTGCATCCGGAGGCGGGTTCGGAAACAGCCAGCCACGGTAGTGCGCCTGGAATAGCATCGCCGTGTCCACGAAACTGGTGTCGCCTTCGTAGTCGGCGTCGAGCTTGACGCTGAACCCAACCCAATAAGTGGTGTTGGCTTGCAAGTCGAGGCCGCCGCTAGCGATGGAGACCTCGGTGCGGTATTTCACGGCGGATTGCGGTGTCAACCGCGAGCGCATCACGTAGTTGCCTTCCCGAGCGCTCGCTTTCACGACTTCGGGCATGTTCCCCGACTGCTTCAAGTTGCTAGGCATGTTCCCCGACTCGAAGCCGACGTCCATGAGAAGCTTCGCGGTGCAGGCGGCGCCCGCGGAGCCGCCGCTCCCGCCACCGGCACTTCCTGCAGTGCCACCACTAGCGGCTGCTCCTGATCCCGCGTTACCCGCAGAGCCGCCTGAGTTCCCAACGCCCGCGGAGTTGCCACTTCCCGCCGTTGCGCCCATGCCACCGGACCCGCCGCTCGTCGCTGCGCCTGTTCCAGCCGTACCGCCGGAACCGGGCCTGGATCCTCCGGAGTCGTCAGAGCCGCAACCGATCAAGGAAAGTGCGGTGACAGTGATGAATAGAGTTGGAGCAACTATGAGACGCATGGCGATGGACCTTTCGTCTACTTCGGCGCCACGAGATCGTAAGCATTGGTCCCTGTCGCCATGCGCACTTCATCGTAGTACATGCGGCGCAAGGTGGCGGGATAGTTCTTGCTGTTAGGCGCGTAGATGCCCACATGCGGGCCATTGTGACTCTGCTTTTGCGCCGGGATGGGATTGCCGCAGGAGTCTTTCCAGTTCACGTTGGTCAGGCCCGTCTTGGAGTAGATCGGCTGTCCGTCCTTCCAGACGTCGAAGAAGCCGGCGTTCTTCGTCGAAAGCGTGAAATGCACGACCCAGTCGTGCCAAACGTCGCTCTTGAGTGGTTCGCTCCAGACTTTCGTCGTGTTGCTTCCGGCGCCCTTGCCGGTCGACTGGCCCCCGTTCTCGATCACGGTGAGCGTCAAGTTTCCGCTCGACGGTCTCACGGTGATGGCGTTACCATCGAAGTCGCAGTTGCTGCCCGAAGCTTCGTTGGGAGCATGGATTTGAAAGAAGGTGTTCGCAGGCACCTTCGGGTCCCACTTGTCGAGACGGAAGCTGAACCCGATCCAGTACTCGATTCCATCGTCCCATCCGAACTTGCCCCGTGGTTCTGATCTCAGTTCGGCTCGATAGGGAGTGTTGCCGGATGTGGGCTGCGCTTCCGTCCACATCAAGGCGGCGTACTTCCCGGAGCGGGTAACAGCGTTCGTCGGCTCCACGTGGCCCCATTGATAGAGCTTCGTGACGTATTGCGAGAGGTCACCCGTCTCGAAGTCACCACTCCAGATGAGCTTGCCGCCAGCCCCACCGCTGCTGCCTCCGCCAGCACCCGCACTGCCAGCCGCTCCACCACTCGAATTGCCCGCTGAGCCCGCACTGCCTGCCGCGCCGGCACTGCCGCCCGAGTTCCCAACGCCCGCGGAGTTGCCACTTCCCGCCGTCGCCCCGGTGCCACCCGCACCCGCGCCGCCGGAGCCGGACATCGCGGCAGAGCCCGCAGCCCCGCTCGCGCCCGGCGCAGAGTTGCCCGCGTCATCAGAGCCGCAGCCGCTGAGCATCCACGCGGCTGTGGCGATCACGAAACTGGTTCTCAGAGGTGGCAAACGCATCGTGGGCATGTCTCTGCAATGGGCGTACCTGCAACGTGCGAGTGAAATCACTGGGAATATGCAGGATCATGATGCCCGACGGTGTCGCGCATGTCACGGGGTGACATCGAGGCCACTCCCAGAGGCGGCCACGGGAACCCGGTGGGTATGTCCTCTCACTTCGGCGCAACCAGTCCATAGCAACCGTCCGGACCCGCGATGCGCAACGCGTCGTGGTAGACGGTGCGGCTCGCGCCGGATGGCATCGGGGTCTTCTGATATTGGGCCGAGTACATTCCCATCTTCAAGTAGAAGCCGTCTTGGTCGAAGAAACCCAGATGGTTGGAGCCTTTGAAATCGACGACCTGATTGCCGTCACGCCAGACCCTGAAGAACCCGGCACTCGACTCGGAAAGGCGGAAATTGATGACCCAATCGACCCATTGGCCGACCTTTCCACGAGGCGCTTGATATAGCTTGCCGACTCCAGGCACTTCATCCTGAAAGAAGAAGGTGGCCGGATACTTGTGCCGCAGCACCATGGGCTGCGCGCCCGGAGGCGGATTCGTGAACTTCCAGGGGCGGTAGTGCGCCTGAATCAACATCGCCGTATCCGTGAAGGTGGTCACCCCTTCATAGTCGGCATCGAGCTTGACACTGAATCCCACCCAGTAGGTCGTGTTCGCCTGCAGATCTAGACCACCGGTGTCGATTGTGGCCTCGGTGCGGTACTTCACCGGGGACTGCGGCGTCAGGCGAGAACGCATCACGTAGCTGCCCTCCCGCGCGGCATGTTTGATGACCTCGGGCTGGTTGCCGGATCTCTTGAAATTGGCTGGAAACGAACCCGACTCGAAGCCCTCGTCCAGGAGCAGCTTTGCGGTACAGGTTGTGCCACCGGCCGACCCGCCACTCCCGCTGCCAGCGGCGCCGCCACCTCCCGCGGCACCCGCTGTCGCACCAGCACCAGCAGAACCGCCCCCGCTCCCCGAACCCGCGGCATTGCCAGCGCCGCCGTTGTTCCCACTTCCCGCGCTCGCTCCGGAGCCGGAGCTGCCGCCCGCTCCAGACGTCGCGCCAGACCCCGAACTGCCACCAGTACTCGGCGCAGCCCCAGCGTCATCGGAGCTGCAGCCCGTCACCAACAACATCGCAACCAGCGCGAAAGATCCCAGTGTTGTTTGCGTATACACCAGATCTCTCCTTGAGCGCGCCGGATTCACTTGGGAGCCACGGCCGAATAGCCATTGGTACCAGCGAAGATCCGAACCTCGTCGTAGTTCAGCTTTTGGGTCGATGTGTTGGACTTGTCTCGGTAGATCCCGACCTTCATATAGGTCCGCGGCGTAGCCGGCAGGTTGCAGTTGTCGAGCAGGAAGCGGTTCGCTCCCGTTTGGGAGTAGATCTTCTCACCGTTGCGCCACGCTTCGATGATCCCATCGGCAGAGGTCGAAGGCCGGTACCGAAACACCCAATCGATCCACGCGCCCAGCTTGAAGGGCTCTTTCCAGACCTGTTTCCCAATTGCAGCCGTGCCCGGTAGTTTGGTCTGGTCGGGGTTCACGACGACGTTTAGCCCCATCTGATCGCCGCTGGTCGTGACGGTGATCGAATTCTTGCCGGCATTGCATGACCAGTCCGCCTTTCCGTTCGGCAGCGCATGCGGGACCGCGTGGGTTTGGAACAGCGTGGACCACTTGGGCAATTGGGCGCCCCAGTCCACGATGCGAAAGCTCAACCCGATCCAGTACTCCGTACCGTCGTGGAACGCGCCCTTGCCTCCCAGCGCCGTCAGCTCAGTCCTATAGGGAACCTTGTCCGTCGGACCGACCTGCATCAACGCGGCAAACTGTCCACTTCGAACCGGTGACTTCACGACGGTCGTGGTGTCGTTGCCGGAGGCATTCCACCCGTCGAGGGTGCCCGACTCGAAATCCCCAACGAACTGCATCTTGCCGTTTGGCGCGCCAGCGCTACCGGCGGTACCCGCGCTGCCAGCGGAACCACCGCTCGCTCCCGCTCCAGCAAAGCCGCCCTGTCCCGCTCCGGCTCCCTGTCCGGCTGTTCCGCCGCTGGCGCTCGCGCCGCCTGCGGAAGTGCCACCCGCTCCTGCGCTCCCGCCAGCCCCAACCCCGGCACCACCCCCCGAGGCCGGCCCACCCCCGGCGTCATCAGAGCCACATGCACAAAGTGTGAGCGCAAACACGCCAACCAGAGCAGAGAGTCTTCGCTGAGTCGATATGGACATCATCATTGCGGTTCTGCAATCGACATGCCAGCCCATGGGAGCGCGGCGTGCGGCGATTTCTTCATGCAATCATGACTCGAAGTGGCCTTCGCGTCACGAAGTGACATGCAGGTCACTGGGTGCAAGGGTGGCGGGAGCGCGCCAGGACACCGTTCAGTTTCGACCGAAACGCCCCGTTGCTTCTCCCCCGGCTCCCCCGCCTGCGTCGCCCGGTGCTCGACCGCTCACCACGATGGCGCCGGCGTCACGCGCCGACTCGCCTGCCGCCCCTTGCCAAGCAGGTCGTGGTAGCTATCGGAGCTTTCCTGATACGGGCGCGTTTTGCCACGACCAGTGCCATAAGCCGGCGTACATGCGCTGCGCAAGTGGATACCGTTCTCGTGTGGCCGATTCACTTTGCGACTTTTAGGATCCGCCCTGTGCCATGGTCTGTAAAGTATACCGCCACTTCATCGACGGCGAGGTACCGCGGCTTCGCTCCGGCACCCGAATAGAGCTTGACCGGCGGCGCCGGATTCTTTGACGCGTCGTGGTTTTTTGCGAGCCGGTAGACGTAGCCGGCGCTGTCGTCGCTGGCAGCCCAATAAATGTTCTTCTCGTCAACCGCAGCATACGCGGCAGGTTCTTCGGTCACGGCCAGTGTGTCGATCTTCGTGGTGGCAATGTTGTACCGGCTGATTCGACCGAGACCTGTATCGGCGCTCGACCAGAAAACCATCTTTGAGTCGGAGATTACGCTAAACACAGCACCCTGGCCGGTTGCCACCTGTTGGCCGGCGGACGTATTCGGCGACGCGGTCTTGGCGATGCGCCGCACTTGGCCATCGGCCAGCTTGTCGCCGCCACTCCAATACACGTTGCTGCCATCCACCGTCAGTCCCAGGGGCAGCACCTGGGCTGTGGTCAACTTGACGGACGTCGCACCGACCTTCTTCGGCGCGCGCCAGACAAAGCCGGTGTCGTCTGATTGTGTGAAATAGATGAAGCCGCTGTCGATCGCCAACCCGCCGGTTTTTACTCCCGGGCTGAGCACAGTTTCCGCCGGTGCGGAGCCGTCGGCAAGGACCCGTTCGACGGTATGCCCCTTTCGAGTGGTGAAATAGACGTAGCCCCCGTCCATCACCAGGAACCACGTCCAAGGGTAACCGCTAGCGAGCGAAATCCGCCCAGCCCCGTCAACTTTGCTGGCACGGTCGATGTAGCCGTCTACGGAATCCGAGAAGTATATAGAGGTAGCGTCCACTGCGACGCCCCAAGGAGCGGCCAGGGCGGAAAGCAGGACAATGCCTTCACATACGCCCGCAGTGCATGCGGCGCCCAAGCACTCTCGCCCACACTCTCCGCAGTTGCCGTCAACATCGAGCCGAACTTCGCAGCCGTTGTCATCTCTGTCGTCGCAGTTGCCGTACCCGGGGTTACAGCTCGTAACAACGCAGGAACCCGAGGTGCAGGAACCCGTCGCGTGATTAGGGGAGCAAGCACAACCCGCACCTCCACCGCTGCCAGAGCTCCCCCCCGTACTACCGGCGCCGCCGCCCAAGCCCGAGTCTGTTGCGTGGGCGGGCGCTGGCGGTGGCAGCTCGTCCGCACACGCCCATAGCCCCATGCTCAGAGACACGGTAGGAATCAACCTAGAGTACGGCCCCATGCTCGTTGACGAAGTATGCCACACTCCGCGTCATGCGTCGGTCGAGTTCAGCTCGTCTTGCACGGAAGGTCGTGCGCGAACCAGCAGGACGCTTCGTGGCACGGGATGCATGGCCAACAAGGACCTGGCCTGGTGCGTTCCCTGGACGAACGCCACTGGCGGAATCCTCGTTGGCCTCCGGACCGGTGGAGCGCGCTCCTCGAGCCAGAGGTCAGGAGGCTGCTCATAGGCACTCAGGTTGCAGGTCGGTGCCTCGGGATGACGTGGAGGTCACCAAGTCGCATTGGCGATACTCCAGTCGCGCGTCGAAGGGGGTGAACTCCTCAAGAATCAGCGCCTCCACCGGCGGGTTTGCCCTCCTCGCAGCCAGTCCCCACACCGACTACAAGCAGCCCGGAACGCCACACACGCGTTGTCGCAGTTCAAGTACCCGACACGCGGGGGGCGGCTAGTGACCCGATTGTCACCGCGTGACTCCGACTCCCAACCTGGATCAGGGGCAGAACCCCAACATACGCCACCTGTGAGCAGCCGGCACGCTCATTGCTTGCCAATTTGGAGCAATGCAAGAATCAAATACTCGACGCAGCCCGGTGCTGATGGCAGCAGCGCTGGTGCTTATGGCCTGCAGTTCCGACGACCAGGCTGGGTCCACGGGGGCAGGTGGTGGAAGCGGCGGCAGCGCCGCCGGGCCATCGGCGGGGGCAGCGGGCGGTGGAAACTCAGCTGGCGGCGGAGGCGTGGCTGGAACGAGTGGTGACGCAGGCAGTGGAAACTCAGCTGGCGGAGGAGGCGTGGCTGGAACGAGTGGTGCCGCGGGCAGTGGCAATGCCGGAGGCGTCCCCAGCGCGGGTGGATCTGCGGGCAGCGGCGGCCTGGCTGGCAATGGGGGTTCCTCGGCTGCCGCCCCGCCCAACGGCATGAAACTGATCTTTGCTGACGGTTTCGAATCGGGAACATTGGCCTGGGGGTTCTCGGGCAACAAGGACACCCACCTCGTTGCGTCGCCAACCCGGGCTGGAAAGTACGCGGTCGAAATGGCGCTGACAGACTCCAGCCTGATCGACTACCGCTCGGAAATAGTGAACCGAGGAGGGGGCGCGTATGTCCTGAAGTGGGGGAAGGAGTACTGGATGCGTTTTAGCAACCTGCTGGCTCAGTGGCCGTCGAGCGGCGCAGCGAGCAACGGAATCATCTGGCAGCTCCATGGAACACCTGCGGACTGGAGCAAGAAGTGCGACCCGACAAAG
This sequence comes from Polyangiaceae bacterium, assembly GCA_965222375.1. Classification (GTDB taxonomy): domain Bacteria; phylum Myxococcota_A; class Polyangia; order Polyangiales; family Polyangiaceae; genus JACKEA01. The sequence goes on from CBDCTZ010000015.1 coordinate 835,839, forward strand.
CACCTCATACCCGGGGGAAAGGCTTGGAGGTACGCCAACCTCGTCTATATCTCTACAAGAGATGGCAACCTGCGGGCCAAGGTCCAGGGGACTGGCACGACTCCGACGACCAAGGGTACTGACTGGAACTTCGGTCAATTCACCCTGGGCAAGTGGAACGACTGGGTCGTTCACTTCAGGTTGTCCCTGAACAGCGACGGCTTCTTCAAGGTCTACCTAGACGGAAAACTGGTAGCCGAACAGAACGGCAAGAATGTGGACGCCGCGAATATCTGTGGCTACCCGCACCTACCTGAGCACTATTTCAAGATCGGAATCTACAACGTGGCACGCAAAGGACACACCGCGCCACTTCCCCCACAGGTGATCGACTACGACGAGTTCGCTCTGTACGGCAAATAGCGACGGGCTACCTCGGTTGCACTCCCCTTGTACCGGGCTCACCGGAGCGCGGCAGCCCCTTTCATGCCATCCTGACTCGAAGTGGGGAGACGACGACGGCGACTGCGCCAGAGACCGTACAATACGACCTCGCCTGCGAGCGTGTTTCTCAAGGCAAAGCTCAAAGGTCTTCGAAAAGGTCATCCTTGCGCTTAGCGGGACCGGGTGCCGGCGGGGCCTTGCGGATCGGGCGTGGCGCGAGTCGCGTCTTTGACGCCGAGGTCGACGGACCGACCGCGCTCACTGATGGGACTGGAGCGGGTTGCGAGTCGGCGGCGGGTGAAGCGACCCCCAACGGTATCGCGGCAACGAAACCGTTGGCATTCTGAAGCACACTGCGCAAACGAGGTGGCTTTTCACTCGAGCGGAGGAAGACGAGCACGCCGGACGCGCCCAGCGCTGCAGCGAGCACGACTCCGACCGCTACGCGTCCGAATCTCGGTCGCGATTGCGTGTCACTAACCGCCGAAGCCAGCGTGCCTCCCGTCGCTTCTGGAGCATCCCCGAGTGGCCCCAGCGGGGCCCGCCCCGGTCCTCGCGCTTGCTGCAGCGCGACCGCTCGCGACCTGAAAGCGAGCTCCGTATCGTCGAGCTTGGCGTCCAGCTCTGCCCGCTCCTTCGCGAACAGCCCATCGAGCAGCTCCGCGAGGTCGCCTTCGTCGGACGAGAACCCGCTTTCCCTGACACAGGCGCGGAGTTCATCTGCGACATCTTTCGCCGTCGTGAACCTAGCTTTGGCAGACTGCTCTAGGCAGCGCAACGTGATAGCCGCAAGTCGTTCAGGTACGTCTGCCCGCAACTCTTGGGGGTTCTTCACAGAGCAGCGCAAGATCAATGCGACGGTTTCTCGTGGCGTGCCACCCTTGAACAAGCGCCGCCCGGTCAGTGCCTCCCACAGCAAGATCCCGAGGGCGAAGATGTCCGAGCGGCGATCCAGGGGTTCCGCACTCACCTGTTCTGGGGACATGTAAGCGAACTTGCCCTTGACCACGCCGGTGTGGGTGCTGGCCGTATTGGACAACTTGGCGACGCCAAAGTCGGATACGAAGACTTGACCGCGGTAGGAGAGCAAGATGTTGTCTGGCGAGAGATCTCGATGGATCAGATTGAGAGGCGTTCCGCCCGCGTCTCGCAACTGGTGCGCCGCGTGCAGCCCATTGGCCGCCTGAATCATGACCCGAGCGATGATGCCGAGGGGGAGATGCCGCCTCTTTCGGCCCAGCGTAGCGAGCACCTTGCGCAAGGACTGGCCGCGGATGAGCTCCATCGCGATGAACAGCGAGCCTTGCTCTTCGCCGAGTTCGATGGTGCGCACGACGTTGGGGTGATCGAGCCGCGCAGTCACCCTGGCTTCCGAAAGGAACGCCTGAACATCGGCGTCGCCAGGGTTGCGGTTGAGCATCACCTTCACCGCCACGATGCGACCGATGCCTTCGCGGCCAACCACGCGACCTGCGTAGACCGCCCCCATGCCACCTGAAGCCAAAGGGAAGAGCAGCTCATAGCGGCCGAGGCGCGCCCCCGCCAAGTCGCCCGCCCCTCCGGACGTCGTCAGCCAGCTGTTCCCTTGGGAATCGCTGTTCGGTTTGCTTGCAGGCGTCGTCGGCTTCACGTTACACGGTCGCTAGGCTAGTGTAGCTGTCACCACGGGTTGCCGGCCACAAGGTCGCTTCTCGCCGCCTGGGCCCACCTTCCTCGCACGCTTTCCGATGAGTCACAAACCTCCTTCTCCCGGCACAGAATGGGGCTGGGATAGCGACGAGTCCCGCACCACGCGCGCGGCATCCACAGCGGATTTGCATAAGCTGGAAGTCACCCGGGCCGAGCTCGAAGTGCTCTCCGGACCCGACGCAGGAACGCGAGCGGCACTTGGTCCAGGCGGGCTGATCGTGGGTTCAGGGCCCAACTCGGATCTGCGCTTGCACGACGAGCAAGTCTCGAGACGCCACCTCGAATTGGTCGCGGAGCCACAAGGCGTACGCGTCGTCGACCTCGGAAGCACGAACGGCACCATCTTCGGTGGAGCACGGCTCGAGCGAGCGCTCTTCTTCCAGGACGCCATGCTGACAGTGGGCGGCACGTCCCTCGCGCTGCGGCTCAGCGCCGAGCCCTTGGAACTGATGCTGTCACCTCGCCGGCAATTTGGTCAGGCGGTTGGTCTAAGCAGCGCGATGCGCCACGTCTTCTCGCTTTTGGAGCAAGCAGCCAACAGCGAAGTCACGGTGCTGCTGGAAGGAGACTCGGGAACAGGCAAAGACGTGCTCGCGACGTCGCTGCACGAAGAGAGCGGGCGTCGCGATGGCCCGTTCGTGGTGGTGGACTGCGCGGCGTTGCCGGAAAACTTGGCCGAGAGCGAGCTGTTCGGCCACGAGCGGGGCGCGTTCACGGGTGCGGTTCAGGCGCATGCAGGTGCCTTCGAACAAGCTCATGGCGGAACTTTGTTCTTGGACGAGGTCGGTGAACTCACCGCCACCGTACAGCCCAAGCTGCTGCGTGCCCTCGAGAATCGAAGCTTTCGGCGCATCGGCGGAAACCGCAAAGTAGATGTGGACGTGCGAGTTGTTGCCGCCACCAATCGCGGGCTGGCCGAAGCGGTGCGCTCGGGCACGTTCCGACAGGACCTCTATTACCGGCTTTCCGTACTCAAGGTGCACGTACCTCCTTTGGCGGACCGCCCGGAGGACATCCCTGCGCTTGCCGAGCTCTTTCTTCGCCGGGTGCGCGGCCAACAGGAAGCGACCATCCCACCGGAGCTGTCCGAATTGCTCTCGTCCTACAACTGGCCGGGCAACGCGCGAGAGCTTCGCAATGTCGTCGAGCGTTTCGCGACCTTCAACCGCGCAGACCCGACACTCCTATTCGACAACAGCCCTCGGACTCCGCAAGCACCTGCTTCCATGCTGAACGCGGACGCTCTGTCCCGGCTGCCCTACCACGAAGCGAAACGCGAACTCATCGACGCCTACCACCGAGGCGTGCTGCCCCAAGTCATCGAACGCGCTGGATCCGTCGCTGCTGCCGCGGAGGTCTTGGGGCTGCCCAAAGCAAGCCTGTATCGAATGTTGCGACAAATGAAAGAGGACGGGACCCCTGCCGATGGCTAAGCGCAAGCTCGTGACTCGGACCATGCGCTGCTACCTTGCCAGCATAGCGCTCGCGCTACTCGTGCCTAACTACGCCAGGGCCGAGTGTAAACAAGAAGATCGCGAGACCGAGGCCACGGCATTTCGCCAAGGGCTCGCGAAGTTTCGAGACGGGGATACCACCGGCGCGGTCGAGATCTGGCAAGGCCTACTCAAAACCCTCGGCACCGAGTGTGGCTGGAAGGTGCTGTTCAATCTCGGGCGGGGTTACGAACGGCTGGGCGATCCGACCCGAGCCATCGAGTCTTATGAGGCATTTGTCGAAGCCGTGAACAAGCAAACCAAGCTGAGCGACAAGGAGCGCAAGGTCAAGAGCGCGGCCGAGTCGAGCATCGCTGCCCTCAAGGCCAAATACGGAGCCATCTTCGTCGCAGCGCCGTCGAGTGGTGTCGTTTGGGTGCGTGTCGGCCTGGGTGAACCGCAGCCAGCGGGCTTCACGCTCTACGTCGCTCCCGGGACTCATGAAGTCGAGCTCTTTTCCCGCACGCCCAACGCGGAAAAGCAGACCATCCAGGTCGTGGCCGGTCAGGTGGCAACGATAACGATTCCGGAGTCGACCGCTGCGCCAACTCCCGCTCCCACCGCGCCCGCACAGAAGGACACGTTGCCAAGCCCGCAACCCGAACCTCGGTCCTTTCCGACGGCCTTGGTAGCCATTGGCTCTGGGCTCACCGTGGCCGCAGCCGGCACCAGCGTTTTTCTCTACACGCGGCAATCCTCTAAACGCGAGGATGCAGAGGCGCTTCCGCGCACCGACCCCAAGTACGCGCAATTGCGAGACGAGCACCAGGACGCACGCACCGTCTACCACGTGGGCCTAGTCGTAACCGGCGTGTTCGCGACCGCTACTACCGCAGTAGTGCTCGCCCACGTCTTGGGCAGCGACGATTCACCGACCCATGTCCAAGCCGGCATAGCCCCCGGAGCCGCTAGCCTCGGGCTGTCTGGGCAATTCTGAAGACGTCACCAACACGGACGACTTGGCCGCCCTCGCCATGCGCGGCCCGTGGCGAGAGTCGTGGCCCAAGGTGAAACAGTGAAGCGACCCCCAAACCCAAAAGGATCGCAGGTGAGCCTCTAGCTCACCCCGGCGCACCAGGCGGCCCACCTGGAGGAGGCGCTCCACCTGGCGGGCCCGCGGGGGGAGCCATGGGATCTGGAGTCGCTTCTTTGACCTTGGTGCTGTAGCGCCTGAAGCTCATGCCCGTCCCCACGCCCGCGCCAACGGCGACGAGCAGCATGACGACGCCCGCGCCAAAACCGACCACCCCGTAGGTCTTGTAGCTATTCGCTTTGCGCTGGTAGTAGCTCGGACCGAGGATACTGTAGCGGCTGTAGCGCGCCAGGCTGGCCCGGCGCTCGTAATAGTTGCCGCGATCGAAGAAGTAGGCACCACCGCCACAGGAACCGCAGGACATCAGAGCTATGAAGATGGTTCCGCATCCGATGAGGAAGTGCACCGGGAAGGGCTTCGATGGGGGCGGCACCTGGGATTGCGTCATGGGATCATGCGCGTAAGCCAAGTGTATGCGATTCGTCAAGGTGTAGGGCGTACGCTCCAACGGATTTGAGGCCCGCGAGCAGTCTACCCGGTGCCGTACGCGCTCGCTGCGAGCGTCGACCACAGCTCCAACTCGACTACTTGCTCCCGTCCGCGGCCAGCAGCGCCCCGGCGGATGGCAACATTTCTCTTCCAGGATCCGGCAATCGAGCCCGCGGATCGGAAGCTGGCCGCTGCCAAAAGCGACCACTGCTGCTGTGGGCGGCCCCACCGCTCTGATATGTGTCAGCCATCGTGCCGTTTCGAGACAAGAACGTCGCGCTCGGTTCCCGAGTCGACAATCTAGAGCAGGAAGTCGAAGCGCTCCGCCAGGAAAACGACGAGCTCAAGGCGGACCTCTCGCTCCGAACCGCTTCCGCGCCGCGTCGCACCTGGACCGTTCCAGCAGCAATAGCCGGTCTGATCATCGTCAGCATCGTCGTAGGCGGCGGCCCGGCGGTTATCCTCGTGCCATTGGCGGCATTGCTGGTCACTGTAGCAGCGTTGTTCTTCGTCATGTCCCAGCTGCTCTACGTCGCCGCACCCAACGAAGTTCTGGTGATCTCTGGCCGCCGGACTCGCGGCGTGGATGGGTCGCTGCGCGGATATCGAACCGTGCGTGGTGGCCGCGCGCTGAAGCTGCCGCTCCTCGAGCAGGTTGAGCGCATGAGCTTGGCGAACATCTCGCTGAAGGTCACGATTCAGGGCGCCTACTCGAAGAGTGGCGCAGTGAACGTCTCCGCACACGCCGTCGTGCGCATCGCCAATGCCGATCCCTTGCTCAGCAATGCCGTCGAGCGCTTCCTTGGCCAAAGCCGCCAGCAAGTTGCTGACGTCGCGGAGCAGACCTTGGAGGGCGCCCTGCGCACGGTGGTGTCGCAGCTGACGCTAGACGAACTCGTCAGCGATGGCTTGAAGGTGGCACACGTGGTCATCGAGGAGGCGGACGAGGACTTCCGCACCTTGGGGCTCGAACTCGATGTATTCAAGATTGCCCAGGTGAGCGCTGCCGACAGCTGAGCCACCTTTGCGCCACGAGCGTAGCTGATCCAACTTGCCGCTGATCTCCCCTGAGCCGCGTTTGAGAGCTGCGCCTCCCGTGCTAGATGCGGGCCCATGTCGGTACCCACCAAGTTCGTAGCCGCCCTAGTCGTCACCGCCACTGCCTGCGCCCCGGGCGCGACTTCGGAAGCCGTCCGCACCGAAGCGCCCACGGCGAGCCAGGCGATGGGGGAAGAGGAGCCCCCCAGCTGTTCCGCAGTCGCAGCCAAAGCAGCGCCGCTGATCGTGGACCTGGATAGCCAAGGGCGCGTCGACCTCGAGGTTGCCATGAAGAGCGGACTGCCCGTGGTCCACTATGGCTGTGATGGACTGCGCATTCTGAAGGACTGCACCGTGGTTGGGGACTACAAGTTCGCCGGCGTGAGCCTGAAAGAGGACGTCCTGCAGCTCAAGAGCAAGGACGAGGTTCACGCGAACCTGCCCATCAGCGGCGCAAGCCTCGCGGGCAGCTTGGAACGCGGGACATCGCTGGACCTGGCCATGGCCTTCATTGGCAAGCAAACAGCGTTGGTCAACAGTGCCCATCGCAAGTCCCTCCAAGGAGAATGCGACGGCGCGACCCACGTGGTACGTGGCGCGACCGTTGGTGCCTTCGCGTTGCGTCGAGGCAGTGGCGCAAAGGTCGCGGCCGCTGCGGACATCTTCGTTGCATCGGCGAGCGCACAGAGCGAGAGCAGCAAGCAGACGACGATTCGCGACGGCGTCGTAGAAGACTGTCGCAAGGCGGACCCCGACGCTGAGAAGCCCCCGGCTCAGTGTCGCAGCGCGATTCGTGTGGAGCTGGTGCCGATCACCGATGGCCTGGGCGAAAAGGAGGTCGAGGCCTACGGACTGACCAATCCGTGCCCGAAGGGCCACGTGCTGAGCGGAAGCAAGTGCTCACCAGCCAATCAGGCACAGAGCTATCTCTGTCCCATCGGCGACGCCGCGGCGTGTCGCGAGCAGTGTGGCAAGGCCAGCGCCGGAAGTTGCTACAACCTCGGAATGGTGCTGACGCGAGTCGCTGACTCGTGCAAGGGCAAGGACAATTGCCGCGCGGTGAAGACCGTGCCCAAAGAAGCGCCGGACTACGGCAGCTATCAGGAGGGAGCCGACGCCTTCGACAAAGCGTGCGAGGGTGGCATCGGTGCGGCCTGCTTCTACGTGGCCAGCTACTTCGAGCTAGGTGCCTACGGCAAGGACAAAGATGCCGCCAAGGCGCGCAGGTACAGGGAGCGCGGCTGCACGCAGGGCGATGGATTCACCTGCGCCCACTTGGCTCGCTCGTTGAGGAACGCGAACAAGAAGGACCCCAACTCCTTCAAGTTTGCGAATCGTGCCTGCGACCTGGGCGACAAGCCGGGGTGCTTCCAAGCCATCAGTCAGCTGATGAAGGGCGAGGGCGTGGCCAAGGATCCGGCGCGTGCGGCAAGCATTCTCAAACGCACCTGCGATGCAGGCGAAGGCAAACGTTGCGGAGAGTTGGGCCTGCTGGTGCTCACAGGAAAACTCATCGACAACGACAAGGACAAGGCGCTGCAGTACCTCGCACGAGGCTGCAAACTCGGTCGAAAAGACGCCTGCGCCCTCGCCGCCCAAGCCTATGCCGGCAAGATGGGTGTCCCGGCGGACAAGGACAAGGCCAAGTCGTTCTTCAAGCGATCTTGTGATGGCGACAGCGCGCGGGAGAAAGCCTGCTCCAAGCTGAAAAACTTGCTGGGGTTCTAGATCAGGCACATATTTCCGGGCGATGAAGATTCGTCACGCTTTGCTGCTAGCGACCTCGGTGGGAGTCCTCACAATTGCGATCGCGTGCGCCCAAGAACTGCCTCCACCTGAGGCCGCAGCGGGTGCTGGCGGAAGCAGCGGAAGCGGCGGAAGCGATGGCGGTGCGGGAAGTGGCGGTGGCGACGGCGGCGGCGGAAGCGGGGGCGCGGCCGGCAGCTGCACATGCTCGCCGGACCATGCGACGGGGTCGTGTAGCAGTGGGTCGTGCGCAATTGTAGAATGTGACCCTGGCTTTGGCGACTGTGACAATGAGGACAGCAACGGTTGCGAAGAACCGCTGAATGTCGACGGCAACTGCGGAGCATGCGGCCGCAGTTGTCTCGGCACAGCGTGCGTGGCGGGCAACTGCGCGGCAACAACGCTCCTATCCGGACTAACGGATCCGGTCGCGGTCATCGTTGACGATTCGTCGATATATCTTTCGGATTTGACCCTGGGCACCATCGACCGCGCCAGCAAGACTGACGGCTCGGGTCGAACAACCCTCGCCGGTGGATATCCATCGACTTGGTTCATGGTGATCGATGGCGAGTACCTCTACTTCAGCACGCGCTACGGCAAGACAGTGGAACGCGTACGGACAGACGGTAGCTCCGTAGCTGAAACGTTCCTCAGTCCGCAGGTGAAGACTTCGGGGCTGGCGGTGGATGCAGGGTACATCTACTTCACGGAGTCCGAGCCCGGTGGGTTCGTCTGGCGAGCCGCCAAGAAGAAAGGGGCCGTAGCCAAGAAACTCGTGACGCAGCAAGACTCACCGTACGATCTAGCCATCGACGACGTCTATGCATACTGGGGTGGCACGAAACAATCCAACGGCGAAATCCGCCGCGTTGCAAAGAACGCGACCCCCGGAATGCTGCCAGGGCAGCAGGTAGCAACCGGCCAGGGGATCGTTCGTGCCGTCGTGATCGACTCTCAAATGGTCTTCTGGACCAGCGTCGACTCGGGATTTGGACGGGTCACTCGGTACAATATCGCGACTACGAAGGTCGATATCCTTGCGATCACGGAGCCCGCTGAGTTCCTGGCCGTGGATGAAACCTACCTCTACTGGGCGGCGAGCGACAGCGAGGCCGGTTACATCTACCGGCTCGAGAAGGACCATGACGCTTCGCAGCAGCCAGCGCCAGTCGTGAAGCTCTACTCCGAGCCCGGCACCGAGCCCTACTCGGTGGCAGTAGACGCAACGGCGCTCTACTTCACGGAGCGGGGCAAAGGCCGCGTCCTAAGAGTCGCGAAGTGAATCCTCGATTTCGCCGATTTGAGCGTCTTTCCCCCGGCTTTGGGACAGCCAGTTTGGGGTGCGTTGGTTCCTGCGCCGGGCTCGGCGCCAAGTCAGAGATACACCTATCAGACACGCGAACCCGATCCACGGACCACGCGGCGAGGGAGACGCGGGAGTCGAGCACGCACAACTCGAGTCGCCCTCTTCTGCGGCTCCTCGGCTCACGCCGCCCGCCGAGCCCGCAGTGGGGACGCGGCCTGCGCCACCGCCGAACCCGGCGTCCGGTAGTGCCTGACCGCCACTTCCGCCATTCGCGTCTTGTGGCGCAGCGGCGTCGAGGCAAACGCTCCCCCCAACGCTCAGCGCAACACGGCCGACGCTGTAGTGGGTCGCCGAAAGCGATCCCGCCCCGAATTCGATGACGTTCTCTCCCGCGCGCAACCACGATTTCGGTATGGGCAGCGTCACATCCTGCGTTTGGTTGTCCCATGATGAATTCGCGGGCAATGGAATCGGGCCACTTCCGTTGACATATACGGTTCCCTCCTTACCGGGATGATCCGCGTCATGCAGGCGCATGAACAGCTCAGCAAAGTCTATTTCGATTGGATCCGGAACACCCGCGATAGTAAATGCGATGCGTTTCGGGTTTCCTTGAGCCACGTCGAGGAGTTGCTGGCCGGCGGCGAACTCAGCCGACTTGAACTCCAGACACGTAGAGCCCGCTCCGGTGTCTCCGCCATCAGGGGTCGGCAGTGTAGCGTCAGGGCTTCCGGCATCCTCGGGGCTTCCGCCCGGACCGCAGCACGCCACCGGGCCGCTTGGCTTGTGACGGCAGCACCCATCATGCCAAGTGTTGCCGTTGCCCAGGGCGAAAGTATGGGTTGACCCTCCCTTGTCGACGCAGACGACATCGATATCGAAATTGAAAGACGCCCCGGTCGTATCATAGTCGGCGTACACCAAGCGGCCCTTGTCGAGGGAACCGTGCCGGACTAGAGATTGGATCTTCGCTCCGCCGTGATGCCTGAGCTCGCAGGCAGTTATGTAGCTGGAGAGGGTGGCGTCGCTGTTGTTGCTGCACAGCACCAAAGCGATGCCGGTGTCGCTCCATGCAGAGTGATTGTAGTGATCGTAACACTCGCTCCCCAAAGCAGCTGTCGCGTACGCCGACACGGCAACGATTGTGGGCAAGACGCGGTAGCTGCAGACAAACCGACTTCGACTCATGTCTCCGCAAGTAAGCAAATGACGTGCCGGACGTGGTGGGTTCGCAGCCTAAGGAATCGGCGGCCAGAAGCGGGTCCACTCGCGAAAGAACTGCGTGTGGACTCCGGACAGGTGACCTCGACGCAGAGCATGTCGCCTCAAGGCGACTCGAGCAAGCGCAACCCAACCGAAAGAACGCAAAGAACGCTCTGGGTGTATGCGGCACGTCTGTTGCTTGAATGCAGAAGCATGCGGATAGTCAGAAGTGCGAAGCTGTTACCAATCCTGATCCCATTTCTCGTGACTGCCAACGCGCTTGCAGGCGATGGCAGTCGCACCTACTGGGTCAGCCCCGGCGGGGGCGCCCCTTGGTCTGCCTGTGAAAGCGCCACACCGTTGGACGGTTCCGCTGGCTGCACGCTGGCGACGGCGAATGCGAACGCGTCGGCGGGGGATTTGGTCTACTTGCGCGAGGGCACATATGCCACAACGATACAGCCCGCCAATTCTGGGACCGGCGTCAACGATAGAATCATCTACCGAGCGTACACCGGTGAGCATCCGGTGATTGACAAGGCCTCCGGCACCTACGGCATTCTACTGGACGGCAAGGACTACATCGTGGTCGAGGGGCTCGAGGTGAGGCACGCCGATCACCTCGTCATGATCTCGAATGGTTCGGATTTCAACGAAATTGCCCATTGCTTGATCCATGATTCTACGGGCAGCGCCAACGGCGGCCTGAACATCACGACGCTGTGGTTTGGGACACCGAATACGCACAACTGGGTACACGACAACGTCATCTACAACGCCGGCGTTGTTAATCCCAATACCTGCCAAGACGAATCCAACCTCATGAAGATAGGGGCCCCCGGACAAGACAAGGACAGCAGTCACAATACCATCGAGAACAATGTCTTGTATTGGGGAGGACATCATGTGTTGGAGGTCAACACGATCTACAACGTGGTCAGGAACAACGTGTTCCACAACGAGGGATTCATGGCTCCCGAACCAGGGTGTGCTCCCTGCGCGGACAGCAACAACAAGTACGGGAACAGAAACATCCTCTTCTACGATGGGACAAAAAGGAAATCGACGTTCACGCTCATCGAGCGGAACCGCATTGGTCACGCCGGGCTCGCACCGGACGGCAATGGCGCTGACAACCTGACGCTTGGAGGCAACCGGCACATCGCGAGATACAACTCCATTTTCAATTCCATGGAGATGGGGCTGTATCTCAGGACTTCTGGGACCGACTCGGATGGCAATCGAGTCTACAACAACACGATATACAAGTCGGGACAGGGCCCTTCGTGCAGGTACGACAAGTACCCTGGATTCAGCAGAGTAGGCGTGAGGATACAGAAGGGCGCAGACAACAATGTCGTCAAGAACAACATCCTCTACGCGAACGAGACGCTGGACTTGAAGGACGCCGGGGCCGGAAACTCCACGACCCACAATTGGTTGACGGGAGACGGTGATCCCTTGTTCACAGATCCGGATCTCACAGACGCCCAAAGCCTGACTCTCCCTGATCTATCGCTCCGGTCCGGCTCGGGCGCCATCGACGCGGGAACACATCTGACTCTAGCCAAAGGCTCCGCCAACAACTCGACAACCTTGGTCGTGGACGACGCGCTGTACTTCCAGGACGGAACGTGGGGCTCACAGCTCTCGAACGTGCGACCAGATTGGATCGCGATTGGCGTCACCAGCAACACCGCCGAAATTAGCTCCATTGACTACGCAACCAACACCATCACGCTGAAATCCGCGAGGACCTGGACGGACAAGGCAAAGATCTGGCTATACCGAGACTCCAGAGGCGAAACCGTTCTCGTGGGAACAGCGCCAGATATGGGTTCACACGAGTTTGGGGCGAATAGCGGTGGCAGTAGTGGCTCCGGTGGCGGGTCCGCTGGCCAAGGCGGAGCGGGCAATGGCGGCCAGGGTGGTGTCGGTAACCAGGCGGGTAAGGGCGGCGTCAACGGCACAGGGAACGAAGGAGGTGTTGGTGGCATGGCCGGCGCTACGCCGTCCGCAGGTGAAGAGGATTCCAGCTGCGGCTGCCGCGCGGCTGGCAGCCACCACCCTGCTCTGCCGGCGGGCATCCTCGTCGGATTCGGCGCGCTGGTGGCGACTTGGCGACGACGGAAGTCCGCAGGGAGCCGCTGCTGCGCCCGCAGCTCGCCAAAGGGTTGATCTGCTCTGTCGCCCGCTCCGCCCAAACGCGGTATGTGCCCATGCTCTCGCCTGCATGGTCACGGTCGGGATACTCCCGTCGCATCCATGTCACCGGGCCGGAAGCGTGGCTACGGGCGAGGAACCCGCTCTCGGGCTCGATTGGCCGAGGCTGAATTGGATCAGAACTGATTCGTTGGTGGGTTTGGGTCGCTTCGCTGGTGCGACCTGAGCCGCTACTCCCGCAACGAGCGAATCGATTTCAGCTCGGGCGCTGGCGTCGCACTCGAACCGATACTCCACGTCCATGGAACTAAGCTGACCACGGCAAATCATGCCACAAGTCGCCCCTTCGCCAAAGCGTGGCCGAGGTCGGGAGTAGTTGACCTCCTCCTCATCCAGGCTTTGCCTGGCGCACCGACCCCAAAACCAGAAAGGGATCTTTCGCCCAAGATTTGGTTCTATCCTCCCAGGGCGGTTGACTAGCCGCGGGCCACGATAGCACGTCAATGGCGAACGGGCCGACGCTGGCTATAGTGATCGCGATGCGTTCTCTTCTCAGAACCGTGGGGCTCGCCGCGGTCGCGTTGGCCCTTTCGTTTCCCGCGGCGGCGCAGCTGGACTCGAAGTCGAGCGACCCGCTCTCAAAACCCTTTGGCGAAGCCCCGAAGCTGCCCAAATCAGCGTTCGGCGCCCTCGTCATAGAGGCCGAGCCCAACAAGATACTGAAACGCAACCTCGAAGCGGCCGCGGTTATCTATGCGGCAGCAGCTCTCGAAGAGATGCAGCTATTTGCGGTAGCTGACCGAGTTGCCGCTCAGTTCGCTTCCGGCATGCTACCGGTCAGTACGGGCGCTGGGGACGCCTTGTACCGCTACACCCGCACGCGCTCACAGCGCCTCAGCGAACAGGAGCGGCGGCGTATGTACGGACACGTTTTCGGCGGCGGCAGGTCGACAGGTGGCGTGGCGCCGAATCGGGAGTTTACGACGCTGTTCATGCGCTTCCTGACCGCGGTGTCCAAATACGAACGCGGCAAGACGATTGGCAAGAAGATGTCCGCGAGTGCGAGCCGAGTCCACAAGGCCGGGCGCGATCTGGCAACCAACCTGAGCAACCGAAGCTACGGAGCACCTGTCTTCGCCGCCGCCTCGCTGGCACGGCAGCAACGAGACATCGAGAAGATGCTCTCGCACCCCGAGGTACTGAAGGCCTACCAGGTGGGCAGTGTTTGGAAGCTCGTGGAGCAAGTCGCCAAGCGGGACCTCGGCAAGAGTGCCAACACGGCGCACCATCGCACCCGGGCACAATCTGGCGCCGCTATCATCAAGTGGCTCGGAAGCGTTGCTGCGCCCTTGGCGTCGAGCGGCGGTGCTGCGCAGGTCGCCCGGTCTCTCAGCCGCGCGCGGGTTCCTGCGAAAGTGAGACGCCTCAACCGCGTGCTGTCACCCAAGCACAAGCTTGTCACGACGCAACCAAGCTCCAGCAGTCTGAAAGTCCGCGCGCTCTGCTTCGACAAGAAGCGCCGCTTGGTAGCCTGCAGAGTCAAGCTCAAGTAGCGGCGCCGCAGTCCCGGAGCGGGCGAGAGCTTTCACAGAGGCGGCTGGGAGCCCTGCGGCTGGATGCACACACCCTGGCCCCGCAACGTGTCTCAAGGGACACACCTCGGGCAGTTTCGACGCAGGTTCGCCACGGAACGGCAGTTGCAGTCGCGCGGACTCGTGAGCGGCAAACAGGGAGATGTTCCATCGGGGCTCCACAGCGGTACCAATCGGCCTCCGAACGGTGGGGGGGCCGGCCTGGCCTGGGCGTGGGGCGCGATAGTCCTGGCAGTGTCACTGCTGGTCGTGACCCGGGGTTCCTGCCAAAAGCCCATTGCCCTGGGCGTTCTGCCGGAGTTGTTGGACAACGCCGGGCGGTTCCCGAGGGATCGCGGATTGCTCCCGCCTTCGGCGCCCCTGGCGCCACTGCTAGCCGCCGACGAGCCTGAGCGCTTCGCAATTGTGGAACCGGCGGAAGGTGCGGTCAATCTCCGACGTCTGGCATCCCTTGTGGTTCGATTCAATCGCCCGGTGGTTGAAGGCGCAAGCGTTGGCCAGGATCTGGAACACTCTCCACTGAGTCTTCAACCGAAGGTGGACGGCGTGACCCAATGGGTCACACGGAGCTCAGTTTCGTTTCGACCCGCAGCAAACGCGTGGCGACGCACCCAGTCCGTCAAGATGACTATGGCGCCAAGCCTCCGCTCCTTGGCGGGAGAGCGATTGGAGGAGCTCGAGCCGGTCACCGTGGTATTCGACGCGAGCCCCACCTTCGAGCGAACCGAGGTGCCGTCGCGGCTCCCTCCAGGGAAACCGATACCGTTGCTGTTTCACGGCAATCCGGGGCCGGAACTCGCTCGTAGCATACTGGCCTACGAGGTCGGGGGTGGACAGCGCTCCCTTGGTTTCACCTTGACCCCAGGACGGCGAGACGACGAGGGACGCAGAGAGATGGCGCTTCACTTGGGCCAGCGCCTGGAGCCCGGCGCGAATATCGCCCTCGCACTAGCACCGGCACTCGTTGGCGGGGGTAGCGACCCGTGGGTGGTCAATATCGAACTGACGCCCCAGCCGAGAATCGAGGGTATCGATTGCTCACGTGCGGCCAAAGACGCCAGCGCTTGTCGCTACCGGCGTGCACCAGGACGCATCGTCGACATTGATGACGCGCTGGTACTGCTTTCCAATGCGGACCTCGAGGCTCCCGAGGAGAGTGCTGTTCAGCTCAAGCCGGAACTCCCGGAACTGTCGATATCCTTGGAAGAAGATCGCCGAATTGTGGTTCGGGGCGAGTGGGAACCCGACCAGGTATACGAAGTACGCTTTTCCGCGTTGCAGGCTGCCGACGGGCGGCGGTTCAAGCAACCTCGCCCTTTGGCCGTGCGGAGTCGGACGAGACACGCGAGCGTGCGCTTGGCGGAGGGACGCTGGACCATCGAGTCCGACGACAAACCCGCCCTCGACTTCGCGGCCATATTCCCGGAGAAGGGCAAGATTCGACATGCCGCGTTGCTTCCGGGTTTCGAAGCCACCGCATTGGACCAACTCGGGGATTGGTTTTCCGACGCGAACAAGAACCTCTGGAGAGAGCAGCCGCTTGCGCCATTCGTACCTACCGCCCGGGCCAACCGCTGGGGCAGAGGGCAATTCGCACCGCCAGAACATCAGGCAGGCAATGCCCGGGCGGCGCTCGTTTCCTTCGTGCCGGACACCGCCCAGTCCAAAGCAAAGCGCACCAAGACCGCCTACTACCAATGGACTGATCTGGGAATACACGCCCGCGCCCTGTCGACGGGAGTGCTCAGCTGGGTAACGTCCATCTCCAAAGCGCACCCAATTTCCGGAGCGGTAGTCACGGCAGCAACGTCGGAGGGGGAGGCGCTGACACGAGTGGCCACGAACCGCGACGGTTTGGCGTGGTTGCCACTTCCGGCCGACCAATTCACGAAAAACACGATCGTCCAGGCACTCCACGGCGCCGACCATGCGGCGCTCTTGCTCGACCCACGCAAGGCACTGTCCGCCAATACCTTCGACCTCACAGCGGAAGATGCCGGGCACACGGGAACCATTGCCGCAAGTGTGATCGCAGATCGCGGCGCCGTGCGCCGGGGGGAGCGCGTCTACCTCAAGGCCGTCGCTCGTCGACTCGAAGATGCGACGCTGACCGCGCTGGCCAACACCAAACTGCGCATCGAGGTGGAAGCCCCGGACACCGCCGCACCCGTGCTGCGGCGGGAAGTGCAAACCGGAGCCTTTGGGACGGCTAGCTTGGATCTGTCCCTCGATGAATCGCAGCCCTTGGGGCGATATCTGGCAAAGGTCTTCACGGCAGGGTCCGAAGAGGCGATCGGTCAAACCGAGTTCATCCTCGGTGACTTTCGCCAGCCGACGCTTCGAGTGGACCTGACGAGCGATGCTTCACACCCCCTCGACGGCGACGAGATGACTGCCCAGGTGGCCGCGGAATACCTATTCGGCGCCCCAGCTGCGAATCTCCAGGCCAACTGGTCCCTAGTACGACGCCCCCACGGGCGATATCCCACACGCTGGGGAGAGTTCACCTTCGAGCCCGAGAACGCCCATACGTTGTCGGGCACGGTCGACGCAGGCCACGTGACTCTCGATGCGAAAGGCAGAGCAAGCATCGCGAGCCGCTTTGCATTGAGCGCACCGATTCGCGAGGAGGCAACCCTCGAGCTCAGCGTCGTTGATTCATCCGGCGAAACGATGAGCGCACGGCACGAGTTTGAACTGCGTCCGGCCCGTTTCGAAGTCGGCCTGAAGCGCATTCCACGATGGCTCGAACATGCTTCGACCATCAATGTTGATGCCATCCTGATTCAGCAGAGTGGCGCTCCCGTCAGCGGCCGGAACCTGGAGGTGCGCATCATCCGCGAAGGCTGGGATCGCTACTGGGAGTGGGCGAAGGCGACCGGCCGAGACGTGGACCCGGACGGCACCTATCAGCTTCGCCAAACCCAGCGACAAGATGTCGTCCATCGATGCGCTCTCGAAACCGGCGACGCCCCGGTGCGATGCAGCTTCACACCAGAGCGCCCCGGCAACTATGTTCTCGAAGTCAGCAGTCGAGACGACGAGAAGCGTCTCAGCCTCGCGTCGCAAAGGGTGTACGTCGCTGGCCCAGATGAGCACCCGGATCGGGACCCACCCGGAACGGTGATCCAGCTCACGCCCAAGGCAGACGCGTGGCAAGTCGGTGAGACCGCGGAGATCGCCTACGAGTCGCCCTTTCCTGTTGCAGAAGCGCTGGTCACCGTGGAACGCGACAAGGTGCTGCTGAACCAGCGAAAGCGCGTCCGCGCCGGCGGGCAGGTGATTCGTTTCCCAATCACCGCCAAGATGGTGCCAAATGCCTACGTGTCGCTCACCCTGGTGCGGCCGCGAACGGGTCCCCCCAGAGACAAGATCGATCTCGACGCACCGGATCTTCGTCTGGGCATGCTCAACTTACCGGTGAGACCACAGGCCAGCGAACTCGCGGTAACACTGACGCTGCCAAAGGGCCAGGTGCGCACAGGAGCGAAAGTCCCCATCGGCGTTCGCGTTCTCGACGGCACCGGCAAGCCCAGCCCCGCTGAAGTGCTCCTCTATGCCGTGGACGAAGGCACACTACGGCTGACGTCGTACACGACGCCCAACCCCATCGACGGGCTATACCCACATCGAGGCGCCACCTTTCGCTGGGACTCGCTGTATCGCTCGTTGAGAAGCCGAGTTCCGGAACCTCTGCCGCCGCACGTTGGCGGAGGCAGCGTCGGAATGGCGCCGCCACAAAAGAAGGACACCCGTGACGGATTTCAGCCGACACCCCTGTGGGCTCCGCGCTTGACGACGGACGCTTCCGGCAGAGCCAAGGCAACCCTCGAGCTGCCCCAGCGCCCTACGCAATATCGAGTCATGGCGGTGGCGGTGGACGCCAGAAGCGGAGTCGGACTGACGCAAGGGCAGATCATCGCGGCTCAGCCTGTCGTACTGCGGCCGGTCTTGCCTTCGCTGGTGACGGTCGGCGACCGATTCCAGGCGGCAGCCTATGTTCACAATACTTCCGACAAGGCTATCTCGTTGAAGGTCAAGACCTTCGTGGCTGACAAGGAGAAACAAGCGCATTCCCTGCGAATAGAAAAGGGAGGCAAGCAACGTGTCTCGGTCGAGCTGACGGCAGCCGATCGAGATGAACTACCTGTACGATTCGAAGCACACACGAATCACGGCAGCCACGACGTCACCGCGCGCATCTCCGTGCGCCCGCGCGTGCGCTGGGAGCGCGCGATCTCCATTGGTGGCGTCGACCAGTCGAGAGACATCGAGCTCGAGCTTCCACCTGCTGTGCCACGACACAGTGAGGTCCATCTGACCGTCGCCCGTCATCCCTTCGTCGGTTTCGAGATGTCGATCGAGACATTGGTTCGCGCCCCTTATACGGGAGTGCGCCCGCTAGCCAGCGCGATCGTGGGACTGGCCGCGTACGCCCGACTGCATACCAATGGGAGGTCCACGAGCACGCCGCAGGAAGAACTAGCGGCGCGAGCCAGGAAGAAGCTCGACGGCCTGCTCGCCCTTCAACGCGCGGACGGTGGTTTTTTCGACTATCCCGGCAGCTACGACGTCGCGGCGGGCTCGGAAACTGCAATTGCGCTGCATGCGCTGAGCGCGGCTCGAAGCTCCGGGTGGAGCGTCCCGGACTCGGCGATAGAGGGAGCACAGGAAGCGCTCAAACAATCCATCAGGAACGGAGAGTTCGACGCCGAAGGGCATGGTGGAACCGAGCGGCTCAGTTTCGCGTTGAGGGTGTTGAGCGACGGTCAAGTGCGCGAGCTATCGGCACTGGCAAAGCTCTACGATCAACGAGAGCGGCTCTCCCCCTATGCCCTCGCCCAGCTGGCCATGGCCATGGGCGCCGCAGACCATCGCGGTGATAGTCTGCTCGACGATGCCACTCGGCGGTTGTTGGCCACTGCGCCCGACGCTTGGGATCTCAGTTGGGCAGAGCCTCGGGTTCGGGCTCTGGCGGCAACGTTGGAAGCCGGCGCTCGCGCGAAGAGGCCGCCGAAAGGTTACCTGAAGATTGTGGGGCACTTGTTGGCAGCCCGAAGCAAGCACGGATTGCTGACGTGGTGGTCTGCGGACGAAGTCAGTGTCGTACTCGCGGGGTTGGCAGCCTACGCCGAAGGGTTCAAGCGTGCAGGCCCCGTCGACGTCGATGTCACCCTGGACGGCCAGCGGCTCGAAGCGAAAAGCGCAAGCGACCAGGCCGTACGATACGCAATCCCATCGACCGCGCTCGAAGGTGCGGCCGCCAAGCTCCGCATCGCCAGTCAGCGCCCAGCCTTCTACGCCCTCGAGGCGCGATTGGCACTGCCCCTTTCGCCCGCGGACCAAGTAGCTCGGGGCCGGCGAGTGGCGTTGCACCGAACCCTCGAGACGGCTTCGGGCAAACGTCTGGCAGACGGCGCGCAGGTCCGTCTCGGAGAGATGGTGCGAGTGCGGCTGTTCGTATACACCGAAGAAGCCAGCCCACCGGATGTCATCCTGCGCGATCCCTTGAGCGGTGGCTTCGAGCAAATTGACAACGACCTAGATTCAACTCCGAGAAACTCCCTGAGGACACTCCTCGGCATGGGGCCGGACGACGAGGCCTTCGACGCGAGAGGCTTTCATGCGCTCCGCTCCCTCGATCAACTACGCCACCGTGCCTTTGAAGCAGGGGAGTCCATCTTCTACGTGGCCCCCCTACAGAATCAGCTGCAAGAGGTGACCTACGGATTGCGAGCTACGGTCGCGGGCTCATTCGTCGTCCCACCCGCGCAAATAGAAGCGCTCTTCGCTCCCGACTTCGTGGCTCGGTCGTCGCTAGCGCGATTGGTCGTCGTACCATGAAAGGCTTTCTTCTCGAGCGCTATCGCCGCCGCGCGTTGGGAGTCATCGCCACCCTGGGCTGCTTGCCATTGGCGTGGCACTTCGCCCCGAAGGACCGTCTGGTCGATAGTCAGAAGCTAGTCCGCCCTACTGACGCAGTCATCGTGATCGACCGCCACGCGGTGCCACTGCGCCACACGCGATCTCGAGGTAGCTACCGACGCTGGGTCCCGATTTCGGAGATGTCGCCCTGGCTGATCAAGGCGGTGATCAGTGTCGAGGACCAGCGTTTCAGGACACATTCGGGCGTAGATCCACGAGCCATCGCCCGCGCATCCGTGATGAATCTATTGCCCGGCTCTCGGCTGAGCGGAGCGTCGACAATTACCCAGCAGCTGATCAAGCTCACCCACGGACGTCCTCGAGGGTTGGCGTCCAAAGGCGTCGAAGCCTTGCGAGCTTTGGCGCTTGAGGAACAGCTATCCAAGGATCAGATCTTGGAACAGTACTTGAACCGACTTCCCTATGGCGACTCTATCGTCGGCGTAGAACGCGCCAGCGAAGAGTACTTCGGAAAGTCAGCGAACGACCTCGACCTCGCAGAGGCTGCGCTCATCGCGGGAATTCCGCAGGCTCCGAGCATCACGGAACCACGGAGACATTTGAGGCGCGCACTTGCTCGCCGCAACGTCGTACTCGAGCGAATGCGTGCGCTCTCGGTCATCGACGCCACGGCGCACGCGGCGGCGTCGAGGGATATACCGTCCATTCGCCCTGGAATCGCACACCCTTGGAAAGCACCTCGTTTCGTCGATGCAGCATGGAGACAGTGGCGCCAGGGGCGTCTCGACCAGAAGAACGGAACCCTTGCCACCTCCCTCGACCACGAGCTTTCTCGACGCGCGGAGTACGAGCTGGCTCGGGTTGTTCGCAAGCTTTCCCCACGCGGTGTCGAGAACGGAGCCCTCGTCGTGGTCGCCAACGCCACCGGAGAAGTGCTGGCATATGTCGGAGCGGCATTGCGCGGTCCGTCAGCGGTAGCCGGAAAAATGGACCTCCTGCGCGCCAGGCGTCAACCCGGGTCCACCCTCAAGCCTTTCGTATATGAGCGACTCTTCGCGCGGGGGGCGACGGCAGCAACTCTCCTGAGAGACGTGTCCACTCCCATGACCGGCGCCCGCGGCGAGTGGTTTCAGACTCGAGACTATGACGGGCGTGAGCGGGGACCCGTACGAGCGCGGGTGGCCTTAGCGACCTCGCTGAATCATGCGGCGCTCGATGCAGCACGTCAGGTGGGCGCCAGAGCGATCGTAGACCAGTTGACTCGCTTGGGCTTCGAGGACTTGGCCGAGGCTCGAAGCTACGGCGCAGCAATCGTGCTCGGTGGGGCAGATGTGACGCCGTTGGAGCTCGCACGAGCGTACATGGCACTGGCGCGTGGTGGCAGCGCCCTACCCCTGACCTATGGACTCGAACGGCGTAGCCGCGGGAAAACCGTAATGGCGGCGGAAGCGGCGGCAATCACCATCGACATCCTGTCGGATCCGCGAGTTCGACGGGACGCCTTTGGCACGGACCTGATCGACCTGGCTCAAACCAGGAAGTTCGGCTTGAAGACGGGAACATCCTCTTCTTTCAGAGATGCCTGGGCGGCGAGTTTCGACGAGCTGCACACCGTGGTCGTCTGGCTCGGCGACCCCGAACGCAAACCTCTCGCCAGGGTTTCCGGATTCGAGGCTGCAGCGCCGGTGGCCGCTCGCGTGCTTGGACTGGCTCGGCGCCGCGCCAAAGCCAACTCCGTCATTCCCGTGCAGCGACCCCAGGTGACACTTTCGTCCGTCGAGGTGTGCGCGTTTTCCGGACGGAGACCCGGGCCGCGATGCACCCATCGAGTGCGCGAGCACTTTGGGCATGGCGCCGGCTTGTCTAGGCCCTGCGACGCCCACGACCGGGCGGGCAGAAGGTTAGTGGACCGGGAGCTGCGCGGATGGCTGCAACGAGAGCGGCCTGCCAACGTTGCATTTTCCCCGGATCAGAACGAAGCGCCACAGCGGCCGCTAGTCGTTGCCCATCCACGAGATGGAGCACGCCTGCTAGTGGATTCCAACCGGCCAACCACCCTCACTCTCCGCGCGAGGGCTGGCAACGCCACGCTTGCGGGCGTGGCGTTTCAGGTGGACGGCAAGCCGATTCACGAGGGGCGCTGGACCCTCACCCCCGGCAACCATGAAGTCGTCGCGACCTGGCGGGGCAACAAGAGCGCACCCGCGCGGGTCCGAGTCATTGCCGCAACGCCGACGCGCTTGCCTCGGCACTGAGCCCCGAGTTCACTCTTCGACGAGCATCGATTCCGGTACGGGCTTCAACTTGGTCGCGATCATCGCCGTGTAGAACAACGGTTCGCCATCGATGTTGATGCGATGGCGGTAGCGTCGCGTGGCTTCCAGACGAATGACCTCGTCGTGCACCATGCGGCGAATCAGGCCCGAGAAACCGTGAGTGTGACGGGCATCCAGGAACTCGTCCTTGATGTTGAACGCTAGGATGCCGCCCTCGGGTATCAGCGAGAGAGCGTTGAAGTAGGCACGCGGAGGGATGTCCCCGAAACCGAGCGCAGCGACGCAGGCAAGAACGTTGGGCGCGAAGGCGACAATTCGCTGCCGGGTTTCCTCGCTCAGGTCGCACAAATCCGCGACTAGGTAGTCCTCGTACACCTTGGGACGGTCACGTTGCGCGGCCTGGCTTGCCTCGGAAATGATGTCGATACCGAGCACGTGCCGCACGCCCCGCTCACGCAAGCGCTCTCCCACGATGCCGTTCCCGGCACCCAAATCCAGCACGCGCAGCGAGTCCACGGGCTTGTCGAAATCCTGCCGCACCTCGTCGAGGAGCTTCACGACCCGCTCTGGCGAACGGCACTTGAGCATCTGATAGAACAGATGTTCGTACAGCCCCGGCCGTTGATAGATTTCGTCGTAGTCGTGGAATCGAAGTTTGTTCCAGCCGCCGTTTTCCTTGATCTCGCACCATTCGTGGTTCTGAGGCAGGTCTTCGTCGGTCTTCGGGAAACGCACTCGGCCTTCCCATTGGCTTTTTCGGTATCGATCTGTCTGGCTAGAAATATCCGTCATTCCACTGCTTTTCACGAGTAAGTGGGGGAGCCACACAGGCTTCCGGGGCTGGGCCAAGGAGGCCGCCGCCACACGAGCTGTGCGAAGCACCTTGTCTTGTAACACAACCGACGCACACTTTGCGGGTCTCGACCGGTTTCTCGAAGATCCGCGACGTATCAGCGGCCCGAACGGCGGCGTGTACTGGCCTCACGTGCAGTGATTTTTGTCAGTCTACGGATCCGCACTTATCGAAACGCTCTTGATCCGAATCGTCTGCCCCGGGGCCAGTGCTTCGAAGGAAGCGCGATACTGGAAGTAGTGTCCGGACAAATCCGCTCAGCGCCTGCGTCGATGTCACGCTCGGTCCGTCGCCGTTATCAGAAAAGAAGCTGCCCGCCGTGCCATCGGCCCTCTGAAGAGGCGCATCGGCGGAACACTGGCTATCGGCGCAAACCCGTACTTGGAAGCGCAAGCGCAAGCGCGTACGATGATAGATTGTGGCGATGTCCGCCGCGGTCAGGGCAGCTTCCACACGGCGGCTTCGTCGAACGTAGGGGGGTCGTGTAAGTCGTCAGCCCCAGCCGCAGACAAGTCACCCACGCGACAACGGACGTGACGATCGCGAGCACGCGGCCACAGGCTATCATCACCGCCTGCCGTGCGTCCGACGTCCTCGGCGGCTCATGCTAGACTAGGCGTGTTGCGGACCCTTGCCTGTTTCCTTCTTTTCCTGGGTGGCTGCAGCGTCTTTCCGGACGAGGCACCTACGGTCGGCGGGGCCGCGGGCGGCGCCGGGCTAGGAGGCAGCGCTGCCGTCGGGGGCGTTGGCGCCAGCAGTGGCGCGGCGGCGGGTGGTACGTCGGGTGCCAATACGGGTGGCGCCTCCGGTGGCAATACGGGTGGTACGTCGGGCGCGAATACAGGAGGCAATGGCGGGCTCGCTTGCGGCTCCTTCGACCCACCGACGACGAGCGACTGCCCCGCCAAGTGCAATGGTGGCTGCGCCAACAAGCAGTGCGTCATCCGCTGCGCCTCGAAGGACGTCTGTCAGGGGGACAACATCCAGTGCCCACCGGATCTCAACTGCCGAGTGGAGTGCCTCGCCGTGGGCTCCTGCGCCAATGCGAATGTGAGCTGCGCAGAGGGGCGCCAGTGCACGATGTTCTGCTCGGCCAAGGATGGCTGCCCGGGCGCCAAGTTCAACTGCTCGACAGGCCCGTGCAAGATGGAGTGCGACGTCAACTCCGGTGTGTGCGACGGAGTCACTGTGACCTGCGGCACCAACCGTTGTGAGGGAAGCTGCGCGGGCAGTTCGAAGCCGAGTTTCGCCTGTGGGCCGTCCTGCGACTGTCAGAGCTGCTGACTCGGTTTTTGGGGGGGTCGCATCCCTACCGCGCCCCGGGCCACTATTCTCGCCCTGGGCCGCTAGGTTCCGCTGCCCAAGCGACTCGCAAGATCGCCGTGTTGATGGATGGCAGCGAGCTGTCCGGGGGTGCGCCCCTTTTCGTCGCGCTGCTTCAGATTGGCGCCGAGCATCACGAATAGCTCCGCGGCCTTTTCGTGGCCCTGCTTGGCGGCCTCGTGCAGGCAGCTGCACTCCCGGTCGTCCAGGGCGTCGACGTTGGCGCCGACGGACAGCAAGTAGCGGGCGGCGTCGACGGCATTGCGTCGGGCCGCGTAGTGCAGCGGTCGCGCCCCCTTGTTGTCGGGGTGGTTCGGGTCATCGCCGCCCACGATGCACTCTTTGACCTTCGCAGCGTCGTTCTTCTGGGCTGCCTGATGGATCGACAGGCGACGCCGTCCGATGACCTCGAAGGACGCATCCGCATGCACCCGCAGAGCGCCGCCTTTCTTTACCTCCAGCGTGGCGACCCGCATCTGCTCGATCACGATCTTTTCGCTGCAGAAGGGACAGAACAGTCCATCCGCCGGAACCGCCGCGCCACAAAACGGGCAGTCTCGCCTTTCGCCGGCTTTGAACCCAACCACCAGGGAAGCACCGTTTTCGATCACGAGGCCACCGTCGCCGGAAGCGCCGAAACCTAAGTCTTCGAAGCCCGTCGAGTGGCCGCAGTACGGACACAGCCGCACGCAGTCGGCCGCGGCGGCTCCGCAATGGGTGCACTTCAATACGTAGCGCTTGCTCACCAACTCGCTCCAAGCTTCTCCGCCGCCCCGGCCCGGCCCACAGCGGGAGTAGCTATTGTGCCATAGCGATGAGGCGCGTGTGACGCGCTTCGCGATGCCCGACGGGGCAACCTGAAAGGGTACAACCCCAACCGAAACCCAAACAAAGGCAGCAACCGGACAGCCGCCAAGACCGACAAAGTGCCCTCCCAACGCAAGGGTGGGTCTCGAGGGCGTTTTTGGGCTCCCCGGCCCGGCTGCCTCGAATAGGAATGTGGCGAGAGTGCGTGGCGTTGAAGACTTGATGTCCAGACCGAGTTTCTTGTTGCTGCCTCTGGCGCTGTCGCTCCTCAGTGTGGGTTGCGACGGCAAGCCAGCCCGCCCCGCCGAGGCACCGGCACAAGCGGCGGCACCGACGCAAACCGGCGGCGCAGCGTCGACGCTCGACAGCGAAGATGCCAACTCATCCGTAGCGAGCGTGCCGACAAACACTGCGGCTTCCCCCCGCGCTGACGGTTGTCACGTGATGAACAAGACCTCGATGCCGTTGGAGCTCAGCGACACAGCCATCGACGAACCCCTGGGTGTGATTGCGCCCGGGAGTTCCATGGTTGCAGGTGGGCACTTCAAGGTCGTCGCGAAGAAGGGCGGCGAAGTGCAAGGCTACTGCGCCACGGGAACGACCGTTACCGTTGTGCGGCACGCTAAGTCCTTGAAGCTCTTGGGAGAAGACGGCCAAACGCTGCCACCTGAAGGACAAGGCCCCTAGGCGCCAGTGAGCGGCACGCGAGAATCTGATACCGTTGCGGCATGCTGCTCGACCTATCCGCACCGAGGCAGGCGCCCAGGAAGCTCTGGGCGATTGGAACTAGTTGTGTAGCCCTCGTGGCGTGCGCACTGGCGGCGTGCTCGAGCAGCTCGACAGGCAAGAGTAGCAGCGCAACCGGGGGGCAAGCGGGCGCTGCGGGGAGCGGCGCAAGCGCAGGCAGCGGCGGCAGCGCAGGTGTGAGCGGTAGCGGGGGTAGCGCGGGAGCGAGCGGCAGTGCTGGGAGCGCAGGGGCGGGCGGCACAACGTGTTCGAGCAACATCGGGAAGGCGCCGCAACCCGTTGGCGCGACGGTTGCGAGCAACCCACGCACGTTGGCGCTCACTGAAACCGGGCTCTACTTCGCAGGCGACACACCCGCGGAGGGCACTCTCGAATACGTGGCAGGCCCAGGCGCAACGCCCACGGTGTTCAAGGCGCCGGGTAGCGCCTTCTGGGGCGTCGCCACCGACGGCAGCATGTACTTCGCTGCCGATTCCGCGCAGATGGCCATTCAGCACGAAGCCATCGGAACGTTCCCTCCGAAGCAAACGTCGGTTGCTCCAGCAGTCCCATACCTTGTCGCCGTGGATGCAACGCACGTCTACTTTGACGACAACGCCAAGAGCGAGATTCGCCGCTTTGCAAAGGCGGGAGGCAAGGACGAGCTCGTCGCACCCAACGTGCCGGGGGTCTGGAACATCGCATCCGACGGCAAACACCTATGGGCAACCGCGGACGACGATACGCTGCGGCGCATCACGAAGGCGGATGGCTCCACGCTACCCGTCCTGGTTCCCGGCGCCCTGGACCTTCGCGGGCTGGCGGTGACCGCTTCTCACGTCTACTTCGCAACCTGGGACGTTACCGGCAAGTGCCCCACGAACACCACGAGCACGCTCTATCGTGTGGGCAAGGATGGGACGAAACTGAAGGCGCTGACCGGCAAGGTGGGCGCGATCACGTCCATGGCCGCGGACGGTTGCCATCTGTACTACACGGAAATCGGCACCTGTGCGTGGTTTACGGACGGACGGCTCATGCGCATTGCCTTGGACACGGATTCGCCCACACCCGAGGAGCTCGTCAAGGACCAAGGTCGGCCCATGGCTGTAGCGGCCAACTCCAAGTCGGTGTTCTGGATGAACGCGGGAAGTCTTTCCGGTCCGGGCGCTCCATCGGTCGTCCCGGCGGGCGTACAGCGCCTGGACAAGTAGCGGTCATTCACAGGGATCGCTGCGAGGCACGGAGACAATCGTTGCATCAGCGAGCTCGCGCTGCCGACACGAAAGGGCTCGCTACGAGGCACGGAGACAATCGTTGCATCAGCGAGCTCGCGCTGCCGACACGAAAGGGCTCGCTACGAGGCACGGAGACAATCGTTGCATCAGCGAGCTCGCGCCGCTGACACGAACTCCCGCAGGCCAGCGAGTTTGCCCCGGTACGTGGCGAGCACGGTTCTCGGAGTGACGCCGGGCTCGCGCATGGCGGCGCGGCCGAGGATTGAAAATGCGTCGATCAAGAAGCTGTAGACGAGAAACGCGCCACGACGACCGGGACCCAGGTTTTTCATCATCACATACACGCAGTTGTGTTGGATGAAGTAGGCTTTCTCAGCGTCCGCTCCCGGGCGAGCACCCGCAAGATGGCGCGGAGCATCTTGGTAGTGATCCACGGTGAGTGAGCCGTCGAAGAGAATACGGTACCCCTGCTTGCGCACGGCAAAGCCCAGATCGGTTTCGTAGTGGTGGGCATTGCCTAGGATGCGTTCGTCGAATTCGGGCATCAGCTCGCAGCGATAGCTCATGTTCACACCCTTGAGATGCTCCGCGTAGGCGACACCATCGAAGTGCTTCTCGTGGTTGCCGACGATCTTGCCGAACCAATAGATCCGACCCACCGTCGTCGCCGAACTTTCCACGACGCCACGCTCGGTGTGTATGATGTCTCGACCGCCCACGGCGCCCAGCTTCGGATCCGAATCGAACCAGTGCTCGATGCGCTCCAGCCAATCCGGCCAGGCAGCAGCATCATCATCGATGAAGCACACGATGTTGCCGGTCAGCAGCTTCATGCCAACACGATTCGCCGCGAGCACGCCGGGCTCAGTGACACGACCGTGCCGAAAAACCGCAGGGCCGCGGTAGGTTTGTAGCGTCTCTTCGACAAAGTCCTCGGTGTCCGTGTCTCCGACGCGGGTGACGAGCACGACCTCATCCGGCAGCCTGTTTTGCGCCAAAAGCGAGTCGATGCAGCGCTCGATGTAGGGTCGCCGACCGTAGGTCGTGACCAGCACCGACAGTTTCATGACTCAGCTCAATGCCCGGATTGTCGCAGCGTTAGGGCACGACGAAGACCGCGCCGCACATCCCGCCGCCGGTTGCCGCCTCGGAGCCATGGCTGGTGCAGAGGTAGCCGTACGCGCCAGGGTTCGAGAAGGTCGCTTCAACGGAGCTGCCGCTCGTCGTAGCTGGGGTCGGGTTCGGCAGGGTGCCGAGGGAAGCAAAGGGAGCCAGAGGATGGAACGAGAAGCTCCCAGACCACGTCACCTTCGTGCCAGCCTTCACTTTGACGCACGGCTGATCGTAGCTGCAGCAGGTGAAAGTGATCGTCACCGAAGATTGCGCGGTGAGATCTGTCGCTGCGGCTTCGGTGCAACTGCACAGAGTGACCACGGCAGCGCCACCGGCGCCGCCCGATGCACCAGCGGATCCGCCCGACGCGCCACCCGCGCCACCGGTAGCGCCACCTGCTCCTCCGCTTGCACCTGCTGCGCCACCGGTCGCACCTGCTGCGCCACCGGTCGCACCGCCACTTCCCGCAGATCCGCCGGTCGATCCACCACTGCCTGCAGTTGAGCCGCCGCTACCGGAAGCGCCACCACTGGCGCCACCTGTCCCGCTTGCGCCCCCGCTGCTCGGTGAGTCCGAGTCGTCACTGCTACAAGCGCCGGAAAGCGCGAACACGCCGATGCAGGCGAGGGACATGAAAGTGGCTCGAGTCGTCATGGGCAATGCACTCCTTTGTCGTGTTGATAGCGAAAACTGGGCTCCAGCGCCATCTGGCCTCAATTGCGCCGCCCTGCGTCGGCGGCTAGTCTTCGGAAACCATGGCACTTCGGAGATATCTTGCATTGCTTGGTCTTTCGCCTTTCGTACTGTGGAGCGCATGCTCGTCCACGGATTCGGGCGGCGGAAGCGTCGGCCCCGGTGGCTTTGGTGGTGGAGCCGCCAACGCTGGCACGGGCGCAAGCGCGGCGAATGGCGGTAGCGGTGCCGGCATCAATACCGACGCGAGTACTGGGGACTGCCCGGCAGTGCCTTGCGCAAACGGCAAGTACTGCCTGATGGGGCAATGCGTTGACGACTTCGGCCCCTGCACCGTGGACGCCAACGGCGACGACGATTGCGAAAACGACAGCTACTGCGAGAACGGTCGCTGCATTCCCTTTGGCGGCACCACCAAGCAAAACGACCTCGAGTGCACCGGCGAGGGGTTCGCGGCAGAGCAG
The DNA here is from genome assembly GCA_965222375.1 of Polyangiaceae bacterium. Taxonomy (GTDB): domain Bacteria; phylum Myxococcota_A; class Polyangia; order Polyangiales; family Polyangiaceae; genus JACKEA01. The sequence goes on from CBDCTZ010000015.1 coordinate 865,396, forward strand.
CTCAAAGAGCCCGTGGTGCGCTGCTCGTGGACCAAGACGGCCGTGATTTCCACCCCCATGGTCGCAGATCTGGATGGCGACAAGAAGCCAGAGATCTTGTTTCCCACGTTCGGAACGGGGCTCTCGGGTGGGTCGTTGGTTGCGCTGCGTGGCGACACTTGCGCCGAAGTGTTCATGAAGCCTGCAAACCTCGGCACGCGAACTCAGCTGGCCATTGGCGATCTCACCGGGGACGGCAAGCCAGAGATCGTCGGCATACAAGGCGACAACCGCGTAGTCGTATTCGACAACACCGGCAATGTCGTGGCGACTAGTCCGACCCCCGCGACCACGGGCGGCAGCTTCAAGGACGGAGGCGCCGCCTTGGTGAACTTGGACGGCCAAGGCCCGCCGGAGATTGTCTACGCGGGTCAAGTCTTGCGACTCTCGGGCGGCACCTTAACGGTCCTCTTCAACAAACCCGTCACGGGGGGGCACTGGGGTGTGATGACCGCTGCCGCCGACGTGGACCTGGATGGCAAGGGCGAAATCATCAGCGGCAATCGTATCTTCGACGGCATCACCGGGGCGGACGAGACTCCTCCTGGGGTTTCGTCCTTTGGTGGGGGTTACGTCGCGATTGCTCAGTGGGACAAATCCACCCCAGAGCCCGAGGTGGTGTTGATCACGTCCCAGTCGGGCTCGGCCGGGCAGATCCGCATCTATCACCCGAAGACCGGCAACGTCGTGTTCGGTCCGTATAGTTTCGGCCAGAAGTGGGGCGGTCCCCCCACGGTGGCGGACTTCGACGGCGACGGGGAGCCTGAAGTCGGCTCCGCCGGCTTTACCGGCTACGTCGTGTTCGACAAGGAGTGCACCGCAACGCCCCTACCCTCGTTCTGCCAGTCCCCGGGCATTCGCTGGCTGAAGCCCACCAAGGACAACTCCTCGGGCTCGACGGGCAGCAGCGTCTTCGACTTCAACGGCGACGGCAAGGCAGAGGTCGTGTACCGCGACGAGTGCTGGCTACGCGTCTACGACGGAACCACGGGCCAAGTGCGCTTTGCCCAGCCCCTGACCAGCGGCACGATCTTGGAAAACCCGGTCATCGCCGACGTGGACAACGACAATCATGCGGACCTCATCGTGCCCACGCATGGCAGTGGCGCCGGTTTCGGTTGCACGACGGAGCCGGATTTGAAGCTGCCGCATACGGGTGCACAGCAAGGCATTTTCGTGCTGCAAGATCCGGCCAATCGCTGGATGCCCTCCCGCGCGATCTGGAACCAGCACACGTATCACATCACGAACGTCAACGACGACGTCACAATTCCGCTGGTCGAGAAGAACAACTGGGACAGCTTCAACAATTATCGCCAGAACGTGCAGGGGCTGATCACCCACAAGCCACCCAAGACGGACTTGACCGGCGGCGAGCCAGCGACTCCGCAAGACGATTGTGTCGCGAGCTGGACGCTTAAGGCTCAGCTCTGCAATCGGGGCACGCTGCAGGCGCCTGCGGGGATCCCTGGCACTTTCTACCTGGGTGATCCGGCGACGGGTGGAACGGTGATCTGTTCGACACAAACCGCCGCGGCTTTGGCTCCGGGAAGCTGCGAAACCGTGAGCTGCGTCTACGCCAATCCGCCGGATGGTCCCGTGGACCTGTGGTTCGTCGCCGACGACGACGGCAGCGGCGGCAAATCCGACGAGTGCAAAGAGAAGAACAACCGCTTGCACCTGCCGGCAGCCCAGTGTGGCGGCGGCCCCCCGCGCTGACGGGTTCAGGGGCTGAACTCCCGAGCAGACAGTTCCCGAAGCCGCGCAACCCCTTCGATCATATCGCCCCTCGACGCCGGGGCCGGAGGCCGCTACACCTGCCCGCATGACTGACATCGCCATTCTCGAATCCGTCCGCTCCGCTGTTGGCCGCGCACATAAGGGCTCCTTGGTGCTAAAGCGCCCGGACGAACTCGCGGGGGACGTGATTCGCGCCCTATTGGCGCGCGTACCGCAAGTGAAGCCGGAGATGATCGACGATCTCGTACTCGGCTGCGCCATGCCCGAGGGAGAGCAGGGCTTGAACGTTGCGCGGGTCGCAGGGTTTCTGGGCGGACTGCCCGAGGAGACCAGCGCAATGACAATCAATCGGTTCTGTTCCAGTGGGCTGCAGGCGATGGCGCTGGGTGCGGGTGCACTGGCTCTCGGCAATCACGACATTGTCGTGGCCGGCGGCGTGGAGAGCATGAGCATGGTGCCGATGACCGGCTACAAGATCAGCGCCAGCCCGGAGGCCATGGAGAACTACTCCAGTGTATACACGCCCATGGGAATCACAGCGGAGAACGTCGCGCAGAAGTTCGAGGTCAGCCGAGAGCAGCAGGACGCCTTCGCCCTCAAGAGCCAGCAAAAGGCCACCGCTGCCCGCAAAGCCGGCAACTTCGATGACGAGATTGTCAGCGTTCGCGGCATTGGTTTCGACCAGGGGAAGCGCAAGGAGTTCGAGTTCAAGACCGACGAACTGATTCGTGAAGAGACGACGGCTGAGGGGCTGGCCAAGCTGCGGCCAGCGTTCTCAGCGAAGGGGTCCGTCACACCAGGCAACGCCTCTCCACTGTCAGATGGGGCGGCGGCTGCCATCCTGACTACGAAGGCCACGTCGGAAAAGCTGGGTGTGAAACCGAAGGCATGGTTCCGCCAGTTCACGACCGTGGGCGTGGACCCGGCGATCATGGGCATCGGCCCCGCGCCAGCGATTCGAAAGCTATTCGAGCGCACCGGGCTATCCCTGAAGGATATCAACGTCTTTGAAATCAACGAGGCTTTCGCCTCGCAGTGCGTCTACGTGCAGAGGGAGCTGAGCATCCCCGACGAGAAGTTGAACCCCAACGGTGGAGCCATTGCTCTCGGCCATCCGCTAGGCTGCACCGGCGCCAAGCTGGTAGCGACGATCATTCGAGAGCTCGAGCGCCGAGGCGGCAAGTATGGCGTCGTCAGCATGTGCATCGGCGGCGGCATGGGTGCCGCCGGCCTGATCGAGCGCGCCTGAGCCGGCCGCTAGTGCGCACCGGAGCGAAGCGCTCCGCGGCGCAACAGACCGGCGAGCATGCGCACTGCGTCTCGTCTCGGGATCCCGCAAGAGGAAAGCACGTGCCCGACCGTGGCCCCACCGTCGACGTGTTCGATCAAGCTCGCGGCACTGGGCGTGAGGTTCAGTCGGCGGGGATCCACAGGAGCGCACACCAGCATGGTGTCCAGAGTGCCGAGTCGGCGTTCGAAGATCCGATTCAGTGTCGGGACTATACGCGCCATCATTTCATAGGTCTCGGCATCGCGATGATGCATGGCCAAGTCGAAGAGCCGCTCGGCCGCGTAGACCGCGTCGTCCAGGCGGTCTTCTTTGGAGGCCTGCGTGGCCTCTTCGAACAAGCGTTTCGCGCGCCGGCGGTAGCGCCCATGCTCGTCGTCGTCATGCGCGCTAGGGGGATGTTCCGGCTCGAGGGGACCCTGCGCGGGGCTCGCGGCGTCGAGTTTCGCCGCTGGCTTGGCATCCGACGGCGAGACATCCGGAGCTGGCGGAGCAACGCTGTAGAGCAGGCCGCCTTTGGGCGTCACCTTGTGACCCGGCACCTTCGCCTTCGGAATCGCCTTCTGCGTCTCGTTCACACCCACGTTGCGGGCGGCATTCTCAAGCGCCCAGGCGAACTGGGAAATGCTCGTAAATCGATCCTTGGGTAGCTTCGACAGAGCGCGCCCTATCACGTCGTCAAAGACCGCGGGCACCCAGGGCGCAGCGGCATGTAGCGGTTTACAGTCTTCATGCACGACCTGATACAGCACCGCCATCGGATCGTCGCCGCGGAACGGGGGAAACCCAGCCGCCATTTCGTAGACAACGACCGCAAGAGCGAATTGATCCGCACGGTGGTCGATCTCACGCCCAGCGAGGGCTTGCTCCGGTGCCATGTACTCCGGCGTGCCCAAGGCCGTGTGTTCATTGGTAACTCGGCCGCGGCCGTCCTGAGCTGAGGCGATCCCGAAGTCCAAGATCTTCACGAAGGGTGGCTGGTCAGGAACATCGACCAAGAAGATGTTGTCGGGCTTGAGGTCCCTATGCACAACGCCTTGAGCGTGAGCCGAAGCCAGAGCGGACGCGATTTGGGACGTGAGCGCCAACGCCTTCGCCATCGGGAACCTTCTCTCGCGGAAAAGGCGCTCCGCTAGGGATTCCCCTTGAAGGAACTCCATTACGAAGTAGGGGTCGCCATGAGGCGTCTCGTGCACGTCAAAAACCTGCACGATGTGCGGATTCTGCAAACGGCCGATGGTCTCCGCCTCGCGGCGGAAACGTGCAAGCGCCTCAGGATTCTTGCGAAACTCGTCTCGCAGAACCTTGATGGCGACGCGTCGCCCAACCCGGAGGTGCGCCGCCTCGTAGACGGCCCCCATGGCGCCCTCCGCCAAGCGACGTATCACGCGGTAGGTTTCGGACAGCACTGAACCTTCTGCCAGCACGGGGGGCACGCAGCCGTAGGCAGCAGTGGTGTGCACACGAGGCAGCGTGCGGGCCGTGGGCGGGCAATCGTCGGCGTCAGCGAGCAAAGCGCCCAAATGTGCAGCAACCCGCGTGCCGACCTGCGTCGACACCCTGAGACCCATCACTTTCGGGCTCCGGGCACACAGCTCGCGATTGCGCGCCGCGCCAAGTGCGCATCCCCTGCGCGGCGGCGGCGAGAAGCTGGAAATCAATGCGCTTGCATGGATGCTCGCGATTGACGGAGAGCATACCGTCACTAGTATCCCTGGCGTCCCCATGCAGTGCGAATCGCGCGCCATCTTGATCGTGACTCGGGAGATCGCCGGCACGTCCACTAACGTTGCAGAGCGGCGTGTGCAACTCGCATGTGCCCTAGAGAAGGGGCACGAAGGACCCCACCAGGACAACTCCGAAGGCGAAGAGTGGGAGGGCGCACCGGGCAAAGCGGTGACAGTGCTGAAGCACAAGAAATCTAGCGCATGAAAGCGAGCATCTCGTTGCGCGAGGCGACTAGCTTGGGCCACATGGCCGCAAGCACGTCGCGAAACACGCCCGCGTAGCTCGCGCCTCCGCATGCGGCGAGCTGATCGATGGCGCTCCTTGAGGCCCGTCGGGACGAGCAGCCTAAAACCCCTGCTTGAAGCCCAGCTGCAGGCTGCGGGGCGTGTTGGGTCGCGCGCCCGCGGGACGTCGAGACACGAGGTACGCCTCGTTCATCACGTTCTTCACGTTCAAGTAGACCCGCGCCTTGCTCCAGGGGACGAAGTGCCCACCCAGGTCGACCAAGAACTGCCGGTCCGTGACGTCGTCATCTGCGGGCTCACCGCTGCCCGCACTCTCGCGCATGCGGTCGATGAAGGTCCCGCTGCTGACCAATCCCCACTCGTCGGTTTCCAAGCCCACGCTCAGCTGCGCTTGGTGCCTGGGTACGTACGGGAGTTCGTCGCCTTCCTCGACATCGCCCCACAAGGGATCTTCGCTCTGGAATCCGTGGGTGAACCGGGAGCGAGTGTAAGTGTATGCCAGGCTCGTGGGCAGGGTAGCGCCATTTAGCTGAAACGTATGATCACCGTACAGTTCCAAGCCGTACACGTGGACGGAGCCCGCATCGAACTGTCGATCCAGATTCGCGTCCAGGCAGCCGTTTGATGTCGTGCAGACATCGGTCAGATTCTGATAGTCGTTGAAAAAGCCAATCGCCTCGAAGCGGGTCCGGCGTTTGGAGTAGCGGGCTCCCGCTTCGTAGTTCCACGCTTTCTCGGGCTGCGCCCGGGTTGGCCCAGGCGCAGCCGGCGAAAATCCGCGGTACACGCCGGCAAGTACACCAAAGTCCCGGGTCAGTGCCTGGTACAAGCCCAACCCAGGCAGCAGCACACTGTAGCCATCAGCCTGGTGCGTATCCGTCAGGGCGTCATCGTACTTCCAGCGAATCATCTCGACCCGCACCCCCGGCGTTGCCGTGAAGTAGCCGAAGGTCATGGCATTCGTGGCATGGAACGCCACGGCCTGCGTCGACGCCTTGTTTTGGGTCACCGTATTCGTGGGCACCTGCTGCAAGCTCAGCCGACCGGACTGCATGCTGAAGGTATCCCGAGTCTGCAGACGACTGGTGCGGTCGTTGTGAAAGCGCACGCCGTACTCGGCGCTGTGGTAGACGCGCCCGGTCTTGCCACGCACATGGGCCGTGCTTTGCACTCCCTGGGAAACAAAAGTCCGGGCGTTGGGCCCGATCAGGACGTTTTCGTCGGCGGACGCGGAGTCTTGCTGCCCACGCATGACGTCGTAGTAGACCCGGCGGGCGCCCGTCGGATTGCGAAGCACGTCCGCGAAGCCGGCCCCAACGAAACCGTGCGCGCGGGTCCAGACACGGTCGAGGTCGTTGCGGTAGAGCACCGTCTCGAGTTCCACCTCCGGCGAGAATGTAGCGATATGCCGCAATTCGACCTGGGTGCGGCGCCACTTCATTTGGTCGCCGGCGGTCACGCGATAGCGGCGCAGTGGGTTGTCTCGGAAGTCCGCGTCCGTGAGCCCTGTGTAGGTCTCGTTGGACACCTCGTCGGAGTAGCCCAGCTTCACTCGCAGTTCTTGGGGGATCTCCGCGGTGGGATCGATCAGGTATCGCCCTTTAAGCATCCACTCGTTGCGGTAAAAGCCCGTGTCCCCACCTCCGTCCAGCTCCTTGAAGCCGTCACTGCGGACGTGCACGCCTTCGACGAGGAGGCCCGAGCGTTCATCACTGGTGCCGTACCAGGCGTGGAGCTTGCCGTAGCCGTAGCTGCCAAAGCCCGCGTCGACCATGCCGGCGCCAGGGTTTGGGATGTAGCGCGTGCGCAAGTCCACGGCGCCGCCAATGGACTGGGGGCCGTAGGGAATCGACGACGGACCCTTGATGACCCGCACCGAAGCCATGCGCGTGATCAAAGGAAAGTAGTAGGCGGCGGGCGCCGAATAGGGCGCCGGGGCAAACAACACCCCATCTTCCAGCAGCGTGACCTTCTTGCTGCGATCCGATGACGCGCCACGTATTCCGATATTGGGCCGTAGCCCGAATCCATCTTCCACGCGCAGGTAGACGCCGGGGGCGCTCAGCAGCACTTGATGCGGATTGTCGTGCTCGAAACGCCCGAGGCGCTTTTCGTCCATGACTTGGATGCTGCCCGATGCCCGCGCAGCGCGAGATCCCATCACGACGACGCCCATCGCTTCTTCTTCTTCAGCGTCGCCCGAGCCGGCGTCCTTCTCTGTAACAGGTGCAGGGCCTGGCGCCGTCGGTGGCGCGGGCTCTGGCGCGGGCTCTGAACCTGATTCCCCGGCATCCGCCTGGGGCGGCGTAGGCGGGGGTGGCGGCGGAGGTTCGGGCTTGGCATCTGGATCGGAACTCGCGACGACGTCGATGACCTCTCCTTCACCGACCTCCTGCGCTCCTGCGGTGGACCCATCCAACGCCAGCAGCGTGAGGGCCCCCGCGCCCACCGCTTGAGCACGCGCCGAGCGACGGGGAAGCAACGTCAGCGCCGCAGCCCTGAGGGGCGAAAGCAGTGCGGAGAAGATCCGCGGCTGGTGGTTTGTCTGATCCGAAGGCAGACCGAAGCGCACCTGCTCACGACCCCGGGTCACGTAGAGGGAACCGCCAAGCCAGTCCCAGAGTGCGAAGGTCGAACCGAAGTTTCGATCGTGATGGCGTTCTTCTTGGCTGTGGTGGATCTGATGCTGAGCCGGGCTGATGAACACGTGCTCGAGCACCCGACCGAAGGACAACCACACATGGGAGTGCCGCAAGTTGGAGCCCAACATGTTCCAAGCGAAGCCCAGGCCGTGCACGCCCAGAATTTCCCAAGCAGTGATACGCCCGCGAAACAACCAAGCGCACACGCCGGCCGCAACCCCGACGCCCGTCGCCGCGCCGGCGCGCATGAGCACACTCTCTATCGGGTGTGTGCGATACACCGTGAAAGGCGTGAGCACCTCAGCGGAATGATGCACTTTGTGCAGCTCCCACAGCGCGGGCACGCGATGGGATAGGCGATGGACCACGTAGCGCGTCAGGTCTTCGGCGAAGAACCCAGTCAAGCTGAAAGCGCCAATCACGAGCCATGGCCCAGCGCTCGCCCCGGGGCCAGGGCCAAGCACTCCGCTCAGCACCACGCTGATCTTCACGCCCACATGTGCCGCCGAAACCGTGAAGGGCCAAAGCAGCAGCGCCCCGAGCAAGGCACGCACGAACATCCAACGCAGATCGAACAATGCCGAGCGGTGCAACCAGATCTCTCGAGGCAGGAGGAAGCGCCGCAAGGACACTCGGCTGCGAAGCTTCAACGCCCAGACAGCAGTCGCGAGCAGTCCAGCCGCGAGCAAATAGGGCCAGAACACGCGCGCACTGGATGATCCCAGGCGCAAGATAGGCTCGAGCGCCGAACGGAGCACGAGATTCAGGGAGTCCATCGCCCTTCCGAGGAAGGCTTGCCCGTCGATGGCGGCACGTCAGTCATTGTCCCCGCCGACGGATTGAGGGATCTCGACGTCCAACACCATCACGAACTCAGTCTTGAGTACGTCGGTCAGACGCTTCACTGCTTCGTACAGCGCAAGGACGCTTGGCTGGTCGTTCGCCAAGGCTTCCACGAGGTCGTCTTCTTCTATTGCGCCAATCTTGGCGTTTACGTCGAGCAGAGCGGCGTCGATCTTGTCTGCAATGCTCGCGGCACCGCGCTCGCGCAACAGACCGTCGAATCCTGTCGCGTCGGCGCCACAGCCCCGATACAGCATCTCGAATCCCGCCATGTTGTCTGAAATGCTCTGCTTTGCCCGCTTAGCGGTCTGGTGCTCGAGCGTCTCGGGGCAGCTCGCGGCAACGCACTCCGGAGTCATCCCCAAGGGCTTTGCCAGCTTTGTGTCCTTGACCACGAGTTCGACGTAGAACAACCCGTCGCTCACAGCATTGAGCGCCTCCTTCTGGGACGGATAGGGGCCGCTCTTGCCGGCCTGGGACAAACTCGCGAAGAAGTCGCCCTCCCCTGGCTCCCACGCGCTTTTCAGCGCGTTTGCCCAAGTCTGAACGTCTTTGGCGGCAGCATGGGCGTACGCAGCGCGGCGCAGATCCAAGTCGGTGATGGCTGCCCATGACCCGTCGGTGTTGATCAAGTTCGTCGCCGCGCAGTCGTTCTCCGGCCCGCTGTGGAATAGCAAATACTCGATCGAGTCGAGACCTCGAGCGTTCACTGCCTCCGCAGCGAAGTCCCCCTTCCAAAGCTGCTCAACAATCTTCTGATCGACCCGGCAGGTGCTGACCAGAGGCCAGGAGTAGATTTCGTCCCGCAAGTCCGCTCCACCCACAGCTGCAGAGCTCGAGGCAGCGGGACCGAACTGCATCATCTCACTGCGCTGCCATGTGCTCATGGCATCTTGCCAGGCGGTGCGGGCAGCGCCTTGCAGCGCGGCGTCTGTAGGAGCTGCCTCCAGCGCCGCTGCTGCTAAGACCAACGCATCCGCCTTGGTCGAAAACTCGCGGCTCATGTCCAATGCGCACTGCGCTGAGCTCTCGAGCACCTTGGTCCGAGCCGGATCCACGGACTCCTTCTTCTTCCCGCCACCGTCTTCACCGCATGCAGACGACGAGGCCATCGCGAATGCGATGGCTGTCAGGGCGAGACTGGCGCCCAGGGTCCCGAGCCAGCTTCCTCTCACCATCCGTTTTTGCCGTCGTCGTCCCCAACGTTCTTGGGGTCGAAACCGTAGGCGGAGGCCAAGGTGCCCCTCGCCTCTCGCAGCTTCTGCTTGTATTCGTCCAGGGCGGCTGTGCCCGCCGCTTCGAGCACAGGTGCCACGCCCACCTTGTCGTGCACACTCGCAAAGTCCGCGTCGCTGAGCTTCTTGCGCGGATTGAACTGCAGAATCAGCACGAAGCCCTTCAGCTCGCTCCAATGCTTCGCATGATCCAGTAGTGAGTACTTGGCGCTTCCGATCTCGGACATGTCCGCAAGCACGTCGTTGATGTAGTGCACGACGGTTGCCGCGATTGCCTTTTCCCAGGCCAGCACAGCACGGTCCCTGGCCAGCTTCAGCTTGGCAAGCTCATCTGCCATCAGGGTGCCACCCTTTGCGGCGGCAATGATGTCGCGCCCCTCGGTGAATGCTTCCCAGGCGTCCTTGGTGAGGTCCGTCTTGGCGCCATCAGCGCTCCCAAAATCGCGTTTTCCGGCATTTACGGAATGCCCGAAGTTGACCTCGCTGGTCAGATCGAGGGTTCCGTCGCAACTCGTATCGTGGTGAGCAACCTTGTACTCGGGGCGGCCGCCTTTGCCCGCGAGTTCTTCATCTGTGAACGTCGGATACTCGTGACTGGCACCGAAGTAGCCGAAGCCCTCGTCCCAGGCGTGCTCGAGCACCGTATAGGGCTTGGTGTCGTCTTGGGTGTTGGGCGCCAGCAGTCCCTTGTCGGCAACGTCGTCGTCCAAGTAATCGTCGGTGCCCTGGGAAAACGCCACCGCGCCAGTCACGAACTTGGCAACGAGTTCCTTGAGATCGCGACCATCCGCCGTGACGTGCACCGGTAGGTCGACGTCACCGGGACCTTTGCGGGGTGCGTTGGCATGATCGATGGCGTTTTGCTCGATCTCGCTGAACCACTGGTCGACGAGCGCTTGCGGCGATGCCACACCCGGCCAACCGACGAAGGAAGTCCCGTCGTCCCAGTCCTTGTGGTCTGTCTTGCTGTCGTTGCCTGCCAGCTTGTCGATCAGGTTCTTGTCCTTCGAGATGTCGTCGTAGGTCTTCTGCGCGAGAGGCAGCTCGCTCGAAAAGGCAATCGGCTGGTTCCCATTGTCCGGGTTGAAGCGGAGGAAGAAGTCCAGCTCGGCCACCACGGTTGTGGGCGCCGGCTGGAGCTCGTTCTTGTCGATCCGCTCCGTCAGGCCCTTGATGCGCGAGGTCAGATCCACCATCGCGACATGGCGCCATGCCTGCCCGCTATGGCTGACGCTGCTCGTGCTGGCGTCAAACCGACTGACGTAGGCGTAGGCCGGGGCGCAACCCACACCGCCACTCCCACCAGCGCCTCCTGTGTTGGCGGTGTCCGTGGCCTCATCGCTACCGCAACCCGCGGCGGCCACCACGGCAAAGAACCCAAATAGCAATCCACGCATCCTGACCTCCAAGGGGTCCTGAGGTTTATTGCAATTGAAAGTCGTTTTCAATAAGAATTGTGCACGGGCGGTTTCTAGGTGATTTCTGTCAGTTCCAACGCGAGGGCCAGCGACCAGTTTCTGGCACCCTAGACGGCGAGCTTTTCCCGGCCCCCGCCCGCGCACGGTCCCGACGCGCCGCAGCGGCACGGGCGATGAAGCGCACGCACACCTGAAACCACACAGCAAACCACCTCATAGGCTCGAACCAGCTCCGACTTACGGTCGTGATCGAACGTGGCGTACTTGGCCCGCCCGCAATCGGAGCACGCCACTTCCCACACCTCCAGCACACCAACCAAACACACCGGACACTTCCCCGCCCTGAGTTCCATGCGACGGACAATGCAGGATCGGGACCAACTTCTCGCGGGCCCTCGTGCCTGGACGTACGAACCATCAACCTGGCGCTTTGAACCCGCGCTGCGATGCGATGGGGACTTCGTCGGCCGAAGGGGCCTGCGTGCTCCCCCAGCGCCTTCAAGATCGAGTTTCCGAGCAGCAAGGCGCAAAGTGGGCGAGCCCACTATCTCGACAGGCAACCCTTGGGCGGAGTACGAGCCCAAGTAGGATCGCGTCGCCTCCAACCAACAAGGCGCGGACACGAGCCTACGACCGCATGTCCCACGATTGCCAGTCGTGCAAGTTCTGCACGACTCTGCGATGCGGTCCAAGCCCCCGGCCGCGCGGGAGTGCGCTTGGCAGCCACTGTCATGCTCTGGTGCCAAAAGGGACCGGACAGACTGTTCCAAGGCCGCCTTGGCGACTCGCGGACACCTCCCCATCGTCGATGACGGTCACCCGCTGGAGGGTGCTTCAGTCATTGCAGAGTTTCACCGGCGCTTCGGTCATCGAGCACGCTGCGAAACTTGGCTCCGTCTAATCCGCCGGAACGTAGCAACAGGCGTCGGGCGTCATCTTCCGCGCCTCTGCCGTCGCCGCTTTGTCTAGGCTGCGACTGCACAGGCTGCCACGCTTGCCCTTGCCGCCGCCGCAATGGGCGAACACGCCAACAGCGCAGTTTCCGTAGGGCGCGGGAGCATTGCGATGGGGCTTTGCGTTCTTGATGGACTCCGCGGCGGGCATGCATGTCGATTCTCCGCCGCTGGGTTCACTTCTTTCGGGGCAGGCCGTCAGCGCAAGCGCGGCAGCCGTCGACAGGACCAATCTCCGCATCGTTCCGGTAGTGTTCCGCGCATTGGCCACCGTTCGCACCATTCCCGCAGGGTCCCGTATTTCCGCGCTCCTGCGTGAGGCCTGTTCCTTTGCACCTCCAGCTAGGCACTGCGGCGGCTGAACAACTGTTGGATCATGCTCGCGCGCTGTCCGCTTCCCGGCATCTCCTCGGCCCAGCAGTAGACGGTCACGTCCTCGTAGTGGGCGTGCTCGCGGAGCCTTCGAATCAATTCCTGGGCGACTTCCAGACGGATAGTCTGCAGGTCGGCGCGGACACCTAGTTCCGCAACCAATCGACGAATGTGCGCGTGCTGTCGCTGTGCCACCTCGACCTCCGCCGCGTGGTCCGCGGACAAGAGTGGAAATACCTGACTTTCCTCCGCGTCGAAGTGCGCCAGCAGCCCCGTTTCGAATTCTGTCCAAGTTCGGGAAATGGTCGGAGCGTCCGCTCCTTCCACCGCGTCGAGCAGTTCCGCGAACAACTTGTCGAGGCGCTCGTGGTCATCGCACAGCTGTTTTCGAATCGGGGCTGCGTCCGGCATTCCCGGGGTCCATGCACTCGACATGCCAGAAACGTCGCCGGATAAAGCACCAATACACCGGACCTCACTGCCGAACTTGCAGACACCCTGACGCCGCGGCGCACCCTTTGCGCGAGCCCACTTGCCCAGCACCCAGCGGCATGGCGCCCGCTTGCTTGGCCACAAGGCCCGGGCAAGCCCTGGAAGCGCCATCCCCCCGGCGCACCGGAGCGCGGGCTTGCGACGTCTGGTTGCCGGCACAACGCTGCCGTTGATGAATGGAAGCGCCGTTTTCGGATGTGCCGTTCTTGCACTTGCTGCCGCGGCAGGCTGCGAAAGAAATCCAACAGCTCCAATGCCGCTCGCGTCCGCTTTCAAAGTGCCCGTGCAGAACGGTTATGCAAGACGAGTGACCTTCGTGATCGACAAGCAGGGCAAGATCGCCAAGGTGTTTCCAGAGGTCACGCCGTCAGTGCACAGCAAAGAACTGCTAGGGACGATCGACGACTTGAAAGGCTGAGCACGGCAACCTCAACGTTTTCGCAAAGCCGCCCACTGAGTCGTCGTTCAACGTGGCCCATGGAGGGATTAGGGACCCTGCGCCGACCCAATGGTCACCCCTTCGGGTATTGTCTCTTCCGGCATCGCGAAGCGCGTCACAAGCGCGTCGACCCCAAACCCAATCCCAAAGAGCAGATAGGCAAGGCTTCGGTCGCGCTGACATAAATCACGGATTTGGTGAAACACTCCAGGCTTGGACTACACTTTGGGAATGTCCTTGTGGCGTTTGTTGTCCGCGAGCTTGCCCGCCTTCCTTGCGCTGTCCTGTAGCGTGACCAATGACCTCGACGGCTTGACGGGCAATGTTGGCGGAAGTGCTGGCGCCGAAGCGGGTGCGGATGCCGCAGCTGCCTGTGGACCCGGAGATTGTTCTGGCTGCGTCGGCTGTCAGAACTTCTGCGAATGCGCGACAACGACAGCAGCCACTCTGGAACAGTGCTTGAAAACGTCCTGCACCACAGACGCCGGCAAGGATGGCACAGCGGGGAGCGGGGGCACTGGCGGCACGGAAGCCGGCGTCGACGGATCGACGGGTGGTGCGGGAGGCAGCAGCGGCGGCGGTTTGTTTTCACCTGCGTGCGTCGGCTGTGCGACGATCAATTGCAGCGCCCAGCAGGATGCGTGCGGGATGAACACGGACTGCAACGCTATCCTGACTTGCTACGCTGCCTGCTCCGACGCAGCATGCGAATCCAAGTGTACGAGCAATCACCCAAAAGGGCAGACGGACTTCAACGCCTTCCTCGGCTGCTTGAAAGGCTCCTGCAATTCCCAGTGCAGCGGCTAGTTCCGAACGCAGCAGCTCAGAACAGCCCAATGCTGAAGTGGAATGCACCGATGTCTTCCCAGAATCGCTGTTCGACGCGCTCAGGGAAGAACTCGTCAAGGACGCGGTCGACATTGAAACCATAGTCGAAGGCCAGAGGACCAATGGGCGTGCCAATGCGCAAACCGCTTCCCACCGCGTAGCGAAGCGCAGTGACTTCGACCAGCTCCGGTTTCGTCCACAGGTTGCCGGCGTCGAGAAATGCGGCAGTCTGCACGCTTCCGCTTAGAGGGATTCGCAGCTCCGCGCGCGGGTTGATGAAGGCGTCGCCGCCGCGAATGACGACTTCGCGGAGCGTCAGGCCCGAGTTGGGGTCGAGCAGCTGTTGAGCAATGTCCTCGGGAACCATCGAGTCTTGGAGAAAACCGCGCAAGGAGTCAACGCCACCAAGAAAGAACAGTCGATCCGGATAGGTGCGCGAATCAGGGATCAGCTGAGTGTTCACGCCCCAGCGGAAGGAAACGGCCAGAGCCAGCCCCTTGTCGCTGAACCGCGCATAGGCGGCCAAGCGATTGGACAGGCGCAGAAACTGGCTCACCGTGGCCGCGAAAACGCTTTCCTGGCCTGGCGCCACCTCGGCGTCTTCGTCGCCGACGGGAGTTGCACGCACGTGCTCGAGGCTCGCACTGACCAGAGTGCCCGTCGTCGCGCCCAAGGGGTTGTCCCGACGATCCCAGGTGACACCGAGGCGCTCTGCCACAGCCACCGTCGTACCCTCTGGCACGCGGAAAGCGCTGCGCCGGGCCGGGTTGTTCTTCACGTACTCTTCCAAGGCGCCCTTCTGAGTCGAACCGAAAATCTCTGCGTTGTTCAACTCTAGGGAGCCGCCGATGGTGGCAGAGAAACGCCGAGAGGGCCGGAAGATGAGCGTCACGATGCCCGCGTCCTTGGTGAGGCCGAAGTCGCGAGCGTTGTCCCTCACATCAATGCCCTCGACGCTGAGTCGAAACAGCGGCCCCAAGCCAACATCTGGAAACTCCACCGTCGCGCTATTGCGCCGCTCGAGGCGCTGCCCCACGTCGAGCTCGTCGTACTTCTCACGTACGTCCTTTTCGAGAATGAACGCGCCTGGCAGATAACCGAGCTGCGAGCGCAGAGTGAGCTGGATGGCTTCACCACCCAGGTTGCGGTGACCGTATTCGAAGGTGAAACGAAAGCCCTCGCCGGTCGAAAACCCGGGACGCACATCCAAGTACTGCGGCTTGCGCTCCTGAACGGTGATGACGACGACCTTTTCCTTGGCCGGAACGTAGGGGTCTTCGAAGCCGACGGTGACCGCAGAAAACACGCCAAGGGTGGCCAGGCGCTCTTCCGTGGCCCGCACCCAACTCCGTCGATACGGCCGCCCCACTTCCAGCGCAACGCGACTTCGAATCAGGCTCTCGTTAGTGCGCTGGGCACCGCGCACGACAATGCCCGATACGATCACGCGCTCGCGCTCACCAATGACGAAGCGTGCGCGCGCCCGAGTGCGATCCGGCGAAAGCTCGAGGGCCGTCTCCACGTCCGCGAAAGCGAAGCCCTCTTCGGCGTAGTCATCGAGGAGCCGCCGCCGCGCCTTGTCCAAGCCAAGCTGGGACGCCGGCCCGCCCAGCTCCATGTCCGCGGTTTCCTTGAGTCGCTCTTCCGTGAAACGCTTGTTCCCTTCGAAGCGGATGTCGTAGAGCATCGCCTGGGGCCCGATCTTGATCGGAATGTGAAGCACCGCGTTGGGTTCACAGCGGATGCCTTTCGCCGCGTCCGGCGTGCAGGTCAGGGATGGATCCACGGGCGGTTCGGGCAGCGGAACGCGAACCTCGTCCACGGCGCAGGCCGTTCGGGGTCGGCGACGGGGACCCACGGGCCGACATACGTGAGGCTGCGTGCGGGGATCGCAGCGACGCCGCAGCAACGTGGCGGGGCCGACGACGACGGAAAGGTAGCCCTCGGAACGATACAAGTCGCGCACGTGCTTGAGAGCGCGGTCGTACACGTCCGGCATGTAGGTCAGCCAGGGATTGGGTTCGTAGGGTACGACGCGAGCGCCAGTGGTTTGCTTCGGCCCGAAGGTCTGGTCCACCACGCGAGAATCAACCGAACCCAGAATAGTTCCGCCCGGCAGCTCCTCGGAAAGCACGCCGTCGATTTCGCTGCCTACGTCTGCCGGGCCCCGAGCACCACTCAGGCAGGCAAACTCTCGTGCCACGACTCGCACCGGCCGCCCCTCTCGAACTCGGAAGACTAGATCCAAGATCGGCGAGTCCGCTTTGCCTCGTTCCTTGACGTTGATCACGGCGTCGAAAAAGCCACGCTGCGCGTAGAACTCGCCGAGGCGCGACACCAGGGTGGCCGGAGCGCGGTCTTCACTGTCTTCGAGATCCAATGCGCCGCGAAGCTGGGCATCGTCGAAGCGAATATTGCCCTCGAAACGCGGGCGAATCAGAGGCCCAGCCCGAACGATCAGCTGAAGGAGCACCCCATCCGGCCGGACCTGGGCGTTGTGAGTCACGCTAGCTCGATGCCACCCTCGCTCACGCAGCAACTTCTCGAATTCGACGTTGGCCGCCTCCACGACTTCCGTGTCGTAGCGATCTCCGTCCGCGATGGGATATCGCTCTATCGCCTTGCGAATACCCGTGACAGTAGTGCTCGGCCAGACGGCGAATTGACGTTCCGTCACGCGCAAGGGTTCGCCAGGAGCGATGTGCACGGACAGCACCACGCGAAGGGGGTCGTCCGTGTCCGTGGCGGTAACTGCCGCGCGCACGTTTGGAAAGCCTCGACGGCGGTGCATTCTCTCCAAGCGCTCGGCCAAGTCACCCAAGCCCGGTGATGTGATCTCACCGCCCTGACGAACTTCCGCGGCCGCAAGCACGCTGTCCGCGTCCAAAGGTGAACCCTTGATCCGCAAAGACGCGATCAGGCGACGCGGCAACACCTCCAGCACGAGCTGAGCGCCCACACCGTCCGCCTCCAGCTTCGCGCGGACGCTCGCAAAGCCTCCGCTATCGAGTAGCTCCCGCATGGCGCGCCGGGTGAGCTCACCGGTCACGACTTCGCCGATGACAACGCGCTTCAACGTGGTCTGGGTTTGCCAGCGCCCTCCCAGGGTCACGAACTTCACCTGGGTCAGGGGCTTGCCCATCAACTTCGAGGTGGACGGAGGGCGCAGAGTCGGAATGGAACTCTGGGATTCACCCCGCGACTCGACGATACGCCGCTGTGGTTTTTTCGCCGCCGCGTTCCCCTTGTCAGCCGGCGACTCGGGCTTCGGCTGCGCGGCTAGCGGTGCGGAAAGCAGCGCCACCGCGACGCCAGCAAGACAAGCCTCGCTCGCGCTCCGCCACCAACCGAGCCTCATTACGCCTTCATACCGCGGGTTTTGGCCCGGCCGACAGCTTCCGGACACCCCCGACCCAAGAAATGGGCACAGAGGGCGGAGGGCGGCTAACATTTCGCGCCCCATGGCCGAGGCTGCGCCCAAAAAGGAGACCACGACCAAGAAGCGCTCGCCGCGCGGCCGCCTGAAGAAGTGGCTGATTGGGCTCGGGATCGGGCTGCCGGTTTCGATCTTGGTGCTCTGGATTCTAGTCCATCGAGTGGAATGGCTCGGGCCCCTGATCGCGAACTCGCTGCGTGCAGTGATCGGACCTGAACGCGTCGCCAAACTGGAGGACTTCGCCTACGGAGTCGAAGACCGCTTCAACCGCTGGTGGAAGAAGGACGAAAAGCCCAAGGCGTATTGGGAGGTTCCCCCGGAGGAGTCCGCACAGCCCACCGCGGTGGTCGACGCAGGACCTGACGGACCACCCCCGCTGCCGCCGTTTCGCCCCGCAGACGTGCCGCCGGTGCACGAGAGTTGGTCAGCGCCCGGTGACGGCAAGTGGGTGCGCATCGTGGATCCGCGACGCCCCAAGGAACCCGCCTACATGTTCAAAACCCTGCTGCATCCCGACAAGAATCGCTCCTGGGCGGAGCTTTTCGTCGTTGCAGTCGACTTGCGACGGGTTCAGGCGCAAGCCGTCGCCGGCTACCGCGAACCGAAGAGCCACACCAAGGAGGGCATGGACTACAAGCGCACCGCGACCATTCCGAAAGAGCACCAAGAAGAGCTTCTTGCGGCCTTCAATGGCGGCTTCATGACCGAACACGGCTGGTACGGTATGAAAGTCGAAGGCGTGACGCTGGTGAAACCTCGCAAGAAGGCGTGCACCTTTGCCCACTACGAAGACGGTAGCTACGAGATCGCCACCTGGAACAAGATCGAGGAAAAGGAACCCAAGATGAAGTGGTACCGGCAGGCGCCAGGCTGCATGTACGAAAACGGCGAGATGCACATCGGGTTGCGAGACCCCAAAAACCGTTCCTGGGGCGCCACTCTGGATGGGGAAACCGTGATTCGGCGTTCTGCGGTTGGGCTGAGCGAGGACGCACAGGTGCTGTACGTCGGCATCGGTAACAGCACGACGGCTGCCGCTATCGCGCGAGGCATGTTTCACGCGGGAGCCAAAGACGTCGCACAAATGGACGTCAACTGGTCCTATCCCAAGTTCGTCCTCTTCGAGCCCGCCGAAGCTGGAACCGAACGCATGGCCGTAGCCTTGGCCAAGGGCTTCGAGTTTTCCGAAAACGAGTACATTCGCAAGCGCTCCTATCGTGACTTCTTCTACCTGGTACGTAGCGACAAGGGCGCGCTGGCGCAGAACTGAGCACACAGAACCGAGCGTTCGAGAGCACCGCCCAGAAGGCTGCACTGATCCGCGCACCTTTTTTGGGGGGCTGCAGAGCTTTGTGGCTCCCCAGTACGTCGCGACACCTGGCACTGCGGTGCCCGCCGGAGCACCCCACCACGACCTTGCGTGGGGCGCCGCGGCTCATCGCTGCAGCGCTCGGCCCGAAGGGCCCTCGTGGCTCATCGCTCCAGCGTTCGGCCCGAAGGGCCCTCGTGGCTCGTCGCTCCAGCGTTCGGCCCGAAGGGCCCTCGTGGCTCATCGCTCCAGCGCTCGGCCCGAAGGGCCCTCGTGGCTCATCGCTCCAGCGTTCGGCCCGAAGGGCGTTGGCGGCACCGTCGAGTCTCCTTGGCAAACACGCGGCCCGCGAACCAGCCGAGTGCGTTGCGGTCTTCGCTGCTTGCGCAAGCGCTACTTGCTATTCCATTGGTATGTGAACTCGGCGATCTTGCCGCCACCCTGGTCGACGTAGGCGGTGAAGAACGTCGGCTTCGCGGTGTAGCCCAGCTTGGTGCTGACGGTGTTCGGGCAGGTGATGCTTCGCGTGATTTGCGCGGCGCTCGCGACGTAAGTGCCCGAGGACGTGACGTCGGAAGGCGCAGTGCCGTCGCGCTCCACGGTCTTCAGCTCGTTGCCTACGAAGCGCAGAGAACGCCAGAAGGTCGTGCCCGTTGCACCGCCGTACAAGTTGACGCCCACCAACTTGTAGAACCCGTCCGTGATGCTCCCGCCCGCAGGCGAGGGCGCGCTGCCACCCATGGGTGCAGCCGTCACTTGGGTTCCGATTTGAACGAGATAGTTGCAGGCGCTACTAGAGCCGTCGTGACCGGCGTCGCCGGAACCACCATCCGCGCCTGCCGCACCCGCACCACCGTCGCTCCCAGCGGAACCGGCGCTCCCAGCGGAGCCGGCGCTTCCCGCCGTGCCGCCCGCGCTACCCCCAGAGCCCGCGATGCCACCACTGCCCGCGGCACCGCCGCTCGCGCTTCCACTCGCCCCACCGCTACCGCCTGTAGCGCCACCGCCACCTGTTGCTCCGCTGCCACCGCTAGCCGACGAACCGCCGCTACTACTGAGGTCCTTGACGGGGCCCGGATCGTTGTCACAGGCGGCAACGAGGCAGCCCACACTGAGCAACACTGCCGCGCGGGTTCCGATAAGCATGACCTAGTGTGCCTCATTCTGAGGCGGGAGACGAGCCGGGTTGCGCGGAAGTGAGGCTGCTCGCCAGCGTGCTAGGCTCCACGAGTGCGGCCGCTGAAAGCCTTGCTGATAGTCGCCGTCGCTTGCACGAGCTGTTCGACGCTGCTCGGCGTGGATGGCGACTTCGACGACCAGAGCGCCGACGCCAGCGCGGGCGGAAGCGCTGACGCTTCGGGCGGAGGCAGCGGTGGCGGACTTGGAGCCACCGGAGGCGGCGGAAACGCGGGTGCGTCCGGCGGGAGCGCCGGCGCACCCGGCGGCAGTGCGGGCGCTTCCGGCGGCGGTGCGGGCGCCACGGGCGGCAGTGACGCGGGGCCGGGTGAGATCTGCGACAACGGAGTCGACGACGATGGGGACAATCAAGCCGACTGCGCAGACTCGGACTGCCTAGCCGGCGGTGGATACAGCTGCGTGACGAACGCCCCCGCGGGTTGGGCGGGGCCCTTCGCGTTTTCCGTTGGGGCGCCGCCTTACCCAGCGTGTCCGGCTCCCTACTCGAAGGTCGAGTTACGGGGCGGGGAGAACATCGTGGCGCCGCCCGCGATGTGTTCCGGCTGCAGCTGTGGGACGCCGGCAAACGTGAAATGTGCGACGACCGCAACCACCTACACCGACGCGGGCTGCACGAAAAACAAGCTCGGGCTGTTCCCACCGGAGAGCGCGTGCAACGGCGTCCCAGTCAACCAAAGTTTTTCGCAAACCCACGCCATCACCAATGGTGCACTGTCTGCGATTGGGGGCAGCTGCTCCCCATCTGCTGGCACCAAGAGCGTTCCGCCTTTCACGTGGACGTCCTCCAAACAGTTATGCGGCGGCGCCAAGAGTGGGGCGGGTTGCACTGCGGGTTCGAGTTGTCTCCCCATGCCCAAGGCGCCGTTCGCCGCGAAGCTCTGCATCACAAAGCCCGGCGACGAGATTTGCCCCTCGCCTTTCTTGAACAAGCATCCGCTCTATGCCGACGCCACGGATTCGCGCGATTGCTCGTGCGCGTGCAACGGATCCACAGGCGGAAGTTGCACCGGCGGCACCATCAACTTCTATCCAGGCAGTTCCAAGTGTAGCGGCACGCCGGTGACCCTCACACCAAACGTCTGCAAGCCCACCACACCCTTCAAGTCCTTCTCCGTCAGCGTATCCGGCGCCACGGTCGTAACTGCCGGAAGCTGCTCGCCCACGAAGAAGACCTCCGGCACCGCCACGCCCGACGACCTGCGCACGGTGTGCTGCCTGCAGTAGGGCTACGACTCGGCTGCTGCTCCCTCGCCGAGCTGGAGGGCCCAATTCGGGCCACCCGCCGCCGGAGCTAAGTACAGCTCAGCAGACCTTCGTGGCGGCCCTCCGGCGCAGCTGGCACTGCAGCGGACGTGAAAACGGAGGAGTCGTTGATGAACTCGAGAGTGCTAATCAGGGGAAAGGGCCAGGACTGC
Source organism: Polyangiaceae bacterium (assembly GCA_965222375.1). GTDB lineage: Bacteria > Myxococcota_A > Polyangia > Polyangiales > Polyangiaceae > JACKEA01. Next base: position 887,015 of record CBDCTZ010000015.1, read on the forward strand.
GGCTTGGGGCGGGGCGCAGGTTGGTTGTTGGCGGCCCTCTGGCTCAGCGGAGGTTGCGCCTCGACGGAAACCGACCTGGGCGAAGGCCAGAGCGGAGGCGGGCAGTCCGGTGGAGCGGGGGTGGCCCAGCCCGACGCGAGCGTCACCGACGCCAGCTTCCCAGACGTCGATTCAGGCTCCATCACGCAGCCTGACGCTGGCCACACTACGGACGCGGCCCCAGAGGCTGCTCCTGCGCTGGACGCGACCCCCGACTCCCCGCCGCCTCAGGATAGCGGCAGTGTCACTTGCAAGGGTGAGCTCGTCACGATCGAAATCGAGGGCTCCTGCGAATGCCCGCTCACCCCCGCTGCCTGCAAGAACTGCGTCAAGTCTTCGGTGCTGCAACCGGGCAAGTATCGCATCGAGTACATGTATGGCGCGGCGACCACCAAAGCTAGCAAGCCATGGAACGGACGCTTCACCTCATCCTGCGCTTCCTGCGGCGGCAGCTACAAATGCTGGAGCGTGCAGAGCAACCTTGGCGAGCTTCCCGGCTTCGTGCCCGAAAAACAAGCTTGGCAATCCGCCCTGCAAGCCGAGTCCGCGAATGCTGGCAGCGCCATCACCGTCACCGTGACCCAAGCCACCCCCCTCAAGGCCTGGTACCACGACAACATCTGTGAGGATTCGCTCGGCTCGATTACCTACTGCATCGAACCGCTGTAGCCACCATTGTAGCTGGCGTTTTGCGGTGCGCAGGCGTCTTGAAGCCGCTTCGGTGCGATTCGAGCCCACCCGTTCTGGAACGCTGGGCTGCCCACTAGAAAGGTGTCCGGTCAACTGGCTCTCACCTGACGGCTGTCGCCCAAAACCCCACTTGGCAACGCTGAGCTCGTTCTGAGACCACCTGATCGCGCCATACCCACCCGTGCGCTACTACCGGACGCGGAGCAACAGGCTATCCTCCGCGCGTGAAAACGACACATCGCTGCCCCAAGTGCCAATTCGATCGCATTCTGTACATCACGCATGTCGCCGACCGCTACGGCGAGTACGCGACGTCGGAGGCCTCCACGCCGATGAAGGTCGCCCACTACCGAAAGCAGGTGGGGTCGGTGTTCGGCCTGGCCATGACGAAGACCGAGCGCTCCGGTGAACTCGAAGCCGGTGTGTGTCGGCGCTGCGGCTACACCGAGTTCTACACCAAGGATCCGGACCAGATCATCGTGGACGGAACTCACGTGCGGGAACTCATCGGGACCCAGGCCTACCGCGAATAGCAACAGACCCCGTCCGCGGGAGCGTGCTCAACAACCGTCGACGGCCAGGTCCATCGCTTTCAGAACGTCCTTTGCGGGTACCCAGGGCGCCGTGGATGGAAAGCTCAGCTCGAGGTCGGTATCCACGGTTTTGGGAAACTCGAAGGGGTTGGCACTCGGCTTCCAAGTTATCGAGCCGCTGGCGTCACTGGCACCGACTTTTGTCGCCGGTGCGGGTCCAGTTGGCAGGCAGTTCGACACCTCATTGGTGATCGACGCAGATTCCACCGCTAGCGGCTCCGGTGCCACCGGAGCCGCCGCTTTGGCCCGTGGTGTCGCTTTCCGAACTGCCCCCGCAGGCCACACCGAAGGCCATCGCAATTCCAGCCAACACCGCGAGTCTCGGCATCGTGTCCCCATCTTCGCCCGCAGACGGGTCCGCGACAAGGCGCAGCTCTGGGCGCGGGGCAGCGACCGTCGAAGTCGACCGCGACAAGGCCGGCGCCACTCCGCCCTTCGTCGCCCACGTCAACATCGAATGGACAAATCCCGGGAAGCCCGCTTCCTCCTCGGCTACACTGGTATGCTGAGTCGCTAAGCTCGCCCCGGAAATGCAGCCGCGGCCACCACCGCCGCTCTCCCGAATGGTGATAAGGATCCATGATGCATTGGCGAACTGTCGTCCTGGGAGTTTCGATCACCGCCCTCGCTGACCCTGTGAGGGCGGCGTGCCCACTTCTTACGCCGGCGTCCGGCGCTCCCTCAGTTCTTTGGGGGGAGCTGAGCCCGTTGGACAAGGGGCAGCTACCTGCAAATCGAGATAGCACCGACTTCAACGGCTTCCAGTTTCCCAATTCCAAGTACCCGCTGTGGGTGGACATCGATCACGCTGGCTCCTACCTTTTCCTGACCACGACCTTCGGTTTCCAGGTGTGGCAGCCAACCTCCGCTGGAAACCCAAAGCCACTACTCACCGTTAGCGGTTGGAAGAAGGGAGCAACTCCCGAGTGGGTTCCTCAAGGGGAAGCTACCAACTTTCCAATGAAAGCGGGTGCCGCCGCAAAGGTGGAGAAGGACGGCTATGTATACGTGGGCGTGGGCTTGGCCGGCACGATCATTTGGAGGTGGAATCCGGGTTCGCCGTTGAAGGTGCTCTATCAGCACCCTCTTGCGGCAAGTGGTCGAGATGCCTACGTCATGTCCAGTGGTTCGCGGTGGTACGCCTACACGGCTGGCGGACCGTTGCGCGCTTATGACATCACGCGCGCAAACGACTTCAGCGCCTGCGTCGAAAACCAAACTAGTCCAACCACCTGCAAGGGCGTTTTTCTTGGATCGCTACCGGGCAATACAGCCTCTGTGGCAGGTGTGGACGATATCATCGCAACCGCACTTCCGTGGGGCAACATTCGCCTTTTCCGGGCTATCGACCCGGCAAAGCCGACGCTCTTGGTCACGTCGCCGCCATCCTTGACGAACGTCGGGGACGTGGCGATGTGGCAAGCGAACGGGAAGACTCTACTCGCTGCAGTCACGCACAACCCCTATGAAATGTTAATCTACGACGTTAGCGCCTGCGAGACCCCAGCGGGGTGTACGTCGTCGGTTTTCAAGCCGCTCTTCAAGAAGAAGCTCGAGTCCCCGGTGGGATCCGTCAAGCTGACTTATTCCGTGCAGGGAGCACGCCGGTTCTTGCATCACGCGTCCGGGGTGCATTGCCTATCTGGCCCCAGGGAGCACCTATTCGACGTGACCGATCTCACTAAGATCCGTGACGTAAGTCCGCGCCACACCACGACCATTCAGGTCCAGAGCAAGCCGGTTACCGTCGACTATTGGGGCTACTACTATCCCGATGGTGCGGGCTTTAGCTTGGTTTCAGCCCACGGCGCGCTGTTCGTCGGGGACGATCTATATCGCATCGCCTACACTCTCTTTGACGTCCACCAAACGCACTGGGCTCAGCCAACGGATGGCGGGGCCGATGCGAACGATGTGGATGCGGGAACGGATGCGAGCGACGCGAACGTCGGAGTTCCTGGTCGCGTGGATTCGGGTTCCAGGGACGCTTCCTCCAGCGATGCAGGTCCAGAACCTTCGGGTACCGGTACTCGTCCTTCTTCTGATGGCGGCGGCTGCAATTGCACGCTGGGCGGGGCGGACGCTCGCCGCGATAACCCTGCCTGGGCATCGCTACTGATCTTCGGTCTGCTGGTTAGCCAGCGTCGAAAAGTGCGCTCGCCAACATGAACGCAAGCCCCCAACGTAGTCGAGACGGGAGACCCACATGATGACGCCGAAACACTTTGCTCTATTCGCTGCACTCTTTGCTTTGGGCTGCGGCGGCAGCTCCGATGATGGCGCCGGCGGTAGCGCCGGAGGGGGCAGCGGCGGAGCCGACGCCTCTACTACGGGCGGGAGCGGAGGCAGCGCGGGCAGCGCTGGGGGCAGCGCCGGTAGTGCGGGCAGCACCGGGTGCAGCCCTGCCTGCGGAACATCTCGGGAGTGTTGCAGTGGGCAGTGCACCAACTTGGCCAACGATCCGCGCAACTGCGGGGGCTGCGGCACCAAGTGCGGCGCCGACGAGTGGTGCAACGGCTCAGGCAAGTGCGAAAAGCGCCCCTGCACCACTACGTGCACAGACGCGAGCCGGTGTTGCGGCGGCGCCTGCTGCGACGCTGGAGAGATCTGCTGCGATCGCCAAGGTCCCGTGTCCGTTGGCCCTGAATGCACCAAGCCCGACGACCGCGGGACCTGCCCCATGGGCTGCGCGCCCCTTTGTCAGTGCGCTTCGCCCGACACGCTTGTCGCGACCCCCGAGGGGCCTCGACCCATCTCTGAGCTGAAAACCGGGGACATGGTGTACAGCCTGCACCGAGGGCAGCTGACGGCGGTGCCGCTGGTCGGAACTCAACGCATCCTGGTACAGAACCATCGCGTGGTTCGCCTGGATTTCGAGGGCGGTGCCCGCATCGAAATGAGCGCCGGTCACCCCACTGCGGACGGTCGCGGTTTTGGCGCTCTCCGCGCGGGCCAAGAGGTGGACGGCGTGCGCCTCGCCAGCGTGCGTGTGATCCCGTACAAGCACGACGCCACCTACGACATCCTCCCCCAATCCGACACCGGGGCGTACTTCGCCAGCGGCATCCTCGTGGGGTCCACGATGAAGGCCACCCCAGTGGCCTCCGAGCTGAGCAGGCCACGAAGCGCCGTGCTGCGCAGCCAACACCGCTAGATCCCCGGCGGACCTCCCGAGAACTGGCCAGCACAGCCATCTCCGTGAGCTCGCAACCCCACTTCTGCCGTTTGGCACTCCACACCGAGCTTCCCTGTGCCCTGGCACCAGCGTTCTGCGGTTCGACTCGGGGCGCGAGCCGGCAGCTCAAGGGTTCCTCCAAGCGGCCGATGATCATGTCGAGCAAGAACACGAGATGGCTAGTTGGAACTCAGGGAGAACGCCAGCGATGGAAAGCGCAGCGGAGGAGTCAGAGGGACCAGGCCGGCGGTTCCGTCTCGACGAAGCCGGGCTGTTGACATGGCTCAACCGGGAGCATCGGCAACGAGGAATAGTCTGGAAATACGGCGATTCCCCAAGGCTGTGGACGGATTTCGTCAGCATCGGCCACCACGAACGTTGCCTTGCTGCCGCAAACCGAATCCGCAGCGGCTCCTCGACCCAAGAATGCCTTGTCACCCGGTCCTCTTGGGGCAGCGATTGGGTCCGCTGGTACCTATGCGGCAATACCGATGGTCCCATCTTGGGACATGCCTTCGACGCCAGCGAAGAACAGCAGACAGTCGAGCTGCATCGCATTGGCGTAGAAGCATCTCCAACCGGGCTTCTGATCGTGGATCCCAGAGGCACCATCGTCATGGCAAATCACCAGGTCGAAGCCATGTTCGGCTACACCCGGAGCGAGCTTCTCGGCAGCCGGGTGGAAATTCTGCTTCCCAAGCAGCTTCGCGAACGCCACCCGGCCTTGATGGCGAGCTTCTTCAGGATGCCGGCCAGTCGCGCCATGGGTCAGGGAAGGGACCTCTTCGGTGCTCGAAAAGACGGTTCTGAGTTCGCCATCGAAATAGGCTTGAACCCAGCCCGCATAGGCACAGCGACCTTCGTGCTCGCGTCCATCGTGGACACCTCGGCGCGGAAGCTGCACGAGGCGGAGAGGCAGGAGCGGATGGCGGAGCTGCAGCAGTACCAACGCGAAACAGGCGTGCTCAGCGAGATGTCATCCTTGCTCCAGCACGCAACAACGCTAGAGGAAGCTCACCAGGTGGTCGCGGCCTTTGGCAAAGAGTTGCTAGCCTGTAGCGACGAAACGACCAATGTCGCCATCTACACAGCGCGGTCCTCCCAAGACGCCCTGGAGCTGAGGTCCACCTGGGGCAAGTTGGCGCCTCCGAAGAGGTTTGCCATCGACGACTGCTGGGCACTGCGCCGCTGGCAGACCCACCAGGTCAGCCAGAACGAGGGATCCGTAACCCTGCCAAGGTGCAGCCACTCCGCCCACGAGGGCTGGCAGATGTGCATACCCATGGCGGCGCAAGGTCAAGCCACGGGGCTCATCAGCATCTACGGTTCCAGGGACGTGGGCGCGAGCGAGCGGAGCGACTTGGAGCGCGCCGCCAAGGCCGTAGCCGATCAGCTCGCGCTGGCCGTCAGCAACCTGTCTCTGCGAGAATCCCTGCGCCAGATGGCAATCCGCGATCCATTGACCGGTCTGTTCAACCGCCGCCACATGGAAGACTCGGTTGCGCGGGAGCTAGCCCGGGCAAAGCGAAATGGGTGGCAGGTCTCCGTTTGGATGCTCGATATCGACCATTTCAAGAGGTTCAACGACACCCACGGCCATCAAGCGGCGGATGAAGCACTCGCAGACTTCGGCCAGCACCTACAAAACGGCATCCGTGAGTCGGACATCGGATGCCGCTTCGGGGGTGAGGAGTTCGTCGCGGTACTGCCAGATTGCGGGAAGGAAGAGGCCGTTCACAAGGCCGATGCCTTCCGCCGGAGCATCAAGAAAAGCAATCTCGGTATCACAGTGTCAATCGGAGTTGCAGAGTTTCCCCAAGACGGTGGCAATTGGCAGACGGTCCTCCGAGCTGCGGACCTGGCCTTGTACGGCGCAAAGGCGGCGGGTCGAAATTGCGTGCAGTCCGCTGTCGGCATTGGCAGCGGGGACGATGGTCTCGACCAACCGCGTCTCGTCGAGGCCGCGGCGAGCGAATAGGTCTGCCCGTCAGGGGGCAGTCTGGCGAGGGTCGACCGAGAAACCGTCAACCGGCCACGAGGTGTTTCTCCAACAAGTCGACGAAGAAGATACTGAAGCGCTCACGATCGGCGAGATCCGAGTCCCCAAGCCACTGGGGCTTCTGCTGAGAAGTGAGAAACCACGTGGGCAGCGCGGTGATCAACAAGACCACGGCGCCGCGCAGGTCGACTGGGCGCACAATCCCACGCTTGCGCAAGTGCTCGAGGGCCACCTCCACGAGCGCGATGGCGTCGCCCTGCAAGCGCGCCTCCTGTTCGATGACTTGGGCGGGCTGCTCGAGTAGGCGGAATAGGGTGATGCGTAGAAACGGCGTGTTGTCCGACATGTAGTCGTACACATCGTCGACCAGCGTCTGCAGCTGCGCGCGAAGCTCGGATGCGTCCTGCACTCGACTGAGCGCCGCAACCAGCGGCGCAATGGCGCGAACGAAAGCCTGCTGACCCAAGCGGTACACTTCGCCAAACAGCGCGGGCTTGTCCCCAAAGTGATATTTCAGGGTCGCGAGATCGATGCCCGCGCGGGTGGCGATTTGGCGCAGGGAGGTGCCCTCGTAGCCACTGTCGGCAAAGGCGGCGGTGGCGGCCTGGAGCACTCGAGCGCGCGTCGCCTCGCCATTGGCGCGGGTCGCCTTTCGGCGTCGGATGGGACTGTCGTTGCGAAATTGCACTGTTTTCCCTAGTTCCCAGTGAGGTTGCTTATTCCATCACAGAGTGGAATAATAATCCATCACTTGATGGAGAACAAGCTGATGCAGATCGAAAAGCTCGACGTCAATCCCCGTGCGGCCCGCTTCAACCGCCGGCTCGAACGGACGCTGAACACGGCCGTGCGTCGCGTCGACGGCGTCTTGGCCTTCACCCGTCTGGGCGGCCGCAAGGCGCGCTACGACGACGAAGCCTACGAGTTCATCGGCGGTGCCCGGGACGAGCTGCGTCGCAAACACTACGACAAGAGCCTGCGCCTGCTGTGGAAGGCCGAGCAGCACGCACCGTGGCTCGGTTTTCAAGACGCCGGCAAGCACGAACGATCTCTCTTGGAGCTCGCGGAGCAGTCGCTAACCGACGAAGAGAAGGCAGCGCGCAAACGGCTCAGCATGCCCGAGTACCGTGAGATGCTGAACCGCGAATACAGCGAGAGCCAGAAGCGGGCCATCGTTTCCGTCCTCAGCGCTATCGGACATGGCGAGGCGTATGCCTGGTTAGTATCCGCGGAACTACTCGGGGAAGTGAAGAGCACCGGCGCTCGCGCAGCGCTGACCATGCAGGTCATGGAGGAAGCGAAGCACTTCGTCGTGCTGCGAGAGCTTCTCCAGGCTTTTGACGTGCCCATTCCGCGCCAATCCGCCTGGGAGTACATGCTGCTCGAAGGTGTCTCCAAGGCCAAAGGCTTGGAGAAGTTCTTCGGAATGAACGTCGTGGTCGAGGGCATCGCCCTGAGCCTTTTTGGTTTGATGAGCCACATGCCAGGATTGGAAATCCTGCGGCTCTTCCACTTGGATGAGTCGCGACACACGGGCCTGCCCAGCAACTACTTCAAAGAGTTCCCGCTCAGCAAATGGCAGCGCTACAACCCCGCGGCTCAAGCTCGCCGCATCAATCTGATCCTGCCGGCGCTGGGTCTGATCCCCTACCTCGAAGAGGACCTCGCGGAACTGGGCATCGACGCCTTCGAATTTGGTGGCTCCGTTCTGCGCAAGGTCTCCCATCTCGCCGAACGCAACGGCTTTCACTTCACGGTGCCTCGGGCCGTTCTCCTGGCTGAACTGAACGTCCTGTTCAACGGCTACTGCAAGTTGACCCGACCTGGGCACAGGTATCGAGACTTCATGGACTCGGACACGACCCGCGGCGAGCGCGAACGTGCCGTGGAGCGTGAAATCTTCTTTGACGGCAAGGCGAGATCGGAACGCAAGCCGGCTCGAGTCGCCGGCGGCGCGGGACACCCCCACGTGGCCCGCGCCTGATTCGCGGCGTCCAGCGAGGCGCTAGCGGCTGCCGCTCGAGGGTTTGCGCGAGGCGAAGCTTGGGGAGCCACACCCAAGTTCGCCAGTAGCGAAGCTTTTGCGTGGTCGTAACACCGCTCAACTGCCGCGCGGATTGGTCTACACTTCCAACTCTCGCTGGTCTTCGTAGACAACCGTCCCAGTCATGGCAGCAAAGAAGAAGCTTCCACCTTCGGAGCTAGATGCACCGACGGTTCCGAGCATTCCTTTCGATGTCATCACGGAGTCCGAAGATCTGCCGACCTTGGTCGAAGCCGCGCACGAGCTCGAGACGATGCATGCGGTGCCGGACTTCGCGCAGGAAGACGATCTGCCAACTGACATCCAACACGAGCTACCCTTCAGCAGCCCTGACGCCAGTGAGCATACAGCGGTCACCAAGGAATACGCACAGCCGCTACCCAGCGACGCTCGGCCACCGCCCAAGAGTTCGCACCCGGCACCCAGGAGTTCCCGCCCGCCACCCAAGAGTTCGCGCCCGCCACCCAAGAGTTCGCGGCCGGCACCCAAGAGTTCGCGCCCGGCACCCAGGAGTTCCCGCCCGCCGAGGCCTGCGCAATCGTCCAGAGCTCCCGCGGCGGCCCCCAGCACGGTGCGTTCTTTCCCCGCGCCGCCGCCACAGGTTCCACGCCCCGCAGGGGCTCCAATGGCCGTAGCAGAACCGCCAGTCACGCGCATCGCGAAGGCGCCACCGTTGCCTCCCTCCAAAGTGGCCACGGCGCCGATGCCCACCACAGCGGATAAGCGAAAAGAGAAGGCCCGAACCCAGCCCATCGTCGCGAAACCAGCTCCAGCACCGCCGCAAGCACCCCCACCCCCACCGGCTCGGGAATCGCCCACGGTGGATCCCTTGGAAGTGCCCTCCCTTGCTGCAGCGCTCGCACCGTTCCAACCCGGGGCCCAAGGCGCAGCCCCTCCTGTCGCCGCACCCGCCTCGCCTGAACGTCACGGCGGCGCTGACACCGGCGCCGACATTCCACCCAGGGCGCCGCAACCGATGCCGTATCACCCCCTGCCGCCCCCAGTGTGGCAGCCAGAAGTGGACGCACCGACCAACAAGCTGCCTGCGCTGGAAGACGCAACCAACACGCTGCCCGCTGTCTCCGCACGTCCGCCGCCGCGCCGTGGCCTGGTTGGACTCGCAATCGTCGCGGCCTCCGCACTCGTGGTCGCAGCGGTGTTGATGGGACTGGCCGCGCTGTGGTGGGTGCGCCGTAGCGACACCAGCGTCGCAGAACGAACACCACAACCACCCGTGGCGAGCGCACCCGCGGCGGCCGGCACCAAGCAAGCCGAGACGAAGGCGTCGACCCAGTCCGCAGCACCCTCTGCAACGACCTCCTCAGCACCGGCTGCGGCCAAGTCCGCCATGCTGAACTGCACACTTGCGAAGCCGTCAATCAGAATTGCTGAAGACGTCGTGCGTGGCGGCTCATTGGCCAGCGCCAGCTTCGGCGACAAGGTCGCGGTTGGCTACCCCGCGGCTCGATTCGCCGCGCGAGGAATCGAAATCAACGTCAAGACCCTGTCCACCCGAATCTTGTTCAGCGAAGACTTCACTCGCCCAGTGTTTCGGGTCACTCCACTACCCGGCCCGCAGCCGAAGGACTTCGCCGTCGACCACGATGATCCGCGGCTGAAGTCCGTACGCACCGTCCCGGCTCGGCCCGCGTTCCAGATCGGCGTGAACTACTTCGGAGTCGTGCGACTGCGGGAACAGGGTGAACCCGAACTGATCTGGGAGGGCGGGCGCAACCAAGACATCAGCGAGCCGAGCTTCGCGAAGAGCGCCAAAGGGCATGCCGTCGCTTTTCGCCGCGGTCGCTTTTCCGACCGCCTGCAGGTTGGCTGGCTCACCGACTCGGGCGGCAAGCAAAGTGATCTCGGGGAGCTGGTCGTCGCAGGTAGCCAACTCGGTCCGCCAGCCTTGGCGGCTTCAGATACCGAGATCCTGGTCGCGGTCAGCGCCAAGTCTCCGGACGGGACTCAGCGTCTGCACCTAGCTCATGCTTCGGCAGGGTCGATGCCAGGCAGATTGACCGAACTGTCTACAACGGGTGACCAAGCCACCTGGCCAAGCGTAGTGGCGCTCCCGAACAAGCTCTGGTTGGTGCAGTGGATTGCGTCTGATCAAGTCATCGCGCAGATTGTCGACGGATCTGCGAAGCCCGTCGGCAAGCCGCTGCGGATTTCCACCGCCGGGCAGGCCGTGGGGGCACAACCGACGGCAGTCGCCCGCGCAGGCTCGTCCCTCGTCTCACTCTATCCAGTCATCAACGGGCGCCACATCGAGCTGTGGGCAGCGGGCATCGGCTGCTCCTAGCGGCTCGACCTCACACGCAGACGGGGCAGCCGCACGTGAGGTTCTTGCCGTCCGTGGCGCCGTCGCAAACGAGGCCGGGACCGTTGCATAGCGACTTGGCGCACGCGCACGACAGGGGCTGACCCACGCAGGGGTTCTTGGCGCAGTTGAAGTGAACGCCGAAGCCTTGATAGATCTTCACGCAGATCTCGCCACCCTGGCAGATCTGCCCACCGCACTGAAACGCGCCTCCGCAGGCTTGTCCGTTGCTCGCAGAACCGCCATTCCAGGTGCCGCCGTTGCATTGCCGTTGGTGCGTGACCTGTTGACCGTTTTCGCACCGCTTGTAGTCGCACTGCATCCCCGCGTGGCAGGGTCCGCAGGCGCTGCCGTTCTTGGGTACCTCGAGCGGGCAAACAGGCTGCGGACACGGCGGCGCCGAAACCTGCCACTTGCCACCATAGCAATTGGCAAGGACGGGACAGCAGTCGCCATAGCTGCACTCGAGTCCTTCGGGGGCACAGCTCGCGCCGTGATTCGGAATCGATGTCGGACAGGTTCCAGTTCCGCCACCGGTGCCACCGCCACCTACAGCTCCAGTACCTGCGCTGCCCCCACCACCAACGGCTCCAGTACCTGCGCTGCCCCCACCACCAACGGCTCCGGTGCCCGCGCCACCTCCGCTGCCCGAGTTTGCGCCAGTTCCCGCCATCGCTCCCGTGCCCGCGCTCGCTCCCGTGCCCGCGCTCGCGCCCGCGCTCGCGCCCGTGCCGGCGGCCGCACCGGATCCCGCCGAGCCGCCCGTCCCAAAGAGGTCGCTATTCGTCGACCCGCCGCAGGCTGCCACCAGCACTACGGCCAGGCCGGATATCGATGCCACCGCGGTCTTTTTCATCGAGCCGATCAGATGCAGCGCGCGTGCCAGACGACAATCAGCGATCTCGCAGCGATCTGGGTCCGGCGTGCCACCCGAGGGCTGGCACGGCCGCGACAATGCGGTCACGACAATCCTCGGCGATTGTGCGGGATTAGGGAGCCATGCTGACCCAGCTCCGCGACCCAAACCAACCAACAAAGGGAACCCTGTCTTGAACCGAGTGCACGCGACGGACAACTCGGGATAGACTCCACTCTAGGCCAATGAAGCGATCCATTCCGAGCTTGATGACCGCCTCCGCACTGTTGCTGTACGGCCAAGTTGCCCTTGGTCAAGATGCCGCCGCCGCCGAGGCTTTGTTCGACGACGGGCTGGCAGCGATGAAGGCCGGAGACTTCGACAAGGCGTGCCCAAAGATCAGCGAGAGCTTCCGCTTGGAGGCACGTCCGGGAACCTTGTTCACCGTGGCCGAGTGCTGGCGCAAAGCCGGCAAGACCGCGACAGCGCTCGCGCGATACAACGAATACCTGCGCGTCTTCGAGCGCATGACCAAGAAGGAAAAGAAGGGTCAACGCGGTCGTGACAAGTTCGCCAAGAAGCACGCCGCCGCTTTGAAGAAATCCGTGCCGCGCCTTGTGGTGCGGTTGGCCAAAGACGCCCCAGCCGGCACTACCGTGAAGCGTGACGGCACTGAGTTGGGCACGCCGTCCCTCGGCACGCCCCTGCCCGTTGATCCGGGTGAGCATGTGCTCACCGCCCGTGCAGACAATGGCGCAACGGCAGAGCGCACCGTCGCTATCAAAGAAGGCGAAACCCGAGAGGTGACGTTGCGACTGACCGCACCCGCGCATTCAGAAGATGTCACCCCGGCCCCGGTTGGCGCGCCCGTCGACCCGGGCACGGCTGAGCCCCAACAGGACAAAGCCGGAGACGGCAGCGGCCAGCGAACCACGGGCTTGGTGCTGATGGGCGTCGGCGCAGCAGGCGTCGTCGTCGGCACGGTAACCGGACTGATGGTGCTCGGTAAGAAGGGCACCATCGAGGACAACTGCGGGATCGGCGGCGACGAGACAGCTTGCAGCGCCGACGGCGTCTCCGAGGCTGACAGCGCCAAGACCCTGGCCCTGGTCAGCACGATTGGGTTCGGAATTGGCATCGCGGGCCTGGGCGCTGGGGCGACCCTCTTCTTCACGGCTCCCAAGCCCTCGACCGCCCGGCGCCGCTCCCCCGGGGGCGCCAGCGTGACCCTCGCCGGCACATTTTGACCGTTCTTCGCGGCCGCGGCCCCTCTGGGCTAAGATCCGAGACATGCACGGCCGCAATTTGTCCAAGTTGTGGCAAGACTCGGGGCCCATGCCCAGGTCTGGCCCAGCCGTGCTTTGTGGTTTCGCGCCCAGCCTACGCAGCAACCTAGTGGCGGGGAGGAGGATCCTTTGCGGGTAGGCCTGGATCTGCCGCCCAGCAGCGTCTTCGGGAAGCGCTACCGCATCAGCCGTCGCGTCGGCGCGGGCGGCTTTGGCAGCGTCTACGAGGCGACGCACCTCGTGACCGGGCGCCCGTGTGCCCTCAAGGTGCTACTGCCTCATCTCGCCAAGGACCAGAAGTTCCGGGATGGCTTTCTGCGAGAGTCCAGAGTCACCGCTCAGATCCAGAGTTCCAATATCGTCGACGTGCTCGACGCCGGGATCGACGAAGAGACTGACACGCCCTTCATCGTGATGGAGCTGCTCGAAGGCGAGGATCTTTCCAAGCGCCTCAAGCGCAAGACCCGCTTCACTGCGGAGGAGACGGCGGTCTACCTCGCCCAAGTCGGGCTAGCTCTCGACCAGACCCACCGGCACTCCATCATCCACCGCGATCTGAAGCCCCCGAACTTGTTTCTGACCCGTGGCGACGATGGGGGGCCACTGATCAAGATTCTCGACTTTGGCATCGCGAAAGCCCTGGCCGCTCAATCCATCAAGGCGACTCAGGGTGCCGGCACTCCGCTGTACATGGCCCCGGAGCAGTTCCGCGGCGAGTCCGTAACTCCGATGGTGGATGTGTATGCCGTCGGCATGCTGGCCTTCATCTTTTTGGCCGGGCAGCACTACTACAAGCTCGAGCGAAGGCAGGGGGCCAACGCTCTGAAGATGGCCATGGCCATCGTGGGCGGGCCATCGCAACCAGCGAGCGTTCGCGCCAAGGCGTACGAGGCGGACATTCCAACCAGCTTCGATCCGTGGTTCGCGAAGATCTCTCACCCGGATCCGAAGCAGCGATTTTCGGGCGCCAAAGAAGCGGCGATCGAGTTGTGTCGCTGCCTTGGGGTAGCCGTGCCGGAGCAACTGCTCGCTGAGCGCACGGCGCCCAAAATCGGCGCACTGACAGCGATGGTGGACGCAGCGAACAACCCTCTGCACGCGCTCAGGAACTCGATGCCCCAACAACCCCCGGTGTCCGCAGCGGAGACCCGCAAGGCTCCGTACAGCAATCCGACCGTTGGCGCTGCGGGAGTGCCTCTGGCTTCGACCAAGCCGTCCGCGAGCGCCGGCGCATCGGCTCCCGCTTCGGATCAACTGCAGACTCAGGCGCGGGGACAGGCCGCAACGGCCGACGCACGCGCCCAATTGGCAAGCGTCGACGCGATCACGGGAATGCCCACCGCAGTCGCCACCGGCGCATCCGCTGCGCGGCCCCAACCCAAGAGGAAGAGTGCCGCGCTGCTGATGGCGCTGGCTACGGCCGGCGGACTACTCGTGCTCCTGCTGATCGCAGGCGGCGTGTTGTGGAGCCGCAGCTCGGCGCAATCCGCGGAAGCGTTGACGGGTCTGCCTGCCACCGAGGAGCCGAACGCATCCGCGGCAAGCGCCCCGCAGTCGGGCGCCCCTGCACCCGAGGCGACGGGTGCCGCTGCCGAAACCGATCCCAAACCTGAGGCCACCCAGGAGCCCACCTCCGAAAAGCCGCCGACCAGCGAACCCCAGAAGTCGAGCACGCCTGAAGCCTCACCCATCGAAAACCGACCCGCTTCTAGGCCGAAGCCAAAATCGGATCCGAAACCCAGCGCCAAACCCCAGTCGAAGCCAAAGCCGAAACCGACACCCAAGCCGAAACCCGAAACTCCCGACGATCTGTACTCCCGGGAGTAGAGGCCCGACCTGGTTCTTGGCGGCACGGAGCGGACCGAGGTCCTGCCGGTCGCAACCAGAAACGCCCAAGGCCGCCACTTTCGTGCGAAGGAAGCGGCCCTGAGGTAACCTTGGGTTTGGCAGGGAGGCCCCATGACTTCAAAACACTTCGCACTATTCGCAACAATTCTCGCACTCGGATGCAGCAGTGACTCGGACAGCGGCGGCTCCGGCGGAAGCTCCGGAGGCGGCTCCGGTGGCTCCGACGCCTCAGCTGGTGGCAGCTCCGGCAGTTCAGGAAGCGGCGGCACCAGTGGCAGCGCCGGAAGCGGTGGAGGCAGCGCCGGAACCGCGGGAACCGCGGGAACCGCGGGAACCGCGGGAAGCGCAGGAGCGGCAGGCAGCGCGGGCGGCGGCGCGTGCAACCCCGCTTGCGAGTCCGATCGCAATTGCTGCAACGGCAAGTGCGCCAACCTCCAGAACGATCCACGCAACTGCGGCAAGTGCGGAAACGCGTGCAAAGACACCGAGTGGTGCAACGGAGCTGGCAAGTGTGAAACCCGACCGTGCACGACCACATGCGCCGACAAGAACCGATGCTGCGGCGGCGTATGCTGCGGCGCGGGCGAAATCTGCTGTGACTTGCAGGGTCCCGTTTCGAAGGGACCGGAGTGCACCAAGCCGAGCGACCAAGGCACCTGCCCCCAGGGTTGTGCGCCCAAGTGCAAATGCGCATCTCCGGACTCGCTGATCGCGACTCCCCAAGGCGACCGACCCATCGCGGACCTGAAGGTTGGCGATCTGGTGTACAGCATGCACCAGGGCGAGCTAGCCATCGTGCCTATCCTGAAGACGCAGCGCATTCCCGCGGCCAACCACCACGTGGTGCGTCTCACCTTCGTCGGCGGCGCACGCATCGAGATGAGCGCGCCGCACCCCACCGCCGACGGGCGTACTTTCGGTGAGCTCAAAGCAGGTCAGAGTGTCGACGGCGTCACCCTCGCCGACGTGCGCGTCATCCCCTACGAGCACGACGCGACCTACGACATCCTGCCCCAGTCCGACACTGGCGCGTACTTCGCCAGTGGCGTGCTCGTGGGCACGACGATGAAGCTCGAGCCGGTTCTCACCACGTCGAGCAGCGCTCCAGTCAGCGCGCTTCGATAACGCTCTAGCCAGCGGCGGCCCTTCAGCTTGGGCCGCCGCGGCATGAACTACGCACCTTCGATACGCTTGCTGTTTGGGGGTCGGTTCCCTATTCGAGCCAGGGCACTACTCCCGCCCTATCCCTTGCGGCCGCGGATCGCGAAGGGTCCTGAACTCGATCTCTAGTTGGTGCAGCAGAAGGTCACTGGATTCTCCGGCACGGCAGTTCCGGTGGGTGTGCCTCCGCTTGGCGCACAGCTCACGTTGGTCGGCGTGCCACCACTATATTTCGCATACGGTGTTTGCGCGTTGTTGATGGAGCACTCACC
The DNA here is from genome assembly GCA_965222375.1 of Polyangiaceae bacterium. Taxonomy (GTDB): domain Bacteria; phylum Myxococcota_A; class Polyangia; order Polyangiales; family Polyangiaceae; genus JACKEA01. The sequence continues at coordinate 903,298 of CBDCTZ010000015.1, forward strand.
CAGACTAATGGACCGGACGAACGCGTCCAGACAGTCTGACTGATTGTGCAACGTCACTGCGCCCGGGCCGGTGCAATCCCCGGTCGCGGTGCCACAAGAGCAGGTCGTGCAGGTGCGCGTGTCCGCTGCGCGGTCGTAAAGCACCTGCTTGTTGCCGTAACCGGCAGGGCAGGTCTGGTTGCCATCTTGATACACGCAAGACTTGGAGGCTCCGGGTAGGCCCGGAGCGCAGATCTCCGTCCCGGCGCAGCTCCCGGTGGCACCTAGGGTGGCACCTCCGCAGGCGCGCGCTTGAATGCCCCAACTGACCGGCGGCAGGTTTTCTGACGGCTGCGGCTGGCAGCTCCCGGCCGTGAAGTTGCCCTCGAGATGAACCCATGGGACCGCAGAGGGGATCGAGACCGGTGTACAGGCGGACCCTTCATTCAGCACCGCAACGATCGTCGGTAGGCTAGAGCAGGACGGGGTCACGGCCAGAGTGGCCTTCGCACAAGCCGCGTTCGGCGGATTCGCGCACCCGCAACCACACGTCGCAGGCGGGGCTTGCAGGTTGGCGAACAACAGGCCCGCGGTGGTCGGCGTCGGGTAGTCCCCACTACACGGTCCGGGAGCCGTTGCACCCGAGTCAAGAGCGACGGGGCCAGTCCAACCCGCCGGCACTTCAGGCAAACAAATGCTGCCCTGATTGGTGCAAGCGTTGGAAACCGTACCGCCGGTTCCGCCACCACTCGGAGCTCCGCCGGTCGCGCCAGCAACGCCACCACTTCCCCCGCTGTTTCCAGCTACGCCTCCGATACCTCCAGTACCAGCATCGCCAGCCGCTCCGGCGACGCCACCGACGCTGGCATCAGCCGCGGTGGGATCCACCTCCCGATAGTCTTTGTCGATCCCGGCTAGCGTCGAGCAGCCCAGCCCGAAAACGAGTACTGACGCCGTTGGAGCTAGGCCACGTCCGAGCTGGGTCGCAAGCAACTTGTTCACTGAAGCACCACCTATAGCGAAGACAATACAGCACTTGCTGACGCGGGAAGCCAGCCTTCGGTTCGGCGGGGCGCCGACAAGGCGTCGCGTCGCCGGGTCGTGGCCTGCCTGGTGGGGTGCGTCGCCAGTCCGGCAGGGCAGCAGCTCGCCGAGTTCGTCCCGGCTAGATGCAGCAGAGGGTCACGGGCTGGTCGGGTGTGGCGGCGCCCGTTGGAGTCCCGCCGCTCGGCGGGCAGCCAACGTTGCTGGGCGTGCCACTGCTGAACTGAGCGTAGGGTGATGTGATGTTGTTGACGGAGCATTCACCCAAGCTCACGGACCTGGCGTGGGGATCCGAACAATCCGCCTTGCTGTGGAAGGTAATCACACCAGCGCCCGTACACGTGCCGCTTGTGGCACCGCAGGAGCATGTCGTACATGCGCGGGTGTCCAAGGCTCGCGAGTAGAGTAACTGCTTGTTGGGGTAGCCAGCTGGGCAAGCTAGGTCGCCAGTCTTGAGCGCGCAGGACTGGGTGTCGGCGGGCAGGGGTGGAGCGCACACCTCGCTCCCGGTGCAAGTGCCGGCTGCACCCAGGGTGGCGCCTCCACAAGCCCGCGCCTGAATGCCCCAGCTCACGGGGGTCACGGTTTCGGATGGCTGCGGCTGGCAGGAGCTCGTGACGAGGTTGCCCACGGCGTGAATCCATTGGACCGCGGGTACTGAAATCGGGGTGCACACGGACCCTTCATTCAAATCCGCAACTTTCGTCGGAGGGTTGCTGCAAAGATTGACGACTGAGACAGTCGCAGTTGGGCAGGAAGCCGTCGCCGGAGTCGCGCACTTGCAGTCGCACGTCGCCGGTGGCGCCTGAAGGTTGGCATAGAGTATGTCCGCGGTGGCGGATGTCGGATAGTCGCCACCGCACGGCGCGGGAGCCGACGCGCCCGCTTCCAATGCGATCGGCCCCTCCCAACCAGCCGGTACCACAGGTAAGCAGATGTTGCCCTGACTGGTGCATGCGTTGGAAACCGTGCCGCCACTTCCGCCACCACTCGGAGCTCCACCCGTCGCGCCCGCAACGCCACCTCCGCCACCGGTGGCGCCAGCGCCACCGGTGGCTCCAAAGCCAGCGCTGCCGCCCACGCTGGCGTCCCCGGCGCCAGGATCCACCTCGCGATAGTCCTTGTCGAGCCCAGCCACCATCGAGCAACCCACACCGCAAGCGACCGCCAAGGTTATGAGGAGAGCTGCGCGACCTGTCGTCAACTCAAGTAAGCGTTTCAACCGAGCACCACCGTATCGGCGACAGGGTACCACGCCTCCGCCAGCACGGCGGCAATTGCGACCCGGCGCTCAATTCGTACAGCAGAATGTCGTAGGGTTCTTGGGAGTCAATGTGCCGCTGAGATCGCCGCCGGTCTCGGGGCAGCTCGATCCGGTGGGAGTGCCCGCCACGTACTTCGCGTGCGTCATGGAAATCGCCGAGGTGCACTGCTTCAGAGACAGCGTGCCGATGGGCGCGGAGCAGGATGCCGAGTTGTAAAGATTGACCATACCAGTGCAGGTACCCGTCGGCGTACCGCAACCGCAGGGGCTGCAGCTCCGAGTATCATCGACGCCGTCGAACAGCACCTGCTTGACGCTGTACCCGGACGGGCAAGAGACGTCGCCCGCCCGGTAGATGCAGGACTCCCATGCAGCAGGCACGGCTGGCACACACACCTCGCCACCGGCACACTGACCTGCGACCGCTGTTCCTTCGCAGGCGCGAGCGTCTGTGGCCCAGGACGGCAAAGGCGGTTGCGGGTTTGCGTTCGAGGCGCAGGGCCCGGCGCTAAAGACACCCACTGCTCGGACGGAATCCAGCAGGGTTGCGGTAATGACAGCACCCACACAAGATCCTGACGGTAGAGTTCCGAGACTCTTGGGCTTCTCTGTGCAGAAATTGCCGAGCTGGTTGTACTTCGTCAACGTAGCGCTCGAGCACTTCGGAGCGAGGGGGGTCGTGCAGATGCAGGGGCACTTGGTTGGGCTCGCTGCGAGCCCGGAGTGCAGCAGGCCAGCCGTGGCCTGGGTTGGATAGTCGTTGGGGCAGGTCGGCGGCGTGGATGGGCCCGAAGCCACAGCGACAGGTCCGCTCCAACCCACCGGCACCCTGGGCCCCTCATGTTGACAGGAAGTGACTCGCCCACCACCAGCCTGCCGGCGATCGCCAAAGCGCTTCCCACCCTCGACCAACCTCAGCAGGCGCTACTCGGGCCAGCTGATGACGGCGGTTACTACTTGATCGGACTTTCTGGTCCCGAGCCGCGAGTCTTCGAGGACATCCCGTGGAGTACGCCCGAGGTCCACCATCACACCCTCGAGCGCTGCGAACAGCTGGGCCTCGAGGTCAGCCGGCTCCCCAGCTGCTTCAACGTCGACGAACCCGCCGACATGGAGCGACTCCGCCACCAGCTGGAAAAAGATCCGGACCTCGCGCCGCGCACCGCGAAGGCGCTCGGGTCCTATTGAGACGCGGTTCCTCCCGCCGTCCGGTAGGAGAGTGAACAGGAGGGCGGGAAGGAAAGAGGGGGAGGGATGGTTCGCGGCGCGGCGCTGCGCGGACGCGGGCCTCGCGTCTCGAGCTGGGCCGCGCAGTGCGGATGCAGCGTGAATGGGGGCGCTTAACCGGGTCTGGTTCCTTTACGTGGAGCGATAAATTCGAACAGACCCAAACCCTCTTCCCTTTCCCCCTTCCATCCTTCCTGTGAATCTCCCCTAGATCGCTCCTGCGTGCCCTACGACGTTTCCAGGTTGGCCCTGCGCAGGTGCGCCTTGGCGAGTTCGCTGTTATCGAGTTGCCAAGGGTGGAAGTCCGGGCGCAGGTAGTCGCGAATGCCTGCCCAAAGGCGCGCGGGATTCATGAAGCCGGAAGCACGCATGTCGCTCTTCTCCTGCTCGTGGCGCTCCGGATCGAAGTTGTCTTGCTCCATCAGCATGCGCGTTGCGTGGTACCAGTAGAACCCCAGCTGTACGCTAGCGATCAGCAAGCCCGCCACCCGCAGGGCGTAGCTCGGCGCGACCTTCTGCAATACGTCGTAGGCAACGGCTTTGTGTTCGATCTCTTCCACGGCGTGCCAGAGCAAAAGGTCACGCACGGCCGGATCCGCGTCCTCCAGTAAACCTTCTCGGAGTGCCGCATCGGCAAACATCGCAGTGAAGTGCTCCGCCGCCGACGTCCCGGCGAGACGCAAGGCTGGAGGCGACATGGCCTCGACCCGCCCAGCCCACTTCTCGTACCAATCCAAGAACTCGCGAACCTCGAAACCTTGAGCCTCGAGGAGCTTGAAGAAGCGCTCGTGCTCGGCGGCGTGTCGACCCTCTTGACCGAAGAAGCCGCGGATGTCCGCTCGCTCCTGCGTGCCCTCGACCTGCGGTAGGTAGCGCTTCACGCTGCGCACGAAGAAACGCTCCCCCCAGGGAAACAGCAGGTTCAGGCCGTTGACCATGTGGGTGGCGTACATGTTCCCGTTCAGCCAGTGCCGCGGCACGCTGCTGTAGTCGAAGGTTGGGCGCCGGGGCTGGATCTTGGAAACAGCTTTCGGGCCGGTGGCCTGGGAGACGGAATCGGATGCAGTAGCGGATGTCGTCATGAGTCCCTCCGAAATCAGCGGCACCGATCAACTTAACGACTATTGAACCTTGGTCAATAGTCAAAGCGTATATTTTTTAACTACTTGATTTTATTATGTTTTCTTGTGGCAGATGTCACAGTGTAATCGGCGCCCAATGATCCACGGCTCACGGAGCGCTCGCCTCCGATGACGCACGTCATGCAGCCGCCGCCCGGCTTGGGAATACGCGGTCCAGCCGGGCAGTTACGACTGGCAACTAGGACAAGTACCAGCTGATGTCTGCTTCCACTCACCACATGGAAAACACAACTTGGCGCGCGGAGCGGCGCGCAAGCTGGGCCATCCCGCTGTTCTGGGCTGGATGGGCCTTCGTTGGCGCGCCTTGGCGTTCGGCTTGCTCTTGCTCGCGGCAGGGAGCACGAGTGCTGTCGTACCGTTGGCGATGTGGCTTCCCCTCGGTACCCTGATCGCCGCTCCACTGTGGGTAGCGTCCTATCTGCTGCTGCGCTCTACGAACCGGCACCACTATCGACAAGCCGCCGCGGGGTCGATTGCCGTGATCTGTGTGCTCGCCCTAGTCTGGACGACGTCGGCGCTCATTGCGACGTGACCCTCGACCGCGCCACGCGGCCCCGGTGCACCGGCATCAGCCCGAACCTAGCAGGGACGCTGGAACGGGCGAAGGCGTTGCCCCGGGGTCGCGGTTTCAGCCGGAGGCCACCCTGCTCTACCAGACAGCGCAGAGGCCACCATCCGCCCTCGACTAGGAGAAGTGGCACAAGACTCGTCCTCCAACCGCGGGCGCCTGCAATGGGGGCTCGCGGCGCGTTCAACGCCGCGCCACGATCGTCCGCACAATTTGAACGCATTACGAGAGTAGTGCACCGCCACGCAATAGGGCCGCGACCCCAAACCCAAATCCCAAACCTCGAACGCTGAGAGCCCGAAGCAGGCTGGCGCCAGTGGTTGAGATTCGATCGCGCTGCGCGGTAGCCTGGAGGATGTCATGGCACAGTCCATCGTCGTTTTCATGGAAGCGGGCGCGCGCTGGCCAGCGTTCATTCCAACGACCGGGGACGTGCGAGCGATCCGACAGCATCTGGACGAGCCGACCCACGAATTCACGCGGCGAGCCGAACAAATGTCGTTCAATGAACCTCAGTTGAGTATCAGCAAAGTGTTCTACGTCGCATACGGCCTCGGAAGCCCGGGGTCCGCTGCGGCCCGGCATGCGGCACTCAGCGCGCTCGTACTGCGTATCGACTCGCAGGAAGGCGGCTCGATGGTCTTGGTTGGCGAAGGCAGTCGCGAGGAGTGCCGTTCCCTGGCGAATTTGGCGCTGTCCCTGAACGACGAGCTGTCGAATCTGGGACTGCCCGAGTGCCTGCGCTTTCGCGCTCAGCCGACGCCCCAACGGGCCGCTCGAGCTTCGCTCATGCCTCCCAAGCGCGAAAGTTGAACTCCGAAGTCGCTACGGCGGCAGCTTCTTCGCCAGAACGGCAATGCGAGCGCCCCTCCGATCGGGCTGTGGTTCATGGTAGGCAACCAGCAAATGGCCATCTGTCGCGTCCGCGGAGACCTTGGTGTTCGCCGTCGAGATTCTAGCGAGTCTGACCGTTTGGGGTCGTGAGCCGGGTCTGAAGGACGTCAAGTTCAGCCTCTTGTTCTTCTCCACCCAGGCGACGAGATAGCGGCCGCGATCATGGACGAGCTTGGACGCCACCGGGAACCGGTAGATGAACGCCGAGCGCCCGACGACGTGACAACGTGGCGTTCCTTTGGCCGTTGGCGAGACTCGGCAGATGGACAGTGTGTAGCCACCTGCATCCGCCGCCCGAACCACGAGAAGCACAATATCCGTGTCACTCGCTAACGCATCGTGCACGAATTCGACTGGCTCGCTCCAGGTCAGAGCGTGTCGCACCTTGGTGTCGTTGTGAATCTCCACGATCCCCGGCTGCCCCTTGTGAATGCGTTCGTAGCTTTCGAACACCATCCAGCGGTCACGGAGTTGTACGGCGATGCCTTGTAGACCACCGCCTTCGATTGTCGCACGCGGTGCCGGATAGGTTGGTGAGGGCGATCGGGCGGCCACTAGCCTGCCCGTCTTGGTATACTCCGACCGATAAAAGGCCCCGTCTCGGCTGCTCCTGAAGTAGACGACAAAGCCGGTCTTGTTACCAACGACGACCGGGCGCACATCCCCAACTAGTTCCCGGTGAGCGGATGCGGGTGTAGCGGTGACGACCACCGCCAGGGCACCTGCGGCTAATACCCGCCGCGATCGCCCGACAGTTCGCGCTTCACTCAAGGCCCCGATCCTATCTCGAAAGTGCGCCACGCTGAAGCATGCCAACGCACGCGCCGTTCAGAGACTTGGCGTAGCGTTGGGACTATCTGCTGCGAGAGGGCTATAATCATCGAATCATGCAATGCTCCTGGCTCCTGTGTCTGCCGTCCGTCCTCGCCGGCGATGGGATTTCGAGCCACGCCGCCTTGCAACGGGCTTTCTAGTGGCGGCCGCCAAGAAGAAGACCCGCCGCCGGCTGTCGGTGGAGCAGCGCAAGGAAGAACTGCTCAAGATCGGGCTAGAGCGCTTCGCCCACAGCACCTACGACGAGATCAGCATCGAGGAGATCGCCGACGAGGCGGGTATCAGCAAGGGGCTGCTGTACCACTACTTCCCCAGCAAGCGGGACTACTACGTGGCCGCTCTAGGGCGTGCAGCCGCCGACCTGGTCGCCAGGATTGACGCCGCCGGCGATGACGCTCCCCAGGCCTTCGAGGCGTATCTGAGTTTCGTGGAGGAGCGCGAACCCGCCTATCGCGCACTGTATCGCGGAGGCATCGGTTTTGACAAAGAGGTGAGCGAGATCGTCGAAAGCTGCCGCACCCACATCTTGGAGCGCATCATGCAACACGCCGACGACGTCAGCCCCGAAGTACGCAACGCGCTGCGTGGCTTCATCGGCTACGTCGAGGCATCCGTCCTCGATTGGCTCGAGCACCGCGACATGCGGCGACATTGCCTTCTGGAGTCCTGGCAGGTCGCGCTCGTCACTACCGTGCAGGCCGCCGCCCCCGCCGCCGCGCCTTGACACGGCACGTGCCGCGGGCGGAGCCTGGTGAACATGTCGGGACCGAAGAAGAGCGACCCAACCCGCGGCGCAGCACCGTATCTATCAGAACCTCTTGCGCCCCCCTGGGCTACTGACGGCGCGGCACCGGATGCGCCTGCGCCCCCTGCAGAGCCCGAGGTCCAGGCACAGCGCGCCCCAGCGCCGACGGACAAGCACTCGAAGATCCAGGACCTCAAGCACGAGGCCGAAACCGCATTGCAAGCGGGAGACTTTTCAACGGCTCGTAGGATCTATCGCTCACTCTTGCTGGTGAAGCTCGGAGAGGGCAGCCCAATCAGCAAAGCTGAGGTCTATTACGGGCTCGCCGTCGTCTGCGAACGCACCGGCGAAACTCGAAAGGCGCTTCAGTTCCTTCAGCGTGCGACGGACACCGAACCGAACTTCCCCGCTGCACAGGAGCTACGGAGCAAACTGCAGACCTGATCGCGCAACTCAACCGCCGCCGCCGGCTTGGATGTCGGCTCACCGGCCTACGCAGCTTTTGCGCAGACAGGATGCGTGAGCTGAGTCCGAAGCGCTCGGGCTAGCCGCAGGCTGCGTCGTCGCAGGATCGGTTGACGTGCTGGGGCGTTCGCTTCACAAGCTTGGCGTGCCTGAACTGCCCGAAGTCGAAGTCACGCGTCGGTTGATCGAACCGGTACTGCTCGACCGGCGCATTGCGCGTGTGCACACGACGAAGCCGAGCTACTTTTTTCTGACGCCCCCAGGTAGCCTCAAGAAGCGCCTGGTCGGACGCACGGCCCAGGAACTCAGACGCCATGGCAAGTACCTGTTGGCGGAGCTGGACGATGGGTCGCGCCTGTTGTTGCACCTGGGCATGACGGGCCAGCTCTTTTCCGATCAGGTGTCGAGCCCTCGCCTGCTCTCCAAGACCGCGCGCGCCGCCCTGGCCCCCGAGGCGCAAAGGAGCTTCCGCCCGGACGCGCATACCCACCTGCGGATTGCCTTTGCAGACGGTGGCCCGGAACTCCTGTTCCGGGACGTGCGCAAGTTCGGCAAGGTGCGTTGGCTCGGCGAGGGGCAAGCCGATGCGCGCTTGGACAAGCTTGGACCTGACGCCCTGGATGTCACCGCAGCCGTGCTCGGTGCTGCAGGCGCCAAACGCCGCACGCCGGTCAAAACCTTGTTGCTCGATCAAAGCGTGGTCGCGGGCGTGGGCAACATCTACGCGGACGAAGCGCTTTCACGCGCCGCCGTGCGCCCCACGCGAGCTGCGCGCCGGGTCACACGAGCGGAGTGGCAAAAGCTCGCGCGTGCAATTCGTGCCGTACTGAAGCGTGGCATCGCGACGGGGGGCTCGAGCATCAATGACTACGTCCGCCCCGATGGTCGAGATGGCGGCTACCAGGACGAACGAAGAGTCTACGGCTTGGGGGGAAGGCCGTGTCGCAGCTGCGGCACGGCGATCAAGCGCGTCGTCATCGCCCAGCGCGCGACCTGTTTCTGTCCAAGTTGTCAGCGCTGAGCGCCGTTCACTTCGCGACGCAACGCGGAGGCTCTCCGCGAGCACAAACACATAGGCACTCGTCGCTCTCGGGACCATCCGCGACGGAGGTGCGCCCGTACCCGCGGCACTGGCAGTAGCAGCCGGGCTTTTCATAGCGACAGCCCGCACGCTTCGTACATGCCTCGCTCGCGGTCTTCGACTCGTAGAAGGAAGCCTGGGCTAGGTCCTTCTCGCAGGCGGAAACTGCAGGGCGGCAGCGGTAGATGCCCGGATAGGTCTTGGCGTCTGCGACTTCGAGCACGCAGCCCTTCGAGCGCATGCAGTCGTGCCGGTTCATCTGGGAACAGACTCCGCTAGCTTCGGGCGACGTGAGCGGCGAGGGTGCCGACTGGGAGGCAGTCGGCGCGGGTGTTTGAAGGGTGGGACCAGTGGGGCGCGGAGTCGGTGCGCCAGCGACGCAGCCCGCGGCGGCGAGGGCGCACAGCAGCGCCAGCCCCGGTCGGAGCATTGTGGTTCGTGACATGGTGCGAGGACAACGGCCATGCGGCCGCGCCCTTACACACTTTTGCCTACCTCAACCCGCGGCAGCGCGAAGCTCGGCCAGCTGGGCCTGGCCGGCTTTACGATCCGGAGCCAGATGCAGCTTGGTACCGGCACCGAAACTCATGCTGCGCCCGAGCATTTGGACAAAATCCTCGGTCGCGACCATGACCACGTGGATGCCACCACCAGCGCGAAAGAGCTCCAGCACTTCGGCCAAGATAGCCCCGAGCTCCTTGTCCACCCCGGTCACCGCAAGGGTATCCACCAGGTTGAACTGCTCGGGGCCGTTGTCTTCACGCAGTTTCTTGTACTTCTTCACCATCACACGCAGATCCGCCGCGGACACGTGGTCGCGATAGACGAACTCAGCTGTGTCAGGTGAAACTCGCTGAACGTCACAACTTCTAAGCGCCATCTCTCAGGGGAATATACCCTGGCCCGGAGTAAGGGTTCCATTGGGATCGTACTTGTTTTTCAGCCAGTTCACCAAAGGCCATGCATAGTCGTAGTGGGCAGCCCAGTCACTCGGCTCGAAGGGAATGCTGCTGATGGGGTAGCGCTTGCCGCCCACCGCCGCGGCGGCGTCAAAGATGCTGCGGTTGAGATCGACGAGTGCCTCTGGGACGCCAGGGACCGGTGGGGCGGTGCGCAGGATGTCGAAGATGAAGATAAACTCCTCGTTCGGAACGCGGAACAAGGGCTTCGTGAGGCGACTGCGCTTGAAGGGATAGAGCAGAATCGGGTCTTGGGTGTCCGTTGGAACACTGGCCAGGGCAGTGGTCGCGATGCTCGCGGTCTGGCTCGCTGGCAGGAACAGGTCGAGCCATGGGTGCGGGAACTCCCAGACACCAATCTGCTTGAGGAACGCAATCACGGGTTCCAGGCGCCGCAGCCACTGTTCGTACCCCTGATCCTGGATCGCCGAGGAGGTGAAGGACAGATCCGAGGTGAGCGCCGTATCGTCCGGTGTATTGGGGCTAGTGTACCACACGGCCCCTTCAATCATGTATTGGAAGCCCCCTTGCCCATCGGGCAGCACCTGCCCCTCCAAATAGCTGAAGCGCTCATCGCCAGCGCAGGTCACCTGGTCGGCGACGAACTGGTTGATGTCGTTGTAGTAGAGCTGATAGATGCGTGCGCTTTGCTCCGCCGGCTCCAGCGCGACGGCTGCGCGCGTGATGATGCCGTATTGACCCAACCCGCCGAGCACTGCGTTGAACAGGTCCGGGCGCTTCCAGGGTGAGCAAGTCACATGCTTTCCACGGCCTGTAACCACCTCTAGCTCGAGTACATTGTCGATCTGTGCGCCGGCTCGATGGGTGACGCCGCCCATGCCGCCAACGGACAGCGTGCCTCCGATGGAAAGGTCCAAGTAGTCGGTGAGCACGGGCGGGGTCAGCCCTTGCGGTACGGACGCCGTAATCAGCTCATTCCAGGTCACGCCTGCATCGACCACTGCGCGGTTGTTGTGAATGGCGTGGATCGTGTTCTGAGTGCGAGAGTCGATGACGATGCCGCCATCGACCTGCGCCTGGCCGTAAGTGGCGTGTCCCTGACCGCGCATCGCAACCTTGATCCCGTGTTTGTTCGCATACTTGACCATCTTGCGGATGTCTTTGGTCGAACCCGGGCGCAGCACGGCAATGGGCGTTCGGGAGATAATATGGCCGTGGTCATCGGCCGCCTCAGCCAGGGCGGCGGGGTCGACGGTCAGCTCGCCGTCCAGGGGCGGGACGGGCGGGCCGCCACCATGGGAGGCGTGCGCAAGGGTGATCCAAGAGCGCTCGAGGGGGTTGAAGGCGACCACGCTGGCGGCAGCGAGCCCGGTTAGCAGGTAGCGTCGATGGATCTTGTTGCTCATTTTACCTCCTCGAAAAACCCCCCATTAACGCATACAAGAGTCCCGAAAAAAACCTTCCCCGTCAACGTGGGTGGCACACTGCAGGTAGCGCACCTGCAACTACATTGGCTCTAGCCTCTTGCAATCTAAGCGCAGTGCCGGAATAAAGAGGTGCATGCTTGAGAGGGTGGAGTCCTCCAATGGGGAGGAGGGATGGAAATCGGGGCGAGGGGAACTCAGGATCGTACATCCTGCCCCTGGGCTCGTGGTGTTTCGCGAAACGGGGTTCCTTACAGCCGACTTCGCCGAGCACGTGGAGCGGCACAGCAATCAGGCTGCCGAGCGTGCCAGCAAGATTCAGATCTTCGTCGATGCCTACGACCTCGTTGGATATGATCCTGAGATTCGAAACTCGGCAACGAGTTGGCTCAAGGCCCATATGGACGTCGTGGACGCTCAGCATATGTTAGTCAACTCTCGGTTGACCAAGATGGGCCTGACCGTCGCAAGCCTAGCGCTGGGTGGAGTGATCAAGGGCTATCACACGCGACAACCCTTCGAAAACGAACTTGCGGCAGCAATCCGTCGAGCCCGCCCGTAGCGAATGCTTGGTTGACCTCAGCTCTGCACGCGTATTCGATGGCGCGCATGAGTGACGCCAAACGTCGAGCGGCAGAGGCCGCGCTGGAGTTGTTGCCGGAGAGCGGCGTCATCGGATTGGGCACGGGGTCGACAGCGACCCTGTTCATCGATGGCGTAGGGTGTCTGGTCAAAGAGGGCCGCAAGCTAGTGGGGGTGCCGACCAGTGCTCAGAGCCACGCACAGGCTGAGCGGTTGGGCATTCCTCTCTTGGATCCGGACGGACCGTGGGAGATCTTGGTCACCGTCGACGGAGCTGACGAGGTGAGCGCAGAGCTCAACCTGATCAAGGGTGGCGGCGCCTGCCACGCGCGGGAGAAGATCGTCGCCGCGGCGTCGAAACAGAACGTGATCGTCGTGGATGAAAGCAAAATGAGCCAAAAGCTCGGTGAGCGCTGGGCCGTGCCAGTGGAAGTGCTGGAGTTTGGTCACGTTGCGACAGCAAAGCTCCTCGAGCAATTCGGTCAACCCGTGTTGCGTATGAAGGGCGGAGCGCGAGTGCTCACGGACGCGGGCAACCCCATCTACGATTTGAAGGTGGGCGTCATCGACGACCCTGGTGGACTGGAGCGCTCCCTCGCGCGGCTGCCTGGAGTCGTTGAGAGCGGGCTCTTCGTCGGTCGAGCCACCACGGTACTGGTCGCGGGCGCCGAGGGCGTGAAACGCCTAGACCGAAGTTGAGTAGGCGCGCAACGGGCCGACACTGTCTACGCTTCATTCGCGGGTGGTGGGTACACGTGTCCGCTACCGGTGCGTCGCGCTGCGAGAAAGCGCAGTGCATTCTCAAGCGTGGCAAACCACCGGAGTCCACTCGCCCGTACGGTTTCGAAGTCCACCAGCCTCGTGAGCGGAAGTTGGTCCAGGGTCTCTTTATATATCCGACCTTTCGGCATGTTCATGGAAAGCCAGCCCTTCGCGTCGCGGCGTGCGCTGGGATCGGCGTTGTATGCGGCGCTCCGCGTGATCCCGGGCCTCTTCACGCCGCTCGGGCCCACTAGTTCCTGACCTCTTATTGTGGAGAGCGACGCCAAGAATAGCGACTCGTATTCACGATATGCGAGCACAACGGCAGCCGGGATGGGCAAGTGCATTTCGTGTATCACACGTGCGAGTCGGGGAGCGTCATTATGCGGGCACCCGTCATCGCTATCTCGGATTAGGAGAAGCATCTCCGCGTCTGGCTTCCCTCGCACTTGCTCGCACGCCTGACGTACTCCGTCGTCGGTCGTGATCCGCCTCGGTCGAATTGGCTGAGCCCAGTTCGCGTCTGGAAGGCCGAGATCCCGCCAAAGCCTAGTTAGGAGGTTCACCACCGCATTAACTTCGCCGTGTCCTTCAACGAGTATGTAGCCGCGTCCCACGCTATTCTCCGGCAACGGGCAGCTCTTGCTGGAGTCCTTCACTGGTCAGAACTTCGCCAAGCGTCATCAGTCCTCTTTTCACGGATGACTGCTGTGCCGCGCTGATTCGCCGAACAGTCGTGCCGCTCGCATTGCGTTGAACTGCGCGAACGCACTCGGGAGAGACAAGATCCAAGAACTCAGGACTATGAGTAGTAACGATGACCTGGCTTCGTTCTGTAGCCTGCTTCACAAAGTCGTAGATCAACCCTAGTGCACCTGGATGGACCGTCAGCTCTGGTTCCTCAATCGCGATAAGCGAAGGTGCTGGTTCCTGAAGCAACGCAGTGACAATGCCAGCCACTCTGAGCGTTCCGTTGGACTCCTGCCCTGCATCGAACCACTTCGTCCGCTTCTTCTCGTTCGAATCGGAGGGCTTCCCGTGGCGAAATCGGGCTGTCAGGAAACCCCCGACGGGCCGAACGTCAGCGTCATCAATGTCACCAGTCAATTGATGGAGCACAGAAACCAGTTCTGGATGCCAACTCTCCTTTGGTTGATCTCGCAAGATGCTGACCCAGTTGTCACCGAGCCGTTCCATAGGCTTGCGCGGATCATACGGGTGCGGGCGGCGGAGGGCATCCGGGAAAATATCATAAGCCGCCATGTTACCGAGCGCACTTGCGAGTGGCGCGAAACGTTCGTCGCCAGCAACCAACGTCAACGCGAGCGCTGTATCGCTCAGTTTCGGGCTGATTCCAGGTGGCGCCTCGCGCCACTGGCCATTCTCCACCGCGTAAGCACTGCGCTCCGTCCCGGACATCAGCTCCGCGCGCTCGGACTTGACCTGATAGTCAGCGGCACTAGAGCCCGCGAGGGTGAAAGAGAAATGCGCTTGGTGCCCTTGCAGGCTCAGGTCAGCACCTAACTCAACATTGAACGGCCTTCCAGAACTCCACCGCCTGACCGCTGCGATCCCGCTCCTCTTGGTAACCGCACCGTCCAATCCCAGGTGCATGCAATCAGCAAGGAACTGGAGCGCGTCGACGAGATTGCTCTTCCCCGCGCCGTTGGGTCCGACCAATACGGTCAGCGGTTCGAGGTCGAGAGCAACTCCTGCCGCGATGCTGCGGTAGTTGGAAATCCGTAGCCGCCTGAGCATGACCGTCAGCCTACCTCAGACCCGCTCACAAGGCAGACCCAGCACAGCAACGGACGGCAATCCCGTGTGAAACGTGCAGGTCAAGAGCGCCTTCCGGTGGTAACTGAAAATCGTGTGATAGCCTCGTCTCATGCGCTTTCTCGGCGGTTTCGCGCCCATCGCCCTTGCGCTGACGCCGCTAGGCATCACAACACCCGCGCAAGCGGCGGATTCGTCAACCCTGGGCAGCGTCGAGTTCTTCGGCACCACGGCCTCCGTCGGCGTCTACGCCGACATCTCTGGAGATGACGATGGCGACGCCACGGCCTGGGTCGAATACCGCGTCGCAGGCAGCGGGAGCTACGTGCGCGGGCACGACTTGATGCGAATCGCTGCGGGGCGCTGGGCCGGCGCAGTGTTCTTCCTCGAGGCGAGCAAGAGCTACGACGTTCGCGTCGTCCTCGACGACCCGGACAATAGTGGACAACTCACCTCGGACCAGACCACGAGCACGCGCGCCGACGCACCGGCAACATCAACCAGCGACCTGTGGGTCGATGCCGCCACGGGCAAAGACTCGAACCCGGGCACCCAAGCCGCGCCTTTTGCGACCATCCAAGCTGCCGCCGACAAGGCAAAGCCCGGCGACAAGGTGCGTGTCAAACCTGGCGTGTATCGAGAAAGCGTCACTCCACCGACCGCAGGCACGGAGGTCGCGCCGATCTGGTTCGTCGCAGAGGGCGCGGGCGTCGCGGTGGACGGCTCGGACCCGGCGCTCGAAAAGCCGACCTGGCAAAGTGAAGGCGGCGGTGTGTACTCCACGGCCTTCTCCGGCCAGAGCGAATATGTCGCCGCCGATGACGCGCGGCTCTACGACTACCAAAGCCTGTCAGACTTGCAGAACGCTGCTGCCGGGTTGCCCGGTGGTGGCTCCAACGCATCAGGGGGCGGCGGGGACGACGACGGCGGCTGTGGCTGTCGAGTGCCCGCGGGCAGTGGCTCCCCAGCCCTAGGCTTTGTGTCCGCACTTCTTCTCTTCGGGGTGGCACGCCGAAGGCGCCACCGCCACCGCTGAGCATTCGGCAAGAAAAGGGGCTCGGCAACCGCTCAAACTGAACGCTTCTGTCGACTAAGGGTTTAGAGCAGGCACGCGAAGACGCGCGCGGCTCAGCCTGCAGCGAGGTGTGAATATGATGCGGCATCTGATCTGGATGTTAGTGGTGGGATCCGTCTGCTCTTGTGGCAAGACAGAAGGAGTCGGCGACCCATGTGTGCCGGAGGACGAAGCCAACGCCGACTTCGCCGGCTTCTCGATCAACGAGGTCAGCGTCGAATCGCGGTCTTTCCAATGTGAGAGCCGCATTTGCCTGGTGAACCATTTCCAGGGCCGCGTCGGCTGTCCCCTAGGCCAGGCCGAGGGTGGCGGCGGCTGCAAGACCGCCACCGGTGACCCAGTCACCGTCTCCGTCAAGCCGTGGAACGCCAACCGCCCCGCACGAAGCACCGTCTACTGCTCTTGTCGCTGCGACGGACCCGACCCCGACGCTCGATACTGCGAATGCCCCAGCGGATTCAGTTGCGAACCCCTGGTCGACGACCTGGGACTCGGCTCGAGCGAGCTCGCGGGTTCCTACTGCATCGCGGACGGGACACGCTTTGAGCCCGGCGACGAGGTCGGCGACGTCTGCACCAGCTCGAGCCACCCGGCGTGCCAATGAGCTGCTCCCCAGTGCTACCCTTGCCGCCACCGCGCCCGGAAACCTGGCGACGATTCGCTCACTGATCGTGACACTGCATGGCGATGTTCACGGCCCGTTTCCGCATCGCCTTGGAAGCGTCCTTGGCGAGAATTGCTGCGCTGATGGCGGTTGCGCGTTTGCAGTCCCCCCGGGCGACTGCGAGCTGGGCCAACCCTAGCTCAGCCTTGATTCGCGTATTGGGGTCCTTTTGATCCGCCAGTTCGGCCAGGGCACGCTGCGCACTGCCCGAGTCACCGTCAGCCAGCGCTTCACGTACAGCCCGCCAGCGCGTCTCGGTGTCGAGCTTCGAGTTGGCTCGGACCTTCGAGTTCACGAGGGCTGTGGGCGTTCGGGCTCCCGGCTTCACCCCAGCGGAAGCGGATCCCTGGGGCTCGGACAGGACGTCGGGGGAGAGCTTCGGCGCCTCGGGCTCTACCTGGGTCAGGGCGCGCGCAGCTGCACCTTGGCCAACACTCACCGTGTCACCCAGGGGCGGCACCGGCGGGTCGCCGAGCAAGGCGAAGCGACTGCTTTCGCCCGACGCCCATGCCAAACCCGCACCAAGCACGATGAAGATCACGGTGAGCTTGCCCGCCTGCCGACTGAAGGAGCGCCGCCGAGCCGAGCGCAAGCGCGGACGAATACGCCGCACCGCACCCTCGGTATCTGCCTCGGTCGGCACCGCCGCCGACCAAGCCTCGCGGGCGACTGCGAGTGCGCGTTCTTCTTTGGAGGAGAGCTCTTGGGTCATTTCTGTTCTCCTCCGAACAGAGGATCGATGCTGAGCCGCTCGCCGAGCTTCTTGCGCGCGTCACGAAGCCGCGAGCGCACCGTGCGTTCGTTGGCACCGACGATCTCGGACACTTCCTTGAGGGCCATACCCTCGAACTCGACCAACACCACCACGGCACGCTTCTTTGCCGGCAGCGTATCCAGGGCCGCGTGCAGCCGCCGCGCGCGCTCCAATTGCAAAAGTGCGGCGTCCCCGTCCCAGTCGGATTTGCGACGATCGAGTTCGGCACTGTCGCTTGGAACGAAACGTTTCCGGAAGCGACTACGCCATCGGTCATTGTCGACGACGGTCCGATAGGCGATTGTGTAGGTCCATGTCGTGAGTGCACACCGACCATCAAAACGTTTGAGGGACTTCAGGGCTCGCTCGGCCGCGGCCTGCACCAAGTCGTCCAAATCCTGGCGGGGCCCGGCCAGCGCCGCGACCTGGCGATACAATATGGCGAGCAGCTCCGAGGCGCAGGGCAGCTCTCGGGTGCGGACCGAAGGCAGGCCTATCGCCCCCTCCTCGGCGCCAGCCACCGTTGCTACCAAGCCATCGTCAGACATGAGCCTCTCGCAAATATTAGTCGATCGGGAAGCAGGGCAGGATCGGTGCCCCTGGCAAAAGCCGACAAAGCCGCGAAAACCACCGACAACAGCGGCTCTGGCGCTGACCCTACTCACATGCCTCGCCGCCACCGCTGCGACGGATGCTCCCAGTGTCAGCACGACCTGCGCGGAGCTGAGCGACGACGAGGCGGACGAGTTGGCGTCGAGGCTCCAGCTGACGCTGGCTGCGGCCAAGGGGACCGAAGCGGAGATGCCCCGCAGCGTTGTGGTGGCATGTGACAAGAAGCGCGCCTGGGTGATCTGGGACCTACCGCCCGCCGAAGTGCTGCCCGTCCAGCCTGGGCGGCGCTTCACCGAATCTGTGATCGAAGCCGTGGAGGGCCGCTTGCAGCGAGTTGCTCCACCGCCGACTCCGCCGGCAGCGATCCCTGCGAAGCCAGCACCACAAGCGCCTGCACCGACGACTTTGGATGCACCGGCTCCGGTCGCCGCGCCCTCCACTGCAGCGACCCCAAGACCGCAGGTCACGCGACAGTTCACCCACGGCGGCCTGAGTCTGGGCGCCTCGGTCGAGATCCTCCCAGAACCGTTCACACCACCCCTGGGTGGCCGCTTCGAAGTGGGCGTGGGCGTGGGCCTCGTCAGCATCATCCTGAGCGAAAGCGTGCGCACAGGGTCGGGCCCCGCAGGAGAAACCTTTGGTTTCGACGTCGGCGGCGGCGTGGCCTGGGGCGCGCCCTTCGACGTGCGCTACAACGTCGGAGCGAAGGCCTTGATCGGCGTGGACTGGTTCGAGTCCGAGCGCGCCAGTGGCGTCGCGGAACTTGGCCTTCGCGGCGCGCTCTACGCCGGCGACTACGCTCTGTGGCTGGGCATCGACGGGCGCTACCGCATGGGTCCTCAAAGCTTCGGCAGCCCCGTGAATGTCAAACTGCCGCACCTGTCAGGGCTCATCACCGTCGGCGGCGCCCTGCTGGTCAAGGTCAGTCGCCGCTCCGGAGAGTGAGCCAGGCCGCAGGCGCCAACGCGATGCGCGGCCCTTGGGGTTGTGCACGCTCAGTTGGCGCCGCAAGCGAAGTCGCAGTGCCGTGATCGCCTGAACTCGCCAATGACAGCGAACGTGTTAATGTGTGGGTAATGGTATCGCCGCGGCTGCTGGGAACTACGTGGGTTGCCCTGAGCTGTGCTGTCGCTTGTTCGGCGAAAGATCTGGATGAGTTCAACGCGGGGGGCGGAGCCACCGGTGTGAGTGGTGGTGGCAACTCGGGTGGCGGCGCAGGAGCGTCGTCCGGTGGTGGCGGAGGCGTCGCCGGCAGCGTGACCGGCGGCAGCAGTGGCGTTGGGGCGACCGGCGGCAGCGGTGGGGCGACCGGGGGCGGCGCTGGCGTTGGCGCAACGGGAGGCATCGGAGGATCTGCGGGTGGCAGTGGCGCGACGGGCGGCGTCGGCGGCGCTTCGGGCGGAGCGGGCGGCAGTGGCGGCGCATCAGGCGGAGCGGGCGGCAGTGGCGGCGCTTCGGGAGGAGGAGCAGGTGGCGCTTCGGGCGGAGCGGGTGGCAGTGGCGGCTGCGGCGCACCAACGATCACGAACTGGAGATCCCCCGGCAAAGCGGTGGACGTCGATGGTGGCGCGGCCTGGTCATCGGAGCTGAACATCGCCAAGAGCGACGACAAGCACGCCGAGGCAAAGATCGTCGGAACCGGCAACACCAAGGTCCTCAATGCCTCCGCCTATGGTTTCCAGATTCCCACCGGAGCCAAGATCTTGGGAATCGAGGTGTCCATCGAACGTTCCGCAAGCGTCATGTCCGCTGTTCAGGATATCGGCGTACGACTCGGAACCAATGGCTCCGCCCAGAGCATGGTCAAGAAGAAGAGCCAAGACTGGCCCACGACCGACGCCTACGGGATCTACGGCTCCGCCACCGACACCTGGAACTTCGCCGGCCTGACACCAGCCGTGATCAACTCCCCGACCTTCGATACCTACTTCGCCGGGCGCTGCTACGACCCGCTCAATTGTGCCTCGGGCGTCGAAGTACGAGTGGATCACATCCTCATGCGCATCGCATATCAACTGTGCAACTAACCCGCGACGCCGCATCAGTGAGGGATTTGGTTTTGGGGTTTGGGGGCTGGGCGCCTTTGTGGCTCCCTGCATCCGTCAATCTCGCCAGCCTGCAATTTTTCGAGAGTAGTGCACCTGGTCGAATAGAGATGCGACCCCAACCAAACAACCAATACCGAGTCGCAGGTCGGCATGACAGCTGCAGTGCATTGCAGTCACGATGTCACGAAGAGGTTATGTCCTTGCGTTAGCTTCGAATCTGCGAGCAGCGCGGCATGGTGGGGCAGGCCGTTGGTGGGGGAGGGCACGCCGGTTAGTGGGTGGGTCAGCAGCGCTCACGCTCATCGGCTGCACGCTTCTGGCTCCCGAGGATTCGGAGCTCCTCGGGGGATCCGCGGGCGCCGGGGGCGCTGCCCGTAGTAGCGGAGGGATCGGCTCGGTGGATGGGGGTGACGCATCGAACTCGGCCCCGAGGGGTGCAGCAGGCGCTGCGGGCGGAGAGAACTGCCACAACGGCCACGACGACGATGGCGACGACTTGATCGATTGCGAAGACGACGACTGCGAGCAGGCCGGGTACCAATGCGTCACAGCACCGCCGCAGGACTGGCAAGGACCCTTTGCGCTCTACTCGGGCGAGGGGCCGCCGCCTGAATGCCCCAAGGCATTTCCAAACCTCGCCGCCAGCGGGGGCCTCGAGTTGAGCTACGCCGACGCGACCTGTCCTTCCTGTAGTTGCGCCAAGCCAACCAATTTGAAGTGCCAGTCGCGCGTCGGTTTCGGCTACGCTCCCTTTTGTACCTTTGGTGCGACGATCCAGCCTGAAGGCTGTTCGGACATATCCCATTCGTCCTACGCGGATTTCGTGAAGAGGGACGTGATCCTCACGGGAAACTGCGAGCCCGAGTCGACCGGAGCCAAAAGCACGACTCCCTTCACCTGGGAAACCCAGCGCGCCATTTGCGGCGCCGAGAAGCTGGGAGGCGGATGCAAGCAGGGCGCGGTGTGCGCGGGCAGCGCGCCACTGCCCTTCGGAACGAGGCTGTGCATTGCCAGAGAAGGTCCGCATTCATGTCCGACTCCGTTCACCCAACATTTCGACCTTTTCGCGGACTCGACCGATACGCGCGACTGTAGTCCGTGCCAATGCGCAGCAGTGAAAGGCGCCTATTGCAAGTCCACAGTGAAACGCTACGGTGATGTGGGCTGCGGTGGAACCGGGTCCGAGATGTCGAGTTGCAGCAAGCTCTTCGGGACGATCCGATCCGTGGACGTGACCACGACTCTTTCGGGAACACCGAGCTGCAAAGCCTCGGGTGGTGACCCGACTGGAAGCGTGGCCAGAGTCGATCAGCACACGGTCTGTTGCTTGCCATAGGGTCGACAAAGACCGGGCCGCGCAGCCATCGCTTGGTGGGTGCCGCGCCGTTGCGTTACTCTGCAGGCTCGGGATGATGGGTTACATTGCGCGGAGTTGCCGCTTGCTGGCGCTAGCTGCCCTGGCGTGGCTTTCCGTCGCGAGCTGCTCGGTGACGCAGAGCCTCGACGACCTGAAGGGCAATCCGGAAGGTGGGGCGAGTGACGCAGGGGCAGATGGCGACGATTCCGGCTGCACGCCGAAGACCTGCGCCGACATCGGCGCGCAGTGTGGTATCGCGCTCGATCAGTGCGGTGGCGCGATCGATTGCGGGCAGTGTGCGGACGGCGAGTTTTGTGGCGGTAACGGCGCCAACCGATGCGGCAGCTTCCCGTGCCCGGCAA
Organism: Polyangiaceae bacterium; assembly: GCA_965222375.1. Classification (GTDB taxonomy): domain Bacteria; phylum Myxococcota_A; class Polyangia; order Polyangiales; family Polyangiaceae; genus JACKEA01. The sequence goes on from CBDCTZ010000015.1 coordinate 924,877, forward strand.
AGACCTGCGCCGATCTTGCGGCCGAGTGCGGAAAGGTCTCCGATGGCTGCGGTCAAGTGCTGGGCTGCGGCAACTGCACCGCGCCGGAAACCTGTGGCGGCAGCGGACCAACCAATGTGTGTGGTTGCACGCCAAAGACCTGCAATGAACTGAACGCCACTTGCGGCACCGTTTCGGATGGCTGCGGCACGCAGCTCGTTTGCGGCAGCTGCACCGCACCGGAGACCTGTGGCGGCGGGGGAATTTCCAACCAGTGTGGCTGTACCCCCAATACATGCAGCGGTCTCGGGGCCGAATGCGGCTCCGTAGCCGACGGCTGCGGCAACTTGCTCAGCTGCGGGGGCTGCACGTCGCCGGAGATTTGCGGCGGCACCGCCGCCAACAAATGCGGCAACCAACCCTGCACACCCACGACCTGCGCAGCCGAAGGCAAGAACTGCGGCAGCGTCTCAGATAAATGTGGCGGCCAGCTGAGCTGCGGGAGCTGCTCCAGCGCGAACACTTGCGGCGGCGGTGGCACGCCGAATGTCTGCGGCTGCATCAAGAGCACCTGCGCCGCTGAGGGCAAGAACTGCGGCACCATCTCAGACAAGTGCGGCGGCCAGCTGAACTGCGGAAGCTGTTCGGGGACGAATACTTGCGGAGGTGGCGGCACGGCGAACATCTGCGGTTGCGCCAAAACGACCTGCGCCGCTGAAGGCAAGAACTGCGGCACCATCCCAGATGGCTGTGGTGGACAGCTCAATTGCGGCAGCTGCAGTGCGCCGAATAGCTGCGGTGGCGGTGGCACGCCGAATGTCTGCGGCTGCACACCGACCACCTGCGCCGCCGCGGGTGCCACCTGCTTGAGCATCCCGGATGGTTGCGGCGGCAGTTTGAACTGTGGGAGTTGCCCAACCGGAGAGCTCTGCGTGGGTAACACCCAATGCGTCACCTGCAATGGCTCCGCGGGCGAGTGGCAAGGCTGTCGCGGCACCGGCTGCCAAGTCTGCGCCAGCAAAGTGGCGGGATATCCCTACTACTTCGACCACCACCCGAACTGCGTCTCGAACAACTGCGGTGGCCTATTCTACACCTGCAACTCCGCCTGTCCCGCTCCCACCGCAGCAGACATGGTCCCCTAGGCGCGCTGCGTTCCACCCGAAGCCGTTGCGGACTTGCGAATTAGCCGAAGGCGCGTCACCCCCTTGTAACAGAGCCGCGCTATTCTTCCAGGGCGATGAAGTACCTGACCGAAGTCAAAGTGGGCAGTCGCCCCATCGATCGTTTCATCGAAGTGATCGGCGAAGACCAAGTCGGTGAAGCGATGCGCGTGGCCCAGGCGCTCAAGCAGCGCATGGGTGAGCACGTGATCTGGAACGTCAATTCCACCGCAGTCGGTGGCGGAGTGGCAGAAATGCTGCAGCCGCTCTTGGGCTACGCCCGGGGGATCGGGGTGGATACTCGCTGGCTCGTGATCCAGGGCAACACCGACTTTTTCCGAGTGACCAAGCGCTTGCACCACGCTCTGCATGGCGCGCCGGGGGATGGCTCCGAGCTGGGGGACGAAGATCGCGCAATCTACGGACAGGCGCTCTCGGATAACACCAAGGAGCTTCGCGAGTTGGTACGGCCCGGGGACGTGGTGATCTTGCACGATCCGCAAACCGCCGGAATGGCGCCGCCCTTGGTCAAAGCCGGCGTGACCGTGATTTGGCGCTGCCACATCGGTCACGACAGCTCGAACAAAGAGGTCGAGAGCGGGTGGCGCTTTCTGCAGCCCTACCTCGAATCCGTCGCGGCGTTCGTGTTCTCTCGCAAGGCCTACGCGCCAGAATTTTGCGACCACGGTCGCTCGACGATCATCACGCCGAGCATCGATGCCTTCTCCGCCAAGAACGTCGACATGGATGACGACACCGTGCACACCATCCTGGTGCATACGGGTCTGGTCGAGGGTCCTGCACCCGCCGAGCCGCGTCATGGCTTCACTCGCGGAGACGGAACCCCAGGCCGCGTCGAGCGACGCGCCGACATAATACGACTGGGTCGCGCGCCCAGCTGGGATGCACCCCTTGTCGTGCAGGTTTCCCGTTGGGATCCCTTGAAGGACATGTTGGGCGTGATGCGGGGCTTTACCCAGCTCGTCAATGGCCAGGCGCCGACTGGCGCGCAGCTGGTGCTCGCCGGGCCAAACGTCAACGCCGTGGCCGACGATCCAGAAGGCCCCGCGGTCTTCGACGCCGTGCTGCAGGAGTGGCGACAACTGCCTCACGGAGTGCGGCAGCACGTGCATCTCGTGAACCTACCCACGAACGACGTCGAAGAAAACGCCGCCATCGTCAACGCTCTGCAGCGCCACGCCACGGTGGTGGTGCAAAAGAGCCTGCACGAGGGCTTTGGGCTGACCGTGACCGAGGCCATGTGGAAGTCGAAGCCGGTAATCGCCAGCGCCGTCGGCGGGATCCAAGATCAGATCGACCACGGAAAGTCCGGTCTGTTGCTGCAGGATCCGACAGATCTGAAGTCCTTCGGAGAGCTTCTAAGCCAGCTGCTCAGCGACGAAGCGGAGGCAAAGCGCATCGGCGAAGCGGCCCGCGAGCGCGTGCGCGAGAAGTTCTTGGGCGTGAGCCACCTGCTCAAGTACGGCGCGCTTTTGGATAAGCTCGACGGGCATCGCGGCCCAGCGAGGGAGTAGTGGCCCAGGGACGCTACGCGAACCGACCCCAAGAAACCAGACTACTTGGACGTCGCCGTCGGCATCGAGACGAGGCGTATCGCAGGTGGTCCTTCTCCCTGGCGCTTCTTGCTCATGCGCAGGACAATCTTGTGGCCTTCGTCCCAGAGCCATTGAGCCTCGGTCTTGGCCTTTCCAGCGGTGAGGCAGTCGACGAAGGTGTCCGTCTTGCACTCTTCGGGGACCTGATCGTCGGACTTGGTGGGCGCACCGTAGCGGTCCGTGAAGACCTTCTTGATCTTGTCGTGCGCTTCCGCCCAAGTCTTGTAGTCGCTGGCCTCGGGAGTAATCGCGAAACCGATTGCGCACACCTTGTCCGCGCAGAAACTGAGCGCGGGGCTGCCTTCGAACCCCGGGTCTTCCAAGGATTTCGTGCATAGCCAAGCCTTGCCGTAGCGCTTCCAGGTGCCTTTGGTGCTGCAAGCTTTCCAGGCGTCTTTGCGCTCTTGTCCGAAACTGAAGCCCGCCAAGGACTTCGGTGGAGGCGCCTTGGGCTTGGACAGCTCGGGGACGGGAGGCGGTTTCGGTTTCTCCTGCTTCGGCGGTTCTGACGCGGGCTCCGGTTCCGGATCGTCGAGGGAAAGCCCTGGCGTTTGTATGGGTCCGCCGCCGGGGCCCGCGGGCCCTGGCCGACGGCATGCAGCCAAGGTGATGCATGCGAGAGCTAGGAGAATTGCAAGACGGCGCATCAGCCAAGGTCATGGATACCACGCCTGGCTTCCGGGCGGAGCAGTCAGCACCGGGAAGGTGGCCACCCCAGGCTCTTGCGCGGGGCCGGTGCTGCTCGGAGCCCCCCGAACCCGGTTTGTGAGCGGACGGTGCCTAGCGCATCGGTGTTTCGTCGACCACGGCGTAGGTCTTTGGATCGAGGAGCAGCGCCAAGCCCTTGCGGGGCGGTCCTCGGTTGACTGCGGTCGCGGCAATTCTGCCTTGGGCGTCGGTGCCGGTGATGCTGATTTTCGCCCCCTTCGCCCAGCTGTGCTTCGCGATGTGCTTCTTCACGGACGCATCCACGCGCGCGTCGTCTATGTTGTCCGGAAAGGGCGGTATTAGCTTCTCTTCGCCTGGCGCCAAGCCACCAACATGCTTCAGATAGGTCTCCCGCTCTTTGTCTCCTTTGGAGTAGCGCTGCTGGGTCTGACCTTGCAGCGGCGGCGGCGTGTAGAGGGTCACGACCAGAGTCCCATCAGCTTCCATCTTGGCCGTGCCGATGGCCTTGCCCTTCACGGCTGACGTGGCCGGAGCAGCGGCAGATGCGGGAGCGGGTGTCCCCGAGGCCTTGGCGGAAGGCGGCGTTTGCGCGATGACGACGGGGGCAGACGGCTGCTGGGCAGGACCTGGCTTTTCGTTGCAGGCCAAGACGGCCCCGAAACCAACTGCAGCGACGAGCCCCAAGCCGAAACTCTGTGAAGTTAGCGAGATCTTCATCCCCGGCAGGATAACCGGCCCCGCTGAAGCCGAGGAGGGTGCGCCCCGAAGCGCCGCAGCTGGCCGAGGGGCCTTCGAACCCGAGGCGCCGGCGGCAAGCCTCTTGCAGGAATGCATGCTAGGCCTCGTGCTTGCGAGGCAAAAGCGAGAGGTTTTTGATGATTTTTCTTGATGGGATTCGTCCACTGAGAAGCTGGCGCCACGCCGGCGGTGTAACCCTTCGTCGACGCTCGGGCTTGCTCCTCGGCGTGCTATTGCTCGCCGCTCCCGCGGCATCTGCGCAGCCCACGGGCGCAGACGCGGCCCGGACCGTGGGTCAGGCGGCGCGGGCGGCCGCGGCGGCCGCAGATCAGGCGGCGGACGCTTCCCTGAGGGGCATCACGGATCGGGACGGCGCCCCAAAGAGCCGCGTGGAAAAAGCTCGCGATGGAGTCGTCACCCTGGAACGAAGTGGCAAAGTGCTGGGGCTCGGCACGGTGCTGAAGGGCGATGGGCGGATCTTGACTGCGCTATCGCCCCTGGGTCACGGCAACAACCTGGACGCACGCTTCGCAGACGGCAGCGTGTCTCGCGTCAAAGTAGGTCACACGGACCGCGCCTGGGACCTGGCCTTGGTGATCCCCCAGAACGGACGCTGGAAGAAGGGGCTGCGCGCATCGCGCAAGTCTGCCAAGGCCCTCGGCAGCCGGCTTCGCACGTACAGCGTGATCGGTGCCAAGGAAATCGCACCCGCGCGCACGATCGTCAAAGGTGCGCGGACCCTCGTTGGCGGTGACAACGAACTGCTGCGCGATGCGCTGGAGCTCGCAAGCCGACTCAAGAAGAACGATGTGGGCAGCCCTATTGTCGACGACAAGGGCGACGTGGTTGCGGTCGTCGCTAGGGCGTGCGCACCGCGCCCCAAGCAACCTTGCACTCGCGTTCCCTACGGGGTGCCCACCCCCGCGATCAAGGCCTTCTTGCGAACCGCCCCAGTTGGCGCGGTGGCCCCGGCGCCCTGGCTGGGCATCCGTGGGGTCTCCCACACTGCCGGACCGGCCCGGGGGGTTCGAGTCGTGTCAGTGCACCCACGGAGCTCAGCGGCGGCAGCTGGCCTCAAGGGGGGGCGAAACCAAGCGAAGGCCGACGTGGTGGTGGGGCTGGATGGCGTTCCTGTGCTGACCCCGGACGCCCTCTCGGACGCCATCAACCGCCGCGCGGTGGGCGATAGCGTGGAACTCCTCCTCTTTGGGGGCGGCAAATACCGCCGAGTCACGCTGACCCTCCAGCCCAGCCCGAAGCGCTCCAAGCCCCGCCGCAGCCGTAGAAGTAGAGCCAAATAGGCCTGGGGACCGGCACCCGCCCTGGAATTTCTTTCCACCCCGTGTCGCAAACCCTTAGGTTTCAGGCACGGGGGCGTGTTAGATGATTTCCAACGTTTTGGACGTCTTTTTGGCGGGATAGGCAGTGTCACGGCCGCTTCGAATAGAGGTTGCGGGTCAGACTGACGTCGGCCGCAAGAGGAACCACAACGAGGACAATTTCGCCATCATGGCGGAGTACGGTCTCTACGTCGTGGCGGATGGCATGGGTGGGCATGCTTCCGGCGAGGTTGCGTCCAAGATGGCGGTCGACGCACTGCAGGAGTTTTTTGCAGCCACGGCGGACGACCCGGAGCGCACATGGCCCTACAAGATGGACCGCTCCAAGGGCTACGAAGAAAACCGTCTGGTCACGGGCATCAAGCTCTGCAACCTGCGGATCTATGAGAACGCTCAGCGCAACGCCAAACAGCGGGGCATGGGCACGACTCTCGTGACCCTGTTCGCGGTGGAAGACGGCATCTACCTCGCACACGTCGGCGACAGCCGCATCTATCGACTCCGCGACGGCAAGATCGACCAGCTGACGGAAGATCACTCGCTGCTCAACGACTACAAGAAGATGAAGCGGCTGACCGAGGAAGAGATCGCCAACTTCCCACACAAGAACGTGATCGTGCGCGCCCTGGGCATGAAAGACACGGTGAAGGTCGATACTCGCTTCGAAACGCCCCGGGCCGGCGACACCATGCTGCTCTGCACGGACGGACTCAGCGGCCCGGTCACGGATGAACGCATGCTGGAGATCATCCAGAGCGCGCCGGACCTTCCAACGGCGTCGAATCGCCTGATCGAAGCAGCCAACGAAAACGGCGGGCCCGACAACATCACCTGCGTGCTGGCACGCTGGATCGACTAATCTCGCGGCGCCTGACTCAGGGTCCTGGCTTGGGCGGGATGATCCGGATGGGTGCCGGTGTCATGGGCACCGACTTTGCCTCGCCGACCAAAGACGCCAGCACGGCGTAGGCCACGACCACCACCGCCAACATGATCACGCTGGTCCACAGATACGTCATCGTTGGCGGATGACGAGCGGTACTCCACCCATCCGCATAGAACTTGCCGCCGCTCCTTTTGCGCAGCTTGTCCTGAACCCCGCGGAGCACATCCGAGCGCGGCTGGGGTTCTTCCTCTTCTTCAAAGGCGCCGCGTAGGAGCGCGCGCATGCTGCCGTCGTCCTCTTCCGACTCGCTGCCGGGCAGATCTTCGTCTTCGCCGATGGAGTCGTCCGACGCCAGGGCCGGCTCGGCGGCGGCTTCCGAAGCTGTGGATTCGTCCGCCCCCTCGGCATCGGATTCCCCCGCCTGCTGCCGGGCATCCGAGTCGCGTCCTTCCCGCGGCTCGGACTCGCTCTCTCCGGACGGATTGGAGGCACTCTCGTCGCTCGCCTCCTCCTCGGGCGGCGTCGGTTTGTGGTCATCGCTCATCGAACTTTCTCCCCAAGCGCGTGCTCCACGCGCGCCTTGAGCATGCCGCGCGCACGGTGGATGCGACTTTTCACGGTGCCGTCAGCCAGCCCAGTGATCTCGGCGATTTCCTCGTAGCTGAGGTCCTCGACGTCTCGCAGAATCAGTACCTCGCGAAAGTCCGCATCCAGCTCGCGAATGGCGATTTGAACGATTCGCTCCGCCTGAATGCCCTCGAGCATGTGGTCCGGCCGCGCCACGTCACCAAAAGTGACCCCCTTGGCTTCGTTGAGAGGCGCGCGCTCCGCATGCGGTTCCAGCTCCTGCTGGGCACCCTCGTGGCGACGAGCCAGGTACTTGATGCGGTTCTTACAAAGATTGACGGCAATTCGATAGACCCAGGTCCCCAATTTCGAGTCGCCACGGAAGTTGCCAATGGCCTTGAAGACCTGCACGAAGACTTCCTGAAGCATGTCTTCGGCTTCGTCGCGTCGGCCGAGCATGCGAAACAGCAGCCGAAAAACGCGTTGCTCGTAGAGTTCGACCAGCTCGTTGAAGGCACGCTCATCGTGCGCACGGAGCCGCTCGATGAATTTGCTTTCGCTCTCGTCCACTGGGCAGTCCCACCAAGGGTCCGTGCGACGGTAGCCGACCAAGGCCGGCGCGTCGTCCCCCGTGAGGGCTCGAGCCCCCTGGCTGCGGTCAAAAAGCGGCCGCCGATCCCGAACTCTGGTGCGAACTCTGGCGGCCACACCGGGATGCGACACCAAGGGGGTCCGTGGGTTCCCAGCTGGCGCAGCTGTCCCGAGGCCCGGGCTGTCCGGTTCCGGCGCATGGATTCGAACCATGATTCAGGGATTCAAAGTCCCTTGTCCTGCCTTTAGACGACGCCGGAGCGGGCGGGAGCCTAGCAAAAAGGGGAGGGCAGACAAACCCATCGAGAAAACCGGCCCCGCAGCCTCAGAGCGCAGACAAGACCCGAGCCGCGGCGTCTCGGCCCTGACGCACACAATCGGGAATGCCCACTCCGCGGTAGGCCGCTCCAGCAAAGGCCAGCCCTGGGGCGGCCCGAAGCAGCGCGTCGATGCGTTCGAGTCGGTCGCCATGGCCGACAACGGGCTGCGGGTTGGCACGGTGATATCGAAACACGCGGTGGAACAACGGCTCGGGGAGCTTCCCCATGACCCGGCTGAGTTCATCGGCCGCGATCTCGATCAACGCGTCGTCGCTGCTCGCCTCGACGTCCACGTCTCCCCGAGCACCCCCTAGGAAAGCTCGCATCAAGACCGAGTCCTTCGGCGCCCGGCCGGCCCATTTGCTCGACACCCAGGTGGCCGCGAGGATCTTGGCTTCGCCCCGTGGGACCACGAAGCCCATGCCGTCCAGGTCGCGCTCGAGCTTCGCCTTCGGATATGCGAAGAAGACGGTGGCTGTCGACAGATACGGAATCCCAGCGAGTTCCGCTTCGAATGCCTTCGGCAAGATCTCCGCAGCTGCGTGAGCAGGAGTTGCCACGATGACGGCGTCGGCACTCAGGCTCTCCCCCTCGGTCAAGTGAACCTTGAAGCCAGAGCCAACCGCTTCAACACGCTTTGCAGCGTTGGAAGTTCGCACCCGCGGCACGCGATCTGCGAGGGCGCGAATCAAGCTGCCCATGCCTCCTCGCAACGAGTAGAAGGGACTCGGGGCGCTCGCCATGGGTGTCGATAGCCAGGTCTTGACCGCGGACATGGTGCTCGTCGGCGCGCCGCGCATAGAGGCTTGGGCCTTCATCAAGCCGAGGATCAGACTTCCATGCTTCCTCTCGAGCTCGACCAGCTGCGGGAAGGTGGACCGGATGGAGAGCTGCGAAACATCTCCCGCATAGATGCCACCCAAGAGCGGCGACGCGACCCTCTCCGCGGCTCGGCGGCCGAAGCGACGCGCCACGAAGTCCTCGATGGATTCGTCTTCGTCGGAATCTGGAGGCGACACCACGAAGTCGCCCAACATGCGCGCCTTCGCTGTCAGACCCATCAACGGCGTCTTCAACATTGGACCCAGCCGCGTCGGCACAGCCAGCGCCATACCCGCGGGCATCTGCACGAGCTTGCCGCGCTGGACCAGGTAGACCTTCTTGGCGTCTTCGCTCGGCGAGATCAGGTCATCCTCGAGGCCGAGTTCTTTGCATAGCTGGACGGCCTCGGGCTTGGTTCGAAGAAAGGAGTCCGGGCCAGCGTCGATCAGAAAACCGCTGGCGCGCTCCGTGACGATGTTGCCACCAATTCGATCCCGAGCCTCCAGCACGGTGATTTCCACATCGGGCTTCGCCCGCGCAATGGCATAGGCAGCAGAGAGCCCCGTGACCCCCGCACCGAGTACGACGGCGCGTTTGGTCATTTTCGTTGACCGCGCTCGTGAACGAGCTCGGCGACCCAACGCACCGTGTCTGGCGACATGTTGGGCAGGATGCCGTGCCCCAAGTTGAAGATGTGCCCCGGTGCGCTTCGCCCCTTTTCCAACACGTCGACAACTCGCTTCTCGAGAACGGGACGGTCCGCGTACATGGAAATGGGGTCCAAGTTCCCCTGAAGTGCCAGATCGTTGCCCAGGCGTGCATGGGCTTGGTCGAGGGGCACGCGCCAATCGATGCCGATGACGCTGCCGCCGGCTTGCTTCTGCAGCTCCAGAAGCGTTGCCGTACCAGTACCAAAATGGATCACGGGTACGCCGAGATCTTTCACACCATCGAGCACGTGGCGGACATGCGGTAGCACGTACGCTTCGTAGTCTGCGGGTCCGAGAGCGCCGATCCACGAATCGAAGAGTTGCACCGCTTGGGCGCCAGCCTCCACCTGCGCAACCAAATACTCGCGCACGACCGTAGCCAGCTTGTTCGCCAGCTGGTTCCAGAGTTCCGGCTGGTTGTACATCAGGGTCTTGGTCGTAGCGTAGTCCCGGCTCTTACCGCCTTCGATCAGGTAGCTGGCGAGGGTGAAGGGCGCGCCTGCAAAGCCAATCAACGGCGTCTTTCCGTCCAGCTCGGCACGGATCTGGCGAATCGCCTGGAGGACATGGGCTAGGTGCTCACGCGGTTCGATCACTCTCAGTGCTTCAATATCTGCGGCCGTGCGCACCGGTGATTCGAAGACTGGCCCCTCCCCCGCCGCGAAGTCGAAGGGCGCTCCCATCGGCTCCAGAGGCAGTAGAATATCCGCGAACAAGATCGCGGCATCCACAGGCATGGCGCGAACCGGCTGCAGGGTCACTTCCATGGCGAGGTCGGGCTGTCGGCAGATCTGGAGCAGGGTGTGCTTCTTTCGAATCGCGCGGTATTCGGACATGTAGCGCCCAGCTTGGCGCATGAACCACACGGGGGTGGTGTCCACGGGCTCGCGGCGACACGCGCGCAGGAATCGATCCCACATGGCCCCGGACCTAGCAAAGGGACTGGCTGACGTAAAACGTCAGTTCTTCGCCGCTCCGGCGATGTCCAGATGCGGCGCCTTCTCGCCTTTGGCCGCCTTCTGCTTCATTTCGTACTTGGACGGGCATTTCGCCATGATCTGCGACGCTTCGAAATGGCCCTCGCTCTGAAGCTTACCCTCGGCGGTCACCTCGACATCCATACCGGGCACGTCGCGAAAGGTGTCGGGCACGATGCACTGGGCGTAGCGAACGTCTAGCTGTTTCTGGTTTTTCTGGATCTTGAAGCGGTATTCGCAGGGCTCGTCTCGACGCACGAGGGTGCCACGTACGAGAGTGCCAGCAACGCGCACGTTTCGGTCGACAAGCCGCTCTCGCTCCGCGACCAGCTGATCGACGGTCTTCGAGTACACGGCAGCGTCTTCGAAGCTGGTCATGACCAATGCCAAGACGCCGCCGGCAATGACGACTAGCGCGGCCAAAAGCCCAACGTTGTTCAAACCGCGGGTCTTTTTCGGTTCCGCCGCCTGTTTGGGTGACGTGACTGGAACCGCTTCTGACTCCTCGACGGCCTGCCGGAGTTCGTCGTCTAGATCGGCCATGTTCTGACAAACCTAGTGCGCCGCACTGTCAGGGTCCACTCCCGAGCCCGATCTGCGCGCTCTACTGAAAATCCGTGCGGCAAAGGCCGCGCTCGCGTAGCCCGACGCAGCCAGGACTGCGAACACCGGGATGGCTCCCCAAATCGAGCCGAATGCCCCACCCAGGGAGGCCACGAGGCACCCCACCGCCGCCGCAGCGGCGCCGCCGACTCCAGCGTCCTTGGGCCGCACCGTGGTGCCGAAGCGTCCGACGATGGCTCCACTGAGACCGCAGGCGACCACGAAGGCAAGCATGGCGGGCCCAGAAAGGGCCAGAGTCAGTAGCAGCGTTTCGGAGCTCGAGGCCGTACGGGCGAAGCGGGCAAGCTGCTCCGGATCCGACGAGTCAACCCATGTGCTCACCAAGGCCCGACCCAGGGCGCCGCCCAACATCGAAAGGGGCAGCCACAGAGTGAACGCTAGCGTCGCACCGATCGCCCGCCAGGCGAGCGGCGAGCGCTCCTCGCCTTCTCGCCCGCCGGATTGGCTCTGGATGATCGGTAGGTGGCGCTTCATCAGCAGCCACCATGATGCCGTGAGGTGAGCATCGCTGCCACCCAGCTCTGAATGCTATGCATACTGCCGAAGGATCGCAGCAGATGGCCGAACTTGACCCCATGAGCTTCGATCGCGCGCTATCCAGCGCGGCTCGAAACGGTGTCGCTTTCTTGCGAAGCCTGCAAACGGGAGCTCCTGGAGCCGCCGACGAACTCGCTCGGGCCCTCGAGCACGTGGCGAATAGCGAGGCCTTGCACTGGGTCAGGGAGTTGCCGGCGGAGGATGCAACACGAGTTCCAGCTCTGCGATGGCTACATTGCCTGATTGATTTGCGAGTGAATGCACGAGCCGTTTCGGAAGTAGCACGCGTCTACCGCCGCGTGCGCCACTCTCTGGAAGCACCCGCCAAGGCGCTGCTGTCGGTTCACGAAATGGTCACGCGCGCCCTCTCCGAGCCCGGACGGCGCGAGGAGTGGCTCCGCGCCGTCCAAGACAATGGCCGGCAAGTGCAGGACGCGAGCCATCTGCTCTGGGAACGCCGGGTCGAAGTTTCGAAGCGCATGGGCTTCGAGTCCCCCCAGGACATCGCCCCCGCCCCCGGGCTGGCCCTGGCGTCCCATCTGGCGGCAACCACCGAGATATTGGAACACTCTGGCGCCGAGGACCTGGCATCATTTCTGGAGGTCGCCCTGGCCACCGGCGCGTCCGAAGGCTGGCCCGTCCATCTGAGCCCGCGTTCCTTGACCGCGTTTTTTGCCAGCGCCCCCTGGTTCGACGGCCTCAGACTCCGATTCGGGGGTCTGCCCCAGCGCATCGCCCCGGCAAGCTTTCTGCGAGGCCTGGGTCAATTGGGGGGCCTGTTTTTCGAGGCCTGCGCCTCTGACGCCCTTCCGTTCAGCCTGTCTCGGGACCCCTATGGCTTGGGAAATCAGACCTCGGGCGCGCTCTTCGTGTGGATGGGCATTTCCACATCCTTTCTCCGCCGAAATCTCAGCCAGGGGCCGGACCGAGCCCGGGAGCACCGCCGCGCGCTGGCGCGGGCAGTATTACTCGAGTCCCGAGCAGCTGCCCTCAGGTGTCGGCTGTCACGACTGACCCAAGAGGGTCGCGACTCCTTCAGCCGCGGATTCGAAGAGCACTGTCACAGTATGTTGGGCTTTGCACTTCCGCCGCGCTTCGGTTTGGTGCTGATGCGGCCGCGGGTCGACGCCGATCAACGCTACTTGGGTCTATTGCTCGCAGCCTCGGCCTACCAACGACTGCGGGACCAACATGACGAAGACTTCTACAGGAATCCCCGCGCCGTGGAGCAACTACGTGGGGAAGCTCGACTTGCAGCGCCTTGCGCCGTCAGCCCCGAGCAAATCGACTCCGGCCTTGCCGACATGCGGCGGCTGCTCCTCGAGTACCTTGACTGAACGGGCGTCAGAAGGTGTCGGCCGCGGAGGGCGTTAGCCCGGATGCTTCCACGTGATAGGTGAAGCCGAATAGAATCGCGGTGGCCTGGTCGCCGGACACGATGCGCCGAACGGCGACCTCGGCGCTGAACGCCCGATCGATATAGCCCACACCCCCACTGATGGCGTGATTTTCCGCGCCGTCGTCGTAGCGGTAGCCGAGGCGGATTGGGTAGTTGTCGGCAAGCAAGAGCTCGCCGCCGCCCATGGCGCGGACTTTGGTGGTGTCCCAAGTCGTAAAGTCGCTGACCACATCGGCTTCGATGGTGAACTCATCGGACCCGACCCCCACTCCTCCGCCGACACTGGAAGGCTGGAACCCATGCCCTGGGTTGTTCAAGTTGTTGCCCACAATCGAGATCGCGAAGGACTTGGAGGGTCGTATTGTCGCTCCGGCATCGAAGGCGAAGCCGCGCACGATGTTCTCGTCCTCCAGACCACCACTGACCAGGCTTTCGCCCAAAGGCCCCAATCCATCCTGCCGTAGCCACAAATAGCGTCCGCCAATGCCGAGAAAGAACTGGTCCGAGAACGGAAACGCGAACGCAAACCGCAGGTCGGTTGCGCGTCGATCGATGCCGTCGGGATCCTGCAACGTCCAGGTACCACCGATACCGCCAGCGACGCGCGCACTGCTCACGATGGAGTCGACAGCGGCGCCGCCATAGCTCTGGCGTCCAGCCTCTGGCCAGATCTGCGCAATTGCACCCAGATGGTAGATTCGGCTGGCGACCATGTTGGCCGGGTTGATGAACAAAGCCGACACCGAGTTGCTGTACGCTCGGAGCGCGCCGCCCATCGCAGCGCTGCGCGGCGTTTCGATCTCACCGTAGTTCCAACCGATTTCCGGCGGCAGGTCACTCCGTTCCGCAACTGCAGTCGTCGTTAGGGTCAGAGCGGCAAGTAGCGCGTACGCAGAAACGGTTGTGCGCGCCGCACGCGTCGTACACGCGATAGTCCGGTCCGTTTTCGGTCGAGGTCGCCCTAACACTCGGGCCAGTGCTAGCGAAGGACAACCGCACTGGGCAACAAAACGACGTGACAGAAATGTTTCCGCGAGACCGAAACCGCTCGTTGCCTCTTGACTTCCAAAATCGCCGGAGTTGACGCTGCAAGAGAACTGCGCGCAGCCCGCGGCTTGAGATAACTCATTGTGTCCGTAGGGTTACGAACGTGTGGCGATGACTGAGTAGCTCAAGTGCCCACGCGCGGGCCAAGTTTTCACTTGACCCAGCTGTTTTGATGCCGAATTCGCAAACAAAAAAAACGCGGGTTGAAACCTGCGCGCGACCGGTGGTAGCTGCCTGGATTGTCGCTTCGGCGTAACCTTCGCCAACGCGACAAAGGCTCGGGAGGGAAACCTCACGCGCCGGGACATCTTCGGACATGCACTGCCCACTTCGCCAGCAAGGGGGCAACCGGGGTCAGCCCCCGGCCGGTTGGGTCACTTGGCGACCGGAACCACTAGACGGGGTTGTCCACAGGTTGTGGATAACTTGGGGGGAATCGTCTCCGTGATCACTGAACCGCAAAGCGCCTACGACACGTCGACGGAAATGCAGGGGTATTCGAAAGAAATGGAAGTCTGGCAGCAGGCAATCGACCAGACGCGCGAACGGTCCCCAGCATCGTTCGAGCAGTGGTTTTCGAGTGTTCAGATAGATGGTCTCCGGGACAATGTCCTAAACCTAGTCGCACGAGACGAATTCGTGCGGGACTGGGTGAAGACTCATTTCCTTCCCGATCTGGTGTCGAATCTAGAACGAGCCCTGGGAGGGCCAGTCAACGTGAAGTGGCGCATCTCGTCCCAGATCGAATCGCCCGTGTGCAATCCGAAGCCCGCGCGCTCGCGCCGCTCCCGCCTGTCCGCGACGCCTGGGTCCGAGCCCCGCTCCGGCCCCGTTGGCATGGCCCCCGCTGAACGCGCACGGCTAGCGGCTTTCCTCAATCCCAAACACACCTTCAGCAATTTCGTTGTCGGACCGTCGAACGAGCTGGCCTATGCAGCCGCCCTGGCCTCCGCGGGTGGCGCCGGCCCCCGCTACAACCCGCTGTTCATCGCTGGGGGCACCGGGCTGGGCAAGACCCACTTGATGCACGCCATCGCCCACAAGCTACTCGAGGAGCGTCCAGAAGCGCGCGTGGCGTACGTCTCGGCGGAGCATTTCACCAACGAGTTCATCGAAGCCCTGCAACACCACAAGATGGACGAATTCCGAACTCGTTACCGTCAGCAGTGTGATCTCTTCCTTTTGGACGACATTCAGTTCCTGGCAGGCCGCGAGCAAACCCAGGAAGAGTTCTTCCACACCTTCAACGCTCTGCGCGACGCCGACAAACCCATCGTGGTGACGAGCGACAAATACCCACAGCAACTGGCGCGCATGCCTGAGCGTCTGGTGTCCCGTTTCACTTCCGGCCTGGTCGCGGACATTCAAGTGCCACAGCTGGAGACCCGAGTGGCCATCGTACGCAAGAAGGCCAACATCGAGTCCATCCCACTGTCCGACGAGGTCGCGGTGCTGCTGGCACAGACGGTGAAGAGCAACGTGCGTGAGCTGGAAGGCGCATTAATCCGCTTGGCGGCCAAGAGTTCGCTGACCGGTCGCCCCATCGACGAAACCTTCGCGCTGGAAGAGCTGATGCGAGTAGCGCCAACCCGGCCGGACCGCATGAGCGTCGAGGACATTCAGCGAGTCGTATGCACGCATTTCCACCTGTCCAACGCCGAACTGCTCTCGAAAGACCGCCACAAGTCCGTCGCCTTCGCCCGACAGGTCGCCATGTACCTGTGCCGCCAGCGCCTCAAGTGCAGCTTCCCCGAGCTGGGCCGCGCCTTCGGCAACCGCGACCACACCACCGTGATGAGCGCCGTGCGCCGCGTGGAAAAGCTCCGCGCCAACGACCCCCAAGTCAACGCGCACCTCGAAGCCATCGAGCAACAGCTCGCCTCCTCCGACGACTGATCCCGCGCCGCGCAGCGGGATGGTTGTGGGTTGAACGGCTTGAGTCATTGATGTTCTTGTGTGGATGAAACGGATGTTTCGGAACGCGGGACCGGTTGTGCGACCCAAGCTGCGGCTTTCTACTTGACTTTGGCTTCCGCGGTTTCGGTGCCAAAGATCCCGGGGCGATCGCTCTTGACGACCACCGGGGGCAGCGGAACACCGGGGTGCGGGTGGCGTTCGGGCAAAGTGCCGACTCGAGTGGCCAGGTGGATGCTGAGGGCGTCGATGACCTCCCCGGCGGCATTACCTAGCTGACTGCCATACGGGAAGCTGGCGCGAGAAGTCGATTCACTGGCGCCGGAAGCGATCGGGATCCCGCCGCGCACCAGCTTCCAACGCAGCTCGCCTCGAGCCGCCCAGCCGGGTCCTTCGGGACCGGGAGGCGCTGGGCTGAGGTCCGCGGAGACCAGCAGCAGGTAGTCCAACTTCTCGAGTTCGTCACCCTTGCCCTTGACTGCCACCTGCGAAAAGGCCGGCCACAAGGTCGTCTCGAGGCTTCGCTGCAGAGCAGCGTGCACACCCACGAAGCACAGCGGGCGAGCCGAACCGTCATCGGTGCATTGGCGGTCCTCGGTGTAACCGTCGAAGGCGATCCAGAGGCGCCCGCTGTGGTGCACCATGTCCACCGGAGGGGGCGGCAACTGCGCGTTCGTGACGCGCGCGGCATGCTGGTGGGTGCACGCGGCGGTAGCGAGGAGCGCTGACAAGGCAAGGCTCGAAACGAATCGGTTCACGAATCGCAGGCTATCCATGAGGGCGGGACCTGGCCCAATTTCAGCCGCATAGCCCGACACTAGATCTCAGCATATTTGTCAAAAATATCAAATATTTATAGGCTTGCTCCGACGAGCAATCCAGGTGTGTACGATCCAAGGCCGGTAGGGGTCAACCTGGGGACAAATAGTTGAAAACCTGACAAGTCCCGCAGGCATACCTATATTTCCTTCATGTCAAACATCCGCCACATCCATCAGTACATGACGGATCGCCGGCGGGTTCTGCTGAAGGACGGGCGCGTCGGCCGAATTGTCCGCGTCGATACGCACTACCCGAAGCGGAGCACTACGGTGTCCGTATGGACCGGCGATGGCCCTGGCATTGCCAAGGTCGATATCAAAGCCGTCGTCGGCCCCGCGCCCAAAGCGAAAACTGCGTAAAAAGGGGGCGCTTTTTGCAACCGGCGCCCGAGCCAAATGGCTCGCGGCGCCGGAGACGCGTTGTGTACCCGGGTTGCAGCTCGAGGATAGCCGCCTCACGGGGCCCAGGGATGCTTTGGCGTTCCGCGGCCGCTCGCCGGAACGCACAACCGCGGCGCCGGAGACGCGTCTACGCCCTTCGCAACTCACGGGCCCCGAGTCGAAGTAGAGCGGCGCTGGAGCGTGAAGGGGAATGAACAGGAGCGGCACATCGGGAATCAGTTCGGGTCGAGGGTCTCGAGGGCCTTGGCGCAATCCCTGGCCAAAACCTGGTTGTCCGAGCCGATGGCCAAGTTGCGGGCCGACGTCAGCTCTCGGCGCGCCGCAGCTGACTGGCCTTGAGAGGCCAGCAAGCGACCCAACAGGTACCGCGCACTCACCACATCCCAAACCCACTTCTGGGAGTCGGCCTTGACGATGCAACGCGCCAGCACGTCCGCGGATTGCTTATCGCCCTTGAGCGCTCTCAGGTACGCCATCATCGCCGAATTGAGATTCACCAGCCGTTCGGAACCGATTTCCTCTGCGAGCGCTCGACTGGCGCCAAGCACCGCGTAGGCCCGAGCGTTTTCCCCGAGGCGCAGCAGGGAGTCACCCTGGTTGTGCAAGTTCACTGAGGCCTCGTGAACCAATCCTGACTTGCGGGCCTGCTCTGCCGCCAACTCGGAAATTCGGGCGCATTCCTGCCAATCGCCCCGAAACCCAGCGATCAAGGCGCGCACCTTGTCCCGTTCACCCGCGAGGACGACGTCATCCGCGGGCACGAGTTCCGCCGCCGCGTCGCAGGCGAGCAAAGCGTCGTCCAGGTGACCGGCCCCCGCGCGGGCCATCGCCGTGGCGACGAAGAAGCGGTGTTCGTCCAGGGCGTCGCCGGGTGGGAGCTGACCTGCACGCTCCAGGGCAACCTCCGCGTTCTTGACCTCACCTTGCCGAATCGAAAGCTCTGCGTCGACGAGCAGCGCGCTCCGAGCCAGGTCGGGCCATGTGGAAGCCGTGTCAGCCGCGCGCTGCAAGAGCCGGCGCGCTTCTTTGTAGCGATGCAATGCTCCCAGACTCACGGCAAGGTCGATCTCGATCGCACCGCGCAAGCGGCCGTCGATGTTTTTGTCTAACACCAGCCAACCACTGAGCTTGCGAACCAAATCGTGCAGCCCTTCACCAGCGCGCACGTGACGGAGAGCGTTGCTCAGGGCGTTGACCCATTCGCCGATCTGGACCGCGCCACGCTGAGTCAAGTCGGTCAGGGACAGGGCACGCATCAGATGACGTGACGCAATGTCCAGGCGGCGCTCATTCGCGTGGAACAGGCCGCTGGTCGCGTAGAACCCGGAGGCGCGGTCGCTCTGCCCGGCTTCCGCTAGGTGATAGCCGATCAGGGAGGACTGCTCTTCAGTCCGGACCCCGAGCACCACCTGGAACGCGTCCGCGGCTCGGGTGTGCAACTCCTGGGCACGCTCCGCGTCGAGGTCCGACAACACGACCTCCCGAACCAGTTGGGATCCAAAGGTCACGTGAGTGGTGCCCTGGGGCACGAGGAGCTCTCGCTGGACCAAGCCATCCACCAGCTGGTGCACGATACCCAAGGGAAGTTCGACGACGCTGGCGACGACCGCCAAGTCCGCTGGTGGTTCCAGAATGCCGGCCGCAACCAAGAGCCCGCGCTCGGCGTCTGGCAGGCGGTGCAGGCGATCCGCGATCAGCATCCTGAGAGAGCGGGGCACGGTCAGGGCCGCGCTCTTCTCAAACAGCGTGACACGGCCCTCCTGCACCACTAACGCCTTGGATGCGAGTGCCTCCCGCAGCAGCTCTTCAGCGAACATCGGATGTCCACCCACCCGCTCCAGCAGGAATCGTTGCAAGGTTGATGGCAGCTCTTCTTCGACGCCGAGTCGCAACGCGGCCAGGCGGAGCGCATCTTCTTTCTCTAGATCACCCAGGGTGATCTCGACGACTTCGCTCCGGGCAAGCAGCCGCTCGGGCTCTTTGCGTCGCCCCGCAAGCACGATAGCTGCTCGAGAACGCTCGAGGCGGTCCATGGCGACCTCGATGGCACGTGCGCTTTCCGCGTCCAGTTCGTGAGCGTCGTCCCAAGCCAACACGTGGAGCCGCTCGGCGCAGAGGGATGTGAGGGCGCGGGCTAGGGCCATTTCCACCACGTGGGGGGCGGCGGCCGGCCCCGCGCCGAGCAACCCCAGCAGGGCTTGGGTCTCTTCGTCCACCAGGCCCAGCGCGCGCAGCCTGGGTTCAACCACCAAAACGCCATCCAGCGCGTCGCCGTCCCGAACCCCCGTGAGAGCGCGCAACATGGCCGTCACGCCGCTCCAGGGCACATCGCTGCCCCGGGGCGGACAGGTCGCCACGTAGGCTCCCACGTTCAGCCGCGCTTGCGCCAGTCGCCGAATGGCGGCATTCAGCAGCCGCGTCTTCCCGATGCCATGAGGTCCGAGCAGTGAGACGACGCGGAGGCCACCCCGAGACGCGGCGCCGAGCTCTTTGGCAAGGGTACGCAGTTCGGAGCGCCTACCGACGAACGGCCCCGGGGGAGGCGTCTGCGCGGGTTCGTCCAGAAACACGTACTTCAAGCTGGGGCCCCGTCGCACCGGGAAGACTTCCCGCAGTCGGTCTGCCGCCCCCCGACTGGCCAACAGGCGACCTACATGGCCACTGGGGATCTGTTGCAGCACGTCCAGCAGGGGCTGCCTAGCGTGGTCGTCCAGTTGGCCATCTCGAACCACGGCCGTGGCGGTGCCAAGAACGGCAGCCGGCTCCGCGAGGGGCCCGACGGCACGCAGCATGACGAGCCCCGCACGGGCGGCGTTGTCGGCGTCGCGGGTGTCCCCGGGGTCCAGACCGAAAACAAAGTGCAGGCCTCGCGAGTCCGCCTCCAGCTCCCGACCCCCGTAGCGCAGTGCAACGCCCCGGGCCCGGATGCGGACCGCTTCAGCACGACCTGCCCCCGCCTGAAACGCGAGAGAAAGCACGCTGACCTCGCGCTCGTTGGGCAGGGTGCCCAAGGAGTGCAGCGTCTCAGCGGACACATCTTCGATTTCGGCTTCCAGCGGTCTGGAAGATGGCGCGAGTTCTTCAGGCTCGATCTCCTCCAAGACCTCTTCAACAGGCGGCAACGTCACGGGCCGGGCGCGGAGATCGACGTTCTCCAACCAGTCTCCCAGCTCGGAGCTGCCGAAACGCGCACCAAGGGCGTAGGAAAGCGTGAGCAGCTCTTCGTAGAATCTCGCTGCCGATTCGTGGCGGTGCGCCGGCTCTCGTTCGAGACAGCGGTGTACCAGCGTTGCCACTTCCGTCGCGACGCCGGGCTGGACTTCGTCCAACCGTGGGGCACCACCGGCAACGATCGCTGCGCTGAGCTCGTGTCCGCTGGAGGCCACGTAGGGCGGCTGGGCAGCCAGCATGCGGTACAGCAGGGCCCCTAACGCATAGATGTCGCTTGCGGGCGTGGCCGGCTCGCCCCCTAGCAGCTCGGGGCTCAAGAAGGGAAGTTTGTTGCTCAGTCCCTCGGCAGCAGCTTGGCGCTGGGAGAGGGGACCTAGGGTCGCCTGGGCAACACAGAAATCGCTCACCTTGACTTCGCCCTCGAAGCTCAAGAGCAAGTCCGAAGGAGACAGGGTTCCGTGAACGATTCCCAGGGCGCCACCATCTGCGTCCTGACGCCGATGGGCGTGCTCGAGCGCCTTGGCCGCCTCACCCACGAGGAACAGCGACAGGTTCAACGGCAGCGGCTCCGCGCCCACCCTGGAGCGCAAAACCGATTGCAGATCCACCCCAGCAACGTACTCCCCCGCTAGGAAGTACTTTGTTTCGGCTGCGCTCTCTTCGTGCCCGAGGTCGAAGTACTGCGCAATGTTGGCGTGGCTCAAACGAATCGCTCGCTTGGCTTGCTGCACGAAGGCTGCGACGAAGTCGGGATTGGCCGCCAGTTCGGGGAAAACCCGCTTGACCACGATAGTCTTCTCGAACCCCTCCACTCCAAAGCTCTTGGCCTTGAAGACCTCGCCCCACACCCCGCCCCCGAGGCGTTCAAGCAACGTGTAGCGCCCGAGGTTTTCCACCATCAACCCCCGAGCAAGTCGGTCATGGACGGCACCCAAACACGGACCTCGGACCACCCGTGCCGCGGGCCGTGCTCACGCCAATCAGGCCGTTTCGTCGCCCCCGCCGCCATACATCGCTTCCGCGATTTCGAACGTCCCGTTCTCCAAACGCGTGTAGGCGTCGCGTAGCGTGTCCAGATCCGAGCCACTCGTCAGCGCACCGCGTAACGCCTCCAGGTCGTCGTGCATCGTCGCGATGCGGTCAGCGTCGAGAAGGTCGCCATAGGCCTCCAGAGCTTGCTCCGTGGTGTAGATGAGCGTCTCGGCTTGATTGCGGATTTCCGCCATGTCGCGGCGGAGCTCATCGGATTCCTTGTACTGCTCTCCTTCGTCGACGAGGCGGTCAATCTCTTCGTGACTGAGGCCGCTCGTGGGCGTGACGTTGATCGCGTGGGTCTTGCCGGTACCCAGATCCTTGGCTTCGACATCCAGGATGCCATTGGCGTCGATTCGAAATGATACCTGGATCTTGGGAACCCCGCGAGGGGCTGGTGGGATGCCCGTGAGTTCGAATCGCGCGAGGCTGCGATTGTCTGCGGCCATTTCTCGCTCACCTTGGAGGACGTGAACAGGCACGAAGTTCTGATTGTCCATGCTGGTGGTGAAGACCTCGCTCTTCTCCGTCGGCACGGTGGTGTTGCGAGGAATCAGGCGGGTGAACACCCCTCCTCCCGTTTCGACACCAATCGCCAAGGGGGTGACGTCGAGCAGAAGAACTTCGTCAATCTCCCCGCCGAGGGCCGCACCCTGGATCGCGGCCCCTGTCGCAACGACTTCATCGGGGTTCACACCCTTGTTGGCGTCTCTTCCGAATAGCTCTTTGACCGCTTTCTGCACCGCCGGCATGCGTGTCATGCCGCCGACCAATACGAATTCGTCAACCTTGTCAGCGGTCAGCTTGGCATCGGCAAGCACCTGCTCACAGCTTTTCACCGTGCGATCGATCAAGTCGCGTGTGAGGATCTCCAACTCGCTCCTCTTCATGTTGCGCTCGAGGTGCAGCGGCCCCGAAGCCCCCGTGGCAATGAACGGGATGTTGATCTCGGTTTCCAGCGATGACGATAGCTCGTGCTTGGCCTTTTCAGCAGCCTCCTTCAGGCGCTGGAGCGCCATGCGATCTCCTTTCAGATCGATGCCGTGCTCCTCGTTGAACTCTTCCGCCAGCTTGTTGATGATCCTGGTGTCGAAATCTTCACCTCCCAGGTGGGTGTCACCACCAGTGGCTTTGACACTGAACACGCCGCCGGAGATTTCCAGAATCGAGATATCGAACGTGCCGCCCCCCAAGTCATAAACGGCGATGCGTTCGGACTGGGTCTTGTCCAAGCCGTACGCGAGAGACGCTGCTGTGGGCTCGTTGAGGATGCGCTTGACGTCCAACCCCGCAATCTTGCCGGCGTCCTTGGTTGCCTGACGTTGAGCGTCATCGAAATAAGCGGGAACCGTGATGATGGCTTCGCTGACGGGCTCCCCAAGGAAAGCCTCGGCGGTCTCCTTGAGGTTCACGAGCACCATGGCGCTGACCTCTGAAGGCGACATGCGTTTGTCACCCACTTTCACCCAAGCATCACCGTTTTCGTGCTCAATGACCGAGTAAGCGACGCTTTCCCGATGCCGAGCCACGTCCTGATCGTCGAACTTCCGGCCCATCAGCCGCTTGACGGCGTAGACCGTCTTCTCCGGGTTGGTCGTTGCCTGCCGTTTGGCAACTTGACCCACCAGTCGTTCGCCGGAAGGCGGCAGAGCGATCACGCTTGGCGTTGTTCTGGCGCCCTCGGAATTTGGAATGACGCGCACTTCCGGTTCGCCGCTGGCGGTCGCTCCCTCCAATACGGCGACGCACGAGTTCGTCGTGCCCAGATCGATGCCGATGATTTTCCCCATTCCGTCCGCGGCGGAGCATAACCCGCGGTCTTCGGGGAAAGAAAGCTAGCTTTCCCGCGCGCCTGGACACACGACCAGGGTCGGCTTTTGCCTATTCCGAGGTGTCCTCTGCGTCGCGCGCCTCTGGAGGCATTGGCGCTGGCGCGCGAGCGACCACCACCATGGCTGGACGAAGCAAGCGCTCGCCGCTGCGGTAGCCAGGCTGAACCTCTGCGGCGATAGTCCCAGGCGGATGCTCTGTGCTCTCCATCTGCTGGATGGCTTCATGGACTGCTGGGTCGAAGGCCTTGCCCACGGAGTCGACGCGATGCACGTCGAGCTTGCCCAGCGTGTCGAAGAACATACGCAGGACCATCTGGACCCCGTCGGCTAAGCCCTGGACATCCGTGGCTTTCTCGGCGTGCTCCCCGGCACGCTCCAGGTTGTCGAAGATTGGCAGCAGCTCGCGAAGCAAGTCCTCACGACTCTGGGCTTCGGCCTCGCGGATCTCTTTGCGGGATCGCTTGCGGAAGTTGTCGAAGTCCGCTGCAGTCCGCAGCAGTTGGTCTCGCAGGCGTGCCGTTTCGGCCTGCGCAACCGCGAGGGGGTCCTTCGGAGGCTCGGCCTCTTCAGGCGCCTCGGAGGGGGGAGGTTCGCTGCCCGCAGCTTCCTCTACTAGGCCTGACTCCGGGGCACCCGTGGATTCGCTCTCATCGTTCACAGCGCCGCTACTATAATCAGTCGCCGGTAGTTGCCAAACCAACTGCATTCCTAACGACTTCGGGCGCACGATTGCAGGGTGCCTGCCGCATGGCCACCAGCGCTCCCCCGGACGAACGGCGGTCCTCGTCGGCCTGAGGTGAGACTGTGAACCACACGTCCACGTGCTCAGGGACCCGCCAAAAGCGGTCCTCCCCGGTGAAGGGAAGGAGCTTGGGAGGCGCGGCCTTGCGACCATAGAAGGTCTCTTCCACCCAGAAACACGTGTCGGAGCTCGCCGGCGCAAACAGGTGCCGAGCGCCCGCGTGCACGTCTACGATGGCAGCTGCAACCTCCGTTCCGTCGGGGTGGGTAACTTGGAGCTTGCGCCGACCCGCGGGCAGTCGCACTTCTAATCCAGCAGCCGTGCTTTCTGCGCTGGTCGCCTCCACCTGACAGAGTTGTCGGCCGTCAACGGATACCGAAATGCGCGCGTCAGTCAGGTTGATGATGCGAACCAGTGGGGAGTTGAGACGAAACCCGATCGGAGCCAACCCGAGCGCCACTGCAGCGCCAAGCCACACCCACAGTTTGGCGCCGGGTTCCCGGAGTGACGCTTCCTCACATGCGACGCCGTTTTCCCGAGCGAGCGTGTCCGCGAAGCGTGGCAACGTGCAGCATAGAGTTCCGTCGCCACCCCACCATGCGGCCAGATGGGTCGCGGTGTGAGGCTCACGCCGCTTGGGCTTGAACAGGTAGCGGAGGACGGCCGGCAAGGCAGCCGCAATCACTGCGACGCTAATGTGAAGATAGAGGGGGACCCACTCGAACCAGAGCGGAAGGGCGAAAGACAGCGTGAACGCGAGCAACACACTGGACACCAGAGTCGCTAGATCTCGGGTGAACCCGCTGGAGGCATGGGTGAGGCATTTGTCGCAGTAGGGGACGAACAGGTCCCGACCACGCGACTGCGCCCGTAGAGAACGCGCGGCGTCTGCGCCGCAGCAGGCGCAGATTTGCGGGACGGTCGCGCCGTCACCCGCCAAATGTACGGCGCGACCCTGCCTCTCCGCGCCACGCGCCATTCCTGGTACCATTGCTCTCTTGGGCTGGGTGCGGCAGGCGGGCAAAGCCGAGCCGGACGCTGCTCGAACTTTCAACCATGCGGACCCTGCCTGCAAGCGGCCTCATCATCGCCGAAAAATACAAGCTCTTGGAGCTAATTGGCTCCGGAGGGATGGGCGAAGTGTATCGGGCGCGCAATACGCTGATAGGTCGTGACGTAGCTCTCAAGCTGCTCAACCACGACTACGTCGGTGACGCCAACCTGACGGCACGTCTATTTCAAGAAGCTAAGTCCGCCAGTCGCATTCGGCATCCGGGGATCGTGGAGGTTCTCGACGCCGGCGAGGCAGAAACTGGGCCGTACCTGGTGATGGAACTGCTTAGCGGGCGTAGTGCAGCCGCGATCTTGGTTCGCTATGGGCGCTTTGATCTCGCCGCGGCCTTGTCGACTGCGATCCCGGTGCTTTCCACGTTGGGTGCAGCACACGCAGTAGGCGTCGTGCACCGAGACCTGAAACCAGAGAACATCTTTTTTCACCAAGACGAGTCGGGCCAGATCAGCGTGAAACTGTTGGACTTCGGAATCGCCAAGTTGCTGTCCCCAGGCGGACCAACGCCCAAGACGAGTACCGGCATCGTATTCGGAACTCCAGACTATCTGTCTCCGGAACAAGCCGCTGGGGACGGTGAGATCGACGGCCGCAGTGACTTATTCTCTTTGGCGGTCGTGCTGTACGAGCTGATCACCGGCGTGCGACCTTTTCATGCGCCCACGACCATCGCGACGGCATACCGCATCGCACATGCCAAGGCGCCTCCCCTGGCCACCAACGGGGGCCCGAAGCATCCGATGCTGGATGCGATCTTGCAGCGGGCCCTGTCGAAACGGCCGGAAGAGCGCCACCAAAGCGCCGACGAGCTCCTTGCTGAACTGGCAGAAATCGTACCTGAACGAGATCGCATCGCCGCACTACATCGAATCGTGGGCGGCCGTGAGCAGGATATGGAAACCAGTGGCGTCCGGCCAGCTGTGGCGCCCCCCGCCAAGAGGACACGCCCCAATGAAGAGTCCGCGAAACTCCCGATCAACACCCGGAGCGTCGGGCTCACGAAGCGCTCCCGCTATCGTCCGACACCTGCGCAATCGGCCCCGGCCAGCCTGACGCCGGTCAGGCCTTCTCAGCAGTCGACTCCAGTGCGGCCTAGCCCAGCGCGAGCGGCGGTGCAGAGCAAGACACCTCTGGGCACGTTGCGCGCGATCCCGCCCCGCTTCGCAGAGAAGTGCAGCGTCCGGGGCTCAATCCTTCGCAGCCTGGACGCCCACGTGGTGCAGCAGTTCGGTCGCGAAGCGCGGGAAGAGGTCGCCGCCTGTCTTGGGCCCGAGCGCTCCGCAGACCTCGTGAACGATACCCTGCAAGCAATTGTTCCCTACGACCTAGATCTGGTCGCCGCATACATCGAACTCGTTACGCGACGGTACTGCCGAGGCAACAACGCTTGGTGTCGAGTGGCCGGCGAGTCAGCGGTTGGTGGTGAGTTTGCCGCCTCATTCCGACACCTCACTCGCGAGCACGAGGTAGAGGGAATTCTGCGCAGAGCGGTCCCCTTGCTTTCGCGACTATTCGACTTCGGCCGCTGGGAGCACGAAGCAGCAGAACGGCACACGATACGCATTAGCGACTTCGAGCCTGCCCCGCTGGGGCTTCGCTGGTGGCTCCTGGGCGTATTGGACGGGCTTTTGGCTTCGGCTTCCCAACTCCACACCTTATCCGTTGCGCGAGGCGACGCTGCATTTGCCCCCCAGCTAGTCCTTGAGGTTTCCCCGAGGTATTAGCTGCGACCATGCAGCTGGACGCCGGCCAAGCGCTGAATGCGCCTCAGACAGAAGCGGTTCTGCACGAGCGGGGGCCGCTGCTCGTCTTCGCGGGAGCTGGCAGCGGCAAGACGCGAGTCATCACCTACCGAATCGCCAACCTGTTGGCCAACCATCGGGTGGCTCCATACCGCATCTTGGCCGTGACTTTCACGAACAAGGCGGCTGGTGAACTCAAGAACCGGCTTCGTGCACTGGCCGGAGAGGAGATCACTCGAGACGTGTGGGCGGGCACGTTTCACTCCTTGTGCGCGCGCTTGTTGAGGCGTCATCACGAGGCCGCGGGCTTGAGCTCCAAGTTCGTAATCTACGACGACACGGATCAACGGGCGGTAATGACCCGACTGTTGAAAGAAATGGGCATAGATGACAAGCGCCTGCCACCCCGCTACGCACTGAGTCGCATCCACGCCGAAAAGCGTGAAGGGCGTCTTCCAAAGGACGTGGATCTGTCCAGGGGATTCGACGAGATGCTCCTGGAAGTCTATGAAGGCTACCAGCGTGCGATGCACACCGCAGCAGCGGTCGACTTCGAGGATCTCATCCTCGAAGCCATGCGCCTGGCAGAGAGTGAGGAGCTACCCGAAGGGGACGCGATCCGCGAGCGCTTTCAGCACGTCTTGGTCGACGAATTCCAAGACACGAACTTGACCCAGTACCGCCTGGTAAAAGCCCTCAGCAGCAGGACCCGAAACCTCTGCGTGGTCGGCGATGACGACCAATCCATCTACCGCTGGCGGGGCGCAGATGTTCGGCTGATTCGGGGTTTTCGCCGGGATTTCCCGGACGCGCAAGTGGTCAAGCTGGAACAGAACTATCGCTCCACGAGCAACATTGTGGCCGCGGCCCTTGGGCTCATCGCTTCGGCACGCCAGCGGGAGCCGAAGGAGCTGTGGACTGAGGCCGAGGCCGGTCAGAAGGTCCGGGTTCTCGCGATGAGAGACGAACGGGACGAGGCTCAAAAGGTGACCCGCGTGGTTCGGGAGCAGACTCAAAGTGGGGTCTCCCCAAACGAGATTGCCGTGTTCTACCGTGTGCACGCTCAGTCACGAGTTCTGGAGGAAGCACTCCGAGCGGCCAACATTCCCTACCAGATTATTGGGGGGATGAAGTTCTTCGAGCGTGCGGAAGTCAAAGACGTGTTGGCTTACCTGCGCCTGATAGACAACCCGCGCAGCGACGCCGATCTCTTGCGCGTAATCAACGTGCCGGCCCGCGGCATCGGGCAAAAGACCATCGCTCTGCTGTTGGACATCGCGCAGACTCACACGGTCAGCGTCTATCGCGCGCTGGAACTCGCGTTGGAGCAAGGAGATCTGCCCAAGAGCGCCACCAAACGACTCCGCGGTTTCTTCGACATGATGGAGGACCTGCAAAAGATGAGCGCGCAGGCCGGCCCCGACGAACTGGCCGAAGCCGTGCTGGAGTCCACGGGCTACCGGAGCAAGCTGCGCGACGCAGATAACGCCGAGAGTGATGCGCGCCTGGAAAACATCGCCGAGTTGGTGGGCTCGATCTCGGACTATGTGACGGCCGCCGAAGAGAGCGACGAAACACCAAGCCTCAGTGGTTACCTGGAGCGCGTAGCGCTTGTCACCAGTGTGGACACGCTGGAAGACGTCCCCGCGGTCAACCTGATGACCGTGCACGCGGCCAAGGGACTCGAGTTTCCGGTGGTGTTCATGACGGGCATGGAGGAAGAGGTATTTCCCTACCGGGGCATGGATGGCGCGGAGCCCGAGGAGCTGGACGAAGAACGGCGTCTCGCCTATGTGGCCGTCACCCGGGCACGGCAGTGGCTGTACATCAGCTACGCAGCGGTACGCACACTGTTCGGCCAGACTCGCTACCTCGCTCCGAGCCGCTTCCTCGCGGACCTGCCCGAGGAGGTCGTTCAGCACGTGGGCACGGGCGCCCTGCTTTCCTTTGGTCGATCTCGAGGCTATCGAAAGCCCGAACCGGCCCCGATGAGGCCCGGAGAGCGGATGGTGGACCATAGCGCCTTCGACGACATCCCTGGCGACGAGAACGCATTGCGCCCGGGGGCAAGAGTCCACCACCGTCGATTCGGGTCTGGCGTGGTTGAGGAAGTCGAAGGCGGAGCCACCCCCACGGTCGTGATTCGCTTTCCGGATGGCGAGACCAAACGGATCCGAGCGGACTTCCTCGAGTTCGGTTGACGACAGCTACAGACTAGCCAGCAGATCTTCAATCTCGCCGAGGGCCTGACCGTCGCCCTTGCTAGACGCCAAAGCCTTGCCCGCCTGCAGCCACTCCCGGGCTGTATCCGGATCCTTCAGCTCTTCGGAAGCGAGTTGCCCGACCATCAAATACATAGCCAGATAGTCCGGGTCGGCCTCCCGCAACGCCTGAAACGCGTTCAAGGCGTCCGCTGAGCGACCTTCCTTGCGGTATTCCATGGCCAGCGCGTAGCGGGCGAAGGAGTCCGCCTTTCCGCTTTCGACGAGTTGTTCGAGGTATGAAAGTCGCTTGTTCATGGGCCTCAACCGACTGCGGGCGGGGGCAGAGTCCACTCGGAGTCACCCCGTGAGGAGTCAGGGAGACCACCGTCGGACTCTTCCACTTCGCCCAGGAAGTTCTTTATCTCGTTGCGACGCGCCCGTGCATCCGAGCGCCCCAACTCCACGAGGTGTTGCGAGAACCCCCCGTCGAAGAGCAAGTAGCTCGCCAGATCGGCGTCGTTGGCAACTCCAACATCGAGGAGCTTCAGCAGCCGCTTGGTAAAGACCGGTCCGGCCCGCAGCTTGCCGCTCCGCAGGTGCTCCGCCGCCAGCTGCCCGATTCCCTCGGTAGGGCGAATCACCAGGGTTTCGATGGGGCGGAATTGGTGCCCACCGCGCATGGCCGCTGCCTCGTTCAACCGCGGTACGAAGTCCTCGCCAAATCCCGAATGGCCACTCAGCAGGATGTCGTTCAGCAGGTTCACGAAGCCGAGATCGCTATCTAGGTGGTCGAGCAGCAGGGCGTTCATGATCTTGCCGAGCAGGAACGTCGCGCTCGGCGCCTCGACGGTCTTGGGATGGGCCACACCACGCACCAAGCGCGAGGTGCCGACCACGAGAACGTGAGTTGCGCCCAGGCGGATCGCCGGTGCAATCGGGGTGTTCTGGCGTACCCCTCCGTCCACGTAGAGTTGGTTGCCCAGCTTGACCGGTGGAAACAGCATGGGAATGGCGGCAGAAGCCAACGCATGCTGCGGCCCAATCCGATCGGCTCGGATCAAGGTGCGCGGCGGTGCTCGAGTGGGTAGCGCGGTAGTGGGACCGGTCTGCATGAAGATGACTGTGCGGCCTGTCGCAACTTCCGTAGCACTGACACTTAGCGCCTTCAGGTGCCCCTGCCGCATGGTGCGCGTAATCGCGCGCCAAGGGATTTCTCGCTGTACCAGGGATGACATTGGGGACACATCGAAGATCCCGGCGCCGTCACCGCCTCCCAGCATCACCTTCGGTAGCGACATGGCCTGGCGCCAGCCGAAGCCGAGCACGTCGTCCAGCTTCATCCCGCCCCACACATCCACCAAACGTCGGATCCCGAGAACTGGATCCACCAAGTGAGCTGCCAAGTACGAGCTGTTGATCGCCCCAACGCTAGTTCCGCACAGAATGTCGACCTTGGGCGGCGCGCCACGCGTACGAGTCAGTTCGTCAAACAGATAGGAAAGGACACCGACCTCATAGGCACCCCGCGCGCCACCGCCCGACAAGATGATAGCTAGGGACCGACGGCGTGCTTCCTTTTTCACGAAGGCGAAACGCTACCTTTGTCCGCCGCGGGCTGCACGCTTTCTCTCGCAATTCCCGAGGCAGGTGCGACGCTGACAGCAGCCAGCTCTTCTTCGGTGATGTCTCCAACCAGCGTACGCACCACACCTCGCACCGCGTATTTCTGGCGTAGGTCCGGGTCACGAATGAACGTCAGCAGGCTCTTCGCGTAGCTGGCGGAACGCTCGCGCATCTCCTCGGCCTGGGGGGACCCAGCGGTTTGCAGTGCGCTGAAGCAAAGTGCACGAGTCTCCAAGCCATACTCGGACCCCTGCACGGTCTCGATGGCGCCCATGGCAGTCGTCGCGAGTAGGATCCCGGTATGGGATTCGCCGATATCGACTCGCGCCGCAGCTTCTACCGCCATCGCATAGAAGTGGAACGCCACATAGGCCTGGGCCTCCGCGGCTTGCCTAGCATCGAAGGCATGCATCACCGCGGTGCTGGAATCGCCACTCTGGCGCGCCAGGAGCGCGCGCAAGATCTTCTCGTGCACGGAATCGTAGGCACTGCCTGTTACCGCGGTCAGCGCTCCAGCGTCTCCCACGAGAGTATCGGCGGTCGCTACGTTGCCGGTTTCCAAGAGCACCTCTGCCGTGCACAACAGCGTATCCGCGCGCGCATCCTGGTCTCCGTAGCGTTCGTGTGCCTCCCGAGCGCGCGTCAGATACGCCAGGCCACGCTCCATGTCGCCCATCCTCGCGTAGCACTGACCGATGTTCGAAAGGGTTTTGGCGATCTGGAACCGCCCGCCGATCGCCAGATCGATTCGGATCGCATCGAGAGCTAGAGCGATGGCGTCCTCGAAGCGGCCCAAGACGAATAGCGCAAAGGCGAGGGAGTTCTTGGCTCGCGCTTCCATGCGTCGTGCACCAACTTGGCGGAATACCGCAATCGCCTCGGCGTGGGCGTCTACGGCCTCGTGCACGCGACCGACGCGGCGCAGCAGCGTCCCACGCGTGCGTAAGACGTCCGCGCGAACCCGCGTGGGCACCTCCGGCGCGCCGCTGGCCTCCAAGGCGCGGTCGCAGGCAGCCAGAGCGCCCTGCATGTCGCCGAGATCTCTGAGCATTTCAGCGGTGAGCACGTCCGCCTGCACCTCCAGGTGCGCCGACTTCGCTTGACGGGCCACTTGCTCGGCGCGTTGGGCAGAGGTGAGGCCCCGCGCCAGGTGACCCTCGTCCAACTCCAAACGTGCAGTGTGCAGCAGCGCGATGGCAACCCATTCTGGGTTACCGGATTGCCGCGCGAGGCGGCGCAGCGCAACCAGGTGTCGACGGCGTTCGCGCCAACGCCCCTGGACGCGGCACATGTTTTCCAGGGCGTCGTGGGCATCGAAAAGCCGTAGGTCTCCCGCATCCAGAAGCGCAATCGCGCGCCGATAGTATCGCGTAGAGAGCTTCGTTTGATAGCTGGAACGGGCTGCACCTGCTGCGACGATGTAGAGCTCCGCTGCTTGCGAGCGCACATCTCCCCGCGCGAGATGACGAGCGACGATGGCAGCGGTCAAACCCCGGGCCAGAGGTGTAGTTGCGAGCCGTTCGCCGAGCTGACGATGCATCTGAGAGCGACGCCTCTTCTCGAGGGCGCGATAAGCGACGTCTCGAGCGAGAGGATGGCGCACGTCCACAGAGTCGTCGCGCATGTCACACAGGCCGCGGGCGCAGAGGCGGACGACTGAGTCCTCGGTGCCGTGACCACACAGCGCATCCAGGTCGCTGTCGGAGAGTGGCCCACCCGCCACCGCCAACCACTCGATGACCGCTTGTTCCTCGGGTGGCAGCTCTGCCAAGCGGTCCGCAATCAATTGCTCCAGCGTCGAGGGCAGCGCGTCCGCTACCTCCCCACCGGGGCGCTCGACGCGCACCAGTGCTTGACTGCCATCCTCCAGTTCCTGAAGTTCCAGGGCGCCACGCTCCAACAGCGCGTCCAGCATTTCGAGAAGGAAGAAGGGGTTGCCCGCGGCGCGAGGGATCAAGTCCGAGCAAACCTGCGCCACGCCAATGGTCGCCCCGATGTGTGCCGACGCCAGCTCCAACTGGTGCTCCGGAGACAGCCCCTTGAGCTCAATGTGCACCATGCCGTCGATGAACTGGGTAACGCGATCGTCGGGCCGGGTCACTAGCAGCGCAAGCACTGGCATGGGATCTTCACGGCGCACCAACTCGGAAACGAGTTCCAAACTCGCGCGGTCGCTCCACTGCAGGCCCTCGATCACGATGACCAGCGGTGCGTCCATGGCCACCTTCGCGAAGAACCTCCGCATTCCGGAGATGACGAGCTTGCGGTGTCGCGCCGCGTCTCCTTCATCCGCCGCGTGCGCGACTCGCCCGGTCGCCACCTCTGCGAGGCGAACGACAATCTCCTCTCCACTCTCGCCGTGGGCAAAGTCTCCGAGCACGTCCACGATCGTGTTACGTGCCTCTTGAACGCTGTCGTCCGCTCGGACCCCCGTCAGCTCGCGCACCCATTCCGCCACGTTGGCGAAGGGCAGCTCGCTGCGTGATGGCGAGCACTCCACCCGAAGCACGCGAGCTTCTTCAGGCAGCTCAGCCAGAAACGTCTGCACCAGCGCGCTCTTGCCGATGCCCATTTCTCCGTAGACCACTCGCGAAGTGACGTGGCCAAGCCCGCCAACGGCCGGGCTCGAAACCGAGTGGTGATAGGCCGCCTGCAGGTCCGCCAGTTCGGCATCCCTGCCAACCAACTCCCGACCCACCTCCGCGGCCACGTCTTTGCGTTCTTCTCGCGTCAGCGGGCGCATCAACGAGTAGATCCGCATGTTTTCCGGCAGACTTCGGGTGACGGCGTCGTCGATAGCAATGGCGGGAGCGTCGTCCCAAAGGAAGTCACGCCGAACGAGGCGATACAGGCCGCCCGCAACCCAAGTGACCGCCGCGGGCGCACGCTCCCCGAGCAGCGTCGCCAAGTAGTCTGCAGGCTGCTGCAACTCGTGATCGATCAGATGCCCAGCTTTGTCTCGTCGACCCGTGGCAATGCCGCGCACGATGCCGACGCTGGCTTGCAGCGTGACCGGCAGGTCGTCACACGCTCCGTGAATCGCTTCGTGCACGTCCACCGCGAGCCACGCTGCATCCGCTGCAGCTCGCGCCGGGTTCTCCATGAGTCCAACGACAGCGCGTGCCGTCGTCGGTAGTTCGCTCTTGGCACCGACCTCGGATTGCTGCGCGGCCCAGGAAAGCCTGGCTCCTCGCTTGTATGCAATTTGGTCGAGCATGCCGGCCAGCTGCTCAACGTGGTGCTTCGCAGCCATATCACCCAAGCTTCGAGCCAGCGCTTCGACACCATGCAGGCGAAGAGTGACAACGGCCACATGACGCACCTCTCGACCGGCGCGGTCTCGTAGCTTCTGCTCCATGGGCCGCCCCGGCCCGGTAGGTTCGTCGGAAACCTGGGAGCCAATCTGGGGCACCTCCGAGCCCGCGACGGACCCGCTGTCATCGCCGAATTGACTGCCGGCAACACTTTCCCCCATCTCGTCCACACCGGGCGAGGTGTGCTCACGGCTGACGAGCTGGCTCAGCACGCCTTCGACGACATGGGAATCTATGAGTTGTTGCTTTGAAAAAAGCGCGCGCGTGAGGGCTCCGGCGAACTCCCGCGCGGTCGCGAAGCGCTCGTCTGGCAATTTCGCCAAGGCTTGCATCACGATCACTTCGAGCTCCGGCGGGATTTCACGCGCGAAGGTGCTCGGCGGTTCCACCGCACCAGCGCGTACTGCCTCCAAGAGCTCGTTGCCATCCGCGGCGCCGTGCAACGGGCGGCCCGTCAGGAGTTCGTGAAAGACAACGCCCAGAGAATAGAGGTCGGAACGGCGGTCGACCTTTTCGCCGCGCGCTTGCTCGGGTGACATGTAGGCAGTCTTGCCTTTGAGCACCCCCGGCTCTTCCCGAAACAGATTCGCAGAAGCGATTCCGAAGTCGGCGATCTTGACCGCACCTTCGAAAGAGAGCAGAACGTTCTGCGGGCTGACGTCACGATGCACAATGTCGAGAGGTTCGCCTCCCTCATTTCGTCTTTCGTGGGCATAGTGCAACCCTTTGGCAACTTCCGCCACGACGTAGGCGGCAATCCACGGTGGAACCCGAGTCCGAGCATGGGCGGCTGCGCGCATGACCTTGCGAAGGTCTGGCCCCTCGACGTACTCCATGCTGAGCAGCTGCCCCTCGTCGCCATAGTCCTGGAAGTCGTAGACCTGGACGATGTTGGGGTGATTGAGCCGGGTTGCCAGCTGCGCCTCCTCTCCAAACATGGAGCGGAAGCGTCGAGACGAACCATAGGCGGGCAGAATCCGCTTGACGACGAGGAGCTTGTAGGTGCCCTCGGCTCCGCGCTTCTTCGCCAAGAAGACTTCCGCCATACCTCCGGCGCCCAAGCGCCGAATGATTTCGAAGTCGGCGAGGCGCTCCGGTGTCTGGACAGCGGGCTCTTCGGGCATCGACGGGTCGCGATCCTAGCCCCATTCTGGTCCGACTCCCGCCCAAGCGGCAAATACCGCAATTTTGCGACATTCTGGCGCTTGTGGCCCAGCATCGCCCCCGGCGAGGAGGGGGCTCGTGCACGCAGCCCTGGGCCAGGTAGACTCGCGGGCATGTTCCGAATTCGCGCGGCTGTCGCAGCAACGCTGCTGGTCGCAGCACTTCCCGCCTGTGGCCCGGCCCATTCTGGACGCGCTGGCCGTGGCGTGGCCACGGGCCCCTTGGGCCCAGTCAATCCGACGCCTGTGAAGGACGCGGAGTTCGCGCAAAGCGCGTATCAAGTACTGTTGTCCGGAGAACGTGACACCAAACGTCTCGACCTGCTGGCCGGAGTCGTTCGCCGTCAGTACGCACGCGCCGCGCGTCGATTCAAAACGGATCCAAAGGCCGGCCTGGCGGCGCTCACGGGTGCCTCCTACTTGCTACGCGCCGGGGAGCTGCGCAAGGCCATGCTCAAAGGTGCAGCTCCAGCACTGCGTCGCGGCGCCAGCGAGGTTGCCAAGGTCGGCGACGAAGGCAGATCCCTAGCGTACTACACGATGCTCCGCTCTCAGCTCCCAAAGGGACCTGAGCGCACTGACGTGGACGGACACTTGGCAGCCATGGCCCGCTTCACCGCCATGCCGTCGACCGCGGGACCGATGCGATCCGCCGGGGACCGCCAACGCACGGCAACGAACCGCTCCCTCGTTGAGCCATCCCTCAAGACCCTGAAGCTGGCAAAGACCGCGACCGTGGATTGGATCAAGGCGGGTCTGGACTTCAATGCCACAGAGACTCCGATTCGCACGAACGCGGAACGCGAAGAGGCGGTGGAAGCATATCGAGCCGTGCGCGCCGGCGGTGCGTCTCTAGTTGCATTGTACTTGAGACACGGTGACGCCCGAGGCGCCTTGGGCGCCTTGGAGCAAGGTGATCTGCTTCGGGTCGTGCCCGCCGGGCTGACGGACCGGCTTCAGCGCGCCGCCGAAGACGACGACCCGGCGGCCTGGGGCGACCTGTATCAGCTCTTCGAAAGCTCGAGTGCGGCGGCCCGGCCCGAAACGTCCATGGATGTCGGGTTGGGCAAGGCAGCCGCTTGGGGCGTGGCCGTCGAACTATTTCGAAGCGAGCCCAAGAGCATGCGGGGCGGCGCGCCGCTGGCGTCCCAACTCGTGGAGTTCGGGATGGCCGAGGTTGCGCCATTGGTGCTGGTACCGGCTCTGGGGGATCGACCCGGCGTGCAAGAGCTCTCATGGTCCTTGGCTCTTGTCTTGCGGGCAATAGTGTCTGAAGACGAAACGGGAAACCTGGATGCTTCGCGCCGAACATTCACATCCGCGAAGCGGTTGCTGGAGTTGGCGGAAGGTCAGAACTACGCCGGCAAGCTACGTCCTTCTGCCGGCCGCCTCTACTACGTGATGGGCGCCCTCGAAACCCGTGCGGGTGAACTGTCTCGGGCACTGCCCCACGTACGCTCGGCGGTCCGCTTGGAACCCACCCTCGACGCCCTCGGCATGCTTGCGAACATCGAGCGACAGCAGGGGGACACCCGTGGCGCCCTGAAGACCCTCGACAAGCTGGCCAACATGGCAAAGAAGACGGGAGCTCCGGTCGCGGAAGCCGAAGCCGCCCTGGCCAAGTTCGAGGTACATCGTGACACCAGGGACGCGGCCAAAGCGCAGGCGGCGCTGGTGGCGGCTCTCTCCGCAGCCATAGATGCCCGGGAAATTGCACGTAGCGCCAGCAATGCGGCGCGAGCTGAGCGCGTCCTGGCGCGAACCCTCGAGCACTTCGGCGCCATGCAAGCCGCACGACGCGCAACGGAGCGCGCCTACGAGGCGGCTCGCAGCGACTTGCGTCAGTTGACCGCTACGGTTCTCGACGCCTCGAGGCGTGCACTCACCTTTGGCGATTTGCCCCTGGCGCGACGGGCTGTGCGGCGTGCACTGGACGCTGGTCTGGATGACAACGACCTGGTCTACGTTGCATTGTGGTTACGCTTGGTCGAGCAGGCCAAGGGTGCCAGCGCAGACGGAACGGTGCAGGAGGCGCTGGCCAGCATCGACGACAACAACGGTTCTTGGGCAGCCCGACTCGCTGCCTGGGGCCGGGGCAAGATCGACGATGAGCAGCTGCGCAAGAGCGCAAAGACCCTGGTGCAGCGCACGGAGGCCGAGTTCTATGTGACCATGAGCAAGCGCAAGACAGCACCCAACATCGCTGGGCTCGAATCCATCGCAAAAAGCCGGGCCATCGAACTCGTGGAAGTCACGATCGCCCGCGACCTACTTGCGCGCCAGAAGTCGCCCTTGTCCCTGAAGCTGCCGGCAAACGTCAAAGTGCCCTGAACAGCGTGCCGTCATTCGCCCTCGGGCTTGCGCCCTAGGAGCATCTCGGCGATGTGCTCACCCAATTCATCCACCATCAGGGCCTCGACGACCCTGACCTTGTCGCGCCGCTCGTCGTCGCTGTCGAATTGGAACTCGATGCCCATTCCGGCGGGATTCGCAGGCGTCGCCTCTTCTTCGGACGTGATCCACATCACTTTTCCCCGGAGGCGTAGGGCATCGTCGAGCTTCGGGATACCCAGCGCAAAAATGAACTCCGTCCCGAGGGGCAGAGGGCGCTCGGTGGTGATGAAAGTGCCGCCCCGCGAGATGTTGCGGGTGTAGTCCGCGAAGAAAGTGTTGAGGCGCTTGTACTCCACCTTCAGCTCGATCGGCGTTCGCGCTGCGGAACGTCGCTCCGAGGGAGGATCAGAAGCGCTCATGACCGCAGCTTAGACGGGCCAGCGCTCAGCGGCCAAGCCGACAACCCCCAGGGGATTCCGGACCGTGCTATTTGCACGGAATGCGCGATCCCTACCAGGTGCTGGGCCTCGACAAGAGTGCCTCCGAAGGGGACGTGCGGAGTGCCTTTCGCCGGCTGGCAGCGCAGCACCATCCGGATCGGAACCCGGACGACCCAGACGCAATCGCCCGTTTCAAAGAGGTCAATCAGGCGTACCAGATCCTGGAAGATCCCGAGAAACGTGCGGCCTGGGACCGCTACGGGGAGTCGGCCTTCCAACCCGGTGGCGTCCGGGCAGGGCAGGTCAACTTCGACGTCTCTTTCGATGGCATCTTTGGCGACATTCTCGGCGCCTTCGGATTCCGCACCGGGGAGCGAGGTGACATCAAGCAGTCCGTCAGCGTTTCCTTGGAGGAAGCCGCACGAGGGTGTGACAAGACCGTTCACTACGAGTGTACGGATGTGTGTTCTCGGTGCACCGGCAGTGGCGGTGAGCCCAAGACCGAAGTGTCGAGTTGCGGTGCCTGCGACGGGAGGGGGCGCGTACGCTTCCAGCAGGGGATGCTGCCCTTCGCCGTTGAACGCCCCTGCTCACGTTGCCGGGGACGGGGCCGCATCCCGACCACCCCATGCACGGAATGCAGAGGTTCCGGCCTGGTCAAGGCCAAGCGCAAAGCCGAGGTGAGCATCCCCCCCGGAGTGGACAGTGGTTCGAGTCGAGTTGTATCCGAGGCCGGCCATCGCACTCATCTGGATCGACCCGCCGGAGACTTGGAAGTGATCATTCAGGTCGAAAGCCATCCGTTCTTTCGCCGCTCAGGTGACGACGTCGTATGTGAGGTTCCCCTCACCTTCGCCCAAGCAGCCTTGGGCTCGGAGGTCGAGGTTCCGACCCTGGATGGCAAGGTCAAGATGCGGGTTCCGCCGGCAACTCAGCCGGGCAGTGTGCTTCGAGTCAAAGGCAAGGGCATGCCGCGGCGAATCCGCGGGGGTCGCGGGGACCAACTCGTGGAGGCGACCCTGGAGGTGCCAACGCATCTTTCCGACCGCGCGCGAGAATTGATTGAAGAACTCGCGACGGAACTCGGCGAAGAGGTGCAACCTCAACAGCAGACCTTCGTGGAGAAATTGAAGTCGTGGTTCGGGTGACGCGCTTTGGTTCGACGCCCGACGAGACCGAGCACACAATGCAAGCGATTACCTTCGACTTTGGCCAGACACTGGCAGAGCTCGACTGCGAGCTGTTGGCGCATCGCGCGGCCGAACGCGCCTTGCCGGTGTCGGCTGAAGCGCTGCAAACCCAGGTGGCAACGGCTTGGAGCGCCTACGGCCGGGCAAAAAGGGGTGGCGCAGAAGGGCGCGAGGCCTGGTGCACGTTCATGCGCACCCTGCTCGGGCGCGCACTGGATTCGAAGCACTCGCAGGCGCAGCTCGAGGACGTAGTGCAGTGGCTGTGGGGCGAGCAGCCACACTTCAATCTCTGGCGCAAACCCATCCCAGGCATGTTCGAGTTAGTGGAGGAGCTCGTCGCAGAGGGACACCGCGTGGGAATCGTATCCAACTCCGAGGGCCGCCTGGCAGAACTGGTTCAGGAGATGGGCAAGGCAGATTTGTTCTTGGACATCACCGACTCGGGCAGGTTGGGCATCGAAAAGCCGAACCCGGCGATCTTTGAACACGCCGCACGTCAGCTCGGGGTCCGAATCAGCGCGATCACCCACGTCGGCGACGCCTGGGAAGCGGATGTTCGTGGTGCGCTTCGGGCGGGTTGCCGCGCCATCTACTTTTCGCCGGAACCGGGGCCCGAAGATCACCCTTCGGTGGTGCGCGCCTTTGGGTCGGAAGAGGTTCGGCGCGTTCTAACAGCACCGTGATACTCTGCGCGACCGAAGTGGGCGAGTTGCGCTGACGAAAGTGGACCAAGAAAATGAATACACGACGCATCGCGATGCTGGGTGCGGGCAACATGGCCGCGGCCCTAGTCCGAGGTTTGTTGGCCTCGGGGGACGTCAAGCCCACGCAGATCCGCGCCAGCGATGTCCGGCAAGATCGCCTCGACGAGCTCGCCGCGGAGCACGGCATCGAGGTGACCATCAACAACCTCGAGCTCCTC
Source organism: Polyangiaceae bacterium (assembly GCA_965222375.1). Taxonomy (GTDB): domain Bacteria; phylum Myxococcota_A; class Polyangia; order Polyangiales; family Polyangiaceae; genus JACKEA01. The sequence goes on from CBDCTZ010000015.1 coordinate 964,777, forward strand.
GACTGGACGGACCTCTTGGTCCTGGCGGTCAAGCCCCAGGTCGTGGATCGCGTACTGGACGAAGTTGGTTCGCGGGTGAAGGCCGAGACCTTGGTGGTGAGCATCGCCGCCGGAGTCCCGATCAAGAGCATCGAATCCCGGCTCCATTCCGGCGTACGCGTCGTACGCGCCATGCCAAATACCGCAGCCATCGTCGAGGCGGGCGCAACGGGCATCGCGCCGGGCGCCCATGCCACCGAGGAAGACGTCAAGGTAGCGCGAGCTCTCTTCGATGCCGTTGGGCGCACGGTCGTGCTGGACGAGACCTTAATCGACGCCGTAACCGGGCTCTCGGGGAGCGGTCCCGCATACATCATGCTGATGATCGAGGCGTTGGCAGACGGGGGCGTGAAAGTCGGGCTGCATCGGGACACAGCACTGACCTTGGCCGCGCAAACCGTATACGGATCTGCAAAGCTGTTGTTGGAAACCGGAGAACACCCCGGTCGCCTCAAAGACATGGTCACCAGCCCGGGCGGCACCGCCATCGCCGGCCTGCACACCCTCGAGTCTGGCGGGCTGCGCAGAACGTTGATCGACGCCGTGGAATCCGCGACGGAGCGAGCAGTGGAGCTCGGCGACGCCATGGCGAAAAAGCTGGAGCGCTAGTGCATCGATTCGATGAATCGATGCACTAGCCCCAGTCGCCGGGAGCACAGCTCCCGCCCCGCTGAAGTGAATTATGCGCTTCGTAATACCCGACGGGGTGCAGCGCGCCCCCACCCAAACTAGTCCACCCAAGCGATCGTGCCCGCGAGCGCAAGGGCTAGCGGCTCTGGAGTGGCGGTCCGCAATAGGCGGTTGGAGTCCTTGGATTGCCCAGCCTCTGTGCGGCTCACCGTCACGTGAAGCACGCCTTGGTCCTGCGGGCGAGTCGTAGACCCGGCCATTTCGATCAGCAACGCTTGAACGCTCTCGTCGTGATACTCGGCGGTCGCGCTCAGCGGCACCCGTTCGCCAACCTGCGCCAAGCCTGGCACCCAGGACTCTGAGAAGTCCCCTCGCTCGACTCCAAAGGCGAGAGTTACGTGACCGCCACGCAACACCGGATGGCGAGCCAGCGCCAAGACTCGCTCCCGACTCGGGGCATCCAATTGGACTTCCAAGCGGGCCACGACGCAGCAGTATAGCGCAGCCCTCGACGTCGCGGTGTGCAGGTCAGCTGCCGCAGTGGGTCCCCAATCCCGTCAGCACGTCGACGCCGGCTCCGGTCCATTCCTGCGCGGGGTTGAATGCGCTGCCCCCGTTGGTCCTGCCCTGCAGCACCGAACACTTTCGGCGCAGAGTTTGGTCCGCGGTGGAGGTGCTTCCAGTGCCCCAGGCCGTCACAGGGTCGAATCCGGTCTGACCGAACACGTCGTGGGTCTTGCCACCGCAGATGATTTCATAGGCGTCGTTGCCGTTGTGGTTGATCGAACTCGTGAGTTGGTCGCAGTTTTGCGCGGACACGATCTTGCTGTGACAGATGACGAAAGTCTTGCCCGGTAGGAGCTGTCCGCCGGTCTGAATACCCGTGATCAGATACGGTGTCGTCGATCCATTCGAATACCTGCGCAACTCACAGCTAGACAGATCCACACTGCCCTTGCCGACATTGAACAGCTCGAGTGCCTTGTTGTTGCTCGAGCCCTCGACGTATTCGCTGAATAGAAGCGTACCGCTGCCGCTGCCGCCCCCAGAGCCGCCCGTCGAGCCTCCAAAGCCGCCGCTCCCCGACGTGCCACCGCCGGTGCCGCCGAAACCGCCAGTGGAACCACCACTACCGGAGCCGCCACCCGTCGACCCTCCAAAGCCGCCGGTGGAGCCTCCAAAGCCCCCCGTCGAACCGCCGAAGCCGCTCGAGGCGCCGGTACCCGTGCCGCCGGACGCGCCCGCTCCACCAAAGCCACCACTGGCCGACCCGGCGCTCCCAGCTGCGCCGCTGGCGCCGGCGAACCCACCGAACGCTCCGAACCCGCCGCCCCCGCCGCCGCACATGCCGGCACTCTGATAGCCCTGATAGGCCGCCGCACAAGACTGCGCTGGATTGGCCGATTGGCTCAGAGACTCCACCTGCGCGTCACAGGCTGGACGCAGCGAGCTGTCGAGAGCCGTGCAGCATTGAGCGAGGGTCGCGCACTCGCCCCTCAGTCCGCCACCACCACCAGGCGACGAGCTACAGGCGAGGCTCAACAAGGCCAAGGGCCAAAGGCAAACTAAGGAGGCGGGAGATCGCATGGGTTGTCACCAACCGAGTCGATTTCGCAAGGTCCGTGCCACGGAAATCCGCTCGAAAAAGTGGCGCAGCGCGGGCTCAATGCGGCGGCTCTGCCACAGTTCGCCCTGGGCAACGTGGCAGCGGCCCCCCAAGCCTTGTTGCACCCCACGGCGATTGAGCGCGGGGGTGGGTTGGGGGTCGCGGACATGGGCGGCCGGCGTGCCCTAATCCCAAGCTTCTTCGCGTGGTGCGCTGGGCGAGATCCTACGAGAGTCGTGCCCCGCCTCCGCACCAGAGACGCGACCCCAACACCAATGCTCAGATCTTCGCGAGCCCGGGAGCTAGCGCTTCATTCGACCCAGTCGACTTCCTGTTCCGGCATCGTCCGGAACTTCGTATCGATCTCGTCCATCAGCTCTGCAAACCAGGTCTCTATCTTCGGACCGTTCTTGCGCACGCTGTTGGTGTAAAACGTTCCGCGAATGCACTCGGCCTCTTCCTTCCCGGGGCGGCAGCGGCCATCCACGTAGACCATGATGGCCTTGGGAAGTCGCGTTGCCCGAGAGTCACCACCGAAGTTCATCCAGTTGGCGAGGAAGATGATCGCCGCCTTGAGATCTTCTGGCGTCTGACCATAGCCGTGAAGCAGGTAGATGACTGGGTACTTCTTGTCTTTGGCTCCGACGTGAGCGTAGCCAGGTGGAAGCGTCACGCTGACGGGCCCCTTGCGCCCAAGGGAGTCCGTGAATTCGAAATCGCAGGCACCGATGACTTCACAGTCGGGCGCACCGGGCGCCGGCTCGATAGCGCCTGCCTCGTCGAAGGTGCGTGGCGCGTCGGGCCAACGTGAACCGATGTAGTACAGCGCGGCCTGTAGGCGGCGTGCGATTTCCGTCGCAGTACCCACGTGCTGCCCGGAGCCCTGCTCCACATCCGCAGCGCTTGGGTCATTCTTGCCATAGCGATACATGACGCCGCCGGGGATGTCCGCCCAGTCGTTCAGCCCCGCGACGAAGCTCACCGGATCGCTCGGGTCCTGGCCCGGGATGTGCTGCGTCTCATGGTAGTAGTGCACAATCCGACCGCGCGCGGACCACGCGCCCGCGAGGGCCTGCGCGTCCACGGCGAAGTTGAAGAGGTCCCGGGTGCCGCCGTCGGTCCACATGTCGAGGCGGTGAAAAGCGGCGTCGTCCATGGGCTTTTCGTGGGTGCCCCAGGGGTGCTGCTCGATCACGGTGCGAGAGTCCCGCTCCAGGAACTTGCGATAGCCCGGCGCATAGTCGAACTTGCCGTTGCCCTCGCCAAAGTCGTAGGGGCTGGAAGCGGTCTTGTCCACGCCATCGAGACCGAAATCCTTGTAAGGCTCGCCCTCGTCCCAGCGCAGATTGCCTTCGGTGCCAAGCGGGTTGTACTGGGGGTGCCAATCGTCCCCGGCAGGGTCGTCGTTCACCCCAGCTTCGTAGCCAGGCTCTTGGGCGGAGGGCTTTCCGTCCTTGCCAAAGTCGTCGTAGGGCTCGTGGCCCTGACGAATGATGGGCTCGTTCAAGTCGCGGACACCGTTGTTGTTGTAGTCGACGGCGAGGGCCAGCTCCAAGGGCTTGTCGTTGCCGCTGTCCTTCCAGGTGTTGGCGTAGGGCGAGAGAGTCTTGTCCTGGGGTGAGCCGTCACACACGGTGATCACCGGGAACGTACCCAAGGGATTGAATTCGTCATCGTAGTAGTTGGTGAGCACCTTGGTGTACTTGCAGCGCTCAGGCGCGCAGGTGCTAGCGAGTTCTTTCTGCTTCTCTTCGGTGGGGTGCCCGTCGATGGGGTCGACCCAGACTGCACAGTCGCGATTGCTGCGATCACCGACGATGGTCTGGTCGTCCGGGTCGATGCCAGCCGGAAGATTCTCCGCCCCTGGCGTGGGGTTGTAGCTATTCGGGTTGCCGAACATGAGAGCCAGATCTCGGAAGATCTGTACGTATTCGGCGCGATCGAAGCTGCCGCCGTTGCCAGTCTTCGGGAACTCGTACCACCACTCGTTGAAGGTCTGAGTGTGCTCGTAGGGCAGCGTCGGCTCGGGCCGCGGCAGCAACGCGCCCGGCGTCACACCATCGCTCTTTCCGAAGCCTCCGAGGTGGTTCTTCTCGATATGCCCGAGCAGCCAGGTCCAATCCACCGGCCCACCCAGCGGTGCCAAAACATCGAAACGCTGGTGAAAACGGGTACCGAAGGTCGCAGTCCCGCCGCCCCCCATGGAGATCCCGATCAAGGCACGGTGAGTCAGCCTGCGCTTGCGGCTGACGGTTCCGCCGTCGGTCTGAACCACGGCTTGGTAGGTTCCGAGCCATGGCGCACGGAACTCAAGCGCCCAACCGTTGCTGCCTTTCACCATTCGTGGGTTGGTGATCGGAATGGTGCGCGGCTCTTTGGCAGATGGGCCCGTGTAAGAAACCGTCACGTGTCGCAATCGCGCCGCGTCAGGCATCCTGGCCGGGTTGACCGGTATCGAGAACGGGATCTCGCGCTGCAGCTTGGTAGCGGCAGGACCAAACGTGACGGCTGGTCCCAGAGACGTGAAACCATCGGGCAGCTGATCGGGAGCACAGGTCAGCGTTACGTCAATAGGATCGACGTGCCACAAGAAGCTTCCTTCGTTCGCCGCCTTGGCTTGCTTGGGCAGACTGATGGACGCGGCCGCTATCGCGCCACTACCAGCGATTGTGCTGCCATCGCCGAGCGTCCCGGAGCCGCTACCCGAACACGTCGGCAAGTCAGGACTCATGACTTCGACGCTGATCTTCTTTTCGGTCGTGGTTCCATCGCCAGTGGGGAACGCCGCCGTGATCGTAGCAGTGCCTGCTTTCTTGCCGGTCAGCTTGACGGTAACGCGGGCCCGTTCGAGATCGAGGCGCTCCGCGGCTGGCGGATCGACGACGGAGTCGTCGTCGCTCGTAAATGTGAGCTCTTCGGGCACGCACACATCGGGAACGACGAGCACGTCGACTTCCCGTGACTTGTCTGGCGCGACAACGACTCGGTCTGGCAGAGCGTGAACCGCCACGAAGTCCGGCTCTGGCGGGTAGAGGCACAGCTCGCCTGGCCCGGGGACTGGAAAGCTCCCGGAATCTGGGCCAGGTTGGCCGCCATTGCCTTCCTCGCCGTCGCCGCAACTCGCCGCCAAGGCCAGCGCAAATGGGGCCAGGGGTAGCCAAATCCAGGTTTTGCGAGCACTCACTAGTCAGCCTCCGCCCTCGGTGGGGATTGTGGAGGGGCATGGTAGCGGCCTTTCCCCTCTCGCGCCCAAGGGACAGGGGAGACTCACAAAAAAAGTGTCCGCGCAGAGGGGCCGGGGGGGGGACAGCCTCGCTCCACGCGGACACTTTTTCAGGTAGCAGCGCACGTGCCAAATTGCAAATAGCTGAATTCGCAAAACAAACAGCCACGTGGCGGCGTTTTCACGCCGCTCATCGTGCACATCACGACATCCGCGTTTCAAATTTGAAATGCGGACAGCCCCAACGCGCTCGGAGGTCCCCGAAGCTTCGTGAGCCGCGGTTGCCGCCGTCGCGTAGTCCCGGCCAGGAAGAATGGTTCAGGGGCGGCATTGAAATGCCCATCGACGGCCGGTGCGCTGACGGTCCCCGAGGGTGAGGCGCACCAGAGGACGGCCCGACGCCAACGCCGTTAAATCGGCTTTGGCCAACCGCGCAGGTACGTCCTTTTCAGCCCGAGCACTGAGGCCTTCGAGGCAGAGCCCGCTGACGCTCGCGAGCAGCTTCGCACGCACGTTGCGCGCGCGGACCGAGTTCGCACTACCCACGAAGTCCAAGTAGGGACTGACCGGCGGCTCGACGACAATCTCGTAGCCGTCGTCCCCGGGGCGGCACGGCCCGGGGGCTTTCGCCAAGTGTCGAGGCGTGAGCTCCAAAGGAGGGCCCGCTTCTCCGGTGTCCGTGCCGAGCGGGTACACATACCAACGCGTGGCCAGCCCTCGGGTGCGCCTGGCGCGCACTAGGATCCCAAGCGCGTCACCCCTTGCGGTGCGAACGAGCGAAGTCACTACGTTGCCTCGAGAGCGCGGTCCGTGACGGAGCGCATAGGCGCGCACGCTAACAAGCTTGTTGCCAACGACGCGAAACACGCGGAACGAGTTGTGGCCTTGCGCGCCCGCGACATACCAGGTGCTCCCCGCCTTGACAACACTGTTGAGTTGGTACAACCCCGCCCGGGAAACATCGGGAACCGAGATGACTGCCCGGCCCGCTTCGAGCAAGTACAGATCCATCGTGCCCCGGGCATTGACGAGTACGCCCCCGGCACGGCCGGAGCTTTCCAAAGCGCCAGTCCAAGACACGGGAGCGTTAGGGTCACGACCGAAGGCCTGTGCAGCCGCCACCGCATCTCCGAAAGGTGGACGCGAGACCGCGGTGGACCAGACCGCACCCCCGACGCTCATGACGTCGAAGCCGCGAAACTGCCACGAACCGACCCGATCCCAACGGGCGCCCCGAGCGCCCCAGGCGTAGGCACGCAATGGCGCCATCGTTCGCTCCAAACCGTGCTCCACCCCAAGGGCGTCGCGACCCCGCTTGGGCGGCGCAACCCCGAAAAAGCCCAACCACGGTGTGGACTCCAAGTCGTTAGTGGTCAACGTCCGGGGGTTCCGCCAGTTGCGCCGACGCCGACGGGGAGGCTGGGGCGCGGGCTTCCCGGCAACGGGCCCAGCAACTGCCCCGGTAGGGGCGCATTCCAGCTGCCAGCGACCACCTCGGCTCGATGGCAAGGTCGTCGACCGCGGAGTGTCCGCTGCCTCGAGCTGTTCATCTTCAGAGTCACCGCGATAACCAACCCGAAGCCATGCCCCAAAAGCGCAGCCGGCGCGCGTACAGCCCTGCTCGCGGGCGTCGAAAGCTAGCAGCTTCGTGCTCTTCTTTCGCGGCGTCGCAGGAAGCTCGACTTCGCGCCAGGTGAATCCGCCGTTCGTGCTCTCCGCGCCACGACCGCCCCGCCCTTTCACCAATGCCAGGGGTCCGGAAAGCAAAGATTGCCCGATGTCGTTTTCGATCTTCCCGACGCGGAGTTTGCCGTCCAGGTCGATTCGAACCCCCACGAAAGGCCCAGCCGCGACGACCCAACCTGCCAAGAAGGTTTTTGATGGTTTGCCCTTCTTCTTGGGGCTCCGCCATTCGGTGAAGCCATCGAGCCACAGGCCCTTCTTGAGAAGCGCCAGGGCCGACGCCTCCGCCTTGGGCAACTTCAGCTTCACGCTTTTGGAGGAACCACTCGTGCTGACAATCGTGACCAGGCCCGACGCGCCCAGGCGAGGGGGGACGATCACGGCCACGCGGCCATCCCGGAGCGCCACGACCCGCTCGACGCCAACGTCACCTTTGACCCGGATTTCACGGCGGCGCAATTTGCGGTCGATCACACAGTAGCCACCTTCCGACGGATCGGCCTCGGCGGCGCAGGGCCCTCGAACCACGAGTGCCCCGTTATCGCTGGAGGACACGAAACGCGGCTGGGCGAAGCTGGCAACCTGCTGCAGCTTCAGCTCGCGGTTCGCGGTGTAGATCGAGGTGCGCCCACGTTCTTGTCCGCAAACGAAACCGATCCCCGAGCCCAAGGGCACGCCCTGACACGTTGTGGCATCCGAAAGGGCGTCCTTCTTCACGTCGACAACTGCACCGTCCCGAAGCCGGACGCGACCAAGGGCTCCCTCATATAGAACCATCGCGGTGCCTTTGGTGTCCGGGATCCCTCGCAAAACTGCGGTGTGCAGAGGACGACGGCCCAAGGGAGATGGGCTGATGGCGGGAGGGTCGTCTTCCTTCTTTTTGGACGCGAGCTGCAGACCGCCGGGGACTGCATCTGCGAACATCGAGTCAGAGCGGGCCGCCTGATCGATAGCAAGCGTTCCATCCGAGAGTAATTGCAGTGTGCCCTTGCTCGTCTTGAGGAGCAGCTTGCCTTTGTCCAGGCTGACGCCGTAGCTGGGGAAGATGGGCACACTGCGCCAACTCGCACCGGCATCGAAGGTTGCCAGGATGCCTTGAAAGGGAACCTCGACGGCACCAACCCACGCGTCGAGCATGGCAATGCTTCCGTAGGACGCTGCGGGAGGCAGCGAGCCAAGGTCTACGGCCTTCCCGCTCTCTGGGTCGAGAGCAATCACGTCGATGGATCGCCGCGCAGATAGGTAGATGCGATCGAAACCAGCGACCACCTTCGAAACGTCCATGTCGACGTTTGCGAAGGGCTTCAGCTCCCCCGTCCAAGTCTTGGAGCGCCAAAACAGGGTCGAACCAGAACCGCCGGAGTGAAAGAGAAAGCCGCCACCCAGACGCGCGGGCAGCTCGGTTGCCTGCACCCGCCGACGGTTTGGAAAGACCTGGCGGCCTCGCTGCAGGGTCCCGTCAAAGCGATCCACGACCCGCATGCCGGCGACGACCATGCGTTTGGAACTGTCGGGCTGTTTGCTGACGAAGGTCGGTTTGGTCAGTTCCGGCAGGACGAATACCTGCGCCGGTGTGACGTACGACATCTTCGCCTTGGCTTTCGCTTTGGTGCCGCCACTGCCCGTCGCCACACGAGCGTCGCCGCTCCGACCACCACAGCCGGCAAAAACGGCACAGATCACCAGCATTGGCAGGTGGCGGCGTGGCATGGTTTGAGCGTAGCGCGATTCTCCACGAGTCACGCCGGCAAACTTGCGCACCCGGGCGGACGCGCCTAGCGTTCCCGGCGTTTGAGGGCCCCGCCGAACTGGCGCGGGGCGCAGAGGAGTCGAGTCATGAGCAAAGTCGTTGCTGTCGTGGGCGCCACCGGGGCGGTCGGGCGAGAGATGTTGAGAACACTGGAGCGGCGAGCCTTCCCCGCAAGAAAGGTGGTGGCTTTGGCGTCCTCCCGGTCAGCGGGGCAAAAGCTACCCTTCGCCGGTGGACAGCTCGAAGTCCAGACCCTGGCTCCGGACAGTTTCGGAGGTATCGAGATCGCTCTGTTCAGCTGTGGCGGGAGCGTGTCTCGTGAGTACTCGCCCATCGCCGCCAAGGCCGGCGCTACGGTCATCGACAACTCAAGCGCCTGGCGCATGGATGCCGAGGTCCCGCTGGTGGTGCCAGAGGTCAACCCAGGAGCCGCAGCGCAACGACCCAAGGGAATCATCGCCAACCCCAACTGCAGCACCATCCAACTCGTGGTGGCGCTGAAACCCCTGCACCAGGCCGCACGCCTCAAGCACGTGGTTGTGTCGACCTATCAAGCCACGAGCGGCAAGGGCCACGCCGCCGTCGAGGAGTTGAGCACTCAGATTGCGGACCTAGCTGCCGGACGCACGCCGAAGGCCTCTGTGTTCCCGGCGCAGATGGCGGCCAACCTACAATCCGATTGGAAGCCTGGTGAGCACGGTTACTCGGACGAGGAACTGAAACTGGTCAACGAAACTAGGAAGATCCTGGGCGATGAGACCATCGCCGTGACGCCAACGTGCGTGCGGGTTCCTGTGGTTACCGGCCACAGCGAGGCCGTGCACCTACAATTCCACCGGGCCATGACCGCCAAAGAGGCGTGCGACCTCCTGCGTGACGCCCCAGGGATCTCGCTGGTCGAGGGTGACTATGCGCCGGCCGCAGAACCGCAGCCCCTTGCCGCGGCAGATACGGACCCGGTGTACGTCGGGCGAGTGCGCGACGACTTGGGAGTCAAGGGCGCAATCAACTTGTGGGTCGTCGCCGACAACCTGCGCAAGGGCGCCGCCCTCAACGCCGTGCAGATCGCGGAGCTACTCTGATGACAGCCAGTAAGCGACCGGTTTCTCCGGGGGCCGAGGAAATCCTCGGCGCGTACTTTCCGGTGCTGGATCACGGCTTCGTTGCCCTGGTGGACTACATGGGCACCGACGAGTGCATCGAACGCGCGGCCCGGGTCAGCTACGGCTACGGCACGCGCAAAGCAAGCTTGACCCGGGGGCTATTGCGCTACTTGCGCAGGCATTTGCACACGACCCCCTCGGAGATGGTCGAGCTGAAGTTTCATTGCTGTATGCCGATGTTCGTCGCACGGCAGTGGATCCGTCACCGCACGGCCAACGTCAATGAATACAGCGGTCGCTACTCCTTGATGCCGCTGCTTTTCTACACTCCCAAGTCTGGTCAGTTGCAGACTCAGAGCCGCAAGAACAACCAGGGGCGCAGTGGAAGCCCCGTGAGCGACGCCGACTACCAAAAGGCTATCTCTCGTTGGAACGAAATCCGAAAGCTCAGCGCAAGCACCTACGAGTGGATGACCAGCGAGGACTTTGCCCGAGAGCTTGCTCGCATCGACTTGCCCCTGTCCACCTACACTCAGTGGTACTGGAAGATCGATCTACACAACTTGATGCATTTCTTGAAACTGCGCGTGGACCGTCACGCCCAGTGGGAGATCCAGGAATACGGTCGATTGATGGCGGCCATGCTCAAGCGTGTGGCGCCACATTCCTACGAAGCTTGGATCGACTACGATGTTTGCGGGCACCGCATGAGCCGTATGGAGCTCGACGCCGTGCGCCAGCTCGTCAGCGCGGAGGATGGCGCACTCAAGAGCAGCGCTGGGTCCCTCGGCCCAGAGCAGCTCGAGAAGGTCGGGCTCAGCAAGCGGGAAGTGGCAGAGCTGGTTGCGAAACTGATGCCCAGCGCCGTGCCCGACTTCGAGTTGGATCTCTCGACGGCCAAGACCGGCGAATTCTTCGCCGAAAAGTGCAACTCTGCGGTACCCAAAGCGGACCGCCCTCCTCCGGCCTGAAACGACAAAAAGGCGCCCGCCGCCTCACGCCAGATGCGACTTTGTCGGGGATGGGGTGCGCTCTAGAAGCGGGCGGCCAGGTGAAAACCGTATTTGGAGCCATCCACCCGGGGGCGAAGTACGATGGCGGATCGGCTTTGGCCGGCCAAAGCACTGGACGTCGGCAGCAAACGCACCGCCACCGTTCCGCTGCCTGGAAGTTCGAGGTCCCGCGTGATGACGAGCTTTCCCAGAACCGAGCGATAGGCACAGCCCGCACTGGTACAGGTCCGACGCACCGTCGACTTCTTGGGAGCTTGATCAGCCTGGGCGGGGGCCGCCTTGTTCGCAGCAGGCAGCGCTAACCCAGGAGGCAGGCTCGTCTCCGACGCGTTCAGGCTGAACCCCGTCGTCGCTGGAGTGTCCTCGGCCCACGCGGCACCGCTTGCGGTGAGCGCGGTAAGAGCAACGGCGAGACGAACGAGAGTCATGGCTAAGTTGATACTGCCGCACGCCTACTGCACCCTCAAGGCATAAACCCGTGAAATTACTATAATTGTAGTTGCGGCGCGCACCCGCGCGCACATGTGCGCACTCAAATGGCAGCGCGAGTTTCCTTGCTGCCTGGATGATTCCAATTGGGCGGGATCCCCCGTGGCGCCACTGCCGCAGTGCGTCGAGCTACGCCGGCTGCGACAGTCCCCGGGAGGCGATGTCCTGGGTGAGCGCGTCGGGCAGGCGACCGGTCTCTTGGAAAGCGCGCATGTGCAGGATGGGCTCTCCGCCCATAGTTGCGATGGAACGCCCCTTCACTAAAGCCGTGTACTTGCGAGGTAGGAAGCTCTCGAGCGCCAACGGCTGCTCGCGATTCAAGCGCTGCAGCAGGGCAAAGGTGGCATCGAGACTGTTCATCTTCATGTAGGGACAGGTTGCGCAGCCTCCCTCAGTCGAGCACCCCTCGCCGCCGGCCACACCGGGTACCACCTGCAGCTCGTGCCCTGGAGCCGGGGCGATGGCCTCACTGGCCACCGGGAAGACGATCTCCACTGCCAGCTTCGAATCGCCAGCTGCAACGAGTCGACGCCGAACCCTATCCACAATCGACGTGATCATTCCCGACTCGGTCCCGAGCACAAAACTCAAGTGCTCTGAGGACTTCGCCCGCAGCGCTTCGTCCACTCGCCCATCGATGTACTTCAAAATGTCGCTGGTCGAGCCAACCACGCCGCGCCCACTTCGTCCCGCCTGCAGCGCGACTCGAAACATTTCGCCCGGCACCTCGAGGTGGGCCGTGACGTGAGCGTGGCCGTAGTCCTTTTGGACTCGTTCAGCAACGTCCTGCCCGAACATGTGATGCACGACGCAGGTACCCTGCCGGAAGAAGTGAAAGCGCTCCAGGGCGGCGGCTACGCTCTTCTGATCGTGATCCGGATGCACCGCGCGCACGGCGTCGTCGCCTAGCTCACTCAAAGACTGAAACAAGTCGTGCAGGTTCTGCCCCATATAACTGTCCGGGCCAAACCACACATTCAGATCCGGGATCTGCGCAAAACCCTGCAGCACGGTCTTCACGACATTGCTGGAGGTGCAGGTGATCGTCGGGACCAAGGCGTGAGCGTGAGCCTTCGTTGACAGGCTGGTGTTGATGTACACGACGTGTAGCGACGGGGACACCTGCGAGGCCTTCGTCAAGTAGGCCGCGTAGGCATCCGACTCTGCGGACTCCGCCAAGGAGCAACCAATGGGTTCGTCGGCAACGCGATACACGGGGACGCGGTCGTGCCCGGCGGCATCGAGCATGGCGCGCACATTTTCGCTCATGAAGTCCACACCAAGCACCAACACGACCTCAGCGCCTGCCTGCACCATTTCGATGGCACTGTCCGCCATGGCCAGGGAGTCCGAAATGGCGATGTGCGGATGGGAAGCGCGAGTCAATACACCTTGCAGCTCCGGGTCCATGTAGAAGTGCGCGACCACCCCGGCCTTGTTGGCGGCAAGCGCGTCGGACAAGCGCTCCACTTCCGCAGCGTCAGGGTCGAGAAAGGCGGCCTGTGCTTCGGCAAAGGAGCCCTGAGCCTCGAAACGGTCCGCGTGAATGACGAGAGAGGGAAACGAGCTAGCCACGCCTAGGTCATAGGACCAATCGCCGCGCCTTTCCAGGTGCCCTGCCTCACTTCTTGCGGCCGGGCAGACGCCCAAAGGTCGCAAGGGTGCGTTCGTGCAGGTCACCGCAGGCTTCCACGCCCAGGTTATTCTTCTCGAGGGGGTCCGCGGCGACGTCGAAACAGCGGAACCCCGTGTCCCAGGCCCGCGCCTCGAGCTTCATGTTCTTGCGCATGTAGCCCCAGTTCTCGAAGGCGCAGCTCCACACGCCGGCGCAGTTCGTCATCGGCAAAGCGCGAGTCGTCAGTTCGGGGCGGAGCAAGCTCGTGCCCAGCATGCGCTCCTTGTACTTCGCGATCCCGGGTTCGTCCCACAGGCCGAGCAGGTCGATCAGCGTGGGCGCGATGTCGACGTGGAAGACGTAGTCGTCCTTCTTCTTCCGAAGGTTCTTCTTTTGCGTCTCCGTCAGGATGCCTTTCGGCGCGTGGATCCACATCGGCACGTGGATCTCTTCGTCGAAGACGCTGAAGGTGTGACCCATCTGGCCGTGCTCACGAAAGGCCTCACCGTGATCGCTCGTGTAGAGGATGATCGTGCGCTTGCCCAGATCGCTGTCTTTGATCCGCTTCAGGATCTTCGAAAGGTGCATGTCTTGCTGGTAGACACTGTTCTGATAGTGATTGAAGAACGATCCGTTCTGGTCCGGCGCCTTGCTCGTCGTCGACGGCTGGAAGGGCTGCGGCATGTCCGGGTCCACGTGATACGGGTAGTGAACGTTCGAGAAATGCACCACGGCGAAGAAAGGCTCCTTGAGCTTGCCGATGTGCTCGTTCACATGCGCAGCAAGCAGATCTTCCGGTGCGCCCATGTCCAGATCCGCGGTCGGTTCCAGTTCCGTCGCGCTGATGAACTGGCTCACGGCCAGGTTCTTGATCCATAGCCGGGCATTGCCAAACAGCATGTTTTGGCTGGTCCAATACGCCGTGTCGTAGCCTGCTGCTTGGGCGTAGTCGTAGACCAAAGGCCACGTATGCAGAGTGTCTCGGTCTTCATGAGGCCCAAGCCCGGACCAAGTCACCGCCAACGAAATGGCCGTGCAAGACGCCATGGACCGCATCTGCGAGAAAGCAAAGCGGTCCGGCAGCATACGGTTGGTCGTCCCCGTTCGCTCACACTCTGGATCGTATTCGTTGCACGTCGCGTCTTCTCGGACGCTCTCGAGCAATACATAGACGACATTGCGCTTCGGGCCGGGGGCGATCGTCAGCGGGGGTACAGGCAGCGACTCTCGCGCCCGCGGGCGCATCTGATTGGATTGGTCCGTCAACCCGAGCTGCGTCCGGATCAGGCCACCCACCGCGTGCAGGTAGAGCACATCGGGTGTGCTGGCCTGGATGTGGCGATGCTGCGTCGGGATGAAGAACGACCCCAACAGCACCAGCGGCGCCAATACACAGGCGACCTGGGCACGAAAGCGCAGCGGCCGTACGAGGCGCCGACCGAGGAAGATCAAGCCGATGGCAACGACGAAAGGCGGAGCCTTGGCCCACAGGTAGTTGCCGATATCCGCGAACAGCTGGTTGATGATGCTATCCGTGAAGTTCGACGCGAACAGCGAGACGTCGACGTTGAGGTAAGCGTTGTACTGGTCGAAGAAGTACTTCTGCCCACCGAAAGCGAAGGTAGCCGCGAACACGAAGAGCACGGCAGCAACCCAACGCATGGCACCACGGCGACGGCTGGCTGCGTACAGGAGCAGGCCCCAAACGGCGACGCTTTCGACAATCGCGCCGACATAGGTCCAGCGATAAACGCCCTCCAATTGCATCAAGCGGTCCGAGCGACGCCCGAAATCGAGCACCACGACCGCCACGGCGGGCACCAGCAAGAGCGCCACACCGAGCGCCTTGCGCAGCAGCCGCGCGCGCTCCCGCTTCGACCGCACGGCGTCCGGAGGCGCACTCGGCGTCTCGGATTCCAGGCTCAAATCGACATCGGCATTCTGCACGAAGGGCTTCTTTTAGCTCGCGAGGGCCACCAGGACCAGTTGGTTGGTTGGGGTCGGGGCAGTGTGGCGAAACTAGGGCACTAATCCCGCGTTGGCCCCATGAGTCGCCCAACGTTGGCTCCTGAGCTGGCCAAATCGGGCGCGACGGTGCACTATTGCGGTGGGTGATCCATGGGTGAGGACGACAAGAAGGTCATTCTCGCGCGACGCGCGCGGATGGTGGCAGCGGCGCTCGCGAGTGCCGGGCTAGTAGCGGCGGCGCCGGGCTGCGGCAGTGATTCCGATGACGGCGGTGGCGGCACGACCGCGACCGGCGGCTCGGCGGGCAGCGGCGGCACAGCTGGGACAGGCGGAACCTCGGGAAGCGGCGGCACCTCCGGTAGCGGTGGCAGCGCGGGCGCGGGAGGCTCGGCAGGTAGCGGTGGTAGTGCAGGTGCGGGCGGCTCCGCGGGCAGCGGCGGATCCGGCGGCCTCGACGCCGGCACGGACGCCAAAGGCGACGGACCCCAGGTTTGCCTATCGCCTCCTCCACTCGACGCGAGCCCCGACGTCAAAAAGGACGGACCCCAGGTCTGCCTATCCCTCCCACCTCCGGATTCGGGCAAGGGCTGAAGGAGACCGCTCGCACAGCCGCTGAGAACGCCAGCACACCTCGCTATCACGGGACTGCGGGGCGGATCTGGGCGCAGACTTTGAAGCGCGAACCGAAGGTCAGTGGGATCTCACCCGCGGCGCCGTCCAGCATACTCAACTTGGTCACGCCAACCTGTCCGCTCAGGGTGACGTTCACGCAGGCGTCTTGGCCAAACTCCCCAAGCAAGACGCCATCAGTGCAACACGGTTGCCACACCCAGTCGCAGCGACCTGTCCCTGACACGAAATCGTAAGCGCACTCGCCGGGTTCGTCGGCGACCACGAGGCCGCCAGCACTCGCTGGCTCGACGGCAAAGTCCGCCTCGAGCTGACCGCCAGAGCCGTCTTGGGGCAGGTCCGCAATCACTGCCAGGTGCGCACCGTCGCACTCCGCACCCGCCTGAACGGCGACGACTACTTCCCCGGAGCGACGGATGTCGGGGCTCGGATTTGCGCTTTCCGAGTCGGGAAAGTCGTAGCGATACCAACTAGCTCCGCAGCGACTGTTGGGTACAGGTGCAATGCTTCGACCATCCAAGAAGAAGCAAGCAATGCCGTCGTCTACGGCGCCATCGCAATCGTCGTCGAGACCGTTGCAGGTCTCCGCTGTGGGCGTGCAGCACGGGCCCGCATCGGGATCGCATTCGATGACCTTGAGCCCGGTCTTGGAGCCGCAGGAGGCCGAGAACAATCCCACCAGACCAAGAAAAAGCCAAGAACCGCTCCGCACGCGAGCAGGCTACCACGCGCCTGCCCGCGGGGGCGGGCGTGGTCAACGGGTTGCGTTGAAGCGCCGGCTCATTCGCTCCTGATAGTCGCGCGCCAGGCGCCGCACGGTGCGATGCTGTTCAGGCGTCTTGGTTGCAGCGGCCAGAGCCTCCAGCGCTTCCGGGGAGTCGACCGATGACTCGGGCTCCGGGGGCATCGCGGCGAAGCTCTTGGCGCCGTCGATGAAGTCCGAAAAGGCGAGGATCTGCATGTTGGCGGGCGCGCCTTGATACGTCGTCGTGTCAAAGGTGTAGCTCGACCCCGCCGCCAGAGTATCGAGATGCACGTCGCCCAACCTATCCGGAACGAGACCGTCGGCTCCAACCGGGTACACGTCAATTCGGATGTTGTAGATGGTCGCAACGGCCGTGAGGGAGCCCGTGGCAGCCCAATACCCGCTGCCACTTCCGTATTTCTCGCTCAGCATGACGTTTGAAAACTTTGGAGCGGAAGGATGCAGCGGAACTGTGTCCTTCGCACTTCCATCGATTTCGAAGGTGATGTTCGCGATTCCATTCGTTGATATGGGCGCGTTGGAAAAACCGTTCGAAAACAGTCCACCCACCGTGCCCGGTTGAAGGCAAGACGCCGGTAGGGAGCTGCTAGACAGCATGTGTGGCGGGCCGTCGGCGAACGACAAATGCGCTCCCACCTCTGCACCTGCCGCGTCGAAGAACTTCGCGGTCACCTTTGCGAAACACACGACTTTCGCAGTGCCGTTGTAGAGCAAGCCGGTCCATCGCTGGTAGTACTGGCTGCCCGAAGCCTCGTCGGAGAAATTCGAACTCACCACCGTCAGGCCTTCCAGCCCGGAGCTGGTGCTTTCGGCGACAGCAGCCCCAGGGGTGTTCGAAACGTACGTTGGCGGCCCACCAGAACTGCCACCGGAGCTGCCATCAGCGCCGCCAGCGTCTGCTCCACCTGCTCCGCTTCCGCCACTTCCTCCTATCGCGCTGCCAGCGCTACCGCCGAAGCTGAAACCACCACTGCCACTGGTGCCACCGGCACCTGGGCCGGGATTGTCGCCGCCGCCTGCACTGCTACAGCCCGCGAGCGCGCCGCTCGCAAGACACACCACGCCTACCGCAATCCATGAATTTCGATCCATCACGTCCTCCTTGTCGGGTCACGAACGCAATGCAACGCGCACCGCGGTCTCCCGTGCCCTACCCTTCGGACAGTTCCCTGAGGCAGTTGTCAGTTTTGTTGCGCCCGGGTCGTGGCTGAAGCGCCCAGGGCCGGCTCGGCGTGAAAGTAGTGGCTCGGGATGAGCCGCACCCCGTCGGGTATCGCGAAGTGCGTCGAACCGACCCCAACCAAACCCGATCCTTTGGGATCTACTCGATCAATGGTGCCGCAACGCTCCACCGAGTCACGCCGCTTGATATTGAGCGCGGAACCTGTGATGAGTCTTGACATGCGCGCCTGCGGTTTTGTGCCAGTCGTCCTCGCGCTTGGCGCATGCGCCGCGCCACCGGCGCGGCGCGCGATTGAAGTCACTGCCACTCCTTCGACAACACAGGGCGCACCCGCCGCCACGATTGCTCCCACATCCCTCCCGTCGCAACGTCTTTCCCGCTGGATCGCTTCAGACGGGTTCATCAAAGTGAGCGGGAACAAGTCCGGTTCCGTCGTCAATGGGCGTCGCATCCTCCGCCACGATCAGCAGGCGACCGTGATCGACAAGAACCCGATAGACGATCTCGGCCACGCGCATCGGATCCCGGAAGCGCTGGGTGGCGGCTGGCTCTTTTTGGGGGCGCATAGCGGACGGTTCTCCTCAAGCTTTAGTGGTCCGCTGGCCGCCGGGTTCACCACCCCCAAGAATGGCAGCCGACGGGTCCGTGTAGGAATCGGTCGAAAGCAGGTTTTGGTCACGTCACCACCGAGCGCACCGGTGCTCTACGCCCTGCCGTCTGGCGCAGTCGCGCCACTTCCCGTGAAGGGTACGGTTGAGCTCTTCGGTACTCCAAAGGGTCTCGTGGCGCTGCGAACGGGCAGGGCGCGCTGCACTCCTCGATTTCCGCTGGCGCGCCTTGGAGACAATTGCTCAAATCCAGCGTCGAGGGTCTGGCCGACGACGGCAAGGGCATCGTGGTGCGAACGAGAGGCGGTGAGTCTCGACTTGGCTTCGACGGTCGCCTGTCGCCCAAGCCGCAGGAGCCGGGGTTGATCGTTTCGGACAACGTGAGCGCGTTCGTGGAGCCGTGGCCTGACCTCACGCAGCCCCCTCCTCCTCGCCCGGCAGCCGACTCGCTACTGGAACCGCTGGTAGTGCTGATGACCGAGCGGATTGCACTTCGCGTAGAAGCAACGGACTTGCTCCTTCTCGACGCGCGAACTGGCAAAGTGATCGAGAGGAAAGCGAACTACTTCCGGGGACACGAGAACTGCTTCCCCATTCGAGGCGGCTCGCCTGCGTTCGTGGGTTGCAACGGAAAGACCGAGATGACGCTCTTCCGCATCGATGGTTCCGCTGGCAGGCTCACGCGCACGCACAAGGCGCCAGGCCAAGTGGGCCGCTGACGGGATCCGCTGGGACGCGCTGACTGTCGACAAGGGCACGCTCCGCTTCTTGATCGCCGGTAGCGCTCCAGGAGTGCTCGAGATCCACGCGGATGACACCGTGCGAACCAAGCGACTGCAGGGTCGCCTAGCTGCCGCTGGGTCCCGCGCTTGGCTCGTAGGTCGCGAGGGCACCGTGCAAGAAACCCTCGATGCAGGAAAGAGCTTTCACGAGATCGTTCCGCCTCCCGGGGGCGCGCCCCAGAAGGGACTCGCGCGATGCGTGGCAACAGGCTGCACTCTGGGGCCTTGGCACCGCGTTGGTTGGGGTCCCGACTGACCCCCCTCGGCCCGGATCGAGAGTAGCGGCCCAAGGCGCACGCGCGAACCGACCCCAAACCAAATTCAAAGCTCGTGTCATGCAGCGTCAACGCCCCACTCCGCGGTGTGGGTATTCTGAACCCAAACGCTGAGGGCAGAACCAAGCGCTCAGAGATCCGTGAGCCAGTTGGTGATGAAGTAGTTGGCGATCAAGATCGCCACGGCGCTCTGCACGACGGCACGGGTGGTGGCAGTGCCGACGCCGCGGGCGCCGCCGCTGGCGAAGAAGCCTTGGCGACAAGAGATGGCGCTGATCAAGAAGCCGAAGACGCAGGCTTTGATCTCGCCCATCCAGAAGTCCTTCAGCTGCATGCTCTTCTCGATGTTCGAGAGGAAAATACCCGGGTCCACGCTGAGCCACTGAACCGCTACCACATAGGCGCCAGCCATGCCGACGCAGCTGTAGAGCACACACAGCAGTGGAGCCATCAGCACCGTCGCCACCATTCGCGGTGAAAGCAGATACTGCACAGGGCTCACGCCCATGGTGACGAGGGCGTCGATCTGCTCCGTGACGCGCATATTGCCAAGCTCCGCTGCCATGGAGCTTCCAGCGCGAGCAGTCACCATGAGGGCAGAGAAGACCGGAGCGATCTCCCGCGCTAGAGAGATCGCCACGATCGCTCCCACCATTCCCTCCGCGGAGAACTGACGTAGGCTGTGCACCGTCTGCAGTGCCAGCACCATGCCGCTGAAGACCCCCGTCAGCGAAACGATGAATACGGATTGCACACCCACGAAGTCCATGGCGATGAACAGCTGCCCGATGCGATACGGTGGGCGGATGGTCCAGCTGAGCGTTCGTGCCGTGAGGATCAGGGCTTGCCCGAAGCCTTCGAATACGGAAAGAGGCGCATCGAAGATCGCGCTGAGGGCGCGCTGCGATGTGCTGGGCAGTTCCTGATTCGCTTCAGACACGCTCAATTTCCCGCGGGAGTATGACGGAAAGCCGCGCGTCGGCCTACAATCGGACAAGCAGCGGGAAAAACGGCAGTCAAGGGCGCCTTTTCTCGTAGCGAACTGCGGGGCGCTCCTCGAGGTCGGTGGTGGCTCCGCCACGTTCGTGACCGATCACCTTGATGACGATGGGTGCGTCGAGGTCGAACTGTTCGCTAGAGCGAAGCTGGAATCGATAGCCGCGGAGGTAGCTGAATACCCCGTGGCCTTCGCCGCGAAGGTTGAGATACACGCCGAGTTCGTGGTTACCCGGGGCTAGATCGGTCTCTGAGACCACAAAGCGTTGTCGCGCCACCCACTTGGGGTCGTTGGAGTCGAAGACCAGCTCTCCGTCCAGGGCGAACGCGGCGCCCACCAGCACGAAGCCCTTGCCCATCGAGTGTTCGTATTCGACGCGCACGGTGTGGCTGAACGGACTCTTCTGCACGCATCCACGGGCGGGGTCGTAGGCGGCTTCACCGGGACAATGAATCGTGGTGGGTTGCTTCTTGGTGGCCACCTTCGGGCTGGGCGGTTCAAAGCGTGCCGCCGGCGTCGAGCTTCCGCAGCCGAGTAGCAACACGGCGGCTACGAGGCTGGGTTTGCGACAAAGCATGGCGCAGCGTAGCGCGTCCTGCGCGCTGGGGGAGAGCGGGAGGCCTAGGCTAGGGCGAGGCCTGGGTCAGTCGGGTCAGGATTTGCTTGCTGCGCGGCCCCGTCGAGTTCAGCACGACCTTGCGTGGGTCGGTCGAGAACTCGAGCATGACCGCATCACCACCCAGGTGCTCCACCCACGGAGTGCCCCATTCGACGACGACGAGCTGTCCTTCATCGCGGCGCTCCAACAGACCCAGCTCTTGCACCTCCCGGGCTTTTTCGAGGCGGTAGAGATCCGCGTGCAGCATGGGTGGCCGAGTGGCGTGTTCGTTCACGAGGGCGAAAGTGGGGCTCGTCACGCGGATACGACTCGAGAGCCCCAGGGCGCGACACAGGGCACGCGTGAAGAACGTTTTGCCGGCACCGAGCTCGCCACTGAGGATCAACAGGTCGCCGGCCTTCAGCATCGGCGCCAGCCGGGCCGCGAGGCGAGTCGTGGCGCGGCGTGTAGGTAAGTCGAGGCTCAGGTTCACGGCCCTAGCCCGGGGCTCGTGCGCAAGGAAATGGTCCGATCCAGGGTTCGCTTGCCGGCGAAGCCTCGGGCACTGGAGGTGAGCAGATCCGCTTCGGCTCGCAGCAGGCGGTCCCGGGCGATTGCGTGCAGCTTCCGGACCGCGACGCGATCGTCGACCCGCTCGAGGGGCAAGTCCGCGACGGCACGAGCGGAAAGCGATGCGGCGTCATGGCCGAGGGCGGTGAACCAGGTCAGCTCGAATTCGAGGCCGTTCTTCTTGGACTCTGGCGCGGCCCTGGAACGCTGCTTCGGATAGCTGCCGCTAGTCACGGAGATGATGCGACGAGACTTCGACAACTGGTCGAAGAGAGTCGCGGATTCGAACCCCAAACCGAACAGCGGCGACAGGCCAACCCCGCGTACGTCCCTGACAACCGAGCGCGCGCACTGCGCATCACCCAGCAACAGGATCGTCGCTACCGCGTCCCGCTTCCAATCCTGGACCGGGAACCTGGAAAAGCCGGCCCGCGTGGTTGAAACGGTGCACGGCACCCCACCCGCGCCAACCACGGCAATTGGAGCGGCCGAGCGAGCCTTTGCCGCCGCCTCCAAGGCGCTTCTGTCTGCGCCGCGGCCTGGTGCGAGAACAAAGGTGAACGCAAGGGGCTTGCTCGCTTTGATCGGCGCCAGCGTGATCGTCGGAATCCTCGTGACTTCAGCGTAGCGAGAAGCGATCTGGGCGGATTCTGGGTCAGTTCCGGCCACCAGCACCGTGGCACCATCTCCGGCGAGCCGGGACAACGCTGACTCCAATTCACCAGGCCCGCCGGCGTGGTCCGCTGTAACCATCCGAACCGACTCGGGGTCTTGCGCGCGCTGGGGAAGCCCGAGCGCTCGGGCCATGCCCCGGGCCACCTCGGCCGAACGCTTCGAACTGGCTACATCGTGGGTTGTCAGCACCAGACCCACCTGTCTTCCGAGCACTCTGGGGCGCACTTCGCCCCGGGCGGCCAGTCGGGCCAGGTCGGCTGCGCGCTGGCCCCGCTTTACGGACCGCACGCCCGAGTCGACCAGCCGGCGTGCCAGCTTCGCGTCATCGCGCTCCAGTGCCTCGCGGACTAGGCGGTCCACGATCGCTTTCGTCAACCACTCGCGAACTTCTGCCCGCGGTGAACCCTCCCCGTACTTTTCTTGTTGAGCCAGCAGTCGGCCCAACGCGTCCTCGAGCGCCGGCGCGCTGAGTCTTGCCAAGAATGACCTTGCCCGCTGTTGCACCGCATCGCGATCTTCCGGTGCAGCGGCGGCAAGCCAGGCCAAGATGAACCCGACGCTCGCGCGGGGTTGACGTGCGGCGAGCGCT
Source organism: Polyangiaceae bacterium (assembly GCA_965222375.1). Classification (GTDB taxonomy): domain Bacteria; phylum Myxococcota_A; class Polyangia; order Polyangiales; family Polyangiaceae; genus JACKEA01. The sequence goes on from CBDCTZ010000015.1 coordinate 987,569, forward strand.
GCTTGCACGCGAAGCTCTCCGAGCAAAAGGCGTTCTTCATCGTCTACAATCTTGTTCACGAGAGGCTTGAGCAAAGCGAGCGCACCCTTGGCGTCCCCGCGGCGCAAGACGATCGCCGCCTCAACGACCGTCGCAAAGTCCCGGGTCGTGCCAGGCGCGCCTTGCCGCACCTGCTGCACGAGAGCGCGCGCAGGCCCGAGGCGACCTTGCTCCACGAGGACCCAGGCCAAGTAGACCCGCGCCACACGGCTTTTGGGCTCTTGGGGGTACTTCGCAAGGTATCGACGCAGGTCGGGCTCCAGGGTCGTCCGCTTGCCGTCGGCCGCATTGAGCCACTCGAGCTGAAGCTCCCGGAAGTCCCGTTGCGCGTCCAGGCTCGTGGCTAGGGCGGGGTCGGGAGCATTTGGGTCCTTGTTGCCGCCGCCGCAACCCACCGCGATTCCGGTGATCATCAGCGCCGAGCCAAGGCCGCGGCAGCTCGACGCCAACGAACGGCCCCAGAGGGAGCCCTTGGCGTGACGTTCGCGGTATGGTCGCACGAACGAAGCATGTCACGCGCGTCCGAGGGCTCGTCAACAAAAGCGGTACCCAGAACCCCTTGGAGGCGCGCTTTTGAATTATCGGGCGTGGTCCCCCTGCTCGCGTTCGTGATTCTGCACGTCGTAGATGCCGTTCGCGGGCAGGTCCCCGAGCGCACGAGGTACAGCGTCATCTTCGAGGTTGGGCTGGTCTGGCTGCCGCTGGGTTTTCACACGGGGTACGCAGCTTGGGAGGCCTTGCGTCAGCAGCGAAACAGACCCGCGAAGTCGCGGGCCCAACTGTTTGGGGCCGCTGCGGCTTGGATCAGTCTGGCGTTCGTGGTGTTGCACACCTGGCAGATCCGGATTCCGGTACTGCGAGGCGTCATGTCTCGAGAGGCAGTGCAGCTCAAGCTCATGGAGAGCCTCTCATCCACGGTGAGTTTCGGCCTGCCCCTTTGGGCCCTCGCCTACACGCTCGGGGTTGCCGCCACGGCCGCCCACATCGCCAGCGGCACCCTGTCCTACCTGGCCGCCGAAGGCACCATGGAGCGGCCGAGGGTCGCTCGCGCGCTCAAGACTGGAATCTATGCCTTGAGTCTGGGCATATTCTTCGCCGGCTTTGATGCCATCGCGCTACTCGCGACGGGAACTCACTTCTGGCTCGCTGCGCCGGGAGGAACGCGCTAGAGGGCGCCCAGTTCGTCTCCCTTATAGCTCGACATCGATTCGATCATGCCTCGCTGCTACCTGCTCGCCTTGTGCTCGGGCTCGTCCCTGGACCAACAGTCCAACAACGTGACGCTGTTCAACCTGGTCGAGCAAATCAATGTGCCACCGGGCGCGCCGCCGCCGCCCGGTGGGGCTCTACCCTTGGAGGTGCACGCCTACCTGCTGCTCAGCGGGGACGAGGTCGGTAAGGAGTTCGAGGGACGGGTCGCCTTGGTGGGCGCCACCGGGCTCGAAACCTACACGGATGCCTTCAAGCACCGACCTTTAACCCCGCGATATCGCATCAGGACTTACGGTTTGCCGGTGCCGCCGGTCGTGGGCAACTACGAAGTGCACATCGACCTGCGTGCTGAGGGAGAGGGCAACTGGGTTCGCTCCCCAGCCTCTTGGCCGCTGTTGGTGGTCGAGGCCAACGACAACGTGCCGGTGGTGCACTAGCAAAGTCCGGCCCGGCAGCGTTGCGTGTGGCGCTCAGTTTTGCCACTATGCGCCAGCCCAGGGGCGGGCCCACGCGAGATCCTCCAGTGACCATTGGCCAAGAGTCATCCATCAAGCGCTCGAAGCGCGCGCCGGCAAAGCTCGGGGCGGATGCCGAAGATGACCGCGACACCGTGTTGCCCAACTCGACGCCAGCTTGGTCTCATGAGGACGATATCGAAACCTGGCCCGAGTCCGAGCCACCTGAAGCAGAGACTCTCCGTCCGCCGGCAGGTGAGGAACTCCCCGAGGAGCTTCCGCCCGACAGTGACGACCTGCGCGACACCGTGCCGTCACCTCCACCGCCGCCGGGCAGCATCACTAGCTGAACCGCTGTGGCCTACGCCACGACGAGTTCAATTGCAGTTCTTGGCGCCTGGCGTAGAGCATCGGTGCGAGCGGACTTTGTTGTAGACCGGGTACGGCGTTCCATTCGTTTGCACCCAAGCGAACTTGTCCCAGCTGCTATCGCGCAAGATGAACGGCGTAATGCCGAGAATGCTTGGGTGGGTCAGCCAAACGTTCTTGAGCGCTTCCACGCTGAAATCGGCCACCTGCTCACGTGACCAGTTGTAGCTCTCGTGCTGAACCGTCCAGCCCGTCTCGGTGACGACCACCTTCATGTTGGGCTTGCCGATGGCCGCAAGCTCCTTCTCGAAATACTTCAGGCCGGGGTTGGCCTCGGAGTACGGGCAGAAGAAGCCCCAGCCTTCGCCCTTGGATGGGTACGAGTGGGAGGCAAACGCGTCGATCTTGTCGAACACGTTTGGCACAGCGCCTTTCATGTAGCCCAAGAAGGTCGCCGCTAGCGTCCCTGGTGGTCCATTCTGGGTGGCGCAGTCGCAGCTGTTCACGCCACCGGGTGCCAGACCGCCGTTGAGTACCTTGATGCGGGAGTCCCCCAACGAGTGAAGCGCGTCGGCCGCATCTCTGAGCAGCCCGGCGTACTCGCTGGCAACTTGCTGCGCAGTGAGCGAGCCACTGCTACACACCCACTCGTAGCAGAGATTCGGTTCGTTATGCACCTGGACGTAGAGCGGCCAGTCAGCGCGCTTGGGTAGGTCCGCTATCACCGCCTTGTACACCTGAGCCAAGCCCTTGTAGGACGTGGGGCTCTCGCCCATCTTGCGCACGTTTCGGTCACCCCAAGGGGGAGCCATGCGAATGACCGGAATGAGATCCCGAGCATACGCGTCGGCAATGGACTGCTTCCAACTCGGCTCCGCGCTGGTGCGTCCCGGCTTGATGTCGGCGAAGATCACCGTCACCCAGCCACCTGGACCGGCAAGTTTCGCCGTCAAATCGTGGTCCGCGGCGCTACCCTCGTTGACGTACCCCATCCCGTAGCGATTCGGCGGTGGCGGCCCCGTGGTTGCGCCGCCAGTTCCTGAACCACCCGAGCCACTTCCTCCGCTGCTGGTGCCGCCAGTCCCGGAGCCATCCAGGGAGAACACCTGACATGTCGCCACGACGGTGCCGGGGTCGCCGCCGTTCTTGTCCTTGCGAAACGTGAAATCCAGAACCCCAGCGCCGTGCCCTTGCACGTCCCAGGTCCAGGTGTAGGGACCTTTGCCCGTCACGCCCACCCAGCTCGTCGAAGGCGACCCGGGCCCAGTGACACTCATGTCGACGTAGGCGAAGCCCGTCGAGTTCGTGTAGCTGACCGAGAACTTCTGACCGACTTGGGTGGGGTCCTGGGAAAACGCGAAACCCGTGTCACAAGGCAGCGGCGCCAGCCCACCGGATCCGCCCACTCCAGCAGACGCCGCCCAGCCGCCGTCGTTGACGGTGGTGCCACCCGTTCCGCCGCCGCCTGAACCGCCGGTCGCAGGAATCGAGTTGTCGCCGGTTTCGCTGCAACCGAACGCGGCCGCAAAAAGTGATGCCGCGGTGAGGACGACTGCTGCTTTGGGGTTCGACATTTGGCAGTCTCCATTCTACCCCAGCACGCGGCTGGTCCCAGCGGCGTCGCGGGGCTGGGCCTCGGCGCGGTATTTATGGCCACCCCCTCGAAACCTCACGAACGCGGCGAGCCTGGGCTTGACGTTCTGCGCGCCGTGGCAGTCGTCATGATGTTCGCGGTTCATGTGCGACGAGTCCAAACCCCGCAGAGCCGAACGGGTGCAGGCCTTGCGGAAGCGTCCCTCGACTTCTTCATGCACATCGAGCCGTTCATTACATCGCTGTTTCTTTTCGTCGCGGGCTATTCGGTGGTGCTCGCTTTCCAAGCGGGGAGGACTCGCAGAGTGTGGTGGGCAAAGGCGGGGCGACGCGTCTTGCAGTTGTATTTGCTCAGCGTTGGGCTCTTCGTCCTGCAGTATGGCGTGGACCTTCCAGACTTGCTGCTTTCGAGCGGCATACTGCAGGTCATTGCGCTGAGTGTGCTCTGTGTCGGCGCGTGTCTGAGCACTCGCAGGCCCGAGCTGGCGCTGCTCCTAGCGAGCATCCTTGGCTTCGCCGTGACTGCGGCGCTGGAAGCTTGGGACTCGAGTGTGTCGGGATTGAACGCCGGGCCCGGCGGAAATACGCCCCTGCTGGCCCATGCTTGCTTCGGCGCACTGACCGCCCTTGCCGTCGCTCGTGACCGACGCGGAGCGCTCGCGCGCCTGCTGCTGATCACAGCAATCCTGTCCGGCACCGCGCTATTGGTTCAAGGAGGCTGGACCACGACGCATATCTCCCAGTACCGAGATCTGGACGGGCAGTCATTCATCACTGCCGCCGTCTCGGGCGGCCTGCAGGATGCGCCGATGGCGTCGGTGTCGTTTTGGAACCACAGCACTCGGGGTGCGGCGGCGCTGCTGGTCACCCTTGTTGGCATGCTGACTCTATTCCTGCTGCCACAGTCGCGCTTGTTCCGGGCGTCAGCTTGCATGCCCTTGCGGCTGGTGGGACGGCATGCGCTCTTCGTCTACGTATTCCACCTGTGCGCTCTGGGCGTGGTCGACGCCAGTGGCCTCAATCCGCCTAGCGCGGCCATCAGCTGGGGCCTGGTGGCCGCGCTATTCGGGACGGGAGTGGTGCTGTCGATCGCTCTGGAGCGTCTGCCGGCCATCGGGGCACGAGCGCAAGAACGCAACTCGGCCCCGAATCCATGACCGAGGAGCGGGACGCCTGCCCGTCAGGGCCGGCGTCCCCAGCCGCGTCACCTTTGCCGGCGTTGATACTCCTTGTCCAAGATCTTGCCGGCAACGTCGCGCCCGCCGAGGCCGAACGCCAGGGCAGCCGCTAGGCACACCGCGCCCAAGATCAGCGCAAAGGCGATGGCAATCAGCTGACGCCCCACGCCGAGTTGTTGCATGGCCATCATGCCGGCGAACGCGACAATGGCTACGTGGGCGATCGTTCCGAGGGACTTCGCAATTCGGTCCTGACTGTTGCGAGTCATCTCGTCCACTCGCGCATGAGACCAGCGACCGGCCCAGAGGCCCGCCCCAAGCACTACGACAGCAACGAGAGCGTTGGGCAGATAGGCAATCAGCGAGTCGAGCAACTGCGCCAAACCGGTCAGCCCTGTTGTTGCGAGCACCTGCCGCAAGAAGAGCAGCACGATGAATGTCGCCACGACGACTCCGGCGATGTCCGCGGGCGTGTGGATGCCAACGGAACCGCTGCTGCCCAAGAGCTCGTCGGGTTCGAGGCTGCCGGGCGGGGTCTCGCCCTCTGCGGGCTCTTCGGAGTCGGACTTCGTCTGCCGACGCTGCTCGAGCAGAGTCTTTGACTGCTGCTCCTGCTGCTTCGCCTCTGCGCTCACGTCCTTGTAGAGGCCAACGTGAACCATCAAGGTGTTGAACCCCATGGCCGCGAGCAGCCGCGACGCCACGTTTGCTGCCACACGGGCAACCACGACACCGATGGCCATGAGCACCCCGCCCACGAAGAGCTTCGGCAGGTAGACGTAGACCTGATCGAGCATGAGCCTCAGGGGCGTACTGATCTCTTGGATATCCAAACGCCCGACGGCACTCACGGTGAAGTGGAGCAGGACAAACACCATGGCGACAGTGCCCAAAATGCCGCTCAGGCTGTGCTCACGGGTCACCTTACCGAAACCAAGGCGCGCAACCGCGCGGTCGACGCCAACACGTGAAAGCACCCCAGACACCACCGCTCGCACGACCTTGGCGAGTAGGTAACCGAGGATCAACAGCACCGCGGCGGCGGCGATTTTGGGCAGGTAGGTGGCAACCGAAGAAAATGCCTTGGACAGCGGGCCTGCCAACACGCCAATCCGCAACGCTTCCAGCACCGGAATCGCTGTTACGACGATGATGAACCAATAGGCCACCTCACCCAGGGTGTGGGTGATCGGCTCTGCCGCTGCTTTGGACTTCTTCTTCTTCTTGTCGCGAGGTTCTACGGGTGGTGCCTCCTCACCACCGAGGCGCTGCATTCGCTGCTCGAACTTGACCTTGGTCAAGAGCGTCACGATCAGCTTGCGGACACCAGTTGCCACGAGGAAGCCGATGAACCCGATCAGCACCGCCTTGGCCAGGTTCGGCACCGCACCGGCGAAACCATCCAACACCGTGACCAGTGGCGCAGTGACGGCGTTGATCCCCAGGTAGGAGAAAAACGCCACGACCACGAAGGCCAGCAAGACGTAGTACACGGTCTTCGAGATGATGGTCTCTATACGCGTTCCTGCGTCGCCACCGGTGTCGACTCCGACCGCATCAGCAATCTTGTCGTCCAGGGTCGTGCGCTTGAGCGCCGCAAACACGGAGCGGGAAATGACGACAGCGGCAAGCCAGCCGCCGATCAGTACGAGCAATGCGATCCCAAGCTTGGGAAGCCTGGGTGCAACGCTCTGCCAAAGTTCTTGAAGCCACGGGGCTTTGGCCCATTCAGGCATGATTCATCCTCCAGTTGTCGTGGGCGGACGGGCAAGGTCGTCTCAAGTGCAAACCGCATGAGGTGCGCGCTCTTCATCGATGGCGGCCCCTACCCAGCCGGCGCCGGGAGAGTCGCGAAAAACCCCGCGCAATTCAAGGGCGCTAGAACTGCGGAATGCTCAGAAAAGTGCTAGGGTCGCTCGATAGACGCCGAGGATGTTTAGCGGCACGCGATAACCGTGCAGCCCGAAAAGCTCGTCCCCGGGGCTCGCCACGACTTGGAGCAGGGCCAGGTCCGTGTTGCCACCCCGGGCAGTGATCAGGCCCGGGCGAGTCCCAATCACGCCACCGATCTGCACTTCCCCCTTGCGCGACTGCCCGCCGGCATCGTCGGTGCGCTCGAAGTTGATGTAGCGGAAGTAGGGACCAACGGCGCCGAAGTCTCGATGTCGATAGAACAGTGTAGCTTCGTACTTACCGACCAAACCGCTGTCGTGCACGGTCCCGTGGAACCAGTCGAAGGAGTTGTCTTCACGGTCTTCAACTCTAAGTGTCCCCGTGTTGATCATGAAGAAGGAGTCGAGGGGGATCACGATCCGCGCGCGCCCCTCGTAGTGCCCGAAGCCTTGTGAATTGAAGTTGTCGTCAGACTCGCGATCATTTCGCGCATCCAGAGAGCGATCCTCCCCCGGCCCGAAGGTGAGATTCCGGTGCACGTTGCGGTAGCCGACGCTGGCCCCGAGGGTCAACAGAAAAACCCGGATGTCTACGTTAGCGCTTCCGTCAACGTAGGGGTAGCTCGCTATTCCCGACAGGCGGGTGTGAAGCATGCTCATGCCCTGCTCCAAATCCGCGCGGTTCTCCAACGAAGCCTGGACGCCAACCGTATACGCGTCCAGATGCGCGAAGGTGCCGGCGCGGGGAGCGTTCAAGAAGTAGTCGCGTGGCTGCTCTGCGGCTGCGGCACCACCCAAGAGCAAGATCGCCGCGCATATCCCCTTCGCGCTCTGCATAGAACCGAGGGTAGTGCGCCCCGGTGACGATAGGCGAGGGAAATGAACGGACCATTGCGCCTTTTTGGGCTGCGGTCTCAGCGGTCGTCGGTTTCCGCGTGCAACACGCGGTCGCCGAAGCGCAGCTCCCAAGCGACGACTCGCGCCACGAGCACCGGGTAGCGGCGGGTACGAGCACCACGGGGCTTCCACAACGCACGGAACCTCAGGGCTTCTGGCTTGGCGCGGATCTCGTCGAGAAGCTTCGCATCGGTCGGCGCATCGAATAGCCAGGTGTGTTTCTTGCGCAGCTGCGGGCTGCCGGTACCAGCGTTCACGCGAGGCTTGTGACGCACCAGAAAGAGCTGCTGTCCGATATCCAAGGGCCAGACCCAGCGGAACGCTGCGGGGCTGCCTGCGCCGTCATCGAGGTAGACGCCGTCACGGCGCGTACCCAGCTTCACCGGGAGCTCCATCAGGAATGTGCGTTTGCGCAGCGCAGCGCGTTGGGTCTCCGCACTTTGCGCAGGAGGCGGCGCCGCCCGAAAGTGATCCCGGAACTTCTGGGGTGAGAGGCGAGTGTAGAAAGCACGCATCTGCCGTCGCTCGAGTTGCGTTGGCGCTTTGGCGGTGTTCCAAGGCAGCAAGGCGGTCGATTTGGGCTTCGCCTTAGGCTCGGCGCCCACCGGAGTCGGAGGTGCAATCGGGCTGGGTGGGACGGACTTGGGTTGCTCGAGGGGAGCCCGCTCTTCCACGATGGCCGTGGGGCGATCGCAGGCGGCACACAGAAGCAGCGAAGTCAGCAGCAGCCGAAACACGCGGAGAGCCTAGCGCAACCTGCCAAAGGACGGTGAGGGCCGCCTCACCGGTCGCAATTGCAATCGAATCCTTCCCCCTTGACGCCCCCCTGGCCAGGTACGCACACGTTGTTCTTGGGGTCAAACCGCAGCCGCACCCCGCAACTGACTCCAAAAAGCCGTCACTCTGACCCCTCGGCATGCGCAGCGTGCGCTGTTCCCCAACTGCTCGCAATCAATCAAAAGACCGCCACAAGCCAGGGTCAGCGCACACCCGTGCAGTGGGAGTCTTCTGGCACTGCTGACGCGGCGCGTCGCAAAGCGATACCGGGGTATTTCCCCGCATGCTACGCTGGATTTGATTTATGGCGGACACCCTCCAGGGCTCTCGGGATTCAGTCCCGCCGTCACGACCGTCGCTTACCTATACCTTGGAAGTCGGCGCTGTCGTTGCCGACAAGTACAAGCTGATCGAAGCGCTAGGCCAGGGTGGCATGGCGGCCGTGTGGCGAGCGCACAACGAGCTGCTCGATGTGGACGTCGCAATCAAGTTCATTCGCGCCGACTTGGCGCACCCCGGGTTGACAAGTCGCCTGTTGCAGGAGGCCCGCGCGACTGCGCGAATCGAGCACCCGGCCATCGTTCGAGTCTCGGATTTCGGCAAGACCCGAGTCGGCGATCCCTACATCGTGATGGAGCTTCTGCGCGGGAAGGATCTCGGCGAGGTTCTGCGCGCTAACGGCCCGGGGCCCGCGATCCAGACAGTGCAGACCCTGCTACCAATCGCCAACGGCCTGGTGGTCGCGCACAGCAAAGGCATCGTGCATCGGGATCTGAAGCCCGACAATGTGTTCCTGGCAGAGAAGGATGGCGGCAAGGTCCAACCCAAGCTCGTCGATTTCGGAATCGCCAAGCTGGAAAAGCCCGATGAGGCGCGCTTGACCCAAGTTGGCGCCGCCATGGGCAGCCCCGCGTACATGTCGCCAGAGCAGGCTCGCGGCAAGGATGTCGACGCTCGAGCAGACATTTGGTCGTACTCGGTGATGTTGTACGAGGCCTTGTGCGGGAAGCTGCCGTTCGATGGCGGCACGCAAGCTGCACTGGTCTGCGCGATTCTCGAGACCGACCCGGTCCCGCTCACGGAAATGAACATTGGCGACGCCGCTCTTTGGGCAGTCGTCGAGCGGGGGCTACGCAAGGATCCCGAACTACGCTGGCAAACCATGCAGGAAATGGGCGGCGCGCTAGCGCGCTGGCTGATGGCAAAAGACGCCAAAGCTGACATCGCTGGCAACCCCCTGGTTTCAACCTGGAGCGAGTTTGCGGAGCCTGCCCAGAGCATCCGGGTGGGCGCGAAGGAGTTCTCGGACGCAGACGCGGAGGGACGAACCGCGGTTGCGACTCAGCTTTCGTTCCAAAACAAGGCCGCTCGCGGACGGGCGTCGGAGCGCGCCAGGAAGAGCAATCGATCGTTGCTCCTCGCCGGGCTGGGTTTCGCAGCGGTCGTCTTGGTGACCGTGCCCGTTCTGTATGTCGCGCTCAGTCGCCGAGCGGCCTCCGATGTCGAGCCCGACGTCGTGTCAGTCGCGGCGAGCACGCCTGCGACGGCAACCGCCACGGCACCCCGGGAGCAGCCCCCAGCCGTGGCCACCGCGAAGCCTGCCGCGAGCCTGCCCACTCCGCCTGCGTCGGCAAGCGCGGAGCCCGAAGAGCCAAGACTGCCGAAAGCCGTCGCGGCGAAGCGGCCACCACGGGTCTCCAAGAAGAAACCCAGACCTCGTCCCACAGCCAAACCGAAGCCCGCGGCGAAACCCGAACCCAACGCGCCGCCCCCGCCCAAACCGCAGCCCGGGGAGCTCGATCTCAAGACGACGCTATGAACTATCTTCGCGCAGTTCGGGTGGGGACCGCAGTAGCGCTGGGAGTGACAGTTCTATCACTTTCCCCACCAAGTGGGGCGCAGGAGTCGGGACAGACAGCGGCTGCCGTCAGCGAAGCGAAGTCCCGCGCCCAAGTCACTTCAAGCGCGGAATCGAAGCCTACAAGTCGGGTCGCTACAAGGACGCCATCGACTCGTTCTTGGACGCCCACCGGGAATTCCCGAGCCCCACCCTGAGCTTCAACGCCGCGCTGGCCTACGAGAAGCTCAAGGACAGCGCGGGGTCGCTGCGCTTCTACCGTGAATACCTACGGCAGAAGCCCGACGCCCAAGACAAGGCCACGGTGCAAGCCCGGATCGTAGAGCACGAGAAACGTTTGAAGGCCCGCGGCGTGCAGCAGGTGTCCATCCTGAGTATTCCAGAGGCCGCCACGGTGATCATCGACGACCAACCCGTGGGAGTGACCCCCTGGACCGGTGAGATCTTTCCGGGGCGCCACGCGCTGCGCCTACGCCGCGAGGGCTACGCTGACGTCACACAGGAATTCGAATTGCCTGAGCACAAGGCGATCGATATCAGCGTAACCCTGGAGCTAGCCCGGGATGCAACTCCTGCGGGCGCCTCAGATGCCGCACCAGCATCCTCCGGCGCGAGCAGCAGCTCCGCATCTGCAGATGCCGGCGTCGACCAAAAGGGTCTGGCCAAGGTCACCCTCCCCACTTGGGTGACGCTAGGAGCCGGGGCCGCGGTCTTGGGCACCGCTGGAGCCTTCGAACTGATGCGCAAGTCCGCGCAGGACGACGTCGAGAACGAGCGCACTCAAGTCGCCCGCCACGACGCCTTTGACCGAATGGAGTCACGCCAAACCGTCGCCCGAGTTTTGGCTGGCGTCGGGGGCGCAGCGGTGCTGGTCGGCGGCGTGTTGCTCTACTTCGATTTGACTCGAAAGTCCGACAAGTCCGCTGGCGCGATATCCGGCACGTGGGGCCAAGCGGGTTGCACGAACCTTGGCTGTAGCGCGGAATTGGGAGGCCGCTTCTGATGCATGCACGACCCCTTCGCAACGCCTTGCGCGCTCTTTCGTTGGTCCTTGGTGCATGGTTCGCGAGCGGAGCCGGCTGCGCCGCCCCGGATCTGAACGACGCGCTGGGTTCGGGCGAGTGCAGCCCGAGTGGGGAGTGCGCCCCGGGATTCGTGTGCGACAGGAATACCAATCAATGCGTCAGCAGTCTCGGCAGCGGCGATGGCGGTCCGGGTTGCGGCGCGGGCTGTGGCGCCGGCAAAGAGTGCTGCGACAACGCTTGCGTCGACGTGTCCATCGACCCAAGCAACTGTGGCGCGTGCGGCCTAAGCTGCCCCGGCACTACTTGCAACGGAACTTGCACCAGTGACTGCGCCGGATCGAACGCCAACTGCAACGCAAACCTTGCGGACGGTTGCGAAGTCCAGACGGCATTGGACCGTTTGCACTGCGGAGCCTGCGCCAATGCCTGTCCGGACGTCGAGAACGGTTCGCCCAGCTGCACCATCGGCACCTGCGGCACGGATTGCGATCCAGGCTTCACCGCCTGCGACGATGCCTGTGTCGACACCCAATCCGATCCGCTCAACTGCGGTGCGTGTGGCAATACTTGTGAAACGGGACGAGTGTGTAGCGAAGGCGCTTGCTCTGACACTTGCGCATCGGGGCTCACCAAGTGCGGCGCGTCCTGCGTCGACGTAGACGACGACACGGCGCACTGCGGCGGGTGCGGGCAGAACTGCGTTCCGCCCACCAACAGCGCCGGCACCTGCACTGCAGGCAAGTGTGGATTCACCTGCGATAGCGGTTTCGACCGTTGCGACGGCGCCTGTGCCGACCTGACCCGTGATGTAGACAACTGCGGTACTTGCGGCACGGCTTGTCCCGCGCCAGCCCCAGGCACCGGCGTCGCCTCCTGCACCGACAGCAAGTGTGGGCTGCTCTGCAACGACGGATTCTCCGAATGCAGCGGTCAATGCGTCGATACAAATGCGAATGCTGCGCACTGTGGCGCTTGCGGCAACGCCTGCACGTCCGGGGAAGTGTGCCAGGCGGGCAAGTGCGAGTCATCCTGCGGCGCCGGCACGACGAACTGCGGGGGCGCCTGTGTCGACACGCAGACTTCACTTTCCCACTGCGGCGCTTGCGGCAACTCCTGTTCCGCCGGCGCCAATGGAAGCCCAACCTGCAAAGCCGGCAAGTGCGGGCTAACCTGCAACTCGGGGTTCGGCAACTGTGACGGCGACCCGAAGACGGGTTGCGAGGCCAACCTCCAGACCGACGCGAACAATTGCAACAAGTGCCACGCGGACTGTCCGGACACCGCTGGACCCCAGGGCTTTCCTGTGTGTAATAGCGGCAGCTGTGAACTGCGCTGCAATACCGGTTACGACCTGTGCAGCGGCACCTGCGTCAATCAGCAGACGGACCCGACAAATTGTGGAGTCTGCGGGAAGGTCTGTGCCAAAGGCGAAGTCTGCAACAGTGGCACGTGCAAACTGAACTGCACCGGGAGCCAGACGCCATGCAGCGGCAAGTGCGTGGACCTCACGATCGATCCAAGCAACTGTGGCAGTTGCGGAAAAGTCTGCCCACCGGGCCCCCCGCAGAGCACGCCAGAGTGTGTGAATGGCAAGTGCGGGTTCAAGTGCAACACGGGGCTTTCTCGGTGTGGTGGGCAATGCGTAGACACCAGCACCAACTTGAAGCACTGCGGTGCATGCAATGCATCCTGTTCGGCACCCAACGCCACTGGAACCTGCAGCGGGGGCTCCTGCACGCTCAACTGCATCGCTCCGTACGACGACTGCAATGGCGACCTCTACTCGAGCGCTGGAAATGGCTGCGAGAGCAATCTCAATACCAACATCGACAGATGCGGCTCGTGCACGCGAGCGTGCAGCAGTTCCAACGTGAACACACGGCTGTGTGACGGCGGCTTGTGCACATCTACATGCAAAAGCGGCTTTGGCAACTGCACCAAGCCAGCAGCACCCACGGCCGACAACGGTTGCGAATGCGTTGGAAGCTGCGGCGGCACGAACGGCACGACCTGCTTTGGCGGAACCGGCGGCGGCACCGGCGGGGTGCCTGGCACGGGCGGCATTCCGACTACCGGCGGTTTCGGCGGAACCGGCGGTTTCGGCGGCACGGGCGCAACCGGCGGCGGAGGCACGGGCGGCAGCGGTGGCACTTCTGGCGCTGGTGGCAGTGGCGGCGTCGGCCCTGGCGGCGTCGGCGCGTCTGGCACCTAGCGACGCTGCACGACCACCACCCGCGTCGTGAAACGCCGATCCGTGGCGGCGCTAGCGCGGTAGCCCAGCCCCAGGGCCTCCATGCGCTCCGCAGAAACACCCTCGCGGCGCCACAACTGACGGAAGACCGCGTCAGCGCGGCGCTGGGTGGAAAAGACAACTGCACGAGCGCGCGCCGCGCTCTTTTTCGGATTGTGATGGGTCGCAACCTCGATCCGAATCAGGAGGATGCTCGGATCATCCCGCATGATCTTCCCGACGGCACCAATCACAGAGCGTGCGGGCTCCTTTGGAACCCGATACGCGGGATTGAACGCCACCTCGTGCCGCAGGTGGATTCGCGAGGAATCACAAGAGAGTCGCGCAAGGTCGTCACCGGACAGCACATCACTGCACTCCAGAGCTGCATCAACCGCCACGCTGTCCGCGCCTGCATCTCCTGCGCTACGCGGCTCACCGTCCCGGTCAGACCGCTCGCCCGCGTCGGAAAGCTCTTCCACCTGCCCTGGCGGTGTGCGCCACTCGATAGGCCGGGACGGCGGCGGCACGGTCGGGCCGGGCCCGCACGCCGCGAGACAGCCCACCAGACTCGCTCCAAAGATACGCCCAAAACCCATCGTAAACCCAAGCGGAATGGCTGCAGGATAGTCACAACTTAGCTTGAGTTTCGCGGGCTTCGCCCCGCGGCTTTCGGATTGAGTGGTTTTCGGAAGACGCGGAATGATTTAGCGTGCCTCGGTCTGGAGGAGAGCAATGTTGACCTCGAATGCATCATGTAGCCTGTCGAAGTTCGTCGGTTTCCTAGCCCTGCTGTGCCTGGTTTTCACCAGCATGCCAGCGGAAGCAGCCGGGCGCGTGCAGTGGGTCAAGAAGACCATCAAGGAAAGCAGCAGCGGTGGCTCCTGGAAGCTTGCGATAAAGGTGTACCTGTCCGCGCCTCCAGGCACCGCGCACCTCCCGGTCAAGTTCGAGTTCAAGCCTATCGCCTACTACGAGCGCGCAATGGTAGACGGCGACAAGCTGGTGGAGCGCCGGGTACCCCTCGTTGGTCGACAGGACATCATCGAGAGCGTCGACCTCGGTTTCATGGACCCCGGCACGGGCAAGCTCGAAAAGCGGACCAAGTTCAGCTTCAAGGTCACTCGAGCTCACGGCTTCGAAGCGGGCGAGTACAAGGTCGGGATCCGAAACGCGCGCAACGGCCGATTGATTGGCAGAGTCACGACCATCAAGCTTGAAGGCGAGAACGAAGTCATCGATCGGCGCGCCATGGTCTTCGCGTCGGGCAAGAAGAAGGACGACAAGAAGAAGGACGACCCAGCTCCGGAAGAGGGTAGTGAGGGAACCGGGGAAGGCTCGTCCGAGGAGGGCGCGGAGCCGGAGCCAGAACCCGAACCCATGGACGAAGAAGGCCTGGGCGAAGATCCTCCCCAAGAGATCAAAGAGAAGCCCGGCGGCTGCGGTTGCCGAGTAGAAGCCACCCGCGGCCCATCGCACGGTGCGTGGGCGTTGCTCTCTTTGGGCATCGTCTTGCTACGCCGACGTCGGCGTCGCGCCTGACACCGCGGGCGCCACGTCACTGCCCACGCGTGGCCCATCTCTAGAGTAGTGACCTTGCGGCGCGCAGCGTCGCACCCCGTCGGGTATCCCGCAGCGGGTCACAAGCGCGTCGACCCTACATAAACGGGAAACAAACTCGGGGCCACGGTGGCCCCCACGCCGAGTAGGCGTGATCCCCCAGGCCCGTGGAGCCCGGGGGCCGCTTGCGACTCAGCGAGTTCCGGGAGACGCCGGGCTCAGGTTCCAAATCCAGTTGTCGAGGAGCAGCAGCGAGTCGAAGACGTGGTCACTGGTATCCCAGACTGCGATCCTAACTTCCATGACCTCGCCGGGCAGCACGTTACCCGCGGTCGTGAGCCAGCCTGTTCCGCCGCCGAGGAGATTACTGTCATTGGGGGGCGTGCCGCAGCCCCCGGTGTTGGTATCGAGACCGGTGCCGTTGAGGAGAGAGGGCCCAGCGACGCAGCTGGCTTGACCAAGCACACCGCCGGCGCAACCTGTCTGCCCGGCATCGCAAACAGCGAATAGGTTAGTCCCGAAGGAGAGGTTCACGCTGACGGGAAAGCGCGTGAAGTTCGGCGCGATGTAAACCGCGAGGTTCTTGTCCTTCGGGTTCGTCGTGGCTCCGGAGTCCACGAGAGCGACGTAAAAATCGTTGAACTGCGTACAGACGTACTCGGGGAATTCGGCCGAATTGAAGAAGGAGTTGAAACTGAAGGAGCGAGCGTTCGTCGGCACGCGCATGCGCAAAGTCAGCATCACGGGATCGTTGGCTGCGCTGCCATTCGGCCCCGGGCAGCCGGGCGAGTTCGGCAAGGTGCCGCCGTTGGCCGCGAGCCAGTCCGCCGGGAAACCGCTCGTGCGCTGATTGTCTTTGCCGGGCTGGAGAGCCGTGTAGCTCGGGTTCGTGTCGCTCGGAGCTGCCGCCGCGCCCGTGGAAAGGATGGCAAGCCGCTGCCCCTTGAGGGGGAAGATCGCGTTGCCGAACTTCGGCCGAATGGATTGAGCGGCAGGATTAGGAGTTCCGGTACCACTCGCCAGAGAGAAGCGACCGGAAATGACGCCCCACTTGCGATCCTTGATCGGAACGAATTCCTTGGTCGTCTGGCAGAGGTCCATCGCCTTGGCGTAGTCCATGGCGTTCGTGGAGCCCGTGTTGGTGACCTGGTTGTCACAAGGCGGATCGACTTCGTCGAAAAAGCCATCGCAGTCGTCGTCAACGGCGTTGCCGATGTATTCGATGGCGCCGGGATTCACGAGTTCCGGCGTCACGCTGCAGCCGCCGGGCAAGTCACAGCAATCGCCGTCTTGCACGGACCAGCCATCCTTGTCGCAGTCCCCAACGGCGCAGCCACCGCCGGTGCCGCCGCTTCCACCGACGCCACCGGTTCCAGCAATCCCACCTGTGCCGCCTCCGCCAGTACCGGCGAAGCCGCCCGTGCCCGCGAAGCCTCCGGTACCGGCGAAGCCACCCGTGCCTGCAAAGCCGCCGGTGCCCGCGAAGCCTCCGGTACCGGCGAAGCCACCCGTGCCCGCAAAGCCGCCGGTGCCCGCGAAGCCTCCGGTACCGGCGAAGCCACCCGTGCCCGCGAAGCCGCCGGTGCCGGCGAAGCCGCCCGTGCCGGCGAAGCCGCCCGTGCCCGCGAAACCGCCTGTGCCCGCGAAACCGCCTGTGCCACCACCACCCGTGCCTCCGGTTCCATTGCAGGAACCGCAGCCGAGGGAATCGACCTCTTCGACGCATAGTGAATCCCACGCGACATCACAGCAAACGGGATCGAAGGCGCACACGCACGCCGAAATGTTCGGGTTGTTGCAGCCAGGTGTCCCTTTCGGAGCACAGCAATCCCCAGGGCTGCCACCGGTGCCACCGACGGCGCCCGTACCGGCGACTCCACCCGTGCCACCGGCGCCGGTTCCCGCGAAGCCGCCTGTAGCGCCGAAACCACCTGTGGCGCCGAAGCCACCCGTGGCAGCGAAGCCGCCATTGCCGCCGCTGGTTGTGCCACCTACGCCACAGTTGGCACCTTCGGGACAATCCAAGTCGCTCAGGAATCCGTCCCGAGCACCGCAGGCAGCGGAAAGACCGCCTAGGCCAATCAACAGAAAACGGCGAACAGAAGTGGCTGAGCGGAGCACGTGACCTCCTCGGTGTTGCGCCACGATGGCACAACTCCCCGCGCGGCGTGCAAGAGCCGCGCCGGGTGCAGCATGCGCCTAGAACTGTGCCGTGCGCAATCCCCACTTGACAGCACGGCGGATCGTCACAGAATGCACGCGTGGCCGCCTGAACGCGTGTGCGGCCCCGCCCTAGGCGCTGCGCCGGTCGACCAGTTCCAAGATGCGTTCGAAACCCCTACGAAGAATGGGCTTCGGGCTCAGCAGGCTGACGACGAGGAAGTGAGGCCGCGGAAAATCGTAGAGCCAACCCGGCTGGACCACGACATCGCATTCCACCAAGAGAGACTGGGCCCAGGCGTCATCGTCCTGAATCGCGGGCATTCTGAGCGGCGCGTACCAGCCTCCTTCCACGGGCAACACCGTGACGGCGCTGCCCTGAGCCATGGCGATGAGGGTCGCGTGGTTGTCACGGCAACGAGCAGCAATCGCCTCTCGAGTACGACGTCCCAGCTGCAGCACCGCCTCCAACGCGAGCTGCACAGGCGTTGCCACAGAGAGATACGCATCCGCGATGACCTCCAAGCGAGTTCGAGCGGTGCTGACCACTTCGGGTTCACCACTCAACACCATCCACGAGAGCTTCAGTTGAGGCAACCCGACCTGCTTCGACAAGCCACCCAGCTCAATGTTGAAAGGTGCGCGGCTATCCTGGAGAGTGCATGCTCGCGCCGGGTCGGGGTCGAAGGCGTAGGCAGAGAACACTTCGTCAGAGACGATCGGCACGCCCAGCGACGACAGGTCCTTCAATTCGTTGCGCTTGAGGAAGTTCCCAGTGGGGTTGTTTGGATTGACGATGAAAAGTCCGCGGTAGTCGGTTTCGGGTGCGTCAGCCACGAGCCCGTGATGCCAAGCACCGTCGTACTCGAGAGCGGCCCGCTGTATGTCGACCTGCTCGAGTTGCGCGAGGTGATCCAGGAGAGGATAGCTCGGGCTGGGAGCCCAAATCCGATCCCCGGGATCGGCCAATAGTTTCAGACTGAACCCATAGGCCTCGCTAGTGCTGGAGGTCAGTACGATCTGCTCCGGATCGACGACCTTGCCGAAGCGGGCGAGCTCCGCCGCAACCGCCGCGCGCGCCATTGGCAGTCCAAAAGGCTCAGCCTGGTAGTCCGCGCCGCTAGCCTGCGCGAAGGCCTCGGAAAGAGCTGCGTAGTCGTAGGGCAGGCCCGCCCGAGTGGGGTTGCTCTGGGTCAGATCAACGAGAGCCCTGCCCTCGTTACGGGCCTGCCGGAGCCGTGCCGCGAAGGCGTGTTCCTCAGCGGGAAAGCGGCTCCGGCGGCTCAGCACCGGAGCAACCCGCGCGCCGAGGCTCCGAGCTCATCAGCCACGGATTGCCCGGGCGCTAGCTGCGAGGAGTATGATGACATGGTGAGCGAAGGTGAGCTGGCACCGGGCACGACCGTTGGGCAGTACGTGATCGAAAGTCGCATCGGCGCCGGCGGCATGGGTGAGGTCTACCAGGCCATGCATACCGGGCTCAACAAGCGTGTCGCCATCAAGACCCTGCGTAGCGAGCACGCCAACAACGAAGCCGTGTTGAGCCGCTTCCTGCGCGAAGGGCAAGTCGCATCGCGCATTCGGCACCCCAATGTGGTTGATGTCACTGACGTAGGCCTCATCGGGGATCTGCCTTGCATGGTGATGGAGTACATGCAGGGCGAAAGCCTATCGGATCTGCTCAAGCGCGAGAAGAAGCTGCCCTTGAACGAACTCGTTGACTGGATGCTCCCGGTCATCGCAGCAGTCCACGCAGCACACGTGCAGGGAGTCGTGCATCGCGACATCAAGCCCGGCAACATCTTCCTGGCCAAAGCATGGTCCGGAGAGGTCACGCCGAAGGTGCTCGACTTTGGGATTTCGAAGATCCTGGAAGATGCGAGCGAGATCACACGCAGCTCCGGGTCGTCCTTCCTGGGCTCGCCGCACTATGCCTCGCCGGAACTTGCCCGAGGTGAGAAGGACCTCGACGCGAAGTCAGACCAATACGCTTTGGGAGTCGTTCTCTACGAAGGCTCGACCGGCCGGCGACCCTTCGCCGGCAAGGCCACGTCCTTCATGGCCTTGATGTACGCCATCGCTGGCGGCCAATTCCCACCCCCAACCGAACACGAACCAAACTTGCCCCCCGCCTTCGAGGCGGCTGTCTTGCGGTCGATGGCGACACGGCGTGAGGACCGATACCCTGGCGTGCAGGAGCTGGGTGCCGCGCTGCTGCCTTTTGCGAGCCCACGTTCGGTTCTGCTTTGGGAGCCCGTTTTCGGAAAGTCCAAGCAAGCCCCCGCAGCCGCTGGACCGGCTCTAAGCGGTGAGGCCGCGCCAGACGCTCGGCCCAAGGCCACTGCTGTCGGCATGGCCACCAAAGCGGTGGGTTGGGCGGTCGCTTTCGTGCTGGGCGTCACACTTTCCTGGGGCGCGCTACGCCTATTCGCGCTGTCGAAGGGCGTAACCGAAAACCCTATGGCGCAGCCAAAGCCCACGGTGGAAAGCGCGGATTCCAAGTAGCGAAAAATCGGCTAACCTGGGCGACCATGCTCAGCGGCCTCAATCAACAGCAACGCCTACTCCTTCTCCGCTTCGTATGCTCCTACGCCTGGGCCGATCTCGAGATCAAGGAGGGCGAGCGGCGCTTCGTGGAACGCCTAGCCCAACGCATGGAGCTGGATGACGACGAGCGAAAGCAGGTCGAGCAGTGGCTACATGTGGCACCTGCGCCCAGCGACGTCGACCCGCAACAGATCCCGGCGGAACACCGTCGCGTGTTTTTCGAGGCCTGCCGCGCGGTGCTTTACGCGGATGGTGAGGCAGACGACGTGGAGAAGGCACATCTGGAAGAGCTGCGCACCGCCCTCGCACTGTGATCGCGCTGGAGCAGCGTTTCGAAGCCCACGACTCGCAACTGACGCCGGCTTCGACCGATTCGCCAACTACTCACTGCCCGCCCTCAATGTGTGGGGGGGCACCGTGTGATGGAGGTTGGGTTGGGTCGACGCGCTTCGCGATACCCGAAGGGGTGAGCCCTGGGGCGGTCCTTGAGCACCAATCCCGCGGTCGGTCGAAAGGTGCGTCAGGTGCGCGGGACCCAGATGTCTTCGGCGCTGGTCGGGTTGTCGACCAAGACCCGGACGTGATGATGCATCACCCGGCGCCCCTGCCGACGGATTCGTGGAACCTCGGCTGCGTTCACGTACAACACACCGTCATCCCGGGTTTGCGAAATCCGCTCGCCGCCGCCACGCAAACGGCGATGCATGTGACCCGCAACGACCGCCACCACGCGCTTTCCGCTGGCTCTTGCGTAGGCGATAGCCTCCGTTAGATCCCGATCACCAAAATCCCCGGCCTGCTCCTTGAAGTCACAACCCCAAATGTCTCCGCGGTCAGCGCCCAACCCGTGGGGGCCGTTGTGGGCCAGGATTAAAACTCGTTCGTCTCGAATGCTGTCGATGAGAGTGCGGTACCTCTGGGTGGATGCTTCCATACTCGGGACTGCGTACTGCCGTCTCAACAACGGTGCGAAGGACAACTGGGAACCGCCCATGGCATGGGGTCGGCCGACGAGGATCGTGAGCGCTTTGTCTGGAAGGGAATGGGTGCTGTAGCCACACAGGGTCACGCTACCCAAAGCGCTGCGAAGGTCCGCGGCTAGCTTTCGGCCAAACAGACCCATGGCTTCCACGACGAATGGACGTTGAACGACCTCTGCCAGTAGCTGCGGTGCAAGCACCGCGTCATGGTTACCAGGAAGGAACAGTGCTGGGGTACGCAGGCGTGCAATGCGCTCGGCAACCTCCAAGGTCTTGCCGTGGCGGTAATTGCCCAGGTCACCGACGAAGAGGACTATGTCATAGTCGGAGTCATCGAAGTATTCGACGTCGTGATCGTCCCACTTGTGGTGTACGTCGCCGACGACCGCGACGCGGACCGTGGGCCACCCAGCCATGACTCAAAAAGACCAGCCGATGTTAAGATTCAGCAGCGGTCCGAAGCGGGAATCGCTTTCTTGAGCGGAATTACCTGAAGTGTCTTCCGCCTCGGCCTCGATCGCTAGATACTGCACGCCTCCTTGGGCCAGGAAGGTGAACCCACCCGACGTAATCAGCTTGTAGCCAACGAAAGGTCCCACTGCGACGCCTTCCGCGACGCCACGGACCTCCGCATTGTCGAGTTCGTCCGTATCGACATTGACGTAGAGCAGCTCTGCACCTGCGATCAGGCTTTGGAAGGCTTCCAAAGGGTACCAAGACAGTTGAGCGCCGAGTTCAAAAACCCGGAAACGCACGTCCTGCCCGCTGTCTTCAACTTTTGCGCTTCCGTAGCCCCCGAGCACGCTCACGCCAAAACCGTCCACGACACGAATCTCCACCATCGGCTCGAACACCGGCAGAATCAGGTGTATCGGTGACATCGTGAGGGATACGCTGCGCACCGGGTCGGGGGGAGCCGGAGGTGGACCCTGCGGTGGCGGGGGGTAGGCGTACGCAGGGGCAGGTGCGTATCCCGTTCCTTGCGGAGGGGGAGCCTGCGCTGGCGGAGCTGGCCCAGCTGGTTGCGTGGTCGGCGCGACCGGGGGCGGAGCGGGTGGCTCCGGGGCCGGCGCCGGCGCAGCCTCGACCGGTGGCATCTCCCCGGTGGGTGGTGCGTCCGGAGGCGGATCCGTCGCGGGTTGCGCAGCGCTGGCCCCCGCCCAAGAGGCGAAGCCAAGCGCCACGCTGATCGCGATCAGGCTACTTGCGCGAGGCAAAGCTGGAGGTGTCGTCGCTACCCGCGGCGCTTTCGACGAGCTCGGCCTTGTAGATAATCTTTCCATCCTTGGTGATGACTTCGCCCGAAAGGTCCTTGCCGTCAACGCTGCGGCTCACGGCAAGCTCGTGGGTTTCATCCCCGACGGAAACGCGATAGCGGGTTTTCTTGCAATCTTGCGCCTTGCCGGCAACTAGACATGTGCCGTTGCCGGCCTCAATCACGGCGTCGTTGCTGTCAGGCACGAACAGCGTCCGGCTGATCATGGCCTCATAGGCCGCCGTGCTCGACGCCACTTCAGCGCCATCTTTGACTTCCCGAACTCGCAAGACACGGTCAGAAGCGATGTCGTGGGTGACCCGGAGCGTTTTCTCGCTCTTCCCGTCATCCAAGGTGTAGTCGATCACGATCAGACTACCCTTTTTGGCGCGGACTTCTTCGGTCAGGGACAGAGCCTGCTTGGTGAAGCTGCCAGAAAAACGGTGAACGGTGTAGTCGCCGACGCCCTTGTGAGCGAAGGGAGACAGGGATTCGCTTTCCTCGAAAGGCGAATCCGGCTCGAACTCGCTGGTGGCCAGTTCGGATTTGTCCTCGTCGTCCGACGATTTCACGT
Source organism: Polyangiaceae bacterium (assembly GCA_965222375.1). Lineage (GTDB taxonomy): Bacteria > Myxococcota_A > Polyangia > Polyangiales > Polyangiaceae > JACKEA01. The sequence continues at coordinate 1,010,170 of CBDCTZ010000015.1, forward strand.
CGGCGGTGAGGGCCGTGTCTCGAGGACCGATGGCATTTGCCCCGCATCCGATGGCGAATGCGGCGATGGACGAAAGGAGCAGGAGCTTGCTTCGCATGTCGCGGTTTGGCCACAACCGCTGCGCTTTGGCCAAATTTGCGACGCCGGTTCCGACTCAGTTCGTGACGACCTGGGTTCCAGGCGTCAGCTGCTCGTGCTCGTCTTGAGGCACGATGTCCAGCAGCCTCAGCTTCTTTGAAATCGTCTCCACGACGTCGGGATACTTCCGCGACAGAGCCGTTGCGCCGGTGGAAGCGGCAAAAGCGGTGGCCCAGCCGACCGGGCCGAGGGGTCGGCAACCGAAGAAGTGGCTAACCCCCGGGGTCTGAACCAGTACTGCCAAGGCGCCCATGCTCAGCGCGCTGGTCAGGATGACCGGGCGACTGTATCCCCCGGCGACCACGGTTTGACCGAGCTGGGTCCCCACCAGGGACAGCAGCCCCACGGTGCTTGCGCGCTCACGACCACCGAGCACCCTCGCTCCCAACCACGCAGCGCTCGCGCCGCCAGCAGTCACGACCGCCCGCGCGGCTACATCCCGGCGGAGAAGATGGGATAGGGACGCTTCAGGCCCTTCCTGAGCGAGGGCATCCAGGGTTTCCTGGGAGGGCGGCTGAAGGGCGACGGCCATGGCCGGCGCCACATCCGTCAGCAGGTTCACCAGTAGCAGCTGGCGGGCATTCAGGGGTGGGCGCCCGTCGACCAGACCGGCGCCGAGGGTGAAGCCGATCTCGCCTAGGTTTCCCCCGACCAAAATGGAGACGGCGTCGCGCACGGATCTCCAGACGGCACGACCTTCCACGATGGCGTCGACGAGGGTTTCGATGCGTTCATCCGTCAGCACTACGTCCGCCGCGCCACGCGCGGCTGCGGTGCTGTTCTCGCCGATGGCAATACCGACGTTCGCGAGGCGAATGGCCGGTGCGTCGTTTGCCCCGTCGCCGACCATGGCCACGCACTTTCCCGCACGCTGCAATGCTCGCACCGCGCGGACCTTTTGGGACGGCGTCAGACGCGCAAACACCGCGATTTTCGGAATCCGGTCATCGAGTTCCTCATCGGAAAGCCGCATCAATTCGGATCCGGTGAGAATCTCTTTGTCACCCAACAGATTCAGTTCGCTGGCGATAGCCTCCGCCGTGCTTGGATGATCACCGGTGATCATCACCGTGCTCACGCCTATCTCCTTCAGACGCGCTAGAGCGGCCGCGGCCGTTGGGCGAACAGGATCACTGAACGCAATGAACCCCATGAACGCCAGGCCCACGGGTCGATAAGGGTCGAGGCGATCTTCGGGTCCGACGGAGCGCTCCGCCACCGCCAAGACGCGGAGCCCACGCTTCGCAAGATCCGTCGCCGTCTTGGCAAGCTCCTCTGCCTCTCCGGCATCCAGAGGCTTGCGACTCCCACCTCTCATCCAGGCAGAGCACTGAGGCAACACGACCTCCGGCGCACCCTTCACGCTCAACCACGAGTCGTACTCCGCTGCGCCGAGGACAGCGTGGTAACCACGCCCCGCTTCGAAGGCGAGTTCCGAAACTCGATGCCAAGAATCGACGCCGTAAACATGCGTTATTATTAGCTTTTTGGTGGCGCGCTGCAGGGCGGCGTCGGTCGGATCGAAACTCTCGTTGGGACTTCTGGCATCGGGGGTGGCGCGCAGCGCTGCAGCAAGCACACGCAACCGCGCTCCCGAAATGTCATCGACCTGCTCCTCGCTGGCTCCGTCGGAAACACAACTGAGTTCGATGCGCCCCTGGGTGACCGTACCGGTCTTGTCCACGCACACCGTGTCGACTCGGCCCAAAGCTTCGACGCTGCGGTGGTTGCGCACCAGCGCGCCACGTTTGCTCAAGCGTTCTGCTGCCGAGAGCTGCGCTGCCGTGGCAATCAACGGCAAGCCTTCCGGGACCGAGGCAACCGCAAGGCTGACTCCAGCTGCGATCACATCGCTGAGCTTGCGCCCACGAATCAGCCCAACTCCCACCAGCCCCGCAGCGGCGCTCACAGCGACCGGAGCCGTGATGTCGACCAGGGATGAGAGACGCCGCTCCACGCCGCTATCTTGGGGATCGACCGCAGGAGCCGAACCGCTTCGGCGCGCCTCGGTTTGGTCACCGGCTGCGACGACAACCGCAGCTGCCCGGCCCGCTGCGATGCTCGTTCCCTCGAAGAGCATCGAGCTCCGGTCCGCAATCTCGTTCTCGAAAGACGGCTTGGCCGCCTTCGGCACCGGCAGGGATTCACCGGTCAAGCTGGAAGCATCCACCTCCAAGGACTCACTCTCGAGGATCCGGCAATCCGCCGGCACGACCTCTCCGGGAGACAGGATCACGACATCGCCGCGGACGACTTCACTGACCGGAATGCGTCGGAGCTCACCCCCACGTCGCACGAGCGCCTTGCGAGTAGCCGTCCGAGAAAGCACGCGGATGGCGCGTTCGGTGCGAAAGCGTTGGACTCCACCGATGCTGGCGTTGAGCAGCACGACCGCACCCACCATGGCCGCGTCGCTCAAGGACCCAACGACGGCAGACAGCCCCGCGCCGGCAGCGAGCAACGGCGCAAGGGGGTTGAACAACTCGTCCGTAACGTGATCGAAGAGTTCGACTGGCGCCGGACGCTTGGAGGGGGCGAGGGGGCGACGATCCCGAGCCTCTCCTCGGGTCAAGCCACGGGAAGAGCTGCCCAGGCGTTCCAGGACGCCATGTCCATCCAGGGCGTGCCAAGGGGTTCGATCCCGAGGTGCAGGAAGTACGCGGCGCTCCGACGTAGCGTTGGCTCGGGCTCCCGCGGCCATCGCCACCAAGGTGGCGGTGTTGACAACGGCAATAACGCGCCGGGTAGTCATCGGCACCACGCCGCCCGCAGAAATCAAGGTTCCGAACGTCGCTGCGCCCAACGCAACGTTCACACTCTGTTTTGAGACGCGACGCGCCGCCACGCATGCGTTCAAGACGAAACGCACATCCGTCAAATCCCTGGAACAGATCAGATGAGCCCCCATGGGAGCGGGCTCCCCCTCTGCGATCAGGCCGATACCGCAATCCGCGGCCGATAGCGCTCGGGAGTCGGTGCCAGTCGCCACCAACATGACGGTGCGCCCTTCCCGCTGGAGGCGCCGAATCCCAGACTCGATCCCAGGACCGCCGGCAATGGCGTCATCGGCGTGAAAACGCGACAGCACGCCTTCATCGTCGGAGCCGATCACCACGCGCATGTCCGCTTCGTGTGCCGCAGCGATGAGCTCCTCGACGCCGGTTTGCGGGACGATTCGCAGCTCGACGATCGCCTGAGCGGCCCCATCTCGGGTCAGGGCCAAGGCTAGCGCGCCACGCTTGGCCAGTGCCTCGGAATGGGCGAGTAATTCATCGTCCAGTTCCGCTTCCACCAGCTTTGCGGGCCCAAGAGTCCACCCGTCCTCCCGCCTCACCTCGAGAGGGAGTTCGGGGTCGAGCAACGCCACCACCCGCTCCCGAGCTTCGGCGGTGGTGATGCTCGGTTTGGTGATGATCTCGCCGATCTCGAAGCGGTCTCGGGTGATCAGGCTGCCGGCGAGTACGATGCAATCAACCCGATCGAGTCGCCGCAACACTTCTCCGTCTGAGACCAGCACGCGGCGCTTGGCCAAAGTCTGCGCCAGTGAAGAGGCGAATACGTCTCGCCCCAGTCGAGCTGGTTTGGGCAGGCCACCAAAGAGCGCCGCCACCGCGCGCTGCACGTTCCGGGTCGTGATGAAGCTCACACCGAAACCCGCCAGCGAAACGAGCCACGCGCGGTCCGCATACTGTTCGATGGGCCCCGCGGACAGCGGCGCGGGCCGGGGCTCCGCCCGCTCGTCCTCAGGGATCCCGTGGCGATACAGCTCGGGTTCGCGAGATTCCCAGACCGCTCGCTGGGACTTGCTCTCCCGCATCAGGGTGGCCTTATGCGCGATATCGACCAAGGAGCTCACCGGGCGCTGAGCGAACGCGTTGGCTGCAGCAATGGCCGCGCCCAATCCCAAGTCCGTACGGTCGACGCCATATTTCTCGTCGGCACCTTGGCGCAGTCGAGGCGAACCGCGGAGCACAGAGCTGACCGCCCCAACCGTGCTGAACACCGAGGAGGGCTTTAGTGGAGTCGCACGCAGTGCACTGCCAATGACGAACCCCAGCACATCGGTGGTGAGCCCGACCAAGAGTTGCTTTTCGCGCTCGTCGTCCGCGGGGTGCCTCGCTTGCTCGTCGAAGCTGGCGCCATCCACGAAGATGCGTCGCTCACCCTCCTCCAGCACTCGAATCACATCCAGCTCGGTAACTTCGGCTCCGGACAGCTCGAACACGGCGCGGCGCGACACTCGGTCTAGCTTCACGCCTTCGGCCCATTTGGTACGTTTCACCAAGACCTCGAGCCGCTCGAGCAGCCGGTCCTCTTCTTCGTGGCTGAGCTGCTTGAACTCCGCGTAGGCGCGCTGCCCCCCGAGCCAGACGCGTCGCCGTCTCGGAGCGAAAGCCTCGCTCACCGCTCGAAACACTTCACGGACAGAGGGGCGGCTAGATTCGGTCATTGGGAAGGTGCTGAAACAAACAACAGCAAACGCTCACATCCCTTCTAATACACCATCCTCGCTAGCCGCGGCGGTTCTCTGCGCGGCCGCGTTCCCGGGAAAATCTGGTGCCAACATGCGCGATGAAAAGCCCGACATGGCGACCGCAGGCCGAGGCAGGCGCCGGGCGCCTCGGAAGCTTTGCCAGGCATCACCACTGGCGGTGAAGCGCAAGACTCGCATGCTCGCCGGGGAAACCTGCGACTGGAACTCTCCGCGGAAGCGCACGACGTTGCCATCAGGCGCTTGCAGCGTCGTCATCTTCGAACGCAGCCGACGAGACAGGGGCGCAACTCGGAATTTCAGGTCGAATCGCACGCCGTCTTCCGCTCTTATTTGCACCACGGCCCCAGTGCGCTCGAACGTCGCAAAACGCTTCGGCAAGCCCCAGATGCTGCGACCGGCAGCAAGGGAAGCGTCGTTGTCCACGTACATGGCGGAAACGTAGTAGCCCAGGGGGCGCGAGCGCCCGCGGGGGCGGACCATGCAGGGCATGTACGCCAGCTCACTGTAGGTAAGCACGCTGGGCTCCCGGTACTCCACGTAGGCGAGCAGCCCCGCCGCGTGACCTGCCCGCTGCACGATCTCGAACTCTGGCGGCACCGTGATGGTTCGCGCAGACGCGACCACAGGGCGCATCACGGCGAAACCGTGCATCTCCCAAGGAGGGTCGGGGTACTGCACTGGCTTCACATGAGGCGCTTGACCCACTTCAGCTTGTCTTCGCCGTAGGGCGGGTAGCGCAGAGGCGGATCGACGCGAGTGGACTTGTCCAGCACGCTCTTGTGATGGCTGAAGGTATCAAAGCCGGTCTTGCCGTGATAGGCGCCCATGCCACTTTCCCCCACGCCACCAAAGGGCAACTCCGGCGGCGCGAGATGAGACACGCAGTCGTTCACGCAGGCACCTCCCGAACTCGTACGAGCGAGCACGCGGTCCGCGGTGCCCTGGTTCTTCGTGAATACGTAGAGCGCTAGGGGCTTCGGGCGTGCGGTCACAAAACGAATCGCGTCGTCCACGCTGGCGACGGTCATGGTCGGTAGGATGGGTCCGAAGATCTCGTCCGCCATTACCGGAGCATCAGGCTTCACATCCCGCAGCACGGTTGGCGCGATGTAGCGAGTGGAGCGATCCGTCCCCCCGCCGCTGACCGTGTCACCGCTGTCCAGCAGCTTGGAGAGCCGGTCGAAATGTCGTTCGTTGACGATTCGAGCGTAGTCAGAGCTCGACTGAGGATCGCTGCCGTAGAAATCCCGAATGGTTTGGGAGATCTTGTCGAGCATCTGCTCGGCAATGCTCTCGTGCAACAAGAGGTAGTCTGGAGCGACGCAGGTTTGCCCTGCATTGAAGAACTTGCCCCACACGATGCGCTTCGCGGCGACGTCCAAGTCCACATCCGAGTCCACGATGCAGGGGCTCTTGCCGCCGAGTTCCAGAGTCACCGGCGTCAGGTGCTTGGCCGCCGCGGTCATGACGATGCGGCCAACGGTTCCGTTGCCCGTGTAGAAGATGTGGTCGAAGCGCTGCTCGAGCAGAGTGGTGGTTTCGGGTACGCCGCCTTCGACGACGGCGTAGGCCGTGGCGTCCAAGTAGCGCGGGAGCAACTTGGACAACGCGGCAGACGTTGCCGGCGCGACTTCACTCGGCTTGATGACCGCCGTGTTGCCCGCAGCGATCGCGGCGACGAGCGGGCCCACGGCCAGCTGGAACGGATAATTCCAGGGAGCGATGATCAGCACGACCCCAAGCGGCTCGGTGAGGATCATCGCCTTGGCAGGATGGATCGCCAGCGGCGCCTTCACACGCTTGGGCTTGGCCCATCCGCGCAGGTGCTTGATGGTGTGACGGATCTCGTTGAGAACGAAGCCCGTTTCCCCCACGACCCCTTCGAAGCGACACTTGCCTAGATCGCTATGCAGAGCCTCGAGCAGCTCAGCTTCGTTGTCCGTAATCAAACGCTCCAGCTGCCGCAGCTCGCGCTCTCGCCAGTCCAAGGGGCGGGTCGCGCCGGAATCGAAAGTGTCACGTACGCGCTCGACGGTAGCGACGATGTCCTCATCGCTGGCCAAGCGTTTGGTGGTGGTTTGCCGGGCGGTCTCAACGTGGCTCGAAAGCGTCATGGGGCAATGATAGGGGCGATCGGCGCCCCCGCAACCCGGCCTCAGTCAGAAGAGAAAAGGCTGCGGAGATGAACTCGATTCAGGCAGCTAAATCGCTGCATTTGCAGGGAAACCAGGCGCTGCTCATAAATGCCCAATTGGAAGCAATCCGCGTCCGAGAGCGAAGCCAGGCCGGGGCCCTCCAGGTTGAGGGGACAAATGTCCCGTTGCTCGACGATGGTGCCTTCCTCGTCTTCTTCCAACCAGCGCAGGGGCAGCCCCTGAGTCCGACAGACGTAGGGTCGGCTTTCGTAGATCCGACAGCCACCGTTGGCATCGAGGAACGCGCAGCCGCCGCTCGGTGCGGGCTGCGACGAAGCCAGCAGCTCGGCATGGCGGTCCCGAATGACCTCGGCCTCGACCTCGAACACGCTGAGGTCATCTGTGCAGCACTCGAAGCAGCCTCGCTTGCATTGCAGCCTCTCGCGATGCCGTTGGACGAGGGGTTGAAGCTCTCGGTCGACCTCGCGGTGTAGCTGTCTGATCGCGTCGAGACGCGCGGCGTGGTCCATGACGCAGCGTCCCATGAGGCCGATCCTCCGGGCAAGCTGGACGAGGTTTGGACCGAAGCGTAACCTTGCAAAAAATGCGATACTTGGGATGGACTCTTTTTCTGGGGCTCGGACTGGTCGTCGCCTGCGGTAGCAGCGACGACGCGCCCGCGAACTCGAATACCGGTGGCAGCAGCGGCTCAGCAGGCTCGGCAACGGGCGGCAGTAGTGGCAGCAGCTCCGGAGGCGCGGCGGGTTCCGGTGGCGGCACCGCCGGCTCGTCTGGCAGCGCCGGTTCTGCAGGCACCGCGGGCAAGGGAGGCACCGCGGGCAAGGGAGGCGCCGCGGGCAGTGCGGGCGCCGGCGGCGCGCCAGATCAGTGCAAGACCCCTGCTGACTGCCCGAAACCCGCTTGCTCTGGCACCAGCACCTGCTGGGAGAATTACTACACGTGTTCCGGAGGCAAGTGCTTCGGGATTTCGATGACAAAACTCGACTCCTTCTGCAACCCAGCCACCGGTCGGTGTGAGCTAGTCAAAGACAAGTGCGTGGTGGACTGCGACTGTCCTCAAGGTTTGATGTGCCTGAAGAACGCGTCTGGAGGCTCCTGCGTCAGCACGACGCCGCCGGTCTACTGTTGTAGCAAGAAGGGCTGCCCAGAAGGCCAAGCCTGCACGACCCAGGACGGCAAGACGAGCACTTGCGCCGGCTGACCCGGAAGGGTGGTTTCTTGGATCGCAACACTCGCTCGACCGCGGGCCACGGCTGCGGCTCGTTGTCGGATTACCTCCAGGCGCGCCGCGCAGGCCATGACACGGCGTCCCATGGGCAAAACCGAGACAGCCAACTGGACGAACTGCAGACCGGAGCGTAGTCTTGGGAAATGCGATACTTGGGATGGACTCTTGTTCTGGGGCTGGGATTGGTCGCTGCATGTGGCAGCAGCGATGACTCCTCTACGAATACGAACACGGGGGGCAGCAGCGGTGCAGCTGGCTCGTCCGGCTCCGCGGGCTCCGCAACAGGCGGCAGCAGTGGCAGTAGTTCCGGAGGCACCGCCGGCTCGAGCGGTGCCGCTGGCAGTTCTGGAAGCGCCGGTAAGGGCGGCGCGGCAGGAAGTGCGGGCAGCGCCGGAAGCGCGGGCAGCGCCGGCAAAGCGGGCGCCGGGGGCGCAAGTGGCGGCGCCGGGGGCGCAAGTGGCGGCACTGCCGGCACGGGCGGCACTTCGGATCAGTGCAAGACCCCCAAGGACTGCCCCAAACCGACCTGTTCGGGCGCGGGCGTCTGCACGCAGACGACCTACGAATGCACTTCCAACAAGTGCGTTCCCAAGAAGGTGCAAATGCCCAACTCGTCCTGCAACCCCGCCACGGGTCTGTGCGGTGGCCTCGCGGACAAGTGCAAGGTCAACTGCGATTGTCAGCAAGGCTTCACCTGCGTGAAGGGCCCCTCCGGCAACTCCTGCATCAGCGGCACCAAGCCGGCATACTGTTGCGCCAAGGCCGGTTGCCCCACCGGGCAAGCCTGTACGACAAAGGACGGCGGCAAGGGCACCTGTCCCTAGAGTTGCTCGTGAGACGCACGGCGCTCGGCGCCGTGCGTCTTCGTGCGGGCCAAACTACAAACTCAACGCAAGTGCTGCCGCGATGGTGCGCTCGCCGACGAAGCTCGTATCGACTGTGAGGTCGAGCTGCTCGTGCATGTTCACGACGATCCCAGGTCCCACCGCGTAGTGGTGTCGATCGGAGCCGGTGCGGGATTCGCCATCGAGCTCCCAGCCAACCGGGCCGCCAAAAGCACGCGCCGCCAGGAAGGGACTCACCGTGTCGCCGAGAGTGGCGCCGAAGAGGACTCCCAGGCGTGCGTCCGACGCCGTCAGCGACACGGACTGGCCATCAGACACCTCTTCCGTCGTCGATGCGAAGCTCATGCCGTAGGACAGGGTTGCGGTGCCGAACAGGTCTTCACCTGGCCCACCGAGGAATCGATACGCACCCGAGAGCGATGCGAGAAACCCGGGCTCCACATCGAAGCGCCGGCCCTGGCCTTCGAGCTGGCCATCAAGGATTCCACCCAGCGTCAGTTGAACGGTGAAACGTTCGCCGAAGCGTCGGGACACGAAGGCCGCGACCACGCTCTGCTCGAGGTCGTAGTCGTCTTCGCCATCGAAGCGCAACTCCGCCTCGGACAAAGCGTAGCTCGCGCCCACGCGATACAACCGCTCTTGGCTCTGTCCTCCGTCACAACCCGTCGGACCGACGGGGGGCGCCAGGCCTCACGCCTGCGCCCGAGATCCTGCAGTCAGGAGGATCGTCAGCGCGGAAAGCGCCACGGACCATCGCGCAACTCTGAGTAGCGTCATCGACACAACGAACCAGAATCCGACTGCAGAGTCGAGCTTGGATTGCGCACGAACGTTCGTGCGCGTCAGCAGAGCATGGCGGATTCTCGGTGACCCGGACAGGAATATCATGCCTGGCACGACTGGCACACCTGAGTGCGCGCCCTAAATCACGGGGATTCTTGATCTTTGTCAGTGGCACCCGAGTTGCTAGAATGGGCGGCTCGTGACTACGAGTGGACCGGACCCCTTGAGCCCGAGTGAGCGCGTCGAGCTGCTTCGGGAGAAGCGCCCGCGGCATCTGCCAGTGGCGCCGGTGGCTCCGCCCCCCAAACGTCATCTGCCCTTGGCCCACGAAGTTCGGCCCATCGATGAGCAGTGGCGACCGATCTACGCAGTCTGGGAAATCACTCTCGCCTGCGACTTGACCTGCCGGCACTGCGGCTCTCGCGCCGGGCAGGCTCGCCCCGATGAGCTGACCACCGAGGAGTGCTTAGACCTGGTTCGGCAGATGTCCGAAATGGACGTCAAAGAAGTCACCATCATCGGGGGTGAAGCCTATCTGCGGGACGACTGGGTCGACATCGTCCGGGAAATCCGCAAGCGGGGCATGCAAGCGACCATGACCACGGGCGGACGCGGGATCACCAAAGAGCGCGCCCTTCAGGCTGCGGAAGCCGGACTACAGAGCGTGAGTGTCTCCGTAGACGGCACCGAAGAGAGCCACGACCGCTTGCGTGGGGTAAAGGGTTCGTATCGCGCTGCCCTCGAAGCGCTGAAGAACCTCCAAGAAGCTGGAGTGCGGGTCTCGGCCAATACGCAGATCAATCGGCTCAGCATTCCCGACATGCCGCATGTGCTCGAGACGATTGCTGTTCACAACACCCACAGCTGGCAAATCCAGATCACTGTCGCCATGGGGCGCGCTGCGGACGAGCCCGAGGTGCTACTCCAACCCTACGACTTGCTCGAGCTCTTCCCCTTGTTGGCTGATTTGAAGAAGCGTTGTGATGAGCTCGGCGTGCGCATGTGGCCGGGTAACAATATCGGCTACTTTGGTCCCTATGAAAGCGTCTTGCGCGGGACCATGCCCCGGGGGCACATGGCCAGTTGCGGTGCTGGGCGCTCCACTTTGGGCATCGAAGCGGACGGCTCGATCAAAGGCTGCCCGTCTTTGACGACCAACGAGTGGACCGGCGGGAACATCCGCGATGCTTCTTTGAAGGACATCTGGGAGCGCTCGGACCAGCTTCGCTATACCCGGGATCGCACCGTCAAAGACCTCTGGGGCTATTGCGCCACCTGCTACTACGCCGACGTTTGCCGCGCGGGCTGCACCTGGACGGGGCACACGCTGTTCGGAAAAGCCGGCAACAATCCTTATTGCCATCACCGCGCTCTCGAAATGAAGAAGGCCGGCAAGCGCGAACGACTCGTTCAAACCATGGCGCCACCCGGCGACCCCTTCGACCATGGTGGTTTCGAACTGATTGAAGAAGAACACCCTGAAAAGGACTGACGATGAATCTAACTCCTTGCTCCGAATGTCAGCGCCACGTTGACTCCAACGAATCCAACTGTCCCTTTTGTGGCGGACGGCCCAGCCACGCGGACGCCGTGCCCCTGCCGGGCCGGCGCATGAGCCGTGCAGCTGTGGTGGCCTTCGGCGCCACCCTCGCCGCCGGCTTCGGTGCGACAGGGTGCAGCTCAGACGACGACAGCAGTGGCACCGGTGGCTCCGGCACAGGCGCCACAACTGGCAGCGGGGGCACTTCGGGCAGCGGCGGGACCGCAGGCAGTAGCAGTGGCGGGACCGCAGGCAGCAGCAGTGGCGGGACCGCAGGCAGCAGCAGTGGCGGGACCGCAGGCAGCAGCAGTGGCGGGACCGCAGGCAGCAGCAGTGGCGGGACCGCGGGCAGTGGCAGCGGCGGGACCGCAGGCACCGACGCAGGCACCGCAGGGTTCTCCGGCGGATTGTTGTATGGCGCTCCGCCACCCGAGAACTGAGCAAGCACATGGACCTCACTCCCTGCGCAGAATGCAATCGACACACTCGAAGCGCCGGCGCAGCACGCAGTGCTGGCTCGGCGGGCAACGCCGGCGCGGGCGACTTCGGTGGGCGATACGCCGCACCGCCCTTCGACGCCGGGTCGGATTGAGGAGAACTAAAGATGGACGAACTGATTCCCTGTTCTGAATGCAATCGACACGGACGCGTCGCAGAAGGCGCTTGCCCCTTCTGCGGGGCCGCTCTCAGCAACGACGGGCAGGTTCCGATGCCGGGTCGGCGCATGAGCCGAGCGGCTATCGTGGCGTTCGGTGCCAGCGTCGCCGCCGGATTTGGCGCGACAGGCTGCGGCTCCGATGACGACAGTACGGGCAGCGGTGGCTCCGGCGCGACCTCGGGAAGTGGTGGATCCGGCGGGAGCGCCACAGGTGGTCAGGGCGGTACCGCGAGCGGTGGCGCCGCGGGCACCGCGGGCACAGGAGGCGCAGTGGGTCCTCTGTATGGAACTCCACCACCCGACGGCGGTGCCGGGCAGACCGGCACGGGCGGCGGTGCCGGCAGCGCATCTCTTTACGGCCTGCCCCCACCCGATGGTGGCTGAGCCGAAGAAAACCCTCGAGACGAAACCAAGCGATAGGACCTAGACAATGAATGACTTGACCCCTTGTACCGAATGCAACCGTCACGGCCGGGCCAGCGACGGTGTGTGCCCGTTCTGCGGCGCCGAACTCGCATCCCTCGAACATGTCGCCGTGCCTGATCGGCGCATGAGCCGGGCGGCCCTCGTTGCCTTTGGCGCAACCCTCGTCACTGGCGTGGGCGCAGTGGGCTGTGGCTCGGACGACGACGGTGGTGGCGGCACCGGCGCAACCGCCGGCACCGGCGCAACCGCCGGCACTGGGGGCACCGCGACGGGCGGACAGGGCGGAAGTGCGACGGGCGGACAGGGCGGAAGTGCAACCGGCGGCCAGGGCGGAAGTGCAACCGGCGGCCAAGGTGGCAGCGCAACCGGTGGCACCGCCGGACAAGCGGGCGGCGCCGGCCAGGGTGGCTTCGGCGGCATTGCACCTGCCTACGGTCTTCCCGCAGATGCGGGCCCTGGCGGCTCATCGTCTGGCGGCTTCGGCGGCATTGCACCCGCCTACGGCTTGCCCGCAGACGGTGGGTGAAACGACTGACCCGGGAGGCCCCCAGTGAATCTGATCCCTTGCGCAGAATGTGAGCGTCACGTCCGAGACGACGAAGCGAGCTGTCCGTTTTGTGGTGGACAGTTGAGTGAAGGTGCCCAAGTCCCCATCCCCGAGAAACGCATGAGTCGGGCGGCGCTTGTGGCTTTCGGTGTCACTGCGGCCGCATCGATCGCGGCCACGGGTTGCGGCGGCAAGGGAACCGGGGGCTCCGGCGGCGCGGGGGGCTCCGGCAACATTGCCGGCTTCGCGCCTGCGTATGGTGTTCCCGGTGGCTTTGGCGGACAAGGCGCTGGCGGCACCGGAACCGGAGGCAACGGCGGCGATGACGCGGGTGCCGATGGAAGCGCGGGCAGCGCTGGAGCCGCCGGAAGCGCGGGCAGTGGCGGCAGCGCGGGCAGCGGCGGCGCCGGGGGTGACGCGGGCGGTGGTGGTACCGCAGGTGTTGCTCCGCCGTATGGCATTCCGCCAGACTCGGGAACATAAAACAGTGGTCCCATTGAGCCTGCTCTCGCCTTGCACGAGCTGCGACGGATGTGGCGGTGGTGCTCTGATCCCGCCTAGGCGCTCCACGGGCCACGGCTTTGGCGTGCTGGCTCCGGGTGCCGGTTCGAGCCTTTGCGGCCTTGGCGACCAAGCTTCGGGCGCAGACTCATCGAACGGGGCGGTGGCGGACTCGACCGAATCAGCCAGGCAAGCCCCAAGCCGCAGCCCTGGGAGCTAGAGACCCGATCAAATTCTAGCGGCGGCGTCGAAATACAAAGCAAGTTCGATCGCTTAGAAGCCAGGATCGACGCGCCGGGCGTGTAGTGATCAAACGGGGTCAGGAGGACCCCATGGAGATCTGGAAGGCGCCGGTCGAGCTGTCGCGTGGTGAGAAGTTCATCGCAAAGCGATGTGCGAAACGCAGAGTATTCGTATTCCTGCGCGAGCTGCGACATAGGATTTTTGACGAAGAGATGCAGGCGAAGCTGACGGAGGCATATTCGCCCGTGGAGCGGGGGCGTGGTCGCGTCCCGCCTGCTCAACTCGGCCTTGCGATGTTGCTGCAGGCCGCGCTGCGTGTGCCCGACCACGAGGTGGTTGAGCTTACGTTGATGGATCGCCGCTGGCAAATGGTGCTCAACTGTGCGGGAATCGAAGTGCCGCTCTTCTCGCAAGGCACGTTTTACAACTTTCGCCAGCGCGTCATTGCGCATGGGCTCGACGAGCTGCTCTTCAACAAGACGGTCGAACTCGCACGCGAGACGGGCGGATTCAGTGCAACGCACCTGCGTGCTGCATTCGACGCCAGCCCACTATGGGGCGCGGGTCGCGTCGAGGACACCTTCAATCTCATCGGGCGCGCCTCGCTACACGTCGTTCGCACGGCAGCGCGGCGGCTCGGTCAACCCGTCGACAAGGTCGCGGCTGCTGCGGGGATCCCAGTACTCAACGCCACCAGCATCAAGACAGGGCTCGACATCGACTGGGACGACCCTGGGGCGCGCACCAAGGCGCTCGGTCGACTGCTCAAGCAGGTACAGTCACTCGGCCGCTTTCTCGAAAAAGAGCTGACGAAACCGCTGAAAGAAGCGCCGCTGGCCGGGCAGTGGGCACTGGTGGAAAAGCTCGTCTCGCAGGACACCGAGCCCGATCCAGACGGGGACGGAGGGAGCCGGATCACACGCGGCGTGGCGAAGGACCGACGCATTAGCGTGAGTGACCCCGACATGCGTCATGGCCGCAAGAGCAAGAAGAAACGCATCGACGGCTACAAGCGACACATCGCGATACAGCTCGATACGCCCGGCATCATCTGCGCCGTCGCGATCACCCCCGCGAATCGTCCTGAACGTGTCGCTTCGGCAGAATTACTCGAACAGTGCGGCTCCGTTTCAGAACTCTACATCGATCGAGGCTACCTTGGCGACGATGCGATCGAATCCCGTCGCGCCGAAGGAACAGAGGTTTTCTGCAAACCGTTTCCGTTGCGCAACGGCGGGCGCTTCACCAAGGCCGATTTCAAGCTCGATCTGGCTGCGGGAATCGCCCGTTGTCCCGAAGGCGTTGCGGTTAAAGCGAGCGCTGGCTCCGTCGCTCGCTTCCCAGCTGCCCGCTGCGATGTATGTCGCAGCCGCGACGACTGCACGCGCGCCGCCCCGGGGCGTGGCCGCAGCGTCACGCTACACCCCCATGAGCCCTTCCACATCCAGCTGCGCGAAAACGCCCGCACGCGCGAAGGCCGCGCCCGCCTTCGCAAGCGTACTGCCGTCGAACACAGCCTCGCGACCCTGCATAACCGCCAAGGCGACCGTGCTCGCTACCGTGGTCAGCGCAACAACCTCTTCGACCTCCGCCGGCACGCTGCTCTCAGCAACCTGAGCGTTATCGATCAGTTGCGAGTTGCCGCTTAAGTGGTCAGGCCCCTAGTAGTGGATGACGAACCTGGCATGCTCGAGGTGTGTGCCGACACGCTGGAAGCGCTGCCCAACGTGGAGATCGTCACGGAAACAAGTGGCGCAAAGGCTCAGGCGCTGCTGCAGAGCGATCACTTCGACCTCTTCGTGACGGACATCAGGATTCCCGACGTCGATGGCATCCAGTTGCTTCGGGAGTTGAAGCAGTTCTCCCCTTCAACGCCGGCGATCGTGCTCACGGCCTACCCGATGGTGGACACGGCGGTTGCGAGCATGAAGCTCGGCGCAGCCGACTACCTGACCAAGCCGTTCCGAACGAACGATCTACTCGTGCTGGCCAAACACCTGCTGGAAGCCAGCCGATTAGGGGAGGAAAACCGTCTGTTGCGCAGGCAGATGGAGCGCGTGCATACCTTCGACGACTTTGTCGGCTCGAGCCTGGCGATGCAAAAGGTGTACGAGACCATCGACCGAGTAGCGAAGACCGACGCCGATATCCTCGTTCTTGGTGAAACCGGTACCGGCAAGGATCTCGTGGCCAGAAGCGTACACCAACGCAGCACGCGCTCGAACGCGCGCTTTGTGCCCCTCGACTGCGGCGCCATCCCGGACAATTTGTTCGAGTCAGAACTCTTCGGACACGAGCGAGGTGCCTTCACCGGGGCGGACAGCCGCAACCTCGGCTTGCTCGAGTACGCAAGCGGCGGCACCTTTTTTCTGGACGAAATCGCCGAGTTGCCCCTGCTCGTCCAGGCCAAGCTGCTGCGGGTACTTCAAGATCGAAAGGTCAGACGCCTTGGAGGCAAACAGCAGGTCGAAGTCGACGTGCGCATCGTCGCAGCCACGAGCGCCAACTTGGCGCAAATGGTGGACGAGAAGAAGTTTCGCGACGACCTCTACTATCGGGTGAACGTCGCGTGCATCGAGCTGCCACCACTGCGAGAACGAGCGACGGACATTCCAGAACTCGCCCGTCATTTCTTGAATCGGTATGCACCCAAAGAACTCCGCGACGAAGTCTCCATCGACTCGGATGCAATGGAGGTGCTCAGCCGATACCGCTGGCCGGGGAACGTGCGACAGCTCCAGAACATCATCCGACGGACCCTCGCGTCCATGAACGGTACCTCGGTGACAACCGATGACTTGCCGGATGAACTCGTCATCCGTGCGGATGGCAGCTCCGTACCCAATGAGGGTTTCTTCGCTCTGCGTGCGCAGAAAATGGATGCCTTCGAGCGCGACTATCTCGAGAACCTCTTGCAGCACTCGGGGGGAGATGTGACCCGGGCGGCCAAAGACGCCCAGCTGCCCCGCGGCACGTTCTATCGTTTGCTCAAGAAACACGGCGTCTCGCCCGCGTCCTATCGTTGAGACACTCGGCGTCCCACGCGCGAGACAGTTATCACGCACGGGACACCGTGGAGAGCCCAACAAGGTGAGTTGCGCAAGAGTTGCGCACAGTTCCGCGGCCTTTTTGAGCCCCGCCGCAGACCTTTCGGACAGCGCGCGCACCGCACAGTCGCTGAGAATGTCGGCATCGCGCTTGCTTAGGTCGAGGGTTCGAAAGGACACGCGATGCCTAAACGTGATTCAACTTCACTTCGTCAGCGATTCGCGCTGACCCTCGTCCTCGGGACCGCCGCTTTCTTGGCGTTCCTGACCAGCAGCGTGCCGAACGCATGGGGCGTTCCGGCGTTTGCCCGCAAGTACAAGACGAGTTGCCAGACGTGTCACACGGTGTTTCCACGACTGACCGCGATCGGTGACGCTTTTCGAATGAACGGGCATCGCTTTCCCGAGTGCGACGCCCAGCAAGTGAAGGATGAGCCCGTCAGCTTGGGGGCGGACGCCTACAAGGAGCTCTGGCCGAGCGAAGCCGTTTGGCCCGGCGAGCTGGCCGGCACAGCCCCAATTGCAGTAGTCGCGAAGATGCGCGCGACCGCCTTCGAGAAGGATGCGGAACAAACCAGCCACTTTGCCGGGCTCAACCCTTGGGCAGATGTCTACGTAGCGAGCACGCTCGGTGAAAACGTGTCCGTCATGGGCAAGTTCCAACTCAATGGGCCGTCTTGTCAGAACTGCCACAACTGGGCAGCCGTCACGTTTCAGGTCCTGAAGAACACAACAATCAAAGTCGGTCGCTTCCAACCGGACTTCTTCAACTTTCATCAGCAGCCGTTCTTCGAGATGCACGAGTTGTTCGGACCGCAGCGGCGCGTCGGGGCAAACGCCTGGAACTATGGCAAGGATGTGGGGATCGAAGCTGCCGGCATTGTGGCGGGTCGAATGCGAGTGGTCACTGGTGTGATGGAAGGCCAGGACGACTTCAATCAGCCCTATCGGTCGAAGAATGGCTATCTGCGCATCGCGTACAAACTCGGCGGCTCGCGGATGGATGGTGCGACCCAGGAAGGCTACGAGGCACCAACGAAGAACTGGCAGGACCGCTCGCTGAAGTTCGGTGTCCTCGGCTACTTGGGCTCGTCACGGCTGCAATCCAACAACGCAATTGGCAGCCAGGTAACGATTGACGATGGGTTCTGGGTCCTTGGCGGAGACTTCAACCTCATGTTCGATGATTGGACCCTGTACGGGGGGGCGTTTGCCGAGAGGCACGGCCGCCCGACGGGTACTGACGAGAATATCTGGGTCGAGCGCTGGTTTGGTGGCTTGAGATACGTCGCCATGCCCTCATTCGTGCCCAGTCTCATGTTCGATTACTTCAACTCGGAACTTCCCGGCGACTACACGTATCAAATCCGACCGCGCCTCGAAGTTCTGGTCCGCGCCAACGTCAAGGCACGAGTCGACGCTGCGTGGACACGCCCGGTCGGAGACTCTCTGGCATTCCGTAACCTACAGGTACTTCTCGATGTTGGTCTCTAAGTCAATCCACGCTTGGTGCTCAACAGCGCTCACCGCGCTCGCGATAGGCGCCGTCTCCAGCTGCCTACCGGCAGAGCCCGAGGGCGAGCTTGGCGCGCCGACTCTCGCAAGCGTGCAATCCCTAATCTTCACGCCGAAGTGCTCCTTTGCCGACTGTCACGGCGGCCCAACACCTCGACAGGGCATGAGCCTCGAACCCGGCAAGTCGTTTCCATCCACTGTGAACGTAGCGGCAGTGGAAGCGCCCTTGCTTCGAATCAATCCAGGCAACCCCGACAAGAGCTACCTGGTGGCGAAGATCGAAGGGCGCCATCGTGAGGTTGGTGGCTCCGGGGAGCGAATGCCCTTGGGTTTCGCGGCGCTCTCGTCTGCGGAGATCAAACTCGTCAGGGACTGGGTGACCAACATGGGCAAAGCCCTGGCCGCACCACCGAAGATCACAACGGTGACTCCACCCGCGGCGGCCGTTGGCGACTCGATTGTGATCGAGGGCGAAGGGTTCGGAGACGAACGCGGAGACGGCACTGTGACCTTCGGAGAAACCGAAGCAACTTTCGTGGGCAACTGGTCCGCGGTCAAAATCGAAGCCATCGTTCCCCAAGGTTTGGCACCTGGCTCGGTCGACCTGGTAGTCACTGTCGACGAAAAGGCAAGTGACGCGTTTGCTTTCAACGTCATCACCGAGAAGCTCCCGAGTGTCATCTCGGTCACGCCCGATGTCGGCCCGGTGGGTGCAACCATCGAAATCAAAGGTTCGAACTTCGGCAGCACCCAGGGCAGCAGCACGGTAACTTTCGGCGGCACGGAGGCGACCACGATCGGTTCCTGGTCAGACACCTCGATTTCTGCCGATGTGCCAAGCGGAGCAACCTCTGGCGACCTCGTTGTCACGGTGGGCGGAAGCGCCAGCAATGCCACCCAGTTCTTCTTCCTCGAGCCCACACTCTCGAGCCTGCAGGCTGGCATCTTTACGCGACGTTGTGCACTCAGCGCCTGCCACGGTTCAGCAACTCCCCCGCCCCAGGCCTGCGCACCTCAACCTGGTCTGTCCTTCGTAGACGGACAGACTCACGCAAGCTTGGTCGGCGTAGACAGCTGCGGCGTGCCCGGCACGATGCGCGTCAACGCGGGAAGCCGAGCGCAGAGCTTCCTGATCGACAAGATCAGCAACGCCACTCCCGCCGCAGGAGATCAAATGCCTGCTGACGGCTCTCCGCCCCTATCGGCGGAGGTGATTGAGGTGATCGGTCTCTGGATCGATCAAGGTGCCAAGAACGATTGAGAGGAGACAGTGGTGAAATCGCTCAAGCCCATCGGGTTCAGGAACCTCGGAATCATCGCGGCGCTACTCGGCTACGCCGCATGTGGCCCGAACGCGTCTGGCAGCTGCCCGACACCAACCACGGGCGCGGCGGAAATGGCGCAAGCGGAAAGTGCGCCCGAGGAGGCTGAACTCGAGGAAGAAGCCTCCGCGCCTGGCCCAGGTAAGGACATCGAGGTCGCCAAGAGCGATAGCCCTACCGCCGCCAAGGAGCCGGGCAAGGAGGGCGAAAAACCCGGGACGGACGCCAAGGCGTCGGCGGCGGGGGCTGCGGCGCCTGCAGCGACGGGCGAGAAGTACAACATCGTTGGGACGGTGCTCAACGGCACCAAGCCCGTCAAATACGCCGTGGTGTACCTGGAAGGGGCTCCAATCGAGAAGAAGCGCGGCATGAAGGCTTTTGTCGATCAGCGTCGAATGCTGTTCATGCCCTACATCACCGCAGTCGCTGAAGGCGGCGCTGTTACCTTCATGAACAGCGATCCATTTCCGCACAATGTCTTTTCACCCAGCGGTGAGAAGTTCAACCTCGGCACCATCCCTAAAGGCGGCGGCGGTCGCTATCGGTTCAAGAAGCGAGGTGCGTACACGCTGCTCTGTAACGTTCATCCGGGAATGCTCGGTTACGTCTACGTAACCCCCTCCAGCTACTTCGCAACGGCGAACGCCAAAGGACGATTCAAGATCAAGAAAGTCCCCGAGGGTAAGTACAAGATTGCGGCTTGGGCCCCAAAGATGGGCGGCCCGTCCAAGGCGGTAACTGTCAAGGGTGGCGAAGCCAGCGTCGACGTCGAGTTGTCGAAGCAGTAGAGGAAGGTGTGTTGTGAACAAATTCCTTCTTGGGTGTTTCCTAGCAATCGCAGCGGGTGGATGCGCGGAGGTCGAACTCACTGGTGAAGATGACGCTACGGGCGGAGCCAGCAGCGACGCGGGGGCCGACTCCAACAGCGACAGCAGCGCTCAGGGCGGCGCGGGCGCAGGAGGCGCGGGCGGCGGCGCGGCCACTGCTGGCGCCGGAGGGAGCGCCGGCTCAGCGGGTGCCGGAGGCCAAGCGGGTCAGGACTCCGGCGCTGCGCCGACCTGCACTGACAAGCTGAAAAACGGGAGCGAAAGCGACGTCGATTGCGGCGGCTCCTGTCCGACCTGTGCCAACGGCAAGACCTGCAACGACGGTGGCGACTGCACCTCCGCCTATTGCAACGCCACATGCCAACCGCCTCCAGCGGCGTGTTCCGACAAGGTCAAGAACGGCTCGGAAACCGACGTCGACTGCGGCGGTTCGTGCCCGAAATGTGCAATTGGCAAGAAGTGCGTCGGTAATCCCGATTGCCAGTCTGGAAACTGTGTCGGCACGACCTGTCAAGCTGCGCCGCCGTCCTGCACCGACAAGATCAAGAACGGATCGGAGACTGACGTCGACTGCGGCGGCTCGTGTCCCAAGTGCCAGAGCGGCAAGGCATGCTCAGGCAACACCGATTGCACAAGCGGACAGTGCGCAGGCACGTCATGCGCCTGGGTAGTGATCGTCGCGCCAAACGGCAACAACACATTCAGTCCCAAGTCCCTCACCATCGCCACAGGAGACACGGTGCGTTGGGTTTGGGAGGAGAAGGGACACACCGTCACCGGAGGGTCCGGTTGCGGAGACTACAGCCCGGGCTGGTGCTCCATGAACAACTCCAACTGTCAATCGGCTCCGACGTCGGATGAATTCGCAACCTACGACCGCACGTTCCCGACCGCGGGGACCTTCCCATATTACTGTCGCCCGCACTGCGGAAACATGAAGGCCACCGTCACGGTGCAATGAGGGGGAAACCGCCATGAGTGCTGCAGCAAACACCAACGCGGGTCGGCACAAGACTCTGCCCCTCGAACTCGGCAAGCCGGTCTTCTCGGATGCAGTGAGCTCGACCCATCTTGCCCGCAAGGCGAACCGTCCCGACGCGGAATGGATCGAAGTGACCGAGGTGGCAAACGCAGTCTCGACGGACCCCGCAATTCGCGTCAGTTTCGTCCACGATAGCCAACTCGCTTCTTCGGTAAAAAGCCGACATTTTCTTCGGCCGCTGCACACGAGCACGCGAGAGGATCAACTGGTCTTCACAACCGAGCACCTGCCAGGCGAACGGCTGCACGCACTCGTCCATGCCCGCCGCGTCGTCGGCTCGACCCTGCCCATGGAGGTCGTACTGCGGATCTTTCTGGACGTGGTGGAAGGATTGCGTGCACTGCACCAGCGCCAGGGCGCGCCAGTCGTTCACGGTGATGTGACGCCAGCGTCCATCATCGTGACTCATGGTGGGTCGTCGTTGCTGGTTCATTCGGGCATCGCCGCAGCAGCCAAACTTCCCAAGGTCGAAAACCCACGTCTCGCCTACAAGGCACCCGAGCAGTTCCGGGAGTCCCAAAAAGCAACCCCGGCAACCGATGTCTATTCCGTCGGCATGACCATGTGGGAGGCGCTCACTGGTCGGCTCCCGGAACGACGACCGGACACGAACACAATACTGCCCAAGTTCTCCGAGGTCGCGCCCTCAGGTATCCCAGAGAAGGTCTCCAAGGTCATCGAACGCTGTGTTGCGTTCGAACCCTCGGATCGCTACCCCAGCGCGAGGGAACTACACGAAGAGCTGCTCCTAGCCGCGGCGGCAGATCTGGCTTCCGAGCTGGAGGTGTCAACCTTGATGCTCGCGACCACGCGACCCGCGCTGGCTTCAGTTCCCGATGACGGCACCACGAGCGTAGTTTCTCCGGCACCGCTACCGCCGCCGCGCCCTCCGCCACGACCCAGCCACGAGCGAATGCAGGCCGTGGCGGCTCACTCGGCGACAACCGACGATGATGCCGTGACGACGCTGTTCAATCGCGACACGGATGCGCCAGGCGCGATCAGTGAGGCGGACTTCGTAGAAACAGCACCGGAACGGCGAATCTTCGACGCCGAAGATGCCACCGAGCGCATGGACGCTCCATTAGGCGCCGACGAGCCGGAGCAGGAAGGGCCGGCCCGAGCGGGTCGCGGCTGGATGGTCTTGTTGTGGGGCTTCGCCGCGGTGCTGGCAATCGCCGTCGTTCTGCTCGAACTCGTGACTCCGAAAGGCGGAACCGACGCAACGGACTCTTCGGACAAGGAGACGGCGAGTAGCAAAGCCAAAGGCTCGGAATCGAAGGGCTCTTCGAAGGCAGCCACTGCGATCGCCAAAGAACCCACCAAAGGCAAGGCAACCTGCGCCGCAGACCTCCAGACGGACGCCAAAAACTGTGGCGCCTGCGGGGTGGATTGCGGCGGTGCCAAATGTCTCGACGGACGCTGCGGCGTCATCGACTTCGTGAGTGATCAAAACCGACCGAGCGCTGTCGCGGCAGACGACAAGGCCGTGTATTGGACCAATTACGCTTCGTCGGGCAGCGTCGTTGCTGTTCCACTCGCCGGAGGCTCTCCGAAGACGCTTGCCGAAAAACAAAACCTGCCCGACGGCATAGCCGTCGACAACGGCACTGTGTACTGGACCACGGGCAAGGGATCCATCATGAGCGTTCCCAGCTCCGGCGGGAAGCTGAAAACCTTGGCGTCGGGCCAGTCGCACCCATCAGCAATCACCGCCAAGGGAGACTCGGTCTACTGGGTGAACCAGACTTCGAACGGCTCGGTCATGAGCGTGCCAGCGGGCGGTGGCAAAGCGTCTCAGCTCGTCGAGTCTGTCAGCATGCCCTGCGGGATCGCGGTTGACGATACCTCGGTGTTCTACAGCAGCTACTCCCTCGGCACGGTCGCGCGGGTTCCGCGCTCCGGGGGCAAACCCATCGAGCTCGCAGCCGGGCAGGCATTCCCTTGCGCCGTGGACGTCGTCGGCGACGCCGTCTACTGGGTCAACACCGGTAAGCCGAGTTCGGTCATGAAAGTGAGCCTCAAGGGAGGCAAACCCAAGGCGCTCGTCGCCGATACGGCTGCTCCGTCTGGCCTCGCAGTTGGCGAGGGTCATGCCTTCTGGACCACCACCGGCCAACGTGGCGCGTTGATGCGCGTCGCGCTTTCCGGTGGCAAGCCAGAAACCGTTGCGAGCGGCGTCGGCAACCCCGCAGGTGTGGTGATCGGCGGAGGCAGCGCAATCTTCGCCGACTACTCCGGTGGGGCCATCAAGCGGGTTTTCGTCGGAGGCAGCGCCGAACCTGCGCTGATTGCCGCGAGCCACACCAAGGACGACCCCCATGCAGGACACGTGATGCCCGCAATGACAGCGTCTGCCGCGGGCAGCGCAGAGCCAGCACCCGCAGCCAGCGCCCCCGCCCCCGCGGCACCAGCCGCCCCCGCGGCAGCTGACGGTCCAGTGGACGTCACCATCGAGATCGCAAGCAAAGGCAACTTGATGGCCTTCGACATCACAGAACTAACCGTCAAGGCGGGGCAACGCGTCAAGGTGATCTTCAAGAACGTCGCGACCCATGCCGTCATGAAACACAATTGGGTGTTGGTCAAGCCGGGTACGGAAGAGGAGGTGGCGGCAGAAGGGTTGGAGGCCGGCGAGGCCAATCACTACATCGTCTTCACGAACCCAGATGTGCTCGCAGCAACCAAACTCGCCAAACCAGGGGAGACCGTCGAAGTCGTGTTTACTGCTCCTGCCGCAGGCACCTACCCGTACGTGTGCACCTTTCCCGGTCACTACATGATGATGAAAGGCACGCTGACCGTTACCCCATGACTGTCGGAGCAGGCGCCCCCATGAGCGTTCACCCAATTCGCGCGGCTGCCACGTCGAAAAGTCCTCCTCGAATCGTCGCGGAGGTCATGACCCACCCGGTGTGCACGATCCCCCGAAGCGCGACGGCCCGGGAGGCAGCGGCGCGTATGCTGAGGAACCGGCTTCGGCACTTGATTGTGCTCGACGATAGGGGGCGGGCCGTTGGTGTGCTCAGCGATCGGGATCTCAAGACCGCCCAGCCATCGGCGTTGATGCTAAGGGACCCCGAGATGCGCGCCAAAGCGCTTTCCTTGGTGCGCGTGAGCGAGGTGATGGTGAAGTACCCGCAAGTGATTCGCCCAGAGCAATCCATCGCCGACGCGCTTCGCGTGATGCTGCAGTTCCGCATCGGCTGTGTGCCCGTGATCAAGGCGGACGAAGAACTCGTGGGCATATTGACGGGTGGCGACGTCGCGAAGCTCGCACTGTCGCTCTTGGAGTAGCGAGTTCAAGTGCGACTGAACCCGCGGCGCTGCTAACCGCAGCTTCTGCGCACGCCGAGCGCTATCGCGCGCCGCTTGCGTGTCTCGTTTCACAAAACTTCGACAAAGGCCTCGGCATACATCCTGCGTCAAAGTGGGCATGACGTTCCTCTTGCGCGCCGCGTGCGTCGTGGGATTGACGGTCGTGAGCTGCGGGCCGCCAGTCATGCCGCCCACTTCGGGACACGCACCGCCCGAGGCGGCACAGTCCACCGCGACGCTGGATGGCGAAGTGCTCGGTGTGGATGGTCGTAGCCCCGAAACTCAGCTGGCGAAGAGCGTGCGTCTGCGTCTGCTCACGGAGTCCGGTTCACGAGTGGAGGTCGTGCTGGCCCCCGCTTGGGTGCTGGATGAAAAGGGGCTGAGTTTCACGCCGAAAGAGCGAGTACGCGTGAAAGGCAAGAAGACCGTGAAGGCCGGTGAGCCCGTATTCGAGGCCCAGACCATCGAGCGCGACACCAAGATCCACAAGCTGCGGGACGAAACCGGCAAACAGCTCTGGAGAGATCGCTGACGCGAGAGGGAAGCATCCCACAGCGCCTGCGCTCACCTTCTTAGAATGTACCCGCGCGGGGGTGCTAGAATAGATTCGTGGCAAAGACCGGATCGCAACAACCACCGGCTGGAGCCCCAGACTCGGCGGGCTTTCTTTCGGCTAGGGATGCACAGGGAAGCGACATCGACTTGACTCCGATTCGGCCCCTTTTGGACCGCATGGTCGCGATTTGGAGACCCGAGCGGATCTGGTTGTTCGGGAGTCGCGCCCGTGGTGAAGCGCAAGGCTGGAGCGACTGGGATCTCTTCGCCGTCGTGCCCGATGACGTGCCCGATGACAAAGTCGGGCCCTTGGCGAGCTGGCGGCTCCGAAAGGAGTCGCGTGCTCGGGCTGACGTTCTTCCCTGCCACGCTTCGGACTTCCGGAGGAATCGGGACACCCCGAACACGATGGCGTACGAAGTGGCGAGGGGGGGCGTGCTCGTGTATGAGCGCTGACACCGTCATAGCGAACTATCTCAGGATCGCGTTCCAGGATCTCGAAGGTGCAAAGATCCTCGCGGGCGCGAACAATCGAAATGCCATCTACTTGTGCGAGCAAGCTGCTGAGAAGATCATTCGCGCGGTCCTTACTTCCGAGGGCCAACACGCCGGCATCCGGCATCTACTTGACGAAATGGTGGAAGCGGTGCCAGACGCGAACCCGCTAAAGCCACTCTTGCAGAAAATCGAGCATCTCGCGGCGTTCGCCACAACGTTCCGCTACCCAAGCCCCGTCGGAAGGATTAAGGCAACGCCTCCAGCGCCCGATCTGGCCAAGTACATTGCCGACGTTGAGGCGGCGCTAACCGAGGCAGTCGCACGGTTCGGTGTCGACCTATCGAAGGCGGATGACCCAGCCGCCAACCCCGGACCTATACGATGAACCACCACCCGCAACGAAAAGCCCCAGGCCTACCGCACCCGCGTGGCCCGCGTCGTACTGCCCGAGGGCTTGCCCTAGGCGCACAGCAGGCGTTGCTATTGGCACACGCCCAAGCCACCCGGAGATATCAGTGGCATGCACTTGAGGCTGCTTGGGCAGTCGACGTTTCGAGCAGCACCGGCCGATCCCGCCACCCCACTTCCCGCAGCACCTCCGTACTACCCGTGGAACCTAAGACCTCGCCTTGACCCACCACTTGGCCCCGGCTACTTTCACACCACGTGGTTTTCGCGCCGACAAACTACCGAGAGCAGGTGGAGGCTGCGATGGCTGCCGCGGCGACGATGTTGGGCGCGAGCTGGCAACCCGACCCCAGCTGTCGGCAAGGTATCGGCTTCGTGTCCCGCGGTGAGGTGAACGGTTGGCCCGTGGAGGTGCGTGGCTCCTATGGAGCGGACGGCTCGGGGACCGGCACCCAGGGCATCAGCGTTGCGCTGAAGGTGCTGGGCAACACGTACGGGATCGTCACTTCTGCCGGCGTGCGCGGGTTGTACGAAGGAACGCTGCGGCTCGTGACGCGATGCGCGCCGAAGGCGGTGGGCGCGGCGTGGCTGGACGAGGGGGTGAAACGTGCGCTGCTGCACGACCCCGTGGTGTGTATCATCGAGGCCGAGCGCGACGGGATCAGGCTGGGTCTCTCCGCCGTCCACGCCGCGGATCCGCAGGCCCTGGCGCGAGCCGCAAGGCTCGGGGTGGACATGCTCCAGCGCCTCCCGAGCGCCATCGGAGCGGCGGGTGCGGGGCAGTACCTCGCGAGTTCGCTCGACAGCCACCCCGAGGTGATCGCGCATCGCCGCGGAGATCGACGTCAGACGCTGTTCGGAATCGCGCTGATCGTGACGATCCTGGGTGTAACGACTGCGTTCATCATCTGGCTGATGTTATAGCGCACGCAGGTGCTCGCTGTGTGACGCAGAAGACCGGACGTCGCAGCTCCTAGTTGCAGACCCCCAGATTTCCCCCATTTGGAAGAGGCGTGCACTGGCCAACGTTGCACGGCTTGCCGCCCATGCAGCAGAACTTGTGGCATGTGTTGTCGATCACGCAGGTCGATCCGCCCATGCAGAATGTTGTGTTCGGAATGCAGG
The DNA here is from genome assembly GCA_965222375.1 of Polyangiaceae bacterium. GTDB lineage: Bacteria > Myxococcota_A > Polyangia > Polyangiales > Polyangiaceae > JACKEA01. The sequence continues at coordinate 1,037,387 of CBDCTZ010000015.1, forward strand.
CATTGCCAGGCGCGACAGTCCCGACATCATCGAAACACTGGGGCAGTGGGCCAGCGGCGAAGTCACAGGTTTGATTGGTCGTGCACCCTTCGTTGGTCACCGGGTTGCAGGGCATCGTCGGACACTTGCCGGCCCCCTCACTTCCCGCACTTCCCGCCGACCCCGAAGCACCACCACCGCTACTACCACTCCCCGCAGCACCTCCGGATCCGGTCTTGGTGCTACCCGTGGAGCTGCTGGAACACGCAGCGAGGCTCAGCGCCAACAGTGAAACAACCGCGAAGGGGGCGAATCTGGCAACCATGCCTGAAGTATCGCAGCTCCTGCAATCGAGCACCAGAGCTGGCAACGCGACTAGCCACGGCACCGCACGAGCAGCCGCACCACTGCGGACCGCGGGCAAGAGAGGACGCTCCGTATCTTTGGGGAGCAGCGCAGCTCTGTTGCCAGCCAAAAAAACATCTTCAGTTGTTTGGGAAGGCAACAGAGCTGAACTGCCGCTCCAAGGCACGTCGGGGAGCCCTCACCTGCTGGGGCGCGCACCACGGCTGTCCGCCTACTGGCGCCATGATACTTATATGCACTATGCATATAAGTACCCAAGCGCCCGATCGCGGCGCGACTCAGGGCTTGCGAGGGCCCGAGGGCGGCACTCGGATACTCGGTGGCGGTGGCGTGAGGCTCGACACTGGCGGCGCCATGCTCACGGGAGGCACGGACAGGCTCACGGGCGGCGCTTCGGGCTCGAAGGTGAGCACGACGCGATACACGCCTCGGTCCAGCTCCGAACGCACGGTCATGCCGCTGCGGTGAAATACGCCGAGCATGTCGCGGTTGTTCGGCAGCACGTCGGCGGCAAAGCCCCGCACGCCGCGAGCCTTGGCGATCTCTGCTGTGCGCTGCATCAGCGCGGTGCCAATGCCCTTGCCTTGCCATTCGTCTTTGACGACAAAGGCGATGTCCGCGAGCCCAGTGGCGGGATCCACGTCGTAGCGGCAGATGGCGACGAGCTCGGAGCTGGGGTCCGTGCCCGCCAATACGACCAAGGCCATGTTGCGATCCAAGTCCAGGTCGACGAGTTCGCGGATTTCTTCGTTGGGGTGTTCCCGCTTGTACTGGAGGAAGCGCTGATACGTGCTCTCGTCGCTGAGATGATAGAACAGGTCCTGCAGCGGCTCTTCGTCGGCGGCGCGAGCCGGGCGAATCAGGACTTTCTTGCCGCGGATCTCCTCGATGCGCTCTTCTTCCCAAGCGTAGATGGCCCGGGGCACATTTTGCTCTGGGAAGACGTAGTGCCGCTCCTTGGCTTGGTCCAAGAGCTCCGCACGGAAGTCCGGGTGTGCGATCTCGATCAAGGCCGTGGCACGTTGACGGATGTTCTTGCCCCAGAGATCCGCCACGCCGTACTCCGTGACGACGTAGCGTACGTCTCCGCGACTGGTCACGACCCCCGCCCCTTGATCCAGGGTGGTGACGATGCGACTCATGCTGCCCTTCTTGGCGGTGGAGGGCAGTGCGATGATCGGTTTGCCGCCGCGGCTGCGTGCCGCCCCGCGAATGAAGTCCACCTGCCCGCCAATACCGGAGAAGAACCGGCCCTTGATGCTGTCAGCGGCGACCTGCCCCGTCAGGTCCACCTGCAGCGCCGAGTTGATGGCAATCATGGATTCGTTCTGAGCGATGATGAACGGGTCGTTGGTGAAGTCGCTGGGACGCATCTCCACGATGGGGTTGTCGTCTATCCAGTCGTAGAGACGTCGCGTCCCCATGGCGAAGCTCGTCACGACTTTGCTGGGCAGAATCGTCTTCTTGCGGCCGGTGACCACGCCCGCCTCGACCAAGTCGATCACGCTGTCACTCAGCATCTCCGTGTGCACGCCCAGGTCGACCCGGTCGTGCAAGGCCTCGATCACGGCATGGGGGATTCGTCCGATCCCGGTCTGGAGGGTGGCGCCATCCGGGATCAGTGTCGCGACATGACGACCGATTTCCCTGCAGGTATCGTCCAGGGCCTCGACCTCCAACTCCGGCAGCTGAGTGTTCACCGGCACGATGGCGTCGATTCGATCCATATGTAGGAAGGAGTCGCCGAGGGTGCGAGGCATGTTCGGGTTGATTTCCGCGATGATCCAATCCGCGGTATCCACGGCCGCCCGCACGATGTCGACGGCAACCCCGAGGCTCACGTAGCCGTGAGCATCCGGGGGCGACACCTGGATCAACACGCCATCGATGCGCACCCGGCGCGAGCGAATCAGCTCCGGGATCTCCGACAGGAACACCGACATGAAGTCGGCGCGGCCTTCTTGCACCGCCTTGCGCACGTTGGCACCGATGAAGAAAGCCACGTGGCGAAAGCGCCGCTCCAGGCCCGGCGCGACATAGGGTGCGGCGCCAAGTGTCAAAAGATGCACGATCTCGTTGTCGGCCAGGTGGTCACCGTGGTCGACCAGGGCTTGCACCAAGGTTTCGGGTTCGCCGGCGCCCGAGCCCACGAGTACCCGGCGGCCGCGTTGGATCATGCCGATGGCAGCGGCGGGGGTTCGGAGCTTGTCGGCGTATTGCTGTCGGAAGTCCATCACGCAATCATCTCCATGCAGGGGCGGGGTAAGCAATCTTTGCACCAGCCCCACCGACGGTGATGCTGCGCTTTCGCTACGCAGGCTTTGCGCGGGCTGTCGGGTCGAGCTTCAGCCTTGCGCGAACCGCTCCGTCGCGAGGATGAGTTCGTGGGTGATGCCCGGCTCCAGAGCGGAGTGGCCGGCATCGGGTACGACCGTCAACTCAGCCTCGGGAAAGGCGCGATGCAGATCCCAGGCACTACGCATGGGGCACACCACGTCGTATCGACCCTGCACGATGACCGTAGGTATGTGGCGGATCTTGTCGACATCAGCGAGCAGTTGGTCCTCTCGCTCGAAGAAGCCGCCGTTGACGAAGTAGTGGCACTCGATGCGCGCGAAAGCGAGGCTGAAGTCATCGTCTGCGGAGTGCTCGACGTGCTTTTCGTCGACGTAGAGGAAGCTCGTACTGCCTTCCCAAACGCTCCACGCTTTTGCGGCCGTCTTGCGCACCGCCGCATCGTCATGGGTCAGCCGGGCGTAGTAGGCGGACATCAAATCCCCGCGTTCTGCCTCGGGGATGGGTTCCAAGTACTTTTCCCACGCGTCCGGGAACAACTGGCTGGCACCCTCTTGGTAGAACCAAGCCAGTTCGGACTTGCGCAGCATGAAGATGCCGCGCAGCACCAACTCGCTGACTCGTGTCGGGTGTTTCTGCGCGTAGGAAAGCGCCAAGGTGCTTCCCCAGGATCCACCGAAGACCAGGAATTTGTCGAGACCCAGGTGCTCGCGTAGGGCTTCGATGTCGCCAACGAGGTGCCACGTCGTGTTGGCCTTCAAGGAGGCGTGGGGGGTGCTCTTGCCAGACCCGCGTTGGTCGAACAGCACCACTCGATAGTGCTCGGGGTTGAAGAAGCGCCGATAGCGCGAGTCGAGGCCTCCGCCGGGCCCGCCATGCAGAAACAGAGCCGGCTTGCCCTCGGGGTTGCCGCACTCTTCGAAGTACACCTCATGCCCATCGCCAACGGCGAGGGTCCCCGTGTTGAAGGGCTCGATCTCCGGAAACAGGCCGCGTCGTTCGTCGTTCATGCTTTTTACGCTTGCAGAACCCGGCGCGGCTGTCGACAGCGAGGCCCGCCGGCTCGACGGCAGGGCCGTCTGCGTGGTAGGGCGCACGACTCAATGGACGAACACGGCGGAAACGGCGGCTCAAATCCGACGGACATCACAGTGGCGGTGCGCACCGCGCGGCGCGGGTTCCGGCGGGATGTCGAGCTGCTGGTCAAGTTGCTCGATCGGGGCCGGGTCTACGTTCCCCTGGCGAAGGCCATCGAGGGGGCGGCAGCGGGCGAAGAAGTCGAGGCGACCGAGGGCATGGAGATCGCTCCTCATATGTTGGTCGACGAGGAGGGCAACGTCTATGCGACGCTGTTCACGCGTACGGACCTGCTGGAGCCCTTGGTCGAGGAGCTGGAGTGGACCACCGATGACGGCCCGCTGGAGTTCGCGGCGGTGCCGGCGCGGGCTGCGTTGGAAATGGCCAGCGGAGTCGTGGATGAGGAGTCCGTCGCGGCCCTCGTCATCAACCCCATGCATGACTCCGAGCTGATGCTGCGACGTGACGAGTTGCGCAGCATCGTGGCCGGCAAGGCCATCCCCCTCGTGGGCTACGTGAGCGAGATCCCCGAACAAGACTTCGAAGAGACCTTGTTGGCGGAGCGCGAGCTGCCCAAGGCGCTGTCGGACGCGGTCAAGGGTTGCCTCGATGGCTTGGATGGCATTCTGGGCTACGAACTGGTCTGGACGTTCAACGCCGAGCGTGACGTCGAGGCCCATCCGACCCTGAAGGTCCAGACCACTCGAGCTACCGACGAGCTCAGTGATTTGGCGCAGCGTATCGTGGAGAGCGTGAAGGACCACGTGCCCGCGCCGGGCTATATCGATGTGTTATTCGAGCGTACCGATTTGCAATGACAGACCCTCGCCCGGACTTACTCAAAGCGGGGCGCGACAAACTCAGCGCCATGGAGCGGGCTCAAATCCGCTGGATCGGTCGCACCTTCGAGCCCGGCCCCCGGGATCGCATCATTCGCGCTTGCCAGCGCACAGTCGGTTCCACCTGGATCCACCACTTCACCAAGCACTTGCGGTTCGTGCACAACTTGGAGCGCGTCCCGGACTTCGCTCCGGATCAAAGCTACATCTTCGTTTCGAATCACCGAAGCTTCTTCGACCTCTACGTGATCACGGGGGATCTAGTGCGCCGGGGCTTAAAGCACCGCATCGTGTTTCCGGTGCGCTCGGATTTCTTCTATGACCGGGCCCTAGGGTTCTTCGTCAACGGCGTCATGAGCTTCTTCGCCATGTATCCGCCGGTGTTCCGCGACCGCAAACGCGCTGCGCTCAACCTGATCAGCTTGGACGAACTCGCCTGGCTCGTGAGGCGCGGTGGCGTCGTCGTGGGCGTGCACCCGGAGGGCACGCGCAAGCTCGATGACGACCCCTATACCTTTCTGCCGGCTCAGAGCGGCGTCGGACGGCTGATTCACAAAAGCAAGGTCACCGTGATCCCCGTATTCATCAACGGACTGATCAACGATCTAAGGCGTCAGGTACTGAGCAACTTCGACGGAACCGGACGGGAGATCCACGTCGTCTTTGGGTCCCCCGTGGACTTCGGCGACCTGTTGGGCAAACCCGGCAGCCCGCGCACCTACAAGGCCATCGCAGAGCGCTGCATGGAGATCGTGGGCGAGTTGGGGCAAGAAGAGAAGCGGCACCGCGCGGGTGGCGCAGCGGATGGTTCCACCCGCGCAGCGGCCGCTTCCAGGTCTGTTGGCTGAGCTCCGCTAGCTCATTCGTCGTCGAAGAACATGGGCTCGCGATGAGCCAAGAACTCTTGAATCGCGGCGTGGTCTTCGTCTGAAAGCTCCACGAAACGCAAGCCCACCCCCGGGGAGACGTTGCTGCGCTCGTGATACTCCCGCACCCAGCGCACTTCGCCCCTGGCGCGAACAGGATCCTCGCGATTGGGAAGGTTCAGGGTCACGTCCATGAACTCGCCGACGGGCTTGAGCATGTGAGTGGCGATGAAGATCCCGCCAACACTCATGTTCTCGATGAAGCCGGCGTAAAAGTTGTGTTCGCTTTCGAAGGTCACATCCATTTCCACCGCGTAGCGTGAGAACACGCGCCGGTTGGGGCCATCTGCAGGCACCATGCTCGGCAAGCGCTTGATCTTCGCTTCCGGATGATGACTAGGTTGGACGACGACCTCTTGTTCCGCTGCTGCTGCCATTTTCGCTGCTCCTTACTTGCTGATTGGATGCGCTGCCGCCACCGCGAGTGGAGCAACTTCGATGTGTCTTTTCGAGTCCTCGGTGTCCACGGCGCGGACCACGACTTGCTGGCCCAGCGTGGGCGTCGGCACGTGGCCAACGCTCTGGCCGATGTCGCCCACCTCACCTCCGTAGACGGTGATTCGGCGCGGCACGTCCGCGCACTGCCCCTCGCAGCTCTCGGGCACGAGCCCCAACTCGGAAACGATCATTCCACCTTCGAAATGCGCGACGGCGGAATCCACCCGGAGCTGCGCCTCGTAGGCCACCCCAACACTGGCAATTGGAGTATCCCCAAGGCTCGGCAGAGCCACCGCCAACATGCAACCGGCGAGCGACATGGACAGCCCCGCGCGCCGACGGCGGCGTCGAGACACGAAGGGAATCATCCCCAGCGCCAGCACCCAGAACCCCATCGCGCCGGCGTTGCGACCAAGAGCAACGCTGCAGCCCTGGGCACCAGCTTCGGCTTCTTGGGGCCCGCCTTCATACAATGCGAACAACTGCTCTAGATCTTCCGGTCCGGGTACGCGCTTCTTCACTTCCCCGGGCTGGGTGTAGGCGTACATCGTGGCGTGTTCGTGCTCGTAGTCTTCGCCAAGACCCAGGAAATGCCCCATCTCGTGGGTCATCGTGTTCTGCAGGTCATAGGCGACCGGCGCGTTCTTCCCCTTTGGCGCCTCACCATTGAGCTTCCGAAACTTGTGCTGGCCGTTGATGACGATGTCCGCGTCCAGCAGCACGCCGGTCTTGGTGTTGTAGGTCCGGACCGTGACCGCGAGAGCGCCTTTTACCTCCGGACAACCCTTCGGCTCGAAGCGAATCGAGTTTTCGTTCTTGCCGCCGGGCACATATCCGATGGGGCCGGTTTCGCCGGTCTTGAGGGTGAGCTCTGGAGAAGCATCCGAGGCACTTGCCCAGGCCAATCCGGCGTGAAGTGCGGCGGGAGTGCCGTGCAGCCCGGCATCCTCGAGGGACTCGTCTACGACGACTTCGACCCGGGGCTGGTGCCACTTCACCGGCGTGGCCCAGGCTTTTGGCGCAGCACAGAGTGCGGCCAGAGCGCTAAGACAAAGTGCGGTGCGACGGTTCACGATCTAGGTGAACGGCCCCGGCCCTCACCGCTTGAACGAAAAACCTGCCCCTTGAGCGGCGAACTACGAGAAATGTGAGCGGGTGCGCGTGCATGTGGGTGCGCGCACGACCTCGAGCAGACCAGGCGGATTGAGCTTGTCCGCGTGATCGAGGCTGCTGGAATCAATCCGATACAGCCAGAGCCGAGGCGCGAAACCGAGCACCAAGATCAACACCCCCACGGTGACGATGGTTGCGCGCTCACTTTCGCCCAGACCGACGTCACTGCGTCCGCCTTCCCTGGCGCTGCTTCCGGCGCTGAGCGCACGCTGAACGGCGGCAAACCCTGCCCCAGCGCCGAGGATCACCGCGGCGACGATGAGAGGCACCGCCCAAGTCCTCAGAGGCATCGTGGCGATGACCGTCTGCGCCAGAGCGATGAATCCCACGGTCGCTGGGGCTCCGGATGCGCCGGCGAGCCCGACCACTGTGCAGCCGACGAGTACGGGGTCCGGGGCAGCTTCTTCAGAGTCATCAGATTGCTCCGGCTGCGCCAAGCTCGCCGCCGACAGCACCGCCACCACGGACAGGGTGCGCGCGACGACGAGCAGCAGTGCCGCTTGAACCGCAGCGCCCGTCAGGGAGCCAAGGGCCACCAGGGTCAAGCTGGCAGAAATGCCACCCAAAGAGAGAACCAAACCTCGATTGTCTTTGCGCGAGACGGCTGACAGGGCGGCGAGCAGCGCGCCGGCAATGCCCAGGGCGACCAAAGTCTTGGACGACCAAATCAGACCCGCGGGAACCAACCCGACCAGGAAGCGAACCAGTCCGTAGCCCGCGGTCGCACTCACAGCCGCGAGCAACACAATCTGAACTGGAAGGCTGGAGCGCTGAGCCAGGGGCTTCGCGTAGCCCCCCAGCAGCGGAACTCCCAGCAGCGGCAAAAGACCAATCAAGAGCAGCGGCACCACGATCCGCGCGGGGTGCCCGCCCGCCAGGACTCCGTGATCGATGACGTAGGGCAGCTCCATGAACGAAGTCACTCGGGTCACGGCAGTGCCATCGAGCAATAGCCCCTTGCTGGATAGCGCGAGCAACCAGAGCCCTCCGGCCGTCACGAGCGGTGCGCCCGCAACGACAGCACCCGCTCGCCCGCAGCCATGAGCCCGGCACAGCCAGGCGGAGGCGCCGGCCAATGCCACCCAACCCACGCTGACGGTCGCCACGTCTTGGCCCACGATGACCATCGAGAGGGCGGCCTGAACCAGGGCCAGCGCAGCCCAAATTGCCGTGCGAGCCTCCTTGCGACCCAGAGCTGCAGCGGCGAGGACGAGCAGTGGAATCAGAATCGCAAAGGTGACGGAAAGCCCGTCCAAGCCGTAAGCAATCTCGATGGATGCGCGCGGAATGAGGATCGTGCGCTCCAGCCAATGGAACCCTTGGCCACCGTCGTAGCGGGACAGCGCCGGGTCCATACGGACGGCGCAAGCCAAGCTCAGCACCGCAGACCCCAGCGCGCCGGCACCAACCACCTTGCGCGCGGCATCCGGCGGCAACTTCTTGCGGACCAAAAGCAGCCCGATGGCGACGACCAGCGGGATCAAGATCAACGCGAAGGGAAAGTGGCGCAAGGGGTCGCCTTCGAGGCGGTGCGCATTGAAGGCAACGCCGATAGCCTGGGGCTCCGGGTCGCCGGCTGCAGCGACCAAGATATGCCCTCGGAAGCGCCGGACGCGAGAGTCCCGCCTCGGCGCGTAGCGCACCACGGCCTCTGCCTTGGCCCCCGGGGCGATCCGGGTCCTGCCCGCCGCCATTTCGACTTTGGTTTCGCGAGGTACGTGGGGTGCGTACTCTCCGCCCGTGCGCACTTCGAGTTTGGAGATCTCGACGGGCTCGGTCCCGGTGTTCAGAATCGCAAATCGCCCGGAGTATTCTCGGGCGGCTCCGCGCAGCTCGATGCCGGGCGCATCCTTTTCAGGAGCTAGCCGAATTTGCGGTGCGGCGCTAGCCAGGTCTGAAAAGCAGACCAGCGATAGCAAGAGCAGCAATCCGAAAGCACGACTCATGGCTTCCTCTTGCGGTTCTTCTTTTTCGGGCGCTTCTTCGACTGAGCGGGCGGCGCTTCGATGTCCGGATCCGACGGGTCCGTTTCGGCGGCTGCGTCCTTCGAATCCGATGCGTCCACTTTCTCGGGTGCGTCGTGCGAATCCGACGGCTCCGCCTCGGAGGCTGAGTCTTGCGCATCCGTTCGGGCCTCTGGGCCCGCGGGCTCTGCAGGCGCCGCGAAGACGGCGTCTTCGAAGCGATTGATGGCCGCGCCGACCCCCGCAAAGGCCGGGGCCAGGGGGGCCTGTTCTGGTTCGCGCACGAACAAGCCGTGCAGGGGCCGCTTCGATTCCGAGGCCTCGAAGTCGTCTCCAGAGTAGCGCCGCCTCGCCAAGAAGAAGCCGACGAGGGCGGGGAGGAAGCCGACGCCGACCCAGATCAATTGCACGTCACCCAAGAGCCGCATGCTGGGAGCTTCCACCGCGGGCGTTCGGAAGAGCGCGGCCAGCCAGGCCGGTGGCGTGCCGATGAGCGGCCCGGAGATGGCGACTCCTCCCAGCACGATGCCGACGACTGAGAGCACCCACGACCACGCGCTTCTGCTCGAAGGCTTGGAGCCCGAAGCCGACTCACATGCCGCAAATGCCAAGCGCCACACGGCAAAGGCGACCAACCCGAGGCCTATCGCCGTCACGCCGGCGATGACGAACCCGGGGATCACGCTGCCCTGCATGCCGGCCCCGGCGCGCAAAAGTGCATCTCGGCCAAAAAACGCTCCGAGAAGGGGCACGGGGGCGCCGCTGGCAACCGCCGCAGCCAAATACGCCGCTCTGCGATCGACGCCGCGGCTGCCTTTGGCCATCGACCATGCGCCCGTAGCCAGGAGCAGCGCACACAGCCCGATTGCCGTGACGACCGCGAAGAGCACCGCCCGGGCACCCGCGCCTGCAGCGACGCCCGCGAGCGCAGCGAGCAGCGCAGCGCTCGAGGCTTCCACGAAGACTCCACGAGAACTTCGAGCGAAGCCGGCCCGCGCAGCAAAGCCTCCACACAGCACGCCGGCAAGCAACGCCACCCACGCCGCAGCTGTTTCGTTCATCGCAAACACGTATTCAAAGCGATGCATGAAGACGGCTGCAGCCAGCGACAGCAGCACACTGATGCCCGCAGCCAGGGTGTCACTCCGTTCGTCGTCTCTGGGCGAGGACAGCGCGAAACCGAGAACCGAGAGCAAAAGCAGGGCGCTCACCCAAGTCGTTGCGTAGAGTCCACCGAGTCGACGCGAAGAAAGCCCGGCACGGTGGACGAAGCTGCCGCTGCTATCGCGCAGGCGCATTTGGTCGGTGGCGGCCCGTGGCGACAGGGTAGGCCCAGTGGCGACGATCGAGGTGCGGACGCTCGGATAGATGCGCACCTTTTCCGCGCTCAGGTCGTAGCTGCCGGGTCCGGTGAAAACGGTCAGATCGTGAAGCGCCGCGGGGAACTCGAGGCCGACGAAAGGTGCGCGCGCCTGCTTCTTGCAGGGACGGCTTGGGATACCGATCCCGCCATGCCTGCCGTCCGCGTCGCGCTCGCACAACTGCGCGGTGCCGACCTTCACCCGGGAGCCGCTGAGGGACAGCATCTCGATTCGCCCGTTTGCATCCCGCGGCAGGCGGGTCTTCTTCGCCGCTTTGGGCAAGGCATCCGGATCCTGCACGCCCACGAGTCGTGGTCGAAAATCCACCAAGAAGTCGCCACCCGGAGCCCAAGACCCCGACAACCCCCAAAACACGACGCCAGCGGCGGCGAGAGCCATCAGCTCAGTCATGCGTTGAGCGGCGAAGCCAGCTCCGCGGGCAGCCTTGCCCTGGCGCGTGGCAGAGACGAGCAGTGCCAAGGCGGTATGAGCGAGCGCCCAACCCGCGATGGCCATCACCACGTCGTCAGCGAGGATGCTGAGTTGAACGGCGCCCGCAACGGCAAGCACGGCGCCGAGCCGCCCCATGTCCGCGCCCTTGCGCTCGTGCACGACGAAGCCCAATACGGCAAGGGTCGACGCCAGAAGCGCAGCCCCAGACACTGTGTCCAACAGCAAGGACAGCTCGATACTCACCGAGCTGATCCGGGCCAGCGTCCACAAGTGGCAAATCAGCAACTGGGGCTTTGCGGTTGAGAGCAGGAGAAAGCCCAGCGCGTAGAGAGTTACGGCGACGGACAGGGCGGAAGCGACTAGCGCGCCGTTGCGCGCGAGCCCTTCGGCCGGCTTGTGTTGCTCTCCGGTCAGATAGGCCGCCCGCAAACACAGCAGCGTGCCGATCCAGGGCGCTGCCACCACGACCCACAGAGTGAAGTCCAGCTCCACGCGATCCAGTTGTCCGGCCAGCTCAAACATCTCGGGATTGCGCGACGCACAGGGTAGCGCGGCGCGGACGGTAACGCGCCGGGGACACCGCCTTCAAGCTTCCGGAGGCTACGGTCCGAAGTCGGGGCGATTCGCACGCTCCACGGGATCCGCGGGGCTGCGGCAGCTGGCCAACGCGCGAGGTTCGGGCAGCATCCTCGCCCCAGGCACGCTCGGGTCGGCCTGGGCCCTTGTGGCCGAGCCCCACCATGCGGTGGCACGCATCCAGCGCTTCAGACTCGCCAATTCGCTGTACGCGACATCGTCAATCCGGCGCCGTTCCCGCCTCAGGGCCCGGCGAAGAGTGATTCAACACCGCTGTCACGACGTCTTCGGCTTCGAAGTCGTTGTTGTCCCAAGCCCGGATCTCATTCAACCCAGGTGCCCATAAGGCGGCCTTCACTCCGTGATTGATGGTGCCTTTTCTGTCGGGCAAGGCCAAGACGCCAATCAATGACGGAAGTCCCTTCCGCATCAGGCCGTTGGGGCCCGTAGCGAGGGTCCAATTCGAAAAGTCGACGTCATAAAGTTTTCCGTATTCCTGAAGCGCTCTTGGCGTGTCGTTGTCGGGATCCAACGTCAAGCTCAGGAGGCGCAACACACGCCCTTCCGTTTCCCCTTGTGCCTGGCGTTGTCCCCACGCCACCTGCACCTCGCGCATCTTGGTCATGGTGAGCGGGCATGCCTTTCGCACCTGGCAGTGGCTGAACACGAGCCCCACCAGCACGTAGCCGTCTGCCAGCTCGGAAAGTCGGAACGATTTGCCAGCTTGATTGACCAATTCGAAGTCGGGGATCGGAGCTGGGTGGTCCCATTCGTCCACCAACTTCTGCCAGTCCTGCGTAGGCTCGTGCGGCTGAGCTTCACGGGTGGGTGGCGGTGCCGAGTTGGGCTCGGGTTGGGCGCCAACCGCTGCAGGAGTACACGCGCCAGCAACGAGCAACGCGGCAACTTTCCAAATATCAAATCCACGATGTAGCCAGGTCATTTCACTCTACTCGCCAGAAGGTTTCTCTGTGGGGCGGTCGATGACGCCAACCTCGAGGGATCTCGCCCGGCCCGACTCGACAAGGACTTTTCTGGGCCTGCCAGAGTAGACCCAAGCGGTCACGCCTTTCCTCACTTCGAATGTGTCCGTCGGTTTGCCCAGCGCCTGGTCGAGCTCGGCGTAGAAGTCGTCATGCTTATCCTTGCTTGGAAGTGAAGTAGCTTTCCACCCGACCACCTTTGCCGAGCCGTCGAGGTGAATCGTTAACGTTGGGGTCAAACCGCAACCCATGCCAAATCCCGAGGTCAAGAACAGCTTCGACTTGGGGCGGTACTTGCCATGGAGTGACTCGGCGAGAGCTGTGAGTTCGTCTGGCGTCGAGCCCAAGAGTGCCTTGGCACCGAACCCCGGTTGCCCCTTCGCCTCCGCGAAGAACGCACTTCGCGGATAGGACACATCTAGTCTGACCTGCCACGTCTTGTCCTTGTTCCGGCGATCTTGCGGGTTGAATTTGGCCCGAATCTTCTCGGCGGGATTGGTCCAACAGTAGGTGGACTCGGTTTTGCGCACGGGCTCGCCCCAGGCTTCGATTAGAACCTGGTGAAACTCCTTCTGGGTCTTGTCTTTGGGATAAACGACATCGATCGTCTTGATGCGACCCAGGTGTGGCCGGACGAACACGGACACGTGCTCGTCGTACTCGGGAGCGGTCACGACGTAGGAACCCAAGGCCGGCTCGCCCAACTCGGGCACCACCGAACGCGCTTCGTCCTCTTTCATCAGCAAGCGTAGCTTCGACACGTTCGCTGGAATGGACGGCTTGGCGCCAAGGAGGTCCTTCAAAGACTTAGTGCTCCCCGATTCTGAACCCCTCTTGCATGCCAACAAAGCGACGAGCACCAGGCCCCCCAACCCAACCCGTGCAATTCTCACAAACGTGCCCCGCATCTCTGCCTTCTGCTCTGTCACTGCTACGTCTCCGTTCCCCACCGTGCCGGTCCTCTTGCCAGCCCTACCCGACACCGTGGCCCCTTTTCGCATCTGGGCTGGGCACTCACCCCAACGCCGCCCCCTGGCTGCGCAGCAGACCCATCTGGAGACAGGCGCCGGCGCCAGCGAAGCGTCCGCCACTGACCCCAGAGTTGTTGCCGGTCAAATTCGGTCTCAGCGTTGACGAAAAACGCACCGGGTACGACCAGCTCCCCCCCAGATTGCGCGCACGCAAGGCAGACACAAGCGCACTACGCTTGCGAACACCATGCCCGAGCCCGCATCGAGGAAACTCGGGGAATCCAAGGGGCGCACGCGTCTCATCGGCGCGAATCTGTCCCAGCGCTGAGACACTCGCGCAACACGCCACCCACGACGCCAGAGGAAGCGCTTACAGCCAGGGGTTGACATGCACTGGCGCCGAGCCTCGGCTCATCTTGCGAACCCGAAGCGCGAATACGACACACAGCACGGCGACCGCCGCAAAGGAGGCGATGCCGAACAGCGGTTGCAGGGCCGACAAGGTCAACGCGCCGAGCCCCCACGCCCCCGCCAAGCACACGACCAGAATCGACAATGGCACAACGACCCGTGTCCAGGTGCCGATCACCGCCGCGGGTGTCAGGCGGGGCAACGCCCAGCGCACGGTGAGAATGATCGCGGCCAAGACCCACGCTTTCACTTGCACCAGAAACGCACCCGCTGCGATCAGACCGAGAGCATTGCCAGCCGGCAAGCGCCAACCGCCCAAGAAGAGAATGGCGCCGAGATGTGCGACCACCATGACGTGAAAAGCATCCACCGCCATGGCCAAGCGCGTGCTCGGCACGCCACTTTCACCGAGGGTGGGGCGTTCGGGCTCTAGACGAATGACGCCGACGGCAATCAGCAGCAACGCGGCCAGCGATAGCACTGGATTGGTGAATGCAGCCCACTCCCAAGGCGCCACACCCTGAGCGTCGACGAGGTCCATGACACGCATGTTCCCTCCGACGAGAACCGCGGTGACCACGGCTAGAAGCACAGGCAGCCGCAGCCAAACAGCACGCAGTGCGCCCCCAAATCCTTTGAACAGTGACCAGGCTCCGGGAACGATGCCACCGAAAATCAGCCCAGCCACGGTTGAAATGAGCATGTAGCTCGCGGCAATCACGGCCAAATCTAGTTCGGTGGCGATCAGGGGCTGGCCGAAGGCGAGCATCGCCGTGCCAGCACTCGCAAGCACGATCACGAGGTAGCTCATGACTTTGCCCGCGGTGGGTTCAGGAGCAGGCGCGCGGCGTTTCTCACGTCGAAGCTGAGCGACAAGGCGCGGCCCTTCGGCTCCTCGACGTCGGCGGAGACGGTCGGCCACGAGTCGGCTCAGCCAGGAAAACAGACGAGCAGCGGGAAAGACGAAGATGATCAACAGCAGCGTTGCCGAGGCCACCAGGACTCCAGGAATGGCTAAATCCCTGGGCATGCCCCGACGTACGGCGGTCACATCGATGGTGCGCTCCAGTTCCTCCGGGTGGTTTGCGCGCAGCAGTTTGACGCGTGCCAGAACGGCTCCAGCGCTGACGCCGAGGTCTGCCGGGTCTCTGAGAATCAATCCTTCGTATTGAACCAGAACATCCTCGACGAGCAGGCCGGCCGCCTCGGCTCTGCCGCCGCTGACCAGCTCGGTCACTTTCAAGCCGCGCGGCGTCCGCTCGATGGTCATGCCCAGGGCCTTCGCCACGCGCTCGCCTTCCTTCGCACGCGCATCGCGAACCGCTTGACCCACCGTCGGCCCAGGCAGGTCCAACACCACATCCGTGAGCCGACCCGCCACCGGCGGTGCCCCGGCTTTGCGGGGAGAAAACGCTGCGACCAGCTCTCCTCGAAACGTGGTGTGAAGCGCGGCGTCGCCCTTTCCACAAAACTGCGCCTCCACGGCGTCGCTGAGCATGAAGCCCAAGCGCGTTGAGGACGTGCTCGTAGCAGGCACCACAATCCGAACGCCCTTCTCCGTCGGTAGCCCGGGCCGGGACAGCTCGCCCGTGAACGTCAGGGTCGCCTTGCGCCCCTCGGGCAAGCCGACCCCGCTGACCTTCACGCGATCGCCAACTTCGGCGCGGCCAGGTGTGAGCTCGACCAGCTGGAGCAGGGCTGGGCCCGCAGCATCCGGGCTACAGCCCAGCAGTCCGCACACAAGGGCCAGGACGAGCAAGAGCAGGCGCACCAGCGGACCTTAGCCTGCAGCCCGAAAATGGCGAAAAACTCTGCGGTTTTGCGGCTCACGCGCCGGGCAGGTTTGGGGGCTCACGCGCCGCAGGTTTGGGGGCTCACGCGCGGCAGGTTTGGGGGCTCACGCGCCGCAGGTTCGGGGGCTCACGCCCCGGGCAGAAAGTACGAAAGCTCGCTCTCTGCGTCCTTGCCGACTCGCACTCTCACCCCGAACACCTGCTCCAGCACTTCCGGGGTCATGGCGGAATCCACGTCCCCTTGGGCCGCCACGCGGCCATCGGACAGCAAGATCACACGATCCGCGAAGCGCGCGGCCTGGGCCAGATCGTGGACGACGGCGAGGCATGCTAGCTGCCGTTCGGAGATCTCCCGGCGCACGATTTCGAAAAGCGCCAGGCCGTGGCGCACGTCGAGAAAGGCGGCCGGCTCATCGAGCAGCAAGATGGCGGCGTCCTGAACCAACGCCCGCGCGATCGTCACCCGCCGGCGCTCACCTCCGGATAGATCGGTCACGCGGCGGCCCCCTAGGCCACCCAAGTCGCAGGCATCCAGGGCTTTGGACACGGCCTCTTCGTCCCGCGGGCTGCTCAGCATCAGGCCGCTTTGATGCGGCGCACGGCCCATCGCTACGACCTGCCGCACGGTGAATCCAAAGGCAACGGCGCTGTCCTGGGGCACGACGCCGATACGGCGAGCCACCTCACGTCGTGAGAGACTTGGAAGCGGCGTGCCCTGGAGGAGCACTTCCCCTGACGTAGGTTCGAGGGTTCCCGCGAGCACTTTGAGTAGAGTGGACTTGCCGGCTCCATTCGCACCGAGCACTGCGACGAGCTCCCCCGGATTCAGCTGGAAATCCAGGTCATGCAGCACTCTGCGACCTTCGTAGCCGGCGCTCAGACTGCGTGCCGATAGAGCGGCTTCCTCCGTCACCACCGCACAATAGCCGGCTGCGCCCGAAGTCGGTCTTCCGTTTTTTGGGCCAACCGAGCCGATACGCATAGGTTCGAGACCGGAGACCCCACCGATGCCCGTCGCCCAGCTATTGAAAGAAATCCGAGAGGCTCAGGCCCAAATCCTTCGCACCATGCCGTACCGAGATTTCGGCTTGGACGGCCACAAGGGCGCCTCCGACACGGCGGTCCGCGTTGCGGAACAACGCTTGGGGCGGGCCCTGCCCCCCAGCTATCGAGAGTTCCTGCTCCTCTTCGACGGATGGCCCCGATTCTACGACGGAGCCACTCTGCTCGGCACCGCCAGTCTCGGGCGCCGCATGTACGACGACCTCGCGCGAGCCGCCTTCGAGGCCGCGGAGACTCCGGAGCCAGAGCTGGGTCCTCCATCGCGTTTCAAGCCGAAAGTGCTGATTCCGTTTGGGATCGACATGCAAGCCACGACGCTATTCGTGTTCAATCCCACCGCTGTGAGCGAGTCCGGGGAGTACGAAGTGATTGCCTGGATGAACGAGATTGGCCTCCGGCGTTCGTCCTTTGAGAGCTTCCTGGAGATGATCCTCGAACTCTGCCAGGCCGAGCAGCACGCGGGCAGCCAGCTCGGCTTCTCGTTCTGAGCTCCGACTGGGGCATCTGGGCGTACGCACAGGCTTGACGCTGTGCGGCATTCCTGATGAGATGCCATTAGGTGGCCCGTAGGCCGGGCCACTTTCGAGGGCTGAATGTCCGAAACGGAGGAGCGAGAGCAAGCGGTCGCCGTGGAGCGGCGCGTCATTAAGCGCTACTCCAACCGCAAGCTCTACGACACCAAGGACAGCCGCTACGTGACGCTATTGCAGATAGCGGACATGGTGCGTGCCGGCGAAGACGTCCAGATCATCGATAACGCCAGTAAAGAGGACAAAACTGACGTCACTCTGGCGCTGATCATCTCCGAAGAACTCAAGGCTCGGCCTCGGGGCATCCCCCTGCCCACCCTCAAAGCGCTGATTCGCCATCGGGGCGAAAAACTGCTGTCTTCTCTCCGGGAAACGCCGATCGGGCGATTGATGAACAAAGAGGCAGGAGAAGGCGAAACCATAGAAATTCCGCCACCTTTGGAGGAAGTGTTGTCCGACAGCAAAGACGGCTCCCAAAAAGGGCTCCGAGCGACCATCGAGGCCTGGCAGCACACCATCGATGAGCGTATCCGCGCGGTATTACCGAACTTTTCAGCTTTCAAGGAGCTGAAAGACGAGGTTCGGCGGGTGTCCGAGCGCTTGGATGAGCTGGAAAAACGGGATCGGGATTCCAGACAATCCAAGGAATAAGCCTTAGGTTTCCAGGGTTCAGGACGTCAGAAGGTCCTTAATCCCCGTGAATCAGAATCCCTCAGAACCCGACGAGTTCGAGCGCGAATCCCTCCAACACCTCGGCGCCCTGCTGGCCGTCGCCACCCGGCTGACCCGCAACGGCCCCGAGGCGGAAGATCTCGTTCAAGACGCGCTGGTCAAAGCATTCCGAGCGCGCGAGCAGTTCGCACCGGGCACCAACATGCGCGCCTGGCTGCTGCGCATCGTGACCAATACGTTCATCAACCGCTACCGCCGAGGCGGCTTGGAGCGGTCGGTCCTGGAAGGACCGGACGCAGACCCCTTGGCCGATGGCTGGGTCAGCACCTCGAGCATGGCGGCGCTGCGCGACCCGGAAGGGCAGGCCCTTAGGCGCGTGCTCGAAAAGGAAATCCAGAAGGCCCTCGACGAGTTGCCGGAAGATTTCCGCCTCGCGGTGGTTTTGGCTGACGTGCAAGAACTCTCCTACAAGGAAATCGGCGAGATCATGGGCTGCCCCATCGGGACGGTGATGTCGCGACTGCACCGCGGGCGGCGCTTGCTCAAAGCGCGGCTGTACGATCAAGCGCGAGAGCTGGGGATCGTTGGACCCGAAAGCGCTGTTGGCGACGGGCCTGTTGACCTCGCGGACTACCGAGCGAAGAAAGCGAGCTCGGGATGAACTGTAGGCGCGTACTACCCCTGCTCGATGCCTTCGCCGATGGCGAGCTCGCACCCGACCAGGTTCTGACGGTCGAGCAACACGTCGTGGATTGCCAGCGTTGCGCCGAACAGATCCGCCTGGACCATGCGATGCGCACGAGCACTCGCCGCGCGGTGCTCGCAGACGTGGAAGTGAGCAGCGCGTTCAAGGCGCGCATTGCAGACGCCCTCGCCGCCGAGCGAGCGCGGGAGCAGGCGCCGGCCCCGCCTCAACCCATGACGCCCCTGTCCTGGCGGAGCATTGCGCCCCTCGCTCTGGCTGCAACGGTCGCGCTCTACTTCGCGGCGGGTCGCTCCAAGTCCGGGGACGCTCTGAACACCGGAGCCTCTGCAAGCGCTCATGCCGGCCTGACCTCCAGTGCCGGCGCCGTCACCGCTGGGGTCGAGCAGCTCATCGACGAATTGGTTTCCCACCACGTGCGTGCCGAAAAGCCGAGTGTCACCGAGCCCACCCTGGCCCGACGCTTCGAGCCCGAGGTCGGCGTGCCGGTGCGCGTGCCCAGCTTGTATGGCGCACACTGGGAAGGGGCCAGCGTCGTTCCCGTGCGTGGCGCGCGCAACCAACGCGCGGCGTCTCTTCGCTACAACCTGGGCGGTCGCCGCGTGACCCTGTACGTCTACAACTCCAAGCGCGTACCCTTGCGCGCGACCCTGGAGCCCCGCGTCGTCTACAACACGCCCGTGTACGTCGGGTCTCGGCGCGGATACTCCATCGCCGCCGTCGAGCGGCGTGGTGTTGGCTACGCCGTAGCCACGGACCTGAACGAACCCGAAAGCGCCGAACTCGTCGTCGCTTCCTTGCGGTAGTTGCACCTGTCTTGTTGGGTGTTCCGTGGCTTGGCGTCATCGGCCTTTCGCAGACGGCAACCTGCGCGCGAGTTCACGTTGCCGCTTCGCCTTGGCTACGTAGGCGCAGCGGAAGCCTTGGCCAATTGGTCGACTTTCGCTGCGTCCTGGATGCTGCCATCGCGGTACGGGGAGCTGAAGCCGGGTTCGTCCAGCTTTGGAATCGCAACCGCCGCCTGACAAGACCGCTCCACCGACGGGCTCAGACCCACAGTGCAGCCAAGTCGAGGGGTACCGCGTCGAAGGGTTCGGCCCGGACCTCATCGTCATCGTGCCATGAGCCCACCCGAACCCACGCTCCGCCGGCAAGTCGAAACACCTCGAGAAGGCGGTCGGTCGGCTCCACAAACACAGGTGGCCCACCCCTTCGCGCGCATAAACGTCCATCTTGTCCGAGCGGTCCAACTTCCGCGTCGATGAAGCGAGAACTTCGCACACCCAATCGGGCGCGAGTGTGATGAACGCATCGCTTGGAACGGTTGGCATGCGTTCGCGCCGCCAGCCGTCTAGATCGGGAACCACTATGTCTGGACTCGGACCGAGGTGCAGCTCCGGTTCAAACAACAGAATCCAACCGCCGGGTCCACTGCGCCCCGAATCGAATGGCCCATCCAAACTGGCGCCGAGCTTCGTGCTGGCGCGAGCATGGGGCACACCGGGTCGTGGATGAGTGTGCAGAACGCCGTGAATGACCTGAGCGACCACGTGTGCCGGCGCATCGCGCACATCCTCATACGTTGCCGGAGCCTTCTCTGGCGCGCCCATCGGCAAAGGTTAGCACGGCTATCCTCCGCATACGGGTTCGGTCGCGCGGATGGCCAGGTCGCGCGGATGGCCAGGTCGCGCGGTCTGGCTGGCGCGTTGACGTTTGTTTTGGTCGGATGTGCCGGAGCTTGCCGCCATCGGCGCTTCGTAACGGGCGGGCGTGCGCGCTTCGCTCGCCGCGCTACTCCGCCGAGCGGGCGCAGCGGAATGAAATGTGGAAACCCACGCTGCGGTACGCCGGGCGCCAGTGCTCGGGTGGCGAGGTGGCGCTGCCACCGCGGGTCATGGCTAGGGTTTGGATGGGCCATTCGCAGTCGTCTGGGCAGGGTGGTGCAAAGGGCGGGTTGGGCGTGTAGTTCACGTCGGCTGGGTAGGCGCCGGGGGAGGGCGCGACCCATTCGGGCGCGCCGCCGATCAGGTCGTACACACCTTCCGGACTGGGCGGATAGCGGGCGGTTTCGGACAGGCCCTCGTACAGGACTTCGGGAATGGTTCTGCCGCGCATGCCGCAGCGCTCCACGTCGATGTTCGCGCGATCACAGCTGGGCGCTTCGTCTCCCCATGGATACTCGCGAGTGCCGCCTCCGGTCGCAATCCACTCCCACTCGGCTTCGCGCAGCTGGCGCTTGCCGAACTTGGCACATGCTTTGTCAAGCGGCGACCGCTGTTTCCACTTCTGAGGGTAGTCCCACCAGTCTGAATAAGCCGAGGATAGCTGCACACGCGGATGGTGAGTTGCGCCACATTCGATGGCGCCCGAAGGGCAGTTTTCACTTGGGTTCGCGTCTTGGACCGTCACCACGGTCGCATCTACCCAGAAGGGCTCCACGCGCACCAGGTGCGGCTCATCCGTGAACGGGCAGTCGTCCACGTTGGGCGGCTCTTCCTTTGCCAGCGCCTTGTCGCAGTAGCCGCGCCCCATCAGGAACTCGCCACCGGCAAAGTAGATCTCCTTGACTCGACACACGCCGTCCACCATCTCGTGGCTGGGCGGGCAGCCACTGGTTGGGTAGCTCGGGTCGTCTTCGGTGCTACCACCGCAGGCGACGACCACGGGTAGCGCCGTCGCAAGCATCCACAAATCTCGACTCATCGGCGCTTCCTGCGCCTCAGGCCCAGGGCCAGCCCGAGCAGGAGCCAGCTCCACTGAGTCGAGACTCGTGCGCCTGGCATGCGACACGAGCAGCCCGGAGGCGCAAGTTGGACGGTCATGAACGCCGGTGTCGCTCCTTGCGTGCTGACCACGCAGGCGCCGGCGTCGTCGGGCCCGCTGCCGGCCAGGCATTGGCGCAGACGATAGTAGACGCGGCCGCTACTTTGAGCTGCCACGCGCACGGCGTCGCGGAAGCCTTGCTGCGGTGCGGTTGGCCGGAAGAAGCCGTTGGGAGCGCAGTTGAGCCGCGCCATTGGATCGCTGAGCAACTGAGTGCGGCCGAAGAAGCCTGTCTGCCCGTTGAAACCGGGATTGTCGCTGAGCTCGAGCCAGGTCAGGGTTTGCGGCGGCGCGCCCGGTGGCAGGAACGTATTGTTGTAGGCAGAACCTGGTGGGGCAAACCCGTCGAATACCGGCATCTGCGCGCCCGGATCATCGGGATCGTCGTCCCAATTCAGCGGGCCAGACAGCGTCAGCGACAGACTGCTGAGCTGCAACGCGCTGCTGGCGTTGCAAGCAGGAGCGTCACAACGCACGTCGAGGCGGTCATCGATATCGCCACCGAAAAACACATTGATGAAATGCAGTGACGGGGAAAAGACGCCCTTTTCCACGAAAGCCGCCCGGGCGGCATATTGGTAGCGGCGCACGGTGTCCGCGGGCTGCGCGGACAGGTACACCAGCAACTGCTGGTAGTAGTCGAGCTCGCCATCCGTCAGCTGCTGCAAGGCGCGCTCGGCCTCCAACAGTGGCAAGCCGGCAAGAGTCTTCGTCACGCCGCCTTGCAGCAAGCGCCGTTGAAACAAGTACATCGCGCCGCTGACGACCCCTTGACGCGCCAGCCCGAACTGCTCGTCGGCAGCTCCGCAGGTGGCATCAGGGTCATCCCACATGCCAAAGGTGCGATTGTTGCACACGGCCCGCGTGCCGGGCGCAAGCTGCATCGGGCCGTAGCCTTCCCGACTGGCGCAGACCGCACCCAGCTGCTCGAGGCTTTGGTCCCAGGCGTAGGACGTGCCGATGGCGCCTCGACCGACCGCCAAGGCGCCGAAGCCATCGGCGGTGCCCTCCAGTATGCGGACCCGGCGCCGACACTCGGGCTCCGGGGAACAATCGACGTTCATGAAGGGGAACAGGACTTCGACGCCGTTGAAGGGCGTCCAGTTCTCGTCCTCGAACAGGCTTTCTTGGATGTGGTGGTGGTACTCGTGTGCAAACAAGGACCCGTCGACCGAGCCATCGAAGGCCACGTCTCCAACAGGTTGCCCGAACTGCGTCGGACGCACGTCCGACACCTTGACGATGAAACGTCCCGCTCGGCCGCCTCTGTTGAATCTCTGCCCACTCCCTTCGAAACTCCGATTCCAGTGGGCGGTGAGCTCGGTGCGGAAGCGATCCTGATTGCCCGGCGAGAAGCGCAGGTCGAGAAAGCTGTAGTAGCGCTGGCGCTGACCGGCGTTGGAGAACATCTGCAGCTCTGCGTGGTGGGCCGGACCGTAGGGTTGTTGCTGCAGCTGCGACGGATCTGCCCTTAGGTAAAGCAGGAACTCATCTCCGAGCGGAAACCCCGTCACGTCCGTCAGCGTCGAATGCATCGGAGCACCGCCGGGAAAGCTGTCACTGAACACCCAATCCTGAGGCGGCAGCGGGTCTGGGAAGGACGCGGGCGCGCCAGCCGGGTTCGTGAAGTCATCATCGGAACGGGGCGCGACCACCGGTTGAAGGTATGGATTGCCGCTGCCCGGCGAGCGCAAGATGTCATTGTGGCAGACCGCAAATCCGCGCTGTGGCTGCTCGCCACCGAAGCGCTTGCAGCTCGTCAGGCCATCCACGTGACCCATGGTGTCGAGCACCTCGGGGAAACCGAGTCCCACGGGCACCGGTGCGGTGATGGCGGGCTTGAAGCCCGACAAGTAGTCGAGATCGTAGCCCGCGAAAGTAAACGCGCGTTCGTTGGAGCCGACGGATAGCACCTCGCCGTTTCCGTCGATGTGCACGATGAGCTCGTTGCGGCCATCGGAGAGGATGGCGTAGAAACGAGCGACTGCCCGCGCGCCGCGCGCTTCGTACCGGGCGCTGATAGTCGCCTGGCTGGTGTCGATTTCCGCGGCGAGCTTCGCGCTCTCCAGCGCGGTGTCTTCGGCGACGTTGAAGGCATCGAAGCGAAGCGGCGTTTCATCCGGCAAGCGACAGAACAAGCGGGCGCCAGAGGCTTCGCCGGTCTGCACACTGAGCTGACAGCGCCCAGGGCTGAGCGGCACCTGCTGGTGGAAGAAGCCAATGTCCCAAAGGGTGTGTGCGTTGCCGTCGCTGCCGAGCTGTCGCCGCGCGGTGACTTGCGGCGCGGCGGGGGCCTCGAGATCGGCCAGCGCGATGGCGCTCATGACGAGACGGGCCACCTGAGGTTCGCTCACATCGGTGGAGGGCAACTGAATGTCCGTCAGCAGGAAGCCGGGTCGGGGAAAGCCCATCTGCAACGACGCTCGTCGAAACGCGCGGCGCGCCTTGGCGCCAAAGCGGCCTCGGCGAAAGCCGGGAGCCTCGCGCACGCCGTGGGAGATCACTGGGCCGAAGGGATCAGCGGCTCGCTGGTGCTTGCGGTTACGACAGTCGACCCAGGGTTGGTCTGCGCCGTGATCGCCGCCGTCGTCGTTGCCTGCGCCGGGGCCGGAGAGTGGCTGCGTCAGTCGCGTCGACTCGGACTTCGAGTCGGAGGCGCAAGCGACGGAGCCTACCACCGCGAGAGAGAGAGAGAGCGTCAACGTGATGCGGTGCATTTTTCCTCCCCGGAACCTTGGATCCTGTGATTGGAAAGGATGCGCCTCGGCGCGATGGGTTGCAAGCGCCATGGGCATGTGGGAGCGCATGCGACATGTCGCTGCGGCGCGCGAAAGAGGGCGCCAAGCGCTCTCTGGCGAAGGGGATTTCGTGTTGCGGACAAACTTCTGGACTTGCGGGTGACGCCCTAGCTCGCACCGCGATGAACCGTCGATGACGGCAGCTTCCGGCACATCCCCCAAAAATCCAGCGGCCAACAGTTAACACGAGCGACCAATACAGTCGGTCCAACTGCGGCGTATTCCTCGATGCAGGGAGTTTGCCGTCATCGCAGAAAGACGTGTTGAATCATGGGCACCAGGCCCGAAACAACCGGGTCAGATCAATCGAGTCAATGCAACTAGCTTCGTGGCTGTCGCCCAAACCTTAGCGCACGACCGCGCCGCCGAACTTTCGGGGGTCGGAAGCCGCCAAGGTTTGGCCGTTCCGGAGTGAAAGCATTTGCACGGCACTCATCGTGAAGCGCACGGTGCCCACAATCTCGCCTCGGAACGCCAGATCGTCCTTGAGCTTCTGACTGGCTCCCGCTTCCAGCAAGATCGTCGCCCCCCGATTGGGCACCTGGAATCGAGGCAGCTTCACCGCCGTCTGGGGCTTGAGGTCGAAGGCCAAGGTCGCGACCAAGAGCTGAGTCACATTCGTCGCGATGGTGGTACCTCCGGAACCGCCCAGGGCAAGCACGGCTTTGCCGTCTTTGACCACGATCGTTGGCGTCATGCTGGACACTGGGCGCGCGCCCGGGCGGGGACGGTTGGGGCTGACCTTCATCCCAAAGGGCGCGACGTCCTTGGCCTTGGTGAAGTCATCGAGTTCGTCGTTGAGCACAACACCGCTGGCTGAAGCGACCAGCTTGGATCCAAAGGTCCGATTCACGGTCGTGGTCAGCGAGACCACGTTTCCGTCAGTATCCGAGGTGACCAAGTGGTGCGTTCCGTGTTCCTCGAGCCCGAATCGAGGCAGGGTGTGAGTGCGATCCACGGCGATCTTGGCTCGGCGCCGCTTCAGGCGCGCCGCCGAGTTGAGCTTCGCGACGTCGACTTTCGCGTGGTCCGGATCACCCACATGCCGCATGCGATCGGCGATCGCGCCTCGCATGGCTTCGGCCAGGAGGTGCTGATAGGCGCCGCTCTTGCGCCCGAGCCGAACCAGCTCCGCTTTCGTGTACAGAGCCAAGGTCTGCACGGCCATGAGGCCCCCCGCAGAGGGCGGCGGCATGGTGTAGACGTCGTGCCCGTCCCATTTTAGATGGAGAGGGGCACGCTCCACGGGGCGATAGCCTGCGAGATCCGCTTCCGTCAGGGCGCCGCCTGCACTGCGGCAACTCGCCACGATGTCTCGAGCCACCGCGCCCGTGTAGAAAGCCGGTGGGCCGCCGGCCGCGATGAGCTCCAGGGTCTTGGAGAGCTTCGGCCGCGTGATGCGACCACCCACCGCCGCTGGCTTGCCATTGGGATAGAAGACCCTCGCCAAACCGGGGTCGCGACGCAACTTACTCGCATAGCGCGCGAGAGAGCCCGCGAGCATTTTCCCGACCCCAAAGCCCTGCTTGGCGGTGCGCGCCGCCGGCTCGACGACGTCTTTCCAGGGCCGCTTCCCATACTTGGAATGGAGCTGATGCAGACCACGCACTTCACCGGGCACGCCGGTGTACTTGCCGCGTTGCGCGTGCGCGAAGGGTCGGGATTCGAAGGCCGCCACATCGATGCCCGCGGGCGCGGTCTCACGAAAATCGAGTACGATGGCGCGCTTTTCCTTTGCAAGCCAGACCACCGCAAAGCCGCCGCCGCCAATGCCGCTCGAGGTCGGGCTCACCACACCGCCCATCAGCGCGGCGGTGACAGCTCCGTCCACAGCATTGCCCCCGGCTTGCATGACCTTCACCGCAGCGCGACTGGCGAGGATGTTCTCGGTGGCGGCGGCGCGACGTAGGGCCACGGCCTCGGCGCTGGGAATCGCAGCCAAGAGGGACAGCAGCAACGCGGCCGCCGCGGCCACCCAGCCCAGCCTTACGGCTTGTATGTGGCGAGTCACACGAAACTGATACGATGCGCGCTCCTGTTTGAAAAGAGGCGACCCAACGTGCGTTTTCTATTCGTAATGGATCCGGCAGAATCCATGCTGCCCGACAAGGATACGAGTTTCGCGCTCATGCGTGGCGCGATCGCCCGTGGCCACGAAACCTTGCATTGCCTGCCGCAGCAGCTCCTGAACTACGGGCGGGATGTGCGTGCGATCGCTCGACCCCTGCGTGTGACCAACTCACCGCCGTACGTGACCATGGGAGAGACTTCCGAGGTCGAGCTAGCCAGTCTAGACGCCGTGCTGATCCGCAAGGACCCACCCTTCGACTCGGAATACGGACATCTCACCCAGCAGCTCGATCTGGTGGCGAGGGAAACTCTGGTCGTCAACTCGCCCCGCGGTTTGCGAGACGCGAACGAAAAACTGTTCGCCTTCCATTTCGCAGAGCACATGCCGAAGAGCCTGGTCACCGCCGAGCCCGAGCGCATTCTGGATTTCCTCGTCGACGTGGGCGGCCGCGCCGTCCTCAAGCCGCTGGACGGAGCGGGAGGCAGCGGCGTCGTCGCGCTCACCAGTGGCGACCGCAACAACCGCGCCCTGATCGACCTGCTCACCGCAGAAGGCCGTCAGCTGGCCCTGGTGCAGGAGTTCATCCCCGAAATCAGCGAGGGTGACAAGCGCGTCATCATGCTGCACGGTGAGCCTCTGGGCGCGATCCTACGGGTGCCTCGCGCCGACGACATCCGAGCGAACATCCATGTAGGCGGCATCGTGAAGCCCACGGAGCTGACGAAAGAAGAAGACGAGGTCGTTCGAGACATTGGCAAATCCCTGCGAAAGCACGGCCTGTACTTTGTGGGGCTGGACCTGATTGGCGGCCGGCTCATCGAGGTCAACGTCACCAGCCCGACCGGAATACAAGAACTCGGTCGTCTGACGGGCACGGGACCGGAACAGGTTGTCGTCGAGTGGTTGGAAAAGCATTCGAAAGATCCGGGCGCACTTCTATAACTACCCTCAAACTTGGCCCGCGGACGTGCACCACCGCAACGTCGAGAGCATGAGGCGCAAGTGTGAAGTTTGTTCCACCCAGGGCTCGAACAGCAGATCCAAGGTGCGCCGCCTGCTCATCGCCGAGCGCATCGTCGCGCTCTGCGAGGAACATGCGGAAACCGCCAAGAGCTCCGACCCCAAGACGATTGCTGAGCTGCGCGCCTTGTACGCCGAGGTGAGCGGACGCCGCTCCTTGTTGCCGCGGCGCTCACCGTTGAATCGGCGAGTCTTTCCTGCTCGCCCCGAGGGGCGGCGCTGCAGCGACGGCCGTCGCGCCCACGACGGCTAAGCGTCGGGGTAGTGAAAGGGGCGGGTGAGAGCGCCGGCGAGAGTCCCAGAAGCAGTTGGGCCGCGGCCCTTCTCGAACTGCATTTCAGAGTTGAGTCGACAACACTGAGCAGCGCACGCCGCCGTTTCTGCCCCTAGTGTCTGCATAGTCGGACTTTGGGATGTGAACGGGGCCGCGGCCTGACCTACAGTGCGAAGGCGTCCATAGCTGTCATGTCTCGCGAACGTCGTGCCGAAACGATCTTGATCGTCCTGATGCTGGCGGGCGTGGCAGCGGTGCTATGGCGCACGCCTGCGGAGCCGGAACCCGTTCGCCTGACAGCCCTGGGTGCTGTGCCCGAGGACGTGGTTCTGCTGGTCACCGTGGACGCCGATGCTTTGCGGCAGAGCGAATGGGGCGAGAGCATCTTGACCCAGGGCCGGAACCTGCAGGGTTTGGGTGCCATCGACGAGCTGTGCCGAGACAGCCCGCTGCAGCACCTAAAGGAGTTGGCGCTCTTCGTGCCAACCGTGGAGAGCGACGAGCCCCTGGACGTCGGGGTTGTGGCCCAGGGCAGCTTCGACCTCGACCTGACTTTGGAGTGCGTCGAGCGCGTGGTGCGGGCAAGGGGCGGCGATCCACTCCGGTCCAAGCTGGGCTCCTTTTCCAGCGTGCGGGACCGCGGGTCGACCCGGGGCGAGATCGCTTTGCGCAAGTCGGGCCCACTGCTCCTTGGCGAGGGACGCACGTTGCGAGTCGCCGTGGATACCGCAGAAGGACGAAACCCCAACGTGCGCAGCAGCGAGGCGCACTCCGGTCTGCGTCACGAAGTCGGTGAACACGCATTGGTCATGAGCTTGCTTCTGCCGCCGGGGTGGCTGACGCGCATGACCGGCCTCGAAGTGGCGCGTGCCAGCCCGCTGGCTCAAGTGCGCGCTGCGGCCATAGGCGTGGATTTCGCACCGGTGAAGATCAGCGTGGTGCTCGGCTGCGGAGCCGAAAACCTCGCTACGGAAGTAGCGCGCATCCTGACCGGCTTTTCCAACGATCCGGGCGGGCTGATTCAATTGGATCTCGGGCGAAACCCTCTGGAAAGCGCGAAGATTGTCGCTCGGGGGCGCACAGTGCGAATGCGGTTGGCTCTGGGTCCGGATGACCTGCGCGTCCTATCTCAGAAGCTTTTTGGCCAGCTCGCCCCGACCCAGGGTGGCGAGGGGCGGCTTCCCGTCGAACCCGTGTCCCTCGATGCCGGAGCGCCGGACTGAGCTTCAACCCGGTTTGGCCTGTGACACAGCGCGCTGTACGTCGTCCAAACGAAAAGGCTTGTCCAAACGCACGCAGTCCGTGCGTCGAAAAAAGTCTGCAACTTTGGGGTGTGCGCCCGCTGCAGTCATGAATACGAAGCGAGCCGCCTGCTCCGGGCGAACCCGATGCAGCACTTCCCACAGCGCCTCACCGTCCAAGTCTGGCATCATCATGTCGCAGAAAACGATGTCGTAACGGTCACCAGCAATCAGCCGGTCGCGGGCCTCCAACGCGCTTGCCAGGTACGTCACGTCACAACTGTCCTCCAGAGCCACGCTCATCGCACCGCCGATGCCCGGGTCGTCGTCCACGACCAACACTGCAGGCCGATCGCTGCGAATGTCCGCCAAGCTAGCGCCTGGCTCCGACACCGGCGGCTCCGACTCCAGAACCCCGACTGGGAGAATGATCCGGAACGTCGTGCCCACAGCTGCGTCGCTCTCCGCCAGGAGCTCTCCGCCCATGGCGCTGACCACTGCACGGCAGAAAGGCAACCCGACGCGCGTGGCTTCGTCGTCTCCCCGCGCGGCGAAAAAGGGCTCGAATACATTGGACAGAGCTTCCGGCTCGAGCGCCAAGCCCACCAGCGTAACCGAGACCATCACCTGCGCCGGTTCCACCGCTCCGAGTTCGATCCGAACCTCTGCGCTGTCATCTTCGGGCAGAGATTGAGCAGCGTGCACCAACAGATGCAGGAACACCTGCTCCAGGTGGGCGGCACTCGTGTTGATGGGAGGCACATCACCGTATTCGGTCGTGAGGCGGCCGCGATGACGCAGCTCATGACCCACGAGTTCCATCGCACCCTCGAGCACAGCCTTAACGTTCACCTTGCTGCGCGTTCGCTCCTCCACCCGAGAGAAGGCGCGCATGCGTTTCACTACCTGCGCAATCCGCTCGATACCCTGGTGAGCTTCGGTGAGGCGAGCAATGGCGCCGGCGCCCTCATCCCCGGAGACCACGACCCGAGGCAAGGAACTCTTCACGTGTTCCAAGTTCAAGAGCACGTATGTGAGTGGGTTGTTGATGGCGTGCGCCATCCCGCCGGCCAATAGGCCCAACGCCGCCAAGCGGTCGGCTTGTAGCCAGCGCGATTCGACCTGGCGCCGCTCCGTTACGTTGCGACCAAAAGAGAGCACCGCGGGCATCCCGTCCCACTCGATCGCAATGGAGCTGACCTCCACCAGGATCACGCTGCCGTCAGTACGCCTGATACGATACTCCTGAGGAGGCAACTTGCGCCGTTGCACCAGCATGGCAGAGAGCCGTTGTTCCAACTGGGAAGCTTCGCTAGTCGCCAGGAACTCCTTCGGGTCACGCCCCAACGCTGCCTCGGCCGACTCGAAGCCGAACAGGCTCACGGCGGCGGGGTTCGCGTAGAAGATGCGTCGGTCGTCCAATATCCAGACGGCCACTGGCGCCGACTCGATGACTTGACGCAGGCGCTGCTCCGATCGCTCCAGGTCGGAGATCGCGCGTCGCCGCTCAGTGATATCTTTGACTAGAGACACCGACACCAGCTCGTGCCCTCGGTCGATCAAGCTCAGGGCGACTTCGACGGGCACGCGGGTGCCGTCCGCTTTGCACGACACGGTTTCGAAGTGATACGGCGTCACTTCCCTGCGCACCGCCGCCCCGACCATTTCTTCGACGCGACCCAGTTCTTCAGGCGCAACTACCTCGAGGGCATCGCGGCCCACCAAGTCTTGGGCGGGTCGGCCCAGGATCTCACCAGCTCGCGCATTGGCGAATCGTATCTCCGGCCGCTCGGTGGCCGCCGACGCGACGACGACACCGACCCGAGCGTCCGAGACCGCTTCAAAGAAGGCGTGCGCCAGGTCGTCGATTTCCAGTGGTTCACGCATCCCCAAGATGGAGCTTCTCCGCCGCCGGGTTGGGCGTCAACTCGCTAGCAGAGCGGCCGCTCCCGCGCCGCCGTCTAGGGCGCGGCGGCCGAACCGACGGTGATGAAGTTCGTCGGTTCGGGAATCACGGCATCTTTTTCATCTCGCTTGATAACGCGCTCGCTGCCCAAATCCACGACTTCAACCACGATCTCGAGGGCAATGTTCGCTGGCTCCCGGGTACGCAACCCGGCATCGATACCGATGAGTGCGGGAACAACGTTCGGGATGTAGCCCTTGACCAACAAGTCATTGTACGACTTGTTCTCGACAGCAAAAGCGTGGTTAGCAAGAGTCACGGTTTGATCGTACTCCGCGTTGGGGTCAGGCGGCGGCGCCGTCGCGATGATGTTCATCACGGTCGCAAAGTCGATAGCCAGCTCGTTCATGTCTTGGAAGGTGAACGTGCCGCGCCGACGAGAAGAGCGACCACTCGCCGTGCCAGGCAGCTCCATCAAGATGTCGATGCCGCTCAGATTTGGCTGAAACTCACCGTTGTCCGCATCCACGAGGGCGAGCCCGGGCCAGTAGCGGCCGAACTCATTCCAAGGGTCGATCAGTAGCTCTACGGCGTGGGTATCGGGATCGAGGTTGGTCAGCGTCCAACTGATCTGCACTTTGACGTCATCCGTCGTCACCCAAGGCTTGGCCGGGTAAGGAGCCACAGGATTGGCGTTCAGCGAGGCCTGCTCGGCCTGGGTCGGCGCCTTTATGGGAAACGCCACCGGCATCTTGACCTCGTACAAGGTCATCTCGCCATCGTCGTAGATGGAGCCGATCTGGCTGGTCATGCCCAGCACTTGAGGCTGAAGGGTGCGCGTCTCCTCCTCTTCGCCGCAGCCGGCCAGCGCAACACCCAGGGCGAGCACGCCCAGCATCCGAACGGGGGCCAAAGCCCCCGGCCTGGGGGACAGAGCCCCCACCCCAATGCATAAGAATCCCGGCATTCGTCCCATAATAACGTCCTCGGCTACGAACCTACGAAACACTATGCCATGACCGTGCCGACCGCGCCGTATGAGCTTGGTGGTTTCGGAGAGCGACTCGGCCGATTGCCGATGGGCGCCGAGGTCACTTCTTGCTCGGCCGGAAACTGAATGTCCAACCAGCGTTTGTCGGCTTGTCGGCCGAGGGGAAGGACAAGCGGGTGAACTGACGCTTGATGCAGCCTTCCACGCGGGGGTTGCCCAAGGACGAACCGCCGATATTTGCGCCGGACACAGAACCGCCACGACTGATGCTGAAGCTCACGCTGACGCTACCCGCCAGCTTCGGGTCTCTAGCGGCCGCCGCCTCGTAACACGCGCGGAAGGCACCATAGCGCGACATGACCACACGCGAGATTTGTGACGGGGACAGGCCTTGGCCCGGCTTGGGAGAGTCCTTGCCCTTGATCTTGCGCTCGCCGGTCCCCTTGCCCTTGCCCTTGCCGGTTCCGCTACCGTCACCACCACCTTTGCCGCCCTTGCCGTGACCACCTCGACCACGGCCACCGGGGCCGCCGCGTCCCGAACCAAATCCACCACCGCGACCCGGCCCCCAGCCGGTATCCAAAGTTCCCGAACCAAAGGGCACGCCCTCGCCGGTACCGCCACCACCGGGACCACTACCCTTGAGCCCGGTCCCAGAGCCCCTGCCCAGAACGATGTTGTCCGAACGCAAACCGCCGAGGGCATCCGCTACGGAACTGATCGTACCCAAGGTCTTGCGAACCTCTTCACCGACGTCGCTGTTCAACGCTTCTGCCATGCCGCCGAGACCGCTGCGGATCTCGCCGGTCTGCTCAGTCTTTTCGGCCTTGCCCTGACGCCCTAGGGAGCCCTCGGCGCCCTTGATCTTCTTGCCCCCACCTTGCTCCTTCTTGTCCTTCGCACCGGGATCTTTGACGCCCTTGCCCTTGTCACCATCTTCGTCACTGGTGTCTTTGGGTGGCTCGATGTCCTCTTCCTTCATGCTGAACTGCAGCGCAAGTTCGCGTTGGCTGGTCAGCTCCAAGGGCTTCGGAATGCCGATTGGCGTGGTGATGGCCCAAATCAATGCAAGCCCACCAATCACGGCGACGAAGGAAAAGATGAACGCGAGCAACAGCGACCATTCGAACTTCAACCGCTGTTTGAGTACTGGCGGTGCATGCGCGAACTGGAAGAACACGCTGAAGTTGGGCCCATATTGGATCAGCCCGTAGTCACCTGCGACGATCGCGATGGGCGCACCTGTCTGTGCCAGCTGCGCGGGATCCTCTTGCCGCCCTCGTAGGAACAAGGTGCCACCGGTAGCGCCACGCACATGTAGCTCCCAGCCCGAGCCGACAGCTCGGATCGGAGAGTCGGAAATCGGAGCTCCGTCAGGCTTCTGGGTGACCGCGGTGGGCCCATCCCCCAATTCGAAAGAGGCGCCTGGGTCCAGGTGGCGCAGGCCGAGCACCGTCGTGCCCCACACGGCGGCTGCACGAAGGATGACGACGGGTTGAGCGGGAGGTGCAGCAGCCATGAAGTTCGAATTTTGAGGGCAAAAACCCAGAAGGTTCAAGGGGAGTTGTGACTTCGCTTCAGTTCAGACGTTTCTCGGCCTGAAATGATTTGATTGTCCCGGGTGCGAGCTGCACGCACATGAACGTTTCCCCACGCTAGGCTGGGGGAGGTGAGTTCGCCCTATCGACACCGAGCCCGCCCCGAGGAGCCGACCGTCACGGTGCTCTGGGGACCGTTTCCTGTGCGTTGGGGTCCGCTGGTCGCTGTCGTTCCCTGTCTCTTCCTGGGCATCTTGCTGACGATGATGGGCTTCGACAAGGGCGTCCTGCGCTGCGAACGCGCCCACAACTTCTGCGGCTACCAACGCACCACGTTCATCAACCGCCGCGTGCGCCCCTTCCCCCTCGACCAACTTCGCGGCGCCCGCGTCATCGAGGTAAAATCCGGCAAGCGCACTCGCAGCGCAGTGCAACTCGACCTTGGCGAACGCAAGTGGCGAATGGTCCCGACCACGGCGGCGGAGACTCAGCGGGTCGCGGCGAAGATTAACGAATTCGTGAAGAGCGACGCGCCGACCCTCGAGGTTCATCAGCACAACCCAATCTGGTTCGGACTCGTTGGAATCGGTTTCCTACTGGCTGGCATGGCCCTGCTCTGGAGCGGTCTCCGCGGCGCGGGACGCATTCGCCTCGAAGTCGCCAGCGACCGTATTCGCTGGACTCGCAGAATCTTGCGTCTGCGCGCGTCGAGCGGGGAGTTTCGCCTGGACGCATTCCGTGACGCCATTCGCGACGTCGTGGTTGAGTGGTCTAAGCGTTCGCACTTCTTCCAACATCGCCACGAGATTCCGGAGACCTTCGCTCGCCTGCGCGTCATCAACAAGGACGGCTCGTCACGACCGCTCGTCGAGCGCAGCTTTCGCGGTCACGAGGTTCACCTCCGCGCCGCCGCGGAACTGCGCCGCGTCTTGGAACTTCCACCGCGTCGGGAAGACGCGCAGCGCGAACAAGATCACTTGGCCGCTGCGGCGCGCCCGCCCGAAACCCCCGGCTCCTTCTCCGGCAGAGGCGGACGCTTTGCCGCAGCCTGGTTGGGCATGTGCGTGGGCTCCCTCGGCGGCATGGCGGTGCTCGGCATGTTCAAGCTCATTTCCCAAACTGCCAGCGCGAGCGACCAAATAACCGACCTGGACGCCTTGATCGGCGGCGGCGGCGGCGCCCTGACGGGCATCTTGCTCGCGCTGCGACTGACGCGCCCGAAGAAGGACTAGCCGGCGCCAACACGCGAAACTGGGGCCGGGAGGAGGAGGTGAGCCGTCTGTGCGGCGCCGGGAGCTGGCTCTGCAGCGCCGGAAGTGCAACGGCTGAGCGAAGCCCTGCAAAGCGCGGAGCAACTCCGACGCAACTCGCGCGCTCTGCGACCGATGCTCACGCCAAACTGCCCGCCCTCACTGTGTGGGTGGGCAGTTTGGTGTTGTCTGACGGGGACGCCTCCGCGCAACCCGGCTCAGTTCGCAGCCGCGTGCGGGGTGATTCAACGTAGTGCGGGATGGCGGCGAGTGTCGCTCATCTCGCGCATGAAGGAGCGGTGGCCCAGGTCGCCAGCGGCAAACTCGGCGCGCACGCGACGCAAGAAGTAGATGATCTGCGGCGACTTCAAGCGCCCCTCGACGGCAACGGGACCGAAAGTGTAGGTCTTGACACCGCCGTCGCCGCCGCCCTTGGTCTCGACGACTTTGGGCGTTCCGTCGGCTGCCGCCGGAGTCGCCTTGGCGCCTTTGACTGCTGTCTCGCCAGTGCCCTCGCTAGTGCCGGCCTTGGCCTTCTTGGCCTCCTCGGCTTCCTTCTCTTTGTCCTTCTTGCTTTTCTTGCCCTTAGCGCCCTTCTTCGAGGTCTTCTTGGCGCCCTGCTTGGCCTGAGCGTGCGCATCCGGCTGCTCCGTGGCCACCAGA
Organism: Polyangiaceae bacterium; assembly: GCA_965222375.1. Classification (GTDB taxonomy): domain Bacteria; phylum Myxococcota_A; class Polyangia; order Polyangiales; family Polyangiaceae; genus JACKEA01. The sequence goes on from CBDCTZ010000015.1 coordinate 1,072,534, forward strand.
GTGACCCCGAGCCCGAAGACCATGAGGGCCGCGACGGCAATGCGCTTCATCACCAGCGAAGATAGCGGATTTCCGCGGCCGCGTCAGGCCGGCAACCCACTCCCAGGGATTCCGCGCCCTCGTGTGAAACCTCGAGTGGGCGCTTCGCTCGCGCGAAACGTCCAAGTGCGACCCACTTTTGCGCTGTGCTCACCGTCAGCTGGGCGCCCTGCTCGCGAGGCAATCCCGCACAGCCAGTTCTGCTGTGGATGTCACCCGCCAGCGGGCGCTTCGCTCACGCCAAGCGATTCAGGGCAGCCATCTCAGCGCTGTGCTTGGCGTCGAAAACGGCCTTGATCGCGCTAAAAGCTTTCTGCGCCACCTCCTCGCACTCCTTGGCGTCGTCTCCGTTTTCCTCGGCGATGGCCTGGAGGCGATCCGCCTCATTGCCCGCGGCCTTGGCCTCAGCATCCGTGATCGCCACATTGGCATCGCCAAAGGCTTGCGCGGGGCCCGCCGCGGTCATGGTGGCCGTGCCGAATCCAGCCAGGCTATCCCCCCAAGTCCCCGCAAGACTTGCACTGTGCTTGGCTGCTTCTGCAGCCGAGCTTGCAGCTTCTCGGGTGGCGGCGGTCGTAGCATTGCCTGCAGCCCTGTTGGCCACGTCTTGAGTCTTCAACTGGCTGTGTGCCTCGACTTTGCAGCCAAGCGATACAGCTTGCATTCCAGCTGATGCGCCGATGATGGATGCTTGAACGATCCCGGAACTGCGCAGTTGGTCGGCCTTCTTGCGTAGGTTCTTCACTTCCGCGGTTTGAGCGGCGAGTTTTCGCGCCACCGCAACGCGCTTGAACTTCCGGTTCAAATCCCTGGAGTTACGGGAGAACTTCGCGACCAGCGCCAGGGCGGCGGCCACCGGGTCACCGGGAAACACCGACTCGGGTAAGCTTGCGAGATTGCTTGTTTGTCCAGCCTTGGGAGCGGCCGTTGGGCCGAGTCCAACCGGCGTGTTTGAGTCTACCTTGGTCATGCCAGCCTCCGATTGACTGCGGCATCCGCCGCTTTCTGAGAGTTCAGAATGGAAACAATGGCTTCCATCGCCTTGCGCTTGTCGTCCACGACTTGTTGGATGATTCCGACTTCTTCGTCAGCCCGGTCAGACGCTGCACCTGCTCGGTTTCGATGCGCGGTCGCGTCGGCATCCTCGTCCACCACGTCCGCGAGAGCCTGCGTCTCACCATACTTGGCACCGGCCTGCACGCTCGTGGCTCCCACTTGTGCGCCTGTGGCAACCAGGCCTCCAACACGCGCCCCCGCGGTAACTGCACGGCCTGTGCCGAAGGCACCGGCTCCTCCGGTGCAGATGGCTCCGCCCAAAGCAAAGGTATCGCTCAAGTTGATCTGCATGCCCCTCACCTCAAGCAGTTCAGCGTCGACGTCGAGCGCCTTCATGGCGACGCTCGAGCTGGACAGCAGGGCACCCGCGATGGCAACACCTGCCACCGCACCGCTGCCTGCAGTGAGCGCGGCGCTCGCTGCTCCCGCGACGACTGCCGCGGCGGCAGCGATCTTGCCGACCTTGCTCCAGAAGCCGCCCTTCTTCTGCGCTTCTAGCGCACGCGCAAGAGCTTCCTTTGCATCCCTGATTGCAGACTGACGTTGCTTCTCGCCAATCTCGATGTTCTTCGTCGCGCCTCGGATCTTCGTATCGTTGGTCGACATCTCGGCAAACATCGCAATTGCTGCAGCATCCCCGAGGGTGGAGGGTGGCAAGCTGACTCCGGCGCTGCCTACGAGGGCTCCGTTTGCGTTGGAGCTTGCATAGGTCACTGCGGGACCGGTGCCAATGGCTTGAATCGTCATCGTGGTGCTTTCATTTTGGACCGCAACAAGTCGAGTTGCGCGCGCTGTTGGATGTCGATGTCGAGTTCGTCGAGAACGTCGAGCATGCGATCCGCCTCCGAGTTCTCGCCGGCCTCGAGCCAGGCCCGGGCACTCAAGAGACCGAGGTCAAAGCCCTCGCCGCTGAGGCGAAAGCCGATTTCGTAGAGACCACCGGCCACGGCGTAGTCCTCGATGGCTTCATGGCAGCCTCCCAGACCCCACCAGGCCTTCAGGTTGGTGGGGTCGGTCAAGGTGAGGAAGCGGAAGATGTCTGCGGCACGCTTGTAGTCCTCGCGCTCGAAACACATCCGCCCCACGGCGTAGCAGGCCTCGAGCTCCGCATCGCTGCGGGGATCGGTCTCCTCGGGATTGAACATTTCCCCGTGCGCCATCATCACACCATGTTCCTGACTGCCTGATCCTGCGGGGCGTCCATGGACTTCAGGGCATTGGAGACGAAGGTGAGAGTGCGTGAGCGGCGCTGCATCGACTGCTGCAGGTTCATCATGGTCAGATCGTTGGAGCGGGTCAGCGTGGTTCCCACGTTCTTGAGGGATGTGAGCGCGTCTTTGATCTTCGCCTTCGTGTCGTTCCCCATCAGACCGATGTCCAAGTCGGCAATGACTTGATCGAGGTCGTTGGCTTCGGCATGGAAACCAGCATCCCGCAGCTCCGCGGCAGCTTCCTTGAGTTGCGCCATGGAAGCGTCGTGGGCGGCTTTGACGTCGACGTCCCATGGCGTGTCGAGCTGGTCCTTCGACGTGACGGCGTTGTTGTTCGCTTCGGACGCCACCTTGCCACCCTTGATTCCAAAGACCTGCCCCATGTAGTCAGAGGATGTCTCTGCGCCTGCTTTGGTCTCCATTTTCTCCAAGAACGTCGTTGCCGACGACATTTTGTCGGCGAGCTTGTTTTTCGACCGGATTTCGTCCATCGACTTCATCACACCGCGGTCGATGTGGCGGAGCTCCTGCTCAGCGTACGCCATCAACGCGTCAGGACTGAGGAAGTAGAACGGAGTCGGGCCGGAGAGCTGCGACAGGCCCAGCGTCGGAGTATTGAAACTCGCACCGGGAGTGGGAGTCGAGCCGTTCGGGATTGCATTTGACATTGCGGTTCCTTTGTTATGCGCGGATGAATGCGGTGGTGAGAGGCGCCGCAATAGCGACAGGCGCCTCGGTGGTCATTGCGTCCTCCGGCACGGCGAATTCCATGTCCGGGGGCAGCTCCTCCAGTTGCTTGCGCAGTGCTGCGAGCTCCTGGTCTTGCTTTCGAATCTCTGCCTCGAGAGCCTCGAGGAACGTCTGGTTCTTGTCGCTCATGGCCCCCCTTCGGCGGGCGGAGCATCGGGTTGCGTACAAAAGTCGCCTTCCAGGGATTCAGCGGCGTTTCTAGCCCGAAAACGAAGCGAACACCGCGGTGCGTCAATCCGACAAGTCGCTCGCGAGCCACTGTCAGGTCGCTACCGACGCGAATCCCTGGGCGCGACCGGCGGAGCGAATCCCTGAGCGGCTACCGCCGCGCAAACCTCGGGCGCACGAGGCGTCACGGCGCGCAACGTCCGGGCGCGCCGGTGGGGACAAGGGAGCCGCTTCGTCGTTCCGATACGCTGCGCGCTCAAGTGGATCTCAAGCCTTCTTGCGCACAGCGCGTCCGCGCGCTGGCGTCTTCACGCCGGTCTTCGTCGCGCGCTTCTTCACTGGGGCCTTCTTCTTGGTGGCCTTCGCCTTCGCCTGGGTCTTCTTGGCTTTCTTCGCTGCAGGCTGGGTGGCGTTCTTCCTCGTTTGTCTTACGGCCTTCTTCGCCGTCTTCTTCGCGCCACTCGCGGCGGGCCGCTTCGCTGCCTTCTTCGCGACCTTCTTGTTCCCGCTCTTCTTCGCAGCGCCTTTCGCGCTGGCAGAGCCCTTTCCACCGTCATCGCGCCAGCTTATCCAGGCGCGCACGATAGCCTCGATGTCTCGTTTTGCGGCGCTCGCTTCGGCGACGCTGCCGAGCTTCATGACGCGACTGGTGTCACCGGTACCGACGAGGCGTGGGTGTTTGCCGGGGATGCGCGCGCCCAGGTGGAACATCAGGCTGGCGTGCTGTTTGCTCTTCGGGAAGAAGCTCGCGATGTTGCCCTTGTAGGTGAAGGTCGGCGCTTGCCACTTGATGCACTCTTCGATGCGCTTGTCGGCGCCGAGCATGATCTCACGGATACGCTGCACCACGAGCTTCATGGGGTTTTCGTAACGGGCGAACCATTGGTCGACTTGCTTGTTGCGCGGCATCGATCGAGAAAAGCTCGGAGTGTCGTCGGGTTCAAGCGGGGGACGAACGCGTCCGGTCCCGCGTCCAGTGCCTGATTTCGGCGTGGCGAGCCGACAGCGTTGAGTGCCGCATCACGCCGCCGAGACAGGAAGCGAGCGCCGTTGCGTTTTTATTAATTATTACAACTACTTATGCGCGCAGCGCTACAATCCAATAGGTTTGACGTACTTGGTTGACTAAGTCTGATTGTAGGACCAAGCTGAGCGGCATGAAGAAAGTGAACGTGCACGAAGCAAAAACCCAGCTTTCGCAGCTGCTGGAGCGCGCTCACTCGGGCGAAGAGATCATCATCGCCAAGAACGGAAAGCCCTTCGCGCGGCTATGCCCGCTGGAGCCAGCTCGGCCGCGCAAACCTGGGCTCTTGCGCGGCAAGGTGGAAGAAACGTTCTTCGATCCCCTACCCGAAGAAGAACTCGAGGCATGGGAAGGATGAAACTGCTTCTCGATACGCATGCGCTGCTCTGGTGGTTGTTCGACGATGCTCAGATGTCTCGAACGGCGCGAGGCGTGATTCAGGATCCGGCGAACGACGTATTCGTGTCCGCTGCTTCTGCGTGGGAAATTGCTACCAAGTTCCGCCTGGGCAAGCTCGCTTCGGCAAGCGTGCTGGTTCAGGACATGGCTGGCTGCTTCTCCGCGGCAGGGTTTCGTGAACTCCTCATCACGGTGAAGCACGCACAGCGAGCGGGCAGCTTCCCCCAGGCTCACCGCGACCCCTTTGACCGGATGCTGGCGGCACAGGCCTTGCTGGAGGATCTCTCACTCGTGACCCGGGACCCAACGCTGGATCAGTTTGGCGCCAAAGTCGTTTGGTAGAACCAAGTCTTCAGCCTCGAGAGTTTCCAACTTTCGTGTCACAAAAGGTCGTGCTCGGGCGTTACAAAGGTGTGTTGCGCGGCACCGCACCCTTTTTGTTCCTGCTACTGGCTTGCACGCCAGCGAAACGTGGGGATTCAGCCCAGCACCAGCGTACAGCGACGAAACCGAAGCTGCGGGGAACGGCCGCCCAGCAAAGCCCCAATGCGGACGGAGAACGGCCCGCGGACACCAATGGCGCGCTCCGCGCCGCGAAGCGTGTCGCGGCAAAGAAGGCGGAGGTCAGTGTCACCCCGCTGGCCGCGGGAGTATGCACCACCGCGGCCGGACTTCCGCGCGTGGCTCCGCCAACCTTAACCGCCTCGCTCGCCCCCTCGAAGCAGAACCTCCAGAGCTGGGTCGAACTCCTCGCGGGACCGGGGCTGCGCGGACGACAAGCCGGCACCCGAGACTCGAAACGCGCCGCCGCGCTCATAGCGGAGCAGTTCCGCGAGCTCGGCGCTAAAGCTCCGCGCTCGGACGGCTACTGCGTGCCCTTTTCCAATGCGCAGCTTTCGGACCAGAATGTCGTCGCGCACATCTCAGCGCCGAAACCCGAGTGCCCCTGGGTCGTCGTGGGAGCGCACTACGACGCACTGGGCACGGACAAGAACGGCGTGATGTACCCCGGCGCGGACGACAATGCTTCCGGCGTCGCGGTGCTCATGGAACTGGCACGCCTGATTCAAGCCGGCACCGTGACACCCGATGTCGGTGTCGTGCTTGCAGCCTTCGGCGGGGAAGAAACGGATCTTGCTGGCTCACGCGCGTACGTCCAGAGCCCAACGGTGCCGCTATCCAAGGTGTCCATGATGATCAACGTGGACATGGCCGGACGCAAGCCCGCGGGGTACCCGATCATCGGCTACGAGGCCTACGGCAAAGGCAGAGCACGCTCCTCCCGTCGCGTGCGCATGGCCGCAGCGAAGGCCAAGGTCAGAACCGTCGCTGCGCAGCTTGGAGATCGGAGCGACAGTTCGTCCTTTTCGCCTCACGTGCCTGCGGTGTTCTTTTGCACCATGGTGCACGCCGACTATCACAAGCCGACGGACGTTCCAGAGCGCGTTGACTACGCGCAGACGACCCGGACGTTGAAGCTGGTCACGGCCATGGTCGAGAGCCTCCCGTGTTCCATCAATGCCAATCTCTGAGCTCGCCAAGCACTCCACGCGGATGACACTGCGCGCCAAAAACGCCCCTGGGCGTTCCGAGATCGAGCGGCCGATTCCGAAGCTCAAGCAGGGTCCAGAAAGCCTTTGCGCTACGCGCAGGCGTGACCCACACTCCGTTGCTGCTCTCATGGAACTCTACAAGGACGTGACGATTGGCAAACCCAGTGCGATCGCCAACGACACTGACACCGCGGTTCCTTTCGTTGGCGTCTTGGCTGAGGGCGCGATCTACGACAAGATCTTGCCTCCGGCGCGTATCCTGGCGCACTACCAAGCGGGGATAGGACAATGAGGCTCACCAAGGGCACCTTGGGCGCGAGCGTCGTGCTATGCATCGCGGCGTTCGTCGCGTTGTCCAGTCAGAGCTGCGGCAGCGATGACAGCTCGGCGGGCACCGGCGGCACCTCGAGCACCGGTGGGGCTGCCGGCGCAGCGGGCGCAGCGGCCCAAAGTGGCTCTGCGGGCACGCTCAACTGGACCGAAGAAGTCGGTCGGCAGGCCAACGGCGCCAACGCCATGGTTGTCAGCTCGAACCCCGCCGCAGCACGCGTCGGCGCCGACATATTGAAGCAAGGCGGCAACGCCGTGGACGCGGCGATTGCCGTGCAGTTCGCCCTGAACGTCGTCGAGCCGATGATGAGCGGCATCGGCGGCGGTTGTTTCGTCGTAGTCTACGACGCCAAGAAGGACGAAGTGCGCGTGGTCAACGCTCGCGAACGTGCGCCGGCAGGGGCAACGCCGGGCATGTTCCTCGGCACGGGCGGCACTCCGGTTCCGTTTTCGCAGCGAGTCACGAACGGCAAGTCGATCGGCGTGCCCGGCACCGCAAAGGCGATGGAGATCGCGCATCAAACCTGGGGCACGCGCCCCTGGGCGGACCTCGTCGCGCCGGCGATTGCTTTGGCCAAGAACGGCAGCGTCGTGGGTGGCCGTCTGGCGCAGTCCATCTCCGGCAGTTTCTCCAAGCTGGACCAAACTGCCCGCGCCGTCTTCGCGCCAACGGGCACTCCCGTGAGCGCAGCAGACGTGCTGAAACAACCCGACCTGGCGAAGACACTGCAGCTGATTGCTGACGGCGGTGCTGACGCTTTCTATTCAGGTCTCGTCGCCGAGGCTCTAGCCAGTGCTGTGCAAGCGAGCGGTGGCAGCATGACGGTGGCGGATATCGCCGAGTACGCAAAGAGTGGCGCGGAAGTCGTGGCTCCGATCGAAGCGACGGTTAGTGGCGGACTGACCCTGCGTTCGGTGCCGCCGCCAAGCTCCGGCGGGATCCTCGTGGCCCAAATCCTGGGCATGTTGGACACCCTCAATGTGGGCCACCACGCCAAAGACTCCGTCGAGAAACATCACCTACAGATCGAAGCCAGTCGCCTAGCCTATGCAGATCGCTTTGCATACATCGGCGACCCACGCTTCGTGACGGTGCCTCCGGGGCTGCTGAGCCCCGCGTACATCACCGCCCGCGCCGGCTTGATCAACCTCAGTGCCGCCAACCCGAACCCCACCGCAGGCAGCCCGAGTGACTCGAGCAAAGCTGCGCCAAGTTACGTGAGCGACTCGCCGGCCTTCGGCCACACCACGCACTTCACCGTCGCCGATCGCTGGGGCAACGTCGTTGCTCTCACGTCGACCATCGAACAAGTCTTTGGTAGCGGACACATGGTGCCGGGCTACGGCTTCATGTTGAACAATGAGCTCACCGACTTCAGCGCCGTGCCCGGTGGCCCCAATCAGGTCGAGGCTGGCAAGCAACCCGTCAGCAGCATGTCCCCGATGATCGTGTTCAAGGACGGAAAGCCGGCCTTCACCTTGGGTGCTGCAGGTGGGCTCACCATCATCACGTCGGTGTTCCAAACCTTCCAAAACTTGGCCACGTTCAAGTTGGGCGTGGCCGAGGCAGTGGAAGAACCTCGCACCTTCGGAGCGCTCTACCCAGACGTGTCGTGGGAAAGCGGGATGCCGCAGACTACACGCAGCGGCCTCTCCGCCCTGGGTCACAGCGTGGACAACGGCCCGAGTGTACTGTCGAACCTTCAAGCCATGACCGTCGACGCCACGGGGTACCACGGCGCAGCCGATTCCAGCGCGCCCGACGGCGTTGCCATCGGGCTCAGCATTGCTCCCTGAAGCAAACGGGAGCGCGGGACGTAGCTCCTCTTCGCTCGTGCCCACGTTCAAACACCCCGCGCCAGCGCGAAGGCCTCAGGGACGCATAGACTATCGCAAAGCATCCGAGGGGAGAGCCGCGCACACGTCATGAATCAGGGCCCCGTCCAGCTGAACGCTGGGATCGTCGACGCGAATCTCAATGCGACGGTTGAGGCGATGCATGTCGCATTGCTGACAAACGATAGGCCGAGTCGAACCGAAACCCACTGCGCGCAAGCGTTGGCAGCTCGCGCCCTGTTGCACCAGTGCGCGGCCAACCGCGTGAGCGCGTGCAGCAGTGAGCTTCAGGTTGAACTCGCTAGAACCCAAGTTGTCACTGTGCACGGCAATCCTCATCATCACGTCCGGGCGTGACGCCATGAAGGTGGCCACCCGTTCCAGGCCCCGCTTGTCAATGCTGCGCAGCTTTGCCGAGGCAGTTTCAAAAGACACGTGCGCGTTGGGAGGATGGTAGGTCCAATCCAGTTCCAGGGCTGCAGCCCCGCCCCCGTCCGCGTCGTCGGAGTCAGGGAGCGCCGCCAGCGGCGGCGCCGATGGTTTCGGAGCCGGGACTACCCGGCTCCGAGGCGGCGAAGAAGACGTTACGGTCGCACAGGCCGCCAACAGCACACAACCGACGAACACAAGGCGCAACATGAAGGGCCTCGAGTCATGTAGCTTGCCTCGGATGATGTCGCTAGTCCGCGCATTTTTTGATGGATAAGTGGGTTTGGGCGCGCACCTTCGTCGCCGTCCCATCGCGCCCTGGCTGACGAAATTCGCGAAGCGCTCCGTAGTGTATCCAGGTGCGTACTCGTTCTCGAGCTACACCGCCAAGAGCGTCGTGCCAGCCCTCGTCGGCGAGTACCCGAGTGCTCTCAAGTTGTGCTTGGCTGCGAACTGGTATCGCTCGGCACTAGGCGGCGAAGGGCGCGAGCAGCCCGAACAAGCCCTAGCCAGACTTCGCGGAATTCTGCGCCGTGCTCAGGCCTAGCCGCGGCATCCACGGCGGCACCGCCTCGGGCCCGCCCGGACAGCCTGGGTCCTTCGACGAAGGACTCATCGAGGAGTCAGCACCGCAACACGAGTGCATGCCGACACACACCTCCATGACGTGCGCATGGGAGTTGCCGTCCGGCGATTCACGAATTCTTGGACGCGTGCTCGCCAAGCGCCTGAAGAAATGGCTCGGCTCCGGCAGCCGGGGTGAAGAACAACGCGCCTTTGGGCTTGAACTTGCGAATGGTGATGACGACGGTATCCGAGCTTTCGCCGTCAGCGGCGAACTTGCTGACGCTGTCCCAGGGGATGGTCAAGCTGACCGTTTTGCCGAGCTTGCGCTTCTGCCCAATGCGTGCGCCCGTCCCTAGGAGCAGCGCAATGCCGACGCCGAGGATGGTGTAGAAGGCCCAGCTGGGGGGCTCGAATTCGATCTTGATCGCGTAGACAGCGATCACGAAGCCGCCGAAGAGCAACCAATAGATCGCGCTCTGCGACTTCGACTCATGCCCCGACACTTCCAGCCCATCTTCCGACACAATGCAGGACCCAGCCCCCGCGATCTCGATGGGCGCCACGGTCTTGCCCAGTGCAGGTGGCTCGAACTTGCCTGCGAAGTGCATCGCCGCGAACCATAGCGCATCTAGCAGCCAGCGAGACCACACGCGGCAAACCGTACTCACGGTTCGGCACCTCCACCGGCTCCCTTCACCCCAAAGCCGCCGGGAGCAGTTTGGGCGGATGGATTTCCTTTGACGCAGAATACCTCGGTGGCCTCTAAAGGCCCTGTCACCGCTCCATTCCCATACCCAACTCACTAGAGGGGCTTTGAATTCACCACGTCGAACACAACATGATTCAGGGCTTGAGCGTCGCCCGAACTCCGAGTAGACCGCCTGGCGGACCAAAGGCGACTCGACTCGGCTGCACGGCCGCCGGTCTCGAAAGCGAGCACCCGGATGGGAGTAGTGCACCGGAGCGGATAGCGCTCGACCCCAAATCAAACTTCTGAATCAGCGAGGCAGCTTAGAGGGGCAGCCGTAGAGGATTTGGAGCACGGCGGTGTCTTGGTCGCGTGCGTTGGTGCAGGTCTGGGGGCAGAGAATGACCTTTGTGGGTGCGACACTGTCGGGAACGGTTGCGTAGTACCAGGCCCCGGCAATGCATTGCTCTGGCCCATCCACCTTGTACAGGGTCGAGGTGTGTCCAGCGGCATCGGTGAAGTTGACGTTCACCTTGTGGGGGTCGATGGCACCGCTCTGCGGATCGGGAATCGCGAACTCGCAGCCGAGCTGCTGGTGAGTGATGGTCTTGAGGGTGTTCAGCAGGTCCTGGGCGAGGTTGGAGCTCTTGCCAAAGAAGTAGGCTGAGCCCTGCCCAGCAGATGCGATCGCCTTCAGCTCTGCCTCCTGAGATCCTTCGATCCCGATGGTAAAGGTCCGAATTGGATTGGGCTCGGTGGTCTGCTCCGCGGCCAGGTTGGCGATGTGTGCGATGCTATTGTCCGGGCAGGTTGTAGGTGACCCATCCGTAACCAGGATGACGATGCCCTTCTCCTTGGGGTGACTCTGGAGACGAGTTCTGGTGTGCTGATAGGCCCCCGCAAGAGCACCCGCCATCGGCGTAGGTCCCGATGGGTCGAGGGTCGAGAACCATTGCACCAAGGCTTGCTCCTGGACATCTCCCGGCGCCGGGTCGGCACTGAGCGGGGCGAAGTCGATGGGCGGCAGCGCATACTGTCCCGGCTCGCAAGAGCTGGCGGCAGCGCCTTGGGGAAAGTGGCTGGCGGCAACCCGCAGCCCAGCGGTGTCGGGGTCCGCGATGAAAGCCGAAACCCCTGCCTTGACGCGCTTCCACTTCGCCGGACCGTTGGGCAGCCCGGGCAAGGGGCCCGGCGGGCTGTCGCTCATCGAGCCGGATGTGTCGATCAACAAGTAGAGGTTGAGAGGCACAGGGCCGGCCGTTCGCGTTTCTATCGCACAGGCGGAGTCCGGCGAGAGATCGGGTGGCCCCTTAGCGGGCTGATCGATGACGCCGGGCGCACCGCCCGCAGGGTTTGCCTCGGAGTTGAACTCGCCACCCGTGGTCGGCGAGTTCGCGCTGCAGGCGACTAGCAGAAGGACCCCAGCGCCAGCCAGCGAGCGCCGCATACATACATGAACCGACATGCACGGGCAGTACCAAGGGATCGGTCAAGGCGCCGATTAACTCAGGATTAGTTGTGGCGCCCTGTGACGGCGCCCGGTGCGCCCAAAAAGGGCGCACCCACCCGCTCGATTCGCGCGACCTCGCTCACCTCGAGATGCTGATGCGATGCCTGCAAAGTACCGGTAGCGCCATGCCCACACCACTTGGCAAATGGTACGCTTGCTGCAGAGTTTTGGATATGCTGCACACTCGACCTTGGCGGCGTACCGGCCGCGCGAATTTCAGACTGTCTCGATGCAGCGGGATCGCTTTGTTCCTATTTGTCGTGGCCTGCAGCTTTCGCGTCATCGACGACGGCCCCACCGCATCCAACGAGGTCGATGGCGGCGGCGCGGCGGCAGGAACGGGAGCTGTTGGAGGGACGGGAGCTGTTGGAGGGACGGGAGCTGTTGGAGGGGCGGGAGCTGTTGGAGGGACGGGAGCTGTTGGAGGGACGGGAGCTGTTGGAGGGACGGGAGGAACCGCGGGCGCGTCGAGCGGGGGAAACGGTGCAGCTGGGGGCAATCCGTCGTGCAGCTCCTGCGCCACGGGTGATTGCCGATGCGTTCCGGCGCCGGAAGCTGGCTGGCGGGCTGCCGTCTTCGCCGAAAGCACTGATGGACCGGTGGCGTGTCCCGCTGGCTATAGTCAGCAGATCGTCGTGGGTAAGGGCGTCGAGGACACCGGTTGCGGCTCGTGTCAGTGTAGCCAGCCCTCCACGACTCCGTGTCGTTGGCATTGGTCGAGCACGTCATCATGTGAGCTCAAACACCCTTGGGGCGCCTTGGGCAACAGCCTCACTGCTGGCGTCTGCCATGACACCAAGGTTTCTCAGACAGTCTTCACTCGCGTCTCAGTCGAGGGGATCCCGCTTACCGAGCCCAAGTGTGGCACGGGCAGCGCGGTCCCCAATGCGCCGAAGTATCAGACTACCGCGACCCTGTGTATCGATACCTCAGCGGCCGCGTGCGGAAACGGGGTATGTGCAGCCGCGCCCCCGAGCAATTTCAACCAGGCTGCTTGCGTGGTCGCCAACCAGGAGGGCCCAGCACAATGTCCGGCGGGGTACCCGGTACAACGCGTTTTCGCAACAGGCTTCACAGACCAACGCACCTGCTCCGGATGCAGCTGCACCTTGAACACTGCGTGCACCGGAGGCGGCATTCAGTACTGCGCAGGGACGGGATGCACGGGATGCAGCAGCAGCGTGCCCTGGGATAAGTGCACTCAAACCTCGCCGGTCTCAATCAAGATCGTGTCCGTGGGCTCGCCGCCGACAGAAGTCTGCGCACCGTCGGGAAGCCCGAGCGTGTCGGGTTCGTTGAACCCATCTGGCACTCGAGTCGTTTGCTGCGATGGGTAGAATGAGAAGACTGCTGGGAAACGGCACCTTGCATCGTGGCGGAGCAGGTCGGGTCCCTGAGCTGCCCAACCGGATATCCGCAGAGGCATGTCTGGCTTCCTCAACGAGAGGACGGTGCGGACCATCTGTTGCGCGGGCCAGCTCCGAGTCATGACGACTCGCGCCGCAGTTCGCATGCTGGATCGAGAAGGTAGCCCTCGCGGGTCGTGATCAGGACCTGCACCAGCCCACGGCGCCGCAATTGGTTGATGGCCACACGCAGACGGTTCTTCGCGGCATCCCAGCCCATTCGCTCGCCGGGCCACCCCTGCGCCACGAGCTCTCGTGCCCGAACGGACTCGCCGGGTGCCTGAACCCTAGCGTCGACAAGCGCGCGCAATAGGCGCTGCAAGAGTGGTCGCTTGCGCAAGTCCACCTCGGTGTCACTCCCAATGCGAACTGTATCCCAGTCCTTCGAGATCCAGATTGGCTCCGTCGAACCTGCTTGCAGCGCCTCCCGCCGCAGCGACCGCTTGAGAAGACGCAGCGCGAAGCGCTCCAAGTCCGTTGGGACCTGATCTGGCTTGCCTTGCAGACGGTCCACGCGTTCCTCGTGGGTGCGAATCGTACGCTCCGCCTCGCGGATGCGCTTCGCTGTGTCCTTGGAGTCGTCGTGGAGCGGCAGATGGCAGGCGAGCAGTGCAAGCGCGTGTCGATAGGAGTCCATCGCGTCCTCGGGTAGCCACCGCTCGGCTTCGGCCAATTCCTGGACTGCTATTTGGCGGTGGCCGAATAGGGCCTCGGCGCTGGCCAGCGCAGCATGTGTCAGTGCGGTCAGCTCGGGACCGAGTACAGGTTTGGCAGCCAGGGCGAGGCGATAGTTTCGGGCGGCCTCGACTGGATCGTTCCTCTCCAGCATCAAGTGGCCCCGATAGACGAAAACACTGCTCTCCATGACGGCGTCGGCGCAATTGCGAGCCTCGGCGAGCGCTTGCTGCAGGGTCTGCTCGGCGATCTCGAGCTGTCCCTGTTCGATTTGAACCAGCCCGAGTTGCGTCAGTGCCCACCCCATGATGCGCCGGTCCGAGGCACGCTGCGCTGCGGCCAGCGTGCGCTCGAAGTAGGCAACTGCATCTCTGAGTGCACCCGCCTCGGCAGCACGCGACCCGAGATGTACCAGCACCGCCGAGGCACTTCGTTCGTTCTTGCTGTCGCTCAGAAACGCAAGTGCGCGTTGCAGATCGGCTCGGGACTCTTCCCTGCGGAAGCGAACTCCAAGGTAGGTGCCACGGTCCTTGTAGAGCTCGGCACTGACCCAGTCGTTCGCCAACCGCTGACAAGACTCCTCGGCCTCGGCGAATAGCTGTTCGGCTCGATCGTGGCGACCGTCGAATCCCAGCGCGCCCGCCATTTTGATCGTCGCCAGACAGTGAAACGCAGAGCCTTCGTCAATTAGTTTCCGAACCGTGGTGAAGTCCGAGCACGCGTCCTCGTACCGGCCGCCCAGAAAGCGGACGTAGCCCCGACTCTGCAGCAGGGCACAGCGAAGTTTGGCGGGGATGCCGGAGAGCTCGAGTAACGACGACAGGAGCTTTTCATAGGCGCGCAGTGGGCCTTGCCTCAAGTACACGGGTTCCAACGCCACCGCAGCGAGTGCCGCCAGCTCCCCCCACCTCGAATCACCTGCCAAGGCGAACTCGCGCCCGCGCTCGACAACCGCGGCGAGATTGCTACTTTCGCCTGCAATGGCTGGCTCCTCGGCTCGGAGCAACGCGGAAGCCGTTTCCGCCTTGCCTCCAAGGCGCTGCACGAAGTGCTCCGCGTGAGCGAGCAGCAACGCGGGCTCGTGCTCCCGCAACGCGAACTCACGCACGATGCGATACATGGCGTAGCGCGTCTCTCGAGTCGAACTACCCCCCGCGATTCGAAGCAGCGACTTTTCAACGAGACTTGGGATGGGCGGTTCTGACGTCGGGTCCTTCGCGGTGCGGCGCCAAAGTGCGATCAGAGCAGTAGAGCCGATCTCACCAGCGAAAACTGCGCACACTTGAAGCAAAGAGCATTCGCTTGAGGTTAGGCGGGACCAAGACAGACCTACTGCGTGGCCGAGGCTGCCGTGTCGAGATGCGCCGTCGCGGGGACCACGGGTATCGAAGTTCAAGGGGCGCTCGAGTGCGGCTGCGAGATCGTGGAGGCTCTCCGCGGATAGCCGCGTAGTGACAAGTTCGATCGCAAGGGGCAGGCCGTCGACGGCTTCCGCGATGCGGGTCGCAATCAGCGAGGCACTGCCATCCAGAGGCAACCCACCGAGCTGTCGTGCACGCCGCAGCACGAGCTCCGTCGCAGGGCCGTCGGGCCCCCAAGGCAATGGGGACAACAGGAACGCATGCTCCGCGGAGTGATGCAGTCGCTCGCGAGAGACGACCAGCACCGTGAGCTTGGGAGCGTCGCGCAAGAATGTGGTGATCCCTGGAACCAATTCGGCGGTGAGGTGTTCGACAGAATCCAGCACCAACACGCGGACGTCTCGATGATGCAGCTGAGCAGCGACGTCATCATCAGTCGTTACCCGCGAAGACCCGCAGAGAGCACCGGAAATGACCCTGAGCACATCATCAGCATCCCGGCACTCCTCGAGATCGCATGCCACCACGCTGGCTCCCGCTTGGATGCCAAGAGCGCGCGCTAGCGCCGACTTCCCTACACCGGGTGGCCCCGTCAGGGTCACCAGCCGGCTATCACCAGCCAATAGCCCTTGCAGCGCGCGCAGGTCATCCTCGCGTCCAAGGAGTGTACCGGTGGTTGACGGGGGCGTCTGAGCCAATCTCGCACGCGGAGCATAGCGCGGCACGGGCCGGATTAGCTGGATTAGGTCTACGCCCTGGGAGGCCGCACCGCGCCCGTTCGGGTCGCAGTTGCCGGGCATCATGATAATCTGAGAGCGTCATGGGCGAACCCGTCCCCCCGCTCACCGTTGGGCGCTATGAGATCTCCACGGAGATTGCCGCCGGAGGGATGGCAACCGTCCATCTCGGGCGCTTGGCTGGGGCCGCGGGTTTTGGTCGAGTTGTAGCTATCAAGCGGTTGCACCGGCATTTGGCCGGGGATCCCGAATTCGCAGAGATGTTCATCGCGGAAGCGAACCTCGCATCTCGGATCCGCCACCCCAATGTAGTGCCGACGCTAGACGTCGTGAGTACCGAAGGCGAGCTCTTCGTCGTGTTGGACTACGTGGAGGGGGAATCCCTGTCACAGCTGACCCGCGCCGCCAAGAAGGCGGGCAAGCGACTTCCTCTGGCTGTAGTTTCTTCAGCGCTAATCGGAGTTCTGCAAGGGCTTCACGCTGCACACACCGCCGTAAGCGCGGATGGCACGCCCCTCAAGATCATCCACCGCGACGTCTCGCCGCAGAACGTTCTGGTTGGAGTGGACGGCATTGCCCGTGTCCTGGATTTCGGCGTCGCAAAGGCCATGGGACTCACGCAAACAACCCGCGCAGGCACGGTCAAGGGCAAGATCCCATACATGCCTCCGGAGCAGCTTCGCGGCGACACACTGGATCCGAGGGCGGATCTCTACGCCGTTGGCCTGATGTTGTGGGAGTGTTTTGCCGGAAAGCGCTACTTCACTGGCGATGACGAATTTCAGGTTGCGGCACGAGTGCAAAAGGGCGTTCAGAAGCCACCCTCGAGCCTGAATTCCGACGTGCCACCGGAGCTTGACGACCTGGTAATGAAGGCATGCCACCGTGAACCGAAGCAACGGTTCGAGGATGCCTTGGTGATGGCCAAGGCGCTGCGGGACGCGTGCGTACCGGCAATTCCAAGCGAGGTCGGCCAGATCGTTAGGGAATTTGCGACGGACTCGCTGGGAAAGCGGGCGCGCCTCGTCGCCGACCTGGAGTCTTCATCTCGCCCGTTCAGGCTCCCCTTGCCGGAACCGAGTGAGCTGCCCACCCGCGCGAGCAAGCCTGACGCGGCACCCGTCGATGCCCACGAGCTACCCACCCGTGCCACCGATGAACCGGAGACTCTGCTCAGTCCAACACACGGGTTCCATCGCTCTGGCACCATAGCCGCAACAACAGCAAATCCGGCGCGCGGCTCGATGATGTGGGTGATCATCATCGGAGTCAGCGTTGGCGTCATTATTGCGGCGCTCGTACTCCTCTTGAGCCTGTCCTTGCGTTCAGATCCCGTCAATTCGCTAGCCCGTTTGAAGACGCCGGTCGTGCCACCAATTCCAACAGCGTCGTCCAGGGCACTGCCTGTACCAAGTGACCCGACGGCGGCGGTGGCACCAACCGAGAGCAGGGAGCCTGCGTCGCCCCCTCCACCCCGCACCGTGCGCCCGCCTCGGCCGCCCAAGAGCTGCAATCCGCCTTATACTGTCCGACCGGACGGCACCAAAAGGTTCAAACCCGAATGTTTCTGAGACGAATTTCCGTATGTGTCGCGGGCGTGCTCGCCTGCGGCGTGCTCGCCGCGCAGCCAAAAAGCGGACGTGAATGCGCTCAGCTGCACGAGAAAGCGCATTCCCTCCGGAAAGATGGCAAGCTGATCGAAGCGCGAGAGATGTTCACCAAGTGCACACTCTCTGTTTGTCCCGGAATCATTCGCACTGAATGCACGAAGGCAAGCGAACTGCTGGCAAGCAGCGTGCCGTCGATCGTGCTCGTGGTCAAACGCGGCGACGTCGAAGTCGACGAAGCCGAAGTACTCATCGACGACGTGCCCCTCGAAGGGGGGCTCGACGGTCGCGCCAAGGAGCTCAATCCCGGCCGCCACACCGTGAAAGTCACGGTGCCAAACGCAGCGGGTGTCGAGAAAACCATCCTGCTTCGAGAAAACGAGAAACAACGCCGGATCGAACTGGTGGTCGAAGAGGCCAAGACCGCACCCGTGGCGGATCCGGTCTTGGATACGGAACCCATCAGGAGCGGACCTCCGACGATCTCTTGGGTCCTATTCGGCGTGGGGGTCGCCGGATTGGCGAGCGCCGCCTATTTCGGATTCAGCGGCTTAGCGAAAGAAGACGAAGTGGAATCTTGCAACGTCGGCTGCGATCCGGACGCGGCCGACGATATCAAGAGCAGCTACTACACGCCGGCCGACATATCATTAGTGATCGGACTAGCGTCTATCGGCGTGGGTGGCTACCTGTGGTACGCGGACTCCAATAAGAGCAGGTCTGACGAGCAGGCGCGAATTGGAGTCGGTTTTGGTGCACGGCCGGGTGGTGGTCACGCCGTGCTCCACGGCCGCTTCTAACGCTCTCGGGCCTTGAGTTTCTGCAAGTAGCGCCGCCCGATACCAGCGGCCCGGGCGGCCTGCGAAACATTCCCTCCGTGAAGATCGAGTAATCGCTCCACGTACTTGGCCTCGAAGCGCTCGAGCAAGCGTCGACGCGCTTCGGAGTACGGCAAGCTGACATCCACAGCATCGTCGAGGGCTCCAGACTCAGCGGGCAACGTATTCCCGGAAAGCGCGACGAGCTCTCCCAGGGCAAGATAGCGAGCCACGGCGTTACGCAGTTCCCGTACGTTGCCCGGCCAGTTCTCCCCACGCCAACGCAGAAGGAGATCGCCCCGGAGGGCCTCAGCCCCCCCGCCCAGTTGACGGGCGAAATGTCGAGCAAGGAACGCGACGTCGCCACGCCGCTCACGCAGGGGCGGTAGCTCGATGCGTGTCACGGCAAGCCGATGATACAGGTCGTCTCGAAACTGCCGAGCCTGCACTTCCTTGTCCAGGTCTCGACGCGTCGCAGAAATGATACGCACATCCACACGGACGGACTCGCGCCCACCAACGCGACGGAATTCCCCGCGCTCGATTGCTCTGAGCAGCTTAGGTTGGAGTTCGAGGGAAAGATCACCGATCTCATCTATGAGCAACGTTCCCCCGTGTGCAGCTTCGAGCAAGCCGATGCGGCGTTCTGATGCTCCGGTGAAGGCGCCCCGCTCGTGACCGAACAACTCGGACTCGATCAGGTTCGCTGGGATGGTCGTACAGTCGAAGACCACAAAGGCTTCTTCGGACCGCGGACCTTGGTTGTGCAGCGCTTCGGCCAGAACTTCTTTGCCGGTTCCGGTTTCTCCCTCGATCAGAACGGGCAGGTCGGTCGCCGCGAGGCGGGCGCAAAACGGGTACAGGCGTCGCATTTCGACGCTCGCGCCGAGCAGGTTTCCAAAGCTCGTTTCACTGACGACTTCTCCGGGCGGCTGAGCTTCCGCCAACTCGACCCGCAGCGCCGTGCCTCCAAGACGCAGCGTCTCCCCCCCGTTGAGCCAGGCACCAGAGATACCGAGGCCGTCGACGAAAGTGCCGTTCTTGGACTCCAGATCGGTGACGCGCAATCGCCGCCCCTGAACGTCGAGGGCGAGGTGGCGACGGGAAACCGAGCGATCCGAAAGCCGCAGTGCGCACGCTTCGCTCTGACCAACGAGCACGCGGGACGGCTCGCTGCCATCGAGCAGCAGCTCGGCGCCCGAGTCTGGGCCCTCGACGACGCTCAGCCGATAACGCGCGGCGGGCAGCGGAGAAAACTCGATTCTCGGGTGCGCAATCGTAGACAGTTCGTGCGAATCAGATTCACTCGCCACGGGCCATCCTACTCACCTCTGGAAGGAAACGACGACATCTGAGGCATGATACCCTAATGTAGGACGGAACCCATCCGCCGCCCACGGTGCGCCATTCAGCGGGAGTATTCACCCCGAGCTAGGGGGTGCAGCAGATGACACGGGGCTCGGCACCCTGCACACTGCCAGTTGTCTTCGGCGTTCCGCTTGCCTTGCAGCCCGGGGGCGACGCGGGCGAAGTCACCTTGTAGGAGCTCCAGCTTCCGGAATGGCACGAGTCGATGGGCTTGGCGCTGGAGCAACCCGTGCAGCCGCTGCCCGTGCAGTAGACGATGCTTCCACCCGAGCAGCCCGTCGCGTCGCAGGCGCAGCCCGTGCAGCTGCGCTTGTCGGTGATGGAACCGAAGGCCGTAGATTGCACGGAGTAGCCACTTGGACAGCTCTGGTTCCCATCCGTCGCCGACATGACGCAAGGCTTGGCATTGAAGGGCGACGGCGGCCGAGGCACGCACTCGAACCCGGCTTCGCAAGTCGTGGCGGTTTGCTCCGCGCGGCACATCGTAACCTGTGTACCGAATGTCGGAGGGATGCGGTTCACGTTTATTGCGCAGCCCTTCTGTGGAACCACGTTCATGCTCTTGGCGCTCCCGCCTCCAGAGGGCACGCAGCTTCCGCTCTGATCGAGTGTGCCGGCGCCAGATAGAGTCGTGCCACAACTCGAATCCGTATAGTCCAACGGGTGACAGCGGTCGACACCCGGTACCGGGACGCAGGCACAGGGCTCGCAACCGGTATCGACAGGGTCTTTGCCTCGGACGAGCGGATCGTTGAACCCGCCGGGGCAACTGCTCGCGGATTCCCCCTCGACGAACGCTGCGTGAAACCAACCCAGAGGCGCTTTTGGCGCACAAACACAGTCGTTCGTCCCGCAGCCAGTGCAAGGCGCGAGAGGAGGGCTGCCCGCGGATCCGCTCGCCCCAGCAGCCGCGGATGCACCTGCACTCGCGCCGCTGCCTCCGGCGGCACTGGCGCCACCGCCTCCAGCCGTATTCCCACCGGTACCCACACCGCTGCTGCCACCGTTGTCAGCGACCTGTCCACCGCTAATGTCACGGAAGGAACACGCGACCGCAACCAACAACAACGCAGAGCTCAAGGAACGAATCACAGCGGGTGAGTGTACCGCTTTCTAGGTGACGTCGCACGTCCATCGTGCGGTAGATCCAGTCCGCATTGCGGAATGGCATCCCGTAGTCCCCACACGACGGGGTGCGCCCCGACAGGACGCACCTCGAGTGTTCAC
Organism: Polyangiaceae bacterium; assembly: GCA_965222375.1. Classification (GTDB taxonomy): domain Bacteria; phylum Myxococcota_A; class Polyangia; order Polyangiales; family Polyangiaceae; genus JACKEA01. Next base: position 1,093,293 of record CBDCTZ010000015.1, read on the forward strand.
GGTTTGCGCGGTCCATGCGGCCCGTCGGCCCGCATGGTAATCTACACTCCACTTTCATGGCAGAGCCGTGACACCATCTGCAGCGGAAGGCGTGATGGCGCGTTACTCGAACAAGTCGAACGCTGTAGCCTGGCTTCTCCTTGGCGCGCTCGCATCCGCGTGCGGCCTGCGAAGCATCGACGTACCCGAGCGCGGGGGCGCGGGCGGGAACGCCATGCAGGGGGATGCCAGCTTGGATGTTGGTGGCGGTGGATTTCCTAGTCAAGACGCCTCCGCCGACGCACCGGCGGACAGCCTCGGCGACTGCTCGAGCTGTATTGGGGGCAACTGCGCCTGCGTCCCTCCCGCGCCGCAGGACTGGGAGCATGCTGTGGTTGCCGAGCACACGGACGGCACGAGACAGCTCTGTCCGCAGGGCTTTGACGCGCCGATCATTCTTGGGCTCGGCGCGAAAGACACCGGTTGTGGTAGCTGCGTGTGCAAAGACCCAGCGGCGCGCTGTCGTTCCGAAACCTACGACCAGTGCGGCGGCACATACAAGTCGGGCGGAGACATCATCGGCGCGGGCTGCAATACCAGCCTCGTCACCAACGCAACCCAGGCCACGAAGCTGGACACCTACAAGACTTGTACGGACTTCGAGCCCCAGCCCCTTGAACCTGTTTTCGATACGACCGTAACCGTTTGCCGCCATGACGACACAGCGCTCACGAGCTGCGGCAACGGAGTCTGCCTTCCCACACCGCTACCACCCTTCGAGGCGATGGCCTGTGTCATCTCCAGCAACAGCGGAGATCAAACCTGCCCCGCCGGCTACCCCGTCAAGCGAAGTTACGCGACTGGCTTCAATGACCAGCGCAGCTGCCCGAGTTGCCAATGCCCCACCAGCGCGCTGTCCTGCAAGGGGGCAACCGTGCGCTTCTGCGAAGGAAAGAACTGCACGGGGTGCCGTCCCGCCAGGCCATTCGGCGCGTGCGTGCAGGGACCTGTCGCGAGCGTAGACGTCGTGATGCCCCTTTGCTCCAATGGTCCTTCCGGGGCGGCGGGTTCTGTATCCACCGCGGGGCTTCGGGTGGTGTGCTGCACGGCGAGTTGAAAGCGGACTCGAGCGAAGGTCTTGGATGGGCGCAGGCGGGACCTTGGCGTTCACAAGGCAGCAAGCTCTGGAGGCAAGTTCGTCCTCCGATTTGGCGAATTCCGGAATGACGTCGATGGCGCTCGGTGCCGAGGCGAGGCACACCCGGTTTGTGCCGACGGACAGTGCGCTCGTGAACCGACGATAGAAACCTGACTGGGCCGCCGTGACAGGGGCCAGGCAGCTATCAGTAGGGTCCGCAGAACCGGCAGCAGGACGGACCTGGTCGACGGCTGCCTGGATGAGGCGGCTGTCCCGAGCCCGGCCACATGCTGCGTGGCCGACTGAGTGGAGGAAGTGCGCCCCTGCTGGGCGCGGCGGGATCGGCGGGCAGCGAGTCACGCGGCGACTTCACTCCCGTGATTTCGCGACCCTTCGCGGGTAGGCGCCAGTTTGCGCGTGGTTCCGAAGCAAGGCACGCCGAGTGCATGCTATCGTTGGACTGTGTGCTCACGAACCGACTACCAGAACTCGGCGGGACCGCTCACGACCAGGCGCTGCGGCGACAGGCCGGCGGCCTGGGACAGTTCCCCGCGGTCGGCGACTCTCCGAAAGCAGCCCTTGCCTTTGGTCGTCCTCCTCGCGGCCACCTTGGGCGCTTGCTCCTTTCGCAGCGTGGACGAGCCCGGAGGCCCGCTGGGTGGTGGCAACGCGGTGGGTTCTGGCGGCTCTCAATCCGTCACCGATGGTGGATGGATTGCAATCGGGGGAGGCGCTGGAAATGGAGGTACGGGTGCCGCGGGCGGCAGTGGCGGTAGCGTCGGCGGTTCCAGTAGCGGGGGGCTAAGCGGGACCGGAGCGGTAGCTGCGACAGGTGGAGTCGGAGCGACCGGGGGAGTCGGAGCAACCGGGGGAGTCGGAGCGACCGGGGGAGTCGGAGCGACGGGGGGAGTCGGAGCGACGGGGGGAGTCGGCACCGGCGGGTTCGGTGCCACGGGGGGCTCGGGCACTGGTGGTTTCAGCACCGGGGGGTTCGGCGGCACCGGGGGATTCAGCACTGGAGGCATCGGAGCCACCGGGGGATTCGGCGGTGGCACGGGGGGCATCGGAGCCACCGGCGGAACCGGTGGCTCTTCCTGTGTGCCGTTCAGCGGCTTCACGACCTGGAGGAACCCAGGCGTCACCCAGAACACGGACTCGCCGAGCGGTACCATTTCTTGGACCAACACCAGTGCAGCAAATGCAAGCGACAATGTCTATGCGGTCGCCGTGCTCAAGGGCACGACGGCAGCGACCAGCGAGTACCTGTGGGCACGCAGCTTTGGTTTCCAGTTGCCCGGGGCAGCCACGATCAACGGAATCGAGGTCGCCATCGAACGTCGCCAGGGGTTCACTGGGGTTCTGGATCGCACGGTCCGACTGACCAAGGCTGGAACACCCACTGGCAAGGACAAGGACGGCTCTGGCTGGCCCAGCAACGACAAGTACAAGACGTTTGGCGGTGGCAGCGACCTTTGGAATACCTCGTGGACCACCAGCCAGGTCAATTCCAGCACCTTCGGAGTGGTCCTGGAGGCCTACGCCTTCTCGCTCCAAGGCAGTGTGTCGGCGACTGCCTACGTGGACCACATTCGCATTCGGGTTCACTACACGCGCACATGCTAGGCCGCATTGCACCGAACGGACGGCGTGGGTCCTTTTCTGCGTGGGCAACAACTGCCCCACCTGCCGTCCACCGAGTTCGGTGGGTCCCGGTTGTGCGCTGTGCTTGCCTCATTCCTATTCCGAAACGGCATGGCCGCTCCCCCCTACTGCTCACTTCAATGATCGTGGTGGTGGCATGCTCGTTTCGGACCGTGGACGCACCACCGGGCGACCCGAGTGGCGGAAACGGTGGCGGCGGCGGCTCGCTGCATGTCGCCGACGGCGGCTGGATTGATGGCGGCCCTGGCGGAGCTCAAACCGGTGGTCTGGGAGGTGGCACCGGCGGAACTCAAACCGGTGGTCTGGGAGGTGGCACCGGCGGAACTCAAACCGGTGGTCTGGGAGGTGGCACCGGTGGAACTCAAACCGGTGGTGTGGGAGGTGGTACCGGCGGAACTCAAACCGGAGGAACCGGCGGCACCGGCGGATGCACGCCCGTCTTTGGTTCCACCGGCTGGAAGAGTCCGCTGGACGTCAGCACCAAGAGTAAGGCTGGCGCCACGTTTTCATGGACCAACCCCGATGCCGTCAAAGCGAGCGACAACGCCTACGCGACTGTGGCATTTGCTGGCTCCGCCCTCGTGCTCTCGGAGTATCTGTGGACTCGCAGCTTTGGTTTCCAACTACCGACCAACGCTAGCGTCGACGGCATCGAAGTTGCCATTGAGCGCCGTCTCCAGAACAACGGTATGAGCAGCGTGTCCGATGACGCTGTCCAGCTGCTCAAAGCCGGAACGCTCACCGGGCAGAATAGGAGTTCCACCTGGCAGCTCAACGATACGTATGCAACTTTCGGAAGCGGCACCGACACCTGGGGCACAACCTGGACGGCTGCAGAGATCAACTCTGTCAACTTCGGCCTGGCCGTAGCGTTAGAGGCGTTCGGTTCTACGATCGGAGTGACAGCGTATGTCGACCACATTCGCATTCGAGTTCACTACACGCAGGCGTGCTGAGACTTCATCGCGCGCACTTGCTCTCTCTCCCCAGACATCACGCCATGGGCACGGAAGTGCGCTTCTGAAGTGCTGAGACTTCATCGCGCGCACTTGCTCTCCCCAGACTGACCGCCCCTGGAGTATCCCATCAAATTCGTCCCGTATGGCGCGTCTACGTTGCTACAACGCCTTGTCACAGGGCGGAAGCAAGTCGCATTTGGGCGCCAGCCGGCCGCAATGCGCATACTCTGCCGGCATCGAGCTGTCGCACAGGCAGAGCCTTCCTTCGATTCCACACGCCCAGATCTTCAAGATGACTTCGTCTGACAAGGGCTGCCTCGACAGGAACAGCTCATCGATATGGCCCGAGTAGGGTTTGCTCGGATTGGAGACACGGAATGGGCCCATTCCGTCGGTCGGGTCGGGAACCCCATTGGTGTCGCCGAGCGCCCCATCGATGAAGGACGCCATCTTGCTCTGCTCGGCGTCCCAGCGACACACGACGTGAACCCATTGCGCACTTTCCCAGCTCGGCGCATACGCTCCCTTGGTGCCGGCGCCGGCGCCGACGATGCAGCGGCTATTGGCGCCCCCGGGGTTCCACTCGAGAGCATAGCCGCGCGAGTTGTCCAGTCGCCCCATCGCCCGGGGCGTGTTGCCAACTGCCTCCACGCGAAACCACCCGCCGAAGGTCATTCCGGAAGTTGCGCCGGGCATGAACATCGGATCTAGGGATTCGAGCCCCGTGTCCACCTCACCCTCGAGGAGCAAGGCTGAGCTGCCTTCGGCGAACTCCTGCGCGTCCCGCAACAGCTGCCCCTTCTCGAAGAGATGAAGCCCGTTCGGAGACGAATCCCATCCCAAAGCTGCCACATCTTCGAATAGGTAGACCGCCGTCATGTGCGGCACGAAGCTCGGCGCGGTCTGGGACCCGGCTTCACCTGCTTCAGCGCCGCCGTCGAGACCTACCCGGGAGCTCTTGAGCGAATCGAGATCATTGAAGGAGCAAGCGGAAGCCAACGCTGTACCCGCGACTACCGTCATCGCTCCAACGGGCAACCGCAGGTGAAGCGAAACGCGAGTCGGCAAGGTGAACAACGTAAGCAAGCGCTAGCTCCGAGCGACCTCTGAAGTGCAAGGCGCGAACCAACGATATCGCGATCTCACTCTCATTGCGGATCTGCGCCGACGCAGCGAAGCCGTACGCTCGCAGAGCGCCACGTCTGCGCCCCACGGGAACTCGGGTGCGCCCGATCAGGACGCAGAGTTCGCAGGCCGAAACCCGACGAAACAACTTGATCGGACCCGGTACGACCCTTGCTTACATTGTGCGACAGCTCACACATTGGAGGATAAGAATGCGTCGGGACACGGTAGTCAGCGCGGCAGCGGCTCTAGGAATGCTTTGCGGGTTGGGGTGTAGCTCCCATCCGCCGAGCGAGAGCCAAGCGACCCAGAAACCACCGACGCAATCTGCCAGCTCCGACACCTACCGCTACGTCTTCGGCGTGGACGCCGCGAGCGGCATGGTGAAACATGGCGCTGCTCATCGCGTCGTCGATCTAACCGCCGGCAAAGCCGAAGCCATCGACACCGCCAATCGCCCCTCGTCCCTTCACCCCGAACTCGCCGGTGCCGAGCACCACAGCTTCGACGCGACGCTGGTCAGCGGCGAGACCGACTGGAACGTCTTTCCGTCAGACTGGTGGCCTCAGCACCAAAACGGCATTGCCAAGAGGTGGCCGGGCGCCACGGACGACTACTCGAACCCAAGCGACGGCGAGAACCTCTCACCCGTAGAAAAGTACGATCTGCTCTTCCATCCGGGGCGCCCTCAAACGGTCCACGAGGTCTCCCATTGGGACTACGAAGATACCAAGAAGCCCGAATCCGCCAGAAGCCCCAAACATTCTCACCCCAGGGTTATCGTGATCGGACCCGCGACCAAGTGGGAACTCGAACACCACGGCGTCTACCAGGCCTTTTCTCACCCCGAATCGGGCTGGTGGGGGCACTGCAACGGTTGGTCGTCCTACGCTACGACCGAGCCCCTGGGCGCCCCCAAGAGAGACATCTGGGTCCGGCATCGAAACGGCTGGCAGGCGGATCCCTTCGCGCCGCCACCGAAGGAGCCGGACTTGGTCGAGTGCTCGGCGGACGAAGAGGACTGCGTCTTGTTCCGAGCCGGCGACATCGAAGCCCTCATGACCGAGCTGTACTTCAGCGATCAGGCAACGATGGCGGGGCGTCGCTGCGAGCAGGCAGCTGGCCAGATGGAGCTGGATGCTTTCGGCAGGCCGACGGACCCCGCCTGCCGAGACCTGAATCCGGGTTCTTTCCACATCGCGGTCACAGGCCTGTATGGCCGGGGCGCCAAGCACCTCGGTTCGGGAGCCGAAGGGCGCCCGCCATTCATCATCGACTTCGCAGCGGACTGGCAGGTTTGGAACTTTCCAGTACTCAAGTTCGAAATCGCCGAGGCGCAGGAGCTGACTCACAGCGAAGCGGCAGGGCTAGTCAGCGCGTCCAGCTACGTGTTCAACGAAGAGGCCGAACGCTTCACTCGAGTCCGCCTCTTCTTCTGGATGGTGTCGGATGCCGTGGCCCCTGAGCAAATGCTGCTGCCGGCAGCCGACCGCGTCGTCGAGCCCCACAAGGTCGAGGTCAACTACGTGCTGGAACTGGACGCAGCCGGCACCATTCTCGGAGGCGAGTGGATCAATCAACCCATGACCGTGGGTGGGCCCAACAACCAAGAGCTGCATCCGGACTTCTTCTGGATTGGAACTTCTCACGCCGGGTACGACGAAACTGGCAACGACACCGGCGGCGACAACGACAACCCGTACCTGAACTACTACTACGCCCGCGCCCTCCTGCAGTGCGCCAACGACGCTTCGAGCTGCAGCCCCTGAGACCAACGCGTCCCTCGAACAGCGACAAACGCCACCGCAACTTTCAGACCCGCGCACGAGCGGACTCGTCGCGTGCTTTCACTGCCCGACTTGCCGGGCGTCCGACCCCCGAAACACAGGAGTGATTCCATGTCCCGTCGAATGAAGATGATGAGCTGTGGCCTATCCCTGCTCGCAGCAATGAGCTCGGCAGTCACGGCAGATGCAAAACCAGGGCTCGACCCCTCCTTTGGAGACGCTGGCTCGCTCCTTATGTCCGCGGGCGGCTCGGACGACCAAGCATACGCTCTGGCACTACTTCCCGACGGAAGGATCGCCGTCACTGGAGTGGGTTGGCCCGGAACCATGTCGCGGCTCATCGTGCTCGTGGTCGGTCCGAACGGAGTGCCGGACCCTGGCTTCGGAAGCTCGGGCTGGGTGTCGACGTCGGCGGGAACCACCAGCAGCGGGGGCTGGGGGATTGCTGTCCAGCCCGACGGCAAGCTGGTCGTGGGCGGCTACGCCTTCAACGATCATGGAAGCGAATTCGTGTTGGCGCGCTACCTACTGACGGGAGCGCTCGACCCCACCTTTGGCGACGCGGGGCTCGCAACGGGTCCGGAGCGAGCTGGCGATGATGGGGCGCGGGCACTGGCGTTGCTGCCGGATGGCAAGATTGCATTGGCGGGCTACGTGTCGCAGCAGACTAGTAGCGGGGTGGCGGGATCCGTACTCGCGACGGCACGGTTTACCAATACCGGCCACGTGGACACATCCTTCGGCGATCAGGGTTGGGTGTTGCGAGATCCAAGCAACGACCTAGCGGAGCTTCGTGCGCTGACTTTCGACGACAGCCAAAAGCGACTGCTCGGCACTGGGTTCGCCCATTTCAACCACAGCGACCGCGCCGAAATGGTGATTCTCGGCTCGAAGCTGGACGGAACTCCGGACGCCAGCTTCGGCGGCAACGGCCTGGTGACAACGGCCTTCACGGGGTTTCCGTTCGCGCAAGCCGAAACAGTGCACATCGACGCCAAGGGGCGCATCCTCGTCGGAGGTTGGAAAGGAGTCGACCACAAGACTCGTGACTTTGCGCTGACTCGCTACGATCACAAGGGCAAGCTCGACTCGTCCTTCGGCGGCGACGGACGAGTGGTGTCTGACTTTGGTTCGTCAGCGGAAACGGTGATCGGCATCGCGGAAGACTCGTCGGGCCGCGTGCTAGCGATCGGTAGCGTGGATGGCTCCTATGCGATCGCCCGCTACGAAGAAAACGGAACCTTGGATGCGACCTTCGCCGACAAGGGCATTCTTCGACTCGATACGTGTACAGGAGCGGCCCAGGCCCGAGCCGCGAAGGTCCAACCGGATGGGAAGCTGCTGATTGCAGGGGGCTGCTTCACGACTCCCTTCAACGCAACGCTGCTGCTGACCCGAGTCACCGGCTTGGACTTGAAGGGTGCTCCAACAGGCAACGGCGGCGCAGGGGGCGGCAATGCTGGCGGGGCTTCGGGGTCGACCAGTAGCGGAGGCACGAGCGCTGGGGGCGCAGGAGGAACCGGTGGCACCGTAGGCACGCCGCCAGGACAGTCGGGCAGCCCAAATCTCGGCTCTCCAGCGAGCGGCGACAGCTCAAGCGGTTGCGCCTGTCGCACGACGAACGCTCCAAACCGGGGTGCCGCGGTGTGGCTTGCCGCCGCAGCCCTTGCGCTGATGGGGCGGAGACGGCGCACGAGCGGATCAGCACTGCGTGGTCCGGCACTTTGACGTCAGGGGAAGCCCGTCTGCAGCGGTTTCTGCGAGCCGCAATGACCGCTGCGAGCCCACCAAGCCATGGCGCCATCGCCGTCAGCGCGGAGGCGGGTTGTAGCCAGTGCGCGGGTCTCGCGCGTCCACGTCGTTGGACAGGATGCATGCGTGAGCGTTGCCCAGCGTGCACGCTCGCTCGATCAGCTCTTGACCCACCGCTTTGCTCATCACGCCCCGACCGAGAGTGAATGCCTCGAGGCACGCCGCGGCATTGCCGCGGGTACAGCTCTGTTGGCACTCGTCCAGCTCGCTGCATCTCGCGGACGATGCGCTCGGGGTCTCGGCTGCTTCTGCGGGTTCTTCACACAAGCCCTCGATGTCGTCGCAGGAGAACGGGTCGCCCTCGGCGGGCTCTTTGCTCTCCTCGGAAACCGGCGTGTTCGGCTCGGCGGGCGCACCACCGCATGCAACGCTCACCGCGCATGCAATGCCGCCCGCGACCGCCCAGAAGGTCAGTCGTCGCATGGTGGGGATGGAACACAGCGCCACGCGGCTGCCTTGGGTGCGCCCGAGCCGGCAAACGTCCGATTCTATCGATTGGGGCTCGTCAGTAGCCGACCAGCATCCACCACGCGGGCATGGAGAATCCGCCCGGTTGGGAGAACACCGGCTCAAGCCACCGGCAGCACGAACTCGAAATTGGCCTGCATGCCATCGGCTTTGGTGATGGTCCCCATGATCAGCGAGCTGACAATGAACGGGTCGCCCTCGTTGTAGGGGTCGTCAGGGAAATAGAGCTGGGTCGTCAGCGGCGCGTGGCCCGGAGCGGTGAGCTTCACGTGAATGTGCGCCGGGCGGTAGCGGCGTCCGTTCAGGTAGCGACCGGGAACGATGGTGCGAATGGCGTAGGCACCGGATGCATCCGTCAGCACCTTGCCACGCAAACGCAACGGGGTTGCACCTCTGCCAAAGGTGCCGTCGTTGTCGTAGCGACCGGCAGCATCCGCCTGCCACAGGTCCAAGAGTGCCTCGCTCAGTGGCGTTTTGCAGTCGCGAGACAGCACTCGACCTGTGATCACGAGCGGCACACCCTTCATGCCAGGATCGGGCAGTGATGAACGCTTGGGTGCGCCGGGGCGGTAGTATGGACCTTCGATGTTGTCCTCGGTGACCAAGCAGAGGGCGCCCTGCGCCGGTGCGCTCGGGGATGCGCCTACGATGGGCGCGAGGGCCGGGCGCGGGCCAACGACGGGCGCGCCGGTGTTGGCAGATTGCACCGAGGGCGCACTGCCCGAGTTCGAACTGCGACAACTGATCAATGCGCTCGGCAGCGCGCCGAGCATGGACGCCGACAGGAATACCCTGCGTGGATGTCTCGAGTTCACTCAGCAGCCTCCTCTCGAAGCATGAGCCACTTCGGGGTCAGCTCCCAGGTTTGCGTCGGGTTGGCGGAGGAGGTTTGCGAAGGTTCCGTGGCTGTTGGGCCATCTTCTCGGTGTTGTGGGGACCGCGCGGCATCGGCGGTGGGCGCTTGTCCGCGCGCTCCGCGGCGGGTGCGGTGCGCTCAGGTGCAGCTGCGGCCCGTTGGGGCGTAGGCGCGACGAATTGCGGCGCTGTCACTTGCTTTACCGCCGCTCGTGGGGCCGCGGCTTGCGGTGTTTCGGGCGGTGCGGCTTGTGGAGGCGCCGCCGGGGGGACTTGCTGGGGCAATGCCGGGGGCCCGGCCCGTTTGGGCTCCGGCGGGGGCCCGGCTTGAGGTGCTGCCCCCTGGATCTGCTGGGGCAACGCTGGGGGCCGGGGCGAAGCCTCTTGGGGCGGCGCGACCTCTTGGGGCGCAGCAGGCGGAACGGAATCGAACTGCAGCTCTGCCGTGTCGATCTCCATCGTCATTCCCGTTTTCGAACGCAGCAGCGCCTTCAGTGCCCCGCGATTGGACGTGGCGACGAGAAAGTCGGTGGACGCAGGAGCCGTCGTCAGCGCCAACCGCTCCGCCAAGGGTGCGATGACCTTCGGCCACAGCACACGAGGCGCTACCAGCTGCTTCAATGTGTCCATGGGCGCAGCGCCAAGGAGATCGTCAATGGTGTATGGGCGCCCAGCGGCGCCATGACTGAGGGCCTGGCGCAACCCGTCGATGACCGTGTTCTGCGGAAGGCTCGAAACCAGGTCATCGCCGAGGGCCTCGATGATGCTGCGAACCTGGACCAACCCCAGACCGACCGCGCAGCTGAGTGCCGCACTCGTCACCTTTTGAGCGCGCAAGAAGCTCTCGCGCTCTTGCGAGGGGCTCGCTTTCCAGAACGGCTCCGCGGTAATGAATGACCAAACGCGGCTAGCTGGCACCGCCGACACGATTTGGCGATGCGCGGCTCCGCCTTGCCATTCCGAGAAATGCTGCTGGAACTGCACCGGCGTGTAGATGCAATGGCGCATCACCTCGTCAACGCAGACCCCCAAGAATTCGTTGGTATCACTATCCACGTCGGCCCGCCGAGGAGCGAGCATATCACGCGGGCGCCGAGACGCCCGACACCCGCATAAGACGGGCTAGTGTCAGCCGACTTTGCGGGTCACGCGGGCAACTGCATGCAGCGGCGCGTGACTGGCGATCGCTGACCGATAGCCGACGGCCCGGCGCTCGACGCTGGGTGGCGCCGGGCGGGCGACACGCCGCTCGCTCGCAGCGGGCGCTACATCGACACGGGTTTCCGCCACGCTGCGCGCCCGCAGCGCTCGCTCGATGCAGCCAATCAGCACATCTCCGTCCGTGGGCTTGAGCAGGACGCGCTGCACATTGGGCGGCAGGGTGCGGCGCCGCACCAGATCGGGCCTCGCGGTGACCACCAACGCAATGGACCCGGACTGGTGGCGATAGAACCAGGACAAGAACCTGGAGCCGAGCAATCCGTTCACCAGCGATTCCGTGATCAGCACGTCAACGCTATTGGTATCGACGATGCGAATCGCGCGCTCGAAGTTGTTGACCCAGGAAACCTGCCACTCAGGGTGTCGCGCCAAGATTGCACGATGGCCACTAGCCAGTGCTCGCGCGTCTTCATCCACCCACAGGATTTTCGGCTTGGCGTTTCCGGTTCGGATCATGGCGGCAGTGAGGCAACCATCTGGCCGCCGACCGGGCCAAAATTCTTGCGCGAGTTCTCACCCGAAGCAGGAAAAACGCAGCGTGTTCAGCGTCTTAGTCACCACCAGTCCTTCTTGGCGCGGGGGTCCATGAAGCCGCCAGTATCGCGGATCGCGATCAGGACTTCGCTACCTCGCGCTCGCCCAAACGCCTCGTTGCCGGAAAGCGCCGGGAGCTCGTTTCGGCCCGCAGAGTCCTTGGACTCGTACAACGCGCGCAGCGACGGTTCCACGCACACGCCCTCGGCGTGAATGGTGTAGCCGCTGACCACATTGTCTTCGCCGGTGTATTTCAGCGTGATGGAGTTGTCGCTGACGTACAGTACCCGCGCCTGTTTGCCGGCGCCGATGTCGTAGCCGCTGTTGGGCAGCTCCAGAACTTCATCCGCCATGGTCGCGAAGCCGCTCAGGGTGACGTCCCAAGTTGTGATCGGCCCGGCGCCGGAGTTCGTTTTCCAGTCCCACTCATTCACGCGATAGTTCTGCACGAAAGTGGGGACCCGGTCGTCCGTGAACAGGGTATTGAGCTTGGGTGCCAAGGCGTCTGTTGGACCGTTGATGTCGACCAAGCCCAAGGTGGAGCTGGTGGGCGACCAACCGCGCAGCACCATGTTCAAGTCCGCGTGTTGGGGCGGTGGGCGATCAGTCTTGGGGCCCACCGTCGGCGACGTACCGTAGTTGACACCGGGGATGGGCTGACATGGGCCGAGCTTCGCGCCGCCCGCTCCAGCGCTCCCACCAGCGCCGACGCCACCGCTTCCCGCGAGGCTGCCGCCTATCCCGGGAAAACCCGAGCAGGCACCCAGAGCACACGCTCCGACCGCGACAGGTCCGCGAGCGGACGCCTAGGGCGACCGAAGTTCTGCACCCCGAGGTGACGGTACTTGTTGGAGGGGTTGTGTGCGTAGCCCCCACCAAGGTGGACGAAGTTCCCCCGCATGATGTTCTTGCAATGACCGGAGCTGGTCATCCATCGGCCCATGGTTTTTTCCGCAGTCGATGACCCCGCAGCGATGTTCTCGCCATAACCCGAGCCATCGTAGCCGGCAGCTTTCATTCGCTGGCTGGCTTTGCTTCCGTTCTGTCCGGTGTGGGAAAAGTAGTTGTTGTCTGCCATGTCCTCGGCATGCAGGCGCGCGCTGGTGCGCAGGGCCGAGTTCATCTCGAGGGGACCCACGGGCGGCATCTGGTCCCCGTCGCAGTTGGCGCCCTTGGCGCGCTCTTGATTGACCAGCTTCAGAATGTCGCACTTGAGCAGGTCGTTGCCGGTCGCTCCATCGCAAGCCGCAGACACGCCAGGACCGCCGCCGCCGCCTTCGTCATCGGAAGAGCTACATGCGACCAATGGCATCGACAAAAACAGAGCAACGACGAATTTGGTAGACATGCCACTACTTTAGCCGCTGCAGCGCAGCTGCCTAGGTGTGTAGGCTGCGCCGGGTGTGGGTAGCGGTACGCTCGACAAGTCGACTGCACCGCAAACGCCGGCGAGCTTGAGGCCGAAGCTGCAATGCCTATCGGCTATCGGATTTCTTTATGCCGGGCTGGCCAGGACACCACCTGCCGAGACGGGGTGGTTCGCCGATGTTAGCCACAGGAAGTAGTATCTTTGTCGAGAGGACGCGTTGCGAGGCGGTAGGTATCGAGGAGTCGCGTGGGTCAGTTACATCGCAATCGGTTCGCTTTCGGGCGCTTGCAGCACGGCTAGCTATGTCCCCAAACGCCCAGAGTCGCAGGTAACGAAATTCGGCCAGGTGACCCCGACGCAGATCCAAAGTCGGTCCCCGGGAGACACTGAGCTACGGCTGGAGACGGAACTCATCGATGGCGCACGCCTACACGGCGTGTATCATGAGCACAGCTCGGTGCCTCGCTCTTGGACCGATGAGCGCTCGCTGCACAACACAACCCCCGCTGGACGAACGCGTTGCTCCCGCCACGTTGTCAGTCGCGTCGCTCTCGATGGAGTCACCGACTATCACGGAGTTTCGCGCGACGTGAGTGGCCAGCGGCGCATCACATTGCCAATTTGGCTCATCACCCGCCGCGGCCGCCCCGATGGATGGCCCCGGCGAGCCGCCGCATTCGCGCTCGGAGTCGAGGTACCGATTGGTGTGTGGCACGACACGGGGGCGGGTGAGACCACCTGGTTCGGCGGCATCGGCCTGACCACGGCATGGCCAATGTTCTGATGCCCTGGACCCAGAAGTCAGGGTCGAATTGGCTTCGCCGTTCCACCCGCCCCCCCGCCACGGCTGAGGCAGCATACGGTGACCAGGACTCAGCCGTCGGGCACGTCGAAACCAGACCTCGATTTGGGTGACGTTCCCACGGTCCGCTCAGAAAGCCTTCAACCCGTCCATCAGGCGTTTGCTGATCACGATGCGTTGGATCTGACCGGTGCCTTCGAAGATGTCGTAGACCTTGATGTCGCGGAACCACTTTTCGAGCAGGGCGTGGTCTTCGCTCAGGCTGCCGTGGGCGCCGCAGATCTCGATGGCGTCGTAGCAGGCGCGGATCGCGGCTTGGCCTGCGAGGGCCTTGCTCATGGAAGCTTCTTTGGCGTTGGGGATGCTGTGGTCCGCCATCCACACGGCCTTCCAGGTCAACATGCGCGCGGCCTCGAGCTGACGCCCCACGCGCGCCAATCGCTCGGCTATGGCCGCATAGCGCGGGATGGGCCGTGACAGCACGTAGTTGTCTTTCACGAAGTCGCAGGCGTACTCGTACGCGGCTCGCCCGATGCCGATGGCCATGGCGCCGACCAGCGGACGCGTGTTGTCGAAGGTCTTCATAGCGGTCATGAAACCCTCCTTGGTCTGGTACTTCTCCTCGCCGCCGAGCAGGTTCTCGACGGGCACGCGACAATCCTCCAAGACGAGCTCTGCCGTCTCGTTGGCGCGCAGGCCCATCTTTTCTTCGATCTTGCCAACGAAGAACCCGGGAGTGCCCTGCTCCACCACGAAGGCGCGATGGCCGGCTCGACCCTGGGAAGGATCGACGGTCGCAAAGATCACGACCCAGGACGCACGCCCGCCGTTGGTGATGTAGCACTTGCGCCCATTGAGCACGTAGGCGTCGCCGTCCTTGCGACAGCTGGTTCGGATCGCGGCGACGTCGCTACCCGCGCCCGGCTCCGTCAAACCATAGGCGCCCCAGCGAAGTTCATCGCTCATGTCGCGGAAAATCCCGAAGAAGCGTTCCTTTTGCTCCGGGGTGCCGGTCGCGCGCAGTGGCGGCCCACCCAAGCCCGCGCCGGGCATGCACAACATGATGCTGGCGTCCGCCCAAGCCAACTCTTCGGCGCCAATTGCGGCCGTGCGATTGGCCTGACTGGGCTTCTTGGGGTCGCGTTGCTTGGGCCCCTCTTGAAAGTCCTCCATGGGGTTGGCGTCACCCTTCATGGCCTGACTCATGTTGTAGAAGTTGCGCAGGAAGTCGGTGTCGACTTCCTTCTCCCGATCCCACTTGAGGCTCTGAGGTCGGATGACGCTCTTGCCCATGTCCTTCAGCGCTTCTTTCAGCATGCGCTGCTGGCCGTTCAGCTCTAGTTCGTACATCTCTGGTTCCCTCTCAAGTGAACACGCTTTGGGTTTCCGGCGTGGGCAACACCACGGCGGGGTCCAGCTTCTGCCCCGTGGCGCAGACAGCGGCGATTTGATCCATGTGCTCGGCTGTCATGCCCACCAGGGCCATCTGACGTGCATCCCGCATCATCTTCTCGACGATGACGTCTCGCATGAACCCGGCGCCTCCGTGCAGCTGCACGGCGTCGTCGCTACAGCGCATGGCGACTTCGTGGGCGTGTGCCACAGCCTGGGCCGTTGCCTGAAGAGCGCGCGGTTCCTTCTTCCCCGCGTCCCAATGCCATGCGGCACGGCGCACGAGTTCGCGAGCGCTTTCCACGTCCATATGCCGATCTGCCAGCGTGAACGCCACGGCTTGGAAGTGCCCGATGGGTTTGCCAAATGCCTTTCGCATTTCGCAATACTCGCGCGTCAAGTCGAAGGCGGCGCGAGACAGCCCCACTTGGCGCGCGGCGACCATCAACGAATATTTGGCAAAGAAGCGCAGAGTCGCTGCCGTGAAGTCGTCACCGCCCTGCAAACGATCCGCGGCCGTCACAGCCACCTTGCTCAAGGACAGTTCGCCGAAGTTCGCGCACTGAAGCCCCAAAGTGTCGTACCGAGCCTCGAGTTCGACCCCCGGCGCATCCCGCTTGACGACGAAGGCGCCAATGCCGTTCCAGTCTTGCTCCGGCTCGACCTGCGCGAACACCACGAAGCGCTCCGCCAGCGCGGCATTGCTCACGAAGGTCTTTTTCCCAGTGATCTCGAAACCGTCCCCCGCCGGCTTGGCGATAGTGACGAAACCCGGATGGTCACGATTGGGCGCGCGCTCACTCCAAGCCACGGCACCGAAGCCGGCCTCGCTGAGCAAGGGCTCGAGTAGGCCACGCGCCTGTTCCTCGCTGCCGAGCTCCAACGCGGCGAAGCCGAAGGCGCCGAAGGACGGCAATCCAAACGGCGTCGCAGCGTCGCCATAGGCGAGCTCCTCGTTGATCATCGTGGCTGTCAGCAGCCCCAAACCCTGGCCCCCATGGCTCTCAGGAATGTGGGCTGCGCCCAGCGCCATCTCCTGAACGGCACCGCGCACCACATCACTCACGGCCCGATCCGCTTCGAACTTCCGCGCGTTCGGCGCCAAGGACGCCTTCGCGAAGTCCGCGACCGTGCCGAGGATCAGCTGCTGGTCCTCACTCGAATCGAAGGAAATCATCGCATTTTCTCCTGCTGCGCCATTGTATAGTCACACTACACAACATGCGCAACCAAATTCGGCCGGCGGGCCGAATTTGACCAATAAAGCCCCGCTGCGGCCACGCGGAAGGCCCTTCCACTTTGTCCAGCCAGCGTGACGACTCCGGGGGACCAGAAGCTCGCACGCGTGCATGTTGAATGTCCTCGCACCGCTCGTTCCTGATCGAGCTTTTGTTTTGGTCTGGGCTGCTTTGTGTCTCCCTGATCGCCGCCTGCGTTCCACCTCAACTTGCGCCTCGGGCAACCACACGGTGATCCCAAAAGACGCCACCGCCATGGTCCGCAGTCAGGCAAACACGGTTCTGGAATCCTGTACCATCACTTCTTTGTGGTTTTCGTAGTCTTCGCGGACTCGTCAGCTTCCGGCGGTGGACTCGCCTTTTGTAACAGGGCGACTAGCTCTTGGGCGTCCGTACTGGCGCGACCGATCGCCTTGGTGAGTGAGTTCAGAACGACGTGCGCATCCGTGAGGTTGCGTTGCGTCTCTTTCGAGCGTGCGGGTCCCAGAAGCCGGAAGCGCTCTTCGCGTTTACTCTCGAGGCTGGGCAGCATTGCCCGGAGCGTCTCGATCTTCTTGCTCGCGG
Source organism: Polyangiaceae bacterium (assembly GCA_965222375.1). Lineage (GTDB taxonomy): Bacteria > Myxococcota_A > Polyangia > Polyangiales > Polyangiaceae > JACKEA01. Next base: position 1,110,198 of record CBDCTZ010000015.1, read on the forward strand.
CACGCAGCTGAACCACCAGGTTGGCCGCGCGCTTGGCAACCGGCGTCAACGTTTTGGTGAGTGACGTCGACTGCGCGTTGCCTTTGGCATCAATAAGGGTCACGACCGCGTCGGTTTCGCGGGCGCCTTCCTCGAGCCCGATGAACTCGATCTTCAGCGTCGAACTGCCCTGCGAGAGTTCCTCGAGCTTCTTCTCAAACCTCGGAAAAATGAGCTCCGTGGAAGCGTGGCCAGCAAGCCCAAGCTCAGTCGCCAGGGCGGTGTGCAAGGCCTGCTGCTCGCTCGGAGCCTCGAGGCTCAGCTTCTGAATGGCGTGGATCTGCCGGAAGAAGGCGTCGTACTCGGGCTCGCTGGACTCATAGAGCTCCGCCTGGCTCACGGCGGTAGGTCCCGTATTGGGCAGGGCGAAACACGCTGTCAGCCAAACTGAGCCGGCGGCGGACAGCGCCCCAATGAAGTGCCTTGCGCGCGGGGTCAGTGGGCGCATTGGATTTTGGACGCCTTGGCCGCCATGGGGATCGTCTGGCTGCCGTCGGTCCAGGTCACGTTCAGAGTCCATTCGCCACCGCAGTAGCCACAGGGCGCTCCAGAGCCCTTGCCGGAACCGAAGACCTTCTTGTGGTTGGTGGTGAGACTCTTGCCTGCCGGCACGCTTCCGCTTTGTGTCGGGTTGACGTCGAACTTCCAGTCCATCGTGTTGCCCCCGGGGGACTTCATGCTCATGCGGGTGCTCGTGATCTTGAGGCTGCCCGCTGCCGTCCCCGTGTTCGTGTACTTTGCGTCGAAACTACCATTGATGGGATCCGGTACAACGCCGGGCTGGCAGTTCACCCAGAACTCCATCTTCCCGAAGCTGGGTGCGATCTTGGCGCCCCCACCTCCGCCACCCGCAGAGCCCGCGCTACCCGCAGAGCCCGCGCTACCCGCAGAGCCTGCGCTACCCGCACTGCCGCCTTGACCCGCTGAACCCGCGCTTCCAGCTGAACCCGCGCTTCCAGCTGAACCCGCGCTTCCAGCTGAACCCGCGCTTCCAGCTGAACCCGCGCTTCCAGCTGAACCCGCGCTTCCAGCTGAACCCGCGCTTCCAGCTTGTCCACCCGCGCCGCCACTCTGGCCTCCGGCACCGCCACTTGCGCCAGCCGCGCCGCCACTTGCGCCTCCCGTGCCGCCACTTGCGCCTCCCGTGCCACCGGTGCCCCCACTTGCACCACCGGTTCCAGCCCCTCCTCCGCTACCGTCGGAGTCACTGTCACCACTACACGCAGCAACGGAAACGGAAAGTACCAACAGGCCCAAACAAGAAAGCGTCTTCATCGCGCGGAGCATACGAACTGCAGAACTTCTTGCAAGGGCTCTAGCCCCGCAACCCGGTGCAGCCGGCAAGCTGTAGACCGCGAGCGAGAGGCCCGGAGCGGATTGCCCTTGGCCCAAAACAGCTCTGTTGCCATCCCCCCAAAAAATGCAAGAGAACCGGCGCCGTTCGCGTAGGCGGGTCTCTATGGCTGCACATCCACGAGCCTCGGTCCGGCCCACAGAAGCACGTCGTCTACGGAAGCGCTACCGTTCGCGGTGACGGCGAGGGAGATGTCGAGGGCCTGTCCAGCGTAGGCCGCGAGATCGATCTCGAGATCGTCGACCTTCTTGTCGTTGGTCTGCGTGCCTTCCTTGAACAACTCGGGGAGCCCGGAGGCACCTGCCTTGTGGACCAAGACCTGCCATTTGACGTTGCAGCTCGGCGACGCGTCTGGACAGCCAAGTCGAACCTTGAACATCGGTTTCGTCGATCCAACCAGGCTGAGGCCGGTGAATTGGGCACTGGTGACTCCCTCCTTGGTGATGGGCGGATGGACCCGAAGCACCATCGACTCGGTGATTCCCCCCTCGAGCACCGCCGCTGCCAGAAGCTGAACGCTGGCTCCAACCAGAGGCTTGTTGCATTCGACGGGAGTTGCCGCCGACACGAGATCTGGCGATTCCAGCCAAGTAGGGTCGCACCCGTGCGCGAAGAAGTCGTACAGGACTTTTTCCGACGGACCTGCATCAACGCTAGCGTCAGAGCCGGCGTCAGTTCCACCGCTCCCGCCTGCACCTGAGCTGCCCCCCGTTCCCGCGTCGGATGCTCCGCCGTTGCCGCCCGTTCCGGCTCCGGAGACTCCACCGCTTCCACCCGTACTGGTGCCAGCGCTGCCACCGCTCGCGACCCCAGCGCTCCCTCCAGAGCCGGAAAAGGTCCGCGGTTCGTCGTCAGAACAACCCGCACACAGGAGGAGGACACCAAGCAATGCGAGCGACGGTGTTTTCGACATGGTGAAGGCTCCAGCTATCATGGCCACGCACCAATGTTGGCATGGGTCAGTGAAATCCCACAGGGAAAAGGTTGGGCGGCCTCAGTGGATGTGCGGTTGCGTCGCAACTCTGATTGCGTGGGGCGTGGGGGCGCTCATTCCAGTGTTGCATCCGCAACTCTGATTTCAGCGCGCGCGGCGGCGCTCATTCCAGTGTTGCATCCGCAGCTCTGATTTCAGGGAGCGCGGGGGCGCCCATTGCAGTGTTGCATCCGCAACTCTGATTTCAGGGAGCGTGGGGGCGCCCATTGCAGTGTTGCATCCGCAACTCTGGTTTCAGGGAGCGCGGGGGCGCCCATTGCAGTGTTGCATCCGCAACTCTGGTTTCAGGGAGCGCGGGGGCGCCCATTGCAGTGTTGCATCCGCAACTCTGGTTTCAAGATGAGCTGCCCCTCGATTGCGGGTGCGTGGGGGATTGACGGTGGCCGCTGGAGTTCCGGACAAATCCGGGTGGGACTAGGGGTCGGACGAGTCCATCATCCGCCGAGTGGTCCTGGCAGATTTCGGCGCGAGGCGCAGAAACGGGCGTCACTGAACATCGATTCATTCTCGGCATGGGCCACGGGACGAGCCCCCCATTTCGGGGGAAAACCAGGGACTAGGTCGAGCACCGCCGTGAATCGCTTTCGAAGCTTGCGTGGGTGGGGGCAGCGATCTAGGGTCCCCGCCCCCCCATGAAAGCGGCAGTAATTCGTACCGGCGGTAAGCAGTACCGCGTAACCGAAGGCGACGTCATCGAGATCGAGAAGATCGCGGGCGACAAGGGCGCCAAGATCGAGTTCGACGAGGTTCTCCTCGTTGGTGGCGACAAGGTCAAGGTGGGCAAGCCCACCGTCAGTGGCGCGAAAGTGGCCGGCGAGATCCTCGGGCAGGAGCGCGGTGACAAGATCGTGGTCTTCAAGTTCAAGCGCCGCAAGAAGTACCGCCGCAAGGCAGGGCATCGCCAAGAACACACTCAGGTGAAGATCACCGGGATTGCAGGCTGAACCATGGCACACAAGAAAGGTGGCGGCTCAACACGCAACGGTCGCGGCTCGAACGCGCAACATCGCGGCGTCAAGGTCTACGGTGGTGAAGCCGTACGCGCCGGCGGCATCTTGGTTCGCCAGGTCGGTCAGTCGATCAACCCGGGCCGCAACGTCGGCGTCGGCAAGGACTTCACGCTCTTCGCGCTGGTGGACGGCACGGTGGCCTACGAGTGGGCCTCCCGCACCAAGAAGAAGGTCAGCGTTTATCCCGAAGGCCAAGCGCCCAAGGCTAACTGACCACCGGGTCATCTCAGGGGCGGTGGCCCAGCGATGACTCGATACAAGCTATTGGTCACTGACCTCGACGGCACTCTGCTTGCCGGCGATGGCTTTGCGCATGCCAGCGACGCTGCCGCGTTGCGCGAACTGCTCGCGCGGGGCGTTCGGGTCAGCATGTGCACCGGGCGCATGTATTCCGGAACGCGGCATGTCGCCGTGTCGGTTGGACTGGAAGGTCCTGTGGGCTGCTTGGACGGCAGCCACGTCGTGGACACTTCGTCGGACCGGGAAGTGGCCTGCCATGCATTGAGTGAACTCGCGACCGAGACCTTGCTGGAGACGCTGGATTTCCACGGGGCGACGCCTTTTGTCTTTGCCGGTGACTCGATTTTCCACGACGAGGGCGGCGACCACTATCGCGACTTCGTTCAGATCTGGTCCGAAAAGATGCTGCGGGTGCCGAAACTGAACCCCGCGCCGTGGACTGGGCGGCAGCAGGTCGCAGCAGTCGTGTCCCTCGGGCAAGAGCATCATGTGCGTCAGGCCGCGACGAAGCTCGAGCAGCAGTCCGAGGACGTGCAGGTGGTGCTCTTTCCAGTGAGCCATCCGGCATATCAGGGAAGCTGGGGCATGGTGGTGCGACGCGCTGGGGTGGACAAGGCGACCGCGCTTCGAGAGCTATGCGAACACTATGGCGTCAAGATGGAGGAGACCGTGACGGTCGGAGACTGGCTCAATGACGTTCCGATGCTCAGAGCCGCGGGTCGTTCTTTCGCGATGGGTCAGGCACCCCGCACGGTGAAGATGGCCGCCACGGATGTCCTGGAATCGGATACGTGGACGGGTGGTGGCGTGGAAGAGGCCGCCCGAAGGTCCGGACTATTATGAGCCCGGTCGTCGCGGGACACCGCAGCGCGTGGTAGGGGCAGTATGAGCGTGGAAACTCAATCCCCCCGTCGTCCGGTGTACCTGGTCATCGCGCTTCTGGCGATGTGGCTGACCGGAATGAACGCCGCTGCCGAAGGCTGGCTGGCAATCGAGGTCCTTCGCAATCCCCTGGTCGCCGCACCCTCGAGCGTGGGCGCGCCAGACATCGACAGCGTGGTCCGGGCGGCCTTCGTCGCTGCGCTGGCCGACAACGCACGTCACAGCCTACCGCTGGGCATCGCGGACCTCATCCTGGGCACCACCCTCGTGATAGTAGCCGCGAAGGCTTTGTTCGGCCGCCGGGCGTCCCCATCCTTCGCACTGCAAGTCATCGGCGCGAACCTGGTCGTGCTGATCGTCGGCTACGCCCTGCGCCAACCCGTCCGGGAACGAGTCGTGGAATCCGTCGTTCAGAGCGGGCTCGAAGAGAGACCGGCCAAGGTGGAGGCGGCGGAATTCCAGTCCCTCGTGCGCACCAAGTGGTGGTGGTCCTTCCGGGTACATCTGGGGCTCCAGTTTGCGGCTTTGTCGCTGTCGGCATTCGCGCTGACGCGGCGCTCGGCGCGGGAGCTGCTTGCGCCCGAGAGCAGCGACCCGGCTCCGGAAGAAGAAGGCTAGGGCGCCTGTGGCGAAGATCCACGTTCTCAGCTCCGACTTGGCCAACCAAATCGCGGCGGGGGAAGTCGTGGAGCGTCCATCCAGCGCGGTCAAGGAGTTGGTGGAAAACGCCCTCGATGCCGGTGCGACGCGGGTGGAGGTCGAGATTGAAGGAGGCGGCATCACGCGGATCTGCGTGAGCGACGATGGTCACGGTATGAGCGGTGAAGATGCCGTGTTGTGCTTGCAGCGCCACGCGACCAGCAAGATCGATTCCTTGGCAGATCTGGAGCGCGTCACGAGCTTCGGTTTTCGCGGTGAGGCGCTGCCCAGCGTTGCCTCAGTGAGTCGCTTTCAGCTGATCACGCGAGCTCGAGAAGAAGACGCCGGCACGCGAGTTCATATGGAAGGCGGCGGCGAGCCAGCGTCATCGCCTACCGGTCGCCCCATCGGCACCACAGTGGAGGTGCGCGACCTGTTCTTCAACGTACCGGCGCGGCGCAAGTTCTTGCGGTCGAGCGGCACGGAGTCGGGCCATGTCACCGAGGTATTCGAGTGTGCGGCTCTGGCGAACCCCGAAACGACATTCATTCTCACGCGGGATGGCCGCAAGCTGCGGGAATACCTGCGAGCGCCATCGCGCCAGGAGCGGGCCGCTCAAGTGTTCGGCGACGAAGAGCTTGCGCACTGCACTGGAGAGCGCGGGCCGCTCAAGCTGGAAGCCTTCTTGTCCAGGCCGGAGCGAGCACGCAGCGGCGCCTCGGGGCTCAAGTTGATGGTGAATTCTCGCCCCGTCAAAGATCGCGCGCTGGCCCTCACGGTGGCTCAAGCCTACGGCAGCGTGCTCGAGCGCGGGCGCTACCCGCGAGGCGTGGTCTACGTCGAGCTGCCACCACAATTGGTGGACGTGAACGTCCATCCGCAAAAGGCGGAAGTGCGCTTCGCGGATCCCCGCGCCGCCATGGATGCCGTTTACTCCATGCTCAGCAAGGCGCTGTCCACGGCGTTTTCGATCCCAACTGCGCCACGCAGCCGCTGGGGCTCTCCCAACAAGGCGGTGCGCAGCGTGCCCGCAGCGGCCAACACGGCAGCAGCGCCGGCAGCGGCAAGTGGTGCGACCGCGACGGCGGATGCGAGCCAGGACGCGACGGCAGCAGATCCCTGGGGCCTGGCACCAGCGGGCCTTGGCCCACCGGGCCCCGAGAGCGAGCCGCCCCTGGTCGTGCGGGACAGCGCGGCGAGCCCGATTCGTCCGGCGCCGGAGCTGCAATGGTCCAACCTGCGCTTCATCGCACAGGTGCGACACACCTATTTGATCTGCGAGGCGGATGACGGGCTGTACGTCCTCGACCAACACGCCGCGGCCGAGCGCGTGGCCTTCGATCGACTGCGCAAGGCCTATCGAACGCAAACCGTGGCGTCCCAGTCGCTGCTGTTCCCCCTGAGCATCGAGGTCTCTGCCGCAGAAGCGGACTTCGTGGAGGAACACGCCAACGCCCTGGCCGGCGCGGGTCTCGATCTGCGCCAGCGCGGCCCTGAGACCGTGAGCATTCACGCGGTGCCGAAGCTCTTGCAGCGCGCCAGCCCGGAGCGACTGGTGCGGGATCTGCTCTCGGAAATGATGCGCACGGGTGGTCGAGCGTTTTCCGACGCGGTGGATCTGACCTTGGCCACCATGGCCTGTCATGGCTCGATTCGCGCGGGCGATGTGCTTTCAGCGGAGGAAGCAAAGGCACTGCTGGTCTCCCTGGACGAAGCGGACTTCGCAGGTCACTGCCCCCATGGTCGCCCGGTGGTCACCGCCATGAGCTGGGCAGAACTCGATCGCAAGGTCGGCCGGCGCTGAGTCGTCATGGCAACGCCCGCTCTCTGGGTCGTCGTCGGACCCACGGCATCTGGCAAGACCGAGCTCGCGCTTCGCATGTGCGAGCGTCTCGGCGGGGAAATCATCAGTGCGGACAGCGTGCAAGTCTACCGCCACTTCGACATCGGTAGCGGCAAACCCAGCGCGGAAGAACGAGCGCGAGCGACGCATCACTTGGTCGACATTGTCGAGCCAACGGAAAACATGGACGCTGCCATCTGGAGCGCTCGAGCGGACGACGCCATTGCGTGTGTGCGGGCCCGTGGACGCGTGCCCATCGTGTGTGGCGGCACGTTCTTGTGGGTCAAGACCTTGCTTCGCGGGCTGGCGCCGGCACCCACGGCGGACGATGGTGTACGCGCCGCTCATCGCGCACTGGTCGACAGCGAAGGTCGCGCAGCGCTGCATGCCAAGCTGGCGGAAGTCGACCCGGTGAGCGCCGAGCGTCTCAATCCGAACGACTTCGTGCGCGTCAGTCGCGCCCTCGAGGTGTTCGAACTGTCTGGCAAACCCATGAGCCAATGGCAGCAGGAGCACGCCTTCCAAGACACGCGCTACGAAGCGCGGCTGCTCGGCGTACGGCGCACGCCACAAGAGCTGGACGCGCGCATTCGCGCCCGCGCGGAGGCGATGCTTGCGGCGGGTTGGGCCGAGGAAGTGCGATCGCTGGCGGCGCGAGGGTTCGCGGACACCAAGCCCATGGGCGCGGTTGGGTACAAGCAAGTGCTCGCGGCACACAGGGCGGAGCAGTGCGACGATAATGTTCGTGCGGAGCAACCGCGCGGCGCAGATGTCGACGCAAAGGCGCCGCCCTCGGAGGCGGAGCTGTTGGACAACATCGTGCGCGCGACCCGCGTCTTCGCGCGGCGCCAGCGCACCTGGTTGCGCGACGAGGACGTGAAGTGGCTCGACGGAGGCGCGTGCGGATCCGGAGGCTCCTACAGTTGACATCTGTCAGGTTGACCGAAGTTCCGGAAATGGAACGCAAGCGTCGGCGCCACTCGTCTGGGACGTGAGTGAACTCCCACCCGCCGGCATCGCCCGCATAGATCCAGGTGAATCAAGCGACTGCCACGAGGCCTACATGTCGACGGATGTCGACCCATGTCACCAGATGTGCTCCCCCCGTTGGAAAACAATTGGATTTCGCCGGCGCCAATTTCCCGTACATTCAAAGGTGCGGAAAACTCCGCACTGGGGCGACGGATGAAGGGTGGAAGCGAAACTGGGTGCAGCGCGCGACCGCGTGGGCTGCGGCTCGCTTTTGGAAGTGAAGGACGACAGATGACCAAGCGGCAGATGGCATCAAGCGAAGCAATCAACAAGCGCACGGCCGCACCGCACTGGACAATGCGCTGCAGCATCTTGCTCGGCGCCCTGCTCACAGCGGCATGCGGGCAGAAAGCAGAACGAAAAGCCGAGTCGCGCCACACGCTCGGCCGCACTGCCGAGGCCGCGAGCGTCGCGCCCGACTGGCCCGCCGAGGCGCTCGTTGGCGTGCGCGGCATCCGCCTCGACAAGAACGGCGACATCAGCGGCAACGTTGCCGTCATCGATGCCGGCGATAGTCCCGAGCTCGACGTCGACAAGGACAGCCGCATCGACGGCAGCGTGCGCGCCAACCGCATTCGCCTGGACAAAGACACGGTCGTGACCGGCGACGGCGCGTTCAACACATTGAGCGGCAGCGGCACCGTGCAGGGAACCACCACCACGCCCCTCACACTTCCGTTGGCGATCACAATCCCGACCATTGGCACCATCACACCAGGCACGACCGACATCACCGTTGCCAGCGGAGCCACGCAAACTCTTGCCCCCGGCGCCTACGACGAAGCCACGCTAGCCAAAGACGCTACCTTGCGCTTGGACGGCGGAAGCTACGCCCTGCGCAGCCTCGACGCAGCCAAGGACGCCCGCATCGAATGTGCCGCCGCCTGCGATCTGCGGCTCCTGGAAACGCTGGAACTAGCCAAAAACGCCTACCTGGGCCCCAGCGAGGGCGCGAGCATCGGCTCCGAAGCTGTCGACGTGCGCGTCGCCAGCGGAAGCGGTTGCACCCAGGTCGCCGTCGACATCGACAAGGACGCCAAGCTGCGTGCTCGTATCGCAGCCCCGGACGGAAGGCTGCACATCGACAAGAACCTCGACGCCCGCGGCATCCTGATCGCCTGCCGCATCGTCCTGAAGAAGGACGCCAAGATCGAAAAGGACGCCACCGACCTATGCGAAGGCGTCAACATCGACGACGGGAACCCGTGCACCGCGGACGCCTGCGATCCAGCGACAGGCGTCGTGACCCACACGCCGCGACCCGCCGGCTCTTCTTGCAGCGACGGCAACGTGTGCACCGGCGACGAGCTCTGCAACGCCTCCGCAGTGTGCGAACCGGGAACACCTCCGACGATCGACGACGGGAACCCGTGCACCGCGGACGCATGCGATCCAGTGACCGGAGTGAGCCACACACCGCTGCCAAGCGGATCGAGTTGCAGCGACGGCGACGTGTGTAACGGCGACGAGCTCTGCAACGCCTCCACAGTGTGCGAACCGGGAACACCTCCGACGATCGACGACGGGAACCCGTGCACCGCGGACGCATGCGATCCAGTGACCGGAGTGAGCCACACACCTGTGCCAAGCGGCACGAGCTGCAGCAATGGCGATGTGTGTGATGGTCTGGAAACCTGCAACAGCGCGGGCGTCTGCCAACCGGGAACACCGCTGAGTTGCGACGACAGCAACGTGTGCACCGCAGACGCGTGCAATCCCGCCTCCGGCTGCGACTTCGTGCCCGTCTCAGCCGGCTCCAGCTGTGCCGATGCGGATCTGTGTAATGGAGAGGAGCTGTGTGACGGCGTCGGGACCTGCGACCCCGGCACGCCGCTGCCCGTTGACGACGGCAACCCCTGCACCACGGACGCCTGCGACCCAGTCGTCGGCGTGACGCACACTCCGGTGCCGCCGGGCACCGCCTGCAGCGATGGTGACGCCTGCAACGGTGAGGAGCTCTGCAACGCCTCGACGGTGTGCCAACCGGGAACACCTCCCACCATCGACGACGGCAACCCGTGCACGGCGGATGCCTGCGACCCCGTCGCAGGCGTGACGCATACCCCGGTGCCGAGTGGCACCAGCTGCGCCGATTCTGACGTCTGTAACGGAAATGAAACCTGCGACGGGCTGGGCGGCTGTCAAGCCGGGACGCCCCTGACTTGCGACGACAGCAACGTGTGCACCACCGACGCATGCAACCCGGCATCCGGCTGCGACTTCGTGCCCGTGGCCGCGGGCAGCTCGTGCGGCAACGGCGATGCCTGCGATGGAGACGAGCTGTGTGACGGGACAGGTAGCTGCAACCCCGGTACGCCGCTGGTCTGCGACGACATGAATCCCTGCACGATGAATTCGTGCGCTGCAGCGACCGGTTGCGAATCGAGCTTCGTGCCCGCGGGTGTCAGCTGCGGGCCCAATCAAACCTGCGACGGCGCTGGGACCTGCGAGTCGGAGCTGCCCCCGGATCCGAGCCTGGTCGCGCCGCCGCTCGATCGCACCGTCGCCACCTCCCTGTTCGACCAGACGACGTTTCTGTACGACGGAGCCAATCCGATCCAAACGGGCGTCGCTCCCGGCACCATCTCCCCAGAGCGCGTGAGCGTGCTCAAGGGTCGAGTGCTCACGGTGACCGGCGCGCCGTTGCCCGGCGCGACCGTCACCGTCGTCGGTCGCCCAGAATTCGGCAGCACGCTTTCCCGAGCCGACGGCCAGTACGACATCGTGGTCAACGGCGGACAGCCCACTTCGCTGAGCTTCACCGCCACCGGCTACCTGGAAGCGCAGCGCACGGTCACGCCCGAGTGGCAGCGGTTTACGTTTGTGCCGGATGTGTCGCTCATCACGCTCGACCCCGCTGTGACTAGTGTGACGATGGGTAGCAGCAGCCTCCAGGTCGCCAGTGGCTCCACCAGCAGCGACGCCGATGGCGTGCGCCGAGCGCGCCTGTGCATCCCCGCCGGCACGACAGCCTCTCTGGTCATGCCCGACGGCAGCACCGTCCCTGCGCCATCGCTATCAGTGCGCATCACGGAGTACACGGTCGGTCCGTTTGGCCCGACGGCCATGCCGGCCGAGCTGCCGACCAATCTCGGCTACACCTACGCAGTCGAGCTGAGCGCGGATGAGGCTGAAGCCGCAGGTGCCACCCAAGTGGTCTTTAGCCAGCCGACGTACTTGTATGTGGAAAACTTCCTGCAGTTCCCAGTGGGCACCATCGTGCCGGTTGGTTTCTACGACCGCAGCGACGCCTGCTGGAAGCCCTCCGACAATGGGCGGGTGATCGAGGTGCTGAGCGTCACTGGCGGCGTCGCCTCGCTAGACGTCGACGGCTCCGGAACACCCGCTGACGCCGCAACGCTTGCAGCTCTCGGCTTCACCACGGAAGAGCTGACGAAGATTGCTCAGACCTATGCGGTGGGGCAGTCGTTCTGGCGCTCACCGATCCCGCATTTTTCACCGGTGGACTGCAACCTGGGGCTGATTCCGGACACGGGCGATGGCGGGAACGGTGGCTCGGGAGGTAGTGGTGGCTCGGGCGGCACCGGTGGCTCCGGAGCCACGGGCGGCAGTGGCGGTTCGGGCGGCACCGGAGGTAGTGGTGGGTCTGGAGGGACGGGAGGAAGCAGCGGCTCCGGCGGCAGCGGTGGCGCGAGTGGCTCGGGCGGTTCGAGCGGTAGCGGTGGCTCGGGCGGTTCGAGCGGCAGCGGCGGTTCGAGTGGCAGTGGTGGGACCAGTGGCAGCGGTGGAACCGGGGGCTCCGGAAACACCGGAGCGTTCGGTGCAACGAGCGGTTTTGGTGGGACCGGAAACACCAGCGGTTTCGGCCCCGGTTGCACGAACGACTGCCCCGATGATGGCGACGACGACAAGGACGATCCTTGCGAGGGAGAGGGCTCCGTCATCGAGTGCCAGAATCAGACTTTTGGCGAGGTGTTGCCCGTCGCCGGCACGGACATGTCGCTGGTCTACACGAGCGCCCGAGCCCCTGGCCGATTGTCGCGCATGACCATGAACATCCCGCTGACCGGTCCAACGATCAAAAGCAAGCTGCGTCGAGTCGACGTCGAGGTCAGCGTGGCAGGCAAGATTTTCCGGGCGAGCGAGGGCCCTACAACCGACCTGACCGTACCGTTCACCTGGGACGGCAACGACGCCTATGGCCGCAAAGTACAGGGCAGCCAGGTTGCCGTGGCTCGAGTCGGTGAGGTGTACCCCACGAGGTACGCAAAGCCCGCTGCGGTGGGACAGGCTTTCGGACAGTATGCCGACAATGGCATCGAGCTGACGGTCAACGAGGCGCGCACAGAGCTCACCCTCTGGCGCACCGTCAAGAAGCGCAACCTCGGCCTCTGGGACGAAAGTGGTCGCGGCCTAGGCGGCATGAGCCTCGACGTGCACCATGCCTATGATCCCGCTGGGCAGATCTTGTACCTCGGCAGTGGAGAGCGGCGGAGCCGCGACAGCCTAGTCGAGGTGGTCGCTGCCCTCACGAAGCCAAATACCGCTCCCAACAGTGGTGACGGCGGCCCCGCAGCTCTGGCGGGTGCCAGCCCGCGCGGCGTTGCGCAGGGACCGGATGGCTCGATCTACATTGCCGACTTCGGTCGCACCGTGCGCCGCATCGCTCCCGACGGCGTCATCACGACAATTGCGGGTGATCCGTCCACAGTGGGTTATGCAGGCGATGGCGGACCCGCAACCGCTGCGCTGTTCAACGGAATCACGGACCTGACCGTTGGTCGAGACGGCTCGGTCTACGTGATGGACACGACCAACGCCCGCGTGCGCCGCATCACACCCGACGGCATCATCGACACCGTCGTCGGCACCGGCGTGGGCGGCTTTTCTGGAGATGAAGGCCCCGCAACGGCGGCCCAGATCAACGGTGCCCGCGCCATTGCCTTCGGCGTGGACTGCAACTTGTTCATCGCCGATTCATCCAACCTACGAGTGCGCATGGTGGACTCGTCGGGGGTGATTCACACGGTGACTACGCTGACCGAGCAGCCCTTTGCCGTCGCGGCTGGCCCTGATGGCAGCGTCTACATCGGCACGAACGGCTTCCGCGTGTATCGCTTGGATACCGCAGGCCGCGTGCTTCCCTTCGCCGGAAACGGAACCCTCGGATTTTCCGGCGACGGCGGTCCAGCTTTGGACGCCCAAATCGGAACCGTCGACGACCTCGCGGTTTCCCCCTCCGGTGTCGTGTACATCAACGACCGCGGCAACAGGCGGATCCGTCAGGTCGACTCAGCCGGGACGATCTCGACCTACGCTGGCACCGGCAACGTCAACCCGTTCTCCCCGAACCGTCCAAGCACCGCGACCGCGGTGATCGCAAACGGCATGGACGTCGCGATGGACGGCGGACTACTCGTTGGCGACGATGTGCACCAGGTCGTAGCTCGCATCCGGCTTCCCCTGCCAAGGTTCAATGGCGGGGCCAGCCTCGCTGTTTCTTCTGACGACGGCAGCGAACTCTACACCTTCGACGGCCGCGGCAAGCACCTGGCAACCTTCAATGCCGCCACCGCCACGATGCGCTACCAATTCGCCTACGATTCCAACGGTCTGCTCGCCCAGGTCCGCGACGGAGACAACAACGTCACGACGATTCAGCGCGACGCCATCGGCGCGCCCCAAGCCATCATCGGTCCCTACGGTCAGGTCACGAGCCTGACCCTCGACGCCGACGGCTACGCCGCGACCGTGACCAGTCCTGCTTCGGAGCTGCATCAATTTACGTTCACGAGCGATGGCCTGCTCCAAAGCTACATCAACCCCCGCAACCAACTGAAAGTCCTCAGCTACGGCCCGCTCGGTCGCCTCGCCGGCTTCATCGACCAAGCCACGGGCAACCGCACCTACGACCGGACCCAAGCCACGAGCGACTTCACCGTATTGGAAACCACGCCATTGGGCAGGCAAACCACCTTTGGCTACGCGAGCCTACCGACCGGCGACGAGCAGTACACCAACACCTTCCCAGATGGCACGCAGAGCACGCAATTCATCGGACGCGACCGAACGCTGACCACGACGCTGCCCGACGGCACCGTCATCACGACCACCGAAGCCCCCGACCCCCGCTTCGGCTTCGCCACCAAGGTAGTCTCCACCGAAACCCGCACGCCCTCAGGCCTGGTCCGCACGGAAACCGCCGACCGCAGCGTCACGCTGAGCGATCCGCTCGATCCCCTCAGTCTGCTCACGCAAACCGACACCACGACCATCGACGGCCGCGTCACCACGAGCGTCTTCGACCGCGCCACGCTGACCACGACGACCACCAGCCCCGCCGGCCGGCAGGTCATCACCATCCAAGACGACCAAGGCCGCACCACCCGCCGCGACGTTCCCGGCATCCTCCCCGTAGACTTCGCCTACGACCTGCGCGGCAGGCTCTCCACCATCACCCAAGGCTCCCGCACCCGCACGACCAACTACTTCAACACCACCGACACACGAAACGGCTACGTCCAGTCCATCACCGACGCCCTAACCCAAACGACCAGCTTCACCCCCGACGCCATCGGCCGCGTCCTCCAACAGCTCGACCCCGACGGCGCCATCACCAGCTTCGCCTGGGACGGCAACGGAAACCTGACCAGCGTCACGCCCCCCGGCCAGCCCGCCCACGGCCAAACCTTCACGCCCGTGGACCTACTGGGCAGCTACGATCCGCCCGCCGTGCCCGGCGTGACGACTCCGAGTACACTGTTCAACTACGACCTGGACAGGATGCTGACGCAAACCACGAGACCCGATGGATTGCTCATCGGACGCACGTATGACACAGCGGGCAAGCTCGACTTCATGACGACGCCCTCGGGCACAGTCGACTACACATATTTCGGGCTGACGCCTTGTCCGGGATGCGCGCCGGGACGGCTCTCTTCCATCACCGACCCGAGCGGGGTCGTGCTCTCGCATACCTACGATGGGCAGCTGATGTCCTCGATGACCTGGAGTGGGCCGTTCAGTGGGAGCGTGGCGTTTGGGTACGACAACTCGTTCCGCACGATTTCCGAGACGGTGACCGTTGGGGCGACCACAAGCCCAGCGTTCTTTGGCTATGACCCTGACGACATCGTCATCTGCGCCTCGCAGACCAGCTGCGCGCCGCCGAGCGCGGACGCGCTTGCCGTTGCCCTCGACCCACAGAATGGCCGCGTCACGGGCTCGGCCCTTGGCCTCGTCACCGACACCTGGACCTACAACGCCTATGGCGAGATGGCTTCGTATGTCGCGACCACCGGAGGCACGACGCTCTTCTCCGAAGTCGTCGACACGGCCACCGACCCTCGCGATCAGCTTGGCCGCATCGTCACTCGCGTCGAAGCAAACGGCGCCGCGCCCATCACCTGGGACTACACCTATGATTTGCGGGGCAGGTTGACGGACGTCTTCAAGAATGGGGCGCTCTTCGAGCATTACGGATATGATGCCAACGGTAACCGCACGCTGCTGCAGACAACCAGCTCCTCAATTGCTGGCACGTATGACGCGCAGGACAGATTGCTCACCTACGGCACGCTGTCCTACACCTACACCGCCAACGGTGAGCTGAGCAGCAAGACCGACTCCGCGACGAGCGAGACGACGGTCTACAGCTATGACGTCCGAGGCAACCTCACGCGCGTCGACCTGCCGAGCGGAGATGTCATCGAATACCTTGTTGACGGCCAGGACCGCCGCGTGGGCAAGAAGCGCAACGGCGTGCTCGAAAAGGCGTGGCTGTATCGCGATGGGCTCAATCCGGTAGCGGAACTCGACGCCGCAGGCGCATTGCTGTCACGCTTTGTCTACGGCTCGAAACCCAACGTGCCCGAGTACATGGTGCGCGGAGGCGTCACCTATCGCATCCTGAGTGACCATCTGGGGTCACCAAGGGCGATTGTCGATGTCGCGACCGGCACGCCAGCGTGGCGTGCGGACTATGATGCTAGGGGTAACCACACGGTGCTGCTGGGTGCTGAAGACTTCACGCCCTTTGGCTTCGCCGGCGGGCTGCACGATGCAGACACGCGGCTGGTGCGCTTTGGGGCGCGGGATTACGATCCGGTTACCGGGAGGTGGACGGCTAAGGATCCGATTGGGCTGCTTGCGGACGGTCCAAATCTCTACGGCTATGCTCTCACGGATCCTGTAAACTGGAGAGACAGCACCGGGGAGAGCAGTTGCCTTGCGGCTTGCGCGGAGAAGTGGTGGTGGTGGACTGCAGGCCTGCTCGCATGCTCGGCTAGCTGCATTTCGAGTGGGCCAGGAAAACCCGGAGGATCTGGCGGGCCCTATCGGACGCCGAGTCCGCCGGGTGCTGAGTTCCCGCAATGCGCCGGCCTGAGTTTCACACCGACCAGCCGCTGTTGCCGGAACGCATGCGACTTTCGGGACGAGATCGCACCCAACATCTGCCCGGAGCCGGGTACCCCGCGCGCGTGCTATGAGCGGTGCATGGCCGAAAACTGGCCATCATGACGGAGCTAGAGTGCTTCGACGATCTGGTCGCTGAGGGTTGTGCGCTCCGCTCCAAGGGCGACTTCGGTTCGGCGCGGAAGTTGCTGGAGCGTGCTCTTGTCGAAGGCGAGGCCATGTGGGGTCCATATTCGGAAAGGCTGATCGCACCGTTGTGGCAGTTGGCGAAACTTGAGCATCAGACCTCATTCGATTCGCCGAAATCAAACGCCGCTCAGATTGCACAACTGCGCCGAGCGGCAGCCATTGCAGATGTCGCACTTTCCCGAACGGACGCACAGAGAATCCGCATCCTTGGTTCGCTAGCGATTGCGCTTCATGTGGCAGAACTTCGCGATGAGGCCTCGGAAGCGTTCGCCGAGGCGCTTGAAGCGCTTGGGACGACGGACAAGGACTACAGGCAATTCCTACTCGGTGGCTACGTTCAGGTGCTGCTTGAACTCCAGAGATTCGTCGACGCTGAGGTTGGCGCCCGGGAGTTACTTGACCTGTCGGAACGACCTGGCAGCGCAGAACTCACTGCGTTTGAAGCATGGTACTACCTCGGCCAGAGCCTGCTGGGAGTGGGTCGGCCTGCCGAAGCCGCGACGTTCTTCCGACGCTGCTTGGAATACCAGATACGCAAGGTTGGGGATTCTCCCAGAAACGAGGAATTTCGCCTGTTCCTGGAGCAAGCGGAGCGCGAGGCAGCCAATGCACGAGACAAATAGATGGTCAGTAGTTTCTGGGGTCGCGCCACGCCCCCCAAAGCACCGCGGTCGCCAAACAAAGACGCCTCCCGACGCAAAGGTCCCTCCCTGCCACGCGCAGCGGCGCCTGCCGCGTGGTGCAGGTGTTTACCAGGTCGCCCTCGCGCGCGCAGGCGTCGCGCTCCCGGTAGGGACGGCCCTTTACGGGCCGCCCCCCGGACAGATCCGGACGTGCGGATTTCCCGCATCCGGCTCCTCAGGCCACGGCTTTGCTACGCGAAGCGGCGCGAGGCATCGGGTTTCGGGAGCGGATTGCGCTCCAGTAGCCGATCCATCGCAGGCCAGGTGAGTCGCGCTTTGTCGGAGCGTCGAGACAGCCAGCGCTTCCACTTCCGCACAGTGGCGAAGTACAAGCTCCAGAGGCGGCTGAAGTTGCCGGTACGGCCGAAGTAGGCGTAGTGACCGCGAAGTTTCGCAGCCAGCGCCTGACGCTGTACTCGCACAGAAGCATGCCGGTGATTCCGACACCACTGTGCGATGGCGTTGACCGCTCTCTGGTATCTGTCTTTCGCTGTTCGCGTCCTCACCACCCACTTGCCAGCCAGGCTCTTTGCCCAGTGGAAGGTGAAGCCGAGGAAGTTGAAGGAGCTAGGCCCCGATGGCCCCTCACCCTCGCCGCCGCGACGCCGTCGGATCCGGTCCGGCCGTTTGAACGGCACGAGCTTTGTCTTTTCGGCGTGCAGCGTGAGCCCGAACTTGGCGAATCGCTTCGGCAAGACCTCGAACACACGCCTGGCGTCTTCCTCGAACTCGAACAGCATGACGGCATCGTCCGCGTAGCGAACGAGGTGCGCCCGAGCCCGAAGGCGGGGACGCACTTGTCGCTCGAACCAGACGTCAAGCACCTCATGCAGGTAGATGTTTGCCAGCAACGGCGAGATCACCCCGCCCTGTGGCGTGCCGGCATCCGGGTAGCTCAGCCGCCCGGACTCCAGCACTCCTGCATTCAGCCACTTGCCGATCAAGCGCAGGATCACGCCATCGCGCACCCTGCAGCGCAGCACTTCCCGTAGTCGTCCGTGGTCCAAGGTATCGAAAAACTTTCGTATATCGATCTCCAGAACCCAACCGCCAGCCATCTTGACCATCGGTGTCCGAAGCGTTTCCAGAGCCTGGTGCGCAGAGCGCCCTGGCCGGAAGCCATAGGAGCAGTTCAAGAAGTCCTGCTCATAGACTGCTTCGAGCACCATCGCGACTGCTCGTTGCAACACCTTGTCCTCGAAGGTTGGGATCCCAAGCGGGCGCGTTTCCTTCCCTCCCCCCTTGGGGATGTGCACACGCCGCACGGGTGGGGCTCGGTATGTGCCGGACTTCGCGCGGTCGAGCAGCGACTGGAGATGTTCCTCCAGGTTGGCCGCGTACTCTTGCGCGCTCTGCCCGTCCACGCCCACAGCACCATCCTTGCGAGTCCTGCGGTGCGCTTCGCGCAGCCACTCCAGGTCGATGTGATGGGCCAGCGTCGTGAACGCCATGTCGGGCGCTTGCTGCGCCAGCGTTGCTATCCTTTCGACTTTCGTTGAGATGCTTGTTGAGCTCGATGTCTCACTCATCTTTCCCTCTTTCGGTTCCGTGACCCGGCGCCATCCTTCGCTCCACCGGGTCGCTTGGGAGGCTTCCCCGGCTTCGACTACTATTTGGCGCTCGGACTTCCCGCCCGCCCCACCTCGCTCACTTGCGCTTGCTTGGCAGTTCCGGTTTCCCGGAGCGGACAGGACCTCTCAAGTTCCTCGGTGACCCCTTCGCGCACATGCCGTGTTCTACGACCTCGGTGGGACCGCGGAGACACGCCGTCGGG
Organism: Polyangiaceae bacterium; assembly: GCA_965222375.1. GTDB lineage: Bacteria > Myxococcota_A > Polyangia > Polyangiales > Polyangiaceae > JACKEA01. The sequence goes on from CBDCTZ010000015.1 coordinate 1,129,253, forward strand.
GCGTTGCCCCTGACTCTTGCTCCGCTGGTATTGCCTTCCGGCCTGTGCTGAGCCGTCGGCTCCCACGACTACCAACCTTTCGCGGCCCAATTGCACGGCCTGCACGCTCGCTGTCTACGCTTCGCAGCAGTCCTCCCTTTCGGTTGTGACTGCCACGCAAGACTCGCTTTCAGCTGGCGGCGCACCCTTGGCTGAGCGGGACTCCAACCCGCTGGGTCACTACATCAAGTTTCAGTTATGTCTGGCTCTTACATGACTTCCTCCTGATCGAAGCTTTCTTGACGCACAGCATGGCTTTGGGTAGGGACCGGCGAGGTGGCGCCAAAGTTGTGCACGCAATGTCGTCGCTGCGTCCGCGACGAGCGCCGCCGAGACGAGGGTGGGCAGCCCAACCTTCCCAGATGGCACGCAGAGCACGCAATTCATCGGACGCGACCGAACGCTGACCACGACGCTGCCCGACGGCACCGTCATCACGACCACCGAAGCCCCCGACCCCCGCTTCGGCTTCGCCAGCAAGGTAGTCTCCACCGAAACCCGCACGCCCTCAGGCCTGGTCCGCACGGAAACCGCCGACCGCAGCGTCACGCTGAGCGATCCGCTCGATCCCCTCAGCCTGCTCACGCAAACAGACACCACGACCATCGACGGCCGCGTCACCACGAGCGTCTTCGACCGCGCCACCTTGACCACCACCACCACCAGCCCCGCCGGCCGCCAGGTCATCACCATCCAAGACGACCAAGGCCGCACCACCCGCCGCGACGTGCCCGGCATTCTCCCCGTGGACTTCGCCTACGACCTGCGCGGCAGGCTCTCCACCATCACCCAAGGCTCCCGCACCCGCACGACCAACTACTTCAACACCACCGACACGCGAAACGGCTACGTCCAGTCCATCACGGACGCGTTGACGCAGACGACCAGCTTCACCCCCGACGCCATCGGCCGCGTGCTCCAACAGCTCGATCCCGATGGCGCCATCACCAGCTTCGCCTGGGACGGCAACGGAAACCTGACCAGCGTCACGCCCCCCGGCCAGCCCGCCCACGGCCAAACCTTCACGCCCGTGGACCTACTGGGCAGCTACGATCCGCCCGCCGTGCCCGGCGTGACGACTCCGAGTACACTGTTCAACTACGACCTGGACAGGATGCTGACGCAAACCACGAGACCCGATGGATTGCTCATCGGACGCACGTATGACACAGCGGGCAAGCTCGACTTCATGACGACGCCCTCGGGCACAGTCGACTACACATATTTCGGGCTGACGCCTTGTCCGGGATGCGCGCCGGGACGGCTCTCTTCCATCACCGACCCGAGCGGGGTCGTGCTCTCGCATACCTACGACGGGCAGCTCATGTCCTCGATGAGCTGGAGTGGGCCGTTCAGTGGGAGCGTGGCGTTTGGGTACGACAACTCGTTCCGCACGATTTCCGAGACGGTGACCGTTGGGGCGACCACAAGCCCAGCGTTCTTTGGCTATGACCCTGACGACATCGTCATCTGCGCCTCGCAGACCAGCTGCGCGCCGCCGAGCGCGGACGCGCTTGCCGTTGCCCTCGACCCACAGAATGGCCGCGTCACGGGCTCGGCCCTTGGCCTCGTCACCGACACCTGGACCTACAACGCCTATGGCGAGATGGCTTCGTATGTCGCGACCACCGGAGGCACGACGCTCTTCTCCGAAGTCGTCGACACGGCCACCGACCCTCGCGATCAGCTTGGCCGCATCGTCACTCGCGTCGAAGCAAACGGCGCCGCGCCCATCACCTGGGACTACAGCTATGACTTGCGGGGCAGGCTGACGGATGTGTTCAAGAACGGCTCCCTCTTCGAGCACTACGGATATGATTCAAACGGCAATCGCACGCTGCTTCAGACGAGTTCGTCGTCGATTGTGGGCGCCTATGACGCGCAGGACAGGCTGCTCACGTACGGGACGCTCTCGTACACGTACACCGCGAATGGCGAGCTCGCCTCGAAGACGGATTCTTCGACATCAGAGACGACGCTCTACCAATATGACGTGCGGGGCAACCTCGTGCGCGTCGATCTGTCAGGCGGTGACGTCATCGAGTACCTCGTTGATGGCGAAGACCGCCGCGTCGCCGAGAAGCGAAACGGTGTGCTCGAAAAGGCGTGGCTGTACCGTGACGGGCTCAATCCCGTGGCGGAGCTCGATGGAGCGGGCGCATTGGTTTCCCGTTTCGTCTACGCATCGAAGGCCAACGTGCCTGACTTCATGGTGCGCGGAGGCGTCACCTATCGCATCTTGAGCGACCACCTTGGGTCGCCAAGGGCGATTGTCGACGTGGCGAGCGGCACCGCCGCGTGGCGTGCCGACTATGATGCTTGGGGCAACCGCACCGTGCTCACGGGCGCAGCGGACTTTGTGCCCTTTGGCTTTGCAGGCGGGCTGCACGACGCAGACACTGGGCTCGTGCGCTTTGGGGCGCGGGATTACGATCCCGTGACGGGGAGGTGGACGGCTAAGGATCCGATTGGGTTTGCAATAGGGCGTTGGAATCTGTACGCGTACGCAGTTGGCGATCCAGTGAACCGCATTGATCCAACCGGCTTCTTTGATCAGAAGAAGTGTCGCGAATGCTACTTCAACGCCACCGATCGATTCGAAGTCTGCCGGAAAAAGTGCTTCCGAGATCACGACCCCCCGATATGTTCGACACCGGCATCTACCGGCGAACGCTACAGGGCCTGTGTCGACAACTGTAAGCAGGAACGTGCAAGGGCCGAGGATGCCTGTTTTAACGAGGACTTCTGCAAGCGTTGAGAACTGTGCAACAGATTCGTTGGCCCATCATGATTGCGGCAGTGACAAGTCTCTGGTGCATGGACTGCCGGGATCGGTCAAAGCAGTTGGAGCCGCGGAAAGCGGACGCCAGCGGCCTGATTCTCGCGGACCCCACCTCCACGAAGCGCGCTGCTTCCGAGCCGACTACCAAGACGCAACCTGCAGGAAGCCAACACAGGGCAGCACCACAAGGAGTCGCAAGCGCGAAGAAAGAGTATCCACACGCGGATACGGTTCGTGGCGCGAAGAACTTGTTCGATTCGCTTCGAGATGACCAACGGGCTGGTCGCGCCAGTGAGGAGGACGTTAGGGCAATGGACAGGCTCTGTCGACGATTCAGGACAGAGTTTGGGCCAAAACGATGTCCGTGATTTGTAAAACTCAGAACTCCATCTGACAGTCGGCTCGGCTCATGTCGATGTCCGATTCTGTGTCCTAGTGTCCTAGCCCAGCGACATTTTCCGCTCGAAAACAACGCAAAATGACCTCCCATTGGTTCACCGATCTGGCCCTCGCATCAGCGGGAGCACAGCGCGCGACGGGCAACTGTCCTAGCCCAGCGACATTTTCCGCTCGAAAACAACGCAAAATGACCCCCATTGGTTCACCGATCTGGCCCTCGCACCAGCGGGAGCACGGTGCGCGACGGGCAACAACAACTCCAAAGGAGCCTCCCTACGCAAATGTGGACGCAAGAGGAAGCAAGCGGACGCAGCTAGCCGTTTGCGCGCTAACCACGCGCGCACAGAGCCCATGGGACGCACCCGGTCAAGCCGCTTCGGCGAGCTGGACGATGGGCAAGTGCTCACGCCTTCGAAAGGGAGTGACGACGAGGACGGGAGGCGCACGTGCTTCGAGATCAAGCCTGGACGGAGCAGACGCGTAGCCTCGAAGCTTCTCAATCGGCGTCGCGCCATCGAGCGCTTGGTGTGGTCTGTGCTCGTTGTACCAAGTGATGTAGGCATCGAGCTCAGCACACATGGCTTGGACGGAAAACGGCACGTGGATGATCCGAAAGGATTCGTTTTTCATCGACAGCCAGAAGCGCTCGATGAAAGCGATGCTGCCACTCTTGCCGACGGCGCCGAAGCGGGGCTTGGCTCCGACGCATTTGCACCAGGCACGATACTTGTTTTGAAACTGCGCCCCCTGGTCACTGATGATGTGCTTGGGCGGCGTAGCGGCGTGCTCTACCGCGCGGGACAGCACGCGACAGACCTCTTCGGCACTCGGCTGGGCCTTGAAGACGCCTTTGGCGAGCACGACGCGGCTATGCTGATCCATGACGGCGCAAACCCACCAACAGAAAGGCCAGCACTGGGGCACGCTGAAGGGCAGCCAAGCGGTCCAGAATCCTCCGACGATGGGCACCAAGGTCATGTCCACGTTCCAGACGTGATGGGCATGTCGAGCCCGGACACCATGACGGCGCGGCGGCGTCGCCGCCTCCGGTCCGCTGGCTTCAGCCGCCTCCGCCGGCGGCGCGTTCGACTCGGGAGCATTCGACTCGGGAGGGCTTGGCGGCTCGGGCGGCAGCTTTCGCTCTTGCAAACGCTCGACCGTCGAGGCTGCGAGCACGAGCCCAGCCCGAGCGAGCAGCTGAGCCTTGCGCACTTTGCCAAAGCTAGGCACCTGGGAGGCCAGCTGCTGCACGACGAGGGCGTAGTAGTCAGGCAACTTGTTGACGGGGTGGGACAAGTCGAGCAGCGCCTGCTGCCCACCTTCATCGACGCGCTTGGTCCAGTTGGCGATGGTGGCTGCCGACACCTGGAACACTCTTGCTGTTGCAGCAGCATTCCAGTGAGCCTGCGCTCGCACCGCCAAGATGCTCATGCGCTCCTTGGGGGCGTAGTGAGGACGCTGAGCCGGCGGGATCCGCGCCATGCGAGCGTCCTTGATGCGCGCCACTTCGGTGAGCAGAGCGCAAGGCGGACGCGGGACAGACGACTGTTGACGCACCAAGAGTGGCTGCGCACGACGGCATCATGAGCCAAGGCCACGGCACACAGGAAAGCCCGTTGCACACAAGCCGGCCAAACTTCAGGCACCGGCACCTGCAGATCTTTGCCCATGAAATCATGGTCTCGACGGCGCAGCAGCGCGTCAATGGCCGGCACCCGCCTTCACTCAAGCGGCCCGAGCCAGCCCGATGGCATGCTCATTGTCTATGCCACCCGGCAGCGAAAGGGATGGCGTGACGCAGCTCTGCCTGAGCGCCAGCGCTTCACACGCTCCCGGCACGATCATTGTGCATGCCAAGTGCCTCGAAACTTCGCGCAGATGCGCGCACGAAACCGATCAACACAAGGCTCGAACCACGATAAAGTGATCCGCTGGGGCCTTCCGATCCCGCGGAACGCGGATGGTCTTTGACAGCTCAACACAGCACGGCCTGCGGCACGAGGCGCCGCAGGCCCACGGCTGAGTTCACCCGAGGGCTTGGCGCACGAGGGCCACAGCCGCGTCGATGTCGCGGACGACGAGCTCGGCGTCGATACGCAGGACACGCCAACCGGCGCGCTTCAGCGCCCGGTCCCGGCGGGCATCCCTAGCAGCGAAGCGAGCATGATAAAGGCCATCCACTTCCACGGCTAGACGGCGAGAAGGCGCACACAGGTCAACGATAAACCGGCCGACAACATACTCACGCCTGAAGCCAGCCCCTAGTTGGCTGCCTTTCAAACGGGACCATAACTTGGCTTCAGAAAACGTCGGATGACGCCTTCGCTCGTGGGCGAAGCGAGCGATGCGGGGACAAGAGCGAGACGTGCGATGCATGAATACCTCCCGGCCCGCCCCAGCGGCTGGGCCTTGCCCACCCATCGCGCGGGCCGCATGACACGCTCGAGGGAGCTTAGCCGCCGAAACGGCAGCGACCACCTCCGGACCGCTCGCCCGACATCGCGGAGCGTGGCGGGCGGCGTGCGCGCCTTCGGCGAGGCCCGGCCGCTGGGGCGGGCAGGACGCCAGCCATCGCCGCCGAGCTGCTGTCGGAACACGCTCCTCTCGTGCGACGTTGCAGGAAGTGAAGCGGCAGCACCAGCGACGGTAGGGCCAGCGTAGTGAGCCTGTGAATACCCAACCGCAAAAGTGGCTATGGGGTGTAGAGTCCCACCATGAAAACGCCGCACGACGATTTATTCCAGCTGGTGTTTTCCGACCCCGACAATGCGGTCGGCGAGCTCAAGCACCTGCTGCCACCGGAAGTGAGCCAACGCATCGACTGGACGACGCTTCAAAAGCTGCACGTGAACTTCGTCGACGAAGAGTTTTCGAGACGGCGAGCCGACGTGGCCTTTTCGGTCAAGCTCGATGGTCGGCAGGTCGTGCTTTACCTGCTCTTGGAACACCAGAGCACGTCGGACAACCTGATGGGCTTTCGCCTGTTGTTGTACATGGTCCGGCTCTGGGACGACTATCTCAAGGACCACCCCAAAGCCAAGCTCTTGCCCGCCATCATCCCGATGGTGGTCCACCACAGCGAGGACGGCTGGAAAGCGCCGCGGCAGTTTCACGAGCTGCTGGACTTGGAGCCGGAGACCTTGAAGCTACTCCGACCCTTGCTGCCCCGCTTCGAGTACCTGCTCGACGACCTGTCCGCGGCCGAGTCCGAGGAACTCAAGTCTCGGGTGATGACGGCCCTGGGCCGGCTGACGCTGCTGAGCTTCAGCCAGGCGCGCAAACAAGTCGATTTGATGCCGCAGCTGGTCAGGTGGCAGGAGCTATTGCGACAAGCCAGCGCGGCCCCCAACGGGGTAGCGGCATTGGCGGCGCTGGTGCGCTATATTCTCCACACCAGCAAAACGAACCCCGAGTCGACGCGGCAACTGTTTCGGCAACTAGGCCCAAGGCTGGAGGAAGCATTCATGACCGGAGCACAGATTCCTACACAGGAGGCTGAAGCACGAGGCAAAGCCGAAGGCAAAGCCGAAGGCAAGGCCGAAATCGTGCTCAAGCTACTCACGCTGAAATTCGGGCCCCTATCTGCGGAGCAGACTTCGCGTGTGCAAAGCAGTACCATCGAAGAGCTCGAGCGCTATGCGGAGCGGGTCATCACCGTCGACTCCCTCGACGATGTTTTCGGTCGCTAGACGCCAGCAGTCTGGGCACGACGCAGCGTAAACCGGTCGTCGAAGCTTCGCCTCGACGACCAAGCGCCGCCCAAAGCACCGCGGTCGCCAGCCAACACGACAACACGACGCCAAGGTCCCTCCCTGCCACGCGCAGCGGCGCCTGCCGCGCGGTGCAGAGAGTTACCAAGTTGCACTCGCGCGCGCAGGCGCCGCGAGCAGCGTACTCCGCGAAAAGTCATCGCGAGGCATCCGATGAGTGACTTGGGGGGTCAGGAAGCGCTTGCGGCCGACGTTGTCGAAGCGATGGCACAGGTCACCGCGCTCGCTAACACCCTGTCGACGAGTTCAAACTTGTTCGGGCCAACGGAATCGCCTTGAATATGCACGACTGCCTCGACGCAGCGTGCCGCCTGACAGGTAGAGTCGCTCAGGCAGCGCGGCGGTAGTCGTGGTGCAGGCCGTTCAGGACGGGGAGGGCCACGACCTTGCCCGTAGGTGGCGGCCGTGCTCGCAGCTCGGGATAGGGATCGGGGATCTTGCGGATCGCTTGCGACGGCCGGGCGTGGTTGTAGTACTGGACGTACTTCTCGAGCACGCGCATCAAGTGACGCAGGTTGAGGAACACAAAGTGATCCAAGACGTGAGACCGAAGGGAATCCCTCAGGGACTCGCGCAGGGTGCGATTGAGACGTTCGACGTAGGCATTGGCATTGGGCGCCCGGTACGGGATGGGAATTCCCCGGATGCCCATCACGGAGTGAAGCCAGAGATCGAGGGCCGACCGGAACGGCCTAGCCTTCACCCGCTTTCGAAACTGCCCGAAGATCCCGTCATTGTCGTGGATAAGAAACCGCGGATGCTTGTCGAAGGGACAGGCTTGTCGGATCTGCGCTTTGACCCAAGGCAGGGGGGCATTTCGGATACGGGCTCGTGTCGTCCTTCCGTGCACAGCAGTCGGTGGTGTTGTGTGTTGTGGTCCTCCCGGTCACAGCAGATCCCCTGGTGGTTGTGTGCGACTCGCTCACGAGATGCTCGTTGGGACCGCAGGCCAACGACTCGGTGACGAGTCGAAGCGGCGGGAGCCGGATGAACGCGGACGCGATCAGGATCCAGTAGACCGCGACGAGCGGGGCGACGAGTGCAAACCACCTCATCGGAGTCTGAGCTTCCTCCCCCGCTCGGCAGCACGCCAGTGGTTTCTTCGCGCCAACCCGTGTGAGTCGAACCTCCCCCGGCCCCGGGCTAGAATGCTAGGCTAGCGTCGGGCAGCGAACCGACCCAACCCTCCCCTCACTTGCTCGGGCAGTCGACTCCGTAGCACTGATTGAAGGCCGTCACCTGCCCGAACTTGGCGGTGAACTTGGAGCCATCGGGGCAGTTGATCGTTGCCGTGCCGCTGGTCTGATCGGGAACGTACTTCAATACCTCGCTGCCCTTGGTGGCCGTGATGGTGCCGCTCTGGACGTCGATGGTGATGCAGGGCGTGCTGCTACCGGGACTGTACATGCCAGGCATGGAGCCGCTACGGACGTACTTGTGACCATCGGACCAGGTGGTGGTGTCGTTCTGATCGGTGCAGGTGCCGCTGGTATCCGGCTTGTAGCAGCTGGTGAGGAACTTTTCGGCACAGGAACCGAACATGGGGTTGGAGGAATCCACGCAGCTCGCTGTCCCGCCTGCAGAACCGCCCGCGCCGGCGTTCCCGGCGCTGCCGGCCGCGCCACCGCTCGCGGAACCCGCTTGCCCACCGCTCGCGGAACCCGCTTGCCCACCGCTCGCGGAGCCGGCCTGCCCACCGCTCGCGGAGCCGGCCTGCCCACCGGTCGAGCTCGACCCCCCGTCGTCATCCGACGAACACCCAAACGCAAAGCACACAAGAAGAAGAGAGATGTTTCGCATGCCGCCACCGGATGCAGGCGCCGTTCCAAACGACAAGTGCCGGTATTCGTGGGCATTGGCACGCTGTTCGGATCCACAGGCATGACATTGCCGACGCAGTGTGGGCTCAGAGCGTTGCTCTAGAGCAACACCTCGAGCGCGGGCTTCACAGGCGCCACGCTCGTGGGGTAGCGGCAACGCCGGATTCAGCTACCGTCCGCCTTGCGTGTGTCGCACGCCGTGGCGCTGGAGTCCGCGGCCTCGAAGAAGATGGGATTCACGAAGCCAGCGTCGTTGTCGGGGGCTAGCGTCTTATTCTCGCGGATTTGCACCATCACGTAGCCAAGCTTCGCGCCCGCAGGCACGCCGCCGACGCGGTCGATCGTCGTCGTGCCCGTCCAAACCTGGCCCGCGTTGAGCTTCTTGTCCTGCAGCAACTTCGTCTCGACTCCATTGCGCCAGACGCTCACGTTGTAGTTGTGGGTTTGGACGGGCTTGACCAGCACCTTCACATCGAAGCTCGTGCGCGCCGGCTGCTCGCAGGCGGGCAGGGTGGAACCGCCCCAATAGTCGTAGAAGCCGTCACCGTTGGCATCAATGGTGACGTCGGCGACAACCGCCGGGTCCAAGTCTTGTACCACCGTAACGCGCCCCTCGCGCAGTGCTGCGACGACGAGATCCGGCGCATTGTTTGCGACCGCTGAGGTTGAGGTCAGCGGCTTCACCCACATGAAGGGCGCGTCCATATGCGTCAGATCGATGATGCCGTGAAAGCTGCTGCAACCGGTGCTGCCGGTATAGGGCGTGCCGTTCACGTGGCAGTCGGTGCCTGCGATGCCTACCCAACGACGACCGGCTTGCAGACCTTGATCGCGCCACCACTCGGGCGCGTTCATGTTGGTCAGCGTCGGATCCGGCGTGTTGACCTCGACTCCATCCACCAAGTCGAGATTGCCGAGCTGCCACTTCATCGGCGGCTCGATCAGGGCATTCTGGGTCGGGTGGTTGATGAACACCAACCCACCGGCACTCTTGATCTTCTCGATGCTAGCCTTGGTCTCGGCAACGGTCACGGGATCGTCGCCATGCCCGCGATGATCCGCGCGCTTGCACGGAGCGTCAGGCCCGTCGAACTTGGGACTGTTGACGTCGTGGTTCTCGTCCGAGTCGTCACAGGAATCGGGGGGAAGCGGCGTGGCCGTGTGCACCTGCTTCGCCGTCGGCAGGTCCGTGATCTTCGCGGTCTTCGGGATCTGCGGCAGGAAGTTGCCGACGATGGTCAGGTGGCCCAAAGCGCTCGTCCACTCCATGCCATGCACTACACTAGGGCCATTAGCGTTCGCTTTGTCGTATTTCCGGAACGTATCCGTGTACCAGAGCCCTACGTTGTCATGATCCGTGACGATCACTGCGCCGATGTTGTGGTCCTTGGCAGCAGCCATGAGCCACTCCAACCCAGACTCCGAGAAGCTGCGCAGCAACAGCTCGTGACAAGCCTTGTCGTCGCCCAAGGTCTGGAAGCAACCGTTGAACCAATTGATGCGGTTCGCGTACACCGGTCCACCGACGTTGGCTTTGACGTCCGCAATCGAATGATTGTGCGACACCACTCGGATCCAACCGTTCTGCCAGGTTGCCGGATCGGCGTAGTCGGGCTTGGCGAGTCGCACCACCGGTCCTTCAACGCGACAACTACCGTCGACGGTGGCAACTAGTCGCAAGAAGATATCCGGCGACGTCTTGTTCACCGCTGCCGTACCGGAAGCAAGCGTCGCATCCACCGGCGCCATCACCGGCGAATACGACGTGCCCGCCGCATCCGGCGAAACTTCCGCGAACACCTGAGTACCCGCAGCGGCTCCGCTCCAAGTCAGCGCAACGCTGTAGTCGTCCTTGCCTACGCTCAGCTCGATCTTCGCCGTATCGAGCGTGGGCACCGGCACGTTCGGACACGGACCCGCGTCCGGGAGCGGCAATCCACTATCTCCCGCAAAGCCGCCACTACCGGCCGTGCCACCCGCGCCCGCCCCAGCTCCGACGCCACCACTGCCCCCCGGCCCACCACCGCTATCACTTTCGCCGCACGCAATGGCGATGATGACCGCGCTGGCCCCCGCCCCAATCAACCGAAGTTTCGCCATACCTCCAGGGTACGCGAAGGACGCGATGGCGCGAGCACAAATGGGTGAGCGCCGCTGAGCTTGATTGGTTTTTTGGGGTCGCGTAGCTGGCGCAGGCAGGGCCACTAGGCAGAAACAGAAGGGCTCGCTGGCGCCATCGCGGCCTCGACCTCTCTGCCACCATCCAGCAGTATGGCGCGTTTCCTTCGATGTGGGTCCGGCGAAGCCGGGTGGGTAACTACTCTCGACCCGGGCCGCGCAGGCGCAGCCTCAACGCAGCCGGCGGCGGGCCATCAATTGCCCCGGGGCAAGCGATTCGCCAGAACGCCAGCTTTGTCGAGCCCTGTTGCGTTTTCTTCCGCGATGCACCGAAAGTCATTCGAGATGCGCTCGTGGCGGGCTACACGATGCCAGAACTCTTCTGCTGCCTCGGTTGCCTCTACCCAGGCGTCTCCCTCGCTCGGATCGGGCAACGCCATCTCGAGGCGGCGGGGCGGCAGGTTGCCTTGTTGGGGCGCGTACAACATCGGCACCATGTCGTAGGCGGGGGCGACACCGACAATACGATGCCCACGAGAGAAGAACGACAGATTGCCCAGGTGCATGTCCGTGTTTCCAATCTGTCGCCCAAACCATTGTAAGAAGCGCACTTGCTCCGCCGCAGACCCGTCCACCATCCCTTGCTTAGCCAGCTCCTTCACCACCGAAACCCATGAAGTCGCTCCTCCAACGAACTCGGCGTCCAGCGTTTCGGCCGAAATCAAGCCACGGCGGCCTCCAATGGGCGTTCGATCGAAGCGAGTCACCTCCAGAAACACCTGGACGTCGGCAAACACGAGTTCGGATTCCGCAGCAGCCCTGCCCCGCCCGCGCAGGACCTCCAGCGCCAAGTGCTCGGCAATGAGCAGGTCCGCGAATCGCCGGGCGATTTCGTTTTCGCTCCGCGGTGAGAACTTCACGAGAACTTCGCGCCCACCCGCCTCGACAGATGTCAGGAACTTTGGCTGCTCGCCACCTGCCGAAGAACCGGGCGTGGCGCTGACTAGCATGTCCACGGCAAGCCTCGGGTATGCCGCGCTTCTCTCTCCTTGTGCCACTCGCTTGGGAGGACGCAGCGTGCGCTCCAGATACAAAGCGAATGCCTCGTCCCCAACGATCAAATTGCCTGGCAGATTCCAGGCGTAGCGCGTCAGATAGCGCAAGCATTGGTCACCGGACCACAGCCGAACGTCCGAAGGCAGCCGCAGCTCCGGGTGTTGCCTGGGGACGATTCGACCCAGGAACCCTTGCGGTCGCAGATCGTTCAAGAAGTAGGGCAAGTCGGCGTGGCTGCCTGAATCCACGTCTTCAACCACCGCTTCTACCTGATATCCCTCAGCCGCAATGGGGTGGAGGTTGGCAACCCTGCGCGAAGTAGCGTCTTCGTTGATTTCGTAGATCGGTACCGGCGCCTGCACGTCCGCTACGACCCGACGGAGCGAGTAGCGGGTTGCACGACCTCGCCCCGACACGAGCAGTTCATCTCGGTGGGCAGCGGCGATGCGCGAGAACGACGGCTGCGAAATCCCGGCCGCGTGCGCCAACTCGGTGCCGGAACTCGAGCCCTCCCGCAGCAGGGAGCGCGAGATCGCGTCCCAGGTTGCTTCCAGATCGAGCTTCGGCTCCTTTGGCATTATAGAATATATAATAACATGCTAAATACCGTCTAGAATGGCAAATTTTACGGGGATATTGGCAAGATCGATTGCATTTTTAGAATGAATATCTGTAACGACTCAGCCGGGAAGCGAAGGCGATTCGCCCCTGCCCCACGTGGCTCTCGTCTTGCTCGAACTGCCCCGCAGTCACCTTCACCTGGCAATGGCTGCAGTGCCCGGCTGCCTTGGTGGCCAGAGGCCCGCCGCAGTTGGGGCACACGAGATCGGTACGTGCCTTAGCCCCGCTTTGACCGACACTGCGCGCGCCTTGCCACTCTGCGCCCGCTTGAAGATGACGACGGGGTTCGGCGCGGGCTTGGACGAACCCGACGAGCCCGAGGACGAGCGCGACGACGATGAACGCGAGGACGACCAGCTGGAGGATGCAGAGGAATCCGAGCTTGGTGAACGCGCTCAGCGTGCGCAGCGGAGCCATTTCGCGTTTCCGCCCCATCATGTCACCGCATCCGGCAATTCCTTGTGCAAAGTCAGCTTCGCTGTGCCACTAGATTGGGCACGACCGTTGCTGTGCAATAGAGGCGCGCAGCCTCGTCAGCGCGGCTCCCGCAATCTCTAGCCAGGCCAAGGAGGACAGATCATGCCCAGTTTCGCCAATGATTCGGCGCCCCTACGCGGAGGCTTGCTCGTGGCGGGGGCGATCCTGGTTGTGGCCTGCGGCGGCCGCGACACCCTCGACGACCAGGATTTTGGTGGCACGGGTGGCACACCTGCAAGCGGCGGAGGCGCGAACGCCGGGAGCGGTGGCTTCGGCGCAACGGGCGGACTCGGTGCGACGGGTGGCCTCGGCGCAACAGGCGGCGTCGGTGCCACTGGCGGCTCCGGTGCAACAGGCGGCTCTGGCGCCACTGGCGGCTTTGGTGCCACTGGCGGCTTCGGCGCAACCGGCGGCTTTGGTGCAACCGGTGGCTTTGGTGCCACTGGCGGATTCGGCGCAACCGGCGCAACCGGTGGCTTCGGCGCGACCGGTGGCTTTGGTGCCACCGGTGGCTTTGGTGCCACTGGCGGCTTTGGTGCCACTGGCGGCTTTGGTGCCACTGGCGGCTTCGGCGCAACCGGCGGCTTTGGTGCAACCGGTGGCTTTGGTGCCACTGGCGGCTTCGGCGCAACCGGCGGGTTCGGTGGAACCGGCGGCAGCCCGCTGAATTGCGTGCTGTGCATCGCCCAGAATTGCCCCGCGGCGCAACAGTGCTTCGCCGATCCCAAGTGCCTCAACGGCACAGCCTGCGCAGTGCAGAACTGTTTCATCGGTGGCAGCCCTGACTTGAACTGCGCCCTGACCAAATGCTTCAACGGCGACATCAACACCGCCCTCAAAGCCCTCCAAGCCTACCAATGCGTCGCCTCAGCCTGCGGTCCCCAATGCGCAGTGGGCTTCGCGTCATCGGGATCTGCGGGGCCAAACTAGTCCGCCGGTCCGCGCCCCACCCAAAGGCCGCGCCGGCGCGCGTGACGCGACCGCCGGCGCGCCATCGCCAAGCCCAAGACAGACAGGAAGAAGAGTGTGATGGGGCCACCCCGGGCGCTCTGGTTGGAGTCGACGGAGCAGCTCCTGCTGCAACTCTTGCTGCAGCTGAAACCGGACCCGGAACCCAGAGGCAAGGGTGGTGGGCGATTGTTGATCTTGCCGTCGGCGCCCCGCGGCATCGCGGCCATGTTCACGCCTGCGGCGAGACACACTTTCGCTGGACGGCACTGTCCCGTGGCGCACTTCTCCGCGCCGGCGCAGGCGTTCACGGGACTCCAATACTTGTGCTCCTTGCCCCGGCGGTCCGTGGAGGTGACGAACTCGTGGCAGAGGGATGCGGTGCGACAGGTATGGCCAGGCTCCGTGCAACCGGAATCATCGATGCACACCGCTGGGGCGCAATAGCCGCCGACGTATCCTCGCCAACCGGGTGGACAGTTCGTTGGGGCCTTGTCCGCGCAGCGCGGTCCTGCATGGCTGGTTTCCGGGACCTTGCCCGGTGGGCACACCTTCGGCGCGGGCGGAACTGCGTCGGCACCAGCACGGGCCGGCACCAACGACGCATACGCGAAGGCAGCAATGAGTAGCAGATTGCGCAACGCGGCCATGGTCGGATTGCGTGGCGCTGATGTCCACACCTAGATCACGAGGCCTGGGCTGGAAGCGGCCGCGCTTCGGCATCCGCCATTCCTCCGCGCCCACGCTTCACCTCAGTCTTCACCCTCCGAATAGGTCTTCTTGAACGCCGGGCGCTCCGCTAAACGCTGGTAGTAGGACTGCAGCGGCGCCGCGTCGCTCAGGCCGTCGACTTTGTGGGCCCAGTGCAAACTGCTGCCGATCATGATGTCGGCCGCCGAGAAGCTGTCGCCCAGAATGTAGGGCCTCTTGGCCAGTGCCGGATCGAGCGCGACTCGAGATTTGGCCAAATCATCCAGCGCTACCTGATTGCGCTGGGCGGCGTCGGGCTTGTCTTTGAAGAACCAATGCGCAGCGAAGAGTTTGGTGCAGGCCTGCTCCAGGTTGGTCGCGGCAAAGAAGATCCACTGGTAACATAGTGCCCGCGCAGCGGAATCGCGCGGTGGCAAGATCTTGCCCTCACCGTACTTCTCCGCCAGGAACAACACCGCCGCGCCGGACTCCCAGAACTGCGCGTCGCCATCCTCGATCACGGGCACTTTTCCCAGCGGGTGCTTGGCCTTGTGCTCTGCCTCCTGGCCACCGCCGGAGAACAGCGCGATGGTGACGCGCTGGTAGGGCACCTCCAACTCGTTGAGCACCCAGCGCGGTCGACAGTCCCGCGTCCAATTCATCGTACTGCCCGTGATCTTGATCGTCATGTTCCCTGCTCCTGAGAAGTCGAGTTCGGGCTCGACCGGGGATGAGACATGAATGTACGGCCCGCGGGGCGAGGTCAATCCCAAGACACAGGATCGCCGCACTCGGGGCAAAGGCTCGGGTAGAGCTGCGCAACGGACCTAGTCTTCGATGACCCCTGCGCACTTGGGCTCGAGTGCATCTCAGGCAAGTGCAAGACGCCACTATCCAATTGTGAGTAGCAACCTCCGCAGATACGCTGGCGAGCGTCTCCCACCGCGACTGTGCGCACCCTCGGGCCGTGTGATAGAGCCGATCCCATGATGACTTCTTGGCTTCGCTCGGTGGGTTTGGTTGCTGCGATTGGGGCGGGAGGCGCGTGTTCGTCTTCTGGCTCGGGTGGCGGCGTCGTAGATGGCGGACCCGGCGGCGCGGGTGGTGTTGGAGCCACGGGAGGTGCCGGAGCTACGGGCGGTGGCGGCACCGGCGGTCAAAGCGACTCCGGCGTGTGCAAAATCGATGGCCAGATATGTGCGGCCTTCGGGGAATGCTGCACAGGCACCTGCACCCAGGGGCGGTGCGGAGGCGTGGCGTGTGTGGCCGACGGCGGCAGTTGCACTGTGTTCGGCGATTGCTGCAACGGTAGCTGCGTGCAGGGCACCTGCGGCGGCGGAGCCGATGCTGGTCCGGGCTATCCGCCTGGCCCCTATGGCGTCAACGTCGGTGACATCATCGAAAACACGAGCTTCGACGGTTTCGGTGGTGGCCAAACAAACCAACTGAAGACGATCAGCCTCGGGGACTTTTACAACCCCACCGACGCAGCACAGAAGCCCCGGCTCCTCGTGTTGGCCATGAAGGCGATGTGGGCCTCGCCCGCCGTGGTGCAAGCTGAGAAGCTGAACTACGTCTTTTGGAACGGCAGCAATCGCGTCGAATTCCTCAGCGTGTTCTCGGACGGACAGAGTTCGGGAATCGCAGCGACGAAGGACGAACTGAAGTTCTGGGTCACGGCTTTCTCAGTGGCTCATCCGGTCGCCCTCGATCCTAACTTCTCCAAGCTGAGCGCATTATTCGCGGTCGGCGGCGCCGCCGTCCCCTACAACGTCTACATAGACACCCGCACGATGAAGATCGTGGAGCAGCAGGCGGGCGGGCAGGAGTTCGACACGACCAACAGCGTGCTCAACGGCCTGCTGGGCTCGTGAGCCGACGCACCCGAGGCTAGAAGGGCGCAAGCTCAACCGCGCAGGCGGACTCGTCTGTGCCTTGAGGACATTTACGGAAAAGTGGATCGATGGACGGGAACATCCAATCGGTTTCGCCATCGACCGAGAGCAGGCTGGCCAGGCCCCCGTTCGGCGTGGCATTCGACGAAGAGTCCTCGGTGAAGCCCAACACAACCTCGCGGGCCAGACCGTCGGAGCAGTTGCCCGAGATCCGCCGTGCATCCCGACGCCGTCAGGATAGTCCGGCCATTGGCGCCGCGCCAGACACGCCACCGATTAGGCCAATTGATCGGCCGCGCGAAATGCGCCACCGTTGGGCTGTGCAGGATACTTCTGGCGCGACGCCGATACTTTGAGCTGTTGCGGCGCCAATCGCCGGCTCAGAAGCTCCGCACCGTGGTCGCCCTGACCAACGCCGCTCGACGGATGGCGATCGCAGGGATCCGCGAGCAATACCCGGACGCATCTCCGGAGCAGGAACGACGCTTGCCCGCAGAGCGTCTCTACGCTGAGCAAGGAGCCGCAGTTTTCGGTTCATGAGCCCACGGATGAGCGACGACGACGTGCTTGGGATCGCGCTTCGGGTCGCGCGAGCCATCGAAGAGGCGGGAGGCCAGTACTTCGTGGGCGGTAGTCTCGCGAGCAGTCTGGACGGAGATCCGCGCACCACAAACGACGTCGACTTCGTGGTGGATATGCCGCTCGGGCGAGTTGCCGCGTTGAGAGAAGCCCTAGGCGCAGACTTTGAAGTCGACGTGGACGTGCTGCGCGCGACGCTGCACGGCGGGGGCTGTGCGGGGGCGAAGCGACCACGCCTCAGTAACGCTGCCCCGGGGGCGCACCCTTCAGGGTGGCGCCGCCAACGACGGGCATCACTTTGACTTGGCCCCAGAGCTCTTTGTCGAGGGCGCGCATGCGGCGGAAGACTTCGCGCTCTTTGACGTGGAGCTCTTTCTTCTCTTTGTAGTCTTTGCCGGCGTTGAAGAGTTGGAAGCCGCGGTTGTCGCCGTACACGACCAGCTTGTAGTCACCGTCGATGATGGCGCGACGTTTGTCCATCAGGTTGCCGCGAGGCAAATCCACAATGACGGGCCGCGGTTTGACTTCGGCGCCGAAGACCTCGGGCACGAGGCTCACGCCTCTATAACCTTCGACGGAAAGCGACATCAGCTCGGCCATGGTGGGAGCCAGATCGATCGCGCCCCGCGGCGCTTCGATGCGGCGGGGCTTGGCGCCGGGCACGTGGATGATCAGCGGGACGCGAACCAAGCTCTCCCAGACTTCGTAGGCATGACGGTAGTGACCGCGCTCGCCGAAGCCCTCGCCGTGATCCGCCGTGATGATCACCACGGTATTCTTGCCCCAGGGCTGCGCCTGCGCCCAATCCACCAGATTGCCCACCCAGCGATCCGTGTAGTGGACCTCGTTGTCGTAGAGATCGCGCCGCTTGTTGCCGAAGTCCGGCGACTCCTTGTGCTTCACGTAGCGGTAGTGCGGATCGAGGAAATGGAAGTAGGCGAAGAAGGTGCGCTTGCCGGTGGCGTCGACGTTCTTCGGGTCCGACAACATCTCTTTGGCTAGGACATTGAGGCGATCACTGTTCACGTCATGCACGCCTGTCTTGTCCAAAAACGTGCCTTTCAACAAACGGTAGTCATCGAAGCCTTGATTCACGCCGAAGGGCGCCAAGAAGTAGCCGTGGCCGTTTCCGGTCAGAGTGCGCACGCCTTTGGCCTGAGCGCGCTCGCTGATCAGTTCGTTTTCCGGATACCAACGCGTGAAGAAGCGGCCGTCGCGCTTCATTTCGCTCGGGTACCTGCCGCACAGCATGGGTACGACACTGTTCGCCGTATAACTGCTGAGAGAGTACGCGCGCGGGTAGAGGGTGGAGCGCTCAGCGAACTTGGTGAGCCAGGGCGCGATGTCCCGTGGGTATCCCGCCCAGGGCATATCCGCGCGAAGCGCGTCGATGGTGATCAATAGGACGTTGTAGGGCGGGTTTGGTTTTCTCAAATCGCCCGTCGTTCCAGCGTGAGTGAAACAACTAGATCGTGGAACGGAGGTTACGTGAACTTCCGCCGTCGTATCTGCCCGCGGACGCTTTGGTCGGCTTAGACTCTGCAGCCTTTGCGGCGCTTATTGCAGAACAAGAACAAGTCGCCGCTGAGCGGGTCACGTCTCAAACCCGTCTGCACGAGACCAAAGAGCCCGTCGTATCCCTTTCTGAGATCGACGGGCTCCGGGTACGCGAAAACGCGTACCGCACGACTGGTGCCAAGGATCATTCAAGCGCTCGCAACAGATCGGCGGCCTGCGCTGCGCTCAGCCCGCTGGCGCGCCAGATCGTGACCGAGACCGACCCCCCGGCAACGCTGAGCGCGTCGTCGACCACCCGCACCGGCACGACCTTGCGTTTGGAACTTCTTCGCGGCGGCTGCCCGACACACCAGCGCCGCACCGTGTCCAAAGCAACGCCGAGCTCCAGGGCGAGCTCTGGCCAAGACTGCCCCGCTGCGTGGCGCGGACGCGCCCACTGCACCACCCGCTCTCGCAATTCCGCTGAATATCGCTTCCCACGCCGCTGTCCCCCCTGCGCCAAGTCACGTTTCAAAGCTTCAAATTCGTCCGTCATCTGCCACCGTCCTTTCGACGGCGACGCCAGCACGATCACCCGCCTACGTCACGGCGGGGCAGGCAGAGCACTTACGGTCAATAAGTGCAGGCGGACGACGGAGTGGAGAGCACTTGCGCTCGATAGCCTTCAGAGCGACGCGATACTGGCGCGCTCCACAGGCGTGCGGCAAGCGCATCAGTCGCCCAATGGGGTAGCGCAGGCGCCCAGAAACTAGGTCACTTGCGTTTCGCTTTTGCGACTGTTTCGCAAGAGGAAGAAGCGGCCGGCCCGTGGGGAGCCAGGTCGCCAGGTCTACTAGCGCCCCAGGGGCCGGAGACGACGGCGCACTCGGAGGCTCATGAACGACCTACGTCGAGCGCAGGGGCTACATCTGCTCCAACTTGAACTCAACGTGGTCCTGAACGATTGGTTGCCCGCACTCTGGCTCATACTCGACGTGGACGCTGCTTGTGGCAGGGAAGTAGCCAGGTGCTGTTACCTCGACCTCGTAGTCTGCGTGCCTGTCCGCGTTGACGAGAACAGTCCCACAGTCGCACACGAACACACCGGGGTCGGTGCAAACGATGGTCTTCTCGTAGGTTCCAGCTGTGATGTGAAGCGTGATGTCGCAAATCTGCATTCCTGTTTTGGAGTCAAGTACATCCACCACGAAGTTGGCGATTCCCCCACCCGAACAATCCTCTCCGCTGTCACATGCTGGGCCTGCGGCAGCTAGCGAGAGCGCTAGCAGGACTCTGCTGAGATGGTGTCCTCGCGATGCAGTACGCGAAAGTTTGGTCACGGCACCGTCTGCGCAAAGCTCGAGATCTGATTTAGGTCGTATTCCACAATCTGGTCGAAAAGCTGGGATGGTTGCCCAAAACCCGGCGTGGCGTCGGCGACCACCAGTGTGGAGCTCGAAATGCCCAACGGAGTTCGAAAGTGTCCGGGCGGAGTTGGGATCGTCCAGAGCGCGTTCGTGTCGAGGTTCGCCACCAGCACGCTTGACACCCCGTTGCCGTACATCGTCACCCACTTCCCAGCGGCGAATAGCGGATGAGGCGTGTACTTTAGCGGGAGCTTTGGCCCTGCTTTGGGCACGATCTGGTCAGGATCCAGCTTCAGGTCGGACCAGTAGAGCTGTGCCGTGGAGTAGTCGGAACCCGGTAGCGCGCTGCCAGTCGCACCGACCCAGACAACGCGATCGTCTGTCGCTGCATGCTGGACGACATGATAGCTGGCCTGGAGGAGCGTTCGTGCCCCACCTTGCTTGGTCCAGACCGCGGTGCTCGCGGTTGGGCCGCTCCAGTCCCGCCATAGAACTGCTTGTCCCACGCCGCGGGGGTGTTCCAGCGGCCCCGGGCTGCTGTACACGGTCGAGAACGCCGTCGAGGTAGTGTCAATTGAGACGCCGATCACAGAAGACGCTGCAATGTGGCCCCAGCCTCCGACAAGATCGAAGTAGCGACTGCCCAGCTTGTGCGTTGGACTTGCGAAGACCACGCTGGATGACAACGTTTGGCCCAGAGTGGCCTGCCCGTCGTTCTGCAGGAGCTGAAACACCGAGGTGTGATTCCTCGAGAATGACATGGTGCAGTCGTCACCGTAGTTTCGGACGATGCTCACTGGCTTCCACGAGGGGACTTCCAGTGCAGCAACCCAGCCTGCGCCTGGTGGTAGCCTCACTCCAGCCGCGAGGTAGATCGTTAGCGCCCCCTTGGTCGTCCGGCTGCCGGACCCGATGCGATTGGCCCCTTTCCAAGGAGCGTCCGGACCATTGACAGCCGCAGCTCGGCGGCACCCTGTGCCGCAGCTTGTCCACGAAAAACCAGGCCACTTCAGCTTGGTCACCTCCCCCACACGCACGTCGCAACTGGGCTGTGTTAGCACCGCTTTCCAGGCGTTATCAAAGAGCCATTGATACCCCGGTGCATCCACGTCGATTTGCGCGTCCGTGAGAGGACCCGTCCCACTGTCTTTGGCGGAAGCGTCTGAAGGAGCATCCGCTGGGGAGCCGTCCTTGGTCAGCAGCCCGTCCAAGGTAGCATCGTGGCTTCCGCTGTCAGACTCGCCGCTGGTGGGACCGCCAGAGCATCCCGACCGCGAACAGGCGGACGCGAGCAAGAGCATAGCGAGCGTCGCGTCGCGAGCTCGCTTCACGCGTCACATCTCCTTTGGAACTGCATCGGGCAGAGACTGTGTGGTGGAGAGAATGTCGAGCCTAACGCCCCAGCTACGTCGAAGTGCTACGGCAATGCCGCCGTCCGTGGCCTGCGGCTGTAGCACCATCCGTCCGTGCAGAACACGCGCCCCCGCAATGTGAACCTTTTTGCCCTTCGGCGAAAGGCGTATGGCGAACGTGACGGGCAGCTTAGTTCCGCTCTTCAGTAGCCAGATGTGTCCATCCTCGCTGGTGACTACCGCGAAGCGGTCCGCAAACGGACCGCGCGGCCACTTCGCGAGCAAGCTGCTGGCGCCTGAGGTCATATCGTAGGCTAGCAGCCGGACCTGTCGGAGCTTCAGAAGCCACGGGTGCTTGTGCTTTCGCCGCTTTTTCGGCTTCTTGCCCTTGTGTTTCTTCCACTTTGTTCCTGACTTCTTGCTTCCAGACCCCGCATCGGAAGGCGTGTCCGGTTGCTCGAATAGCTCCATCTCGTCCAGAACCAACAGGCGACGATTGACGTAGTCATACCCGGCGGCAAGCACAAGCCTCGGTCGGTGATCTGGTTCCCTGAACAACCGACGCCAGAAGCGGCGGTCTAGATCGTAGTGCCATATCTCGCTCAACGTTTGCTGATCTTGCACGCCACCCACCAAGAAGAGACTGCGCTCGGTGGCCGACAGGGCTGCGAGGCTACCCGATCTATCCCTTGGAACGAACTTTGACGTCGGTAACGAGTTGAAGGCCGGTTCGGTGAACGGCGGTTCCATGAGGGCAGCAGCCATTCCTGGGTTGGGATCGCCACAGAGCTCGGGCTGCTCATCGCCGAACTTCCCGTTGGGTAGGCAGTCGACCTGCCCGTCACAAGGTACGAAACAGCTGGCATTGCATGCCAATGTGCCAGTCGTGCAGGCAACGCCACTTGCATCACATACGAATGGAGACTCATCGTTGTACTGGCTATCGACTTCAAGCAAACAGGTGAGGTCGGAAACGGGAATCTCGGATGACACTGAGTTGCCGATCACCCCGTCGCAGGGAATGACGCAGCGCAGCCCACCCGCGCATCGCGCAAGGACGCGGCCAGCGGTGCAAGTGACGCCCGAGCTTGGCGTTGGAATCGAAAGCGTGCCTTCGGGAGTTGTCACAATTTCAGCAACAGGCCCCGACTGAATCCATGGGTCGCTAATGGCAACGGCCTGCGTGTTCAAGGAATGCCGTCGCAGAAGCGCTGGAGGCTCGGCAGGGTTCACCCACGCAACACCGCCAGTCGTCAACAGCGACCGGAGTGTTGGGGAGACGAAAGCAGTCACGTCAAGAGGCTCGGTGGTTCCCAGGCTGATGACCGTCTCGGTGTTGCCGGCTGCCAACCACGCCGGATCGACGAGGCCCTCAGCAAGACCTTGGCGGAGAGTTGGATCGACGGCGGGCTGCACGATCCAGCCGCGAATACCTGGATCGAAGAACAGACCACATTGGGGACCAAAACAGTCTGGGTCCCCGACAGGCACATCCAAGAACTGGGTGAACTTGATCCGCCATGCTGTGCTGGACACGTAAGTGTGCGTGTCCCGCAAGCGTCCTTGAGTGGTCAAGTCGCGAGGTGACGTGTGAGGGCTCAAACTCACTCGACTCCAGAAGAGTCCACCAACCTGCAGGTCTCCGCCCTGAGGGAACGGGTGCGCCTCCACGGCGCCTCCCTGGCCTGAAGTGGAGAGGTCCTTGGCGAAGCGCCACGCAAGCATTTCCCGATGACCGATACGTGTTCGCTCGAGTTCGTCGACGTTGGCGTACGCGATACCACTGAGCGTTGAGGAGTCCGGGTACTTTCCAGCATCAAAAATGTCGCCTGTGAATTCATTCTGTCTGAGGAGCACGTCGCCGCGATTCTCGGCATTCTGAGGGAGTGGCGCAAAGATGAAGGGAGTCCAACCAGGGTAGCTGCTGCCGACGGTTATTTGCTTCCAATCGGTCTGACCAGTGAATGCATCAAAGGCGGATGGGCACAGTTGCGCCAAGCATTCGCTCTTGGCCAAGAACTTTCCGGTCTGAACGCTGAAACAGTCACAGAACCGAAAACCCGCGACACCAGAACGGGGAGCGTTAGCGATTCCGTCGGGCGAGGAAGGGCTGTCCGCGCGACCGTAGGTCGTGGTCGCGTCGAGGAGGATGGTGTTGCGAACGTTCGAGGCGCCTGTTGGGTTTGGTGGGCCGAACGGCGCGGTGTCGACCGCGATGCGGACCTGACGGGCGATCAGCTGAGGCACCTCGTCGCACACGTCGCCCTCTTCAGGCTGCGACTCTCGAGTTTCGGCAACCAAGTTGGAGTTGGCGGTCAGATTCAGGTTCTTGACGCTTCTGCAACCGTCGCAGGTGTCTCCAAGGCCATCCCGGTCAAGGTCGGACTGGCCGCTGCAGGTGTTTGCCTCGCCCAGGCACATCGAGTTCGCACCACCCTGACACGGCCCGCCAGTGAAACAAGGTAGGCGCTTGTTTTCCTTGAATGGACAATTGTCGCAACTCGCGGGGATGCCATCGCCGTCATCGTCGTGGCCCGTCCCTGCGCCGAAATCCTCGGGGCACGGATCGCAAACGTCTCCTATGCCGTCGAAGTCGAAGTCGAGTTGCAGAGGATTCATGTCTGCAGGGCAATTGTCGCAGGCGTCGCCGATTCCGTCACCGGTCGTTCCGTTTTCCGTGTCCAGCTGGTTGGTGTTGGCGCACTGACCAATGGAACCTTGCAGGCAGGCGAAGGCTTTCTTTGGGTTGCAGTTGTCGACTGCATCCCGGATTTCATCTCCGTCCGCGTCAATCAAGTACTGCCGGATGAACGATCCGTTGGCCTCACCGTTGTCCCAAGTAGGCGACCACCATCGGCCGTCTCCGTCGGTTTCTCCTGCACCAAACTCACCTGCGCTGAATACTCCGAACTGCGTGTCCACTAGTCCGTTTTGGCGAAATGTAATGGGACCTCCCGAATCAGTGATGAACGGTTGTGAAACACCCGAGGATTCAATCTCGATGACTAGGCCGTCTTCACAGCCAAATCCGAGGAGCCCACATTGTTCATTGAAACTCACTGAGAACCCGGGGACCCCAAGGTGTCGTGCCGTGCCGTTGTCATTGCTACCGGGTCCTCCAGCCCAGCCGATGATATTCATCGTGCCGAAGAATGTGCCCTTGGGAAAGTCATTCCAAATCCTGTCAGTGAAGTCGCCCGACGTGTACACGGGCAGTACTCCAACTAGCTCCTGCGGGCTCAAGTTGCGATTGAGCGTCAGAAGGGCGAGGTCTCTAGTCTTTCCCTTGTCTGTGATTTTGGTGTCCCCGTCACAATTGCCTTTGGTCCCGTGAAAATCGAGATAGGTGGCGCCGATGTTGTTCGATCCATTCGGGTTGATGACACCCGGCAGCATGAAAGTGAACGGCCCGGCGGTCGCTTGGCACACACAGTGTGCCGCCGTGAGTATTAGATCCCTCTGTATCACGGACGCCGAGCAGTTGAAGCCGGTCGTTTGATTCGTAAGGTATCCCACGGCCGCTTCTGGAAGGCTCGTCGAGTTCGTGACATTGACGGTGAATCCACCCTGGATTGCCTCCTCACGCTGGCTCACAGCGCTGTTGTCAATGTCGCCCGCGCAGCCGGTGAGGCTTCCGCCAGCAATCACTGCTGCGCTCGTGCCTCCGATGAGCAGCCCGAGCCCGGCGGTTCGATGCAACCAGCGGCCAACCGAACGCGACTTGCGATTCGTCATGAGTTCCTCCCGACACTTTCGCCCCCAGTGAACCACTCTACGGTTTCACGTAGCACGGTCAAGCGACGCCCTGCGCCCAATGGCGCGCGCACCTAGCGGCGCACCCGTGCCTACATCGACGCACGGCCGATGCGTTTGTTCGCTGACGGCGGAGGGCAGTTGAGCAAGTTCTGCGCGATCGACCGTTCACCTTTGACAGAGTCCCTGGTTTCGGAGCGACTGCGCGATCTGGATGAAACGCAAATGACGTCGACGCAGCGGGTTTCGGTCCATGAGCTCAAGCAAGTTTTGGAAGCGTCTGCGCCCACTAGGGGTTCGGAAGGGACATACCCGCGACGGGAACGTCTACTACGTACGTCTCAGGAACCCCTATTTTTCCGTGAGGTGTGAAAGCTGGTGAATGATTGTGAACGGAGCTTGAACTCAGACGAGCGCAATTCTCAGCAGAATTGGACGTTCTCCAAATCGCCCGTCGTTCCAGCGTGAGTGAAACAACTAGATCGTGGAACGGAGGTTACGTGAACTTCCGCCGTCGTATCCGCCCGCGGACGCTTTGGTCGGCTTAGACTCCTGCCGTGCCGAGCTAGGAACTTGGCGGTTGGCAGAAGACGACGCTGGTTCGCCACCAGGTTGGCGTGGGTCTTTTCGTCGAGCTCTCGGGTGGCGAAGTGAATGTCGAAATCGACGATACCGGACCGGCACCGCTCAGCCTGCGTCTTGATTCGAACTCCAGATCAATCTGCGGTTGGACGGAGAATGAAGCCAGCGAAATCTGATCTTCTTGTGGCCCCAATCGATGCGGTATCCGCCGAAGTCATCCAGGCGATCTTTGATCTGAGCTTTCTCGACAGCGGGGGCCCATTCATTCTCCCACATCATGCGCACGAAGAAGAGCCAGAAGAACGCCAGCATGATCAAGGGGACTGCAACACCGAGCGCCGCCCACAGGAAGACCTGGAACGGATCCGAGAAGTACTCACCCATGTCAGTAACGCTGCCCCGGGGGCGCACCCTTCAGGCTGGCGCCGCCGACGACGGGTAACACTTTGACCTGGCCCCAGAGCTCTTTGTCGAGGGCGCGCATGCGGCGGAAGACTTCGCGCTCTTTGACGTGGAGCTCTTTCTTCTCTTTGTAGTCTTTGCCGGCGTTGAAGAGTTGGAAGCCGCGGTTGTCGCCGTACACGACCAGCTTGTAGTCACCGTCGATGATGGCGCGACGTTTGTCCATCAGGTTGCCGCGAGGCAAATCCACAATGACGGGCCGCGGTTTGACTTCGGCGCCGAAGACCTCGGGCACGAGGCTCACGCCTCTATAACCTTCGACGGAAAGCGACATCAGCTCGGCCATGGTGGGAGCCAGATCGATCGCGCCCCGCGGCGCTTCGATGCGGCGGGGCTTGGCGCCGGGCACGTGGATGATCAGCGGGACGCGAACCAAGCTCTCCCAGACTTCGTAGGCATGACGGTAGTGACCGCGCTCGCCGAAGCCCTCGCCGTGATCCGCCGTGATGATCACCACGGTATTCTTGCCCCAGGGCTGCGCCTGCGCCCAATCCACCAGATTGCCCACCCAGCGATCCGTGTAGTGGACCTCGTTGTCGTAGAGATCGCGCCGCTTGTTGCCGAAGTCCGGCGACTCCTTGTGCTTCACGTAGCGGTAGTGCGGATCGAGGAAATGGAAGTAGGCGAAGAAGGTGCGCTTGCCGGTGGCGTCGACGTTCTTCGGGTCCGACAACATCTCTTTGGCCAGGACATTGAGGCGATCACTGTTCACGTCATGCACGCCTGTCTTGTCCAAAAACGTGCCTTTCAACAAACGGTAGTCATCGAAGCCTTGATTCACGCCGAAGGGCGCCAAGAAGTAGCCGTGGCCGTTTCCGGTCAGAGTGCGCACGCCTTTGGCCTGAGCGCGCTCGCTGATCAGTTCGTTTTCCGGATACCAACGCGTGAAGAAGCGGCCGTCGCGCTTCATTTCGCTCGGGTACCTGCCGCACAGCATGGGTACGACACTGTTCGCCGTATAACTGCTGAGAGAGTACGCGCGCGGGTAGAGGGTGGAGCGCTCGGCGAACTTGGTGAGCCAGGGCGCGATGTCCCGTGGGTATCCCGCCCAGGGCATATCCGCGCGAAGCGCGTCGATGGTGATCAATAGGACGTTGTAGGGCGGGTTTGGTTTTGGGGGCTTTGGCCTGGTGGGCTCCTTGGGCGACGGCGAAGCACTCGCTTGGGCAGCCGTTGGCCTCGGCGCTGACGACGCCGGTGTCGGTGGAGTTGGCTCTCGGGTTTGCTCGTTCCGCCCGCCTGCGCAGTGACCGAGAGACAGCGCGAGCAGCATCGTGGCTATGCGAGCGGTGGAGCCGAACAACATGTCAATTTCATATCATCCCGGCGTAAGTCCGCGCCGGTCTTTCGAGTGTGCCCGACCCACTCACATCTGCTTGCTCTACGCGGCACAGAAACGACCCAGCGATGCGACTGGAATCGTCGACCGCTGACGCGCGGCCAGCCAACCGCTCGCGTGCACCTCTCCCGACGTGAGGTTTTTCGGGGGGTTGATCCTCACGCGGCGTGAGGGCGCACGATAAGCTGGTCATCGTGAACGAACCGTCGAAGGACAAGGCAGCGTTGAAGGTTGCAGCGGTCGCCCGACGCACTGGTGTTTCGGTGCGGACACTGCACTATTACGAGGAGATCGGTCTGCTCAAGCCCTCAGCACGCACGCCGGCCGGGCATCGCCTCTACACCCCAGCGGACATCCAGCGGTTGCAGCAAATCCGAAGCCTGCAACAGCTGGGTTTGCCACTGTCGGCCGTAGGGAATTGCTTGACCGACGAGCGCTTCGACGCTCGCCAGGTGATCAGCGATCACTTGGCGAAGATCCAAGAACAACGCGCCGACCTGCAGCGGCTGGAGCTTCAACTTCAGAAGCTGGCAAATCAACTCGCCAGCGACGACCACGGTGACAATGCCCAAACAACCGAAACCCTATTGAACGCATTGGAGCTAATCACCATGTACGACAAGTATTTCACGCCTGAACAGCAGCAGCGACTCCAGACCCACGCTGAAAGTGGAGAGGAAGCCGTCTCGCCGGTCATCAAAGAGCTAGAGTCCGCTCGCCAGCGAGGATTGCCGCCGAGCGATCCCGAAACCCAGCGCCTCTGGCAGCGGTTTCGAGAAGCCGTGGAGTTCGTTGCGGGCGGCGACGCGGAAATGACCGCCGCGATCTACAAGTTGCTGCACAGCGAACCGAAGGCACGGGAGGAACACGGCATCTCGGAAGAGCTGTTCGCATACCTGGGGAGCATTGCAGGCATCCCGGAGCACTGACGAGGGACCGCGCAGGCCGGCCTATTCGTTCCGTGGCTGGTGTAGCTTGATGGAGAGCAGCCTGCTGTAGCGTTCGAAGTCCCGGTCAGTCGTGAACACCAGGATCTTGCGTCTCAGAGCGACGGCACAGATCAACAAGTCTGTGCTCGAGCCCTGCACGCCCTTCGAACGACAGAGGTTGAAGCAGCTAGCCGCATCCTCGTAGTCCGCTTGCTCGAGCTGCAGGTCGGGAAACGCCCTCAATCGCGCCTTCAGAGCACGATAGTGAGCGTCGGTCCTGATGCCGGACAACAGCTCCTGACGAATTGGGCCAAGCATCAACACTCGGCCCTCCCGAATCAGCTCGGTGAGTTCGGATGTCGACAGGTTGGACTTTGGTTTAGGCCGCCTGAGCGCCAGGGACCACACGGAGGTGTCGACCAGGACGTTCATTTCCGGCGGCGCTGCTTTTTGTAGTCGTACTTCGGGTCGAACTCGAGGCTACCGAACAGGTCGATGACCTTCGCCTGCTTTCGGCGCTGGATGTACTCTGCCAGCGCCTCATTCACCGTGGCCTTTTTGGTCGCGTGCCCTCCGAGTTTGAGTGCCTCCGAAAGTAGCTTTTCGTCGATTGCGAGGTTGGTGGCCATGTGTGAAGTCTTACACATATGCGTGTGTGAACCAAGCCCGCGGGGGCTGGGTGGCACACCAATCGGGTCGGGCTTGCCGCCGCGCACGTTCCCCCATCGGTAGCCAGACGACCGAGTTGCTCGAAAAGCGACGTTTGGCGGCGAGGGCGAAGCAATCACTCGCGCCGACGTAGCCCGGTGAAGCTCGCCGCGGGTCAGCGTAAGACCATCGGCGCGCTGTTGAAGCGATTGGTCGTATGCACAGGCAGAGAAGACACCCGGTTTCCCGGAATGCGAAGACGGCTGCGCGAACCAGATCACGTCGCCTGCTCGCTGCGAATCAGGAGGCTGCGTCGCTTATCAGGTCGATCCCCGCGACGAGAGTAAGATCACAAGACGGCCTTATTGCACGCGAGTAGAGCGCTGAGGCGCTGAACAAACGAGCGCGAAAAACTTCCGTGGCGTCAGCTGCGCCCTTGCTAGAGTTACGCTGCCATGGAAGGCCCCCAGAATCGAATAGAAGAGCGACTGCGTTGCGTCCTTCGCCAACGAGACTGCTCACGGCAAGGTCGTGTCGGGGAATGGGTGGCGGCTTTGGGTCGTAGAAGACATGCAGCGATGCGTCTGAGCGGGACAGATTGGCGGATGTGGCGGGTTCGGGCGCTTGCACCCCTAGCCGCTCTGGCCGCAGCCAGCTCCCTGGGCTGCGCGCCGCCGGCTTTCGGGTCCGGCGTGTTCGACTCGCCCCACGCCGCTCCACCGGTTCGTGCGCCGCAGCCTTCGACTCCGAACGCCGTACGCTCCGTCAACAACGAGGCGCGTCGGGATCGGCCCTTGAGCGAAGAAGAACAGCGCGCGTTGGCCAGCGGCCAAACCGTGCAGCGCCCCTTCATCGTTGAGCGCGGCGGCCGGCGCTACATCGGTGGCGTGTGCTACCAACGCGTCGACGTCCCTCCCGAGCGGGTGCTGCACCACTTGTACAGCGTCGAGGCAGTTCCCGAGTGGTTGCCCGACACACGCTCCGCCGACCTCGAAGCGAAAGACGCCAAGGGACTCAATATTCGACTAGTGCAAGGCGAAGGCGTCTACCGCGTGGCCTACTCGCTGCGCGTCGAGCGAAAACGGGACGAAGCTCTGTTCTTCTGGCTCGACACCAAGAGCGCTCACGACGTCCGAGACGTGTGGGGCGCCTTCCGCGTTGCACCCATGAACGACGACAAGTCGAGTTTGATAACCGTCACCGTCGCCCTCGACCTCGGCCCGACGTTAGTGCGAATGGTATTCGAAGAAGAGATCCACGAAACTATCTTGCACATCCCCGGCGACATCCGCCGCTTTGTCGAGCGACAAGAACGCGTCTCCCGCGGCGTCGAGCTTCGGAAATCCTACGGTGCGTCGCGCGATGTCAGCGTCACGCAGCCTCGTGGGTGATGCCACTTGAAGCGTCACAGACTGAACGTCGTCGGACTCTGCTCGCCTGGGAGAAAGAGGAAGCCGCCAAAAAGCTTGTCGGGCTTGGTGGCACCCTGAACCTGACAACTGGGTGTCGAGGATTCCCACGGCTTGGCCGCCCCTACTTGGATCAACCAGGCTTCAGGCGCGTCCTCCTCAATCGCCTTGTTTTCGTCGCCTGGGGTACCCCAAACACAGGTAAAGTCCTTGCCGTCGCCATGAAAGCTCAAACTACAGGTCGGCTGTGAAACGTCCACCTGGTAGCTGGAGCCCAACACGAAGTAGGCGTCGGCACCACCACCGACCATGCTGACCTTGAGCGTGTAGCTTCCGTTGAAACGAGCCCAGAGGCTACCGGGTACGCCGCCGGAGCATGAACCGGTCGCGCCACCGATGCCGCCTGCGCTACCACGCAGAGCGAATCCGCCCCGGCCGCGACAGTCTCCGCCGCGCCGCCCAGCGTTGCGAGCTCCACGCCAGCGCCAGCGGTCAACTTCAGCTGGCGGGCTGACGATGGCACAACGCCACTTCCAAACCGCCCCTAGGCGCTTGCAGGCGCGTAGATGCAGTGCCGGTGGCAGGGTCGTCGCTCGGCGCAAGTTGGTGATGCATGGGATGTGGTATGCGAGTTGACGCATGCCCCGTGCCCACATTGCCGCGATCGCGATCGCCCTAGGTCCAGTGCACGTGGGGTGCTCCTCAAAACCCGCACCGCAGTCCGAAACCGCAGCACAACCGGCCACCTCTAAAGCGCCCGACGAACCCGCGTCAGCGACCACGGCCTCCGTCGCCCCAGCACCAGCCGCTTCGGCTCCAGCTCCGAGTTTGTCCGCCGCCCCAACCGGTGAGCGTCCGTCGAAGTTGACTTGTCGTTGTGGGGTGCTGGATTTCGAATCCGACGGACCGCCCAAGGGAAGCTGCGTGCTGACCTTCGCGGAAAACGGCGCCGCGACGCTTGGGAGCGTGCAAGCCAAGCCGCAGTTCACGGCGAAGCTCGAACCGAAGAAGCGCAAACCAGGCGAACGGGTCTACTACGCCTTCGACGGCGTGTTCGAGTTCGAATGCCAAGAGAGCTGGTGCGGTCGCCAAGAGTTGAGCGTGCTCTCGGTCGCCGAGTACTACTATCGTGTCACCGTAGCCCGTAGCGCCGACGGTCCGCCCAGCCATGTACTTTGGGTGACGTGCCCGCCCCTCCCTACTTCTGGCTGATGCCGCAAGGCGCGCCGGAGTTCAGGTCCAAGTTCAGTTCGAGGGGCTTGGACGGCGCAGTCGACGTTACGGAGGTCGTCCATGAGAGCTCCTGCGCATCGCAGGTTCCGTCGTCGTCAACATCCATCCACAGGAAGAGAGCTTGGGACGCAGCGTGGACAAAGACGCTGTTTTCAAAGACGATATCAATAGCAGAGCCCTGCTTCACGGCCGATTCGTGTTGGAAGGTGGACTCGGGCTCGCCCGGAAGGCTCAGTTCGCCTCGAACGCGCGCGCCATCGTAGCCAGAACCGTCCAGCCGAACGCGCAGGTCCACTGGACACAGCATCCCGTCGTGCGTGTCGTAGAGATTGTCCAGGCGTCGGTCATAGGGCGACCCCGGACACCCAGCAGCGCGGTAGGCAACCCGCCCTGAACAGTCGCAAACGTAGAACGGAGCTGCCGCGGAACATGGTATCTCGCTGACGCAGCTCCAAGCGCTACCGCAGCCAGCTGGACCGACGCACCAACCCTTTCCGCACTCTGCGTTGCTCTTGCATCCCGCTTTTGCGGCGCCAACTCCGTTCGTGGGATCGCTATCCGTGGTGCCACCGCAGGCAAGGCTCAGGAGCAAGCAAGAGGCGATGCCTCCGAGGACAGACCGGATCCAGCGCCAATGGTTGGGCAGGAAGTGCGACATGGACGGGCGGCATGAGCAAGGGGCGTGCCGGCCCGGATCAGCGGGATCCAAGGGATCTTGCATCCCGGGCGGTGGCACACTTGTCTCGGAGGCGGCACAGATCCGGACGGCGCCATCCGACACCCAAGGCAGGGATGTCGACAGCGGGGAGCGTCGCTTGGCGGCCGCCTTCAAGGCGGAGCTTTCCTCGATGAAGCGCCAACAAGGCGATGGCTAATCGGGCTAAGTGGCACCGGGCAGCGTGAGGATCACGCCAGTCATGGCGCCGCCTATGGCTTCCGTCGTTCGCTTCGGCACATCGATGTGCACTTCGTTGATGAGTTCGACGATGTCGCTCAAGACCACGTTGTAGCCGAAGGCCACGCTTCCATGTTCGATGGGCCCTCGTTTGCGGGACGCGGGCTCTTGCCACACGGCGTCGTACTCGACAAACAGCATGTGCCCAGAATCGACTGTGAGGTACACGCCAAGCTCGACCTCCAAGGCGTGGCTCGAGCCACGCTCTACAGCGGGTGCCGGCGTGAGACCGTAGTGGGGCAAAGCTGCCCGCAGGTACGCGCCGGCGCAACTCTGGTCGGCCGTCGCGTCGAGGTTGAGCTCGAGCGCTGGCGTCAACGAAACTTCGCTGTTGCGATCACCACCGGACCACACATCCATGAACAGATCGAAGTCGAAGTGGTCGCCATCGACCGGCGTGGCGAACGCGCCCCAGTAGTACTCCGCACCCGCATCACGTAGGTCTGCGTCGAAACTCTTGGTCGCACCCACGTACAGGGAAACGCGGTCAACGACTCCATAGCCGAGCATCGCGTCGAGGTAACCGGTCCGGTCCTTTCGTGGACCGCCGATTCCATCCGCGCCGACATAGGCATCCACATCGACGGCGCCGGTGTCCCAAGTCTCGACCGTGTCCGCTGCCCAGGCGGGGCCAGCCCACGAAAGCAGAGCCGCCACGAGGGCTCCCAAAAGCCGGATTTTCCCAGGCAGGACCCACATCCGATCTCTTATTGAGAATGACTTTCACTATCAATAACATGACAGGAGTCACTATTCCTGGGATTTTTGAGGTCGCATCCCTGCGGCAGGCTGGGTCACGGAGAAGAAAATGGTCGGGGCGAGAGGATTCGAACGTCGCATCCCTGCGGCAGGCTGGGTCACGACTCCAGCAACTCCCCACGCCGCCGCGCTGAACGTGGACGCCCGAGATGACTGCTCCTCTCCACGCCGTGGCGCGCCGCGCGGGCGCACGAGCTCAGACCGCCCGACCTCCCGCGCACCGCGCGGCGCACGAGCTCAGACCGCCAAGCTCCCGCGCACCGCGCGGCGCACGAGCTCAGACCGCCAAGCTCCCGCGCACCGCGCGGGCGCACGAGCTCAGACCGCCCGACCTCCCGCGCACCGCGCGGCGCACGAGCTCAGACCGCCCGCCCAAGCTCCCGCGCTCCGGGCGGGCGCACGAGATTAGTGCGCGAGCGACGCCCCAGTGCACCGACCCCAAACCCAACCCCTCCGACTGCACCGTCTGAGAGTTCGGATACCAACTCTCCGCTCCGGGCAGCTTCAGCCTGCTCCGGCGTAGGGCTGGGCGTCGGGGTGCGCAGGGCCCCAAGCATCCAGTTTCATGAGCGACGCCTCGGATCGCAACAGGGTTGGTAGGGACGAGAGGTCCATACCGAAGCGGCGAGCGTTGTAGAGCTGCGGCGCAAGAAACACGTCGGCGGCCGTCGCGCTGTCGCCCACTAGGAACGCGCCTGCATCCGCGCTTGCCGCACGCTCCATGGCTCGGAGCCCACGCGCGATGTGATCGTTGGCCCACTCCTTCTCGTCGCCGCCGAGTCTACGCACGCCTTTGAGCACACGAAGGTTCTGTGCCGGTTGAATGCCCGCGTTGACTACCTCGACGAGCTGGCGCACTTGGTACTTGGCCATCGCGTCGCCCGGGTACAGCGCTGGTGATGGCTGCAGCTCTTCCAGGAACTCGATGATGGCGGCGGACTGCGTCAGACGCACCAGTTTGCCCTGATGCTCCAGCTCCAAGACGGGCACCTGGCGCAATGGGTTCTTGGCGTCGAAATCGTCGGCGTTCTGTTCGCCGTCGCCGCTCAGCAGATCGATGGGAACAATCTCGTAACTGAGACCTTTGAGGCCCAACGCCAAGCGCACGCGCCAGGAGCAACTCGACCTCCAGAAGCTGTACAGTTTCATGATCGCCCCGAGGCGTAGGGCATCGAGAGCGCGATCGCTAGTGGGCGACTACAGGCCCAGCGAAGCGTCTAGAAGATCGAGGAACGACTCGATCTTGGGCTCGCTGCGAGAGCTGAAGGCAGCCGGCGCAGCATCCGGGGCCACGGGCGGGCGGGCAGTGACTTCGGGTTCGATGGGTGCAGGAGGCGCTGGTGGTGCCGGCGGCGGCGGGCGCTCGTCGGCGATTTCGATGACCCCGGAGGCTTCTTCCAGATCCACGGTAGCGCCGAGTTGCTCCTGCGTGGGCACCTCGAGCTTGCCGGGATCGGCGGCCAGCAGGTCGTCCACGCCGTCTCTCGCAATGCCTTCCGGCACCGGGGGAGCGCCCAGGCCCTGTACGGGCGGGGCTTCCTGCGGGCCCGATTCCGGTGGCGGCGTCTTCAGGGGGATCTCGCGGCCCTCGATGTCCAGCTGATCCGCTGCACCCGCGAGGGCCTCGCTCATGCTCGCGGCAGCTTTGGGACGCCGCGAAGACGCCGGCGGCTCTTCTTCTTCGATGGCGACGGGAGGCGGCTCGTCCGTGATGTCTACAACGTCCGCGTCCAACAGCTCCAGATCTTCGATGGACTCGGCGCCCATTTCTATTTCCGGCGCCTCTCCGTCGGCTTCGACGGTGGCAGCTGCGACGGGCACTGGCTCAACCGCGGCCCGTGAGGCTACAGGCTCGACGACGGCTTCCTCGATGGTCACTTCCTCGTCGTCGACGATGTCATCGCTGACAACGACCTTAGCCTCGGCGGCTCGCGCGGGCCTCGGCAGCGCAGCATTGCGCTGCACTCGGGCCAAAAGACCCTGCAGTTTGGCGATCTTCTCTGCGCTCATGCGTTCCCCGCCTGTAGCCGCACGACGACATCCGCCCACGCGACCCCTTCGCTCAGCCACGCGCTGGCCTTGCCCGCCGTTCCGGCACTGAGTGCGACAAAGCGGGCCACACCATCCGCGCGGGTCAAGAATACGACTCGCACGTCTCGCCCAGCACCTCGCTGCAGCGCTCCCTCCAAGACGGCGCTGACAAGAGCGTCACCGGCTTCACCCAGTGGGCTGCCTTCGATGGTGAAGACGAGGGCTCGACCCCAGCGTTCGACGCCCAGATTGCCCAAGCCGAGAAGCGCAATATCGCCGCCGAAATGCTCGACGACGCCCTCGATGGACGCGCCCTTGAAGCCGTCTCCCAAGCGGGAAGCGACCCGCCGGCCCACCTCGGTGCCTATGCTGCGCCCGAAGTCTTTGACCGACTCTTCGCCGGCCGCTTTGCACAGCGCCAGCAGGGCTTGCGGTGGCACGAGCATACGCGCGCCCTCCAGGTCAATTTGCCCGGCCGCTAGATTGAACTTTACAGCGTGAGAGGGGTCGAAACGCGTCGTGCTCATGGCGACTTCCGAGCCGGGCTGCCAGTATAGGGCCCCCGTGCGCTACCCTGTCAAATACGTAGGGCTTTTCCGCGGGCATGGTCCGCACGCGGTGCGATTTTGGCTCATTGCAGCGATAATACTGATCGCTTTGTCAGCTACCGGGCAAACAAAGCGCGACCCTTCCCTGCTCCAAGGAGGGGCGGTCGACCTGAAGCTTCCCCCGGTAGAGACGGATCCCTGGTTGCCCGTAGGGGCCGAGGTGCGGGCTTCGACGCCCCGCCCTGAAGTGGCTGGGCGCGCGTGCTCAGAGCGCGCCCCTGTGTGTGTGCACTGGGGCGAGGAGCGCACCGCCGACGCCCCGGAGGCCCTCGCCGCCCTCGCCGACGCCTACACCAAGCTGATCTATGCCCTGGGACTGCCAGCGCCCCTGACGGATTGGGCTGAGGGTGGAAACGATTGGCTCGACCTGTACTTGGCAGGCGAAAGAGACGAGGGATTGCAGGTCCATCCCGCTGCCACCCGCCTGTCTCTCTTCGATAGTTCCGCTGCCTATTGCAGCACTGGCGCTGCGGGCAACTGGGCGCGCCAAGCCACGCTATGCGTCGCTGAGGCCATCGCATGGCGCATCAACCCAGCTACTGCGCCGCACATCAAGCGCGCCTACGCGACCCACGCCTGGCTCTGCGTGGGCCACCCCACGAACGCTGATCTGGAGCAGCTGGACGATCTGCAAGCGAACCCGCAGCTGGGCGTGGCGACCCGAGAACTCAACGGGATCTCCGAGGGGTCTGCGATCTGGTTCGAGTATCTGGATCACAGGCTCGGGCAGGGCGCGCCGCTATCGGTATCGACTGCAATGCTCTCGCAATCTGCCACCCAAACCCACCCGTCCAGCCTGGAGTGGAACGCGGAGCCCGACGTATTCGACGTGCTGCGCAGCACCTTGGAGAACAAGCCCCGCAAGGTCGCCGAACTGCTACTGGGCTTTGGCGTCGCTCGAGCGTTCTTGGGCAGCCGGGACGACGGCAGCCATTTGCCGACCCTGGGCTGGGCGGGACAGTTCGGATCCGCGCGGGTAGACTGGTCGCTGAAGTTCTCATCGCTGCCTCGGCGCGTCGGAGTCTTGCGCCCGCTTTCGCCCACGGGCAGCGTGTACGTGTGGCTCAGCTTGGATCAGGTCCCAGCAGGGAAAACCCTGGGCTTTCGGGCACGCTGGGAACGCCCAGCCGCCTTTCATTGGGCGCTGGTGCGAGTGGACAAGCACGGTCGGGAAATCGGCCGGATGCTGGCACCGTTCACCGAGCGCGGCAGCGAGGCCGAACAGACTTTGGTGAATCTGGAGAATGTGGCAGGAGTGCTCGTTGTTGGCACCAGCCTGGGCGGCGTGGACCCAAGGCACCCGTTTGACCCGGACGTCGCACCCCATGAGCCCCACGGCTGCACCGTCTACCTCACCGCCCTTTGAACGCTACGTGATCGGCGTTTGGCGCCGGAGTGCAGTGCTGTTGGTCGCTTTCGCAGCGGCCAAGATCGCGTTGGTCGTGCTTCGCTTGGCAGACGGCGGTGGCCACACGCTGCGCAGCGCACTCTCGGTGCCGGCCTTCTTGTTTCAGGACGTCGCGGTCGTCGCGGTGTTTGCCCTGATCGATGCGGCACTGGGGCTGGCGTTGCGACATCGCCCGCGGGGGCTTCGAGGGGCCTCGGTGGCGATGGGCGTGCTGATGGCGTTCCTCGTGGTGTACGCCGCGTTCAACGTGGCGGTCGCGCGGCTGTTTTCGACGCCGCTGACGCACTCGATGCTCAGCGCGGCCGGGGGAGCACTGGCGGATTCCATTTTCGCCTACGTGACGCTGGGCAACGTAGCCGCCATCTGCGCGGTCGCGCTGCTCGCCGCGGTGGTTTGGCTGAAAGTCAAAGCTCTGCCAGGCAAGCGGTCGATGTGGACGCTGGGACTCGTTGGTTCCGCTCTCGTTCTGGCGGGGCCGGCTGCCGCGCGCCGCATCGACACCTTGGGTATGCATCGCAATGCGCTAGCGGCGGTGGTGGTGACGACCTGGGCCGCGCGGCAACCTCCGCCGGCTAGCGCGTCCAAGCTGGAGCCACTGCCACCCTTGGGTCCCGCCCTGGACCTGTCTCACTTGGCCGGCGCAGCTCGCGGGCGCAGCGTCATCTGGGTGATCCTGGAGTCCACCGCGGCTCGCTACTTGGGCAGCTACGGAGCCGATCCGGACGCCGCCCCCAATCTGACCAAGCTCGCAGAGCACTCCGTGGTCTTCGAGCGGGCGTACTGCGCACAGCCCGAGAGCATCAAGGGCCTCTTTTCCATGCTCTGCGGCACGCCGCCGGGGGCCGGCACCGCAGCCGAGGACTACACCCATGCCAAAGTGCCCTGCCCCTCCATCGCGGCGGTGCTGCGGGCCAAGGGTTACCGCACGGCGCTGTTTCACTCGGGCCGCTTTCGCTACCTGGGCATGCAAGGCGTCGTGGACGACCGCGGCTTCGACGAGCTGCACGACGCCGGCACCATCGGCGGCGAGCATGTATCCAGCTTCGGCACAGCAGATGCAGCCACGGTGCAGCGCATGCTGAAGTCCCTGGACGCGCTGGGCGCCGATGACCGCTTCTTCTTCGTCTATTCGCCGATCTCGGGGCACCACCCCTACAAGTCGCCAGGTGACGGCCCCAGGCCCTTCGAAGCGGAAACGGAGCAAGACCACTACCGCAACGACCTGTACGCCGGGGATGACGCCCTCGGCTCTTTGATTGAAGGGGTGCGTGCACGCGGCCTCGAGGACAAGGTGCTATGGGCCATCGTCGGTGACCACGGCCAAGCCTTCGGTGAGCACGAGGGCAACTTCGCTCACACGCTGTTCTTGTACGAGGAGAACGTGCACGTGCCCATGATCTTCGCGGCACCAGGCGCGCTGGTAGGACAAGTGCGAGCGCCGCAGATCACCAGCCTGGTCGACCTCGCGCCTGCGACGCTCGCGCTCCTCGGCGTCGAGATCCCGAAGCGCATGGTGGGCCGCTCGCCGCTTTCGCCGCACCCAGGCGTCGCACGCTTCTTCACCGATCATGGCCCGGTCAAGCTCGGCCTGCGCCAGGGGCGCTACAAGTTCCTCTACGAGTCGGAACACGACCGCTCGCGACTTTTCGATCTGCAGGTGGACCCGGCTGAGCGCAACGATGTATCGGCGCAGCATCCCGAGCTGAGTGCAGCCTACGAGCGGCACCTCCGCGCGTGGCAGAACCAGGGGCGTAGCGACATCTTGAAGTATGTCCCCTGAGGGACGCTGCGGTGCATTTGTTTTTTGGGGGTCGCGACGGTAGGGCGGCGCGGGTTCACTACTCTCGCGGTTTCATCCCGCGGTTCGCCAGCGCATGAACAAGCCTTACCGCGGCTCAAGGCCCGGATTCGCAGGCGGAAGGGATGTAGTCGAAGGCTCGCGCCAACCATACAGCAGCGTTTCTGCGCGTCAGCAGGTCGAGCGGGCAGAACTTTGGCTCTGCCGGGCTGCAGCCGGTCGCGATGCATGCCTCCTGCAGTGCCTCAATCTCCTTGTGGGCCCACGTACCCGGCTTCACATCCGTAAAGGTCTGCCCCAGAGGGTTTGGCGCGGGCAACCCCCTTGCCTTCGCCACCCAAATGGCCGCCGAGTTCCTGGGGATCTGAGAGTTCGGGCGAAACTCGAGATTCGGATAGCCGGTCGCAATGCCGTTGGCAAAGGCCGTTTCGATGTACGCGTAGTACGGATGGTTCTTTGAGACGTCAATGAAGGTGGCCGTCGCAGGCGTCACGAGCGGCAGCTTCGCTACACGCACAATCCACTTGGCCAGCGCACTGCGCGAAACGTAGCAGTTCCCACAGAAGAGCACGGGGCCAGCTTGCAGGCCTCGACAATGCCATCGGAGTGGAGCGCATTGGCGGCGTCCACTCCGAACAACCCTGGCACGAGATCCTTGAACACTTGCGATTCGGCGCCAGCAATCGGTTTTAGATCGCAACCGCATTCGGGGATGCAAGGGACAACTTCCGGAGCGGTCGCGACCGGCGGCAGTACGTCGCTTACCGTGACGTCCGCAGGACCCGAGTCCGAGACCGCTCCGCCTACGCCCGTGTCCACAACGACGGCGGAATCCAACGCGCCGGAATCTGCCGCGCCGGAATCTGCCGCGCCGGAATCATCCAAGGGCCGCCCTTCCTCGATTCCCGCAATGACCTGGCACGCAAGGAATGGGAGTACGAGCAACAAGACCGCTTGGCGTCTAATCATCGCAGCACTCGTGTGGCATGCCGGCATGGCGCCCCGCTCGTTCCAAGTTCCTTGGCGCTCATTTCTTCCTTCATGCAGTCAGACGCACCTCCCCACTCGACCACAGCGCGCTTCGGCTGCTGAATAACCAATTGAAACCTAGCACGGAAGCTTCACGCTTGAATGGGATCGCGAGTTTGTTCCCTCTTCGGAACCGCATCCCGTACCCAGCGCGAGGTGAGTGGACCAACAGCACCCGGAGACCTCGAGCGCCGACGACGGACAACCAGGCCGACGGCGATCAACAAGCCCCACCAGGCATGGGTCTCGGGGCTCGACGGTATGGCGCTCACCGAGCAAGCACCGTCGTCGGCGTCAGCAAAAGCTGCTCCGCGAGACACTCCGGGGACCTGGGGGTATTCGGTCTGCGGATCTTTCGGGTCGACGGTCAGATCCGTGCCTCCAACGAAACCGCCACACGGAGTTTCGACCAAGCCGAAAGCCCGGGCGACAAGCACCACAGCGCCCCGGCGCGTAAGCAGCCTGTCGGGACGGAATTGTCCGTCGCCGTAGCCCTTCGCCACGCAGTTGGCATACAGCGCTTCGATGCCGTCGCTCCACCAGGAGTCCGGGGAGACATCGGTGAAGCTCTCGGGCTTGGGGCTCGGGGGCTCGAGCTTCGCGGCGCGTGCCAACACTACCGCGGCGCTACCGCGCGTCACTGGGTTGTTCGGCCGGAATTCACCATTCGGGTAGCCCGTCATGAGGCCCGCCGCCGCTGCCGTTTCCACGTACTGGTACAGCCCGGCGCTCGGAGCGAAGTCCGAAAACGTCGGCGTCTTCGGATTGACCAGCGGCAACCCCGCCCCGAGCACCGCCATCTTCGCTAGCGCCTGTCGCGACAGTTCGCAGTCGCCGCAAAACAGCTTTGGCGACGCCTGACACCCGCTCACGACGCCGGCGTCGTACAGCGCAAGCGCTTCTGGGTGGCCCCAGGTGTCGGGGGCCATGTCTTTGAAGACCTCTTGCTCCGCACCGGCTACCGGCTTCTTGCTGCACGCAAGGCCGCAGCGCGTCGTGCCCCCCGAAGACACGCAGGTTTGGCCCGACGGGCACTTGCTGATGTTCTTCAGGTCACCTTTGCTGCTGCAGCTAGCCTGGCTGCCATCCGGCAAACAGATGTCCTTGGCGCTCGTCTTGCCCTTGTCAACGCAGAATACCGACGCGCAGCGAAGCCCCTTCGAATCGTCGACGCAACTCGCACCCACTGACGTGCACTTCACCACACTGCAATCCTTCTGGATCAGATTGCCATCCCACGCGCACTGCGCCTTGCACGTCTGCTCGCCCTTGACGTACTTCATGTACTTGTTCCAGTCCCAACCCGGTCCTGGGTCCGTGTGGCTGGAGCAGTCCGGGGTCTCATTGTGACCAAGGATGTGTTGGCGGTCTTTTGGGATGTTGTACTTGTCGCAGAGCCACGCCGTCAGCTTGGCGCTCTCGCGGTACATGGCGTCCGTGTACCACTTACCGGGATTGTCGACGTAGCCCTCGTGTTCGATGCCGATCGAGTTCGAGTTGAAACAGGCGTCGTGGTAGGCGATGTCGCTGTCATCGACCATCTGCGTGATGCGACCATCGCTGGAGCGGACGACATAGTGCGAGGACACTTTGGCAGCAGGGTTTTTGAACCAGCTGATCGCACCCGAGTAGCTACCCTGGATCGTGTGAATGACGATGTAGTTGATCTGCCCGGCACCGCGGGAAGCTTTCGAATAGTTGCTGGAAGCCGCCGGCGTGAAAGTGGCGCCCGGGTAGCCCAGCGGCTCCGAAACTTGCGCAATACCGTCGCCCAGCTCTGGACTCGGAGGCAGGGGCGCGACGCGAACCGCCAGACCCGCATCGTCGACTCCCTCGAAACCCCGCGACATCAGCAGGCGAACTTCTTCCACGAGTTCCGAACCACCGTACTTGGCGACAGCGTCCCACCAGGCGTCAACGCCGCCCAGGCCACTGGTTGCGCCCCGCGCCTGTAGCCACGCGCCAGCTGCAATGATGTTTGCCCGGGCGTCTTTTTGAATCGACGCTTCGCTAAGCCCAGAGAGCCGCGCGGCATCCATGAGCTGGGTGCTGCCAGCAGTTCCGATTGCCATGACGCCGATCTCGGGAGCCCCATGAGCATGACCGTCGGTATCCCCGCCGCCTTGTGTGAAACGGGACTGAGCGTAGGCTACGGTCGCCAATAGTTCGGCCGGCACGCCGCTACGCGCCTCCGCATCGCGAAAGTGCGCAATCAACGGCGAATCACCACTGAGAGTAGCGCGCCGTGCTTCAACGCCTTGTACCTCCGCCGCACTGCAGCCACTGATCGTGATGACCGCGCCCAGCGCCGTTCCCGCACCGAGTGCGAGTCGGCGCGGTGAATGCTTTGAACCCGTCCAGCGTCTCCGCCCCCAAAGTGTGACGCCGAGCAGCAGTAGGCCAAGCCACGCGCCGCTGCTCTCGCGACCTGTACGACCTACAGTACAGCCACTGTCATCGGCATCTGCGAGAGCAGCACCTCGTGAGACTGCAGGGTCGTCACCAACTTCAGGGTCCTTGGTCTCGGGGTCTTTGGCCTCGGGATCTTTGCTCGGATCGATGCTCGGATCCGTGCCTCCAACGAAGCCACCACAGGGAGTTTCGACCAAGCCGAAAGCCCGGGCGACGAACACTGCAGCGCCCCGGCGCGTGAGCAGCTTGTCGGGACGGAATTTTCCGTCGCCGTAGCCCTTCGCCACGCAGTTGGCATACAGCGCTTCGATGCCGTCACTCCACCAGGAGTCCGCAGCGACATCTGTGAAGCTCTCGGGCTTGGGGCTTGGAGCCTCGAGCTTCGCCGCACGCGCCAGTACCACCGCGGCGCCGCCGCGCGTCACTGGGTCGTTCGGTCGGAATTCTCCATTCGGGTAGCCCGTCATCAGACCCGCCGCCGCCGCTGTCTCCACGTACTCATACAACCCGGCGCTCGGAGCAAAGTCCGAAAACGTCGGCTTCTTCGGGTTGACCAGCGGCAGCTCCGCTGCCAGCACCACCATCTTCGCTAGCGCCTGCCGCGACAGCTCGCAGTCGCCGCAAAACAGCTTTGGCGACGCCTGACATCCGCTCACGACGCCGGCGTCGTGGAGTGCGAGCGCCTCCGGGTGACCGAAGGTGTCCGGGGCCATGTCTTTGAAAACCTCTTGTTCCGCACCAGCCACCGGCTTCTTGCTGCATGAAAGGCCGCAGCGCGTCGTGCTCCCCGACGGCACGCAGGTTTGGCCTGACGGGCACTTGCTGATGTTCTTCAGAGCCCCCTTGCTACCGCAGCTGGCTTGGCGCCCATCCGGCAAGCAGATGTCC
Source organism: Polyangiaceae bacterium (assembly GCA_965222375.1). GTDB lineage: Bacteria > Myxococcota_A > Polyangia > Polyangiales > Polyangiaceae > JACKEA01. The sequence goes on from CBDCTZ010000015.1 coordinate 1,172,906, forward strand.
TTGGCACTCGTCTTGCCCTGGTCGACGCAGAGTACCGACGCGCAACGAAGCCCCTTCGAGTCGTCGACGCAGCTCGCTCCCACAGACGTGCACTTCACCACGCTGCAGTCCTTCTGAATCAGATTGCCATCCCACGCGCACTGCGCTTTGCAGGTGTCGACACATGGCCCACCGCCTGGTCCTCCTCCCCACCACTCCCAATGCCAGTTTTCACTCGGAACGGTACGCTTGAAGCCGAAGCTTCCGGCGTGCGCGTTGAGCCATGACAGCACACCAGGTGCCGAAGTGTTCAGATCGAGAGCGTGCCCGCTCTGGTGATTGCTGTAGCCTGGCTTGGCTGCCAGATTGCAGTTGTTGCAGTTGCAGTTGACATAGCAGCTGTAGAGCTTCTGCTGCTCAGCCATGGTTCGGAAACCACTGTTGATCTTCAGGTTCACGCCAGCCTTCGCCGCAGCCTGAGCCATTACGTAGTAGGCGTTGGCGGTATCGCGCTCGACCTTCTTGCCGTCTACCGTCACGACCGTGATTGGGAAAGGGCTGCCTTTCGTGTACCCGGTGTCCTGCGACTTGGCACAGTTGATACTCGACAAGGACTCACTCACCTCGGCTACGCTCTCCGGTTCTGCCTCTTGGCCTAACGGCGCCTCCGCGGAGCAGCCAAACAGTCCCAGAGAGATGACCGCAACCGCCGCGGTCTTGAAGGCGCGAGCATTCCGCAACGTCTGCCAGCCACCCAACTTGCGGCGGCGAAGCGCGCAGAGCGTTAGGGCCACGAGCGCCCAGAGGCTCGAGGAGCGACTCCTTGTTCCCCCAATCGAGCAGCCGCCGTCATCAGCGTCGGCGAGAGCAGCACCTCGTGAGACTGCAGGGTCACCACCGACTTCGGGATCTTTGGGCTCGGAGTCTTTGGTCTCGGGAACTTTGCTCGGGTCGACGCTTGGATCCGTGCCTCCAACGAAGCCACCGCAGGGAGTTTCGACCATGCCGAAAGCCCGGGCGACAAGCACTGCAGCGCCCCGGCGCGTAAGCAGCTTGTCGGGACGGAATTTTCCGTCGCCGTAGCCCTTCGCCACGCAGTTGGCATACAGCGCTTCGATGCCGTCACTCCACCAGGAGTCCGCAGCGACATCTGTGAAGCTCTCGGGCTTGGGGCTTGGAGCCTCGAGCTTCGCCGCACGCGCCAGTACCACCGCGGCGCCGCCGCGCGTCACTGGGTCGTTCGGTCGGAATTCTCCATTCGGGTAGCCCGTCATCAGACCCGCCGCCGCCGCTGTCTCCACGTACTCATACAACCCGGCGCTCGGAGCAAAGTCCGAAAACGTCGGCTTCTTCGGGTTGACCAGCGGCAGCTCCGCTGCCAGCACCACCATCTTCGCTAGCGCCTGCCGCGACAGCTCGCAGTCGCCGCAAAACAGCTTTGGCGACGCCTGACATCCGCTCACGACGCCGGCGTCGTGGAGCGCGAGCGCCTCCGGGTGACCGAAGGTGTCCGGGGCCATGTCTTTGAAAACCTCTTGTTCCGCACCAGCCACCGGCTTCTTGCTGCATGAAAGGCCGCAGCGCGTCGTGCTCCCTGACGGCACGCAGGTTTGGCCTGACGGGCACTTGCTGATGTTCTTCAGAGCTCCCTTGCTACCGCAGCTGGCTTGGCGCCCATCCGGCAAGCAGATGTCCTTGGCACTCGTCTTGCCCTGGTCGACACAGAATACCGACGCGCAACGAAGCCCCTTCGAGTCGTCGACGCAGCTCGCTCCCACAGACGTGCACTTCACCACGCTGCAGTCCTTCTGAATCAGATTGCCATCCCATGCGCACTGCGCTTTGCACGTCTGTTGTGTACAGCTGCCAGACGCGTGGCTGATGCCAATATCTGCGCCGTAGTAGAAGCTCAGGATCTGCTTGTAGTTGTAGCCCTTGCTCTCCAGGCAGCGAGCACCCAGCTGAGACATGCAGCCTCGGTTTTGACCGAACCCGGGAGGACCTTTGTATCCAAGGGAGGTCTGAGTGACCGCGCCTCCGGTCTTGCCAGAGTTGTAGGTCACGTACTTTTCGGTGCTCGCGGCTCCACCATGGCAACTGGGGGGCGACGCGGAGCCGCCGGCCACGTAGAAGCCATAGGTCAACATGCCCGCGTAACTCAGATACATACCGGCCGTTTCTTTAACGGCTTGGTAGTGGATGGGCTGGGGCGTTGCGCCGCACGAGTAGACTTGGCACCCCTGGCTGTCACAAATCGAGCCCTGAGTCGCCATGTTGTAATAGGCGACGGAACGCGCCGCGATTGCCTGTGCCTTCAGGGCCTGTAGACCAGCACCGCCATTTTCACACTGAATGACATGTGGCAGGTAGTCCTTCTCCATGTCGCGAGCCCCCTTCCCCTGTACAACGACGGAGCAATAGGCGCCGGGAAGCGGGGCCGCGACGGGAAGCTGTACGGTACTGATCTCTTCTTCGCCGTCCGGCTCCACGGCGCATGCGGCGAGTAAGCCGAGCAACGTCAAGACAGCGGCGGACAGTCGAACTAGGGAGAGGCACTTGGACATGCCAGAGTGAAAATGCAACCCACGTGCCGTGGAAAATGGCGCTAAAACTCCGTCTTTCGCCCGCGAGTTGCGCACCGTTGCGCGACTCGCGCATGCGCAAGATCCCTCCGACCAGGGAGGCTCCTTTCAGTTCGGCGTTGAGTTGCGACGCCAACGAGTACGTCCACGGACATGGACCCTCCACGAGCTGCTGCTGGTTGCTAGCGAATCCGCGCGGCTGCGGGAAGCTCACGGCACACCGCACTTGCCACCGGCAATGCAGACTTGACCCTTCTTGCACACCGTGCCGGAGCACACACACACGCCAAGGGGGCAAGCGCCAGTCGAGCCAGAATTACAGTCGCTGTCCCCGAGGCAGGCACACTGCGGGCCTGGATTCAGATTGCAGCCGAGCTTGCCGACGCAGGTGTTGTTGCAAGCGCCGCAGTTGGTCTTCGTGTTGAGAGCCGCCTCGCAGCCGTTCTGGAACACTTTGTCGCAATCTCCGAGGCCGCCGGGACAGGTCGCCACCCGACACTTTCCCGTGTCGCACACGCCGGTGCCATTCGGGGGTTTGCAACTGTCACCACAAGCGCTGCAGTGCTCGAATGTGCCGAGTGGGGTCTCACAGCCGTTTTGTGCATTGCCATCACAATTTGCAAAACCCGGCGCGCAGGCCGCAGCATCTGCAGCATCTGCGGCGTCCTGCGCCACCGCGGAATCCCCTGCGTCCGGCCACGACACCACATCCGACACCCCCGAGCCATCTGTCGGCTCACCACCATCGCCAGCTAGCGGGCTGCCTTCTTCAATCCCTGCCAGCGTAGAACAGCCCGATGCGAACAAGGCGAAGGCTAAGAGGGAACTTTGAGCGGCCCAGTTTGACATGGCTCTGCAGCTTCAGACTGCCACGCGCCGCTGACCGTTGCCAGAACTGTCAAAATGCAACAGCAACGTCAACCCGTGCACCTTCGGGCGTGACTGATGTGCGCCCCGCGATATGTGGCCAGAGCAACACGGCTCCGGCGGCAAGCGCGACGACGCCAACAGCCATCGACGCCGTCGAGACGCGGGCATCGCTGAGCGCTTGGTCCCGAAGCAGGAGCCCACGATCCGCACATCGGTTGTTGTCGTCGCAGAAATCGTCCGACTCCCCGTTGCGGGAGATTGCGCGTAGGCCAAAGTAGCTCCCAACCCCCACGCCGACAACGCCCACTCCCGCCACAACCAAGCCAGGCGTTGGGCTCTGCCAGAACCCGCCCGCTTGGGGCGAAACCCCAGACGCCGACTCGGTCGGAGCAGGCTCCAACGCGGGAATGCGCACGGAGATGGTCCCGCCGTTTTTCGGGACGTTCACGCGCGTTTCGTAGGCAACATGCCCAGGAGCCGTTGCGCGCAGCTCATGTGCACCTGGGTCAACGACAACGCGCGTGTCCCACTGAGCCTGCTCGAGATCGGAGCCCGCAAGTTTGATGCGGAGCCCCGGTACGGGAGCCACGACCTCGACGCGAACCGTAGATAGCTTCGGCAATAGGGCCTCAGCCCAGCGTCGTGAAGCCACTTCCTTTTCCTCGTCCCCGACGCGCTTTGCCTGTTCAACGGCTCGGGTGTATTCGGCATACGCTGTTGCAGTTAGCCCAACCTTTTCGTGGCAAAAGGCGAGCAATATCAAGGTGCCCAACGCGGGATCCAACTTGTAGCTTCGATCCAGCTTCGAGCAGGCCAGTTGGTATTCCTTGCGCTCCAGTAACTCGCGCCCGTCGCGAAACAGCAGTTCAGCGCTTGCGGCCGCGGAATCCGCGCGCGCCAGGCGAGAGGTCGCAAGCACCGCCGTACAACTCAACGCCAGAACCACTGTGCGCCAGGGGCTACTTGCGATTCGTGACGACATCGAGCGGACTCTTGGGCGGGGGCGTGGGCGGCGGAGGCATTCTTGGCGACACACGAACCTTCGCGGGCGGTGCCGCAGCTCCAGACTCCGGTGTCGGGGCGGGGGCCCGGCTCTGAACCGGGACGGGCAACGGAAAGGAACTGGGTCGACCCTGCGCAGTCGAAACCTTCGCTGCCACTGGGGCTGGACCCTCAGCTATCGACGCGGGCGAAGGGTCGGGGGTGGCACGCCGCGCTAGCAAGACTGTGAGCCCAACGGCAGCAAAAAGCGCCAAGCCAACGAGCACTCCCGCGCGCACGGCCGGTCTGTGCTGCAGGGGCAGCGCACCACCGGAACCTGGCTGGTCGAGCCGCGGTGCTCGCTGAGGGGCCGGGCGCTCACGTGGTGGTGATTCGAGCACCGTAGCGGCGTCAGAGTGGCTGACCTCCCCGGAGCGGACGGCCTTGGACTCGAGTTCGCGAGCGAGTTTGGCGCGCTCGACTGCTCCTTCTTTGGCTCGAGTCAACTGTTGGCGGCGTTCGCTGACGGCATTTGCCAAACGTTCGTTGACCAGCACCGCCAAATCTCGCTGAGTTATCCTTCCGTACAAGCTCGCAATCGTAGCATCCAACTCTGCGTACATCTCCTCGGCCGTCTGGTAGCGGTCTTCGGGTTCATACTGAAGCGCTCGCTCGACGACATCACGGATTTGCCTTGGCGCGGACGTCATTGCGGATGGCTTGGCCCCGGTGGTCAGCAGATGAAGCGTTTCGAGTTCATTGGCGCCGGCGAAGGGTGAACGCCCTTCGAGCAGCTTGAACAAGGTCGCTCCAAGCGCCCAAATGTCGGCACGTCGATCCGCAGCGCGCCCCAATGCCTGCTCCGGCGCCATGTAGTATACTTTGCCCTTGAGCCCGCCGGTCGTCTCTTGGCGCATCGCACCAACCATCTTGGCGATGCCAAAGTCGATCAGCTTCACGGCTCCCGAAGTACTGCATAGGATGTTCTGCGGGGACACGTCTCGGTGAATGATAGTCGCCGAGGTCCCATCGTCCGCCATGTGCTCGTGGGCGGCATGCAGCCCGAGGCAAGCGTCAGCAACGATGCGCAGAGCCACAGCAGGCGGCAAGGGTTTGTCCGCGGAACGGCAAGCTCGATGCAAACGCATCACTGAGTCCCCCTCTACGTATTCCAAGACCATGAAGAGGACATCGCGCTCTTCGCCGAAGTCGTAGATCTCCGCAACGTTGGGGTGACGTATGGAGGCCACCAGTTTGGCTTCCTCCAAGAACATCCGTCGTGCTCGGACGTCCGAGGCATGCTGCGCGAGAATCGTCTTGATCGCCACCGTGCGCTGGAATCCGTGCTTGCCGTATTGCTCGGCGGCCCAGACCTCCGCCATGCCGCCTCGTGCCAGCGGACAGAGGAGTTCGTAGCGGTCGAGTCGAAGACCCGGTGCAAGTTTCGATGACTCGAGCACGCTCGCAGTTTCGCAGGCCTAGGTGGTTGTTGCAACGCGCGCGCACCCGCCGCCGTTGGGCTAGACTGCAGCCGGTGGATCGAGATGAGGCACAGACCAGTGCTTTGGAGGACGCGTCCGACGGCCGTGGTCGGGTGCTCGCCTTTTGGGAGGGCGGACACGCAGCGTGCCTTTTGGGTGACCGGAATGAAGTCGTAATCGGTCGAGGCGCAACGGCAGACCTCCGCATCGAACACACAACCGTATCCCGAGAACATGCGCGACTGACCTTCAGCAATGGCGTCATGGTGACCGATCTGGGAAGCTCGAACGGGACGCGAGTTGGCGGCCGGAAGCTGACTGCACATCAGCAGGAGACCGTGCAGCAGGACGAGCTAATCGAAGTTGGTGGCGCGTACCTCGTGCTCGAACTCCCAGAAGCTCGCGTCCCGGGGAAATCCCAGGTTCAAGAACTGATTACCCGCGTGGCCCGCAGCGATCTGTGCGTGCTGCTGCTGGGAGAAACCGGCGTTGGCAAGGACCTGGCGGCGGAACAAGTACACGCACTGTCTCCGCGCCACGAGGGAGCCCTGGTGAAGATCAACTGCGCCACCCTGGGTGACAACCTGTTGGAGAGCGAACTGTTTGGCCACGAACGAGGCGCGTTCACTGGCGCCGTATCAGCAAAGCCGGGATTACTGGAGATGGCGCGGGGCGGGAGTGTGTTCTTGGATGAAGTGGCGGAGGCTAGCCTGCCAATCCAAGCAAAACTGCTGCGAGCAATCGAGCAACACGAGATTCGACGCGTCGGCGGAGTCGAACCACGTAGCATCGACGTCCGCTTCATCGCAGCAACAAACCAACCCCTTGACCAAATGGTGGCCGCCGGCAGTTTCCGTCGAGATCTCTACTTCCGACTGGCGGGCATGACCATACGCATTCCCCCATTGCGCAAGCGCCAGCTCGAGCTTGCCGGGCTGACCGACGAGCTGCTCAGGGAGGCATGCAAGCGGCAGGGACGGCAGCCGCTCACTTTGTCGAATCGAGCCTTCGCTCGGCTGCGACAGCACCCATTCCCGGGCAACGTGCGCGAGCTCCGGAACTTGCTCGAGCGGGCGGTTGTGCTGACGGACGGGGATCGCATCGAGCCGGAGCATCTCTTGTTCGACGCGCCTGGCGGCGGTGATTCCCTAGAACTGAGTTCCGAGCGCGAGCGCATCGCCAGTGCGCTGGAGCAGAGCGGTGGCAACCAGTCCCGCGCAGCTAAACTGCTGGGCATTTCACGCCGCACGCTGGTCAACCGGCTGAACCAATTCGGTTTCCCGCGACCGCGCAAGCGCTAGAAACCTGGAAAGGGGAGGCTTCCTGCGACTCGGCCGACTCGAAACGCGGGTCTGTGTCAAGCGCCATCGGGCAGTGATTCGAACAAGGTCTGGCCCATCCGAATCGACTCCCCTGCCACCACCGGACCCGCCACGTCAGGCGGCAGGATGGTTACAACCGTGGAACCGAAAGCGAAGTGACCCAGCTCTTCCCCTCGCGCGGCGGAGCGGCTCCAGGGCGCAGGTGTGCGGCGCATCCACTCTTCGCGAGGCAGGCCGTGCAGCACGATGCCTCCGATCAGGCTGGCGCCAACCATCACCATCAGGAACTCGTAGCCGGCTTTGGCTTCGCAGCGCAGCACCGCGCGCTCGTTGCGTTCATAGATACGAGGGATGTGATCGAGAGCGGTCTCGTTCTGAGGAAAATAGCGACCGGGGATCCAGCGCACGTCGATGACGCGACCCTCCACGGGCATGTGCACGCGGTGGTACCCCCGTGGAGTGAGGAACACGACGGCGAAGCGACCACCGACGTAGGGCTCGAGATCCAGATCGTGGATGGCCGCGTTGACGACGCGCTCGATGCTCAGGCGCTGCCCCTTGATCACCATGGGCTGCCCGCGGCGCACGACGCCCCGACCGACCAGATTGCCGTCGGCCGGGGCAAGGAAGCCGTCCCCAAGGGGACGTGCACCTGGACGGAGCTTCCGGAGGAAAAAGTCGTCCAGGGAATCAAAGCGACGCTGTTCGAAGTCATCCAGCTCGATCTTGTCGCGCCGGGTCCAGAGCCGCACCGCTGCGTCCACGGCCCACTTGGGGCGGGTTGCGGCAGTGACCTTCGCGGTCGTGCGATTGAGCAGGCGATGGGGCAGGAAGCGGTACGCCCGCAAGAACGCCGGATGTCGATGCAACCGCTCGTTCATGTTGTTGCCCTGTCGCTGGTCGCTCCGCCGCACGTCGCGACGCCTAGTTCGCGGTCGCGTGTAGCAACGAATGTCATTCGGCAGGCTCTGCGTCCGGCACCGAGAGGGTAACACTCTTGAGCAACAGCCAAGAGACAATGGCCGAGGTTCCCGGGCGCTGGGACCACAGCCAATCGTGGGTGAGCAGTGCAGTGCGGCGGGCTACTGCTCGCTTGAGCCTGGATTCGCCGACGAACGCCAGGGGCACGACCACCAGATCGTCGCTACCGTGAAGCTCTGGGTCGAACTCCGCGCGCTCGAAACTCAGCTGGGGAGGGCTTTCGACGGAGTCGAGATAACGACAGGCCTTGGCAATACTGGCAGCACTGCGATCCACGACTCGAAGCCGCGCGAGCGGAAACACCCGCGCTAGAACCAGCGCCGAGCGGGGAAACAAGCCACCACCGACAATCGTGATGCGCCGGGGCGCGCTGGGCAGGCCGCCCACGACGCGCTTGAAGGCAGCCAAGTGAGTGGCAACCATGAAGCGCTGAATCAAACCGGACGCCAAGGCGAGGCGCTCCAGAGCACACAAGAAGCTCGCCACCCAGCGGCTTGCGTGGCGGTTCGACGCCTGGGCGAGCAGCTCCAGGGGGCGCCACAAGGGCGGAAGCGCGCTCTGCACGGCGTCGATCTCGGCTCGACGTGCGGGCAGCCGGCTCCAGTGTTCTGTGGGAAAAAGGTGGTGCTCGGCGTGATAGCCGTCGTTGAACCAGAGCAGATTGTGCAAGCGACCGTAGAAGCTCACACCGACATTCGGATCTCCAGTAGCGGCGTGTTCCATGTCGCCCTGGATCCGGCACAGGCCGAGTCCCAGCAGGTACCCAGGCAAGTAGACCAATACGAACACCCGCGGCGCGCACAGGGCCACGGTGATCATCACCGCGGCGACGACGCACAGTTCGGCCCAAACCGTAGCCGTCCACGGACGGCGCCGAGTCTCGACGGGCTCGCCAGCGTGGTGCCACAGATGACGGCGGCGCCAGATGGTCTGGGGAATGCCGAGACTCGCGGTCAAAAAGAAACCGAACGCCCGGTTCATGCTCCGCGAGCGAAACAAGGGCGTGTGCAAGTGAATATGAGAAACCGTGTTGGAGCCCCAAGCCATGCCAACGGCGATGAACAGGGCGGTGGCCACGGCGCCAGCAATGCTGCTCGGCGCTAGAAACCAGAGCGCACCGACGAGCAGCGCACCTTGAAAGAGCGACGCCAATAGCGGCGACGCGTCACGCGCGGAGCTGCGAAACAAACGCCTGGGGCGCGAGCGGTCTCCCGCAACGCCAAAGGCCTCGATCCACGGCTCCGCGCGCAATGCCATCTGCTTACTTTCTCCTGGAACGCCGACGCATGCCAATGCCAAGAGCAGAAAGCGCCGTCAGCCAGAAGAAGGCCATCGGTGCAGACGGAACGCCAGACACGGAGCAACCGCCGTCGTCCCCGCTGGAATCACCGCCGCCAGTCGTGCCGGCCGTGCCAGCCGCTCCTGCCGAGCTTCCACCCGAACCCGAGCTGGTGCCGCCGCTCGAGGTGCTGCCACCGCTGCCCGTGGAGCCGGCGCTGCCACCGGTGTTGGCGCTGCCGGCCGTTCCTGCCGTACCTCCACCGGCTCCGGCTGTTCCAGCCGTGCCCGCGGAACCAGCCACGCCGCCGTCAGCGCCACCGCCGCCACCAGCACCCGCCGTACCGCCATCAGGTGGCGCGGCGAGGAAGCCCTCGATGACTTTGCAAGGTGTGAAGCCGGTCACCACACCGATCGAAATCGGATAGGTGTCCGTCGGGTACAGCACCTTCGAACCCCAAGGACGCAGGGTGCCCGGGTTCTGAGACTGGCTGCCGAAGCCGACACACACGTCGTCCGTCGCCTTGATGTTCTTCTCGAGATCCGCCCACTCGCTGACGCAAGTGGTCTCCTGCCCCTTGGGGCATTCGTAGTAGAGAAACCCAAGTGCCGGCTCCGAGTAGCCCGGGTAGCTCGTGCCGCTGCTCTTGTCGTAGAGCATGGCCGCGCCGTGAACCTTCACGCGGGTAGGTGCCTTCGCGTTTGGCTCCAGGTCCACTTGTTTGACCTTGACCCAAACCGCAACGGGGTAACTGGCCGACGCGGCCGTGGCACCGAGGCTCACGGTCAGTGCCGACAAGAATCCAATCAGGTATCTGCTCTTCATAAATTGCGACCTCCGAATTTCGCGGGATGACTCTAAGCAAGTCGGGGGCCACAATCATAAACTATTGATATTATTATGTTTATTTCAGTTCACCCTTGACAAGAACGGTGCCAGTTACCGGTAACTCACGCGCAAGTTGCCACCAATCCACGCGGGTTGCTCCGTCGGAACCCGCGAGCACTGAGAGGCGGAGCAGCCCCTCTGGCCGGGTTGGGGGTCTCAGGGCCCTGGCGTTCAGAGTTACGGGTGCAACTCTGGATCGGGTTCCTGAGAGGACGACCGAGGTGGCTATGGGTTTTTTGGGGGATGTGCCGGAAGCTGCCGTCATCGGCGGTTCATCGCGGTGCGTGCTGGTGCGTCACCCGCGGAGCAATCGGCCCCTCCACGGCGGCGCGATCACGCGGGCCAACAACGAGACTCGTAGTCCGCTCACTCTTGCGTGTTGGCGCTAAACCCAATCGGTGCTTCGAGCCAGATCGCCGCGTCGCGTGCGGGGAACTGGACGGCACGGGCTGCTTTGGTGGCGCATTCGTCTAGGGCGGTCAGTCCGGATGTGCCGGACAGGCGCAGGTCGGTCACCTTTCCGTCGGGGGCAACGCTGAGCATCATGCGGACCCAGAGGGGCTTGGTTGGCGGCAGTGCGATGGCGCTGCGATCGGCGCAATCTTGAGCCCGCACGCCAATCGCGTTCAGCGCGGCCTTGTCGGTCTTGAAGGGCCCCTTGGGCAACTCGGGAGCGACCCCGGCGTCGGAGCCCTTCGCGACCGGGTTCGGCGAGGTCAGAGGCGGCGGCGCCGCGTCCTCGAGCGGTTTCGCGACCGCAGTCGCTTCGGGCTTGGGTGGCGTCGGTGCACTCGCTACGGGTGGCGCCTCGGATGCGGCGCCGGCAGGTAGAGGATCCGGAGTTGGATTCATCGCCGGGGGCGGACACGCGGTACACAGCGCGCCCAGCAACGCCCAGCGAACTTTCACCGCCGCCTCCGGAGCCTGAGCAACACCATGGCGGAGAGGATAAGACCAATCACGGCTGGAGCGGAACCCCGACGCCCCAGGCTGCAACCACCCCGCGCCGAGGGCTGTGCGCCAACCACCCAGGGGTCCACTCCAATCGCGACGTCTTCCTCAGCGATTACGACATCGTCGAATCTGAGCAAGACACGCATGCGCTCACCTCCGCTACCCGCAGGCGCGGCCACGGCGAAGCGCCACAGCCCGGGCGCAACACGGGTCAATGGCGAAGTGACGCTTCCGCGCTGCACTTCGAGTCGCAACCTGCTTGCGTCAAAACCATCGACCAGCAGATCACCGTCCTTGCGCAACTCGGCCAGGCCAGCGAGTTCCCATTTCGGATCTGGACGCGCCAAAGCGCTGCTGAGAACCAGCCAACTCGCTTCTGCGGTTGGAGTGCCGCCGAGGGGCGACAGGTCACTGTCCAGGGCGGCCAGGGAGTTCTGGATGTTCAACACGCCGGGCCCAAGCTGTTGCTTTAGCGGCACGTTGCCTCTGGAGCGCCGGGCGCCGGCTTGGAGCAGAGCGAGGAGCTCAGGCTGGGTCAAGGTCGGGCGCCGCTCCAACAGCAGGGCGATCGCACCTGCCACGATGGGAGCCGCCATGCTGGTGCCACTGGTCACGGCGTGGAAGTCGTCCACCACCAGGCAGTTTTTCTGGTCCCCACAGGTCGCGGTTCCCGCGAAGAGACCATTGCCACCGTTGAGCCCAGGGTCGACCAGGTTGCTCATGGCGCCGATCACGAAGGCGCCCGGAGCGCTGATGTCGGGCTTGACCTGACCTAGCGCGTTGGGACCCACTCCGCTGAAGAACGCAGCCGAGTCATCCTTCGGTTTCACGGAGCCAAAGGTATCGATGCGGACTGCGTTGCCTCCTCGGTCGAGCCAGGTGGAACGATTGAGGGTCGCTCCTACGGCAATCAAAGCGCTGCCAGTGGCGGGGATCCCAATGGTACCCTCCTTGAGCGCGCGCGGGAAAAGCGCGCCAGTGCTACCGGCGCCAGGGGTGAGATCACCTTCGCTCTGCACCCAAAGAGACGCACTGCCGCGACCTTGCAGCCGCACTGCGAAGGTCTCGCCGGACTTCCACGTCCCATCCAGGACGATCACCGCGCCAGGTACGCCGACAGGGATCGGGCTCGAAGAACCGCTCTCCTGATTCAACACCGTCGCGGTCAGCCCACTTCGTTCCACGGAGCCGCTCTCGCCCCGCGAAAGCGGCGGAACGAGCTCGCCATCCGAATCATCCAAGCCGACGCGCAAGTCGTCTTCGGCGCGGGACGCGATCCAAACGAAAATGCTCGCCCGAGTGGTCGGCCCTGGCACCGGCGGCGACAGGATCGGTACGCGCACGTCCGACGCGCGGGGAACGTGTACCTCGGTATGGATCCCAAAGGGACCCGGGTAGGCCTTGGAAACGTTGGTATAGACACCTGCGCTGTTACCCGCGGCCACGACGATGGCGCGACCTGGCCGGCCGGCACCTACGAACTCCGAGAGGGATTGCTCCAAGGCAGCAGTGCCATCATGACCGCCGAAGTCACTGCCCAAGCTGAGGTTGACCACGCCGGGCATCTTCAAGGCCTCGGCACGATCGAAGATGAAACGCGTGGCTAAGACTACGTCGGGGTCGAAGATGGACCCATCGTCGGAGCGCGTAACCCGCACCATGACGAGGGTCGCGTTCGGCGCCACCCCGGAGTACTTGGGTGGACTCGTGGAGCTGCCGTTGCCGGCTGCGAGGGATCCGACATGGGTTCCGTGACCGAAAGCGTCCCGCGGAAGCTGCTTGGAGTCCGCAGCGATCATCTCGTCCAGCTCGGCAGCGCTGTACACGGCGCAGGGCGACTCCTTGGAGTCGCAGCCGAAGCTGTTCTCCAGAGCAGCGTGTTTACCGGTCGGGTTCCGGGACAAGTCCAAGACCCAAGCCACCCGAGTCGTACCATCCGGATTTCGGAAGTCGGGGTGCCGGGGATCAAAGCCCGTGTCGACGATGCCGACCACCACGCCCTTGCCGCTCAAGCCGGTCAAGTTGCGGGCAACGCCAGCCTTGACCCAGTTGTTGGCGAGGTTCAGTAGCGGCCGCCGCGGCGGCGACCAATGCGCCACCACGCTCTCGGGCAGCCCGGCCAGCTCCGCGGGTGTGGCGGCGAGGGCAGCGAAGCCGGGAGCCACGGGAACCGCATTTGGAAGGCCCGAGGGAGGGTTGCGCACCAAGACCCGCAGCCGACCGTCGGGAGCAATTCTGGAGGGCGCAGAGCTTGCGCCACGCTTGGCCCAGGCGGAGCGCAGCCAGGTTTCGCTCAAACGACGCGCGTCCACATCTGCTGCGGCGCTTGCGGTGAGCAGGAAGCTGCCCAGAGCCCAAGCCAAACCGGCGCGGAGTCTTGCCCGTGTTGTGGGTGGTGCACTCATGGCCGGTTCAATCTTCTGCGATGAGTCGTTGGATGAGAAGCTCCGTGGCCGCGAAACTCTCTTCGTCGTAGCCAACCACGGTCTCCCGCACGATCCCCTTCTTGTCGATGACAAAAAGCGTCGGCAAGGCAAGGGCGCGATAGGCCTCCGTGGTCTTACCGCTGGGGTCTGACAGCACCGTGTAGGCCATGGAAAGCTGTGAGGTCGTGGCGCTGGCGATGGACATGGGATCCGTCGTGACGGCGAGTAGCTCGAGCCCCTGGGCCTGGTACTGATCTCGCCACAGGTTGAGCTTGGGCACGAGGAATCGGCACACCGCGCACCAGGAAGCCCAGAACTCGAGGACCACGACCTTGCCGCGCAAGTCTCGTAGCGAAGACACGGACACGCCTTGTACAGTCTTGAGGTCCGTGAGCCGCGGCGCCGGCTGGCCGACGAAGCGCACGCGCATCACGTCCGAGTCGTCCGCCGGAGCGGGCCCCAGTTCCACCGCGAGCATGCGCACGCCGCTGGACCGCTCGAGGGCGACGCTGACCCGGGCTCCGGCGGGTCGACGGCTCACCGCGCGCACCACATCGCCAGGCGCGGTGATGCGAGCACCATCCACGCGGATGATTCGGTCCCCGCTAGCGATGCCCGCCCGAGCTGCAGGCGATCCCCGCAGCACATCCCGCACCAAGGCTCCGGCCTGCTCGGGCGGCGCGCTGACCAGCTCCACGCCTAGCCAGCCCCGCGCCGCGTTTCCCCGGATCTGCGGTGCATGCTCCGGCTGCGGCTCGGGCACCACCGTGGGCTCGGGAGCAGGGTCTGGTGCAGCGATCCGTTGCGACTGTGGTCCTGCGCAGGCGACCAAGAGCACAGCAACGACGCTCAGCGCGCTTTTCACCCCTTCGTGGTACCATGCGCGGCCGTTGCACGCATCGACACCGACTTGGGCCGTGGTCTCCCTTTGCGCTGCTTGTGCGGCAACTTCGCCCAACGACGACTGGGCGGGATCGTCGAGCAATCCGCGCTATGCTGCGAGCAAGCCCACCAAACCACCGTCGCCCGTGCCCTGGGCGGGCTTCAAGCAAGCGATGGCTCTGCCGGTGGCCGCACCGGGTCCGCGACGTAGCCATGGTCACGCGGATGGGCGCTATGCGATCGAAGTGCGCGTCGGGCCCGAACAGGCCCAAACCGCCTACGAATCCTGGACTGCAGGCTCGGAGATGCCGGTCGGCACGACCTTGATTGCGACCCACCATGACCGGCGCCGCGGACGCACCGGGCCCATCTATGCGATGCGCAAAGAGAAGTCGGGCTGGGATTTCGCGGTGCTCAGCACCACCGGCATGCGCGAGCGAGTCCCCGTGGACCTATGCGAGCGCTGCCACGTGGAGGCAGGGGCCGACCACATCTTCGGCCCTCCACGCCAAAGCGGGGAATGAACTGTCCAGGGCTCCCGTTGTTGAAACCGAATCGGGTACCTCGGGCGTACAAAAAGCGAAGACCCGTTGGGGTAGCCAACGGGTCTCGCGGGAAATCTGAGGAAGTTAAGAAAAACTAAGTTAATTCAGATAGATAGGATTAAGTCTAAGCCAAGCCGCTAACAGCACCCCATCCCCGGGGCATTAAGTCTGAAAGTCCAAGCCCGGGCGTCAGCCCGGAAAAGCGATGAGACTACAAGCAGACGGCGTGCCAGTTGACCCAGGTCAGTCATTAAACTTAATAATTTCATACGTTTAGAACCAAAATCTGGACTCGCGCGCGCGGCGAACCTCGAATCGAACGCTCCAGCCCCTGGCGTTCGTGTCATACCCTCCGGGCCACGGAGCAAGATCTGCGGGACTTGGCGAAATGCCCCCAATCCTGTGGAAAACTCGTGCTTGAACCTCGATGAGCCACCCCACCCGGGTTGATGGATTCGCGCCGGGTCAAAACTCGTGCTTGAACCTCGATGAGTCACCCCACCCGGGTTGATGGATTCGCGCCGGGTTAGGGGATCTGCGCCCGGAGCGCTGCGTCCATTTGTTCCAGCGGAGCCGCCTGGCCCGTGTACAGCTCGAATTGCCGACACGCTTGGTGCAGCAGCATGCGTCCGCCGTCGATGACCGTGGCGCCGGCCGCCTCGGCGGCCTCGATCAGCGCCGTGCGCAGGGGCTTGTACACGATGTCCATGACGACGAGTCCGCTCGCCAGGATCTCTTCCGGAACCGGGCTCTGGCCCCCTCGCTCCTTCATGGTCGCGGAGGTGGCCTGCACGATGATGTCGGCACCTGAAAACGTCTCCGGCGTCAGCGCGCGCGACCCGACATGCTGAGCGGCTCCGGGCAGATTGTCAGCGACGCTCCGAGCCAAAGCGTCTCCCCGCTCCACAGTCCGGTTGGCAACGGTAACCCGCGCACCCGCATCGGTGAGCCCAAAGGCGACGGCTCGGGCAGCACCACCGGCCCCAACGACGACTGCACGCTTGCCGTCCAGGGTCGTCACCTCCTGAAGCGCACGCACGGCGCCGTCGGCATCGGTGTTGTAACCGGTCAATACGCCGTCATCGTTCACCACCGTGTTCACGGCACCGATGCGCTTCGCCAAGTCATCGAGGCCGTCCAGGTGGGGCATGATCTCGAGCTTGAAAGGCATGGACACGCCGAGGCCGCGAATCCCCAACGCGCGCATACCGGTCAGCGCTCCAGCCAGGTCCTCGACGCCAAATGGTACGTATATGTAGCTCAAGCCCAACGCGCGATAGCCTGCCTCGTGCATGGCGCGTCCGAGTCCCACCGGATACTTGGAAAGCGAACCGCACAGCGTGACCCTGCCCGAACTCATGCGCGGCAGGGTAGCACTGCGATTCGCGCACTTTGATTGGGTTTAGTCGACGCGCGTCGCAACACCGGACGGGGTGCGAAACCGGGGCGTCGTTGGCGCCCTAATCTCGTGCGTGTGCAGCCATTCCGGACTCGACGGCCTGGCGGCGGGAGCAGCCGCCCCGGCGCCTGCCAAGAGCGGCCCGAAGCCGCGCATTTCGAGCTGGTTTTCGAGGCAATCAGCTCCCATCAGAAGCCCGTTGTGGAAAGCCGTGGTCGTGCTATGAAGGCGGCCCCAATTTTTGCACCCGTAGCTCAGCTGGATAGAGCATCGGTCTACGGAACCGAGGGTCGCACGTTCGAATCGTGCCGGGTGCGCAAACAGCGCTGCACCAGAGTGCAGACGGCGGAAGATGACGAGTCACGAAGAGTGGATGCGAGAGGCGCTCCGCGAAGCCGATATTGCAGCCGAGGCCGGAGACGTGCCGGTTGGCGCCGTCATCGTGAGCGCCGAGGGCGTCGAGCTCGGGCGGGGTCAAAACCGGCGCGAGCAAGACCAAGATCCGACCGCCCACGCCGAGATCGTCGCGCTACGCGCTGCGGCCGCGAACACCGGGCATTGGCGCCTCGAGGGCAGCACGATCTACGTGACCCTAGAACCTTGCCCGATGTGTGCGGGGGCGTTGATCAATGCTCGGGTTGCCCACGTGGTCTATGGGGCCACGGATCCCAAGGCCGGAGCTCTCGAGTCCCTGTACAACTTGGGCAACGACCTGCGCCTGAACCACCGCCTCGATTCGGTGACCCCCGGCGTCCTACAGCAGGAGTGCGTACAGCGGCTGCAGGCCTTCTTCGCGAAACTGAGAGCCGCAGGAGAGAAGTAGCGCTGGACCAGGGCGCGACCGAACCGCGCCCAAGTCGAGCGCCGTAGCCCTTTGCTACCGGTAGTCTACGGCAACTGGAAGGTCACTTCGGGAAACCCACAAGCCTTCCAGCTGGCTTTGACTTCGGCCAGATTGCTGCACAGGTCACCGGTGAAGCTCGTGTTGTGCGCCGTCTTGATGTTCGGACCTTCGTAGCAAACACCGCGTTTCCCAGGACTGCCCACGCTCGGCTTGCAGTCCATACTCATGGCAGAGCAACTCTCCAAACACTGGCAGCCGTCGATCGGGCCAACATAGTCGCAGCGGCTGCATTTCGCTACGCAGGTTCCTACGGTGCCGCCATCACTACAGGCCAACCCGCAGTAGTCCGTCGCGGCTTCGACACAACTGGCGTCCCAGCTGTCGCAACAGTCAGGATTCACGTTATCGCAGACGCACGCTTGAATACTGGCATCCTTGCAACCACCCGATTTGCTGGTCTGGCAGCAATCGTTTGTCGCTGTCGCGCCGCCGTCGCTACCTCCAGCCCCTCCCGAACCGCAGGACAGCCCGCAGAGCGTCGTTGCATAGTCGATACAGATTCGCCCCTGGCGGAGCAGCATTCCGATTCCTGCTGGCATACACACTTCTGGACCTTGGAATCACTACAGCTTTTCGACCCATTGGTTTGACAGCAATCGTTCGTCCCCGTCGCGCCGCTGCCACCCGTAGCGCTAGTTCCTCCCGTTGCGCCGGTTCCACCCGTAGCAGCGGCGCCACCCGTAGCGCTGCTACCGCCACCGCCCGGGCTATCGCCACCATCACCGCCGCTGCAAGCTCCAGCGCTCGCCAGCGCAAACGCACAGATCACCGCGGAAACTACTGCTCTAGGGTTCGCCATTGCTGCTCCCGCCACACAGGGCTGAGCACTCACCGTGCAACGGACGTGCCGCTACGTGGAGCGCTCTCGACACAGACTTTTCTCATGCTCCACCTTGGGACGGCGTTACCTCGGCGTAACGCACAGACGTCGCGTGTCACCTCGACGTAACGGTACGCCTGTTTCCCTGGGGGACCTCAGAAAACGTCGCGCTGGCCGCTGCCGACCGAGCCTGGCTAGCTGGAGAGCCCAAGAAGGATACTCTGGGGTGGTTCACCGGCAGGGGTGACACGATCCCGGTGGTCACGCACGCGTGCGTTCATTGCGGCCACCTCGTTTCCTACCTGGTACGCGAAGACTGATGCGGTCTAACGCATGAGCAGAGCGCAGACAGCCTCCCGGTACGGGGCGGCGCTACGTCATCTACCGGTGAGCCACCGAATTGTAATCGGATGTAACCCACAAGGCATGATGCCCCTCCGCCGCTGTCCAACACCTAGCAGGTGGCCAGTGCGGGCTGAACTGTGCAGGTACGCCCCTGGACCAAGCGGAATGTAATCGAGAGTAAGGGGAGGTCGTCAAGCGCGCCCGGTACAACCGGACATGATGACGACTTCATGCAACATGCGATTCCTTTCATCCCTGTTCCTGCTCAGCACCCTCGCGGCATGCTCGAGTGAAGGCGCCAGCGGAACACCCACTTCTCAGGACGCCGGCGCGGATTCCCCAACTACGGGTTCGGGCGGCAGCGCGGGTTCGAGTGGCAGTGCTGGCTCGAGCGGCAGCGCGGGTTCGGGTGGCAATGCTGGCTCGAGCGGAAGTGCTGGCTCGAGCGGCAGCGCTGGCTCGGGTGGCAGTGCTGGTTCGGGTGGCAGTGCTGGTTCGAGTGGCGGCGCCGGCGGAGCGGGTGGTGCGACGAACGCCTGCGCTGCGAAAGCAACGAAGAAGGCCTGCGACGATTGCTGCAACAGCGATACGGCAGGCGCGAAGAAGTACGCCGAAGTGACCATCGCCTCCTGCCTCTGCAAGCCGGAGTTCTGCGCCAAGGAATGCGCTGGATTCTGCGCAAGCCCAGGCAACACCGATTTCTCACCTGCGTGCGAGACTTGCTACGGACAGAAGTTTTTTTCGCCCGACTACAAGAGCTGCCTGAAGACCGCCGAGGCGCAATGCGGAGCTGATCCACTATGCAAGGGGTTTGGGCAGTGCATCACGAGCTGCGTGGGACTTCCATGACGCGCCCGCCCACAACCCGGAGAGTCAAGCTACGCTCGTGGGGTCTGGGAGTCCTCATGGCACTTGGCGTGGCTTGCTCCGGCGGCGAGAACAACACCGGAGGCGCATCGGGAACGGGCGGCGCGTCCGGGAAGTGTGAATACGCCAGCGACTGCCCAGCATTGCCCGACGGAACGAGCCAGGTATGTGACCCCTCGAATCGAACATGCGGCAATCAGTGTTTCGAAGACGACGAGTGCCCAAATGGTGGGACATGCGTTAGCCAAGGTGCCGCCGGCGCGTGTTACCCCGCTTGCTCGGTTGGCGGTGCACCTTGTGCCAACGGCGCCACGTGCGTCCGCTTCAAGCGCTCGCCGCAGGGGTTCTGCCTCTCGCCTGGAGCCGGTCAACCTGATCAGCCGTGCGTTCAAGCCAGCCTAGTTTCAAGCGGCTGCGCCGCAGGTTACGTGTGCGCGTCGGATTCAGGTACGGCTTTGTGTCGACGGCAGTGCTCTTACTTCAGCGAAGACCCCGGATGCCCCGCCGGACAGCTGTGCGGCACCGATGGAGTCTGCAGATCCGAGGCGTACGATCCTGCGTCCCTTGGGGCTGAGTGCCAAGGCAAGTCGGGGTCCCTTTGCGGCAGCGACGGCAAGGCATGGCGCGGTGTCTGCTACAGTCTGGGTTACCCAACTAAGTGCTCGAAAGTGTGCGAAGCAACCGCCGAATGTCCCGGCGAGTTTGGGCACTGCGTCAAGCCTGTGCCTGTTGCCGATGACAACATAGGAGCCTGTGTTTCCACGGGCTGATCAATAGCCGGAGCCCAGCTTCAGCGCGTCGTGGTTGCTCCCGGCGACGAACGCCTTGTTGACGTTTGCGCGCGCTGAGGCATGTCCGTACAGTTGCTCAAACTCTAGTCGTATCGATTGATGACGACGGCGCCTCCCTTCGTCGCCTCGAAACGCGAGCTCGCGTCCCGCGGTTACGATGAGGCACAAATCCGGCACAGCCCCAAAAAACAAACTCAGTAGACTGGGTCTGGGGCTGTTTCTTCGAGAGGTTCTTCGGTGGGCTCGTCGGCGCCCTCGGGGGGAACGCGGGGTGAGTAGGGCACTTTGAAGGTCACTTGTTCTTGCAACGCGTCTTCGAGTTCGGCTTCGGTGACACGGCGGATGCGCACGCCAATGCGCATGAGTTTGCGCAGATAGCCCATCCAACCGGGAGTCACCTGGCCGTCGGCGCCGAAGTAGTGGCGCTTCGGACTCGGCAGGACACTGGCAAGGTAGAGCGCCTGACCCAGTGACAGCTGGTGGGGCGCGGCGTTGAAGTAGTAGGCGGCGGCGGAGCCGATACCGTAGATGCCGGGGCCGAACTCGATGACGTTCAGGTACAGCTCCATCATTTCGTCTTTGGTCAGCTGCTGCTCGAGCAACATGGTCAAGACGGCTTCTTGGAGTTTGCGGGAGATTGTCTTCTCGCGGGGCAAGTACAGGTTCTTTGCAAGCTGCATGCTGATGGTGCTCGCGCCCCGGAGGAAGCGGCCGGCCTTGAGGTTCTCGCGGATCGAATTGCGGATCGCCTCCTGATCGAAGCCGCTGTGGGCGTAGAAGCGCCCGTCTTCGCAGATGAGAACGGCCGTATCCATGTGCTTGGAGATGACGTGACGCGGCGCCCAGTTCGGCGCACCGGGGCCGCTTCGGATTTGCACCAGGCTGCCATCTGCGCCGCGCACTTCGCGGGTCCAAGAAGCCTTGAAGCGTTGCGGCGACACATCCGGCGGAGTGGCGGTGATGCGGCACTCGTTGCCCACATTCCATTTCGTGACCACATCGGCGGGCTTGTCCGTGTCCAGCTCCAGCCGACCCGTCAGAGAAAAGGTGCCCGTCGCTTTCATACCCGTGAGCAAGGGCGCCAACCCTTCAGGCAACGAGTTGAGCATCGCCTGACAGGACGCCAGCGGCACTCCGCCCTCGAGAATGATCTCCGCGCGCTCGCCCTTGTCGGTGGCTGAGCGCTTGATGAATCCCTTGGCCTCGGCGCGCAGCTTGCCCAGGTGGATCTCACCTTCTTCGATGTCGAGACGGGAACCATCGAGAACGGCGGAACCGCGACCTCGAAAGCCCACCGCCAATTGACGCACAGGCCCCCGGGCTAGCCACCTTTGAAAAATATCCAGCTTTGCCAACTTGCCGTGACCGAAGCCTTGGATCTTCTTGCCTTCGGCGTCGATGCGCAGGGTCGCGTTGGCTTCCAACGTGGCTTCCTTGACGTTCTTGATGCCCAGGTCGCCTTTCTCCATGCCCAGCGCGGCGAGGGGAACCGGGCCTCCGGCAATCGCCAATTCGACCACGCCCTTGGCGAGGGGCAACTTGAGCGCGACCTTCAAGGGCTGGGTTGCTTCTGCGGCGGGGGCGACGCGGAGCGAGGCGTTCTTGCCATCGTGCTTCACGCTCACTCGCGCCGGGCCCAGCGCCAAACGCTGACCGCGGTGATTGAGGCGCAGCTTCACGCCATCCAAGTCGACTTCGCCGTCCGGTGGCAGCGCGGTCACGATGATGTTGGCGAGTTCTGAGAACGCCCGTCGCACGCGCTTGCCACGAGCCTCGTCGAGAGGCACGTAGCGCGAAAGCGCCGAGGGCTCTTTGGCCTTGCCTTCTTTCGCTTTCGGCTTGGCTTTGGTTTTTGGGTCTGGGGAGCTTTGTCGCTCCTTGTTTGGCGCCGGCGGAGTCTCTGCAGCAACACGTCGCAGGCGCGCAGCTTTGGACGTGTCCAAGGCGACCAGCATCGAGCCGACGCCCAGGCGACGCAGCTTTCGCTTCGAGTCCAATTCGACTCGGGCGGCAGAGGCGCTCAGGGCAACGCCTTCGTGCACTACCCGCACCAGATCTGCCGCGATGTCTTCGCCTTCGGCGCTTCGCGTGTAGCGAACGCCCCAAGCGTGTTGAGGCTCGGCGCCCGGAGACAGCTCGTTCCACACAACGTCGATGCCCTCGATGACGATGTCCCGCCGAGTGCCCCCCGCACTGCCACCTTTGGCGCGGCTGGCGCGGTAGTCGGCGAGCTGTCGGCGGACGTCCTCGGGCGATCCGGTGACATGCACTTTGCCGCCGTGCACCTTGACGCTGCGCGCTTTCATCAGCGCGCTGACTTGCACCTCCACGGCCTGGAGCTCGACCTGGACTGCCGGCACTTCGGGCAACTCGACCTTGACGCCTCGAAGCCAAACTCGACCGCTACCGGGCCGAACCGTGTCGATGCTGAGCTCCAGCCCACGTTTGGCAGCGACGGACTGCGCCTTGGAACGGACAGCCGGCGCGAAGCCAAGGGCGGCGACGAGCACGAGAGACAACCCCGTGACGCCCGCAATGCCCGCGATTTTGTGCCCGCGTTTCATACGCGGCCACAAGCCTAGCGCCGCTGACAAAACCCGGCCCATCTCCGTGCAAGAAACGCTTCGGTATCGAAGATTCTTCCGGAAAATTCGGGCCTAGGCGGCCCCCGCGTCCTCGACTTCCAGCAGGGGCTGACCGGTCTCTACGTCGGCACCGTCCTCCACCAAGATCTTCAGCACGCGTGCCCGTTCAGGCAGATCCGGGAAGTCGTAGGTGATGCGGTTGAACGTCTTCATGACTTCCAGCAGAGCAATGGGGCTGCCCTCGGTCAGGATTTGCCCCACTGCTACGAAGGGCGGCTTACCCGGCGCGGGGCGAGTATAGAAGCGGCCGCTCGACGGTGCCACGACGTGCAACCCGGCGCTGACTTCTCGCTCGTGCTCGCCCGCGGCCTGGGACCCGAGGGTAGCGCTGGGGTCGAGTTCGAACAGGGCATCGCCAAACCCGACCGCGCGGCGCGCAAGGGGTGACGCCGGCTCGCTCACGACCAGGCCATGGGCCGTCGCGTCGCTGTGCAGCAGGTGCAGCACGCCGAGAACTTCGAGCTCTCCGATCTGCGCATGGGCATGCACCAACTGGCCCTTCGACGGGCCGCCCCGGAACAACCCCGGCCTTGGCGCAATGACGACAAGCTTGTCGTCCACGCGACGCGTCGGTGCGACGAGTATCTTCTCGAAAACCCGGCCGTCAGCAGCACCAGACATCAGCGCACACTCTCCACCAGCACGGCTAGGTCGTGCAGGCTCCAAATACGACTGTTCTTGATCCTGCGCGTGCCGGCGCTCTGGTAGGCCGCTTCGAGCAACATGGCGAGGTAGTCGCGCAACTCTCCCAGCTCGACGATCTCGTCGGTGTCCATCTGCCGCGCGGAGACGTAGGGATCCATGTCCGCCTCGATGCGCTGCTCCACCTGGCGCATCTCCCCGTCGATCTTCTTCCGCTCTTCCGGGTCCTGCGTGATGATCTCGAAGTTGTCGTCCAACTTGGTGTTGTAGGCGGCGATAGCGAGGGTTCGGCCCTCCATCACCGACAGTCGCGACAGGGTCGTCGAGAGCTGAACCACCGGGTCATAGGGCAGGCCATTCATGGCGTAGTAGCCGGCGCCCGAGGCCTTGCGCAGCAACACCGTGAACATCGGCGTTTCGTTGGTCGAGTTGGTGTAGATGAGACTCGAGCCATAGGCGAGCAGGCCGTGGGCTTCGGCTTCGGCGCCGATGTCGAATCCGGAAATGTCCTGGAGCCAGAGAATCGGAATGCCGTCAGCGTTGCAGCTTCTTGAAAACTCACTGATCTTGGCGATGCCGCCCCGATACAGGATCCCCGCCGGGCGGCGCCTGCCGGGGTGCTCGGGATCCCCGATCAAGCCCTGACGGTTGATGATCAGGCCGGCGTATAGACCGCCAATGCGACCGATGCCGCAGATCATCTCTTCTCCGATCGACGGCATAACTTCCCAGAACAAGCTCTGGTCGCAAAGGCGCGCGACAATCTCCTTTGCGTCGTAGGCCTCGCGATGATCCGGCGGTAAAAGTCCGGCGATCTCGTGACCAGGCAGGGACGATTCCACGCTGCGCGCATCGCCCCGGTAATAGTCCGCAGCAGATGACGGCAATTTGGCGACTTCCCGCTTGATGTTGTCCAAGAGCACGTCGTCGTTGGGCACGCGCACGTCTGCGCAGCCGCTCACATGGACGTGTACTTCGGGGCCCCCAATATCGAGGCTGGTCATCTTCTGGCTCTTGGCGCCTTTGATCAGAGCTGCACCCGCGATGACCATGTACGCCTGCTCGGTCATGTACACGCGATCGCTGATGATCGGCATGTAGCCGCCACCCGCGATGCAGTCTCCAAAAACCCCGGCAATTTGGGGAACCCCATGGGCGGATAGCAGGCTGTTCATCTTGAAGATGTGCCCCGCACCCCGCATGCCCGGAAACGCCCGCGACTGCTCGGGCAAGAACAGCCCGCTCGAGTCCACCAGGTACACAACGGGAATGCGCAGCTTCAGCGCCATGTTCTGCGCGCGCTGGATCTTCTCCGGCGTACGCGGCCACCAAGAGCCGCTGGCCACGGTGTTGTCGTTGGCGATCACCATGCACCAACGCTTCTCGATGCGCACGAAGGCCGTCACCACGCCGGCGCCCGGCGACTTGAGCCCGCCTTGATACTCGAGACCGTAGTTGACGAAGGTGCCTACGTCGAAAATGCGAGTACCTGGGTCCTTGAGGCGCTCGATGCGCTCCCGGGCGGTGAGCTTGCCCTTCTTGTGCACGCGGTCCCGGTACTTCGTGCCCCAGCCTTCGAAGACTTCGGCCTTTCGCTGGCGCAGAACTTCCTCGCGCTCCCGCAGCGCTTCGATGTGCTCGGCGTAGGTGCCGTCGTCCAGGACGTCTGCTCGCGGTTTCCCGATTGGAACGAGGGGGACGTGGGCCATGCTCGTGTCTGTATACCTAATCCGGCGCCCGATGCGGAGGGGGCGTCGCCTTCCGGCGTATCTCTCGACGGACAGCGGATATCGAGCATAATCCTGACAGCAACGTGGTTTCCTTTCTTTCCGTATTGGCGGTCGCGGCTTTGGCCGTGTCCTGTTCTTCGAAGAGTCAAACCAAGACTGTGCCCGCCTCGGGCGGTTCCGGCGGAGCTTCGGGCGCCTCGGGCGCGGGCGGCAACAGCGGCTCGAGTGGTGCGGGTGGTAGCGCGGGATCGAGTGGCTCAGGTGGGGCGAGCGGCTCGGGTGGGGCGAGCGGGGCAAGTGGTTCGGGTGGTAGCGCGGGATCGAGTGGCGCCGCTGGAACAGGCGGCACGCCCAACGATCTCGCGGGGCTCAGCGACGAGTTCAACGTGGGAGTTCTGGATACGAAGTGGAGCCTGGTGAACGCCAACCTGTTGAACAACACTCCGTTGATGCCAACTGGATCGGAGCTATCTCTCATTCCGGCGAACTCCGTCTGGTTCAACGACCGGGCAGGGCCCCTGGTCTATCAGAACGTCACGGGGGATTTTCACATCACGACCGAAGTCAGCGTCAGCGCGGCGGACGGCTCGGCACTCGGCCCGCTGGGTACTCATTGGGCGGGCCTGATGCTGCGTTCCACCCACTCCTCGATGGAGAATCATCTGCACATCGTGATCGGCCGGAACCAAAGCAACCAGGGCTTCATCAGTCTGGAGCGGTCTTCCGCCACCAACGAGGTCTCCGACTACGCTTCGGTCATGTGGAGTGGCCCTACCGCTGAGCTGAGGCTGTGCCGCTTCGGCGCTCTCGTGAACTTCTACCAGCGCGTCACCGGCACACAGACCTGGAATCTGCACTTTTCGGTGGCCCGATCGGACTTTGGCGGAACGATTCAGGCCGGGCCCGTCGCACATGCCTGGCAGCCCATCCCTGATCTGCGTGCGGAATTCGAGTACGTGCGGTACCGACGCATCAGTTCCGCTGCCGAGTGCACTCTGGACTGACTGCGCCCGACGTTGGAGCCGCGAGAGTCGGCTACGCGGGTGCCGGGGGCCAACCCGGGATGCCGCTGGTATCGTAGTTTCCGCTTTGGAAGTCGGGGCTGCCGAGCACGGAGAGGTGCATCAGAATGGTGGTGTCCACGCCTTCGCATTTGATAGCTGAGAGCGCGGCAATCATGTTGGCGATGGCGGCTTTGCGGTCGTCACCCCGAGTAATCACCTTGCAGATCAGGCTGTCGTAGTGAGGCGGCACCACGTAGCCACTCTGCACGTGGGTATCGATGCGGAGCTCGGGTCCTTGCTCCGGCGTTTCCCAGCGCGTGATCTCGCCGGGGCTGGGTCGGAAATCTTGATTCGGGTCTTCGGCATTGATCCGGCACTCGATGGCATGGCCGGTGAACTCGATGTCCGCCTGCTTCAGGTCGAGGGGGTGCCCGGCGGCGACCAACAGCTGCTCTTTGACGAGATCCACGTCCGTGCGCATCTCGCTCACCGTGTGTTCCACCTGCAAGCGCGTGTTCATTTCCATGAAGCGCAGCATGCCGTGATCGTCTTGGAGGAACTCCATGGTGCCCGCGCCGACATAGCCGATGGACGCCGTGGCCGCTCGGGCCAGCTCGAGCACGCGTGCCCGTTCGGCCAGCGACAGCGCCGGAGACGGCGATTCCTCGATCAGCTTCTGGTGCTTGCGCTGAACCGTGCAGTCCCGCTCGCCGAGGTGCACCACGTTGCCGTATTTATCCGCCAAAACCTGGATCTCGATGTGGCGCCCCTTTTCGATCAGGCGCTCGACGTAGACGCGAGCATCTCCGAACGCACCCTGAGCTTCTTGCTGCGCACTGTTGAAGGCTTCTGCGAGCTCTTCCTTGGCGCGGGCAATGCGCATGCCACGGCCGCCACCGCCACTTTCCGCTTTGATCAGCATGGGGAAGCCGATGTGATCGGCAACGGCCTCGAGTTCGGCCAGGTCTTTCAGCACGCCGTCACTTCCAGGGATCAAGTCGAGCCCAGCCGCAGCCATGGCGCGCTTCGCCGGGGTCTTCTTGCCCATCAGGTGCATCACATGCGCTGGCGAACCGATGAACGCGATGCCGTGTGCCTCGCACATGGCGGCAAATCGCGGGTTCTCCGACAAGAAGCCCCAACCGGGATGCAGCGCCGTACACCCGCTCTGTTTGGCCGCTTGCAGCGCGCGTTCTGGATCCAGGTAGCTCAGCGAGGACCGCGCCGGACCGAGGCAAACGGTTTCCCGCCCTTGGGTGTAGGTGGCGTCCCGGTCCGCTTCGGAGACGGCTAGCACCGGCGTGATTCCCATCGCCTCGCAGGCACGCGCAACGCGGACAGCTACTTCACCGCGATTGGCAATGAAGACCTTCTTGAACAGAGCTGAGGCCGTCATGGGCGGCACCGTATCATGAAGCGGCGGCCGTCCGACGGCTGGCCGGTCTCCCGATCCGCAGGCTCTACTGAACGCCGTACACTCGGGCGTAGCCGGTGCCAGAGCCAAATGAGGTCGGCTGCGCGTCAATCAGACGCTGGTAGTGCAGCTGCGACACGCCGTCATTGTTGCCTCGCCCGAATACCAAGGCTGCGGAGTCCGGCGTCCAGCTGACGTACTCGGGTCGCGGAAGTTTGTCAGCAAGCTGTACCAACGACGCTGCGGTGCTGCCGATCGCGGAGATCCGAGGGCCTTGGGGGCTCGCGGTGATCAGCGAGATTGAATTGCCGTCGGGCGATGTGCGCAAGCGGACTGGCGCACTGCCACTGTCGTGTATGCGCGTGGCCTTTGCAGGCGCGTTTTGATCGAAGGTGTGCAGGCCGAAATTCGTGGTGCCAATGTCGCGCACACTGACCCAAATTCGACCGCCGGCCGCAGCCGCCAAGGCGTCGTTGTTCATGCCAGCGGAGTATTGCGCACCCGTGACTACCTCCACGATAGCTGCGGTGCTCGTATTGACCGCCACCAGGTCGCGGTCGAGGGGCGCGACTGTTCTGCGGCGACTGAAGAATATGTGGGCGCCGTTTTGCGCGTGCCATTCCAGGTTCCAAGTCAGCGTGCCGGGGCCCCAGGGTGCGCTGGTTTCGACCGCGCTCTTGCTAAGGTTGACCAGCGTGCTGGTCGTGCGGTCAAAGGTGAAGAGATCACCGTGGTTGCTCCCGTCGTCAGCGGCGATGAGCAGCACGGTGTCGCTGAGCCAAATCAGGTGGCGGAACCGGGTGATCGTCGCCTTCATTCGCGCCAGCGTGTTGATCTGAATGGGCGTACCCGTCCCGGTCGTATCCACCACATACAGCTCACGTACGCTTGCGTTGAGCTTGGTGTACGCGGCGGCGGCGCCGGTTGGCGAGAGTGCGAAGTGTGGGGGGCTGGAGAACTGCGGCACATCGTAGTTCCCTGCGCTCTTGGTCACGTTCACCGCGGCGAGGCTGGTGGTGTCGACCATGATCACGTCGAGGTTCGTCTTGGCCGTGCCGGCCAAAAGAGCGAGCTTCTTGCCATCGGCGCTCAAAGCCATCGCCGGCTCGGCCCAGGTTTGCGCTGACCCGCCCACCGTCGGCAGCGTGAGGGTCGTACCTGGGGAGGTACCGTCAAGAGGCGCGTAGTTGAGAAAGCGTTTGCCTCCGCCGGCGCCATTGTCGACGAACCAGACGCGACCTGCGGCGTAGACCGCGCTGCCGCCGATCGCGATCGTGCCCGGGCCCTTGATCACTGCTGAGTATTGGTTGTTGGCGAACTTCTGGCCGTCCGTGCGTAGCAAGTGGACTTCGGCTGAAGGGCCGCCCAGTGCGGTCATGACGAGCGCACGCTTGCCATCGGGCGCTACCGAGATGAGTACGTTGGCGAAGGAGCCCGCAAGGTCGCCGGATATCAGCTTCACCGCAGTGTTGCCACCCAGCAGTGCAATACCTCTGTCGGTGCTGGGAGCCGGCTCCTGGTAGGACAGGAGGCGCGTCCCTCCTGGCAGCTTGTACGCCCTGTCCGCGAACAGGAAGTCGTAATAGGGCCGATCGGGTCGTGCCGGGCTCTCACCGACTCGGAACGAATACGAGAACCCACCCGGGTCGATCTTCGCCGGGAAACCGCTAACCGCCGTCAAGTTGCTCCCATCGGTGTCGATCGTGCTCAGCGTGATTTCGGCGCCATTGGCCGTACCCACTGAGTGCAGCACGTTGTAGACCTTGGGCGGTGGCGCGTCGGCCGGAGCGTCTGTGCTCCCGTCCGTCGCCGCGTCCCCACTTGCATCCGCGCTCGCATCTGCGCTTGCGTCAGCACTCGCATCGCCGCCCGCGTCCGCTCCACCGCTGCCACTGGCGCCACTCGAGCCCCCGCTCCCACTGGCACCACTCGAGCCCCCGCTCCCACTGGCACCACTCGAGCCGCCGGTGCCACTCGTACCGCCGCTGCCACTCGTGCCACCCGTGCCGCCTGTCCCGCTCGTACCGCCGGCCGTGGAGTCGGCCGCTGCATCGCCGCTCGCACCACCACCGCCTGGCGAACCCGAGTCGTCATCGCTGCCGCAACCCGGTGCTGAGACAACCAAGACCGCCAGGGTAGCGGCACATGCAGACGAGGCGATGAAACGGGGAAGGCTGGATTGGGCCACGGGCAACTCCTTGAGCAGTGCGCAAGTTGAACAAGCGCAGCACGGCATAACAGCGAACTGGCGAAATACAAAAAGCAAAAGGCCCTGAAACACCTTGTTTCAGGGCCTTTTGGGGCAATTAGCCCGGCAGCGTCCTACTCTCCCACACGGTCACCCGTGCAGTACCATCGGCTCCGAGAAGCTTAACTTCCGAGTTCGGGATGGGATCGGGTGTGGCCTCCTCGATATCGCCACCGGAAATTTTGGGCGTCCAAACAGCTTTGTGTTGCTGCGTCGCAAGATGCGACAACCGTTGGTAATCACTAGCTCGTGTACCAATGCACAGTACGTCAATGACGTACTCGGTCCGTTCGACGATTCTCGATTGCTCGAGTTCGTCAGCCCGACTCCGGGCTTGAACTACAAGTGTGCCTTAGAGAGATGGTCAAGCCGCACGGCCTATTAGTACTGGTTAGCTCCACGTATTGCTACGCTTCCACACCCAGCCTATCACCTTGTGTTCTCCAAGGGGCCTTTAGTGCCTTGCGGCAGGGGACACCTAGTCTTGAGGCCAGCTTCCCGCTTATATGCTTTCAGCGGTTATCTGTTCCGCACATGGCTACCCGGCTATGCCAGTGGCCTGACAACCGGATCACCAGAGGCACGTCCACCCAGGTCCTCTCGTACTATGGGCAGCTCCTCTCAAGTGTCCTACGCCCGCGGAAGATAGGGACCGAACTGTCTCACGACGTTCTAAACCCAGCTCGCGTACCGCTTTAATTGGCGAACAGCCAAACCCTTGGGACCTGCTCCAGCCCCAGGATGCGATGAGCCGACATCGAGGTGCCAAACCGCGCCGCCGATATGAACTCTCAGGCGCGATCAGCCTGTTATCCCCAGAGTACCTTTTATCCGATGAGCGATGGCCCTTCCATTCGGGACCACCGGATCACTAACACCTGCTTTCGCAACTGATCGACCTGTCGGTCTCACAGTAAAGCTCCCTTATGCGTTTGCACTCTACGGCTGGTTTCCAATCAGCCTGAGGGAACCTTCGCACGCCTCCGTTACGATTTAGGAGGCGACCGCCCCAGTCAAACTGCCCACCAGGCAGTGTCCCTCACCCAGATCATGGGTGCAGGTTAGATTTCCAGATTATCCAGGGTGGTATTTCAACGGTGGCTCCGCCGAACCCAGAAGCCCGGCTTCAAAGCCTCCCACCTATCCTACGCAGAACAACCCGAAAATCACTGCCAAGTTGCAGTAAAGGTTCATGGGGTCTTTCCGTCTTTCCGCGGGTAGAGGGCATCTTCACCCCCAATGCAATTTCGCTGAGTCCCTGGTCGAGACAGTGCGGATGTTGTTATGCCATTCGTGCAGGTCGGAACTTACCCGACAAGGAATTTCGCTACCTTAGGACCGTTATAGTTACGGCCGCCGTTTACTGGGGCTTCGGTTCAATGCTTTGGATTGCTCCTAACATATCCCCTTAACCTTCCAGCACCGGGCAGGCATCAGACCCTATACGTCGTCTTTTCGACTTCGCAGAGTCCTGTGTTTTTAGTAAACAGTCACAACCGCCATTTCACTGCAACCCCCGCCAGCTCGGAACGCGAAGTTCTTCACCAACAGGGGCACACCTTCTCCCGAAGTTACGGTGTCAATTTGCCGAGTTCCTTAACCAGGGTTCTCTCACGCGCCTTGGGATACTCACCCCGCCCACCTGAGTCGGTTTGCAGTACGATCGCTAGAGGAGCTCTGTGCGCGGCTTTTCTTGGAAGCATGGGATTACCCAGTATCCAGGACTAGGTCCTGACCTCATCGCCTCTCGGTGTATACGAGTTCTCGTTTGTCCCTATTGGGTCCTAAGAACTCCACCTACGGGCTTAAACACGCATAACCATGCAGCGTGCTGGGCTACCCTTCTCCGTCCCCGCTCACTTCAACGCTATCCCTAGCGGTGCAGGAATATTAACCTGCTTTCCATCGCCTACGCCTCTCGGCCTCGGCTTAGGTATCGACTAACCCGTGGGAGGATTATCCTTCCCCAGGAAACCTTGGGCTTACGGCGACCGGGTTTCTCACCCGGTTTATCGCTACTCATGCCTGCATATTCTCTCCTCATGGCCGCTAGTGGTCGTCACCGTCCACCGTGTATCTCCATAAGGACGCTCGTCTACCGCTGTCTTACGACAGC
>CBDCTZ010000015.1:1210000-1635169 GCA_965222375.1 Polyangiaceae bacterium
GACAGCTCTGCAGCGCTTTCATCACGAGTTGCCACTCGGCGGCCGCGACCCGAATGTCGAAGGGGTCGTGCGTGCCGGCGTAGTCGACGGTTTCGCCCATGGCATCAACCAGCGCGGCCATGCTGCAGCCCACGCTGTCGCACAGCTTGAGCAGGATCCCACCAAACGCCGACGCAGCCTGGTCCCGACCTGTGAGGGTGCGTTGGCGCGGTCTCATGGGGCCACGCGAACCCGCGCCGTCATTTCACGTGCAGCACGGTCGATGATCACCTCTTGCCCCTCACGTACCGCCTTCAACAGGCTCTGTTCCGTCGCGCGGGCCCGTTCCGACATCACCTCTCGCGCTACCGTCTCATCCCGCACAGCTTCAGGCATTTTCACGGCAGGAAGTCGTTCGACCATCATGATCACGTGAAACCCATGGGACGTTTCGACCACTCCACTCTGTGCACCCGGCTCGGTGAGAGCGTTGGCCGCCTCTGCGAACGGCAGTTCGAGCTTGCCGAAGCGTTGCCCGGGCAAAGGCGGCTTCGCCGGAATGACGCGTCCGTCTTTCGCGACCGCTGGTAGTCGCTCAACCTTGATTTCGATCTTTCCAGTCTGAGCCTGCTTGGCGGCCGCCTCGAAGGCATCTTCAGTCGTGTGCTTCTTCAGCTCTTCGGCCAAGCGCTCGGCGGCTTCGCGCGCGCCTGCTCTGTCCTCGAGGCTTTTTGCTAGTGCTACGACATGAATGGTACGCGTGCCGGCGGGGCGGTCGATCTGATACCAGTGCCGCTCCACCATGGTCTGAACTTCTTGGGGTGTGGGCGGGCCACGCTTTGTCGCCTCGTCACGGATCTGCTCGAGCACGACTCGGCCAAGCGCGCCGCGCTCCGAAACGGCAACCAGGTAGGCGAACCCCGGACGTTCACGAAGCCCGCGAGCGAAGAGTGCATCCTGAACTGCAAGCTCCAACGCCCGCTTCGGACTGATGGATTGCTCGCGAGCGATGCGCGCGACGGTATCACCGTGGATTTCGTCGTCGCCGACTCGCGCTACGATTCCAGGCGATAGCTCGCCGGTCGACGGGGTAGGCTGAACAGTCTCGGCCTGCCCACAAGCTAGGAAAAGTTGCGCCGCGGCGCACAAGACAATGCGAACTTGGCGCCTCATCGCGAACTCGACCGCGGCCGAACCATGTCCGTTGCCGCCTTGAGGGTTAGTGCGCCCACGACTAGCCAGTAGAGGGCCACCAGGTCCCGCCGCTCCGCCAGCGCATCCACGCCGGCACCAAATGCGAATGCGCTGCCCGCCAGTAGAAGCAGGCTCAGCACATCGACGACTTTACCCGCGGTCATTAGCGCAGCACACTCCAGACGAGCCCGATGGCTAGGGCGAGTGCAAGTAGCATGAACGCACCCGAGCTGGACCCGAGCCGGTCGGCAGGGCGCCGTTCAGAACCAGTCCCTCGCGCCAGCGCTAGTTTCGCACTCGCGCTGACCAGAGCGATCGCCGCCACGAAGCTCACCGCATGCGCCAGCAGAGCGTGGTCTTCACGCCGGACTCGCCATGCGAGAAGTAGTGGCACCAGCGCCCCCAGCATTCCAATCAGCAGGACGACCAACGTTCCCCGGGGCAGAGCCGTCCGAGGCTCCAGGGGTTTTCCAACAATAGCGTTGGGATCGTCTTCCGGGACATGACCAAGCTTGCGGGCGCTGCCCCAGCCGAAAGCAAACAGGGCCCAACCGATCGCGCCCGAGGCGGCGCGAATCGGCTCCAATCGTTCGGGGTCCAGCTCTTCCCAAGCCATCAACCAGGTGAGAACGCAGAATGCGCCGAAGACGAACACTCCAACTCGACGTCCCCAGTTTCGGTTGCGCAGAGCGATCAATGGGCCGGCAACCAGAGCAACCAAAGCCATGAGCGAGGCGAGGCGCGGCAACGTCGGGTCTGCGGCACGAAAAGCAACGAGAGCAACCGTGGCAACCCATGCATACAAGCCTGGCAGCAATATGTTCGTGAGCGCGACAGGCATTGCGGAGCGGGCCAAGCTCATCCTTCGACAGTACTCCCGGAACCTCGATAATCGCAGATTTCCGACGCCAGGATCCCATTCGTCCGACGAAAACTACGCCCGGGCCAGCGCTAGGGTCACGCGGCTCGTTTCTTCCGCGGCCAGAACCACAGCACCGCCGCCAGAATTGCCGCCGCGACACCGAGTACCAGCCCCAGACGCCCCGTCGCGGGGGGCCCCGGCCATACCGCGACGACGCGCCTGGGCCCCTTGGGCCGCGCCGATTCGATCCAGGTGAATTCGGTGGAAACACCGCCGGCACGGTCCGCATCACCGGCTTCGATCAACTTGGCGTGCGGCGGCGCCTCAATCGCCACATCCGTGATCTCGAGGCCGGGCACCTGGTAGTCGTCCTCCACCACAATCGCCCCGATGCTCTCAGGGGCGACACGCAGATCGAATGTCCAGGTCACGTGCAAGTGGCGCGTTGGTCCGGGAACCCAACCTTCTGACTCCATGCGACTGACGTCGCGGGTCTCGAGAGAGCGACATGCAAGCTGCCCAGGTTCAACGCCGGTGCACACGCGCAGCTTAGGTGCCAGGCTGGCCGTTTTCGCGTCCATTGCCGCATTGGCTTCCAGGACGCCCACCAAGAAGTCCCCGTCCTTGTCAGCAGCCTTGCGCTCTGCATCCGCCAGGCTGACGCCAAATCCAACGCGGTACTGGAGTTCGGCGCTCGAGCCCGAAAGATCGAGCACCAGCCTACGTTCACCTTTCAGTTTCGGAAACTTAAGGTGTGCTTCTACGTCGCCCGTGAGCCCTACGAGCAGTGCGGCGATGAACACGCCGCGGCGAGGCATCAGCCGGCGTTTTCGACGAAGCTCAAGAAAGTGAGCACCGGGTGACCGGTCCCGCCCTTGGGATACATGCCCTTTGCGCGGTCCCCAAGCACGGGCCCAGCGATGTCGCAATGAATCCACGGAACCGTGACGAACTCGCGCAAGAACAGTGCAGCGGAAATGCTACCGCCCCAACGCTCTCCAGTATGCTTCAAATCCGCGACGTCACTCTTGAGCTGTTCACGGAGATCTTCCAACAGGGGCATTCGCCAGAACTGTTCACCTGCGCTGCTCGATGCCGCTTCGAAGCTTTTCGCCAGGTCCGACTCGGACGTGTAGAACGCCGAGCAGGTCTTGCCCAAGGCAACCATGCAGGCACCCGTCAAGGTCGCTGCGTCGATGATGGCGTTGGGCTTCAGCTTGCTCGCGTAGGCCAGTGCATCCGCGAGGACCAGGCGTCCCTCAGCATCGGTATTGATGATCTCGACGCTCTTGCCGGAAAGGGATCCGAAGATGTCTCCGGGGCGATAGGCACCCGCATCCGGCATGTTTTCGGCCGCACCGATGATGCCGTGGACCTCGACATTCGGCTGAACCGCACCAACCGCTGCCATGAGACCGAGGACCGCAGCAGCACCGCCCATATCACTCTTCATTTCGCCCATCCCGGGCGCGGGCTTGATACACAAGCCGCCGGAGTCGAAGGTCAGCCCCTTGCCCACGAAAACCAACTTCTTCTTGGCTTTCTTCTTGGGAGTGTAGCTCATGTGGATGAAGCGCGGCTCGTGCACGCTGCCCTGGCCTACTGCGTAGTGCAGCAGCATCTTCTTGTTGAGGATCGTCTTCTTGTCGAAGACTTGGATCTTCAACTTAGCCTTCTTGGCGACCTTGCGAGCCATTTGCGCCAGAGTCTCTGGGTACAACTCGTTGGGCGGTTCGTTCACTGCATCCCGCGCCACGCATACCGCGTCGGCTACCGCCAAGCCTGTGGCAATCGCCCGCTTCTGCGCTGCGCCACCCCTGCCAGCGCCAAAGAGCTTCACGTCTTTCAGCGCCGACTTCGGGACACGATCCCCAGTCATGTAACGGGTGAAGCGGTAAGCGCCGAGGCCCGCTCCCTCGCCGACGGCGCGCAAGTCGGCGCCCGGGGGGAGCA
The DNA here is from genome assembly GCA_965222375.1 of Polyangiaceae bacterium. GTDB lineage: Bacteria > Myxococcota_A > Polyangia > Polyangiales > Polyangiaceae > JACKEA01. The sequence continues at coordinate 1,213,989 of CBDCTZ010000015.1, forward strand.
CTAGCCCAAGTGCCTTCGCGGAAGCTCCGTTTGCGTAGCGGCATGCGGTTGCCACGAATGAGCGAATAGTCGCGTCGCTGAGCTTCTTGCCCTTGCCTATGCCGACGAGCAGAACGTGCCGTGGTTTGATTTTTCCGAGGGTGACCACGTCCAAACATTGGTCGGACTTGCCTTTAAAATCCGAGTGCTTGGCGTAGCTCAGGAGCCCTCCACCCAGGGCCTTGTCCAGTTGAGCCAAGTGCTTTTGTTTCGAAGGATCCCCTTCGAAGACATGTAGGGCGAGAACGTCAACGGAAGCTGCTGCGGCGTCGCCGCCGGATATCTGGACGTTGAGGGACATCTGCTCAGGGACTCCTCGGGGGCTTGGGGCGCACACCTAAGGCGCGCGGGGGCGCCGATACTGCCACCGCGGCTCTAATGGGTTCAAGCTGCGACTTCAGAAAATCTGGTTTTTTCCCTGCGACAAGCGGGGGTGACACTTCTCCTTGAACGCTGGCGCGGCCCGGACAATCCATAACAGGTAGCTCGCTTCGCGAGCGACGCCGGGAGCGCCTTCCCGCCGCCAGCAAGAAAGGCCTAGCCATGAGTCAGCTTTCCTGGACACCACCGGATGCCTCACGGGCGGGCTCCACCCTCGAAACCTTCATTCTCGAAGGCATGTTCAAGTCTCCCGGTGCGACGGGAGCTTTCACGTCGCTGCTCAACCAAATCGCTTTGGCTGCAAAGCTGATCACGGGCAGAGTGCGCCGCGCCGGCCTCGCCGACGTCCTCGGCTGGGCCGGAGATACCAACGTGCACGGCGAGTTCGTGCAGAAGCTGGACATCATCGCCAACGAGATGTTCATCAACGTGCTGAAACGCCGAGGTCATTGCATGGCGATCGCCAGCGAAGAGCTGGACGACCCCGTTTTCTTTCCAGACGCCAGCGGTGGCTATTTGGTCATGGTCGACCCCTTGGATGGCTCCAGCAACATCGATGTCGACATCAGCATCGGCACGATTTTCGGCATCCAGAAAGTCGAGGACGATCCGGTTACGGCAAAGTCATTCTTGCACCCGGGCAAGGAGTTGGCTGCCGCTGGCTACGTCATCTATGGCTCATCGACTGTTCTGGTCCTATCGACCGGGGCGGGGGTGCACGGGTTCACATGGGATCCGGGCGCTGGTGAGTTCTTCTTGTCTCACGAGAACATACGTTGTCCTGAAAAGGGCAACATGTACTCCGTGAACGAGGGCAACTCGGTGCGCTGGACACCGGGGATCCGGAAATGGAATGAGTACGTCAAAGCAACCGACGATGATGACGGTCGCCCGTACTCGCAGCGCTACGTTGGCTCCCTGGTGGCAGACGCCCACCGGACGCTGTTGAAGGGCGGGATCTTTGCGTACCCGGCTGACACGAAGAACCGTGCGGGCAAACTGCGGCTGCTTTATGAAGCGAATCCAATCGCCTTCATCTTCGAGGCGGCTGGGGGCAAGGCTTCCACGGGAGACCAGCGAATACTGGATATCGTTCCCGACGGGCTCCACGCCAAAGTGCCGCTCATCATCGGCTCGCCGAAGGACGTCGAGACCTTCGAGCGCTTTGCCGCGGAGGACCGTTCCGAGCGGTAAGTCCGGGCGTTTGCCAATCGGACGAGCGGCCGGTCCAGCTTCGGGCTATTCTCTGGCCCATGCTCCGCTTTCGTAGCGCTCTCGGTTTCGTGTGCGGAGCCGGAGCCTTGCTTCTCACGTCGGTGGCGGGCGCTCAATACGGCTCGCCGCCGCCTCCCGGTTACGGACAACCCCCGCCGCGCCAAGGCCAGCCCCCACCCGGCTACGGGCAACAGGGCTACGGCCAACCCCCCCCCGGGGGCTATGGACAACAGGGCTACGGTCAACAGGGTGGCTACTATGGCGGCCCACCTCCGCCGCCTCCCCGCAAGCCTGATGAAGGATATGAGATCCCCGACTTCTCGGTACGCATCGACCCCTTCAACTGGCTTTTGCACGGCCGCCTGGGTTTCGAGCTTGAAGTGGAGGTTTGGGAGTTCATCAGCTTCGAGATGGTGCCCGTCTTCGTGGTCAACGAGTCACCTCCAGTGTTGAACTTGTCGCGGGGCTTTCCCTCGGACCTCACGCAGCACTCCAACGGCATTGGTGCCATGAGCGGTGCCTCCTTTGGAGCCGGCTTCTGGCTCGAGGGCAAGCCCTTCGAGGGCTCCGTGCTGCGGGCAATCATCACCAACTATGGCTACGAATACCGCGCCGACGACGACGCAGGCCGCGTGGACACGGTTCAGCAGACGGAACGGCGCTTCTTTGGCATGTTTGGCTCTCATTCTCGCTGGGGCCCTTTCACCATCGCGGGCGGAATCGGCCTAGGCGTCGAGCTGAACAAGCAAGAGCGTTGCTTTCCCGATGGTGCGACCGGAGTCGCGTCTGCAACGTCGAACGGTTGCGACGGCGAACTCCAGATCGCTTTGGCGCGAGATCTCTCGACTCGCGGCGATTTGAATGGCTCATTCCACCCCGTCTACCTGGAGGCGCGCTTCTCCCTGGGGTTCGTGTTCTGAGCAGTTCATGAGCAAACCGAGCGGCAAGATCAAGAACAAGACGGTGAAGATGTTCCCCGAGGACGCACCGCCGCGCCCGCCCACGCCCAATCGGGATCCGGAAGCCACAGTCGTCGGAGCCGCACCCGCGGGCTGGGAACCGGAAATCACGGATCACGAACTGGAGGACCCGAGCGAACCCGCCCGTGAGGTGCGGGAAAGTCCCGCTAGCTCCAAGCCGCGACCGCAGGCCGAGCGCCCGCCTATCGAAGTAGAGGTGCGCAGAGTCAAGAACCTCGCCACCCACGCCAAGCGACCCCCGCCAGCCTATGAGATCTGGACCAAGAACCGCGTGTACAATCTCGACACGACCCTCACATGCGTTGAAGTCATCGAGCTTTCCACCGGGCGCACCGACAAGGAGCACCAGCTGATGGGCGCACAGCTGGTGGGCGGCCAGAGGCGAAGAGACGAAGGCAACGAGCTCTCTTACCCCTTGCCTGTTCCAGGCACGGACGCCGTGTTTCAGCGCCGCGACGACAAGGGCCGCGTCCGCCTGGTCATGACGAGCAAGGTCACCCGTGTATTGCTACACGTTCAGCGGGTCGTAGTGATCGCAGACAAGAGCGAAAACACCTGGGATCAGATTACCAGCTCGCGCCACATGACTCGGGCGTTCCTCGACGCCGTCGAGAAAGCGAAGTGAGCGCCTACCAGTACTTTTCGATGGTGATGTGCCCCGGCTTGCGCACCCGGTGACGTTGCAGCCCGCGTACTTCCAGTAGCGCCATCAAGTCTTGAATCATGTCCGGGTTGCCACACAGCATCAGATGGGATTTGTCTGGGGCGAGCTTGGCCCGGGCGGCCTCCTCCAGCTGACCACTGGAAAGGACCGTCGTGACACGGCCGTGCAGAACGCCAGCTTGGTTCGGGTCACGACTCACGACCGGCACGTAGGACACTTGGCAGCGATCCGTGCCGGCATCGCGAAGTTCGTTCGCATAGGCCAGATGCGCGGCCTCGCGGACGCCGTGCACCACCACGACGTGGGCGAATCGTTCGAATACTCTCCCAGCCCGCAGCATCGAGATGTACGGTCCCAAGCCCGTGCCCGTTGCGACTAGCCATAACTGCTCCGAGTCGGGCACGTAGTCCAAGGTGAAGAAGCCTTGCGGCTTGCTTTCGATCTCGAGGCCTTCCCCTGGCTGGAGAGCAAACAATCGCGGGCTGACTGCGCCGTCGGCAACCTCGGTAACAAAAAACTCCGGCGCTGCTCCCGGTGCCGAAGCCAAGCTGTAGGCTCGCTTGACTCGCTCCCCACTCACCGACACGGCGATGCTCACCCATTGTCCCGCGACGAAGGACTCGAGCTCCAAATCGAAATGAAACGTTGCGAGCCCAGGCGCCCAGTCCAAGCGGCGAATCAGTCTTGCCGGCGTCCAAACCATGGCCTCGGTGTATCTCAGTCCTTGCTGATCACGACAATCGTCTCACCCGCTGCTGCAGTCGCAGACAGCCGGTCGACGACTAGGTAGTGGGTGCCGGCGCCAAGCCTCGCGGTGATGACCCTGGCGTGAGAACGCACGCATTCCGATCCGGCGGGGCTGCGGAGCAAGTACAGCTCGGCCTCGGCCCCACGATCAAACCCCATGATGCGCACATGCGTGGGCGCCAATAGCTCGAAGGCGTAAGTAGCTTCGCGCCCCGGTGCCTTCTTGGCACCCCGGCACGGGTAGTCGTGGCGTTGTCCGCTACCAGGCTCGAGGCGAGCAACATCGACCAACGGCGGGCTGCCACCACCCGCGTTCACTGGAAGGGGAGCATCCGGTGCCGCGCCACCACGCAACGCGGCATCCACGCGCTCGAGAGCTTGAAGCGCAAGCAGGTTGCGCAGATTGTAGCCGTGGCGCAACCCCTCCTTCGTGAAGTCGCAGGCGTCGCGCCCGCGCCTACCGCGGAAGGTCGTCGGGTGGATGCCATCTTTGGCCAAGCCGCCCCCCGGCAATTTGCCCAACGCCAAGTGGTAGTCCACCAAAGGCACGCTCCGAGCTTGAGCGATGCCCCGAATTGCGGCGTTGTAGCGGGACACCCAAACCCCTGCCTTCAGCTTGTCCTTCCGCGGAGGGATGGTGAACAGCACCGGTACTACGCCGCGCTCGGCCAGGTAGTCCACGATGTTCCAGAGCTGGTCGGCGAAGTGGAAGATCGCGCCGATCTCGATGTCGTTGGTGCCAAACTGGACCAGCGCAATTCGAGGCCGAATCGCCTTGAGCTCCTTGGCCAGGGGCGAGGGCTCGCCGGAAAGCACCTGCCACGCGCTCCAGCCGATTTGCGCCGTCAGGCTGTCGCGGGAGTAAGGATTTGTGCCGTACTCGGGCTTGCCGGCGAAGCGTCGAATTACGGGTGCCAGAGCGGCGTGGGCGCCGAGGTTGCGGTCCTTCTTGGATAGGCAGCGGTAGGAGTCGTCGCTGAAGGTGATGGAATCGCCCACCTTGGCAAAAACGTCCGAGCGCAGCGTGGCATCGCGCCCGGCAATGTCTCGAAGCCGCTGGCCAATCGCGGGCGTCATTGGTGAATGCACGCGGTCGAAAGGATAGCGGAGGGGAATACGCTCCGTGGCTGGTGGCGCCGCTTTGGGGGCGGCCGCTGAGCCTGGGGCGCTTGTGGGTGGGGACGGCTGAGCGGCAGGTTTGGCCGCCGCAACCTGGCGAGGCGAGTCCGTATGGGTGCAACCGAGCGTCAGCACCGCAAAGAGTAGCGCCAGACTCGTTGCTCCGGTGGTGGTGCCGAGGGTCATGACCGATGGATACCGTAAACGCGTACATAGCAGCGTCGCTCCCAGGCGGACCGGGGTACGAAGCGTCGAGAGCCGAAGATGGCCTTGGAGTTCATGACGGAAAATGCGCAAAAGCGCCACCCCGAACCCGTCGGGGCAGCGCTTCGGCACATCCATTCAATGGCGTCTAGAACCAGCCACCAACCACCGACTTCAGGCCAAAAGCGGTGTCCTTGTCTGCGTCGTCACCCTCGATCTTGCTGCTGAGGTCCATCTCGAAGTAGGGGCCGAGGCCGATGAAGAAATGCTCCGCGGGGTGGAACAGGATGGGAGCATCCACACCGACGGTCATCTTGTTGCCGCTGACGTCTGTCGTTCCTGTGGCCGGCGGGGGGTTATCCCGCGACAGGTTGACGATTCGGTACTGAAAGGCAAGTCTGGGCCACAACGAGATGTTCTCCGTCAGGCCGAGATTATAGCCAACACGCGGGCCGATGATGATGGCGCTGGCCGAGAGGTCGCCCTGGGACGTCGAACTGTATCCAAGCTGGCCGCCTACTGAGAGACCGTCGATCGCAAAGTAGTCTAGAGCCGGAGCGATAGTGATGGTCGTCTGTGAATCAGGGTCTGGACCGGCGGCCGCCTTGGTGCTTCGGCTTTCGAATTGCAGTTGCAGATCACCAGAAATCGCGATTTGTCCTGCCTTGCTGAAGGCACCTTTGCCAGCGGGCATCGCATCCGTTGAGGCGGCGCCAGACGTCGAAGCGGCAGCGTCACCACCCCCGTCCCCATCGCCTTCTTCTTCACCAACATCTTCCGATATGGCGTCTTCTTCTTCGCCTTGAGCAAGTGCGGTTGTGGTTGAAAGGGCAAGAATGGCCCCAAAGGCAAGTGACGATAGTTTCCGAATCATTTGATATCCTCCTCGTACAGGGGCCGGGTGGAGCAGTACCGAGACGTCGGACCCACCGATGACCTCACAGCAATTGTCTCAGCAGCTCATTTTCCGGGCCCAATTTCGGGACAATCCCCGAATGTCGCAGACATATACAGTAAGTGTCTGAAAACCTTCCCGATTTGAGTTGGGCGGCCGCCGAAGCAACGATTCTTGTTTGAGCGATTTCGGTTATTTAAGGAATGGTTCTAAGGGCGTTTCGACCCCCACGGGTGGCCTATCGGCTCTTGTGACGTAACTCTCCGACGATGCTTAGAGCCTCGGCACTCGCCTTCGTCGCATCCCTCGCCGTCACCGCGTGCGGGTCGTCGAGTGACGATCGCGGCCCCGAGCCTCCACACCCATGTCCACCAGCCGTGGATGCCATTTGTGAAGATCGGGTTGCCTCGGGTGCCATCCCCGCCGCGGATCTCGATGTGTGCAAGGCAAGCGAGTTCGGGGGGTGCACGACACTGCACTACTTCCGCAGTTTCCCGAATAGGACGCTGCCAGAATGTCGCTCGGGCGGCTCCACCAAGACGATCAACGCAAACGTCGCCGCCAAGCTATTCAAGGGCGGCGGCCTGCGGGACGAACGCGTCGTAGAACAAACCCACGGTCTGCAGCGATACTGGTCGGTTCACGAACTTTGGTTCCACACTGATGCGATTGCCACCTCGGTGCCATACCCGCACGCAATGGAAGGCACTCGTGCAGAGCTGGAGACGGCTCTTCGCAACGTCGGCATCGATCCCAACGCAACGTATCTGACACCGCAGCAGGAGGCGATCGCTAACAAGGCAATCGGCGAGATCGTGTTCCGACCGCTTCGAGAGATGATCCTGGGCAGCCCCGCGCCTGGCCGAGTCAATATCTTCGTCATTTCGTCCATCGCCGCCCCCTCCCTGGTGGGTTCTTTGGGGGTAAACGGCGAAATTGCGGGGCTCGGAGTATCCCCAACCCTCTTCGCGCGCATCGGTGAAACGGACCCACAATACGACCTGCTAACACTGATCGGGCTGCCCCCGGATTTCACTCCCACATTATTTGTCGGAAGCGACACCGTCCGCAAGTACACCAACTACCCGGACAACCTGGTTGCGCACGAGGTGGGACACGTCCTTGGCCTCGTACATCAGAGCAGCACCGGCAACTTGATGACCCAGGGGACGCCGACCCACTGTCGCACCATCGTCACCGACCAACAGATCGACGATCTAGCGCTACCTCGCTTGAAACACGCGGAGCCGGGCTGGTTGGCTCTGGCCCGTACGCCCTCGCGCGTGCTGGCAGCCCTGCGGGCGCGGTGAGTAACCAAGGCGCAACCAACCTCCCTAAACCCAATCCCACCAACCGAAGCTCAGGCGCAGAGAGCCAGCAGCTTGCCGCAGGCATCCGCCGAATTGGTCAGTGCTCTTGGCCGCAGCTATCCGGGTGATCGCCAATGTCCACGACCGGGATGGGCGTCGACAGAACCTTGTAGCCCCCGGGCGCGCCGCTCTTGCCGATGTCGCAGTGGAAATGATTGCGGTGTGCGGAGTTGTAATTGGGGGTGAGGCAGATGCTGAAGACCTGCTGAGCTGCCTGATCGCAGATCAGCGTGTACAGCTCTTTCGAGATCCCCGTCTGAGCGGCAAGCCCAGTCGTGCATGTCGTGCTCGATGCGCCGGACCACTCCTTCCAGTGGCTCGGGTTGTTGATGTCATAGACTTCGCCGGTCGTCTTGTAGAGGTAGCGAATGTCCATGGCGCGGCCGAAAGAGTGGTTGGAAAAGCCCTTCGCGGAGCAATCAGGCTCCGGATCGTTGGGGCCGCGGCAGTAGTTGGTCTGGCTCCAGCTGCAACAGCAACGATAGCAATAGGAACCCAAGGTCCCTACCTTGTTGAAGCCATGGCTCTTCAGCACGCCGGCAAACTTGTGCAGCGTGAGGGCGAAGGTGCAGGCGATCGGATCCGTGGTCGGTGTGTTCGTCGTCGTCTTGGCGAAGAGCACTCCATTGAGGGGGCCACTGAGCTTGATGCCGTCCACGACGCCCTTGGCCACCGTCGGCGTGTACTGAACGCCCAGGGCATCCAGCTGGTCTAAGCAGCTACTGCTCGAGCCTTTGACCACGAAGTTGACCTTGTCCGTCGCAACTTGGTTGCCGTCGGCATCGAAGCCCCGCGCTTCGGTCCAGCGGTCCCCCGGGTATTGGTACTGGTACACGAGGGGGAAGTTCGGCGGCTGGGTGCTCTCGCCCAGCGAGAAGTCCGTTTCGATAACGTACTCCACTTTGGCGATTCCGGGCCCGGCCAACACCTCGAAGTTCACTTGGGCCATGGGCGGATTGCCCGGAGCCTGGGTGTGCACTTGGCCCTCGGTAGGTACGGTCACGTCCAGGTAGAAGTTCGGCAATGGAGCAGCGTCGCTGGCGGCATCGGGAAAGGCCGCATCGTTGTTCGTAACGACATCGGCACCGGCATCACCGGAGCCGCCCCCTGTTCCCGCGGGCCGACCGCCCCCCGAGTCGTCACTGGAGCAGGAAAGCGTCATTGCGGAGACCAGGGCGGCTAGAGTTAGGGATCGCACGCCCTTGGCCTAGCTCGCTGCGGCCCGTAGGTCAAAGCACCCGTGCGAGCTCATCGAACCGAGTGGGAATCCCTCAAGGCATGCCGCGGTGCGCCGTAACTAATAGGGTACAATTGGGTCCAGATGACGCCTCGCTTCATTCCGCTTTTCGCGCTGCTGATCAGCGCTTGCGCCGTGACCCACGACCCGGACCCCGTGGCCAAGGGCGGTTCCGGCGGGGCGCAGGCAGACGCGGGTTTGGGGGGCAGCGCCGGCTCGGGAACGGGCGCCGTCGCGGCCAGTGGTGGCGCGGGGGCAGGCGGCAGCGCCGGCGCGAGCGCGACCGGCGGTGTGGGCGCCACAGGGGGCATGGGCGGCACGGCTGGCGTGGGTGGCTCTGGAACGGGCGGCGTCGGCGCAACAGGTGGCGTCGGCGCGACAGGTGGCGTCGGTGCGACGGGTGGTGTGGGCGCGACCGGGGGCATCGCCACGGGAGGCACCGGGGGCATCGCCACGGGAGGCACCGGAGGCGGCAGCGTGGGCATTGGTGTGTACAGCTACACAGCCGTACCCGCCTTTGGCCTCGTGAACCCGCCGGCCGTGGCCCACCATCCCGATGGCGGGCACGCGTTGGTCTTGGACTGGGCGGACAAGGTGTACCGCTACAGCGCGGGAGCCCTGACCCAAGTTGCATCAGCTGGCAGTGGCGTGTCTTGGCGTGATGTCGTGTACGTGAACAAGGACCAAGCCGTGTTGCTTGGACGCCACGGTAGCCTGAACGAAGGGCGTATCTACGTTTGGGACGAAAAGACGTCCAAGCTCACGGAGCAAACAGCCGAGAAGTTCGCAGGGGGAACCTACGAGTCCATCGACATCGCAGCGAACGGCACCGGGAAGTTGCTCGGCTCCAAGAAGAGCAGCGGCGCTGGCTACCTTGCGTATCTATGGGACTTCACGGTGCTCTCGGGTCGGACGAATGTGAAAGCCAAGCCGACCTCCGCGGGGTGTCAGGATCTCGCCTGGGCGACGGACGCGTTCAACGGCACGGCGGTCGCAGTCGTCTGCGGGCTCAACGGTGCCACACTGTTTCACCTGGACAGCGGTGGCTTCTTTCAGGACTACACCGGCAATTCCGGCAACGTTTCCCGCATCTCGTCGCGTCCCCAGCGCGACTATGCACTTCTGGTGGGTAGCTCCAGTTCGAAGGTGTATCGCTACCAGCAAGGTTTGTGGACCACGGGGTTCAATAGCCCGCAGCTGAGCGGGATCTTCGGCGTCGAGTTTTCGTCGGATGGCAGCCGCGCGCTCTTGTTCGGTCGCGCCTTGGGCTCGCCCCTCACCGGGCGCGTATTCGAGTTCCGCCACGACTTGATGAAGCAGTCGGACTTCACGGACGTGTCGATCCCCAACTTCGGCTTGCCGCCCTACAACGCCACGAGCAACGTCTACCTGAACGACGTCTCCTGGCAGCCCGGCTGCGACGGCGGCCTGATCGTCGGTGGAATGAACACCCTGAGCACCAAGAAGGGATACGTGATCCGATTCTCGGTGATCAACGGAAGCAGCTGCACGTAGGCAGCCCCCGCCGCGCAAAGAACCGAACCTGCGCGAGTGATTGTCTGGCAAACGCGATCCGGACATCGCGGTGCAACGCGTCGTGGTTTTCCGGTTAAGCTACCGCGGTGCGACGACTACTACTGCCCGCGTGTTTGACCCTCGTGCTGTTGGCGTGCAAGCGGAGCGAATCCGGCCCCGCCGCCCACGACACCACCCAACCTCCTTCACCGCCAGCGCCAACCATCGCTGTGCAACCAACCACGCCAGCCGTTGCGACCACGATGCCGCCACCTCCAGCACCCACGGAGGTGATCGAGGCTCCGGACGGCGCATTGCTCGCGGGCAAGGACACCTACGCGGTCATCGCCGGGGTGCTCAGCTTCGCCGAGCCCGGAGTTGCGGGTTGGTCCGCGAAGAACCGCAAAGATCTGGAGCTGTATCAACTCTTGCGTTCTCGGGGTGTGCCCACCAAGAACCTCGAACTACTGCTCGACGACAAGGCAACCCATGCCAACGTCGCGGCCGCTTTGAAGCGCGTCGCGAAGCGCGCGCCGGCGGGCTCTACCCTCTTGTTCTACTACGCGGGCCACGGGACCCGTGACAAGAGCGGCAAGCCCTACTTCTTGGCCTATGACACGAAGAGCCGAGACATGCCGAACACTGGCATCGCGGTGTCGGGTGTCGCGGACACGCTGACGCAGCACTTCTCCGGACGGCGAGTCGTACTGATGGCGGACTGCTGCTACTCCGGCACGCTCAAGGACGTCGCCGACACCGTAGCGGAGAAGAAGAAGATCGAAGCCGTGAGCATCACGTCTGCCGACGCATCGAATCTTTCCACCAGCAACTGGACGTTCACGCAGACCGTGATTGACGGCCTACGCGGGGATGGGCTGATGGACCGGGATCGCAACGGAACCGTCAATCTGGCCGAGCTGGGTGGGAGTGTGGCGGACGAGATGAAGTTCCGCGAAAAGCAGCGTCACGGCTTCCATCTCCGCGGCCTGACTCCGAACACGGCCATCGCGAAGGCCGCCAAAGTCGAAGCCGGCGCGGGCCCCCACAAGGCGGGCAGCTACGTACTGGCGAGCTACGACCACAGCATGCGCACCGCCCAAGTGCGAAAGGCCGGCAAGGACACGAGCCTGGTGCGCTTCTATCACTACAGCCATAGCGAAGAGCGGCAGGTCGCTAACTCGGATCTGCAAGCGCTGAAGTTCCGAAGGTACAAGAAGGACGCAAAGCTCAAGGTCTACTGGGGCGGCAAGCTCTGGGACGCGCAAGTCACGAAGGCCGAAGGCGACTTCCACTTCATCACCTATCCGGGCTGGCCCGCCTACTGGGACGAGTGGGTGATGAGCGATCGCATCGCCGACACGGGCCCCGAGGGCGCCGGCGGCAACGAAAAGGTGCAGATCGAATGGCGCGGCAAATGGTGGCCCGGCGTGATCTTGAAGAAGCAGGGCAAACGCTACCTCGTGCACTACGATGGCTACGGCCCCGAGTGGGACGAATGGGTCACCGAAGCGCGACTGAAGCGCAAGGCGGGCGCGAAGAAAAAGTAGTCAGCGCGGTCGGATTGGTTCTTGGAGGGCAACAGAGCTGAACTGCGCCGCATTGGGCTTCGAGAGTGGGCCTCTCGCACCGGGGTGCGCCTGTAACCACGTCATCCCAAGTGCGACGGCCTCCAAACGAGTCCGTGCTGCGAACGGTACTCAGCGAGGGGCCACCCACGCTGGTGAAGCCCAGCCAGGCAACGTGGTCTGCTAGGTTTGTCGTCGAATGAGGCTGCCCCGACCAAGCCTGGTGGTGGTCTTGGCCACAGCGCTCGCTGCAGCGGCCGCACTTCTACACCAACGGACCACCATGGACCCGGTGTACTTCGGGTCGCAACCAGTCGTGTCGTCCATTCCGGAGCTCGACGCGCGGCCTCATCGCGACGGGAACGCGACGACGGAGACGGAAGTCCCGTTGACGCGCCGCGAACGCGTCGCTGTCGCATCAGCCGTGCGCTTCGCGTCGCAGCACGGGAAGCGCTTGCCCCCGCGAGTTGGGTACTACGTGTGTAGAAGCCGCGAGGGGTGGATTGTCGACATCTACGACGCGGATCGCCCGTGGGTGACGAGTATGACCCGCGTCCGATTGTCCCACGCATTCAAGCTTCGCGGGTTCGGTGCGAGTACGGACGCGTGCGATTTCTACGCGAAAGACATCCCCTGACGCGTCGCCGACAGTCTCTACTTCGCCATGCTGGCTACCCGCTACCGATAGGCGGGTATTCAGTTGGTGGGAGGACACGAGACGAGGGTACGCTCGATGACGCACAGGTCGAGCTTCTTCCGCAGCGCTGGCTCGTAGGTCTCGAACGCCGTCTGAGCTTCGTCGTGGCTCGAGCGCGACGGAAGCTTCGAGGCGATGATCAGCCCGCCGCCAGCGAGCATGAGTCCTCCGCTCAGCGCGAGAGGGGGGTCGAAGGCGGGCTCGCCGGTTTGCTCATCCTCCTCGAGGAAAAGTGGCGTCAGGAACAGCGCGGCGCCCGCGGTCAGTGCGGCGATCCCGCCCCAGTACAATCCGTCGGCTAGCTGCCGCTTGGAGGAGGAGCGCTTGGCCGCTATCGCCGCGGGCGAACCCTCCGGCACGACTGGCAGTATGTCCTCCGCGTAGTACACGCGCCGGCCATCGGCCACCTGCAAGTAGTCGACCTCGCGCTCGTGCCCCACCGCGACTCCGCCCTGCAGGTACGTGATGTCGGTGCGATGCATCGACAGCGGCTGAAGCTTCTCGTAGGCGGCCACGCGCTCGGCCTCGGCGGCCGTGGCGGGCGGGGCGCTCAGCTGCTGGTGCGGCTCACACGCCCCTAGCGTCGCCAACAGCGCGACGGCAAGAACCGCTCCTTTCATGCCCAGCCATCGTGTCATGTGCACGGAAGCAGGTCAACGGGAACCGCAACGTCGCGCTCCACACGCCTCTGCAAGTTGCGGCAGTTCTGTTGAACTTGCTCGAGGCTCTTGCCAACACCGCGCGGGGGCACCGTGCGCTTGCCCTGGGTGACTGGGCAGCTCGGTTGCTATCCCAACAAAGAAGCAGTCACCGAGGATCGCGCTCGATTCGAAGACCCTGGTTGACCGATTGACGACAAGCCGTCGCCCTTCGCGGAGCGCAAGGCGGGCGCGAAGAAAAAGTAGTCAGCGCGGTCGGATTGGTTTTTGGATGGCAACAGAGCTGAACTGCGCCGCCCTTTGACTTCGTACCTGGGCCTCTCGCAAGCGAGTGCCCTCGGCTCGGGCCGAGATAGACCGTCAGAGCAACGCGCGGCGACACGCCGCTGGCAGTTTCCTGCCCAAAGCCAAGACGGCGCCTGTGGCTCGATGATGCGTCGAAGGGCGTTCTGGCGCCGCTAGCACTCGGCCAGGTTCAGTTGGCCCCAGGCGTGCTGGCAGTTGTGCACGCCGGGTGCGCCTTGAGCCGTCTTGCACCACTTGGAAAAACAGCTCAGCTCTTTTGCCGAGAAACCCGCGCACGCCTTCAAGCAGTCGCCCTCGGATGCGTGGGGATAGCCTGACATGCCCCCGCAGGTCGTGGTGAGGCACCCACAGTAGTCGGCGCAGGCCGTGCCCGCGTCTTGCCCGCCACCAGAGTCCGTACCGCCGCCATCGGTCGTGCCTCCGGAGTGCCCTCCGGTACCCGCTTCGTGCCCAGTGCCCCCCGCGCCGCCTGTGCCCCCATCATGGCCGACCGAGCAGTTCACCCCCGTCGGACAGGGCAACGCCTCGCACGCATCGACACACTCTTTGAGCCGAACGACGCATTGATCGTCGTCAAGAGTATGGGACAGATCATGGCAGTCTTTGGCAATGTCTTGACTGCCGTCGTCTTTGAGATGACAGGCCTCCAGGATCGTGCCGCATTCGCCACCCTGGGCCTGGGGCTTCGATCCTCCGGAGTCGTCATCGGATGAAGAGCAGGCGATGAAACCTGCCAGAGCGAGGCACAGCGGAGCAGCGCGAAGCTTGAGCATCTCGCTACGCTAACGTCGATCCATGATCTTCAGGCAGCCTTTTCGAAGCAGCAGTCGTGTCGCTCGTGGGCCAGCCGCTCCTCGCCGGCACGTTGCCAGCGCAAATTCAGCATTTTCGGTGACTTGCCTCCCAGCGAAGCTCGCCGGATGGAGCTCGGGCCGGCCTGCGGCATCCAGTGCGGTGGAGGGACGAAGTCCGACTCCATCGACGAGTCCCCATCACGAAAGGAGCACTCGAGTTTATTACAAATTGAAGTTGTCGATGGTCGTCTGTCCCGCCTGGGGCGATTGCCAGGAGTTTGTGAACACCGTCACGCGCCCATTCTGGAGCGCGTTGTGGGTCTTGACGGTGCCCAAGGCAGTCCAGTTGACGCCGTCGAGAGACGTGAGAAACGTCGTGGTGCCTCCAGCATTGCTGATGCGCCACCAGCGGTGCTTCACGGGATCATAGCTGAGCGACTTGGTCGACGGTCCACCCCAGGCGAAATTCGACACTGTCAGGTTGAAACGAAGAGCTGCCTCCTTCACATACGGCTCGGAACCGAACTCCAAAACGGTCGTGACGCCGCTGGCGAGCAGTGGCGCGACCATCTCAATGGTAACCCTGCAGTTTCGCAGGTCAGCGCTCTGACTGCGGATTCCTGCGCTTCCTAGTTGGGTGCTGGGTATGGTCAGCACCAGGCTGCCGCCGGCCTCAGCGACGCTGCCAGCTCCGGTTGTTGATATACTTGCGTGGAGGGTACCGTCGTTGAAGTCCTCGGAACCGACGGAACAGGGCGGCACATTCCCGCCGCCGTCCGGAGCGCCTGCGTCGCCTGTTTGAGAGCCCGCGCCGCCGGCTGTTCCGCCCGTGGCTGCGCCGCCGGCTGTTCCGCCCGTGGCTGCGCCGCCGGCTGTTCCGCCCGTGGCCGCGCCGCCGGCTGTTCCGCCCGTGGCCGCGCCGCCGGCTGTTCCGCCCGTGGCCGCGCCGCCGGCTGTTCCGCCCGTGGCCGCGCCGCCGGCTGTTCCGCCCGTGGCCGCGCCGCCTGTGCTTCCGTCCGGACCTTGGCCAGCGAATCCTCCGGTCACGGAGCCTGCAACGCCGCCTCCGCCCGCAGCGGCAGCGTTGCGGTTCTCGGTCAGAGCGTCAGAGTCGAACAGCAACGAACATGCGGGCGCGAGCAGGGCAAGCACCGGCGCCGTGACCATCCGTGATAGGCGCATCCACAAATCGTATCGGTGAACGTGGTGTCGGTCAACGCTTGTCCGCAGGAAATGGCCGGCGTGCTGCTCATGGGAAGTTCCCACTACGCCTGTGCGAGATCTTGCCGATGCCTTCGGCAGCGGCTTGGGGACAGGCTTCACCGGAGCACCAGCCGATGCGCGTTCATGTCCAAGCGCTCTGAGCGCCACTGAGATCAGCCCGCTGTAGGCGATGCGGAAAGTACGCGCCAGCTCGTGTAGGCGGTCCCCGTCTTGCCACTACGTCAGCCCGTCGTGAGGGTGGAGCCTCCTTCTTGTAGTGATGGGCGAGGAGGGGTGAGGCAAGCGCATCACGCCGGGACGGTTTGGAATCGCTTCAACAGCGCTTGGACCCAGGGATTGTCGAGCGGCGGTGCAGCGGGCCCCGGCAGCGGCACGATGTCCCGCGCGTCGAGCTCGGATCCGCAGTTGCTGCAGCACATGACTGGCTCGGCCTCGGCGCCGCAGGCTCGGTGGTGATATCGAATGGCGGGCCCATCTCCTGACGATTTCCAGCGCATGCCCCAGCCGTTGAGCGCCAGAAGAACCGGGTAGAGGTCGAGCCCTTTTTCGGTCAGTCGGTACTCATAACGGTTCGGGCGTCGTCGGTACAGCTTGCGTTCAAGGACTCCGTCCTCGACGAGCTTCTTGATGCGCGCCGCGAGAACATGGCGCGTGACGCCCAGGGCCTCCTGGAACTGTCCGAAGCGGCGTGCACGCAGGAACGCCTCCCGCAAAATGAGCATGGTCCATCGGTCACCGATCACGCTCAGCGTCTTGGCAATCGGACAAGGTTCGTCTTCGAGCTGGCGCCACCGCATCGCACCCAGTCTAGCCTAGCGAGTTCCAAAAAAGTACTCAGCTGCTCCTCGGTTCCCACCCTTGACACGCCCCCATGAAAGAATTTAAAGTTAGTTCTAATTTAGAACCATCTCAGGAGGCCGCGCGATGAGCGGAAACATTCAGGTTGAGCAGATCGGGAACGTCCTGCGGATGGCGCTCGATCGATCGGACAACCGGAACCGGATTGACACAGCGATGATCCGCATGCTCAGCGCGGCCTACTCACGGCTCGCTGACGACCCGGAGCTACGCTGCGGGCTCGTGCACGCGATCGGGCAAGACTTCACCCTAGGTCTCGACTTGCCAGACGTCGCACCTGGCATTGTGAGCGAAGGGCCAGGCGGATTCATCGCGGAGGGCCAGGTCGACCCTTGGGGTCTGTTCGGGCGTCGCTGCCCAAAGCCCGTCGTGGTCGCCGTTCAGGGACGTTGTTTCACTGCTGGTCTCGAGCTGTGTGCGGCCGCTGATCTGATCGTTGCCGAACGAAGCGCGACATTCGCGCAAATGGAAGTCACGCGCGGCGTCATGCCATTTGGCGGTGGCACATTTCGACTTCCGGCCATGATGGGGTGGCATCGGGCGATGCAATACTTGCTAACCGGCGACACGTTCGATGCAGCGGAGGCAGTGCGATTGGGGTTGGTGACACATCTCACACCGGACGGCGACGCTCTACCTCGCGCCCTCGAGATCGCCGCGCGGATTTCGTCTCGCGCTCCGATGGCTATCGGCGCTTTGCTCGCTCATGCTCGACTGGCGCAGGACGAGGGCATCGCCGCGACGGTCCAGCAAATCCCCAAAATTGCGCGCCGCTTGTTGGCCACCGAGGACGCGGCAGAGGGAATCCGGTCGCTCGTCGAACGGCGCGACCCTGTTTTCAAGGGCCGCTAGTTAGCTCATGGCCACGTCCACGATCACTCGCTTCGAGAAGGCTTCCGGGAATGGATGGACCGTGAACATGCATGCCGTCGAGGTCGGCGGTGGTGACCTTGCGGTTTACAGCCCCACCTGGCTCGGCCAAGGCACGTTCGAGCGGCTCGATGCCATCGGCAGGCCGACGGTCCTGATCGCGCCAAACCACTACCATCACCTTTCGCTGCAGAAATTCCGCGAACGCTACCCCGAGGCGACAGCAGTCGCGGGAACGAGGGCGATGCCGAGACTTGCCAAGAAGGGCCACCGGGGACTGCGTGCGGCCGCTGATCTGAGTGGCGCGCTGCCGGAGCGCGTGCGCATCATCGAGTGCCCGGCAACCAAGTCAGGCGAGCTGTGGGTCGAGATCGACGACAACGGCCAAACCAGCTGGCTCGTCGGCGACGCTTTCTTCAACGCACCGGGACCTGTTACTGGTCTGGCCGGCTTGTTTCTTCGGGCGACACAAAGCGCACCCGGCTTGTGCATCGGGCGCCAGTTTCCGTGGTTCGTGCTGGAAGATACCCAAACCTACGCTGACTGGTTGGGGCGGCAGCTCCGGCAACGGCCTCCTGCACAGCTGTTCCCGAGCCACGGAGTGCCGCTGCAGGGCGCCGGCGTCCAGACTCAGCTGAAGGAGGTCGTTGAGGGGCGCTTCGGTCACTGAGCCCTGGGCTCGAACTTCCGGCGAGCCCAGGGTGATCAAGTGCGGTGCACCGCACTCGCGCACCCAGCCGAAACGGATGGCTCCACCGCACCGGCGCGGTTTCGGAAGGGGGTAGGCTTGAAGCGGCCGCTGAATGGTCTCACACTCGCGTTGTGGAGTGGAACCTAGTCGTCGCGGCCATTCAAGCGACGAGCGAAAACGGTCAGCCCAAACAGAACCTGGCGGGCGCCGAAGGACTCGTCGCAGACGCGGCGAAGCGCGGCGCGCGCTTGATTCTGTGCCCCGAGTTTCTCGCCACTGGCTACATCTTCGACGACTCGATTTGGGACGCGGGAGAGCCCGCGGGCGGCCTGACGGAAACCTGGCTCGCCGAGCAGTCAAAAAAGCACGGCGTCTTTCTCGGCGCCTCCTTTCTGGAGGCTGAAGGCGACGACTTCTACAACACGTTCAGTCTGTACGGCCCCGACGGCGAAATGCGTGGTCGGGTACGCAAAGGTTCGCTCCCGTTCTTCGAGGGTCGGTATTTCAGACCATGTGCCGGCAGCAAGGTCATTGAGACCGAGATCGGCTCCTTCGCCGTTGGGATCTGCAACGATACGCAAACCGCGCACTTCTTGAGAGAAGTCTGCACCAAAGCGCCAGACCTGATTCTCATGCCCCACTCCGCACCGACCCCGGCGCTGCCGGGACCCGTGCGCCGTCTCTTCGTTTCTCAGCTCAGTGAAACCGCGGGTCGGTACGCCCAGGCGTTGGGCGTGCCGGTCGTGATGGCAAACAAGGTCGCAACCCGCGAGGGCTCGACGCCGATCCCGATCATTCCAGGCTGGCACGTGCGTTGGCGTTTCGTCGGTCACTCCTCCATCTACGACAGCGACGGAGCGTGTCTGGAGAAGTTGGAAGACGCGGCAGGAGCCTTGGTCGCGGAAGTGCACTTGAGCGACGAAAACCGAAAGCGAGTCGCACCACCCACTCGGGGCTATTGGTCCTTTGGCCCGAAGCTTGGCGCAACCGCCGTGGGCGGCTTCCTGCTCAGCCTCGAACTACTCGGCAAACGTGCCTACGCTCGTAGCCAGCGGCGCCGAGCGCAAGCCAGGGAGCACGCGCCCGGTGCGTGAATACAACAATGCCTGAACATTTTGACGTCGTAATCGTCGGTGCCGGTCTATCGGGCATCGGTTCCGCTAGCCACCTGCAGGCGAAATGTCCAGACCGAGACTTCGTGATTCTCGAGGGCCGCGAGACCGCGACAGCCACGTTGTCTTCGGCGGTCGCATGTACTCGGTGCCCTGGCGCCATATCGGGCGCCGGGTGTGGGTGCGAGCCACGCCCGCCACCGTCACCGTGTACTTTGATGACGAGCGCATTGCGACGCACCGTCGCAGCGGAAACGGCCACCGAAGTACGGAGGACGCACACCTGCCCGCCGAGCGGGCCTATCTGCGACATCGCAGTCGCAGCTACTGGGAGGAGCGCGCCGAGCGGCTTGGCAATAACGTGGGACGCTTCGTGCGAGATGTATTCGATGCCGACGACGTCCTGTCGCAGCTCCGACAAGTGCAGGCCATCGTCACTCACCTCGAGAAGTATCCGGCCCAGCGAGCACAAGGCGCGTGTCGGCGGGCGAGCTTCTACGGGACTCACAGCTACCAGGTCATCAAGAACATCTTGAACCAGGCTCTTGATCTCGAGCCACTGCCGACGTCTCGCCCCACGGCAACCGCGTGGGCCGACCCACCGCGCTTCGCGCGCGACTCGAAGCAGTGGCGCATCGACGGGGAGGGGACCGATGGGTGTCATTGACGAGCTGGTACCCCTACTGAAGAAGCTGAAGCTCAGCGGAGTGCTCCACTCTCTCGAGCTGCGGCTTTGCGAATCCGCGGACGACAGCCTGGCCTACGAGGAGTTTCTCTACCGGCTGCTGAAGGACGAGGTCGAACGGCGCGAGGCCAAACAGCTGGACCAGCGGTTGCGCCGCGCAAACTTCGAGCACCAAAAGACGCTCGAGGACTTCGACTTCCACTTCAATCCGGAGATCCCGAAGTCGAAGGTGCTGGACCTGGCGACCTGCACCTTTGTCGCCCGCCGGCACAACGTCCTGCTCTTGGGCCAGACCGGAGTTGGCAAAAGCCACATTGCCCAGGCGCGAGGCCATCGTGCCTGTCGCCTGGGTCACTCGGTGCTCTACCTGGAGTCGAACGACCTGCTCAAACAGCTGCGGGCTGCTCGTGCAGATCTCAGCTACGACCGCAAGATGGCTCGACTGACCGGCGTCGACCTGCTGATCATCGACGACCTGGGCCTACGCCCGCTGTCTGACCCGGAGCCCATCGACCTCTACGAGCTCGTCCGGCTCCGCTACCAGAAAACCTCGACCATCATCACCTCGAATCGAGACACCGAGGAGCTCGCCGAGCTCTTTGGTGACGCCCTGCTCGCCAGCGCAGCCATGGACCGGCTTCTCCACGACGCCCATGTCCTGAGCCTCGTCGGCGAGACCTACCGCAACCCAAAACGCTCGAAGCGATCACGCAAGAGCAACAACCATCAGGAGGCAACGACATGAAGTCGACCAAGTGGAAATTGGATCCGCTTGGCCGATCCACCGTCTGGGCCGCGCCCACCCTCAGCGTGGGTTTGGGTTTGGGGTCGTGGCCATGGGACGCCGCGAGTGCGCTAATCTCGCCTTGCTGCACCCCTGCCGTTTTTTTCATTGGGTGGAATAAATTCGGGCTCGCGCGGCCAATCCACCGGCAGGGACATGATGCGAACAACTCAAATTGCTTTCTCTCTGTCAGTCTTGCTCACCGCAAGTTGTGGCCAAACGCTTCGGGTAGGCTCGGACGGCCAGCCCGGGGGAGCCGGCGGGCTCGCCGGCTCTGGAGGAATTCCGGCGTCTGGCGGAACCGGTACAACAGCCGGCCCGCCTAAGTGCGGGAACGGCGTGACCGAAGCCGGCGAGCAATGCGACGGCAAAGACTTATTCCAGGCATCCTGCGCCGACGTTGGCCACAGCCAAGGCAGCGTGACCTGCACGGACAAGTGTCAGCTGGACACGTCTGCTTGCCACACCTGCGGTGATGGGATTGTAGAAGCGGAGGAAGAGTGCGACGCCTCGGTCGGAGCAGATACCTGCGACTCGCTGGGGGAAAGCGGCGGACAGCTCGCCTGCACGTCGGCTTGCAAGTGGGACAAGTCCGCGTGTTACACCTGCGGGGATGGCGCGTGTGAGGCTGCCGCGGGTGAGACACCATATGTGTGCGCCGGCGACTGCGCTTGGAAGGCGCCTGAGGTCACAGCTGCGGAGTCCACCAGTTGCGTGCGAAAGCCCGATGGGA
This sequence comes from Polyangiaceae bacterium, assembly GCA_965222375.1. Lineage (GTDB taxonomy): Bacteria > Myxococcota_A > Polyangia > Polyangiales > Polyangiaceae > JACKEA01. The sequence goes on from CBDCTZ010000015.1 coordinate 1,235,333, forward strand.
GAGCCTGGTGTTGGGGGCGGGCATCCTATGGACAGTTGGGAAACGGCTCCGAGGTGGGAACGAAAGTGTGTGGAGTCTTTGGACCCTGCGCGGATACTCCCGTCGAGGTAACCGTGGTGAAAGATCTCGCCGCGTTCGTTCAACGCGGTCACGGGTGCGCCGTGGATCCCTCCGGGGCGCTGCGCTGCTGGGGCGACAACACTAGAGGCCAGCTGGGCATCGGCGCCCTCGTCAACAATTTCGACCTGCAGCTCACACCCCAAGGCGTCACGCTGCAGGTTGCTCTGGACCGAGGTACTCCGCTTGCCCTTGGTGGTGCCTTCACGTGCGCCGTGGATTCAAAGAGGAAGGTGCACTGTTGGGGGCACAACGACCACGGCCAAGTCGGCCATGGGGGGTTGCCGTACCATCACGCTGTCGCGTGCAAAGATGCTCCGGTGGGGGCGGAATTCAATTGTGTCTGGGAACCCGCTGAGGCCGCGCTGCCGGGTCCCGCCAATGCTGTCACAGCGGGCGTATCTCACGCATGTGCGCTGCTGGCGTCCGGCGAGCTGTATTGTTGGGGTACTAACGAAAACGGGCAGCTCGGCGATGGCAGTCAAGACCCAACGTCTTGGCCGCGGAAAGTCATTGCCGACGTGAAGTTTGCGACCGTGGACGCTTCCGCAGGCGCACAGAGTACCAGCGGCTTCCTGACTTGTGCGACAGACACAAGTGGTGGGGTCTGGTGCTGGGGAAGCAACGCGGCGGGCCAGTTGGGCCTCGGACACCGCGACGGCTGCCCGACGTGTGGCATCGACGCTAAGCACTTTCCGACGCCCCAGAAGATCCCCGGTATCGATGACGCGCGCGTCGTGCGCGTGGGTGGAGATACGGCATGTGTAATTCGCGGCGCGCAAAACGAGTTGTGGTGCTGGGGCAGCAACAGCTGGGGTGCGCTAGACGCAAAAACCGCTGGTCCCGAGCAGTGCTTCTCCGGAGACCCGGCGACAGCAGGATGCAGCACCAAGCCGATCCCGGTGCATGGCCTGAAGAACGTCGCGTCGGTGTCGATCGCGCGAACCCATATGTGCGCGAGCAAGCTCGACGGGCAGGTGCTATGTTGGGGCTGGGGCGTCGACGGCGTACTCGGTGCTGGCAATACGAGCAATAGCGTTGTCCCCGTTCAAGTCTTCCCGCCGGGCTGGTGAATGACTGGCGGAACCGATAGCGTGTCGAACCCTGTGAGTGCTCGGTGCCAGGCGTTCTTTGTGGGCTTCGCGGTCTCACTGGTGATCGCAACGTCGGCGCATGCGCAGTCTGCGGCGGCGTCTTCTTTGACCCTGCTTCGGCTGCCCGGAGCGGAGACCTGCATTAGCGAAGAGGAGCTGCGAGCGGCGGTCGAGCGCAGAATCGGGCGACCACTGGCACGAGTTTCGAGCGCCACGCGCAAGGTCGTCGGCATCATCGAATACCAACGCGCCTTGGGTGGTTACCGCGCCAAGCTCAACGTGGAAGACGCCGAAGGTTTTGTCGGGGAGCGCGAGTTCTCAGTGAGCGGCACGGACTGCCGCGAATTGGATCAGGCCCTCGTGCTCGCAGTCATGCTGGCGGTCAACCCCGACGCGACCCGAGATGTACCGCGCCGGCTGCCCCCGCAACCCGCGCGTACGATGCAGGCGGAACCGACGGAGCCAACCCCCGACCCCAAGACCTTTGGCGCACAGTTTGGCTTTGTTCTGGGTGGCGGGTTTCTGCTGGGTGTCTCCTGGGGTGAGCGACTGGGGGCCTTTGCTGAGCTCAGCCCGGGCTGGGAGGCCCGCGTTGCCGTGACCCGGTGGCGTGACGCACGCATCCCTGGCGAGCGCAGCGCCACCCTCGAGCTCACCCAGGCGGAAGCCACGGCTTGCCGGACCGCAGAAGTCTCTCGCTTCCGCTTTGGCGTGTGCCCCCGGCTGTCCATCGGCAGCCTGTCCGCCAAGGGGATCGGTCTTGTTTCCCCAAATCGCGACAGCGGAGCCGTCGTGCACGCCGGTGCCGGCGGGTTCGCGTCGATGAACGTTGCTGGTCCGATGCAGGTCGGAACGAGTAGCTTCGTACTCGCCTCATTGACACGCCAGAGTGTAGTCTTCCAGGACCGATCCGGACGCGACCGGGAACTCTACTTCACGCCAGGTGCAGCGATCGCTTTCGAGCTCTTTCTCACACTTAGGTTTCCTTTGTGAGGTGGCGATGCGCGCTGCGATCCAAGCTCCCGAAGTTCCCCCCGAGGCGATTGTAGCTGATAGCAGCGTGCAAGACTCGCCGCGACATGTGCGTCTGACCAAGATCTACAAATCGGAGGTGCGCTTTGTGTGGCGCTCTTTGCGCCGTCTAGGTGTAAACCACGCGGACGTTGAAGATGCTGCCCAAGACGTGTTTATTGTTATCGATCGCAGGCTCCGCAGCTTTGACGAAACCCGTTCGCTTCGGTCCTGGGTTTTCGGGATCGTGATGCGAGTCGCTTCCGAATACCGGCGACGTGTCGGGCGGCGGCGAGAAACCTTCGACGCCCCGGACGCAGAACAATCAGTGCCCGCCACCCAAGAGGCGCAGCTCGAACAGGCCCGTGCGCAAGCTCTGCTCAGCCGCGCCATGGAAGAGCTTACTGAACCCCAGCGGGCCACGTTCATGCTGTTCGAACTGGAGCAACTGACGATGCGGGAGGTGTCGGAGCTACTCAATTGCCCGCTTCAAACTGGGTATACGCGGCTCAGAGCTGCGCACGCGCGGATCGAAGCAGCGCTCGAGAGGTTGAACAATGGCTGACAGCGACCCACACCACATCCTCCACTCCGAATCCCAAGCATCACCGCTGCTGCGGTCGTTAGTCCGGGCCCATCGTGATGGTGATCCGACGGAGCAAGAAGTGGAGCGCTTGACGCTTCGTGTTGCGCCGCTCCTCTCGCCACCAGCGATCGGAGGGCTCGCCGCTGGTGGCACGACTGCATACGGTGCCGGCAAGTTTCTGACTTCGGTGGCGCCTTGGTTTGCCGCGGGCATGGTCGCTGGTGGGGTCGGTGCCAGCATTGCCACCGTGGGTCAGGACACGCCCTCTCCGCAGCCGACGAAAGCGGCGCGCAGTCAACCTGTCGGCGCACCGAAACCACGAACTCGACCCGCTCCACCGGTAGCGGCTGAGCCGGCGCGTCGAGCTGCACCGCGCTCACCGTTAGCGCCGCTGCCTGCTGCGCCCATTCCGAGTTCAGTCATTGACTCGGACGTTTCCACGCCCGCGGCCCCGGGTCGGCCGCCCACGGCGAGATTCCCGGAATCTGAGTCTGAATTACTCATGCGCGCACAAAAAGCTCTTGCTTCGGGTGATGCCACGCTCGCTCTATCTCTCACCCAGCGCCACACACGCTTTCCGCGGGCGGTCATGGGGCAAGAGCGAGAACGGATCGCCATTGAGGCGCTGATCAGGCTTGGGCGCCAGCAAGAAGCGCGGGCACGGGCACGGCGCTTTGCGAAAAGCTATCCGAAGTCCGGCTACCTGCCACGCGTGCGCGAGCTGCTTCGGTAGTCGGCATGGGTCCGGGATTCTCTTGTAGACCGTCGAGGCCTTCACGCGGACCCAGCGCGACTCCGCGGTGCCAACTAGAGAAATTGCCTCGGAGGGCGGTATGATGATCAGTTTTCCCGGGGGATCTTGGGTAGGCACGCAGCTTGCGGCCATGGCCGCACCCTTCACCACCAGATAGGTCGTGAGCAGATGATGACCCCAGCCAAAGCGCGCACAGCACCATTGATTCGGCGAGTCCTGCTGGTCGAGTCCGGCTTGGCCCTACTTGGTTGCGGGGGCGATGACGGCGCGGATCCAGCGTTGTCCGGTGGGAACGCTGGCTCTGCCAGCGGCGGGCAGGGCGCAAACGGCGGGTCAGGGGGCGCGGGCGCGACGGCCGGCTCACCTTCGGGTGGCGGCGGTGGCATTTCCGGTAGCGGTGGCGGAACCGTGACCCCGAGCTGTGGCGATCCCACTTCCTTGCAAAACCCGACGCTGCTGTCCGTGTCGAGCAAGAACCCGCTCTACTTGGAGAACGCGAGCGGCGTCGCACCCGGTTGGATTCACGAACCAGATGAGGCCGCAACTCAACGCCGTACTACTGGCTAGCAACGCGGGTTGGGTCTCCCTGGGCGGTGACAACAATGCAAACTGGCCGGATGCGGACGGCACCAAGGCGGTCATTCTCGACACTGATCACATCAGGCCGGCGTACTTTGGCGACAAGCCGACTTTCCAGCGGAAGTGGTCGTGGAAACTTTTCACGCGAGGCTACAGCTTCGAATTCATGCTGCTGACCGTCGACGCCGCGACTAACGCTGGGAACGGCTTCAATGCCCTGGGTTTTTCCCGAGCGGACGATGCAATGGCTCGCACCCGCACATGGGCAACGAGGCTCAGTCTGAAGAACTTCCTGCCCCGTTCCGACCTTGCATCCACGGGGTACTGTCTGGCGCGCGTCGGCCAGGAATATCTGGAATACGCGCCCAATGGTGGCACGTTTACAGTCAACGTTGGTGGCAGCGGAGCCGGTACCTATGCGCAAGAGTGGTACAATCCACGCAACGGCAAAACTCAGTCGACAAGGCAAGTTCAGCTTTCCAGTGGCTCCCAGTCGTTCAAGTCCCCGTCGACGTCGGATTGGGTGCTCTATCTGAAGCACTTGTGAGCCGCGTGCTTGCAGCAGGCGCGACTAGTCTAGCCGCTTCACTTGCTTCCCGGCGTCCACCGGCGCGACGACCGTGGCGATGTCCGCTGCGCTAGCGTCCGATCGCGTGGGATCGGTCATTGCCGATGGAGTTTCTGAAATGCGGACAATGCGCGACCCGCTTGCGTTCGCGAGGGCGTTGGCCAACTCTGCCACCGTCTTGTAGTGGTCTTCCGGATCCTTTCAGCGCATGACGATTTGCTTCAGGTCTTCCGGGAGCACCTTTCCGCGTTTAAGACTTGGCAGGTTCGGCGGCGGCGCGTAGTTGTGGGCGTCTCAGGTGTGGCGGGAGTCCTCGGGTTGCGCGGGCACGGGCGGTTGCAGCCGGGCAGAGCGCGCGCCAGTGCGGTTCCCCCATGCGAAAGCGCTAGCACGCGAACGCAGTGAGTCGACGCTTGAGGGCTACAAGCGCCGGCGGTCCGGGCAGAGCCTCAACGCACCCGCCCGCGAAGCGGAAGGGAGGGCGTGCGCTGCGTGGCCCACGCAATGGCGTCAGCTAGCGGCGTGCCAGGGACGCTCTGTTGGCATTTGCTCGCAGACAGGCCCCGAGCGGGTGGCGACCGCCTGGCGGCACGGCTGACAGTCGAAGCAACTTCGGACACCGGGTGGATCCAGGGCGACTGTCAGATCAAGTTTCGACTTTTGCACCTTGGGCGACCTCGGCAACGGTAGCCCTCCAACGTGGCTTTTGGGGTTGACGGCTGAAAAGTTGCGTTCCGGCGTCGAACTTGCACTAGCGCTCCCCGCTCGACTCAGTTGCACCCAACTGTCGGGCAACCCAAGCGCACCGTCAGCTCGCCCGTTGGTTGACTGTAGAACGAGGTGCAGGCCGCATTGCACAGGGCAATCGTATTTGGGCCCTCCAACCACCAACCGGCGAGGGAATTAGTAGAGCCACACCCACTCTTGCTTCCCACGTCGCAGACTAATCCCCAACCATTGTTGAGGTGGACGTTGACGAGTCCTGGCGTATGGCTCGTATTGATCTCGAAGCTACACTTGGTTCCGCCGCCTGGCGGCACCGTCGCCAGGACATGCGTGATGACCACGCACGGTCCGTCCGTGGCGGCGTCGGTTCCTGAGTCGGATAACCCGCCCGTCCCGATCACTCCGCCGCCGGTCCCCCCGGTGCTACCGCCCGTCCCTGCTCCTGCCGCGCCCCCGCTACTGCTGCCTCCGCCGCTACCGCTTGCCCCGCCCGTGCCCGCGCTACCGCTCGCCCCCCCGCCGCCCGCGTCCGTACCGGTGTTGGTTCGCGAAGCGCCGTCACTCCCACAGGCAACGACGAGGCCGAAGGCACCGATCAAGACGACAACGCTAGCAATGCGGGGCAAACTCATCTTGTATCTACTCACTTTGTTTCGGTAAGCTGAAACTAGCAGCGGGAACGCTTGCAGGGCTAGACACCCAAGTCGAATTACCTGAGGGCAACGCCCTTCATGCACTGATTGAGGTTAGGTTAGTGCCGCATCGTCGGGATAGGAGTATTTACGCGGACACGATTAGTCTCGGATGAGGCCCGGAGTGCGCGGTAGTTGGTTGGCATCGCGGTCTGGGTGATCTCGTTCCTGGAATTGCCGAAGACCTTCTCGCGTTGCAGGATCGTAGATGGAGCGGTTGAAGCACTCTGCCTCCACCCGTAATCCCTCGGCCAGCGGCAGGCCAAAGCCCCGGACGGCGGCTTCCTTGTCGGTTCGGATCGCAGGCTGTGGGAGTTCCGCCACGAACTCTGCCAGCTCCATCGCTCGTTCCAAGGACTTGCCTTTGGGAACTACCTCGTTAGCGAGCCCAATCTGCGCAGCTTCTCGTGCGTTGATCACCCGACCTGTAATAATCAGCTCCATGGCTCGACCCAAGCCAACGATTCTCGGCAGTCGCTGAGTCCCGCCATCCGCCAAACCGATGTTCCAGCGCCGGCAGGTAACCCCGAAGGTCGCGTGCTCTTCAGCAATGCGGATGTCCGCAAAGCAGGCCCATTCCAACCCGCCAGCATAGGCCGCGCCGTTTACCGCCGCGATGATCGGCTTGAAGACGTCAGTCCATCGGCTCGGGCCCAAGATGCCAGGACGCTTGCCTTGGTTGTGGGCTTCGATCTCCACTGGACTATTCGGGACCAGGGCGTGGCCGGCTTTGAGATCGCCTCCAGAGCAGAACGCTTTGTCCCCAGTGCCCGTGATGATCGCGACTTTCGCTTCCGCGTCGTCACGGAATTCCGTCCATGCTTCGACCAGCTCTCGATGGGTGGTGGGCCCAATGCAGTTTCGGACGTCGGGACGATTGAATCGAATGATCCTGATTGCCCCGTGCTTTTCATACGCGATTTCCGTGAACTTCATGAGGTCTCCTCGGGCCGCCCTCCGAGTGGGTGGAATTGAACTCGGGATTCAAGCAGCAGTCTTCGCGAATTGCATTTGGGAGCAGTGGACGTTGAGTCTCCGGACGGTGTTGACGCCATGTTTTCACTCAGGAGCGGCAGGCAAGTTCTTTTCAAACCAGTGGTCAGCGTAGGGCTCGTCTATGAAGGGGGCGACTTCACGGTACCCACATGCTCGATACATCTCGATTGCCGCGGTCAGTGCTCGGTTCGTTTCGAGCCGAACGCAGCTGTGCCCCAAATGGCGCGCCTGCTCCTCCAGGGCCAGGAGCAGCCTTTTGCCCAAACCGACGCCCCGCGCCCGGGGTGCGACCCACATGCGTTTGATGTAGCCAACTCCAGGCTCCAGCGTGAGCACCGCACCGCATGCGATCGGTTGGCCATCCCAGTTTCCCACCAGAAACGCACCGCGGGGCGGCACGAGCTCACCGGTGGCGACGGGCAGCGCACGATCGACGTCGAAGCTCTCTTCGAAAACCAGCGCCAACTCCTCGTAGTAGCGTTTGAGGCACCACTGGGCGTCGCTGGATCCCGAAACCACTCGATCGAATCGAGTAGTTGACACTTGCAGCAGATGTTCGACTTCGGCCATTGCTGTGGCTAGCCGCCGCCTGCTTCGGGCGCTCAGCGGCTGCAGCAGCGAAGCGGCCAACTGATGCGACCTGCGATCCAAGTCCCTGCTCTGCCGCTGGCCGCGTCGAGTCAACCGTACAGTTCGATACCGGCGGTCGGAAGAGCCGGCTATTGTTCTTACTAGGCCCTGGGTCTCGAGGGAGCGCAGGAGGCGACTCAGGTATCCCGAATCGAGTTCGAGTCGCCCCCTGAGCTCGCTGACGGACGTGCAACCTCGGCCCACTTCGAAGAGTATTCGCGCTTCACCAAGGGGACGCTTCTGCCCGAGGTAGCGGTCTTCCAACGCACCGATCCTTCTCGCCACGCAGCGGTTGAACCTCCGTATCTGCGCGATCTGCTCCTCCTCGAGCATATAACTGACATTAGTCAGATATATTCAAAATGCAAGTATAAATCCAGCCGCGATCAACCCGAACAGGACCAGAGCCACTCCTTCGCGATCGACTTGGCGAGCTCCTCAATCGAGCGCTGACCGCAGCCGCCGGGCACGCTCGCGCAGGATGGGTACGAGATCGGGATCGCCCGCCATATGCGTCAATTCGGTGCGGGTAGAATGATCGAGCGGGTTGCCAATCGCGGCATGACCGCAAGGGCCGGTCGCCAGCCATCTCTCCGCCTCAGACAACGCACGTCCACAACGGCGATAGGGCCATCCAGGTTCTGTGTAACTTGACTCATGCAGACGGACGTCCTTCGAAGAAGATGTCGTCGACACCACGGTTTTTCAGCTCGGTCAGAATGGTGAGCCAGAACTTCGCCCCGGCCGTCGGAGCGACCCAGATACCGAGGACGTCACGTCACCCCTCGAGACTGACGCCCAGCGCGATGTAGAAGGCTCGCTTGGTGACCTGACCGCCATCCCTCGTGCTGACGAACAGCGCATCGAGATAGACCGATCCCGATCGTACGGCAGGGCTCGGGTGCCCGTGCTATGGTCAACATGATGGCCTTGTATCGTTCGCTCCTACCGCTGATCTGTGGGTCCGTCCTCGGCTGCGGCGCTGACGATGGTGAAACGGCCACCAAACCGATCGGCGACGCAGCCGCGGGCACTGGCGGGGTGACAGGTTTAGGTGGAATTCCTGGCTTCGATGCGGCAACCGGCTCCGGCGGTGTTGCGGGCTCGGGCGCAGCTGCTGGTTCGGGCGGTACCGGGGGAACTGCAGGGGTCGGCGCAGCCGGTGGCTCGGGGGGATACGGGGGGCCCGCGGCGTGCCCGGCCAAATCGCCAGTCAAGATCAGCGTGTGGGGGAGCACTCCCTGGAAGGCGCCCAGCTCCGGGTCGGCCCAGCAGGTCATCGCTATTCCCACCGAAAAAGGGCGTCACTACAAGAAGGCGACCGTCACGTTCGATGTCGACGTGACCACGCCACCAGGGAATTTCACCGTCGTCTTCTGGCTCAGAAATTCAGCGGTTCCGTCGGGTTACAATAAGCTCTCCGCGTACGGAAACTCCAACGTCAAGAACAGCGTGCCCAAGGAGTTGGTACTGACGCAGACAGGAGAGTGGAACACGACCAAGTACGCTCTCAAGTCAGACACGACGTACAAAGTTAGCTACGTGTTCGACGCGGTCGCAGGGAAGGCCACGCTGATCTGGACCGAGCCAGGTGGCGCCAAGATCACTACGAACGGCACAGCAGCCGGGTCCATCGTTGGCGTCGGAGGCGGACTGAAACTGTTCTTCGGCTCAACGACCTCCCACCCTGAGTGGGGAGCGGGGGTCCGGCCGCCCTGGGGTTGGACATTCCGGAACTTGGTTGTTGACCTCGAGCCTGGTGGGCCATACGGCCCAGCGGCTCCGGGTTGCCTCTAGCGGTCCATACGGTTGAGCGGCAGTGGCGGAGCGTCGCGGACAGCCTGAGCAGCAGCGGTCCCTTTGTCGCGCTCGGATAGCGGGCACAGGTCTGCGTGGCGAGCTGCCGCGCGCTAGGCGCCGGGGCGGTCCATTCCGCGAGGGAACGCCGAAACTTCAGCCAACCTGAGAACCCGAGCAGCGCCGGGAGCCAGACGCGCGGAAAGTCACGCCACACCCGCTCGACCGCAGCATGTGCATGATGCTTGCGAGCCCGCGCCTTGAAGCGGCCGCGCAATGGTCCCACACTCGACCGTAGCCAGCGGCGCCGAGCGCAAGCCAGGGAGCACGCGCCCGGTGCGTGAATACAACAATGCCTGAACATTTTGACGTCGTAATCGTCGGTGCCGGTCTATCGGGCATCGGTTCCGCTAGCCACCTGCAGGCGAAGTGCCCCAGCCGAACCTTCGTGCTCCTGGAAGGTCGCGAGCGCATGGGCGGCACCTGGGATCTGTTTCGCTATCCGGGGATCCGTTCGGACTCGGACATGTACACCCTGGGCTATTCCTTCCGACCGTGGACCAGAAACCAAGCGATCGCCGATGGGCCATCGATCTTGCAGTACTTGAAGGACACCGCTGAAGAAAACGACGTTGAGCGGCACATCCGTTTCTCGCACCACGTCAAGCGCGCGACCTGGTCCAGCCGGCGCGCCAGGTGGACGGTCGAGGCGGAGCGCGGACCAGAGCGCGAACTCGTAACCTTCACTTGCTCCTTCCTGCACATGTGCAGCGGCTACTACCGCTACGACCGGGGCTACACACCCGAGTTCTCTGGCAGGGACAAGTTCCGCGGGCGCATCGTCCACCCTCAGAAGTGGACCGACGACATCGACTACGAGGGCAAGCGCGTCATCGTGATCGGCAGCGGCGCCACTGCGGTGACCCTCGTGCCAGAGCTGGCCAAGGACGCCGCCCACGTCACAATGCTGCAACGCTCGCCGACTTACATGATCGCCCTTCCCACCGAGGACCCAATGGCGCTGTGGCTGCAGCGCCGCCTTCCGCCGATGGTTGCCTACGGAATCACGCGCTGGAAGAACGTGATCTTCAGCATGCTGGTGTTCACGCTGTCGAGGCGGCGACCGGAAGGCGTCAAACGCCTACTGCTGAAGCACGTTCGAGAGCAGCTCGATCCAAGCTACGACGTCGACACGCACTTCACGCCCAGCTACAACCCCTGGGATCAGCGGATTTGCGTGGTCCGCAACGGAGACTTGTTCGAGGAGATTCGTAGTGGCCGGGCGTCCATCGTGACAGACCACATCGACACCTTCACGAAAACCGGGATCCGACTCAAGTCAGGCGACGAACTCGAAGCCGACCTCATCGTCACTGCCACCGGGCTCGAGCTCCTGGTGCTGGGCGGCATCGAGCTCTTCGTCGACGGCAAAGAAGTCAACCTCGCCGAGACCTTCATGTACCGCGGCATGATGTACAGCAGCGTACCGAACCTCGCGTCATCCTTCGGCTACACAAACGCATCTTGGACACTGAAATGCGATCTGACCTGCAGCTATGTCTGCCGCTTGCTCAACCACATGCAAGAGCACGGCTACGCCTCCTGCACGCCCCGACTCACGGACCCAACCATGCAGCCCCTGCCCGCCTTGGATTTCACATCTGGCTACGTGCAGCGCGCCATGCACAAGTTTCCCAAGCAGGGCTCCAAAGCACCCTGGCGCCTGTTCCAGAACTACGCGCTGGACACGGTTAGCCTAAGCGTCGGCGACCTCGAAGACGGCACCATGGAGTTCAAGCCTGCGCCGGCGGCAACCCAACCCGCTGCAACTGCTCACGAACTCGCTCGCTGACTCTCGAAACCCAACCACAGCGCTCAACGCTACTGGAACTCCAACGCAGGCTTATATGCGCTATGCATATAAGTTTTCAACACTCTCCGGCGTTCGCATGGGATGACGTCACTCCCTCACCACTTGTAACCCACTAGCTTCGGACAGTAAGCTTGCACTAGCGCTAGAACTGTGCCGACTCAACCGCATGCGCTACGGGCACGGCCTTGCCGCCCGCGGCAAGGCCACACCCCAAGAGCACTACTTCGCCGCTAACGTCTTGCACGCCTCCAAGTGCTTCTCCGCCAGTTCGACGGATTTGACCCCATCGAGTCCCGTCGTCTTGCAGCGGTAGCCCTTACCGCCAACGTCCACCAGCATGACGCCGATGTAGCCCTTCTTGCCATCGCTATCGAACTGCAAGATCGCGAGGTTGTCGGCTTCCTTTTCCCACTTCTTGAAGGGGAACATGATCGTGTCCTTCTCGAACTCCTTCTTGATCGCGGGGAGCTTCTCACTCTCGGGCCGGATGTTGATCGACGCGCCGCCGCCCACGTCGACGGTGACGCTCTTCTTGTCGGCGACAGACATGTCCATCGCGCCCATGCCGCCTTTCTTCACTTGAATCGTGAGCGGTAGCGGGTCGAGGTTGACCTTGGCGAGCTCGCCACCTCCCGCGGCCGGGGCCGCAGCCGGCGCACCTGCACTGGCGGAGGCTTGTCCGCCTCCGCTCTTCTTACCGCCGAGGTTGCAGCCGACCGAAAGCACCAAAACCGGAAACCATAGGATGTGTCGCATCTTCTTTTCTCCTTGCTGTGCGCACTCAAAACGAGCTGCGCTTCGCAGGTGACTTACGCGGCGGTCTGCGGTCACACCCCATCAAATCCCGGTCAAAAACTGGTCAACGGGAAGGCGAAGTGTGGGGATTTCCAGCTTTGATCCGGGTCAGCCCGCGACAGCCCGCGAGGGCGGTAACAGCGCGGACAGCTGCTGTAGCAACTCCGCAACCCGAGCAGGGCGCTGCTCCCGATCCGTAGATAAAGCGCGTGCAAGCACCTGCTCCAGCTCCGCTGGGTAGCCGCCGGGCGAAACTTGCCCGAGTGCTGGAGCCGCTTCACGAAGCAGTCGCGCGTAAACTTCCGCGACTGTCTTGTCGAAGAAAGGAGGTACGCCGGCGATCATCTCGTAGGTTACGACCGCCAGCCCGTACAAATCCGAACGTACGTCCAGGGGTTCACCGCGTGCCTGTTCCGGTGACATGTACAGCGGCGTTCCCGCAACCACGCCGCTCGTGGTCCGGCGGGACTCGTGACTCGGGTCTAGGTTCTTGACCAATCCGAAGTCGAGCAGCATGGCGCGCTGCCCTTCAGCGGTGTGTGCCAAGAACACGTTTGCGGGCTTCAGGTCTCGATGCAGCAGTCCCGCATCGTGGGCGCACGTCAGGGCCTCACCGATCTGTTGCGCGATGCGCACCGCTTCCTCCCAGGGCAAGCAGCCGACGCGCTGAAGCCGAGCTTCCAGGCTCTCGCCTTCCAGTAAGTCCATCACGATGTAGGCCGTCCGTTCGTCGATGCGGCCCAACTCGTGGGTCGTCACGATGCCCGGATGACCGAGCTGGCTTGCCGCGTGAGCCTCCTGCTCGAAGCGCGCTAGCGCATCGGGGCTGTTGGCGACATCTGGCAACATGATCTTCAGTGCGTAGTTGGTCCCGCTCGACAGATGCGTGGCTCGAAACACGGCGCCCATGCCTCCTTGAGCCAGCAGCGCATCCACTCGCCACACCCCGTTGATGGTGCGACCGACCCAGCCGCTCATCTGCGCGGGCTGAGGTGCCCGGGGAGCGCCGGGGGCGCTTGGCTCGAGCACTTGGGCCAAACGATCTCGCGGGACGATCTCCTGTTTCAGCGCTTCCACGGCGACACTGCGCGTGTCGGCCACGGGCAGCTCGAGCCGCTCGGCAAGCTGCTCGATCGTGTGCACGCCAGAAGCGCTCACGACCGCGGAAAGGCGCGCGGCGCGAGCCGCTCGTCGCCAATTGCTCAGAGCCCGGCTCGCTAGAAAGATGGCACCCGCCAGGGGGAAGAGTCCGCCGGGGACCAACAGGACGAGGGCAATGACGCCTTCGCCGGTTGCGATGCCGGCCACGCCAATCACGACGAACAGGGCGCCGAAGCCCAACACGGGCAGAGCGGCGAGGGCGAGCAATAGCGCGCGCCAACGGCGTGTGCGTCGGAAGGCGATTAACCGCTGGCGCTCGGGCCCCATGGGCAGCGCCGCCCTGAGGCCTGAGCTCTGCACCAGCTTCGCGCAACCCACGCGGGTCGCCAGTTGCATCAAGTGGTTGGCGCGGCTTTCCGGCACGCGCAGCAGATGTGCCGCCTCCGACAGAGTGAAGTCGACCTGGGTTTCGGCATACACGCAGAGTTCCCCCAGCTCTTCGGCGTCTCGCCGTCGCCGCACGCCAGCCCAGGCAATGAGCAAAGACGCCAGGGTGGGCCCCACACCGCCGAGCAAGAAGACGATGACGCCGTTGCGCATGCTCAGCCCGGTGATCAAGAGGATCAAACTCCAGAACAGCCAGAACGTGCCGAACAGCAGTCCGAGTACCGCCACCGCGATCAGCCATCCGCCGACACGGCCGCGCTTGCGCGCGAAGTCACGCAGCGCGTGAGGGACCAGAGCGAAGCCGATGGTCTCGGTCGTCACCGCGCTGTCTCCGATGCGTCGACGAACAACGGGCAGTCCGTCGTGAGCAAGTATCCGTCACCACGGGTGAGCAAGAACTCACCCAGCCCGAGTTTGCGCAGGCTCGACACAGCCACCCGAACGCGGTGGGCTCCGGCGTCCTTGACCAGCTTCTCTCCCGGCCAGGCTGCCGCCTGGAGCTCGGCCCAGCTCAACGGCTTGCCTGGGTCGGCTTCTCTCTGCTGCGCCAGGGCATCGGCGATGCGTGACAAGGTTCGGCGCCGATGCAGGCTCACCGCCTGGCCGCCCGGCGTGCGAAACCAGCGCCCGGCGCTTCCGATGACGAGTGCATCCGTCGGTGCCTTGGGTGCAACGTAGGCCTGGGGTCGCAGGGCTCGGCTCAGGCATCGAGTCCAGAAGCACCTCTTGGCGTCCTCGTCGGACACGCTCGGCGCTGCTTCGCCAGCCTCCGGCGCAAGGACCTCCGCGTCCAGCCACGTCGAGAGCCGTTGGGCCACCCGACGCACGCGCGCGCCCAGTGCTCCGATTCCGTCAGCTGCGCGGAGAAGTGCGTGGGCTTCACCCAACTTCTTGGATCCAGCAGCGGCTAGGGCCGCGAGCACCAAAGCCTGGGCCTCGCAGGCACCGTCCTGAAGCGCCCGGGCGCGCTGAGCTAGCTCTTGAAGCTGGCTGCCATCGCCGCCTTGCCCACGATCGTAAGCGAGCATCGCCGCAGTCAGATCCCGCCGCAGCGCTTCTGGCGCCGCGTCTGCACCCGACAAGCCGTGCAACACCCTCGAGACAGCTTCGTGCTGACCTCGATCCAGATAGGCAAGAGCAAGATCGATGCACGCTTGCCGCGCGGCGACGTCATCTTGTTGGGACGCGAACAAAGCCGACGCCCGCTCGAAAACGCAAGCTGCATCTTCACCCAATTCGGCCCGCGCTCGCGCCAGCGCGCGAAGTGCTCGCGCTTCGCCCAGCAGGTCTCCGGCTGTGGACAGGAGCGTCAGTGCTTCCTGCGCGTGCTGTGCGGCAAGTCCGGCCTCGCCTTGGTCGTGCAGCACCCTGGAAAGCCCGAGGCGAGCCGCGCCGCGCAATTCCGAACGCTCCAACGCACTGGCCAGCTTGTCCGCCCGGGAAAGGTCACGCAGCGCGCTCGCACCGTCACCCGCGTGCTGGCGCGCTGACCCCGTGGCGACCAGGGTTCGACAGATCAACATGGGATCTGCGCCCGAGTCCCGACTGCGCTGCAAAACTCCGTCCAGCACCGAAAGATGTCGTAGCGGGGGCGCCTGGTCCGCGCTCGCATACAGCGCACTGAGCACGCGGAGCGCTGGTTCGGCCTCGCGTCGCGTGAGATCTTTACGCCCCAGCACCGACTCAATCACCGCGTCCAAGTTGTGCCGCTCCAGATGCAAGCCCTCGTCGGTCGCTCCACGCTCCGCTAAGTCCGCGAAGTAGGCCGCGTGGCACTGACGAGCTTCGGCAATTTGCTCGGCGTCGGCCTGGCGCTGCGCAAAGCGGCGGACTGACGCCAGCAATTGCAGCCGCACACCGCCGTCCTCCGAGTTGTTTGCCTGCAGCCAGGAGCGCGCCCGCAGAGCGGAAGTCAGCTCGACTCCCCCGGCGGCCGCATCGAGTACCGCCTCCGCCGCCTCCAGCTCGAAGCTACCGGGAAACACCGAGAGCCTCCCGAGCGCGCGCTGCTGGGTGGTGTCGAGAGCGGACCAGGCTCCTGCGAATGCCGACTCCAAGGCGCGCGGCAACTCTCCCCCGCCTCGAGCTGCCCCGCCGCCCTGACGCATGCGGTGCAACAGCGCCGCGGGAGCCATGACGCTGAGCCTCGGCGCGGACAGCTCGATGCCGAGGGGCAAACCGTCCAGCTCTTTGAGCAGCTCCACCAGAATTGGTCGCTCGGCAGCGGTTGGTTCGTAGCCGGGGCGCGCGCGCCGTGCATGCTCGACCAAGAGTTCCGCCGCCGGGCCTTCGAACTCTGAGCTGTGACTGAGGGGCGATAGCTCGGTTGCGCGCTCCGTCGGCAATGCGAGAAGCTCGCGGCAGGTCACCAGCACGCTGAGCCCGGGATGCCTGTAGAGCCAGTCGTCCAGCTTCGTCCGGAGCAATGCCACCGCGGGCTCGCAATCATCCAGGAGCAGCAAGAACGCGCCGTCACCGCCCAAGCTTTCCTGGCCACCCAGCAGCGCTTCTGCCACGCCGGCTTCGTCCAATGCCGAGAGCAGGGCTGCTTCATCCGCCGCGCCAGCCAGGCACGCGTAGCGCGTGCCCTCGAAGGCGCCGCTCGTCGCAACGTTGTCCATGACCGCGCGGGCCAGGCGCGACTTGCCCACTCCCACGGGGCCCGTCAGCGTGATCAAGCGCTCGTCGGCAACAAGCCACTCCTCAATCGATCGCTGCTCCGCGGCGCGACCGACGAGGGTGGAGGCTCTCGCATCGGGCATGACTGAGGCTAGGCCGAGCAAACTTCCCGTGCAAAGCGATACCTGCTGCTTTTCCGGCGAGTTTCTACCGGCAGTTCGGGCTCCGTCAGCGTAAGCTCTGGCCGTGTGGCACATGTTCAGCCGATCGAGTTTGGCGCGACTGCATTTTATTGCATGGGTGCTGGTCATCGCGTGTTCGAGCGAGAGCTCCGACCCCCAGGTCGATAGTGGAGCGGCCCAGGATGCGGGCAGCACGGACTCGTCCCATCACAGCGACAGCAGTGGCCAGGACGCGAACGAGCACGACGCGAGCGACGCCGCTCCGGACGCGCCACCTGCGGATGGTGAGCCCGGCGACGCCGGTCCGAAGCCTACGCTACGCGTGCTGTTCATCGGCAATAGCTACACCGCCGTCAACTCACTACCGACAGTCCTCGCCAAGCTGTCCGAAGCGAGCCAATCGCCGGTTTCCTTCGTGGTCGCGCAACACACACCGGGCGGTGCGACCTTTGACGACCACAACGTCAATCCGGCCGTCGACCAGTTGATTGCCCAAGGCTGGCACCACGTCGTACTGCAGGACCAAAGCCAGCAGCCTTGGATCTACAAAGCTAACGCCAAACCCGAACTGCTCTCTCTGGATTCCAAGATCACAGCGGCGGGCGCCAAGACGCTGCTGTTCATGACCTGGGCGCGCAGCACGGATGTCGTGACCCACAAGTCTCGCTTCGCCATGGACATGGCGGTGAACCACTACTACGAGCGCCACGCTGAGGCCGTCGGCGCAGGCGTCGCGCCGGTCGGCCGCGCCTGGGAGCGCGCCAGGAGGGATCCCACGCTTACCCTGCACAGCTCAGATGGATCGCACCCCAACGAAAACGGCACCTACCTCGCGGCCTGCGTTTTCTACGCCACGCTGACCAATACCTCACCGCTGGGCCTGGGCTCCGGGGGGCTCAACGTCCCCGCTGCTCTGCAGACACGGCTGCAACAGACCGCGTGGGACACGCACCTCGCGCGGCAGCGGGCGCAATCACCCGCAATCGGATCATGGCCGCTCTCGGCGACCACAGGGGGACAGGACATCGCCCCATTTCTGCTGACCCTCGGCGGCCTGACGGGGCCGACGGGCACACCGCAGACGGCAACACAGTTTGAAACGGGCAAATACGCCGGCATTCCCTACTTCCCAGGCATAAACGCTCCGAAGATCACTGTCGCCTTCGACGCCTATCGCGCCGACTGGAGCGTCCCGACGGCCTTGCCCGAAATGTTCGTCTCCAAGTCGTTTGGCTACCAGCTCCAGCAATCCGGAGTCACTCTGGAGGCGAAGCTGTATACAACAAGTGGCGACCTGTCTCCGGACCTGACCCATTCAGTGGCAGGTCTGTCCCCCGGCTGGCACCACTTCGCTTTGACCTACGATGGCGCAAGCTACGCGCTTTGGGTGGATGCTTCGAAGGTCGCCTCTGCTCCGATTACCGGCGACATACGTTATTACCCGCTGGCGCCAGACTACATCCGCTACAATGCTATCTCGGTGGGCGCGCACAACGTCGATCCAACTTCGCTTGGGGTGGCGGCCACCGCGAGCTTCACCGGGGCGCTGTCCAATCTGCGGCTATTCGATCGCGCGCTCAGCCAAGCGGAGCTGCAGAATCTGTGAACAGAGCAAGCGCCTTCGCCACGGTCCCAGTGAGCGAAGTATTCGGTGCCAACCATGAGTGAAGATACCGGATTCAACGCGCGCACCACCACCGACGAAGTGCTCGAAGGGGTCGATCTCTCAGCCAAGCGTGCGGTGGTCACGGGCTGCAACACGGGTATCGGCTTCGAAACCGCTCGGGCCTTGGCCAGCGCGCGCGCGACGGTCGTATTGCCTTGCCGATCCTTGGACAAGAGCCGCGATACAGCCAGACGAATCGCGGAACTGGTGCCGCACGCCAAGACGGAGACCGCCGAGCTGGACCTCTCCTCCTTGCAGTCAGTCGCTGGCTTCTGCAAGTCGGAGAAAGGCAAAGCCATCGACATGCTCGCCTGCAACGCGGGCATCTATCCCACGGGGTACAGCGAGAGCGCGGACGGCATCGAACTCTGCTTTGCGATTTGCCACATTGGCCACTTCGCGCTGTGCCAAGGCTTGCTCAACGAACTCAAGCAGTCGCGAGCGCGGATCGTGATGGTCTCGTCCGGGTCCCACCGCACGCCACCGAAGTTGAACTTCGACAACTTGCCGCCCAAGCAGCGCGGCTACTCGCCCATGAAAGCCTACGGCCAAGCCAAGCTCGCGAACGTGCTCTTCGCCAAGGAGCTCCAACGAAGGCTCGACGGCGACGGCGTCACCGTTAACGCCCTGCACCCGGGCGCACTCATCGCGACCTCCATCAGCAGGAACTCGCTCTTGGCCCGCATCGCCATCACCCTCGCCAAGCCCTTCACCAAGACCCTTGCGCAGGGTGCGGCAACGACCGTCCTGTGCGCCGCCTCGCCCACTACCGCCGACGCCAAGGGCGAATACTTCCAAGATTGCCAAGTCGATCGCGCCAGCGCGGAGGCCTGCAGCCCCGCCGTCGCGAAAAAGCTCTGGGAGCTGACCGAGGCATTGCTGCGCGACAAGGCCGCAACGTCCTGAAACTAGCCTGGTCGGCTCCACCCCGTTGCGATCGTTCCAGCGATTGGTTTGGGAGCCGCTTTGTAACTTGGCGCGACTGCAGGCACTGCACGTCCCACGGCCCTGCGGCAGCGTTCAAGCTCTCGCGGCAGCCGCGCCGGGGCCACGCGGTCGACGGCTACTCGACGCGCGCCCAAGCAGGATTCGCCCATCGCCAAGCGACGGCCGCTAATCCTGCGAATACCAGTACAGGCGGCACGGCAAGAAGGAGCGCGACGTAGCCGTAGATCAGCCAGTGAAATGCAAAAACGAGCACGCCCGGCAACACGAACGCCGAAAGCCAGACGATCCGCCACCTCTCATACTTGGCGTCGCGCAGCCGACGGTCTCCAGCCCAGGCCAGCACGCACCAGGTTGCCAAGACTACGGTCTCTATCGCGTACATGATGAGACCCATCCAGGCTAAGGCACCCCAATCCCGATCCACGAACTCGGTCCAGGTGCAGGGCTCCGGCGGAATGTCCGGCGCCATGCCTGGGCAGTTGCCTGTGCTTGCCCACTGCCACATCTCGTGGGCTTCGGCGAATGCCAGAAAGAGCAGCGTCGGCAAGATTGCCTGGGCCAGCCAGACCACTCCGAGATTCAGTAGCCGCCCGGTTTGCGCCATCGCCTAGCACTAGCGGGGCACTGTGTAGGCCATGTGGAAGGCGAGTGGTGCTTTGGGGCAATGCCCGCGGAGCCGAAGCAGCCGCGCGATCCATGCAACCCGCGACGATGCCCCGCATGGGGCGGCTCGCGAGAATCAACACCCTCGGGTGAATCCGAGGCGCATGGCCAGACGCGCATCTCGAGCCAACGCTCGGGACGCGACCCGGCGGGCTTTCTCGCACGCCTGGGGGGTGACGTACCAGCGCTGAGCGTCGGCGGGATCATACGCGACAACGCCTTCGCGACCAGCGTTCAAGAACTCGAAAGCATCTCCCCTTCGCCGGGCATAGCCCCGGGCACGGCAGCCAACAACTCGATATGGGTCGCAGCCTCGTCGACGCTTTCCCTTGGGCACGCCTGATGCTCAGGCAAGTCGACGAGGTGCTCGCGAAGTTGGGAGCACCTAAGATAAGTGACACGGCATACCGACCCGACACCGGATCCAGTCCGGAAGAAGACGACGCTCGCTTTCAGCGGCTATCCCACGTGGAAGCCGCAGGTCCTGCCATCGTCTTCACCGCGGCGCTCTGGACGCGCTATCTCGAAATCGTCGGCGTGCGCCCGGATGTCGTTGCCGGTCACAGCCAAGGGGAGCAGAGCGCGTTCTTTGCGGCCGGTGCAGTGAACCTGGAAGGGTTGGTGCAGCTCAGTGCGTTCATGGGGCGCGCTGGGTCTCCGAAATTCAACCCGGATGCTGCGGGCATCATGGCTGTATTCACTTGCCCCACCGCAGTCACCGAGGAGCTACTCGAGGGCGCTGGCGGCTACGCGATCATCGCCGCACACAACGGCCCGGAGCAGGCAGCCGTCGCAGGCGAGCGCGATGCGGTCGAGCGCGCGATGGCGGCCGCGGCCGAACGAGGCATCGAGGTTCGCCCGCTGCCGGTCTCCAATGCCTTTCATACGCGTCTGGTAGCCGAGGGCGGCCACTACATGAAGGCGAATTGTCCCAACCTTCCTCCAGTTGGGGAGATCGCCGCCACGCTGGTTTCTAGTCTCGACGCCAAGGTGGTTGGCCCGCAGCTCCTGCCCGTCGATCACTTCGTGGGCATGGTGACGAAGCCGATTCTGTTCGAACAAACCGCGCGGGCGGTCGCGCCGGAAGTGGACCTCTTCATCGAACTCGGCCCAAGCGCCCACCTTTCCGGGCTCATGCGCGGCATCGACGCCAGCTGGACGTGCCTACCGATCGAGCCAAAGCCAGGGCACACGCGCGCATTGCACTGCGTCGCTGCGGCGCTCTTCGCCTACGGCGCTCCAGTAAAATGGCCGCTCTTTTTCCGCACGACGCAAAAGGCCTGGGGCTGCGCCAAACCCTCCTAGGCCGCTCGGCACAAGCCGTGAATCCGCTCAGCCCCCCACGATCGGGCTGTCCATCCAGGCATGAGACGGCGTGGCCGACGCGAGGGGTGGCGGATCCAACAAGCTCACGGGCGGGTTCGACGGAGCGGCCGCAACGCAGGTGAGGACGAATTGGTCGTAGCGTATCCACCAGCCCGGGAATCGAGCTCCGTCGCAGATCGCCACCAAGCTCTGCCATCCGCCGTGTTCGTCGCCCAAGAAGTCGATCTCGACACTTCGAGTGTCCCTACGTAGGCCCGTACGCAGCACCTTGAGCGCGCTTTCCTTCGCCGACCAAATCAAATTGGCGATCATGTCGCGCTCCATGGCGCCCTCGACCAACTCTTGCTCGCTGGCCGTGAAGTAGTCCCGCACGAAAGCTGCGGAACGAGGTTCCACCAGTTCCAAATCGCAGCCCACTCGAAGCTCGCCGTGCAGCACGCTGCACACAGACCAATCCGCGCGGTCCGTCATGCCGATCACGATGCCCGCTTCCGCGCCATCGACCTGCACCTCCGGAGCGCCGTCGCTCGCATTGCGCACCTGCACTCGACTCAGCCCCTCGGCGCCAGTGGGAAGTCCCAACGCCCGCGCCACGGTGGTCTTGGCAGTCCAGCGCGACAGCCGAGACTCGTGGCGGCGCTTGGCGTAGCGCATCGTCCCAATCCGACGATGCTCTCGGTCATCCATCCACGCGTCGTCGCTGGGCACGTCCGCCATGCCCGCCGAAAGCCAGCTGATCCGGAGCCCGGCCATGGCGGGCGAGCTTAATCCCGGAGTCCGACCAACGCCACGCCCCCTGAGCAGCGTACCGCCAGTTCTACATCGACAAAGAAGTGCTTGCGGCAACGGGCGTGCGCGATTTTACGCACTATGCGGTTGATCCAACGGCTGAGCTGATGCTCGAATTCTTTTTGACGACGCATGACCGGACAAGACGCTCAGACACGACCCTTCGATCGGACTCCAGCATGACACGACGAACCGAGCTGTACCTTTCGCCCTTCCTCCTCCTGGCGGCCCTGCTGGCCTGCAAGCGCTCTTCAGATGCGGCGCCGTCTGCAAGTGCCACAGCTGAGGAGCCACCGGCTGTCACCGCAGCGCCCGAAACCCCGACCCCGGCGGCAACCGACGAACCCACCCCAGCGGATCCCGCGCCAAGCCCCGCTGTTGGCGGCAAGAAGCCAACCCCTGGGCCGAAGCCCATCACGAAACCGACCACCACGCCCAAAGACTCGGGCGCCCCGCCGCCCAAGGATGCGGGAGCGAGCAAGCCGAGTGGTCCGTCCAAGGCGTGCGTGCAAAAGTGTCAGTCGGCTCTACAAGGTTGCCTGACGCCGGGCGTGACCGAAGGCGGCGCGCCGAAGCTACCCAACGTGGCAAACTGCCAGAACGCTTTCCGCGCCTGCCAAGCCGCTTGCAAATAACCTAGCCGACTCCAACGCAACCCTCGGCGGCTTCAGGCCACGTTGGGTTTCCAGGTGGTGCCGTCCGGGCCGTCCATGATGGCGATCCCCATGGCAGTCAGCTCGTCCCGAATGCGATCCGCCGCCGCCCAGTCCTTGGCTGTGCGTGCGGCCAGGCGCTGCTCGATGAGAGACTCGATTTTGCCGACGTCGAAACCTGCGGCTTCGGTGCCCGCGGTTTGAGTCAGTTCCAGCACCCCCAGGACCGAGGTCATCTGTTCGAAGGCCGCCAGCTCGTCCGCCAGTGTGCCGTCACCGTCTCCGGGCGGCTCGGCTTGGATGTCGTAGTGACCGGCTGCATCGTTGAGGGCGGCGATGGCGCCGGAAACGTTGAGATCGCTGCACAGGGCCTCTTTGAAGACAGCCAACCCGACAGCGAAGGGTCCCTGCTTGGGCGCAGCCACTTTCTGATGCGTCGTCAGCCACTTCTGCATGCGGCTCCAACGGTCGATCTGACGTTGGCAGTCCTTGACGCCTTGGAAGGTGAAGTTGGCGTGGCTGCGGTAGTGAGTCTTGATCAACTCGAGGCGCAGAGCTGCGGGCGATGCGCCCTTCTTCTGCATGTCTTCGAGGGTGAAGAAGTTGCCTTTGCTCTTGGACATCTTCTCGCCCTCGACGCGCAAGAAGCGAGTGTGAAACCAGTATCGTGCGAAGGCGTCCGCACCCGTAGCAGCTCGAGACTGGGCGATCTCGCACTCGTGGTGCGGAAAGATGTTGTCTTCACCACCAGAGTGGAGATCGATTTCGCCCCCCGTATCTCCCGCAAGTAAGTCCTGCGCCATCACGGAACACTCGATGTGCCAGCCGGGGTAGCCCTCGCCCCAGGGGCTGGGCCAACGCATCAAGTGGGTCGTGTCCGGCTTCCACAGCATGAAGTCAGCCGGATGGCGCTTGAGCTCTTGGGTCGCGTCGTCCACGCGACCGCCCTCGCCAGAGCGAATTGCGTTCGGCGTGTTCCCGGAAAGCTGTCCGTAGTCAGGAAACGACTGAATGTCGAAGTAGACGACGCCGTCGTCGGCAACGTAGGCGTGTCCCTTCTTCATCAACGTCTCGATCATGCTGATCATCGCCTGCACGTACTGAGTGGGCCGCGGCATGAGCTCCGGACGCTGCTTGGCGTCACGGATGATTTCCAGCCCCAAGGCGTCAGCGTCTCGAATGAACGCATCTGCGTAGAAGTTCGCAACAGCCAACGGGTCGTTGGCGTCGATGTTCGCGCCGGCGGGGAGCGTGCCCGCTTTCTTCGCCTCGGTGAGGCGACGCGCGGCGACCTCCATTTTGTCTTCACCGCCGCCGTCGGCCAGATCGTCCTCGGTCATATGGCCTACGTCGGTCATGTTCATGACCTGCTCGACCTCGTAACCGCATAGCTCCAACGTTCTGCGCAGCACGTCGGCGTTGAGGAACGAGCGGAAGTTGCCGATGTGCGCGTAGTCGTAGACCGTCGGGCCACAAGAGTAGAAGCGAACGCGCTTGCCAGCCGGATCGATGGGTTTGAAGTCTTCGTCGCGGTTGGTCAGGCTGTTGTAGAGGCGAAGCATGACTCCCCAATATCACTCTGAGCGGGGAGTTTCGAGCTGGGCGGCCGCGGGCGCCCCGGGCCAGGGCAGCTCCGGCGTCACTCAGGGCAGCAGGGCAGCTCTGTTGCAGACCAAACCCTCCCCTGGCTTTTGTTTGGATGGCAACAGAGCTGACCTGGGTCCAGAGGCTGCTGCCGTGGACCTCTCGCCTGATTGGACACGCCGCGCGGGGCTGGGCATGAAGGACGCGGCGCTTCGACCAGGATCAAGGCTTGGGCGCAAGGCGGAGTGGGGCAGCTGATCGACGCGACCTCGACGGTTGCAGCAACATCGATCTTTCGTTGGCGTCCTGGGGCTCGCCCCATAGTTCCCGCAGGGTTGGCCCGCTGTCGTCGCGGCGATCTCGAAGCAGAAAGTTTTTGATTTCGTAGGACCAAACCCTGCGACCCATTTCGGCGTACCACCGCATTGCATCGCGCAGGCGCCGATCCGGCTGCAGAAATGTGCGCCAGAGCGCCCGGGGGCGAAGCTGCACAGCGGCCTCGACGAGCTTGACCCAAAGCAACACGCGCCACGGCGGAATGTGGCGTGTCTCTAGAACCTGGTGCTTGTAGTCCCAGCGTCGTTGGTCGGTCTGAACGACGCGCCGCTCAGCCGCGATGCGATAGTACGGCGTCCAGCGATGAGGTGTGACAAACAGCGCTTGGATCTGATCTGGATCGTAGGTGATGAGCTGCTTGAGTCCGCGGAGGAAGTCGGCGTCGGTTTCCTCTTCGAAGCCGACGGCCCAGGTGGCCATTGAGAGGATCTCGTGTTTGCGCAGCAGCCGCACAGCTTCGCGGTCTGTCGCGGTGGTTCCCCCCTTCCGTATGAGTTGAAGGGTGCCTTCGTCGGTATTCTCCATGCCCAGCAGGAAGCGGGTCCACCCGGCTTTTCGGTATAGGTGCAAGATGTCAGCGTCGCGAACGATGTCGTCGGCGCGCGTTGAACCCACGAGCGTCATGTTTACATCCTCGGCGATCAGCGCCTCGAGGAATCTGCGCCAGACAGACCGATTCACCGTGGGGTTCTCATCGGCGAAGTTCACGACTTCGACTCCATGCTCGCGCTGAAGCCAGGCGAGTTCTGAGGCGAGTTTCTCAGGATCCCGGTGTCGCCAACGGGACCAGAAGCCTCGTTGGCCGCAGTAGTTGCATTGATGAGGGCAGCCTCGCGACAGCTGAGCCACCACCGCACGCTTGCCTCCCCAATAGCTGTAGTCCTCGAAGTCGATCAGCTCCCAGCCAACCCGATACGCGTCCAGGTCGTAGATCACGCTCGCATCCGGGGTCGTGCGGACTTCGTCGTCGTTTCGATAGGCCAAGCCGCGCACTGTCGCGATGTCGCGCCCTTCTTGCAGAGCCTGGATCAGGCTGAGACAGGTCTGCTCGCCTTCGCCTCGGACGATGACATCGATCTGCGGCTCTCGAGCAAGAACTTCTCGGTAGTGGTACGTCGGGAAGACACCCCCGTAGACGATGGTCACGGCGGGCAGCGCGCGGCGTACGGCTCGGCTCAGCTCGGCGACGATTGGGTGGGCGGCGGTGGAACCGGAATGACCGAATAGGACGGCGTCGGGCTCGAGGCTCGCAGCCGCCTCGACTATCTTCGCCACAGAGGTCGCGCCGTACTCGCCGTCCTTCCAGACGTGACGAAGCCGTTCCCGACGCGCCTCGCGATCAGCATCGAGCAGGTGGACCTGGTGGCCTGCATCCAAGAGCGGGCCGCCGATGGCGAGCAAGCCAAGTGGCGGTAGATGATCGTCGGGGATGCGACTTCCGATGGAGGGGTGGGGCACGTTTATCAGGACGATTCGCATACCCCAGCGCAGCACAGTCGCGTGCAACGCACGTGCGCGTGGGCGACAGGGAGCGTGGAGATCCTGTGGAGTTGTCGGGTCAGCTCCGCTGCTTCACTGCTGGGCTTCGAATTCGCGGTAGCGGCGCTCGAGCTCCCACTGAAGGGTGGCTTTATCGCTGGCGTCGAGGAAGGTCTGGCAGGCAGTGGGCGGTAGGGGGTCGCCGTAGTAGCTGGTCGACGTCGGTGCGCATTCAGGCACCGGTTGGAGAGAGTCGAGGGAGACCCACAGGCTTGGTCCGGAAAGGAACGACTTGTCGAGGCTCGTTCGCGCCATCTTCTTGAGCGTCTTGTAGTCGAGCTTCTGATCTTGAACCGCGAAGAAGTACTCGCCAGCCATGCTCGAGCGCGACACGCCTTGGTCGTCGGTCGCCAGCGCCACAGGAACGCCAGCCTGCAAGTAGCTGGCGAGGGGATGCGCAGCGCCGCTGATTTCCAGGATCTGTATGTTGCTGCTCAATCCGATTTCGATCATCACGCCCTTCTGCTTCAACTCCGTCAGCAGGCCTTGAGGGTCGGACTCCCCGAGTACGTCGATGCCGTGACCGATGCGGGAGGCTTTCGCGATCTGCACGGCCTTGCGAATGTGGTCAATGTTAGCAATGTTAACATTGGGCGGTAGGTACTTGGGCGTGATCTCGCCGGCGTGCAGCGTGATGCGAAGTGGGCTCTTGCCCGCATAAGCCCCGTGCAAGTAGCCGAGCATCTCCATATGACGATCGTAAGCGCTGAGCGCCTTGGAGCCGTCTTCGGGCCCCACCAGGTTCACGGCGACGAGGCGAGGCTCCACCATGGCGGCTTCGAAGGCCGCAACCATCTGGCCGAAGACTCGGGGCCCGCTTCCGCTGCGCGAGATGTAGGCCATGTAACGGGCAGTGACGCGGCAAGCCCGCGCCGGGTTGGCGCCGTCGCAGCCGAGCTGCTGCCTGGCGCCGGACTCGGTGTTCTGAATGTCGCTGACGACGTTTTGCACCGCAGCGTTGAGGCCGCTCGATGCAAGCAGATCGGCGTGGAATTGCGGCAATGCGGCTGTGGTTACCGTGCCACCGGTCCACACCGCGCTTCCCCAGCTGGCCGCTGTCGAATTCGAATGGAGCATGGGCTCGACGTAGATCAGGTTCTCGTCGTCAGCGCGGAACATCACGTCGGCGAGCCCTCGCGAGTGATACGGCTTGCCGGAGATGGCCGCGAACTTGCCGAAGGTCGAAAAGAAGTGGTCGTGACCGGTCTCCACGCCCGGCACGAAGTCCTGCATCGACCAGGCCCGAACCACATCCATGAAGAAAGCGTCTACGGGCGTCGGTACAGGTGACGACGTCGACGTGTTGCTGCAGGACTTGGACAGCGCCAAGGAGCTGTTCTTGATGCAGAAGCCACCCAAGTCCCGGGCCCACTGCATGTAGCTCTCGGCATACACCGAGCCCGACAGGTGCATGTGCAAGTCCCCACCCTTGGGCACTGCGATCATGTAGTCGAGCAGTGCCTTGGGGTCGCCGAGCATGCCGTCCATCTTGTCGGATGCCCGCTGCTCATCGGCTAGGGCACAATCGGCGACGCTGCCGGCATCACAACCCGGCGCAGGTGCATCCGCGGGTGCGTCGCTCGGCGCGTCCGCGGCCGGGGAATCCGCGCCGGCATCCGTGGGGCCCGCGTCGGATGCGTCCGCCACACCCGCATCAAAGCTTGGTTGCCCCGGCGAATCGTCGCTGCCTCCGCAGCCGGCGACCAGTGACAGGAGGACCAGTCCGACAAGTGTGGCGCGAGAAGTCATGTGCAAGCGTTCGTTCACGAGGTCGTCAGCATAACCCACTAGCTCGAGGGTCGCCGACGCCGGAAGCTGTGGACCCAAATACTTCGCTCGGGCTAGCATCGAGCGAAATGGCTTCGAAGGGGCGAGGTACCGTCCACCTGGTTTTCGGCACCGTGCTGCTCATTGGCGGGCTCATCGCGCGACAAAAAGGCTCTGGTTGAAGATGGAGGTGTTGCCCTATCTCGTAGCCACGCGCGGGTTGCAGCAGCGCTTGGATCTATCGCCGCTGGGGCACGACTTCGAACCGGACCACGTGTTCGATCCGATGCTACGGGCCAGCGCTCCCTTTCTCGACTTGCTCGAACGCCTTGACGCCGCGACCTTCGGGCGGCGTGGCATGCCGATGCCGCGCTGGGCGTTCTACGACTGCGCTGAACTGCCGGGCGCTGTGCTGGGGCTGTCGGCACGGGCCGGAGATCTCCCCCCGGCGCTGCGCGGAGACTTCGGAGATGTCGACGCTAGCCGGCTGGTGCCGGTCTCCATGTACATGGCGATCCCGACCCTGATGCAGCACGAGTGGTTGGGCTACTCGCTATGCGCCTTCGATCTCGCGAGCGACGGATTTCACGGAGCGGCGTTGGATGTGGCCACCTTGGCACTTTCCGTCACCGCGCTGCGCGCGAGGCAGGTGACGGGCACGGTGCAGTGGAACTCGCCCCACCTGCCGGCGACTGCGCGGTTTGCTCCGTTGCTGGTGCGAGCTGCGTACCTTCCAGCGCACACCCGCGCTACGACCTGCGTGTTTCGCTTTGATGTCGATGCCTCGCGGGTCGAGGCTGGGCTCTCCGGCGCGCACGACATGATCGAAGACGTCGAGTGGATGCCCGGCGACGATCCCAGCGCGCATCAGGCTGCGCAAATGCGAATTGAGGCTGGGGAGCGCGCGTTCATCGTCGGTCGCCCCGAATCGCGCAATGGGTCGCGGCACATCCCCCTGCGCTGGGAGGCGGCCAAGTGAGCATCGCACCGCGCAATCCACGCTTGCTCGAGCGACTGCGCCCTTTCGTGGTCGCGACGCCGGGCAACGCCAGGCATCTGGACCTCTCGCCCATCGGCATGGACATCGCACCGGACCATGTGGTCGACCCGTTGCGGACCAACTCAGCGCCGTTCTTGGAGCTGGTGCGCAATCTCGATGCCCTCACCTTCGGCCCCGAGGGCATGCCGATGCCGCGCTGGGTATTCGTGGACGGAGCCGAGCTACCCGGCGGGATCTTCGGCTTCGGTTGCCCGATGGAGACGCTGAGTTCGGGCGCCCGGGAGCTTCTGAAACCCGCGGCTGACTATGCGGGACTCGTTCCGCTCTCCATCTACATCGCGATTCCGACCCACGAGCCCGGCACGTGGTTGGGCCACAACCTCGCGAGCCTGGCGCCTCAGCTTCGCGACGATGACTTACGCGGACTGGGTGGGCTCACCAAAGCGACTGGGCTGGCCGTGTATCGTGCCTCGCGCCAAGTGGGCGTCACCCAGTGGGCAAGCCGCGCGCTCTACATCCATACGCGTATGGGCGCCATGGAACTACTGACGGCATGGACACCCGCGCATAGCGAGGCCTGGTCCCTGACCTATCGCGTGAAGCTCGATACTCGCGTGCTCTACCACCTGGCGCGGGATCCCAGGGGCGAGGTGCCCCGGCTCGAGGCCGAAGACTACATCGACAGCGAGGACCACGCGGCCATGCAGGCGCTGCAAGATCGCATCGAAGCCGGAGAGCGCTGGTGCATTCCGGGTCCGCCACAGCCCGTCGAAGAGGGGCGGCAGCGGGTGCCTATTGCTCGCTTTGAGCCGGATCCAAAAGACTGACGCTCGCCCGCAGCTGGTCAGGCTTTGACGTGCTTGGACACGAAGTCGCCTAAGATGCCTTCGAGGTTCGGCTTTCCGATCTCTTCGAGGTCGTAGAACACGCGGGTGTGGGGCTTTTCGATCTTGATGATGCGGGCCAGGTCGATGGGGGTGCCGATCACGACCGCTTCGCAGTCCGTCGCGTTGATGGTCGCTTCGAGATCTCGCAGCTGTTCTTCGCCATAACCCATGGCCGGCAAAATGGTGCCGATGTCCGGGTAGATCTCGAAGGTCTCCTTGAGTTTGCCCACCAGGAAGGGTCTCGGGTCCACCAGGGTCGCACCGAGGTCCTTCGCGGCCACGACGCCCGCGCCGATCTTCATGCCGCCGTGGGTGAGGGTGGGACCGTCCTCGATGACCAGCACGTTCTTGCCTTTGACCACGCTGGGGTCGGCGATGCGCACGGGCGAGTTGGCCTCGATCACGGTCGCATCGGGGCTCATCGCGGCAACGTTGGCTTTCACCGTTTTGACGCCGGCGGGCTCGGCTGAGTCCATCTTGTTGATCACGACGACATCGGCGAGGCGGACGTTGATCTCACCCGGGTAGTAGCCCAGTTCGTGTCCGGGCCGATGCGGATCGGCCACCGTGATGTACAGGTCCGTCTTGTAGAACGTGAAATCGTTGTTGCCGCCGTCCCAGACGATCACATCGCAGCCATCCGGGTCCTTTTCGGCCGCGCGGAGGATCGCTTCGTAGTCGGCACCGGCATAGATGACGTTGCCGCGCACGATATGCGGCTCGTACTCTTCCATTTCTTCAATCGTGCAATCGTGCTTCTTCAGATCTTCCAGCTTGGCGAAGCGCTGCACTCGCTGTGCGGCCAGGTCGCCATAGGGCATTGGGTGACGAATGGCCACCGGCTTGAGGCCTTGCTTCATCAAGAGCTCGATCGCACGACGCGTCGTTTGGCTCTTGCCTGCACCGGTGCGCACGGCGCAGACCGAAATCACGGGCTTGGTGCTAGAGACCAGGGTGTCCTTCAGGCCTAGAAGCGTAAACGACGCCCCCGCGGCAGTGACGATGGCGTTGACGTGCATGACGTGCTCGTAGGGCACGTCGCTGTACGAAAACGCGCACTCGTCGACGTCGAGCTCTTTGATCAGCCGCGGCAGCTCCGACTCGGAGTGGATCGGGATCCCCTCGGGATAGAGACGCCCAGCAAGTTCCGGCGGATAGCGACGATCGTCGATCCCCGGGATCTGCTCGGCGGTGAACGCGACGACCTTGACCGCCTCGTCCTCGCGGTAGCGCGTGTTGAAGTTGTGGAAGTCGCGACCCGCGGCTCCAATAATGATGACCCTGCGTTGCGTCACAGCATTGCTCCTCATCAACCGGATGTCGTCCGGGGGAGCGAAACGCATACTAGAGCAGCTCGCGAGAGGCTAGAGCCGAAGACAGTTGACCCACGGCACGGGTCCCCTGAGCATGCCGCCGCCTCGATGAAGACAGACGGATCTGAGCACCAACCCTACGTCCCGGCGAGCGAGAGTCCGGCGGAGTTCACGATCAAAGCCGTGGTCGCGGGCATGCTGTTCGGGGTCACCTTCGGTGCGGCAAACGCCTACCTCGGGCTTCGCGCTGGATTGACGATCTCGACGTCGATTCCCGTAGCCGTCATGACCGTTGCTGCATTTCGCCTGATGGCGCGCAGCGGCGTGAGGGGCGGCATCCTCGAGGCCAATCTGGCTCAGACCGTGGGCTCGGCGTCGAGTTCGGTGGCAAGTGGCGTGATCTTCACCTTGCCAGCGCTGTTTCTTTGGAAGCTGGCACCAGGGCTGTTGCAGATGACTCTGCTGGGCCTATGTGGCGGCTTGCTCGGGGTGTTGTTCATGATTCCGCTGCGTCGGTTCTTGATCGAACGCGAGCACCACAAACTGCCCTACCCTGAAGGTACGGCGTGCGCAGAAGTGTTGGTCGCTAGCGAGCAAGGCGGCACGCGAGCAAAGAACGTGTTCCTGGGGCTCGGGGCCGGCGCCCTGTTCAAGTTCCTCGCCGGCGCCCTCAAGATCTTTCCGGACAAGGTGACCGTCCCGCTACCGCTGCTGCCGAAAGCGGAGCTCGGCTCGAAACTGTCGGCGGCGCTATTTGGCGTCGGCTACATCCTGGGGCCGCGGATCGCAGCCGTGATGGTGGGCGGTGGTCTGCTGTCGTGGTTGGTAATCATTCCGGGCATCGCGATCTGGGGCGGCGATCGAACGGCTCCGCTCTATCCGGAGACCGTCAAGACGATCACCGACATGGGCCCCAGCCTGATCTGGACCCGCTACGTGCGCTACATCGGCGCCGGCGCAGTGGCGGCCGGCGGGCTGATCACCCTGATCCGCAGCATTCCGACCATGGTCGAAAGCGTTCGCCTGGGCACGCGAGAGATCAAGAGTCGGGTAAAAAACAAGGAGCAGCAGGTGCCGCGTACGGCGCGGGACCTTCCGCTATCCGTGGTCGCCGGCGGCCTGGCCATCGTGCTGCTCACGATGACTCTGGTGCCACAGGTTTTCGCCGTGGTCGGCGGACCGCTGCATCGCGCGATTGCTGCGGTGCTGGTCGTGATCTTTGCGTTCTTCTTCGTGACCGTGTCATCGCGCATCGTCGGCTTGGTCGGCTGCACGTCCAATCCCGTCAGCGGCATGACCATTGGCACGCTGATCGTGACGTCGTCCGTATTCCTCGGCCTGGGTTTCACGGGCAACGCGGGGCGCGCCGCGGCCCTGACCGTGGGTTGTGTCGTGGCGATCGCGGCCTCGATAGCCGGAGATACGTCGCAAGATCTGAAAACAGGTTTTCTGCTGGGGGCTACGCCGAGGCGACAGCAGATTGGCGAACTGGTCGGCGTGCTGTCCTCCGCCACTTTCGTTTGCTTGGCGGTCATTCTGCTCGATCGCGCCTACGGCTTTGGAACCGAGGAGCTGCCCGCGCCCCAGGCAACTCTGATGAAGCTGGTGATTGAAGGCGTCCTCGATCGCTCTTTGCCGTGGACGCTCGTCCTGATGGGCGTCGCTCTTGCAGTCATTGCCGAGCTGCTCAAGATCCCGAGCTTGCCCTTCGCAGTTGGGGTGTACTTGCCGGTTTCCACGATGGTTCCGGTTTTCGCGGGCGGTGCGCTGCGCTGGTGGTTGGACCGCCGCTCGAAGTCCAAAGAGGAGCGATCCAAGCGACGTTCCGGCGGGATTTTGTTCGGCTCCGGGCTCGTCGGCGGAGAAGGACTGCTCGGCGTCGGTATCGCCGCGGTGGCGTTCTCCCAGGGAGCTGCGCCCAAGGGCGTGGGCTATGGTTGGGCGGGGATGTTGGCGCCATTGGTTGGAGTATTCGCCTTCGCGTGCTTGATGGCCGGGCTCTGGAAAGTCGCGACTAGCGCCAAGCGATGATGGCTGTGCTGAAGGACCTACGCGAAGCGCACATCCAGGCCACGGTCGTGCCGCCGGTTCCCGAGACCGACCACGAGGCCGTCACCCAGGTGGCGCCGTAAAGCCCTCCAACGGACTTGGGGCGTGATGAGCGACAGAGCATCCGCGCCACTGCCGGAGGAGCTTTGGCCTGAAGCCCGCGCGTAATGGAGCGCTGGTAGAGGCAGGCCCAACAGCGAGCCGCTGCGCCCTTGCGCTGTTCCTGCGGGTCCAATTGGGCCTCGACGGTCCAAAGTGGCTCGACGGAAGCAAACGGCCCATCCGCGCAAGCAGGTCAGTTGGTGCCCCTACAGCGCTTGGCCTGCATGCTGCAACGACGCCCTGACATGCACGCCTCATTGCGCCAGGGCCTCCTTTCACCGCTCCTGGTCTCCCTGCTGGTCCTTGGTTGCAGCGACGGCGTGGAGCCGGGACGTGGTGGGACGCCTTCGACGCAAGGTGGCGCCAGCGGTGGTGGACAGGGCGGCGCGGGGCAGAGCGACGCGGGACACACCAACGGCGGGCAGGGCAACGCGGGTGGCACAGTCGGGGACAGTGGTCCCGATGGAACGCAGGTTTCGGGCTCCCATGACAACCCCTATCAGGCTCAGGGTCTCGTTCCGGCCTTCCCCGGAGCGGAAGGTCATGGTGCCCGCGCACTCGAGCCCTGCCGAAGTCTACCAATCCGGATCCTCGAGGTAACCAACGTCGACGATAGCGGACCGGGAAGCCTTCGTGACGCATTGGGGCGTGTTTCGGGCGATCGATTCGACTTCGTGGTGTTTCGGACCTCGGGCACGATCGTCCTCGACTCACGATTGCGGACAACGAGCGCTCGCTGTCTCTATGTGGCCGGTCAAACGGCACCCAAAGGAGGCGTCACGGTTCGAAAACACGGCCTCGGATTCAAGTGGGCCAACGATGTCGCCATTCGTTTCATCAAGAGCAGGCCCGGGGTGATGGCCCCGGGAACCCCAGGCACGTACGGGAACATTGGACTCAGCCTCGGAAGCCCGAGGAACACCATCGCCGATCACCTTTCACTCAGCTGGGCCAACGACAAGGCCTTGACCGTCACCAACGGCGTCAACGAACCCATCGCGGAAATCAAGCAGGATTCGGCGGACGTTTCGGTGCAGCGAACCATCTTGTCAGAAACTGCGAACCACCCAACCGCGGCTCAACTGACGGGCGGCTACAAGACTCAAATCAATGGCGTATGGACGGTGATCGATCCGCCCACCAATCACTACAACGTCAGCCTCCACGCCAACCTGTTTCACAGCAACAGTCACCGCAATCCCCAAATGACCACCGACGGCACGCGGATCGTGAACAACGTCGTGTACAACTGGCGCCAGGGCGCTCTGCAGTCGTCGTACACCACGAAGTTCGACGCGGTCAGCAACTACTTCAAGCCTGGCCCCTCCACCGGGACCTACAATTGGGAGATCACGTGGTCGTGCTCGCCCAAGCCTTCTGCCTCGGTATCGATCTTTGCGAGCGGAAACATTGGACCCCACGACGCCACCGGCACGGGCGACCCCTGGACCGGCACTTCGAGAATGATCGCGTGCTACTACAAGACAGGTGCGACCGTCGGGGAACCACTGCCGCAATCTTTCAGGCGCACGAGTGCTCTTCCCCCGGCTTGGATCCCGGTTACCGTACGCAGCGCGGCAGACGCATACACCTCGGTGCTCGGCGACGTGGGTGCCAACGCGCGGGTGGATTGTCATGGTAGCTGGATCAGCGAAATGGATTCCCACGACCAGCGCGCCCTCGAAGAAACGGCGAAGGGAAACGGACTTAGCGGCCTCCCGACCCAGGCCAACACCCCGACGCCCCCGCTGGTCCCTTCTGCAACGGGTTGCGCGGATTCCGACGGAGACGGAATGCCCGATGCCTTCGAGCTCCGCTACTGGGGGGCGGCTGAAAGCGGCAAGGCGGAGCTCGACGACGACCAGGACGGGTACCTGAACGTGGAGGAGTACTTGAACGGCACCATGCCCCGAATGTCGCAGTAGGCGACGGGCAATCGTTCTGGAACGGAGACGTGCCCCACACGCCTCTGGCCGCGCCCGAGCAAAGAGTGCCATCAGCCGTCAGCTCGAGCCGCGCTAGCTGCCGGCGGGCCGCTTTTCACTCCGCGGGCAGAAAATCGCGAACCAAGCTAAAGGACTGACCGAGCGCTCCGTTCTTTGGAATCGATGCGACTCGAAGCTGCTTTGGTGGTGGTGGTACTTGGCCTGCCGGCGTGCGGTTCTTCAGGGGAACGTCCGTCGCCGGTGGCAGGGGAGACCGGCGAGACCGGAGCGGACGCGCGTCCTACCCATCTAGACGCGTCTCCCGGCCCGGATAGCGGGTCGCAGGCGGTCTGTGTCGAAGGCAGCCAGCGCAGTTGCAAGGTGACGCTGCCATCTCACGGCCAGATCAACAACTGCTTCGTCGGCGTCGAAATCTGCGAAAACGGCCAATGGGGGCCCTGTAGCCCTGAGCCTGAGCCGGACCCGAGCTAGGCCTGTCGGGGTGAGTCCTTCCAGCTGGCGTCGCCAGCTAGCGGCCGGAAAACCCGCATGTGGCCAGCCTCAAGCCCCCAGGGCTGCGACCGTTCTTCGGAATGTATGCGAACCGTTTCTGACAGCGGGGTGAGCGAAACCAAGTCGGGAGGCTATCTGCGCCGCTGGGCCCTTTTCGCAACCCTCGGGGGTCTGATGCTGACGGGCCTCCTGGTGGCGTGTGGAAACGCCGAGCCGCAGGCCAGTTGCAAGGGGCATCAGGTGGTGGGCAAAGGGAAACTGCAGCCGAACAGCGCCACCAAGTCGCTTTCGCCGCCGAGTGCCTGCGTCGGCAATCCCTGCGACCCCTTCTGTCAGAATTTCGACGAGAAGCCCGATGGCGGAGTCCAGGCCGACGCGCAAACCGGTTACCAGTGGCCCACTGGAAGTGTGGACGATCTGCCCACGGGCCTCGTGAACAAGGGCCTCAAGGAACCCTGCGTCACCGGGGCGGATTGCCAATTCAGCCGCTACTGCAAGGAGCCCAAGACGGGCACCAGCTGCAGTCACTCGAAGTGTCAGACCGGCGGCGGTCTGACAGCCGGCTGCGATGCCTGCGTAGATCTGGTCTGCCAAGCTGACCCGAGTTGCTGCGACAGCGTGTACTCGCACAGCTGCTCCCACGACCCGTGCAGTCAGGGGCAAGCGCTCAAAAGCAATTGCGACTCGTGCGTCAAGAAGGTCTGCCAAGCGGACTCCTACTGCTGCTCCAAGAACGGATACTGGGACAGCACATGCGTCGCCCAGGTCGCTAGCGTCTGCGGGCTGTCTTGCCCCCTGGGACAACCGGGCAACTGGACGCAGAGCTGCGTGGACAAAGTGGCCACGGTCT
Organism: Polyangiaceae bacterium; assembly: GCA_965222375.1. Classification (GTDB taxonomy): domain Bacteria; phylum Myxococcota_A; class Polyangia; order Polyangiales; family Polyangiaceae; genus JACKEA01. The sequence continues at coordinate 1,271,810 of CBDCTZ010000015.1, forward strand.
GCGACGCTCAGTGTGGTGCGGGCGCGCCACCGCCGGAATCCGGGCAGTGCGTCCCCTGGCTACCCGGCGAAACGGACCCGACTTGCAGTGGCGTGGATCTAGCGCTCGGCGTGCCATGCGACGACAAGATCCCGGTCTGCAACCACGGCAACACCGTTGCTCCCGCAGGCATTCGTTTGATCCACTACCCGGCGAACTCCAAGCAGTACCCGCTGTGCACGCCGAGCCAAACGCACCCGCAGATGAAGGAGTGCTTCACGACGGAAGCCGTGCCTCCGGGCGAATGTCGCAGTGTGAGCTGCCCCAACCTCGGCAACGGCAATCGCGAAGTCATGGTGAATCCACCGGGTGCCGCGCAAATCAACGAATGCAACTGCCTCGACAACTGGACCCTCTTCAGTGGTGGCGTTAGCTGCGGCAATCCGAACTGCGCGGGCAAGACCGAAACCGCACAGCTCAAGCCCGTCAATCTGTACTTCGTTGTCGATCGCTCGGGCTCGATGAGTGGAAGCAAGTGGACTGGGACGACCCAGGCGCTCACGTCGTTCTTCCAATCGCCGAGCGCGGCTGGGTTGGGGTCAGCGCTCGAGTTCTTCCCGCTCTCGAGTGGGGGATCGAACGGCGACGGCTGCGCTCCGGATTGGAATAGTTGCTCCTCAGTACCTTGCGGCAACCCGATGATCCCCATCGGCAAGTTGACCACTGCAGGCGCTCCGACCGATGCGCAAGAAGCGGCTCTGGTCTCCGCCGTCAATTCCGTTTGGCCCGGCGGTGGCACTCCGACACACCCAGCCTTAGACGGCGCTCTGACCTGGGCGACCACACAGCAGCAACTGGATCCAAGCGAAATCTACGTCGTCATACTAGTCACCGACGGGGACCCAACCTGGTGCAACACCAGCAACTCGGCTATCGCCAACCTGGCGGCGGCTGCAATGAGTAGCTCTGGCATCCGAACCTATACGATTGGCATGCAAGGGGCGAATGTTGCCGCCCTCGACAACATCGCAAGCGCCGGCGGCACAGGTCAGGCCTTCGTCATCCAGGGCACCAACCAGAACAGCGTCGAGCAGCAGTTGATGGCTGCGTTCAGCGCTATCGCGGGACAAAACCTTGGCTGCAGCTTCCCTCTGCCGAAGTCCGACAGCTTTGATCTGAGCGATGTCACGGTCAGTTACACGCCCAGCAGCGGTTCGCCTACGACAGCACTCACAAAGCAGAACGCCGCCGGCGACTGTGGCGATGGCTGGCACTTTGACGACAATCTCAATCCCACGCAAATCACCCTCTGCCCATCCAGCTGCGCAACCGCCCAGCAAGACCCCGGCAGCAAAGTCGAGTTCACGGTGGGCTGCCCAAAGATCTACGCTGCACGGAGCCAGAGCGAGATCTACGAGGCTGTGTGCCCCGCCGGAACCATGCCGCAATGGGGATTCCTGGCGTACGACACCCTGACTCCCGGCGACTCTAAAGTCGTCTTTTCGGTCCGCGCTGCCACCTCTCAGGCGGCTCTGGCGGCGGCGGCGCCCCAAGTGGTGGCCACCGCGCGATCCACACCCACGGACACTCAGCTCTGTGGCTTGGGCGGACCGGCACCCTGCCCCATCGACCTGTTTGCGGTGTTCGGAAAACCCGCGGCGACCTACGACTTTCTCCAGCTCGACCTGACCCTGACGCCCAGCAGCGGCGGCACGAACACACCCACGATCAACGACTGGAAGCTCACCTATTCCTGTCCCCCATCCGAGTGAAGTCATGAAGCTCAAACCCAGTTCAAGAACCTTCTTTATAGCCGTCCCGGTGCTGGGCGTGTGTTTGTTCGGAGTCGCCGCCGCTTGTTCGACGGGGGGCCGCCCACCGCCCACGGGTACTGGCGGACCATCGGTGGTTACGAGCGGGGGCTCGAATGGCTTCGATGCGCCTCCGACTGGAAGTGGCGGCGAGTCTGCAGCGGGTGGAGCACCGGGCAGCGACGCCGGTGCGGATAGCGGCAGCGCCACGGGCAGCTGCGGCAACGACGTGAAGGAAGTCGGCGAGGAGTGCGACGGCAACGACCTTGCCAACCTCAGCTGCGCAGACCTCGGCTACGAGCAGGGTACGCTCAGCTGTGCTGGGTGTCAGCTCGACACTACGGGCTGTAGCGGCACCGAGGATTGCTTCGACGCCAAGGACAACGATGGGGACAGCAAGGTCGACTGCCAGGACGCCGACTGCAAAGTCGCTTGCTCGAGTAGCTGCGACGCGCCACCCACTCTGGGCGATCCAGCCGTGGTGTCCGGTCAAGTTCTCGGGCATGCCAGTTTGGTGCAGCCGACGTGCGCCTCGAAAGGCAGCGGCCCCGAGGTTGTCTATCGCGTCGTTGCTCAAAAGGCCGGCGTCGTCGAGGCAGTTTTGACCACCGAGGAGCCGCTGGTGCTTTCCCTTCGCCAGGCCTGCGACACGCAGGAGCTGGTCTGTAGCGGCGGTGGCCGGGTCGAGCATGCGGCGTCAGCGGGTGACGTCTTCTATGTGGCCGTCGATGCCGTCGGCAGCGACCTCAAGGACGGTGCCTACCTGCTGTCCGTGGGCAGCCGCAACATCGTGTGCGGCGATGGGCACACCGACAGCGGAGAGCAATGCGATGACGGTCAACCCGCGGCATCCGGTGACGGCTGCGACGCGAGCTGTCAGATCGAGTCCATCGAACACGGCGCCAACGACAAGGTCAACCAAGCCGACCCGATCAGTGCGGGATTCCACCCCGCGCAGATCGAACCTGCAGGCGACATCGACTACTTCAAGGTCGACGTTGCCACTGGGGCATCCTTGATCGTCGACACCTTTGATTTCGGCGACGGCGCCTGTGCCAAACAACAGCTAGATGCTGCGCTGACGGTGCTCGGACCCGACCAACAGACGGTGGTCGCTGAGGATGACGACAGCGGTGCAGGCACTTGCGCTCACGTCGCACTGGGAGGATTACCCGGCGGGACCTACACCATCGCGGTCTCCGCCTCGGCTTTCGGGGACTTGGAAACCTTTGGATACGTGTTGGCGGTCGTTGTGGATGCCTGCGGGAATGGCAATCAGGTGGAAACCGAAGCCTGCGACGACGCCAACGTCACCCCGGGCGACGGCTGCAGCGCAACTTGCCAGCGCGAATGAGGGCGAGATTGGCAAACGATAATCCAGTGGGCGCGAATCAGCGCGAGATTGGCAGGCGATGATCTGCTGGGCGCCAATCGAGTGCCGAAACCGGCTCGTTGGCCCGGCCAATCCAGTTTTCAAGGCGTTCCGGCAGCCGGGGACTTCGGATCGGTCGACCGCTGACTATGTTTTGTAGGTGGACCCCAGGCGCAGTTCGAGCAGTTCACTGAGCCCAAGGCTATCGAAGGCCGTGCTGACGCTGGTCGCGGCGTCGGCGGTCGCGAGCCTCGCGGGAGTCGCCTTCTCACCGTACCTACTGGTCGAACATCCGCTCCTGCTCGTCGGTCTCGCCCCCGAGGGGCGCCATCTGGTGCTTGCCGCCGGGCGCGTCGACTTGTGGATGCTCTTGCTGGTCGCCACTCTTCGCCGTGTCGTGAGCCTCATGGCCAGCTACGGCCTGGGCATGGTCTGGGGTCAGTCCATGCTGCGCTGGGTTGAACGGCGCAGCCCGAGGCTTCTGAGACTCGTGCAGTGGCTCGAGCGATTGTACCTTCGCTTCGGCGCACCAACACTCGTCGTGCTGCCGATCCACACTCTTACGGCTCTCGCTGGGATCGCGAGGACGCGTTGGTGGGCAGTCGCCTTGGGCGTGTTGGTAGGCCAGGCAGCACTGGTTGGGGGCACGCTCCTTTTCGGTGAGTCCATCTCCGATTGGACTGCGCCCATTCTGGGCTTCCTGTCCGATCACGTGGTCGAGAGCACTGCCGTCTGCGTTGCCCTCGTGGTGTTGCACCAACTCTGGTCGCGTCGCCGCTCTGGAGCGTCCGAACCGAGCGTCACGGCGCCGGGCTAGTCGGCCCCTTCGGAAGTGGCGCCTTTGGGGTCGGCGGGACCGCCGGCACCACGACGGGCGGCGGTGCAACGGCGACTGGACCTTCGACCACGACCTCGCCGGGACCCCTTGCCACGAGAATCAACCCGGCTCCCATCGTCGCAAGGGAAATTGGCAATCCCACGATCCCGCCCAAGGCGAGCATGATCGCGATCGCCACACCGATACCGATTCCCGCTTCCACAACACCGGCGTACCACAGAAACAGAGCTCAGTCGGTGGTTTGGATTTCAATTGACCTGTTGCCCCTGGCACCGAGCGCTAGAGCGCATGCCAGATGCTGACCCGGCAGCTCCTGACCCTGGGCCTTCAGCCCGGCAAGATCACCGATGAACCGGTAAAGCTCGATGGCGCCCGCATCTGGGCCAGATGACGCCGGTCGCCTATGTGCTGCTGGCCATACTCTTCGAGACGCTGAGCCTCGCGCTGTTCGTGGGCGTTCTGAAGATCCTGCAGCTCACGCGGTTGGTAAGGGAGCAGCGGCAATTTCGAAAGCACGCTGACGAGGCGGCGAGCTCGGGCACACTGCAAACCATCCCAAAGAACCGAAACGAGCCGGGCGCTCGGGTGCTGCGGAGTTTGATCGAGCGAATCGAGCGCGGCCCGGTAGGAACAGAAGAGCTGCGCGGTGTCGCTCAGCAAGCCATCGTCGACGAAGAACGCCGTGCGAACTACTTGGTTTCGATTCTGACCGCCGTGGCAGCCACGGGTCCACTGCTCGGCTTGCTCGGAACGGTTTGGGGAATCACCGAATCCTTCATGGCAATCGATCAGGTCAAGAGCTCTGCGATTGGAGTCATCGCGCCTTCCATGGCGGGTGCGCTATTAACGACCGCCCTGGGGCTGACCGCGGCGATCCCGGCGTTGATCGCCGTGCAATACGCGGATCGAGTTGCCTCGGTGGCCCAGCCGAACGCGCAACCGTAGTAGGGACACGAGTTCGAGCCGTTCGGTTTGGTGCAGGGTCGGCCCCGATTGGGAATCACGTCGGGACAACCAAAGACAGGCCCCGCGCACTCCCACTGCTCCTGCCCGGGCGAACAGGCGGAGCAGGTGCAGTGGCACAAGTTCTTCGGGTCCGGCTGGGAGCGGACCGTACCGCTGGGTACGCCGGCGTCTATACCGGTACATGATTTCCCAATCACCGGAATGACAGATAGGTTCTTGCACGGCACGACAGGCGGGCATGTCGGTGTCTTCGTGGTCCAGCCGCTGTCCCCACAAGTGTAGCTCGCTCGACAATCGGCATTTGGATGCGCGCCGTAGGTGCAGACCAACCCCTTGTCGCAAGCAGAGGCGAGGGGGGGCGGACTGCTCGGGCACTTGGTCACAACACCGGCGTCGTCGCCCGCGTCGGTGCCACCACCATCGTCGCTCGCGTCGGTGCCACCACCATCGGAACCTCCGCCAGCGTCTGCCCCGGCTGTGCCAGCATTGGCACCGCCAGTCGCCGCAACGCCACCCGAACCTCCGGTAGTGACGCCGCCCGCACCTCCTGTAGGCGCAGCACCCACCCCACCCGTGTTCCCGCCACCTGTAGCGCCGGTGCCCCCAGAACCACCACTGACCGATGCGTCACCGGCTACCCCAGCGCCACCGCCAGCCCCAGGGTTTCGCGGAAAACTCACTTCCCCCGCAGCCCACAAGCAACCAGGCGACGGCAAGAAAGGAGCAGGCACGAATAGTCATGCGCTCAGTGTTACGCGCTTGAGTCCAAATTGCCTCCCCGCCAAGCGAGAAAGGCAGCGACCGAGAGCTCATTCGACGCACTGCGCACCGTTGACTACATTCGACTCCGCTGCGACTAGTGCCCCATACTGCCGGAGCGTGCAGGAGCGGCCCGACGTCAGCATCGAGATCAGCGCCAAGGTCGATCTCCTAAACGGACCCGTGGGGCCGATTTTGATCCGCCTTGCGATCCCGATGGCTTTCGGGATCGCGGCGATCATGTTGTTCCAGATCGTCGACACGTTTTGGGTCGGTCAGCTCGGGGCCCGCGAACTGGCCGCCATGAGCTTCACCTTCCCGGTGACCTTCTTCGTGATGAGCGTCACGATGGGCATTGGGATCGGTGCCACATCAGCGATTGCCCGCGCCTTGGGCGAGGGTGACAAACGCGGGGTTCGGCGCCTGACCACTGACAGCCTGGCCCTCGCCAACATCATCGTGATCATCGTGGCGGTGGCAGGGTTGCTCAGCATCAAGCCCGTGTTCCGCATGATGGGGGCAACGGACGACCTGCTGCCGCTGATCAGCGACTACATGTTGCCCTGGTATTGGGGGGTGGGTCTGCTGGTGATACCCATGGTGGGCAATAGCGCGATTCGTGCAACCGGAGACACCAAGACTCCCAGCCTGATCATGATCATCGCTGGCGGCGTCAACTTGGTGTTGGACCCGTTGCTGATCTTCGGAGTCGGGCCGTTTCCGCGCCTCGAGTTGAAAGGCGCCGCCTTGGCGACGGTGCTGTCTTGGGTCGTGACCTTCGTGGCGGCGCTCTGGCTGCTGGCTCGGCGCGAGCGCATGCTGAGTCCGCGCTGGCCGGGGGTCGCGGCGGTGCTCAATTCCTGGAAGCAAGTCCTCTACATCGGACTGCCCGCGGCAGCGACGAATGTGCTGGTGCCTCTCTCCACGGGAGTGCTCACGCGTTTCGTCGCCGAACATGGCAACGATTCTGTTGCCGCCTTCGGGGTCGGCAACCGCATCGAGTCCCTGGCCATGATCGGGATTTTCGCCCTGGGCACCGCCATCACGCCCTTCGTCGGCCAGAACTTCGGTGCAGGCAAAGGCGCGCGTGTGCGTGCAGGGCTGAGCTTCGGCGTGAAAGCGTGCCTGCTTTGGGGAGTCGCGGTCGCCGTGCTCCTGGCCGCCGCTGCCTCACCCCTGGCTCGCGCCTTCAATGACGACCCCGAGGTCGTGCGGGTCGCCCGGCAGTACCTCTACATCTTGCCAGTGAGCTACGGACTGCTCGGAATTTCCATACTGGTGAACTCCACCTTCAACGCCCTGAAGCGCCCCATGCACTCGGCCTTCATCATCGTCCTGCGCCTGTTCGTGTTCGCAGTTCCGTTTGCGTACCTCGGCACGTCCACCTTCGGCATGACGGGACTGCTCGGAGGCATGACCCTCGCCAACCTGCTGATCGGCTGCGTGGCCCTAGTCATGGCCCGCCGGATGGCCCTGACGATGGATTCGGAGCTCAGCCTGGAGACAGCCGCACCCGTGCGCTGAGCGTCGAGCTTTCACGACCAGACTTTGCTCAGGAAGTTCTGAACTTCCTCGACGCCGCCTTGGAACACCAGGTAGCCGTCCGGCGGCTCGCGATCCGTCATGTCGTCGGACATGGGGGTCGTCATGGTGACACGCACCTGGTCGGGGTCGTCGGGGAAGGCGCCCAAGGCCCAACCCAACTTGATGTAGGCCACCTCGGGCAGCATGTTGGCGAGGGGCACGACGCCGAGTTGCTGAATTTCGCGACCGGTGTCGTAGACGTTCATCTGCACGAAACCCCACAGCGTCTGCAGGGTCATGTACAAGTGCACACCGGCGCGGTGAGCACGCTCCAACGCCGGGTACACCTTGCGGTTCACGTGGCCGAGGCCCGTACCGGCAATCACGATTCCCCGGTAGCCCGCTTGCACCAGAGCGTCGATCACGTCCGGCTTCATGTTCGGGTAGTAGTAGAGAATCGTGACCCGATCGTCGAAGCAGGCTCGCACTTCGACATCGCGATCCGAACGGCGCTTGCAGAACTCGCGCTTGAGGGGCTTCAGCTCTCCTTTTTGCACGATGGCCAGAGGGATGTCCGAGAGGGTGCGGAAGGTGCTGCGGTAGGAGCTGTGCATCTTGCGCACTCGCGTGCCGCGGTGCAGCAGGTTGTAGCGATCCGAGGTGGGGCCGAACATGCACACCATGACCTCGGCGATGGGGCCGTGGGCAGCCGCCCAAGTGGAGCGAATCAGATTCAGAGCGGCGTCCGAAGAAGGGCGATCGCTGGAGCGCTGGCTACCGACCATGACGATGGGAATGGGTGGGTTTTGCACCATGTAGGTCAGGGCGGCAGCGGTGTGGTGCATCGTGTCCGTACCGTGGCCAACGACCACGCCGTCGTAACCATCACGAATGGCTTGCCCGATGCGCTCCGCAAGCACCAAGTATTGCTCGGCACCCATGTTCTCGGAAAACACGCCAAAGAGCTTCTCGGTTTCGAGGTTGCACACGTCCGCTAACTCGGGCACGGAGCCGTAGAGCTCGCCGGGGCTGAAAGCCGGAATCACTGCGCCCGTGCGATAGTCGAGGCGCGAGGCGATGGTGCCCCCGGTGCCATAGAGGATCACGCGAGGCTTGCCAGGGTCGACGGGGAACGTGCCCTCCGGGATCTTGTAGCTCGCGCGTCGAAACCCAGTCTTTTGGATCCCCACGATGGTGTCGTAGCGAACCCCGACGTTGTAACCACTGAAGAGCTTGAGCACGAGGTGGTTTTCGTCGGATGTCTCGGAGCGAGGCAGGATCAAGCCTTCGAACTTGCCGCGCTGTGTGCTCACGACGGCGTCGCACCACACCGTGACGCCGTAGCGCTTCAGCACTGAAAGCAGCGGCTCCCGATAGCCTTTGTAGGAGTCGTCTTCCTCGTTCACGACGCCGCTCCTCCGGGTTTCGTCTGGGCCAGCTTCACCGCCAGTGCCTCCCGAGCAACGCGGGGGTCGACCATGCCGCGCACAGGCGCAAGCAATCGCCCCATGCCCCAACGCAGCAGCGCGTCAGGATCCCGCGTCCATGCATCCGCGCGCGCCAGTGCGACTTCCGCAACCCGGGCGTCGAGGTCCTTGGCCGCGTCAGGGCTGCACAACTCCCCTACAATCTTGTCCGCCGACACCTCGAGCTCCGCAAGCAGCCGCAAGATCCCGGTTTCGAGCGCGAAAGGCGGCAACGCGCGCGACGCCAGTGCCGAGACCAGCGGTCGCAAGCGCTCTGCATCCAGCGACGCTCGGGGCCGCCGCCCCAACACGCGCGGCAGGGTTCGCTCCAAGGCCCGCTCCAACTGCACCGCAACCGACTTGTCCACCCCCTGCACCAGCTCATCGAATAGGCCCGCCCAGGGTGCCCGGGAGAGGCGCCGGGCATTGCGCGGTAGAACCCCCAGCTCTATGTAGCGATCTTCCCGCTCCCAGGGCCGCTCTTCCGGGCTCCCTTCGATCTCCTGCACCCAAGCGTCGGGGATCGGAACCGGTGGCGTATCCGTGTCGGGATACATGCGCTCCGCCCCAGGCAAGATGCGTTCGAACCCGCTGGTGCCATCTGGGAAGGGCTGTCGGGTCTCCGACGGCACTCCATCCAGGGCGTCTCTGGCGCGAATCAGAATCTCGCGAATCGCCGTATCCACGTCGAACTCAGGCCCCCAAACCACGACGATACCGTCCTCGGGATCTGCGCTCAGGGCGCTGCGAAGATGCCGCCAATCCCCGGCGCCCAGACCGTAGTCGGACACGCTGGAGCTGATCATGAAGGGACGCGCTTCCAGACACGCGATGACCTGAACGCGATCCGCCAGCTCCCGGGCGAAAGTGATGCCGGGCTGGGTCGCGTGCACCAGCAGGCGGCCGAATCTGGGCAGGCGCACGGCGCCGATCATGTGCTTTTGCTCCTGGGCATCACGCACTGGCGGGTAGTCGCTCTTGCGCAGCACGGATCGCGCGTCGATGGCGAGCTTCGACTCCCAAGCCTGGGTGACGTCCCCGAGGCTCAGCATGTCCCGGGTAACGCCGCGCTGTTGCAGCTCGCTGCGAATACGTAGGAGGTTCAGCTGCCGAAAGGCTTCGTTGTGCACGAGCCGCGGCAGCACTCGATGGTTCGGCACGCCCTTGAGTTCCACGCGCCGGCCACCCGCAACGCTCACGTTCACGTCCTGGCGCGCCGCCCCGGCACCGCGACAAACCCGACCCGAGGCGCGCGCCACGTCGGCCAGCAGCCGCCCCCCAGCACGCACGTCCAGGGGCGTGAGCAAGTCGGGCTCCGTCACGGTCTCGATCAACGGTGTGCCCAGGCGGTCGGTTCGAAACGTGATGCGATGTCCGATGTCGGAGACCTCGCGGCACGAGTCCTCCTCCAGGGTGAGCTGACGAATGCGCAGCTCCCGATCCGCGCCCAACTCGCTCTGGCGAAAGGGGATCACGGCGTCCGTGCCGACCATCGCCGTACGCTGGAATCCGGTGGGGATCGAACCGTCGAGGTACTGCTTGCGCATCACCTGCAGCTCGTTCACCAGGTTCAGTCCCAGCAGGGAGCCTACCTCCAGGGCGATTTTGATGGCCTCTTCGTCAATCTCGAAGGGCGGCGTGTCGTCCATTTCGTAGGTGCACACACTGCCGCGCTCGAGCAGGTACACGATCTCCTTCTGGGTCTTGAACTCCATCAGGGCGCAACCGTCGTATTCACCCATCTCGCTGAGGGTGGGACGCATGTGGCGAAGCACCTCGGTGTCCACCCGGGTGACGCGCTGCCCGGCCGGGCAGCGGCAGAACAACTTGCGGCGCGTCGCGAGCTGCTGATGCACCTCGAGGCCGCACATGAAACCGAGCTCGGAATAGTCCGCCGGTGACAGCTCGCCGAACTCGCGATCCGGAAAGTCCAGCGCTGGGTCCGAACGCGGATTCAGGTCGTGCGGCGAAGGCGGCGGCGACGTTGCTGTGAACCTGCGGCTTGGCACGGGGCCGGGACCATACTTCCGTCGCGCCAGGCGAGTCGAGCATGACCGACCCGGAGCGCGCGTTTTAGGGACGCAGGCCGAGTGGAGAATAGAAAGGCGCCGCCAAGCCGCGCGATGTCTACTTGGCCGCTTTCACGTCCGCGACATAGCCCTGATCGTCGGCGTCCCGGGGGAACGCGCCGGCTTCGGCCAGCACGGCATCAAAGGCGGCCTGTGCAGACATCTCCGTGACCGGTGGAGCCGAGATCCGCGTCGAACGCGTGCCCGTGTCATCGGACGCAGTGGGAATCACATTGCCCTCGGAATAGACGTCAGCACCACTCGCAGCGTCGATGACCACGGCGTCCGCCACGTCGCTGCCAGTTCCGGCAAGGTAGTAGTTCTTGACGAGATTGACGCTCGAGTTGTTGCGAATGCGGGTGCCGTAGTTTTTTCCCCAATCGAAGATCACGTTGTTGACCATGTCGACGTTCGTCGCGGAGTCGAGTTGGGGGTTTCGCTCTGCCCCGTGCACGTAGAGGTTGTGATGCACCGAGATGTTGTTGACGGTGTAGGAGATCAGCTGGTTTTTCACGGTTTCCGCGATGATGCACCACTGCGCCGTGACGTCGTGCACGTCTGAGGTGATGTCGAAGGCGCCATCGGCCCCGCGGCGAAAGGAACAGTGGTCTACGACGATGTTGTAGGAGCCACCGTAGAGGCGAAATGTATCCCCAGTATTCGTGTCCGTCGCATCACTGAAGCGCATATGCCGCACGATGATGTCGTGGGACATGCCCGTGATGATGAACAGCGCGTTGGCGACGCCGCTACTGCCGGCCGTCACGGTGATGCCCGGGGCTGGCGCCGTAGAGCCGTCGATGGTGATGTGGTCCAGCCCGTCGATCTTGATCGGGCTCGCCAGCTCGATCTTGCCGCCCACGGAGAACGTGACGTTGCGCTTGGATTGCGAAACGCAATCCCGCAGCGTGCCTGGGCCACTATCGCCCAGCGACGATACGTCGCAACCTGGCTGACCGCTGCCTCCTTTGGTGCTCGCGCCGAATCCCTCCAGGGGCCGCGCACCGGGAGTGCCGGCGCTTCCGGCGCTGCCTCCGCTCGCGCCGGCACCCGATGAGCCGCCCGTGCCCGTGCTGCCCGCCGCGTTTCCCGCGCCACCGCTGCCGCCGCTGGCACCGGAAGAACCTCCGGAACCACCCGTCCCCGCAGAGCTGTCCGAATCATCATCGGAGCCGCACGCCATGAGCGCTAGCGCCGCAACCCCTGCTGCCAGGTTTCGTGAAAGACGCACGAAGTCAGCGTATCACGCGCCCACCCCGCAAGTCATGGCCCCGCACGGGAGTAGTGGCTCCCTCGCTGTTCTCGGCCGCCTCATTGCCCCGACCCCAACCCAACCAACGCCCGGCGCGCTTGACCTCCGCGCGGTCTCGCCAAAGCCGAGGCATTCGAGGATACTGCGTGCATGCCCGCCCACTCGAATGCTCTCACGGTCCGTCTCGATGCCCGCGAAACGGCGATGCTGCGTCAGCTCACCAAGGCCTATGGTGGGACGAAGACCGACGTGATGCGGGAGCTGATTCGCGATGCCTACGAGAACAAGCTCCCACGCCTCACCGCGCAGGCTGGCTTTGGCTTCACGTTCCTGACGCCGCAACCTGGCGCCCGTCGCGCGATCCCCAGCCAACCGCCGCGCAACCCGAAAGCCAAGGCGCAGCGTAAGCCGCCACCCAAACCGCGGCGCAAGCCGCCACCCAAGCCACCCCGCGGGCGACCGAAGAAGTGACGCGGGCCTCGGGCTCGTGCTGGGGGACGCGATGAAGCTGCCACTTTGCGGTTTGGCCGTAGCCCTCGTCGCGTTCGTTTTGCTCGGCTGCGGTCCCAAGAACGGCGCGCGCAGCCTTGGCAGCAAACCCTTGCCAACACCCAGAGAAGTCGCTCGCCAGGTCGCGCGACTCCGGGGGCTGCCGGATCGGCGCCCAGCGCCCATAGAGTTCGTCGACGAATCACGCTTCTTGCGTGAGCTGGAGCTGCCCGCGGCGCAGCCATCCCGAAAGTCGGCTTTCACCGCCAAGTCCGTGGGCCTGCGCGAAGTACTGGGCGAACAGATCGTCGGATATTACGACAAGCGCTCACACCGGATTCGAATTCGCGCGGGGCGCAAGTGGGACGACGACATGGTCAACGTCCTGGCCCATGAGCTCACCCACTCGCTCCAGGCACAGCACCTCCCGCTGCCGAAGACCCCGGCCACCAATCTAGACGAGCATCTGGCGCGCAAGTCCTTGATCGAAGGCGATGCGATGCTCGTCATGCTCGCTTACGCTTCGCTGCGTCAACGCGTGCCGCTCAAGCGCGCCTTGGCACGGGCCGCCATCATGGTCTCGGACATCGGCTTCGAGCGCTACCTTCGCGCCAGCGGCGGCAACGACGTGCTGGCCTCGGCGCCACCCGCGGTACGTCAACGGGTCACGTTTCCTTATGCGGGTGGCCTGACCTTCGTCGGAGATCTCTGGCGAACCGGCGGCTTCGGCTTGGTCAATCGCGTGTACGACGCGCCGCCAACCAGCACCGAACACGTGCTGCACCCGGAAAAGTACCTCGCCGGGGAAGGTGTCGTACCCGTCAAGACACCGCCGGCGCCGCCGGCAGCGCAGGAAGTCATTCAGGGGCGTCTCGGCGAGTTGGGAACTCGCGTCCTGCTGGCCGAAAGTGTGCCCCAACCTCAAGCGGCGGCAGCGGCGGCAGGCTGGGGCGGCGATGCCTTCATCGTTTACCGGGTCGGCACCACCAACGCCATGCAGTGGGTCACGACTTGGGATAGCGAACGGGATGCCCAAGAGTTTCACCTTGCGGCGCGCAAGTATGCGGTGAGTGTCGGTGGGGATTTCTCCGAAGGTGGCCGCACGCTGCTTCGTCGCCGCGGAAAGCACGTGGTGTTTGCAGACGGCATCGCCGACCGCGAAGCACTCAGCGAGCGTATGCTCGAACTCATCGGTACGGCGCCCCAGGCGCGACCGCCCTTCGGCAATTTGACGATCCCAAAGCTCAAGCGCCCGCCGAGGACCCGCCCACCCTACGTCACGCGCACAGGTTTGTACGTCAACGAGTACCTCGGCCTGGTTGCGCAGGCTCCGGCGGGCGTGCGCGTGAAGCTCATCTCCCCCACAAGCGCCGTGTTCACCCTCGAGGGGGAGACGACGGCCTTTGGCGGCATCGAGCTGTCCGAGCAGATCGCTGGCCGCGACACCATCGACGACGTGCACGGAACATTCCGCGACATCGTGGCCGAGGCACTGGGCAGGTACAAACTCGAGTACACCGGTGGACGCGAGATCTATCTCGGCTCCTTGGGTCACGCCGTCGAGCGCAATTGGCGGGTCAAGGGCACTCGGGCTGGCCTCTCGGTCATCGTGTTGCCCATCTGCGGTCGCAACGGCAGCTTCGTTCTGTGGCGGTTCCACGCCGACTATGTCGGCCGGGCCGTGTTTCACCAATGGCTGAAGAGCATTCGACCAACGGCCTGGAAGACCCCGCCGGTCTGCGCCGTGTTGGATCCCTGAGCTACGGCCAAAGGCAAGGCCTCGGGCCACGGCGCAAAGCTGTACGCTTTCCTATTCCGTTCGCGCTGCGCCTGAAGCTACGCCAAAGGATGCGCCGCTCCCGGTCAGCTCTTGGGAGTGCAGATATTGTCGACGATGCTGCACTTGCCGCCTTTGCACTTGTCGAGCTTGTCGCAGTCCTCAGCCGTTGCTGTGCAGCTGCCGTCGACGATCTGACACTGCCCGTACTCGGTGCACTGGGACTTACATCGCTCTTCGGGCTTCACCGACTTGAGCATGATGCAGAGCGACACGTCACGGGATAGATCTTTGCAGCCTTTGGTTCGGATCTTCGCGCCCGCCTTACAGCGAAGCTCGTCACCATCGACGCAGCTGGTGAACTTGCCCAGTTTGATCGGGCAGAAGTCCGCCACGCCGCCGAAAGCCGTGTTGCAGTTCTTGGCGCAGGCTTCGACTTCGATCTTGTCGCAGATCTTGCGATTGCGTTCGCATGAAGACTTGCACCACGCCGCCATGTCCGCGGGGGGCTTCGGCGCGGGAGGTTCCGGCGGTGCGGCATCCACGGGCTCGGCGGGAGTGGGCTCAGCGGCCGCCGGGGCCGCGGGTGGCGGCTGTGCCGGCGCGGCAGTGGGCGTCCCGGGATTGGTGGCTGCGGGCGGAGTCGCGGGCGAGCACGCGAACGACAGGAGCAAGCCACAGAGCAAAAAATAGCGTGACACGCTGCCACGCTAGCCGAGGGGCGTGGCCGCGTACAAGCATCTCCACACGACTACCTCTCTCCGCACTCGCGGGTCATCGGGTGCCGGCCGCCCTCAACGGATTGGGTTTGTTTGGGGTCGCGTATCTTTTTCACATTGGGCCACTACTCTCGACCTAGGCTCCGCAGCCCGCCCCCGCGCCATCGTGCAGCTTGGACGATGGCGCAATGACACCATTTTGAGTAGACCGAGCGTGAGGGGCGCGGAGTTTCGTTGGCGATGCAGCTGCAGAAGATACAAGGCAGACGGCTTCGCCCGACGACTATGGGCGGCGGCACCGCGGCAATTCTCATCGCCATCGCGATTGCCTTTCTGGGCGTGAGCACGCTGCCGCCCGACGTGGACAGCGTGCGCTGGGCCAAGGTGGGCCTGATCGCAGCCTTCCTGTTGGCGATGGGCCGGCACGCGCGTCGCTCGCTGACGCGCCGCTCGCAGTTCTTATTGTTGCTCCCGATCGTGTTCGTGGTGATCGCGGTAGCTACTGCGGGGGTAGCCGCCTGGGTGGCCAAAGCGTCAGCGCTGACGGCGTTCATTGCCACCCTGGTGGCGGTGGTGATGCTCGCCGGCGGCCGCGGACGCGGTACACCCGGCTTCGGCTGGGCCGCATCCCTCGCCCGAAGTGCGACTCGCGCGGAGCACGCCGCAGAGCCCGTTGAACTCGCTGCGGACGAGGGCGGACTCCGCATCGGAACGGCCGATTCTGCCGACAGCCAGACCTACTGCGCCTTCGAAGACTTGGCACCCATCGCGGTCACTGCGGAGGTGGGCAAGGTGAAAGCAACCCTTGTCGACTTCACCGGTGACGAACTGATGAAGCTCGAGCTGACAGACTCGGAATCGATTTATCAGCTGGAGGCATTGGTGCACTTGCAGCGGACGCGGCGAAAAGCTTTCCAGCAGCTCGACATTGACGACTCCCTGGTGCGGCAGGAGTCCTTCGCCGACTTTTTGAGGCGCGTGCGACGCCTGGCACACGGCGACGCTTACCGCGGCGCGATTTCCGATGAAAAGCTACGCCGGGCGTTCAAAGACGTTGCGGCGCCTCGGGAATCTCGAGCCGCAGCGGGCTACCTGCTAGCGCGCCGCGATCCCGCGTGGCTTCGGTCACATTTGTCCCCCGCCACGCCACCACTGGTCGCAGGCTTCATCGCCGCGACAACCGAGGGCTCGCAGCTGCTGAGGCAGACGGGCGCGACCGCCGCCCTGGCGTGGCTGGACGAAGAGACCCAACGAGAAATCCAGCACGTTTTGGGGCCCAAGCTTCGGGTCGAGACTGGCGGAGGGCCCCCGCGAACACACGTCGAACTCGAAGAGCCCGTCGAGGCGGTCGATCCTGTGACGCCAAAGCGGCGCAAGGCGCAGATTCCGAAATGAGGCGCCACCCGGCGCGGGTCTAGGGCTTCGCGTTCTTTGCTTTGGCGGACTTCCACTCCGCGGGAATGGGACGCTGCAACCCGCGCCGTGGGGATTTGACGCGCGCCTTCCAAACGCGAGAGCTCCTCCGCTTGGTTTTGGCTTTCGTATCCTTTGCTGCATCGTCAGCGGCGGGTTCCGCCTCGACGAGCGGTAGGTCATCGAGGGACAGCACTTGCCCAATGGGATCGGGTTCTGGCACGAGAACGGCTCCGGGCGCCTGGTACGTCGGCGCCGGTGCAGCTTGCGTCCCAATCGGGACACCGTCCTTATCCACGGGAACCGCCGCGTGGGGAACGAAGCGTGTGCTTTCGGTTGCAGCAAGAAGGCCGCTGCCCGCCAGGAAGGCGATGGCGAAAAGGGCGACCACTCCCACGGCAATGTCGAGAGGGGTCAATCGATGTTGCCGAAAGCGCTGCAGCAAGCTCTCGGGCGGTGGCGGTGGCGCGACGGGCACCGGCTGTCGCGGTTGACTCCACGCCAGCAGATCCGGAGGAGTGTCTCTGGGGGGTGACAGATCGGGCAAGCCATTCAGCCTGGGCACTAGAGGCGGTGACGCAAAGTCTGGCAACTCGTGCGGGGCCATTACGTCCGTACTGTCGCTGTCGTCGAAGCCGGGTATCTGCGGCTTCGGTGGCAACGAAGTCTGGCGCGGCCGGAGGTTGCGCAATTGAGACAGACTGGGCAGCTTGCGCGTTGCCTCGTCGTCGGAACAAGACAGGTCGAGCAGCTCGCTGATTTCGCTACGGGGAGGCCGGGCCGGATCGCGTAGAGTCTTGGCGTGCTGTGCGGGTAGGCCCAAGGGGCTGAAGAGCATTCCGGAGAGCTTCAGCGTCCGGTTCATGGGCTGGTTGCGAGGGTAGGGCGTGGGGAGCCCGGATGGCATATTGCGTTGGTTTTCACGCATCTTGTCGCTCCTGCGTACAGCGACACTGCAAAAACCGATCCGACCCACAAACGCCGACAATGTGGGCTCCCCACCTACGTTATGAGACCACTGAGGTCACCCTGACCGGCGCGAAGCGCGACCCTGAATGTCACAGCGCGCCACTATTGCAAACGCACACCGAGAACGAAGAACACGAATGCACCGATGGCGAAGTGGGACAGCGTCACCCCCAACAGGTGGCGCTTGCGGTGGAACATCCAGCCCCAAAACAGGCCCGGGATGAACGCCATCGCGGCGAAGATGAACGACATGTGCAGGTGGTTCACCGAGAACATCAGCGCGGCAGCCACGATTGGGGCGACGGTTCGTCCGCGGCCCGAGAGAAAGTCTTCCAGGCTGGCTTGCAGGGCGCAGCGCACGATGAGCTCTTGGACCAAGGCCGACGCTGCGTAGATGATGAGCAGCACGCGAATGTCGGGATCGGCGAGTCGCGCGGCAATGTCTGTGTGCTCAAAAAGTAATGTCTCTCGCCAACCGGGCACGATCCGGATCAGAGACCACTTCAGCCCCACCAAAAGCACGGCAAAGATGGGCGTGAAGATCGTGGACTCGAACAGCGAGCCGATCAGGTTCCGAAACCCGAGCCCAAAACGCGACAGAGGCCACCCTGTACTACGAAGAAAGCGAACGCTGGAGTAGCCGAAGAGCGCAATCACCGGCAAGCTGATGTAGGTCGTACTGGCGCTGGGCCAGGTGGCACGAAGCCAGGGCAGCGCGCTGAGCAAGACGGCGTAGCCGCATAGCAGCACGAGGCTCTTGATGAGCAGCTCGCCCATCGCGGCCCGCTCCTGCGCGTGCTCCAAAGACAGAGCGCTCTTCACTCGCAGCCGAGACGCCATGGCTCGGGCGACGTTCGCGAGCAACCTCGGTTCGGTTTCAAGTACGTCCTTGGGCAGCACCAGAACCTTGCAGGGCTCCGTGGCCCGAATCGTCACCGCTCGACTGCGCCCCTCGACGGCAGCCCCTTGCTCACCGATCAGTTCACCGGGCTTGAGATCCCCCACCACGTATTCGGTGCCCCGGCGGTCGCGGCGCAACACCTCCAGGCTACCGCTCAGGAGTGCAAACAACTTCTTGGCTGTCTCGCCCTCCCGCGTCAGCACCTCGCCCCTCTCGAGGGTCGCCTCTTTCGCGACGGCCTCCACCTTGGCGTGCTGCTTGCGCGAGAGCCCGCGCACCAGGGGCAGATCCTTGTCAATACGCAACACGACTTGGAGACCTTATTCGAAGTGCGGGAATTACTCACTCGGCATGACAGCCTGCACAACCTGGCGGTGCCCGCGCTGCGCCGGTGCGCCGAGGGTTCTCATCTCGCTGGCCGGCTTCAGGCCTCGAGGAGCTGCACGATTTCGACAAAGCCGCGCTGCTTTGCGTGCTCCAGCGGCGTGACGCCGTTCTTGTCGGCAATGTTCTTGTCGGCACCGTGTTTCAGCAGCAACGCGACGATCTCTTGGTGGGCTTTGCCCCCGTCGGAAAGGACGATTGCTTCGAGAAGGGCTGTCCAGCCCAGGTTGTTCACGTGATTGACATCGACAGAGGTCTCTTCCAATAGCTTTTGGACCGTAGAAACATGACCGCGCTCCGCGGCCGGAATCAAGGCGGTGCCGCCATAACCGTTGAGGATCGTCACATCGGGCTTCCGCGGGATGAGCAGGTCCAGGATTGCGTCGGCACCTATCGCACCGGCATGCAGGAACGGCGTTTGATCGATCAAGCTGTGACCCTCGCCAAAGTGATCGATGTCGGGATTGTGGTTGAGCAGAAAGCCCACGGTCGCAGCGCGACGCTTCTCGGTTGCCGCCAGCAGCGCCGTCTTGCCCAAGCCGTTGGTGACGTTTACGTCCGCCCCGTCCTTCAGCATGGCTTGCAGAGCGGCGTGGTCACCGCGAGCGGCGGCGTCCACAAATGCTTCCGCATCGACAAGCACGGCGTCAGCCGCAATGGCATCCGCGACCGCAGCATCGGCCGCCCCGGCGTCGAGGAGCCCAGCGTCCTCCAGCGGCTTTCCGGCCGGCTCGGCGGTCGAGCAGGCGCCCAGCAGCATGATGACCAGGACGGGCATCAAGTGGGAAGTCTTCATCGGCACAAGGTCGACACGCTAGCACTTCGCTCCGCTCCGACCAGGCCCCCGGGACGACAGCCTGGCGACGGCAGTTCCTTCAGCGACCAGCCGATGGAATTCCAATCGCACGGTCTACTGAATCACGATCAGCTCTTTGGTGGTGCTGTCGTAGGCGTAGAGCTGTTTGGCTACCGGGTCGAAGCCGAGCCCATAGTGAGACGAGCTAGTGCTGAAGGTCGCCAGCTTGTCGGCATAGGCAACCCCACCTGGGTCGCACACGAAGTACACATCGCCGGTGTTGCCCGTGTAGTAGATGAAGTCGATCTTGCCGTCGTTGTCTTTGTCGTGGCTGGCCATGCCGATCGCGATGGTCGTCAGCGGCCACACATCCGTGATCAGGGTGACGGCGCCATTGCTTCGAGCCACTTTGACCAAGCGGTTGCTCAGGCCGCAGGCTACGTAGAAATTAGCGTCGTCCACGCCCAAGCCCCCGCAGTAGTTCTGCCCCAACACGCTGCCTTCGAGTACGGCGTCGACAGGCGCGGTGCCGGTGGATGGCATTCGCCAGATTTGGGTATCTTGAGATGTGGAGCTCTCGTGGGTGACGGCGAAGATATCGCCCTTGTAGCTGGTGGCCCCCTGGAAGTCGTCGAAGGGAGAGGTTGGGAACTTCGCGTAGTCGACCAAGGACCAGCTGGTGCCTTTGTCACTACTGATTTGGAAGATGCGCTTGGTGGACCCAAACGTCTGCTTGTTCAGAGTGTAGATGTTCTTGTCGTCGACCAGCATCGAGTAGCCGACGGTCCCGGCGCTGAGTGCTGCCTTCGCATACACGTTTTCCCAAGCGCCGCCGGTCTTCTTGGTGCGGTACAGCGCGTTGGTGCCGCCGATGTAGACCCAGCCCGCAGGGTCGGCATCTGCCTCGACGTAGTACTCGGTAAGGAACGTGGTCGCACCGGTGGAGTAGCGCTTCACCGTGCCACCCACCATGCCGTTGGTGCCGGGGTTGCAGGGCGGAGTGATCACCGTGAACGTCCACGGGGGCGGCGTAACCGGCTTCTTGCAGGTGGAATCTTCCAGCCCGGTCCAGCTGACCGTCACATTGGCACCGGCGGGCAGCGCGGGCGAACTGATCACCAGGGTCTTGTTGTTGTTGGACCACTTCAGATTCGCGGGGCTGAGGGACAGATCGTAGCTCAGGGTGGTCGTGCCGTGTTTGAGCGTGATGATCCCCTTCGAAGTATTGACCGCCGCGTCGAAGGTCACCTCGAGGTTGGGCGACAGTGTCGTCGTGGTGGAACCGTGCGCCGGCTGGACCACGGTGGCGTTCCCGGTGAATACCGAGCAGTCGAGCTCCGTGATGTTCACGGTCAGCGGGTTCGACAGGGGTTGACTCCCCGTCGTGGTGTCTCGCAGATAGATGTAGACGGGTTGGTTCGCCTTGACGGGCGTCTCCGCATCCATCGACGGCTTCGAGTATTCGTTCACGCACGCCAGGGTGGGCGTCATGCTTCCGCAGGTTTGGTCGGTCACGACCATCGTCCAACGGTTGTTGGCGGGCTTGGTGATGGATATATCGATGCTGCCATTGAAGGTCGGATCGTAGCGCATCACCAGATCTGGCCCGGTCAGCGTGGAACTACCGCAGGAGGGCTTGGCGATCATGTGGTCCGCCTTGGTAGCGACCCAGTTCACGGTATTTTTACCCGCCTTGACTTCCCAGGCCGTGCCGCAGTCTTCGCCGGTGATGGGTGCGGTCACGCAGGCAGGAGCTCCGCCCGTGTCGCTGCAGGTCTGGCCAACCGGGCAGGTGTTTACGGTCGTCCACACCTTGCAGCTGGTGCCAACCAGACTGCAGGTTTGCATCGCGTTGAACTGACAGCGCTGCGCACCGACGGCTGGACAGGGATTGGTGCAGTCCGGCTCGCAAGCGGCCGTCTGCGGTCCGGTGAGCTGGCATTTCCAGCCGGCGCCCTTGGTTTTGCAGTCCTCTCCGGCCTCGAAAATCAGGCAGCCTTTGGGGTCCTTCTTGCAGGTGTTGACCACACCGCCGATGCAAGTCTGCAAGCCCTCTTTCGCGCACTGATTGGGGCAGCCTTGAACACACTTTTTCGTCTTGGTGTCGCAGCTTCCGCCAGTAGCCGCACACTTTTCCGTCGTGGCCCAGTACAGACAGCTGCCATTGGTCTGGCAGGTCTGAAGATCGTTACCGCTGCACCGGGTTTCGCCGAGAATGTTGCACTGATTCGCGCACGCACCGATGCACTCTGCAGAGCCCTTGGTGTCGTCACAGGTTTGGGCCGTGGACGCGCAGTCTTGGCTTTCAGACCAAGCCAGGCAGCCCGTTAGGCCGACCTTGCAGGTCTCGATCTGAGTGCCGTTGCAGTGTGACTCGCCTTCTTTGGGACAACCGTCTACGCAGCCCTCGCACACGGGAGTTCCGCTGACGGCGCTACAGCCCTGGCCAAGATCGGCGCAGTTCGTGGTGGGTTGCCATAGGCGGCAACCCTGGTCGGAATCGTTGCAGGATTCGATGACGTTGGCGTTGCATTGCTGGCTGCCGATGGTTTCGCACGTGTCGTTGCAGCAGCTGGCGATATCCAGCGTGCAGTCGGCCTTGCAGGAGACGCCTCCGCCTTTGTAGCCGAACTCGGAACAATCCTTGATGAAGGCGTCGCCGTCGCAGTTCTCGCCCGGCTCGACCACGCCATTGCCACAGGTGCCGCAGGCATCGCCGGTGCACGCCGAACAATCATCGGGGCAGTCGAAATTCGATTCACCCGCTTCGCATTTGGCGTTGCCACACACGGGGTCACCGCCTTCGGACAGGCCCTCCAAGTCCTCCGTCGCGCATCCCGCGAAGACGACTGAAAGCGTCGTCGCGAAAACCACCGCTGCCCAACTGCGTGCACCCTTCATGTCCCAACAATCCTAAGTAATTTGACGCAACGCGTCATAAGTGTCCTCACGGGACGCTGCGTGTATCCAGTACGTACGAACCGAGTCTTTCTTGCTCACTATTTCCAAACGCGGCGGCGCCCCCAAACGTCACGCGGGGAGCGAGACTTTCTCGCTCCCAAACCCAGGTAAACGACAACTGCCCACTAAACATGATCCCGAACGCGGACGGTGCCCATCACAATGATCGCAACGCTCCGTTCGAAGGAGCGCAATGCTCCCTCGGCTGCGGGTACTGCAGGCACCGTGCCATCGAAATGCGCGGAATAACCGGTGGTTCTTTGGCACACCCGCCGCTGGCACAGACAGCGCTGGCAGCTAACGCACGCCCCGCCGGCTTGTTCGTCCAATCTGGGTGAAACCTGAGGGCCGCTACGGGTAACTCGCGCGATGCGCGGTCCAAGCGTCGCCAACGAACGAGTCGGTGGTGCCACCGCCGCCAACGACGGGTGGGTCTGCCCCAAAGCCCATCCAGCGGTCCACGTAGTCGAAGAACGCGTCGTTCTTCCACAGCGGCGCGGCACCCATGATTCGCGCCGCGAGCGCTTCACCGACCCAAGTCCGCGAGGTGCAGCAGTTGCGGTAGTCGTCACAGGCGTCGATGGCGCCAGCCGGGTCGCGACAGTCCTTGCTGCCGGACCCACTGCACCCATTGGCCTGATACGAGCTGGTGCAGTCCTGACCGAAGAGCGCGACGTTCGCTTGGCCGGAGTTCTTGCCGTCCCGGATTCCGACATCCCTTGTAGGTCGATGCCCAGCTGTACGTAGTTGATGAGCAGCGGTTCCAGTTCGGCGTCCGTGTAGTCGAGCATCAACAGAAGCGCTCCTCGACTCACGATCTTCCCGATCTCGCGACCGTAGTTGGGCATGTTCCTGATGGGGTGCATTGCGCGGCCCGTCCAGCCGCTACGGTGGTCAACCCAAGGGTGCTCGAAGTGGGTGGCCGATTCGGCGACGACCGAAGCAGCGGGCCGAGTTGTCAGCGCCAGCTTGGGCAGCAAGCTGCGATTCAGATTACCGGCGCGGTAGCTAGTCTTCTTGCTGCCCGAAAACGCGGGCCTGAACGCATCCGCCGACGGCACATCCGATACCGCGGTCAGCACCGAAGCGCGGAGCATGAAGCCGTGACCTGGAGACACGCAATAGCCGGAAATGTCCTCCAGACCGCCCGACGGACAATCGCTGGCGCTGCCTCGACTCTCCATGGAGACCAGCGACTGCCCGCTAGCCAGCGTCCGACCGCATGTCAAAGTCGCCAGCGGGCCCTTGACAGCCCTGCTAACTGTATCTATCTCTGTGACAGTTACGCATTCCGGTTCCCCAACCATGCTGTCCAACACCCATTTTTCCATGGCGATTCACGTGCTCAGCGCACTCGCCTTCAACGATGGGAAGGTCATCGGTTCTGACGACTTGGCGAAGACCGTTGGCACGAACCCGTCGTTTCTTCGCGGGCTAATTGGGCGGTTGAAGGACGCGGGACTGGTCGAGACCCAGTTGGGCAAGGGAGGCGGCACCCGCTTGGCGAAGCGCCCTTCCAAGATCACGCTGCGTGACGTGTATCGAGCGACCGAGTCAGGCCCGGCCCTCAAGACTCACGAGTGCACCGACAAGTCGATGTGTCCGGTGGCCGTCGGAATGGGGCCGTTACTGTCTCATGTGAACGGCCGTATCGAGAAGGCGGTGGAAGCGGAGCTGAAACGGCTGACCGTGGCCGACTTGGTCGCGGACTACGTCGAGTAGCGAGGGCCACCCCAGGTTTTTTTTCTATTAAATGTATCTAAGTTACCAACACACCAACAAAAAGAGCTGAGGACAAATGAACAAGAAACTAGAAGGCAAAGTTGCGGTGATCACGGGCGGAACGACGGGCATTGGCTTTGCCAGTGCAAAGCGATTCCTCGACGAAGGTGCCAAGGTGATCCTGACTGGGACCAACCCCAAGACCCTGGAAGCAGCGCGTTCCGAATTGGACGGGCGAGCGCAGGTCATCGCGTCGGACGCCTCGAAGGAACAGGACGTGAAAAACCTGTTCGAACAGGTCGTGAAAGAACACGGCAAGATCGACGTGCTGTTCCTCAATGCGGGAAT
The DNA here is from genome assembly GCA_965222375.1 of Polyangiaceae bacterium. Taxonomy (GTDB): domain Bacteria; phylum Myxococcota_A; class Polyangia; order Polyangiales; family Polyangiaceae; genus JACKEA01. The sequence continues at coordinate 1,296,325 of CBDCTZ010000015.1, forward strand.
CGCGAAGTTCGCGCCTTGGGAGCAGCACAGCGTCGACGACTTCGACCGCCAGTTCGCCATCAACGTCAAAGGTCCCTGGCTGGCGATCAAGCACGGCATCCCGGCGCTCAAGGACGGAGCGTCCGTGATCGCCACCACGTCGGTCGTCAATCGGATCGGCATGCCGGGCGCCAGTGCCTACTCAGCCACCAAGGCGGCGCTGCGACAGCTCGTGCGCAACGCTTCGGCAGAACTGTCCCCTCGCGGGATCCGCGTCAACGCAGTTAGTCCTGGACCGATCGAGACGCCCATCTTCGACAAGACCGGAGTGCCGCCAGCCGAGCTGGAACAGATGGCTGCGCAACTCCAGAGCCAAGTGCCGCTCGGGCGATTTGGCAAGTCGGAAGAAGTCGCCAACTTGGCGCTATTTCTCGCGAGCGACGAGTCGTCGTTCGTGCAGGGTCAGGAGTTCGCCATCGATGGCGGGATGACTGGATGAGTCGCGGGCGCAGTCGGCGGCGGGTTCCCCGTCGCCGCACTGCATCAGTTGGGTCGTGGAACTGGTGCGGGCTCGTCCGCACCTCCGAACTCCATGCCAACCCAGAGAGACAGCACAGTGCTGCTGCCATCCTCAGCGCCGGGTAGCCAGATGTATCGCGCATCCACACCGACGAAGAAGGGCGCAAGGGGCGAGCTCGGCGCACTCACCAGCGCCCGGGACCAGCAGCGGGTCAGCCACTCGACGGCGTCCTGTAACCGCTGGCGCAGACTGCGACGCGCACCAGGATACAGGGAGAGCTCGACGATGCGCTCGGCCTCGCGAAGGTAGCTTGCGGCCAAGTGGTCGTGCACGCCGTCGAGCAGAACTAGGTGACCGCTCCGGCTGGGCGTCCGCTCCGACACCGGCGGCTCCTCGACCTCATCGGCCTCCGCTAGGTCGAATGCAGGGAGCGGCGGATCATCGACTTCGTCGCGAATGGCGACTGTGACCGCGGGAATCGGCGTGCGCAGGGTCGGCCGATCGTCCTCGTCGCAGTCGGACGCGAAAGCTGCGGAGCGGATCGCATCGACGAAAGCGTCGTCGAGATGATCCCCCAGCCCAACCAAAGTCTGGCGGTATTCGCTACGGCTCGACGGAGTCGACTCCGACTCCTCACCTAGCATGCTGCCATCGCCGCGGAATACGACGACCGGGTGTGCCAAGGGAAAACCTCGCACCCCGTACGGGGCGTGCATCACGTCGAGATCCGAGATGAGTTGCGAACTACGCATGTGCCACTGGCATCGCCGAAGAGCGTCACGCGGGCCAAGAAATTTGGCGCCGCTGTTCAGAAAGGCGCGGCGTTCTTGGCTCTTTTTGTCGCTCGGGTCAACCCATGGAGGTCGGGTCGACGTCGGCGATTGGCCGGCGTGCCGTTCGCGGCGATCCTGTAGGATAATCCCGTGCTCTCACTGCTCCGGAGACTGTTCAGGCACCTGGACCACCCGAAAGCACATCGAAGCATTGTCCTGCTGGCGTTGTTCCTAGCGCTGCCATGTTTGGCCTCGCCTTTGATGGCCGACGACTACATCCAACGGATCCGTCTGCGACCCGATCTGCACTACCCGGGTTTCGACGACGGTCTGTTCGATCTCTTCGTGTTTGCCAGTGGCGACCCCAGCCAGCGCGCTGCCCTGATGGATTCGGGTTCGTTCCCTTGGTGGACCGCCGAGCATTTCAAATTGGCGTTCTTTCGGCCCTTGTCGGCGCTCACCCATTGGATCGATGGGCTGCTATGGGGACAGTCTTCGGCGCTCATCCACGCTCACTCCCTGGCGTGGTTCGCTGGCCTGTTGGGCACGGTCGGTTGGCTCTATCGGCGGCTGCATACACCCGCAGTAGGCGCATTGGCCTTGCTGCTCTACGCCGTTGACGACTCGCGGGGGCCGGTGCTCAGCTTTGCGGCGAATCGCAACGCCATCATCGCCGCGTTGCTCGGTGTCGCGGTGCTCATTGTCCACGATCGCTGGCGTCGACAGAATTGGCGCGCGGGCAGCGTTTTGGGCCCGGCGCTGCTGGGCGCCGCGTTGCTCGCCGGTGAGTCGGCCTTGGCAACCACGGCATACTTGTTCGCGTACGCGCTCTTCCGCGACAAGGGGAACCTGCTGGCGCGCCTTGCAAAACTGCTCCCCTATGTGGCGGTCGTCGTCACCTGGCAACTCGTCTACAAGGCTCTGGGCTACGGTGCGGTGGGCTCGGGTCTGTACTTGCATCCAACGGCCGCACCCCAGAGCTTTCTCGTCGCGGCTCTCGAGCGCTGGCCTGTGCTGATGATGGGGCAGCTCAGCGGACCGCCATCGGACTTCTGGGTGCTGTACCCACGGCTGACGTCCTGGGTGATGCTCGGGCTCGCGATCGCAGTCGTGGGCGCGTGCGTTGCAGTGGCGCTCCCGACTCTGCGCTCGAACGCTACCGCGCGGTTTTGGGCGCTCGGCGCGGCGCTGGCAGGGATCCCTGTGTGCGCCACTTTTCCAAGCGATCGACTGCTGGTCTTCGTGAGCATTGGCGTGATGGGGCTGCTCGCTTGTTTCCTCGAGAGTGTCCTCAGCGGTTCGCCTTCGCGAAGCCGTCGCCTGGCGGCCGGAGCGGCCGTACTTCTGCACCTGGTCCTTGCTCCCTTGGCTTTGCCCGTGCGCTCGCTGAGCACGCAGCTTTTTGCGTCGGTCATGGAGCCTCTGGACGAAGCGGTTCCAAAGGACCCAAGCATCGAGTCCCGTTCACTGGTCATCGTCAATGCGCCCGCGGATGGCGTAGTGGCGTATATTCCGATTCACCGAGCCGCACGGGGCACACCCCGACCGAAAAACCTGCGCCTGCTTGCCACCGGCCCCACAGCGATCGACATCACGCGGGTGAATCAGCGCACCCTGCGGCTGCGACCTGAGGCGGGCTTCATCGCTACCAGGCTCGAGCGTATGGCCCGCTCGACCGCCGAGCCCTTCAAGCTGAGGCAGGTCGTCGATCTGAGTGGGATGAAGGTCATAGTCACCGGCCTGCGCGAGGATGGTCGTCCGGCTGAGGCGGAGTTTGTTTTCGATCGACCGCTCGACGACCCGACGTTGCTCTGGATGCGTTGGGCCGACGGTCGTTTAGTTCCCTGGGCGCCGCCGGCCATTGGCCAGGGCGCTGCGCTACCGGGAGCGAGGTTCTGAGTCCTGGCTCGACTCGACGGGCTCAGCGAGCGCCACTCCATCGGGTTTACTGCTGCCACCGTGATGTTAGTTCACGGTGGTTCGCCTCACTGTCGCAGAACGACGGAAATAGGTTCGCATGAGGCTGTGGCACACGCATTGCTTTCTTACGGGCATGACTTCCGATGACATTCGGAGATTGTCGAGGAAGCCGACGATCTTGCTGGCGCTGCGACTGGCGGCAGTGAGCTTCGCCATGGGTGCGGCTAGCTGTGGCAACAGTGACCCAAGTAGTGCGGTCAACGGCGACGCCGGCGACGCGAATCCCGGCTCGTCGGACGCTGCAGGCCGCGACGGCGGGCACGACGTCAATGCTGGCGTTTCTTGCGCGAGCGGCAACTGCACCCTGGATTGCGACCCCGCCGAGAGCCAGGTCGCGCTACTCGCCGAGACCGCGTCCGATCCGAAGTTGTGGGCGCTCGGTGACCCAGAGCCTGTCCCATTGAGCGAAGTTGGCGACGGACAGCACCACTTGTTCGTAGGCGTATTCCACGAGGGGCAGGGCAGCGCGGAGTGTTCGCCCGCGGGAAAGCCCTATGGCAATTCTTTTGTCCACGACGCAGTCGCCGACACGCCCGAGGGCCCCTACACCATCACCGCCGAACCCATCCTGTCTCCAACACAGGTCGACGAATACGATCGCTGTGGAATCGAGACCCCTTCCTACTTACGCGTGGACGAACAGACCGAGTACCTCTACTACTGCGGACTGTCGGCTCCGTCGAAGGGCAACCTCGCCGCGCTACGCCGACGCAACGGCGGAGCCTGGGAGAAGGTCGGGATCGTGGCCGCGATGTTGCCGGGCCAAACGTCGCAATGCGAGCCCGACATCGTGCGAGACCCTGCGACAGGCCTGTACACTCTATTTTACATGAGCGACTACGAGAACTGGCCGCTACCGATCCTCCGCACCCCAGTGCCGATTTCGTGACTGAGGCGCCCACCGTAGGAGCTGATCACCAGCCGTTGCGTTCCCACTTGAAGTGCCCAAGTCGCGACGGGGTCTTCGGCCTTGCGCCGTCTCCCGCGCTTGGAGCCGCCCGCATAGCTAGCGGCCAACACCTCACCCTCCTGAGTGGCCACTGTGAGTCCCTTGACCCCCAGCGCTCGTCGCTGGGATTCCAACAACAGCGTAAGGGCCTCGCCCGGATCGCTGCTGCGCTTGATTCGACGTTCCTCCATCATGAGATCTTCGCGCCGCCCCATCCGGGTGGCCAAGAAACGCACTCACGGAACGCACACAGACCCTATTCGAGCTCGATGCTTGTGGTCTCGCACGCGATTGCGAACGCTTCGAGAGCCGGCACCAGCGACTCGTGATCGAGAAAGGCACTGCACGTCAGATACCTACTCGCGCCGGTCCGGTGCCAGGCTGCCTCGACGCGAGCGCGCTTGCCGTCCTTGCCGCGCAGCGTCATCAACCGTCCGTTCTCTGGCAGCTTCTTGTCCACCACCACTTCGTACTGCTTGTCCTTACTGAGTGCATTGAACCGCTCGGTGATGAGCGCCGGCCAATCCTTCTCCACGCATAGTCCGTCACAGTTGTAGCCAACCTGGAAGTTCGTCACGAACCCGAGGTCGGGCTCCTTGGGGGGTTCGAACCAGTTTGGGAAGCCTTTGTCTTTCTTGGAAGGCCAACCGCTGGGCACAGCGCCGTAGCTAGTGACCTCTTTGTTTCGCGACTGGACTTTCTTCAGTTCGAAGCGGAGCTTGCCTTGCAGCGCTTTCGGGAGCTTCGCGTTGGCGGCCGCCGCGGAATCCAGGACGGGCACCGTTGCTGCGCTAGTGACAGCGCTGGCTGAGCCGGCTGCGGAGTTGCTGTTCTCTGAGGCGTCTCGAAAAGCGTTGCAGCCCAAAGCGGCCAGCGAGGCAATCACAAGAAGCGTGCCCTGGTGGAATTTCATCACGGTTCCCAATCCCCTCAGCAAGAGGGCGCAATCGACGGAATCGAACCTTCACGGGCGGGAGATACTCGATCAAGTTACATTCCGATTACATCGCGGCGCTGCTCGCAGCGCCGCGCGCCCGAAAGAACTCGGCTCCGGGGTGGCGCATTCTGACAACGTGCTACATTCCGGCGCAATGCGGCGGGACAGGGCTTGGGCCGTGGTGATGTGTGCACTTGCTGCGTGGGGTTGCAGCGGCACGGGTGGCGGCGGCAATCAACGGCCCTTGCCGGACAGCGGCCTCACGGGTGGTGCATCCGCGACGGGCGGAAGCTCGGCAACCGGCGGCACGTCGGCGTTCGGCGGCTCCGGCGCGTTCGGGGGCAGCGGCGGCACTGCCGCGTTCGGTGGAACCAGTGCGACTGGCGGCACGTCGGCATTCGGTGGCACGGGTGGCACGGCCGCAACCGGAGGCACCAGCGCGACGGGCGGCATGTCTGCGTCAGGCGGCACTAGCGCGACAGGGGGCACGTCGGCGTTCGGCGGCACGGGTGGCACCAGCGCCACGGGCGGAACTTCCGCAACCGGCGGCAGCTCTGCAACCGGGGGCACGGGCGGCACCGCCGCGACGGGCGGCGTTGGCGCGACCGGCGGGTCCGGCGGCACGACGGGCGGCTGCATCTCGGGGGCCACGGGCACCCATGCGATGCGCTTTCGCTGGGCCGGCAACGGCCCCAACTCGACGGCGTATCCGGTTTACGAACTCAACAACTTGCCCGACAAGTCCAACTGGAAGGTTGGCGCCTACTCGCAAAGCATCGGCTACAAGCCGGTGTTCAGCGACACCTTCCTGGGCAAGGGTGGTCTGTCCCTATCTGGCACTGTGTTCATTGATGTCGACATGAGCACCGTGGGTCTCTCGTCCATCAAGAACGTGACCCTTTCTATCCTGGGCCGAAGCTTCAACACCACCACGAGCGGGAGCTTCACCTGGCAGACCTTCAAGGGCACGGGCGCATCGCCGCTGGGCGGCGTATCGAACGCCGCGCCCTACAAGTGGTATGGCGCCAATGCCACCGCCTCGTTCACGCCTGGCGATGGTGGCATCAAGCTCCGGATCAAAGCCGGCGGCCCATCTGGTTCCCTAGTCGTGAACAGTGTTGAAGTTTGTTTCGACGCGACGTAACTGCTGTCGAGGGCGACAGCCCAAGACGCCTTCATTGATCCAATTCGATGGTCGCATCGTTCGATGACACGGCCGTCGAGGGCGGCCCACAGCCTAGGAAGCTTTCGTTGCCCAGTGATGACGGGACGCAGCGCTTGCGGCACAACTACGGCGACGTGGCGCGCAGCGTCGCGACCGCGAGGGAAGGCGAGCTCCGGAGTGCCCGCACCGGGCGGCCTAGGACGAGAGAAGTGGCCCAGGGACGGGCAGCGCCCCGACCCCAAACCAAACAACTTCACTCGTGGATTCGGTCCGGGTCTCCGAGGAATTCGAAGTGCATCGTGTCTTGGAGTTCGTCGTGGCCGAGCCAGTGGAAGCCGTAGCGTTCGAACACTTCGACCCAGCAGCGAGGCATGACCATGCGGTCGTAGATGGACTCGACGTCCTTCTTGCACAACGGGTTTTCGCTCCACTTGCCCACGCAGCCGCAGCAGGGATTGCGGTCGGAATCGATGTCGATGGCAATGCCGTAGACGTGATTCGAGACTTCGTAGTCCTGATACGTGTTTTCGAGGCGCAGACCGCTGGCGTGACGCGGGTGGTACGGCTGCCGGGTGCAGTCGCGCTTCAAGGCTGCCTCTACGCAGGCCAAAGCGGGCACGGCTTTGCGATGCAGCACGAGCACGTGTCCGAAGAATTTGGTGCGCTTGGCGTAAAACTGCGGCGGGTGCGGATTGTCGCTGCGGCGGCCGAAGCCCGGGAAGCGTCCGTACTGGCGCGTGCGATAGTCGATGGCGCGTTTGCGCGCTGACTCGATCTGCTTTTGCTCATCGGGCGAAGCGCCGATCTTGGCGATCTGCCCTTTTCGCAGCAGGAAGTCTTGAGCGCGCTGCTCACGGCATTGGCGCCCGTCCACAACCACCGGCGCGGGCTTGGCGCCTGCACCAGCGGATGCCGCGGGCGGCGCCGATGCAGTTGGGGTCGACTCGGACTTCGCCTGCGGTTTCGTGCGGGCAGCGACTTCCGGTCGCGGCTCTGGTGACGATCGCTTCTTGGCCGGTTCGGCCTCGGCCTCTTGACAGCCAAGCGCAAGTAGCGCGACGCACAGCGTCCAGAAGCTGCAGCGCAGTGGCTTGGAGCAGTGAGGCATGTTCGAACCGTCGAGCATGATAGGCCAGGTCGCAGTAGCCGTCATCGACTCAGCGCTCTCGAGGTCAAGCTCAAGAGCCGCCACGGAGGCCGCGCGCTCTAGGTACCGGACTAGTTGCGCTTCTTGCGCCCCCGCGCCCCAACGGCTTTCGATTGAATGGCAAGCGGCTTTTCGGGAGGGATCAGCTGGGCCGCAACTCGGTCGACGAAGAAATGCTTCACCCATTCGAAGTCGTTGGGCCCTTCTCCCGGCAGAGGCGGCTCCTGGTCCGCATCATCGAAATAGGTCAACGCGCGCAAAACCAGGCCTTCGTTGACCTCGCCTGCGTACATCGCCCGGAGGGCCTGCAAACCGCTAGCGATCCCCAAGCGCTCTTGGTTCAAGACCACGTAGAGGTCGAAGAAGTCCCGGCGCGTACCCCGGTCGAGGAGGGCGTGAAGCTTGGTCGCCAGGATCCCCTCGACGTTGAGCACGCCGTCTTCCACATGACTGAGCAGCTTGGGCAAGACGAAGATGGAGACGTCGACGCCATCGAAGTTGAGGTGCGTCGTGTCCGGCGACTTTTCGATGACTTCAACGCGACCGCGCTTTCGCAGCTGCGCCAAAAGCGCACTCATGTCCTTGGCGCGCCCAACTCCGAAGTCGACGTCCGTACTCGGGCGGTAGGGATAGTGACAACGAACCGCTTGGCCCCCGATCACGAACCAGCCCTTGCTGCCGCGCACAGCGCGGGCCACAGCTTCGGGCATCACATCCAACGGAGCAAAGCGCCGCGTCATCGCATCCCCCGTCGATGCATGACGGCACGGAGCAATGCCAAGCTCTTGGGTCGCCAGCCGCGCATCTGAGCAGCCGCCCACAGGCATAACCAAGGCAGCGTGGACGCGTAGCTGATGGCGGCTGTGTCACCGTAGTTGAACGTGGCGAACACAATCTGGCGACCCGCAATGCGAACGCCACCGATGTTGTGCAGGGTACGCTTGACTGACTCTGGCAGGGCTCCTCGATCGTACTCGATGGGCGGCAGCCGATTGACCGCGTTGTAGATGGTACTGCGAGCAGGCACCCGGCGGCCCGAACGCTGACAAAACTCGGCGAGCCCACGACTGACCTCCGACGCCCCCGGCCGGTCGTAGCCCTGGGGCTTGAGCAGCGCGTGTAGCTGCTGCTCGACAGCTGGATCCAGGCGACTACGACCTCGGTCCGAGCGACGTCTCCGGGTCATTAATTCTGACACTTCATCAGATTAAACATAGACGTGATTGGCGGCAAGGCCCCCGATTGGCCCAACGGGCGACCCTCGAGCAGGCAACACGCGGTGCGCGTGGCTTCGCCGAGGTTACGTGCCGACATGCCCCAGCCGCACTTTCCGTTGGCAAGCCCAGGAACGGTAGCTTGTCGTCGAGGCTGATCGGCGTGCCCTTGTGAGAGACGCCCTGGGACTTCAGTTTCAAGAACAAGATCGCCGAGAACCTGGCGCCCGCAAGTGGCGCCTCGGAACGCCAGAACATTCGTCACGATGGATCCGAGGCGACGTCCCACCTAGGCCGACGTCAACGGCAGGTGAACTTGTATCGCCCGGCCTTCGTGCATTGGGTTCGCCCCGGCGGGTACGCGCGATCGATGCGTATCTTATGCGTGCCTTGGGCGTCGCAGTAGTAGCAACTCAGCGTCTTGGTCGTGGGAGAGGCGAAGCTCGCATTGTCCGACATGCAGACGCCCAGCGCATAGTTTCGAATCGTACTGAACGCCCGCCAGGACGCCGGCGCCCTGACCGCGTGCGAAACAGGAACGTTGGCCGGGCAATACACCGTCTCGCTCTTTGGCTTGGATTTGCCACCCTTGTGCGGAAACTTCTTGCTCGAACCCGGCTTCTTCTTCGGCGCCGGCGCTCCATGTACCGCTGCCGTCGTCAGAGCCAAGCTCGCCACAGCCACGAGACCTCCCAGTTTCAACTTCCTCATGCGTCCTCCCAATCCAAACCCAACTGTAGCCTAGAGTGCGTTTGTTTGGGGGTCGCATCCCTGGGGCGGCGTTGGATCCCTACTCTCGAGCAGTCGCCCGCGTTGCGGCAGGGGCGCCGGGTCGCCAAAACGCCAGCCCCTCGTCCACACCAGTCGACGCCGCTGCCAGGCTTGGCGGTCTCCTTCAACGTCAACAGTTCGCCGCCTAGGCCAGCGGGCAATACTCGTTCCGCGCTGGGGTGCTCACTCGGGCGGTGGTATCGGCAAGTCGGGCACGCATTCGAGGTTCACGCTGATGGCGCTGGGCGCCCAGGCGAGGTTCAGCGGATTGAAAACGATGCCGCTCGGCTTGGTGATCGCGCTCATGTTGGCAAAATCCTGCGCCGTCACGACGCCCTCGTAGTCCATCACCGCGAGGAAACCCTTCCCGTATACGGAGACGAACTCACCCACTTCTTGTACCCAGGGGTTGGGCCAACCCTGGCGGAAGCCGCAGAAGATGACGACGTCGAAGTCCGCGGCTAGGGCCGCGGCGTTGCCCTTGTACTTCGCGGGCAAATCGTCGCCCTGGTACTCGATGCTTTTGGGCAGCGGATGATTGCCGAGCTTGCCGGGTTCGCAAAGGTGGTCGTCTCCGAAGGAGGCGACCCGCGGCGCGGGAACTCCACCCAGGTAGCCCATCACGTCGAAGGCCGCGAGCAACTCGGGCAGCGTCGTCGCGTCACACCACGCAATGATGTGCCCCTTGCCCCAGCGGTCCAAAGCGAACACGCGATGCTGTTGTCCACCGAGGCTGATGAAGCCTTCTCCGTCGAGCGCGGCGCCGGGCTCGAGGCCCAAGGAGCAGGACTGCTGCGTACCGATCGTGAAATTCAGCGCGCCGCAATAGCAACCCGCGTCCGTGGGCGTTCCACCGTCCGGGCAGGCATCGGATCCACCCGCCCCGTCCGGTACCGACGCGTCCAGGATAATGCTGCCCCCAGTGCCGCCCGTGCTGCCGCCGGTGCCAAAGCCCCCTGTGCCCACGGAGCCGGCAGTTCCCCCACTCGCCGCGCCCGCGGTCCCCGCGCCACCGACAGGATCGAGCCCCTCCGTCCGAGCCCCACACCCAACGAGCAGCGCCGCGATCCCCAACGTCGTCCACCGCATCGCCCCCACCGTAGCGGAATCCGATGCACTGCGCCCGCGCGCGGCTCTCCTGATCCCTTTCAACGGAGGCCATGAAATCCCTCCCGCCGTGAGCTGACACGCTTCTGTGCCAGCGTCACGACGCAGGAGTGAACCTAGGGTCCCTCAGAAGGTGCCGACGGCGTTGAACAGCGCGCCTCCAGGAGTGCTGCTGGCGCCGAGTGCGACGCTGGGTGATGGTGCAGGTGGCCGCTCGTCACGAACGTAGACGTCGCGGGGAATGGCACCGGAGATCAGCAAATACAGGCCAAGGCTTTGCACAGCTGCATCAGCAGCAAAAATGGCGACACACGTCGCATGATCACCGCAGGTGTCGAGGGCAAGCAAGGGCCCGACGCCCGGCACGACCGCCGGTTGGATCTTCTGTGCAAGGCCCGCGCATCGGTCGTCACCGCGCTCGGCCTCACACGTAATGCCCGCCAACCCAAAGTAGAGCGCGGGTGCCCACGCGGCCCCGAAGAGCAAGCCGCCGAGCACTGCTCGACCGGGACGAGCCCGTTCCTCGCGGTGGTAGCCGGGCGGAGTGATCGGAGCATCCGCCTCGATGACCAACGGTGGCGACGAGTCCGGCTCGGCGAAGCTGTTGCTTCGATCCGGCTTGTCCGGCTTGTCCAGCGGTCCCCGAGCAAGAGCTGGGCAAGAGCAAAGCAGGCCGAACAAAACAGCGGCGAACCAACAAACCCGGGGCATCCGCACCCTCGGTGCAATCCGCGTGCCTCACACCCTCGGGCGAAAGTGCAGTCAATACGCTCGAAGATTCCGTGTGTGCGCTCGAAAGCGTGCCCCAGCGGCACAGCGTGAACCGTTCAAGCTCGACCGCCGTCATCGGCGGCTACCGCGAAACGCTTGGTACATCATCAAGCTGCCGGCGACAGCGAGGTTCAGCGAGTCCGTGCCGGGCAGCATGGGTATGCGCACGAGCTTCTGGCACAGCTTGCGCTGTTCGTCGTCCAAACCTCGGCGCTCGTCACCGAGCACGAGAATCGGCGTGGCTCGGTAATGCGACTCGTCGTACGCGACCTGCCCGTCCGGGGACACGCCGAGCACCTGCAAGCGATGACGCCGGGCCCAATGGGCCAGCTGCTGAGCTCCTGTGCGCACAAAAATCTGACGAAACAGTGAGCCCATGCTCGCCCGCACGACCGTCGGGTCAAAGGGATCCACAGCGCCCCCCACCAAGATGAACCCGGCGCCCCCAACGGCCGCCGAGGTGCGGATGAGGCTGCCGAGATTTCCCGGCGAGCGCACGTGCGTCAGCGCCACCCAACAGGTTCCGCTCCGAGGGCTCACCCGATGCAGCGGGCCCAGCGACTGCCGCAAGATAGCGCCAACGCCCGATGCTCTCTCGGCCCTAGACACCTGCCGAAACTGTTCCGGCGATGCCAGAGCTGCGGGCGTACCGCCGCGGCGCAGCTTACGCACCAACTGCCGCGTCACGCCGGACGTCAGCAGGCGTTCGCTGACGATCAAGCGTTCGATCTCAACGTCGTGATCGACGGCGCTGACGAAGTTTCGAACACCTTCAACGAAGTAGAGCCCCCGTGCATCTCGCTCGCGGCGGCTGTTTTGCAGTCTTGCGACTAGCCCCAGGGTCTCGTCGACCCCACACCTCAGATCACCGGCTGCTCTACCGGTCATCCTCCTCAATGCGAGCGCCAACACTCGCTGCAAGCGTTTTCATCATGGGCGCAATGCTAGCCGAGCGGTCGCCCCGGGCAACCCGTCTCTGCGTCGGCTGGCAGAACCACCAAACCGTCAACAATAGTTTTTGGGTCGTTGCGCTCGTGCAGCGTTGGGGAGCGAGTCCCGTGCGCGAGCAGGCTGTGGCATCGGGTCCCCATGACGGATCGCATTTTCCGGTTCTCTATTTCCAACGGGGCGTCACGTTCCATGTCACCCTTGGCTCTGAGGCAGACCAATGCGAATCCAACCAACGAATCCAACCGTGCGCGCCGTCGCGCCAATTCTGATCTCTTTTCTGTGTGCAGTGGCCTGCGGTGGCGATGACGAGATCGGCGCTGACCCCGCCACAGGTGGCCAGGCGGGCGCCGGCGGCGTGGCTGGAAGTATGTTCGGTGGAAACGCTGGGGCAGCTGGACTCGGTGGAAACGCTGGGGCAGCTGGACTCGGTGGAAACGCTGGGGCAGCTGGACTCGGTGGAAACGCCGGGGCAGCTGGACTCGGTGGGAGCGCCGGGCAAGGCGGGAACGGTGGCAAAGGAGCCGGAGGCACGGGTGCCGGGGGAGGAGGCACCGCAGGATCCAGCGGTTCAGGCGGCGGTCTAGCCGGCTCCGGCGGCACGAGCGGGACGGTGTGCCCTCCGTTCGTGAACAGCGGGGCGTTTGTCGCCCCAACTGAGATTGCGGGTCCGTATCCCAAGTCAAAGGGAGGGACGGTCGCCAGCGGAGTCTACGAACTCACCAAACTCGAAAAGCTTGCGTCCCTCCCGGGCCCCAAGAAACTCAAGGCTACCCTTCGAGTGGTCGGCAACCAGCTCGAGATGGTCGGTCAAGAGGAGGGGCAAACCGAGGAGCGTGTGGCAGGGACGTTTGTCGAAAAGGTCTTGGGGCCACCGACAGGCGGCGCTGGCGGCTATGCAGGTGGACCACCTGGAGTGGACTACAAGCTCAGCATCACTGCAACATGCCCCTTCCCCGGTGGGCAGCTGGACATCGGATACACCGCGACCCCAACCACAGTAACGTTGTTCTTCTTCCCCACCGTACAGACATTCTCGAAGAAGTAGCGTGACCGCTCGCGTTGAGTGCAAAGAATGACGTGGCCGCACATCAACTCACAGGCACACTGGATATAGGTAGACGCGGCGTCTGGCACAGCCTTGGGAGCGTTTTCGGGCGAAGTAGGCTAGTCCAAGTACTCAGTAGGCGGGTGGTCCGTCGGGGCGCCGGCGGCGATCCAGGCTTCGACAGATCCCGTGGGCACGTTCAGTTGGCGTAGGCCCGGGACGATCAGGGTCTCGAGGGCATCCAGCAATGCCTCGTGAATGGCTTCACCCGGGGGAGCGCCGTGGTCGCTGAGCTCGGGAAGGTGTTCGGGATCGATGGGGCTTTCGTCCTGCCATAGGCGCAAGTTCAAATACGCCATGGGCAACAGCCAGCGTCCGACCTGGCGTCGCGTTTCGGCGTTCGTCGACGCAAGGTAGGCCCAACCGACGCGGCCATGATCGACCTCGTCACTGAGGAGTTCCTTGAGCGCGTGCTTGGCGAGACCACCGGTGGCATGAGCCAGACACACCTCGAGGAAGGCCGTCGCGGTGGTCTCGTTCAAGACGCATTGACCCACGATGTGCAGCGTGTCGCGAAGTTCTTCGGACGCGCCCTTGTGGGCGGGCACTTCCAACTCGAGCATACCCGGAGTGGGCAGCTCTTCGCCCGCGAAGCGCGAGGCGACGACTCGGCTCAATTCGGTGTGACGGTACTCGTCGTCGATGGAGCGGTCAGCGAGTTGGATCAACTCCGACGCGGCGCCACGGCGTCTGAGCGCTCCGGCAATGACCGTGAAGGAATCCGCCACGCGGCGCTCCATGGCTGCGCGGCTGAGCCAGATCCCCGCGAGCTTCTTGCGCGCGGTGGGCGAAAGGGCGTCAATGCTCGGATCGTGATCCGGCAGCGGGCGCTTGGTGAGGCGACCGCCCCAGCGGCCGTCGGGCGTGTGTTCGCGGCGAAGTACTACTGACATGGGAAAGGAGGGGATGGGGTGTTGGTCGGCGTGGCGCCACCAAGGCATTGCCATTGTTGGTCGACGCAAATGAGAGGTTGCATCGAGCAGGAGCCTTGTGCGTCTTGGGTGAAGCACCAGGGAGTCGGAAGACCCTTGCACTCTTCGGTTGGTCCGCACACCTCTCGTCCGGATTTGGTGATCGGCCAAGTCGCGTCACAGAACGCGTCGACGATGGCGTCTTTGGGCGCATCCGGGGCCGCGTCTACGATGCTCGCATCTGGCAGCACGCCGCCATCCGGTGCGGCGTCAGCGGTCACGGCACTGTCGGTTTCGGCGGCATCCGGCGTCGGCGGGACGATGCCCGTATCGACCCCGGCATCGGGCGTGGGTGGGTTGATGCCCGTATCCGCTCCCGCCTCTGCAGTGGGGTGGGGTTTCGGTGCCTTGGCATCGGGTTGCGGACCGCCCAGACCTTCTGAATCAGCTACGCCCCCGCAGGCAGTGGCGCTACCCAGGGATATCCCAACCCCGACAACTGCATGAAATAACTTGGATCGCATAAGTGACCTCGGATCCAACGATAGCGATCACCAGCCATCAGTCCATTAGAACGATTTGAAGGAATCGTTCTAATGAGCGCAACGGTCGGGTTGCAGACTCCGCAAACGATTCGGTTGCAGAGTTGCGGGAGCAACGCTGAATCCGGCCGAGCGAACCCCCTCAACGACTCAGTTTCGGTGTTGCGGGCGCAACACTGAATCCGGCCGAGCGAACCCCCTCAACGACTCAGTTTCGGTGTTGCGGGCGCAACACTGAATCCGGTCGAACGGACCCCTCAACGACTCAGTTTCAGAGTTGCGGGCGCAACACTGAATCCGGTCGAACGGACCCCTCAACGAGTCAGTTTCAGAGTTGCGGGCGCAACACTGAATCCGGTCGAACGGACCCCTCAACGAGTCAGTTTCAGAGTTGCGGGCGCAACACTGAATCCGGCAGGGAGATCCCCCGCAGGAGCGCTGACGCGGGGCCCAGGATACGAGAGCTCCCGCGCCGTGACCACTGCCGGTGTTGGCGAGATCCGTGACTGCGCACCCGACGCCGAATTCGACAAGTTGGTGCGAGTCGAGCGCACGAACGCCCGGCTTTGAGCGCACCGCGAACTGGGGCCAGGGTTGGCATGCAGGTGCTAACCTCGGGCGCATGACGGCACGGAGAGCGGAGTTCTTACTCCTTTGGACGCTGGCGGAGACTGACGAAGGCCGAACTTGGCGGCGGTTGGTGGATTTGACCTCTTTTCTGGGACAGTGTCACACTCCTGCGGTCCTGGCCGATGAGCCACTTGATGGCACGCGCGACACTCCTACTGACGGCACTGGTCGGGTTACTGGCCTGCACCCCGCCCACCGTTCCACCTCGTGGAGAAGGCTCCGCGGGGCCCCCCGCCGCATCTGAGCAGCGCCCCGAACTGGCAAGCGTGCTGATCCGCGGTGTACCGCATGTCACCCAGCGGCCGGACTTCAGCGGCGAGGCGGCCGTGGCCAGTTGGGGTCAGGCGCTCGGTCTCGCTCTCAGTCAGGAAGACGTGTTCGACGCCTCGAAGATGCCTCCAGCACGGGGCATGGGCACCACCACCCGGGAGCTGCGGCATGCAGCGCGAGCGCTCGGCTTCAACCCAGGACGCACCTGGCATGACGTGGCGGCGCAAAAACCCGGTGAGCTCGACAGCATTTTCAGCGAGCTGCACGCCGACCTGCAAAAGAATGTCCCGTCCGTGGTCTGCATGCGCAAGGACGACCACCCGAGCGCAGACGAGCACTTTCGGCTGGTGCTCGGTTACGACGCGCAAGACGATGCCGTCATTTTCCACGACTCGGCACTCCGCGATGGCGCGTACCAACGCATGAGCCGTCGGCAGTTCTTGAGTCGATGGCCCCTGCGCGCGCAGCGCAACCGCTGGACCGCGATTCGCCTCCGACTCGACGGGAAACCCTCGGCAGCGCCCAAACTTGGACCGAACCATCGTCCCGCCGAGTTTGCACAACACGTGCGCAAGCTCAGACAGACTCTGCCCCAGGGCTTTTCGCTTCGAGTGGAACCGCCCTTCGTCGTTGTCGGCGACGGCGGCGACCAAGCAGTGCAACGAAGCACGACTCACACTGTGCGTTGGGCGGTGAGTCGGCTGCGTCGAGACTTCTTCAGCCGCCCACCGAAGCGGATTCTCAACGTGTGGCTCTTCAAGGACGCCCAAAGCTACCAACGCAACGCCAAGAAGCTCTTTGGCGAGAAACCCGACACTCCCTACGGCTACTACTCCAGCACCGATGGCGCCTTGGTGATGAACATCAGCACCGGCGGCGGGACCTTGGTTCACGAAATCGTTCACCCCTACATCGAGTCGAACTTCCCGAACTGCCCAGCCTGGTTCAACGAGGGCCTGGGCTCTCTCTACGAGCAGTCCGCCGACCGCGACGGCCACATCGTCGGTCTCACGAACTGGCGGCTCAGGGGGCTGCAAGCTGCAATCAAGCGCGGCCGAATTCCGAGCTTTCACCAACTCACTCACACCACGACGGGCGAGTTCTACCGGGACGACTTCGGCACCAACTACGCCCAATCCCGCTACCTGCTCTACTACCTCCAAGAGCGAGGCCTGCTACGCCGCTACTATCGAGCCTTCCTTGCGGATCAAAAGCGAGACCCAACAGGCTACCGCACGCTCCAGCGGGTCCTCGGAGAGAAAGACATGCGCGCCTTCCAGCAACGCTGGGAGCGCTTCGTCATGGGCCTGCGCTTTCGCACTGGCTAGGATCTTCTGAGCTAGATGGCGTCGGCGCGCCCAGCGACCCACGCAGCCTACTGACAAAGCCCGCGGGACGCAGCGGCAGCTGCTTTCACCAGCTCGTCCAGGCGCTCGTCGTGCCGTTCGAGGGCGGCCTCTAGATCACGCAAGCGACCGAGGCTCTCGCGTTCACGCGCCAGGGCTTGTTCGCCGGCGTGGTACGGCTCCGCAATGAAACGCCCGTAGCGAATGATTGCGTCTTCGACGGAGTGATTGAGGGCGCCATGGATGTTCGAACGAGCTCCGGCTTCAAGAGTCTCCACATCCCGCAGCACGCGCTGTTCCTCCTTGCGCAGAGCAGCTTCCACAAGAGCCCTAGAACGCCGTTCGAGGGAGCGGCGGGTTTTCGCAAAGGCGAGCAGGGTTCCAAGCACGCCACCGATGGCAACGCCGATGTAGGGTCCATGCGGCACATGGAGGAAACGCGACGCCACGAGCCACCCAACGCCGCCTAGGATCGCCGCGCCAGCCAGGGCCAACGCCAACCGAGCGCGTGAATGACGCGCAATGGCCGCTCGCACGCCGACGGTCTTCGGCATGGCGACGGGAGCAAGGGTCAGCTCGGACTCGGCGGACGAACCACGCTTGCTCACGACCTCTTCGGTGATGCGGTAGCGCTCTTTCATCGTCTCGAACACGCGCGCCTCGAGCTCGCGCACCACGCGATTGGCCTCCAACGATATCGCCCGCAACGCTTCCTGCTGGACGCTCGTAACCTCGTGCGCAAGTCCCTGCTCGGTGCGCAGCGCGACTGTGCGAAATTGTCCCTGGTGCACACTGGCGCGAATGGTGTCCCCACACTTTCTGCGGAGCTCCGCGAAACGCGCGCGTATCGTCTGAGTTGAGGAGAGGACCGCGCGCCGTCCTCCTTCATCGACATCACTGTCGGCGTCCGCCATCGCTTTTCGGTGAAACACCTCCGGCTCAGGCACCTGGTCGGCTTCCATCTGCGCTATCCGATCGCGATAGGCCGCCTCGGCCCGCTGCTCAGCCTCCGAAGACGCGGAAATGCAGCTCCGCAGCACCGACGCTGCACGCGCACCCAGAATCATCGCGCGCTCGTGACGGAGCAACTTGAACAGCTTTCTAACTTCCACCTCGAAGCGCCGCGCCATCTCTGAATCGGGATCTTTGATCGCGGGCTGGGCCGCTACCGCAATCGACAGCACCGTTTCCGGCGATCGCCCGATCTGTTCGGCAAATTGCTGGGTCCCGGCGCGGCGCGCCTTTTCGACCTCTTCCCAAGGATCCGCACTGCCTTTGGCGACGGCCTCGTCATAGGCCGCGTCCATCTTGCTCAGCACTAGCAGCACATGTGGGACCACCTCGCGCAGTCGCTCCAAGAACTTCTCAGTGGGACCGCTGATGCCGCGTCTCAGGCCCGAGACCAGGATGCAACCATCCGCCTCCTCTTGGACCAAGTTCCAAGCGTGCTCCTGCCCACTCTCGGCGGTCACGCCAGGCACATCGAGGATCGCGACATCGTCTGGCAGAAAGTCGGCGGGAAAGTCGATCGCCAACTCCACGACCTTGTCGGCATCCGGGCCAGACAGCCTCGCGATTTCCGAGAAGAACAATGCCTGACGCTCTTCCACGTAGCGGCTGAACTCCCGTTGCCGCGCGTTCAGTTTTTCTCTCGCGCGGGCGAGTGCCTGCTCTGCCTCGTCGACGACCTCGTCCGCCAGGTTCGCCGCCGAGCGCTTCTTCCAGGTTTCCGCTTGCAGCTGCGCAGCCGTGGCTTCCATTTCGACACACGTTCGCGCTGCTTCCTCAGCTTGAAGCCGAGTCTCCGCCACTTGGTCCTGAGCTTTGTCCCGCGCCCGACGAGCATGCGCGAAGGCTTTCCACCGCGCCCAATTCAGCAACATGAAGAAGAGAAGCTGCAGCCGACCCAAAAGCCCGAGTTTCGACCCACGCAGCTTCTCCGGCACTGCCGTCGCGACTACGGCGAGGGCCCGGTCGCTGCGCCGCGCCGCCTTTTCGGTGACGCCGATCTTCGCTTCTAGCAGCCTCGCCTCTTCGCGTCGATTGTGCAGATCTTTGCCGATCTGCGTGAGCTCCTGCTCGTTTCGCTGCACCGCCTCTTGAGCACTCTCGGCCTTCAACGCAAAGGCAGCGTGGCGGCTCTCGACCTTGGCGAAGGATTGCTCCTCGCCCACCAGCAACTCGTCCATCTGGCGCTGACGGTCGGGGACGAGGCGCGCAAAGTCCTCCATCTTGCCGCCGGCCAGGCGCGCGCGGAAGCGAGGCGTTGCGCGGCGCCGAATGAACGTTGGCGTCTTGGATGCACCCCGGGCGGCCCCGACCCGGGGATCACCAAGGATGGCGTCGAGAAAGGTGGACTTGCCCGAGCCTGGCTCACCGGCTACCACGACGCATAACTCTTTGCGACTGAGCCGCCCCGTAACCTGAGCCACGGTGCGACGAAGGGACGTCACGACTTCGTCACCCAAGAGCTCGGAGTGCTCCCGCAAGGCCCGCAACGTTCGCAGCGCCCTATCGATCTCCTCGAGGAGTTCGTCACCCTCGGCTCCGAGCGACGGCAGCTCGGTAGCGGGGGGGAAGAGAGAGCTGGCGGGGGGAGAGCTTTCCACGGGCGGCACAAGCACGCCCCAGCTCGCTGGCTACGTCAACGGCGACTAGCCTCGCAGGCTCAGCGCACCGAGACAGCCGAGACATGGCCGAGCTCGCAACTCATTGAAGCTCCTCTCGAGCCGGTTCAAGTTGGCTTACCAGAGCGCTGTTCGTAATTGGCACATAGGTTGCTCGAGCGACACTCCATGAAGACAACCTGCCCTTTTTGTTGGCTGGTTCGCTGTGGGTTGCGGAGGCGCCAGCACACAGGATGACCCACCATCCGGAGGCAACACCGACGCGAAAACGGAAGCGTCCACCGGCGCCGACGGCACTTCGGGCAGCAGCGGCAGCGTGGGCAGCGGCAGCGTGGGCGGCGGCAACACTGGCGGCGGAGGGAACGCCGCGGACCTGGCGGTACCCCGGCCGATTGGTCTTGGCATACAGGAGAGGTAGATTCAAACGACAGTCTAGAACTCGAGGTGGGTGAAGGTTGCGGCGAACAGGTGTCAGCCAGGACCGCAGCATTCATGAACCTCAGCCCGAACCAGACCTACGTAGTTAGCTACTGGTACCGCTACGCGGACTGCGCAGACGTGGAGCTGCGGGCCGCAGCATTCATGAACCTCAGCCCGAACCAGACCTACGTAGTTAGCTACTGGTACCGCTACGCGGACGCGCGTTTGGCACGCGAGCATCTGAAGGACCGGGCGCCTAAGAGAACTCTCGACCTTGCTTGCGGCACCGGCTTGTTCAGCGAGCAGCTGTGCATTCTTGGCGGCCAGCTGACCGGCGTAGACCTCTCCGAAGGCATGCTTGCGCACGCGTCTGCGAAACAACTCCCCAACACAGAGTTCCGGACTGGCGACTTCCACGACCTTCAGTTCGCGGAGGACAACAGCGTCGACTTGGTTTCGATGTACGCCGCTAGCCGGTTCATCTCCGACCCATCGCGGTTCTTCGCTGAGATCGCCCGCGTACTGTCGAGCGACGGTCTGGTGATCATTTCCTACTTCGATTCGCCCCGTCGAGTCCCTCAACTGGAGGCAGGCGCCCGCAGCGCGGGCCTGCGCGTGGCCCATCGCGTGGAAATCCCACCATCCTTCGTCAAGCCCTTCTGGCCGCTGGTGAGGTTCAACGAGACAACGATCCGCCTACTCGTCACCTGAACCTCGCGCTTGCGTGAATCGCGATCCACGCTGTGGGCGCGCTGCTCCTTCAGTTCTCCGGGCTACTTGTCCACAAAGCACGCCCGTGAACAGCTTCACGTAGGCGGCTTCACTCTTCACGCAATGGGGTCAGTCCCCGACGCCCTCAGTTGCCGAGGCTCGTGTAGGCTCGTTGGAGCCCCGAGGCCCATGACTGCTCCGCCCCCCAAACCCGCGAGCGTTTCGCGATCACGCAGGTCCGTCATCTTGACGTGCGTCGGGGTTGCGATTCTTCTTTTGGCGTGCCGCGGGGAGAGCGACTCCAGCTTCACGGACAGCAAGGCCAATCGACAAGAAGCTCTACTCCTGGCGCAGGCATACGCCGAGCAACACCGGCCACAGCTCCTGGCCGAGGATAGGGGCACCATCGGCGAGGGCAAAGTCAACGGTGGCAGCCTACGCGGCAGGTCCAAGCGCGCCTTTGAAGTGAGCTTGGCGATCACCGGCGCCGCGCGAGTGAAGGAGATCGTCGTCTACGTGTACGACTCCGACGGCCTCGCTGTCGCAGGCGCCCAATCCCGGGACAAGTACGGCGCCATCGTGCACACCATCGGCGGCAAACTCGATCGCAAGTTCAGAAGCCGGGACTGAGTCGCGGCGCTCGCTGAAGCGAAGCCGAATGCGCGACCCGCCGAAGGACATGGCTGCGAACAGTCTTGCTGCTCCAACCCGCACGCCCTCGGCGCACAGGCGTTAGGCTGGCGACGTGACCGCACGCCAAACGCTGCGCAGCAGGCAGTTTTCGCTGGCCTGAATCGCGCTTTGGATCACCACAGCTTTACAGCGAAAGAGCGACCCATGCATTGGCGACTTGTTCACCCGCGCGGCGTCGCAGGGGTCGCGGTTGCGATTTCCCTGGCGCTCGCGGGTTCGTCGGACGACAGCGGCGATGGAGCCGGCGGCGCCGCGGTTCGTCTCTGGACGTCCATTGCGTCGACCTCGATTGGGGATGCCAGTGTTTTGCGGATCCGAACCACGAGTTCGATGACAACGCCGGCGTGCAACAGTGCACTCCTCCCATCAGCCGAAACACATGGTGCTGCAGAACACTGGACTACCCGAACGGGTGAACGTGCGAATGCAGAGTCGTGGGCTGCAGGAAGACCCTTTCGGGGTGCGCCTGCGGGACCGACCATGCCGACGGGCCACTGGAGGCTTGCCTGGATACCGAGTACTCGAGCTGCTGCCTGGCAGCCGATGGTCAATGCACCTGCACCTCGAAGAAGGTCTGCTACGACGGAACCGAGGTGCCCACGTGTGACCTGTTTTGGAACCGGGGCAACGACAGGCGGCGGAGTCCTCAACAGCGCCGACTGTTCTTCTTGCAGTGCTAACAACTGCGCCGAGGAGTCCGGGGCATGCTGGGCAAGTCCTGACTGCACAGGCCTCATCTATTGCATGGACAAGTGCCCAACCGGGAGCCATGCCTGCATCCAGGAGTGTATCTACAGCAACTCAGCTGGCGCACAGATCTTCAAACACCTGGCCAGTTGCCTGAACAAGAAGTGCAACGAGGTGTGCGTACTCTGATCTCGAGTCACGGCTCGCGCTCCGCCCTCACTCGGCCCATCTCTAGAGTAGCGGCCTGGTTCCGGCCCAATGCCGCGACCCCCCCAAAAACCCACAAGCAAGATCACGGCTCCTTGCTCAGCACCGCCGCTTCGCGGATGGGCGTCTGGCGGTCGCCATCGACGTCTTAGCGGCGTCGCCACTGCGGCGCCCGGCTTTCACGTGGCGTTTTCGCGGTGATCAGCCTGGCACGCGTCCTGCGATGACGTGGGGCTGACCCGCGTTTGATTGGACCGCCACTCGGAGGCAAAATGGGATGGCATGCTGGATCTGGTGGAGCAGCTCGGATGAGCTTGGGGATCCCGACTCGTACCCGAGAAGAGATCGACTATCCGTCGTCGGACGGGCAGCCGATGGCTGAGACTCCGCTGCACGGCGAGGCGATGGTCTCGGCGTGGCAGGAACTAACACGACACTTCGCGCAGCGGACTGACGTGGTGGTCGGAATGAACATGCTCTTTTACTATGAAGAAGGGCACCCTGCGGCGCGCTTCGCCCCTGATGTCTATGTCGCAGTCGGCGCGCCGAAGCGCAAGCGGCGCACCTACAAGGTGTGGGAAGAGCCGGTCCCGCCGACCTTCGTGCTCGAAGTCTCATCCAAGGGCACTTGGCTCGAGGACATGGGAAACAAGAAGGCCCTTTGCGCGAAGCTCGGTGTGAGCGACTACTTCGTCTTCGATCCGGAGGGTGAGTACCTGGAGCCGAGGCTTCAGGGCTTCCATCTTGGCGCAGGACAATATCAGCCCGCTGCTGTGGCGCCTGACGGATCGCTGGAGATCCGATCCCTAGAACTTTCGGTCCGTATCGACGGAGAGGTGTTGCGTTTCACCGACATGACCTCGGGACGGGAACTAGTGCACACTAGCGAGCTCGAACAGAAGGCCGAACGAGAGAGTCGTTTGCGCCTGGAAGAAGCTCGTCTGCGCCAGAAAGAAGCTCGCCTGCGCGAGGAAGATGCTCAACGACTTCGTGACGCCGAAGCCGAGATTCAGCGCCTACGCCGCAAGCTAGAGAAGTAGAGGGAAACGCCCGTAGGCGAGAGAGCCCCAGGGTTCGCGACTCCCTCACTCGTCGGGATCACCAGAAAGTGATCTACCCTTGCCCGCATGAAGGTAGTCGCGGATTTGTCGGTCGTTCCCATTGGTGTGGGCGTCAGCCTCTCGAAGTACATCGTGCAATGTGAGCGCGTACTGAAAAGCGCCGGCGTGGAAACGCGCTTGCACGCCTATGGCACCAACATCGAGGGCGAGTGGGACGCGGTATTCGCGGCCATCAAGCAATGCCACGAGACCCTGCACGCCATGGGCGTGCCGCGAATATCCACGTCGATCAAAGTTGGCACGCGCAGCGATCGCGATCCGAACATCGCCCAGAAGATCCGCAGCGTCGGCGAAAAGCTCGAATAAGCCCTCGCGCAGACGAAGGTCGGTTCAAAAAGCGGCACTGCCCACCGAAAAAGCGCGTGACGTTTCGGCCGGTGGGTGCGTCTAGTCCCAATATGTCGCGTTGCCGTTTGCTTGGGGTCGCCTGCGTGGCGCTGCTGGTCGGCTGTGGATCCGACGAGCGATTGCTGGGCAAGGTGGACGCCATGGCACCACCGGACGTCGAGTCCCCAGAGGCGGGGGATGCGCTCTTTGCGGATGTAGGCGCTAGTGCCGACGCTGGCATTGATGCCGACCCGGACAGTGCAATCCCGGCATCCTCGGCTTGTCGCGTGAAGGAGCGGCTGCTCCTCGGCTCGGGCAAGAGCGCGAGCTTGACCCGAGTGCTGCGCAGGGGAAACGAGCTTGCCGTGCTGTGGCGCGACGGGGACACACCGCGTCTGTCTCTTTCGACAATTTCGCAGCCGTCACTCGTAGCGCAGGTTGCCCTGCCGGTTGAGGCCAAAGGAACAGCCGATTTGGCCAGTACGCCGACGGGATACGCCGTGGCTGTGCGCAGCTTCAGCGACTACAAGGTGCGCGTGTTCTCACTGACCACCGAGTGGACCGAAGTGCCCCTCGCCAACCAGCCTCAGACCTTTGGCATCTTCGCCATCGGCAGCACCCCGGCGGGCACGTTGCTCTTCGTGTGGTCCGAGAAGAGCGAAACCAACAGCTGGTACACGGTGAAGTATCGCCGCGCACACCCAGGTGGCGGCTTCGGACTGGCGGAAACCCTGAGTGGCAAAGGCATCGGCAAAGAGTTCGAGTTCAAGCCACACGGAAGTGACGTCGCACTGGCTTGGGTCGAGGTGCAGCCCTCCCGCTCCACGATGAAGTACGTGAGTTTGGACTCCGCGGGCATTCCCCTTGGGGCGGCAGCGGAGCTGACCAACCACGACCGCTACGTATACGACGTTGGAATTGCCCACGGTCAAAGCGGCATGGGCGTCGCCTTCACCGATAGCCGCGTCGACATCCTCAATGTGCCTCTGTACTTCACCGTCCTGGACGCCCAAGGCGCGCGCCTGACCAAAGACAAGCGACTCAGCTTCTCCGGTGAGCACGAGCTGTTGGACCTGGCTTGGGTCGCGGGCGCCTATCGCTACGTCTACGCAGAGTTCCAGAACGGCCCCGGCTCCCGGATCAAGCTTATGGATCTGGACGAAGGCGGGAAGAAGATAGCCGCCCCACTGCAGCTCTCGCTGGCCACCTATCTAGAATACGGCAGCCAAACCAGAGTTGGGACACCCAAGATCGTCGGTCACGGCTCCGGCGGCGCCCTCGTGATTTGGCCAGAGCTGGTGGACAAGGGCATCTGGGCGCTCAAAGCGGTGCAGCTCGATTGCAGCGCGCCCTCTTCACCTTAGAACCATCCGTGGCCGCGTGCGCGGCGGAAGGTCGTGCTCCCTAGCGCGCCTCGGCTCCCCACCTTCGGCCCAAGCCCGTTCCAAGAAATCATGCGCAACGAAACCAGGGATCGAGTCAGGCGTCCAACCTAGAAGAGCGCAATGTAGCCGTATTTCTAAGGTGCGTGAAGTTCGCGACTCACTGCTCTGGCTTGCCACATTGCTTGACCTCGAAGTCGCCTGCCACACCCGTCATGTTGGCGTGATCCCACTTCAGGTTGCCGGCCACGGTCTGCGGCTCGTTGTTCTTCAGCGTCGCCGTGCAGAGGTTGCCTCGCGCTTTGGCGCCGGGCCCAATTCTAATGATCTGAGCGACGCCATTGTATTGGCCGACGGGGATATCCAGCGGCGATATCATGGCCAAGAACTCCTCTCGATGGGGGTGCTTGGCAAAGTAGTTGCAGAAACGTCAGGTCGTCGTTACTTACCTCAGCAGTCGTGCGACTCGTCCACGGAAAGCGGCACGCCAAGCCGCTCCGCGAGCTTCGCCGCAAGCTCGTCGAAGGCGTGAGGCTTTCCGAAGCATTCGGCGACCGTCAGGGAAGAGCGCCGGGGCTCCGCTCGCCCAGATTGACGAAAACGCAGACTGAGATAGTCGCCGCCGCCGCCCTTGGCGGGCAAGACGACCGAGTACTCGACGCGTTCGATCCACTCCGCGGGCAGCACGTTCACGCTCCCGTCCGCAACGTGCAACAGCGCCCTTGAATCCGCGCTCAGGCCGAAGCCCGCCGCAGGTGGGGGAAGATCGTCGGGCCAGTCGCGGGTCAGCCCCGCGTGAAAGGGAAAACGGCGCGGAGGTTCGTCCGCGCCGTGCACGGCATCGTAACCAGCGAGCCAGGTGCGCTCATGCTGGCTCAAGGCCCGACGCCATGCAGTCTCCAGGGTCACGCCGCACTCCGTCTTGCTGCCCGGAATTGCCTCGTGGCGAGCGTTGCGTCCGAGGCGCTGGTTGAGCTCGGGAGGAAAGATCCGAGCCGTAACGCTCGCCCGACCAAATCGCCACTCTTGGCAGCGCGTGTTGCTCACCGACACGTCCTGGCCGTCGCCGAAATACTCGGCCAGTTGTGACACTGCAGAGCGGAAGTTCTCGTCAGCGTCATCGGAACCGCGCAGGTAACCGAAGAAGGTGGTTGCGTGCACGTCCAGGTCGTCGTCGGCACTAAACTGAAACACGAAAGGATGCGCAAGCCCGCTCAGGAGCGGACTGGCCAGCTCGACTTCACAATACGAAAGCCCTGCGCTCCAGCCAGATGGTCGCTGCCCGAAGCGCGCCACCAAGTCTTGACGCGTGCTCCGAAACGGGAACTGCGCCTCGTCCAAGACGCTCCACAGCGCCTGCTCCGCCCGCGTCATCGTCATCAAGGCTAGCGCTTCTGGGCGTTGAAGGTCACCTTGCAATTGCGTCATCAATGGGTCGGCGTACAGGTTCCAGTGCGTGGACACCGAGTGGACCTGGGCGACCAGCTGAGCGCAGCTACGCAAGCAACTCCAGAACTACCTCCTTGATCTCCCCACGGACGTTGCGAATCGTCTCGAGCTCGCCACGCGCCGCAATCGCGTCAACAGGCTCCCGAAGATTCTGGATGTTCTGCCCAGCCCAAAACAGATTCTGATCGGACTGGCCCCACATCTTCCGCAAGTACGCCTGATTCAAGAGCTCCTCGGCAACGCGATAGTTGATGGCTCGCCAGTCCTCGGGAATGGAGCGCGGGATACGCACGGGCAAGTCATGGTCGGAGCACAACCGCAGCAAGCGCTCTTGTTTCGGTCACGCCCCCCAACCACGACATCTGGTAGCAACGTGCGCGCACGGCTCAGTCGCTGGTCCAGCATCTGGCCGACGTGCTGCTTGACGACGATGTCGTTCTCGAAATCAGACGGCATTCGGTAGTGGCTGCTTCGGGCATCACAATAGATGCACCCGAACAGACAACCGTTGTGGGGATTCACGCTGTAGCGATCCCGAAACCAACCATCGATGAACTTTTTCCTGTTGAGGACGGTCTTGAATTGCTTCTCGGTGAACGAGGGCATGCCCCGATTCTAGGGCGCAACTAGGGACGGTGGACTCACCTCGGCGGCGTGGCCAGAGTCGCGGCAGGTGACAAATCCCGTGGCACGGCTCATGCTCGCATGGCACGCAGAGGCGTCAGGACATGTTGAATGGGAAGCCGTGGGCCGTTTTCTAGACATCGCTCTTGCTCGCCGCGGCGGCCGGCTGCGGAAAGGTGAAGCAAGATCCGAGCGCCTGGTCAGTCCCTTCGGTAGACGGGGGAGCGATGGGGCCGGACAGTGGCGCGCAGGGATGTCACGCACGACGCGCCCTCGAGGTAGGTCCGTTCTCCCCGGACGACACCACATTCGGTCCGCATCAGATTCAACTCGTCCCAACGTCCGACGGACTAGTCACCGCGGTGTTCGTCAACGGCGGCAGCTACCCGGACCTCGGCCAACTCACGTTCGACGGCTTCGGCGATTGGCCCTCAGCCTTGCCCGCACCAACGCGACTGGCTTTGCCGGCGACAGGCGGACCCCTCGCCGCGGGAAGCGTTGCCAATGGGGGCGTCACGCTCCTTTTCGCCGCCTCTGTGTTTCCGGCCCTAGACCTGCGCTGGATCCCCCAGCTTCTGCCTGTCGACACGAACCCGACCGTGGAGGTCATCGCGAAGGACGCGGCGTTCGCTTGCCTGGCGCTCGGGTCGGGCGAAAGGCACTTGCTCGGATACTGGAAAGACAGCGCACATCGCCTGATTCGCGTCGGCAAGGAACGGACGACTCGCAACGTCGGCTGTCTGCGAGTCGCCTTCACCTGTGCGCAAGCGCTGGCTACCGATACGGGCTTTCTGATCGCGGTGCCTTCCGCCGAAGCGTCTGGCAACTGCGGTCCAGAGAAGGAGTTACCACGCGTCATCCAGATGTATTCTTGGGACGACGAAGACGCCCCAACGCTGCGCGACGAGTGGAGCACTCCGGGCTGGATCGCGTCTTTGGAGATCCTCCCGCGCAGTGACGGAGCTTGGGTGGTCTGGCGTGAGGCTCCAGACAGTGGCCCGATAGTCGCTCGACGAGTGTCCCATGCAGGCAACTCTCTGAGTGAGCCTCGGATCGTCTTGGAGGCGCCCAAGTCTTGGGGACTCAGTGCGGCGACACTCGCGGACGACCTCGTCTTCGCGGTGACGACCCCCGACGCTCATATCCTGCTGCGCCGTGTTGAGGCGCAGGGCAGGGTCGTGGGCGAGTGGAGCTACGGTCGGACCCCAAACCACGTCGGCTTCGCCTCGGGCATGCTTGGCTCATCGGACGGCCGAACCTTGCTCCTCGCAACATCGATGATATCGGGCGGCGGCTACGTCGATCCCGGGCACTTGATACGCTGGGACTGCACGCCAGATTGATAGCCCCTCGCACGCCAAAAACAGAACGATGACACACCGAGCTCGCCGTGGTCGTAGCTCTTCGCTGGGGTCATGAGCCCGCACTCCCGGTGGCAGTTTGCACGGGAAAGCATATTTGGCTGTGTCATCGGCACAGCGTTGTTCATGGCGTGCGGCGGGAGTGACACCGATGCTAGCAGGGGCGGAACCGGAGCGACCGCAGGAACCGCCGGAACTGGAGCGACCGCAGGAACCGCCGGAACCGGGGCGACCGGCGGAACTGGAGCGACTGGCGGAATCCCGGGCACCGGGGGCTGCCCTCCCTATGTGCCGCTGCCGTGGGACGGAAGTGCGCCCACGCTGTGCCACGAGTATTGCTCGAAGGTCCTAGCCGGTTGCCCCGAAATCGGCGAAGGCCCATGTTTGAAGCGCTGCACGCTGGGACTGAGCCCGGACAACAAGTGCGGGCTTGAGTACTTCAAGTGGGTGATGTGCGGCTTGAAGTCCGGCACCTTTACGTGCCCGTGCTTGACGTTGGGGGGCATCTTCAATTCCGCCTGCAAGAACGAATTGAGCAACAAGCATTGCGCCAACACGGGAACTGGCGCCGCCAGCGGTTGGGACGGTCAGGCTGGATACGGTGTGGGCGGGTTCGGTGGGTCAGCGGCAACCGGCGGAATCGCCGGGTTCGTGTCCGGCGGCAGCGGCGGAGCGTTTTAGCGACTCAGCTGTGGTGGGCGAAGGGGCAAGGCATCCCTTGGAGTGAAGGCGGCACTTGCCACACGCCACGAGGTGGAGAGAACTCGCGCCAGGCCGTATTGGAATCGGAACGAACTGCGACGACTCTTGTTGGTGCGTAAGCGAGCTGCTTTTCGATTACGACGGCGTTGTCGCAACCGGCAGAAGCGGTGGCGCGGGTGCGGGAGGCTCTTCAAACGTAAGCGCCCGCCGAGTTTCGCAAGTTCTGCTCAGCGGTCCACCGCTTGGCCCAGCGCGAGCGTGGTGATGGCTTCGCGCGGTGTTGACGAGGATCACGTTTTCGTTGGCTGCGTCGTTCACGCTCCTTGGTTGCGCAAGTGCATCCGGCGAGGCGGTGCAACACGCTTCGCGGGACTTCGCCTGTCCGGAGGAGTCGGTCCACGCCAAGGAGATCCGCAACGACCGCTTCAGGGTCCGCGGATGCGGCAAGACTGGCGTCTACGAGTGCCACTCTGGTCAGGGCTGTTGGAAGGAAGGGTATCGAGCGAAGGTCGCGCGGGAACGTGCCGAGCGGGAATTTGGATGTCCGCGCGAACAGATTCGAGTTCGTTGGGTTCAGCAGGAGACGTATCGGGTGGAGGGCTGCGACCAAGCGCGAGTCTACGAATGTGACGAAGAGACGTGCATCCCCGAAGGCAGCGGACAGACAGACCTCACCGTCGTCGTTGCTCCGTAGTCCGTACTCGCCAGCCGCGACGCGGCTGACGGTCCGCGGTCCAGGTCAACGTTTCGCGAGCGGCGCTGGTCTAGTCCGCGCGCGTGGTCCAATCGACCAAGGCGTCGCACCCCACGCACCACCCCACATCGTGCGCGAGTTCAATGTGACAGCGACTACACTCGTAGCTACGGAAACGAATGGCGTTGAACACACCGAAGGCGATGCCCACGACGGTGAGCACCAACATCGGAATAGTGCCAAAGTATGCGCCGCACCCGAGGCCCACCGCGCCAAACAAGACCGCCGGCAACAACGAGGGCCGCGACTTTAGCGGGCGAAAGCTTTGCGCGTCGTCGTCGAGGCGCTGCTCGAACTCCTCCTCATCACCGAACCCGTGCTCGTCGCCGAACTCGTCCTCCCTGGCTAGACGTTCTTCCTCTTCAAGCCCGTCGTCGCGGAGCACGACTTCATCACCGAGCACGGGTTCGGTGGGCTCGATTCCGTCCTCCCCGCCAGCGAAGATGAACTCCTCGTCGTCTTCCGTCTGAAGCGGTTCCGTGAGCAGCTCCAGGTCCGAAGGCTCCCGCCACGTGTCCGGGTCAGGGATCCCGAGCAGCTTGCGCAATGGCTCTGTCTTTCGAGCCAGCTCCGAATGCGTGCTGCGCACCAAGCTTGCCTGGTTCGGCGACAGATGCGAGCAAATGTGCTTCACGTCGTTCTTTGGGACCTGTCGCGCGACCAGCTGCGCCCCGAACAACAGCGCCAGACTGCCAAGCGTCAAGTACCCGCGCATCTGGCGCTCCCACGCAAGTTTGTGTCCCTCCGCGCTCTCACCACCGGTACGAAACGAAAACGACGACTCGAGCAGAAACGCACCGAAGCCAAGGTAGACGGTAGTCAAGTCGGTGAGATTCTCTTCGGTCTCACGATCCGTCACCTCCAGCCCGTGATGGTCGCGATATAGATGGGCGACTTCGTGAGCGAGCGTGCCGATCAGATCGGTTGGATGACGCAACTCCTGGCGGTTGACCCCAAAGCGCGCGACCTGCCCTTCTCGCCCGGCGTACCAGGCGGCCGCGCGCATGTGCTCACTTCGCTCCAGCGCTAGGGTCAATTGCGACGTCCCGACCAAACCCGGCGGCTCTTCAAAAACGTAGAGCTCGACGCTGTAGTCTCCAAGCCCGACGTACTGCAACAGGCGCCGCAAGAGCGTGCGTGCACCGGCGGGCCCCGCGGCAACCGCATCGGGAAAGAACTGCGGCTCCGGCAGAACTATCGGCGCACGCACAAATGTTTCGAACCCTCGCTGGCGAATCACATTCGCCAACCCCAACAACAAGTACTCACGTGCCTCCCCGTAGGGGACTTCCATGTCCTGAATCAGCAGCGAGTCGCCCACGACCTAGCAATCGCCATCTGTGCAGACGCATGCGGTTCCATCGGTTGCTGTCCTACGAAGATCGCTCATTGCACCACCATGCCTAAGATCATTCGTGCGCCCCGCCTCAAGCTAGCACAACCGAACTACGCCTCCGCGCGCCCGGGACCGCGCGCTTGTCCGGCAGCCGTGCACCCACACGCGCCACCTGCTCCAGCCGTTGTTCACCGCTGTGACACCTTGGAAGCGCACGTGATGGTCTCTTACTCGCATCGATCCACCAATTCGCCATCATAATCGCAGTGCCGATAGTCCGCAGTGGGCTCGCACGTTGAAACCTGGATGGAGCCGAATCCACAAGCAGATTCGTTGCTGCAGTAGCAGTATCCGGTCTCCGTTCGGCAACACAGGCTGCCCTGATCCGTGCAAGACGCGACTTCATACTGAATCCCTAGGCCTCCCCCCGCACACGCAGTCGCCGTGGACGTCGCTCGGCCCGCAACGCACTCTATAGCAAGCGCACCGGTCTTTGTATCGGCAGCAATACGAAACGCCACCCACGTTCTCGGCCCTACAGAGCGCGGGAAAGGCTGGCTTGGACGACTGCGCCCACTCCCCGCAGCTGCACCCCTCCTCGACCACCGGCTGGCCTCCGTTCGACTTGGTGGCCGTGCAATTGCTCGATGAACCGCCGCCACCGCCCGCCGAGGAGGAGCTGCACTGGACTAGCGTGATCAGCATCAACACGGTAGGCGCGCGTGCTTGTTTCATCGCAATAGAATAGCCCACTATGCGAGACCTAGGATCGAGCAGGTGCACACCGCGTCGGGCAGATACGGCATGTGTCATGTCGCAGTTCCCCCTGAGTTGGCGCTCGGGTCGCCATCCGCCAAGTTGTGCAGATTCTGCTCAATCTGCAACTACGCTCTGTGTTTCGAGCACTTACTCGGCTCGGCTGCGACGCGGAATCGGCTCGCGCACGGAAGCGCCCTCGCTACCGCGCCCGCGAAAGCGCCGTGAGCATCGCGTACAGCGCGTTCCCATGCTCGAGCACGCGAGGCAGTGCTTCGCGCGATCCCGCGCCGGACTCCACCGCGATTTCGACGGAGCAAACCACTTCGACAGCTTCGCCACGGGCGATACCGAACGCGCGAGCCTTATCGCCACCAGAAACGCGCCCCGCGGCTTCGGCAATGTTCCGACAAGCGCCCTTCGCAGCACGAAGCGCCTGATCCCGCGAATCCCGATCCGTGATTCGGGCATCACGCACCGCGCCAAGCAGCTTCAGCGCAACGCCGTAGGCCTTCAACCGATGATGAGGCAGCAAAGATGCAGATGTGGATGTGTTCATTGTCATTCGAGACCTCCTTCACCCAAGAAGGAGGTCGAGAACTTTGACGTGATGAGCGTCAGCT
The DNA here is from genome assembly GCA_965222375.1 of Polyangiaceae bacterium. Taxonomy (GTDB): domain Bacteria; phylum Myxococcota_A; class Polyangia; order Polyangiales; family Polyangiaceae; genus JACKEA01. Next base: position 1,329,173 of record CBDCTZ010000015.1, read on the forward strand.
CTGCCAACGCACCAACGTGCATGCATCCCCTCAAGTGCCAGCGTTAGCTGGCACGGGGATGCGACTGAGTCCCCAACTATGCCAAACGTGACGCCGTCCCCTTCCCCTTCAACCTACCCTTCAACCTACCCTTCAACCTACCCTTCAACTTCCACTTGCCCTTGGACGTAGACGTCTGCTTGCACGTGGGCTTCGGCTTCGACGTCGACGTCTGCTTGCACGTGGGCTTCGGCTTCAGCGTAGGCTTCTGCTTCAACGTAGGCTTCAACCCACGGAGGAAAAGCAGACGCCCAAGTCGAAGTTCAAGTCGACGCCCACGTCCAAGGGCAAGTGAAAGTCGACGTGGACGTTCAAGGAAAAGGGAAGAAGAAGGGGAAGGGAAAGGTGACGAAGAAGGCACCACGAACGCCCTCGCATGGCCCATCTCTAGAGTAGTGGCCCAATGCCGCCCCAACGCCGCGACCCCCCAAACCACAAAAAGCAAAACGGCGACCCTCTTTCGAGAGGCCGCCGCTCTGCGTGTGACTAACTAAGAGTGGCTCTTAGAAGTCGTGGCTGTGCCCATGGCCGCCACCTGCTGCGGGCTTCTCCTCTTTGGGAGCGTCCGCAACGAGTGCCTCGGTCGTGAGCATGAGGCCCGCAACGCTCGCTGCGTTTTGCAGCGCGCTTCGCACGACCTTGGCCGGGTCAATGACGCCCTCGGCGACCAGGTCGCCGTAGGTGTTCGTCTGCGCATTGTAGCCAAAGTTGCCTTTGCCCTCTTTGACCTTCTGCACGATGATCGAACCTTCTTCGCCAGCGTTGGCGACGATTTGGCGAAGGGGCTCCTCGATGGCGCGACGAAGGATCTTCACGCCGAACTTCTGCTCGTCGTTGACCTTGATGTCGTCCAAGCTGCTCTGGGCGCGAATGAGAGCCACACCGCCGCCGGGCACGATGCCCTCTTCGACGGCTGCACGAGTTGCATGCAGGGCGTCTTCGACGCGAGCCTTCTTCTCTTTCATCTCGGTCTCGGTGGCAGCACCGACCTTGATCACGGCAACGCCGCCAACGAGCTTGGCGAGGCGCTCCTGGAGCTTCTCGCGATCGTAGTCGCTGGTGGTGTTCTCGATCTGGCTGCGGATCTCCGTCTGACGAGCGGTGATCTTCTCTTTCTTGCCGGCACCGTCGACGATGGTCGTGTTGTCCTTGTCGATGTTCACGGTCTTGGTCTGGCCAAGGTCCGTGATGGTGACGTTCTCGAGCTTGAGGCCGAGCTCTTCCGCGATGACCTGACCACCGGTGAGGATCGCGATGTCCTTCAGCATCTCCTTGCGGCGATCGCCAAAGCCGGGAGCCTTGACGGCGCAGCAGTTGAGAGTGCCGCGCAGCTTGTTCACGACCAAGGTGGCGAGAGCTTCGCCCTCGATGTCCTCGGCGATGATGAGCAAGGGCTTCTGCTGACGAGCAATGGCCTCGAGGACCGGCAGCAGATCCTTCATGTTGCTGATCTTCTTCTCGGACAGCAGGATGTAGCAGTCGTCGAGCTTGGCAACCATGCGCTCCGGATCCGTCACGAAGTACGGGGAGAGGTAGCCACGGTCGAACTGCATGCCTTCCACGACCTCGAGGGAAGTCTCGGCGCTCTTGGCCTCTTCAACGGTGATGACGCCTTCTTTGCCGACCTTCTCCATGGCCTCGGAGAGCAGTTTGCCGATGGTCTCGTCGCCGTTGGCGCTGACGGTGCCGATCTGCGCGATCTCCTTGGGGTCCTTGGTGGACTTGGCCATCTTCTTCAGGCCGTCGACGAGAAGCTCCACGGCCTTGTCGATGCCACGCTTCACTTCCATGGGGTTGTGGCCAGCCGCGACGAGCTTGCTGCCCTCACGGAAGATCGACTGCGCGAGCACGGTAGCGGTGGTGGTGCCGTCGCCAGCAACGTCGCTGGTCTTGCTTGCCACTTCGCGCACCATCTGAGCGCCCATGTTCTCGAACTTGTTCTCGAGCTCGATCTCTTTGGCCACGGTCACGCCGTCTTTGGTGACGGTGGGAGAACCGAAGCTCTTCTCGAGCACGACGTTGCGACCCTTGGGGCCGAGGGTGACCTTCACGGCGTCCGCGAGAGCGTTGACACCAGCGAGGATGAGGTTGCGAGCCGTCTCTTGATACGCAATTTCTTTAGCAGCCATTTTCGTAGTTCTCCTTCAGCTCACTTCTCTAGAACGCCGAGGATGTCGTCCTCGCGCAGGATGAGGTGCTCTTCGCCCTCGATCTTGACCTCGGTGCCGGCGTACTTGCCGAACAGGATGCGGTCGCCAGCTTTGACATCCAGGGCGCGCACTTTGCCGTCATCCTGCACCTTGCCATTGCCCACGGCGATGATTTCACCCTCGATCGGCTTCTCTTTGGCCGAGTCCGGGATGATGATTCCACCCTTGGTCTTCTCTTCCTCTTCGACGCGCTTGACGATCACGCGGTCCTGCAACGGTCGGATCTTCATGTGAGATATCCCTCTTGTTGGTTGATGGCGGCCCCGTCAGCGGGACCGCTGCTTAGATTCGCGGGGCAGTATGGCGCTATGCGCCTGTAACCCATTGAAACTAAAGAGTTTTGGTGAGCTAGCACTCACCAGCTCCGAGTGCTAGCACGCGGAGTGGGGGCGAATGTAGTCAGAGCTGGGATGGAGTCAAGGCTGAAGCCTTGGAAAGAAAACCGCCAAGCCGCCAATAGCCGCCAAGCCGGGGCTCCAAGCGGCGAGGCCGGTGTCACCGACAAGGGCTCCGCTACCCTCGGTCGTGTCAGGCGTCGTCTTCGCGGCCCGCGAGCTGCCGCTCCAGCTCGGCGACGCGCGCTTCGGCTGCTTCCTTGGCGGCGCGCTCGGCTTCCTTGGCGGCGCGCTCGGATTCTTCTCCGGTTAGCCAAACCTTGGTGCCATCGCGATCATCGCTGATGCGGATCGGATCTGCCCACAGCCAAGCGTCTATCGCCTCGGAGAAGAAGGGCCCGGAGCCAAAGTGCATGCGCTCCAGCGCGTCGTCACGTCGCACCCACTGCTGGATCGGCACTGGACCGCCAAGGGCGGTCGGTCCGCACAGCTCGGGATCGAGCACCCACAGCTCACCGACGCCGCTGGCCGCGTACTTCTCGTGGATGTCTCGATAGTCTTTGTACGGGTGGCCTTTGCTGACGACCTCGATGGCCAACCGCGGCGCCACGTGCCCGGGTTTCCACAAGCACAGGCTCGAGAGCTGTTCCGGATCTGGCGGCGCTGGAGTGATGAGCGCAACGTCGGGGTCGATTCCGACGCGCGGGTTGTCTTCATACCAGCGCAGCGCAAGGCTGCGCGTCACGATGGCATCCATGGAGCTGCCAGCAACCCACGCTCTCATCAGTGCCACCAGGTAGTGCAGGAGCAAATCGTGGGCGTGGGACTCGGGCACAGGGATCTCGGGCAAGACCCACGCATCAGCTACCGGCCGCACGGCGTAGCGCAGCGCCACGACTGCTCGAGCATCGCTCATCGTCATCAGTGTACCTCGCGTGGGGGGCGTTGGCCGCTCAGGCCTCTGCATGCCCGGTGCCAGGCGAAACGCCCGGTGATCCAGGCCAACCGCGGTAACAATGTCAGCAGGCGCCAGCGGCTATCGCCAGGCGCGGGCACTCGGGTAATCGCGGCGGCGCACACGCAGCCGCTCGCCATTGGCCAGCTCGGGCCGGGGCAGCTCTCGACACTGCTTGTCGGCGACGACTGCGCGACACTCGAGCGACGTCGTCGTTCGCGCGCTCTTCGATCACGGGCACGATTTCATCCTCGCGGGAAGAGACGCACCCCATCGGGAACGGGTAGTTCCCGACCCGTTCGCGTCCGCCGGAGCGAAGGCGCGCGAGCGCTGGATTACGGCGTGGGGTCGTTGAAGATTCGCACCTCGTCGATGACGCCCTCAGTCTTCTTCCCGGCTCGGGAGCCGACCTGCAGGAAGCCGTTCTTGTTGCCGGTTGGCGGTCCATCGAAAGCACTGCCCTGGCCCTTGGTGCCGGCAACGGCGTCCCCGTTGACGCTGAGCTTGATGTCGGGAGTCGGCAGGCCGAAATCCCAACTGATCGCAAAGTGGATCCAGTTGCCTGCCGTGGGAAACCCAGAGGTGGGGAAGAGCAGCCTGTAGAAATTGTCCGTGGACTTTTCGAATCGGACTTCCAGAGACGTATCGTCGAACTTGATGACTCGGAAGCGAACCGCACTGCCCTCACCACCCCGCAAGAGGTAGCGTTCCTCCGCGATGCTCCATTGGAAGTCCGGCTTGAAGCGAAACTCGACTCGGCCTCTTTGGTAGTAGATGGCGGCCGTTTCTGGAAACTGGGCGTAGCTGGCACCGTCCAATGGCCGCATGCCCTTGTCACAGAAGCCGTCTTGATACGTGGGCGTGCCGACAGGCGTGCCCGGCGAACCATGCTCGGGTGCGGTGATGGAGGAATCATCATCCAGAGTGCTGTGCAATAGCAGCGCTGCCATGGGTGGAGCCGCGCAATCGCCTCCTGCGTCAGCCGCCGCGTCTGACGCACCGCCAGAGCCTCCTGTCGCAGCGCCCGAGCCGCCACCGGCTCCAGCGGTCCCACCGCTATCCGCTCCAGCATCCTTTGGACTCACGGATCCAGAGCTGGAGGAAGAACAAGCCGCGGTAATGGCTAGCAAGGAAAGAAGGACGGCCGCTCGCATTCTACGTTAGCTTAGCGCGTTAGCGTTGCGACGAAAAGGGGCTGTGGCCATGCGGATCTGCGTCAGCTCCTGGGCGACTACTGCCGCAGACGTGAAAGCAAGCCTGACGGTGATGATTCGCCTCGCGAGGCAGGTTGGCGTGGCCGGCGCGACTCCCAGGTCCGCCGTCGACGTTGACTGCGGCTCGGTCGCGGGAGTTTGTCGGTATTGAGTCTCCGCTCAGGCCGCTCGCGCAACCGGTATAGAAGGGCTCATGAAGTTGCATCGTGGGTCCATCGTCGCGGCGGCCGCGTTCGGTTGTTTGGGCTGCGGCGCCGCACCACCTCCAACGCCGGTGACCGAGGCGGCGCCGACAGAGCAGAAACTTGTCTGGCTCCAGGACTTCCTTGTCCACCCCAGCGCCATGCACGTACCGCGGGACCGCCCGCTACGAAGTTGCGAAAAGTCGTTGGTCGCGCAAGGCCCGGCCCAGGCATTCGATCTCGACGTGCATCCTTCAGCGGGTCGGGAAGTGGTTGTCGTGGGCTCTCAGGTGCTGTTCGTGCTCGACTCCGACTGCAACCGCCTGCTGCACCGAGTCGCGACGGGCACGTTGCGGGGGAGCCACATGATTGGACCGACCTTCGATGATGTCCCGTGGACAAAGCTCTCGAAGACGCAGCAACGGCGGTATTTCGCCACGGACCGCGTGGGTGCGGGGATCGAATTCCAGTTGAGCGTGTTTTCCCTGACACCACGAACGAAACCTCCCTCGCGGCTAATCTTGGTCCTGACCATTGGGGCGGCTGGGGAAGGCCGTTTTGGCTACGATGCTCTTTGGATCCGGTGTTCGGCTCGAGGTTGCGCCACGATGCGCATGGGACACAGGGAGTGGACGACCGCGGGCTCGGTTTCTTGTGCGGGGCAACGGGCGGCCATGGATCAAAACGGCATGCCGGCGGTCCGGGTCCGCACCGACCACGATACGATCGAAGTGCATCAGTACTACTTCGCTCGTGTGGATGACTGTAGCTTGGAACCGCGGCGGGCCACTTGGCTACGGGGCATGCGCTGGGAAGGCACAACACCAACACCGTTGCCTCGGCCCCCCGGCGCCACCGAGCCCTGAGCCGTTGACCGGAGCGACCATGCCTCGGAGCATGCCGAGGTGGAACGTGCGCAAGGCGTGCAGTCCCGCGTCGGATCCGCACACTACCGACGGCAAAAAAGCTGGCATGCTGTGCCAGACCAGACGCGACTCGGCGGAGTGGCGATCGCAAACGCTAGTGCTGACGCACAAGGCACAAAACGGCAAGTACAACGCGGCGCGTGGTTCCGGTATGCCGCAACATACCGTTCGAGTATTTGCGCTCGGTGAGGAAAGACCACAAAGAACCCCAGCGTAGGCTGAGATGAAACGCGCACCAACACGTTGCGCCCTCGGCCTAGTCACCAGAAGGAGCGGTCATGAGAAGGTACTTGAACGGCCTGTCGCTACTCACATTCATCGCGGGTGTGGGATGCGGAAGTGATTCAGATTCGTCGACGTCGAGCGCGGGGGGTGCGGCTGGCGCGGCGGGAAGCGCCGGCGCCGCCGGTGTTGTAGGGTTCGGAGGCAGCGGAGGAAAGTCGGGAACGGGTGCGACAGGAGGTGTCGGCGGCGCACTGGGTGGCAGTGGCGGCAGCGGGGCCGTTTCAGGAAGCGGCGGCTCGGGCGGAGCTGGAGTTGGCGGGACGGGAGGCGCGTCGGGAGGCGCGGGGGGCACTGGCGCGATTGCGGGAAGCGGCGGCACCGGGGGTGCGTCGGGCGGAGGTGGTGGGACTGGCGGCAGCGGCACCTTGACAGCAACGGCGATCGGGGCTGGCAGTCGCCACAGCTGTGCGCTGCTCACGAACGGTGCGGTGAAGTGCTGGGGGGGCAATATCAACAACCAGCTCGGCAACGGCAACGCTTTCGTGCTCGAACTCACACCGGATAGTGTCTCGGGCCTCAGCGCCGGCGTCACTGCCATTGCGGTCGGGGCGGAACACGGTTGCGCAACCGCCGCGGGCGGCGCCGCGAAATGCTGGGGCTACAACAAGGAGGGCCAACTCGGCAACGGCACCACGGTCACTCCGCTCGTGCCCGTCCCTGTCTCCGGACTCAGTTCCGCCGCTGCCGGTGTTGGAGCTGGGCTCGAACACTCCTGCGCGGTGACCAACGCCGGTGCTGTCAAATGCTGGGGCGCCAACTCCAGGGGCCAGCTCGGCGATTCAACCACGACCGATCGACACACCCCCGTCAATGTCGCCGGGCTCGGCTCTGGAGTCACCAGCGTCGCAGCGGGGTGGTCGCACACCTGCGCGCTGACAAAAGCCGGCGCCGCGAAGTGCTGGGGGTCGAACGACCGTGGCGAACTCGGTAGTGGTACAGGCTTCAGCAAGGTTCCCGTGGATGTCGTCGGGCTCAGCTCAGGAGTCAGCGACATTGCTCTAGGGGATCGCCACACCTGCGCGGTGACCGTAGGCGGCGTTGTCAAGTGCTGGGGAAGAAACTTCGAGGGGCAGCTCGGTGACGGCACCAAGGAGAATCGTGCCACTCCGGTCAAGACAGCGGCGCTCAGTTCAGGAGCCGTGGCCGTTGCAGCTGGCAGCGAGCACGGCTGCGCAGTGACCAGCGGCGGTGGCGTGAAGTGCTGGGGGAAGAACACCCACGGCCAGCTCGGCGATGGCACCCAAACAGACCGACTGATCCCCGTCAGTGTCTCCGGTCTCAAGTCAGGAGTCATCGCGATCACCGCCGGGGCCGCGCATACGTGCGCTCTAACGTCCACCGGCTCCGTTATGTGCTGGGGCTCCAATTGGCGCGGGCAGCTCGGCGACGACAGCCTCAAGGATCGACTCACTCCCGTCGCCGTCAAGCTGTAGGGTTGATCGACACTGCTGTACCGACATGGCACGACGTCGCAGGCCTGGCCATTAGGATAGCTCTCGGAATACGTGACCGCTTGCTCATGGCGGAACAGTATCGAGTCAGTGCTACTTTCGATTTCCACGCTCCAGTCCGCGAGAGCGAGAGCGTGCGCGGCGTGACCCGCGCTTCGCGGTTGTCAACGAGCGGCGTGCCAGGTGGCTGTGGAGCGAAACGCCCCGGGGCCCACATGGTGGCGAAAGCGACGCGCCGCTGGCGCTTTCGCCAGGGCAGTCGCGCTCCGGCCGGCGGAGCCGGACTTGGGTTGCGCCGACGTCCCCCAGGCCAGCCCGAACTGGAACGTCTGGGCCGAATGGCGAACTCGCTTACCGGCACTAGTGAAGTGGCAGCGGCGAAGACCTGCCTGGAGTCAGCCGGGAGCCAGGCCGTAGCGCTGCAGGACCGACTCGCCCGCCACGGAGCGCTGAATCACCCAGATGTGGCCGCCTACGACGGCAAGGGGCCAGGGCCCACAAAACGGACCGCCGGGGTCGAGTTTCGCGGTTCGCTTCGCTCCTGTGGCCAGCTCGAACACGCTGGCCGAGCAGCCCGCCTTGCGCTCGATCACCGCAACCCAGCCGTCTCCGAAAGCGAGTCCACCGGGATCGTTGACGGGTGCGAGAAGCTGCTTGCTGCCTTCTAGCTGGCTCAAGTCAGATGAGTACTTCGCTATGAAGAGCTCGTGGGAGGACGCCGATCCTGTGGCCGCCCTCTCCAGCCAAGCCGCCCAGCCGCCGGCCGCGTTGAACTGAACCATTGGTGCCGGCGCTGGCAAGAACTCGCCGCTGCTCGCGAGTTGGTAGGTTTGACCGGGATTGTCAGAGGCATACACATCGCCACCGACAGCGCGCGTCAGGCGTAGCTTGACCGCAGGACCATAGGTCGAAACGTCCGGCGACCCGTCGAAGGCGAAACGATGAATCAAGCCATCCGATTGAATGGTGGCCATGATCTGGTCCGTCGCTATTGGGTGAGTCAAGGCGGTCAGATCGGCAACCGTTTCCCGAAGGACCAGCGGTCCCATCGGCGCCGAATGAGACGTTCGCCCTACCGACAACGGGTCGTTGCCGGAGACAACCGCCAGCACGGAAACTTGTTCGTGCGAGATAGCGGGTGTGATCAAGCAGTGCAGGGGGTTAGAATGAAACACGCCCTCTTCTGGAGCGTTTCCGCTATTCCTCACCGCCAAGCTCGGCCTTCCCGACGCGATCTCGAACACCACGGCTTCCGCGGGCAGCTGGTCCCGGGGATCCTCAAGCCACCCTCGGTGGACAACCAGGAGTCGACTTGCGACCCCTGACGGGTCGAATGCGACGCTGTAGTCGAACGTGGAAAGGCCGGGGCGACCAACGCCAGCGCTGAACTTCAATTCCTCACAACCAGCCATTCCAGACGCACAAGGAATGAACTGCAGAGGCTTGTACTCTTCTTCGGGCACTGCAGCAGCGGACGCTGTGCAGCGGTCACCGAGACCCTCGATTCGAGTGAAACCGGGCCACGGCGAAGGGACTAGCCCCTTTGAAGGGTCCTCGGACGCAGAGCAGGCTGCAAGCCCCACAACCAGTGAAAGTGCGCCCAACGGACGTGTTGTCCACCTTTGCATGGGTGCGAGTGTAGCGGATCCCGCGGGATCTGCCTAAGTGGTACTGGGAGAGTTGAGCAGAGCTTGTACGAGTCGCTCGCCACCAGAGCGTTGCAAGCCCCTTCCGCATCGATAGCGAGTTCGAGTCGACGCGCCTCGTGGTATTCGGTTGGATGGGGTTGGGTCGCGGAGCTGTGTCGGCGTGGGTTCACTACTCCCGCACCGCAGCACAGTTGTGCAGTTTTTGCTCAACCTCTTTGCACGCAGTTGACGTAGATCATTCAAGCGACGGCGCAGCGCACACTCTCGTACTTCTCTTGCGTTGAGCGTACGGATTGCAGACGCATGGTTGAGAAGTTTCGGTATTGTAGCTGGATGCGGGTTCGCACGCCCGACAACTCCGTTGATGCGCGCTGTGCAATGTCGTGCGCCCTGCTCGTGCTCGGCGTGATCGCGTGCAGCAGTGATCCACCGGGCGGGCCGAGTTCGGGTGGGCCCCCGGACGCGATGCTCGAGTTCGACGCGAATGCGATTGGTGGCGCGACTAGCACGGGTGGAGTTGGCGCCTTTGGAGGCTTTGGTGCTGTTGGAGGAATGGCGGGCACAGGCGGCAACGGTGCAACCGGTGGCTTCGGTGGGTCGGCCGGAACTGGCGGCAGCAGCGCGTACTGCGACGGCACACCGACGCCATGTTCGATCTTGACTGATACGCAATGCCCAACGGCCACCGGGTGCAGCTTGAAGGGCGATTGCAAAGGCGTATCGAGCTCTTGCTACTCCCAATTCTCCCACTTTTCGTGCATCTCCCAACAAGGGTGCATTTGGAGTTCTTCGAGCAAGAAGTGCAGCGGTAGCGCATGGAGTTGCGGCCTCATGAGCGGTTCTTCGAGCTGCTTCTCGCAGAAGGGTTGCTCCAGCGTGCGCTGGTAACGAGGTGTGCTCCGGGGGCAAGTGCATGTGCCCGAACCCCATTGTGGGGAGTGCGCTGAGATTGACGACGACCTCCACGCGAACGCACAACGCCGCGTCGGCTTGGAACGGAACCCATGTCGGCGTCGTGTACGAGGAAGACACGGCGTCGGGTGGTGTCTTTTTCGCGTTGCTAAACGCTGACGGCACGCGCGCAAAGTCCCCGGACGTGCAGATCGAGAGTCAGCCCACGAAGCCGATCCAGTATCCAGACATCACGTGGAACGGCAGTGAGTTCGGGGTGACCTGGTTGCGCTCAAACGGCGTCATGTTCCGACGATTGGGTCCGGACGGCACGCCGAAGGCGGCGGCGGTCAATCTCCACATCGCCGGCAATATTTCCCTTCCCCAGAACCCGCCACGAATCAGTTGGTCACCGGTCTACGGAGGGTACGCAGTGGCCACTCCTAGTTCGGGCGGTGTCTACTTCCAGCGCATCGGGACCGATGGCACCGCACCAGATCCAGTGAACATCACACCAACCGGTTCGGCATACAGCCGTCCGGGCATGGCTATTTCGCCGACGGGTGAGTGGGGGATCAGCGTGACCAACAACGCCTCGATCAAGCTCGCCTTCTACAACCCTGACGGGTCAAAAACCAAGCCCGTGTCCGTTCTCGACCCGTCTTCAGCATACTACAGCTTGCCAAACGACCTGCTACATGACGGTTCAACTTGGGTGACCACTTGGTTCCGGAACGACGGCAACGTGATGGTCAACCGCGGCGCCGCGCCAAACGTGCCTTTGTCGGTCGTCAACAAGACTCTAAGCGGCCCCCCGCCGCCGCGTACGAGAGTGAGAAGCATCCTCTCTAGTGCGGGCACGTACGAACTCGTGGAACTTCGCCAGTCCCTGATCCGGCTCTACCGATTCTCGCTGGCTCAAACTGGCCCCACGAGCTTGACGGCCCTAACCGCCGAGACCCTCGTCCTTCCGACGCCAAATGGGGTCAGCCTGGACGCCGCGACCGCCGGACCAGGCAAGCTCCTCATCCTCTGGTCCGATGACCGCTGGGGCGCGGAAGAACTCTACGCCGCGCCCGTGGATCTTCAGAGCTGCCCCTGAGCGGCGTCCGCGGCCCGGGTCGAGAGTAGTGGCCCAACGACGTGCAGGGTCGCGACCCCAATCCCCCCACCCCAAACCGTCCAAGAGCGCAGGGCGCAGACCGCACCAAGCTGGCCCGCGCGCCAACCGCAGCGCGCAGCCGCCTCACCCATTTAGCCCAAGTGCAAACTTCAGCGCATCGTCCAGCTGTTCGACCTTCGCCTTGGATAGTGTGCCGGCGCGTTTCAATAGGTCGGCCTTGGGCACGGTCACGAGCCAGTCGCAATTGACGACGCCGGTTTTCGGCAGGCCTTCGCTCTTGCCCACCCGAACCTCGACGGCAAAGCCCCGAATCGTCGTGGAAACCGGTACGGCAATCACCATCGCGCGCACCTCGTAGGCTTCCGCTCGGGACACCAGAACGATGGGGCGCTTCTTGTCCAGCCGAGCCCACCAGATTTCGCCGCGCTTCATGAGTCGTCCCACTCGACCTGATCCATCGAGCGGCGCGCCAGATCCCGCGCGGCGCATTCGTCTTCGCCGGTCTCCGGAAAGCGTCGGTAGGCCGCAACGTACTCGCTCGCGAGGCGTCGCTCTTCCTCGACCTGCAGGAGCTCTCGCAAAGCCCTGGCCATCAGGGCGCTGCGAGATTCCCCAGTCGTTTTTCGCAACCGCTCGGCTTCTTTCAGGAGGTCTCGATCCAGGCTGATGGCGACCTTATGTGCGTTTCGCGCCACGGTATGAATTTATCATACCGACCCACTCCGCGCAATCGACGCCGGTTGCGCGGGCGGGGGTCGATAGAAGCCCCTGCTCGAAGCCTCGCCTATCCCACCCGTCAGCCACCGTCTCCGTTCCTGCGCGATCCACCTACATAAGCCGGATTGGCTTTGCTTCGGCGCGCCTGGCCCGTCATTCTTCACGGATGCGCACGACTACTTCTCTTACAGCTGTGATCATCTTGGCGTTTGGGGCTCCCGCTTGCGGTGGGTCGAGTGACACCGGGGGCGGCGGCTCGGGCGGCGGCAGCGCTGCGGCGGGCGGCAGCGGCGCGTCTTCGGGTTCGTCCGGCGCCGGCGGTGGCAGTGCGGGTTCTGGTGGTAGCTCGGCTGCCGGTGGCAGCGCGGGTTCCGGCGGGGGCACTGCGGGTGGTGGAAGTGGCGGAACCTCCGGCGGAGCGGGCTCGGGGGGCTTCGGCGGCGTAGCTGGCGCGGGCTGCACGGAGCTGGTGACGAAGTACGCGGCAGCGCTCAAGGAAGCGAAGAAATGCGATTCCTCCATCGACGTGCCTCAGTGCACGGACAAAACGAGTGACTCTTTGTTGTGCGGCTGCCCGACTTTCTACAACCCCGCGAACAAGGCGGCGGTCAGCGAGCTGGCCACCTTGAGCAAGCAAGCCACGAGCATGGGCTGTCAGGTGCCATGCCCCGAGATCGCCTGCTTCGAGCCCCAAGGCGCGACATGCGTGGCGACCGGCGCAGGGACGCCGGGTGAGTGCAAAGACAAGACGAACTGAGGCCGCACGCCAACCGACTCACGCTCGAGGGTCCGCCTTCCCGAAGGGCCGCGACTCATTTGAGCGGAGGTGATCCGCGTCTGGCGAGCACCAGGTCGTCTTTTGGCAGCCCGACTGCTACGCTCAGCGTCGTGGCGGCGCTGCCCTCGGAAGTCCAATGGTTGTTCTGGGAAACGGATCCGTCCCTCTTGGACACGGAGACGAACCGAAGGGACATTCTGGCGCGCGTCCTCGAACGCGGTCGTCTAGTGGACGTGGCCTGGGCCCGACACTGCTACGGCGAGGCGGGCATTCGTGAGTTTTTTTTGGCGGGTCATCCTGAAGTGAGCGACAAGACTCGCCATTTCTGGCAACTCGTTCTCGAAGCTGAGGGAGAGGAATGGCCCGAGCTGTCACGCTCACGAGCGAGCAGCACCGCGCCCTGGATCGACTAGCGCAAGTAGCGGTGTTGGAAGCTTTCTACTTGGCAGGAGGCAGTGCGGTTGCTGTTCATCTTGGTCACAGAACCTCCGTCGATCTCGATCTGTTCAGTCGAGGCAGCGATGTTTCATTGGACGAAGTCAGGTTGGCCCTGGCTACGCCCATTCCAGACTTCGAAGTTGTATCGCTGACCGACGCAACGCTACATGGGCGCTTGCACGGAGTCGCTGTCGACATAGTGCGCTACCCCTTTGCGTCTCTCGAACAACCGCACACGGATCTTGGCCAGCTAACCGTTGCATCTCTGCTAGCTTCGCTGCCCACAGGAGACCATGACTGAACACGTTTCGCCGGGAACCGCCCACGTGACCCGCTACGATAGCATCGGCTCGGGCTATGGAGGATTTCGCCGCGAAGACCCCACCTTCGCGAGCCGGGTCCTGGAAGCGCTCGGGCCCGCAAAGAGTGTGGTCAACGTGGGCGCTGGAACGGGCTGCTACGAGCCGGTCGACCGCCACGTGATCGCGATCGAGCCGAGTGACGTCATGGCCGCACAGCGGCCGCCGGATCGCCCGCCCGCTATCCGCGCCTTTGCCGACTCTCTGCCATTGAGGGACGACAGCGTAGATGCAGCCATGGCGTTTCTTACCCTCCACCACTGGGATGGAGCGCAGCGAGCAGGGGTGCAGGAGATGAGTCGAGTTGCAAGGGGCAACGTCGTCATCGTTACCTACGAGCCGGAGGTGAGCGCTCGCATGTGGCTGATGGCCGACTACCTGACGGAGGTCGCCGAGCTGGACAGAGCCATCTTTCCGCCACCAGAAGAGATCGCACGGTGGCTGGGCGGCGCGCGGATCGAACTCTTGCCCATCCCCGCAGACTCACCGGACTGGATGTTGGGATCTTTTTGGGCACACCCGGAGCGGGTCCTCGACGAAGGCGCCCGAAATGCAACGTCTGGGTTCGCACGCCAGCCGGACGAAGTCGTTCAGCGCGTCGTGAATGACGTGACCCGAGATCTTGCGAACGGAACCTGGGACGCTCGCCACGGCCACCTGCGATCGCTACGAGAGTTCGACGCTGGGCTGAGGCTCATCGTTCGAGATCCGACAGCCGTCGCCTAGTTTCGAAAGTCGCGCGGGCCCGTCGCTCCCGTTAGCTCAGCTACCCCTGCTCAAAACCCGAACGGGATCGAGCGGCGCGACCCAACTCTCGGAGATTTGCAGGCCAAAACCGCAATCTGAACCCGAGTGCCGCAGCGCTCGCCCTAGGGCTAGTTTTGCTACATGCGGACGATCGGACTGACGTTGACGGTTTTGATGATGCAGGCCTGCGCAGCTAGCGATGATGGCGGCAAGGTTGCAGGCGGCGGAGCCGTCGGGGGTGCTGGCGGTTCAGCTGGCGCCGGGGCGGCGGGCAGTGGCGGCTCGATCATCGCGCCCGACGGCGGTTGCAGCCAGGATTGCGGCGACGGCGTATGCGTCGGAGGCAGCTGCTGCGCCGAGGACCGGGCTTGCGGCAACGAATGCTGCACGGGGACAACGGTGTGTTCCTTCGGCGCCTGCGCCAGCCCTGGCGCGACATGCAGCAACTCGGATGAGTGCGGCGCACAGGAGTACTGTGAGCTTTCGCTAGGCGATGGCGGCAGCGGCGCGGTTCCAGCCGGTTGCTCTGCCATTCCAACTGGCAAGTGTCTGCTCAAGCCGCAGCTATGCGCGAGCGGCCAGGCGCCGGATCCGGCAAAGGGTGACATCACCTGCGTTCAGTCGTGCCAGCTGCCCGTAGCCAAGGATCCGTTTACCCTGACCGCGAAGTACAGTTGGGGAAAATACAATGGAGAGACAGCAGAGCCTTTTCCCTACGACATCCGCAATGCACCCATCGCGATTCAACTGGACGACGACGACTGCGATGGCGCAGTGACTGCGCGAGACATCCCGGAAATCGTGTTCACCGCCAGCCCCTACGACAGCGCAACGCCAAAGAACGGTGACATCCGGGCCATCAGCATCGTCGGCGGCAAGGTCGTCGAGAAGTGGACGCTCAAGAACGGCGGGCACCCCTGGACCTATCTGGCCGCCGGCAATATCGACGGTCTTCCCGGCAACGAGATCGTCGCATGCAACGGAGGGGCGTTGGTGGCGTACTCGGCTGACCCCACGAACGGGAAGGCCACGCCGAAGCTGAAGTGGACCAGCGCGAAGTTCCCGTGCACTGTGCCCTCGATTGCGGATCTTGATCAGGATGGCATCCCAGAGGTGATCGTGCGCGGGGGCGTCGTCCGCGGTGACACCGGAGCGCCCAAGCTGACGCTGACCGATGGCGGTGCGCCCGCCACCGTCAGCGGCTATCTGGTGGTCAGCGATATCGATGGGGACGGCTTTCTCGACCTAGTCAGCGGCAGTCGCGCCTTCGACCGTACGGGCAAAGCCTTCGCGAATTCGGGCATCGCTGGCAACCACCCAGCGGTGGGAGACCTGAGTTCGCCGCCAGACGGGATCCCCGAGGTCGTGGCGATCGATTGGGGGACGCATACCGTCAACATCTGGCGCTACAAGGCCGGCGCCAAGGACAACGTGGAGGTCGTGCGCAGTGGCATCGACTTGAACACCTTGCTCGACGCCAACAACTGCGCCCCGAGCAAGAAGGGGCATCTACACGGCGGTGGTCCTCCCACCATTGCGGACGTCAATGGCGACGGCGTTGCGGACGTCGCTGTTGCAGGCGGAGTGGGCTACGTCGTGCTCGACGGCAAGAAGCTGCTCGACAAGTCCAAGACCAACGCCCAAGTCTTCTTGTGGGCCAAGGACACGGAGGATTGCTCGTCGGCGCAGACCGGCAGCACCGTCTTCGACTTCGACGGCGATGGCAAAGTCGAGGTGCTCTACGGCGACGAGGAGCGCTTCCGAATCTACGACGGGCCAACCGGCAACGAGCTTTTCTCCACCTGCAACACCAACGGCACGATCCTCGAAGCGCCCATCGTGGCCGACGTGGACAACGACGGCCAGGCCGACGTTGTCGTGGTGTCCAACGCGCGCTACGCCCTGTTTTGCGACGGCAGCAAGACCAGTGGTTTGCGAGTCTTTGGCACCGAAAGCGGCAAGTGGACACGCACGCGTCGGGTCTGGAATCAGCACGCCTATCACGTCACGAACGTGGAAGAGGATGGCAGCATCCCGAAGAAGGAGCTGCCCAACTACAAGCAGCCCGGACTCAACAACTTCCGACAGAACAAGCAGCCCGGCCTGGAGCGCGCGGGCGCGGATCTAGTTGCCAACCTCGCCCCGCGCTGCGGCGACAAGACGCTGCAAGCGACGGTCTTCAACTTGGGAGAAGCCCCGGTGCCGGCGGGTGCCACGGTCGCCCTATTCGAGGGCAGCGCTGGCGGCGGCACCAAGCTAGCAACGCGCACGACGAGCGTGACGCTCTACCCAGCGCAATCCGAGAAGCTCGAGTTTCCTTTCAGCGAAGTCCCCAACATCGCGAGCGGCAAGAGCCCAGCCTACGTGACGGTGACGCCGCCTTCAGGCAGCTTGGAGTGTCGCGCTGGCAACAATTCGAGCAGCGAAGTGACGGTCAGCTGTGGCGTGCGCTAGCGCCGTGGAACTCGTCGACACGATGCGGCGTCGCCTTGGTTCAAACCAGGCGAGGGCCGAAGTCGGCTCTTGCCACTCAACGGCGCCCTCAAAGTCATAGCGTCGACGCTGTCGGCGCCGCATCGCGTCAGAAAAGTGACCTTTCGCAGGGGTTTGTTACGGATATGACGCGTGTGCGCGCATGTGGGTGCCTGGTCGCCTTTTTGGCAGCGACGCGGGGCGGTGGCTAGGAAACGACCTGAAGAACCCTCGTGCAATTTGCTGAAATGCTTCGTGTTCCGTCATATTGAAAGCAGTTGAGACAACTCCACGCGCCTCCATTCCGTTACCAACAGAAGCCCGTCGCCCTCTTCTTCGAGGCAAAGCACGGCGGGTCGGAGGAGGCGCTGACGCCGGGGCAAGAGGTTGGCCAGGGCTTTGCACTGACTTTGCAGTGTCCCGGCAATGCCTGGGCGTGGAGGAAGTTCGGAGGAATGCGATGAGCGAAAAGATCGGGCAACCGCCCACCATCGAGTTGGCTGGCAACATCTCGGAGTTCTTCAGCGACGTCGTCGAAAATGCCATGCAAAGTCATGGGATTGAAGCGACGGAAGCTGCACAGACCTACGTCGTTGCCCTCCTAGCCGACTACGCGCGCCCCGGTCAGCTCTCCGAAGAAACCCTCTCTCGCCCCCTGACCCTCCTTCTAGACGAGGCGATGCAAGCCACAGGTCACGAGCGTTTCGAGCGCTTACGCACGGTTGGAGACGGCGTGCTCTACGTCAGTGGCTTCTTCCCAGAGCATCTCGAAAATCGCGGTGTGGAGCGCACCTACGTCAGCGCTCTGGGCTCCCGAGCTTACGAAACGGCCGCGACGATGCTCCGCCGTGGCGGGTGCGAGTCTTCCGGCCCTGATGTGTTTGCAGAGCTGGCGCAGAAGTTTCGACAGTTCGCCGACCTGCTCGCCGACGTCGCAGTCGCGCTGCAGGCGCGCGCCGCTCGCACGGATACTGCGGTCGTGAAGCTCTACGAACGCTGGCTCGAAACAGGCTCGGAATCCCTGGCGGACGCACTGACGTCACGAGGAGTCGTTCCGACTCGGGGCACAGGTGGTTTGAATTGAGTCGCCGTACGCGCACCCTGCACACCATCCAGCGGCGGCTGGAACGCATCTACGGACTGGAGTCGACGCCGAACGTCGTCGACTTCGTGCGCACCGCGAACGCCGGTAGCCGCGAGACCTTGCTGCTCCGGCAGGACGAGGAATACCTGGAAATCGCGTTGGTTCTGCCGCCGGGGGAGCCCAACCAGCGCGCAGAAAGCGGCGCCTGCGATCTGTGGTTTCAGCTTGCCGAAGGGGTGAGCCACTTCGTCTACGTTACGGAGCGTGCGCGCACGCAGCTGCCGACAACCAAACTGGAATTGGAGCTGCAAGCGGAAGTGGACAAGTTCGTTCTGCTCGCCAGCGGTCGCGTCGGTATCCGACCGCAAAAGCTACGTCTTCGGGAGCGGCTCTACGAACGCGTTTCGTACCTACATGCGCCTGGCACTGAGGACGGCGAACGCTACCGCATGGCCAACGACCTGGCGGCCCGCTTCGTGTCGCGCTTGATGACGCTTCCGGACCGCAATGCTCGGACCCAGCGCTTGCGACAGTTCTACCGCGCGGGGCAGGCAGACAAGATCCACTTGGCGCGAGCGGCTTAGTCAGACTTGGCGCAGCTGCAGCCGGACTGATCGACGCGGGTCGTGGCGCTCTCCACGCGCTTGCGCGCACGCGTGCAACGTGAGTCCTCGCTGCTGGTGATCTCACAGATGCGCTCCGCGCTGCGCTGCATGGATGCGAGCGCCTTGCAAATGGTGTCGCAGGAGGGCGCTACGCTTTTTGTCTGCGCCGTCGCGCCGCCCATGGGCCCACGACTGGCAGGCTTCGGCTTGACGGGAGCGGGCTGCCCGCCGGGTGGTGGTTGCTCGGTGGGCGCTTCGGGGGCTGCGGTCTCTTCCGCGGGCTGGTCCACTCCGCGGCCCTCGCCGTCCGTCGTCGTTGTCACGTTCGGCCCCGGCCCGAGCTGAGCGTTCAACTGCCGCTCCGCCGCGGCTAGCTGGCTCTCCAGCTCGTCCACGTTGGTGGACATGGAATCCACCGCAGGCGCCCCCGTCGGATCGACCTTCCCCGGCGAAGCCGGAGGCGCTTTCTGAGCACAGGCGCACAGGGCACCCGCCGCCCACAGGCAAGCAAAACGATGGATTTTCACGTGTCTAAAGCAAAACGCCCACATCCCACAGCAGCTTACACCCGCGCCAGCCGCTTGCTCCCCGAATCAGCCGCGGAATTCAGCCACCCATTCAACCACGGAATCACCTCCCCAGCCTACCCTCCCGGGAAGCTCGAGTCGGATGCGCCGGTTTTGCGAGCACCGAGTCCGCGAGGTCCCGATGCGGCGCAGCTGCCGAAGGTCACCGGACCGGAGCGTATTGAGTACGCGAGGACCGGAAGCGCAGGGACAAGCCGTGCAGACAGCCGAGAGCCCTGGGAGTCGCCACCGGACGCCACCACTCAGCTGTTCGGAGTGCGGACTTCTATGCCGGTGGTCTCGATGCCTGTTGTCTCGATGGCGGCGGGCTGCTGCGCCGACTTCAAGCGGTAGCTCCGCACGGCCATGAACAGCGACGTTGCGGACGCTGCGGCGATGGCAAGGTCATCCAGCCAGCCGATGATGACCATGATGTCGGGAACGAGATCGACGGGCGAGATCACATACAGGACCGCGAACAACATGAACAGCTTCGCGAAGGGCGAAGCCCGATGATCGAGAAAGAACTGGGCTAGAGAGGGAACCGAACGCTTTTCCGCCATGACTTAGTCAAGGTAAGTCGTTTTTTGGCCTAGTAAAGGGCGAAAACTTTCGACATTTGTTCAGGTGTTTTTCTAGCGGGGCGGCAGGTTCTGGGTCGCGCAGCCAAAAACCACGTCGACCTTGCCCTTGGTAACGGCGGTGATCTTGTTGCACGTCGTGGGGCACGCCTTGATCGATTTCGGCGCGGCGTTGTTGTCGTAATACCAACCACCGAGCTTCGCATCGCAAGCGCTGGCGTCGTTGACGTGGAACACGGTTTCACTCGTTCCGGCGTCTTGATCGACGAAGTCGACGTTGACCTTGTTCGGGTCGAGATTCTGGCCCGCCGGCGGTGCCGGGATGGACCACTCGCAGGTGAGCTTCTGGCTGCCTTGAATGATCTTGGTCGCCAGCTCGTTGAACACCTTCTGAAATGTCTGGGCGCATTGGGTGGGCTGGCCGGGCGGGCAGCTACAGATGTCTCCGTGCACGCCACCCGTCTTGGTGACGATGTCCTTCCAGACCTTCCCGACCGCCGCTGCGTTGGGGCATTGGGTGAAGGAATAGATCGCGGAGAGCTTCCAAGCTGGGTTGCCCGAGGCGTCCGCCATGATCGGGTCGAGGGCCGTGAAGTCCTTGATGAATAGATCGGGGTTGTTGTCATAGGGCCCGGGATCGCCGGTGCCGCCGGAGCCCGTACCCGTGCGCGAATCGTCGTCGGTCACCACCACCACGTACTTGAGCGAGTTCGGGCGCAGCATCTGTTTGTACTGCGGATAGAGCCAGACCAGTTGCTTGGCCGCGTCCGTGCTGTCGATGAGGACGTTTGGGTGATGAAAGAAGTTCGGTAGCTTGGTGTCGGAGCCCGCGGGTGGGCACTGACCCGAACCAAGCGGCGCCGGGATGCAGATCCCGGGCAATACCAGGAACTGATACGAAGCCAGCATCGTGACTTGCACGTCGATGCCGGAAGCGACGATCTGCTGACTGAACTTGTTGAGGTTGGCCTGAACCGCAGCCGTTTCCTCGACCATGCTGCAGGACGTATCGACGGCCCAGATGATATCCGCGGGTTCGAAAAGTTCCTTGGCTTCCTGGGTGTAGGTCTGACAGGCAGCATCTCCAGGATCAGTGCTACCCCCGGTGCCGCTGCCGCCATCGAGGTTGATACCAGCGCCGCTGCCACCGACGCCGGTTGCACCCGACCCACCCGAGCCAATCACGCCACCGCCCACTCCGGAGCCTCCGCTGCCGGTACTGCCCCCGGAGCCGTCTCCGCTCGCGGCCGCTGAACAGGCCGCTGCCAGAGACACCGCGCCGAGCACTGAGCCAAACTGTTTCAAGCTAATCGGGATGCGCATGAGGGACCTCTCCGTCCACTCAGGGAGCAAGCTCTGCGCCAGCCCAAATCCCAGCGGATCCCCCCCGAAAATGCTGGGAAAAGCAGGGGCGAGATTCCGACGAAACCAGCTCGTTCCGGATTCCATCCGATATCTGTCCGGAATTGGGGGCCACGAATGGCCGAACAGGTGCCGCTCCTAGCGAAGGCGACCCGAGGGCGGCGCGGCCCATCACGAGCCCCAACCCAGTGTTGCACCGGCAACTCAGAAACTGCCGCCCCAAGCAGGGCACCCATCCAGTGTTGCGGACGCAACTCTGAAACTGCCGCCCCAAGCAGGGCACCCATCCAGTGTTGCGGACGCAACTCTGAAACGACGACCACAAGGGGCCTTTCCTCGCACTAGTTCAGAGTTGCACGCGCAACTCTGAAGCGACGGCCTCAGAGGCCCATCAACTTCGCCAAGTAGTAAGTCATGGTCTCGCTGGTGCCGCCGCCGATCTTCAGCAGGCGAGCGTCGCGCCAGGCTCGGGCGATCGGGTACTCCTCGATATAGCCCCAGCCGCCGTGGAACTGCATACAGGTATCGGCAATTTCCGCGACCAGGTCTCCAGCGACGATCTTCGCCATGCTGATCAGCTTCACCGTTTCGAAAGAGACGTTCTCCTTCTTGACGTACTTTTCGTGATTGAACTGATCCGTCACCCGGTCCACGAAAGCCTGCGCCATCTCGAGCTTCGTGTACATGTTCACGAACTTGTGCTGCCACACCTCGCGCTTGATAATCGGTTTACCAAAGGCGACACGCTCTTCACCGTACTTGCGGGAGTAGTCGACCACCATCCGAGAACCGGCCAGGCCGCTCACGGATCCGATCAGGCGCTCGCTCTGGAAGTTCTGCATCAAGTACATGAAGCCCATGCCCTCTTCACCGAGCCGGTAGCGCTCGGGAATGCGTACGTCTTCTAAGAACAACTCCGCGGTGTCCGATGCGTGATTGCCCACCTTTTCTAGCCTGCGTCCGACTCGAAAACCCTTCTCCTTGGTGGGTACCAAGAAGAACGTGCAGCCGTGGGAACCTGTGTCGGGATCCGTCTTCACCAGCATCGTGATGAAGTCTGCGCGAGCTCCGTTGGTGATGAACGTCTTCTGACCGTTGATGATGTAGTCGCTTCCGTCCTTCTTCGCGTAGGTGCGAATACCGGCGACATCGCTGCCAGCGCCGGGTTCGGAAACACCAATGGAGGCGATCTTGTCCCCGGTCATGGCCGGCTTCAAGAACTCCTCGATCTGCTCCTTGGTGCCGAGATCGCTGATGACCGGCGTGGCCATGTCGCTCTGAACCAAGAGCGCCATGGTGACCCCTGCAGAGCGACCACGCGGGAGCTCCTGTGCCTTGGCGACCGAAAACCAATAGTCACCCCCCGCTCCACCGTGCTCTTCGGGGTACTGCGCGCCGAAGATCCCCAACGCCCCCGCCTTTTTGAACAGCTCGCTTGGAAAGTCCTTTTGCGCCTCCCACTCGTCCGCGTAAGGCGCGATTTCCTTCTCGGTGAACTGCCGAACGGACTGGCGAAAATGATCGTGCTCTTCGGTGTAGGGATTGAACATGGGGGCTGCCTCGTTGGTGCGGCTGGGATTCGCCGACGGTGGATTAATTCGTACACGAAACAATTCGGGACGCAACGCGCAGCGCTAGAGTCGTAAATAGTTGAAATTATTGACTTTGCTTCACGACGGCGGATCCGGCCAACTTCGCTTCCGCTATGCTGTCGGGCGTGAAGGCCTCATTTCGACCCCTCCGCGGCGCGGCGAGTCTGATCCCATTTCTAGCGCTCGGCGTCGTGGGTTGTGGTCCGAGCGAGGCTCGAGATCCCGGAGACGTGCTGGGCAATTGGCGGCAGCACAATGGTGTCGACGGCCGCACCGGGTCGAGCGCAGAAACACCCGCTGCAGGTGCAGCGCAGGTCGCAACACGAAAGGAATGCCAAGCTGCATCCACACGAATCGAGACCTTGGCGCTCGAACTGGCCGTGGCCGAAGAGGGCGACGCCGAGAAGCGAAAGCAGCTGGAGAGCCGCGCGCAGAAAGAGTTGCAGAGCGACGCCTTCAAGCAGCGCGTACAAGACCAAACCGAGGGCTGCTTGGGCCGCGAAACCACAGCTGCGGAAGCTCGCTGCATCGCCAAGATCCGAAACCAACAGGACTTGGATCGCTGTTCTGCGCGCTGAAAGCACCACGACAACTACATCCGCCTACCTAACGATGCCAGTCCCTCGACGGGCGTGTGGCCGCATGAGAAGATTCGTAGGTTCATGCGTCTTCTCTTGGTGGCACTCCCCATCGCGATCTCGGCCTGCGGGACTGGCGCGGGATTTCGACCAGTACAACGAAGGCGTCGCGGGTTCGCCCGCTGGTGCCGGCTCAGGTGGAGCGAGCGCAGGCGCTGGCGGCGCCGCCGGTTCTGCAGCTGGAGCCGGGGGAACCGTGAACACGGGTGGCGCCAGCACGGGAGGGGGCAATAGTGGAGGAGCAGGAAATGCCGCAGGCGCCAGCAGCGGCGGCACGGGCAACTCCGGCGGCGCCAGTACCGGAGGCGGCGCCAATGCCGGTGGGGGCGGAGCTACGGGTGGCACCGGTGGCGGCGTGGTCCAGAAGTGCGGCAACGGCAAGCTCGACGACGGCGAAGAGTGCGACGACGGAGCCCAGGCCGACGGCGACGGTTGTAACTCGAACTGTCGAGTCACTTGCTCGGACTTCGACGCCAAGGAGTTCGTCAGCGGCGGACGCTTACACTGCTACGTGTACAGCTCCACTGGCGCGTCGTGGCCAAAAGCCGTGGACCTCTGCGCCGCCATCAAGGGCAGTCATCTGGTGACCATCAAAGACACGGCCGAAAACAACTTCGTCGCGTCCCTCGCGACGAACCCCGGTCGATTCTGGATCGGGTTGACGGACGGGCAGCCGATCTCATCCGCGGTGGGCTCGACGTTCAAGTGGATCACCGGCGAAGCGAATACGTTCCAAGCGTGGGCATCGGGCCAGCCCAACCATGCACTGGTTGCCTGCTCTGGGGGCGCGCTTTGCTATGAGCACCGCGCCAGCATGCTTGCCTCGGGAACCTGGAGCGATCGCACCGAATCCGAGGTGAACCCATTCATCTGCGAGTGGGAGCCTCCGCCAAGCAGCTAGCTACGCCTTCCAGTTCATTCCTCCACGCGTTCGAGTGTCGCCACCACGCAACTGGATCGCAGAGCGACCGACCTAGCCCGCACACACTGCCCGCCCAAAGCATGGGGGTGGGCAAGGTGGGGACTGGCAACCCGCCACGCAACTCGCTCCCAGAGCGACCGACCTAGCCCGCACACACTGCCCGCCCAAAGCATGGGGGTGGGCAAGGTGAGGTTTTGGGGGTGGGGTCGGGGCATTGGGGCGGCGCGGCCACTACTCCCGTGCGAGGCCTCAAGTTGCGCTGCGAGCTTCCGTTCCGTCACTTCGTAAGGCATGGCTATCGGCAACCTGGTCTCGTTTCGCCCCAGTGGCCCGCCCAGCGTGCCGCCGGACACCTGGGCATCGGCTAATCGGGCGGCCCGCAAGATTGCGCGGCCTCTGAGCCACTACCTTCACGTCGAGGCTACCAGCGGCGTGGTGCTAATACTCGCCGCGGCCGTGGCGTTGATTTGGGCGAACAGCCCTTGGCGCGCCAGCTACGAGCACCTGTGGCACACGCCGATCGGGTTTTCTCTCGGCTCCTTCAACTTCTCGCACGCGCTGCACTTCTGGATCAACGACGTGTTGATGGTGCTCTTCTTCTTCGTGGCGGGGATGGAAATCCGTCGTGAGATCCACGAAGGCGAACTGAGCGAAGTGCGCCGCGCGGTCCTGCCCGCCGTCGCTGCAATCGGTGGCATGCTCGCGCCCGCGGGGATCTACATAGCCTTTGCGTCCGGAACTTCGGTCAGCGGTGGCTGGGGCACACCCATGGCAACGGACATCGCCTTCGCTGTGGGGATCTTTGCGCTCCTGGGCAAGCGAGTTCCCGCGGGGCTGCGCGTCTTATTGCTCGCCCTCGCCATCATCGACGATATCGGCGCGATCATCGTCATTGCGGTCTTCTTCTCGTCGGACTTCGCGGCAAGCGGGCTGTTCTTGGCGGCCGCTGGGATCGCCGCCATCTACGCCATGCAACGCTTAGGGGTGCGGCGCGCCCTGGCGTATGTGCCGCCAGCCATCGTGATCTGGGCCGGCATGTACAAGAGCGGCGTACACCCCACGATCGCAGGGGTCATCGTGGGCATGCTGACACCAGCGCGGTCGTGGTACGGCCAACGCGGCTTTGCTTCGGTGGCTCGGCGCGCCATCGACGAGTTCTCCGCCAAGGCGCGTCAGAAAGCAGCAGACCACGACTTGGTGGCGCCGCTATCGAAGATTGAAGCGGCGCAGCGCGAAGCGTTGCCGCCGGTGGCGCGACTGACAGCGCTGATGCATCCCTGGGTGGCTTTTGCCATCATGCCCATCTTCGCCTTGGCCAACGCGGGTGTGGATCTGAGCACTGTGGACGCGGGCTACCCATCTGCCAGCGTGTTGGCCTGGGGCATCGCCTTGGGGCTGTTCCTGGGCAAGCCCTTGGGCATCGTGGCGGCTTGTTGGGTCAGCGTGAAAGCGGGTCTGTGCAGCTTGCCCCGCGGCGTGGACCTGAAGGGCATCACGGTCGTGGGTCTGGCAGCTGGCATAGGCTTCACCATGTCCATCTTCATCGCCGGGCTGGCGTTCCCGGATCCCGGGCACTTGAGCATGGCCAAGCTCGCGGTCCTGATCGGATCCGCCGCCGCAGGCATTGGCGCCTTGGTAGTAGGCCGCATGGTCCTCAAGCCCGACCCCGAATTGGCCCACGTCTGCGTGGACGAAGCCGAGCGCTCCACGGAATACTAGGCCGAGCAGCGCCGCGGGGGCGCGAGTTCGGGTTCAACTTCCTTTTCGAGGAGCGATAGATCCGAACAGACCCAAACCCTCTTCCTTCCCAACCTTCCCACCTCCTGTTCACTCTCCCAACACCCCGGGGCCGAACAGTCGATTGCTACAAAAAGACCAAGGCCGGACGCGCTGAGCATCCGGCCTCGAGTCTTGGTTCGGGAAGCTCAGGGAGCGGCCTGGAACTTCACCGTGCGGAACTGGCTCAGGGTCATTCGGCTGTCCTTGTCCAGAGCTGAATCGGGGGCGCCGCCCCGATCACGCCAGACGCGGGCCGTGATGTCGCAAGTCTTGTCCTTGTCGGACTCGAAGCTCTCCAGCGTCCCGGCAGGAATGGTGTAGCTGCCCGTATCCGAAGTTTCGATGTCAGACTGCAGCTTGATGCAGTCACCGTCGATCTCGATCCGGATGGAGTCGTTGCCAGCGGGGTCCCACTTGATCTCGACGGGCTCGGTCGTGCGGGAGAACTGCGCGATTGCTGGGACGGTGAACGGTGGCGGCAGTTTGCCGACGCTATTTGGAGCCGGCGAGTCGTCCGGGTCGCCGCGCTCGAGTCCAACCACGAATTCCGTGTCCGCATCGGCAGTGCCGAGCGTGGTGACGTACACGCCTTCCTCCTCGGCGTTCAGCGTCTTCGTCTCGCCGTTCGCCGTCACGGTCAACTTGTCACCATTCTCTAGAATCACGGCGGTACCGTCTGGCCCACCAACGTTGAGCTTCGCAGTCACCAGAGAACTGGTCCCGTTCTCAGACTTGACCTCGATCTTGGCGGAAATCCCCCCCGTCTTGATTTGACTGGAAGAGACGGTCTCCTCATTGCTGCAGCCCATCAGCGTTCCGACGGCTGCCAGCAAAGCAACTGAAGTGATAATTCGATTCATGGCGATTCCTTTCGAAGCCAAAAGCCTTACTCTGCTTTACGCAAAGTGCGCACCAGAGATCCCCGTGGGGCGATAACCTCCAGTAAGCTTTCAGTTTTTTGTGCCGCGCCGGGTCCAAAAAGCTAACTGGACCCTGGCGTGGCGATCCTACTCCCTGTGGTCTAAAGACGACAAAACCCCGCCTGACGCGGTGCGCAAATTAGACGCGAGTGCGGGCCAACAATTCAACTCGGAGATCACCATCGTCGGTGGCCAACCCCTCGAGCAACTCGTCCGCCGGGCACTTGCCTTCTTCGACGAGCTTAGCGAGTACCGCAAGGTGGATGCGCTCGTCTTGACCCCGCTGATTCTTGCGCTGTCGGCGTTCGAGGCCACCGGAAGCGATGTCCATGACCTGCTGGGCGAGCTCGCGCACTGGTTGCTCGTTCAGGGTCGCGGCTAGGCCGTGGGTGACGAGTTCGAGACGCTGCTCCGTGGTCCAGCGCAGGCGCTCGGCCAGCACGTGAGCCTCTGAGAGGGCCTTAGAGTCGTACATGAGCCCGGCGAAGAGCGCTGGGACGGCGCAAGCCAGATCCGTGGGCAGGGAGTCGCAGGCGCGAAACTCCAACGTGCCCTTGATGCGCGCTTCTGGGAACAGCGTGTTCAGATGCAGTTTCCAGTCGCTCATGGTGGCGCGGTGACCTTGGAAGCCGTTTTTCCAGAAGCTCCGAAAGCTCTGGCCGGTGTTCGCGACGACCTCGCCATCGCGCTTGATCAGGAACATGCCTGCGTTCAAGGCCCACTCGACGTAGTCGGCATAGGTGGGTTGTTCTTTTTCGCAGAGCGAGGGCACCAGGCCGGAGCGGTCCGGGTCCATGGACAGCCACACTTCGCCCCGCAAGCTCTTCTTGCCGCTGATCTGGCCCTCGTAGAACGGGGAGTTCGCCAGCATGGCGTTGAGCAGAGGCGCAAGGCGCAAGCCGACGACCAGCTTGCGCATGGCGTCTTCTTCGTCCGAGTAGTCCAAGTTGGCCTGCACCGTCGCCGTGCGCCGCATCATGTCCAGGGCGCGGTGGCCGCGAGTGGGCAGGTACTCGCGCATGATCTTGTAGCGCTGCTTGGGCACCCAGGGCAGCGCCTCCTGGGTTGCCAAGGGGTGAAAGCCCACGCCCAGCCAGGTCAGGTTCATCTCGCTGGAGATCTCGCGCAGCTCCGCAAGGTGGCCGCGCTGCACGGCGCAGATTTCGTGAACGTCGTCAGCGGGCGCGCCGGATAGCTCGAGCTGTGCGCCCGGCTCCAAGGTGATGGAGGCGCGCTCTCGGGTCAGCGAGATGATCGGTCCGCCAGCTTTTTCCGCCAGCGCCTTCCAGCCGTGCGCGTCCACCAGCGCTTTGAGTACGCGCAGAACTCCGTGCTCACCATCGTAGCTCAGGGGCGCGCCGGTGGTGGCATGCACACCAAACTTCTCGACCTCCGGGCCAATCCGCCAAGCCGACTTCGGCTTTTCGGCGGCGACAAAGGGCTCTAAGAGTTGTTCGAAGTCCGTGAGCACGTCATCGGACGCGGGATCAGTACTGGGTAGCGACATTAGGTTCCGACGGGCTCATGCTGGCGGTTTGCAACCGTGCGCGGGGCCTCGCCATGCCCGGGGGTCCTGAAAGGTGCCCGAGTATCCTACGAATAGGGGCCCGAAGCCTAGACCGAGGGTTTACTCCAGCGCGGCAGGACGGCAATCTCCGGGCATGAATAAGCGGGTAAGTCGGGGGGAAGTGCTGGTCGTCGCGGGTCTGGTGGTGGCGTCGATTTTAGCCTGCAAGAAGGACAAGAAGGAAGAAAGCGGCGGGACGAACATCCAGATCGGCAAGGGAGACAAGACCGAAGGGGTCAACGTCGAGACCGACAAGGCCAAGATCAACATCGGCAAGGGCGAGAAAGGCGAAGGCGTCAGCGTCGAGACCGACAAGGGCAAGGTCAACATCGGCGCGACCAAGGGCAACTGCAAGCCCGGCGACACCTGCGCCTGCAAGGGGATCGGCGCCTGCCAGCAAACTTGCGCGGGCAAGGGCTGCACCTTTTCGTGCGAAGGCATCGGGGCCTGCGAACTGAATTGCCCCGAGGGCGGCTGCAAAGCCACGAGCACGGCCATGGGTGCCACACAGCTCAGGTGCGCTGGGGGTGACTGCACCTTGGACTGCAAGAGTGCCGGCTCCTGCCAACTGCTCAACTGCGAGAGTGGCTGCAAGATCAACTGCGGCGGCGCGGGTGAGTGCACCTGCAAGTCGGGCTGCAGCTGAAGCGCAGCTTGGCGACGACCCTAGCGCGGGCGAATACTCGGGTGAGTGCACCCGCAAGTCGGGCTGCAACTGAAACGCAGCTTGGCGACGACCCTAGCGCGGGCGAATACTCGGGTGCAGGGCCCGCAATTCGCGCACGAGCTCGGCGGTATGCTCTTCGGTGGTCCCTGCACCGCCGCCGATGATGCGCGCACCAGCGGTGTCCAGCTCCAATGCGCGGGCGGCCCAGATCTCGGGTTCGGAGCCGTCGTCGGGGAAACCCCGGACGCTATCGGGCCCGCCTGCGAGTAGGACACCGATGACCAGGTTCTCGGCTTCGGGCAAGGCTTTGACCCGAGCCAAGATCGTCAGGCCGTCGTCAATGCTACTCACCTCGAATAGGATCGCGCTGGCGCCAGCTTGCGGCAGAGCCTCCAAGAGCGAGGGCAAAGTGCCACCCACGGCGAGCTCGCCACCTTGCGAGCACTCCACGATGGCCCAAACCGGTACTTCAGCGGCTGACGCTGCAGCGACGGCGGTCATCAATTCGATGCGCGAGCCCTGTCCCCGAGCGAAAATGAAGTCCACGCCCGCTGTTTGGATCCGAGCGGCATGCTCCTCCAGCTCCTCCCGGAGGCGATCCGCGAACATAGGCGCGACCATCTCGCTACCCAGCACTCCCGCAATCGCCACCGGCCTTGTGGTTCCCTCCCGGGCTTCCTGGGCCAGCTCCACGGCCCGCGCGGTCAGCGCGGCCGAGCGATGCTGCATGCCCACTTCTGCCAAAGCGCGAGGAGTGGTGTCGGCGGTCAGGGCGCACACCACGTTGACGTCGCTTCGCACCTCGGCGCGGTAGTGATCGAGCACCGCATCCGGGCTCTTGCGAAGCAGCTCGCCCACGGCACCCGGCGAGTCCACAGACACACCTCGGGCACGGAAGGACGCACAGGTATCCGCGTCGACAACGATGGGTCGACCGCTAGTAAGACGCGGGCGAAGCGCTTCGAGAGTCATGAATCCGTTGGGCGCTAGATCGCCGCACTCACTCCCAGCCGCATTGCTGCCCTTTGTTCTGTGCATCCAACCACTCGATCAACGGCTTGTAGTAGTCGATGATGGCCGTGGCATCCATCCGGCTCTGTCCGGTCATCGCCTTCAGGGCCTCGGGCCAGGGCTCGCTCGCCCCGAGCTTCAGCATGGCGATCATCTTCTCGCCGGCAGCCTTGTTACCGTGAATGCTGCAGGTGTGCAGAGGCCCAGTGTGCCCGGCAACTTTGCACAGCGCGCGGTGGAATTGGTACTGCAGGATGCGCGCGATGAAGTAGCGGGTGTACGGCACGTTGGAAGGGATGTGGTACTTCGCGCCGGGGTCGAAGTCGTTCTCGCTGCGCGCGGCGGGTGGAACGATGCCCTGATACTTCTTGCGCAGGGCCCACCAAGCTTCGTTGTACTTGCTGGGGGGAGTCTTGCCGCTGAACACGTCCCAGCGCCATTCGTCGATCATCTTGCCGAAAGGCAGGAAAGCGATGCCCTCCAAAGCACGCTGCATCAGCACGTTCAACTCGGCCTTGGCATCCGAGGGCGCTTTGGCAATTAGACCAACCTTCGCCAAGTATCCCGGGGTCACGCTCAGGGCCAAGGTGTCACCAATGCCCTCGTGGAAGCCGTCATTGGCGCCCGCTTGATACAGCACCGGCAAGTGCTTGTAGTAGTGGAAGTAGTAGTTGTGCCCCAGCTCGTGATGGATCGTCACCAGGTCTTCGTGGTTGACCTCGATGCACATCTTGATCCGGAGGTCGCCCTCCATGTTCACGTCCCAAGCACTCGCGTGGCACTCCACTTCGCGATCCTTGGGCTTGAGGAATAGGCTGCGCTCGTAGAAGGTCTTCGGCAACGGGTCCATGCCGAGGGAGGTGAAGAACCCTTCACCCAGCTTGACCATCTTCAGCGCGTCGTACTTCTTCGCCACGAGCTGCTTGGTCATGTCCGCCTCACCCTTGCCCGGATAAGGCTCCATTTCCTTGTACAAGCCGCCCCACTCTTGCGCCCACATGTTGCCCAATAGGTGGGCCGGGATCGGGGCCTTTTCCGCGATCTTGTCCTTGCCGTACTTGGTGCGCAGCCGCCCCCGCGCAAAGCAGTGCAGCTTCTCGTAAAGCGGCTTCACTTCGACCCAGAGCCGATCCATCTCCTTGTGGAAGCTTTCGGCGCTCATGTCGTAGCCGCCCTTCCAAATGTCCGACACGTCCCGAAAGCCGAGCTCTCGCGCACCCTCGTTCCCTAGCGAAACCATCTCTTGGTAGAGGGGTCGCATCGGTGGACTGATGCTGCGCCACCCCTTCCAGGCCTCGAGCAGCAAATCGTAGTTCCTGCTCTTGCTCAAGAGCTTGCTCAAGTCTTGAAGAGTCAGGCACTCGCTGGTCTTGTCGACGCCGTGCCCTTTGAACTTGGGGGAGCACGTCTTGCCCTTGCCGTACATGCTCTCCAGTTGAGTCGTGATCTCTGCCAAGCGCTTGCGCTTGGTCGCGTCGCTAGGGGCTGGGATCCCCGCCGAGTACTTGAGCAGGTAGAGCATCCGTTTCGTGTCCGGCGATAGGCCTTGAACTTTCTCGAAGCGCTGCGCCTCCTTGATGCGACGGGCGGTGTACTCCAGCACCTTCTCGTGCTCGTGAGCCGCCATTTGCTCTGTGTCATGGGTGATGAAGTTGGATTTCACCCAAGCCGCACGTTCCGCAGTGGTCCAGAGCTCCTTGAGTTCACGATTGGTTTGCGCCACGAAGGCGTCAGCACCCGCCGGCGTCGCGGGTTGCAACGGCGTGCCGTCTTCAGCGACCTCACCGGGTGGCGGAGGAGGCGGCGGGCCTTCCGCGGCGGGCGGGGAACCGCACGCGGTGGCCACGGCGGAGACACCGGCGACGAGACTGATGGCGAGCCCAGAACGCGATAGCAAGCTGCGAGTCATGGCGGCGGGAGTAACCGCGCCCAGAAGTGAGATCAAGGGCCGGCTCGGGGGACGAGATTTGTGGCAGCGGACTCCCGGGTGCAGCGGCGAGCTTCAGGGCACCCCATGCCGGTGGGGGGACCTCGTCCAGTCTGGGGGTGCATGATACGCTGGGGCTTGCATGCGCCCGCTCACGACGGATCTTTCCAAAGGGGACCATCGCCCCTATTTTCTTTGGGACGAAGACATCTCCATCGCCGAACTGCGCGCCAAGCTCAGCGGTGACGACAGGGGAGAGCGCCTCCGTCTATTGGGCAAGATGCTGCGTGAGGCGCGGGACATCGACGTGTGGCACTTCATCACGCCACAGGACGTAGCGCGTGACTTGCCCGCCCTTGGCCGAAGGCTCGGTCGAAGACGAGCGTTTTGGGAGTTTCTCATAGCCGGCTGGCGCGAGGACGGCATCATCGCGGCGTGAGCGCCACGGCGTACGGAGTTGAGTTCAGAGGTGAAGAAGGAGCTTGGGCTACTGAGCCCCTTGCAGCACGACGTGCTCGGGGCGTTCTTCGAACGCGAACGCGGCTTCTTTCTCACCGGCGGGGGCGCTCTGGCCGGTTTTCATTTGCGTCACAGAACCACGACCGACCTGGATCTGTTCACGCTTGACCCCAGCGCGTTTGAGCGTGCACGACACGTGATGGCCGACATGGCTGAGTCGCTCGGGGCAGAACTGAAGATCCTACAGGATGCACCCGGCTTTCGCCGTTACAGCGTGACACGCGGCAGCGAGACGCTGTTGGTCGACTTGGTGCTAGAGCGCGTGAAGCAACTCCACTCCGTAAAACCCGAACACAACGGAGTGCTGGTAGATCCACCCGAAGAGATCTTGGCCAACAAGCTAAACACCGTAGTCAGTCGCGCAGAGGAGCGCGATGTGGTTGACATCATGCTACTCGAACGTGCCGGCTATCGAGTGGAAGACGCCCTGCCCGCCGCGCTCGACAAGGACGGCGGCTGCACGCCAGCGACGCTCGCGTGGTTGCTTTCGCAAATCGAAATCCCGGCTGGCGCCTCCTTGCCCGCGAACGTGAAGGCCGAAGAGCTCCAAGCCTACATCGCCGAACTGGTGCGCCGACTGCGCCTCGCCGCAGCGCCCGACTAGTGGGGCCTCTACACCTGGGATACCTCGCTTCACCAAGGAGATACAAACCTCCCCAGCCCCACCCAACCAACAAGGGGTAGCTGATTCCTAGAGCCAGTAGCGGGCGCCCAGGCCGACGGTGATGCCTACGCCGATCTTTAGAGCGTAGACGGGCGCCCGGACTGGGCTTGATGCCTGTGCATTTGGCCCACAAAGCATCGAGTTCGGGATGTATCAGACCTATCCGAACGGCAAACCCGCGGCCCGGGCTGGAGGCCGAGGAGGCAGCGGCCCGGTTCGAATTTTGCGGATCCTTCGCTAGACTCGGACCGTGGTGGACGATGTAGAAACGGAGCTGCTGAAAGGCGTCGCGCAGAACGCAGCTGCAAGCGCTCAGGGTTCAGGTCACGGCGTCATCTATCGCGGAACCGGATCACAGCTCGTAGAGTTCGAGCAAGACACCGCCGTCGTCTTGGGACGTACTGACCCGGCGGACATACAAGTCGACGACAAGAGCCTGTCGCGACGTCATGCTCGGCTCCTTCCGAGTGAGGAAGGGCTGTGGGTGGAAGACCTGGGCTCGACGAACGGCACCTTCATCGACGGAGCACGAGTCGACCGCCAGTTGCTCACTGCAGACGGTGAAGTGCGATTCGGTAACGTGATCATGAGCGTCCACCTGCCCCGCATCGTGAGTCCGCCGCCGGACGATGTGGTGGTGCAGGACCCAGCGATGCGACAACTCTACGAGTTGTGCGAGCGCGTGGCGCAGTCAAACGCTCCGGTGCTCGTCTACGGCGAGACGGGTACCGGCAAGGATGTCCTTGCGCGTCGCATCCACCAAATGAGCCAGCGCGCCAAGGCGCCGCTGCGAACCGTCAACTGCTCCGCGATTCCGGAGGCGCTATCGGAGAGCGTGTTGTTTGGGCACAGCAAGGGCGCGTTCACTGGTGCCGAACGACGTACCGAGGGCGTGTTCCAGCAAGCCGATGGCGGAACCATCTTCCTCGACGAGGTTGCCGAACTCAGCCCGGGCGCGCAGGCCGCACTTCTGCGTGTGCTGGAGAACGGGGAGGTGCAGCCGGTTGGCAGCGAGCGACCTGTCCGCGTCGACACCCGAGTCATTTCGGCAACGCACGAGAATCTGGGAGACTGTTGCCAGCGCGGCGCGTTTCGATCGGACCTGCTGTTTCGGCTGAACGTGGTCTCGCTGGAGGTACCCCCACTGCGTGAGCGGGTGAACGAAATCGGGCCTCTCGCCAAGCTCTTCCTGCAGAAGCAGGCCCAGCGCGACGACATGCCACAGCGCCAGTTGACCGATGACGCCTTGACAGCACTCAAGCGGTACCATTGGCCCGGCAACGTTCGTGAACTACGCAACGCGGTGGAGCATGCTGCGCTGGTGGCTCGGGGAGCGACGATTGGCAGTGGGGATCTCCCAAAGTCCTTCGCTAGTCGACCTGCGCAGTCGTTTTCGCCCAGCGCTGCCACGTTCAAACAGCGCATCCGACAATACGAGACGCGCCTCATCATCGAGGCACTGGAGGCGGCACAGTGGCAGCGAGCTCGAGCCGCCGAGCTGCTCAAGATTCCGCTGCGTACGCTGAATCACAAGATTTCGTCCTACGAGATCGACAAGCAGCACTGAACGAGCAACGCTGAACAGGCGGCCGCTTGCCAGAGGCAACGGGGATAGGTCAAATTGACAAGCTGTGGGTCTCCTCCTAATCCCGGGTGCCAAGCTCGACCGCTACGAGTTGGTTTGCCCGATTGCCCAAGGCGGGATGGCACAGGTATGGGTGGCACGCCTCAGTGGTCCACGTGGCTTCGAAAAGCTGGCGGCCATCAAGATGATCCTGACTCAACACGCGGGAGATCCGCTATTTCAGAGCATGCTGCTGGACGAAGCGCGACTAACAGCTGAAGCGCGCCACCCCAATGTGGTGCAGGTCACTGAATTGGGTGAAACCGACGAGCTGATGTACCTCGTCATGGAGTGGGTGCCGGGGTTACCGCTACGGGCGTTGATGACGCTGGGCGAACGGGAAGACGGTCGGGTGCCGCTGGGTGTTGCACTGCGAATCGTTGCCGACGCCTGCGCCGGGCTCCATCATGCGCACGAGCTGCGCGATGTGGAGGGCCACCCGTTGGGCGTGGTCCACCGTGATATCTCCCCAACCAATCTGTTGATCAGCGAATCTGGTGCCACCAAGGTGATCGACTTCGGCATCGCCAAGGCGATGGACCGTGTTGCTGAGCCCACCTCGACAGGAATCATCAAGGGCAAAGTGAGCTACATGGCCCCGGAGCAGGCGGCCGGGCATGCCGTTGACCGGCGCGCGGATATCTGGGCAATCGGCGTGGTGCTGTACCGTCTGCTCGCGGCGCGGCTGCCCTTCGAAGGGGGAAGAGTCGACACCCTCGGTCTGGTCGCGCGCGGTACGCCAGCGCCCCCCGTCCCGGATCTCGATCCGCGGCTGCAGGGGATCCTCGACAAGAGCCTCGCACCGAACAAGCGCGAACGCTACGCGACCGCGGAGCTGATGCAGCATGCCGTGGAGCGAGCGTCCAGCGAACTGTGTGGAGCAACTACCGCCACCGATGTTGCTCGATATCTCAAGCGGGTTGGCGCCACACCGCTCGAAGAACGCCGCCGACTGCTGAAAGAAGCGCTCAGCACGATGTCGGGGCGCGTCGCGGCCGACGAAGAAAAGACTGCGGTGTCTCTCGATCCAAGCGGCGTCGAGGTCGCGCGGACGCCAGACGCGATAGAAACCGACTTCTCGGGAACGGCTGCCCCGAGCTGGCTACGGACATCGCGACCGTGGATGCTCATCGCTGTCGCGGCCGTGGTAGTGATCATCGGTGGCATCGTGGCTCTGTCTCGGATGTCTACTACTACCGCTGTCGGCGCAAGTGACGATCCGACGGTTGGCGAGCCCGCTCTGAGTGCAACCTCTACCCTCACGGTGACCCCAGCGACCTCTGCGCCACAGCCCGCTGTGCCGCACCCCGCAGCCCCTGCCACCAGCGACGCTGCAGCCAAGGCGCCGGAGACCGCTACACAATCACCGGCAGGCGGTGGCGGGGTCGCTGCGGCCCCGAACAAGAAGCCATCAACAGCCCGACCGGCATCGCCGGCCAAGCGCAACAAGAAGTCCGGTGTGCTAGATCTATTCGGCGATGGTCGTCGATAGGACCCACTGGCTGCTCGGCATAGCGGCGTTGGCTAGCGCGGGCGTGGCAGAGGCGGCGCCCACTGCCGTCGCCGCCGCTGAAGCGCTCTATCGCGAAGGGCGGGCGCTGCTTGCCGAACAGAAGTACGACCTGGCCTGCGCCAAGCTGGCCAAGAGTCAAGAGCTGGATCCCGCGGTCGGCACCCTGGGCCTCTTGGCACTGTGCAACGAATCTCGTGGGCGCACAGCCACGGCCTGGCAGCAGTACGTGGACGTTGCCGCCCAGGCCAAGTCCGCCGGGCAAGAGGAGCGAGCTAGCGCCGCCGCGGAGCGTGCTCAGGATCTGGAGAGCAAGCTGTCGCGGCTGAGGGTGGTGGTCCAACAGCCAAGTGATGGGCAGACCGTCACGCTCAACGGCGAACTACTGAAGCGCGCCGCCTGGGACAGCTTCGTGCCGGTCGACCCAGGCGCCATCAGCGTTCGGTCGTTGGCGCCAGGCAAAGAGCCGTGGCAAGACACGATGTCGCTACCGTCTGCCGGCGGGCGGGTCAGTATTACCGTACCGCCGCTCGCAAAACGGAAAGGCGATGGGGCGGTCCTGCAACCGCGGGAATCACCCGCCACTCCAGCGCCGACCCGGCCACCTGCAGCGAGGGACACGGGTGGCGGTTCGCCATGGCTCGCTTGGACCAGTCTCGGTCTAGGTGCAACTGGCCTGATCGTTGGCGGTGTGTTCGCTCTCGATGCGCGAAAGAAGCGAGACGATTCGGACCCGTTCTGCAACGCGCAGGACATATGCACCCAGGACGGCGTAGATCTGAGGGATGACGCGCTTACCTCGGCACGCATAAGTACAGTCGCCGTCGGCATCGGTGTCGTCGGGCTAGCGGTGGGCACGGTCCTGCTGCTAACTCAGGACTCCTCACCGCAGGCCCGCCGAGCAGCGCGAGTATCATCGAGCCGACGTGGCGTCGCCTGGAGGTTCTGAGCGGGTACCCGGTGCTGCGCACAGCGCATCCCGGTCACGATCTCGCATCAAGGTGGCAGGCCATTTCTTAGCAATAGCCAGGCTGACTCCGTCGCTACGAGCACATCGTCCCGGCAGTTGCCAGTTATGTCGCGGGCGAAGACGCGCAAAGGCTCGCCGGCGACCGTGAACTCTCCGGGCTGCTGCGCCAGCTGCGTGCCTTCGCCGACGTACACTCGCACGACTGATGGATCCCCGGCAAACGCGACGACCAGATCCAGCGACCCGTCGTAGTCGAGGTCGGCCAAGGCGATCGAGCGCGCGGACGGTGCCAATTGGATTGGGGGCGCCACATTCAACCGGCCGGTACCGTCGCCGAGCAGCGGGTGCGCCTTGCTCGAGGTTGTGTCGAGTACCACGATGTCTGCGTGGCCGTCGTTGTCGAGGTCACCGACGGCTGGAGAGGCGAGCGTGCCGCCTAGGTCGAGCGCAGCGGTAACTACATACGGAGCGTCGCTCTGAGCGGTCGCCCGAGCAAGCGCCAGCTGACCACCACCGACCGCGATCAGGTCATCTAGCGCGGGATGGGTGACTCGGCGCGCCACCAGTTCACTGATCGGCACGCCGGTGGCTATCGAGGTGGCTGGGGCAAGGCTCGCGTTTGCGCCGCGCAAGCGAACCCGCAATTCGCCCGATGCCAGACCGAGCGCCAGATCTTGTGTGTCGCCACCGAGCTGTGCTCGGGCGATTGCCAAAGCGCTGATCGTCGCCTCCGAGGATATCTCTGCCACGGACGTGAAATGATCGGCACTGGTCTCCTGGAGCCGCAGCGCCGCGCCCACCTTGGCGGTGTAGAGCTCTTTCGGCTTGTTTGGGGGAGAGTACAGCGCCAAGTCACGGGCTAAGCCATCCACTGCGTAGCTAGTGAAGGCCAGCTCGGTCTGGTCAGAAACGGGCTCGAATACGCTGAGACGACCGCGCTTATTGATGAGGAACCAGCGCAAGCTTTCTGAGTCGACCAACGCTGCGTCCCCATCGCCGCCCGGTCCGATCAATTCGACGACGAAAGACGAAGCGTTGACGTCGCTAGGCGATGCGGTCATTACGAGCTGTCGCGATGCTGACGTTGCCACGATCTCTTCACCAGTGAGATCGTCGAAACCAGCCACCAGACAGTGGCCCCAGCTCTCGCTGCTGACCGCGCGAGCAACTGTCAGCCCGGTGCTGCCCAACGCGATCTGCACTCCCTCTTCGCCACAGGCGACCAGATCCAGCGAGGCATCGCCATCAAGCATTCCGACAGCCACATCCTTGGCGGCGAAACCAGCCAGCGCCGTTGTTCGTGATGCCCAGTCCGCGAGCTGCCCCGAGCCGTCGCCGGCGAGTATGGCCACGCCAGCGGCATGGGACAGCGCAACGTCTTCCGCAGCATCGCCAACCAGAGCGCCCACCGCAATCCCAGTAACAGCGGTGGCAACGGCCTGCGGGCTAGCCGAGGTCACCTGGAGCGCACCATCCCCTACTCCGCTCACTACGCTGAGCACGGCCGATTGTTGTCCCGGTGCCACCGCCACGACGTCGACACCCGGCGCAGCCAATTGGCCGGCGGCCAGGAGCTCGGGCCGATGCTCTAGCGCCACGCTCTCTTCAATGGAGCCCGCCGCGCCTCCCCCAGAACGAAACACTGCCAAACGATCGGCAGCTTCACCGATGATCCAGTCGGCTTTGCCGTCCTCGTCGATATCGACCACCAACAGCGCGGTCGCCTCTGCCAAGACGCTGCCCGTAATCACTTCGGTCAGAGTTCCATCGGGCTCCGGGGTCATCACACTGAAACCGCCGCCTTCCCGAACGACCACCAGGTCCAGGGCGCCGTCCCCGTCCACATCACCGGTGGCGGCGCCCACCACTCGGACTGCCTGCTGAGTGATCCGAGTGCGCCAGATGGACTGGTCTGCGGCTTTGCTCCACGTCGCAATCTGACTGCTGCCGAAGGTGGCGAATCGAGCAGCGTTTCCAGTAGCCAAGGATCCGAGCCAGGCAACGCCCCGCGGAGATGGTGCGAAGTCGAAGGTCTGCACAGTCGGAGAGAATGGGGCGACCACCGGCGGCCCCCCACACGCCTGGCCGCCCGCGCCGGATGGATTGCCCAGGGTCCCGGGTCGGATATCCAGAACCTTTTCACAACCCGGCGCGACCAGCAGCACCATCAGCACCGCCTCGAAGGCCAAACTACGTCGAGGGCGCGCCATCCACGGAACTATAGCCAACGAACCCCTACTTCCCGACCGGCCTGACCAGATACGGGTCGATCGGACCTGGATTCTTCAGCACCACGACGTTGCGCAGCCAGATGTCCAGGGCCGGGCCGGTTGTGCGGGCGGAATTCGGAGCAAAACGGAAGTGCGCCACCCAAAGTGATTTTTTCGACTGCGCATTCCAGGGCAGCCGCAAAGACAGGTCGTCAACGACCAACGTCGCGTCGCGGGTCTCGTCGGCGAGCCAGGCGCTGACCTTGCTTTTCGGCTCGTCGAGGGGAGAGTTTTCGGTGAACCGCAGCCAATGGCGGATCCAGACTTCGGTTCTGAGCGGAAACGAACCAAACGATACTGGGGTGAGCGGCTCTGCTTTCACTATGCCCGGGCCAGCGTAGGTCTGGTCAAGCACAACCCACTCACTAGCGAACTCTGGCGGGAGGTACGTACCCTTGAACCCGAGGTCCTGGTTCCAAAACCCCTTGCCGCCAACCCCCGGATCGTTAGCCCAGAGACGCACGAACTTGGCGGAGGTAGCCGACGAGGAGCCGGAGCTCAGAGAGGTGAACGTATCACTGTAGCGCACGTCCCAAATGATCAGCCACTCGGTGTTCCCAGTTGGTTGGTCGGATTCCACGGGAACATAGAGCTGCGATGGGTCTGGCAAGTTACTTTCATTTGCGGGGATGTGCAGGCGCGCGGCGTCCTGCTCGGCATCGTAGGTAACGCCCGTGTTGGGTGGGTTGGTCGTCACCATATCGATCTGCTCTTGGGAGCGAAGCGCTGACGTCCGATGAGCGATGGGGAGCAGCGCCTCGAAAAAGGCATTGCCGCTGGCGGCCGCCGCCTCCGAACCCACCGCGCTGTCGGGAATCGGCGCTGCGTCAGCGCCTGGGGCTCCGGAGGCACCGGCTGCGCCGCCCGGCGAACCCGTGGGCGACTCGGCAGCGCATGCCCAAGCCGATGCACCGGCTAGGAGCAGTGAAAGGAATAGTGTCGCTGGCTTGCGTGCAAAGTCCGGCATCAGTGCTCTTCCTTTCATCCGAGAATACCCAGCAACATAGCACTTCGGAATACCGGAGCGGATCGCATCGGCGAAGTTTGTTGATGGATGACTCAGCAAGGGTTGCCGGCAAGACTTGCCCGAGAGGTCCATCGGGAAGCTCGCCTGTCTCGCGCGGACGGTGTGGCGACGATGGTCCGGCTCCCGCTCCGAGCGTAGTAACGGGCAACGGCGACTTTCGCACGGCAGCGCCGCGATGCTGCTCGTCGGGCTGGCGGTCGTTTCGTTTGGTTGCGACGACGGCATGTGGAGACGCGAGTCCACACGCTGGACGGTGGAGCCTGATGCGCGTCCCCCGAACAAGGCGAAGTTCACCGGAAAGACCGATGCTGCCGCGGTCGCACGCTAGTGCAAGAAGCTCCGCGGGCAAGAGTTGCCGGCAAAGCTTGCCCCAGACGAACCTCGTCCGTGGCAAACACCACGCAGAGCACGGTTACCTACATTGGCGTACATCGTGCAAACGGACTCTGTATGACAACTTCCCACCTACGACGTTTGCTACCGGACGAGCGGGCAGTCGACGCTGTGCGCGTCGGTTGCCACATGATGCGGGGTCTGCTCGCGCCCCTCGCATTGCTGCTCCTCTCCACCGCCTGCGGTGAGCCGGAACAGGATTCACCCACCCGAGCCAGTGGCTGCGAGGCTCGCCTCGACGAAATCGCCGCATGCGTAGGCGGGGGCGAGTGTGACGTTGCAGCCTACGAGTCGGTGTTGGCGGATTGCCATGCGTCCAGCAGCAGCCTGGTGGACAAGCAAGCTGCCGGGAAAGCTGATCACATCGGACCGCGCAATGGGCACAAGGTGTTGGTGGTTGTTTCGGCGGCCCAGTGGCTCGAGGTCCACGACGCACACACGGGCTCCGAGGAGACCTTTCCAACCGGCTATTTTCTCCGCGAGCTTTCCGACCCACTCGCAGCGATGTTGGCTGCTGGCTATTCTGTCGACTACGCCACCGTCGAAGGCAAAGTGCCAGTGCAGGACCAGCAAGGCAACCGCAGTGCTTGGTTCAGGTGGCCGCCGTCTCATGCCTTTTCCGCAACGTCACGGCGTGATCGGGCGTTGGAGCTAGTCAACAACGAGCCGGGTCTCGCAGCGCCAATAGCACTGTCGGAGCTGGGCGAAGAGCAGCTGGACGGCTACGTCGGAGTTTATGTGCCGGGAGGCCATGCTCCGATGATGGATCTCGTCAATCACCCCGAGATGGGGCGAGTGTTGAGACACTTCCACGAAAACAAGAAACCCACCGGCCTGATCTGCCATGCCCCCATCGCAATGCTGTCGACCCACCCCGACGCTGCGGGACTGAGTGTGCAAGAAATCGCCACCGCTCGATTCCCAACCCGAAACCAATGGATCTACGCCGACTATCGGGTCACGGCGGCAAGTGACCTCTCCGAGTGGTTCTTGGAGCGGTTTGGTTACATTGCTGGATTGCGGGTACCATACTACGTTGCTGGCACGCTCGAAGCGGCCGGCGCCGAACTCGACCAGAATCCCATTCCGGGCGGTCCCAAAGTCGTGCGTGACCGCGAGTTGGTCACGGGCCAAAACCCGTTTTCCTCCTTGGAAATGGGAGACGTCTTCACTGCGGCGTTGAACGAGTACGTCAGTCAGGGGGGGTCATGAGTTCGTTGCGGCGCTACCATCTGCTAGCCGCACTGGCGTTGGCGCCTTTCGGATGTGCGAGTGAGGCTGATGGCCCGCGCGATGAAGCGGGCTTGCAATGCGTCAGCGGGGAGCAGCGGCAGTGCGCCTGTCCGGGCGGGACCCTGGGAGCGCAGAAATGCAACTCTGACGGCAGGAGCTTTGGCCCATGCTTGGGTTGCGGCGGCGGGCTCGGGGGCGGTGGCGCCAGCACTGGCTGGCCCGGAGGAAATGCGGGCGCTGGCGGGGCCACGCCAGGGGGAGGCGCTGGCGGCAGCGGCGGAGCGGCTGGTGGCGGCGGTGCACCCAGCAATAGTGGCGGAGCGTCCGGCAGCGGCGGCGCATCCGGCAACAGCGGCGGAACGTCCGGCAGCGGTGGCGCATCCGGTAATAGCGGCGGAGCGTCCGGCAGCGGTGGCGGAGGAGCCGTTGCTGGCGCGCCGAGCAAGCCACCGCAAGCGAAGTGGCCGGATCCGGCGCCCAACGCCTACAGTGTGGTTCAGAAGACCGCGGCCGATCACCCGCAGCTTCTCGCTCAGTCGTGTGTCGATACTGGCGGCAGCAACGCTTTCCTCTTCGAGGTCGTGCGCCGGTTGCGCAAGCTAGACGATCGCTGGGGCCTGAATTGGAAGCGGGGCAAGGTGGGGGACCTGTCTCAGGACGTCGTCGACTACCACTGGGGTAGCGGCGTGAGCGAGGGAAGCACCGAAGTGTACATCATCGACGTCATCACCGGACATTGTGGCAATAGTCCCAAGCCCGGCTGGGTGGACGTGACCCAGGCGACCCTCGACAAGAACGAGATCGGTCGCTGGACCCTCGCCAATCAGAAGCTGTGAGCAGTTCAGCATCCCGGCACGACGTCCGCCGGACATCGCGTCACCCATACCGCGCCAAGACCTAGCTGACACTTGCCGTCTGGGGCAGCGGGTGGAACCAGCGGCGGTCCCAGCTCAAGGTTGGCACGGCGGAGGGAAGGTTCCTTCTCTGCGAGTCCACGCAGCAATTTGTTGCTGGCAATTCTTGCCGAAGCGGCGCCGCCCTCACCTTGCTGACACCGACAAGTTCGGTCTCTCGGTGCCGTCACGCGACGCGCAACCAGCACAAGTGGATCGACCAGCGGCCAGCTTGTGGACAAAGACCGCGAGCAGCGGCTCGAACCACCTGACGGCATGAGGTTTGCTTTTTCTGTGAACGCACGCGCATGGAGGTCCACCAATGTCTTTGAAGTTTCGTATCCTGCTGCCGCTGGCTCTGTGTTCCCTTCTCGCGTGTTCCGCGGAAGACAGCGGCCCCACTGGCGCCGGCAGCGGCGCTGCGGCGGGGGGCGCCG
Source organism: Polyangiaceae bacterium (assembly GCA_965222375.1). GTDB lineage: Bacteria > Myxococcota_A > Polyangia > Polyangiales > Polyangiaceae > JACKEA01. Next base: position 1,372,705 of record CBDCTZ010000015.1, read on the forward strand.
GGGGCGCTGCCGCGGGAGGTACTGCGGCGGCGGGCACGTCAGGCGCCGCGGGTATCGGAGGCGCGCCGGGTGGCGGAGGGAGCACCAGCGGACCCGGCCCGGACAGCGAACACACGTTCCCGCTGCCCCCAGCAACGGGCAAACATCCGGTATTCGAGGCGTTGGCCCCGACGGCCCATCGTGCCCACGCCCTGCGCAGCCAGCCCGAGCTCGACGGCCGCAGCATGGGCAATGCCAAACGACACGCGGCAGACTGGGTCCCAAATCCGAACGTGCTGTACGAGTCCGACATCGACGCCGCCGTCATGTACTCTCGCGTTGGCTCCGACGGCGTGCCGTTGATTCAGCAGCTCAAGATCCCGGTCCGGATTGAAAAGCCCACCGGCGGCCAGGTTTGGATCATCGCCTACGACTTGTGGCTCGGGCCCGAGATATCGACGATCTACCGAGACGTTCTCAAAGAGAATGGTGGAACCAAGTTCTTCCACGTTCGAGGCAGCGACGGAACCTATGGCGACTACAAGGATGGGATTTGGAAGACCCACCTCAACATCCGCGTGAAAGACCCTGGGCCCGACATCGGCTTCGCTTCGATGCAGATGTCAAGGGAGCATGTTGGCGACAACGTCACCAACGTCGAGCCGCTGCAGCCGGCAGCGTGGACGACGCACCGGCTGATTCCGGGTGTGTGGCACAGATTCGTCTACCGCTACACGGAACAGCTACCGGTAGATGATGCCGTGAGCCTGTTCGACTGCTGGCTCGTCGACGAAAGCCGACCTGCAACCCAGGTGCACCAGGGCTTGAAGGTCCGCATGCCCTGGTCGGAAGCTCGCCAGCAGGGCGCCCGCTATGCACAGGTGCTGCAAGCCTGGAAAACGACGATGCCGCAAGAGCTGCGGGTGGCGCTCCGTAACATGTTGGTCCTCAAGAACCCATCCCAGGCGGACCTCGACTTGCTGCTCTCCGGGGGCTTTGGGCCCAAGCAGTAGGCGGAGATCACAGCCAGTAGCGGGCGCCCAGGGCGACGGTAATGCCCACGCCGATCAGCACGACCACGCTGCGCACTCCGGCTGGGCTGACGCGCTGGGCGAGGCGAGCTCCGCCATAGCCGCCAGCGGCCGCGCACAGCGCCATGACCCCCGCGGCCTGCAGTTGTGCCGCGCCCTGAACCAGGAAGTAGACCGCCGCGATGCCATTGATGGTGCCCACGACCAAGCTTTTCACGGCATTCATGCGGTGAATGGACATGCTGCGCAGCAGTCCCAGCAGCGCCAGGGTGATGATGCCCATACCGGCGCCGAAGTAGCCGCCATAGACGGCTGCGACGGCAAGCAGGCTGGCCACGGCGGCTGTGCGGCCTCGACCCGCGCGCCCGGTACCCGCTCCGGCCCAGCGCTGAACCCGATCTTGGAACAGCAGGGTCACGGTCGCGAGCAGCACCAGCCAGGGCACCAACCAGGTAAACACCCGCTCCGACGTCAGCAGGAGCAGCGCGGCACCAGCGACGGAGCCGGCGGCGGACACGACACTGAGCAGCGCCGCGACCCGGGCGTTGTCACCCAATTCGCGGCGGTAGCCGAAGGCGGCGCCGAGCGAACCCGGGGTCATGGCCACGGTGTTGGTGGCGCTCGCGGCGATTGGCGACACGCCGAATGCGAGCAATGCGGGGAACGAGATCAGCGAGCCACCGCCGGCAACGGAGTTGATCGCGCCAGCTGCAAGCGCCGCTAGGCCCAGCCAAGCGAGGTCCATCGGACTCAATGCCGACTCACTTCCGCTTGCTGCTTCGACATGCGCCGCACCTGGCGGACGGTAAGAGATGCCGACAGCCTGCGCCAAGAGCTGTGGCCCCGGGAGCACTGGGTAATCGCGCAATTCGGTCGATTTCGCCGGCTGCGCATTGGACCGAGTTGGGATCCGGGCGTAACCTCCCGCCACTTGTGGGGAGGCTGAGGTGCGCTATGTGATCTGGATCGGGAGCGTCGCGGCGTCCGGACTGCTAGCTCTGGCGAGCTCTTGTTCGGCGAGTGACGCAAATGGGGGCAGCGCCAACACCGGTGGAGCGGGTGGCTCGGACGCGTCTGGCCTCGGCGGTTCGGGAGCGGCCGCCACGGGCGGCGCAGCAGGAGTGACCATTGATGCGGGCGTGAAAGACACCGGAAGCCCTGACGCTTGCGCTTCGATATCGGCGAAGGCCAATCGGCCGGAAGTCGACATCATCTGGGTCATCGATAACTCCAGCTCCATGTGGGACGAAATCGACAAGGTCCACAAGAACATCAATCAGGCCTTCGTGCCGATCATCGACAAGAGCATCCTCGACTGGCAGGTCATCATGATCAGCAAGCGCGGCTCGAAGCTTGGTGAGGTGTGCGTGCAGCCGCCTCTTGCCGGCGCCAACTGCGCGGACAATCCGCCCAAGTTCCATCAGATCAGTTGTGTGGTTGGAAGCAGTAGCTCCCTGTCGGTGGCCTTCTCTTCCTACAAGGGCACCGTGAGCCCGCTGGTCTGTGATTCAGACGCGAAGCCCTGGAACAAGCTGGCGCGCTTCGATGCCACGAAGGTGTTCGTGGAGGTCACCGACGACGAGGCCGGACCAGCAACACAGTATATGACCGCTGGCGGCTTCGACTACTGGGCGCTGAACTCGGCGCAGCCCCCGGGCATGTTTGGGACCGAGGCCGCCCGGAAGTACATATTTCACGCCATAGTTGGGATGGACAAGGCCAACCCGAGCGTCGTCTGCAAAAGCGGCGGCAACGAAGCCGAAGCCCCGGGGATCGAGTATCAGCATCTGGCCAAGCTGACCGGCGGCATCACCCGCAGCATCTGCGAAGACGACTGGAGCGACATCTTCACGTCCATCGCCGGTGGCATCGTGAGCAGGCTCTCCTGCGAGTACGCGCCAACGCCGCCAGGCGGCCAGAGCTTGGACCCCAACCAGGTGAACGTGAGCTTCACGCCCGGCGGCGGGTCGCCCGAGGCGATCTTGCAGGATAACAACAAGCCCTGCGATCAAGGTGCCGACGGCTGGCAGTGGGATCCAACCAAGACCAGGATCCTGCTCTGCGGCGCGAGCTGCGACAAAGTCAAAGCGGACCTCGGCGGCCAAATCGACCTCGAATTCGGCTGCGCGACGAAGCTGGCACCGCCGCGCTGATGTTCAGCCCGCTCACTAGCAACAGCACACGCGACAAACGGGTTCGCCGGACCTTGTGCAAGGCGCCGTGGCTGGGCCGAGCTCCAACACCCAAAGCCGACCAATAGGGGCTCCTTCGCGTTGGTGCCGCAGCGCGTTATCGCACAATGTAGGTGCCTATTTTTCTTGCGTGGTCGTTGGACTGGGAGGGTTTCCGAGCGTAGCCTTCCGCCACCCACGGGAGGACGGGATGCGCCATCGGATCTGGATCGGAAGCATTGCCGCGACGGGACTGGTGTCTCTCGCGATTTCTTGTTCGGCGACGAGCGACAACGAAAAGAACACCGGAGGCGGGGCAAACGCAGGCGGAACCGGCGGCAAGGGTGGTTCCGATGCAGCAATTGGCCTCGGTGGATCCGGCGCTTCCACCGGCGGCACGGGCGCGGTGACGATCGATGCGGGCATCAAGGACGCGGGCGATCCGGATGCCGCGTGCAACGTGATTTCGGCGAAGGCGAACAAGCCTGCCGTCGACATCATCTGGGTCGTCGACAACTCCTGTTCTATGGGGGACGAGATCGACAAGGTCCGTACGAACATCAACCAAGCCTTCGTGCCGATCATCGACAAGAGTATCATCGACTGGCAGGTCATCATGATCAGCAAGCGTGGCTCGAGTTCGCGGCAGGTGTGCGTTCAGCCGCCCCTGGCCGGCGCAAATTGCGCGGACCTGCCGCCGAAGTTTCATCAGATCAGCTGCGAAGTGGGCAGCAGCGACTCCCTGGTAATTGCGTCCAACTCCTACACGGTCACTCAAGGATTCCCACCCATCTGCGATCCGGATGCAAAACCCTGGAACAAGCTGGCACGCTTCGATGCCACCAAGGTGTTCGTAGAGGTCACAGACGACGAGGCTGCGCCATGGCCCTTGATGAACGCCGACGGCTTTGACAACTGGGCGCTCAACATCGCAAAACCGCCTGGCGTCTTTGGCACCAAAACCGCTCGAAAGTACATCTTTCACGGCATCATCGGGATGGATAAGAACAACCCGAACGTTGCGTGCAACACCAGCACGGGCTCGGAGCCAGGCCCCGACGGTGGCCCAACGGGCAATGCGGCCGTCGCCCCGGGCTTGGAGTATCAGAAGCTCGCGAAGCTGACCGGCGGAATCACCCGCAGCATCTGCGAGACCGACTGGAACGACATCTTCAACACCATCGCTGCGGGCATCGTGAACAAGCTGTCTTGCGAGTACGTGCCCACACCGCCTGCGGGCAAGACCTTGGACCCCAACAAGGTGAACGTGAACTTCACGCCCAGCGGCGGGACGTCCCAGCCCATTTTGCAGGACAACAACAAGCCCTGCGATCAAGGAGCCGACGGCTGGCAGTGGGATCCATCCAAGACCAAAATCCTGCTATGTGGCGCTACGTGCGACAAGGTCAAGGCAGACGAGAACGGTCAGATCGACCTCGAGTTTGGCTGCGCCACGAAGGTGGTTCCGCCGCCGCGCTGATGCTCCGACGTCGGCGTCACTTCCTATTCGTCCAGTGCACTGCCGCGCTCTTGACGCTGAGCGCCGTGGGCTGCGGACCCGCACCGCGCCCAGCCAAGCGCGCCATGGTGGTGCCTCCAGCGCCACCGAAGCCCGCCGAGTCGGTACGTCTGTCCGCAGAGGCGCCGGCGGAGGCACTGATGTTCGTCGAGCATCTTCCCTCCGACGCCGTTGAAGCGTCGATCTTCGCAGTGAGCGGCGAGCGCGCGTCGCTTTCGGGCGGCCCCCTGCCGGCGGACCTCAGTCAGTTGCGGGTGGCCGGGGCCCCGGAGCACACGTTGTTGTACCTGGACTCGAGCCCCCTGCGCCTGACCCCCCGTCGACAAGAAGTGCGCGCGGTGGCGCTCAACTCCTTGCCCGCCGCGAGCGAAGCCCTGCGCCGGCTGGCCGACGCGGGAAACGCGACCTTGACCCGCGAAGGTCCGCTGACGCGAGTCTCACCGCGCTTTGGTCCAGATTGCTTGCTCGGCAAGAGCGCTGAAGGAGCGCGGCTCGTGTGCGGGCCGGACCCGGCGCTGCTTCGATCCGCGGGGCACCTGCTGGTGCGCAGGAACCAGCTGCCCCAGGCGGGGGCCACGACCAAGGTGTTGGCGAGCATTCCGGTGCGACGCCTCCAAGAGCGATTCGGTTCGCTGCTCAGCAAGGGGCGCGCCCTGCTGCCGATCATGGCCAAATCGGAGCTGGAGCGGCGGGGTGGCACTGCCGCACGGCTGCTCGTCCCGGTCGTGGACGACCTGACGCGAGAGGGGCTCAGCTTGTTCGGAGATGCGGAGCGAGTCGATCTACGCGTGACCGACGATGGCGGCAACGTGGAGGTCACGACTACCGTGCGGCTACGTGGCGCGAAGGGCTGGTTGGCCGGCTTTGCCCGGGACGTCGCAAACAAAAGGGGCGCCCGCGGAGCCTTCGACCAACTGCCGAACTCGGCGGAGCTTGCGCTATTCAGCGCCGCGCTTCCGGAGCGAGGCGCACGGGAAATGGAAGTGTTCGCCGCCAGATGGCTCAGAGCGGTGTTCGGGCCAGGTTATCGAGAGTCGACAGAACTGATAGCGAAGACGTTTCTGCCCGACGTAGGCTTCGCCTACGCCCACGGCGACGCCTTGGGGCGGGACGCGCGTCCCATGGACTACGGCGGCGAGCGGATCCGAGACAAGACCCGCAGCGTGTGGGGTTGGCACGTTCTTACCTACGAAGAGGATCCCAAGGTGTACGCGCCGCTGCTCAAGCGCGGCATGGACACCTACAACAGCGGCGAGCTCCGCCGCCTCTCCTATGCGCAGCTGCCGCGGTTGTGCAAAGGCCTGCCCAAGATCACGACGGACCCGCCGCCCAAGGGATTGCCCATCGGCAGCCAGCGCTTCGCCATGACATTCTCCGGCAAGTTCTTCGACGCCTGCGCCGGTGGGCAGAGCGACGGGGTGCCGGCAAAGCCAACGGCGCTCGTCGTGTTGCTCGCGCCTCAGGCCTCGCGGAGCTGGATCGGGGTGTCCGCGGACGAGGCCGGGCTAGTGAAACTGTTGAAGCAGTCTCTTTCCGGAGCCAGCACCCTGCAGTCACAGATTGAACTGAAGTCGTTGCGAGACCCCAATGCGCTGCTCGGTGGCTTCGTGACCCTGCGCGGAATGGCCGGCTTGCGGCGTAACGCGATGCAAGACGAACGGCGTGGTGGACGGCGTAGCCGGCTGGATCCACTTCCGAATCGAGGGCTGACAAAGATGCCTTGGAAGCTTGCGGTCGAAAAAGCTTCGCCGGCTGTCGTCACGGCCTGGCTTCGACTACCCAAGGGTGCAATGGAAGACATGCGGACGCTGCGTGAAGGCCGAAGAAGGTACCGCGGCTTCTGAGCGGCGGAGCTAGCGGCTGCTCTTGATTTTGCTCGCAAACGCGAACCGGGCTATTTGTGGTTCAGTCACGATGCGTAGACTCTATGTATTTGCTTGCCTCGCTTTTGCCGCCTGCAGCGTTTCAAACGACTTGGACTCATTGAAGGGGGCTGCGGGCGCTTCCGGTCGGGCCGGTCAAGTCGGTGCCGACGCCTCGGCGGACGCGGGCTTGTGCGAGCGCAACGTCGACTGCAAAGGGTGCATCGCCTGTGAGGACTTCTGCAATTGCGCGGCGCCACTGAGCACAATCGACCTCTGCATCGCGGGCTGCAGCGACGGCGGCAGTACCGGTGGCGCCAGTTCCGGGGGCGCGGGCGGTGCGGCCTCCGGCGGTACGAGTTCGGGCGGCGCGAGTTCCGGTGGTGCAAGTTCGGGTGGTACGGGCGGCGCGTCGACAGGAGGCATCAGTTCCGGGGGCTCCGCGGGCAGTGGCGGCACAGGCGGGATCTCCTACGTCAACTGCGGTGCAATGGCATGTGCTGACAGCAACATCTGCTGCGCTACCAGCAAGCCGAGCTACAACTGCGTGCCGCCGGCAGCTTGCACGGAAGTGCCTGTCTTGTGCGAAGGTCCATCGACGTGCAAGATCGGCGAAACCTGCTGTGTTCGGCGTACAGTCACCGACGCTGTGATCGAGGTCGTTTGCAAGAACAACTGCAGTGCTCCCGACAAGGTCGCCTGCGCCGAGTCCCCGAATATTTGCAGCGGCGGCGAGACGTGCACGCAGAGCAACATCGGCATCGTGAAGTACTGCGACTAGCCGCGATCAGGGCGGCGGCGCGAAGCCCGCTTTCCGAGTCGCGTCCTCGAACAGCCATAGCCGCTGATCGACACCGATGGGGCCGGGGAACTTCACTTCTTTGTTGCCGGGAAACACGACGTGGATCTCGTCCACCTGCGAGGCCCCGGCGAGACCGAAGTGCAGCGTCTGCGAATTCTGACCACCTTTGCCACTGCCACCTTGCACCTGACGTAGATACGTCTTGCCACCAGCTTTGACGAACACCCGAGCCCCAATGCCAGCACGGTTCGCGGCGACGTTGCCCACCACGCGCACCTGCAAGAAATGCTGCGCTACGTTGGCCGTGTTCTGGAACAGCTTGGAAGCGAACAGATCCACATCGCCATCGTTGTCGTAGTCAGCGGCGGATGCGCCCCAGCCATCCTCGGTGGTGATGCCCGCGTGATAGGCGTCCAATTCGAAGTTGCCGTCGCCCTGGCCCCAATAAAAGTCCGTGGGCCGGCCGTCGTAAACGGCGGTGATGACCAAATCCAGATTGCCGTCGTTGTTGAAGTCCGAGAGCACCGGAACCGAGTGCGTCTCTTGGAAGCGCAAGCCTGACGCGCTGAAGGGCGTGTCCCAAGCGCCCGCATGGTCCGTGAAGACGCCCTTGCCGTCGTTGAGCAAGATCTGAGTCTTGTTGGAGAAGTGGAAGAAGCGCGGGTGCGCCAGGTTAGCGCTGATCAGATCGAAGTCGCCGTCGTTGTCGAGGTCACCCCAGGCTGCACCAATCGTGTGCCCGTAGTAGGTCGTAATGGTGCCCTGAAGCGTGCCCTTGCCAGCCACGCCAAGAGCGCTGGCCTTTTCGCTGAAACTGCCCGAGCCGTTATTCAGATAGAACTGGTTGGCTTGCAGGCGGTAGTTGTTGATGAACAGGTCGATATCGCCATCGCCGTCGACGTCGGCCGGGGCGACGCCACGGCTCGCGCGACGGATGCTCGAAAAACCGTTCTTGCCCGACCACTCTTCGAAAACGCCGCCGCCCAGGTTGTGAAAGACTTGGTCCGAGTAGTAGGTCTCTTTGCTCCAGCAGATGAAATTGGCCAGGTAGAGATCGAGCAGCCCGTCCGAGTCCAAGTCCACCCAGGCGGCTCCTGCTGTCGGCGCATGCACGTTCTTCGGGTCGCCGCAGTTTTCGTAGTTCTGCACATCGGTGATCTTCGAAGTCGCGGTCACGTCGCTGAAGGTACCGTCGCAGTTCGAGTGCAATAGCGCATCGGCGCTGCTGCCGGATTCCGAGAAGAGGAACAAATCCAGGCAGCCGTCGTTGTCGTAGTCGCCGAATACGCCACTGGTCGCACTGATACCTGCAGCAGAAAGCCCGGCGCTGGTCGTGACGTCGACGAAGGTGCCCTTGTCGTTGCGGTACAGCTTCCCTTGCACCAAGAGATCGTCGTAGCCGTCGTTGTCGTAATCGCCCCAGGAAGCGTGCTTGCCCTCGGCGACGGTCTGCTCCTGGAAGATCTTGTCTTTGGGCGCGACGTTGTCGGTGTATTCGACGACCAGACGCACCATGAAGTCCCGTTGGAAGGGAAAGGAGACCCCGCTGAAGTAGCCGGGGGCTTCTGGCAGGTTCAGCGCCGAGTGGCAGCTGTCCCAATCGTCGCAATCTGCAGCAGCCTTGGTCCCGTAGGCGAAGGCGGGATCCGCCTGGGTCTTGGCCAAGTGCGCCACGTAGACGAGGCCGGGCTCGTCGAAGACGAGGGGAGTGTCCAGGGTGTACGTCGTCCACTTGCCGGCTTCGACATCACCGGCGCAGCGCGTTCCGGTCCAAGCCGGCTCTTGCTGCCAATAGTCGAACCCGTTGTGACCGAAGTCCCGATATAGCCCCGCTTCCAGCTCGAGCTTTGGGTCGGCGTCTGCGGGTACGTTGGCCCACAGCACGGAAAAGCCGAGCACCTTTGCGGGGTGCTCCAGCTCGAAGCGCACGGCCTCCCAAAGCGGCACTTCGGCTAGGGCGTAGACAGTTCCATCCACGGTGATCTGCGCGGTACTCGTTCGCAGGTTTCCATCCTCAGCGTCGTCGTCCCAGGACAGCTCCGTACCCGCGAGCAGTGCACCGCCCGCGCTGCCGCATGTGGGCGGCGCCGCATCCGTATCCACACCGGCGTCGAGGTTCGCGTCGGTCCCGGCATCCACGCCCGGCCCGGGGGTCGCACCCGAATCATCGGACCCACAAGACGCCGGAGTGAAGGCCGCGAAAACACTCAAAGCCGCCGGTAAGACAAAGCGCGCACGCTGCTTCATGCGTCGAGCATAGCAGGCCTGAAGGCTCGGCCTCACTGAACGTCCACACGTTTGCCCGGGGCGACAACGTTTCCGCCGCGCGTAGCCTGGGCGCTCTGGCGCTGGTTTGTTTGGTTGGTTGGGGTCGCGTGCCCTGGGGCGGCAGTGGGCCACTACTCTAGACATGGGCCATGCGAGGGCGCTTGTGGTGCCTTCCCCTTTCCCCTGAACTTGAACTTCAACTTGAACGTCGACGTCGACGTGCCCGTGGACGTGGGCGTCGACTTGCCCTTGGACTTGGGCGTCGACGTGTCCTTGGACTTGGCCGTCTGCTTTTCCCGTCTACGTTGAAGCAGAGGCCTGCGTGCAAGCAGACGCCTACGTCGAAACAGAAGCCTACGTGCAAGCAGAAGCCGACGTCGAAGCGGAAGCCTACGTGCAAGCAGACGTCTACGTGGAAGTTGAAGTTGAGGTGTAGGAGGAGGGTAAGTTGAAGGGGAAGGGTTCACGTTTAGCATAGTTGGGGGCTCGATCGCATCCCCGCGCCAGCTGACGCTGGCACTTCGGGGGATGCATGCACGTTGGTGCGTTGCCAGAGCCAGCACGCTTCACGTCAGAGGTCTCGACCTCCTTCTTGGGTGAAGGAGGTCTCGAATGACAATGAACACATCCACAACAACATCTTTGCTTCCGCATCATCGGTTGAAGGCCTATGGCGTCGCGTTGAAACTGCTTGGCGCGGTGCGTGATGCGCGGATCACGGATCGGGATTCGCGGGATCAAGCGCTGCGCGCTGCGAAGGGTGCTTGTCGCAACATTGCTGAGGCCGCGGGGCGCGTTTCTGGTGGCGATAAAGCTCGCGCGTTCGGCATCGCTCGTGGGGAAACCGTTGAGGCGGTTTGCTCGGTCGAAATCGCAGTCGAGTCCGGCGCGGGATCGCGGGAAGCGTTGCCTCGTGTGCTCGAGCATGGGAACGCGCTGTACGCGATGCTCACGGCGCTTTCGCGGGCGCGGTGAGGGGGGTTTCTGAAGACGGGCCCGAATATGAACTTTCCCACCGCGGTTTGCGCGACTCGGCGGCCACATCACAAGACAACCACTGGCTGCCGCACGCAAATCGGCACGGCGCGACCCGCGGGGTTCAAGGGCCGGTCATGAGTGCAGCCTTGCAAGAGCCGGCTACGCAAGAAGCAGTCACGGCGAACTTGCAGACTGGCGCGAGATCGCATTTACCGCAGTAGGCTGCACCAATCTGCTTCGCCAACGCAGTCGCAGCTTCCAGGTTCAGTACGTTGATCGCGAGAACGGAACACGACGTGTTCCAGCACCCGCCGCCGGTCCTTAGCACTGTGCACTCCACGTCGCTCGTGCAAGGAGTCCACCCATCCAGCGCGACGGAAAACTCCGCGCCAACCACCTCGGCCACGTCGGCACACCCGATGCAACCTTTTGGCGTGCTGTGGGTCCCGGTGGGGCAGTCTTCCAAACCAGCGTCTCCGCCGTCGCCACCCGCGTCGGTCGGCTGGCCGGAGTCTGGCTGACCGTCTGCACCGACCGAACCGTCGTCGCCTCTGTTGCCGGCGTCGAAATCGCCCGCGTCGATAGCTGGCGGCAGGTCCTCACCAACGGGCGACCCATCAGTGACGACATTCCCGCCGCACGCTGCAAGCAGGGATGCCGTCCCCAACCCAACACCGAACCCAATTTCTCGACCGCTCCGCATCTCAACGTCCCGCGCTGGTAACCGGGACCGGGGCAGGTGCTGGCGTCGAACCGGCTTCGACGGGGTCCTTGCCTCCGTCCAGGCGTTCTTCGCTACCGGCACCCCCGACCGGGCCATCCAGCACCCTTCCGCCACAGTGCACGAACGTCAACGGAAGTAGAACCAACACCAAGAGCTGCGCGTTGCTCATGGACCGATGTTTGAGGCGACTTGCATGGGCCTCGCCGTGACGCTCGTCTGTACCTGGCAAGGCGGAGCCGGGCCAGAATCGGTGAAGGCGCCAATAGTGGACCATGCGCCGCCGACCGGTTTGAATTGCGCAATGCCGAAGTAGTCCCCCCAATAGCCCCCCGGCCGCGCGCAAGCGAATCCAAGATGCCAGAGATCGACCTGGGTGAAAGGAATCGGGAGCGCAACGCCACCGGGTGGCAGAACAAAGAAGAAAGGTCGGTGCTGTACTGCCACGTACGCCGTTGACGGATCTCCAATTCCCGGTCCAGCTGCCAAGTGGGCGAGATGCCAGTCGGCTCCCCCACCCGGAGGCGTTCCCCGGTTTGCGTATGACAGCGAAACCATGAAGTTCTTATGTTGGCTTGGCGCGATGGGATCCTCGTCTGTGCCTCGGCCGATCAGGGCCGCGCAGCCGGTTCCTTGGTCCCCCCCGAGTTCCACCACGCGCACTTGGCGAAGACTTGCGGTATTCTCATACTCGTAGGCGAGTCGAATCGCACCCGTCTGGCTGAACTCGGTGAAACCTATGTCGACTGCGTAGCGATAGGCCTGACGAATCGGTTGAACCAGGGTAGCGCCACCGATGGTTACGTCCGGGCTGATGCTCTCGTGAATCTCCGATGCGCCCGTGCAGTTCGCGACCATGTCCAGCCATCCGTTCGCGAAACCGTTGGAATCCCAGGATACAAAGCCCAGTTTGGGACTGGTGGTGCTTGCTCGAAACGTGAATAGCCATGCATCCGTGCCATCAGTCACGAGTCGTGGCTCATCCTCGAACAGGAAAGCCTTGGGAGCGTCGGCGGTCGGGCACAGCGGGTCGTTGACCGAGTCGCATGTGATCGGGTTTTCCACCAGGTTGGACCATTGGGAGCCGGAACGCCAGACGCGTGTAACGCCTTGGAGCCGGTCCAACGTCGCAACGAACACGTGGCCCGCCCCATCCACAACAATGGCGGTTTTGTCGACATCGCCAGCTACACCAACGCTCACACACGCTGCCTGACCAAACGACACACCGGCATCGCTGGACCGGAAGACGCACACTCCGCTCGGTTTGGCTTGCGTCGTTGTACTGCCCGCGCCGTAGGCCGCATTCCAGGCGGGGACGCTGATCGCGAGCGTTGCAATGTAGACGTTTGACTTCACCACCGGGTCTACCGCGATGGTCGGATCACCGAGCAGAGCTGCCCAGCCAGTTGGAGGTGCCAACTTTCCGTGATAGCTCCAGGTTGAACCGGTTGAGGTGGTCGCCCAACCCACAACGCTCGCACCGATGCGGTACGTGATCGTGCTGTCATTGGAAGCAAATTCCAGGTCCTTCAGTCCGCTGCCAGGCAAGGGCTTCTCGCTGAAGTCGTTGAAAACTGTGACCACGCTCGGATTACCGTCGGCGCTCGTCGCCGTAACGACCGCCGTTTCGGCACGCTCCGACTTGCCTGCGGGCAGCGTTACCTGTGTTGGTACCGGCTGTGGCGGAGTGCAACTACCAACACAGAGGACCGCGCACAAAAGTATTGTCCACCGTTGGTGGGCAAGCGGCGATGGGCTACGCTGTGTACTTGCTTTCAAGGCGCGACGCAATTGCTGCGCTCGCTGGCGCTGGTGCCCTGGCGTTTCTCGCATGGCAGTTTCTCCTCCCCGCCCGACAGGGTGGCACGCCCGGCTCCACCGCCAGCACTGATTCCGTACGTTCAGCCCCGGTCAGGAAGTCTTCGACGGAGACTCCTCGCTCGGTCCTAGGCGCACGTTCAAAGCCTGTCCCGCCTCCGATCCGCCGGCCTGGACGCCCGCAAGAAACTAGGCTTCCGTCGGGGCCGTTCCGCATTCACTGCGGCCCAAACACCATGTGCCTGCGGGAGACCCAGGTTTGCTGCGAGACCCGCGAGGACGGCTTCATCTGTCGCGAGCGGGACGAATCGTGCGGACGCGGGAACATTCGCCACGAGTGCGATGAGACACGCGACTGTCTCGCGGATGAAGTGTGTTGCTATGGGCGTCTGGTGGCGCGGTGCGCACGGGAGTGCGTCACCGGCGAAGACAAGCTGTGTTCGGATGACTCCGAGTGCGAGAGTGGTGACTGCATCCTGGGAGGCACGTGCCGAGGCACAGCGCCGGACCGCTTCAAGGCACCATCCATCGCGAAGTGACGGCAGGTGCCATTGACGACCATCCTCTCAGCGCAACCGCTCAGGCCTCCGGTTGAGCGCATGACCGCCGCTCTGGTTCGACCTGACGCACGCCAGCGTTGAACGTTGAACAGTTGGAACCGCTGCGCGGCCAGCTCTGCCGACGTCAGCGATGGGTGCATACGCTTCCGGGTGGCTGGCCCATTTTCTGTCTTGCTGCGGGCGGCGCTGACCGCTCGGCCAAGCGGCCATCGCGCGGTAGCGCGAAACTGCGCCGACAACTCTTCTGTCCTACGCAAATGCTCCTGCCCATCCGCGCCGAACGGTTCGCAGCCCGGTGCGACCATGGGGATGATCCGAAACAGCGTAGCTGGTTGGCAGGGGACCGCAAACGACGTGACGACAATCCAGGCGTCATACTCTAGCTACGGCAGCTCAGGGAGTTGCGGTATCACGGGTGCCATCACGTGGGCAGCGGCGCAGGGCACAACGTCGACATGTGCATATAAGGTCCCAACTCTCCGGACGCGACGGCTCAGACCGCGCGGCGCTTCTTGGGCAGGAACTTGCGATCGAAGAGACGAATCCGGCGCACCAGCAAGTCGAGCAAGAACACGATGATGGCGGCGAAGATGAAGCGACTCCAGAGTTGCTCGTAGTAGATGATCTTCTCGTCGCCGGGGTCGAACACGTCCTTTGGCGCTGGGTCAATCTTGCCCCCGCCGGCCAACGCCGCGCGCTCCAAGCGCTCAACCTCGGGCTCGAAGCTCGCGTACTCCCGGGGATAAGGGTTGGACACGTGACCGTAGGACACGCCCACGTTCTTCAAGCTGCCGTTCTTGGCAACCTTGGCGTGGTCAGCGCGCAGCAGGAACGAGCCATAAGAGTCCAGTTCGAAGTTCGCCTCGTAGCGCCCGGGTGCCGTCTGACGCATGGGCACCTCGCGGCGTTTGCCGCCGGGCTCGGGACCGTTCACGTAGAGGGTCGACTTGATGTCATTGTCGAAACGTTCATCCAAAGTGAACGCGTCCACAACCGCCCGCACTTTGCCGCCGACGACTTCGGTCTTCATGTCGAGCTCACGGCGGTGCTTGGTGCGCATGTGCTCGCGCACCAGCTGGCCCCAAAACTTCGAGTAACCGCTCCAGCGCAGCCAATCCACCGCCCAAAGGTTCTTGACGTCGCTGGTCCAGGCGATGCTGTGACCCAAACCTACGCGCCAACGGGCCAGGATCGGCTCGCCGCGGTCGCTAGCCAAGATGAGCTGAGCGGGCGGCGACTTCATTTGGGTCGCCACATAGCCGTGCAGCAGCGGCGAACTCTGGATCGCGATGCCCTTGAGGAAGTCGGCGCGCCCGACGACCTGCACCGGAAACCACTCTTCGACCGCCGCTTGGCGAGCGATCAGCTCGGTCTCACGAGTGAAGATCTTCGGCAAACTGTTGGGATCCGGAACCGCGTGATAGCGCCCGCCCCCCGTATCCGCGATCATGCGCAGCAGCTCGTGGTCCGCGCCTTCGCCCAAGCCGACGGACGTGACTGTCACGCTCTCCGCGATCATGGCCTGAATCAGGTCCTTGATTCCCTGAGTCGGAGCACGACCATCCGTCAGCAAGATGACGTGCTTCTTGCGCGCCTGGACGACGGAGATGTCCTGGTAGGCCATATCCAGGGCAGGAAAGATCTCCGTGCCGCCCCCGGGCTGGATACGAGCAATCTCGTTCTGGATCCGCGAGCGGTAGCGCGCGGGTTGCATCTTCACGTAGCGCACCGGGGTCGAGTCGAAGGCAATCACTTCGATTAGGTCGTCCCCCTGTAGCGTGGACACCGTCGCCTTGCAGGCCGCCTTGGCCATCTCGATGGGCAGTCCGGTCATGGATCCAGAGCGATCGATCACCAGGGTCATCGCGACACTGGGCTGGTCTTTGCGACGCTCGGCGTCCATGCGCACTGGCAAGATGCGCTCGATGGTGGTGTGAGCCCAGCCTCCCAAGCCGAAGCCCGATTCGCCACCCGCAAACAGGAAGCCGCCACCCAAATCTCGAACATACTTTTCGATCAGGTCTTGGGCAGACAGGCTCAGGCGCTCCTTGGGAACGTCAGAGACGATCACGAAGTCGAAGCGCTCCAGCTCCTTCACGGACCCCGGAAAGGCCGTCGGCGCTCGCACATCCACGTCGAACTGCTGCGCGGACAGAGCACTGGTCAGATAGCTGGCGCGGTGGGGCTGGCCCTCTACATACAACACCGTGGGACGACCGGGCACGTCCACGGTCACCGAGTAGGCGTTGTTCTCGCCGAACTTGTCGTGGGCAATTTCGTCGAGCTTGAGGCTGTAGGTCACCTCACCACCCACGCGAACGACGCTCTTGAAGGTGATCTCGTTGTTGCCGGGCGTCAGCTCGAGCTCTCGCACGCCATCCATGCCGTTCAGCGTCTCGCCTTGATACAAGCGCGCTCGGGCCTTGGTCTTTCGACTCGAGTATACGTCCGCGGTCACGTCGAAGGACTGACCGATGTCCACCTTCTGCGGAACGCGAAGCCCCTTGAGCGCCACTTCACCCGGCGCGGGCCGGCGATAAGGCACCGCAAAGACTTTGACGCCAAAACCGCGTGCCCGGTTGGCCTCGGCCAAGATGTCACCGGAAGTCTCCACGCCATCCGTGATCAACACGGCGCGCTTCAGATATCCCGGCGGGAACACGCCGTAGGCGAGGGACAGCGCCGCCTGCAAGTCGCTGCCTGCACCGGGCTTGTCGACTCCGAGCTCCTTCTCGGCGCCTTGATGCCGCAGGTCTTTCACGGCGGGCACCTTGGGCTTCTTGGCGTCTTCCCCCAGGTCCACCAGGCGCGGGCGCTTGGCGAAGGTGACCATCCGGATCACGTCCTCCTTGCCCATGCCCTGTGAGGCCTTTTCAACGACGGCGCGCGCTTCCTCGATGGATGCATCTTCCACGGAGTCGCTCACGTCCACGACGTAGACGGTTGCGACCTTCTTCGTTTCTGCCGTGGTTGCCAGCCGCGCCAAGGAAAGCCCCAGCAGCGCAATGAAGGTCACCCGCAATAGCAGTGCGAGAATGCGCTGCTGCCACGGCAAGTCCGCCAAGGACTTGTAGATCATCCACAGCAGCAAAGGCGTGACCAGGACGACGCCGATGGTGCGGGGCTCCAGCAGCTCGTAGGTCTTGCCGGCTCGCTCCCACTTGAAGGCCTCAGCGGGCGCCTCCACGACGAAACGCACGTACGCCCAAGTCAGAGCCGCTCCCACGGCGAGGGTGAGCAGCACCCAGAGGACCTTCTTTGCGCGCTCGCTCATACGGTGACCCTCCTATGATAGGTGAGCCACTCGATAACGCTAACGATCAGCGCGGCCAGAAGCAGGTACAGCCACAGCTCCCGCCGCACGCCGGGCTTGAAACCTTCTGGGCGAGCCAGAGCCTCGCCCTTCAGGGCCAGCTTCTTCACCGGTTCAATCTGGCTCTCTTCGGGGCTGACCAAGTTCGCGGCAAACATGGTCGTCACGGGCTCGGGCTCCATCTTCGCCGTCAGCTCGTAGAAGCCCGCTCGGTCCCCCAGGTACACCGCACGGCCTTCCTTGACTGGCACCGTCAAGGTCTTGCCATCCGGGCGCTTGAGCTCCGCCGACTTCGCACCACTCGGCGCCGGGATGTGCCAAACGTTGCCGGTCATGAAGCTGGAGACGTAGCCCGTGTCTTCTTCGATGAAGTCGTTGATCACGTTCAGCACGAACAGTGGCCAGGCAACTCTCAACACGAGATCACTATTGCGTGGGTCGAACCCCAAAGCCACGAAGCGCCGGCCCGAGCGCCGGCCAGCCACCAAGATGGGACCTTTCTCGCTGGCGCCGACCACGCGGTCCTGCTTCTTCGGATCGAGTGAGTTGCCGAATAGAACCTGGATGTCCCCCATGCTCATCCAGCGCAGGATGGGGCTCTTCTTTTTCCAGGTATCGAAGCCGAACATCTCGATCTTTTTCTTGTGCTCGACGGGCCCACCCTTTTCGGGAACGTCGAGATAGAGCAAGCCGCCACTACCCCGGGCCACCTTGGGAGCCACGGCATCGAAGATCGTCACATCGAAGGTCCCTCGGGGTGGGTATTGGCTCGGAGCCACCGTCGTGACGTCCAGGTACTCGTCGAGCAATAGCGCGGCCTCGAGGTAGTTGTTGCCCGGCGAAACCACCAGCACCCGCGCGCGCCGACGTTCAGGCATCAGGGCGAAGGCGTGGTCATCCGCGGGCATGTCGTCGCGCTTTCCGTCGCCCAAGCTCAGCTTGGCCTCCAGGGTGCGGCTGGCGCCAGCTAGGTCCTTGTAAAACCGCGCAAGGCGCTCTTTCTTGCCGAGGGCCAGGCGGGTCACGTCGACGGTCTGACCGTCGCCGAGCAAGCGGAGCTCCACGTTGGTGGGCTCGTCGTTCATGTTCTGGATCTCGATCATCACCTCGTAGCGAGACTTGTCGAGGGGATAGCGCCGCACGGAAAAGGCGGTGATGGCAACGTTCTTCTTGCCGCTACCGATCGGAATGAAGCGGACCTTCACGTTTTCGAGAGACAGACCCCGAGTCGCTTCCTTGAGATCACCCAGAGCGCCATCGCTGATCACGACGACCTCGGCCTTGGGCAGTCCGGTCAGACTATCCAGAGCGAAGGAAAGAGCGCGTCGCGCGTCCGCGCGAGTATCCGTGGCTTCGATCAGATCGAGAGCGGGCTTCAGCTCGCTCGTCTCGCCGCTCATGGTGGAAAGCGGGGTAATGGCGGCGTCCATCTGGGCAATGAGCATGCGATCCGAGCCCGAGAGCCCCTCGATCAGCTTCTTCACCTCTTGCTTGGCCTCGTGCATGCGCGTCGGCTTCACGTCCGTGGCCTTCATGGAGGCACTTCCGTCGACGATCACGACCACGTTGCGACCTTCGATTAGGCCCCCGGAAATCCGCGGATCCCCAAGGGCGGAAACCAACAGGGTCAGCAGCGCGAGCTGCACCAGCAGGGAGAGCAATCGCTTGAGGCGCGACCACCAAGTCGTTGCTTCCTTGTCACGAAGGATGCGCTCCCAGATCCGCGAAAAAGGCACGGGCACGGGCCGCCGCCGCAGCTTGAGGACGTAGAACAGCACGGTCAGGCCGCCGGCAGCTCCAAGCACCGTCAAAAGCGTGGACAGGGGTAGGCCCGCGAAGATCATCAGCGAAGGAACCCTCCACGCCGGAACACGCTGAGCACTAATTCGTCAAAGGGTGTCTTCACGTCCGCGACGAAGTAGGGCACTTGACGGCTGGTGCAGAACCGCTCCACCTCGACGAGGTAGTCATTCCAGGCGCGTTCCATGCGCTCCAGCAGCTTCGCGGTGACCGTCACTTCCCGCTCGTCACCCGTCTCGCAGTCGTAGATCCGCACGTCGCCCTGCAGCTTCGGCTTGGCCTCCTCAGGGTCGACCAGGTGCAGCACGTAGGGTTCGAACTTGTTGTAGCGCAGCACATTGATGCCGTGCTCGAAGCCAGCGGGGTCGTACAGATCGCTGATCAGAACCGCCAGCCCCCGCCGCTTGTGCTGGGCCACGAAGGTCTTCAAGCTGTCGGACAGGTCCGTGACCCCATCGGGCTCGATCCGCCGAAGGAACTCGAAGACCTTGAAGATGCGCCCCTTGCCCCGGGTCGTTGGCATCCGGGCCACGATGGAGTCGTTCGCACTGACGATGGTCACGCGATCCAAGTTTGCCAGGGCCACATAGGCCAGAGCTGCGCAGAGCCGACGCGCCTGATCGAACTTCTTGCCTTCGCCGAAGCCCATGGACGTGGAGCAATCCACGATGAAGTAGACGCTCAGGTCCTCTTCTTCCTCGTAGAGACGCACCAGCAGCCGGCCAAAGCGCTGGTAGACGTTCCAATCCACATAGCGGAAGTCGTCTCCGGGCACGTAGTCGCGATGGTCCGCGAACTCGATGCCACTGCCCTTCTTCTTGGTACGCCGTTCAGCGCGCTGCCGACCCGCAAACACTCGGCGCGAAACGATGGCCAAGCTCTCTAGCTTCTTCTGGAACTCGTCGTCGAAAAGATCCGCCTTTTCGACGCGTGTGCGCGCGAAACGCCGGGAGACCGGCGCCGCGGCGCGCTTGAATACGTCCAGAACACCCATGGGCTTCAGGAACTCGAGGGCAACACGAGAGCGGACGCCGGACTCTTCACGGCTTCGCCTCCGCAAGCTCGCCCAGGATCTGCTCGATCACGTGATCCGTACGCACGCCTTCGGCCTCGCCCTCGAAGTTCAAGAGAATGCGATGCCGCAGCGCGGGATAAGCGGAGGCCTTGACGTCGTCGGTGCTGGCAGCGTAGCGCCCTTCGATCAGAGCTCGGATCTTGGATGCCAACAGGATCGCTTGAACGCCACGAGGCGAAGCCCCGGTGTTGACGTAGCGCCGTACCTTTTCCGGCGCACCCTCGCCATCGGGATGGGTCGCCGTGAGTAGACGCACGGCGTAGTCCTGAACGTGGCGTGCCACCGGCACGGTGCGAACCAGATGCTGCATCTCCAAGATCTCGTCCTTGGAGACAACCGGCGACACCTCCGCGTGGTGCTCGGTGGTGGTGCGATCGATGATCTCGTGCAGTTCGTCCCGCCCCGGGAACGGAACGTGTAGCTTGAAGAAGAAGCGGTCCAGCTGGGCTTCTGGCAACGGATAGGTGCCTTCCATTTCGAGCGGGTTCTGCGTAGCGAGCACGAAGTAGGGCTCGTCGATGGTGTGCGTGGTTCGACCCACGGTCACACGGTGCTCCTGCATGGCCTCGAGCAGCGCGCTTTGAGTCTTCGGCGTCGCGCGGTTCACCTCGTCCGCCAGGACCACGTTGGCGAAGATGGGCCCCTTGCGAAACACGAACACGTGCTCGCCGCCCCCTTCGCCCTCTTCGATCACCGTCGTGCCGATGATGTCCGCCGGCATCAGGTCCGGCGTGAATTGGATTCGGGAGAAATCCAAGCCGACGGTTTCCGCCAAGGTGCGGACCAGCATCGTCTTGCCGAGCCCGGGCACACCTTCCAGCAAGGCATGGGAGCCCGCCAGCATGCAGGTCAGCACGCCGTCAATCACGTCCCGGTTGCCAACGATGATGCGGCCGATCTCTTCGCGCAGCGCGCCGATCTTCTTCTGGAACTTTTCTACATCTTCTCGCGCGTCGTCGCTCATTCGTCAGTTCGCTTTCGTTGGCCAGCGCGCGAGGCGATCTACTCGCGCGGACGGATCAGTTGGAAATAGCGCTGCACGTAAAATCGGTAACCCGGCGGGATCTGGTCTTGATTCATGACCTGCTCCGCGACGGTCTTGTAGTCCGTGTACACCTTCTTGTACCCGCGGCCCGTGAAGCCGCGTTCGGATGCACCATAGATGACTTGGCTGGACGCCGTGCCCTCGCCCGTGTCGGCGGCCGCCGCCGTGACGTCCTTGGTTTGGCCCTTCAAGTTGCTGGCTTCACCCTTGAGGTTCGAGTCGTGGCCGGTCCCCCAGCTCTTTCCGCCTTTGCCGCCACCAGCGCCAGGCTTGTCGCCACCTCCCTGGCCGCTGCCTTGGCCGGGCATCTGCCCCGCGCCCGGACCCGTGCCCTGACCCATGCCGGGGATCGGTACCGTTTTGCCACCCGAGCCCTGGCCGATCATCAGGCCCTTACCGCTGCCACCGGGTTGGTTGCCCTGGCCCTTTTGGCCCTTGCCTTTGCCTTGGCCCTTTTGACCCTTGCCGCCTTTGCCGCCCCGGGCGCGCTGACCGAACTTGAGTAGCCGCTGCAGGCGCTGTTTGCCGCCCTTGCCCTGCTGGCGCAGCAGCTCTTTCATCTGTTGAAGGCGCTTTCGAAGCTCTTGCTTCTCCTTGTCGGTCATCTCCTCCTGAGCCATGCGGTTGATGTCCTGAGCGGCGTTCTCCAAGTCCTCCGCTGACAGTCCCAGTTCCTTCATCAAGTCCGCGGCGGCCTTGGCCAACTCGCGATCGAGGCGTGAGAGCTGGCGCTGAGCGCGCTTGGCCTTGTTCTTCTCACGATTGAGCCGTTCGAGCTGACGCTCCTTCTTGTTGAGCAGCTTGCGGTTGCGCTTGGACAGCCCGCCGTCCTGCTTCTTCTTCTTCTTGAGCAGTCGCTTCTTTTCTTCCTCGAGCTTCTTGCGCTGCGCTTCAATCCGCTTCAGGCGCTCCGAGCTGTTCTTGCTGGCCTTCTTGAGGGCCCCGCGAAGCTTGTCCAGCTGAGCCTTGGTGGGCGGGTTCTTCTTGTTCTTGAGTTTCTCGGCGAGCTCCCGCATCGCCTTTTCGGCATCCGCCAGGTTCTTTTCCTTCAGGCCCTTCGCAATGGGCTTGGTCAGGTCGCTCTTTTCCAGCTCCTTGGCCAGTCCCTTGAGCCCCTCTTGCATGGCCTCCTTGTCGGCCTCGGCACCCTTCAGCAAATCCCGCTCGAGCTCCTCCAGGCGCTTGAAGACTTCGGTGCGGTCTTGGCGTTGAGCGGCAATGTCTTCGATCAACTGATTGAAGCGACGGATGGCCGCCTGGACCTCCGGATCCTGGCTGTTCTTCTCCAGGTCCTTGGCCATGTCCTTGAACAAGTCCAAGTCATCGGCGGTCATGACCATGGGTTTGAAGGTGGGCTCTGGAGGTATTTCGCGGATCGTCCGCACCTCCAACAACGCGATGCCCACCAAGCTGGCGATCAGGAACGCGACGATCGGCAGTTCTCGCGGCACGTTGATGGGTGCCGCGCGACGCGGCTTCAGGCCCCGGGCCTTTTCCGTCGCGTCTACAATGGCCGCATTCATCAGCTCCGAGCGCTTGTCCTGTTCAATCGCAGTGAAGGACAGCGCGCTCGTAAGGCGGTCTGCCAAACCGTGGTGGCGGTCGAGCGCCATGGCGCCCAAGTGCTTTGAGCGCTTCGCGAAGTACGCCAGCAGCATGCCGGCAACGGGCACCACCAACAGCGCCGCGCCCATGTAGAGTAGCAGCTGCTCTCTCTCGACCCCCGGTCGGGCAGCCTTGATGTAGGTCAGAACCCCAACCGAGTAGACCAGCGGGACCGGCAGCAGCCCGACGAACCAGCGCAATCCGCGATTCAAGCGCAGCCGGATCTCTGCATGCCGTGCCGCACGGGCAATCTGTCGCATGCTCTTTTTGAGATTCGGTTCGCTCAAGGGGCTCTCAGCAGTTTCTCTCTTGCTTGACGGTTGTAACGCCGGAAAGTTCCGATTGCTTTCGGTTCCGACCGAAGTCTCTGGCGCTTATTGGGTCAGTCTAGCGCGCCCGAGCCAACAATGGCAGCGGCCGCGAATTCCGGATCGTAGCAAATTCATCAATTATTTCAGATATTTACGTAAACGACTCGGGCCGATGCTGGGCTTGGCCAGAGGTAGCCGGGTGAAGCGGATCGCATGCCCAGTAGTTTGTTGTTGGGTTTGGGGGTCGCATCCCTGGGGCCTTCCGAGCCACTAATCTCGATCCAGGCCACGCTTTGACATCGGCTCCAGACGGAAAACCGTGACACCTCGGTGTTCGGGCGTCGGCGAAGCGGACTACTTGCACGCGGGGAATTGCGCTGCGCCGCTGACCTCACCCGCTTCGACATGCTGGATTCCCGTGTCCGTGAGGATGTTGCCGTACACATCCGTGACGCGAAACGTGTGAGGGCCCGGCCCCATTCCTGAAGCCTCGACGAAGTAGTTGTAATCGAGCCGGGAGACCTCCACGAACCCGCCGCCTGCAGCTTCATATTCCAACTTGGCGATGCCGTGGCGATGGTTGCGTAGCTGTACGGCGGTCCACCACTGATTCGACCCCTCTTTGAAGCGATATACGATCGGCCCGCCAACGTTGCAGGGCACGTACTGCCAAGAGATGGCAACCCGACCCTTGGACAGCTGCGCGATTTTCTCGAAGGCTTCCGGGCTGAGGTCGATATCGCCCGCGGGGCATTCGGGACAGCGATCGACGATGCGAACGGTGACCTCGCCATCGGGTCCTTTGATCTTGGCGCAAGTGCCGCACGCTCCGGAGTTTTGGTAGTCGGTGTGGTTCATGGCGCCGACCATCAAGTCCTGCGGCGTGGCGGGGAAACTGCAATTGCCCGAGCCATCGGCAAAGGTGTAGTAGGTCGCCTCCCCCGTGTGCTGGGGCTCGCCCCCGCAGGCACTGGTGGCACCGGTTCCACCAGCTGCGCTGTTGCCGCCACTCGACATCCCGCCGCTTCCACCGCTCGAAGCAGCGCCCGTGCCATTCCCGCCGCTGGACGTCCCGCCCGCAGCCGTGCCTCCGCCGGCACTGCCCGCGGCGCCGCCGCCACCGGCCGCCGTGTCGTCGCTGCCCCCACAGGCAAGCACCAAGGTAGCGGCGGTCACCAGGGATAGCGGGCGCAACATGAAGTAAATGCTGTCACGGCTGGTAGTCGTCGTCACCTACGCGACCTCGCGTCCAGAGCGATTCCCGGGGCCCCGACCTCGACGCCACCGTGTCGGTAGGGCTGCTCAAAGCCGCCGACCTAGAGACGCGTGACGTGGGAGCCAATGTGTGAAGTTGCCCACATTGGGTTCGCAGAGTTGCTGGGCGCAGCAAGGAGCCGAAAATCCACGCTGTGGCGTCGGCGTGACCTACTCGGCACCACACGAGACCCTCCGTACGGATGGGAAGTGTGGCATTCCATTTTTCGGGAGGTCGTAAGCAGCGACCACCGCGTGGCAGCGGCGTGACGGTGCGGCACGTCGTCACCTTCGGGCAGGCCGGAAACTGCGACGCCTGGGCCAAGTCCCGAACCGTGGAACCGATGACGTAGATCTGTGCGGTGCGACCGCTGGACGTGCCCGTCTCGTTCCTGTTTACACACACGTCTCACGTGTGATGAGGTAAGTCCCGTTTGATGCGCGGAGGGCACCATGCTCAACGTTGAGGACTTCGGGGCGATACACGACGGTGCGGCGGACGACGCCGACGCGATAAGGACTGCCATCAACGCGGGCGTTGCGCAGCGGCAGAACGTGTTCTTTCCCAGAGGAGTCTACCGGGTCGGTTCCTCCATCCAGCCGCAGCTGGCGGGAGTGCCAATAGCGCTCGTCGGTGAACCCGGAACTACGATCCGCGCGGTTGGTAGCGAGCGACAGTATCTACTGTACCTCAAGGGTGCGAGCGCCAACGTCGTGATCCAGGACATTCGTTTTCAGGGATCGGGCGTAGTGAACCAACTCGTGATGGTCAGTGCCGACAACGGGAATGCCGGCCCCAGCGTTGCTGCGGAGGTTCTAATCGTGAATTGCGTGTTCGAGGGAGCTGCCGCCACCAAAGACGGAAATGCGCTTTGGGATCTCGCGGTCGGGCTGCGAATCGAAGGCGCGTACGGTCGCATCCTCGTCCAGCGGTGCATGTTCCGGAACATTTGGGCGCTGCGGGAAGGCGTCTTTGCTCGCGGACTGCTTGTCAGGTGGCGAGCCAAGGGGGCTAATTCTTTGGTACAGACTCAGTACGCGGTTCTGCGCGATTGCCACTTCGAGTGTGTGCTGACGTTGAACCCGAGTAGCAACGACGAAGAGGCCGATGGGGCGTACCTAAACGCCGCGGTCGAGGGCGGCGGCGACTATGCGCTTGCCGGTTCAACCGCCACGATCGAAGGCTGTCGCTTCGTCAACTGCATGACTCGTAGCGTGAAAGCGCAGGTTGAGCGTATTACTGTCCGCGGCAGCAGCTTCCACCGAAGTGCTTTCGCTGGGCAGGTTGAAGTGAATGCGCAGTATGGCGGCGCAGTCGTCACCGGGAACACATTCCACTACGAGGATTACGCCGTGTTGTGGGCTATCTCGGCAGGGCATCGTCCGGAGAACGACAGTTCCCTGATCGTTTCGGACAACATCTTCACTCTGGCCAGAAGCGTTCCGGCCGCGGTCATCGGCTGTAACGACGTTGAAGCCGGGGACCCCATGAATCGCATCAACATCAGCAACAACGTTGTAATCGGAGAGTGCGCTGCATTCGCGAGCTTCCGCGTGTCCGGCCAAACCGGGAACTCTGCAGTTATTCATGGGAATACGGTCGACCACTGCAGGGAGTCGTTCATCCACGCGTGGAAGAACCTTCCGCCTTCGTCGCTCTCTGGGACGTTCACCTACAACCGCGCAACCGGCGGTTCGACGACCTTCATTTCGAGTGGAGAACAGACAACGGTTCGCCCAGATGTAATCGCAGGTAACGTCGGGTTCGTGCCATAGTGAATGTGAGGCCGGTACCGCGAGTAGCCAGCGGCGGGGGGGCGGCGATCTGATCATGTCGCTTTTCTGACCGCGTCCGCTCTACCTGCATGGACGGAGCATGCGCAGGACCTCGTCGTGGCAGCCGTGGCCCGTCTGACGCGAGGTCGTGATAACGCGCGAAGGACTCGGGCTCAGCCAATTTCTGCTGGTTCACCAACCAGCCGAGGGGAGTCTCGTTCTGGACGACGGATAGGCTTGACCAAGCACATACCGTGGTCTCGAATGGGCCGAACCCGACTTTCCGAAAGCTCGCGCCATGCCTAAGACCGCAAAGACCGTCGTTCTCGTAGCCGATGATGAGCCCAGTACTCGCGCAATGGTGTCCGGCCATCTGCGCGCCAAGGGCTACCAAGTGCATGAAGCCGCAGACGGTGATGAAGCCTGGACGATGGCTCACGAGCATCTGCCCCATATCGTCGTACTCGACGTGATGATGCCGGGCATGAGCGGGTGGGAAGTGTGCCGTAAGATCCGCGAAGCGGTGTCCTTGGCGCACACCGGCGTCGTCATGCTCACGGGCATCGGCGAAAATCTCAATGAGATGACGTCGCCGCTCTACGGCGCCGACGCGTATCTGGACAAACCCTTCGAGTTTTCGAAGCTTGATCGCAAGATCAAAGAGACCCTTGCAGCGCGCAAACCACGCTCAAGCGCCGACTTCGTCGCGGGGATCGTCGGAGCAGGCAAAGGCAAGAAGAAGGCGGAGCCCAAGGCCAAGGCTGCTCTCAAGAAGAGCGCTGCCAAGAAGGTGACCAAAAAGGCGGCCAAGAAAGCGGCACCCAAGAAGGCCACGAAGAAGAAGGTCAGTAAGAAGAACGTGGCCAAGAAGGCCGTCCGAGCTGTCGCGAAGAAGGCGAAGAAGACCACCAAGCGCGGCGTGAAGAAGGCCGCGGCCAAGAAGGCCGTCAAGCGCGGCGTGAAGAAGGCCGCGGCCAAGAAGGCCGTCAAGCGCGGCGTGAAGAAGGCCGCGGCCAAGAAGGCCGTCAAGCGCGGCGTGAAGAAGGCCGCGGCCAAGAAGGCCGTCAAGCGCGCCCCGGCGAAGCGCAAGGCGAAGAAGGCCTGAGCTATCCAGCGCGGAAAATCGGCAGCGGCCCCGGATCTTCGTCTAGGCGAGCTGCGACCCAGTCCGGGGGCGGCATCTCCGCCAAGGTGAAAGTGATCTGGCGCGTACGAAAGTGCTCGGACAGGTCGAGGTAGCCCTCGTCGGCCAAGGAGCACAACATGCCGAAGACGTGACTTGGCGTCGAGATGGGATGTGCACCTGCGCTGCCGATGAATGGGTTCAGATCACAGGCACGAAAGGGCTGTGCCCGACGCGAGGCATCTCCAAGGAAGTCCTCGATCAACACTCCATACAGCCCGGCGAAGTAGCTCTGCGCGAAGGAGACCCAAGCGAGCGGCCGAGTCACCGCGAACTTGCCATGAGGCGGCAACACTGCGCGAACCTCGTGAGTTTCGAAGAACCGCTTCAGCACGCGTACGGTCTGAAGGAATCGCTCGTACGCCTGAGAGTACTCCTGGCCGGCTACGGTGAAGATGGGGATCACGAAGGCCTGGGTCTCGGGCTTGTCGGGCAATCCCGTACAAATGATGGTGTCGCCTGGAACAGCAACGCCCAAGGCCTCGTCGAAGTAGAGCACGCAGTCCTGGGAATGCCCCGGCGTGAAAACCGCCAGGATGCCCTGCGGCAACCTGCCCGCATCCACGAAGCTCAAAGCCCGCTTCGGAGTCTTCGCGAAGTAGCCTCGGAAGCGCTTGCGCAAGGCGCTGCCGATCATGTCTTCTTCTGAAAGGGAGTTGTATTCGATCAGGCCGAAGTGGGCCCGAGTCAGGAAAATCTCGTAGGTCTCGTTGAGAAACGCTGCTTCGGGATGGGTCAGAAAGCGATAGCCGGCGGAATGCAGAAAGATCGGCGCACGCTCGCCCGGCTGGCGACCGAGCCCCGCGATCATTCCCGCACTGCCAGCGTGGTCGCCGTGGCAGTGGGTGACGAGCAGCGCATCCAGCCGCTCGACCACATGCGCCGCGAGCGCTTGGCGGATCTCCTGCACGATGTCGTCTCGCGCCGCGCTGGCCTCGAACAAGAACGTGGTGCCGGCATGGCGGCGGAGCACCAAGTTGATCGTCTTCGGGCTGGGGTAGCCGGACTGAACCGGCAAGATGTCGATGCTGCTGGCCAGGCCCAGAGACTCGAGAGCGGTCGCGAAGGGCAGCATACTCAACCCTCCGCTCCCAGAGCATGCTCCGTGCAGAACTGCTCGACGCTTTCCAGAGCGTCCGTTCTGCGTGCAGGGGGCAGTGCACGCAGCAGGCGCTTGCCGTAACCCCGGCGATGCACCCGCTCATCCAACAGCGCAACGACGCCGCGATCTTCCTTGGTTCGGATCAATCGTCCGAAGCCCTGCTTCAGCGTGATGGCCGCCTGGGGCACGACCAGGTCCATGAATGGATTGCCACCTTCTTCTTCTAGAGCTCGGGACCTGGCGCCGAGGACGGGATCCGTCGGGACCGAGAACGGGACTTTCTCGAGAACCACCAAGCGCAGAGCGCGTCCGGGCACGTCCACGCCCTCCCAGAAAGAGAGTGTGGCGACGAGTACGGCACGCCCCGAAGCGCGAAACTCGTCTAGCAGCGCGTTCTTGGGGGCGTCCCCCTGCAGCAACACCGGGTGTTGATCCAAGCTGAGGCGCAGCAGGGCGTGAAGCCGACGCATGGCCCGAAGCGAGGTCGTGAGCACGAAAGCTCCGCCATCAGTGAGTCGAACCATTTCGCCAATGCGCTGCGCTGCGCGGTCCATGAACGCGGGGTCCCGGGGTGAAGGCAGGTCCTTGGGTGTGTAGAGCAGGGCTTGGGTCCCGAGCTCGAAAGGCGTGGGAACGACGAGCTCCGTAACCGCCAGCTCCGGGGTCAGCCCGAGGCGGCGCCGCACGTATCGAAACGCACCGTCCGCTTCGGAGCTGTCCGTGGCCAGAGTTGCGCTCGTAAGCACCGCCGCGGGTACCGTTTCGAAGATCCGCTCCTGAAGCGTTCGCGACAAATCCACAGGGCGGGACGACAGGGTTTGGGAGCGCGCGCTGCGCTCCAGGAACGAAACGTAGCCACTCGCTCCATTGGCGATTTCCGAAAGTGCGTTGCGCATCTCGGAGGATCGGTTGGCCACCACCTCCAGGGCATCGCTGACGCCACTCGAGTTTCCGCCTTTGCGCTCCAGCTCGGTGGCTGCGCGAACGCAGGCGTCGCCCCATTCCTCCAACGCCGTATCCAGCGCATGCCAGGCATCCGCCACTGCGCCCACCCACAGGTCTCGTTCCACAAGGACCCGGGTGTCCGGCGGGCCATCGAGCACCCGGGTCAGGGACGTCCACATCGCCTCGGACTGGGCGGCCAGGGTTCGAGACAACACATCGGGCTTGACGGCAACGCCCAGCGCTTGAGCCAAGCCCAAGGCGCGGACGCCGTCTCGAAGCATTGCGTCGATACGACCGCTGCTCACGGAGCGACCGAAGAAGTCCGTCGCAACGCTCTCCAGCTGGTGTGCCTCGTCGAAGATCACGCAGTCGTAGTTGGGCAAGACCCGTCCCGGGTGCGGCCCCCGCAATGCGAGATCTGCGAAGAAAAGGTGGTGGTTCACGATGAGCAGCCGCGCCTGCTCGGCCTCGCGCTTCATCTGTGTAACGAAACAATCCGCGTAAAAGGAGCACTTACTGCCGACCCGGGTGTCGCTCGAAGAGGTGACCTCGCGCCAGATGGCGTCGTGCTCCGAGAGCTCGTGTAGCTCCGAGATGTCGCCGAGGGCGGTCTCTCTGCGCCAACGCTCGATGCTGCCAATGACATCCAGGGACCGTTTGCCGCTACCCCCGGGTGCGGTTCGCGCGGCGTCGAATCGACGCAGGCACAAATAGTTGGCGAGCCCTTTGACCACCCTCGAGTGAGCGTCGAGGCCGAGGGTCTCGCGGATCAACGGCAAGTCCCGAGTTGCGATCTGCTCTTGCAGCGCGCGGGTCGCCGTCGATATGAGCACCTTGCGCCCGGACAGGATGGCTGGGACCAAGTACGCCAAGGTCTTGCCAGTGCCCGTGCCAGCCTCGCATAGCAAGATGCCGTCGTCGTCCAAGGTTCGCTGCACGGCGTCCGCCATGGTCAGCTGACCCGGGCGCGATTCGTAACCCGCGAATGTCGCGCTGAGAGGTCCCCCCGCCGCTAGCAGCTCGCGCGCCGACCTTCCGGGGTTCGCTTTGACCTCGCTCGGGTGCCCGCTATTCACTTCTGAGGAGACGGGTCTCGCGGCGGTGGCGTACCGGTCAAAGGCGTGCCGTCCTCCGCCATGAACTGAATGCCAGCAATCTGACCGTCCGCTTCTTGCTGGACCCAGACCACCCGCCCCTGATGCCGCGGGTCGTCCTCTTCACCGATATAGACAGAAAACTCTGCTCCGACCGCGACCGGGTCTTCGATCACGATGCGCACGCCACCGCGGCTGAGATTTAGCGTCCAGCCAATCAGCTCATCTCCAGCAGTCGATTTCAGTACGACGCGTTCAGAAGCTTCACGCCGTGCACCGCCCGATAGGCGCCGGGTGCCATGAAGCCCCCCCGGGGGCGGCTTGGATTGTCGATCTGATCCAGTCAACTTCGACGAGAAGATAGCAAAGGTGAGCGCTCAGTTTTTCGCAAACTTGGACATATTCCTCTGTTCACACCATGGCATTGCTTGACGCGCCTTCCCGGCTCTGCGAATTTTGCGTAGTCGCTCGGTCTGGGGCGGGGGTCCGCGCGTCGTAAAGAAATCTCCGCCCATCCGTTTATGAACGGTGGCATTCTCTGCCCGAAGCCCATGCCCGACGCGTCCGTCACCGATTTGAAGAAAAGGCTGCTTGAGGCGGGTTTCGAGGTCTATCGCACCCTGGGCAACCAGGTCGTTTTGGCGGATCGGGTACGGGACAACCTCATCATGGACAGCGGCGTCCGGGTTGAAGTGGCATCGGATGCTTTCCATGTGAGCGTGGTGTTTCGGGCCCAAGCGGCGGATTTTCCTGGGGAATCGGAAGAAGAACTGTGGGCTAGGGCCCGCAGTGCGGTGACTCCCGCCGCGGATCTAGGCTTCGAGGAGTCCTCAACGGCCGCCCATCCGATCTTGGATCCCGGGGATCGCGAGCGGGTCCTAGACACCTGGTACGAGGTCGTCTTTTCCGGACCTGTCGCCGATGCGGACCTGATCAGCTTGGTCAAAACCGCCGTTTCCATGCCCAAAACCGCGAATCGCTGACGCGGCGCCGGCCCGGAAGCTGCAGCCGCGGCCGTGGACCGTTCGCAGGCTGCGTGGTATTGCCCGCCCCCCATGTTGAGCCTGTTTCGCCGGGGTGGCGCCGGTCAAGTGATCGTCGGCGCGGTCGTCTTTGCCATCATCGTCGTCTTCGTCCTGGAGTTCCGGGCCGGGCGAGGGGACACGGCGGCGCTCGGCCGCGCCTGTGCCGTCGAGGTGCATGGAAATTGCGTCGACCGCAAGGAGTACATGGCGGCGTTCCGCCTCATCGTCCCGCGAGGCATGCAGGACAAGAACATCCGCAAGATGGGACTCCACCGCCACGTCATGGAGGGCCTCGTCGAGCGGGAGCTGCTGTTGAAAGAGGCCGAGCGGCTCGGATTGACGATCAGCGAACAGGAGATCGACGACGAACTCGCAGCGGGGCGCGCCTACGTGTCGCTCCCGGTCGCGCAGGCGAACTTCCTGTCCTATAACCTGCGCATCTCGCCGGATGGCATGCGCGCGCTGCCGGTGAAGAGCGTGAAGACCGGCGAGTTCGACTACAAAATCTACGAGCGCGTCGTTCGCAGCACGACCAACCGTTCTCCCAAGGAATTCAAGGCGATGCAGAAGCGCGAGCTCACGGCCCAGCGCATGCGCTCCTTGGTGCAGACCCGGGTGCGCGTGTCCGTGGAAGAGGCGCACGCTACATGGGAAATCGAGCGCTCCAAGGCGGTCGCGCGCATCGCTCATCTGGAAAAGGCCTGGTTCCAACGCTATGCGGTGGACAGCTCAGACGCCGCCGTGGATGCCTGGGCGAAGGAAAACTCCGCCCAGATTGAGGAGGCCTGGAAGAACGAAAAGCAGCGCACCAAGGCTGATTGCCCTTGGGTATCCGAGATCTTCGTAGCTGCCGAGGTGGACGCTAGCGAAGAGGTCAAGGTCGAGCGGCGCCAGAAGATCGACGCCGCCGTAGAGCGACTGAAGAAGAAGGAGCCTTTCGAGCTCGTAGCTCGCCAGGTCAGCGAAGCCGCCAGCGCGCCTTGGGGCGGGGAGCACGGCTGCATGGGCGCTGCCTATGGCCTGGGCGCCAAGGAGCTCATGGAGGCTGCTGGAGGCTTGAAACCCGGCGAACTCTCGCCAGTGATCGAAACCCAGCGCGGCTTTCACGTGTTGAAGCTCGAGAAAAAGCTGGCCAAGGGCGATGTCGAAAAGCTCGGCAAGCGCTTGGTGGCGCGCCGCCTTTCCGTGCCCCTCGTTGCCGACGAGAAGCTGAACAAGGTGGCGGTGGCCATCGTGGACCGCGTCAAGAAGGGCGAAAAGCTGGACGATGTCGTAAAGGAACTAGCCAAGCAGCACGCGGAAGCAGGCGCGGCCAAGAACGCGGCCCTGAAGGCCGTGGACAAAGACAACTCTCTTCCCGGCCTGGCTGTGGATGGCAAACCACGGGTGGAAATCAGCCCTCCCTTCAATCGCTTGGTGGGCCCCATGGTTGACGCGGCGCCAACGGAGGCAGTTGGAGACAAGGTCTTCGGCCTCAAGAAAGCCGACGACGTTCTCAAAAAGCCCGTAACGACCAAGAATGGTCTCGTCGTCCTTCAGCTGAAGGAGAAGACGATGGCCAAACGAGCCGACTTCGAAAAGGACAAGTACGACATCCTGTTCAAGCTCCAGAGCGAGAAAGCACGGGACGCCGTGGCTCGCTATCTGGCGGACTTGCGCAAAGCGGCCAAAGACAAGATCAAGACGGACGCAACGCTGTTGGAGAAAAACAAGCCTGACGCCGGTCCGCAAGACGACGAGGGCTGACGCCCTGCACGACATGGCTGAACCCCAGCTCGTCTTCGAGCACACCAGGCTGGACAACGGCCTCCAGTTGCTGGTCGTCCCCCTGCCCCAAATCCACAGCGTGGTGATCGAGGCGCAACTACGCGCTGGGCCGCGCTACGAGGCCGCGGAAGACACCGGCCTCAGTCACTTCTTGGAGCACATGCTCTATCGGGGCACTGAGCGCCTCCCCTCCGCCCACGAGCAAGCTTTGGCCTTCGAGAGTCGTGGCGGGACCCTGAGCGCCGCGACCTACATGGACCACGGGAGCCTCGGTATCGCGGTGCCTCCCGAGTCCTTCGCGGACGTGCTGGAGCTCTTTGCCGAGGTGTATCGGGATCCACTCTTCGACGGCTTGGAAATCGAGCAAAGCATCGTTCGCGAAGAAATCCTCGAAGGGCTAGACGACGCGGGAAACGAGATCGACCCAGACAACTTGATTCGTCGGTTGGCGTACGGTTCATCGGCCTTGGGTAGGCCCATCACGGGAAGCATCGAGCGCGTGAGCTCCATGACCCGCGAGCAGGTCGGGCGCCACCATGCGGAACTTTACGTCGGTGCCAACACGGTCATCACGGTTGCAGGTCCAGTGAACCCGGGGAAGGTCATTGCGGAGGTGCGCCGACACTTTGAGTCGATGCCTGGCGGCGACACGCCGGGCTTCGAGCCCGCACAACCGGGGAGCGGGAAGCGCTTCAGATACGTTAGACACGCCTCCAGCCAGACCCAGCTCCGTATCGCGTTCCATGGCCCTGGAGAGCGCGACCCGCTGGAGCCGGCCACGGACTTGCTGCTTCGAGTGTTGGACGACGGCATGTCCACTCGGCTGTACCATCAGATCTGCGACGCTCGGGGCCTTTGCTACGACGTGTCCGCAGCCTACGAGGCATACGCCGACTCCGGGCTCTTCGACGTTGCCGCGGAGACGGAGCACGAACGTGCACCCGAAGTGCTGCAGGAGGTCCTGCACCTGCTCTTCGACTTGGCGGAACACGGCCCCACCGAAGCCGAGTTAGACAAAGCCAAGACGCGCTACCGCTTCCAGCTCGCGGAACTCGTCGACCATCCCGCCGAGGCTGCCGAATTCGTCGGCTTTGGTTGCCTGACGGGCGTGGCACGAACGCCGAAGTCCCGCTGGGAGCAACTATCCGCACTGACTCGACACGACGTTCAAGCCGCTGCAAGCCGACTCTTCTCCACCTCGAGCGTGCGCGTCGTTGGCGTCGGCGGCGCCAAGAAGCGCGAACAAGCAGCGCTCGAAGCCCTCACCCTGCGCTGAGCTGGAAGCGGGGAAGCCTCGGCCCGAACCGCACAAGGGCTCGCACTTGCCATCCTTGACGGCCTTGCTGGGCGTGACGCATGCACCCAGGCACTCCGTCCAACGGTGGCAGTCGTCTCCGGCCTTTCGCAGCGGACCACACTTGCCCTTCTTGTTTGTGGATTTCTCCAACAGGCAAGCCTTGGGCGCAATGTTGCGTTTTGGGAGAGCAGTCTTCGCCGGCCTTCGGCCTCAACGCGCACTTGCCTCCCGCTGCGCAGTAGAAATTCGGTCCGCAGGACTCGCCCGCTTGTTCTTTGCATGCAGTGCCAGCCTCGATCTTGGAGGAGCACACGGTTCGCAGTGGGTCGTCGCTGCTGGCGTCCGGGACGCACCATGATCCATCGGGGCATTCGAGATCGAGCGAGCATCGGGCGCCAACCGCGGTCTTGCCCTTGAACGCCGACCGGCATGCCCCAGTCTTCTGGAGGGCGACGATACCGATGTCATGCCACGTCTTCAGTTCGTTGAGGCAAGCGGGCACCCTCTCGACATCGATGTCCACGTTCTTCAGCGTCTCGCAACTGCCGCCACTTCCATCCGCGGACACTTTGACCAGCGTCCTGACGGCGGCGGTCTCGGGGCGCTCCTCGCACTTCTTGGTCAGCATCGTTATCTTTTGGGATAGCTGATTGCAGAATCGCTTCGGCGACATCGACTCCTCTACGGGTGCGCTGGTTGTAACCGCCGGCTTTGACGACTGGGCGGGAGGATTCGCGGGGGTCGCCTTCTCCTCGCAAGCCAGACAGGTGAGGGCGGTGAGCACGAGAATACGTCGACTGGGCATGCCGGAGCGTACCCCGATAAGTACGGCGCAGGTCGAGAGTAGTGGTCCACGGCGCACGAGAGCCGCGACCCCAAACAAAGGTGCAGAACAACTCGGGGAGCTGGTCAGCGACGGAGTTTTCAGTCGTCGCGGGGGCCGAGGATGCGAGCGTCGACGCCTTGTTCTTGGACGGATGGCAATATGCGGTCGGTCGCGATGGCAAGGCGCTCTGCAATGGCTGCCTCTGCGCCCACTCCGGCAGCTTGGGTGCGAAAAATCGCGGCGTAGCACTTGCCAATGCCGGCGCCGAAGGCCAGCGCCCAACCTTCGATCATCGCTTTGCGCTCAACCCGACGAACGAGAACGGTCATGCGCACGGCATAGTCCGGTGGGCCCGACAAGGAGCGTTCGTCGACGACATTGTCAGGTACGATTTCAGGCACTTCCGGACGCCACAGTCGGGCTTGCTTCTCGCACTCTTCGATCCGCACCAAGCGTGCGGCACGCCAGGTGCGAAGGGCAAGGCTGGACTCGGACTGGGGGTGTGTGAGTGTGAGCCAACGTTCTGTATCTTCGGACTGCCAGTCTTCCGGACCCGGAACGCGCAGGGACAGCCCCGCTCGCGGGCCGAACACGAGCTTCAGCGTGGCCTCGGGCAATCCCTGTTGGCGCTTGGGTGGCTGAGCAGTGACCGGTGGACTGCTTGCTGCCATTTTCGGCGCAGCAGCCGGCGGGGGGGCACCACAAGCGCACAGCCAAACCGCAAGGGCAGCGCGGGCGGCTCTCGTCGCAATGGCTCTAAGAATCGGGGCTCTCAAATGGGCGTATGCCACTCGGGATGGGAGTCGTCCTTACCCCTGACGACGTCGAAGTAACGCGCTTGCAGGCGCTGGGTGGTCTCGCCCACCTTACCGGTCCCGATGACGCGATGGTCCACCTCGACGACAGGCGTGACCTCAGCTGCGGTGCCCGTAAAGAACACCTCATCGGCCAAATACAGCTCGTCACGCGTGATGTACCCCTCGCGGACGGGGATGCCCTCTTCCTGGGCGAGGATCATCACGGTTTCCCGAGTGATTCCAGCGAGGATGCTGGCGGAAAGGGGCGGCGTCGTGATCTTGCCATCTTTGACGATGAAGATGTTCTCGCCGGAGCCCTCACTCACATAGCCATTCACGTCGGTGAGAATGGCCTCGTCGAAGCCGTCGAGCTTGGCTTCCTGCTTGGCCATCACGCTGTTGATGTATTGACCAACGAGCTTGCCCTTCGCGAAAGACACGTTGATGTGGTGGCGCGCAAACGATGACACTTTGCAGCGGATTCCTCTTTCCAGAGCTTCAGCGCCCAGGTAGGCCCCCCACTTCCAAGTGATGATGTGCGTCTCCACTGGGTTGTTCGGCGCGTACACGCCCATGGCTCCGGTACCCATGGTGACCAGCGGCCGCAGGTAGGCCTCTTCCAGTTCGTTCGCGCGCATCACGCCAACGCAGCCCTCGCAGGTTTGCTCCAAGCCCACACGCGGCTTCAGCATCACCAATCGGCATGACTCGAAAAGTCTCTTGATGTGTTCACGCAGACGAAAGATCGTCGTTTCACCACCAGCGCGCTTGTATGCTCGGATACCTTCGAATGCGCCCACCCCGTAGTGAAGCGTATGGGTGAGCAGCGAGGTCGAGCCAGCGGCCGCCCAGTCGACGATTTCCCCGTTGCGCCAGATCTTCTGCCCATGCTCGACCATCGTTTCAACCTCCCGCTGGTCCGCAGTTAGAAACTCAATCGGCGCCGAATCCGCACCGGTCGGGACCATAGCTGCGGAGGAGTCCAGGGTCGAGGCCACGCTCAGCCCACGTCAGATCCGGGCTTTTGACAATTTTGTCGGGCACCAAGCGCAATGCTGTGCTAGAGCCCAACGCAGTTGCCAGGGTGAGCTGGTTCGGAAGTCACGCAGTAGCGCGTCCGAATCAAAGGGGAAACAGCTCGTCCGAGGTACCCGGTCGCTCCTCGCGGGCGCCGAAGATCGAGGAAATACCATGGATCGACAACGCCAGAGGTCGGGCGGTGGCCGGCGACGCCGGCGACGCGGACGCGCCGAAGCTGCGCCCGTAGAGCCCGTATTGATAGCAGCGCGGCGACCGAACTCGCCCCTGATCACACGGCCAGCACGCCGCGCGGTGGCGGCATCTGCAGCCCCGCGCGCCGAGAACAACGCGGAAGCCGTCCAGCAAGAAGCCCTGGACCCCGGAGCACGCGGGCGTGGGGAAGCAGGCTACGGTCAGCGCCGAGCAGCTCGCATCGTCACCTTGAATCGACACGAAACCGACGAAAGCGAATTGCGGCGGCAGCGCCTGCTCGAACGGCTCATGCATTGCGAGACTCGCGGTGCCATTAGCCGCGCGGCCAATGAGTACCTGGAAGCAGGGTTCGAGTTCCCGGAAGAACAACCGGTGCAGCTCCAGCTGCTGGAGCACTTCGACGAATCTCGTGCGCGGGATGCCTTGGCAGTGCTCACCCGGCTGCTCGAAGAAGAGGAGCCCACGAAGCTTCCCATCTTGACCCAGCGCTTACGGCGGCTGGAAGAATACGCCGACGAAGAACAAACTCGACACGTCGCGGCTGAATTTCGGCGTTCTCTCAGAACCTGAGTTTTCAGCTAAATGAGCACGCCGCTGTCCGCACGCGAGTTCGAAACGCGGTTCCGAACATTGCTCGCGGAAAACCGCGGGCGCGTGGACAACTCGGGCTGTGTCCGCTGTGAGGACTGCCGTGGCTGCACGGCCTGTACTTTCTGCAAGGCCTCCCAGCAGCTGCTGCGATGCCACTTCTGTGACGGCTGCAAGGCCTGCTCGGACTGTTCTCACTGTACGTCCAGCGAGAACCTGATGGCCTGCCATCACTGTGTGGACTGCGAAGACTGCAATGGCTCGTCCTATCTGGTCCGCTCCGTCGGCTGCTCCGGATCGTCCTACTGCTTCGGCTGCGTTGGACTTTCAAACAAGGATTTTCACATCCTGAACGAGCCTTACTCGCGGCAGGACTACTTCCAAATCACGAAGCAGCTGCTGCGCGAACTCCGATGATCTTTTGCTAAACTGTCCGGGAGATGAACGACGAGCTACCCGATCCAGCGCTGGAGGCGTTGTGGAAGCGAGTTGTCGAAGACTGGGACAATGACAAGGCACACGCGGCCTATTTGGAGCACTGCAACGCCAAAAACCGTCTGGCCGAAGCTGCGTCGCGCTATCGGGGCATGGCGGGAGATCGGATGCGCGGCGAGTCGTCGGAAAAGCGACTTCAAGCCGTTCTGGCCTTGGCCTTCGCGCAACTTGAAGTCTTGCGCTCACCGCCGACCGAATCTCGCCGCAGCCTGGGCGGCGTCGCCCTGACGCTCTTTTTCCTGGGTGGAATTGTGCTCATCTTGGCCTACCTGGGCTTGCGGAAGTGACGAGTCCCCTCACCCCGACAGACAAAGCCTCGTGGTTTTGGACACTTAGCCGAGATTGCATCGCAACCCACTCCCAGGTATCTAGGGGAATCTTCGAAAGCTGCTGCGCGCGTGGCGCGGGAGTCGCGAGCGAGCTGGAGGGTCTCGCGACTGTCTGGCTAACGATGAATGCCGGCCACCGGCCGGATGAAAGCGTTCCATCCCGAATTGAGGAGACCTGTCATGAAGAAGTTGGTTTTCGTATCCCTAGCAGCGATCGCGAGTGCAGCGTGCGGCTCGGATCCGAAGGAACCGCCGGCAGCACCTACGGGCGGCAATGATGGCCCGTCGACCTCCGCTGTGGTTGATGATGGCAGCAACAAGAAGCCTGGTGACGACCCCAGCAAGAGCCAGATCAACATCTCGGACGAGATCAAGAAGGCCTGCGGAATTTCCGACTCCGACGCCTATTTCGCGTTCAACTCCGCGAATATCCGAGACCAGGACCACAAGGTCCTCGGTCAGCTGGCAACCTGCTTCACGAGCGGCCCCCTCGCAGGACGGCAGATGCGCTTGGTGGGCCATGCGGATCCCCGCGGTGATGAGGACTACAACTTGGTGCTGGGCGGGCGCCGTGCTGACAACGTCAAGGGCTTCATCGTGAAGAAGGGTCTTGACGATGGCAAGGTGGCCACGACTTCCCGAGGCGAAATGGATGCCACGGGCACCGATGAGTCAAGCTGGTCCCGCGACCGCCGCGTCGACATCGTCCTCGGCGACTGAAAAGCACCCCAATGACAATGACCGCTCCCGCCCCTAACGGCGACAAGCTTGACCCCCTCCACCTGATGCTGGAATCGTCCGGCGTCGTGCTCGTGGTCTTGCTTGTCCTGATGGTGGCTTCCACGGCGGTATGGGTCATCTGGGTGCTCAAGTCCCTCCAGCTGAAGCGGCTTCGCAACGCCCAGCATCGGTTCGAGAAAGAGGTCGAGAGCGTTACAAGCTCATCGGATCTGATCTCGAATGCCCTGAAGCATCGCAACTCGCCGGGAGGACGGGTGGTGTTGGAGTTGGCCAAGCGCCACCACCAGCCCAACCTGTCCTCGGACTTGCTGAACGCCGTCGCAAAGCGCGCCATCGCCTCCGAGCAGCAGCGCGCAGGCTCGCTAATGCCCACCCTTTCCAGCATCGCATCGTCGTCGCCCTTCATCGGGTTGTTCGGCACCGTTTGGGGCATCATGGACGCGTTCCTGCGCATCGGCTTGGAGAAGAGCGCGTCCCTGCCCGTGGTTGCTCCTGCTATCGGCGAAGCGCTCATTGCGACCGCCTTTGGCCTCGTAGCCGCCATCCCAGCCACCATCGGCTACAACTTCGTGGATCGCCGTATTGGCGATTTGATGGAGGAACTGGAAGCGTCGAGCGAGTCATGGGCAGAAACCCTGGCTGCTGACCCGGGTGGCCCGTCCTCGGCGGTGCCCCTGGTCAAGGAGTCCGGCCGGCCTCCCCCGCAACCCCAGATGGGCTACGCGGGAGGCTAGGCCATGGGCGCCAAAGCCGGCGGAGGGCGAGGACGCCGCAGCGGTTTCACCGAGATCAACGTGACGCCCTTCGTAGACGTCATGCTCGTGTTGCTCGTCGTCTTCATGGTCACGGCTCCGCTGCTGACGACTGGGCTGCGCATCAACCTGCCCGAGGTCAAAGCCGCCCAAGCGCCGGTGAAAGACGCCCGCCTCTTGGTTACGGTGACGAAGGACGAGCGCATCCTATTCGGTGAAAAGGACGTGACGGACCGTATCGACCGCGCTCTAAAAGAGAGTGCGCGGGTACAGAAAGAGCGGGAACTCTACATCCGTGCTGACAAGGAAGCACGCTACGGAATCGTGGCGACCGTGGTTGCGGCGGCGCGTAACAGCGGCGTGGAGAGCCTGAACTTGCTCGTACAGCCCGAACTCGAGGAAATCGAGGAAGACGAAGACGAAACCACGCCAGCACCCAAGGCCGGCGCGAAGCCAGCCGTCAAAAAGAAGCCGTGACTGGTCGAGCAGAAACCTTCATGCCTCTCGAGGTATTCATCGCGCTCGGCGCAGCGGTGATTGTGCAAGCGTCGTTCACTGTCTTGCTAGTCGCGGCCGGTGCGGCAGATGCGAAGATCGTGGCGAAGGAAGAGGCCGTCGTCAAAGAAGAGCCCATCGCCGTGAAGCCCATCTTGGACGACGCTCCATTGATGAAACTAGGCGGCAAGAAAAAGCTGCGCGCAAAACTTCCTGACATGTGGAAGAAGCTGGCTCCCGTTCCGCAATCGGTATTCAAAGAGTCCAGCGCACCATCCGAGAAAGCTGAAGATGATCCTGCGGCGATTCCGTCTTCCGCCGTCGCCACGGGCGACGCGGAGGCACCGCCGCCGGATGCGCAGACGACCGACGGCGCAGCGTTGGTCTTGGATTCGGGGCTCAACCCGGAAGGCGGGGACCCCAAGGAGTCCGAGGTGGTCGGGGAAGGCTCGCCGGACGGCGTGAAAGAAGGCACCACCACCAACCCCTTGGAAGCCAACTGGGCCAAGACCTATCGGATCAAGATCCTCAGCTGGTTCAACGCACGATTTCGCCCTCCAGTGGGCGCTGTGCCCTGCGAAGAGCTCAAGAAATTGACTGCCTTGGCCCAGGCCAACGTCTCACCGAACAGAACCGTGACTGGATATACCCTCTCGCAAGCGAGTGGCAACGGTACCTTTGACGCCAAAGCCCGCGCCGCCATGGACGGCATGGTGGGGCAGCAGCTACCACCCCCTCCGCCGCTGTGTACGACCTGTAAGGTTCCTTCTGTCGTACCTGTTCGGTTCTCTGGAAAAACGCCTCAATGCAAATGAAGCAAACCTTCGCGCTCCTGTGTGGACTGACTCTCATTTCTTTAAGCTCGCGGTCAGCAGCTGACCCAGGAACACAACAGTCAACAGATGAAAGCTTACTCGGCGAATACGTCGTCACCGGCACCGTGCAGCAGCACATTCCCAAGATCGCGATCCTGCCCAGCCTGGCACCGGACATGGAAGACGTGACCCTGCGTGGCGTCGTGCGTCGCGATATCGAGCTCTCGGGGCTCTACAACGTCATCCCCGACAAGAAAGCACCGCCCGGAACCTACGGCTTCGACGACCCGGTCGACGTCGACGCTTGGCGCAAGTTGGGTGCGGAAGCCATCGTCAAAGTCGCGGCTCGCAAGCACAAGTCTGGCAAGATACAGGTGTTCGGGATCGCCTACTTCCCCGCCGTGGGCAAGGACGCGGTGTACGAGAAGACCCTACTCGTGGACGCAAAGGACATCCGCGTCACATCGCACCGAATAACCGACGCTCTGCTCGGCGCTCTGACCGGTCGCCCCGGCGGCTTTGCCAGCCACTTCGTATTCAGCGGAAAGTGGGGCAGGAATCGACGGATCTTCAGCATGGACTCGGATGGTCACGCCTTGAAGCCCATCACGAATCCGAAGCTGACCGCGATCGCCCCCACCTGGGGGCCCAACGAGTCCATCTTCTACACCCGCAGCAAGAACTACTCACCATTCCGACTGCTGATGTGGACGGGGAAGAAGTTTTTCAGAATCGGCGCGCCCTTCAAGACCAGCATCTACAGCGTGGCCTTCAACAAGGACCGCACCAAGATGGCGTTGGCCGTGGCTTACCGAGGAGGCAGCTCCATCTACGTCGGCAACCCCGATGCGAGCGGGATGAAGAAAGTGTCGACGACCATACTTTCTACACACCCTGCATTTTCACCGAGCGGCAAGTTGGCGTGGATCGGGGGCGACCCGAACAAGCGCGGTAGCCAACGCGTCTATGTCGACAACAAGGCCGTCTCGCCAGCGGGCTTTACCGCCGCGGCGCCCACCTTCTGCGATACCGAGGACGGGATCCGGCTGGTGTATTCGGTTGCTGTGTACGGGGACAAACAAGATCTAGTGATGAGCAACGAGAAAGGTCAGGGCATCGCGCGTCTGACCCGCAACATGGGCACCAACAAATACCCAGCGTGCAGCCCGGATGGCCGCCTGATTGCGTTCTTCTCGAACCGCAACAAGAAGCCTGGCGTGTACTTCCTGAGTTTGAAACGCTGGCGCACTATCAAGTTGAACAGCCAGTTCGGATCCGCTCTACGTTGGGAGGCGCTACCACCACCGCCCAAAGGCGCGGCGCCCTAGCTGCTGGAGATTGGGAATGAGAGGCGATTGGGTCTGTTCGGATCCATCGCTCCAGGAAAAGGAACCTGGCTCCCTCGGCATGGCGCCCGTCGCCCCCGGGGAGGCCGCGAGTACGGGTATTACTGAAACAGGGGGCCAGCTTCGCAGACGTAGGAGTTGTTGTGCCAGCTTGGGCGATCTCGCCAGCTACCGCCGCTGTCCATGGCCGCGCGGCGCCCACTGCAGTCGGGTTCGTTGTTTGCCCACTTCTGATAGGGCTTGGGCTCCCCCGTGGTCCACTTGAAATTCGCCTTGCCGAAGCACCACGCGACGATGGCGTCACGCGACAGCCCAATCCAAACCGCGGAGAGATTCGTGCCCCCGAAGGCCACGGACTTCACGTGGTCATTTTCCGCCTTGGAGTGGATGGTCGCCAAGTAGCCGCTGTTGTTGGAACAGTCCTTTCGGGCGTCGTCGAAGTTCTTGCCGGAGGTGACGAGCCAATAGCAATGGGTTTGGCCTTGGACCTGGAACGCCTGACTCCCCGGCCACTTCGAGCAATCCAACCCGGTGACCCCCCCAGTTCCACCGGAACCGCCGGTGGCAACACCGCCCATGCCGCCGGTGGCAACGCCACCGGTGCCCACGATTCCGCCGGTACCGCCCGTCGCTACACCGCCCGTGCCGCCGGTCGCTACGCCGCCCGTGCCGCCGGTCGCTACGCCGCCCGTGCCGCCGGTCGCTACGCCGCCCGTGCCGCCGGTCGCTACGCCGCCCGTGCCGCCGGTCGCTACGCCGCCTGTGCCGCCGGTGACGACTCCACCGGTACCCAGACCACCGGTACCCAAACCGCCGCTGCCGAGTCCCCCGGTGCCTAGTCCTCCGGTTCCAAGGCCCCCAGTCCCCAAACCGCCTGTCCCTGAGGCCCCTGAAACGCCGCCACTGCCCCCCGTACCAGCCACGCCTCCAGTGTTGATTCCACCACCCGTCGCAGCGGCGCCGCCGGCGGATGCGTCTGTCTGACCGCCGCCGGCTCCGGCCGAGCCGAAGGCGACAGAATCACCACCCGAGTCCAAGCCGCAGCCCAGGGCGGCAAGGCCCAGCGTGAAAAGGAT
This sequence comes from Polyangiaceae bacterium, assembly GCA_965222375.1. Classification (GTDB taxonomy): domain Bacteria; phylum Myxococcota_A; class Polyangia; order Polyangiales; family Polyangiaceae; genus JACKEA01. The sequence goes on from CBDCTZ010000015.1 coordinate 1,416,502, forward strand.
AGGGAACCGTTTCACGGCGTTGATTGTACCCGGAAGCCATGTTCAGGCCAGCACTTTGGCCCGCGGGCCGTGCGCAGATTGCCCTACACGTGGTGTCCGTTCAGCGTGGAGGAACGCCCGGCTCGCGCAGGTCAGACGAAAACACCAGATAGCGCCATAGGGATTTGCGCGTTGCCAACGATCTTGATCCGCCCAGACATCGCCAGCTGCATCGGGTTCTGAGCTCCGGTCTGCATCTCCATGAAGTCGTTCATTTTCACCTCCAGGCGACACTCGGCGTCACCCAGCTTCGGCTCTTGAGCACCTGGTGTGACAGCCAGATGGTGCGTGGTGCCATCGGAATCGATGACAAACGCCACACTGCCGACAATACCCTTCACGAGCTTCACCCGCTCTTCGTCGACGCTGAGCACCTTGAACGCCAACACCTGGTGCTCTGCGCCAATCGGCGCGCCCTCTTGCTGTATAGCGCCTTGCACGAAAATGGATGCGAAGTCCGCCTCGGCCGCTGTGACCTGGAGCACGACATCGTCAGCCATACCTGGGCTGACGATCAGTTCCCCGTCCTTGATGCGCATACTCCACTCGCCGACGTCGATGATGCGAAATGTCATGCAGCCGTTCGACGACTTGCCAGCCAGACCCTCCTTCACAGTCTCGAACCGTGCGGGGATGTACTCGGTGAAGAAGGCCTCGGGGCTGTCGGGGATGTCGCTCATCGCAGCGCGCATTGTTCACGCCCTGAGCCCCGCGTCAACGCCCTCGGTCACTTCACGACGGTGGTGCAGCCGACCAGGATCTCCACCTTGGCGTCCTTGGCCTTCTTCACGTCTTGGCAGGCCTTGCCGATCAGGACGACCTGGTCGTTGGCATCGTAGTCCCAACAGCCATCGTTGGTGCAAGAGTCCCCAGGGGTGGAGTCCGGGCGCTTCTTCAACTTCACCTGATTGCCATCCGTAGTGACGACCACGTTGACCAGTCCCTTGTCGACAGTCTGACCGCCTTGAGGTTCGGGCAGCTTGTAGGCGCAGCCCAGCGCCTGACCGCGGGCCTGGCCCAAGGCCAGGGCCAGGGCCCCAGCGTTGAAGTTGCCCTGGGTCAGATCGAAGTGGCACGACGCCGCGGGATCCCCGGCGCCCTGCAAATAGGCCCCATCGCAGCCGGCTGGCACAGTGTCCGGTGAGCCCGCCTTCGCGAAAGCGGAAAGCGCGCGGCGCACGGAATAGGGCGGCGCGTCAGGATCGCCGTTGTTGGTATCCGCCCCGGGCACACCCACGATGTAGGTGCGAACCGGGAAGACCGGATCGTTATAGGCACTGCTCAAGAGCTGGACCACGTTGTTCGGGTGCTCCCAATCCGGGCAGCCCACGGGATCCATGTAGCCAGGTCGAGTTGGGTTGGCGATGGAGGTGCAACCAAACCCACCGTCGGTGATCAACACGATCGCTCGCGTCCCTTGCAGCGGGTAGATCTGGAGGGCCGCAATGGCGCCCTTCAACGCCGCGTAGCCAGGGGTGCTAGCGCCGGAAGCAGCGGGAGGGTTGGTTCCGAGATAGTTGTAGATCTGCTGGCGCACGCCGGGTTGATTGCTCTTCGCGGTCAGCGTGTCGCCGAGCGGCACTTGTGGCAGCGCGCTGACGGCACAGCCGACGGGAAGGGCGCCGCCCAAGAGGCATGCGGGTCCAGGCACGTCGCCCGTTGGGAACGCGAGCAACCCGAGCGCGATGTTGTCGAATGCGGTGGAATCGATGGCCTGCACGATCGCCAGCTGGGCCGCAGTCCACTTGTTGCCCTGATTCATGCTCGAACTTTTGTCGAGCACGATGGTGAAGGCTGCCGGTGCCTGCTTGGCTTCGGCGGTGAATTGCGCACAGCTCGACGCGTCGGGAATGCCCGAATCGATGGCTCCAGAGTCACCTCCGGTCGAGATGGCTCCCGTCCCCCCAGAGCCAGCGGAGCCAGATGCACCGCCGCCACCTCCGGTTCCACCTCCAGAAGTCGAAGCGTCACTGCACGCAGCAGCAGTTAGCGCAGCGCTAGCAGCGAAAACGGTCATACCGGCCAGTGTTCGCTTCAGGGTCATCTTCATCTCCGATTTGAGAAAAGCAGGTAACTCAGTGTAACACGGGGCAAGAGATGGGCTCCGATCCTGGCGAATCCCCGGACGCTGCCGAGCCGCCGAAAGCGGATCAGCGCCCGCGACCCGTGCGGCAACGTCGGCCGACCACGCCGACGAAGGCTTTTCTTGGACGCTTCATGATGGGGCACTTGCTTGCCTACCCGGTAGGGTTCCTAACGGCGGTGGCCGCAATGCCTTTGGGCATGGTGTTGCGCAGGGAAGAGCTCATGAACGCAGCCGCGGTTGGCGCGGAGAATCGCTTCATCCGCGAAGCTGCCGAAGACTTGGCACTCTCGCCACTGGAAGCGGCCCAGGTCGAGCTCGTGTTGGAGGTGTGCCTTGGCGCGAGCCTAGTCGCCCTGCTTCTGGTACATCTGTGGAGCATTCCATGGGCCATCGGAGCTGCGCGGGCAGTCAAGGACCCCGAAGCGGGCGCCGCGGCGGAGCGTCGTGGTTATCGGCTCTTCGGGGTGCTCACGGCAGGCACCTTCGTCTTGGTCGGTGTCGGTGGTTTGATCAGTTGGATCTGGGTGCTATCGCTGTAAGCCGTCAGCCAAATGAATGCGTGTGGGGGTGTTTGCTACAATGAAAGTGTTGCTCGGAACATTCATGGCCTTTCGAAAATCTGGCATCGCGTTCGCCGTGCTCTTCGCTGCGTCCGCCTGCGGTTCTAAAGAGGACTCCAACGATCCCACGCCCGACGGAGGCGGCGGTGGGCCCACGGTGTTGGATGGTGGCGGCAAGATCCCCGATCCTCCCGACGGGGAGGCCGCGTGCCAGCCCGGTCCCTGCAACTACCAGAAGCAGGACTGCCCCAGTGGCCAAGCCTGCGTTCCGACCACCACCCCACCCGCGAGCGGAGACTGGCCACCCGCTTGCCAAGTCGCCGGTACCAAGACGGCGGGACAAGAGTGCGCTGGGTGGAATGACTGCGAGACCGGGCTCTTCTGTGCTGGCGTAGGCGTGTGGCCCGATGGCGGCGTCAAGCCCGGCACATGCCAGAAGCTTTGCTGCGGCGGAGACTGGTCTGCATGCGGCGCGGGCGAGAGCTGCTACCGACAGCTGTTCTTGCTACGACCGGGCGCAGCGCCAGGCTCGGATCCGGTTTATGCGGGAGCGGATCTGTGCGGAGCCGTTGGCGGTTGCGACCTGTTCGACGCTGACTCCTGCCCCGATCCAAGCAAGAGCTGTCAGCTCGTCGATCCCCGCGGAAGCGTCGCGTGTTTGCCCGAGGGAACCGCCGGGCTCGGCGAGCCTTGCTCCACGATCACACGTTGCAAGTCGGGCAGCGTCTGCAAGGGTGCGCGCTGCCGAAGGCTGTGCCGAGCCGTCGAAGGGGGCTCACCCATGTGCCCGCCCGACGAAGGAGTCTGCGTTCACTTCGCCACGAATCCCGAAGGCGTCGGTGAGTGCACGCAAGTGCTGTAAACGCGTCAAAAGCGCGGGTGCACGCAGCAGCGCGTGTACTTACTTCATCAAATCCGTGATCGCATGCGTCTCACGGGCACCCAGCAATCCGAATTGGACCCCAAACCCACCGGGCTTGTTCCAACGAACAACCCCGGGCAGTCGAGCTTCACCGTCCAACCCAGGTAGCCGCGTTACGATGGTGACGTTGGTGCCAAAGGGCGGAGCGGTATCCGCTCGAACGAACATGCCGCCGAGGGAGATGTCACTAGCCGACCCCTCGAGGGGGGGGGCATCCGGCAGCTCGCACACCAGATCGAGGTTTGTTACGACGCGAGGGTGTTGTCGTTTTTCCTGCACGGTATCCTAGGGCCCCGCTCTGACGGGGGATCCGAAGCTATCGTGAGGCCCGACGAAGTCAAGACATCAAAGGATCGAGCCAGTGCGGGCTCGATCGTGAAGCCTGGGCGCAAGCGCCGCTGGTCTCGGCACATCGAAGGTTGGCCGCTTGGGGTTGTGGCGGTCGGCATCGCGCTGTTAGGCGTCGTCTTCGGTGTGCCCCGCGCCGCACCGCCGGATCGTCTGCCCATGCCGCGGGTTGACATCAACGCCCTCGCACAGGACGCGCAGGCGGACCGGGAGCGGGTCGCAACCCTTGCGTCAACGCCACTGCCCTTCGACATTCGATCCATTGGCGAGGCGGTCCGCAACTACGGCGATGCCGTAGCCAAGAAGGATGTAGACCGGGCAGTGGGCTCCCTGCGTGAAGCTCGCGGGCTTGCCCGACGGCATCGTGACGAGCCAGCCCTGCTAACCCTGCGAGCAGTGCAGACCAAGCTGTTCCTCGAAGCACTGCGTCGCTTCGAATCAACCGGCAAGCCGGACCAGGAGCTGACCGAGCTAGGCGAGCGCTTTGCCCACAAGGCAAAAGAGTCCGGCTGGGTCCGAGCGGATGGGACCCTCGTCCCCACGGAGCACGAGCGTCGAGTCATGTTCCAGATCCGCTGGGCGGAGCTCTTGGACGTCCGGAAAGACAAAGCGTTCGCGCCGAGCGCCAATCAGCTAAGAGCGTACTATGGGTTCCTTCTGGCCCATCCGGAGAAGGGCACGCCGTCCGAGGCTCGCATTGCGGTGGTGACGGCCATCGAGCGTGTCGATCTAGCCTACCCGGGCCTTTTCGCCCGGGGAGTGTTGTTTTATCGCGCCGGGCGGTTCGACCTCGCGGAACGAGCGTTTCGCGGACACCTGATGAAACAACCTGGCAGCCTGCGCTTGCGAGCCCAAAACCACCTGGCTGCGGCCATCGCGAGACAGAAGCCCGACACCTGGGATGAGTGAGCTCGCGCAAAGCCCGGAGGCGGCGGTCATCGTGCCGGCGTTACCGGAAGACCGCCGCGTCCTCCGCATGGAGGAGGTGGCGCGCATCGCTCTGTCGGCGCCAGGACAATACCCCGTCGTGCACGCCGAGGGCTGCGCCTCGGCTTTGGTCGCTCGCGGGCTCGCGCTGCATGGCGCGAAGCACGTAGCCGTCGTGGTGAGCGATAGCGAGGCCTTGCGCACGGTGGCCGCCGACATTGACGCGTTGTGCCAATCCGCTTTCGAGGTGGCTAGCCTCAGTCGACGAGTCGATGCCGCGGGCTCCGCCCTCTTGATCCCAAGTCCAGAAGCACTGCCCTGGACCGAGGTGCACTCCGACCGCAAAACAACTCTGGAGCGGGTTGGCTCCCTCGCACACATCGCTTCGGGTCGGGACTTCCGCTTCGCGGTCATGGGTGCGAGTGCGCTGATCCGATTATGCGTTCCCAAGCAAGCGTTGGCAGCCGCCAGTGCCGAACTGAAGAGCGAAACGGAAGTCGACGTCGAATCCCTGAGCGAGCGCCTCGCCAATGCTGGCTACTTGCGCGTTCCGGTGGTGGAAGATCCGGGCAGCTTCGCTGTGCGCGGCGGCATCCTCGACGTGTGGCCGCCGAATAGCCGCCGCCCCGCGCGCGCAGAGCTCTACGGTGATCTGATCATCTCCCTGAAGCACTTCGATCCGGAAGACCAGCGGACTCAAGACGGTGTGGAGCGGGTTTGGCTGCCTCCGTGTCGGGAGGCAATCCTGTCACTAGACGCCGAGGTTCGAGCACGACAAGTACTGCGCTCTTTGTGCGACGAGGAGAACTACCCAAGCAGCAAGGCGCGTACGCTGATCGAACAGGTCGCTGAAGCTCGAGTGTTCTTCGGTGCCGAAGCCTATTTGCCAGCCTATTACGACCTCCAACCCATCTGGCAGCTGCTGCCGTCGGATACGGTCTTCGTCGTCGAGGAACCCACTCGGGTCGTCGAAACCCTCCGGGACGAGCTGGAGGCGGCACAAGCCGCCGCCCAGAGCAGCGACGGAAGGCCCAAGTTCGGCTTTGACTCACTGTTCGCATCCGAGCAGGCGGTGGCCCACGCCATGTCCGAGCGTAGCGTAGTCCTGGCACATCGAAGCGGCGTGCTGGGTACGCCCGAACAACTAGACAGCTTGGACGCTTGGCAGTTGACCCACGCCAACACGCCAAGTGTGCACACCTTGGCGCAACCGGATCTGAAAGCGACGGCAGGCAAAGGCGCGGGCAAAGGCAAACATGGCGTGCTCGACCGAGTGCTGACGCGGCTCGATGCCTGGCACGAGGCGGGAATGGAGGTCGTGCTCACAGCCCGCACCGAAACCCAGTCGGAGCGCTTGCAGACCCTGTTGGAGCACCGAGGCGTCACCGCCGGGCAAGGCGGCATGCACGTAGTCACGTCTCGGCTAGCTCGAGGGGTCATCGCGCCTGCAGAGCAAGTGGCCATCCTGACCGAAGAAGAGATCTTCGGGCGCCGAACCCACCGCAGGACCGAGAAAACCAAAAGTGCGCGGGCCGTACTGGAAGATCTGCGCGCTCTGACGGTTGGCGACTACGTCGTGCACATCGAACACGGAATCGGGCGCTACCTGGGCCTGCAGAAGCAGAGCATCGGGGGCGTCAACGTCGAACTTCTGGTCGTCGAATACACCGGGGGCAAGTTGTTCCTGCCGGTGTATCGACTGAACCAGATCCAGAAGTACTCCGGCGGTGAAGGTGCCCCAAAGGTGGACCGCCTCGGCGGCCAGAGCTTCGCGAAGACCAAGGCCAAGGTTCAGAAGCGCGTTCGTCAGATGGCCGACCAGCTGCTCAAGCTCTACGCGGAGCGCGCCGCCCTCACCAAGTATCCGGTGGATCCACCCGACGACGAATTCTACGCCTTCGAAGCGACCTTCCCCTTCGAGGAAACTCGAGACCAAGCCGCCGCCATAGCCGAAGTCCAAAAGGACCTCGAGAAGGAACGCGTCATGGACCGATTGGTCTGCGGCGATGTGGGCTTCGGAAAGACTGAGGTGGCACTGCGCGCGGCGTTTCGGGTCGCCATGGCGGGGCGCCAAGTCGCTCTGCTCTGCCCGACCACGGTGCTGGCTCAACAGCACTTCCAAACTTTTTCGAACCGGCTGGCCGGCTACCCGATGGAAGTGCGAATGCTCTCGCGCTTCGTGGGCAAGAAGGACCAAACCGAGACGGTGCGCATGCTGCGAGACGGCACTGCGGACATCGTGGTCGGCACTCATCGCGTGCTGAGCAAGGACGTACACTTCGCCAACCTGGGGTTGCTCGTCGTGGACGAGGAGCAGCGCTTTGGCGTCACCCACAAGGAGCGCATCAAACAGCTCCGTGCCTCGGTGGACGTGCTCACCCTGACCGCCACACCAATTCCGCGCACTCTGCAGCTTGCCGTCGGTGGGCTCCGAGACATGTCCCTCATCACCACGCCCCCGGTGGACCGCCGCGCCATTCGCACCATCACTTCCCGCTGGGACGATCAGATCGTGCGCGAAGCCGTGATGCGGGAGCTCTCGCGCGGGGGACAGGTCTTCTTCGTCTACAACCGCATCGAAGGTCTGTACGAGCGGGCGCAGCACCTTCAGACGCTGATCCCCGAGGCGCGCATCGGCGTTGCCCACGGACAGATGGGCGAAGCGCAACTGGAAAAGACGATGCTCGACTTCGTCGAGGGGCGCCTGGACATATTGGCGTCAACCGCAATCATCGAGAGCGGCCTCGACATTCCCCGAGCCAACACGATGTTGATCGACCGTGCGGACCTCTTCGGCTTGTCTCAGCTCTATCAGCTCCGCGGCCGCGTGGGTCGCTCCAGCGAACGCGCCTACTGCTACCTGCTCGTGCCACCTCCGAACAAGATGTCCGATGAAGCTCGCAGCCGTATCGAAGCCTTGGAGCGGCACACGGAACTGGGCGCAGGCTTTCACGTTGCGACCCTGGACATGGAGCTCCGCGGCGCCGGCGACTTGCTTGGCGCCGAGCAGAGCGGCTTCGTGTCCAGCGTGGGTTTCGATCTCTTCTGTCAGATGTTGGAAGAAGCCACTCACGAACTCAGTGGCGAAGTGGTCGTTCACGACGTGGAACCGGAGCTCTCTTTCGACGTGGACGGCGTGATTCCCGAAGACTACATCGCCGACGTAGGCATTCGCCTCAGCTTCTACAAGCGCTTCTCGAGCGCCGCGGACGAAGCGGCGGTGGCCGAAACCGCCGCAGAGATGGAAGACCGCTTCGGCCCCCCACCACCGGAGGCCAAGCAACTGGTCGAGCTGATGCGACTCAAAACCGAGCTGCGTCGCTTGCGCGTCCTGGGCTGCGAAGCGACATCCCGCGGCGTGACGCTGCACCTACGCGACGACACGCCCCTCGATCCCGAAAAGGTCGGCACGGAGGTCGCCAAGAAGCAGTCGCGCTTCCGACTCTCTCCCGACGGCCGACTCAATCGCAAAGCAAGGGACGAGGACCCATTCGACAACGGACTCGTGGCCCTGTCCAAGGTCCTCGACGAGCTGGTCCCCCTCGAACGCGACTGATCGGATTGGTTTTGGGGGTCGAGCGCTGGGGCGCGCCGGGGCGCTATTCTCGCAGTCGTGCTGGATTGACGGGCGCATGCGTAACACCCACTTCCGCCAACTGACACGCAACTGAGCAAACCGGCGACCGACCAAAGTGCCCACCCCACATGCTGGGTGGGCATAATTTGGCGCTTTTCACACAACCGACCATCGCGCTCGGCCGACCAATGTGCCCACCCACATGCTGGTGGGCACATTTCTGCGTGCTGGGCCGGAGCACAGGCCGCTGACCCGTTGGGTCCGCGACCTCATACCGAGCGCGGAAGTCCCTAGAACGAATGCGGTCGAGCGCGGCGGGCAGACAGCTTATGAGCTTTGGAAACCGTCTTTTTGGGGCCGGGGTTGTCGCAGGTTCCTCGCCGCCTGCAGCGAGCGACGGCCGCGCCGAGGGCTTTGGCTTCGGTGGGCGCATGCACGCGGGCCCATTGAAGGGTCTTGCTGGGCTCTATCTCGTCGAGGCCCCCGGCATGAGCAGGTCGAAACAATCCTGCAAAGTACCGTGCGTGACGCAGTCCGAGCTCGCTCTCGATGTCGCCGCTCTTCGCCTTCGCAAACTCGCGCACGGTTTCCAGCATCGCGAAGCGGCGCCTGACGAGCGAGCCGACTCTTACCGATGCCGCCGGGGCCCACCAGCGTGACGAGCCGCGGGTCTTGGAGCAGCTCCACCAAACGTGAAAGCTCCGCTTCGCGTCCGACAAAGAGGTCCGCGGCTGTAGACGGCATCTTCACCACATGGTCTTGGGCGAACACCCTGGCGGCATGGCGCGACGGAATGCGTCGTCCAGGCAGTGCTCCATGGCGCCGCAGGGTTGGGAGAAACGGGCACCGATGGTGGAGTAGAAGGCGTCCGTGAATGCGCCGGAGCGCCCAGCGTGGCAGAGAGCCTCGCCTCCGCCCCCGCATTTCGCGGCAGCGCTCGCGCACGCACTGGTGAAGCGCTGAGCCTCCGGGCTTGCGCGAACTTGCCGGGAGACTTCGATGAAGCAGATCTCGTCGGGACGCATGCAGGCGCGGTTTGCGATGCACGAGAGCACCAGAGGGTGCGCGTCCGGACGCATGACAGCGGCAGAGCAACGCACGCCATGCTGGCAGCGGTCGTAGGGGTTCGGCGTCTGGCCGCAGGCCTGAGCTCGGCGCGCCGCGTCCTGGCAGAACCGGTCCGCATACGCTTTCGGGTTCGCCCCCTGGCCACGACCCGCCGGAGCGGGTCGCGCGTGACCACCTCGCGCCGTGCTGTTCGATGGCTCGATGCAGGAACACATCACGAACGCGGGCAAGACCGCACCGAGGCGCCGGGGCAACATGGGCCCAGCATACCGTCTGGAGTGGCATCGGTGGCGCCCAGTGACGACCCGTTCGGGGCCGCACTGGCCGCTCGTCCTGAAGTCACAGGTACTTCTTGGCCAGGTCGACCCGAGAGTAATCCTGGATGTGCGCCGGGGACTGTGCCCGATGGGTCGGCGCGTCTGGCGCCGCACGATAGCCACCACCGCCCTTTCGCCGGGCGCCCGTCGCGCGGACCACGGCGTTGAGGCGAACGCGGTCTCCTTGATGTAGCGCGAACTCCACGAACCCGGGCAGCCGTCCGCGCGCTTCGAGCTCCACGGCGAAGTCGCTCAGTTGTTCCGGCAATGGCCCGTCGAAGGACCGGTACTGGGCATAGTGCCGCACCGCGCTCACGGTCAGTGCCTCCGTGGGCACGACCACCAGCCCACCTTTGCATTCCACGAGGGGCTCGCTTCCCCAGACACGAGTGCCGACGAGTTCGTACACATCCTCAATCGTCGGCCAGTCACGGCCCCCGCCGCCAACGCTCTGAGTGCCGACATGTACGCCCACCGCCCAGTAGAACAGCGCTGCCTTCGCGCCCGTGAGCGGGCTCGTGAACTCGTCTTCACTCTTCATCCTCCCCCACACGCGCACCTGAGTCGCCTCGCCAACCCCCGCCAAAGAGCGCTTCGGAAACAACTTTCGAAACCAACTCACGCGCCCCTCCAACTCCTTTCACAAGCACCTTAGCGCGTGCCCCGCACGAATAGTCGCGAATCTCCGCAGAGAGTCGCGACGCAATCAATCGTCGCCGGGCGGGCAGCCGAACACGGTTGCGGAGCCCCTCTTGTCTGCGAAGCGTGCACCAACGAGAGCACGACCACCGGAAAGGCTCACCGCGGCTTTGTCAGCACACCTTCATGACCTTGATCAGTCGTCGTCTGCGAGGCAGCCGACGACTGTTGCGGAGCCGCTATCGTTGCCTCGGTCGTCGTCGAGGGGTGCGCCGACGAGCGCGCGGTCGCCGGACAGGCTCACGGACTCGCCGAACAAGTCGCCGCCGGCGGCGGCGGGATTGAGCAACTTGGTGACTTGGATCCACTGTCCTGACGGACCTTTGGCGAACAGGTAGGCCGCGCCGGTGCCTTCGCCTTGGTCTTCGTCGGATACCGCGCCGACGAGCGCGCGGTCGCCGGACAGGCTCACGGACTCGCCGAACAAGTCGCCGGCACTGGCGTCGCTGGCGACCAGCTTGCCGACGCGAGACCAGGCGCCGGCGCCGCTTCGTTCGAAAACAATCGCCGAGCCACTGGCCGTGCCCGACGGGCTGTCACCGGGTGCGCCAACGAGCGCGCGATCAAGATGAAGGCTCACGGACTTGCCGAATCGGTCCCCACCGGCGCTGCTGCCCGATAGCTTTGCGGTCTGCGTCCAATTCCCGCCAGCGGCACGCTCGAATACGTAGACCGCTCCGACGCCACCTGACGACGCGGAGCGCGCAATCACCGCGGTATCGCCCCAGAGGCTGACGACGGCACCGAACCAATCGGATGGGCCGCCATCGTTGGCTGTGAGTTTGTCGACCTGGCTCCATTTGCCATTCTGTTGGCGTTCGAAGATGTACGCGGCACCAGCGTTTTCGCCCAACGCGTTGTCGTCACCCCGGGCACCGATGAGAGCGCGCTCCTCGTAGAGGCTGACGGAAACACCGAACTCATCGAGTTCACTACCGCCGCTCGCCTGCAGTTTCTGGATGCGAGTCCAACCGGGGGAAACGAGCTCTCGGAAGATGTAAGCGGCGCCCGAGTTGTAGCCCTGCCCGTCGTCTTCGAAGGCGCCAACGAGCGCCCGGTGCTCGCCCAGAGAAACCGAGACTCCAAAGCGCACGAAGTCCTGCGTGCCTTCCGGGCCAAGTCGTGCCCGCTGGACCCACTTTCCCTGGAGGTCCATTCCGTAGACGTAGGCCGCACCCCGCGCATCGCCGCCAGCACGTTCTTTCCAGGCACCAACCAGTGCTTCTTCGCCAAACAGGCTCACCGAAAAGCCAAACTCTTCATTGGCGCTCCCGCTCGCTGCCACCAACTTGGATTCCGGCCGAGGCGCATCACATGCAGGCGCCCCGCTCCCGCCACCGGTACCGCCCGACGCGGAGCCACCTAGCTGGAGTTCGCTCCGGGAACCGCAACCGATGGTCAGCGAGATGGCGATAGACGCGATCAGTGCAACGCTTGGCTGGGGAAGCCTCATGCGCCGAGCATACTGCGTCGCAACGCCAATGAGGGTCTGGGGGATCGGCATCGTCGACCAGCTGCTCTTTTCAGATCTGGTGGACGCCGAGTCCTGCGAGCCTTTGCTGGCGTTAGCAGAAGCGCACAGTAATGAAGCCGTTCGCAAAGCGGCTGCAGAAGTCCGGAAACTCACCGAGCGCTAGGCGGACAACGCGCCTGCTTGAGCCCGCGAAAAACCAAGGCACCGGGAACGCCCCACCGCGCGCCATCGCGAGAGGCAGGCGCCATCGTGGCCCAGCGCTCGACCCCCAAACCAAACTAGATAGAAGGGCTCAGCTCGCCGTTTCTTCGACGGGAGGCGGCGGCTCGGAAGTCCTGAACAGGTCTTTCTGGGACGGGGAGCTCTCGCCGGGGTCGAAGCAGCGCCGGCAGCGGGCTTCGTAGGTTTCGGTACCGCCAACGACGACGGTGGCGTCACGCTTCACGAGGCGCTGGGAACGATCGGCGGGGTTCCCGCAGCGGACGCAGATGGCCAGGTTCTTGGTGACGTATTCGGCGACCGCCATCAGGTGCGGCATCGGCTCGAAGGGGCGACCCAAGTAGTCTTGGTCGAGCCCTGCAACGATGACGCGCTTACCTGCGTTGGCCAGGCGCTCCACGATGGGCACGAGCCCCTCGCCGAAGAATTGGGCTTCGTCGATGCCGATCACTTCGGCATCGAGGGCGTGGGAGATGATCTCGCTGGCATCGTCGATGGCGACCGCAACAAGCTCCTGCTTGGAGTGGCTGACGACGCTGTCCGATGCGTGGCGCTCGTCGATGCGGGGCTTGAAGATCAAAACTTTCTGTCGAGCGTATTGAGCGCGGTTCAAGCGCCGTATGAGCTCTTCGGTCTTCCCGCTGAACATGCAGCCGGTGATGACCTCAACCCAACCAGTGTCCCGGGGAGTGATGTGCATGACCGCCTCTCGGCGGTTGCGGTTCAAACCTCGAAAAGCGGGGACGTCAAGTCATGACCGCCAAATCGAGGCTCACTACCCCTTCACACCACCGGCCGTGAGGCCCGATACGAGATGACGTTGCACAACGTAGAACAGCAGCATGACGGGTAGCGAAACGACCAAAGAGCCTGCAGCAAAACTGCCCCACGCGGCGTCGTGTTCGCCCACGTATCTCTGCAGGACAACAGGCAGCGTCAACGCTTCTTCCTTGCCGAGGATGGTCGCCGCCAAAATGAACTCGTTGTACGCGCTCATGAAGGCGAACAGCCCTGTTACGGCAATGGCGGGACGGGCCGCGGGTAGGACGACGCGCCTGAAGGCCCCGAAACGCGTCGCGCCGTCCACCATGGCGGCTTCTTCCAGGTCTCGAGGGATCCCATCGAAGGCACCGCGGAGCTGAAAAATGGCGAATGGGACGCTCGTGGTCGCATAACACACGACCAAACCGGTTCGCGTATCCAATAAGCCCAGGTTTTCCAGCACGATGTACAGGGGCACCGCAGAGGCCACCATGGGGAACATCTGCGTGGCCAGCAGCAAGCGGATCCCCGACTCTTTGCCCACAAACGAAAAGCGCGACAGTGCGTAGGCCGCGGGAAGGGCGATGCCGATCCCGACGCCCGCCGTTGCCAACGCGATGATCAAGGAGTTGAGCGCTTGGCGCAGGAAGCTCGGCGCCGTGGTGACGTTGACGAGATGCTCCAAGGTCGGCTCACGAGGCACGGGCCAGATACTGCGATCTGGCGCTGTGCCCGCGGAAAAGGCCGTGGAGAGAACCCAGAGCACCGGGTAGAGCGCAAAGAGCACGAAGGCGACCACAAGCAGGTGCGCCAACACCTCTTCCAGCAGGTTCGTGCGGCTGCGGTTCGTGACCTCGCTCATGCCATCGCCTTGGTTCGATCTGCGCGCGCCATCGCTCTGGAGAAGAACGCGAGCAGTAGGAAGATCAGTACCGAGTACGCAGCGGCATAGCCGTATTGCGCCTGGCGCGTGAATGCCCAGCGATACGCTTCGGAAACCAGAATGTCCGTCGTACCGTCGGGCTCGCCTCCAGAGACCAGGAAAACGACGTTGAACATGTTGAAGGTCCAGATCGCGCCAAGCAGCACCGCTGGCAGCATGGCGGGGACGACCATGGGAACCGTCACTCGGGTCAGGCGTTGCCAGCGGGATGCGCCATCGACCTCCGCCGCTTCCAGCACCTCTTTCGGAACCGCGGTGAGGGCGCCCAGGGTGACCACCATCATGAAGGGAAAGCCGAGCCACACATTGGTCGCTACGTTGGCGGTGAATGCGGTGGAAAAGCGCGCCCACCAAGAGAAGGGCTCCACGCCGCAGAGCTCCAACAGAGCTGACACGGCTCCGAACTGTTTGCTGAACATGCCGCGCCACGCCAGGGCCGTCACGTAGGACGGCACGGCCCAGGGGATGATCAGCAGGACGCGATACAGCGGCTTCAGGCGCAAGGTTGGACGCGACAGGACGAGGCCCAGAAAGAAGCCAATCACGACGTGCAGGACGACGTTGGCGACGGTCCAAAGCAGCGTGACCAGCAACACGAGGTAGAAGGATCCGCTAGACAGCAGTGGAGCTCCGCGTGCGGTGAGGATCGCGACGAAGTTCGCCAGCCCGACGAAGTGCATCTCGCCGAGGCGCCCGGCATAGAGCGACGCTCCCGCGCCCACGACGATGGGCAAGATCACGAGCACTCCGACGCCAATCACGGCGTGGACCACCCATCGGTACGCCGGCAAAGACTGACGCAATTTGGGCCCGAGCTGTTTGGACTGGGTGTACACGTACACCGCACCGCCCAGGCACAGGAGGCCAACGAAGAGTAGCAAGGGTGTGGGCGACGCCGGGGGCGGCGGCGGGCGCACGACGTCCTGGAAGCGGCGATTCGCCTCCCGCAAGGCTAGGCGCGGGGTGACCGCGCCGCTGAGCGCCTTCTTGAGTGCGCGGGTAGCGGGCTCCCAAGTGGAACGCATGCGCGGCGACGCCGGCATCACCACGGCGCTCTGGGCCTGCAGGGCGAACGCCGAAAGGAACGCGCTCTTTTCCGCGAAGGCGGGCAGTTGGCGGCGCGCGACGACTTGGCGCCCCACTCGAGCGCGGATCTCGGCGGCCTGGCCGCCCACAAGGTAGTGGGCGAGCGCCAATGCTTCCGGACTCTTGGCCCCTTTCGGGGTCAGGGCGGCCGCTTCAATGGTCAGGTAGGGCGCTAGGGGTTTGCCCGTTGCCGCGACGGTGGGCAACGGCGCCACTCGGTACTGGATCGCATCGCCGATGTCGCTGGCGAAGTAGGTCCCGCTGATGACTGTGGCGGCGCGGCCGGCTTTGAACAGCTCCGAAACCAAGGCCCCGCTCGCTTCTTCAGGGACGGCGCCGGCGGCGATTGCGTCACTGACCAACTGGATCGAGCGCTCGCCGAGCTCGCCGACGAAGCCGAAGCTCTCATCCGTGGCCAGCTGGCGCCCACCGAAGGCGTGCAGGATGGCAGCGTGGAAGTAGACGTTCTGGGTTTCGTAGGCGAGGGGGTACACGCCCTTGCCCAGAGTGCCGGTCAGGGCGGTCAGCTCTTCCCAGGTCTTGGGGGCTTCTTTGACCAGCGCCGTGTTGATGTAGAGCGCCAGGCATTTGTACGCGAGGGGCAGACCGACGCGCTTACCGTCAACCTCGAGGGCGCCCAGTGCTTTTTCTGGGAACTCTTTTTCGATGGCGTGCGGGGCCAAAGGCGAGACGACTCCGCGCTGCAGAAAGTCGCCCAGGCGCTCGTGGGAGTCGATGAAGACATGAGGGCCATGCCCGCGGGGCGCGGCCGCCGTGAGCTTCGACGGGTAGGCGTCGTGCGGCACTTGTAGGACTTCGACTTGGGTTCCGGTGTCACGAGTGAATTGGGCGAGCACTTGCTCGAGGGCCTTCTTCTCGTCGCCGCGGTAGGCGTGCCACAGCTCGATAGGCGCCTGAGCCTTCGCTGAGCGCGCGAGCATGAAGACCACCAAGACCGTCGTGAGAAACACCCACAGCGGAAGCCCGACTCGGTACCCCGGGCTCATCAACAGGCCTCGTCTGCCCGTAACGACACGCCTGATTCCGCATCGAAGACGTGCACGTCTTCATCGCGAACGCCGAATTGCAGCGTGGTGCCAGGCGCGGGACGCTCGGTCCCCGCCAATCGCGCCACGAAGGGCTCGCCTCCCACGTGTGCATGGGCAAAAGACTCACTGCCGAGGGCTTCCAGCACATCGACGTCGACCTGGATCCCCCCTTTGGGGTCGAGAACCACATCGTGAGGACGGATGCCGACCGCCACGGACTTCGGTGGCTTGGTCGCGGGCGCGGCCACGGAGAGTTCCAAGCCTTTGCCGCTGAGGAACAGACGGTCGCCCTTCAGTTCTGCTTCCGCGGGCAGGAAGTTCATCGCCGGGCTGCCCAGGAAGGAGGCGACGAAACGAGTGCGGGGCCGCGCGTACACCTCGAGGGGCGGACCCGATTGTTCGACTTGGCCCTGATTGAGCACGAACAGGACGTCCGCCAGAGTCATGGCCTCGACCTGGTCGTGAGTCACGTAGATGCTCGTGGCGCCTAGGCGATCGTGGAGCTTACGAATATCCACCCGAACCTGCGCGCGCAATGCGGCATCCAGGTTCGACAGCGGCTCGTCGAAGAGGAAGACTCGAGGACGCCGCGCAATCGCGCGCCCCATGGCGACTCGCTGCCGCTGACCACCAGAAAGCTGACGCGGAAAGCGCTCCAGCAGCGGCTCGAGGCCCAACATCTCACTGACTTCGCGGATGCGGGTTTCGATTTCCGACTTCGGTGCTTTTCGCAGGGTCAGCCCGAAGGCGAGATTGTCTCGGACCGTGAGGTGCGGGTACAGCGCGTAGGACTGAAACACCATCGCGATGTCACGGTCCCTGGGCGCCAAGCGAGTCACGTCCTGTTCGGCAAAGGACGTCTTGCCGCTGTCCGCCTCTTCGAGGCCGGCAATGATCCTGAGCAGCGTGGACTTGCCGCAGCCGCTCGGACCGACGAGCACGGCGAATCCTCCGTCGGGGACTTCAATGTCCACGCCTTTGAGCACCCGGGTCTGGCCGAAGCGCTTTTCAATGCTTTCCAGGAGAACTCGGGCCACGGCTTTCGGCGAGCATAAGCGCAGGCGGCGCCTGATCAGCAAGGGCCATCTGCGTCCAAAACGGGACGGTGCTTGCTCCCCCAGGCCAAGTTCTGCTCTTTTGAAGAGCAATGCCCGAGCCATATCGGCTGATCACCCTCGGCCCGAGTCACTTCTGCGAGAAGGCCCGCTGGGCGCTTTCCCGCGCACGTGTGCCTTTTGTCGAGGAGCCGCACTTGCCGATGTTCCATGCCGCAGCCACCTATCGCGCAGGTGGGCGCCGCACGGTGCCGGTGCTCGTGACCGACAGCGGGGTGCTCTGTGACTCCACGGACATCTTGGAGCTGGCAGATCGACAATGCGGAGGGCGCCTGTACGGAGTAGGTCCGGTACGAAAAGAGGCCAAAGCCTTGGAGGAGCGCCTCGACGCGCGGTTCGGACCGGACACCCGGCGCGTCGCCTATTTCTACGGCCTGGAGCGACGCGATTTGGTGCTGAAGTTCTTTGGAGCCGGCACGCCGCTGGTGGAGCGCGTGGGCAGCCGCCTGCTCTACCCGGTCATCCGAGGGGCCATTCGCCGAGGGTTGCGGATCACCCCAGCAGCAACCAAGCGTTCGATCGCACGCATCGACGAAGTCTTCTCCGAAATGGGCGCTCGCCTCGAGGGCGGCAGTCGCTACCTCGCCGGCGACCAATTGACTGCAGCAGACATCACCTTCGCCGCTTTCGCGGCGCCAGTCATTTTGCCAGCCCAGTATGGCGTGCCCCTGCCAACCCTTGACGAAGCGCCGGAGGAATTCGCCGACTTGATACGTCGCTACCGCAAGACCCGCACCGGGCAGTTCGTGCTCGAGCTGTATCGAGACGAGCGGGATAGCGTGCTTCCAGCCAGCGGCACCGGCGGCGCCATCGATGAACAAGACCCCGCCGCGTGAAACGAGGAGTGGGCGTGGCTAACCGTCAGCACCACGAACGGCACCTGCCGAGACTGTGATACGCTTTGGGAAATGCTAACGCGTCTGCGAGTCCGCAACTTCCGTCTGCTTCGAGAGGTCGAGATTGACTTCGCGCCTGACGTGACGGTGTTCATCGGACCGAACGCGAGCGGAAAGAGCACCGTGTTGGCAGTGCTGGATTTCCTATCCAGGTGCGCAGAATCCGGCCTACTGACAGCCTTAACGGCCCACGGCGGGTACAACAGCATCCGAACCGCGGGCGAGGGCGGCAATATCGGTGTCGGAGTCGACTTGACCCTGACCTATCGCAAGGAACCGTGGCACCTCTCGTGGGACTTCGAGCTCGAATCCGATGCAGATGGAAGCATCGCCGTGCACTCGGAATCGTTGGTGCGATCAGTGGCGAGTGAACAACAAGAGGCACTTATTTCGACGAGCGAAGGCGTGCGGTGGGTAGTCGCAGAGGATGGCGCGAATGTTGGGCGCGTCAGCAATCGAGCAAAGCTGGCGTTTGAGTCATTGATGGATGACGACCGATTCCCGGCGCTCGGCGTGCTGCGAGTCCTCATGGCTGGTGCGAGAGTTCTAGGCAATATCGCCTCGGCTCCAGCGTGGGGTCGAGCGAACCCGAGCGACGCTTCACCCCGGGACAGTCTGGTCTTGGCTCGGCAGCTATTCCTGGGGCGACAGGGTAACGGCCTCGCCAACGTGCTGTACGGAATTCAGACAGACTCGCCTGCGGAGTGGGAAGAACTGCAGCGGACGTTTCGCGCCGAGTTTCCGTTTGCTGGTCGCATCGTTTTTCCGGCCGACGTTGGTGGAGGGAAAATCTCGTTCGAGATCGAAGATAGCCGGTTCTACGGGCGGAGGGTCAGAGCGTCGGAACTGTCGGACGGGATCATCAGCTATCTTTGTCTGCTCGCTGCCGTGCTTCAGCCTCTGCAGCTGAGTGTGTTGGGATTGGATGAGCCGGATTGCAGTCTCCACCCTTCTGCGCTGCGTCGCTTCATGGCGCTCGCGCAATCTGAGCACCCCAAGCGACGCCTTGCTATCGTGACTCACTCAAACGCGCTCCTTGATGAGCTGCGCGAGCCAGGCAAGTCGATTCGGATTATCGAACCAGGCGAAAAAGGCGCTGTCGTTCGCCGGCTAGATGGCGATTCCCTCAAGGCGTGGCGCAATGAATACTCTCTGTCGGACATGCGAAGAACCGGCCTACTTGACTCCGCAAATACCGAGTTTGATAGCGAGGCGTGATGCGCATCCTGGTCGCGTGGGAGGATCAGTACTTTCAACCGCTTCAGAGGATACTCAAGCGATGCATCTCCCTCACCAGGCCTGACGAAGCGACTTTCCCCTCTGTCTTGTGCCACACAGCGAGGGGGAACTCAGCGTTCGAACCATATGTGTCTCGCACCTGGTCGTTGGCGTCGCGAAAAGGACTGCCGAGCAGTGCAGGCGCCATCGATCACCTGATCTGCGTCGCGGACGCTGACAAGCTGCATGAACTGATTCCTGAGATTTCGTCCGCAACTCCACCCACCGAGTTGGGCGATTGGCTTCACCACGCGGAATCGCTTTGGGAGCGGTGGCTCCGCTCACGGTGCACGACTGAGTGCGAACGAGTCCACGGTCGATTGCTGCGGTGGTCAAAGGAATCCGTCGCACTCGCGGCGTACGACCAGCCAGCAGGCCAGTCGCATCTTCGGATTGATACGTCGAGTGATCCGCTAAGGACTAGTCTAGAAAACTGCACTCCATCGCCTCTGACTCTGGATGACACGGAATTCTGCTGCCACTACCGCAAACCTATGAATTGCTTGCAGTTGCTGCAACCGAAGCTCGCGAAGAACTCGCCTGAGATAGACGACACCACATCCGACTTCACGCAGCATGGACTGGATCTGCTGCGGGTGCGCGTTCCAGATTTCGACCGTATCGCAAGTTTCATCTGGTCGCTGGCCGCAGCGGACACGCCGCCGCCTTCGACCACAGACTAGTCAGTCCGTGCGTCCTCAGAGCCACGCTGGGCGCAAAGGCGTAGCCAATGGTCCGCGAGCACGATTGCGACCATTGCCTCCGCGATGGGTACGAAGCGCGGCAGTAGGCAGGGGTCATGGCGACCCTTGGTGCGAATCGTGGTGGCCTCGCCACGGCGGTCCACGGTGGCCTGCTCGCGAGGCAAGCTGCTAGTTGGTTTGACCGCGGCACGAAGGATGATCGGTGTTCCACTCGAAATGCCCCCGAGCATGCCGCCGTGGTCGTTCTTGGAGGTCGTGATGTGGGGGTCGTGGGCTGCCCCGTCGGAAACGAAGGGATCGTTATGCTCGCTTCCTCGCTTGGTCGCGGCTGCGAAGCCCGACCCGTATTCGACCCCAACGACGCCAGGCAGACTGAACAGCGCCTTGGCCAACTCGGCTTTGAGCTTGTCAAAGACGGGTTCGCCCAACCCGGGAGGCACATAGGCAGCGACGATTTCCGCCACGCCACCGATGGAGTCTTGGTCTTTGCGCACGTCCTCGATGAGCCGCACCATCTGTTCCGCCGCGCCCGGGTCCGGGCACCGCACCAGGTTGGGCTCACCCGACGGCAGCTTCTCGACGGCCTCCGTTGTGACCGACGCAGGATCTGGAACCTGGGCAACGACGCTCCCAACCTGTTTCACGAACCCCACCACTCGACCGCCAAAGGCCTCGGCGATCAGCTTCTTTGCGACCGCGCCAGCAGCAACGCGCGCAACGGTTTCGCGAGCACTGGCTCGGCCACCGCCGCGGTAGTCTCGAAAGCCATACTTCTTGTCGTAGGTGAAGTCCGCGTGGCCGGGTCGGTACTTCTCTTTGATCTCGTCGTAGTCCCGGCTCTTTTGATCTTGGTTGCGAATCAAGATGGCCAGGCTGGTGCCGGTGGTGCGCCCCTCGAACACGCCGGATATGATTTCTGCTTCATCTGCTTCGTTGCGCTGTGTCACGAGGTGGCTCTGCCCCGGGCGTCGGCGCGCCAAATCGACCCGCAGATCCTCAGCACAAAGCGGCAAACCAGGGGGACACCCATCGATGATCACGACGTTGGCGGGACCATGTGACTCGCCCGCGGTCGTGATGACGAACGCCTGTCCGAAGCTATTGCCGGCCATGCGCCGAGATATTACACCTCCCGCGGCGCCTGCCCGTTTGCGGCGGTGCTTTTCAACCGTTTCGAGACCATTTGCCGCGCGAGAACACCACCATGACCACAGCCGCCCTGACCCAGCTCACCGACGAAGAACGCATGTTCCGGGACTCCGTGCTCTCGTTCGCTCGCGAACAGGTCGCACCCAAGGTCGCTGCCATGGACCACGAGGGTGCGTTGGACAAGTCCCTGCTACCCAAGCTCTTCGAGCTCGGAGTCATGGGCATCGAGGTCCCGGGGGAGTGGGGTGGCGCCGAGAGTTCGTTCTTCAACGCCATCCAAGCGGTAGAGGCATTTGCGGTCGTGGACCCGAGCATCAGCGTACTGGTCGACGTTCAGAATACTCTGGTCAACAACTGCATTCTGCGCTGGGCCAACAAGGAGCAGAAGGATCGCTACTTCCCGAAGATGACGAGCGAGTGGGTGGGCTCCTACGCCCTCAGTGAGAGCGGTTCCGGATCCGACGCCTTCGCCTTGGCCACCCGGGCCGAGAAGAAGGGTGACAAGTGGGTCCTCAACGGCCGCAAGCTGTGGATCACGAACGGCGGCGAGAGCTCCCTCTTCATCGTGTTCGCCAATGTGGCGCCGGACAAGGGCTACAAAGGCATCACCGCCTTCCTGGTCGAAAAGGACTTCAAGGGCTTCACCGTCGGCAAGAAGGAAGACAAGCTGGGCATTCGCGCTTCGAGCACGACAGAGTTGGTACTCGAG
The DNA here is from genome assembly GCA_965222375.1 of Polyangiaceae bacterium. Classification (GTDB taxonomy): domain Bacteria; phylum Myxococcota_A; class Polyangia; order Polyangiales; family Polyangiaceae; genus JACKEA01. Next base: position 1,438,429 of record CBDCTZ010000015.1, read on the forward strand.
GACTGCGAAGTCCCGGAAGCAAACGTGCTCGGCGAAGTGGGCAAGGGCTACAAGATCGCCATCGAAACCCTGAACGAAGGTCGCATCGGCATCGGCGCCCAGATGATCGGCCTATGTCAGGGTGCATTCGACTACGCCATGGGCTACATGGCCGAGCGCAAGCAGTTCGGAAAGCCCATCATCGGTTTCCAGGGCCTCGAGTTCCAGTACGCACAGGTTGCCACGGAAATGGAGGCAGCCCGGCTCATGGTCTACAACGCCGCGCGCCTCAAGGATGCCGGCGTGCCGTTCGTGAAAGAAGCGGCCATGGCAAAGCTATTCGCTTCGCAGGTCGCAGAGCGGTGTGCGTCCCTGTGCGTGGAGTTTGTGGGCGGTGTGGGCTTCACCAAGGAGTACCCCTTGGAGAAGTTCTTCCGCGACGCCAAGATCGGCAAGATCTACGAAGGCACGAGCAACATGCAGCTGGCCACCATTGGCAAACTGCTGCGCACCGAGTACGCGGCAACCTGATCGACCCAACCCGACCCGGGTCTGGCTCAGGGACCTCGGGCGGCGTGCCTCGGCTTCGGGCTTGCACCTGCAGGTGTTGCTCCCGGGACTGCCGGGCGTCCCTTTGGGCGTCGGATTTCAGGGGATCCTGAGATTCCACTCAAGGTTTCAGTGCCATTTTGTGCTGTTCTGTGGAGCGCAGAAGGGGCACACCGCATTGGAGCACGACCCATGAGACTCACGACGACCGCTGTTTTCGCAAGTTGCTTCGCCTTGAACATCGGCTGCCAGTTCGGCGAGCGCGTCGAGCACGACGTCGAGCATGGCTATGCCGACAAGAGGGTCATGGCCACAGATCCCGAAGGCGAACACGTGTTGACTTCGGACGTGGACGCGAAGCTGTTTCGAATCTTCAAACGCGACGGCACGCAGGTGGGCAGCCTGCCTTGGGCCTCCGCGGGCTACACCGGCGGGGACGAGTCGGCTCGCGGGCCTTTCAACGGGGCAGCCACAGGTTATGGCCTCGCGGGTTTCTTCGTTGCCGGTGGCGATAGCAAGGTGCATTGGATCTTCCCCTTCCTACAAGGCACCTGGGGTACGGTGGTGTGGGACGAGGTGCCAGACAACGCGCAGACCGAGGGGCGCGTCAAAGTCTGCGACATGACGTCGGGCCCGGACGGTTCTTGGTACGTGCTGGCAGGGGAGCGCACCGGATTGCTCGATTCTTGGGCGCGCGGGGCCGCCTGGATCTACAAGCGAGCGCCCGACGGAGTTTGGAGCAGCGCCCAGCTGGCCCTGCACACGGTCTACACGTCCGCGCTCTGCGGGCGCGTCGCTTTCGACGTGCTGTCTCGCCGCCTGCTCTTTGGCGACATGTATCGGGAACGAGTGCGCAAATTCGACGAGAACTTGAACGAGGTTGGCTCCTTTCCTCTGCCGTCAGCCCGAGGACTCATCGATATGGATGCCCTCTCCGGCTACACCTACGTCGCCGCATGCGCCGGGGCGTTCTGCGGAACACCACGCTTGAGGATCTACAATGGCGACGGTCTGCAATTGGACTCGAGGTCCGTCAGCGAAGTACATGCCATCGCGGTGGAACGGCCACCTTTACCTATTGGCGCCGATCAGGAAGCATGGCTATGGACCGTGAGCGGTGTCGGAGATGGCGCACCCTTGGTCAAGTACAAACTCGAAACGGAGTGAGATGGGTCGACAACGCACAAGGCTGGCGACACTGCCAAAAGTGGGGACCCTAGCCATGCTCTTGTTGCTGGGCGCCGTCACCGCAACTTGTCAGCGTTCGACAGCACCGACCTCGGGTTCTGAAAAGCCGAGCGCGACTCAAGCTGCCCAAGCCCCTGCACCCCCAGCTGCCCCCGCCCAAAAGAAGGGCCAGGCGCCACTGGTCGCCGCACAGGAGACAGAGGTTGCCACGCCGGAGGCCGAGCGGGGGGGCTCTGGGCAGGAAGCCCGAGTCAAGAAGCAGCTGGAGCAGATATTCGAGTGGGTCAAAGCCGACGACTGCGCCCGCCTCGCCAATCACGTGGTCTATCGGGGCAAGGACCAGGCGCGCCGCTGGAAGGATACGAGTCGCTACGACGTCGCCGAGGAGCGCGGGGTGGTAGACGGGGTTTGCCGCCGAATTGCGGGCTACGCCAGGAAGGGCTACCCCGTGTATGTGGGCTTCAAGACGAAGCGCGAATCCGAAGGGCAGTGGCTGGTGCTCAGCGCCCGGTTCGAGCCCGAGGGGAAGGAACGCCACTTCGCGTTCCTGGAGATCTCCGGGCGCCTGGCGATCGGAGACATCGACTGATGGGTGCTAGCGAGAAGGCGCGCAGTGGGTCAACCCCCCAGAAGGCACGGGTCATCCGCGGAAAATGGCATTTCGCGCCGTGACCATGCGATGCTTGCGGGCCCATGTCGGAACCGGGCAGCTCGGGACCTTCCCAGGACGCACTCGACATCGTCGTCGTGGATGACGACGCACGCTGGCGCGAAACCGCAGCGCAACCATTTCGACAGCGTGGAGATCGCGTAAGAACCTTCACCGACGGACTGCAAGCGTTGGCGGAGTGCATCGAGGACCCGCCCGACGTCATTCTCTCGGACGTACAGATGCCGCGCATGGACGGTTGGCAGCTCCTCCGTATGGTGCGGGCTCGACCCGCCCTGGCGAGAACTCCCGTCGTGTTCCTCACGTCGCTGGATGGCGACGCAGAGCGACTCAAAGGCTACCAACTCGGCGTGGATGCCTACGTACCGAAACCCTTCCGTCCCGAAGAGCTATTGCTGCGCGTGCGTCGTCTGGTTCGTCAGGCGGTCGTCCCAGCATGGACCGAGGGGCAGCAAATCCTGCGCGGCGACCTACAGCATGTCGCCCCGGCAGCGCTGTTTTCGTTCCTGGCCGTAGAAAACAAGAGTGGACACTTGCTCATGGTTGGCGACAAGGTTGCGCGGGTCTTTTTTCAAGAGGGCCGACCCGTCCGTGCCGAAATGGAAGGCTCCCGCGACGAACGCACATCTCGAGGAGTCCTGCTGGATCTGCTCGACTGGCGCGAAGGCGAATTCGAACTCACGGAGCAACCGGTGAAGCAGCTCGACGAGGTGCGCGCATCCGTCAACGAATTGGTCTTGGAGCACGCGAAGCTCGTCGACGAGGGTCGCCGCTAGCTCCGCGCCTACAGCGCCACCAAATCCGCGCTGCGCACCAGGATCTTGCCGGAGGTCGCGGGCACACTGACGCGCAATCCCCCGTCTTGCTCCACGGTCAAGGGGGGATCGCTCGGGTTCAGCACGTCAACAAGCTGGGTCCCAGCGGGCAAAGAGGTCTTCATAGGGTCGCCGTTGAATTCGGGCGAGCTGGTCTTTTTCGCGTTGGTGTTGACCACGACCAGAGCGTAATCGTTGCCCGCGTCGCCACCGGTGCGCTCAAAGGCGATGATGCCCACGTCCGCTTCATCCGCGGTCCGCTCGCTCGACCAGACGATCCTTAAATCTCCATGGGTCAGTGCCCGGTAGCTCTTACGGATCTTGGCTAGGCGGGCAATCCACTTATAGTGGCGATGACTGCGATCGTATCCGCTCGACCATAGGTCTTCACGATTCGCAGGATCGTTGCCACCAGAAAATCCCTGCTCGGTGCCGTAGTAGATGCACGGGATGCCATCTTCTGCAAACAGGAAGAGCAGCGCGTTGTCCAGGGCAGCAGGATCAGGCCGATTGAAAAGGAATCGCGACACGTCGTGATTGTCCAGGAAGTTCACGAGCGCCTTGTTCGGCGGGATCCCGATTCCACCTTCGTGAGGCACCGCGCCGTAGTTGCCACCGGGGCCGAGACGTTGCGAGAACAAGGTCTCGATGCGCTTTGTATCCATTCCCTGCTGAAACACGTCACGAAAGACCGTGAAGTGCTGCGGAAAGTAGAAGACGGAGTCCACCTCTTGATTGAAAGTGTAGGAGCCGACCAAGTCGTCTCGCCCATCAAAGGCCTCCCCGAACATGAAAAAGTTGGTCTTGCCTTGGGCGGCGAGGCGCTGGCGGATGGCCGGGGCGAAGGTCTGCCAAAAGCCGTGCTCCACATGCTTTAGGGTGTCGATTCGGAAGCCATCGAAGTCCGCAACCTCCACCCAGCGAGCGAAAATGTCGATCAGCGTGCCGCGCACGTCCGGATCCTGAGTGTTGATGTCCTTTAGGCCTCCCGGAAAGTCCCCGAGCTCCACCTGTTCGTCCTGGTCGAAGCTCCATACTCGACCGCGGCGGTTGTAGGCGCGAGGCTCGAGGAAGATATCCGGCTGAGGCGGCACGTGGTTGGACGCAGCGTCATAGGGGAAGATAATCGGCGCTGGACCCGCTTCACCCAGGCTGGTCCACGCCTGCACGCCCCGGGGATCGTAGTCCGGGTCGTACTCGTTCACATGGGCAACGGGGCTGGTGGGTGAACCGTCGGGTTGTTTGGGCGCAATCAGCGGCCCGGCGCCTTCCACGCGTTCGTCGGGCTGCCCATTGAGATTGATGTCGTAGTAGAAGAGCTGCCCCACGTGATTTACGACAATGTCGAGAATCACTTTCATGTTGCGGTCATGGGCAGCGTCCACCATGCGGCGCAGGCTGGCCAAGTCGCCGAAGTGCGGGTTGAGCTGGGTGAAGTCCTGAGTCCAGTAGCCATGGTAGCCGTCGACTCCGGCGTCGGTTTCCACGTTCTTTACGAGAGGCGAAATCCAGATCGTGGTCACGCCGAGCTGGGTCAGGTAGTCCAGCTTGTCCTCGACACCTCGCCAGTCACCGCCGTGGTAACGCGCAGGCGCATTGCTTTGGATGCGATAATCGTTGGCCAGATCCCCGTTCGCAAAGCGGTCCACGAGCAGCTGGTAGATCACTTCGTCGCGCCAGTCTTGGACATGGGTGCGAATGGGACGCTCCCCTTCGAGCCCTTCGAAGTCCATGCACCCCGTGCAGGCCACCGAAAGCGCGACACATAGGGCCGTCGCAAGAGGGTCGATGCGCATGCCCCGAAGCCTGGCAAAAAGCCGCGCTGCTGGGAAGGGTCAGCCCCCGAAGTTCTGGACCCAGTAGTGCTTATAGCCCTTGCTGCCGAGGTAATACCCCACGCCAAGGTCCTTGTACTTGCCGTTCATGATGTTCTTGCAGTGGCCGGGGCTCTTCATCCAGCCGCTCATCACCGAAGCCGGGGAGCTCTGCCCGGCTGCGATGTTCTCCCCCATGGTTTTCCCGCTATAGCCAGCGTCCTTCATGCGTTGGAAGGGGCTCTTGCCGTTCTGGCTGGTGTGGCTGAAGTAGCCGTTATCGCCCATGTCCTTGGCGTGGAGGCGCGAGCTATGGGTCAGAATCTGGTGCCGCGCGATCGGACTCGTTGGTGGATAAGATGTGCCGCCGCAGCTGGCACCCTTTGATCTCTCCAGGTTCACGAGCGCGAGCACTTCGCACTCGAAGTTCTGCCAGCTGGAGCTCCAACCGGTTCCGTCATCACCGCAGCCGCCGCTCACAGCGCCGCTACCACCGCCACCACCGGGTGCGCCTCCGCCACCAGGACTGCCACCGCCGCCGGGCGCGCCACCAGAAGCCGAACCGCCGGAGCCGCCACCGCAAACGCTCGCGTAGTCGGAACAGCAGTCCTTGAACTGCGCACACTTCTCATCGCAATGACACTGACCTTCAACCGGAGCCGCGCTGCCGCATTTGCCAACACAACTCGGTCCCGCGCTCGCTCCCCCAGAGCCCGACGCGGCGCCCGTACCTGAACTGCCACCACTCGACGGCGTGCCTCCCGAGCCACTGGCGTTGCCGGAGCCTCCCCCTGAGCCGCCCCGAGAACCGGAGCCACCTGCGCCGGGTTCACAAACGGCGAAACATTGGTTCACATCGTCCGTCGTGCACAGGCAAAACTCGATGCACGTCTGTGGGTCCCCGCAGAAGTCGGGTTTCTCCCCGGACGGAGTGGAACTGATGTCACCGGAGCAAGCGACGAGCGTCAGTAGGAATCCGCCTATGCCGGCGATGCGCGAGATACGGCGAGAGAGTGGACCACAGATGATCATTTTTGCCTCCATGCGAACGTTCCCGTCCGCCCGAGGCGACGTGTTGCAGGGCACATGCCATGCGCACTTGCGCCTACATCACCGGTCAGCCCGATTTCTGCTGGTCGGGTGCGGCATACACCGCGGTGCAATGGAGCAGTCCATCCCAAACTCGCGTTCTTTGCGCCCAACCGAGGGCACGGGACTTTTTTGCTATGGTGGCTGCATGAGCGATTCCACGGTGCGAGCGCAGGCCGCCGGCATGCCGGTGCGCACGATCCAGCTTGCCGTCGAAGGAACGGATCAGCAGGTCACGGTCTCCGATGGCGAGCGATTGTCCATCGGCAGCGCGAGCGGCAACGACCTGGTCATCGAACACGCGACCGTCAGCCGATACCACTTGACCCTGTCCCGCGACGCAGCGGCGGTCATCGTCACTGATCTCGGTTCCACCAACGGCACCACGGTGGGCCCGGTTACGTTGCACGATAGTGTCGCATCGTTGACCCTCCCAGCAGCCCTGAAGTTGGGGGACGTTTCCGTGCGGCTCTCCGACGGCGACGTGGTCATGCAGAAGCTGCACGACGAAGAGTCCCTCGGTGGCCTTCGCGGCAAATCGCCACCCATGCGCCGACTCATGGCCGACATTCGCAAGCTGTCAGCAAGCGAAGTTTCGGCGCTACTGATTGGCGAGTCCGGAACAGGCAAAGAACTGATCGCCCGGGCCATCCACGACAATTCCGCGCGCGAAGACAAGCCCTTCGTGGTCGTGGACTGTGCCGCCATTCCGCCCACGGTCTTTGCAGCCGAACTATTCGGCCACGAGCGCGGCGCATTCACTGGCGCCGATCGTCGTCGAGCCGGCGCGTTGGAGCGCGCCCATGGCGGCACGATCTTCCTCGACGAGTTGGGCGAACTGCCGCCATCGCTTCAGGCATCGCTCTTGGGCGCGCTCGAACGCCGGCGCTTCACCCGCCTGGGCGGCAGTGACGAAGTTCCCGTGGACGTGCGTATCGTTTCCGCGACGAATCGCGATCTGCGCAAGGACGTCAACTCCGGTTCTTTTCGCCTCGATCTATTCTACCGCCTGGGCGTCGTCGTGCTGGAGGTCCCGCCGCTTCGCAAGCGCACCGAGGATATTCCTCTGCTCGTGGAGCATTTTGCTGCCGAGGCGGGCGCCGAAGACGACGCCAAGGAGCTCTTCAGCGAGGAAGTCGTCAAGCAACTGACCACCTACCCATGGCCGGGAAACGTGCGGGAGCTTCGCAACCTAGTTGCGAGCACCCTAGCCATGGGTCGACAGCCGAGCCTGGAGAGCGTCTCCATGGTTGCGCCCAACGCCAGCGACGACGACGTCATCGAATCCGTCTTGCACCTCAGCTATCGAGAGGCGCGCGGCGCGCTCCTGGAACAGTTCGAGCGCCGCTACCTAGAGAACCTGCTGCAACGCAGCGAGGGCAACGTGCGCAAGGCAGCGCGGGTGGGGCAGATGAACCGCTCGTATCTGATCGAGCTGCTCAAACGCCACGAAATTCGCTGAGTGCTATTTGTTCTTCTGCGCGAGCTCGACAGCCTTGGCGTAGGAAGTACTGCCGCCACCCATCTGGGTGTAAACGACCCGCATGTTTCGGGGGTCGACCACGGTGTGTAGTGGCGTGCCAATCGAGTTCGAATATGCCATCGAGGGGGGCATCTTGTCGGCGAGAACATCCACGCGGTCGAACCCATAAGCGTTCTTCCAACTCTGAGCACCCGCGACTGTCGCTGGGTAGGCCATCAGGGTAACGACCTTGATTCCCAGCGGGGCCCACTGGTCCATCTTGGCTTCGAGCGTTTTCGCTTCACTCTTGCATTTTCCACATGTGGTCGTAGCCGTAATGAAGAGGATCGCGTTGATGCCCTTCTTGCCGTCGCAGTCGTAGTAGTCGGAGATGCTGGTTGAGCCTGAACTGTTGGAACCACCGAAGAACCCCTGCCAACTTAGGCTCTGCGGCAAGGTCTTGCCAGTGGCAGCACCGGTTGCACCACTCGGCCAACCGCTACAGCTCGTGGAGCCACCACCACCGGTTCCGCCCGGCGAGCCACCGCTTCCGGAGCTGCCACCGCCGGAGCCCGAACCCTGGCAAACACTCTGGTAGTCCGGGCAGCAGTCCTTGAACTGCTCGCACTTGGGATCGCAGTAGCAACTACCGCCAATGGCTTGGCCGCTACCACAGGCGCCCACGCAACTCAGACCGCCGCCCGTGCTTCCGCCCGTGGCGCTGCCACCAGCGGCACCGACTCCACCGCCACCGGCAGTGCTGCCTCCGCCACCGGAGGTGCCCCCGCTGCCAGATGGCCCGCCGCCTGTACCCGCCCGGCCTCCGCCACCACCGCTGCTGCCCAGACCATCGCAAGCAGCGAAGCAACGGTCAGCCTCGCCGGTTGCGCATACGCAAAACTCGAAGCAGGACGATGCGTCATCACAGAAGGCGGGGCGTTGTAGCGTTTCGTCTTCATCCGAACCGGCACAGGCAACGCCAGTAGCGACCAGCGCTAGTCCTGCCGCCATCTTCGACCAGAGTCTTACGTTGTTCATGAGCTCCCTCTTCATTTCAGTCCGCGCAGGGAGCCTGTAGTGCACGGTGCGTGCCGCACGCACATGCCGAGATTTCCAGGCGTGCTGTAGCTCGTGCGCGGTGCGCAGCGCCCGACCCCTGGTGTGGCGCAGCAGACCAGCGCTAGGAGGAACTCGCGGCCACGATAGCCTGCAATTGCGCGGCGACCTGGCGGGACGATGACCACCCGCACTCAGCCGCGGCTTCCTCGAACCCCTCTGCAACAGATGCAGCGCTTGCGGGGCGACTAGCCCTTTCACGCTGCAAGCACTTCTTGATGGTCGCGGATGCAACCTCTGGCAAAGCGCGGGCGGTCAGGTCCGGAACGGCGCGATGGACCACGTTCCAAATCGTGCCGCCTTCATTTGCGTCCTGGAACAACCGCTCCCCACTCAGCACTTCCCAAGCCACGACACCCAAGGCCCAGATGTCTGCACGTCGGTCCACATCTCGGGGCGAGAGGATCTGCTCGGGCGCCAAATAGGCGAGAGTCCCTTTGGTATTGCCCGTGGCGGTCCGCGTCTTCCGGCCCTGCGCCGCGGCAATACCAAAGTCGACGACCTTGATACGGCCGTTGAAGCCGATCAAGATGTTCTGCGGCTTCACGTCGCGGTGCACGATCGACAGGGACTGCCCATCCTCACCGCGAGTTTCGTGGGCGCCGTGCAGCCCTTGGGCAGCCCGCGAGAGAATGTGCAGATGCAGCCCTACGGGTGGGGGAACGCGCACGGCTTGGGCCGCCTCCATGAGCTGCACGTAAGAAAAGCCGTCGACCAACTCTTGCACGATGAAGGGTGAGCCTCGATGCATTCCCGTGTCGAGCACTCGCGCGACGTTGGGGTGATCCACCTGGGAAGCGATCTGCTGCTCGTCCAGGAACATCTGCAGCGCTTCGGCATCCTCGGCCAGCTCGGCGAACATGAGCTTCAGAGCGACATCCGGCTCGTCTTCACCAGCGGAAGCTTGATACACCACCGCCGTGGAACCACGACCCACCTCGCCCACAACGCGATACGCGCCGACACTTTCACCTGAAACGAGGACCGGGATCTCCACGGCGTGCTCCGCTTGCTCATATGGCAATTGCCGCGCGCGGTCGAGCAGCGAGGGCAAAAAGCTTCAGCGACAGCATAGCTGTTCGTCTTGCCATGGCGAATTTCGGCCCTAGCTTGTCGGAAAGGTAGCCCCAACCCGCTGTCGACCGTATCCTGACAATCTAGTGCGCCTTAGCCGCCCGCCCCAACCCGCGGTCCTGGCGGGAAGATACCAGTTGTTCGACGTGATCGCGTCCGGCGGGATGGCGACAGTCCATCTGGCGCGGCTGCACGGCAAGGTCGGCTTTTCACGCACGGTCGCAGTCAAGCGCCTGCACCCTCAGTTTGCTCGCGAGCCGGACTTTCGCGCGATGTTCGTCGACGAGGCCCGGGTGGCTGCTCGAATCGTGCACCCCAACGTTGCCCAGACCTTGGACGTGGTGGAGGACGGCGACGAACTCTTCATCGTGATGGAGTACATCCACGGACTGCCTCTTTCACACCTGACAAAGCTCGCTGCGGAAGATGGCGGAATTCCCGTGGCCGTCGCCGCGAACATCATGAGCGGCGTTCTGTCTGGCTTGCACGCGGCGCACGAGGCGCATGACGAATCCGGCGCGAAGCTGCATGTCGTACACCGCGACGTTTCACCCCAGAACATCTTGGTGGGGACGGATGGCGTCGCGCGCTTGATCGACTTCGGTGTCTCAAAGGCGGTGTCGCAAATCCACACCACTCGAGAAGGGCAGCTACGCGGAAAACTGGCGTATATGGCGCCGGAACAGATCCGTCAGGGCAAGATCGATCGACAGACCGACATCTTCGCCGCCTCGGTCGTGTTGTGGCAGTGCCTGGCGAACCGTCGTCTATTCGAAGCGAGCAACGACGGGGAGCTGATCTACCAGCTACTAGAGGCGCCGATTTCGCCACCAAGCCTGCACCGGGCAGAGGTGCCTACGGAAGTTGACGCTTTGACGCTGCGTGGGCTGGAGCGCAATCGCGAAGAACGTTACGGAACGGCCAAGGCGATGCAGCTCGAGCTCGAAAAGTCTGCTCCAGTCATCACTCAGAGCGCTGTGGCCGATTGGGTGAACCGCATTGCCGAGGAGCCCCTGTCGGAACGGGCCTCGATGGTGCGAGAGGTCGGGCGTACGACTAGCAATCCGGCCGTGGGCACCCTTACGGAGCCAACGGAAACCGTGACCGTGCCCTTGGCGGGGCAAGCTGCCGGGGAGCCAGCTACGGCGGTCATGCCAACCGCCGACCAAAACAACCAGCCCTTGACCGCGCTAGCGGACGAGCCCGAGGCAGAGACGGAGGTCATGCCGACCGCCGACGGAGACAGCCAGCCCTTGGTGGCACTGGCAGAAGAGCCCGAGGCAGAGACGGAGGTCATGCCAACCGGCGACCGGGGCAGCTTGACCAACAGCCAAGTGGCCGTCGACGCGCATTGGACGCGCCAGAAGCGGAGCTTGGTCGTTCCCGCGGTCGTGTTGCTCGGACTGTTCCTCATCCTAGGTGCGACCTGGGCTTCAGTGGCGGCGAGCGACGAACGGGAGACCCCGAAGCTAGCCCCCGCGGCATACCGCTCACTGTCCCTCGTGCGACAGGTGAAGCGCCACGCCACCCCGCTCAAGCCCGTCGCGCCGGATCCAAAGCCCGAAGAGGAGGTCTTGACCGCCGCACCCGAGCCCAAGCCAAAGCCAAAAAAGCGCGTCGTTTACTGGCGCCCAAAAGCAAAGCCCAAGCCCGCACCGAAACCAAAACCGGCTTCGCTGTACAAGCGGGAGTGAGACAGCCGTACACAATGGTATAGCTTAGAGAGATGGGTCGCCTTTTCGCCGCGCTCGCAGTCATCTGCATCACCGCGTGGAGTTGCCACGTCGCAGCCGAGAAACGCGCCGAGCAGTTGTTCAACAAAGGGCTGGAAGCGTTCTTGGCAGGGCGCCACGCCGAAGGGTGCCCCTTGATTCAACAGAGCCACCAGCTCGAGCCTTTGGCCGGCGTGCTGTTCACCTTGGCCGAGTGCCAACAAGGCTGGGGCAAGCTGAAGACAGCGAATGACACCTACGCGAAGTTCCTCACGGCGGTGGGCGAGCTCCCGGCGGCAAAAGCCGAGAAGCATGCGGATCGCGTTGCAGTGGCGCTGAGGAAGCGCGCGGCCATCGCCCCCAAGGTGCCGACAGTTACCGTCGCGCTGCGTGGAGAGATGCCAGCGGGAGGAAAGGTAATGTTCGACGATCGGGACATCAGCGCGGACCTGGGTCGCCCCATCCCGGTCGATCCGGGCACCCACAGTGTTCGACTGACGTCACCCGAAGGCGACCTGGCGACAGCATCCGTGGATCTCGCCGTCGGCGCCAAGCGCAGCGTCGAGTTGGACTCCAGTGGTGCCTCCCCGATACAAGAGGACATCGGCGGCGATTCAGAAACCGCTTCGCCAAACACCGCGGCGTGGGTTCTGGGGGGCGTCGGGGTGCTTGGATTGGTTGTGGGCAGCACCACGGGCTTGATGGCGTCGTCCAAGAAGCAGACCATCGACGACAACTGCCCAAATCGTACCTGCAATGCCGAAGGTCGGAATGCGGTAGACAGCGCCCAAAGCCTCGGACTAGTGAGCACCGTCTCCTTCGGCGTGGGCATCGTGGGGCTCTCCGCTGCCACCTATCTATTCTTGACAGCTAGAGACAGCACAGAACACGGCGCCAAGGGGGCGACGTCGACGCCGCGACCCGGCGTTTGGCTGACGCCCAAAGGCGGTCACGTCTCTTTGAGCGGCAGATTCTGAGCTGCTCGAGGCTGGGCTGTGCTCAGTCGCCGTAACTCGTCGAGTTGAACCACCACTCGGCACCGATTCCGAAGAACTGCTCCGTCTTGCGCCGTGCGAACACGTCGTCTTGGGCGTGGAGGGCCCGCGCGTCGTCGTTGCGCTGGGTCACTGCCCAAATCAGACGCAGCTGGGGACGCTTGAAAACGCCTTTTCCAGCGGGCGATAGGTAGGGCATCACGCCGAAACGCAGCAGCTTCGCGTGCACGGGCTCGTTGGTGACGACATTGAGCACTCCGCGCTGCTGCGCCTGATACGAGCCCTCCACTGCGAGGCCTGCGTGATCTCCCAAGAACAGGTGCGGCCGAACCACGAAGATCCCTTCGTCGATGTTGCTGAACCGAAACGGCTCCGGCGTGGGCTCGCGGAAGCTGCGGAAGTAGCCGCCGACCACGACCGCAAAGTACTCGTGCTCGTAGTTCCCAGAGATACCCATCCGAGTCTCTGTGGCGCCCTCCACGGTCTTGTCCGGCGCAGTGCCCTCGGGAGTCGCCAACTCGCCGTAGGCCGCGAGCCCCGTAGCGTGACGAAAGAAGAGATTGACGAAGGTATCGCGCTCGCCCGTGAACAGCCCCACCTGGGCGCCGAACAGGGCTCCGCTGTCGCCCACGACGGGTTCGATCACACCGGGGCTTTCTTCCCGCTCACCGCTGGGCAGGCGGTGCACTTCGCCATACAGCACACCCTTCAGGCCAGCTTTGCCGGATAGGGGCTGAATGTGCTGCAGCTTCAGGCTGGAAATCACGCGCGGCCGGTTGAGCAGCTCAACCGTCGCCACTCCGGGCTGATTCTGCGCCGCCGGGCGCTCCACTTCCTGGAATTGAAAGGGATCCGCAGCGCGATTCAACCCGAGGTGCCAAGCCACGTAGGTCTTCATGCCGGGAATGTCGAAACGTACGCCACCACCAATCGTGTTCAGGTTGTCGAGGGGCCAGAAGTCCAGCAGGTAGATATCGTCGCCCCGGTACATGCGCGAACCGATCCAGGCGCTCAGCCCCTTGTCTCCGATCCCACGCTCTTCGACGTAGAGATTGCGCAAGGCGATCTTGGCGTCGAAGTTCCCATCGTAGTGAAAAACAGGCGCGCCAATGGCAAGAGTGGTCACGATGCGCGATGAGAGCCCAGGTTCCCACTCGTCGTCTCGCCGCAACTCCAGCTCGGCGTAGGTGCCTTCGTCGATCCGAGAGCCGTAGGCCACGACGTCCGCGTTGCGACCTTCACCACCTCGCCCGTCGGACGCAGCGACGACCCGACCATAAGAACCAAAGGAAAACCGACTGCGCGGAAAAGCCGGCTTGGCCGCCACCTTGGTGGCGCTTGGAACGGTCTCCTCGGGTTGACGACCTGGCCGGAAGGGTTCCCGCGCACTCACGGCGCCAGCGGGAGATACGGGTCGAACCGGTGCGGCAGTTGCGGGTGGCGTCTCCTCTGGAGCTGGCGGTGGAGTCCCGGCTCCCTCCGGCGCGGGCTCGGGGGTTTTTGTCTCCTCGAGCTCGACCGGTTCTGGCGCGGGCGCCTCCGGCTCGGCGGCTGGGGCCTCCGGCTGCGCGGATGCCTGCCCCACCCAAAGGAGGACGGCCCACGGCAAGAATCGGCGACCCATGAGCGCTTCGATAGCAGGCCCACCCCGTTCTGGAAATCTGGAAAAAACCTGGCGAAAATTCCCCTTGCAACGCCCGAAACCAGGCGCCATGCTCCGCGTCGCTATGGAACCCGGACTGGTCACTCTCGCGAAAATCGTCGGGCTGCTACTGGGAGCCATCTCCATCGTTCCCCTGGTGTTCTTGCTGCTCCCCGGGGATCGGAGCGAGCCCAAAGAGTCCGAAGTCTTCGACACGGTCCACTGAGCTCCGGGCGCTCGCTTTCGAATCGGCGTGCGCTAAGCTCCGCGCCCCATGCGCAGGCATATTCTCTCCGCGCTCGCTGTCGCGTGCCTGGCGACCTCGGCACATGCTGATGTAACGCCCCATCGTTCAGCCCCCATGGTGGTGTCTTCCAACGGCAAGGCCGTCGTTGGCTACGACGTGGCGACCAAGCGCATCTCCAGCTTCCTCGAACACCCGTACCAGATGCGGAGCGACGGTAGCCGCACGCGGGATCTCGCTTTTGACATGTACCCGGGGGTGCGGGTCGGTGCGGCGGGCACCGCGGGCACCTGGCTCTCGGACATCGAACCCAAGAGCCTCGGTTATGAAGTCGGCACCGGCATCATCGTGATCGAGCGGGAGACCTCCGGCATTCGCGCATCCGAGTACGTATTTTCGCCGATGGGGCTACCGGAACACGCCTTTGTTTCGCTCGTCAAAGTCGAGCGGCTCAGTGGCGGGCCCACAGCCGTGGACGGATACCAGTTGTTCAACTTCCACCTCGGCGCTGGAGCACCCGACCCAGACGCCAAGGGCGAAACCATACAGTGGGATGGGACCCGCGACGCCTGGATGGAGTGGGGCAGCAGCGGCCTGACCTTGGCCTACGGCGCACTCACCACCAGTGCGCACCACTCTGCAAGCCCAGACAATCCTTTTGGCGTATTGACCTCGGGCGGAGATCTATCCGACAACGCGGGAACCGGCGGGAGCTACGACGACGCCGCGGCAGGCTTGCAGTGGAGCCTGGGCAGCCTGAACGACGGGCAAACCGCCTGGTTTGGCTCGTTCGTGGTTCTGGATGCAAACAGCGACGTGGCGCCGCGCATCGACGCCGTACGCAGCTGGGTCGGGGGGCGCACGCCCGACAAGATCCTCGAAGACGAAAAGGCCGAATGGGCGGCATGGCACAAACCGCCGCCGACCGGGTTGGGAGTACTGGAAGCACCGCTCTACCAGCAATCCATGGCCGTCTTGCGCATGGGCCAAGTGAGCGAGCCGGGCAAAGGCGACGGACAGATCTTGGCCAGCTTGCCGCCTGGCATGTGGAACATCGCTTGGGTGCGGGACATGGCCTACGCCGTCGTGGCTCTGGCGCGCTCCGGCCACACCGCCGAGGCCAAGCGCGCACTGGAGTTTCAATTAGGCGCCGAAAGCGGCAAGTACCAGGATTACGTCGGGCACCCCTACAAGATCAGTATCACGCGCTACTTCGGAGACGGTGTCGAAGAGACGGACTCCAACGAGTTCGGCCCAAACATCGAATTCGATGGCTTTGGCCTGTTTCTGTGGACGCTGGACGAATACGTGCGGGCGTCTGGAGACGAAGCCAGCTTGAAGAGCTGGTGGACGAGTGTCAGCACGGAAGTTGCGGATACCCTGGTAGCGTTGCAGGAGCCGTCAGGGCTGATTGCGCCAGACTCCAGTATTTGGGAAGTGCACTGGGACGGGCAGCAGAAGCGCTTCGCCTACACCACCATCACCGCCGCCAACGGCTTGTGTCGCGCCGCGACCATGGCGGAGCAGGTCGGAGACACGGCGCGAGCGACGACCTACCGGGAAGCGGGGCAGCGCGCGCGCGATGCCTTGATCAAGGAGCTCTCGGCGCCGGATGGCACCATCGCCCAGAGTCTCGAAGAACTTCAGAGCGGCTCCGGGTTTCTGGACGCTGCGGCCATCGAAGCCGTCGGTATGGGTCTAGTGGATCCCTCCGGTCGCGCCGCGAAGGCAACGCTCGCGGCCATGAAGTCGAAGCTGGTTCCTCCGAGTGCCCGTGGCTTCTTCCGAAACGACGACGGCGGTTGGTACGACAGCCAGGAGTGGGTCTTCGTGGATCTGCGCGCTGGCGTGTCGATGCGCAAGATGCAGGACGACGAGGTCGCGCCGCTGCTGAACTGGATCACCAGCCAGGGTAGCGAGAACTTCAACTTGGTCAGCGAGCTACATGACGCCCAGAACGCCGACTATCGCGGCGAGATGCCCATGGTTGGGTTCGGCGCCGGCGCCTACGCGATTGCGATGATGGACCGCGCCACTCCCGAAGACGTCATCCCCTGCGGCGAGTACGCCGACGAAAGCCTGGGTAGCGGCGGAGCCGGCGGAGCGGGCGGCAGGGGCGGTGGCGGAAGCAAAGCCACAGGCGAAGAGGACGATGGTGGATGCGGCTGTCGCATTCGAACAAACAACGGCGGCAGCGTCTCGCTTTGGGCATTGCTCGCTCTGACCATCGCCGGATTGCGACGTCGTCGACGCTAGCCGCGCGCCGCTAGGAGGCGTCGCAGCCCAACGTTCGACGCATCTGTCTTTTTGATTGGGTCGCGTCTCTTGCGCAAGACGGGCCACTACTCTCGCGTTGCGCCGCGCGATCCGTCCTGCACGTTGCGCGTTCTGCTAAAGCTACGGCGGTCCAGGCGACCTCAAAGTTCGGCGGGCCCGTTCGAAGTCGCCTTCTCGGACGGTATCGACCGGAATGCCTTGGTCGACAACCTCCGTCAGGAGTCATCCTCGTCGTCTCCTCCCTCTCCTTCGCCCAAGACTCGCGCCTTGACTCGATGAAAGTAGCGGCGACTAATGCCCGCAGCTGAGGCGGCACGAGTCACGTTGCCGCCATGAAGCTCGAGCATATGCTCTACGAAGCGCCGGTCGAACTCGTCCATGACCCGAGATCGCGCGTCAGGGAATGGCAGCTCTTCGCTCAAGATGCGCATGATGGTGTCACCCGTGGCTGGGAGGCTGCCGACTGACGGACTTGTCTCGAGTCCATCGACGTCGCTGAGGTCACCGAGGGCAAACCTCCTCATCACGGCGTTCTTCAGCTCGCGCACGTTGCCGGGCCAGTCCACCGCCCACGCAAGCGGCCAACTTGCACACGCCGTGCAAACACATGGCACTCCCACCGGTGTCGCAAGGCCCGCAGCCCGCGCTAGCGCAACCGTAGTCAGGGTCGTCGATGAACCGGCAAGCCCCGTCGCACAACTTCTGGCTCGGGGGACAGCTGACAGTTTCCAGACCTGGCCCAACCTGGGCATTGTCCCTCAGGCTGTCGAGATCATTCAGAGAGCAGGCTGGCAGCGCCAAGTTGAAGCCAAGCCCTACCACGAAGACGAAACGTGACATGGCAGATCCGCCCAGCAGTTCTCGTGCCAGACACAGCACTGGGAGAAGCTGGCGATTGTTGGGGGACACAACGCCACTGTGAACAGAGCGTTCTCGGCAGAGAGAACAGATTGGTCTCGGCAAGCGTGGAAAAGCCGGCTCGATCCCCACCGTCGCAATTGGCACGCCCCGTGAAAGGTGGCGTGGCTGTGATTGCCTCGATTCCTCGTTCCCCTGTCTTCCGCTGGCAAGCAGCTCCCGTTTCTCTCGCTCTCGCCCTCGGTCTGTTGGCTTGCGCTTCGGGTGAGAATGTTCCGCCTGGCGATGGTTGCGTCACGGAGTGCGACGGACGGGAATGCGGGAGTGATGGCTGCGACGGCGTCTGCGGGCAATGTCCGAGCGGAACTAGCTGCGCAAATCACACGTGCCAAAGCTGCGAGCCCCAATGCCTAGGAAAGCAATGCGGCTCAGATAGCTGCGGCTCCGAGTGTGGCTTGTGCCCCCAGGGGTCGAACTGCAACGCCAGCGGCCAGTGCACCGTCGAATGCGCGCCGCAGTGCTCAGGCCGAGAGTGCGGGCCGGACGGCTGCGGTGGGACGTGTGGGCAATGCGCGGCGGGAGTGGTTTGCGACTCGGGGAAGTGTCAAGGCGCATGCAACCCGAATTGCACGGGAAAGAACTGCGGCTCGGATGAATGTGGAGGCAGCTGTGGAAGCTGCGCCCCTGGCATGAGCTGCGACGCGACCGGGCAGTGTATCGTGAGCTGCAAGCCTAACTGCATCGGAAAGCTGTGCGGCCCTGACGGCTGTGGTGGCCTCTGCGGTAGTTGCGCAGCACACGAGTCGTGCGACGCCAGCGGCAAATGCGCGGGCGACTGTTCGCTTCATGCCTTCACATCCTGCGATGGCACAGCGACCTGGCTTGGCAGTGCTGTGCCTATTGCCCAGGCCGCGGCGTTCTGCCCAAGTGCCAAGACGTTCTCGAAGTTGGATGCCACGACGCAAAAATGGCTCGTCTACATCCCAGGCGCCCCTGCCGGCGTGAGCGAGAACTACGTCGTCTTTTGCAATGACACGATTTCGATTGCCAAGCAGTGACCCCCTTTGGATCCGGGAACTGTACCCCCGGATCCTCAGACTCCGAACTGGCCATGTTTTCCGGAACCAACAAGAGGGATTGTATGTACTCAAATCGACCTGTGAGCAGAAAGCAATCAGCAAGCTATGCAACGACTACGTTCGTCGCTTTGCTCGTCGCTTTGCTCGCCACTTCACTCACCGCATGCGGCACTGAACCAGTACCAGAAAAACGGGCGGACCCAGGACCCGATGCCGCGGTGAGTGACGCAACAACGAGCACCTGTGTGAGTTGGAACACGACCAATATCGGTGTGATGACGACGCCCGGAAGCGTCGTGTGCGAAACAGAAAGCAAAATCCATGTAGAAACTACGGGGCAGGATATTTGGGGCAGCGCCGATTCAATGACCTACGTTCACCAAGCGCTTGTAGGCGACGGATCGATAGTGGCGCGCATCTCTTCGCTTGCCGAAACTGACCCTTGGGCAAAAGCTGGCGTAATGATCCGCGAATCACTTGATGAGGATTCCAAGCATGTTCATATGTTGGTGTCTGCGGCAGCAACCAACCAATTGAAGTTTGACGCGCGCGATGTCGTAGGCGGAAGCACAGGTGGATTCGATGGTTCAGTCGACGGCGCACCTTTTTGGGTTGCTGTGGTCCGAAAAGGAGACGACTTTTTCGGCTATGAATCGCAAGATGGCAAGACGTGGACGCTAGTTGGAAAACACACGGTAGCCATGGCAGAAACGACCTACGTTGGTCTTTCGCTCGCCTCGCACGGCGATAACCCTGTTACGAAATCCACGTTCGAATCAGTTTCGATTCCGGCCATCGGGCTACCTGCCATACCGGACCCCCCAACCGGCGGTACGCCCATTCCATGTACAAACGGAGAGGATGTTCCCGGCTCGCGAGCAGGACTTCTCTCCGAACGATTAGGTTACGCGCAGAACGTCACTGGCGGGTCTTGCCTCCATCACGTCACCTCACTTTCGGGTTCCGGTACCGGATCACTCCGAGAAGCGCTTTCTCAATCGGGCCGTTGGATCGTCTTTGATGTGAACGGTCGTATCACTAGCGGCGGACTGAACGTCCCCAAAGACACGACGATTGATGGCCGCGGGGCCGAAATTGTCATCGACGGCACGCTGAATATCACTAGCTCCAACGTGATCGTCGAGAACCTTGCAATGGACAACCCCAGCGGCGGCGACCTAGAGGACTTGATTGCGGTGCACGGGAGCTACCCCGATCCGGGGCCCGATTTGGTTTGGATTGATCATGTAACCTTCAAAAGAACACCCGACGAACAGCTCCCCATGTGGGCGCATAAGACCTCAACGACCGCCCCAAGGCGCGTCAGCGTTACTTGGAGCCACTTCACCAATGAACCATCGCCGCAAACGCCAAGCCTGACGCATGCGCTTTTGGTCGGGAGTAGCCCTCCGGGGTTCAATTCCGAGCCAACCAATCTAACTCTGGCCTTCAACGTTTTCGAAACAGGGAGTCGCCAGCCGCTACTCGGCGACGGCGCCAAAGCACACATGTTTAACAACCTGCATGCGTGGTATGTCTATGGCCCTAGCGTTCGGTACAACGGCAAGATGCTGATCGAGAACGCAATCTTCGATGGAACCAAGGCGGGGTCGGGTAATGCGGCGTTCTCCTATGATGCCGGTCGGCTGCTCGGCGACGAAGTGATGAAAGAAACGGGAAGTTGGATGATCGGGAACGCCTTCGGCAACGAACTCAACCCCGAAAACGTCTTTACTGTACCGTATCAGTACAAACTACAAACGCCTGACAGCACGCTGCGGACAAAAATGGAAAACGGTGCAGGCGCGCAACCATCAAGCGCCTTTTCGTTTTGAGTGGCTACTGGAGTTGAGTCGAACGCGGGCGAGTGCGCGGGGGATGGTGGGACCAGTCGGGTCCCAACCTAGGCCAGCCGCCCGCTTCCTCGTACGGATGAGGCCCACGCCAGAAGCCCCCGTCAATCCTCCGCCCCAGCGTCCTCCTTCCGCGCCAACGCTAGGATGCGCGCATGCTCGGCCACTCCTTCCAGGAACGCGCGGCGCAGTGCGGGCTCGTCAACCTCCGCGGCGCGCTCCAGCAACCTGCCCTTGGCCCGCTCGAGTACCGCGCGGGCCGCAAGCGCATCACCGCTGGCGGCCAGGGTCTCGATCATCGCCAATTGGACACTGGCCTCGCCATCCGCGATAGTGCTGATGCGCTCCATTTGCTCTTGCAGCTCGCGAACCAAGGCAAGCGCCCGCACAGTGCTGCCTTCCTCCAGGTGAGCGCGAGCCAAGGTGCCCATGGCCTGGAGCCTGAGAGCAGGCACATGTTCGGAGATATCGCTTGCAACCTTGGCTTCGTGAACAGCGGAAGGAGCGTCGCCTTGCGCAAGCAACAGCTCTGCCAAGTGGTTGCGAGCACCCGCCTCCATGCGTCGGTCTCCCTGGGCGCCCAGCATGGCGATCGCAGTGTCCAGAAGGGGGCGGGCTTCGTCGAGGCGTCCAGTTCGGGTGAGGGTGGCAGCCAGGTTGTTCGTGGCCGAGGCAATGAGGTTCGCGAGACCCAAACGCTCCCCTATTGCCACCGCCTCGCGGAGCGCACGCTCCGCGTCGTCGTAGGCCCCGAGCACCATGCTAGCGTGTCCGCAGTTGTGGCGGTGCACGGCAGCCGCACGCAGGTCTCCAGCCTGTTCGCTGCTGCTAGCAGCAGCCTGTGACAAGCGCCAGTAGCTGAAGGTCTTCCCTCGAAACAGGGCACGCGCGGCCAAGCTAGCCTGCCACCGCGCTCGCATCCCGGGGTCGTCGGTCTGGGTTGAAGCCCCGCGCCCAAGGTGCGTGAACATCTCCTCGGCGAGTTCGTACTCACCAAGTTGGAGCATGGCGACTGCCACACGGTTGCAACAGATCAACGTCGCCGGAGTGTCCAGGTCGCACCAACCACCGTCCAGCAACAGGCGAGCACAAGCTCGCTCACAATCTACGTCTCCGGCCCGGTGCGCGGCCAAGGTCAGAAGCGCAACGGCCTTGAGCCACTCCGAGCTCCCTGGATCTAGAGCGTTCATGGCGTCCTGAGCCGCCGCCTGTGCTTCGGGGTGTTTCGCGAGCCAATACAGAGCCTCTCCCTCCAATCTGCGCAGTTTGCCTCGAACGTCCCCGGCGTCAGGAAGCTCGGCCAGAAACCCCAACGCGCGGCGCGCTGCGGAAAGTGCCCCTTCAAGATCGTTGGCCTCGAGCGCTTCCTCAGCTGCGAGCTGACACCAGAACAAGGCGCGGTCGGCGAGCTCGCCCTGTTCGTAATGTTGAGCCAAGACGATCGCGTCGGGTTCGCCGTTGTTCTCGAGCCAGCTCCCGGCGAGTCGGTGTCCGCGTGCTCGATCCTCGGAAGTGAGCATTCCGTAGGCAGCCTCCTGAAGCAGTGCATGTCGAAACACGTACTCCAGGGTGCCGGGGAATCGACTCTGCAACCGTTTGGTGATCAACTCCCGCTCGCTGAGCGTCTCGAGCCAATCCGCAATCTCGGTTTCATTCGCGTCGCCACCAATCAAGGCGGAAACGCCGTCCTCCCAGAACGCACCTCCGAAAATGCTCGCCGCGCGCAGCAAGCGCCGCGCAGCGTCCGGTAGCACCTCCAGCCGCGAGTGGACCATCGCCAAGACGCTTTCGGGTAGTGCATCGTCGCCCTCAGCGACCGAACGAATCAGCTCCTCGAGATAGAATGCATTGCCGTCCGCCCGATCCGCTACGGATCGGATGCGATCGGCGTCCGCTGCTTCGCCCAACACTTCCCGCGCCAACTTCTCGCAAGCCTTGCGGGTCAAGCCGCCAAGACGCAGCTCGGACATGTCGCGGAGCTGCCAGAGCGTGGGGAACTGTTGCCGCGCTTCCGGGCGGGCGAGGCAGAGCACCATCAGCGGCAGTTCGCGCGCCATCCGTAGCGTCGTCTCGATGACGTTCACGGTCGGGAGGTCACCCCAGTGCAGGTCTTCAACCACCCATAGAACAGGATGGGCTCGGCACTCACCAACCACGAAGTCCACCCAAGCGCGTCGCATTTGATCGCCCATCAGCATTGGATCGCAGCGGGCGGCAGCGAGTTGTGGATTGTCGGATTCGTCGAAAGGGATTCGCGCAATCTCCCCAAGAAACGCTGCGACCCTCTCTCGCTCCTCGGTAGGGACACATCGCGCAACGCGGTCGCGCAACCGGTCTCCACTGCGCCCTGCTGGCTCGCCGTCCACGACACCCGCGGCGCGACGAATGGCCTGGGCCAAAAGCCCGAAGGGCGAGCCAGCCGCAACCGGGTCTCCGCGAGACACGAGCAGTTCCAGATTGATTTCCCGACCTGCGAGGCGGCGGAGCAGCTCGTAACGCACGCGGGACTTGCCGATTCCCGCCACACCCGTGACCAAAGCGAGGCGCGCCACCGGTTCGGCCACGCACTCGTCAAACATGCTCTCCAAGAAGCCGAGGTCGCGATCGCGCCCGACGGTGGTGGTGGGCCTTCCCAGGAGTTTGCGGGCGGCTTCGCCCCGCGGGCGCTCTCCGGAAATGAGCTGCGTCGCAGCGCCGAGGTTGTCGAGATCGAAGCGCCCCTCCAGGAACGACGCACTCACCGAGTCCACGCAGATGCCACACCCAGTAGGTGCCGAGGCAAGCATCGATGCGGCCCGCTCGATGACTTCACCCACGGGGACGGGCCCTGCCACAACGCCACGCCCCGTGGCGAGCGCCATTGGGGCATCAGGCAATAGCGCGCGCAGCGCCAACCCGCAGCGCGCGGCTCGGTTGGCGAGATCCGTGGCGGTGCCACCGAGGGGACCACTTGAACCCGACAGCAATACGGCGAGGTCGCCGCTGCGAAGGGGCTCCAGGCGTGCCCCGTATTTGGCGGCGGTGTCACGGAGTGCACGAGATGACGCACCGGCGTGCACCACTCGACTGGGGGCATCTGAGCCGGTTCGCACAGCGCTTTCGCCGTCGGCTGCTTCGAGTGGGCCTGCGGCAATGGTCTCAGCCTCTGGAACTGCGCGCGCAAGCAGGACACACACCAAGCGCTGCTCTGTGTCGGTGAGCACGTCTTCCACGCCCGATGCCTCGTTCGGCCTGCCGCTGGCCCCCTCGACTTCCAGCCCCCGAATCGCGTCGAGCAGAGCAGCACCATCTCGAGGGCGAGCAGTGGGTTCTTTGGAAAGCATGCGCCTGACGACATCGCATACCTCTTGCGGAAGCTCCGGGCGGATGCTGCGCAGATCTGGCGCATCCTCGAGGACGAGCTTGGCCAACACGGCAATTTGGGGGCCACCGGCAAAGGGGGGGCGCCCCGTCAGGCAATGAAACCACACGGCACCGAGGGCAAACACATCCGCGCACGGGTCCACCCTCCGTGCACCCTTGGCCTGCTCTGGCGCCATGTAGCCGACGGTGCCGAGCACCGAGCCGGTTCTCGTCATTCCAACGCTAACGTCACCCAGGTGAGCAATCCCAAAGTCGAGAACCTTGGTGCGCCCGACCTGGCCATCGACTAGCAGCAAGTTCGCAGGTTTGATGTCGCGATGCACGACTCGCCGTGAGTGGGCGAGCGCTAGAGCATCGGCGACTCGCCGAACGAGCTCCAAGGAATCTGCATCGCTTAGAGGAGCCCGCTTGAGTCGCGCGCTCAACGTTTCACCCGAAACCCACTCCATTGCTATGTACAGATGATCTCCCTCGGTGCCGTGGGCGATGTATCGCACGATGCCTGGGTGATTCAGCTCTGATAGCAGCCTTGCTTCCCGGGCAAAGCGCGCCGCATTCGCATCCCTCGCCATGATCTTCAAGGCAACGGGTTGTCCGTCGAGACGGTCGACCGCCTGATAGACGTGACCCATGCCTCCCGCCCCCGCCAGGTGCCTGACCTCAAAGCGGTCAGCGATCACTTCTCGAGCATTCAACACCGAGAGACAAGTATACGCGGAGCGCGAACCCCGCGTCGCTCCCACGCGTCCCCCTGGTATGGCTGGCCTCGACGATGCCAAAGTGCGAAAGGAAGCGCCAACGCCGCCCTAGATCGACAACCCCAACCCACGCCGCTTCCGACCATTGTGGTTGGGTTCGTCTGGAGCGTCCCCGTGACGCTGGTCGCGTGAAATTTGTACCCATGACGCTTGCCGGTCTCCGCGTTGATCCGCTTTGGGCCTGCGTTGTGGTAGCAACGCTATGTCGCAAGGCGCTGACGAACGCATGGGCCCCACGCGAAGCACGTCGCGGCCCCTCCCACTAGTTCTGCCCCCGAAACCGGTGGTGATGTCAGCGGCACCCTGGCGCCGAAGACGCCACGACGTTCCGCTGCGCAAACCGATCCCGCGGCGATTGCACCGTGCTGACGGAGGCGTGCTATCCTGCGACCGACTTACGGTGGTGCTCAATTGAAACGCTTTCTTGAGGTGACAGCACGTCGCGCAGCCATCCTGGCAGCATCGGCGATTGCCTGCGGCGTGGGCTGCTCGATGGTGGCTGGGATCGACGAGGACTACCGCGAAGTGGATCCTGGCCCAGGGGACGCCAGTGTGGGTGGCTCGGCTGGCGTCGGGGCTACGGGTGGTGGAGGTGCTACCGGCAGCGGAGGCTTTGCGACGGGTGGATTCGGCGGATCCTCCGGCGGCAGCGGTGGCGCTCCGGGAGGGTCTGGTGGTTCGGGCACCGGTGGCGCGGGTTCAGGTGGGGCCGCTGGTTCTTCTGGAACGGCGGGGTCGTCCGGAACTGCAGGGGCTAGCGGCGCAGACGCGGGCGGAGCTGGCGGAGCGGATGCCGGGACAGATGCGAGTGGAAGCGGCGGCGCGGATGCCGGGACAGACGCGGGAGGAAGCGGGGGTGCAGATGCCGGTGGCACCGGTGGTGCGGACGCGGGTGGCACTGGCGGCACCGACGCAGGGACCTCGGGCGTCAACAGCAACTTCGATGAAACTCCAGGTGCGAACACCTACTTCGGCGGTCTCAAATCGAGCAATTGGGTCGGCAGCAGCTTCCATGCGCCTAACGCCGGGACTGAGTTGTTCGCATCCGGAAACGGCAACTCGAGCGGCACCTTTGCCAACATCGGGATCAAGAAGAACCTCGGCGGCAAGGTCGAAAACAAGACCTACACCGTCTCGTTCTACATTGTGCAGCCGTCCGTCGGGCAGATGGGCATGGAGCTCTCGGACTTCAACCGTCTGCGCGTTGGCGGCGACAGCGGCACAGTGACGTGGACCGCCACTCCGCTGTCATCGGGACCCAACAATTGGGTGCAGTGGAAGGGCACCTACAAGCCCGCGCCTGCCGACGTCGGTGGTCCCTTCTTCTTCGACGCGCTTTTCGATCTGGACGCCAAACACTCCATCGGTATCGATGGACCCATCGTAGCAACGCCGCTCTGATCTGAGAGGCCCCCCGCCCCCGCCTCCAACAATCCGCCGCCCGCCTAGTGACCCAACCCCACCCCCCGCTTTACCTCCCAAGAAGGGTAGCGGCGAAGTCGGGGAGGGTACGGTGGTGCTGCGGCAACCCCAAGGACTCAAACAGACACCTTGGCCCAAGAAGTCGACGACGTATTCACGCCGCATGTCGACACCTTCCCGTCGAGGCGAGACAAGTCCTGCACGCCCTGCCACGGTCGAGCCATCTCCGACCCAATCATGGGACGGCCCTGACCACCGTCGAGGGTGCCAAAGGTCCAAACTGGCAGCCAGGACACGTGGGGATGCTGCAACGCGCACTCCCGCGGCACTCATCTCGCCTTGTTGCCCTGGGCGCGGGCTCGGATTCAGACCCCAATCGCGACGTGTGCTTCTTCAGCGAAGAAGACGGAACCCTGCTCCCGCACCGACCTGGCTCAGTTCGAAGGACAGGTTGTGGCGTTGGCCACCTGGCATTTTCCGTTGGCGCACTCTGCGGACAACGCACACTCTGGCCCTTTGATCGGGTCGCAGGCGGCACCGACTGCAGCTGTTTTGACGCAAGTGCCGGTGTTCAAGGTGGGAGGAACGACACACCTTGCTCCCCCAGAGCAGACGAGCAGGTATTCGCCCTGCACCAACCCACACGGAGCACCTGGCCCGGGATTGATCTTGGCAATGCACTTCTGGGTGGTCGAATCACACCTGACCCCCATGAATGTGTTGCAACTCTTGGACTCAGCCGGATCGCAGGACGCACCCACTGTGCCGAGGTCGGGCTTTTTGCAGGTCTTTGAGCTGCCGCAGACAAGACCCGCCGCGCAATCCTCGCCGGCTCCGCACACGGCACCGGCAGCTCCGACCGCGACGCAGGTGTCGCCGGGACCGCAGAAAGCGCCAATCTCACACTTTTGATTGCCGACACATGACTCCGAGATCTTCTTTTCGACGGCACACTTGTCATTGGAGTCGCAGAATAGGCCATCTGCGCAATCGGAATTGAAGAAGCAAGGTTCACCAACGCTGGGTTCAGCCTTGCACTGTCCACAGAGCGCCCCTTGAGGCGTCTCGCAATTGGTGCTCGCGCACTGCGAGTCCGCAAAGCAGCCCTTTCCGTTGACGACGCTTCCGGGACCCCCGCACGCGGCGTCATTCGGCTCGGGTTGGTCCTCGAGGAACAGGTAGAATTCCTCACAGGTCGCCTTGCTGAGCAGATCCGCATACGCGGCAACCAGGGCGGGCTTGGCACCGGTGCCAGGAGCGTCGGTAGTCTGGCGGCAAGTGACCTCGAGGACGGCTGCGCACTCGGCTTCGTTTGCGACCGCTAGCAAGTCAAGGTACGTACTGGCGCACTTCGAGATGGCCTTGCAGTACTCTGACGCGAAGCTCTTGCAGGCGACTTCCTTGGTGGCCGTAGCGAATGAGGAACAAGACAGCCCTCCGCCGCCAGCCGCTCCTCCGCTACCGCTGGCGCCGCCGCTACCTGCAACCGCGCCGGACCCGCCGGTTCCCGCACCACCGGTCCCGCCACTGAAGCCACCGCCACCCGCAACCGCACCCGATCCGCCGGTTCCCGCGCCACCGGTGCCAACAGAGCCACCCACACCGCTATCAGGGGTCCCGCCGTTGCCGTCCCCGCCGTCATCCCCGCCGCACGCCGCCGCTAAGGGCAACACCAAGGCCATTGTAAGTCCGTGTGTCCAGCGCATTCGAGCATCCTCGCAGTCTAGTTTTGAAAGCAACACGGACATCTGCAACGTGACCGCAACGGTCAGCGAGATGCTCGTGAACCATGACTCAGCATACGTTCTGATCGCCGCGTCCTTCCTGCCTTGAATCGGACGCTGTCCGACCGCGTTGCTCCCGGGCGCCTACGCATGCGGTCGCGCAAGATTAGCGCACCCAGCGCCGCCCGAAGCCACGACCCCAAAACGATAGACTTCGACAGGGTGTTAAACGGCGTTTTTGTGTCGCGTCGGACTGGACGCTCGGCCGGTTGGGACTACCCTACGGCCGATGTTGAGGCCCCTAGTTGCCGCGCTGGCCATCGTGATCGGGTGCGCCGGTTGTACCGATGATGCGGACCCGCAGAAGCCTGGTGGATTTGCCGGCTCTGGGGGCACGGGTGGCACCAGCCCTGGTCCGGCGTGCCCGACTCTCGTGGACTATCGGCCCCCCGCGGGCTTGGCGCCGAGCAGCGTCGCGTTGGCCGGCGAGTGGAACGAGTTCGACTCAACGGCATTGATGGAGGGGCCGGACGCGAGCGGGAAGTTCAGCCTGACGGTGGATCTGAAGCCGGGGGTATGGGGCTACAAGCTGGTGCTGAATGGGGACCAATGGCGGCTGGACGACAATGAGGGCTACCGCAAGTACGTGGGCGGCGAGGAGAACTCGGGGCTGCGGGTGCGTAACTGCGCGCTGCCCGCGCTGAAGGTCGACACCGCCACGAAGGCCCGACCCTCCGCTGGCGCCGGCACCTATGCTGCGACGCTGACGTACGAAGCTGCAGTCAGCGGCGACGCTTTGGCGAGTGTGGAAGGCGTTCTGCGTACGGCGGGCAAGGAAAGCGCGATTGCACCGAGTGCGATTAAGATGGACGGCACCAGCGTGACTCTGTCTTTGGACGGACTCGCGGACGGCAAGTACACAGCGCTGGTGTATGCAAAGGACGCCAAGGGGCAGCAGAGCGAAGCGGCTCGATTGGTGTTCTGGATCGAAGCCGAGGAGTTCGATTGGCGCGACGCCCTGATCTACATGATCGTCACGGACCGTTACAAAAACGGCGATCCGAGCAATGACGTGGGCGCAACCAGCGGCGTGCAGGACGATCGTGGCGACTTCAAGAATGGCGACCTGGAGGGCATCCGTCAGAAGATCGCCGACGGCACCTTGGACAAGCTCGGCGTCCGTGCCATCTGGCTGACGCCCTTCCAGACGAACCCGACATCACCGTACTTGGCGTCGGACAACGTACATATGGTGACCGGCTACCATGGCTACTGGCCCATCAAGGCGCGAGAAGTGGACCCCAGGCTCGGTGGCGAAGCGGCGCTCAAAGCGTTGGTGAAAGAAGCGCATGACCACGGCATTCGCATCCTCATCGACTATGTCGTCAACCACGTGCACGAGGACCACGAGTATTTCAAGCAGCATCCAGACTGGTTCCGCACGGGTTGCGTGTGTGGCACCGCTGGCTGCGACTGGACCGCGCAAGCGCTGGAGTGTTTGTTCACGCCCTACCTTCCGGACGTCAATTGGTCCAACAACGAAGCCGGCGAGCAGTTCGTCGACGACGCGGTGTGGTGGCTGAAGGAATTCGACCTGGACGGCGTGCGAGTGGACGCGGTCAAGCACGTCGAGGACGCCGCCATCAACAACCTATCCACGCGAGTGCGGGACGAGTTCGAGCAAGGCGGCACCAAGCACTTCTTGATGGGTGAAACCGCCATGGGCTGGAGCGACTGCGGCGTCGACTGCAACAAGTTCCAATACGACACCATCAGCCGCTACGTCGGAAAACACGCCCTGGACGGTCAATTCGACTTCGTGCTCTACCACGCGGTGCCCTACCGCGTGTTTGCCCATGACGAGTTCGGCATGTTGCACGCGGACTTCTGGGCGCAGACCAGCCAGGCCCAGTACCCTTCCGGCAGCATCATGACGCCCTTCATCGGCAGCCATGACTCGCAGCGCTTCGTCTCTCTCGCCACCTATCGAGGTCAGCCGGGCTACGACAAGGGCATTCCCCACAACCAGTGGGACAACCTGGCCGGACCACCGCCGGACGCGGAGCCCTACCTGCGTCAGCAAGCCGCACTGGGTTGGCTGTTCGGATTACCGGGAGCGCCCCTGCTCTACTACGGCGACGAGTACGGACAGTGGGGCGGTTCGGATCCGGGCAATCGTGCGATGTGGCGCGAGGAAGCGAATCTCAACGCCGACGAAAAGTCGCTGCTGACCCTGACTCAGAAGCTAGGTAAGGCACGCAAGGACCTCGTCGCTCTACGCCGCGGTGCATACCGCTCGCTGTTTTCGACCGAGACCGTGCTGGTCATCGCGCGCCAAGCGGATACCGGTGAAGTGGCCATCGTAGCCGTGTCGCGGGACCCAGGCCCCACGACCTCCGTGGTCACGATCCCGCCGAGCCTAGGACTCAAAGATGGACAGTCCCTTACGGACAAGCTCGGCGGGCCCAGCGTGAGCCTCTCGGGGGATCAATTGAGCCTGAACCTCGGCCCCTACGCCTCCGCGGTCCTGAGTCCATAGACAGCTGCGGCCGCAAATGCTGGAAACTATTGCAGTATTTGGGCGCACAGCTACGTCCCGATTCGCTGCTGTTGACGTTGAGCGCCAGCGCCGTTGAAACCGCTTCTAGCGTAGCGCGTAAGTAGCGACGTACCGAAGGAAGAGGAGATACGGATGAATTCAAAGATTGCGTGGGTGAGCGTACTTGCGGTGACCACATCCCTGGCAATGGGGTGTGACGACAAGAAGAAAGCGGAGAACCTGGCACCAACTTCTTCCGCTTTGGCACCAGCAGAAAAGCCCACGCAGCAAGCAGTGACTTTCGCCGTCGAGTCCAAGGGCGCGAAGGTCAACTTCCTGATGGACGCACCTCTCGAGAAGATCTTCGGTGAAGCTCCCGACGCCGTCGAAGGCGAAATCCACGTCGACTTGACCGACACCACGAAGACCACCGCCTTGATCAAGGTCGACTTGGACAAGTTGACCTTGTTCCAACAGAAGCGTGAAGACGAAAAGGGCGAGTTTGGCGAGAAAGTCAAAAGCGACAAGCAGAACGAGCACGCCAAGGCGTGGTTGGAGATCAGCGAAGACGCTCCCAAGGAGCTGCGTGAGAAGCATCGCTTTGCCGAGTTCAAGATCACGAGCCTCGAGGACGTGTCAGTCAAGGACCTGACCAAGGCGACAGGCGTCGAGCGCAAGCTGACCGCCACCGCTGTTGGCGAGTTCCGCCTGCACGAGCGCAAGGTCTCCAAGAAAGCCAAGCTAGAGGCGACCATCAAGTTCGACGGCAACCGCGCATCGGCGATGACGGTCAAGACCGTCGAGCCCGTGGTGGTGGGCTTGGAAGAGCACGATGTTCGACCGCGGGAAGCCTTCGGCAAGCTCGCCAAGGCGACCCTGAGCGCCATGGGCAGCAAGGTCGCCAAGGAAGCACCCATCGAGCTCGAAATAATCGCTCGAGTTGGCAAAGGAGCGGCGGCGCCGGCCAAGAAAGAGGAGAAGGGCGGCTACTGAGTCGTCTCGGTCCGAAACGCAGTGCGCCCTGGAGCCAACACTTCAGGGCGTTCGTGCGTTTGTGTTGGCTCCGCGAGGCGCGCCAACCCGCAAATGCACGTGCTTCACTCTACTTCTCCTGGCTTCATCGGGGTCCAGTCCGTTCGTCTGAGCGGTTGTGTTGCGCCCCGGCCAGACGACAAATCGCGCGGCGCGCGATTCGTCTCAGCTGGGCGCTCTAGCTCGGCGTTCAAGACCATTCAGAAAGCGATCGATACAGCGAGTGCGGGTGAAATCATCGAGGTCGCCGATGGCGTCTATTACGAATCGCTCAGCGTTTCAAAGAAGGGCACGAGTACCGATGCCCAGCTCTGGTTACGCGCAGAAAACCCCGGTGGCGTAATTCTCAGTGGCGCGGTCCAGGCTGCGCGTGAGGGGACCGAGGCGTGGTCCAGCGAGGGCAACGATACCTGGTCGACGAGCCGTTCCGACGATGTTTGGGCTGCATACCATTTGGACGACGGGACGTTCCTTCCGCGATTCAAGACGCGAGCCGACATCGAGGCCGTGACTGTGAATCTGCACGATAGCGGCAAGAGCGTGAAAACGCCGAGCTACGGTGTGGCTCACGAAGGCGGCAAGTTGTACCTGCGTCTGAAAGACGGCGGCGATCCCAATGGCCAGAAGATCGTCGTTCCCCGCGCCTGGCACGTACAAGTCCTGAGCGTAAGCGCGACGCCCCACTTTCATCTGGATGGGTTCTGGATCGAGGCGGGCGGTGACCAGAGCGGCTCAGAGGCGGCAGTGACCTTCGATGCGAACAGTCAGGGCGGCAGCATCATCAACTGCGTCTCGACGCTGCAAAGGACTTTGGCGCGAGTACCTAGCAACTTTCGAATCCGTTGGACCGAGCACTTCTTTCCAGGGTTCAAGGAGCTAGCCGACGACTTCCGGAGCGCGAATGGCAACCCCGGTACCGTCAACCATATCTGGGACTACGTAAAGAACTACAACCGCAATGCAGGAACAGGAACCGGCGGCAACGCCTACTACGAAGGATCGATCTACCGGTCCGTATCGACGACTGCATCAACGGCGGTGAGCGGAGAGTACCTCTACGTGCACGAGATCTTCGATGGCCTATTGCTTGGCGAGACTCGCTCGAGCTCTGTCGCGAACAGCGTATTCGACTACTGCTATGACGACTGCATCGAGTTGGAGAGCAACCAGAACGACTCGGATGGGTCTCGGCTGGAGGTGCATGAAAACCTGTTCCTGAACTCCTCCGTAGTGTGGCTCTCACGGCGCTCGCCGAAGTCAGGGCCGATCTTCGCCTATCGCAACGTGCTCAAGCCGAACGATCCGCCCCACGGTCGCGGCAGCCATATGATCAAGACCGGCGGGACGGCGACAATGTACGTCTACTTCAATACGCTGATCAAACTCGATGGCATGGACCACGGGACGGCGCACCTCGGCTGGGGCAGCAACGACACCGTGACCTGGAACAACGACGTCAGCGACATTCATTTTCGCAACAATGCCATCATCTTCGAAAGCGGACTTCAGGGCAGCCAACCACCGCTTGGTGGGGACACCGACTACAACCTCTTCTACAGCGACGGCGATCTTCCGGCCTTGCGCGGTTCGGGCGGGGTCTTCGTCGACAGGACGAAGGGTACTTCGGCAATCGGGTTTGCAAACTACGGGCAAGACTGGACGCCGCAGGGAACACAACTAGTTGGCCAGGCAGGACCGATCCCAAAAAGCTGGGCAGCGCCAGACAATGGCTGGTCCCAGACGGACATCGGCTGCTTTCAAACCAGCAACGTGCAACCCAGCCAATGGCCGAGGCCCTACGACCGCAGCAACGCCTACTCCAGGTCGACCAAGCACTTCGAAAGTCCACGCAAACCGCCCCCCGGCTGGAAGTAGCGCGGTGGTCGAACTCCTCAACGACGCACATTCTCACGCGTGACACGCATCCGGCGCGACGCTTCGCCGCGCTCGAGCTCGAGCAGAACGTCGCTGCCGGGGCGCCCGCTCATGCGACTGCGCGCATCGTACATCGAGGCCACGTCATGGCCGTCGACCGCTCGCACCACGTCGCCTGCTACGACCCCAGCGCGCTCGGCCTCGGACCCCTTGGCGACGTGCACCACCACCACTTCCGTTCCGTCTTCCAGATCGCGCTCACCCAGCGTGACCGCCAAGCTGCCTGTCACCGTGGGGTCGTCGTCCATCTGGCCCTTGACCAGGCGAATCACGACGTCCCGAGTCGTGGACTGCGCGGTAGCCTTGGCTTTCGCCGCCCCGCGCCCCACATCCGGCGCATAGGCCTCGACCACGACTTCGCCAGGCATCACTCCGGGCAGGGAGAAACGCCCTTGGCTATCCGTCGTCACCATGCCCGGCGGCAAGGCCCCAGCGGGCAAGAATGCGGGAACGGTGCCCACAGCGACGCGCGCCCCCGACACCGGCTTGCCTGAGGGGTCGAGCACCTTGCCCTCCAAGGTGGCGGGTTCACTGAGATCGATCACGGGCAGCTCGAAGGGCCGGTCGGCGCGGCCGGTAGGCTCGACCGTGAATGCGTGCTCGCTAGTTGCGTAATCTGGGTGCGCCACGCTCACTCGGACGCTCCCGGGGGGCACGTCTTTGACGCGAAACACGCCTTCGGAATCCGTAGTGCTGACCCAGCGTCGTCCTTGGGAAAATAGCGTGGCCGTAGCCCCAGACAGGTAGGTCCGCCCGCGCACCGCAGTGATCCGTCCATGAACGATGATCCCACGAGACAGCTTGATCGTGATCTCCTCCGGAGCCGATTCGTAGGATCGCGTCGTTCGGGTGAACCCCGGCGCCTCCGCGCTGATCAGCACGGCAAGCCCCCGTGCGTCAGTCACCTCCGCGGTGCCGCTTTCGAAGGTGAACACGGTCTGCCGCAATGGTACGTCCGGATTCAAGGACACCACGGAGACCTGGGCCGTCTCGATGGGCTGATCCCGCTCGTCGACGACCTTCACCGCGACGGTCTCTCGCCCATCGGGCAACGTGATGGTGACTGTCTCTCGTTTACCTTCTTCGACCTCCACGGTCTTTCGAACGGCGGCGCGGGTCAGGTCCTCCGGGCGATACACGGAGAGCACGATCTCGGCGGGCACCGCCGCAAACGCAAAGCTGCCGTCAGTCGCGGTCAGCGTGGTCCGCTCCAGGGTGCCGCGCACCGCCGTCAGATCCACTCGGGCCTCCGAGACTCCGCGTCCGTGCTTGTCGACCACCCGCCCTTCCAAGCTACCGCCGGCGAGCAAGACGATCTTCACTTTGACCCGGCCATCTGGCGCCAAGCTCACGACTTCGCTGATGCCCTCGACGTATGCCGGGTGGCGCACGATGGCGCGCACCCGCCCGGGCGTCACCGGCTTTGCCACGAAGTTGCCATTGAGCCCCGTCACCCAAGGCGCCACACCTTCTTTGGGGGCAAATGCCCCGGGCCCGGCGTTGTAGGAGGGTTCCACGAAAGTGAACGCGTCCATGGCTGATGGCGGCGGGATCGGCGGAATGGGTCCGGGCATCACGCCCAATTCGCCCGCGGGCATCAGCGTCGGCGAGGACCCGAGGGACCAAGCGAAGTGGGAGCGCCGCAGGGCGTTCGACATCGGCGTCTCGGCGATGGGGAAGCCACTCAGATCGGTGCCGATGACTTCCACCGTGGCGCCATCCACGGGTCGGTCGTCATGGTCGACGACTTCGCCTTCGATCACACCGCCCTTCAGCAGCGCAATCACGACCTCGCCTTCGGGCTCCAGGGGCACCATCGCCAGACCCCGGCCCACGAAACCCGCAGCGCTCGCGCTCAGCGTGGCTGGACCCGGCGCAATCGGGCCCATCACGACCGTGCCGTCGGCACCGGTGCGCGCCCGCAAGGGAAACGATGACAGCCCGCTCTCGACGAGCACCACGTCGGCACCTGAGACCCCGGGCGCGTTGTCCGCTTCGCCTTCGGTCACCCGAACGGCAATGTTGCGCCCCTCCATGAGCCGCAAGGTGATCGCCTTGTCCGCCCCACGCGTGAGCTCCAGGCCTCCCACGGTATCGGAAACCAAGCCGCCTCGGGTTGCACGCACATCGTAGTGCCCGGCTAGCAAGCCGGCGATCCGTACTTCACCGTTTGCAGCGGTCAGCGCTCTTCGCGCGGGCCAGAGGCTCGACCCTGCGAGCCATATCGTGGCTTCCTTCGCCGGCTTCCCATTCGGCAGCTCGACCCGCACCGTGAGCGTGGACAGGCGCCGCAGCGCAATCGTCGTGTCGGCTTCGACGCCGGTGCGCGTGACGCTTTCATAGCCCCGATGGGAGGCTTTGACGGTCCAGGGCGCGGCGCCCAAGCGGTCAAAGAGCGCCTTGCCCTTGGGATCCGTGAGGGCGCCATAGGGCAAAGGGTCGCCGGTGGTGACCAGCACCGTCGCACCACTCAGCGCCACGCCTTGTTCGTCCGTCACGTTGATGGACAGCGTCTTCGCGCCCTCGAGCGTCACGCTGGCGCGACGCTTGGTTCGGTCCACCACGAGGCGCGTGGAAGCTCGGGCGAAACCGGGCGCATCTACCAGGACCCAGGACGCGCCTTGGGGCAATTCGTCGAAACTCACGACGCCTCGCGCATCGGTGGAATTGCGCGCGGCTTCATAGAAGCGCGACTCCCGCTCCCACAGCACCCGCACCGAAGCTTTCGCGACCGGGGACTTGTCACTCCGCACCACAGCCACTTCGAGTCGCCCTTCGCGCACCGTCTCCACAGGAACCGGCGGGGCGCTCGGCATCCGGGGCAAGGAGCGAGAAGGCACGTCCACCACTCGCGCCAAGAATGCCAGGCACGAAAGCAGCGCAAGCAGCGCCAACAATATCCGGGGCCAACGTGGCTCTGGCACTACGTGGACGATAACGGAAAGCCGCGGGGTTTTAAGCCCATCGGGGGTCATTATGCGCAAACCAACGGGGCGCGTTCTGCGCTGGGGCGCGGCGACCCGAGGTGCTGAGCAGAGAAATCTCGCCAATCGCTGCTATCCTGTGAGGGTTGACCCGACTTCCGACCAGCAACCGCGGCGCTGCCCTCAGGGCACTCGGACTCACACTTCCTTTGGCTCTGGCGGCAGCCGCCGTGGGTTCTTGCGGCGGTGAGAGTCGGCCGCCGCTATTCCAAGCCGCCGATTCGGGCTCAGCCGGCGCGGGCGGAACTCCCATCATCGACGCCGCGACCTCCGACGGCCCTCCCGACGCCGAGCTGTGCGGCAATCAGTTGATCCCGGTCGTCATCGATCGACCCAACCTGTACTTCGTGCTCGATCGTTCTGGAAGCATGGCCGACCCGCAGCCCGGGTCCGTCGGATTGAACAAATACGATAGCTCGCGGGTAGCCATCGCGGACGTGCTTCGCGCCGTGGGTCACCGAGTGAACTACGGCGCTGCGGTATTTCCCGGAGGCGGTGGCACGATCCCTGGATGCGGAACTGGCGTCGAACTGTTTCCGACCCAGCCGGGCGATCCGGTCACCTACGCGGAGCAGAAGAAGGATGGTCCGGTCCTGGTCGCAATGCTGAACACCTTGGCGAAGCTCTCGCCCCAAGGTGGCACGCCAACTTCGTCCACTCTCGGCGACTTGGCACCCACCTTGACCGCCCTGGAAGGCAAGACCTTCGTGGTGTTGGCAACGGACGGCGGACCCAACTGCAATTTGGGCGCCTCCTGCGGCATCAACGAATGCCAGCTCAACATCGAGGGCCTCACCATCAACGGTGTGGTCTGCGATTCGACCGTCAATTGCTGCGCACCCGGCTTCAACGGCGGCGGGCCCCTCAACTGCGTGGATGGTCCCGTCACCAAGGCGGCCGTGGACAACCTGGCCAAGCAAGGCATCCCCACTTACGTCGTGGGCATGCCGGGCAGCGAAATCTATGCGTCGCTGCTCGACGAGTTAGCGGTGGCCGGCCTGACCGCCCGCGCCACCTCGCCCAGCTACTACGCCGTGAGCGACGCCACCGAGCTTTCCGGCGCGCTGAAGGAGATCGGCGTCACCGTCGCGATCAGCTGCACCATCGAACTCGACTTCGAGCCCGAAGACCCTGACCTCGTCAACGTGTACTTCGACAAGTCCGTCCTACCCGGCGACGACATCGACGGCTGGAAGTGGGCGGGCACCAAGACCATTGAAATCGTCGGCCCGTCCTGCGACAAGCTCAAGAGCGGCGACGTGTTCCAGCTCCAAGTCGTCGGCGGTTGCCCGACAACCGTGCGCTAGGATACCGATGCACGCGCCAACTTCGGGTGCCCAGACTAGAAGGCCGAGCTCCTGCGAAGGCTCGGGCTCGTGAACACCGAAACGGACCCGACGACTAGGGCAGGTCGAGAACTCGCCAGGCCGGCAGGTGGCGAATGTCACAGGATCGTCCTATGGTGACTGAGAGTTCTTTTTCGCAGAGTGAACCAGGGGCCATGGCGAACGCAATTGGTATACAGCTAGGTAAACTTCTCATGGCTTGCGGCCTCCTCGCGGCATGCGGTTCCGACTCGGCATCTCCAGCATCACAACCCGACGCCAGCGGAGCCGCGGACGCAGCCGACGGTGGAGTAGGACCCGACGGTGGCTCCGATGCCGGCAACGGCGAAGCCGGCGGGTGCCCGCCCATCGTACCGACCGGCGACGCCGTGGCAGTTTCCACCTTCCACTCCCTGAGTCTCTACTGGACGCCCCAGCCGGGCGCCGCGCCCCCGCAAGCCGATGCCACGGTGAGCTACCGTAAGCAGGGAACGTGCACGTGGTCCGAAGGGCTGCCGCTGCGCCACAACCCAATCACCCGCCCGGATTCGAAATCCCGCGGTGACTATCGGGGCAGTTTGGTTCACTTGACACCGGGCACCACCTACGAGGTGCGGCTCGAGCTTCCGGGAACATCCTCGAGCGCAACCCTGGTCGCCGAAACGTGGCCCGAAAAGTTCCCCGAGGACGGAACCATCAAAGTGGGCAGCCGGACCACTCAATACGACGTCAACGACTCGGGTAAGCCAGGCGCCTACCGAGTCTACGATGGTGCAGACGCCATCATCGACATCCAAGACGACTCGAACTACGGCATTCGAGTCGACGCCAGCTATGTGATCTTGCGCAACTTCACCATCGTCGGTCCCAAGCGACACGGAATTCACATCTCCGGTGGCCAGCACATCGTGATCGAAGACTGCGACATCAGTGGATGGGGCGACCGCGACGACAACATCCCCAACCCCTTTGGCACGAACTTTCGCGCGGCGGTTCACGCGACCGACAAGAAAAGCGTGAAGTCGGTCGTCGTCCAGCGTTGCAAGCTCCACGAGCCGCGCTGGGGCGCTAACAGCTGGGCCGAAAAGAATCCTACCAACACCGATTGCCAAGGCACGAAGGGCGTCAACGATCCGGATTGCTATCACCCGCAAGGGCCCCAGTGCATCGCTTTCGCCAACACGGATGGCAACCACGTGCTTCGCTACAACGAATGCTGGTCCACGAAGGACCACTACTTCAATGACGGCTTCGGCTACGGCAGCAATGGTAGCGAGCGCGGTTTCCCCGGCGCGGATTCGGACGTGTACGGAAACTACGTCGCGAATTGCTGGGACGACGGGCTCGAAGTCGAGGGCGGCGGACAAAACGTGCGAGTCTGGAACAACTACGTCGAGGAAACGCTGATTCCCATCGCCAACGCAGCAGTATCAATCGGACCGCTCTACGTGTGGCGCAACGTCGTCGGCCGTAGCTACAGCAAACCCGGCAGCCAGTATGGGCAATACGGACCTTTCCTCAAGATGGGTTGGGCCGGCTCTCAGGATTGGATGACGGGCCACCAGTTCATTTTCCACAACACGATCTTCCAAAGTGGCGACAACGGTTCCGGGGGGCTCGGCACAGCCGACAACTATGGCCGCAAAGTCACCCACACTGTAACTCGAAACAACATCTTCCACGTTCGAGCGGCGACCTCTGCCGCCATCTCATCCGACAGCGAAGACTCGAACTTCGACTTCGACCTGTACACCGGAACCGTGCCTCAGGGTCACGAACAGAACGGCATCAATGCCGCTCCAGCCTACGCAAGCGGTGCCGGGCTGTCCTTTGCCACGAAACAGGGGACTTTTCAGCTGGCTCCCGGTAGCCCTGGGTACCAAGCGGCCAAGTCGATCCCAAACTTCACTGGAGCCTTCAGCGGCGCGGCGCCAGACATCGGCGCACATCAAAGCGGGACTGGACCCATGAAGTTCGGAGTCGACGCTGGTGCGCCATAGCAGCAAGCCAGGCACTCACCTTCCCGGGCTGCGGTCGTTGAAGTTTCTTCCGACACAGCCAAAGATTGCTCTAGCCTAGTCGCGTGGACGATCGCCTAGAAGCGCTGCGACGCGAGATTGACGAAATTGATGACCTCGTCGTGAACGCGAAGCTGCCGCGTCGGCCGCGCGCGCACTATTCGATGCAAGGAGCTAGCCGGCGACGAATCGGCTTCACTATTCCAGGAATTTCCGGCCGGCTCGTGCAAACGGGAGTTGCGGGGACGAATACTACCCAAACTAGAAAAGGTGGTGGTGATCGTGGTGGTGATGGTGGTGGTCGTGAACATGGCCACCATCACCACCACCAGGGAGCCTCACCGCGGTTTCCCAAACGACTTGGCAGCGCACGCAGATCAGCAGGTAGGTCTCCGAGCCGGCAGCTCGGATGGTGGCAGCACTGCAGCGGGGGCAGGTCATGGCATTGAGCACCTTCTTGGCGCTCGTCTTCGACCCCATGCCCACGATGCCGGCTACCAACAGGATTGAGGATACGACGATCGCGATTCCCAGCCACACTGGACTTTGCTCCAAGATTGCCAGAGCGATCACGCTGCCCACGAGCAGGACGGCCGCGCAACCGAGCGACGCGAACAAGAACAGGTACCTCCAGGGCGACACGGCCGTTGCACGGTCGACAATGGCTTTTGCGGCGTCGAAGCGCTGCCGAGGGAGCGAGTGCAACATTTGCGCAACGTCGTCGCTCATGGACGAACTAATCATATCACGAATGCCGAGCATGTGACCGGTGGGTCAGTCCGCAGACTGACCAACGCCACAGCACACACTTTGACGCGCGTCGGAACCGATCGCGCACTGCGGAGGCGACCTGGTTGTCGCAGCCATCGACCCTCGGTCAGGGTCACGGTGCCTGAGGCGGCTGTCGTGACGCACGCAGCGTTGGAGCAGGGCGCGCGACCCGGCCCGGTGAGAAGCCGGTGTTCTTCCAACACGCCTTCTATTCTCCCACCACCCCCGGGGCTGGACGTGGACCGACGCCATCGAAGCCCGCATCGCGGCGCCCTGAAGCCATGCGCCGCCTGAGCACAAGGACGGGCCAAGAGCACCTTCAGGGCGTGCGAGGCGAGAGGCAACTACAGGCGACGCTGAAACTAGAAGTGATGATGGTGTCGTCGGCGGCAGTCCCACGACCGTGCGCTGAGCGCGGAATTGCTTTAGCCTGATCCTGTGGACGATCGCCTAGAAGCGCTGCGACGCGAGATTGACGAAATTGATGACGAGATCCTGAAGTGGGTCGCGCGGCGCCTCGAAAAGGTGCTCGCCGTCGGCGACTTCAAGAAGCGCAACCACCTCGACGCCTACGACCCGGATCGCGAACGCAAGATCTTGGACCGCCTGGGCAGCCGCGCCCCCGCCCCTCTCGAGCCCCAAGCGGTGCGCCGCATCTTCGAGCGTCTCATCGACGAGTCCCGCAGAGCCGAACAGATCCGCATGCGCAGCGAATAGTTTGGGTTTGGGTTTGGGGGGTCGCATCACTGTGGCGGTACTGCGCCGCTAACCTCGCCCGAGACCGCGTGGGCCAACGCGAGCTAGCGTTTCGCAGGAAGCTTCAGCCGGCCACGAGTGACACGTCCACATCTAGACCCCAGGACGCAATTCTTCGACTCGCATTCCTCATCGTGGGCACAAAGCTGCCAGGTGGGTCGCGAACACGACTCCACGCAGCGAGCCAGCCGGCGACGAATCGGTTTTGCTATTCCACAGCACTTTAGCCCCGCTTCGCAGTCCGCTGTCTCATCGCAGGCAAGGTCCCAGCCCGCATCCGGACATCCATCTTCCGTTTCAACGCAGAACTTGTCGTGCTCGACGTGACAACATAGCTGATTTGGAGCAACGCAG
This sequence comes from Polyangiaceae bacterium, assembly GCA_965222375.1. Lineage (GTDB taxonomy): Bacteria > Myxococcota_A > Polyangia > Polyangiales > Polyangiaceae > JACKEA01. The sequence continues at coordinate 1,479,826 of CBDCTZ010000015.1, forward strand.
TCCTGATCGCCGCGGCGGATCTTCCCCGGACCGGACGCGCGAAACCGTTCCTGACGGAACGGACCCCTGAAGGGATGTGCATCGAGTCCTGCGTCCCGAAGAGGGGCTGTTTGAGGGCCCTGCGACGCCCAAGCTGCGGTCGGCGTTCCCATGCAGATAGCCGCCTCATTGTTGGAGTATTCATAGTGAGGCGGCTAGCACTCTGCGTGTTCGCAGTCTGTGGCGCGTGCGGTGGCGAGGTCGAGGATAGGCACGCTGCGACGAACCAGTCAGCAAGCGGTGGGGCTCCTTCTATCGTTCAGCCTGACGCCTCTACCGAAGCAGCGCCTCATCCGACTCCCGTCCCCCCCCCTGGCCCTAGCCCTACTCCGGGGGACGCCAGCCCACCGGATGGCCAGCCCGACGTGTGGATTGACGCCGTCGGCAGCACGGGCGGACACGCCGGGAAACTGAAACTGCCACCTGGGCTCGACGCAGCCAAGCCTCCTATTGAAGCAGGCGACGGGTAGTCAGCTCAAACGTAAGACCTTGCCTTGGCCTGCCCGGACTCAACGTGAGCGCGAGTGGGATCTCATCGACGAGTCCCGCAGAGCCGAACAGATCCGCATGCGCAGCGAGTAGTTTGGGTTTGGGGGGTCGCATCACTGTGGCGGCGTTGCTGCACTAATCTCGCCATGGGTCGCCAGGCTCGGGGGTTGCGGGAAGCGCGTCTCGAGTGCACGCTCTACACCGTGGCCGACCCCGCACGCAATCGCGCAACCTACGAAGATCTGCTCAAAGTAGACTCGAACAAAGTTGCCGAAATTATCGACGGGGTGTTGCGCACTAGCCCTCGCCCTGCAGCGCGGCACACCAACGCAGCGTCGGTGCTTGGAGAAGAACTCGGCCCTCCGTTTCGCCGAGGCCGCGGTGGTCCAGGGGGCTGGGTCATTCTGGATGAGCCGGAGTTGCACCTGGCTGCGGACATCCTGGTTCCGGATCTTGCCGGCTGGCGCAGAGAGAACATGCCGGAAATTCCAGACGAGCCGTTTTTTACTCTAGCGCCCGACTGGGCATGCGAAGTGCTTTCACCTTCCACGGAGGCCGTGGACCGCGCAGACAAGCTCCCCATTTACGCGCGGGAGGGCGTTGGGCACGCGTGGCTAGTCGATCCAATCGCGCAGACCCTGGAAGTTCTCCGTCTCGATGGCGACACCTACCGCCTGGTCGCTACGTGGCGCGAGTCCGCTCGAGTCCGCGCCGAACCCTTCGACGCCATCGAGCTCGATCTGGCTCTACTTTGGGAGCTCTGACCTCGAGCTTCCTCAATCACTCAATCGCTGTCGGTATTCCGGCGGCGACCCAGTGAAACAGCCACCTTCGGCTTGGCTGGCTGCAGGATTCGTGGATGGCATCTTGCTTTGCGCGCCGGGGCGCCATCGATACTAGAAATGATGGTGATGGTGGTGGTGATGGTGACCAGGGTCGTCGTAGCCCCCGGTGCCAGGGAGGCTCACCGCGGTTTCCCAAACCACCTGGCACTGCTCGCAGACCAGCACGTAGGTATTCGATGGGTCGTCGGCAGCGCAGGAGCTGGCGCCGGCGCATTGGGGACAGGTCATCGCATCGAGCACCTTTTTCGCAGTCGTCTTCGGCGCCATGCCTGCGATCCCGGCTACGAACGGAATCAGAGAAACGAAGATCGCGATGCCTATCAACACCGGCCCCTGTTCCAGAACCGCCAAGGTGATCACACTGCCCAGGAGCAACACGGCCGTGCAGCCCAGCGACCCGAACATGATCAAGTACTTCCACGATGCAATCCCGGCTTCGCGGTCAACCAGGGGCTTCGCGGCGTCAAAGCGACGCCGCGGCAGCGCACGCAGCATGTGCGACACATCATTGCTCATGGCTGATCCATCCGTATCACGAAATCTTTGATGGCCCGGGGGACGGCTCGCTACGGAGTCCTGAGCAACCCCACCAAGGGCCTCGGGTCGCGCAAGTCGCTCGCGAGCGGGTTGGTCGATCCGGCGTGAGACTCGTTGGAAATCAAGGTGATAGGCGACCCAAGCCCGCGAGTACCGGGGGTCGAAGCGAGATCGTAGGTTGGCACTGAAAGGCTCGCAGCTTGGAACGTCTATTAACAACAATGGGCAGCGTGGGCATCGCCCTCGTCGCTACGGTCGGCTGCAGTGGCGCTGACTCCGTGGCCAGCTCGAAGCCTAAGGGGAACCAACCCAGCGCGAACGTGGCCGCAGGCTGTCTCAATGCGGGGACGCCGGGGGCCACCGCGGACTGCGTCGCGAGAACCCGCTCGCCGGAGTACTACGTTCAGCAGGCGGAACTCTACTTCGACACTCTCGACACCGACACCTACGAGGGGGTCGAGCCGAACTACTCGGAACTCGTGGCGCGCTGGGAGTGGCCCCCTTGGCTCTTGCTCACGGGCTACGGAAAGGACGAGATGATCACGATCGGCAAGCTCTTGCGCGGGTTCGATCCGTCGAAGGTGCCCGAGCGAGATTGTCGAGCCTTCGACACCCAGCCCTTCGCGCGCTGCTACGTCGTTTTCGAATACCCTGAGGGTCGGTGCCCCATCTACGAGGAGTTCGTGTTCGACGCCGACGGCGAGATGACGTTCATTGAAACCTGGTCCGACGTGCCCGGCCTGGCACCCACCAGCCCGCAGGACCCCTGGGGCCAGTCGCGTGACTTTCCGCGTCTCTCAACGCGGGTGCCCGGATTGGGTAACGCCAACAGCAAGATCGATCTGAAGAGTGATTGGATGCTAGATGCCGCGCGGACGGACCCGGAGCTCGACGACTTCCGGCATCGCGCAAGCAACTGGGGCCCGACCTGGGCCAAGGAGCTCAGCAACGCAGGCCACGATCTCAACGCCAAGGGTTGCGGCTGGTCGAGCACCCACTGACAGGCCCGGGAGCGCCAGAAGCCTCGACGAGGCAACGGTGCGACGCGAGATGCTCGGCCCGGCGAGAATCTTCCCCCGGGGGAAGCTTAGAACATCGTGTTGTCGTTTTTGGACTCGCCGGGGATCACCTGGAGCACATCCCAGTGTTCCACGACCTTGCCGCCATCGTCGAAGCGGAAGATGTCGATGCCCGCGTAGTCCTTGTCCCCAGGCCACTGCTGGTGGCAATGCAGTACGACGTAGTTGCCTTCGGCGATGGCACGCTTGAAGGTCACGCGCTTGCCTGGGTATTCCTTGGCCATCTTCACGAAGTACTCGATGAAGGCAGCCTTGCCGTCGCCCACGTCGGGGTTGTGCTGGATGTACTCGTCGCCCGCGAAGCGCTCGATGGCCTCAGCTGGCTTCGACTCGTTGAACATCAGCTCGTAAAACGCCTTCGCGTTCTTTGTGTTGTCTTCCGTCGACATCGAGGTCTCCTTTTGGCTTCGACTTGTTGCTGCCCTTCGCCAGCGCGTCAACCGCACGTCGCCAACAAACGCGGTACCAGCGCCGAGTCGCAGCGCCGTCGTGCTGCCAGGTTGCGGAGTTCGAGAGCGCCAGCAGCCCCTCACGGCGGAGACTCGACCGGGCCGCTGTCGCGCTGCACAACGCGCTACGGGACCAGAATTGCGAGTGCCTGTCGCACGAGAGCAGCTAGGTCTTCAGCGCGTTGGCAGTGAGTATCACCTCGCAACTCCAGCGCAGCTACGGCCTTCTTCGACTCACCGCGCCGAAATCCCATATTCGTCAGCGCGCTGACAAGTCTGGATTGCATCTCGGCCGAGTCAACGCGGGCTTCGCCACGCACTTCGCTCCTCGGCAACACTTCCGACGCTAGATTGGCAGTTCCGCCCGCCACATGCTGGGGACAGAGGAGTGATTCATCGGCGCGGAGTTCAGCCGCGTGGTCCGGGGCGCGGCTGGGTGCGTCAGCTGTCACGGTTTCGTCGGTGTCACCCGCGCAGCTCGGCGCGTCGACTAGCGTGGGTGGGTCGGCGTTGCCTTGGAGGCGGCTTGGCGCGTTGACTAGCGTGGGCGGGTCAGCGTCAGGGCGGCAGCTCAACGCGTCGACTAGCGTGCGCGGGTCGGCGTTGCCTTGGAGGCAGCTTGGCGCGTTGACTAGCGTGGGCGGGTCAGCGTCAGGGCGGCAGCTCCAAGCATCGCCTGTGACACTTGGCTGTCCGTTTCCGCGGCGTGATTCGCAGTTCAACCTCTGCTGGCGAAGGCGAGTTGCGCCGTCCACGGAATCAGGGTCGCCAGCGCTGCCTTTCCGAGGCGACTCCGGCCCGACCGCAGCGCCCACCTGGACGACGCGGCTCTCTTCAGTTGCGCGCGGCGATTCGCACTCCAACCCCTGCTGGCGAAGGCGAATTGCTCCTTCGATGGAATCTCGTTCGGCCGGCTCCGGAACGCCGGGGTCTCCGCTGCAGCTCTCATCCGATGTGCGCCGCGATCGTCCGTCTAACCTCTGCTGGCGTTGCTGGCGAAGGCGAATTCTGCTCTCGACGTATTTTCGTCCGAAGACCTTCTCGGCCTCGAACAAGTTGTGCGCGCGGCAGAGCAGGCGTCCGTTGAGAGTGGTGCCAGCGCCACCACAGGCTCGCGGGTCTTCGTGGTCGAGCTGTAGGAAAGCTCTTGCGCGGCAGCGCTCGCCGCTCGGCGACACATACGTACACTGCTCGCCATCGCGCTCATAGATTTCCCGCCGGGCCTCGCGAGAGAAGTCGCCGTGCTTCGTGCCTCGAGAACGCCGCGGTCTATCAGTCTTGCCGAGCTTCTTCTTCTCCAGATCCGCCAGCACCAAGTCGAGCCCCCGCTCGATGACCGTTGCCAAGTCTCGCTTCGGATTCGAGTGACTCATCAAGTCGAGGGCGCGTTCGAGCTTGTCCTTGAGGGCGGCTCCCGCGGAAAACTGGACGTGAAAACGTTCTGCGGAAAGCGGTGACACCCGAGGTCTGGATTCGGTGGCAAGAAACCCCGCGTCTGCTCTAGCCGACAGGCTGGCAGCCGCCGCAAAGGGCCGACCCAAACCCGCTCGCTCTGCGATCGCCGACCCTAAGTCAGTCCACGCCGATGCGTCGCCAGCTGCGAGGGTCGCCGGCCCCGAATCCGCCGCAACCGTTTGGGCGGCGACGCCAACTGACTGCCCCGCAGCGGCGGCATCGCCTCCGAGACACGCCTGGACCGGCAGCAGGCGAATCGAGTCCGCTACGTCTTCCTTCGGAAACCGGGAGCGGATCAGCAGCTCGACCTCGGCTTTGCTCTTGTCGCAGGCCGCCGCGAGCAACTCGGCGTGGTTTTCCTTATCCAAATACCTCTGCAGCATGCTGAGCGCCGTGACGTGGATCCGTCCCTCACGCAGCAGGTCCAGCACCATTGGGTATTTGCGTGCAATGCGGGCAGCTGCAATGTGCCGATGAGCGCTGCCCTCGCTGAGCTTCAGCTTGCGGCAGCAGAACTCGTACATGGAGGAGCACGCCTCCCTCACGTCCAACCGCCGCGCTTCCACCTCGCCGAGGTAAGCCACGAGTTGTGCCGTGATCTTTCGTCGCGAGCCAATCACGCCGCCCAGATTGGCCAAGACTTCATCGTCCGAGAGGTGAGCCATGTGTTTCGTAGTCCCAGATGACGTGAGATTCATGCCTACTTGCCTAACACGCGTTTATTTGGCTCTTCAGCTGACACACTGCGCGGCGATCGCGCCCGCAATCGAGGCGCGCGCCGTCTCGCGTGTGAAACCGCGCAGGCTGGCCGCACACGCGCGGCAAGCGCGTACAAATTGCCAAGCTGGCGTTTCGCGCGCACGTGCGCCCGGAAACCTGTCAACAAGATTCGTAGGAAGAAACGCGGGTCGAGCTGCGGACCAGCAATGCCAACTCGAGCGCGGACAACGACTTGAGCGCCACTCGCGGTCTACGCCTTGCACTGCGGGGCGTGCTCCGCTTGCGCTTGACGCTCTCGCATCGCTGCTCGACCTCGCTCGTGCTCTGCGCTTCGCGTTGCGGGTCGACCTCCACTGGCAAAGGCGAACTGCACTGTCGATGTACTCGCCCAAATACCTTGCTCTGCGTCGAACGCCCTGACACCCGCGGCGCCGGCGCCGCGGCGGAGGTGCGGTTGTGGCGGGCCCCCTAAGGCCCGCCCGCGCCGCAGCCCTCACCAGTCGAGACGACGCCACCCGCCGGCGCGTTCTTCCGCAACTCAGCCTCCCGCTCGCCCGACAAGTTGTCCCACCCGGGGTGGGCCTCCGTACAAAAGTCGAGCAACTGAATCTACAATGGGCCGAACAAGTTGCCCTCCCGCCCTGGGATTCTTCTGGCTGCAGTTTGTTGCCAGCCCGCAGCTTTCCCTATCAGCCTGCGGGTCATGCAGCGTTGAGGCACGTTGCCGTTCGTCCTGCGACCAACCCAGTCGGTCCGTCCGCGGCGTGCCCCACAGAAGTCACCGCAGAAAGACGTGTTGAGTCATAGTCCGTCGATGCGGGTCAGGAATGGTGCCGGCTACATGCTAACCAGGACCAAGCCGCGTTTCGTTTTTGTTGCCTCCGTCAACCACAGCCACGCGGCGTGTTCCGCAGCCGCAGGGTCATTGTGCTCGGGCCACTTTGGGAGTTCAGGTGGTCCGGATGAGAATTCTCGGAACTCCTGGAACGTTTGGCGACACCGCGCCGCATCGTAAGTAGCAGCGAGTACGTAACTTGCTGTGGGGATGACGATCGGCCAACCGTCTCCACTCAGATCCCTTTCCAAGTCGAAGAAGCCAGTGATGTGCATCGCGTGGGAGCTAGGTACCTCCGGTGTGTCGACGAACGTGCCGTACTCGATGGCTAGCACCATGGTGGCCAAACCGTAGACGTCGCCGGGAACGTCTTCTAGCACCCGTCCCGTGGCGATCTGGTCGAGAGCCCCCTGGACGCCATCTTCCTCGAGCAGGGACTTGGAATAGCGGTGCGTGGGTTGCCGCATCCTCTGCGCGACTTGCGGGCCGTCGTTGGAGAGCGCGGCGCGAAGAGCATCGATGTCGAGCGCAATCCCTTGAACGTACTGGCTCATGTCGCTTGCGCCGCGAGAGTCGATAGGCCGCTATTCACACCGCAGCTGATACCACACCAAGCCTCGCCACGGAGATCGCGTGACACCGTGTAACTAATTGTAATTGCCGACGGCGTGCGTCGCGGAGAAGCCGGCGCTCAGCAAAGCCGGCTAGTGCAGCGTATGCCATTGGCCTTCGTGTTCCACTTTTGGAACCGAGGGCTTGGGTGCGCTGGGGGGCACGATGTCTTGTTGGGCGTCTTCCTTGGCGCTGCGGGAAAGAACGATGTGTACCCGGCCGTCTTGGGTCGCTTCGGCGATGCGGCGACGCAGGTCGTCTTCGCGTTTCTCTTCTCGCTCCCAGCGAGCCAAGGTCGCCTTGTCCCGCTTCTTGCGGCGGCGGAAACCCCAGGCGAACAGACCGATGGCAAAGGCCCAGATGAAGCTCCCGCTGAAGAGCACGGGCCAGAAGGTGTAACGCCGAGCTACGTCTTCACGCCACTCGTACTCCAAGCCCGCCAGGTCGACGCCGTAGGCGTCCTTCATGGAGGACTCGAAGGTCTGCCCGCGGTTCACCCGCTCGATCATAGCGGTGAAACGCTCTTGATCTTGCTTGCGGACCAAGAAGCGCACCACGTCGGCGGCCTGGGCGTAGGCGACGGAAGCGGTGAAGGCATCCTCCGGAAAGGAACGCTCCATACGGCGAAGCGGCAACAGCTCGTCGGCAAGGGTGGCGGTCCACAGGGTCTGCATTCGTGGGAAGGAGCTCTCCCCCGACGCGTAGACCGCGAAGCCCTCGTTGAACCAACGGGGAACGTGGTTCCCCTTCACGGCGTCGTGCAGGGCGACGTGGGCCAGCTCGTGACGAAACACCTCGGCTAGTTCGTGGCGGGAGTTCGAGTGCACGGGGTGAATCGTGAGTAGGACGAAGCCCATGCTCGAATAGGCAACACCCGCGGCGTACTTGGGGAATGGGGCGCCCTGTGGGGCGAGGCTGGCCATCTCTCCAGGAGTGCGCGCCACATACACCGTCACGTTCGACAGTACGTCGGTTCCGAGGCGTTCCTTCAATTCGGCCTTCACCGAGTTGGCTTGATCGATCAGCGGCTGAACACGCTCGCGAATCGATGGCAGATAGGAAAAGCGGATCCAGCCCGCGTTGTGAGTGTTGTAGTTCGCGGGCGGCTGCGGGATTTTGATCCCAGGCCCAACTCGGGGCGCGTCACTTGGTGGCGCTTCCGTCGCAGCGGGTGCTCTGGGCTTTGCCTTCTTCGCGGCTGCTTCAGCAGGGAGCACCGAGGTCGTGCCCGTGCGGACCGGTTCCTTTGCTCCTGCCTGCGCCCATGACGTTGTCGGCAACGCCAACATCAGTAGCGCGACGAGAAACGCGATGAAGCGGCGCACGCGCCACTCGCCGACTCCTCTGGTCATCCATGGAAAAGTTAAGAGGCGCTCGGCGCTTCGTCAACGTGACAACACCCAAAAGGGTCCGAACAGGACCGGCGCGGCGTCTCGCGCGCTGTGTTGAATTGTCGGAACGGCGACGACGAGGACGAGCGCGGCCAGCCCAAAACCTGCCCACAGCCCACGCGCAAGTGTTCGGTTTTGCAGGGAACTATGCGGTACCCACATGGACGCCACGACCGCCGCAACCAGGAGGAGCACGCCATCCAACGCCGCCATGCGCACGCCAGGCTGTGAGACCAATGGCAAACAAAACCGGACACCCGCGAGCAAGCCGAGCCCGCCTGCGCCCATGAGCAGCAGGCTCTTGCCGCGACTGTCGTCGGCCCATCGCCACGCTCGATTGGAAACGAGCAACGCGCCGATCAAGACGAAGGCGCCCACCACGGCAAAGGTCACCCCGCCCAATGCACGATGATGGGTTGCGGTCTTGAGAATGCGACCGAATATGGCAAGCGCTGGCAAACAAAGCGCAAAGGCCAGGCCCAGGGTCTTGAGGACGTGACTCTGCCCCCGCAGCGTCCTGATGGACGCGGCGAGGGTTCCGCACAAGATGGCAGCTGATCCCGCAAGGGCCAACCACACCAGAGCGCGACTGCTGCCGCTGGCGCGCAGGGCCGCTGGGATGGCAATCAGCAACGCGAATAGGGTGGCGGTGGCAAGCGCCCCAGCGGCGCCTTCTTGCTGTTTGGTGTCCAAGGTCAGCCTCGAATGAAGAGATTACAGGAAGCGCGAGATCAGGTCAGCTTCCTTTACATGGAGCCATGGATCCGAACAGACCCAAACCCTCTTCCTTCCCAACCTTTCAGCCTCCTGTTTGTTCTTCCCCGGGAAATGGGAACGAACTCGCGTACCTCAGGTGGCAGCCCCGAGTTCCAGCCGCACGCGCCGCGCGGAACCCTCCGGCACGTATCCGTTCTGCAAGAACCAGCGCACGGAGCGAGCGAGCGTGTCGTGCGCCAGGCGGTGCTTGTAGCCCAACTCGGCTTCGGCCTTTTCGGAGGTGACCCAGGCGTAATCCGTGGCGTAGTCCCGAGCCATTCGGTAAGTCAGATCCGGTTCGCCGCCGAAGAGGCGAGCTCGAAGTTCCATCAGCCGCCCACCTATTTGAGCCATGCCGCCGGAGATGGTGCCGCCTGGCGGCGCGAGCCCGGTGAGCTCGCTGAGATTGGTGAAGAGCTGACCGAAGGTGAGGTTCTCGCCGCCCAAGACGTAGCGCTCCCCGATGGCGCCCTTTTCCATGGCCAGGATGTGACCACTCACTACATCGTCCACGTCCACAACGTTGATGCCGCCGGCCGTCACAGGCATGCGCATGCGCGCGCCCATCTTGAGATAAGTCAAAATGCTTTGGCCGCTCGGCGTAGGCTTCCAATCCCCGGGGCCAAAGATGCCGCTCGGTAGCACCGATACGATGGGCAAGCCGTCCTCGGCCATCTCTTCGGCGACCCGCAGCGCCTCGTACTTGGACAGGATGTAGACCTCTGGATCCGCCAGGTTGAACTCGTGCTCCTCATCCATCAGGGCTTCGCTGGAGGGCGTCGTTCCGAGGGCGGCAACGCTGCTGGTCACGACGATCTTGTCGATCCCGCGCTTCCGAGCTGCGCTCAGGGTGGCGATCGTCCCCTCCACGGCCGGGCCCAAGATGACGTCCGGTTTTGGGTCCCACATCTTGAAGCTCGAGGCCACGTGGTACATCCGGTCGCAGTCCGACAGCGCGCGGTACACCGTGTGCTCCACGGTGATGTCGCCAAAGGCGAGGCGACATTGCTCCGGGGGCAACCCCTGCAACTGACGCAAACTCGAGCCGGCGCGAACGAAGGCCTTCACGCGCTCGCCGCGTTCGACCAGAGCGCGCACCAACCGAGATCCAACGAAGCCAGAGGCACCCGTGACTAGTGTCCAAGACATGTGCGGAAACTCTTAGCAAAAAGCCGAGTCATTGTCTGCGGACGCGGCCGCAGGAGCCCCGGGCGCGCAGAGTTGCCTCGGCGGCAGCCCGGGCGGTGTGGCTCGCAGACTTCTTGAGGAGCGGGCTCAGCCGGTCCGCGAGGTCCGGTGGGCGGATGCGACTCAGTGCGCCCAGCGCCATGGTGCTGACGCCCCGTTCTTCTGCGGGCAGCATCGGGTCCGAAAGCTTGCGAGCGGACTTGGTCAACAGCTCGACGGCCCCCCTGTCACACATGAGGCCAAGGGCTTCTGCGGCGCGTGCGCGAACTTCCGCGTGTTCGTCTTCCGCGAGGAGACGCTCACGCACTTTCGGCGCCTGGCTCAGAGCGCGGCGCTTGCCCAACGCGGTCAGCACCGGGCCGCGCACGTGGCGAGACTTGTCTTCGACGGCATCACCGAGGACGCGGTCCACCGTGGGCGCCCTCTTGTGATGCGCCAAGGCGTTGGCGGCAGCCGCGCGCACGATCGGCCACGGGTCCTGCTGCAATCGGGCAACGAGGGGTGTCGCTGCAAAGCTGCCGCTACGTTTCGCCAATGCACCCGCAGCGGCCTCGCGCACACGAACCTCTGGATCGCGCAAGGCAGCAACGAGCTCTTTTTGAAATAGCGCGGGCCGCTCGATGACCTCTGCGGCGCGGGTGCGCACGTAGCCGCTGCGGTCCCCAGTCAACGCTTGGGACACCAAGCCTCGTGCACCGGAGTCCCTAGAAGCCAGGCGCCCGGCGGGCTCCAACCGCAAATAGCGGAGTCGAAACTGGGCCTGATGGGTCGAGATCCGCTGCATGGCCTTGATCGCCGGCGCTCCGTGAGCCCGGACCCGCGGGCCTAGGGCGCGAAGCAATTCCAAGGTTTCCGCATTCGAGAGCGATGTGTCCAGGAGCACTTTGGCGACTGCGCGGCGTGCGCGTCGGCTCGATGCAGCGCGCCCCAAGGCCACGCGAAGGGCCTGGCGCTCTTTCGCCTTCGCATGTTTCAAGCGTGGAACGAGCACGCTGATGGCCTGTGCCGGCGCGACCTCTGCCAAGGCGGCGGAGAGGATCCGCACTCGGCGCGGGTCCCGATTCAGGGCCCGCACGATGGCGTTCTTCGCCTCTGCAGGGCAGCGCGGCAAGCGCGTGCTAGCGTGCACCCGTTGGGGGGCAGAGTTACCCAAGAGCGCAGCGACGTAGACGGGTGCGCTTCGGTTGCAGGGGGCATGATCGATGACTTCGAGAGCCATGCGTCGCCCACCTTCGTCTAGCGTGGCAAAGGCTTTGGTCACCGCTCGGAACGCGGGCTCGCCGAGCAAAGTCAGCGCCGCTGCTGCCGTCTTCGACCGTTCCTTGCCGCCAGCCAGGGCGCCCACCAGTCCATCGATACTCTGTGCGTCCACATGGGTCCGTGCCGACAGCTCGGCCAAGGTGACCTTGGAGGCTTTGTTTGCCGAGTAGGCCGTGTCGAGGACGAGCGCGACGCACGCCGTGCGAACCGCATTGGGCAAGTTGACCTGATAGCGGCTGCCGGGCTTCTGCCAGGCGTCCTCCTGCAGGCCTACGCGAAACAGCTGCTTGTCGGTCGCGAGGAAGAACGAACGCGGAGCCGCACCGCCGGGCACGTCCAGCTTCAATGGGCGAACCACGAACTCGAAGCCCGAAATGGGCAGCTCGTGGGGCGCTGCCATGATCACCAGCTCGCCGCGGCCGTCACCGCCTCGGTTCTCGGACCAGACCGTCTCGGGGTTGCCGTCGGTGAGAGCCCGAGGGTCGCCCACTGCGCTCGACGCGCCCCGGGCCCGCAGCATGGGCAAACCGAGAGGCTCGCCGGTTGAAGGCGTCGCTGTGAGGGAGGTGGCTGCATCTCGTTCATGCGGAGGCAGACGCTGCACCCGAGCGGGCTTCAGCTTCAGGTCCTTGTTGGAAAGCAGCTTGGGCGCCAGGATCGTCGGCCGCCGACACAACGAGAAGTCCTCACGCTGCTCTCCGACGACAATCGTACGCGTACCGTCTGCACGAGCGGGGCTGATCTGCACCATCGCGCCGTTGCGCTCGCCCCACTCCCCGCGCACCCAACCGGTTTCGCCCTGAAACACGGTAACCACCTTGCCCGCGCCGATTGGAGCCGCGAAGACGCCCTTCCAAGCGCGGTCTGACGTGGGACCGGGGAGCGTGACCAGAATCGCTCGGCGACGGTTGCCGATGGGCACGACGGTGAGCGTGGATTTCGCAGCACGCGCCAGGTAGTCGGCGGGAACTGCAACGATCTCTCCGCCACGCAGATCGCACTTTCGCGCTCGGCACACCTTCGTGCGCAGCTTTCCGGCAGCGTCGAAGCCCACCGCTAGGGACTGCTGACCCGCCCGAGCGGGGGCAACTGCGAACACGGGCTTTGCCGCCGCCGCCGCCAAAGGCGAAAAGCAGGTGGCAACGAGAAGCGTCGTCAGGGTGCTGGACAGTCGGCGCACGCCCGGATGCTGTCAGCCGTCAGCGGGAAGCGCCAGCTTTCTCGACCACAAGAAGGCATCAGCGCGTTTCTTGCCCCGGACAAGGTGGCGCGAAAGCACACCGGTCTTGCGGAAGCCGTTGGCCAGAAAGATCTTGCCCATCTCCAGGTCATCGGTGGCACCCAGGGCGAAGCAGCCCACGATGCCGCGCTCGAAGAGCTCGTCCGTGAGCTTGCGCAGGGCAGACATGATGAGACGGGTTTCCTTGTCCGTGCGCGGCCCGGTTAGCAGCTCGAGAAACGCGTTGTTGAAACAGGGCTGGGTTTCGACGGAGGCCAGGAGGGAAAACCCGCCCCGCGCAGTGCAAGTGAAGTTCAGGCGCTCCACATCGCGCCCGAAGGCTTCGAAATTCGTGAGCGCGCGGCCCTGGCGAGCTGCGGCCGCACGGGCTTTGACGACGTCCGCAGGCCGCGCCAGCTGCACCTTCACGGGCGGGAGGGACTCGGTGTCCATCTCCTTCCAGTGGCGGCGAATTCGCTGGTACAGGCGCTCGGCATCGGCACCATCCGAGTTGTCGCTGAACGCGGGGCGCAGGCCCGACTTTTCTTCTTCGTCGTCGTCCGCCCCAATGACATCGGCGCCAAGGATGAAGGCGTCGCTCCGCTTGTAGAAGCCGGGGATGCTGCCCTCACGGCGGAAGCCGAGTCGGGACCACGTTGAGCACTCGTCGCGCTCGACAAGGATAAACACTCGTTCGACCCCCTCTCGCCGGGCCAAGGACATCACAAACACCCGCTTGGCGGGGTGTGGCCCCGAGCGGAAGTCGATGATTCTCATCGTCTTTTCGCTGCGGTTGACCAACAAGCACAGAGAAACTCCGTCGTTTTGGAAGAGGATCTCTCCCGATTCTTTGGTGTCCGCGACACGTGTAGCCATCAGATATCCCGCGCCCGAAACCGTGTGGGCCCCACGGCGCTTCAGCCGTGTTTTCAATAGGTTAGGGCCAGCACCCTGCCGACCCGCGTTGCAGAAGTGAAAGGCCTCTAGCACGGGCCTGCAAACCGGGCAACCGGCGCAGATCCCGGGGTTTTGCAGAGATGGGCAGCGTTTCCCGCGAGTTAGCTGCGATCGCTGATGTACAGCTTCAAGGTAGATGCCGCGGCATGACGGTCGAAGGGCACGTCCGCGAGCACGTCCCGCTTCGAGATGTCATCAAAAAGGCGCATCAAGAAGCTGTAGAAAGCCACACACTCGTCGATGGCTTCCTCCAACCGTTGCGGATCGACCAAGTCGGTATCCTCGAGTCGAGCCATGGCGCGGATGAACGCGTCGAAGCGCGGGTAGTCCGTCGAGCGGAGCAATGGATAACCCATAGCGCGAAAGTATGAGAGGAACTCCCGTACGTACTGGAAGTTGTACACAGGCGCCCAGCGATCCTCGGCGGGCGAGTACTGGGCCTTGCTCGCGAAGGCGCGCACGATCTGAGCGAACATCCACACGTCTCGCCGCAGGCGCTCACTGGTCTCCCGCTGAGCCGCCTGATCGTCGAACACACCGCCCTCTTCCAAAGACACCCCGAGAGCCTTGCCCAGGAACAGAATCGCGTTGCGCAACGCGGGCCGCAGGTTGGCGTTGGCTCGCACCAGAGCCGCCCGCAGCTCTGGATCCGACGGGGCCGCCGAGGGGGCCGGCAGGTCATGTTGGAACAGCCGGCGAACCTCGAGCCGCAGGCTACCAGAGATCCCTTCCAGCGCGCTCTTGATGCCCAAGAGTCGGTGACCCGCGAGGCGAAACTGCTGCGACTGCTCTCGAAGCATGGACGCGGGAGCCGACAAGAGGTCCCGCTCGAAGCTGTCTGCCAAGAGCGATCCAGACCATTGGCGCAAGTAGTCGCTCAGGGCGCGGGCATCCGAACGCAGCACCGAAAGCACGAGGTAGGCACGCCCCGCTGCGCGCCGGCGACGAGCACCCACATCGGTGCTGATTCGGCTGAGTAGGCGCAGATAGCGGAGCATCCGAAACAACGCCAAGAAGGTCAGGGCGACCAGGCGGTGAGCGCTATCCCCGGGCACACTGCGGATCAGGTCCAGGACCTGGCTCGAATGGATGCGGTCGAACTCCGGGCGGAATTCGAGAGCGGTCAGGGGGTTGAAGAAGGTGTTGTGGCTGACCTCGCGCTGCATGGTGCCAAGCAGCGCGTAGAACAGACGAAAAGGCACTCGAGAACTGCGCACCACGCCGTCCACGACTTCCCCGTTGGTGAATAGCGCCTGACGCAGAGCCACCAGACTCGCTTCTGGGTTTTCCTGGGAGCTGCCCTCGCGTGCCAATCGCGAGCGCAGGTTGTCCTCGGGCAGCACCGTCTCGAGGTAGCGATGGAAGACCAGGTTGCGATCGCGTTTTCCGAGCAGCTGCCGGGCGAGGGACAGTGCGCGTTGCATGCCGTCGCGGTACAGCAGGGTGGCTTGTCGGAAGTCGACGGCGACCACCGGCACTCGCCGTGGAGGGCCGGGGTGATTGCGAGGGTTCGAGAAACAAGCGCTGGCCTTGAGCAGGACCTCCAGCTCGAACAAGGTCTCTTCCTTGCTCTCGAGGGTCAACTGAGAGAACCAGGCGTCCCGGAGCGCTCGGTGCTCCTGGGCCAGGGCTCGTGTCTTGTCGAGAAGCTCGCTGTAGGGGTCCCGCCGCTCGAGCAGGTGGGGAGGAAGCGAAGGTGCGGCCATTACTCTCGGGCAATACTCGCCAAGCTACGGCGACCCACCGACGAGGGCGACATCGTGAGCCCCTTGCGTTTGGCGCGCCAAAATAGAATCGCCGGCAGGATCAACACGGCCGCCAGCACTGTGGTGACTTCGCCGATGGCCGCAGCCAAGCCAAAGCTCTGAACCGCTCGGTTGATGCTGAGCAGAAGGGCCAAGTAGCCCAAGGTGGTGGTCAGAGAACACAGCACTACTGCACCGCCGGTTTGAACCAAGACGCTGTACAGGACTTCATCGCCCTCGAGCTGGCGTCTCTTCATGACATTGATGGCGTAGTCCGCGCCTACGCCAATGCTGATAGGCAGCGCCACGAAGTTCAGGAAGTTCAGACGGATGTCCCGAAGGGCCAGGAACGCCACCAGCCACACCACTCCCATGGCCAGGGCCATCAATGCGAGCCAACCGCTGCTCTTGCCTCGAAAAGCGAACACGATCACCAAGAAGGTCCCGAGCAGACTGAGCAAGATCGCCTTGGGAGCGTCTTCGCCAACGTTGATCAACATGTCCGCGAAAATGACCGGATCGCCCGAGCCGCGAATAACTTCCCCGCTCGGCAACTTCACTTCGCGAAAGCTATCCGCCCAGTCGAGCAAGTAGTGGGCATCGTACACGCTGCGCCCCTTGGTGGGCACGATGAACACGATGTTTCCGCGGCGCCCGTCCTTTTCCGTGAAGGGGCGGGCGACGAGCTCTGGTAGATCCTCGATTCCGACCTTTTCGAGCTTGGAGGGTATGTGTTCCTCGAGCTTCTTCCAGTCCTCGGCTGAGATGAAGCCGCGCTTCTTGGCGTTCTTGAGGCGCTCGTCGATCTCGCCCAGCAGCTTCAGCTTCTCGTCCTGCTGTTGCGGAATGATGTCGAAGATGCTGACGACTCGGTCGAAGGGACGACGGTCTTTGGGCGCGGCGTCCCGCCGCTTCTCGAGCTCTTTGACGAGGGGCTGCACCTGGTCGAGGCGATCCGTCAGGATCGCGCGGCCATCTTGACCCAGGCGACCGACGATCTTGTCGACCCGTAGCGACAGCCGCCCCGCCGACGTTGGCGACAGCCGCTCGTTGCGTACGTTGGCCAAGTCGTACTCCATCGGATCTTGGACGAAGTACCTCACCGTCAGTGCCGTGGCTCCGACCCCCAGCGCCACGCCAACGACGGCCAAGATGCGTGGCCACTTCCGAGCCGCCATGGCGAAGGGGTAGCCGTACATTCCCTTCATGCGGCTACGCCAGCTCGGCTCCTTGCCAGTGAACATCGGCGAATAGCGCTCGCTCAGCACCAGGATGGCCGGCAAAAACGTGTAAGTCGCCACCCAACACAGGATCATGCCCGCGCCGCCGATGATCCCGAAGTGCTTGAAGCCCTTGAAGTCCGTGGCCGCGAGGGACCCATAGGCGATCATGGCAGCGCCAGCTGCAGCCAACGTCGCCGTATGGGTGTCCCGATGCGCCACGCGTACTGCGGTAGCCGGATCGAGCCCCTCGTCGCGCCTCGCTTCCAAGAAGCGCGCCATGAAGATGATCCCGAAATTGATCCCGTTGCCCGCGATGATGCTGACCAGAAAACCCGTGGCCGTATTGAGGTAGCCCACGGTCAACTCGGCAGTGCCGAACGCCCAGACGCAGCCGACGAGAATCGTGGCGCCCATGGCCAGTAGCGTGCGAAAGCGCATGAAGAACAACAGCACCACGCCGAGGATGAGCCCCACGCCCCAAGCGCCCACGTGGGCCAGGTCGTTCTTGACGGCGCTGTGTTGCTCCGCGCTCGTGATCAGATTGCCGGTGTAGCCAAATTCGAGATCCAGCCCGAGAGCTTTTTCCTCCTCGTCAACGATCTTCTGAATCGTATCGCGAAGCTCGAAGGCCTTGGCATCGCCGCTGCCCAGGGGCGTGCGGACCAGCATCGCCGCCAGCTTGCCGTCTTCACCGATGTAGTAACCGTCGACGCCCTTGCTCTTCTTCTTCGCCTCGTCGACCTTCTTCTGAAACCGCTTCTTCAACGACTCGGCGGTGATCTCGGGCGGCGCGTCGTCGTCTTCCGTGATCCCCAGATCGAAACCGGCCTCCTTGCCGACCTCGTAGTCGTAGCGAGCGATCACATCGCCGTGGAGCTTCTTCAGGTCCTCGAGATCCGCATACAGATGCTTGTTCTGCTTGAAGAACTTCTGGACCTCGCGGGTGCCGTCATCCACAGAGGCCACGTAGTCGGACCCCAGCTTGCGAATTCGGGGCGAAACTCGGTCGACGAACTTCTTGAGCCCCTCTTCGTTGGCTTGGGCAGAGGTGGCAACGACCGTGAGTGTGGACGAACCGGCGAGGCGCTCGTTCACACGGTGCAGCTCAATCACACTGGCCTTATTGGAGGGCAGCAGTTCGCTGAAAGCCGTCTTCAGCTGTAGGCGCGAAGCAGCAAAAGCCGCAGGAAGCAGGCTCAGCACGACCACCAGCACCACGATCCAAGGCCGGCGGGTCTGCCAATCCGCGAGAAACTTCAGAATTGGCTCGAGGGGTCGCCGACGCATCATCACGATCGGCGACTGCACCTCCTGTGCCACCTCGGGCAGAGAAGCGTGGGAACCGCGGCGGTCCGGCTTCTTACTCACCCCTCGCGCTCACGATCATCTGGCCGAGCCCGTGCGCCGTCACGGCTTGAAATTGAACGGATAGTTCACCGTCGTCTCCATGCCACGAGACGATGGGGGGAACTTGAGCTTCTTGAGCTCGGCCAGCGCGCAGTCCACCACGGCGGGGGACTTCAGGTCGCTGCGCTCTTGATTGAGCTCCGCGCTCTTGACCTTGCCCTCCGGGTCCAGGGTGAACTTCAGAGTCATCGTGCCCTGCAAGGTCGGCAAATCCTTCTTGGCCTTTTCGTAGCAATCCCGAAACGGCTTGCGGCCGTTCACGACGGTCTTCTGGATCAACTCGGTGGTGCGGGTCTCGCCGTCACCGTCTCCGCCGCCAGATTCCGTCGGGGACTCGTCGCCGCCGCTGGGTTCCATCGGGGTCTCTTCGGAGGACTCGGCCGGAGCTTCGGGCTCGGTTTGCTCCATCCCGGCGGCCACGTCGCTACCGCCCGCCGGGGCGTTTGGCGGCTTGCTAGGGCCGCAACCAGCAAAGCTGAAACCAATCACGAGCAGGGCGCCAGTAATACCTTGGGCAAGTCCGCAGGCTTTCATGGGGCGGCATCATAGCCGACGTCAGCGGCCGTGCGGGCTTTCCTTACAGGCGCCGCTAGAAACGGCTCCCCCCTCGGAATAGGGGCGTTTCTAGGCCAGATGGCTCTTGGCGGTGGTGCTGCAGCGGGGGCTTGCGTGGACGTTTGATCAGGCGCATGTCGGCCCCAGCGGGTCCGGCGAATGCCGCGGATCTACTGGCAGACCCGCGGCATTGACACCGATGTCCCTTTTGCCATGGCGCCAGTTTCGCAAGAGGTGCGTACTGCATATCGCCCGTGTAGCCGCGATCCATCCCGCATTCAGCCTCGAGCTCCGGCGCCGTGAGACTGCCGGAAACAAAAGAGAACAAAGAAAATTCCGTTCCCGTTTTCAGCGTGCACAGTGCGCCGGATAGTTCGGGGTCGGCGTAGAACGTACTGTCCGCCGGATAGTTCGGGGTCGGCGTAGAACGTACTGTCCGCCAGATAGTTCGGGGTCGGCGTAGAACGTACTGTCGTAAGTCGCGATGCAGCGACTCGCGCGTCGCTCACCTTCGGAGCCAGCGTGTGTCCTCTGGTCTGCAGAGGCGGAGCACGCAGCCGCCAAAGGCGGGATGCATACGAGACCACGCACCCGGACACCTGTCAAAGGCGCCGCGCACGCGTGCACGAGCCGGTCGTGTCAGAATCTAGACGTCAGTGTTCGCAATGAATTCGTCTAGTCTTCGGTTGCTGGTGGCATTGACTGGCGTGCTATCCGTGTGGGACACAAGAGCTCAAGGCGTGGACGAGTACATCGCGGCACATGAAACGGGACAGCGCTCAGAACAGGACGAGGCGCGCACGCAGTTCAGCCTGTGGCGGAAGTCGTCCCGCCCCAACCTGACACGAGTACCGTGACGCTCGCGAGGCGCCAGGCAAACATCACCGTCGAAGCCGATCTGACACCTGTGCAAGGCGTCGAGCCCACGGAAATCACCGACGTCGTCGACGGTACCGGCAGCAACCTGGCTGCTCAGTGGCTTAGCAGTGCTAGGGTTAGCGGGGTTTGTAGGCTTTGGGCTTTCGGGCAACGGCAAGCAAGATGAAGGACAACCACCGGATTGTCATGAGACTGCGCTGGACCATCCATGTCCCCATCGCCATTGGCGCCCTGTTGGCCGGCTGCACTCTGCTCGCACCTGAGCGCGACGACTTCTACGGTGGAGGCGGTAGCGCATCAGGCACAAGCGGCCAAGCCGGTCATGAAAGTGGAGGAGTGTCCGGGGGGGGATTCCCGGGGAGCGGCGGAGCTGCAGCGGGCGCCGGTGGCATTGCAACGGGTGGTGCTGACGCCGGCGGTACGGGTGGAACCGGCACGGACGGGGGTGCCACAGGGGGAACTAGCGGAGCGGCAACCGGTGGAACCGGCACGGGAGGTGTCGCGACGGGCGGTACGGGAGGAGTGGTCACCGGCGGTACGGGTGGAACCGGTACGGGTGGAACCGGCACGGGAGGTGTCGCGACGGGCGGTACGGGCGGCCTTGGCTGCAAGAAGCTGAGCATCTCGTGTAATGACAATTGCTGCGCTCCGTTGGAATGCTCCGCGACTAGCAAGAAGTGCTGCAGACCGACAGGATCGTGTTTGCAAGACGTTCATTGTTGCTCGGGCAACTGTGTCAGCAACAAATGCAAGAACTGAAACCTATGTCCCTGAGCGCCATCCGGGCCTCGGCTTGCGTGGGTCAACCGCGCCACGAGACGCGGCAGCCAGTCGTAGCGCTGCAGATGAAGCACGCGTGGCTTCACTTCCGCATCCCTCGTGAGAGAAATCGCCGTGGTCGGCGACATCTACGCATCCCTCAGCGTCCACGCGCTTGAGAAGAGGTTCACCAACAGCTAACTGTCCTTTGCTGCGTTTGGTTCGCGGAGCTGGTCGTGGTGGCTGATCCAACTGTGCTTGGCTTGTTGGGGGGACTGTTCGTATTTGTGGCTCCCAACTACGGCGCGCTGCCGATTGGAGCGAAGGCTGCACCCACAACGCCCCTACGGCACCGACCGAAACGGTTCGGGTGCCCCATCGCCGTTGCGGTGCCGCGACAGCGTCTGCCGCCGTGTCCGCACTATGGCGCCATCTGTGGTGGCGGGGCCGCCTCCAACGATGTCGCGTTCCGACTGGAATTGACCTCCTCGTTCCGAACCCGACCTTCCGCCGATAGTCGCTAACGTCGAGAGCGAAAATCCGGACTGTCGCCCATGACCAACTTGCAGTGACCTTTTATGCACAGGTAGGCATGCTCGGCGCAGGGCTCGGCCGCGGGACACTCGTACGGTTGCTGAGGACAGCTATCCTTCAAGCGGCGGCGCGCCTCCGGCACTGCCGCCTTGTTGATCACGTTTGCCGAGCAGGGCTCGGGGCAACACGACGGCGCAGGCACGCAGTTGCCGTCAGCGGTGCAGCTCGTTTCGAGCGGCGCGGGAGCCTTTTGCGTCTTGCCCGGAGCGGTCGCTGCCGCCTTCGAGGTGGGCGTTCCGCCCTTTGCGCTCGACTCCGGTGCGCCGCCCCCGTCGCCGCCGCGGGGGCAGCCCACCAAAGCGATACCAATAGTGATCACGAGCCCGACGCGCCAAAGTCGCATAGCCGCGAACATACCTTCGCCCACGCCTCCGGCCCAGCCGGAAAGCCCCGGCGCTCGTTCTTCGCTGCCCTTGAATCCTCGGCGCCGTCACAGACCCGGGAGAGCTTGGACCGCCGCTAGCTCTAGCATCGACCCAGCGATGCGGTATCCTGCAGCCATGCGAAACTTGTTGGCGGTCTCTTTCATCGCGAGCTTGGTAGTCCTGACCACCGCCTGTTCCAGCGACAGCAACGACGGCGGCAACGGGGGGGCCGGCGCCACGGCGGGTTCGGGGGCCACCGCAGGAAGTGGTGGCAGTTCGGGAAGCGGTGGGAGCGCTGGCTCCGGCGCGACAGGCGGGAGCGGCGGTGCGAGCGGCAGCGGCGGTGCGAGCGGCAGCGGGGGCAGCCCTTCCGGCGGGAAATGCGAAAAGGTCTGTCAACGGATGGAGAGCGCGAAGTGCCCCAAACAAGACGAGCTCAAGACTTGCATCAAAGAGTGCGAGAGCAACGCCATTTCCAAGTGCATCAAGGAATTCGAATCCCTAGGCGATTGCATCCTCGGGGCCCCAACACTGAGCTGCAATGCTGATGGCGACGTGGATATCCTTGGCATTTGCAGCAAGGAGTCCGGCGCGTGGACGGCATGCAGCGCCTGCGAGCCCGTCGGTACCGACGATGCTTGCGATGCCTGTTCGAAAAAATCGTGCTGCTCGGAGCGAACCGCCCTTTTCACGGATCCGAACATCATCCCCTTCATCCAATGCCTGCAGAAATGCAGTAACGCCACCTGCGCTTCTGCATGTCAGAGCAACCATCCAAAAGTAGCCGCATCTTTCACCGCGCTCAGCTCCTGCGAAGGTAGCAAGTGCACTTCCGACTGCACCAATAATTAGCCGATAACTCAAGCAACCAGCGTCGCTCTTGCGCTCCGCTCATTCGATAGCTCTGCCGCGGGACGTTCGCAGTACGGAGTTGGCTGCAAAGTGACCATCGCTAACCCGATGGACGGGACAGACACATCCGCCCCACCCGGGACTGACCCATTGGCAGACGCCGCGAAGGAGGAGAAGCCTGCGGCCGAAGCGCGACCTGTGCCGGGCGGGAGCAGAGCGTCCCGCGAGCGGCGCTCCAATCTGCCATCCGAGTCATGGAAACGTAAAGCCTTCGGCATCTATCCATATCTCGTGTTGGTGAACCGCACGTAGTCAGCAGTCGTGTCGCCGTCTGTCGTTTTGGTGAACTCGAGACGGAACTGCGCGCTAGCCTCCTTGTTGCTGGTCACTTGGTTCGTCGTCAAGAGCACGTTGACGTTCTTTGTTGTGCCGGCGCTACTCACAACCTCGTAGAGTGAGAAGGGCGCCGTAAAAGCCGCGGCGTTGATGGTCGAGTACTTGATGGTGTGCAGCCTAGGTGAGCCGAGGTTCGCAGCGCCGAACAGCGTCCAAATCAGCCGTCATTCCACCCTGAATGAACCAAACTTGTTTCGAGGACGACCACTACCGCGGCAACGAGGGCCAACGCCGGCAACCACCGGACCATCCGTCAGCCGAACCTCGGAGGCACCAAGGCGCTGCTCTGGGACGCGATTGGTGTTGGAGGCGCGGCCGGGCGTCTGCGCGTCTACGCCGACACGACGTCCATCTGGTTCACCATCAACGTCTCGTGGGACGGGACGCAGTGGGTGCGTGACTCGACGAGCTGGTTCTCCGGGGGCTTCCGCTTTTCGCGTTCGGAGATCGAGTTCCTCCACGAGAACTCCTTCGACCCGACCTTCAGCAGTTGGACGCGGACGTGGACGCTGCCCATGTCGTCGACCACCAACTCGGCCTTCGAGACCAGCGGCACGATCCAGGAGATTGGGCGCGCGGGCATGGAGGGCACCAACACCTACAACGCCACGCGCACCATGGCGCTCGGCGGCTGTACCAACTTCCGAAGTCGATTCCCCGCCACGCCCTCGTCGATCACGCTCAACGTGACGAACGCGAGTAGCGGGTGGGTTGGCACGGCTGCCCCGGTCCGCGACGCCAGGAAACCACGCGGACGATCTCGCTGCCGCTGCCACGGTTCAGTAGAAAAGCGATCACCTCTCCGAAATCGCCGAGCCGAGATCCCCCCATGCCGCGAGCCTTCGGACGGTACAGTCCTCCCACATACCTGGTGGCGTCGGCTGCGAGCCCCTCGGCTTCCAGTTCGAGTTCGTCCGCGATGAGATCGACCGCAGCGTCATCGAGATCGATGCTAGTAGTCGCGCCCGAGCCTGCAAAGGCTCCGAGCCAAGGGCTCTGGTTCGCCGCCTCGATCACGCCGAAAAGCGATGTTTGGACTCTCTTGACCTGGAAAGTAGGGACGGCGTTCCCTCCCTACCATCGCATGATTCGTGACCCCAGCCGGCGATGGGCCCCGTTCATGCGGCGTGGCACTACCAATAGTGTCGACGCCAACTCAACGGACATCCCTCGGATTCTTGCGAACGAGTTCATGGTCGCCCCGGTGTCTCCAGTTCGGTGCCGACGCGCAGCTTGTCGAGGTAGCGCTGGTACACCCATGAGCGGTCGCGCTTCTTGCCGGTGGTCTCGGCGAGGACGCCGGCCTTTTCGAGTGCCTCGACGGCGCGCCCGGCGGTGGGCTTGCTGACGCCGAGTTGCTTGATGGCGAAGGCCACCGACACGACGGGATGCCGTGGCAGCAGCTCGAATAGGCGCACTGCGGCGACTGAGGTGCCCGCGTGATCGAGGGCGCGTGATCGATCGTCGGTGACCAACGTGAAGAGCTCGCGCGCGGAGGTGACCGCCTCGTGGGCGATGGTCGCGACACCGTCCAAGAAGAAGTCGGTCCACCCTTCCCAGTCGCCGCTCGTTCGCACGGCGCCGAGGCGGTCGTAGTAGTCGCTGCGGTGCCGCTTGAAGAAGAGGCTCAGGTAGAGCAGCGGCTTGGTGAGCAGCTTCCAGTGCTCGAGCAGCAGTGTGACCAGAAGGCGCCCGATTCTCCCGTTGCCGTCGAGGTAGGGATGGATGGTCTCGAACTGAACGTGCAGAAGCCCCGCGCGAACAAGAGGCGGCAAGTCATCGCCTGCGTGGATGTACTTCTCGAACGCCGACAGCAGTTCGCCGAGGGTGTGTGGCGGCGGCGGCACGAAGGCCGCATTCCCTGGACGACTCCCGCCGATCCAGTTCTGCGTGCGACGCACCTCGCCTGGCTGTTTGTCGGCGCCGCGAACGCCTTGCATGAGGCGCGCGTGCGTTTCGTTCAGCAACCGCATCGACAGCGGCAACCCCGAGGCGTCGGCGAGTTGCGCTCGCGCGAAGTTGAGGGCGTCGAGGTAGTTGCAGACCTCCTCGACGTCGGCGCTCCTTGGTCCCGCGTCGCTTTCGGCCTCGAAGGTGAGCAGGTCAACGAGGGTCGCCTGCGTGCCCTCGATCTGCGAGGAGACCACCGCCTCCTTGCGGACGAAGGCATAGATGAACCAGTCGAGCGACGGCACCATCTCGCCGGCAAGCTCGAGTCGGACCAGCGCCTGCTCCGCGGCGCGAAGCCGCTCGTCGAGGGCCCCTTCGATGGCGAGCTTCGGTCGTGTGGGTGGCAGCGCCGCAGGAATGAAGGCTGCGACCTCCTCGCCGCCCACCATGGTCCGCTCGTAGGTGCCTGTTTTCCTTTGCTTCATCGCCGCATCCCGCTCGGAACGAGTTCGTGCCTAGGACTCTCCGCTGGTAGCGAATTCTTTCCCAGGACGCCTATTTAGTAAAGAATTCGTTCCTAACGAGGAAGCGGCGCTAGGAACGGATTCGTTATCAACGGCCAGCGTGGGAACGACTTCGTTCCTAGTGGGGCAGGCGCGGTGTTGCGAAACGTCTGTCTAAAATCGTAATGACCGATGTTTCGTAACACCTTGCTCTCTCCCCCGGACAGCGCCCTCATGGCGGCATGTCGTCGTATGCGGAGAGCGGCCGGGCGCCGCGACCTCGCTATCAGGTTCTGGAGCGCCAAGGCACAGGCCTCGAAGATCTGGGGCCCCACCAGGCCCAAAGCGCTCAACGACTTGCGGCGCAAGATGACCGGCAAGACGACCGCGGCCGAGGATGCCGAGGCCTACGAGTTGCTCTCGGAGCGCTGGCTCGAGAGGGAGATCGCCTTCGACCCGCGCCTCGTCGGGGCCTGGTCGCTCAAGGTCGGCGACGACGGACGGCCTCGGCTGTCCTGCGAGATCGAGCTGCCGGATGGCGTCGAGGCGGAGGTCACGCCGCCGATCGAGAAGCGCGTGGCGATTGGCGGCAAGTTCCTCGACGAGGCCAGGATCCGCCTGACCGGAACGCCCGGCGCGATCGCGTTGCTCGGCTTCCCGCTGAAGCACCACTGGGGAACAGTCAGCGATGACGGCACGGTGACCGTCTACACCAAGATGCCCACCGCGGTCGCGCTCCTCGCCGAGGGAGTACTTCCGCCGATCGGCGGTGCATCGGTCGCGCTCACAGTCCAGGGCAAGAAGCTCGATGCGATGGTGCTCTCGGAGATCCGCTGCGACGCGAACGGTGGCCACAACGACATCGCCATCCTGATCTTCAAGCCCGCGAAGCCGACAGCCACCCCGTGACCCCGCGACTCAAACCCTCTCCGCCCTCTCTGAACGCCCGGAGAACCCGATCCATCTCCACCACGTCCGCCCGCCACGCCACGTCGCGGCTCTCCGATCACGCCTTGCCCCGGCGCTGGCAACACGGAGCCAAGCCGGGACACGAACTGCCGTGTCCTATGCGTTCCCACACGAACTCGCCCATGTAGATCGGGTTGCGGAGCATCAGGTGACCTGGTCGAGGGGTGGCATCGCCCCATCGACGAGTGTCCTCCGTAGGTAGGCAGTCCACTGCGCTTGCATCGGCGTGGCCGAGTGAAATGCTGGCGTCGACGCGACCGGGACTTCCGTCGGAAAGCGAAGCACGGCGCCCGAAACGTCGCGTCGACCGCTTCGGCCAGGACCTCGCCTCCGAACTCTCGGCCCTGCGCGAGGATCTAGACGTCGAGGAAGTCCCTCATGCTTCGGCAAGGCGGGCTCGCTGGATCTCTGCCTTGTCGATTACGTGACCGCTTTCATCAACGAGCCACGAGCGCCAACCCTCGGGTTGTTTCTCCACGAAAGCAAGTTGTCCCCGTGACCATGGGTCCGCCCAGCCCGGGGCACTCCCCACGACCACCTGGAGAGGAACACCGCGCTCGCACGCCTGCTCCTCGAGGTTGTACAACGTCATCTCATCGCGATGGACCCATGGAGCGGGAAGCCTCTCATCGAGAAACCCCCAGCGGAGTCGCACTGTGCCGTGCAGGCGACCATACTCGTAGAGCGCAAAAAGCGACTTGGCGTCCGCCTCCAGCCGGCGTCGCAGCTTGGAGTGCTGCTCTTGGCTCCAGTAACGTCGCAGCACCTTCTCGTCACCAAAGGGCCGTCCGATCCCACACGATCCCTGCACCAGCAGCTTCGTGGTGATCTTGAGGGTCCGTCCCTGCTTGTTGAGCTGCCGTGTCTTTTGGGGCGGACCGAGCTCGCCAAGACGGCGCTCACCAGGTTCGAAGCCCAACACTCGGAGAAGCCCGCGGACATCCACACCGGCGATGATCTCGTAGTCGGTGAGCTTGCGGGTGGCTTCAGCGATCTCGTCGCCCAAGAACGTCGTGAGCTCACGCTGCTGTACGTCCAAGAGGACCAGCGCCTCGGGCTTCTTCGCAGGAAAAGCGTGGACCAGTACGCGTCGCATGTCGCCGAGCCTTTCGGCGTGAGCTTGGCGCTCACGCTCGAACCGCTTGCGATTGGCTGCCATCACGGCTCGGTCTGGGCGCATCTGAGCCCACCGTCTGACTAGCTCGATCCGCTCCCGAACGGTCTGTCTTGCCGAAGGCACGGCGGCGTGGTCGACGTCGAGCTCCCACAGCCCGTTGTCGTGGACCCTGATCGCGGCACCACGGCGCCAATACTTGGCCGAATCCGCCGACAGCATGCCCGACTGGCTGCGAGTGCGAACAAAGCCGAGGACCTCGTCCGATTTCATCGCCCGTCGATGGGCATCGAGCACGCAAATCGCGATGCGCTGGGCGGAACATGTGCTCGGGATGCCATCGCGCCATGCTTCGTCGAGGTGTTCGATCGTCAGGGGCTCATCGAGAGATGGAACAGGACCAGCCTCGGGCCGTACGACCCGCAGAGGCACGGCCTTCGGTGGTCGCAGTCCGAGACGAAAGGTCCACAGGTCCGCTTCATCGTCGTGTGGATCCAGCGAGTAGTGATCGCCGTCCCGATAGATCGGCGGTCGGCCCGGTTTGCATCTCTTGAGAGACGCCAGTGACCGCGCCTGGGGAGCCACGCCCGCTTCCTCGAAACGCTGGGCCGCATCCTCGAGGGTGATCGGTTTACCGCGCTCGAGCAGGGCAACGATGAGCAGCGAATAGTAGTTGGCGTCCGGGCGGTCCTTCGCGGCCTCAAGCCGGGGCACGTCGATCCCGAGGGCCTCACAATATGAATTCGGTGTGTTCATCGTCCCAGGAGTTCGCCAGTTCCGTGCGCTTTTGCTGGCTCATGTACATGCCCTGCTTGTGCGTCGGGATTGCTGCTTGCTCGTTCAACTCCGTGCGCCGGCGCTCGCAGTTGCTGCCGTCGCAGTCAGCGGGTTCGGAGCCGTGCACGGAGTTCTTCACCGTCGACTTGTTCGAGTAGTCGCCGCAGCGTGTTGGGCCTTGTGCGAACTTGATCGAATTCACCGTGCGCGCTGACGTCGCAACAAGCTCCGTGAGGGAACCATCACCAACGTGCGTCTGCCCACCGTATTGAATCGGGCGGCCATACTCCGGCACGGAAAAAAAAAGCGCTACCGAACTAGAGTCGCTCACACTCGGCCACTGACTATAGTCACCGTGAGCCACGCCATCGAAGCCGCCATTCCAGAGAACGTTCTTGGTCGACGGCGGTCCGCTGTCTTGAAATCCGCCCGTATTGGCTGAGCCACCTGCGCCCGCCGACGCCGACGCACCGCCTCCAGCGGGTCTGCCACCCGCGGCTGCGCCGCCGGTTGCCACACCACCGGCTGCCGCAGCACCACCTGCCCCGGTGGCTCCCGAGCCCGAGTTGCCGTCATCCGTCCCGGAGCCACAGCTCGCGCTGCAAGCAACCAGACCTGCAACAAGGAGGACCTGAAAGCGCACTCTAGTCATGGCAGATCTTCCGAACATACCTAGCAAGCGTAGCAAGCGGTGTGCCGGCTGTCCCAAATCACAAAGTCCCGTTGATTTGCACCCGGGCGATGCGCCTCTCCTGACAGCGATGCGCAACGCTTGAACCCCAAATGGCGCGAGCCAGCCCTCCAATCGGCTGGCTTGGGCGCGTGCGCGCTCCGAACCCGACGTTGGCGTTGGGTCTCAGCGAGTGTCAACGGGCATCCGAAACGGCGTCTAAGTGGGCGGCATGGCGGAGGTGCCCATATTTGCGCGTGAGTGATGCCCGGATTTACGCCGTCGGATAGAGCGCGTGAAATTGGGCCCGGTCGGGTGGGCGCTTGGATGATCTCGATGCCCAGATAGATGAAAGGCCCGGGGCGCAACCCGAGCCTTTCCAACCGCGATCAGTTGTGGCGCAAGCATCGCTGATAGCGGCGTACGGATCCAGAAAACTGCTGGGCGGAGTCCGCGATCAGCGATTCGTTCCGGCTTTTCAACTGTCAGCGGTGCCACGGCCAGGTGAAGCTTTGCCAACGTTGCGACCGAGGGCAGCTGTATTGCAGCAGTGACTGCGCTTCAATAAGTCGCAGCCAAAGCGTGCGAGAGGCGGGGGCTCGGTACCAGCGCACGCGCCGTGGAGCGCGGCTTCACGCAGAGCGACAAGCCCGTCACCGGGCGCGGCGGCGAGAAAAAGTGACGCATCACCCCTCGTCATTAGACGCCAGCGGGCGCAGCAGTGGACCCGAGAGTGAGGCGGCACGGCACGCCGTCCTCGAGGCTAACCCCAATGATGCGTCTGACAGCCCAGCTTCAGGTTTCGAAAACGGAGATGCAGCTTCTGGTGACGTCTCCGGAACAAGGGGATGTGCTGAAAGCGAGGCTGTCGCTGCGACCGTCTCACCCTCGCGCTCTTCTGACATTGCTCGAAGGGCTCGCGCTGTGGAGCGGGGCGAAGCTCTGCGTTGCGATTACTGCGGAGCAGAACTGCCCAAGTTGGCTCGACTCGGGGCTGTTTGGCGACGAGCTATGGCCCGGGGAAAGCCAACTCGTGCAGTACGAGGTCGCCGGCCGCGCCCGCCCAAAGCGCCTACGAGGCGTGGGTGACTTTCGTCGCATGCGTGGACGAGGTGCGCGGTGATCAGCAAGGAGCGCAGAGCCGAAATCCTCCGGCTGTACCACGCGGAGAAGTGGAAGATCGGGACGATTGCCCAGCAGCTTGGCATCCACCACGGCACGGTGCGGCGTGTCCTGCGAGACGCCGGGGTCGACACGGTGTCCCGGAGTCTGCGTCCGTCAATTACCGATCCCTACGTCCCACTGATCATCGAGACGCTGGCGCAGTACCCGAAGCTGCCGGCGATCCGCGTTTACGCGATGGCGAAAGAGCGGGGCTACCAGGGCGGCTCAGATCATTTTCGCCGCATCGTCGCTCGACACAGACCGCGACCAACAGCGGAAGCGTACATGCGTTTGCGCACGCTGCCTGGCGAACAGGGCCAAGTGGATTGGGCGCATTTCGGGACTCTTTCAGTTGGGCGAGCGAGCCGGCAGCTGATGGCATTTGTGATGGTGCTCAGCTGGTCGCGGATGGTGTTTCTACGCTTCTACCTGAACGCCAACATGTCGAGTTTTCTTCACGGGCATGTGTCTGCGTTTGATTTCTGGGCAGGCGTTCCACGGGTCCTGCTGTACGACAATCTCAAGAGTGCGGTGCTGGAGCGCAAGGGCGATGCGATCCGTTTTCACCCCACGCTGCTGGAGTTAGCTGGCCACTATCGCTACGAGCCACGCCCAGTCGCGGTGGCACGCGGCAATGAGAAGGGCCGCGTCGAGCGCGCGATCCGCTACATCAGATCCAGCTTCTTCGCCGCACGCGAGTATCGCGATCTCGACGATCTGAATGAGCAAGCACTCGACTGGTGCCTGGGCACTGCGGCGGAGCGTCGTTGTCCCGAGGATGAGACCCTGAACGTCTCGGAGGCCTTCGCCGAAGAGAAGCCGCGTCTGTTGGAGCTACCGAGCAATCCATTTTTGACCGACGAGCGCATCGAGGTTGCCGTGGGCAAGACGCCCTACGTGCGTTTCGACCTGAACGACTACTCCATTCCGGCAACGCATACACGCAGGAGCCTCACCGTGGTGGCAAGCATGACGACCGTGCGTGTCCTCGACGGTGAAGACACCATCGCGGAGCACGCCCGGTGCTGGGATCGCCGTCAGGCGATCGAGGAGCCGGCACACATTGCGGCGCTTGCAGAGTGGAAACGGCAAGCCCACGCGCATCGCGGCCTTGATCGCTTGCATCACGCGGCGCCATCTTCCCGAAAGCTTTTCAAAGTGCTGGCCGAGCAGGGCAAGAACTTGGGCGGCGCGACGATTGCGATGCTCAAGCAGCTGGACCGAGTTGGGGCCGCGGAGCTGGAAGCTGCGCTGGCCGAGGTTGTGCAACTCGGCACACCACACCTTGCGGCTGTGCACCACGTCCTGGAGCGACGCCGCTACGAGCGCGGCACCCCTCCACCCGTGGGGCGACATCTTCCCGACGACGACCGCGTGCAAGGCCCGGTCGTCACCCCGCATTCACTCAGCGACTACGACGGTATTGGGAGAGACGATGATGACAACGACGACGAGCGATCAGGCTGACAAGGATCTGCGAGAGCGTGCGCACCGCCTGGGGTTGCACGGTCTTCTGGCCAACTGGGACGACGTGGTGAGCGCAGATTGGCTTGGTCCGTTGCTCGCCTACGAGGAAGCCGAACGCACCCGGCGCAGTCTGGAGCGTCGCATCAAAAATGCCCGGCTGGGTCGATTCAAGCCGCTCACCGACTTCGATTGGAAGTGGCCGAAGAAGATCGACAAGAGCTCCGTCGACGAGCTCTTTCGCCTCAACCTATTCGCCGAAGGCGCCAATGCCGTGTTGCTTGGGCCCAACGGCGTCGGCAAGACGATGTTGCTCAAAAATCTCGCACATCACTGCGTGATGCGCGGCTATACGGTGCGTTTCACCACAGCCAGCGCCATGCTCAACGAACTTGCGGGTCAAGACAGCAGCGCCGCCCTCAGCCGTCGCCTGCGCCAATACACCCACCCGCAGCTCCTGTGCGTCGACGAGGTCGGTTACCTTTCCTACGACAGCCGCTATGCCGATCTGCTCTTCGAGGTCGTCACCAGACGCTACGAGGCGCTCAAGCCCGTGGTGCTGACCACGAACAAGCCCTTCAGCGAGTGGCCCGACGTCTTTCCCCACGCCGCCTGCGTCGTCACCTTGGTCGATCGCCTCATCCACCGCTGCGAAGTCATCCACATCCAGGGCCAGAGTTACCGCGCAAAGGAAGCCAAAGAACGCGCCGCCTCCAAAAAGGCGAACAAGCCCACTTAGACGCGCCCATCTATGCGCCCTTTTTCATGACCGCTAACAGCGAGTGGGGGATGATCCCTATCGGGTATTTCCCACACCCACATGCACCGAAGCCTACGACCGCGGCGGCCACAGCGAATCGATCGCAACAGCTGATCCGCCTGTGTCTGGATCGTTTGGGGGACTGTTAGCATTTGTAGCTCCCGACTACGCCACGCCACCAATTGGGGCGAAGGACTCAGGGCACCGGCGATATCACGGCAAGCGGCGGGACCGCGGGGCACGCCACGCACGGCACTCCGTTTCCGTCGAGCATTCTGGCGCGCTCGGCACTCCACGCGCTGGGTACGCGCGCCTGTCGACTATTTGCCTTCTTCAAGCTCCTCTTGCAGCGCCTCCAGCTCCGCGATGCGCTCCAAATCCTTGGGCCGCCCGGCGGCGCGCTTCAGGTGGATCAGCGTCTCCAGATCGACGAAGCGACACTCGAGATCGTAGAGCTGGCGCAGTTCCGAGTGGGGTAGCAGGGCTTCATAGATTCCTCCACCCGTGGCTTCTCCCATCACGTCGAGGTCTCCAGCGCTCGTCGTAAGCGTGAAGTTCAGCCCGCGCTCGATGGTGGCTGCGTCGAACCGGAACGGCAGCCCCGGTGGCGCGCCGCGCAGGTACGCTCCTAGGGGGTGAAGCGCTGCAGCGAGCTTGGCTATGTTCTCTGCCGAGCGTCGGTACACGATGTCGAGATCCACCGTGACGTGCGCGGAGCCGTGGGCGGTCGCGGCGAAACCGCCAATGATGACGAACTCGACGCCACCCGCCGTCAGCACGGAGAGCAGACACTCGAAATCCGTCACGTCCCCGGTACCCTCCGTCGAGATGCTCTGACTTCCTCGGCAAAGCGCAGGGCTGCGACCATCTTCTCCACTCGCTGCGCTGTCGTGAGCTTCAAGTTCTCCCGCAGCAGCGTGCGATCGACATCCTTCTTGTACGCCTCGATCACCGGGTTCGGCGACGCCGATATCGGCAACAGGTCCGTGGGAGGCGGCAGCATGATCCTATTATAGCGTCGTCAACAGCCCTGTGTCAGAAGGCATCGCATGCGGCCCGAGCCCGCTCACCACTTCCGCCTTGCGTTTGTGGCGCGCCGACTGTCCACGTCCCTACACCAGGGCCGACTCTGTCCTTCATAGTTCTGGCTTCAGCGCTCCGCCTTGCCTTGGGGTGCGTAAGCCCACCGCCGAAGTGCGCAGCGCCAATTGGTCCGGCTCGAGTGTGTTTCGTGGAGCACCTGGCCGAGGTGCGTGCTCATGACGGTCGGGGACTGCCGCGTTACGTCGAAAAGGAGCTCCGCGCCTATCTGAAGTGCGGGATCCTAGCGCACGGGTTCCTGCGAGCCAGCTGCAGGTCCTGCGGCGAGGAACTCGTCGTCGCGTTTTCTTGCAAGCGTCGGGGCGTGTGCCCTTCCTGCAACGCCCGCCGGATGCGCAGCACTGCGGCCCACCTGGTTGACTCGGTGCTACCAGACGTGCCCGTGCGCCAGGGGGATTCCCTTCGGTCTCGCGGAGGTGGCGTTACGTTCCCGCGGCGCTTCGGCGGGAGCATGAACTTGAACACCCACGTCCACGCCGTGTTCCCCGACGGTGTGTTCGTGCGGGATGGCGACGCGCGCGCGGAGTTCATCCGCATCCGAGTGCCCACGTCCCTCGAACTCAGCATGCTCTGCGAACGCGTTCACGCGAAGATGGTGCGCTGGCTCGGCAAGCGAGGTCTGCACCGGCCCCACGCTGGCTCCCAAGCAAACGCCGACTGTAATGTCGAGGAGGCAACAAGATGCGTGCAGCAACGGTGAAACCCTCGCCCAAAGCGACGCCACTGTCGTGGTCGAGGGCAACCACTACTTTTCCGCCAGCTCCCTGCAGATGAAGCACTTCGACAGAGTGACAAGACCTCGTTCTGCCCTTGGAAGGGTCACGCAAGCTACTACTCGGTGCGCGTCGGCGACAAGGTCAGCGAAGGTGCAGCTTGGTACTACCCAACCCCTAGGGACGGCTGCGGAGCTCAAAGACCACGTTGCATTTTGGCGCGACGTGCAAGTGTTGGAGTGAGCTACGCGGGCCGCCCGAGACGCCGTGCTCCTGCCAAGAACACCGCGCCACAGAACCAGAGCCACTCGTAGGGACGCGGCTTCGAGCTGAGAGCCGAGCACGCGCCACACCCCTTGCGCGTCGCCGCGTCCGAGCTTGATTTCGCCGGCCACGTGGCAGGCCGTACACTTCCAGCGCCGCCGTCGCTGGTGCTTGGCGCACGGCCGGGCCCCAACCGTTTGATCCAATCGGTCGGTGCCATCCGCGTGCCACCACACAAACTTGCTGAGAGTTCACCCTTCTTGGTCAGATTGGCGAACACTAGGTAGCGCTTTCCAGATTCGAAAGAGGCGCTCCGCATGCCAAGCGACTCGATATACACATGCTTGGCGACGTCCCCTTTGAAGACCCTATCAACTTGGAATTCCGCGCGAGGCGACTGGCCTGTGTTGCCCATGGCTGTGGCCGTGCCCGAAAATACGAATCGAGCGCCCTCCTTCGAGTCCTCGAACCCGGCCGGCCCACAGGATGTCGCCTGCGATGCACGGGAGGTTAGTAACATCAACGCGGCGACAAGAGCTGCTAGGTAGGCTCGCATGACTATGGGCCGGAGCATGCCACAGTCACCCGATGATTGAACGCTCGCAGTCGCGTGTCGCGCCGGGTTTAGCCAGCGCCGGCGAAACTTTCGATTCGAACGAGCTCAGTTCCCGAGTGGGCTTGGTCCGTCGCGATAGAGACGACGAACTGCTCATGACGTTGCGACCAGCCGAAGTACCTGCGCCCGTCGGTCTGCTGGATCACGAATGGCCTCTGTTCTCTCAAATCAGCCGTCATTCCACCCTGAATGAAACAAACTTGTTCGTGGATCGGAGGTTACGTGCACTTTCCACGTCGTGTTTTCGCGCGAACGCTTTGGTCGGCCTAGACTCTCCCAGCTGCGACGCAACAAGCACTATGCCGCCCGGGCACTGGCAGACATGGGGGACCGCGCGTCGAGCCCGGCGGTGTTGGCGCTGCTACGCAGCCTCGAACGGGACGGATTCAACCTTTGGCGCGACACCCTGGACACGCTGCCGCGCCTCGACCCTCTGCGCGCTCAAGCCTACGCCCTCGATCTGATCCGCCGGGCGACACGAAATCCTGGCGTGCTGAAAAAGAACTCCCAACTACTGAAAGACGTGCTGCCCCTCGTCATCACACCCAGCGCTGGAGCTCGGGATGTGATCGAGCGGGCCGCCTTCACTCTCGTGACTGACGACGCCGCCGCCCGCGGACACTTCTCCGGCGCCTGCGAACTAGTCGCCGCGCAGGTTCGCATGGGCAACACCCAATTGTGGACGGAGCTGCGCCGCGAGCTCGCAACGGATCTGCGCACCCAGCGTGCCGTCGCTTGCTACAGCAAGTGGATGCCGGTCGTGTTTCCCGGCCATGATTCTGACGAAGCAGACGTCTGGATGCACCGCCAGCGCTACGAGGCGCTCCTGAACTGGCTCGTACGCACCCGGGATAGTGAACCCAGTCAAGACGACGTCGATGCCCGGCGCCGCTTGCTGGTCTGGTTGAAGGCCCGCTCGAAGAAGCCCGACATCGTCAAGAACGAACGCGACCGACGCTATTCGCCGACGAAACGGGCGCTGCACCTGGCGGCGCTGGCCGCCATGGGCGATCCGAAAGCACGACGCGACTTGGAGGCTCTGATCGAGGATCCGTCAGATGAGGGCACCGCACCGTGGATCGCAGCCTACTACGCCTTGCGCCTCGAGCTCGTCGGCGCGACGGATCTCGCTGCAGCGCGCCTGCGCCTGGGTATCGCCAAGTCGACGCGTCGCTTCTCGAGCAAACGCTGGGACCGGCGCGGCGCAGTCAACATCACCGAACAAGGTCACGTGATCGAAGAGTTGGCACGTCGTGGTGACAGTCGTTTCGCTCTGGGCCTGCTGAGCCGCTCGGTCTTCGATCGCGAGCTGACCGCGATGCTTGTCGCACGCCGCAAGCCGGCACGAGCATGCGAGCTCGTGGGCAACGCAGCGGCCGGAGCTCAGCGCCAAGCTGTCGATGACGCCTTTTGGTCCCTCAGCGTGCTCGGGAGCAAGTGCCGAACGACTATGCGGCGCCTCACGAGGGATCCGTCTCAATCGCCATCGGTTCGCGGCATGGCCAACGAGTACTTGGCCATGCTGCGGGACAAATCGGTTCCGTCTCAGAGCGCTACCTTGCTGCGTGACCGCGACCATCGCGCCAGCGCACAGCG
Organism: Polyangiaceae bacterium; assembly: GCA_965222375.1. Classification (GTDB taxonomy): domain Bacteria; phylum Myxococcota_A; class Polyangia; order Polyangiales; family Polyangiaceae; genus JACKEA01. The sequence continues at coordinate 1,516,033 of CBDCTZ010000015.1, forward strand.
CGCTCGGATCATCTACACTGCAAGAGAGTGAGAGTGCGAGAAGCTTGCTGGGGTCTGCAGGGACCAAATATGTGGCGAGCGGCGCTGGCCACGCTGGCGGCAAGCTGCGCCGGTGCGTGTGGGGCCGCCAATACGCGCACCGATACGCCAACTCCTCCGAAGCCTCAGGCGCCGACGGTCGTCCAAGTGCCAAGCGCCGCAGGATCGTCCGACCAGGAGGCGGCCAATGCGGGCGCGAACATCAGGCGGCGGGGCTCGAGGACGCCCCCACCTTCCGAGCTCGAAGCAGGCGGTCGGGGAGGGCGGCTGCCGGAGATGAGTGTGTGCCCCGTGGATCAGGGCACGGCGACCGATCTAAACGGAGATGGGCGCCCGGACGTGTACGTGGTGAAGCAGGCTGGCAATCTGGTGTGTCGGGCGTTGGACTTGAACGGGGATGGCTTGGTGGACGTCGTCGAGCTGCACGACGAGGCCGGAGCGGTGGTGGCCAAGCTGTCGGACCTCGACGCCGACGCACACACAGATGAAATGCGGCGCTACCGGAATGGGAAACTCATCAGCGTCGAGCGTGATCTCGATGGCGACGGTGTCATCGATTCATCAAAGTAGGTGGGGCGGCTAGTCCAACGGATTCAGCTTGTCCTGTGTCTTGGTTTCGAAGTCGCTGGCGTCGTGGCGTTCCCACAGCTGGGTCTCTGGCTTGCCGAAGGAGCGATTGACCATGCGGCCGCGCTTGGCGGCGGGGCGCTCGGCGATTTCCTTGGTCCAACGGTTTACGTGAATGTAACTGGCGGCATCCAGAAATTCCGCGGCGTCGTAAACGTGTCCGGCGACTAGTGCGCCGTACCAAGGCCAGGTTGCGATGTCCGCGACTGTGTAGTCATCCCCCGCAAGGTAGCGATTGTCCGCCAACCGCTTGTCCAATACGTCGAGCTGGCGTTTTACCTCCATGGCAAACCGGTCGATGGCGTACTCGATCTTGACCGGAGCGTTGCCGATGCAGCTCTCGAACGGACGGACCGGAAGATCCGACCGAGGGAGTCATCCCCCGCAAGGTAGCGATTGTCCGCCAACCGCTTGTCCAATACGTCGAGCTGGCGTTTTACCTCCATGGCAAACCGGTCGATGGCGTACTCGATCTTGACCGGAGCGTTGCCGATGCAGCTCTCGAACGGACGGACCGGAAGATCCCGGAAGATCCGACCGGAAGATCCGACCGAGGGTGAACCTGCCGATGCAGCTCTCGAACGGAAGATCCTGAACCTGCCGATGCAGCTCTCGAACGGAAGATCCCACGGAAGATCCGACCGAGGGTGAACCGCAACGGAAGATCCCAACGGAAGATCCGACCGAGGGTGAACCGCCGATGCAGCTCAGATCCGACAGATAACGGACGGAAGCCGGAAGATCCGACCGAGGGTGAACCTGCCGATGCAGCTCAGCTGCGACCGGCGCGGCTCGAGGGACAGCGAGCATTGGACGAACTGGTGGCTGTTTCCTCGGTCAAGCGCGCCGCTGCGCCGCGCTGGCGCGTAAGAACCGGCGATGGACAAACCTCTCGGTTGCATCGTAGTGACCGTTCGGGCTTGGCCAACAGGAAGGTCGGCTATGCGGGCGTTGGCGCGCAGCGGACGCCGTAGAGTTGGCTGAGTTTCCAGGTGCCGGGTGGGAATAGGACCTTGCTCACGCCCCGCTTGAGGCGTTCTAGACTGGCCCGGTACGCCTCCAGGAACTGGCGGCGGTGGGCAAGCCAGTGCGCGGCCGCTTTGGCGTTGCCGGACGCCGAAAACAGGGGGAAGCGCTCTCCGAACTCTTCCCAGCTGGCAGCGCGGGACGTTACCTTGACACGCGTCACTCGCTTGGCGTTCTGGAACCCGCGCCCTTCGCGTCGGGCGGCTGCACGGGCTGCTTGGACCTTGTCGTCCACCACCTTCTGGATCGTGCGGCATGCGGCGTCTCGATTGCCATGGGCCTTCAACAGTTGGTGCGGGAGAGTGATCGCGATCTCGGCGGTCTCCGGCCATTGCGGATTGTTGGGATCGAGATACACGTCGGGTCGCCGAACACGCACGACTCGGCGACCGATATCATCCGCAAGGACCTTCACGCCCGGCCAGGCCTTTGGCGAGCGAACCAGGAAGGCCGCGACGCAATTGGCAATCACGTAGGCGATCTTGTTCACGATCGACCCGGCCGTCAGAAGTTCTACGCAGCTCATTGCAGTTCGGCTGAAGACTTCTTCCGGCCAGCCGCGATGGCACTTTACGGCGTTGGCCAGCAACCGGTTTCGCAGCTCGAAGAACTTCGGAAGGTTGCCCCGGGTGTCCGTGAGCACCTCATGGATGTGGTTCGAGAGCACCTGGACGCAATGGACCTGAATGCCCAGCTGCGCTGCGACCACCGCCGTGAAGTACCAATAGAGCTGCTGGATGGTTCCGTCCTGATCCGGCCGCAGCAAGAAGTGACGGCGGACCACTCGCCTTGTCACTATGTAGGTCCGGTTGGGCAGCACTGCGCGGGGTCGCGACATGGCCGCAGTGGTAGCGAGCCCCGTGCCAGCCGGATCCCGCCAAAAGACGCGCCGTTTGTGGCTTCCGAGAGCGTGGCAGAACCTGGCGACTGGCTGGCGGGCGCCACCCTGAGCCCCACACCCGTTGATTCGCGGTCGGATCGCCGGGTCACCCTCGGTCGGATCTTCTGTCTGTCTTGCCGGATCCCGCCAAAAGACGCGCCGTTTGTGGCTTCCGAGAGCGTGGCAGAACCTGGCGACTGGCTGGCGGGCGCCACCCTGAGCCCCACACCCGTTGATTCGCGGTCGGATCGCCGGGTCACCCTCGGTCGGATCTTCGTGATCTTCGTCGTCTGTCGGTCGGATCCCGGGAAGATCCGACCGAGGGTGAACCCCGCCGATGCAGTTCAGATCGCGGCTGGCGCGCACTGAAGGACAGCGAGTCATGGGCGCCACAACCCGTTGATCCGCGGTCAGATCGCCGGGTCACCCTCGGTCGGATCTTCTTCTGCTCCGATCTTCTTCTACGGCGTGAGCCCGAAACGCATTTGCCCGGCACGCTGCTGAACGACTGCTGACGAAGAACGCTGACCTTTCCACATGCTGCACCTCCACGCCCGGGGAGCGGCCGGGCTTCGGAAGGGCACGGCGCCCCTGAGGGGTTCCCTTCGGTCTCAGGCTCCGTGACACGCCCGAGGAAGAACGCGCGCCGTGCCGTGAGCGTGAGCGAGCCAGGCATTGCCGCTCACGTCGGGGCGTGGCGCGGAGCGTGCGCCCAACGCAGAAGCCTGGCCTGCGGGCGGGAGTGGGCGGACGTGGTGTCGGTGCCCACGCCGCGGCCACCCCTTGGTGCTTGGGAGGCGGCCTGTCCTTGACGCAGCTACTTACACTTGAAGTTAGGCAACGCCGCATCGCCAGGGTCGCACACCCCAGAGCAACAGGCCGTTTGCGCGATCCCGCAGGGCGCGCCAGAGGGTATGCAACACTTGCCACCCTCGCAGGACACTTGCGTGCCGAAAACTCCACAGCATTCACCAACGCTCCCGCACGCGTCGCCGGGCGGGCGGCAGCAGTGGTTTAGCGTGCACGGCATCGTCGGATCGCAGCAATCGTTCGCGCTTGCACAGGAATCGAACGCGTTCCCACAACACTTGCCGTTCTTGCAGCTGCCGCTGCAACAGTCAGAAGGCTTGGAGCACACCTGACCCGTCGTGCCGCAACAGGCCCCATTGGGGCACGCCAAGGCGCCGCAGCAATCCCCGGCGGTGCTGCATTTAGCTGAGGTGCCCCCGCAGCAACTTCCTCCTACACAAAAGCCTCCGCCGCAACACTCCCCAGCAAAGCTGCACGGGAATTTGTTAGGCACGCATGCGACGCACTTGCCGCTCTCGCATCGGCCCGAGCAGCAGTCGGTCGCGTTGAGGCAACTCTCACCGTCGAGTTCGCATGGGAGGCAGCTTCCACCATAGCAGGATAGCTTTGGCTGCTTGCAGCACTGCGTGGTCTGCGCGCACGTTCCAGACTCCGCGACGCACGGGGCGCACTCGCCATTTGAGCAGGATTCACTGCAACACTCCGTGAACGCGCTGCACGACATGCCTCCGGGCTTGCACGTCGCTCCACCGCCCGCGCCACCAGTTCCCGAGGTGCCCGCGCTGCCGCCGCTTCCCGACATGCCCGCGCCAGCCGCGGTCCCACCGGTTCCGGTGGTAGCACCCAATCCGGACGTGCCGCTGGCGCCGGAGACTCCGCTTGAGCCACCGCCGCTCGCGCTGACGTCCGAGCCTGCGTCCTTCGAACCGTTCGGTCCTTCCGTGTCGTCAGCGGACGAGCAGGCAGCCGCGATCGCCAAGGCAGCGAGAAGCAACAACGCCCGTCGACCCCACATGAGAACCAGTGTCCCAGGGTTGAACGCCCCCGACAACTGCAGGCGTGTATCCAAGCTTGACGAAGATCAGCATAGGTAGCTTGTCCATCATGGTGGCGTTCACGCAACTTAGCGAAACTCCGACCAAAACCGGCACGTTGGGCAGAAGTTGCACAACAACAACGCCCGAGTGCGTACGGCAAGTCAAAGTCCGAGCCCCGAGGCACCGACTTCCCCCTGCCGCGCGAGCGCTTGCCGCAATGTGACCCCCGACGCTGGCCGCTCGCCCACAATCGCGAAGAGGTTTCGCACTTAGGGAAGGAGCCCGCCTATCCACAAGCCGATGAAAAGTTGCACAAGTTGAGCAGATTCTGCACAACAACCACCGACGTCTCATTCCTGCGTGCCGCGCGCCGACCTCCTGCTGCCCTACCTGCGTGTGGAGTTCAGCGATGTCGCGAAGTCAGAGATTGCACTCGACCTTGCAGTTGGCGGTAAGGCAATTGGCCAGTTGCCCGAAGACTTGCGCGCCAATTGGATTGTTGGAGATACAGTTTTGGACGCAGGCGGTGTCCCCGCTCGCACAGTTCGCTGCGCAGGTGGTGAGTGCTGTGCACTCGGCACTTGTGTTGCAGGCCGCCGATTCTGCAGAACACTTCGCAGCACTGCAGGAGGGACAGTCCCCACCCCCGGTGCCTCCGGAACCTGGGCCCGCCCCGGTTCCGCTCACCCCTCCGGAACCTCCCGTTGCCGAGACTCCACCTGTGCCTCCCGCGGGTGGATCCCCCTTGCAGCTCGCAGTCGGAGATGTGCCCGCCGCACACTGTGTCACCCGAAACACATCACACGTGGCCACGACCTGGCCACCCGAGCATCCGATGTCCGTTGATGTGCAGGTGCACACACCCGTGGGACTGAGACAGCAGTACGGGGTCGTGGCTCCGTCGCAAACGTTGAGCGGCCCGTCGGCGTGTATCGTGCCGCAGGTGCACCCCAAACCATCTTGTTTGCAGCCCACGCTTCTGCACTCGCACGATCCGGTGCTGGGGTAACCTGGCGACTTGCAGCACACAGTGCCTCGGCCGTCTGGGGGAGCGCAGCGCGGTAGGCCTGTAGCGTCGTCGAACCCGTGGTTGGGATCGGCAACGCAGGAGCATCCCAGATTGAGGTCGGTGCAATGAACATCTGGCGACGAACCTCCGGCGCCACCGGCTCCGCCCGACATGCCGCCATCAAGAACGCCGCCACTGCTTCCGCCGGACGAACACGCGAGCGCGAGAGAAATCACTCCCGCAATCCCTGCGACGTTGCGTGCGTTGGCAATCCACCAATGCATGAAGCACCTCCCTAGGACACCAAGCTACCCATCGAATTGCGCGCCTGCAATCCCAAATCAGCCATCATTCCACCCTGAATGAAACAACTTGTTCGTGGATCGAAAGGTTACGTCAACTTCCCACGCCGTGTTTCGGCGCGAACGCTTTGGTCCGCCTAGACTCTCCACAGTCGATCGAAGCGCGACAGCACGGCAAGCAGGTCAAATGGTGGGGCGTTGACTCGTAGCACGGACCTCAGCTCGTCTCCTGCTGCACGGATCAGGCGGTTGCGCTCGGCGTCAGTCATTCCGAACCCGGGCGGCTGTTGCAGTAGTGGGGGAGCATCAAGCTCCGCGAGCTTTGCGTCGACCAACCGAACGAACTGCACGGAATTGAAGTCCTTTCCGGCCTCCGCGAGTGAGTCTAGATCGTAGTAGTCGCGAATTGCGCGACGTGTGAACGCTGCCCGAACTTTTTCAGCCCGTGCTTCGTCCTCGTCGAGCGCCCAACAATACGCCTCTTGTAGGCGGCTGAGTTCTGCGCCTAGAAGCTGTTTCAACAGAGTGCGCCGTGGAGCCTGTAGTCGTGGTCGCAGCGTTGCTTCCACGAGGATCTGCTGTGGACCGAAGTCGGACTCATAGCGGAGCGTCCACTGCGCATGAGCATCGCGCTCCGAACGTTCGCCGTGTGGAAACGGCAACGTTACGCCGACACTTTCTGCTACCGCGACCAACGCCCCGCGCAGCTCGTTCACTCGGAGCGCGTTGGTGCGCTTGCGAGATGCCGCCGAGCCAGGAAGGACCAAGTCCACGTCTTCTGACATCCTGAGGAATCCCAGGTCGACCTTGCTGAGCAGCGTTCCTCCCCTGAGCAACGCACGCTCGCCCAGCACCTGCGCGATTGCCCAGATCAATCGCGTTAGGTAGTAGTCCTTTTCGACCATCACTGGTTGCAAGCGCTCCGCCGCCGCAATTTCTCTGGCAAGGTCTGCGAGGTGCGCACGCTTCAGGGGCGCCGGAAGCTCAACTTCGGGCTGCGCCATCGTTCTCCACGACCCGCCACCGGGGATGCACGGGGCCCTCGCGGCGTCGATCGGGCCACAGCGACAAAACCGAACGGGTTTCGGATATGCGCGCCGACAAGGGGGCAAGCGTCCGCGGCGGCACGCCGGCGCGTTCGAGCAGTATCGCTAGGCGCTGGCAAGAGCTTGGGCGAGAGACTTGAGTCGCGTGCGAGACGATTCGCTTGGCGTTGGCCTGAGTGAGAACGCTGCTCATCTGCTCGACGGCTTCCGAGAGTGAGCCGAGAAGCCTCGGGTGATCGAGAGCGTCCAGCATCGTGCGCTCGAGGTCGCTCACGTAGACTTCGGTGTTCTCAATGAGCGTTCGTTCGACGCCGATGGCAAGATGGGCGCGTGCGACGCGATGAAAGCAAATCCGTGCGTTGGCTAGCTGATGCACCGGACGCCACTTCGCCACGAACGCATCTATTCGCGATGCTGGAATTTGGCGTGTCAGGTTGTGCAACCACCACGCCCAGCGGCCGCCGAGGTAGTGAGGCTCGGCCGCCAACAAGTGAGTCGCGGCGACGGGTGCTGAGATCGTCCAGCCTCGACCGTGGGCCCGGAAAGGTCGAACCGAATACAACCCGCGACCGATGCGCTCGAGCACCCGTTTTCTCGTTAGCGAACGCACGAGCTCATAGGCGCGACGGCGCCCGTGCCACTCACTGAGCTCATCAAGTGTGACGACGCTGCGCCCTTGTCGCTCCAGTCGCGCGAGCACGGCCGCTTCGAGCTTCGACAGCGATGTTCCTTGGTAGAAAGATGTAGCCATTTTGTTGAAATATTACAAAAATGGATATTCAATCTACACGCCGGAAAGGCCGCTGGCAAGTGGAGTTGCCTCGGGCGCACCCTTTCCGCCTCGGCTTCGCTACTGGAAGGGCTTGAGCGTGGGTGAACGCTTCGGTCTTTCAGATGCCGCCCGGAACGGGCCTGGCAGGCCTATGCATCCAGGATATCGTCGGCGCTCGTACCCCGGAGCCGTGTACTGAACCTCTATCGCGCTTCGGGCCGTGGCGATATCGGATCGGGATAAGAAATGGAGCCCGCCTCGATCAACAGCGTGCGCTCGCCGACGATGTCGCCGGTGTCTGCCAATCGCGCCACGAGGCTGGCCGAGCCGGCCGGAGCGTTCAAGATTGATGCCCTGCCCCTGCTCGTCGTTGCAGTCAACACGGGGTTCAGCGTGCCCGCATCATCGTGATATATGAGCGACACTCGCCCATCGCCGGTGTCGAGTTCGATCGTCGCCCCTTCGGCCAACTCTCCAGCGCAGTCGCGGACCTCGAGCCCGATGTGACCTCGCTGCGGATCCAATTCGATCTGGAAGGCCGCCGCTGCCGCTGCGGAGGTCTGCTCCGAAATGAGCAGCCAGGTGATCGAAGGATTCGCGTCCATCGGTGGGGGCGAGCCTGAGAACGTGAGATGGGGCACGAGCCCTTCCGCGTCATGACGGAGGTAGACACGACTGTCGGTCGGAACGACAACCGCGGCGGTGCCGGCGCCATCGCTTGTCGCCTTTGCGAGCGGCGCGCTGCAAGCGGCATCGTCGTACGCGCAGACTCGAGTCACGACGTCGGCGAGTGGAGCGAACGTTACGAAATCGAAGGTTGAGACCTCAACCGATTTCGGCGGTCCCGCCACGAATGACGCGGGCTCCAGCTGACCCACACATCCCCAAATCGGGTCGACCTGGCCTCCGGCACCACCGTTGCCCATGCCGCCGCCTCCCATACCCCCGGTGGCGACGCCACCCGCTCCGGTAGCTCCCACACCACCGTTGCCGCCGGTGGAAGGATCGTCAGCGCATCCGAGCACCAACAGACTAACTGAACCGCCATGAACCACGCTGCGCATCAATCGAGACATCAACCCAGGATGATGCGATCGGAGCGCATGCGAAATAGTCACTTCGTCCACACCGCGCCGTCACCTACCGCCGGTTGTCATCCACCGACCGATCGAAGCGCGGCGATGTCCTCAATGACGAATCGCCCGAGCTTGGGTGGTCCGATGACTCCGTCCCTCTGCCATTTCCGCAAGGCCTTGTTCACGTGCTCGCGACTCGCGCCAATCAGCTCTCCCAGATCCTGTTGTGAAAGGGGTACGGAAACCACATGCCGCCCGCTCAGACGGGTTCCGAACCGATCGGCGATGTGCGTGACCATACGCGCAAGCCGCACGTCCACCGGCATCGAATCTCGGTCTTCCACACGCTCGCTCAGTTGCCGCAGCCGCGCACAAACGCTCTTGAGCAGCGCTAGGCTCATCGAATGACTGCCTTCTACAAGCCCCCTGAACACTTCGCTCTCGATAACTACGAGGTCACTCGACCCAAGCGCGACCACAGAGGCAGACCGAGGAGCCCCATCGATCACTCCGAGTTCGCCAAACACTTCTCGCGGCCCCATTATTGAAAAAATCGCGGCTCCTCCACGCGGGTCGGGACTACTCGCCTTGCAATAGCCTCGAATAATGGCGAACACCCCATCCGCGGGATCCCCTTTTTCGAAGATCGACTGGTGTCGCCGATACGATCTTAGCCGGCTGCGCTCCAACAACCGGACTCGCAACGATTCGCTGATGCCGTGAAAGAGCGGGACCGCACCGATCGCGGCTCGTATCTCCGGATGACTTGAGGCGGACACGACTCAAGACTAGCAGACCGTCTCATCACGAACGTCCAACCCCTTGCAACCGGGCCTCGCCTCGCTTGAGGATGTCTCCACCATGAGGCTGCGGCGCTACGTCTTGCTGTTCGCGATGCTGCTTGTCGCGTCGATTTCGTTCACGGCCAGCGCAGCAGATCCGACAGCGATTGTCGTGACTGACTTGTCTGGCCCCTGGCGCTACGTGGTGGACGACGATCCCGCCTACGCAGAAACTGATTTCGATGATGGTGCATGGGCTCAGCTGTCCCTCCCCGGGGCGGGACCCGAGGCGTCGAGCTACGAGCCGAACATAGTTTGGCTAAGGCGAACGATCGATGTGGCGAACTGGACTCCGAATCATGCCGTCGGATTTCTACCCGGCACCGGGTTTCGCGCCTACGAAGTATATGCCAATGGAAAGCTGATTGGTGGCGATGGCGAGCTGCCTCCACCGGGCACCGACCGGGGGGCAGGGGAGATCACGATGGAGGCGAGACTCTCGCCCGTCTTGCCCTTGCCCGAGCCCATTGATGGCAAGATCGTTCTCGCATTGCGAGTTGGGCGCGCTTGGTGGGCGGCGACCGGGCCGGTCGTCTCGACGCGCTATTTGCCGCTCACGGTGGGGCCGCCAGCGGAGCTTCGGGCAATCCGTTCGGAAGCCAAAGCACAAGCCATCATTCCGCTCACCTGGCAGTTTCTGCTCGGTGCGCTCATCCTGGCGAGCGTTGCTCTTCACCACTTGCTCTTATGGTTCTGGCGCCGATCCCTGCAAGCACACCTGGTTCTTTCGGTCACGCTGTTCACCCTGACAGTTTGGCCATTGTGTCAGGTATTGCGTCTCCTCGAGCTTGCGTCCGTGCGGCATCTTGTCGCCTTCGGAATCTCCGCGAATTTGCTTGCGTTGGCACCTGGAATCCAATTCCTTTGGACCCTTCTTCGGCCTTCGCCGCCGCCGTTGGCGATACGCGGAGTGCAGGTCATGGTTGCCCTTGGCGCGCTCGCCGTCCTCGTTCCCGGTGGCTATGGCTTGGCCTTCGCGATGTCCCCGGTGCGAGCCATCGTTCAGTCTTTTGGCATCGGTGCGGTCATTTTGACCGCGATGGTCGGTTTTCGAACCGCGAAGGCGAGGGCGCGCATCATCGCCATTGGATTCGCTCTTGCAGCGTTGATGGCGATAGCGCAACTTGTGCTCGAAGCTTGGTTTGTCGACGTCGGACTCAATGTGGTGCCTGCCCTATGGGGCGAGCTTGTGGTCGTACTCACGCTGAGCATTGCAATGGGTCGCTACCTGATCGAAACGGTGACCGACCTGGACGACACGAACATCAAAATAGGCCGCTTCATCTCCAAGGACTTTCTGCGAGCGCTCAATAAGGAGTCCATCCAGCAGCTTGACCTTGGCGATGCGACAGTTGCTGAGCTATCGGTCCTTTTCGCCGACCTTCGCGGATACTCGGCTCGAGCGGAACGACTCGGGCCGCAAAAGTCACTCGAGATCGTGAACGAGTTCCTTCGGCGAATCGAACCGATCATCACACAAGCGGGCGGCTTTCTTCACCAGATCTACGGCGACGGCGTTGTGGCGCTGCTCCCCGGGTCGAGCGAGCAGGCAGAACGGGCGGCACTCGAGATTTGCACCACGCTGTCAGAAGACGATTCGGTCCAGGACATCGAAGGCGCTGCTCCCACGCGTCTGCCGGTCGCGGTGGGCGTTCATCGTGGGTGCGTTCTACTCGGCGCCGTCGGCGGTGGCCGTCATTTGGCTCCGGCGGTGGTTGGTGACGTCGTCAACACCGCGGCTCGACTTCAGGAGCTTGCAAAGCAGTTTGAGACTGCGGCCATCGTGAGTGCCGCGGCATGCACGCCGGGACCCGCGGTGCGCCGGCTAGGCTACCAAGAGCTACGCGGAAAGTCGGCGGCGGTCGAGGTTCACGAGCTTCTCGATGCGCTGCCCGCCAAGGCTCGCGCTACGCGTTTGGACCACCGGGAGCAACTGGAGACCGCCCTTGTCGATGTGGAGTTCGGGCGAATTCGCGCGGCGATTGAACGACTGTCGCCGATCGCCAAGGATGACCCACCCGTGCGAATGATTCTTCAGGATCTTCGAGCTCGCGAATCCCGACTGGCGTCCTGACGCGAGGATGCAATACGGAACCGACGCGGGTGTGACCTAGGTCATAACGCGGTGATTGTGCGGCCAGCCATGCTGGTCGCACGATGTTGTCGCGCAGAGAGAGACAAGTGGCCGAAGGAGTCGCGCAGGGTAGTTCGAACTACGAAATCGCGCTGGAGCTCGGCATTGCCGAATCGACCGTCGCGACCTATGCAGCCCGTGCCCGGCGCAAGCTACATGTCGCATCGCGCGTCGAACTCGCTCGAAGTCAGTCTCCTCGGTCGCACCAAGCTAGCGATTTCGCTGATCGGGTTGCGACGCTGACGCCAAGTGAGCGGGACGTAGCGCTACGAGCCTGCAAAGGCTCGTCCAATCTTGCGATCGCAGAGGCTCGCGATTCACACAAGCGGACGGTGGCCAATCAACTCGCGTCGATCTACCGAAAGCTCCGCATTTCCTGTCGCACGGAGCTGGCAACCCATGCAGAAGCGATCCAGCCAACTCCGTTGCATCTGCGTCTCGTTCGTTAGCTGGTTGAATGTGCACCCAGCGCGTCATCGGCACCTCGCGCGAGGAGAAGAGGGGCGCCGCCAAGAAAGGCCTTCCCGTGGGAATCCACGCGAACCGGGACGCGCGGCGGCACCCACTCCTCCCCGACCGCCACGGTTCGTTCACTGGGCGGCGCGCAAATCAAGCATAGTTTGAACTCCCAGTCAGGTAGAGTCAACGCTGGATGGGAACTGGCAGCGCTTCCCCGACCGGTGACATGGGCTCCGACTCCAACGCAGGTGACGACAACGCGCTGCTCCGCGCGTGGCACGGCGGGGATCGGAGCGCGGGGCAGGCGCTGATTCGCCGCTACCACGAGCCCGTCACGCGCTTTTTTCGGACCAAAGCTTTCGAGCAGGCCGAGGATCTGGCGCAGCGAACGTTTCTCGGGCTCGCCGAGGCCGGGGACCGATTCAGCGGGGAGTCGAGCGTACGAGCGTTCCTGTTCGGGATCGCACGCAACGTCCTGTTCGAATTCTATCGGAGCAAGAAGAAGCATGGTCCTGCAGCCCCGGACTTCGCCGTGGAGTCCCTCGTGGATCTCGCGCCCGGCGTGTCCACCCAAGCGGCCGCTCGGTCCGAAATGCGCGTGCTGTTGCAGGCGCTGCAGCGCATTCCAACGGATCTTCAGAGCCTGCTCGAGCTTCACTATTGGGAAGGTTTGGGCGTGGACGAGCTCGCGTCGGTCTTCCAGATCCCCTCGGGAACGGTCAAGAGTCGCCTGCACCGTGCGCGGGGGTTGCTCCACGAGGAGATTGGTCGTGTCGAAGCGAGCCCGGCCCTGCTCCAGAGCACACAGACGCTGTACGCGGCTTGGCTCGATCGTGCGGCGGGTCGCGACGACTCTCCCTGAAGGCGGGTCTTCGCCACGTGGGTGCGCTCAGTTGCCATCGGGGCGCTCGACCTGGCGCTGTTTCGTCACCACGACCTCGGCTAGGCGTTGCTCGATGCCCTCCAGCGCGTCGTCGAGACCGACGTCGGTGTTGACTTGGAAGGCCACCGCGATGCGGTGCTTCGCGTAGTAGCGCAGGCTCGAGACGTAACCCGGGATGGTGCCGCCGTGCCCATAGCTGAGACCGAGCGGCGTGTGCTGGTGGATCGCGACGCCGGCGCCATAGCGGACGCCCGAGTCCGCCCCGCCCACGGGCACCGACTTCAGCAGCTCGTCGACATAGGGCCCGGAGAGCGCGCGGCCCTCGTACAGCGCACGACCCCAAACCGCGAGATCCCGCGAGGTGCTGACGAGACCACCGCCGGTCCACTCGACAGCTGGATTCCACTTCATGACGCCGGGCGCGCTCGTGGTCTTGGTCGGTAGACCGAGCGGATTGTCTCGTGCCGTGTACCCCGCCGCCAGCCCCGGAAGCGCACGCCGGTCCGACGGGGTCGTCGCAGCGAGACCGAGGGGTCGTAGGAAGCGCTGCTGCAGCTCGTCGTAGTAAGACCGACGAGCGACCCGCTCGATGATCAGGCCGACCAAGATGTATCCGGTGTCGGAGTAGGACCAGCCAGCTCCCGCGGGGAAGAGCGCCGGCTTGTCGAGCACGTATTCGACCAACGACTCGGGCGGAAACGCGTTGCCGGTCTCCTTCCAGCGACTGGCGACAGCGCGCGCGAACCGAGGGCTGTGCACGTGATCGGGCAAGCCGGAGCTATGAGTGAGCAGGTGCCGCAAGGTGATCGAATCGTGGTTGGGCAGGCGCGCCAGCCAGGGGCGATCGGACAGCCACGTCTTGATGGGGCTGTCCAGGTCCAACGCGCCGTCCTGAGCGAGCGCCAGGGCCGTGGCGGCGACGAAGCTCTTCCCGATGCTCGCCGCGAGCATCCGACTGCGCGGCGTCATCGGCGCCCGGCTCTCGACGTCGACAAGCCCCGAAGCGGCGACGCCGACGGTCCCGTCGGACAGAGCGTACGCGGCGGTCACGCCGGGAAATCCCAGATCGTCACGCGCGCGGTCGAGCTCGGCCTGAAAGCGTTTTTCAAGGGCCGCGGGCGCGGTGGCGCGAGCTGTCGACGGCCGCACCACCGGGGCCGTCGACGACCCCGTGGTGGACCGGCATGCGACGCAGCCGACGAGGACCATCATGGCCAGGAAGGCGCCGGCGCGGCTCATCACACCACCTCCTTGACAGCCGTTTTGCGATCGAACATGGTGTCGCGCTTCCACCAGACGACGCAGACGGCCACGGCGATCCACAGCAGGTTGTCCCAGGGCTGCGCATCCGGGAACAGCGGGTTCATCATCTGGAAGTGGTAGAGGTACGCTACCAGTAGGCTGCCCCGCGCAGCGTTGAAGAACGGCGTGAGGATGACGTAGATGGCGATGACGGCACAGAAGTACGGGGCGAAGGACCAGTCGCTCATGGGCGTGCCGCTCAGGAAGAACGCCGGGATATGCCAGACGGCGATGATGGTGCCGAGAATCAGACCCGCCCAAAACGGCGCGAACCTGCGTTGAAGGATCGGCAGCGCGACTCCGCGCCAGCCGAACTCCTCGATGGGGCCGAGAAACAACGCGAGCAGTATCGCGGACACAACCTGGTATCCGCCGGAGACGGGAAGTGGGTCGCTGATGGATCCCTTGATGGCGGCGCCCGTGTAGACGACCGCGGGGATGCCCAGCACGAGGAAAGCCCACCAACCGAGCGGAGCCCGCCACAGCGTGAGGCGTCGGAAGAAGCGACCCAGACCCGCGCGTCCGTAGTGCCGCCAGACCAGGAACACTCCGGCGATGCCGGGCGAGTACACGGCGAGGATGTAGAGCGGGTTCGAGACGCTGAGCTCGCCGAAGATGGCTGCGACCTGATCGTAGAAGAGGATCAGAATGGCGGCGATGCTCCAGGTCAGCCCGAAGGAGATCGCGAGCAACGGGACGAGGGTCTTTTCGTTCATGGGAGTTTTTCGGGGGGCCTCGTCGTCTGGGCGCGACTCGTCCCGCACCCGCGAGGTCACATGCAGGGTTTTCATGGCGTCTCCTTGTTTGATTGCGCCGCGCGTCATTGCTGCGGCGCTGGGTCTTCGTCGCTGCCGTCGGGCATTCGCCAGGTCAGGCCCACCCGCGCGAAGAACGTGTTGGGCAGCGTCTGCGTGCCGCCAGCGACGCGATCGTTGTCTGCGTTCATCTGCTCGAAGCGGCGATGGAGCGTGCGCGCGGCGTAGAGGGTGAGCCAGAGGGAATCGAAAGTCCGCACGCCGAAGGTCAGGCCGGCCGTTGCGACCGAGTAGCCGACGTGGTCAACGCACTGCGCCGGATCGGACTGCGCTTCGTTCTGGGGAGTGGAGGGGTCATCCGCCTCGGCCTTGCAAGGCCAAGAGCCGCGGATCGCCGAGTCGCTGATCGCGTAGGAGCTGCCGTCGACGTCGGCGCGGAAGCCGACCTCGAAACGGTCGCCGAGCCCCAGCTTGGCCTCAGCCTGCAAGGGCAGCAGGGCTTCGACGGTCACCTGCTTGGTCGGCTCCCACTGCGCGTACAGCACGGGAAGAGGCAGGAAGGACCCGAACTCGAACATGGCGGCCCCACCACCGCCAACAACGAGCTTGTCCGAGAGTTGGTGGCTCACGAGCCCCAGGCCCTGCATGCGCAGGGCTCGGCTCTGCACGGAGGTGAGATCCCCCGCGAGCCCAGGCTTGCCTTGAAAGAGCAACATCCAGTCGCTGGACAGGAGATGGATCAGCGTGATCGGAAGCTCGAAGGCGTGCAGGTCGAGCTCGCGCTCCGTAGGCGACTCGTGGGAAAAGGAGAGCTTGTCGAGCCGGTAGCCGATGCCAGGAGCGAGCACCGTGGAGTCGCTGAGCGTCAGGGGCAGGTTCAGCGCGACGGAATACGTCGACACCTGCACATCGTCCCCGTCCGACCAGGGCGCACTCCCCATGGGTCGATCGCCATCGAGCGCGGTCGGCGGCAGGTACTCGCTGCGCAGATCCAGCAGATCGAGCGGCTGCGCCTTGCCAACGGCGGGCGCAGACAGGAGGGCGAGGAAGATTGCTAGCCTTGGGATTCGTGACCGATGTCTCATGAAGGGGCAGTGACGACCGGGCGGCTTTGGTTCACGAGAAAATCGCGTCGGGCAGCCGAACTCGGCGAGATGGCCGTTTCTTTGGGGAAAATGCGGCCGCGAGAGCAGAGAACGCCCCCTAGAATCGGCCACCCGCCGGGCTGAGAGGGCGGCTTGGACGGCCGCTAGCTACTGCCGGACGAGGCTGGTTCCCCAGCGCCCGTGGGTGGCGGAGCCACGGCGCTCCACCAACCTCGCAGCCGCGCGTCATCCCACGCGTCACTGACGTCGACTCCTTCGAGCGCCGTCAGGACGGCAGTGGCCGACTGCGGGCGGTCCGCCGAACTCTTGGCGAGCATGCTCGCGACCAGCTCCTCGAGAGCTTCTGGCACAACCGCTTTGTCGAACAGGGGCGACGGTGGCGCCTTGTGCACGTGGCAGGACAGGAGTCCGACGACAGTCTTTTCTTCGAAGACGTGTCGGGACGTCAGCAGGAAGTACGCCACACAGCCCAGGGCGTAGATGTCGGCCCGAGGATCGACGTCATCGGGGGCAAGGATCATCTCCGGCGCCATGAAGGCCGGAGTGCCTACGACGTCGTTGTCGCGGGTCAGCGCCGCCGCGTCGTCTTGATCCGCTCGAGCAACCTCCGTGACCAGCCCGAAGTCGAGCACCTTGGTGATGTCGAGCTCTGTGGCCTGTCGACACAGGAAGATGTTGGCGGGCTTGACGTCTCGGTGGATCAGCCCCGCGTTGTGTGCCTCTGCCAATGAGAGGCACACTTGCCGCAGGATCCGGACGACGCGCCACACCGGCTGGGGGCCATCGCGCTCGACGAGGGCTTCGAGGTCCATCCCGTCCAAGAGCTCCATCACGTAGTAGAAGTCGCCCGCGTCCGTGCGCCCGAAATCGTAGAGTTCCACGGTGTGCGCGGAACGCAGGTGGGCCGTTGCGCGCGCTTCTTGTTCGAAGCGGCGCAGCGCGCTCGCGGCCCGTTCCGGGGCGACGTCCATGCGGTCGGCCTTGATGACTTTGAGGGCGGCGGGGCGAGCGAGCATCTTATGCTGGGCCAGCCAGACTTCGCCCATGCCACCGTGCCCCAGCTCTTCCACCAGCACGTAGCTGCCAAGATCTCGCGAACGACGCCGCTCGTCGCGTAGAGCGACGTCGATGCGATGAATCGCAATCGACGCGAAAACGCTGAGCACGACACTCAGCGGCACGTTGGCGAAGGACTCCGGCGAAAGTATCGCAAAGTAGGCGATCCCGCTCACTCTCGACCATACGAGAGGCAGGGCGAGCAGCGGCAGCGCCAGAGAGAGCGCGAGCAGCAAATGCTTCTTGGGTGATCCCGGGACAAACGGTGGAAAGAGCACCATGAAAACGCAGGTCCAGGTCAGCCCATCGACCAGGCTCGGTCCTTCCACGCTGGCCTCGCCCGACCACTGGAAGAAGTGCAGGCTCTCCAGGGTCTGGTGGATCCCGACCGCGAACACCAAGACGAAAGCGAGTCGCGCCACGGTTTCGAGGGGGACCTTCGCTTTCCGGGCCGCCCGGTGCACCCACCACGCGAGAACCGCCATGACCACGTTCTTCAGCCGCGCGGGGCTGGTCAGCCCTGGGGCTTCGAACGCGACACGCAAAGCGAGATCCAGGGGGACGGCGATTGAGTACACCACTCCCGCGAGCGCGGCGAGGGCGGCAACACGGCCGCGGATGCTCGCCTCGAGTACCGGGTCGCTCTCGACGGGCGATGCGCCCCCCTCGCCTTCGCGCAACAGTAGCGTGGGGGCCTTCGCGGCTACGTCGCCTGCCGAGTTTGGATCACGCCCTCGAAACACGCGCCCCAACCGACGCAGCTTGGCCATCCCCTCGAGAGGGCCGAGCTGAGTCGGAGCATTCCCGAGCACCGCTTCTTCGAGCTTGGCGAGGGCCCGCTCGCGCTCCGCGGGGGAATCGAACGCATCAGGCGGTGTGGCGTCCTCGATGCCGTCGGGCGGGTCCGCTCGAGTCAGCTCCGACATGGCCGGGATGATACCGCGCGCTCGTGGGGCAAGAGGGGTTCGAGTCATTCCACGCTCCCGAGCGTTGACCCAATGCAATGAAAGCCGATGCGCGTACCGTTCCGAACCTCGGCCAGGGGTGGCAAGGGGTCAGTCGTTTCGAAACAAAGCTCACGCAGGGCCCTTGGCAAGTTCGTGATCTCGTTTCGGAGGCGATGGTCTGGCCGGCGAATCCAGCTTACACTACGCGAATGACCACGGCGCGGCGGTATAGGAATACGTACGCGGACTACCTCCGCCTGCAGTCCGAGTCGCCCCTGAAGCTCGAGTTTTCGGAAGGTGAAATCTTCGCCATGGCGGGAGGCACGCCAGAACATGGTGCGCTCGCGATGCAGTTTGTCCGCCTAATCTCTGGTTCGCTTCCCGAAGGATGTGTCGTGTACTCATCTGACGTCAAAGTTCGTGTTCTTGCTACCGACTTGGCCACATATCCAGACCTTTCCATCGTATGTGGTCGCGCTGAACCCGCACTCGACGACGCCAACGCAATCCTCAACCCGCGCTTTTTAGTCGAGGTCACCAGTGCTTCAACAGAGGAGTACGACCGAGGCGACAAGCTCAGCCAGTACAAGCAACTGCCCTCGCTCCAAGCTGTTGCAATCGTTTCCCACCGTCGCCGACAAGTCACGGTGGTAACTCGAACTGGTGCAAGCTGGTCCGAAAAAGAGGTACGTGCTGGCGAGCGGGTCTCGCTCGGCGACGGCATCTCTTTCGACGTCGCGGACCTCTACACGGTCGCTCAGTCGTTGCGCGGCTGACGCTGCTCGCAAACGTACACGTGAGCTAGAATCGAGCGGTGCTGGTCACACTGGTCAATCCCACTGTGTTTGGTTGGTTGGGGGCTGCTCGAATTTGTGGCTCCCAACTACGGCGCGCTGACCTCGACCAATTGCGGGAGCGACGAGAGATAACATTGACAGGACGCTCAGTTGCATGTACATGCATGTACATGGCTACCAAGACCATCTCCATCGATTTGTCGGCGTATGAGCTGCTTCGGAAGGCTCGTCAGCGCCCGGATGAGTCTTTCTCACAGGTCATCAAGCGGGCCCGGTGGAACGAGTCTGGCGCCACCGGCGCCACGCTCCTGGAGGCGCTCCGGACCGCTCCGGTCCCCTCCAGCGCGATCCTGGAACGTCTCGAGCGGGCACAGCGGGAGGATGCCCCGCCGGACGAACCATGGACCGAGTAGCCCTCGACACGACGTTCCTCATCGACCTCCAGAACGAACGGCGCACGAGAGGCAAACGCCGCGGGGCGATCAAGTTCTTGGAGTCGAATCGTGACACGGAGCTAGTGCTGCCCTGCGTGGCCCTTGGTGAGTATCTCGAAGGTTTCGACGATCCAGGATCCGATGACGCCAAGGCGCTGGTTTCGGGCATTCGCCTGCTCGACGTGACTCCAGAGGTTGCTCGCCAGTACGCCACGGCCGCTCGAACGCTGCGGAGCGGCGGCCAGCTCATCGGCAGCAACGACCTGTGGATCGGCTGTACGGCGCGAGCGTTCAACGTACCGATAGTCACGCGCAATGCCGAACACTTTCAGCGCATCCCAAAGCTCCAGGTCGTCACGTACTCAGCGGCTTGAGGGCGGCAGAGGCACTCACAACGCCGCCTTCTGAGGGAATCGTCCAGCTTCATGGCAACGCCAGTTTGGCGAGGTCGACGACGCCTCGACCGCCACGTCCGCGTGCGAGGCGGTGCCCTCAACCCGTCGCCAGAAACGGCTCCCACTCGGAATATGGCCGTTTCTGGGTCAGAAGTATCTGCGCTGTCGTGCTCCAGCGGGGCTTGCGCGGGCGCCGCAGCAGGCGCATGTCGGCCTCAGCAGGGGTCCGGCGACCCTTGCGAAGATTACAGGAGCGACACGAAGTAACGAGGTTTTCCCAACTGTCCATGCCGCCACGGCAGCGCGGCATCACGTGATCCAAATTGAGCTCCCTCACGGGAAGCCGCCGCGTGCAGTACTGGCACGTGTGCTCGTCTCGAAGCATGACGTTGCGGCGGGTGAGCCGCACCACGGGCCTCGGGACTCGATTGTACCGCTGCAGGTGAAGCACCCGCGGAACGCGCAAGGCGCCGCCCAGGATCGGAATGGCGTCGTCGACCTCCTCGCGAACCGGCAGATCACGCCAGCGACGGAAGTCATGAGTTTCGCCGGATTCGTCGAGGGCGCGGCCGGCTCCACCGTAAAGCAGCACGATGGCCCTGCGCGCCGTCGTCAGACTGACCGGGGCGAAATAAGCGTTAAGCAACAGAACCGGGATGGTTAGGACGTCCCGGGTATAAGTCATGGGGCTGCCCTGCACGAGCTGGAGCTTAGCATGGGGCCGGATCTGGGCCCGAATAGGGCCTCTTTTCCGACCAGAGCGGACTTGACCGCTGTCCTCGACCCCGCCGGAGTCTTGGGCTATTCCCCGGCACGCCTTGGCCACCCATGAACCCGGGCACACCACGGGTCGCAACGTGGTAGGAGCGCATCACCATGAAGAGCCACGCATTGTTGGTAGGTACCGTCCTGGCTTTCGCTGTTTCCAGTTGTGGGCCAGCGCTGCCGGCCGAAGCCAGCTGGCCACCTGCGGCGAAGCAGTGGTTTGACCGCGCGACTCAGAGCTACCGCACCGGCGATATGGAAGACGCCGAAACCTCGGCTGAAAACGCGCTGCGCATGCTGCCCGACGAACCCCGGGTCCGACTGATCGCCGCGCGCATCGCGTTGGCGCGGCTGGAATACGACCGCGCGGTGCAGCTCCTGGCTGGCGTCGAGTCCCCAGAAGCCGGAGCCGTGCGCGGTCGCGCTTATTGGTATGCGGGCCAGCTGGAGAAAGCCGCGGACGAGTTGGAGCGCCTGATCCAGAACCCGGAAGTGCGCGATCCCTGGGCCACCGAAGTCGCCAAGCTGGCGCGCCGAGGCGTGGGTCGTACGCCCTTCCGCATGACCGGAGGGCTGCTCGCAGTTTCAGAGATGCCCCGCGTAGCGGCCACGGCCCTGGTGGTTCCCGTGGAGGTCAACGGTGAGCCCGCGCTGGGCATGATTGCCACGGGCACGGCAGAAGCTGTTGTGGACTCGAGTGGTGGCGGCGAGCCAACCTGGCTCTCGCTTCGTTTCGGTGAGCGCGTCGAGGTCAAAGACGTGCCCGCGTTGGCCAAAGATCTGTCCGGGATCTCGCGACAGCTCAACGCGCCCATCAAGATGCTCATCGGCGTGAACCTGCTGCGGCACCTGCACCCAACCTTCGACTTCACCGGCGGGCAGTTCGTGGTGCGCACCTTCGAGCCGCCCCCGCCGCCGGAAGCCACGACCCTGCGCGTAAGCTATCTGCGCGGCGGCGGCATGCTGCTGCGCGGCTCCTTTGGCAGCGAGAACTCCGCAAAGCCCGCGTCTCTGCTGGTGGATACCAGCATGACCTTCCCCCTCGCCCTCGACGACGGCGGCTGGAAGAAGGCCGGCGTTGGCCTCGACAAGCTCCGCACCATGCCAAACCTCGGCAACATGCGCGCAGGCATGCTGCCCCTGCTGCGTTTGGGCGCCTTCGAGCTTCCCGACGTACCCGGCGTCTACGGCGCACCCGTAGAAGAACTCGAGAAGGGGCTGGACGTGGACATCGACGGTCTGGTCGGCTCCGGACTGCTCGCCCCCTTCCGCGTGACCATGGTCGATGGCGGCCGCACCATGTGGCTCGAAGACATGCCCCGTGCGGCGCTCACCCCGCGCCGCCGCAAGCAGCCACCCGCTGCGCCCCAACTCGACCCCGTCGGCGTCGGCAAGACGCCTCCCAATGCGGGCACCCAATTGAAGCCGCCCGCGCCTATGACCCCCACCCCCAAAGCAGGTGGAGCAAAGAAGTGAGCGACGGTCACGTCCGCCTCGCCATCTACGCCGGGAGTTTCGACCCGCCCACCTTCGGGCACATGGATCTCGTCGACCGCGCGTCAAAGCTCTTCCCCGAGGTCGTCGTTGCAGTCGGCATTCACCCGACCAAGACAGCGTTGTTCAGCGTCGAAGAGCGCCTCGAGCTCCTCACGAAGGTCTGCGAACCCTTCGAAAACGTGCGCGTGGACTCCTTCCGCGGCCTGTTGATCGACTACGCGAAGCGTATGGGCGCCCGAGTCGTCGTCCGCGGACTGCGCGCCGGCACCGACTTCGAGTACGAGCTGCAGATCGCCCACGCCAACGCCGACCTGCGCCCCGAAATCGACACCGTCTTCCTGCCCACCCGCACGAACTACGGCTTCATTTCCGCGTCGCTAGTGCGAGAAATTGCCATGCACGGCGGCGACATCGAGCGCTATGCCCCACCGAATGTGTGCGCCGCGCTGAAGAAGAAGTTCGCCAGCGGCTGACGCGCCCGCGATTCGCTAACCGCGAACTCGGCGCCTCAGGGCCACCGGCAAGGTCACGACGAAAGCCGCTGTCGCGATCACCGTCTGCGAGGCGCCTACGGGAAACTCGAAGAAGAACGCGAACGGGTAGCCTAGCGATCCAGCGAGGCCGCCGATGGCCGGCGCCAGCCACAGTACCCGGCGCATGCGACCACCCACGGACAGAACCGCCATCGCCGGCAACACGGCAAAGGCAAACACCAGCGAGGCCGCCGATGGCCCGGGTCGCCACCGACACCATGCAAGCCACCAGCAGCCACATCAGCTTCAAACCCGTCACGGGCAACCCCTGTACGCGGGTACTATCGGGATCGAAGCCGGAAAACAGCAGGCCGCGATAGGCCACCACCAGAACGAAGACAATCACGGTTCCAACGCTGGCAGCGGCCTGCCAGCGATCTGGCCTCTCGGCGCTGCGGCGGGCTGGACGATCATTGGACCTGTTGTGTGCCTGCTCGTTCCTATAGAATGGCTGGATAGAAAATTTCTCCCGTCGTAGGCTCGCGCCCTTCGTGCTGTTGGCGGCGGGCGGCCTGGGTGCGTCGTGCGGCGGGGGAGACGATGGCGCGAGCGGCGGGAGTGGCGGCGCGGTGGATGCGGGCGCGGACATTTCCTTGCAGGGTGGCGGCGGAGGCGGCGGTAGCGGCGGGACTACGGACGGCGGCATTGAAGCTGGCATAGATGGCTCCGCGGGAACATCTGGGTCCGGCGGTGCGGGGGGCGCGGCCGGTGAGGGAACCGGAGGAGCAGGGGGTGCGAGCGGCGTTGCGGCAACCGGAGGAACTGCGGGCGTCGGCACGGGCGGCACTGCGGGCGTCGGCACAGGCGGCACTGCGAGTGTCGGCACGGGCGGCACTGCGGGTGTCGGCACAGGCGGTACCGCGGGAGCCCCCGGCGGCGGCGGCGGACTAGCCGGAACCGGTGGAGCCACGGGCGGTTCGTCGGGGAGCGCAGGTGCAGCAGGATCGAGTGGTGCCGCTGGGGGAAGCGGAGAACTCTGTTGCAACGGGACTGCCACCTGCGTACCGACTTCCCTCGCACCAGCGACACACAAGCCGCTCTTGAACCAAGACACCTGCACACAACCAGCAGATCTCTGTGTGCCCCACAACCTGCTGACCAATCCGCCGACGGCCTTTCCCAGCTGCGACACAGGGCACATCGGAATACACATCAGCGCCGAGGGCGCGTGTCTTCCCTCGTGCATCACGAGCCAGCAGCCAGGGTCCTTCCTTTTCGGGCAGCGCACCTGCGCAGCCGATATGTTATGCGCAGCGTGCTGGACGCTTCTTGCCGGCACAACCGGCGTTTGCGCCCAGCCCTAATCCGGCTTGCCGGTGGACTCCTACCGCGGCCTGTTGATCGACTACGCCAAACGCATGGGCGCCCGAGTCGTCGTCCGCGGACTGCGCGCCGGCGCGGACTTCGAATACGAGCTGCAGATCGCCCACGCCAACGCTGATCTCCGCCCCGAAGTCGACACCGTCTTCCTGCCCACCCGCACCAACTACGGCTTCATTTCGGCTTCCTCAGTGCGAGAAATCGCCATGCACGGCGGCGACATCGAACGCTCCGCACCCCCCAACGTGTGCAAAGCCCTATCAAGCCCGCCTCGATGGTCACAGCGCGCGCTCGTACCAAGCGTCGCAGCCGAAATGCCCGGTTTCACCCAGCGGCCTGCCACGTTTTTCGAATCCGAAGCGCTCGTAGAGTCGCTTGGCTTGGTGCATGTGCTCCAGAGTTTCGAGGTAGATCTTCTGATAACCATCGGCGCGCGCGCCGTCCAGACAGCGTGAGAGCAGCTGAGCACCAAGGCCCAGGCCGCGTGCCTCCGACAATAGATACATCTTTCGCAGCTCGCACACGTTCGACTCGCCACCTGCGAGAGGCCCATACCCTGCGCCGCCGATCACGCGACCGTCCTTGACGACCACCCAATATGCGGAGCCCGGTTGCCTGTATGTTTCGCTCATCGCGTCAACCTCGGCGTCCTCGATGGCATAGCCAGACCCCACCGCTCCAAACTCAGGCATCACATGGCGGATGATGCGCGCCACCGCAGAATCGTCACGTCGATGGATGCCCCGGATCTCGAGATCCCGGCTCCTACGCCGCAGCTCCAGGGCCCGCGCGTACAGTTGCATACCTCGCACGACCGCTATTCGCTCCTTCGGCGCCAGCAGCGAGAGCGCTTCGCTGACCTGGGAGTCCGCAAGCCCGTGGATCTTCTTGGTCCGCTCTCGGCCACGCGCCGTCAGGTCGATGGACTTCTTCCGCCGGTCCGTCGAATCGGGCCTGACTCGAATGAGTCCACGATCCGCCAACTGCTTCACGGCACGACTCACCGTCGACTTGTCGACGGTGAGGATCGACGTCAACTGGCCACTAGTGAGCGACCCTCGGGTGTCCAGCTCGACCAAGATGTGACACTGCATCGCGGTCACCCCGAAAAAGAGCCTTTCGGAAATCACTCCGAGCTCCCGAACGACTTGGCGAGAGGCGCGGCGCAGGGGCTGGATTTCGGGGGTCGTCATCTTAGTTGCGAACACTAACCACTTAGTTGTGCTAGTCAACTAAGTGGTTCGAAACATCCGCTAGCATGCTGGCACGAGGTTTCCCCAGAGCGAGCGCCGACCTGCGCCCTGAAATCGACACCGTCTTCCTGCCCACCCGCGCGAATCAGCCACTGCTCAAACAGCCGCTGGATCTTTTCGTCGCTTGCGCCCACATGTCCTTGGCCGCGCCCACCCTCTATGCGCTTGGCCTGGCACTCGCGATCACTGGATCCGCTTGGCCGAGCTGGGCCAGATCCATGTGGCCGAGCCTTGACAACCGGGTGCGTCCCATGGGCCCTATGCGCGCGCGGTTAGCGCGCGGCGGGCGTACGAACGAAGCGCCCGCGAGGGGCGCTCCCCGTTTGCACCTTCGGGTCCATCCCTGGGATGGTCATGATGAGCGCCGCGAAGCGCCCGCGAGGGGCGCTCCGCGTTTGCACCGCATTTTGCGCTTCCTCGCTCAGGGCGTGCAGAACAACGATGAGCACTGAGGCGAACAGCTGTTGCACACACAGGTCCCAACGGCCTGCAGGTCCGGGAGCGCCGAGGCGAACTGCGAGCAAGTCGTATTGACGCAGCTCCCGTTCGGGCAGTTCTGCGACAGGCAGCCGATCAGCTGGTTGCAGGTGGTATTCGGCCCGCACTTCTGGAGCTGGGAGCAGCAGAACTGACCGCCGCAGGCGTCGCAGTCCGGGTTGCCATTCACGGGGATGCCGCAGGCAGGACCACCGCCAGTCCCGCCCGTGCCAGTTCCACCGGTTCCGAAACCACCCGTACCGAAGCCACCGGTTCCGAAGCCGCCCGTGCCCGTGCCACCGGTTCCGAAGCCACCCGTTGCCAGGCCACCGGTACCGTCGGTTGTCTTCCCGCCAGTTCCCCCGGTGGCGCCTGTTTCACTCCCGCCCGTGCCGGTTCCAGCTGTACCGCCAGCGTCGATACCCCCCGTTGCAACGCCACCGGCACCCGCTGCAGCGCCGCCGCTTCCCGGGAATCCTCCCGCTGAGACCCCTCCACTTGCATGACCAGCTTGACCGCTTGCGCCTGATCGACCGCCCCCACCATAAAAGTCATCGCGCTCAGGCGCGACCAGAGTGCAACCGGCCAGCAGGGCGCCAATGGCGACTGGGACATGGATGATCCGGCAACGCCTCACGGCAATTTGGTGGCTACCCATCACCAGAAACGTCCCTCGTAGCCGAGGGCGGTCGCCTCGGGAAACGCATACAAGCCAACACGATGGCCATTGTCGCGGTTTACGTAAAAGTATGCGGCGCCCCCGGCGGCTAGCAACGCGACGCCCAGGGCGATGTCGGCTTTCAGGTAATCACTTTTCATGTCGTCGTATAGCCCAGGATCCCCGCAACTTGGCTTGCACGAATCCAAGTCGGATTGCTTGCTGTTGCCTGAAAGCCCAAAGCCTACAAACCCCGCCACCCCCAGCACCGCTACACCACTGAGCACCCAGGTTGCTGCCGGTACCGTAGACGACTTTGGCGATTCCGTGGAGTCGATGCTTTGCACGGGCGTCAGGTCGGCTTCTACGGCGACGTTTGTTTGACCCCGCGCCAGGGTCACGGAACGCGCCACGTTGGGCTGGCCAGGTACTAGAAACACGACTTCATGCGGTCCGGGATCCAGCTCGATTGGGCCAGACGGAAGTGGAGCTGGGTCGTCATCGTCGATTTGCACCTTCACGTCCTTCCCGAATGCTTTCAGGACCACGGTAGGTATGTTCTTTTCGACGAATTGCATTCGCGCTACGCAATCCTCCCGCACGAGACCGGGGCAGGATGCCTTCTTGCACGTTCTGAACTGCTTGCGCGCCTCGAGCAGACGATTGTCCCGTTCGGAGCGCTGGCCAGCTTCGTGCGCCGCGATGCACTCATCCACGCTTTGAGCTCTCGCCTCCAACGCAGGCAGCAGGCCAATCAACACTCCCAGCCGAAGGATGGATCTCATCTTAGGCACTCGCGCTTGAATTTCTTGACGTCTGGCCCGGTGGTGTACGGCGGCTTGCAGCTCGGTAACGGCTTGGAGCCGGTGAGGCCTATCTGCTTTGGTGCGGTCGGCGCGGGTTTGTGCGTTGTGATGCCGTATCGGGCCTTGCGACGACAGTTGGTGCTGAGGCCATCGCGGCCGCTGTGCTGGCTGCTGTGACGAGAGCAGTAGCAATCGGCGTTGAGGCGCGCGATCGCCACTGCGCGCGAGACGCCGGCTGGACCGAACAAGCGTCCAAGATGAACCGACGCCATTCCCTCTGCCGCGATCTTGTCACACGGAAGATAGAGCCCTCCGATGGGGCGTGGCCGCCGTTGGGCTTCACCCTCCACCATTGGAACATACTAGCATGCGCTCAATGCCACAGAAATACGGCGTCTACGTCGTGAATGCGCTTGCGGTATCGTGATCTAGGTTGCTCGTGGCGGCGACGTGGCTTCGCGAGCGAAGGTGTGACACGGCTAGCGTCGATTCAAAGCGCCATCGAACCCCGAGTCAAACTTGTCGGCTCGCGTGAAGGTCGAAAAAGGGCCTCCCGCAGGTGTCCGCTCCAGGATTCGGTGTCTAATCGATAGAAGACCGATGCGGACTTATATGCACTATGCATCTAAGTTGTCCGCTCTCATCTGGGGGACTGTTCGGATTTGTGTCTCCCAACGACGGCGGGACACCAACCGGCGCAAGGGTCGCCCGGTCAACGCTGCCTGGCGCGCTGAAGCAACCCATCTCACCGCTGGGCGCCGCGGTCGGCCAGTAGCGCGTCGAGCTTCGCGTCCAGATCCTGTTCTCGGCGAAACCCACGCTCATTGATCAGGGCAAGATTGCTTCGCACGCGCTCGAGATTCAAGTCTGGATTGTAGAGCACCAACTGTTGGGCATCAATGCGGTCTTGTAGACGCAGTTCCGTCATGGAGAGTATCTTGAGGCTCAGAAGATCTTCAAGCCGGGAGGACCGTATGTCGGAAGGCAAGGTATTGGGAATAGGTGGCGTATTCTTGCGTTCCAAGGACCCGGCGAGGCTGGCAGCTTGGTATCGCGACCAGCTCGGTTTCAACGCTACCGAAAGCGGCAAGCCGACGCCCGATGGGGATTGGACCTGGGAGCAGGAAGGCGGCCATACGGTCTTCGCCGCATTCTCCGACGACAGCGACTACTGGCAGGCGGAGCGTCAGGTGATGCTCAATCTGCGCGTCTCGGGGCTCGACGCGCTTGTTGCAAGGCTGGAAGCAGCCGGCGTGTCAGTGACCCGTCGCGAGGACATGGACGGCGTGGGGCGTTTCGCGCGGATCCACGATTGCGATGGCAACCCGGTCGAGGTGTGGGAACCCGCGTGAAACCGTCTGGCCCAACGCCGGGCGAGCTGTGGGAACCCGCGTGAAACCGTCTGACCCAACGCCGGCCGAGCTGTGGGAACCCGCGTGAAACCGTCTGACCCAACGCCGGCCGAGCTGTGGGAACCCGCGTGAAACCGTCTGACCCAACGCCGGCCGAGCTGTGGGAACCCGCGTGAAACCGTCTGACCCAACGCCGGGCGAGTTGTGGGAACCTGCGTGAAACCGTTTGACCCAACGCCGGGCGCTCTGAGCGAGGTGCCGATGACGGCAAGGGCCGACACATGAAAACCAAACCAAACAGAACCTGCAGTCAGTTGGATGAACCGGACGCTCAGAACATGACCCAGGGCGAGGGCATGAACAGGCTGATCAGCATGGCCAGGGTTGCGACGGCGACCACGCGACGCACGGGTGAGAGCTTTTCGTCGTCGACGGGGGGGTGACCGAAACCGGAGTAGCGACCCATTAGGCGCAGCAAGATGATCGCAAAAACCCACATCAAGGATGAACTTGTCAGCGTCATCCACGAGTTGGCAAGTCCACGCTCGAGCGCCTGGGGCGCATGCACGAGCAGGTTGTAGACCAAAAGGGCGAGTGGAGTGTGTCTAAACCACTGCGCGAACCTGTTCTGTCTCTTGCCGAACAAGGCGAACGCGATATGACCGCCGTCCAACTGGCCCACTGGAATCATGTTTAGGAACGTGACGAAGAACCCAACCCAAGCAGCAAGTGCCGTCGGGTGCAGCAACACATCCTGATCAGGACCGATCCTACCGAACACAGCGGTCTTCAACGCCCAGTACAAGATGCTCTGGCCCTCTTGCACGTAGTGCTGTCCCTCTTGAAGCGCAGCGGGATCAAGCCTCGGCCCAACCTCGGAAAGGGAAAGGCCAAGCAACATGACCGGGATGGCAACGACCATCCCGGCAATCGGGCCCGCCGCACCGATGTCGAGCAACGCGTTCGCAGAGCGGATCCGGCGCGGCATGATGATCACTGCGCCCATAGTTCCGAAGGGATTGAAGATCGGCAGCGGAATGAAGTACGGAAGAGATGCCGGCACACGGTGTATGCGCGCGGCGACATAGTGACCAAATTCGTGGGCGAGCAATATCGCGAGCAGTGGCACGGCGAACGTCCATGCACTGAGCCAGGTTTCCAGGGCCCCCATCCCCTCCCGCGCGGTCCACTGATAGGCGCCGACAAAGAAGACGCTGAGCACCGTCAACACGAACAGGATGACGTTGGTGCGCGTGTTGAACTTCGGCAGCGGGACCTGCGACTCCCTGGGTTCCTCCTCAGCCCGCGCGCCCAAAGGCACAGAGTCCGGCGCCGGCTCGCCCACGGCGGGGAAACTCGGCGGCACCTTGTCGTCGTTCATGGCTTCAGGGATTCGCGGATCCGCTTGCCCAGCCGCTGCAGTTGGGGCCCGAGCTCGGCGTCCAGGGCGCCGATGTCGGTTTCGAGCAGGAGGTGACCGCGGGCGCGTTCTGGTGCTTCCGCGAAGGAGAGCGTGTGGGGCTCGAGACCCAGGGAGTCGACGCTCTTCTTCAACTCCGCAATGTCATCGGGGTGCGCGTGGATTTTCACCGCGCGAGCGCCCCGAGCTTCATGCAGTGCTTGCCGCGCGAGAGCCGTGACGCGACTCGGATCCGCGGCCAAGGTCTCGCCCAAAATGCGCTCGGCAAGCACGGTCGCGACCTGCACCACGCGATCTTGTGCACGAGCATCCATGCGGGACTCGAGCGCCTTGAGCTCGATCGCCCTGGCCGCCAGCGCTGCAGCGGCCTCGGCGCGTCCTTCGGCTTGAGCGCGCAGCTTCACGTCCGCAACTTCCCTCTCGGCGTCTGCGACCAGCTGGCGTGAGCGTGCCTCGGCGCTCTGGAGGATCTCTTTGGCTCGCTCTTCGGCGGCCACGACTTCCCGCGGAACGCGCCGCGCGGACGGCGCACCGGGCCCCGTGGGCACTTCCACACGCCGCCATTCTTGACCCTGTGCCTTGAGCACCCGACCTCGCGCCATCGTCATCGCAGGCGTCGCTGCTCCAAGCCGCGAGCAATGCGCGCAAGCTCGCCAGCCAGTACTTTGGCGCGAACGCCGCGGTCATCGTGGGAAAGCTCACGCATCAGCGCTTCAGCACCCGTCGACGGCGCCAGCCCATCGAGCAGGGCCTCCCCGCGACGCTCCAAGAGATAACTAGCCGCCACGTAGCCGGTGGCAAAACATTCGGATTCATTCGTCATTTAGCGAATACCGAGCATCATGCTGCTTGACCCGACCCTCGGCAAGTAGCTTGTCGAGATGGGCCTGCAAGCTCAGGCGCGCCAGGGGCCACGCCAGCTTGGGTGTGTCGTAGTAGACCCGCTCCAAAAGTGACTCTGAGTTCAGGCTGCCGTCGGCAAGAGCTGCGGTCACTTTGTGCTCGCGCATCAAGCGGTGGCGCACGTAGTGCTCGAAATGGGCCGTGGGTTCCTCGATGGGATCCCCGTGCGCGGGCAGCGCCACCTCGGCCGCCAAATCGGCGAGCCGACGTAGTTGGTCCAGGTAGACGCGCATGTCGCCGTCGCCGGGTTCGATCAGAATGGTGCCGACGCTAGCCACCATGTCACCAACGATCACGGCTCCGGCGTCGCGCTCCAGCAAGCAAATGTGGCCGGGGGCATGACCGGGCGTGTGCAACACCTCCCAGCGTTGACGCGTCGGTCCGTCCAACTCGATGCAGTCCCCATCTTCGAGTCGCCGCGCAACCTCGACGCCCTGCAAGCGCTCCGCGGTCTCGTGATGAGCCCACACCGGCAGTTCGGTCTGGTCTGAGAGAAACGCCGCACCTCCCACGTGGTCGGCATGGTGGTGAGTCACCACGATGCCGACGGGGCGGCGCCCCTGGCTCTCGAGGCCACGAACCCACTGAAGCCATCGAAGTCGCTCGTCGTCGTAGGGTGTAGCCGGCTCGACCAACACCAGCTCGCGCCGACCCAGCGCGTAAGAATTCGTATGGGTTGCAGGCGGCAACGTTGGCGTACGCGCCGCAAGCGATTCGATACCGTCGGCGATCAGCTGGCCTAACACTCGAGGTCTCCCGAGCGGCAATCCCATTGACGGGCTGCCGCTCGACGCACGACGGATGCCGCGACCGAGTTGCCCCTCACACGCGCTCGACCACCACGGCCACGGCCTCGCCACCACCGATGCACAGGGTGGCCAGGCCACGCTGGACCTTCTGGTCACGCATGGCGAAGAGCAGCGTGGTCAAAATGCGCGCGCCGCTGGCCCCAATCGGATGCCCCATGGCTACGGCGCCACCGCGGACGTTCACCTTGGCCGCATCGAGGCCGGCCAACTGGTTGCAGACCATGGCCACGCAAGAGAAGGCCTCGTTGATCTCGAACAAGTCGATGTCGTCAGCCTTGAGCTTCAGCTTCTGCAGCGTGTTGTCGATAGCCTTGGCGGGCGCAGTCGTGAACCACTCCGGCGCTTGCGCCGCTCCGCCATAACCGACAATCCGGGCCAAGGGCTCGAGGCCCTGTTCCTTCACGGCCTTGCCCGTCGCGAGCACGAGTGCGGAAGCGCCGTCGTTGATGCTCGAGGCGTTGGCAGCAGTGATGGTGCCATCCTTCGCGAAGGCAGGACGCAGCTTGTCGAACTTTGCTGGGTTGCCTTTTCCGGGCTCCTCGTCCTCCGTCACCATGATCGGATCGCCCTTGCGCTGCGGCACGGCGACCTCCGCAATCTCGCTCTTGAAGAGTCCTTCTTTCTGAGCAGCGATGGCGCGTCGGTAGCTCTCACGCGCGTACTCATCCTGGGACTCGCGGCTGAACTTGTACTCTTTGGCGCATAGCTCACCGGCTTGGCCCATGTGGAAATCGCTGTAGGGATCCCAGAGCCCGTCGAGGATCATGCCGTCGACGATCTTGCCGTCGCCCATGCGGTAGCCCGTGCGTGCCTTGTCCAGGTAGTACGGAACCTTGGACATGGACTCCATGCCGCCGGCGATCGCAACGTCCACGTCGCCTAGCATCAGCGCACGGCTTGCGAGCACGACGGACTGCAGCCCAGAGCCACACACCTTGCTCACCGTCGTGCACGGCACGCTGTCCGGGATCTGCGCGAAGCGCGAGGCCTGTCGAGCCGGCGCTTGGCCGATGCCCGCAGAAAGCACGTTGCCCATGTAGACCTCTTGGATCTGGTCGGGGCTGACTTTGGCCCGCTCCACTGCCGCACGAATCGCAACCTCACCCAGCCGGGGCGCCGTCAGCGTGGACAGAGCACCAAGATAAGACCCAATTGGAGTGCGGGCGGCACTTACGACGAAGACCTCGTTTACATGATGCGTCATCGGACTCTCCTCACTTCGCGGCACGGCTCGGCGTGCGGGCCCGCCGGTTTAACGCGCTTTTCTTGCAGTGACCAGGCCCCGAGATGACGTCCGTCGCGCGCGAGTCGGCACCGCTTGTTGGGGATAGCGCTGACACCTGTGCAGTGCCACTCGGGGTGTGACGCGCTGCGCAGCAAACCCAAAGAACGGACAACCCCGCGTGTCGCCTGGCTTTTCCCGTGCTAAATGCCTGCCCGGCGAGTGGAGGTTCGGGATGCGCAAAGGCTTTTCTGTCTTGTTTGGAGTGTTGGGCTGCGCTGCGATGCTGGCACCACCAGCGTGTAGCAGCGCTTCGGGTGGCAGCGGCGGCGGTGCAGGCGGCAGCGCGGCTGGAGGCGGCGTGGGTGCAACCGGTGCGATTGGCGGCACGGGCGCCGGCGGTGGAGCCGGTGGGCTGCCCGCAGGTTGCGCCTCCGAGAAGTACACCGGCGAACTCGTTCCAGCTGACATGTTCGTGATGCTCGACCGCAGTGGCTCGATGAATGACTCGGGCAAGTGGGGCGCGGTCACCAAGGCCATCAACGACTTCGTACAGCTGCCCAATTTGAGCAAGCTCGGAATGGGCATCGCATTTTTCCCGACCAAGCCCGCAGTCCCGCCGCCCACAGCGCCTTGTACCTCCGACATCGACTGCGGCGCCTACGGCCCCTGTATCCCCGGGTTCAATCAGTGCAACGGCGCCTTGGCGCCCAACGATTCGTGCGTCGCGCCGGACTATGCAAAGCCCGCTGTGCCCATCGCGGATCTTCCTGGAGTCGGCTCGGCCATCGCGACAGCGATTTCCGGTCAGTCACCCGGCGGTGATTCGACACCTGCGGCACCAGCGCTCGAAGGTGCCATCGACTACGCCCAGTCCTGGGCGGCTCAGCACACGGATCGCGTCGTCATCGTGGTCTTCGCCACGGATGGCGAGCCCACCAACTGCAACCCGAACCGCGTCGATACCGTGGCCGCACGAGCCAAGGAGGGTCTCGACGGCACGCCCAGCGTCAAGACCTTCGTCATCGGCGTCGGCCAAGAGCTGACCACCCTCAACCTGATCGCCAAGGAGGGTGGCACGGACAAGGCGGTACTGGTCAGTACGGGCAACGCAGCCCAGGAGTTCTTGGCGGCCCTCAACAAGATCCGAGGCGCCATCGGCTGTCAGTACCTGATCCCGAAGCCCGCGACCGGCGACCCGGACTACGGAAAGGTGAACGTCGCGTTCACGCCGAACGGGGGAGCCCAAGAGGTCTACCCGAAGGTAAACGACGCCTCCGGCTGCGTCGGCCAAAAAGCCTGGTACTACGACAACCCCTCCAGCCCGACCCAGATCGTGCTCTGCCCGGCGGCCTGCGATCAGGTCGAGAACACCCAGGGCGGCGGCGTGACCGAGGTGGTTCTTGGCTGCAAGACGGTCGTGCGTTGACTCGTAACATATTGAATTAACTGATCATTTTGACCAGCTGCGCGGCATCAGGCGCGCGGCTGAGAAAGCTTGCTAGGCTGCCGACTGGTCTGTGCGCGGGGGTCGCGCCAAGCCGCCTTTGAAAGGGTCGTTCCATGCTTCGTAAGCTCGTAGCCTTTGGTGCAATTGGCATTGTCTCCGCGTCGATCGGCGCCTGCTCGAGCAGCGAAGACAGTACCCCCGGAACCAACCCCGGTGGCGGGAGCGCCGCCTTGGTTCCGCCCGGCAAAGCCGACAACTACTTCAGCACCGAGGGCCAGGAGTACACGGTCAGCGGGGCCACTTGGGGCACTCAGGACCAGACTTGCCTGACCAACAACGCATCCTCCCCGGATGCTGCCAAGCGCTGCACCCTGGAGGCCATCACCCTCAAGAACTTCTCCATCGCCTGGTTCCTCAACCAGTACATCATCGACAAGCACGACGCGCCCAACGAGGACTGGGGCGGCTTCACTGCGATGACCCGCCCCGCGAGCTACGAGGCCCTCGAGGTGGGCGACCCGGACGCCGAAGGCAAGTTCAACTACACCTTTACGAGCGAAATCTCAGGCCCCCTCGATCTGATCAGCAGCATCCCAACAGAGCCCTGCGGCGAGGACCGTTGCTTCACTTTGGAAGTCCCGGTTCTGCCGAACTCCACGCTTTCCCAAATGGATACGGGCAACGAGTGGTATCGGAAGGCGCCCTACAAGCAATACAAGCCTGAGACCTACACGGGTGAAAAGGAAACCCTCACCCTACGCATCAAGCCCTATCCCCGCTCGAACGATGCCTACCTCGAGTACAACAAGCTGTTTTCCGATGAGCAGCTCGCCAAGGCGGGCGGCGGCCTGAAGATCGGCCTGTTCGTGGGCTGGGACTACTACGACGCCCGTTACGATCTGCAGACTGCAAAGGAATTGTACCGGTGGTTGACCGAAGATCGCGGCTTCGCCAGCCCCGTTGGCAGCTACGACGAACTCAAGATCGACTCCGGTGAGTTCACCAAGACGATCCAGGTCAATGGCAAAGAAGTGCCCGTCTCCGTCTTGCTCGTGCATCCGGGTCAAGGCGATCCGGCCAACACCACCTTTGCCGGACAGATGAAGAGCGCCCTGATCGATTCCTTCGGCAATCGTCAGGTCATCATCTACGAAGGCCACGCTGGGCCCCTATATGGCTTCGCTCTTGGCGACTGGAACGCCACCGAAGCTGGTGAGCTCGACGACTCCGAGCTACCCGGTCTGGCCATCCCCGAGAACTTCTATCAGCTGGTGCTGGCCAGCGGCTGCGACACCTACATGGTCGCGGACTCGCTGTACCAGAACCCCGTCAAGCAAGGCCGCGTCGACATGGACGTGATCACCACCACGAGCTTCAGCAACGCGGGTGGCCGCGGCCGCACCGCGAAGATCGCCGTGGAAGCGGTCATCAACCAAGACGAAAACGGCCAGCTCGAGCCGCAGATGTACGGCGAGATCATCCGCAAGCTCAACCAGGAGTACTGGATGACGCCCATCTACGGCGTGCACGGCCTGGACGACAATCCGCGCTTCAACCCCTTCGCGGACTTCTCCAAGCTCTGCCAGAGCTGCGAGAACAACAGCACCTGCGGCGGCTACGGCTCCAGCTGCAACGACTATGGCAACGGCAGCAAGTACTGCGGCACCAAGTGCGAGTCGGACAACGACTGCCCCACGGGTTACACCTGCTTCGACATTCGCGAAGGCAACGACCTCATTGGCAAGTCCTGTGCGCCAGCTTCGCTGTCCTGCGAGAGCCCCGGAGGCCAAGAACCGTCGGTGTGGATCAACGAGATCCACTACGACAACACCGGTCTAGACACGGGTGAGGGCGTCGAGATCGCCGGCACCGCGGGCGTCGACCTGACCGGCTACACGGTCGTGCTCTACAACGGAAAGCCCAGCCAATTGCGGCCGTATCGCACCATCGAGCTCGAGGGCTCCATCCCGCAACAGTCCGGCCAAGGCGGCACTCTGTGGGTAGCCGCGACCGTGCAGAATGGCGGTAGCAGTGGCGGCGAGCCCGACGGCGTGGCCCTCGTCGACGCGCAAGGCAAGGTCGTGCAGTTCCTCTCCTACGAGGGCAGCTTCACGCCGACCAACGGCCCCGCCATGGGCCAGGCGTCGACGGACATTGGCGTTGCCCAAGCTTCGACGAACCCCATCGGACAGAGCCTATCTCTGGTCGGCACCGGCGGCGACTACTCCGCGTTCACCTGGCAAGCCGACGCAACCGCAAGTCCCGGCGAACCCAACCCCGGTCAGACCTTCAACTGAGCCGGCACGCAACGGGGGACCTCGCCGTCCGGTCAAATCTAGCGACGAGGACTGCCACGCCCCTTCTTGCGGCGTGTTGAGCCGCGCGCACGACTCGCCGCTGGGCGCACCGCGCGGTCGAGTTCCTGCAATAGCCGTTTGCCGCGATGGAATCCGCGTTGCTTCACGAGTTCTAGCGCGAGGCGTGCCTGCTTTAGATCCTTTGAGTTAGCGTGTGCTACGAGTTCGCGGATGTCGTCGGCATCTTGGGGTCGATCCCGGTCGTCTCGTGCCAAGATCTTCATTGCCAACAGATGACCGAGGGTCGCGACCGGCACCTTGAGGCGGGGTAGCACCGTCAGCTTTTCTGCCTCCGCTACAATTTCCGGTTCGATCCCGGATGACGCGAACAGGAGGTCGACGAACAACCCGGCTTCGGCAGTGAGTCGCACCGTCGCCAGACGACCCCTGGACTTCTGCTCGATGGCCACGGCCAGTTGGTAACCTCTGGCCAACATTGCATGCACGACCTCTTCGGCTTCCTCGTCGCCGGACGAGGAGACCGCCACATCCACGTCGCGCGTCGTCCTTGGCTCTGCGCGCGCGCCAACGGCCAGACCACCCACCAGCGCCCAGTGACACCCGCACGCGTCCAGGTCCTTCAGCGCCTGTCGGAGCGTCGACTCGAGGAGGTTCTTTTTCGAGGCCACTCTACGGGTGTCCCGACCGCGTCTCCTGGGCTGGAGCGGGTCTGCCGCCATTGTTTGACTCGGCGTTCGATCTCCGTACGCGACAGCGCGGGACTCCGACGCCGTAGGTTGGCGCGCAGCTGGGACTCCGCAATCGAAAAGAGTTCCAGCATGATTTCGACGCGGCCCCGCGGCGTGTCGGCGCGTTCCATGCTTCGACCATAGCACGCTAGGTATCGTGAAACGGGACAGAGCTGTCGCTGGTGCCGCAAGGGAAGCTCGGCCGCGTCGACGCCTATCGCGCCCGTAGAGCCTAGCTGCGGCTTTTTCCGGAGTCATCAGTTTCCCCAGCGCCGTGCCCAGCACGTCGGGCGAATGTACAACCTGCTCACGGTTGCGCAGCACGGCGCGGTGGGCTCCGTCCGTTTCGCGCACTTCAAATACGATCGTCGGGTGTCACGCCGATTGGGCGTCCACTCATCTCGATGGGCTTCGCGCAAGCGAAGGTGAGATCCGGCGAGAAGCCACGGTCGAGTTCGCAGGCGCCGACGCGTAGTCGTCGAGTGCTTGATAGGCGACTCGCATTCGCGTGTGAGTGCTTGTCGTAGAGGGTGCGATGTTCACCTACCGTTTGTCCGGACCGCATTCGGACGCCGTCCGGAATCGCGCCGCGCGACGGAGCGTCGATCGGTTTGAAACTTCGATTCATCGCGCAACGTCGCTTGGCCCACGCTTTGCTCAAGGGGCGACCATGCGCTGGTCAGTCCCCCTCACGGTTGTCATTGGTCTTGGTTTGGTCGCTTGCTCGTCGGCGACGGAAGGTCCGCCTCCGCCCACGCCTGGGGAGCACGCTCAAACTGAAGTTCTCGAACGCGTCTTCGCCGCTGGCGAGCTGAGCCAGAGCTTCGACTTGGTCGACGGCTACGCTCAATCCGCCGTGATGCCCGTCGAAGGCGGCGCCACCCGCGGTGGGTTCCTCGTCGACCTGCAAGAAGGGGTGGAGCAGCTGAACGTTGACCTCGAAGTACGCGGCGTTCACGAGGACGGCTCGGCAACCCCATGGGTGCCAGCCCAAGTCACCTGGCAAGAAGGTCCGTACGTGGTGTTGCGCGCCGACCTGCCCGAACAGGTGACGGCAACCCAGATCCGGCTGCCTTATGAGCAGGCCCAGGGAATCGCCCAGTTGACCTACAGCGCCCTGATCCCAGCGCCGGAGCAGAAAGCCGACGACAGCGGAGGCCTGGGCACGACCCAAGAGGCGCTCAGCTCAGACCTCTCAGGCGCGATCAAGTCCCGTTCTGCGTGGAAGGCGCGCAGCAGCAAGTGCGGCGGCAGCGACAACAACAAGTACCGCTTTGCCATCCACCACACCTACACGCCCACGAATTCGTCGGCAGGCTACGAAGCACGGCTACGTTCAATCCAGGCGTACCACATGGACACACGCAACTGGTGCGATGTGGGCTACCACTTTCTGGTGACCGAAGATGGTCGGGTGTGGGAAGGGCGCCCCCTCAAATTCCGCGGCGCCCACGTGGCCAACAACAATACCGGCAACATCGGCATCTCCTATGTTGGCTGTTTCCACCCGGGTGCCTGCTCCAAGATTTCCAACACCACCGTTCCGACGGATGCCGCCGTCAACGGCGGAGGCAAAGCGCTTGGCATCCTAGCCAAGAAGTACGGGATCCCCCTGACGAGCTCGAAAGTCCTCGGGCACCGCGATCACAAAGGCGCGTCCACATCATGCCCCGGTGACAAGCTGCACAGTCGCCTCCACGACTTGATCAGCATCGCCAAAGGCGACACGAAGCCGCCGCCACCGCCGCCGCCACCCGAAGATGCGCGCGTGCTCGGTGTGGTTTGGAATTTGGCGTATGAAGGCGGGCCCGGAACCTCTCAGCGCGTAACCGACGCTACGGTCGGCATTCAAGGTGGGCCAAGCACGAAGGTGCGCGCGAGCGACTCTTTTTGGAGCTTCAGGGTCGCCCCGGGCACCTACACACTCGTGGCCTCGGCGCCAGGTTTCGACAGCATAACCAAGCAGGTAACGCTCGGGGAGGGCGACACCTGGTCGTCCGTTGGCCTGAACCCCACCACCATCAACGGATTCGTCAACGTCAAGGTGTCCGGCGGCGGGAAGACCCTCGGGTCCGGCATCGTCGTCGTCCCCGGCGTCAGCGCTCATCGCGCGGGCAGTGGGGGTCTGGTCCAACTCGAGCTGCCGCCCGGGCAGGCCAATCTGGAAGTGTTCCACGAGGGCTACGCTTCGAAGACCCTTACCGTCGACGTTCAGGCCGGAGCTACAACCCCGGTGACCGCATCACTCACCGCACAGAGCACGCCGCCTGCATCGGGTCGTATTCAGGGAGTCGTTTGGGACAAGTCGGTGACCTCGTCGCCATCATCGTCCGGCAACAAGCGAGTTGATCAAGCCATTGTCGCGTGCTCTTGCGGTCAGGCCCTCAAGGCCCGCGCCGGAGATGCCTACTGGTACTTCGACGCCCCGGCAGGCAATCACACCTTCACCGTGTACGCGGACGGCTACGGCACGGCCGTCAAGAACGCCGACATCTCCAGCGGCGGGAAGGCCTGGGGTTCCGTCGGAGTCACGCCGGCCAGCAACTAGTTGACTACTATTCGAGCGACAGCTCGGCGCGGTGCGGTACACTGCCGGGCCATGGCTGCCAAGAAGCGCACGCGCAAGCAGGCAAGCGAGAGCGTGCGCCCCTTCCAGGAGGTGTGGCGCGTCGTGCGGAGCATTCCCCGCGGCAAGGTCGCGACTTATGGCCAGGTGTCTCGCATGATCGACAGACGCCTAACGCCCGTGGGCGTGGGTTGGGCGCTGTCTGGCGCACCCGATGACGTGCCTTGGCAGCGCGTGATCGACTCCAAGGGGGGGATCTCGACAGAACGCCAGCACGAAGGGCTGCAGCGCTCGATGCTCGAAGCCGAAGGCGTGCGTTTCGACGACAGCGGGCACGTCGACCTGAAGCGCTATCAGTGGTGAATTGCCTCTGAGGGCTGAGTGTGCGCGGCGCTCGGTGCGGATCTCGCGGCGCGCCCGCCCTCACGCGGCAGGGTCTCATCAACCCTGCTGACACCACGCTGACAGGA
The DNA here is from genome assembly GCA_965222375.1 of Polyangiaceae bacterium. GTDB lineage: Bacteria > Myxococcota_A > Polyangia > Polyangiales > Polyangiaceae > JACKEA01. Next base: position 1,556,314 of record CBDCTZ010000015.1, read on the forward strand.
CGCCTCTCGTAGTCTCGGAGCTCCTTCGAAACCGGCGGGATCCCGGCCAGCTTTGCACTTCTTAACGAGTTTGCGGCACCTATTAAACACTCGCACCCGCGGCGGGCACTTAGCCTCAGGCAGAGCCGAAATGGAGGACAGTGCGATGGATGTCATGAGTGAATTGCTGAATACCGTCTCAGGAGTCGTGTCGCTCCCGCAGGGCAATCACCACGTGATCCGCAACGCCAGCGCTGCCCTCGCCGACTCGCGCGAAGTGGCTTCCTCCGCAAGCCTCGTTGCCGTGCAATTCGAGCTTGGAGAGACGGAAATGCCAGTGCTCCGGCTTCTTACGGGTCGGATGCAGCTTTCTCCAAAGCCTTCAAGCGGCACTTTGGTTGTGCACCACGGGCCGATCGCCGAGCGGCACGATCCGCACCCGCAGCGGCCTAGCTGGCAGCCGACGAGCCAAGGCGCGAACGCCATGGGTTATTTCCCTGCGGGCAGTTCGCTTTCGCGATGAGCTTCGATGACCGTCAGCTCGCTGCAAGGCTTACCCACTGCGGCCTTGATTGAATCGTTCGAGCCGCAGTCGCTCATCTCCTTGCCGGGGTAGCTCACGCGGGTCTTGCGAGCCTCGATGCGTATGCGGCCGGGTCCCGCGCGCCGCAGGGCCAGCGCCTCCGCGTCACTGTCACAGATCCCGTCCTTGGGCATTGCGCTCTTGCCGATGTCGCCCTTCGGCGCTGCTTCATCAAGCGCCCTGGTGAACACCACAGGGTGGTAGACTTGGAGCCCCGTCTCTTGCTTGGCGAGTCGAATGCAGTCGACCCGGTTGGTTTGCCCACCCCCAGTGAGGATCCGGTTGCCAAAGCTATCGGCAAATCGCAAGTAGTAGAACTTCACCTTGGGATCGACTATCGGTCCTTCGCTCTCGCATCCCGAGCGGTTTCTCGTGATGCGGTCGACGGCGTAGATCCCCTCGAAGCTGGCGGGTTTCTTCTCTCCGCTAGCCGAAGTGGCGGCCGGCGCGGTTGGGCCGGCGGAGGACGAACTTCGCGCAGCATCCCGATCCGACTTACAAGCGCAGCAGAGTGCCGAGATGACGAGAATGCTCAGACATCGCATGTGAGGAGCATCCTAGCCCGATGCCGACGGCGCGAAACCTGCTCCGTGGCACAATCAGGCCCAACTCTTGATGGTATGCACATTGCAAATCCAGTGGCAGGGATGGACCACCTAACAGCAACTCGTCAGCGTGCTGGGTGCCATGTTCAGGGTCTGGCGCTGGCAATCGGGCTTATCATCTCCTGCAGTGGGGGCAGCGACGAACCAGACGGCGCAGGCGGGACTGGGGGGTCCGCTGCGGCAGGCGATGCCGGCAGCAGTGGTGGTGCCTCCAGCGGCGGGGGCGGCGGCGGTTGCAGCGGCTTCCACGAGACCGACTGCGGTGGCGCATACTGCGTGGACACGCACGATGATCCAAACAACTGCGGCTTATGCGGCAATGTCTGCCCCAGCACCTTCGGCTGCCAAGGTGGGTTCTGCGCCTGTGTGTTCGGCGGAACCGAGTGCAACAAGAGATGCGTCGACCTCCAGACCGATCCCACGCACTGCGGTGCTTGCAACAACCCGTGCGCTGACGGCCCGTCCTGCGTGGATGGTCAATGCGTCTGACCCCTGGCCCCCGAGGGCCTGGGCTTTTCAACCCGCCAGCGGCGCGAGGTTCTTCTCGAGGCGCGGCTTTGGATCGCCGAGAGCGGGCGCAAAGTCCGTGCCGGTGATCGTCTCGACGGCAATGGCATAGCGCCGGCTCGCTTCGATGCGGATCGCGTCCGGGACCGGCGGAATGGGCCCGTCCCCCATGAAACCTTGGCTGGCGAGGTAGCGCCGAACGTGTTCCTTGTCGAAGCTGCCGGGATCTTCGCCAGCCGACATTTTCGCCTCGTAGCTGTCGCTGAACCAATAGCGCGAGGAATCTGGCGTGTGGATCTCGTCGATCAAGACGATCTCACCCTCGGGCGTCTTGCCCAGCTCGTACTTGGTGTCCACCAGGATCAGCCCGCGCTCGGCGCAAACCTTCTGGCCAAAGGAAAACAGAGCCAGCGCCATCTCCGCGGCGCGGTCGAACTCGTCGGGCGGCATCTTGGTGAGTTCCAAGATCTCCTCCCGACTCGCCGAGACGTCGTGGTCGCCCTTTGCGGCCTTGGTGCTTGGCGTCACGATGGGCTTGGGCAGCCTCTCGTGCTTTCGCAAGCCGTCGGGAAGATCGTGACCACAGAATTTGCGGGCGCCGCCTTCGTAGTGAACCCAAATGCTCGTGGAGGTCGTGCCCGTCAGGTAGGCGCGCACCACCATTTCGACGGGTAGTGGCGTGCACTCCCGCACCAACATGGCGTTGGGATCCGGAACCGAGAGCAGGTGGTTGGGCGCGATGTGCGCTGACTGCTCGAACCACCACGCCGCCACTCGATTCAGCAATTGGCCCTTGAAGGGCAGGGTACCCAAGATGCGGTCGAAAGCGCTGATGCGGTCTGTGACCACGATCACGCGCCGTCCGTCCGGCAAGCTGTAGTTGTCGCGGACCTTGCCCTCGTACTTCTTGCCTAGAGCCGAAAAGTCCGTCTCGGTGAGGGGGCAGGCCAAGGCCTCGTTCAGGGCAGCATCCGTGAGGGGCACGGCCCGCAGGGTACTCCGCTTTTTCGGCCTGGGGAGGGCCAGAGATCACCCGGGTGATTTTTTTTGGAACCCCGGCGAAAGGGCGCTGTCAGAGTATTCCGTTCGCATCACGACGCATCGCACAGGGGCGGCGCGTGGGCGGACCTGACACCGGGTGCTCTGCCCGAGGAGGATTGACTATGCGACGCGTGGTAGCGGGGATTTTTGCGCTTTCTGTTGGCCTACTCTCTTTTGGCGAGTCCGCGAACTCGGCCAGCCTGACCCTGGACGTCGAATCCGCCGGGGCCGACGAAACCGCGAGCGATTGCGTCGGCTTCCGCAAGAGCGACACCGAAAAGGGCCTCGTCTTCGAGGCCTCCAGCAGCTGCAACCAGAAGCTCAACTGCTCCCTGTCCTGGGTTCTGACCTGCTCGACCGACAAAGGCAAGGTCACTCAGCGCGCGCCCCAGAGTCGCCGCTTCACCCTGGCCGCCAACGCCTCGACCGAAGAGACCGCCAGCGCCGGCAGCTGCAAGCAGAGTTGGCGCATCGACGACGTGCGCTGGAGCTGCCAGGAAGCCAAGTAGGCTGCGGCGCCAGCTCAGGTGGCGTGCTTTTCAGCGCGCGAGCGGGGGGCATGACCCGCTCACCCGGGAAACGCTCGCGCGTCAGCGTGGGATGACAAGGGCACAGCGCTCGTTGACGCATTGTAGAGATGGGTCGCAACAGTCCCCACTGCTAGCACACTTGTCGAACTCCTTTGAGCACTCATTGTTTTTCTTGCCGCAGGTCTGCTTACCGGTTTTTGGATCCACTTGGCAGAAACCTTCGCAGCATTCGTCGCCGCTCGTACACTGCGTTCCGTTGGCTTTGCACGGGTCCAGCACCCAGAACCCTCGTGCATTGCCTGCCAACAACTCCTGCGCGGGCACATAGAACGCGGGATGGCTCGGATCAGTGCCGGGTTTCGCATTCAGATCGATCGCCGCCACCCAGAGCTTCTTCGTGGTCGTATTCTTGATGAGGTCGTGCTTCCTCGGATCGCTGGCCCAAGGGTCGATGGTTGCCACGCTGCCGTACATTCGACGGCTCAAGAAGACAATCCACGCGTAGCCTCCGGAAGGCACGGGTCCCACGGTGGGTTCGTAGTTGAGAACAGAGTCGTCCGAGTGGTTGTTGGGCCCAGTGGGCAGATAACCCTTGCCGTTCGCTCGGTCCAAACGCGTTGCGGTTGCCGTCTTCGTATCTACCCACCAGAGCTCGCCTTTCGTCCCATTCCGGGTTTCGAACTGGTCTTTCGGAATGCCCACGCCCAGCTCCATCGTTTGGAACACCACGCCGTTGGCCGTGGGCAGAAAGCTGGGCCAAGCAGGACGCTGGGGACTCTTGCTCTTGTACAAGAGCCGGCCATTTGAAAATGTGCTCGTGGTTCGATCGAAGTCCATGATCGCGAGCTGTGTGCCGTTGCCCGCTCCCGTGCCCGCATTGCCTGGGCCCGCGTACAGGTTGAAAGCAACACTCTTGTCATTCGGCGCGAAAGTCGGAAAGCCTGCGCGCGACACGAAGGTGCTCAAACCCGTCGTGGGAATGGACTGTCCACTCGCCATGTCGAATAGCTTGCTTTGGGCTGCATGTGATGTGTTGCCGCCAATCTTGGCAGAACGGTCCTTGAAGAGCCGAATCTCAACGAGCCCACACCCCCAAGTTGTGTGATCGACATGCCATCTGGGGTTCCTAACCCTGGTTGCGGGACAGGACGGCGTGCCCCGCGCTGGCTTGAGGCGCCGCAAATCCTTGTACAACGGCTAGTTGTTGTTCAGCGTGTCCGCTCCCCACTTGCAGATGCGATTCTTGATCGTGGGGAACGCGTCGCAGGTCTGAATGCAGTACACACGCTCGCCAACGAACGGAGCGGCGAGATCAACATTGCCGTTCTTGATCGTGCAAGCCGCGACAGGAGCGGGGATGAGCCATTCATCCCGCCAGCGACAAGAGCGATTCACAGCATGGTTGAAGCTGTCGCACAGCTTCTGGCAGCTCGGGCGGAGCGCCCAACCGGCCAGAATGGTCTTCTGCCACGGAGCGGCCATGGGAGCGACTGACCAGAGAATGGCACCATCTCCGCCCTTGATCATGCAGTGAGCGATCTCGGGGGCGTTGTGGAGCCACTCGTCTCCCCATCGGCACTGGCGTCCCGCCTGAGTGTGGCTGTTGCAAAGGGACTGACACTTGGACCGCGTCAGTTTCTGCACTGGCGCGAGCTGCAGACCCAGGCCGCCATCGATATCGCAGTCCTGGACTGCATCGCCAAATACGCGTTGGTCGAGCGTGCTCGGCGTGGACACCTTCGCATTGGTTCCGCGGAGTTTCAGCGTGTGTCCGGCTCCGTCGAGGTACCCAGCTGGAAGCGTCCAAGTGAAGCCGTTTTCGCAGCCATCGCAGATCCCTGCCAAATCTGTCGTTACCGCACTTGCGACCAAAGTATCTTCGACCTTGTCGTCCACGAGTAGCTGGACTGTTACCAATCGCGTTGGATCTTGAAGATCGAGCGCCCAGCCGCTGACTTTTCCGTTGCTTATTTCGGTGACCGCGCCAGCGAGCGCTACATCGCCCCCCGCTACGAGGCGTGCGGTGACCGGTGGCGAAGCGGGAAAGTCGCACGCCTTGCAGCAACTACCCTGCTCGCAGCGTTCCCCAGCGGAGATGTTGACGTACCCATCTCCGCAGCGCGACAGAGTGCAATCTGCGTTGCAGGCGGCGGTTTCCGTACCTTCGTCGCATTCCTCATCCGCGTCGACGATCTTGTCACCGCAATTTGGGGGAATGCCTCCTCCCGTTCCACCACCGCCCGTGTTACCGCTGCCGGCAGTGCCGGCGTTTCCGGCTGTGGCCATGGAATCGTCCGAACATGCCGTCCCTACCGCGGCAAAGACCACCACCGACGAAGTGCCGAGCAAGATCGCCGCGCGCTTCATGTCGCCGTCTCGTCGACCGGGGCTCGCGCGAGCAAGAGCTGTCGGAGGGAGCGGCGCACCCCGGCGTGAGCACTCCACGCTGAGTACAAGAGGTTGTCCTTCTCCTGGGGGTCGGCTTTCAGGTCGTAGAGTTCTTCGAACAAGCCACCGGTCTTCTCTGGGTACGACACGTACCGCCAACGGTCGGTGCGGAGGGAGTGGACGACGGGGTCGAGGCTAGGGGTGAGATCCACTCGGTAGCTGGTGATGGCGGCGCTTGGCCACGGGAGGGACGGATCCTCCAGCACCGGTCGTAGGCTCTGGCCGTCGAGCTCTTGCGGCGGGGCTGGGCCTTGTCCGTCAAAGGCGAGGTCGACGAGGGTCGGGAAGATGTCGAGTAGGCTGCTCACCGCCGAGGTGCGAACGTTCTGCGCGCCGCCGGGCGCACTGATGATGAAGGGAACCCGCGCTGAGCGCTCCCACAGCTTGAACTTCCGCCAGCCGAGTTTTTCGCCGAGAAACCAACCGTGATCGCTCCACAATACGATGATCGTGTTGTCAGCTACCGCGGACGCCTCGAGGGCATCGAGGACCTGACCCAAACACTCGTCGGTGAAGGAAGTGCTCGCGAGATAGGCCTGGATCGCCTGGGCATGGCCACCGCGGCCTTCGACGTAAGGCATCTGATCGAGGTCGTAGTGGTCGGTTGTCGATGATGGCCCGCTTTCGTTGGTGGCCCAATGGGTCTCCAACATGTACTGCTTGGCGAAGGGTGGCAGGTCCGTAATGTCCGCTTCTGCCGCAGAGAAATCGGGCACCTGGATCGCCTTCAATGGGTACATGTCGTAGAAGCGGCTCGGGACGTACCAGGAGATGTGCGGGCGAAAGAAGCCAAGGCCCAAGAAGAATGGTGTCCCATTCGCACTCGCCTGCTCGAGGTGTCCGGCTGCCCAGGTGGCAAGGGATTTGTCTGGCGTAAGCGCCTCTTGGGCCGGGTTGTCGTAGGCTCGGCCGATCATCGCCTGTAGACGGCCATCCGAGCTGCTGGGGGAGCGATAATTGACTTTCGTCGCTTCGAAGTTGTGCACCCGGTATTCATCCCAAACACCAGAATCGTAGTGCCCAAAGATAGGTTTGGCGACACCCGAGGGGCTGCCGTAGCCGCCGTGAAAGATTTTCCCACCGCCTAGCAGCCGATACCCCTGCTGTTTGAAGTAGCGAGGCAGCGACCACAAGTCCGTATAGGGAACCCGGCCGAGCACCTCCTTCTTCACGTTTGGGTCGATGATGTTTTCCTGGGAATACAAGCCGGAGCGATAGGGGGCGATGCCCGACAGGGTGGCGCTCCGCGAGCCACCGCAGGAAGGCACCGAGCAGTAGGCGCGCTCGAAGGCGACGCCTTGCGCGGCAAGGCGGTCGATGTTGGGGGTCTTGATACCGGGGTAGCCGCCGAGCACCGAGGCGAAGTCATTCAAATCATCGATCGAGATGAAAAGAATGTTGGGTCGTTTCGTCGGAAAGCAAATGGGTTCTTTCGGGAGCGCGGAGCGTCGCACGCGTGACGGAGACGGTGCATCTCGACCACAGGCGACGGCCCCGAGCGCGCTCAGGCCGGCATTCACAAACCCACGTCGTGTCAACCGGCTGCGAAATCGTTTCACGTGATTCACGATATTCAGACCACCAGGAGAGGTCAACAAGGGCGGCGTCACGCATGCCTGGACAGCGCAACCCATTTCCCGAAGTACAAGCCGTTGAGATAGGGCTCGCCACGCAGTTCAGAGACGACTTCCACCAACAATTCACAGGGACCTCTTTGGCGGCCCAGCAACCGATGGAGCTGGGATCTCCTCACCGACACCATGCAGCGCGGCTTCCGGGTTCGGCTGGCATTGGCGACGGATGATCCCCGCCTGGATTCAATTCCCACAGGACGAAAGGTACGTAACGCGGACTGCAATGGCGTCCACCTGCGCCGACGGCCCAGTGCAATCGAGCCCGAAGCATTCGGCTATCAGATAGACCGCGAGGGTCCCGCCACCGATCATGGCTGACAGCGTCGGGTGACTGATATTCCAGAGGTCAGTGGCGCTACCATATACGACGCTCGCGTCCGCCGTACCCCAGCTACCGGCTGGTAGGGTGGCTGAACCCTTGGGTCCCGTAGGATCGGCGAGATGCAGTGCTTGGTCGCGGACAGAATCGTGCACAGTGGCCTTGCGTTCGACTCTGACTTCCACGCCTCTGATCTTCGAGTTGGTGGGGATCTTTAGCTCGAAACTATTCACGACCAGAATACTGGAGCTCCTCACCGACGTAGTGAACAGCGCAATTGCGTATGCATTGTCGCTGGCTTTGGCATTGTTCGCCGAAGACCAGGTCACACCGGTGGAGCCAGATTGGTTGGTGGAAAAGGCAACCGTGGGGTGCTTCCATCCTGTGTCCTTGGCGACCGGCACGCAGCCGCCACTACCACCGGAAGGGAGACCGGCGGTACCGCCACCGGAAGGGTTGCCCGCGGTACCTCCACCACCGGAAGGGAGACCAGCGGTGCCGCCACTACCACCGGAAGGGAGACCGGCGGTACCGCCACTACCACCGGAAGGGACGCCAGCCGTGCCACCGCTACCGCCGCCACTGATCCCGGCGGTCGCGCCACTACCAGAAGCACCGGCACTACCGCTAGCGTTTCCCACGCCTCCGCTCCCCGCGCCACCTCGCCCCCCAGCGCTGTATTCATTCAGGTCTTTGGCGGAACAAGCCCAAGCGAGACTCACTCCAAGAAAACCAAGAGAGAGCAACTCGAACCGTGAAACACCGCGGAGCACAACGAATTGTGGCACGAGAGCCGCGTGAAGAACAGCCCCTACATCTTTGGCTGCCCGCCCTTGCCCGGATCGCTCAGCGAGCAGTGTTGCTCGCCACGTCCCGCAAGACATCGACCCCGGAACGGGCACCGCGGGGCTGACCCAGCAAGGACCGGAGCGGCTCGGGCCGCGCAGCAGGCGCGGCCCATCCCCCCAACAAGCACGGCTTGATCCAGGACGCTGAGTTCGAAGCGGGGCGCTTGGGGCGTTCGCGCTCAGGCCCTGCTAGGTTTGGCGTGGGATGGCGTTCGGGCGCTGGATGTACTTGCCACTACTCGGCGCCGCAGCGCTGTTCGCGGGCTGCTCTGGGAGCTCCGAGGACGTCGGTGCGCCCAAGACGGCTCGGTGCGACTGGCAACCCGTCGACTCCGCTTTGGCAGCGACCTTGGAGACCGAACTCGAAGAGGCCCGTGCCGATCAGGACCTCCCGGGAATGGCGATGGCCGTCGCGTACCGAGATACCTGCAAGCTATGGGTTTCGGCCACGGGGATGTCTGACCTGGCGGCGCAGACCCCGTGGACACCCACCAACCAGTCGCGGATCGGCAGCATCACCAAGACGTTCACCACCGCGCTGGTGATGCAGCTGTCCGAAGAAGGCGTGCTCAACCTGGACGATCCGATCGAAAAGTGGGTCCCAGGTTGGTACACGGGTCCGACGCTGAGGCATCTCCTTGGGAACACCAGCGGCATCGCCAGCTACAACTACGTCGGCAGCTTCGACCACGCCCGCTCCTACGAACCGCAAGAACTAGTGCAGTGGGCTTTCGACCACGCGCCCGTACTCCACTTTGAGCCCGGCACGCAGTGGGAATACTCGAATACCAACTTCGTGCTGCTCGGCTTGGTGGCGGAAGCCGCCATGGACCAGAGCTACGCGGACGCGTTGCAGTCGCGACTGTTCAACTCCCTGGAGCTGAGCGACACCCGTCTCGCTGTCGCACATAACGACAGCCCGCGTCTCGTCCGCTGCTACCAGGGCACTCCGCCAAGAGACGTCTCCGGCCTTGCAGACCCCTCCAGCGCTTGGGCCGCAGGGGCCATCACGAGCACGCCGTCAGACCTAGCCAAGTGGACCATATCGCTATACGGCAGCAACGACGCTGTTTCCCAGAGCAGCCTCGAATTGATGACGACCAAAAATCCGGTGTCGGGGCAATCCGGTCAAGAGCCCTACGGTCTGGGCACTTTCGTCGAGGGAGACGGGGTCCAGACCCTCCACGGCCACACCGGCGGCATCGCCGGCTACATGACCTCCGCCTACTACATGCCAGACAAAGCGGTCGCGGTGGTCGTCATGTCGAACCTCCACGGTACCAAGCTGCGCGCCGCGTCGGCCTACGGCTGGGCGGTCGTGCTCGGCGTCGACTATCCCTGAGCGCGCTACGGCGAGGCACCGATCTCACTCGCCTTGACCCAGAACTGCCCCTCGCCGTGCGGGGCCACGTTCAGGCTCTTGGGCAGTACACTCGCCCAACCCGCAACGACATCCAACACGTAGGTCTCGGTACCCACTTCGATCTTGCCGATCACGGACCCCTTGTCGCCGGCCTTGCTCCGAATGGGCACCTCTTTGGTGGTCTTGACCACCTTGGGCTTGTCCGCGAGCTTGAGCAGCGGCGCCCCGCGCTTGGTCACCGAGCCACGCTTCACGTCCATCGTCTCACCTCGGGGCAATGCCTTCAGGTTGCGGGCACGTGCCCAAGCATTGATGAACACCTCGCCCCGGTATTCCACGTGCACCCAGCCGCCTTTGCGCTCCTCGCTCCAGAGCAGCACGCCGGTGCTGCCGGCCGCCTTGTTCAGCATGGTGACGAGGTTCCGGTCTTTGCGCCAACTGTCGTACAGCTCGACGTTGTCTTTTTTGAGCACGTAGCCCCGCGCGTGTCCGGGGACGGTGTGAGTCGGCGCAGGTTTGCGCACCAGAGTCAGCGCAGAGCAGTCTGCCCAGGCATTGAAGGACTGGTGTATCGGCGTCTTGATGCGTTTCTTCAGCTTGAGGCGGTTGCCACTGCCCGACACGATCTTGAGGCGTTGGTGCTTCGAAATGTAGAGGTGGCCGGAAATGATCGGGATGCGACGAGCGCTGAATACAGGCACTTTGCTGGCGTCCGTCCAGCCATCGATGCGAAAGGACCCAGTGCCAGTACCCGTTTGGATCTTGGCCCGCTGCCCGCTGTTGGCGAAAAAGTCAGTTGCGCGCAGCGAAGTTTGTCCGCCCGTGAAACGCGCAATCGGAGTTCCACCAGAAGCCTTGTCGTAGATGGCGAGGTTCACCGGCATCTCAGCTTCCCCGCTAACCGTGCACGTGGTCCCACTTGCAGTCGTGTCCGCGAAAGCATTCGCGGGAACCAACAGCAGAGACGCAGCAAGCGTGACGCATAACGTGGAAAGCGACATAGGGGTGGACATGCTATCTCCCATGGCAAGGGTTGGGGTCCCAAGGCGTCCCAAGCGCCTTAGGATTGGACGTAGAAGTTGGTCCTCGCATGTCAAATCTAGCGCTTTCTTTCGGCACCCCCCGCAAACTACCGAAACCCAAGGACTTATCTGGCCGGGTGGTGGTCGTGGATATCGCCTTTGCGGGCCTCGGGAGCGGCTTCGACAAGGTCACCCTGCCCTTCATCGAGGGGCTCGGGGAGCGGCTCCGCGCCTGGGTCGACCACCACGACCACGAAGAGCACGGGCGGTTCGCGAAGGATCCGCGATTCGTTCTGGCGAAGAAGAGCGAGCACGGAGCTTGTCCGGAGATGGTCACTCCCGAGCTCGTCGAACGTATCGGGCCGGTGGATACGATCGTTTGCCACACAGACTTCGATGGCTTGGCCAGTGCCGCGAAGTGGCTTCGCAAAGGAGAGGAGCCATACCCGGGTTGCGATGATGACGCGCGAGCGTTGGACACGCGTATTGGTTCACCGAGCAAACTGGCCACGCGCTTCGATCGCGCGTTACGAGCCCGACCCCGGGACCACGGGCTCTTTGGACTGATCGTGCGCCACCTAGCAACAGGGCTCAGTGACTCGAGCCTTTGGCAACCTATCGACGAAGCCGCGTCGGCGTTGATTCCGATCGAACGTGAAACTCGACGTGCCGCCGAACAGTACGAACGCGTCGGCGAGGGCATCGCCATCGTGGACGTCGCCGAGGGCTACGGCCCCATCGACAAGACCCTACTGCTGTTGCTCGGCCAAGAGCGCGAACGAATCGCCGTCGTGCTCGATCGCGACAACGTGTCCGTTGCGGCAGCCTTCGACAGCGGGTTGAACTTCTTGGAGCTACTGGGCCTCAGCGGCGGAATGCCGACTCGGGTGTCCGTTCCGCGAAAGCGTCTTCAGTCAGCTCTAAAGGCCCTCGGCCTCCCTGACGACGTGGCCAAGCGCTACGCGCGCTGAGGCCCAGTTCCACAAAAAACAGCACGCGGACGAAGCGCCTCCAGGGTTGCCCCTGATGTGCGCCCGACCGCGTGCGCTGTCCGGCTTCTCCTTTTCCCGGAAGACCGGGCCAATCCGCGCTGCCGAGAGCGAGAATTGGGGCAAGAACCGGGCGGAAAGGCGGCAGCAACCGATTGGGGTCTCTGCCACTCCCTCCCTGTGTCGGAATCGACCCTGGATAGCCGAAAGGCGGGAGGGAACCGAAATTCACCACCCGCCCCCGTGCCGGCCTAGGCCGACGCCGCTCGGCTATCAGGCCTTCTTGGCCCGAGCCTTGCGCTTGCCCGCCTTCTTGGCGCGCTTCTTCGCAGGGCGCTTCTTCGCAGCACCTTTCTTGGCGCGGCGCTTCGTGGTGCGACGCTTGGCGGGTGCTTTCTTTGCAGCTTTCTTGGTACGGGTCTTTTTTGCGGCCATTTGAGTGCCTCCTACGAGCATGGGGATTCGGACAATGAAGCCCATCCCGCGGTATGTTGCACGACGTATATTGCCACCTATTGTGTTGTGTCAACGAAAAAAGTGCAAAGCGGATCCGCTTTCTCTTGACACAGACCGATGTGCAGGCCGCAACGCATGCGGACGGCGCACTTGAGCAGTGGCCTTCGAAAGAAAGCAGAAATCCCGAAAAAACCCCGTTTCATCGCGCACTTGACGCCCGTCGGTGAGCAGCGGTACGCGGTCGCTTACGACGTTAGATTTCGATGTCTGAACACCTAAAGAAAAATCGACATGGCGAAGAAGTTTCACACCTCCACAGCGCTGATTGTTTCTCTTTGCGCCAGCCTCGCGGCCGGCTGCGGCTACTCCCAAGAGGAGTGGGATCAGAAAGTTCGTGAGAACGAGAGCCTGCGTAACCAACTCTCTGCGCAGCGCCAAGCGCACAAGAAGTGTGAGGCGGACTACGCCGACGCTTTGCACGAGGTCGAGGACCTCAAGCGCAAGTTCAAGGAGCGCGGCATCAGCCTCGACAACCTGAGCGCTAGCTTGGAGCAGCAGCGCAAAGCCCTTGAGGAGTACCGCCGTCGCGCCGAGCAGCTAGACCAAATCCGCAAGCGCTTCGACCTGTTGCGCAGCAAGCTAAAGAAGCTCACGCAACTAGGTCTGAAGGTCGAAGTACGGGACAACCGTATGCTTATCCAGCTGCCCGGCGACGTGCTATTCGATTCGGGCCGAGACAAGCTCAAGAAGGAAGGCACGGACATCTTGCGCCAGGTCGCCGAAGTCGTTCGCAACGACGCCGATCTCAACAAGCGTGAGTTCCAAGTTGCCGGTCACACGGACAGCAAGCCCTTGGCCGGTGGTCAGTTCCGGGACAACTGGGGTCTGAGCGCAATGCGCGCCCGATCCGTGCTGATTTACCTTACAAAGTCCACTGAAAAAGGCGGCGGTGGTCTCGATCCGAAAAACTGGAGCGCAGCGGGTTACGCGGAGACCGATCCCGTTGCGCCCAACGATACCGACGACAACCGACAGAAGAATCGACGGGTCGAACTCGTCGTTCTTCCCAACGTGGAAGAGATGCTGAACTTGAACAGCCTCGCAGCCGGCAAGTAACGGTCGCGACACTTTCCAGATCGGTGCTCGACGCGAACGCGCCGCCCAATCTCGGGGTGGCGACCTGTCAAGCGCACGGGCGCGCCAACCACTGACGCGAACGAACCCTCGCTCGCGGGAGACAGCATGCGCGGGTGGCAGTCAATGACGCGTAGTCAACGCCGGCACGACCTGCGCATCGCGGGGATTGCGATCGCATCGATGGCCAGGTGGCCTCCGCGCGGTGACAACTGCCATTGTTCGGAAGCCAGGCGCGCGAACCGTCATCACACGATTCGCCACCCGTTGGGAAACCGATTCGAGCCGTTCAGGTTTCGCAACCCGGCCACCCACCACCTCTCGAATTCAGCCGCTGACCCACGCAGTCTCCCCGACAACGCGCGATGCACGCACACGAACACACACGTGCGCACCCCCAATTCGCTTCCGGCAACTCGATCCGATCACTGGCTGCGCCGGAACCGACTTCGCCTGCAGTCCAATCCCGCTAGGGGCTCCCACCAACACGAGCCACTCGCTTTCCGACTACCCGCGAACTCACTAGCCCAGGACAATACACCCCTCCGCTGCCCCACTTGTATAAATTCAATGCTTTCCAACGCTTAAGCAAATATCCAAGATCTCTTCGTGCGGTGCGTCAAAGTTCTGCAACAATAAGTTGACAGATATTATCGAGCTGACTAGAGTGCCGCGCCTGGCGACCCCTAACTCTAGGTTGGGGATTCTCTGCCAGCTGGGCCTCGGTTCAGCACTTCTTTTCGGCGGCTTCGCCAGATTTAGCGGAATGAAACGCTTTCCCGGTCCGTTGTAAACGCGCTCTGAATTGCGCTGACAGTCACAGTTTAACCGGATCCGGCTTCGGCTTGTAAACGGAGGGGTGGCCCCAGTGCGTCCAACCCCAGGCACGACTCGTGTCATAGAAGGGAACTCAACATGCAGCAGGAAGTACAGTTCAAGGTCGGCGACAAGGCAGTCTACCCGGCACAAGGCGTCGCGGAGGTCATCAGTATTGATGAGAAGGACATCGCCGGGTCGCGTCAGCGCTTCTACGTGCTGCGCATCTTGGACACCGACCGCAAGATCATGGTGCCGGTTTCTAACGCCGACGCCGTAGGCCTGCGTCAGGTAATCAGCGAGCAGGAGATTCGCGAGATCTTCGACATCCTGAAGGAGCGCACAATCGGCTTCGATACCCAGACCTGGAACCGTCGCTATCGCGGCTTCATGGACAAGATCAAGACCGGGTCGATCTACGATGTGGCGGAAGTACTTCGCGACCTGTACCGCTTGAAGGCGAACAAGCAGCTTTCCTTCGGCGAACGACGCATGTTGGACACGGCCCGCACGCTCATCGTCAAGGAGATCGCCATCGCACGCGAGCAGACCGAAGACCAAGTGAAGGACGAGATCGAAGCGATCTTCTTCTCCAACTAAGCGTCATCGTCTGATGGACGGCGCGTCCCCACCAGGGCGCGCCGTTTTCCTTTTTGTCAGCCCGCGTCGGGACGAGTTTGGATCGGGGGCAGCCCCGGCAGCTGCAGCACCACGCGCCACTGGTCGTCCTCGAGAATGCAACGAACCTCGTGTCGCTGCGAGCCGGTGTCTTCGCCAAACACGGTGACCACCGCCCACTGTCCGCTCACCGCGGATTCGTACTTCTTCGGCTTGAATCGCAGGGTGAAACGCGAGGGTACGAGCATCTCCTCGGGCGCGACGTTGCGACCCGACAGGGCGCTCGCCCGTTTGGCTCGCTCGGCTAGGTTGTTCTTGGCTTCGGACCAGAGCAGGTCGTAGGCAGCGCGCGCGGCTTTGGGTTCTCCGTGGTGGCGACGCATGGCCATCACGAACTCTTCGACCACCGCCTCGGGAGACTCGTCGACCTGTTCCCGTTCACAGGCCAGCACCGTGGCCGACAAAACGACCGCGCCCGCAAGACCCCAAGCCGACTCAGAAAACGTCACTTCTTCGGGGCCTCGACCCGCAGACCCATCGCGTCCCGCACTTCCCGCAGGGTCTCCGTGGCTATGCCGCGGGCAACGCCGGCACCATCCCCCAAGATTTCGAGAACGCGTTTTGGGTTATTACGCAGCTGTGCGGCGCGCTCTTGGATCGGCGCTAGCTCCCGATTGACCGCCTCGGTGAGTCGCTTTTTGCAGTCGCCGCAGCCCAGCGCACCACTTCGGCAGTCGGCCTCGATTTCCTGGACGCCTCGTAGATCCGTGAGCGCTGTGTGGATGGTGAACACGTTGCAGACTTCCGGGCGCCCCGGGTCACCCAAACGCAGCTTCGTTTCGTCCGTGAAAGCGGACTTGAGTTTTTTTTCGACCTTCTTGGGAGCGTCGAAGAGGTCAATGGAGTTGCCCTGGGATTTGCTCATCTTGGTCTTGCCATCCAGCCCCATGATGCGGCTGGTCTTGGTGAGCAAAGCCTTTGGCTCTGGGAATATCGCACCGTAACGGCGGTTGAAGCGCCGACAAATCTCTCGGGAGAGCTCCAAGTGTTGAACCTGGTCCTCCCCGACCGGCACCGCCGTCGCCTTGTAGACCAAGATGTCTGCGGCCATCAGGATTGGATAGGTGAACAGACCCGCGTTGACGTTGTGCTGATGCTGCTCGCTCTTGTCTTTGAACTGGGTCATCCGGTTCAAGTCGCCGATGGCGGTGACGGTGCCCAGATACCAGGATAGCTCCACGTGCTCAGGCACTTGGCTTTGCACGAACAGCGTGCAGCGGTCCGCGTCCAGCCCCGCAGCAAGGTAACTCAGCGCAGTGCCGAAGATGCGCCCGGGCATCTCCTTGGGATCGTACTCGACCGTGGTGGAATGGGTGTCGACAACGCAAAAGATCGCCTCGTGCTGGCCGGCGTTGGTCAGGCGCACCCAATTGCTGAGCGCACCCAGGTAGTTGCCTAGGTGCAGCTCCCCACTGCCCGTGGGTTGCATGCCAGAGAAGATTCGCGGCGTCGGAGGCATTGGAGGACAAGGGCGTAGCCAAGGCCGCGCCGCGCAGCAAGCTGCCTCGCCCAGCAACGTCCATTACTTGGCCCGTGGCGCTGGCCCCTCGCTACGATCCGAAACCATGACGCAGAAATCTGCGCCGGTTCGCCTGGAATGGCCGGGAAAGACCTCTCCAAAGGCGGCTGTCACGGCCAGCTTGGAGCACTATCGCCACGGACATCCGTCGCAGATGCTCATCTCAGGAAACAACCTGCTGGCGCTGCACGCGCTGTCTCGACGGGCCATGCGCCCGGTCACCCTAGCCTATCTGGACCCACCATTTTTCACGGGCCGACAGCACGAACGCGTGAAGCGAACTCGCGACAAGAAAACCGGCGAGATGGTCAGGACCCTCAAGCCCGCGTTCGACGACCGCTGGGACGGCCTGGACGCCTACCTCAGTGAGCTCCGAGATCGCATCGCCGTCACCCGCGAACTCTTGGCACCCGACGGTTGCCTTGTCGTTCACGTGGATCCCAAAACTAGCCATTACATCAAAGTCGTGTGTGACGAAGTCTTCGGACCACGCTGCTTCGCGAGTGAGATCGTGTGGCGCTACCGGCGCTGGCCCGCAAAGACTCCGAACTTCCAGCGCGTGCACGACGTCCTGCTGCGCTACGTGCGCGACCCGGATCAGAAGCCGCGCTTTCGCCAGCTCTACGAGCCCCTTGCACCTTCGACCCTGGCGACTTGGGGCACCAAGAAGCAGCGCGCAGTCGTTGGCAAATCCGGCCGGCGCGTTCGCTCCAGCACCACGGAAGAGGCAACTCCCGGTGCACCCCTGGGCGATGTGTGGGACATCGGAATCGTGGCTCCCGTTTCCAAGGAGCGAACAGGCTACCCAACCCAAAAACCAGAGGCGTTGCTGGAACGGCTGATCCGAGCCTGCAGCCACGAAGGCGATCTGATCCTGGACCCCTATGCGGGCAGCGGAACGACGCTAGCCGTGAGTGCGCGCCTTGGGCGCTGCACCATTGGGATAGATGAAAGCCCGGAAGCTCTACGGGTCGCGCGGAAGCGACTCAAGGCCTTGGGAATTCGTCCCTTCGAAGAGCGCGTCGTGCAGGCACGGCCACCGAAACGAGCGTCGACACGCAGGGTCGTCTTGGAGCCCACCGAAGACGAGCGTCTCGCCGGCTGAGCCCGCCAGACCTTCCGTCGAGTTTCGTATTTCCTGCTATGTTCTCGTCGCGGCGGCATGCCGCAGCAGCGACCGTGGCACGAACCAAGACCAGTCCTCCCGCCAACCGGCGGGGCAGTCCAGAAGCAATCGCGAAGCGTCGAGCTGGGCGCGCGTTCAATGACCTGCTGGCGGGTGGACCGCGGCGTGATGGCCGAAGCGAGAATCGTCGAAAGCGACTGCTGGAGGAGCTGGAGTCCGGCGTGACTTCCCGGGGCCGCCCGCTCAAGCCCTTGGAGCTGGTCGCGCACGCGCACGAGTTAATCGACTTGGGCGAGGATCCCAAACAGTTGCGACGCCTGACCAAGAAGCGACCAACGACTGAAACCGATGCGGCTCTATTGGCCGCGGTGGTCGAACTACACCAGGCGTACGGCTTTCACGTCGAGGCCTACAGTGTCGTTGGCATCGAGCCCGAGGCGGTCTCCGACGCCATCGCCAAAGCCGAAAACAAGGCTGCAAGAGGTGCGAAGCGCCGCAAACGAAGCTAGCAGCTCTAGCCGGTGGCAGCCGACAGAAACCCGCGATAGAACGCTGCCAGGATGAGACGCGCCGCTCGTGTCGGACTTTTCGTGGGCCTACTGCTCGCCGCTCCGCTTTCGCGAGCAGACAGTGACACCACCGCCCTGGTGTCAGTCGGGGAGAGCTCGCTGAGCTCGGCCGAGGTCGAACAGCGTTTGCGTGCATTGGCCCCATTCCAACTGCAGGCCCTGGGTTCCAGTCCTGAAGAGGTTCGGCGCAAGTTCGTTCAGAATCAGGTGGTACCCGAGCTGCTGTACGTCGAAGAGAGCAAGCGCCGAAAGCTGGAGGAAAAGCGGACCGTGGCCGACCGGATTCGCGATGTGTTGCGTCAGGCGTTGGAGCGGGATGTCCGGGAGAGGATTACGAAGGAGCAGCCCGTCACACCCGATGAGATCAAGGAGTACTACAACCAGAACTCGCACAAGTTCAACACGCCTCAACGGATCAAGCTCTGGCGCATCCTCGTCGACGACGAGGCTACCGCGACGAAGATCCTCTCCGAGGTCAGCGACAGTGGCGTGAAGAGCACCGTGCTCTGGACCAAGCTCGCTCGCGACAAGTCCTTGGACAAAGCAACCTCGATGCGCGATGGCGATTTGGGTTTCGTGCACCCGGATGGCAAGACCGAGACTCCTTCAGTTCGAGTCGATCCAGCGTTGTTTACGGCGGCTCAGAAGCTGAAGGACGGCCAGCTCGTACCCAAACCCGTCAAAGAGGGCGAGCGTTGGGCCGTGGTTTGGCGCCGTGGCAGCATGCCCGCAGTCACGCGAACCCTCGCTCAAGAAGAGCGAACCATTCGTCAGATCTTGATGCGAAACAAACTCAAAGAGGGCTTGGACGAAGTGGTCGCGAAGCTAGAGCGGGACGCGAAGATCACCAAGAACACGGGCCTGCTGTCCTTCGTGGGTATCGACCCCATGGGCGATCTCACGGAGCGCGCTCGGCCTGGAATCATCCCGCGACACAAACCCGCAACGCCCATTTCGCCGCGCGCCAGTGAGCGCGGCCTGCGCTAGGTCGACCGCTTGCGACCTCGAAGCGGCCAGCCCAGCTGCTTCAACACGCCCCGCAGCACGCGCTCCTCGTCCCGAGCGCGCAGCTGGTAGATGAGAAAACGCTGAGTCTTGCCCTTGGCCGCACCTTCGGCCGCCCGCTCGTAGTTCTCGAGCACGAGCAGCAGATGCGGGTGCGCCAGAGCAACCTCCTTCGGCACCGTCATCTTGCCCGCCGCCTTCACACGCGCACTGGCGAGGGTGTGGATGACCTTGGCCAGTTCCTTGTCCGACAGGCGAGCACGCAGATAGTCCGCGTCGCGGGCGGCCTCATTCACCAGCAGGGCCGCGCGGTCCAAGTAGCTCCCCGCGCGGGCGGGAAGGGCGAAACTGGCCAGAAACGCGCCAGTCATGGTCACGAAGGCCCGACGCCGAAACTCACGCTCAATCACTGCTTTCCTCCTTGAACTCTTCTCGCTGGAGCGCCTCCTCGGCGGCTTGGAACTCCGCGGCTCGTTTGCTGCGCCCTCGGCCCCGACCGAGTTCGCGTTCTTCTACCCGGACGACGACCTCGAAAGATCGCGCATGGTCCGGCCCTTCCGCCAGGACGACCTCGTACACCGGTGGCCCAAGCCCACGAGCCTGAGCGCGCTCTTGAAGCGAACTCTTTGGGTCGCGCTCGGCTGCCGCGTCCATCTGTTCGAGGCGGGAAGCGATGATGTGCTCACACAAGCCCTGCGCAGCAGGAAGCCCCTTGCCCAGGTATATGGCTGCGATGAGCGCCTCTACGGCGTCTGCAAGCACGTTGGTGCTATCCCGGAGCCCACCTGCCTCAGCGCCGCGCCCGAGCCTCAGAACGGGCGCTACGCCGCATTGACGCGCCCACACCGCCAACGCCTCGGCGTTGACGAGCCGCGCGCGCATCCGCGTCAGCGAGCCCTCGTCGGCATCCGGAAAGCGGCGATACAGCAAGTCTGCGGTACAGAAGCCAAGAACCGCGTCGCCCAAGAACTCCAAACGCTGATTGTGTTCGACCTGGCCCTGTTCGTTCGCGAACGATGGATGCGTCAGTGCCATCAGCACCAACGGGTCTTCCTCGGCGAAGCCAAGTTCGGCCGCGAACTCGCTCATGGTCCCGGGGATAGCTCGAAACGCCTCGGCGGTCATCGCACGAAATGACACATTGCGTCATTCGGCCCGGGGAACACCGCCGAAGCGTTGGTGTCGGTGGAATGTGGCCTGGGTCAGCTATGCTCCAGCGGTGGCGCTTCTAGCGTGCCCCTTCTGTCGGGAGTTATTTTCCAAAGGCGAGGCCGATCAGTGCCCAGAATGCGGGGTGCACCTGCGCGGGATGGACTCCCTGCCGCCATCCCTCGAGGTTCTGGCTGAAGAGGCGGCATCCGGCGAGATGACTCCGCCGGAGCATCGCACCCTGCCGTGGTGGTACTTCGGGCGAAGCAAAGGGCTTCTGTTGGTCTTGTCGGTCATTGGGTTGCTCCTGTTCTTCGCGCCCTGGGTCGACATGCGACGTCCAGAGTTAGTCAGCCTGTCGGGCTTCGACCTAGCGCGAGGCCGCGCGGGTTGGCTGTGGGGCGGCGCCGTGGCCTGGTTCATCATGCTGCCATTAGTGTGGACACGGCGTAGCCTCTTCAAGATGCGCGGCGTGCGCATCGTGTGTGCCGTGTTCGCCGCGATGACGTTGGGCGAAGTGGCCATGATGGCTTCGCTGCCTCCTGGTGGCAGCCGCTACCTGAGCGTGGACTACTCCTGGGGTTGGGGAATGTGGGCCAGCGGCATCGTGAGCGTCCTGGGCATCATCGCAGCGGCGCGCTTCGGCGGCAGCCTGCGAGATCTTCCGGCATTGCCATGGCTGGGGCAACACGCCGACGCCGCCACTCTGAAGAGCGGCAGCGAGACCCTGCACTAGCCGGAAAACAGCGAAGCCAAGCTCGATCCAGAGATGCTCTGGCGTTCCGCGACCCGCACCGGAGCGCGCGAGACAAGGACCCGAGGCCGTCTAGAGATGCTCTGGCGTCCGCGACCCGCGTCGGACCGCACAAAACAGAGACCCAACGCCGTCCAGAGATGCTTTGGCGCTC
The DNA here is from genome assembly GCA_965222375.1 of Polyangiaceae bacterium. Taxonomy (GTDB): domain Bacteria; phylum Myxococcota_A; class Polyangia; order Polyangiales; family Polyangiaceae; genus JACKEA01. The sequence continues at coordinate 1,577,542 of CBDCTZ010000015.1, forward strand.
CGCGACCCACGCTCTGACCGCACAAAACAGGGACCCAACGCCACCCAGGGATGCTTTGGCGCTCCCCGCACTGCATCGGACTGCACAAACCGGAACTTGGGCCCCTTTACGGGGCGTTTCCGAGACTCATGCTAGCCTGACGCCGGAGGTTTCGAATGGCAGCCAAGCGCCTCCAACAGGATTCTGCGGCTCAAGTGCGCGAAGAAGAGCCGTCTCTGGAACTGATCGACGTTCCCGCGGCGGTGGTTTGCGCGCACTGCGGAGCCCCAGATTGTCCCGGCTGCTTAGGCGCAGATGAGCCCACGCATGGTAGCGGCGTTGTCGCTATCGTGCCCTGGGAGCGCCCTGACGGCTCGGCTGCGGCGCGTTTCTGGCACACGGCCAAGCTTGCCACATTGGAGAGCCAGCCCTTCTTCACCGCGCTGCCCGAGGGCGCCGTGGGTCCCGCGATCAGCTTCGCCGTCCTCGCCGAGTTGCTCGCGGTTTCGAGCATCGTGGTCGTGGTCGGCGCTGCAGCCATGGCTCTCGTTCCCAACCTGCCCGCCCTGTTCGTGAATGATCCCGGGCTGCGTTCCTGGGTCGCCGGCAGCGTCGCGTGGATGGTGCCCGGCCTCTCTCTGTCCATGGTCTGCCTGCACGCGCTGCACGGCTATGCCCTCGACCTTGCAGCAAAGCGCGCGGGCTCGACCCGAAACAAGGCCCGGGGCGTGCGCTTCGGATTGTACTCCTGCGCCTGGGACTTCGTGACCCTGCCCGTGGGTTGGGTGTCCCTGCTCCTGGACGAGGGCCTCGGCGCCGCCATGAAGGCGATTCCCCTGGCCCTGAACGTCCCCGGCCGCGCATCGCGAGCCTATTTGCGCGGCTTCCACCGCCTGGACGAAGCCAGCGCGCGTCGCGCCAGCCGAGGAGCCGTCTTGCTCGCCGGAACCGTCGCAGTCATCACGTCCTTGCTGGTCGGCGCTGCCTACGTGGCGCTTGTGTTCCTGGGGTAGATGGCAAACTTCGGGGGTTGCTCCGGCAACTGCACCCGCGCTCCGCCACTTCGAGGATTTGTGGCACCACGGCAGGGCCCCCGAACGCCTGCGAAGTCCCGGGCAGCGCGCGAAAGGCGTGCGGCGCGCGGGACCGCGGAAGCGCGCGAAAGGCGCGCGGGACTGCGGAAGCGCGCGCGACGTAGCGGGGAACACGCGGCAAGCGCGATAGCAGGGACATTGAGGTGCCAACGAAAGCGACGCACTCAACGGTACTGACTTCATGAGTTGGATGTTGGGGATCAATACTGCCGTCATCGAAGGTTCATCCAAGGCCGGTGTTGGATCGATGCCAATGGGGCAGAGGGCCGTCGCCTGCCGTTTGTCGCGGCAGACGCGTTTCGTTGCGCCGGTGGGCGTTGGCTTCCAGGATGAGCCCACACAGGGTTCGAGGGCACCGTGGCTGCCGTGCAAACATCGAGCAACAGAAGCCTTCAATGTACCCCTGCGCCCAGCTCCTCAACACGTCTCAATCGGGTCACAGCGGGCATGAGTGGCATTCGCCCACGCGGCACCGACTCGACACACGCTGGTCACGCGACACACGCTGGTCACGCGACACGCGCTGGTCACGCGACACGCGCTGGTCACGCGACACACGCTGGTCACGCGACACGCGCTGGTCACGCGGAAGAAAGCTGCTAGGGGACCAGAATCGCGAGCGCTTATCGCAAGAGAGCGGCCAGGTGCTCGGCGCGCGGGCTGTGGGCGTCACCTCGATACGCCAGCGAAGCCACAGCCCTCTTCGACTCTCCGCGCCGAAAGCCCATGTGCGTCAGCGCACTGATGAGCTGGGACTCCACGGCCACCGAGTCCACGCAGGCTTGGTAACGCTCGCCCCCCAGGGGTTCAAGTGGTTCCGCCTCCAGCTCGGCCCCTCCGCCCGGCACATGCTGGAGCGAACGGAGTGACTCACTGGCGCAGAGTTCACGAGCGTCGTCCACGCGGCAGCCAGGTGCGTCGGGTGTCGGAGGTTCGCCGGCGCTGCTTGTGCGACGGCTCAGCGCGTCGGTTGCCACAATTTCGTCTGAGTTCAGCGCGTTGTTCGACGCAGGTTCGTCGGCGCTACTTGTGCGGCGGCTCTGCGTGTCGGTTGCCACAATTTCGTCTGAGTTCAGCGCGTTGTTCGACGCAGGTTCGCCGGCGCTGCTTGTGCGGCGGCTCTGCGCGTCGGTTGCCACAATTTCGTCTGAGTTCGGCGCGTTGTTCGACGCAGGTTCGTCGGCATCGCTCTTCCGGCAGCCCATCGGGTCGAGGGTCGCGGGAAGTTCAGTGTTGGTCTCTTCAAGCGCGCGCCGCGTTGCACCGTCCAACCTCTGCTGGCGAAGGCGAATTACGCTGCCCCCGGAATCTCGCTCGACTAGCCCCTCGACGTCTGCCGCTCCAGCGGCTTCTTCAAGGGCGCCTTGCGATTCGCCGTCCAACCTCTGCTGGCGAAGGCGAACTACGCCGGCGACAGAACGTCGACCGGCCGTCATCCGAACGCCTGCGTCTGCGCCACGAGATTCGTCGAGTACGCCCTGCGACTGTCCGTCCAACCTCTGCTGGCGAAGGCGAATTCTGCTCTCAACGTATTTGCGTCCGAAGACCTTCTCGGCCTCGAACAAGTTGTGCGCGCGGCACAGCAAGCGCCCGTTGCGAGTCGTGCCAGCGCCACCACAGGCGCGCGGATTCTCGTGGTCGAGCTGTGCGAACGCGCGCGCTTGGCAGCGCTCTCCACTTGGCGACACGTACGTGACGCGCTTCGTGATACCCGACGGGGTGCACTGCTCGCCATCGCGCTCGTAGATCTCCCGCCGGGCCTGGCGGGAAAAGTCGCCGTGCTTGGTACCAGGAGAGCGCCGCGGTTTGTCCGTCTTGCCGAGCTTCTTCTTTTCCAGATCTGCCAGCACCAGATCGAGCCCCCGCTCGAGGACCGTCGCCAAGTCTCGTTTCGGGTTCGAGTGACTCATCAAGTCGAGCGCGCGCTCGAGCTTGTTCTTGAGGGTAATGCCCGCAGTAAACTGGATGTGAAACCGCTCCGCGGAAGCGGTGACACCCGAGGCCAGGGCTCGTGGAGTTCAACGGTCGCCTGTGGTGAAACTCCCGCACCCGATTGGCCCATCGCTGCGAGGGCAACCGCCTCTGGCGTTGAGTCCACCGCAACTGATGGGCCCGCCGCTGCGCCAACGGATTGGCCAGCAGCTGCGGCATCGCTTCCGAGCTGAACTCGCACGGGCACTGGACGGATCGAGTCCGCCACATCTGTGCGCGGGAGGCGCGAGCGGATCAGCAGCTCGACCTCGGCTTTGCTCTTGCCGCAGGCTTCGAGGAGCAGATCGGCGTGGTTGCTGTCCTTCAGGTGCGTCTGCAGCATGCTGAGCGTCGTCACGTGGATCCGCCCCTCCCGCAGCAGGTCCAGGACGATCGGGTATTTGCGCGCGACCCGCGCTGCCGCCAGGTGCCGATGCGCACTGCCCTCGCTGAGCTTCAGCTTGCGGCAGCAGAACTCGTACATGGAGGAGCACGCCTCCCTCCGCTCCAACCGCCGCGCTTCCACCTCGACGAGGTAAGCCACGAGCTCCGCAGTGATCTTGCGCCGCGACGCAATGACGCTGCCCAGATTCGCGAGGACTTCATCGTCCGAGAGATGAGCCATGCGTTTCGAAATTCCAGCTGACGATGTGGCCCGCACGATCCCTGACGACGTGAGTTTCATGCTTACGTGCTTAACACGCACCTTTTTGTCCTCCGAGCTGACACGCTGCGTGACGATCGCGACCCCGATCGCCACGCGCCCTGTCTCGCGCGTGAAACCGCACAGGCGAGTCACACACGCGCGGCACGCGCGCACAAATCGCCAAGCTGGCGTTTCGCCCGCGCGTGCGTGTGGAAACCTGTCAACAAGATTCGTAAGAAAAAACTTGTGGGTCTAGCCGCGGAACCAGTGATGCGAACCGGTGGCTCAACCTGAGCGCAAAACGATACCCGAGCCCCATGCGCCGCGCGCGCTCCGCGCTCTCGCATCGCGATTCGACCCTCACTGGCACTCCGCGCTCTCGCCTGCTTCCCAACCTCCGCCGGCGCTGAGGGCGAATTGCACTGTCGATGTACTCGCTCAAATACCTTGCTCTGCGTCGAACGCCCTGACACCCGCGGCGCCGGCGCCCCGGCGGACGTGCGGTTGTGGCGGGCCCCCTAAGGCCCGCCCGCGCCGCAGCCCTCACCAGTCGAGACGACGCCACCCGCCGGCGCGTTCTTCCGCAACTCAGCCTCCCGCTCGCCCGACAAGTTGTCCCACCCGGGGTGGCTCATGATCATACACATCTCGTTGCCAAGATCTGGCAGGTGTGATCTACCGTGGGAATGGGAACAACCGAGTGGATGAGGCAGCCGATATCTGTGGAGTTTTGCGGGGCAAAGCTGGGGGATCGGCGTCGTTCGAAGCGGCTTTTGTGGTTGGCGGAAACCGTGATGGCGGCACCGGACGCCGGGTTTCCGAGAGCCACCAGCACAGCATCTGAGTTGGAGGGTGTGTATCGATTCCTGCGCAACGAGCAGGTGAAGCCCAAGCAGGTGTTGGCGCCGCACATTCGTGCGACGGTGGAGCGGGTAAAGGCGGCGGGTCCGTGCCTGGTAGTGCATGACACCACTGAGGTGACCGTAGGAGGCAAGAGCAAACGGGCCGGGTTGGGGCCGACATCGAGCAAGGCGCAGGGGTTCTTCGCTCACACTGCCCTGGCGGTACTGCCCGGCGAATCGCGTGTTCCCCTTGGCGTGCTCGACCTGCGCCACTGGGCCAGAACCGAGCACAAGGGCGGGCGGGGACGTCACTCACGGGACAAGCGCGAGGACTCGGAGAGGGAGTCTTTGCGCTGGCCCGCGATGCTCGAGACAGTCCATGTCCGCTGTGCAGGCGCCGAGGTCGTGCACGTGATGGACCGTGAAGCGGACATCTACGAAGTGATTGCGAAGGCGCAAGAACTCGGTGCTCGATTCGTGATCCGGTCCTCACAGGACCGAGCCACGGATGACGACGACGACATCGTCCGTCTGCGAGCCGCGGTGGAACAGCTCGAGCCCCGTGTTTTTCGGAAGATCTTCATCTCAAAGCGGCCGGAAACCTGCATGACTCGCTCCGCCAAGACGCATCCTCCACGCAATGCTCGAGAGGTAGAAGTCGCGATGGCGGCAAGAACGGTCACTGTCCTACGGCCTCAGGGATGCCGCACGGGTCCTGCCGCCATCGAGCTGAACGTGGTGCGCGTCTGGGAGCCGAGCCCAGCAGAGAACGAGCCCCCCGTCGAGTGGGTGCTTCTGACCACGGAAGCGATCGACACCGACGAGGACATCGAACGAGTGGTCGACACCTATCGCAGCCGATGGGTCATCGAGGAATTCTTCAAGACCCTCAAGCAGGGTTGCTCCCTCGAGAAACGGCAACTCGAGTCCTACCACGCGCTGAGCAACGCCCTGGCGGTGTTCCTTCCCGTCGCTTGGCGCTTGCTTCTGATGCGCTCGCTCGTGCGCGAAGCGCCAGAACTCCCGGCGCGAGCAGTCCTGACCCCGATACAGCTGCAGCTACTGCAACTGAAACTGAAGCTGCCCTCACTCCCACAGACAGTGCAAGAAGCGCTCTACGCAGTCGCCCGGGTGGGTGGCCACCTCAGAAACAACGGACTGCCGGGTTGGCAGACTCTCGGTCGCGGATACTTCAAACTCCTCGACTACGAGATCGGCTTCCAGTTCGCACAAGCCCTGTTGAGATCTGATCAATCATGAGCCGGGGTGGGACAACGTACAGATTTTGCGCAACCGACTGACTCAGTGGGCCGACCAACTTGCCCCCCCACCCTGGGACGTTTGTGCCTCCCGTTTGTGGCAGTCCCGCAGCTCTCACTACCAGCCTCCCGCCGCGGAGCGGAGCGGCGTGTTTGCGGCCGGCGATCCCGGTCTTCTACCTCCGACAGCGCACCCGCGAAGCCCGACGACCTGCGGAAGGGAGTTCCAACCGATTGCTGAGCGGGTGACGCCCCACCGCGCACCGCAATGAACTGTCGATGACGGCAACTTCCGGCACATACCCCCAAAAAACACAAAGGACCAAGTCGGGTCCGCCGGCGGCGCAACTCTCTAGAAGAAGCCCACGGTCACATGAGTCCGCGGGCGCATATGGCCTGTTGGGCAACCGCGCTGCTGAGTTGCGGAGATTCTCGTCAGAACATCGCGCCGGCTTCGAGCACGATCGTCCATTGGCGGTCTTCGCCTTTGAGATCTTCGCTGTCCGCGTCGGAATTCTGCGCGTCGGCGGGGTCGACGATGTCGGTGATGAATTGCCCGCCGAGCATGACCATCTCGTAGTTGTAGTTCACGCCGATGAGCAGGCGCTGGCGCTCGAGGCGGACCTTGTTGAAGACGACGTTGTTGTTGAAATCGAGGGGCGAACCGCCGGCACACACCGGCTGGCCGTCGAACTGGCCTGCGGGCTTGTTGGGGTCTTGATTGCCCGGAACATTGGGGCCCGCAAAGTTGCAGTAGCCGACGGCATCGGTGCCTGGAGTCAGGTCGATGAGGCCGGAATCGCCGAACATCCACACATACTGATAGCCGATCCAGGGAGTAATCACGCTGGAATCGGCGACCGGGAGCGGCTTGGAGATCTGCGCATCCAAGGCGACCGTCGTGAGCTGGAACTGTGGAGTGCCGGTGATGGTGCGTACGCCGCCACCCACCGCAACGTCTGGAAGAATGCCAGCAAGCCCGGTTCGAAAACCTTCGAGCAGAGACAGACGCACATCGGCGCCACCGGAGACGATGCTAGTCTGGGGCATGAAGCCCACTGCACCCGTGAGCTCGAGGCCGAAACCGAAGCTCTTGCGGATCTTGGCGGAGTAGAGCGCCAACAGCGAGGAGGGGCTTGTGTTTCGAACCGAGGCCAGGTTGCTCGAGGGGTCGATGCTGCCCTGCGTACCGTTCTTCCAGTACTCGGCGCCGTCATCGATCTTGGTGAACGCCGCCTCGAGGGACAAATGAAAGCCACCAAAGCCCGTGGTCCGAGCCGAATGCATCGCCGTGGGCGCAAGCGCGAAACCATACTGGTTGATCAGGCGCTTGAATGCGGCATGGTCTGGAGAGCACCACGCGCGCCCCGTATCGGCTTCGAGTGCAGCCAGGGTTGCGGGGTCATCCGCGTACGCGCCCGTGGGCGTACGGCAACGGCCATCCACCACCAACCGTTCGAGGGCTGGATCCATGGGCTCGGCGCGCGCCGTAAGGGTCGCCGCGAACACCAATGTGCCAGCAGCGAATGCTGCAAAATGGGTCAAAAATCCCACGTATCCAACTCCGCTGGGCGAGGCTACTTGGCGGCCGGGAATTACGTCAAGCACACGAGTAAGAACATGAAAATCCCGGCTAAGAGTGCCCCTGTTCCGGACCCCCGGCCGGAGGCTCCGGGCGAAAACTGCGCGGATCGGGAGCCCGCAGTAGGCTCAAACCATGCCGCCAGACCCCCCGAGATTGCAGGCCAAGGGCGCTGATCAGCCCTTTCACGTCGTGCTCGTCGAGCCCGAAATCCCACCGAACACGGGCAACATCGCACGGCTGTGTGGCGCGACGCGATGCCCCTTGCATCTGGTTGGCACTCTGGGGTTTCGCATCGACGAACACGCAGTCCGTCGCGCCGGACTCGACTACTGGCACTTGGTCGACGTTCGGACTCATTCGGACCTGCCCGCTGCCGAAGCGGACATCGCGAACTCTGCAGGGGAGCGTCCTCCGCAAAGCTGGCTCTTCAGCGGCAAAGCGCAGCGCAGCTATTTGGACGCCGACTTTCGACTGGGCGACGCTCTGGTTTTCGGCAAGGAGAGCGTGGGGCTGTCAGGGCAGCTGCTCCAAGAGCGCGCGGCGTTCGTGGTTGGGATCCCAATGCCCGGCGCGGTGCGCTCGCTCAATCTCTCCAACGCTGTCGCCATCGGACTCTACGAAGCGTTGCGCCAGACCGAGCTGCTTCGCGTCACCAAGACTCGAACTACTTGACCCCCGGCCAAGGGGTCAACGAATGTGAACGCGGGGGCTGGCTCCCGTGAAGTCCGCGTGCACCGTCCTCGTCTGCCCCGGCGCAAGCTTGACCTGTGCCGGCACGCGCTCGTCCAACACGGTGCTCTTGAATTGGACGAAGTGGCTGCCCGCTGGCAGTTCCATACCCATGACGGGAGTCGTCTGGGAGCGCCCCGCGACCGTGACCGTTGCTGGCGGAGTCGAGGTCAGGTTCAGGTAGGCCCGCCCAACGGGCGCAGCGCTGCCACTTGGCGCAACGGGTAGGCCAGGGTTGGGAGTTGGGGGCCTTTTTGTGGGTTTGGGGGCTGGGGCGCTGACTGGCGCCTTGGGCACGGAGGCGGGGGCCTTTGGGACGTTGACCTTTTCGCTAGTCACGGCGGCGGCGTCAGGGGCCGCCGTTGCCGGAATCGTGGTCTGGGTTGCGGGACCCCGAAGAGCGATCACCCCGACCACTGCCGCGCCAATGGCACCCATCACGGCGAACCGGCCGAGGTTGCTAAATCGCTGCGGACTCGGTCCGCGCTGACTGGATGTCGTCGGCGAGGTCACGTCTGTATCCGAAGCACGCTCCGCGTCGTCAGCGCGTTCCGCGTCGTCGACGCCCTCCGCGTCGTCCTCCTTCGGCGGCGGAATACTCGGAAGCTTGCGCGTCCACTCGACCATTTCGTCGCGGGCAGCGAAGGTGCGAGTCACTTCAACGCCCATGTCTGCGGTTGGGGTCTGCTCCTGTGCTGTCGCGATCTGGCTCGATGTGATGGCCTCGTCGATGGAGGGCTGCGAGACGCGCTGCTGCCGACGCACGCTTCGCACGCGGGCACCTAGGCGCCGAGATAGATCTCCAAGATCACTGGTTTTTACGAAGTCTCGCAACGGGCGCGCCAGAGCCTCGGCACTCTCTGGGCGTTCTTCCGCCTCGAGGGATAACGCGCCTGCGATCAATTCCGCCACGGGCTCGAGCTCTTCGTCGTGTTCTGCGAGGAAAGGAACGGGCTTGTCCAAAGCCTCCAAACAGGCCTCTGGGGTCGCACGACGGAAGGGCGGCTTGTCGGTCCAAGCCTCGACGAGCAAGACGGCGACAGCGAAAACGTCGCTGGCGGGCGTGAGCGTGCCTCCGTGCACTTGTTCCGGGGGCATGTGTCCCGGTGAACCGAACAACTCCGGTTGCACCGCTCCGTCGATGGTCACCGGCGCCGCGATACCGAAGTCGATCAGGCGCACGGCGCCCTCTTCGTCGATCATCACGTTTCGAGGCGTGACATCCCGATGCACGATCTCCGCCTTGCGGTGAGCGTAGTCCAGAGCGCGGCATATCTCGACGCCGACGTAGGCCCCTTCATCCGGGCTGAGTTTGCCGGTTGCGCGCAGCAGCTCCGAAAGGGTCACGCCTTCGCAGAGCTCCATGGCGATGTAGTAGATGCCTTGCTCGACACCGAGCTCGTAGACAGGCACGATGTTTGGGTGCCCCAGCTCGACGGCCGTCTTCGCTTCCTCGATGAATCGCCGAACGAACGCGTCGTCCGAGGCCAGCTCGGGGCGGATCTGTTTCACGACCAGTCGCTTTTCGAAGCCGACGGCGCCACGTAGAGTAGCCAGGTAGACCCGCGCCATGCCCCCGCCCGCCATCTCGCGCTCGAGCACGTACTTGCCGAAAATCTGGGGGAACATGCGCTCTTGGCATGTTAGCGTCCCTCTGAGTCTGTTGCTCGTTTGTGGCTGCACCCCCGAGCCCGAACCCGACGAAGTACGGCCAATTGTCGCCCATCTTGCTCCTGGCTGCGCCGAAAGTGCCGAGTCTCTGACGGTCCAGCTCAACGCCCTTGGGGACTTCGACGCATCCAACCTGACGAGCGAAGCCCTCCCGGGCTCATCCCGAGGCGTCGAGATTTCCTTCCCCGAGGCGACGCGTGCCGTCGAGGCCGTCGCGGAGGGCTCTCGGGGGCGCTTTTTGGGCCTCGCCCACGCGGACGCGACGGGTCGTTTCGACGTGCTGCTTTGGGGCGACACGGAAGAGTGCCGATTGTGGGATCCGAACTCAGCTCCGGCGGCTCCCTATCCGGGGGCCACGGGAGGAGAAGCTTTCGGCAAAAGCGAAGACGGTCGCTACGCGTTGGTAGCGGGTGGGCTGACGGAGGCCACCGGCGAAGCCAGCCGCGCGTTGCTCATGAGGCTGGACACGGGCAAGATCGAAGAGGTCCAGGACGGCATGTTGCCGGGCCGTGCTTTTGCGACCGTCACACAGTTCGGCGATGACGCTCTACTGGTCGCGGGCGGCTCAGACCCCGGCCTGAGTGGCGGAGATCTAGGTCGATCGCCTCCCATCGGTACCGCGATCGTGCTCTCGCTCGCGAAGCGGCGCTTCGAGCGCGACGCTTTGATCCCCCTGTCAGCGCCACGCACGCGACACGGTGGCGTCGTTCTGTCGGACGGGAACACGCTCCTGGTCGGAGGCATCGGGTCCACAGGCGTTCCGCTCAACAGCCTGGAAATCGTCTCGCCTGCCGATCGCACCGTGCGCATCGGCAACCTTGCCAGCCTGAAGCGTTGGCGAGCATCGCCATTCGTCACGAAGCTCACAGACCAGCGGGTTTTCGTCGCGGGTGGTAAGGACTTCACCGGAGACACGGAAGCGTCCATCGAGTGGATATCTGCGGACGCCGCCAACCACGTCGGATTGCGCGAGGATCTCGCATTTGCTCCGCGCCAAGCCTTCGCGCCGCTCCCGGGTGGCGCGGTGCTAGCGGTGGGTGTCTGCGTGCCCAGCCAGGCGAACTGCTCGCAGCCGGAAGGGGCTGTCACGTTTCTGCGCGCGGACGGTTCCGCCGACGCATTGACCCCGCTGACCGGCAGCACCGAAAACCCGGTACTGCTCCCAGCGTCGGATGGCGCTCCTTGGCTTGCCGCAGGCAGCGGCGACCCACGCGTGATGAAGCGCTACGATCCTTGGAGTGGGATGTTCGTTCAGCCAGCCGATCGCCCCACTCGAGTCCCGGACGGTGACCTGCCCGCGCTCGCCTTCGATGCGGGTAGTTTCGGTTTCCTCGCCAAGTCGGGCAATCATGCTGAAATCCTTGGCTTTCGCCACGGCACTCGCAGCATCTACGCTCAGGCCGCCGCGCCCCTCTTGGTGGGCAGTGCAGATCATCTGGTGCCAGACCGCGCGCCGGGCGGAGAAGTGCGCTTCGATGCCATGGGTTTGCATTTGGAAGGTGGAAGCGCGACTGCTCACCTGGCCGACGCCGAGTTCACGGATGTTCAGATCGATCTCGAACTCACCTCCGGCGAGCCTCCGATCTTGGTGTTGGGAGATGTGAGAGTCGGCACGCCGGCGTGTCCGTGGCCCGAAGGTGAGGTTGCGATTCAACTTCGCGTGACGCGCTCAAAGAGTAGTCTAACGGTCCGACGCGGCGACTCAGAAACCAAGTGCGAGGGACCCAAGGGCCGCGTGCCCGCGGCTCTGCGAGCTTCGGGTGGCGCTAGCGTGATCCGGAGTTTGGCCCTCCATCGCACACTGCCCTGATCGGCGTTCAGCGCTTGAACAACTTGCCGAACAAGCCACCTGGGCGCTTGGTGTCACCCTTCTTGCCACGGGTGCTGCCGGGCGCCAGGGACGGTGCCTTCGATCCCCGGCGCATTCGGTACAGCCGTAGTTCCCGCACCGCGTCCAGGTTGTTGGGATTCTGCTCGGCCACCCAGCGGAAATCCCGAATCGCAACGTCCATTCGGTTCATCCGCTTGTAGATCCGGGCCCGCGCAAAGCGCGCGCGTTCGTTTTGGGGCTCGCGTCGGATTGCACCATCCAGAAGAGCAATCAAGTCGTCCATCCGACCGTCGCCTCTCCGCTCGGACGCTATGGTTGCGTACAAGGCGACGTAGTCGGCTTGTTCCGGATCGTCCTCCATGGCGCGGCGCGCGCAAAGCTCCGCGGACTCGAGACTGCGCTTCTTGTGGAGGACTTCAGCCTTTTGGTACTCGGTGACCGCGCGCATCACTCTTTGAACCGCCTCTTGGTCCTCCGCGGAGCCCCCACCGGATTTCACGACTTCGTCGTACTGCTGGCGACGATCTGGATCGGCCAGCGTTTGGTGCGACTCGCTCATGCGCGAGAACACGCTCACGGCCAAGTCCTTCACTTCGGCGAACTCTGGGCCAAGACGGTCCGGATGCCACTTCTTCGCAAGCGCGAAGAAGGCGGCGCTGATGTCCGCGGCCGCCGCGTGCTGTTCCACCCCGAGGATTTGGTAGTAGTTCTTGGAGCTGATGCTGTCCGCCACGGCGCGGATTTCTTCGATGAACGCGGCATCCTCCGGCGACGCCGGCGGGGGTGGCTGGGGCGGCGCGGTCACCGCTGGGGGCGCAGACGCGAGTGGACGGGCAGCCGTGGATGGACGTTTGGCGATGGCTGGCGGCGCAGCCGTGGATGCACGCACGGCCGCCGGCTGTTGCGGCATGGGCGCGGGTGCCGAGGGCAGGGCCCTGGCCGGCGTCGAAGGCTGGGGCTTGGGAGCCGCGCTCGGAGACGACACAGGCTTGACCACCACAACCGGCGGTGCACGACGAGGTGCGACGTCGGGAGTTTCTGAGCGTAGGGTACGCGATTGGGTCTCGACGCTCGGCGGCGATGAGTCCCCCGGGCGCGGCACTGACTCCGCGCCTGCCACCGGCGGCAACGGCTGCAGCGGGCGCGCTCCCTTGCGAGTCACGGCCGCGTCGGAAGCTGGGACCTCCGGAGCATGGCGAATCGCTGGGGCGAGCGGCTGCGACACCTGCCGGACCGAGGAGGGTGGGTCGCTGAGCTTCGCGGGCTTCCGCGTGGAGGCGGGGATTGGGGATGGTTTGGAGCGGTGTAGGGGCGCCACGGCCGCGGCAGGCGCCGCCGAATTGGCCCCCACTCCCGCGGGCACGTTGAAAGACGGCGGGGTTGCGTCGTCATCCGTGGGCGCAGAGTTCGGGGGGCCATAGGTACTGGGCCGCGGGGAGGCATCGTCGGGTGCGGCGACGCCGGCGGGAGTGGCGTGAGCGCCCAGGTCCAGGCTGCGTGTCAACGCCAGGGCGTAGACCAGCCGCTTGATGGTGGGCTCATCTTCCACCTTCGAGGCGATCAGATCGTCGAGCTTCTGCGGCTTCGCGCGGATCAGATCCAGTACGCTCCATTCGCGACTGGAAAAGCAAAAGCGCGATAGCTGCGCAGCGGGGTGAAGGCGCAGCGGTTTCTTCGAAACTCGACGTACGGTTTGTTCGATGCGCCTCGTGTTTTCGTGCCCACGGATGCCTCGCCAGATGAGAGCGAGAGGCTCGACCACGATGACCTCCGGCCCGCCCCATTTCTCCAGGAAGTTCACTCCATCGTAAAAGCCATACACACTGGGCGGGGGCAGTTCGAAAAGCGAAAGCACCTTCCGCACTGTCTGTTCCCGCAACGCGTCCAAGAGCATGATCTCATCGATGGCCTTGTCTTCGATCAGGATCTGACCATGAAGACGCCGCTCTTTGGCACAGCGCGCCAAGGACGAATTCAGCGTCGCGTCATCAATGGATCCGAGTTCCAGCAAAAGCCGGCCCAAATGGATCACCGGGTCATGGGTTTTGGCCTTCGTCGGCGCGCCGTCCACGAGCTGCACCGCACTGCGCCCGCCTTCGGAAGACTCGAACACCATCGTGCCGGTCAACGCCTTGTCCAATGCGTACACGAGCAGGCTCGCCATGGGCGTGGCCTTTAACGTGCCACTTGCTGTCGGCTTCAACTTGGACATGGGGGGGACCCGTTAGCCTAGTAGAACGTCTCGCACGCTGCTACCGCGCGGCAACCTCAGCGGGAAATTGCGGCGGGTTACTCGGATCGCCGCGGGCCGATCCAGGCTTCGCCCCTGGAAGCCGGGCGTGGCGCGGCCGAGGGGATCAGGTTAGCTTGCGGCCATGCGCGGTCGCGTTCTCGTAGTGGACGATGAGCCATCGATACTGAGCACGCTGAAGAAGGCGTTGAGTCTCGAGGGCTATACGGTGGATGTAGCGGGCGGTGTCGCCCTGGCGGAAGAGCGCTTGGCCGCTCGGGGCTACGACGTATTGCTACTCGACGTCGCACTTCCAGACGGAAACGGGGTGGAGCTACTCGAGAAGCTCCGGGCCGCCGGCAACGACGCTCAAGTCATCATGATGAGCGGACATGGCACCGTGGACGTGGCGGTACGTGCAACTCGCCTGGGGGCCTTGGACTTCCTCGAGAAACCCGTCTCTACGGATCGACTGATCGTACTGCTCGAAAACACGCTCCGGTTGATCCGCGCCGAGGAAACGGCCGAGGAGCTACGCGCTGAGGCCGGACACTTCGACGAACTCGTCGGCGAAAGCCGAAGCATGAAAGAGCTGGCCGATCAGGTGGGTCGCGCGGCGCGAGCGAACGCACCTGTGCTGATAACCGGAGAGCGCGGGACGGGCAAAGAGCTGGTGGCTCGGGCCATCCACCGCGCGTCGCCCCGCGCCAAGGGCCCACTGGAGAAGTTGAACTGCGCAGCGGTACCCCGAGAGCTGATCGAAAGTGAGCTTTTTGGCCACGAGGCAGGCGCTTTCACGGGTGCTACCCGCAAGAGGCGTGGGAAGTTCGAACGCGCCCATGGCGGCACACTTTTTCTGGACGAGGTCGGCGACATGCCCCTCGACATGCAAGCAAAACTGCTCAGGGTTTTGCAGGAGCAAGAGATCGAGCGGGTGGGTGGAAGCGAGACTATCCAGGTGGACGTTCGAGTCGTAGCCGCAACCAACCAGGATCTCGTGCGAGCTTGCGAGTCGGGACAATTCCGGCCCGACCTGTTCGACCGATTGAACGTGGTCCCACTGGAGTTGCCTCCTCTTCGCGCGCGCCGAGACGACATTCCGCGCCTGGCATTGCACTTCCTCGAGCTTGCCGCTCGCAGCAATGCCCGACCCGGCGTCACGCTCACGGAGGAAGCCCTGAGCGTTCTTTCTGCCCACTCGTTCCCAGGCAACGTGCGTGAACTCCGCAACTTGATTGAACGCCTCGTCATCCTTTCGCCGGACGAGACGATCACGGCGGAAGACGCGCGGCGCACGTTGGGCATGTCGGGAGCTCCGTCGGTCGCCGGGCTGTATCGCCCGGGCGTGCCCTTCAAGGTACTGGTCGAAGAAGCGGAGCGCGCGATTTTGGAGGAGGCCATGGCACACAACGGCGGCCAGATGGCCGCCACCGCGCGGGCTCTCGGCTTGGAGCGATCGCATCTGTACAAGAAGGCTCGCGCCCTCGGCCTGCGGGGCAACGACGACAGCTGAACGCCCGTTCAAAACTGCCGACCTTTCGGCCGCGATGCAGCAAAGGGGTTAAGCTTTCGAGGTGAAACGTCGCGGCCTAGTGGTGCTCTTCGCGTTGTTTGCATTCGGTGTGGCGTGTGCGCCGGGTTGCGGCTCCCGCGTCGGACTGAAAGATCTCGAAGGCAGCGCGGGACAAGGCGGCGGCGCAGGTGGCGATGCTGGCAGCGTCGGCTGTGGCAATGGCACCTGCGCCGGTGGCGAAAACTGCGCCACGTGCCCCCAAGACTGCGGGCTCTGCGACACATGCCAGGATGGCACTTGCCAGCCGAGCGAGACTTGCGCGTCTTGCCCGGACGACTGCGGGCTGTGTCAAAGCTGTGGTGACGGGGACTGCGGCGGCGGCGAATCGTGCTTTTCGTGCCCGGGCGACTGCGGCAGCTGCGTCACCTGCGGCGACGGCCTATGTGACGAGCAACAGGAGACCTGCCTGACTTGCGCGCCCGATTGTGGTGCCTGCAAGAACTGCGGCGATGGTTCCTGCTCCGCCGCGGGCGGGGAAACGTGTTTCACGTGTCCCGACGATTGTGGGATCTGCCCTGGCTGCGGTGATGGTGAGTGCAAAGGCACGGAGACGTGTGCATCTTGCTCCAAAGATTGCGGCGTTTGTTCAGTCTGTGGCAACGACAAATGCGAGGCGAGTCAATTCGAGACCTGCACCAATTGTCCGAAGGACTGCGGCGAGTGCACGCTGAAGAACTGCTTCCAGATCGTGACCTGTGCTCTGGGCTGCATCGACCTCGACAAGGACCCGGTCGAATTCAGCGTGAGCTGCGTCGCCAACTGCGTCTCCCAAGGCTGCGCCGATGTGCAGTTCTTCGTCGACGAGGCACTCACTTGCGCCTTCCTCAACTTGGATGAACTGTCGAACTGCAGCAGCAATCCGTTCACGTGCCTGCAGAACTCGGCCTGTGGCCCCCAGCTGACCGCCTGCCTCGGCGCCACCTGCTGAGCTCTCGCGAAGGTCCTCGGTCAGAACCTGGCAAGCGCTACTGCTGCTCGTGCCAGGCGCGGGTCTCAGGCGTCAGCCAGTACAGAAGCAGCGGGATCGCCAGAAACCAGCAGCCACCACACATGAACGCCATGCCGCAAACAACGAAACCGTAGACGTAGCCCCAGGGACGTCGGGGCGCGACCACACCGATGACGTGCACAGCCGCAAACGGCACGGCGTAGACCAGCAAGAGCGCACCAATGAACCACAACGGAGGGTCATCCGGAGCGGCGCGGAGGTTCGGGTCGATCGCGGCAGAAGCGACCAAGCCCCAACCCATCAAGCAGAGCCCACCGAAGAAGAGCAGCTGAGCGGCACAGAATCCCTGGAGCCAAAGCACAGCCTGTCGCTGGTTTTTGGCCGCTAGTAGCCCAGGGTCCTGCATCGGCGGCCAGGGCGGCGGTGAGAACCCCGCGCCGGGCGGCGGCACGAATCGGTGGTTATCCGGTTGCTCCATCCCTGTCGGCGGCTCTGGCCGCGCGCCCTCTCGCGAGGAGCGCCTAGCGCTTCTTCTTGCCTTTGCCCTTAGCCTTCAGCTTCTTGGCCAACGCTGCGTGCTGTCGAGCCTTTCGATGGTTGGGCACGAGCTTGTAAGTCTTTGACAGTTGGGAGTGCACCGCTGCTTTCTGGTTGGGGCGACCTGGGCAGAGCAATGCTGACTCCAACTCGAAAATGGCTCGAGGCACCAT
The DNA here is from genome assembly GCA_965222375.1 of Polyangiaceae bacterium. Taxonomy (GTDB): domain Bacteria; phylum Myxococcota_A; class Polyangia; order Polyangiales; family Polyangiaceae; genus JACKEA01. Next base: position 1,594,611 of record CBDCTZ010000015.1, read on the forward strand.
CTTCAGCCCCGTGAGGGCTTCCGCGAACAATGCGTGGGTCTTCATGCCTTCGATGTCTGCCCACAGGGCGCGTTCGCCCACCTCTTTGGCTTCCTTGAATTCCTTCCGGTCGATCAGGGCGCGCATCAGCCTGCGATAGACGCGGCCGTCGTGCTCGTCCAAGAGAGACAGCTTTCGCAAGTACTTGAGTTCCAGGTCTGCGTTCTTCTGCTTCTTGGCCAGGTCGACCAGCGCCTGAATCGGCTCCGCTTGGGTGGGATCGAAGCGATGTGCCGCCTCGAAGGCGGCCTTCATCTTGGCGAGATCTCGCGCGGCCTCGTGCACGTCCGCCAAGGCCATTTGAACCGCAAAGCCATCGGCCTTCTTCGCGATCTTCTCGAGCAGGGTCAGCGCCTGGCCCGGTTTCCGCATGGCCATGTACATGCGCGCCTGAATGTACAGAGCATCCGGGTAGTCCGGCGAAAGCTTCAGTGCGGCCGCGAGGGCCTTGTTCGCTTCATCCCGCTTGCCGGATCGGAGCGCAGCCAAAGCGAAGCGCGTTTGCTTTGCTGCATCCTTCGGGGATTTCTCGACTTCCTCTTTGGCGCGATCGTAGCCGCCCGTGCGCGCCATGGGCACGAACTGCCGATCGTATCGACTCAGCTTTTTTTTGGCCCAAGCCCGAAACTCGGCGTCCAGTTGGTCGGTCTGCTGACCCAACACCTGTGCGACGACCTGGTTGGTGCGCTTGCCCTGGCCCCAGGCGGTCAGCATGGCGCTCGCTTTCTTCGGGCCATGCTTCTGCATCATCATGGTCAGGATTTGACTGGACGCGTAGTAAGCCGTGGCCACGTCGCTCATTTCTTCGGCGCGGGTGAAGGCGCGGCTCATGGATCCCACTTTGGGCAGGCGCGAGCTGCGAAGAGCGCTGAACAGCGCGGGGTCGTGCTCCCGGCTCCATTCCTTGCGTTCGATCAGCGTTTCGTACTCGGCAAGCCCCTCGGTGAACCACCGAGGCACATGGGCCTTGGACATCTGGATGTGAAAGACGTGAGCTAGCTCGTGCCACAGCGTCATGCCCAAGTTGAACTTCTCTTTTTTGGGGCTCATGCTGGCGAGGGTGCTGCCGAAACAAACTCCTTGAATCGCGGTCGACGGCAGACCACTGGTGCGAATCGCGAAGTTCTGACGTTCGGCGTAGAGCTCCACGCCCACGGGGGTCTTGGGAACGAAGCCGTAGGACTTCGTCATCTTGCGCCAGGCTTGCTCCATTAGCCCCGGCACGTAGCGCTCTAGAATCGCCTTTTCGTCCTTGTGGTAACGGAAGCGGAATAGCTTGCTGTTCACAGTGACGTAATCTCGCGGAATCGTCTTTTCATACAAGTTGAGCGTGTTGAAGACCCGCACGTTGAACGGGTCCTTGTCGAACGCCGTCGCAAGAGCCTTCACGCCCGCTTTGTCGTTGCCAGCTCGGATCAGGTTCAGCCCGAGCTGCGCATAGGCCTTGGCGTCTTCACCGTCGATCTGCACGGCCTTCTTCATCATCGCCACGATTTCGTCGTAGCGATGCTCCCAGTCAGCGTACTCACCGATGATCTGATACGCGCGGGAGTACTTTGGATTGAGCTTCAGCACGGCCGCGACAGCTGCTTCGAAGGCGGCGTTGTCGTCCGCCAAAAACTTCGCGGTTGCACGCAGGCTCAGTAGGTCCAAGTCGCGTGGGTTGTACTTCAGGCCGTTGTCGATGTGACGCTCCGCGTTTTCCAGCTCCATGTCGCGAAGGGCGATCCCAGCGAGCACGAAGTGCGCTTGAGCATGCTTGCCGTTCACAGCGAGGGCCTTCTTCGCCAATCGCTCGGCCTCGTCGAAGTCCAAGGCCTGGGCAAGCTTCACATGCGCCATCCAAACCAACGCGTCCGGATGATTGGGCGCCTGCTGCAGCACTTCTTTGGTGACTTCCTCGGCATGCCCGGGGTCGTACTTGTCCAAGAACAGTTCCGCCCTCCACAGCAGCAGCTGCACGTTGCCTTTGCCGGCGCGCTCGGCTTCGTTGAAAGCGTCGTTGGCGTCGCGAGGGCTGCGAAGAAGCGTCGCGGCGCGGCCCACCATGGCCAGCCCCGGACCGTCGGTGTCCTTGATGCGGTCGGAGTTGTAGTCCTCGATCAAGGTCATCAGCGCCCGGTTCGCACCGGATTCTTCTCCGCGCTCCAGCAGGACCTCGCCCAAGAGCAGACGTGCTTCTCGCGAGTCGGGATCAGCTTGAACCTTCTTGAGGAGACCCTCTGCCTCCGAGAGCTTGCCCTGCCGACGGAGGGCGCGAGCACCCACTGCGGCGGCACGCCCACGCACGGCCTTGGTCTTCATGGCGCCGAGCGCGGTCTTATGGGCCTTCTGATACCGACCAGTCAGTAGCTCGACTTCAGCTAACAAGCTCAGCGCTTCCCCACGCAGCTTGCCGACGGCAGCACCGCGCAGCAGCTTCTCTGCATCTGGGTAGCGGCTTTCAGCCAGCGCCTCTTTACCCGCGGCCAGTTTCTTCGCCGGGCTCGCACCTCGAGGCAGGGGCTTGGATGCAGCGGCGGGACTCCTGGCGGGCTGCGCCTGCGCGGGTGCACACCCCAAGGCCGCGCTCACGAAGAGGGGCAACATCAACGTCGAAAACGTGGTTCGCTTCAGCATGACTGCCTTTGTTTGTAGCGCGAATGTGCGCCATTTCCTCGACCCACCAGGTGCGTGCTTTCTTGGATGAAATGTTGGGCGATTACCGCGAGTTAGGAGCGCCGAGCGGCCGACACGACGATCCTCGACCGGGGGCCGCAGCCCAAGGCCTCGCTGGCCCTGCCACCGCGCTCGGCTATTTCCAACGTTCGAAAAGAGCTGATCAGTCCCACCAACTCGCCGTCCGCCACGTCCGCGTAGGTATGCCGAATGGGCACCTCGCGGTCACCAATGTAGACGCTGCTTGCGTTTCCGACGAGTTCGGCGCCCACGTCCGTGACTAGGTTACCGAAGCGGTCAACGAACAGCACATGGCCAATCAGGTCGTCCCCAGCGCGCTTGGCAGTGTAGACGGGTCGCCGGATGGGCTGGATCTTCGTTCCCACTTCCCAGGGGGACACACTTCCCGCGGCTAGTCGTGCCGCGACGGGAGCGAACAAGTCGCGCCCATGGAAGGTCCGCGAGGGCACGTTCAAGGTCAGCTTCTTGGCGTCGATGCGCCATGACTGAGATGGCTGGTCCAACACGTGCGAGAGCAGACCATTGTCCGGCGCAACAAAAACGTGCTCGCCACGGAGCGTGACGATTGCCTCGCGCTCAGTGCCCACGCCCGGGTCGACGACGGCGACATGAACCGTCCCCGGTGGGAAGTAGGCAAAGCTGCGCTCCAGCCAGAAACCACCTATTGCCACGTCGTGAGCAGGCACGCCGTGGCCCATGTCGACCACACGCAAGCTCCGGGCGTGGGACAAGATCACGCCGTGCATCTGGCCCACGAAGGGGTCATTGAGCCCGAAATCCGTGAGCAAGCTCACGATTCCGCAAGGGGTGAAGCTGAACCTTTCCACGCTACCGCCCTCCCATCATACTGACATTCATGCGAAACAAATCCTGGCTCCACCCGCTGCTCGCCAGTTGCGCAATCTTGGGCATATCACCGGCTCTGCAGGCCAAGGAGTACTTCGTAGCACCTGGCGGCAGCGGCAACGGCGATAGTGCGACGCCTTTCGGCAAGATCCAGGACGGATTGAGCGCTGCCCAGCCCGGCGATTTCGTGACCCTGCGTGCGGGCACCTACGCCGAGGCGCTCAAGAGCGTGCGGGATGGCAGCGCGGAATCCCCGATTACCTTGCGGGCAGAGAGCGGCGCGCAGGTCGTGGTGTCGATGGCCAGTGAATTGCTGCAAGTCGACCATGCCTACCTCGTCGTCGAGGGCATCGTATTCGACGGCAAGTACGCGGACAATGACTTGCTGGACATCAATGACGGCGCCGATGGACTCGTCTTGCGCAATGTCGAGGTGCGCAAAGCGACCCGCGACTGCATCGACATGGGTGGACCGAAGGACGTCGTCTTTGAAGGCTGCTTGATTCATCACTGCTTGAACTCTGCGGGTTCCAGCGGGCAAACAGACGCCCATGGCGTCACCGGCGGGCCGGTTCGCAACTTGAAGATCCTGAACACGGAGATTCACACCATCAGTGGGGATGCGATCCAGTTCGACCCGGGTAGAGACTTGCCCGGCTGGAACGACATCTTGGTCGACGGTTGCAAGCTCTGGACCGGCCCTCTCAGTTCTGCGGAAAACGGTTTCAAAGCCGGTGAAATCCCGGGAGAGAACGCGATTGACACCAAGACCAATGCCAACGCACCCCGCGCGAAACTCACCGTGCGCAACACGCTGGCGTGGGGGTTTCGGGGCGGCTTCATCAGCAACATGGCCGCCTTCAACATGAAGGAGAACATCGACGCGCTCTTCGACGGCGTCACGGTCTTCGACTCGGAGATTGCGTTTCGAACCCGAGGCCCGGGCAGCAACGGTGGCGCCTGGGTCACCGTGCACAATGCGGTGGTCTACGACGTGGACAAGGCGTTCCGCTACGAAGACGACATCGAAAAGCTCATTGTCTACAACAGCACCTTCGGGGACAAGGTGGGCACCGCGTTCCAGGAGGCTAGTTCGAACGCTACCAAGGCAGATGTACGCAATCTGCTCGTGTTGGGCACGAAGCTGCCATCCGAAGCCAGCTTGCCCTCCAACATGGTCGCGACCGCAGGCGACTTCATGGATGTCTCCAAGGGCGACTACCGCCTCGTGAGCGGCGCGCCGCCTATCGACAAGGGCGAAACTCTGAGCAACGTTCCAACCGACCGCGCGGGGACGGCTCGGCCTCAAGGTGCATCCTATGACGTGGGTGCCTACGAAGACTGCGCGCCGCCCAATTGCGGAACCGCAGGCGGCGGTGGCGTTCCGGGCGCGGGCGGATCACCCGGGGGTGGAGGGCCGGGCACCGGCGGCGGAAACGCGGGCGGCCAAGGCGCCACAGCCGGCCAAGGCGGCGGCAACGCCGGAAGTCCCGGGAGCGGCGGCGGCGCTGCGACCAGTTCCGGCGCGCCAGACTCCGGGGATGACGGAGGTTGCGGCTGCAGGGTGGTCGGTTCTTCGCGCCGGTCGGCAGGCGCCCTGGCCTTGCTGCTCGGCTTATTGCTAATGCGGCGACGTTCTGAGCGCAGCTCGTGAGCCATCCGGGCTTCACGGTCTTCTCTCAGCGACCCGACGTGCGCGTTCCTCTCACTGAACTGCTCAAGAGCGCGCGTGCGCACTTTCGAAGCAACGTCAACGTCGTGTCCGAGCAGGGCGTGGACGAAAACGGCAGCGCCTCTTCGACCACGCTGCGACTGTTGATCGAAAACGAGCGACTAGGAGTCGCAGAAGAGTTCACGATCCAAACGCGCGCGCGCAGTCCCGATGACCTGACGCGAGCCGAAGCCGCCGAGCAGGCTGGGCGCGCCGCCGGCATGTCCGCCTTGGCGGCCCGCTGCCCAAGCATCTGGGAGCTCAGCGCCGACGGTAGCGAGGTCGGCACGCTACTGGCCTGTGCGATGCTGGCCTCGGTGGCCCTCGGTCCGGTGATGCCGCCGGATGCTTCCACGTTGTACGGTGTTCGCGGCGCGATGGAGCGTGCGGACCGCGCCGCCGGAGCCAAAGCCCTGGAACGCTGAACCCAGAGCGCCGCTCAAAACGCATAGCTCAGGGTTCCTCCAAAAGACACACCGCCGCTCTCCGCGTTGCGTGCCTGGTAGCCACCGCGACCCGCAACTGAAACGCCGCTCCCGAGGTCCACCGCGACCTCCCCGAGCAAACGCACGCCGTAACGTTCGGCACTAGGCATGTTGGACACCTCGACGATGGGTGCCACGGTCACACCCGCGGTAGCGACAACGTCCACGCGACTGAAAAACCGCGTCCCGAAGGTCTCGATGGTCTCGAAACCCAGAGTGAGCTTCGAACCGTATGGGTCTCCAATCAAAATGGCGCCACCACCTCCCAATGCGAAACCCACTTCGCTCACGCTGGTGAGAAGCTCGGCATCGAAGTGAATCGCATCGTTGCCGCGCAACCTGACTCGAGGAGCGCCGTAGTTGAGACCCACGTCGAAGCGCTCCGATTCAGGCACACCGGGCAACGGGTCACGCAAGGGCACCGGTGATTTGCCGCGCACGACTCCGATCCGAACCGAGAACTCCGTGACCACCTGCAGCGGTCGGTACGTGTAGGCACCCTCGATCCGGAAGTAGCGATCGCTGACAGATTGGCTGGTCACGGCCCCAGTGTTGGGATCGCGGACTTCGGCTACACTCTTGCCGAAAGATACGCTCTCTGCGCTGGTAGAAAACACGCTGCGACGCCCACCCAGTCGCTGCGATAGAGCCGCTTCCCGTAAATCCATCAAGTCTTCCGGCACTTGGAGCTGGTGCGGGGCGGCTCGGGAGGCGAAAGCCGCGCGGCGGCGCCCATCCAAGCCGACGACCTCGATGGTGTAGGCCAACCACGGTGCGCGCATTTCCGCGGCTGGTACGATCGCGACGTAGGGGCCATCCGAGGCTCGCTGAAAGGGGACTTCGCGATACGAGGTGTTGTCCTTGGTTCGGTAGACCAAGAGCACCCGCTTGGTGAGCTCAGGATAGATTATGTCCGCCGGCACGTGCAGCGCCTCATGGGCCACTGCCACGGAGACGGGCGCGTGGCTCACATGGGCAGTAGCCGCCGCACGCTGCGGCTTGGACGAGGTGGTCAACGACTCCGCGCCGGATGTGTTTGCGAACCCAACGCACAGCGCGAACAGGGCCATGCCGAGGCGAATCGCAGACTTGGTTTCAGCTTGCGTTACCATGTGTACGTCACTGCTCCGCCGAACCCGGGGCCGGCATGCTTGATGGTTCTGCCTTGGTAGGAGCCGCGCGCACTGACGACCAAGCCGGGCCAGACCTCGTACCCAACCTGAGCGATAACGCGCGCTCCGACCTCGCTCCGATCCAGAGAGGTGTCGCTGGGCAAGGCAGAAGGCTGGTTCGGCTCCACGTTCTCGACGGTCGCCGTTGCGCCAGCGGGCTGATTCGTCACTTCCGTGCGCAGCAATATTGGAAGGCGCTCGAAAGTCTTCAGCTCGAGTTGGGTGATGCCGCGGAGGCCGATGCCCCCCAAGACTTCCCCGCCAATCTGTAGGTTGGTGCCGCGGTCGCTACCGAGCCGGATCATGGCCTGAGCGCCCGTAGACACGCCATCGTCACGTAGCCCGATGACGCCCCGGGCAATCAACGCGGTGAAGCTGCTGAAGGCGTACTCGCCTTCCAGATAGCCGTAGGTCAGACCGACGCGTCGCGCGCTCTTGTTCAGCTCGTCGAGGTCCTCGAGAGATCCACCCACCCCGCGGAAGACGCCGAAGCCACTTCGCAGCGCACGGATACCCACGTCCGAAAAACGCATTCCCGCGTAGCCTTCGGTTTGCCACACGCGATCGTTGCCGCGGAAGCGATTGTAGTCCGCGTAGTCAGTCCACACGCTCACCGTCGCTTCAGGACGGCCCGGCGGTTCCGGCCGAGGGATCTCGTGCACAGCGACTCGGATCGGCCTGTCGGCGCTACCGACCAACTCCGTAGCTTTCCCCTTCGCGTCAGTAGCCTCGATGAAGTACTGCAACTCGTCGCCAACAACCCGGGCAGCAGGTAGCTGGACGACGAAGTAGTGCGGTCCAGCGCTACGCAGAGGTGTCGTGACGTAGGCCACCTCGCCCGCATGTCGGCTGTGCAGCACTGCGCCACGCGCCGCGCCTGACACTTCCAACCCTAGACTCAGAGGTCGGCCGGAGATCGCTTGCTTCGGCTCCTGAAAACTGCGCAGCTCGATGTTGTCGACGTCGTTTCCCGCGGCTAGAAGACGCCGCAAGAATTGAGCTTCTTCCCACAGAACCGCGGCGAACCTGCCCTTGGGCTGCGCCGCGACATGGCTTTCGTAGGCCTTGATCCGTACTGACAAGGGCGCGTTTCGCAAGCCGTCGAAGAGCTTCGCCACGGCGCGTTCCTCGGGGTCCGAACTGGGCGGCGACATGGCTCGCGCAATGGTCGCGGCATCCGGGGGCGGCTTCTTCTCCGCCGCTGCAGCAGGGAGCGTCCCCGCTGGCGGACGAGGCACACTGGTGGGCGCTACCACGCGTCGCAGAACCACCACGTCTCCGGCCTTGGGCTCACGGGTCAGTGCGCCACTCGGTCGCGCGAAACTGAGGCGCTCACGCACCTGCGTCAGTCGCAACCGGCCGATACGAAAGCGATCTTTGACACGCTTCTTCGTTACCGGGTGGATCAAGGAAAGCGGCCTCCATATCTCAATCGTGTCCCCGACGGAGGCGCCGCGACTGGAAGCGAGATCGACGACTATGTCCCCGTTGGATAGCGCGACGACGTAGCCTTCCACCACACGCGGTTCAGCCGCGGGGCTTTCCGTCGGAGACAACGAAAGCGACGCCGCGACCAGCGCAGCGCATAACCAATTCGACGATGCGATCCAAAACCGTGAGGGCACGGTCAGGACAAGAGCAACCTCTAGGCCAAGGCGTTTCCCGCGGTTTTGCCGCGGGCCCGTTCTAGTGTGCCGATCTTGCCGCGGGTTGGCTCGACCACTTTGTGGTCAGGACCTCACAGTGTTGATCCAAATCGCAAGCGCGAACCAAGCGCAATGCGAACGTTCTTGCGCAGGCTCATTCCGCGGCTGGCGCTTGGCGCTCTTGCCGTTCCTCGGCGAACTCGGTTTCTGCTTTGTTGAGCTCTTCGAAGGGATCCTCCCAATCCTCGAACTGCAAGATCCCCAAATCGTGGAAACGCGCGCGCTGGCGATCTGAGAGCAGGCCGATGCGCTTGATGGCCGGTACGACCTTCGCAAAAAGCAGTTGCCGGAATTGGCGCTGACCCTCGTTGTTCAACGTGATCTGCTTGCACTCCTCGACGGGCAGCCCGGTTTTTTCCCAGACCTCCTGGAACAGAAAGCGGTCCCGCATCATCACGGCAGCCTCGTAGACGAAGTCCTCCCGTTCCTTCACATCGGCCTCTTTGACGTCTTTGTAGTAGTCCCGAAGGGACAGGACGCCGTAGGCCACGTGCCGCGCTTCATCCTGCAGCACGTATGTCGTCAGGTCCTTCAACAAGGGCTCCAACACGTTGTTGCGAGTGACACCGAAGGCCGCCAGGGCCAAGCCCTCGACCATGATCTGCATTCCGAGCAACTTCATGTCCCAGCGGCTGTCCTTTAGGATCATGTCGAGCAGGCGTCGCAGGTGGGGACTGATTGGATAGGAGTTGTCGAGCTTCTCGTGCAGGTAGCGATCAAACACCTCGACGTGGCGGGCCTCGTCCATCACCTGAGTACCCGCGTACAACTTGCTCTCGATGTCGGGCACTGAGTTGACGAGCTGGGCTGCGGCCAGCAGTGCACCTTGCTCGCCATGGAGGAATTGCGACTGCGTCCACGCAGGCATCTCGACCGCTAGCTCCTTGTGCTTTTTCTCATCGAGCTTTTCGTAGATTTCCGAACCGAAGAGAGGATGCATGAAGTCTGGGATGTACTGTTTCTCCAGATCGACATCGGTGCTCCAGTCCAAGCGCTCGTCCGCATCCCACTGCGAACGTTTCGCTTTGGTGTATAGCTCTCTCAGATCTTGACGAGTCTTCTCGTAACCCCAGTTGAAAGAGATGTTGAGGGACGCCTCAATCTGCTCGACGTGAAACGAACGCTCTTCGGCCATGGCTGCTCTTCTCCACTTGGTCTAAAACTGAAACTGATTTCAGTTTTGCTTCCAACAAGGTCTAGGTCAAGAGCAAATATGAAGCGAACTTCACTTTTTTTTCGAAACGTGCTAAATTCAAGGTGATTCATGGCGAATCGCGCGAAGTCAGTTGTTGAAGTGCCCCAGAGTAGTTCCCTCTATCGCCGCGACACCCGGGAGTTCAGCCAGAGCCGGGCTCGGGAGACTCACAAGGCCCTGCTGCAAGCGGCCGGGGCGGTCTTCTCCGAGAAGGGTTTCGACAACGCGCAGACCCCGGACATCGCCGCAGTCGCGGGGGTAAGCGTGGGTACCTTCTACCGCTACTTCGCCGACAAGCGCCAAGCCTTCATCGAACTGATCGAGAAGTACCTCAGCGACTCTTTTGGCAGCGTGATGGTGAACCTGACGGCCGAGGCCTTCAGCGACTCAAAGACACCCCAGGACCGCCGCGCCACCGTGAACCACGTCATCGAGGTGCTGTTCAACAACACCGAAATGAACCCCCGCCTGCATCGCGTCTTCTTGGCCCTATCCCTGAGGGATCCTGAGGTCGAGCAGATCCGGATCGACTTCGAGGAGCGAAGTCGCGAGATCCTGGCGTCTCTTATCGAGCAAGTCACGACCCGCGAGCGCATTCCGGATCCAGCCGCAGCAGCGGAGGTCATTCAGGTGGCTGCACAAGAGATCGCGTTGGCGACCATCGGCAGCCATGGGCCACCGCGACCCAAGGGCCACGCCGAGGCCCTACGTCACGCACTTTCGGAAATGCTCTACCGCTACGTGTTCGGCGAGGACTGAACCACCATGTTCAGGGCAAGCTGCCCGCGAAGGCGGTGACCAGCCAGCTCAAACCCGCGGCGAACCAGAACCCCAGGCCACCGAGGACCAAGAGCACGGGGGCACCCCAAATCTGCTTCTTGGTTGCGATTGACGCTTGTTGCGGGTTGTTCGGATCGTAGAGCACCGGCACGGCTTGACCGACTTGGTAGCCTTCTCCGCCGCGGAAGGTGCCTGTCCGAAAGCGTACGACTCTCCCATCGGCCGTCACGGCGTCGCCCGCAGGCGTGAAACTCACGATCGGCGAGTGAGGACCACTGGGGTGTTCCTCCATCTCGGTGACGGTGCCTTGGGTCATCACACCGCTGCGCACGAGTCGCAGGCGGCCGAACCCAATGACCAACCCGCAGGCGAGCGCCAGGCCGCCGACAGCCGCGAATATCGGTGGCATGTAGGCAATGTCCACGCCTCGAGTCTAGGTCATCCAGCACGTGAACGGCGGCAGTTTTCGGGGCCGGTCAGGTCCGTACGGGCACGGGTTGCGGATTGCGTGGCGAGCTTGGTGGCAGAAGCATCACTTTGCGCGCCACCGCCCAGCGCTCGCCGAGCGCGTGCAGCTCACCTTCGCTCATCAGGCTCGCCGCCAGAGGAAACAGGATCGCTTCCTCTTTGGCGAAGTGACCGCGCAGCACCGCAACAGTCTTGGTGAGCGCTGTGCGGGCTTCCGCGACGTCTTCCAGGAGCGCGATGTCTGCGAGCAATTCGTCTATGTCGCCATGCTCGCCCCGCAATACGGCCACGGAGCGTCCACTTGCACCCCGCGCTTCTAGTGGAGCAATCAGAAGCTCTTCTTCAGCCCGTGCGTGAGTTCGCAATACAGGCCGCATCCAGGCCACGGCGTGGCGGACCTCGAGCATGGTCTCGGCGGTTTCAGCAACGCCTTCCAACATGGAAAAGAGCTGCCAGAACAACCCGTGCTCCCCCAGCAACGAGTCGGTGATCTTCATGCCTCGATCATGGCGCTCGGGACCTACAGCGCCATGATGCCCATCAGCTTTTCCGTTCCGAGGCGCTCATGCTGATCAGTAGTTCTGACGTCCATCACACTTTGTCCCGGACGGAGGGCGTGTACGGGGCGCACGAGGGGTGACGATGGTCACTTTACTGGCAGCGCGACGGCGGTCACATTGCTAGACGCAGCGCGTCGGAAGAGAGCGCACCGAAAAACTGGCTAGCCGATGGCGACCCGCAACCGTTTGCGGCCCCAGGGCTTGTCGCTCAAGCCATGTTCCCAGAACCGTCCCGCGATCTCGTGCCCGCAGCGTGCGCATGCACTGCCGTTTAGAGCGTACCCACCAATGTCGTACCAATCCCGTTCGATCAGGCAGGTTCCGCAAGAAGGGCAGTAGGTCCCCTGACTCTCGGCATCGTGGATGTTTCCGGAATACACGTGGTTGATACCGGCCGTTCGAGCTAGCTGCCGCGCACGCTTGCAGGTCTCGGGCGGCGTTGCAGGAACGTCCAGCATGCGGAAGTCCGGGTGGAACGCGGAAAAATGTAGCGGCACGTCCGGGCCGAGGTTTTCGAGGAACCACTCGCAAAGGCGATTGATTTCGTCATCCGAGTCGTTGTGCCCGGGAATCAACAAAGTGGTAACCTCGAACCACGCATCCGTGTCCGATTTGAGATAGCGCAGAGTGTCCAACACGGGCTCGAGTTCTGCATAGCAGAGCTTGCGGTAGAACTCCGGCGTGAAGGCTTTCAGGTCGACGTTCACGGCATCGATGTGCTCGAAGAACTCTCTACGAGCCTCGTGGGTGATGTAGCCCGCCGTGACCGCGACCGTCTTGACGCCGATTTCGTGACAAGCCTTGGCTGCATCGATTGCGTACTCGGCAAAGATCACCGGGTCGTTGTAGGTGAACGCGACGGAATGCGCGCCGTTGTCCCGAGCGGATTGTGCGACTTCCACAGGGCGCGCGCTGGCACTGAGCTTCTCGATCTCCCTGGCTTTGGAGATGTCCCAGTTCTGACAGAACTTGCAGCCCAAGTTGCAGCCCGCGGTACCGAAGGACAGGACCGCGCTGCCGGGAAAGAAGTGGTTCAGGGGCTTCTTCTCGATGGGGTCGACACAAAAGCCTGTCGCCCGGCCGTAGCTGGACAGGTAGATCTGCCCGCCCACGTTTTGGCGCACGAAGCAAAACGCTCGCTGCCCCTCATGTAGTCGGCAGTAGCGCGGACAAAGATCGCATTGCACCTTCCCGTCGCCAACATCGTGCTGCCAGCGGCCTAGCTGGTAGCTAGCGGAAAGAGCGCTCATGACGCCTGCCAATGTAAGACCATGCGAGCCCCTCGCCACCGAAATTATCCGCACAAAATTCGCACGCTCCCGATCGGCTTTGGTGTTTGGGTCGACGCGCTGCGGAACACCCGAAGGGCCGAAGGGGTGCGGAGATGCGGCAAGCTTCGGGCGCTAATCTCGCGCTTCGTCCCCTTTGACGGGCGGCCGAGCAACGCTCTCTTGCGTCACTCCGGTAGGTCAGGTGGGACGAGCTCTTCAAGATGCCGCAGCCGAGAAAGTCGTCGCGCTTCGAGAACTCGGCAATGTCGCCTAGAGCTGCGAACAGCTCGGTCACCACCTTGCCGTCGATGTGGCCCGAATCAGCACCGAAGCTCACCAAGTGAGGGCCGAGCACGCACCAGGCCTTGTCCGGCGAAAACACCATCAGAGTCGCACCCGTTTCCCAGTCCCAAGCCAGGATCTCGGGTGAAGGTGACTCAGAAAGGCGGCAGCGTGTACCGCGCGACTGGCCGCAACATCACCCGCGAATACGTGTGCGGGAGCACCCCATCGGCGAACGCTCAAGCATGCGAAGAGCGCAGTCTGCCTAGGCGGGCGCCCGTCACGGAACGCCGGCGATTTCCGGAGTCTGGGAACCCCAGACAGCCACCCGGTCCCTAGTGGCCAACAAGCTAGCGCCCTTCGGCGGCGGCGGTGAATACGCCCTTGGCCATCAAGCTGGTCTCGGCTTCAGCGCGACTCGAGTACACCCGGCTGCGCACCTCCTTGACGGCGTCAGAACCTGCGTCGGCACGATGGGCGATTTCCACCAGGTGACACGCGAGGCGGTGTTCGCCCCGCTCGCTCAGCTCTTTGGCGCGCTTCAGCAGCACGTCCACGCCGGCCAGGTCGGCGAGTTCCTTGGCTAACGCTCCCTCGGGCGCTGGCTTGAGGTGCGCCGGATTGCCATCGTACCAACCTCCGTATAGGCGCCATAGGTTGCGCACAATGAACTCGGGTTCGTCATAGACGGGACGCAAGTATGGGCGCTCTAGGAGCCGCGGAGGTGCCTTCACTGCATGAAGAACTTTATCCAAACTCGCACCCTCGTTCATGAGCGCGAGGGTCTGGTCCACTAAGGTTTCGAGGAGCTCTGCGGTCTCGGACAGTGCCTGCACGGCTCTGTCCCGCCCGATGATCGGGAGCCCATGACCGGGTAGCAACATGTCCGGCCCCAGCGCAGCCATCTCCCGCAACGCCGCGGCCCACTCCTTTGGAAAGCGCTGAGCCTTCTGGGGATTGCCGCAATTCGGCGACGCCCAGATGAACAAGTCACCCGTGCAAAGCGCTCGGCGCTCGGGCATCCAGACCCACACATGATCATCGGTTTCGCCTTTCGCATGGCGAAGCTCGATCTTCTCGCCGCCGAGAGTCAGATCCAGGCGATCCGTCACGGTGCGATCTGGGAATCGGTACTCGGTGGGCCATTGAACCGGGATCCCGAATTGACGCTGGTTGATGGTCTCGTTGTAGCCAGCGGTAAGCTCGTAGCGCTTGAAGCGCTCTGCGACGGCGGGATGGGCGATGACTTCGATCTTTGCTCCGGGCTCCGCTTCGAAGGGTGGCAGCCCGAAGGCATGGTCTACGTGTCCGTGGGTGTAGACGGCCGTGTGCACCGGGCGCTTGCTCCAGTCCCGGATCTGCCCGTGATTGTTGGCGGCAAGGAAGAACGAGCCCGTATCGAAGAGGGCCAACCCGGCGCTGGTGTCCAGAACGATGACGTTGCCAAAACTCGACAGAAAGGCGAGGCCATCTGCGACTTGCTCCAACCCTAAGAAGGACGTCACCGGCGACATGTCGCTGGTACTCGCTTTTCCATTCCAAAGGCGCTCCGCCGTCTCGAGCACTTGTCCCATCTGTCACCCCGATAGCAGCAGTTTGTCCAAGTCCACCTGCGCCTCGCCGAGAACCCGGCGCTGAACGTCGCACAGATCCTTCACGCCCTTGAGGGCTAGATCGACCATCTTGTCGATTTCGTCGCGGGGAACGGCTTCGCCCTCGGCGGTGCCTTGGATCTCGACGATTCCGCCCCGCGCCGTCGCCACGACGTTGAGGTCGACCCGAGCCGTGCTGTCCTCGGCGTAGCAAAGGTCGAGAGCCAGGTTGTCATCCACGTGTCCCACGCTTACGGCGGCAACCTGGTCGCGAAGCACACGGGTTTCCAGCTGCTTGCGCTCGCGCAGGGCGCCCAGAGCCAAGCACAGCGCAATGAAGCCACCGGTGATGCTGGCGGTGCGGGTGCCGCCGTCCGCTTCCAGCACGTCGCAGTCGACCACCACGCTGCGCTCTCCAAGTTGCTCGAGGTCGACGGCGGAACGCAGGGCGCGGCCGATGAGTCTCTCGATCTCGCGGGTTCGTCCGCCCAGGGGTTTCTCGCGACCGTCGCGGCGCTCACGACGCACGGGATTGGAGCGTGGATGCATCTGGTACTCGGCGGTGACCCAGCCGCGACCCTTGCCCTCCATCCACTTTGGAACCGACGTGTCCACGGAGGCCGTGCACAGCACCAATGTGCCACCTGCCCGATACAAGGCCGAACCCTCAGCCATGCGGTGAAACCCCGGTAGAACTTCCACGGGGCGAATCAGGTCTAAGGCGCGCCCCCCGCGTTTTTCAGTCGTCATGGCCGCCCGTGTATCACAGCGCTCGGTCGGAGGGCAGCGCGTCTGGCTCACCCTTCGTGCCCCGCGACGGGCGGGCCACTCTGTCGGCCGCTTAGTCACCAGTTGCGCACCTTGCAACCTCGCGCGTTGTCTGCACACTTGCGCTGTCGTGCCCCGCGCGGAATTGGAAGTATCGGAGATCTTCGAGAGCCTGCAGGGCGAGGGTGCGACTAGCGGCAAGCCCTGTGTGTTCTTGCGCCTGGCCGTGTGCAATCTACGCTGCACCTGGTGCGACACCAAATACAGCTGGGACTTCAAGAACTACGACTACGACGCAGAGGTTCAGCTCCTCTTCGTCGACGACGTGCGCGCTGAGCTCGAGGCCAAGCGCCATAGGCGGCTGGTCGTAACCGGCGGCGAACCACTCCTGCAGGCGGTGGCGCTCGGCAAATTGCTGGCGTCGCTAACGGACTGGAGCGTTGAAGTCGAGACGAACGGTACCGTGATTCCACCCGAAGGCCTGGTGGGACATGTGTCGCAGTGGAACGTCTCACCCAAGCTGGAAAACTCCGGCGAACCGTCGGGGCGGCGGATCAAACTGGAAGCACTACTTGCACTCAGGGACCTGAAAAACTCGTGGCTCAAGCTGGTCGTGCGGGACGGCACGTGCGCGGCGGAAGCCGAGCAACTGCTCGACGAGACCCAGTGGCCGCGACAGCGCGTGATTTGGATGCCGGAGGCCTCGAATCGCGCGGAACTCGAGCGCCGCTCTGCGCACGTCGCGGAGCTCTGCGACAAGCACGACGTGCGGTTTTCGTCGCGACTGCACTTGTCGCTCTGGGACGGAAAGCGGGGAACTTGATGTCGCGCGTGGTGATGGTGACAGGCACGGACACCGGTGTCGGAAAGACCGTCATCAGCAGGGGGATCCTGCGCTCCACTGCCCGCGCGGGGATCGATCTGTTCCCGCTCAAGCTGGTGGAAACTGGGTGCGAGCTCGTCAACGGCGAATTCGTCCCAAGTGATGGAGTTGCCCTGGCGGCCGCGGCGGGCAGAGACGATCTGGACAAGGTCGCGCCGTTACGCTTCGCGCTGCCAGCAAGCCCAACCATGGCGGCCCGAGACGTCGGTCGCACGCTTTCGATGCCCGAGCTCATGGAATGCGTCAATGCAGCTCGAGCACAGGCTCCGAACGTATTACTGGAGGGTGCAGGCGGCCTCTTAGTGCCAGTCACCGAGCAGCTGAGCTTCGCCGACCTGGCTCAAGAGCTGCGCGCGTCGGTCATCTTGGTGGCCAGGGATGCTCTCGGCACGCTCAACCACATCTTGCTCACCCTGGAAGTATTGCGGCGACGTGGGCTCTCCGTGATCAGCGTGGTGCTCAACGCTGCGGGTCCTGAGCCCTGCGCCCTTGACCACCGCATAGAGCTCAACCGCCTCGAGCCCCGCGTCCCGATCTGGGGGCCTGTGCCCTGGATGGCCAACGCGGAGAACGATCAACTGGCAGACGCGGTCGAAGCGGTTGGCTTCAAGCCTTCCGCCCTCGTAGGCGCGTAGTACCTGGCTCAGGCCCTGGGCTGGCATCGCGAGCGCTGGGCTTCTCGCGACCAGACTGCGACGCGTTCTGAATGCGTTCCAGCAAGAGATCCGTCGTGATCGGCTTGGGCACCACCCGATCGGCAAGCCGTTCCGTCAGTTCCCGCGATTCGGGAGTGAAAGCGCCTCCGGTGGTGAAGAGCATGTGCTTGGCCAAAACTGGATGTGTTTGCTCGAGCTTGGCGAAGACGTCCATCCCGGACACGCCGGGCATCATCAAGTCCGTTACCACGACGTCGAAACTGTCGCCGTTGGCGAGGGCCCCGTTGTCACGGACTTCGACCGCCACGCGGTCACCCTCCTGGCAGCATGACCTCCCGCACACGGCCTCCGGAACCAAACTGCAACCAGCCGGTCAGCAGTTCGAGATCTTGGACGACTCGGGGGAGTTCAGAGCCCAGGCCCACGCCAATGTCCCAGACCGCTCGAAATCGTTGACCTCTGTTCCCGCCTTGCATGGGAAACCGTAACAGTCGCGATCTAGCGTGAGAGTTCGGCGGCTCACCCCAGAAACGTAGTTTCGCGGCACAACGACGTCCAACGCCGGCCGCGTTCTAGCCGAGCCGGCCAAGCGCCGCAGGCGCGCACTAGGAGTTCGGTGCGCGGCCGCGGTTCGGGCTCTTCCTGCCGGACCCCAAATTGGCTTATGACGCGCCCATGGCGGAATCAGCGTCCGGCGCCCCCCCGGCGGGCACGGGGGACAACAATCGGTTCATCGATCGAGCCCTGGGTTGGGTGGAGCGCGTGGGCAACAAGTTGCCGGATCCCGCGCTGCTTTTTGTGATCGCGTTGTTCGTCACCTGGGTCGTGTCGGCTCTGCTCTCGGGCTACGCCTTCGAGGTCCCATCCAAGGAAGGGCTGAAGGCCAGCACCGTCGTCAACCAACTCTCGGGGCCGGCGCTGACTAAGTTCCTCGCGGACATGGTCAAGACCTTCACTGGCTTCCACCCCTTGGGCGTCGTGCTCGTGGCGCTGCTTGGCGTCGGCGTGGCGGAGCAGAGCGGCTTCATCAATGCAGTGCTCAAGCGGCTACTCGCGTTCACGCCCAAGAAACTGCTGACGCCGATGCTCATACTCGTGGCCATTCTGAGCCACACCGCCGCCGACGCCGGTTATGTGCTCGTCATTCCGCTCGGCGGCGTCATCTTCGCCGCGGCGGGTCGCCATCCCCTCGCCGGCATCGCCGCGGCCTTCGCAGGCGTGTCCGGTGGCTTCTCGGCGAACCCCATGCCGTCGGGGCTCGATCCGCTGTTGCAAGGTCTCACCCAGGAGGGCGCGCAGATCCTCGACCCCTCGCGCGAGGTGAACCCGCTGTGCAACTGGGGTTTCACCGCGGCATCCACGTTGCTCATCATCCTGCTCGGCTGGTTCATCACCGACAAGATCGTCGAGCCACGCCTGGCCAACACGAAGATCGACGGCGACCCCGAGGACATGCCCGAGATGGAAGAAAACACGCCCGAAGAGCGTCGGGGCCTGTTTTGGGGCGGCCTCGCGTTTGTCGGTGGCGTGGCCGCGCTGGTTGCCCTGTCCTGGTCCAAGACGTCGCCACTGCGCTCCCCCAGCGGTGAGCTCACCGCCTTCTCGGCACCGCTGATGCAGTCCATCGTGCCGCTCATCTTCTTGCTCTTCCTCTTGCCCGGCCTCGTGCACGGCTACACGTCCGGTACCTTCAAGAACCATCGCCACGCCATCGCCGGCATGAGCAAGACCATGAGCACGATGGGCTACTACATCGTGATGGCGTTCTTCGCTGCGCTGTTCATCTACGCCTTCAACAACAGCAAGCTCGGCGCTTTGCTTGCGGTCAAGGGCGCCGAGGTACTCAAGGCCATGGCGTTGCCCGGTCCCGTGACCATCGTCGGCATCATCTTGCTCTGCGCTTTCGTCAACTTGCTGATCGGCTCGGCTTCCGCCAAGTGGGCCCTGCTCGCACCAATCTTCGTGCCCATGCTCATGCAACTCGGCATCTCCCCGGAGCTGACCCAGGGTGCCTACCGCGTAGGCGACTCCACCACGAACATCATCACGCCGCTGATGCCCTACTTCCCGTTGGTTGTCGCCTTCTGCCAGCGCTACGTGAAGGGCACCGGCATCGGCACGCTCACCTCTCTCATGCTGCCCTTCAGCCTCACATTCCTCGTGAGCTGGGTGCTGTTCCTGCTCGCTTTCTGGGGCCTCGGCCTACCCCTGGGCATCGCCGCGCCGTACACGTACCCCTAACGTTGCGCCTCCGCCGGCGCGACCGAGAACGGGGAACGCGCTCCGCTGGCAGGCGGTTTCTGGTTTCTCGCAGTCACGGGCAGTTCGAAGAGGCGCCTGGGCAAATGCCCACCCAAGGGATCGATCAAGCCCGAGGCAGCTGGAAGTTCAGGAGAAGCTAGAGTGACCCAACAACGCATCCCGCCGGCGCGTAGAGTCGCGCAACTAAGGTAACTCCCGGATGCTACGTGAGCGACCTCAGCCGCGGGCAACCTTCCGGAGAGCTCTCGTACCAGACTGCCGGGAGCAGCCCGCCGGAGGTCTGCGCCCAACTCCATCCGTTCCAAGCCGAGGCGCAAGGGTGCCCGCTTGGTGGGATCGTCGCCACAGTAGTCCCTTACCTCCACCACCCGCCAGCGGCTTCCATCCTTCCGCGCGAAGGCGCAACCCGGAGCCTCCGGGTTCATCTTTGCTTCCTTCGCTGGCCACGGCTGCTGCGCGACTCACGGTCGAGGGCTCCTTCTGCTCAGCAGCGCTTTCCGGGTCGACCGAAGTAGCTCATTGCCGGCCAGTTTCTCCCATACAATCGTCCTTCGGCACCCACTCTACTCGTCGATTCCGCTCCCCCAAGGGACTGTATGGCTTACCCGCACCGAACCCTCTCACGCGAATGCGACCGGCTTCAACACCCCGTGAAACGAGCTGTCGTTTCACTTCTTCAGCTCTGCGCACGCTGAGCCGTTGGGTGTCGGATTCCGAGCGGTCCGCGTGCCCCTCGAGTTCGACACATGCCTTGGGGTGTATCTTGAGACGTCTGGCGAGCTCGTCTAGGAGTGGAGCACTCTGCGGTTTTGGAGTCACTGCACCCGGGTCGAACTTGACGGGCTCCGGGATGTCTATGCTCAAGCAGACAACGTGCACGAGCTTGCCCGGCGCTTCGGAGTCATGTGCATTCCGGGAGCCAGCGTCGTGCGCCATCCCGGCTTCCTGGACGGGGTGAGCGGGACCTCCAGCTCCCATGCCGGTCAACGCAGCATCCGGTTCATCACTAGCGAACCCAATCCCAGGTGCAGCCGCCGAGCTAGAGGCGGCCTTCCCACGAGGCGTGGCGCAGCTTGCGGACATGACCACCGCCGATGTCAGCAACAGGGCGCGTCGACGGAGGATTGTGTCGCGGTCAGTCACGGTCGCTTCGGCTCAGTGTAGCTCGATCAGCCGTTGAGATGGCAAATACACGCAACACGCAGTCCACGAGGGATTTTCCTTTCAGCTCGCGCCCACTCGGCCGCTACGTACCTCTTGGCCAGGAACGCCGAGCGCCGGTTCGTTGGGCCATGCGTTCAGCCTCAAAAATGAAGCGCCCACGTGCTCAGATTTCGTCGCGGCATGGACAGGCTGGCGGCACCGAGGGGGGCCCCGACAGGAGCCGCGCCCACCAGGGTGGTACGATACTGGAAGTTGTGAGCGAGGATAGTTCCAAGCGCCCCTCTCGGCGAGAGTTCGGGCTGGTCATGGCCGCCGCCGGAGCCGTTGCATGCATGCCCGTGCGGTCGGTGACGCTACCCACGAACTTGCCCAACAAGGGGTCGCGAAAGCCCGAACTCGTGGTGGAAGAAGTGGGCGACTACCAATGCCCCTTCTGCGCCGAGGTGCAGCCCGCCGTGAAGGCGCTCATGGCTAGCCACGGTAGCCAGATCGCGCTGGTGTGGCGCAACTACCCGCTGCGGCGACACGAGTTCGCCGCCATGGCAGCCGAGGCGGCCCTCGAGGTGCGAGCCCAACGTGGCGATGAAGTCTTTTGGCGCTATCACGATGTGTTGTTCCAGAACCAACACGCCTTGGCGCAGCCGGATCTCGAGCGCTACGCCAAAGCCGTCGGCGCCGATCCCACGCGCCTGGCGGAAGCTCTGAGCGTCGGCGTACACCGCGGCGCCGTTGAAGACGATCTTCGTTACATCAACGGCCTCAAGCTGCCCCAGTTCGGAACGCCGGCCTTCTTGATGGGCGAGGACGTCTTTATCGGCAGCTACTCCCATCGGGAGCTTGTCGCGCTGGTGGAAGAGAAGATCTGAGCGCGCGCCACGAGATCGCGGTGAAGTGGAACATTTTTGGGCCAAGGACTGCCAATTCGACGTTCGAGCGCTAACTTTTCGGCATGTCGCGCGTATTGGATCCCATGACGATTACCCGCCGCAACCTGCTCCGCGCTAGCGCCGCCCTCGGCGCGGCTGCTGCTCCCCTCGGTCTCATCAGCCACGACGCACAAGGCGCTCAGTTGATCGCGCGGCCACCAAAGGAGTTCAGGCCGCTGAAAACCAAGGGGCGCATCGTGAAGGTTTCTACTCGAGGCTCCTTCTCCGGGTTGATGCAGAAGAACCAACTCTGGCCCAAAGCCAGTGTGGCTGAGCGAATGGTTGAGAAGGCGCTGATGGAACTCACGGGCGCCGCAAACGTCAGCGCGGCCTTGGGCAAGTTCATTCACGCCAAAGACAAGGTGGCGATCAAGGTGAACGGCCTGGCCGGGCAGAACGGCTACACCATGGCCGCCAACTTCGAGGTCATCCTGCCCATCGTGAAAGGCCTGATTGCTCTGGGAGTTCCCGCCAAGAACATCCTGGTCTTCGAGCAAACGCAGAGGTTCTTGAATGGCACACGCGTCAACGTGCGTGGCTGGCAATTACCCAAAGGCGTCCGGACCGGCATCCATAAGAAGTCAATTGCCAACATGAAGCCGATCGAAGTGAATAAGGGGATCCCGATGCGCTTCGTGACCCTGCTGACCAACTCGACGGCAGTAATCGACGTTTCGCAGATCAAAGATCACTCCATCTTTGGCTACACCGGGGCGATCAAGAACATCTCCCACGGCACGCAGACGAACCCTCACGACCAGCACCACGGCCACACCGACGAGCCCGCCGTCATCTATGCGCACAAGATCATCCAAAGCCGCATGCGGCTGCACATCGTCGACGGCTTCAAGATCCTCTACGACGGCGGACCTTATGACAACCCCCGCGCGCGTTCCCTACATGGGGCGGTCTACGCCTCGACAGACGGCGTGGCCCTCGACACTGTAGGCGTGGACGTGATCGAGCGAGCCCGCAAAGCCAAGAAGATCAAGTCCCTGGCCGCCGCCGGGAGAAATCCCAACTACGTCCGCGCCGGGGATCGTCTCAAAGTCGGCGAAGGCGATCTGAACAAGATCCGTCTGAGCAAGCGCTACATCTGAGCCACACGACAATTGCATCGCTCCCCGAAGATCGGCTTCAATGGGGAGTCGTGACGGCGCGGAAAAGGTCCAACACCGGATTTTCGCTTTTCGTTCTGGGTTTGCTCGGCTTCTTCTGGTTCATGGGAGGCGCCTACTGGGGGCTGTTCATCCAAGCCGTGCTGGAGCAGGCCGACTGGAAGGCGGTCGATGCGGAGGTGCTGGAGGCCAAGGTCACCCGCGGCGAGATCATTCGGTTCAGTCACAACTGCTCGACCACCGACGACCGCGGCCCCCGCCATCTTCAGGTGAAGTACGCCTACACCGTGGGGGGCAAGCGCTACACGGGCCGCGCGTACGACACGAACTACGACGGCGAGCTGTTCTGCAACGAAGAAGACGCGCAGGCAGCCTTGGCCAAGGTGCGCAAAGCCGGCAAGGTCACCGCTCACTACGATCCGAGGTTGCCGAGCCAAGCCGTGCTTTACAAGGAGGACCCGACCGAGGTGTACGTGGTCAGCGCCTTCTTCGCAGTAGCAGGCCTCGTGCTTTGGGGCTTCTTCCTGCGCCAATACTTGCGCTATCGGCAGGAAAAACGGCTGGCGCTCATCGAGGCGAGCTAGCGCGGTCACCCATTTTCGCGGTGGCGCCAGCTCGCCGCCGTGACGCTCAGCCCTCCATGAGCGCGCGCAGATAGACACGCAAACCGCGGCTCGTCTTGCATCGGCGCGGTCACCACGTCGAGCCCTACTTGCCGCGCTTCATCGTGAATGCGACGTGCTTGCGGAACGTGGGGCTTGCGACGCGGCCGGGGCCAACCGCGGCGCTGCGGGAGAGCACCGCGCCAGTCGTATCGTCGTACCAAGTCACGTCATAGTAGGCGTCGGGCATGCCGGAAAGCTCGAGCACGGTGGAGACCTTGGGGTGCTTACGATACGCCTGTGCCAAGGCGACCCGCACTTCCGGAGAGCGCGCTAGGTCCTTGCGAAACGCCTCCACCGCCGCCTTCAGCATCTTGGCCACCTCACGACGCTTCTCCGGCGCCACTTGACGCAAGCCGCCGCGCGGCAACTCGTGGTCTTCGAACAGCTGTTTGACGAGCTTTCGGGCTTTGGGCTCGGGCCGGTTTGCCCGCTTCACCATGATGCGCACTAGCTCCTTCTTGTATTCCTCGATGGGCGCTTTGACGCCTTGAGAAGCCAATACGCGCAACAGGTCCTTCATCATGCGCGGGGCAATCTTCGGATCCTTGATTTCGCCCGCCAACCACGAGCGCACGTTGTCGACGGCATAATCCCTGGGGTTATTGTGCAAGAGCCAGCCTAGAGCTTGGTTTGCGTCGCCAACAACGAAGGCGACGACCGAGCGTTTGCTCGATTTGACTTCCAGGGGTCGCAGATCGAAGCGCCCGAAGTCGATGGACTCCAGAATCGGTCGCATTGCCCGGTGAGTCTCCGCGACCAACGCCTTGTCCCGAAAGGGTTGCCAAGCGCCGATGTTCAGCCAGGTCGCACCGCCACCGGCTGCACCCGAGGCGATGTAGGTCCAGGCAACGGCGTGCTCCATCTCTTTCTGGGTCGAGCTGGGAAACCGCCAGGAGAGCGTGCGCTCGTTCTCCAAGAAGGGGCGCTTGAAGCCAAGCTTCTTCAGGTTCGTCGTGACCGCGTCGTTCAGGTCCAGAGCGACGAGCACGGGATTGCCGCTGCCACCTTGCTTTCGGTAGTAGTGGCTCACCATCAAGTCCGTGCCCGGATTGTCAGCGAGAAAGTCGTGCTCCGGCACGATGTCCACGCCGCTGACGACGATCGGATGCGCCTTGCCGTAACGACGCAATTCGAAATCGCGAAGATGCGTTCCCATCTCCGTTACCCAGGCAGAAGCCTTCACCGGGTCGTTGCCCCCACAATTCAGAAGCTCGTTGTACAGCTCCCACATAGCGATCCGACGGGACTGCCCGAAGCGCCCGCTGATCAGCTCGATGCGCTTTTTGAAGGCCGCAATTGCCTGCTTGTCCGTAAACAGGTCGTCCATGCTCTGAAGCGGACCCCCGTTCTTCTTATGATAGGGCGTCAAGTCCAAGTTCTGCGCCAGAACCGTCACGTCACAGCTGTGGGTCGTCAGGGCAAGGCCAAGGTAGACACCGTAACGCTCCGCCAGCTTCAGCAGTCGATCGATTCGCTTGGCGTACTCTCCGTCGAGATCGCCCTTCGAGTTCTGGAGGAAGCGAAGCTTTTTGTCCGCAACCAGCTTTTCGATCGTCTTGCGAGGCATCAGAGACGTGCCCTCGATGTCGATGCGCAGGAAGTTCTCTTCGTTGGTCTGCATATCGCGCAACAGACTCTCGATGTTGTCGTCACTAAACGTGACGGGCTTGCCGTCGATCTCGACGGTGCCGAAGTAGTCGAGGCTGATGCTGTGCCCAGGTAGCGCGACGCCGAGGGGCACGAAGGCGTCGCCGTCTTCGAACTGAAGGTAGCGACCGTTGCCAGCAACTTGGACCCAGTTCGGCTCAGCGACGCGGGGCTCAGGAACTGGTGCAGGCGCGGGAGCAGGTGCCGGCGCCGCCGAGGGAGCAGGGGGTTGCTCCTTTTCCTCGCAGCCCGTACCCCACGTCGCCGCTATTGCGGCGAGGGCCACCCATTTTCGTGCGCGACGCAACACCAGCTGTCTATCACGCGGGGCGGCGGACAACAGCTGCTTGCTGCGGCCGCCACCCGGAGTGGGGTTAGTTCACGTTGATGCAGGTGTTGTTGACGCAGGTGCCGGTGGTGCAAGTCCCGCAGTTGAGCACATCACCGCAACCATTCGGATACAGCCCACACTGCGCGCTGGCCTTGATGCAGGTTGTCGGTACGCAAGTGCCTGGCGGGCAAGCCTCGCACGTGAGCACCCCGCCGCAGCCATCACCCTGTGGTCCGCAGCGGCCACCGCAATCCAAGGGGGTGCAAGTCGGCCCGCCACAGGGCCCGCAGTCGATCGTACCGCCGCAGCCATCGCCGGACAGTCCACAAGTGACGCCCAATTCGGCGCAGCTCTTCTTGACGCAGCCGCTACCACCACACTTGCCCGTAACGCCTGCACCGCCGCAGGTTTCCGGAGCCGTGCAGTTGCCACAGTTGAGCGTGCCACCACAACCATCCGCCCACTGTCCGCAGTCGTAGCCAAGCGCAGCGCAAGTTGTCGGCGTGCAGCTGCCCTTGCCGCACTGTCCAACCGTGCCGCCACCACCACAGGTGTTAGGCGACGCGCAACTGCCGCAGTTGAGGCTGCCGCCGCAGCCGTCAGCCCAGAAGCCGCAAGTGTACCCGAGTGCGGCGCAAGTAGTGGGTGTACAGGTCGACCCTCCGCACTTGCCGCCCGTGCTGCACACTTGGGGCGACGTGCAGGTGCCGCAACTTGGGATGATCCCGCCGCAGCCGTCAGGCGCCGGGCCGCACTGGATGCCTTGGTCGGCGCAGGTGAGCTTGGTGCAGGTGGGTATCGGTTGGCTTTCGTCGCAAACCACGGATGCCAAGTCGAAGAACATGAACGCCAGCGCCTTCTCTTGGGGGCTCATCGTCGTCGACTTGCACTCACTGGGGAAGGAGTTCCCCTTGTCCCCAGATGACACGTGGATATCGCTGAAGATGAATCGCCCACACTGGTTGGCCGGCGCGATCCCCACGGGCGTATTGAAGGTGATGTACTGAGGAGCGTGGGGGATATTGTTCCCGATTGGGTACTGAGTGTTCTCCGCGTAGATCCACTCGAGCACCCGGGACTGGTCGAAGGTGTTGATGCTGTGCTTCGTATCGAACACGCTTAGGTTGCCCGCGGTCGACGACGCGCCCACGGTGACGAGCCAGTTCGCGAGCAAGTTCCCCTTCGGGAAGCTCATCACCACCTTTTCCGGGATCGTTGGTGACAGCGTACTTGAGAGCATTCCCGGTGAGGGATACAGCCAGCTCGCAAGGGTATTCCACGCGCCACTGCCCGTGCCGTTGGTATTCGCACTGACCCAATAGTGGTGATAGTGCGACGCAAACACGCGCCCCCCCACGTTCAAGTAGTCGTACATGGCCTTGAGGGCGCTAGCTGGCTTCGTGGATGAGAAGGTGTTGCCTTCGCAGCCCAAGAGCGTGACGTCGTACTTCTGCAGGCTCGCCAGATTCGCCCACAGCGTGGTTGCACTCGGAAAGTTCGCCCCGCCGAGGGCCGCATCATACTTGCCGATCGCCTTGTTCGAGCCGACGCTGGGTTGACCCTGGAACAGGTTGACGCGCCCAGCTCCGGTGGGATTCGTGAACTCACTGTCATCAATGCCAATCTTGCGCAGCAAGCACTCCAGCGCGTCGAAGCCTCCAGTGGCCAGCGCGATCTTCGGGATGTCCCCCTCGGACTTGTTCCGCGGCAAACGCGTCAGGGACTTCGGCACGGCCACATTGCCGCACTGGCTGGTGGTCACCTTGAATTGGCGCCGCCACTTGCCGATCTGAACCACGACTGGGATGTCGATACCGACAGGCATGTTGCCCAGCGTGAACTTGCCGGTGGCGTCGGTGAGAGTCGTCACTAGTGGCAAGCCGCTCAGGGCGGAGCCGCACTTGTCGCAGGTGGCGCCATCCGTGAACGCCGCAGGCGTACCATTCGGCACGTAAACATAGACGTTGGGCAGCGGCAGGTTGCCGGCCGGATCGTAAACGGTACCGGAGATGCTCGTCGTTCCCGTGGGGCAGGTGACCTGCTTGCACTGCAGGTTGATGCAGCTGGAGCCAGTGCCACACAAGTTCGGCCCTCCGCCACCACAGAAGGCCGGCGCCGTGCAGGTGCTGCAGTTGGGCGTCAGGCCACCACAGCCGTCCGACTGTTGACCGCAGGTGCCCGCAGGGAAGTCCGAGCACTTCAGCGGGGTGCAACTCGGTGCGCCGCCACACACATTGGGGGTGCCGCCGCAACCGCAGCAGTTGCCCGCGGAGCAGGTGCCGCAATTGGCGGTCAGGCCGCCACAACCATCGCTGGCCACACCACAGTTGGCGCCCACCTGAGCGCAGGTCTTTGGCACACACGCCGGAGGCGCACCGCCACACTCGCTCGGATTGCCGCCGCAACCACAGCAATTTGGAGCAGTGCAGGTACCACAGCTGGCCGTCAGACCACCGCAGCCGTCGCTCACCGGACCGCAGTTGGCGCCCCAGTCCGCGCAGGTCTTCTTCACGCAAGGCAGCGCGCTGGCACCGCACTCATTGGGTTTGCCGCCTCCGCCGCAGATCTCTCCGGCTACGGTGCATTTGCCGCAGTCGACCAGGCCGCCGCAGCCGTCGGCGACGGGTCCGCAATTGTAACCCTGCTGCGCGCAAGTCTTTGGCGTGCAGGCAACGCCACCGCACGCGTTCGGCGTCCCGCCGCCACCACAAGTCTGTGGGGGCGTGCAGGTGCCGCAGTCGATCAATCCACCACAGCCGTCGCCTTGCTGGCCACAAGAGGCGTTGAGCTCAGCGCAAGTCTTCTTGGTGCAAGGATCACTGCCGCACTTGCTTGGCCCGCCGCCGCCGCAATACTCAGGCGCGGTGCAGCTGCCGCACTCGATGATGTTGCCGCAGCCGTCCGCTTGCTTGCCACAGTCCGCGCCGAGCTCAGCGCAAGTCAGCGGCGTGCAGCCGCCGGCGTCGAGGATGACGCCCGAGTCACCCGCAGTGCCAGCGGTGCCGGCACTGCCGTCTGCACCTGCATCGCTCGGGTTGTCGGGGCCCGCGTCCTCGCTGCCCGCACAGCCCACACCCAAAAACACAACGCCAAGGAGTACCCACAGCGGAAACAGCTTACGCATCCCGAAAACCCTTCAAACCGACGCGCCCCGCGCGCATCCCCACAAATCGGACGGACCGAAGCATAGTTTAGCCCGGTCAGCCAGGGCGCACGGCCCAATTCCCGTGTCACTGAGCTGCAGTGCGAGAATCTGGGAGCTTTATGCCGCCATGGCCCGCCCGAGCCAGCGCGAAAAACCATGAGCCACCGGTTTGGGCAGTCCGATCCGCAGCGCTGAGCGCTAGACGAGACGATGAAGTCTGTTGTTTGGGGGTCGCGTCCCTGCCCGGCTTTGGTGCCCTACTCTCGCTCTTCCACACGGCTTGGCATCGACTTCCAAGTGATGTGCGGACGGCGAGCCGCATCCGGCTCGTGTCAGTCTTCGGGCCAGTCGGACAGGCTGCCCAGGTCGTGCACGGTGTGACCCAACTTACGAAGCTTGTCTGCCGCGCGCTTGGAACGAACACCTGCAGCACAGTAGGTGACCACGGCCTTGCCTTCGGGCAGCTCCGAGTGTCGCGTGTCGAGCTCGTGGACAGGAATGTTGATCGCCCCGGGCGCGTGGCCACCGGCAAACTCGCCCGGTGACCGCACATCGAGCAGCACGGCGCCTTCGGCGACGAGCTGCTTGGCACGGCGGCCGTCGACCTTGCCGCCCAGCGCCGGATTGCCTTTTTCTGCGGCCGCCTCGGAGCGGGAACAAGCCGGCAGGGCGGCCGGCAGAGCAAGGGCCATCAGCAGAGCAGACGAGCGCAAGGTCGTTGCAGACCGGGTCATGAATGACGAGTTAGTGCGAGCCCGGGGGCCACGCAAGTCGGGCACCAGTCAAGACCGCGTGTAGCCTCAAAAACGGTACTTGCTGTGGCACGCCGTGCAGCCCTCGAGCACGACGCCGAGTTGCTTGGTCGTTGCAGGCAGGTCACCCGCCTTCGAAGCTTTGAGCAGCTTCACCAATTCATCGTGGAAGGCTTCATCCTGCTTGATGAACGCCTGCAGATCGTCCCCAAGGGCGGCCTGATCGGTCCAAAAAAGGCTGCTTGGGTGCCGTCTCGGCGGTGATTTCAAGCCGGTGCGACCCGCATCACACCGAGAGGTACGCCCTCCGCGCTACTGTGGAGTGGATGGCCTACCGGACGCCAAGACCCGACAGCGTCCAGCGCGCTAGCCCCAAGAGCGGTGCTACACTGCGACAGTGACCAGCGGGGACCTAGAGGCGCTCAGGGCGGAGTTTCTCCGACTCACCTATAGACGGGATACGCTGGTGCTGCGCGGTCCGGGCGGTCCCAGCGGTTCGGAGTTGCGTCAGGTTCAAGCAGCAATCGCCAACATCAGTAGGCAGATTGATGTGGTGGTCGGCACGCCCCGACGTTCCGTACGACGACCGGAGCGAGGCCGCTGGCTCCGTCGAGCAGTGAGCGCCAGCGCGCTCGTGCTCGCGATTAGCGTACCCGCCATCCTGATGGTGAACGTGAGCCCACAGCGGCCGAAGATGATCTTCTGCAGTGGCTGCACTTGCACCGAGTGGCACGAAAGCAACGGCTACCCTCCCGGCGTATTCGAATTCGTGGACGAGGATGGCGCGTGGTACTTTTCAGACCCATCCGTCCCACCGTTCTGAAGGCCCTCCGTGCGCGGACCCCTCCGGAGCCTCGATGCCAAGGGAGTTCCCCGGAAGAAACCGGGTAGAGCCAGCCAAGCGGTAGCCGCGCGCTCCCAGCGAGCTTCGCCGGCTCAGGCAGCTTGCTTCTGAGAGAGGCGCGCGGGCGCACGGCGCTCAACGGCGCCAGCGAAGCATAAGGGCGCGTGTGCCGATCCCGCCGATGGCCGTGAGAAGCCCCGCACCCATGAGCAGCACAAAGCCGTGGGTCGGAGACGGGCGCTGCAACCGCACATCCGTAGGATCTCCAGCCAGGTAGAAGATCCGCACCTGTGCGCCCACCTGTGCGCGTCCCGTGGGTGTGTTCGCCGGGACCCGTCGCTCGACGCGATGCGCTTTGCCGTCCACTTCAAAGCTGAAGGTGAGCAGAGTGACGGTTACTTCGTAGTGCGCACCGCGCTGGCTGGTGGCGCGGCGCTGCTCCGTTCTTCGCGCCTCGACTCGCGCGTCCGTCTCGCGAAAGTCACCGAAGGCATCGGTCATCAGGGTGAAGACCGCATAGCCACCGAGAGCGAGCCCCATCAGTAGCAGCGGCACCCCCAATATGCGCAACACCGCCGGCAGCCGATCCATGGCGCTGCTTGTATCACGAGAGCAGGGGCCTCAAGTTTCGCGAAAAGGAGCGCGGGCGATACTCAGCGTCTTCTTGAAGTTGCCCCAGAGGCGACTGTATACGAGCGTCGCAGTCACTTCCTCGTTCATCCCCACGTCCACTCGATACTCGCGCTTACGGGAAATGGGAGGAAGCTTGATTTCTGACGTGACCACGTGGGCACCACTGTCCACGTGCAGATCGACGTCGAAGCCGGAAACGAATCCACCATCGTACACAACCTGCCCATCTACGCCGATCACGACCCGAACGTCCGCCAAGAAGAACCCGGGTTTCGGATACGCGATGCGAAGCCGCGACACCCGAGACGTATATCAAGCCTCGCACTCCCGGGCCAACGCGCGGGAGTAGTGCCGCAGTGCCGCACCATCGCTCGACCCCAACCAAACCTTCAAAAAGCTGTCGCTGCGCCTGGGGCGGGTCAGATGCAGATCGTCGCAGGCTCGTGTCGGCACTTGCCAGAAACGCAAGCTAGCCCGAGCGCACACGGGTCATCGAAGAGGACATCTTTCGAACACGGCTGCCCGAATTCGAGGTCTGGCTGGCAGGTCCCCGTGTCTCCCTGGCCCATGCGCGTCACAGTCGCCCCCGAGAACTTGGGTCTTGGCACAACTGGCTGACATCCCATCCGAAGCGCTCGTCGTTTCGCACGTTCGCCGCTGGCCTGCGCCTAGGGAGTCACGGGGAGCCGCTGTCTCGGCCCCTGGTGACGAGAAGGATCACGCCAACCACGACGAGTGTCACTAGCAGCGCGAGAACGCCGAGGATGATGATGATGAGCATGCTCAATGTGCCCGCTTCACTTTGCCACGCCTCGCGGACGCGCTGGCCCGGGTTTTCGCGGCAGCAGCCTTTGCCTTGGGCTTCCGCGAGCCATTGCGTTTCGCGGCCGCGCGTTTCGCCTTCCCGCCGTCCCGCTTCTTCGCCGCCGCGCCCCGTGCCGCTCTGCTAGCCACGCCGTCGCGCGCGCCCACTTCGTCCCGCTCGGCCCAGAACGTGGCCAACTGCGGCCACAGCGTCTTCTTGGCCTTCTTGCTGACGACGGCGCCCACGTGCCCACCGGGCAAGTGCAGGTGCACCTTGTCCCTGGACGACACTTGGTCCAGCAGCACGCTAGCGCTCTTGTGGGGCACGATGTTGTCGTGCTCGAAGGTGATGCACAGCACGGGGCACGTGATGCTGTCCAGGCGCACCGGGCGACCGGACAGCGAGAGCTTGTCGTCGATCAGCGCGTCCTTTTGCCACAGCTCCTCGATGTACTTGCGGTAGCACTCGCCGGGGAAGGACACGTTGTCGTTGCCCCAGGTCTCCAGCGCCAAGAAGCCGTCAAGAAACTCGTCGTCCCAGGCGCGATCGATGACATGCACGGCCTTGGAGAGGTTCATCGTGGGTCGCAACAGCTGAAAGGCGCCCTGCATCAGCCGCCAGGGCACGTTGCCGAAGCCACCGACCAGCGCATCCACATCGAAACCCCGGGCCCGGGTCCAAGCACTGAGCAAGCCGTCGTCTGCGAAGCGAATGGGCGCCGCCAGTGCGCAAAGCGATGCCACACGCTCGGGACGAACGGCCGCGTGGATCGCCGCCAGGGTGCCACCCATGCAATAGCCGAGCACGTGGGCCTGCTGACTGCCGGCTCTGCGCGTGGTGGCACGCAGGGCCCGCCCGAGATAGCGGTCGCAGATCTCGTCAAAGCTGAGATAGCGGTCTTCATCCGACGGCGTGCCCCAGTCGATGATGTACGTGTCGAAGCCGAGCTTCACCAACCACTCGGCAAAGCTCTTGCCCGGCATGAGGTCGAGCACGTAGTGCCGATTGATCAACGACGGCACGAGCAGGATGGGCGTTCGATGCGCCAACCCTTCGGGCCCCGGTCGATAGCGCAAGAGCCGCCACTTGTTCTCACGATGCACGACGTCCGCAGGGGTTTGCCCCACCTTCGGAGCGGGCGCCGTAACCCGCTTCATTAGATTGAACCAGCGATTCACGCCGCGTACATCCCCTCGAATTGCGCGCCGAAACGCTCGTAGACCTTCTTGCGTCGCACCTTGAGGGTAGACGTTAGCAGCCCTCCGGCCACGGTGAGGGGCTCATCCATCACGCGGTACTTCTTGATCTGCTCGAACTTCGCCAGCCCGCCGTTCACCCGCTGAACCGCGGCATCCACCAGCGCCGCAACCTGCTTCGCACGCTCTTCGGCCGACGTGCCCAGCTCGGCGAGCCTGGCGTCCACCTGCTCTGCGTCGAGCCAGAGCCCAGCCACCAGGTACTTCTTTCCGTCCCCGTACACTACGGCGTGCGCCACGACGGGCTCGTCGGCAAAGCGCAGTTCGATATTGGCCGGCGGCACGTTTTTGCCGCCCGCGGTCACCAAGATCTCTTTCTTGCGATCGATGATCTGTAGAAAGCCGTCTTCGGTGAAGCGGCCGATGTCGCCCGTCATGAACCAACCGTCAGCGTCGAAGGCTTCTTTCGTTGCGGCTTTGTCCTTGTGGTAGCCCGAAAAGACATTGGCTCCCTTAGCCAAGATCTCTCCGTCATCCGCCAGCTTGATCTCCACGCTCGGCAGGGGCGGCCCGACCGAATCAAAGCGGAACGCCCCCGGCCGATTCAAGGTCAAGGTCGGCGCGCATTCGGTCAGGCCGTAGCCCTCGATGATCAACAGCCCGCACGCGTAGAACAGCTCTTTGACCTCGCGTTTGAGGCCCGCGCCACCAGAAAGACAGAAACGCAATCGGCCGCCGGTCAGCTGCGCGAGCTTCTTGCGCCGCGCGTCGCCTTCGGCCTCGGCGCCAGCAGCGATGGCGAGCTTCTCCCAATAGGCGGGCACGCTCATCAACACGTTGGGCTTCACTTTGGGCAGCTTCGCAAGCACGCTTGCTGGGTCAGTCAGGTAGCTCGTGAAGCCGAGGCTGTTTCCCAAGCACGCTTCGCCAAAGCCGAAAATGTGGCTCATCGGCAGCCACAGCAGATCGACAAAATCTTCCTCCAGAGCCGGCGCATTGCAGTGCAGCCAGTCGCGACCGTTGATGGCCACGTTTCGGTGTGTGAGAGGAACGCCCTTGGGGTTTCCGGTCGTGCCGCTGGTGTAGAGCATCAGTCCGGGCTGGTCGAGACTCACCTCGTCCATGCGTTCTTGCACTGCGCTGGGAGTTTCTTCCAGGCGCGCGGCACCCGTCGTCTGTGCGCGTGACCAACTGACGACCTTGCGCTCGATCTCGTCGGCGCTGGGCAGATTGTCGCCGCCGCCCTTGTCCCGCAAGCCGCGCAACACGGCGACGGGTTCGATGGCGTCATCGAGCACCACCACGCGCTCCACCTGAGCCAGTGCGTCCCAGCGCTTCATCAGCTGAGCCAACAGCGGCGCCGTATCCACGTACACCACCCGCGCGTCGCTATGCTCGACCACGTACGCTGCTTGATCGGCCGTACTGGCGGGATAGATCGGCACCATCACGCCGCCTGCGGCCTGAATGCCCAGCGCCGCCATCAGCCACTCCACGCGATTGGGCGCAAAGACCGCCGCGCGATCCCCGAGCTTCAGGCCCAAGCCGATCAGATGACTCGCCGCCCGCTCGATTCCGTCGGCGAACGCACCCCAAGTAACCGCAGTCCAATCGCCGCTTTCACTCGGCAGCATGAAGCGCGGGCGTGTACGTCGCTCTGGCAGAGCGTCGAAAACAGCGCGGGGCGCGATCTTCAGATCTTCGAACTTGGTCACGTCGAGCACGGTGGGCTCCTCACTTGCTTTCGTATTCTGCGAGCTTCTCTTCCAAGTCGAGCAGCTTGCTCTCCAGCTGGTTGAGCTTGTGAAGCGAACGCTCCTGGTCACGCTTCGTGGGCAGCCCTAGGTTGCCCCAAAAGGATGCCGCGCCTTGGTCCGCCTTGGCCTTGAGCTTCATGCTCGCGGAGAGCCAAGCGCCAGCGGGTTCGAGGATCATCGGGCTCTTGAGCCAGTGCTCCATGTACTGCGCCGTGGCGCTTTCCCAGACGTTGAAATACTTCTTGTACAGTTCCCAGGGATTCATGACTTGCTCCTGATTTTCTAGAATCCAATTCGCCGAACCTCGGCGGCGACGCCGAAGTCCTTGGCGGTTTCGCCTTGCTTGCTCGTGACCCGCACGACTTCGGCGAAGCACTCGAAGAAGAACGAGACTTGTTTCTGCGACGTGGCGCTGCCGACTGCGGGCTCCACGGTGACGTTGGTACGCACTCGATGGGCCTGTTTGAAGATCAGCGCCGGCAGAACGACGCTGCCCATGTCGTCGACCTCCACGTCGTAGGTGTCCTTGCCCGCGTAGGGCAGTCCGCGAATCATGCCGTTGGTCACCTGACCCACGGACACGAATTTCGTTCCGGGCTGGATTGGGAAACGCAGCACCTCGACAGGCGGGTCGTAGACCACGAGGGTCTTGCCGTCGCTGGGGTTTTCGTCCCGGGATGCGAGGCCCAAGAGCAGCAAGGCGCCGTCCGTGTGGCGGCCGACGCTTTCCACCCGGCCGCCACCGTCGAAGGGAGTGATGAAAGCGTCCGGGGGAAAGCTCGCTTCGTACCACTTGCCGGCAATGGACTGAGGGGCGATGCGCGCCTCTTGGTCGTCCGCGAAGTCGGTCGAAAAGTCCCACACCAGGCCTTCGGGACCCGTAGCGCCCGCGACGGCAACGTTACGCTCGACGCCCGGAGGAGACAGCAAATACGAAATCGGAGTGCCGATCGCGGGTGCCACTTCGCTCGCGTCGATCTTGCCATCGAGATTGGGAACGCAACTCAGCGGCTCCGGCTCTAGGCCCGTATACGGGACTCGCGCCGGCGGCGTCGTCTCGTTGTCCCCGCAGCCGATGATGCAAAGGAGCGAGAAAAGGCCGGCGAGCAAGCAGCCAGAGCTAGAAATAGAACGCGACACGGGCCCTCCAGAGTTGTGCGTTTTCGGCATCCTGGCCAAGGGCGGGGTTGTCCAGCCCTGCCATCGGAAACAGCGTCGCCTGTTCCAGCGCCACTTCGAAGCCGTCGTGGCTGCGATAAGAAAGGGTCTCATTGGTTTCGATCCCGAGCGGCGACTCTCCACCCGGGGTCGAAGACGCCTCGGCCGCCCAAGACGCAATCACGGCGACTTCCGCCTGGAGCTTACCCGTGGGCATATCGAGCAGGGTCAGCCGGCCGTGAGGTCGTACGTAGATTGCATCGGTGACGGTCCCGATGATCTCGCGGAACAGGATCCGGTCGACGCGATAGTCCGGGTGGAAGCGGAAGTTGTTCACCGTGTTGTCAAAGGGAGGCCGCGCCTGCGCACCATCGAGATCTCCCGCCACGGGGCTCTGCGCGCCGACCTTTGGAAACGCTCCGAAGCCAGGAGCCGAATCGCCACTCGCGAAACCGGCGTCGAGCCCGCCCAATAGACTCGAGTCGGCTTCGCCGAACTCGGATTGAAGCGCTGCGCCGAATTGGTCCGAGGTGGCGGGCTCCCGCACCACGACTCCCGGGATGAGCGACGGTTGATCAACCCGTGCATTGAGGTACGCGCCCTCGAATTCCACGCGCACCCAGGGCCCCACCCAACGCAGCCAGATGTCCGCCGCGGTTGCTGTGTAACCCCTTGAAACTACTTGGTTTTCATTGACAACAATGGGCGTCGCCGTGGGCAGGTAGCCGGCGGGCACATCGTCTTTCTGCCAGCGCCTCGACACATAGGCACCGTAGTCCACGGTGTGTTTTCCTGCTTTGCTGCGCCGCTCGCGGGCCCAGTCGCTGCGGTGCCGCATGAACGCGAAGGTCAGCGTATGCACGTTGGCATCCGGTGCGATGTCGATGAAACGGCTCTCGGCGCGGTCCGGCACAAAGGGCCCCGTCGCGGAAAAATCATAGGCCACGGCCCACAGATGCGAGACCAACGGCGTCACGAAGGCGATGCGGTCCGCTGCGTCCCCAGAATCGCAATCCGCGCAGTCCCCCGAGTTGGTCAGCATGCCGAGGCCCCAATGGCTGCCCATGCGGCCCACGGCCAAAACGCCGAAGGGCGTCAAAGCTTCGCCCCACACGCGCTTGACCCGGATGGGATCGTCGGGGGATCGCTGGGTCGTCGTGCCAGACGGAATGCCATCGGGTCGGCTGCCGAGGGCAACGTTGTCGAGGATGTCTAGGCGCATCTTCGCTGCCACTCCGCCGCCGGGCGCGACAAATGCGATATCCGTGCGCAGCCGCATGTCCGCGTGGGTCAAGGTCTGCCCCTTGGCGTCGTCCAACGGGACCGGGTACAACAGCTGGCCCGAGGGGGTGGGTCCGCGGTCCAGGTCCAAGTTGTAGAGCAGCGCCGCCCGGGTTCGGAACGAGCCATCCACGAGCACGCTTTCGGCAGGGGTGTAGCCCAGATCCGCCCCGTAGTCCGCGAAGGTCGTGGCGCGGGACTGCCCCGGGAAAGCCAAGCAAAACGCTGCGGTCGCGACGACACACCAGGGCCGCTGCAGTGAACGAACCCGGGCTGAACTGCCTGACCACCAGCGTCGAGCGGGGTGTTCAGCCGCCCACATACGCGGAACTCGGGCGCGGTCGTGCGCGGAGTTCAGGTGCGAGCCGTGGCGCGGGCCGGTCACTTGGGGGCTCCGTCGCCAAAGGGGTTGGGGGATAGTTTGGATGGCGCGTCCTTGCCGTCATCGACGCCTTCGGGTTTTCTGCGCAGGGGCGCTAGGAGCGGGTTTGGGCGGCGCGGGCTGTTTCGGTGGCGTCGGCGGCGCAGTTGGCTTTCCCGCGGGAGCGCTGGGAGTAGAGCTGGGACCCGACGCAGGAGGCGCTGGACTCTGCGAGGGTCCGGGCTGCTCACTCGCGGCTGGCGCAATTGGCTGTGCGGCAGTCGCGCCAGCCGCGTCCTTCGCCAAGAATGCGCTGAGCTCTCGCGTCGAGGCTTTGTCCGCCTCGAGCATCGGGAAGTGGCCGCAGCGGGGATACACCACCAATTTGGCATCCGGCAGGGTGCGGGCGAGACGCTCGCCAAAGCGAAGCGGGGGTGACCCGATCTTCCCGGCCCCAAAGCAACAACGTGGGTTTGTCGATGTCCGCGTAGGTCTTTTGGACCTCGGCGAAACGCTGGTCGCGGGCGGCAGCAAGCGCTGCGGCTTTGGTTCCCGGTCGCTGCAGCGAAAGCTCGATCTTTTCGGCGAACTCCTCGCTGACGAAGCTGCGGTCGTAGAACGCCATCGCCATCTTTTCGTCGGCTTTTTCCGTGTAGAACGCGCCGAAGATGATCTCGCCGATGCCGGAGGCGCGGGAGAAATGGAACGTCGTGGGCAGCTGCTCCTCGAATACCCAAGCGGCGTATAGAGCCATGCGACGCACCCGCGCTGGGTTGCTGAGGGCGAACTGCAGCGCGACGGATGCGCCCCAGGAATGACCCACGACGGCCACGTCGCGGACGCCGCGCTGGTCCAATAGGGCGCGCACCAGCTTGGCTTGTGCGGCGGGCGAATAGTCACCCTCGGGGCGATCCGTCCAACCGAAGCCCTTCAAGTCCAGAGCGATGACCCGATGTCGCTTGAGCAACTCGGGCTGGACCCGTTTCCAGGTGTGCATCGAGGACGCGAAGCCATGGAGCAACACGACCGCAGGACCCTGCCCTTCGTCCACGTAGCGCACTCGCGCGCCCTCGACGCTGGCGAAGGTCGCGTTCTTGGGCTCCCCGGGCAAAGGGCCGGTGTGGAACGCGGGCGCGCAAGCACTCGCAGCAAGGGCGAGGGCGACGAGGGCAAGGCGCGCGAGGGCTGTCACGAAACCGCTCCTAGGGAGACAGGCGCTTGATCTCTTTGGCCTGGGTGAACTCCACGAGGGGCTCGTTGTCGGCAGAGGAAAGCGTGGCGATGGTGCCGAAACACTCGGTGACGAAGGCGAAGCTTCGGATGGTGGTTTTCACGATGCCCACGGTCCGCGTGAGGTTGCCCGCGATACGCAGGACTGGGAAGTCCGCAAAGGGCGTTTTGGCGCTACCGTGGGCGTCCACGAAAAAGTCGTATTTCTCGGTGTAGAGGGCGGCCACTCCTTGGGCGAAGCCGGTCACATTGCTCGTGGTGGACCATTGCTTGCCCTCGGTCAGGGGGAAATCCAGGGTTTTCACAGGTGGGTCGTACTTGAGCTCGGTGCGGGTTAGGCCGTCGGTGGGCGAAGCCACGCCCAGGAGCAACAGCGCGGTGTCGGTGATCTGGAAGACGCCCAGCAGATCCGAGGTGTCCGACAGCCGAGTGGCGTAAGTCGCCGTCGGGAACTTGCTAGCGAACCAAAAGGCGTCGGGCTTCTGGGTCTCGATCACGACCAGATGGTCGCCCGCGAGGGCACCCGCGAAGTTCCAGATCCGGCTGCCGTCGGTCTGCTTCGCCTCAGCGGTGCCGACCTTGGCGTCGAGGCCAACCAAGAACTTCGCATTCAGCCCCGCGGCCAGCGGCACCTCGGCTCGCTCGATGCTGCCATCTTGGTTGGGCAAGCAGGTCACCGTGCCGCCGCTTCCCGACGCACCCGCGCTGCCCCTCGCTCCGCCGGCACCCCCAGCGCCTCCGGTGCTTGCTCCAGCCGCGCCCGCCGCGCCGCTGCTGCCGCCGGTGCCGCCACCCGACACGCAGCGGCCCGCATTGCAGGCGCCGCTCGCGCAATCTGCGCCTGTCTTGCATTGCTCGGAGTCTTCCGCAGACGCAGAGCAACCCAGAGCGCTCGCGAGTAGCGAAAGCCAGACCAGAGCGTTCATGTTGCGGCGCAGCATTGGGAGGGCCTAGGGATAGATCCAGGAACTCTTCCGGTCAAGGATGTTTTTGCGTTGCACAATGATTTTGTCGCATTTCTCCGGATTCAGCTTGCGCCACCATGCTGCGACGCAGTAGATCTGGACTGTGGCCGTCGTGATCAAGAAGTACAGCAACCGGCGTCTCTACGACACGGACGAGAGCCGTTACATCACCCTGGATGAACTGACCGACAAGATCCGGAGCGGTACGGATGTGAGCGTCGTGGACGCCAAAAGCGGCGAAGATTTGACCCAGGCCACCCTGACCCAAGTGATCTTGGAGACCAGCGCAGCGAAGCTGCTCCCGGTGCCGGTGCTGATGCGCCTGATCCGCATGAAGGACGACGCTCTGGCCGAGTTTTTCGGGCAATACGTCTCAGTTACGCTGGATATGTACCTGCAAGCGAAGCAGGGCGCCCAAGCCATGCGCCCCTACTTTCCGTTGGCTTCGGTGCCCTTTTCAGCGGGAGAAACCCTCGCCCGGATGTTCTCCAACATCAGCCCCTGGGGCGTTGGACAAGGCGCGCCGCCGCGCCCGCCGGAGCCCGAAACCGAGCCGCCGGAGGACCATCGCCACAGCGATGTCGAAGAACTTCGCCAGGAGCTCGAGGCCCTGAAAAAAGAGCTGCGAGGCAGCAAGTCGAAGCGCAGACGCAGTCGTTGAAAATTGTTGCACTGCAACATTTTTCGTTGACAGCCTGGACACTGGGGCTTACTCATTCGGGTGTCGCAGCCGGAAACTGCGCAAAACCGGAGTAAGAAACCATCATGTTCATGCCCAACTTTACGCAACCGCAGCAACTTTTTGCTGCATGGAACAAAGCCGCCCAGGACCAGCTCAGCCGCATGGAGGCCCTCAACGGCCAAATGCAGAAGCTGTCCGGCCAAGGCGTCGAGCGCGCCCAGGAGGCCATCGAGGAGAGCGCCAAGCTGATGAAAGAGTCGGTCACCTACTCGCATCAGCTCGCCACCGAGTGGCAGAAGCTCAGCCTCGAGACGGTCAAGCAGTCCGTCGAGATGATGAAATCAGGGGCGTGAGCCGATGCCCGCCGAGCCGACTCCCAAGGACACGCTCTTTCAAGACGGCACGGCCAAGCTGTACCGCTTTCGCGGTTCGGCCGCCGGCGGCGCTGCGAAAGCGGCGCTGCCGGTCCTGTTGGTCCCTTCGCTGATCAACCGCTGGTACGTGCTGGATCTGCGCCCGGGCGCATCCGTCGCGACGGCATTGG
>CBDCTZ010000016.1:0-3475962 GCA_965222375.1 Polyangiaceae bacterium
TCGCGACGGCATTGGTCGAAGCGGGCCTCGATGTGTTTTGCCTCGATTGGGGCGTTCCGAACGACGAAGACCGCTATCTGGAGTGGGATGACCTCGTTCATCGGCTCGGCCGCATGGTGCGACGAGTGCAGCGGGAGGCCTCGGCGTCCGGAGTCGGGGTGCTGGGCTACTGCATTGGGGGAACTCTGAGCAGCATCTACGCCGCTTTGGAGCCGGAACGCATCGCCGCTCTGGTTAATCTCGCCGGCCCCGTGGACTTCTCGGAAGCCGGCTTCCTGGGACATATGACGAACCCCCGCTGGTTCGATCCCGAAGCCATCGCCTCCGCTGGCAACATGCGAGCGGAGCAGATGCAGGCCGGTTTCGTCGCCTTGCGGCCCACGGCCCAGATCGCCAAGTGGGTCAGCTTTCTCGACAAGCTCGAAAAGCTCGAGGCGTTTCGCGCCTTGGACGAATGGGCCAGCGCGAACATCTCGTTCCCCGCCCAAGCCTACGTTCGCTACATCCGCGAGCTGTATCAGCAGAACGCGTTGATTCAGAAGCAGCACTATGTGGCCGGTCGCCAAGTCGACCTATCCCGCATCGAGTGCCCATTGCTCACTGTGGTGACGGCTCGCGACGAGATCTGCCCCCCGGCCGCAGCCCAAGGTCTCGCGGCTCACGCGGGCTCGAGGGACCAAGAGCTCCTCGTGATTCCAGGGGGACACGTGGGCGCCGTCGTCGGTGCACGCGCGTCGGAAGTTTTGTACCCCAAACTGGCCAGTTGGTTCACGGATAAGCTCGGGTGACGGGTGCCGTTCCATGGGGGCTACGTGACTGCTAAAGGGACTGACGCGTCGTAGTCGCGCGTTGCCATTTTTTCTTCACAAGGGAGTTCAAGATGAAACTCAGTGATCTCAAAGTGATCGTTACCGGTGGTGCCCGTGGGATGGGCGCTCACTTTGCCAAGGAATTGCACGCAGGAGGCGCGAAGGTCGCGGCCTTTGACGTGGATGAAGCGGGGCTGGCCGAGCTGCCCGACGGCATCGAGCGCAAGCGCGTGGACGTGTCCAAGGAGCAGGAGTGCGCCGAGTCCATCAAATGGGCCGCGGACAAGCTGGGCAGGCTCAATGCCTTGGTCAACAATGCGGGCATCATCCGCGATGGTCTGTTGGTCAAGAAGGACCGCAAGACTGGCGAAGTGAAGACGCTTTCCACGGAGGACTGGAACGCTGTCATCGGCGTGAATCTCACGGGTGCAACTCTGATGGCGCGAGAGTTCGTCGCACAGATGGTGCGCAGCGATACCAAGCCTGGGGTGCTCGTCAACATCTCCAGCATCGCACGGTACGGCAATCGCGGTCAGTCGAACTACGTCGCTGCCAAGTCTGCGCTCGCCGCGAACACCGTGACTTGGTCGCGGGAGTTTGCCCGCTTCGGCATTCGGGTCGGCGCCATCGCCCCAGGCATGGTCGAGACTCCGATGACCCAGGGCATGAATCAGAAGGCTCGGGATGCCCTGGTCGCGGCCATCCCCGTGGGACGAGTCGGTGTGCCCGAAGACCTCTGGCTCGCCGTGAAGTTCGTGCTCGAGTGCGACTACTTCAACGGACGCTGTATCGACGTAGACGGCGGCCTTTCAATGTGAGTTTGGCGGAGGTGGCGGTCGCCCGGGCGCGACCGCCGCCTGCGTCCTTGTTCGGGGAAGGGAAGAAACGATGTTGTCGCTGTTCAGTGATCGCCCTCTGGTTTGGGCTCTGTTCCTGGTCTACATGGTCGCCACGGGCTGGCTCGCCTGGCGCGGTCACAAGAAAACCACGGACATCGCGAGCTTCTCGGTGGGATCCGGAGATCTGCCGGCCTGGGTCGTAGGCATCACCCTGGCCGCGAGCATCGCCTCCACCGCCACCTTCGTGATCAATCCAGGCTTCGTCTACGTGCACGGCCTGTCCGCAATCGCCCATTTGGGCTTCGCGGCCGGTGCCGGGATCGTGGTCGGGCTGGTCGCCCTCAGCTTCGGCTTCAGACGCTTCGGCGCCAAGGTGCGTGCTCTGACTCTGCCCCAATGGATGAGTGAACGCTTTGGCTCCCGGGGCCTGCGGATCTTCTTCGCCCTGGTCAATCTGCTCAGCCTGTCCTTCGTGGTGCTGATCATCGGCGGCATCAGCATCGTGATGCAGCAGACCCTCGGACTCTCGAATCAGGCCAGCTTGATTCTCACGGTCTTATTCGTTTTCAGCTACGTTTTCGTCGGCGGCACCTACGCTCACGCCTACACCAACACGTTGCAAGGCATCGTCATGGTCGCAGTCGCGGCGGTCATCGTGGTCAGCGGGGTGCACTACCTGACGGACGCACCCGGCGGCGTGAGTGCCGCCTTGGCGGCGCAGGACGCCAACCTGGCGCTTTGGGTGAATCCCAAGAGCGCGCTGTTCGGCAGTACCTTCAGCGTATGGGTCAGCGGCTTTCTTATCGGCTTTGCCCTCGTATGTCAGCCCCACATCTTGACCAAGGCACTGTACGTAAAGACCGATCGCGAGGTGCGCCGCTACCTGAGCGTATGCGTCGGCGTGTCGGTGGTGTTTTCGGCACTGCTACTCGTCGGCATCTACGCCCGAATGATGGGGCTGCCCGCAGAGACCTTCCTGGACCCAGCAACCGGAGCGTTTTCCCAGGACCGCGTGATGGCGGTCTACCTCGCCAAGAGCTTCGGCCCCATTCCGCTCGCGGTGATCACCGTGGCGCTGCTCGCGGCCGGCATGAGCACGCTGGACGGGATATTGGTGGCTCTGTCGAGCATCGCCGCCAACGACTTATTCACACCGCTGGCAGAGCGG
The DNA here is from genome assembly GCA_965222375.1 of Polyangiaceae bacterium. Taxonomy (GTDB): domain Bacteria; phylum Myxococcota_A; class Polyangia; order Polyangiales; family Polyangiaceae; genus JACKEA01. The sequence continues at coordinate 2,817 of CBDCTZ010000016.1, forward strand.
AACCTACTTGCGAACAAGACCTCTGAGCAGCGCGCCCACATCGCCCACCGCGCCAGTCAAGTCATTCTGGTCGCGATCGGCATCGTGGCCTTCGTGATCGCCCTCAACCCACCCAAGCTGCTCGGTATCTTCGGCATGGTTGGCGTCTACGGCATCGTCGCCACCAGCGCCGTTCCCATCGCCGGCGGGATCTTCTTGCGCGACATGACCGCGCGCAGCGCCTGGACCAGCGCGGTCGCCGGCTTGTCCGTGCACTTCGGCCTGTACCTGCTGGCCACCTTGGCCATGGGCGCCGGTCTCGACGTCCGCAGCTTCGGCGCCTTGAGCTGGGCTCTCGACGGCTCCGCCGTCCAAGGCGGCCTCCTCAACCCAGCCGTCACCGCCACCTACGGCCTGCTCACCAGCGCCTCGGCGCTTTTGCTCTCAATGCTGCTCGCGCGAGTCCTCCAGCCCAAGAGCTCGCCTCGCAGGGTCGCCCATCTAGCCGAGCACGACGCGTCAATCACTTCAGCAGCCACTCCTCACTAGCGGAAGGCGACCGGGGCCCCGGAGCGAGGGGGCACGGCGAGGGAACCCTCCCCGCGATCGGTACCCCGCGATGCCCCGCACGAGGCACGCTGTACACAGCTCGCATGCGTGGCCCAGCGGGTTCGCCGCCCTGAGGCCCCCCGGTCCACGCACAAGCATCCCGCGCGCACCAACTCGTTAAGGGCACAAACATCCCACATACACCGACATGATTGGGACCAAATCCTGAGCAAACCTTGAACAAGTCTTGAGGAATCTCGCTCTCGGCCAATTTACCGGCGCGGAGGTCGTATAGTATTGCCGAGGTGAGATTCATGGGTCGACGCATTTCCGTTCTGGGCATGAGTGTGAGTCTGCTGGCCGTCGTGGCCTGTGGCGGAGGTGACGAGCGCACCTTCACGGGCAACACGGGTGGCGCAGACGCCGGAGCCGGGGCCGCGGGAGCCGCGGGTAGCGCGACGGGTGGGGCAAGCGGCGCATCTGGCAGCGGCGGTGCAGCGGGGAGCGCGGGTGCTTCGGGCGGCGCGGCTGGCGCGACCGGTGGGGCCGCGGGTTCTGCGGGTGCCGCGGGTGGCGCCGCTTGCGACACCAAGTCCCACGTCTGCGCACCCGATGCAGGAGCGGGTTGGACCGGTCCGGTCGCGTATCGACAAGGGAAAGGCGCACCCCCAAGCTGCCCGGGCAGCTACCCAACCAAGGTCGCGGACGGCAAGGTCGGGCTCAACCCCGGAAAGGCCACGTGCAAGTGCTCCTGCGATCCAGCAACGGGCATTTCATGCACTGGCACGGCGAAGCTGTACGACGTCGCGGAGGGAAAGTTCGGGTGCCTTGCCATTCCGGGCGGCGCAACAGCCTGGCAGGGGACTTCCTCTTCGTGCAGCAAGCCCACGTCCGACACGTCGGGTCAGGTAAGACTCGTGGCCCCAGCGCCGAGCAAAGCTGGCACTTGTGCCGCCAAATCCGCACACGCGATCTCCACGCCGACCTGGGCGGAAGAAACTCGCATCTGCAGCGGCGCTAACCCCGCAGCCGGCAGCTGCGCGTCGGGCCAAGCCTGCCTGCCCCAGCCCGGCGCTCCCTACGATCTCTGTGTGTACCGGCCGGGAGACATGGCCTGCCCGAGTGCGTACCCGCAGAAGACTGTCGTGTATGAAGAATTCAAGGACACACGAGCCTGCTCTGGATGCAGCTGTGGCAGCGCCACTTCGACCTGTGGCGGCTCCCTGCAGCTCGCGTCCGGCTGTAGCGGAACCATCTGGCTGTACACCACCGTATCGGGATGTGGCCTACCTACAGGCGGCATCAACGTCTCCACCAGCCACTGGGCGAGGTACAAACCCGACCCGAAGGGAACCTGCAAGGAGTCCACGTCCACCCTAAGCGGCGCCGCCACGCCAACGGGTGCAACAACGGTCTGCTGCATGTAGTCGCACCCAGTGTTGCCCAATCAAGCGTTAGGACGCACCTCTGGCCATCATCGCAGCAGCTGACTACGCTACCGGTCGATGACGACCGCATCGGTGGGGAGCGCCGCGCGACCGAGCAAGCTGGTCGCCAGCGTACTGATCGCGGGCTTGACAAGCCTAGTGGCTTGCCGAGTCGAACGGGAAGCGCGCGACGCCGCAGCAGAGCAGCTCGGGTGCGCAAGGAACGAAATCAGCGTGACCGAAGCACTGTCAGAGCAAAGGAGGCGGGTAGGTGCGCCCCCTCAGGCCTATGCGGTGGGGTGCGGCAAGCGCGTGTTGATGGTCGAGATGTGCCCCCCGGGCACTTCCCCTGGCGCATCGAGCTGCACCTGGACGCAAGCACACAAGCTCAAGCGCGAAGCTCTGATCCGTCGCGCCAGTTTCGATCTGTCCTGTGACCACAACCTCGTGCGCACTGCCCACGGTGGTACACTCGCGACGAGCATGGAGTGGCACGAGTGGCAGAGGTTGGTGGCCGGGTCAGTGCGTCGCCTGGAGCGCGAAGCCGACGGGCTCCGACAGGCTGAAGCGCTCGCCATCGCGCGCAAGTTCCTGGCGTTGTTCGACCGCGCAAAGCTGGCCAGGTCGGATTTGGCGCCGTTGCTCAGCGAATCCGCTCGATTGCCGGCCCGCAGCGTTGCCGCGGTCAACCTGCGAAAAAGCTTGTTGCGCTGTTACCTAAGCATTGACGACGCTCACTTCGACCCGCCGCAGGTGACGCCGAAGCAGCTGGTGATCGATCCTTACGGAGAGCTCGTCCTGATAACCGCCGTAGAATCGACACCCGCAGCCGAATGGCTCGCGCGACAGGACTTCCTGGCCGCTCGAACGGTTACGGAGTCCGATTGGTGGAAGGGGCTGACGTTCAACGGTGGCGCAAAGCTCGTACCGGCGCCGCTCGTGTTCGCCGTCGGCCAACCCAGCCGCGATCACCTTATGGAGCTGGTCGAGCACGGAAGCGCACGCACAGCCCAAACTATCCTCGCCTTGTTCCCGAAACTGCGGGAGGAGCTACCGCGATCCTGAATCGTCAGTCAGCGCTGCGCCAGGTAATTGCTTCGCTCCCCAAAACAACTGAAGTGAAATTCGATCCATGCGCGTAGGCTGTCACCGGGTCGATGTCGCAGCCTGTGGTGATTGCTCTGGTTCTCTTTGCGGCGCTGCTGCATGCGAGCTGGAATGCCATCGTCAAGCATAGTGGCGATAGGTTACTGACTTTTGCGATCGTAATCGGAACAGGCGGGGTCCTGGCGGTTCCGCTGGCGCTCCTCGTGGCGCCTCCAGCGGCCGCAAGCTATCCGCACCTGGCAACCAGTGCAGGCGTGCACCTCGTGTACTACGCGTTCCTATTGCTCGGTTACCGCTATGGCGACTTGGGTCAGGTGTATCCGATCGCACGGGGTACGGGGCCGTTGGTCGTTGCACTGGCTGCCGGCCCGCTGGCGGCAGAGCGATTGGGAGTCTTGGGAAGCATCGGCTTGTTCATGGTGTCTGGCGGGATCGTCGCGTTGGCCGGTCGGGGCGGCAACAAGCGCGCAGTCGCATTCGCGCTTGGAACGGGTCTGTGCATCGGCGCCTATTCGCTCGCTGACGGGTTGGGCGCACGCGAATCCGCAAATCCGCTAGGCTACATCGTTTGGCTCCACTTGGTGATCGGGATCCCCTTCGCTTCAGCCGTGCTCCTGCTGAAGCGAAAACAGGTCCCCCGCTTCTTACTCGTTCATGGGCGGCGCGCCTTTGTTGGCGGCATGATCGCGGCACTGGGATACTCGCTCGTGATCTGGGCCATGAGCGAGACCCGACTCGCCTACGTTGCATCCCTCCGGGAAACCAGCGTGGTACTGGCGGCGATCATCGGCGCGATCTGGTTGGACGAGCCCTTCGGCAAGCGCCGGATCGTCGCCTCGGCGGTTGTGGCAACAGGGATCGTACTGATGAGCTTGCCCGTGTGACGCCGGCTACCGCCAGAACGATGATATGACCGGTGTGATGCCACAGGCGAAGCCGAGTTGTTTGTGGGCGCCCGTCGACGACGCGCTGTATCGCGAGTATCATGACCAGGAGTGGGGCGTTCCGGTGTTCGATGACCGCGCACTGTTCGAGAAACTGCTCTTGGATGGCTTCCAGGCGGGGCTATCGTGGCGAACCATCTTGTACAAGCGTGCCGCCTTTCGGCGAGCCTTCGACGGCTTCAATCCCGAGAAGATGGCGCGTTACACGCCAAAGAAGGTGCAGCGCCTGCTAGCAGACGCGAGCATCATCCGCTCCAAGAGCAAGATCGCAGCGGCCATTGTCAACGCGCAGGTCTACCTGGACGTGATGGAATCCCGAGACGACGGGCTGTCGGGATTGCTATGGGGCTTCGTGGACGGACGCCCCAGGGTGAATCGGCTCCGTTCTTACAAGAAGGCGCCCGCGAAGACCCGACAAAGCGAAGCCATGTCAAAGGAGCTCAAGCAGCTCGGCTTCAAGTTCTGCGGCCCCGTCATCGTGTATGCATTCATGCAGGCCGTGGGCATGGTCAACGATCACGAAGTCACCTGCCCGCGTTGGAAAGCCATTCAGGGCTAGCACTCCTGGGCGGTCTTTTGTTTGGGTGGTTTGGGGAGGTTTGTAGCTCCCGGTGAAGTCACGGTCCCATCTGCTTGCGGGCGGCGCGGCACGTCGAGGCGCATCGCCGGGTTTGGCTCGATGGGAAGGACGAGGCGGGTACGTGATAGAGAGACCCCCATGCTGGCTTCTGAGCAGCAGTTGTCCCTAGCGTGGATCGCAGAGAAGACCGGGGCGCAGGAGGCGACCAGTGGAGGCGGCATTCAGAGCCTGTGGAGCGGCTACGGCGAAATTTGTCGGGTCGACCTACTGGGCGGTGGCGAACCAAGCGTGATCGTAAAGCGCGTCACACCTCCGGACGCTCGGCACCACCCGCGAGGCTGGGCCAGCGATCGCTCGCATCAGCGCAAGCTGCGATCCTATGAAGTCGAGACATTCTTCTACGAACAATACGCGCAGCAATGTGCGGAGCCTTGCCGGGTGCCACGCTGCATCGCCACGCAGCGTTTGGTCGAGCCCGAGGGCTGGGTGCTGCTGCTCGAAGACCTGGATGTTGCGGGTTTTCCTGGCCGGCGAAATGATGTGTCGCCAGCGGAGGTGGAACACTGTCTCACTTGGTTGGCGGACTTCCATGCTGTCTTCCTGGGCCGTGCTCCTGCAGGACTGTGGCCCGTGGGAACCTACTGGCATCTGGAGACACGGCCCGACGAGCTGCTTGCCATCGAGGACACGACTCTGAAGCGGGCAGCTCCATTGCTGGACGCACGCCTAAACGCCTGCGCGCATCAGACCCTGGTGCACGGCGATGCCAAGCTCGCGAACTTCTGCTTTGGTGAGCGCGGCGTGGCAGCCGTCGACTTTCAGTACGTGGGTGGCGGCGCCGGTGTGAAAGACGTCGCCTACTTCTTCAGTAGCTGCTGGGACGGCGAGGACTGCGAGCGACTCGCAGCAGGATACTTGGACCGTTACTTCCAATGGCTGCAAGAGCGCCTCGCGCAGCGACGTCCAGAGCTCGACGCAGCGACACGCGCAAACATCGACGAAAGTAACTGTCAGCGGCACCGCATTCCCTGACGGTACGGGACGCTGGTACGGAGGCGGCGGACCTTCGGGTGGTACCCAAGGCACGTTTCCGATATCTGGCGCGAAGTTCAGTTTCTCTTACGACATCTGTTCGAACGGCAACCAACTCTCATTGGTCGCCGTCTCGAGTAATCTCCAGATCGATCTACCGCTAGCACCGGGCGTTCAATGCGGATCGACTGGTGTTGGCGGAAGCGGAGGCCTGGGCGGCTCCGGAGGCAGCAGTGGCTTCGGTGGTTCTGGGGGCTCGTCGGGGGGTGCTGGCGGCGTGGGCGGCTCCGGTGGCACGGGCGGCAGCAGTGGCAGTGGCGGCTCTGGAGGCACTGGTGGCGCCTCCACCGGCGACTTGGATCCAGCATACGGAACCAACGGCGTCGCAAAGGTCGCACTCCCCAATGGCCCGTGGACGGTTCAAGACGTGGCCATGGACTCGACCAACCGCATGCTGATCGTCGGGGCGGCCAATAACGACTTCATTGTCGTCCGCTTGCTCCCTACGGGCCAAGTGGACACCTCTTTCGGCACTGCTGGCGTGTTTCAATACGATCGGGCTAGTCGTTCCGACGGCGCAAATGCGGTGGCGGTGGATTCCGCGAACAACGTGTATGTGGCTGGGGGGACCCGCACTCCGTTGACGCTTCAACCGGACCTTACGGTGTTGAAGCTAACACCCAACGGCACTCAAACGAGTGTGACGCATCTGGAGCTGGATTCGCAAGCCACCACGAGTCATGGCCCTCAAGATATCGCGATCGATTCGGTGGGCCGAGTCGTGGTCACGTCCTGGGACAGGATCGGAGGCTCCGGAACCAGCGGTCTCAGTGTGTGGCGCTTGTCATCCAATCTGGGTGTTGACGCCACGTTCGGAGAGTTTGCTTCCGGAGTGTCACACTGGACCAAGAGCAAGTTCTCCAATGATCCGACCTACAGTATCTCCATCGGCACTACTGGCGAAGGCAGTGCCCTGGGCATCGATGCCCAGGACCGGCCGGTGTTGACGGCCCGATGGTCGACGTCCGCTGGGCCTGACGGTCCAATGTTGATACGCGTCACCACCGCGGGCCTTCTCGATAGCACTTTCGGTGACGATGTGTATCCATCCGACGGAAAGCCTGACGGCGCATGGCGACCCCTGGATGGCACCAACACGAGCTGGATTTGGTACAGCGTCCTGCCAGGTCCAGGAGGCGTGACCTACGTGTCTGGTCAGCACTCATCCGCGGGGCCCAATACCGCCGCTATCTGGCGTGTCACTGCCGCGGGAGCGCCAGACACCACGTTCGCCGCGCCGAACGGCTACGCGGGGTGGGTGCCGCCTAGTTCGGGCTCACACCCAGCACCGAGCGACTTCGCCTTTCATGTCGCTCGCGACAGCTCTGGACGACTGGTTGCAGCCGGGACTACCTGGTTGCCCGGACAGACGGGAGCCATATTCCGAGCATCCGCATCCGGTCAGTTCGACAAGTCGTTCGGTCTCGATGGGAGAGCGGAGTTTAGCAGCCATCCATCCGCTCTGACCGGGCTGCGACACGTACACATGGATGCCACCGGAGGCATCATCGGGACGGGCTGGACATCCACCCATGTTTCCACGTTTCGGGTGTTGCCGTAGGCGCATCGCACTGTAGACGCCGGGAGCGGGGTGCGACAGGGGCCCACCGCCAGATCGAATGACCTGTTTTCGCGGCAATCGCTCACTTGCGAGTGGTCCAACTGACGTCGAAGCAGTCGTCGCAGGCGCGAGCGGTGAGGGTTTTGGCAAGCTCGTCGGGGAGCTTGACGGGAGTGAAGGTCGTGCCGGCACATTGGCTACAGGACCAGTGGGGCGCATCGGGCGCGACCGGGGAAAGCAGCTCGGGGCTGGCCCCAGGGGGCAGCAACTCGAGAACAAAGTCGCCCACGTAGAGCTTGTCCCCATCGCTGAGATCCCTCTTGTTCACCCGCTCGCCGTTTACGTAGGTACCGGTGTCGCTGCCAAGATCGATGACTTCAACTTCGCCGCCGCTCAGCTCCAGCACTGCGTGCAATCTGGAAACGGACGAGTCGTCCAGGGTGATCTGGGCGCTCTCGAGGCGCCCTATCTTCACGACCCCTTCGTCCTCGAGGGGATATCGAGCTACCTGCTGATCGTCTCGGGTCACACGGATGCTCCGCGTGGGCAGCGGCAGATCATCAAGAGCGGGTGCGGCAGTCCGGTACACGCCGTCACTTCGACCTTTGGCTGGGTTGGACGGGTTGAGTTTCGCGGCCACGATGGCCTCGAGCACCGACGTCGCGGCGTTGGCGTCATGCGCCAGCAGCGCCTGTCGCAACCGCGCCGTGTTCAGCGCCGCGAGAAGAGCCACCATCGCGAGCGCCCACATCCACCACGACGGTACAGTTGAAGCCGACAGCGCCATGGCGACGGGCAAGCTGGCCATCAGCACGGCCACCGAGTCGACCCACGCGTTACCCATTAGTGTCGTTCGGACCTGATGCTGCTTGGCGTAGGCATCAACGGCGACGTCCAATAGGCGATTCTTGTCGTCGGAATCGGCCGCGCTGACGGCACCCAGCGCGGCTCCCACACACCGCGGGTAAGGGGACTCGGCCACGGAAGCGCAGATCTTCTCCAACCGATCGAGACGCCCTTCTTTGCACAGCTTGAACGCGAGGGCGTCGAACATATCGACCTTGACGTGCCTCATTCGGGCTCGAATGGCGCGGAGCAGTGCAACGCACATCCCCACAATGGCGACCCAAAACAACGGAGAACTGGGCACAGCCAGAGCTTGCCCTCGGCCCGCATGGTCGGGCAAGCGCGAAGAGAGTCAGGCAACGCTGTTGGGTTTGCCAGGGTTTCGCTAGTGCCCGCCTTCAGCGGCGCTCATGCTCGATCCCCCGGGTTTTCGGGCACTCCCGAGGTTGAAGGATGGAGCCGCGCCCCGTCGAAAGCCTGGACATGAAGACGACGGAGCTTGTCCACGCGCTAGTCGTACGAGGGGCGACCTGAAACAACGCTTTCAACCTCGCTCACGTGAAACAGTAGGCAAGATGCTCGGAGAGTTCTGATGAGAAAAGTGAACCACTTTTCTATGAGCGCACGTATTATGTGGCTGTGCTCAGCGACACCCGTCACCAATGAAGAGCTTCCAACCTTCCAGTACCTGACTATTCAACTGTATCGAGCGTGTACATGAAAAAGCGAGTTTCTTATCAGCTAGCCCCAATCCTAACCACCCTGACGCTGCTACTTTCCTCAGCATGCAGCTCTGACGAAGATGGGGCCAAAGGTGCCTCGAGTGGAGGTACGAGCAGTGGGGGCACGAGCAGTGGGGGCACGAGCAGTGGAGGCACGAGCAGTGGAGGCACGAGCGCTAGCGGGGGCGTGAGCGGCAGCGACTCTGGTACAAGCGATGCGGGGAGCGACGCGAACAACAGTGACGCGGCCGCAAGCCCTTTCCCCAATGAGCCTCCGGGCTTCACGGCGATCGCCGAATACAATGGCGGGATTGTCCCACCGGATTTTGGTCCTGCCGATTTGGTATGCGCATCCGACGACCCCAGTCTCTTGCTGGGCTGTGTAGTCGGAGACTCGGAGTCGCAAAACAGCCTCCCGAACCAAAATGGTTCGGTCCTGAACACGCCGAACTCACCGGCGAGCCCGGGTTCATCATTGAGAGTCAAGTTTTCGAAAGGACTGAAGGCGGGCCACGGCCCCGGGTGGTTCAATATTTGGGGGCCAAAAAAAGAAAACCTCACCGGGTTCTCCGTTTCCGAAGAGTCCACCAAAGGCCACGAGCTAAAGCAGATGTATGCGTCCTATCACTTTCGGCTAGCAAGCGGGAAAGGTGACGGGAAATGGCAAGCGACCATGTGCTCGACGACCAATGCCAATTGTAAGGGAGAGGGGATTTGGAAAATAGTCGGTTACTTCGGTTTTGGTAGCGGAAACAAGACCCATCCCTTCGGGACTCAGGCCTTTTTCTTGGCGAGAACAGTGGACCGGGAGACTGGCACGGACCTCACGAGTCGGTTTTCTTTTTCGGTCGAGCAGCAGGGACCCACCAGCGTCCCCAACGCGCAGCAGATCGAAAACTCAGCCAACGTCATCGTGTGGAACAAGAACGCCGTCTTCATCGTCGACCAGTGGCATCAATTCGAATACCTCACGGAGCTCAACGACATCGGAAAATCCAACGGCTCACTCAAAGTATGGATCGACGGCATACTCATCTACCATGCAAATGGAATCACCTATCGAACGGCCGCAGATCCACGGGGCTTCTACGCGATTAGCTGGGCGCCGATACTCGGGGCTGGCCACGCCGACGATCCTCTCAAGTCTCGAGACGATTACCAGGATATCGACCACGTCTACATTTCTGGCATCAAGTTGTAGAACCGGCAATGGCAATCGAAGCTGGCCGCGCATAGCTCAAGGGCGCCCAGCACCACTCTCTACCATCACAAGCTGTTTCGACGGTTCTCAGTTGGATCGGGGATTTGGCCGCCCCACGCGCATCTGGGTTCACCGCCGTCGAGCCCCGTTGAAGGGCCGAACCGGGTCGCCGGGGAGTTTGACGGACGTAGAGCGAAGAAGTTGGGCAACGCCCATGGATTTGCCAAGATTTCGTGATGCGCGCCCTGTGGTGTCTCAGCATGATCGCCTTTGCGTGCCAGGAACGCGGCCCAGAGGCGAATAGCGCGCACGCAGAGCTGCCGGTCGGCACGCCAGTGATGGATGCAGCCATGGCAGACGCGCCGGGCGTCGCCGCGTCAGCCGCTTCGAGCCCAGGCGGAAGCGGTGGCGCCGAGGCGAATGGCGAAACCACCGCTCAGACCGAGGGCGAAACGGGTGAATTTGGAAGGCGCGGCGACCCACCCGGCTATCGTGGATTCGACGCTCCGGGTGGTCGTTTGCCCTCGAAGCGCAAGCCTCCCGCGTACGCCTCCGAGAATGACCCCTGCCCACAGGGCATGATTCACGTCCGCGGAAAGCGCTGTCTGGCGCCCGTCCAAGAGTGCCTCGGCTGGGTCGACGATCCTGGCAAACCCAACCGAGCCTGCGGCGAGTTCCACGCACCGACAACCTGCACGGGGAAACGCCACGCGATGAGCTTCTGCATCGATCGTACCGAGTACACGCCTGAGGGTTGGTCGCTGCCCCTGGTGCACGTGGCCTGGGGCGAGGCCTACCGCTTCTGTGCCGCCATGAAGAAGCGGCTGTGTACCGAAAGCGAATGGGAGTTCGCCTGCGAAGGCCCAGACGCGCTGCCCTATCCCTACGGGCACGAGCGTGACGGCGCGCGCTGCAATCACGATCGCGACGAATTGTTCACGGATCGGGGCAAGCTGATCGACCGACGCGTGGGCGCCGAAGACCGCGCCACCTGCACTAGCCCCTTCGGCGTATTGAACATGGTCGGCAACGTGGACGAGTGGACGACGCGCCCGGAAAACCCATCGCCGCGGCGCTCCGTCCTGCGCGGCGGCTGGTGGCTCAAAGGGCGCAACCGCTGTCGTGCGTCGACCTCGAGCCACAGCGAGATCTACTCAGGCCCCCAGGCGGGCTTTCGCTGTTGCAGGCGGGCACGTAAAGCGAGCGTAAAGGCGAACTGACTATTTGCAGCCCTCCGGTGCAGTGAGCCCGCGTTCAGCGATTTGCTTCCTGACGCTCTGCAGGGCCGCCGCACAGTCACCTTTCGTCGCCATCTGCGTGAGGGTGCAGGCGAGTCCGAGATCCGGAAGCCTGCAACACGCCTGGTACGCCGCACAGGTCTTCGAGTCACCGCGCAGGGGCGGGGCGCCTTTTACGGTAACGCTCCCGTCGCCGGCCTGTTCGTAGCGAACGCCCGTTTTCCGCTTGGTTTTTGATCGGCAGGCAAGCAGCACCAACACCATCAGCAAGAGCATTGCAACCACCCAGCGCGAGCAGCGTGTGCGAGCCATCGTCATACCCGAACCCTACTGCCTGAGCGTCGATCGCGGCGAGGCAGCGAATCGCCCGGGGCACGAGACCGGGGAAAACCTCCAGAGAATCGGGCAGATGAAAAGGGCTGTTCGCCTCGGCCGCGCGGCCCTGTACGCTCGATGCATGGATGGGGCAACACAGTCGCTCGTGATGAGCGCCGAGGCGCAGAGCGCCGCGACGACAGAGGAAAAACAACTCGACAGCGCAATCGCGGCGGTTCGGGACAACGCCAAGGCCTGGGCCAGGCTCGCGATCAAAGAGAAAGCCGCGCTATTGCGCGAGTGCATCCCACGGGTTCTGGAAGTGGCGCCAGAGTGGGTCGCAGCAGGGGCCAAGGCGCGCGGCGCCTCAGAAGGAGAGGAATGGCTGGTTGGTGTCACGCCGACCATCCGGCAGTTGCGCTTGGTGGCCGAGTCCTTGGAGGCAATTTCGCTTCGGGGTCGGCCACCCTTGGGCCGCACCACGCGGACCCGACCGGACGGGCGCCTCGAAGTGGACGTATTTCCGACCAGCCCGATAGACAAGATCAGCTTCACGGGCTTCACCGCGCATTGCCTGATGGTGCAGGGCGTCGACCGCGCGGAAGCGGAGCGACGCCAGGCCGCCTTCTACCAGCAGAAGGACCCAGAAGGCGGCGTGTCACTCATCTTGGGGGCAGGCAACGTATCGAGCATTCCGCCCATGGACGTCATCTCAAAAATGTTCGTCGAGGGCTTCGTCTGCATCCTGAAGATGAACCCGGTCAACGAGTGGGTCGGGCCTTTTCTCGAACGTGCACTGCAGCCACTGATTTCCCGTAACTACCTGCGCATCGTGTACGGCGCGGCGGATGTCGGCAAGTACCTCGTCTATCACGAGGGCGTCGGCGACGTTCACATCACAGGCTCGAATCGCACTCACGATCTGATCGTTTGGGGGCCACCGGGGCCAGAACGGGATCGGCGAATGAAGGACGACGACCCGCTCTTGCAGATCCCAATCTCGTCGGAACTCGGCAACGTGAGCCCCGTGGCGATCGTGCCCTTCGAGTACAGCGAAGAAGAGCTGACCTTCATGGCACGCAACGTCGTCTCGATGGTCACCAACAACGCTTCCTTCAACTGCAACGCTGCCAAGATGCTGCTCACGTCGACGACCTGGGCCCAGCGGGCTCGTTTCCTCAAACTGATCGAACAGGGTCTCGCGAAAGCAGCGCCGAGGAAGGCCTACTATCCGGGTGCCTTTGATCGCTACGAGACGCTGACGGGTAAGCGCGAAGGTGTGAAGAAGTTTGGCAGCGCCGAGGAAGGCCAGCTGCCTTGGGCACTGATCCCCGGCGTAGATTCTTCCAAGCCAGATGACCTGTTTCAGGTCGAACCCTTCTGCGGGATCCTCAGCGAAGCGCGCTTGCCCTCAACCAACACCGTGGAGTTCATCGAAAGAGCCACGGCGTTCATGAACGACAAGATGTGGGGCACCCTCAACGCGATGTGGATCGTGCACCCAATAGCCGAGAAGGTCTCCGCCGTGGCTCGAGCCCTGGATCAAGCCATCGTCGACTTGCGCTACGGAACCGTCGCCATCAACCACTGGCCCGCTCTCGGGTACGCCTTTGGGTCGCCGCCTTGGGGCGGCCATCAGAGCGCCACCCTACGAAACATCCAGAGCGGCCTTGGATGGGTGCACAACAGTTACATGCTCGAGGGCATCGACAAATGCGTCGTGCGGGGCAGCCTGGTCGTCAAGCCCACGCCGGTTTGGTTCCAGGCCAATCCGAAGCTCGATGCCATTGCTCCAAGAGTCGCCCAGCTAGAGGCGAATCCGAGCTGGCGCAAGGTGCCTGGTCTACTCGCCAAAGCGCTATTCTGATTTGTCGACGGCTACGTGAGCCGTTCGATGTACCCGGGCGGCGCGACGGCGCGGTAGACCAGCTCCAAGGCGCGAGTCACTTCTTTCTTTGGGATGACGGTGCTGTCCTTGTCCCGCACGCCAAAGCGGATGTCAGCACCGCGGTCGTCGTAGAAGAAGCCGCCATAGGTCTCCAGGTAGCCGAGCCGATAGTCGTGCAAGGGCAGTCGGTACAGGAAGCGGGCGAGCCAATAGCGCGGCGCCTCCCCCAACTTGCGACCCGCCATGGAGACTGAGACGAGCTGATCGTCGAGAGCGGAAAACTCCAGCTCTCCTAGGGTTGTCGGCAGTGCGCCAGGCTCGCCATCCTCGAAAGGGGGGAAAGGCGCATCGGGCACTTGGTTCCAGCTGACTGGTGGCGGAGCGGCATCATCGAAGGGCGACGCGACGAGGAGGGCGCGCTCGATGCCATCGCCCGAAAGCTCGGCACCCGCGGGCACGTAGATCAGGTCCCCTACCGCGTGAGGTGCGGTGCCAGCGAGGATGACGACGTAGCAGCCCCGAGCCGATGACAGGGTTTTGGGCTTCAGGACGAGCTGCATGGTCGTGTCCGCGACCTGCGCCAAGGTCTGTGCCTCCGCGCCGAGCGTGTTCACCAGGTGGGTCGGCACGCCGGGCGCGCGGGATGTCTTGAACCCTTCCTCACGGTCCACCACGAGGGGCCGCTCTTCCGGCTCCACGACCGTCGACGCGCAAAACACGAGGGAGAGCAGAGCGCGACGACCGATCTCGCCGAAATCCGGCGGGGCGAAGGGCGGACGCAGACGTCCGGGCCAATGCAGCGCGCCGTAGGGGTGCAACAAGATGTCACCTACGGCGTGCTTGACGCGCGCAACGTCGTCGCCCGCAATTGGATCCGAAAAGAACGTGCGCAGGGGGAGCCCGTCGATGAGCTCGTCGCCCGTAGGAAAAGCCAAGGCGTACTCGTCGGAGATGTTGGCGTGAGCGAAGTAGAGGGGCTCGGACGCGGTAGCAATCTCGAGCTGTGTCTCGCCGACCTGAGCCACGATCATCAGATGATGTTCGAAGCGCTGAGCGCGAGCAGCCAACTGCCGCAGATTGGTCCGCAACAACGGCCCGGGCAGGGGGGGTCGGTCTTCCGGCGGCAATTGCCAGGTCTTCGTGACGGGGTGCCAGTTGGAGTCGGTCATCTTCAGACCTCACAGCGTTTTAGGATCCAGGGAAGCACGGCGTCCATCAGTTTATCGACTTCTGGGGCAGTCTTTTCACCGAAGTCTGGCTCGAAGTAGTGGCGCGCGTTTTCGAACTCGAGGAAGCCCTTGTCCGGTGCGGCGGCTGCGTCGAAGATGGCTTTCGCGTCCTTCGGGTATATCTCCCTGTCCCGCCCCGCATGCGCAACCAGCGTGGGCACGCGCACTTCTGCTAGGTTGGAGCACAGGTCGGCGTTCGACGAGAGTCCAGACCAAGTACTCAGCCAACCGCGAGGCGTACAGGTCCGCGCAAACCCAAAAAACCGATAGTTCATCAAATCAGGTCGGTCCGAAAGCAGAGAGCCATACTCTCGCGGGGACGGGTCGAAGTGTTGATCCACGTAGTTGAGATTGGCCATGGTGCGGTGAACCACCATCACATGTTCGACTGCGGCCGCGCGCTGGAGTCGCCGGCGCGCATCGTCGGCAAGGCCCCCATCGTCCAGCTGCAGATTGGCATCGCGACTCGCTGCCAGGAGTTCCCGCGCACGATCGTCCAGGCGCTGCACGCGATCTCGCTGAGCCGCGCGGTAGCGCTGCGCGAAATCTGCTGAATACTCAGTCCACTCTGGCGGCGCCCGGAATCCGTTCTCGGGAGCGTACATGTCCAATTCAGTCCGCACGCTCAGAGGGTCGTTCTCATCGGCGACGGATGGATCGATGCCATCCAAAACCACCTTGCCCTGGCCGCGGTGCGCCGAGACCAAGACTAACCCGTCGGCCAACGGCATCTCGACGTCTGGGAGATGAGTGCGCCCGCCGCAGGGCGCGGTGGCGATTCGCTCGCTCGGTTTTCGAGCGGCCTGGGCTTGATAGAACGCCGACAGAGAGCCGCCGCCCGAGTTGCCCAGAAGGATGACCTTTTCGATGCCCTTCTTGGCCTTGAGGAAGCGCACGCAAGAGCCCACATCGAGCACGATTTCTTCGTGGACGGTGTCCGTGTCATTGTTCGGCGACCGGGTATTGGCGCCCAAGCACGCGACGCCGGCAGCGAGCAAGCGCGGGAATGAGTAGTGGTGCGTGAAATCCACCCGCGGGTGGATGCAAACCACCGCCGTCTTGGGTTTGGGGTGAGCTGGCGGGGCCCAATAAGTCGCCCGGTGTTGACGGAAGTCCGCGGCGCGAAGCACCAGGGATTCGGGGCGAGCGTCGAGCTTGCCGCGGAAGTTGAAGGGCGCGCCGGCCCAGTAGGTCTTGGCAATCAGCTGCATGCGCCGCGTATTGTCGCAGCTCGACGCGCCCGAACGCCAGCGTCAGCCAGCAGCGGCAAATCCAGGACTTTCGCGGCCGCTTGCCTTACGGTGCCGGCATGGCGCGGCGAAAACTCGTGGCAGTCGTGGTGGCGTGCGCGGCCCTGGCCGCAACTCTGGCCGCCGTCAGCGCGCCAGCTCCTACTCCCAAGGTGCGAGCCGGCTTGGTCAGAGCAGGCGAGTTTGGCAGCCGCCTGCGCGTGTTTGCGGAGGCTGGGGACTACAAAATCCAGAGCCCGCACCTGGTCGCGGTCATCCGCAAGCGCGATGGTTGGCTGGTGGATCTGTGGCAACGTCGTGCGTTCTTGCCGACGGTCGAGCAGTTGGGAACGACCACGGACATCGACGCGCTCTGGCAGATGTACCCGTCGGTCCGCGTAGGAAAGACGGACTACGCGGCGCACGCTTCCAGCATTTCGATCGTCAACGGAGGTGTCGTGGTCGAGGCCATCGCCGAGGCGGCCAACGCCAAGTACAAGGCGGTAACCCGCTATGACCTGCCCTTGGACGCGCCGAAACTGATCGCCACGACGCGCTGGTCCGTGGTGGGTGGCGGAAAGTCTGGTGCTGTGCGGTTCGGCGACGAACTCAAGTGGGGCAACGTCACGTATTTCGTCGAGGGCGTGAAGACACCGCGCATGAAGTACAAGGGCCGCGCCAAGTGGATTGGGCGCCGGGGCGCCGGGGGGGATCTCCTCTTGCGCTCCTTGTCCTCGGGGTCCATGTGGGTGGACTACGGCGCAAGAATCCGCGGATTCCAGGGCACGATCACGGCGCTGTACAAGAACGCGGCGCTGCCTCCCGGCGGGGAAGTGGTGGTCCGGCGCGAGCTGTCCTTCGAGGATCTACCCCTCAAGCCCAAGTCGACCCCAGCCACGGGCCTCGTCTCGGCACGGGTCGTGGACGAGGCAGGTAAAGGATTACCAGCCAAGGTACGAGTCGACCGCCTCGGTCGAAAGCACCCCGTATTCAGCGACGATGGCAGCGTGTCGGGAGCGGACCGCTTCGCTTGGAGCGGCAATGGCAAGTTCGACCTGCAGCTGGAGCCTGGCCGCTACGTTCTGCTGTTCACCGCCGGCTACGAACGCGAGGCGGTGCAGAAGACGGTGGATGTCCGCACCAAAAAACCCACTCAGCTAGACGTGGCTCTGCCACGTGTCATCGCGACTCCAGGGTGGATCGCTTCAGACCTTCACTTGCACCAAGCACCTAGCGTCGACGCCGACATCGGGCTCGCAGAGCGCGTGATCAGCATCGCAGCGGAAGGCGTAGAACTCGCCGTGGCGACGGATCACTACGTGGTCACGGATCTGGCACCTACGGTGAAATGGCTGCGCAAGCGCGGCATTCTCTCCCGCCCGGTGTCGACCATTGCTGGCTGCGAAGTCAGTACCCTGGGTCACCGCTACGGCCACTTCAACGTGTTCCCCCTGACTCGGAGCCGCAACGTCAGCTATTGGAATACGACGCCCAGCCAACTGTTTGCGGACGCGCGAAAGAAGTCGCCGAATGGCGTGATTCAGGTGAACCATCCGCGTTGGGACCCAGCGATTGGATACTTTTCCTACTACGGGAAGAGCGACAAGACCGCCGACTTCGTCAAGCCCGGCTACGACCCCAACTACGACGCCTTGGAGGTGTACAACGGGGACGACGCCAGGGACTTGAAGAAGGTGAAGGAAGTGCTGGCAGACTGGATGCATCTGCTCTCAGCGGGCAGACGCTATGTCGCAACCGGCAGCAGTGATTCCCACAAGCTGGCGTTCCTCGACCCAGGGCTACCTCGGACCTACATTCGGCACGGCAGGAGCGTCAGCGACGCTCAGGACGTGCGCGCACCGCAGAAGCGAGTCTTGGCGGCGCTGAAGGCCGGTCGCGCCTTCGTGACGAGCGGCCCGATCTTGGATGTCAGCGTGAACGGCAAGGGTCCGGGGGCGACCGTCAGAACGGGACCTCGGGCCAAGGTGAAGGTGCGGGTCCGAGCGCCGAGTTGGGTAGACGTGCGCAACGTGGAAGTCATCGTCGGCGGAACGCGCAAGGCGTATCGGAACGTACCCCGCAGCAAGCAGGTGCTGCGTCTGGACAAGACCTTCGACATCCGCGTGCCCTCCAAGACCTACGTGATCGTGACGGCTCAAGGCGAGCGGGGACTACCGAATGCCTCTCGAGAGGCGACCCAACCCTTCGCTTTTTCGAACCCGATCTGGCTGACGCCCTGATCGGTGACGCGAGGCGGCCAGCCGGGTACTCTGGGCCTCATGAAACGCATGTGGGGCGGCGCACTCTTAGTGACCGCTGGGGCTTTCTCCATACCTCTTGGCTGTGGTGATGGCGAAACGGACGGTAGCGGGAGCGTCGCGGGCCATTGCGAGAAGAACCCAGCCGGAAGCGCTGAAAACGTGCGTGTGGGTTGTGATCTGCGTTGCCCAGGGAGCGAAAACTGCAGACAGACGACTGACCCCACCCTGTTCGCTGGAGCAGCGGTTGAAGATGTGACGCCCCGGGTGGACTACGTGGTCGTGACCGTTCCCGGGGGCAAACCCCACGAGTTCAACCCCTTGGGGGGCGACGTATGCGTGAAAAAGGGAAGCTGCGACGCCAGCGATCTGAGCAAGTGCAAGCCCGAGGACCCCGTGAAGTGCACGTGGATTGCAGGCTTTGGCGCTGGGCGCGCAGCGGTCGGCAACGCCGACCCCACCACGGTGCGCTGCGCCGTGCTCAAGCAAGGCAATACGACCCTCGGCCTGTGCTCCTTAGACAACGTGGGTTGGTTCTACAACGAGGTCGAACGAACCCGCGAGGAACTCGCGGCCGCGCATCCGGACCTAGATGTGGACTTCCTGATGGTCGGATCGAGCCACGTACATGAGACCCAAGACACCATGGGGATCTGGGGACCGACAGACTCACGCTCCGGCGTGAAGAAGGAATACAACGCGCTGGTTCGCGAAAAGACCGTTGCCGCCCTGGCAAAGGCTCACGCTGCCCTGAAACCCGTGCGAGTGGAGTTCGGCAAGAGCCGAGTGGACGGACACATCGCAGAAACTGACCCCGCGGGGCACAAGACCGCCGCCTTTGTCAGCGATACCCGCGACCCCGTCGTGATCGACAACGAGCTGCGCACGATCCGCTTCGTCGCGACCGAGGACGACAAGACCGTCGCGACCCTGCTCAATTTCGCAAGCCACCCCGAGTTTGCCGGCAGCGAAAACCAAATGACGAGTAGCGACTTCGTGCACACCCTGCGCAAAGGCGTCGAAGACGGGCTGGATGTGAAGGCCGCATCCGGCAAGAGCTTGGTCAAGCGCGATGGCGTTGGGGGCGTGGCCATCTTCTTCAACGGCGCACTCGGAGGCCAGGTCGGGCCAGGCAAAGTGAACCACGTCGACTTCGAGGGCAACAGCGTCGACAGTGGGCTGGAGCGCGCCTACAACAACGGGCGGCTATTGGCCGTGTACGCTCATGAGGCCCTGAGCGTTGGCGTCGAGACCGTGGAAACCGCGCCCATCGGCTTTCGTGCCCGGGAGATCTACATTGGGATCGCCAACAGCGCGTACCACGTAGCCCTGGTCCAGCAGTTGTTCGACCGCGAAGGCTATTTCTTCGACCCGGGGCGCGAACTGGGGCCAGACAACTTTCCGTTTCTGCGCTCCCAGGTGGCTGTCATCGACATCGGACCAGCGGAGTTGGTGACGCTGCCTGGGGAGCTCCATGCGGAACTGTTACTGGCCTCCACCGACGGCACCACCGCCTTGGACGAGCCCTACCCCTTCACCCCGGCACCCTACAAGGTGCTCAACGACCCCACGACCAATCCAAACTGCGGAACCGACGGCTATTCGAAATGCGACGACGGCCCGCCGGACATAGCCGCCTTTGACAGGGAGAAGGTGATCGATCGCGCGCGGGACCCGAAGGCGAAGTATCGTTGGGCCATCGGACTCGGCCAGGACCAATTCGGCTACATCGTCCCGAGCTATGACTTCAAGCTGGATGCGCAGAACCCTTACTTGGAAGAATACAGCCCGGGCGAGCACTACGAAGAAACGAACGCGGTTGGAGAGTCCGTCGAGGCTCAGGTCGTCGACCCGATTCAGCAGTTGCTCCGCTCACCACCGGTCATTCGACGTTAACCACCGATATCGCCCCAAACCGTCAGCGCGGCGCCCAATTCAGGGTCGATGCTCGCGGGTTCTCGTGGAGAACGGCGAAGCTTTGCCGCCCGAGCCCACTCTGCGAAGGTCCAGCTCCAACTCGCTTGTCCCGCGATGGGCAAGCTGGTGAATACGTCGTTGACGCATGCAGGGTCGACCTCCAAGCGGCACAGGAACGGCCGCTTGCCGATCTTGCCCGTCAGTCGATACTGGCCGAACCGCGCTGCATAGTGATTCGCAAGAGTGGAGAGTAGCACCCGGCCCGCAAGGGGCTGAATGCCCGCGGCCGCCGCATAGAGATCGTTGCCCTCTGCGCCCGCCGGTGGCTTGAGACCAAAGGCGTGCATGACCGTGAGCGCGATGTCTACAGAGGTGACGTCCACCAGGGCTTCTTTGGCGGCATACTTGCCCTCGGGGAAGTGGGCCCAAAGAGGAACGTAAAGGTGCTCCTCGACCAGGCGGGCGGCGGGATTGAAGGGGGGCTCGGGGCCCTCGCCGGGGGCCACGTCGCCGACGACGATGAGCAGGGTCTTGTCCCATTCGTCTTTGGCTTTGAGGGTCGCCACCAACTTTCCGAGCGCAGCGTCCTGCTTGAGGAGGGAGGCCTGCTCCAGAGCGCGCAGTCGAGTCCAGTCCACATCATCCATTCGACGACGGGCGCGGCTGCGGCGTTGTCGCAGTCGAGACAGAATGATGCCGCCACGCCTGGGATCGAGCACGCCGCCGTACTCTTGGGGCGGCAGGCGCCGGGCCTCAGCCTTCGGCACATCCCAGGGCGGGTGTGCCCCGCGGGCGTGCACAAAGAGGAAGCGCCGAGGCGCGCGGCTATCCCCGAGCTCTGATTCCAACCACGCGTTGGCCTTGTCCAGCGGCGCAGACGCCGGAGCATCGGTCACCGGGGAGATCTCTGTGAATGAGTCCCAACCCGTGTCGAAACCGAAAGCGCGAAAGCTGGTCGGGGCGCCCGTGAACATAGCGGTGCGCCCGCTCGACTCCTTGACGATCTCGCTGATGAGTCGGGCTGCCTCAGGTAGGCGCGCCGCCGGGTCCTCCATGGCGTGGGCGTGCGGGGGATGACCGGTCAGCATCGAGACCATGACCGCCCCGGGGACCGTAGTCGGCGTCCGGTAGCGACTGAAAGACGTTCCCGTGCGGCTCAGATCCGCAAGCCCGGTCAACTTCTGCTTCGGGCCCCAGGGCGGAACCCGACGCCGGTCAATTCCCGAGAGCACCACGATGATTGCGGTGCTCGCCTCCGGCGCAACGACCTTCTTGGAACCATCCGCCCGAAGCAGCGCAGGGTCTCCAAACACGACTCGGCCTCCGCGATGGGCATCCAGGGCTCGGAGTTCCAGAATCGCGGCCTTGCCCGCGTGAGCGGCCAAGGGCAGCGAGACGGGGATCCAGGTCGCACCCCCTCCGCCGCTCACCTTTCTCTCCACGAGGGTCGTGGGCTGGGCGTCGTCGGTCACCACTCGAATCGCGGCCTTGCCGGTGCCGCTGCCCCAAAAGCCCAGGTCAACCTGTAGCTTCGAGTCCGGCGCGAGGACCACCGGACATCGCACTGCGGCCGGCGCCCGCAACGCCAGGGCTCGTTTGGGCACGTTGTCGATCGCGACGTCATTCAAGACGTTCCGCAATGTGGGAGCCGCGTAGGTCGCCGACAGGTCGTCCTGAACGCCGAGTCGCAGCCAATACAGCTCCGCGTGCGGCTCCATGACGCCGCGGGGGCGTCCACTGAAACGCAACTTCACCACATGTCGCCCCGGCTTCAGCTCGTTCTTGCGGATCTTCAAGCGATGTACGGAGCTCACACCCGGGGTCAGTTTCACAGACCCCAATCGGCGACCAGCGAAGTACACGTGCATCCGCCGCGCCTTGCGCGCATGAACCGACACCTCGACGAAGGCATCCGTGATGCTTTGCTCGAGCCAGAAGTCGAAGCTCACCGTCTTCTTCAAGACTTTGGAGACCACCTTGCCGTCACGCTCGGCGCTTTCGATGTCGTCAAAGGGCGGCAAGCGGAATCCACGATGTGCGTTGGCTCCCTCGGTCCCGATGTCCAGCGAAAGTCCGCGGTGGCGGAGTTCGCAGCGGGTGAGTTGGTCGATCAGCTCGATGCGTTCAGCTTGCTCCGGTGGAACTGCCCCGGGCTCGCCGGGCGCAGCCGAGGCGAAGGCTTCGGGCTGTCCGCTGTCGTCCTTGTCACAGCTGCCGAGGACGACCACGAGCGCCCCGAGGGCAGCTGTCGACAAAAGGCTCGTCTTCATGCCGGACCCGGAAGTCAGCCGGTGCGCCAGGATTGTGTCAAGCGGCTGCCTCTGGGCAGGGCTAAAAGGGCGCCGACTGACCCGGGCTACTTGGCCGCTTCGAGGGAGAGTCGAGTGCGACTACCAGCTTCAATCTTCACGCTGTGCGTGATCTCTTCGCCGGGCTTGCGCAGTTTGACTGCGTGCTCACCCGGTTCGAGGGGCACGCGCTTCAGCGGGCCGCGCCCGACGAAGGTGTCGTCAACGTAGATCGCGTCCTTCTCGGTAATCGAGATCTCCAACAGCCCTTTGTCGCCCGCCAGCTCGATTCCTGGGGGAAGGGGCAGGGACTCGACTTTGACGCCAGGACCCGCGGCCATGGGTTTCGCCTTTGCCACCGCCTGCACCGCTGGGGGAGCGGCGGGAGCCGATGCTTCGGCAGCGGGTGCGGGCGCTTCAGCTCCAAGGCCACGCACCCAGGTGACCAACAGAAAACTAGCCACGCCTGCTACGCCCATCACGCCAGCCACTTTGGCGAAGCCAACCAGCCGGCTCTCCTTTTCCTCTTCGACGGGCTCTGATTTGGCTGCTGCGGCGGCTTCCTGAGCCGGCTGACCTTTGGTCTTGTCCGCCGTCGCCTCGCCACGGCCAGCGGCCTTGCTCGGAAAAGAAATCGCCTTGGTCTTGGGCAACGCGGTGAGGGAGCGCTGAGTCTCCGGCGCGCGCTTCTTCTTGGCGGGTGCCTCTTCTGCAGGTTCTTCCCCGTCCGCCTCGGCGGTGGGCTCGGGCTTGGCGGAGACTTCCGCGGCCGGACTGTCGGCTACTGCTTCCTCGTCATCAGCCGAGGCCTCCGCCGCGGCTTCGCTCTCCGCGACCTCGGGCTGCTTGGCCGCGACTGCGGCTTCCTTGCTTTCCAAGGCCTCGCCGGGTTGTTCACTCTCTGCGTCGGTGGGTGCGGACTCGCTAGCCGCAGCCGGCGCGCTTGGGGATTCAGCCGGTGCGCTTGAGGATTCGGACTCTTCCGCAGTCGAGCGTAGGGGCGTTGGCAGACGCACTTCCTTGACCTTGGGAAACGCTTCGGGAGCCTTTGGGGACGGCTCCGGCCGAGGAACCTGGGTTGCCGGTTCGATCGGCGCGGCGGCGGCTTCCTTGCTGGATGCTTCTTCCGCGGATTCAGGCGGCTGCGCTGAGCCCTTGGAGGCCACTTCGCCGGGCGCCCAAGACTCGTCGACCTCCGCCGAGTCGGGCTCGGCGACGGAAGCAGCTGGCGGGGCGCTTGCGGGTTTGCCCTCCGCGGCGGGTACCTCGGAGCCGGTCGACTTTGCCGGCGGCGCAGCGGAACCCGTTGCACCGGGCTTCGGCTCCGTGGCGGTACGCGCCGGCGAACCATCCGGACCAACCCCGGGGAAGGTGCCCGCTTCGTCTCGGAACCCGGTGGCGTGCTGCTGGAAGTTCACGCCGGGTGTCACGTTCGGGTCCATGGGCCATTGAGGCGAGAGCTCCGTGCTCGGGGGTCGCGCGGAGGCTTCGCCCGCGGCGGGCGAGAGCTCTAGGGTGAACTGAGGCGGCGCCGACGCTTCTGCTTCCGGCTCAGCCTCGTCCAGGGGCGCATCCAAGTCGATGGCGCGACCCGAGACGGTCAGGTCGAGGATGGCCCCGCGCCGCGCGATGTCGAGCAAAACTGACTCGAGGGCTTGTCGGTCCGTGGTGGGCTCCCGGATGATCTCTGCGGGGCTGGTACCCGCGCTGAGGCGCTGAAGTAGGCGCAGCGCGGGGTCGGGGGTCGCTGCCAGGTAAGCACTGATCGCCTCCGCGTCGATAACGATTGAATCGATTCGGTCGAGCCCGCCGACGACCACGTCTTGCGCTCGACGCGCTCGGGTGATGTGGGGCACGAGTAGCTCGCTGAGGGGTCTGTTCAGGTCGTCGCGACAGGGAGCGGAATCCGGGGCGATACTGAAGCGCCCGGCGCCGATACCGAGAAGCGCGGAAACCACCTTTTCCCCGCGGGAAAAGCTGCCATCCGTGGACGTTCGGGTCGCTTGCACCGGATGGCCACCCCGAACATCGACCTCGTACAGGTAGACCGAGTCGCGAAACGATACGCGGCAATCCCGATGCCGGGCACAGGCGAGTTCCAATACGAGGCGCGGCGTGAGCCCGTCGAGGCGACCACGCACTACGCCGCCGGTCACCATGCGCGCTTCAACCCGAGCCCGAGGGCGCAGCACTTCACGGATGCGCTCGAGAACCGTGGTCCCCGCAGCCTCTTTGCGAAGATAGGCGTCAGCGTCGGCGCCAAGCTCTCGGAGGCGCTGCAGCAAGTCCTCTTTCCAGGACAGCAATACCACCGGGACATCCCGAACTGCGACGTCGCGCTTGATAGCGCGACACAACGAAAAACCGTCCATACGCGGCATCAGCACGTCGCTGACGACCAAGTCCGGCCAACGCGTCAAGGTGAGGTCGAGGGCGCGCCGACCGTCATGGGCCTCGAGCACTTCGACACCAGCGGTCTTGAGCAAACCTGAGAGAAACCAAACCACCGACGGATCGTCGTCGGCGACAACGGCTAAGCGCCCCTCCAGACGGACACCATCATTGGCCCGCGCACCTCGTGCGCTGCGCTCGCCGGCGCGGCGGTCCGCCGATGTCCAGGGAGCCAAGGGAATGGCCCCCTCGGGCCCAGTGGCTTCGAAACGGAGCGAGCCCCCAGAACGCATGGTTGCGATCTCGCGAACCCGAGCAACTGCCGACCAGACAGCCGCCAGTACATCAACACCCTCACCGAAGGGCACGGGCGCGATCGGGTTCCCCGGGAGCTGGGCATCGACGAGCCCGCGACGCACCTCTGCCGAGATCCGGGCCGCCAGTTCTTCGACAGTGATGTCGCCAACGGCCTCGTGTGCGGCAGTGTGCTCATGTCCGCGGCGCGCCACGGCGAGTACGGCGCGCTCCATGGTGTCGGGACTGACTGGCTTTGGAAGCACCCGCTTGGCGCCCCGGGCCACGAAGGTTGCGGCGGCTTCTGCCGCTTGGAGAGTTCCAACCACGACCAGAGCAAAGGGTTCGACGAGTTCGTCGGTGAGAAGGGCGTCGACGAGATCGGAGGCTCCCTCCAGGTCGATGTCGACCACGACAACGTCTGGACCGGTTGCGCGCACCAAGTCGATTGCCCGGGGCGCATCCCCGGCCACGTCGTGGTCGAACTTGGCGTGCTCTCGATTGTCGTCCAGCGCGCAACCCAACGCCCGATCCACGAACGCCACTGCGTGCACCGGGTGCGCTTCGGAGCTCGTCTCCATCCCGCTTGCGGGCGTTTTCTCGGGAGTTCCGCCCCAAACCAGCGCCGGCACCTGGTCGATGGCGCGTAGGACCTCCGCCAGGTCCCGCATCAGCACTTCACCGGTCGCGGCGCTGCGGTACAGAGAGTTTTCCGCTGTATTCAGCGTTTCGGCAGCGGCTTCGAAACCCAAAACCCGGCTGGCGGCACCCAACGCGTGCAAGCGGCGCAGCACGACGTCGCGTCGTGCTGCGGCTCGCGGTTCGGCCTCGAGCTCCCGAAGAGCGGTACGCAGCGCGGACAGGCGCCGACCAATACTGGAAACGAACTCCGCGCGCGCCTCCGATACCTGGCTGCCGGTATGAGCTGCTTCTTGGGCCTCCATCATTCCCGAGGCCGTATCACACGCCGCAGGATTGGCAGAGTTTTCGGGGATATTTGGACGAGATATCCACGTTTGAAGAAAAAATCCCGCTAGCTCTCGGCGATCAGGCGGCGCACGGCCGCGCCCGCCTCGGTGGTGCGCAGCTCGCCGCCAACGTCCTTGGTGCACTCACCAGCGTCGATGGACCGAGCAACCGCGGACTCGATGCGCGCCTCTTCTTCGGGCCACCCCAGGTACGACAGCATCATGCCGACGGTGAGGAAGGAGGCGCAGGGGTTGGCGACGTTCTTCCCGGCCAAAGACGGAGCCGAGCCGTGCACCGGCTCGAAGAGGCCCACGCGACCCGGGTCGGCGGGGTGAATGTTGGCGCTGGCGGCCATCCCTAGCCCACCCTGGAGACCGGCCCCCAAGTCCGTGACGATGTCGCCGAAGAGGTTGTTGGTGACGATCACGTCGAATTGAGTCGGGTCCTGGAGCAGGTACAGGCAGAGGGCGTCCACGTACACATGCACGGCCTCGATGTCCGAGTACTCCCGGCGAACCTCGTCAAAAACCCGCAGCCAGAGCTCGTGGGCGTGCCGCAGAGCGTTGCTCTTGTCGGACATGTGCACGCGGCGGCGGCCGGTCTTCTTCGCGTACTCGAAGGCGGCACGAATGATGCGCTCGACACCCTTGCGGGTGTTGATGTCCTCGTTAATGGCAACTTCGTCCGGCGTGCCTCGCTTGAGCTGACCTCCTACTCCCGCATAGGCACCCTCGGTGTTCTCCCGGAACACCACGATGTTGACGTCTTTCTGGCCGCGGCCCTTCAGAGGCACCAGGCGATCCGCCAGGCTGCGGATGGGTCGGATGTTGGCGTAAAGATCGAAACCGAAGCGCATCCCGAACAGGATGTCTCGAGCGTGCTCCATGGTCGGGACTCTGGCGTCACCCAGGGCACCCAGCATGACCGCCGCGCATTCCTTCTGAATCGCTATTCGGATCTCCTTGGGAAAGGTGGTGCCATCCCGGAGAAATCTCTCTGCACCAAGGTCCAACTCCCAGATCTCGATCGGGAGGTTCTTTTCGGAGATGTACCACTCGAGCAGTAGCTTCGCCTCGCGAACCACCTCGGGTCCGATGCCGTCTCCGCCAATGAGGGCAATTCGTTTCTTGTCGGATGCGTTGTCCCCGGGCATTGCCCTCTTCCTATTTGCGTCCGCTCGCGGCGTCGAGGGCTTCGCGCATCAAGCGGGCTAACTGCGTCGGATCCGCCACATCCACGGCGTCTGCATTGCGCTCGAGGGGGATACCACCGGCACTGCACGCCTCCTCGAGCTCGGGCTGCGGGTCCGACTGAAGAACGACCACGGCCGCCGCGCCGGCGACGCTCATGGGCCACAGCGGTGAAAACGCCTTGAGCAGCGGGAGGCCCACGAGTTCGATGTCCACAGCGTCGTTCAGTCGGAGGGTTGCAAGCACGTGAGGCACCGGCGCCGCAGGTGAACCATCGCTGCGCTGAGAGACCTCGACGAGTCGACGCAAGGCATGAGAGGCCGCAGCTAGTTGTGATGACGAGCCTGCGAGCACCATTCGGGCGCCGCCCTCGAAGCCGACTCCGACAAGCCTCGACGCCATCGCGCCGAGCAATGCAACCTGCTCACCGTCGGCGAAGGGCACCCGCTCGGCTCCTGAAGCGATGGTCCGAACCCTACCGGCTTGGAGGAGCTCTTCCAGCGCCTTGATGATGTCGAGATCGAGGGCGGGAACCTCGTCCAAGACCTCATCGAGGGACCTGGGTGACTGAGTGTTGAGGAGAATGGAACGCGGGATCTCCGCCTCGTCGTCGTCGGGCTGGGCGGTTGCGAGAATTGCGTCGCCCTCTTTGCACAAGCTGGCGCGGGCGCGCTTCACTTCGTCTTGCTGGCGCAGCCCATCCATCAGCAGGTTGTTCAGCGGCTGCTTGATTCGGCGCAGAGCCGCGGGTTGACCCGATGAAAACGCGAAGGTACCGTCCACTTCGCCCAGCAGGCGAATCAAGGCCTTTTCGCCTTCCAAGCGGCGGTATGCCGCGTCGGTGACCTCACCTTCGGTGAAGCGAATCTCCCCGGCTCCTGCCGGAGTGGTGAGGGTGAGAGTGCCGGTGCGCTGGTTCATACCCAAGAGCTGAAGCAGATCCACGAGGCTCACCTTGCCGAGGTCACCACGCACGTCGCCTTTGGCAGTCGACACCGGTGCGCGGCGCGGAGGAATCGCTAATAGGCGACGTGCCACTTCATCGGCGTCGCTGCGCACGCTGTTCGGGTTCGCTTCCGGACCGTCAAGCAAGAGACAGGGAATGTCTACGCCCTCGGAAGGTGACACCGAGGCCGCGCAGATGAGAGCGTCGGGCGCAACCGCGCGAATTCGGTCCTTGGCGGACGCCCAGCTGTCGGCAACGGTGACGCTCAAGCCTCGCTGGCGAAGCGCTGACGCAAGGTCACCCAGAGCGTCCAGGTCAGGGTCGATCAGCACGATACTTCGAGACATCAGTCCGCTCCGTGCTCCAGGAGTTCGAGAACCAGATCCACGAGGCCGGGGTCCGAGGCGTGAATCGCCCGAACCACGGTGCGTTCCTTTCGACCCAAGAAGGCATAGGTGCCGTGCTCGGCAATCACTGCAAGGGCCTCCACGTCCGATCCCAGCCGAGCGTTGTCGATCACCCTCAGCTCCAGGCGGTCCGGGTCGAGCAGGGACGATCGCACCATGGCGCCAAAGCTGACTCCCTTGCCCTGAGACGCAATCACCAGGGCAGCCCCCCCGCGGGCTGCCTCGCGAACGACGGTGGTCGACAGACCCACCAGATCCATCAGTGGCAGTTCGATCAGCCGGGGACCCTCGAGGTCGGTGTGGGAACCGAGTTCTGCAACGGCCCAAAACAGGGCATCCAGCGACTCGTCCGGGTGTAGCGGGTCGATCTTGACGCCTCGCGTCAGGGCCTTGGAGCCGGCCTCGGCGCGGCGTTTGGCCCGGCGAAGCAGCGCAGACAAATCCGGGCCGTCGTGGGGGTACGTCGCGGTGCCCAGGGTGACGGGCAAGCGAACGCCCTCGCCTCGCCGGGCGGCACTCGCGCCCAGCTTGAACAGCAGTCGCCGGCGACAAGTGTAGGCGCCAACCCCACCCGTCTCTGGCAACAGAATGTAGAACTCACGTTCGTCGACTCGAGCCAGCACGTCGCTGTCGCGAATGGTTGCCAACACACGCTCGGCCAGCTCGACGCTCATGGCGTCGGGACTGTCCGGGTCGTCCAGATTCAACGTCAGCAGAGAGAAGCGACGCTGGTGCCGGCGAGACTTGTCTATCTCGCGACCCGCGACATCCACGAAGTACGCGAAGGTGTACGCACTCGAACCCGGGTCCTTGATCGCTCCGCGCATGGCCTGCTCACGGGCCGAAACCAGGCACAATGCGGCGGCAGCCTGAGCGCGCACGAGATCGATCAGTGGCCCCCGATGGGCACCGTGCCACTCGAGCCCGGCGTGAAGCAGTAGCCCCATGGCCTCCGAGCCCAATTCCAACCGCGCTATGTCGAGCTTGTTCTCGGCAGCAAAGGCCATGATGCCTAGCTCGTCAGACACGGCGGGCGCCTGCTCCATCCCGGTCTCACTGATGCGCAGCAACTCCCGGGAGCGATCCGATGCGGTCACGAAAACAGCAGCCACCCGAGCGCCGAGTTTCTCGCGCATCACGCGGATCACCTCGTCGGCTATCGCCCTTCGCCCACTCAGCGCTCCCAGGCCAGCTAATTCCCTGGCCAGCTCGCTTTCGAGGCGGGAGGCACGGCTCTCGTTTTCCAACCGATCCCTGAGCTCGAGTTCCGCGCGATGAGAGCGCGCCTGGCCAACAGCGGACAGTATTTCATCCCCAGCCGGCGGAGCGAGCACGATGGCATTGGCGCCGAGAGAGAGGGCCTGCGCGCCGAGCTCGATCCCGGACGGCGGCACCATGGCAACCACGCGGGCGTTTCGGGTTGCTGCCTTCAGGTGATGGATCAGCGCCACCCCTGCGCCCCCGCCTAGACTCACATCGACAAAAACGACCTCCGGGAACTCGGCTTGGGCGCGCTCTAGCGCTTCGTCCAGGTCCTCGGAGAAGGTCGGTGCCTCGACGTGGGTCCGCAGCGAACTGCGAAAGACATCCACGGTGTCTTGATCGCTGGTCACGACCAGCACGCCGCGTGCCGAGGGTGGGGCGTGGTCCGGGTCCGTCACGGAACCTCCACCGAACCGCTGAAGACGTGGCGGGCTGGACCCCGCGCCTGGACCCGCAGGTCGCGGTTGACCCGAATTTCGAGGGGGCCGCCAGGGAGGTGGACGTCCATGGGCTGGTCGTACGCGGCGCGATCCGTGAGAACTGCGGCCACGCCCGTAGCCGCCGCGCCCGTGCCACATGCCAGCGTGCGGCCAACGCCGCGTTCCCAGACGATCAGATCGAAACTCCTTGGGCCCCGCTTGCTCGCGAACTCCACGTTGCTGCCTTGGGGAAAAGCGCTCGATATCTGGGGCCCCCAGCGATCGATCTGCTCGATGCTTGGCAGCTCGCCGAAGCTGATCGCGTGGGGGTTGCCCATGGACACTCGGGACAGCGTGAGCTCTCGGTCCTGGAGCTTCGCCACGTAGTCCGTTTCTTGGCGCCCCTGACCGAGATCCGTCAGGACTTGCGCGAGCTGAGGCGTTTGCACGTCGACTTCGCAAGCCAGCGCCCCAGCTTCCGTATCCACGACGTAGCTGATCGAGGCTGCGGAGTCTCGTCGTGCGAGGTGGAGCGCGACGCAGCGCAGGCCATTGCCGCACATTTCCGGGCGTGAACCGTCAGCATTCAGAACCGTCATCGTCGCTCGCGCACCCGACGACTGCGGCGCGGTCACCAGCAGCACGCCGTCTGCACCGACCCCAAAGTGGCGATCGCACAGGGCCTGGGCGTGCTCGTGCAGCTGGTCTGGGCGTGCCTCGATCACGATGAAATCGTTGCCGAGGCCTTCGTATTTCTCGAACTCGAAGCGCACGCTCAGGTTCCCTCTTCCAGAAGCTGAACGCGACTGGCGACTTCGCCCAGGGCCAAGCCCTCCAAGAACAGAACTTTGTTTCGCGAGGCGGCGCCGCCAGCGAGGCGGATAGCGCTCTTTCTCAGGGTCAGGAATCGCGCGACGGTGTTGACCAACTCCTGGTTCGCGGCGCCATCCACGGGGGGCGCCGCAACAGCAACCTCAAGCGCTCCGTCGCGCACGCCGAGCACCCGGCTCTTGGCGGCTCGGGCGGTCAAGTGGAGCCCACCGGGGCGCTGCGTCAGTAGCGTGGCGGTCACCAGAGACATCTTATCGCCTCGGGCTGGTTTTGGGACGACTGGGTGCCATGCCGTTTTTCGGGCATATTCCCCACCATGCTGCCTTTGGTCATCAACGGATTCATGGCCACGGGCAAGTCCGCCGTAGGCCGTGCCGTCGCCCGCAAACTTGGGCGGCCGTTCTATGACCTCGACGAGGTTGTGGAAGGGCAAGCGGGTTGCAGCATCGCTGAGCTGTTTCGGCGCGATGGAGAGGCGGGATTTCGACAAGCGGAACGCCACGAGCTGCTCCGCATCCTGAAAGAGGACGGCGCCGTCATTTCGGTGGGTGGCGGCGCGCTGCTGGATCGCGAATTCCGACTCGATGTCCTAGAGCGCGCGCAGGTGGTTTCGCTGGTGGCGAGTGCCGAAGAGGTGTGCCGACGGGTTGCCGGTGACGGGGGCCGTCCACTGTTGGGCGCCGCGCCAGAGCCCGAACGGGTTCGAGAGCTCTTGGAGCTGCGCAGGCCGACCTACGCTGAGTGCCACCGGCAGATCCAGACGGATGGGTGGAGCATTGACAAGGTGGTGGAGGAGACTTGCCATGCCGTGCGGGTGCGCTCAGTTGCGGTGGCCTGTGGCGAGGACTCGTACGCCGTCGAGGTGGGGGCGGGCGTAGCGGAATCGCGGCTTCGCAAAGCTGCGCTGGCTTCGCGAAGCCACTGCTTGGTCTCGGACACGAACGTCCACCCTCTGTACGGCGATGATGCGGCGAGCTGGCTAGGTGAGCCCGCTTCGGTGTCTCGAATGATTCTTCCGGCTGGCGAGGAATCCAAGACCGTGGAAACCATGCAGCGGCTCTGGACCCAGGCCGCTGGACTCGGGCTGGACCGACGCACTCAGGTCATCTCCCTGGGAGGAGGGGTCGTGTCGGACATCGCCGGCTTCTTCGCAGCAACCTGGCTACGGGGCCTGCGCTGGGGCGTCGTCCCAACGTCCCTCTTGGCCATGGTGGACGCTTCCGTTGGCGGCAAGACCGCCGTGGATTTCCTCGACATGAAGAACGCCGTTGGCGCGTTTTGGCAACCGGGGTTCGTGGTCTGCGATACGGCGTTTCTTGCCACGGAGGCTGCTCGCGGACTTCAGAGCGCGTTAGCCGAGGCGGTCAAGACCGCCCTGGTCGGCGATCCCGAACTGCTCGATCTGCTCGAGGCGCGGGCCGCCGCAGTCTTGTCGCGGGAGCCTCAACTCTTGGCGGACGTCGTGTATCGCTGCGTTGCGGTGAAAGCTCGAATCGTGAGTCGGGACCCACGAGAAGCGGGGCTCCGCGCCGTGCTGAACCTCGGCCACACGGTGGGCCACGCCCTCGAGGCCAAAACCGAGTTCAAGCGTTTCACCCACGGAGAAGCGGTCAGCCTCGGGCTGGTCTCCGCGCTGCGGGTCGGCCACGCTCTGGGCCGCACTCCCGCGGCTCTTCATCGACGCGTGCGACGAGTCCTAGCTGCCTTCGAGCTGCCGGTTGATGTCGATCCTAGCTTGCTTGAAGGGTCGCTCGCGTTTCTGCATCGTGACAAGAAGCGCGTTGGACCGAACATCCGTTTCGTGGTCGCGCACGATGTAGGAGATGTGCGTACGTCGGATCTGTCGCTGGATTCGCTTCGCGCCGCGTTGAGGAATGGCGGCGCTTAATTAAGTGTCGTTTCGGCATCGCGGATTGTTGGCGTCCATCGGCGCGGGCCGATACACTTCTGTTTGCGCGTCGAGCTTTGGTTCGTTCGCGGAAGAGAGGACACCCAATGCGACGGCTTATGAGAGGTCTTTTCCTGTTCGGGGCGCTCGGCGCGCTCAGTTCGTCAGGCTGCGCGGACAACGACAGTTCGCTATTCGTTCGCGCCGTGCTCAGGCTGGAGTCAGGCGAGTGCGTTGCCAAGCCGGACCCATCTTCGACCTTTTATTCCTCCGGGGTGATGGATCTCGCATTTCGAGACAGCTATTCAGCAGCGTTGCTGGTCGGTAATCAGCTCGTGCGACGAGGCTCCAAGGATCTGGTCCGTACCGAGACGTCGCGATTCGTGATGCGGGGCGCCGAGGTTCGGCTTCTCAACGACCAGCAGTCTCTGATTCGTGAGTTCACCGTGCCCATTTCAGGCTTCGTCGACCCTGGGTCCGGGGATGAGCCCGGGTACGGTGTCAGCGGCGCCTTGCTGATTCCATCAGGCTTGGGCCTGGCTGCCGGATCCCGCGTGGTCGCCGATGTCCGGGTGTTCGGTGACACCCTCGGAGGCGAGGAGATCACGAGCGAGTCCCTCAGCTTCCCCATCACGGTGTGCGACGGCTGCCTCGTGAGTTACCCCATTGGCGCCGACGACCCGGCCCAGCCGGGTTATCAGTGCGTTGCGGGCACGGATGCGAGCGACCTGGATGCGCCCTGCCGAATCGGCCAAGATGAACCCGTGGACTGCCGTCTTTGCCGTAACCTGTCCATCTGCGTCAATCCGCCCTAATCCTCTTGGCCTTCCCACGCTGGCGCCACGGCGTCTTGGGCGCCGTGTTGTGCGCTGCGTTCGGCTTCGCTCCGGCGGCCGAGGCGAAGCCGCAATACAGCGCCGGGGTGGTTTCCGGAGTTTGCGGACGCGGATCCGACGGTTCCTTTTGGCAAGATACGTGCTGGTTCAATGGCCTTCGGGGTGAGCTCGTGTTGGGTAGGCAGCGCAGTTCGGACTTCGGCGCGGGCCCCTTTCTCGACCTCACCACAGCCGGGTTCGACGATGTCCGTTTGGGCGGCGGTCTGATTGGCGTGGCGCCTTTCAGCGACTCGCTGCCCCTGGCGCTTTCCCTCGGAGGCTACGCCCGGCGAGATCACGAGGAGTGGTTTCCCGGCGTTGCCGGCTGGTTGTTTCTGGGCAGCCGCAGCTTCAACTTCCACTCCAAGTACGGCATCGCCGCCGGCTTACTGGTCGGGTATCAGCGAGACATCGACGACCAAGCAAATGACGCGATCGTCATCGCGCTTCAGCTAGACGCGCTGCTGCTGGCGATTCCGGGCATTTACGCTGTCTCCGCCATGCGCGGCAGGCCCGAAGAGTGAGCCGCCCCACCTGCTTTTCCTCCTGCAGATCCCGCCCGCCGCCCGGGGTGGCGCGGCTCCTCGCTTATGGCCTAAGGAACGAACTGCCGAGGCCTGCGTGCTCGGGATGCCGGACGGGGTGCTCAGCTGCGTTCCTCAGGTCGCGCTTGGTTGATCCGATGGTGGCTCGGGAGAAGGTTCCTCGGTCTCGTCCAGTAGGGCGTCGATCCTCTGAAGCACGCTCGTGAGCATCTGCTTGGACCGCGCTTCCACCTCCTGAGTGCGAGCGCGCGCCTTCTCCAAATCGTGCGCCAGGGCCATCGCAACCAGAAGCAGCGACTGCGGCGCGAGAGCTCGGCCCGGTCCGGCAAGGTCCCGGAGCCGACTGTCAACGACCTCTGCGAGCCGTTGGAGTTCAGCTTCGTCCGTGCTGGCAACCACTCGGTATGACTGGCCGCCAACCCGCAGCTCCACGGGAGCGCGATTCATCGTAGGCACGGTAACACCGACCAGCTCAGATGGAAATGGCGTACGCCGTAGGCTCGAACGCTATTCGAAGATCGCGGAGACGGCAGTGGGTGGTGGTTCTTTTTCGTACCGCCTCAAGATCGCCAACGCGCCTCCCGCTAGCGCGACGGCTCGAGCATCACGAATACCCGTAGACGCGAAAACTCGCTCTAACACCGTAGAAAAGGGCTCTTCCTTGCGATGGGCTGTGGACAACAACAGGGCACGTCGAATGCTGCTTTGGGTCGCGTAGCGGAGGGCTATCGCGGCGATTTCGCGCGCGCCGGAGATCCGTCGCAGGGTGTGTTCGAGAGCGGCACCCGCCTGATCAATCGCGATTCGCCGCGCCGTGTCGAGGTCACGAAAGTGTTGATAGAAGGTGTTTCTTCCCACCCCCGCGGCAGCGCAGATGTCACGAACTGTCGTCTTGTCGCCGCGCGCGGCAACTGCGTGTGCGACCGCGTCGTTGAGGGCTCTGCGTTGTCGCGCCCAGCGTTCCGCCCTTGTAGCATGGCGGTCGTATTTGCCGCGCATAAAAACTGCTGGATATTGTAACGGTTCATCATAAAAACTGTGTCGTTTTATTGAATGATGTAAGTATTTGAAATATTTGAGATTATTGTGCTTTGGTTTTTTCGTAGGTGTGTATCGCCTTGACCTGGCGTGAAGTAGTCTTCTTTGCATCGAATCGAGGGATGTTCCGCGGCTTCGTCGTGCTACGAGTCTTGTCGTGTCGCTACGCGATTGGGTCGACTCAGAGTTGCGCAGGTTGGCGGAAGCAGAGTTGTTGCGGGTTTCCACACCCTCGAGTCAACGTGATGGGTTCATAGATGCGTTCTCGAACGATTACTTCGGACTAGCTCGGGCGACCGTTTCACGTGCAACACTGCTCGGGCGTTCCCCGGGATCCGGAGCATCTCGCCTCATCTACGGCACAAGCGCTGAACATGAGCGGCTCGAGTCCAACCTGGCCGATTGGGTCCACCTGCCCGCAGCACTTGTGTTCTCGAGCGGATACGCCGCCAACCTGGGCGTTCTGACGGCGCTTGCGGACCCGAACACCCTGATTGTGTCCGACGAACTCAACCACGCATCAATCATCGACGGCTGTCGCCTGGCCCGAGCGGAAGTCCGGGTTGTTCCCCACCTGGACGTAGCAGCCGTTGAAGCCGCGCTCGCCTCTGCAGCAAAGGACACGCGCTGCTTGGTCGCCACGGAGTCATACTTTTCGATGGACGGCGACAGCCCCGACCTTGCGAGTCTGCGGGAGATCACCACGCGCCACGGAGCTGGCCTGATCGTGGACGAGGCCCATGCACTTGGCGTATTCGGCCCCGCAGGAGCGGGCCTCTGCGCCGCCGCAGGTATCACTCCCGACATCGTGATCGGGACCCTGGGCAAGGCCGTAGGAGTCCAGGGCGCCTTCGTCGCGAGCTCGGCGCCACTACGAACCCTACTCTGGAACCGAGCACGAAGCTTCGTCTTCTCCACTGCCACGTCGCCGGCCCTGTCCGCCCTCATCAACGCTAACGTCGAAATCCTGCGCGAGGCACACGCCCAACGGGCAACCTTGCTTGAAAACGCCAGCCGCCTACGCACGGCGATGTCTGGGCTCGTCGCGGAGCCGATTCCCAACATCGGCCCGATCGTCCCCCTCAGAACCGGCAGCTGGAAACGGGCGAAGCAGTGCGAAGACGCACTGCGGGAACACGGCATCCTCTCCCGCGCCGTCCGCCCTCCAACGGTCCCAGCCGGAACCGACCGGGTGCGCCTGACGGCCCACGCCGATTGGGAACGCGACGTACCCGACCGGATCGCCGCAGCCCTACGCGGCGCCCTGGCGTAGCACCAACCGGAAACGATGGAGCGCGCCTCACCGCCCGCACCGACTGGGAACGCCCCGTACTCGACCGGATCGCCGCAGCCCTACGAGGCGCCCTGGCATAGCACCAACCGGAAACGATTGAGCGCGCCTGACCGCCCGCACCGATTGCGAAACGACGTACCCGACCGGATCGCCGCAGCCCTGGGCGGCGCACCAACCGAAAACGACTGGGCTTAGCACTAACCGAAAACGAACAGGCTACGGACCCCCGCCCTACTCCGCGCCGCCCCGCGATGGCGGCATCGTCCGATCCGCTGAGGCGCCCTAGCCCCAGGCGAAGAGCCTGGAACCGCCAAGCCGCGAAGGTCGCCTAGCCGTGCTTCCGAGCCGCCCGACAACCCGACGTCCTCGGAGCGGGGACCTCACTGTCGACAGACGCGCGGTCTTCTCGCCGTATCGAAAGGTGAACCGTCAAGCGTCACGCCCCTCGGGAAGGGGTGAACAAGGAGGAGCGTTATGCCTCCAACACACGACGCGCCAAAGCGCGACCCGGCGCGAGACTAGCGAGGAAGCGCCGACCCAGCGACGCGACCCAACCAACCCAACCTAACGCACCGCGTCATTCGCTACCCGGCCCGATTCCAAACGAAGCACGCGAGCCTTCAAGTGAGCCGCCATTCCGGGCGTGTGATTGACCACGACGACCAACGCGCCTCTCGCAACCTCCGCCTGCAGGATCAGCTCCAAGCGCTCCGCGCTCGCCGGGTCCAACCCGGTGAATGGTTCGTCCAGCAACACGACCGATGGCTCATGAACCAAAGCGCGCGCCAATGCGATTCGCTGTTTTTGTCCACGAGATAACGAACCGAAGGGCCGACGCCCAAAGGCCTCCGCCCCGACTCGGGCGCAAACCCGCTCCCAGCTACCGGACACCTCACATCCGTACAGCCTGGCAGCCAGCTCGACGTTCTCTTGTCCGCTCAACTCCCGGTAGCAAAACCCCTCGTGGGCCACCCATCCGATCTGACCTCGAATTGCGGCCAGATCCTCGCCGAAGGGCGGATAGCTCACGGCGCCACGCGTGGGCTTCAACAACGTCCCGACCACTGCCAATAGCGTGCTTTTCCCCGCCCCATTCGGCCCTTCGAGGAACACCAGGGAACCGGCCTCAAACTCTGTCGAAACCCCGCGGAGAGCGGCCGTTCCCCCGAACATCCGGGTGACACCCGTCACGACCACACGCTCGACACCCGCCACGCTCCGGCCCATACCACACGCTAACCCCCATCCCCGCCTTTTCCCCTTACCGATTTGCCCCACACCACGTGCTACGATGCCCACGATGACCTCATCCGCGGTCGCCATTAGCGGCGAGCGACTTGAGCGCCTCACAGAGCTCAAACAAGCAGTCGAACGCGCCCTCGAAGGAAAGCCCGCGGTGGTCGAGCTCGCCGTCGTTGCGCTGCTGTCCCGCGGACATGTCCTGATCGAGGACGTGCCGGGCGTGGGCAAGACAACCCTTGCACGCGCTTTGGCCCGGGCCATCGGCGGCGACATGAAGCGCGTGCAGTTCACGAGCGATCTTTTGCCGAGCGATGTCTTGGGCGTTTCGGTCTACGACCAACGCACCACCGAGTTTTCACTCCGCCAGGGGCCAATCTTTTCGAACCTGCTCTTGGCCGACGAGATCAACCGCGCCAGCCCCCGCACCCAGTCCGCTTTGCTGGAAGCGATGAACGACAACCAGGTCTCTATCGATGGCAAGACTCTGCCGTTGCCGGACCCCTTCTTCGTGGTTGCCACACAGAACCCCCAAGACTTCACTGGCACCTTCCCGCTGCCCGAGTCGCAACTCGACCGATTCATGTTGCGGCTACGCATCGGCTATCCTCCGCCCCACGTCGAGACCCGCTTGATGATGGAGCCCGAGGGTGATCGAGTGGAGAAAGTCCCGACGGTCCTCGACCCCCAGTCCCTGGTGGAACTCCAGCGGGAGGTCGATCGCGTCAGCATGGACGCCGCTTTGGGCACCTACCTGCAAGCTCTGGTTACGGCGACGCGCTCGACGCCATCGTTGGCGCTGGGAGCTTCCACCCGTGCCGGCATGAATCTGAGCCGCGCGTCTCGAGCTCGCGCCCTCCTTTCGGGGCGGCGCTACTGCATCGCCGACGACATTCACGACTTGGCCGTCCCCTTGCTCGCGCACCGCGTACGCCTGGCCTCCCACGCGGAAGGCTACGTACCGTCACGCGAGGAAGCCGAGTCCGCCGTCCGGGACGTCATCGCGCGCGTCCCCGTACCGCTCTAAGCGCCGTGGCCCGCGCTCGGTCGAACCACCCGGACTTGCCCCAACCGCCCCTGGAGCGGTCCCGCGGCAACACACGACTGGCGCGCTTTCTGCGCTGGTTCCGTCCGCCCCGAAAACTCAAACTGACCCGAGAAGGCAAGTACTTCATCGGTATCACTTTCGGCGTTGGCTTCGCAGCCATCAATACGGGCAACAACCTGCTGTACCTGCTGCTGGGCATGCTGCTGTCGCTGATCGTCGTCTCCGGCGTGATGAGCGAACTCAGTCTTCGCCACCTCACGGTCGTTCGACGCCTGCCGCCACGAGCCCAAGTCGGGCGACCCCACTTGGTCGAGATCGAGGTCTACAACCACAAGCAGCGCATTCCTTCCTACGCCATCGAGATCGAAGACCTGCGAGCTGGGCAACCCGCGGACAAACGCTGCTTCTTCCTGAAGATAAGCCCGAGATCTGCCCAAGTGGCGGCCTACCGCCGAACGCCGGCCCGACGCGGTCGCGACCACCACGTCGGCTTTCGCGTCGCAACCCGCTTTCCCTTCGGGCTGTTCGAGAAGTCTCGAGAGCTGAGTGCCAAAGGCGACTTGATCATCTATCCGGCCGTGGACGCCGTCCGACTGCCCCCGGACCAGGCCGGGCGCCGCGCCGGCGGTGAAGGCGCGCTGGGTCGGGGATTTGGCGACGAGCTGCTTGGCGTGCGCCCGATGCGGGATGGCGACGACCCAAGAGACATCTATTGGCGCAAGAGCACGATGCCGACCCAGCTGGTCCTGCGAGAACGCGCCAAAGAGACCCGCAGGGACGTCGAGTACATCATCGACTCGATTCACCCCGGCGACGAGCCGGAAGACCCGTGGTCCGACCGCTTCGAACGGCGGATTCGCGACGTCGCTTCCCGCAGTGTGGCTCACCTGAAACGGGGAGACGCCGTTTCCGTCCGGACCTCCGCGGGAGAACGTACCCGCGCTAGCAGCGCCGGAGGGGCGGACCCACTGCTGCGCTTCTTGGCCCTGTTGCAGGCAACCCCGGAACACCGCGCGAAGACCGACCCGAGTATCCGCAGCAAGAAGTCCTCCAAGCCATCAGAAACGGAACTGAGGAAGGCTTCGTGAGGTTCGGGGTCATTCATCGGATCATGACCGACGCCCTGGCGGCGTTGGGCCTGCTTGCACTGATCACGAGTGGCGAGCTGAATCGTTGGGTCAGCACGGCAATCGTCGTGGGCATGGTGGTAGCGCTGGGCATTCCCGAGCGCTATCAAGACCGCGACTGGATGCGCCGAGTCGGGTTCTCGGCGCCGCTGGTGCTTCTCGCGCTCCAGACCACGCGCCTGTTCTTGGGTGGGTCCGTGCTGGGGATTGCCGTGGAGTTCGCCGCGGCGCTGCAGGTGGTGCGGCTGGCAACGCGCAGGGGGGCTGCCCACGACCAACAGGTCATCGTCCTGGCTCTGCTCCATCTGATCGCCGGCACGGTACTGGGAGGCGGCCTGGCCTACGGCCTATGCTTCTTAGGATTCCTGGTCGTGGCGCCGGGCGCCTTGGTCCTCAGCCACCTTCGGCGAGAGGTCGAAGGCAACTACCGCCAGGGCGCGCGGGATCGAACCGGCTTGCCCGTGGACGTGCCCCGTATCCTCCGCAGTCGGCGGGTGATCGGAAAGAACTTCCTGGTCTTCACCTGCCTGCTGTCCATCCCGATCTTCCTCTTCACGGCACTGTTGTTTGTGCTCTTCCCCCGGGTCGGGCTGAGCCTTTTGTTGCTCAACCACTCACGCCCCGAGCGCATGATTGGTTTCTCGGACCGCGTGGACCTGGGCGGCGTCGGCAAGCTCCGCAGCGATCCCACCATCGCCATGCGGGTCGACATTCCCGACCTGCCCGCCGACCCGCCACCGCGCCTAGCTCTCTATCTCCGGGGCACGGCCTTCGACCAATATGACGGGCGCGCGTGGTCGCGGTCCAAGAAGCTGCGCGTCGCCGCGGACGCCCACGGGCCCAATGTGCGCATCAAGCGCTTCCCAAACCCAGCGTCGGACCGGAAGATCATCATCGACCTGGAGCCCATCGAGCCCCCGGTCCTGTTCCTGCCACCGGACGCGGTAGCTCTGCGAGTGATGCCCCGGGGAACGCCCCTGCTGGGCGGCGGCCCCACCGTGTTGAAAGGACCGGAGGACGAGCTCAAGTACTCCAGCCTGGATGATCGCGGCCTACGCTACGAGGTGTACCTGGCTGGCAAGGACGAGCCCCGGCCCCGCAAGCTCTCGCGGAAGGATCGCGAGCGCTATCTCCGGCTACCCGCCGACGTGACTCCACGGATCCGGGAGCTGGCCCGCAGCTGGGCCAAGGGCGCCAAGACCGACTTCGCCACCGCCAAGCGCGTAGAGGCGCGCTTGCGTACGGACTACAAATACGATCTCGAGTCGCCGTCAGGAGCGTCGTCCAACCCCCTCGACCACTTCCTTTTCGAGAGCAAGAGCGGTCATTGCGAGTT
Organism: Polyangiaceae bacterium; assembly: GCA_965222375.1. Classification (GTDB taxonomy): domain Bacteria; phylum Myxococcota_A; class Polyangia; order Polyangiales; family Polyangiaceae; genus JACKEA01. The sequence continues at coordinate 44,287 of CBDCTZ010000016.1, forward strand.
CTACAGCACTGCCATGGCCGTGATGCTTCGGGTGGAGGGGATCCCGAGTCGCAACGTAACGGGCTTCATCGGCGGGACCTACAACCGATTCGGCAACTTCTACGCAGTACGTCAGGGCGACGCCCACTCCTGGGTGGAGGTGTACATCGAGAACAAGGGCTGGACGCGCTTCGACCCGACGCCTCCCTCGGACGCGGCGCCGCGGAGCGAGATCTCTGGAGTCTTGGCGTTCATTCGGGACCTCGTCGAAGCATCGGCGCAACGCTGGAACCGCCACATCGTCGGCTACGACTTCAAGCAGCAGGTCTCGCTCTTCCGCAACGTGCGCAACCGCTATTCCACCCTCCGTTCGCGGAGCGAGGTCCTCAGCGCCTTGTCACCTCAGCGGGTTGGGTTCCTCTTTCTCGGCCTCGTGCTGGTCGCTGGTGGCGTGTACTGGATGCGCCGCGGTCGGAAGAAGGATGACGGCGAGGAAGCCAAGACTGAGCAAAAGGAGCGGGACGCCAGACGCGCGGTGGAGCTTTACCGCGCGCTCGAGGCCGTCCTGCTACAGATCGGCGTGCCTCGGCCAACCAGCACTCCGCCGTGGGCTCACGCAAGAGCACTTCAGCAGATCGGTCACCCCGGTGCCGATACCATCGTCGAGTTGACGAAGCTGTACGTCGCCGCCCGCTTTGGGGGCGAGGCGTTGACCGATGAGCAGCGCAAGAAGTTTGTGGAAGACACCCGCGAACTCAAGCGGATCCGCAAGCCACCGGAACGAGAAGCCGCTTAGCTGGAACGCCGAAGGACGACCCGTGGCGCGTCGTCCTTCGCGGATGCCCAACCCACCGCGGCACCTTGACCAGGACGAGCAGTGCGTGCATCGAACTCCAAATTCGGTGCTCCCGGCTCGACCCAAGCAACGATGTCGCCAGCGTCCGCAGTCGTGTCGTCCGCGAGCTGCACGAGCCGCACCGGAACCCCCTTCCGCAGCTCTTCGGCGGTGACCGAACGCTGGTAGGAGCCCAGGGGCCGCGCGCCGTGACCCAGTGCCCCGCCCTCCACGCTGCCCTCGGGGTAGGAGTGAACGATCAGGCGGAACTCACCGTCGACGTCATCGGGCACGTCGTCGGATGCGACTTCAGCCTGCAAAACCAGCGCGCCCAAACCCAGCGACGTTGCCGCCACCAGATTGAGCCAACCGGCTCGGTGCTTTGGGCTGTGACCGCTGGTCATGCTTCTCGGGTAAGCACGCCTCGTGCCACAGCAATGGTTCCGGACGATTTGCCCGTTTTTCCGGGCTTCCGGATCAGTTATCCACAGGGACTCGGCGTCAGAGGCGTGGCGATTTCGACGCGCGCCATGGCACTCGTGTCAACGTTTCGACGCGATCGCGGTGGCCCAGGCCAGCGCGCCGGCACAGCGGGCCTCCGACTTGGGACCCTCGGGGCCACGGCGAAATGGGCCTGCCGTCAGCACCAGATCTCGGCCCTTGCGCACCAGAGCGTAGGGGCCAGCATCGGCTCGCTCCCGACACAGCTTGTTGTTGCGCAGCGCCTTTTCGGCCTCCGCCCGGGGCACAAATTGCTGCTTGCCCTTCTTCGCGGCCAACACCCCGCGAGCGAAGGCTGTGCCGGCCCGCTTCGCTCCCGCCAAATCGTCGTAGCGGAGGTGCCAGGCCATGGCGACGTGGCCGCCCTTGCCGTACACGACCACGCGATCCCCGCCCCAGCCCGCAGCCGAGGCGATGGCGGTCTTCTGAGGCATCCATTCCTCGAAGAGCAACCGCACGGTCTGCTCGCCCATGATGTCGCGGTACAGCACCGCAGTGGGTCCGCCAGGAAACGCCTCAGGGATCCCAACCGGGTCCCCGGGTTCGTTGGCAGCGTATTTCTCCGGATGCAGAACTTGCTCGGTCGTACTCGGAGGCCGCGCCCAGATGGCATCGACCGCTGACCAACCTCCGCGACGCCGGGCCCAGTGAATCAGCCCGAGCCCGTCGACGTATGGAGCCACGACGGATCGCTTGACGAAGGTCGGCACCCCGCTGGTGGACGGCGACATCTCCATGCTGCCCTGAACCTCGAGGGCGATTAGATCATCGCTGATGTCGATGGCCGTCATGCCTCGGGGAGCCAGCATGTAGTCGAGCATGGCGCTGGTCGCGTCGCCCTCCGCGAGGGCATGAAAAGCGGAGATCTTGTCGCCCTTATCCTCGGCGAACTTGACCTTGGAGCCCAGGTCCCAGTGCTGATCCTGCAGCGCGTGCACGAGCTCGTGGGCGAGGGTGGCCTCACGCTCGGCGCCAACCAGGTCCTCGAGCAAGTACATGGTCTTGTCCCGCGGCTCGTAGAAGCCAGCCAGCTGGGACTTCAGTAGCGACAGCAGCGCCTTTTCGAAATCGAAATCCGCCGGGGCAACGCCGAGGCCGAACAGCAATTCGTTCTGCGCCACCACCACGCGCTTGGGAATTTCCCGGTGGATCTGAGCCTTCACGTGCTTGAGCATTTTCGCGCGCGAGATCGTCTTACCCCGCACCGCTCCTTTGGCGGGGAGCTGACGGCGGCGGGAGACGTGCGCCAAGGCCGCCTTCACGACCGAGTCGGCGGTGAGGGAGTTGTCTTGCTTGTTGGGCGCTTCGGGCAATGCAGCCGGAGCAGCGGACGCAGGCGGCGCGACGTCCGGCGACGTCGGCGCGGGAGGTGGCGCCGAGGTGCAGCTGGCAGCGAATAGCCACAGCGCAAAGGCACAGGCCCGAGACTTCACGCTAGCTCCGCAACTGAGGTGCGTATGTTGGAGATCGCCGCAGCTCGGTTCTTCGCTCCGAAGACTGCCGAACCCGCTACCAACACATCCGCACCCGCACCCACCACGGCGGCTGCCGTGTCCGGGGACACCCCACCGTCCACCTCGATTCGGACATCCAGACCCAGAGCGTCCACGCGCTCTCGCAGGGCACGGATCTTCGGCAGGGCGGCGGGGAGAAAGCTCTGCCCGCCGAAGCCCGGGTTCACGCTCATCACCAGAACCAGGTCCACGTCCGCAAGTACGTATTCGATGCTGCTCTCGTGAGTGTGCGGGTTCAACACGACGCCAGCCTTTTTCCCGAGGCCACGAATCACAGCAAGGGTGCGCTGCAAGTGTGTGCTGGCCTCGACGTGCACGCTAATGACATCTGCCCCGGCTTCGGCAAAGGCCTCCACATAGCGCTCGGGTTCCACGATCATCAAATGAACGTCCAGAGGCAGCTTGGTCGCCTTCCGCGCCGCCTCGACGACAATTGGGCCCAACGTGATGTTCGGCACGAACCGGCCATCCATCACATCGACGTGGATCCAATCGGCTCCGCCTTTGTCTACCTCGGCCACCTCCTGTGCCAAGCGACCGAGATCTGCACTGAGGATGGAAGGAGCGATCTTCACCGCATTCATCACTAGTGCAGATACACGAGGGCTCGGCCGAGTGCCACTGCCCAGCGGGAACAAAGCTCGCAGAAGAACGCGCTTCCTCTTGCCCTCGAACCGCCGGACCGGGCTATGCTGAGGCTTGCCCCGGCCAATGCTCACCCGCCCCCTTGGAAAACAGGACTACGACCACATCGTTCAGGTGATCGATAGATGGTGGGGCGGACCAACGAGCGCACTGGCCCACCCGATCTTTTTCTACGAGCTCGGAAACCTGAGCCGGGTCGTGGAGCATGACGGCGTCCTGGTGGGCTTCCTTTTTGGGTTCATCACCCCGGGCCCGCCCAAGACCGGATACGTACACCTCGTCGGGATCCACCCAGACTACCGGCGCCGCGGGGTTGGCAAGGTGATGTATCAGAGCTTCGAAGAGGACTGCCGTGCGGCGCAATGCGCGCGCCTCAAAGCGATCACCACCACCGGCAACGAGGGGTCCATCGCCTTTCACAGGGCCACGGGCTGGACCGTGTCGACCGTGGACGACTATGCGGGCCCCGCGCGGCCCCGGATCGTGTTTCACAAAACCCTAGAGTGAGCGAAACCCGCCTTCCGTCCGCGCTGCGAGGAACGTTGGAACGCCAAATGGTAGCTCGGGATTTGATCCCGGTTGCACCGGGCGATAAGGTTGCAAGTGCAAGGTGCGGTCTGGAGGCCCGCCATGAAGATCACTTTCTTTCTGTTTTCACTCGTGTTCCTCGGTTGTGCCAAGGGCGAGCCCGTCCCCGGAGGGGGGGGCACAGCTGGCTTTGACGCCGGTTCGGATACCGGAGGTTCTGGCGGCTCGGACGCGGCTAGCGGAGGCACTGGAGGTATCGGCGCCACGGGCGGCTCCGACGCGGCCACGGGCGGCTCCGGGGGCAGCGGTGCTGGGCCCTGCACGCCGCCGGTGAGTGGCACTTGCGACACCTTTCCCCAATGCGGCTGCAACCCGGGGGAGCGCTGCGACGTCGTCAACACCACCGGCGAGACGGGCTGTGTAGGAGACGGCACGGTGGAACCCTTCAAGGCATGCGCTGCGGGAACGCCGTGCAAAGCCGGAAGCGCTTGCGTGGGTAACGTCTGCAAGCCGTTCTGCAGCGTCAAGACCGACTGCAGCGGCGGCAATTGCATTCAGGTGCTGAGTGACCCCGGCGGACAGGGTACGCCAATCCCTGGCTTCATGGTGTGCACCGCCGCCTGTTCCCTCGTGAACCCAGTGGCGATCTGCGGCACCCAGGCGGGTTGCTACCCGGACACCGAAACACCGACCGGGACCGACTGCGGCTCCGCAGGGGTTGGTACCGGCCCGGGCACCTGCACGGGCACGGGCGGTCAAGCCAATCCGACTTCCTGCGCGCCCGGCTTCGCGTGCGTCGCTGGCGCTCAGGCGGGCGCCTGGGATTGTCGCAAGTGGTGCCGAATCGGCTTCAGCACCGACTGCCCCGGCGGGGCGAGTTGTAGTGCTTTCGCGCCACCGAACTCGCTTTTCATCGACGGAATCGAGCACGGGGTCTGCCCGTGACCTCCCTACCGGCAACCGTGGAGCCGAGTGAGCTCCGCGCTATCGGGCTGTTTGGCGCCCTCAGTGACGAAATCCTCGCCCACCTGTCAGCGACGCTGAAGGTCGACACGCCGGACGCCGGCTTCACGGTATTTCGCGAGGGGGAAAGCGCTCGCAACATGTACGTGCTGATCAACGGCGAAATGGAAGTGCTGAAGAAGAGCCAGGGCGGCATCGATGCCCGGGTTGCGCTTCTGGGTCCCGGGGACTGGTTCGGAGAAATGAGCATTCTTGATGTGCAGCCGCGCTCCGCGACGATTCGAGCCCTCGCACCGTCCCGGCTGCTGTGCATTACGTCGGCGGATCTCGATGCTCTCTATCGTTACGACTTGAAGTCCTACGCGATCATCGTGCTGAACCTGGCCCGCGAACTCAGCCGTAGATTGCGAGTCGCCGACGGAATTCTGGCCGACTTCATCGCCAACGTGCTGGATAGCTACGTGGCGCGTCGCCGCACGACTCCCTGAGCTTCAATCGCTTCCGACCAGGGCGTCGCTTTCGGCGTCGCCGGCGTCTGGATCGCCGCCGTCACCACCATCTGTCTCGGCGTCGCCAGCGTCGTCATCCGCGTCGCTATCAGATCCGCCATCGAGGTGGGGCGGCACCCCACCCGCGCCTGCTGCGCCTGCGGAGCCGCCAGTGCCGCCAGTGCCGCCGAAGCCGCCGCTGCCCGAAGCGTCTAGACCCAGACCGGCTCCAGAGCCGCCCGTGGCAGCGCCGGCGATACCACCACCTCCACCCGAATTGTCAGAGGGAACCTCGGGCTGAGGATTGAGAACGCACGAACCCAACAACACAAACGCAACGGCGACTGCTGCCACTAAACTCTTTCGCCGTTTCACTTCGCCCCCTCCGCAGACTCGGGTCCGCTAGCAGCGCAATTTACCCAGACCATCAGGGCATTACCGCCCTGGCACAGCGTGGCACAAGCGCCCGATCTCAGCGTCCTGCTCAATCCGTACTCGCTTCCAATGGGTTTCCGTCGAGTTCGGCGTCTTCCCCCGCGTCCTGCCCGGCTTCGATGTCGGCGTCCCCCGCTTCGCCTGCCTCGGCGTCACCGCCATCATCTGGCACGGCACCATCCTGGAAGGTCGTGCCACCCGAACCGATGCTCCCCGCCGCACCACCAAAGCCCGCACCGCCGGAAAAACCACCCGATCCCTGGGCGCCAGAACCGCCGAAAGCACCGGAGCCACCAGCCGCGGTGCCACCAAAGCCGGCGCCACCACCCGTATCTCCACTGGGGACTTCGGGCTGCGGATTGAGGTCGCAGGCCGCCGCGGCCAGCGTGATCCCAAGCACCACCCATGCAAGTCGTCGCAACACGATGGAACTTCTTATAAGCAAGGACCTTACCAAACTATTCGAAGGTTAGAATATCGTCAGCTCCTCGAGCCCGGCTTGGCACGTCGGGCTGCAGCAAGAAGCTCAACGGCCCCGGAAATATCGGGTGGCTGCCGACTCAACCCCTCGGCCAAGCGTCCAAACTGCCCACCCAGAACTGCAGCATGCTCCGCGATGAAGTCGGCGTTGCTGGTGAACACATCTGCCCACATGTCCGCTCCGCCCCCGGCACCACGAGTCATACGCTCGAAGGCGGGCCCGGCGAATTGCGCGGCGTTCGTATCCCCGGCGCTGCGAACCATGGCGCTCGCCAAGAGCTGGGGCAGATGGCTGACAAGGGCTACTGCGCGGTCGTGTTCCTCCGCGGAGGTCTCGCGCGGTTCCGCACCGAGCCCCTCGATCAGCTCTCGGACCTTCGCGACGGACTCGGACGCCGCGCCATCGGGACAGATGAACCAAAGGGCACCCGTGAACAGATCCGCGCGGGCGTTTTCGATGCCACCCCGGGGCGCACCGGTCATGGGATGACCGGGAACGAAGTTGCGAGCGTTGGCGTGGCTAGCGGCCGCAGCGGCGATACGGCGCTTGGTGGAGCCAACGTCGGTGACGACTCTGCCAACGCCCAGAGTTGGCCCCGCCATCCGAATGATCGCGCCAACGGGTACCGCAAGAACGATGAGGTCGCACTCAGGCAGTCCTCCTAGAGGATCTCGTTGTTCAGACATAGACACGAAGGTGTCGAGCAAGCCGTCAGGCCTAGGGCCCGCGCTGGCATCCGCGCCGAGAATCTCGCACCCGGGCCAGCGGTGTCGAACGCCCAGGGCGATGGACCCGCCGATCAGGCCAAGACCGACGATCCCAATGCGTTTCATCGACGCACAGCGGCGCCGATGGCCCGAACGCGCTCGGCGACTTCGACGACTTCGTTCCAACTCAAAGTCGCTGGGACCTTGGGAATCGCGCCCTCCCGGCCAACCCAGGCACGAAGAATCACGCCGTCCGCCCCAGCTCCAACGGCCGCGCAGGCCACGGCGGCGCAGTAGCGCGCGCGCTGAGCAATGGTCGGTACGTCGACGACGATGGGAAGGTGCGTGCGGATCTTCGCTCGCGCGATGGCAGCGACTTCCAACGTGCGCGCTCCATTCGGATACTCGCCGCCGGCTTCGAGCAGAACGACGCTGCGCTCCCGCCGTTCCAACTCGCGCTCCGCCGCGCCGATCCACGAATTCGCGCCCCAGCTTGGAGCGCGCTCCACGAAAGCGATGGGCTTCTCCCGCTCCCGCGCGTTGGGGTGTAGCTGCAAGCAGGTCAGGGCGCCCACGCTCTCGGGCCCCGTTCGGTTGCGCGAGATTGCCGCGTCAAAGGGTCGGCCCGCGGCCACTTCGTAGGGCAGCTCCGCGCTGGGCGGGCCATTGTCCGAACTCGTCGACAGACCAATGGGTTCCAGAGCCACCCAGGGGCGCTCGCCTCCGATGCTGCCCCAGGAGCCCTCCACCACCGTGGAGGCTTGCCGAAAGCGGCGCGAGGAGAGCTTGTAAGGTTCGCTGACGCGCACCACCTCGGCGACGAAATCCAGCTCGCGCACGACCGCAACATCAGCAGGCGTGACGTCGCCCACGACGCCCAGAAGCGTTCGCGTCTGCCCGCTGGAACGATGCACATCGAATCCGGTATCGACCAGATGGGCGATAACCGCTTCGACCGCCGAATCCGGGGCTTCCGTTTCCATTACTACGACCATGGCCCCAGTCAGCGTATCAGAACGGGTGCGTCGCGGAGCGCGGAAAGGTAAGGTCCAGTTCCCGAACCTGAAGAGGTGCACAGGGCGGCATGCTGAGCCAACCCGACGAATTAATCGGAACACTTGTTGCGGAGCGCTACCGGATCAAAGAGCGGCTGGGGCGAGGCGGCATGGGAACGGTGTTCCTGGCTGAACACGAGGCCATTCACAAGAAGGTCGCCCTCAAGGTTCTGCATCCGGAGTACTCCGCCAAGCCCGATCTGGTAGAGCGCTTCCAACGCGAAGCCATCAGCGCTTCGCGGGTCAAGCACATCAACGTTCTCGAGGTCTTCGATTTCGGCGAGCTGCCCAACGGCTGCTTCTACCTGGCCATGGAGTTCTTGGAGGGCCATGACCTGGCCGACGAGTTGGAGCGCCGCAAGGCCCTTCCGGCGGACCGGGTTCTTATCATCGCGAAACAAATCTGTCGCGCCCTGGCAGCAGCGCATAGCCGTGGCGTGGTGCATCGTGACCTCAAACCCGAGAACGTTTTCCTTTCGCGCACGGCGGACGGCGAAGAGGTCGTCAAGATCGTCGACTTCGGGATCGCCCAACTCCGCGCCCCGGACGAGGCCGCCAAGTCCGAGCCCACTCGACGCAGACTAACCCGCACCGGGATGATCTTCGGAACGCCGGAGTATATGTCACCGGAGCAGGCCCAGGGCGCGCGCTCGGATCACCGCGTGGACGTGTACGCGACAGGCGTCATCTTGTTCGAAATGCTGACTGGAGCCGTGCCCTTCACGGCCGAGACGTTCTTAGGCGTGTTGCAGGCGCACCTGAACAAACCGCTGCTGCCGATGAAGCACTTCTACCCAGAGGTGCAGGTGTCCGAGGAGTTGGAAGCGGTCATTGCTCACGCCCTGGAAAAGGACGCTGACAAGCGCTTCGCGCGCATGAATGACCTCGCCGCGGCCCTCGTAGACACGGCGGAAGGGCGCAACCTGCGGGCCTCCGTGTTGCCACCCGCGGGGCCAGCCCTGGATCGGGTTTCCAGCGTACCCACGGCATCCCATCCGGGGCAGCCCACCAGCGTCCAATTCGACGACACCAATCCAGAAGCTGAGGCCGAACCCGCAACCCGAGCAAACGCCGACACGGTGGCGGAAGCGGCACTGCCGCTGACCCACGCCAAAGAAAAGCCCGCGGCCGCCGTGACCGCCCTGGGCAGCACCACACCCAGCCCGACGGACGACCCTGCACCGCCACCGCGGCGCTCGGTAGGCATCTGGTTGGCGCGTGGTGGTTTCGTCGTTGCGTGCTTGGCGGCCCTCGGATGGTACGTGCGCAGCACTTCGCTGCGGGCCCCGCCGAAGCCGCCGGTGGATCCCGAAGACAAATCTGTGACAACAGCCACGGCACCCCAGGTGCCATCCAGCCCACCATCTGTCGAACCCACCACCTCCGCGGCACCGGCGATCCCACACGGCAAGGTAAGCCTGACTGTCGAGAGCAACCCAAAGGGTGCGACGCTCTTCATGAACGGCGCCCAAGTCTGCGACAGCACGCCCTGCAAGGTGCTCGTGAAGCGCGACGAAGTGGTGGAGCTGATGGCGGAGCACGGGGGCCGCAAGGCAAAGCGAAAGGTCATGGCTCAGAAGGACCAGACCGTGAAGCTCGAGCTGAAGAAAAAGGTCATTCGGGGCCCAGCCCCCAAGAAGATGTGCACGGCCGAGGTGATGCGGGACGGAATCAAGGTCTTCGTCGACGTGCCCTGCAAACCTTGATCGCACCGGCGGTGACGGGTCGGTCACCCACGACCGGGTTCTATCTGGAATTGCTCGCGTGAACAGACAAATCGACAATTCGTATTCGACCATTTACCGGCCCCGGTTCGTTTCGAAGGGGGCGGGTGCCTCTTTCCGGCCAACCGCTGTTCATGACACTCTCGATTTCAATGCCCGTGAAACCCAGCGACCACGACTGGCTCGCCGAGTTTCATGAGGGAAGTCGACAGGTACTGGGGGAGTTCTACCGCGAGCACTTTCGAACCGTCGACCAAGCGGTGGGCCGACACCTGACCGGTCCGGACCGGGAAACGGTCGTTCACGAGGTTTTTTGTCGCCTGATCTCGATGCCCGAGCTCCGCCGGGCGTTTCGGGGAGGATCTGCGGCGGCGTGGATCGCAACAGTCGCCAAGAACCAAGCCATCGACTTTCGTCGCCGGCAGCGCCGAGAAGTCGTCAGCGACGAACCCGAGCGCATTGTCGAAACCACCGGTGCCGAGTTCGCCGAACCCGAAATCGTTGATGCCGAAGCCCGGTTGTTGATGGAGCGTTTTTGCCGCGATGTGCTGCCCGACAAGTGGCGCCCCGTTTTCCAAACCTGCTTTGTTGAAGGCATGACGCAGCGAAGTGCAGCGACAAAGCTGGGACTCTCGCGCACGACGCTGCTGTATCAGCAGCATCGCGTGCGTGCCCTGCTCAGGAAGTTCTTGCTGGAGACCGACTCATGACGGACAGCGCCACCGACTGCTCGATGCAGGAGTTCGTCGACCGCCACTTCGCGGGTAAATTGCCGCCGATGGAGGAGCGAAGGCTGCGCACGCATTTGCCAGGATGCGTGCTGTGTGATCGCCGCTACCGGCGCCAGCTCTTGTGGGCGAGATTCGACAGACGAGCGCTTTCGCGACAAGAGCGGCTGGCCCGCGGTCTCGGCCTCGCCGGAAAGATCACGGGCGCCCGCTGGTCGTCACCTCGCGTATTGGCACCCGCCTTGGCCGTCATCGGCGCACTGTTGTTGGTCATGGCCTTGCCGAATCTCGGCTCCCCGGCGTTTCAGGCTCGCGGAACCTCAGGGCCTGCCGCCACTGAAGTCTGGGCTTACCGCATCACGGCCGAAGGCTCCGCGCCGCTCGGTGATTCGATGGGCCAATACGACGAGTTGGCCTTCGCGTACTTCGTCCCAGCCGAGGCCGAGGCTACCAAGTACTTGTTGGTTTTCGCGGTCGACGAGCACCGGCGCGTCTACTGGTACCACCCGGCTTGGACCGATCCCGACGGCTCTCCACAGGCGATCCCAGTAGCGGCGGGGCGCCACGAGCTCCCTGAGGCGGTCGCCCACCAGTTCCGTGGCCGGGATCTGACGCTCTACGCGGTGTTTGTGGCTTCCCCGGTGAGCGTGTGGGAGGTCGAAAAGGCAATAAGTTCCGGGAGTGCCGAGTTCACCGGACAAGTGCAGTGGCAACGACGGGTGCGGGTCAATCGGTGAAAGCGAGATTCGTCACGAGATCGGGTTCGACCAAAAGCCCCCGGTCGTTCGTTTGCATTCTCGGTCCCTAGCGACATCCTTCCCGCGCGCCGATCGTCGGCGATGGGCCCCCAAGGCAAAGATGAAGACTTCTATCTCGCTGACTTTATTAAACTTTTCCGCGGTCCTCACCGGATGCTTCGGTGAATCCGAGCTGGCTGGCCTGCCGTGCCCGTGCGCCGACGGCTGGACCTGTTGCGAAACCCAGGGCGTCTGTGTTCGCGACCCAGCTCAGTGCCCGGCGGGCGACCCAGACGCCGGCACCCCGACAACAAGCGTGACGGTTGAGCCGACGTCGGCACGCCTACGGCTGGGTGGCACCCAATCCTTCACCGCCAACGTGGCGGTTACCTGGAGCGTCGAGGAGCCAAACGGCGGCGCGATTGACAGCAGTGGGCGTTATCGCGCGCCGCTAGTGCCCGGCGTCTACCACGTACGTGCGACCCCAGCGGAGGGGGAGGCCCAACTCGTTCTGGTTACCGTCGGACCACAAGACCTCGTCGTCGCGGCGGGGCAGCCTGGGGGTGCGGGACACGCCGACGGGTTCGGCGGTGATGTCCGCTTTCGAGCCCCGAAGAGTCTCGTTGGAGATGACAAGTTCCTGTACGTGAACGACACCTACTCGCTCAGACGCATCGAGCTCGAAACGGGCGAAGTCTCTACGCTGGTCCGCGACCTCAAGGCTGGACATATCGCCGTGAGCGGTGGGCACCTTTACGTGTCGAACGTTGCCGGAACCTTGGTCAAGCGTGTCGATAACGCCGCTGGCACGGTGGCTGATTTTGCCGGCGATGAAAAGTTCATCAATCCTTGGGATGACTGGAAGGACGGCATCGGCAGCGGGGCGGGCTTCTTCACCGTCAGCGGGATGGTCGGCAACGCCGACTACATCTACGTCAGCGATGCCAGCCTGCTGCGGCGCATCGACACACAGACCGGCGCCGTCGAAACCCTCGCCGTGAGTGAGTTTTGGAAAGACCACGGCCCGGTTGCTGTCAATTTCCCAGGCGCAAAAACCGGCCCCTGGAAGAACCTTGGACCGATCGCGATGCGCGACGGACAGGTCTACGCCGTCGAAACCTACGCCGTGGGTACGGGCACGCCCAGTATCTGGAAGATCGATCCAGCAGCCGTGTCTTTCGAACAAGCGCTATCGTCCACCGTTCCTTTCGGACCCAACACAACACCGCTGCCCGCCGGCGGCGGCACCTTCGCTAGCCTGGCCTTCGACGAGCAGGGCACACCGCTCGTGGTCGATGGCCACGCCTTGGTGCGCCCCGTCATTGTCAACGGTAAGGTCGTGGTCTACCCGACGGTGGGCAAGGTTGATGAATACGGTGATGCCGACGGCCTTGGCTCCGTCGCGCGGCTTTCGACGCCGCAAGGCATCTGGAGTCCCGTTGGCGTTGGGCCAAGGGACTTGTTCGTCGCCGACACCACGAACAACAAGGTGCGTCGAGTGCAGATGACGGAGGCTGGGCCGCTTGGCAAGCAAGCATGGGTGGCGTCTACACTGGCTGGCGAATCCGACCACCGCGGTTCCGTCGACGGGGTCGGCAGCAAGGCACGTCTGGTGTCCCCGCATCGTCTGACCGTTGACGACAGCGGCGTGACCTTCGTCGCCGAGTTGTCATCGAACCAGTCGGCCTACGTGGACCAGATCCGACGAATCGATCCCAGCGGCGCTGTCAGCGTGTTGACCGCGTTACCAAGCGAATTCTCTTATGTTCTAGGGATGGCTGCAGCCGGGGGTGCACTGTTCGCTACGGCTACCTCTGGGAAGGCGCCGTACGACTTGTTGCGCTACGACTTGAGCGGCAGCAAGTGGACCACTCTCAACTGCGGCGCTCCAGGGACTCGCCACTACACGGGCCTCGTCTACGACGGTGAGAACTACCTTTATGCAGTGGACTCGGTTCTGGGCACCGTTGAACAGATCGAGCTCACCGTCGCGTTGACCGCGTGCACTAACGGAAAGCAGGCAGCCACTAGCACCACGGTGCTGTCGGGTCTGACGCCGGCTACGTCGCTGGCCAAGACGTCGGCAGCAATCTTCAAAGCGTTTCGCGAACTGGCCGTGGACGCAGATCGCGGCGTGCTGTTCGTCAGCGACGACGACACCCTGAAAAGACTCGACCTAGGCAGTGGCCAGCTCGAAACGCTACCCGCGCCGCCGAACGGTTGGGGGCCCATCGAAGGACTGGCCTTCGACCCAGCTGGCGTGCTGTACGTGTTGCGAGCAGGTGACTGGCAAAAGCCAATCGGAGTCGAGCAGGGCGGTTCCCATCAGATCGTGGCGTTGGTCGTGGAAACGGGACAGACCTATGAAGTCGTGGGAGCGCCGGACCACGAAGGGGTGAAGCTCGGAGCACTGCCCGGCGGGGTGAACAATCCATCCGCCATCGCTCTGGGTCCGGGTGGCGAGCTCGTGATCGCCGATGAAGACGAGCACGTGGTGCTGACTGCAAGATGAGACATTGGCTCGCTTTCTTGGGCTTTGCGGCGACGCTGTGCTTGACGACCACGGCAAGCGCCACCCGACCGACTGCGACCTTTGCGTTGATCATCGGCGTCAATCAAGCTGCCGACCGCGAGCTACCCAAACTTCGCTACGCCGATGACGATGCCGCCCGCTACCAGGATCTGTTCCGAGTCTTGGGGATGCGAACGCATCTCTTAGCGCGCATCGACAAGAACACGCGGCGCGTTCATGCCCAGGCGGCGGCGGAGGCCTCGCTGCCGACGCGTCGGAGCTTGGAGCGGGCGGTTTCTCGCCTAGCTGCGGAGATCCGTCGTGCCAAACGACGCAAGATTCGCACGCTCTTCTACTTGGTGTACGCGGGCCACGGGAACGTCAAGCGCGGCGAAGCGTACCTGCTTTTGGAAGACCACCGCCTAACCGGCAAGCGAATCGCCAAGTTGGTGACGCGACTCGGTGCAGACCAGTCTCACCTGATCGTGGACGCCTGCCACTCGGGGCTGCTCGTCATGAGTCGCGGACCGGGTGGCACGCGCCGCAGGCTGGAAGGGTTCAGTCGCATCGGCGCGGCCCTGTCGGATCGGCGGATCGGACTGTTGCTGTCGTCATCCTCTGGACGTGAGAGTCACGAGTGGGAGAACTTCCAGGCGGGCGTGTTCAGTCACGAGGTCCGGTCCGGCCTCTACGGCGCTGCCGACGCGGATGGCGACGGACGCATCAGCTATCGGGAAATTGCTGCATTCATCGAACGTGCCAATGCCGCGATTCCCAATGAACGCTATCGACCCGATGTTTACGCCAGGCCACCGGCCGATTCGGGCATGCTCGCTGATGTGCGTCGGGCGCTCGCACGTCGCGTCGAAGTCAAGACCAAGACAGGCGCGCACTACGCTCTCGAAAACGGCCTCGGCGTTCGCTTGGCCGACCTGCACCCGGGCACCGGGCACAAGATGAACATTATTCGACCCGGCGTCGGCAAGCTCTACCTACGCCAGATCAAAGGCCGCGAGGAGTACGGATTGCCCGGAAACCAAGCCGTGATCCGGCTCGCCGATCTCCAACCCGAACAACCACGCGTGGCCATGCGCGGCGCGGCCCACGAGGCTTTTGGCCGGGTGTTTGCGCTGCCGTTCGATGAAGAGGCGGTGCGGCGCTTCCGTTTTCGGCCCCTCATTCCACGGAGCACGCCAATCGACACGCCTCCCCCATCGCAGACCACCTGGCGACACCCAGCGGGGATTGTTGCGCTTGGAGTTGGGGCGGCCGCGGCGACCACGGGTCTGGCGTTCACGCTATCCGCCGAACGGCTCCACGCCGACGGCAGCTCCGGCGGCTCCCAAGCAGAGGTCGCCGCCCGCAACGATCGCGTCGCGGGCCGACAACTCGCCGCAGCAGTGTCCTTCGGTGTCGCTGGCGCCGCCGCCGCGGCCGGACTCACCTTGCTCTTGTGGCCGGACGAAAGCGGCGCCGGTCTCAGCGCGACGGCCTCCCCGAGCAGCGTGAGCATTGGGTTCGGCTCACGCTGGGATCCTTTCTGATAGCTTTCGACGAGCCGCGGACGAAGTTTCGCTACCGCTGGTCACGTCTGCAGGTTCGGCGATGGCCGCGGCGTTGGCGTTCGGCGCTGGCTTGTTGCACGCTCAGCAATGATCGCGTGAGCGCGAGCGGCACTGAGCTTCAGGTCGAATTCACGAGACCCCTGGCGGTCAGTGCGCACCGAAATTCTCACGCGGGCGGTAGCGTACAGCGCCATGAACTCGGCGACCCTTTGCAATTGCTGGCGGTTAGCGCGAAAGAGCTCTGATGAGTCGGGTCGGAAGGTGAATTCTCCATCAGACCCGTCGTACCACCAGTCCAGCTTGAGCTCGGCACGTACCGGCGACGGACCGGCCACCGGCTCTTCCGGTTTGGAAAGGCTCGCTTTGCCAGGTCATCGAAGCGTGCGGCGACGTCGAAGGGGGAGCCGACGCCGCGCATGCCAACAAGGCAACGAATGCCGCGGTGACGACGGACAAGTCGGCGCACTGATCACTCAACTCTACTCATGACACTCCACGACGCTGGTGCTGACGGAGAGACACTTCGGATAGTAGCTCTGACAAAACTGGCCAAAGCAGCTGCAGCTAAGGCCCGAACAAGTCACGACGCCCTTCGCGAGACAGCGGTATTCGTGAACCGTTTGCCCCGGTAGAGATTCGTAATGCACGCAATAAGTAGTCGACGGACAAGCCGCACAACCGCTTACTGACTTGCAAGAAGCGAAAGAAACGCAAGGGCCGAAGCAACCCGCACCATCGTGGGTCGGGACGTGTCCCTTGGCGCAAATGGGCATTGCTTTCTTGCACTGAACTTTGTCCAAGTCGCAGTCGGCGCCACCACCAGCGCCGCCTGTGCCTCCTGTGACCACACCAGCGCTCCCGCCAGTACCCGCGGCTCCACCCGCTGCACTTCCTGCGATGCCACCGGCCCCGCTCGCAGCCGTTCCTCCGCTTCCACCAGTTCCGACCCCGGCTGAAGCGGAGGTACCACCGGAAGCAGACATCCCACCAGTGGCTGCAGCTCCGCCCCCTCCGCTGGCCTTCCCACCTCCCCCGCCCGCTTGATCCGAGTCTGTCTCACCGCAAGCGAGAGCGAAAACACCGCTCAACAGAATTCCATGCAACAATCGTCGTCTCATCTGATGCGTGACCCGTGATTAGCACCGCCATCACAGCCGAGCAAACCATCTCATAAGGTGCAAAGACGGGTCGGCAGAGCGTGCTGGCACTCCCGCCGGACTTGGAGATCTTGAGCAGCGCTTTATCTCCGTCCAGAACGTAGACGTGGGTGGCGTCGACGGCGAGTCCCCGCGCCTTGTGCAGACCGGTCCCCAACTTCACTGATGAGCCCCCCGCCTTCGGGATCTTCCCCACACCTCTTTTCCGGAGCCGTAGAATACGTGCGTGGCATCAAGGGCGATTGCATCGGAGCCGGCGCCGTTTGGCACCAGCACTTCCGGTTTGCATTCCGCGGTGCAACCGACGCTGCCGGCTGAGCCGCCGCTCGCGGTTCCGGCGGAGCCAACACTCGCGGCTCCAGCGGAGCCACCGCTTGCCGACCCGGCAGAGCCCCCCGAGGAACCACTGACTCCCCCTGTGGCGCCGCCGCTGCCTGCGATCTGTTCCCCGCCGCTGCCCGCGGCTCCGCCTCCGCCGACCAAGCCGACGCACTCGCCACCGCATTGGGGTAGCGAGCGCGTGGGCTCGTTGTCGTAGGAGCGTGAGCTCGCTCAACCGGAGCGCTTCCGCACGCCCTTCACGCTCGCCGACACCTGCTCGATCGTGCCGCGCAGCGCGCTACCACCCGGGATCAGCCCGACCGCCGCCTTCAACGCACCCTGGGTGTCGCCCTGAGCCAGCGCGCTGATGCCCTCGACCGAGGCTTTGACCAGGTTGAAGCCAGGCAGGCTGCCAAACAGATCGAAGCCCGCGTCCTCTGCTTCGGCGACCGCGGCTTCCGTCGCGGCGCCAGCACTCGGCATCGGCTTACCGCTCTCACCGAGCTTCTTGAGCTTCTTGCACGTAGGCCCGCTGACCAGGCTGCCCGGAGCGATGCTCTCGCCTCGGTAGCACTTGGCGCGGTCCGCCTCGTACTTCTGATTGGTCTCGTTGGCCATCTGAGTGACCGACTTCTGGCTACCGGCCGTCTCGGCTTGGCGGAACACGGCGTCGATGCCGTCCTTGTACTGGGCCTCGTAGCGCTGATCGCCGTGGATCTTGCGCATCATGCCTTCGTACTGCGCTTTGACCTGGCCGACCGTTCCGCTCAGGTTCTTCACATAGCTCTTGGCCTCGTCCAAGCTGACCTCGGGCTCCTTGGGGAACGACTCGAGGGCCTTGGTAGATAGCGCCTCGAGCACCGCCGGATTGCCGCCGGCGTTGAGCACGGCCTGATAGGAGGTCAAAAGCCCGAACGAGAGCGCGGCGACGTGTTCCACGCGGCGTTGCAGCTTGAGCCAACGCTGCACGCGCTTGTAGTCCGCCTCGTTGAACTCCATCTCCTGCTGCTTGCGCGTTCGCACCATGCCAGCCACGCGCAAAACCGTGGTCAGGGCGTTGGTCTGCAGCATGTCGTTGGACTGCATGGTGACCATCGAGAGATTCATGACCTGCATGCGCAAGTCCGTGAGCTTCTGGACGTGCTTGCTCGCCGCCCGAAACTCCTTCAGCTCCCGCTGGCTCATCTTCTTGCCCGCGGGCCGCGCCTTCATCTTGTCGGTGAAGGAGTCCTTGAGCTGCAGGAAGTTACCGGCCACCTGCTTGCCGTGTTGATCCTCGACTGGCACGAGGCTCAGCTTGATCTTGGCGCCTCGCAGATCCTTAATCGCGGTGGCCGAGGGCGTGGGCATCGGCCCACCCGGACTGATCGCCTCCTTGCCAAGCGCCTGCTTCAGCGCTTTTTCCAGCTTCTCTTCGTGGCCGGTCACCTGTTGGCCAAGCACGTTGTTCTTGGCTTCCATTTGGTCGGCCAAGGCCTCCTGGTCACGAACGGCGTCCTTCTGCTCCTGGCTGACCAGTGGACCTTGCTGGGCACCGGCGTTTTGCTGGGGTGGCATCAGGCAAGCGCCGAGAGAAGCGGACAAAAGCAATGCTACGGGAAGGTGATAACGAAACTTCATGGTCTTGCTTTCCAGGTCGAAGGCTCGAGCTCGCGCGGCCCGGGCCGAGCGCGGCCGAAGCCGCTGCGGTCGTTTGCGGCTCTAGCCGCTTCACTTGCGCCGCCAAGAGCAAGCTGCGTACCACCCGAATTCCGCGCGGATCTGGCGTTCCCACTCATCCAAGTTGGGGCGCCGCCGCCACACTCGCCTCCCCCGCCGAGGCACCCACGCCGCAGCGTCTCGTCTGCCCACCGCGGCACACTGCCACTCGTCCCCTGCCCGCCACGATGAGGCAGGAGCTCACGAGCCGCGCGCACAAGCCCGCAACCAATCCCAACCAGTGTCTCCGCACTTTCCGAGGTCGCGTCCAGCAGAAGGCGCGTAAACGCCGCATCCCACCAAGCTCCTCGCTCGTGAGCGCGTCCGCGCCGCGCTCCATTGTTCGCCATCCCAGTGCAAGTTACTCTGATGTACGGCTAGCCTTCGGATAGGAGCGCGAATCCGATAGCACAACAAGCGAAGTCGAGGACCAGCCGGACCCGTTGAGAGTAGCCCCGCCTGCGCGCCCCGAGGCGCCCACTGAAGCGCTCATCCATCCTGCCCCCTCGCCACAGGGCGGGAGCTCGCGGCGTTTTCCCCGAGGTCGGTGGTGGCCGGTGACGGCGGTGAAAATGCTCTAAGGTCCAGCCCACGCGGAACGCCCGCGCTCCCTTGAAGCCAACGAAGTAGACCATGACGAACTTATTCATGACGAAAGCAACTCTCGTATTGGCAGCGCCCGTCGCCCTCGCGGTTGGCTGCGGCAGCGGCCTCGGGAGGGGCGAGTCCAAAGCAGTGGCGACCGTGCCCGCCGCCTACCCGGCAAGAGCAGTCGAACATGCCTTCAGCGCAGCGAACTCCACGCTGGAATTCGTTGAACGTCACCAAGAACATTTCTCTCCCGGCAACGATCAAGACTCAGAACGGCAGTATCAAGGTCGCTGCGGAGTTCGCGATCAATCGCCAGGACTTCGGTATCAAGTACCCCGGAAGGCTCGACGACCTGATCGAGGACGATGTGGCGATCAAGCTCCGCATCGCCGCGAACGAGCCCCTCCAATACACCGCGACACCCTTGGCACATCAGCCCCAACCGGAAACGCGAGCCCGATAGAAGGAGATGTGTCCGAAACCTGATTCGTTGTCGGTGAATGCAGCAAAAACGCTGCCAGCCGCCCACGTCAACCCGACGCAGTCGCCCAGCCACGTAGGGCTACCCGAGCGGGGCTGAAGGCGATCGGCTCTTTCACTGCGCCCGTTTGCAGCGAAGTCCTTGCCGTTTGCCGCGCGAACATGGCCACGGTTTCTTGAATCCGAGCCCCAGCTTGCCATCCGCGCGCCGCTCGAGGCGGTCTTGGGCCACGGATGGTCGCGTGATGTATACACAAAGTCGCTCGACGCGGCGGCGGTCGCGGCCGTGGACGCGTTGGGCTGCGTGGCGCCCGCTCGCCAGCGCAATAAAGGGACGGGCCAGAGCGACAGCGCGGCGACTGGCAGGCGCTTTGCCATCGACTTATGTTTCACCGAGATGAGCTTGCGTACGATCGGACTCGGCTTGATGAAAGGCGCTGGTCTGGGCGTCGCGACTGTCGTGGGCTTCGTCGTGCTCATGTGTTCGTTTCCGGTGATTGGATCAGTGACGACACCTGGCATACCGGTCGGCCGGGCACTCAGCGAAATCGTCCCCTTGCTGCCATCACTGTTGCCGGTCGGCTTGGGGTTCGGCGTGATCCTCGGTGGCTTGGCCGCCGTGGCCGGCCGGGTTCGGGTGCCGCTGATGACGACGGTGGCGACGCTCGGCTACCTGTTCGCCGTCTGGATCGGCCTCGGTGCGCTATCAACCACTCCGCCGCCGGCCGCGCTGCGCGGCGTGCTGACCCTGTTCGGCGCCGTCGCCTTCGCTCCGTTCGCCGGCCCGTTACTGTTCCTGGGCGTCTTCCTGCTCAGCCGCTGGGTCAAGCCGCTCGGTTCTGAAGGTTGAAATCCGAGCTCGACGAAGCCACACCCCACTGTCGGCAATCAGCTTGACCTACACCGACATCACGCAGTTGCTCGCAGAGCACGTGCCGGGCCCGAGGGCGCGCCTCCGGCGCGACGCTCACTTCGGGTGCCCGAGCAGTCAAGCTTGGGGTTCCGGGAGGTGTGAGGAGCAACCGAGTCGGGTCCGCCGGGCGGAGGTCAGCGGGGGGCATCAAGCGAATGAGCGAACTCCGCGATGCGTTTGAGGGCTTGCGGATCGTGCAGGAGAAAGTAGTGCCCGCCTTTGAACCACTCGATTGAAACCTGCGCCCCGCGGCGCTTGAGCTGAGCCTGCTTACCCGCAGCTGTAGCTGCGGAGACCATGCGGTCGGTGCGACTGTTGAGCATGAGGATGGGCGTGTTGGTTGGGATTCGGCGGGCACTTCCGAGGGGATGCCCCGCAATGCTCACGAACGCGGCGAACGACGGTGGGGCGCTGTTCATCACTTGAAAGCCTCCCATGGCTCCGTCGGATAGGCCAACGAGGACGAATGTCGGAGCGCGCAACTTGCTGAACTTGAGAAACGCGCTCCGAGACTCAGCGAGGTACGTGAGGTTTGGCCTCCTCCATGACACACCATGGCTGGGGGAGACGATCCAGACGTCAGGCAGGGCTCGCGCCAGCAACCAGGCGTACAGTTTACCGTTACCGCCATAACCGTGGAGAAACCAGATCACCTTTGGACGATGGGCTTGTAGTGCTGACTTGCCTCGTGGCGGAACGATGAGCATCATCGGCGTCCGGCTTTCGAACGCCGATGCCATTGGACTGTCGAGATCTTTCCAAACCCCGTCTCGTTCCAGCTCACGGTATCCATCGACGAGCGCATCGATGGTCGCCTGGCGCCGACTCTTCGGTAGCTTCAAGAGGCTGGGGGCTGCGTTGAGGATGCTGACGACCGTTGCACCCTCGCCTCGAGAGTCCAGCGACGATAGCGCTGCGGCAGTACCTAAGCGTTCAACGGCGTTCTTGGGTTGGTAGATGGGGAGTCTTTGGCGGGTCGACACGGGCAAGCTGACGGGTCGGCGCTTACTTGGAACGGCTCGCGCATGCCGCCCCTTTGTCACAACGCTCGGTTTCGGCGGCGGTTTGGTGGTGGCACCTGCACCCTGTGAGGCGCCCGCCGTACCGGTCGCGGGCTGGGTAGACGCCAATTCCTCGCTCCGATTGCAGGCAACCAGAGGGAGCGCAGCAGCGATCAAGAGAAGTCGCATGCGGAAAGCGTCGAGGTAACCACAATCGGTGCGCAGACCGCTACAGGACCCCAGCGCTCGGGTCCAGGTCCAGGCGACGACACCGTTTCGAGGGCGTAACCAATATCGAATCACGGACGGGCGATCAGGTCAGCGTACAGAACTACCGCTCGGTGTCGCTGGGTCCAGAACGCCCCACTGCGCCGACGCTCTGTGGCTCCGGCGCCGCGGAACATAGATGCGCCACAGCTCCCCCCGGCAGCATTCCGACCCGAAGGGACAGGTGGCATGCACCTTGCTCTGACCGCGCCCGTCTACGGGAGTACCCAATGATCCGATATGTCACATCTGCAACACTCCTGCTCTGCATTGGGGCTGCATGCACGGACGCCAATACTGATGATGTGAGCCCGGACGCGAGTGGCGCCGGGGGCAATGCCGCAGGCACCGGCGGCTTCTTTGCGGGCACTGGCGGAAGGGTCGACGGTGGCGTGTGGGACGGAGCGGGTGATGCGGCGACGGACGCTGGGGACAAGAACGACGGTGCGGCGGGCTGCGAGAGCCAATGCACAACAACCCAAGTGTGCCAGAACGGTACGTGTGTGGAGCTTCCGCCAGCGTGTCCCTGTCCTCTCGAGTCCTACTGCGACCTCTCTACGGGCACCTGCGTGAAAGGATGCTACCAACACAGCCAGTGTGACTCAGCGCGATACTGCGACGTGGATCTCCGAGTGTGCAAACCCGGCTGTCGCGACGCTTCCGAGTGCGCAAAACCGGAGCACGGAAGTGTCACTTGCAGCGCGGGCACCTGCACCGCGAGCTGCGACCCTGGGTTTCATATGTGTGGCGAGATCTGCAAGAGTGACACCGCGATCGACGCATGCGGCGCTTCCTGTATGGCGTGTCCGGCTATCGCCAACGCCGTAGCGCTTTGTCAGGCTGGCCAGTGCGGGTTTTCCTGCGCTACCGGGTTTGAGGACTGCAACGGCAAAGCCGGGGACGGTTGTGAGGCGCCGCTCGTGAAGTGTTATCGCGACCAAGATGGGGATGGGTACGTAGTGAGCGCAACTCCGAAGCTTGCATGTTCGTGTGGGGTCGGGTGGACCACGAAATTGTCTTCCGAACTTGACTGCGACGATTCGGACAACCGTGTCTTTCCTGGCCAAACTGACTTTTTCACCACAGCCAGCGCATCGGGTGGGTTTGATTTCAACTGCGACGGCAAGGCAGAGCTCAAGCTCGCGGTCACGTCGCAAGCTTGCTACAAGTTCGGTTCGACCTGCAAATGGACCGAAGGCTGGGCATACTACGCTGGTTACGCATGGTATGTGCCGCCGTGTGGAAAGAAAGGCAGTGTCGTCCCCTGCGTCTACGAGACGGGTCCGTGGGCAGGCTGCGACGGTGCCTACTCCGGCGGCAAGACCCGAATTCAGGCCTGCCGATGAACGGACGGACGTCGGCGAACGGTATGTACATACAAAGTCGCTCGATGCGGCGGCGTTCGCGGCCGTTGACGCTTTGGACTACGGGGATAAGGTCGTGGGCGGCCCAGCCCCCAAGAAGATGTGCACGGCCGAGGTGATGCGGGACGGAATCAAGGTCTTCATCGACGTGCCCTGCAAACCTTGATCGCAGCGCTTGACGCTATCGGTGCTCCGCGGCTACCTAGGCGCCTCGTTCGACAAGCCCGGTCGGCGGAGGCGAGGGGATGCGCGAAAACTGGAAAAGCCGATGGGGACTGATTCTGGCGGCGGCAGGCAACGCCGTCGGCATCGGCAACCTGTTGCGCTTTCCCGGCCAAGCCGCGCAGAACGGCGGGGGCGCCTTCATGGTGCCCTACCTCATTTCGCTGCTGATCTTCGGCCTGCCGATGATGTGGATCGCTTGGACCCTCGGCCGCTTCGGCTCACGGCATGGTCACGGCACGCTGCCGGGCATCTTCGACAAGCTGAGCTCCTGGCGCGGCGCCAAGTACCTGGGCGCTTTGGGCGTGGCCGGCCCGCTGATCTTCTGCTTCTACTACACGTACCTCGAAGCCTGGTGTTTCGCTTACGCCTGGTTTTCGTTCCGCGGGCTGTACGAGTCGGCTCACCTGCCGACCTTCTTGAGTGAGTTCCAGGGCGTGCTGCCTACAGGCAGCTACTTCTCGTCGACGAACACGGCCTTGGCCTTCCTGGTGGTCACCATCGGGTTGAACGTGTGGGTGCTGTATCGAGGCGTCGCTCGAGGCATCGAGCTGCTGGCCAAGATCGCGATGCCGCTGCTGCTCGCGTTCTGCGTGTTGATGTGTTGGCGCATCTTCACGCTGCCCGACGCCAAGGGGAGCGTGATCGATGGCTTGGCTTTCATGTGGAATCCGAATTTCTCGGCGTTGGGCAGCCCCAGCGTGTGGTTGGCGGCCGCGGGGCAGGTCTTTTTCACCCTGAGCATCGGCTTCGGCGCGTTGGAAACCTACGCCAGCTACCTGCGTCACAACGACGACGTCGCGGTCACCGGGTTGACCACGGCCGGCGCGAACGAGTTCGTCGAGATCATCTTCGGCAGCATGATCGCCATCCCCGCCGCAGCGGTGTTTTTCGGCGCTGCCGCCATTCCCGAGATCGCGTCCAGCGGGACCTTCGACATCGGCATGGTCAGCATGCCCGAGATCCTACGAGCCACCCAGTCCACCCAGATCTTCGGGACGATCTGGTTCCTGCTGCTGTTCTTCGCTGCCTTCACTTCCTCGGTCGCGGTCTGCCAACCCGTGATGGCATTCTTGCAAGATGAAGCTGGCCTGCGCCGAGGTTCAGCGGCCGCGGTGATCGGCTTGTTCTGGCTGCTGGGCAGCATCCCGGTCGTGTTCTTCCTGCGCTACGGGTTCCTGGACGAGTTGGATTTCTGGGCGGGAACCCTCGGCCTCGTGCTGGTGAGCGCGATCGAAGTCGTGTTCTTCTCTTGGGTCTTCGGCATCGACCGCGGTTGGAAGGAGCTACACCGTGGCGCGCTGATGAAGGTGCCGCGCATCTTCCGCTTCACGATGCAGTATGTGACTCCCGTGGCCCTGGCGCTGATCCTCGGCGGCTGGGTGTATGGCGACGTGATCGTCGGCGGAAAACTGAATCCAAGGCCTGGCATGGTCACGGGCATCGTCGACCGCGGCGCTTTCGAGGGCGATTTCGTCAAGAAGCCGCCGAAGGGCGAGGGTGCCGACGCCAAGGAGCACGGTCTGTTGAAGCAGAGCCTGCTCGGCGCCGTCGAAGTGGCAGGCCGGGATCTGAAGGGTTGGGCGTACCTGGAGATCGACGCGGGCGGCGGGGTCGTCGTCTCTCGCTTCGAGGGAGACCCAACGCTGACGTCGGCGTTTCCAAAGAAGACCCTGCAGCGAATGCTGGAGCTGGAGGGGTACCACTACGCTGTCGACGGGACGAAGACCGCGACTCAGGCCACGTTGCTGATCGAAGGCCTCAATCGGAAGCCGTATATTTGGTTGGCCCGAGGCCTGATGCTCGGCCTAATCGCGATGATCTGCGTGATGATTGGAGTCATCTGGAAGCACCGCCGCGAGCGCGAAGAAGAGGAAGAAGTGAGTGAGGCAGCCGGGGCCACTACTGCAACAGCAGAGGGCGACTCGGAGGAAGCCGACGAGGCGGAGGCCGCCGCTCCAAAGACGAAAGTGACCGAGGAGGAGGAATCATGACCACGGGTGGATGGATCTTCATGCTCGGCACTTGGAGCGTCGTACTGGCGGTGAACGTGTTCTGCATCAGACGCCTAATCAAGCGCTGAGAGCCAGTGCTGAAGAAGCTTCGCGACAACCCAAGCCTGGTCGGGGCCGCGGCCTTTGCCATCGTCGCGGTGATCTTCCTACCTCGCCTGCCGAAGGTGACGCTGGAGTCGGGCTTCGTCGCGGGGGCACCCGCTCTGGTGCCCCCGGTGATCGCCATCTGTATGGCTCTCGCCACCCGCCGGCTACTGATCTCACTGGCTAGCGCCGTGGTCGTTGGCGCTCTGCTGCGCCACGGCGTGGGACAATTCCTGCAGGCGGGCTTTTCGGCCTACGTCGTCGACAACGTCGTCGACTCGGCCCATCTGTACATCATCGGCTTCACCTTGGCGCTGCTGGGCATGGTGCAGGCGACGGCACGCTCCGGCGGCGCCCAGGGCATCGTCGACGCCGTCGCCCGTCGAGCCAAAACCCGACGCGGCGCCCAAGTCAGCACCTGGGGCATGGGGCTACTGGTCTTTTTCGACGACTACGCAAACTGCATGTTGGTGGGTCCGACCATGCGGCCCCTCACGGACAAGCTGCGCATCTCCCGGGAGAAGCTGGCCTACCTCATCGACTCGACTGCGGCGCCGGTTGCCGGGATCGTGATCATCTCGACCTGGGTCGGCTACGAAACGGGGCTCCTCGACGATGTGAGCAAGTCCCTGGGGCTCCCCTTGAGCGGCTACGCGCTGCTTCTGGCTGGTCTGCCCCTGCGCTTCTATTGCGTGTTGATGCTGTTCTTCGTCCTACTCTCCGCGTGGTCTGGCCGTGACTTCGGCCCCATGTTGCGGGCGGAGCGCCGCGCATTGACCGAGGGCAAACTCCTGCGCGACGGCGCAAAGCCCATGGGAGGCAACGTCGAGGCCGAGACCGCCGACAGGCCCAAGGGTCGATGGTCCAACGCCGCCGCGCCGGTAGCGCTGGTCGTGCTGGGAACCCTGGGTGGTTTGGTGATCGATGGCGGCGGCGCCACGACCCTCGCAGCGCAACCCTGGAACGCCTTCGGTGTCGCCTTCTGGCGGGACACCCTGGGCGCTAGCGAGAACAACACGCAGGTTCTGTTCATCGCGGCGTTGGCCGGCGCAGCTTGCGCGGTGTTGTTGCCCGCCGTGCGCCGAGACCTGGCGCTGCCCAAGGGCTTGCGAGCCTTCGCCCGAGGAGTGAAGTCCGGCCTATACGCCGTCTTGGTGTTGCTCTTGGCCTGGGCCTTGGCGCAGGTCTGCAAAGATCTCGGCACGGGCCCTGTGGTGATCGCTGCCGTCGGCAAGTCCCTGCCCGCCGTGGCTGTGCCCGCCGTCACCTTCTTGGGGGCAGCCGCGGTGGCGTTTTCCACGGGCACCTCCTGGGGCACCATGGCGATCTTGATCCCCACCGCCATCCCCATTGCTCACCAACTCGGCGGCATGCCCCTATTGGTGCTCACCGTAGCAAGTGTGCTGGACGGAGCGATCTTCGGAGATCACTGTTCTCCCATCAGCGACACCACCCTCATGTCGAGCATCGCCGCCGGCGCGGATCACCTCGACCACGTCGGCACCCAATTGCCCTACGCCTTCGTGGTGATGTGCATCGCCGTCTTGGGCGGCTACTTGCCGGTGGCCATGGGCGCGCCGGCGTGGCTGTCCTACCTGGGCTGCCTAGTGGTTGCCGCCGGATTCCTGTTCAGCGTTGGCCGTCGAGCCGAGGCAACACCGTGACTGTTCGGCCGGGACAACGCTTCACCTTCAAGGGCAACGTCGCCCAGTCGCGCCACGGCTGGCTGCGCTTGACCCCTGCGTACTCGGTTCATCTGGTGAGGGAACTCTTGGACAAACACGCGGAGCCCGGACGCGCGGTGCTCGATCCCTTTTGCGGAACCGGCACCACCCTGCTGGCCTGCGCCGAGGCTGGGCTCGACTGCGTCACCGTCGATGTGAACCCGTTCCTGATCTGGCTCGCCAAGACCAAGACGACCAACTTCGGCGCCAAGGCCCTCGGCGAAGGCGCCGCCTTGGTCAAGAGCATGCGCCGAGCCGCCGAGCGCCCACCCAAGCGCCGGCGCTGGACCCCCGCGCTGCACAAGATCGAGCGCTGGTGGGACCCCGCGACTCTCGACGCCCTGGCCGCTGCGTTTCACAAGCTGCGCACCAGCGACGCTTCACCCCGAGCCAAGGACTTGGCGCGGCTGGCGTTCTGTCGCGCCCTGATCCGGAGCTCCAAGGCGAGCTTCGGTCATCAATCCATGTCCTTCAAAACCGAAGCCGCTGCCGGACCCAGCGTTTCGCAGCAGCTTGCGACGGCCTTTGAACTCGTCGACGCAGCTTGCGCTCCAGCCTTGCGCCGCTCCAAGCGCCACGCACGCCTGGGCGACGCCCGAGAGCTACACGCCGTGAAAAGCGATCTACGCGTCGGTACGTTGATCACCTCGCCGCCCTACGCCAATCGCATGAGCTACGTGCGCGAGCTGCGTCCCTACATGTATTGGCTCGGACACCTCCAGGACGGGCGCCAGGCCGGCGAGCTCGACTGGCGCGCCATTGGCGGCACTTGGGGCATTGCCACCAGTCGCCTCGCCCATTGGCGCCCTTCCGAGCGCCGCATGCCACGCAAGCTCAGCCGCTCCATCAAAGTGATTCGAGAGCAGAGCGCCTTGCTGGGCAACTACGTCGATCGCTACTTCGAGGACATGGACCGCCACGTCCGAAGCGCTTTTCAGCGCGTCGATCACGGCGGCACCGTGCACTACATCGTCGGCAACTCGAAGTTCTTCGACGAGGTCGTTCCCGTCGAAGAACTTGTCGCTAAGCAGCTCGAAGCCGCAGGTTTTCGCCGCGCATCCGTGACTCGCCTTCGCAAACGCACCAGCAAACGCGAACTCTACGAATACCTGGTCAGCGCAGAAAAACCCCGCTGACCCGCCTTGGTGATCTTTGTGGGTTTGGGGTCGCGGCATTGTGGAGACGTTGGGCCACTACTCTAGAACTGGGCCGCGGGTTGGCGGGTTCGGCGTAGCGGACGGGCCTCTCTACGCAACCGGACATTACCGACCAGGTTGACAAACTGTCCGGTGAGCCCTAAACTAGCTCGGTGGCCAGGGTCGCGGCGTTCGGTCTCCCCGGCTTGGACCTCTGGTTCAACTCGGACGACCACCTACCTCCCCACTTCCACGCGGAGCAACCGGGCGACTAGGAAGTCCGCGTGCTCTTTCTGCGAGACCAGTCCGAGATGATCGAAGTTAGATGGAACAGGCGCCGCCCCAGAGCTGCAACGCTCCGCACACTATGTCAAGCAGCTGAAGCACACCGCCAGCAGCTTCTCGAAGAGTGGGACCAGAAGGTATCGGCCCCCACCCCAGGACCGCGCAGGTGAACTCATGGGTGTAGCAATCGAAGTTCTCGTTACAGAGCCCTCCAAGAGTGTCGTTCAGAAGCGGCTCGGTGCGTTGCCAAACGTCAGCATCGTTTCACAACCGTCGGAACGCGCCGTCGCCAGACTGCTCGTAGCGCTCCTGGAAGATCTCCAGAAGCGCCGCCCGGAGTTCGAGCGTTGGCTGGAACGTGCGCCCGCGACTGTTCCGCTCGTATTCCTAGGCCCGGACGGCGGGGCGAACATCTCGGCGAGCCTCGTTGTCTTTCAGACATTCGCTCTCGTATCAAGGCGACTCTCGTCGAATACGGTGGATCCCTACGTGGCTCCCGACCGAGAGGCCGCCCGGCGTCTCGTGCTCGCGCACAGCCTGGACGCCGAAAAGGAGCTCATCGCGTCCGCGTCGATCGAAGATGACACGCTGTACGTCTGGAGCTGCGAGCCGCGGCTCTATCGTTGTCCCGTGTCGGACATCCCCGCCCTCGCGAGATTGAGCAAGAAGCAGCTCCAGGGGTTCGAAGTCAGCAAGAGTGGGAGCCGCCTGCGGTGGCCTGACGCCGATATCGACATCAACCTCGACACTATCCGTGTTCAAGTGGATCCGGCGCACCGGCGGGAGGCTGAAGCAGGGTTTCGGCAGGAGGCCTCCCGATATGCTGAAGCCATCCGAACCGTCCGCGAGAAGAAGGGGCTTCGGCAGGGAGATGTCGCTGGGTTGAGCGAGCGACACGTCCGCCGTCTGGAGCAAGGCGAAACCTTCCCGCAGGCGAAGACGGTGAAGAAGCTCGCCGCGGCCCACGGACTGTCCGTCGGCGACTACCTGAAAGAGCTTGCGAGACACTCGAAGCAAACAGGATCATAGCCTTCGAGCACTACTTGCACGGACTTGAGCTTCAGCTTGCACGTGCGCCTGAACTTCGGCTTGCACTTGAACTTCGACGTGGGCTTGGGCTTCAACGTCGGCCTAGGCATCGGCGAGGGTGGACGCCTACGTGCAAGCAGACGCCTACGTGCAAGCGGACGTTCACGGGCGAGTCAAGGTGCGACCCTGTTGGCGGCGCGCTTGGGTGCGCCAAGTCGAGAGTAGGGCCCCAATGCCACCCCAACTCCGCGACCCCCAAACAGCCAAATCCAGCAATGGACGTGCAGGTCCGAGCTCAGTTCGATCTAGCCACCTCGCAAAATCGGGTTGGATCAGAGCGACGATGTGGAGCGCTGACGGGTTGTTGGACGCTTCTTTTTGGCGAGGGCGGCGCTGATCAGGCTTTCGGCGGCGGATTGCGCGTCGCGAACTTGCGGAGTGGAAGCGTCGGGTTGCAGCACGCGTCCGGTTTCGTCGAGGGCGTCGGGAAGAGAGCCGAGACCCTTGCTGAGCAGCCAGACCAAGAGCGCGCGAGTGAGGGGACCGGCGCCTGCGCTTTGCTCACTGCGCCACTCGCGCTTCAGTTGGCGGGCCACGGCCATTTTTGCGACGCCGCGGGCTCGGGCTCGGAGGGCGGAAGCTCCGGTGGGTAGCAAGTGTCGATCACGCTCGAGCGCGCGTTCTACTTCACGCAGTTGGGCGTGGGGCGGCTTCACGCCGTCCCGCAGTTGCTCGGCGAACAAGCAGACGCCGCGGTACACGGCTTTGAGGAAGTGGAAGGCGCGGTAACGCTCGGGGCCAGAGAACACGACGGCGGCGCGCGAGAGGCCCACCAGGTTGAGGATCTCCATGGGGATGGGGGCCGCGGGAGCCTTGGCGGCCTCGAACATGGTGGTGAGTACTTCGTCGCCGATCTGCTGCGAGTTGAATTCCGATGTCGCATAAGAGAGGTAGTGCTCCGCATCCTGCAGCGCGTCGTTCTTGATGACGGTGGCGAAGTCGTAGAGTTGAAACGGATTGAGCGCGTAGGTGAAACACACGGGGCGCTCTTCGTGCCCTTGGTTGAGGCTGACGATCAGCTTTCGAGTGGCCGCGAGGGACTCGGCGGTTTCTCCGGGGAAGCCGTGAATGAAAGAGAAGTAGGTGCCGATTCCGTGTCGAGCACAGGCCTCGAGGGCGGGACGGATCTGGGAAACCTTCGTGCCCTTCTTCATGGCGTTGAGCAGTCGTTGGTCCCCGGACTCCTGTCCGATGAAGAGCAGGCGAACGTTCGCCCGAGCCATCAGGTCGGCGCACTCGTCGTCGATGTCTGCGACCCGGGCGAAGGCACTGATCGGCAGAGGGCAGCCGCCGCGGTCGGCGAGGCCGCGCAAGACCTCGAGCCAACGGGCGTGGGGCACCGAGGCGGTGGCATCGGCGAGATTGATCATGCCGCTGTGGGCCAAGGCCGAACCCAGGATTTCCTCGACGGCGCGATCCGCGGGCATCACGCTGAGCTCGGCCAGAGTCCGAAAGGTACAGAACTCGCACTTGAAGACGCAGCCACGCTGAGTTTCCACAGGCTGCATCAAGGTATGGCGGGCCAAGTCGATTGGGGGATCGATGCGGCTGGCCAGAGCCCAATTCGGCGTTGGAAGCTGTGCCAGCTCGAGGGCCTCTGCTCGACCCGTGTAGTCCAGGCCACCTGTCGGGCGGCGAATGTAGATCCCCGGGATGCGCCGGAGCGCGGCCGGATCCTTGTCGTGAAGGGCTCGCACGATGTCCACCAATCGCTGCTCGCCCTCGCCGATGCAGAACACATCGGCATCGAGAGACAGGAAGCCCTCGGCATCCGTGGAGTAGTAGTAGCCACCCACCACGATTTGCGCCTTGGGCAGCGCATTGTGAACCATGCGGCACAGGGTGCGTAGCCAGGCGGTTTTCATCACGAAGGTCGTCGAGATCCCCACGACCTTGGGCGGATTGCGCCGCGCCGTTTCGAGGCGCTTTCGCCAAAAAGAAAGCCCTGTGACGCCGGGATCGCAGACCTCCCAATCGAGCTTTGCAGCCTCGAGGTGAGTCGCCATGGCGATGGCGCCGAGGGACCGATGGGCGACGGATGGCGCGCCAAAAATCGTGTCGTCTTCTTCGGCCTGGAGGGAGATGCGCATGCCCATGTGAGCTTCGAGCTTGGCGTGGGCCTCCATCAGAGGCATGTAGATGCGCGCGCCGGTGACTCGACGGACATGCTCGTCAAAGAGCATGTTCATGTCGGGCTCGAACGGCACGAGCAGCAATACGTCCGGCCCCATGCTTGAAACATAGTGGCCGGACAGCGAAAGCGCGAGGTGCCAGGGACTAGCTAGCCGGCTTTCTGCGCCGAATAACAGCGATGATGGGATCCCGGGGGCGAAGCGTGACCTGGCCGAGGGGCTGAACGGGATGGTCACTCACAGGCTCGAAAGACACGCGCTGCAGCAAGGTAGCAAGCACCATCTGGCCCTCCATGAGAGCGTAGCCGCTGCCCAGACAGCGCCGGGGTCCTTCGATGAACGGGATGAAGCCACCCCGGGGCAGGCCGGTTTCGAACTCCCTGGTCCAACGCCCTGGGCGGAACTCGTCGGGAGACTCGAAGAGTCGCGGGTTGCGGTGAATGCCGTAGATGTTGAGCACTACTCGCGCGCCCTTTGGCACGGCTACTCCCGACAGCGTCGTGGCTTCGGTGGCTTCACGCACTGTCATGAACACCGGTGGATACAGCCGCAAGGTTTCTTTGAAAACCCGAAGCGCGCAGGGCAGCCGCGGGCCGTCACTGGCGTTCGGAACACGTCCGGCCAGCACTTCATCGACTTCAGTTTGAAGCTCCGCGGCGAACTCTGGCTTCGCGATCAGACAGTGGATGGCCCAGGCCAGGGCATTTGGGGTCGTGTCCTGACAGGCGATGGCGAGACCCACGGCCTCGTCCCGAGGCGAAGACCCGCTCGCTCGCAGGTCTTCGGCGCGCTGCTGAACCAGCACGGAAAGTAGATCTCGCACCGGCCGCCGCCCCGCCTCCTGGATCAACCGCGCGATCACGCGATCCAAAACGCGAACGGCTGCTCTGCCGCTCAGGCTGGCGCGGGATGGCAGCCATTTGCGAACACCCCGAGGCGCCCCGAGGCGTTCGTGGACGAGTTGATCGACGCGATCCACCGCCGAGATGACGTCGGAAGCCGGCCCCACGTCCTTGCCGAAGAGCGTGCGCGACACCAGCGCCAGGTTGAGCTGCAGCATCGCTTGCAGCACGTCGATGTGGGCGTCGTCCTGCCAACTGTGCTGTAAGCCCTCGGCCAGCTCCGCCATGGCGTCCGCGTAGCGCTCGATGGCGGGGCGACTGAAAGATGGTGCTAGAATGCGCCTACGCGTGCGGTGCTGCGGGCCGTCGGTCCAGCCCAGGTTTCGCCCCAGAAAGCCCGACGCCCAGCGATAGCCTTGGGTCTTGCGGAACAGTCCGCGGTCTTGGGCCAGCACGCTCATGGCGGCCTCGGGGGACGACACGACGAAGAGTGAGTCTCGCCCCGTCGAAACTCGGAGGACCGGCGCCGCCTCTGCAGCCTGCTGCAGGAAGTCGAAGGGGCGAGTGCGCAAGTTGCGTACATCCTGCAACGAGGCTCGACCCGCCAGCTTTCGACCCATGGCCGAGGATACCGACGTCCCTCGCGCAGGAGCAACCGGGCTCACGTCGTGGGATCGCCCCGAGTGACGGTCAGCCGGTGGCCTTTGGGTGGTCGCAGGGTCAGCGCTGCTCGAGGGCGCAATCCCTGGCGTGTTGCGCCGAAGCCAACCTGCCGCAGCAGCGACGCCAGTACGAGCTGGCCTTCCATCAGCGCGAAGTGGCTTCCGATACAGCGGCGAGGACCCGCAATGAATGGGATGTACGCACCGCGAGGCAGGGTTTGCTCGAAACCATCACCCCAGCGCTGCGGTCGGAACTCCTCCGGCTCCGAGAACAGATCTGGCCGCCGCTGGATGCCATAGATGTTGAAAATGAGGTTGGACCCAGGGCTCAGTGTCACGCCGCCAACATCGAGGCTGGTTCGCGCCTGGCGCATCGTCATGTAGGCCGGCGGATACAAACGCAGCGTCTCTTTGAACACCGCGAGGGCAAGCGGAAGCTCAGCGGCGCCGGCTGCTGACAGCGCAGTGCATTGGCGCGCTTCCCGTTGCACTGCCCTCGCCGTTTCGCTCTGCTGCGCCAGCAGGTGAAGGCACCAAGCGAGCACATAGGGCGTCGTGTCCTGACACGCGACCAGCAGCCCCACGGCTTCATCCCGCACGCTGGAGCCAGCGTCGCGGATACGCTCCCGCGATGCCCGCGAAAGGAGTTGCCCGGAGCATTGTGCGCTGGCGACGCCGGATTGACGTAAGCGCCGCAGTAGTCCTTCGATCTGCCGCACTGCAGCTCGCGCCCGCCATGCTCGCCACGATGTCCGAGCGAGGGAGCTGTCTCCCCCCAGCCGCGCCTCGAGCAAGGCATCAACTTCCTGGACCGCACTCACGATGGTGTCTACGTCCGCGTCGGAAAGCTGACCCAATAGCGACTCGGTCACGATCGAAACATTGAGGCGCAGCATGCTCTGCAGCACATCCACGCTCGCGCCGTGATGCCAGTTGCGCGCCGCTTCTTCCGAGTGTCGGAGGATTGCCGCCGCGTAGCTCTGCACGGCGCGAGGGCTGAAGCATGGGGTCAGTGCTCCTCGCTGGCGTTGATGTGCTTGTCCTTCTGCCCACAGCAGTCCGCGCCCCAGAAAGCGGGTGGCCCGGCGATAGCGAGGGGTCTTTGCGACCGTAGCGCCGTCTTGAACTAGGAGCGCGTGCACATCCTCCGGGGCGGAGAGAACATAGGCGTCCTTCCCTTGCTGCTGAATCTTGCACACGGGTGCAATGTCCGCGGCTCGAAGGAGCAGCCCAAGGGGATCGGCCCGCAAGGCGTCGCCGGATCCGATCAGCGGAGCTGAGGACATCGTCGGCCACGCTAGCTCCACACAAACGCGAGACCAAGAAGTGCTTCAGAACAAAGTGTAGATGTAGGGTCGAGGCTGCTCCCGCGGTGACATGGCTGCAGCCGCGGGAATCAGCGCGGCAACGAGTGCCGACAGCATGGGTTTGCGCCGAGCCTGCAGAAACGCGATCAAGCGGCGGTAATGCTTCGACTGCGGGCCGGGCTCGCGGTCGAAACCTTCGGGTAGGTGTGTGTACGGCTGCCAATGGCTCGTTGGGGTCCTGTTTGGATCGTTTGGCTCCAACGCACGAAAACAAGCTCCCGTCGGCACGACGAGGCCGTAATACGCCAACGCGGCCGCCCACGCCGAAACTCGGGAGCGCAACGGTGCTGCTTTGACTCCGACCAGAGTTCGAGCCCGCGCTGCCACCCCGGGCACCTGCAGCCCCAGGCGGGAGAAGAGAGCCGCCCCGGTGGTTCGAAGCAGCGCTGGCTGCATCTGCGGCTGCTGCAGGTCCCCGCGCGCAATTCGTCGAGGGAGCTTCTCGTAGTTCGCGCAGGCAGAGTCCACGTCACCGGCGAGGGCCGCAGCTAACGCGCGAGCGCGCCGGACCTCGGGGTCATGCGGGCTGAGGGCCTCCGCTTGGCGCAGATACTCTTCCACTTGGCGCTGCGCGCCATCCGAGTCCCAGTTCTGCAGCAGCGCCAACGCGAACAGGTATTGGACACGTGAGCAAAGCACCGCGGTCTGAGTCGCGCTGTCCAGAGCGAACGCGCGGCGCACGTCCTCGATGTTCGGGCGCCGAAAAGCCGCTTGATGCGCAGCACCGTCGCTCAGCGCTTCGCGGAAACAGAGAGCGAGCTGTAGGTAGCCCTCCAGAGTGGGGTGACAATTGTCCCAGAACAGACCGGACTCATCCAACGCTTCGAGGAGCTGTGCACAGTCCGCGAGGGGCACGCTGAGCCTAGCGCAGACCTGTCGAATCGCGGTGTTCAACGCAGAGGTGCACCGGGTTGGCGCAGCGTCGTGGTCCCGGGCAGCTAGGAAGTGCGGCAGCGCTTCCCGCTTCCGTCCTTGAGCAGCCAGCTCCCGCGCGAGGAGGAAATGCGCCCAAGCCACACCGGGATCTACGCGCAAGATACGCCGAGCGGTTTGTACTGCCTCGTGGCTGTCGCCAGCTCGCGCGCGCTGCCGCGCGTGGGTCATCAGCGACGCGACTTGCCTGAGGCTCCCGCGCTTGGCCACGCGCGAACGATTCGGCGCCCATTGCGTCAGATTGCCCGCGGCAGTCGCCACCACGAGCCCTATGCCCTGGCGTTGCAGGTGCTCGATGCTCGCTTCGAGGTTGCGCGTGAGCCTGCGTACAGCGCGCTCGTGGTGCAGTGGCCCGACGCCAGAGGTCTGCGCTGGAGCGGGCCCGCGGCCGCGTATGAAGTCCAGAGGCGCACCCAGCGCGGATGGTTGATGGCGGAGGTACTCGTTGTGGCCGGTGTAGAGCAACACTAGAGACGCCGATGCGGGCACTTGGCGCGCAGCTTCGAGAACGGCGTCGGAATCCATCGCAGCGTGGGCCAGGTTCACCACCCGCACGGCGCGACCTTGCCTAGTGCCCCCCAGGCAGAACCCCACCAACTTTCCCAAGTCCAAGTCCGGGCCATAAGGTTCGCCAGCTGCAGTGGATCCGCCAAGAACGTAGATCGTGAAAAAGTCCCCGGGATCTTCGTCGGGTCCAAGCTCGGCTGGCGCTTGCTGATCAGGGCGTGCGATCAAAAAGCGGTCGAGGACGAGGTAGTCGAGACTGGTTCGGGTGAAGCAACGGTAGGCATCGCTGGGCGATTGCACGATGGGCTCGTCGCGCCCGTTGAAGCTGGTGTTGAGCAATACCGGGCAACCCGTGCGCTCTGCAAACCTGGAAAGCAAGCCGTGAAAGCGAGGATTGTGGTCCGGGCGCACGGTTTGAACCCGAGCGCTGTAGTCCACATGGGTAACGGCAGGCAGCTCGGAGCGCACGGCGTCGAGGCTGCGGGGAGACTCGCCGCTTTCTGCAGCGTGCTCTGAGCGAACCTGGGCCACGATGGCCATGTAGTCGCTGTCACCCTCGAGCTCGAAGTAGTCGGAAGCGGCTTCGCGCAGCACAGCGGGCGCAAAGGGCCGGAAAGACTCGCGGCGCTTGATTCGGTCATTCAGCCGCCGCCGCATGTCGGGTTCACGCGGGTCCGCCAGAATCGACCGCGCCCCAAGGGCACGGGGGCCAAACTCTGCGCGGTCCTGAAACCAACCCACCGCGCTCCCCGACTCGATCAGCTGTGCGGTTCGGTCTAACAGGGCATCCGTCGCTCCGAGTTCTTCGAAGGGGATCTTGCTGGCGCAGAGGTACTCCCGAACTGCTGCCTCCTCGAAGCGGGGTCCGAGCAGGGAACCCGCCTGGCCATCACTACCGTCCCGGAGCTCTCGTGTCTGACCTAGGCGCTGATGCCACAAGTAGAGCGCGGCACCCAGTGCGCCGCCGGCGTCTCCGGCCGCGGGCTGAACCCAGAGTCGATCGCAGACGGAATCACGCAACAGCCGCCCATTGGCTACGCTGTTTTGAGCCACTCCCCCTGCCAAGCAAAGATCACGAGTTCCGGCGGACTGAACTGCGTGACGTGCAACGCGCCGCACGACTTCCTCGGTCACGTACTGCAATGACGCGGCGAGATCCATGTGGGCAGGCGTCAGCGCAGCCTCGGGCGCACGACGCGGAATGCCCAAGTAGTGCTCTAGCTTGGCGCCCGCCATTCGAAGCAACGCCTGGTAGTCGAAATAGGCCATGTTCAGGCGAAAGGAGCCATCGGACTTGAGGTCGATGAGTTCCTCGTAGAAGCGCTGCGCAAGGCGAGGCGTGCCATAGGGCGCGAGGCCCATGACCTTGTACTCGTCACGGTTGACGCTGAATCCGAGCAGGTAGGTGATCGCCGAGTAGAGCAAGCCCAGCGAGTGGGGAAAACGAAGCTCTTGGCGTAGCGACAGGCTAGGCCCCTCGCCGTAGCCCCACGCACTGGTGGCCCACTCACCGGCCCCGTCCAAACTAACCACGGCAGCTCGAGTGAAGGGCGACGGGTAGAACGCACTGGCGGCGTGGGCCTCGTGGTGCGTGCACCACGCGATTTCCCCATCGAAGTCCAAGTCCCGCCGCAGCGAGCCGGTTATGCGCGTGCGCTCCCGGAGCCAACGGAGAACCGAACTGCGAAAAGTCTCGAATCCCCGGGGAGCGACTGTCAGCTGGGTCTGCAGGATCCGCTCGAACTTCAGCTGTGTGGATTCGTAGAAGCCCACGAGATCGACCTCGGCGGCCGAGCCCAGCTTGGCTTGGCGCAGGCAGAAGTCGACGGCCTGGTTCGGGAAGCTCGCGTCATTCTTCTTGCGCGAGAACCGCTCCTCTTGAGCCGCCGCGATGACTCGGCCGTCCTCGAGAATGGCCGCAGCACTGTCATGATAGAGTGCGGAGATCCCGAGGATCCTCATGGGATCTCACTAGCAGTGGATATCGTCTGCACCAAGCGAGGGTGATGACAGCGCCTGACGCGGGTGAGGAAAACCCGGACCGCGAGCCAGCCAAACGATTGCGCCGCGCCGTAGTCGGAGGGACAGCCTATCTTGGGGCCGGCGCGAGCGCGCGTCTGCTGCAGCTCCTGGTTCTGCCGTTGGTGATGCGAGCTGTCTCCCCCGAGGTGTTCGGCAAGTACGTGCTGATTCGGGTCGCTCTGTTTCTCTTTCGCAGCCTGACGGATCTGGGAACGAGCTCAGCGACGGTGCGCTACGCGGGGCGCGGAGCCACGGACTAGGGCCTGACCAACGCCAGCGTTTGGTGGGGGCGGGTGACGCTGGCTGGGACTGGGTCGGTGGCGCTCGTGACCCTCACCTACGCAGTTTCGCCAGCCCACACACCCGTCGCCGTGCTGGCAGCAGGAGCCTTCTTCAGCCTGAGCGTTGGCGACGCTTTGGCTGCCATCGCCCGAGCACAGGAGCGACACCGGCTGGTTGCGACGGCACATGTCGTAGGCGCGGTCATGGAGGCCACGAGCCTACTCGTTTTCGTGTGGTTGCTCGAACACGCCCTGGTTGGTCTGGCGGCATCCCTGTGCTTGCGTTTTGTGCGGCGTTCGGGGTGATTGCTCCGCGGGTGTTGGGCGCGGCGCTGGGTCGACCCAGTCTGTCCCGCTACGTCGCGTTGCTGCGCTTTGGCGTGCCAGCCGCGATTGCGGCACTGATGGGGACCCTGGGCGCAATGGACCGCTGGTTGATCGAGCGGGTCTCGTCCCTGGCCAACGTAGCCGCGTACCACTTCGCGAGCATTCCGGGAGTGGTGATCGAAGTGGTGCAGCACGCCGTCTTCCACGCCGCCGAACCCTGGGTCTACGGCTCGAACGTGGCGTCGCGTGCCCGGGCATTGCAACGCCTGACACAGCTCTACTTCAGCGCGGCGACTGCGGCAGCACTCGTCGCGAGCCTTTCGGCGCCGGAAGTGTTGTTCGTTCTGGCGCCCCCGGAATATGGCGCCGCCCCCAGCGTCATCCCCTGGTTGACCTTCGCAGCCGTCTTGCGTGGTGGCGTTCGGATCGTCGGCATCGCAGCGGGCATTGCCCACCAAACGCGGCCGTGGGCGATCGCTGGCTTGATCGACTTGGCCTTGCTCGCGATCCTGATTGCCGGCGGCGTGCCGCATTTTGGTGTGCTTGCGGCGGGGATCGCTCGATTCGTCGCGGCGGCCGCGGGACTGGTCGCCTGCCACCGCTTGTCGGAACTCGCATCGAAGTCGCGAATCCGGGCCGGGTGGGCCATTGGATGGGCAATCCTGTGCGCAGCGCTCTGCGTCGCGTGTATCGACGGTCCTCTGGGACCAGGGCAGCCCCTGACGA
The DNA here is from genome assembly GCA_965222375.1 of Polyangiaceae bacterium. Taxonomy (GTDB): domain Bacteria; phylum Myxococcota_A; class Polyangia; order Polyangiales; family Polyangiaceae; genus JACKEA01. Next base: position 83,830 of record CBDCTZ010000016.1, read on the forward strand.
TACGGGGAGCGGTGTTGTTCGCCTTGGGCCTGCTCACGCTCGTGTTGCACAAGCACGTCAGTTCCTCCCGTCTTCGAGGGCCGGCTGCATTAGGCTGACACCATGACGCGCACGCGGCGGCGGCTGATCCAAGTACGGCACGGCAAGTCCCAAGCAGGCGCTCGGTGCATCGCGTGAAACCACAAACCATCGAAACCGATGTTTGCATCATCGGCGCGGGGCCCGCCGGGGCGGTACTGGGCGCCAAGCTCACTCTGGCGGGCAAACGGGTCGTGATCCTCGAGCGAGGGCCAAAGTTCAAGGGACTCGTCACGCGCAAAGAGCTGGTCGCGAACCGCGCCGTACATCGGGCACCGATGAACTACCACGACGCCCTCAAAGGCGATCAACCCGCGTTCCTCGCTGCCAGCGGCAGCAAGCGGCCGTACTTCTACAGCCGGGTGTCGGCTGCCGGCGGCACGAGTCTCACCTGGCGCGCATTCTGTCAGCGCCCCCTGGCGGAGGAGATGCAGGCGCGGAGTCAATTGGATCGCGGACGTGACTGGCCACTGAGCTACGACCAGCTCGAACCCTGGTTGACTGCAGCCGAAACTGAACTGGGGGTCGCGGGCGCGGACAGCCCCTATGCGTCTGCTCGCTCGAAACCTTTCCCTTTGCCCGCTCACGCTTTTTCCTACTGCGACCTGGCGCTACTGAAACCCGCCCTGCAGCGCCTGGGGTGGCACCTGCACAGCAACCCCGTCGCAATCGCGTCGCGCCCGTACCGAGGTCGACCGGCCTGCCGCGGCTGCCGCCAATGCGATCTATGCCCCTCGGGGGCGCGCTACTCGGCTGATCTGTCGCACTTGGCCTTCTTCCAAAGCAAGGGAGGGACGCTCTATCCGCACACTCAGGCCCTTCGGGTCGCCTTCGACTCCTCCGCACGCCGCATTGGGCACGTCCTCGCCGTCGATCGAAAGACTGGCAACAAGCTTCGAATCCGTGGTGAAAGCATCGTGATTGCCGCCGGCGGAGTGGAAAGTCCAAGGCTGCTCCAGCTATCTCTTCCCGTCCAAGCGACTGAATTCAGCGACGCATTGGGCACGGGCTTTGGCGACAGCCTCGTGACCATCTCGACGCTGGTGCTCAAAGAGGAGACGGGGACGAGCCTGGGTTTCTCGACCTCCGCGACGGATCACTTCCGCGTCGCCGCCAACCGCTCGGACCATGACGGCTTCCACCTGATGTTCGCCGCGGGGCGCTACGACTCCGAGGGCTTGCTGCGCTGGGTCACGCGACATGGGAAGTACTCGCCGCAGCGCTACCAGGAGGCGGCGCGCCGCAGCGTCATGGTGGTGGCAACCGTCGAACTCGAAGCCAACGGCTCGATTGGACTGGCGCAGGATCGGCGCGACAGCAACAAGGACCCCATCCCTCGCATCGAGTACGCGGTGAGCGAGCGCGGCGAAAAAACAATGCAGGCGGCCACCAGTGCCATTGACGAGCTCGGGCGAGCTCTAGGCGCAGAACACGTGCACCATGGCACCAGTCACGGCTACCTGTGGGGCGGCAGCCCCCGGGGCGGCTGTGGCATGGGCGAAGGCGGCGTCTGCGACGCAGACCTTCAGGTGCGCGGCACGGAGAATCTGTACGTGCTGAGTAGCGCGGCCTTCCCCCACTTGGGCAGCACCAGCCCGACGCTCACCCTCGTCGCGCTAGCGCTGAGATTGGCCAACAGGTTGGTGGCGAGCGTGCCATGAGGCTACCGCGGCGCAGAGTGCTCTTCTTCCTAGGCTCCCTGGGAGCCGCTGCTGCTGGAGTCTGGGTGTTGTTGCTACGCCTGCGTGGGCCAAGCTCCGGCCCGGAAACTGAGCAGGCGCCGGTTTCCACGGCGCGTCAGCGATTGGTCCGCGGGCTGCTTGGTGTGACGACCGGCGCCGCTTTGGACAATCCTACCCGAGGGAATTCCCTGCTGCGTGTGCCCGATAGCGTGAATCTGCGCTCCCTCGCCGAACGCGTTGAAGGAGCACTCGCCGAGGGCGGCGAACTTCGATTGAAGGAATTGGCCAAAGACGAGCGCGAGTGGGTCTGGCGGCTCATCGCGGATCTTCAAGACACTCAACCTGCGCGCGAGGCTGCCCGGGTCGATCCGTCGGGTTGTTTGGAGGACGCTGCCCTTCACACCCTGTCCCCCGAGGCTCTGCGAAGGCGTTTTCGGCGCCGGCCCTAAGGCTGGTCTTCGAACCAGGGCGCACCATCCCCACAGCGGTGTACACGCAGCCGCGTGATGCGAGTCTCAGGCGCTTCGGCGTCCCATAACGTCCAGGTCGCGAGTCGGAGCTTGACCCAGCGGCCATCCCACTCGCTGAGGGGAAGGTCTGCGAGATCGATCTGCTCTTTGTCAGGCCCCAGCTCGACCCGCGACAGGCGAACGACATCAGAGCCGTACATGATTCCGACATCCAAGGCGGCGCCCGCAGACTTTTCGGAGCGCGGCTCTCGCAATCCGGTCAGCGCGATGCAACGACCCTTCTTGGCCAATACCGGGATCAAGACTTCTGTCGGAGGCACCCCTCTGGCTTCCGGCTGCATCACCAGCCCGGCGCCACTCACCCGAGCCTGACCTTGGGTGAGCTCGAATTCGCTTCGGTGCAGGTTGAGAGCCAAGTTGACCAGGCTGCTGCATGCTCCCAATCGTGGTCGCCGAAAGACGCCACGGTTGTTGCTCCGGCCTTGCGCACTGACCCCGAGACGCAAAACCACATCCCGCCCTGCCCAAGGCGCCAGAGGCAATTCCATGGGCAGAGCGTCGGCACCTGGTTTCGCCGTGTAATGCACGACCCGGGGGCGGTCGTAGCCATCGATGATGTGCGCCTCGACTTCAACTGGGTCCGGGTCGTCTCCGGCCACACTCAGCTGCCCGAAGAAGCACGTGTCCTTGCAGGGGACGGTGGGCAAGAACATCTCGGCCAGGGGTTGGCCGGGTGCGTTGGGGCGAAGTTGCAAGTCGTCGCCGTTCACCTCCGGTGACGTCCAACGCGGCATCGCCCGATCATGAGCGCGCGCGAACTCTGTGCCCGCCTCACAGTTCTTCGGTAGCGCGCGCGGCTCGTCTCCGGGCGCAAGCTCCATCAGACTGTGAATTCTCAGCGATGCACTCTTGGGTGAAGCCGGGCGTGGCGCAACGGAGATCACCATGCGATCCGCGAAACGTTCGATCTTTGGCGCGCGGCCCGCAACCCAGCGCCATTCCGCCACGTCCGCAACCACGGGCAGGATGGTCGTGAGGTTGTCGCCAACACCGGCGTAGGGCACGCTCATGGGGCGGGACAGGGGCTCGTCGCCGTCAAAGAAGCGTACCGTCAAGATGGGCGCGCCCCCGACGAGCAGCCGAGCTGCGCTGATGCCGAGGGAGTACTCGAGGCGCACGGCGTTTTCCCAGGGCACGCGCCGACCAAACGGAATGCTCACCCGCGCCGGAAGCGCCAGCTCCGTCTCCGCAGTCAAATCCGCGAACAGCGGCCTCTGCTTGGGTCGCACGGGAACTGCCCGCAATACCGAGGCCACCAGGTCCGGACCCAGCATCTCCCTTGGTTCATACAGTTCGTGCTGGGCCAGCATGATGTCGCTGAAGCCCCAGCTACCGCCGTCAAAGGAAATGATCTCCCGGGCAGCGTGAGGGCATCGTTTCTCTCGAATTCGATCGGCCATGGCGCGCTGCAGGGGTTCGGACCAACCCAGCATGAGTTCCGTGGGTCCAGGCACGCCCGTGAGTGCATGCAGGGACTCCGCGCTGCCTGGCAGGCCGATGCAGCCGCCGTCTTTCGGTTGGTTTGCTTCCACCCAACGCCGTAGCCGCGCAAATTCGCCCTGGTACTCGACGCGGGGCGGAGCGCGCAGTGCCCGGTACAAAGCGACAAAGCGGGTCGGTTCCCATGCGGATGGGCGATCGCGATGGCTGCCGAACCATGCAAGCCCGAATATCAAAGACAGAAGACCGGCGAACCCCGCCACAAAACGCTGCGTGCGTAGGGTCCGCGCGCAGACCAGTACGAGCACGGCAGCCAGCGGAACCAACCCCGCATACAGATGCTCTGCGTCGGCACGGAGCACGGTGCGGTACGCCAGGGGCAGCGCGCCCACCAACCAGGTACCGATCACCGGTTCGACCCGTAGCAAAGCAATGATCCCCGAAAGTAGCGTCGCGAAAACCACGAACGCGATGGCCGCTGCCGGATCGAAACCAGTGGGGGCGAGCAGCATGGTCGTGCCGTAGGCGTGCACGATGTCAAAGGAGCTCTTGACGAAGTGTGCGTAACTGCCCCCAAGCAGGGCCAACACACCCGCGACGACGAACTGCCACAAAGCGACCGCCGCAAGTGCACGCAGCCCCCTGACCAGCGCGGGGCGTCCTCCCGCCAACACGAAAGACTCGTAGCCGCACATGACGAGCAGGCTCGCCAGGCTCAATAGGCCGGTGTCGAAAGAGAGCAGCACGCCTACCGTCACCAGACCGCCCACGATCAAGTCCCGGCGACGGGTCGTCGCTTGTCGAGGTGCCTCGGCGGCGTAGTACAGGACGACCGAGAGGGGCAGGATCGCGCGAAAGGTCCGAACGTCGTCGTGCAACGCAAACACGCTCATCCCCAACAAGGCCGCTGCCCGAACCCGCGGCGACAGAGGCTGGGACAACACCAGCAACGTGCAAACCACCAAGGAAGCGAGGGGAAAGACGAGATGCAAGCCGGCGACGACCCGAGGACCCGTCAGCGGAGACCCCAGAGTGGGCAGTGTGGCCAGGGCTTGCCACAGCGGTCCGATCGGATAGGCGAGTTCCCGACCCACCCAGCGGCCCTGGCGCGCAGCCCACGGCAACATCAACTCCCAGCCGTAGTCCCACTTGCGGCGCTCGAGCATCCAATCGTCGAAGGACAGATGCCACCACAGGGCGTTCGCGACGACCGCGCAGGTCAGATAGCCGAGCACTATCAGACTCAGCCTCCCGGGCTTCTTCAGACGTTGGATCAGTTCTGTGGACATGACCCAACACTGAAGTTCTGAAGCAACAAACGCGCGTCTTTCGAACCCGCGATCACCCGCGTTTCCAAGCTGAGCGCAAGGTGCCGCCGGAACCAGTCGTGGAGCGAGAAGATCAGATCTGGTGGGTCTTGGCTGGCCGACAGCGTCTCACGATAAAGTCGGTGCCTTCGGCCATCCACCTCGACCCACACCGCAAGCTCCAACCGAGTGCTCTCACCGCCCTCCAATTTCGGTTGGGCGCGAACGCAGGTGTCAGCGCTGACGTAGAAGGGGTAGCTGAGCGCCGCGTTCGGCGACATGGCGACATAGGACGGTCCTTCGGGGCGTGCCCAACCCTTTGGGACTCGAACCAACCGGCGCCGCAACTTCTCAGCGACCACGGCGCGGTTGCTGCAACGATTCAGACGGGGTTTGCCAACGAACAGAAAGTCGTTTGCCGGGCTGTCTCGGGTCTCGGAGCCGAGGCGGAGCAAGACGTCCCGGTCCTTCCAGCGGTCCAAGGGCAATTCGATCTTGTGTGCCTGCTCGCCGGGCAAGACCACCTGGCGGAAGATGACCGGACGCTGATCCGCATCGTGCACATGCACCTCTGCCAACGCACCGTCGCCTGAACCTTTGGGCATTTCGATACCCAGTTCCATGTACAGACAGGTGGAGCCGCAGGGGCGAACCGGAAAATACACTTCAGCGGGCTGCTCGGGCTTGGGCGTGGGGTGCAACAAGAAGCGCTGCTCCGTGGGTCGAACGGCAACCCCACGCGGCATCGCGGCGCCCGACTGCACCGACTCCAACAAGTCGGCTTTCGGCGTGCAGTGCGCCTTGCGCGGCGTGACAACCTTGGTCCGTGGGGACCAAGCCTCAGCCGCGTGAACCACGAACTCGATCTCGCTCGGTGACAATCTCCCCCGAGGCGCGAAACGCAGCCGCACTGAATCCGCTCGCGCGGGCTCCTTGCGTGCACGCGCGACTATCCAGCGCCACTCGGCGTCGACAGGGTCGACGGCCAGAGTCGCTTTTGTCCGTGTGTTGATCGCAACATCCGTCCAAGGCACTTCAGCACTCACCGCTTTTCCGTCGCGTTCGAAGCGGTAGAAGATCTCCGGCGACGCCCCCAACATGCGCGTCAGCTCTTGGATTTCGAAACTGTGGTCCAACCACAGGAAGTCGGGCCCGGTGAGCTCTCGGCCCAGCGACAGAACCAGTTCACCAGGGACCGAAACCGTCGTCGTGCGGCCCACCTCGGCAAGGGGTAGCGACTGCCGCTTGGGAGGAAGGGGCACTTGCCTGAGGCGCATCGCGAAAGTCGCCGGCCCTAGGCGCCGCTCGACTTCGTACAGTTCGCTGATCACGAACAGGTCTTCTCCCAAGAACCAATTCGGCTGGTCAGGGCGATCGAAGCTGCCGATCTGATACACGAAGGTGGGGCAACGCTCCTCACGAATCCGCTGGCCGAGCCGGCGCTGCTGCTCGCTGTTCCAGCGCAACGCGATGCTCGTGGGGCCCGGCAGGTCCGCTAGTGCGTGAGCCACTGAGAGCCCCGGTGACAGACTCACGCAAGCTCCGTCGAGGGTTCGCTTCTTGTCTCGCAAGAAGGCGGTGGTCGTCGAAATGTCGGTCGCGAAGTCCAGTTGGGGCTTTCGCTCACCGCGCCGTACTTTCGACGCCTCGGCAAAGACCTTGGGACTGAGCCAGAGGTTTTCGGAGCGCGCGCCGTACCAGCCGAGTAGGAAGATGGCGGCGAGGAGCGCCGTCGCCGAGCGGGTCTTCGTCGTGCCTGCGCTGGGCCGGGCGGCGATCACGATCAGCACGCCTACCAATGGCAGCACTCCCATGAACACATGCCCGGCGTTGGGCTGTGGAATGGCGAAGACCGCGAGGGGCAACGCTCCGGCGATCCAGCACGCCTCCAACGCGCGCCGCTCTCGGGATGCGACCCCGAACAAGGCAACCATGCAGGCGCACACCACGAGCAGGATCACATTCGCCGCATTGTCCTCTGCGGTCTTCGCGAGAGTGACTGCGTAGGACGCCGCCATGGCGCGCTGCTCCGCAACATACTCAGTCGGACTCACACCGAGCCCAAGACCGATGGCGCACACGCCGGCGAGCCAGCCAGCCTGCGCGACGAGGTACAGCGCAAATCGCCTCAACCCAGGTCGCAACGGAAGTCCGTGGCGCCACCGAAGGAGCAGCTCGACACACGCCATCAAGCCGACGGTTCCCCCCGCCAACACCAAGCGGTCGAGGGAGAGCAGCGCTGCCACGGTGGCGACACCCGCCGCGAGGACGGCATCGCGTGCCGTGGGTCGCCGCTCGCTCGACTCACTGGGCAAGTAGAGCAGCACGTGGGCGAGCGAAAGCATCGGCCTCAGGGTCGCGACGCCGGCGCCATAGCAGAGCAGCCCAAGCAAGCCATATACAAGCAGGCGAGCGAGGGGATGCTTGGTGCTGCGCCATGCAATGACGAAGGAGAGGATCACGCCGAGGGCTTGCACCACGGCTTGCATGCCAGCGGCCGCGTGCGCTGCATCGAACGCGCCGGGCAAGGCGCCAAAGTAGGCGAGCGCTTGCCACAAGGGGCCCATGGGGAAGTGGAAGTCGCGACCGACCCATTGCCCGTGGCTAGCGTGCCAAGGCAGCGACAGCTGCCAAGAGTAGTCCACGGGGTTCGAAAGCAAGGTCCGCGAGTCCCACAGGCGAAAACGCACATAGGCACCAGCGGCGATGGCTGCGGTAGCATACAGGGAGAACAAAGCCACCGGTAGGTGACGAAGAAAGCGCCGCGCCCGCCCCAGATTCTGGCTCGGCTGCTCCGTCACACTTGTGTCCTGCTCTTTCACGACGTTAGAACGGCTCGGGTGGCTTCCGGCACCAAACGGCATGCAGCAATCCGGCGTGCCATGGCGCTACGGCTCGAGGATAAGCCGGAGCTCGGCGCGTACCACGTCGACTTTGCATCGATGGTGCGGCGGATGCGGGCAATCGAGGCCATTTGCGAGAAGAGCGACAGGATCCTCTTCCTCGGGGATGACGATCTCGCATCGCTAGCCGTGCATTTCTTGGGCTATCACAACCTAACGGTTCTGGATCTCGACCAGCAGCTCCTCGCAGTCGTCAAGAAGCACTCCCGAGGCCGGATCCGCACCGTCCCCCACGATCTACGCGGGGTCTATCGGGGGCGCCTTCCCCGCCTGGGCGTGAAGTTCGACTTGTTCGTCACCGACCCGCCCTACGGCGCCGACGGGCTTCGGGCGTTCAGCGGCGTCGGTCTGGCCAATCTCGCGCTGGGCGGGATGGGTCTGGTGGCGACTCCGGAACGCAAGGCACCCGTGACCAACGTCGGCGATCCGGAAACTCTGACCCACTCGCTGCAGGAGTTCCTCATCGCCAGTGGTGGGCTGCTACTCCGCGCAGACTCGGCCGCCATCCGCTCCTATCATGGCACGGTCGCGACGATGCTTTGGTTGAAGAAGCACACGCGACGCAAGCCCCGATTCGATCTCCTAGAGGGCCCCGGTGCCTTCTACTGACGAAGGCGCTGCTGACCTTCGCGGCCCCGATCCTCACGCAGAGCGCCGCTTGGAATTGCTTGTGGCCTACGCGCGGGGCGCCTTCAAACTTCTTCCTGAGCTTATCGGAATTCCCTGGCTCCCCGTGCCCGCACTTCGTGCGTTGGTGCGTCGACGGCGCAGGGCACTGGTGACGCGGGCCTTCAGAGACGTTCCTTTCTATCGAGATGCCTTTGGCTCGGCTGGCTTCGCCGAGACCGATGTTGGCCGAGCCGAAAACTTCACCCAGCTCCCTCTCCTCACGAAGGAGCATCTACTGACAGCCGGCAGCTCCCTGTTCAGCTCCGGGGCGGCACCCCGTGATCAATTGCTGGCCCGGCGCTCCAGCGGGTCCACGGGCGCACCGACGGTCGGCTATTTCGACCCTTTGCGTGAGGCTCAACGCCGAGCTCAAGAGCTGCGCATGCTCTCTAGCCATGGGGTGCGACCGCGACACGTTCAGCTGATATTGGACGCCCCGGCACATCTGCCACCGAAGCCTTTCATCCTGCAGCGCATGGGCCTGTGGCGCCGCATACCTTATCCAGTGGAGCTCTCGCCCGCCGCGGCCCTCGACGAGATCGAGCGCATGCAACCTGAAGTCATTCACGGCGTCTTGGCAGGGCTGCGTATGCTGGCGCTCGCAGCCGAGGCCCGCGGCGGCCTCGAGCACCGACCGCATCGCATCTTCTCTCGGGGCGAAGTCTTGGATGCACAAACGCGCTGGTTCATCGAAAACGCCCTTGGCGCCCCTCTGGTCGACTTCTACGCAACCGAGGAAACGGGGATCGTGGCCTGGGAGTGTCCCCTGGGCGGCGGATACCACGTGGACTCGGACTTGGTTTTCGTCGAGGTGTTGCGGGAAGACGGCTCCACGGCGGCGCCCGGGGAGCTTGGTGAACTCGTGCTGACGAACTTGTTTCAACACACCATGCCAATCATCCGCTACCGCGTAGGCGATATGGGTGCGCTGAGCGCAACACGGTGCCCATGCGGGCGTGGCCTACCTCTGCTCACGGAGCTTCAAGGGCGACGCTTGGACTTCATCGTCACGCCCGGTGGCAAGCTGCACGACCCCTTTCGAGTCATGGCCATATTCGAGCACGTCTCTGGCGTTCGCTGGTTTCGCGTTCAGCAACGGTCCGTCGAACTGCTTGTCGTACAGCTCGGTTTCGAAGCCGAACTGACCCCGGAAGAGCGCGAGCATGTTCGGAAGCAGCTGCGCCTGGGGTTTGAGCGCCTGTTTCGAGAACCCATCAAGCTCGACTTCGAGGACGCCGGCGAGTTCCAGGTCCCCATGGGTACCAAGGCGCCGTTGGTGAAAGGCCTCGGCCTCAGCCTGGAGCAGCTCGCGGAAAAGGGCTACCGCTTCCGAATCTAGCCGCGGACATCAGCGGCGGTAGGCGACCACGATGAGAAAGCTACCGAGACTGGGCACCAACTTCGCCAACCAGCGAGACGCCCAGCGCACTTGTTCGGGTTCCCTGGGGTCGCGGCGAAAGACCACCAGCGTGCTCGACAGCTCTTGGACGTCGAGGCCAGCCTCGGCAAGGGCCCGCTTCAACGTGCCGGGGGCGAAGGGGCGAATGTGGAGCTTCAAGTACGGATGCAACGGTTGCACCTGCATTGGCGCGCGCCCGAGCAATAGCCGGAAGCGGTCCGGTAGGTGGGCCAGGTTCGGCGTGGTCAGCACCAGCTTGCCGCCGGGCTTCAACACGCGCCGCACCTCCGCCAAGAACGCACGAGTGTCGAATAAGTGCTCGATGATCTCGCCAGCGAAAACGACATCGAAATTACCAGCCTGTACCGGGATTTCTGAACTCACATCCCCCTTGAGGGGCGTGATGCCCCGCTCTGCGGCCTCAGCCAGTGCTTGCTCCGAAACGTCCATACCGGTGACTCGATAGCCGAGTCGCGACAGTCGCTCACCCACTCGGCCATCTCCACAACCCAGATCGAGTAGGCGCGGCTGCCCCATTGGGTCCGCGAGGAGCTTTTCGACAACCTGCAACCGCAGCACGTTGTCGGCATCACGCGCGAGGAAGTCGAAAGCGTTTCGTCTTCCGAACCACTCGGCGTTGTCGCCGGCGGTGTCTGGGCGCTGGGAGGTCATGACCAGTGCGTCAGAAGTAGAAGTCGTCTTTCGTATTCGCCAAGATCTTGCACTGGGAAGCACACTCATACACATGGTCCCTGGCGCGGCCCGCAGCAGCGCCAGTCCACATTTTGTGCAAATCCTGGCGCAGAATGTGGCCGAAGCTCTCCCACGTGTTCGGGCACATCTTGACCTGACCCTGTTCGGTTACGAGTAGCGTCTTCAATTCGCTCTCGCAGCTCTCCAGCTTTCCAAAGGCAACCGGATCGCGGAAGTAGGCGCGCCACTGACGAAAATCGTTGTCGCTGTTCTGGATCGGATAGCCAGCCGCTTTGCGGCCCTCCAGCTCCGCCACGAACTCCATGGCTGCGTCGGGAACTGGGAACAGCGGGCTCTTCTCGAACCAACGGTCACCCTGGGGGCGTTCGCCCATGAAGAAGTCCGTGCTGGCGACGGGCTGGAAGCTGTGGCCCTCGATACCTTCATTCTTCACCCAATCCGACAGCTGCAGCAACCCGTCGAGGTTGTCTCGCATGATGATGCTGTTGACCCATACGCGCGGGTGCTCCAGCCCGAGCCGCTCCCGCGCCTCCCGGATGTGCTCGATGGCCTTCTTGGCAAGAACCCATGCGCCTTTCTTGCCGCGACTCGCATCGTGATAGGCCGCGTCCGCACTGTCGATGGACACGGCCATGAACGACAGCCCGGAGCGCACGACCCGTTCTGCCCGCTGTCGAGTGGCGATCAGCGTTCCGTTGGTGGTGACGCTCGTGGTCACGTCCAAGTCGCGCGCGGTCGCCACGACGTCCAGCAGGTCACGATGCAAGAACGGCTCACCGGCGATAAAGGAGAGGCTGAACGGCGCGCCGACAAAGCTGCGCAGCCGCCGCAGCGCTTCGCGTTTCTCGCTGAGTGAAAGCGAGGGCTCTAAGCGGTAGCTCTTGGTGCGTCGACCGATATCGCAGTGGTTGCAGGACAGGTTGCAGATCTGCTCCCACCACCAAAAGATGCGCTCGGGCTTGGGGTGCACAGTGGTCGCAGGCGACGATCCGCCGCGGCGCAACAAGCGGTCCACAAGCACCAAAGACATGGAAAAACGGTACGAGGGGGTGGGGGCTCGGTCAAGCGCCGAGCCGCTTTGCGAATACCCGCAGTGAGCTAGAGGCGGATGCCGCGTTGTGCGAGGAAGTCGAGATAACCCGACATGCTGACGGCAATTCGCTCCTCGGAGAGCCCAAACTGACGCAAGGAGTAACGATGGGCTCCGCGGCTGTGATGCGTCGCGCGCGACAATTGTCTAGCGATACCGCGCCGCCCGGTGTCATCGAGTTCGTACCCGAAGCGATCGTAGATGCCTTCGACGACACGTATGGGGCTGTCGACCAGGTCGGAATACGCGACGTCCCAGCAGCGCTGATCTGAAATGCATCGTCGACGCGCGAGCCCACTCGCGACGAGCTCGGTCAGGGACTGCAGCACCGCACTGCCGAGCGGCGCAGGGTCGACACCACCGAAAAAGACCTGCGAACGCGCCGCCGCATAACTGGCCGTCGACGGCACCACTTGCGCGGGATCGCGATGTGTGAACACGAAGTTCGCATCCGGGTACACACTGGCCAGGCTACTCAAGTGCCATAGGTGGAAACCGCCTTTCAGGACCCAATGGCGGCCTGGCCAGCGCCACTGCAGCAACCGCAGCAGAGTGCGGTGGTATTTGTAGGCTTCGCGCATGTCCTGAGCCCGGAACCACCGCTCGTAGGCAGCGCCTGCTGGTAGCAACGGATTCATGAACGAAAGGTCGAGCAGGTAGTGGCACTCCTCGGGACCGTCCGCGCGGTGGGGGTGCAGTTTCGACAAGGCCGGGTTGAGGCGCAAGCCGCGGGACACGGCTTGCCGCGCGCGCGCGATCCGTGGGTCGCGCTCCCCGAGCCCCGATTGCGGCGGCGGCGTCGGTTGCATCAGCTGCCACAACAGCGGAACGCGCACCGCCGGGTCCGCGCAGAGCAGGTGGTGCAAATGGGTGGAGCCCGTCCGAGGTAGGCCCACGATGAACAGGGGTCGTGCCACACGCTGGTCGGCGATCTCCTCGAATCTCGAAAGCCAACGCTGGACCTCGAGGCGCTTGCGCAAACACGCCAGGACGTGGGACCGCATTGCAGCGAGTCCAAAGGCGGACAAGCTCACCTCCTGGGTCAGCGCCTGCAGCAACCTGGCCAGAGGACGGACGAAGCCGCGGTCCCCATAGTCCGACAGCCCGGTCTGCGCTTCGGCCGCACGAAGAAGTCCTTCGAGATCCAGCTGCCGCCGAAGCAGCGGGCGCACCAGCACCCCGGTGGCATTCATGCCGCGCACGAACAGCGGCATACGCAGTTGCTCCAGAGTCGTTGGCGACATGACGATTCTGCTACTGAACGGGGGCGTCTCCAACTACGTGAAGCTTGCGGTATCGGCGATCCACGCCCGCGAGGAGGCGCTCCGCGTGCAACGCCGCGCCGGTCCGCCGCGCCGATGTGTGCACACGCGGCGTGAGGTACCAAAGCAGCGTCTCAGTGAGCGGCCCCGTTGCACCTGGACTCGTTCGCCACTCCCGAGCCAAGCCGCGAATCAACATGCTCTCGACGCGACTGCGCAGCGATGCGCGACGAGATGGGCGCCGCTCGAAGGGTGCCAGCAGGGTTGGCTTGAGTGCCTCGAGCTCTGCCCGGTCGATGGGTTTACCAAATACGTCGCGCCCGATGAACAGCGCCACGCCGCACTCGAGGGCCTTTGCCCAGCGAAAGATGTCGCCGCGCGACGACGACGCAGATATCACCGACGTAGGAAGCGACAGTGCTCGCTGGAACACGCTGGCGGCAACCGGCGCATGCGGGATGCGACTCGTGTGCAACAACGTCAGCAGGATCTCCCTGCACACCACCGAGATATCCATGTCCCCGCTGGAGTACCCAAAGTAGTGGGTCGAACCCTCGCTCAGCTCGGGGTCCGACGCGATCGCGGCATAGTCCTGCAAGGCGAAGGGATACAGCACGTAGCTGAACGCCGTCGGATGGTCCGGACAGCGGGCGTTCACCCGAGCGAGCAGCGACCGGGTGGCATCGAGGGAAGCCGATGTTTCACCAGGAAACCCGTGAATCAGACCCAAAGTCACGGTAATTCCCGCGTCACCCAACGCGTCTAGCGCCGGCTGAAACTGCTCGAGCTTGGTGCCCTTACGCATCAGATTCAGCATCCGCTGGTCACCGCTTTCCTGACCGATGAAGACGTGCGCGACGCCCGCCCTGGCCATTCGATTGACCGTGTCGTCGTCCAAATCCGAGGCTCGGCCGAATGCGCCGAGCTTCTTGCCCAACTCTGCGTCAGCACACTGGTCCAAGAAAGCGCGCCACCGCGTTCGTGGCGCCGTCGCCGTCGCGTCATAGAGCTCCACGTAGGAAGTAGGCAGCCGCGCGGCTCGAAGCGCGGCTGCTTCGGGGCTCAAGGCAGCGGAAGTCGGAAGCGTTCGATAGGTGCAGAACGCACACATGAAGCCGCAACCGCGCTGCGTCTCCAGGCCAGCGTAGGGAAGGCGCGCGGGCTCGTGAGCCGGAGAGATTCTCGAACTGATGGCAAAGTCCGGTTCCGAGACTTCCTCCAAGAAGAGCCCCGGCGGAGTTCCCGTGTGCTCTAGTTGATCTGCCGCGCTGCGAAGGTACAATCCTGGAATCGTCGCCAAAGATTGGCCACGCAAAACCCGCCGAACCAGCTCGGGAAAGCGCGTTTCGCCCTCGCCCACGAGGTACACGTCAGCGTCCAACTCGAGAAAGCCCTGAGTATCCGTGGTGTAGAAATAGCCGCCCACCACGAGGACCGCGTCCGGGAAATCTCTGCGAACCAGGCCCAGCAGTGCGTCTAGCCAAGGGCGACTGGTCATGAAGGTTGTCGACACACCAACGCACTTCGGCTTCCGCCGCGCCAACACCGAAAGCGCTTTCGACCATTGCCGCAAATCCCAAGAACCGGGGTCCAGCGCTTCCCAGTCCAGACCGGCAGCCTCGAGCTGCGTCGCCAAGGCGACGGCCGTCAACGAGCGGTGCGGTCCTGGATCGAGGCTCTGCCCGGCAATGCTTGGAGCGGCATCGAAGCAGACGCCCAGGGCAGCCTCGAGCTCTCGCGCCGCGGAAGCCAGCGGCGCCGCCAAGTGAGCGCCGGTCGTCTTGCGCAGGGCGGCGTCCAGCACGTAGCCCGACTTGGACTCGAAGGGCACCAACAACAGCACGTCCGACACGCCGGGCAGTATAGGCGTCGGGCGCAGTCAGGACGAACGCACGTTCTCGCTAGCGAAATTGGGCTCAGGCGGCGACTTCGAGAAGCCCGAACGCGGCAACGCCTCGGCTGCGCAGCTCTCGGCGGATCTGCTGCACCGAGTCGGTATCCGCAGAAATGGTCGCCAGCAGTTCCGAGCAGAAACCATCGAGGGTGGAATTGCCAATTTGAGTGAGGTCGCCACTGCCATCAAGCGCTGCACGCCAGGCTCGAGCGACCTCACTCGTCGCGGAAGATAGCTCGAGCCGCTTGCCGCGCTTGACTAGCAAGCCCGCAGATTCTCCGGCATCGATACCAGCCTTGGAAACCAAGTCCGCCGGGGTCGAACCCGCGCGGAGCAAGTCCCCAATCACTGCAGCAGCTCGCGTGGCACCCCGAGCGAGCGCGACCTCGCTCAAGGTCGAGAGCAATGCCTCGAAGGCCTCAGGAGCGGACTCTTCTTCACACGCTTGACTCTCCTCGCTCGCCGCTTCGAGCACTGGTGCCACAGCGCTCGCGGGCACCTCGTTCGCAACAGAATCCGCTTCGTCCTCGTCAGCCACCTCGGCAATGAATTCTGCGACGCTCTCGTCCACTTCGCCCTCGCTCGCTACCTCTGCAATGACCTCGTCCCCAGCGTCCGCGATGAACTCGGCAACTGCTTCGCTTTCTGCCCGTCCGATGATCTCTTCGACTCCGTCATCCACCGCTTTGGCAATGACTTCAGAATCGACTTCGCTCGGCGGGGCGTCGGAGAAGTCTCCGGTTTCCGCCACGATCTCCGCGACGCTCAGATCCACGGCCTCGGCAATGATCTCCGCGACGTTGACAGGCTCGGCAACCTGCGCTGGCTGCGCCACTTCCCGCGCCGCCACGACAACTGGCGGACGCACGATGGCACGAGAAGCGCCGGTCACCTCTCGACAGCGCCACACAGCACCATCGTGAAGGTCGAGATTGTCGTTCGGGAACTCGGAGGCGGGTCGTCTGAAGTCCATGGCGCGCTTTCGCGCGAAATGGTGGTCAGACTCGCCGCTGACGGCCAAGAAAGCGGCTACTGATTCACCACCACATCGGCGGCGTTTTCCGCGCTCAGGCCCGGAGAAACCTTCCGTTTGGAGCCCACCAGCATGTACTCGACGACGGCCCAGTACTCCTCGTCACTCAGGGACCCGACCTTGCTCTTGGGCAATGGCATCTCCTTCTTGACGTAGTCGAACACGTCTTGAGCTGTCTTGAAGGGGCCGATGTCACCGCCGACACCTTTGAGCGGCAACGCCGTGGGACCCATCACCTCGGGAGTGCCACCCAAACCCTGACCTTGGCTGCCGTGGCAACCTGCGCACTCGCTCTTGTACACCTTGGCACCGGTCGGAGATTGCTTCTTGGCCTTCGCCACCGCGGCATCGTTGGCAGGGCTGCCAGAGCCCCCACAGGCGAGGAGAATTGGGAACAGGGCGAGGCAGCGGAGGATACGGGCGTTCATTCCTCGGCATTTCGTCGGACAACGCCTGAATGTCAAGCCAACTTGTATGGCCCCCGGGCGCCCCACAGCCTGCGCTCGGACGCTTTTCGGACTATATCTTCAGGTATGAGGTCCTTCTGGTTGGCCGGACTCGTCGCAGTCTTTGCGCTGTCAGCGTGTGCACCGAATCCACCGCCACGTTGGGAAACTGGCGGCGCCCCACTGCTCTTGGCGCCTGCTCGTTGGGATCGCCCGGACGACGACAGCATCGAGATCACCAAAGACGGAAAGGTGCTCGAAGACGGGGATCTGCTGTTTGTGATCGACCGAGCCGGTCGAGTCGTCGACGAAGACTACGAGCCCCTCGCGGTGCTCCTGCCCGACGGACACGTTGCTGGAACCGACAACCGCCTACTCGGACGCGTAGGCATGAGCAACGCGGCTCCGCCCGGCGCTGCATCCGCATGGCTCGCCATCATGCCGAACGGGCAGGTCGTGTACTTCGATGAGGACGGCGAGCGAGAAGACCGTGGCGTATGGCGAGGTTGCCAGGGCCCCCAGCAGCGCACCTGCACTCTCGTCACCCACGTGCTCTGGGTTCGAAACTGGCTGCGTCGGCCGCGAAGCGGTGTGAGCGTGGGGGTCGGCATCGGCGTCGGCTATTGATCCATCGCTGTCGACGCAGGGCGAAAGTGACGCTAAGACGCCGGCCATGCTGGACGGTCGCTACGTAGCCGAACACCTGGAGGAAACCAAAGCCGCATTACGGCGGCGCTCCGAAGACGCAGCCAGCGGTTTGGACTCCGCGGACACGCTCTTCGCGAACCGCCGCGCCTTGATCCAAGCGACAGAAAAGCTCCAGGCGGAGCGCAACCAAGCCAGCCAAGAGATGGGTGCCCTGGCCAAGGGTCCAGACAAAGCGGCCTTCCAAGCGCGCCGCGCAGAGCTCAAGACGCTCTCCAACGAGATCAAGAAGCGCGAAACCGAGCTGTCCAAGGTCGAGCAAGAAGTAGAAGATCTCCTGCTCGGGATCCCCAATACACCCCATGCCTCGACACCGGATGGCGAAAACGAGGACGACAACGTCGTGCGGCACGTGCAGGGCGAGGCAAGGAGCTACGACTTCGAGCCCAAGGCCCACTGGGACCTGGGCGCAGCTCTGGGCATCTTGGACTTCGAGCGCGCTGCCAAGCTTTCCGGCGCTCGCTTTGCGGTGCTCTGGGGTGCAGGCGCGCGGCTGGAGCGTTCTCTGATCTCCTTCATGCTGGACTTACACACCAAACAGCATGGCTACACGGAAGTCCTCCCGCCGTTTCTCGTGCGGGGCGACGCCTTGCGCGGAACCGGCCAACTACCCAAGTTCGAGGCCGACCTGTTCAAGACCCAGCGCAGCGACCCCGAGGACCCTTCGGCCCTGTACTTGATCCCCACGGCGGAGGTTCCCGTCACCAACCTGCACGCCAACGAAATCCTCGATGGTTCGTCGTTGCCCCTCACCTACACGGCCTACACGCCCTGTTTTCGCAGCGAGGCAGGCTCCTATGGCAAAGACGTGCGCGGGCTAATCCGCCAACACCAATTCGACAAGGTGGAACTCGTGCGCTTCGTCGAGCCCAGTCAGGCGCTAGACCAACTCGAGCTGTTGCGCGGACACGCGGAAGAAGTCCTGAAACGGCTGGAACTGCACTACCGCGTGACGGAGCTGTGCACTGCCGACATCAGCTTCTCCGCCGAGAAGTGCTACGACCTCGAGGTTTGGCTTCCGTCGCAGCAGGCGTATCGGGAGATCTCCAGCTGCTCGAGCTTCGGGCAATACCAAGCACGCCGTGCCAGAATCCGCTACCGCCCACAGCCGAAAGCCAAACCCATGTTCGCCGCAACACTGAACGGCTCGGCACTAGCGGTTGGGCGAACTCTCGTGGCCCTCTTGGAGCAGAACCAACAAAAGGACGGCAGCGTCACCATCCCCAAGGCGCTCGTGCCCTACTTCGGGGCAGAAGTACTCACGCCTCCCTGAGCGCGTAGGCACGCCGGGCAGCAGGTCGAACCCGTGGTCCTCGAACGTCACGCCTCCCTGAGCGCGTAGGCACCACTCGGCAGCGAGGGCTGGAGAAAACGTTTCCGACCGCAGCGTCCTATCCCAAAGTTTGATCCTGGAGGTTTCGTATGAAGCTGAATGTGCTTGGTCTTTTCTTGGTATCCGGGTTGGCTTTCACGCTGGGGTGCGGCTCTAGCTCCGACGGCAGCAGCGGCGGAGGCGGCTCTGCGGGAAGCAGCAGCGGCGGTTCCGCGGGAAGCAGTGGCTCCGCGGGAAGCGGTGGCTCCGCCGGAAGCAGCAGCGGCGGCTCCGCGGGAAGCGGTGGTGGCGCAGTCGCCCTGTGTGAAGAAGTCTGCACGCTGACCGCGGGCGTCGGTTGCACCAACGAGACCAAGGCTGCCTGACGGACTGCAATGCTCAGTACAGCACCTGCAAGGCGGAGTTCGACGCCATCGGCGCATGCATCAAGAGCACTGCCAAACTGTCTTGTCAGCCTGACGGAGATTTGAAGATCGAAGGTTGTAACTCCGAGCTCGTGCCGTTTGCGACCTGCTCCGCGTGCCTGCCAAGCGTCGACGACGACGCCTGCGAAAAGTGCTCTGCCAATAGCTGCTGTTCAGAGAACAAAGCGCTGTTCCAAGCATCAGACATCTTCAAACTGGTCGACTGCGCCAACGCCTGTCCCCCGAATGACGTTGCGTGCAACACGGCTTGCTTCAACGCCAACCTTGAGGCGAAGAAGGCGTTCGAAGATCTGCAAGCTTGCCAGGGCAAGAACTGCAGCGCCGCCTGCACTTGATCCTCCCTCGCCATGCTAGCTGCCCGCGCGAGCGACGCAGAACGCCGTCGTTCCGACGATCACGATGAAGAAGACCCACAGCACCAGGACGTAGGGCGGGGTGCCTGAAAGCGCGCCGCGCCCTACTTCTTCTTGCCCTTTGTGGGCTTGGCGGCTTTCGGATCCTTTTGTGCCTCCAAGGCCTTCTTCTCGTCGGCCAGGCGCTGGCGGATGTGCTTCATCGTCTTGCGAAACGCTTTGGCCTGAGAGGCGCACATCGGTGGGCAAGGCCGACGTTTCCACCGGCCACAACCCCGCTTCTTGCCAGTGGAGTACAGCGCCAAAGCAGCAATGGCACGCGAATCACCTTGACTCTTCGCCCGAGGCAACAGCGAAATTCTGGCGCTGCAGCTGGGCGCATTTCGTAGATCAAAGGCAATGGCGAGGCCCGCGGTGAAGCGTTGGCGCACCTCCGACGATTCGAGCCGCTTCTTCGCTGACTTGTGCAGCTGCGGCGAGCTCAAATAGAGTTCGTATAGGAGGTCTGGCCCATGCGAACCCATCTTATGGGACATGAGATCGAGCACCGCTTCGGACTCATCGCCGTGAGCCAGCTTCATGAGCAGCGGCCGCAGTGCGTCGTCCGCTGCCTGAGCCGGGTCTTTTTGAAACAGTTTCTCGAAGGCGGTCAGCGCCTCCTTGGTTTGCCCACCCTCCGTGGCCGCTTGCACGGCCCAAGCCCGTAGCACCTGGGGCTCGTCGGGGTGTCGATCCGCCAGCGCGCGCAGCGCCGGCAGCCCACTGCGCATGGCTTCGGCGACTTCGCCCTCTAGGTTCCGCTGCACCGGCGCAGTGGCACTTGCGGCAGGCATGGCGCTGCCGCTGGTATCAGGCGCCACCGCTGACTTTGCGGTCGGTGGCTCGGCCGTCAACGCGGTGCTACTCAGCGCCGCCCGCGTGGGCAAGGGTTTCATGGCCCGAAGCCCCAACACGAAGGCAGCCAGGGTTACGGTCACCGCGAACACCCTGACCCCAACCGCAGCCAACATTCGGGCCCAGCGCTCGGGACGACGCCCTGCCTTGCGGTTGATGATCGTAGCGATGGCCCAAACCGCGGCGATCATGAACAGCGCCAAATCCCAGCCAACCCAGGCGGACGGCCAGCTGTCGCGGGTCAGGTAGCGCGCACACCTCAGGGCGAGCACCACCACCCCGTAGCCAACCAGAGCGGCCACGAGAGGCGCGCGGATCGCTGTCACCGCATCGATGACCTTCGCACTGTTGTTCCAGATCTTGCGTCGCACTCGCGACGCCAACAGCACGACCGGGGTCAGCGCCGTGCCCATCACGCCGAACATCGCAATAAGCAGCTCGGTATTGGTCAACTCCCGCTTCGTGATGGATGTGGCCAGACCCACGGCGGCCGCCACAGCGATCGCGCCGCTCAACCCAACCGCGGCCATCAAGAGTGCTGCCAGGCGAACGCGACCCCAGCGCACGTCGTCCTCGGTTTCCAGCGCCACCACCGACTGTTGGGTGGCCCGCATCGCGGGCAGCTTGTTGTTGACGGACAACTGCTCTTCGAGAGTCGTGAGCGCCGCGAGGAGCTCTGCCATGGACTGGTAGCGATCCGAAGGATCCCGCGCCATGGCTCGATGGATCACTAGCTCCACGCTCTCAGGGACCGCAGGGTTGACGGTCTTGGGCCGCTGGGGCTCTCGACTCATCACGGCCAGGATCGTCTGTTGGGGCGATTCTTCCTCGAAGGGCGGTCGGCCCGTCACCGCGGTGTACAGAATGGCACCCACGCCGTAGATGTCAGTTCGATGATCGCCGCGTTCGCCCCGTGCCTGTTCGGGCGACATGTACGAGGGTGTGCCCATCACCACCCCCGCACGTGTAACCGTCGAGCGCGAACCGTCGACGAAGCGGGACAAGCCAAAGTCAATCACCTTGACCTCGGAACTGGCCACCGGTCCCATCAAGAAGATGTTCTCGGGTTTGAGGTCCCGGTGCACCACTCCACGCTCGTGCGCGGCGGCCAAAGCTGCGGCCACGTGCCGCGCAATTCG
Organism: Polyangiaceae bacterium; assembly: GCA_965222375.1. GTDB lineage: Bacteria > Myxococcota_A > Polyangia > Polyangiales > Polyangiaceae > JACKEA01. The sequence continues at coordinate 105,126 of CBDCTZ010000016.1, forward strand.
CACAGCGATTAGCCCATCCAGGCTGCTGACTTCCTCGAGAAGGATCGCGAGATCTTGCCCGTCCAAGAACTCGTACACCATGAAGGGCACACCCTGGGGCGTGACTCCGACATCGAAGACTTCGACGATGGACTCGTGCCTCAGGGATGCAACGGCGTCGGCTTCTCGCTGGAATCGCTCAACAAGCTCGGTGTTCCTGGAGAGATCCGCGTTGAGCACCTTCAAGGCATACCGTTTGTGCGCGATGCGCATATGCCGCGCCTCGAACACGCGGCTCATGCCCCCTTCCCCCACCATCCGCTCGATACGGTAGGTGTCGTTCAGGACCGTCCCGACAAGCTCCTCATCCTCCCCGCTCAGGGAGCCAGTTGCGGGCCCGGATGTGGGCTTTTCGACGACCGTTGGATCTTCGGAGTTCATTTTCCGAAACGACTGAGGACGCGAGCCCCGGACTGGAGACACTATCACAGCACAAGCGCGCCTTCGTCTCGCTCGGCACCCACAAGGTGCGCCGGACAAACTTGAGTGAATTCAGGCCGATGGCGGTCAGCGCCGACGGCTCTGCCCAGTGCCACGCTGCAATCGCGGCCGCTTCTTGCCCTGCTTTTTCCGATCCTCGGCTTTGGGCGGTGCCTTCCGCCCTCTCGCCTGCTCGGGCCGCCCCTTTCTGCCGCGGCCGCGAGCCTTGGTGCCCTTGCCCGCTGCACGTACGACTTTGTCCGGCGGAACGCGGCGCGCGTAGGTCATGCGGCGCAACACCGCGACGTCCTCAATCTCCACCAATAGGGGATCCCCGAGTTGCAAGGTGTCGCCGCTGTGGAGCCCCACCACGGAGAGCTCGTTGTCGTCCAGCTCGTAGCGATCCGGGCCGAGCGCGTCGTAGCGCACCAACACGTCCACGAAGGGCTCCTGCAGAGTCACAAAGACACCACTGCCCACCATTGCGGAGATCGTACCCTCAAGCACGTCACCGATGCGGTCGCGCATGTACAGAACACGGTACAAATCCACGACCTCGCGCTCCACGACCATCGCCGCCCGCTCCCGCACGCTGGATTGCGTCGCAGACGCACGCAAGGCCTCGACCGCGCTCGGCGACGTGTCCGGTTTGTTGCCGCGAGACAGGGACTTCACCGCACGATGCACCTCGATGTCCGGATAACGGCGGATAGGCGAGGTGAAGTGCAAGTAGGCATCCGAAGCCAAGCCGAAGTGCCCCACGTTCACGATGTCGTAGACGGCCTGCTTCAGGGACCGAAGCAGCAGCATCTCCAATACGTTCTTGCGAGGGTGGTCGTGAATCTTCTTCAAGAAGCGCCCAACACCAAGCGGGTCGACCAGCTCGTTCAGATCCACCGCCACCCCCAGGCGCTCCGCTACATCCGCGAGACGCTCCAGCTTTTTCTCGTCGGGGCGGGCGTGCACTCGGTACACAGCCGGAGATCGCTTGCTACTCAGCCATTCCGCGACCAGCTCGTTCGCGAGCAGCATCAGCTCTTCGACCATCTGATAGGCGCGCTTGATTCCGGGGTCTTCCGCGCGCCGCTCCACCCCGATGGGCGCACCAGTCTTCGGATCCAACACCACCTTGGGTTCAGGCAGATCGAGATCGAGGGCGCCTCGCTTCATGCGCTTGCGGCGCAGTTTGCGCGACACCTCGTCGATGCACTTTAGGCCCTTCTTCAAAGATTCCGCCGGCGCACTGCGAGGTGGTTTGTTGGTGAATCCAAGAGCGCGGGCCACACCACCGTAGGTCAGCATGGCCTGAGAACGCATCACGCCTTCGACGATTTCGAAGTGGGTCACCGTCGCGGACTTGTCCATGTCGGCGACCACGCACATGCAGAGCCGCTCCGCGTCTGGCAGCAGCGAGCAGACATCGGAAGCCAGCGCCGCCGGCAGCATCGGAATCGCGCGATCCGGCATATAAATGGTGCAACCGCGTGACACGGCCTCGGCGTCCAGGGCTGAACCCGGTTCCACGTACTCGGCCACGTCTGCAATGGCGATCCACACGCGATAGCCATCGTGCGTCTTCTCGACCCAAAGGGCATCATCATGATCCCGAGCGTCCTCGGGGTCGATGGTCGGTAGAGGCACGTTGCGCAAGTCGACGCGCCCCTCTTTGGGTGATTTGAGTAGCCGAGCAGCAAGGGCCTCCGCTTCACGAACCGCGGCGTCGGGATGGTCCTCTTCGATCTGTTCCCGCACCAAGATCTTGGCGACCTCGCAATTCGGGTCTCCGGGCACCCCGAGCACGGCCACCAACTCGCCCTCGGGGTTTTCGTCGGCCCGCTCAGGAAAGCGTGTGATGGTCACGACAGCGGCGTCGCCATCCTCGCCTTCGTGTTTTCCGATCAGCACGATCGGGCCGCGCACGCGAGTGTCATCCGGTTCGAGCCAACTGCTCTTGCGCCTTCGATGCAGCACGCCAGCGACCCGCGGATTGCGGCGCTGCACGATGGCTTCAATCCGTCCCTCATGGCCACGGCTGGTTCGACTGATCACGGAGATGCACACCTTGTCGCCGTGCATACCTGCACCCAAGCCATCGGCCGCGATGTAGACGTCGGGCTGCCCCACCGCGGTCACGAAACCGAAACCGCGAGGATTGACGCTCAGAACGCCCTCCCAGCTTTCTCCATCGGTCCTGGGCTGGGCCTTGAACCGCCCGCCGGGCAGACGCCCAATCGTTCCATCGAAGCTCAGTTGGTCCAAGAGCTCGAGCAGGCGAGAATAGGACGCTTCGTGCACACCACAGCGCTTGGCGATCGCACGCGCGTGCAGGGGCCGGCCGGATTCCGCCAAGCAGCCGACGATGTCTCCACGGGACGGAAGGGGTCGCATGAGGGCCTTGTAGCCCAGAATCCCCGGCCGCGGGGCTGGCGGGAGTTCAGAACAAAACCGCGAATGAATCCGCGTCTTTGCACGGCAACGCCAGGGGCGTCTAAGATGCGGTCCGTGCACACTGCCGGCTGGATGATCGCGCTTCGAATTTCGGTGCTGGTCGCCCTGGCCACCAGTGCGGCCTTGCTGGTGGACTACACCAGTTTCAATCCGGCTTTCTGCAGCCCAGGCTCGGGTTGCGCTTCGGTCCGCGCGAGCGGCTTCGGCTACGTCGCTGGTGTGCCCGTTCCCTTGCTGGGACTCTTGGGCTTCGGGCTGCTGTACGTTCTGTCGCTTTCCAAGTCCGCTGGCGCGAAGCGCTGGATTGCCCCGACGGCGACAGCTGGCGGCGTCATCGCCGTGCTCTTGATCTTGCTGCAGGCGGTCGTGATCGGTCACATCTGCACGTATTGTGTGGTTGTCGACCTCGCCGGCATTGCGGCAGGGGCAGCAGCGCTCGGCTACACGCGTGCCGGTGGCTCGAGGATCGTCAACGGCGAGGTGTTGCCGAGCTTCAGCTGGATCGCCCTGGGCGCCATTGCCATTGGCGCGCCACTGATCTGGCCGAAAGTTCGCCCCAAGCCCAATGTGCCGGCAGCCATTCAGGCGTTCTATGTGGCCGGCAAGATCAACGTCGTCGAGTTCGCTGACTTCCAGTGCCCCTTCTGCCGCATGCTGCATCCGCAGCTGAAGGCGATCACCCGCGACTATCCGGGCCAAGTGAACTTCGTGCGCATGAACATGCCTTTGGATCGGCACCCTCACGCCATGGACGCCGCCCGCGCTTACGTCTGCGCCGCCGAGCAGGGCAAAGGTGAAGAGATGGCTGACGCTCTCTTCGAGACCGAGGAGCTCTCGGTCGCATCGAACCGACGACTCGCGGTGCAAATGGCCCTCGACGCAAACAAATATGACGCGTGCCTGAAGGACCCAAAGACCGAGGCCGGGATCCGAAAGGAATCACAAATCCTCCGAAAAGCCGGCTTCCAAGGCTTGCCCACCACCTACGTGGGTAACGAGATCATCGTCGGCGCCCAAGGCGAAGAAGTCTTTCGCGAAGCCTTCGACCGCGCCGCCAAGGGTGCCGGCAACACCGGAGTACCGGGCTGGGCATTCCTGATCGGCGTGGTCGTCCTGGCCGGAGCGGCCGTCGGGATCGGCCGCATGCGATCCAACGGCGGCGGCGCGGCACACGCACCCCAAACCGCTAAGGCCAAGATATCCAAGAAGACCGGGCCCCGAGCCGAGGAGGCCGAAGCAGACGAAGACGAAGACGAAGACGACGAAGACGACCCAAGCGGCCCCCAAGGGGCCGGAGACTCCGCGAACGAAGCAGACGAAGAGGACGACTCCACTAGCTGACCCTGAGTCATGCTATGCTCAGACATGGCAGACCTAGACAGCGCCGAACACCTCGACGAAAACGGTCACGTCCCCTTCGAGGTATTCCAAGCGCTGCCAAAAACCGATCTGCATGTGCACGTCGACGGGTCGCTGAGGCTCGAGACCATCCTCGAGCTCGCGGCTGAAGAACAGATCCCCCTGCCCGCCGACAGCGTGGACGGCCTTCGCAACGCCATTGGCTGCGGGCGTATGTTTGGCTCTCTAGTCGACTACCTTCGCGGCTTCGAGATCACCCTCAAGGTGATGCAAACCGAAGAGGGCTTGGAACGCATCGCTTTCGAACTTGCCGAAGACGCCCATGGGGAAAACGTGCGCTACATGGAAGTGCGCTACTCACCCATGCTGCACACCCAGCGCGGGCTGAAGTTGACCAAGGTCGTGGAAGCCGTACTCGACGGTCTGCGCAGGGCCCGAGAAACCTATGGCATTAAAGCCAACGTGATCATCTGCGGGATCCGCAACATCTCGACGGAATCCTCCTACGAGATGGCGGAGTTAGCCGTCGCCTACAAAGGCCGCGGCGTCGTCGGCTTCGACCTGGCTGGCGCGGAGGCAGACAACCCGGCCAAACACCACAAACTGGCCTTCCAGCTCGTGCGGGACAACAACATCAACTGCACCATCCATGCTGGAGAAGCCTACGGCCCCGAGTCGGTCGCCCAGGCCATCCACGTCTGCGGCGCGCACAGAATCGGCCACGGGGTACGTCTACGCGAAAGCGGCGACCTGCTGCACTACGTCAACGACCATCGCATCCCCCTGGAGTGCTGCCCCTCCAGCAACGTGCAGACCGGTGCCGTCCGCGATCTGTCGAGCCACCCGCTGACTCTCTATTTCGATCTCGGGTTGCGCGTGACCGTCAACACCGACAATCGCCTGATCACGGACACGTCCGTATCCAAGGAGCTCTACTTGGCCCACACCCAAATGGGCATGTCCTTCAAGGACATCAAGAGCATGATCGTGGGCGGCTTCAAATCCAGCTTCCGGCCCTTCCACGAAAAGCAGGCTGCTCTACGACGGGTCACCGCCGAGATCGAACGCTTCGACGACGAGGGTCGGTTGCGACCCGACGCACCGCCGTCGGGCTCGGAGCTACGGAGCCGACCCAGCGCGCCGAAGCCCACCGCACCGCGCTTGGGTTGAACGCCTAGATCCGCAAACCCGAGCGGACGTCGTCGCCCAAGACGGCGTCCAGGGTCTCGATAGCCGCCTCGACCTCCTTGGTTTGTACGTCCGGCAGGCGCACCAAGAAGCGCACGTAGAGGTCACCTGTCTTCTTGCTGCGCTTCACGCCGCGGCCCCTCAGGCGAACGACCTGGCCGCTCTGCGCGCCTGAGGGCACGGTCAACGCGACGGTCCCATCCGGGGTCGGGACCCGCACTTTCGCTCCGCGATACGCTTCACCGGGCAGGATGGGCACATCCATATACAGGTCCAATCCGTCTCGTTCGAACACGGGATGCGAAGAAACCCGAATCGACAGCATCAGATCGCCAGGCGGCCCGCCGACGACTCCCGGAGCGCCGTGACCCGGAACCCGCACGCGATCCCCATCCGCCGCACCCGCGGGGATCCGCACCGCGACCTCGTCGCCGCCGTCTTGAACCCGCAGTTTCAAGGTTGCGCCGCGGATGGCGCTCATGAAGTCGACGGTGACCTCACTCGATACGTCATGTCCCTTGACGGGCCCTCGGCGAGCACGACCGCCAAAGAGATCTCCGAATAGATCCCCGATGCCACTGTTCTGCGCAGCGCCAAAGATCTCCTCGAAGCCAACACTGCCGCTGCGACCATAGCGAACGCGCCCACCGGCGGCGCGCTTGTAGGCGCGAGCGGCCTGTACATCGAAACCCTCTCTGAGGCCGTCCTCGCCAAACTCATCGTACAGCGAGCGTTTCTCTTGGTCGCTCAAGGTCTGGTACGCGCGATTCACCGACTTGAAGCGCGCTTCGGCCTGCTTGTCGTTGGGGTTCTTGTCGGGGTGCAGCTCCGCCGCGAGCTTGCGATACGCCTTCTTGATCTCGTCGGCCCCGGCATCACGCTTGACGCCGAGTTCTTTGTAAAAATCCCTGGCCATAGCCTTCCGTCAAAGTAAGTACGCAGCAGCCTTGGGGCAAGCACGACCGGGGAGCGGGCCTCAGCCTTGGTTTTTGCGCCGGGGGGCGAGCCGTTTGCGAGGCCCCCGACAGGTCACGGCGATGGAGTCGACTTGGTGCGTTGGCGGCTCATCGCTGAAGTCCCCAGAGTACTCGATCGCCGAAAAGCCCGCCGCCTCCAACAGACCGCGCATTTCCAACGGAAAAAATTGCCGGTGAGTCAACGGCACGGTCCAACCCGGGCTGCCATCTTCCGGGAAAAACTCCATCCACACCACGAGCAACTGCCGCAACGGATCGTATTCGAAGCGCTCGGCATACCGAGTCAGCTTCCCGGTGGTCGGGTGGCGAAAGCGCGGGGCGCGATAGCGCTTGTTCGGGTCCAAACATAGGTCCGCAGGCTGCGGAATCGAAAAGTCGAAGGCCAAGACGCCCTTCGGCGTCAGGTGCTTTTGCACCGTGTGGAAGAAGCTCCGCGCTTCCTCCAGCGTGTAGAGATGCAGCACGACGTTGAAGGGCGCGATCACCAGAGGGAACCGGCGCCTCAGCGAAAGCGAAGCGAAATCCGCGTGCTTCAGCGTCACTCGGGCGCATAGCGCTGGGTCCTCGGAGACCTTTTCCTCCAGGGCGCGCAACATGGGTCGCGAAAGATCGACGGCTGTCACGTCGACGCCCGCGCGCGCCAGCGCCAAAGTCACGCGACCACTACCGGCCCCCAACTCGAGAACGGGTCCGCCGGTTTGCTCGGCCTGCTTGACGTACCAAGCAACGTCCTCGACACGCTTGGCGTAAGTGCGATCGTAATACGCAGGATCGGCGTAGTGGGCGAGGGCGCCCAGGTCACCCGCTTGACCCAGATCGCCCGCGGTCAGGCCGGGAACAGATTGCCGAGATTTGTTGCGCGCCGCGCGCGGGCTCACTGCGGTTCGGCGGCTTGGATCTCCGCGATGTACTCGCGAACGACCTCTTCACTCTGCCGGTGCCAGTAGACGCGGCCCTTGGCGATTTCACGCAGGCTCACGACAGCAGCCTTGTTCTTCGCATTCACCAGCGCCGGAGCACCTTTCATCAACTGGCGGGTGCGGTGTGATGCCAACACCACCAGTGCGAAACGGTTTTCTTCGTGCTCCAAGCAATCTTCAACGGTAACGCGCGCCACAAAGGCCTCCTTCGAAAGGGGCGGCGAAGCTAGCTGAAGGCAATCCCTCGCGCAACCTGATGACCCCACTGCTCCTGAGTTCAGTGCAGCCGCGTTCCGCCAGGCGCCCCCGGCATTTGGCAAAACCCCGCGTTTTTCCTAACCCAAAGCCGCCGCAACCGCGCAGGATGTCCCCCATGAAACGCCTGCATCGCGACAATCTATTCGCGTGGTCCCAATTCGACGAGGCCCGCAATCTGGATTTCCACAGCGTGCTCTGGCTGCGTAACGACGGCAACGTCATCGTCGACCCACTGCCCCTGTCGGATCACGATCAACAGCACGTGGACGCCCTCGGCGGCGTGGACACGATCATCGTCACCAACTCCGACCATCTGCGTGCCGCCCCCGAGTTGAAGCAACGTTACGGGGCGGAACTTTGCGGACCCAGCGCGGAGCGATCCCACCTCGCCGCACCCTGCGACCGTTGGCTCGAAGACGGCGAAGAAGTCGTACCGGGATTGCGCGTGCGAGAGCTCGCCGGCTCCAAGACCCCAGGCGAACTCTGCGTCCTGCTCGAGCCCCACACTCTGATCTTCGGCGATTTGGTGCGTGGCCACCTCGGCGGCAGGCTCAATCTACTCCCAGAGCCGAAGCTCGCGGATCCCGAAGCCGCGCGCAGCAGCGTCCGACAACTCACCGAAGCGGTTGCCGTCGAGGCCGTTCTCGTCGGCGACGGTTGGCACATCTTCCGTGACGGCCAGCGAGCCCTCGAGGACCTAGTTCAAACTTTCTAGCCGCTCCATCAACATGCCGAGCGCGCCGCTATCGACCCGCGGGTTCAAAGCTTCCACAAAGTCGCCTACAGTCCCACTCATGAGCGACGACGAAGGCGAGTGGGACTTCTACTATTGCCGGGTGGACGACGCCCCAGCGTCGATCTTCCTGAACTTCAAGCTCCAAAGAGAACGCCCCGTCGCGGACACCCTCTACTATGCGGGCCTGCAAATGCTCGACCCAGCCGATCACGGCATGGGCGGCCCCGAAGACGCCGAGGCGCTCTGGGCTTTGGAAGACACCATCACCGCCCAGGCCAAAGAAGCCGGCCTCACCTACGTCGGCCGCCTGCGCAACCACGGTGACTGGCAACTGACCTTCTACGGCCCGAGCGGCAAAGAAGAACGCCTCGAAGAGATCATCGTCGAGGCGCTGGCCAGCGGAGAGCGTGGTTACCGGGTCGGAAGCAAAGAAGACGCCGACTGGAACTACTACGAAGACTTCATGCTCCCGGACGCCGAGCGTTGGCAATGGATCATGGATCGCCGCGTCGTACAACAACTCGAAAGCCGCGGCGATCCTCTCGACGTGCCCCGCGAGGTCGACCACTTCATCGCCTTTCCCGACGCCGACAAGCGCGACGTCTACGCCCGCGCCGCCGAAGCCCTCGGCTTCCGCCCCAGCCCCGCAAACCCGGACCAAGCCGCCGAGCTGCCCTTTGGCATCTCCTTGCACCGCGACGACGCCGTGAATCTCAACCACATCCACGAAGTCGTGATGACCCTCTCCGACCTAGCCGACGAACACGGCGGCGACTACGACGGCTGGGGCTGCGTCCTAGTAGCCGATCCCAAAACCCAGAATTAGGTGCTTTGTTTTGGGAACGCTCCTTGCGCGGGATCCAGAGTCAGTTCACACAAGGATCAGGTGGCGGGGGGGTTGGACTGGCGACCCCACCGAGTTGCACCGGGCTAGCTTCGAAGCCTATCGCAACACTGATCGCGTCGCAGTGCTTCGCAGGGTCGCCGTTGGTTCCATCGGACATGATGTCGCTGGTCTGGCGAATCGCGATCAGCGCACCCTCGAGGGTTGGGTTGCCCGGACAGAGCTGGCCGCCAGTGAGGTAACCCGCGGCCTTCTCGAACTCGCTGACCAGTTGAGTCGTCTTGACGAGGCCGGAAATAACGCCATTGGAAGCGCCCGCGCCACCAGGGGTGACGTTCATCGTGATGACCGCATTGAGAATGACGAGCGAAATCGCCCAGCCGCCGATGTCAATGTTTAGCTCCACCAGGCCTTTGCCGCCGCTTACCCACGTTCCGCCAACCACGTAGCTGGCTGGGAACCTCACTCGGGGCTGGTTCACACTGCCGCCATTGACGGAATCGGGCAGGACCTGCCGCACATCGCTGCCGTTCCACGCGGGCGGACCCTGCAGCGGCGCTCCCTTGTAAAGCGCAGCGCTGATGTTCGTCTGGTTCGGCGCATTGTCTAAGTTGTCCAGCTTCAGGAGCACCGTGGCGCCTCCCTGCTCGATGGCAAGACTCGTGTCATCACTAGGCGAAGGGACGAGTGTCTTCAGAATCGGGACGACGTTCTTGCCGAAGCCGTTGTCGATGCCCTCGGTGCCGTCCACCTTGTTGGAAGGCGGCGTGTTCGGTTGCAGCGTGCAGTGATTGGAACCCGTCTTCGTCGAAAGCAGGCCGTCGAGATTGAAACCATAGTTCGCCCAGGCGTTCGGATCGGGCTGCCCGCTCGTATTGGTTTCGCCCAGGAACACGCGGCGGATGGCGAGCACCGTCGGAGTCGAACCCGTGCCAACGCTGCCTCCTCCTGGCGCCGGCGGCTGCTTTCCCGGAGCGGATGGATCGGTGGTTGGAGAGCCGCCAGAACCCGTCAGGCCCGTGCCGCCGCTACCGACGAGACCCGAGCCTCCAGTGCCGACGAGACCGGAGCCACCCGAACCACCAGCGGCAGCTTGGCCGCCCCCGCCGTCGGGAGCGCCGCCCCCACCGCTGCCCTTGCTGGAGCATCCCACTGGCCCTGCCACAACAACGAGCGCCGCAGCGCCACCCAAAGCGAGTCTTCGAAGCAACATTTCTCCTCCCACCAAGCGCACCGGCAGTATGCATCGCGCTCTGCTCGAACGCCACGGCGACTCCAGAACCGACGTGACCAGCATCATGGAACCCACGAGGCGGCCCCGCCACTGGCTTCATTCGATTGTTGCACCAGTGCGACAGCCTTTTCCGGCTGGCGGCATTGTCACGGGCGAAGACTCTCCTTAGGAATCTTCACCATGAACAAGATCAAGACCTGGGGATTTCGAGGCGGGATGCTGCTGGTGGCGGGGTCGCTGGCACTGATGGGCTGCGACAAGAAGGAGACGCCCAAGAGCGAAGCTCCCACGACGACAGCCAAGACGCCGGAAACCCCCAAACCACAGCCCAAACCGGAAACGCCTCCTGCGCAAGGCGGCGCGCCGAAGCTGGCCGACGCCAAGGGATCCTACAAACTGGACGTCGCGCACTCCGTCGTTGTGTTCGCTGCCAAGCATGCCGGGCTGTCCTACACTTACGGCCGCTTCAACAAAGTCGACGGCACGATCACGATTGGTGACGACGCCGCCAAGAGCTCCGTGGAGCTGGAGATCGATGCCGCAAGCATCTTCACCGCCAGCAAGAAGCGGGACGATCACCTCAAGAATGCCGACTTCCTGAACGTAAAGCAGTTTCCGAAGATCACTTTCAAGAGCAAGGAAGTGAAGGATTCCGGCGGCGGCAAGTACGACGTCACTGGAGACTTGACCCTTCACGGCGTGACCAAACCGGTGACCGTGACGATGGAGCACATTGGGGCCGGCGAGTTCCCAATGGACAAGTCTTTCCGCACGGGCTTCGAAGGCAACGTCACGATCAAGCGCAGCGACTTCGAAATGAAGAACATGCTGGAGGCGGTCAGCGATGAGATTCGCTTGATCATCTCCGTCGAAGGCATTCGCCAGTAGTCGACATGGGCCCGAGCACTCTCGTCTGGATCGCACTTCCAGGCGTGGTGTGCGCCTTGCTCTTGTTGAGTGGTCGCCCGCGGCGCGAGAAGCCGTGGGCGGGCGACCGCTATTTGGCCCCGGCCGCGTTGGGCCTGGCCTACGTCGCGGGTCACTTCGCGCTCTTCGGCGTTGACCTGACGCCCCATGACGCCACTCACTGGCTGCCTCACGTCGCGCTGCTCGGGATCCTGGCAGCGTTGGTTTCCGCTGGACGCGCGCGGGGCCTCGCCCTGGTCGTCGGATTGGTCGCCGCCGCCCTCGGGGCCTACGTCTTGCTGCGCCCCCTCGCGGCTCAGATGTCCGGTGCCCGATTCGCCATGGTACTGGCGGCCATCGCGACAGCAGCAACGCTCGCTGGGGCGCTGCTCAGGGTCAGCCTAGCAAAAGCCAATGCTCCTGCTGGCGGTGGGTTGTTGGTCTTGATCGGCACCGTGACCGCAGCGCTGTGTGGGGCATCAGGCACACTCACGATTGGTCAGTTCGGCGGTCTGGCCACGTCTGCCTTCGCGGGTTTGGCAGTCGCTGGTTGGCTCTACCGGCGGTCCCTCGATCTGCGGGTGACGGTGCCGGTGGTGATCGCACTGCTCGGTGGTGCCATCACCCTGGCCTTCTTCTACGCAGAAATGCGCGTCGCGGTGCTGGGCATTCTCGCCGCCGTCCCCATCGCCCTAGCGCTAGCGCACCGACTGATCCCCAAGCGCAAACTACTCGCACAACTCGGCGCGACGATCCTACTAGGCGCCGTCGCGGGATGGCAGGCCTTTACGGTCCCGGACGACAAGACGCCTTCCAGCGCCACCAGCGACGGCGCAGCGGGGTCCGCCGCCGCAACCGACGACTACGGTTACGGCTACGACTACGACGACTGACCCCGCGAAGCCCTGCGACTGACCCCAGTAAGCCCTGCGACTGACCCCAGTAAGCCCCGCGCTATCTCATTTGATTTGGGGTCGAGCGCTGTGCCGGCGCGTCTTCCCTAATCTCGCGCTTCATCCCGCGGCGCGCCTGCCGCGATTCGTTCGCCAGCTTGACACTCGTGCACTTCAGCCAAAAACTCCGCCGTGGAGGAGTGGCCGAGTGGTCTAAGGCAGCGGTTTTGAAAACCGCCGTGGGTTTACGCCCACCGAAGGTTCGAATCCTTTCTCCTCCGCCCCAGATCTCGATTTCCGAATGTATCTCAGCCCGGATTGTCGGACCTGGGTAGGCAGGATCTAGCCCGGACGAGCAGCCCGACCCAGCTCAGCAGAAGATAGGCAACAACCGTCAGGCTGTCGCGCTCAGCCTGCGTTGCGACGAGCTTGATCTCGGCAATCGAGTAGTTGACAGTAAGCCGTTGCGACCTGGTTGGGAGCGGAAGCCGATCGAAAAGTCGATGCAGATCAGTTGTCAGTGAACAGGTTGATGTATGACGGGTACATGAACTTCCTGTTGCGAGCCTGGCCTGTGATCTCACGAAGGATGGTCAGGTCGACCATCTTCGAGACCAGGTCATTTGCGGCAGGGAACGTCGTTCCGATCACGTCCTGAGCCTCCCTCACGGAGATAATCGGATGGCGGTATAAGTGCTCGAGAACCTTGTGGCCATTCCCTGCTGAGCGACCGAGCGATTCCGTAATTGCGTTGCGGTGCTGCTCGCGCAGCTGAAGGATGGCGCGGGCCGTCTCTGTGGCTTGGGCGCTCACTTCGATGACCCCCTCGAGGAAGAACTCGAGCCACTCCTCCCACGCTCCTCCACTTGGTGGCATGGTGAGCGTCATGGGTCTTCGACGGCCGGGTTGGATTTGGGTCGTGTCGGTGATCGGCGTGAGTTGCGGCAGAGCGACGCAGGAGCCAGCGCGCAGCGGAGCTGGCCAATCGGATCCGGCACGGGCCGCGGAGTGCAGCGTCGACGTTCTATGCCCCGCCGGACAGACCTGCGTGATCTCGCCCTGCGCGTCCCCGGCGTGACCATCGATGGCGCGCCCCGCAGCGGCGGGACACGCGGCGCGTCTCGCAGCGACCTCCGCAGCGGAACCGTTGGCGGGCTTCGCGCAGGAGATCGGATCGATGGCGCGCGGGTGAAGTCGTCGAAATCTGTACCGTACCCCTTCGCGCGCACCTGGGACATCGCAGTGACCGGGCCCACGGGCTTCTACATCAGCGATGGGGTCGTCCTCGCGAGCACGCTGCGGGCGCCACGTTGTCCGTCAGGGAGCTACAAAATGCCCCCGACCCAAAAACCATCTGGACGGCGCTGAGCTCCCGCGACGATCGGTTTCGTGAGGTCGCCCGCTGCACTCGCCCTCGAAGCCGAACCGCAATCACCGGTTGGAGCTCTCGGCACAAGGCGGATCGCCGGCAAGTCCAGAACTGATCCTGATTGCTGGCGGGACCCCAACCGACGAATCCAACGCAATCACCGGTTAAAGCTCTCGGGCTTCGTGATGGCGGGTCGTCGGCAAGTTTGGATGTGGTCCTGGTTGCTGTCGGGATCCCAGCCGGCGAAGTCGGGGCGTAGGTGTTTGCCTCGCTGGAGGTCGATGTCGACTTCGCTTCGCTGACACTTCCAGTTGGGAGGGCAATCTGTGTCGGCTTCGCAGCGATCGGTGCAGTAGGCAGATTCGTCCCAGGACTCGACGCAGTACTGGGCCGGGAACATGCCACGGCACTCGGTCCGCTGGGTGCAGGCCTCTCCGACCTGTTTCGACCAATTCATGTCGTCGTAGTACTGCAGGCCAAAAGCCGCGCCCAAGAACAGAACCAGGCTCGACACCGCGAGCGCGGCGTAGACAAGCTTCTTCCCACCCATGCCAAAGAGCGTATCTCAACGCCGAGCGAGCCAGCACCCTTCGGGCTTCACGTTGACGTGATGGAGCGACGAAACTCCCCCAGCCCAAAACCCAACCGGCAATGGAGACCCGGGGCGCGTACAGCGTGGACCGGTTACCGTGGGCCTTCCAACCTTCCTATTCACTCTCCCATCGCGGAAGAGGGGACCGGGAGTCCTAACGGCAGAGCACGACTTTGTCGGTGCCCGCGCCGGGTGTGCAGGTGCCAACCTTGGTCAAGTTCTTCAGGACCATTTCGGTACCGCTGGGGGTGCCCCACTTGAAGGTGGAACCGGAGCCGACGCAGTACACACCACCGGCGAAGGTGCTGGTGGGGAAAGTGACGATCACGGCCCTGGTGACGTTGCCGGTGGTGTTGGGGCTGAGGGGCTTGTCGACGAAGGCGCGCACGTAGAGCTGACTGTTGCGACCGTTGAGGTTCGGGGTGCCAACACTACTGCCCGAGAAGTTCACGGCGGTGTTCGTGACCGCTTTGCCCTCGATGCTGCCGGAGGCCTGGGTCGCGCAGCCACTGCAGAACGTCACGTCGCCGGCCACGGCCGGTCCACTGGGGCACTTGCCCAGGAACTTGGCATCGGTGCTGGTGATGGTTTTGCGAAGGCTCGGGAGGATGACCATTTTCGCGGAACCAAGGCAGACCACGCCACCGCCGAGGACGCTGCTGGTCGGGCTGACCAAGACCGAGGAATCGACGTCGTAGCTGCCGGCCGGCAGCGTGCTGAACATCCCCGCCACCTTGCCTTGGAGCCTCTCGGAGCCCTCGTCCTTGAACAGCAGGGTGTTCCACCATGGATTTGTGTTCGGTCCGGCGACGCTCAAGGCCTGCCAACCCTCGGAAACCTTCGTGGCCCCGAGCTGGCCTTCGATCGCGCTGCCCGGCGCCGTGGCGCAACTGAACGCGGGTGTTCCACCCGTGCCCACGCCGCCGGTTCCTGCACCACCCGTGCCCACGCCGCCGGTGCCGCCGCTGGCTCCACCGGAACCCGAGGTGCCACCGGTCGAACTAATGCCACCGCTGCCGGACGTTCCGCCCGTCGAGCTGATGCCACCGCTACCCGAACCACCGCCGCTGCCCGCGGAGCCTGCACTACCCGCGCTGCCTGCGGAGCCAGCGCTACCCGCAGAGCCCGCGCTACCAGCCGAGCCGCCACTACCCGATGTGCCACCCGTCGCGCCGGTTCCCGAAGCGCCGCCGCTCGTGCTGCCACCGGTCGCGACCCCACCGGATCCGCCTGTTGTCACGAATCCCCCGGTGCCGCTCATGCCACCGATGCCTGCGTCAGGCTTCGGTCCGCCACCGCTGTCGTCGGAGTCGGAGCCACAAGCCGCGACGAGGCCGAGGGAGGAAACACCAATCAGGACCAACAGAGATGAGCTGCGCATGCGCAGAGGGAACCACGGGACTTGACATGCGGCAAGTCGCCAGGCTCGAGCGCGCATCGGACTGACCGCCCCCGAGGGGCGTCGCGGCAGGTCAGGGACCCAGTCGCGGGCCCCAGGCTGAAGCGCACAGCGGGCGGCGCTCCCGACAGCAAACTCGTCGCGTCCGTCAGCAGCCGCAGCGATGCTGAAGCTCCGCCTGGTCGAGAACCTGGCGCACGCTGCCGTGGGCGTAGCTCGCAAACTCCTCGGGCTCGAGAGCCAATAGCAGCGGGATCACCAAGTCCTCTTCCTCGGTCAGATGAGCGTGGAGGGCACGATCGTAGATCGCCAGAGCGTCCTGCAGCTCATCTCGGTTGGCGCTGGCGAAAACGACCCGAACCTGCTCCTTGAGCTCGCCGAGCTGTTCGTGCCCCTTCTCCAGCAACTCGGTGGTCACGCAATAGCGCCGCCGCAGGAATGGATACAGCTTGGCTTCTTCGTAGAGCTCGTGGTTCTTCATGCCGGCTTGCCAACTCTCGAACAAGTGCTCCAGGGAGTCGAGGCGACCAGCCGCGACTTCGCTCTCGGCAGCCTCGACCAAGATCTCGCTGATGGCGCGGAAGTTCTGGTGGCTGCCGAGCAGGAGCACTTGCGAGGGATAGTGCGGATGGCTGCGCCACTCCGCGCGCGGCAATGCGCGCGCTTGATCGAGCTCGTTATTCGAATCACTCATCGCAGCACCTCCTGGGGACCGAACAACATGTGAACCCCAAGTTCGATTCGCAAGCCCCCCCGCCCATGGGGCCGCTCGGCGCTCAGTTCGCCGGCGTGCTGTTCGCGCAACGGGCTTCGCCCAACGGGATAGACAACGGGGGCGCGAGGGGAGCCGATGTGGTCGAATGGCGTATATAGGCCATCTCGTGCGCCGCATTCCGCCCAACTCGCCCGCTGCATTGCCGCTTCCTGTGCTGGCGGCCGGCGTCGCGGTGCTCGGAATTGGCTGCGTGAGCGCTCCACCGCCCTTGCCGGAGCTGCCAACGGACAAACAAGCGAAGTGCTCGATTCAGAAAAGCCAGTCGCGGCCCCTGATCGTGGAGTGGCCCTCGGCGGATCGAGCCAGCCTCGAGTCCCAAGCTCGGCGTGGTCTCATTGCCGTGCACTACTCGGGTTGCGAGATGGAATTGCTGAGTCGCTGTCGCGTGGAGGGCAAGTATCGCTACACGCCGGTAACGCTGCAGAGCGATCAGATCTCGATCCGTGACGCAGACGAGCTGTACGCCAAGATTCACGGCGATGACCTTGACGTCGTCTACATTCCAACCGGAGACTGTGAAGGCGTTGGTGGCCCCAACCTGATAGCCGAAACGAACACGCAGTTGGGCGTTGGCGTGCTGGGTAATGTCGAAGGACTGCTTGACCCAACTGCTGTCAGTGATCCCCGGCGATCCTTCGGTTTCCCACACCCGCTCCCACTTGGAGCCGTCGAAGACTTCGACGATGTTTTGCATGTAGGGGGCGAAGTCGCTGTTGAGCCACCGATAGTATTCCAAGAAGACGGACGCCCCGGACGCCGCGACGGCGGGGCTCGTCAAGTAGCGGTAGGCGTGCACCGTAACAGGTACGTTGCCTCCGATGACCACTCCGGCAAGGCGATTGTCCGTGCTCGGCGACGCATCCACGCTGGGATCAGGTCTTCGAGGCGCTCACGCTTGGGAGTGGAGCTGGTTGAACCGCTCCCAAGCGCAGCCCTCGCGGCTCTCAGCGGCCCATTGCTTTGGCGATTTCGCGAGCGTCGTAGAGCAGCTCGGCAGAGCGGATCTTACCGTCAACCACGCGAATGCGCTCTGCACACGGGAACGGTGCGACCGGCAGCTGCTTCACGCCAAAAGTGAACCAGCTGATGACCGTGTCTTTGCCCGTCAGTTGCTCATGCACCTCGAGCTTGTCCACCATGGGGCCAAACTCTTTGCTCATCGCCAGGAACGCTTCGGCACTATCAAACTGATCAATTGGGCCAACGAACTTGAAGTCGCTGGCAAGGGGAACGTCGCTGAAATCGCCTCCTTTGCGCCAGGCGTCGTAGTAGCGGTTGACGATTTGCTTGTTGGATTCGGACATGGGTAGCTCCTCGAGTTTGTGAATCCTTGCTTAGACGTCCGAACCCCATACAACCTGCCAACCTTGCGATTTCACACGAGTTCTAGGATTGTTAGGGCGTGAGCATCAGTCAGCAGACCGAGGCCGAATTGCTCGATGGCGCTCGGGCCGGAGACTCCCGGGCCTTCGACCGCCTCATGGCGCCCCATCTGCCGCGGCTTCGAGCCTTGGCCTATCGCATGCTGGCCCACCCCGATGATGCCGACGACATCGTGCAAGAGACCCTCGTCGTCGCTCTCCAACGGTTGGGGCAATTCCGAGGTGAGGCCGCGCTATCGACGTGGCTCTTATCCATCACCACGAGAAAGTGCCTGGACCACCTGCGCGTCCGCAAGCGGTGGCCCGTCTCCGCGCAGAGCCAGGCGGCAAGCACGGCCGTGCAGTCACCCGCTGTCATGGGCGAGATTGAAGCGCGTGCAGTAACTCCGGGCTTTCGTTACGAATACCGTGAACACATCGCCTATTGCTTCTCGTGTTTAGCTCGTTCTCTCGAGCCAGAGGAAGAGGTCGCGCTCATCCTTAGGGAAGTGCTGGAGCACACCAACGACGAGGCTGCTCAAATCGCTGGAATGTCTGTGTCGACCTTTCGCCATCGCCTGGCAAGCGCCCGCTCGAAAATGAAGGAAGCCTTCGCCGGCCTCTGCTCTTTGGTGGGCAAGCAAGGCGCGTGTTGGCAATGCGAGGGGCTGCGCGATGCGCTGCCTAGCGACCGACGCGGCACACCCGTGCAGCGGATTGGTACTGCAGAGGACACTCCGAATGAGTTATATCGACGCCGGTTGAAAATAGTCCGACAGGCAAGGCTCGGAACCGGCACGACCGCGGCACTCCACGACTACCTGCTCCAGTACATGAGCGACAGTTTCGGCTGACGCGGAAACCGATGCAGCTTATATGCGCTGCGCATATAAGCTGCATCGGTGACCCAATGGCGTTGTCAATAGTTCGGCACTTCGTGTATTCTGAAATGATGCCGGATTTCTTGACCTCCAAGACGTCAACCTTGCTCCTAGTCGCACTGACGGGCTGGAGTTGTGGGCTGGAGGACAAGGGAGATGGGGCAGCACCTGGCGATGGCGGGGTCGGAGCATCGAGTTCCGGCGGGATCCCTGGTGCCTCGGGCTTTCCTAGTGTGGGCGGTGATGCGGCCAGCTCGGGCGCAGCGGGAAGTGGCGGGTCCGCGGCGTCGGGCGGTTCCGCTGGCACATCGGGTGGTAGCGGGGGTCTGGCTGCCGCTGGTGGAGTATCGGGTTCGGCTGGGGCTGGCGGGGCTGGTGGCAATTCGGGGGCTGGGGGTTCCGGGGGAACTTCGGGCCTGGGGGGCAGCGGCGGCGTTTCGGGTTCGGGTGGCTCGGGCGGGACCGGCGGCGCTTCGGGCTCAGGCGGTTCTGGGGGGACCGGCGGCGCCTCGGGTTCCGGGGGGTCTGGGGGCGGCGCGTGCTCAAGCGATTGCGGCCCGCTCGCAGTATGCGTGGGCTCGAGCTGCCTAGCCGGAGCCCGGGTATTCGTGACCCAGAAGACCTACGACGGCGATCTCAACGGCGTGAACGGCGCGGACAACAAGTGCCGAAACGCGGCGATAAATGCCGGATTGGGAAGCTTCTGGCGAGCATGGGTTTCCACGAGCAGCGGTAGTCCATCATCGCGCTTTCACCAGTCGACGATCCCCTACCGGCTGCTCGACGGCACCGAAATTGCGAGCAATTGGAGTGATCTTACGGATGGCGCACTCGACCACCCGATCAACCTCAGCCAAAAGCTCAAGGTCCTCTCTGGAGGCGAGGTGTGGACCAACTCCACCGCTTCGGGAAGCGCTTCACCGTCAGACGGTTGCTACGGCTTCACGAGCAACGGGAGCGGCGCGCCTCGTGCCCGAGTGGGCTCCCTCGCTGATAGCGACTTGAAGTGGTCGTCGATCTACACCGAATTCTGCGACCGAACCAACGTCCGCATCTATTGTTTCGAGCAAGAGTGCAACGCGACGACCTGCCCGGGTAGCAGCTGCACCAACAACGTGTGCCAATAGGACCGAATCGAACAGCCCGCGCGAGCATCCACTTGGTGAAGGCAACACCAGTCACCAAGTCGGCCGTGAGGGGCGGTGAACCGATCAACCGATGGCGGCGTGTACGACTTTGCCGCTCGGCAGGATCTCGTCCATGCGCTCCGAGGACACACCCAGTGCGACGCCAAGGGTTTTGCCCAAGGAGTTGAGGGTGTCTTCGAACTTGATGTCCGCTTCACCGCCACCTTTGCCGGTGACCGAGTCAATGGCTTGGGCTTCGTATTCCTTGCCGGACTTGTTGGGCTTGATGCCGCCGATGACGCTGCCCTTCATGCCGTTGCCCATCAGCACCGTGACGTGGTGACCCTTGTTGTGATCGCGTCCGGCGGTCTTCTTCTTCTTGAGGGTGCGGCCGAAGACGTTGAGAGAGCCAAGCAGCACGTCGTGCTTGAGCAGGTTCTGGGCGCGCAGTTGGTCGAGCTCATCCATGAGCAGCTGCATGTCGGCGATGGCGGTTTGGTGCCGGCTGGCTTCCCGAGCCAAGCCCGCGTCGGTGTGATTGTCGCGGCCGAAATCGAGCTTCATGGTGATGACGGGCGTGATGTTCATAGCCGCGAGCACCGCGGCGGTGCGCACCTGGTTGATCTGGTTGTTGCCATTGATGGCATCCAGGCGGGAAACCAGCGCGTTGCCAATGCCGCGTACTTCGTCGCGGGAGCGCGCCCAGGCGTCCAGCATCGTGCGCTGGCTCGGCGTGCCGTGCTCCTTGTACAGGGCGTACATCTTGTCGATGCTCTTGTCGCGGAGCTGAGTCAGGTCTTTCAAGGGGCCATCCACGCCGCCCAGAGCCTTCTGGACCGACGTCGGACCGACGTTGGCGAGCACGCGGCCGCCTGAGCTGAGCAACTCGCCACCATTGGCTCCCAAGCTCACGGGGTCCGACTGCACGCTTCCGAGACGCGGCGCCAGTTCACGAGCGAGCAAGCTGATCAGCATGTCGTTCTTCTCGGTGGCGTCCATCATCCGCTGCACGCGGCGCATCTCGCCGTGCACCGGCGTGAAGGTGGCGTGGTGGAAGAAACAGGTGCGGTCGAGAATGTTCTGCGGCAAGTCGGCCCAGACCTTGGCGCCCTTGGTGGAAGTCGAACCGAGCTGCATGCTGGTCTCGGCGAAGGCCGGATCCGGCGGGTGGTAGACGTCGTTGAAGCCGTAGGTGCCAGGCACGTTGGCGTTGACGGGATCGCCAGAGCTGGAGCAGCTCAAGATCAACATCTTGGCGGGCAGCAGATCCGCGGCGCGGGCGCTGAGCGGGTCGAGCAGTACTTTGGCAGGAATGCCCGTGGCCAGAGAACGGAGGATCAATCCGCCGGTGACGGTAGCGAAGGCGCCCAAGGCACCGCGGCGGCTCAACTTCATCTTGCTATTACTCATCGTCATCGATCCCTCAGAAGCCCACGCCCGCTGAACCTGGCGACATGCAGGCAACCACGAAAGCCGACTGCAGTGCTTCTTGCTCCTTCTTGCCCGCATCGAGGGCGTCGCTCACGTGCTCCTCCAAGATCTGCTTGGCGGCGGCGTGGCGCGGATCCTTCGGGGGCAAACCCATGACTTTGCTCACCAGCACATCCACGACCTCTTGCTGCGACTTGCCATCGAAGATGCCAAAGCCCTTCATGGCGGCAATGGTGCAGGCGGCCTCGCGGTTGGCGCGGGTGAACATGCCCGTCTCGCTGATGGTCACCGGTTCGACCACCGCTCGACTGAAACTGTCGTCCGGCACCGATGCCGTCGCGCCTCGCACGTCGTTCTGCAGGCTCGTGCTGTCCTGAGACAGAGTGCGCAAGCCGCAGATGTCGTCGACTTCGAGCCGGTGAGAAAGCTGGGCACAGAACTGCGAGCGACGCGCGATGGTTGCCGTGGTGCCGGCGTCGATTCCGGCGACGCAAGTTCTGCCGGTGATCATCGGCGAGGAAAACAGCTCGCGCACCAAGACCCGGAAGTCCAGGTTGGAGTCGTCGAAGGCCTTGACCACCCGGTCAAACTCATCACCCTCGGGGCAGGCGGCAGAGTTGGCGTAGAAGCAGAGCTTCTGGGCCCAGGCGCGTGCGAAGTAGGGGTGGCTAGCGAGGACTTGGGTCAGGTCCAGGATGCCATTGCCCTTCTCTCGAATCTCGCCGAAGACGAAGTCCGCAGGCAACGCGCTGCGCTCTTCATCGAGCTGCTGGCCAGCAAAGTTGGTGAAGGAGGCGCGAACGTAGTCGCGCATCGGGTCCATCTGCTGATGGCAGCCGTAGCACTCGCTGCCGGGAGCTGCATGCTCCTCGTCGAGGCTGGCGGGCGCGAAATCGCTCACCGCAACGCCCTCGAAGCTGGCGCCCAGGGCAACGATCAAGATCTGGTTGATCACGACCCGCGCGGAGTTGTCTTCATTGTTGGGCCAGGTTCCGATGAAGCCCGGTGAACCGATGAAGCCGGGGCGATCCATGTTGATCACGAGTTCGTTTTGGCCGCGAAGCTTCTTCAGGTCGTAGAACGCCGTGCCGGACTCACCTGAGGCGGGCTTGCGGATCGTGACCATGCGCCAGTCGCTGAAGTCCGAGCGCTCCATCAACGGCGCCTTGTTCGTCGAGCCGGTACTGCAGCCGTCTTGATGACGACTGAGGGATTGGTGCCGCCCGAACATGGTCGAAAAGACGTAGTAAGACGGATTGATGCCGCCGCTAGCGATGCGCCACTGGCCTTTGACGTTCTTCGTGGTGTCGACCGTGTTCGTGGTTGCGACATTGCAGGAGGTAGGCAGCTCGTTCAGGCGGCCGTGCCAGAACTTGCCGAAGTTGGAGTGGTTCGGGTCCAGCGCCTGACTGGCGGGAGGCGCGTCAGCCTGGTTCCTCACGAAACGCAGCTGCGGGAAGTGACCATTCGTGGTGCGCACGGTCTTCTTCTCGTCGTCATCGACGACCACGTCGTCCTGGTAGGCCATGTAGGCCATCTGCGCGGTGGTCATCATGAACGTGTTGGTGGTGATGACCTCGCTCCAAGCCTGACCCGACTTGACGATCTCGTAGGCCGTACGGGCGAAGCTCTCCGAGAAGTTATCGTTGAGCATCACGTCCGTGGTTGCGCTGTTCGGATTCGAGAAGCGGCCCAGAGACGTGTTGTTGAAACCAAGCGGGTAGAAGAAGGTCTCGTTGTCCAAGCCGGTCTGTTGGAACGCGGTCATGAAGAAGCGCTCCAGCATTGGCTTGGCTGAGTCGCTGGCGATCCAGGTGTCGATCAGGCCACCCAATGCGTTCGGATCGCTCTCGAGCTGTTGAAGCTCTGCGTCTTCCAGAGGCAGCCCTGTGAGCAGGGACTTGACCTTGCCGCCGTAGGAGTGGGGCTTCAGCAACGCATCCACGTTGCACTCGCCGGTCGGACCCGATGGTTTCCAGGTCGTTTCTTTGCCGTTTTCCGGGCCACCAGCCGCGCGGCCGTCTTTGGTGTCGAGCTCGCCGGCGCAACTCACGATCAGAACGCTCAGACCGACTGCGGACGTAACCGAGCGCATACCATCCGCCCAAAACCGCTTCTTGCCTCCAATCTTCACGGCGCCATTCCTCCTGCCAACCACTGCGCGATGACCTGCACTTGGGCATCACCGAAGTCGGCTCCTTTGCTGGCGGCCGGGGGCATGTTGCCCGCGTCCACAACTCGCTTCTGGATCTGCTCGGACAGGTTGGTCCAAGCTCCGTAGGTGGACATCACTGGACCCGAATCCGAACTGCCCCGGTGGCAATCGCTGCCGCTGCAATGCTTTTCGACTATCGGCTTGATGTCCGCCTCCCAGCTGCGCTCGATCTCGGGCAAGCGCTTCATGAGCAGCGTGCGGCTCGCGCCGGCGGACTCGACGACCAGCTCGTGCCATCCCACTTCGTTCAGGCGCAAGTCGCCAGTCATCGCATTGGACGCCGAATCGGGCGTCAGCAAGAGCGGCTTGCCGTCGAGAGAAGCCGACACGCTGGCCGACGCGTCGCTAGGCGTGACGGAAAAGCTGTAGTCGAGCTCCTTGCTCCGGCTGTAGGGGCGCAGCCCACTGATGCGGAACATTGCTCCCGTCGCGACATGGCAAGCAGAACCTCCGCGGCTGACCCACACACCACCAGCGTGGGCGAAGACGCTGTCAATCGCGCCACTGCCGCCGCTAGGCAACGAGACCTCCTGCCATTGCCCACTCGAAAGCCGCAACAGCCGCCCTCCAGAAGTCAGCCAAAGCTGCCCAGCTGCTGCGCTCAAGTTCTCGGGCGCGCCATCGGGGAAGGTCCAGGGTTGCCAGGCGTCTGGTCCCACCCAGAGTTGCTCGCCGTCGACGACACCGAGGGTGACCGTCGCGTCAGCACCCCGGGTGACCGCGGCTGCTTTCAGCGCCTCGAACTTGACCGGGCGGTGCACGGTGGTCGGCGCGACCCGCCACAACGTGCCATCCGGAGACGTCATCCACGCGTTGTCATCGCGGCCTTGGCACTCGCCCTGATGACGAACCAACTCCGTGGGAGCCGCGTTGCCGCCAGCACCCGGCGTCCAGCCCCACCACTGATCGTCTTCGCGTCGTTCGTACAGCTTGCCACTGCAGAGCAGCGAGCCGTTGGTTCCCGGATCGCCACAGAAACCGGCGGTGGCCGTGAAACCTTGGGGCGGCGACAGCTGCACTCGCGCCAGGTCTTCCAGCCGCCACAGCCCGTCCTCGGTGATGATCGCCGCGTCGGTCTGTGACCACGCTTGCAGGCGTCGGATCTGCGTCAGCTCGATCTCGTCGGACAGCACGTTGCTCTGGTCGAAGGCGTCCAAAACTCGGAGCGTGCTCGTCGTGGATTGCTCCGCGACCAACCAGGCGTGGCCCTCGGGGCTGACCGAAACCAGCTGCTCACCGCTCGCCATATCGACGCAGAAGCCCTGGCCGGAGACGACCTGGAGACTCTGGGGCACCTGCTTCGGTTCGACATCCGGCGGAGGTGCCGGGCCGCCCGAACCGCTGATTTCCCCGGTGCAGCTGAGGCTGAGGGCGGCAACCAAGACTGGCAAGCCGCGCAGCGCTGCTGCAGCACTGTAACTTTTCAATCCGAGGGGAGCATCGAGCATCACGAAAAGTGCGCCCACCGAGGGAAGTGTGAGTGAGCGCCGGATATGCCCCTACATGATCCATACCAACTTGCTGTTCACACTTCTTGGGGAGCAGCGAGCGCCAAAAACATGCGGCGGTCCCGATCCCCACGGGTCGCACGCTGGTGCGACGCAGCGCGACCCGTCACGGCGTGAAACACGTCGCGCGTCGCAGTGCTGACAGGTTGCGCGACGTCGAAGGTCGCACTGCCTGGCAAGCACCCGAGAGGTACCAACCACGAGTGCCAACCGCAGGTTGGCGCCGCCGCGGCCCATGTTACGGTCCGCCGCATCGTGTCAAAGAGCCTCACCGATCTGACGTGCACCTTGATGAGCAGCTGGCTCGAGGAGGGATCGATCCCTGACCAAGCCGTCGAGGGCGTCGGTCCACGCCTCGCGGAAGTCTTCGAGACCAAGCCCGACGAGCTGCTCTTGGAGAGCTTTCAGGATCCCGAAGGGGACTGGAGTGGTGTGCCGATCGAATTCTCGGACGCCTTCGATGGCGCGTTTTCGTTCATCGCCCCCGACCGTTGGGACGGCGTGGCGCAAGAAGGCAACGTCGCTCAGATCGCGGAGGAGGGTGAAGCGCGGTTGACCGTCGTGCTCGTGCCCATCGACGAGTGGAGTGAAACCCTGGAGGGCTATTTCGAACGCCACGATGTAGAGGCGCTCTGGTTCGCCCCCCGCCATGGCGACATCTATTTGCACTGGGCCTGGGTGACCGGCGGCGAAGATGGTTCACCCTGGTGGGTATGGTCCGTCAACTCGTCGGGGGACTGGATTGTGCTGACCAAAGGTGACGCAACCGACGCGGAATCGCTGAGCGAACAGCTCGGCGTCGCGCTGAGCTCCAACCCCTGGGCAGGTTGGATCGGCGCCGCGCAAACACAGGAGTGAGCAGCATCTTGGCGGCTGCACATTCGCGAGCGCTGTTCGCGTTGAGCATTGCCCTCTTCCTTTTCGATTGCCGCTCTGCCAGGCGCAGCCCGACCGAACGGGGTGCGTCTGCCCCGGTGGCAGTTCCAACGGCGAGCGCCGTTCGCCCGGAAGACCCAGCGCCGCGCAGCATCAACTGCGGCGACGCCGCTTGTAGAGTCGGCAAGGAGCGCTGCTGTGATGTTGGCGAGACCCTGCGCTGCACCGCGGAGAAACCGGGTTTCGCTCAGCAGGAATTCGAAGCGTCCGTGTGCCGACCCGCGACGGCGCAGGAACCGAGTTCCGGGCGGGTGCTCCTCTGCGACGACAGCGGAGACTGCGCCAGCAGGCAGCGCTGCTGCATGACGGATGAGGGCATGCCGGACTGGTACGCGGCGCGCTGCGTTCCGGGGGTTGGAGATTGCACCCATGGCGAACTGTGCAGCGACGAAGGCGGCTGTCGGCCCCCCCACCGCTGCGTTGATGGGCGCTGCCTGACTCCAGCCGCAGAGCGTCGTGTGAGCTGCGGGAAACTGACCTGCTCGGGCGCTACGCCGGTTTGTTGCGTGCCCCGAGACGAGGAGAGTGCTCCAAAATGCTCTACTAGTGGCGATTGCCGTGCCGAGGGTGGCAATCCCTACGAGTGTACTGGCGCAGCTGACTGCGGCGCACTCCAGTTCTGCATGGAGCTGTACTGGGGCTCGCGTTGCTTCGGCAGCTACCCCAACGGGGGCTTGAGAGGCTTGTGCCGCACCAAAGCCGATTGCAAGCCATGGATGTGGAACGACCAACCGAAACCGGGCGTGCGCATTGACTGCGTCGCGCACGACGAGAAGTCCTGGTTGAAACGCTGCGTCCAGATCGAGTGATGCGCTCTGGAAGAGCTACATCGCGCGGCCGTCAATGACGGTGATCTCGAGGGCAAAGGGATCGATGGCATCGACGCAACCCAAGTTCACGCGATAGCCCTGCTTGTCGTCGCCGTGATACGGGTAGATCCCGCACTGCTTGCAGAACAAGTGGTTCACGTCGTGGTCGCCCCAGCGGTAGTCGCTCATCTCGTCCTTGCCGGAGAGCAGCTCGAAGTCCCCAGCCGGGAAGTAGCCTGATGACATCACGGCGCCCTTGCGCACGCAGATCGAACAGTTGCAGCGCTTGCCCGTCGTGATCTCGTCGGACTGAAACGAAAACCGCACTCGCCCACAGTGACAGCGACCCTCGTACTTGCGTTTAGCCATGGCGCCCTGTGTAGCCCAGTCGGCCGCCTAGGAGTAGCGACCCAGCAAGGCCCGAAGCGAGAGTCGCGGCCCAGCGCCGGCCCAGCACCCCGTCGACCTGTCGGGTATCGCGCAGCGCGTCACTCGACCCCCAAACCAACCACCGAAACCGCACCTAGTCGAAGGGGTTCACGAGGTCGCCTTTTGGCCTCTTGGGCTTGGGCGTGACCTTCGGCGGCGGGGGAGCTTTGGGTTGCTTCGGTTTCGGTGGTTTCGAAATCGGCACCGGAGCGGCAGGCGCGCTGGCGCTGGGCGCCGCGCTTGGGTTCGCCAATGGGCTGTCGAAGAAGCGCTCGACCTTGTCGGCGAGCTCCTTGTCGTGGAGCAGGCGCGAGACGAGCCCCTTGCCGCTCAGCGCAGAGGACAGGAGTTTTTCTGCGCTGGCCATGGCGGCCTCACCCTTCTTGCTGAGGGCGCCTCTGGCGCAACTGATCTCGCCACCGGGTGCGATCGTCGCTGCCTCGACCTTGCCGGGCTCAACGCTGAGATGCGTGTCGCTGCCAAGCCCATACCAGCCTACCCCAACGCAGGTGCTCGTCGTCACCTTGAAGCCCCGAGCGTTGCGCAGATCGAATTGAACCCGCGCCTTCGTTCCGTCGAGATCGACCTGGTTCACCCTCCCGACCTGAACGCCGGCGATGTACACGTTGGCGCCGGTTTTCAAACCGCCCGCATCTTCGAGCACGACCGTGTAGTTCTTTGCCTTGGGCGAGTTGTCACAAGCCACGATGAGGGGAAGCAATGTGAGAACACCGAGTCGTTTCATGCTGCGAGGTTTACACGGGAGGCCACGGCGCAACAACGCTGCGGGCCCGATGGTTCCCGGGCGTCGCAACCAACACCGCTGCGCTGCGCCCGCTCGGGTAGCCGCTCAACGCCGCAGCCGCGCGCGCGCCTCGTCGGCCAATTCGTCCAAGGCCGCCTCTTCGAGCTGTGCGGCGTCGTCCCGGTCGGATTCTTCGAACTCGGCGGAATCGTTCGGTGCCGGGCTTTCGAATCCGGTGGCGCTGTCGGCGAAAGAGCCGTCGCCGGCGCGGCGGTCTGTGTCGACCCGAACCCGCGGCGGCGCGCTCGGTTCCGAAATCACCGGCGGTGCGAAGGGCGAGAAAGGCTCCGGGGACGGAGAGCATGCCGCGCGCAGCATGGGGATACTCTCGGGCGCGATGTACAGCTCCCACGACCGCGGGAAATAGCCCAGCGGCGTCCTCGTCTTCCGCGAATAGGGCGCGAGCTTGAAGCTGTTCCCGCTCGGAAAGGCAAGGTGGATTTGGGCGCGCACGTCGTCGAACTCGATGTTGACGTCTTGTCGCGCCGCTTCTTCGAGCACGCGATCGCCCTTGCGAATGCGCACCCGGCCATCGTCGAATTCCAATCCATGGCTGGGTCGCTTCAAACCCCAAACCGACAGCGCTTGGTTGATGAGCAGGAAGATCGCGAACGGTCCCACAAACGAACCCATGAAGGTCAGGTAGTTCATACGAAGATTGGCCGCGAGCACGAAGCTCATGACCAGCGCGAGCGAAATGAGAACCCAATTCAAGGCTCGAGAAACTCGATGCAAGTCGAAATACTGGCGCATGGTCCGCCGCTCGCGACTGGGCCCACGATAGTCCTGAGGCGCCGGGTGCACAGTGCGCCACGCCGACTGCAGCGCGACCATGAACGCGTGGAAGTCATGAGCAGCCATTTCCCCATTCACCCGCTGCACCGGCGCGCGGCTTTCGTGGGCATAGTGCGCACCCCGCGCGCCAATCACGAAGGCCTCGCCATCATCGAGCGACAGCGCGACCCCAGGCCCTCGCCCGAGCCACTTGCCGACGCCGACCTTGCCTTCGGACAGCGGAAACAGGCGCGAGCCCTCCAGCCCCTCCACGACGACGCCGTCCGTCGTGACGCTGAGTTGATAGCGTCGGTGCGGCTTCTTCGAATCGAAGGCCCACCAGGTCATGCGAGCTTCGTTCAAGACGGCTCCAGACGAAGCGAGCTGCGGGGCGCCGTCAATACGGCGTTCCGTCTTTGCGGGTGAACTGCCACTTGCCGTCACTGCCCAGTGCAGCCTTCAGGTCATCGTCCGGATAGATCGCAGCGTCCCCGGGCCCGCGGTCGCCAATTTCCAGAAACACCACGTCCTCGGCGCTGCGATTGACCAAGTGGTGCCCGTTGCCGGTTCCCGCTTTGAAGCCCGCGCACATGCCCGGGCTCAGTTGGGTTTCACCTTCGTCGGTGATGAGCAACGGACGGCCCGACAAGATGTACACAAACTCGTCCTGCTTGGTATGCGCATGGCGCAGTGCCGACGCCGCACCCGGTGCGAGCTGCGTCAAGTTGACTCCGAAGGTGGACAGCCCGAAAGCGTTGCCCAACGCGCGCTTCACTCGCCCCTGCATGCGCGAGGCAAATGGCTCAGGGTAATTCGACAGCTTGTCGCGTGGTGCGACCTCCGCCGCCACAACAGCCACGGGCAATTTGCTCTGGGTCATGAGCCGATCTGTAGCTCCGCGTGCAGCAGAAGCCCAGGTCGCCGGAAGATAGGCCGCCAGCGACGCAGGGCGCGCGCTTGGCGCGACGCCAGAGCAACGCTTCCGCTCAGTCTCGCGCGCAGCGAAAGCCTAGATCCTCGCCCTGAAACTCCGGCGCCAGAGCGCTGCGCGCCGTGCTGCGAATGTGCCAAGGATCGTGAGCGCCACCCCGAGCGACGCGCTGTCCCGAAGCTTTCGCACCAGAACTGCGCGCCACGTACGTGTCTGCCACCCACTCGTCGACGCCACCCGCCATGTCCAAGACGCCAAAGGGACTCTCGCCTTTCGGGTGGCTGCCGACAGCGGGGCGCGGCACCTTGCACGTAGTGTAGTGGGCAAGTTGGCAGCTCGGCTTGGCGTTGCCCCAAGGATAAGTGCGCCCGTCGCTGCCGCGGGCCGCCTTCTCCCACTCCGCTTCACTGGGCAAGCGCCCGCCGATGAACGCGCAATAGGCTCGAGCTTCACTCCAACTCACACCGACCACGGCATGCTTCGGTTTCCGTTTTGGTTGGAAGGCATGGGTGGGGATCGTGCAGCGCCCGGCGTCGATACACTTCTGATAGTCAGCCTGGGTGACCTCGGTGCGTTGGATGCGAAAGCGGCCCAGGTGGCGCTTTTGTTTGGGGCGCTCCTCTTCGGGACAATGGGTGCCGGGCGCCGGATCACAGCCAAAGCTGAATTCACCGGCAGGCACAGAAACCCAATCGGAAGCGGACACAGCCGCGGACGACGATGGCGCGGGCGGCGCAGGCCATTTTGGTGCAGCGATTGCGGAGCTGGCAGACGTGGGCGCGATGGTAGACGCCGCGACTTGGGTCGCCGCTGACTTGTCGGACGGTTTGTCCTTGTCGCAGCCGACGGCGCAGAAGATCCCCGCGCCTACAGCGATAGCTCGCAACCCTGGCGTCACGCGAGCAGCCTACCCCTCAAAGGCATGACTCGGGAATCCGAGCGAAGAGTCGCGCGTTGTCGCGTGGGAGCAATGGGGCTGACTCGGCGAGAGTGGCTTGCGGCAGCGGCGGCTGCAAGCTGCAGCGTTTCGGAACGGGCCGGGCGCCAAAAGCGAACGCTGGCCGCCCGAAAGCCCCGCCCAACCCGCGCCCCGATCCAATCGGGACACTCCCTGCTGAAAGCGCGCCACCCGAGCCTCGGGCTTGCCCACCTGACTTTGGGTGAATTTCCAACTCGCTGTGAACACGCCAAACAGCTGAGTCGTAAGCTCGGTCTCGAGCTGTGGGTCAAGCGTGACGATCTGGCCAGCACCTTCTTCGGTGGCGGCAAGGTGCGCAAGCTCGAGTTGCTCCTCGCCGACGCCCGGCAGCAGAAGCGAACATCGGTTGTCACCTTCGGCGGCGCCGGCTCCAACCAATGCTTGGCCACCGCGCTCTTCGCGCCGCGCGCCGGACTGAAAGCCGAAATCGTGCTCGCGCCGCAACCCCCGTCGACCCACGTGGCCGCCCAGCTCCGCGCCATGGCAAACACCCACGCGCAGATCCACTTCGCCGCTGAGGTCGGACGCGCCGAAGCCGAAGCCACCGCAGCCATGGGGCGAGATCCGAAAGCACCCGCCGCCATCCCCGCGGGCGGAACCAATGCCCTCGGCAACCTAGCCTACGTGAGCGCCGCGCTGGAATTGGACGCCCAGATCCGCGGCGGCCTGTTACCCGAACCGAGCTGGATCGTCATCGCAGCGGGTACTCTCGGCAGCGCGGTTGGCCTCTCCCTGGGCCTGACGCTCACGAAGCGCAAGACGCGCGTGCTCGCAGTCCGAGCCTCGAGCCAAAACTACTCCAACATGGCTCGCGCTCGTGCGTTGTACGAAGAGACCGCGCGCTTTGCATCCACGCGCGACGCCACATTCCCCAAACCAAGCTTCGACCCGCAGCGCCTGGTACTGGAATCTCGGGAGCTCGGCGGCGGCTACGGTCGCGCGACTCCCGCGGGCGATGACGCCACGCGCATCGCCACCGATCTCGAAGGCTACCACCTCGAACCCACCTACACCGCCAAAGCCCTCGCCGCGCTGATCCGCACCGACCGGCTCGCCACGCCAGGACCCATCTTGCTCTGGCTCACCCAAAGCGCGGCGTCGCCACCCCAATCCGCCACCCCGAAACAACGCCTCCCCCGCGAACTGCACGCCTATCTAGACACCTGAGGCTTTCCGCAGGCACGCGGAACTTATATGCATAATGCATATAAGCCTTGGCTTGGTTTTATTTTAGGTTGGATGTGCCGGACCCTTGCGTCATCGGCACCTCGCCCGGTGCGCCGGGGGCGCGGTAGAGCTCCCGTCACCGTCCCACCCCGGCGGCTCATGATTCCACACAGCTTGATGGGTGAGGCCTGGCGGCTTGGCGGTTTTCTTCCCAGGCTTTCAGCCAAGAGGTGCGCCACCCCGGCGGATCGGACCGAGATCTGTACGAGCACGACGGCGGGCCTCGTGGGAGCGAACATGCGCGTCTGGGCAGCGAGGACGAAGGCAGCTCTGTTGCCAACAAAAAAACAAACTCCCGGACGCTGCCCCTTGCCGAAATACTCGTTGGCACCATGACCTCGCTTGATATTGGTGGGTCGAGTGAAGTTGACACTGAGATCAGCCAGCTGGGTTGCGTTCCTGGCTCTCGCCACGGTCGCTTCGTCGGCCGAGGCCGAAGAAAAGGCACCCACCGCAGGGACCGAACACCGGCTGGTGTGGCAACCCGAGTGGCGTCGCTTCGACCTGATCGAGTACGTGGCCACCGCCGCGATCGTGGGCGCGTACTATGCGGTCGAGCTCGAAGCGCCCAAGCCAACCGAGGCCAATTGGTCGGGCGGGGTATTGATCGATGACGGTGTACGAAGCCCCATCGTGGGTTCAACCCGTGATGCGAGGAATCGCGCTGCGGATTTCGGCGACTTGCTGTTCCTTGTGCCGCCGGCTTGGGCGATCTTGGACGGCATCATCACCCCCTTGGCGACGGACCGCGGCAATCTCGAGGTTGCGTGGCAGATGACCGCGATGAACATTCAAGCCGTCGGGTTCGTGGGCCTGCTGACCCGGGCGGGCCATCGCTACATCGCCCGGGAGCGCCCGGACGTAAGTGATTGCGAGAAGGACAAGAGCTACAACCAAGTTTGTCTTCGCGGTTCCTACGCGAGCTTCCCCAGTGGTCACACCTCCGCCGCGGGCGTGGGCGCGGGGTTGATCTGCGCGCACCACCTGAACTTGCCGCTCTATGGCGGGGGCGCCCCGGATATCCTCACGTGTGGCGTCAATGTCGGGATGATGGCGCTGATCGGCTACTCGCGCCTCGTCGCCGACCGCCACTACGTGAGCGACGTCGTCGTTGGCGCGGGGCTCGGCTTTGGCGCCGGGTTCGCCCTGCCCGTCTTGCTGCACTACCAAGGCGTTGGAACCGGCTACACGGATGCCGGTCTGCGTTGGACCGTCGCGCCCTATGGAACAGAGGAAGGAGGCGGCCTGCAGCTAGTAGGAGGCTTCTGAGTTCGTGGTACATTGATGGGATGCTGCGACGGGCGCTGCTGATCATGCTGCTGGGCGGCGCTCAGGCTTGTACGACCTTGCTGGGCGTCGACGGCGACTACGAAAACCAGGGCGCCGATGGGGGCGCGGGGGTCGCGGGGGCCGCGGGAGGTTTCGGCGGAGGCGTCGGCGCGACCGCGGGCATTGGCGGCAGTGCGAGCGGCGGTTTGGGGGGCAGCGGCGGTGCCGCCGGCAGCGGCGGATTGGGCGGCAGCGGCGGCGGCGGCGGCGTGGGCAATACCGGCAACGAGAACTGCACCAATGGCGTGGACGACGATGGAGACGACAAGGCGGATTGCGAGGACCTGGATTGCACCAGCGCCGGGTTCCGGTGTGTCGCGCTGCCTCCCGCGGGGTTCAAAGGGCCTGTGGTGTTCGGCGAAGCAAAGACCTTGGGCGGCTGCCCCAGCGTGTTTCCAGCCGAGGCGCTGAGCGGCGGGGACTCTGCCATCGCTGGTGCCACCCAGTGCGCCAAGTGCGGCTGCGGTCCCGTCACCGGAGCAACCTGCTCCACCAGCAACGTCACGGTGGAGTACTCAGGCAACGGCAGCTGCACCAACCTTCGCTGGACGAAGAAGCCGAACTCGTCCTGCTACAAGTCCGGCTTCACCCACTGCTCGGGCGGGTGCGCCTATCCCAGCTCGGCCAAGGTGATCTTCAGCGGGCCCACGGGTTCGTCCAGCTGCACCCCGAGCAAGGCAGGCAGCGACAACTTGCCTGCACCCTCCTGGGACACGGACATGCGCCTATGCAGCGCGCCATCCGGGGGCGGATGCGGCGCAAGCCAGTGCTTGCCACCCTCCGACGCGCCCTACTCTCGCACCTGCATCTTCGCCGCGGG
The DNA here is from genome assembly GCA_965222375.1 of Polyangiaceae bacterium. Taxonomy (GTDB): domain Bacteria; phylum Myxococcota_A; class Polyangia; order Polyangiales; family Polyangiaceae; genus JACKEA01. Next base: position 139,045 of record CBDCTZ010000016.1, read on the forward strand.
CGTGGTGCCGGCATGCCCGGCGCCCTATTCCGTTCGAACACTGATGAACGTGGGCTTCGTCGATACTCGGGGCTGCTCCACCTGCGGCTGCACGCCTGGCGCGCTGTCTTGTACCGCAACGGTCAAAGACTACCTCGCGAGCACGTGCTCGAGTTCCGGAACGACCCTATCCACGAGCTGCACGCCCGTGGAAGTGAGCGGCGGCGTGGTTTCCGACACACGAAGCATCGAGGTGACGAATCTCGCTGTCGCCGGAAGTTGCACTCCCGGCGGTGGCAGCCCCACGGGGTCCGTGAGCGCCAAGGACCCCTACTCGGTGTGTTGCTTGCCCTAGGGCTCGGGACGCCGACTCCATCTCGAACTCCAGTGGGGCGTAGAGCGCGGTAGCGTCGTCTGTGCTCACCGTGCGTAGTACACGCTGCCGCCGTTGGAGTAGGCAATGTGCGGCCCGCCGCTCTTATCAGCAGCAATCGCCACGAAGGTGCCTGGCGACACGGTTAGCGCCTTGTAGCCGTCGCCGGAGTTCGCGTAGTGCACGTTCTTCGTAACGTTGTCCTTGTACACGACGTGAGCGCGCCCCGTCGGGTCGAAGGAGACATCGCAGTAGTAAGAAGAGTTCGAGGTTACGGTGTCCGTCGTCCAGCTCGAGCCGGCGCGCGCCAGCTTCACACCAACCGAAGGAGCGCAATACAGGACACCGCGGTGCGTGCCCTCGATATCCAGAGTCGTGGCGGCGCCCTTGATGCCCGAGGCGATCACTGCGGAGCTGTACTTCACTCCGTCGTGGACGACTTCTTTGATGCCACCGTAGGAGTCGTCATAGCCGACGTGCAGCTTGCCCGCCGCGTCAACGCCCGCTCCAAAGCGCGGCCCGGCGTAGCCATGAGCGCCCAGGTAGTCCCAACCGCTACCCGAGTATTTGTAGGCGCGCGTGTCACCACCGTTGTTCGAGTAGTCGCCGTTCCAAGATAGAAACACGCCTCCGGCTCCTGCAACGATCCGACTCGTTGACGAGCAGCAGCCTGGATTCGTCACGTCGTCGATGGAAAAGCCCGTCGGCGAAGGGCGCGCGACTTTCAGGCGAAACGTAGCTTCGTAGGTTTGGTAGGCGACCCATGGAGACTGCGTGCCGTCGAGGGCGATCGTCGCATGGCGGTAGGCCGCCGTGTCGATGACCTTCCTGGTCCAGGTGCCTCCGCTCTTCTTGGCGTAGTCCGCGACCCAACCGGGAACCGGGATGATCCTGTGTTCGCATCGCACGCATCACGTCGCGCCGCGCAATCGGCGTGCCGACGGATGGAACACCACAAACCGTAGGGATTTTACCAGGCCTCACAGCTGGCCGTGGCACGCCGTGCCCGATCAAGCTCGAGGCTGGAGCGCACCTGCCCCACTAGAGTCAGGCGGGCCGCGGCTACGCCGACTCCATTTCGATCTCCACGGGGACGTAGAGCGCGGTCGTGTCGTCGTCGGCAAAGGGATTGTCGGACGAGACTTCTCGATGCGACACGCTTTGAGAGGAATCCACCATCCGAGTCAGCTCTAGGCCGAGATCGCGATCCGCAGGCCAGCCCCGGCCTGCTGCCGCATCCGCGAATAGCAGAGCCAGGCTTCGAACGCTGAAAGGGCGACGATTGGGGTCGCGCTGCAGGCAGGCCATCACGACGCTGGCGATGCTTTCGGGTACGGACGGCGCTTCTTCGGAGAGATATGGGATCTCCGCCCGCATGACTTGGGCGATGGTTTCACCGAAGTTGTGCGTCGAAAACAAGCGCCTTCCCGCAAGAGCTTCCCAGGCCATGACGCCCAACCCCCAAACGTCTGCACGGTGATCGACCTCCCGCGGCGACGCGACCTGCTCCGGGGATAGATATGCGGGTGTTCCTTTGACCTTGCCGGCCTGGGTCCGACACTGCCGCTTGCGAGCGCGCGACGCAGACAAGTCGATCAGCTTGACGCGGCCGTCGTAGCCAACGAGCACGTTGTTGGGCTTGACGTCGCGGTGCACGATATGGAGCGGGCGGCCGCGAGAGTCGGTTGCCGAATGCGCAGCGTGAAGACCCGCAGCAACTCGCGCTAGCACGGCATAGTGAAACCCGTGGGGAACCAAACGCTGAGATCGCCAGCTCGCGCTGAGGATCGACGCGTAGGTGCGACCGTCGACAGCCTCGACGGCGATGTACGGAATACCCTGCCAGGTACCTCGAGACACGAAACGGACGACGTTGGGGTGATCGATGCGATCGAGAGCGCGGGCCTCGTCATAGAGCATGGCGTGGGCCTCGGGTCGCACCGCCAGTTCCGGGTGAAGCAACTTCAGGGCGTAGCGAGGACGCTGGTCGTCCTGGACGTCGGCGACGATGTACACCGTGGACACGCCGCCTTGCCCAACGGCCCGCAGCACTAGGTACTCGTTGACCATGTCACCCATGGTTGGCAGATCTGAGGCTAGGCCCTGGCGTCGCATGTTTTCGCTCCGTTCCGGCGCGCTGCACCTGACTCCGAGCTTTGCAGCGTGCGTACCAAGCGCGGATTGGACAAAAGCCCGAAAATAGCAGTGAAGCCGGTCTGCTAGCCCAGACCGGCTGTGGGGCGGAGAGCACCAACCCCGGGGCGCTGGCCCCTACTCGACGTCTACTTCGAGCTGTTTCGAGATCCGGCGCACGCCAGCGTGCACGGCGCTGCGGACCTGCGAAATGTAGTCGGCCCAGGCGGCGTCAGAGCCGGAAGCCCCAGCCTTGGCGGCGACAGCTTCGCTGCTCTCCGCTTGTATCGCCGCCGTGCACAGGACGGCCAGCTTGCCCATCTCGGCGATGTAAAGCGTACCCGCGAACACGCCGCCCTCGTACTTGTCGCCTTTCAGCACGGGGCCTTTGCGGGTCTCGGCCTGCAACACGCCAACGTGGGTGTAGTCGCGCTCGAGCTTCTTGGCGTTCCACAGCGCGTCGATGACTTCCTGCTTGGTCGAAGCTCGGGCCGCAGGCGCCAAGATGCGGAAAGACGGCGTGGTCAGTCCTTTGAACCGCGCGCCTTGGCCGGAATACCAATCCGAGTCCGGGCGCACGAAGCGCTCGAGGAAACCGCGTTCGACAACCACAAGGCGCCCGGGGTCGCCCTTCAACGCCTTGGCAATCTGCGCGTCTGGGCACGGTTTGTCTGACGGCTCGGCGCTAGCGGGCACCGCCTGGAACAACTTCGCAAGTCGAGCGTCCCGGGCGAGTAGCGCCTGCCGGTTTTCATCTCGCTCCGGACTGGCACTGGGCTCCGACCCGGATTCGCTTTTGGAGCATGCCCATGGGCCACTGATCAGGCATGCGAGCGCTGACATCCGAACCGCACTGCCCAGACCTTTCACACCATTCATCCAGCTCGAGCACTTCAAGCTCAACGCCGTGAGATTAGCGGCTTTTCGGGGGACGCGGGAAGCAGTGTGACGGGCCTCGCTCTGTCGCGCTGACGCGCTTTCGTCTAGCGTAGCGGGCATGAGATCGACCATCGCTGCGTTGGCACTCCTCTGCGTCGCCTTGTCGGGGTGCAAGAAGGATCCCAAAGCGGGTGAGGCCTGCAAGACCGAGGGCGAGGCTGCCTGTAAAGACAAGACGGGTATCCTGACCTGCAAGAGCGGCAAGTGGGAAGAGGTCGCCTGCAAAGGGCCCACCGGGTGCGCGGCCCAGGGTACCATTGTGAAGTGCGATGAATCCCTGGCTCAGGAGGGCGACGCCTGCGGCAACCCCGATGGGGATCACTACTCCTGCTCCGTGGACAAGACCCACGAGCTGAAGTGCGAGGCCGGCAAGTGGAAGAAGATCGGCAAGTGCGGTGGTCCGAAGGGCTGCGTACCGGGCGCGGTCATGATCGACTGCGACAATAGCGTTGCCGCCGTTGGCGATCTCTGCGGCAAGGACGGCGACGCCGCCTGCGCGACGGACAAGAAGTCCATCCTGGAGTGCAAGGGCGGCAAGTTCGCCGAATCGCAGAAGTGCGAAGAAAGCACCTCCTGCAAGTCCGAGGGCTTGTTCGTGAAGTGCGAGTGAGCCGCTAGCCTCGTCCCTCAGGGCGGCTCAGTGTTGCAAACTGGCCAGGTCGATGCTGCCGCGGTGGCTGCGTTTCATCTTCTTGGTGAGCTCGACCACGAACGGGTGCTCGCGGTCGATGGCGCGCAGGTCGTAGACGAGGTGGGCGAGCATCTGGCGATCGCCTAGCAGCGCCAAAGCGGTGGCTTGCTCGCGGGTCCGAGAAGCGAGTATTTCGAGGGTTGCTTCGTCGTTGTAGCCATCCCGAGTGGCGGCTTCGAAAACCCGGCGGGACGAATCCAGACCTTTGCGAAACGCCACACGACGATCCGAGCGACCTCGCGCGTGGGGCGCGAAGCCCATCCAAAGCGCTTGGGGCACCACGTGGTGGACCAGGCGTCGATCCCACTCGGGGTCCAACTCCACGTACAACGGGCGAAGATCCGAGAGACTGGAAAGAGCGTATTCGTGGGGTCGACCCGCGAGTGACATGTCGCGAATCAATGGCGCGAGCCCGGGTTCGAGAGCGAGGAGGCGCCGAGCAACGCTGCCGCGATCCAGAAGTGGGGTCGGGACCACGACGACATCTGGACGGGCGCCTCGAACCGTTCGCGCTGCCCAGAGCCGCCAAGCCACGGCCTCGTTCTGAACCAACACGAGACTGCGGGGCGGAAGTCGGCCAAGAGCTTCATCAGTCCACACGTCCGCCGCCAATTGGCTCCGACGATTGGCTACGTAGGATGAATCCTCCGCGGTCATCAGAACCAGCGTGACCTGGAACGCAACCAGCAGCGCGGCGATGGGGCGCCCGAAAGGCAGCTTCGCGTGCATCGCGAGGAAGGCCACCGAGTGCACGCCGAGCACGGAGAGAACGGCAGCAACCGCCAAGGCGTTCAATCGCACGGCGGCAAGAGAATCAGGCGCCAACATGCCCGTCGTGCTAGCGGGAAAAGCCAGATCTGCGACGACGAGGGCGCACAGCGGCGCCACGATCCAGCGGGTCCGGGCGCGAGCCAGGCCCCACAGAGCTCCGACCGCGGCGAGGGTCATCGAGATGATGCCCGCTTCCTTCAGCCACACCGCCAGGGCGCCCGGGCGATCCGCGGCCGAGTCTGGCGCAACGGCGCCGACGGCAGAGAGCCCGAGCCCCAAGTGGATCCAGGCGCGCTCGGATAGCGCGCGCAAAAGCATTGGCGCCAAGCACAGTGCCGCGGTGAAGGCGGCGCCGCACACCGCAAGCACGACGCTGCGCCGCGACGGCGCGTCGCCCAGCACGCCCACTTGAACCGCGAGCGCAAACAGCAGCGCAACTCCCGCAGCGTGACTCTCCAAAGTGGTCAGCGCCACGAAGGCGCCAAAGCCGAGCCAAACGCGCGCGTCATGGCGCTGGGCAGTGGGTCGCAAGAGTAGGCCCAACAAAACGAGGGACGCCGCCAGCGGCGCGCCACCAGCAATCGTGCCTTCCAGCTGCACAGAGGAGGAGAGTGCCGCCGTCAGAGAAGCGGCTAAGGCCAGCCACGGCGTGAGCCGCGGAGTCCAGGCGTTGTGCTCCATCACGCGGTTGGCGAGGACGAACACCAGGCGAGAGAGCAGCGCTACGCCGATCACACCGACGAGGCTGGCGCGGGAGATGCGCCCACCGAATGGCAGCAGGCTGAGCAACTGCATCGCCACGCTCGACAGCACGCCCTCGCCGCCAAAGGGCACGAAGCCCAGCCCTCGAACGATCGGCATATCGTCCCGCCACTGGGTCGACCCGGTGGCACGCCACAGGGTCAACCCCAGGGGCAGCGCGAAGGAGAGCCACGCCGCCACGCCATGGAGCGGGCTGCGCTCACGGCATTCAGGCAGGGGGCCGGCCTCGACACTCACCTCGCTTGGGTGCCAGAACCTGGAAAACCGGCCCAGTTTTCGGGGCCCCACATTCCGGACTTTTGGCCGGAATGCTCGAATTCTTCCCCACTCCTGCCCTGCTTGGCTTAAGCCACCATCCGTGGCCCGCTTCATCGACGAGCTCAAGAGGACTCATGACAACGGCGCTCTGGGCGCCGACAACATCGGTAACGAGGTCGTGCTGTTTGGCTGGGTGGAAAGCCGCCGAGATCACGGCAACCTGATCTTCATCGATCTGCGCGACCGGGAAGGCATCACGCAAATCGTCTTCGATCCGGAATCTTCCGCCGAAGCACACACGCTCGCGGAGCAGATCCGCCCGGAATGGGTCGTCGGCATCCGTGGAAAAGTTCGGTCCCGGGGAGAGCAGTTCAGCAAGAAGGAGAACAAGATGGTCTCCGCAGCGAACCCCAATCTGGCCACGGGCGAGATTGAGGTCGAAGTGCTGGAGGCCTCGGTGTTCAACCGTTCGGAGACGCCGCCCTTCGAAATCGCCGACGACATCGACACCCGCGAGGAGATCCGCCTGCAGTACCGCTATCTGGATCTACGCCGGCCCGCGCTCCAGCGCAGCTTGCGCATGCGTCACTCGATCAACCACGCCACGCGCAACTACTTGTCCAGTCAAGGCTGTCTCGAGATCGAAACACCATTCTTGGTCAAATACACGCCCGGAGGTGCACGCAACTTCCTGGTTCCCTCCCGACTCAGCCCCGGCAAGTTCTACGCTCTGGCCGAGAGCCCTCAGATCTTCAAGCAGCTGTTCATGGTCGCCGGCTACGAGCGTTACTACCAGATCGTGCGCTGCTTTCGAGACGAGGACCTGCGCCTCGATCGCCAGCCCGAGTTCACGCAGATCGACATCGAAATGTCCTTCGTGAACCAGGACGACATCTTCGACCTAGTTGAAGGCCTGATCTTCGCCGTCTGGAAGGCCGCGCTGGATATCGACCTCAAAAAGCTCTACCCAGATGGTCGTTTTCCCCGAATGAAGTTCGATGACTCGATGCGAGATTACGGCAACGACAAGCCCGACCTGCGCTTCGACATGAAGCACTTCGACCTGACCCAGCTGGTGGTCGAGCACGCGGGTGGCGGGATCCCGTTCTGGAAACCCATCGCGGAAAAATTCGCCTCGGGCGCGTACCGCCCGGACTTGCCTGCGGAAATCGTGAAATGCATGCGCGTGCCCAAGGACGCGGGGCTCTCGCGCACGGACACGGACAAGCTCGAGGCGCTCGCCAAAAACCTCGGCGCAGCGGGGCTGGCGCGGGCCAAGGTGGCGGCGGACGGCAGCTGGACTCAATCGCCCCTGGCCAAGAGCATCACTCCTGAGCTGCGCAGCGCCATCAATGCCGCGGCGGGCGCCGGCGAAGGCGACTTGCTGCTGTTTCAGTTCGGTAAAGCAAGCCTGGTCCACATGGTGTTGGCCAACCTGCGGGTACACCTGGCCAAGAAGCTCGGCATGATTCCAGATGTCGGGCACGGCAATCAGTGGAACTTCTTGTGGGTGGTCGATCCACCACTGTTCGAGCACGACGAAGCCACCGACAGCTGGGTCGCCGCGCACCACGCCTTCACTCGGCCCCACGACGAAAGCGTGCCTCTGATCGATTCAGATCCGGGCAAGGTGCTCTGCTATCGATACGACTTGGTGCTCAATGGTTTCGAGGTCGCGGGCGGCTCCATTCGTCTGCACGACCCAGAGGTGCAAGCCAAAGTGTTTGCCGCCCTCGGCATCGAGGACGAGGACGCTCAAGAGAAGTTCGGCTTCCTTCTGTCAGCCTTGCGCTTTGGGGCACCGCCCCACGGCGGCATCGCCTTGGGCATGGATCGCCTCGCCATGCTCCTAGCGGGTTCGGACAGTATTCGCGACGTGATCGCGTTCCCCAAGACGCAGAAGGGCACGGACGTGATGAGTGACGCGCCCAATGCCGTCAGCCCAGAGCAATTGGCCGAGCTGCACGTCCGCAGTGTCGCGCCGGATAGCTGAAGGGCCGCAACCCGAGACGCAAGCGCGAGAGTAGCGCTCCAGCGCCGCCCCAGGGCTCACCCCTTCGGGTGTTGCCCCTTCGGGCATCGCGAAGCGCGTCACAAGCGCGTCGACCCCAACCCAAGCTAGGGCAGCGAAATCCTCAGCTGGAAACGCAGGCTGCTTTGCAGTCAGTAGTTGGCGGGATCAAACCCGCGGCGAGCGCGCAGCCACAGGTTTCGAGGCACTCGTCTATGCCCGCGACCTGACTGGGACAGCCAGCGCATTGGTCCGCAGGAGTGCACGGTTGAATCGGAACCTCCACGATGCCGCCAGGGGCAGGCAGGGTGAAGTCGACCTCCACCGGGTGCGACACGTTGCCGATCTGCGCGTCCTGCTCAGACGCGTAGACGTTGACCTTGAGCCGATACTTGCCCGCGGGCGCGACGTGCTTGTTGTGACAGTCGCAGCCCTGCTTGGTCTGTTCGAAGGTATATTCGTAACCAGCCCAGTCACCATCGAGCGGCGCACCGGACGTGACTTGTTTGGCGCTCTGCGCGCAGGCACCGCAGGCGATGCAGCCGCCGGTGTCGGCTTCTTTGCAGTCGACGGTGCAGTCGCCGTTGCGTACCAGCGAGCCGGCGTATCCGTCGGCACACGACGAAACCGTGTATTGCAGCCGGCAATCCTCTCGAACGTAAAAGGGCTTGAAGGAAGAGTTCGTGAACCGGAACTTGACGGCATACGGACCGGGGCCAGGCGAGGGAACCTGACACGCCGGCGGCATGCCTCCGGTTCCAGCGGAACCGCCCACGCTGCCGCCGGTACCGCCAGTAGTGCCCGCAGTTCCTCCCGTGCTTCCGCCAGAGCCGCCCGTCGCGCCGCCGCTGCCCGCATTGCCCCCGCTGCCGTCACCCGAGGTGCTGCCCCCGCAAGCTAGCGGAGCCGACGCCAGAACAACGGCCAGGGTGCCAAGGACGCGTGGGAAATGTGCCATAGCGTAGGTAATCGCAACTCTCGTGCCGCCGACTCACGAGGGCAGAAACCGGCTTTTCACGGGAATTAGCGGTCCGGGGCGTGGCACGCTGGCACAGCCGCCCCGGACAGCGGTGTCGCCACGCTTGATTCCCGCCGCGGCTCCGCCCACCATCGCTGACGCTTCGCCATGGGCGCGCGCATCCTAGTCGTCGACGACAGCCCCACCATTCGAAAGGTGGTGACGTCCATCCTCGAAGCGAGTTCTTTCGAGACGATCGCGGCCGAAGATGGTCAGGACGCTCTGGAAAAGCTGCAGAACGGCACCACCGTCGACCTGGTGCTTCTGGACTTCGTGATGCCGCGCATGAACGGCTACCAGTTCTGCCGTGAGCTGCGAAACGATCCCGACCGCCGCCATCTGCCCGTCGTGCTGATGAGCGCGAAAGGCGACAAGATCCGTGGACAGTTCGTACAGCAGACGGGCGCCATCGACGCCATCACGAAACCCTTCGATGCGCGGGGTTTGGTCGCAGTCGTCGAAGGAGCCCTGGCGCGCAAGGAAGAAGGGCGAGCTCGTCCGGTGCCGGACGGCGACACGATGCCCGACGAGGAAACCGTCGCCGAGAGCCTGGCGCCGAGTTCTCTCGTCCCGAGTGAAGATCCGCACATCCGCCGAGCGGCAACGGCGCGGGAGTTTGCGGCAGCACTTGCGCGCCTGGTCGCATCGGAGTTGCGCAAACTGCCCGGCACCTCGGAGCTACGGGACGACCAGCTGGAAACGACTTTTCAGCGCGGCATCACGCCTGAGAACTTGGGGCAGCTGTCAGCGCTGCTGAGAACCCTGGACTTCGGCGCCAGCACCCAGGAGGTGCTCGCAGGCGACATCAGCGTCATCTCCATCGCGGAAATCCTGCAGCTGCTCCATCTTCAGCGCCAAACGGGCGCCTTGGTCGTGTCCAACCGCAAGTCAGAAATCACCCTATTCGTCCGCGAGGGCAACATAGACCTGGCGGCCTCCCGCGGCGTGCGGGACGAGTTCCTCTTGGGGCGCTACCTGCTCGAGTCCGCTGCGGTCACCAAGGAAGACTTGGAGACGATGTTGGCCGAGGGAACCCAAACCCGCCCGCTTGGTGAACGCTTGATCGAGGTCGGGCTAGTCGAAAAAGAAGCTGTGGAGCTCGCCCTGACTCGGCAAACCTCGGAGCTCGTGTACGAAGTAGTGCGCTGGAAGACCGGACGTTTCACCTTCACGGTCGGCCTGCCGCCGGAGGTTCAGGTCACTCGCTTGGGACTTTCCACGGGAGCGCTGGTGATGGAAGGCTTCCGGCGCGTGGACGAGTGGCGCATGATCGAAGGCACCTTCGACTTCGACGAAGTCCTGGTCAAAGACATGGTCGCCCTGGAAAGTTTGGGCGAAGACGCACAGCTGACCGACAAAGAGAGAACCGTACTCGAGGCCATCGACGGCGACCGCACGGTTCGAGAAATCGTCGAAGAGCGTGCCGGGAGTTCCTTCGAGGTCTGCAAGATCCTGTACCAGCTGATCAACTCGCGCTTGGTGCGCCGGAAAGGCCAAGCGTGACGCGCCGCGCGGCGGTCGTGTTCCAGACCGATGGCCGGCTGCAATACCTGCCGGCGGAGGTGGTGCGCCGAATCATCAACCGGCCTGTGATAAGCCCGGTGCCTGCATCCGAGCTGGGCCTGTCCTTTGTGCAGGGGCGAGTCGCTGCCACGGTCGAGTTGGGCAGCGGGCCCCACGCTCTGGTTTGCGAACATGCGACGGACACCGTGACCCTCAGCGGCGTCATCGTGCAGCAAGTTGGCTTCTTCGATATCGAAGCCGACTGCTTGCTGTGGCAGGGCGATCGCGTCCAGGGCTTGGACGTGGCCAGCTGCCTGACCGCGGCGCTGAATTCGAGGACCTCCGGGGCCGCTGAATGAGCCTGCTAGGGCTGATCGCAGAGCGCATCAGAGGCAGTGCGCAGCCGCTGGCGTCTTCGCGATCGCCGCTGGACGACGCGGTGATGCTTCGCTCTCAGCAGTCGGCCGTGAGAGCGAATCAAAGTGCGTCCAGCGCTTGTCAGGAGCTTGGCGCTACCCTGGCGGAGCAGCGATCCCAACTGGATTCCGCCGGGGACAAGAGTCGGCTGATGATCGCGCGGGGTCAGGATACCCGAGCAACCATGCGTCGCACCCGAGACGCCCTCGAACGCGCCAAGCTTGTCGCATTGAACACGGGCCTCGATGGAGCACGGCAGGGCGAAGCACGCGGCCGCGCCATGGTGCTCGTGGCTGAAGAGCTGACGGAGGTCGTTCGTGGTGGCCTCGCGGCCCTTGACGAGTTGGAACAGCTTTTCGGCGAGCTCGAGAGCGAAAGAGACCAACTCTCGCGCGACATCGACGCGGCGCGCAGCAAGGGCAGCGAGCTTTCTCAAGGGCTTTTGCGCGCACAAGCGGCGCTGCGCACGAGCGAGGAAGCTGTCGCGCGCTTCGGCAGGTTGCTCGGCGAGACCACCGGAGGAGACGAAGACAGCGCGCGGCTGCTGGCGGAAGTGGCTGAGCACGCGCGGGGGCTCGTCACGGCGCTATCGGATCTGTCCACCCGCTCGCGAAAAAGCTTCGTCTGGCGCGCGCTGCGGCCCACCCTGGCGCCGCTGCTCAGGCTGCTGCGCGACCTGGAGGCGCGGACGCAGAGCGGCGAGGACGCCCCGTGACCCGAGAGGTGGACGCACTGCTCGCGGTCGAAATCGAGCGGCGCGTCACGCTCCTAGAAGCCGACGCAGGCGCCGCAAACGCCCGCAAGGTCTTACACGCCGTCCGCGGTTCGGCCGCTCTGGCGGGTCATGCAGAACTCTCCTTGGTGCTCGCTCACCTCGGTGCCCGACTGCGTGCCGGCGAGGAAGACGCCATCGCGACCGCCAAAACGGTGTTGGAAACGGCAGCCCAACGCTTGCGCGATGGGAAGGCGCCGATGGCCTCCGCCTGGCCCAGGCTGCCGGTCGGGCTCGGACCCCGCTTGGCTCAGGACAGCGGGGATGCGGACTACCACACGGCGATTCGAGATCGCCTCGCGGAACTCGAAACCGCCATCGCCAACGACGACCCTCGAATGGCCTTGCGGGACGCTTATCGCATCGTGCACTCGATCAAGGGCGCCGCTGGAGCCGTGCACGACGACCTGCTCGCGTGGTACTGTCATGGGCTCGAAGCTTCCCTGAAAGGCGTGCCCGAAGACCAACTCGCAGCCACCCTGGAGGAGCTGCAGAAGCACCGTGGCGCGCTGGCGCTGATCTTCGAAGACCCTGAACAAGCCTTGCGAACGCTGGGCGCGGATACGGTGTCGCCCCCTGCCTCTACGGCTACGCCCCGGAGCGCGTCAGAGTTGCCAGCAGCGGACGGAGCGGCGCTGCACATCGGGTCCCGCACTATCGACCGCTGGCTCGAGCGGCTGGAGCAGCTCTACGTTTTGGAGGAGACCCTGGGGTCATTGGCCGAGTCCGCCCGAGGGTCGGCAGACGTGCTGCGGACCTACCGCGCGAGTCTGCTGGAGGCGTTGCGCCAAATCGGCCCACCTCGGCCCTGGGGTGCCCCGGCCGCTGCGATCGTGCGTATCGAACGCGTGGCGCGCTCCTTGGCGAACATCGCAGACGGAGCGGAGCGCTCGCGCGGGGTCCTGCGCTACAACGCGGACGCAATTGGGCGCAGATATATGGAGCTCCGCGAAGAGTTGTCCCAACTCCGACGAACCACGGTGCTGGAGTTGCTCAATCGAGTTGCACGCGCCGCGGAACGCACGGTGGCTCGCGAAGCGCGTCTGGTCCGCGTGGAGATCACCGCGGAGGATGCACCCCTAGATCGCGGCATCGCGGAACGCCTTTTCGACCCGTTGCTTCAGCTGGTGCGCAACGCCGTGGCTCATGGCATCGAACCCCCACCGGAACGTGCGGAACGCGGGAAACCACCTGTGGGCACCATTACCCTCGGGGCGGAGCCGGCTGCGGATTGGCTTCGCATCACGGTGCGAGACGACGGGCGCGGCGTGGACTTCGCGGCGGTTCGCAAGATGGCCATCGAACGCCAACTGCTACCCGAGGACGTGGCCCAGTCGGCGTCGGATGCGGAACTGCTCGGCCTACTCGCCGAACCCGGCCTATCTCTTGCGCCGAGCGCAAGCATGCTCGCGGGGCGGGGCATCGGGCTGGACGTTGCCCGCGGGACGATCCAGAGCCTGGGTGGATCTCTCCGCTTCCGCAGCCGGCCCGGCAGCGGCGTGACTGCGAGCATCGAGGTGCCGAGGGATCGCGCGATGGTCGACATCGTTTGGCTCCAATCCGGCAGCGTCGAACTCGCACTGCCACTCCGCTTCATCGAAGGCGTGACCCACGTGGACCACGCCGCCAAGGTTCGTTCACTGGCCCAATGTGTGGATGCGAAGGAGAGCGGGGGCGCGAAGCTCAGTGTCACATTGGTGCGATTCCCCGATGACAGCTGCGCCCTCGGCGTCGACCGCGTCGGTCAAACCGAATCCACGCGGCTCTTCCCCTTGCCTCAGGCCCTGACGCGAGCTGGGCCCTACAGCGGCAGTGTGCTGCGACGTGACGGCCGCTTGGGTCTGGTTCTCGACGCCCAAGCACTCGCAGCACGGCTGGGCGCGGACGCCTGAACCGACTATCCCTTGCAGCGCGGGCGCGGCAGCAAGAACATCGCGCTCGGATGCAGGTCGAAGCGTTCAAGTCAGCTGACCGAGACCGCGTGATGGCCGTCGCTAGCAGCGGCGAGCAAGCGCTCGACATAGATGCGGAGCTTGCCCGAGGCTGGGCCAAGCTGTGGGTGGCTCGAGAAGCCGAGGCTGGGCCGGCCATCGCATTCCTGCTTGCCTGGAACGTGGCGGACGAGTTGCACATCATCAACTTGGCCACGCATCCAGATCATCGTCGAAAGGGCGCCGCCAAGGCGCTGCTTTTGGTTGCGCTGGATCATGCTCGCAGCGATCGTGCGCGACTCGTGTTACTGGAGGTCCGCCGTTCGAACCGCTCAGCGCTGGAGCTGTACCGATCCCATGGCTTCTCCGCGATCGGGTTTCGACGCGGCTACTACTCCGAGAATGCCGAGGACGCCGTCGAGATGATGCTTGCTTTTGATCCGCACACTGGGTTGATCATACCTGGGCGCGACGAAATCCAACTGCCGAGGGGGAGCTGATGTCGGGCGCAGAGACGCCGCGTCAACTCACTGTCATGCCGCTGCTGCGGCGTGAAAGCATCGGCGACGCCTATCACGTGCTGACCTTCGAAGCCCCGAAGCCCGTACAGGCGGCCGCGGGCCAATTCGTCATGATGCGTGGGGCAGAATGGGGCGACGCGCCGCTGTTGCCTCGGCCCATGAGCTACCTGACTGCTGGTGCCACGCCGTCCATTCTGATCAAAGTGGTCGGCGAAGGCACGATACGCATGGCCCGGGCGGAACCCGGTGAACCCTTTACCCTGCTCGGCCCCTTGGGCGTGCCCTGGCGCAAACACACGCCAGATCGCACGCCGGTGCTCGTGGCGGGCGGCGTGGGAGTCGCGCCCTTGGTCTTCTTGGCGCAGCGACTGCGCGCAGAAGGCGTCAAACCCATCGCCATCTATGGCGGGCGAAGCCACAAGGACCTGCCCTTGGATGATCTGCTCGCGGAGATCTGCGACTTGCGCATCACGACCGAGGATGGTTCCCGTGGACGCAAGGGGCGGGTGACCGAGGAGTTGAAGGAGTTGCTCTCCTCAGGCCACGAGGTGTTCACCTGCGGGCCGGACCGAATGATGGCGGCGGTGGCAGAAATCTGCGCCAAGCACGACATCCCCTGCGAAGTGTCCCTCGAGACACCCATGGCCTGCGGCTACGGAGTGTGCCTCGGGTGCCCGGTCCCGACCCGTGAAGGGGGCTACCTCTACGCCTGCACCCAGGGCCCGTGCATGGACGCACGACGGGTCAACTGGAGCGGAGCACCAGGAGCACAGTCATGAGCCGCCTAGGGATTCAAGTTGGCAACCTGAAGCTGAAGAACCCGGTTCTCACCGCTTCCGGGACCTTCGGATACGGGCTCGAGTACGACGATTTCTTCGATGTGACTGAGCTCGGCGGAATCTGCACCAAAGGACTGAGCCTGCGCCCCCGAGCGGGCAACCCACCGGAACGGATCTGTGAAACACCCGCGGGCATGCTCAACGCCATCGGCCTGGCGAATGTGGGAGTCGAGGCTTTCTGTACGGAGAAGCTGCCAGAGCTCAGGCGTCGCGGCGTTACCGTCGTCGCGAACATTTTTGCCAGCACGATAGATGACTTCGTGGCCATTGCTCAGCGCCTCGAGCAAGAAGAAGGCGTGGCTGCCATCGAGCTGAACGTGTCCTGCCCGAACGTGACCCACGGCGGCCTCGAGTTCGGCAAAGACCCGCGCTTGAGCGCCGAGGTGACGAGGGCCGTCCGCAAAGTCACGAAGGGACCGCTCTGGGTCAAGATGAGTCCGGAAGCTGGAGATCTCGCAGCCGTCGCTCGCGCTTGCGAAGAAGCCGGAGCCGATGCGCTGACCGCCATCAACACGATTCGAGGCATGTCCATCGACGTGTCGACGGCCAAGCAGCGGCTAGCCAATCGTACCGGTGGTTTCAGCGGGCCCGCGCTACGACCGGTAGCGTTACGGATCGTTTGGGACTTGGTAGACGCGGTCAAGGTCCCGATCATCGGCATCGGCGGCATCGGGACGACCCGGGATGCCCTGGAGTTCCTGATGGCCGGCGCTCACGCGATTCAGGTCGGAACCGCCAGTTTTTCGGACCCTTGTGCCGCCAAGAAGGTCCTCGATGGCCTGGCGCAGTACTGCGAGACTGAAAACACCACCATCCCCGAGCTCATCGGGCGCGCTCGTTGACAACCGGGCCAAACGTCGACCGGGCTGGAGATCTCTGATAAACGCCCTGCCCATGGCCACCCCCGCGGCTTTGCCCCCACGTGTTTCCCGCGAAGAGCAAGCGCGCTTACTCGGCGCTGTCCTCGAGCGCGTTCGAGCCACTGACGGCGCCCGCGCGCCGGTAGCGGTTTTCGACCTTGACGGCACCTTGGTGGACAACCGGCCGCGGACCAGTGTCATCATGCACGAGCTCGCTGAGAAGTGGAGCACGTCACATCCCCGAGAAGCGGAGCTCCTGCGCAGCATTCGATACGAGAACCTCGACTACCTACTCGAAGGAAACCTGCGCGCAGTTGGCGTCACAGATGACACCCTGATCGCAGAAGCAATCGAGTACTGGCGCTCTCGCTTCTTCTTCGACGACTGCATGCGCCACGACATCGCTCTGCAGGGCGCACTATCCTTCGTGCGGGCTTGTCATGACGCTGGCGCCATCGTGGCCTACTTCACCGGACGGGACCTGCCGAATATGGCGCTCGGAACCCTGGCGAGTTTGCGGGATCTCGGCTTCCCAATCGGAGTGCCGGGCACCGAGCTGGTGCTCAAGCCGAACGCGGAAATGAGCGACGCCGAGTTCAAACGTGATCTCACCCCCAAGCTGGGGCGGCGCGGGGTTCTGACTGCAGCCTTCGACAACGAGCCCGGAAACTGCAACATCTTCAAGGAGCTCTTCCCGACTACGGACGTGTTCCTCGTGCACACGCAGCATCACCCGGACGCGCCCCCGCTAGCTCCTGACATCCAGGTCATTTCGGATTTCGAGACAGGGGCTTGATGACGACTGCAACCTCCAGGATGACGGCACTGTGGGCAGCCACGCTGGCCCTGGCCGTCACCGCGGGTTGTCGCGAGAAGAAGACGGTTGAGGCGAAAGAGGATCAGCCGAGCCCCAACGCCAGCATCCTACCGGCCCCGATCACGTCCGGGGGTCAGCCGAGCAAACCCAAAGTCGACGCTGGCCGAGGTGGCATTCCCGCCGACAGCGCTGGCCGGCTGATCATCCCGGAGGCCGCACCACCGGTGCCTACCGTGTTGATCGACAACCGCGCCCTCGAGGCGGACCCGATCACCCAACGGGAGGGCCCCGGCGTGACGCTTCAAGCGGTCTTTCGCTGGCATGACGTTCCGCCCCCGGTTGCTGGCCCCGAGGTAGCCGAGGCTGGGTTGAAAAAGGCCCGAGAGCTGACCCAGCTGCGCGTCACCATCGACTTGGCGCCCATCGGGCGAATGCGCTTCGCGTTCTCGTCTGCCGCCTTTCCGGTTCCCAAGAACGCAGAGCTGCGAGCTTCTGAGCAGCACTACGGCCACGTATTGGTATGGCCCGACGGCCATGCCTATCGCGTGCTCGTTCCCGGCACCCTGCGCGCTCTATTCGGCGAGCGGCGCGCGGATGCAACCCCGATGGCGGCGGGCACGGTGCGGCCGGCGGGCAAGAGCGGGCTCCTCGGTTTGGATACCAAGAAGAGCCGCGTGAAGAGCGAATCCGGAGCTCTGATGCTCGAGCAAGCGCGCATCGCCGGAATCGGCACGAGCGGTCGCTTGTTGTGTCGCTTGCTTTTGGAACTCATTGCCGTGGAACCCATGAACGGGGTCTGCAGCGACAGCACGCCGCTGCGCGCAGAGGTGAAGACCTCGGATGGCGGCAAGCTCGGGTTCGAGGTGAAGAGCCTGGTGCGCCGTCATGACCTGCCCTACGGCCTGCTGCTCGTTCCTCCGAGCGGAACTCTGGTCAAGCCTGGAGAGCTTCCGCCGCCAGCCGCGGGGGTTTTGCTGACCCGGGGGCAACTCGCGGAGTTTCGCAGCAAGCCGGCGCCAGCTGGCAAACCCCTTCCGGACGCGCCGGGCGAAGGCCTGATCGCTGTGAATCAAACCGACACCCTGCGCTATGTACTGATTGATGGGGTGCCCGTGGCCTGGGTTCGCCCCCGCTCTGAGCAGTTCCTGATTGGCACTCAGCCCGGCCGATACAACATCGCATGGCGCGACTTCTATGGCGCGTCCACGGAGCCCGTTCGCGCGGTGAACCTGCCAGCTCGAGTGGCGATCGGCGACAAACCCGATGGGGGAACGTGAGCTACGCGCTGCCCGCGGGTCTGAGCACTGCGTCGTAGTCTTCCAGCTCGTAGGTGGTTTCTTCGACGCCCGCCTGACGCATCAGGCCGCGCAGGGCCTCGTGAGCAATCTCCAGGACGTCCCAGCGGGTGCACAAGCTGTAGTACTCGTCCTCGGGCACAGGCGGGATGGCATGGAGGCGCGCTTGCATCACGTCGCGTTCGTCGGGAGCGAACTGAAGAGCGCCCGAAGGCCCGCCGTCGGCCACACCCGAGGTCAACGCCTCGTGAGCAACGCCTAAGGGATTGAAGGCCAGGAAGACATCACTGAAACAGACCCTCCACTCGTGAATGTCAGGGCCCGGCAGATGCCAGAATCCGCCGTGCTCGCGCCGCACCAACTCACCGAAGTAAGCACCAACAGACCGAGCGAGCAGGGGCAGTAGCTCGGGTCTCTCGATCGTACTCATTCGCGCCTGGGTCAAGTAATGGTCCACAACGGATAGGGTGTCCGGATGCAGATCGAGTTCGAAGTCGAGCGCCTGTCGCACGTAGTCCGTGCAGCTCGCGGCAAGGTCCCGCACCTCGTCCGGGCAGCCATCGATAATCAGCTTCGGCCGCTGGCCGTCGGGCTCGTCCTCACTCATGTGTATCGCGCCTAGCCTAGCGCTGCGGCGCAGGCGCGCGAAAGCCAGCGTTTTCTCCCAGCCGGAGCTATCCACATGAAAAAATGCGCAGCACTCGCTTCCCGGGCGGCCCAACTGCCGCCCAAAGGGGCAGATTTCCATCCCAAGAGTTACGTTGCGTCATGCTAGGAAGTCCCGTGGTACCCTACGAGGCCCCGCCCCATGCGTCTCGGCATTCTCAGCGACATACACGCCAACTATGAAGCGCTGAGCGCCGTCATCGAGGCATTCAAGAGCGAAGACATCGACGAGTATTACTGCTTGGGCGACACGGTCGGCTACGGCGGTTCCCCAAACGAGTGCGCGAACCTCGTGCGTGGTCTCGTCAAGGCGACCATCTTGGGCAACCACGACGCAGCCGTCGCCGGGCGAATGGACTACTCGTACTACTATGAGGCCGCTCGCAACGCCCTCGACACCCACACGCAGATGCTCTCAAAGGACAACCTCACGTGGTTGACGGATCTACCATATCAGTTGCGCCTTGATGCCGTAAACGTGCTCCTGTGCCACGGCTCGCCAATGCGCCTCGAGGAGTTCGAGTACATATTCGCTCCGGAGCAGGCCCGGGAATGCCTGCCCATCTTCGAGGACTTGGGCCACATCACGCTGATCGGCCACTCGCATCTATGCAAGGTCTTCGCGCTGACCACCGACACGGTAGAGGAACTGCCCCCCGTGGACTTCTCTTTGGAGGCAGGCAAGAAGTACATCGTCAGCGTGGGCTCGGTTGGGCAACCGCGGGACTACGACAATCGCGCTAGCTTCACCGTCTACGATTCAGACAAGAAGCGATTCGAGTTCAAGCGGGTCGAGTACGACATCGAAACCGCCGCTGACAAGGTGCTACGGGCCAAGCTGGAGCGTAACTTCGCTCATCGCCTGTTCATCGGCGTTTGAGTCGTCGGTGCTCCGGAACGGACTCGTCGCACTTGCACTAGGAGCCTGCACGGCCACGCCGCCAGGCCCAGCGTCCGGCCTGCGCCCCGGGCCCGGACCGGTGCTGCTCCCAAGCGAGCCGTCAACCACCCCGCCTGAACCGTTCATACGTCAGTCGGTCGAGTTCGGGGAGGCGCGACTCAGCTTGGGGTCGTCGGCTGTTGCGCTAGCCGCCGCACCGCGAACCACTCGCTTCTTGGTGCTTGCTCACCCTTACGTGTTTGTCGTGGACGCGACGGCGAACAAAGTGCTGCACGAGTGGCGGCAACCTTGTTTCAACGGAGTCGCAGGCGCTTGGACCAGTAATGGGGCTTCGGTTCTTATCGTGTGCAACAGCGAGAATCAGAAGAGCCAAGTCGTGCGGGCGTCGCCGCAGGGACGTCCGTTGTGGCGCAGCGAGGTTGATGGCCGGGTCCACAGTATTGCGTCGTTCGGGGATCGCATTCTTTTGGGTACGGAGAGCAGCGCGCAAGGCAGCGCCACCAAGTCCGGGCTGTGGGCCGGAGGAGTCAGAACTGGCCGGTTTCGCCTCGTGCAGCCCGGCATGCACGCAGAGGACATCGGTTTCTTCGATGAGGGTACGGCCGTAGTTTTGGATGACCGAGGCTCCGTATTTCGCGTGGACCTGGACACCCGACGGACGACACGTTTCGATCACGGACACAGCGTCAGGGTCGCGCCCCAGTCGCGCGTCGCGGTCGTATCCAGATCCGATGGCTTGGTGGTCTACCATCGAACGTTGACGAAACCGGCCGCATTGGGCAAAACTCCTGTGTCTGCGCGGAAGAGCGAGGACGAACCTGGCCAGTTTCGCGTCCGTGGGCTCAGCTCCGATGGCGTCTTCCTACTGCTATCCGCCGCAATGAAGGGCACCCACGAAGTCTGGAAACGAAGCGGCAAGCAGCTGCGACGTATCGCGAGGCTCCGTTCTGATGGCGGAATGGCTGGTCTCAGTTGGGATGGCAAACGGGTTGCAACCTTCGGCCTCTATAACGACGTCGTTCGTTTTCGCTCCGCAGTGGACCCAGACGCGCGATGGACGGCGCACGATGCTCGAATTGGCGCGCTGGCGGCATCCGCCGACGGCAAGCGCATCGCTAGCGTCGACGTGTCTGGGCGGCTGTTCGTCTGGGACCGGCAGCGAGGCAAAGTTCTGCACACCAGCAAGCCGTTTGGAATCCTGGGCTTTGGGAATCAATCCCTGCGCTGGTCGGCACTGAACGCTCTGACGCTGTACAATCGTGGACGGCGCGTAAGGCTCGATGTCGACACGGGTGTTTCACGGGAAGACCGCAACCCCTTTCCCCGCGGAACCATCCAGGCCGGAGGCACTTCCCTCGTGGTGCTGCCCAACGGTGGCGCGAGACTATGGCAGTTGGGCCAGGCGCCGAAACTGCTAGTCGGAGTGCTAGATCCGATCTGCAAGCAAGCGACCGCCTCCTTGACTGGCGCTGTCGCCTGCACGAATGGCGAAAGCCTCGCCGTTTGGAACCGTCTGGGGCGTCAACTGCTCCACGTGAAGTCGGATTCGTCAATCCGCGCGCTCGCCCTTTCTACGGATGGCCGCCGGGTCGTCAGTCTTCACGCAGATCCAGCGACCGTGCCTCCAGCACCCAGCGAGCGAATCGAGGTGCGTGACCTCAGGACAGGCCAACTCCGGTCTACTACCCTGCTACCAAGGCGAAACGACCTGGTTGGCGACTCGATACTGCTGAGCCCAACAGCGAGAAGGGTGGGCATAATCGGGCGATCGGCCTCGACCGGCAGAGCGGAGCTCAGGCTCTTCGACCTCGAGAAACGGCAAGCGCCGGCGGTGTTCGGAAAAAACATGACGGTCGCGCGATTCCTGAGCGACACAGAAGTGCTGGTGGCGGCCTACGCTACGCCAGTGATCTGGACAGTCCCGTGACAACCTCGCAGAGGCTACTTTCCGGGCCACACCGTCGCAATGCCGGGCGTCACGCCAGGCATCAGCCAGGAAACCACGGGTCGCGGTGGGGCCCGGTGCTGTTGGGAGGCATGCGTACCCGCGGCGCTTGACGGAACTGTCGCCACTGAGCCCGACGCTTCGGTGTCTTGCCCTGAAGCATGGGCTTGATCGCGACTAGACCCGCCATAAAGCCACCAATGTGGGCGAAGAACGCAACCCCACCCATGCTGGCCGCTCCAAGGGAGCCGACCCCACGCAGCAGGTTCCAAACGAACCACTCACCAACCACGACCCACGCCGGCAACACGAAGAACACACCCAGAATGAACCAGAGCGGCAAGATGGGATTGAGCACGTGGATGGGTGCTCGTGGGTACAGGACCAAGTAGGCCGCCAAGATCCCCGCGATGGCACCAGACGCACCGACCATGGGAATGGTGCTCTCGGGGTTGACCATCATCTGGGCAGCGGCAGCCACGAGGCCGGCTAAAAAGTAGAATCCGATGAATCGCTTCTTGCCCAGAGCATCTTCGACGTTGTCGCCGAAGATGTAGAGGAAGAGCATGTTGCCACCCAGGTGCTCCCACCCCCCGTGCATGAACATGCTGCTGAAGACGGTCCAGACCTCGCCAACGGGATCGGAAAGAAACCGCGCAGGCACCAAGCCGTAGGCGTGGATGACCTGCGGCCCCTGCGTTCGAACGAACAGCCATTCGATGAGAAAGACCACCACATTGAGGGCGATGAGCACAGGGGTCACGACCGGGCGCGTGCTACTGGGGTTTTCATCACGCACCGGAATCACGACGCCCTCAACATAAGCACCCCTGGGGAGTGTGCGACCCCCGGGGCCCTCCGGCCCTCCGGCCTGGCTTATCGCAGGCGGCGGTCGTGCTAACGTCGCCAGCCCGCAATGCCCCGGAGCTGGTCGTTTCTAGTCATTGTCGCAGCCGCTGTGGGCTGCGGTGGTCCCCATTTCGACGGCCGGACTTACCGAAACGACAGCATGGCATTCCAGGTTGGGTCGATTCCATCCAGCTGGCGGGAGCTGCGGGCCAGCCATGCCCTGCTCGCGTTCCGCGACGACGCCCAATCGGCGACGATTGGCGTCAATGGGCGCTGTGGGAAGGACGGCGATGACGTCCCCCTAGAAGCGCTGACCCACCACCTTTTCCTCCACTTCACCGACCGGGAAGTCATCAGCCAGAAGACCCTGACCTTGGACGGACGCGACGCCATGCGCACCGAGATGCTGGCGGAGTTGGACGGCGTGCCAAAGAGGTTCACAATCTACGTTCTCAAGAAGGACGGCTGCGTCTACGACATGTTGCACATCGCGGACCGCCCAGGGGGCGGGCAGGCCCAATTCGATAGTTTCGTCACTGGCTTCCGGACACTCCAATGAATCCCACCGAGCCCATCGATCCACGGCCATCCATCCCGCCTTCGGGACGAATGAGCTTTGTGCCGGGCCCCCCGCCGGACGCGGTGTCAGGGCTTTCGAAGCGTGTCTTGGGTTTCTTGGATCACCTCGGCGTGATGACCATGATGGCGATCCGCACCACTCGCGCGTTGTTTCGCCGACCCTTCGAAGGCCGCGCCATCATCACGCAGATCGAAAGCCTGGGCGTGCGTTCCCTGGGCATCGTGGTGGTCACCAGCGTCTTCATCGGCATGGTCATGGCCGTGCAATTCGCCTTTGGCCTGCGCAAGTTCGGCGGCATGGAATACACCGGGCGCGTCGTGGGGCTGTCCTTCGCAAGGGAGCTCGCGCCTACGTTGACCGCGGTCATCGTGGGCGGGCGGATCGGCGCTGGCATGGCGGCGGAAGTCGGCTCTATGGCCGTCACTGAGCAAATTGACGCGCTGCGCGCCCTCGGCGCCGACCCCTACAAGAAGCTCGTCTTGCCCAGGCTGGTTGCCAGCACCCTGGTCATGCCCATTCTCGCCGGCATCGCCCTCGTGCTCGGCTTCGGGGGCGCGATGTTCATCACGGACTTTCAATTCAACATCCCTTCCGGCTTCTTTCTGCGGAGCGCGCTCGGCACGGTCACGATCCGAGACATCTTGAGCGGGATGATCAAAACGCCCGTGTTCGGATCCATCATCGCCTTGGTGGGATGCCATTTCGGGATGACCACGCGTGGAGGGACCGCTGGCGTCGGCAACAGCACGACGCGGACGGTCGTGGTGATATCCATCACTATCCTGATCGCCGACTTCTTCTTGACGAAGGTGTCGCTCTCCTTGCTGCCGATCATATGAGGGGTCAGTGCGCCTTGTTGCTGGCGGCTTTGGCCTGGGGCTGCAGCGGAGATGAAGAGCGCCCGCCGGAATTGGTGGGAACCGGCGTGGACAACCCCAAAACCTGCAGCCAAATCCGGACCGGGACTCCACAAAAGGGGCGGGTGGTGCTTTCTGGGGAAGTCGCGCGCTGCGAGCCCGACGGCCTGGCCTGCGCCCTGAACGACGTGTCGAGTTTTGGGGGCGTTTGCGACCCACAAAAGGCCGTGGAGGCGTCATGTGAGCAGGCGTTCTGGATCCTGACTTGCGTGGAAAGACCCGACGCCGGCGCCCCCTTAGACGCTGGCGGCGCGGATTGAGCTGTACGCAACAAGCAAGGTTGCCTTGACCCGAACCGGGCCTGTCCCTACCTTTTTGCTCGGGAGAATAGCTTTGGGCCCACGAAGAAAAGCGGCAACCACAGCCGAGCGCGGGGCGACCCGGCGGCGCGACGGGCTGCTCACCACCGGCGACATGGCGCGCCGATCTGGCAGTACCCTACGTACCGTCAGGTTTTACGAAGAGGCCGGGATTCTGAAGCCCACTCAGAGAACTGAGGGCGGGCATCGCCTATTCGAAGCCTCGGGGCTGGACAAGCTGCGGCTGGTCTCCGACCTGCGCTCCGCGGGGTTTTCCCTAGACGAGATTCGGGGCGTGCTGGAAACGAAACGAGCCGCCCCCACTGGCGCGGTTGCCTCTACGGACGTGCTCGAGAAGTTGAACGATCAGATCGGCCGCATGCAAGAACGGGTCAACCTGCTGCAGCGGCTGATCAGCCAGTTGACCGAAGCTCGTGAGGTGCTCGAGCGCTGTCAGCAGTGTACCAACACCGTGAACTTCCCCAACGACTGTGGAGAGTGCAAGACGCTATCGGACGTCGAACCAGTGCCCGCCGCCGTGAGTGTACTCTGGGACGTGAACCGCTGAGTCGCCGATGACCTCGCCGCGCGTGTTTTCCATTGCCGAGGTGGACGCGTTGATTCCAAAACTCAACTCTCTGGTGACTCGTCAACTCGAGCGCCAGACGGAGATCGAGCAGGGGCTCTCGGATCTCGCCAAACGTGCGGGAGGCTTGCCGCGCACCCTCGACGAAGACGACGCCGACGATGCGGAGATGGCAGGCCTGAAGTCCGAGTTGCGAAAGCGCATCGAGCGCTACGAGCGAGGCTGGTCCGATGTGACGGAACTTGGCGCGGTGGTGAAGGACCCCGACGTCGGACTCGTGGACTTCTACGGGCGCCTGGACGGTCGATTGGTCTGGTACTGCTGGCGCCTCGGCGAAGAATCTCTGCGCTACTATCACGAACTGGACGCAGGGTTTTCGGCCCGCCGCCGCCTGCGTCCAGAAGCGAGGCGCCCGAACTAGTCATGCCCATCGACCGACCCGCAGCCGAGCGCGCCATCTCGGACTTCCTGCGCGCACTGGGCCACGATCCGAGCACGTCACCAGAATTGCAGGGCACGCCAGGCCGAGTCACGGAAGCCTTCGCGGATGATCTTTTGTCGGGCTACGCGGTCGACGTTCCAAGCTTGCTCGCGACGGGATCTGAAGCCCAAGACGGCCTGGTCGTACTGCGAGGGGTTGCCGTTTCCACCGTCTGCCCCCATCACTTGCTGCCATCCATGGGCACGGCCACACTGGCCTATGTCCCGGGAACGCGACTGTTCGGGCTCGGTACGCTCGCCAAGCTGGTCGACGCGTTTTGCCGGCGCCTCGCCCTGCAGGAAGAGATCGGACAAAACGTCGTACAGGCCCTGACGCAGTATGGCGACACCAAGGGCGCGTTTTGCAGTCTGGAGCTGGCGCATGCCTGTCTAGCCACGCACGGGGAGCGACGACCCGAGGCGCGTGTTGTGACGACCGCGCGCGCCGGCACACTGCCAGAAGCGGAAATCGCCGCGCTGATTCGTTCGGAAAACGGCCCATGACGCGAGTCGCCATTACCGGCGCGAGCCGCGGTATCGGTCGGGCCACAGCCTTTCGCCTCGCCGCACGGGGAGCCTCCTTGGAGCTCGTCGGTCGTACGTCCAGGGCACTGGATGAGGTCGCAGCCGAGCTATCAGCCACGGGAACCGACGTCCACGTCATCCCCTGTGATCTGGCCCTTACAGCCGAAGTGTTGGGCGCCGGCGAGGAACTAGCGAAGCGAGGCGTACCGGACGCTCTGATCAACAACGCGGCTGTCATCGAGCGCAAACCCCTCGAAGAACTGACAGCACAAAGCGTGGACCACCACTTCGCGGTCAACCTCCGCGCACCGATCCTCCTGTCCAAGGCCGTGCTGCCAGCAATGCGAGCTCGAGGCAGTGGCCGAATCGTGCACATCGCGAGCATCTCCGCCACCTTGGGCACGGCCAGCTCGAGCGTCTACAACGCGACCAAGTGGGGCTTGGTTGGGTTCATGAAGAGCCTGGCCGAAGAACTCAGCGATAGCGGTGTGATGACCTGCGCGGTCTTGCCTGGTTCCGTGGACACGGAAATGCTCGAAGGAAGCGGGTTTACCCCCCGAATGACGGCCGACCACGTCGCTCATACCATCGAGCACTATGCGCTAGACGCGGCCCTCGCCCACAACGGCGCCAGCGTAGAGATGTTCGCGACATGACATCGGAGCTGCGACCCGGAGAGGTCCTGAGCGACGTCGCCATCTTCCCATTGCCCGGGGTGGTTCTCTTCCCGTCGCTGGCGCTTCCGCTACACATTTTCGAACCTCGCTACCGAGCGATGACCGAAGACGTGCTCGAAACCGGCGGCCTGCTCAGTGTCGTGAAGATCGAAGATGGCGGCCCCACCGAGGCTGACGGCCACCCCCGAATCTGTACCATCGCCGGGATAGGCGAGATCGTCGAGCACCGCAGATATCCCGATGGGCGCTTCGACCTCCTGGTGATGGGCAGAGCCCGGGTGCGACTCCATGAAAACGACTTCGAACCACCCTACCGACGGGCGCGCGCAATCGTGTTGGAGTCCTACACCAAGGGCGCCCTGGACCGAGAGGTCTCGACTCTGATCGACGCCGCCACACGCTTCGCCATGACCCTGCAGCGGGGTGGCTTTGCCAAGGAAGTTCCCTTGCCTGAGACCAACGATCCGGAACGCCTTGCGGATGAGTGCGCCCACCGCCTCATCATTGACGCCGAGGAGCGCCAAAAGGTACTCGAGACTCTGGACGTCGCGACGCGCATCCGGGCCTGCGCAACGTCGCTGGTCACGCAGTGCGCGCTTTTGGGCACCAAACAGACCCTGAGCTGACTGTCCTGTGGACAAAAGGAAGGGCCCGCCACACTCGCTTTCCCGCTACGGCTGCTCCCTTCCGGGCCTGACCGGGTTCCAGGCGCGCTGTTGGCGGACCCACACGCCCAACTTCTTGGGCAGGAGCGGACAAGTAGCGCAGCCGCTGAATGGAGTCCAGCCCCTCGACAGGTGCGCATTTCAAGCGCAAGTTCAAACAAACCGTGCTCCCGCCCGCCAAACCACCCCTGACCCTGCGCCTGCGCGCCTGGCTGCCTTTTCTGGCCAGCGCCGTTTTGGCGGCTGTCGCGCTGCGCTTGGTCTGGGACGCGCCCTGGCTCGGCGCGATTCTAGCGGCCGCCGCGATCTACGTTTTCTGGTCGCGACGCCGGGAGCGCAACAAGCTGCGCTCCCTGGCGGCCAGTGGGCGGACCGAAGAACTAGTCCGGCAATGGGAAGGGGCGGTCAGCGATATGCCCCACGCCGAAACCCTGATCCCACTGATCCACGCGACCGCCTACACATCATCTGGGCTGACGGATCGTGCTCGCGAGGCGCTGGAGCGCGGTGAGCGCTCCGGGTCCTGGGAGTCAGCGACCGAGCATCGCTTGATCGTCGAAACACTCCTGGATGCCTTCGAGGGCGAGCGCGAACTTGCCGTCGACAAGGCCGAACAGCTGCGGGGCATGCCCCTGCCCCCGGTGGGCCCAATGATGCGAGCGCGCATCGTCGAGCTCCGCCAAGCACTGCGCGCATTCACTCGTGCCTTTGCGCACCTTTCATCACCCCGCGACGCAGCGGTGTTGCGCGCCGCCGCCCGCAAGAATCCGCTGATTCACTGGCCCTTCCGCTATGCGGCCGCCGTCGTATGCATCGACCACGGCAAGCTCGCTGATGCGGACCGCTTGCTGCGCGGAGCTCCAGAGTGGCCCGACGATTCCGCCTTCGCGTCGTTTCAGGAAGAGCTCCTACGGATGGCACATCCCGACGAAACAAAGCGAGCACCATCGTCGACGAGGTGAGTCTCCGCGGGTAACATAGTCCCTATAGATGCAGGACGATTCCGCCAAGCCCCCCGGCGGCAGCTTCGATATCCCGGATCTGGAATTGCCCGACGTTCCAGCTGCTCCAGCATCCGGGCCACGGCCACGTGCGGCGGCTCCGCCCGTCACGCCTGCACAGGATGACGATTTCGACTCCATCGCTGGCAGCGTGACCCTGGGCGGCGGTCGGGCCGAGGACGCCTTTGGTGGCGGCTTCGATGCGAGTCACTTTGACTCCTCCGCTGTAGTGGAAGACAGCGCGGCGGGAGCCGGCTTGGACGAGTTCGATGCGAGTCAGCCCGTGGGCGCCCTAGAGCTCGAATCGTCTCGCCCACCTGCGCCAGCAGCTGCAACACCGTCTGGCCCGAGCGCCGCTGCGGCGAGCCTCCACCCACTGCAGAGCTTGCCTGTGGATCCAGCCCTCGCTGCCGAGGGATCTCGAGAGTACGGCCCGGCACCTCGCAGCATCTTTGTAGCGCCGGCGTACGCGATCCGCGTTCTGCTCAAGAAGCGCCAACTGCGACAACGCCTCCCGGCCCTGGACGCGAAACTCAACGACGGGGAATCCCGTCGCGATACCTTCCTCGCCGATCTCGCGCGCACACGCCGAGCTGCCATCGAGGGCGATGAGCGCTTTGCTGCCCCGATGAGTCGAGTCCGGGAGGCCGAGGGGCAGTTGCGAAACGGCAACCAAGCGCTGACCCTGGCGAAAAGCCAGATGGCGCAAGCCCAGGAGCAGTTCAAGCAGCAGACCCAGGGGCTCGGGGAAGCACTGGAATCCGCCAACGCCACTCTGAAGGTCTTTGGCGAAACCCAAGCCGCCGCTGAAACCGACCTCAAGCGCGCCGAGGCCAAACAGAAGCGGCTGATGATCGAGGCACGAAACGCCGTGCAGATAGCAACCGGCGGCCAGCCGGGCGTAGCCATTCCCCCCGACGTGCAGACGCGGGTGAGCCAACTGCAGGGCCAAACCGCCGCTCTGGAGCCGGAAGTCGCGGCGGCGCGTCAGGTGGTGGCTGACGCCATTCAGCAGACCCAAGCCGCAAAGCAGGCGCAGCAGCAAGCCGCTCAGGCGATGCAGGGCGCCGAGAAACAGGCTGCCGCACAGCGCCAACAGCTTGAATCCCAACTGGCATCCCAGCAGGCCGCTACAGGCGACGCCGGCTCGAGGGTGACAGGAGCACTGGCGGATCTAGCGCGCGCGCTGCTGGCCGCCAGGGAATTGCCTCTGGACGACAACTTGAGTTCTCAGGTCCAGGCAGCCGAAAGCTACGTCGAGCAATGCAGGGCGGACCACCAATATGTGCTCCGCGCCCTGGACGCGGCAGACGCAGAGGCGGTAAAGCGTGGCCTGCTAGTGATGGTGGCCGCCGCCCTCGGGGTCATTTTGCTCTTGATGTTGCTCCTGCGCTGACAACGGCTGACCCACTACAGAGGCAGGTTGCCGTGCTTGCGCGGGGGATTGTCGGCGCGCTTGTTCTTGAGCATCGTCAGACAGGTTGCTAGGCGCTTTCGAAGCTCCCGGGGGTAGATCACCTCGTCCACAAAGCCCAGCTCCGCTGCCTTGTACGGATTGGCAAAGGTGCTCCGATACTCATCGGCGAAGGACTTCGCCGCTGCCACCTTGTCCCCGGCTTCCGCGATCTCGTTACGATAGACGATGTTCACCGCGCCGTCCGGGCCCATCACGGCAATCTCGGCCGTCGGGAAAGCGAAGTTGGCGTCACCCCGGATGTGCTTGCTGCTCATGACGTCGTAGGCGCCGCCATAGGCCTTGCGGGTGATGACCGTCACCTTGGGCACCGTGGCCTCGCAGAACGCGTACAGCAGCTTGGCACCGTGAGTGATGATGCCGTTGTGCTCCTGATCCACACCGGGCAAGAACCCCGGCACGTCCACGAAGGTGAGTATCGGCACGTTGAAACAATCGCAGAAGCGAACGAAACGCGCCGCCTTCACGCTGGCGTCGATGTCGAGAACCCCAGCGAGCATTGCCGGTTGGTTGGCCACCACGCCCACGGGTCGACCGCCGATTCGTGCGAATCCGCACACGATATTGCGGGCAAAGGACTCGTGGACCTGGACCAGGTGTTCGTGGTCCACCACGGCCTTGATGACGCGCGTGATGTCGTAGGGCTTGTTGCTCTCCGTCGGCACCATGTCGTCGAGCTCCGGGACCTCTCGGTCCACGGGGTCGTCACAGGGAATCACGGGAGGGTCTTCGGTGTTGTTCGAGGGCAGGAAGCCGAGCAACTCCCGAACCTGAGCCAAGCATGCCCGGTCATCCCCGGCGGTGAAGTGCGCCACTCCGCTTTGCGCGGCATGGGCCGAAGCACCGCCGAGCGCCTCCTTGGTGACCTCTTCGTGGGTCACGGCCTTGATCACGTCCGGTCCGGTAATGAACATGTAGCTGGTCTGCTCCACCATGAAGATGAAGTCCGTGATCGCCGGTGAGTACACGGCGCCCCCAGCACAAGGCCCCATTATGGCGCTGAGTTGGGGCACCACACCGCTCGCCAGGGTATTGCGCAGAAAGATATCCGCGTAGCCTGCTAGAGACTCGACACCCTCCTGAATTCGCGCACCCCCCGAGTCGTTCAGGCCGATCACGGGGGCGCCCACGCTCATCGCCAGGTCCATGATCTTGACGATCTTGGATGCATAGGCAGCAGAAAGGGAGCCGCCGAAAACCGTGAAGTCCTGGGCAAAGAGAAAGACCCGGCGTCCGTCGACGGTTCCGTGCCCGGTCACGACGCCATCACCCAGGACCTTCTGCTCCTGCATGTTGAAGTCGCTGCAGCGATGGGTCACGAAGCGATCCAGCTCGACGAAGCTGCCGGGGTCGAGCAATAGCTCGATGCGCTCCCGCGCCGTCAGCTTGCCCGCGGCGTGTTGCTTCTCGATGCGCCTCGCCCCGCCACCTTGGAGGGCTTGCTCGTTGAGTTCATCCAAGCGATTCAGTGCAGAGGAACCATGCTCAGCCATGGGCGCGCGGTACCACGAGCCGCGAGGCGCGTCACGGGTCGAAGTAGTCCACATCTACTCCGCGAGGCGTACGAAAGCGGGTCACGCCGGGGCTTCGCTGCAGCACGTAGTCCGGCCCAACCGGCACCTTGCCGAAGCCCCCGGGTGTGTCGACGATCAACTTGGGCAGCGCGATACCGGAAAGTCGCCCCTGAAGCGCCTCCATCAGCTCGATACTTGCCGAAAGGGGCGTACGCAGATGCGCCGTGCCACGTACCGGATCCGCCTGCAGCAGGTAGTACGGGCGCACCCGCACTTTCACCAAACCGCGAAATAGTTTCGCCAAGGTCGCCGCGTCGTCGTTGACCCCATGCATCAAAACGGTGTGGTTCATGACCGGAAAGCCGCCGTCCGCCAGTCGCTCACAGGCCGAAAGCGCCGCCGGGTGCAGTTCCTTCGGGTGATTGAAGTGGGTCATGATCCAGATCGGATGATGTGGCCGCAGGGCTTGCACCAGCTCGTCGCTGATCCGTGACGGCAAAACCACCGGAACCCGAGTCGCAATGCGGATGGTCTCGATGCTCGGGATCTGTCGCAGTGCCTCGAGCACAGTCGCAATCTTGTCAGTCTTGAGCATCAGAGGATCACCGCCACTGATGATCAGATCCCGCACTTCGGGATGCTCCCGCAGATAGGAAAGCGCTGGCGACAGGGCCTGCATGGATCGCGCTCCGCCCCCGGAACCCACCATGCGGCTACGAGTGCAAAACCGGCAGTACACTGCGCAGCGGTCCGTCAGCAAGAGCAGCGCACGATCCGGGTAGCGCTGGATCAACTCCGGGGCGACCTCATGAGCTTCTTCCCCGAGGGGGTCCCGCAGGTCTCCTGGCACCGTCTGCTTCTCGGCGGCAGCCGGCACGACCTGACGGCGGATTGGACAGTGGGGATCCTGCAGATCGATCAAGCTGAGGTAGTGCGGCGGAATCGCAATTGGAAAACCGTCGCGCTCGGCTTGGCGCGCCGCGCGTAGCTCGGGTTCGCTCAAAGACAGCGTCTCGTGCAGCCCATCCGCAGTGCGAATGGTCTCTCTGAGTTCACGCTGCCAGGACGGCGCGCTCAGGGTCCGAAGCAGCCGAGTGCTTTGGCTGCCAGCAGACGCATCATTTTTGGGGCGGAGGGGTTCCTCCACTTGGAGCCTCCAGGCCGGGAACTTCGATCTTGTCGAGGGCCTTTTCGTCTACAGTGATCTTGAAGCGAGCCCGCAAGTCCTTTTCGAGGTCTTTCTCGAGCTTCTGCAGCTTCTCTTGCAGCAGCTGCACCCGAATACTGCGTTCGGCTTCGGCGAAGGTCCGCTCCCGAGCGTCCGTCTTGCCCGTCATACGCACGATGTGGAACTTGCCGTCGGATTCCACCACGGCGTCATGCACACCGCCCACAGCGGAGATCTCGAAAACCGCTTTTCGCAACGCTTCGGGCACTCGAGGGTTGGCCGCTTTGTCGCCACTGCCAGGCGCACTCACGATGCCCAAGTCTCCGGCGAGCTCCAACGGCGCCGCGGGGCTGGGCTTGGGTGGCTTGGTGAGTGAGTTGTCGTGCACCAGCTTGCCCCACTGCATCGGGCTCGCCTTCTTGGCCTGGGGCAAGAGCTGCTCCGCCTTGGCCTTGTCCGCAAGGACGATGTGCGCCACGCGCCGGCGCTCGGGATCGCGATAGTCCGCCTTGTTCTTCTTGAAGTAGGCGCGAACCTCCGCCTCCGGGATGTCCTTGGGTGCAGGAAGCTCGGAGCGAACCGTGCGCAGGAGTTCATCCCGTAGGATTTGCCGAATGCGTGCTCGTGTTTCGGGTTTCTTGTCCAGACCGCGCTTGCGCGCCTCTCGCGCAAGCAGCTCCACCTTGATCATCTCGTCCAGGAGCAACTTGCGACGATCTTCGGACTGGTAGCGCAGGCGCTCGAACTGATCCATGCGCTCGATGGTCGCGGCGTACTCGCCGAGGGTGATCACGCGCTTGCCTACCGTGGCCAAGGGCTTCGCGGCCAGCTCCGGCGACAGCGCCTGGGGCACTGCGCTACCCGAAGTGGCGGGAGCCGGCGGAGTCAACGCCTTGTCCTCGCAACCTGAGCACCCAATCGACAGCGACAGACAGAAGCCAACAGCTATGGAACGCAGAAAGCCGCTCACAGGGTTGCGTCTACTACGGTCCGTCCCGCCGCGCCAGAGGATGGGAATTCCAGCAGCCGCGCTGCAGCCCGAGGCTGGGGCAAGCCGGGCATTGCGCCGAGCACCACTGCCAGGTACGGATCCCGCTCGTGAAGGCTGAACCGAATTCCGACCTGAAATACAAGCGCGTCGTCATCAAGCTCTCCGGCGAGGCGCTGTGCGGCACCGAAGGCGGCTTTGGCATCGACACCACGACCCTGAAGAACACTGCCGAGGAGCTGGCGGAGGTGCACGCCACAGGCGTCCAAATCGGCATCGTGGTGGGCGGCGGAAACATCTTCCGCGGGCTCAAGGGGGCCAGCGAGGGCATGGACCGCGCTCAAAGCGACTACATGGGCATGCTGGCCACGGTGATCAACTCGCTATCGCTGCAGGACGCCCTAGAGCGATGCGACGTGCCGACACGCGTGATGACTGCCATCGAAATTCGTCAGGTTGCGGAGCCCTACATCCGGCGCCGCGCCATGCGCCATCTGCACCGCGGCCACGTCGTCGTCTTCGCCGCCGGTACCGGCAACCCGTACTTCTCGACGGACACGGCGGCGTCCCTGCGCGCCATGGAGATCCGCGCCGACGCATTGCTCAAAGCCACGAAGGTCGAAGGTATCTACGATCGTGATCCCCGGAAGCACGCAGGCGCCACGATGCTCAAGAACGTGAGCTTCGATCACTTCTTGACCGAGAACCTGAAGGTCATGGACGCTACGGCCGTCGCGCTGTGCCGAGACAACGGTTTGCCCATTCGGGTCTTCAAGATGATCCCCGGCAACATCAAGGCCGTGTGCCTCGGCGCGGAAATCGGTACCGCCGTCTCCGAAACCGAATAGTCCCCGCTTCGACCCGGCCATCGCCGGAGGGGCCGCGATCCCGCCGCGCAGCGGGGATTTCCAGTCCCTGGGGCCAGCGGTCAGGTTCGTTTCTGGGCGCACTCGACACACAGGGTGGTCGAAGGGTCGTGCTCCAGGCGGCGCTCGGGGATCGGCTCACCACAGTCCAAACAATCACCGAACTCGTCGGCACCAATTCGCGCGAGGGCAGAGCGTGCTCGGGTCAGGCTCAGTTTTCGACGGCGCTGTGCCTCCGCGCTGATCGCCTGGCCCTGAATCGCATCCATTCGTGACAGGCGGCCCACAGCGCTCTGGTCGAGCTGGGTGGGTTTGGCGGCCTCCCCGCCGAGGGCGATTTCTTCTTCGAGCTGCGCCACCTGCTCTTCGAGGCGCTTGCGGTAGTGCTCCAGATCCATACGCGCGCCAGCATACCGCGCGAGCTTCTTGGGGCCAGCTCCCCGGGGCGGGCAGCGGCTGGAACATCAACCTCGGGTTTGGGTTTGGGGGGATGGCGCAAACTTGGCGTCATCGACAGTTCGGCGCGGCGCGGCGCGGACGCATCACCTGCTACTTCACCGGTTCGGTCACCGGCGGGGCGCCTTTCCCGAGCTTCCAGCTGAGGTTGTCGATGATGACGCTGGAGTCGAGAATCATGTCGCCCATGTCCCAGATGGCGAAGCGAACGGTGATCTCCTGACCCGGTGGCACCGGCGCACGGGTGTTGAGCCAGCCCGTCGCCGCGTGAGGACCCTTCCCACCGGTCTCGTCGAATCCAGTCCCAACGAGCTCGCCGGGGCCCCGCGCACACGGAAAGTTCTTCCCGTTCGCAGTCTGGGCGTTGCACACCTCCAAGAAGCCGTTGTTGACGCTGACGGGGTTGCCCTGGCTATCGAAGGAGACATTTCCCGACTGGGCGTTGGCTGGCTCCGGGCTGACCAAAGCCACGAAGAAGTCGTTGTACTGCGTGCAGACGTAGATCGGGAACTCGTAGGTATAGAAGCTGAAGTCGAAACTGAGCTCGTTGGCGTTGGTGGGCGTGCGAATAACGAGCTCGAGGGCCGCGGAGTCTCGCGCCGCCTTGTCGTTGGCGGTCGTCACGGAGCAGGCCGGCGAATCCTTCGGGAAACCGGGAGGCGCGGTGGCCTGGGTGTTCATCTCCGCTCCGCCGGGGCTCCTGTAGCCGATGTCCCCAGGTCGACGCGCAGTTCCGCTCGAGAGCAACAGCATGTTGGTGCCCTCCCGCGGCGCGACATTCGGGCCGAAGCTCGGGACCAGACCGTGCGAGAGCGGGTTCATTCCCGGCGTGCCGTCGGCTTGCACGAACTTGGCGCTGACCAATCCCCAGCTCGGCCCGTTCGCTTTGCGGCAAAGCCCGATCACACGGGCCGCCACTTCGGGATCGCTATAGCCGATATCAAATGTCTGGGTGTCACAGCCCACGGGTTCGTCGTCGGGAGTGCCGCTGCAGTCTTCGTCGATGCCATTGCCCGGAAAGTCATAGGCTCCGGGGTTCATTTGATCGCTACAGTCGTTGCAGTCGCCGCCTGCGGGAGTCACCCCATCGCCGTCCCCGTCAGCGTTGGGCGCCGGGTTGTCACAGGGCGGCGCAGTCGTGATGGGCCCACTGCCCCCGGAGCCTTTGGCGCCGGTTCCGATCACCGGGCCGCCCCCGGTCCCAATCGCCGTGCCGCCGCTGCCTGAAGAACCCCCGGAAACCTTGTTGCCACCGGAGCTGGCCGAGCAGGCTAGGAGCAGACCGCTACCCACCAAGACGACCCCAAAACCCAAGGAACCAAACCAAGAACGCCTCACGCCGACCATGCTGACCTCCAACCCGAGGCAGCTCTGCAATCGCCGTTCCGAGCACGAAGCCCCACGAAATCGAGGGTTTTCAGGGTCAACGCCCAGAAGTTCCGGACGTTTTTGTGTTGGGTTCCGGACGGGGCCGCCGCGGGTGCCTGGGATCAGCGCGGCGGGCCGGTCAGGGTCTGACAGCCCATCAGGATGTCGACGCTGCCGGTCCGAGTTGCCTTGAACGCGTCACAGGTCGCTGGACACATCACCATTCGCTTGGGGCTGCCGCCCTTGGCCGGATCCGAGTCGTAATACCAACCGCCGTGAGTGGAGTCGCACTGCGCCGAACTTGCCACGTAGCCAACGTAGGCGCTGCTGCCGCCCTTGGTGAACTTCACGTTGACCTTGCCGAAGTCCAAGGCCTCGCCACCCGCTGGCACCGGGACTTTGTACTCGCAAGGCAGCGCGGTTCCAGTGATGGTATCCAGGGCTTCGCGAAACTGCTTGGCCACATCTTGAGTGGTGTCGACGATGAACGCCTTCTGGGTGCCCCCAGCTTGAGCTATGGCGTCCAGATTCTTCGGTGCGTTGCCATCCTTTGGGCCAAACACGCCGATCACGAAAGTGCCCACCGCGGGCGAACCCTGATTGCCCTGGGAAGCGATCTGAGCGACTTGCGAGATGCCCGTCGGGTCACAGGACGTTGGCAGCCCGTCCGTCGCCAACACGACGACCACCTTGTGATCCGGATACTGCGCGGCGCGCGACTTCGCGTGATCGATGGCTCCGGCTAGAGCTGGCCCGGTCGGTGTATTGCCCTCGGGCGACAGTCCTTGCATCGCGCTGGCGATTTGGCCTCCATTCGCCGACAGGGGCGCGATGGCTACCTGGGGCTTGGCGTAGGCACCAGCTTCGCAGCTCGTCGCATTCATGCACACGCTGCTGGTGACCTTCTGACAACTGCCGCAACTGCCGCCGAAGGCGCCCGCGGGCATGCACAGCGAATTCGGATTGTTGGAACAGGTCCCGAGGCTCACGCACTGTCCAAGACCCGCGCAATCCGCCGAACTGCTACAACCCACGAGCTGCGAGGAACCCGAGCAGGCTTTCAACAAGCAAGGCCCGGCGGTTCCGCACGCGGCGTTGCTTGAGCACGAGCTCGGCGCCCCCGCCTTGCGCAGAGGAAAGAACTGC
This sequence comes from Polyangiaceae bacterium, assembly GCA_965222375.1. Classification (GTDB taxonomy): domain Bacteria; phylum Myxococcota_A; class Polyangia; order Polyangiales; family Polyangiaceae; genus JACKEA01. The sequence continues at coordinate 176,006 of CBDCTZ010000016.1, forward strand.
AGGCCGACGTTCAGACCAGCCGCGAGAGGATCCGAAGCGAAACCGGAAACAGCTTGTTTGATGGCGTCCCACTTGGTGGGCCCGGCGCCGGTCTTGTCTTGCATCGATCCCGACGTGTCCATCATCACGTAGAGGTCGAGAGGTACTTGCTCCGCCTTCGCGGTTTCCACGGCGCAGGCAGACTCGTCCAAGCCCCCGGTGGCGCCGGTGCCCGTACCGTTGGCGCTGCCACCCACGTTGATGGTGGGTGAGCCTCCCTTGCCGCCGCCTCCGGAGCCGCCTTCGGCGACGGTGTTGTCGCCATCGTCGCCACCGCAACCGGCAGCCAGCAGTGCCGTGAGTGTTCCAATCGCCCCTAAACGAACCGTGACCCAAGCATTCATGACAGCCTCCAGACTTCAGCTTCAGCAAGCTGCGTACCGTCACACTGGAACCAAAATTGCCTAACGATTTCGCGTGCTTGCAAATTCGCTGCCCTCGTTTCTGGTCTGCTACACCCGACAGAAACGGTGGGATGCGCCAGACCGAGCGGGCCGCGCGGAGCCGGTTTGAACGCACCCGGTTGGCGCAGGGTGGAAATTGCCCCATGTGTTCAGTCCCCGACTGGCCGGACTGGGTTTGCGGGCTCGGAGCAACGAAACATGTGGCAATCGCTTCCTGATTTTGGAACCGGCGTCCTGTACGCAGTGCTCGTTGCAGCGAGCTACACCTTCGCCGTGTCCGTCGCGGCGGGCCGTGGCCGACCGCGCTTGCTCCAGTCGGCGCGGATGGGCGCCTATGCAACGAGCGCCCTGGTCGCGCTCGGCGTCGTGCTGTTGGCCTACGGGTTCGTCACCCACGATTTCCGCATCCGCTACGTCGCTCGCTACAGCGACCGCTCCATGGGCACGGACTACCTGCTGACGGCGCTGTGGGGTGGACAGGACGGATCCCTCCTGTGGTGGTCCTTCCTCCTGTCCGGCTACATCGTGGGGTGCGTATGGTGGCTGAAGGGGCGCTACCGGCATTTGCAGCCCTACGTCATCGCGACGCTGATGGTCATCGTGGGCTTCTTCGCGATCTTGATGCTGTTTGCCGCGAACCCCTTCGCCACCAGTGTCGCCGGGGCGAAGCTGGAAGGCGATGGGCTCAATCCGCTGCTCCAGAACTACTGGATGATCATTCACCCGCCGGCGCTGTACATGGGCTTCGTCGGTTGCGCGATTCCCTTCGCATTTTCCATCGCGGCGTTGATCACGGGTCGCCTGGACAACGAGTGGATCGTGGCAGTGCGCAAGTGGATGCTTTTTGCCTGGGTGTTCCTGAGCCTAGGCAACGCTCTGGGTATGGTCTGGGCCTACGAAGAGCTGGGCTGGGGCGGCTATTGGGCCTGGGATCCGGTGGAAAACGCTGCCTGCCTGCCGTGGTTCACCGCCAGCGCCTACGTGCACTCCACGATGATTCAAGAGCGGCGCAACATGCTCAAGGTGTGGAACGTCTTGCTCATCGCAATCACGTTCCTACTGACGATCTTCGGCACCTTCCTCACGCGCTCCGGCCTGATCGCAAGCGTGCATAGCTTTGCCCAGAGCAACATCGGGATCTTCTTCGTGTGGTTCATGGGCCTGGCTGCCGCGGCCTGCATCGGGCTCCTGGTCTGGCGCTACCCCAAGCTCAAGAGCCCACACCAGATCGAAGCCGTCGCTAGCCGTGAGGCCATGTTCGTGGTGAACAACTGGGCACTCTTGGGCGCAATGGTGTTCATCCTGGTCGCCACCCTCTTCCCCAAGATCAGCGAATGGCTGTGGAAAGAGTCCGTGACCGTGGGCCCGCCGTTCTTCAACCGTTGGATGGCGCCGATCGGCTTGGTCATTTTCGCGCTGATGGGCCTCGCGCCTCTCTTCGGCTGGCGAAAGACCAGCGGAGAGTCTCTGAAAAAGGCCTTCGCAGCCCCGCTCATCGCCATGTTCATCGGCGGGGGCGCTCACCTGGCCTTCGGCGCACGCATGGGCTTTCCCGCGCTCGTCCCCACGGATCAATTCTACTCCGGCGTTGTCGGGGTCGTACTGCAAAAGCTGGGCGCGGCCCTCCCTTTGATCACCGTGTCTCTGTCCGCGTTCAACCTTGCCGTCATCGTGCAGGAGTTCCAGCGCGGTGTGGCTGCTCGACGCCGGTCGAGCGAAAAGGCGGGCGAGAAGGAGAGCGTGCTGCAGGCGCTGGTGCGCTTGATGGACAAGAGTCGGCGCCGCTACGGCGGCTACATCGTGCACGCAGGCATCGTGGTCATGTTCCTGGGCTTCACGGGCGCAGCCTGGGCCGTGGAGCACGAAACCTCCATGTCTCCCGGGGAAACCCATACGATCGGAAACTACGAACTCAAGTACGTGGGTCCCCGCATGGAAGTGGATCCGAACAAGCGGATGGCCTTCGCCGACGTCGAAGTCCACCGAAACGGCAATAGCGTGGGAACGCTGTCGCCGGCCAAGTTCATCTATTCACGGGCCCCCGAAAGCCCCACGACCGAGGTCGCCATGCTGCACTCGGTGCGCGACGACCTATACGTGGTCGTGGGTAGCATCAGCCCCAGCACGAAGCGCGCGACCTTCCAAATGCACGTCAATCCGCTGGTTTCTTGGATCTGGGCAGGCGTGCTGATCTTGCTGCTCGGGTCCTCTCTCTCCCTTTGGCCCGAGGTCAGCGAGAAGCGCCTTGGCGCGTGGTCCTACGTACGCACTGCGACGGCTGGCGCGGGCGGAATCATGTTTGCCATCTGGCTAGCTATGGGACCAAGCACCGCCTTCGCTGCCAGTCACACGAAGGTCCCCCGACCCACCGCGGCCAGCGTTTCGCCTCTGGCATCCCCAAGCGCATCGCAGCTCGCACCTTGGCTGCTGCCGGGAGCCCTTGCTCTTGCCGCAGGCACATTGCTGGGCGCGGCGCGCACGAGGCGACGCAGACCGTGACGCCGGCCGCACCCGGCTTGCGCGGGGTGTGGGGAGCGGTCGCGCTCGCTCTGGCAACACCGAGCTGCGATCAATCCGCGCCTCGGGGCACGCCTCCACCCTCGAGTTCAGCACTTCCACAGCATGCCCCCGGAGGACCCACATCCTGCCAAGACGTCGGACGATTTGGTGGAATTGCGACCTGCTGCGAGGGCAGCTACTGCGGAGGCCATTGCTTCACCGATGGTTGCCGCTGCGGGGACACCTTCGCAGGTTGTTTTTGGCCGGATGTGTGTTGTGCCGGCCAGTGCAAGCCCCGGGACGCCTGCAGGTGAATTGCTGGTATAAGCGCCAAAGTTCCGTTACTTCGTGACCTCGACCGTGCTCGACCGCCTCGCCCAGATCCCAACGCCCGTGCGTCGACTGCTGCCTCTCGTGGCGCTGACCATCGTAGCGGCAATCATCGCCACGCGCGGTCTAGGCGTCGGCTTGATGGCACTCGCGGGCATTGCCCTGTTGGCCGCTATCTTCTTGGCGTGGAACAGCGTGCAGAGCCTCACGGGTGAGGCAGAGCTCAGCCTCGACGAGGCCCTCGGCATGGCAGTGCCTTCCGTGGAGGAAGAGCGCAAACGAGCGATTTTGCGCGCCCTCAAGGACCTGGAATACGAACGCAGCGTGGGAAAGGTCAGCGACGCGGACTACCTGGAGCTCTCCACCCAGTACCGCTCGGAAGCGAAAGAGCTGCTGCGAGCCCTGGAAGAGCAAGACAAGCCAGCGCGAGCGCGGGCCGAGAGGCTCTTGCAGAAGAAGCTCCTCAAGGCCGGCTTGTCAGCAGATGCGTCTCTGGAAGACGACGAAGAAGAAAGGTCTACCCAACAGGGCACGGAGCATCCAAAGACGGACGACGACGAGGACGAGAGCGGCCCCAGCGGCGCGCTGGAAAAAGACGCAAGCGACGACAACGAAGCAAGCGACGACGACGATGCCCCCGAGTCGGATGTGGGAAGCGACGACGACGACGATGCCCCGGACTCTGATGACGCACCCGATTCCGAACCGGTCGCAGCAGCCGACACGCCGCCACCCGAGCCGCCACCGGCCAAGGTCGCGCCGTCTCGGGCCTGCGCCGAATGCGCATCGAGAAATGACTTGGATGCCGCCTTTTGCAAGAAGTGCGGACACCCCTTGGCGGACGAAGACCAGCGTCTTTGCCAAGCGTGCCCCGCGATGTACGCGGCGGAAGAGGAGAGCTGTCCCCAATGCGGCGTACCCTTCGAAGACTGACCTTCGCCCTGGCCCTCGTGGCACCTCAGCTCAGTGCGGCCCAGCCTGCTCCCGAGGTGCCAGTCGTCAAGCTTCCCAAGCCGCAGCTCCCACGCGCCAAGCCCGTGATCACTCCGCCCGCTTCGGCGCGCGCCGTTGCACCTCCGCCCGCATCCGCCAAAGCCGCCGCGCCCGGAGCCGCCTCTGCGCAAGCACCCCCCGCCGGCGCACGGCTCCCTTCGGGCCATCCCGCAGTCGGCCCGCCCGGAGCCCAACCTCAGCAAGCGGCTCCACCCCGAGACGAGAGCGTCCCGGATTCGAACATTCCCGCTGGGAGCATCGTGGTCACGCTGGTAGACGCAAAAGGGACCCCACGACCCAACACCGGCGTGCGCTTGGGGATCCTGCGCCAAACCGTCGCCGAAGGCGAGTCCCGGCAGTTCCAGGACAAACGCACCGACTCGGAGGGCATGGTCACTTTCAGCGAGCTGAAAACGGATTCCGCCTTCAGCTACCGAGTCAGCGTGACCCACGACGCAGCCAAGTACGCCGCTCCCCCTTTCAACCTCAAATCAGGGGCGGGACAGCGGGTGAAGATGCACGTCTTTCCCGTCACCCGTGACATCAACAAAGCCGTCGTTGGCGGGCGCGGGATCATCGTCACGGAAATGCGGGACGACGTATTCCAATTCGAAGTCATGTTTCGAGTGTTCAACATGGGACGCGTCACCTGGGTGCCGGAGAACATCACCTTCACGCTGCCAGACGGCGCCAAGGGATTCGTCGCCAACGAGACCATGAGCGATGCGCGAGTCGCGATGGCAGACGAGCGCTCCGTGGAACTTCTCGGAACGTATCAACCTGGCCAACACGACGTCACCTTCCGCTTCCAGGTTCCCAACGACCAAACCGAGACGGCAAACTTCGAAATCGGACTGCCACCGCATATGGCAGAGATCCGCGTCATGGCCCCCGCCGCCAGGGACATGTCGCTGTCCGTTGCCGGCTTCGACGCGGCGCAGAAGAACACGGGACCAACCGGACAACGGCTGCTGGTCACATCTCGTCAGCTTCGCCCTGGCGAACCCGAAATGAACTCCGTCAGCATTCAGCTCAGCGGGATCCCGATCCTCGGTCCAGGTCGCTGGATCGCAGTCGCTCTCGCAGCTTGCTTTGCCCTGCTCGGACTCTGGTCCGCCTCCCGGACAGGTGCGGGCTTCGTCGCCCCAACGGATGACCTGAAGCGGGCTCGTCGGCGCCTCCTGGACGAGCTGGTCCAGTTAGAAAAGGCGCGCGCAGCCGGCAACATCGGGCCAAAAACCTACCGGAACACAAAAAAGATCCTGATGGACGCTTTGGGACGGGTTGAAGCGGAAAACCGCAATTTGAAGGTGGCGCGAGCCTGATTCGTAGGCTTTCGGGACCCCGGTGGCCTTTTCCACAGCCTGGGGAAAAACCGGGGAAAACCCTGCGGAAGACCTTGGTACTGTCGTTGGGTATCCTACATTGCAGCACACAATCCCCAGCCCTTGCGGTGCTTTCGACACCACGCGTCAACATGGCGAGCGACGCAATTACGGCGTAATTTCAGGCACTTGAGTCATTATCCCCAGCGTCCACAGGCCCTACGTCTACGACGATCATTTATTTAAATAGATCTTAGAAGAGAAGAAGAGCCCTACCTGGCTTGGGGATACTTCTGGGCTCTGGCGTCGCCGCCTCGACCCGGCTAAGCAGCGAGCGCCATGCAGGTCATCGTTAGCAAAAAGGACCTGGTTCGTCTGCTTCAGCGCTGCCAAGGGGTTGCGGACAAAAAGAGCACCATGCCCGTCCTGGGCAACGTGCTGCTCGAGGTTTCCGGTCCCGATCAGTTGCGCCTTGCCGCGACGGATCTGTACCTGGCTGTCAGCGGTTCGATCAAAGCGAAAGTAGACAAGGGCGGCTCCATTGCCGTGGGTGCACGCGACCTGTTCGAGCGAATCAAGATGATGCCGGACGGTGAAATCGGGATTTCGTCCAACGACACTGCACAGACCACCGTTCGCTCCGTCGGAGGCGCAAGGCGCTACACGCTGCATGGGATCCCGGGAGAGGATTTTCCGTCCCTTCCCAAGTTGGAGGATGGCACGACGACTCACGCTTTGGACGTCGATGTACTCTCGCAGTTGATCACCCGGACCCACTTCTCGATTTCCAACGACGAAACCCGCCTGCATTTGAACAGCGCGCTTTTCGAGTGGGATAGCGATCGCGTCCGCATGGTCACCACGGATGGGCATCGACTCTGCAAGATGGATTTCACCGTGGGTGGTGCTCGAGCATCCACCAATATGTTGATCCCCCTCAAGGGCATCCAAGAGTTGCGTCGGCTTTGCGACGAGGCCCTCAGCGATGCTGCGAGGGCTAGCGACGAAGCGGAGAGCCGAACCCTGACCATGGGTCAAACGGGTCCCAACGCTTTTTTCCAAATCGGCGGTTTGCACTTCAGCGTGAAGCTCGTCGACGCTCAATTTCCGCCCTACGACCAGGTCATTCCGGACACCACGGAGCGTGCGATTCGGATCCCACGCGGCCAGATGGCGGAGGCTCTCAAAGCCGTCTCCCTGGCTGCTAGTGACCGCACCGGTGGCGTCAAGCTCACGATCTTCGAAGGCAAGGTTCGTTTCGAAAGCGAGAGCCCGGAGAGTGGTGAGGGTTTCGACGAGATCAGCGTGGACTACGACGGACCCAACGTGACCGTCGGCTTCAATGCGCGGTACTTCCTCGACGTGCTCTCCGCCATGGACGAGGACGAGGTCATCCTCGGGATCAGCGGAGACTTGGATCCTGCGGTTCTGCGCCCCGGCACAGAGAGTGCGAAGGCAAGCTACTTGGCAGTCGTGATGCCGATGCGCATCTGATCCGTGACCCAAACCCTAAGCTTCGAACGGGTTGACGTTTCGGGGTTCCGCAACCTGAAGCGGGTTTCCTTCGAGCCCGTGGCGCGCCTCAATGTCATTGCGGGGGACAATGGCCAGGGCAAGACGAGTCTGATCGAAGCACTGTACGTCGTCGCGACCAGCAAGAGTTTTCGCGCTGAGCGCAGCGATGACATGGTCTGCGACGAGCTCGATGAGGCTCTGATCATCGCGAAGTTGCGCGAGGGGCAGCTGCTTCGGGAGCAACGCGCGCTCCTCTCGCGCCAAGGCCGTGCTTTTCGCCTGAACGGCAAACGCCCCAAGAACCTGGCCCTCTACGCCACGCAGACTCCGGTGGTCGTCTTTCACCCTGGGGACCTCAGCTTGGTCGCCGGCGCCGCGCAGGGTCGCAGGACGCTGCTGGATCGAGTCTCGCTCTTCTTCGAGCCCGCGAGCGCCAACCACCGCACCCGCTATCAACGCGCACTACGCAGCCGCCAGCGGGCCCTGGAGGAACGAGGCGCGCGCGCACCGGAGCTGGACGCCCTCGAGGCCATCCTCGCCGAACACGGCTCACAGCTCTGTGCAGCGCGTGAACGTACGGCTCAGCGATTGATAGAGGCGCTCCACCCGGCCTTCGCGCGCATGGCTCCGCCAGAGCTTCAGCTGGCCGCAGAGCTGGTTGCCCAAGGCACCACGGACCGGGATGAGTTCTTGGCAAAACTCGTCCAAGTCCGGGGAGACGACCTGAAGCGTGGTCGCGCGACCTTTGGACCTCAGCGTGATGATCTCCAGCTGTCCATTGCGGGGCGGTCAGCGAGACAGCACGCTTCTCAGGGTCAGCAGCGGATCTTGACGCTATCTCTCAAGCTCGCGGAGCTCGTCTGTTTGAGAGAAGCGCGGGGTGCACATCCCGTGCTGCTGCTCGATGACGTCTCGAGTGAGTTGGACCCGACCCGCACGGGCGCCGTGTATCAACTGCTGGAAGGCTCCGCGAGCCAAGTCTTCGTCACCACCACCCGCCCGGAACTGTTCACGACGCCAGATTTGGCCCCGGACGAGCGGGCTGATTTCACGCTTCGAGATGGCGTCGTGACCCGGGAGTCCGCTTTCTCCGTGGGGTCCTGAAAAGGGCTCACAAAAGGGCTCACAAAAAGCCCCGGTTTAGGCCGCGAAATCCGAGCCAAATTCGACCCCTCCGGAAAGAGTAAATAGAGGCGTTTTGATGCGGGCCTGTGCTTGCTCGGGGCCTCAAAGCTGACTATGCTTTGCGGGTAGTTTTCGCGGACCAAAACCGGGGCCTCGACCCCGCATCGCGGACCCTGGAAACGCGGTGCCGACAACACTGTCCAAGGCACGCTCCAGAGACTCCTGCAGGACCGCTTTCGAGACAACCCAGGACCAACACGTGACGACCGAGACTACGACTCAACCCGAGTCGGTACCCCCGAACTCCGACTACGGCTCAGGCAATATCACCGTGCTCGAAGGGCTCGAAGCAGTTCGCAAGCGCCCGGGAATGTACATCGGAGACGTGCATGACGGATCAGCTCTGCACCACCTGGTGTGGGAGGTCATCGACAACGCCGTCGACGAACACCTGGCTGGGTTCTGCCAAACCACCAAGGTCACCGTGCACTTCGACAACTCCATCACCGTCGAAGACGACGGCCGTGGGATCCCCGTAGATGCTCACGAACGTGGAGTCAGCGCGGCTGAGGTGGTGATGACCGTGCTGCACGCCGGTGGCAAGTTCGATCACTCCAGCTACAAGGTCAGCGCCGGGCTTCACGGCGTTGGCGTCAGCGCCGTCAACGCGGTCAGTGAAAAGCTGACCCTCGAAATCAAGCGCCAAGGCAAAGTCTGGTTCCAGGAATACCGCGGCGGCATCCCGCAAGCGGCCCTGGAAGCCATTGGTGAGACGGAGCAGACCGGGACGAAGGTGACCTTCAAGCCCGACCCGGCGATCTTCACGGCAACGGAGTACGACGCGGACATCCTGTCGACTCGGCTGCGTGAGCTGGCCTTTTTGAACTCTGGCCTGATCATCGACTTCACGGACGAACGGGACGGCAAACACGAGGTCTACGAGTTCCAGGGCGGGATCAAGGAGTTCGTGGGCCAACTCAGCCAGATGAAGGAGCCGATTCACGAAGACGTGATCGCGGCGACCGTGGAGTCGGATCCTGGCGAGGGCAAGGCGCCGATCGTCGTCGACTTCGCACTCCAGTGGTCAGCGGCATTCCAGGAGCAGCTGCTCTGCTACACGAACAACGTGCACAACCGCGACGGTGGCACGCATCTCACGGGCTTCCGGACTGCGTTGACGAAGACCTTGAACACCTACGGCACCCAAGCCGGCTTGTTCAAGGATGTAAAGAACGGGCTTTCGGGAGATGACGTGCGTGAAGGCGTCATCTGCGTCATTCACGTCAAGCATCCCGACCCCAGCTTTGACTCACAGACCAAGAGCAAGTTGGTTTCCAGTGAAGTCAAAGGCATCGTCGAAAACACCGTCAGCGAGCAGCTGGCGCGTTACTTCGAAGAACACCCGCAGACTGCCCGCAAGGTGTTGGAAAAGGCCGTCATGGCCGCCAAAGCTCGGGAGGCCGCTCGCAAGGCGCGGGAAGTCGTGCGCAAAGGCGTGCTCGACAACACGTCTCTCTCCGGCAAGCTGGCGGACTGCCAGAGCAAAGATCCGACGATCAGCGAGATTTACATCGTCGAGGGTGAAAGTGCCGGTGGCAGCGCCAAGCAGGGCCGCGACCGCCACTTCCAGGCCATCCTGCCTCTGAAGGGCAAGATCCTCAACGTCGAGCGCGCCCGCCTCGACCGCATGCTCTCGAGCCAAGAAGTCACGACCTTGATCAGCGCCCTGGGCTGCGGCATCGGCGACAACGGCAACTTCGATCTGTCGAAGCTCCGCTATCACAAGGTGATACTCATGAGCGTGGACGCGGACGAGCACGTCTTCGTTCGAGATGAGGCTGGCGTTCGCATGACCTGCATCGGTAGTTTCATCGATGAGCGCCTCCGCTCCGTGGAGCCGGACGAAAACGGCGTATGCAAGCTGTCCAGTTCAGATCTCGGGGATGTGCTGTCTTTCGGCCCGGAGGATCACCAGACGCGTTTTTCTCGGATCAAGAGCGTCATCCGACACCCGGTTACGGAGCCACTATTCGAGATCGAAACATCTCATGGTCGTCGCGTTCGCGTCACCGCCAGCCACAGCGTGTTCGTCTATGAAAACGGCGCGGTTGTGCTCAAACGCGGCGATGAGATTGCCGAGGGAGACTACGTGGTCGCCCCTCGCACTGTGCAACTTCCGTCTGAACAGCCGGAAAGGATCGACCTTTTGGCGGCGCTGCACGCGGTTCCAGAGGCCGCCTCACAAGTGTGGCTGCGTGGTCCTGCCGTGGAAGCTTGGTTCAAGCGCCGAATGCTCGACGAACGCGCGAACAAACCGGAGCTTGTTGACCCACGAGTTGAAGTACCGGAGGCCGTGCGCCTCGAGCTAGCCGAGCTTCGGCGCAACTCGGGGCTGACCAACGTGGCTCTGTGCGACGCGATCGGGATCCGCCAGCCGGTGACGTTCTACGCTTGGGAAAAGGGAACGTCACGACCGACGCAAGCGCATTTCGCTGCGTATCTCCGCGCAATTGGTGCCGAAGTGGAAGGGATCCTCGAACGCGTGACCATCGGGCCCAGCAGGCTCGAGCGCACGTGGCAGGAGCAGTACAAAGGCGCGCCGAAGAACGGTGTGCGCCCCTACGTGCGCCTATCCGAACTGGACGCCGACGATGTCGAGTGGTTCGAAGCCCGCACAGACGTGGAGCTCACCCCCGAGCACTACGGCAAGGTCGGCATCAAACGGTACCTGGATGTCACTTCGGAACTGGCGACTCTGCTTGGTTTCTACCTGGCAGAGGGGTCCTGCTCCGAGCGCAATGGGATACGTCTAGCAATAGGCAAGGGCAACGAGCGCCACCTCCCCGAGATGGCGCAGGCTGTAGAACGTGTCTTTGGCCTCACACCGCGCAGCTACGAGAGCGACACGCGTGTCGGTGAGCTCAAGCTCGTCAACCGAGTGGCGGCGCTAGCTTGGCAACATGTGTTCGGCTTCCTCGACTCACAGGCGCACACCAAGCGTGTCCCGGATCTCGTCTTCAACTTGCCTGAAGACCTGCGGCGCGCCTTCTTGCGCGGCTACTTGCTTGGGGATGGGACGGCCACGCCCGGGCGCGTCGTGCTGTCTACGTCGTCCCACGAAGTGGCAAGCGGCGTGTCGTACTTGCTCTCTTCCCTCGGCGTGATCGCATCGGTTTCCACGCGGCAGCCGGACGGAGTAGTTCGCCAAGTGCGCGGTCGGCCGTGTGTAACCCGCCATCCACATCACACCCTGACGATTTCGGCGCGAGAAGACCTCCGGCTCCTGCGCGACGTGTGGCGCGATCATGCTGGAGCGCCCACGGTCGAGGAACGACTTCGAAGCGATAACCCGAGCGTGGATAGGCGCTTCGTCGAGATCGGCGGTGACCTGGTTGGTTTGCCAGTGGTGAGCGTCAAACGGGTCGAAGCAAGCAACGGCAACGTCTACGATTTCTCGGTCGAGCACGACGAGAGCTTCGTCGCCGGTTTCGCTGGGCTCGGGTGCCACAACACGGATGCTGACGTCGATGGGAGTCACATCCGTACGCTCTTGCTCACGTTCTTCTATCGCCAGATGCGGGACATCATCGAGCTTGGCCATCTGTACATCGCGCAGCCACCTCTGTTTCGCGTGCGCAAGGGCAAGAAGGAAATCTATCTCAAGGACCAGCCGGCCCTGGATCGCTACCTGATCGAAAACGGTATCGATGGGCTGACGTTACAGAGTTCGAAGGGTCCGCCTTTGGCTGGGGCGCCGCTGATGAACCTTGCCGGTCGGCTGAAGTCGTTCCGGCAGATCTTGGCCAAGATCGATAGGCGTTGTGACGCCCGGGTCGTGGCCGGCGTGATGCGCTGTGGCGGATTGGATCGGGAGGACTTCCGCGATCTGGAGCGCGTCGAAACCGCGGCCAAGAAGCTCGAAGAGTATTTGACGGCGCGCTTCCCGGAACTGTTGCCGCTGAAGGTCGATGTCGAGTGGGACAAGGAGCACGGTGCGGGGCTGATCCACGTCAAGTTTCGGCCGGGCGCGTCGAGTCGGCCGGCGGTCGTGAGCTGGGAGCTCGCCGACAGTGCCGAGTGGCAAGAGCTGTCGAGCATCGAGGAGGACATTCGCTCGATTGGTCCCGCGCCCTACACGGTCACCCCAGGCAATGGTGAGCCCGTGGAACTCCAAGACGCCGAGTCCCTCGATTCCTATATCGATGACCGGGGCCGCAAGGGCACCCACATCACTCGCTACAAGGGTCTCGGCGAAATGAACGCTGGCGAGCTCTGGGAGACGACCATGAACCCCGACGCGCGCACCTTGCTTCAGGTGAAGGTCAACGACCCCGTGCGCGCGGACGAGCTCTTTAGCGTGCTGATGGGCGACCAGGTCGAGCCCCGCCGCAATTTCATTGAGCAAAACGCACTCAACGTGCGCAATCTGGATATCTGAGCCAAGGACTAGACAGCGCCGATGCGGCTGCTCGCTTGACTGCAAGGAAGGGCATGGTGCGGGTCGAGGGCAAAGCAGGTACGCTCCGCCGAGTTTCGGTTCACCGCGGCGCTTGCTTGGAGCCCAGACCAGCACTTGGTCCGGCATGAGGTTTGGGGGTCGCAGCCCTTTCCCGAGAAGGAGCACTACTCTCGACCTGATGCACGCGAGGCGACCGTCGCGGATAAGTGTCTGAAATTACGTCGCTTATCCGAAAGCACATGCATTTTCGGTTGCGCAGCCCTTGCGTGCTATCCTAGTTCCGCCGGGTCGCCAGCAGGTGGTGCGGCGCTCGGTAAATTTCTTTCACGTGTCCGGGACCATGCTTTGAATCCCGCGGCTCAAAAAAACGACTTTCAGAGGTGATGACAATGGCGAAGTCCTATCGATTCGTGACGGCTATGGGTGCGCTGGCAGCGCTGGCTTTGGCGATTCCTGCTTGCGGCAGTGATGACGACGACAGCGGCTCCGGTGGCGGTACGGCCACGGGCGGAACTGCAGGTACTGGAGGCGGCGCGACCGGCGGCGCTGGTGGTGCCTCGGGTGGTGCTGGTGGTGCAACCGGTGGCGCTGGTGGCGCAACGGGCGGCGCTGGTGGTGCGGTTACGTGCGGCGGCGCAAGCTGCTCCGCGTACAACGTCGGTGGGCTCTTGCCGGTCGCCGCGTGCTGCAGCACGAACGACAAGTGCGGCGCCGAGGTCGATGCAACCATCGCTGGCCTGTTGGGCGGCATCCCCACGGGTTGCTACGAGGCCGAGCAGACCGGCGACGTGGATTGCGCTTGTCCAGGCTATACGTTCAAGAACCCGCTACCGCCAATGGACGACATCACCTTCCCGGGCTGCTGCACGCCGGCAGGTAAGTGTGGATACTTCATGGACATCTCTAGTCAGCAAGGACCCAACATCGGCTGTCAAGAAGCGACGTGGGGCGACGGTATGGGTAAGACCTGCACCGCTGGCAGTCCCGACCTCTCGTGTCTGGGCGACGGTGGCGCGTCCGACGCCGCCGCCGACTGATCCTCCGGGATTGGCCAGAAAGCGGGCGAAGCCGCGTTCCTTCGGGGGCGCGGCTTCGACGCGTTTGGGTGCCGAGGTCGCGACGCTGCGTAGACAGCACTTCCATGTCGGATGTCAGTTCCTGGGGGCCGCATGCTCGACCTGTTGGGTGTGGCGGTGCATGCTTTGAAGCGCAGGCCGCAAGATGAAAACCCCCTATTGGATTGTGTTCACAGTGCTTGCCACCAGTTGCGGGGGGAGCGTAGCCGAGGAGGGTAGTGGTGGTTCAGCCGCTACTGGTGGCGGGGGCGCGGCGGGCGGCATTGGCGCGACGGGCGGCATTGGTGCAACAGGTGGCATCGGCGCGACAGGTGGCATTGGTGCAACAGGTGGCGGGGGAGCGACGGGCGGCATTGGTGCAACAGGTGGCATCGGCGCGACAGGTGGCATTGGTGCAACAGGTGGCGGGGGCGCGACGGGCGGCATTGGTGCAACAGGTGGCATTGGTGCAACAGGTGGCATTGGTGCAACAGGCGGCATGGGCGCGACGGGCGGCATCGGCGCGACGGGTGGCACTGGTGGGACCGGTGGCGGTGGTCTGTCCTGCAACTCCGTAGCATGTCCGAAGTTCGTGATCGCCGGTTTGCTCAACGTCCCAGCGTGTTGCAGCAAAGGGGATAAGTGCGGCTCCGAGTTCGATGCGACGATCTCTGGGCTGCTTGGCGGCCAGGTGCCACCGGGGTGCTATGAGCTCCAACAGCCCGGAGCTCTCAACTGTGATTGCCCCGACTACACCTTCAAGAGCCCCTTGCCCCCGAACGACACGGTCGCATTTCCCGGCTGCTGCACGCCGACCGGGAGGTGTGGCTACGTGATCGACATCGCAACCCAGGGGGGCCCAACGATTGGGTGCCAGGTGGCGAACTGGGGAAGTGGCCAGGGGAAGTTGTGCAAGCCCGGTCCGGGCCAAGGTTGCTGAACGGAATACCGGCGCCAATCGCGATTTCGCCGATCACCCTCTAGCGGAGCCGCGCCCCGGCGGCTCGGCGCCTCGCGGCTCCCGCCCCCAGGTCGATGCCGACGGCCCGAAGCGGAAAGCTCGTTCCTGGACCCCAGGGCACGCATCTCGTAGGCTTCGCCCCGGAGGTGCTTGGGATGCGGGGCATGCTGACGATGTTGGGTGCAGTGGCGGTGGTGCCGCTGATGATAGTGGCTTGCGGTGGTGACTCGGACGATGACGGGAGCGGTGGTTCCGGCGGATCGCTCTTGGGTGGCGCGGCTGGCATGTCCGGCAGTGGCGGCGGTGGCACCGGCGGCACGGCTGGCGGCAGCGGCGGCACGGCTGGCGGCAGCGGCGGCAGCGGTGGCGTGATCAACAACGAGTGCAGTCCGATCCCCTCCAAGACACCGGCTACGGACGGTGGCGCCTCCGATGCGGGAGGCACAGACGCCAGCGCCGACGCTGGAAGCAGCGATGCGAGCACGAGTGACGCTGCGGTCACGGATGCCGGTCCCGGCCCGGACTCGGGCGCGGGCGATTCGGGTACCGGTGGCGCACCGGGTGACGGTGGTGCACCGACGATTCAATGTGGAGCGCAGTCCTGCACGGGTCTGAGCATCGCCGGAAACGTCATCAACCCCTGCTGCACCGTTGACGGCTGCGGTATGGATCTGCCCCAGTCCGTTGCCGGCCTGATCGGCATGGCGCCAGGCTGCTACGGAGTTGGTCAGGCGGGCGGCGCAGACGCGACATGTCCAATGTTCTCGGTTGCCAACCCCCTCGGCGGTGGGAACATCGACTTCCCTGGCTGCTGCCAGCCCGATGGCGAATGCGGCTTCGTCATCGATACGTCTGGTTTTGGTGGCCCCAATCTCGGTTGCGTTTCCCAGGAGTGCAACGGCGGTCCCGCCAAGACCTGCACGCCCTGATCCGCGCCTCCGGCGCTCGTTCCTACAACTGGCCCCAGGGACGTTTGCCCCTGCGGGTCGGGGACCCGCACGGGCCGCGACGGCCCAGTCCCCCCAACCTCCAGGGGTTGAAACCGGCGCCAATGGATTTACCTTGTTTGGTACCGGCGCAAAGTTCGTGCCCGGCAGTTGCGACCGAATAGGCTCGGGTCAACTGCCGCAGGACGTTGGTACGCGCTCGCAAGGGGACTGTCATGCGTATGGATCGACTCACCACCAAAAGCCAAGAAGCTCTCCGCAGCGCCGTCGATGACGCGGTCCGGCGCGGCAATCCGGAAGTCATCCCGGAGCACATCTTAGTTGCGGTCCTGACCCAGAGTGAGGGTGTCGGTGCCCCCTTGGTCGAAAAGGCCGGTGCCAATGCCACCAAGCTCTCCGCGGCCCTGGAAGAGCGTGTGGCTGGCCTGCCCCAGGTGTCTGGCGGCGGGGAGCCGAACTTCGGTCGTCGTGCCGTGCCGTTGCTCAGGCAGGCTGAAGAGGAGGCAAAGAGCCTCAAGGACGACTTCGTTTCCGTCGAGCACTTCCTGCTCGCTGCCGCCAAGCACGACAAGGATGCCCAAGCGGTTTTCGATCGTCACGGCTTGTCCTACGACAAGCTGATGCACGCCCTGGCCGAGATCCGGGGTAGCCAGCGGGTCACGGACCAAAACCCCGAAGGCAAATTCCAGGCGCTGGAAAAGTACACTCGGGATCTCACCACCGCCGCCCGCCGCGGCAAGATCGACCCGGTGATCGGCCGTGACGAAGAAATCCGCCGCGTGCTGCAAGTGCTTTCCCGCCGCACCAAGAACAATCCGGTGCTGATCGGCGAGCCAGGTGTCGGCAAGACGGCCATCGCTGAAGGCATCGCCCATCGCATTGCGAGCGGCGACGTTCCGGAGTCGGTCAAGGACAAGCGGATCTTGGCTCTCGATCTCGCCAGCATGGTCGCGGGGAGCAAGTTCCGTGGCGAGTTCGAAGATCGGTTGAAAGCAGTCCTCAAGGAAGTCGAGGACAGCCAAGGCGCCGTCATTCTGTTCATCGACGAGCTGCACACCCTGGTTGGCGCGGGTGCGGCCGAGGGCGCTATGGACGCAGCGAATATGCTCAAGCCAGCCCTCGCGCGCGGCGAGCTCCGCGTCATCGGTGCAACCACTCTGGACGAGTATCGCAAGCACATCGAAAAGGACGCCGCCCTGGAGCGCCGCTTTTCCCCAGTCATGGTCACTCAGCCGACTGTCGAGGATACGGTCGCGATCTTGCGGGGGCTCAAAGAGCGCTACGAGACGCACCACGGCATCCACATCCAAGATGCCGCGCTGGTGGCGGCCTCGGTGCTATCGAACCGCTACATCACGGATCGCTTCCTGCCGGACAAAGCCATCGATCTGGTGGATGAAGCCGCCAGCAAGATCAAGATGGAGATCGACAGCATGCCGCTCGAGATCGATCAGGTTGACCGCAGGCTGCTGCAGCTCAAGATCGAAGAGCAGGCTCTCACCAAGGAAAAGGACAAACACAGCAAGGCCCGGCTGATCGAGCTGAAAAAGGAGATGAGCGAGTTGTCGTCCGAGCGCGACGCCATGCGCGCTCAGTGGCTCAAGGAGAAAGAGATCATCTCGGGCGTGCGCGACAAGCAGCGCGAGCTGGAAGAGCTGCGCGTGAACGAAGAGCAGGCTCGTCGCGAGGGCGACTTGGGTCGCGCTGCCGAGATCCAGTACGGCAAAGCGCCTGCGCTGGAAAAGGACATCGAGGGCCTGCGCCAGGAACTCACGCGAGTGCAGGAAGCGGGCTCGTACCTTCGAGAGGAAGTCACTGACGAGGACATCGCTCAGATCATCAGCAAGTGGACCGGTGTGCCCGTGTCCAAGATGCTGGAGAGCGAAATGCAGAAGCTGCTCCACATGGAGCAGAACATGAAGCTGCGCGTCGTGGGCCAGGACGACTCGCTGATCGCCGTTGCCAACGCGGTGCGGCGCTCCCGCGCGGGTCTCGGCGACACTCAACGCCCGATTGGCTCATTCCTGTTCCTCGGACCCACGGGAGTTGGCAAGACCGAGACCGCGAAAGCTTTGGCCGAGTTCTTGTTCGATGACGAGCGCGCCATGATCCGCGTGGACATGAGCGAGTACATGGAGCGCCATGCCGTCTCGCGACTGATCGGCGCCCCCCCGGGCTATGTCGGCTACGACGAGGGCGGGCAGCTCACGGAGCCCGTGCGGCGCCGTCCCTACAGTGTCGTGCTCTTCGACGAAGTGGAAAAGGCGCACCCGGACGTGTTCAACACGCTGCTCCAACTTCTGGATGACGGCCGGTTGACCGATGGCCAGGGGCGCACCGTCGACTTCAAGAACACGGTGATTATCCTTACGAGCAACATCGCTACGGATGAGCTCGCCAGCATCGAGGAACGCAACAATCTCGAAGACGAGGACAAGGTGGAGCTTCTGAAGCGCAAGGCCATGGAGTCCCTGCGCGGCCACTTCCGCCCTGAGTTCATCAACCGCCTCGACGAGATCGTGGTGTACCGCCGCCTGGGTCGCGATCAGATCCGCAACATCGTCGAGATTCAGCTGCGGCAGCTCGCCGACCGCCTCACTTCTCGGGACATCACTCTGAGTGTGACCAGTGACGGCAAAGACTTCCTGGCAGAGGTAGGCTTCGACCCGCAGTTCGGTGCTCGACCTCTCAAGCGTGCGATCCAGAAACATCTGGAAGACGCCCTGGCCCAGCAGCTCCTCTCTGGAGATCTGGTGCCGGGGCAACGGGTGGAAGTGGATCGCGGTCCCGACGGCCTGACGATTCGAGCCCAGGCACCCTTCGCGGCATCCGAGGCCCCCCCACGGCCCACCGCCGAGGCCTGATCGCCGTCATCCAGAGCTGCGGATCCCAGGTCACCCGGGGCTCAAGGACCGCGTCATTCGGCCGTTCAATTCTCTACACGGCCAATGATCTCTGACACGGTTTACGACGGATTCGCCAGTTTGCCTCAGGAGGACAAAGACCTCCTGGAAGAGTTCGAGCGCCTGCGGCGCAAGTTGTGGCTTTCCCCGGAAGACGCCGTGGAGGAGCTGTACCTTCTGGAATGGCGGATCGGCACTCGCCTGGGCGAGCTGCGCGAGACCCTGGCCGGCGCCCGGCGTCGAGACTCGGGGATCCCGGCGCCGACGGAACCCGTGCCCGCCGACGATTCACCTGCGCTCGACGCTCCTACGGGTCTGTTCGGCGAGGTGTACTTGCGGGAGCACCTGCCCGCGGAAGTCGGTCGGGCCAAGCGGCGGCGCGGCTGTGTGGCCGTTCTGGTGGTGGACGTGGATCGCCTCGCCTGTGGAGACGCCCACATGCGGGTCGTGGCGCAAGAAGTCCTGGATGAATTGCGCGGCGTCTGTGTGAGGATCGAGCGAGCGCCGTTTGCGGTGCGCACCGGCGGCACCGAGGTGGTTGCGGTGGTGCCCGACCTGGACCAGCCGGGTGCCGGCGCTCTTGCCGAGCGCATACACGCTCGGGTGGTGCGTAGATTGAATCAAGCAAGCTCGGGGCCAGAAGACCGCATGACCGCCAGCGTTGGCTTTGGTGCTCTGCGCCCCGATGACGATTCGGACGCCCTGCTCTCGCGCGCAAGGCGCGGCCTCGTGCAGGCTCAGCGTGCCGGGTGCAATCGCGTCGCCGCCGCCTAGCCCGGGCGCGGCTCGAGGTCCCAACTCCGCAGTGCCCGATACCGCGCGCCGCTCTGCGCCAACACCGACTCGAAGAGGACAACTCGGGACAAGAGCAGAGGGCCTGGAGCATTCAGCATGTCCAGGGCTGATGCTGAAATGGCGCCCCGGCGCTTCAACCGAGCCAGGGTCACGTGGGGCACGTAGGCTCGGGATTCACCTGAGCTGCCCAGCTCATTTGCGCGGGCGTCAACGATTCGTGCCAGCTCTCGCAAATCCTCCGAAGCACCGAGTTGTGCGACGAAGACGGAGGCGCGGGTGGTGTTCGGAAACCCCATCAAGCCAAGACACTCGGTCGCCAAGGGCTCGACCGGGTCGAGCTGCTCGTCGAGGAAGTTCGCCAGGGCGTCGAGGTTCTCGTCGGTCACGTTGCCCAAGAAGCGCAGCGTGACGTGCATGTTTTTCGGGCGCACCCAGCGCGGGGACAGCTTGGACAGCGCCCCATCGCGACGCAAAGCGTCGCAGCAGTCGAACAGGGCGCTGCGGAGTTGCTCGGGCACCTCGAAGGCCAAGAACGCGCGCTTCGTGCCCGTCACGGATCGTGACCATTCCTGAGTACGTTCCGCAGAAGTGCGAGCACCGCAAAGGTGGAGAGCTGTCGGACCTGCGGTCGCGAGCCTGGAAAACGCATTTGGCGATCGCTGACGCCATCCCGGGTCGCGACCGCGAAGTGCACCAAGCCCAAGGGCTTTTCCGGCGTACCCCCAGTAGGGCCCGCAATGCCCGTCGTTGCCACTGCCACATCCACGCCCAACGCCGACAGTGCGCCCTTCGCCATGGCGCGCGCGGTCTCAGCACTCACGGCGCCATGCTCCGCCAGCACCTCTTCCGGCACGTTGAGCGCCCGGGTCTTCACGTGGTTGGCGTAGCTCACCACACCCCCATCGAAGAAGGCACTGGCGCCGCCTCGCTCGGTGAGCACTTCGCCGACCATGCCGCCGGTGCAGGACTCGGCGGCGCCCAGCTTCAGTCCGGCCTGCTCCAGGAGCTGCCCAATCGCTTCGGCAAAGGTGACGTCTCCCTCCGCGTAGACCACGTCGTCGCCCAGGCGCTTGCGAACTTCGTCCGCTGCACCCCGGGCGCGCTGCTTAGCATGGTCCGCGTCGCTGTCTCGAGCGACGACTTTGACTTCGATCTCCGGAAAGTGGGCTCGATAGGCGAGAGTGACCTGGTGCTCGGCCTCGATCCCCGCGAGCCGGTCGTTGACCGAGGACTCGGGCATTCCGAAGCTCTTGAGTCGGATTTGATGTATGGCGCCGGTGACGGAAGCGCTCAATTCCGGACCGACTAGCTCCGAGAACATCGTCTTCATCTCCCTGGGTACTCCGGGCATGAAGAACGCCTTGGCGGAGCCGATCTGCGTCGCGAACCCAGGTGCGGTTCCCTTTCGATTGGCGAGCACTTGCGCGCCGCGTGGAAAGTCCGCTTGCTTTTCGTTGCTGGTCGCCATCGTGCGTCCAAAGCGCGCCATGCGCTCTCTAATCGTCTCCAGGGATTCGGCGTCGCGTTCGAGGGGCACTTCGAGCAAGGCCGCGACGCACTCGCTGGTCATGTCATCCGTGGTCGGGCCCAAGCCGCCCGTGCACAGAATCACCGTGTGGGATTCGCCGAGTCGGCGCAGGGTCGACACGATTCGCGCTTGATCATCCGGGATCGCCTGCATCTCGGTGACTTCGAGGCCCAGCCCGACCAGTGTGTCCGCGAGCCAGCTGGCATTCGTATTGACGATCTCGCCTCGGGTGATCTCGGTTCCAATCGCGAGGATGGCGGCGCTCATGGCGAGTACTGTGCCACAGCCGGGTGGCGGTCCGTGGAGGAAGAAACGGTGCTAGAGATCCGGGCGCACCAAGTCGTAGCCGTGATTGCCCTCGTACAGGCGCACCTCATCGAAGTACAGCTCTCGGTGCGTGATGCCCGCGTTGATGGAATTCTCGACGTCGGTCTTGCCCTTCCAACGCCAGTAGTACATGCCGAACTTGAATCGGCCGCCGTTGCCCACTCCGTCGTAAACGGTCTTCAAGTTGAGGTTGGTCAGAACCTTCGAGCCGTTGCGCCAGACTTCGACCTGCCCGCCGGAGTTCTTCCAGACGATACGCACGACCCAGTCCATCCACTTTCCGCGCTCGATCGCTCCGCAATCGTGTCCGCGAGGCTTCACGAACAGGAGGTTGCATTCGACGCGGTCGCCCATGACTTCGAACGCAACTGCGGGTGAGCCGGGTAGTCCGTGCTGCCACTGAGCGAAGGCAAAGCGGATTTCGTTGGCGATCGCGCTGGGCGCGAACACGAAGTTGGTTGGAAAGTAGGTGCTGAAGCCGTACCAACGCTCCACCCCGCTCGGGGGTAGCATGTTCCAGCCCTGCGGGTTTTTTGAGTCAATGCGCAGTTCGTTCCTGTGAGTCGCTTCGAAAGGCGCGGTCGGGAAGTTTCCGTCCGGCTGCGTCGGTTCGAGATAGAACTGGACTGAGTTCGACCCCTTGCGTGCCTGGCTGGTGGAGCGCTGTGACTTCAGGACCTTCAGTTCGTCGTCTCCGACGAAGACACACACGTCACGCCGGAACGTATCGTTGTAGTTGTTGCCAAAGCAGCCGTTGCTCTTCGCGAGCTCGGAAGCCGTGCGTTTTTGGACGGGGTTGAAGCTACCTTCGAAGTCTTCGTAGATGACAGCGCTGCCACTGGCGCATCCCCCGCCGCAGTCCGCCGCGCAGGTCTTGCAATCCTCCTTTGCGGCGCAGGTCCCGTCTCCACAGACGGCAGGTGTGCATTTTCCGCAGTCGGCTTCGCAGCTCTTGCAGTCTTCGTTGGCGTTGCACGATCCGTCGCCACAGCCCCCCGAGCCAGAGCTGCCCGCACTACCACTCGTGCCGGCGCCCCCGGACTTCCCGGCCGCCCCGCCACTGGAAGCGGCTCCCTGGCCGCCGCTTCCGCCGGCGACTCCGCCGCTGCCCCCGGCCCCGCCCGAGGCGGCGCCGCCATCCTCGTCAGAAGACGAGCAAGCGCTGATGAAGATGGCCCCTGAAGCGGCCAGGAGAAGGATCGAAAATCGTTTCAGCAACACGTTAGGCGCGCTCCATTTCTTTCTTGGAGGAAGTTTCACGCACCTCGCGGGGTTTCGCAACGCTCCCAGCAAGCGTTCGTGATCCGCGTCGTGCTAGACCGTCGCGGCTGCGCGGTCGATTACGTCGGATTACAATTGCGACGCCGATGCCGCTCTCTGCGGAAGGGCTGAAGGGCTAACGATAGACACAGCGAAACCCCGTCTGCGCCGGAGTGGGGTCTGCTACCGGCCGCGCTGCGGGTTTCAGTTCCGCTGCCAGCCGTGACGCGAAGGATCCGCCCAACGCCATGTAGCGGCCGTCGGGAGCGCGTGCCCACTCGGCCAAGTTGCCAGCAAGATCGTGGACGCCCTCGGGCGTGGCGCCGTCAGGGCGCGCACCGGCCAGGTCTGGCCCCATCGCGCCGCTGCCACAGGGTCCGCTCTCCAAGCCGAAGCTAGCGCGGCGGCAAACGAGACCCGTTTGGCCCCAGGGAAATCGCCTTGCAGACGTTCCCATCGCCGCGGCGAGCCACTCGTCCACCAGAGGTAGCCGCCCCCCGGCCCAAGCGCAAAAAGTGGCGGCCTGCTTCGGCGAGACCTCTCGAACGGGTCGCCCAGGCTCGCCCTGCCGAGCCGCGCAGATCCCGGCGGCCGCGCAGGGCTGCCACTGAGAGAGCGTGACTTCGTGAGAGTCGATTTGGAAGGCGACGATCTTCACCGTGCGGCGCCCCTTGGTCATCTTGGGCTCCCAATCCGCGACGGACAGCTCGAAACTGCCACCCGGGATGTTCACGCGCGTCACTCGGGCTACGCAGCCCGCCTTGGTTGGTTGCATCCCACTGCCACAGGCCGTGGGCGTGCCCGTGCAGCGCCCGGCCTCCTCCTGCTGCCCGACGCCGCAGCAACGGGACGCGCCCGCCTCGAGCCCGGGAGGACAGCGCTGTGGACGCTCTCGCTCACCGCCGCCGAGGATCAAGACCGGAATCAGGACGCCAGCGGCCAGTAGGGCGAGTCCGCCTGCGAGCAGATAGCTCTTCCAATAGGATCGATGCATGCTCGTCCAGAACGGATGGCGCGCTTTTTTCTAGCCACTGTCCGCGCAGCTGCCCTCGCACTCCCACTTGCCGTTTACGCAGACAGGATTTCCGCACAGGCAGGAGAAGCTTCCGGTGCAACCGCCGTCGCCGCCCGCATCACTGCCTGCCTCCGCAGCGTTAGGAAGACAGCACTGTTGAGAGCAGCCCCCACAGGTATCGCAGGGCTGAGGACAGTCGTTGGTCAGCGGCGCCGGGGCCAAGTGGTAGCCGGGGTCGCAGCCCCCTGCGCAGCCGCAGACGCCGCCGGCTTGGACGCAGCCCTGTCCGGGCGGAGGTGAGTCGGCTTTCGCGTCGCTAGTACCTCCGCCGCTGCCAGTGCTTCCCCCAGTGCCAGAACCGCCGGAGCCGCTCGACCCACAGGCCACGACCAGGGAGACGGCCAGCCCCAACACCAAACCCCGTGCGCTCACCATTCCGGCATTCTAGCAGAGCTTGCTGGGATCGGATTTCCCTGGCCCAACTCGCTCACGCTTCTGTCCGGCGTAGCCGATGTCGGATGACCTCCCAAATGGGTGTGGACTCGTAGTCCATGCCTTTCCAGTCGTCCTCACGGAATGAGTAAAACGCCCAATGGAAGCCGCGGGCCTCGATGATCGACAGCAAGTCGTCGAGGTACTCGCGGGCTCCGGGGTTGTTACGGAAGCAACCGAACTCGCCCGCGAAAATGCGCGTTGGCGCTAGCTTGTGCCTGCGTTGCCAGGTTGCAACCGGCTCCAGGAAAGCCTCGAGGCGGCTCCTGTTCCACTCTTCGGTGTCCCTCGGGCTGTCAGCATCCTTGGGAACGTGGCCAGGGTAGCGGAAGCGACCCCGGTTGCGACGGCTCGTGAACAGCCACGGCTCGTACATGTGAAAGGAATAGAGCACGTTGTCGTCCGGCAGCGGCTCCAGGGCACCGAACGTGGCTGGCGACGCGTCCAACGAGCTTTCCACGATGATGGGCGTCGTGGGATCGACGGCTCGGATGGCAGCGTGCAGCCTGCGGTACAGCTGATTCGGGTCTGCAACGGTTTCGTGAGCCTTGCGCTGCCACGCAGCCAGCTTGGGATCATGCGCGTCGAAGATGTTGTCGCCTGCCTCCGGACGGGGCTCGTTGAGTAGGTCGTAGGCGACCAGCGCAGGGTGATCGCCCAGGGTCATCGCGATCTGTTGCCAGAACAGGGCAGCTTTGGCGTGAAACGCCTCACTTCGCCAAAGGCGGAGATCGTTCTTGTCGTCGTTGTGTTGTTTCCAGCGCGCGCCTGGCAACGACAGAGTGGTGAGAACCACGGGCAGGCGTTCCGCAAGCGCCTCGTCCAGGACTCGTCGCACGCGGGCTACGTCCCGCTGCACCAGCTCTGAAAACGTGCTGGCGTCTCCCAGGAGGAAGTCGCGACGTGCGGTGTGCCATTTGTTTGGTGCCAGACGCACGAACTCGATGCCGGCATCGCGCGCCGCTCGCAGCCGTTTTCTGGTTTCGACCAGGTTGAACAAATTCGCGCCACGTCGGCGCTTCGTCCAGAAGGACGGCCGGTCGCTGCGCGCCGCGCGGCGGGATGCTTGTGCAATCAGGCGTGAGGGATCCCGTTCGAGGCTGCGCAGGGCGTTCCGTGCCTCGTTG
The DNA here is from genome assembly GCA_965222375.1 of Polyangiaceae bacterium. GTDB lineage: Bacteria > Myxococcota_A > Polyangia > Polyangiales > Polyangiaceae > JACKEA01. Next base: position 201,105 of record CBDCTZ010000016.1, read on the forward strand.
CACTCGGGCAGAGAGCTCGTCGCGCAGCGCTTGCCCAATTGCGTGATGGCATTCAGGCGTGAGGCAGACGTTCCAGGTCCTCGGGCAGCGACGAGCAACTCACGCATGGTTCGTTTCGGCGGCGGCGGCGGTACCGCGGGGACCTGAGACAGCAGATTGCGGAAATGGCGCGGAAGCCGAAGTGCACGGGAAAGATCAGCGGAAGTCCTCGGGCCACCTTTCCGTGTCTCAGCGACGAAGCGTCGCACGCCCGCGAAGAACGCCGCGTCGCCGATGTGCCTGCGAATTGCGTCGAGCACGAGGAAGCCGCGCGCGTATGGCCAGGGACCCCCAACTCTTTCTGGTGGGGCGCCATGCCTCAACCGTAGCGGGCGGCCTTTGCCGTCGCGCAGCAAGCGCTCCTGGCGCCGCGTGGCGAGCGCGAGTTCTCGCTCGTATTCTGACCTGCCCCAGCGCTGTTCCTTCCACGCCGCGGTCATGAACGTCGCGAACCCTTCGTTGAGCCAGAACTCGGACCAGGCGGCGCAGGTTGCGAGATTGCCCCACCAAGCGTGGGAGAGCTCGTGCGCTAGCAACCAGTCTTCGCGCCCATCGGCGAGGAGTTCATGCGCATAGCCGTCGCGCACCAGCGCGAAGCTGGCGTATTCCTGCGCGACGCGTCCTCGCGCAAAGACGAACCTGAACCTCTTCTCCGGGTAGGGCAGACCGCTCGTCTTCTCGAAGAAGTGGAGCATGCCCTCCAGTTCCTGCAGAGCTCCGGCAACGTCCCGCGGCGCCCGTCGGGAGCCGAGTACCTCGAGACTCACTCCGGACGCGCTTCGTCGACTTTCACTCCAGAAATCGCCGGCAGCAAAGCCGTGCACGTAGGCTGGATAGGTGTGGGACAGTCCGGTCGAATCGATGCGAGCAAAGTGCGTCGGCAGCCGAAGCCGGAGTTCAAAATCGGCGCGATGGTCCGGCGCGAAGATGCAGGGCATCCAGCGCCGGGTATCGAACGCCGTATAGATTTGGTCTCGAAATACGTGCAGTCCCTTGGACGCGGGAGCGACGTAGCGAAGGCGGAAAAAGCGCCGTTCCCCAGGGAGCCAACCTCGGGGCGTCGATAGCTCGATGGTTGTGGCAGAGCGCCTGTATTTCACGGACGCAGCGAGCACGTCGAGCCCAACAGCATCGAGCACGAGCGGCTCACGCCCCACCGCGACCTCGAGCTCCAGCTCGGCGGAAAACGGTGGTTTCAGCTTGCGAAGATCGAGGCCCAAGCCATAGCGCAGGATGGCTGCTCGCTCATTGGGTTCGCTGGTCGCATCCCTTCCAGTTGCGCGCTTCGACAGGTGCGGCGCCGCAGCGCAGCCAGAAAGGGCTAGGGCGGCGTGAGCGATGAGGGCACGGCGGGACACTTCGACAGACATCGCCTAACCCGCTCAACGCCCCTGTTTCTTCGAGTCCGCCCTTGCGCGAACTCGGAAACTGATTAACTCAAGGCTCCACAGGGGACGCAAGCGTGGCAGATTTCAAAAAGAAGGTGCGGCTGGGTCGCACGGGCCTCGAAGTTGGGCGTCTCGGCCTAGGCAGTTCCTACAAAGCCGGAACGGCAGCCTACGAAAAGGCCTTCGAGCACGGCGCCAACTACTTCTACTGGGGCTCGATGCGGCGCGATGACATGGGCCAGGCCATTCGAAATATCGCGCCCCGGCATCGGGACGACTTGGTCGTCGTGGTGCAGAGCTACGCTCGGGCAGGCTTTTTCGTGAAGCTCTCCGTGGAGCGCGCGCTGCGCCAGCTCAAGCTTGACTACGCGGATGTGCTGCTTTTGGGCTGGCACAACTCGGCGCCGTGGGAAACGGTCATGGCCGGCGCGCGAAAGCTGGTGGAGAGTGGTCGCGTCAAATACCTCGCGCTTTCGAGTCATCAGCGGACCTTGTTTCCCAAGCTCGTCAGTTCCGAGATCGACGTCTTCCACGTACGCTATAACGCCGTGCATCGGGGTGCCGAGCGCGAGGTGTTTCCCGTCCTCGAAGGCAAACCCCCTGCAGAGCGTCCGGGGATCGTGTCGTACACCACCACCCGCTGGGGCCACCTTTGCGATCCCAAGCGTACGCCGGCGGGTGAGCGCACCCCGAGCGGCACGGACTGCTACCGTTTTGCGCTTTCGGATCCCCACGTCGACGTCGCTGTCGCGGGCCCGGCGAATCCACAGCAGATGGACCAAGCGCTGCGCGCGCTGGAGCTGGGCCCGATGCCCGACGAGGAGCTGGCCTGGATGCGTCGCGTGGGCGACGGCATCTACGGCAGGGACGCGACTAGCGGCGTGCGGGATTGACGGATGGAGTCTGCCCACTCGCGCTGCTTCCTGCCCTGCCTCGCGTGTGACAGCGCGAATGAGAAGGCGTCAAGCGTGTCGCAACGAAAGCCGGCGCTCCACGCGCCGCGTCCGGGTTTCGCAGCGCGCGAGCATGATAGCCGATTGTGCTACGCTGACGCGCCGATGGTCTCGCCAGCACCTCGCCACCGCTACACCCTCGAGGACTACCTCTCCGTGGAGGAGATGAGCCGGGTCAAACACGAGTTCCTGAATGGGGAGATCGTTGCGATGGCCGGTGGGTCGCCGGAGCACGCTGCGCTTTCCGCGGCGATCATCGTCCTTCTGGGGCGCGAGCTCAGGCCACCCTGCCGGCCCTACAGTTCCGACCTACGAGTGCACGTTCCGACAGCCAACGTCTATACGTATCCAGACGCCGCTGTCGTGTGCGGTGCGCCAGTCCGCGACGCCAACTCGCCAACGCACGTCACGAACCCGACGCTGCTCGTCGAAGTTTTGAGCCCGAGCACGGAAGAGTACGATCGCGGGGAGAAGCGCGAGCAGTATCAGTTGCTAGAGTCGCTACGCGAGTATGTCCTCGTGGCGGTAGACCGTCGTCGGGTCGAGGTCTTCGCCCGTTCAGAGTCAGGCCCGTGGTCGCATCACGTATACGAAGCTGGTGCAAGCGCCGAGCTGCCGTCGATCCGCGTGACCATTGGCGTGGACGAGCTGTATGACACCGCGGGTCACGCCTAGCCTTCGCCCATCGCTGTGCGAGAAGTTGACTCCACGCGCACCCGTTCGCCCCGCCGCTTTGCGCGCCTTTCGGGCGGCGCTGGGCGGTCATGCCTGCGGCGCTTCGGCGGCCACGTGGAATTCCAGGTCCGCGAGCCCGGTGCAGCGCACCACGATGTGATCCCCCGGGCTCAGCCGGCCGACGCCCTCGGGCGTGCCCGTGAGCAGTACGTCCCCCGGCTCCAAGGTCATCACGGCGCTGGCGCGTGCGACGATCTGGGGCACGTCGAATACCATGTTGGACACGGGCGAACTCTGACGCAGCTCCCCGTTTTGAAACAGCTCCAGGGTGGCGTTGGCGCGATCGAATTCCGTGTCTAGCGTCGGCCCCAGAGGGCAAAAAGTGTCGAACCCTTTGGCCCGGGTCCATTGGCCGTCTCGTTTCTGCAGGTCCCGGGCGGTGACGTCGCAGGCCAGGGTGTAGCCGAAAACGTACTGCATGGCGTGCTTGGCAGAGACGCGTCGCGCTCGACGCCCAACGACCACCGCGAGCTCGCCTTCGTACTCCACACATTCGCTCTCGGGCGGCAGCAACACCGTGCCCCCCGGATCGAGCAGAGAAGATACGGGCTTGAAGAAGAACAACGGCTCTTTAGGTACCTCGTTGCCCAGCTCCGCGGCGTGCGCCCGGTAGTTTCGCCCGACGCACAAGATCTTGGATGGGCGGGCTGGCGCCAGTGGTGTTCCCATCGAGTGGGGGGCGCCTTCGAGCTCCCCGCCGTCCCAGGGCGCGTCGTCGAGCCTTTGCGCCGTGTCGCCATCGACCGCGACGAAAGTGTCCTCGCCGCTCATGCCACGGATTTTGGCAAAGCGTGTCACGGGATCACTATACTGCCTTGCTGCAGTGCTCCCGGAGGCGTTCAAAAGCCCTTCAGGATCCCCTCGGCGGCTTTCCTGGCCTTCTGGGCTTCAGCGGCCTTTCTGGCCTTCCGCGCTTGTCCCACAGCCTTCACCGCCTCACCATGAGCCTTCTGGGCTTTGCGGATTGCCTCCTGCGCTTTAGCACTCCCGAGCAATTCACCACGGAACAGCACTCCCGCACGGGAGTAATTGTCGCCGCTGACGCCGTAGGCGAGTTGGCTCCTAGCGCCGTCCTTGTCCATCACCGTGGCCAAGCCCTTGTACTCACCCTTGTATTTGCAGTCGGCGACGCTGAAGCTGAGGTTGAAGGCGTTGTAGCCCTCGTGGGCCAGGGTGAACGCACCCGTATAGGTGCAGCCCCGCGCGTCCTTGCCCTCGAACAGACCCTTGTCGTTGATCTTCATGGCGAAGCTCACCGCGCCCCACTGATCGGCGAGCTCTGCGAGGGTCACGGGACGATCGTATTCCGGGCCGTAGCTGAGCTCGAAGCTGCCGCGATCCTTCTGGCCCTTGAAGGTGCCCTTCAAGCTCTTGCCCTCGACCACGTCGCCTTCGAGAGTCACGGTGTCTCCTGCGCGGTGGTTTTCGTAGCCGACTAGGGTTCCCGAAAGCTTGCCGTCCCTGTCCTCGACGCTGCCGACCATCTGTACGCCGCCGTAGGTGACGAAACGCGCCTTTCCGTCCTCGGTCACGAGGCCGATGACCGAGCCTGCAAAGCGCTGACTCTTGAACTTGCCCTGCCACAGCCCACCGACCGGATTCTTCTTGGCTGGAGGCGCGGGGGCGCTCTCTGCGGTCACTGCACCCGACGCGCTTGGGGTCTTCTTTTCGTCGTTGGAGGACAGTTGCTTGCAGGCCAGCAACGCAACGAACAGCGGCAAGATGCTCCAGGGTCTGCGCATGCCGTGCACTGTACACGTCAAGTCAATGCACGAAAACGACCGCGCGGCTGAGTTCGAGAGTAGTGGCCCAGGAGGCCCCCAGGGAACCGACCCCCAAACAAACAAACGTTGAAGCGGTGCCCGCGTTCCGATCCTTCGGTGCCCTCCGCAGCTTCGTGACTCGCGACCTCCGAGATCCCCGTGTCACTCGCCGCCGATGAGCTCCATCAGCTTGGCTTCGTCGATGACTTCGGCGCCGTACTTCTTGGCGCTGTCGAGCTTCGACTTGCCGACTTTTTCCCCGGCCACCAGATAGCTCGTGCCCTTTTTCACCTTGTCGTGCACGCGCCCGCCGGCGCCACGGATATCCGCGTGCACGTCGTCGCGTTTGCGAGAGAGGACACCTGTCACACAGAAGCTCAGCTCCGCCAGGGGACCGCTTTCGGCGACGATGGGCTTGGGTTGGGCCGTGGAGACCTCGAGCTCGAGCAGCTTCGCCAGCAGGTGACGGCCTTCTTCTGCAAAGAGGTAAGCCACGACGGAGTCGACCATCTTGGGCCCGAAGCCACTGATGGCATCGATGTGCTGGCGGGCCTCCTCTTCGTTCCAACTGAGCAGCGTCTCCAGGGTGATGGTGACTTCCGCCAGCTGCTTTGCCGCCACTTGGCCGACCAGGTCGATACCCAGGCCGGTGATCAACCGATCCAAGGGCTGAGCTTTGGAGCTGGCTAGTGCCTCCACGAGGTTGGTTGCGCTCTTCTTGCCCATTCGTTCCAAGGACGAGACGTCCTCGACGCTCAGGGTGTACAGATCGGCCACGTCCGTCACCAGCTTCGAATCCACGAGCTGCTCGATCAGGCTCTCGCCCAGGCCGTCGATGTCCATGGCAAAGCGACGCGAGTAGTGGTGCAGCGCACCCTTGACCACCGCCGGGCAGCGGGGATTGGGACAGCGCTGGGCGACCTCGCCCTCGCGTTGCTCCACAGTAGTTTCGCAGATTGGACACGTCGTGGGCATGTCGAAGACACGCTCCTTGCCGTTTCGGGCTTTCGTATTCACGGCGACGACTTGAGGGATGATCTCGCCTGCCTTTTCCACGGCAACGCGATCTCCGACGCGCACGTCCAATTCACGAATGATGTCCGCGTTGTGCAGGCTGGCGCGGGAAACGACGGTGCCCGCGAGCTGCACCGGTTCCAAAACGGCCACTGGCGTCAGAGCACCCGTGCGCCCGACTTGAACGATGATATCGAGCAGCTTGGTTTCCGCCCGCTCTGCACCGAACTTGAACGCGATCGCCCAACGCGGAAACTTCGCGGTGCTGCCCAGGATCCCCTGCTCGGTGAAGTCGTCCACCTTCATCACCGTACCGTCGATTTCGAAAGGGTACTTTTCCCGCATGCCTTCGATGCGTTTGATGGCGGCGCGCACGCCGTCGAGATCTTTGGCCACACTGTGCTGTCGGTGCGTGGGCAGCCCCAACTCCGCGAGGCGGTCGAGAGCACCGGAATGGCTGTCTGCTAGGTCGCTACCTTCCACCACTTGCCACACCAATGCTCTCAGGCGCCGCTTCGCGACGATACGGGGATCGAGCATGCGTAAACTGCCCGCCGCCGCATTGCGTGGATTCGCGAACGGTGCTTCCCCTTGCGCTTCGCGCTCGACGTTGATGGCTTCGAGATCCCGACGGTAGATGACGACCTCCGCTCTCAGAGTTATCGGACCGTCGTAGTCGATGCGTGTCGGCAGTGAGCGAATGGTTCGCAAGTTCTCCGTGATCTCCTCACCGCGGGTGCCGTCGCCCCGGGTGGAGCCTCCAGCGAGGCGACCATCCCGGTACAAGATCTCGACGCTGGCACCATCCAACTTCGGCTCCACACAGAAGGTTGGAGTCGCGTCGTCGGAAAGCCCCTCGTGAACCCGTCGCACGAAGTCCGCAAGGTCTTCGTCCGTGTACGTGTTGTCCAGGGACATCATCGGCACGACGTGCTCGACGCTCTTCAAGTCGGTGCGAAGTTCGTCCCCCACGCGTTGAGTCGGAGAGTCCGGCGTTCGGAGCTTTGGGTGCTTTTCTTCCAGCTGCCGCAGTTCGGCGTACAGGGCGTCGTACTCCCGGTCGCCGATGATGGGATCGTCGAGCACGTAGTAGCGGTAATCGTGGGACCGGATTTCGGCGACGAGATCCGCATGGCGCTTTGCCGCCTGTTTCGGGTTGCACACGACCCCGGGTTTTCCACGGCCGGCGGCGCGGGAAAAGAGGCGCGTCGCGGCAAGCGGCCAGGTGGCTGCGTCGAAAAACCCGTCCCGGCAAAATCGCGCATTTTCCTGAGTTTGAGCTAAGGTGCCCGGCTCATGTCCGAGCCGTCCGCCGATCCCCCCGACTCCGAGGAGACGGAGAGCGAAGACCCGCCGAAGGTCCGGGACGGTCGCGCGAGCGGAACGCACCCCACGGTCAGTGCGGAAGACGGCATTCCGCCTCGCATCAGCGGTTCGATCTTTTGGCGCATCGGCGGCGTCGTCAAAACGGTGCGCCCGCATCAGTGGGTGAAGAACGTCTTCGTTCTCGCGCCGGTCGTGTTCGCGAAAGAGATCTTCGACCCGCTGCTGCTGACTCGTGCCGCCGGAGCCTTCATCGTCTTCTGCTTGCTGGCGGGAGCCGTCTACACCTTGAACGACATCATGGATGTCGAGGCGGATCGCCAGCATCCGGTCAAGCGCCACCGACCCATTGCGGCCGGGCGCGTCCCGATGGGATTCGCCTGGGGCATGTTGATCGTGTTGGTGGCCGGCTCCCTCACCGGCGCGGCCGTGAGCTCTCTTGGCTACCTCGCTGCTGCTCTCGCCTATTTCACAATCAACGTCGCCTATTCGGTGAAGCTCAAGCAGGTTGCCTATCTCGACGTGGTGCTGATCGCCGCGGGCTTCGTCTTGCGCGTGGTGGGTGGCGGTCTTGCGACCCGCATCGACGTGTCGGCCTATCTATTCGTCTGCACCGCGCTGCTCGCGCTCTTCTTGGGCTTTGGCAAGCGTCGTCACGAGCTGGCGGGCGCTGGCGGAAGTGCCAAGAAACAACGGGCCGCTCTGGAGCGCTATAGCAAGCCCGGGCTCGACATTGCGCTCGGTATCACCGGCTTGGCCACCATGGTCACGTACCTGGCCTACACGCTGGATCCGAATACCCAGGAGTTCTTCAAAACCAAGTGGCTGTGGCCCAGCACGGCTTTCGTCGCCCTGGGCGTGTGGCGCTTTCTGCACCTCGTGCGCTCTCGACCCAAAAGCGAGAGCCCGACCCAAGAGATGCTCAAAGATGGGCCCTTCGTCGGGATCGTGCTCCTCTGGGTCGTGCTGGTGATGTGGGTCGTCTATCACTTGCGCCCGAGTTGATGGCGAAGGTCGAGCAAAAGGACGAGAAGCTTCAGGCCAGTGGGCCACTCACGGACTTGGCGCTGACACTGCCGATCTTCATCGCGTACCACCTGGGCGTCGTATTCCTGCCCGTACGCAACGCCGCGGACATGGTCACCAGCGAGCTGATCGCGCTGAGCGACAACAACATGCTCGCCTACGGCGGTCTGACAGTCGCCATCGGTGCCGTGTTCGTTGCGGTGCTGTTGGTGCTCGGACGCGGTCACGCGCTCAAGTGGGAGCGGTTTGCCTTCATTGCCTTGGAGGGCGTGTTGTACGCCGTGGTCATGCGCTTTGCCGCCGCCTACGTGGTGGGCCGCATGTTCCTGGCGGCTGGTAAGACCATGGACCCCTGGACCGGTCTGGTCATGTCCTTGGGCGCAGGCTTCTACGAAGAGGTTGCCTTCCGAGTGATCCTGTTCGGCTTGGGCACCAAGTTGGTGCTGCTGCTGTTGCCAATGCTCATCCCAATGAAGCAACGCCTAGTCACGATCGCCTGGGCGGTGGTCTGCGCCGTGGTGTTCAGCGGTTGGCACTACGTCGGCGCCTTCGGCGACCCCTTCGAAGCCAAGAGCTTCGTTTTCCGCGCTGTCTGCGGCCTGGTGTTCACGGTGATCTACCACTACCGAGGCTTCGCCCCCGCGGTGTGGACCCACGCCTTGTACGACATTTGGGTGCTGGTCTTGTAGGTGCGCCGCACGAGCGTGACGGGTTCGCCGTAGCCGTTCCCATCGCACAACCGTGACAGCTGTGCCCGGCTGGCACACCTAGTGGACGTGGGGACCACGTCATGGTCTGGCGCGGCATACCCTGGGCTTGTCATTGTGCTCGCCCTTCCGTTCCCGCTCACTGCCTGCGGTGACAGCGACACCGACGGAGGTGGTGGAAGCGGGGCAAGCGCAGGAAGTGCTGGAGTTGGTGCGACGGGCGGTAGCGCGGGAAGTGGCGGGAGCGCTGGAAGCGCGGGAAGCGGTGGCACCGCGGGGTCTCGGGCGACCAGGCGTCCGGGACGATCTACTGCAAGACCACCGGACTGGTGCAAGTCGAGTACACCGAGAACATCACCGCGAAACGCATCTCGAAGTAGACGCGGGCGGCCGCGGGCCGCGCTGAGTGGTGTGGGGCAAGAGCCCGCCAGGCGCAAGCGTGGGTGCCTGGCGCGTCCGCCGTGCTAGTTTGCGCGCCGATGGATGCCGCGACGGTGAGAGACGACAGCGCGGAGTTCACTGTCCTCGACTGGGTGGGGCTGGTGGTGGTGCTGTTGCCCGTCAGCTTTTTGCTCGCGTGGCCCTGGCTGCTAGCTCCTGCGTACCGCTCGATGTTTTCCGAATTCGGCGGTGAGCTACCTTTTCTCACCGAGCTCGTCCTCTCGCCATGGCTACCGCTGCCACTTGCAGTGATCTCCGCGGGTCTAGTCGCGGGAGCGGCGCTGCGAGGTGCAAGTATCGGCAATCGACGCGCTCTCGCGGTTGTGGCCTTCGTCGTCGCTCTTGTCGGAGTCGCAATGTGTTTCATTGGCGTGTACCTGCCGATCTTCCAACTGGCGGACGCGATCGAGTGAGGCGCTCGCCGCGATGTGGCTGGCTTCGCAGGCCTGCTCTCATTTGCTTTCGGTGGGCTGCTCGCTATTAGTGCGTCGGTGGTGTGCGCGTAGCGTTGCGGGAGCTCTTCGACTTCGAACTCCGCTGGGCTTTTTCGAAGCGCGTCCAACGCAGCGCTGACCTGCTTGCGCTTGAAGCCAGACGTAATCAACGCCTTAGCGGCCTTCGAATGAGCACGTGCTTCCTGCAGCTTGCGCTCCATGTGCTCCTCGCCAAACTCGCGCCGCGCCGCATCTTGGTTGTGGGGCTTGCATAGCAAGCAAAGGTTCTGCGCAGTGGGCGGACCGCCACGGGCATGCGGATCGACATGTTCCAAGGTCACGTAGCGTCTCTCGTTGCAACGTCGCCCGTGTTCATCTACGAAGGTGACGCGCTTCGTGATACCCGACGGGGTGCACTGATGGTCGTCACGGTTCCAAACCTCTCGAACCACGGAGACCGGCACGTGTCGTGAACCCTCCTTGAGTGGCCTGCGTTTTCGCGGCTTGTCACTCACGACGCCCTGACGTCGCTTGGTCTCCTTTGCGATGAGCTCATCCAAAGCACGCTCAAATATTTCTCCCAAGTTTCCTGGTGCCACGGCATGGCTGAGCAAGTTCCGGGCATGCTCGAGCTTGGCATGAAGCTCCGCGCTGGCCGTGAACTCCACGCGGTAGCTCTGCGCCGAGAGCGGCCGCACCCGGCTCCGCACGCCGTCTGTTCGTTCGGAGGTGGCGCCATTCGCGGACTGAATGGCAGCCACTCGCTGGCTCGTTACGGGCGCACCCGTCTCAGAACCGCTTGCGCCGGTCCCAGGACCAGCAAAATCCGCTCCGAGCGGAGTGATGCTCGGCAGCACGTCCGGCCTGGGGAACCATCGCGCGATCACCAGCTCGATTTCGCGTCGCGTCTTGCCTCGGGCTTCGGCGAGTAGCGGACCCGCGTTGTCTTCTGTCAGGTGCCCCGAGAGCAGAAACAGCCCGGTCAGGTGGATGGACCCGCTCGTCAACTCGTCGATGATTTGCGGTAGCTCCCGATACAGACGCGCCACGCGCATTCGCTTGCGGGCCGCGTCTTCCGAGTAGTCAAGCCGTTCTATGCAGAACGTGTACAGCGAGGAGCAAGCTTCGCGCAGGAAGAGTCTTCGACGGTCGACTTCTGCCAGGCAGACGATGACTTCGGCTATCGCCCGACGCTCCCGGGAGCGATGACGGCAGGATCCGGCACATCCCCAAGAACCCAAAAGCACTCCGCCTCAACCCAGGCCAGCTACGGCGCGTTTCCGTTTCGGGGTGTCGCGCTGGGTGGGCAGACTTCCGTCAACCGTCCGTGCGAAGCGCTCCACATCGCCCGCTCTCACTCACCCGCACCGCACGGCGTGGACGAACTGGTCCACATCGCCCGAGCTCACTCGCTGCGCCGCACGGCGTGCACGAAGTGCTCCACGTTGCCCTTGGGGCCCGGGACGCGACAAGGGGCATCGCCGAGCACTTCGAAGCCCGCTCGTCGCACGCTCTCGAGGGCGGCGACAACGGCGGCCGCGCGAACCTCCGGATCCCGAATCACGCCCTTGCTCCGCGTTGCCTCTTCTTTGCCCACTTCAAACTGCGGCTTGATCAACGCAAGCAAGTGCTTGCCCGCTGGCAGAATTGAAGCGATGGCGGGTAGCAGTTTGTCGAGAGCGATGAAGGACGCATCCACGAGGACCAGGTCGATGGCCTCCGGAAAGCTGTCGCCGTTCAAGTGGCGCGCGTTCTGCCGATCGCGCACCACGACGCGTTCGTCCTGCACCAGGCGCGCTGCGAGTTGGCCCCGACCTACGTCGACGGCGTAGACCTTGGCAGCTCCCTGTTGCAGGGCGCAGTCCGTGAACCCCCCGGTGGAAGCGCCGATGTCGACGCAGATCTTGTCCCGGCAGTCGACCCCGAGATCCGCGAGAGCGCCGGCCAACTTGTGTCCGCCGCGGGATACGTAAGGTTCTATGCCGCGGACTTCGAGCAACGCATCTTCGCGCAGCTGCGTGCCGGCCTTGTCGAGCTTGCGTTCTCCCGAGAAGACCTTGCCCGCCAAGACGAGGGCTTGCGCCTTGGCTCGGGATCCCGCCAAGCCTCGCTCTACCAATAGCTGGTCCAATCGCCGCTTCACGGCACCGCCTGCACGGAAATGCCGGGGTGAAGGGCCTTGGCGAGGACGATCAGGCCCTCGCCGATCCTTGGTCCGGGCCGCAGCACGCGATCGTCATGCAGAGAGACGAAACGATCCTCCTTGACTGCACGCAGCTCCCGGAAACCTGTCGTCTCCTTGTTCACGGTCTCACCGGCGTGACCAGATGCGCCGGTTGCGTCGACCAGTACGTCTGGATCCAATGCGAGCACTTGTTCGATGCCGAGAGTCGGATAGCGTTTTGCACGAACCACGTTTTCGGCGCCTGCCAAGCGGAGCATCTCGTCGGCGAAACCGCCGCGACCTGCAACGACGATGGGGCGCAGTCCAAACAGAAACAACGCCTTCGGGCGTTTGCGCCCAGTCACTGCTTCTTGAACGGCCGCTCGTTGCCGAGCGATTCGAGCTGAGACTTCCCCTGCACCCTCGACAGCCCCCAATCGCTCCCCCAGGCCTTTGAGCATGGCCATGATCTGATCGAGCGTGTCCGTGTGCGGGAAGTAGCTCGTGATCCCACGCTGAGCGAGTTGGTCCGCTATCTTGGGCCCCCCGGGCCCCTGAACCCCGATGACGAGGCTGGGTGAGAGTCCCAAGATGGCTTCCAGACTGGGATCGATGAAGCCCCCGACAGAGGGCAGTTTGGCGGCGGCGGGGGGGTGGTCGCAGTATCGAGATCGGCCGACGAGCCGATTTCCGGCGCCGATGGCGAAGGCCGCCTCCGTGGTGCCCGGCGACAGCGACACGACGCGCATGGGGCTGGTTGCGTCCCGGACCTCGTTTTTCGCGGCAGAACGGCGTTTTTCGCAGGCTGCGAACAGCAGCAGCGGAATCGGGAGCAGCTTTCGCCGAGGGAGCCTCATCTGCGAGGAAGATCCTAACCCAAACGGCGTAGATCGCGCCGTATCGACGGGTGCTTGTTCCTGGCTTCGAAAGGTTGACCTTCTCGGTGCACTAGGGCAACCCTACGCGCGCCCCAGCGGGGCGGAATCGCTTATCGCCAAATTTATAGGCGCTCTCTCGGAGGAAGCTCATGAAGCGGATGTTCAATGTGGGTGTGGCAGCGACGGCTTTGCTTGCGGGCATGGCAGTCAGTGGAAACAGCTTTGCACAGGAAGTCGGTGCAGAGGGTGCAGTTGGCATGGGGTTACCAGGTGCGGCGCCAGGTGGGCCGGCTGGAGCCGCTCAGGGTGACTCGGACCATGATGCGATGATTGGTCGTATCGGCGTTGGTTACTTGGGGCGCAGCCAGGTACCTCTTGGTGCAGCCGGTGCGGTGGGTAGCACGTCCGAGGATGCACCCATCATTGGCATTCGCTACTGGTTAGATTCGCTTTTGGGGCTGGAGGCGGGGCTTGGCTTCCTGAACACCGGTGGCTCGACAACCACGAACAACCAGAGCCAAGACAAGGCTGGCGTGACAGTTTTTGCAGTGCATGGTGGACTGCCGCTTTCGCTGTCGGCGGGACGGCATTTCTCTTTTCAGCTCACGCCGGAGGCAAACGTTGGGTTTGCGACCCGGACTACAACCCAGGGTACTGCCCCGAGCCAGACCGAGATCACTGATACGGGGCTTCGCTTTGACATTGGAGCACGTGTAGGTGGAGAGCTCCACTTTGGCTTCATTGACGTGCCCGAACTGAGTATTCAGGGAAGCGTCGGAGCTCTCTTCATCAGTGACAGTCTCAAGACCGAGGTCAAGCCTCCTGCGGGCTCCACCGTGACCAACGAAGACACGACAACTACGTTCAGTACGACCGTCTACAACGACCCGTTCAAGCTATTCACTAGCAACATTGCCGTTTTGTACTACTTTTGATCGATTGAGGCACCGGGAGGTAGGTATGAGACGCAGCATTATTCTTGGCTCGACCGCATTGATCATCATTGCTTGCGGGGGCAAGGGAGAGGGGACGGCTGAACCGCTGTCCGTGAACGGCACGCCAGCATCGCCCATCAGGACAGGCGCGCCCATCGGGGTACCTGGCACCAAGCAGCCTGGAGGCGGCACCGGCAATACGACCGGATCGGGTGGCATAACCGGTTCAGGCGGCGCAACAGGTGGTGACTGTATGAGTGCATGCGCAGCCCTTGCTCAACGCTGCGAACAGTCCGCAGAAGCTTGTGGGGAGTTCTGTAATCTTGGTCCCGACGTGCAGTGTTTGCAGACCGTAAGCTGTGAGGCAGTGGGGACGTGTGTCAGCACTGGCACTGGCGGCACGACAGGCAGCGGTGGCACACCGCCCACGGGTGGTGCTGGCGGTGTCGGAGCGACTGGTGGCACAAGCGGCGGTTGCACTCCCGCCGACAATTGCGCGAATTGTCCAGACCAGAACGCGGGCCCATCGGAGTGCTTCGAGGTTTGCACGTGCGCAGTCAGTGCTGGGATAGCGCCAGCGGGCACGGACTGCCAAGCTGCCTGCTTCGGCTCTGGCTGACCTCCTCGGAAGTGGCGAAACTGCCGTTGGCGAGCCTAGCGTTCGCCAGTGGCTTTTTCGTATTCGGCGCAGAGTTCCGAGCGGCCCGCCCTTTGCGCTGAGCGCGGCGTGCGCTTGGATGCAGTGTTGGTGCTTGCCTGTGCGGCGCTCGGGGGATCCTGGGCGGCCACCGCGCCAGCAGTGGCCATCGTCTGCGCCGGGATCTGCGCGCTACTCGTGTTCCGTGGCCTGAGTGCCGCGCTTTTCGCTGCCGCGAGCCTCCTTTTCTGCCTTTCAGCTGTTCGGGCCTCCGCCGAGCTTTCGGCTTTTGAACGCGCCCACGCCCAGGTGCGCCAGGCGCTTGCGGGGCCCCGGCGTTGCGCGCTGGTCCTGCGCGTGACTCGCTCGCCAGTGTGGCGCCAGGACCGCGCCAAACTCGTTGGAGAGGCGAGCGAAGCGGACTGCGAGGGTCGCCCGCTACCTGCAGGGACCCGAGTCGCCATATACGGTGGAAGCGCTGACTTGCGTCGTGGGGATCAGCTCTACGTGATTGCGGATCTGGCGTCGGTTCGCGTTTTTCGCAATCTTGGTCAGCCCGACTCGGTGCCTCGCGCTGCGGCGCGAGGCGTGCTGCTGAGCGGCGGAGCGCACGCCGTCGAGCTGGTCTCGCGGTCGACGACGCTGCCGGGCCTCGTCGACCAGTTCCGAGCGTATACGCGGCGGCGCATCCGAGCCACATTCGCCGTGCGCGCAGAGGGGCTCGCACGGGCGCTCGTGCTCGGCGAAAGCGATCTGTCGGACGCCGAAGATGAAGCCTTTCGCAAGAGTGGGTTGGCTCATCTGCTTGCGGTCAGCGGTACGCACCTGGTGTTCGCCGTGGTTTCCGTGGTGGCACTGCTGCGTTTCTGTCTGGTACGCATTCCGGCTTTGGCAGCGCGGGGCGACGTGGGTCGGATCGCCGCCCTGGCCGGTGCCGTCTTGGCCCTGGCCTATGCGGACTTTGCTGGCGGTAGTGGCTCGGCCTGGAGAGCCGCCTGGATGCTGTCTGCGGCCTTCGCCGCCCGGGCTCTGTCTCGCGCTCCAGATGCGCTGCGGGCGGTGGGTTGGTCTATTTTCGTGGGCGTCGCCGTCGACCCCCTCGCTGGATTCGACCTCTCCTTTCTGCTCAGCCTCGCTGCTACGACGGGGCTCCTGGCGCTGTCGCACTGGGCGGGTCGAAGCCTGCAGGGGATCTCATCGTCGGCCCTCCGCTGGCTGAGCATGGGCGTGGCCGCGACGGTGGCGTCGATGATCCCCTGCGCACCACTGTTGGCAATCATGGCCCCGGAGATCACCGTTGCCGGCGTCGCTGCCAATGTCGTGGCGGCCCCCTTTGGTGAGCTCGTATCCCTTCCGCTGTGTCTACTGCATCCGCTGCTGGGATTCGCGCCGGTGCTCGAACGGGGCGTTGCGCTTGCCGCGTCCGGCGCGCTCGTGATCGTGGGTCAGGTTGCCCGTATCAGCGCAGACGCTAGCTGGGCCACGATACGCGTGCCGATCCCGGCGCCTGGTCAGCTGGGTCTCATCCTGCTGTTGGCGGTGAGCGTGTTGACCCGCGCACGACGGTGGGTTCCCGTCGCTCTGCTTTCGCTCTTGATCGCGAGCGAGGTCATTGCGCGGCGGACCCACTCGCCGAGAGGTGACCTGCGCGTGAGCGTGCTCGATGTCGGGCAAGGCGATGCAACCATGGTCGACTTGCCCGGGGGCGAGCTCTGGCTGATTGACGCGGGGGGCTTCGTCGGGTCCAAGGTCGATCCAGGCAAGCGGGTCATCCTGCCCCAGCTGCGTGCGCGTCGGCGAAAGCGCATCGACGTCGTGGTTCTCTCGCACCCGCATCCAGATCACTTTGGTGGGCTGGTGTCGGTGCTCGAGCTGGCTGAGATTGGCGAGATTTGGGACACCGGACAAGGTGAGCGGGATGGGGCTGGCCCGACCTATGCGCGGCTGCTGTCCCTCGCGCGTCGCAAGAAGATCCCGCTCCTCCGGCCCGAGCAACTCTGTGGTCGCCACAGCAGGTCTGGCGCGGTCATTACCGTGCTCGCGCCCTGCCCCGGTGTCGTTGGCGCCCGCCCCGCGAATGACAATTCTTTCGTGCTGCATCTCAAACACGGCCGCCACTCAGCACTTTTCACAGGGGACGCGGAGGCCGAACTCGAGCGCGATCTGATTGCCGCTCATGGCCCGGCGTTGCAAGCCGATCTTCTGAAGGTCGGCCATCATGGCAGTCGTACGTCCAGCGGCCACGAATTCCTCGATGTCGTCAGGCCTTCGGTGGCAACGATTTCCTGCGGGGTTCGCAACCGCTTTGGCCACCCGCACCCCCGCACGCTGCGAGCGTTGAAGCGCCACGGCGTCGCCACCCTGCGCACGGACCTGGGCGGTTCCATCATCTGGCAGAGTGATGGCGCGCAACTCGCGGTCACAAGCTACGTTCGCCACCGTGGGTGGCTTTCCATTGACGGCTGGCTCTCGCCCCCGTAGCCACCCCGGATGGCCTGGTACGGCGACACGATCAAAACCCTCTACACCAACGAGCAGCTGCAAACCCGCATCACCGAGATGGGGAAGCAGATCACCGCGGACTACGCCGGCAAGGATCTGGTGATCTTGTGCATACTCAAAGGCAGCTTCATGTTCGCCGCCGACCTAGCGCGCGCGATCGACCTGCCGCTGCGCGTCGAGTTCCTGGGTGTGCAGAGCTACGGCAACGACACCAAGTCCAGTGGCGTCGTACAAATCACGCTGGACCTCACCCGCCCCATCGAAGGTGAGCACGTGTTGGTCGTAGAGGACATCGTGGATACGGGACTGACCCTGGACTACATCCTGTCGTCTCTGAAGAACCGCAACCCCGCCAGCGTGCAAGTCTGTTCACTTCTGCACAAGCCAGCGCGCATGAAGAAGCGCGTCGATATCGACTACTTGGGCTTCACGATCGAAGACGTGTTCGTCGTAGGCTACGGCTTGGATTGGGCCCAAAAGTATCGAAATGTCTCCGAAATCGGCGTCGTGATCGATCCTGACGCCTGAGCGGCTCGAGGCGCCACAATGCGCCGCAGTCTGAACTAGTCTAGTTTGTTTCGGATCCGGGCCAGCCGATCCGCGATCTGGGCTTCCAGCCCTTGACGCGTCGGTTCGTAGAAGCGCTGACCGGCCAGCGTGTCTGGAAGATAGGTCTCGCCAACCGCCACGCAGCCCTCCTGATCATGGGGATAGACGTAGCCTTGACCATAGCCCTCTCGACGCATCAGAGCTGTTGCGGCGTTGCGTAGCTTGTTGGGCACCGGTAGTGCCCCATGCTCTTTGAGGACTGAGCGGGCTGCGCTGATGGCTTTCAGTACGGCGTTGGACTTGGGACAGCTCGCCAGGTAGAGGCACGCTTGACTGAGAGGAAAGATCCCTTCGGGCATTCCCAGGCGCTGGAACGCGCGGTCTGTGTCTGAGGCTACTGCGAGCGCTCGCGGGTCAGCGTTGCCAACATCTTCGCTGGCGAAGATGAGCATCCGGCGCGAGACGAAGAGGGGCTCTTCGCCCGCATCCAACATGCGCAGCATCCAATACAAGGCGGCGTCCGGGTCGCTGCCGCGCAAGGACTTGATGAAGGCGCTGACGACGTTGTAGTGCTCCTCGCCACTCTTGTCGTAGAGCAAGGTCGGGTTCTCGGCTGCGCGTTCGACGTCCCCCAGCCCCACCTCGCTGCTGCCTTCGCTCAGGGCCGCGACGGTGGTTTCGAGCAAACCGAGGGCTCTCCGGGCGTCCCCGCGGGCAGCCCGAGCAATGGCCCCAGCGGCGTCATCCGTGAGGGTCAGCTGCTTCCGACCCAAACCACGCTCGTCGTCGCTCAGGGCTCGCTGCAGCAGCGTGATCAGGACGTCGTCCTTCAAGCCCTCCAGGTGAAGCACTCGACAGCGCGAAAGCAGCGCGTTGTTGACGGAAAACGAAGGGTTCTCGGTGGTCGCGCCGATGAGAATGACGGTTCCGCGCTCCACGTGCGGCAAGAAAGCGTCCTGCTGGCTCTTGTTGAAGCGGTGAATCTCGTCCACGAACAAGATGGTGCGCCGACCTTGATAGGCGCTGCGCTCTTGCGCGGCCGCCAAGATTTCACGTAGCTCCGGAACCCCGCCCAGGACCGCGCTGAAGGGAACGAACTCGGCTTTGGTCGCTGCTGCGATCACACTCGCGAGCGTTGTCTTGCCGGAGCCCGGCGGGCCCCACAGGATCAACGACGAGATTCGGTCTTGGATGATGGCGTTGGTCAGCCAAGTGTTTTCGCCCAGCAGGTGAGTCTGGCCAACGACATCGGCCAGCACTTGCGGGCGCATCCGATCCGCCAAGGGCGCTCCAGCTCCGCCCAGGCTTCCACGGGTGAGGGCCGCCTGTAGCAGCGTCGGGCCTGGATCACCTCCGCGCCGCCGCTTCACTTTCGGCCCTGCTCTCGAGGGCCGAAGATCGCCGTGCCGATTCGGACCCAGGTCGCGCCGGCGTGCACGGCCTGCTCCAAGTCCGCGGTCATGCCCATGCTGAGTTCAGGTAGGCGCGTCGCGCCGCCGTGGCCATCTCGCAGAGCCACCAGAGCGTCGAAGTACTGTCGCGCGTCTTGTGGATCCTCCGACCAGGGCGGCACGGTCATCAATCCCTTCAGGGCCAGGTTTTCCGGCTGATCGATGGCGTCCAGTACTTCCGCCAAGCCTTCCGGAGCAACCCCGGACTTCTGGGCTTCACCCCCGACGTTGACCTCGACCAGGATGGGCAATGGCGCACGCTTCGCGGGTGTGCGCTTCGCCAGCTCAGCGACCAGGCGCACCGAGTCGACCGTGTGAATCGCGCTCGCGTAATGGACGACGTTCTTCACTTTATTGCGCTGCAAATGCCCAATGAAGTGCCAGCGCAGCTCGTTCAAGTCTTCGAGTTCCGAGGCCTTCTGCGCCAGCTCTTGTACGTAGTTTTCCCCAAAGTCCCGCTGGCCAGCGGCATACGCTGCGCGGATCGCGCTCGCGGGTTTCGTCTTGGAAACGGCGAGCAATTTCACGGATTCGGGCGGGCGCCCAGCCGCAACCGCCCCGCTGCGAATGCGCGCACGCACTTCCTCCAGGCGCTTGGCGATGTCCGTCATGGTTCTCTCGTCATGCAGGCATCGGCGCTGCCGCCCGTCAAGTCCTGCGACTGTCAACGCTGCGCGACGACGTGTTCGTATACGTCGAGGGTGTTGCGCGCCATCGCACCTAGGCTGAAGCGGGCCGCCCGAGCGACGCCTCGCTCCGACCACCGCCGCCGTTCTTCGGCGTCTTGTGCCAACTCGCTGATCGGATCCGCGATCGCGGCGGGGCTTTCCGGGTTGACCAGAATCGCGGAGTCCCCGGCAATCTCCGCCATGCTGCTGCGGTCGCTCGTTATCACGGGGCAACCCGCTGCCATGGCTTCGAGAGCAGGGTAGCCGAACCCCTCCGCCCTCGACACGAAGACCTGCGCGACGGCGCCCCGATACAGCGCGGCCAGGTCGGCGTCACTGACGTAGCCGGCGAGTACCAGGGAGTCTTGAACGCCGAGTTCCGTCGCCATCAGGATCAGCTTTCCTCTCGCAACGGGGTTGAGGCGGGCTGCCCATACCAGGGTGAGATCGTGGCTCTTCAAACGTCGCCGAGCGATAGCCAGAGCCCGCAGTACGCCTTCAGGGTTCTTGCGCCAGTTCGTGTCCCCCACGGCCAGGATGTAGCTGCGCTCCGCCACATCGAAACGCACGCGCGCCTGGGCATCCTCCTCGCCGGGTTCGCTGGTCCAGCGGTCCAGATCGACCCCGTTGTGCACCACCGTGACCTTGGACGCCGGGATCCCGAGCAGCGTGACCAGGTCATTTGCGGATGTCTCACTGACCGCGATCACATGGGTCGCGGAGTGGAAGCGTCTCTGATCCAGCTGTTGGCGGCCGCGCCGGTAGCCGTCGCGCCAGGTCAAGTAGTGGCGCGGATAGCGCAGAGGAATCAAGTCGTGACATGTGGTGATACGCGCACAGTCGAACTTGCCCAGAGGAGTGGCACCTGGATGGCCTGTGTGCACCAGGTCCGGCGAGACTCGTCTTGCCGCCCGTGACAGCCCAACTCGCACGCGATACGCCCAGTCGACATGCGGGCGCGCCGCCACTCGGCTGTCACGCAGTCGAGCCACGGCGGCTTCCAGGTCTTCGGTGATTTGTTCACTGCCCACGAATCCAAGGCGTTCCACCCCTAGCACCCGGAAACGACTGCCCTGGGTGATCCTTGCCAGCCCTCTTGCCAGATCTGCGACGTAGCGCCCGATGCCGAGAGTTCGCGCGTTCGTCGTCAGCACCGACAAGTCGAGCAGGACCGTGGGCATGACTACGGCGCGGATGCAGCGGGCGGGGCTGTGAAACCCTCACTGCTCGTTCTCTTGAGCTTGACCGGGGCGTCGCGAACCTTCAGGGAGTCCCCCGTGGATGCTTGCAGCCGGCCGCTCATGCCCTTCCCGCTCTTCTTCGCCAGGAAAAAGCCCTGGAACGCGTCCTCGCCGGGCTCCTTGGGCGTCAGCCGCACGCGGAACTGCTCTTCATCTACCTGGCCACTCGCGGTCATGTCGCCCAGGGGCCCGGACGCCTCTCCCGTGATCGTCTTGCCCTCGTCAATCTTCAACGTGATCTTGCCTTCGCCTTCGCCCACGATGCCACCCTCACCCGCGTCCTGAGTCCAGGCTTTCACGGCGCCCTGCTTCTTCGTCATTTGGATGACGTACTGCTGGGCCTCGTAGGTCCCCTGCCAAGTTCCAAAGTACCAAGGCGCCGGCGGGGGAGCCGGTTTGGCGCTGACCGCGGCACTACCTTTCGCCCCCGCTGACGCAGTGCCCGCCGGACCGGGGGATTTCTTCTCGTCGCAGCCGACGGCGACGGCCAGGAGCAACAACCAAGTGAATTTGCGCATTATTCTCTTCCCGCTGATAGAGATTGGATCTTCACGCCCAGCTCCCCCTCGACGTCAACAAGCTCGCCCCGCGCGACCTCTTGGCCGCCCACGCGCAGGATGACGGGTTCCGCGATTCGTCTCCCGGTTTCGATCACATCCCCAGGGCCGAGTTCGGCCCATTCTCTGGCGCTCAAGCTGACGGAGCCGAATTCCACTCGCACGACGAGGGGAGCGTCCAAGGCAGCAGCGCTCAGCGCGTCATCCTCTGGACCATCTGGTTGTGACACTTTGGACTCCTCCAAGCTCAGGGACCTCGTTTCGCCCCGTACCACAACTTGGCCGTCGGGCGAGAGTTCCACCGCCACCCCGAGCTCCTGGCGCCCAGATGCCAGTGCGCAAAGGCCGCCGAGCTGCCGGTCCATCCACCATCCGTCGCCGGGCATGAAAGCGTCCCCGACGCCAAGTGCTGCGAACTGCCCGCGTTCGCACTGAGCGAGTGCCGCGACCAAGGGAACGGCTATGGGCAGGTCCCCCAACTCGGCGAGCTGCCGGCCCGGAGCGGGCACGCGCAGACTATGCTCCGAGCAGACGGCCCAGGCGTCGACCTTGAACGCGCGCCCGTCGACCAGCAGCGTGAAGTCGAGTTGCGCCCCAGGCCCTGAGGGCGGCGCACCGGCCGGAGCGCAGTCGAAGGGTATCTTGCCGTGAGCCCGTCGCACGACCTCCGCCGCCATGGCTGCGAATGCGCCGGCGACGCTAGGATCGGCGTCTTGGCCATCCAACAGGCTCACGGGTCGTTGCAGCAGACGGCTCACTGCGGTCGTCACGAGCTCCGAGTCGCAATACAGCCACACTTGCACGGCCTCGCTTCGAGCGCAGAGCAACGGTGAGCTGGACGAGCGAGGCGCATCCCCTACACGGATTCCGTTGAGGTACACGGCAGCTTCTGCTCCAAACACCTCGCTCATGGCGCTGGGAACTCGCGACAGATCAACGCCCTCGGCCACGGCCCGCCGGATCTGGCCACCAGCATGGGCAGCATCTCGACTCAGGCGCTGGAGCGCCCGCCAAGGAAACGGTCGGACGGTGCGACCCCCGCTCATGCCTGATGCATCCTACACCACGCGGAGTTTTTGGGGTTTTTGCGCCTTTGTATCTCATCGAAAAAAGCGTGGTAGTCTCGGAGAGAGGAATCATGCTGCGAAGAACTGCCGCGATTTTGGGTGCTGCACTCTTGGTTTCCACCTCCGCTCTGGCCCAAGGCAAGGCGGAGAAGAAGGAGGCTGCCACTAAGGCTCCCAAAGCCAGCGCCGACGGCGTCAAGCGAGACCCCAAAGGCATCGTCGGCATCAGCCCGTTTTGGGAGGCGCTCAAGAAGGGCGACGACCTCTACGTCGCCCGGGACCACGATGGCGCCATCGCCGCTTACAAGGAAGCCATCACCAAAGAGCCTCAGAATGCGATGGGCCACTATCGGATCGGTGAAGCCTACCGCGCCAAGGATCAGCTGTCCGAAGCCGAGGCCAGCTGGGTGGCGGCGCTTCGCTACGTCGGCAACAACGGTTCCCTGAAAGCGAAGATCCTGTTCGTGCTCGCAGACTTGCGTGAGCGGCAGAAGTCGTTGGATGACGCTACGGACCGTTGGAACGCCTATCTGACCTTCGCCAAGCAGGCCCCGGGCGCGAAGACCTACCCTGCGTCTGCGGAAGACCGCAAGAAGCGGGTCGCGGTTTGGAAGAAGATGAAGGCGGACTACGCGGCGGTGCGCAAACGCATCGAAAAGCGCCTCAAAGAAGTCGACGCCAAGGCGAAAAAGGACGCCAAGAAGAAGCGGCGCTAGCGCAAGCGGGCGCGAAAAGCGGCGCGAAAAGGTCGACGCAAGGCGAAAAAAGACGCCGGGCAGAAGCGGTGCTAGCGCAAGCGGACGCGAATCGTGGCGTTCAGTGCGTCGTCGGCGCGCCGCGCGAACGAGACGAAGGCCGGATACTCGGCTGGTTGTACGCGACCCGCGGGAAGACTCAATCTGCGGCTGAGGGTGACGACCTTCCCACGTGCGACGTCGCTGACCTGCACTTTCAGGTCCTTCTGCTTCACCGTTTGGGGCGCGGGAACGCTGGCCTTGGCGCCTCGGGGCAAGTGAATGCGCAGGGTCACTTCTTGATGAGTCGTCTCGCCAATCAGCAAGGGGGTTTCCCGCGCTGGCAAAGTCGCCAACTGACTGATGCGCGGCGAAAACGGTGGCGCGATGAGCATTTCACGCCCGGCCAACTGCGCGAAGCCGGACATGTTGGCCTTCATGCTCAACACGAGGGGCGCGTCCAAGTCGTCCCGCCCCTTGAACTCGAAACGATCGAGATGGGCGCCGCGCAAGGCGCGGCCCAGCAAGCGGGATTCTACGACATCACGCAGCTGCGCTTCCGACAGCTGCGCAATGGCAGCGCGGATGGCCATCGCGTACTTGCCTGTGAAGCGCTGCGCGATGTCGAGCTTGGCGGAGCCGTCGGACTTGAGCTGAACGTCGCCATCGTAAATGACGCTGTCTTCGGTGCCGCTCACCGGCGTGGTCACGCGCTTGGGCTTCGGCTCGACCAACACATAGGCCGGCACGCCACGGATCTCCACGGGAACGTAGCCAAAGGGCGCGAACTTGCTTGCGAGTGTCAGCCAGACATGCCCCTTGTCCGTTGTGACTCGCAACAGCGGCTCGGAGAATTGACCGGCGCGCATCAGCTCAGTGGCGGGTTTCGGCGCGAGACGATTGCGGGCAACCGCGAAGACGGTTGGGATCCCCAGGGCGCGGCACAGCGTGCTGTAGCCCCGCCAGCGGTTCCCGTTCTTGCCCACGATGACCCGGCGGCCGTCCGTCTCTTTGCCGTCCTCGACGTTCGCAAGCACCCAACGGTAGAGCTTGCGGGCACGGGCGTGTCGGGCCTTCTTGGGCAAGGGTTTCACGATCTTGCGTGCGATCCGAACGATGCGCGGATCGATCGGAGTCACGTCGGTCAGGTTGTCGCTGAGGTTGCGGAGACGGCTGTCGAGCTGCACGCCCCAGCCAAGACGTACGCTCGGTAGAAACTCCGTGATCGGTGCGGAACCGGGTTCTTGTGGCGCTGCCGGGCTCTCATCGACCCGCCAGCGGCGCAGCACCAAGCCTTCCATCTCCTTCACGGTGGGCTCTGGCACCTTGCCCCGCGTCTCGATGATCAAGGGCTTGTCCGAAGGCGTAATGAACACCAGTTCGCTTCGCGCGTATGCGATGTTCTCTTCCCGGAAGAACCAGTGCGGTCCCAAGTACTCGGTTCCGTCTGGGCTCTCGGAAGCGCGGGTCACCACGTGCTCGGTTTCCAGATAGTCCCCTACTTCCAGATGGGGAAAGGTGACGGTGGGCTTGCCCGAGACAATCTCGGGCTCCAGCATGCGCCCGTCCTGCTTGATGACACGCATATGCAGCACGACGCCCGAGAGCCGGGGGTGCTCGGCGAGCTTGCTGATCGCCTCGGGGCTCTGGATGCGAATGACTTCGTGCTCCAGCATACGGCTGGAGCCATTCGGGTGAACCCAGATCGCTGCGTAGTCCAGGACGCGGGCCGCAGTTCCAGGCAGATGCCGCTTGGATGCCTCGTACTGTCGGATCACTTCCAGGGCGTCGATCCGATAGGGCTCTAGCTGCGACGTGCCTTCCACGAGGTCCAGGGCGTCTTCGAGTTCCGCGGTGGGTGCCCCTTGCACGATGGCGTCGACGACGGCCTTGCGTAGGGATGCACGGTCGCCCTTTGCGAACTGCGCATCCGCCAAGGCCAGGCGGTGGGGGCCGCTTCTGGGCTTGGCTTTGAGCGCGGCTTCTAGCTTCTTCCAGATTTGCTTTCGGTTGCCCGCCCGGATCATCACGTCAGAGATCCGCTCGGCGAGATCTTTGCGTGCAGGTCGCCGCTTCTTCAGGCGCTTGAGTTCGCGCAGGGCTGCGTCGTAGTCGGTCCGTGCCAGGGCACGGGTCAGCTTGATTTCGCTTTCGGGGTTCAGCTTGAGGATGCGTTCAACCAGCTGGTCGGCGGACTCGAGCTTGCCCGTCGAGTCCATGACACCCACTGCGAGGGTGAGCGCCTCCTCGTCCTCGGGGAACCTCTCGATCAACTCGGTGGCAGTCTTCAGGTACTCCGCACTCCAACCCAGCTCTCCGTAGACTCGGGCAAGTGCCAGCCGCACCGCGGGCACCTGCGGGAATCGACGCGACAAGGCTTTGAGCGCCTTGACCGCCTCCGTGGGGCCAGCTCGCTCAGCTTCCCACATCGCCAGGGCCACGGCGGATTGCCAAAGCCCGGGATCGCGCTTCGCCGCCCGGGCGTGTAGCTCTCGGGAAAGGTCCGCGCGTTGGCTTCGGTCGAAGAGTGGATCCCGCTCGACGAAGCCTGCGCTCAAGCTGAGCACAGCGCCGGTTGCCCGCGCGGGCTCTTTCAGCAGGGGTTCCGAAAGCACCGTGGCCACATCCCCCTGTCCCTCCACGAAGGCGAGGTAGGCGGCCAAGAAGCGCTTCAAGTCACTGCCTGGGTTGCGTACTCGACCTTTGTCGACGTAGCGAACCAGGACGTTGGGCTCTCCGGTCACCCGGGGCGCAACGACGGAGTTTAGCCCGCTTGGGTCGTCACTCGCTTTCACCCGCGCGGGTCGACCATTCGGAGTCAAGACTCGGATCGACGTTTGTGGTTCCGCAAGCCTCACCAGCACGCGATGACGACCCTTGGGCAGCCACACCTGCACGCCGAACTTGGGCCACACGCCCCACTTGCGCGGATTCCGATCGAGCACCTGCGTATCGTTCACCAGCACCGCCAAGGCGCCTTGAGCGGCAATGAGGAGCTCTCGGTCGCCGTCGAGTTCGAGATAGGTCTCGGCGTAGTAGATCCCCCGCGCTCGGAACTCCTTTGCGCGAGCAAAGCAACCACGCTGTTCCACATCGAGAATTTGTGGCACCACGGCGCGACCCGGATCCTTCGGAAAGCGAGTGGGCCACGGGCCCGGCGCCTCGGCCGCGAACCTGCGATAGCTGTCCGGCGCAGTTCCCCGCCCGAAGGGCCCCGCCAGGCGAATCGGAGCGACGCAGCCAAATGCTTCCTTGCTTTTGGCATCCAGATCGCCTGCGCCGGCGGAATAGGCCTCGTCAGCCCACCACTCGACCAGCTCGCCGCGCGCACGCCAGCCCAAGGAGACCGGATCGTGCATCACGTCGCGCACCAGCTTCTCGTGGCGCTTGTACAGGCCCGGTGCGTTGTGGCGCAGGACGACAGCTCGGTGAGCGGCAAACCAGCCGACCAAAGGAGCCAACTCCGAGTCGTCGCCTCGGGCGGCCTTTACGGCCCGGAGGTAGTGCTCCGGCGCGGTTTTCAGCCGGCCGTGCAGCTCGTCATCGAGGGCACGGGCGAAATGGGCGAGGACGTCATTGTCTGCGTCCAGGTCATCCAGGCGCTTCCGAGCGTTGGTGGCAGCGCCCGGGTGGCCGCCGGGAGAGATGAGCTCTGCGAGCAACCAACGCCCGACTACATCTGGGTTCGACGAGCTGCGGCCTGCGTGGCGCGCAGTTGAAAGCTCCGACCGGAACGCGTCAGCGCCGTGGCCAGCGCCGCAGCCCGGGCTGAGCGCACTCAGGCAGCATAGAACGAGGACGAAGCAAGCGCGGCCCAAGCCGGACATCGCTACTTCCCCATCCCCAAGCGTGTGGCGAAGGCGCGATCCACCTCTGCACAGAACTGGCGGAACGCCGGATAGTCCTTGGGGCTGACCCGGGTGACCTTCAGGCTCAATTTTCCCGTGACTTTGACTTGAGTCGCAGTCTTTTCGACCTTCACGGAGGCGCTGCCAAAGCGGGAAGCGATGGACTTGTTTTCCGGCACGCTCAGCACTTTGTAACCGGCGGGTAGCCGCACCGTAGTCGTCTCATCCACCGTGGAGAAGCCTAGTATGCGTACGTCCTGACGACGTTTGGACAGGGATGCGTAGCGCGACGTGAGCCGCACGGCTGGGGTGACACTCGCGCTCAGCCGGTCTCCCTCGCGGCGGGCAAAGCTCGGCGCCGTACCCTTCACGGTCATCACCACAGGCTTGTTGTAGTCGCTCAGGTCGCTGACCTTGATGCCATCCTTGACCAGAGAAAAGCCGGGGTATTGCTGCCCCATGTCCCCCAGGATACGTTCTTTGCGGGTGGCTTCAGCGTTGTAGCGTCGCCGCCAAGCGGGCGCTTCTACTCCGCTGGTGGTATGCACCAGTTCGAGTTTCGCGGACCCATCGGCGGCGACGACGGCCGTGCGCTCTCGCTTCAGAACGTTTCGCTTCGGGTCGCCGCCGGGCAGTCGCACCAACTTGCTGTCGCCGCGATTCACCAGGATACCTAGGGCGCCCAGGTCCATCTTGGGCAGGTCGCGAATGCCGGCATACTCAGCGGTTCCGTCGAGGTAGAGCTTCAACGACGGCACGTACACGATGGCGTGATCGAAGGGAGCGAGGCTGGCGACGGACGATCTGAAGCCACCGCGGAGCTGAGTTCGCAGAATCACGATGGTCGACTTGATGCCCAGCTCCTCCAGCAGCGTGACGATGACCGTCGCCTTGTCTTTGCAGTCGCCCCATCCGCGCGCGATGGTTTGCACGCAACGCCTGGGCTTGAATCCGTAGATCCCGAATTCCAGCGCGACGTAGCGCGTGTTGTCGATGACCCAGTTGTAGACCGCCTTCACTTTGTCGACTTCGCTGGTCTTGCCCTTGGTGATCTCTCGAGCCAGCTTGCGAGTTCGGTCGTCCAAGTCGAATTGATCTTTGGAAAGCCCCCAATACCAGCGGCCCAGATCCTTCCAGCTGGAATAGGTAGAAACATGAATAAATCCGAGCACTTCCGGCCACGGAGGCATGGCCGGTTCTGGCACGACGGGAGCGACGGATGCGGCGAAGAATCGGTACGTTCGCGTTTCCCCGCTCTCTTTCATTTCGCGTTTCAGCTTGGGTAGCTTGGTGTCGATGTACAGCTTGCGTTTCTTCGGGGTGATCAGGACGTATTCGGCGTTCTGCACCGGTTGGTCCGACTGCAGGTAAACGACTTCTCCGAAGTAGTCCGCGAACTCGTTGCGCGGCGTGACATCGTCAATGCGGTAACGAAGCTCCACCACGTCGCCAGGCTCCAGCCGAGGCAGTTGTATGGTGAAGTTCCGAGCTGAGGTGTACATGCTAATCGACGGATTGTCGGCGGCGCTCTCCCCGTACTCGATGGCTTCGTCCACGCGGCCGTCTCCGCGATATACTCGGGCCCCCCGTAGCTGAACCACTTGCCGATCGGCCTGGTACTGAAACGAATACTGCCTGAGGGTGGCGGCCGCCGCATCGCTCAGGGGCTGAAACACCACCTGCCGAAACTGACTGGACAGCCCGTTGGGGAATACCGTGGAGACGGTCAAGTCCCTGAGGGTGCGGCGGGTATTGCCCGCTGCGGGCGCGTGTCGAAAGCGCAGGAACTTCTTGGAACTCCAGGCGTAGACTTCGTCGGCGCGCGGTTTCTCCGGTTCGATGTGGGCGACGTATTCGCGCACGGCCTTGTCCTGAGGGCGGATCTTCAAGATGGCGCGGAGCAGCTTGAGCTGTTCATCTCGCTTGCCCAACTCCCCCATCAAATCCGACAGAGTCCGCAGGGTTCCGACGTCCTCTGGCGCCAGTTTCAAGGCGCGCCGGTAGGTCGCCACGGCTCGTTCTGGCTGACCGAAGGCGCGATATGTACGCGCCGCCAAGCCCAGGGCCCACTGGCTGTCCGGGTCAGCCGAAAGGAGCCGGGCGACCCAACGTTCAGCGCTGGCTCGGTCTCGCCGCGCCACCGCCAGATCGATTTGCGCGCCGAGGTAGGTCCGGTCGTCGAAGCGCAGCGCAAAATAGCGAGCCTCCGCCTCGCGAGCCTCGGTTTCGTAGCCCAGTGAGCGCCGCTGCGTGGCGAGCATGTTCAGTACGCCCACAGACCATGGGTTGCGGTCGGCGGCGCGTTCGAGCGCCGCTAGGGCCGTGCGCTTCAGGCCCGCGGAATTGTACAGCTCCGTGCGTGCACGAAGCGCGGGGAGGTGATCCGGATTGCGCGCTAGGACTTGGGCTAGGAGCTCCGTGGCCTTGCGCCAGCTCGGTCCACCCAAGAGCAACTCGGCCCGGGCAAAGGTGACGTCCTCGTTGAAGCGGCCGGACTTCTTGGCCAGGGCTTCTGCGCGATCGATCCAGACCTTGCGTTGGTTGCGATCTTCCGACAACAGCCCCGCCAGGAGCTGTCGCTTCAGGGTCGGTTCTTGTTCCGCGGCTCGCAGGGCTAGGTCCCGCGCCCGGTGCTCCGTCGGATCGTCCCCATCTGTGTCTACCAGGTAGCGTGCGAAGGCGTAGGCGCTGGCGGCGCGTTTGTCTTTGACCAAGGCGTCGAAGGCCTGCAGGGGGCCTCGCACCCCTTGGGCTCGCGCCAGGGCCGGTTTCTTCTTGTTTTCCACGACGGTGCGTGCCGCGGCCTCGATGTCTTTGGCGCTGATACCAGCATCGATGTTTGGGTCTGGATTGCCCCTTGCATCGGCGACGCGCACGGAAATGACGGGCGGCGAATCGTTGCCACAGAGCTTGATGGTGAGATCGTTCTTGCCGGCTAGCAAGTTCACGGTCGCTGCCAACCGATCTGCATCGTGGTTTCGATAGGTGCTGTCTTCCAGAACTTGGTGACCGTTGAAGTAGACTCGTACCGCTCCGCCGGTACCAACCCATAGGCTGATGGGGCGCGGACCCGTCCCCGCTTTCGGCGCGAGGGTCGTGCGCAAGATCCCACACACCTTGCGCTCCGGGCGCATCATCGAGCCCAGATCCACGAAGCCAAAGGGAAACGCGTCTGGGACCACGCGCCAGCGCACCGCGCGCTCCTTGCCGGAGTAGGCCCGACCAAAGACCACTGCCGAAGACAGCTCGGTCTCGGGTCCAGAATCGGCCTTGAACCCGCCTTTGCCCTCGTTGTCGAAGGGACCAATGAGAAGCCAGCGTCGCAGGAAGCCAAGCTCGTCTAGTTGTCTTCGCGTCGCGGCGACGTCCCCCCGCCGCAGTCGCGCGTAGGCGCCCAGCAGCCGTGCGTAGGCCCTGCCAGGACCATCTAACTTCGGGCTGGTTTGAGCCCGACGTAGGGCGGCCTCGACATGAGTGGGATGAGCCCGGTCCCAGGTCATCCAGATCTGCCGCAGTCCCGAATAGACCTCCGGACCCTTGGCGGCATCCAGGGCACGCTCCGCCGCAACCAGATCCGGATGGAACAGCGCGTCCACGGCCCGGGTGTGCGGTGCAATCGCGACGACAAGTGCCAGGACCAGGAGCGCGAGCGACCTCACGGCCCCGGATTACTAGCGGGGCAGAGTGCACGCAAGGCGAGGGAAGAATCTCTGGCCCAGCTCGTATTAGGGCGCGCGATGCAGACAACGGCCACACCAGCTCAGACCCATACCAACCTCGTCGTGCTGGCATTGTCCGGAGGGGCGGGGCTCCTGACCGCGACTTCCCTGGAGCTTTCCAGCGGCGGGGCCATTTTGACCGGCTTCGGAGCCGCCTTGCTCGTCATGTTGATCGCGGGCTGGGTCAGCCACCTCAAGTTCAGCTGAGACCCCTGCGTGTGGGTTCAGGTAGGCTGGTTTCCGCCTGCCCTGACCCCAGGCGAATACCCGGGGTGGTGGCCTTGTGGATGGAGCATTCCTGTCACGATCCCAAACCCGCGCTTGCTGGGTCGAG
The DNA here is from genome assembly GCA_965222375.1 of Polyangiaceae bacterium. GTDB lineage: Bacteria > Myxococcota_A > Polyangia > Polyangiales > Polyangiaceae > JACKEA01. Next base: position 232,212 of record CBDCTZ010000016.1, read on the forward strand.
TGGGGTCATATAGAAGGGTTCTCCTAGCTAGATGGGCTCGCGCTCGACGATGAATCGGTGGGCAGGTTGCCGACGTCGAGCACCTCGGAGGTACGAATGGTCAACCCGCAGATGGTGATGTACGAAGAGGAGTTCAACCAGATCCAGACGGTCGTGGACCGCTTGGTGAAGGAAGCGAACGCCAAGGTCGTATTCATCGTCGATAAAAATGGTCAGCTCATCGCCGCAAGCGGTGAGATCGACAATCTAGACACGACGTCGCTGGCGTCCCTCACCGCGGGCAACATCGCCGCGACCGGGGGTATTGCCAAGTTGCTTCGCGAGCAGGAGTTCGCAGCCCAGTTTCACGAAGGGCAGAACGCGAACATCCACATTCAGCTCGTCGGCAATCGGGTGATCTTGGTCGTCATCTTCGACGCGAAGTCCAGTCTCGGTTTGGTTCGATTGCGAGTTCGCAAAGCGACTGAAGAGCTGAACCGCATATTCGAGGCGCTGCTGTCGAAGGTACAAGAGCCCGGGTCGGACTCGCCCTTCGCCGAGATCACCGACGAGGATATCGACAACCTGTTCAATGATTGAGGCTGCCGAGCGATGAGCTTCATCAACTACATGGCTCGGGAGATCAATTGTAAGATCGTCTACTACGGGCCCGGCCTGTGCGGGAAAACGACGAATCTGCAATACATCTACGAGCGCACGAATCCCGACGCGAAAGGCAAGATGATCAGCCTCGCGACGGAGACCGAGCGCACCCTCTTCTTCGACTTCCTGCCCCTCAGCCTGGGCGAGATCCGCGGCTTCAAGACGCGGTTTCACCTCTATACGGTGCCCGGCCAGGTGTTCTACGACGCCAGCCGAAAGCTGATCCTCAAAGGCGTGGACGGCATCATCTTCTGCGCTGATTCACAGATTGAGCGCTTGGAGGCCAACCAAGAGAGCATGGATAACCTGCGCACCAACCTCGCGGAGCAGGGCTATTCGCTGGAGAAGATCCCCTTCGTCATTCAGTACAACAAGCGGGATTTGCCGAACGTCGTACCGGTGGAAGAGTTGCGGGAGCTGCTCAACCCCATGCACGTGCCGGACTTCGAAGCGAACGCGCGCTCCGGCATGGGTGTTTTCGACACCTTGAAAGCGGTGAGCAAGCTAGTGCTCACCGAGCTCAAACGCGGCGGTTGAGCCTCCGGTCCCAGCGACTTCGAACGCGGCCGTTGGTTTCCTGGTCTCTGCGTCGCCGACTTCAAGTGCCGCGATTGGCGTTTGGGTCGTTGACGTGCTGGTGGGCCCCGCTGGCACTGGCAGCCTGTAGCTGCGACAAGGACCCGCCCAAGGCGGCGCCAGTACCCGCCGCATCGGCATCAGCTACGACGGCGACCTATTGCCAGCCGAAACTGCTACCCGCCATGCCCCGAGTCGACTGGCAGGGCATCCGCGGTACGGTGACGAAAGTATCGCCCGCTCGAAAGGACGGTGACTGTCGCATCTACGAGGCGCAGGTTGCCCCCAAGGACTTCACCTGCGCGGCGAATTTCGTGTCGGGGGATGTGGATGGTTCCGTCGGCCCCAAAGATGCCAAACCCCAGAGCATCCGACTGGTTTTGCCTTCGGCGGTGAAGCTACCTATCCGGGAGGGGCAAGACGTCTGCGCCAGGTACGAATGGGTCGATGAACGCGCGCACCGCATCTGGGATTCGGTTGTGGTGGCGCGGGACGGTCGCTTGCTGATGCTCGCCTTGGAAAACGGCGCCCTCGAGGTGGGGGGATTCCGGGTCAGGAATGGCATCGCGGATCACGCTGACCCAGCCATGGAGTATCACCGCATGGTCGCCGAGCACCCGGGGGGGTCGACGGAGCTGCGCCCGAAGAAGCCCGCGACCAAGCGCATCGACGGTGCGCGCTTTTTCCTCGTCAGCAGTGCCTTCAAGCGGCGTATTCCGGCGCCGGGAACGCGAGAGCGCGGGTTTTCCTTCGCCGCAATCCGGCTCGACCCCTGAGCTTCAGCACTGAGACGGGTCGACGCAGACCCCGGTGCGCGGCGTCGCGCTACCCTTACCTATGCCGCACCACGCGGGTAGGTCAGAAGGCAAGCCGCTCTGAGAATAGGGCGACTGCCCCGCCTTCAGCCAATAGGGGTGGTCCAAAACAAACTGCCACAGGCCCTGATAGGTCGAGAGACTGCCATCGAAGGGCGGCTGAGAATGCCCGCAGTTGTGAATGCACTCGATGAAGAAGTGGCCGCCCTTTTCCAAACCATCTTCCAGGTTCTTGGAAGTGGTCTCGAACTGCAGCAAGCCCAGACAGTTGTCGGTGGTCCCGCCCCACAGGACGAGCCCTGGCATGGCGTGCTCGCTTGGTTTCCAGGAACGAATCACACCACCCGTGCCTCCAGACAGGGAAATGAAGGACGAGAGGTGTTTGCCGCGCTCGATGGCGAGCTGGCTAGTCCACAGCGCGCCAGCGCTCACGCCCGCGCTGGAGACGCAGTTTTCGTTGACCGTGAATTGTTGACCCACACACGCCAGCATGTCGTCGAAGAACTTGAGCCCCTCGTCGACCCGAGCCTGACTGGAAGCGATCTCCATAGGCCAGGTGAACAGGGTGTCGCCCTTCTTCTCCGGAAGCACTGCGATGAAGCGCTGAGTATCGACGGCGTTTTGCACGTCACCCTTTTCGTAGAAGTCCTTGGCGTCTCCCCCGAGCCAATGCCACAAGAAGATCACCGGCAGCTGTTCGTTCGGTTTCACGTCCTTAGGCAGTGCCAAGCGGAATGTGCGCGGTCCGCCCGAGCTCGTGATGGTGTTGTCGCCCGCAGCGAGGGTCGGGCAGGTTCCCGCGTAGGTCGGCAGTGGTGCGGGCTTCTCCGCGCCGGGTGGTGGAGTGTCCGCGCAGGTACCCAGAGGTCCTGTTGCGCCTTGGCCCCCGGCGCCGGCGCTGCCTGAGGACCCGGCCTGCCCCGCCGTGCCACCGCTGCTGCCGGCCGCACCAGCTTGCCCACCCACTCCACCACTCGACGAGCCGCCGCTTGAGGAGTCGGAGTCCGAGCTGCCGCCGCAGCCCACGGACAGCCCAAAACCCACCACGAGCCCGCAAAACCACCTGTTTCGCATGGCGGTCAGGATACGCTGTGGGCGCTAGTCTCGCCAGCTGGGAACAAATGCTCCGCCGAGAAGACCAAACAAACATGCACGCGATTCCAGGGGGACTTCTTCTTGCAGCGGGCTGCGCCGCGCTCGCCTGCGCGCCGGCAGCGCCGCCACCCGCAGCGTCGCCTACCACCACCCCTGTGCCTGTGATCCGCGCTGAGCCCCCGCAGGCCACTCCGCCAGCACCAGCGCGCACGGCTGGCCCGAATCGCTGTCTGCCCAAGGGCCGCCTGGCGCTTCCAAAGCCCGTGGAGCTGCATTCTCCGGGTGCTTGTGTGGACCACCGCCGACAAGAAGCGCGGATCGCCCGGGACCTGAAAAAGGAATTCAAGCCGACCGCGAAGGGTAGCCGGGTCGAAGTGAGCTTCGGTTGCGATCCACTGACTTTCGATGTTCACCAGATCCATCTGGAGGTGGGCTACGGCCACGGAGGCCACCTCGCCCTATGGCGCCTGCAGCGCGCAAAGGACGACGACAAGGAGTACCAGGTGCTAGGCATCGTGCACCGGCTCACGGGTGGCGGCTACGAGAAGTACACCTATGAAGTGGCGTCGCGCTTCGAAGCCAGGATCGGAACCGGAAGCGTGGACGCCAAAGTGGTGGACGCAGCGCTGCTCAAGGCTCGTCCCGCCATGACCGCGCGGATTCGCGAACTGCAACCGCCGCCCAGCGGCGGTCTCAGCATGTCGTCGTTTACTAGCAGCGGCAATTTCCACCATGCGATCCAAATCCTGGACTCGATGCCCCACGTGCTAGAAGGCAGACATACGGGCTACCCGAGCAGTGGCGATCAGGCGCGCTACTTGGGACTGGTCCGGGCCATGGGCGATCTGCGGCCCTTGATCGACAAGATCGAACCCCAGGTTGCCGAGCCTACGCCGGATCAGCGCAAGTACTTTGCTGAACGCTTCGTCGCGGCGTCCCCCCGCTTCGAGGACGAATACGCCTGGTGGGTCCGGGACCGCTACGTGAAGCTTGCCGGCAAGTTGGGCGGGCCGGAGCTAGTTCCTATCCTCTTGGACGTCCTGCGCGCGCGCCTTGCCGAGGTGCAAAAGGCCAAGCCCGAGGGCGGCGCGGATGGCCGCCTGGTCGACACCGTGAGCGCGCTAGCCGGCGTGACGGGCTGGGACGCGCGCTTCAACCCAGATGGCTCGCCCCGCCCGCCCGAAAAGGTCGCTCGAGAGTACCTCGCCGAGTGCACCACGGCCCTGCACGCCAGCACTCGCTAGCGCCTGCGTCGTTTGGTTTGGGGTCGAGCCCTGTGCCGGCCCTGGGCCACTACTCCCGCCCAGGGCCAAACCGCGCCTGGCCGAGGTACCGCGCGCGATTGTGAACGCGGAAGTGTCTTGGGCACTAATGCGCGACGGCAGTTGCATGTGCTCGAGCCTGCGTCGTTCCAGAAGACGTCCCAGCGCTTCCGCGTTCACCAGATTAGCTTGGCCAGCAGCGTTGGCAAACATCGCACAACGAAAAGGCTCGACCGGTCCAGAAGCTGGGAGTAGGTTTGAGATTGGTGTGCTGCTGACGGTTCACCAGCAGTCGGCTGGTTCGGAAGAAGCTCGTCGACTAGCTTGCAAGGGGAGGCCGGTGTGCATCGGATCACATTAGTGGCGTTGTTAGTGGTCGCGACCTCGTTCGGCGCCTGCAGTGGCAGTGATGGAGACGGAAGCGCCGGTGGCACGTCGTCTGGCGGAACGGCAGCTGGAGGCAGCTCTTCGGGCGGAAACTCTGGAGCTGGTCCAGATTGCGCGACCGGGTGCGACGACGGGTTGCCTTGCACGATCGACACCTGCGTGAAGGGTGTCTGTGGTCACGCCCCGGCGCCAAAGAGCTGCCCGTCTGGCGAGTATTGTGACAGGGGGAGGGGCTGTATTGCGAGCCCGCCCTGCGCGGACACCGGGCAGTGCCTGAATCTGTGGGGCTCGGATGCGTGCAAGACGAGCATCGCGTGCGATCCGGTCACCGCGACCTGCACCTTCGAAGCTCTAGACAAAGATGGTGATGGCAGCGCGCCGATCGTATGCGGCGGGGGAGATTGTGATGACACCGATCCGCAGAGCAGTGTTGGCGCTGCCGAAGTCTGCAATGGCGAGGATGACGACTGCGACGACGAGGTAGACGAGGGTTGCGCATGCCCGAGCGGGCAAATCCTGTGCGCGGGGCTATGCGTCGATCCTGAGAAGGATTCGAAGAACTGTGGCTCGTGCAAGAAGGATTGTGGCATCGGCGCCTGCGAGGCCGGCACCTGCGGTCCGCGAGTGCTCGCGCCGGGGCCAGGGATGCGTGGGTTGGCTGTGGATGCAACCGGCGTCTACTTCGGACTCAACAACACGATCCGCAAGTGCTCGCTGACTGGTTGCAACGATCCACCAGACACTCTCGCGACGACCATCCTTGGCAACAGGCTCGCGGTCACCGCTGACTCCATCTACGTCGCCAGCGGCATCGATCTGAGGAAGGTTCCGAAGCAAGGTGGCAAGTCTACCAAGATCGGAACCTATTCCTCTTTGATTGGCCCGACCACGAGCGGCGGTATCATCTGCTGGTCAAGTAGCGGCACAGTCTACTGTGGATCATCATCCAAGGTTGCTTCCGGAGGACTTGTCACTGACCTCGCAATGGATGGCCTGAACGTCTATTGGCTGGACACCAACCCGGTCCTCGGCGGCGTGAAATGGTGCCAAACGTTTGGGTGCACGGTGCCACAAGTGTTGGCACCGGCCGGCGGCGGCCTTGGTTCAATCGCCGTACACTCGGGTGAGCTGTTCTGGGGTGTGGGGGGGGCTATCCGCAGCTGCTCGACGGGCGGTTGCCCCAGCGGGTCGACCGTGGTGCTGCCAGTCCAGACAGGCGTGGTGAAAGCTCTCACCGCAGATGCGTCTCATGTCTACTTCATACTGGGTAGCCCTTCCGGGGGCGTCGGAGCGCTGATGCGCTGCCCGCGCACCGGCTGTCCCAACGGGCCGACGATGCTGGCGGATGCTCAGCCCCACCCTGGATCTGTCGCGGTCTGGGAAGACGCGGTGTACTGGGTCACCGGCGTGGGCCTTGGCGCAAGCTCAGGTGGTCTGCTCGTCATGCCGAAGTGATGCACCAACGCGCTTCAGCGCCCACGATAGCGAAACGCCCGAGGCTTGGCCGCCGAATGGCGTTCGTGGCAAGACGCTGATGTGGCGGCGCGACGAAAACAGCGGACTTCCAAGAAGGCACTGGCCGATGAGACGCTCGAGAAGAACGCCTTGTCGTATTTGAATCGCTTCGACAGCAGCGTGGCGAACCTCCGCAAGGTGCTGAAGCGACACATTCGTCGTCATGCGCGCGATGCCGATCCGGAGCTCGTCGAAAAGGCCGAGCTGTGTGCCGAAGGTATTATCGAGCGCTACCAGGGCTCGGGTTTGCTCGACGATCGTCGCTACGCGTCCACCATGGCCTGGTCCCTACGTGAGCGAGGTAGTTCGGCGCGGGCCATCGAACACAAGCTGGCAGCGCGGGGCGTCGAGGCCAGCGCCATCCGTGACGCCATCTCGGACGTCGACAAAGATTGCGACGAAGACGCCGAGCTCGTCTCCGCGCGGCGCTTCGCCCGCCGCCGTCGCATCGGCCCGCATCGTGCGCCCGCCGAACGCAACGCAAAGCGCGAACGCGACCTGGGGGCGCTTGCGCGTGCGGGCTTCAGCCTCGACGTAGCGCGTCGAGTGCTTGACGAAGAACTGACTTGACGGCCTTACTTGCCTGCGCGGACGCGCGCCCTGCGGCGGCGGTTCTTTGCCTTGCGCTTGGCCGTGTAGCGCGCGCAGCGCTTGCGGTTCCGCTTGGGCTTTCCGAGATTGAGAAACATAGGAGGCGCTGCGTAACGCGCCGCGCGGCGTCGCGCAAGCTCGAGCTTCGATCGCTGATAATCCGAGCAGCCCTCCGCAGCGCCGAATCGCACACCCGCTTCGCCCAGACGAGCAGCGCCGCAGAGGCGCAGCCTGCGCCCTCGGCTATTCGCAGCGTCGGAAGGCCAGCCCCTCGACGCTTGGGCCGCCGCCAGGAACGCAGTTAGAGCCGGTCGGGCAGAGCCCGTCCTTGCTGCAATCCCGGGAACATTTGCTCTGGGTTCGGTTGCAGTAGCCGAAAAAGCAGTCTGCATCTCGAGTGCATGCGCCGCCCACCTTGCCAGAGCCAAAGCCAGGCAAACAGAGCCCAATCCGGCTATTCGCCCCAATCGAGCCCACTGCAGTGCACTGGAAACCGAAGGGGCAGCCCCCGGCGTAGCGACACGAGTCCACGCAGGCGTCGCCAGGTAGGCCGTCCGTGGTGACCGTGGCGGAGCAGTTGACCGCCGGCGGACCTGGAATGGTGAAGGCGTTGAAATCGATGTGCTGGCCATCACCGCAGACGTTGACGACCTGGTTTAGGCCATTGCAGGCCCACTGGGACGGGGCCGAACCGCCCTCTAGAGGGCCGTAGATAGCAGTGGGACCGCTGGAGGGGCGCCGACACAGCCCGTCACAGGTCCAAGGGCTCATGCCCAGGGCCCGCTGAGGACAGTCCGCTGCCGTGCTGCAGGCCAAGGTGCAGCTGCCGACCACCAGGTTCGGGGAGAGATCGCAGGCTGCTGGCACGACGCAGGCCGAGTTGTTGACGCCGTCGCACGCGGCTGCCGCTTTGACGCAGACGCGGTTGTTGCTGACCGGCATGCAGCCCCAGCCGTTTGGACAGTCCGCTGCGGTCGTGCAGTTCCCCGTGCAGTACTTCGGCGCTGTCAGGCAAGCGAAGTTGCAGTTCGAGCCTGTGCTGCAGGTCTTGCCGATGTCCGACGGCACGCAGTGTTTGCTTCCAGCAATGTCTTCACACCGAGTTCCGGTCGGGCACAGCGCGCTCGCGCCGACCGCGAGGCAAGTTGGAGTGCAGCGTGCGGGCCCGCCAAAGGGCTTGCACACCAAGCCCTGCGCGCACTCAGAGGGGTTGTTGCACAGGTCCAGTACGTTCTTGGTGCCCGCGCCGCCGGTGCCCCCGGTGCCGGAAGTTCCGCCGGTGCCCGGTGTTCCGCCGGTGCCTGAGCTGGCGCCGGTTCCGGGGATGCCACCGGTCGCCGGAATGCCGCCCGTGCCCCCAGTCGTGCCGCCGAAGCCACCAAACCCACCCAAGCTCGCATCCCCGCTGGAGCCGCCGATCCCAGAGTCCGACCCGCCCTCGATGGTTCCCCCGTCCGGAGGATCACAGCGGCCCACCTCGCGGTTGCATACCAGCCCGATGGGGCAGTCCAGGTCGAGCTTGCATTGCGCTACACACTCTCCAGAAATGCACTGAGCGAAGGCGCAATCGCTGTTGCGCTCACACTCGGTTCCGGCGCAGCTGCCCGCGCCCAGCAGGGGCATCAGGCTGAGCGCAACCAGGGCAAGCAGCTGACGAACGCGCATCGCCCTTGGAGAATAGCACTGTGGCCCGGCGAGACCGCCTAAAGCTTTCCGTGCTGGGTCAGAAGCTTCTGAATCAGCTTTTCGGAATAGCTGGATAGCTTCAAGAACACCACGCCCATGCCAGGAGGATTCGACTCGACCCGAACGACCTCACCAACGCCTTCGATAGTCTCGATGTCATTCATGATCACCGAAAACCGAAGGTTGACCTCCGTTCCGATGGGCAGTGGATTGTCGGTTTTGATGAACGCGCCCGTCCGGGAGATGTTTGTCACATACTCCTGAATGAACTGGTCAAAGGAGTCGAACTCCTTGTTGATCGTAACGCGTTCGTGTTGGCGATCCGTCTTCATCTCACGTCCCCTGCAAGTCGAATTGTTCGATGTGGTATTCGGTCCGGGGCACCAGCTCGATGCGCCGCATGTAGCGGCGCTCCGCTTCCTGGACTGCTTCCTTCTCTTCGGTCTGCAGAATGTCGATGATCGCCGGGTGCGCGTTCACCGTCACGTTGTAGCCCGGCAAGGACGCGCGTTCCCGACGGATCTGACGGAGGATTTCGTAGGCGATGGTCTGGCGGGATTGAATCTGCCCCGTGCCATCACAGTAGAAGCAGGGCTCATTCATCGTGCGACTCAAGCTCTCGCGAGTCCGCTTGCGCGTCATCTCGAGCAGGCCCAGCTCGCTGATTCTGTTGATTGTCGTCTTGGCCTTGTCCTTCGCCAAGCGTTGTTCCAGCGCCCGGTACACCTTGTCGCGGTTCGACGCGACTTCCATGTCGATCAGATCCAAAATCACGAGCCCGCCTATGTTCCGGAAGCGCAGCTGGTAGGCAATCTCCTCGACAGCCTCCAGATTCGTCTTCATCGCGGTCTCTTCGAGATCTTTGCTGCCCTTGCCGATGAAGCGCCCAGTGTTGACGTCGATGGCCGCGAGGGCTTCGGCCTGGTCGATCACCAGGTAGCCACCACTGGGTAGGGGAACTTTGCGGCTCAGGGCTCGGCCGATTTCGTCCTCGATGCCGTAGGCATCGAAGATTGGCTCCTGCCCTTGGTACAGGTGGATGTCCTTGACGCGCGCGGGCAAGAACATCTCCACGAAGCGAACGAGTCGCGTGTACTGGTCCTTGTCGTCGACGACGATGGTCTCGATCTCATCCGTGAACAAATCGCGAGCCGTCTTCAGCACAATGTCCAGTTCGGCGTACAAAACGGCTGGGGATTTGCCAGCTTCCTTCTTCTTGTTGGCAATGTCCGCCCACAGCTTCATCAGGTAGCCAACGTCCGCTTTCAACTGCTTCTTGGTCAGACCTTCGGCCACCGTGCGCACGATGAGGCCACCCATTGCAGGCTTCAGCGAGTCGATCACATCACGCAGCCGGGAGCGCTCGCGGCCGCCACCAATGCGCTTCGAGATCCCGACATGCTCCACTGTTGGCAGATAGACCGCGTAGCGCCCGGGCAGGGATACGTGACTGGAGACCCGAGCGCCCTTGGTGCCGATGGGCTCCTTCGTGATCTGCACGACGACTTCGTCGCCTTCCTTCACCACTTCCGTGATGGGTACGGAACGCGAGACCCGCGACGTGGCTTTCTTCTTGCCGCGTCGATCATTGCCGCGTCGATCGCCACCGCGCCCAGAACGCCCCGAGCGGCCCGAGCGGCCACCTCGCGTGGAGGCGCCGTTGCCTCGCGAAGACGAGCCGTTGCCCCGACCCGACGCTTCGGCCCTTCGCTCCCCAGAGCCACCTTCAGCGCTCCGCCCTCCGCGTCGCCGCCGTCCGCGCCGTCGCCGACCCCGGCTGTCGTCACTAACGCGCTTAGAGCGCCCTGCGTCCTCGTCTCCTGCGGCTTCCGAGGCCTCAGTCGGGGCTGCATTGGCTTCGTCACCTGCCACCGTCTCATCCGCCCACGCGCCTTCCGGCGGGGCGTCCTTTTCGCCGTCGCCGTCGTTCGCTTCGACCCCGGAGGCTTCCGCTTCCGGCGCGTCGGCCACAGAGGAGCTCGCCGCGGGATCAGATGCTTCGGGCGCCGCCTGGACTTCTGACGTCAGTACAGACGACGCGGCGACGGACGACGCGGCGACGTCTTCACCATCTTCGCCAGATTCGTCCTCGCTGGCATCGTCTTCAGTGCCGTCGCGGTCGCCTGATTCCCCTTCGGCGTCGCTGTCGTCCGCCTCGTCGCCGTTGTCCGCGTCCTCGGCGCCTTCGGCATCCGAATCGGTGCTGTCCTCCACCACGTCGTTGCCGCTTTCGTCCTCGTCATCATCAGCATCCGAATCGGCGTTGTCGTCCGCTGCGTCGTCGTCGCCGTCTTCGTCGTCCTCATCCTCCGCGTCCGAATCGGCGGCCTCGTCGTCGTCCTCGGCGTCGTCATCATTTTCGGAGTCGGTCGAGTCGTCGTCGTCGTCGACGTCTTCTTCGTCCAACAACCCCGGCCGCGGCAGCTGCTTTCGTCGCCCTCCCGCGCCACGCCCGCTCGGTTCGTCGTCGTCCCCCCGGGGATTGCCCGACAGGTACGCTTCGAAGTCGGCGGGTTTGATCAGATCCTCGACGTGCAGGAACGCAGCGCGCTCCATGCCAACGTCGATGAAGGCCGCTTGCATGCCCGGGAGGACCCGGCTCACGCGCCCCAGAACGATGTTACCGACTGTGGATCGCGAGGCCGCTCGCTCGATGTGCAGTTCGGCAATGACGCCGTCTTCGATCAAAGCAACTCGGGTTTCACGCGTATCACAATTGATGACGAGAGTATTTCTAGCCATTTATGAAGAAAAGGATGGGTCGCGGGCAGTCGTGCACGCGCCTACGAGAAAAACTGCGAGTCGGGCCCGACCACCGAGCGCGGACTCTAATTGCAGGTCACCATGAGACCCCTAGTGGTGTCAAGTGGTTAAGAATATTGAGATTTCACCGGCTTACCGAGCGGGAGCCGACCCGATACGCCGCCGGGCAGCTGCTAGCCTCGGGTTTCGCTCCCTCGCGACCCACGGAAGACTCAACATGGCCCGCCAATTCCTCGTCCTCGATATCGAGACCATCCTGGACGCCGAGCTACCCATTGCCGAGGCGGCCGAGACCCAGCGTCTGCCCGCACCGCCCCATCACCGGGTCGTCGCCATCGGCTGTCTGCTCTTCGACGAGAGCTACAAGGTGCAGCGCCTCGGAGTCATCGGAGAGACCGACGACGAAGCCACGATGCTCGTCGAGTTTGCGCGCTATCTCGACCGCCACCGTCCGGATCTGGTGACCTTCAACGGTCGAGGCTTCGACCTGCCTGTCATCGCCGCGCGCTGCCTGCGCCACGGCGTGTCGCTCCGCTATTACTACCGCTCTCGAGACGTTCGCTACCGCTTCACGCCGGATGGCCACCTCGATCTCATGGACTACATGGCGGACTTCGGCGCCGCCAAGCCCTGCAAGCTGGACATCTTGGCCAAACTCTGCGGTATGCCAGGCAAGGTCGGCATCGACGGCAAGGACGTCGGCCCCCTCGTACACGCTGGCCGCCTTGACGAAGTCCGAAACTACTGCTTGTGCGACGTGGCGCAGACCGCCGGGGTTTTTCTGCGGGTGCAGCTGCTGCGCGGCGAGCTGGACGGTGAGGCCTACCGAGCGGCCATGGGCGGCCTGGTCGAGTTCATCCGCGGCGAGCCAAAACTCGCCCCCGTCGCCGAAGCCATGAACGAAGAGCGGCTTATGTCGGTAGCGCCTGGACAGTTCGACCCCCGGCACTGAGCGGAAACGCCGAGCGCCTGATGCCCGTGGCACCTGGACAGTTCTGAGCTCGGCACTAGATGGAGGCGTCATGAACGAACTTTGCACCAAGAGCTGCGTCCCCTGCGAGGGTGGCATCCTTGCGCTGACCCTCGACGACGCGAAGAAGCTGCAGACACAGGTCCCCCGGTGGCAGCTCTCCGACGACGCAAAGAGCATCCGCCGGGTGTACAACTTCAAGGACTTCCACCACACCATGGCCTTCGTCAACGCCGTTGCCTGGGTCGCACACCGCGAAGACCACCACCCCGACCTGCTCGTGACCTGGGGCAAGTGCGAAGTCCGCTATTGGACCCACGCTATCGACGGGCTCTCCGAAAACGACTTCATCTGCGCCGCCAAGGTCGACCAACTCCTGGCCTGAGCATCTGCACGCGGAAGACCCGCATTGCCGTGGGATCCGTTGGTTAATTTGGGGTCGCATCCCTGTCGCACTCTGGTGCCCTACTCTCGCTCCGCCGCAACCCGGGCCAGTCCCGGGTCACACCCAGAGCGCGTTCGGTCAGCCCCGGGTCACACCCGGAGCGCGTTCGTGCGTCGTGCCCGCCATCGGGCGCACTCGGCATGCTGGTCCACGCTGCGTGACCTCGCTGCCACCCGGCCGGCGGTTCGGCGCTCAGCGCAGATTAGTGAGGCTTCGTGGCGCGGCCAGTGGCTTCCATCTACGCTGAGAAAGCCCCCGGAAAGACTCAAATGAAACACTGCCGCATATCATTCATCCTGCCTGCTGTTCTCGTTTTGGCCCTGAGCGGCTGTGGTGGCGACGACGGGGGTTCCTCGAGCGGGGGCGCCTCGGGCGCTGGCGCGAGCGGAGGCCTGGCGGGCGGGGGCAGTGGCGGGACAGCTGGCATTGCTGGCGGTGGCGCGACGGCAGGCGCTGCCGGAGCCGCTACTGGGGGCGCGGCGGGCGCCGCTGGAATGGCCGGCAGCGCGGGGGCGGGCGGCAACGCAGGGGGTGGCGCTTCGACAACCTGCAGCATTCCCCCCAACCTACCCGGCTTCATCGACCTTCCGCAGAAGTACGTGGACATCTCCATGCCGACGCCGTCTGGGAGTACCACCCACGTCAAGGCCGGCGATGACCTGCAAGCCAGATTGGATGCCGCGCAACCGGGTGACACTCTCGTTCTCGAAGCTGGCGCGACTTGGGTTGGCGAGTACTACCTCCGAGCCAAGAGTAATCCGAGCAAGCAGTGGATCGTGATCAAGTCTTCGGCGATGAACTCCCTCCCTGGCGAAGGCGCGCGAGTCAAACCAGCTCAGCATCACCAATACATGCCAAAAATCCTCGCCCCGAAGAACCCGGTAAGTCCAAAAGTATCAACTAAGCGAGCCCTGCGCTGCGATCTTGGCGCAAGCCATTACCGCATCATGGGCGTCGAGTTCGGGGTCGAGTCTGGGGTGAACGACTCCTTTGGCGTCGTCGAGCTCGGACACAATGTGGGCAACTGGGGTGCGTTGAACAATCGTCCAAACCACATCGTTTTGGACCGTGTCTACATCCATGGCGTCATCAACCCCGTTCCCAATCCGGCCGGTTACTCGGGAAGCAAGCGTGGCCTCTACCTCAACGGAAGTGATCTCGCGGTCATCAACTCGCACATCTCGGATTTCCAACGTACCGGCCAGACTTCTCAAGCGATTTCGGGCCACTCTGGAAAGGGCCCCTACAAGATCGCCAACAACTATCTGGAAGCTTCGGCCATCAACCTGGTCTTCGGTGGCGATGTGACACCAGACGCCTCTCACAACGCCAAGGACATCGAGGTCTGCAACAACCACTTCCGTAAAGACCCGAAGTGGTTTCATCAGGACAAGAACGTCTGGGAGGTCAAGAACCTATTCGAACTCAAACACGGGCACCGCGTGCTGGTTACCGGCAACGTGCTCGAGAACAACTGGAAGAAGGGGCAGGTGGGTTACGCAATCTTGATCAAGTCTTCTGCGCAATGGGGCGATGCCAGCCAAACCCACCAGAAGACCGAAGATCTGGTCTTTGCCTACAACATCATCTCGGACTCGGAGATGGGTCTCAACATCTCGGGTGGTGGAAGCAACTCCGTTCAGACGGGGCCCACGTCCGATATTTACATTGCTCACAACGTGTTCGAGAAGCTCGGCCCGGACAGTCAGTTTGGGGGACAGGGCCGGGGCTTTCAGGTTCTGAAATCGCCCGTCAACCTGACCATTGCCAACAACACCATGTTCAATCACTACCAGCACCTTCAACTGAACCCAGAGGCCAGCTGGGGTCCGGGAGTCTTCGTCAACTTCCAATTCAAGAACAACATCGTCGACTTTGGCCTCTATGGCGTGCACGGCACTTCCGGCGCCCACGATGAAGAGAAGGTGGCGAACGCATGCAACTCCCATGTTTTCGCCGGAAACGTCGTGCGTGGTGCTCCCGCCAAGGAATATCCCTCCGGACTCAACTCCGTTGCCAGTTCCTGGACCCAGGTCGGCTTCACCAACATGTCCGGGGGGGACTACGAGCTCGCCAGCTCCAGCCCCTTCCTCAAGGCCGGCACCAACGGCTCAAAGCCCGGCGCGGACTGGGCCGCCATCAAGCAAGCCACGGCAGGTGTAAAGTAGCCCTAGCTGGATCGTTCCTGGAACGTAGTCGAGCTCAGTCACTCTTTCGACGTGCCTGTCAACGCGCTCAATTCCTTCAGCAATGCGTTGAGGGCCGATGGGCTGAGCGAGGTAACGAGGCTCTCGCTGCCCCACCACAGGCGGGTGACGGAGCCTTCTTTGGCGGTGCGCATCTCGGGTAGGAGTGGTCGGCGCACGGTGAAGCGGAAGGTGTGGAAGGGGCCACGAGACCGCCAAGCCAAGATCTTGCGGTCAGTGACATCCACGTCGAACCCCAGTTCGTTCCAGAAGCCCAGAGGCATCAACACGAAGGCGGCAATCGTCAGTAGTACCCCAAGGACGCCGTCATGGGTGGAGGCGACGGTGCCAGTCCATGCGGCCGCGCCGGCAAATGCAATGCCAACGTGGATCAAATTAACAGGTTGCACCACATAACGCACGCGACCGTCCGAGCGAAGCTTGCCGATGCGCACCTCGTCAAGTGTCAGAGATGGCATGGCGTTCTGCCCTGTCCCTTCTGACTTCGACGCCGTCGCGTCCGACAGCTCGGACTCTAGTCGCGCGATCTCCGCGTCCCGATCGGCGAGTTCGGACTCTAGTGCGCCAACCTGGTGGCGGAGCGCCTCTTTGGAATTGCGCATCCCCGAGTATCTCATACCGCTGCCGCGCAAGCGATGCTCGATCGCGATGATCAGACCGACGTGGACGCCGGAGCTTTCGCATCACGGCTCGGGCGTTCACGCCGAACACCAAGGGCTGAAACAACTCGCCGTCGCTTCGGGCGGGCTAATGCTCGCTCAGGAGCTGTACGCTTCGAGAATCGGATTGACCTGCTGCTGCAACAGCTCTGTGAGCTCCGGGTCGCCGCGCTTGTAGTCGTCGGGAATGTCGAGGACGTGCAGTTCCTTGAACTTCATCTCGCCGGGAAAGTCGCTGAGGAGGCGTTGCTTGTGTTTGTTCTCCATGACCAAGACGATGTCTGCCCAGCGGAGATCTTGCGAGCCCAGTGTCCGTTCGGCATCTCGGCTCGTCCCCCGCGAGCGCACCGAAAGCTCCGGGCGCTTACGGAACAGCTCCTCGGCGGTTGGGCTTCGCCAACGGTTCTTGCTGCACACGAACAAGACGTTCAAGGGCTCTCCATCTTCTCTTTCGACCCGGCGGCCACGAGGATAGTCCCATCCCAATTGCTTGGCGCGCTGCAGCTTTTCGGATCGCGGCCCCAAGTTGGACCACTTCTTCTCCCTGGGCCAGTCGTCGCGGCTCATTCAGCCTGCCCACGATGTAACCGCCCCGAAACACCCGTGCCAGGTGCAACGTTTCCCTCGCACGCTGAATCCACCGCCGGCCTTCCCCGCGCTGATTTGCACGCCATCAACGCTTGGATCGGCGTGGAAATAGCGGAAGCCATTGCCACCCGTCCACGAGCCCCTCCGCCCAAAGGAGCGTGAGCGTTTGCGTTGGCGTGTTGTATGGGAAGAGAAGCAGGTAGCCGTCGTTGCCGTATCCAAGTGCTCGCTCCGCTCTCCATTCGTTGGTCTTCTCTTTTTGGCTGCTCTCGAGAAGTTGAGTGCCGATGTCTCGTGCCCGTTCGATTACGGGTTCGGTTGCTGCGCCGTTCACGCTAGTGGCTCGAGGAAGGTCCGCGGAGGAAATATGCGCGTGCGCGGTCGCTTTCAAGCCAAGGCGCTCTGCTTCTTTGAGCAGTTGGCCCACGCCATTTGGATCGCCGACAATGAACACGAAACCCAGATCGCGATCAGTCAGTTCAGCGCGCAGCTTCGAAGAGAGCGCAGGACCGTGGTCTTCTTTCAGTGGAGCGCCCGCATCGTCCATCCAGTTGCACATTATCGTGCGTGCTTGAGCCCCGGAAGCGATGAAGTCATCGACGAACAGTATCGGCTTGCCATCGTCCTCGTTGAGCGCTTCGCGGAGGGTTGCGGGCTGCAGTTCAAATTCGGCTGCTATGTCGTTCACGAAGTACGTGACGATGAATGAACTGTCCTTCGGGTTGCCAAAAGGGCAAACCCAGGCTCCGCGGAATTCTGGGTGGCTTGCCATGAAAGCGCGAACGGCTTGATGAACGTCCTCACGGCTGATCATCCGAATCTTTTCCAGCCATTCGAGCGCAGCTGCGACCTCTTCGTCGGTTCGGAACTGTCGAAGCCAAGTGTAGACCCGGACTGCATCCACACGGACTGGACGGAGGTGCGCAGCGCCACTTTCCGAAGCGATCCCTTCATACGTGCTGAGCTGCTTGACGATGGTAGCGATGCGTCCATCGACGTCAGCAGCTTCGAGACGAGTCGGAGCCGCGCGGAGGTCGTTCGGAAGATCATCGTAGAACCCCGCGGATGTGAGGTCACGTCGCAGTCTGTCAAGATCACCGGCCGCGATTTTTGCGTAGTTTTGCGCGCTCCTCGCTGTCCGGATGGCAAATCGTTGCCGAAAGACGATCTCGGCTGCGAGAAAAGTAGACACCGCCAATTCTCGTGGAGCGAAGACATAGCCAAGATCGCGGGTCATCAAATAGGCTGCACTCCAAGCAGGAGATTCAGCTGAGTCTTCGCGAAACGGGACGACCTCTCTCTCGTCATTTACAAGGTAAGCGCGAGAGATCTCCTTCGGGTGACCGAACGAATCAGGGGCGTCAAGTACGACATACGCGGTCAGCGCCCCTTCAAGCTCCGCGGGCCAAGCACCCTCGTGGGAGCTTCGCATCCTTCGAAGTACTTCGACGATTTCGGCGATCAGCGTGCGTCGTCCTTCAGGTTTGGCCGATTCACGCAGGAGGCGTTCAAACCCCCGACGCTGCTCTTCATCGTGTCGGAAGGGATCGAGCGGCATGCTCTGTGCGAACGCAAATGCGCGAACAAACAGCTGCCTTCGCTTTACCCGTGCAGCGATGTCTCGCGCAGGTTGGAGTCCTTCCCATTCTTGCGTTGCGATCTCACGGGCAAACTTCTCTTGCAGGCCATCTCTCGTGAAGTCCAGAAGTTCGTCATCCTCGAAAAGCAGCGGGAGCAAGGGAGCTTGGTCGCCGGACACTGTGACGAGGTGCTCGATGATTGATGCGACCATCGCCTCCGTCGCACGCACTTTTTGGTGACGATAGATCTTGTCGAATAGGAGTGTGCGACCGAACATCAGCTCGTCCAGTGTTCGTCCGCCGGAAAGTGCGACACCGTAGAGAACGTAGCTTGGGTATTCCGTGGTGACGTGCCGCAGCACAGGTTGGGGCAGACGAGACTTCTCGACCTCTACGCTTCGCACCTTCTGTACGAGCCGAGGAATATCGGTGACGATCGGCACTCCAGACATGTGCGCGTCGCGAGTGATGTAGTCCAGCTTGTCGGCGTCAAAGGGACCATTAATTAGCTCTTGGAGAACTGGATAGCGGTTGTGGATCGGTCGCCCCAGGATCGCTGCGCGCATCAGATCCGTCGGGTTGGCCGGCAGCTCGTGGTGCGTGCGACGGGAGGCGCTCTCGACCAACTCGTTGAAAGCAGGACTGCCCATCAAGAAGTAGGCAGCTGCCTCACTCAGTTTCGCTTCCTCGACCCGCAGCGCGTCCGAAAGCTCGATCGAGAGGTCCGAAATAGTCCCGAGTCGGCTGAACGCGTTCTCCACCACGTGAGACATGGCCCCGTGGCCGACGTCGTGACACAGGGCCGCGCTCCGGAGGAGGTTAACGAAGGCTTTTTCGGGCACGGGCCGGAGTGCCGCTCGGTTAGCGGATGGTTGTTTCTTCCGAAGGGACTCAAGCAGTCTCTCGATCTGATGGAGGGCTCCAACGCTGTGCTCGAACCTGGTGTGTGCCGCGCCGGGATAGGTCCAGTGCGCTACGCCCAGTTGTCGAACGAAGCGAAGGCGCTGGAGCAGCGGGCTGTCGAGCAACATCACCTCGAAGGGCTGAAGGACCACGGTTTGCCACACGCAGTCGTTCAGTTCCTTCATCGCCGGCGGGCGCCAAGTCGACGCGCCAATCAGGTCGAGGTAGGGCCGTAGGCACTTCTCAGCGAAGTCTTCGACCTGCTTCTTGTACTGCTCGACGAGCGCCATGTGGCTTGGCGCTCACGGTATCACGCGTTGGTCTCGCGATAGTACTCCAGTAGTTTGGAGCTGAGTGCCTTGTACATTTCAACGGAGCCGGGAAGCCCCTCGAAGTACGATGGAGCGTCGTGCGCGGAGATCTTCAATCGAATGTCTTGAAATTCTGGATTGTCCCAACTGATCAGATCGCGTTGGGCAGCTTCATAAAGCGCGCGCTGAACGACAGTTGAATCCCCGTGGATTTCGTGCGGGCGAACTCGGAACTTCAGAACGAAGCCTTGCTGCACGGCCTGCGGCTGGAGATCATCCTCCACGAGCCGCGCAAGCGCGTGATCGAACACATTTCGCTGAATCGAAAGCGCGGTGATCTTGTTCAGCGCGAGCCCTGCGATCAGGCCTGTCAACAAGTCGGATAGGTAGAGGGACGTTGGCTGCGTCATGGAGCGCTCCATTGCCGGCGAGCCGCCGAAAAAACGCCCCCACCCGCTGCTAGCCCAATTCTACCGAGGGCCAGCATTCGGCGGGGGCTCTTTTCGACCGACTATGAGAGGTTTCATTTGTGGAAAAGTTGTGGAGTTCCGAGCGCCTAGCGCAACTGCCTGGAAGCACTCGTGATTGCTGATCGGCGATAGTTTTCCCGATAGTATACAATTGTATACTATCTGCCCTGCGCGCATGCAAGAGGGCGAGCGTCTGACAAGACGCCAGAGGGAAGTCCTCCAATTCGTGATGGAGACCTGTCAGGCGGAGGGGCGCCCGCCGACTCTCAGAGCGGTGATGGCGCGTTTTGGCATCAAGACGCCCCGTGGAGCCCAGGGTCACATGCTGGCCCTCGTGAAGAAGGGTTGTCTCGACTACGACAAGAACAAGCATCCTGCCTACTGGCCGAGGGCTAGGGCGCGGAAAAGCGTCCCCGTTCTGGGGCGCGCCCCGGCTGGGCACCCCGCGGATCAACCAGAGGATCATAGAGGGCAACTCTCGTTGCCGTGGAAATTCAGTGAGCGTGCCTTTGCGGTTGAGGTCGAGGGACACAGCATGCGTGACGCGGACGTGCTTGACGGAGATATCGTCGTAGTTGATCCACTGCGCGCCCCCGTTGACGGGGACGTCGTGCTGGCGCTTCGTGGTGGGAAGAGCACGCTCAAGACTTTGCGAAAGACCAAGGGTTCTTTCGAACTCCACCCTGCAAACCAGGAGTTCGATCCACAGTTCCCAGAAGAGGAACGCGACCGTGTTGTCGGTTCGGTTGTCGCGCTTGTGCGGAGAACCGCATAGCGCCGCACGTGCGCCGGTTCTGCTTTTCGCACTCCGTCTCGACGCTCCTCAGTGCGTCAGCTTCCAGAGCGCGCCGAGCAGGTGGTCGAGGTCGGCGAGCACTGGCGCGATGCTTTCTTTGCTGAGGTAGCGCCACCCCACGCCAGCACGCAGCCCCGCAACGACTTCCTTCGCGCTACCTGACGCATTGAAGTACCGCGCGCGACGGTTCCCAGGATCGGACCCTGAGCCCTCTCCCAGGTTCAGCAAGAAGCTATTCGTGGCATCCCGAAGCTGCCCCGCCAGCTTCCGATCGTGCCGCTGAATCCGAGCCACCAACGGCACGATGCCCTCCTGAGCGCGAAGAGCGAGTTCGAGAGTCCTAAAACGCATGACGTGTTCTCCTAGTTGTTCCGCCCGCCGGCGGGTTCCCCGAACCCGGCCTGCCGGCGGGCGGAACAACAGGGAACTTCACCGCACCAGCCAAACCGACCATCACCCGCGCTGGTTGCCTGCGGGCGCAGTGCCAGCTGTGCTGGCACGAGCACCGCAACGCGTGTCGCGCGCATGCGCCAACGACGGCTACTGGGTTGGGTCAGCAAGGGAAGCTGGGGCGGCGGCGGTAGCTGCGCTGGTGTCAGAGTCGGCGGCGGCGGCGGTAGCTGCGTCGGTGGCAGGGTCGGAGGCAGTGGCTGCATCGGTGGCAGTAGCCGCGTCGGCGGCAGCGGCTGCATCGGTGGCAGTGGCAGGGAACAGCGTCAGTGTGAGCCCTGCCGCGCGAGAATCTGATGTGTAAACGATGTCCTGTCTTACACCCGTTCGGACCCACGCCCTCAGTCACAGTCACAGTCGCAGCCCGAGTCACTGCCCCAGCCACGGTCACCGCCACGGCCCCAGTCACCGCCCCGGCCACGGCCTCGGTCACCGCCACCGCCGCTGCCCCGGTCACCGCTCCCAGCCACTGACACGGTCACGGACTCAGCCGCAGTCACCGCCCCGGTATCCCGACGCACCCGTGGCCCCGCGCGAGATTAGCGGCCCAGCGCCGCCCCAGCGCCCGCGACCCCAACAAAAACAAACGCTCTAGGCGCTCAAGGCTCGCGATAGAACCGCGGCACTCTTCGTGAGACGGAAGTGAGCACTTCCCACGGGATGGTGCCGAGCTGTTCCGCGATCTCGGTTGCGTCGATGGACGCTTCGCCCTTCGGACCCTTTTGGCTTCCCAGCACGACGCACTCGTCGCCGACGCTGACGTCATCGATCTCCGTGACGTCGATCATGGTCATGTCCATGCTGACGACCCCGACGATGGGTGCTCGCTGGCCACGGACGAGGATGGAGCCCTTGTTCGATAGCCCGCGGGTCAGGCCGTCGGCGTAGCCCATGGGTAAGGTGGCGATGCGGCTCGTGCGCTTGGCCTTCCAAGTGGCGCCGTAGCCAACGGTCATGCCCTCTTGGATTTCGCGCAGCGCGATGACCTCACTGGCGACCCGCATGACCGGCCGCAGTTCGGGCAGCCACTCGGGCTGGGGCGTGACTCCGAAGAGCGCGATTCCAGGGCGGACTGCGTTCAAGCGGGCCCGGGCGCAGCGAATGGTGGCGGCGCTGTTGGCCGCGTGGCGCAGGGGAATGTCGACGCCCCGGTCCAAGAGGCCCTGACAAGACTCATCGAAGATGTCGAGTTGGTGGTCGACGCTCTCCACGTCGTCGGCGTCCGCACAGGCGAAATGGGTCATCACCCCTTCGAGCCGCACTTCCTTGAACCGTCCAAGGGCCTTGGCGATGTCGGGAACCTCCTGGGGCATGACGCCCAGGCGGGCCATGCCCGTGTCGATCTTCAGATGAGCTCCGACCCGACCCGCTCCGCTGAAGCGAACCTCTTCCGCCAGGGTGGCGATCTGCCCGGCCTCGTGGATGACCGGTGTGAGGTCGTAGCGAAGCAGCTCTCCCCAGGCCCGATCGTAGTGGCCGCCCATGACGAGAATGGGAGCGCGGATCCCGGCTTGGCGCAGCTCGACGCCCTCCTCCATGAGAGCCACACACATTCGAGTCGCGCCGGCTCGTTCGAGCGTCCGGGCTACGGCTTTGGAGCCATGGCCGTAGCCGTCGGCTTTGAGGACACAGCAGACCTCTGCGCCGCCAGCCACACGCTGCAAGATCCGGAGGTTGTGCCGAAGGGCCGCCAGATTGATTTCAGCGCGCGTGGGGCGTACCGCATCCGAAGGCACCGCCCGCTGCGGACGGAGCACCCGGGGCAGAGGGGTTGCCGTCGCGCCGGAGTCCGCCGGGAGCAGGGGGTGGGGCAGGGTCATCTGGGTTAGAGCGTTAGCGCCGCTTTTCGCCGGGCGTCAACTTCCCGGCCTATTCGAAGCAACGCCGCATGCACTGGCGGTAATCCCCGGCGCACGGTTCGCAGGGGACATTGCTGGCATCCAGCGCTTTTTGGCACTTTGGCTTGCACGAATTCAGCGCTTCTTTGCACTTTTCGGCGCAAGAAGCGCCTGGGGTGTTCGGCCCGCTGGCCGGGTCGACTGGCGGCGCCCCCGCGTCGGGGCTGGCGATGGCGGCTGTGGAGGGGGGCGCCTTGCGGGCATTCACGGGTTCTGCGGCCTGCGTTGGCCCGCCCGCTCTCGCCGGGGTGCGTCGAGACAGGTCGAGCTGGGGCCGGCTCGGGTCGCCAGCCGTGAGTCGCGCTATCCGTCGCCGAGCGTAGTCCAGGCGGTCGCGAGTCTGGCCGTAGGTATACCGGCTCGTCCACTCCCGCCAGCAGGCTTCTCGGTGGGACGGGGCGATGTTGGGATCCAGGTCGAGCCGATAGCAGTGCTCGAACCGGATGTTGCCCTCGTAAATCGAGGAAACGCTCGGCCCGCAGCCGATGAGGAGCGCCCCGACAGTGGCGGCCGTGTTCCGGAGTCGCAAGACGAGACACAAGTTGCCGGGTTTGGGGTCCGTCGGCAAGCGCCCTGTCATGCTATGTCCCGGACGCGATGTTTACGGGTCTTGTCGAGAAAACGGGCGTCTTGCGGGCACGCCAACGGCGCGGTCCTGGGTTCCGACTCGAGATCGAAGTGGATCTGGGCCCCCTCGAACTCGGGGAGTCCATCGCCGTATCGGGGGTCTGCCTGACGGTGATCGAGATGTTGGCCAACGGGTTCGCGGCGGACGTGTCCGTCGAGACGGTGGAAAAGACGACCCTGGGGCGGTGCGCCATCGGCAGTGCCGTCAACTTGGAGCGTTCCCTGGCCTTGGGGGACCGCCTCGGTGGCCATCTCGTCAGCGGCCACGTGGACGCGGTGGCGCGGGTCAAGGGTGTGACCAGCAGCGGCGACGCCTGGAATGTGACCGTGGAGCCACCGCGGGAGCTGATGGCCTTCTTGGCGCCCAAAGGTTCTGTGACCCTCGATGGCGTCTCCCTGACCATCAACCGCACCCACGAAACCGCCATCGAGCTGATGCTGATTCCGCACACCCGGGAGGTGACAAATCTCGGGGATTTGCGGGTTGGCAGCGAGCTGAACCTGGAGGTGGACCTGTTGTCGCGCTATGTCGTCCACTACTTAACTCGGATTGGCGGCGCTCAATCCGGTGAGAGCGGCCTCGTGGACGCTCTGGCACGGGCAGGGCTGATGCCCTCGGAGAAGAATGGCTAACGCACCCAGCATCCCGCCACCGCAGCTAGACATCGATCCGGAGCACCTGGAACGGGTGCGCCGCGCCATTGACGCCATTCGCGTGGGCAAGATGGTGGTGCTGGTCGACGACGAGGATCGCGAGAACGAAGGGGACCTGACCATGGCGGCTGCCAAGGTCACACCCGAAGCCATCAACTTCATGGCCAAGTGGGGTCGCGGGCTGATTTGCCTGACCTTGACCGAGTCGCAGGTGCAGCGCTTGGAGCTGCCGATGATGCAGGCGCCAGGCCGCGATGGTCCGCCGCTGGGGACCGCTTTCACCGTCAGCGTGGAAGCACGAGAAGGGGTTACCACGGGCATCAGCGCCGCGGACCGGGCACACACCATTCAGGTGGCCATCGCCACGGACGTCACGCCGAGTGAGCTGGTGACGCCAGGACACGTGTTTCCGTTGCGGGCTCGGCGGGGCGGGGTGCTCGTGCGAGCGGGGCAGACGGAGGGATCGGTGGATTTGGCGCGCCTGGCTGGGCTCAAGCCCGCGGGTGTCATCTGCGAGATCATGAACGACGACGGCACGATGGCGCGAATGCCAGACCTCGAGAAGTTCTCGGCCGAGCACAAACTCGAAATCGTGACCATCGCGGATTTGATCCGATACCGGCTACAGACCGAAAAGCTGATCGAGCGGCTCTTCGAATCGGAAATCGAGCTCGACCAAACAGGCACGACTTGGCGCGCGATTGTCTATGGAGCTCCGGTGGACGACCGGCAGATCTTGGTGTTGGTGCGCGGCGACGTCTCGCGGGATCGTTCGATCTTGTGTCGAATGCACGCAGGCTCGACCCTGGCGGACACGTTCACTTCAACTGTTAGTGAAGGTCGCCGCAATCTGGAAGAAGCCATTGGGCACATCGAGGCTGAAGGTTGTGGCGTCGTGGTGTATCTGCCACCTGGCGGTGACGTGCGTGGTGAGCTGCAGGCCCTCTCGGTGAAGCTCAAGAGCTCTCCAGTTGCCGCGCCGCCCCCAGGAGAGCGCGCTCATGGCGGCACGCTTCGCGAATATGGATTGGGTGCTCAAGTGCTCAGGGAATTGGGCGTGCGTCGGCTGCGGCTTCTCACCAACAACCCGAGAAAAATTGCCGGAATCCACGGTTACGGCCTGGAAGTGACCGAGAGCGTGGCCCTCGGGCAACAGAGCTGACCCCAGGCGCAGCGCTGGTCTTCGCGCTTTCGAGCGGGTAGATCAGCGCGCAGCCATGTCTAGTGATAGCCCCAAAGTCATTGAAGGCGTACTGACTGCTCCAAAGGGCGCACGCATCGCCATCGCGGCGGCGCGCTTCAACGACTTCATCGTTGCTCCGCTGCTCGCAGGCGCCTTGGACGCGCTACGTCGTCACGGAGTTGGGAATGACGGCGTGACCATCGTGAGGGTGCCCGGCGCTTGGGAGCTGCCCCAAGTATGCGTGCGCCTAGCCGGTAGCGGGAAGTTCGACGCGGTGATTGCCCTCGGGGCGGTCATTCGAGGCGGGACACCGCACTTCGACTACGTGGCGTCCCAGGCAGCCAAGGGAGTCGCACAGGCGGGGAGTGCTGGGGTTCCGGTCATTTTTGGTGTGCTCACGACTGACAGTATCGAGCAGGCCATCGAACGTGCGGGTACCAAGGCCGGCAACAAGGGGTTCGACGCGGCGGTGAGCGCTCTCGAAATGGTCAACTTAGGTCGCGCGCTCTCTGAAGCGGGGCTGTAGCGACGATGGGTTCCCGGTCGATGGCGCGTGAGGCGGCGCTTCAGATGCTATACGCGCGGGAAGCCACTACCGCCACTGGAGAACAAGTCATCTACGACTACTGGCGCGAGATGCCCGGCGACGCGGAAGGCCGTGCGTACGCGGATCAGCTCGTGCTTGGCGTCGAAAAGGAAGTGGACGTGCTGGACCAGCGCATTGCGGGTGCCAGCACCAACTGGCGCATCGAGCGCATGACTCGGGTCGATCGCAACTTGCTACGCTTGGGCGCGTGGGAGTTGACCCACGAGCTGGATGTTCCCCGCGCTGTCATCATCGACGAGGTCGTGGAGATGGCGAAACGTTTCAGTACCGAGGAGAGCAGCGCTTTCGTCAACGGCGTGCTCGATCGCATTGCTGAAGATGCGGGGCGAACCGACGACTCCGGCTCCTGAGGTGACATGGATCTGCGCTTCATCGTCCCGAGTCTGCGCAAGCTCGATCTGGCCGGGAGTGAAGTCCTTGCGGCGAGTATCTTCGAAAGCGAGCGTCCACCCCATGGCGTTGCCGGGCTAGTCGATTTCCGACTTGCGGGTCGGGTGTCCAACTTGATGATTCGTAGGTATCTGACTGGCAAGTTGGGCGAGGTGGCACTCCTGCCCGGAAAACCTCGGCTCAGCTTCGACAAGGTGCTGCTATTTGGTGCAGGCCCTTTGGAGGAGTTGAACGATCGCGTATTTGGCTTGGTGATCGAGCGGATGCTCGAAACGCTGTCCGGGCTGCGGGCTCGCAGTGCAGTTGTCGAGCTACCCGGCCGTCACGCCGACGCCATCGAACCCGACCGCGCGGCGGATCTGCTCCTGGAGCGCGCCGCCTCTCGGCCCGAGCACGACCTTTGGACTCTAGTGGAGCCCGCCGACGCTCAGCGCATCATCAACCAGCGCATGATCCAAGAGCGACGCCGGGTGCGCACGCTCTGAGTCGTTACTTCGGGATTCGTATGCCGCTCAGGACGAGCTGCTTGCTCGGCATGCGATCGTATTCCAACACCATGCCCTCGTACTCGTGCTGCTCCACGGTTCCGGGATGAGCCCCCGCATCCCCTTGCACGACGCGTTGGGGCTTGCCCAAAGCCGTTCCTACCGCCTGCGGCAACATCCCGAATTGAAGATCTGGCGGGATGGCGCCGTTGAAGATTCCGAATTGCCCACTCTTGACCCGGCGCCCGACGCGATGCAGGTGAATGCGTTCGAGACGGTTCTCGCTGTTCAAGAAGAACTCGGCGCCACGCTCCAGGTATCGGCACACACCCGGAGCGCGCTCTCCGCACTTGGCTTTCATGTGTCGCTCTACGGTTGTGACCTTGGCGCGCAGCCGGATCGGGCCGATGCCTTGACCCGCCAAAACCGCGAATTGCGGCCCGGTTGGTTTTGGCCAGCGGGAGCCCAGCGGGGCGGGCAATCCCTGTCCTTCTGGTGCGCTTGCGATGGTTTTGGCGGGGGCGCCGGTCGCAGCCGCACCTGGGGTCGGTTGCGCCTTTTCGCTGTCGCAGCCCGCGTAAAATGCGGCCAGGACGAAAACGGCAGCTTTCGATCGGGCCCTAGGGCGCTTAGATGAACTCACGGTCCGTGGTAGTAACGCCGGCTTGGCGCTGGCGCAAAGCGGCTTTTGTCCCTGATGACCCCTTTAGAAGAGCGACGCTTCCTATTCATTACCGGAAAAGGCGGCGTGGGCAAGACCACGGTGACCGCCGCTTTGGCGTTCCGGCTCGCGCACGAGGGCAAACGCGTCTTGATCACCGTGTCTGACGCCAAAGAGCGGATCAGCACACTCTTCGGCGCGGAGCCCATGACGCCGCAGGTGCAACCCCTGGCAGATCGCATCTGGGGCGTGAAGCTCACACCGGATGTGGCTCTGCGCGAGTACGGCAGCATGATCTTGAAGAGCCCAAAGGTTTATGGGGCGGTTTTTGACAACAACTATGTGCGTAGCTTCTTCGCGGGCGTGCCAGGGTTGTTCGAATGGGCCATGCTTGGCAAAGCCTGGTACCACTCCATCGAGACCGAGGAAGACGGCGAACAGCGCTTCGATGTCGTACTCTTTGATGCGCCCGCAACCGGCCACGGCTTGGACATGTTGCGGGTGCCGAAGATCATCGTCGAGGTCGTGCCGCCCGGCGTGCTGCGCCGGGACGCGGAGCGTGCCTGGGCTATGTTCCAGGACGAAGCTCAGACCGGCGTGCTTGTCGTGACCCTACCCGAGGAAATGCCAACGAATGAGACCTTGGAGCTGTTGGACGCCCTCGACAGCGAGCTTCGCTTGCCTGTGGCGCGGGTCGTCATCAATGGTGTGATCCCGAAGCTGTTCGAGGACGCGGAGCGACACGAACTGCTGAAGGACCGGGACCTGAATCGAGAGTTGCCCGGCAGCGCCGCCTTGGTCTGCGGGATCCGCCGTGCCATCCGGGAGCGAGTCCAAGAGGAAGCTCTGGGCCGTCTTCGAGCCATTCAGCACGCCCAGGTGGAGCTCCCATGGCTGGATGGGGATGCCAACACCCCATCGGCCATACAGAACCTCTCTGAGTTGATAACTTAGCGTAACTAAAGCACATTTTACATCAAAGCTATCGCTGCACGCCCCAAGGCGGAGAGCACGGTATCTTATCTGTCGCCACCATGCCCAGAAAACCCGAGCCCGGACGCGAGCTGCTCGGCCGGTATCGGCTGGAGGTGTGCCTCGACGAAGGTGGAATGGGGCAGATCTGGCGTGCGGAGCATCTGGTGCTGGGCGCGCCGGTCGCGGTCAAGATCGTCGATCGGGACGTGAGCCGGGACGAGGAAGCTCTCGCGCGCTTCAACCTGGAAGCCCAATCGGCTGCGCAGCTGCGCAGTCCCCACGTCGTACAGATCTTCGATTACGGAATCGACGGCGGTCTTCCGTTCATCGTGATGGAGCTGCTTGAAGGCGAAACCCTCGCCAAGCGGCTCAAGCGGCGCAAGCGCTTGAGCCCGGAGGAGACGGCGCGGGTGATAACCCACGTGGCGCGAGCCGTTTCTCGCGCCCACGAAGCCAAGATCGTGCATCGGGACTTGAAGCCCGAGAATGTCTTCCTCGTGCACAACGAGGAAGAAGACGTTGCCAAGGTGCTCGATTTCGGAGTCGTGAAGGTGTCGGAGGCTACCTTGGGCCCGAAGGGGGAGCGCACCCGCACGGGTTCGCTTCTGGGTACGCCATTCTACATGAGCCCGGAGCAGGCCCAGGGCAACAAGACCGTGGATTTCCGGACGGACCTTTGGGCTCTCGGCGTCATGGCCTTCGAGTGCCTCACCGGCAAGCGTCCCTTCGAGAGCGAAGGCCTAGGCGATCTGGTGCTCTCGATCTGTGTCCGGCCGCTGCCTGTGCCCTCGGAATACGGTCCCGTGCCAGCAGGCTTTGACGAGTGGTTCAAGAAGGCCACAGAACGAGAGCCCAGAGATCGCTTTCAGAGCGCTCGCCAGCTTGCCGTCTCTTTGCGCAAAGTCCTGTCCGACGAGTCCCGGGAAGTGCAGGTTACGATCCCCGACTCCGATGATGAGTGGGGTGCGGAACCGGAACGACAGACGGCCGCAGGGGTGGGCCCGACGAGTGGAGCCACCGCGGCAGAGACCGAACCAGGTCAGACCGCACCCGCCACAGGCGAGGCTACCACTGTCGAGGCGTCTGCCGAAGATTTGGAACGGCTGAAAGGCAAGGCGTCCGAGTCAGAGCCCGCCGTCCCACCGGACATCGCGGTGTCGGGGGACACGATGGCGTCCGTCATTCCCGTTCGGCGCGGCCCTAAACCTTGGGTCATCGCTACCGTCGCCGCGGGCGCACTCGCCGTGGGTGGAACCACGGGGATCGTCATGATGCAGAGCGAAATGGCCGAACCGGACCCGACGGATACGCCGGTGGCACGCCCCGCCTTGACCCCCGAGGCGGTCGTCACACCCGCCAATCCCACCGGCCCAATTACGTCCAACCCTACGGCGGTCAAAGAGGATGCGAGCAGCGCAGACCCTGAATCTTCAGCGGCCGAGGAGCCGGATGCAGCGCCTGTGCGAGATGCCGCCAGCGACGGGCTAAGCCCGGCCGCGCAGCGAGCCGCAGCGATCATGAAAGGGCTGGAGGAGCGCGATGCGACCGCCGCTCCCGCTCCAACGCCCAGCGCTTCTCACGGCAACTAGCCGGTGCGGCGTGCCGTGACGTACTCGGCGGCAAGGCGCGCCAGGTTCTCGCCGTTCAGCACGCGACTAGATAGCACGACCCCTTCACCATCGCTGACGAACACTCTCAGCGTTTCGCCCTGGTTCTGGCCAATCACGAGGAACGGCGTGTCGTTGCCTGCTTGCCGAACACGAGCCAAGCTCTGCAGGCTGCTCTCGCGCCCCAGCTGCGCACTGGCCAATACGAGTTGAAACGGCCCCCGATTGAGCAAAGCGTCGACCAACTCGGCTCCTGGAGTCAGCGCCACCTGCTCCGCATCCGTATCGGCGAGGGCCTCGCGAACACGTTCCAACAAGGGAGCGTCAGAGATGGCGAGTAGGATTCTGGCGCGAGGGGACATGGCTGTTTTCGGTGTTGTGAGCGCCCCGTCGGGGGGTGGTTCGAACCCCCCGCTTCGGGATTAAGCAGATCCCGTGCCTCCGCGTTTGGGCGCCTAACTGCCTGAGATCAGGTGAGCGTCGACCGGTATCGGCCTGCGATCTTGCAACACTGAAAGCCCAGATCTGAAAGATCGCCGCCTGCGGCCCGCGGCCCCGAAGGCCGTGGCCTGCGACATTGGAGTCGCTACTTCGCGCTCGGGTCGGCGACGCGCCTCATGAATAGAATCGTTCCGGAAGCGACGTCGCGCCTCATGAATAGAAACGGATGGTCTGCCTGGAACGCGAAGGGAGGTGCGGGAGGTGCCCCCGCGCCGCGGGGCATGACGGGCAGGCAAATCCGTGCGGTTCTTTGCTGACCCTCAGTTTGGGAAGAAGCCCAGTAAGGCGTTCGCGATGGTCTTGTTGCGCACTTCGTAGCCCGCGCTGGTGTGGTGCAATCCGTCCGAATAGGGGGCGACTCCCGTGCTGGCAGTCGTGGCCCAATCGAAGATGCGCAGATTGGTCCAGCGGGACTGGGCCTCTTTGAGCGCCTCGTTCCAAAGTTCCATGTTGGCACTGGACCAGTAGCCGCTCGTCTTGGTCGAGTGGGTATTGACCCACATGACTCGTGCCGAGGCGGTCGGGTCGATGGCCTTCATCATCTCGTCAATGGACTTGCCCCGAGTGTGGTTGGCGCCTGCGGCGACGTTGGCGGTGTCGTTGGTGCCCAGCGCCACCACCCAGCAGCCGCTGAAGCCAGTGCCGCGGATCGACGCGGCGGCTTGCCTACCGGTCTCGGGGTCTTCCGGCAGCCGCTCGAGGATGGCGCGCCCGCCGTAGGCGTTGATCTGCACGCTGAGGCCTTCGGCCTGATAGGCGGCCGTCAGTGAGGGTTTCGTGTAGGCGGTCAGGCTGTCGCCGATGTGGGCGACGGAGCCGCAGGGGTTGCTCGTCTTGGAGTCACCCCCGATGGCGTCTTTCTGTAACGACCCGTCCGGGGTCGAGCCAGCGTCCGCCCAAGCGTCGGTCTTCACGACGTCAACGTCTTTGGTGCTGGCTGCGTCTGCCCGCCCAGCGGGACTAGCTGCGTCCTTCTTGCTGCAGGAGACCGGCAGCGCCGCGGCGCCAATCCAAAGAAAAACGACGTAGGCGGAGCGTGTCACTGAGGTGTGGCCTAGCGGGCCACGCGGAAGATGCCGCCTGTCGTCCGATAGTAGACATGGGTCGCATCGGGTCGAAGTTTGCTAGGTCCTGGACCAAGATCGGAACTCAGGGTGCGCACGTTCTTGCCGTTGCGATCCGCGGCGCGCAGCACCTTCACGCTGTTGGCTGTTTCGATCCAGAACATGGCGTTGTTGGTCACGACCAAGTCCTTCTGACTCGCGCTCGGGATGGAGAGCAGCGTGCTTGCACCGGAGCCAGCAAAAGTACCGCGCCGCACTTGCCAGTTCGAGCCGGAGACGGTGGTCCAAATCAGGTCGCTCCCTTCGACCTGCAGCTCTAGAGGCGACTTCTCGCCGCCAAAGATAATCGTTGGTGCGGTCACGGTCGGCGCAGTCGTGGCCTTGCGTCGAATCCCGGCTGTCGCCGACTTGGTCCAGAAGACGTCGCTGCCGGTCGCCGCGAGTCCCGAAATGGTTTTGTCGTCGAAGAAGACGGACCCTTCACCGCCGCCCGCCTTGTTGACCTTGCGGATGTCGTATCCAACCGGGGAAAGGGAGAAGTGCGACAAGAAAAGCTGCGAATTGTTCTGAGCGAACCTGCTCGGTCGATATTTGGTCAAAGGCGTGGTTGCACCGCCGGTTTTGGCCATGCTGCGCACGTAGATGGCGCCTCCCCAGTAGACCTTGTTCGACACGAAAATGTGGGAGGGGCTGTTCTGGCTCGACGCGAGGGTGGAAGCGGAGCCGCCCGCTTTCATCACGCGCTTGACGAAACTGCTGCCCGCCGGATTCCCGGTTTGAGTGAAGTAGACGTGGCTCGTGTCGATATCTAGGTTGGTCACCTTGTCCGCGAGGACCACGGT
Organism: Polyangiaceae bacterium; assembly: GCA_965222375.1. Lineage (GTDB taxonomy): Bacteria > Myxococcota_A > Polyangia > Polyangiales > Polyangiaceae > JACKEA01. Next base: position 264,417 of record CBDCTZ010000016.1, read on the forward strand.
CGAGGGCGCGCAGCCTCCCGCGGAGCATGTCGTGTTTTGACAGTCATGCCCGCAGAAGCCGCAGTTCTTGCCATCGTTCATCAGGTTCACGCACGTGCCTGAGCAATCCGTGAGTCCGGAGCCGCAGCCCCCCGCGCCCCCCGAGCCGGAGCTTCCCGACGAGCCCGCAGCGCCGCCGGAGCCCGCGCTGCCCCCAGTCGATCCGGCGCTGCCGCCGGAACCGGCGCTGCCGCCGGACCCGGCGCTGCCGCCGGACCCGGCGCTGCCACCCGTGGCGCCGCCTCCGGTGCCACCCCCCGCCGAACCACCAGCGCTGCCACCGGCTCCACCCGTATTTGAGAAACTGCGCTCGCTATCGCTGCCGCAAGCACTGAGGGCGGCGCAAGCGGCGATGCAGGCTAGGGCTTGGGCGGGGGACTTCCAACTCATGAGACGGCGGCTCCTTGCAAGGCGAAGAACCAAGCCTACATCGTCGCGTCGCGCCGCGCGAGTCGCCGGTGTCTGGAATCGCTTCCGCCGGGCTATCCCGGGAGAAGTTCGTTCAAGGTGGGCACTTCGGGCGCCCCGGCATCCGCGAGATCGATCTGAGCTTTCTGCAACTGCCCCGCCAGGTCCACGTTCACGGATTGCCAGCGCGTATACGCGTCCAGCACCCAGATCCCACTCTCACGCGTGCCGTTTCCACTCCAGCCGTTGCCGCCAAAGGGCAGGTGAGCTTCTGCGCCGGTGGTCGAGTTGTTAATGCTCGTCATGCCCGCACGGATCTCTTGTTTGAAGCGCAGCATGGCGCGGGCGTCCCGGGTGTACATGGCGCTTGAAAGCCCATAGGGCGTTCCATTCGCTGCCGCGATGGCCTCGTCCAGCCCATCCACCTCCACCAGGTTCACGGTGGGACCGAAGCACTCCTCTTGGAACACACGCATGTCGGGTTTGACCCGATCGAAGATCCGCGGTGACGCATACAGTCCCCGTGCGGCGTCGCCAGAAAAACCCGCGGGAGCGTCGCCCTCCACGATGCGTTTGCCATCCAGCAGCAGCTCGGCGCCGTCATCGAGGCCCACGGCCCGCTGTGCGAGCCAGCGCTCCAGGAATCGCTCGTTGATGAACGGCCCGTAGTCGATGCCTTCGTCCAAGGGTTCGCCGATCTTGAGCAGCTTGGCGCGCTTGACCAATTGATCCCGCACGGTTGGGAGCACCCGCTTGTCCACGATGATGTTCCCGCAGCTGGTGCAGCGCTGGCCGGCGGTACCAAAGGATGCCCAGAGCGCTCCCTCCACGGCCAACTCGAGGTCGGCATCTGCCAAGATCACCAGAGGATTCTTGCCTCCCAGCTCCAAGGACGGCACCTGCAAGTTGCGTCCGCAGATCTCCCCGATCTTGCGACCGACCTCCGTCGATCCGGTGAAGCTCACTTTGTGGATCAAACCCGCGTCCACCATATCCGCGAGGTACTCACCGGCAGCGCCCGCGCCGCCACCATGCACGACGCTCAGTACGCCGTCGGGCAGACCCGCACGCTGCCAGAGATCGACGAAGAGCTCTGCGACTCCCGGCGCGTCGTCGCTGGGTTTCCACACCACGACGTTGCCCGCGAGCAGCGCCGGAATGATCTTCCAAGACGGCACGGCGATGGGGAAGTTGCCGGCGGTGATCATGCCGCAAACCCCGATCGGTCTGCGGTATGTGAACAGCTCCTTGTTCGGCAATTCGCTCGGCACGGTCTGCCCGTACAGCCGGCGGCCTTCGCTTTGGAAGAACTCCGCCGTGTCGATGGCCTCTTGAACGCTGCCACGCGCTTCGCGAACCGGCTTGCCCATTTCTCGCGAGGCGAAGCGCGACAGCGCCTGCTTGGAGTCCACCAGCAGCCGCGACAGGCGGCCGAGTACTTGCGCCCGCTGGGGTGCCGGAATCGCCGACCAGGATGCAAATGCCGCTTGCGCCTTTTCGCAGGCCTCCCGCACCTCTTCCTTGGTGGATTGAGGAGCGATGGTCACCACGTCATCGCGATTGGCTGGATTGCGCCGCTCGTAGCTCTTGCCCAGGTCCCGGGTTTGTCCCCCGATGCGATTCTTCGCGCAGAGACTCGCGGGGAGCCCGCCTGCCTGTTTTTTGGTCTGCATGGCCCTCCCATGCGCCGGCGAGCCGCGGCGATCAAGCCGCCTTTCCGCGGGCCGGTTTTCCCAGCATCTAGGCCGATGTGGCTAGGCTGTCCAAGGCCGGCCCGGGGCGGGGCTAGATCCGCTCGAGGATCTTCTCGGCGAATAGAAACGCGTCGCCGGGCCAGCGCGCGGAGACGTAGCGTCCGTCCTCGACCGCGAAGGCAGCTGCGTTGTCACCCCGCTTGCCGTGACTGAATAGGGAGATGGGCCCGCGTTGGAATTGCCGGTCGGCGTTATCCAGGCTGGCGCGCACTTCCTCTTCCACGTACTCCGGGTAGGTGCGGTAGTAACGCCCGAGCTTCCAAAACGTCGACAGGTACGCGCTGCGCTCCATGTACTGCGGCAAGCACGTGGTCTGCGCCCGGTGAAGGACGCTCTTTCCCGACTCCGGGTCTTTGGCGCGGGCGAGCACCAGCACGCCGTGACAGATGGCGCCCACGGGCACGCCTCGCTTCCAGATGGCTGCGACGAGCTCTTGCAGCTTGGGGGAGCCCAGATACTGGCGCATGCCCTTGGCGTGGCCGCCGGGCAAGACCAATGCGTCTACGCTTTCCGGGTCGATGTCCTGCCAGCGCTTCGGACTATCGAGCTGACCGCTGGCTTCCAGCTCCTGATAGAACGATTTGGGTTCGGGCTTGGCGCCCAGCTGTCCGAACACCACCCCAGTCAACAGTAGCGGGTCGCAGCGCGCATCGTCGCCGTGCTCAGTCGCAAACACCACGTCGTGTCCAGCTTCACTGAGCAGCTTCCAGGGGACGGCTACCTCCGTGACGTCGAAGTCACGATCCGGCAGAGGCATGAACACGGTTTTCGTCACGTCCATGGCGTAACGTAGTTGGCGTGCTTGGTTCAAGCGTGCTCGACAAGACTGCAAGTTGGGTTTTTGGGGTCGTGGCGCTGGGGCGGATCCGGGGCACTAATCTCGCGCTGCCCGGGCTGTGCGGGTGAGACTTCTAAACTCGTGCCACAAGCGCTATGACCCGCGGCATGCGGGTCCTCGTTCTGGGTGCAGGTCGGATGGGAAAGGCTGCGGCCTGGGACTTGGGGCGCCAGCCTGGGGTCGACCTGCTCGGCCTCGCGGACCGCGACGACGAGATCCTTCGCGCGGCGGCAGACGAAACCGCCGCTCTGCTCAAGAAGACCAAGCGCAAAGGCGAGTCACCCAAGATCGAGACTCGCGTACACGACTTGGATTCCGGGCGAGGGCTGGTTGCTCTCTTGGAGCCTTGGGATGTCGTCCTGTCCAGCGCGGACTACAAGTACAACGAAACCCTGACCCGGGCGGCCATCGAGGCGAAAACCCATCTCTGTGATCTCGGCGGCAATCTGTTCGTGGTCGAAAAACAGCTGGCCATGAGTGACGACGCCGAGCGAGCAGGCGTCACGGTGGTTCCGGACTGCGGCCTGGCTCCAGGCATGGCGTGTCTGCTCGCCGCCTGGGGCGTCGAACGCATGGACACGACGGATACCGTGAAGATCCGCGTGGGCGGGCTTCCGGCTCACCCGCGGCCGCCCTTGAACTACAAGCTGGTCTTCAATCCACGCGGCTTGACCAACGAATACCTCGAGCCCGCCGAGGCGCTGCGGGACGGCAAGATCGTTCGCCTCAAGTCCCTGACCGAGCCCGAGGCCCTCGAGTTTCCGTACCCCTTCGGCACCCTAGAGGCCTTCAATACCTCGGGCGGTGCATCGACCCTGCCGCGCACCCTGCGTTCTCGCGTGCGCAACATGGATTACAAGACGATCCGCTACCCAGGTCACATGGCGATCTTCGCGGGGCTCCACGCCATCGGGCTCATGGGTGAACAGCCCATCGATGGCGTGGTTCCTCGGGTTTTCACGGAGAAGCTCCTAGAGCGCGCGCTCACGGATGACGACACGGATGTCGTCCTCGTGCGCGTCATCATCGACGGCAAGAAGGCGGGCAAGAAGACCCGGCTCGTCTTCGAGGTGATCGACCGCCACGAGCACAAGACCGGTCACTCGGCCATGGCGCGCACGACCGCGTACCCGGCGGCCGTCGTGGCTTACATGATCGGCGCGGGCGCCGTCGAAAAGCGCGGCGTGCTGCCTGGAGAGCTGGCCGTGCCCCTGGACACCTTCGCCCAAGCTATCCGCGCTCGCGGTATCGATGTGAAAGAGCGTTGGGAGTGAGGTTTGGCGCCGAGGGTCTGCGGCGCCGAGTCAACGCACAAGCCAATCGAAAAAGTAGCCTTGCACCGCCTCAGTCGCCCTCGAGGTAGAAACTGAGGTCGAACTCGTCGTCCACGCTGGTATCCCGCAACGGCCAGCCTTGCCAAGAACCGCCCGGAGCAGATCGCAGCTCTGCTCGACCCAGCACGGTGGAGTCCACCGAGAAGTCGTAGGAGAGCGAGCCGTCGCGCGTCGCTAGCACCGTGTGGGTGCCACCGTCGGATTCGATCTCTAGCGTGTACTGCTGATTGGCCTTCAAGGTCAGCCTTGAGGACGCTGGCCCGCTTCGGAATTCCGCTTCCGCCGGCGAAACATCTCCCCGCGGGTCTCCGCTCGGTGTGCCCGTCGGGTAGCCTGACACAGCGGTCGTTGCCAGCGCGCTGCCACTGCTATCGCGCAGCGTCAACGTCATCGAATTGGTGCCGGAGACATGCATGGCGCCAACGGCAATGGTGGTGACGTTGAGGTCCGTTGGCGGGGTAAACGTTTGCCGCACGGAACGCGCCTTGTCGACGTACCTGGCCACTCTATCAGGCCCACTCACGGAGCCGACCTCCATGTACCCGTTGCCGAAGGCGCGACCGTCTGAAAAGCGATACTCGCCGATGGCCCAATGACGCACCCGCCGCACCCAGCCCTGCCCGTCATTGTACAGCACGGCATATTGAGTCGGGTCGAAGGTGGGCACGTTGAGGGATCGGTCGCTTCGGGCGGAAATGAAGTCGTCGACGCTCACGAAGTGCGCGGAGGGGTCCTTCGTCGTGTTTCGAAAAACGAGGTGGTAGTACTTGCCTGCTTCGACCGCCGTTGGCGCCTTGAAGGAGAAGTTCCGGAAGCTGTGGTTGTCACCCGGATCGCCTCCGACGGTCGCGCCGCTCGGGCCCGAACCTTTGTACATCGAAGGGATGCCGATGATGTGCTCCGTTTGGGCCAGTACGTTTCCACTTGGCAAGTGCTCCGCGGATCCATCATCTGCCTCGAGGGAAATCTGAAACGTGCCGCCGTCGCCCTTGTGGTAGTAGCCGTCGCCGCCAACTTCGCCTTCGACGAAGATGATGTATGGACGGACCGACGTCAGATTGCCGCCAATTGGGAAGCGCACGCAATGGGACACCACACGCTTGGCCGACCCGCCGAACTCCGTGTCGGCTAAAGACGCGGCGATCTGGGGGTTGCCCCAGGCGCCGCCCCCCAATGCCGCGCCGGCTGCGCCCGCGGCTCCTCCCGTCGCCCCGACGCCGCCGGAGCCCGCGCTTCCACCGGCCACGCCACCGCTGCCTGCGGTGCCGCCGCCACCCGCTGCGCCAGCGCTGGAACCACCGGCTCCCGGCCCCGTGCTGTCGGACGACTCGCCGCATCCGGCGGTTGCCACAGCCACGGCCACGATTGCCTGCAGTGGGGTTCGCATCATCGTCACACGCTAGTGTAGCGTCTCAGCCTACAGGATTTGACCGTGAGATATTTCCCCGTGGCACTGCTTGTTCTGCCCGCGGCTGCGTGCGGCCCCATCGCACCAAGCGAAATGCCAGCCCCGCCTGCGGCTGCGTCGACCGCGAACAACGGAGCGGCCTCCGGCCAGGTCCAGCCCCCTCAACCACAGCCACCCGTGTCCGCGGCTGCGTCGACCGCGGCGCCACCCAACCAATCAGCTCCATCCCCATCGCCGGGGGCCGAATCCCCCAGCGCGTCGTTGAAGCTCTCTTGCCCCACCGAGATGGCGCTCGTGCGCCGCGCGCAGGGCGCCTATTGCATCGATCGCTACGAGGGCACCATCGTGTTGCGCGCTAGCGATGGTAGCGAAAAGCCTCATCGCGGGAACAAGCGTGTCCACGGCTTGGAGTCGAAGATCGTCGCGCGCAGCGTGAAAGGCAAGATGCCGCAGGGCTACATCAGCGGCAAACAAGCAGCCGTGGCCTGCGAGCGCGCTGGCAAACGGTTATGCGAGAACGACGAATGGGTTACCGCTTGTCGTGGTTCGACCCGCAGCGTGTACCCCTACGGCGACAAGCGCCGGAAAAAGATCTGCAACGATCGCTATCGCGTCCTCGACAAGCACCCGGTCGTGCGGCTGTTCAAGAAGCACGCGCCGCCGGACGAAGACGAAATCAAGATGTGGCATCCGAGCTGGATGAACGACCCGCGTCTACATCAGATGTCCCACAGCGTGGTGCCAACGGGTGCCTTCCCGAAGTGCACCAATGACTACGGCGTCTTCGACATGGTGGGCAATTTGCACGAGTGGGTCGCAGACCCCGCCGGCGTCTTCTTCGGCGGCTACCTGATGGACACCTACCAAAACGGCGAAGGCTGCGACTACCGCACCATCTTTCACCCCTTCGACTATCACGACTATTCGACGGGCTTTCGCTGTTGCAAGGACGCCGACTCGGAGCCACCTCAGCCTGCCAGCAAGTAGCTCGATCCGCGTTCGTTCCACGCTCGGTTGTCTTGGTTGGTTTGGGGGTCGGGGCATTGGGCCGGCGCAGGGGCGCTACTCTCGCCTTGGCCCATGCCGGGTCATCGGGGCCAGCCGTGGCGGCGCGACTGCGTGGGCCACGTCGGGAGTAGTGCCCCGAAGTGCTCCAGGGATACGACCCCCAACCCACCCAGATGCGACCGAATCGTCAGCTGCCCGGAGGTGGCAACTTGCCGCCGAAATAGACACGAACCGCGGAGATCTTCCCGTCCGTGAAACGCAAATGTTCGGCGATCGGCATCGGACCGGTGGGCCCTTGCATCTCGTAGGCGACGAAGCCCTCGCTGTTCGTATAAACCTGGCTCGAGAGTTTCAATTGGTGGCCGCCGAAGCGCTCCAGGCAGGCATCTAGAAAGGCGTCGATACTGTCGAAATCCTCCAGGGGACTGCGGAACTGAAAGGTCGGCGCAACACAGTCTAGGATCGCTTCTCGATCACGGTCGGCCCAGCCTTGGAAGTAGCGTTCGGTAGTGTTCTTCAGGGTCATGTTGACATGACGCAGAAGAGGGCCCGAGGTAACATTCGGTTGAAAAAAATGAGCGAGCTCATCGAGCAGACGAGACGCCTGAAGTGGAGCTACGTTCGAGAGATCGAGCCGCACCGTCCAGCGCTATACCGCTACTGTCGCCGCTTGACGGGGAATCCCTTCGACGCCGAGGATCTCCACCAGGAGACGGTCCTTCGAGCCTTCAGCAAGTTGGCTGAGCGCTTCGAGCCGGTGCGACAGCCACGGGCTTATCTGTTTCGAGTGGCGACGAATCTGTGGATCGACTGGTGTCGCCGCGCCCCCAACTACGTAGAAGCCTCGCCTGAAGAAGAACCGGCTGCTGCGCCTCCCCCCGCAGTGCGAGAAGTAGTCGATGGCGTAGAAACACTGCTGCACACCTTGCCTCCTCGACAAGCCTCGGCGCTGGTGTTGCGGGACGTGTTCGAATTCTCCGTCCATGAGACAGCCAGTCTGCTCAGCTGCACGGAAGCGGCCGTCAAGATGGCCACGAGTCGCGCGCGTAAGCGCCTGAAGGCGCTTGGTTCGACCTCCGTCGGTGAGCCTGGGGGCGGCAGGCGGCCCGTTCCCGATCTGATCGAGCGTTTTGCCGTGTGCTTCCAGCGGCGGGATGCGGAAGCGCTGCTCGAGTTGATCGACGAACACGCTCATGCGCGAGTGTTGGGATGCGCGGAGGAGCATGGGCGCGATGAGATCCGTCGAGGCTCGCTGCGCCGCGCGCTGGAGAGCGCTGCGTTCACGCGGGTCTCCGTGGAGGCTTGGCACGACGTGCCGGTGCTGATGGTTTGGTACGACGATCGCGTGGGCGACATGTTGCGCCTCGGTGCGGAGGGCGACAGGATCGTGCGTCTCGACTACTACTACTTCAGTCCGGATTTGTTGAAGGAGGCCTGCACTGAGTTGGGGCATCCGTGCCGCGACAATGGCTACGCAGTGTTCAAGCGCGGTTGGTGGAATACCGAGTCCTAGCAGCTCCCTGGGGCGCATTGACGAGCTAGCGCACTCGTCGCCCGGGGCACCCTGCGCGGCCCCGATGAAGACCTCGGCCACTCGTGGTCCCGAGGCCGCTAGAGGCGTTTGACCCAGGCCGCCCAGGTCTTGTCGACCTCCTCCGGGGACTTGCCGACCACGGCTTGGAAGGACTTTTCGCCCGTGGGGTCCGTCGAGTAGTTGTCCCGCCAGCGCTGGTAGAAGGGCCAGAGTAGCTTCTTGGCGTCGAGCCATTGGCAGAAGTAGCGAGCGCTGGCGTAGTTCAGATCTTCGTGACGGCCGCGAAAGGTCGCGTCGCTCATGCCGAAGAGGGCCTGCGGTCGCGCCAGGTCGCGCTCCTTCTTCGAGTACAGAGCACCGAGCAGCCGCGGGTGTCGCCAATTCTTGCCGCCGACAATCTCGCCCTTCTTGATCAGGTAGAAGCGCTCGAACAGGGAGGCGATGCCTTCATTGATCCAATCCGGCGCCTGAGGGAAGTCCGCCTCGATGATCGGATGCACCAGCTCGTGGGTCAGCGTGCCCACGCCGGGACCGATGTTCATGACGATCAGCCGGTCATCGGAGAGATAAAACCCGTAGGGAGTGCCGCAGGGCCGCCCCCAGCGCTTCACGCAGTAGGCGTTGTACGGTGGCAAGTTGGGGAAGAGGTAGACGGCGATCACGCGCTCCGGGCGCTTGTCGAAACGGCCGTTGTAGTAGGCGTGGAGTACCCGCTTGACCAGGCTCTTGGTGCCGGCGAAGGCGCCCCGGCTCATCTTGCCGGCGAGCAGGAAGCGCTCCTCGACCAGGGCAGTCTTGGCCCCCTCGCCCAGATCCCGGACGATTTCCTTTTCGCGGGCGGCGAGATCTTCTTCCGGTGAGATTTTGGGGGTCGGCGGTGGAGTTGATTCCACTGCCGGTGTTTGCGCCGAGGCGTTTGCCGACGGAGCCGCGCTGCTGGGCGTAGCGCTCGCCGTGGTGCTCGGAGCGCGACTGGGTTGCGTCGGCGGCGTTGTACTTTCGCTGACCTGCGGCCGCGTCGAAGGTTGGCAAGCGCAGGCCGCGCACAGGAGCCAGGCAGCACGTCTCTTCATGGGTCTGCTTTGCAAGTCGGTCGGGCTTGCCCAAGTGTGACACGTGGATTCAGCCGGTGACGGCGGTGCTCGCGAGAGCGCCAATTTCGGCTTTCCGCTGGGACCCGGCGGTGGGCTCGGGTGCGCCAGAGCGAGAGTTGGGCACCAAGCCGCCCCAGTGCTCGACCCCAAAGAAGCGCGATGACAGTTTGTCACGGTTGCCGGGGGGCCGCGGTGGTGTGCGCGACAGGCTGTCATCGCGCGGGGTCACGATTCGGTCTTCGTACCACTGACTTTGCCGGAAAGGTGCCCTGGCATGCCACTCGCACTTAGAACGGGCGAGCGCTCATGGATCTCGATCGCACGGGTCGGAAGGTTGCGCTGGCGGCGCTGCCCCTGCTGGCGTTGGCGGTTTATTTCGCCCCGCGTCCGAAGCCGCCCGATGAGACGGCTGCGAGTGCCAGCGGGGCGCCGCCCGCGGGCATCGGCATTCCCGCGAGCGAAGCCTCCCCCTTGGGCAAGGCATTGCATGAGCGGGGCGAGTCCGCGCTAGCCAAGAAGAGTCCACCTCCTCCCGCGCAGGCCAAGAGCGGCGCATTGCCTGTTGCTCCAGCACCTCCGCCACCCAAGTCGCGGCGCATCGACGTGCGCAATGCACCTCGGGTCGCGCGGGACTTGCCGCTCGCTCAAGCGGCTGATGCGCCCCGCCCCGCTGGACCGCGCCGAGCCAAACCCTCCGTGCCCATGGGTCCCTGCGGTGGTGTGACGGTACGCGGCATCACGGATAGCCCCGATCCCGAATGGGCCTTTGCCATGCTTGCGCCGATGCCTACCGACTCCGCGCGCCTCACTCGCGTGGGCGATCCCATTGGACACTACCGCGTGCAGAGCATCGAGTGGGATCGCGTTTGGCTAGCTGGAGGCGCCGGTCGATGTGCCGTGCGCCTAGCCGAGGGCGTGCGGGAAGCGCAAGAAGCCGTGGGAGGCTCGCCGCTCCTGGTCGACCCCGGCAACGCGCGTTCGAAGCCGCCCTGGCGCTTGAGCCGCGAGTTGAAGAACGCCATCGACGTGGTTGGCACCACGGTGCGGGTGGAGTCGGGAGTGGTGCAAGCTCTCTTCGATCAAGGTCCGAGCTGGATCTCGGGCATGAAGGTGCAGCCCCAGCGCGAAAACGAACGCGCCGTCGGCGTCGTCTTCGAGGGAGTGCAAGAGGGGTCGCTGCTGCACCACGTCGGGATACGCTCAGGCGACCTGCTCCGCACCCTGGACGAGACCCCAGCTGAGAGCTTGGATCGAATCGGCGAAGCACTCGTCAACGCTCGCAAGGCCAAGCGTGTCCTCGTCGAGCTAGAGCGAGACGGCGAGCGGATGAAGATCTTGGTCGAGTTGGTTTGACCCGGGGCGCGTGCAACTTCCGATTCCGCACATAGAGGTGATCGTACGACGGGACCGCCATTGGAGCGGCTAGTCAGCGGCTCCGTCTCGCAAGTCACAGCGGCTGCCAGCTGGCATCACCGATCACGATGTAGCGTTTCATGGTCGCGCCGTCCCATTCGACACGCACGTGCGCTCCCTGGATCACATGGGGTTTGCCCGAGTCTGCTGCCAGTATCGAAGGACGGAAGATTGCGATGTTTGCGGTTTTGGGGAGGCGTACACTGTCGAAAGCAATGCCGTTGCTACCTGCTTGGCGCAGCCGCGCGCCTAGCGTCTGAGAATCGGCGTAAGAATCCGGGTCGTGAGCGCGGGGCCAACCCCCTCGGATGTCATGCAGCTTGGCGTTGATCCGACCGACATAGGTTCGCAAGTCGAACTGCGTCTTCGGCTCCGAGGTTCGCTGTAGGAATAGGCTTTTGTGGTGAAGTACCTCGTGAAGAGCGCCTTCGAAACGGTTGTTGGCGTAGTAGACGCCGTAGCTTCCGTCAGTGAACCTGGATGCAAACCCCACGTGAGTGAATGCGGCCATGATGGGCGAGGCGCCAGGACCGACAATTCGCTCTGCCAGGGGCACGGCTGAGATGTCCCCAATCTCATCCCTCAGCCTGTCGTTTGTCAGACCCTCGATCCCGGCTAGCAATTCCCAGTCGCTCGGATCGGCGATCCGCTCGAACAGATCGATGGGTGGATAACGACTTGGAATCAGTCGATACGTGGCCTTCCAGCGAACCCGTCGAACCGGTGGCTCGAGTGGGGCGCCTGTGTCGCTACGAGCCGCCGCCGCGCACATGGTCCAGATACGCTCGGACGTGGTGAAGGTCGCTGACGTTGCCCGCCAGCATGCGCTCTAGGGCAGATTGGCCGCCGAAAGCCTGGTTCGGCTTTGACACCCAGGCGTCAGCGCCTCGGTCGTCCGCAAACAAGATCTGGAGCGCTTTGTAGATGCCCAGCACGTAGCTGATGCGCTCGAATTCGTCTCGGGACAGCTTCCCACCCTCGCCCTTCTTCCAGCTGAAGAACGTGCCGCGGCTTGGAGCCCCGAGCAGCACCTGCGCTTCGTCGTTTGTGACGCCCCATAGGTCCATCACCCGGAAGAAAGCTCTTTTCGCCGCAGCTGAAGCGCGGGGATCGCCCAGATCAACGCTGCCCCGGGAAGTCGTGTGAGCTAGCATGAGTACAAATATGTACTAATTGCGAAAAAATGTCAAGATTTGAACAATAGGTCCAGAGCGAAGCGGGTGTCGCTCCCCTCCACTTCCACGGGCTGACGCCGATCGTCTCGACCCAGCCTTCGATGTCGTCGCTGAAGATCGAGCCCTCTTGTGCGCGACCGCTAGCACCGTGATACAGCGACAGCATGCCGCAGGTTCGGGACTGCACAGCCAGCGCCACAGACATGCTGCAGCGGGTCGCTGGTGGTCTGGGCGTGGGCTGCGCGCCGCCATGACCCTTGGAGCAGTACGACGGAGCGGTGGGGCGAGGAAACGCGCCGCGAGGAGAGTCGTCGTGGCGGCGTGCCTGACCTTCGCGTTCGGGGCCTGCTCGCGGAGTGGTGCCGATCGCCTGTCTAAGGTCGAGCCCGCGCCGCAAACGTTCGTGAAGCGACCGGTGGCGCTCGCGTCCGCGCGTCCGGCGCCCGCTGGGTCGGTGCGCTCCAGTGACGCGGGGGCATCGCCGGCTGCTGTTGCAGCGTCGTCGACACCCGCGGCGCCAGCGCTGCTGACGATGGAGAAGCTGGCCATCGCCAATGTAAAAGACCCCGCGTACTTCTACCGCCCGACGCGGAGCGACACGCAGCCGCAACCGCTGGTGGTGTACCTTCATGGCGCGTGCGCCTATCCCGATTGGGAGTGCCCATTTTTCACCGGCGTATCGCCCGCTGCATGGCTTCTTTGCCCGCCGGCCGGTGCGCCGTGTCAGGGCGGTGGCGTGATGTGGGCGGGGTCCACGAAAAGCTTAGCCGGCGCTGTCGAGCGGGGCGTCGTCGCGCTCGATCCGAAGGCGCGCGGCGTCGACCTCGAGCGTCGCGCCATCATCGGTTTCTCGTTGGGCGGGCCCTCGGCGCTCCGCATCGCGCTTCACGAGCCGGGCCGCTGGCAGAGGCTAATGGTGGTCAACGCCAACGTGATTCCGAGCCCCGCGCAGCTGAGAAAGGCGGGCATCGAGCGAGTGGCGCTTGTCGCCGGCCAGCACGACCCCGTGGCTCCCAAGCTCCGCCACGGCGCAAGCTGGCTTGCGCGCAAGGGTGTTGACGTTCGCTACTTTGTCATCGCCGAAATGGGGCACTACTACGACTCGCGCGCTACCGAGCGGTTCCAGGAGCCGCTGGCTTGGCTCACGGCGGAGTGGCACCCGACCGCCCCGCCTCCCTGACTCGGGCTAGCGGCCTAGAGATGAGCCTCAAAGGTCGCGAGCATCCTGGCCCAGGCCTTCTCAGCCTGTTCTTTGTCGTACACGGGTGAGTCGATGGTGCACCAGCCATGCTGCGCTGGGTAGACCTCGATTTCGGCTGGGATCTTTGCTTTCTCGGCTGCCTGCTTCAGCGTGGTCTTGGCCTCGGGTTGCCGCGCGTCGTCGTTCTGCGCAATGCAGATCAACAACGCCGCGGCCTTCATTTTGCCAAAGAGGTTGTGCGGACTGCTCTTGTCCTTGGTGACGAGACCGCCGCCATGAAAGGAGGCAATCGCGCCAACCCGCTCCGGTGCTGCCGCGGCTGTGCGGAAGGTGAATGGCCCGCCCATGCAGTAGCCGATCGCGGCGAGCTTCTTTGCCTTGTCGACCTCCTTGTGCCCATCGAGCCAAGCCACGAATGCGGCGCCGTCCTTTGCGGTTCCGTCGGGCTTGATCGCAGCGATCATCGGCGCGATTTTCGCTTTCCCTTCTTTGGTCCGCCACTCGGAGAAAGCGGTGAGCACGGGTAGCTTGCTAGAGCGGTAGTACTGGTTCACCGCCAACACCGCGTATCCCTGCTCAGCAAGCCGCGTGGCCATTTTCTTGTAGGCGTCTCGGAGGCCCGCGACGTCTGGCCACAAGATCACCCCCGGGTGCTGTCCGGTCTTCGGCGCCACGAAGAACGCCTCGGCTTTGCCATCCGGCGTGTCGATCGTGGCCATTCGGCTGGTGGTGGCGGGTGGCGCTGGTTTCGGCGATTCGGGTGTTGGTGCGGGCGTGGGTTCAGGTGTCGGCGGTGTTGGCCCAGGGGGGGTCGCGGGGGCGGGGGAGGGCGCGTGCGCTGGCCCACAGCCTGTCAGATACGCCGCGACAACCGCTCCTGTGCCCACGCCAACCTCGCGACGGTTGAGGCGCTTCTTCTCCAGATAAACTTCGTTCTCTGCTTCGGTATCGTCGTCACACATCTCGGGAATCTCCCGCGCGGAGTGTAGTGGTATTGGGCGCGGCGCGGTAGCGCTTGGCTGGGCTGTGCCGGCTCGGGTTCCGCGCGTTGTTGCTCGGCCTCGCTTCGTGGCCAGCCACACGGCGTTTGGCAACCGGACCGCCGGCGCGAGCGCATGGAATGTGAGGCGATTCGCCAGGCTTGGCTAGGCGAAGGGTAGGACTGGAACTCGACTTTCGACCTGCTCAGTTCAAGGTGACGTCTTCCGTGAGGACATCGCACTCAGGATCGCAGTCGGGTCCGTTCGGGTGGTACACGCGCACAGAGCTGACCCGCGTCACCTTTTGTGGCACGCCGTCCCGGCTGACCCCGAATCCGACACTGCCGGACGTAGTCACAACGATTGCACTCACGCCCTGGGCGTTGGTTTCCAAGTGAGCCCGCGCTTCGTTGGAGCACCCGCTCGGCGCCGGCGGAGGCTGAACGCTGCAACTGACGGTGACGGAGGTCTGCCAATCAGAGACCGCCACCTGGTACTCACCCTTTGGCAGGTTGCCATCGGCCGCGTGGATCGTAAACGTCTGCTGCGTGCCACACCCTACGTCCGTGCACGTCTGGCAGCCGAGCAGATGAGAGCTGACCACAACGAAAGCACCGATGCGGCCGATGTTGCGAGCATCCCAGGATGGCGTTGCCTCGCAATCGAGACGGTCAGCAGCGAGCTCCAGGAACGACATGCCCAAACCGTATCACGCAGTCAGGCGCGGGGTAGCGCTGAAGGCTCGGCGCAAGGGCCCCGCGCGAGACCGAAGGGGAGCTCCTGGAAGTGGACCGGGTGGAACCGCGTCCGCCGGACGGAAACCCTTCTGTCGTGACGCTAGTCCTCCTCGACCTCGTAGTCCGTGTCCTCGGGAAGGTCGTCTATGGCGCGGACGTGGAGGTGTTCGGTTAGTGGGCGTACCGTCCAAACCGCGAGGGAGTTGTCACTCATGGCGAGAGCGACGTGGTTGCTGTCGGCAAACCACGCAATCTCCTCGATCCAGGCGCGACCGCGAGCGCGGGGCGTCGGGTGCAGACGGCCGGTGTGAGCCTCGATGAAGCTCAGGTTGCCGACGTGGTCTTGCACCGCAATGGTCGCACCATCCGGCGAATAGGCCGGTTTGGGAGACCAACTGACGTCGTTGTCGTAGCCGCCGACTTTCCAGTGCACTTCCTTCGCGCATTGAAACTGAAAGCGATTCGCCGGCCTGCCCGTTCGCCCATCGAAAAACGCCACGCCGCTGTAGTTGGCTCCGACCAAGGTCGCACCGTCCGGTGATGCCGACAGCATGCCGCCGTCGGGCAGCCCCTTCGCTTCCCGCCACGCCATGGACCCAGACGAATCGAAACAAATCAGCTGCGAGCCCAAACTGACGAATAGGCGTCCCCCGTCTGCACTGGCAGCCAAGCCGCCGAGGGGAGTGTAGTCGGGGTCTTCGCCAAGCAGCTGCAGGTGCAACTGCATGGTCGAAGCATTGATGATCTGTACCTCGCCGCGTTGACCGCCCAGGGCGAAGTACTGATCGCTCCCGAGCCAGGCGATCTCGTGGCAGTAGTCCTGCAGTTTGTGGGTTTTACCCAAGACGCGTCCCGTGCGCGCATCGTAGAGGCGAGCCCGGTGCCCGGAGCCGACCGCGAGCAGGCCTCCTCCCGGAGAAAAGCGCGCGACCATGCCGGTGCCTGGCAAGGGCCCGGCCCAGACACGCCCACCATCCGAGCTGCGCCGCACTTCGACGATGTCGTAGCTCGCGACTGCGACGACCTCCCCAGATGGATGCACCGATACGGTGCCTGCCGAGCGGCCATCGTCTTCGTAGGGTGGTGCGACGAAGCGCTCGGTCTTGCCGTCGATGATTGGAGCGGCTGGGGCAGCGGCCGAAGCCGCGCCGTTGCGGGCAGCCGCTGGGCGCGCGGATACGGCCAAGGTCTGGATTGCCTGCTGCCAGGCCTGCAAATCCGGTGACTTCTTGGAGTAGAGGGTCTCGAGCTTTGCTCGGCCGAGCGTGATCGCGGTGCCTTCTACGGATACGTCGTCGGGATTGATGTGCGCCCAGTCGAGGAACTGAGCCTGCTCCAACTGGTTCTTCCAACACACGCGCCCGCGCGTGAGGATGAATCCATCCGTGGCGCTGCCGAAGACGGTGCCATCGTAGAGGCCAAGTACCAGCTCGTCGGCGGGAAGATGCGCGCCATGCAAGGTCCGCACGTTGTTGTTCTTCTTGGGCGGAATGGATGGGTGCAGCCAGGTTGACTCGGCGCCCATCAGCGTCTGGCGCAAGAACGCGGTCACGTGTTCGTCCGTGAGCCAAATCTGCCCCGCAGCTGCTTCCATGTACTGCTGCTCGCCGCAGTAGTTGCAGACGAAAGGAGGGGCCGCGGGCTTCTGCAAGCGAGCGCCGCACTGACTGCATTGCACGACTTCCAAGGCGCCGAATCATACACGGCCGTTCGTCGCGGTCCCAGTGGGAGCGGGCTTCGGTTCACCGGTCTTCAGCGCTCAGGTCGCGTGAAGGCTCGCGTTGGAAGGTGTCGTCTCGTAGCGCGCTCGCGGAGCGCCACGCGACCCCGACGAGCGGGGCCTCGCGCTGGAGTAGTGGCCTGGTGTGGCGTAGTGGCGCGACCCCAAACCAAAAGAGATCAGCGGTGGAAAGCTCAGAACAAATCGGTCGGAATCGGGAAGCCGAAGGACTCGATCTCTTTGACTTCTTCGTCGCTGAGGTTGATGGCTTCGAAAGTGCCTTTGGTGGGATCCTCGCCGAAACCGTTGATCTTGACTTTGTCGACGCTGATGCTGCCTTGGGCTTGCCAGCGACCGGGGACCTTGGTGCTGGGAATGAACGAGCCGGTGAATTTCGAGTTTTCACCCTGGACGCGGATATTGCCGGAACCGATCGTGACGTCGATTAAAAACAGCGCGGTGCCCAGGCCGATGGAGCCGTCGGCTTCGTCTTTCACGAAACCATCAGCGACGAAGACATATCCGTCCGGTGGATCGGGCTCGGGTAGGAAGTCAACGAATTCTTCGATCGCAATCTGCTTTTCGCTGGGCTTCACGCAGCGAGGCGACGGGATCAGCGCGCAGATCGGCGTGTCCCCACCGCAGGAAGGGCAGCCTGAGCGGGAATTGAGGACAGCGAGGCGGTTGCCATTCGTGAACTTCGCGCGCCAGTTGCCCGTCACAGGGTCGATATCCATGTAGGCGTAGGTTTGGATTTGAGTCGAAAGGAAATCGACGTTGAGCAGCCAATAGAAGTAGCCGGTTGGTAGAGAGTTCGGGCCACCACCCGCTAGCGTGAAGGTGAAGGGCAACCGGCCACGCGGTACTGTGGCGTGACCTTCGCTATCCTCCAGTCCCGGCTCGACCAACACCAAGTATGGAACCGAAAAGCCGACTGGCTGATCCAAGGTTGCCGTAACACGCTGACCCTCGACTTCAAACGTCGCGCCGAATGTTGCGTTCTCGTCGTTGGGGCGCGCGCCGTCGTAGGCGGCGATGATCTTGTCCCGGAACTCGTCCTTTTTCGGTGGGGTCTGTTCGTCCAAGAGGTTCTCTTCGCCATCTAGAATCGCGGGCACGATCTTCAGCCGAAGCGTTGACACGTCGAAGGGCTCCGAGACTTGGAGCACGAAGGGATCGGAAGGCTGGGTGGACATCAGGCCGTTGTCCGAACCCACGATCGTCACGCTCGGTGGTGGATCGAAGGTTTCGCAGCCGAGTGTCGGAGCTGCAAACAGCGCTGACCACAGCAAGACTTGAGAAAGTGAGCGTCGCATGGCTAGAAAACGAAGGTAGTGCGGCCCTGCACGAGCACGCTGCGGACCGCCTGTCCGTTTTCGTCTTGGAGGGCGTCCCCTGGAAATAGTACCGCACCTTCCAGATCGAACAAGAAGTGGTCCATGTATTTCCACTGCACACGGCCGTCCAGCTCGACGCCGTAGAAGTTCCCCGGCTTTCCACCTTGGAAGTTGACCAGGTCGTCTTCCACTTCGCGCCCGTCGCGCTGCTTCAAGCTTTCGATGGGGTCGACCAAGCCCACGGGCGCCCACGCCGCGAGCACGCCACCGCGCAGCAAGAAGTTGTCGATGGGCCGCACATCGAATTGTGGGAAGACCGCGATGGCATTCGTGAAGGAACCCTCGCTGTCCACACGTTCCGCAGGGAAGGTCTTGGCCCCCACTCGTCTCAGAAGTTCCACGCCTGATGCGCTGCTCCGGGCCGACTCGAAATGAAGCACGCGCTCGAACATCAAGAGGCCGACGTTGGCGTCTTCAGCGAAGTACATTTGCGATAGCGTACTACCGGGATTGGGGTTGCGATCCCCGGACGCGAAGTCGAATTCCAGGTACGCGGTCCACGCCGGTTCGTCCCAACGCGCCACGGCGCGGGCACCAAACTGGCTGACCTTCTGCCGCACGATGGGGTCGTTGTTGATCAAGCTCAGCGCATCGCTGACCTCGAGGGTGCGCCCCTGAATCGTCGCGGCTTCGACGCCCATGCTCAACTTGTCCACCTTCGCGAGGACACGCAGCTGGGCGATGCTGATGTTGCTGTCAAAAACGTCTTCCCAGCGATGGGCGAAGACGCCTTGCAGCACGAGGTTCGTACGCCGCCCGGGATCCGGCGCCATGTACTTGATCACCGTGCCTGCACTCTGCAGATCGTCGCCAAACAAGCGGATTTGCTCCGAAGACACCCGATCGTAGAAGCCGACCCAAAGCACACCCCGGTCCCGGGACGTATCCCGCTCGGCCTCGGCTTTGAAGGCCTCCAAAGGCTTGGTCGCGAAGAGGATGCGATCGACACTGTCGCCGGCGTTGGAGTAACCGAAGCGGTTTGGGCGTCCGTCACCGTCGGCTACCAAGAGCCCCATGCCTTCGACGGACGGCTGCCGGCCGATGCGGAAGGCGCCGTAGGGCGTAACGACCTCGCCGTAGAGCCGCCGCACTTTGACGGGTTCGTTTTCGAGCAGAACGTAGCCGTAGCTGTCCGGGTCGAGTTCGTCGCCGCCGATGTAGCCCACTCCAGGTTTGGCGTTGTTCGGGTTGGTTGCGGCCGCCCGAGTGCCGCTGTTGGGGCTCGGCGGTGTGCCGAAAGTGCCATTGTCACCCCACAGGGTGCCGTCCAAGGCGTCTATGCTGGTAACGAGGCGTACCTTCTCTTCGTAGTCGATCGCTAGATCGAGGCGCAGCCGGTGTTCGATCCAGCTGGCGCGCCGATGCTTGACACCACTCAGATCGATGGGGTTCACGTAGAGCCAGTTCGCCCGGTATTCCGCCCCGGTGGTGACCCCGGTTTCCCCGAATTCGTGCCGCGTAGGAGTGCCCAAGCCGTCCCGATCAGTCCAAGGCTCCTCGTCGGCTAGTGCGCTGCTAGCGAAACTCAGTGCGCACGCACCCGCCAAGATCCTCCTCATCCTGCACCCACGTTAGCGGAGGTCCCTGGAGGGACAAAGCCGAATGCGACGTGTAATCGGTGCTCCACCGATTACACTTCTTCAGCCCGCCCGAGCGCCATGAAAATCTGGCCAATGCGTGATCGCTGGCTTCGGACCGGGGCGGTCGCAGTGGGATCGCTCTTGTTCTGTGAAGATGCTCGAGCCCTCGAACCTGGGATCACGCGACCGCCCATGGAGGGCATCGCTTCGCCACCGACGGGGATCGCGCATGCCCGGAGGTGTGCAGCCGCGGACCAGGGTTCGACGATTGCGACGGCAATTCCGATTCCGACTCCGACTTCCAAGGCGCCATGAGTGGTCGGGTCCCTTAGGACGTCGGAGTTCTGACCATCGGCGGCGAGATGTTCACTTTTCCTCGCAGATTTCGACGGAATCTGGTTGGGCTTCAATATCGGCGCGGCGCTGTAGTTCCCGCTGAATCCCGGGCTATGCTCGGCTCGCGCGCTCGGGCTAACCTACGCGCGAAGTCATGCCCCGAAGAGTTCTTGTCACCGGCGGCGCTGGATTTATCGGATCGAGCGTCGTGGACCAGTTGCTTGACGAAGGCGGCGCCGTCGCTGCCTTGGACAATTTCGATCCCTATTACGATGTCGCCCAAAAACGCCGAAACGTCGCCCGGGCGCTCACGCGGCCCGGCTATGAATTGATTGAGGCCGACGTGCGACAGCGCGATGCTGTGTTTGACGCTGTGCGTCGCTTCAAACCCGAGCTGATCGTGCATCTGGCCGCCAAGGCGGGTGTGCGGGCGAGTGTCGAGCATCCCACCGAGTATTTGCAGGTCAACGAGCAAGGGGGTTTGAACATCCTGGACGTGGCGCGAGAGCACGGGAATGTGCCCGTCGTCTATTCGTCCACGTCCTCGGTTTACGGCGCCACGGATGTAGTGCCGTTCCGCGAGGATGATCCGGCCATGGGTCCCCTGTCTCCCTACGCGGCGACCAAGCGTGGTGCCGAGCTGATGGTGCACGCTCTGCACCACCTGCATGGCCAGCCGGTTTGCATTCTACGCTTCTTCACGGTGTACGGGCCCCGGGGGCGGCCGGACATGGCGGTTCATACTTTCACGCGCAAGCTACTCGCCGGCGAGACCATTCGACTCCACGGTGAAGAGACCGCGCGGGACTTCACCTACGTGGACGACATCGTCAAGGGCGTGCTCGGCGCATTGTCTTGGGTGGGCCAAGGCAGCCCCTGCGACACCTTCAATCTGGGTCGCAGCGAGCCCGTGCGCGTGCGCCGCCTCATCGAGATCATGGCGGCAGCCCTGGGAGTGGAGGCCAAGGTCGAGCTCGGCGAGCTGGGTGCCAGCGAAAGCCCGGTCACCGCGGCGAATGCCGACAAAGCGCGAGCGGCATTTGGCTACGATCCGCAGGTTTCCCTCGCAGACGGCATCGCGCACTGGGTCGATTGGTGTCGCAATAGCGAAGAAGCGCCCCCGGAGATCAAAGGCCGATTGTGAGCGAAAGGGCCAACACCGGCGACGCCGCGCCCAACGCAGCAGAAGAAACCAGGCCGTCGGCAGCAGGCATGCCCCTGTGGCGTCGCGCGCTGCCCTTCGTGATCGCCCTGGCCCTCCTGTTGTTCGTCGTCGCGCGCCTGGATTGGGCCACCTTTGGCCGTGCCCTCGCGTCCATCAACTATCCAGCTTTCATCGGTTTCACCCTCGCGTTCAGTGCTGCCCTGCTCACCGCCGACAGCTTTGCCACTGCGCACATCTACCGCACACGAATATGCCCGGTACGCTTCCGCGAGATCTTCCTGATCCGAGCCGCTAGCTACCTGCCGAGTTTGCTCAACCATCACGTGGGTCAAGGCTGGCTCACGTACTTCATGGCGAAGAACTATAAGGCGCCGCTGTGGAGGGTCACCGGCGCCACGCTTCTGGTCTATGCTACGACATTTGCGTGCTTGTTTCTTCTCGGTGCCAGTGCGCTGCCCTTCAACTATGAGCGCATCGGCTGGTTGCTGCCCACTTTGGGGGCCATTGGCGGCGCGGGTGTGCTGTACATGATCGTGGTGGCGCTACGGCCCAAAGTCTTGCTCGAGATGCAAGCGATTGCCCCGTTGATGGAGGCGGGGGTTGGCGGTCACCTGTTGGCTT
Organism: Polyangiaceae bacterium; assembly: GCA_965222375.1. Classification (GTDB taxonomy): domain Bacteria; phylum Myxococcota_A; class Polyangia; order Polyangiales; family Polyangiaceae; genus JACKEA01. Next base: position 286,159 of record CBDCTZ010000016.1, read on the forward strand.
TGGTTTACCGCCTGCCCCACGTCTGCGTGTTGTTCTGCGGCACCTTGGCGCCGTTCTGGTTCTTCGGGATCGACGTTCCCGTGCAAGACGCCCTGGCCTTCATCCCGGTCCTGATGCTCGTGGCCGCACTACCCATTACACCCCAGGGCATCGGCACCCGCGACGTCGTTGCGCTGCAGCTGCTCGCTGGCTACGCGCCCGGCACCCCGGACGAGCGTGCGGCAACGCTTGCGGCGGCCACGTTGGCTTGGGCTGGCGCGTTGACCTTGGTGCAAGCCATCGCTTCACCCTGGTTCATGCGCCGCGCGCAACGCCTGTTGCGCGAAGGCGAAGGAGCGGTCTCCAGGGCTTGACTCGTTTGGGTTTGGGGTCGTGTCGCTGGAGCATGCTGCTGCCCTAATCTCGCGTTTTTCCACAAGGCCGTTGGAAATTGACGCAACTGAGCCGCGCGGCAACCGACTGAAGCTCCACGCTCCCCCCCAAACTCGTGGGCGGGAGAGGTGCTGCGGGCGCTTCCTTCGCACCCACCAGCATCTAGCCTAATCAGCCCGAAAAGATCCGGCTTGAGCGCTCCTTCAGCAGAATCTGAGCACTCGCGAGATCCGAGCCCGGAGTCGCGCCGCCGGCGGTCTGCGGCGCGACAAACCGCGCCGTATGAGGTGTCGTTACTTCGGTGACCAGTGGGCTTCGTGGTCCAGTCCCAAGCCGTCTGCCAAGCGGTTGTAGTAGTTGAACAGCGCGGCAATCTGCGTGATGTCGTGGATGCCTTCGTCTGTGAAGTCGTGCTGCCTCAGGGTGGCGACGTCCTCGGCGGTCATTGCTGTGGGAGTGCGTGTGAGCTTGATGGCGAAGTCCAACGCCGCGCGCTCAGCGGCCGTCAGGTTTGCGCGGGTGTAGTCGGTCATGACCGCTTCCGCGATCTCGTCGCCGTCGCTTCTTTCTTGAACCTCAGCCCGGAGGTCCTCGCCATGGGCGCGGGTTCAATACGCGCAGCCGTTGACCTGCGAGACTGCCGTGGCGATCATTTCACGCTGTGCGCGGGAAAGCGGACTGCGAGCTGATTGCATCAGCTCGGTGTAGAGCCGGGTAGACGCCTGCAGCACATGTGGGCGCACGCTTTGGATCTGAATCACCTGGAAGACGAGCCCGGCCCGCTCCCGCGCGGCGTCGTAGGCCTTCTTCAGAAGTCCTGTTGCCGCGTCAACGGGCACCGTACGAATGAACGCCATGGGTGGAGCGTACGGCCTGGTCGCCTCGCCGTGCAACGGGCGGGTTTCGCCTCACTAACCTGGCTGGGCGACACCCATTTGCAGGCAGCCGCGGATCGGCGTACGCGGGGGCCCATGTCGAGCACGAACCTCGGAGCTCAGCGCGGTTCCTGGCCTCCCGGGTCCCCGGAATTGGGCCGTGTGGTGATCGAGCGGGTCGCGCCTGAGTTGGATGGGGGCCGCTACGCGGTCAAGCGCGTTGTGGGCGATACGGTCGCAGTGTCCGCGGATATCCTGAAAGATGGCCATGACATCTTGGCGGCCTGCGTCCGGTACCTGCCCCCGGGCACGACTCGGTGGCTCAGTGCGCCGCTGACGTTGAACTTCGATGAAGAACGCTGGCACGGCGAGTTCGACGTGGATCGCGCGGGGTACTGGCGCTTCGCGGTCGAGGCGTGGCCAGACGTGTTTGCGACGTGGCGAGCGGATTTGCGCAAGCGATTGGACGCGGAGCAAGACGTTCGCAGCGAGCTGCTCGAAGGAGCCGCACTCGTGGCGGGGCGTGGCAGAGCCAGTGCCGGGGCGTTGCGCCAGCGTTTGGCCACTGCCCACGGGCTCCTGGTCGACGCAGCTCTGCCCGTGGAGCGTCGCCTGGAGGCCGCCTTTGACGAAACCCTGTCAGCGGACATGGGGGGCCCCCAAGATCCTGAAAGCGTGACCCGCCACCCAGAGCGGGAAATCAATGTGGACCGCCTGACGGCTTGCTTCGCCAACTGGTACGAGTTCTTTCCCCGTTCCGACAGCTCGGTGCACGGCCAACACGGTACGTTTCGAGACGCGACCAAACGCTTGCCACGTCTGCAAGAGCTTGGCTTCTCCGTCCTGTACCTGCCTCCGATCCATCCAATTGGCGTGACCAAGCGCAAGGGTCGCAACAACAACTCCATGTGCGAGCCCGGGGATGTGGGAAGCCCCTGGGCCATCGGCGGCAAGGAGGGCGGCCACACCGCCGTCCACCCCGAGCTCGGCAGCATGAAAGACTTCGAAGACTACGTGGCTGCAGCCAAGAGCCACGGACTTGAGATCGCCTTGGACTATGCGCTGCAGTGCTCACCGGACCATCCCTGGATCACCGAACACCCCGAGTGGTTCTTCGTGCGACCCGATGGCACGCTTCGCTACGCCGAGAACCCGCCCAAGAAGTACGAGGACATTTATCCCCTCAACTTCTGGTGTGACGACCGCGTGGGGCTATGGACGGCGTGTCGCGACGTGCTGCTGTTCTGGGTCGAGCGCGGCGTGAAGATCTTCCGCGTGGACAACCCCCACACCAAACCCTCGGCATTCTGGCAATGGTGCCTGCGCGAGGTGCGCAGCAAGCACCCGGACGTGATCTTCCTGGCCGAAGCATTCACGCGCCCAAAGCGGATGCGCAGCTTGGCAAAGATCGGCTTTTCGCAGAGCTACACCTATTTCACCTGGAAGAACACTGCCGCTGAGTTGACAGAGTACGTTGGCGAACTCGCGCATTCGGAGATGGCCGAGTACTACCGCCCGAACTTCTTCGCGAACACGCCAGATATCTTGCACGAGTACTTGCAACATGGGGGTCGCGCGGCGTTCCGAATTCGACTGCTCTTGGCGGCCACGCTCTCGCCGACCTACGGCATCTACAGCGGCTACGAGCTATGTGAAAACGTGCCTCTGCGCCCCGGCAGCGAGGAGTACTTGAATAGCGAGAAGTACGAGCTGCGATCCCGCGATTGGGACGCGCCCGGGAACCTCAACGACGAGATCCAGCTTATCAATCGGCTTCGCCGGGAGAACCCAGCGCTGCAGGAGCTGTCGAACATCCAGTTCTTGGCCAGCGATTCGGATCAGGTTCTTGCCTTTCTCAAACGTGCACTCCAAGGCGATCTGATCGTGGTGGCGAACCTCGATCCCCACGCAACCCAGGAGACCATGATCGACGTACCCCTTGGCGCACTAGGCTTGGGCGACCAGCGGCCCTTTGCGGTTACCGATCTGTTGACGGGGGAGCGCTACGATTGGCAGGGCCCGCGAGCGTACATTCGCCTCGACCCGACCGAGAAGGTCGGTCACCTGCTACGCGTCGAGCGCGGTTGATCTCGTGGTGAATCCCCGGCTGCAGCAGCTAGGGGTAGCAATTCGGATCAACGCCGATTTCGCACTTCTGGCCGATGTTGTTGATGATGGTCTGAGAGGTTTGCGCTGCGCCGTCGGCGATTTGCCCTTTGATCTGGTTGTACAGATTGCAGCTGCCGGGATCGATCTCGCCGCTCTTGCACTTGTAGTAGATGATGATGTCGCCGCGCCCGAGTTCGGCGTTCTCGTTGACGTCGGCGCCCGGACCGTAGGTGGACTGGTGCCACTGCACGTAGTCTTGCCACTGCTGAGCGGCCTGCGCGCAGTTCGACGTGGTTTGGTCTGAGAAGTAGGACCAACCGATGTTCGGATCCACCTCACAGGCCTTGCGGAATACGGCGGGTTTGAACTCCTTGCCCACCAGGTCGAGCACGAAGTGCTCTTCTACCGTCAAGCTGTCTAGCCGTGCTTTGACATCTGCGCCGAAAGCGTCGGGTACTGCTCGGCCAGCTGTCGCAGGGCCCCCTGACTCGTGCTGGGGCCGCCCCCTCCGCCCCCAGAAGAGCCGCAAGCGGTAGTCGCGAGAATCAACCCGAGAAGTGACGAGAAGTACTTTGGCATCTAAGGGCTTCCTTTCAGATATCCCACCATTTTACCGCGAAATGAACGTGCTTGGCGAGTGTGCCCCGTGTCGGTGGTTGGGCCCGAGAACGAGAGACCCCGAGCGCGCTTGCGCCCGGGGTCCAGCTTGTTGCGTGACATCGCGGACGCAAGCCACGCCTGCGGTTTCCGCTAGATGGGCCTCAAGGGTTGCACTGCAACTTGCCGACGAATCCTCCCGAGCCGCCCTGGACGCTGCACTTGCCAGACGCGATCAGCGGGCACTTGGGGCATATCAAGCTGCCCTTGCATCCCGCCGCCTTCCACTTACTTTCTGCTAGGACTCGCTCGGCTTCGGCAACCGTGTTGTCGAGGTTGATGTACGTGGTGCAGCCGCAGTTGAGCTTGTCTTTGACCTTGGTGACGCACTTGTTGAGGCCCGTGAGCTTGCACGCCTTCGCGCTTTGCACCGCCGTTTGGTAGTCCTTGTCGAACTGGGCGCATTTGCTCAAGCCGCCGCCGGTACCGCCGCTCCCTGACGCGCCACCTGATCCCGCTGAGCCGGCCGAGCCGCCGCTGCCCGCCGAACCTGCGGACCCGGCTGAACCTGCGGACCCGGCTGAACCAGCCGAGCCCGCTGAGCCAGCGCTACCGGCTGAGCCTGCTGCGCCACCCGTTGCTCCCGCGGTGCCACCCGTGTTGGTGCCACCCGTGTTGGCGCCACCGGTGCTAGAGCCAGCGCTGCCACCGCTGGAAGTGCCTCCGGTCCCGCTGCTTGAGTCATCATCACTGCCGCAGGCGGCTGCCAACAGGGCAATCGCGAAGAAGGGCAGAAAAGGTGCAAGGTTTTTCATGGTTTTCCTCCAAGTTGTGGGGCGCTCTCGGCGCAACCCGGCGCAGTTCATAGCCTATCTCCGCCCTGAGGCAACTGCTTGAGCGCTCTCTGAATCCCGTCTGAGCATTGTCGAACCGAAGGCTCACGTGCCGTAGCGTGAACGACTAAGATCCCGGCCCCAAGCGCTCGCGTTTGGCACGGCGATTCAAGGCGTTTTGAACCCTCTGGCCACACGGAGCGAGCGAGGTCGGGCCCCCACGTTCCGAAATGCGTTCAGTCCCGGATTGCGCAAGGGGCGTCGGGCAAGCCATCGTCCTCGACGCCTGGTTTCGAGCGGCTGGGGCGGCCCTTTGGTGCTCTGACCCGGGACCTTCCTCTTGTCTCCGCGACTCAGGTGAGTGGGTCGCGACACATGATGATGCTGGGACCGCCACTAGTGCCCGCGGAGCACTTGCCTGATACTGGGCTTGGGCTCGCGCCACTCGAATCGTCGCTTCAAACCCAGCCGCGCCGTGCTGCCAAGAGGATTGCCCCCACGTGGATTCCATGCACCACCTCGCCTTGGTCAACCCAACGCAGGAGCTCTTCGGCATCGGCGAGCCGCACCACGATGTTCTCGTCCTCCATTGGCGTGGGGTCCTGGGTGCGCACGGCTCCAGCCGCGAAAAAGAAGTGTGCGGTGTTGGTGTGGCGAACCGGTTCGGTGCGCACGACGGAAAGCACGCGCCAATCCTCCGAAGCGTAGCCGGTCTCTTCCAGCAGCTCCCGCTTGGCTGCTTGGAGAGGCGTTTCGCCGGGATCGATGACCCCCGCGGGCAACTCTCGACTGATGCCCGCCAATGCATGACGGTACTGCTCGACGACAACGACCTGCCGCTGCTCAGTCAGCGCCAACACGCTGGTCCAATCTGGCGAGCCAACCAGGTGAAACTCCAGCTCCACGTCTCGCGGCAGTGCCACGCGCTGCTCGGTGATGGTCAGCCACTTGCGCTCGAGCACTATCCGTTCACTCAGTACCTTCCAGTTCGTCACGGACACATCATGCCAAAGCGCAGACTTCTGGGTAAGGCGCTCAAAGCCCTGGATTTGCATGATCAACCGCCACGCGGAGGGCCCCGAGCTCGGATTCAGGTATTGTAGCGGTACGTACTTGCGGCAGAGCACTGCGGTGAAGGAGTCGAGTCATGAAGCGCGCATCCATCATTGTTTCACTGTTGAGTCTTGCTGCATGTGGTTCGGACGATTCGTCCGGTTCACCTTCGAGTGGCGGCGCGAGCAGTGGCGGTTCCAGTAGTGGAGGAAGCAGCAGTGGCGGCTCGGCCGGCACAAGCACCGGCGGGGCGGCTGGTACAGGCAGCGGCGGGACAAGCAGCGGCGGTAGTGCCAGCGGCGGTGCGCCGCCTGGTGGACTTTCGGCGAAGTACCCGGGGGATGTGGGGATCGACAAAGATCCGGACGTCGTTTGGTACGAAGGGTTTGAGCAGGCAGATGTCGATGCCGTTCTGGCTCGCTACGACGACGGAAAGAAGACCGGGCTCGCTCTGGATTCAGACGTGCCCCCGAAGAGTAGCGGTAAACAGAGCATGAAGATGACCGCTAGCGGCGCTGGGCCGAACGCGGCGGATTTTTTCAAGAAGCTGGAGCCTGGGTATGACGAACTCTTCGTCCGCTACTACGCAAAGTACGAAAGTGGGGTGCAGTGGCACCACACCGGAGTGTGGATTGGTGGGTACAACCCCGCCAGCAATTGGCCCAACCCTCAGGCGGGCTTGAAGCCCAGCGGCGATGATCGCTTCAACGTGTCAATCGAACCCGTGGGTGGTGGGGCAAACCCCAGGCTGGACTACTACAACTACTGGATGAAGATGCATTCGTGGATGGACAGTCCATCAGGCTCCACGGCATACTGGGGAAATACCCTCATTCACGATGCTGGTTTCAAGGTCGATGACGACCAGTGGATGTGCATTGAAGTCCACATCAAGCTGAACCCGGACCCATCCTCCAGCAAAGGTGCTGAGCTCGGAGTCTGGAAGAACGGCCAGAGCGTGATCCAATACAACGACGCCACGCCCTTGGGCTACTGGTTGAAGGACAAGTTCTGTCCCGATGGCGCCACAGCCAAGTCTTGCACCGACTACCCACCGTCATCTGGAACTCAGAAAGTCCCGTTGGATCTTCAGTATCGCTCCACCGCCGCCCTGAAAATCAACGCGTTCTGGCCTCAGAATTACATTACCAAAGGCGGTGCCGGCAGCGTTTACTATGACCACATGGTGCTTGCGAAAAGCCGCATCGGCTGTATGTAAAGCGCGCCTCAATGCCCGCGCAGAGCTGCGCTGCGGCTGCTCGGCTGGAGACCGTTGCTCAGGGATCTTGTTTTTCTTAGCAACAGAGCTGAGCTGCTGCCGATTGGTTCCTGCGGCGTGCCGCTCGCCTGCGGCCCCCGCTTTTCGTCATGCACCCATTTAGTGAAAGTCTACGGCGCGTACGCCCGAGGGGCGCGGGTCACATGGTACAAGACGCCATGGTCCAGGCCGGCGCCATTGACGAGCGGATTTCCGCGCTCGAAGCCATGTGCCGCGACGCCGCTCGTTCCAAAGAGGCGCAGCGCGAGCTACTCGAGCTCCGGCGCGCGTTTCGCCGCAACGCGCAGGCCTTCAACGATGGGCATATCGGCGTGCTCCGGGATGTGGCGACCCAGGTTGGGGAGCATCACCAGGTCGAGGCGGCTCGAGTGCTCCGGGAGGTCTTTGGCTACCCAGATTTTCGGCGCGGGCAGCGGGAGATCATCAAAGCAGTGCTTTCCGGCCGGGATTGCCTGGGCATCATGCCTACGGGAGCGGGCAAGTCGATCACGTTTCAGATCCCTGCGCGGGTGCTCGGCGGGGTGACGCTGGTGGTGTCCCCGCTGATCGCTCTGATGAAGGACCAAGTGGATGCGCTCAACGAGGTGGGGCTCTCTGCCACCTATTTGAACTCCTCCGTGCCCCTGGAGGAGCGAGAAGAACGCGCCGCGCGCATCCGCGCTGGCGAGTTCGAGCTCGTCTACGTTGCACCGGAAGGCTTGCTCGCCTCCGCCGGGCGCACCTTGGAGGGCATGCACATTTCGCTCATCGCCGTGGACGAGGCGCACTGCATTAGCCAGTGGGGTCATGATTTCCGTCCCGCCTACCGCGCCCTTGCAGGGCTCAAGCGGCGCCACGCTGACGTTCCCATCTTGGCGCTCACCGCGACGGCCACGGAAGAGGTCACCGAGGACATCGTGGCGCAGCTGGCCATGAAGAACCCCACTTTGTTCCGGGGCAGTTTCTTCCGCGAGAACCTCAAGCTGTTTGCGATTCGCAAGGGCAGTAAGGACTCCGGGCGGCGCATCCCGGGGGTCGGTAAGGCGATCACGAGTTTCGTTCAATCCCGTCCCGGGCAAAGCGGCATCGTGTACTGCCTATCCCGCAAGTCCACCGAGAAGACGGCGGAGCTTCTGTGCGGGGCGGGGGTGCGCGCGGCGGCCTATCACGCGGGCCTCGAGCCCGAAGAACGCACCCGGGTGCAGGACGCTTTCCGCGCTGACGACGTCGACGTCGTGGTCGCTACGATTGCCTTCGGCATGGGGATCGACAAGCCGGACGTACGTTTCATCGTGCATCGAGACCTGCCGCGCTCCATCGAGGGCTACTACCAAGAGATCGGTCGAGCGGGCCGTGATGGCCTCGAGAGCGAGTGCGTGCTGTTCTACTCGTTCTCCGAGGTCATGACCTACGACCGCTTTGCGGACGAGGCTTCGGAAGAGCAGGCGCTGCGCACGAGCCGAATGGTTCGGGAGATGTTCGAATTCGCCGAATCTCGCAGCTGCCGGCACCGTGCGCTGGCCGCTTGGTTTGGCGAAGACATCGACCCCTGCGACCGCTCCTGTGACGCGTGCTCGCCGGCAAACGTGCTTGGAACCCTGATCTCGCGACCCGTACCCCGGCGCGCCGTGGCGGAGCTCGTGGACGGCGCGGACGAGGAGCTTTTTTCCGCGCTCAAGGCTCTTCGCCGGGATTTGGCGAAGGCCAAACGAGTCCCGGCGTACGTGGTCTTCAACGATCGCACCCTACTCGAGATGGCAACGCGTCGCCCACGAAGCCTGGAAGAAATGGCGGGGGTGCCCGGGGTGGGGCCGAAGAAGTTGTCGGCCTACGGCGAAGCCTTCCTCGAAGTGTTGAAGGACGTTTGAGCTCATCGCGGCTGAAGAACGCCTGAGCGCGCGGTGAGCGAGGGGTCGGGCACCCTGCCTGTGCTTGGGCAAACATTCCAATGCGCGGGCTTTTGGCCGTGCATCGACGGCCCTTTTGCGAGCAAGCGTCCTCGGGGTAGTTTCTGCGTCACTGCAAATGCGGATCTGGCCGGGACATCCCAATCCCCTCGGTGCGACCTGGGACGGAGAGGGCGTCAATTTCGCCGTGTTCTCCCATGGTGCTGACGCCGTGCAACTGTGCTTGTTCGACGCCAATGGAGGCGAGCGGCGCATCGATATGCACGAGCGGGATGCGCGGATCTTTCACTGCTACCTACCCGACGTTCGTCCCGGCCAGCAGTACGGTTACCGCGCCCATGGCCCCTGGGACCCCGAGCGCGGCAAGCGATTCAATCCGAACAAGCTTCTGATCGATCCCTACGCCAAAGCCATCAGCGGGGGCGTCGAGTGGAGCGACGCGCTCTTCGGCTACCTGGTGGGGCACGACGCCACGGACTTGGTAATGTCCGAAACCGATAGCGCTGCCTTCCTGCCAAAGAGCGTGGTCGTCGATGCTGCATTCACTTGGGGGGACGACCGAGCGCCGCATACGCCCTGGACACGCACGTTGATCTACGAGTGCCACGTGAAAGGGATGACCGCGCGCCACCCCGATGTGCCCCAAGCGCAACGCGGCACCTATCTGGGGCTCGCATCGGATCCCATCCTGGATCACCTGTTGGCCCTCGGTGTCACTGCAGTTCAGCTATTGCCTGTGCACCACTTCGTTTCCGAGCATCGCCTCAGCCAACTCGGGCTTTCGAACTACTGGGGCTACAACAGCATTGGCTTCTTTGCCCCAGATCCCAGGTACGCCAGCAACAGCCTCGGTGGGCAGGTGGACGAATTCAAGACCATGGTGAAGGCGTTTCACCGGGTAGGGATCGAGGTCTTGCTCGACGTGGTTTACAACCACACAGCCGAGGGAAACCACTTGGGGCCGACCCTGTGTTTCCGCGGCATCGACAATCGGGCCTACTACCGCCTAAGCGCTGGCGAAGAGCGCTACTGCCAGGACTTCACGGGCTGTGGCAACACCTTGAACGTGCCGCACCCGCGAGTGCTTCAGCTTGTGTTGGATAGCCTCAGGTACTGGGTCAGCGAGATGCACGTGGATGGCTTCCGCTTCGACTTGGCGCCGGCGCTGGCACGAGATCCCGAGGAGTTTTCCAGTTTTTCGCGCTTCTTCGCCACGATCCAACAAGACCCCATCCTGGGACGCTCGAAACTCATTGCGGAGCCCTGGGACGTGGGGTCCGGCGGTTACCAGTTGGGAGCGTTTCCTCCGGGCTGGGCGGAGTGGAACGGACGCTACCGGGATGCGATTCGCAGATTCTGGAGAGGCGACGAAGCTCAAGTTCCGGTGCTGGCCTCTCGCTTGAGCGGGTCCAGCGATATCTTTCAGGGCAGCGACCGAGGCCCCTACGCCAGCGTGAACTTCATTACCTGCCATGATGGCTTCAGCTTGCGCGATCTGGTCACCTATGAAGAGAAGCACAACGAGGCCAACGGTGAAGAAAACCGCGACGGCCACGACGACAACGCGAGTCGGAACTGGGGAGTCGAAGGGCCAAGTGATGCGCCTCAGGTGCTGCGGCATCGCGAACGGCTGCTGAAGAACTTCTTCGCAACCCTGGCGTTCTCCCAGGGTGTACCGATGATTTCTCACGGCGACGAGATCGGCAGAACTCAACACGGCAACAACAACGCCTATTGCCAGGACAACGAGACGACCTGGCTCGACTGGGATCTCGACGCGAAGGCGCAGGAGCTGCTGTCCTTCGCACGCAGAGTGTTCCAGCTCCGGTCGAACAACCCAGTGTTTCGTCGCCGCAAGTTCTTCGCCGGGGATCCTGCCGCAGACACCGGTGTCAAAGACGTGCAATGGCTGCGGCCCGATGGTCGTGAGCTGGGCGATGACGACTGGCAGAACCCTCAGCTTCGGGTGCTCGGCATGTTGATCCACGGCCAGTCTTCGGACGAGTTGGACGAGCGGGGTCGTCCCAACCGCGGCAATACGTTGTTGCTTTGGTTCAATGCCGGCGCCCGGGCTCGCCAAGCCAAGCTACCCGCCATGCCCAGCAGCGGCACTTGGCACGAGATCGTCAATACCGCGCAACAGTCCCACGACGTCCCCCGTGGGCGGGAGATCTCCGTGGCGCCGCATTCGCTCGTGCTGCTTTCCTACGATCCACAGGGCTAGGCTAGAATCGGTGCAAGTAGCTCGCGCCCGTGGGTGACAGGTAGAGCCCTTGGGCGGGTTTGCCGCCCCTGCCCGACCAATCGACGAAAAAGACTCCTATCGCGGCCGTGGCCACGCCCGCCACGGCCGTGGCGCCTAGCAGGATGTTGGTACGGGTTTCCTTCGCGTGGCCGTCCTCAACTCGGCTGTCGGCTTGCGCTTGGGTCAACATCGGTAAGTCGCTTTCGTACTCGTCGAAGGCGCTCTGGGTGTCCAGGGCGCTCCAGACTGTAACGCCGCCCAAAACGACCGTTGCACCTGCGCTCACGTAGAACCACAAGGGGTTTAGGGGCTTGTCACTCCCGCTGCTGGCGCCGCCATCACCCTCGGCGCCGCCGGTAGCAAGGGATCCGGCGCTCCCGCCCGTTCCGCCTCCGCCCACGAGAATCTCACGAGATTGTTGAACGTTGAGGCGCAGGGTCTCTCCGGGTCGCACATCGATCCCTCTTGCGAGAGCCTGCTTACCGTCGATCAGGACGCGCACTTGATGGCGACCTGGGTTGACGGCGGCGGCCGGGGGGTCGCCCTGATGGGCCACGTCGTCGACGAACAGTTGGATGTTCTCACCCGCCGCGTCCACAACCACGCGAGCCACGTTGCGATTCGCTTGCTCGCGCTCCGCCTGGACTTTGGGCTTCAGTTTTTCCGGGGTTTGCGGGTCGGCAAGGACTTGGTCCAAATGCACGAGCGCTTCCGCTGGTTTGCCTTGGCGCGCTTCTGCCAAGGCCCAATTGAACAACACGACCGGGTGGGCGCGATGCCCGTGTGCGCGCTCGAAGTGGGTGGCTGCCAGATCAAAGTTACCCGCCTGGTACGCTCTGATACCCGCTTCGAATTCCTGTTTGCCACACTCGGCCGGTGTGCCTTCACACGGCGGTGCTTGCGCGTGCGCCACATCCGCCATTGCGACGAGAGCGGCTAGAGCAAACCCGACACGGCGCATGGCCGCGGAGGATAGCGCAGCTTTTCGATCCACGCCCAGCATCACGCCAAATCGCGCGGTTCAGCGGCGACTCTAGAACGGGTAGTCCGTCACCAGATTGCCGGGTTTCTGTGGCTTCGGGCCCGGCCTAGGCCCTCCGCTGGCCGGCTTTGGCTTGGGGGTGCTCGCGGAAGGCGCTGGCTTTGGCTTGTCCGTCAATGGGATGACGACGCTCCGATCCTTGTCGGGCACGACTTTGAGTTCTGCGGGGGCCTTGCCCTCGGCAGTCACCCGGATGGATACGGGCGTGGCGCTTCGCAGTATTTCGGTTCGCGCGGGGTTCCCCGTCGCACGCTTGCCGTCGATTTCGATGATCGCGTCCATGGGCGGTTGCACCGTGACTTCGATGCTCACGGACGTGGCAATTGGAGCTGCAGTCGCCGCCGATGGCATGGGCTCCGGCGCCGGCGCTTGGGGGCGCGTCAGGGCCCAGGTCGTGACTCCAGCCAAAACGACGACTGCTGCGATGCCCGCTGTGACCAATCTGCGTTTCGCGCCGCTCGCGGCCATGGTTGACGTGTCGTCTCCTGCGAGCGCTACCGCCCCGTCATCGGAATCTTCCGCGTCACGCAGCTTCTCGATGGCCTCGTTCTGCCGTTTGCGATCAGCCTCGAAGGTTTGGCGCAGGAGCACACTAAGCTTCTCCCTCAGGTCGACGTTGGGTGCTGCCCTGCGCAGGAAGGCGTCTAGGTCGTCCCGAAAGGGCGCGCCGCTCGGGTATCGCACTTCAGGCTTGCTCGCGAGGGCACGCTTCAGGCACAGCGCGAGTTCCGTCGGGAAGTCTGGAATGCGCGTCCGCGGGTCGGGTACGTCCTCGAACAAGAGCTGGTGCAGTGTGTCCGTGTCGTCTTTTCCTGCGAAGAGCCGAGCTCCAATGGCGCACTCGTAGAGGGTGGCGCCGAGTGCGAATAGGTCGACGCGATGGTCGAACTCGGAGCCCAAGACTTGCTCCGGCGCCATGTAGCTGAACTTGCCCTTGATCTTGCCCAGGGTGGTCTGAGCCAAGCGACCCGCAGCGCGCGCGATGCCGAAGTCGATGATCTTCACCGCGCCATCGTAGGTGATGAAGATGTTCTGAGGGCTGATGTCTCGGTGCACGAGCCCCACCGGTTTTCCTTCGTCATCCTTCAAGTCGTGTGCATACGCCAAGCCGTCTGCTACTTGGGAGCCCACCCACGCGACAATCTCCGGTGGGAGCCGCTTGCCTTCGTCTGCAAGGCGATACACGAGCTTGGACAAGGGTTGACCGTCCAGGTACTCGATAGCCAAGAACAGCGTATGGCCCTCGCGGCCGAGCTCGTGCACTTGCACGATATTCGAATGGTTGAGGCGAACGAGCAGGTTGGCCTCGTCGAGGAACTGACTGATGAACTCGCGCTCCTCGGAGAGATGATCATGAACGACCTTCAGGGCGACCAAGCGCTCGAAGCTATGGGGTCCGGCTAGCCGGGCCAGATACACGGAGGCCGTCCCGCCCGCCCCCAAGCGCGGTCCAACCTGATAGCGACCCAGCCGCGTCCCCGCGAGCCTGCGGCGCGCGTTGAAATCGGTGAGGTGCTCCGCCGTGTTCACAGCTCTATCGCACGGGTATTTTCAGAATCCGCTCTGCCGCCGTGATTTCGTCGGGTGAAAACTCGTGTGCCTCTCGCAGGGCCGCCTTGTAGAAGGCCAGTTTCTGGCGATCGAAGTTCTGCACCTGAGGACCCATGCTCTCCAGCAGTTGGACGGCCTTGAGGGGCAAAGGTTTTCGGGCGTGAGAAAAAAGCTCCACGGCGAGGGTGGCCCAACTGCCATCTTTGCTGATGTCCGTGAGCTTCATCGCGTAGATGCCCGCGGTCTCCAAGGTGTTGGCGGGCACCGTCCGCCCGCGTTGCACTTTGTTCAGTAGATCCCGCAAGTGATCCCCCAGCAGGCGCACTGCGGCGTCCCCTCGGCCCATGCTGATCATCCGGTCGGCCAAGCGCGCCATGGTGGCCAGGCCATCCATCTTCTCCGTGCGCAGGGTTTCGTCGGCGTTGTCGTCGAAACTGCCAGCTTCCGGCGAAGCGGCGATCTCGAGGGTCGGAGCCGGCAGCACGACCGGGATGTCCTCTTCGGTCATTGGTACGCGCGGCTGCGTCGGTTTGGGGGCCGGTGGTGGCGGAGCCGGTGGTTTCGTCTCGCGTTCGGCGACGTGGTCGACCACCTGAACGATCAACTCGTTGGTACCGACGATAACGCGATCCCCGTTTTTGAGCGCAATCGCGCCACTGGCTGGTGCCTCGTTGACCAAGACGCCATTCGCGCTCCCGAGATCCTCGACAAAAAGCGAATCCCGCGAGACGAAGAAGCGAGCATGTCTGCGGGAAATCAGCATGTCATCGACCACCAAGTCGCAGGAACGGCTGCGTCCGACGACGAACTCGCCCCGGGGCATCAGGATTTCGCGGTCTTTTAGACGGAGCACGAAGAAGCGCGACTCCTTCGAATCGCGGGAGGCGCCCCTCTGATGGTTGTGCTCGGGCCAGGTGACAGGTGTATCTCGCACGCACCAAAACTATAGTGTTTTAGAGGCTGCGGGTCGACGTTTTGCGGCTTCTTCAGGGTCTCCTCGCGATGGCGCCAATGTAGATGATCTGCCTACCTCTCAAGCCTGGGCGGCGATGGTCGTTCCTATGGACAATCCGCCGGGGCAAGGAAGTGGGGCAGGAACGATGACGAAAGATCCGCAGGAAAAGCGCTCTCCGCTGGCCATCATGGCGGCGCGCATCGTCGAGCAGAGCCTGCGCGAGGACGCATCCGTTCAGCAGCTCGCGCAGCTTGCCACGGCAGATCCGGCCTTTGCCGTGCGCGTGCTTTCCGTCGTGAACAGCGCCGCCCTGGGCGTGCCGCGCGACGTCAGCGATGTGGGACAGGCGGCCTCCATGTTGGGAGTCCGGGGATTGCGCAACATCGGTCTGTCTCTGGCAGTATCGGACATGGTTCCCCTCGGCAAAGATGGTGACGACCTGCTTGCGATTTGTCTGCGTAGAGCCGTGGCCGCTCGCATGATCGCTGAGGGGCTAGGTGAGCACTACACGGACGAACATTTCACAGTGGGCCTGTTCTTAGAAGTTGGTGTGCTGTCCTACGCCCGGGCGGACGTGTCCAGAGCCGGCGACATCGCGCGCCGCCCTGCGGCGTACCGCACGCTCTTCGAGCGCGCAGAGGAGCTGGACCCGCATGATGTTGCCGGCGCCACCATCGCCGCCGAATTCCACTTGCCCAAGTCCACGATTGCGGCGATTCGCCATCATCACGATACAGGGTGCCCGAAAGATCGCACCGCCCAGATTGCCTGGGCGGCCGAGCGCTTTGCCGGCGCCTTCGAAGGTGGCGACGTCGTCAGCTCCCGCGCCCAGGCGGAGCAAGCCGCGGTCCGCGTCGGACTCTCTGCCGTGGATGCGGATGCCATCCTCCACGCAATTCCCGAGCAACTGATTTCGGCCGCGCACGGCTTTAATCGCGAGGTCGGGCCGCAACCGGATTTGGACGTCTTGGCGGCAGATGCTCAACGCTCCTTGTTCGAGTTGAACATGCAATACGAAGGCGTGGTGCGGCGCCTCGAGGTGTTGATCGTCGAAAAGGAGAAACTGACTTCCGAGCTGGAAGCCGCCAATGAGAAGCTACAGGCACTAGCGATCACGGATGGCCTCACTGGCATGCTCAACAAGCGGGCCTTCGAAGACGCGCTGACTCGTGACCTTGCCCGCGCAGAACGGGAAGGCAGCCATCTCAGTCTGATTGTCGTCGACGTCGACCACTTCAAGAAGTTCAACGACACCTATGGTCATCAGACCGGCGACGACGTGCTCAAAGTGGTGGCGAAGGTACTGAAGGAGAAGGTCCGGACCGGGGATGTGCCGGCGCGCTACGGCGGCGAAGAGTTCGTCGTGCTTTTGCCCGCCACGGAGCCCGACGGAGCCGGCGTGGTCGCCGAGCGGCTGAGGCAGGCCTTGGAATCTGAACTCATCCCGTCCGAGCAGGGCGACCTGCGAGTCACGGCGAGCTTCGGGGTTGCTACATTGCGCCAACCGGGCACTCGCGACGGAGCGCGCCTATTTGCCCTGGCGGACGAGGCTCTATACGCGGCGAAACGCGCAGGGCGCAATCGGGTGAAACTGAACGTCCCGGACGAGGCGGTCGAAGCCACAGCGTCGGCACCCATGGCGGTCACTGGCTGAATTGCCATGGCGGCAGCGCCGTTCCAGGGGAATGCTCAGCGAAAACTGCGCTTGCAATAGTAGTGCACACGCCGGGCGGCAGCCGCTATCGTCGCGCCGAACTGCCCCATGAGAGCGACGGACCGCATTGATCCAGAAATGACCGGAGACGCCGATGCCCGGGCGCGACTGGCGAGGGGTGAACTCCACGATCCCCACGGCCTTTTGGGCGCTCACGTCTACGAGTCGCCCGGTGTCCGCGGCGTCGTCGTGCGCGCATTCCACCCGGAGGCCACTGAGGCCCGCTGTCTCGTCGGGGGCGAGCCGCAGCCGATGCACGGTGCTGGCCGAGGATTGTTTCTCGCGTTCTTCGAGAACGCGAAGTTGCCGTTCCCTCATGACATCCGCTTCGTATTCTGCGATGGCACGACCTGGCAATGCCAAGATCGCTACCGTTTTCTCCCAAGCGTGGGAGATACGGATCTGCACCTCTTTAACGAAGGGAATCACCGTGAGCTGTGGCGGTGCATGGGCGCAAATGCTCGCGAGCTAGACGGTGTGAAAGGCACGGCGTTTGCTGTTTGGGCTCCGAGTGCGAAGAGCGTCAGCGTCATCGGGGACTTCAATGGCTGGGATGGGCGCCTGCATCCGATGCGGAGTTTGGGTTCCTCAGGGGTGTGGGAGCTGTTCGTTCCCGAGGTCGCTGCGGGGGCCCACTACAAGTTCGAAGTTCGCACCGGCTCGAATGCAGTGCTGCAAAAGGCGGATCCCTATGCCAAGCAGATGGAGGTGCCGCCGAAAACGGCCAGCGTCGTCGTGGCATCCGGATACAGCTGGGGCGACGACGCCTGGATGCGACGGCGCAGCCAGCTCGATCCTCGGCGACAGCCCATGACTGCCTACGAGATCCACACTGGGTCGTGGCGCCGTGTGCCGGAAGCAGGCAATAGATCCTTGCACTATCGTGAACTGGCCACCCAGCTGGTCGAGCACGTCCAGGCGCTGGGTTGCACCCATGTGGAGCTGATGCCCGTGGCGGAGCATCCCTTTTTTGGCTCCTGGGGCTATCAGGTTTCCGGCTACTTCGCCCCCTCTGCGCGTTACGGGGATGCGGACGACTTCCGCTTTTTCGTAGACGCGCTGCACCAAGCGGGCATCGGCGTGATCTTGGACTGGGTCCCCGCGCACTTTCCTAAGGATGAATTCGCCTTGGCTCGATTCGATGGGACCTGTCTATACGAACATGAAGACGCGCGCCGGGGAGAGCATCCGGATTGGGGCACGCTGATCTTCAACTACGGTCGCAGCGAAGTGCGCTCGTTCTTGCTGGCGAATGCTCTATATTGGCTCAAGGAGTTTCACATCGATGCTTTGCGTGTGGATGCCGTCGCCTCGATGCTCTACCTCGACTACAGCCGCGAAGACGGGCAATGGGTGCCGAATCAATACGGTGGGCGCGAGAACATCGACGCCATCGATCTGATCAAAACCGTGAACCACATCATCACAGAAGAGGCGCCCGGCGCGTTCACCATCGCGGAAGAGTCTACGGCTTGGGGCGGAGTGACCAAGCCCGCCGTGGACGGTGGGTTGGGTTTCACCTTCAAGTGGAACATGGGCTGGATGCACGACACGTTGAAGTACTTCGAAAAGGAGCCCATTCACCGCACCCACCATCAGGACCAGCTCACGTTTTCAATGATCTACGAGTATCACGAGTGTTTCGTGAACTCTCTTTCCCACGACGAGGTCGTTCACGGAAAGGGATCGCTCTATTCGAAGATGCCTGGGGACAAGTGGCAGAAGCTTGCGAACCTCCGTGCGCTGGCGGCCTATCAGTACACCCGACCCGGCAAGCAGCTCATCTTCATGGGCCAAGAGATTGCGCAAGAGTCCGAGTGGAATCACGATGGCAGTGTCGACTGGCACCTGCTTTCAGATGCGGACCGGCAGAAGTACTTCGAGTATATGAAGGCTTTGGGTCATATGTATCGCGAGACGCCCGCCCTGTGGCGAGATGACCCGGACCCAGCGAGCTTCGAGTGGATCGACGCCGCCGATCACGCCAGCTCCGTGCTTTCGTACCTGCGTCGCTCTGGCGACGATGTTGCCGCCGTCGTACTGAACCTGACGCCCGTGCCCCGAGATGGCTACCGCATCGGAGCGCCCGGAGGCGGGACCTGGCGGGTGCTGCTCAACACCGATGATGCAACCTGGGGTGGCGGTGGTTACTACGCCGCCAAGAGCGTCGAAGCAGAGCCCGTCGAGCAGCACGGTCGCGCGCACTCCTGGGAGCTGTCGCTACCGCCGCTGGCGGCCTTGGTGCTCGTTCCTAGCTGATCTGGAAAGGAGCTCAGACCAGCCCGGCGCTGCGACGACACCGCCGCGGAGTTCTGGCATTGTCGTGCGCGTGGCCCGCGCGCTCCTCGTACTGTGGTTGGTCATTGTGTCATGCTTGGCATGGCTCGGCACCGCGCGGGCCGAAGCGCCCATCTCATCCGTAGATCCTCCCGCCGAGATACTGGGCGACTGGGCGGTCGCTGGCGGAGACGACCTGAAGTTTGCAGATCCGGAGTTCGACGACTCGGCTTGGGAGAGGCGCGAGCTATCCGGGACGTTGGACAAGGCGATTGCGCTTCAGCGCGTCGTGTGGTTCCGCAAACACGTCGCCTTTTCGCCGGGCGCTGTAGCGCAGGCAGCCAACGGAGAAATGGCGCTATCCCTTGGTGTTGCCAGCTGCAACTACGAGTTGTTTATAGACGGAACGCGCATTGGGGCGTGGGGCAGCATGGATGCAGAGGCGCCCATCCGTCTTCGCCGCCCCGTCGCGCTGCGTGTGTCTTCGGAGGCAGCCGCGGACGGCGAGCTGCTCGTTGCCGTTCGCACGACCTTGCCGGAGAAGCAGAGAATTCACGCTCAGCGTTTTCAATCGAGCCTACGCCTGTTTGGCCAAGCCAGCGCCGTCGAATCCCAAGCGCAGCTGGAGGTGACGCGCACGCACCCCCGGCTTTTTCTGATCTTCTCGACCTCCTTGGCGTGGATGGTTTGTACCATCTTCTTTTTTCAGCTGTGGTGGCGTCGTCGAGAGCGGCGCGCAGATCTGTGGTTTGCGCTTACTTCAAGTTGTTTCCTGGTGTCGTCCACCAGCGCGGGTTTGTCGGACTACGTAGAGACCGCCTACTTGCCTTGGGGTTGGGAGGGGGTCCCGATGATCTTCAGCCTCGGTTTGGCTGCGATCCTCGAAATGAGCTGGGAGTTCCTCCGGCGCGGCAAGGCGCCCTGGTTCTGGCGAGCGCTGCAGATCAGCCTGTGGCTTGCCAGCGCTGCCGTACTGTTTCGGGTTTCCCTGGGTCGGGATCTGGTTGGGGGATTCCGAGTTGTCGTCTTGCTGGCCGCTTTGCTCGCGATCGTGTGTCTCACGACCTACGAGGTCTTCCGAGGCAACCGGGATGCGCGGACTGTCGGGATTGGTTGGATCTTGGCCGCCGTCGTCGCCGCCTACGAGCCCATAGCTGACACCTTGCGTTGGCCGCCCTTCCCGAGCACCAACGCGGCTGCGGTCATCTTGATTCTCGCGACGGCCTATGCGCTGCTGGTCCAATTCATTCGCTCGATGGACGAGCTGGACTTCACGAACCGCGCCATCCGTCGTTTCGTTCCCTTCGAGTTCCTCGACCTCCTGGACAAACCCTCGGTGCGAGACATCCGCGTCGGGGATCAAGTGGAGCTCGAGTTGACGGTCTTGTTCTGCGACATCCGTTCTTTCACGTCACTGTCGGAATGCTTGACACCCGAAGAGACCATTCAGCTCGTCAATGACTTTTTGGCCCAGGTGGAGCCTCGCATTCACAGGCAAGGTGGCTTCATCAACACGTACACTGGCGATGGCCTGATGGCTCTCTTTCACACAGACGTCGACAAGGCGCTGCGCGGTGGCATCGAGATGTTCAGCGCTCTCGAGCGTTGGAACGCCGAGCGCGCCAGGAATGGGAAACCAGAAGTGGCCATTGGAGTTGGTCTGCACACGGGCAAGGTCATGCTGGGGACACTAGGTAGCGGCGACCGGCTCGACACCAACGTCATCGGTGACAGCGTCAACCTCGCGGCGCGAGTCGAAGGAATGACGAAGCTCTATGGCGCGCCACTGCTCGTGACCGAGGCCCTGGTGCAACGCCTCGCGAAGCCGGACGCTGTGTTGCTTCGCGAAGTCGATCGGGTAGTAGCCAAGGGCAAGCAGGAGGCCGTCGTTATCTACGAAGTCCTCGATGCGCAGTCGGAGGCGGTTCGTCGGCGCAAGCGGCAAACGTTGGAGCAATTCTCTGCTGGCCTCGCGGACTATCGGAACGGCGAGTTCAAGGAAGCACTCCGTGTATTCCGGCAGACTCTCCAGGCGTGTCCAGGGGACCAGGCCGCCGCTCTCTACATCGAGCGCTGCGAACGGCTGGGGGTGGCCTCCCCAGCGAACTGGGATGGAGTGACACGCTTGGATACCAAGGGATGAGCTCGAGTGACGGGGTCACGGCGCCGGAAGACGAGTCTTGCGGAGTTGATACTCGTTGCCCGCCGCCTGGCGTCGCTTGAGCCAGTATGCGAAATGATCGTCCACCACGATGTGCTCTACATACGGCTGCTGGCTCGCAACCGTGGCGATGTCGCCTTTCGAATTGGCACGTTTCAACATGCCGCCACTCGTGGTTACCCAGTAGACGGAGCCGTCTCGGACGGCCAAACCGTCCAAGGGCTCCGGGGTCGGTTCGAGCTTGATCGGGGTTTCCCCCGCCGAGCGGCACACCGAGGACTTGTTGTGAGGCAGTGAGGAAAACCGATGAGTTGCCCAAACGCAGCTTCGGGTCGGCTCTCCACCCTGTGGTGGCCGAACCGTTGGCCAGCTCTTTGGGTACGCAACCCACCTTCTTTGCACACGAGAACAGCGCCTGATCCGTGGCCAAGTAGACAGCGGAATCGTCGACTGCCAACGCCCACAGACCGGGCAAATTCGATGCGATCGTCTCTGTGGGTCCTGACGTCTTTGACACACGCTCGACCGTCCCTTGGTTTGTATTGGTCCAATACACGTGCTGGGCGTCGATGGCGACGTCGACGGGACCTGCCGGACCGCTGGCGAAAAGCGCCGTGTGAAGCTCGCTCCCATCCTTCTTTGCACGGTAGACGAGGCCATGGTTCTTCACCGCGAAGTAGATGTCGGTCGCATCCACCGCGCAGCCCTCGAGCGTTGATCCTGGGCCCAGGTCGGCAATGCTTTGCGTTCCGGTACTGCGATCCTTTGGGATGCGCCGCACCTTGGTCGACTCCGTCCAGTACAAGTATTCGTCGTCCTGAGACAAGAAGTCCGCCGCCGCCTCGTTTGGGGCGAGCTCGCATACGCCGCTCGTGCACTCGCCCCCGCCGCACCAGGACGGACATCCTCCGACTCCCCCTGAGCCGGCGCTGCCAGCTTGGCCCCCGCCCATGCCTGACGCACCACCCGTGGCTTGGCCACCCGCTCCTCCGCTTTGGCTATGGGAGGACTTGGAAGAGCAACCCGCAACGACTAGCAGTGTCGTCAGCATCAGACACTCCAGCGCGCGGGACATCCCCGCAGGATGCCAATCCTCGCCGGTGGGCACACTGTCGTCGGCCCAGATTTGCGGCTCATGGGTGTTCTGCCGCGGTGCTCTGGTCTTCAGTCCCGCGCTGGGCGGCCCATGCCGCGATAGGCCAGGCCCGCTTCGGATACGGATTCGGGCACCAGCACGTTTCGGCCGTCGAAGACGTGGCGACCGCGCATGAGCTTTTTGACCCGCTCCAGGTCTGGCGAGCGGAAGTGGTTCCACTCCGTGGCGAGCACCACGGCGTCCGCGCCGCGACAGGTTTCGTACAGGTTGTCGAACATCTCGACGCCGGTGGTGACGTCATGCTCTTTCAGCCAGACCGTGGCGGTCTCTTGTGCTTCGGGATCCGTGGTCCGAATGGTAGCTCCGCGTTTGACCAACTCGGCGATCAGGCGCAGCGCAGCGGCCTCCCGCACATCATCCGTCTTCGGTTTGAAGGCGAGGCCCCAAACCGCGACCACTTTGCCCTTCAACTCGCCCAAGTCCGCCTCCATGCGCTGGAGCATGGTTTGCACTGGAACTTCGTTGGCCGCTCGGGCGGCATCCGCCACGCTCACGGCCACGCCTAGCTCTTTGGCGGTGTGCACTAGGGCGCGCAGATCTTTGGGGAAGCAGCTGCCGCCGAAGCCGAGGCCCGGGTACAAGAACTGCAACCCGATGCGCTCGTCAGCGCCCACCGCGAGGCGCACGTGCTCCACGTCGGCTCCGACCACGTCGCAGAGATGCGCAATCTCGTTCATGAAGGAGATTTTCGTAGCCAGCAGCGCGTTGGCCGCGTACTTTACGATCTCCGCGCTTGCCGGTGCCATGCAGTGCAGGCGGTTGCTCTGGCGATTGAAGGGCGCGTATAGCCGCGTCATCAATTCCACGGCGCGGTCGTCATCGGTGCCGATCACGATTCGGTCAGGCTTGAGGAAGTCGTTGACTGCGTCGCCCTCTTTCAAGAACTCCGGATTGCTCACCACGCTGACCTTGTGCTTGGACAGGCCTTGCACGACTTCGCGCACCTTCTTGTTGGTGCCAACGGGCACCGTGCTCTTGAGCACCAGCACCACGTCGTTTTCCGCCATGCTGGCGACGTCCTTTGCGACTTTGAGCACGTGCTTCAGATCCGCTGAGCCATCTTCGTTCGGTGGCGTGCCCACCGCGATGAATACGACCGAGCGGCCCTTGATCGAGTCCTTCAAGTCCGAGCTGAACTTGAGGCGATCTGGGTAGTTATGCTTTACCAGATCGTCGAGCCGGGGTTCAAAGAAGGGCACGTCCCCAACCCGAAGCTTCTCCAATTTCTTCTCGTCGACATCCACGCAGGTCACGTCGACGCCAACGTCAGCGAAGCAAGCGCCAGCCACCAAGCCGACGTACCCAGAGCCCACTACTGCAATGCGCATGCGGGGGGCTTAACCGCTCGCGGTACCCCTGTCGAGACGGATCCCTCGGTGCGCCGCGCGTTGCACGCGACGACTCAAACGTTCAGCCCGTATCTTCGGGTGCGGATAGGCAAGCTTGGGGCACTTCCAAGCAAACCTGCGGCCCGGGGCCGGGATCCGGTGCTGGCGGCGAAAGGCAGGGGCCAGGAATTGGTGGAGGCGGAGCGCCGGCGTCCTCGCCCTCGCCGGCGGGAAGGTCGGCGTCGGGTTGTTCCGAAGGCACGGCGCCCGCTTCGTCCTCTGGCGCTTCAGCATCGGGTTCAGCGACTTGAACGCTCGTTGCCGGCGGAGACACGTCCTTCTTGGCGCAACCTTGCGCGGCCGGGCCCACCACCCCAGCGCTTGCCAACGCGGCGGCGACGAAGCGCGCGCGTCGTCTGAGGATTGCGTCTCGGTCGTCTGCAGGCATGGCTCAGTTCACGAAATCCAGACAGATCTGGGGTTTGGTGCCCCTATGACCTGGCGCGGGAGGAGACAGGCACGGGCGAGGTGGAGGTTTGGGCGGCGTTGCCGTGTCGGGCGGCTGTGAGGTCGTGAGTTCTTGTCCCGCGGCTTCGCTGTTGGCTCCCGCATCAGGCAGTTCTGTAGGCTCGACAGGGGGCGCCTCGGCGTCGGGTTCGATGCTTTCCGCACCAGCCTCTGCGACGTGCACGCTGGTGACCGGCGACGCAGGCGGATCCTTCTTGGCGCAGCTCGGTGACACGGAGCCGACGACCCCGGCGCTCGCGAGCGCGGCCGCAACGAAGTGCGCGCGCCGCTTGAGGATCGTATCTCGGTCGTCTCCACCCATGGCGTCAGACTAGATCCCTTTGGGTTCCGAAACCAAGCTTGGGCTTTCGGTCGGGCGCTCGTCAATTGCCCGTCCGGGGCGTGCGATGCTGATGACTGGAGACGAGCGGATGCGAGCGAGCGCCCCACTGCGCCACAGCACGACGCACGCGAAGGCGTGTTCGCCCATCCTGGACGCGATCCAATGCACCAAGAAAGTCCTGGCTCACCCGGGTTGCGGGTGCCCCACGGCCATCAATCCGGACAACACCGACGCGGTGGAAAAGCTCGATCGACTCCAGAACGAGTGGGACAAGCTCAATTGCTCAGAGGGGATCGTGTGCCCAGCGGCGGCCTGCGCTCCAATCGATGGAGTCTGCGGCGAGACCAGCCCGGGAAGCACCACGGGCATGTGCGAGGACGCCGTACAGGAATAGCGGCGACTGGCGTCGCGCCCGGAAGCGCCGCCGGGGTTAGCCTTCGACCAGTACGAAGGTTTTCGCGCCCATGCCGTAGGTTTGCACGCTGCCCCAGCCTGAGGGCAAGTCGGGCTTGACCCACTCGAAGACGCGCTTGGCGTCCAAGGGCGAGAGATTCACGCAGCCGCCGCTCTTGCGCTCGCCGAAGTCCTCGTGCCAGTAGGCGCCGTGGATCGCGTAGGGGCGCTGGAAGTAGATGGTCCAGGGCACGTCGGCGATCCAGCTGCGTTTGGGGTCACCACTTTCGGTGGTCATGGTGCTGACGTGGTGTTTGCTCTCGACCCAGTAGCGGCCATAGGGCGTGGCGTCTTCTTTGCCGGGTGACATCAGGGTCGCGAACACAGGTGTGGCGCCCTCGTACAACACGAGGGTGCCTCGGTTGACCCGCACGTGAACCCAGCGCCCGGACTTGGTCCTCTTCGCTTCCCAGGGCGTCTTCCGGGTCTCGATCAGGCGCGCGCTCGACTTCTCGATGTAGTGCCCGCCGTCCTTGGTTTCGTAGAAGCGCTTGCGATCGTGCCGTTCCACATTTCCCGTCAACGCAACGAAGCTCTGATGCGCCCAGGTCTCGGAAGTCTTCTCGAAGCCCGAGTCGGTCTTGCGCCATTTGGGTTGGGCCCCTTTGCGCATGAACGCGATGGGCAGCTGCGCGCCCTTGCCGAGCTCGACTCCGGAAAAGCCCGAAACCGCAAAGCGCTTGAGCCCCTGCGCGGGCACGACGCTCATGTCCGTGGTCAGCACCCAGGTGCGCCCGTAGGCTTCAAAGGCACGGGTGTAGGCGAGCATGACGCCATTCGGCGCCCGCTTCTTGTACACGCCGCGGGCTTTGCCCCAGGGCGTCGGGGCGCGCTTTCCGCCTCGAAGGAACTCGGGGATGGGCCCATTGGCGACGATGGCTTCGTCTTGCGCCAGCTCGTCGTGCCCCGCGTTCCAGCCACGCATCTTGCGTCGGTTGCGGCTACCGAGCTTCCACTTGAACTCAGACTCGGGCACCGGCGCCACCAACATCGGCGCGCCCACACTCAGTGCGTAGTTGTACGGAACCGGGCCCGGCGCGGGCATGGTCCAGCGCCCGGCGCGCATCCACGCCGAGTCCATGTCCAGGGTCGAGCGCCCGCCGACGCACACCACCCCGTGCTCGACCTTCACGAACTCGCGACACTTGCCTTGACCCGGGACGCGCTCTTTGCTCAGCAGCGGCAAGCTCGAACCGTCCCGAATGCTGCCTAGAGGCAACGCACCCGAGTGCGGTTTGGGTTGGATCCAAGTGCCCCAGGTGCGGCTGCCAATACGACCGTGGGGTGAAGCAGAAGGAGCAGGTGGGTAGCTCTGGTCAAAGAACCTTTTGAGTCGAGCCTCCATGCGCTCCGCCGGGGGCAGCTTGGCTTCTGCTGCCTTTCGCTGCGCCGAAGCTGTCGGACTGGAGGACGCCGTCTCGTTTCCAGCTTGCCGAGCTTCCGTGTGCGTCCGCGTTGCTTCAGCGCTGGCGCCGCCTTGCCGCTGTGCTTCGGCGGAGCCGCACGCCTGCAGCAGGGTTGCTGAGCCGAACACCGTCAGTAGCGCTGCAAGTGAGTCGCTTCGTCGCACGAACGCGCATTGTCTCGCGACATGACCGAAGCCGCCAAACTCGCGGGGGGCCCAGTCTGCGCCAAGGCGAGAGTAGTGCTCCGCCGGGGCCTAGGGATGCGACCAAAAACCCAAGCAAATCAAGGCATTATGCTGACAGGTCGGCAAGCGTTCTGCACTGGACTCGGCGCGTCCTTATTATCGCCTGCGTGAAGGGCGGACCTGGATTTCGTTCGGGGGCATCGAGCCTTTGGTACGGCTTTCGATTCCTGCTCGGCAGTCCGCGCAGCTGGCCCTACGCGATCATTCCGGCCTTGGTGCTGATGGCGTTGGTGACTATCTGCGTCGCCATTTCGGTGACTGTGATCCGCTCTTGGGCGGCGGGTTGGATCGATTCGGGATCGGGCAGCACGTGGGCCGTTTGGGCGGGAGCGGCCGTTGGCTGGCTGGTGGCGATTATCGCCGGTGTGATCGGCTTGCTGATTTCCCTCGCGTTGGCATCGCCAATTTCTGCGCCTGCGCTCGAGAAGCTGGTTCTGCATGTCGAGGAGAAGATCGACGCGCCGCCCCGCGCCGAGAGCAGCTTCTTCAAAGAGATGTGGTTTGGGCTCAAGGCGCAGGTGTTCGCTTTCGCGGTGGCCATCCCGCTGCTTTTGTTGCTGTGGATCATCGACCTCGTGTTTCCGCCCGCGGTGGTGGTGACTTTGCCGTTGAAGCTGTTGGTCGCGGCGTTCTCGCTGTCTTGGAACTTGCTCGACTATCCTTTGACCCTGCACGGCGTGCGGATGCGGGATCGCCTGCGCCTATTCCGTGCCCACAAGCGCGCTACGTTGGCATTCGGTATCGGCTTTGCGATCTTGTTTTGGCTACCGTGCTTTCAAGTCTTGATGCTGCCCGTGGGCGTGGTAGCGGGCACGCGTTTGGTGTGGTGGCTACTGGAGGCGAGTCCGGAGTTGGCCCAGGCTTGGGGCCTGGCGCCCGCGCCGAGCGCTAGCCACGAGCTTGCTGAAGGCCAAGCCGTTGTCCCGCAGCTCCCGGATCAGGTCTCACAAGGGCCCTCCGGTTGAACCGCGTGCCGTGGCTGAGCTAGCGTCCGCAGGTGACGGTCGATAGCGCAACCCTCGGCAGTAGCCGCGCTTTGGTTCCGAACCGGAGCCGTGCGGCGAGTAGTTCCGCCGTTGCTGGGTCGTCTCGAGGAGTCGACTCCGCGCTCAACGATCGCGTGCGCCTATTCCTCAAGGTCATCACGTTGATCAACCTGCTCTTCACTTCGGTTGGCGGGGTGATGTGGCTCGGAGGGTTCGACCCCCGGCTCGAAACCCGCGGGCCGATTGTGTTTGGGCAGCTCGCGGCGATGACGTTGCTCAGCGGCTTGGCGTGGGCGTACGTCGTGTACCGCCCCCCGCGTTTTGTGGCAGCCATCGTTACTCAGGCGGTCGTGACCATCGCGGTGAATGCGAACTACGCGCGACTCGCGCTCAGCGGAAATGCTGTCGTTGAACCGATCTCGCTGATGTACGTCGTCGTGTTGGTGACCATCGTGCTGACGTTGCGCTCGACGCTGGTGCCGAGCCCCATGTTAGCGAGTGTGGCGTCAGGAACGATCTCGTTCGTGATCGTGTTCACGTTCGCGCTGACGGCGAAGACCGTTCTGCCAGCGCTCGCAATCGTGTGGAGCGCCGTGTCGGCCGTCGTGGTCGTCGGGGTGACCGCTTTGGCGTCCTACACGATTTACGGACTCGATCGCCGCGCGCGCGCCGCAGCCCGCTTGGGTCAGTACCAACTCGTGCGTCGCCTGGGGCAGGGCAGCATGGGCGAGGTGTATCTCGGGACCCACGCGCTGCTCAATCGCTCCACAGCGATCAAGATGCTGAGCGATGCCTCGACCTCGGCGTCCCGGGATCGCTTCCAGCACGAAGTCCGCACCGCCAGCACCCTGACCCACCCCAACACGGTCGAAATCTACGACTACGGGCGCACGCCAGCCGGCGTCTTCTACTTCGCGATGGAGTACGTCGAAGGTGCGACCCTCGAGCAGATTGTGAGAGCCACGGGCGTGATGTCGCCGGCGCGGGTCGTGCACTTGCTGCTTCAAGCTTGCAGCTCCCTCGGCGAGGCCCACGAGAAAGGCTTGGTACATCGCGACGTGAAGCCGTCCAACCTGATGCTCTGCGAGCGGGGCGGGGTCTACGACACGCTCAAGGTTCTGGACTTCGGGTTGGTGCGGGAGCTCGGCTCGGAGTCCCTGAGCGAAGCTGGCCTGACCGGGACACCTTTGTATTTGGCGCCGGAAGCGATCGTGGATGGGGATGCGTTTTCGGCAGAGAGCGACGTCTATGCGATTGGCGCCACCGCGTACTTCTTGTTGACGGGGCGCCCGCCTTTCTACGACGGCGATTTGGTCGAGGTGTTGAGCGACCACTTGGCAACCGAGCCCGCGGCGCTGGAGTCGGACGACGACAAGCTCAACGACTTGGTCATGCGCTGCTTGGCGAAAGACCCAGCGGATCGCCCGGAAAACGCCAGGGCGTTGGTTGCCGAATTGCGTGGCTGCACGAGTTTCGGCGCTTGGAACGATGATGACGCTCGTGTGTGGTGGACCGAGCACAAAAGCATCGTGGAGTCGGCGCCGGTCTCAGATTCTGAGTCTCAACCCGGGGACTCGTCGGTTGGCGATTCGGGTTGCGCTTGGTCGTAGTCTTGCTGGACCGCAAGACGAAATTGGCGCCGGAGCTTCCTGAGGTCGAGCTTCCCGGAGCGGAACTGATCGGCGAGGGCCTTCATTTCGCCGTCGGGCAAGGTCCGACGGACCTGGGTCTGCTCCGGTGCCCGAGCGAGCTCGAGGACGTCCTGGCGTACATCGGCGGGCAACAAGGTATCCAGGTATTCGAGGCCGGTGCCTCGCTGCACCGCGTCGTCGGAGGTGACTGCTGCGACCGCCAGTTGGAGCGCCGCGAGATCGGCGCCGATAGCGAGCAGGATCAGAGAGAGCTCGAAATTCGGCGCGAATTTGCGCCCGCTCTCGTCGGTACGGAATGGTGAACGTTGCTCGAACGTCGTTTCCTCGCTCGGGGGGCGCACGCGATGGCGGAGCTCATGGGCGGCCCGCTGCGAGAGCACTCGGCGTGGGGGCGATAGGGCAGGAACCGACGCGCACAGGCGCAACAGGGCGAGAGCGGCGGCGCGACGGATTCTGAACTCCGCCACTTCGAGAGCCTGGGTGAGCGCTGCTGCAGTGCGAGAGTCAGGAACACTGGAGAGAAGCTGAGCGGCGCGGACTCGTACTTCCACGGGGTAGCGGACCGAAAGCAGGATGTCCGTGAGTTGCCCCAGCGCGGCGGGCGCCGTGCGCTCGAGCTCCTGCCACTGGGGCGAGTCGATCGTGCAGGAGCTGATGGCGTCGAGCAGAGGCGTCTGGAGCAAGTGCTGCGCAACCTCCGACACCGGCACAGCTGGCGGTGGAGGCAGGGACTTCGCCGCCGAGCGTTTGTTCTCGGCGCGCTTCTTGACCAGCGCGACCAAGTCGCTGCGGGGAAGCTGTTCCGGTGCCTCCAGAGTTGGAGCGGAGTCGGTCAGATCTGGGATGTGACCTGCCCAAGCGTGCTGGACCGCGGAGTCGACGAAGGTGTACGCCAGGTTGCGGGCATCTGCGGTTGGGTTGGCTCCCAGGTTTTCCCGCGCACGGCGGATCTGGTCGGCCAGGGAAGCCACATAGCGCCGGTGCACGACGATGATCACGACCACGAGTAGGACCGACACTACAAGCCCGATGCCGAGTAGGATTTTGCCTGTGTAGGCGGCGGCTACGGCGATGAAGAGCAGCGCAAGCCCGCTTCCCACGGCGGTGCCGAGGCGATCGACGCCCAGGTCGATCAGCATTTTGGCGCCGCGCTTCTGCTTGGGCGTGACCGGCGTGTAGAGCAGCTCGTAGCCCGAGCGGTACAGGGAGTTTTCTACGATCATCGCTCCGCCGCGCAGCACGATCAGGACGCCCAGCACGGGCGCGAGAAGAGCAGCGATCAGGCCGAGTATGGTGACGACGGGCAGGCACACGACCGCCACGGCAACGCCCAGCCGTTCCAGCACCCGGTTGGAAAGCGCTGCCTGAACCAGGAAGGTTAGGATGCCGGTTCCGGTGTAGAAGGCTGCGAAGAAAGCGACCAGGGAGCCTGACTGGGCCTGACTCGCTTCGGCCTTGAAGACGTAGTCGACCAGCGCGGTGGTGAGTGCGCCCAAGAAGACGAGCAGGGCCATGGACTTGAGGTGTGGGTTCCTTCCCATCGCCTCTATCCCCGCGAGCATCCCCGCGCTGCGAGATCGCTCACGTTCCTCTTGGACGCCGCCGCGAGCGACCACGGTCAGCGTGACGCCGCAGAGCCCGTTGCCCACCGCTAGCGCTGCGAGCAGGTGAGAGGGGGCGAGATCCGAAAACGCCCAAGTCAGTGCACCACCGACGAGACCACCCAGCGTGGCGCCGGCGGCGATCCGACCCATCACACGCTTTGCGGTGTATGGGTCGAAACGTTCGTTGATGACCGACCAGAAGCCGGAGACGACCGCTCCACCGAAGGCAGCGGTGTGCAGGTAGAGGCTGCCCGCAACGGCGCGGGGAAAGGGCTCCATCAGCGCTGCCTCGATCACGAACAGGGCGCCGTTCACACCGAACAAGATCGGGACGCCGCGGCGGGGCGAAAAGGTCGAGATGAAACGACCAAATACGAACGCGGCGCCAAAGGAGACGACCGCCGCCGAGATGATTGCATGAGGCAGCGCCGTGGCGGGGAATTGGCTCAGGAAGAGACCGTCGCGGACAGCCTTGGACGCGATCTGCTGAGCGATCATGGTCAGCGCGATCGCGGCGGACAGCCAGGTCACCAGGCTGGGGACTTCTCCAGGTCGGCTGCTGCCGCTTCGCGTGCTCTCTCGTGCCATCGGTTTTGTCGATATTGGGAGCAGAACGGATGGCCCTGCAGGGACGTTCGGGGAGCATCGCCGCTGCTTGGCCCCGGAACCGTCTCAGTTTATTGGGGTTTTGTCTGAAATAAACCGAGGCCCTGGGACGAATACCTAACTGAAACCCCCATGTTCATCCTCCGCGCAATCTACTTTCTGCTCATTGGCTGGTGGCTTGCCCTGCTCTGGGGCTGGGTGGCCTACCTCGCCTGCGCGAGTTACGTGCTCCTGCCCGTTGGCACGATGATGTTCAATCGGCTGCCCTTCGTACTGACCCTCAAGCCCGGGGACACCGACGACGAGGGCTACCCCGACAAGGAGTTCCCTTTCATCATTCGGGTGATTTGGTTCTTCGCCATCGGTTGGTGGCTCGGCCTGGTCTGCTTCAAGTTCGGCTACCTGCTGTGCCTGACGATCATCTTCATGCCCTTCGGGATCTGGCTGCTGCACCGTGTTCCCGAGGCCATGACGCTGCGTCAGGCGTCCTGAGAGGGCTTTGGGCCCGGGCGCAGTCGGGCGCCACCAAGGTAGCGCGACCGCCGGCTGAGCAGTGGAGGACCGGGCGCGCGGCGTGCTCCCGAGCCGGGCTAGTCGATCCACAGGCAAACGCTTGGATGCTTCCACTTCTGCGGAGGGGGTTTGGGCTTCGGTTCAGGTGGCTCGAGGCATACTTGCGGCGACAGCTCTGGAGGTGGCTCGGCGTCGGCCTCGACCTGCCGAACCAGCGGCTCGCCATCGGGCTCATTGCCCCTCGCGCCTGAATCGAGATCCGGCACTTCTACGGTTGAGGTCGGCCGCGCCGTCGCGGGAACGTCGTTCTGTTTGGCGCAACCCTCGGCGGTGGCCACGGTGACGCCGGCACTCGCGAGTGCAGTCGCGATGAATCTCGCGCGTCGCATTAGGATGGCATCGCGATCCGACTTGGCCATGGATCCGCTGTGGCACGCGCCCTTCGCCGAGTAAAGCGGGCAAGTGCGCGGGGGCCTTGGGGACCCCTACGCCACACGTCGCTCAACCGCCCCGAGTTTGTGCGGCGCGGGCTTGGGACTCCTGCGCCACACGCCGCTCAACCGCCACAAGTGTGCGTGGCGCGGGCCCTTACCCTTCAGTTTTGGTCCCGTCACCCTTCGGCACATTCTCGTGCTCGAAGGGGCAATGCCGGCACGCGGAGCCGCAACATTTGCCGCGGCGCCGATGGAAGTTCTCCGTGAATACCAGGTAGCCGGTTTGCGGATCTTGGTAGCTGTCCTGACTCTGCGCCAGGGCTCGCGCGTGGGCGTCTTTCCAGGGTGGGGGCGTATTCATTTCGCGGCAGCGCTGACGGCGCGGCGGCGCCGGGATCAAATTGAGCACATTTCATTGGGCTTTGCCCTCCGCGTGGCAAGCTATGCACGCTGTGACTCGTCGCGCCCGCACTGCTACCTATCGCCTAGCCCTCGTCGGGCTCGGGGCTGCGAGCTTATGCGGCTGTCGCGACAAGACCACCGAGCCCGCGCCGCCAGCCTCGGCAAGCATAAAGCCCTCGGCGCCCGCGGCGAGCATTTCGCCCGGAGCGACGGAAAGCCAAGACGCGGCCACCTCCGCCGACGCCAAGGCCGCGCCTGCGCCCAAGAAGGCCGACGAGATCGTCATCCTCGCTGGCGGAGACGTGAATTTCGGGCGCGGTGCCGGTCAGAAGATCCTGAAGAACCCCGAGTACAACCCGTTTTCGGAGGTCACACCGCTGCTGGCGAAGGCGGACTACCGCTTCGTCAATCTGGAGTCGCAGCTGAGCGACCAAGGTGGCGAAACCCAGTCCAAGAACAACCACTTGGTGTTCACCGGGCCCCCGGGTGGCGCGGCTGTCCTTAAGCGTGCGGGGATCGATCTGGTTTCCCTCGCGAACAATCACGCCTGGGACTACGGCAAGGATGCGCTCTTCGAGACTTTCAAACACCTCGACGGCGCCGGCGTGGCCCACGTGGGAGCGCGACAAGAGGCCACAACCCAGTACAAGCCCCTCGTGGTCGACATCAAGGGTTGGCAAGTGGCGTGGTTCGCCGTGACGCACATCTGGAACCAAGGCCACATCAACAAACACGAGGGCAGGCACTACGTGGCCTGGGCCAGCTTCGACCTCTTGGGCAAGCAGCTCAAGAAGGCCGTCAAGAAGTACGACCTGGTGCTGGTCAGTTATCACGGCGGTGGCGAGTACATCGACGTGCCAATGCAATGGACGCGCGAGTTCTATCGCGCCGTGATGTCGACGGGCGTGCACGCCATCTTCGGCCACCACCCGCATGTGCCCCACGGCATTGGCTGGGTGGGCAATCGCCCCGCCTTCTACAGTCTCGGGAACTTGGTGTTCGCCATGCACAGCGATTACCCTTGGACGGGAACCAGCTTTTTTGCCCGCGTCACGTTCAACGTCGACGGCGATATCCAGGTAGAAGCGTGCCCGTATCACATCCTTGGACACATCCCGATGCTCTTCGAAGGCAAGGCGAAGCCGGCGCGAGAGCGCACCTTTCGCAACCACTTGAAGGTGTTGTCAATGTCCACGGGCGGCTCCGTCATCGGCGAGCCGGGTGAGTTTTCATGCGTGCCGGTTACGTCCAAACGTCGCGCTGCTTCCAACTGAGCTTCGCGTTGGCTCTCGTGCTTGGGGCGGCGGACTGCAAGCCGCGCCCCGACGGTGACGGTGGCGGCGCCCAAGCCAGCGCGAATGCACCGGCGCGCAGCTCTTCAGCGCCCAGCGCGTCAGCAAGCGCGCCCAGCGCGACCTGCGACCCGCCCTGCAACGGCATCGAGAAGTGCGCTTCCGGAAAGTGCGCGCCCGCCTGTCCGGAAAACGAAGTGTACATCCCCGCCACGGGTCCCAAGGGCTTCGCCATGGGTCGCGGCAAACCTGGCGAAGATGACCAGACCCACACGGTCATTTTGACCAAGCCGTTTTGCATGGATGCGACCGAGGTCACCGTGAAGGCGTACCGCGAGTGCGTAAAGGACGGCACCTGCACCGAACCGCAGCTGCGCGATCAGAACAGCAACTATCGCAAGAAGTACCAGCGCCACACCCATCCGCTGAATATGGTCAACTGGAAGCAGTCGACGGAGTACTGCGCGTTCCGAGGCCAAGCACTGCCCACTGAAGCTCAATGGGAATGGGCCGCGGGTCACGGCGACGGGCGCAAGTACCCCTGGGGCAACGAGCCCGAGCCCACCTGTGAAAACGGCTTGGCGGACTTCACCCCCGGCGGCTCACCCCAAACGGATCCGGCGGGTAACGTCGGTTGCCACGGTGGTGGCACGAGCAAAGTCACGGCGCACCCCAAGGGCAAGAGCAGCTGGCCCGATGGTGATCTGTACGACATGGCCGGCAACGTCTGGGAATGGACCGCCGACTGCTACCTGCCGTATCCGAGGGGCACGGTGACGGATCCAAACCCCAAGTCACACCCGAACCTGGACGGCGATTGCTACGTGCGCGCCCTGCGAGGTGGCGGATGGAATCGAAGCACCTACGCGCTGCGCGTCTTTCAGCGTGCGGGCTCCAAGCGCACCTACCGGGTCCCGGGCCTCGGTTTTCGCTGCGTTCGCAATCCAAAGTGACGCACCCCTCGCAATCCAAAGTGACGCTCCGCCGACACTAGTGACGCCTGGGCCGCTGACTCGATAGAGTCCCCGCGCGATGTCCGCCCAGCCTGTACCCGAGCCACGCCGTCTGCGGCTCTTGGCCGCGCTGGCTCTGCTCATCGCCACGATCGTTGGACTGGTGCTCGCGTTGACGCTCGTCGTATTGCCGGACTCTGCGCCCGCAGACACGGCGCCCGCGTCCCCCGCGTCCCCCGCGACCAAGCCCCTCACCAAGCGCCTGCTCTTCGTCGTGGTTGATGGCTTGCGCTTCGACGTCGCAACCGACGACGAGCGCATGCCTAACTTTGCCCGTGCCATGCGAGAGCACGCCCATGCCGAAGTGTGGGCGGGGCAGGTCACCATGACCACCAGCGCCATCTTGAGCTACGGCACCGGGCGCCCAGGACGCTTCGAACAGATCTTGCGCAACCTCGACCCGGGACCACCGCCTCACAACAACTGGCTCGACAACGCCAACAAGAGCGGGCTGACGTTGATGTCCGTGGGTGACCGAGCCTGGATCCAGATGTACGGAGCGCACCTGACGGAGCATCGCGAGGATCCCAAGGGCGCGAGCATTGACGTCGACTTCAACCACCTGACCTTCCGCGACACCCGCGACTTGCTGCGAAAAACGCCCGACTTCATGGTGGCGCATTTCGTCACGCCTGATCATCAGGGCCACGCCTACGGCATCTTGAGTAGACGCTACGCGGATCATATACGCGGGTACGACGCCAAGCTGTTCGAACTGCTCGAAGAGCTGCCCGACGACATGACGGTGGTGGTGACCAGTGATCATGGCGCGGTGGACAGTGGAACTCACGGTTCCGATACACCCGTGCAGCGGCGCTGCCCGGCTTTCGCGTACGGGCCGGGCATCGTAAAGGGCGCTGCGCCGGAGAAACCCGCGCCCCAGACTGACCTCGCCTCCACCTTGGCCGTCCTGATGGGCGTCGCGACCCCGGCACATGGTCAGGGCGTGCCTATCGTCGAGTGGCTCGACGTGTCCGCGGAGATGCGCGCCGAAATGACGTGCGCAGAGGCCCGCCGTACCTTCGAGCTCGCCAACAAACACACCGCCTCGAGCGACCTGGCCGCTGCGCGAAAGCTGCTCACCACCTGCAACAGCAAGGCACCGCCCACGGAACGCATCTTCGCCGGACGCGGTGTTAGCCGTCAGGTCGCGGACGCCATCGCGGTTTCCACTGGGATCGCGTCTCCCAAAGCGTGGCTCGTGGGAAGCATCGCGGTGCTGCTGCTCGCCCTGTGCGTACTTCTCGTGATCGGTCGCCCCGCCCTGGCGCCACTGCCTTTAGCGCTCGTGCTCGCAGCTCTGGGCACCTGGGCCGTGTTCGATGTCGAGCGCTTGCCCGGGTTGTGGCCCGGACGCGTGCGCGGCGTGATGTTCATCGTGCTGATCGGTCCCGCGCTGGCGCTCGTGTTCATGCCCGGCAGGCTGGCCGAGTTGGCGAAAGATCGCCCGCTATGGATCGCGGCGTATCTGCCCGGCCTGTTGGCGGTGGGTTACCCCTCCAATGTGCAACCCTTGGCTTGGGTGGCGGTCTTCGTGCTGGGCGCGCTCTTGGTGCGCTTGCCGCAGCTCGCGCCTTCCGGACCGGGTTTGCTGCGCGGCTCGGGCGCCTTGGTGTCAATCGTTCTGCTGCTCGCCTTCTTCTTGGTGCTGCTGCGTGTGGGGACCAAGGCGTCCGGCATGATGCCGTCTTGGTACGCCGGAAACGCCGTCTACGTGTGGTCCGGCGTCATCGCGGCCGTCGCCATCTGGATGACCCTGCGCACCACTCGCCACTTGGGCGAGTCTCTCCCCTACAGGCAAGCGCTTGGCGGCGCGGTGTTGCTCCTCACATGCTTCGTCCTGCGCAGCTATTTGCCGGCATGGTTCGCACGAGGCACCATCGTCGCGCTGTTCGCCGCTGGCTTGTACAACCTGCGCGCCGGGCGCCGGAGCTGGGCGTTGACCTTGGGCATGTGCAGCTACGCCCTACTGGCGCGCCTGTGGGAAGTGCCCTGGGTGCTGTCCACCGTGGCTGCTGCTGGCGTCGTCGGTGCAGCCCTCACCAAGCAGCCTTCCTTGGCACCAAGCGCCTTTCGGCACATCGTGCTGCTCACTTTTCTATTCTGTCTCACGCTCGTGCAGCGGCTCGCCATTCAGGGCACGCAAGACTTCGGCGGTATGGACCTTGGCGCTGGCGGCTTCGGCGATGTGAATGTCCCGGCCCCCTTGGTCGGGGTATTCCTTGGCTACAAATACGCGTTGCCGTCAGCGCTCCTCCTGCTCGCAGCGCTTTCGCCCCTGCCCCGCGCGACCACCAGGCTCACCTTGCGCTGGTTGTTCGCACTGTTTCTACTGCGCACATCTGCGCTGCTCGGAATGCTCTTCATCGCTGGCGGCAGCTACTGGACAGGCTTTCGCGTGCTGGGCGAGCTACCCTTCATGCTGCTCTTCGCCGTCGTTTGCCTCGCCTGCCTGGCGGGGCTGGCTTTTTTGCGAAGCACCGCGCTCACGACGCGGTAGACCGCTAGTCTGAATCTGGCATGCGCTCAGCGAACGGTGATGGGCAGCGCGCCCATCAGCCCCGCCACTTTGACATCGAGGGGGTCCTAGCCACTCGTCGTCGCCGAACTCGCTCGACTATTCCTGAGACGAAACGTCTTCGGTGTCTTCTTCGGCGTCATCCTCGAGTTGGTCCAAGATCTCTTCCGCCCGCTCCGGGCGGATCCCGAACCAATCCGCGACCTGATTGATCAGGGCGTTCTCTTCTTCGGCGATGTTGTCGTCGGCCAGAGCCACCGCCGCGGCGAGAGCAAACGCACCCTCGGCCTCGCTGGGTTCGTCGCTGATCTCCTCGGCAATCTCATGCAGCCGCTGATCGCGCCCCTGCTCCTTCGCGCGCTTGGCGTAGTTTTCCACCATCACGTTGATGGTGCCGCTGCGCAGAATGTTGTCCGAAAGCCCGCGAATCGCCCCGCGCACCGCAACGCGCTCGACCTCGCTGATCTCGCCGTCGGCGCTCATCATCAAGTACATGGTCTCGCCCAAGGGGTCGACGCGATTGAGCGCCGCCATCTCCTCGGTGCTGAGCAGGCCCTCGCGGGTCAAGGTCTCGTAGGCCGGGGACAGCACCACACTCGGACGCCGCCCACTTTGCAGTAGGGCGTCACGCAAGCGAAAGATGGTCTTCGTCTTGAGCTGCATACAACGAAAGCTACACGGCTTTGGTCCGTGGATCTACGGGCGCATACACCAGCGTGCCCGCGCCCAGGCGCACCTTGTGGCCGCGCCACAGCACGTGGCGCTTCAGGGGCGCTCGCAGCCAGACCCAGAGCATGCACAGCTCACGCAGCGGCGCGAGCAGCAGCGGAACCCACGCGCGCGAAAAGCCGCGCAAGGCGACCCAGCCACCTACATCTCTCAGCATCCACAGCACGAACAGCCACGTGATAGCCGCGGGTCCCATCAGCATCCAGGCGAAGGGCAACATGGCCAGCGGGCTGGTCACGATTTCCGCGATCTGAGCCGCGGGACGCAGCCGCGCGCGCAGCATGCCCCAGCGCAGTTGGCGACGCAGGAAGGTCCGCACCGTGGTGCCCTGGGTCACGTTCTCCAGCACCGTCGGCGCGATACGCACGCGCAGCTTGGCGTGTTGGAACATCTTGCCCATCACGAAGTCCTCGGCCAGCACGTTCTTCACCCGCTCGAAACCGCCCAACTTCGTGAAGGCGCTGTGGGAAAACAGCATCGACTTGCCCACGACCAGGGCGTCCCCGAGCAGAGTCGGTAGCGAGGCGCCGGCGGCACAAAAGCCATTGAGCTGGGAGTTTTCCAAGGCTGAGCCCAGGCCGTCTTCCCCGGAACCCGCGAACAAGCTGGTGACCAAACCCGTGCGAGGCTTCTCGTAAAAGGTCGCGACCATTTCCGCGACGTAGCCGCTGGGCGCCCGCACGTTGCTGTCGCTGATCATGACCAGATCGTGAGTCGCGAAGGGCAGCATGCCGAGCAAGTTGCTGACCTTTGGGTTTACGCAATCCGCGCCGGCGTGCACCACCAGAGTCGCTTTCACGTCCGGGTGGCGATCGATGGCGGCCCGCACGACTTCGATCGCCGGGTCGTCGTCGCGCTCCACCCCGAAGACGAGCTCGAAGTCGTCGTACTCCTGGGTGAAGAAGGTCTCGAGGTTCTCGGCTAGCGCCGGGTCCGCGCCGCACAAGGGCTTGAGCACACTCACGCCGGGCGGGCTTTCCGGCAATAGGCTCGGGCGCTTGCCCCCGGCTTCCGGGGCTGCCTTGAGCCGCGCGCGCCGCGAGTCCGCCGTGACCCGCAACACCGCAATGATGCCCAGGATGATCCAACTCGTGCATAGGCCAACTAGGACGAATGCAAATGCCATCACGCTTCCTCCAGCTCGGGTTTGAAAATGCGCGACCACAGCGGCAAACAAACGCCGAAGTACACCAACGAGGTGGTGACGAGTCGCACGGGCAGATAAGGCAAGCTCGTATTGGCGACGATCAGATCGAAGAGAAGAATGTTGGCTCCGAAGCCGATGGCTTCCACGCTCATGAACTGCACCCCCTGACGCAGCCACGCTTTGGACTTGTCCCCGAAGGCGAACAACTTGTTGCCCACGAATTGGATCCCGATGCCGAAGCACAGCGCCGGAACGCTTGCGACCCGCACGTCGACGCCAAGCCCAGACACCAGCAGTGCCAACGCCGCGAGGTCGGCCCCCGTGGCCAGCAGCCCCACCGCGCTACTGCGAAGCACAATCCAGAGACCCGCCAGGAAACTTGGATTCACCATCGCCTCCTCAAGAGCGAGCTCCATGCCAAGATCAAAGATCAATAAATCCAGGTATTTACGCTCCAGGCGCGAAGCGAAAACCGCGTAGCCCACCTCCCAATTGGTTAAACCAGTTCGCGGCTAGCTCCCACCCGGGTTGATTCAGCCCGCTCCCCCACCCGGGTTGCGTTCTCCGCAGCTAGCTCCCACCCGGGTTGGTTCAGCCCGCTCCCCCACCCCCCGCTCCCCCACCCGGGTTGCGTTCTCCGGGGGCCGCGAAGGTTTTAGAATCTAGGTTCCAAAACGTTTTGAATTTGGGGTCGGGTCGCTGGTGCACCTTAGGCCACTACTCTCGAGCTAGGCCCCGCGTGACGTTTCGCAGAGCCGACCGAACCCACACGTCGCGACTTTGGGCCGTAGTCGGACTCGTGCAGGTCGTTGAAGGGGCTTCTTCGTCCACATGTGCATGCGGCGCTGAGTCTTCTGGGCGTCTCGCTCCAGGTTGACGAGCTGCCTCAGGTGCCGCGCCCACACTTCTGGCGGAGTCTGCGGAATCATCCCGAAGAGGTTGTCGTCGATGGCTTCTTCTTCTGCCTGGTAGTTTTCCGCCCAGTCGGTTCCCTTTTTGACGATGTCGTCATCCTTGACGTCAGCCAGCGCGGTCACTAAGGCGTCCGGCAGCTCGAAGATAGTAACCTAACCCAGGATCGGACAA
Organism: Polyangiaceae bacterium; assembly: GCA_965222375.1. Taxonomy (GTDB): domain Bacteria; phylum Myxococcota_A; class Polyangia; order Polyangiales; family Polyangiaceae; genus JACKEA01. The sequence continues at coordinate 326,528 of CBDCTZ010000016.1, forward strand.
TTGGGTCGGCACCACCGGATAGTCAATTGTTCGCGTGTTCTCCAATGTCGGTTGGTGTCCATCCGTGTCCCACAGGAACCGTCGGTTTGTTTGAGGGGCAGTTTGCCGCGCGTGCAGCAAAACCGCGCAGCAAGAACTTCTTGCTCGACGCTCGGCTCGCGGACGCGATGCTGAGCCTGGCACTGCACGGGATGGCGTGGCGGGCGGCACTGGAGCTACGGGATGGGGTGGCGTCGTGAAATGCGCCGTGGACATCGCCGCCCCGCAGGCGAGAATGACCGTCACAAACAAGGAGTGCAAAGTCGCAATCTGAAGCTGTTCGTGCAACACACCGAACGCAACAAGAACAATTCCTTCGTCGATGCAATACGTTCGAAATCCGCGCATATACAGCTCGAGTTCCCGGGTGCCATCTGGCAACACCGGTGAACCGCTTCTCCGAGAGGGGTTTGTGAAGGATGGCTTCGTCCTGTTTCCACAGCTTCTCGACCGAGACCTTGTGGTTCGGCTGCAGCACGTCGCCGACGAGTTGCTCTCGGCCATATCGGATGAGCATCGAGAGGAGTTTCGCTATCAGGGGACCATGCTTCCTGTTCCTCACTGGAGAGATGCACTCGTTGACCTCATCGGAGGCAGTGCAATACGCCATGTGGCTGCCACGTTGAGATTTGCTGACCTACGTTGGGTTTCTGGGTACCTCATCAGCAAGCCACCCAAGAGCCCTTCGCTCTGGTGGCACCAGGACTGGTGGGCATGGGAAGAACCTGTGAGCGCGTCACCCGTCGCACCCTACGTATTCGTCGCGGTTTACCTTTGCGACACGACGTTCCGCAACGGTTGTCTGCGCGTCATCCCTGGTTCGCACCGCAAGAGACACAAGCTGCACGCTCTCCCCCCCGCACACAGTTCCTCGATCAAAGACTGTGCTCGTGCGCACACCAGCGATCCATCGGAGCGGAGCGTCGCCGCGTACGCCGGAGACATCGTTGTCGCCGACGCGCGACTACTTCATGCAACTCACGCCAACACCTCCGACAGCGCGCGCACCTGCCTGATCCTCTGGTATGCACCTGACTACAATGCATTGCCGCGTGTTCTGCGCAACAAGATGGCTGTGCAACATTCGGCACATGCTGGACTGAACGGCGCACACGAACTCGACCTGCGCCTGAGCGAACTTCGCCCGTCTGACGTCGACCCCAGGCAAACGGTGCTCCCCTACGACCCCGTGCCCGGACGCTACCTCAGCTAGCGCCCGAGCGGCGGCCACGACAGCGGAGGTCTGGGATGGCGCGGCCCGGCTCGCCAGCGAGCTGGACGTTGAGCTGAAGGCCAGGGTGGGCGTCGTGGACCGGGCATACCGTTGCGGTCAGCGCGCGCCTGTATCGGTGTGTTTCGGGACTACACGAATGCCGTGAGGGCGCGGGTTGGGGTCGCCGCCTATGGCGGCGCCGGGGCACTGCTACCGCGAGAGCCCACGCGTCGCGCCAACCTCAGGGCGGCGTTGTTGCTGCATGCACCCTGCCTTTTCGGAGACGCGAAGGCGCGCGCGCAAGTAGTGGTCAACAACGGGTTGCGGGTGCCGGTGCGCGCTGATGGTGTAGCAAGGGTCGACACGGGCGGCCTGTTCGAACTCCTGCTCGGCGCTAGCGCGCAGGTTCATGGCCAAAAGCGCCTCCGCGAGCCATATGTGAAGCTCCGCTCGTGGAATTCTCTTGGACCTTTCCGGTTGTCGCGGCGTTGCACCGTCGAGCAGTCTGCGAAAATAGCGGCGGGAAGCCACGTAGTTCCCACGGACGTGGTCGTTCATCGCCCGAGCGAAAGCGTCGCTATCCACACTGAGCAGCGGGGGTGGCTCAGGACAACCACATGCCGTCGTAGGTGTCGGTCGCGTCGTTTCCGCCGGCTGACCTGGGTTCGGCGCCGTCGGGGGGTCGACGGGGAGGGCTGAGGGTGTGGCCGCAGGTGGTCCCGCCGTACAGGCCATGAGCATCACCGCCACGAGCGCGCAGTCGAGCTGGCAGGCGTTGTGGTTTCGTCGTCGCACTCCCACGCATGGTCGCACGGTTCAGCCAGGTGTTGGAAACTGTGAGGGCAGCAAGCCCGCGCCAGATCGAAACTAGCGAAACCAGCCGGCAACTGTGCCCGCCACGTTCTGGAACAAGACTTCATCGACGAGTCGGCTCCTGAGCGTTGGGCCGTCATCAACGCCGTCTGGCGCTACGAGTCCCTCGCACTCTTACTTTGGGCGCTTGGGCGCCTCTCTGAACCTACCACTTCCCAAAGGCGTGTGTGACGTTTCAGCCCTCGCCCGGGACCCGCGCTCGTTCTGGAAGCGGAGCTCACAAGGCGTCCACGTCCGAAGGTGGCGCGTCGTTGTCGACGATAGGGGGCGATGACGGAACGACCCGCCGCCGAGATCCTCGACGCGCTGGACTTGCACTTCCGCCTGCACTGGGCGGCGCGCCAAGCAAGCGTGGAGCAGAAGTCGCCACCCACGGATCTCGAGCCGGGAGTCGTTGTCGAACGGCGCCACGCCTTGAACTGGCTGGTTTGCTTTCAAGACGCCGATTGGGACGGCGTGGACACTCCGACGTGAAGTATTCGAGTGCATACGTCGGATTCAGCTCGCCGAACTGCAACAGAAGTTCGAGGCGCTGGCGAGCGAGCTGTGCGCGTGCAGCGACGAGGGATGCAGGAAACGAGTGTTCAAGCCGGTGCGCGCCGCGGACGCTCAGCGCAGTTTCAAAGATCTCACATACCACGGTGGTTTTTGCCGCACCAAAGACAAGATGGAAGTGTTTCGGCCAGGTCACCTTCGAGTGAAGGGCGTACCGCGACGCAGATTGCGGACGGAAACGAGGCGACGACGCGGCGAGTGCTCGAAACGCAATTGGGTGCTCGACGTCAGTTCGGGCCGTAGTCGGGCTCTGGGAAGTCGTCGAAGGAACTCTTTGCCCACATGTACATGCGGCGCTGAGTCTCTCGGGCGTCGCGCGCCATGTCCACCAGTTGCCTCAGGTGGCGCGCCCACACTTCTGGCCGCGTCTGCGGAATCATCCCGAAGAGGTCGTCATCGATGGCCGCCTCTTCCGCCTGGTAGTTTTCCGCCCAGTCGGTTCCCTTTTTGACGATGTCGTCGTCTTTGACTTTAGCCAGCGCGGTCACGAAGGCGTCCGACAGTTCGAAGATGGTGACCTCGTCGTGTACGGGGCCGATGACTTCTCTGCCTAGCGTCTCGTCCCCGGCGACCTCCGGGGACCAGCCGACCAAAACTTCCGCCAAGTTGATCAAGCTCGTTGGATCGGCGCCCTCGAGGCGGATGCGTTGGAGTCGGTCCAAATCCGGTTCCACCACAGCGTCCGGATCTGCCGTGGGCTGCTCGGGGTTGGAGCGGGAAAAGATGGTGACCTTCTCCTTTGAGTACGGATCCGTGACCTCGATCGCCCTGGGCTCGTCGAGCAGCGGCGGAGCACGCTTCCATCCCATGAGCACATCGCCAAACTCCGCATCAGATGCCAAAAAGAAGTCCGTGAGAACACTCATGGGGCCTCAAAGTCCTCGTATCTCATGGTCGGAATCCCGCACTCCTTCGCGTCTTGCGCGCTGTTCGGCCACCGCCGCCTCCCGAGTAAGTGGTCCCCGCAAGCGGCCGGCGTCAAGACCGTTGCTAGGAACCAAGCTCCGCGCACCGGTTCGACGAGGCGTTTGAGCCGTTGGGGCCAGCGCTCACCAATCGTCGACGCCGAGGAACTCGGCGGCAACCCGGTCCGAGGTGCGCTCGTGCTTGCTCAGCCAGGCCGTCAGCGTCTCCGCGAGGGCGCTGAGCAGCTCTTTCTGAAACGACTTGCACTGAGCTCGCAGCGCGCGAACTCGCATCAAGAACGCCGCGTGCTCCTTCTTATGCCCCTCTGCCGCGGGGAAGTCACCCACTCGCATGAGCTCTTCTTCACGCTGGAAGTGCCTCTCCAGCTCCGCGATCACGCCGTCCATGGCGATGGCTAGCTGCTGCCAGCTCGCGCCAGCCTCGAGATCACGCTGGAACTGGGAAATGCCTTCGGATAGCTTGGCGTGCTGTGCGGCCAAGCCATCGGGTACGGTACTCATTATGGAACGCGGCCTGTCCACGAACCGACGAGCCTGACTCAACTGTTGGGCGCGCGTCAACAATGCCTTCGTTGGCACGGTCTCGTAGCCCCTGCCGCGCCTCGACGCGCTGCAGCGGACGCACACTCTTCTCAGGTCAGCTAGCTGCGCATCAGCTCCGGCGGCCCTTGGCGGGAGTAGTGGCCCAGAATGGCCCAGGGATGCGACCCCAACCCAAACGACTCCACTGGCCTGGAAGGTGACCGTGCCAGGTATGATTCGCTGATGTGGTGGTTGCCGTGTCGGATTGGGTCGCCGGTTCCGCAGGATCCGACGGAACTGGTCGACGCCGAGATTGTCGATGCGCACGGCAAGGCTTGGCGGTTTCGGGATAAGCTGGCCGTCTTTCGTGAAGGGCGCAAAGGTCGCGGGGCGGGCGACGACGGTATTCGCTGCGTGCTCACTCGCTTGGGTCGCGTAGACGGGCGGGTCGCCTATTGGGTGTCGACGGCCAGCCCCGACGATGTGGCGTCCCTCGATGGCGACGAAACCGATTTCGTCGTTTTCGAAGTGCGGTATTCGTCGCACCCCCAAGACCACGAGGCAAAGCTGGCGACGATCCCTCGGGCGACTGGCATGATCGATATCGACGTGCTGCAACACACCATCGCCCTCGCCCTGGGCGTGCTGCCACCAGACGCCCAATTCAACGATGCGAAGCCCTTCTACTGGTCCGTCGGCGACGACGTCGGCGACTTCACGCTCCAGATTGTGACGCGCCTTGTATGTCGCGGGGAACTGATCGAAGACCCCGACGATCCGACGCTGCTGAGCTGGTCGCGTCGCTGAGGGGTCTCGGCGCGTGGTTTCAGTCGGGCTTCCCGCGGACAGCGCGAATCACCCAAGCGAGCTGCCACGGGTGCGCAGACCCCGGGTGTAGGGTACTGCCTCTAGGGGAAAGTCGGATTTTCGGGCCTTGTCGGCGGGCAGATAGGCCAGCCGATTCTCGGGAAGCTGCGCATCCGCAGCCCTGCAGCCCGACGTTGAGAGCGGGTCTTGCGTGCGAATCGCCTTGTTGGTGCCAGTCCCACGGGCGAATCCCTTCGAGAGTGGTACACCCATTGCTAGGTGTATCCGCTATGGTGGCGATGAAACATCGATACTGTTTGAGCCTGGTCCTGGCGATTGGCTGTGCAAGTTGCAGTTCCGAGCGAGCAGACGACCTAGGCAACGGCAGTGCTGGCGGTGGAGGGAGCGCAGGCGCAGCGGGGACAGTAGGCGTTGGCGGCGGCGGTACCGCGGGTGCTGGCGGCGGTGCTGGAAGCGGGGCCAGCAGCGGGGCGGGTGGTGACGCCGGCGCGTCCGGAAGTGGTGGTAGCGCCGGGAGTGGCGGGAGCGGAGGCAGCCCACCCGGCGGCGGGAAGCTGACGTGGTCCGGTGATTTCGACAACCACGACTTCTCCAACTTCCACAGCTCCACCGACCCCAAGAAGATCTTCTTCTGGCTGGTTTCGGACTACGGCCGCCCGCCGCAATACGGCGGCCAGGTCAACGGGCACAGCGGCAATGGGGACCTGCTGGACTTGGTGTCGTCTCCAACGCGGGGAGGTAAGTATGCCGCGCGCTTCACGGTGAAGAACTCCGCAAACGGCTCCGAGCCGGCGGACTGCGACCCGGCTCTCGATTGCAAGACGCGCCGCACAGGGCTCCAGATGACGACGACCCTCCTCAAGTATTACAACGCCATGCCCTACGGCGCGGAGCGCTGGCTCTCCTTCAGCATTTACCTGCCCACGGACTTCGACCCGTCGGGGTCGGGCTTTGGACCCTCTATTTGGGGAAGTAAGGGATCCCTGCAGCAGTGGCCGGGTTGGGCGGGGCTCTTCATACGACCGGAGGGTTGGGTCTTCGCGCATCGCTACTTCTCCAAGGCCATGCACGATGTCGGCGTCAACCCCAACCAGGAATGGTGGCTGACCACAGAGTACAGCGCCACCTATCCCAGCTCGAGTTCGTGGGCGCAGGGTTTAGTGGACTATCCCAATGCGGCCGCATCAAAGGCGGCCCTCGGCAACTTGAACAAGGGGGGCTGGACGGACTTCGTGCTTCACTTCCGCACCGACGTGGATGACTTCAAAAACAACACGGGATTTCTGGATGTTTACATGCGCGCTGGCTCCCAGCCCTGGGTCCACGTGCTCGACATCGATCCCTTGAAGGGCGTTGCGAAGGAGTCTTCCTGGGTCACCTCCAAGCCCGAACGAGTCTACGACCGGGGCATCGGTCAGTACGGCCCCGGAGGCTACACCACACAGATCGGTCTCTACATGGCCAAGGGACGCGTCTGGAATGACAAGCATGACATGACGATGTACGTCGACAACTACAAGATCGGCGACGAGAACATGCTCTTTACCCAGATGTCCCATGACGGTTCGTCTCCCTGAAGTCGAGCCAACTTCGCGGAAATATCGCGGGATGGAAGTACGCCGTCGCGGCGCCGCTGATTGCGAAGGGTCGCACCAATGAAAACAACGAGAGAGTGGCTTTTCATCTTGGTTGCGCTTGGAGCATGCAGCGTGAGCTGCGGTTCCGAGTCGGCGAGCGATCCACGCCCGGGAGGTGGAGGCAGGTCGGGTAGCGGCGGTATCGCTGGAAGTGCGGGTGCCACCTCAGGAGGTACGAGCGGATCTGGTGCAAGCAGTAGCGGTGGCAGCAGCACGGGGGGTGGTGGCGCCGGTGGTGCGAGCGGCGGCCCGACAGGAGGTTCCGGGGGTGGGGCCGGCACAGGACCGAACATCGTCTGGGAGGCGCACTACGAGAACCCGATCTACCCCTACCTGGATTGGCACAGCAAGACCGAGACCCATCCGCAGTTCGCGCAGATCCCCGCGTACGGGCGGCCGGTTGAACCCAACCCCAACAACACTAGTGCCCAGTCCAGCTACTTCGGTGACGGCAGCTTGTCGGAGATCGTCACCAGTCCGGTCCGCTGCGGGAAGCACGCCCACAAGCTCACCGTCAAGAACTCTGCGAACGGTAGCGAACCCGCCGATTGCGACAACGGGCTGTGTACGCGAAGAAGAACGGAGCTGCAGCACCATCTCGTGCTCTTTCCGAACGACGGTCATATGGCTTATCTCCAGGAGTACTGGATGGCCGTCAGCGTTTACGTGCCCGCCGATTGGGATTCGGGGGGCACGGGTTGGGGACCGCTCCTCTTTCAGATCAAGTCACCCAAGACGAACGCCATCAGCCCCACGTTCGGCATCGCCCTCACCAACGGGGCTTGGCGCGTTGGCCACATCTGGTCCCACGTGGACAACCCCAACAGTTCCGGTGTGATTCCCTGGCAGTACCAGATGTATTATCACGGCGACGACCCGGGCACTGGTGGCGGCCCTTATCCCAACTCGAGCACGTGGTCGGATGGGTTGGCTCACTTTCCCAACGTTGCCGCGTCCCATGCAGCGCTCGCGAACCCCAACAAGGGTGGCTGGACGGATTGGGTCATCAACGTGAAGTGGGACGGGCGCGGTTCCGACCAGGGCGGGACCGGCTTCTTGAAGGTGTGGAAGCGCGTAGGCTCGGGTTCTTGGGTGCACGTGCTAAATATCCTCCCCGGGAAAACAACCCGCGGTGGGATGACGTTCGATCATGGCATTGGCTACAAGGTGCCGGGTAGCGGCTTCGGGCCCGGTGCAGGCATGTACATGCAAAAGTCGCAGGTTTGGGGCTTGCCCAAAAGCCGCGTCGTCTACAACGACTGCATCAGGATCGGCAGCGCCAAGGCGACCTTCGCAGAGATGTCCCCGGACGGATCGACGCCGTGAGTCGCCTCGCAGGCGCACCAGCGCCTCAGGGCTTCTTGGATTGGCAGGATTGGACGTCGCCGGTGACGCAGGCGCGGCGGCGGGCGGCGGAGGCTTCGCCGTGGTGGCCTTGCGCTGCGGCGAACTCGGCGAAGACGGAGCAAGAGAACGAGCCCAGATCGCGACAACTGTCCGTCGCCAACGTCATGGCCGCAGCTTTGTCTTGGGCCACGCCTTGGCCTCGGTGCAGGGCAAGGGCTTGCATTCCGCAGGCGAAGGGCTCGCCCGCGGCGCAAGTGCGCTCGAAGATCTGATACGCACAGTCGTGATCGCTCTTATCGCCGCTGAGTCGCGCCAATCCGGCGGCGTAGTTGGTGCACGCATTGTGGTTTTGCATACGGCATGCCCGCGCGAAGGCGGCGTCCCGGCCCGGATCTTTTGCAGCCTCGAGGGCGTAGGCCACCTCCACGCATGCCGCGGAGTCATTGGCTTTGCACAGCCGCACGCACTCGGCGCTCGATGCTTTGCGACAGGGCGAGCGCTCCGAATTCAGATCGTAGGTTTTCAGTCGAAGCTCTTCCGCAAGACACTTGGGGCCGTCGGGCTCCTTGTCGGGAGCGGCCGTCGCTGTGGGGCCCGCATGCCCCCGAGCATCGCTGGGCTCGCGAGCCTGCTTGCCCCCGCACGAAGTTGGGAGCACCAGCGCGAAGAGAAGTGTGAGGGTTCGAGTCATGGCGTCCGCGGTGGTCGACTCTAGACCACTCGCGGCGAGTTCGAAGCCTTTCGTCTGCGGCCGCTAGACGACCGGGAAATCTGTCGGCCGTGAAAGGCGAACTGCGGCGCCTGCCCTGCGCACCCAGCGCCCCGCGGGGTGCTGGGCGGACTCGGGCGCCTGCCCGGCGCGCCGCGGGGCCCAGGGAGATGTGATGGGGTGGCTCGTGACCTGGTAGGTAGCCGCCGAGGCGTCTTTCGGATGCGGAGGGCTGCCATGGTGGCCGTTCTGCATACGGTGTTCGCTTGGGCGCCGGACGCGCGAGCGATGGCTTTGCGCGAGGCGACAGTGGCTGTCTCCTCATTAACGAGGTCACCGGAAACCGGGCCTCAATCAACAGACGCGCTCAAAGGCGCAGTGATTAGAGGAGACAGCCATGGAGCATATTGGAGTCGATCTGGGTGGAAAACAATCGCAGGTGTGTGTGCGGGCCGCGGACGAAGGAATTCTGCTGGAGAAGAGGATCGCGACCAGCAGTTTGATGTGCTTCTTTCAGCACCAGCCCAAGAGCCGAATTGTACTGGAAACGTGTTCGGAAGCATTCCGAGTCGCCGACTGGGCTCTGGAATGTGGACACGAGGTGCGTGTGGTCCCAGCAACGTTGGTGCGCAGTTTGGGGGTCGGGGCTCGAGGCATCAAGACCGACCGGCGCGATGCGCAGGTCCTCAGCGAAGTCTCGTGCCGTATCGACTTGCCATCGGTGCACATCCCGGCGGAGCAGGCTCGCGACAGACGCACGATGTGCGCAATGCGCGAGCAACTGCTTGGTGCACGCACGGCATTGGCAAATGCAGTGCAAGGCTGGAGGCGTACGCAACTGTTGAAAATGTGCTCCGGCGAGCCCACGACCTTGCCCACACGCCTCCGCGCTGCAGCCCTCGCTCATCCCGATGGATTGCCGCAGCGTAACCGTTCAGGGGTTGGGTTGAGGGCCCGGCTCGGGACGTGAGATTCGTGGCGCATGGCGAAGACGACGAGTAACAGCGAGGGATTGTCGGAGCGGATCGAGCAGCTGGTTCGGGAGCACATCGCGGAAAGCCGGCGGAGCGCGCAGGAGGCGGTCGAGCGAGGCTTCGCGGTGGCGGAGACGCGGGCTGCCAGGGCGCGGAAGTCATCGACAGGGTCGAGAGGTCGCACGGGACGTCGCCGTCCACCCGAGGAAGTTACGGCGATTGGGCAGCGGCTCTACGCGGCCATCTGTGCGAGCCCCGGCAAGGGCATGGCGGCGCTGGCAGAGGAAGTCGGCATTTCGGTGCGCGAGCTGCACCGACCGATGACGCGTTTGAGGAGTGCGGGGCAGATCCGGAGCGTCGGTTCCAAGCATCTGACGCGGTACTTCCCGATGGCGGTGGACGCCGCGGCCGATACTGAGTGACTCAAGCTGCTGCGGTCTTGAACAAGGAGGGCCAGTTTGTCCCCTCCATGCGAGCTTGGCAGGACTCGGCGAGGAAAGTCAGCACGTTCTTGTTCTGCTTGCGCGCCGTGTGCGCGATGGTCATCACGCGCTCAGCGAAGACGTTGCCACGCTTGCTCTGGCTTCCGAACGAGCCCTTGCGCCAGAGCACGAAAGCGCGCAGTTCCCTTTCGGCATGGTTGTTTGTCGGCTCCACGTCATCGCGCTCGATGAAGGTCCAAAGCGCCTCCTTGTATTTCAGAATGTTGGCGCACGACCCCGACAAGTCCTTGATGTCGAGGAGGACAGCCTTCTCGAACATGGCCTCCATCTGCTGCCGCAGCGGAGCCATCCACGCCAGAAATCGCTCCCGGGTCATTTTCCCCGCCCGGTAGTCGCGCCAATAATCGAACAAGATGCCGGTGTAGCCGAGCAAGTCTCGGCCAAGCGCGCCGGCGGGACCATCGCGCTCCGAGAACGACACAAACTTACGTAGCAAATGCGCCCAACAGATCTGCCGGCGCTCCGCCGCCCAGAAAGTAAGTGCTGTGGCGCGATCACTTACCAAGATCCCATTCAGGTCGCCGAACAACGGCCGGAGTGTGTCTTTGGCGCCATCGGCGAGGATCCGGAACACCGTCACCGCCGCGGTGGCGATGGTCCAAAGGGACATCGTCGTGCCTGCCTGAAACCAGGTTGTTCCATCGGTGTGTTTCACATCGGCCTGGACCGCATGGTCCCAGGCTTCATTGACCGCGGGCGCGAGCGCGTCGCTGACGCGCTCTTCGACCGCACTGATCGCGCCGAGTGAAACCGAGACGCCCAGCACATCGGCAAGTAGCCCTTGCGCCTTGCGCCGGCTGAGATGATACACGCCCGTAAAGAGAGCCACTAACGCCATCAGGCGAGGTCCAAATGAGGACGTTGGGATCAGAGATTCGTCGTAGCGCGCGCAAGTGACATGGGCGCAGCCTGCGCAGGCTACCGCGTGGCGACGATACTCGGTCGTGTGCGGGCGGATGGGTGGGACCTCGGTCACCTGGTGACGATGGGCGTGCGGGTCGCGGACTTCCGGCAGCGGTTTCCAGCAATTTTCGCACTCGCGTGGGAAGTGGTCGACGAACTTGTCCACCTGATCTTCCGGCACCAAGTTTCGGTGGCTGCCCGGGTGCCCCTTCTGCCCACCTCGCTTGCGCTTCTTCTGCTTGGCCCGCGATCGACGCTCCTTCCGATTGCCCGGGGGATCGCTGGACGGTGGCTTGTGCGAATTCGACGAGTTTTGATTCAGCTTCTCCAGCAAGCTAGCAACCTGCTGCTCAAGCTCCGCGATGCGGGCATCCTGCTCCGCGATGCGCGCATCCTGCTCCGCGATGCGGGCATCTTTGGCTGCAACTTCAGCCTCGAGCTGCCGGGTACGGTCGGCCTGCGGATCGCTCACCAGCGTCCCAATCGCCCATTTTTGCGAAGATGGAAAGCCGATTGAAATAATGGAGCAATCTCGATCGCTTGCGCGAGACCGCGGTGTCCAGGCGCCCTACCCCTGAACGGTTACGCCGCAGCACGTCGAGCGTCTTTTGCAGGCCATCGAAGCTCTCAACGTGCAGATCAAGGAAGCCAACGAGGAGCTCAGGGCCCTGGCGAAGAAGGACCCAGTCTGTCAGCGTCTCATGACGGTGCCCGGTATCGGTCCGGCAACCAGCATGCGCTTTGTGGCAGCACTCGACGACAGGACACGTTTTCCGAGCGCTCACTCTGTCGAAGCCTTTCTTGGGCTGACTCCGGGCGAGAAATCCAGCGGCGATCGTCAGCAACGGCTCGGGATCACCAAGGCCGGACCGGCGATGGTGCGCACCAACTTGGTGCAGGCGGCGTGGACCTTTCGGCGTACACGGCCCAACGACCCAATGTCCAAGTGGGCAGAGCAAATCGAGCAACGCCGTGGCAAATTCATCGCTACCGTGGCGTTGGCCCGCAAACTAGCTGGCGTGCTCTTCGCGTTGTGGCGCGACGGCTCTGTATACGAGCTCAACCATCGAAAGGCAGCGCAAACCGTGGCGTAGAAAACCTCCAGACTCCGGCAGCCCACAAGGTTGACCTGAGAAAGCCAATCAACGGCTGTCCAGAGGCGGTGAGCGCGTTACTCTCGCTCCAGGCGTCCAGCGAAAGCTGGCCACGACCTTGTCACGGCGATTGCGCCCCGCCAACGGACCTCCACCTATGCGCCATTGCGAGCGCGAATAGTCGATTCAGACAGCCCGTTCTTGGTTTCCTCGTCTTCCGACAAGCCACGACCGCGAATAGTCGATTCAGACAGCCTGAGCTGGACTTTCTCCCCAACCAACGCGCTGCCGACGAAGAACTCCCCTCTACCTCAGGGCGACGGACCACTTTGTTCTGGACGGACAGGCCACCCCATAGTCGAGAGTAGTGGCCCGGATCCGTCAAGGGACCCGACCCCCAAAACCAATTCACCCACGCTGGCTCTACGGCGTCAGCACAGGAAGCAGTAGGGATAGTCCCAGAGCCCGCCGCAGTCGTTGACGCATTCGCTGTGGGTGAGCAGTTGGCCGCGGCAGAAGTGATAGGGCCCGCAGGTGCCTGGGCCCACGCTGCCCGTGCCGCTGCCGCTTTGGGGACTCGACATGCCTTCGGGCGCGTCTCCGCAGGGGCTGTAGACGCAGTCCGTGGGCGAGAGCTTTCGGCACACTCGCTCGAAGTTGTCTGCGGAGTTTTCCGCAAAGTTCTTGCTGCTTGCAGACATCGAACCCCAGTTGCGGTGGTCGTCCGCCAGGATGTGGTGCAACTCGTGGGCGAGGTTTTGGTCGATCTCAGTGCCCGATGCGGTGCTGCGCATCGCGATGATGCTCTGGCCGCCCGCGCCCACGCAGGCGAAGGAGTAGCGATCCGGTGCGCGCCCCGGCGGGAAGAAGTACACGTCGTTCTGGGCGACGAAGTCTTTGACCTCTTTGCACAGAGCCGTGGAGCGGAAGCGGATCCCGTTCTGAGTCGTGCTGTCCGGCTTGTAGATCCAGGACGGGCAATTGGCCTGCGCACCCCGAGTCCCGCGGCCTCCACCCACGATGTTCTCGTCGTAGACGCCGCGGGTCAGGCCGCTGGCCGTGGTGGCGACCGCTTCGCCGGGCTCTTCGTCGGTGTGGGCGGCGCAGCTCGAGGCGGTGATGGTGACCAGGCTTAGCAGGAACGCTGTTCGAAAAGTCTTCATGCCGCGTGCTACAGCAATTCATGGGCCAAGTTCAGTTCGTGGCGATCAAAAGCAGCGTCGTTGTTGGCCGTCGTGACGAGTCGTCCCCACGCGCACAATTAGGTCCGCGGGGGCCAGCGTCTGGATATCTTGGCTAATGGCGCTTCGACGAGGTGGTGCAAGACACGCCAGCAGCGGTGCACACAGCGTCGGCCTCGTCGCCGGTCACCATTGAATCGCATCTGACGCCCAAGTTGTTCGTGTAGCTGATTCGATTCGACGCGACGCTTCCGCGATGCCAAACGGGAGCTGAAGCCGCATTTCTTCGCTTTCCCTCACTTCAACGTTGGGACCGTGCCGTTCACGTATTCCTCGATGTTCGTGTAGCCGTCGCCGTCATCGTCGCTCGAGGCATCCGTCGCGTTGGCTGGGTCGAGGCCGTAGCGGGTTTCGAACTCGTCGGGCATGCCGTCGCCGTCTTGGTCGGCGCAGGGCGACCCCTTTGCCAACGAGGGCACGCCTCCGAAGTCACTGGGGTCGTCGTGGTCCGTGTCCGCGCCACTGCCAGTTCCCTTCGTGGTGCGCTCGATGATCAGGGCATCCAGGACATCTCGGTTTGCGACCCAGTCGCCCGCGCAGGACACCCGCGCCGATGCGCCCGCTTCGGCGAGCACCGTTTGGTAGGCGTCGCTAGCGCTCTGCACGTTGACCGCAACCGTCGGTGAAGCGGACGGACTGTTGCGAAACACCGACGCCGGCAGCTGCCCGTAGTCGGGTGCGCCATCGGTCTTGGTGCCGTCGTATCGGAACAGCGAGTGCTGATCGCCAGTGCCCTTCGGCATGAGATGCGTGTGCACGTTGCCCGACGCGAACAGCACGTTGCTGCGCAGGGAGGCGCCTTGTAGATGGTGCAGGACGGGCTTGTCCTTTCGACTCCAGGGCCCGGTCTTCCAGTAGTTACCCACGAAGTCCACGCTTGGCATCTGCTCGGTGGTTTCGGCAGGTTGGCCTTTGTAGTTGTAGGTGACGTTGTTGATCACCTGCACCCGCTCGGAGGCGCCGCCAACCAGCGGATTGCGATGACTCTGCTCGGCCCACAGATTGTGGTGCACGCTCAGCTCGCTGAGATCGTAGTTCTCGGTGCCGCCGAGGAGCGAGCCGGTGCTGTGAGGAACGAGCCCCGCGGCGATGATGCTGTGCTGCAGCGTGACCTGTTTGATGTTGCTGGCGTTGCTGGCTTCCACGGTGCGGATCGTGAACACCTCGTCGTTGCCGAATTGCGCCGAGGTGTGGTCGAAGATGATCCGCTCACCGCCGTAGATGTTGACGACGTCGGAAGTGCCGCCCACGCCCTTGGACGAGCGAAAACGCAGGTAGCGCACGGCGACGTCTTTCGGGCCCGTGCGGTCGACGAGGAAGGCTGCACCTCCGGCATGCAGCTGCACGCCGCCTCCCGGCGCCGTCTGGCCGGCGATGTAGAGGCAGCCCTGGTTTGCCTTCACCTTGACCGAACTCTTGATGGTGCCCGCGACAGCGAAGGTGACGATGGTGAGTCGCGCGGGATCAGCCTTCGCGATGGCGTCAGCGAGAGTTCCCGATCCAGACGACGACAGACTGGTGACCTTGAGCACCTGCACATTGCTGCGATCGCACTTCGTCAGCGCCAGCGCGCCGTAGCCCTCTGCTTCCGGGAACGCGCGAAACGCGTTCAGCCCAGTTCCGCCCGCGGCGCCCGCGCTGCCACCTCCGCTTCCCGCGCTTCCCGCGGCTCCGCTGGTTCCGCCCGAACCCCCCGCTCCGCCCGTGGCGCTGCCCCCCGCGCCCGCGGCTCCCGCGAAGCCCGCTTGCCCGCCTCCCGCTCCCGAGCCCGCCGCCGCAATGTTGCCACCCGACCCCGCTAGCCCTCCCGAGTCGTCGCCGCACGCGACGGCGCCGAGTGCGAGTACCATGAGGACCGAGTGTCGATACGTGTTCATTGCGTGCTCCGTTTTCTTCGTTGCGAGTTCATGTCACCGGCCTTGTGCTTCGCCGGGTTGGTGTGGTGACGAGTTGATGCCGTGTGGCGGCGTTGGACCCAACGAGTTCACTCTCACTGCAAGGCACATGCCCCCGTCGTTTCCCCGCTGGTCGGCGTCCTTTCCGAAGCGGCCTGGTGCGGATAGTGCCCCCAGGGCCAATTAGGACCTGAGCGCACGGCTGCGTTCCGTACGGGACGACTCGGCATTTGGGGAACGGCGTAAGGCAGCGAAAGCGTCGAGTTCGCCGGGTCTGCTAGGCTCGCTCAGTGCGCTCGCTCGCTGCAGCTTTCGTAGTGTGCCTTCTGTTCGCCGGGTGCCTGACCCAGCGGGACCGGGACCAATACGTCAGCGGAAACACCGGTGGCGCCGGCGTCGCTGGCGCGGCCGGAAGCGCGACGGGTGGTGATGCCGGCAGCGTGGCGGGCGCGGGCGGCACGGGCGCGGGCGGCACGGGCGCGACGGGAGGAACCCCGGCGGACAGCGGCACAGGTGGCACGGGCGGGACGGGCGGACAGGCCGGCGCGAGTGGTAGCGGCGGTTGGACCTATCGGGATCAGGTGCTCGTCGTCGACCAAGCGGTCTTCTATCTACCCTTCGACGATGCGCCGGGAGGCAAACTCACTGTCTTTGGCAGCCAGGCATCGAGTGTCGGTCCCATCGATCTCGGCGGCGTGGTGTTGGAGACCGATAGCGCCATCGCCGATGGATCCCCGATCACTTCCGGACGCTTCGACGGCACGGATCAGCTCAGCGCGGGCACCAACTTCAACTACCAAGCGCAGCTGAATTTCAGCCTCGAAGCCTGGATCAAGCTCGACGACTACTCGCCGCCCCTGCAGCGCATTTTCCTGAAGAAGAACACCGACAACAACGGCTACGAGCTGCGCGCCTGGCAAAATGGCGGCGGCATCGACATTCACTTCTTCCGCCAGTGGGCTTGCGACGGCGGGCCGTGTCCCGACAACGTGAAGCTCGACGCGAGCCAATTCCCCGCCAAGAAGTGGCACCATGTCGTGGCCACCCATGGCAGTAGCGGCGTGTGCCTCTACGTGCGCGCCGTCGATGCGGCCGCGCCCGTCTTCGACTGCAACAAAGCCAACGGCAGCTTGCCATCGGTGACGGAGCCCATGCTGTTCGGTTCGAAACTCACCGGGCTCCTCGACGAACTCGCCATCTACGACAAAGAGCTGTCGCAGGCGCAAATCACCGCGCACTTCAACGCGAAAACGAAGTAGCTCCGCCCCTCAGAAACGCAGTCGCAATCGCGCGCTGGTCGGCCCAATACCCACCGCGACCTCTTCCGAGGGGCTCTGCAGAAAGTAGACGCCTACGGCGCTAGCGACGCCCGCAAGTCCAATGCCGAGCGCGATGTCGCCAATCAGGTACTTGGTGCCGAGGCTATCCACGTCCGCTTGGTCGCAGCGCGGCTTGCACTCATCCAGATCTTTTTCGTCCTGCGCCACGACGAGCGCCATTGCGCCAAAGCCGATGAAGCCAGCGATCCCCACGCCGCCCAGCACGTAGGAAGCCGTCGGGATGCTGCGCCCGGGCGCCGCGTCCGCAGCCGGGTCCTTTCCGCCACCACCCGCGCTCGCTGCCACGGGCGTCTCCGTGAACGACACGCTGACCATGCGCGAGCGCTCTCCCTCCCGGACTTCGATCTGGCGCGTGATCTTCGGCTGGTCCTCGATCTCCGCCACCACCATGTGCGCGCCGGGATCCAGCGAGATCTCCTTGCCGGGATCTTGCGCTTTGCCGTCCACGCTCACTCGCGCATCCGATAGCTCGCGACCCGCCCGACGCACCGTGACGATGATGGTGGGCACGGACTTCTCCAGCTCGGCTTGCCACTGCCGGCACTCCTTGCGTACCGGCGCTGGACAAACCGGCACCGCGCAGCTGCGGCTCAGCGAAAGCGCCTCGACCAATTTCTTCTCGACGGACTTCTGCTGCGCCTGCTCATGCGCCAGCACGCACTCCTCGATCTTGTCAGCATGCGCCGCAGCGGGCGTCAGCGATACCACTACCGCCGCGACCCGTCCCAGCCGCACAGCCCGACTCACTTGCGCAGACACCACACCTTATACTTCTTGACCCCCGTCTTCTTGTCGATCGAATACGGAGGATTGCACGGGTCCGGTTTGACCGTGGGCCTCCGGATTGGTTTTTTGGGACTGTCCGGCTTTGTAGCTCCCTGTAATGGCGCTGGCTCCGGAGCCGCAGTGGCCTGAGGTGTCGGCACGCTTCGAAAACCAGGATTGCGCGCAAGCGGAGTTCGCTGATGCCCGAGGCTTGGCTCAGCAGCCACACGCAGCCCAAGTACGACGAGCGTGGCCGTGACGGCGAGCAATGCTGCGGCGACGAGTGCCCAACGAAGCGGCGCAGAGCCGCGACGTTTGGGCGTCTCGCTGGAAACCGATAGCTGCGTGGGCTGCTCTGCCGCCATCGCCACGGGCGTGGGCGCATCGGGCTCTTCGGCGGGCAGGCGCACCAGTTCGTTCAAGCGCGCAAGCTCTTGGCCTGCCACCGCGTCGGTCCACACCGCGAGTTGTTCCTGCGAAATTGGCGCGCACGCTGCACACAGCGCGCGCTCGAGCTCCGCTGCAGTCGCGTATCGCTGCTGCGGGTTGCGATCGAGACCCCGCATGATTGTCGCGTCCAGCTCGGGCGAGATCCCCGGTGCGAAGGCGCTCGGCGGATCGACGACTTTCGAGATCACCTCCGCGAACACTCCGGGGCCGCCACCACTGCGACTGAATAGCCGGCGTCCAGCGAGCAACTCCCAGAGCACCACGGCGGAAGCGTAGACATCCACTTGTCGCGTGGCGGCTCCGCCCTGCAACACTTCCGGCGCCATGTAGCCCAGCTTGCCTTTGAGCTCCCCCGTGTTCGTGTTTTGACTGCGGTCCACGGCCTTGGCGATCCCGAAGTCGAGCACGCGAGCGACACCGTCGACGCCTAGCAAGATGTTCTGAGGCGATATGTCACGGTGAATCACCCCCAAGGCCGCGCCGGAATCGTCTTTCAGTTCGTGGGCCACATGCAAGCCGCGCAGCGCGCCGGTCATGATGGTGATGGCGTGGGCCGCGGGCAGCGGCGCCTTCAAGGAGCGCCTCAACTTGCTCAGGCTGACGCCATGAATGTACTCCATTACGATTGCAAGCTGTCCCGGCTCCGGCGTCAGCACATCGAGGGTCGAGACCACGTTTGGGTGTTGGATGTTCGCCGCCAGGCGCGCTTCGTCCGCGAGCATCGCCAGAAACTCTGGCTCGTGCGCGAAGTGGGGATGGAGCATTTTGAGGGCGACCCGCTTCGAAAACCCCCCTGGCCCCGTCAGCCGCGCCAGATAGACCGTCGCCATCCCGCCGCGCGCGATCTCGCCGACTACGCGGTAGCGACCCACGAGGGTGGGCAGCGTGCGGCTGCCCACATCGCCGGTACCGGCGCTCCCTGACGGCGATCCAGAAAGCGAAGACGAAGAAGACACGAGGCCCAAATCATAGCGCACCGCGTGCGAACCGGGCGACTTGGCGGCGTCTTTGGCGGCGCGGCGAAGCGTTCGCGCGTGGGCGCCACGCTGGCTGACGGAGCAGCCGCGTGCTGGCGCCGAATTGTCAGCGCTTCCGAGGCCGGGGGATCCCGTACATGTCCATGCGTTTCATCAAGACCTTGCGCGTGATGCCGAGTTCCTTGGCTGCGCGGGTTTGGTTGCCTGCAGCAGCATCGAGGGCGGCTACGATCCGTGCCTTTTCGACATCACCCAGGGTCTGAGTCGGGCCCAGGGTCTGAGTTGAACCGGCGCTCTCGTGCGGCGGCGGTGGCCGCAGCGTCGCGCCGCCGAGGTCGGGAGCGGGGGTTGGCGGCAGTGGCCGTAGCGTCGTGCCGCCGAGGCTGGGCGCGGGGGTCGGCATGCCGGCAGCGCGAAAATCCTCCACGCTGATCTCCGGACCGGGCTGCAAGATCAACGCGCGCTCGACGATGTTTCGCAGCTCCCGGGCATTGCCGGGCCAGGGCAGCTGCTGCAGAGACCGTATTGCCTCTGGGGCGATGCGCGGAACGTTGCGGCAGTGAGATGCTGCGATCTGTTTGGCAAACGCGTTCAGCAACGCCGGTACGTCCTCTGGGCGATCCCGAAGCGGCGGAACCACTATGGGAAAGACGTTGATTCGGTAAAACAGATCTTGGCGAAAGCGGCCGGCGGCGATCTCTGCTTCCAGGTTCCGATGCGTGGCGGCAATGACTCGCACGTCGATGGGTGTCGGCTCTCGGGAACCCAGTCGGAGCACCGAACGGGACTCGAGTACTCGCAGTAGCTTGGCCTGTAGGCCCACGGGTAGATCTCCGATCTCGTCCAGGAATACGGTTCCACCGTTCGCGGCTTCGAACAGGCCCTCGCGCCTCTTGTCAGCACCGGTGAAAGCGCCGCGCTCGTGGCCAAAGAGCTCACCCTCCAGCAGGTTCTCGGGCAGTGCGGCGCAGTTGAGGGGCAAGAAGGTCTTGGCAGCTCGTGGCGACCAAGCGTGTATGGCGCGCGCGAGTACATCCTTGCCAACGCCGGTTTCGCCGAGCAGCAGCGTCGTTGTATCGGATTGGGCGACACGCTGCGCCACTGACAGCACCTGGACCATTGCTTTGCTCTCAGCGACGGGTGCGTCGTTGGAGCCGCGCTCGACGCTATCTTCATCAGCGGGAAGGACTACCAAGAACACGGAGCCCAGGCGAAACACCGCTCGCTCCGAAAGCCTCTCTGTGTTGCCGCGCTCCAGACGTCGGTCGCTGTCCAGCTTGTGCGTGGCGTCTTGGGTAGACGGGTCCGCGACGTCGCGGACGAATGTGCCGTTGGCGCTACCGAGATCTTCCAGCAGGACCTCGTGGTCCAGGCTGAGCCGCGCGTGGCGCCTGGAGACCGAGGGGTCCTCGAGCACGATATCGCATTCCGGCGCCCGCCCGAGGACAACGCTGCCCGCCCTAGGCAACGCCACATCGCGTGCTTGGTCGACAGTCAGAATTCGAAGCCGAAGGGCGCCTCGGGACATCGAGGATCGATATCACATCCGGCTTTAGCGAGCGCCTCCACCTCCGTCGCCCTCGCGGAAAGGCAAAGCTGGGGAAAGGCGGAAAGACAAAGACGGGCAACCCGACGGCGTGAATGGCGAAAAGACGAGGCGGGGAACGCGCGCGCGTGAATGGCGAAAAGACGAAGCGGGGAACCCGAGGGCGTGAATGGCGAAAAGACGAGGCGGGTAGCTGGACGGCGTGGATGGCGGAAAGACGAGGCGGGTAGCCGGACGGCGTGAACGGCGGAAAGACGAGGCGGGTAACCCGAGGGCGTGAATGGCGAAAAGACGAAGCGGGGAACGCGCGCGCGTGAATGGCGAAAAGACCAAGGCGGGTAGCCCGACGGCGTGAATGGCGCCGAGAAAGTGGGAAGCGGTTGCCAGCAGCCCTAGGGGCGAGGTCACGGGTTCGACTAGACGTGTTGGTCGACGAGGATGGGGTTTCCGTCCGGGTCCACCGCGATGAAGCTTGCGGGTCCGGTGGTGGTCTCGTCGGCTTCGCTGACGAGAGTGACGCCGGCTGCCTTGAGTTGCTTCTGCAGCTCACGCACGTCAGTGAACTCCTCGACGTTTTCGGCGTTCTGGTTCCATCCAGGATTGAAGGTCAGGGTGTTCTTCTCGAACATGCCCTGGAACAGACCGATGACGCGGTCGCCGTTCTTCATGATCAGCCAGTTCTGGGAGGCGTCGCCACCCATCACGCTGAAGCCGAGCTTTTCGTAGAACGCCTTCGAGGCTGCGATGTCTTTGACGGCCAAGCTGATTGAAAACGCTCCGAGATCCATGGCAGTGTCTCCTTTGCGGCGCGCAGAGTGTCAGCACTCGCGCTTCAGCTCAAGTGGGGGCGACTAATATGCGCGGCTGTGTCAGGCTCGGGCCGCTCGTCGAGGGTGCAAGTGACGTGAGACCGAAGAAGGGTGACGTTCTCTCCGAGGAAACGGAGGCGAAGATCAAGGCGCTGGCCGACAGCGCCGTGGCGGCGATGGACCGACAGGACTTCGTGCGGGCCAAGGGCGACGCGACGGCGGCGCTGGAGCTGTTTCCAGATCCCCTCGAGGGTTGGACGTCGTCCTTCTTGCTCAGCCTGATTGCCTTCGAGGCCGAAATGGGTCTGGGCAACCACCAGGTTGCACGGGTGCTGGTGGAGCAAACTGCAGGTTGCACCGGCGCGGACCGGGCGACGGTGGCCGTGATGCGGGGCCGGGTGAAGCTCGAGCTAGGCGACGAACAAGGCGCCGCTGCCGAGTTTTTGCAAGGGCTTCTAAAGGGCGGCGCCGTCGAGTTCGAAGGCGTCGACCCCAAGTACTTCGCCTTTGCCGAAGAGCACCTCAAGCCTCCCGAGGGCTGCAAGAGTTGGAAGGACTTCGATCCGAAAACTGGAGCAGCGAAGAAGAAGTGGTGGCGGTTTTGGTAGCTGAAGTTGCTATTCGCGGCACGGTCGCTGAACCCCTGTGAGCGGAGATGCGAGGACGTGTTGGTGGCGGTTTCATGACTGGGGGCGCCGCGGTGATGTCGCGGGCGTCAGCGAACCTGTCCCTGGGGCCGCCGTGCGGAGGCGCGCACGCGTTGCAGCCCGCCGTCTACAGTGAGATCTCGAAGCCATCGTGGGCGGCCTCGAGATCGAGATCGCCCAGTCGAGACAGCATGTCTTGGCTCATATGCGTGACCACGATGCGCTTGCAGTCGAACTGGGAGCGGTGCTGCATCAGCGTCGAATAGTCGAGGTGGAAGGGGACGCGCTTTTCGTAGAAGTAGGCCTCGCAAATGAAGAGATCGCACCCCGCGGCAGCCGTCAGCAGGCGATCCGTCCACTCTGTATCACCCGAGTAGGTGACCACATGACCACTCGCCTCGACGCGTAGGGCGTAGGGCGGCGCACCACAGGCGTGTACGACCTCGTAAGGGGTCACGCCTAGCTCGCCAACCCTGGCGGTGACACCGTCGGCAAGCTCCTGGAACTCGACGGCGAACTTACGTTGCGCGCTGGACGAGCCGGGAAAGAAGACTTCCATCGCCTCGGTGACGCGAGCTTCGATGCCCGGGGGGCCAGCGATCTGAAGCGGCTTGTCGCGGCCTGAAAACTGGGCATCGACAATGACAAAGGGCAGGCCACCGAAATGGTCGCCGTGCAGATGGCTGATCAGCACGGTGTCGATAGCGTTGGGATCTACTCCGGCTGCCTTGAGCGCAATCAGCGAAGAGGCTCCGCAGTCGATCAGGCACGAGCTGGAGTTGGCCTCGATCAAGATGCAGGTTTGAAAGCGCCCGCCGCTGCCGAAAGCGTCGCCGCTGCCCAAGAATCGAACCCGAACCTGTCCCATCTTTCCAACGCTTTGGACTTCAGCGGCGCGTGACCGCCGACGGCCGGCGCCATGCTAGCACCAATCCAAGTCGGGATGCGTGCCCGTCGCTATAGTGCGTGGTAATCCCAGGGCATGAACGGCTTCCCCAGCGCGGCTCGCGCGTGTTTCTTCTGCGTGGTGTTGGGCACAGCTGCGGGCTGCGGCGGTAAGAGCGAGAGTGTCGACCCGCCGGTCGATGCGGGAACGTCGGATGGGTCCGTCAAAGACGCGGCGCCTAGCGGTGACTGCGTGATTGCCGTGCGCACGGACGACTGCTGCACGGCGGCCGAAGCCGTGTCCGCTTCCGAGGTGGCCAAGGACCCGTGTTGGGAGCCCTACCGGCCGGAAAAGCTCGAACCCCAGTGCCTCGCGGCGCAGCCCAAGATGTGCGAACTGGTGGACTGCGACTACACGCCGCCAAAGAGCCGCGCGGTGCGACGCAACGCTGCGGGGCAGTGCGTGTTTGTCGACGAGTGCGCGACGGACCCCGACTGCACCTTCGCTTTCGACTACGGTCGGTGCTGCGTCAACTGCACGGGCGAGATCTTGTCCAAGTCGCTGGTGGATCAAGACCCGTGTCTGTCCACGGAGCTACTGCCGGGTGCTGCACCCGCTGACTGCAAGACGCCGGATTGCTCGGACGTGGACTGCGCATCCTGCTTGCCGGAAAAGCCGGATCCGCGCTGCGTGTCGGATCCGGATCCGGGTTCGCTCAAGGTGTGCGTGCAGGGAACGTAATGGCTGGTAGCGGAAAGCGACGCCCGAAGATTGAGGCCTAGGTCGACGGCAGCTTGGTCGCGCGCGGAACCCAGCCGGACTCTTTGGCGCAAGGCGAGAGTAGTGGCCCTGGGTGGACCAGAGATGCGACCCCCAAACCAAGCAACTCACCAGAATGTTCGGAGAGGGGGCCTGCGAAGTGTCGCGGTCGACGGATTTACTTCGACCTCAGTTCGTAGATCCGGATGCTCTTGATGAAGGGGTTGCTCTCCGCGAGCTTGGCGGCGGCTTCGAGACTCTCGGCTTCGATGACGTTGTAGCCGGTAATGGCGTCCGCATCCCAGCCT
Organism: Polyangiaceae bacterium; assembly: GCA_965222375.1. Classification (GTDB taxonomy): domain Bacteria; phylum Myxococcota_A; class Polyangia; order Polyangiales; family Polyangiaceae; genus JACKEA01. The sequence goes on from CBDCTZ010000016.1 coordinate 350,274, forward strand.
AGCTCTCGCGTTCCAGTCTTGGAGATCTCTTTGCCGCCGGCGAAGCCACCCTGATCGACTTGCACGTCGGCAATGGAAGCGAACCAGGCTTTCCACTTCTCCATGATTTCCGGAGTGGGTTTCTCGAAGCCGAAATGTAAGAACATGAACCTTTTCACAGCGATCTCCTCCTGGGGCCACCAGCCGCGGTGGGTCTTGACGTGTAGTGCTTCGTGCGCCGAGGCGTAAGCCCCAAGTTGGCGCAAGTGTGCCCCGGGGCTCCGTGCTAATGTTCCGTGCAGTATGCGTAGAAAAAGCTTGGCTTGGTTGTGGGGCATTGCCCTCACGTCGTTGGTGTTTGCGAGTTCCTGCTCCGGAGAAAAGGAGCCACGACGCGGCCAAGTCATCGTCGCCTTTCAGACCGATCTTTCGATTCCCAAGGACATCAAGCTCATCGTCGTCAGCATCTACGCGGGCGGGACGAAGCGCTTTCACCAGACTTATCCGCTCAACCCCGATGGCACCTTCAGCTTGCCGGCGACGCTGGCCATCGTCGAAGGTGAGCAGAAAAACCAGCCCATCACGATCCGTGCGGTGGGTCTGGATTCCGCGGGTGAGCCGCATGTGATTCGGCAGGCGGTGACGACGGTGCCGAAAGAACGCATCGCGCTGCTGCACATGCCGCTTCAGTTTCTCTGCTACCAAAAGGTGGACGAGGGTGTCGATATCGACGGCACCGAGAACTACGACGACGCCTGCACCAAGCAGGATCAAACTTGCATCTCCGGTGAGTGCGTGCCCGACGAGATCGACGTGAACACGCTCGCTGACTACGCTGGGGAACTCGTCTTCGGTGGGGTGGGCGCGCCAGGTTTGGCGGGTGGGCAGTGTCTCGATGTGCTCGGCTGCTTCGCGAAGGGCACGACGGTGGCGCCGGACGCCAACTGCACGGTGGCGCTTCCCGGTGGCAGTGAGGAAAACGTCAACGTGGGCCTCGTCATGCCCCTGAATGGGCAAGGGATCTGCGGCACGGAAGCTTGCATCGTGGCCTTGGAGCGGGATGACCTGTTGGGTTGGAAGTTCGAAAATGGCCGAGCCCAATTGCCGAAGGCGGTTTGCGATCGACTAGGCAAAGACATCAATGCGTTAGCGGTCACGGGGGCGTGCGTGACCAAGACCACGTCGGTGCCGACCTGTGGTCCGTGGTCGAGCATCGACGGTGACTTCACCTTTGACGCGGGCGCACCCGCAGAGGGTGGCGAAGGTGGCGGGGAAGACCCCTGCGCTAACGCGGAAGATGGCACCTATTGCGAGTGGGAGCCGGTGATTGGCGGCGGTGGGGAAACCCTTCGCGAATGCGCCGGGCGCACGACGGTGAGCATGACGGACTGCACGGCCAGTGGTCAGGTTTGCGTCGACGGTGCATCCGAGCCGGCGTTCTGTGCGCCAGCATCGGATGGCGGACTCGATGGCGGTGACGGCGGCGACGCCGGGTTGGTGACGTTTTGTACGGGCAAGTCCGACGGCTACTACTGCAGTGGCAGCGATCTGTATCGCTGCCTGGCGGGACTCGTGGATAGCCAGACCACGTGCACCTCGGGCTGCAGCAACGTCGGGCTCACGTCGTTCTGCACACCGCCACCGGATCCGACGGCGCAGTTTCTCGGGAACTTCTGCGTCAATGACTCGGAGTGCGGCGGGCTCAAGTGTTTGACCTCGACGGGGCTCAGCGACGGCAGTGGGCCCGCCTACGGCATGTGCACCTGGCCCTGCGAACCTGGCCAAGGCGTTTGCAACGCGGTGTCGGCGGGGTCGGGTTGCCACACCTTCGGCACGGCGCAGAGCTTCTGTCTGCAACCTTGCAGCCTGTCTGCGTCGGGAAGCACCAAGTGCCATGGGCGCGTCGAGCAGGCCTGCGCGGATCTGGTCGACATGGGCGCGGGCGGGAAGAAGACAATGTGCTTGCCCGCCTGCATTCAGGACACCGATTGCATTCCTCCGCCACCGCTGACTGACGCGGGCGCAGGCGATGCGAGTGCGCCGGATGGCGGCCCGCCCGATGCAAGCAGCGGGTTTGGTCACTGCTCCATCGCCAGCGGGCTATGTCAGCCGGTGTCGCCGGGTTCATCCAGCATTGGCAAAGACTGCTCGAGTTCGACCTGCAGCGACTCGGTGTGTACGCCCTTCAACTGGACCGCTCCACCGGATGCCGGCGTGGAAGCCGGACCCGGGTCGTCGATGGTCTGCTCCGGAGGCTGCTCCCTCGGCAATCTATGCGGTTGGGACACCCAGGCGACGTTGGAGCCCCCCGCGGCGTGTCTGCTGCCTACGGATCCCCTCAACATTCAGCTGGGCAACCTGGGGCAGTGCGTGCAGCTCTGCGGCTGCGGCAGCTCCTACTCGCCGGTATGCCCAACCGGTATGCAGTGCAACCGTTTCGACGCGAAGTGGCTCAAGGGCACTCCGGTGGAAGCCGCGATCATCTCGCTCGGCCTGACCAACTTCGGCGCCGATGGCTACTGCGGTCCGCCGATTGACCCGTCGGGCAAGCTGATCACGAGTGTGATGCAGGATTGCTGAGCGGACCGCAACTCCGTACAGCCAGATCATGAGCACGGCGTCGTGTTGTTGATTTGAAACAGCAATCGGTGATCAGCACGCTCATAGCTTCGTCGAACCCGTGTGGCGCGACGGAGCGGGGCGGCGGTCAGCTGCGGGCGAACATCGCTTGCATCCAGTAGGGGTAGATGTTTGGCGGTGCGGTGAGCTTGGCGAGCTCGGCGAGCTCCTCCTCGGTCCACTCGACTTCGACGGCGACGAGGTTGTCCTCGAGCTGATCCATCCGCTTGGCCCCGATGATGACCGACGTGATGGCGGGCTGGCGGACCACCCAGGACAGAGCGAGGCGGGGAATGGTCGAGTCTTTCGCCTTGGCGAGGGCTTCGAGCTTGTCAACGACGTCGTAGCCTTTCTCCTTGTCGATGGGCGGAAAATCGAAGGTCGTGCGCCGCGATCCCTCCGGACTCTCTTGACCGCGCCGGTACTTGCCGGTGATGAATCCGCCGGCGAGCGGCGACCAAACCATGATGCCGAGGCCCTGGTCTTTGCACATCGGGATCAGATCCAGCTCGAGCTCGCGACCGAGCAGGGAGTAGTACGCCTGAAGCGAGACGAAGTGGGCGCCGGAGCCCGCGAGGCCGTTGGCTTTGGTGATCTGCCAGCCCGTGAGGTTGGAGCAGCCCACGTATCGGACCTTGCCTTGGCGCACCAGATCCTCGAGGGCGCGCATGGTCTCCTCGAGGGGCGTTTTGGTGTCGGGCCCGTGGACTTGGTAGAGGTCTATGTGATCCGTGCCGAGGCGCTGCAGGCTCGCCTCGCAGCCAGCGACGATGTGCTTGCGTGACAGACCGATGTTGTTCACGTCGCCGGTCCCGTCGCCGGCGGCCTCGCTCATGGGGCCGCGAACCTTCGTGGCGATGACGACCGAGTTCCGATCGACCCCGAGCTTCTTCAACGCACCACCGAGGAGCGACTCGGACTGCCCCATGCTGTAGATGTCGGCGGTGTCGAAGAAGTTGATGCCCCCATCGAGGGCACGCTTCACGAGCCCCGTGGCCCCGTCCTGCTCAACCTCGCCGATCCCGTAAAAGCCTTGCCCAAAAGTCATGCACCCAAGGCAGAGCTCGGAGACGCGAAGACCCGTGTTGCCCAGAAATCGATACTCCATATTGCCCTCCTGTTGGTGATGCGGGCGCGAAGCGTAAGGCAGAGGGGGACGCACCGCCATCCCCTGAGATCGGTCTTTGATGAGGCGATCTGGGCGGGCTGTGCTTGCGGTGATGTCGTCGCTGTGACGGTCTTGCTAGGACGGTCTTTACAAATGTACATCTAGATGTACATTGGGAGCATGGCAAAGAGTTACACGGTGGCCAGCGCTAGGGCGAAGTTGGCCAAGATCGTCGACGAAGTGGAGTCGGGGAAGGAAGTTGAGCTGACGCGGCGCGGGAAGAAGGTGGCTGTGGTGATGTCGGCCGCCAGGTACGCCCGTCTGCGCGGCGATCATGTGGCCTTCATGACAGCGTACGAGACCTTTTGCGAGGAGACCGACCTGAGCGAGGTGGGCGTTGAACCGGGGTGGGCGCGTGGTCTTCGCAGTCGCGACGCGGGGCGGACCGTCAAGCTGTGACCCGATTTCTTTTGGATACCAGCACGGTTTCTGCGGCTGTCTGGAAAACCCCGGACCGGGGCGTGCTCGAGCGGTTGACCGAGCACGGAGGCGAGTGCGCGACGTGTTCGCCGGTCTGGCATGAGCTGCAGTTTGGCGCGCGGCGACTTTCACGCGGGAAACGTCGGGCTGCATTGGAGGCGTTTCTGGAGGAAGTCGTGCGTGCGACTCTGCCGATTCTGCCTTACGACGAGCGCGCAGCAGAGTGGCACGGCGCAGAGCGCGCGAGACTCGAACGCTCCGGCAAAAGGCCGCCATTCGTGGACGGCCAGATCGCCGCGATTGCTGTGACCTCGGGGATTCCGCTGATCACCGCGAATCCGGCAGACTTCAAATCCTTCAAGGGGCTCGTCGTTCAGAACTGGGTGGCCGGGCGATGACGGGCGACCGCTGAACGGTACGACTTCTTCCGCGGGACGTCTGCCGTATCCCCCGGTTACGCGGAGGCGTCGCCGAGCGGCTTGTCTGCGAACCACTTCACGAGCCGAGGCATCATGGTCTCGAAACCCGCGGGTATGTTGATGCTGATGAATCGGCAGTTTTCCGCAGCAAAGTTCTGGAAGTCGTGGGATGTGCCGCCGGGGATCAAGGCATAGCTTCCGCGGGGAGCATCCGTTCGCTGGCCCTCGATGAACAGGCTGAGGGTGCCCTCCAGCACGTAGAAGATGTGGTCATCCGGATGCGAGTGAGCGCCCGGGCCCTCCGTTTGAGCGTCCAGCGACCACTCGGAGATCGAGTACCGATTGTCAGTCTCATCGCCGTCCGCGAAAAACACGGCCCGCATGCGCCCCATGTCGTACTCGCGCCCTTCGTCCGGCCTGACGACTAGCGGCTTCCGATCACTATCTCCTGAACTGGTCACGCACGTTTCCCTTCATCGGACACTACACGAGCTAGGATCTGTTCGACCACCTCAGACTTCGCGTCGGCGTAGTTCTGCACGTGCTTCCAGCGCTGGGCTGCGAGCTCGCGCTTGGTTCGTTCGTAGAGCTCGCGGTCCTCGGTGTGGGTTCGCAGCCAGTCGCGAAACCCGATCATGCGGTCGATCTCGATGCACCCCGCGGAGAAGACGTGGAGGTTCACGTCTGTGTCCGACCCCTTGAATACGCGGTGCTCGTACCACTCAGGTTCCCGGATCCGGAGGGTGTACCCCGCGGACTGCAGCGCCGGCACGTACCTCGGCTCGTTAGACGAGTCCTCGACAACCAAGAGAATGTCGATGCGCGGCTTTGCCGCAAGCCCGGGCACTGCAGTCGACCCGACGTGTTCCAGACACACGACGCTTTCGCCCAGCACATGCCGGATGCGCTCCGCTTCGCGAGCGAACAAGTCTGACCATGACGGATCATGGTCCACGATCAGAATGGACTCGTTGTGTGGCTCGAGCTCGCCAACCGTGTACGCGGCGATCTCTGCGTCGGTCGTGGGCTTGCGGCTGGGGGCGGAGGAGGACATGTTCCTTCATGAGATCCGGTTGACGTCCTGACGGCAAGACGCGCCACACGTTCGGCCGGTACCGCTCGATCTCGGCAACCCGTCCTTGTACGATACTTGGAGGTCACTGAGAAGGAGAACACGACGGCCATGCCAGCACACAGTCCAGACGGGTATTTCGGTGGCTCCTTGCGGAGTCGGACACGCTAGTGGCCATTCCGGGGTGGCCACCGTGAACGAGGTCGACGACGGCACCGCCCCGAGAGGTTCGCACCGTTTGAGCGTTTTCTTCGAAACGTGCCAACCAGCCTTCGCTGGTGCTTTGCACGCCGTCGAGGGAATCGCGCGCGCCACTCGTCAAGACCTTGAAGCAGGCCGCGTTGATCACGAATTGCTCAGGCGTCTATACGGGGACTATGAACCGCTGAACAATCTCGACGCTTTCATCAAGGCCGCGGAGCAGCTGTTCCCCGTGGGAAACTGCGGGATCGCGTCGCTTCTGTTGCGAGAGAGATTGGGCCGAGGGCGGGTTCACACGGGAAGCTATGATGGTCACTGCACACGTTCCTCGTGCTCGCAGCGAAGATCGCGGTTGACATCACCGCCGATCAGTTCGGCGGGCCCCAAGTGTACGTTGGGCCTGTTCGTTTGCCATGGACCCACGAGCCGCCGAAAAATTCGTCGCACTTGGCAACAGGCAATGGGCCGACAAGGCCGCCAGTGCCTGCGCAAGGCCGAAGGGAACCCCTGAAAGGGGCAGGGCGGAACGGACACCAGGATGGAAAGCCGGTCGTCGCCTGCAGCAACGTCCTGTTAGGTGGTTCCCAGTGGCACTGCACGCAGGTCCACGTGTCGCCCGGTGTCAGGCGCAATCCGGACGTGCGGTATTCACTCGAGACGTGCACGGCGCGGTATTCACTCGAGACGTGCACCGCGGGGTCCGCGCGGAGTAGGCTTTCGCCATGTTTCACCCGGGAGCCTGATCGCTCAGCGCCTCGGTCGACGTTAGAGCAGTGACTCGAGTTCGCGTCGCACCTCAGACCAGGGGCGTGCGGTATCAGGGTTCGCCTTGTGGGCGTGGAGGCGTCGGCGAACCAGGGCACGCTGGGCATCAGTGACTTCGAGTTCACCGGAATCGATCCTGTCAGCCAGGACACTAGATGCCAGTGTGCAAGCGAGCCGCACCGCTTCGTCTTGTGAGTCTCCGTAGACGACTACTCCAGGCAGTTCGGAGATCTCAGCCAACCAGCGCCCGTCCGCCTCCTGCTCGAGTGCGACAGTGAGTTTCATCGTTTCAGGCCGACTAGGCTTGCACGGGCTTGTTCAAGGGCCTGCTCGGTAGAGATCGTGTGAGCCGTGCCATTGCGAAGTCGCTCAATTCGTCGTGCGACCTCGTGTGCCCAGGCGTCTTCTGAGTTGTTCTTCGCGTCTTCGAGAGTCTGCGCAAGGCGAAGCGCGAGACGGGCACGCTCGTCCTCAGGAAGCCCATGCGCTTCGGGGAGAAAGGAGTCTGACGAACGCATGTCGAGGTTGTAACACCACGGCTATGCAAACGCACGAGTGCTCGGTTTTCCGACGGCGGCGTGATGTCGCTCTGGAAGAGGTCGACCGACAGGGCGGCGTGACCGATCCGTCCGGCAACATCTGGTGGATCTCGACGCGGGTGGTCCAAGAGCCGTACGACTGAGGTGAGTGCGAGGCGCTCGACCAGGTTGCTCGGAGAGCCTCGGACTAGCTCGAGCACCGGTCATCTGGACGGGAGGGAACCAAATGGCATCGCCGTCCGGACCGGTAATACCCCAGCTTCTCCGCGACTCGGAGAGACGCCCAGTTGTCCTCCGCACAACTCCAAACAGCTGTCTTTCCGCGCTCGAACACACGCCGGAGAACCACTCGCGCTGCGGCCTCAGCAAAACCCCGATTCCGGTACTCCTCCTTGGTAGTGTCAGCGGGCATCCGAAAGGGCGTCTAAGCGGGCGGCATGGCGAAGGTGCCCAGATTTGCGCGTGAGTGATGCCCAGATTTGCGCCTTCGGATGAGCGCGTGAAATTGGGCCTGGTGGGAACGACGCAAGTTCGAGGTAAACGTCACCGATTACCCTTGGCTCCGAACCAAGCGCGCAGCGCACGTGATCCGCAACGTCCGCGGCTGCCTCCTCCGGAACGTTGAGACAACCCCACCCCGGAGCCACCTGGGCAAGGGACCAGATTGTGTCGGCAGTGCCGAATGCGAACGGCTCGTCCGGGTACGGTCCGGGCCGGATGAAGCAGCCCAAGAGCTCCCCGCTCCCCCCGCGCACCGTCCAGGCCTCACAGATTCCACGCTGTAACAGGTGGACCGCCGCAGCCGTCCACGGCGACTCACCCAGTTCGGCAGCCAATGCCGTAAACGCTGCTCGCGGCAACTTTGTCGGCCTAGCCATGGCGACGCTGTCTCAGAAACGTGCGAGACCCACCTGACGCGCTGCCGCTCATCTGCGGATCCGTCACCTGCAGCGGCTTGTTTGGCCGACACTTCGCCACCAACTCAACTACTCCCGTCCCAACCCCTCGCCTCCGAAACACTACAAGTTCCTTGTCATGCGCACGAACACCGTCGGCAGCAACTTGGACGCCGGCCAGCGCGAGGACTCGACCATCCCGCGACGCGCGTACAGCTTGCGCGCACCCTTGTTCTTCGCCGCGACATCCAGACAGAGCCGGGCTGATCCGGTGGCCCTGGCGCGTTCTTCCGCGTCGGCCATCAGAAGCGAGCCAATCCCGGCCCCACGCAAATTCGGCTCCACAGCCATTCCCTGGATATAGAAATCTCCCTCGGCAAAAGTGTTCAAGATGCGCCAGAGCGGCCCCAGAAGTGTCCGCACGCACCCCATGCGGAACGCGCTGCGGCCGGCGGCACGCCTCAGGGGCTCCTCGCTGAAGCTGCGGTGCTGTGCGCCAGTGAACGCGGAGTTCATGCCGACAACCACACCATCGCGCTCGGCAAACAGCACGTGCTCGAACGAAAGCGAATGTCCGGGCTCGGAGAAGGCACTGGCGATGATCCGTTCCGCGTTTCGGCCGAGCATGAAGCCGAAGAAACTCTCGGCCGCCTGATCCATGTAGCGAGCGAAGAGCAGCCCTTCATCATGGTCCGGTGTCGCGGGACGTATCAGCACGGAGGCACTTCGCATCTCTGTCCGCTCCTACCCTGATACACAGGTGCTCGGAAGCCCGCACCCGGTCATCAGCTGATAGAGCTTGTTCGTCCGCCTAACAATTGAGGCGTTCAGCAGCGAACGCCGAACAACATACGCAGACTCTATCACGCTGCAGGCGCAGAATTGCGCCGCGGTGGCGGTGTGCAAGGAAAATCCGCCGCCGTTCGTTCATCGCGCGTTCCTGATCGGGAGGCGGTCCCAAACGATGCGCGGCGCCAGGCTCCCATCCGGCACGGCCCGCACGGGCACGATGGCGCCCACTGGAAGCGTATCCGGCCATCCGCCACGCGGCGTGACCCGTATTTTCGAGATGTTGGGTTCGCAACCCGGGATCTCGACACGCAGCTCGAGCTCGACACTGACGTTCTTGTCACGGGACATCGCATCGGTACAGTCGATGATTGAGAGGATCGTTGCCTGGCCCGGTACCGCCAACGCTTCGAAGCGGCGGTCGAGGAACCGGTTGGAGATGAGAAAGAGAACGACGGTGGGCACCATCAATGCGATGAACGCAACCGCGCCGCTGCCGCCGCCGTACACAGATTCGACGACCCCGCTTGCCACACAGCTCGCCAGCGCCGCGGCCAAGACGACCTAGTCCAAAGCTCCACGGTCCGAGCTGATGGCACGTCTGCGGGGTCGGAGGTGTCGACCTTGCGTGCCGCCTGCCAATCGCGGCGCGGATCCACCGGCAAGAGGCGAACAGCCGCGTGGCGCCAGTGCAACGAAGGTCCGACAGCGCCCAGGCCCTCCACTGGCAGCGTAGCCGCGCGTTGTCGGGCTTCCTGACAAGCTACGAGGACCTGAGCACCGCGGCCGGCGGACGGTTTCCACGTCATTGCCACAACCGACGTCGCGGAGCGTCTCGTCACGTCGCGGTAGGCCGCGTGGTCCTCGCCCGCAGGCACCGCCCGGTCTCACGCAAGCAATTGGTTTGACCGAACTAGCGGTTGATGCTCGGTTGCTTGCGGCGGTTCACTTTGCGGAGGAGCAGGGATTCGACCCCTGGGTGCCCTTTCGGGCGCGCGGTTTTCGAAACCCAAAATTCTACCACGCTGCAGGCGCAGGGTTGCGCCGACCGCAGCGAAGGCTGCTCGGCGCAAGAACCCTGCGCGAGACCGAAGGGAACCCCTGGAAGGGGCAGGGCGGGACGGCCGCTATCCACTCAGAAAGCCGGCGGTCGTCTGCTGCAACGTCCTGTTAGGCCGCCTTCGTGTCGATCCAGTATCGTCGTTTTGGTGTTTCGAGGTCGGGAGCGACGACGACGTTTTCGAGAACGCCGCCGTTCTTTTCGATAGCTCGGATGGACCCGATATTGTCGTCATCACACGTCACCAGCACGCGTTCGATACCAAGGTGATCGCGGGCGATGTCCATGGACAACCGGAGAATTGTGGTCGCGTAACCTTGCCGACGAAACTCCGGCACGACGACGAAGCCAATGTGGCCCCCTACGCGAAGCAGAATCTCATTCAGTGAATGTCGGATCGACGTACGGCCGACGATTCTTGCTCCGGCGAAAGCGAAGAGGAACGTCGATGGAACGTGATTCTGCGATGGTAGTCCGACGCCTCGCGCCCGCTCCGCGAGAATTTGGAGGTACCTCCGGAAAGGCACGCCCGGTTCATGGTAGTGCAAGAACTCCGGGAAGGTGGGCGATGTCGCCTTGTGAGCTCTGATGAACTCGTCCTCCTCGTCTTCCGTGGGATGTCTGAGCGTCAGCTCGCGCCGCATTCTCACCTGAGCTTGGAGAGTTGTAGACCTAGCAATTGAGGCGTTCAGGAACGCCGCGAACAGCCTCACCCAAGACTACCACGCTGCAGGCGCAGGGTTGCGCCGCACGTGTCGAAGGGTGCTCGGCGCAAGAACCCTGCGCGAGACCGAAGGGAACCCCTGGAAGGGGCAGGGCGGAACGAACGCCATCCAGTCAGAAAGCCGGCGATCGTCTGCTGCAACGTCGTGTTAGACAGCTCTGTTGTCAGGGTGCGAGCTTGAATTCGACGTTTTCTCGAGTGACGTGGCACTCGTCGCTATCGTCAACAACGACGGTCTTCTTGGCGGTCTGGTATCCAGGCGCGGATACAGTAACCTCGTACGTTCCAAGTCGCTCACCGACGCCGAAGCAAGTGCAGTCGGTAGCGGCGGAGCACTGGAGAGCCTCCTGGAACTGCCCGTCCTGCGCGACGACGGATGCGTTGCAAATCCGCTCTCCGGTTGCCTCGTCGCGAACGGTGACGTTGATGGAGTAGTGGAGACTAGCGTCGCAGGACTTACTGCTGCTGCAGTTTGGAAGGACGGCTAGCAGGGTCGGGCCGAGTAGTAACCACAAGAATCGACTGGAGGAAGCACGCATGTCTGTCTAACGATTGAGGCGTTCAGCAGCGAACGCCAGCAACAGCATACACAAAAACCCACCACGCTGCAGGCGCAGGGTTGCGCCGAAGGCAGCGAAGGCTGCTCGGCGCAAGAACCCGGCGCGAGACCGAAGGGAACCCCTGGAAGGGGCAGGGCGGAACGGACGCCATCCAGTCAGCAAGCCTGCGGTCGTCTGCTGCAACGTCTTGTTAGGCGGCATGCGCTGGGCTACGCTTAGTTCGTGGACCTACAGCTGACAGCGGTTTTCAAGAAGGTACCGCAAGGGTACATTGCGTTCGTGGAAGAACTTCCTGGTGCGAACACCCAGGGCGCCACGCTTGACGAGGCGCGAGAAAACTTGCGGGAAGCCGTCGAATTGGTGCTTGTTGCCAACCGCGAGTTCGCGCGTGAGGACGCCGGTGACGACGAAGTAATCCGCGAGCAACTCAGGATCGCTAGCGGGTGAAGCGTCGCGATCTGATCCGGCATCTTGAGAAGAACGGTTGCCGGCTCCTGCGCGAGGGTGGAAGTCACTCGGTGTACGTCAATCCAGCGGCGAAGAAGGCATCAACTGTGCCTCGCCACTCCGAGGTCAACGACCATCTCGCGCGCAAGATCTGCAAGGATCTCGATGTGCCTCGCCCTTAGCGGAGTGCGCTCCAACGGCCAGCCTGCGCGATGAGTCTGTGGTCCGCCTAACAATTGAGGCGTTCAGCAGCGAACGCCAGAAACAACACCACCCAAGACTACCACGCTACAGGCGCAGGGTTGCGCCGAACGCAGCGAAGGCTGCTCGGCGCAAGACCCCTGCGCGAGACCGAAGGGAACCCCTGGAAGGGGCACGGCGGAGCGAACGCCAACCAGTCAGAAAGCCGGCGGTCGTCCGCTGCAACGTCCTGTAGGCGGGGTTCACCGTGACGTAGAACGCCGCTGGCGGGGGCAGCTCGGTGGCGGCGCTGGCGAAAGCATGCGCGGCAGCAATGGACTTAGTGTGAATGGAAACAACGTCGCCCTCGAACACGCAGCGATCCACGTATGCCTTTGCGTCGACAAGAGAGAGCCCAAGGTGAGTGCAGAGCAGTCGGATTACTTCGACGGTCCCGACGCTAGCGGGACCACAGAAACGCGGGTCGATCCGGAGTTGTACAGTGGGCATCAGTGATCACTTCGCGTCGGCGGCTGTAGGCGTGCCCTGATGTATCCGCGAGCCTCGAGATTGAGTCCCCACTCGTCGGTCCCGCGCGAAATGCCCAAGAAGTAAAGGTTCCGATCAAGTTGTTCAAAGTGCACATCGCAGTCGGACGCGCGCAACGACACCAGCGTTGATTCGTCGTCGACCTCTACCGTCACCCATGCGGGTTGGTCATCCCAGGGATGGACCTGAATTCGGTTTTTCTGGGTCGTCCAGACGTCGATAACCGTGCTTGTTGAACCCCCGACCCGAAGGACGTAGCGCGCAGCACCAGTTCGGACGATCTCAATCAAGACGTCGTCGGCAGCAAAGTCATCGACGTCGCCGCTGGGCTGGACCTCGAGGCGCATCACTCCTCCGCCTAACGATTGAGGCGTTCAGCAGCGAACGCCAGCAACAGCATAACCAAAAAACCACCACGCTGCAGGCGCAGGGTTGCACCGAACGCATCGAAGGATGCTCGGTGCAAGAACCCTGCGCGCAGGGCGGAACGGACGGTACCCGGTCAGAAAGGCCGCGATCGTCTGCTGCAACGTCCTGTTAGACCGCCCGGTCACGCCAGTAGCCTGGTCGGCGCTTGCAGTGTGCGATGGCCACAACCAGCACCACTTCTCCACGCACGCAGTACACGACTTCGTAGGGGAACCGCTGCAGAAGGAACCGTCGCGTTCCCTCAAGATGTGCTGGCCAGGCGCCGGGCGCTGCCACGATTTCGCGAAAGGCGCGACGAACCTCGAGTTCAAAGGCGGTCGCGGCTACGGGGTTGCGCTCGGCGTACCACTCTGCCGCCGCGCGAGCCTCGTCTGCAGCCTCGGCGAGTACATCAAGTACGACCGCCACTCGCGATTGCTTTCAGGTCGTCCAACAGTTGTTCACCGGAAACAACGCGCGCCTTTCCGGCGTCGTAGGCCTGAACACGCTTTTGGATTTCGACCGCCCACGCGACGTCGCGGTCGGCGTCCGGTGGGGATTCATCCAGACTGTGAATTAGCTCGCCCAGGAGTTTCGCGCGGGCCTCAACTGGCAGACGGAGCGCTTCCTGCAGCAGTTGGTCGATATCCATGAACCCAGTGTACCAGAGCAAGCGGCCACGGCCAGATACGGCGTTGTCGGTTTAACAATTGAGGCGTTCAGCAGCGAACGCCAGGAACATCATACCAAAAAACCAAAAGGCTTCAGGCGCAGGGTTGCGCCGAACGCAGCGAAGGCTGCTCGGTGCAAGACCCCTGCGCGCAGGGCGGAACGGACGCTACCCAGTCAGAAAGCCGGCGATCGTCTGCTGCAACGTCCTGTTAGGCCGCCCGCTAACCCATAGACCTCGCAGCCGGGCCGTGCGGCTCTGGCCAGACGAACTTCACGAAGTAGATGGCCGCAGCCACGAAGCTGCCAACGAAGAGGAAGATGGCCCAAAGCACGCGAGCGTTCTGATCGAGTGCGGCGTTCTTGAAGACGTGTGCGACGTAGAAGACGAGGAGCGCAAGGACCTCAAGCATAGTGAGGACATGGAGAGCGAGCAGTGTTGGTATCGCAGAGGCGACCGCGGGCGGGTCCTGGCCAATGGTTGTGATCGTGGTGAGAAACGCTGCAAAGAAGAGCAGCATGTAGAGTGGAGGCCAGCATGTAGCGACGCCGACAAAGATCTTGGTGCGCTTGCTCAGTTGCACAGAAACCTACGGGCAAAGCCAGTCGGCCTAACGATTGAGGCGTTCAGCAGCGAACGCCAGCAACAGCATACCCAAAAAACCAAAACGCTGCAGGCGCAGGGTTGCGCCGAACGCAGCGAATGCTGCTCGGCGCAAGAGCCCTGCGCGAGACCGAAGGGAACCCTTGGAAGGGGCAGGGCGGAACGAAGGCCATCCAGTCAGAAAGCCGGCGGTCGTCTGCTGCAACGTCCTGTTAGGAGGCTGAGGGTGTCAGGTGCTGGAACAACGGACGCCAGGTGGTGTCATTAGATCGTGTGGGCAAGGGCGGCATTGACTCTCGTGCTGGCAATCGGATGTGAGCAACCGCCACCGGTAGAACTTGCGCGGGCGGGTGGGGCCGCTGGTGCCATCGAGAGAGCGCGCCAGAGTGTCATGGAGAATCACGCTTACGAGCGCCTCGCCTCGGCCAATGCACGGCTTGTGGTAGGCCACACCTGTTACTACGGTGCGAAGCGCCCGCAAGGTTGGGCGGAGCTGAACGTGCTTGTGCGTGCACGTCGTGACGACCTGCTGTGGCGGTTGCAGCGAGCGCCAACGCCGGAAGCGCGCTTGTACGGCGCGATCGGCTTGCGGGAAACGGAAGCGGTTGGCCCGAAGTGGTTCAAAGTGCTGGTGGCGGCGGTCCGGGAGCCCGTGGCGACGTGCAGAGGGTGCCTGCTTTCATCGGGTTCGGCGGTGGAAGCAGTTGCCGCGTACGATGACTGGGAGTCGGCCTAACAATTGAGGCGTTCAGCAGCGAACGCCAGAAACAACACCAACCAACAATATCACGCTACAGGCGCAGGGTTGCGCCGACCGCAGCGAAGGCTGCTCGGTGCAAGACCCCTGCGCGCAGGGCGGAACGGACGCCATCCAGTCAGAAGGCCGGCGTTCGACTGCTGCAACGTCCTGTTAGGCCGCTACGCTACTCCGACGCCTTCCGCGCCTGCACTTCCGGGTCCGGAAGGAGGCGGTATGTCGGCAACCAGCGCCTCGATGCGCGGCAAGCGAGGAGTGACAGCAGATCGGACCGTTTCAATGGATTGAGGTGCCGAAAAACGAAGGAGCAACACGTAGATCCCGCCAAAGGATCTGAGATAGGCATCGCCGGAGCGGCGTTTCGCGAAGCGATCAAGGCGGCCGCCGCGACGGAGCGGGGGATCGAGACTGGCGAGTTCGTCCAAAACGATCTGCGCAGCGGGAGAGCGGCCGTCGTCCTTCACGTGTTCGCTGGAACACCAGAGCGTACCGCGACTGTCGAGCACGTAGGCGTAGATGGCGCGGGCATCGGCAGCCAAATTGGTCAGCACGCGCCGCAGCTCGGACGAGGCCGGCGTTTCAGGACCCATGCGCATTCCCACCCACTGTCTCGACGTCGGCCTAACAATTGAGGCGTTCAGCAGCGAACGCCAGAAACAACATACCCAAACTCTACCACGCAGTCAGGCGCAGGGTTGCGCCGAACGCAGCGAAGGCTGCTCGGTGCAAGAACCCTGCGCGCAGGGCGGAACGGACGCTGACGAGTCAGAAAGCCGGCGGTCGTCTGCTGCAACGTCCTGTTAGGCAACGCTACGAGGACTTGCGGGTCAACCGTGACGCCACCTCGACCAACCCGTTGGTGATGACTTCCGGAAGCGGCGCCGCCAACTTCGTTCGGAGGAGCGCAGCGATGTCCATTGTGAACAGCACTTCTCCGCCAGCGAAGAGTGAGACGGTTTCGTCCTCCTGGTGCAACCCATCTGGCCACCACTTCCGCTGCCACTCGATCCTCAGGGGCTGGTCCTGGATCGAAGCGCAACGGAGGACGACACTGGCGGGGTTGTATGCCGTTTCTGATTCCTGAATTTGAACAACCTCGAGACCAAGTTCCTCGAGTCTTGCGCGGAGGTTGGAGACCGCCGCGGTGTCAGACAGGAAAAGGAAGGGCTGAGCCACCTGCGCGATTGCCTAACAATTGAGGCGTTCAGCAGCGAACGCCAGGAACAACATACCCAGACATTATCACGCAGTCGGGCGCAGGGTTGCGCCGACCGCAGCGAGGGCTGCTCGGCGCAAGAACCCTGCGCGCAGGGCGGAACGGACGCCATCCAGTCGAAAAGCCGGCGGTCGTCTGCTGCAACGTCCTGTTAGGAGGCGTCGTTCTTTAGCAGTCGACTATTCCGTACGGCCAAGAGGCACCGCTTGGGACCAGCGAGCGCCCTCCTGACATTCGAGCATGGCGCCCTGGTTGTGTGCAACGAGACGGAGGGGCCGCGAGGTGACGCACCGAAGGAAGGCATTCAGATCGCTCGCCATTGCGGTCATGAGCTCGTGGCGGGGCGTGTCATCGTACCCGTCGTAATCGCACCAGTCGGTGACCTCCAGTCCGGAGGAGTGCTTCGCGTCGACGAACCACTCGAGAACGTTGATGGCAGCGTGGACTGTCACGGAAAGCTCGTCCCGTGTGAGGACAATCTCAACATACTCCGCGTGCCGCTGGACAACCACGCCCGGCGTTCCGGCGAAGGCCTCCACCGCAGCGACGTGGGGACGGAGAGCTTTCACCGTCCGCCTAACGATTGAGGCGTTCAGCAGCGAACGCCAGCCACAGCATACCCAAAAAACTACAACGCTGCAGGCGCAGGGTTGCGCCGAACGCAGCGAAGGCTGCTCGGCGCAAGAACCCTGCGCGTGGGGCGGAACGGACGCCATCCAGTCAGAAAGCCGGCGGTCGTCTGCTGCAACGTCCTGTTAGGCGGGCCCCGCCGTCTCTTGGACGTTGGCTTGCAGCCAGTGAACCAACGCCTCCAGGGTGAGCCGCCCCGAGGCGACGGACATTACGACGCTTTCCTGTTCGTCGTCCGTAGCGATGATTTCGAAACCGTTCAGTACGAGGAAGACTTCCATCGCGGCGTGACCGATTCGCTTGTTTCCGTCGATAAAGGGATGACCTTGTATGAGCGCGAAACCAAGCGCGGCGGCTTTCTCAACAAGGGTTGGGTGCAGCTCGACACCATCGAACGTGGCGAGAGGTTGTGCGAGTGCGGATTGAACTCGCCCGAGGTCGCGCACACCGGCGGCACCGCCGGAAGGTAACCGTTCAGGGGTAGGGCGCCTGGACACCGCGGTCTCGCGCAAGCGATCGAGATTGCTCCATTATTTCAATCGGCTTTCCATCTTCGCAAAAATGGGCGATTGGGACGCTGGTGAGCGATCCGCAGGCCGACCGTACCCGGCAGCTCGAGGCTGAAGTTGCAGCCAAAGATGCCCGCATCGCGGAGCAGGATGCGCGCATCGCGGAGCAGGATGCCCGCATCGCGGAGCTTGAGCAGCAGGTTGCTAGCTTGCTGGAGAAGCTGAATCAAAACTCGTCGAATTCGCACAAGCCACCGTCCAGCGATCCCCCGGGCAATCGGAAGGAGCGTCGATCGCGGGCCAAGCAGAAGAAGCGCAAGCGAGGTGGGCAGAAGGGGCACCCGGGCAGCCACCGAAACTTGGTGCCGGAAGATCAGGTGGACAAGTTCGTCGACCACTTCCCACGCGAGTGCGAAAATTGCTGGAAACCGCTGCCGGAAGTCCGCGACCCGCACGCCCATCGTCACCAGGTGACCGAGGTCCCACCCATCCGCCCGCACACGACCGAGTATCGTCGCCACGCGGTAGCCTGCGCAGGCTGCGCCCATGTCACTTGCGCGCGCTACGACGAATCTCTGATCCCAACGTCCTCATTTGGACCTCGCCTGATGGCGTTAGTGGCTCTCTTTACGGGCGTGTATCATCTCAGCCGGCGCAAGGCGCAAGGGCTACTTGCCGATGTGCTGGGCGTCTCGGTTTCACTCGGCGCGATCAGTGCGGTCGAAGAGCGCGTCAGCGACGCGCTCGCGCCCGCGGTCAATGAAGCCTGGGACCATGCGGTCCAGGCCGATGTGAAACACACCGATGGAACAACCTGGTTTCAGGCAGGCACGACGATGTCCCTTTGGACCATCGCCACCGCGGCGGTGACGGTGTTCCGGATCCTCGCCGATGGCGCCAAAGACACACTCCGGCCGTTGTTCGGCGACCTGAATGGGATCTTGGTAAGTGATCGCGCCACAGCACTTACTTTCTGGGCGGCGGAGCGCCGGCAGATCTGTTGGGCGCATTTGCTACGTAAGTTTGTGTCGTTCTCGGAGCGCGATGGTCCCGCCGGCGCGCTTGGCCGAGACTTGCTCGGCTACACCGGCATCTTGTTCGATTATTGGCGCGACTACCGGGCGGGGAAAATGACCCGGGAGCGATTTCTGGCGTGGATGGCTCCGCTGCGGCAGCAGATGGAGGCTATGTTCGAGAAGGCTGTCCTCCTCGACATCAAGGACTTGTCGGGGTCGTGCGCCAACATTCTGAAATACAAGGAGGCGCTTTGGACCTTCATCGAGCGCGATGACGTGGAGCCGACAAACAACCATGCCGAAAGGGAACTGCGCGCTTTCGTGCTCTGGCGCAAGGGCTCGTTCGGAAGCCAGAGCAAGCGTGGCAACGTCTTCGCTGAGCGCGTGATGACCATCGCGCACACGGCGCGCAAGCAGAACAAGAACGTGCTGACTTTCCTCGCCGAGTCCTGCCAAGCTCGCATGGAGGGGACAAACTGGCCCTCCTTGTTCAAGACCGCAGCAGCTTGAGTCACTCAGTATCGGCCGCGGCGTCCACCGCCATCGGGAAGTACCGCGTCAGATGCTTGGAACCGACGCTCCGGATCTGCCCCGCACTCCTCAAACGCGTCATCGGTCGGTGCAGCTCGCGCACCGAAATGCCGACTTCCTCTGCCAGCGCCGCCATGCCCTTGCCGGGGCTCGCACAGATGGCCGCGTAGAGCCGCTGCCCAATCGCCGTAACTTCCTCGGGTGGACGGCGACGTCCCGTGCGACCTCTCGACCCTGTCGATGACTTCCGCGCCCTGGCAGCCCGCGTCTCCGCCACCGCGAAGCCTCGCTCGACCGCCTCCTGCGCGCTCCGCCGGCTTTCCGCGATGTGCTCCCGAACCAGCTGCTCGATCCGCTCCGACAATCCCTCGCTGTTACTCGTCGTCTTCGCCATGCGCCACGAATCTCACGTCCCGAGCCGGGCCCTCAACCCAACCCCTGAACGGTTACGCCGGAAGAGGCTACCAGGGCAGCGTGAAGCCTGAGCACCTCGCCGAGTGTCAGGAACCTCATCGAGCAAGCCGACGATACAACTCCGCGTTTTTCGACAGGACGCGGTTCGCGGCATTCTCGAAGTCGTCCGCCGGTTGACCTAGGAGGTCAGCGATTAGGGCGGAGGCCAACTGCTCTGCGGAGATGCCCAGTGACTTCGCCCTCTCGCGAAGGGCTTCGATCTGGGTTTCCGTCAGTTCGACCGGCATTTGCATGCGAGAAGTGTAGCCGATTTTCTGACGACGGAAACCGGGGCCAACGAAGGCGCCACTCACCAACGCCGCAGCGCGAGATGCTCCGCCTAACAATTGAGGCGTTCAGCAGCGAACGCCAGGAACAGCATACCCAAAAACCCACAACGCTGCAGGCGCAGGGTTGCGCCGAACGCAGCGAAGGCTGCTCGGCGCAAGAACCCTGCGCGAGACCGAAGGGAACCCCTGGAAGGGGCAGGGCGGAACGAACGCAGTCCAGTCAGAGCGCCTGCGGTCGTCTGTTGCAACGTCCTGTTAGGAGGCTCCGTGGCGGATGGGGGCAAACTCGTTCGGACGCTCGTAAAAAACGCGTTCAAACCGTTCGGTGAGGAAGCTGTCGCTCGGGACCAGTTCGGCGTAGCGCTCGTTTGCGACGTGCTCAGTTTCGTCCGTCCACTGAGAGAGGACGGGATCCGTCGCCGCCCCGTTGAGGAAGGCGGCCACGTCCTGCAGACCGAAGTAGGAGAACCCGTCTGCAGCAGCAGCGAGTTCGACCGCTGTGAGGACATCGATGACATGGTGAACGCCGCCGTTCATCGCGATTCCGTGTGCTCGCAACAGAGCCGCGAGGGCGGTGTCACCGGAGTGTGGTGTCAGACCGCCAGACTCCAAGGCTGCGCGGTTCCAAACCTGATCCGCGGTGGAAAGAGTCATCGTCCGCCTAACAATTGAGGCGTTCAGCAGCGAACGCCAGAAACAACATACCCAAACTCTACCACGCAGTCAGGCGCAGGGTTGCGCCGAACGCAGCGAAGGCTGCTCGGTGCAAGAACCCTGCGCGCAGGGCGGAACGGACGCTGACGAGTCAGAAAGCCGGCGGTCGTCTGCTGCAACGTCCTGTTAGGCAACGCTACGAGGACTTGCGGGTCAACCGTGACGCCACCTCGACCAACCCGTTGGTGATGACTTCCGGAAGCGGCGCCGCCAACTTCGTTCGGAGGAGCGCAGCGATGTCCATTGTGAACAGCACTTCTCCGCCAGCGAAGAGTGAGACGGTTTCGTCCTCCTGGTGCAACCCATCTGGCCACCACTTCCGCTGCCACTCGATCCTCAGGGGCTGGTCCTGGATCGAAGCGCAACGGAGGACGACACTGGCGGGGTTGTATGCCGTTTCTGATTCCTGAATTTGAACAACCTCGAGACCAAGTTCCTCGAGTCTTGCGCGGAGGTTGGAGACCGCCGCGGTGTCAGACAGGAAAAGGAAGGGCTGAGCCACCTGCGCGATTGCCTAACAATTGAGGCGTTCAGCAGCGAACGCCAGGAACAACATACCCAGACATTATCACGCAGTCGGGCGCAGGGTTGCGCCGACCGCAGCGAGGGCTGCTCGGCGCAAGAACCCTGCGCGCAGGGCGGAACGGACGCCATCCAGTCGAAAAGCCGGCGGTCGTCTGCTGCAACGTCCTGTTAGGAGGCGTCGTTCTTTAGCAGTCGACTATTCCGTACGGCCAAGAGGCACCGCTTGGGACCAGCGAGCGCCCTCCTGACATTCGAGCATGGCGCCCTGGTTGTGTGCAACGAGACGGAGGGGCCGCGAGGTGACGCACCGAAGGAAGGCATTCAGATCGCTCGCCATTGCGGTCATGAGCTCGTGGCGGGGCGTGTCATCGTACCCGTCGTAATCGCACCAGTCGGTGACCTCCAGTCCGGAGGAGTGCTTCGCGTCGACGAACCACTCGAGAACGTTGATGGCAGCGTGGACTGTCACGGAAAGCTCGTCCCGTGTGAGGACAATCTCAACATACTCCGCGTGCCGCTGGACAACCACGCCCGGCGTTCCGGCGAAGGCCTCCACCGCAGCGACGTGGGGACGGAGAGCTTTCACCGTCCGCCTAACAATTGAGGCGTTCAGCAGCGAACGCCAGAAACAGCATACCCAAAAAACCTCAACGCTGCAGGCGCAGGGTTGCGCCGAACGCAGCGAATGCTGCTCGGTGCAAGAACCCTGCGCGCAGGGCGGAACGGACGCCATCCAGTCAGAAAGCCGGCGGTCGTCTGCTGCAACGTCCTGTTAGGCAGCTGGCGGCCCGCGCGTCGAAGCACGTGCCGTCGTCAGCGTGGCTTTGTCGCAACTCCGCGCAAGATGTCGATGCGATTCGGGGGAGCGTTCGGAGACATGAAGTCGGGAATGGTTTCCGCCGTTCGTCGAGGCCTGCTCAGGAACTCCACAGGCCACTCCGTCACGCGGCGCTGCTTGACGTGGACGTACCGGCCGTCTTCGTGCTCATCAATGAATTCTTGTTGGACGATGAGCGCCAAGGGCTCTTGAGCGCCGCTGGTCTGCCTCGAAAACTCGAACGCTTCGTCACAAGACGCGAAAGCGTAGAAGTAGTCGCTCCCGTTGTCCTCGTCGTCAGCTCCTTCAGACGGACAGCACCAGACGCGATACTCGAGAACGCCGTCCCAGACATACCCCCCACCAGCGTGTGCTTCTGCAGGATAGGTGCCGACGAGCGCGGGATCCACGACGGGCGGATATGTGTCGTCTGCTCTCATGCCTGCCTAACAATTGAGGCGTTCAGCAGCGAACGCCAGAAACAACATACCCAAACTCTACCACGCAGTCAGGCGCAGGGTTGCGCCGAACGCAGCGAAGGCTGCTCGGTGCAAGAACCCTGCGCGCAGGGCGGAACGGACGCTGACGAGTCAGAAAGCCGGCGGTCGTCTGCTGCAACGTCCTGTTAGGCAACGCTACGAGGACTTGCGGGTCAACCGTGACGCCACCTCGACCAACCCGTTGGTGATGACTTCCGGAAGCGGCGCCGCCAACTTCGTTCGGAGGAGCGCAGCGATGTCCATTGTGAACAGCACTTCTCCGCCAGCGAAGAGTGAGACGGTTTCGTCCTCCTGGTGCAACCCATCTGGCCACCACTTCCGCTGCCACTCGATCCTCAGGGGCTGGTCCTGGATCGAAGCGCAACGGAGGACGACACTGGCGGGGTTGTATGCCGTTTCTGATTCCTGAATTTGAACAACCTCGAGACCAAGTTCCTCGAGTCTTGCGCGGAGGTTGGAGACCGCCGCGGTGTCAGACAGGAAAAGGAAGGGCTGAGCCACCTGCGCGATTGCCTAACAATTGAGGCGTTCAGCAGCGAACGCCAGAAACAACATCAACCAACCCTACCACGCTGCAGGCGCAGGGTTGCGCCGAACGCAGCGAAGGCTGCTCGGCGCAAGAACCCTGCGCGCAGGGCGGAACGGACCTCACCCAGCCAGAAAGCCGGCGGTCGTCTGCTGCAACGTCCTGTTAGGAGGCGCGGTTCAGTTGGCGGAATGTACGTCTACGAATTCGCCGCCCGCTCGAGTGCTTCGCTGATGTCGGTGGCCCAGGACTTCGCGTCACGAAACGGACGTAAGAAGACGTGATCGTGTCCTGCGAACGCGAGCTCCATGTGCATCGCGGGGGCCCGCATGGCGTTCGAACTGTGCACAACGACAGGGTACCGGTGAGGCTGGCCGGCGAGGAAGGAAGACACGTCCTGTCCAGACCCCGGGTTTTCGCCCCGCAACGCGGGTGCGTCCAAGTCGCAATCAAGCGAAAGAACGTGGGCGCGTCCAGGGTGCAAGCGCAACCATGACAGCATTTCGTGCGCAGACTCGAAGAGCAGGAGCTCGCAGTCCACCAGCAACTTGAGGGCACGTCGCATCTCGGCAATGCGCCACACGTCATCCTCAAGCACAGCGATCAGCGTCATGAAGAGGTGGTCGTCCGCCTAACAATTGAGGCGTTCAGCAGCGAACGCCAGAAACAACACCAACCAACAATATCACGCTACAGGCGCAGGGTTGCGCCGACCGCAGCGAAGGCTGCTCGGTGCAAGACCCCTGCGCGCAGGGCGGAACGGACGCCATCCAGTCAGAAGGCCGGCGTTCGACTGCTGCAACGTCCTGTTAGGCCGCTACGCTACTCCGACGCCTTCCGCGCCTGCACTTCCGGGTCCGGAAGGAGGCGGTATGTCGGCAACCAGCGCCTCGATGCGCGGCAAGCGAGGAGTGACAGCAGATCGGACCGTTTCAATGGATTGAGGTGCCGAAAAACGAAGGAGCAACACGTAGATCCCGCCAAAGGATCTGAGATAGGCATCGCCGGAGCGGCGTTTCGCGAAGCGATCAAGGCGGCCGCCGCGACGGAGCGGGGGATCGAGACTGGCGAGTTCGTCCAAAACGATCTGCGCAGCGGGAGAGCGGCCGTCGTCCTTCACGTGTTCGCTGGAACACCAGAGCGTACCGCGACTGTCGAGCACGTAGGCGTAGATGGCGCGGGCATCGGCAGCCAAATTGGTCAGCACGCGCCGCAGCTCGGACGAGGCCGGCGTTTCAGGACCCATGCGCATTCCCACCCACTGTCTCGACGTCGGCCTAACAATTGAGGCGTTCAGCAGCGAACGCCAGAAACAACATACCCAAACTCTACCACGCAGTCAGGCGCAGGGTTGCGCCGAACGCAGCGAAGGCTGCTCGGTGCAAGAACCCTGCGCGCAGGGCGGAACGGACGCTGACGAGTCAGAAAGCCGGCGGTCGTCTGCTGCAACGTCCTGTTAGGCAACGCTACGAGGACTTGCGGGTCAACCGTGACGCCACCTCGACCAACCCGTTGGTGATGACTTCCGGAAGCGGCGCCGCCAACTTCGTTCGGAGGAGCGCAGCGATGTCCATTGTGAACAGCACTTCTCCGCCAGCGAAGAGTGAGACGGTTTCGTCCTCCTGGTGCAACCCATCTGGCCACCACTTCCGCTGCCACTCGATCCTCAGGGGCTGGTCCTGGATCGAAGCGCAACGGAGGACGACACTGGCGGGGTTGTATGCCGTTTCTGATTCCTGAATTTGAACAACCTCGAGACCAAGTTCCTCGAGTCTTGCGCGGAGGTTGGAGACCGCCGCGGTGTCAGACAGGAAAAGGAAGGGCTGAGCCACCTGCGCGATTGCCTAACAGTAATTAGACCGCGATGGCGGTCTAAGGTGGCTGTCAGTCTAACAGAGCGGTGGGGCCCCGATAAATCGGGAAAGGGGGTGCGTGGTGCACGTTAGGTGGGTCCACCTAACGTGCGAAGACGAGGTCCATCTAACAGAGGGGACTGGGCGGACCGTTTGGCCTCCGAGCCGGCGTTCAGCCGTGCGGGCGAGTTGGATGGCCGGCGCGGCGTTGGTTGGGGGTGGGCAGTGCTCGCAAGGGAGTGGCGTTCGCCATGGCGTCGATCTGGTGTCGCCACTGCGCGGAGCGGAGTGGCGACCGGCTTTCTGAGGAGAAGGGGGCGCCCGGGGGGCGGCATGGATGTTGATGAGGCTGGGGCATGGGTTTGGAGCGTCGGACTCAGTTGTTGGAGCAAATGCGTCAGGCGCTGCAGGTGAGGCACTACAGTCCGCGGACTGAAGAGGCGTATGTGGCGTGGGTCGAGCGGTTCGTGCACCATCATGATTTGCGGCATCCGGCGGAAATGGGGGCGGAGGATGTTCGGGTGTTCTTGGAGCACCTGGCGTCTGCGGACCGGGTGGCTGCTGCGACGCAGAATCAGGCGCTGGCGGCGCTCTTGTTCTTGTACGCGAATGTGCTGGGCATGCCGTTCGAGGAGGTTGGGAGCTTTGTGCGTGCGAAGCGGCCGAAGCGCTTGCCCGTCGTGCTTGGCGCCGGGGAGGTGGCCGCCTTGCTGGAGCAGCTGGATGGGGTGCCGCTCTTGATGGCGCAGATGCTCTACGGCTCGGGGTTGCGGTTGCTCGAGTGCGCTCGCTTGCGCGCGAAGGATCTGTGCTTCGAGCGGGGTGAAGTCTTGGTTCGGAGCGGCAAGGGAGGCAAGGACCGGGTGGCGCCCTTCCCGCGCACGTTGGAGAGGCAGATGCGGATGCATCTCGTGAAGGTGAAGCGCCAGCACGACATGGATCTGTCTCGCGGGGCGGGGTGGGTGTTCGTTCCACCTTCGCTGGCGCGCAAGTACCCGAATGTGGGTCGCGATTGGCCCTGGCAATGGGTGTTCCCCGCGACGCGGCAGTACTTTCACACTGCGACGGGGCAGACGCGTCGGCATCACTATCACCAATCCGCCTTGCAGCGCGCCGTGCGCGTGGCGGGTCGCGCAGCGGGGTTGAACAAGCGCGCGACCTGCCACGCGCTTCGCCATTCCTTCGCGACTCACCTGCTCGAACAGGGCTACGACATCCGCACCATTCAGGAGTTGCTCGGCCATCGCTCAGTGGCGACCACGATGGTCTACACCCATGTGCTCAACCGCGGTGGCTTGGGAGTTCGCAGCCCGCTCGACGGGCTCTGCTGAGCGGATGAAGTCAAAGGCGCAGCCCGCTCGACGGGCTCTGCGGAGCGGATGAACCCAAAGGCCTAGCCCGGCCGACGGGCTCTGCTGAGCCAATGAATCGAAGCCCGCCTGAAGTGCTCCGTCACCATCCACGAGGGTCGTTCGCGTGCCTCCGGCATGTATGAAAAACTGCGGTCAGCCCTCGCTTGCGCGAGGCGGAAACAACCGTGAGAGCTCCAGCTCGATGTCGGCGAAGGGCTCGATGCTCGACGTGTCGCCATCACCGTAGCTGCCGACTTCGACCCAGCTTTGGCCGTCGAGGCGAAGCGCCTCCAGCGTTCGGGCTTCGGGGTCGACGATCCAATAGTGGGCAACTCCGTGTTCGGCGTAGAGGCGACGTTTGGTCACGCGGTCGTGCGCGGCATTTCCAGGTGAGAGCACTTCGCAAACCCAGTCGGGGACGACGTCGATCGGTCGCGCATCCCAGGGATCGATTAGGCGCGAGCGTCGCCAGCCGGAGATATCCGGTCGTACGGCGTCGTGCTCCGCGAGGCGAACGTCGACCTCCAATAGGATCCACCACCCCCCAGGGCCGCCCCGACCATCATCGTCGTCGT
The DNA here is from genome assembly GCA_965222375.1 of Polyangiaceae bacterium. Taxonomy (GTDB): domain Bacteria; phylum Myxococcota_A; class Polyangia; order Polyangiales; family Polyangiaceae; genus JACKEA01. The sequence goes on from CBDCTZ010000016.1 coordinate 376,606, forward strand.
AGGGTCCACCGACGAAGCGACCGAGGGTTCGTTGAACCCTCGAGTGTTTGGGTAGCGGTGAGGGAGTAACAGATATCTCGCCGCCCACGATTTCTGCGCGCGCGTCCGTTGGACCCTTCAATAGATCCTCGTAGGTTGCGCGCTTCTTCGCGGGCTGCATTGCTCCAACTATAGCCCCTCGGCGTCGATCCTCCCATTACAGGCCGAGGCGAAAGAAGTGCCGTTGTAATTGCGAGAAGGAGGGCCAATGCGGGGTGGCTGGGCGCGCTGCTCAGCCTACGCGCCTGGGAACTGAAGCCAGAACATCAGCGCCCGTTCGCTCCAGCTCCGTGTGTCCGCGGTTAGCTATGGGGCGATACAGGATGCCAGCTACCTCCCCGCGCGCTCCTCATGGCAGGCGTAGCTGAACACCGTGCGTTGTTTGACCGCGCCGTTCTTGTCCAGGTGATGAAGCTCGAGCAGGTTGCCATGGGCGTCGAACTTGCAGTCGTGCCGGGAGGTGGCGCTGCAGTGTTTCCGCGTGGTGGCTTCACCGAGCTTCTTCCTGGACGGAGTCCCTCGGCTCAGGTCCGTGAAGATCCCACCGGCGACGTCGAGTTCGACTAGCGGCCTTCCAGAATTGCCCTCTTCAATGCCGCGTGGCGTTGCGGTAAGCAAGCGCCGACGCCTCGTGGGTTTGGCTTTCTTGTATGTGCGCGTCGAAACCATCTCGACCCGCTCGCCACAGGCGATGCAGCTGGCGGCTCCGGGCCTCTTGTTGATTGGCGCGCCGACATCGAGCAAGCAGATGATGCGCTCTCCAACGAAGCACAGGCTCTGGTCGTTGGTCGGGCACAGGCAGAGCAGGGGTTTGTCCGTACGAGGCGTCAATCCGACGGGCTTCGCGGGTCCCCTCGCGGCCACCCACGCGTCATCTTTGCGATCCTTGAACGAGTAGGTCGCCTCGTAGCTCCCGTTCTTGCGCTTGACCGACTCGGTCACTCGCCCGTCCGCATGGCGCTGAAAGTTGCGCGTCTCTTGCTTCCAACGTTTGGGTCCGGAGCGGGCGACATGCGCAACGGAGCTGACGAAGCCCTTGCTGTCGTAGGAGTAACTGCTGCTCGCGCCGATCACGTCGGGTGCGGCAAAGTCGCGCCAGCAGGGGCCGGTCCAACGTTGGCTGGTTGGACCTACGTGTCGCCGCAGTGGCTTTCCGAGGGGGTCTGGAAGTTTCGGACCCGCCCTCTTTGGCGTGATGTCGCATGCCAGCGACACGGTTGCCGCGAGCCACAGGATGTATCGCCAAGACACCCTGCTGCGCTTTGAGCCTTCACACCCCTTCATCGCTACTTTCGCTTTGCCTGGCCCGCCTGCTAGCGGAAACGCGCTGCGCCAGCTAGCGGGTTGGCGTTTGCGGTGGCTTGCTGACCCAAGCTAGGCCAAAAGCGCCCGGGAGGCAGCTGCTGTCTCCGATTGCGACTTCGCGCTTCTTCAGGTGGGTGCGCTGGATCTTCGGGATCTTGAGTCCGCAGATCTCGACTCGGCGCAGCGTAACGATGGACAGCAGTGGGTCGAGATCACGGACCTTGGTTTCAGCGACATCCAAGAACTGCAGACGCTGGTGTTGCCATAGCGGCATCAGATCTGAGATGCGCGTACGGTTCACGTAGAGGTTTTCGAGCGCGCCGAGTTTCGCGACCAGTTTGAGGTCGCTGAAGTTCGTTTCGTCGAGCACCAACCACTCCAGCTTGGACAGTGCCGCGAGTGCGGAGAAGTTCGTCGCGGGCACTTTGCGTAGGCCGAGCATTTCGAGCGCGGTCAGGCCGCGCAGCGGAGTGAGATCGCTGACGCGGGTTTTGGCGAGGTTGAGACTCACCAGCCGCGACAGGCCGGCGAGGGGACCAATGTCGGAAACCTGTGTTTCGGAAAGATCCAGTTCCCGGAGTTGTGGCAGCCGCTTCAACGGGGCCAAGTCGCGCACGCCCGTGTCGTATAGGCCCAAGGACGTGAGCTGGCGCAAACCACTCAGGGGGCGGATGTCGTTGACGAAAGTGTCGCCGAGCTGAAGCCAGCGAAGCTTCTCGAGGCCGGCAAGAGGCTTCAGATCGCTGACGGGGCAGCCGTGCAGATCCAGCCACTCGAGCTTGTTCAGGGACTCCAGCGGCGAAAGCCCTTTGATTGCGACTGAACGCAGGTTGAGCCCGCGCAGCTGGGTCAGCTTGGATACAGGCGAAAGATCGATCTCCCGCGAGCCGCCGCTGTGGTGCAGCTTCAGGATCCGTAGGCTCTTGATGTGCCGCAGCGGCGCGACGTCGAGGCCCATGTTGCGGATCTCCAGGTATTCGAGCTGCGGCAGTCGCCTCAGCGGCGACAGATCGATTTCGCCGAGGCTGTCGAGGATCAGCTTCTTGAGACCCATCAAGCCGCTGAGGCGCTCGAGATCTAGATCCTTGGGCAGGTCGTCGCCCAAGTACCGAGCGCACTCCAGTTCGACTTCGGTTCCCTTCAAGACCCGATTGCAGAACTCGACTGGGTAGCTCTGTCGCGATTGCTCGGCGGGCGGAGGTGCCGGGGCAGAGGTCACCGGCGCTGCGACCTCACCCCCGGTTGCCTTGGTCGCTGGCGCGCTAGCGGCGGGATGCGGCGGTGGCGCGCAGGCGATCGCCATGCAGCACGCGGCGACGAAAACCCAGGACGACTTCACGGAGCGAGCCTAGCAAGACTTGCTCGCGGCTGCGGGGCTGGCGCGCGCTGAGCTTGGATTCTCGACGTCTGGGCGATGCTGGCTGGGCGAAAAAGACGAGCTTCAACTCGAACCGGTGCGGGTGGACTGGGTGTGCCTATCGGGTAGACGCATTGCGGGCCCACGCCCTGCGAGCCCCAACAAGCTTCCGCCCGCGCCAAACTGCGAGCCCAAGCTCGCGCCCCTGCCCTCCGCGTCCGCCTCACCCCTTCAGAGTGCTGGGAGTAAGAAGCCCAGAGACGACGAAGAAGACAGCACGCCAATTTGGACCTTCCCACTCGTTGGCGCGGTTCTGGTGGCCATCGTGCTGGTGGTCGTCAAAAGTCGTGAGTATGCCAACTGGTTCTGCGCCGGGGTGGGCCACTCGCTCCAACGCGGCCAACCGGCGTGGATTGGCATGACAGATCCGGGAGGCGGGTAGCCGTGCCTAGTCGTAGTAGGGGTCGAGGCGTAGCGCGCCCTTGCCCAAGGCCTGCACCCCCTCGCGGAGCTTCTCGTGTTGTCGCTTGCGCCACGCTTCGGCAGCGAGGCCGAAGACGGTTGGATCATCCAGGTCCACGTTCCAAGGCACCTGGCACAGCTGCTTCGCGCCCTCGACTTCGACCAAGCGAAGCGTGCCTCGAACCCGCCCCGGGCTGTACGTCTTGTCGGCTCGTTCCACTGGGCCGACACGCTCTTGCTCGTCGATCACGATGACGTGCTTAGGAAGCTCTCGGAGCTCGCAGGGCCCAAAAATCCGAGAGGGGGTCAAACATGCTGAGAACGGTGGGGAGCTCTTCAGTCCAGCCGGTTTCTTGCCGTCGAGCAATCTCCGGTCGAGTAGCGAGACTAAGTCTGAGGAGCGGGCCAAGGGCGGGCACTGCTTCTCGAGCTCAGTCCGAAGCGCGCGGCGCACGCGCTCGATCAGATCTCGCGCCACCCCCTCTCGCCTTGCTGCGGCTTCACGCTTGCCTTCATGCGCATCGAGCTCGCAATCGGCAAGTTCGAAGGCGGTTCCCATGTAGCGCCACCCCGCACTGTCCTTCGCCATACACACCGGAGTGGCATGACCGCCGCCAAGCCAAGCGTTGTCCACGTGATTCGTGCGCACGGCACCCGTGAGGCGGTAGACGGTCGCGGTCACTTTCGTGAGCTTCGCCTTGGCGCAATCCACCGCGAGATCACCCCTGCTGAGCCGAGCATGCTCGTAGACGGCGCAGACGTCTGCGGTGGCCTCTGGAGGAGATCGTCGGAGTTGATCCAGCTTGGCGCTGAGTTCCGACAGTCGCGAGTCCTTGCGCTCGTGAGTCTTGTTGACTGCGAGCAGCCCGAGACTACCGATGAGCAGCGTCATCAGCACTAGCCCGACTGCCAGCCACATCAGGCGACGGCGCCAGGGTGAAGGCTGCGAGTGAGCCGCGTTACCGGCACTGTTGGGCGTCAGGCTCGTCATTGGGATCGCCTCCCTCGCTGGCTGGGTTGCGGGTTCGTCATCGGACTCGTTGCCATCGCCCGTTGGGGTGTCAGGCTCGTCATCGCCCTCGCCGCACGGGTAGTGGGCTTGTCATGAACCTGTTTCCCCCGGTTTCCGGGCGGACGCCTGCTCGTGAGAATGCTCAATAGCTCTCGCTTTGCGGCAGGCCATCGTTGATGTCGTAGTAGTCACCCTTGTCGCCCACGAAAGTGTGCTTGGAGAGGCGAACGCCGGTGGGACAGTCGAACAGGCCCATGGCGACGGCGGTGAACTCGTAGCCCTCCCGGTTTGGCTTCCAGAACAGGGGCGAGCCGCAGGTACCGCAGAAACCGCGCCGGACCTGCTCCGAGGATTGAAACCACGTCACGTTGTCCCCACCGTGAATCGTCAGGGCACCGCGCCGCACGTTCGCGGCGGCGAAGAAATGACTGGACGACTTTCGACACTGCGTACAGTGGCAGGCCTCCGGTTGATGCTCGAGCGCTCCCGCTACTTCGATGCGCACTGCGCCGCATAGGCACTTTCCCTTCAACATCTCGAGCCCTCCTCCGCATGCGTCTCGAGTCAACTAGCCGAAGGCGCTCCAGGGTGCCAGTTACCACCGATTACTTGGCTGAGCGCGGTTCAACGCCAGGGTTGTCGGGGACTTGGGGGGTCGCGGAACAGGTGCGGCCCTGCTTTCCGTTCAGGTTGCCACGACCCCTAGCCGAGGGCACAATATGGTTAGTGTAGAGTGATTGGTGTCCCTTGCCCAAAGGTCAAAGAATGACGTCGTGTTCTAGTCTGCGGTTCCCTACAGTTCTTGTCTTGGGCCTCTGCGCGGCCTCTGCTTGCGGCGAAGGTGATGACGGCGGAGCCTCTGGCACCGGAGGTGTCGGCAACACGGCGGGCACGGGTGGAACTCAAGCCACTGGGGGTAGTGGTGTGGGTGGGAGCGGCGCGACCGGAGGAAATGCGGCCAGTAGCGGTGCGGGTGGGAGCGGCGCGACCGGAGGAAATGCGGCCAGTAGCGGTGCGGGTGGCAGCAACGTCGACGGCGGCGGTGGGCTCCCTTCGGACGCAGGAGATGGAGGCCCGAGCAAGGACATCGCCGCTATATCCGGTTCGGGAAAACCATCGTTGGGGCCGCTCGATGCCGGGGCATACAAGGAGGAACACGATCTTGCCTACGTCTTCACCAGCGGATCGAATTTTTATATTCGTGCTGGCTGCAAAGCGTGGAGCTCGCCAATCGTCGGCGGCGCACTGCTCTTCGATGGCGCGGGCAGCTACAAGAAGATGATCCACACCTGCCGCGCCCACAACATGCTCGGCATCAAAACCCCCGGGCAGAATTTCAGTCCCAATTGGCACAATCAGTATCACATCGCCGTTTTCCCTGGGCCTGGGGGAATCATCACCAACCACACCAGGTTCAAGTGGGACAACGAGAACCACGCCGTGCCTGCCGTCAAGAACCCTGCTGGGTCGGGCGGTGTCGAGATGACACGCGTGTTCTACGACTACCAGGGCAAGCCTCGAAGCGCGCAGAGCTACTCTTGGGATGCCGCTGGCGGGATGTTCCCTCTCTGGAACGACGAAAAGGCGGCCCAGACGGTCTTCATCGATGCTCGTCGGGGCACTCTCGGTCCGATGGACCTCCGGCTAGACACGAGCGATGTCGAGCTTTGGACCGCAACTGCCTCGAAGGTGAGCAAGCACTCCCTCAAGGCTTTCGTAGCTCAGTATCAAGCTCTCAGCATTTCAGGCATACCTGCACTTTGCGTTGGCGGTCGAGATCTCATCTTGGGACCGCGATTTAACGCAACGGATGTGCATTGGGCTCGCTGGGACTCCACAACCAGCTCGCTTTCTGCGCTGAAGAAGCTGCCCCTTGCCTCGAAAGCCAGGATCGACAGCTGCCACGGGGACGAGAATGGCATCTTTGTCGTCTGGCGTGACGAGCTCGACAAACGTCGGCTGCACTATTGGCGTTCGGCCACCAGCGGACTTTCCGTCGAGCCTATCAAACACTTCGATCCCAGCACGTTACCAGCGATGACAGCCTTTCAGAAACCGCTCATCTATTCCAAGGTCACGCCATCGGGTCATTTCTTCGTCGTGGGTGACCGCATCTGGATCGACTTGCAACAGCCTCAGCAACACACAGCGCTCAAGGTGGAGCCCGCGGTCAAGCTTCTCGACTCCCTGGCCCCCTATAAGCCTTTGGCCATTTCAAACCAACTCGGGATGCTGGGGATCTACAAGACCCTCAAAGGCCCTGAGGTTCGTTACCACACGATCACATTGAACTAACGGATGAGGATCTTTGGATGAACTCTCGAGTTTGCTGCCTGCTCTTGACGGTTGTAGCTCTGTCATGCGGATCCGACGAGGACCCAGAAGGTGCTCCTGCTGGCGGGGCAGGCGGAACGGCGGGGGGCTCCGCAGGAGCGGCGGCCGGTGGCTCGGCGGGCGCAGCAGCCGGTGGCTCGGGGGGCGCAAGCGGAGGCGGGAGTTCGGGAGCCAGCGGAAGCGCTGGCTCGACGAGCGGTGGCTCAGCTGGTGCAAGCGGCTCGGCGGGCGCGAGCGGTAGTGCCGGCGCGGGAACAGGCGGCTCCTCTGCCTTCGACTATTTGAGCGATCTCAATTGGACCAAGACTCAGGGCATCAAGTCCGGCTTGGGTCCGCTGAAGGACGTCTCGGGTTACAACCCTCACATTCCACCTCCCAACATTGGCTTCGCTCCCATCTCGATAGATGGCGTGGTCTACCCAAAGGGCGTTGTGTGGTTTTCGAGTTGGGGCTCTTCGTTTGTCGAATGGTCCCTAGATGGCAAGTACAAGAGCCTCACCATGAAGGTTCGAATCGACGACTATCGGCGGGGTAAGGTCGTCGACTCTGAATGGGCTTGTGCGAACTTTGCAACGGGAGAGTTCCTCTTCCTCTGCCGGCCTCCAAGCTATAAGACCGCCAAGGAGACGAAGTGTCCGACACCGGGGAGCTGCTCGATTGTCTGCCAGAACAACAACCCCAAGGAGCCGACCTGCAAGTTTGACAACTTGAAGATCGGTGCGGGTGGCAATGTCGTGATCAGTGGTGATGGCAAGACGTTGCACATGACCAAGGAGTTCTATGCCTATGGTTCTGCTGCGGACGTCAACGTCGATGTCACCAACGTCCAAACGTTGCGCGTGCGGTTCAATGCTCGCCACACTGAGCAGCTCAACGCGCCGTATCGGTCGGGCCTCCCTGCTGCGGTGTCAATGAAGCAAGTTGGGTGGTTCGACTTGCTCGACCTTGCCGACGCTAAACTGCACTACTGACGCGTGCCATCCGGTCGACAGAGCGGAAGCTCGTGTCCGGCGAGTCGGCGTTCGGTGGTTTGCGAATCAGGTCAGCGCAATCAGCGGCGCGATCACCAGGGCGACGACGCTCATCAGCTTGACCAAGATGTTGAGCGACGGGCCGGCCGTGTCTTTGAATGGGTCACCGACGGTGTCGCCAACGACGGCGGCCTTGTGGGCTTCCGAGCCCTTCTCGTGCAGGCTGCCGTCTTTCATCTTGTAGCCGCCGCCCTCGAAGGACTTCTTGGCGTTGTCCCAAGCGCCGCCGGCGTTGCTCATGAACAGCGCCATCGTGACGCCGGTGACGGTGACGCCGGCGAGCACGCCGCCAAGGGCCTCGGCACCCATGAGGAAGCCGACGAGCACGGGGGTGAAGATGGCGAGGGCGCCGGGCATCATCATGCGCTTGATGGCGGCCTTGGTCGAGATGTCGACGCAGCGCGCGGTGTCGGGCTTGGCTTCGCCATCGAGCAGACCCTTGATCTCACGGAACTGACGCCGCACTTCCTCGATCATGTCCATGGCTGCTTCGCCGACGGCCTTCATGGCCATGCTCGAGAACAAGAACGGCAGCATGCCGCCGAGGAACACACCGGCCATGACCATGGGCTTGGAGATGTCGATGCCGGTGATGTTGGCCTGCTGGCTGAAGGCGGCGAAGAGGGCGAGGGCTGTCATGGCTGCGGAGCCAATGGCGAAACCCTTGCCGATAGCGGCGGTGGTGTTGCCCACGGCGTCGAGCTTGTCGGTGCGCTCGCGGACTTGCTTCTTTTGATGGCTCATCTCGGCGATGCCGCCCGCGTTGTCAGCGATGGGGCCGTAGGCGTCGACGGCGAGCTGAATGCCGGTAGTGGAGAGCATGCCGAGGGCCGCAATTGCGACGCCGTAGAGGCCGGCGAAGTGCGCCGCGCCAACGACGCCGGCAGCGATGCAGATGATGGGCGCTGCGGTGGACTGCATGCCCAAGGCGAGGCCAGAGATGATGTTGGTGGCGGTACCCGTCTTGCTTTGCTCCGCGACCCCATCAACGGGCGGCTTCTCCATCGAGCAGTAGTAGCTGGTGATGAGACCGACTGCGACGCCGGTGGCCAGGCCGATGACGGTGGCGATGCCCACGTCGGTCCACTCGACCATCTTGCCGGCCATCTCCGTGCCGCCTTCGGGCCAGAGAGTCTTGGCGAGGTAGAAGGTGACGCCTGCCATCACGCCCGCAGCGCCGAAGGAACCGAGGTCGAGGGCGATCTGGGGATTGCCGCCCTCTTTCACGCGCACGACGAAAGTGCCGAGGATGGAGCAAACGATGCCGCCCGCGGCGATCGCGAGGGGAAGGACGATGGGCCCGAGGTTGCCTTGGGCAACGGCGGTGGCGCCGTAGCCGAGGACCATCGCGCCGATGATGGCGCCGACGTAGGACTCGAAGAGGTCAGCGCCCATGCCGGCAACGTCGCCGACGTTGTCACCGACGTTGTCCGCGATGACAGCCGGGTTACGCGGGTCGTCTTCGGGCAGTCCGCTCTCGACCTTGCCGACGAGGTCCGCGCCGACGTCCGCGGCCTTAGTGTAGATGCCGCCGCCGACGCGGGCGAACAGAGCGATGGAGCTGGCTCCCATCGAGAAGCCCGTCAGCACGTTGATGGCGGTGCCCAGCTTCTCGGGGAAGACGTAGTTCGTGAAGACGATGAACAGGCCGCCCAGGCCGATGATGGCGAGGCCAACGACGCTCATGCCCATCACGGTGCCGCCGGAAAAGGCGACGTCGAGAGCCTTCTCGAGGCTCTTTCGTGCGGCGGCGGTGGTGCGCACGTTGGCGGCCGTGGCGACTCGCATCCCGAAGAAGCCAGCGAGGCCACTCGCGAGGGCGCCGGTGATGAATGCCGCCGCAATCAGTGGGCTCTGGCCTTCCTTGCCGCCTGAGTTGGCGAAGGCGAGCAAGGCCGCCACGAAGAGCACGAAAACCCCGAGGACTTTGTACTCCCGGGCTAGGAACGCCATCGCACCCTCACGGATGAGACCGGCGATTTCCTTCATTTCCTTGGTCCCCGCGTCCTGCGCGTTGACTTTCAGGGTCTTGAGGTAAGCGAAGATGAGCGCAACTACGCCCGTGACTGGGGCGGCATAGACGAAGAGTTCCAAGGCAACGGCTCCCTGCGAGTTCAAGTCCCGCCGCACGCTGCTATCGCAACAGCATGATTACTGCTGCGGGCACCGCATGCCGCACTGCGGCACGACGGGCGACCCGTATAGCCCACGACGGGGCATAGCGGAAGCCAAATGGGCAGGGTAAAAGGCAGGAAGCCCGTGCCTCTGGCCCTGCTAAAAAACTCAATCCAAACGTATGCTTGGGGCTCTCACTCCGTGCTGGCGGAGCTGCAGGGACGGCCTGCGCCCAGCGCGCAGCCCGAGGCAGAGCTTTGGATGGGGGCCCATCCGTCTGCGCCGTCCCGGCTGGAATTGCCGTCCGGAGAGCGAGCGCTCGATCGGGCCATCGCCGAGGCACCGCTAGAAGCGCTGGGCGAAGAGGTGGCCGAGGAGTTCGATGGGCGGCTGCCCTTCTTGCTCAAGGTGCTCGCGGCAGCCGAGCCGCTTTCGCTGCAGGCGCACCCCAGCCGCGCGCTGGCCTATGCGGGGTTCGCTGCCGAGGAACGAGCGGGCGTGCCGCGGGATGCGCCGAATCGCAACTACCGCGACGACAACCACAAGCCCGAGCTGCTGTGCGCGCTGACGCCCTTCGACGCCTTGTGTGGCTTCCGGCAGCTCGCGGCGACGCAGCTGTTGTTGAAACAGCTGGGCGTGCCGGAGTTGGACGCATTCGCGGCTCGCCTCGTCGATGTGCCCGGGCTGCGCGGTGTGTTCGAAGAGCTGTATGCACTCTCCGCAGACGCCGCGGCGGATTTGGAACGTCGCGTCAGCGCCGCCTGCCGTGCGCATCGCGAACACACGCTGTTCGGAAGCTCTTACGGCTGGGCTTGCCGCCTTTCGGACAAATACGCTGGCGACATCGGCGTCGTCACGTCCCTCTTGCTCAATCTGATCCAGTTGAAACCCGGTCAGGCGCTGTATCTGCCTGCTGGCAACCTGCACGCCTACTTGGAGGGCGCAGGCATCGAGATCATGGCGAGTAGCGACAACGTGCTGCGCGGTGGCTTGACCGTCAAACACGTAGACGTGCCCGAACTGATGCGGGTGCTCGACTTTTCGCCGATCGACCCCCAGCCCGTGAGTGTGCGGGCGCCGGAGCTGGCTCGACAGCAGTACGTGACCGAAGCGCGAGAATTCTGTTTGGAAAGGGTTTCGCTCGAAGACGAGCTCATGCTGTCGCGTTCGCGCCCCGGTCCCGAAATATGGCTGTGCCACTCGGGCAGCGCGACCATCAGCGTTGGCCGCGAAACCCTTGCACTGACTCGGGGTGGTTCCTGCTTCATCCCGGCAACGTCTGCACAATTGGCGCTGCGCGGAAATGCAGTGCTCTTTCGAGCGTTGGTTGGCGCTTTGGCCTGACGAATCGAAGGTGTACGCTCGGCGCTTCCAACCCGGGAGATGGCCATGAGCATGAGCGCGACGGAGCAGACCAACCACTTTCTGCAACAGGCCTTCGAGCTGCTGAATTTGTCGCCTCGCTACAAGACGCTGCTCATCACGCCGTCCCGCGAACTGCGGGTCGAGATCGCCATCGAATTGGACAACGGCGAAATCGGTAACTTCATCGGTTACCGCATTCAGCACGACAACTCCCGCGGGCCCTACAAGGGCGGCTTGCGCTACCACCCGGATGTCGACTTGGACGAGGTGCGATCTCTGGCCAGCTTGATGACTTGGAAGACGGCGGTCGTGGGTGTGCCCTTTGGAGGGGCGAAGGGTGGTATCCAAGTCGATCCCAGCAAACTGAGCCGACGCGAAGTCGAGGGTTTGACCCGTCGCTTCGTCGACCAGATCGGCGATCTGGTCGGCCCCAACGAAGACATTCCCGCCCCCGACATGAACACCAACGCCCGAGTGATGGCGTGGATCTTCGACGAGTACAGCAAGCGCTTCGGATACGCACCCGGCGTAGTCACCGGAAAGCCCGTGGAGCTGCACGGAAGTTACGGCCGCGATGCCGCCACCGGACGCGGCTGCTTGTTCGCCATTCGCGAGGTGCTCCATGCCGACGACAAGAAGCTGGAGGGCACTCGCATGGTGGTGCAGGGCTTCGGCAACGTGGGCAGCTGGTTTTCGCGGCTGGCCCATGAACAAGGCTCCCGCATCGTCGCCACCAGCGACATCAAGGGCGGCATCTTCAACGGCGATGGCTTGGACATCCCCAGGTTGATGGAGCACGTCAAAGAGACCGGCAGCGTGGTCGGCTTCCCGGGATCCAAGCCTGTTTCCAATGAAGACCTGCTGATCGCGGACTGCGACGTGCTGGTCCCGGCGGCCCTGGGCCACGTCATCAACTCCGAGAACGCTCGCGACATCAAAGCCAAGTACGTCTTGGAGGGTGCCAATGGCCCGACCACCGCGGAAGCCGACGAGATCCTCGACAAGCGCGGCATCATGTCCGTGCCGGACATTTACGCCAATGCTGGCGGCGTGACCGTGTCCTACTTCGAGTGGACCCAGAACACGCAGCAGTTTCGTTGGACCGAGAAGCAGGTGAACGAAGCCCTGGAGGACCACATGGTCCGTGCCCACAAGTCCCTCGCCAAGACCATGGACGAGCACAAGTGCTCCATGCGCAAAGCGGCCTTCGCGCTCGCCATTTTGCGCGTCAAAGAAGCGACGGATCTCCGCGGACTTGGATGAGAGCGGTCGCGCCGCTGCTCGCACTTGCTCTGCTCGCATGCGAGCGCAGCCACGCCACGCCCCTGGGCGCAGAGCGTCCTGCACCCGCTTCGTCGACAACCCGGGTCGGGCGCTCGGTTTCGCTGCCGGCGACGCGCAACGAGCCGAACTCCGGGCGCTCGGTTTCGCTGCCGGCGACGCGCAACGAGCCGAACTCCGGGCGCTCGGTTTCGTCCACGGCGACGCGGGACAATGCGAAGTCCTGGCGCGCGGGCGGCAAGTCGCCCCTCGGGCCCGAGCTCGAGGCGCGTTACGCCTGGCTCAAGGGCGCGAAGGGCGTTCCCGAAGTCGTCGACACCCTACCCCAGCGCTTTCCTGCCCCCGTTGGCTACAAGCGCATCCGCCACGAGCCCAATAGCTTTGCCGCGTTCCTGCGGGATTTACCCCTCGCGCCCGCCGATACACCGGTGACCAGCTACAAGGGCCGCGTGATTGTCCCCGTGGGCGACCCTCGCGTGGCGGGCGTGGTGGCCCTCGATATCGGCAAAGCCGACTTGCAACAATGCGCAGACGCCGTGATGCGCCTGCACGGCGAGTGGCAATGGTCCCAAGGCGGCCGCAACATGAGCTACCGCGCGGCGGCAGGGCCCTCGATCTCGTACCATCGCTACGCCCGCGGCGACCGCCTGGTCGCCAAGGGTGCGTCGCTCTCCTGGCGCACGGGCGGCCAGCCTTCGAGCGACTACGCCGGCTTCCGTCGTTACGTGGACAGCGTGTTCGCTTGGGCCAACACCGTCAGCTTAGAAAAGCAAGCCAAGCCGGTCAGCCACGACGAGCTGGCGCCCGGCGACTTCTTCATCCTGCCCGGCAACCCTGGCCACACCGTGCTGATCCTGGACGTCGCCACCAAAGGCGAAAAGAAGCTCGCCCTCTTGGGACAAAGCTTCATGCCGGCACAGAGTTTTCAAATCCTGCGCCCACGAGAAGGCGAAGTCTGGTTCGAACTCGATCCCGACAGCGACGTCGACACGCCGTTCTGGCGCCCATTTCCGTGGACGAGCTTGCGGCGGCTTTGAGCCGCGTCGACTGGTGGCTTCGCGAGTCCAAATCAGAGTTGTCCTTGCAACTCTGGAATCAGGGTGTCGAAGCGCGCCTCGCCGTTTGTTTGTTTGGTTGGTTGGGGTCGCATCGCTGGGGCGGCGATGGAGCACGACTCTCGCGCTTTCTCAGGGAGTGCGTTGGGAGCGAGCCTGGGAGGCCCAGATCGAAGCCGCGTGAGGCACGCAGTACACATTTCGCACGTGACCCATGAGGTCCGGCGCTTTGGGCGCCGCGAGCTTCGCACAAACAGCTCACGTGCCCCAACTCGTTGGCGCCGCGTCCGCTCCTCAGCAGCGACCCGCCCAAGAAGATGGTCCGCGTGCCGTGGCTCAATCCAGAGTTGCGGTTGCAACACTGGATCCATGTTGGTGCAGGAGCCCTCGGTGCCGGCTATTCAGAGTTGCAGCTGCAACACTGGATCCAAGTCGAGTGAGGGGCGCCTCAACTCTCGCTACTGCTTACACGCGGATGCGCCAGCGTCTGGTTTGGCTTGTTTCATGGCGGCGGTGGCTAGCTCTTCAATGCGGGAGCGGCAGGCTGGGTCCAATGTGAAAAAGTAGCCGACATCGGGTTCGTAGACGCTGCCGCTCGCCGAGGTGCAGCCGCTGAAGAACATGAGAGACCCGAGGTCCTGGGGTTTGAACGAGGCTTCCGCTCCTTGGGTTAGCAGAAACGTATCCTGAGGGGCGCCGCCAAACTGGCGCAGGATGCGCACTTTGTACTTGATGTGCACATAGCCCTTGGTGGGAGCGGGCGTTTTGCCGTCGGTGCCAGTCACCGACGCTTCGACAATCTCGCCGAGGCCGCTCACTTGGGTGGTGGCTGCGTTACCCGCGATCAGATCCCCTGGGGGTAAGCCTCCCTCGCAGGGTGGCTCGGCTCGGGGCGGCACCTCAGCGCTGGCCGCCGCGGGCGGAGCGTTGTCCGTGGGCTCCGCTTCGCCAACCGTGAGCGCGGGTGGCGGCGCTGCGCGCTGCGCGTCGCGGGTGCACGCGCCAGCTGCGCCCAACGCAGCACACACCGCTATCACCCACGCCGAGCGTCGCACGACGCAATCCTACGCCGAGCACGGCAAAGGTGAGAGAGATGCTGAGAAAGAATGGGCCCGCGTCCGAGAAGAACAGCTCACTAACGTCTGTGACGTAGGCTGAATCGCTGGAAAACGGACGTTCATTGAACCCGACGCCGCCACCGGGCGGTGGTTTCGGATGCAGTTTGACGGTCGGGCTGGGTGTGCCGCTGGCGAGGCTGACAAAGTAGGTCTCGGGCTGCAGGGCCGTTTCTTGGCTCGCCGAGTAGACCATCGCCTCCCCGACGCCGCTGCTACCTCCAGTCGTGCCGCCGCTGCCACCGGTGGCGCCACCTATGCCCCCATCGGTCCCAGCGCTACCACCACCGCCGCCGCTCTCGTCGTCGCTGCCGCAGCTGGCGATGAACAAACCAAAGACGATGCAACCGACCCGCCCCCATCCCACCATGTTTTCCAAGCTACTACCCAGAGAGACAGAGGTGGGGACAAACCTAACCCATCACCGTCGGCGGGCTTCCGTTACGTCACGAGGTCTCGCAACCCGTAGCCGGAGGTTGCCTAGCGCTGAAACTCAACTCGGCACGATCGCGATTTGCCCGTCGCCAGCGATCACTCGCCAAAGCGCGATCGCAGGGGGGCGTGTGGCGCATTTCCTCTCTGCGTGGGCCCGTGTTTGCCGAAACGGGCAGGGCGGCGCGCGACGCGTTCGGTTGCCACTTGGCTCCAGTGCGTTGACCAATCTCAAGATCAGGCCTGCGTAACCCGATCGGTGTGCGGTACAAGGCGATTCATGGCGGCGAAAAAGAGCAGCAAGGGCGGCAACCGCCCCAAGAAGTCGCCAGGCAAGAGGGCGAAGTCAGCTGCGAAGCGCGGCGCGGTGCCCAGCAAGGGCGCGCAGCCGGCTGCGAAACGCGGCGCTGCTGCCGACACGGGTGCGAAGTCGGCGAAAGGCGGCGCGGCGTCCGGCAAGGGTGCGAAGCCCGCTGCGAAACGTGGTTCCGCGGCTTCACGCGGTGGGAAGCGCACGGCGCGGTCTAGCGCGTCCTCGGGGCTGAGCGGGGCTGCGCGGCGGATCGCGGAAGCTACGGGAAAGGCGCCGCCGCTGCGGCCTCGGGAACGGAAGCAGCGCCGCGCGCTGACTCATGTGGGTGGACCCATCGAGACGGCGGGTGACGCGCGGCTCGCGGAGGTGTTGCGCCGCGCGTTGGACGTCAGTGCGGATGAAAAGCGCACGCGAGCGGATGTACACGGATTTCACACTTATCCGGCGCGCATGCACCCGGACACGGCGTTTTCGCTGGTGATCTCATTGAGCCCGGAGGGCGGGCGGGTGCTCGATCCCTTTTGCGGCAGCGGCACAGTGGTGGCGGAGGCGCGCCGCGCGGGTCGTCGCGCTTTTGGTGTCGATGCGAACCCTCTCGCCTGCGAGCTCGCTTGGCTCAAAGCCCGGGGCATCACTGTGGACGAGAGCGCTATGCTCGCGGAAGCCGCGATGGAGATGCGGGAGCATGCGGACGTACGTCGCAAGAAGAAGCAAGGCGCCACGCAGCGTTACCCCCACGAAGACGTCGCACTCTTCGAGCCCCACGTATTGCTCGAACTAGACGGGCTGCGAGATGGGCTACGCTCCCTCCCGGGCAGCGACATCAGGCGCATGCTGTGGTTGGTGCTTTCGTCGCTGATTGGCAAAGTCAGTCGCCGCTCCGGGGATACGACTTCCGAAGCTGCGCCGCGGCGGCTTGGCGCGGGTTACACCGCCAAATTGTTTCAACGGCGCGCGGAAGAGCTCGGCAAGCGCATGCGGGAGTACTCGACGTCGCTGCCGAGCGGCGCACCGGCTGCAAAGGTCCGAACCGGTGACGCCCGGGACGTCGGTTACATCACCTCCGGTGGCATGGACTTGATCGCCACCTCGCCGCCCTATGCTGGTGTGTACGACTACTACGAGCATCATGCCGCGCGCCTGCGTTGGCTCGGCCTTCCCGCCTCACAATTCGAGTCGTCGGAGCTCGGCGCGCGGCGTCGGTTGGGCTCCCTGCCCTTCGCAAAAGCTCTGGGACGCTACCAGCAGGACTTCAATCGAGTCATCGAAGAGATGGCCCGGGTGCTCACCCCCAAAGGGCACGTCGCTTTTCAGGTCGCTGACAGCACCCTCGACGGGCGCGCCGTCCACGCTGACCGCTTGATCGAGCAGATGGCGGGCGCTCACGGCTTGGTGGTGGTGGCTCGCGCCAAACAGAAGCGCCCCAACTTCCACGCCGGCAGCCAGCGCGCCTTCGCCGGCCGCCCCCGCGCGGAGCACTTGCTGCTTTTGAAGCGTCGCTAGCGCCCCGCCGGCAGCCAGCGCGCCTTCGCCGGCCACCCCCGCGCGGAGCACTTGCTGCTTTTGAAGCGTCGCTAGCGCCCCTGCGCTTGGCGCTGCCAGCACTTGCCACTCTTGGCGCGGCGCCGAGCCCTCGGACGCCCGTCTCGAATTAGCGAGCCAGGACCGCGGCGAGAGGCACGCGTCCATGGCCCGGAGCGCTGCGACAATCCGCCGCCCAAATGCAGACGAGGCCCGCCAGCTTGCGCTGACAGACCTCGCGCCGAGCACTCAGTGCTCTCTGCTCGCTTACTGAATGACTACGAGCTCGTCTTTGGTGTCGTCGTAGGCGTACAGCTTCTTGGCGACTCGGTCGAAACCGAGGCCGTATACGCTGCTGGTCAGGCTGGTGAAGTTCACCAGCTTGTCCGAGTAGGCCGCTCCACCGGGGTTGCACACGAAGAACACGTCGCCGGTGTAGCCCTTGTAGTAGATGAAGTCGGCCTTGCCGTCGTTGTTGTTGTCGTGGATGGCGAAGCCATTCTTGGTGGTGTTGAGGTCCCAGAGGTCCG
Organism: Polyangiaceae bacterium; assembly: GCA_965222375.1. GTDB lineage: Bacteria > Myxococcota_A > Polyangia > Polyangiales > Polyangiaceae > JACKEA01. The sequence continues at coordinate 393,873 of CBDCTZ010000016.1, forward strand.
TGATCAAGCTGACCGCACCGTTGCTGCGCTGGACCTTGATCAGACGCTCGCCGTCGCCACAGGCCAGGTAGAAGTAGGTGTCGTCGACACCGAGGCCCGAGCAGTAGCGCTGGCCGGGGACCGCCCGCTCGAAGGTGGCCGCAACGGGGAGCGTGCCCGTGGCGGGTACCCGCCAGATCTCCGTATCGGTCGAGGTCGAGGACTCGTGGGTCAGCATGTAGATTTGACCCTTGTAGGAGTGCGCTCCAATCAGATCATCCGACGGAGAACCCGGGAAAGAAGCGTAGTCCTGGAGCATCCAGCCCACACCGCCGTTGGTGCTAATGCGCCAGATGCGGCCCTTGTTGCCGGAGCTCAGGTTGTCCAGGGTGTAGATGTTGTTGCCGTCGATCAACATCCCATAGCCCACGTTCGAGCTGCCCAGCACGGCCGCGGAGTACACGTTCTCCCAAGCGCCACCGGTCTTCTTCGTGCGGTAGAGGCCGGAGGTGCCGCCGATGTAGACCCAACCCGCGGGGTTGGTGTCTGCCTGGACGTAGTACTCGAAGATGCCGACCGTGCTCCCAGTGGAGTGCCGAGTGACCGTGGTACCAACCATGCCGCCGGCGCCCGGAGTGCAAGGCGGATTGACCACCTTGAAGGTCCAGGTGGGCGGGGGAACTGGCTTGTTGCAGGTCGAGTCTTCCAGGCCGGTCCAGCTGACGGTGACGTTGTCACCGGGCTTGAGGCCGGAGCTGGCGATGACGAGCTTCTTGTTCGAGTTCGACCACGTCACGCTCGCCGGGCTGGTGGACAGGTCGTAGGAGAGGTTCGTCGTCGCTCCCTTGACCGTGATGATGCCCTTCGAGGGGTTGACCGCCGCGTCGAAGTCGACCTCGAGGTTCGGAGACAAGGTGGTTGTCGTGGAACCGTGCAAGGGCTGAACCACCGTCGCTTTGGCTGCGAACACTGCGCAGTTGAGCTCCGTGATGTTGACCGTGAGGGGGTCAGACAGCACGCCGCTGCCGCTGGTCGTGTCGCGGATGTAGATGTACACGGGCTTGTTCTGAGTAACGTTCGCCGTCACGTCCATCGACGTCTTGGTGTATTCGGAGAGGCAGGCCAGGCTCGGGTTCAGCGTCCCGCAGGTCTGGTCCGACACGACCATGGTCCAGCGCGTGCTGCCGGGCTTGTTGATCGAGATGTCGATGCTGCCGTTGAAGGTCGGGTTATATCGCATCACGACGTCCGGGCCCGTGAGGAATGAGGAGCCGCAGCTCGGGTTCGACGTCAGGTGATCCGCCTTGGTCGCGGTCCAGTTCACGGTGTTGGCGCCCTTCTTCACTTCCCAGGCCGTGCCGCAGTCCTCGCCCGTGATGGGCGCGGTGACGCAGCTGGGAGTGCCGCCCGTGGCGCTGCAGGTCTGCCCGATGGGGCAGGTAGTGACCGTCTGCCACTCTTTGCAGGTGTTGCCGAGCAGGTTGCAGGTCTGAATCGTGTTGAACTGGCAGCGCTGCTCGCCCGTGGTGGTGCAGGGGTTGGCGCAGGTGGGTTGACAAGCAGCCGTCTGAGCGCCGGTCAGCTTGCACAGCCACTCGGCACCCTTGGCGCTGCAGTCTTCGCCCGGTGAGAACACCAGGCAGCCGTTGACGTCCTTCTTGCAGGTGTTGACCACGCTGCCGATGCAGGTCTGCAGGTTTTCCTTGGCGCACTGGTTGGAGCAACCGCTGACGCAGGCCTGGGCCGAGGCGTCGCAGCTTCCACCCGAGGCGGCGCAGTTTTCAGTGGTGCTCCAGTACAGGCAGTTGCTGCCGTTATCCAGGCAGGTCTGCAGGTCGTTGCCGCTGCACTGCTTCTGGCCTGGCGTCGTGCACTGGCTGATGCAGGTGCCCGTGCACATGGCATTGCCGGAAGTGGCGTCGCAGGACTGTCCGGTTGCCGCGCAGTCCTGGCTCCCCGCCCACACCAAGCAGCCGTCGATGCCTTTTTGGCAGGTTTCGATCTGAGTGCCGTTGCAGTGGGTTGCGCCTTCCGTCGGGCAGGCGTTGACGCAACCTTGGCAGCCCGCGGTCCCGTTCGCAGCGCTGCAACCCTGGCCCAGATCTTCACAGTTCGTGATGGGCACCCAGAGGCGGCAGCCCGCCTGGGTCTTGTTGCAAGACTCGATGACGTTGCCGTTGCACTGGGTCGAACCTTCAGTCGGGCAGGCATCGTTGCAGCAGCCGGTGATATTCAAGGTGCAATCGGGATTGCAGCTCGCTCCGCCGGCTTCGTAGCCAACGTGTGAGCAGTCCTTCTTGAAGATCTGACCGTCGCAGTTCTCACCCGCCTCGACGACGCCGTTACCACAGGTGCCGCACTGGCCCCCCGCGCACGATGCGCAGTCGGAGCTGCAATCGAAGACCGACTCACCGGCTTCGCAAACGTTGTTGCCGCAGACCGGGTCAGCCCCGGTGCCGGGCACAGCTGGGTCTGTGTCGCTGCCGCAACCAGCGAAGACGATTGCCATCGTCACCGCCAAACTCACCCCCAACCAGATGCGCGCACCTTTCATGACATCGTCTCCCAATCACTTACGCCTTGCGTCGACACATTCCCCGACGCCACCAGCTCGAGTTTCTTGCACTCGAACTTTGACTTTTTCACGCTCTGCCCGGAGCGCTCAAAGCAGGCCCAGGCGGCTGAAATGACTGATATCGGCCCTCCGCGCAAGGGTAGACGCGGATTTTTCGTCTCGGCTGGAATTGTGTACCCCTGTCCAGATGCGCCCCGTCCGGACGCAAATCCGATGATTCTAGGGGTTTGCCGGTCGGTTGCGCCAGGCGCGCAAAAAGAGGGCGCCCACTCCCGCGACGATGGCCACGGTGGTGTGCCCGAGGCCCAAATGTATCGGGGCCGTCAGCGCGCAGTGCAGCTCGAGGGCCGCGACCCCCAGCAGGCCGGCGGCGAGAATCAAGAACACGGGACGCGCACTCTTGGGCTCCCGCGCGAGGCGCAACGCAACCCCACCCATCACGAGTCCGACGCCGCTGCCGTACAAGAAGCAACCCACGGCACGCGGAATCAAATCGTCTCCGACACCCACGACCGAAAGCGGATGGGCCATGTGCGCCTGGGGGAACGTGACAAATGCGACGGGAACGATGATGGCGATTGCGAGTAGCCCCCACTCGGCCATGCGCGGCGGCAAGGCGCGATCGAAGCGCCACAGCCCGAGTCGCACCAAAGCGACTACCAGGGCGACATAGGTTGCAACCGTCGCATATAGGCGCAGCCGCGGATAGACGTCGATATCCCCGCGCAAGCTGAACAGCGCGACTACGGTGAGTAAAACCGCGGCCACGCCGCCCACGACCGCGACTCGGCGAGCAGTGCTCCAACCCCGCAGTGCGTTCAGCCCGGACGACTCCGCCTCGAGTGCCGAGCGCAATCGACTCAGAGCCTCTCCGCTGGCGGCGGACTCTTCGGCCTCCCCGCTGAGCATGGCTTGCGCGAGCTCGGCGTCGTTGGCCAGCAGCTCCGCGCACGCTTCACAGCCCTCTGCATGGGCGAGAAGCTCCTCGCTTGGGGATTCCCCGGCGCGAAGGGCACGATGTAGGTGCTGGCAGGTGGACATGTCCGTCATTGGCTTATGCCCTCGGAGGGAGGTGGGTTACCGAGTTCCGCCAGTTCCACCCGCAATGCGGCATATCCGCGGTGGGCTCGCACCTTGACTGCCGAAACGGAGGCATCGACCAGCTGGGCCACCTCCGGGAAGGGCAGCCCGGCCAGCCAGTGCAGTGCGATGACCTCGGCCTGGTCCTGCGGGATGCGCGCCAGAGCGTGGCGGAGGGCCTGGGCGGCGTCGAAGCGTTCGGCTCCGCGAGGGCCTTCCGAGGGGTCTGCGCGACCGTCCAGCTCCAGTGACGCTTCGGGCCGCCGCTTGCGGCGCCGGAACAGCTCGCGCTTTAGGTTGAAGCCGATGGTGAACAGCCAGGGACGCAGGCGGGCGTTGAGATCGAAGTCGTTCCGCGCGCGGTGAAGTTGAAGGAACGTCTGCTGCACGAGATCTTCGGCCGCGGCGATGGAGAGATCCCGACCGAGCACGCGCGTGAGCATCGGCGCATAGCGACGAAAAAGTTCGTCGAAAGACGCGCTGTCGCCCCCCACGTAGGCGCGCATCAGCTCCTCGTCGGTCTTCACTGACCCGGATTGTATGTGTCGGTCGACAAAGCAAAAGGGGCGGCTCTGAAAAGCCGCCCCTTTCCCGGGATTGCACTGGCTTTTTCTAGCGCCGACGCCGGCGACCCAGAGCGAGGGCTGCCAGGAATGCCGCCAGCGCCCCGCCGGGAGCCGAAGGCGTTTGGCTCGGCACCCGGCAGCCGCAGCCGCCGTCGTCATCGGCTTGCAGGGGCGGCATCGTTCCGCCGTCGGTGCCCGCGTCGGTCGCTCCGCCTCCGCCGCTGCTTGGCGTGCCGCCGGAGCTGACGCTTCCGCCCGTCGCTGCGCCGCCACCGCCCGCGCTGCCTGAACTTCCGCCCGCGCCCGCGCTACCGCTTGCGCCCGCGCTACCGCTTGCGCCCGCACTTCCACCCGCGCCCGCGCTACCGCTTGCGCCCGCACTTCCACCCGCGCCCGCGCTACCGCTTGCGCCCGCGCTACCGCTTGCGCCCGCACTTCCACCCGCGCCCGCGCTACCCGATGCGCCACCGCTACCCGCTGCGCCCGCGCTTCCGCCCGCGCCGCCGGTTCCGCCACAGCCAGGGATCGGAGTGTTCACGCAGCCCGTGGTTGCCCCGCAACTATCCTTGGTGCAGGGGTCATTGTCGTTGCAGTTGATCTTCGTGTTGCTGCAAGCGCCCGAAGTGGGATCACAGCTGTCGGTGGTGCAGAGGTCGTTGTCGTTGCAGTTTTTCGGCGTGTTCACACAGCCCGTGGGGGAAACGCAGCTGTCCACGGTGCAAGCGTTCTTGTCGTTGCAGTCCAGCTTGCCGGTGCCCTTGGTGCAGATCCCTTGAGAGCACACGTCTCCAACCGTGCACTTGTCGCCGTCGTTGCAGGGCAGCGTGTTGAAGGAGCTGAGGCATGCGCCGGTGTTCGGGTTGCACGTGTCCGTGGTGCACACGTTGTTGTCGTTGCAACTCTTCGGGGCGCCTGAAGCACACTTCCCCGCGCCGTCGCAGATGTCACCCGTCGTGCAGGCGTTGCTGTCCGAGCAGGTGAGGTTCTTGGGCAGGTTCACCGAGCGGCACTTGCTCGCGTCCGCCGCGGCACAGGTCCCGAAGACGCAATTCGTGGTGCCACCTCGGCCAAAAGTGCAGCCGCCTCCCCCCGCGGCGACGCATTGACCGGCGCCATCGCAGACGCCATCGCAAGGATTGCCACTGATGGCCGGCCGACAAGCGGCCCCCTTGGCGGCGGGTGCGTTCACGCACGCACCGTTGAAGCATCTATTCGCGCAGGCTGCGTTGCCCAGGCTCGAGTTGGTTCCGCAGGTGGCGCCATTCATTGCAGTCGTGCCCGCGGCATCGAGCTGCGTGCAGGCTGCGCTGAAGGAGCCCGTGGGCGTGCAGATTCCTTGGCACTCCAAGAGCGGTCCCGAGCCGTCCGGATCACACGGCAACCCGACTGTGAAGTAGTTGCAGGGCCCGGTGATGGCCTCCTGGGTCGAGTTCGTGTCCTCTTCGAACACCGGGCTTCCATCATCCGCTGATGCGCACGCTGCCAGAGCGAGACCGGTGCCCGTTGCCAAAGAAATCCAGAGCCTACGCATGTGAAACCTCCCGTGGGGCGCCCGCGAGCGCCAAGGCAACACGGAACGTAGCTCAGGAGCGGGAGTGGGGCGAGGAATGGGCCTGATCTGGTCCCCGGCCTTTCGTCTTGGCGTTCACAAACGCAAAACGGGGCGGCCTGGCAACGGCCGCCCCGTCTCGTCTGTCGCGCAGGCCTAGCGGCGTCGACGGCGAGCGAGGGCAAGCCCCGCAAGCGCCGCCAAGATTGCGCCACTCGGAGCGTTTGGCCCCCGGCTCGGGACCCGGCAACCACAGCCACTGTCATCCTCGGCATTGAGCGGCGGTTTCGTTCCGCCGTCCGCACCCGCGTCCACGGCTCCGGTTCCGCCGGTCGCCGTCCCCGCGGTCCCGGCGCTGCCGCCGGTCGCAGAGCCTGCAGTCCCAGCGCTGCCGCCACCTGCACCCGCGGCCCCAGCGCTGCCGCCACCGGCGCCCGCGCTGCCCGCCGTCCCGGCGCTGCCCGCCGTCCCGGCACTACCCGCAGAGCCGGCGCTACCCGCCGCCCCGGCACTGCCTCCACCGGCCCCGGCGCTGCCTGCTGCTCCAGCGCTGCCCGCGGTGCCGCCACCGCCAGCAGAACCCGCCGATCCTGCGCTACCCGCAGCGCCTGCCGATCCCGCGCTACCGCCGGCGCCACCCGTTCCACCACAACCAGTAATGGGCTTGTTCACGCAGCCGGTGAGGGTCTCGCAGCTGTCCACGGTGCAAGGGTCCTTGTCGTCGCAATCGACCTTCTTGTATTCGCAGGCGCCCGTCGTCGAGTTACAGCCATCGAGGGTGCAAGCGTCCTTGTCGTTGCAGTTCTTCGGCGTATTCGAGCACCCCGACGCCGCGCTGCAGTCGTCCTTGGTGCACGCATTCTTGTCGTCGCAGTCGACTTTGCCGTAGCTGCACAGCCCCGTCGCTGGGACGCAGCTATCCGTGGTGCACATGTCTTTGTCGTTGCAGTTCTTCGCTGCACCGGGGGAGCATTCACCCGCGCCGTCGCACAGATCGCCCGAGGTGCACAGGTTGCCCTCCTCGCAGGCCAGGTTCTGAGGGAGGGGCCACTTGACGCACTTGGTGGCGTCCGCTGCTTCGCATCCCAAAAAGACACAACTCTGAGCGTTCTTGCCGCGCCCATATCGGCAACCGTTGGTACCCGTGGGCACGCACTTGCCCGCGCCGTCACAGGCGCCGTCACACGGGTTGCTGGTCTTGGATACGGCTAGCCGACAGGCCGCACCCTTCGGGGCGTTGGCCTTCTTGCAAACGCCGCTCGAGCAGACGCCCGCCGAGCACGCGCCATCTCCGACACCTGCCAAGGTTCCACAAGCTGCGCCGTTCAGCGCCGTGACGCCCGCCGTGTCTTGCTTTACGCACTTCCACGCCGTCCCAGTCGCCACGCACATACCTTCGCACTCGGTCGCGGTGCCGCCGGCGTCAGGATCACAGGGAAGGCCCACCGTGTAAGCGTTGCAGCTGCCCGCGATCGCTTCTTGGATCGAATCCGTTTCCTCCACGGGGTCGGGTCCACCGTCATCAGCAGACGCGCACGCCCCAATCCCCATAGCCGTAGCTGCCGCCAATGAAATCCAAAGCTTCCGCATCGTGAATCCTCCCGTGGAGCGCCCTTCCCAGCGCTGAGACCCTCAACTCTAACCCAATAGGCGCTTCTGGCGAAGCCTGACTCCAAAAAAGGAACCCAACATGCGCGATGTCAGCAACGCTCAGATCCCGAATGTGAGCCCTATCTGAGCGGACCATGATCTTTGCCTGAACGGACTTTGAAGACGAGTGGCTTGCACTTCTCACGTGCTCGCCGCAGGTTCCGCCCATGACCGCGAAGGACGCAAAGCGCTTGCCAATGGCCGCGAAGAACGAAAACCGATTGGTGAAGGAGACAAGCCCGTATTTGCTCCAGCACGCGCACAATCCCGTGGACTGGTTCCCATGGGGGCAAGAAGCCCTCGAGCGATCGAAGCGGGAGGACAAACCTATCTTGCTCAGCATTGGCTACGCGGCGTGCCATTGGTGTCACGTGATGGAGCGCGAAAGCTTCGAGAACGAGTCCATCGCGGAGTTCATGAACGAGCACTTCGTGTGCATCAAAGTCGACCGAGAAGAGCGGCCGGACATCGACGAAATTTACATGGCAGCAACCGTGGCGCTTTCCGGTGCCGGTGGTTGGCCCATGACGGTGTTCCTGACGCCGGACCAGAAGCCGTTCTTCGCCGGCACTTATTTTCCGCCGACGGATCACCATGGTCGTCCGGGGTTCCCGACGCTGCTCCAGAAGATGGCGGAGCTATGGGAAGGAGAGCGCGACACCTTGCTCGAGCAGGCTAGGGAGTTGACCGACCACGTGCGGGCGCAGGCGAGGGTGTCGCGTCCGACCGCGGTGAGCGATGCGTCCATCGGCGCAGCAGTGCAAAGCTTGTCGAGCTCCTTCGATTCCGAGTGGGGCGGATTTGGACCTGCGCCGAAGTTCCCAGCTTCGGCCTCTCTGCAGCTGTTGCTGCGCCATCACCAACGCAGCGGCGACGCGCGCAGCTTGGAGATGGTCGTGACGACTCTGAACGGCATGAAGAACGGGGGCATCTACGATCACGTGGCGGGGGGGTTTGCTCGCTATTCCACGGACGATCGCTGGCTCGTGCCGCATTTCGAGAAGATGCTGTACGACAACGCGCAGCTCGCCCGGGTCTACCTGGCAGCCTTTCAGGTCACGGAAGACCCCGAGTATCGCCGAGTAGCCGAAGAGACCCTCGACTACGTGATCCGCGAAATGCAGGACGAGTCCGGCGGCTTCTACTCGGCGACCGATGCGGACAGCCAGGGCGTAGAGGGAAAGTTCTTCGTCTGGGATCTCGCGGAGCTCGCCATCATTCTGGGGCCAAAGGAGGCGGAGATCTTTTGCGCCTACTACGGCGTATCCGAGGATGGGAATTGGGAAGGGCACAACATTCTGACCACACCTCGCCCCATGCCCGAGGTTGCGGCGGAGCTGGGGTTGGAAACCGAAGCATTGCGGAGTCAGCTCGCAAAGCTGCGCGAGCAAGTCTATGCCGCGCGGCAGAAGCGCGTTCCGCCGCTGCTCGATGACAAGATCCTGACCGCTTGGAACGGGCTGATGATCGGCGCGATGGCCGAGGGCTATCGCGTCCTCGGCGATGCCCGCTACCTCGCGTCGGCGCAATGTGCGGCGGACTACGTGCTCGCCAAGCTAGTGCGCGAGGATGGCGGACTGTTCCGCACGGCACGGGCAGGCCGCGCGCACCTCGATGCTGTGCTCGAGGACTACGCCTACCTCACTGAGGCTCTGATCGATCTGTACGAGGCAGGCGGTGACGAAAAGTACCTGGAAGGGGCAGAGCGCGTGGGGGCTCGCGCCGTGAAAGACTTCGCCGACGAGGAGAGCGGAGCTTTCTTCTTCACCGCTCGGGGTCATGAGCCACTCATCACGCGCACCCGCGAGGGTCACGATGGCGCGTTGCCGAATGCAGGCGCGGTGATGGCCAGCGCTCTTCTGCGCCTCGGGCGCCAGTTGGATCGCGAGCCTCTGGTGGAACGCGCCAAAAGCTTCGCCGCCACCTACGGCCGCGAAATCGAGCGCATCCCGCGTGCTTTTTCGACCACCCTGGCGCTGGTGGACTCGTTGCTGTCTCCCCCGGTGGAGCTGGTCTTCGCCGGCGACGGCGCGGCGCCTGCACTTCAGGAGCTGCGTGCAGAGGTGGCCAAGGCATTTCTGCCGAATCGCGTGGTTGGTTTCGCGGCGTCCAAGCCCGACTCGACCGCACGGGCGCTGCTCCGGGACAAGGGCGCCGTTGGCGGCAAGCCCGCTTTGTACATCTGTCGCGACTTCACCTGCCAGGCGCCCATTACCTCCCCGGCGCAGATCGCCAGCGCGCTTGCCGCCCACACATCCTCTTTGAAGGATGCCCGAACGGCGAGCGTCGGCGTTTCGAACTTGGATGGTTGCGCGACTGCCGAGGGAACCAGCCGCCTGGCACGGCGCCACATCAAGGCCCATGGCGAAAATGCCTACCGCTGCCTCGGCAGCTTGGATCTCCAGGTGAGTCGCTTCGGCTTTGGTGGCTACCGCGTGGACGACCGCGCTGGAGAGCACCGCGCTGCACTGCGCCACGCGCTGCAATCCGGTGTGAATCTGATCGACACCTCGACGAACTACACCGACGGCCATAGTGAGCGTCTGGTGGGCGAAGTGCTGTGGGACTTGGCCAGAGAAGGTGAGCTGGCCCGCGATGAAGTCGTGGTGGTGAGCAAGATCGGCTACGTACAGGGCGAGAATCTCAGCCTGGCGGAGAGTCGGGAGAGCGAGGGCAAGCCCTTTGCCGAGATGGTCAAGGTCGGACGCGGGATGTGGCATTGCCTGCATCCGGAGTGGCTCGAAGATCAGCTCGCGCGCAGCCGCGACCGCCTCGGTCTGAGCTGCGTGGACGTCTGCTTGTTGCACAACCCCGAGTACTATTTGAGCGAAGCCGCCAGTCGCGACATGCCGCTGCCCGAGGCCCGGGACGAGTTCTATCGTCGACTGACCCAGGCTTTCGTTTGGCTCGAAGGCGCCGTGAAGCGTGGCGAGATCCTCGCCTATGGCGTTTCGAGCAACACCAGCGTTGCAGCCACCGAAGATCGAGAAGCGACGGATCTGGCTCGCATGATCGCCGCCGCCGAGGCCGCCGCGGGCGCGAGTGGGCTCGGGCCCGACGAGCACCACTTTTGCGTGTTGCAGCTCCCTTTCAACCTTCTCGAGCCGGCCGCAGCGTTGCTCGCGAACACCAGCGCCGTGCCGATGACCGTGTTGGATTACGCCGCCCAGAACTCCACGGCGGTGCTGATCAACCGCCCGCTCAACGCCCTCATCCCTGATGGCTTGTTTCGCCTTGCCGAGCCTGAAGAGTTCGAGTCGGGCGTTCCCATGGACGCAGCCATGGCGAAACTCGAGGCATTGGAGAAGGAGTTTCGCACCAACATCGCGCCATCGATTCAAACCGGAAAGGGTGCACCGCCGCCCCAGGCCTTGCTCGATTGGGCAAACCAGCTGACGCGACTGCCGTCGGACAAACTCACCGCCGCCCAGTGGGACGAAGTCGAAAGCCAGATCGTCACGCCGCGCACGACGCAAGTGCTCTCCGCCCTCGATCGCGGGATGCGAGGCCCCCAAGCGGACAATTGGCGCGAACTGCGCGGGCGTTACGTGGAAGCCCTCGATCGCGTGCTGCAAGCGTTCCGAGCCAAGGCCGTAGCGCAAACCGCCGAGAACAGTCGAGCTCTCACCGCCAAGCTCGACCCCACCTTGCCCAAGGAGCGCCGAGCCGCGCCGCTTTCCCAAAAGGCGCTCCACGTGCTGTCGAGCTGCCCCGGCGTCACATCGGTGCTCGTTGGAATGCGTCGCAAGCAGTGGGTCGACGACGTACTGCCCGTGCTTTCACTGGCGGACCTTCCCGAACCTGCCGCCAGCCTGAAAGCACTGCGCGATGCCTGAAGCGTCAATGCTCGGGGTGGGCACGCGTGGGCGCCCCCGCTCCGGCACCTTCCCGGGTTTGTTCGAGCACACGCTCGATGCAGGGATTGCCGGTCGGCTGCTCGCCTCTCGCAGGCTCACCACGAGATAGCGTCGAGTTTCTCCCTGGCTTTCCATGGATTTCGACGCGAGCCCGGTGGCGCCCGGTGGCCGAACCGGCTCGGCTTCACCTACATGCACCCACCTGGATCGGCGCACCGTCTGGCTGCTCCGGTGGGTCGATGATTAAATTGGATCATGCGGCGCTTAATCAAAGGTTCGCTTGGTGTTTCTGTGGCTCTGGCTCTCGGGCTGACGGGTGCTTGCGGCAGTAGCGGCGGTGGCGGTGATGGCGCGACGGCCGGCGGTGGTGGGTCGAGCGCATCGACCGGAACCGGCGCTTCCGGCGGCACCGCGAATGCAGGGGGTGGCATCAACTTCGATGGCGGTGGAGCCACTGGTAACACCGGAGGCGTGGAAGACGGCGGCGCCTGCGCCACCGAGACCGCCAAGGGCGAGCAGGTCCCCCTCGATCTCTACATCATGCTCGATAGTTCTGGTTCGATGCTCGATAAGACATCGACGGGGCCGTCCAAGTGGGATGCCGTCAAGCAAGCCATCGATGGCTTCGTGAACGCACCTGGCTCTGCCGGGCTAGGTGTTGGCCTGCAGTACTTCCCGCTGAACAAGCAAGGCGTACCGAACAGTTGCACCACCAACGCTCAATGCGGTTCGGGCGGCCCCTGCTTGCTCAAGACCTGCGCGGGTGGCGCTCAGATCACGCCGTGCTCAAACAACGGCCAGTGCGGCTTTCTCGGGCCCTGTGTGGATATGGGTCAATGCACGCTAGACCCGAACATCTACTGCGTTCCCATAGGCGGTACCGCGTGCGGCGGCCCCTCTTCCAATGGCAATTGCGCGCCGATCACTTCCAGCTTCTGCACCAACGCGACCGAGTGCTCCAACACGCGCTACGCAACCCCAGCGGTGAACATCGCGACGCTGCCCGGCAACGCGGGCGCCATCACCACCAGTATGAGCGGCAAGTCCCCCTTCGGGAACACACCCACGGGCCCTGCGCTACAGGGCGCCATCGACCACTCCAAGCAGTACGCCGGGCAGAATCCGGGTCATGTCGTTGTCACGGTGCTGGCCACGGACGGGCTGCCCACGTCCTGCAACCTGACCAACATCAACCAAATCGCTCAGCTGGCTCAGGCCGGATTCACTGGCACGCCGAGTATTCCGACCTTCGTCATCGGTGTGTTTGCGCCATCGGACACGGCCGCAGCTCAGAACCTCAACGCCATTGCTGCAGCCGGCGGTACCAATACCGCCTTCATCATCAACACCAGTGGCAACGTGACGCAGCAGTTCCTGCAAGCCCTTCAGAAGATCAAGGGCCAGGCGCTGCCGTGTGAGTTCACGATCCCGGCGCCCTCGGGTGGTCAGGCCTTGGACTACAACAAGGTCAACGTGAACGTGACCTCCAGCGGCGGCAGCACTCCGCTGCTCTACGTCGGCGATTCTTCCAAGTGCGACCCCGTCAAGGGCGGCTGGCACTATGACGTCGACCCGACCAAGGGCGCCCCCACGAAGATCGTGGTTTGCCCCAGCACCTGCACCAGCTTCAAGAGCCAGACGGGTGCGCAGGTCGACATCGTCTTCGGCTGCAAGACCAACATCGCACCTCCCCGCTGATCCCGGCCGCCCTGATTAGGCTCCCCCCGTCGCTCCATTTCTTGGGGTCCGATCCAGAGTTGCGCCTGCAACACTGAATAGTCACCGCTGCGGTTGACACCGTGGTTCGCTTCCTCGGCGCGGATCCAGAGTTGCGCCTGCAACACTGAATAGTCACCGCTGCGGTTGACACCGTGGTTCGCTTCCTCGGCGCGGATCCAGAGTTGCGCCTGCAACACTGAATAGTCACCGCTGCGGCGGACAGCGTGGCTCGCTTCCTCGGCGCGGATCCAGAGTTGCGCCTGCAACACTGGCTCAGGACTGAGGTATCCTCTGGACTGTGCCCCGCAAGCTCCCCTCCTGGACAATCTGCGCGTTGGCGCTGGTCGGCCTCGTCGCCTGCAGGGAGCGAGAAATCCGCTACCCACCCCAAAACCCACAAACCCCCGCCGCTCAGCCCGTCGCCACGGGCACCCCGCCGCCGCCTCCCGTGGCAGCGCCGACAGCTTCCACACCAGTCCAGCCCGCGCCCCCGCCGCCGGTCGTCGAAAAACCGCAGCCGCTCCCCAAGCAGGTCTTCGAGCCCGCACGTCGCTTCGCCAAGAAGACCAAGCTTAACTTGTACGGCTACCACACCAAGCGCATCGGCAACGCCGAGGGCTTCCTCGCGCCGATCATTCAAACCAGCGACGGTGGCTTTCTCGTCGTCGGCACCCGCAGGCCGCCGGGCAAGTATCGAGTTGGTGTATCGCGCCCGGTGGTTGCCAAGCTCGACGCGAGCGGCACCAAGGTGTGGGACCGCGTGTACAAGCGTGGCGGCTTCCTCGACTACGAGGGTGCCAGCGCCGTCGAGCTCAGCGACGGCTACATCGTTTATATCCTGTCCTACGTGCACCCCGCGCGGGGTTCCGTCGTCCGCCTGCTGCGCCTGGACCAATCCGGCAAGAAGGTCTGGGATACGAAACTGCGCGGCAACGGCCGAGCCGGCACCCCGCACCCCCAAGACTTCCAGCTAGTGGATTCGAAGATAGTGATGGAAGGTCACATCTACAAAGACGCCACCGAAACCGCCTACGGCTGGCGAGGCAGTGTCAGCTTGGACGGCAAGGTCCTCTCCGACGAAGTCGGCGCCGCGAATCCCTACAAGAAGAAGTAGGCGCTGAGCCGCACCTCGGATCGGTTTGTTGGTTTGGGGTCGGTTCGCGGGTGCATGCAGGGCCACTATTCTCGCCCTGGGCCACGAAGGTGCGCTCCCCATGCTGGGGCGCGCAGCTGCTGAGGGTAAACGTGTGTCCGTTAGGGTTTCACGCCGACGAAGAGCTCGTAGCCTCGGTCCAGATCCGAGTGCTCGTAGACTTTGGCGTGGGGGGTGAAGCCCACTGCGGAGAGGGAGTCGAGCCAGACTTGTCTCGAGAATAGTCCGTGGGTGTGGCGATCGTGCACAGAGCGTATTTCGCCGGGCTCGTCTCGGATCAAGAACGCGTAGTCAGCGACGCAAGTCTCGTCCTCGGGATCCGGGTCCCAGCCCCACTCTAGGTAGCGCAGGCCTCGCCGCCCATCGTCAGACCCGCCACAGGTCGTCTCCGGCACGAAGCGCTCTTTCGTTTCGTCGGGCGCGAAGAGCGCGACGCCTCCGCTTCGACAGTGGATGTAGGCGGTAGCCATGGCGCGTCGAAGGTCTTGCCGCGACGCCATGTACGAGATGGCGTCGTGGATGAACACCGCATCGAAGGTTTCTCCGAGGCGAAGGTTTCGCATATCACCGACTACATGGCGAAGCTTCGGGTTGATTAGTTTCGACTGGGCCAACATACGTTCCGACAGATCCACCAAGGTCATCTTGAAGTTGGCCTTGAGGTGAAACGCGTTGTGCCCTCCGCCGGATCCGAGCTCCAGGAGCGCGCGTGGTGGCGAAGCCGCGTACTGCCGCAGCGCGCCCCTGAAGATGGCCGCTTCCTCCTCGTACTCCTCCACCGGTGACAAGAGCGGCCACCATTCGGCGAGCTCATCGTACATGCGTTGATTCATCGCCGCGGCCTCCGCAGCCACGACGGTGGTTCTGAAGATCCGAACCAGCCCCAATCCGACAGGGTCTCGATGAAGCTCTCTCGATCGTAACGCTCGTAGTAGCGTGGGCTGAGCGCTGACACGTAGTAGCCGAGTTCCTCACCGGCTTCGGCCGCGTCATCCGGATCTTCTCGCGACACGATCAACGCACCTCGGCGACCGCCAAAGTCGGGAAGGTAGCCCGCGCAGGAGCGCGTGCGTCCCGACGGCGCGTAGAACGTGAAGGGAGATTCGAAGCGAAACCCCAAGTCCAGGGCGGCTTCACTCCACGCCCGCGCCATTCGCCCAAACAGGGACTCCAACGCGCTCGGATCCGTGATGGGCTTCTCCGAGGTGAGCCGATACGCTTCTGCTTCGATCGTCCCATCATCCATGAAGTCGACGGTCCAGATCTCGTCCGCGCCCACGGCGTGTACCCGCGTGCCATCCATCGAAGGGATCCGCTCAGAAAAATGCGTCCAGTGCGCCTCCCGCAGCCGCCGAATGAAGTCCTGCCGTTTCATTGCCGTCTGCGAGAATGGCAGAAACTGCTGCGAGCTTCATCGCCAGAGTGCGGATTCGTGCACACTGGCGGGACAGCGACAGTCCACATCGCCCGGACGGGGACACCTCTTGGGAGGCCCGAACGGTTGTGCGGACCGCTGCTTCGGAAGTTCAACCCTTGCGCGCCAATTGCGCTTTGAGCTCTCGCACCTGGCGCTCTAGATCAGCCTTTGCCTCGCGTGCCTCTTGCTCCGCCTTCAAGCGTGCTTCGCGCTCGAGTTCCTCTGGGATGAGCCAGCGGGCGTGGCCCGCGGCGTCGTCGCTCAGTGTCACGGCGCCGGGCGTGACGTGCACCCAACCGCCGAGCGTCGATGACTGGTATGAGTCGCCGGCGTACACGCGGGCGAAGCTCCCACGTTCGTCCAGCTGCCAAACCTGTAGCAGGTGCGGACCGCCGAGGCGCGATGGACCATGCAGCTCCGGGTCGAGCACCAAGAGCTCGCCCACGCGGCAGTCGGCGTAGCGCTCTTGGATGTCGGCGTAGTCCTTGTAGGGGTGGGACTCGCTGACCACCTCAATGGCCAGGCGCGGTACCTCGTGCCCCGGTTTCCAAGTGCACAGGCTCGTGAGCTTCTTCGTATCCGGCGGCGCTGGCTCAATCAACGCCACATCCGGATCGAGCCCGACACGTGGATGTTTCTCCATCCAGCGCAGAGCCAGATTCCGCACGACCAGAGCGTCGCGCTGTTCGCGCTCGACCCAAGCGGTGAGCAATGCCACCAAGTACGTGACGAGCAAGTTGTGGGCGTGAGACTCGGGCACTGGTATCTCGGGCAGCACCCAAGCGTCGGCCTTTGGCCGCAGCCGATAACTAAGCTCGATCATTCGCGGCTCGCTCACCATGTCAGTGTACCGCGCGCTGGGGGCGCTGCGAGTCCGGCCGTTGCAGAGCGCGTGCCGACGCTAGGCGCGCCGCGAAACCGCTCGAATTGCCTGCGGACGCGGCTGCCCCGCGTGGCGCCCGCTGGCCACGCCAATGGTGGGCGCCAGGCGCGCGCGTTGCCGTTTGAATTTTGTCCTGGTGCATCGACGCCGCGGGCGAGGAAAGGTACCGGTGACCTGTGACGACTCTATCCAAGCTGATCTGGCGCTCGTTGGGATTGTCGCTTCTTGTCCTCTCGCCGAGCGCATGCGGTGGCAGTGCCCTGGCCGGCGCAGCGTCTCCCGAACGCGATTCACTGGGCTCGGATCTCGAGCAAAAGGCTGCCGAGCTGGAAGCGGAGCTCGCGCGCCTCGAAGCCAAACAGGGCGAGACGGTTGCCTCGGCTGACAGTGACGACAAGTCTCAGGACACCGAGCTGCCAGGTGACAGCAATATGGAAGACGCGGCGCCCGAGCCGGAAGCTGAGTCCGCCAAGGCTCCCTCATCCGCCCCGCCACCCGAAGACCGCGAGGTATCAGCGCGCGATCGCTGCAAGACGGCGTGCCGCGCTCTCAGTTCGATGCAGCGAAGCGCGGAGCGAATCTGCACATTGGTGAGCGAGGAACACGAAAAGTGCGTCTGGGCACGCGGGCAAGTGAAGGATGCGCGCAACCGAGTTGATCAGGCCGGTTGCGACTGCGAGGACTGAGGGGCGGAAATCGAACCTCCGCCGACGGAGCCGTGACTACGCTCCGTCCGACAGCAGGCCGGCGAGTTCGAACACGTGGTCATCGGCGGTATCGAGACTGCGCAGGGCGTCGGCGAGGCGGAGCACGTATTGGCTGTTGTGTCCGCTGGGTCCTGCGGACACGCGAACCTGCTCTGCGATTTCCGTCAGCGGCGCGGGGCCTAGATAGTTTTCGTTGTCGGCAGTGGCGACGTAGACCAGGCCGCGTTGCGTCAGAACCCGCTCGTCGCGCCCGTGCAAAGGAACTTGCAGACGCGCGTAGCCGCCCTTTTCGCGGTGGTCGAGGGTCGCGAGCACGTCCTCATGATGTTCGGGGGTGATCGAATACGCCATACCCCAACACTTCGCACCGGGGTCGGGCACGAGCGTGACCACCCGCCCAGGTGCACCGGGTACTCCCCGGTGGTCCGTCGAGCCCTGCCAGAAGCGACGCGCGTAGTCGGTCACGTAGGCGGGCTCTTTCCGCGCAAAGGGAAAGGCGGGGCGCCACACTAGGGAGCCATAACCGAACACCCACGACTCTTTCGAACCGACAGACAACACCATCGAGCCTAGCCTCAGTGTCCGGCCGGCGCCCGTCCAATTGCGCTGACCAGGTTGCTACACGACAACACTGCGCGGGGCCCGTGCGTCCCTAGGAGCGCGTCGAGTCGCCGTCGGCCACACCGACGCTCTAGGAGCGTTTCACGCATAGCGCTTCGCCTCCGAGGTTCCAGGCGACCTGCGTTGCACCGATGGACAGCTCTTCCTGGTGATAGCGCATCCGCTTGTAGCTCAGCTGCTTGTCGATCGCGCCGGTCGGCAAGTCGACTCTCAATAGCTCGCCACCGTATCGGTCCTCCGTCCATGCGATCACCCACAGGGTGTCGCCATCTAGTGCCACCCCTTGAACGCGCCGTGCGAGTCCCAGTTTGCTCTGCTTTCCGCTTTCGCGATCGACGACGGTCACTTCGCGACCCGTCGTACACGCCAGGTGTCGCGCGTCGGCATCGAAACGTGGGTAAACGTAACTCTCGTCACCGGTGAAGCGGGCGATACGCCGAACCTTGCCCTTCGCATCCACGGTCACGATTTCCGATTGGTAGTTCGCACCCATGCTCCATGCGGGCGCGTGGGGTCGCCCCCAAATGGGCGCGGGACCCGGGATGCGCAGATCCCACGCGTGCAGCTCCTGCTCGGCCCAAGGTCGCTTCCGCCCGAGTTCGCGCACCACCGATGTCTCGCCCCGTTCGATCCACACCACGCGCTCGCTGGTGATGGCGAGGCACCGCACTTCGGGCCCGGTGGAGCACAGCGTTTCGACCGCGCCAGTTTCCAAGTCCACCTCGACAAGGTCGTGCTTGTCGAGTCGCGAAATGACGACACGCCGGCCATGGGCTGCGATGGCGCCCACAGACTTCAGATCGTTGCACAGCACGCGGCGCTCCCCGGGAGCCAGGAGCAGCAGTTCGGGGTTGTCTAGGGCGACGACCGTGCGCTGCCACTTGGGTACGTCGACAGCTACGACGAAGGCGAAGTCTCGCACGTTGTCGCTGCGTCCAATGCACGGGCCACCCGTTTTCGCCTCGAGGGGTGCAAGGCCTGCCTCGAGTCGTGCGCACGCGTCTGCATCCCCATGGCTGCGCGTCACCTTCCGCAACCGCGTCGCGAGGGTGTCGCTCACCATGCGACGTTCTTTGGGTTGCGCGTCCCAGCGCGCCAGAAAACGTGCAGCCCCGAATAGCTCGCCCTCGCTGCGCGCCGTTTCGGCTGCCTGAATGACTCGCTCGGTACCGAGCTCGAGAAGCAGTGCAGATGCCACGCCTTCGTAGCTGGGGAATCCACTCCAGGGGCCGAGACCGGCCGAGTACCATGCGAGCAGCGCGCGCGCGGAATCGCCATCAGCCGCATCGAGGCGCGCCAGCGCTTCGTGCACATCAGGATCTCCCGGGCGCAAGAGCCGCCCGCCGCTATCGCCCTCGAGCTTGGGCAGAAATTCGCGCAGGGGTTCCGGCGTCGCTCGGAGCCAGCGCTTGCGCGCTTTGGCAGAGCGATCCGCCGCTTGGCGATCTTCTTCAAATGCTTCTAAGGGTTCCTTCAGGCCCTGGTCCGCCAAGAACCGCAGCAAGCCCTCTCCGTCTTGGAGCAACTCATCTGACGATCGGCCATCGATGCGGATCGAGCGACCGTGATGCAGGCCCACGGTCGTCAGGGGCGCGTCGCCCTCGAAGAGCTCGATGCCCCAATCCCCCAGGCACATGCAATGGAAGGGCTCCTTGACGGGGACGACCTGCAGCCGTTCTACCAATTCGCGAGCTTTGCTACCCGAAAGCTCCAGTGCAACGCGCTTGCCCAGTGCAACGCCACGCGCCACTCCACCCTCGATGATCCGCGCCCGCGTGGCTGACGAAAACAGCGTGTCGGCCTCGCTGCTGGGTCGCTTGCGCTTCCACCACCAAATCATCCCGAAGCCATGATGTCACGACCCGCTCAGTACCGACACATCTGCTAGCGAAGCGCAATGCGAGAGCAGAAACCCGCGCGACCGTGGCGGCGGCGCGACTGCAGTTGCCGACTGCGCGCGCCTCTACTCTGGCATCGTCGCGTCGACGGCTCTCTGGATGTCCTGGTCGATGCGTCCGTAGTGGGCGATGCGAACGTCCAGCTCGCGATTGCGCATAAGCGACAAGGCGCGACGGATGGCGCTGGCGATCCAGCGCTTGTCGTTGCCGAAGGCGCCGCCACCGAGAAAGGTGAGCCATACCTTGCCGGAGCCGCGGCCCCGTTCTGCATCGAGGGTGGCGGCCAAGAGCGTCGCTTCGTAGGCCGCATCGAGGACGAGCGTTGCGAGGGGTTCCCAGAGCTCGAGGCCACCGCCGGTGTAGCCACACGGCAGCGCAGAGCAGAACGCTTGAGAGACTCGCGACGGCTGCTGTGGCTCGACGAATCGCCGCTCGAAGGTGACGCCGACGTCCCGATGCAAGCCGATCTTCACATGACCGAGCAACTCATCGCGATCGAACTTCGCTAGCGCAGCGGCAAGCCGCTCCAAGCGGCTCACGTCCGAGAAGGTGTAGCCGTTCCTGATCTCCACGCAGCTTCCGTCCGGCCCCAAGCACGCTTGCACTTGGTCGAGGTTGTTCAGTTGACGATCCCGCGTCTGTCCCATGGCGCCGTCCACTTCCACGAAGTAGTTGCGCACCACCGTTGCAGCCCCAGCTGCGAGAGCGCAGGCAGGGCCCTGGGTTGGGTCGTCGTCATATTGCGTGACGCCGTCCTCGGGCAGCTCTTCGGGTCCAGCGAACTCCAAGCAATTGAACTGCGAGGCCGCTTGAAACATGGCGCCTTCGTTTTCCGGCAAGGCGTGTAACTCCAACACGTCCCCGATGGCTTCGTGCTGCACCCGCAGCCGACCTTTGCGAAGGCCAGTGGCGCCCGCACGCAATGCTGCCAAGGAGGGCGTCGAGAAATGACCGGCTGAAAAGGCCCGACCGTTCACCGTGGAGCGGAGCTGGTCACCCTCCAGCACGAAGCGCCCCTGCGTTTCCTGATAAGGCCCCTCGCGAAACCCGAACAGCTGCTCGAACCAAGTCACGCCCACGGGTCGAATCCTAGCTCAGGCGGGCACCGGGAAGCTCGTCGCTTTGGGGAACTCAGGGTTTCCGTGTCAGCTGCTCTTCGAGCTGTCGTACGCGTCGCTCGAGGTCGGCCTGCGCTGCGTGCGCTTGTCGTTCGGCTTCGCGCCCCTCCCGTTCCGCGGCTTGCGCCTCCAGGCGTGCTTCGCGCTCGGCGAGTCGCGCGTCCCGCTCGGCGCGTTGGGACTCTTCCGGCGAGAGCCAACGTCTGCTGCCCGCCGCATCGTCGCTCAGAACGACGCCCTGGGGCGTTACCCGCACGCAGGCGTCGATGGTCGGCGAACGATACGCGTCGCCAGCGTACACGCGCGTGAAGCTGCCATGTTCGTCTATCCGCCACACCTGTAGCAAATGCGGTCCGCCGAAGCGCGCGGGCCCTGAGAGCTCGGCGTCGATCACCCAGAGCTCGCTCACGCCGCAGTCGGCGTAGCGCTCTTGGATATCCATGTAGTCCTCGTAGGGATGGGACTCGCTCACGACCTCGATCGCCAGAGACGGCACCGCATGCCCCGGTTTCCAGGTGCACAGGCTCTTCAACTTCCGAGCATCCGGTGGCGCAGGCTCGATCAACGCCACATCTGGATCGAGCCCGACGCGCGGATGCTCCTCCATCCAACGCAGAGCCAGATTTCGAACCACCAGAGCGTCGCGCTTCTCGCGCTCGACCCAAGCGGTGAGCAATGCCACCAGGTACGTGACGAGCAAGTCGTGGGCGTGGGACTCGGGCACCGGAACCTCGGGCAGCACCCAAGCGTCCGCCCGCGGCGTTAGCCGGTAGGAAAGTTCGATCAGTCGCGGCTCGCTCACCATGTCAGTGTACCGCGCGCGGAGGGCGCTGCTAGCCTCGCCTTTGCAGCGGACGTGCCGATCCTGCGCGGACCCACAAAACCGGTTCTTCATGGGCGTTGAGGACGGTTGTCGCGTGGCGCCACGCGAATCTCGCCACTTGGCGGGTCGCCAGCACGGCAAGGGGAGCGGGGTCGCTGCCGTCTCGCTTGCGCTGCTGCGGGGCCGAGCAGCGCTGCCGCTGGAGGCCATTCGCGAGAAGTTCTGTTTCGTTTCGCAATGGGCCCAGCGCAAAACGGACTGGTGTTGCCGCCTGCCGCCAGGCAAGTTGCGGAGCGTGGCGGTCATTTTTGGGATCCTGCTGTTCGTCAATGTCGGCATGCCCGTGGGTTGGGTCGTGTGGATGCGGCGGCCGCGGGATCCGAGCAATGCAAGCAGCTTGGCAGCGTCGCCGTCCCCAGCCTTCGCCTACGCCCAGGAGCGCACAAGCCCTACCAAACGTGCAAGTCGATGACGGCGGCATCCGGCATATGCGCCCGGGGCCCAACTTGGCAGACGGGCCCCTTTTTGGACTTCGTTGCGGGCTCTTTCTTGCGTTCTTGGGCGCTGGATGGTCTGGGAGCAGTACCAATGCGCCGCCAGACTACTCTTGCTATGTTGTGCAAATGGGAACGGGTTCGGGGTGGCGAGCACTCGTCGGTGTGGCGCTGGGGCTGGCCATGGCGGCGTGCTCCCTGACGAATCTCGACGATCTGAAGGGGGCAGGAGGGCCCGATGCAGGCGGGGGGACAGGCGGCAGTGCAGGAGCAGGTACGGGAGGCGGTTCGGACGGAGGCAGTTGCGTCCCCCTGAGCTGTGCCGATGTTGCCGCAGAGTGCGGCAAGATCACCGATGGCTGTGGTGGCATCGTCGATTGTGGTGGTTGCGCGAGTTCCAAATTCTGTGGAGGCGCTGGTCCGAACAAGTGCGGAGACACACCGTGTGTGCCTGCGACGTGCGCGGCGGCAAATGCCGAGTGCGGTGGTCTCGGAGACGGCTGCGGAGACATCCTGGATTGCGGGACCTGCTCCTCCCCCACGCCCGTCTGCAACACTTCGAACAAGTGCACGACGGGCGCCTGCACGCCGACGACCTGCCAGGCCGCGAGCGCCGAGTGCGGCACTTTGGCGGATGGCTGCGGTAAGGCCCTCGATTGCGGCATGTGTAGCGGTTCCAAAGCCCAGTGCGTTGCCAACCGATGCGTCTGCGATGTCGACAGCTGCGCCTCCCTCGGCTTGAACTGCGGCGCGGCTGCGGACGGTTGCGGAAAGACGCTGAACTGCGGGACCTGTACGGGCAAGGAAAGCTGCGTCTCCGGAAGCTGCCAAGATGTCGTCACAACAGCCTGTGGGGCATGCCCCGCTGGTTTCACCAGCGCGGCGACGGCTCCAGATCCCGCGTGCGGACCCGTAGGCGGGGTCTGCCCTGCGGTGAATATCCGGAGCCTATGTGTCAAGGCCGGGGTGGCGTCGCAGGCATACTGCGGCCCTGGCTCTTGCCCGCCGGGAACACACCTTGGGCTGAGCACATTCCATTGCGCTTGCGGGAGCAACCAGATTCACCTCTGCGTTGCGGACTGAAGCTCCGCTTGAAGACCGCACGCCATCGCATCGCTCTCGGCGCACCGTGCGCTCTGGTCCGGAGGTCGATGACGGCAAGATCCGCCACATCCCCCATAAACAACCCTGAGGAGGCGAGCCCAACCTCCGCTGGCGCGCTGGCGACGGTGCCGCTGGCGCGTGCACGATTGCCACTCTTCCGCTGACCACTGGTGACGGTCAACGCGCGAGGCGCTGCAGCGCTTCGTCGATGTCGCCGGGGGGCACGCCGAGGGAGGCGAGGATGGCGGTGCCGTGGATGAGGTTGCGGGCTGAGGGCCAGCGTTGTTCGCTGCCACCGAACTGGCTCCAGGCGTCGCGGAGGAGAGCCCATACCGGCGCGAGGGTCTTGGACGACGCTTTGCCCCGGTTGACGCTGAGGCTGAATTCGGGCGAGCGGGTGGCGGCGAAGTGGACGTAGGCTCGAGCGAGGGGGAGGAAGTTGGAGCGACGTTGCGTCCGCGCTGCGGCTTGATTCATGGTGGCCAGCAGGTCTTCGGCGATCTCGATAGCGACGGCGCGCATCAGCGCCTGTCGGCTTTCGAAGTGGCGATACGGGGCGGCGGAGGAGACCCCGGCGTCTCTAGCCACATCCCGCAACGACAAGTCGGTCTCACCTGCCGCGATGCTGCGCTTTGCGGCGGCCAAGAGTGCTCGACGCAAATCTCCGTGGTGGTAGTTTTCCCGGGCTGGCACGGTTCAGCAATGTTATCACTGTTTACATTCGTAACCAAGCCCCGAGCGATGAGCGTAGAGCAAACAATAGATGCGTAGCGGACTCCTAGCCCTGGCCTTTGTGGCGGCCGCGTGCAGCAGCGACAGTTCGAATTCCGGCGGCGCGGGCGGTGGCGCGGGCTCCACGTCCGGCGCGTGCGGTGGCCGCGCGGAGACTTACTTCGCGGGTATCAGCAAAGACGGGACCGAAGGCAGGTACAAGTTCACGCTCACGACTGCAGATCCGGCTCCGCCGCAATTGTTCGACAATACCTGGCGTGTGAAGGTGGAGAGTGGCGGACAGCCCTTGGACAACGCTGAGCTATCCGTGAAGACCTGGATGCCCGATCACCAGCATGGCAGTCCGAAGCGGACAGACATCGTGGAGATGTCCGGCGGAGAGTATGAACTGAAGCCGGTGAACCTGTTCATGCCCGGCTTCTGGGAAATCCACATCACAGCCGCGCGTGACAATCAGGAAGATGATGCGATCTTCAAGTTCTGTATCGGGGAGTAGTCCCGCGGCCGCGGCTGTGGGCGCGCCCCAGCGCGAAAATACGAACCCGCTTGCCCAAAAACCGGTCGCGTGGCCGAGATTTTCGGCACGGGATCCAGCGCATCGGCGGTTCTGTAGTAGATTCACGGATCCATGACCGCGCCTGGCAGCTTGCCGAACGGAACCCGGCTGGGTCGCTACCGGATTGAGCGACGTATCGGTTCTGGTGGCATGGGTGAAGTGTTTGAAGCGGTTCACACTGGGCTGAAGAAACGCGTCGCGGTCAAGGTGCTGAAAGAGAGAGAATGCGCCGATGATCGAGCACGGGCCCGCTTCCTTCGTGAGGGCGAGAATGCGTCGCGGATCCGCCACCCGAACGTGGTGGACATCACGGACGTCGGTGAAGGCGATGGCCGGCCTTACTTGGTCATGGAGCTGCTCGAGGGCGAGCCCCTGTCGGCGCGGCTCAAGGGGGGGCCGCTAGCAGAGGGCGCAGCGGTTACGGTGGTGCTTGCCGCGTGCGCGGCAGTGGCGGCCGCTCATCGCGAAGGCATCATCCATCGAGATCTCAAGCCGGACAACATCTTCATGGCGCGGTCGGCCGGCGACAAAGTTGTCACCAAGGTCCTCGATTTCGGGATCTCGAAGGCACTGAATGAAGATGTTCCGGATCTGACGGTGACGAGTGCGTTCCTTGGCAGTCCTTACTACGTCTCCCCAGAACTAGCTCGTGGGGAGCGGGACGTCGACGCCCGCGCCGATCAATACTCGCTTGGGGTGATTCTATTCGAGATGCTGTCCGGCATGCGCCCGCATCACGAGCACACCGAAACGTTGATGGCGCTATTACACGCGGTTGCAGCGGGGCGCTACACGCCGCTCCGCGAGGCCAATCCCGACGTGTCGGAGGAGCTCGCCGCAATCGTCGAGCGTGCGATGGAAAACGACCCCGAGGCACGCTTCGCGTCCGTGCGCGAGTTCGCGGCGCAGCTCGTCCCGTTTGCTCCGGAAGCAATCCAGCAACAATGGAGTGACTATTTCGATCGGGACGAGGCGCCGCCACCCTCCTTCGAAGCCCAAGCGAGGACCTTGGCCACGGAAACGACCGACGAGTTGCTCGCACCGACTATCGCGGAATCCGCGCTTCAGCCGACGCTTCAGGGCACGTTCTCGGCTGCGCGGACCGCCACGCGGGCATCCAAGCGGAATCAGTGGCTGGGGCTTGCCGTGGTCGGGGTGGGGGTTGCCGTCACGGTCTGGTTTTTCGCAACCCGGCCCCCTGCGACCCCCGCGGGAGCGGCGGCGCCGGAGTCGTCGCCCTCTAGTCCAGCGCTCACGAGCGAAGCTCCAACCGTCGCGCCTTCCGTAGCTGAACCGCCGGCCGTGGAGCCGAAGGATCAGGACGCGAGTGCGGTCGCTCAAAAACCGACGCCAAAGCGTCCGCCCACCGCGGCAGTCCGGCCACCGACCTCACCTACCTCCACTCCCACGCCCGCAGTTTCCGCACCTCCACCGGCCTCGCTGCAGCCGAAAGTGGATCCCCCGCCCGACAAACCCAGTTCGACGACTGATAACATCGACCCGTGGGCTCAATGACGGTCGGTCTGCCGCGCGTGCTCAGGGTCGTTCCCTGGCTGCTGCTACCCGCTGTTGCAATGGCGCAACAGGCGCCGCCGGATACCAGCGCTACGCCGGATGGCGACGCCACGAAGCCTTCCGCGCCGGCCGAAGACCCAGCGGACAAGCAAGCAAGAGACCTGTATCGCCGCGGTGATCGCGCCTACGCCGAGGGCGCCTACGAGGCCGCTTTGCGTGACTTTTCCGAGGCATACCGCCTCAGCGGGCGTAGCGCGCTGCTGTTCAATATGGCGAATGCGCACGAGCGCCTAGGACAGTTCAAGGAAGCCCTCAGCGCTCTCGAACGCTATCTGCCAGATGCGGGCTCACGCGAGGCACTCGTGCGCAAACGCATCAAAGGGTTGCAGGCTCGCATCCGGAAGATCGAGAAGAAACGCCGCGAAGAAGAACGCCGTCGCCAGGAGCAGAACGCTGCCGCGGCCACGCCCAAGGACGAACCTGTGTCGCAACCTTGGCTTGGTTACGGCTTGCTCGGTGTGGGTGCGGTTGGGGTCGGGCTGGGGACCTACTTCGCGCTGAGTGCGTCATCCGCCCGCCAAGATGCCGATGAGTTGTGCGCCGGTGACCCACCGGTGTGTCCGCGTGAGGCCGAGGATGCTGTCTCGCGCGACGATCGGAACTCGGTTTTCGCGGACGTTGGCTGGGGCGTTGGCCTGACTGCCGCGGCCGTCGGCCTGTACTTGGTCATCACCCACGACCCCAAGCCGGAAAAGGCGGTATCCAGTCCGGTGGCGGTCGTGCCAGGTGGAAAACAAGGAACTCGGATAGTGTTCAGTGGCGCGTTTTAGCAAATGGATCACGCTGGGTGCACTCGCGGCACCGCTAGCCTTCGCTGTGCCGGGTTGCTCGCTGACGAAGTTCGACGAAAAAGCCTGCGATTCGACGAGCCAATGCCGTCAGCGCTTCGGCTTCGGCGCCGTTTGTGCTTCCGATGGCTTCTGTGATCCCCCAAAGGTGTTGCCCCGCTGTTCCACTACCTATCCCGACGACTTGTTTACCCGACCGCTGAAGTATCGGAACGCCGTCGTGCTCGGCACGATGTTCGACCCGACTGAGGACAAGCAACTGGGCAGGCAACAAGCGGCGAGGTTGGCTGCGCTGCAGATCAACGACGGGGAGGGATTCCCAAATGGCCCAGCGGCCCTCGTGATGTGCAGCATCGAGCATAACCACGGCGGTGACGATTTGGATGCGGCCGCCGCGATCGACCTGATCAGCGGGTTTTTGACGCGGACGCTTGGCGTGCACGCGATCATCGGACCATCGTCTTCAGCGGACACAAAACGAGTGTTCGAGGTGACGCAGACCGAGGCGCCGCTGATCATCTCTCCCTCAGCCACGAGCCCAGAACTCACTGAGCTGGAGCCGACTCCGACGGATCAATCGCCCGGGCGGCTTTGGCGGACGGCGTCGCCGGACACGGTGCAGGGGCCGGTCATCGCGTCGGACATGACGGACCGCGGAGTGTCTCAGGTGGCCGTCGTGTACCAGGAAGGGGCGTACGGTTCCGGGCTGCTGCAGGTATTCAAGGAATCCTTTGCCGGCGCCGTGGAAGAGTTTCCATTCAAGAATGCCGGCACCCGCGCCGAGGCGATCCAGAAGGCCAAGACCGCCACCAAGGATGAGGTCCTGTTCATCTCTTCGGTGACGGCTGACTCGGTCGCTTTTTTGGTCGCAGCGGCAGCGCCCACGGGCGGGTTGGCGCAGGTTGGGCTCTTCCTAACCGACGGCGCGGCGACGCAAGCCTTGCTCGATCCCAATGCCAAGCCAGCCTTTTCGCGCGTGCGCGGGACTCGACCCAAACCTCTCGATCCAGCCGACTTCAATTATGGCACGTTCCTGAACGGCTTCCAGGGCGAATACGGTACGAACCCGCAAGCTCTGTCATTCACGGCGCACGCCTACGACGCGGCGTTCCTGGCGTTTGCAGGATCAGCCTGGGCACTCGCGCAAGAGTCGGAGCTCAGCGGCGTGGGCATCGCCCGCGGGCTCCGTCGGGTGAGCCAAGGGGCGGCGACCAACATCACTGTGAGCGCGTGGCAGTCGGTCGTCACCGCGTTCGCTAAGGGCGACAGCATTGACTTGAGCGGAGCGTCCGGAACCCTGGATTATGATCCAGCTACCGAAGAACTCAGCGACCCGGTGGAGATCTGGGTGATCTCGAATGACGCAAACCGAAAAATAGTTCCGGCCAACTGAGCCGAGTGCTTGGGGAGGGGTGACGCGCCGCCGATCTGCTATAGCAGCAGCATGCGCGCCGCGGTGTTGTTTGCGCTTCTCTTGCCCGGGTGTAGCTCGGAGCCCGAGGAGACCATGCCCGCGTGCTTCGATGTTCCGGCCAGCTGCGCGCCGCTGTATCAGCCTGTTTTCGACGAGATCCACAAGCGCACCTTGGTCCCGACTTGCGCGCAGGGTGGCGCATCCTGCCATTCGGATGAAGGTAAGAGGGGTGGCTTGGCCCTGGAAGATGTGGATGCCGCCTATACGGCGCTTGTGGATGGTGGCCGTGTGAACGCCGGGGATGCACCTTGCAGCGAGATGATCGTGCGCACCCACCAGAACGGGAAAGATTGGTCGATGCCGCCGCGGCGGCCTTTATCCGCAGAGGAGCGCTGCGTGCTTCGGCGTTGGGTGGAGCAGGGCGCCAAACGGTGAGGCGCGTAGAGCAAGCGATGAGGCGCGCCTTGGTGTTGACGTGCCTGTCCGCGGGGCTCGCCGCCTGCGGTGATGGTGAGAGCGCTGAGCCGACGCTCAGTCGCGCTGAACTGATGGATCCCGAGACCTGCGCGACCTGTCACCCGCTGCATCATCAAGAATGGTCGGGCAGCATGCACGCCTATGCCGCGGAGGATCCGGTCTTCCTCGCCATGAACCAGCGAGGTCAGCGGGAAACCCAAGGAGCTCTTGGAGACTTCTGCGTGCAGTGTCACGCGCCGATGGCGGTGCGCGAGGGGCTGACGACGAATGGCTTGAACCTAGCGAGCTTGGACAAGAAGTTTCAGGGCATCACATGCTACTTCTGCCACAACGTCAGCAGCGTCGAGGGCGGCCACAATGCGGATCTGTCGATCGCGAACGACGTGACCATGCGCGGCCCGGTGCGGGATCCCGTGGAGAGCCGTGCCCACGGTTCGAAGTACACGTCCCACTTCGATCGGCGCAGTAGAGATAGCGCCGACCTGTGTGGCACTTGTCACGATATCATCGTGCCTTCACCGCCTGCGCCCGCGGAGGTGCATTTGGAGCGGACCTTTGCCGAGTGGAAAGAGGGGATCTTCAGCAAAGACGGCAGCCTCACCACCTGCAACGCCTGCCACATGATCCCCCAGCCCAACAGCGTGATTGCGGAAGCGCCCGGCGTGGTCACCCGCGCTGCGCGCCACACCCACGACTTCGCCGGGGTCGACACGGCGCTGACGCCGTTTCCCCGCATGGCCGAGCAGCGCAAGCTGATCGAGCAGATGCTCGACGTGACCCTGCGCGCGGAGGTCTGCGTGGCAGAGCTACCGGGTAGCTTTGTGCTCCAGGTCCTGCTCGACAACGTGGGCGCGGGTCATCGCTTTCCCAGCGGCGCGACTCACGATCGCCGGGTGTGGGCGGAGGTTCGTGCCTTTGAGGGCACCACGGCGGTGTTCGAAAGCGGGGTGGTGGCGGACTCGGAGCCCGTCGCGAAATCCCCGGACCCAAATTTGATGTTGTTCCGCGAAGGCGCCTTCGACGCAAACGGCAAGGAAGTGCATCAGTTTTGGGAAGTCGCGAGCACCAACAACGATTGCTCGGGCAATAGGCCGGGCTGCACCATTTCGGGCCCGGTCACCTTGGACCAGACCAACCCGCAGTTCTTCGCGACCCACTCGATCCGGCGCTTTCCGAAACAGGGCGCCGCCCCTGGCACAACGGATCGAGTCACGTTGCGGGTGCGAATGCGCGCCGTAGGCCTGGAGGTCATGGACGATTTGATCGCGTCAGGAGATCTCGACCCCAAGTTCCGAGACGAGATCAAGACGCTGGACTTACTGCCCAATCGCCAGAAAACGTCCGTGACCTTGGAGTGGACGCCCGAGGCTGCGAAAGATCCGACCTTCGGCTTCGAAAAACAGCTGGACGACCTCGGCATCGCGCGTTGCGTGAGCAACGCGCGACAGTGACGCGCTGGGCGCGACGCCCTAGCAACGGGCGTCCGCGAGCAGTCCGCCGGCGTGAGCCGCTGCAACAAGCGCTGTCAGAGGGGCGGCTTACGCCGACTCGCCGCGTTCGCGGCTTCGCGGACCAGGTCCGTGTCCCGGAGGCACGCGTAGCAGTCGTCGCGCTCTTTTTCGCCGCAGCCGGTCTTGATGTTCAGCCGGATCACGGTGCCCACGGCGCGCCGATCGCCCGACTGTGCGACCTTGGGCAGAGCGGCCTTGGTCCCTTCGCAGTCGGGGGGGGCCTTGCCCGTGGCCTCTTTGAGATCGAGGGTCACTGTCAGCGCTAGGGTCGCCTTCTTGCGGACTTCGGGAGTGTTCAGCAACTGTCGCGCCAGTTCTGAGGAATCCGTCTTGCCTCGAGTCTTGGTCCAGACTGCGTACAGATGGTCCGCGCCTGAAGTTCCCTTCATCTTGGCCAGGCTCTTGAGCATGTGGTTGGCGACTTCGGGATCCTTGGCGAAGGCGCGCACCTTGTTCTTCGTCTCCTTGTCGACGGAGAAGCTCTCGGCCAGCGCCATTTTCCGAACCATCTCGTCGATCTCTTTGCGCTTGGCGAAGGGGCGGGCCAAGTGGATCGCGACTGCCTCGTCGATGGTTCGTTCCTTCTCGGATTTGGCCTCGAGCTTCTTCAAGGCCGCTTTGTCTCCGCTGGCCGCGAGCTCGGCTTCAGTGAGCTTTGGTTTCTCGGGCTCTACCGGAGCAGCGCTTGCGGAGGGTGCCGCCGAGGCGACCGGTTTCACCTCATCGTCGCCGCCGAGCATCAGGAAACCGAACGTGGTCAGCAGCGCGCCCACCACTGCGCCGACGCCCGCTGCGATCATCATCGGGATGGGCGACTTGGCCGGCATGAGGCTGCTCAGGCTGTCCATCGCGGGGCGTGGCGCCGTCTGCACGTTGACGGCCGCCGGGACACCCGGCGCTCCTGGATAGCCCGGCGGAGCTCCTGCAGGTGGCGCTCCAGGTGGGGGCGCGCTGGGCGGAGGCGCACCGCCAGGTGGAGGTGCGCTGGGCGGGGGGGCACCTCCGGGGGGTGGGGCGCCAGGGGGCGGTGCACCGGGTGGAGGTGCGCTAGGAGGCGGGGCGCCGGGCGGGACGCCGGGGGGAGCAGGAGGTTGTCCGGGGGGTTGCACGAACGCATCCTGCCACAGAGATTCTGAACCTGTGAAGTATCGGGGTTTTTCGGGGCGGCGGGGCCCAGATGCGCTAGGGAACCAGGATGACCGACAGCGCGGGGAAGAAGGAAAGCGACGCTCCCAAGGGCATCAGCCTCAACGATGTGGTGTTGGACGAGATCGCCATCGACGACGCCTCCGTGAAGCGGGCCAGTCTGAGCAACGTGGATTTGACGAAGCTGTCCTTAGACGACGCGAACCTGAGTGGAGCTTCTCTGAGCAACGTGGACTTGAGCGAAGCGGCTCTGAATGACGTGGATGCGAGCCAGGTGTCGCTGAGCAACATCAAACTGGCGAAGGCGTCTCTGGACGACGCGGATGCTAGCGGTATGAGCGTCAGCAATACGCGTTTCGATGCGGCGCTGATTCAGGACTGCACATTTGAGAAGGCCACGCTGAAGGACGTGAACTTGTCCGAGGTCGAGCTGGAGGACGCAAGCCTCAAGAGTGCCAATCTCAAGGACGTGGACGCGCGCTCAGTGGTCATCAGCGACGCTGATTTCAGTGGTGCAAAGCTCGATGGCGTAAATCTTTCCGGCGTGGAAATCACGGATGCAAACATCGAAGGGCTGACCATTGACGGCGAGCGTATTGACGATTTGCTCAAAGCCCGCAAACAATCGTCCCCGTCTTGAGCCCTGAGCGCCTGGAGCACGCAGCTCGTATCGAGCTCGAGCCCGCGGATCCCTTCGAACTGATCCGGTGGCTCGCGCGTAGCCAGCCGGATCCGCGCAAAGCGGTTTCGGAACTGGTGCAGAACTCATTGGACGCCGGCGCCCGCAAGATCCGAATCGAGCGTTCGGGTAAAGGCAAGACCCTGACCCTCAGTATTCGTGACAACGGCGAAGGCGTGCTGCCCAAAATGGAGCGCCGGGCGGCGCTTCGACATCTTGCTTCCCACATTGGCCACTCCCACAAATTGCAGCTCGACCCCGGCGAGCGCGCTCGCCGCGTGGTTGCCGGGCAGTACGGCGTCGGCTTGCTCGGCTTCTGGGCCATTGGCGGCCAAATGGAGATCCTCTCCCGTGTGGGCGGCGGTCGAGTCGCCGTGCTGCGTATGATCGAGGACTCCCCCGAGGGCGAAGTGGGCACCTATCCCGCGCCGAAAGGTAGCCCGGGGACTTTCACGGAAGTCGTGATCAGTGGCGTGCACGAGTCGGCGCGCCGGGTGCTGAGCGGGCGACGTCTTTCGGCGTACTTGGCCATCGAACTACGCGGCCAGCTCCTACGCAGCGGCTGTACTCTGAACATCCACGACCGCTTGGCCCGAGGCGAAAACCGCGACATCGTCGTGGTTCCGCATCGCTACACCGGCGAGCCGCTGGAACTGCCCAAGAAGGTGAAAGTGCGCGGGCACCGGCCCTTCACGGCCGAGTTGTACGTGGCCCGGGGCATGGATGGCGCCGCCATCGAGTTATCTTGCGCCGGAACGCGGGTCGCTGAGGACATTTCAGACATCGACGCATTCGGCCTGACCGGCTCGCCCTGGAGAGGCGCGGATCTAACCGGCATCATCGACTTTCCGGACTTCACGGTTCCCCCGGGGACCCGCCGTGGCGTGCTGCCGAACAAGGCGGCATTGGCGTTCTTGGAAGCGCTGGGTGGTTTGACGCCAACGATCTTGTCTGAACTCGAACGCTTGGACACGCTGCACCGCGCCGAGCTCGACCACCGCATCGTTCAGGACCTGCGCCGAGCGTTGCGCGGTTTCGACGATCGCGTGCGGGACCTGAGTCTTCCTAGTGTCGCTGCCGCCGATGGCGATCCCGCCGTCGGTGAGGCGGGTCCCGGAGTCCCGGTTGACGGCGCTGCCGCCAAGAGCAATGGGGCTGCGGCGCAGGTGCCCGAGGGCCCGGTGGGTCCGCTGGCGTCGGTCTCTGTCGTGCCTGCTTTTATCCGGGTTTCTCCCGGAACCGAGCGCAAGGTGCGGGCCGTTGCCAAAGACGCCGAGGGCCGGCGGGTCAAGAACGCCGAAATCGAGTGGCGCTTTCCCGACGGTCGCAGCGCCAAGATCTATCTTGAAGCAGGTTCGAGGGGAGGCGCGATCCTGCGCACCCGCGAGGGCGCTCGGATCGGACGCAAATTGCCGCTGATGGCAGTGGCCAGTCTGGACGACGAAACCGTCGCTGACATCGCGGCGATCGAGGTCGTCGAGGAAAAGCACGAGGTTTATGCACGCCTCGGCATTCCCGAGCCCGTGCTGGTCAGCGCCCCCGGCGCGGTCTGGCGCAGCCGCCGTCACGGCTTCTCCTGGGAAATCAACGACGCCCACCCCGACTACCAACGCGTCGCGGATAACTCCCGTCGCCGCCTGCGCTACCTGATCGCTCTGCTCGCCAAAGAGATCGTGATCACGAGCACTCGCCGGACCGACGCCGAGGACGTCCTTGAAGCCATGGTGCAAGTCATCGCCCACGCCGAAGGCAACTTGCGCTAGCGCTGCTGAGCCGTCTTGCGCGAACGTACTTCCATGCCCGCGTTGCGACGGACGCGTCGATTGGTTTGGGGTCGACGCGCTTGTGACGCGCTTCGCGATGCCCGAAGGGGCAACACCCGACGGGGTGAGCACTGGGGCGGCGCGGGGTCACTAGTCTCGCGCGGCCCATCGCGGTGCGATGGGCCATCGAGAGCGCGCGTAGACCGCGGATTGCTCAATTCGCCGGGCAGGTCTGGCCTGAAGGTCTGAGGCACTTGCCGTTCACACAGCTAAGGGCGAACTCGCAATCGGGACCCTTGTCGGGGTC
Source organism: Polyangiaceae bacterium (assembly GCA_965222375.1). GTDB lineage: Bacteria > Myxococcota_A > Polyangia > Polyangiales > Polyangiaceae > JACKEA01. Next base: position 428,014 of record CBDCTZ010000016.1, read on the forward strand.
ACAACTCTGTCCCTCGGATGCGACCTTCACACAGGTTCCGGTCGTTGACCCGAGCGGCTTGATGCAGGTAGCGCCGCCAGAGCACAGGTGGCTGCAAGGCTCACCGGGGCCGAAGACCCACTTGACGCACTTCTTCGTGGTCGCGTCGCAGCCCGACACGTGGTCGCAGGTGCCCGTTTCGAACGGCACGCAGGGATCGCCCGGCTTTCCGAGGGAGGGCTTGGCACACTTGCCTGATTTGCATGACAGCGGAGCTGTGCAGTCGTCGACGGACTTGCAGGCTCCTCCTTCGCCGGCTGGTACAACGCACGTCTTACTCGATCCGCACGTGGTGCCGGATTCGCATTCTCTCGACGTGCAGGGCTCACCGAGCTTCTTGATGGGCGAACATGCCTGTCCACAGACAAGCCCCGAGGCGCAGTCGTTGTCGGAGGAACACTTCCCACCAATGCCTTCCTGCACCTTGCATTGACCACAAAGTGCCCCGGTCGGGGTTTCGCAACGGCCGCTGCTGCACTGATCATCACCGAAACAGCTCTTGCCGTCTGCCAGCGTTCCCGGGCCCCCGCAAGCGGGGTCATTGGCAAACATGCTGTTCAGCGAGGAACCGAAGGCATCCAGGCAACTCGCCTGGCTAGGGAACTCACCAACGGCGGCAGCGAAAGCCGGCTTGGTGCTGGCGCCCGGCGCTTTGAGGCTCAAAGGGCGACGACTCAAGGTTGGACGCTCAGTTGCTGGACCGGTTGCAGTGTGCCGGTGAGCAGGCTCGGGGGATCCAGACTGCTTGGCGGTCAACGCGCAGGTGTGATTGTCACCAGCAGCAATTCCGACGACCGGGGGTGCATTCCCGCCGCTTCCCCGGCCCCGGCGCTTCCCGCTGCGCCCGCGCTTCCCGCTGCGCCGCCGGTGTTCGCCGTTGACGAATTCGAATCGCCGCCGCAACCGCTGCTCGCGAGCAGTGCAAGCAGCGGGACTGTACATAGGCACTTTTTTCATGACCATTTCTCCAAGTGACCAAGTTTCGTCGTGGTCACACGTCCCCGCAGTGCGCGACGCACAGGCTATTCTCGCAGGCGCCCGAGGAGCACTCCTTCGCGGAGTTGCACGCTGCGCCGACCTGCTTGTCGGCCATGCACTTCTGTTGGCTGCAGTAGCCATTACTGTCGCAGTCGTCGTTGCTGTCGCACGCGCCCCCGATGGCCACGTCGTCCTGCGCGCACTTGGCGTTCACGCAAGTCAGGCCATACCGGCACTCGTTGTCCTTTGCGCAGGATTCGCCAAGTTTCCCGAGCGGTGGTGAACCTGCGGCGCAAACGTTCTTACAGCTGTTGAAGTCGACCGTGCAGCGTGCTCCTACCGCACAGTCACCCACCTCATAACTCCTGTCCTCCGTGCCGCTGCTATTGTCCCCCAAAGGCGTGGTTGGACCGCAAGCTTGTCCAATGCCGGGTGACGCAACGCAGCTGCCGAGGCTGGTGTGGGTGTAGCCCTTGCAGCTCAGACCCGTCTTGCACTCTAGGGATTCGGCGCACGGCATTCCGCCGCTCTGCAACGGAATGAGGAACGTCGTGGCGAACGGGTCACAACCCACGGGGTAGTCCGGTATCGTTTGCGGTGTTGTGCCCACAAGCAAGGGCTCCCAGCTGGCGCGGCAGCTGGCGAGCTTTGTGCCATCGATGGCGAGCCTCCCGCCATTGAGCCTGTGCTGGACGTTCTGCTCCGTCGAGTCGCGGAACTGGGTCAAGAACGAGATCAAGAACCCGGTGACAAGACTCTGCTTTTCAGCCGGGCTGCAAGAGCTCTCCAGGACGGACAGGACTCCGCCCCAAAGTAGAAAAGCGTAGTCCTTCACGGGTTGAGAAGGCGTGACCGTTGGTAGCTGAGGATCTGCTGGCTCGACGCAGATCAAGCCCGAGCCCCCCGTTCCGCCGGTGCCTCCGAGTGCGCCGCCGCTTCCCCCCGTCGCGCCTCCGGTGCCGCCACTGCCTCCCGGTGTGCCGCCACTACCCCCGGGGCTGTGCGAATCGTCGTAGCTGCGGTTTGTGCAGCATGCCCAAGCACCTGCACTGACGATCACAGCGTCCTCGCTTCGCCGTTGGTCTGCCGCACCATGCCGGATCTTTTTTCACGCGCACGCACTGCGCTCGCCAACGCTGATCCGGGGGTCAGCTCACCGCCAAGGCCGCGATTGGACGCGACCGGGTTCGCCGGTGTCGAGATGTGCTCAGGAAAGCTCAAACGACCCTCGCGCGTGTTAGCTTGGCGCTCGATGTGCAGAGCCGTGCTTCGAGTCGCCGTATTCGCGGCTGCGGTGCTAATCGCCGCCTGCAGACCCTCGCCGCCCGAAACGTCAGCGCCGCCCGCTGCCGCGCCCACGGTGGAGGTGGCACCAAGTACATCGGCGGACATGGCCGGCGCGCCGGCTCCGGAGCGCTCAACCACGGAGCGTTGCCCACGGGTTCCGATGTCGCTGGTGATCGAGGACAAGGATGGCTGGCGAATCAGCATGATGTCGCTTGCGGAAAACGGCGACCTACACATCGAAGGCGCAGCAGGCGTCAGTGCCACGCTGGACGCTTCAGGCTGCTTGGTGCGCAAGGGAAAGCTTTGGGCGGAAATAACGTCATCGAGCAAGATTTGGACGATTCACACGCTGATCGATGCAGAGGGTGACGGGGTCCAAGGCGCTGGCGCCAAGCTGGTGATCCGCCAAGATGGAATCATTGAGGCAGTGCGTCCGGATGGAAGTATCGAGGGTGCGAAGGGGCTTCGTCTAGAGGGCTATCGAGAAGAGGGCCAGTGCGCCGGCAAGCTCATGTTGGCGGTGATGCTCGCCATGACCCCCAGCATGGCCGTCGTCGATGGCGTCGCCAAGCGTGCGCCGATCCCCGCCGACAGCGTGTGCGGGGCGTACGAGCGCAACTGAGCGAGCTCTCGGTCACGCTGCCGGTGCTCGATTCGAACATAGACCGCGCCGACACCCTGTCGGACTGGTTGACGCCCGGTCACTGTTCGACAACACGCCATCGCGTGGGATGTGACGATCACCACCCGGTTCCACGCAGGGCATTGAGTGCTAGACTGAGCGACGTGGCACACGTTGATGCGCATCGAATCGGAGAAGAGCGTAGCCTCGAGCTCCACCGCATCATCGCTAAGCGCTTGGGGGACGAACCGCAGCTAGTTGCTGATGCCGTGGCACGCCTCGCGCGCTGGCGCGAGGCCCAAGTCCTGTCCGGCTACTATGCGGAGGCGTGGCTCGCGCTGCTCCAGGGTCCGCGCGACAAACTGCGCGCGGCAATGACCGACGACGGACCTCGTGGCCGGGAGCTGCGACAAACCACGCCTTTTGCCGGCGTGGTGGACCCCCGAACCCGCTGGCGCGTGTGGCGTGAGGTACGCGAAGCGCTCGAGGCCCAATGAGGCGCAAGGACTTGGAGCACATCATTCGCGCCTGCGCGAATATCGCAGCGGACGACGAAATCATCGTGATAGGCAGCCAATCGGTCTTGGGCACGCTCGCTGATGCACCAGAAGAACTGACCGTTTCCAACGAAGCTGACGTCTACCCGAAGAACCACCCGGAGCGCTGGGACGTCATTGATGGCGCAATAGGCGAAGGGTCACCCTTCCACGATACCTTCGGGTACTACGCTCAGGGCGTGCAAGAAGGCACCGCGACGCTGCCTGACGGTTGGAAGGACCGCCTGGTTGCCGTGAGCAACGCCAACACTCGAGGAGCTACCGGCCTGTGCCTCGAGCTTCACGATCTCTGCGTGTCGAAGTACGTGGCGGGACGCGAGAAAGACCGACGCTTCGTGCGAGCAGCGCATCGCCACGAGCTGGTGACCAAGGGGATTCTTCTGGAGCGACTCTCGATCACTGAGGTAGAGGAAGAACACCGGGACCGAATTCGCGCGCTGATCGAACTGGACGTTTCTGAGTCCCGCGCGGGCTCCTGAGGCATCCGAATCCTTCGGTTCCTCGCCATTCCCGATGTCGTGCGTGGCCCGATCAGAAGCAGGTTGGGTCTTCGGGTTCGGCCTTGTCGAGCCACATCATCAGCCGGATGTCGGGGCGTACTCGGCGAAGCGCGAGCACATCTGGCCGGTCGCAGCCTCGGGGAACCATCAGCTCTTTCAGCGAGGCGACCTGGGTCAGGGGGAGCACAGATTGGACCTGCGTGAAGGGCAGGTGGAGCTCGCGCAATGAGCGCGACTGCGCTAGTGGCGCGACGCTCTTCACGGGGGCTCCGCCTGCATCGAGAAACTCGAGTTTGGGTAGTCCCGCAAGCGGCGCCAAGCTGGTCACTTCCGTATTGTGGATGTCCAGCCAGCGCAGCTCGCGGAGTTTGGACAGGGGCTTGAGGTCGCTGACTTGGCGATCGTGCAAGTCGAGGCGTTCGAGTCGGGTCAGCGCGATGATGGAAGTGAGGTTCACGGGGCCCTCGGCAGAGATGTCCAACTCTCGCAACTTTGTGAACGAGGCGATCGCATCGAGGGCCGGTGCGTCTTGGTAACAACCGAGCCTCAAGCTGCGGAGCTTCGGAGGTGGCTGCAGAGGCTGTCCGCGCTGTAGGCAACCGAGTTCCAGCGTTTCGAGCTCAGCGAACGCCACGATTGTGGTGGGATGCTGGACCCCGGTCGCGCGCAGCGAGCGGATATTGGGAACCAGTCGCGCAAGCTCTGCCAAGTCGAAGGCCTGATTCGTGGAAAAGCCCGTCAACTTCGGCAGAGTGCCCAACGCGGACAGGTTGGTGATCGTGCCCATCGTGCTTGGCTCGACGTCGACGTTTTCAAGCTGCGTCATAGGCCGGAGCCAGTCGAGGGATTCAACACCGTTGATAACCCGGAGTGTCTTCAGTCTAGGCAACTTAGATAGCGGGGAGAGGTCGGGGGTAGCTGAGCGAAAGCGCAGGCTCACGCTCTCGAGCCCCGTGGCTTTGGCCAGCGGTGCCAGGTCGAAGCGCTTAGCGTTGCCCTGAGTCAGACTGGCGCTCTTGAAGAAGGAGATGTCCTTCGCGGCGGCGATTACTGGGACACACTGCGCTGAGAGTCGCAGATGGTCGAAGCGCTTTTGGATTGCCTCGTTTTCAATCGGACAGTCTGGTAGTGGCCCCCGCGGCGCTGAGCTGGTGTGGGCATCGAGGGGTTCGATGCTGGTAACCGGTGACGTGGCGGAGCGGGCGGGGGCCGAGGCTCGGTCTGCGCAAGCCACGAGGACGCCACTGGCTAGGAGCCAGGGCAGCCGCCGACGAAACCGGGCGCGCGCGGCGCCGTTTCTAGCTCTTCGCTCCAACGTGCACGTTTCGGAGTTGGCGAGACGCTGTCGGACCGTCAGGCGCCGCCCTCGACGACCTGCATGACCTCGGGATCCGTCAAGATGCGGTCGCTGCTCTTGGCTTTGGCCAAGATCGCTTTGACCAGGGTTTCGCTGGGTTCGATGCCGCGGGACTTGAGCCAGTAGCTGACGTTGGAGGCGCCGGACATGAAGCCGATGCAGATGTCTTGGCCTCGGCCGAACATGCCGGCGGGCACGCCGCTGTAGATACGGTCGGCGAGCCAGGCGTCGCCCTTGTCCTGGGCCTTGATGATGGCTGCCGCATGCACGCCGGTTGCCGTGCGGAAGGCGTCACCGCCGACCAGCGGGTAGTTTATGGGCACTTCCCAGCCGACGGCTTCTGCGACAGCTTGGCAGTACTCCATCAGGTGGGTCAGGTCGTGATCGAGCAGCCCGAGCAACTTCAGGTTGAGCAAGATGAGCTCCATCTGGGCGTTGCCCACGCGCTCGCCGATGCCCAAAGCCGTGCCGTGCACTCGGTCCGCGCCGACCTCGAGAGCGTAGATAGCGTTGGTTAACCCAAGGCCGCGATCGTTGTGGCCGTGCCAATCCAGCTCGACATGGTCGGCGCCCCAGCCATCGAGCAAGCTGCGCGTGAACTGGATCAGGTTCTGCACTCCGTCGGGCGTGGAGTGGCCGACGGTGTCGCACAGGCACAGGCGCCCAGCGCCGTGGTCGATGGCGAGCTTGAACAATTGCGCCAGCACTTTGGGCTGGGACCGAGTCGTGTCTTCGGTGACGTAGGCGACTTCGAGGCCGCCCTTGACTCCCACGTCGATGGCATCGGCGCTGTACTTCTTGATGCGGTCCAGATCCCACTCTTCGGCCAAGGCGCGGATGGGGCTGGAGCCGACGAAAGCGTAAGCATGCACTGGAATACCGGCGCGCTGACTTAGCTCCACCATGGGGGTGATGTCACTCGGGACGGTGCGTCCGGCGCAGGTGACCTTGATGTCGAGCTTGTTGTTGACGACCTCCTGGCAAAGCCGCAGGCAGTCGTCGAAGGCGCGCTTGGAGCTGCCGGGCAGACCGATGTCCGCTTCATGAATGCCCAGGCTGTCCATCAAGTGCAGGATGCGGATCTTGTCTTCGATCTTCGGATCCGTGACCGAGGGGTTCTGCAGACCATCTCGAAGCGTTTCGTCCAGAAACTGCACATCCGGTGGGATGATGCGTCCCTTGCGGGCGACTTCGTTCCAGTCGTGGATCAGCTCGTCCTTCTTCGACGGTGTGCTCGCAGACATGGTTGGACTATGGCTCATGATTCGCTACAGCTCCAGTTGCCCCCCTGGAAAGCTCGAGTCAGATGCGCCGGTCGAGCGACAGCCGGACCGAAGCGTACTTGAGTACGTGAGGACCGGAAGTGCAGCGAGACCAAGCAGATGGCCGAGATCTCCAGGGGTCGCTTCAGGATGTGACGGGTTCAGCCGACTATGGCACATTTCGTGGCCTGTGATCCCCGAGGCGACGCGCCAGCTAATCCGAGACCGCTTGGCAGCGGAGACGGGGCGAATTGATAAAGACGCGCCGCTTCGTGTCGCGTTGACCTATCCGTCACCCTACGCCGTCGGCATGAGCAGCCTCGGCTATCAGCGCATCTACCGCGCGGTGCAGGCTTGCCCCGGGATGGTTGCCGAGCGGGTGTTCTTGCCCGATGGCGGAGACCGCGCGGGGGCGAAGTTTCCTGCGCCGGTGAGTTACGAGAGCTTGCGGCAGCTCGGTGACTTCGACGTGATTGCCGCAAGCGTTGCGTACGAAATCGAGCTGTCCGGGCTGAGTCGCATGCTCGCCGTCTCGGGTATTCCGCCGCTGCAGGCTGAGCGGGACGAGAGCCATCCGCTGGTATTGGCTGGTGGGCCACTGACATTTTCAAACCCGGTGCCTCTGGGCGCCTTCGCCGATGCGATCGTGATCGGCGAGGCGGAAGAGCTCGTGATTCCGGCGCTCGAGATCGCTTTCGGTGGGGTTGCTCGCGGCGTGAAGCTCGAGGCCCTGGCTGGGCTTGGCCACGTCTATGTCCCCGCTTTGCACGGCGAGGCCGTCCCGGAGGTTGCAGCTTGCAGCGACTCGCTACTGCCAGCGACTAGCGCCATCATCACGCCTCATACGGAATTGTCGAACATGTTCCTGCTCGAAGTGGAGCGGGGCTGCTCGCGAGGGTGCACATATTGTGTGATGCGACGCACCACCAACGGCGGCATGCGGGTGGTGCGGCCCGAGGTCGTGCTGGATGCCATTCCAGAGCACGTCGAACGGGTGGGCCTGGTGGGTGCGGCGGTCAGTGATCACCCCCGGATCACGTCGATTTTGCACGGGCTGGCGGAGCGGGAGGTCAATGTAGGCCTGTCCAGCTTGCGGCCGGATCGCCTCAGGGACGAATTCGTTGCGGCGTTGAAGGCCGTTGGCTACCGCACGCTGACGACGGCCCTGGATGGCGCGAGCCAACGCATGCGCGATGTGATCGAGCGACGCGGCCGAGAGCAGCACTACCTGGAAGCAGCCGAAAACGCCCGCAAGCACGACATGAAGCGCCTCAAGTTGTATCTGATGATCGGCCTGCCGAACGAGATGGATGCAGACATCGACGAATGCGTGCGCTTCGTCACGGAGCTGTCCAAGATCATTCCCGTAGCATTGAGCATCGCGCCTTTCTGCTCCAAGCGCAACACCCCCCTCGACACCCTGCCCTACGCGGGCATTCGCACGGTGCAGGCACGTTTGAGTCGCTTGACGCGCGGCCTCAAGGGCCGCGCTGACGTTCGCTCCACCAGCGCGAAGTGGGCTTGGGTAGAACATGTTTTGGCTCAGGGCGGCTTGGCCGAGGGCCGCGCGGTTTGGACGGCGGCCCAAAGCGGTGCGCGCTTTGCGGACTTCCGCGCCGCCTTCGAATCCATGGGTCACTCGCCCGACGGCGCAGGTTATGCGTCTGCCCTGCCCGTCGCCGGCCCCGAATGGAGGGGCAAGCGCAGGCTGGACGTCGTGGTGGGGTAGCGTCGGCTCAGGGCACTACATCTTCATGTTCTTTGATGAAGGCCTGCAGGGTGCTGCCCAGGGTCTGCGCGGTATTGAAGTTGTAGTCGTGGCGCACGATGAACGTCGCAGCGTCGAAGGGGTTGGAGCTCACCTTGATGGGCAGCTCCGTGTGGCGCAGGCTCATGATGGTCGTGACTAGGCTGCGTTGAATGGCGCTCACGAACCCGGACGCGCGGAACAGTACGACGCAACAGGACATATGCCGCTCGATCCGTGGCCAGTGCGCCACGATGGTTTGCCTGGCCTCTGCAGAAAGCGCCGGCCGCTTCGCCCGGGGGGCAACGACGACGCAGACACCGTCTGGGTGCTCCTTGCGCAGCCTGTCCACCCGGTGAATGAACTGGCGTACGGATTCGGATGTCGGGGGCTCACGGGTGACTGCAACGGCCAGGTTCCCCAGGGTGCCAAACACGTACCCCGGCTCCATCAGTACGGGCTGAATCGGGCGTCGGTTTGCAGTGGTGGGGTCGGTGTCCATTTCGCGCGCCCATCCTAACTAGCGGTCGAAACCGTTCTGCGCAAAGGGCTTTTCGTCGCATGGGCTTCATTGGGTTACGATGGCGCGCCTCAGCGTCCAGCCCCGGGTATTGGCCCCGGCACTGATTTGCACGACGATGGCTTCGCCCTTTTTGCGGTAGCTGATGCGCTTGGGAAAGTCGTGCTTTTCGTTCACGACCACGAGGCTATTTGGCTCGCTGGAGACGCGAGCGAATTCCGTGGCTTTGCCCCCGCGAGGCATGGCGATGAAGACGGTGTCGTTCCCACGCTTTTCGATGCGCAAGAACTCGTAGAAGAGCTGCTTGCCATCTTTGGAACTGCGGCCGGCGCCGAGCATGCTGCCGCCGTGGGCGTGGGTCCAATGCTCCTCGATGGTCACGCCCTTGTCGTCGACTCCGACCCAGCTGCCAGCAAGCCATGCCAAGTTTGCCAAAGGCTCGCCCTCGGCCGACTTCAATATTTGGGCATCGCCGGCAGCCTGCTTGACGATCGGAAAACGCTCGTTCGGAATCGTCAGCGCCAAGTTGTATTGAAGGATGACGTAGCGCTCGTCACGCTGGACCAAGATCCCAGAGCCCCGGGCCGGGCCTAGGTTAGGCGTCTCGAGTTGTTCTTCGAACCATGCCCACTTGCCGTCATCGCTCACCGCGATGCTTCGGCGCTGAGCGCGAAAGCTCCAAGCTTTGCCCCGAGCGAAATGCGGAGCGGCATAGGCGCGAAACTGAAGCTTGGTCCAACGTTCCTTGGCATCTGTGCCGAGGAACAGGCTGTCTTCTGCAAGATGAGAGAAGTAACGATCCTCATCAGCAGCGGCGGCGGCGGCATGAAAGTCGTCGAGTACTTTCGCCACTCTGCGCCGCGCCTCCGCGGAGCTGACGGTCTCGCCCAGGTCGGGATTTGGGTCGCGGGTTGGCGCTGCCGACGGGGCCGCTGCCATTGCACCGGGTGGCCCGACACAGGCCGCGCATAGCGCCAAGACAATCCACGAAAAGCCTTGCCTCATAGCGATCTTTTACCGCACTCGCTGTGGCGCCCGGTGGTTCGAGTCTTGGCTCCACCCGGGGCCCGGCCAGTGCCGAGGAAAACCCCGCCTTTGTCCGCATGACTCGGCGTTCCGGCGAGGCGCCGTGGGCGCAAGACGTTCCGCCGCGGTGGCCGGTGGTATGACTGCGGGGCGTGAAAGAACTCGAACGCAGCATCGGTCCAGTGGCCGTCATCGCCATCAGCATGAGCGCCATGCTCGGCAGTGGCATTTTCGTGCTGCCTGGCCTGGCGGCGGCGAAGACGGGGCCAGCTGTGTGGGCTGCGTATCTGCTGGCAGGCGTGTGCGTGTTTCCGGCTGCGGCCTGCAAGGCCGAGCTTTCTACGGCCATGCCGACCTCCGGCGGAACCTATGTCTACCTGGATCGCATTTTTGGGCCGCTGGCCGGAACCGTGTCTGGCGTGGCTCTTTGGTTGGCCCTGCTGCTGAAGAGCTCGTTCGCTCTCGTCGGTATTGGAACTTACCTGGTCGTCCTGGGCAACCTGCCCGTCGTGCCCACCGCTCTGGTTTGCTTGCTTTTCATCGTCGCCCTCAACCTGCTGGGAATCAAAAAGGTAGGGCGCGCCCAGATCGGAATTCTCGCAGTGACCTTGGTGGCTCTGGGAGTGTTGGTTCCCTTTGGGCTCACTGACGCCCACCGCCCCAACCTTTCCGACGGCATGTCCAATGGCTTTCCGGGACTCTTGGCGGCCGCAGGGTTCGTGTTCGCTTCATACGCGGGCGTGACCAAGGTCGCGGCCATCGCCGAAGAGGTCCGCAACCCGGCGCGCAATCTGCCGCTTGGGATCTTGGCTTCCCTCGTCATCGTGATGACGCTGTACAGCCTGATTTCCTTCACCCTCGTCAGCGTCATTCCGCATCAGCAGCTGCATGACGACTTGCACCCGATCTACACCCTGGCGCATCGGGTGGGAGGGTATTGGGCGGGCATTGCAGCCGGGGTGGTCGGAGTCGTGACCATGGCGTCGATGGCAAACTCTGGCTTGCTCGCCGCCTCCCGCTTTCCTTTTGCGATGGCCAGGGATCGATTGCTCCCGGGTCTCTTGCAGGAGGTGCACCGAGGCACGGGAACGCCCTTCGCGTCGATCATCGTTACCGGCGCAGCCATGGCCCTCGCGGTTTCGACCCTGAATGTCGAAGGCCTGGCGAAGATGGCCAGCGGTTTGGTAATCATGCTGTTCATCGCCAACAACCTTGCGGTGATCGTGTTTCGCGAGAGCCGCGTGCATTGGTACCAACCCAAGTACCGCTCGCCGTTCTACCCATGGCTCCAGGCCTTCGGCATCGTCTCGGGGGTCGTGTTGTTGGTGACCCTTGGAGCGTCAGTCGTCTTTGGCGCCTTGCTCTCCGTGTTGCCGGGCTTGGCGTTGTACATCTTCTACGGACGACGCCGGGTCGAGCGCATTGGGGTCCTTGGTCAGCGTGTTCGGCGTGCGTTGACCCTGACCGCGCCTCCGGTGGCGCATCGCGGTTTCGAGATTGTCGAAGACGCGTCCGTGGTCGTCGCCCTTTTCGGCAAGGAGCACTCACCGGAAATGGTGGTGGAGCTCGGCGCGGCGTTGGCCAAAGACCGGCGCATTCAGGTGATTCACCTCACGGAAGTTCCCGAGCAAACGACCATCGAAGCCGCACTGGAAGAAGACGTGTCGGTTCGTTCTTTGCGCAGGCGGGTTCGAGCCCTGGGTGAAGAGCGCAACCTGATGCTCGAGTTCCATGCCGTCCTGTCTCGGGACCTGGGCCAGACAGTGCATAGCGTGTCCGCCAGTGCCCATTGCGAATGGCTGGTCATGGAGTGGCGCGGCAGGGAGCGCCAGACCTTGGTGCCCTACAACCCTATCGGTTGGCTCATGAACAACCTGGAGGCCAACCTGGCGTTTTACAAGGACGCCGGCGTGCGCTTCGTACGAGAAATCTTGGTTTATGCGGAGCCGGGGCCTCATGACGCGTTGGTCGTGCGCACCGCAGATCACCTGGCGAGTTTGTGGAAGGCAGAATTGACGCTGGTGCGCTTCCTGGAGGAGAGCGCGCCCGATTCCGCAGCGCAGGCGGAGCATGAGTATCTCGACCAGTTGGTGGAGTTGTGTAACGCGCCGGTCAGCAAGCGCCTGGCGCGGGGCATGAAGCGCATCAAGACCCTAGCGGCGGAAACAGCGGCCTACGATCTCTTGGTCATGGGCGCACCAGATGTGACTCTGGCCAGGCAGATCGTCGGGACGGATCAGGACAACATCAAAGCACGGGCGGCCTGCTCGGTGCTGACCGTCAAGACGCCTCGGCAGTTCACGCACCAAGCCTATTCGGAGGCTTCCGCCACCCGCGCTTCGGTTCCCACCAGCCTGCCAGACTTCTTGGCGCCGGGCGCGGCCGCTGCCCGCCTGGACATTGGTCGTAAAGAAGCGCTGTTCCAGCAGATCGCTCAGGTCTTCGAACCCGTGATCGTGGATGTGACCAGCCGCCAGATCGTCGATGCGCTGTGGGAACGCGAGCGCACCCAAAACACTTCAGTGGGTCATGGCGTTGCTTTGCCTCACGCTACCCTGAACATCGCCAAGACTGCTCTGGTAGGGGTGTTCACGACGGCGAAACCCATCGACTATCAAGGGCCTGATGGCGAGCCCGTCGATGTGTTCTTCGTTACGATCTGCTCGCCGAGCGAGCGCCAAACCCACTTGGAGTTGCTTTCGCGAATCGCTGGGCTGACCTTGAAGACCAGCCTGCTCGAACGTCTCAGGGCTGCCGAAGACGAAAAGGCTATTCGTGTTGCCCTGAGTGAGTGTAGTGCCGAGCTTGAGGAATCCGGACGCTCACCCATGGTCAGCATGCCCAACTCGAAGGCCGGGGTCGGCTAACGGGGCCGGGGCTGTCGTTACGCACGAGGTGCCGATGACGTCAGGGCCGGCACATCCCAAAAAAGGAACGGCGCACTAGTCACTTGGGGTTCGGATGGGGAACGATCCGGGACGCATGACCGTAGATCACGGAAGAAGTTCCCGTGAGATGAATCCTTGGAGTACGACGGCAGCCGTCCTGTTGGGACTTGCGCTCTGCGCTTGCGGCTCGCGCTGCCCGCAGCAGCCGACGGGTTGTCAAGACTCGCTGAAGCTGCAGGTGCTACTTCCGGAGACAACACCACGAGCCTACGTCCTCAACCTGACTTTCGAGCAAGATGGTCGAGTCGACACGGATCGCTGCCTGATTGCCATGCCGCTGCCAGAAGGCTTCAATGGGTTCACGGCAGCGTGCCAGAAGAACGCGGCTTCGGTGAGCGTGGTTCGCGTGCTGGACAATAATTGCGTGAGCTTTCCCCAGAGCGCCAGCTGTTCGGTGCAGAGCCGTGGCGTGTACTTGAAGGTCCATCGGGCGGGCTTGTCCTCGAGAGTGCAGATTCAGTTGGAGCAGAGCGACGTCGTGTTCGACGCCCAGGAGCTAACTCCGAAGTATCAAGCGTTTCGACCCGATGGCCCTTCATGCCCAGGTCAGTGTATGCAGGCCGAGATGTCCGTCGCCTTCGACGACTTGGTGCAGACGCCCGGCGCGGACGCAGGTGTGGACGCGGGCGACGCCTCCGTGCCGGAGGATGCCGGCGACGATGGCGCCGCATCGTCACCCGACGCGGGTGTGGACGCGACCGGCGACTGAACCCGGGGCGGCGTGGCTGGCCGGGACCGCTAGGCCGCGGTTGATCATCGAGTCCAGGGGCGACACAATGCGTTCATGTCCTGGAACGTCTACCTATCGGGGGAAATCCATACGGATTGGCGCGAGCAGATCTGCGCCGGTGCAGAGGCGGCCGGGCTTGCTGTTCGCTTCACGTCGCCCATCACAGACCACGTGACCAGCGACGATTGTGGCGTCAAGATTCTCGGCGCTGAGAGTGAGCCTTTTTGGCACGATCACAAGAGTGCCAAGCTCAATGCGATTCGAACGCGGACCCTGATCCGCCAAGCCGATGTGGTGGTGGTGCGCTTTGGCGAGAAGTATCGGCAGTGGAACGCGGCTTTCGATGCTGGCTACGCTGTGGCCTTGGGCAAGCCGCTGGTCACTTTGCACGATCCTTCGCTCCGGCACGCCCTCAAAGAGGTGGACGGTGCGGCTCAGGCGACGGCAGAGCGTCCTGAGCAGGTCGTGGAAATCCTGACGTACGTGCTGTCTGGGCTCGGTTGATCTCGCGGCAGCTGCGAGGATGAGGGCCGCCTGCAGACGCGTGCCTCGTCGTTGGAATCAGTTGCTCAGACCGAAGCGAGCCTTGAGCCGCGCAGCGGACGGGCTCTGCGGGTTGTTGGCGAGGAAGCGTGCCGCCAACTGGCGAGCCTGCGCCTTGCGACCGCTCTGCGCGAGCAGGTCGATGCGCACCAACGTGAGCTCCGGGTACAGCCGCCCCTTGGGGAATCGGGTTCGGTACTCGGAGATGGCAGCATTGGCAGCGGCGCTGTCGCCTCGAGCCACGGCAGCTCGCGCACGCTCCAGCACGAGCAGTTCGTCTTTCAGCGTGCCCAGTTTCGCGCTGGGCGCGGCACCCGACCCTGGAAGCGTCTCGGAGTTTGCGATGGCCTTGGGCATCTGTGCACGATTGGCCCGGCTGTCTTCTGCGGCGGGGCTTTCGTTCGGTTCAGGTGCCGCGACCTGCTCGGGCTCAATAGGAGCCGCTTTCGACTGTCGTAGCGCTGCGCCGGCCTCTTCTGCGACCCCGGGCAGGGCCGCGGTCTTGGCCGCCAAGGTTGGCGCGGGCTGTGAGCCAGCGTTCAACGCGGCCTGGACTCCGACGGAACTCCCGACGCCAAGGACCACGCCGATCCCCAACCACTTGAGCACGCCGCCGCCCAGCAAGGCGCCGCTGCCCGAGGCACCAGCCGCTCCTGCTGCCTTCGCTGCGCCTGCCGCGCCTGCCGCGCCTGCCGCTCCCGTCGCGCTCGCCGTTGCGGTGACCGCGAGTAGCACCTTTTGCACGGTCTGCGAGGACGGCTCGTCACTGTCACCGGCGCGCAACAGCTTGCCAAGCAGCGCGTCGTCATCTCGTTGAAGGCGTTCGTCGCTCATGCCCTGCCTCGCTGTGAGTGAAGTCTTGTCTGCAAGCGGCTGACGTGGCTCTTGAAGTCGTCGCGCGCGGCGCGCAAACGCGATGCGGCTGTGCCTCGTGGGATCCCCAAGGTCTCGGCGATCTCCGTCAGGCTAAGCCCCTCGAACTCTGCCGCAACCAACACGGCTCGTCGCTCCAGAGGCATGCTCGCCAGAACCTGGTCGAGCAGCTGCCGGGCTCGCAATTGATCCGCAAGAGAGTCGGGGTGGGGCGTTGGATCCGACATTTCGAGCAACACGTCGTCGCTGACCTCTTGCCGCCGGCCGCGCACGGAGCGCACAGAAGACGCAATGCGATAGGCCGTGCTGAGCAGAAACGGCCGCTCACTGCCAAATCGAATGTCGTCCAGTCGCCGCGCTGCCACCAACATCACTTCCTGTAGCGCGTCATCCGCGTCTGCTTCACCCAGGCCCAGGCGGCGCAGAAAGCGCCACACCACCCGCGAGTGCTCGGTTACCAGGCCGTGCAGACGGTCGCTCGCAGGCATTACCTGCGGCGGATTCCCAGAATAGGGGGCACTGATCACTGCTTCCGCCGCCAAGGTCACCTGCATATGCGTTGCTAGGGCCAATCGGATCAGAAAAAGCGCCCGCCCAGCGAAATCTCCGCCGTGGGGCTTAGCACGGCGGGTTGATACAGGTGATTTCGCGGATTCCGGAACACGTATTCGTCGCGAGTCAGCGCCAGCTGCGCTCCAGCTGCGGCATCGAGGAAGATGCGGCTGCCCAGCAGCCAAACCAGGCGCCCTCGGGCGCCCAGGGACGCCCAGGGTCGCGTCTCCGTGCGCGGCCGTGCGATGTCCTTGCCCTCGGCCCGGACCGCACCGGCGTCCACGGCCAGACAAGGTCGCAGCACGAGAGCTTCGGCCAGCTCGAATACCAAAGGGCAGCCTTCCGCTCGCACCGCCATGAGGCGGAACGTCGCTGCTTCGAACTGCGGACCAATTGTTCCGGTTTGCGCCAGCATCGGCTGGAGACGCAACGCCAGCTGCCACGGGCCAGAAGCCTCGAACTCCAGCGCGGCGAAGGGCGCCGGTGCCAGCAACACTTTAGGGGCCGGTCCCCAGGTTGCAGCCATGGCAACGCCCACGGAAAACACGTTGCTCGAGCTGGGCGGTTCGGGTGGGGGTGGGGGCGTGATGATTGGGGATGACGGCGGCGTCGGTGTTGCGTCCGAGGGCTTGGGCTCGTCTTGGGTTCTGCTGTCGGTTGCTTGCGTGGGGGCACTTGAGCCGTCGGCCGCAGGGTCACCCAGCGCCGCAGCTTCTGGCGTAGTGTCTGCCTGTGGATCCGCGGCGAGCGCTGCAGCGATGGCGAGAGCTACGGCCACGCTTTGGCAGGTTTCGCCGTCGATCTTGCGGACAGCCGGGGTTTGTCCTGCATCGGTGATGCGCAAGACCCCGGCGAAGCCCTCTTCTGCAGCTTCGAGGTTGATGTCGAAATGCCGTACGGCCTCGGAGGTGCTCACCTGGACGTGCTTCGTCCGTGCGCGGATTTCACTGACGAATTCTGAACGTGACGGGCAGCTCCGCGTCGCAACATAGCTGATCCGAATCGCCTCGGTTTCCGTCGCGTGTGCTTGCCCGATCCACGTCGAGACCGCGGTCCAAAGGGTCAGGGTCACACCCAGTTGGTGGACGATAGATCGCATCACAGACATCCCCGGCCGCGGATAGTTGCACTATTTGGTTGCAACATTCACCCTAAGTCTTCAGCGATCGTTTTTTTTGTACTCCCTTCATTTTCTTCGATCCGTTGCGCGCTCCAGACGCATTAGCAGCGGAGGTTGATTGATGATTCGACACACTTCGGTAGCAACACTCGCTTTGCTCACTACGCTGGGCTGCACTTCGGAAGTTCCTCTAGGTGATGGTACTGGCGGCACCGCCGGCGCTGCGACTGGCGGTGCAGCGGGCGCGGGCACGGGCGGCAGTGCCGGGGCGGGAACCGGCGGCACCGCGGGTGCAGCGACGGGTGGTACTGCTGGGGTCGGGGGCACGGCTGGCAGCGGTGGTAGTGCTGGCGCCGCCGGCGGCGGTGGTACGGGTGGCGCAACGGCCTGCGTGGCGGCCGCAACTACGGGCACCCTGACAGAACTAGTGAGCGATGCCGTGAAGTTGTTTGCGGTCGCAGAAAGCGGCGACACCTTGTACTACGCTGTTGCAAACGCCAATGCGGCGACCACCCTGGGCTCCGTCAAGAAGGACGGTACTGGGCAAACGAAGATACTGGGTTCCAAGGACTCGGCTGGGTTTTTGCCCACGGTGTTGGATACCGATTCCACCCACCTGTATTGGCTCGCAGGCGGTATCCAGACCCGCGCTTATCGTCGCCCGCTTGCAGGCGGCGTGATCGAGACCATGAACTCGTCTCACATAGTTGGGTCCTCCACGGCCCTGGCGGCAACGGCATCCAAGGTGTTCTGGAGCAATGGCGGATCAGCCATCTACTCGGCGCCCAAGGGCGTGGACTTGCCGGCGCTCGCGTACAACGTAACGGCGGGTCGAATGGCTGGTATCAGCATGGCCAGCAATGGCAGCGACGTCGTCTGGGTCGAGTGGATCGATCCCAACGACACCCAAGCCTCGACGCACATCATTCGCCAGGGCAACGAAAAGGGCGATCCGGCGAAGACGATCGCTTCGATTCCAACCTTCCACCCGGACAGCGTCAACGTTGACGCAACGGATGTGTACTACGGCATGGGAGGCAAGGAGGTCGGCCGTCTGTCCCTCGGGGGTGGCGCGCGGACCACGTTGCACACCGGCCAGATCACCGCGCACATCGCGACCGATGCGACCCACGTGTACTTCTTGGAGAACGACGGCTACTGTCGTGCGCTCAAGTCCGTGCCCAAGGCAGGTGGCGCTGCCGTGACGATGGCGACGGGGCTACCGGGCCCGTCCACGGGGTTTGCGCAAGGCAACAGCGTCGACGTAGATGCGACTGACGTCTTCGTCGGAACCTACGCGGGCAAGATCTTCAAGGTCTCGAAGTAAGCTTGCTTGTCGCGCGGTCGCGGCGTCACGGAACTGGCCTCCGCCAAACACCGTGACGTCGCGCCCGGGCTGCCGTAGATTGCGCGTGTGACCGTTCGTCCTTCTCGGCGCAGTTTCCTACGCTACTCCGCATTGGCCGCAGCCAGCTCCGCGCTCGGGTGCGGAGAAGATGAACCACTACAGAAGGCCAGTGCCGTCGTGATCGGCACTGGCTTTGGCGGTTCCATCGCCGCCTATCGTCTTGCCGAGGCCGGGGTGGACGTCACGGTGCTCGAACGTGGTCGTCGTTGGCCCATCACGGACGCGGAAGATACTTTTCCTTCCGTGCGGGTGCCGGACCGGCGTGCGGCTTGGTTCGAAGACAGGACAGTCCTGCCCGGAGCACCCAGCACGGACATCAAGCCCTACGCCGGCTTGCTCGAAATCATCCGCGGTCCGAGTTTGAATGTCATTGCCGGAGCTGGGGTCGGCGGGAACTCCCTGGTCTTCGGCGGCATCATGATCCAGCCGACCCAGGACTTGTTCGAACGGACCTTCCCCAAAGAAGTCGTCTACGCCGAGATGGACGCCGACTACTACCCGCGGGTTCGCAAGATGATGCGAACCGCTTCCATCCCCGACGACATCTTGAATTCGGACGCGTACGTGTCCACCCGGGTTTTCCTAGAGCAGACGAAGAAGACCGGCCTCAGTCCGGAGATCATCGAAAACGCCATCGACTGGGACTTGATTCGCCAAGAAATCACTGGCGAAAAGAAGCCCTCGGCCATCGTCGGCGACTACAATTACGGCCTCAATAGCGGCGCCAAGAACAGCCTGGACCGGACCTACTTGGCCGAGGCCGAGAAGACGGGTCGCGTGGACGTGCGCCCGATGCACGTGGTCAAGCGCATCGCGGCGGTTGGCGGCGGGGAATATCGAGTCATCGCCGAGCGGATTGACGAAGAGGGCGAGGTGCTCGGAGTGGTCACGCTGCAAACTCGGCACTTGTTCCTCGGCGCGGGCAGCCTCGGAACCACGAAGCTCTTGCTCGGGGCTCGGGTGCGCGGAGATCTGACGAACTTGGGCCCGAGCCTTGGGGAAGGCTTTGGCAACAACGGGCAGATCATCGGAGTGCGCACGAGCGTTGGCGTCGACACGGGTGCCTTGCAGGGCGGACCCCCCGCGGCCTTCGTTCGCCAGCCGGACAACGTGCATGCCCCGATCAGCATCGAAAACGGCCCGGGGCCCTTTCCGGGTGAGTGCCAGTGTCTGATCAACATTTGCCACGGGATCCCCGAGAAGACCGGCAGCCTTGCTCTAGACGCTCAAACCGGAAACGTCGTTGCGATTTGGGACAAGGGCCACATGGCCAAGACTCAGCAGGGCTTTGACGCCACCCTGGAGGCGTTGAATCAGGCGAACGGAGGGTTTGTCATTCCCCTGGCCGGTGTCAGCGGTAGCGATACGACCTACCACCCGCTCGGGGGCGCAACGATGGGACTGGTGTGCGACTCTTGGGGTCGAATTGCGGGGCATCCCGGCTTGTATGTCGTGGACGGCGCGCTGATCCCGGGCGCCACTGGTTGCGCGAACCCGGCGCTGACCATCGGGGCCATCGCCGAGCGCTGCATGGATCGGATCCTGTCCGAGAATCTGATCCCTGGGGAGTGACGGCCCGCCGGGTGCGCGACAATCAGGGAGTGCAATTGTCGGCTGAGATGCCAATGGTGTTGGTGCACCCGAGATTTGGACCGTTTTGGCTGGTCACGTCCACCACCGCCCCACACTTGCCCGTGTTGGTCTGACAGCAACCCGGGAAGAACTCCTGCTGGCTCGTCAACGGATTGGTGTACGGAAAATCTGGACACGACGCATTTAGATTGCCCGGAACGTTCAACGGGTAGCAGCCCGTGGGCACGCCGCCGAGCAAGCCGGCGATAGTGGCGTCCACTTCTGCGCCGCAACCGGGCTCGCCAGGAGGGCAGCACCCAGCCACGTTGATTACGCCGCCAACAAGGAAACTCTGGCAGTTGGCCGGGTTGCAGGAGCCGCCGCCACCAGTGCCAGCGACGGCGCCGGTTCCGGCGCCACCACCCGTGGCTCCAACGCCGCCAACGTTGCCCGTACCGCCGACGTTGCCTGTGCCACCGACGTTACCCGTGCCGCCAACGTTACCCGTGCCGCCAACGTTACCTGTGCCACCCACATTGCCGCTACCGCCTGACGAGGCCGGCGCTTCGCATAGATTCGTCGAGGGGTTGCACACTTGCCCACTGGGGCAGGCTCCTCCGTCAGCGCAAGATGCGGCGCCTCCGCCGCCCCCGCCACTGCTGCAGGCGATGCCCGCGGCAAGAAGTACTAACCCCCGAAATCCCATCACCAAGCTATGCATGGCCGCTGCTTAGCGCGTCCACGGAAAGAGTCAACCTAGCGGGGTCGAGGCTTGGACATTCTGGCGCGACGACGGAAGCAAGCTCGAAGCCAGCGAGCTAGTCAACGGCGAGCGTCACGGAGAGGTGACCCGCTGGCACCCCAACGCCGTGCGCGAGATGGTCGGTCAATTCGTCAAGGGCAAGAAGTGGCAAGTGGGTCTACTTCGAAGAGGAAGAAGGCGAGCCGATCCGCGAGGAATACTATAAGGCGAACAGGAAGCTTCGAACCGTCAAGCTCCGGCGCAAGAAGAAGTAGTAGTTGCTCGAGGGGTGGACTCAGCCGCCCGGGCAAGTGAGCGTGGCGTTCCCGCTCGAGTCTACCTTGCAGAAGCCACCGCAGGGTTTGGTCTTCAGGCACTCGCAGGGCGTGGGTGAGATGCATTGCGCTGGGAATTCGCCGCAGCTGAAGGTGTCTGGGATGCCGCCCACATCGGAGATTTCGTGAATGCAGTACTGGGAGCCCTTCTTGCACGCTTTCGTTCCACAAGCGAAGAACCCCGGCGCCGCTCCGCAACTGTCCAAGCTGATGTCCTGCCCACTTGCGTAGGCCGCACATTCATTGCCGGCTTCCTTGCCTTCGCAAGTGCAGACCGGATCATAGAGAAGGTCGCAGCCTTGGGGTCGAGGTTTGCAGCTACCCGCTTGCCCCTTACCGCAGAGGTTGTCGGGGTAGTCGCAGTATTCGGTTTTCGAGCACGGCTTGTCCGGCGTACAGCCGGTCGGGCTGCAGCTGCCCGAAGGCGGAAAACTGGAGCCACTGGGGCACTTGGGCATGCCGTTGTGGTCACAGGTGGGATCGACGGCATTGCCGTTGGCGTCGCAGCACGGGACCAAGCTTGTGCATTGAATGGGGCCCCCGCCGACGCCGGATGTTCCCGAGGTGCCTGACGCTGCGCCATTGCCTGACGAGCCGCCGCTGCCGGCGGAGCCACCATTGCCCGCTGCGCCGCCGTCGGAGGTCGAGGAGCCGCCACAGGCGGGGATCGCCAGAGCCAAGGCCATGCTGGTGGCCGCCATGAGTGCCAAACGCTGCATGAGCTTTGGCTCTGCAATGCGCGTGCCGCACTTTCCGCCCGAGATCCACCGAAGTAGCCCGCGCCCAGTGTGCCAGCTGAGCCAAAGCCTGGGTCGCGGTGTCGTGTCTCGCGGGGCCGCGTGAGTCAGTGAAACAACAGCGGAATGACCAGGTGCCCAGTCAGGTGCGCCGTAATGATGAATGCTGGTGACAGTTTGAAGTAGAGCACGCTCATAACGACCCCTGGAAACGCAAACCGTGTCGCAAAATGGCGAAGCTGAAATGCTCCGGCGTCAGCTCCCAATTCGTGCGAGGTAGCGAACGCGAGACCCGTGACGACGATGGCGACGGCAATGGCGACCGAACGCGAGAGCCGCGGCCTGAGCGCGGCGTAGCCGAGCGGCAAGAGGATCAGTCGGAATACGACCTCTTCTATGAGCCCGGCAGACAGACCAAGCAGCAAACCGGGCTTTGAAGACTCCTCTGGCGGAATGAACCCCGGCAACTGCTCACCGACCATCAAACGGATCATGCCCGCGATTGCGCATGCGCAGACAGCACCACCAGCCGCCCATGCCGCCGCTTGTTTCAGCTCTCGACCACCTGGTCGTCGGCGGGCAATCCAAGCCGTCACCGTCAGCATCGCCGCCAGGGGCACGACCCAGGGCCGCCCGTCAAAGAGTCGGACGAGAGGATCTGCTGCAGCCAGCTGTTCCGTTCCGAACTGCGTGGTGACGCCGAGCGCAGCCAAGAGCAGGGTGAAGGGCAACGCCAAGATGGCCGCTGCGCTCACGTCCGCCGAACTGGGGGCTTCGACTCGCCGCGGCTCGTCTTGCATTGCAGCGCGCCCGACGGGCTTCAGTACTTCTCGGGCACGAAGGTCTGCTCTGCCATCGGTGGACGCACGTAGCCCATCTCCTTGGACACCGAGTCGGAACGGTGAACCTCCCTCGGCTCGAGTTTGATGGGCGCCGGAGTCAGATCCTCATACGGAATCATGCTCAAGAGGTGGCCAATGCAATTGAGCCGGGCGCGCTTCTTGTTGTCGGCGTTGACCACGTACCAAGGGCACTGCTTGATGTCCGTGTGGGCGAACATCTCGTCCTTGGCCTTGGAGTACTCCACCCAGCGACGGCGAGATTCGAGATCCATCGGGCTCAGTTTCCAGCGCTTGGTTGCGTCATCGACTCGACCCTGGAAACGCCGCTCTTGCTCCTCGGGGCTGACGCTGAACCAGTACTTGATGACCTGAATGCCCGATCGAACCAACATGCGCTCGAACTGCGGGCAGGAGCGCATGAACTCGGCGTGTTGAGTCTCGGTGCAGAAGCCCATGACCCGCTCGACGCCGGCGCGGTTGTACCAGCTGCGGTCGAATAGAACCATCTCGCCAGCCGCCGGCAGATGCGCGACGTAGCGCTGGAAGTACCACTGCGTTTTCTCGCGCTCCGTCGGTGTGCCGAGCGCGACCACGCGACAGATGCGTGGGTTTAGGCTCTCCGTGATGCGTTTGATGACGCCGCCCTTTCCCGCCGCGTCACGCCCTTCGAAGACTACCACCACCCGCAGCCCCTTCTCCTTGATCCACTCTTGGAGTTTCACGAGCTCGATTTGCATTCGAGCCAGCTCTTTCTCGTAGAGCTTCGTCGTCAGCTTCTTGTGCTTGGTGTTGTGGTTTTCAGCGGTAGCGACATCCGGTGTGTCGCCTTCGACTCTCTCGTCACCGGCTGCCGCCGAGGTGGCCTCCTTGTTCTTGGCTTTCTGTTTGTCCTTCTTGCCCATCTGCGCACCTCGGCTTTCAGTCGAGCACGCACCCTAGCCCTCCCCCAACAGCGTGTCATTGCCGCTCAGATGAGCAGGGGATGGGCGCCCAAAGACCGCGCAGTGTCACCACGGCTGATCGTGGAGTGGGGTTTGGGGGTCGACGCGCTTGTGACGCGCTTCGCGATGCCCGAAGGGGCAACACCCGAAGGGGTGAGCACTGCGCGGCTTTGGGGCACTAATCTCGCGGCTTGCCGCGAGGGGCGACTGCGTTCAGTACGTCCCTATCGTCCCTCAGCCTCCGCAATCGCGCTATCGACGAGCTTGCGCAGGTCGGCTTCTGGCCACGCGCCGTTGACACGTCGACCGTTGATGAAGCTCGTGGGCGTGCCCGTGACCCCCAGGCGTTTCGCCAAGGCCTTGTCGGCGTCGAGACGCTGGCCCAGTCGGCCGGAGGCCAGAGCCTCGCGAAAACGCGCGAGGTCGAGCCCTGCCTCCAAAGCAAACTCCTCGAATTGCTCTTCGTTCAAGCTGCATTGGTTGCGGTACAGCAGCTTCGAGAACTCCTTGAAGCGCCCCTGCTCGCTAGCGGCAAGCGCTGCTCTCGCAGCGGGCCGAGCGTTCTCATGCATTGGCAGTGGCAGGTTGCGCCAAACAACGCGCAGCTGCTGTGGGTAGTCACGCTGAAGGGCGGCCAGGCGCCTGTCCAGCTTGGCGCACCAGGGGCATTGGTAGTTGGTGAAGACGACGAAGTTGACGGGCGCGTCGTCAGGTCCCACTGCTGGAGCCGTGTCTGCCTGCAACGCGCGCACGTCATCTTCGGGAAGTACTGTGAGGGACGCGTATTCAGGCCGCGGTTTCGTCGCTGTGGCCTGTTTGAGTTGTGGATCCGGGCTCGGGAGCGCTGCGTTGGCCGGTGGCGCGGGCGGTGTAGTAGTGACCGCGGCGACCGGGTTGGCTTTCGGCGCCGCAAGCGTCGGCTCCGCCGCTAGTTCGGCCTCGTGTTTGTCTGGGTTGTCCGTTTCGTTGGGTGAGCTGCAGTGAGCGAGCAGTGGCAAACAGATGAGCGGAATCAGATTGATTGCTGAGCGCATGAGCGGTCTCCTTGATGGGTCAACGTGTGTCGACGATTTCGTCGACTACAAGTGACGCCCGTGTCGCTTGAGTTACGATCCGCTATCGCAAATCGCACCGCTGGGGTGCGCGACGCAGGAAGACTGTTCGCCTGACGTGAACCCAGCGGCGCTCGTGGGCTGCGCAGCAACATCGCGAGAGTCGGTCCAGCTCGCGCCTGACACGCTCGCTGCTGAAACGCCGGGATGTCGAGACTCGCAGACTTCGTCGATCGACTCCGAGTAGGAAGCTGGAGTGAAATCTTGGTGGGCGAAGGTTATTTCCGCCGGCGCGGCTAGGTAGTGGTCGCCCACCGTCGTCGCTGCGTGGGGTTGACCACCCGCCGCCGCGCCATCCATTGGGAAGATGGTTTCGCGGCCGTTGGCGACGAGCAGCAGAATTGCCGC
This sequence comes from Polyangiaceae bacterium, assembly GCA_965222375.1. GTDB lineage: Bacteria > Myxococcota_A > Polyangia > Polyangiales > Polyangiaceae > JACKEA01. Next base: position 452,712 of record CBDCTZ010000016.1, read on the forward strand.
CGCCGCCGCTAGCCCGCTGGCCATGGGCCACCACTTTCGCTTGGTGCTCCCGGTCTCTTCCTGCGGGGTGGGCACCGCTTGACGAACCGCTCGATAGCGTACGAACTCTCGAAACTCGGGTGGCGCGAGAGGCTCGCGCTGCGCGCGTTCGCTGAACAAGCGCCGCTCCGCACGAAGCCAGGCGAGTTCATGCTTGCAGGGTGGACACGCGGCTGCGTGCCGCGAGATGAGAGCTTGGCGCGTGGATGAGGCTTTGCCGAAGATGACCTCATCCAGGTCATCGGCCTCGAGCTGTTGGCTGCAATGGTCGCTCATTCGCGTCCTCCGGCGTGATGTTCGGCCAGTATCGAGCGCAGCTGTAGGCGTCCCCGGTGCACCTCGACTTTGGCCTTGGCGACGCTCCAGCCCATACACTCTGCAATGTCCGAGTAGGAGAGTTCATGATCGACTCTCAAGAGCAGTGCGGCGCGGCGCTTTTCTCTCAGTCGACCTAGCGCAGTCGAAATGATTCGTTGGGCCTCCCGACCGAGCAACATGGCCTCAGGAGTTAGTTCATCGATTTCGGAACAGGGCTCTCTGGCTGGCGCCCTGCGGGCGCGCTTGCGAGTTCGAAATAGTTCGAGACATACACGTCGGGCGATTCCGAAGAGCCAGGGGCGCAATCGGTCCGGGTCACGCAAGTCGTCTAGCAATCCGAACGCCCTGAAGAAGGTCTCCTGGGTGGCGTCAGCGGCGTCGCTCTGGTTGCCCAGCATGTCGCGCACGAAGCGATGAATGGCGTGCGCATGGAGCTCATAGATGGCTCGCTGCGTCGCAGGCACAGCCTCCTCGACTCGTGGAGCGGGCACGGGCGAGGCTGGCGCGTGCGCGCGATTCGTCTCCCCTTCTGGCATGGCTATCCATGCACGCTGCAATGCGTTCGTTAGCCCCACGTGTGACCCTGGGGGTAAGTGACGTTCAGTCGCCGTCGGTTACACGGTAGGACCAACTTTTCCCCTGCCCGCCCAACAGTCGGTGGGGGGAGGTATTCCCGGCTCCGGGTATTTGGGCGCTACTTCGTGCTCACTGCACGTCGGCTGCGACGATTAGACACAAAACCCACCGACACAGGTTCGGCCGTTCGGGCACGGGTAGCCCGGCGCGCAGCTGCGGCTGCAGAAGCACATCGCACCACTCATGGTGTTGCTGCCGCAGGTCCGCTGGTCGCCGAAGTCCGGATTGCACGAGCCGTTATCGTCGTAGACCGCGTGGCACTTGCCGCCTCCGCCAGCGCAAATAGCGGTGCAGGTTTGGCCCGGGTCGCCGTCATTGGGATCGTTGTCGATGAAGATCCAGCAATCGTCTTGGTTGACAGAGCAAACCTGCAGCACGCCCACCTGGCCGCCATACAAGGTGCTGCAGGAGGGTGGCGGGCCGGTGGTTCCACCGGTGCCGCCCGTCGACCCGCCGGTGCCCCCGGTCGACCCGCCGGTGCCCCCGGTCGACCCGCCGGTGCCCCCGGTCGACCCGCCGGTGCCCCCGGTCGACCCGCCGGTGCCCCCCGTTGCGCCCCCAGTGCCGCCGGTTGTTCCTCCAAAGCCCCCGGCGGTGCCCCCAGCGCCTCCCGTCGTTCCCCCGGCGCCGCCGGTCGCTCCCCCGGACCCTGCGCTGCCTCCCGCGCCTGCAGTTCCCGAGCTGGCGGCGACTCCCGCGACGCCTCCGCTGCCCGCAGTGAGGCCCATGCCCCCGCTGCCGCCACTTGTCACGACTCCGGCGCTTCCGCCTGCCTGGGCGCCCGCCGAGCCTCCGGGCTGGGCGGAGCCTCCTCCACCTTCTTCATCCAGACCGCACGCAACGAGCAGCAGCATGCTCGCTGACGTGACGAGAGCGGTCGAGAATCGGGCCAAGGTAACTTACTGTATCACGGTGTGGTGCTAACCTGCGCCCGATGGATAGATCTCGGCTTCGACTGCGCTTTCTGATTGCGGTGGGGCCCGGCGCTGCGGCCTGCGCCTTTTTCCGGCTGCGCCCGCAACGAACCGGCGCGCACGGCGCACTCGCCTGCCCAACCACAACCAGTACATGTCCCACCGAGCAGTCCATCGAACCCACAGTTCACTACACCTCCCGGGCAACCGACTGGGAGCCCCGTTGCCGCGACGGTGGATCCGCCGCCGCCGCATCTTCCGCCGAGGCCTCCAGGTCAGCCTGCCGCGCCGCCAGCGCCGCCAAGTGCGTGGCAAGTGAGCTACCCGCTGCAAGGCGGCCCCTCCTGGTGCTCCCAAGGCACCGTGCGCTGTCAGCCCGCCCGCGACACGCCTCCGAATGGTGCGAACCTGCAGGGGTGTCCATCGGGTATCCAGGTGGCTTGTGGCTGCACACCTAGTTCCGCCTGCATGGATCCGAATGCCGCGTGCAACGCGCCGCTGCATGCCGGAATGACGCAGCAAGAGCGTCGTCGAGATCGCACCGCATGCTGCTACGACTTGCCCCGCCATTGCTTGCCCCCCAATGCTGGAAGGGCGTTGCGGGTTGATGGGGAGCTCGCCTTTGCTGGCTCCGAGCCCCGCGCAGACTGGGACGGTGGAGATCCTCCCGCAAAGGCGGATGACGTCATCAACGCCGACCCCGAAGCTGCGGGTCTGCCCCGCGTGGAGCATCTCGATGCAGCGCAGCGCGAGCAACGCGCCGAGCAGTGGTGCAAGATGGCTGCTTTCGAGCACGCATCCGTGGCGTCCTTCGGACGGGTCTCACTCCAACTGTTGGCACTGGGTGCGCCTCCGGAGTTGCTCGAGCAAACCCACGAGGCCGCTCTCGACGAGATCCGCCACGCTCGCTTGGCCTACTCTCTGTCTTCGGCCTTTTCCGCGCGCGCCGAAGGGCCCGGTAAGCTGCCGGCGGCGGTGATCAAGCTGCCTGAGACGGACATCGTCAGCTTTGCCAAAGAAACGTTCTTGGACGCCTGCGTCGAGGAGACGGTTGGCGCGGTCGCCGCCCGCAGCGCGGCCGCGACCGAGTCTGATCCCGTCGTGCGCAGCGTGCTCTTGCGCATCGCCGAGGACGAGGAGCGCCATGCGGAGCTCGCGTGGCGAACCTTGGCCTGGGCCGTTGGCGTCGGGGGTCAGCCCGTACTTGCCGCCCTGGGCCAAACCCTGGATCAGCTCGAAAAAGGCGCCCCCACAGACGAAACACGAGCCCAGGTGCTCGAACTTCTCGTCCAGCCCTGCGCCCGCGCTCTGCTGGAAAACCCGCGCGAAGCGTGACGTGCTGGGATTGACGCGACGATCGCGCTCACGAATCCGTCGCATCGATGCCACTCGTCTCTAGCGGCAGGTGGCTGCGCACTGGGAACGGCGCGTCCATCACCCTCAATACCGTACTAGCCGTTGCGAGTGACGGTGCGCGCGGCATGGACGCGTTCGTCGCGCGCCATACGGCCGCTGGCGCACACGCGGTGAGCATCATGTTCAACCCTGGAGCGACCGGAAGCGTGAACATCATCGGCTGAATACGGATCCAGCCGCCCTAGCGACGCGACCCCAAACCATCCACGGCGTACAGCACACATGGATAGTCTTCAAAGTCGATCTTCTTGACGAAGTGCATGCCGCTCTTCGTCGCAACACGAATGGAAGCCGCGTTCTCGGGGTCGATGATCGCGACGAGCCTCGAGAAATCGAAGCTGCGGAATCCATGATCTCGAATGGCGCAGACGGCCTCGGTGCCAAGCCCTTGGCCCCAGACCTTTCGAGACAGCATGTACGCGATCTCGACTTCGTCTTTCCCTTCGATGACCTGCGGCAATAGGCCACAGCGTCCAATGAATCGGCCGTCGGCCCTTCGTGTCACCGCCCATAGGTGGTAACCGAGGCGCTCGTAGTACTCTTGGCTGGCGCGGATCTGTTGCGCTGCTTGTAGTCGCGTCCGTGTGCTTTCGAAGTAGTGCATCACCTCCTGATCCGCATACAGCGCCGCCAAGTCGCCGAGGTCGCTGTCGCAGAGCTCGCGAAAGCCGAGTCGGGCGCTTTCGAAGATGGTGCGCGGCGTCGGCATGATGTCTAGCCGTCCATGCGCTCGTCGGTCTTGCCGCGGTGCTTGGGTAGGCCATCGAGATCTGACAACCAGGCTGCACGCTCTTCGTAGCTGACATGCGCTGATGGTTCGCGGTCCAGGTCGTCGTCGAGGGCGCCGACGGCGACGTACATGCGATCGACTTTGGGCTGCTCCGGGTGACCCTCGGCGGTTGCCCGGTACAGGGCGGAACAGCCGCAGGTGCCGCAGAAACCCCACTCGATGCAATCCGACGAGCGGTACCACGTGATCAGCTCCTCGCCTTGAAGCACGCGGAACCGCTCCTTGGGCACCGACGTCCAGGTTACGAATGCGGCAGCATGGGAGCGGCGGCAGGATTCGCAGTGACAATGCGCGCAGAAGTCCGTGGGCGGAGTTAGCGCAAACTGAATGGAACCGCAGAAGCAGCGGCCTCGGATTTCTTGGGTCCCCATGCCGGCGGTCTAACCCGACGCACGCACATCGCCAAGCTCATGGCAGCGAGAGCACGTTGACCTTCGTGCGCGTCAATACGTAGAGCGTCTTGCCATCGTGGGAAAACGCCATTTGCTGGGGCTGATCGTCATTGCTGAGACGCACGGTCTTCTTGGGATCTGCCAAGTCGACCAGGTGGACGAAGCCGTCCGTGCTTCCCACCGCCGCACGTTTCGAATCCGGAGCTACGGTCAGGGACGCGAGCAATAGATCGTCCGTCTTGCGCTGCTTGCCAACGAATGGAACGACGTCCAGCCCGCCGGAGTAGTGGCCGATGAGCAGCAACTTGCCGTCGGGCGTGAGGGCGTAGTCGGCGAGCGGATTCAGATCTTTCTCGAGCCGCAACCTCTTGCCGTCGGACTGCATGACCACGATCGAAGGCGATGGCATGACCCACTCGTGTCCGCCGCCCTTCATGGGGCGTTCGAAGGAAGGCTCCCCACGCTGTTGAATGGCGAGCACGGAGCCGTCTGCGCTCATCCGCACCCCCTGGGGCTCCTTGACGGGCAGTTCGCGTAGCTTTTCCTTCGATTCCGTATCCCACAGCGTAACGCTTCCGCCCTGAGCCACGAGCAGCTTGCCGTCGTCACTCAAGGCCAAGCGGTGCTGGCCGTCCGCCTCCTTGCCCAGGCGACCGCGAATACTCAGCGTGGCTTGATCGTAGAGCCAGATCTCGCGGCCGTGGGCAAAGGCGTGCGTCACCGCGAGCAAGCTGCCGTCCTTGGCGGCCGCCAACGCGCGCACTCCCTTGCCGTTGGTGATCACCCTCGAGGCAGCTACGCCTGCACCCAAGGCGTCGGCGCTCGCCTTGGCGTCCGCGCTGTTGATCGCTACCGGAGGCTTGGCGGATTTGGCGTCCTCCGCTGAAGCGTCCATCTTTGCCGGCGCGACTTCGGATGCGGCCTGCTTGGTCATGGTGCGCACGCCTGACGCGACGATGTGTCGGGACGCCGTTGGTCCCAGGGGTCGTTTTTCCACGCGACCGTCTGCCATGGCGACGAACACACCGAGCTTCGACACGGCGAGAGCGACGGGCAGCCGCGCTGGGTTGGGCGTCGCCCTCGGCCTGGCTGTGGGCGGCCCGGTCGGTCGCGGGGGTGGCTTCTTCTTCTTGCTGCAGGCTACGAGCGCGAGCGCGAGGGCAGCAGCGGCGACGAAGCGAAGCATGCCTTTAGAATAGGCTCGCAAGCTCCGTTTGGGGATACCCTGGGCGGCCTAGTCGCAGTCGGCGCCGTTCTTCTTGCAATCGTCGAAGTTGCAGGTGCAGCGCACGCTTTCGCCGTTGGGCAAGCGTGTGGACCAGCCCTTGGTCGCGCAGTCACTGAAGGCGCAGCGAGACACGCTGCTCTTGCCGTCCGGATAACGCGTCGTCCAACCGTACTCCCAGCACTTGCTGAAGTCGCAGCGCGTCACGCTGCTCTTGCCGTCCGGGTGGCGAGTGGTCCAGCCGTACTCGAGGCACTTGCCGAAGTCGCAACGCGTGACGCTGCTCTTGCCCTTGGGGCCGCGCGTGGTCCAACCGTATTCGCTGCAATCGCTGAAGTCGCATCGGGTCACCAAGCTGTGCTTGTCGACTCGGGTGGTCCAGCCGTATTCGAGGCAGTTGCCGAAATCGCAACGTCCGGAAGCCAGGGTGCTGGCGATGTACTCGGGCTTCGGTGCCTCGTCCTTGGCCATCCCGACCGAGGCGGTGAGGGTGACCGATAGCAGTGCCAGCGAGCGCCACATTGCGCTGAAGCATGACACGCGAAGGGAGCTGACGCGATTGTTCGTGGATCTGTCGACGATCCCTCGCGTTGCGCCCGAATTCGGCACGGGTCATCCTCTGGAGGTGAGAGCCGCCCAGACTCCGATTTTGCGTCGCGCTCGCGCTGACGACGCGAACGCGCTGGGTTGGCTATCGCGACACAGCTTTGGGGAGTACCACCCGGGTGCCCGGCGTCGAGGCGAGCAGATGGCGACGCATCCCGATGTTTTCAGCATCGTGCTCGAGCTGGATGGGGATGTGATTGGCTTTGCGGCGCTCTCGTGGCGGGACGGGGAAGCTTGGCTCGATGCGATCGCGGTTGCTGCGCCGCATCGAGCACGGGGGTTTGGCGGCGCCTTGCTCCAAAGCGTCGAGAAGGAGGCGCGACGCCGCGGCGCACGTCAACTCGGGCTCGCAACCGCGGACTCCAACCTGGCCGCCTTGGACCTATTTCTGCGACGAGGCTTTGGTATCAGCGCGCGCAAGCCGCGCTATTACGATCGCGGGCAGGACGCGGTGATCATGAAGAAGACGTTGTAGCGAGCGTCGGGCGCGTGCGCGGCTCCTAGGCGCAGGCGGGCGCCGAAGCTCCGTAGGGGCCGCCTGGGGTCATGCTGACTTTGAGGTTGCGGAAGGACCAGTTCCAAGGCGGCTTGATGGTCGGGTAATCCGGGTGGTTCGTGTTGAACCCCACCAAGAGCGTGAGCCCGCTGCCTTGAGGGACGATGGAGCTAGTGATCGGGGTCTACAGCGTGACGGGCTGCCCACCCGCGGGCGTCAGCGTCATGCTCGTCTGCAACGCCTTGGCGTCGTAGACGATGTTGAAGTGGTACGAAGTGTTGTTCTGTAGCGTGAACGACTTGGTCAGGTAGGCGAATTCAGCCGCCGGGGTTTTTGCGCCATACACGACGTAAATCGCCTTCTTTCCCGAGTCGTTCTTCGTGCACACGGAGAAGTAGCGCCACGGGTGGGGCCCGCCGTTGGAAGCACCCACATTGCGCAGCTCCAAGAAGCAGTTGTAAGGCTCCTGGATTTCCGTCACATCGAAGTCGAGGTCCAGCTGGAAGCGCTGGTAGTGCTTCCACTTCTCTTTCGACAAAGTGATGGTCGTCTCGGCAGGCCCCGACTTCGGTGCGACCCATGGCGAACTATTCCACATCGAGATATTGACAGGACCACTCGCCGGGCACGACTTGGTTACGCCGCCACCTGTGCCACCTCCGCCCGGCGCGTTGCCACTGCCGCCGCCGCCCGGCGCGTTGCCGGTTCCGCCCGTGGACGTGCCACCCGAGCCGCCTCCGCCCGGCGCATTGCCGCTTCCGCCACCCGAGCCGCCTCCGCCCGGCGCGTTGCCCGCGCCCGCGCTTCCTCCACCGGCCGCATTGCCCGCTCCGGCGCTGCCACCGGTTGCAGCGCCGCCGCTGCCCGCCCTCCCGCCAGGCCGACGCCCGCGGTGTTACCGCTGCCTGCCTTACCTCCGGCGCCCGCCACGCCTGCGGTCCCGCCCGCGGCAGCTCCGGCGGCGCCTCCGAGCTCGTCCTCCGCATCGCCAATGGTGCCCGCGCAACCCAAGGCCCCCAGGAGCAAAGTGGACATGAAAACACTTCTGGTGACGAGGACATGGTGAGACATGCCCTGGACATCAGCAAGACATGGGCCAGCGCGTTCCCTGCGCAAAAGCCACGGGAATTGCTGCACCTCGATGTCGCGCAAACCGTGGGTTTGCACCGTGGAGTTGCGCTGGGTCTTGCCGGGTGCCGATGGGTCTTACGTGAAGGGGTAGCCGTCGCACCATGGCGTGCCCGGATCGAGGGTCACGACTAGGTTTCTCACTTTGGCGCCTTCCAGATTCGTGTTGGCGGGCGAGTTCGTGCTTTGTCCGATGTGCAAGATGAGCCCCTGTCCGATTGGATAAATCGTTGTTCCGGGCTTGTGAGACACTATCGTCTTCGCGCCACCGTCAACGATTTCCAGGTCCGCCGCCTTTGCCGTGGTGTCGTAGGTAATCGATACCTGGTACCAGACCTCGGACTTCCAACTGATTGGGTCCGACTGCGTGCCGGGAGCGTGCCCACACATCGTGAGCTGTGCTTGGTTTTGGTTGACCAGCATCCCGAAGAAGCACCCTGGGTCCTCGGACAGTTCGCTTTTCGGGACACCCAAGTTGCGGAGCTGGATCACGCGCTGAGCCGTCGTCGGGCTCTTAATGCTCGCGGCCGCAAACTTGAGCTCAAATGTCAGCTCCGCCTTCGTGAAGTGGCCGGCGGCTGGTGGAGTGATCTTGATGTGTCTCTCGAGGTTCTCTTTCGGGAAGGTGTACGGAGCGCCAGTGAAGTCCAAGGTCGTCGAATCTATTGATGCCGCTCCTGGCGGCCCCGGGCACTGCTTCCCCGCGTCGCCGCCACTGGACCCGCCGGATCCCCCGGCGTCCACGCCGCCATCGGTGCCAGCGGTTCCTCCGCTGGCGCCGCCCGCACTGCCGCCGGTGCCACTCGCTCCGCCGCTGCTCGTCCCGCCTTGTCCCGCGCTGCCACCCGTTCCGGGCAGTGCTTTGAACTCCGGCGCACTGCAGGCCGAAAGAGACAGCCCTGCGCACGCCGCCACAGCGCACGAGCGAATCCAGGCCCGCCGCGGACCGCTCTTCCGACGATGCATCGGTTCACAATAGCACGGGGTCATCTCACGGCGCAGCCGCGGCGCGACCTTCCCCAAACCCTCACGGATGTACACATGCCCTTGCCCTAGCCCCGCAGGTCCTGAAAGCTAGTCGCCGTGCTTCGCCCCTTTCAGCCTGTGCCCTACGACGAGCTACCGGAGCTGCCCAGGCTGCCCCACGCGTTCGACAAGACCCTCGGCATCGACGAGATCGTGTACTCGAAACACTTTGGGCGTCATAGCGTGCACATCCGCGAGATGGGTGAGGGCCCGCCGTTACTGCTCGTGCACGGCCTGATGACGACTTCCTACTCGTTTCGTTACGTCTTCGAACCCTTTGCCGAGCACTTTCGCGTCTTGGCCCCAGATCTGCCTGGTTCGGGGCTCACGGACAAGGTGGATGCGGATTACAGCCCACAGCACCTGGCGGAGTGGATCTTCGAACTGGCTGACACCCTCGGCATTGTCGGTGCTGCTTGTATTGGCAACAGCATGGGCGGTTACTTGTGTATGCGCGCTGCGCTGGCCCACCCCGAGCTGTTTTCTTGCTTGGTCAACGAGCATTCGCCTGGAGTCCCCGAGTTGCGCGTCCGCGCCCTTTCCGCCGTGCTCTCGGTTCCGGGTAGCGAGCGCCTGCTCACGGCTCTAGTTCATCGAGACCCCCTTCGATGGGCTCACAAGAACGTGCACTACTACGATGAATCCCTGAAATCCCGAGAGGAGGCTCGTGCCTACGGCGAGCCCCTTGCCACTGACGAAGGCGTGCGGAGCTTCTACCGTCACCTCAAGCAGACCATGTCTCCGCAGGGGCTCCGGAGTTTCGTTGCCGACCTGGAGGCTCGCAAGAAGCGTCGACAGCCATTTCCAGTTCCGCTGCTCTTGGTCTATGCCAAGCGTGACCCGATGGTGCCCCCGCGCATTGCGCGACGCCTGAACGCCTTGGTGCCGGGTGCACGGCTGGTGTGGCTAGATGAGGGATCGCACTTCGCGCATATCGACCGCCCCCAACTTTTTCTCGATGCGGTGCGGCCGTTTCTCGAGCATCGAGGCGTGGGCACTTGAGCCAAGCGGCCGAGAGGTCTTGATTGCTCGCCTCACTGCGCAGCAAAGCTCACGTTGAAGGCCGCGATCTTGTCCTGCTTGGGTCCAAAGCGGCGGGATGGCGAGTGGATCGCATCGAGCACTCCAGCAAGCTCCCCAAACTCGATGTCGTTCGGGGAATGCAACACCGCAAGGTCGCGCTTGGCATCGTTTTCGGCCTTGTGCTCCCCGTGGGATTGCCACTCTGCGGCCAAGCGCTTCTCCAGCGCGGCATAGCGCAGGGACCCATCGGCGCGAGATTCGGCTTTGCGCGGAACTTGCGACGTAGCCACCACCGTCTCTCCCTGCTTCCATACGAGTTCGAAACTGCGGTCCTTGATCTTCACGTGTAGGCGTTTCTGCGGCTCTGTAGGTGCATCCCCCTGGCCCGGCACTTGGGCCGTGGCCTCGAGGCGCGCCATTTGCGACCAAACTGCGGTTACCAGCAGGAACGCGACCAAGCAGAGCAGAAAGTCGATGAAGGGAACCAGGGGGAGTTCACTGTTCACATCCCGCTTCTTGTGTCCGCTGCCGGTATCGATCGTCGCCATGTTCGCACCTCCGAACACTTTGAAAACCGGCGACGGGTCGAGCCTTGGGTCCCATTGACTATTTGCGCTGTTGGACCAGCCCCCGGACCCGCGTTGGCAGACTGACCGGGGAGGCGTGGATGTCTTGGGTGGAAGTTTCGCGTTGCGCTCAGGCAAGTCGCGCCGGAGTTCCACTCGCGAAGCCTGATTTGCATCAGATAGCGTGGTCCGCGGGCCGTCCGGAACAGACGCATGAGATTTGTCAGCGCGGCTTTCGGAGCCCCTTTGTCGTGCGCCGTCGGAGCACTACGCTCTGCCTGGCGCTCGGAAGAGTCCGAGAGAATGCGAGGTTGAGATGAAGAAGCTGATACTGGCCATGCTCTGCGCAGTCGCAGTGACCATGCTGTTCGCCTCTCCCGCCCAGGCCTACTACGATTGTGGCACTGGTTGGACACTCTACACAGCGCCTAGCGGCGTTCGCTGCGTCAAACGAACTGTTGATGGCGGTGTCCCGAAGTACGTTTGGTACGGAGAGGGAAGCCATGGCACCAGTCACTACCGGCACATCGGTTCGGTGAGTTGGAACGCCGGGTTCAACGAGTATAGGGGCAGCACTGTCGATATCGAGGGTGGCGGCGCTGTTTTCAGTGGCTTCATCGACGGCTGGTTTGCCATCGCGCCCACGAGCTCCGACTACCCGAGCACGATGTACGCCAGCACCTGGGGCGAGACCTGGACGAAGTCGTGGTACGGCAGTTCGACATACGGCTACAGCTCTCCTCTGACAGACATCCTCACGGACTGTGGCGCGCAGTTTCGCAACGGGAGCAGTTCGAAGCTCCAGAAGTTCCGAGCCTATGACCAGCTCGATTCGCCGACGAGCGCGTCTACCGGCGTGCGTTGCGCCCTGCGGGTTACCGCACCTGCCAATGAGTGGGACGTCTGGTACGGAGCGGGCAGCTGGCGTTGGCGTGCGACTGAAGGAGTGGTGAGTGCGCCAATACCCTGGAGTGCGCCACTCGCGTACGCCCATGTGGGATTCCGGGGTTCGAGCACCACCTACAGCCAGTACGACGTGTGCAACGGATCGGCCTTCTGCTACCAACGAAGTGGCATGCCGATACCTCTCGCCCTCACCTGGCTGGACACTGGCACTGGGTACGTTCTGAACGGCAGCGGCCTTCACGAGCTCTGGCTCCCGTCGGCCGCCGAACACTCTACGCGGCTCCTCGCGTATCAGGTCAGCGACTCCGACGGCGTCACTAGGAAGACGCCTGTTAGCGTCAACGACATATTGGCCTATGTGACGGCGGCGAACGAGATATATCGATTGCATGGCGTGGAGGTGCTCTACAATCGGTGGCCGCCGACCGGCTACAAGGACCTGGACACAATCGCCGACTACGGCTTGAACACCATGGAGCTTGCTGGGGGCGGCACGCTTGCCCGTAAAATAGCTTCGTTCTACGCTGAGCGGACTCCCACTCGGGCTGTGGCCTTCCTAACCTGGGGCTTCTCGGCGGGCTCATGCCCGTATTCAGGCGGCGCTTCCAGTCTGGGGGAAAACTTCGTGCACGTCGCGGCGCTCGATGCAACATCGATTGCTGGATGCGGCCTCCTCGATCAATACGGCTACGGAGTCGCCGACTCCGCCCACTTCGCGCATGAGTTCGGGCACTTCCTGGGCTTGGCACATACCTTCGAGTACGATGACCTGCAGACATATGGGGACGCACAGGTTCGGTGGATATCTCAGGGTTGCGCCTGGGGTCTCTTCGATGGCGATGAGCTCTCTAGTACCGGGGAGGACCCGAATATCGGAGACTATCTGAGCAACCTGAATGTGACCCTCGTACCTCTCTTGGGGCAATGGGGCACCTGCGATCCGAGTGCCTACTCGTGGTTCACCCTCCCGCGCACCAACATCATGAGCTACTATGTGAGCAACCGAGTTTACGACGTTTATGGGGGGATCAGGACAGGAATCTGCGACGACACGTGGACGTCGACGACGACCGTTGGGTCGTATCAGAACTGCAAGGAGATCACTTCGGAGCAGGCATCCCAGATTCACAATCCCATCATCCAGCCTGGCATCGAGCAGTGGACGAGTCACTTCGCCGATTTCATCGGCAAGTCGCGTTGGTGGCGACTCGAATAGGTGCATCTTTTGGCAAGTAGCACTGCAGTGGCACGCCTCGCCAGATAGCGCGAGGCCGAGCGTCACTGTCGGCGGAGACGCTCGATCGCTTCGGCAACCAGGCTCAAGAGCTGCTCTGCATTGAAGGGCTTCTGCACGTGAACGATGTCAGTTTCTTTCAAGAACTCGGCAGCGCGGGCCGTGAAGGCGCCGCCCGTCATGAAGATCAACCGATTTTCCATGCCCTTGCCGTCCTTCTTCAGCTCGCGATACAGGTCCATTCCGCTCATGCCGGGCATCAGTAGGTCGCAAAGCACGACATCGATCTCCGGCGGCCGCATGAGGCGGTTGTGGGCGTCTGCGCCCGCCGTCGACGTTTCGACGTCGTGAGCGGGTTCCAGCAGCCTTTCCAGCATCGCCGCGACGGCTTCCTCGTCGTCCACGACTAATACTCGCGCACGGGGGGCGACTTCACTTGACGGGGGAGGAGCTTGACTGGCGCGAACCTGTTCCGCAGTGATGGGAAGGGTCACTGAGAAAATGGTGCCCTCACCCAACGTACTTTCGACGCCAATGCTGCCGCCAAAGGATGTCACGATGCTGTGACAGATGGGCAGCCCCAGGCCCGTGCCGACGCCCACCGGCTTGGTCGTGAAAAACGGGTCGAACACACGGTCCAAGTGTTCCTGGGCAATCCCGGCGCCATCGTCAGCGACCTGCACGGTCACGTGGCCCTTCTTGGGTTCGAGAACGGAGACGGTAATCGTGCCGCGCTTCTGTGGCCGACGTACGAGGGCTTGCGCGGCGTTGATCAGGAGATTGACGAATACCTGCTCCAGGCGCGCCGGGTCGGCCAGCACCCGGGGCGCGTCACCGACCTTGTCGACGATGCTGCCGCGGTCATCGAGCTCATGGGATGCCATGCGCATTGCTGCAAGCAGCACTTGCCGCAAGTCCACGGGCATCAGGGTGCTTGGTTCATCACGACTGGAGAAGGCCTCGAGATCTTCGACGATGGCGCGCACTCGCGCCACGCCGTGCTGCGCCTCGTCGATGCGCACAGAGAATCGGTCCCCATCCTGGTCGGAGAACTGCCCTTTGCGGATCTCTTTGACCAGATACTCCAAGTTGAGCAGGGTGTAGGATAGAGGGTTGTTGATTTCGTGCGCTACGCCGGCAGCCAACGTCCCAACCGCAGAGAATCGATCGTCCTGAATCAACTGCGCTTGCAAGGCGCGGCGCTCGCCGAGGTCCCGACCAATCACCAGGGCAGCGGGTTCTCCGTCCCAGGCGATGTTCATCCCAAGGAACTCGACGTCTACCAGCTTCCCATCTCCGCGCCGGACCCCCAGAGCGAAGGGCTCGCCAAAATGCTCCCCGTCAAAGACCCGCGCTAGGCGGGCCCGAGCGTACTCCACGTCTTGTGGGCGCAGGTGCTCGGCGAATGGCGTGTTGAGTAGCGCTCGTGAGGAAGTGTGGCCCAATAGGGTGCACATCGCCGAGTTCGCGTATGCGATGCCGCTGCGCGTGCCGATTCCAATCGCGTCTGGGGCGGACTCGATGATCTCACGAAAGCTCCGCTCGGATTGCTCTAGCGCTCGCTGCGCGGCGTCCTGATCACTGGAAATGACCCAGACCAACGCCACCGAGTCCCCCGAGGGGAAGGGTCGCGCACTGACTTGGACTGGCAACTCTTCTTTCGCGAGACGCAAGGTGAGCCGTGGTTGTCCAGTCCCGGCGGCGCGCTCCTGTACCCACGGCAAGAGGGAGTCCATGGAGCTCGCGTGGAAGACCGACGACAAGGGTCGCCCGACCACTTCGAGCTCGGAGCAGTCGAGCAGCTTCAGCAGCGCGCGATTGACCAGCTGAACCTGGTGGCCGGCGGGACGCGAGACACTGACCAGAGTGCCAATGGTGGCGCGGTCCGCAGCCTCGAATAGCGCTTGCACTAGTAGCGATAGTTCGCTGACCTCGGCCGGTATCATCCCCACACCCCATCATAGTCCAACACCCTTGGCCCGGGGCCACTAGTGGCCGGCCGCGCCTTTTTGCCGTTTGCCTGACACGGCAACGTGGTCTAACACCTAGCCTGTGAAGCCGGCGCAGGTTGCTCAGCTCCTGATCGTGGCGATTGCCGCGGTAGCCGTATACTCCTTTGCGCGGACCGCTCGGGATGCCGAGAACCGCCGCGTCTGCGCGCCGCTATGCGCGCTGGCGCCTAACTACGCGGCGCGCAACCGCCGGGCGCCAGATTTCGACCTTGCGTCCTTGGATGGTGATCGCAGAAAGCTCTCCGACTTTCGCGGCAAGGTCGTGATCATGAATTTTTGGACCAAGACCTGTCGGCCCTGTCTTGAAGAGATGCCCTCTCTGGCAGAGCTGGGGCGCATGTTGAAAGCAACCAAGGGCATCGAGCTAGTCACCCTGTGCACGGATGAAACCGCAGACGACGCCCGAGCCACGCTGCAGTCGGTCATCGGTACGAAAAAGCCACCTTTCATCGTCTTGATGGATCCCGACGCCAAGGTGGTGCGTGAGGTCTACGGGACGAAGCTATACCCGGAAACCTGGTTCATCGACGTCAATGGCGTCATACGCGCGCGGGTGGATGGTCCCCGGCGTTGGAACGAGCCCCTGACGGTCGGTTTTGCAGAGTCCCTCAAGGACCCGCTGCCATGTGACATCGAGTTCCGCGCAGCTCGCCCGATTGGCTCCCTCGCCAGCCTATGCGGCACGGACTAGTTGCTTTTGGGCGAACAGAGGTTGATGTCCGGGAGCAGGTTGCTCGGTCTGCACTTCAGCCCGCCAGGGCACGTCGAGTCGCCGCAGATCACGCGTCGGTCCTTGGAGTACTCACACTCGTGGGCCGGCTTGCACTGAATATCATTGTAGGCCTGGCCAAACTGCGGCGAATTGACCAGCTGGCCGCAGCAGACGGTGCCATTGATGCAGTCTTCGGGACCGTCGCACAAAACGACCGTGCCTGGAAAACATGGCGCTGCGTTGGCTTGGCAAGTCGGCGTGGGTACAGCGGTGCCGCTCAAGAAGACACAGCAGAAGTTGCTGGGGCGCTTGCAGTTGTTGATCCCGCCGCAGGAAACGGCGCCCGCAGCCGGGTTGCCTCCCGTGCCATCGCCACCCATGCCAGCACCACCGCCGGTGTTGACTTCTCCGCCCGTCCCAGGCTCGCCACTCGTGCCTTCCCCGCCCGTCGCACCGCTTCCGCCACTCGCGGTGGTTCCACCGGTGCCGTTGTTTCCAGAACCGCCGCTCGCGAGCCCGCCGTTCCCCGAACTGCCCGCGGCGGAACCCCCAACCGCCGCGCCGCCGCCTGTGCCGGACTGAGTCGAACCAAACAGTCCCGCGTCGCTACTGCTACCACATGCTGCAAGGAGCAAACCGCAACTGACGGCGAGCATTCTCATCACGGACCTCCAGCTCGAGGCGAGCTACGCTGCCCCCTCGACGGTGGGGCAACATAGCAGATGACACCGCCTCGCGCAGCGATTGCGCCCGGGTTCAGCGGCCTCCGGCGTCGATCAAGCCCTGGTGCACCGTCCGCCGCGATCAAGCCCTGGTGCAACGCCCGCTGCGGGAGTTACACTGGCCAGCCCGGCATGAAGACCCTCGTTTGCCGCTGCGAAGACGTGACGCTCAGTGAACTAGAGCACGCGCTCGAGCTGGGCCATCGCGACATCGAGTCCGTCAAGCGCTACACCGGTTTTGGTACTGGTTGGTGCCAGGGCAAGGGCTGCCTCGCCATCTGTGCGCGGCTTCTCAGTGCTCGGGGCGGAGAGGTGGCCCAAGGCATTACGCCCCGCCCGCCCTACCACCCGACGTCCTTCGCCGCGCTGGCAGGGCTAGACCCAGACTGGGGATACGAACCCGAAGACTGACCTGCGCTCCCCGCGCGCAGTTCCCCCTATCAACCTGATGCGAATCGCCTATCTAGTTGGGTCCGACGACGCTCCGCGCAGCGTAGGATCATCGGCCAGGCAGGACTTCGTGGAGCTCCTGGCTGACTCGCATCTTCGTTTCACCAAGCGGGAGCTGGAACCCGAAGACGGCTTGATCGAAGCCTTGGATGGCGAGTTGGCTCGTCGCCGCGAGCCCGGGCACGCGTTGTTGGTCTTTTCGGGAATGGCGACCACTGCGGGAGAGGACGTCGCCTTGCGCACGTCAGACTACGAAGCATCGCTGCACGCCATCGGTCAATCGCTGGACCGAGTGCCCATGGACGTGCTCGTGCTGCTGGACCTTCACCATGAGGGCCCGGACGATCCCTTCCTCGCTGCCGAAATCGTGCACGCGGCCAAGGAGGCCCTGGAGGGTACGGACGTGGCGCTCGTGGTCGCGGCTTCAGCGTTGGAGTCCGAGCGCAAACTGCCCGCCGCGCCCCTGTTGCACTGTCTCAGCGCAACCCTACGCGGCGCCTTTAGCGCGGTGGACACCCGAAGCATCTCGGCCGCTGATCTGTACGAGCGGATGCGTGAGGCAAAGGGCTTCGAGTTGCTGTCTGCGGTTGGCTTCATGTCGGCCGCCAAGGCTTTCCCTTTGCTCGTGCCGCCAAACGTCATCGTCAACGATCCCGCGAGCATTCCCCCGCCTCCGTCGTCCACGGGCGCCACCCCGGAATCCATTCGCAACGGCAACGCTCACTTCGACGCGGGGCGTCACGGCGAGGCGATCACCGAGTACAAGAAGCGGCTGCTCTCCCTCGGCCCTCGGGACCCGGAACGGGCCGACGTCTACTTCCGAATCGGGCGCTGCAAACAGGAGCTCTCCAGTCTGGCTGAGGCCGCCCACAACTTCGACAAGGCCCTGGCCCTGGATCCCATGCACGCCGGCGCCCTCGACGGCGCCTGCGACGTCCTGGCGGAGCAGAAGGACTTCCGACGCCTGGAATCGATGCGCCGCAGGCATCTCGATGCGTTGCAAGACCCCGAGCTGCGCGAGGCTCAACTGGCGGCTATCGCTCGGGCCTGGGTCGAGGACGCCGAGCGCGCTGAAAAGGCCCTGGCGACCATCGAACAGTGGGCAGAGGAATCGTCGAGTCGTGACCCCCTCGACATGTTGGTGCGTGCCCAAGACCAGATCGGACGCGCACCGGCCCGAGTAACGGCGCGTCGGCGGCTTGCTGAGCGACTGGAGGGGGTCGAGGCAGCGCAGACTTTGGTGGATGCCGCTCGGATAGCCCAAGCCGAGCTACCGGGCGGCAAGGAAGCTGTCGTGCTGTGTCGAGAAGCACTCGCCGAACACCCTGAGACGCTCGAGGCGCTGGAAATCGCGTCGGCGGTCTTGGGCGCGGGTCGGCGCTTCGACGATTTGATTGAGGTGTACGAATTCGTCATCGAGCGTAGTTCGGATGCAGAGCTCGGCTGGGATCTGAGCAAGAAGCTCGGCATGCTGCACCGTGACGTACGGGATGATGCCGAAGGTGCGTTGCGCGGTTTCAAGCGTGCGGCGGAACTGCGGTCGGACGACGTGGAGCTTCTGCTCTGGATTGCCGAGCTACACCAAGCTGCGCGTGACCACGACTCCGCCGCCGACGTTCTGCGTGCTGCCGCCCGGGTTCGCCCCCAGGATCCAGACATCGTGAGGCGCGCGCTCTGGGCCTTCGAGAAGGTTCGCGCTGACGACAGTGCTTGGAATGCCGCCTGCATTCTCGACCATCTCGGGGAGGCCGACATCAACGAGTCTCTCAATGCCGACGCGCATCAGCCCGAGGGGTTGATTGCCGCACGAACGACGTTGAGCGACGCGGACTTCGAGCTGTTCGCGCCGGAGCGGGATGAGCCTCTGGGTCGCCTCCTTGGTGTGTGTGCGCCATCGGCACTCCCCCTCTGTTTCGACGAGTTGAAAGAGGCGGGCGAGCTGCTGGATTACGAGAGTGGCGCTCTGCAGGAAGCCGGAAGCACCACGATGATCGCGCGGAGCTTGAGTTGGACCTGCCGGTTGATGGGTATGGAAACGCCGCCGCTCTATGTCGTCAGCGACTTTCCCCAGGGCACAGCTGCCCTCGCCCTGGACGAGCCCGTGGCAATCGCCGATCGCGCCTTGGGCAGTGGCCTGGAACTGTCGGAACTCGCATTCTTGTGGGCGCGCGCCTTGGCCAACCTGCACGGCGCCAACGGTTTCCTCTGGGCTTGCCCTTCGCCCCAGCGCCTGGCCAAGGTCGTGGTCGGCGCGCTGCTCCTGTCGGATGCACCAGGGTTGGAAGATCTCGATGGCCCACCGCGGCTCTTCGCTGAAGCCCTGGAGGAGCGCATGAACGACGGCGAACGCGACGAGCTCGCCGAAGCTTCCAAGAACGTCTCGACGCGTGGCGCCCGCGCACGCATCGAGCGCTGGCTCGACGAGACGGCGCTACTTGGGGGGCGGGTCGGCCTGCTGCTGAGCGGGGATGTCCGTCGGGCGGTGGACGTAGTTCGTCGCTTTCCAATCAACGGAATTCCCGTCGGGCGCCAAATCGACGACCTGTATCAGTCGACCCTATCCGAAGAACACACGACCCTGCGCCGCCGTCTCGGAATCAACGTACACGCTTGAGTGTATTGGTTGGTTTGGGGGTCGAGCGATGTGGCGGCGTTGCTGCCCTAATCTCGCGCTAGCGCTCGCGCTGCGATCGCGAGGGGAAGCGCGGGAGTAGCGCCCTCGCGCGCACCAATGCTCGACCCCCCAAATACCAAATCCGTTGGATTCGAGTCGGCCCCGCTCAGTCGCCTTCGTATTCGCATCTCACGTCGCAGGTTTCGAAAACGGTGATGCGGGACAGGGGCGCGAGTTGTGGCTTGATGCGCTGCCACAGCCAGCGCGCGAGGATTTCGCTGGTTGGGTTTTCCAGGCCGTCCACTTCGTTGAGGTAGCGATGGTCCAGGGCGTCGTAGATCGGCGCCCAGATCTCGTCCAATGCGCCGTAGTCGATGAACCAACCGCTGCTCTCGTCGACGGGTCCGTCGATGGCGATTTCAATTTTGAAGCTGTGCCCATGCAAGCGCTGGCACTTGTGGCCCTCGGGCACGTTGGGCAAGCGATGGGCGGCTTCGAATCGGTATTCTTTGACCAGGCGGACGTTCACGCGCAGGAGCTTAACACCGAGCTAGCGGAGCGAAAGGGGGCCACTAGGGACGAGGGCTGGCGAAGAGTACACCGGGGTTCAGGATGCCGACGGGATCGAGGCGTGTTTTCGCGTGCCGCATGCTGTCGCGATAGAGGGGCGGCACTTCCGTCTCGTAGTAAGGACGGCAGTCACGGCCCACGGCATGGTGATGGGTGGTGGTTCCTCCCGCCTTCAACACGGCCTCGGTCACGGCGGCCTTGATCTCGTCCCATTGTTGCAGCTCCGCTCCCAGCCGCGCTGGGGCAATCACGGTGAAGTAGGGCGCCGCTCCGTCTGGGTAGGTGTGGGTGACCCGGCAAGTGACGATCGCCTGGGTCCCGACGAGCTGCCGTGCTGCCGCCTTCACGGACTCGTCCAACGCGTCGAAGCGATCCCAGGTTACAGCTGTTTCGTAGGTTTCCACGAACACGCCCCGGGCGACTAGTTCATCTCGGAGATAAGGGGCGCGCAAAAAAGCCTGGCGCCACGCGCCAGCAGCGCCCGCTCCCGACCTCTCACTGACGTCCGTACGTATGTCACCGGGGTCGGCCTTTCCACCCAGATCGCGGCACAGCTCGACGGCTCGATCGAGCCAGGCCGCCAGCGTGTGATCGTGCGACTCGAAGCCGACGAGCAGCAGCGCGTGGCTGCCGTCCCCGGCGCCGTTCATCATGGCCTCCACGGGATCGAGCAAGCGGGCATTCGCTGGGAACAGACCACTCTGGGAGAGTGCGCGCAGGCCCTTCGCTCCGGCCGCGAAACTCTCGAAGCGAACCGACGCTTTTGCGCGGAACTTGGGTCGCTCGAACAGGCGGACCCAAGCCTCCGTTATCACGCCGAGGGTGCCTTCCGATCCGATGAACATACGGTTCGGATCGGGTCCGGCACCGGAGCCTGGCAAACGTCGGGTTTCGATCAGCCCGGACGGAGTCACCACGCGCAGCGACTGAACCAAGTCGTCGATGTGCGTGTACACGGTGGCAAAGTGTCCACCGGCTCGGGTCGCGATCCAGCCGCCTAGGCTCGAGAACTCGAAGGATTGCGGATAGTGGCGCAACGTCAGGCCGTGGGGCTTGAGTTGCTCTTCCAGGGCAGGCCCGAGCACACCGGCTTGCACCCGCGCCGCGCGAGACTGAGTGTCCACATCCAACACTTGGCTCAAACGCCCGAGATCCAAGGAAAGCGTGCCCTTGTATGCGCCAGAGACGACGGGCTCCACCCCGCCGCATACGCTGCTGCCACCACCGTAGGGCACCACCGCGATTTGCGCGTCCGCACAGGCATCCAATAGGCGCACGACGTCGGCTTCCGTCGTTGGGTGTGCCACGAGGTCGGGCGGATTCGCGTAGTCCCGGTCGAAGGCGCGAACCAGATCCCGATACGACTTGCCGAAACTGTGGCTGGCTCGGCTGAGGGGTGACTCGTCGCAAAGCGCTTGGAGGGACTCTGGTAGCGAAACCCTCGGCGCCCGCAGAGTGAGTTCCTCGACGCGCGGCTTGGGCTGGGGCTCGGCGCCCTGCATGCCCAAAAGGCCCGTAAGCGCCCCATCCAGCATCGCGAGCTCGTTTGCGCTCGGCGACACGTCCTCGTAGCCCCAGCCCCAGAATCGTCGCTGCCGCATGGCGGTACGCTAGCACTTCTGCCCCGTCGCCCCGTCTTCGCTCAGTACGGTGCGCTGACCTTGGCGCGTTTCGCGGCGATCCGCGACTTGAAGAACGAAACGTATTGGGCGTGGCCCTCAGGGGCGAAAATCAGGTCTCCGTGCACGGCGGTCTTGTTGCCGTTTATCTTGTCAAACTGGCACACCACGCCAGTGCCGCCCCCGGGCAGGTTGCCACTGACGGGCGCCTTCACTTCTACCAAGCCCGAGGCCGCCGTCACTGGATGCATGACGCCCAGTCCCGCCGCGCGCGCCAGCGCTTCGGTGGTCGAGTTGGGCACGATGGTGTCGTCCACCACCTGCTGCAGCAGAACATCGCGCCCGCTGCCGCCGCTCACCCCGTCGAGGGTTTCGAGAGTGGCGTAGCGCGCGAAGTTCAACGGGTCGCCGGGGTCCACGATGGCCTGACTCAAGGCCATGACCCGCGCGATGGCGCCGAAGGGTGTCGTGGTTGGTGCCAAGGTCTTCAGAAACAGGCTGAAGAGGTTCGAATCCCGCAGCAGCATCGTGAGTCCGGCGCCGCCCACGTTCCAGGTTGCCGCCTCGATCTCCGGGGCCAATGAAAAGATGGTGGCAGCCTGCACGGCGCCGAAGGAATGGCCGATGTAGTAGAAGGCGGATACGTCCAAGTCAGGGATTCCGTCGGGTGCCGGCTGGCCCGAGGCGTCCAAGGGCAGCAGGTCCAGGGTTTTCAAGCTCTTGGCGAAACGGACCAGCTCCAACTGGTCGGCCGCCATCTGGCGGAAGTTGTCGCGGGCGCGCTCGACGTCGAACTCGTTGGTGTCCTCGTCGATCCCGAAGAAGCCGAACACGCTGCTGATCAGATTGGTTTCACCCTCGCTGCGCGAGCCGTGCTCGGGTGAGTCGATGGCAAGAACCGCGACCCCCTTGTCAGAAAGGCTTGCGAGGCGCTGGGAAGTGCCCCAGCAGCCGTCCTTATCCCCACCCAGGCCGTGGGCGTAGAAAACCAGCGGTCGTGGGCCGCTTTGGGTCGCGTCGGAAAAGGCCAAGAATGTCTCCAGGCTTTCGGTCTTTGCGACCTTGGGGCGCCCCTGGGAGTCGAGCTGCCACTTGCCTTCGGGCTTGGCGCTTCGGAACTCTGGCGCTTCGAAACTTCCCACGAAGCGCACCCGAGTGTCCGCGCCACTGAGCGGGGACTCGACCTCGAAAGCATCGACTTGTTTCGGTGGCGGAGCGGCGCGGCGGGCTTTGGCCATCTCTACGACGCCAGTGACCGTGCTGGCGGTCGTGAATAGCGTGGCCGCCACGACACTGCCTGTTTTGAAGCCCACCGACTTCGAAGCAGCGGCTATCGCGCTGCGCAGGCTCTTCGAGTAGTCGTCACTGGCGCTGCTGAGTGCGGCTTGCATCAGCGGCTCGGCGCCCACGGGAGTGCCGTCGTGGGCGAGGAGCTTGTCGGTGACGATCAGGGCGTAGCGCGTCCCGGGTCGAAGGGGGACTGCGGGCTGTGCGATGAGCGTGAACTCGTCTTCTGTGTAGAAACCGTCTTCCGCTTGTTCGAAATATCGCGGCACGATGCCCACGGGCTCCGCAAACTCGGGTGAGTCTTCGTCCACGTTGACCAGGAGCAGCGGCGCGTCGGCCTTGGTGTACTCCTCCGCGTCTCGCACCGGGTCTAGGATGGGAGGCTCCGCGCCCGGAAGTTGATCGATGCCGCGCGGATCGATAGGCGCCGAAAAGCGAATGAACACGCCACCGGTAGTGGAAAAACCGTCCAAGCTGGATAGCTGCTCCAGGGTCTCCGGCAGCTCCATGGCCATCGCATCCGCGGTGGTCGCCTCCGAAAGATCGACGCGCAGCCCGGTCGCCGTGCCCAGATCGGCGACCGTGTATCGATTGGACGGAAAGGGCGTCAGGTCCGTTTCTGCCGCCGCGCCGTACAACACCACGCTGGTCTTGGGGGCGATGATTTGGTCCGCCTCGCCGTCGCCGCAAGCTTGGGCGAACGCCAGCAGGCCCAAACAACCTGCGGCGCGCAGCATCATTCGAATTCGAGTCGCCATCGGATATCTGCTCCGAGGTTACCCAAAGACGAACTCGAAATGTCGTTCACGTTGTCGTAGGAGCCTTCCACGCTGACTCGCGGGCTCAGACGCCACTCGATGTTGGAGCGGATCTCTCGCGAATCCGCCAAGCCGCTCGTCACGTTGGCCCGGATCCGTCGCGCCAAGCGTTTGCCGATGGTCACCGTTGGCTCGGTGCGTCCCGTTTTCGAGGAGTATGCACTGCCGAATCGGAACTCGTCGATCACTGGCAGCGCTTTGGACACTGCCCTGTCTGCACCGCTGAGCGTTCCCAGCGCTTCCAGCGCGACACTCTCGCCAACACTCGCGCTCTGAGCTTGGTCCAGCTCCGCTCGAGTCAGCCCCACCGTGAGAAGCAGGAAGATGTCGTCTTGGGCCAACGCAGGATCGCTGGTCAGATCGATGCGCAGGTTCTCGGCGTCGCCATGCGCGTGCATGGTGATGAGCCAACGACCGCCCTGGGCTGCCTTGCCACCAGTGGTCGCCCCGTCGCCGCCAGCGGGTGTATCCTTGCTCCCCGAAGAGTCCGAGTATCGCTTGTATTCCGTGGTGGCACGCACGTCGACCTTGGGCGCGATGCGGGTGCGGTCGTTGAAGCGCACCGTGCCGGACTTCACTTCGAACTCGCTTCGCCTCAGTCGGATGCGGCCACCGGGTCTGACCTTCACCTCACCCTGCAGACCAAAGCGCTGATTGGTTCCAGAAAGCTCGAGGCCTTTGGAGGCCAGCTTGAGCTCCGTGTCCACCAGGTTGTTGCGAATCGTCAGGGGCTTGCTGGCGCGAATGGTCAAGTCCAAGTCGATGAAGTCGTCGTTGGGATCGTACGCTTCCACTTGAGTCCGTTTGCCGCGCTGCCCCAGGGTGTTGATGTCCGCGGTCATGGTAATCGGCCGAGTGTAGTCGAAGGAACGAATGGTCACGTTTCCAGTCAGGCGAGGCAGAGACCTCTGGGTCGTCGTGTCGCCGTCAGGCTGCCAAGTCGCAACTAGATTGCCGTCGACAGAGGCGCGCATGCCTTGGTCCAACGGCAGGGCGAACTCGCGCAACGTGATGACCGCTCGCGCCGCACCCAGCTCGAATCCCCGTAGTGGCGCGCCGCCGGTGATGGACAGGCTACCGTTGCCCACTTGAGCCGTCGCTCGAGTCAGCTTCAGCTCATCACCGTCTACGTCGAGGGCCAGCTCCAGGTTGGTCACCGCTGAAGGCAGGCCGCGCACGACCATCTCGCCATTCTTGAGACGGAAGCCGCCGCGGTAGCGCAGCGCCTTGATGGGGCCCTTGACGGAGAGCTTTCCTTCGAGCCGCCCCTTGGCGCGCTCGACCTGGGGAACGTCAGCGACGAAGCTGGACAGTTCCACGGGCCTGAGCGCCAGCTCTGCGGCCACGACCGGGTCCGAGCCCAGATTGGTCACGCTGCCCCGGACGTCAAACACGCCCCGCTGGCCGCGTTGGGAAACGACCGCCAGGCCCAGGCTCTTCATCTCGAGCTTGCCGTCCGACAAGGACACGGGGCGCGAGCCACTCAATAGCTCCATTTGGATACCACCTCTTTCGACGGTGAGCCTCTTCATTGCCAGCTTGAGCCGCGCCCCGAGGGGTCGCTCCATTTCGAGCTTCTCGATCGCCAGAGTGCCGGTCAAACGGCCCTTTGGCTTGGTTTGGGCGAGAGCCACGCTGGGTGACATCTCCGCGAGGCTGCCCAGGTCGAGATCGACGAACTCCACGTTGCCAGAGACAAGCTTGCTGCGTTGCCGCGTGACCGCCAGGCGGGACATCCGAACTTGGCCGCCGAGGGCCTTGCCCGAAACCATGAATTTGCCGAGGGACTCATCCCGCTCCCACTTCGCTCTATCGAACTCCGGCGTGATGGCCCCGCCGCAGCGCGTGCGCCCGATGACCTTGGGGGCACGCATCTTCGGCACCAGTTCCACGCTGACATCGCTGGCCGGCAAGGTCTTCGTGCCGACGCGCACCGGCGACACCCGCACTTGAGACCGAACGACCAACTCGTCAATGGTGCCCGAGACCTCCGCAGTGCCGCCGCCACGACCGTCAATCATGGGTGCCAGGCTGCCCAACGCGTTGATGCGCGACAGCGGAACCCCCGCGGCAACGACGTGTCCTGAAACCCGCGCTCCCTGCCGCATTCGAAGGGAACCGAGCAGGGTGCCGTTTCCCTTTGTCAGCTTGAGGCTGGGTACATCCAGGTCGATGCCTTGGTAGCTGGCGTCGCGATCCATCCATCGGAAGTCGAACTCGGCCTTGCCCGTGTCGTAGCGCTCCTCGAAAAGGTCCAACTTCGAGAAATCCATATTGCCTGCGACTTTGAGCAGCCCGCCGCCACAGCGGTCCCGCCTGCCACCGAGGTCGTAGTGCACCGATGCGTCCACTTTGCCCGCACCCATGATCGGATCGAAGCGTGGGTCCTTGTCGAACAGGAACATCGCAAAGAAGTCGCGTACGTCAAAGCGCTTCGACGTAACCCGGGCGTCGACCAACACGGACGAATCTGTGTCGAAATTGAGCCGCGCCGTTGGAACTCGGAACTCACTCTTGCCCTTGCTGCCGACGACATCCGTGAAGTCGACCTTGAGGGGCCGGAACTTCACCTTGCTGCTTCTGATATTGCCGATCGGAAACCCCCCGAACTCCAACTTGGCGACGGAAAGATCCCCCGTCAGGAGTGGGTTCCCGGACTTGCCTTTCATGCTCACGGAAAGCTCCGCCAGCCCGGCCCAGGGGATGTCGATCAGTGGGCTGACGTCGGAGAGATCGATTTTCGAACCCTTCGAAATGTCGAGACTGATGTCGTTGTTGAAACCAATGCTCACCATCTTGGCGAGCACAGCGCTGCGGCCGAAGCTCGCGCGGGTGTCGTAAAACTGCAGCGCCTTGGGGCGCACGCCCACCTTTCCCCGAATGCTCGCACTGCGTACGCCGATCATGTGGCGCTTGGCAGAACTCTGATACGAGCGGTCGAAGACCTCGAAGTTCTTCGTCTCTGCGCTGAGGTTCCCATCCAGTTTGAGGGGATTCAGCGTGCCTTTGAACCCAGTGACCCGGGTCGTACTCAAGTCCCACTGCACGATCGTGTTGGGCGTCACGCCGAGATCTCGCATCAGCGCGGGAAAGGTCACCCCGGTGCCGTCAAGGCGCCCAACGGTCATCGGCACGCCGTCGTCGGTGGGGTGGATCTCGGCATCCTTGATGACGATGCGACCCTCGGCGAACTCCGTCTCGAAGCGCGGAAGAATGATCGTGTCGCCGGACACTTCGACGTCTGCTTTCAACGTCTTGGCCAGGTAGTAGGTATCCAGCCCGAGGCCTGCGCCCCGGACTTTTCCGCGAACCTCTGGCAGGTCGTAGTGACCGTCGTAGCGTAGGTCTCCCGCGAAGGCCGCCCAGCCGAATAATGGCGGCACTCCCTCGATCCGATTGGCCAGATTGGCCGGTGCGCGTGCGACCACGTGGCCGTCCAAAAGCGGAGCCTCTCCTTTGCGAAAGACGACCCGCATTTGCGACAGACGCAAGGCGACCCGCGACGGGTCGGCCTCATCGCTCTGCTTGCAATCGGGGAAGGTGTGCTCCGCGGGATCCGCGTCGGAGCGACCTAATAATGAGAGGCGACGAATGAGAATCGACCCCGGTTCTGCGCGGGCGCGCAGCTCGGTGCGACACACGATGTCTTCGTCCCAGGCCTTGAAGGTCACAGATCGCGTGGCGACGCTTTCGGTCGCCGACGCAGCCCCCGGCGCTCCCTGGACAGTCATGGGTCGTCCACGTGCGACTCGAGTTTCGCCTGCGCGCACTGCCACTTCGAAGCTCGGCCCGTTCTCGGCGAAAACGTCTACATCCAACGGCCAAGCTATCACCTTCACGTCGTCTACGCTCAGCGAGAGCCGCGCGTCGGAGATCCCCAGGGACGCAAAGGGGGCCCGTTTCATTTCCGGTGCGGGACCGTCACGTTTGGGTAGCCGATACTTCAGGTTCTTGATTTCGCCATCCCGTACGACGAGACGAATGTCGGGCTCTTCGACCTCGACGTCACCAACGTCCAAGCGCCCTGCCATGAGCGAGAAGATCCGAGGTCGAACCGCAACGCGTTTGGCGGCAAAAGCAGGGCTGCCGCCGTCGCTCGCGGGTAGCTCGAGGTCCTCCAAAGCGATCTGGAGCGGCCAGAGTTCGACGCGTACCCGGTAGCGCGCCTCGACGCCCAACTCCTCGGACAACACCCGTCGCGTTTCGTCCGACGCCCAATTCAAGACCCAGTCCGTTCTGGTCAAGACCCCCGCAGCGAGCGGAAGTGCCCCAATCACGGCGAAAACCGCGCAGATCAGACGGGCGACGAGGCGTCCCCAGTCGCGGAGGGCGCGGGGCGGGCGCGCAGTGGGCACAGCCATTGAAGCGTATCGCGGCGCGGGTGTTCGCGCCAAAATCGGAGAGATTCCAGATGTTTGACGCCAGACGAGGCGAGTTTGTTCAGTGGCCTCGGAAGCGGCTTACTTCACCTGATACGTCACGCGTACCGGGTCGTGGTCTGCCACCGCATCCACTGTCGGAAGATGGCTGATGTCCACGGAGGTCTTGAACACTCGATCCGTAAGCGATAGCGCGACTGAATCCAGGATTTGATCGTCGAAGAGCTTGGGGCCGCCAAAGGTCACACTCCAGCGTTCGTTCGCCGGCATCTCCGTGGTGGCGCTGACGAGCTCCAGTGGCGGCGCTCCGGCCAGCGCAGTCATCGGCGGTGAGCCCGGCACGTCGTTGAAGTCGCCGAGTACCACCACCATGGCGCCCGGATCGGCGAATTTGATTTCCGTCGCAATTCGCCGGGTCTGCTCGGCCTCGGCCAAACGCTTGAGCTGGCTGTCCGGGTCCTGGCCGCTTTTCCAGTGCACGCCGAGCAGAGCCACATGACGACCGTTAAAGCTCAGATGGGCGTCCAACACGTCCCGAGCAAACTTGAACGTTCGTGTGGGATCCGAGGAAGACTTGAAGAACTCGTCCTTGTGGGACAGCACCGGGCCCAGGGGATGGTCACTCAGAATGGCAATGTCGATGCCGCGGGGATCGTTACCTTGGGTGATGTGCGTGTGAGCAAAGCGCCCAGCAACCTGAGCCAGGTCCGCGACGACCGTGGCGTTCTCGACTTCCTGCAAGATGGCGATGTCGGCCTTTTGCTCGTCAAGAACACCTGCGATACCGGCGAGCTTGGTCTGATACTCGCTTTGGGGCACGATGATCTCGTCCGCCTGCTTCACCTCGGGGCTATCTCGAACGCTGTTGTAGAGGTTCTTCACGTTCCAGGTGACGATGGTCAGGGCTCTGGGGGCGCCGGCCTCGAAGGACGAATCTGGCAGTGGCGTGCCCGCGTCGACCACCGGTTGGCCTGGGGCGGGTTCGTTGTTGGGACAGCCTGACCCGCCAAAAGCCAGCAACAACAGAGCGAGAAAAGCGAAGCGACGCATACAGCTGGCAGAATGGCGCAGCTGAGGTCGAAGTGCGAGCAGCTTTAGCCAAATTCCTCAGGTGGAGGTGGCCTCTGTCTGTGCTAAGAGCCTGCGCCCGTCGACCTTTCTTGCAGGTTGGCGCCCATGCCGATGGCAAAGCAAGTTGACAGCGAGCCCGATACGGATCGGGTGATCACTGCGTTGGAGCGCGCGGTGGAGTGCGCCGAGCGCGGTGTAACCACTCGCCCCATCGTTTTGGCGCAAACGGCGGACGTAGCCGCGCTGTCGCCCAAAGACCTTCGTCCTCATCTAGATCGGGTGATCATGGGCGAGTATCCAGATCTGGGCCTGGATTCGCTGCTGTCGACTGGCGTGCTGGACGCACTCTTGCCAGAGGTGCAGGCCATGGTCGGCTTTGGCGACGGCGAATGGCGTCACAAAGACGTGTGGAAACATACTAAACAGGTGGTGTCCCAAGCCGTTCCCCAGTTGGAAGTTCGTTGGGCCGCGCTCTTCCACGACATTGGCAAAGTAAGGACTCGTTCGATCTCACCCTCAGGCGAGGTGCACTTCTTCGGACACGCGGAAGTAGGTGCTCGCATGTTCGACAAGATGGAGCGTCGCGAGAGCCTGTTCCGGGCTGATGAGGCGCTGCGCGCAGAAATCCGCTTCCTCGTGCTGCACCACCTGCGGGCGAGTCAGTATGATGGGAGTTGGAGGGACAGCGCTGTGCGTCGCTTTGCCCGGGATATGGGCCCGCATTTGGCGGACCTAATGTGCCTGTCCCGTGCGGACATCACGACCAAGCGTCCGGCCAAGAAGCGCCGCGGCATTGCCATGATCGACGAGCTCGCGGGACGCATTACTCAGCTCGCGGCCGAGGATGCCAAGCAGCCCCCGCTACCTACGGGGGTGGGTACCGCGATTATGGACGCATTCGGTTTGCCTCCTTCTCGCCAGATTGGCGACATCAAGAGAGCCCTCGAAGCAGCGGTGGAAGCAGGGGAACTGCCCGCGGGCCAAGAGAGCAGCTACTACGTTCAGTACTTGAGCGAAAACCCCGAGCGCTTTGGACTCTGAGCGGGCACAGAGGCGACGGCCGCAAAAAAAAACTGTCGTTTGGTTGAGCGCTCTGGCTCCCCCTGCCAAAATCCCCTTGTGAGAATTCACCAGATCGCTTGGGTCGCATTGGCCATGGCTCCCATCGCCTGCGGTCGCGCCGGGCTGGAAGATGATCTTTCTTCCGGCGGCGCAGGCGGCGCAGGCGGTACGGGCGCTGTCGGCGGCGTTGGTGGTATCGGGGGCATCGGCGGTTCCGGCGGCGGCGGCACGGGTGGTCTCGGTGGAAGTGGCGGCATTGGTGGTGGACCCATCGGTGGAAGTGGCGGCATTGGTGGTGGACCCGTTGGCGGCAGCGGCGGCGGCCCAAGTGGCGGCACCGGTGGTGGTCCCAGTGGTGATTGTTGCTCCCCGCACGAATTCCCTGGTTGCAATGTTCCAGAGGTCATGGCCTGCGTTTGCGCCACGGACAATTTCTGTTGCGAACAGTCTTGGGACCAACTGTGCGTTGAAGAGGTCACGTCACTCGGCTGTGGAAGCTGTGGCGGAACCGGCGGTAGCGGCGGCGGACCCATCGGTGGCAGTGGCGGTGTCGGCGGTGGTCCCATCGGCGGATCGGGTGGCATCGGCGGTTTCGGCGGCGGACCCATCGGTGGCTTCGGAGGAAGCGGTGGCTTCGGCGGTGGACCCGTTGGCGGCTTCGGCGGCAGCGGCGGCTTCGGCGGTGGACCGATAGGTGGCTTCGGAGGAAGCGGCGGTTTCGGTGGTGGTCCCATCGGTGGCTTTGGCGGCACCGGCGGCGGACCAGGCTTCGACTGTTGCCAGGTGCACCCCACGCCCGGGTGCATCGATCCGAAGATCACGCAGTGCGTCTGCGCATCGGATCCGTACTGCTGTCAGCAGAACTGGGATTCCCTGTGCGTTGAGGAAGTCACGACCCTCGGCTGCGGCACCTGCGGTGGCACCGGAGGCACGGGTGGAGGTGGCACCGGAGGCATCGGCGGCTTCGGTGGCGGTCCCATTGGCGGATTTGGCGGCTTCGGCGGCGGCCCCGTGGGTGGCTTCGGCGGTTTCGGGGGAACCGGTGGCACGCCCGGCTTCTGCGGTAACGGCGTCCCAGAACCAGGCGAGCAATGCGACGACGGTCCCAAGAACCAAGATCGACCCGCGTTCCAGCTGCAGCAGGGCGCGGTCAGCGTCGCGATCACGCCTCTGGACACCTTCAGCAGTGTTCAACAGTTCTACGGCTACAGCTCAGCTAGCAGCCACACTGGCTTTGAAGAGCTGATGGCCAGCCGCATCATCCTGCATCGCAACCTGAACGGCGGACAGCTGAGCCTGATCATGCATCACGGCATCGATCAAAACACCTCGGGTCAGCCCCAACCCTCGACCCAGGTCAAGGCGAGTATCACCGGCCTTCCGGTGCAGACCTTCGTGACGGTTGCAGATGACAACCTCAACGAGTTCAACAAGAGCGGTAGCACGGCAGCAGTTGGCGCCTGGCAGTTCGTGAACAACTCCGACGGCGGAGCTATCAGCCAGCTGCCCATTCCGGGCAGTTGGATCGTCGGGATCTCCATGGGGTTTTCCAACGGAATCAACGACTGGGCCTTCGTGAACGGGAACTCCAGCTTCGTTGCGCTCAACCAGTCTCAATCGGTCACGCTGATCGCCTACGACAAGCCCAGCACCTGCCGGACCGACTGCACCAAGCCGTTCTGCGGCGACGGGATCCTCGACGGCGGCGAGGTCTGCGAGCCCGGTCTCACTCCGAATTGCGCGCCGGACTGCAAGTCGCTAATCAACCTACCCGACCCAGGGTAGCGAGCCCCGCTCGCAGCCCAGTGGTTTGTCGGGCCGTCTCATAATGTCCGTTCCAGCACCGAAACTCGCGGTTTACGCAGACCTGCTCGCTCTGGCAGACGATGTCAGAGCGGAGATCCTTGCTGGGCACATCATCACAACGCCGGCGCCGCTGCCGAAACACTCGAAGGCGCAGCGGGCTCTCGGGCGGTTTGTCGGTGGACCCTTTGACGATGACGACGGGCACGGCGGGCCAGGGGGCTGGTGGATCTTCGTTGAGGTTGACGTTGAATTCGGAACTCATGACATCGTCCGACCGGATCTCTCCGGGTGGCGGCGCGAGCGGTTGGTGGACCCCGGTGACAAGCGGCCGATCCAAGTAGCACCGGATTGGGTCTGCGAGATCCTCTCGCCGAGCACCGCCACAAGAGACAAAGTGGCCAAGCGAAAACTCTACGCGCAACATGGGGTTCGCCACTATTGGATCGTCGACGTCGACGCGCGCACGCTCGAAGCCTTCGAGCTTCGAGACGGACATTGGACGCTGCTGGACAGCTACGACGACACTGCAACGGCGCGCATTCCACCGTTTGGGCGGGTGCAGCTCACGGTTGACCGTCTGTTCCTCCCGAAGAGCACCGATCCAGAGCCGTAGTGCGAACTCGCCCGACTTGACGGACACATCAGGAACAGTGGATCCCGATTGGATCGCATCTGAGCTGGTCATTCCACATCGCGAATCCTGCCACCGATGCGCCGAGCCTTGCCGAAGTTAAACTCGTCTGGGCAACTCGAGTTCCGGACGACCGCGAAACAGCCGCAAACGCGCCGGGCGCATGTACAAGGAGTCGAGCAGCGTCTTTTCTGGCACATCTACCTGCGCGAACGGCGCGCCTAACTCCAAGTCACCGTTCTGAGGGTCCTGGCCAGAGCGCCGACTACGGCGCGTAGCCCGGTCGTCTCTCGGGCAGTCTCCGGCAGCTTGGCCGTCGGAAGCTGGCGCAGCCAACATTCTGTGCCACCTTCTTTCAGCAAACCCGACAGACCATAAACGCGCATCCGCTCGTAGGGAATGCCGGCGCTGCGGGCTGCGGCGAAATCCGCTGCCAGTGCGGAAACGTCCGGGTAGCGATCTCCCGCGTCCAGGCCCAACGCCGGGGTGCCGATCACACCTAGGTCCATGCCTGCGCGTTCTCCGAAGCGCTGTACCGCCGATTGGGCATAGGAAGCGACCAATGACGGCCCGAACCAGAGCCCAGCGAGTTGGGCGAACGCGGTTTGGTACACCATGAAAGACACTTCGTCCCAGTCCAGGTTGGACACCGGCGTGTCCAAAGCGTCCTCGAGGATCGCCCCGTCCTCAGCGTCGTCCAAGATGAGGGGAAACGCGGTTGCGTGTGCCGAAACACCCTTCCGCTGAAGCTGAGCGATGGCCGCGCCAAAGTGCTTTCGCGCTTCTTCGAACGCCACCGGGTCGACATGCTGGGCGAGCAGCCGCGGCAGCTGGATGGCCTTGCACTTCCGGAGTTTCACTGCGTAGTCGTGGCCGGGCTCTAAATCAAAGGAAACTCCGTCGAAGACCGGGCCCCCAGGCGCATCACGCCAGCGCATCAGATCAGCGATGATGGGCTGAAGCTTCGCAGCGTTGTGCTCACCCAGCCAGTAGCCATCTTCAATCGAGAACAACAGCCAAACGTAGACCGAGAGGCCGAGCTCACCTGCTGCACGAGTCAGCTTGGCAAAGCTCGGCTCGCCGATGCGCTTGACCGAAAGCGACAGGTGCAGCCGGCTGAGCTGCGGCGCGATTGCTGGCAGCGCTGCAGTCACCTCCTCGTCGCTGAGGAACTCGACCCAGACTCCAGGCTTGCCGCTCATGGCTTTTCGAAAAACGAGGGCGCTGCAAGTCAGCCCAGCAACGCCATCCCGACTCCAGCACCCAGCAGCACCAAGAGCGCCACTACGACGAGCATCAGCAAGATGAATCCGGCGCTGAGCGTCGGTCGTGCGGGCCGACTCGCAACCTCCCTTTCGGGCATCCGCTCCTCGCGCTCACGTTCTTGCACGGAGACTATTGGCTGCTCGCGGTGTTCTCCTTCGGCGAGAGTCTCCGGAGAGCCGTGTCCCATCTCCGTGCCTGGTCCAGCGGCGGTTGGGGCAGGAGCCCCAGCAGATCGAAGCGTCTTGTCGCGGGGCGCACCTCCCTGTGCCGATGCTCGACGTCCGGCCCGTCCGACCCCCGGTTTCGCCTCGATGGGCTGCGTTGCGCCGACCCTCTTGACGCCCGGTTTTGCGCCATTCAAACCCGTCGCAGCCGCGCTCCTCACGTGTTGTCTCGCTCCGCCCGCTCCGCTCGCTTTCGGCTCAGCCGATTGCGCTTCGGCCACCTTCGCTTCCGACCGCGGTCGGCTCAGCTGAGCCCGGGCAAACTCCGGATCGAACGTGGTGGTGACCATGGCGCCTGCTGGCTGACGCAGTGCGGATTCGATCTCTGACAGCGCAGCGTCAAATTCCGTGGCGGAGGCGTAGCGATCCTCGGGGTTCTTGGCAAGTGCTCGCATCACGACTACGTCGAGCTCCGGCGGAAACGGCTCGGAAGGATCAGCCAGCGCGGACGGAGGCCGGGCGGGTTCCCAGGCGTGAGCTGCGCGCAGCCCCTTCGCGCCTTTGCGGTCGAAGAACGGATCTTTCCCCACGAGCAACGCGTACAGGACGACGCCAGTGGAATAGACATCAGCGCGCACATCGACGACGGCGCCACGCGCCCCTTCGGGCGAGACGAACCGCGCCGTGCCGATGAACGCGCCCTCTTCCGTCGGGATCACTGGAGGAGCCGGCGTCCGCGCGTGCACGTCAGCGAGGATCTTGGCGATTCCAAAATCGAGTACCTTGAGCACAGCTCTTGGCGCCCCGGGGGCGGCGTGCAGGAACAGGTTCTCGAGCTTGACGTCGCGATGCACGACCCCGAGGGAGTGGACTGCGCTGAGCGCAGACAGCAGCTCTCGGGTCCGACCAATCGCTTCCAGGATCGGCAATCGACCGCGCGCGCGCAGCTCCGTCCCCAGGGTGCGCCCCTGCAGTAGTTCCATCACGAAGTAGGGCCGCTCGTCACCGAGCTTCCCAACGGTCGTAACGGCCACGATGTTCGGGTGCTCCAGCCGCGCCAGGGTTTGCGCCTCGACACGCATCCGATCCAGCAGCGCCGCATCCCCGGCGAATTCCTGATGGACGACCTTCGCGGCGAAGTGTTTGCCAAGCCGAAGGTGCTCGACTTCATAGACGAGACCCATGCCGCCTTCCGCCAACACGCGCACGCTGCGAAATGGTGTTCCCGCCCAGATATCGAAGGGCGCCGCGCCGGGCTCGGTCGTGTCGGCCATCAAGCTCAGTATCCGCGACGGCGCGAAGCCTCGGGGCCACAAAACACGCAGCCCGCGAAAAAGTCCGCAACCAGGGTGCGCTACGCGCCGACAAGATGGACTGTCCCGCTACAGCCCTGTGCGGCCGAACCGGGACACCGACGTTTTGACACGAAACTGCGCGAATACTGAGGACTCGCCCCAGTGGGCGAGGGCGGATAGAATGCATGGGCCACGACGGGGAAAGGAGCACATGGCGAACGCAGCCACGGTAGTAGATCTCGACCAGCGGCGGCGCCGCCGGGCCGAGTATGCGCTTGCCGTGGGCAGCCGTGTTGGTCCGTACACGATCCAGCGGGTGATTGCCGAGGGTGGCTACGGCGACGTGTATGAGGCCAAGCACCGGGTTCTCGGGCGCCACGTCGCGCTCAAGATCCTCCAGGATCGCCACGCCGACCGCGATGATCTCCAGCGTCGGCTGGCGCAGGAAGCGCGAGTGTTTAGTGAGATCAAGAGCCCCTACATGGTTACGGTCTACGACGCCGGCACCCTGGATGGTCGGGTCTGGATGGCCATGGAACTCGTGCCGGGGCGAACGCTGCGCGAAGAGCTGGTCGTCTCCGAGCCGCTGCCCGTTCTGCGTGCTCTGAACACCGCAGCGTGCATCGCATCCGGGGTTGGTGAAGCCCACGCCTTGCGGGTCGTGCACCGGGATCTGAAGCCCGAGAACGTCATGGTCACCCCCGACGGGCACATCGTGGTCCTCGATCTGGGTACAGCCAAGATCCTCAGCGACAAACGTGGCAAAGACACGCAGCGGGTGATGGGGACGCCGGCCTACATGTCCGTCGAGCACCTGCTCGGCCCCAAGGACGGGCTGCCAATCGATCAACGCACGGACGTGTATGCCGTTGCAGTGATGCTGTACGAAATGCTCTCGGGGTTTCACCCCTTCGCTTTCGATCGAACCCGCGGCGTCCTCCTTCCCCCGCCACACGTCATCCGGCGGGTCGTGGAGGCGCCCGTGGAACCGTTATGCGAAGTTGCGCCTCAGGTGCCAGACTACGTGGCGAGAATCGTCGAGAAGGGGCTTTCTCGGGATCGCGAACTTCGCCAGACCACGATGCAGGAGCTCGAGACCGAATTGCGCCTGGCCGCCCGCTGGTTCGTGGAAGACCGTGCGCTGGCTGAGCGCCGCAACGAGGCAGCGGGGCGCGGCAATCCGGTCGCAGGGGCGGAACGCGGTTCAACGCTGGCTCACCGCCCTGTGCGCGCGGCCCCGGCGGGTAGCGACACCCACGAAGACGACGACGACACCGATCCGGACATGATGTGCCGGCCCCTGGAGGACGCAACGCTCGAGGAGCGCGGAGCACACGCAGTTACCGCGGATCCTGCGCGGGTGTTCGCACGGAGCGAGAGCGCCGGCTCGGCGCGTATGGCAACCGAACGACTCCCTGATCCGGACCCGCCAATGCAGCAAGCGTCCACCGCGGCGCAGGTCTCGACGCGGACGGCACCGGCCCTGCGCGACAACAGCGCCGCGGCTCCTGGAGCTCTGCGACCGCCTAAATCTGGCCTCGCCGATCGCGCGATTCGGGCGCTGGCGCTCGTTGGCACAATGTTTGGTGGCGCCCTTGACTGGCTGAAGACGAACTTCGTCACGCTGCGTGGGCTGATCGCAAGCCGCCAAGTGCCCCGCAGCATGATCGTGGCGCCGGCCGCGGGTGCGTTGGTTGGACTGCTGGGAGCAGTGCTACTGAATCTGGTGCTGAAGCCGACCACCCACGCCGAGGCCGAGTCCGCCACGCAGTCCGCCAAGCAGGCCGCCTCGGCATCACCCGAACCAGCCAAAGCAGCCAAGCAGCAAGCGCCGAGCACATCGTCGCCCGCCATCGTGGCTCGCCCCGCGGCGCCGCAAGCAGCCGTTTTCTCAGCCAAAACCAACCGCCAGCGTTCCCAAGCCGCCGGCGGCGCCCCCCACGCCCCGCAAGGCGGCAAAAACCACCCGCCCGGCTCCTGAACCGAAGCTGCTTTTTCCCAGCAACACGCCGCGCCACTCGGCGGACGAACTACTAGTACCAAACAAGACCGGCTCACGCGCCGCTGCGGCGCCCAAATCAACTGCTACGTCCAAGAAACCAAGCGAGAAGGACGCCCCATTGTTCCCCAGCGACCCCATTTTCTAGCCGCCACATTTTTGGACAATGACAAAAGACGATCAACAGCCCGAGCACTCCCAGGTGCAACGCAGTTCAGACCCGGACAGCGGAGGGGAAGCGCGCGTGATCAACAAGGGCAAAAGAAACTCAGCGTTCAAGCTGCGGGCAAACACGATCGATCCCAAGTTGGCGCGCGACTTCCATGCCGGCAACCAGGAGAAGGAGGCGCTTGCCGCGCGAGATACGATTGCGGATCCCCCGCGCGCCGAGCCGGTGGACCAGGACGCGGCGGCGCCAGCGAGCAAGACCACGGCGCCGACCCCGACCGCGGGCTCGGTCACGGCGCCGACCCCGACCTCGGACGCGGACGACACGATCGTGGATCCAACTGAGGCAGAGCGAGCAAGTGAGCCAACGTCGCCGCCGGCCAGCGATGACGCCACACCCGTGCCTCCGATCACGGCGGCGGATGGAGCGCAGGACTCGCAGCCGCGCCAGTCTCGCGCGGGTTGGAGGGTCGCCAGCGTGCTGCTCGCGGTGTGCGTCGCTCTCGTCGTGTTGTTCTTCTATGTGAAGAGGCCAACCGCCACGGATCACCCGGCGGAAACCACGGTCAGCCCGCCGGCTGCGGCGCAGACGGCAAAGACGGCGAAGCCAGCAACAACGTCACCCGTTCGGGGAGCCGGAAGCGCGTCAACCGCTGCCGCGGTGGTGCCAGTGACGACGAGCGCTGAGCCGAAGGCCCCCACACCCGCGACTGCAGAAACGCCGGCGCCAGCTATTCCGAATCCGCCCGCGCCAAAGAAGAAGGCTGCGCCCAAGCCCGCGGCTGCGCCCGTGGCGAAACCGCATGTGCCAAGCAAGGCGAAACCTGCTCCCAAGCCCGCGCCTGCTTCGTCGGGAGCTTCGGGGAAGCTGCCCTCCGGATTCAACAACAAGATACCCTTCTGACCATGTTGCAACGCATCGTACTTGCGCTCTCCTTCCTTTTGTTGACCGCCCCGGCGCGCGCGCAGGACGAGGCAGCTGAGGCTCGGGCAAAAATGGCCGAGGGGAATGCCGCGGTGAAACGCGGAGACTTTGCCGCGGCGGTCGTGGCGTACAAGGCGGCCTACGTCATCAAACAGCACCCGGTGGTGTTGCAGAATTTGGGGATGGCAGAAATCCACGCGGAGCAGTTTGTCGAGGGCGCGCGCCACTTGGCGAAGCTCCTGGCGAGTGGCGAAACGATAGACGACCGCAAGACGGTCGAGAAGTTCTTCGCAAAAGCTGAGGACCGGGTGGGCCGAATTGAGATCAAAGTGAACACACCCGGAGCCGAGGTAGCTGTCGGCGGCGACGTTGTAGGACGCTCGCCACTGAGGACCGCGTGGCACGTGCGGCCCGGAAAGCATCGTGTGGAGGCGCGGCTTGACGGGTATGTGACGGCAAGCGAGTTCGTTGGCGCGGCTGCAGGCGCTAGCGTGGCGGTGGAGTTGAAGCTGGTGCCCGAAACGGCGAGCGCGACGCCGGCCGCGGGCGCGGGAGGCGCTGCCGGCACAGGAGGCGCTGCCGGCGCAGGAGGCGCATCGCCCAACGGAGACGGCAACGCAAGCTCCGACAGCACACGCACCATCGTGCTCGTTGGCGGCGCGGCGTTGACCGCTGTTTCCGCTGCGGTCGCGGTGGGATTCACCATTGCGAAGGGAAACGCGAAGGATGATGCCGATGCGCTCCACGCGGAAACGACTCGAGACCTTGGTGCGGACAACTGCCAAGTTGGGATCAAGGCGTGTGACGAGCTGATGGATGCCAACAAGCGCGGCAGGCGGGCCGAGACCCTTTCGACAATCGGCTTCGTAGGAGTTGGTGTCGGGTTGGCGGCGCTCGCCACCGCGTTGCTGTGGCCGTCACAGACGAAGGACTCGAGCACGACGGCAGTGCGCGTCGGTGGAGCCGCGAGTCAATCGAGCATTCACATGTCGCTCGGTGGCGCTTTTTGATTCGGGAGAAACACGATGCGAAGCTTTTCATTGGTGCGTGCCTTGACTTTGTCTATCGGGTCTGTCGGGTTCCTTGCCCTGGGCTGTAGCAGCGGCGACTTCGATGGGTGCAAAGCCGACAACAACTGCAACGGCGGAGCCGGCGGCACTTCCGGCGACTCGGGGGTGGGAGGCAGCTCGGGGGCGAGCGGGACGGGGGGCACTTCGGGCACTTCGGGCACAGGGGGCAGCGGGGGCGACAGTGGCACGTGTGACACATCGAAGTCGCCCAGCGAAGAGGCGTGTCTCGTCACGGACAAGTACGCCATCTTTGTGAGCCCGGTGGGTTCAGATGGGGGGAGTGGGACGAAGAGCGCGCCGGTGCAGAGCTGGGAAAAGGCGCTTTCGCTGGGTAAGGCGGCGGGCAAACTCGTCATTGCGTGCAATGACGAGTTCACCACTCCCGTCAGCCTGACGAGCGCGCACAGCGGGGGCAAGTTGTACGGTGGTTTCAAATGCAGCGACTGGAGCTACGAGGCGGCTAAGAAGACGAAGCTGGCTCCAAGTGCGGAGGGCGTAGCGCTGTCTTTGGATGGGGTGGTGGGTTTCCACGCCGAGGACGTCATCATCGAAGCGCGGGACGCCACGACGCCGGGGGCTTCGAGCATTGCGATGTTTGCGAAGGGTTCGGGGGGGGTGACGCTGAGGCGGGTGGAGCTGAGGGCCGGCAAGGGCGGCGATGGCGCGAAGGGGGTGGTGGTGCCGTTTACCTATCCGAAGCAGACCGACCTCAATGGCAATGATGCGAGCGGGACGACGGGGGGCAAGCTGAAGACCTGGAACTGTCCCGGCGGAATGACGACGATTGGGGGCAAGGGCGGGGATGGCATCATGCCAAGCGGTCAGGCTGGGACTGTGGGTGGACCCGATCACGGTGGTGGGCAGCCTGGGCAGCCTGGCAGTTGTGCGGGGACGGGCACGGGCAAAGACGGCGCCACCCCCCCCGCCACGCCCGCCGCCGCAGGCGCGACCGCGCTGGGCACCCTCACCTCCGCCGGCTGGGCGCCGGCCAACGGCACGGACGGCGCCACGGGCTCGCCAGGTCAAGGAGGCGGCGGAGGCGCGAGCACTGCCACGGCCGGCGGTGGCGGCGGCGGAGCCGGGGGCTGTGGGGGAGCGGGCGGCCCCGGTGGCCAGGGCGGAGGCGCGAGCATCGCGCTGCTGCTGCTCGATACGCCCATCATGTTGGACGCCAGCGTGACGCTCACCACCAAGGACGCGGGTAAGGGCGGCGATGGCGTGGTGGGGCAAGGGGGGCAGGTGATATTCGGATTCAAGGGGAACGGGGCGGGCGGCGCATGCCAAGGTGGCAACGGCGCTCCGGGGGCTGACGGTGGAGCGGGCGGAGGGGCGGCTGGCGGGGTGAGCGTCGCGGTATTGTGGAAGGGCGCGGCAGCCATGGCGCCGGTGGTCGACACTGGGACGGCGGTGAGCCTCGGCGCCAAGGGCGCCAAGGGCATCGGCGGCAAAGCGGGCAGCAACGACGGTATCGACGGCGTGGCGCAGGACGTGGTGGAGGTGAAGTGATCATTTTCGGCCAGCTGCCCGCAGAGCGAGTACGACGAGCACGAGCACGAGTACGACGACGAGCACGAGCACGAGTACGAGTACGAGTACGAGTAGGATGGTTGGCGGCGGCAAGCGTGGGGGCGCTTGCGCTCACGGTCGGTTGTGGTGGGGAGGATTTCGACCGGGCAGCGACGGGCGGAGCTGGAGGCAGCTCGGGCACGAGCGGCACGGGGGGCACTTCGGGCACGGGCGGCAGCGGGGGCGATGGCGGCACGTGTGACACATCGAAGTCGCCGAGCGAAGAGGGGTGCTTGGTCACGGACGAGCACGCCATCTTCGTTTCTCCGAGTGGGAGCGACGGCGCTGATGGCTCCAAGTCGACGCCGGTGCAGAGCTGGGAAAAAGCGCTTGTGCTGGGCAAGGCGGCGGGCAAAATCGTCATCGCGTGCAATGATGAGTTCACCTCGCCGGTGGCGCTGACGAGCGCGCACAGTGGGGGCAAGCTGTATGGCGGTTTCAAATGCAGCGACTGGAGCTACGAGGCGGCTAAGAAGACGAAGCTGGCTCCAAGTGCGGAGGGCGTAGCGCTGTCTTTGGATGGGGCTATCGGTTTCCACGCCGAGGACGTCATCATCGAAGCGCGGGACGCCACGACGCCGGGGGCTTCGAGCATTGCGATGTTTGCGAAGGGTTCAAGTGGGGTGACGCTGC
The DNA here is from genome assembly GCA_965222375.1 of Polyangiaceae bacterium. Lineage (GTDB taxonomy): Bacteria > Myxococcota_A > Polyangia > Polyangiales > Polyangiaceae > JACKEA01. The sequence goes on from CBDCTZ010000016.1 coordinate 494,266, forward strand.
GGCGAGTCGACTTGAAGGCGGGCAAGGGCGCCGATGGCGCCAAGGGCACGCTGGCGCCGTTTACCTATCCGAAGCAGACCGACCTCAATGGCAATGATGCGAGCGGGGCGACGGGGGGCGGACCGCAGCCCGTGACTTGTCCGGGTGGTGCGAAGACCACGGGGGGGATTGGGGGTTCAGCGCCCACGCAGGCCGGCGGCCTGGGACAACCGAATCACGGCGCGGGAAAAGGCGGAAGTCCGGGCTCGTGTCTTGGTACGGGGACAGGACAGAACGGCGCCACGCCCCCCGCCACTCCATCAGCCGCCGGCGCAAACTCGCTGGGCGCGCTCTCCTCTACCGGTTGGACGCCAGCCAACGGCACGGACGGCGCCACGGGCTCGCCAGGTCAAGGAGGCGGCGGAGGCGCGAGCACTGCCACGGCCGGCGGTGGCGGCGGCGGAGCCGGGGGCTGTGGGGGAGCGGGCGGCCCCGGTGGCCAGGGCGGAGGCGCGAGCATCGCGCTGCTGCTGCTCGATACGCCCATCATGTTGGACGCCAGCGTGACGCTCACCACCAAGGACGCGGGTAAGGGCGGCGATGGCGTGGTGGGGCAAGGGGGGCAGGTGATATTCGGATTCAAGGGGAACGGGGCGGGCGGCGCATGCCAAGGTGGCAACGGCGCTCCGGGGGCTGACGGTGGAGCGGGCGGAGGGGCGGCTGGCGGGGTGAGCGTCGCGGTATTGTGGAAGGGCGCGGCAGCCATGGCGCCGGTGGTCGACACTGGGACGGCGGTGAGCCTCGGCGCCAAGGGCGCCAAGGGTGCCGGTGGCAAGGCCGGCAGCAATGACGGCATCGACGGCGTGGCGCAGGACGTGGTGGAGGTGAAGTGATCATTTTCGGCCAGCTGCCCGCAGAGCGAGTACGACGAGCACGAGCACGAGTACGACGACGAGCACGAGCACGAGTACGAGTAGGATGGTTGGCGGCGGCAAGCGTGGGGGCGCTTGCGCTCACGGTCGGTTGTGGTGGGGAATGGCAATGATGCGAGTGGGGCGACGGGGGGCAAGCTCAAGAGCCACACGTGTCCGGGGGGAATGACGACGATTGGGGGCATTGGCGGTAGCGCGGCTCCAGGCGGGCAAAACGGAACTGATGGGCAGCCACCATTGGGCGGACTAGGCGCCAAGGGCGCGGTGGTGCCGTTTACCTTTCCGAAACAGGCGGACCTGAATGGCAATGATGCGAGTGGGGCGACGGGGGGCAAGCTCAAGAGCCACACGTGTCCGGGGGGAATGACGACGATTGGGGGCATTGGCGGTAGCGCGGCTCCAGGCGGGCAAAACGGAACTGATGGGCAGCCACCATTGGGCGGAGGGCAGGGCGGCGACAAATCTAAGGTCTGTGGCGCGGGAGGTGGGGGTCTGCCCGGCGCCACCCCCCCCGCCACGCCCGCCGCCGCAGGCGCCACCACCCTCGGCACCCTCACCTCCACCGGTTGGACGCCAGCCAACGGCACGGACGGCGCCACGGGCTCGCCAGGTCAAGGAGGCGGCGGAGGCGCGAGCACTGCCACGGCCGGCGGTGGCGGCGGCGGAGCCGGGGGCTGTGGGGGAGCGGGCGGCCCCGGTGGCCAGGGCGGAGGCGCGAGCATCGCGCTGCTGCTGCTCGACACACCGCTGACGCTGGACGCCACCATCACGCTCACCACCAAGGACGCGGGTAAGGGCGGCGATGGCGTGGTGGGGCAGGCCGGGCAGGTGGAGTTTGGGTTCAACGGCGTGGGCACGCCGCCAGCATGCCAAGGTGGCAACGGCGCTCCGGGGGCTGACGGTGGAGCGGGCGGAGGGGCGGCTGGCGGGGTGAGCGTCGCGGTATTGTGGAAGGGCGCGGCAGCCATGGCGCCGGTGGTCGACACTGGGACGGCGGTGAGCCTCGGCGCCAAGGGCGCCAAGGGCATCGGCGGCAAAGCGGGCAGCAACGACGGTATCGACGGCGTGGCGCAGGACGTGGTGGAGGTGAAGTGAGGCCGCTCCGCCCCGCCGCCGCCTTGCGTCATGCAGCCTCGTTGCACGGCGCCAGGTGAAGTGAGGTACACTCATGCGCGGATGAAAGATTGGCGCTGTCCATCGCAACCAAATCGCGATCGGCAAAGCCGGCCCGGAAGGCTAGGCAGCAAGTGAAAGATCCCGATCTACCGAGCTCCATGGACGAGATCATGGACGAGGCGCTCGCCCGCCTGCTGTGGGATGTTCGGGAGCCCCACTTTGGGCCGGGCGCCGAAGTGGGGCCGTACATCATCCGGCGGTTCGTGGGCTTCGACGACGTGTACGTCAGTGAATGCTATCTCGCGCGGCGAAAGGGCTCGACGCGTGTCGTCGACTTGATACTCACGTACACGGGTCTGAGCCTCGGTTCGTCCGCGGACGAACGGGTCCGAGGCTTCGCTCGCGCGCGACGAGCCGTGCTGCACCCGAATCTAGTGCAAGTGCATGCAGCTGGTGCGCTGCGAATACCGCGCTCGATTTGGGTCGCTCAAGGAAGGTGCGGCCTGGCACGGCTGGGCGACTGGCTTGAGAAGGGGCGTTCAATGCCCGTTCCGCGTGCCGTCGCCCACATCACAGCGGTCGCCAGAGCCACGGACGTACTGGAGCAACACGGCCTGGCACCAAGGGGCATCTCACCCGACGATATTTTCATCGGCGCAGACGGCGCGACCAAGTTGGAGGACTTCAAGGCGGCCTGCTTTGGAGCCGGCTATCTGACCGAAGCATGGTTAGCGCGCCCGCGTTATCATGCACCAGAAATCGGATCACAGGACCCCGTGGGTTCCAAGGCTGTCGTATTTGGCCTCGGGGCCATCCTCTACGAGCTGGTCACAGGCAGTCCGCTCTTCCCGAACTATGAGGTGTATGGACACTTCTACGACGGTACGCGGGCGTTGGACCTGGCAGCAGCGGGCTCGCTCTCGGTGCTGCTCGGTCGCATGCTGGCAGCCGAGCCCAGCGCTCGCCCCAGCATGCAAGAGCTTCCGCGATTGCTGGAGCGGGGTCTCCTCCGGCAGTGTGACGTCGTTGCCACGCGGCCCGCGAACAGTCGCGTTCCAGCGAGGCACCGCGACGCCCGGTGTGCCGACGCACCGCGCGGGGGAGCGCGAGAGTAGCGCCCCAGGTACGCCACATCGAACCGACCCCAAACCCAAAGACATTCACGCCGCGCTTTGAACACGTTCCCAGGGTCACAAAGGGTTCGCCAGTCATGGTTTGCCAAACACGATGGCCTTGCGGATGTGCGACAGCGGGGCGTCATCCCGCAACTTCACGCCCCCGGAATGCCGTACGATGCCCAGCTCGCGCCATAGTGCGTCTAGATTCACGGGGGAGCCGCGATAGGCATAGCGCTCCACCAGTTTCCTCAGGGCTCCGAGCCCGCCAGAGCCATCACAAACGCGTACGGCGCGCTCCATGCTCCAAACCTCGGAAGCGTTTCCGCCCGCCTGCAATACCCTGCGCAGCCCTGCTTCAAGTCCTCGTTTGCCGCCGCTGTGCTTGCGGATCTCCAGATCCGCCAAGAGCGACACGATGGCACCACCCCAGTAGATCCCACGGAAGGAACGCGTATTTTCCAGGCCCTCGTTCTCCATCGCGGGGACGCCTTGCGGCATCGCTCTCACGAATTCCGCCCAAACGTCGGCCTCCGTCTTGTTGCCCGCCCGAGCGCGGATGATGGGCTCGTAATAGGTCGCGAGCCCTTCGTCCAACCACTTCGCCTCCCCTTGAAACGAGGGGAAGCCCAGGTGGAAGAGTTCGTGAACCAGCACCCAGTCCTCGTTCAGAGAGGCTTCGTCGCTGTGCTCTCCCATCACGATGACGATGCCTGGCGAGCTCTCCGGCAAGACCTTGCCATGCACCACCCCGCGCCTATCCGCCGCCGGAATGACGACCACCAAGGCGCGTGGCACGGGAAACCCGCCCCAGAAGTCCGCCACTGCGGAAGCGGAGCGCTCAATCCAATCGCTCACGACTTTGGAGCTCACGCGAAGCGCGCCATCCGCGAACGCCACCTCCACCTCTGCCTTCCCAGCCTTGGCCGGGTCCAAGACCGAGTTTGGACCTGGCAGTGCCAACTGCACCAACCGGCGCGGTCCGAAGATGGCGTAGGTGGAGACAGGTAGTTCATGGGCGCCTATCTGGTAGGCGTTGCCGACGGACGTCAGCCCCGTCGTGAAGCCCATGTTCTTGGGCGTACGCACCCGCAGCGTCAGGCCGGTGCTGGACGAGTGCGGCTCCGGGCGCAGCAACCAGGTCGACGCTGGCGCGATCAAGGAGCGACCGCTTCGCAATGCCACGTCGAAGGACTCGGCGTCTTCCGCCGTCGCGTCGAGATCCACTTGGTAGCGAATGGACGCGGTCGAAACGGCTGCTTCAGGCAAGAAGAAGCTCGCGCCCTTGCGGGAAAGAGCGCGGCCGGCGGCATCCACGGCGCCAGAAATGTGAGGCACGGATGGTCGCTCGGATGCCACGAAAGACAGCGGCCCCCTCGCATTGCATCGCGCCGCAACATCGAGCACGAGGGGCGAATCCGTGGCCACTTGAACGTCGTAGCTGCAGCTCTCGACTTGGGCGTTCTTGCCTTGCGCGGCCTGGGGCGGCGCAGGGGCACATGCGGCCAACATCAACGCCACCGGCAGGTGGGCTCCAAGCCGCGCCGTCACGCTTGCGCACCCGGCGGCGGAGATTGCATCCCGAGGGCAAAGGCTCGGGACGCATGCGGCATGATCAATCCAGGCAGCCCTGCGTTGGGGGCGAGCTGCCCCACCAAGCCAAACAAGAGAACGAGGGTCCGCTCCACGTAGAAATAGCCCTCGGGGTACTCCACGCTCTTCATGATCTCGCGCAGCTTGCCCCGCACTTGCTCGTAGCCACTGAGCTTCTCGATCGTCTCGCGATCCAGTTGCGAAAAGCTGGTGATGTTCACGCTAGAAAGCACTGCGAGGTACTCGCGCCCCACCTGCGCCAACAGCTCCCGATCGCCACCCGGAGATACGAACCCCATGCGCTCCAGGCCTTCGAGCACCTGATCGTCGCTGCGGGTAATGGCCCCGAGTACGACCTGCTTCATGCCCTCCGCCAGATCGTCCGTGACCTCTTCCACGGCGCCATAGTCCAAGATGACCAGGGTGGGACCATCTCGCACCAGAAAGTTCCCGGGGTGCGGGTCCGCGTGGAAGATCCTACTTTCCAGCAGCATCTTGAAGTAGCACTCCACCAGGAGCTTGCCGACGTCCTCACGGCTCACACCTTCTTCTTCCAGGGTGTCGAAGTCGTTGATCTTGGTGCCCTGCTCGAAAGTCATCGTCAGGACTCCCTTGTCGGTCAACTCGTCGACCACTCGCGGCACCACGACGTCGTCGCGGCCCGAGAAGACTTCCCTGATGCGCTCCATATTCCTACGCTCGTTGGCGTAATTCGTTTCACGCCCCAGCATGGCCGATAGCTGATCCAGCACCCGCCCCAGCCGGGTGATGGGAAAAACTAGGCGCAGGAAGGGCTGAATGGAGCGAAGAACCGCCAAATCTCGACGGATCAGCTTCTCGATCCCGGGATACAGAACTTTGACGGCGACGGCCTTGCCATCATGAGCGACGGCGCGATGCACCTGCGCTAGGGATGCGGCAGCCAGGGGTTCGCGATCGAAGCTCTGGAACCTCGAAAGCGGATCAGGGCCCAGGGCTTCGGTCAGCCGCCCCTCGATCTCCGAGAAGGGCTGTGGAGGAACCTTGTCTTGAAGGGTCTCGAGCGCTTCTCCATAGGCCTTTGGCAAGAAGGTGCCGATGACACTCAGCACCTGTCCGACCTTGATGAAAACACCGCGCAAGCGCGTGAAGCCATACGCCAGCCGGCGAGCGTTGGAGCGATGGATCGCTTCCCAAAGCCGCTCCCGCGTCGCCTTGGGCAGTACGCGCGTGAACAGCCACGTCAGTCCGTAGGACAGAAAAATCCACCAGAACAAAAACAGCGCGCGAAGTGTTCGCAGCACGAAGATCCCTACTCAGTGCAGGTTACAGCGAAGTGGTGAGCTGCATTCCAAACACCTGATCTTTCCGGACATTGACGAGCTTTCAGACCTGAACGGCATTCCAGTAATGCTGAAATTGCGATCCCACGCTTTCCATTCGCTCCCTAATGGATAGACTTCCCCACCGTGAAACCGCCCCGGAAACCTCAGAGTGACGCCGACATCTATCGGCGCGCCCTCGGCATCGCCGGCGGGGGCGTCGCGTTGGCGGCGATTCTCGTGGGCGCCGGAGGCGGGGCCAGCGCCACGGCCATGCTGGCGCACCTGACGACGCCCCAGGCCCCTCAGTTGACGGCTGCGCCGACACCGATGGCCGAACGCAAGCTCGCCCCGCTGACGGATGTTCTTCGGAAGAAGGGCTTTCACGAGTGCAACCCGCATGACCCGATCGGCCTGGGGCCCTACTCACCTTTTCGCAACCTGAGGATGGGGCGCATCGCGATTCCTCAAAAAGGCGGGCACACCGCGGACATGGGTTTCGACGTCGTCATCCACTTTCATGGCTACAACGCCGTTCGAAAGACGCTCGTGCAAGTCGCCAACGGCGTTGCCTATGTGGGTATCGACAAAGGCTTGGGCAGCGGACCCTACTCAAAGGCGTTTCGGCGCCCGGATGTGTATCCGGCGCTGCTGCGCTCCGTCGAGTCTGCACTCAAGCAACACACCCATGACGACGGCGCTCACATCCGCAAGGTCGCGCTCTCGGCCTGGAGCGCTGGTTACGGCGCAGTCAACGAGATCTTGAAGCATGGTGACGAGCGCGTGGACGCGGTCATTCTGTTGGATGGTCTTCACGCAGCCTGGAACCCCGCTGCATCCAAACGCGATGGTTCGCTGCGCTCCTTGAGCAGCCACACTCTGACGCCCACCTTTCGATTCGCGAAAAAGGCGCTTCAAGGCGAGAAGATCTTCATCTTCAGCCACTCAAAGGTCAATCCAGAGAAGTACCCGTCCACCTACCACACCGCGGATCTACTGCTTCGCGACCTCGGGCTTTCGCGAACCCCGGTCAAGGGAGACGGTTCGCCCTTCGAGCAGAAATCCGGCGTCGACAGCGGTGGTCTTCACATTTGGTACTACGGTGGAACCAACGAGGCCGCGCATTGCGCGCACATTCCCGTGATGGCTCGCGCCCTTCGCGTGATCGAGTCCGAGTGGAGTACGCCTGCCTTGGACCGAAAGGTGCCGTTCACTCCTGCGCCGAAGCTAGGAGGGGGCGGAGACAACGAGGTCACCGCGACCCTGGACGTTGGTGTCGTCAAGGGCGCCGCGGCCGATCCCTTCGAGGGGCTCGACACGGTTCAAAAGGGGGGCGAAGAAAAGGACCCACTGGAGTGGGTGCCAACTCCAGCACCGGCGGGTGCGCCAACATCAGTCGCCGAGGGCGTACAGGAACCCCTCGCCGCTCCCAACCAAGACCGTCCCGTCGTTGGCGACAGCGACGGGTGAAAAGAGCGAGTCGCCAACTGGCACCTTCCACTCGCAGCCGTAGCGAGACTTCGGAAACGCGGGGCGCGGCTTGCCGGCGAGCTTCTTGTCGCCCAGGTACACCTGCCAGAGCTGTTTGCCACTAGCGGCGCGAACCGCGTGCAGAGAGCCGTCGAAACGAGCGACATAGGCGACCTCTCCCGCCGCCGCGGGCGACGACCAACTCGGAAAGAAGCAGGGGCCCGCCTTCTTGCGCCACAGCATGCGGCCCGTGGTCGAGGCGATGCCCACTATGTCGCCGGAATAGGGTTCCGCGTAGACCAGCGCGCCAGCAACGCTGACCGGTGAGACGCGTAGGTTGCCCCACTGGCCTGGCCCCTTGGAGCGCCACCGCTCTCGACCCGTACGGGCGTCAAGCGCCATCAGCGCAGGCACATCCTTGTAATAAGTGTCCCGCGCGAACGGGATGATCATCAGCCCACCGACCAAGACCGGCGGCGAGTAGATCTCGAGGGCTTCCGGCTTGCCCCTGCCACCCCAGGGCGGTCGGGTCAGGCGCTTCTTCCAGAGCACCTTGCCCGAGAAGCTCAGCTTGGCAGCATCACCGCCCTGGGAGGTGACGTAGATCGCCTTGTCGTCTGCTGCGGCACCACCTCGGATCGCTCCGACAAACCCCTTGCTCCACACCGGGCTGCCGTCCTTTGCGTTCAACGCGCGCAGGTTGCCCATGGCGTCGCCGACGACGACCTTTCCGTCCACGAGCAGCGGGTGGGAGTACATCTTGCCTTTGCCTTTGTGTTTCCATGCAACGCGGCCGGTCTTCACGTCCAAGGCGTAGACGTGGCCATCGTCGCTGGTCGCAAAGACATGAGTTTTTGTCGCGGCCACTCCGTTCGCGTCTTGATCGAAATGCGCGTGCCAAGCGCGGCGACCCGTCTTGAAGTCGAGAGCGTAGACGCCATCTTCTGGATCGGGCTGGTTGTGCGCCGTGCCCGAGCTCGGCACGATCACCAACTGTTGACCGAGCACGATGGGTCCGTTCAGCCAACCCTGAATGCCCACCCGCGCGGACCACAACACCCGTGGCGCCTTCAAAGCTGGCGCCGCGCTCGCGCCGGTCCGAGCTGGGCCCCCGTGAAAGGTCGTCCAGCCGTCAGCACTGGTGATGTCACCGACCGCGATGGTCGATACGGGATCCTGTTCAGGTGTTTCGGCAGCGGGTGGCTCGATCACCACTGCGGCCCCCTGGGGCTGCTCCTGAGTCGGTTCGACGGGCGATTGAGGAGGTGGCGCCTGCGCCGCCGGAGGCTGCGGGCCGCACGCGACAAAAGCCAATGAGATCAAGTAGTACCAGCAGTGTTTCATCTCAATGCACAGCTACTCGGCTGCCTCTGGCCGTCAAGCCGCCACGTTCGGAGGGACAAAAATGCTGGAGCTATGCACCGTTTTTATCGGCGCGTCTTAGATCTATCCTTGAGCTGGGCGCCACAGGCGCTGCCGAAAGAGGGGTCGGCTTGAGTATGTCCACGGTCTGTAGCAGTGGTGCTTCCATCGCTAGCGGCGCAAACGCTGCCGTGAAGGAAGCTGTGTCGCCGGCGCTGAAGGCACTCGGCGAGGCGAAAGCCGAGGTTGCCTTCATCTTCGCGTCCAGCAAGTACGACCTTGCAGACGTGCTCGAGCACGCTCGCGCTCTGCTGCCTGACGCGAACATCATCGCTGCGAGCACCGCGGGGGAGCTGACGGATAGCGGTCTAACGCGACGGGGCATGGCCGTATTCTTGATTAGCGCTCCGGACATGCGATACTGCCTGAGCGAGGCCCGCGCCTTGGGCGAAGACGCCCAAGGCTTGATTCGCGAACTCTGCCGAGAGCCCGAAGCACAAACCCTCGAGCACCGTGCTCGGGGTCGGCGCCACACTTCCTGCGTATTGCTAGGCGACGGCTTGTCCCCGACCTTCGAGCAGCTCGTGGTGGAAATCCGAAAACACCTGCCGGAGGAACACCTCGTCATTGGAGCCGGCGCCGCCGACGAAGGCGCGCTCGTCGAAACCGCCGTCGGAAGCAATTCGACAGTGGCCACTGGTGGCGTGGTAGCCGTGCACTTCTGGTCGCCGCTACCGTGGGCCGTCGGCATGGGCCATGGCTTGTCCCAGGCTTCCCCCCGCATGACCGTCACGCGTGCTACCGGCAACGTCGTTCACGAAATCGATGGGCGCCCGGCCATGGACATCTACCGTGACTACGCTCAGGAGCGCGGCATCGACCTGAACGCGCTGCCCCTTGGCCAATTCCTGGTCGAGAACGAACTCGGAGTGCTTCTCTTCGATGAAATCGTCCGCGTGCGGGCTCCCCTTCGAGCGCTCGACGATGGCTCCATCTTCTGCGCCGGCGAAGTCCCCGCAGGCGCTCAAGTCTGCATCGTGCGCGGAGATGCGGGTGCCATCCTGAACGCAGCCCGGGATGCGGCAGTCCAGGCCAAGGCCGCTCTGGGCGACCGCCCCGCTGCAGGGGTACTCGTATTCAGCTGCGTGTGTCGCAACATGACCCTCGGAGACAGCTACGACGGCGAAGTCGACGCCATAGCCGACGTGTTCCCTGGTGTGCCCTTCGCCGGTTTCTCCAGCTACGGCGAAGTGGCCCGGGACCCTGGGCGTCTTGACGGCTACCACAATAACACGATTGTCGTTGTTGCCATTCCCGGCGGGGACTGACGCTGTCCTGCGGCGTGGTTGGCGCTTGTTTTTTGGGGATGTGGCGCTTTGTGCGTCATCGGGAGTTCTACGATTCGCGGGCGGGGGGCGCTGGCGGAGGAGTGCAGAGTGCAGAGTGTGGAGGTTGGAGTGAAGAGTGGGGAGGATTGAGTGGGGAGGATTGAGTGCTGAGTGAGCGCGGGGTTTTGGGTTCATCTCTGGTGAATTTGATCGTGTCTGCGTGCTCGACCGCGTCAAGGCCGGGGCCGGCTTCGCCGGTGGCCGCTTCGCGGCCAGCCTTGACACAGTCTCCGCTCGCAGACGGTGGGGTGGTTTGTTTTTTTTGAAAGGAAACCAACCAATGCTCCGTATCTATCCCTTTGCGCTCGACCTCATTGTTCAGCTGCGTCCCGTGTTCTCGATTATCGAGCGGAAAGATCGCAATCTTGGCAATCAGTTTCGGCGTTGCAGTAGCAGCACCACGTTGAACCTCGGGGAGGGCGCGTACTCTCGTGGCAAGAATCGCGCGGCGAAGTTTCACATCGCGCTGGGGTCAGCGCGGGAGATGCTCGCGTGTCTCGAAACGGCTGCCGCCTTCGGCTACATCGGACCCATCGACGACGCGCGCAGAAACGACTTCAATCGTCTCATCGGTACTCTGGTCCGGCTGGTCGAACGCTGTGTGTAGGTCCTCGGGTGCCTGCACCTGAGCGTTGAACGAAGGACTACATACTGATGATGGGTCGCAGACCCAAATCTGAATCTTCATCGTAGTTGCTCGCCGCTTCGGCAGCGTTCGTCGACCGGACGTTGCATCCACGGCACGTCTCGACCGGCTCTTGAATCGCCTTCACGAAATAGATGTAGTCCGCCGGAGAGATAGCGCCGGCGTCTCGCAATCCGATAGCTCCGTACACTCGAGCCTCGGGCGTGGTGGCCGCGAGCACGATCCACAATAGATCGGCGCGCCCAGTGTCCACCAACATCGTCGTATCTGCATCGCCCGGAGGTCGCTGCCCAGTGAGGAAGCAGGAACGCCCCACGATCAATCGTGAACTGGGCGAGACAAGTCGCTCGAACGCGCGATGAACTGCCGAGACACGGTTGGCTCTCGCGACCTGATCCGCGACCACCGGTGCCACAGCAATCAATTCTACGGACGGGGTTGTGCCGCACCCGCCGACGCACGCGAGAAGCATTGGTAACCATCCACGCACATGCCGACAGACACCGCGGTAGGGTTCAATGTTCCGACGCTAGCGCCCCCTCTTGCTAGTCGAGAGGCGACCTGGCCTGATCCCTGCGAACCTCGTTCCACCAGCCCATTTCTCAACCCACCCAATCCTCCAACCTCTGCACTCTGCGCTCTGCAGGTCCAACCGGTGGGCGTCGACGCGGGGTCGAGGCGCCGCTATGGAAGTTGTGACAGTGAAGGCGTCGCGGCAGATTGCAGTCAGTTACGTTCCGACGACTCGGCGCTTCGTGCCGTGGATGGTTGTCGTCATCTTGGTGGTGACGGTCGCGATGGGCGCGGCGTTTGCGACGGGGGCTGGCGCGTTGCCGCTGCTGGTCGTGCTTTGGGGCACGGTTCTGGTCGTCGTTGCGTATCCGCTGGCGTTCGCTCGGGTGCGCGTGACGGTACGACGGGGTGGTGAAGGGCTGACCATCGAGGAGGATCGACTGCTCGCGCAGTCGCGGCGTGACGAGATCGAGTTCGTGGAGCGGCCGCGGGTCGAGGTGGACGAGTACAACTCGGCGACGCTGGTGATCCTCGGCGGCGAGGAGGAGGCCTTTCTGACGGACACGCCCGCGGAGGAGCGCGAGGGTCTGCGCACGCAGATCGGCGAGATCCTTCCGGAGTGGCAACCGGCTGAGGAAAACCGGGCAGTGCCGGGTGCAGAGGGAGGGAGGGACGCTGACGTGGACCCGGTGGTGGCGGAGACGCGGGGACTCATTGTCGCGTTGATTCATGGCGACCACGAGCTGGCGCGGGCTTGTTTAGGCCGCGGAGCTGTCGCGGACGGCCACGCGCAAGCTTGTGGAGTGGGAGCGCCCCTTTTCGTGGCCAAGCTGCGTGGGGACCGGGAAAGTGAATCGCTCTTGCGCGAGGAGGGTGCGATGCGCGATCAGGTTGACGCGTTCGGACTACGAATGCTCCGTTTGCTGGCGCAGACGGAGAATCAGGACCCGCTCGCTGAAGCGCTGGAACGCGCGACGGCTCTCGAAGAGGGCGACGATTGAGTTCTCACCGACGCTCCGCTCACGGAGAGAACGGCGCGAGCCACGCTTCGTTGGTGACCGGCGCCCGCGACTTGTGTGGATGATCCTCACCTGCCCAAGGATTCGACGAGCACCATGTTTTCAACGACGCCTTGCTCAGGGGCAAGGCTTGTCGGTTGACCTCCCAGTTGACTCGAGCGGGAGAGCAGGTCTTGTCGTCATAGGAGCTCCCGGTTGTCGAACCGGCGTACTGAACCAGCTGTCCGCTGGGTTGGGTCACCTCACCACCAGTTTCGCCCACCACGTAGCCTTGCGCGAAGACCCGAAGCACCATGTCCTCCCGATCGCAGACGCAGTTCTCGAGGCCCGGGCGGGCTGGGGTGGGCAGATCGCAGTTCGTATAGACCCAGTGAAACTCGATCTGATCCCCGTTGTTTACCGACTTGCACACCTCTTCACCCGATGGGGCCTCCGCTTCGCCGGGCAGGCGAAAGCCGGCGTGCTCGAAGGGTTCATGGAAGTGCACGTTGCAGAGATTTGGCGTCTCGCCTCGTGGAACTGGCAAGGTGTTTGCTCCGCCTGCGACGGTGATGTCGCGGGGAGCCTGCGGGCCGCAGGCCTTGTCCTCAGGGGGCTGCTCGTCGGCGGATGCGAGCCCTTTGCCAGCGGGACTCGCTTTGGCAGGCGTAGCGGGTGAGCAGCTCAGCGCTGAGACCGCGAAAATGGCGGCAGCTACGCAGCAAACTCCCGAAGATTTGAATGAGTTCATGGGCTTATTACTCAAGATATGGTTCAGCCGCGGCGATCGTCAACGGTGAAACGGGTCGCGAGTCGATGAAGCTCGGTTTACGATGATGCGCAGTCGCGGGTGCGAGTGGGGATGAACATGAAATACGTCAACCGTGAAGCGTGGATGGTGCCTCGGCTTGGTGCGTTGCTCAGCCTTCCGATGGTGGCTTGCGGAAGTGACGACTCCGGGGGCAGCGGTGGCGCTGCGGGCGCTTCGGGATCGAGTGGCGCATCCGGTTCCGGGGGCTGGCAGTGGCGGTACATCGGGTAGCGGCGAAACCTCCGGGTCTGCCGGCTCAGCGGGAAACAGTGGCTCCGGCGGCAGCGCCGGTGGCGGGGCTCAGCGGCTGGCAGTGGTGGCGCCAGCAGCACCGGCGGCACCGGGACGGGCGGGGGCCCGAGCTGTTTTCCCGCCGGCGCGTTTTGCCCCAATGGAGACTTCTGCTGCAGCAAAGTCTGCGCCGACAACAAGTGCTTCTGACCCACGGCGGGGCAGAGGGCTGGGCCGGTTGCTCCAATCCTGGTCGGCGCAAGGAACCGCCAACCCATGGCGCTCAGAAGAATTCGCTGGTCAACGTAACTGCGCTTTGACGCCGGCAAACAACGCGCTCAGGTCCAGGTTTCCGCCCGAGAGTACGATGCCCACGCGTCTGAAGTTGTGGGTGCGGAAGGTGGGTTGGAGCACGGCGGCGAGGCCCACGGCGCCGCTCGGTTCGGTCACGAGCTTCATGCGTTCCATCAGCAGGTGCATGGACGCGAGGATTTCGTCGTCGCTGACCGTGAACACCGCCTCGACTCGGTCGCGGACGACGGGCCATGTGAGTTCGCCGATGCTCGCCAACAGGCCGTCCGCAATGGTGTGGGGTGCGTCGTTGCCGAGGCGGTGGCCCGCGGCTTTGGAGCGGAAGGCGTCGTCGGCGCCGGTGGGCTCAACACCGAAGATGCGAATTGTTGGCGACAGCTCCGTGGCGGCGACCGCGATACCACTGATCAGGCCGCCACCACTGAGGGGTACAACTAGCGCATCTAGATCCGAAACTTGTTCCAACAGCTCGAGCGCCACGGTGCCCTGGCCCGACATGACGTCGGGGTGGTCAAAAGGGGGAATGAGGGTCGCACCGGTTTCGGTGACGACCGCCGCTGCCGTGTCTTCCCGCGCTTGGAGCGTGGGTGCGCAGGGCACGACCCGGCCGCCGTAGCCTTCCACGGCGACTCGTTTCACATCGGGCGCGTTGTTCGGCATCACAATGTGAGCCGGGATGCCGCGAAGCTTGGCCGCCAGTGCGACGGCTTGTGCGTGGTTTCCGCTCGAATGGGTCGCCACGCCGCCGGATGCCGTGGCGTCGTCCAAGCGTGAGATGGCGTTCATGGCGCCGCGGAATTTGAAGGCGCCGATGCGCTGGAAGTTCTCGCACTTGAAGAACAGCTCCAGACCGCTGAGCTGGTTCAGAGTGCGAGAGGTGTGCACCGGCGTTACGTGGGCGACGCCTGCGATGCGCTCACGGGCGCCTTGCACCGAAGCCAAGCTGGCCGCGTAGGTCATGGCCGCACTGTAGTGCCAAAAAAAAGAGGGAGCCACCGAGGGGGGGGGTGGCTCCCTCACGCGGGGAGGAAACGAGCGGGGTACGAGAGGGTCAGCTTGTTGCGGGGGCGGGAGCAGTGTGCAGGGCTTGCTTGCCCTTCTTGCCGAACTTGCCACGCTTGCCCTTGCGGGCCTTGTTGCGCCGGCGCTGCTCGGTGCCCTTCTTTCCGGCGCGGGCCTTGCGCATCATGCTCTTGAGCTTGGCCTGCTCCGCGGGCTTCAGAATCGTCTTGAGCTCGGCGGCGCGCTTCTGACGAAGGGCGCGCATCTTGGCTCGGGTGGCCTTCATCGCGTCTCGGGCCTGTTTGATGGCGGCCTGGTCGGCGCTGCCGCTCTTGCGCAACTTGCGAAGGGCCTTTCGCTGTGGCTTGGCTGCTTTGCGCAGAGTCTTCTGTGCGGCGCGGTAGCGCTTCTGAATCGCGACGACTTTTTCCGCGCGGGCGTCGTCCACGCCGGCCTTCTTCAGAGCTGCTCGCAAGCGTGCCTGACGTTTTGCCGGGTTCTTCTTGCCTGCGCGCTTCTTGGCGGTGTGAGCCGCCGGTGTCTTGCCACTTGCGTTACCGGGCGCTGCGATGGCGGGAAGCGCCAGGAGGGAGGCGGCAACGAGAGCGGCGAGAGTGGTGCGTGCTTTCATCTGGGTTTTCTCCTTGTTTCGAAAACTCATGAACACAACGCCGTGGCGCGGCTCGCTGTTAACGCCGCAATCAAGAAAACGTGGAAGCACGCGATATTTCCAGGTGGTCGTGGGAGTTGGCCGCCCCGCACTGGCGCTTTCTTCAAATGAAAAAAGAGGGAGCCACCGGGCGCGGTGGCTCCCTCAGGGCGGGGAGGAGGAGAAGATTGTGAGGATCAGCTTGCGTCGATGGGCGTGACCGGCGCCGTCATGGCCTGAGCGCCTTTCTTGCCAAACTTACCGAACTTGCCGCGCTTGCCCTTGCGCGCTTTCTTGCCCTTGCGAGCCTTCTTGTTCGCCTTGGCTTTGTACAATCCGCGCATGACCTTGGCTTGTTCGCTGGGTTTGAGGATCGTGCGCAGGGCGGCGACTCGACTGTCGCCCAGAGCGCGCGCCTTGGTGCGATTGACGTGCAATTTGTCCAGCGCGACCTTGAATGCCGCTTCATCGGTGCTCTTGCTCTGCAGCAGTTTCCGGATGGCCTGACGATGGGTCTTGCTGGCTGCGCGTAGCTTCTTCTTCTCGGCGCGATAGTGCTTGTTGATCGCGATGACCCGCTTGGCTCGTGCTTCATCGATGCCGGCTTTCTTCAGCTTGGCGAGGGCGCGTGCTTCGCGTTGAGCGGGAGTCATCTTGCCTGCGCGTTTCTTCGCGCGCTGCGCGGGGTGGGCTTTGCCGTTTGCGTTGCCGGGAGCTGCGAGAGCGGGGACAGCGAGGAGAGAGGCGGCGACGATGGCGGCGAGGGTAGTGCGTGCTTTCATTTGAGTTTGCTCCTTGTTCGAAAAACTCATGAGCACAACGCCGTCACCCAGACCGGCGTTAACAGGGTTTGAGAAATATCCCAAAACACTTAATAATTTCAGCTCTTTACAATGCGAATCGGTCGCGTCGAATTCGATGGGCTATGGTTTCCGCGGCCATGGGTTCCGAGCAGGCGGAGAAGAAGGCAGAGAAGCTGGCGCGCCTGGATCAGGGCTTGGCGGTCGGTGTGCCCCACAACAAGGCTCTAGGCCTCAAGTTCGTGGACTTCGAGGGCGCTACGGCTTGGCTCAAGTTGCCCTATGACGAGCGGCTCGTTGGCAACCCGCATACCGGGATCCTCCACGGCGGCGCGATCACATCCATGTTGGACGCAGCGTGCGGGGCCGCTGTGTTCCTGAAACTTCAAGCATTCAGTCCGATTGCCACGCTGGACCTCAGGATCGACTACCTGAAGTCGGGGCAAGCCGGGCGAGACGTCTTGTGTCGAACCGAATGCTACAAGCTGACACGCCACATCGCGTTCGCCCGCGGCATCGCCTATTACGACGACGAATCCGACCCCATTGCTTGTGCAACGGGCACCTTCGCCGTCAAGACCAAGGGCCCACCCATCCCGGGGACGCACTGACCATGTCGACCCCCTTGCTAGAGCTGGTAGAGCAAGCGCAGACGAGCGGCGACTTCTCCTCGTTCATCGAAGCTGTCCCGTACTGGCGCTTCATGGGTCTTTCCGCTCGGTTGAAAGACGGCGAACTCCAGGGGGTGCTCAGCTACTCCGACAAGCTGATCGGCAATCCAGTCCTTCCTGCGCTTCACGGCGGCACGATCGGGGCTTTGTTGGAGACCACCGCCGTCTTGGAGCTGTTCAATCAAGCTGAAACAGTCGTGATTCCCAAGACCATCAACCTGACCGTGGCCTACCTGCGCTCCGGAAGGCCGGTAGACACCTATGCAGCGGCGCGAATTACCAAGCAGGGTCGTCGGGTGATTGCCGTGCAGGTCGAAGCTTGGCAGGACGACCGACAACGACCCATCGCTAGCGCGAGCGCTAACTTCTTGATCACGCCCGCTCAATCGGCCTCGGAGCAGCAGGGCGAGATTAGTGCTCCGAAGCCGCGCTGAGCCGCGACCCAACCCCTAAAGCAGCCAAAAGTACGCCCTATTTTTTCCGGCGCGTTGCACGCTTTTAGGTTATGAAGGCCGCCTCCGAGTTCCCCATTGCGCGGGGTTGTGAGGCCCTGGCAGGAGCATCGGTGCTCCCACATGATCATCGCAATCCCCACAGAGGTTCGTCCGGGTGAGCGCCGAGTCGCCGCAACCCCAGACACCGCGGCGCGCCTGCAGAAGTTGGGGTTCGAAGTCAGCGTCCAAGCTGGCGCTGGTGAGGGCGCATCGTTTACGGATAGCGCCTACGAAGCGGCAGGCTGCAAGGTCGTCAGCGACGTGGCCGAGCTCTGGGGGTCGGCGGACATCGTGCTCAAGGTCCAACCGCCCGACGAGCTGCCAGACACGGACGCTTATCGAGGCAGCGGCAAGAAGCACGAGGCCGAGCTACTGAAAGAAGGCGCGACGCTGATCAGTTTCATCTGGCCCGCGAAGGCCGAGGAACTGATCACCCGCCTCGAAGCGAGCAAGGCGACGGTCATCGCGATCGATCAAGTGCCGCGCATCACTCGCGCGCAGAAGATGGATGCTCTGAGCTCCATGGCGAACATCGCCGGCTATCGGTCCGTGATCGAAGCCGCGAGCTTTTTTGGCCGCTTCTTCACCGGTCAAATGACCGCCGCCGGAAAGGTGCCGCCGGCGAAAGTGTTGGTCATTGGAGCCGGTGTGGCTGGCCTGGCTGCCATCGGCGCTGCGCGCAGTTTGGGCGCGATCGTGCGTGCTTTTGATACGCGACCCGAGGTCAAGGACCAAGTCAAGAGCATGGGTGCGGAGTTCCTCGAGCTGGACTTCGAGGAGGATGGCACTGGGGAAGGTGGCTACGCCAAAGTGATGAGCCCAGAGTTCAT
Source organism: Polyangiaceae bacterium (assembly GCA_965222375.1). GTDB lineage: Bacteria > Myxococcota_A > Polyangia > Polyangiales > Polyangiaceae > JACKEA01. The sequence goes on from CBDCTZ010000016.1 coordinate 512,479, forward strand.
CAAGGCGGAGATGGAGCTCTTCGCCAAGCAAGCCAGCGACGTCGACATCATCATCACGACGGCTCTCGTGCCTGGCCGCCCTGCGCCCAATCTGCTGCCTCGGGACGTGGCCGAAAAGATGAAGCCAGGTTCGGTGATTGTTGACCTGGCGGCGGAGTCGGGAGGCAATTGCGAGCTCACCAAGCCCGGAGAAGTGATCACCGAAAAGGGCATCACCATCATCGGCTACATCGACTTGCCGAGTCGTTTGGCGCCCACGGCGAGCCAGCTATACGGCTCCAACCTGTATCATCTGCTTGCGGACATGGGCGGTGCCAAGAGTTGGCATATCGATCTCGAGGACGAGGTCGTACGTGGCGCTCTCGTACTTCTTGACGGCGAATTGATGTGGCCGCCGCCCAAGAAAGACTCACCGCCTGTCCCACAGCCCAAGCCACCCAGCGTGCTGCCGCCGTCGCTGGCTCCAAAAGCACCGGAGCCGAAGAAGAAGTCTGGCACCGGCAGCGCCGTGTTGTTGGTCTTGGCTGTCGTCTTTGCCGCTCTGGGTTTCGTGGCTCCTGCCGGATTCTTGTCGCACCTCACCGTTTTCGTGCTCGCGTGCTTCGTCGGGTGGCAGGTGGTTTGGAATGTGACACCCGCTTTGCACACGCCGCTGATGAGCGTCACCAACGCCATTAGCGGCATCATCATCGTGGGTGGGATGCTTCAGATCTCAGGGCCGACGACGTCACCGGTGACGATTCTGGGTGCCATCGCCGTGTTGATTGCGACCATCAACATTGCAGGTGGCTTTCTCGTGACGCAGCGCATGCTGAAGATGTTCCAGAAGTAGCCATGCCCAATAGCCTCGTCACAACCGCCTACCTAGCCGCGGGCGTTCTGTTCATCCTGAGCTTGGGTGGTCTTTCCCGACAAGAGACCGCGCGCCGAGGAAACACTCTCGGCATCATTGGCATGTTGATCGCTTTGGCGGCCACTGCAGCCGGCGGCCATGTGAGCGGCCAAGGTTATGGGATCTTGGCTGGCGCCATTGGTATTGGCGCCGTGGTCGGGGCTGTGCTTGCCATGCGCGTCGCCATGACGAGCATGCCCGAGTTGGTTGCGATTCTGCACAGCTTCGTCGGCGCTGCCGCAGTGCTCGTGGGCTTTGCGAGCTACTTGGACCCGAACAACCAGCTCTCGGGAACAGAAGCCATCATTCATGAGGTGGAGGTGTTCTTGGGCATCTTCATCGGTTCCATCACCTTCACCGGAAGCGTGATCGCCTTTGGCAAACTTCGCGGCAAGATCGGAAGCAAGCCGCTGATGCTTCCGGCGCGGCATTGGATCAATCTTCTGATGCTGGCTGCTTGCCTGGTGTTTGGCTGGCAGTTTCTGACCGGATCTCACGCCGAAGGGGTGCAGCCTCTGATCCTGATGACAGTGGTCTCCGGCATCATCGGTATCCACCTGGTGATGGCTATTGGCGGCGCGGACATGCCCGTCGTGGTCAGCATGCTCAACAGCTACTCGGGTTGGGCTGCTAGCGCGGCGGGCTTCATGCTCGCGAACGACTTGCTGATCATTACTGGAGCTCTCGTCGGTTCCAGCGGCGCCATCCTTTCCTACATCATGTGTCGAGCCATGAACCGCTCGTTTATCAGCGTCATCCTTGGCGGTTTCGGTGCCGAGGAGGGCAAGGCGCCTGCCAAGCGGAGCGGCGAGCCCCAGGGCGAGGTGGTCAGCGTGGACGCCAAGGAGACGGCCGAGCTGCTGGCGGACGCGAAAAGCGTGGTGGTCGTGCCGGGCTACGGGATGGCCGTTGCCCAGGCGCAGTATCCCCTCTGGGAAGTCGCTCAGCTGCTCAACGAAAAGGGCACCAACGTGCGCTTCGCGATCCACCCGGTCGCGGGTCGCTTGCCGGGGCACATGAACGTGCTCTTGGCCGAAGCCAAGGTTCCCTACGATGTCGTGCTGGAGATGGACGAGATCAACGAAGACTTCCCGGATACGGACGTTGTGTTGGTGATCGGCGCGAACGACATCGTGAACCCCGGTGCTCAAGACGACCCCCAAAGCCCCATCTACGGCATGCCGGTGTTGGAAGTCTGGAAGAACAAGACCACCATCGTGATGAAGCGTGGCATGGCCAGTGGCTACGCCGGCGTGGAAAACCCACTCTTCTTCATGGACAACACCCGTATGTTGTTTGGGGATGCGAAAAAGACCGTGACAGAGATCTTGACGCATCTCCGCTCTGCCGCCGAGTCCGAAGAAGCCGCCTGAGCGCAGCGGACTAGAGGCGGTACAGGTAGGGCGCTGCCGGAACCCGCGCCACCTGCCCGGTGAGCAGGCGCCCGACTAGTTCCGGTTGGGTCACGACCGCAAGGGGCACCACCCGTGCTGCCCTCGGGCGCACTTCGACCAGGTAGCGAGCGCCCTGCGCCTCTGCCACGAACAGCTCTGGGGCTGCACTGATCCGCTTTGCCACTTCTTCCATCGCTCCGCGAAGTGCAGCTTCGTCTCGGTATTGGATGGGCAGCTGGATCGCGTCCTGCTCGAAATCGACGTCTTCCGGGTAGACCGCCGCGCTGAGCAACGCTTCCAGCATGCCCACCGGATCTCGCGCGGGTCGGACGGTCGCCATTTCGTCCAAGGGAAGCTCTACCGGGGTGTCGAGGCGGTCCGTTGGTCGCTCCTCCACCCGGGAGCGGATGACCCGACGGTTGGCCGCCTGGAAGAGCTGATAGTGTCGAAAGCCGTCCTCGATGAGGGCGTTGCACTCGAGGTCTGGATGCTGGGTAACCAGTTGGCGCAGGGTGGCCTCGAAGGACTCCGCCGTATGCAAACGTGAAGACAGCCGCTGGTTTGCGAACGCCACGATGCTGACCAGGGCCGCGTTCCGCTCGTCGTAGCGCCAATCGATGGTCGCACGCTGCACGTAGTACGGCATGCCCCCTCTACGTCACGACCCTGCTTGCACTTCCCCGAAAAGATCGAGTCTTGTCGGCGCGGATCCCGCGTTTTTTGTCGTGTTTCGGTCCGAAAGCAGTCTCAGCGTAGCTCGTGCCTTCGCCGTCTCCCACCGAGCACTGCCGAGCAGCGCGACGCGATACCGTGGTTTGCAGTCAGAGGAGAATCTCGAGGATCGGGTTTGCAGCCAACGGCTGCAGCCTACATCCGACACCTTCCGATTCAGACCGGTAAAAACCCCGCGGCTTTGTCGATGGAACGGAGCTTGCTGAGCCTTCGAGCGGGAGGCCCGAATGCAAGCCATGAGCGCGGTAACCGATCTCCAACCAACCAAACCCACCTTCGACGTCGGAATTGGTCTGAAGAGCCAGGCGAACCTGTACCGCGGTTTCGACAGTGAAGCTCCCCTGGGCGTGTTCGTCCCAACCTGGAGCAACTACGCCGTTGGCACCCGAGTACAGGTCAGCGTCGATCTGCCCAACGCCCCGCGCATCGTCGCGGAAGCAGTCGTGCAGTGGGTTCGCGAGACTTCCCGGGAGAGCATGTGGCCCGGCCTGGGTTTGGCGTTCGTTGGCCTCAGTGACGACGAGCGTGCGGCGCTCGCCGACTTCTGCGAACTGCGCAGCCCGATGTTCTACGACGTGTGACTTCGAAGGCCACGCTCGAGCCACGCGTGCGGCCTGAGTAGCTCTCCGGTTTGGCTCGAAATCCGCTCAAGGGATTCTCGGCCGAACCGTTTTCAAGGCGTATGACGTCAGCTGTGAGGAAGTCAACCGGTCCGCCGCAGTCGGAAATTGGGGACGATGACCATCTGCGGCCGGCGGTGCCACTTGGAGAGCAAGCCAGGCTCGCGGCGCTCCAGACTACGGGGCTGCTCGAAACTCCCGCCGAAGAGCGTTTCGATCGCATCACCCGGCTCGCTCGCCGTACCTTCGGCGTTCCGATTGCACTGGTGAGCTTGGTGGATCAATCGCGCCAGTGGTTCAAGTCATGTCAAGGTTTGCCCGTCCGCGAGACATCGAGGGAGATCTCCTTCTGCGGCCATGCCGTAGCGGCGAACGAGACACTTGTGGTTGGTGACACGACCTGCGACGCACGCTTCAGGAACAATCCGTTGGTCGCCTCCGAACCACACATTCGCTTCTACGCGGGCGAGCCAATCCGCTGCTCAGAGGGACGTCCCCTCGGCACACTCTGCATCATCGATCGGGTCGCCAGAGACTTCGACGAAGACGATCTAGCGACCCTCCAGGATTTGGCTCGGATGGTCGAAGAGCAGCTTGTTGCGTACAACGCCCACAGTGAACGTGGCGCCCTGCTCGCGGAGCTGGATGATACTCGGCGCCGTGCCCTGCTCGACGACTTGACGCTGATCTGGAACCGACGGGGCATTGACAGCGAGCTCCAACGCGAGCTCGAGCGCGCGAAACGCGAACATTCTACCTTGGCTGTTGCCCTGCTGGACGTCGACTTCTTCAAGAAGGTGAATGACCAACACGGTCATGCGACCGGTGATGCCGTCCTACGGGAAGTTGCACAACGAATGCGAGGCGGCCTTCGCCCCTACGATGCACTGGGCCGATACGGCGGTGAGGAGTTCCTCGCAGTACTCCCCGGTGCGACCGCCAAGGAGGCCGCGGCGATTGGCGACCGGATCCGGCGTCGGGTTGGAAGTCGCTTTGTGCGCTTCGAGCACCGCGAATTGAAGGTGACCGTGAGCGTCGGCGTAGCAGCAACTATTGCGGGCGCCGAAGCCGCGGGCTCACTCATTGCGCGGGCCGACGCCGCGCTTTATCGGTCGAAATCCGACGGTCGGGATCGCGTGACTATCGCCGAGGAGACCGTGCCGGAGCAATAGCCGGCACTAACTGGGCTGTGGTAGCGGCGTAGTTCCGATATAGGTCTCACGGGAAGCAGCGCTGCCATGCCGCGGGGCGCAGCTCGTCCCGTACCAGGCCGGTGAGGCATTGGGAGTGCGTATTGGCGGGCAAGCCACTCCCAGCCCGTGGCTTTCTCTGGGTATCCAGGGCATTGGGGACCCGGCGCAGCCCAATGAGCGGCAATCTCCCGAAATTGGCTCGTGGGACCCTGGCGGTTTGAAAGCTGGTCGGGCTGCGCGTAAAGAGGGGCGGCTATGGACTTCATCTACACGATGCAGGGGGTCACCAAGGTCCACCCCCCGGACAAGAAGGTATTGGAAGACATCACCCTGGCGTTCCTGCCGGGCGCCAAGATCGGCGTCATCGGCACGAACGGCAGCGGAAAGAGCTCGCTGCTCAAGATCATGGCGGGGGTGGATACGGATATCTACGGCGAGGCGCGGCCACATCCGGGAGTGAAGATTGGCTATTTCGCCCAGGAGCCGGAACTCGGTGATGCCAAGACGGTTCGGGAAGCTGTGGACCAAGCTGTCAGCGAAACTCGTCAACTGCTGACGGATTTCGAAGCGGTGAGCATGAAGCTCGGCGAGCCCATGGACGACGACGCCATGACCAAGCTCCTCGATCAGCAGGCCGCACTGCAAGACAAGATCGACGCGGCCGATGCCTGGACCCTCGACAACCGCGTCGAGGTTGCGATGGAAGCTCTGCGCCTGCCACCCGCAGATGCGGAGCTCTCGGTGTTGTCGGGCGGAGAGAAACGCCGAGTGGCGCTGTGCAAGATTCTTCTGGGGCGTCCAGACATGCTGCTCTTGGATGAGCCCACGAACCACTTGGATGCCGAGAGCGTGGCTTGGCTCGAGCGCTTCTTGCACGACTACCCGGGCACGGTCGTGGCGGTGACGCACGACCGCTATTTCTTGGACGACGTTGCCGAGTGGATTCTGGAGATGGATCGCGGACGAGGCTATCCTTTCAAGGGCAACTACAGCGGATGGTTGGAGCAGAAGGCCGCGCGGCTGGCCCAAGACGAAAAGCAGGAGAGCGCGCGGCAGCGCAAGCTGAAGCAGGAGCTTCAGTGGGTGCGAGCGTCACCGCGAGCGCGTCAGGCCAAGAGCAAGGCTCGCCTCAACGCCTACGAAGAGTTGCTCAATGCGTCCAACAAGGGAGTCGCAGATCCCGCGGAGATCAGTATTCCGCCCGGACCCCGCCTGGGTGACATGGTCATCGAGGCCGATCATTTGAGTAAAGGCTTCGGGGATCGTCTGCTGATTGATGACTTGACCTTCCGGCTACCTCGCAGCGGTATCGTTGGCGTGATCGGGCCAAACGGCGCCGGCAAGACGACTCTCTTCCGCATGTTGGTGGATCAGGAGAAGCCCGATGGCGGTGAGTTGAAGGTGGGTGAGACGGTCAAGATTGCCTACGTGGATCAAAGCCGCGAAAGCCTGGACGGTGACAAGAACGTCTGGGAGGAGATCAGCGACGGCAAGGAAAAGATCGAGCTGGGCAAGCGCGAGGTGAGTACTCGCGCTTACTGCGGCTGGTTCGGCTTCAAAGGCGCCGAGCAGCAGAAGAAAGTCGGCACTCTCTCCGGGGGAGAACGAAACCGCGTGCAGCTCGCCAAGCTGCTCAAAGAAGGTGGCAACCTGTTGCTGTTGGACGAGCCGACCAACGATCTAGATGTCGATACACTGCGCGGCGTCGAGGAAGCTCTGTTGGACTTTCCCGGTTGCGCCGTGGTGGTCAGCCATGATCGCTGGTTTTTGGATCGAATCGCCACACATATCATGGCCTTCGAAGGCGATAGCCATGTGGAGTGGTTTGAGGGCAACTACCAGGCTTACGAAGTGGATCGAAAGCGGAGGCTTGGCATCACCGACGACCAACCACACCGCATCAAGTACAAGAAGTTGGAGCGCTAGAGCGCGCAGGCGCGCGAGGAGGCCAGGATGCTAGCCGACGAAATCAAAAAGCAGATGTTTGCGGCCATGAAGGCCAAGCAGACTGTCGAAAAGGAGATCCTGCGGGTGGCGCTGGGCGAAATCACCATGGAAGAAGCTCGCGGCAAGAGCAGCGACGCGGTGACCGAAGGCATTCTCCGCAAATTGGTGAAGTCCAACCGCGAGACCTTGGCGAGTTCGGCGGACGAGGAACAGAAAGTCGTGTTGCAGCAAGAGATCGACATTCTCGAGTCGTTCTTGCCCAAGAGCCTCAGCGTAGACGAGATCGTGGCTGCGCTCGCACCGGTCGCTGACGCGATCAAAGAAGCCAAGGCCGATGGGCCCGCCACGGGCATCGCCATGAAGCACCTCAAGCAAAGCGGCGCGGTCGTGGAAGGCCGTGATGTGGGTGCGGCTGTGAAGCAGTTGCGGAGCTGACTTCGTGCTCCTGCATCGGCCATGTGTTCGCTTGGGAAATCCGCTTTAATTTTAGGCACTTAACAGTTCTGGGGCATGGCGGACTACTAGTGATCGACTAATGTTCTTCATATTAGTAGATACCAACTACTAATATACTACCATCCTAGTAGTTATCTAGGAGTAGCTGGTGAAGATCCCGCAGAAGCCTCCGTCGTTGCCAGAGTTGCTTTCCGCCACCGACCCGAAAAGACTAGCAGCGGTCCTCGAACTCAGCCGCAGCACCGAGGTATCGAAAAAGTACCTCCACTGGGACAAGCAAAGGCACCTCTCCCCGCCTGTGGGGTTCACGCCGAAAGAGTGGTGGCTGGCGGAGAAGCTGCGACGAAGCGGGTCGATGAAGGCGGTACCGCTCGTTGACAAGAACGGCGCGCACTTCCATTTCGCTGTACCCGACCACGTTCAGGCTGCGTTGCATCGGATCGACATTGGAGCGGGTGGATCGGTTGGCGCACCGGAACCCATCACCAATCCGCAAACGCGAGATCGATACCTGATTCGTTCGCTCATGGAAGAGGCCATTACGTCCAGCCAGTTGGAGGGAGCTGTCACCACACGCGAAGTCGCGAAGGAGATGATCCGCACGGGTCGCTCTCCGCGCGACACAAGCGAACGAATGATCTTGAACAATTTCCTGACGATGCGTCATATCAGTGAACTCGACGATCAACCACTGTCGAGGTCGATCGTGTTGGACGTTCACCGCCGCGTGACGGATCGAACGCTAGAGGATACAACGGCGGCGGGGCGCTTTCGGCGACCCGGCGAAAATGTAGTCGTTTCAGACGAGTACGGCGAGGTCTTCCACCAACCACCGCCGGCGAGCGAGCTCGAAACCCGGCTCGACGCCATGTGCGATTTCGCAAACGCGAAGACCCCAGACTACTTCGTTCACCCGGTGATTCGCGCCATTATTCTCCACTTCTGGCTCGCGTACGATCACCCTTTCGTTGATGGAAATGGGCGAACTGCGCGGGCCCTCTTCTACTGGTCCATGCTCCGGGCTCGGTATTGGCTGTTCGAGTTCATCTCGATCTCACACATCCTGCGCAAGGCCCCCGTCGCCTACGCTCGATCATTCCTCTACACCGAGACAGACGACAACGACCTGACATACTTTGTCGTGGCACAAGCAAAAGTCATCAATAGTGCGATCGACGCCCTCCACGCCTACATCGATCGCAAGGCGACGGAATTGCGCGAGCTAGAGACTCAACTTCGGGCCCTCGAGCAATTCAATCATCGTCAGGTTGCGTTGATCCGACACGCTCTCAGGCACCCTCATCAAGTCTATACGATCGCCAGTCACCGTAGCAGTCACGGTGTGGCGTATCAGACCGCGCGAACGGATCTTTTGGATCTTGCGGAGAGAGGGGTTCTTCACCAAGCGAAGCAAGGCAAGAAGATGGTGTTTTCGGTTCCGGCGAACCTGGGCACGCGCCTGGGCCGCCGCCCAGTTCGGTGAGCGCCTCCGAGAGCTCCAAGAGCTTCGCGCTCTCGGGCTGCGAAGCGAATTCGGGCTATTGGGAGGCATCGGGCCCCCTCACCCGGACTTGGCGTTGTGACCCGGCCCTCAGGGGCTTCCGGCTTTCGAGCTTCTGCCCTAGGTTGATTTGCCTGATGGCAAGCTCCCGACTCGGCCGAGACTTCGTCTTCTATGGGGACCTGAATTGCCCGTTCTGCTTCGCCCAACACGAGCGGTTGCACAGTCTTGGCGCACACAAGGAAGTCCGCTGGCACGGCATCCAGCACATGCCGGACTTGCCGGTGCCCATCCGCCCAGACGACGAGGTCCGCAGGACCCTCGCTGGCGAAGTGGAAGAAGTTAGTCGGCGGCTGCCGGACCTGCCCATCACTGGCCCCCTCGATCGCCCGAACAGCGGGCCAGCGACGCGAGCTGTTGCAGAAGCTTCCCTGGTGGACGAACAGGCGGCCGCACGCCTTGCGACCGAACTCTACCGCGCCCTTTGGGTGCATGCCCGAGACATCTCTAACCCGAACGTCATTGTGGAAATCAGCAAGCGCCTCGATTGCTCCGTGGCCCACACGTCGGAAGGCGGGCGCTTGGTCCGGGCCTGGCAACAGGAGTGGGAACAGGCAGAGTTCGAGCGCCGCATTCCTGCAATCAAGTCCCCGCGAGGCGAGCGCCTGCTGGGCCTCTCCGATGAACGCGTCGTCAAAGCGTTCCTCGCTAGCGGTTCCCTGAGCAGCGACTGGCCCGGCACCTGCGAAGGCAGCTAGGGCGCTGCGGGCAGCTAGCGCGGTGCGGAGAGAGCTTGCACGCTCACTGCAGGCGCACGGCGGCCGTACTTGACCCAACCAATGGGAGTGAGCACGGCACCCGCTGTGAATCCAGCCAATCCAAGCAGAAGCAGGCTGGTGCCGTCGTCGTTGTTCCGGCGGTTGCCGTCGTTGTCGAGGTCGTGCGCGATGCTTTGAGCCAGACCGGCCATCATCGCGACGGTGCCGACGACAATCAGGCCAATGCCGCCAATGCCCATCGCTAGACCCGTAGAGCTTTCGCTCTTGGTCCGAGGCTCGACTTCCAGGCGGGTCGGGCCGTTGACCTCCACGCTTCGCTTGCCCTTGAGGGTCTCACCGGTTTCTTCCACGGTGATCCAGTACTCTCGGGGCGGCACGTAGACGGTGCAGTCGCCGCCGCATTGCACGATGGGCGCGGACTTCTTGTCGTAGGCCAGAGAGATCGTCAGCGGGCTTGGCTCGCCATGAATCACCACCGGCACGTAACCCGGCGGTGGCCAGTAAGGGCGCGGTGCGTAGTGGGGTGGAAGGCCCTGCCGAGGGGGCTGTGCGCGGGGAGGTGTAGCCGGTGGCGGTGTGGGCGCCGGTGGCGCTGCGGTTGGTGGAGCAGGCGGAGTCGCAGGTGCGGCGTCAGTGGGCTGAGGTGCGGCTTCGGTCGTAGCCGTGGGGGCGGACTTTTCGGGAGCGGCCTGCGCGTAGACCACGCTGCTGGCGCATAGCGCTGTAAGCACGCCACATAACCCGAGGCTGCGGCCGGTCATGGCCTATTGATCCACTCCAGGTCGGTGATGAACTGCGTGCCGCAGTCTCGCACGCGCGTTGGCGTGTCTGCGTCGCTGCCGTCGGCCTTGACGATTTCGATGTGGCTGCAGCTCTGGGTCTCGCCGTAGAGGTACGCGATGCGCGTTCCATCCGGGGAGAAGGTGCCGTCAGTGCCCGCGGTGCTCGTCACTCGCACTGGGTTCTGCCCATCGACGTCAGCGACGTAGAGCTTGCCGCCGTCAGAATGGTCTCGGTAGACCATCTTCTTTCCATCCGGCGAGATACTCTCGAGAGTTGCGGTGTTCTTCACCACCTTGCGCGAATCATCTGCCAGGGTGAGCAAGCGAATCGAACGCGCGGCGCTACCGCCCACGATGTCGACCTGAGTGAACATGAGCGTGGATTCATCGCCAATAGGCGTGGGATGCAGCTCGAAGCGATTCTGTGGCACTGGCGTCAGGAACTCGAACATGCCGTCTGACACCGTCAAGCGTCCGATCTGGTAGCCCTTGAAGCTCGACTTGCCGTCTGCCTCGACGAAGTCATAGCGTCGGCAAATGTACAGCTTGGACGCATCTGCGTTGAAGAGGTGACATTCATCGTTGATGTTGCCGTAGGCAAGCACGTCCGCGGTCTGGCTGGCGGCGTCATAGATCCAAGTGTGCTGAATCGAGTCGCCGAATTTCAGTCCGTAGTTCTGCTCTTGCTTCGGATCCCCCGAAGCGAAGGCGATCTTGGCGCCATCCGGGGTCACGCCCACGCTCCAAAGCCTATAAGCTTTGAACACAACCTGTTCCTTCGTGCCGTCCGGCAGAATGCTCGACAGGGTGTTGGGGTTCGCTGTCCAGTCCGCGAAGAGTAGCTGCTCGCCCGGAGCGAGGGGATTGACGGACGAGTACATGATGTCTGCAGGTGTTGGCTTGGGTGGCGGGTTCGGAATCCCACCTGTGCCGGATCCACTCGCACCGGCGCTGCCAGCTGCTCCGCCCGCGCCGCCGGTGAACCCGGCAGCAAACCCACCGCCCCCGGCGTCAGTGGTGGTGCCGCCGGTGCCGCCGCCGCCGCCAGAATCGTCACTGGAGCAACCCACCGCGGCAATCGCCGCCGCCGCAAACAACAAGCCCAAAGCCGCGAAAGCTCGCGTATCCTCAATCATTGCGGCGGGAGCGAAGCACGTCAGTGGGCCGTGCGCAATGATCCCGAATCTTCTCGCGCCAGCGCCGGCAGCCACGGGTGCAACACCGGCTAAAGGGCTCTATGCTGGCGCAAGAGTCGGCATGGGGACGAGTTCTAGCCGCGGCATGCTGGGGGCACTGGGGCCGGGGCTATTGTTTGCGGCGGCAGCCGTCGGCGTTTCGCATCTGGTGCAGTCCACCCGAGCTGGCGCTGTCTACGGCGTGGGCTTGGTGGTGTTGGTACTCATCGCCAACCTCATCAAGTATCCGGCGTTTCGTTTTGGTCCGCACTATGCGGCTGCGACCCGAACGTCCTTGCTCGAGGGCTACCGCCGCCAAGGAGTCTGGGCGCTTGTGGTCTACGGAGCAGTCACTGTCGCGACGATGTTCACCGTGCTCGCGGCCGTGACCATCGTGACCGCTGGGCTGGCCATCGCGGTGCTGGGATTGAAGCAGAGCCCGGTCGTGGTGAGCGCCGCTCTGATCGCGATCTGCGCCACGCTGCTCGCCATCGGGCGCTATCACTGGCTGGACCGCATCATCAAAGTGCTGGTCGCCGTGTTGACCGTGTCGACGCTGGCCGCGACAGCTCTAGCGCTGCCTCGGGTCGACTGGTCCACGCTAGCCCTCTTTCCCCCCCGGCCCGTAGACAAAGCGACCATCTTCTTCGTGGCCGCGCTGGTGGGTTGGATGCCGTCGGCCATCGACGTCGCCGTTTGGCAATCCCTCTGGACATTGGCGCGCGAAAAGGACAGCGGGCACCAGCCAACGCTGAAGGAATCCAGCACGGATTTTCACATTGGCTATTTGGGCACGGCGCTATTGGCGCTGTGTTTCTTGATCATGGGCGCTGGCGCGATGTACGGCAGCGGCCAGAAGTTCCCCAACGGCGCTGGTGCATTCGCGACCCAGGTCATGACGCTGTATTCGAGCAGCCTTGGCGAGGCGAGCCGACCCGTCATTGGCACAGCCGCCTTCGCGGTGATGTTTTCGACGGTGCTCACCGTGGTCGACGGCTTTCCGCGAGCCATTGCCGTGCTATTCGCGCGGTTTCGGGGACCGGAAACGGCCGCCCACTACGAACTCGATCAGCCGGCCCAACGCAGGGCGTATTGGGTGGCCCTCGTGGTCATCTGCGCAGGTGCGCTCGGCGTCATCGGCATGATGATGCAGTCTCTGAAAGCCCTCGTAGACATTGCGACCACGGCGTCATTTTTGACTGCGCCGGTACTATCCATCCTGAACCATCGCGCGGTTCTTGCTTCAGAGGTGCCGCTGGACAAACGACCACGACCGTGGCTCATCAAGGCCAGCCTGGTTGGGATCCTTTGCCAAGCCGCCTTCGCGCTCTACTATTTGAGCGTACGTTATGGTGGGTGACGAATTCGCCATCCGCGCTAGGCTAGGGCAAGTGCTTCGAGCTTTCGGGACTTTGATTGGGATTCTGGTGGTGGGCTGCGGTGCTCACGGCGCCAACACCACGCCTGCCCCCACCGAAGCAAAGGCAGCTTCCAAGAAGGGCGGCCAGGAGTCTTCGGCGGTCGCTGCGTACCGACGCGCGTGCGAGTTGGGTTCGGCGCGCGGCTGCAACGACCTGGGCGTGGCGTACTTGGACGGGGAGGGCGCTCCTAAGAACGAAGGACGCGCCATTCCGCTACTCAGGCGTTCCTGCGAGATGGCGCTGCCCATGGGCTGTGCCAACTTGGCGCACGCCTTGGCCAATGGCCTGGGCACCGAGGTCGATCTGGACGGCGCAGCCCGTCACTACGAGTCCGCGTGTACCGGCGGAGTTGGCTGGGCATGCGGCGCGCGCGCGGACATGCTCACCATGCAGGAAGCGGCTCAGCGTGATCCCCGTCGTGCCGCCGAGCTATATGGGCGCGGCTGCGAAAGCAAGCACGCGGACTCTTGCGTCGGCCTGGCGTTGCTCTTGGAAGAGGGGGATGGTGTTAAAAAGAGCGAGGGCCGCGCATTCCAGATCTACGAGAAGACCTGTGGCCTGGGCTCAGCAGCGGGTTGCGTAGGCGCGGGGCGCATGTTCTTGGACGGCCGTGGCACCAAGCTGAGCGTGCCCATCGCCCTCCAAAGGTTTCAGAAAGCCTGCGAATTCGATCCCGCATCGGGCTGCTACGTGTATGGCGTGGTTTTGTTGCGTGGTAATGGCGTTCGCCCAGATCCTGTCCGTGCGAAGAAGCTGCTCCGCGGTGCCTGTGACAAAGGCCACGCCGAGGCCTGCGCAGAACTCGGGGACCTGCTCGACGAGCGGCGCGGAACGGCGCCCATGGAAACTTGAGGTTCAGGGCGTTGCTTCGGCGCAAAGCGCTTTGGCCTGGGCTCCTGGCAGCCAGCTGAAGGTGTAGCGGTCGCCCTCAGCACGGCGCTTCGTCGGACCCTGCCCCTGCACGGTGATGCGCATCGTGGACTGAACCAAGGAGGGGCGCATGGTGTTGGGCTCTGTCACCAAGGTTGCGGCGTACACGCGGCGCAAGCGCAGCTGCTCCAACCGCTCGTTGGCGCTCTCGGGCAGAGACACCATCGCTCGGATCACGTTGGAGAGCGCGCGGCTTGCTTCTGGGCCCTCCAGAACACTCTCGAGGGATACCTCTACGCGATCCTTCGTGACGCTCTTGACCGTGAAATCCGTAGGCACGACCAAGTCCTTGCCTCCGAGAAAAATGGTCATCTTCTGAGTGTCCGACTTCTTCTTTAGATTCACGTCGAGCCAAGAGCCGACCCAGATGTACCAAAGCTCCGAATACTTCTCTTTGATCTGCTGCGTCATGAGAGGCGAAGCGAAGGATTTCTCCAGTCTCTCGACGATCGCAGGGTCCTTGCCCTGCTCACGCATGCGCCGCAGGGTGGCCTTGATGGCCTTCTTCATGCCCACCACGTCGTAGACTTGCCCGTCTTTGCTCACGAGAAATGTCGGCGTTGCGCGCGCCAGAGCGTTTACTTCAGCCAGTTCCGCGGGTTTGATCGACGAGGCCTTCACGTCGCCAACAGATTGGATCTCGTGCTCGATGGCCCGCACGCTCATGAGCTCCCCCGCCGGACACGCTCGCAATACGAAGCGCGTCGTGACGCGAGTCAGGTTCTTCTCGTGCTCGTGAATCACTTCAGCTGCCGCGGGGGGCTGCCAATCGAAGCTGAGCGCCGTGGGCGTCTGCGTTTCCGGGGGCGCCGCTGCGGGCTTTTGAGCTGAACAGGCCGAGCAGAGAACTAGGGCCAGCGCTGCGGTGGCCCAGCCCCCTCCCCTCACGCGGCTAGGCCCCGGAGCATTTTCTGGGCCCGTTCTGCCCAGGATTGGTCGCGCTTCTTCACGAAGTCAGGGGCAGTTTCGTAGCTGCTCAAGCCTTCGTCTAGTACCTCGCGAGCACGGGTGGCGCGTCCGTCTTCGATCAGATAGTGAGCTAGGGCGACCTGGTGGTTGATGCGAGTGCTTACGCTGGCCAGCCCTTCCATGACGTCGATGGTGTCCTCTCGCTGTCCGTTGTTCCAGAGCGCCTCGGCGTAGTCGAGGGCAGCCGAATAGTCCCGGTACGAATTGTCTAGTCGCAGCAGTCGGTCCAGTCGCTCGACGGCTTCGGAGAAATTCCCGCGGCCCATCTCGCTCCGAGCCAAGCCGTGCAGGGCCTGCTTGTTGTCAGGGTCGCCACGTAGCACGTCTTCGTACAGAGGCGAAGCTTGGTTGCATTCGTCTCGAGCCTCCAGGGCGTCCGCGAGAGTGAGCTTGTTGGCCACGCTCGGTGTTTCATCCAACTGCTGGCGTAACAGGTCGATGTTTGGACCGGCCGCGACTCGCTTGAGCACGCCGCGGGGGTTCCACTCTCGGACCTTCACCAGGGCGAAGTAGATGAGGCTGCCCAAAGGAACGAATAGAATGATCAGCAGCCAGTAGAACTCCGCCTTGCGCCGAATGGCGTCGAAGACCATCCAAATGTTGAAGGCGATGGTTGCTACGAAGTAGATAGACACGACTGTCCTGCTCGGGAACCGGGAAGATTTCGGCGAAACTGCGCTCTGTCAAGCCAATCGCGCCGTCCCTCAAATTTGTAGCACTAGCTTGCCTGTAGTCATGGCTGACTCCAACCTCTGATGCGCCTTGGCTACCTGCGCAAAAGGCACGCATTCGCAGCCCACAGGCCGGATCTTGCCCTGCTCCAGCCATTCCGACAGCTGGCTCATGCCCTCGCTCAGCAGCTCCGCACGCTCGAACAGGTAGGACAAGTTGAAGGCGAGAATGTTCTTGTTGTCGTTGGTTAGGCGCAGCGGGTCGAAGCGGGGGGTGCGCAGGAAATCCAGGGCCATCTTGGGCCAGTTCGGCCGACCGGAGCCTCGCGGCAGCATGCTGTGAAAGCCGTAGATGACCAAACGGCCGGTCGGGCGCAGCGCGGCGTAGCTGCCGCGCAGGGTAGAGACCCCGTTGGCGTCCAGCACGACGTCGTAGCCGTCTGGGGCAACGGCGCGGGCGCGCTGCCACAGATCTTCGCGCGACTTGTCGATGACATGATCCACGCCTGCCTGTTGAGCAACTTCGACCTTGTGTGGGGCACCCACCACGCCCACCACGTTGCAGCCCATGACCTTGCCCAGCTGGCACAACGCGCTGCCCACGCCTCCTGCGGCTGAGTGGACGAGCAACCTGCTGCCAGCCCGAGGGTGGGCCAGTTCCGCCAAGGCATACCAAGCGGTCAAGAACACGGTGGGAAAGCCCGCGGCTTGTTCCGGGCTGAGCTGCGGTGGCAGCGCGAACACCTGGTGGCGGGGCACACAGAGCCGGGTTGCGTAGCCATCGAAGCGCGTGACCGCGTACACGGGGTCTCCAACGCTCAGGTCGACGACACCCGCACCGAGGCCGCCAACGGTGCCCGCGACTTCGAACCCAGGCGTTATCGGATACCCCACGTACTTCTTGGCTGACTCATACAGGCCCATGCGAACGATGCAGTCGGCGTAGTTCACGCCCGCGTGGCTCACGTGTACGCAGACCTCGCCCGCCGTGGGCTTCGGCTCCGGGCCCTCTTCGACGCGAAGCACATCGAAACCGCCCGGTTTTGGGATGACTACCTTCTTCATGCTGTAGAGCTGCGGAACGCCGCGCGGAAATACCACGCACGCTCGTCGGCTGGACATACCGTGGCGAAATCAGCCGGGTTCCAGCGAGCCGAAAATCACGAGCCGCAGCCCTCTGCCTTGCGTAGCGCCGCTATTTCGGCAAGCAGTTCGGGTGTGCGCACCAGCGCTTCGAGCTCCCCGTCGTCGATTCCGAGCCGCGGCATCTTCGCTGTTCGACCGAGGTAGAGCCAGGCGCGACCCCACAAGTCTAGGAGCAGCCCGCGCCAGCAATCACTTGCGAGCAGCTTGGCGTGCACCTTGGGATGCTCGGTCCGCGCCAAGCGCAAGTAGCGCTGTAGGTACCAGAGAAAGGTCAGCACGCCATCGCGCTCGCTGGACGAGGCATTCCGGTACTGCACGCCCCGGTTGCCCTCGAAGGCACTGGCCGTCGCCAGACCGTGTACGTACTGCACTAGCTCTTCGACCAGCATGTTGAGGCCCTGTTTCCCGGATGTGCCCGTAAGGTAGATGCGGGCGTAGCTGTCGCAACCCTGGGCCTCGCCTGTGGCGCATGGGCGACGCTTGCTGGCGTATGCGTCCTTCATGAGCGCGCTGCGCGCGAAGGTGCGGGGCTGGGGGCCCTGCATGCCTCCACCGCGGCAGCTTGGCGCGATCTCTTCGCTCAATTGATAAACGTGACCCACCCCAGCGCCGCGCAGCTTCCGTAGATCATGCATGTGTCCGCATTCATGGGTGACCGTAGAAAGTGCCATCAATACGGAGTGCGCTGATTCCGTGCGCCCGGTGGTGAAGGCGGCGACGCAATCGGTCTTGGACTTCCCACCCCGGACCAACTGCGCACCCACTGGATAGCGACGGTCCAAAACCCCGAGCACGAAGGCGTTCAGCTCCGTGGGATCGTAGCCCGAGATCAAGTCGTCGATGGGGAGTTCGGTCTTCGGTAGCGCTTCCCGGTACTTGCCGTCGCGACACTCGGCGTCCACGGGTGCGGGCAGCTTTCGCGCTGGGGTCGACGTCGTGCTCGGCGCAGCAGGAACCCCACTCGGTGGTAGGGGCATCCAGGTGCTCGGCATTCTCTCGATCCGTGAGCTTCGGCGTTCCACGACCTGCCCCGGATCGGCGCCGAGCCACCAAAGCCCGTGATTCACCGTCGCTTCCAGAGTCCGTGTGCCCCCCACCACGCCGAGTAGAAGCAGCACGAGCCCATCGAAACCAAGCACCCGAAGCAGTACCCGATCGCCCAGGGTCAGAGTACCGCGGCGACCTCGCCGCCTCAGCTCTGCGACCATGCAATACAGGCCGGGCCCGATGGGAAAAACGGCGAGCCCGACACACCAGCTCAGCCACCGCGGCGCAGGGATCGACGCCACCAACGATGACGCTGCAATGAATGCCAGCAAAGGAACCGCAATGACGAGAAGCCACCCGGCTATCTTCCATGCGCGTGACTTCCCCATCGTCGACGCCTTCAGTCAACCACGGCACAGGTCAGCGCGCACTCGGAACCACCGCGTAGCTCCCTACGTGCGTTTCAGTAGCCGGGTCGAAGATCGTGCCATCAGCTGTCCCCAGCTGCGTCGAATTCTACCTGCGGCGGCGGGAGCTCGACATCATCCAGATCGAACGAAGAGCGGGTCTAGCGCCCACCTGAGTCGGCGCCAGACTCGACGCCGCGTATTTGACCTGGCTTCTCGGCGCGAGCGCTTCGTCGTTGGAAGAGCCAGAACGCCAGTCCGATCACCACGGCCGCCGCGCCCAAGCCAATCCATGTTTCTACGGAAGCACTCTTCATCCAGTCGAAGAGCGCCTCCCCGAAGTAGCTGATCAAGAGCAGCGTGGGCAGGTAGCCTGCCAAAGAGCCCCAGAAGTGCTTCGAGAAGCTCACCTTCGAAACGCCGAAGAAGGCGTGCAGCATCGGCGGCATCCAGAAGATCAAGCGCAAGATGAATACGGTGGCGAAGCCACGACGGGCCAGCGCATCCTCGTACTTGCGGAAGCGTTTCGGAATCAGCGCCGATACCGCGTCTCGGGCAACGAAGCGGGCAAAGGAGAATCCCACCACGCTCGCGGCCATGGTGCCCGTCATCGACAGAACGAACGCGACCGGCCACGACCAGATCAATGGCGCGGCCATCACGAATACCGTCCCCGGAACACCGAAGGGTTGCAGCACTGTGTAGGCGACGATGAAGGCCAGGTAGCCCCAACCCCCAAGGCCGATCAGCGCTTGCTTCAGACGTGGCGGGTCCGCGAATTGCTCCAGGATCCCGAGCTGGTGCGCCGTCACAAGCATCGCGATCACGGCCAACACGGCGCCAATCCGTGCGTTTCGGAGCTGTCTTTGGGCTCGGGACAAGGCGAAGTTCGTAACACGCCGAAGCGCCGTCGGCCCGTGCATCCGAGTTCTTCGGCTATTGGTTTGGTGGGGTCGCATCCCTGGAGCGGCCCTCGGGCACTAATCTCGCGCTAGTGCGGGTGGTGCGCAGCCGCGCTGGGGCGGCTGTCGAGCCCAGCGTTCCACCGCTTCAGGAGGCCGCCGGATTCAAGCGTCCTTCACGGCCTTCGCGCGCACCGAAGCCAGGCTGATCCCGCCGCGAGTTCGCACGGCAACTTTGAGTGCGTCGTCCTTCTCGTCTGCTGGCGTCCATTGGACCTCCAGACCCTCCCCGGCGATCCTCCCCAGAGCTTCCCAGCGCATGGTTGCGCCTTCAGGGACACCAGCCAGGCGAGCGTGCACGACCCCCTGCTTGGAAGTGGCAGCCAGCTCGATGTCGGGCGGGTCGAAAAGCGGAAGGTCTTCGCTTCTCTTGGCGCGGCGCACGCCCGTGTCCGTCCACTGATCGATGAGCTTGAGCTTGCGCTGCGTGGGGGAGTGTTCATTCAGGCTGAAACCCCCGTCCGGCGGGGGCGGATCGGCGACAAAGGAGTCGGGATCGATTCCAGCATCGGCAGGCGGCGGATCCGCGACGAAGGAGTCGGCCTCCACGCCCGCGTCTGCGGGCAATGGGTCGGCAACCATTTGGTCATCCTTCACATCGATGCCCGCATCCGCCGGTGGGGGGTCAGCGACAAACTGATCCTGCTTGCCGCCATCGGTGGCGGGACCTGGTCCGGAGCTTTCACCACCACAACCGAGCGCGGTCAAAGCCAGGGATGCACCCAAGGCGACGTTGGCCCCGAGATGGGGCCTCGGGCGAGCGCGATGAACCGGCCGCGGCTTGCGCATGCTCCGGGTGTAGAGATCGACCTCCTCGTAGAAGCCATCGAGTTCGTGCTGCCAAACCCGGTCGGCTTCGGCGATCTCGAGGCCAAGAAGAGCGGTCTGGCGTTCGATGTGGTCGAAGTCCGCCAAGTCCACTTGCTCCGCGAGGTCCACCACGCGCTCGAAGAACCGCGCGGTGTCGAGGGTGATGGCGCGGGTCAGAGACTCCGCGCGCTCGAGCAGGCGGCGATGGCGCCCGGCATCGTCGGGGCGGAAGTGCTCGATGAGCTTGGCTGCGTAGCCGACGCCCATGTAGCGGTTGGCGACTCCGTCGCAGCGGAAGTTTCGCTCGCGGAACACGCTTGCCGAAATGCGGAAACATAGTTCCGCTCGATCATCGTCGATCCGATAGTTCCATCCCAGATAGCTACCGCCTATCTTGCCCGCCTCTGCCAGCTCCAGCTGCATCGGAGTTCCGTAGTAGGGTTCGGCTCGGCAGAAGTTCACCGGTTGCCTGGGGTGGGCGCGCATGAACGCGATGTTCTCGCGCAGGTCGGCCAGGGTTGCCTTGGGCTCGAATACCAACAGGTTGTAGCAAGCGAAGATCCCCGCGGCTTCACAGGCTTCCAGCGCACGAGCAACGGCCTCATGCTGCACGCCCCGATTCAAATGGTCAGAGCCACCCTCGGAGACATTTTCGACGCCTACGTACATCCGCACGACGCCGAGCTCCCGCAGTCGAGTCAACAACTCGCAGTTGACGGTTTCCGGTCGGCACTTGCCGATGAATCCCGCTTTTTCGATACCGTAGTCCGCCAGTCGATCGCAGATTGCTTCGATGCGGCGCAGGGAGTCCTCGGGCTTTGGCAGCAGAAAATTGTCGTCGTGAAAGCAGAACACGCAGGGCTCACCGAGGCCGAGGCTCAGCGCCGCCATTTCGTCCGCGACGTTCTCGGGACTGCGCATGCGAAGCAGAGTGCCCCCACCGTTCCGCTTTGCGTCGCGGTAGAAGGACGTGATCGAGCAGTAGCTGCAACTGCCCCAGCAGCCGCGGGACCCCATGATCGGTACGAAGGGCACACCAGCATGGCGGGAGGGCGCTCGGTAGCGCTTGGGGAACGGCAAGGCATCGAGGTTCCGGCAAAGGCCGCGACCCTCTGTTCGGTGGACACCTTCGGCGTCCCGGTACGCAAGTCCGGGGACGTCGCGGAGGGGGGTGCCTCTGCTCAACGCTCCTAGGAGTTCCGGAAAGGTCTCCTCAGCGTCATACATCGCGATGCTGTCGATGCCGTTGCCGCGGCGAAGGACTTCGTCAGCTGCCAGAGATGGAAACTGGCCTCCGGTCGTAATGTGGCCGCCATAGCCGTGGCGGCGCAACGAGCGGGACAGCGACAGAAACTCGTGGGCTCGATGTTGAAACTGCATGCTGAGCCCAATGACGTCTGGCGCGGCCGCCGCGAGACCACGGGCGATCTGTCCGCGGTCCTTGGGGGAGTTGAAGGGGACGATGTCGACCTGGTGCCCCGCCGCCTCCGCCACCGCCGCGATCATCCCGACGCCCAGATTCTCCTCGAAATCGGCCCCGACGAGAGCAATGCGCATGTGTCACCTCCGGTCCCTATCTTGGAACTGCTGGGGGGCGGCGCCTTGATCGACGTCAAGCTGCGTCGCCGGGCTCGCCGCTCAGCCCAATTGCCCGGGCTCTTCGGCCAGCGGCGCCTTGGGGCGCAGCAGCAGTAGCACGCCGATAACGACCAGTAGCGCACCGGCAATGGTGAGCGGGCCGGGGATTTCGCCGAAGATCGCTGCCCCCCACAGGGCGGCGAAGATGATCTGCACGTAGCCGACGGTGGTCGCGCGACCCGCTGGGACCAGCGCGAGACCCTTGGTCAGCAGGACTTGGGAGACCTGTGTCGCAACGCCCAGCCCGAGCAACAAGAGCCACCCTTGCGTCGTTGGGTCCTTCCAACTAGCGATCGCGAAGGGGAGAGTTGCTGGCACGGCGACGACAGGGAAGTACATCACGATCACATGGGGATCATCGCTCAGGCGCAGGCGCCGTACAGTCGTATAGGCAAACGCGCTGAAGAAGGCACCGCCCAACGCCGCAAGCACACCGGCCGTAGGCAGGGGCGCTCCTTGCCCGAAGAGTAGACTTGGTCGTGTCACCAGCAGTGTACCGACGAGGCTGGCCAGAATCGCCAGCGGAAGTCTCCGGTCGACCCGCTCGCCCAGGAACACGAGTGCCACCAGCGTTGTGAGGATCGGGTTCAGGTAGTGGATGACCGTGGCTTCCGCCAGTGGCAAGTTCGCTACGGCGTAGAAGAAGCACGCCAACCCGCCGGTGCCGAGCATACCGCGTAGTAGCAGGAAGCGCCGGTTGTTCCCGAGCGGGGAGATCCCGCGGTGAAGCACCCATGCGGCACTCAGCACCAGGGTGACGACGCCTCTGGCGAGCACCAACATGGCCACGGGCAGTTCTTGGCCCGCGAGCTTCACGCACACGCTCATGACCGAGAAGCCGAGGGCACCCAAGACAAGCATGCCGATGCCACGTTGCTCGTCGCGAAGGGACACGCGGCGCATTGTCGTCACGTGCCTGGGCCAACTGTAAAGCAGGTCCAGGTGGCCATTGGTTATCGGAGCCGCAGTGAACCGCGGTTTGCGCTTCACAAAAACGAGCAAAAAAACCGGGAAATGCCCCGGTGTTCCACGTAGCGTGGGCGGGCACATGCTTTGCACAAGTGCCCGAACGGAGCACTAGGACATGAGGCGAGCTTTGGTGGGTTTTTCAGTATTGACTATGGGTGCGTTCGCTGTAGGTGCATGCGGCGGCGACAGCGATGGGAACATCAATGGTGGTAAGTCGATTCCGATCGATGACGTGGCACCGTTGTATGCCGACGCTTTGTGCACGGCGTTCGAGACATGTTCGCCGGAAGCGCCGATAGAGGCGTTCCTGAACGGAGAGGATTGTCGCAAGAACGCGGAAACTGGCTTTGACGATGAGCTGGTTCGGATCAAGACTGCCATCGACGACGGCCGAGTCATCTACAAGGGCAACTTGATCCAGGCATGCATCGACGCGATCAAAGCTGCCGGCTGCGGGCTCAACGAGGAACCAGAAGAGTGCAAGGTCGCCGTCGTCGGCACGATCGAGGACGGTGAGGACTGTACTCTCGACACGGAATGTAAAGGCGACACTAGCTATTGCCAGGTCGAGTCGAGCTGCCCGGGCAAGTGTGCGCCAAGGGAGCCCGCAGGCGCTAGTTGCAAGCGCGACGATGATTGCGCCGTGGGGCTGCAGTGCTCGGACGAAACCAGCAAGTGCTTCACGCCAGCGAAGGACGGTGAGGCCTGCGAGGCTGGTGCTCCTGCGTGTGGGCCTGGCCTCTTCTGTTTGGGTCAAGACGATGATGCACAGAAACCCGGCACCTGCGCGGAGAGCTCGAAGGCTTTCGCTGGCGCCGAGGGAGATGAGTGCTTCATCGACGGCAAGCCGCTGTGCAAGGGAGACCTGCGCTGCATCATCACGGGTGTAGACACAACCGCAGGCAAGCTGACTGCCAAGTGTGCCAAAGAGGTTGCGTCCGGGGCTGCGTGCAATCCGGGCTTGCCGGATCCCTGCCCCATCGATCAGTTCTGCAAGATCCCGCAGTCCAGTCCCCCGACCTTTGATGGCACTTGCACGGCGAAACCGGGTGCGAATGAGCCCTGCGGACAAGGCATAGGCGACGCCGATGTCTGCGCCGCCGACCACCGTTGCGATGGTGGCACCTGCAAGCCACGCCAGAAGTTGGGTGGGAAATGCAGCACGGACGATCTCTGCTACAGTGAAAACTGTTCCGGCGGGGCGTGCGTTCCTGGCGGAGGTTGCACGATTTAATCGAAGCGGGAACCGGGAGCGGGCCTGTGCATCACAGCATGGGCCCGCACTGTATTTGGCGACTTACTCGATGACTGGGAATGGAAAGACGTCCCACTGGTCCCGTTCCGGTCGATAGAACGCTTCAAATCCGCGGTACAGATGCGAATAGCCCTCGCAGATCAACAGACCGTTGATCTCCTTGGATGATTCGGTCGGTGCAGGTCCGAGGGGTTCGAAGTACGCACCTTTGTCGTAGCTCGACAGATCGCCGGGCAGGCTGTACAGGATCCGCACTTGTTGAGGAGGACACGGAGCACCCTGCTCGTTGACGGTGACCCAGTTCCGTCGGACCGCATCCTGCAGCACCGTCATGCGCAACTGCTCCACACGGGTGGGCTTGTTCGCCGCTGGGGCCACTGTGCTGGCTGCAGTGACACCGGGCAGGCTTCCTGAGGGGCCGGAGGCGGCTGGGTCCGAAGCGACCCGGGCCTGGGCTTCCGGTTGGGCCACGGGTCTGCGCGGCGCGGTACGGGGTGGGCGTGGCGACGGAGTCGCTTCCACGCCTCGGGCGCGGCTGGAGCTCGGCTGCTCCTGGCTGGATCGAATGACGGCTACCGCCGCGAAGACGCCAAGCAGGATGAAGATCGAAAGAAAGTAGGCTTTGGGAAAGCGGTTCACGTCAGCCCTTTTGGCTTCGTCTTCGGCACAGCGGAATCAACCCGGCCAGCAGCAGCCAGGCTGGTGTCTTCGTCTCCCTGCTGCCCGTGGCGCGACACGCGCAGCCTTCTTCGCCGGAGCCAACGACACGGGTCCGCTGCCCCCCACTCGTGCCACCAGTCTGCGCTGCTCCGATGCTGCCCGCGGTGTTCCACCCCCCCGCTGTCCCGCCGCCGCCGCCGGCGCCCCCGCTCGGCACGGAGAGGTCGTCGTCGATGATGTACACAGCGTCGCCAGAGCCTTGAACCAACACCGGGCGCTCGCGCAGTTTTGGCCCCTCGGGGAAGGCTTCCAAATCCGCCTTGGCCCACTCCACGATGCTGGAGGTGTCAAAGTCCCAAGTGGCCATTGCCGCCGAATCCACGAAGCGACGCACGTCCCCGTCGATCAGCCACGTCTTGCTCGCGCCGACGACCCGCACGAGTAGCGGCACATCGGGCAACACCCTGCCGGCGTCGATCGCGCCAAGAGCCGAATCGCTCAAGGGCATGACGTCCCAGAAATACGAAAACCCCCAGCTCTTGAAGCTATCCGAACCCACGACGTGCCGCTTGATACCGCTCGGGACCTTGGCTGTGCACTTCAGTGTGCCCGGGCTCTTGGCGAGCTGTGCGTTCGCACCACCCCCACTGTCTATTCCGTATGCGTGTACCGGGTGCGCTTGGCCATCGTGCAGGGAGAGAGGTGAGGCAATCTCGTAGCCGTGGGAGCAGGAGCCGATGGCGGAGCACAAATCGTCTCGTTTGATATTGGCTGTGATCGGAACGCCTTTGGCCTTTGCGTCGCCTGCCGGACCGCCGAAGTAGAGATGCGCATCGATGGACTTCTTCGGCGAATCGGGATCCTGAGCCCAGCCCCAAACGCGGGTGCAGTTGGCGCCGTCCAAGTAGCCGATCGGTTTCTTGTTGGACGGCAACGCCGATGTCCAAAATGATGTCTGCTTCTTGGCGCCCGGCCACGACCAACTGAAATGCACGTGGTCCGTGTGGGGGTTGCTGCCGGTGTAGCTCTTCCAGCCCGCGGTCGCGCAGCTGGAATTCGGCGCTCGATAGGCACCCCAGATCTGCTTGTTCCAGATGAAGTACATCATCCCGGTCCGCCGAGCCAATGCGCAGGCGTTGCCGTGTTCGTCTTTGGCCAAGAGCCAATCAATGACAGTCTTCGCGATATCGCGCTGGGTGCTGTTGTTGTAGTTGACCTTCCAGTCCCAGGCGCGACCTTCCTTGTGCTCGCTGGTGCCACCGACGCTGCAAGAGCGCGTGATGCCGTAGTCTCCGGTTACGGCATAGGTGTTCAAGATCAGGTTCTTGAAAGCGAGTACACCCGCTTTGGCCGTCGGGTCGCAGGTATCTTGCGCATCGTAGCTGGCGAATGCATCGATGCTCTTGGCAAAGCTCGGGGTCGGCGGCTTCGCTGCGGAGATGGCCTGCGGCGCCACTAGGCCGAGTGCCACGCCGATTCCGAGCGCCGCCGTGACGGGTGCCGAAGAGCGCGCTGAAGGAACGTACATTTGAGCGGTGGCCTCGGAGGGAGACGTGGCCCGAAGCGGGCCAGCGAAAGATCCGAGCACCTCACGTGCCAACCCGTAGTTGCGGGGAAAACCGGCGGAATGCGCCGCTGCGGCCCGCCAAGTGCAACCTCTTGGTGCCAACCTGCGGTTGGCACTCACTCCCTGGGATTGCGTGCAGGTAGTTGCGGCGGACGTGTTCATTCGCGCCTCTCGATGATGCGCTCCGGCGTCGAGCGCGGTACTCTTTCCTCATGATGAAATGGGGAAGCTTGGCTTTGGGCATGTTGTTCTTGGTTGCAGCCTGCGGTGGTTCTGACGACGCAGGGCTCAATGGCACCGGAGGGAGTGACGCTGGTGTTGGGGGTGGCACAGCGGGAAGCGGCGGAGGCAGTTCTGGAACTGGCGGCGGCACCGCGGGTAGCGGCGGCGGAACCGCGGGCATTGGTGGTGGCATCGCTGGCAGCGGGGGCGGCAGTGCAGGCAGCAGCGGCAGCTCCGGAAGTGGTGGCAGCGCTGGCAGCAGCGGCAGTTCCGGAAGCGGTGGTAGCGCAACGGGCGGCACGAGTAGCGGTGGCACCAGCAGTGGCGGCACGAGTAGCGGTGGCACCAGCAGTGGCGGCACGAGTAGCGGTGGCACCAGCAGTGGCGGCACGAGTAGCGGTGGCACCAGCAGTGGCGGCACGGGTGGCGTCATCAGTACGGGCGGCACGAGCGGTGGCGGCACCGGTGGCGTCATTGGCACCGGTGGCACGAGCAGTGGCGGCACCGGCGGAATCATCGGCACGGGCGGCACGAGTAGTGGCGGCACCGGCGGAATCATCGGCACGGGCGGCGCGAGCAGTGGCGGCACTGGCGGAATCATCGGCACGGGTGGCACGAGCAGTGGCGGCACTGGCGGAATCATCGGCACGGGTGGCACGAGCA
This sequence comes from Polyangiaceae bacterium, assembly GCA_965222375.1. Taxonomy (GTDB): domain Bacteria; phylum Myxococcota_A; class Polyangia; order Polyangiales; family Polyangiaceae; genus JACKEA01. Next base: position 539,227 of record CBDCTZ010000016.1, read on the forward strand.
GTGGCGGCACTGGCGGAATCATCGGCACGGGTGGCACGAGCAGTGGCGGCACTGGCGGAATCATCGGTACGGGTGGCACCGGTGGCGGCGGAGTGCGAAACATCAACCCTGTTGGCTGTCCGCAGACCGCGCCCACCATTGGACACATCTGCACCAAGGCGGTGACGTGTTGCTACGACACCCACAAGAATCCCTTCGTGTGCGCCATCGCGAACCCCGGAACTGGCGGTGCGACATCTCTTGGCACGTGGAAAGCGAACAACAACAAGGTTTGTTGCCCCAGCACGCCTCCAGCGAAGGGCAAGCAGTGCAACACTCCGGGCGCGATAACGTGCTGCTACGGTTCGGATATCAACGGGTTTTTCTGCAACGCACAGCCCAATCCCGACGAATGGGATACCCGTGCCTGCGTCGCGATTGATCCCGGAGGCTGAATCTCGCGAATGCCCCATGGCCTAGGGCGCGGCTTGGCCTTACCCTCGGCAACGTGGGAAACCGAACCGGAAGTGCGGACCTACCCCTACACGGGGGTCGTGTGCCCGCGTGGCTCGCCACCCGCATGGCCAAGCTCGGTACGGTCATCACAGAAGCCATCGTGCTGGAGTACGGCCGTGACGAGTTCCTACGGCGGCTGTCCCACCCGTTCTGGTTTCAGTCCTTTGGGGCCGTCATGGGCATGGATTGGCACTCGAGCGGCATCACCACCAGCGTGATGGGCGCCCTGAAGCGGGGGTTCGCGCCCCTCGAAAGCGAATTGGGCCTGTACGTTTGCGGCGGCAGAGGTCGCCACTCCCGCAAGACCCCGGAAGAGCTACGCGCGGTTGGCAGTCGCACCGGTATCGACGGCGATTCTCTGGCCCACACGAGTCGCCTCGTTGCCAAGGTAGATAGCGCTGCCGTGAACGATGGATACGACATCTATCTGCACTCTTTTATCGTTGCTGCAGATGGCAAGTGGGCCGTGATTCAGCAGGGCATGGCTCCAGCCTCCCGCACCGCGCGCCGCTACCACTGGCTCAGTGAGGGCCTTCAGAGCTTCGTTGACGCGCCACACTCCGCCATCGAGGGCGAAAACATGGGCCTGATTTCGAACCTGACTGATCGCCGCGCGCACCAGAACCGCGAAGCGCAGCTCGCCCTGGTCAACTCTGGTCCAGATCGCGCGCTGGCCTCCTACGCTGAGGCGCGCCCGGCCAAAAAGCCCAGACAGGCCACGCTCCCGCATCTGTCCCTGCCGGCGCACCACGAAGTGTTGGCCGGCGATGTGGTCATGCGTCGGCTTTACGCGGCTCTTGCTGCGGCCGCCGATCGCGGGCCCAAAGACTTCGCTGAGCTGTTGATGGTGCCGGGGGTGGGCGCCAGAACCGTGGAGACCCTGGCGCTGGTTAGCGAAGTCATCCACGGAGCTCCGTACCGGTTCTCGGATCCGGCGCGATTCTCCTACGCCCTGGGAGGCAAAGACGGTCACCCGTTTCCGGTTCCGCTGCGGGTCTATGACCGCACCCTGGGCGTCCTGCGCCAGGCCGTGGACCGAGCGAAGCTGCAGCAATCAGACAAGCTGCACGCTCTGAAGCGCCTGGATCAGCAGGCGCGGGTGCTGGACGGCGTGGCTTTGGGTCAGCCTCTGGAAGTGATCCTCAAACGGGAGCGATCCCTGTCGCACCTCTACGGCGGACGAACCGTGTTTGGTGACCGCAAACCCCGGCCAGGGCGCGGGTGATGTTGCGAGCGGCGGCACTGTGCTTGTGGGAAGCGCCCCAGAACGTTCTTGGGGCGTCGCTGTATCTGGCAGAGCGACTCACGGGCTTGGCGAAGGAGTCGACGCGACAACATGGGCGGCTGTTCGTCAAGTCGCGCGTCAGCGCGGTCAGTCTCGGCTACTTCGTATTCTGGACGGAAGGCACCACCCGCTACTTCGTGCACGATGAGAGCACGCGCCTGCACGAGTACGGGCACACCTTCCAGTCGCGCTGGTTGGGGCCTCTGTATCTGCCGCTGGTCGGCGTCCCCAGCGTTTTGCGCGTGCTCTACGCCCTGGTCTATCGCGAGGCGACGGGCCGGCGCTGGGGTGGCTACTTCGACGGCTACCCGGAGCGGTGGGCCGACGAGCTGGGCGGCGTGACACGGAGCTACCGCGAGTTGTTGGCGCGAGCCGAGTAGCGGGCCTAGAGCAGTGTTCCTGCGGTTGCTTCGCTTGCCTTGCTCTTGCTTTCGAGAAGAGCGGAGATTAACTTGGCTTGCACCGGTAGTGTGGGGGCGGCGCGCCATGCATGTGAGGGGTCGAGTCACTGGGTTGGGCGGAAGGTCGTGCCCAACGGATTGCGGTGTTCACCGGCTAGTGAGCGGTGCAACCGCCCTGTTGGTCGCGGCCACGCCATCATGTCAGCAACCGACCGAGGTGGTGCTCGAGCTAACCACGGATGTCTCGTGTCCGCTCAGAAGCGCTCAGATTACGGCTGGTGCGCCCGATGACGTGGAGAAGCGTCGTCCCAACGCCTCGACCTCAACCTGTTCCGGAGCCGGCTCGCGCAATCAGATCGGTTCGCTGGTACTCGTGCCCAGCGAAGGCAACCAGCGCGCCGCTCTCGGCGTCCGCATTGTCGCCGGTGTCGATGTGCCAGTTGAAGCATGTCAGCCACCCGATTATCGAGGTTGCATTGTTGCGCGGCGATCTCTACGTTTTCTCGAGAACAAGCGCTTGACGCTGCCGGTCATCTTGCGCACTCAGTGCAAGACTTCGCTCAGCCCCGGAGCTCCGAGTTTGGCGTGCGGCACTCGGGAAACGTGCGTCCGAGGGGCATGCGTGCCATGGGAAATCGACCCGGCCAAATGCCTGGGTAGCAGTGGCTGCGGCGAATCGGTTCTCATCTCCGAGCCGGACGGTGGAGTCATCAATCCTTGCAATGCAGGTAACGGTCCAGATGCGGATGGCGACGGATTCACTGAGGCTGACGGGGACTGTGACGATTGTGACGCGTCGGCGAACCCAGGAGCCTTCGACTTCCCGAGCAACAACCGAGACGAGGACTGTTCCGGAACTGCTGATGATGCCGATGTGAGCTGCGACTCCACTGTCGGCAAGATTGACGACCCGGACCCGCTCGCTGGCGCACGCGCCATCGGCCTGTGTAATATTTCAGACGGCATTGCGTGGGGCATCATCGAAGCACGCTATACAAAAGCAGACGGATCTCCGGGGATGAATCCGCTTTCTCACGGGGTACTAGGTGCGTTTGGTCCCAACGTTGCTCCTCGCGAGGGAAAAAGGCTGTTGGCACTGTCTAGCGGCGCAGCGCGAACCCCGACAGATCCGGGCTTCATTCCTGGTTCAAACGACAACATGGGAACATCCGGAGGAGCTCCTCCGGGCTTCCCCGCCGTTGCGCCTCAGTGTGGTGGGAGTGCGTCCACCACCGAGGTCAATGACACTGCGGCATTGGACCTGACACTCCGAATTCCCACGAACGCCAAGAGTATCGCATTCGACTTCAACTTCTATAGCTCGGAGTTTCCGGAGTGGGTACAAACGGTTTATAACGATGCCTTTGTCACACTGCTGAGTCCTGCCCCATCGGGTGCGCTCAACGGCAACGTCGCCTTCGACGGAAACCAGTGTCCAATCAACGTTAGCGGTGCCTTCATGCAGGTGTGCAGTGGGTGTGCTTTGGGGGTGGCGGGATTGCAAGGGACGGGGTTCGAAAGCGACGGCGCAACGGGCTGGCTGACGTCGCACGCGAACGTCCCACCTGGCGAGGTCGTTCGCCTTCGCTTCGCCATTTGGGATACCGCGGATTCGGTCTTGGATTCTCTTGTTCTCATTGACAACGTCCGTTGGTCGCCGAATGCGGCGCCCGGGACATCTACGACGCCTGTGCCGCGCTAGTGCAGCTTAATCGAGCGAGAACCCGACGACGGATGGTGTGTTGTAGCGGTTGCGGAGCGGATGCCTGCTACCTGGGCGCATCGCCGCTCCGGATTTGGATGTGCTGTGTGATCCCACTCACGGACAAGCTCTTACCGTCAGGAATTCGTGGTCGACGACCGGCTCGAAGCGGTACAATGCAATAGACCTAGTCACGTTCTTCACAGTTTCGAAGAGTTACGCTGGAATGGAGACAGAAACTCGTTGCGAGCTTGTGCGAATCGCCCGACGCGCGGGAGGTGCATTGCTCTGTGTCTTGTGTGGCTGCCAGGAGCCCACCCAGGCAACACTCATTTTCGAGACGGACGTGCTTTGCCCGCGCAACGAGTCTGCGATCGCGCTGGGACAACTCGGCCCAGCGTTGGAGCAAGCTGCCCCGAGCGCCCTGGGTCCAAGCTGCACCACGGGAGCCAACAGCACCATCGGAACGCTCGTTGTGGTTCCAAGCGATGACAGCAATCCGTCTTTTGGCGTTCGCGCGGTGCTGGGAATTCAGAAGCCCACTTCCGCCTGTAGTGCTAGCGACGCATATGCTGGTTGTACCATTGCGCGACGCGGCCTCGCGCTTCGTGCTAACGAACCCCTTGCAGTGCGCATCGGTCTCTGGAACGAATGCGTGGGACAAGCGTGCGCCGCCGACCAAACGTGCGTGCGGGGTGGCCAGTGTGTCAGCGCACTGATTCCGGACAGTTCGCGGTGTTCCGAAGACAGCCCATGTGATGAGGGCGTTCTGCTGAGTGGATCCCCAGCAGGGCTCGCGTGCGACACCCTCTGCAAGCGCGCCGTCCAGTGCAGCGGGAAACCCTCCGCCCTCCAGCCCTGCTTGGAGGATTGCGCGTTCGTAGCTCAGGAGTCTCCACTAACCTGCCAAGTTCCACTGCAAAAGTATGTGAACTGTGTGGCTGACGCTATCGCTTCCTGTGGTGGAGCCAAGGAGTGTGATGATGCTGAGCTAGCCTGGACGACGTGCGTTTTGGGTAGCACGCAATGCAGCGGTCGCGGTCTCGGCTCTGGCAACGCAGGCACGGGTAGTGGCGTCGCGATCGAAACGAAGCAGGCGCTGTGCCAATGTGGCGTTCCCGAAGGAGACGCGCCAGCGGGTGCCCCCTGCGCGGGCAGCGGCGACTGCGCTCAGACGTGCTGTCAGAGCTCTTCCAGCACAAACCGGTTTTCAGCTGCTGCATGCATCAAGGGAAAGTGCGGTTCAGCGAGCGAAGTTTGCTCCTTGGCCGAACAGGGGGGCGCGTCTTCGTCCTCACCGGGCTTGTGTGGTTGAACACGACAGCGGCCGAACTCTCAGTGTCGAAACTCTTGTGGTCGTGTATCCTGCGGCCAGGGAATGCTGCGGGTTCCAAATGGTGACATGGACATGGAGTCCCTCATAGGTACGACCGTCGGTTCGCACCTGAGCGCTGGTGTCTCTTATCGACTGGAGAGGCTGCTCGGTGCTGGTGGGATGGCGGTCGCGTTCTTCGCTCTGCGGCGGGCGCCGGATGGCGATTCACCCGTTGTGTTGAAAGTGCTGCGAGCGGACGTTGTGCGCGAAGTGGGCGCCAATGCGGCGCTCATGGTCAAGAAGGAAGCGGTGGCCCTGGGGCGCTTGAACGAAAACGTGCCGCCTACGCCCTTTGTCGTTCGACTCATTGATACCAGTAACGTGCAGGTGGATTTCGCCGGCGCCCCCCTCGAGCTTCCATGGTTGGCAATCGAGTATGTGCACGGCGGCCCCGAAGGCACGACTCTCGAGCAGCGCGTGGCGCACAGCATCAAACACACGGGCTCCGCGTTCGATCCCGTGCGGGCGGCTCACGCGATGGAGAGCCTGGCATCCGGGCTTTCTGCGATTCATGCCGTGGATGTGATCCACCGCGACCTGACGCCCGGTAACGTGCTGTGCTGCGGGTTTGGGGATGACGAGATTTTCAAGATTGCGGACTTCGGTATTGCTCGTCCCGCTGGTATGGCCGCAACTTTCGGTGGCGTCGTTGTGGGCACGCCTGGTTACGCCCCCCCGGAGCAGTTCTTGTTGGATCCTACTCGGATCGGAACGTGGAGTGACCTGTTCTCCCTCGGGGCGTTGACTTTCTATCTGCTGACCGGTGAGCCGTATTTTGCCTTAGGTGATCCCAGTGAAAGCGTGCGTTTGGCTCAGAAGAGCGAGCGACGCCGGCTTTCGGGATGTCGCTTCCTATCCCCGGAGCTTGCTAGCCGACCGAACGCCTGTGCCGCGATCGACGCGGCATTGGCGAGCGCCACCGCCGTGGAGCCGAAGGAAAGACCCCCGAGCCCGGCTGCGCTGGCGTCGATGATACTGCCTCAGCTCCGGCCGCCCTCCGTCCGATCCAAGGAGGTTCAACGGCCTCCGCGCACCTTGATCGGTGAGGCGTCCACGCTGGTTAGCGGATGGTCGTGGAGCGCGCGCCAAAGGTTGGGGGGCGATCGCGTGATCCGGCGCGTCGCATGGGATGGGGACGGTCGTTGCCTCGCCGCGACGGGCGCGGGGCTCGCATTCTGGAACGGTACCAGTTGGCTTGCGGCCAAACACCGGGTGCTGCCGAAGCCGGACAACATCCACTTTGTGCACCGCAGCGGCGCTGGCGCGTGGTTGGTTGGAGGCGTGGGCGCGTTCATTGCCGTGTATACTACGGAAGGTGTTACCGACGTGATCCACGGGCCCGATTCGAAGGTGACGCTCGAGGAGGCCCGCGGTGACATCAACGATCTGCTCGTGCTGGTCGGTACGCGCGGCGCCGAACCGCCGCTTCTGTTCGGAATGTCGAGCGGCCGTTGGATCAGGCCGGCCACGATTGAAAGGGCGGCGTCGATCTCATCTCTTGCACAGTTGGATGACTCTCGTTACCTCGTTACCGGTCGCACGCGGCAGCATGAAGGATTCGTTGCCTTGTACGAACCGCTCATGTGGGAGGTGAAACGCGTCGAGACACCGAGCTCCCGAGCCTACCTCGCGGTGGCGACCCGCCCGGATATTCGAACTGGCGTCGCCGTGGGTGCTCATGGGCGCACCGTTCGAATCAACGGCGACGAGATCATCGCCTCCACGGTTGAGGGAGAGCCCGACCTATCCGCAGTAGCTTTGGATGCTGCGGGACGTGCGTGGGCTGCCAGTCTCGGCAGACTCTGGGTTCAGCTTCCCGACGAACCCGACCGCTGGCGCTGCGCATGGAGTGACTCGAGTTGGAACGTGCCAATCGTCAGTGTGTTTGCCAGCATCGGCTTGGTCATCGCCATGACCGCCGACGGTGGGATACTGGAGGGACGTATTGACGGGGGTAGGTCGAGCTAGAACCGCCAGCGCCGTCAGCGTGCCGCCAACCGAGTTCACGTGGCTACTGGGATCTTGCGCGCGCCTACAGCCCGTCGAAACTCTCACTTGCTCGTGCACGGATCGGATGGTGCTGCCGGCGGCGCTACCGGACCAAGCTGAATCGGCGCGACTTCGAAACCGAGACCAAGGCTAATGCCATTGCAGGTCTGATTTGGGTTGCCGTTGCTGCCGTCGAGCATGATGTCGCTGGCGGCGCGATATTGCTGGGCAATGTTCTGGAAAACGGAGTCCTCGCACAGGCTCGCGTCAAGAGCTCCGAAGGACCTCTTCAGCTCGGCGATGAACACTTCTGTATCCACGACACCCGCGATCACACCGCCACTAGCCTGTGCGCTTGCGCCAGCCCCCGTGATTTGCATGGTGAGGACTGCGTGCTTCAGGGGCAGCGCGATGCCAAACCCGCTGATCGGGAAGCTCAGCGTCATGTCAGTGGGTGCCCCGGAGACCCAAACGCTGTCGGACATGTAGGACGCGCTGAAAAGCTTGGGACCGTTCAAGTCGCCACCGTTGACTGATTCGGCGGTGACCGGCCAAAGGTCGCTGCCGTCGAGTTTTGGTGGCCCGCCCAGGTGCGCCCCAAAGTATATACCGGTTAACACGCCGGACTGCGTCGGCTCTGGGCCGAGGTTGCTGAGGCGAACAATCAACGTGCCTTCGCCATCCAGCACCGCCTGCGTCACAGTGGTGCTGACTTCGTTGCCGGTCAGTTCCTTGGCAACCGGGACAATATTGGCGCCCCAAGAATTGTCGATGCCGTTGTTGCCGTCCTGCTTGACAGCGCCTGGGTTTGCTCCGTTCACCGGCCTACAGTGATTGATTCCCTTTGGCGTCGAAATCAAGTGGTCGAGATTGTAGCCGAAGCTCTTCCAGGCGTCTGAAACGACATTGCCATTGCGATCGGTGTCGCCCCAAAACCAACGTTTGACCGCTAGTACCGTCGGTTGCGCTCCGGTGGCACTTGGACTGCCGGGATCGGTAGGGGGTTGGGCGCCGGGAGCGGTGGGATCCACAGTGCCATCGGAACACGTGGATTCGGTGGCGCAGGAGACCGGCACGCACACTCCGGCGACACAGGTTTCTTCGTTCAGGCATGCCACTCCGGAACACGCTGAGGACAGTCTGATGGGAATCGTGAGGGAACGGTGCTCCTGGAAACGAAGAGCGCGCCTGGCTTCAATACAACCAGTTACGCTTCCGCTACGGCATTGATCCAGCGGGAGCCCGACTGCGGTAACAACCGACACTTCGATCTCCGCGTTGGTTGCCCCTGACGGGACGAGCACCAAAGAGCCGATCTCCCCAGACGCATCCTGACATGATGAGGTAATTGACACCGGCGCCCTCGCGATGGTCCCTCCGTGTGGACCTACAGTGATGGACGTCCCTCGAACCAGCGCGCACGAAGCATCCGTTGACAGCTCCAAGCGGATCTGGGTTGCATCTTGGCACGCTGTCGCAGTGATGCACATGCTCAGAACTCCCCACCGTCTCATTGCATGACGATCACATATCATGTCCGCCTCCCCTTAGCGAGGAACTGTGAAGCACTCTCCGAACCGGTATCGCGAAGCCACCGCGACACAGAGTCAGTTCGGCGGAACCCGGATGCGCCGCACAGTGCTCGGCAACCGTGGGGAGCGGCACCTCATTAATCATGGTACGCTACGCCAGGGGCATGCGACTCTCCCGCGTTCGTCTCGGTATCGTCCTTGTGGCATCCGCTGTGGCAATTAGCGCTGGGATGCCCGCATGTCGATCTCCGACACAGATCGTGTTCGAGCTGAGCACCGACGGTCCTTGTTACACGCTGAGCGTGCCGGTCGAACGACGACAAACGGCGATTACGCTCGGTCGGCGTAGCAAGATTGAAACAGCAACTAAGTCGACTGCAAAAACCGAGCAATGCGACTCTGCTAGTGGACGAATCGGTAGCATTGTCGCCGTGCCCAGCGGCGACAATGATGAAGAGATTGGTGCACGTATCGTTAGCGCGCTAGGAAAGTCGCCTGCGGACTGCGCTGCAGGCGGAGATGGTCAGTGCATTGTTGCGCGTCGAGCTGTACGGTTTATTCCGAATCGGTCTCTGACGATTCCGATCTTTCTTAGCCAAGGCTGTGCTGGCGTTGTCTGCGATCCAGATTCTACGTGTGAGAAGGGCATCTGCGTGCCCCTAGGGTGCGCGGGCAAAGGCACATGCGGTGGCGACGCGGGGATCGGTGACGCGTCCACAGAAGACGACGCTGCATCGGGTACGGATGGTTCACATGTGGATGCTCCGAGTGATGCTCAGTTGGACGCCTGCGTTCCGGACTGTGCAGGACGGCAATGTGGGTCAGACGGTTGCGGTGGCAGTTGCGGGCCGTCTGGTGGAGGTTGTCCTGGCGCGAACGACGTTTGCAAGAGTGGTGTCTGCGTGTGCCAGCCAACCTGCGTCGGGAAACAATGTGGGGATAATGGATGCGGCTCAGCTTGCGGTTCTTGCGGCTCGAACCAGACATGCAGTGCCGGCACGTGCGTCGGCATCCTAGGTACTTGCGCGACTTGTACCAATTCATCCGAATGTGGGGGCGGTTTGAGCTGCTTAGCACACTGGTCGGATCACGGCAGCGTGCTTCTCAAGCGCTATTGCGCAGCGTCGTTGCAGTCCCCATCGCGAACCTGCATCGCTCCGAGGACTATTCGATACATCGTGTGTGGTGGAACTTACGATGTCGACTGCAACTCGGAGTGCGTGAAGTCCGGCTATTCAGGTGCCATCGGGTGCTTCACGGATGGGACATGTGGCTGTGCGTGAGTCGTGGTCACTCCACGCTCTGGGGCATTGTGGTGGCCGTCCTCGTTGGAACCCGAGACCATCTCAGGATGACAACCAACGAAAGAAACCACCATGAAGAAGAGTGCCAGAGAGAAGAAGAGGAATCAAGGCCAGGGTGTGCCGGAGCAGCGAATGCTCCATTTGGCAGCTGTCATTCGCCGAGACCTTGTACGGCTTCGTCATTGAACAGGGCCTGCTGGCTTTGGATCACATACTCGAAGAAGACCGTGAGCGTCTGTGTGGCCCGGTGAAGGCGAAGGGTCGTTCGGGCGCACCGGTACGGTGGGGTCACCCGGACGCTCGACTGTCGATGGGTGGTCGTCGAGTCGTGGTCAGCCGTCCACGTGTCCGCCAGGAGGGCAAGGAGGTCAAGCTGCCGACCTGGCAGGAGTTCGCTGACGACGACCCTCTCAACGAGCGCACGGTTGAGCAACCCGTGCTCTGTGTTTCGACACGCGATTACCAGCGGTCCGTCGAAGAGTCGTCTGACGAGCTTGGTCCGCATGGTGCCAGCAAGAGCGCTGCCTACCGTCGATTCGTGGCAGTGGCCGCGGAACGTCTCGAAAAGTGGAGTCGGCGCGGCCTATCCGACATGGGCCTGGTAACCATCATGCTCCACGGCATCGAGGTTGATGAGCAGAGGGTCATCGCCGCTTTGGGTTTCGACGAAAGCGGCACGAAACACCCTCTGGGTGATGGACGACGATTACTTTTGCAGCCGTCCGGCCCACGGACCAAGTGTGATCTAGGGTCACCGCGTCGTTCCGGACCGGCTCCGGCGGCGCGAGGAGCCAAACGGTCACGGATGCTCAGGTCAGACTGCTGAGGAAGAAATTGAAGGATGAAAAACAGGTAACGGCGGCGGGTGCGGCGGCCGGGATGAGCGAGCGCAGCGCACACAACTGGAAGAACGGTCCGCTGCCTCCCAGACGAAGAAGGAGCGGCACCGGCGGACTCGGAAGGACCCCTTCGAAGACGTGTGGGACAGTGAGGTCGTTCGGTTGCTGGTCGACGATGAGAGTGGCCAGCTCGATGGGACAACAATACTCAAGCACCTTCGTGAGCGGCACGGGGCTCGCTTTGGTCGGGGTAAGCTACGCACTCTTCAACGCAGCATCCGGGACGGCGGATGCGCAGCATTTTGCGCAAGGTAAAGCGCTGGCGCGACGGGGCGATGATCAAGCGCTGGGTTGCTACCGCCCTTCTCGAAGCTGAGCGTGGCTTCCGTAAGGTGCGTGGCTACAAAGGAATGCCTGCCCTTGTTGCCGCCATGAGAGGCGACGCTGAACGCATCAACCGCTTGATCACCAAGACGCAGCTGCCTGATCATCAAGTCCCCAACGAGATCGCCATCTGCGTGATCAACAGGGAGCGGGACAACGCCGAACCGGTATCGCGAGTTCGGCTGAGCCCAAGTGCGCCGCACAGTGCACTCACAACCGTGGGGAGCGGCACCTCATTAATCATGGTACGCTGCGCCAGGGGCATGCGACTCTCCCGCGTTCGTCTCGGTATCGTCCTTGTGGCATCCGCTGTGGCAATCAGTGCTGGGATGCCCGCGTGCCGATCTCCGACGCAGATTGTGTTCGAGCTGAGCACCGACGGCCCATGTAACACGGTGAGCGTGCCGATCGAACGGCGACAAACCGCCATTACGCTTGGTCGGCGTGGCAAGATTGAGACTGCAACCAAGTCGACAGCAGAAACCGAGCAATGCGACCCTGCTACCGGGCGCATCGGTACCATTGTCGCCGTACCCAGCGGCGACAATGATGAAGAGATTGGTGCGCGTATCGTTAGCGCGCTCGGAAAGTCGCCTGCGGACTGCGCTGCCGGCGGAGATGGTCAGTGCATTGTTGCGCGTCGAGCTGTTCGGTTTATTCCGAACCGGTCTCTGACGATTCCGATCTTTCTTGGCCAAGGCTGTGCCGGCATTGTCTGCGATCCAGATTCTACGTGTGACAAGGGCATCTGCGTGCCTCTAGGGTGCGCGGGCAAAGGCACGTGCGCCGCAGATGGTGGTGCGGATGCCTCACCTCCGGACGCTGGCTGCTCGCCGAACGATCCCACTATTGGGATCGCATGCATCACGGGTCTACCTGGCATATGTGTGAACGGTACCTGGCAGTGTTCTCTTGGAGTGCGGTCGTGCGTCCCCCTCAACCTCCCCGGAACCGTCGTAGAGCAATGCAATCAAGTGGACGACAATTGCGACGGAGCCGTTGACGAAGGCTGCACGTGTAGTGACGGTGCGGTACAGCCCTGCGGAGAGGACAAAGGTGCGTGTAAGTCCGGTACACAAACCTGTGCCAATGGGCAGTGGGGTAGCTGTGCGGGTGCGGTTGGGCCGAGCCCAGAGATCTGCAACAACATTGATGACAACTGCAACGATCAGGTGGACGAACAGCTGACCAAGACTTGTGGTAGCTCCGTTGGAGCCTGCAAAGTCGGAACCTCCACTTGCAGCGGTGGCTCCTGGGGTGCCTGCGTTGGCGGAGTCACGTCGAAGTCCGAGACCTGCAACGGACTCGACGACGACTGCGATGGCTCAACGGATGAAGGGTCCGTATGCGAAGACTGCATTCCACTTCCCAGCAGCACCACATTGTGTCCGCTAAGCCAGCTCAAAGGAGATAAGGACTTCGGTGGCAGTGCTAGCAACCCGAGTCCGATCGTGAATGTGACGGTCACATTCTTCAAGTGCACAAACAATCAAACGGTCTGTGCACACGCCAAAGTCAACATGAGGGAGCCGAAGTCGGACTGGAGTGAAGGCGAGCGGAGCGGGACCGTGTCGGCCAGTGGCGCGATGAATATCGGGCAGATCTTGGCCAGTACGTTTACGTATAGTTACAGCGACACGGACCACAGCCTCGACATCTTCAACTTCGCGGCCAGTAGTCCGGTCACGAAGCTCAGTTGCATGGGGGACACCGCAAACGAGGACATCTGCAGCAACCAGTGCATGACCGGGTGCTCTGGGTGTACCTTGAACTACGGATGCGTTCGGGTAAAATACGCGCCGTAGCTGTTCACTCCCACTTCACACTCAAAAACCAAACAATGGCACCGCGACCTGTCCCGGCGGAATCGTGCCTGAGTCGGCGTCCTTTTCGGTGTTCAGAGCGACAACTGTGACCACGCCTGCCACCACCACGACGCCGACGCCGGTCCAGAACCACCACTTCGAGGTGATGGCGCTTGACTTGTCGAGGTCGATGGTCAGGTCCTTGGTTTCGCCCGCTTTGACGAAGGTCGTGGTTTCGGCATCAGAGTAGTCCGCGTGGGTGACGGAGATGATGTGCTTTCCGGGGTCTACTTGGGTTTCGGCCGGCACGACGCCGACGACTCGTCCGTCTACGCTCACACGTGCACCGGCGATGGGGGAGCGTACGAGGAGGCGCGCGCGGGAGTCCAGGGGTGGCAGGTCCACGCTTATGGTCGTCTCGCGTCCACCCCGAAGCTCAATGCTCTTCTTGAACGGTAGCCGGCCATCCGCAGTCACCTCTAGAACGGCGCGACCCGCGTTCACCTTTGTCGGTGGTAGTGGTGTTTGTCCGATCACCCGATCCCGCAGCACGACCCGGGCACCCCCAACATCCGACTTCAGTCGAAGTATCGAGACTTTGCTGCGGACTTCCATGATCAAGCTGTCGAGCTGTGGGACCTTGCGGAGCACGCGTTTCGGTGCCTTGGTCTTGAATGCCACGAGTTGCTCGAGCGCTTCGGGATATTGCGACATCGCGGCGTGGGCTCTGCCGCGGTTGTAGAAGAGCCGCGGATCCGGGTAGGCCTCGTAGGATTGGTTGTACGCGTCCAACGCTTCGGCGTAGCGCATGGAGTCGTACGCCGCGTCGCCCTGTTTCTTCAGGGCTGTGGCTTCTCGCTGGGATTTGCTTTGAGCAAAAGCGGGCGAGGGGAAGACCGCGCCCGCGAGCACTATTGCCAACAGCGCACCTATGAGAATCACCCACCGCTTAGCCACGACGCCGAGTCTAACGCGAGGGGCTCCGTTCGGCCAGTAGGCACCAAGGAGGTGCATGGCTCCCTCGTGACTTTGAAGCGAGCAATCTCCAGGGTGGCCAACGCGACCTGGCTCACCCGACGCTTGTGGCGAATAGTGGGTCGGGACGCAAGCCTCGGATGGTCGGGCTACGAGCACATGCTCGCCGGTGCGGGCTGAGGGCCGTCGGTCTCCTCACATAGTTGAGTTTCGACATCCGGCTCCTCGCTTTCGATTCCCGCAGGCGTACCGGCCGTTATGCTCGTCCCGAGCAGACGCGTGCAGCTGATGTCAGTGCGGATTTCGACCACAATCGCCGTAGGTTCGCGGCAGGACGACGCGAGCAGGAACATGGTGGCGCACCACAAGGCGAGCGTTCCTCTGGGCGCCCAGCGACGCCAGCGCTTCAGTTCCGCATCCGCCATCACGCCGGTGTTCCTACTCGACCTTCGGCGCGTTTGGCCACAGTGCGGTCAGCTCGAGCTCGATGGCATCGAAGGGCTCCAGGCGCACGACCTCGGACTCGCCATGCACGGCAACAAGCCGATAGCTGTCGCCGTCCAATCGGAACACCTCGACGCTCCGTTCAAGGGGACTGACGAGCCAAGCGTGCCGCACCCCTTCGCGCGCATACACCGGTAGCTTGCGCCGTCGATCGAGAAGTGCGGTGCTGGGCGACAACACCTCGCACGCCCAATCGGGCGCCAGCTCTATGTATGGGGCGTCGGGCACTGCAGGTAGACGTTCGCGTCGCCAGCCCGCCAAGTCGGGGACCAAGATGTCCGCGCCAAAGTGCAATTCCGGCTCGTCCAAGATGGTCCAACCACCTGGCCCGCCGCGACCACGATGAAATGGTCCGCCGATGTCCATTCCGAGCACTGACGCGGCCTCAGAGTGTGGCGCTGCTGGACGTGGACTCGTGAACAGCTCACCCGCTACAATTTCGGCGACTAGATGGTCCGGTGCATCGAGCACATCTTGGTAAGTCGCGAGTTTCTTGGCCGTATCCACCGCCATGGATGGCTAATGTAGCACCGACTCGCCCGGATCGGCTCGCCGGGAGCATCTCTGTGCTCGCCCCGCGTCTTCGAGCTAGAGTTCGGGAAATGGCCAGCGCGGCTGCCACGAAGGTCGGGGACTCATGAAATCCGGGGAGGGTGCGTCGTATCAAAGCAACCTCTGCCGGCGTGGGTATGACCGCTCAAGAAGACTCCTCGCGCTACTCACAGTGTGCTGCGCCGGCGCGTGCCAAGAGCCCACTCAGATCCGCCTCGAGATCGCCACGAACATTCCAGCCTGCAAGGATGTGACGCTAACGGCGATCGCAGCCGGGCGCCCGGACGACGTGGGGCAGCGCGCTTTCAGCGCCGAAACCAGCAAGTGTGAGCCAGCCACGGGCAAGATCGGCTCCCTGGTGCTGGTGCCGAGTGACGGGGATGGCGATGCTCTAGGCGTGCAGGCGGTGACGGCCCTGGGTCAGATGACGCTGGGTAGCTGCAAGGACAACGGTTACAAAGTGCTCGCCGGGCAAGCTGGTGGCTGCATCATACAACGCAGACAAGTGCGCTTTGCGCCGCACACACCGTTGACGCTGCCGATCACGATGGACGCGGCCTGCGTGGACGTGCCGTGCGACCCGGCGACAACCTGCGTAGGAGGGACGTGTGTGTCCCGCGATGTGCCCGACCCTGCGAGTTGTCCTTTGCCCGGAGGGTGCGGAGCCGCCACCGGGGGCGCCGCCCTGGACCGCTGTGTTAGCCAATTCGAATGCGCTCAAGGTCTGGTCTGCAAGTCCTTCGGCGGAGAGAAACGTTGCACGCCGGCCTGCCCAACAGTTGGAGCTAATCCACTTTGCCCAGCTGGCACTCGCTGCGAAGGCATTAGTGGAAGCAAGTACTGCGCCCCGTCCGACATCGGCAAGCCTTGCACTTCGGGGACGAACTGCAACTACGCGTGTCTTGTGGCGCAAAATTACTGCACCGGCAATTGCACGACTGCAGCTGATTGCCCGAACGGTTGGGGGTGCATGCCTGTGGGCGGGGAGCGCATCTGTGTCAAAGCCGCCGCCACATGCGATGGCGTGGACAACTCCAAGTGTGTAGTCCCGGCTGCCTGCGACCTGTCCCCCGCACTGATTGTGGGCAGTTGTACCCTGGCGTGCACCGACCCATCCGATTGTCCCCAACGCGCTTTAGGCATGAGCCCCTGGACCTGCGACGGTCTGTGCCGTCGACCCTCCGGCGATGGCACCGCTGTCTACGGGCCGCTCGAGGGGGGGACCACGCCACCCCAATGGGCCTGCAACGGGCTAGGTCAGGTCGTGAACGTGTGCGGGGATGGTCAACATGTCGATTTCAACACGTTCATGATTCCAGAGCCACCAGTCGTGGATTGCTCCAGCAACACCACGACGAAGGGGCTACCGGGAGATGCTTGCGTGGACTCGTGCCGCTACGTTGGTGGCTGTCCGTTTGGATACACATGCGCGGCCGTTGGCTCAATTGGAGCTAGCAACCGGATCGGGTTGTGTTTGCCGAGTTTCGGTTCGGCCAAGATCGGCGCCCTCTGCACGCGCCATGCAGATTGCTTTTTTGGCTATTGCAACCTGACCAAAGGCAAGTGTTCGCGGGACTGCAGCTGGGACGGTTTCTGCCCAACTGGCTCCAGCTGCGTGCGCGGCGGTGGCCCAGACGTGGAGAGCCTTCCTTTCCGCCGTTGCGAATGACCGTAGCAGTACTAGCTTAGGTTCGGGTTGAGCCAGCAGTTGCCCCCTAAAGCCGGTCCGGATTCCCCGTTGGTTTCGGTGGTGGCCTCGGTTTCGGGATCGGCCGCGGTTTCGGCGTGGGACTCTTGCGCACTTGGGGCCATGTGCGTGGCTTGGGCTTGGGTGTCGGTGCTTTCTTTGTCGTGGCGCTAGGTGCTGCAGGGGATGGCTCTGGTTTCGGAGTGCTCGCCTGCTTCGCGATTCTCAATCGAGCATCAATGATCGCTGCGCGGGCCGGGGCAATGGCCGGGCGAATTGGTGGCATGGGTTCTGGCGATGATCGTGCTGCAATGACGATGACCGCGACTAGCAGCACGCCACCCCCTACGGCCGCAAGCGCTGCAGGAATCGCCCAGTGGGTCCATGCTTTCGGCGCAACGGATCGTCCTCGGGCTTGGCTCCAGCCGGGCGCGGTGCTGGGTCCCGCGGCCATAGCTGGCGTGACCGCGTCGATACGGAGGTCCTGGCTCGAGATCCTATCGACGCGGATATCTGGGCTTGAGATTCCGCCAATACGGACCTGCGGGCTCGAGCTTGCCTCGAGATCCGAAATCAGCGGTAGAGACGGCCGGCTTGTCTCAGGGCCGAACTGCGCCAGCGCTGTGGCGAAGGCAGCCATGGTCTGGAAACGCTTTTCGCGGTCCTTGGTCAGTGCACCGTAGACGACAGCCTCGAGCGTTTCCGGCACCTCCGGCCGCAACTCACGCAACGAGGCCACTGGATCTGCCACGATCGCCGCGGCGACGGCCGTCGCTGATTCGCCTTCGAAAGGAGTTCTGCCGGTCAGGGCCTCGAAGAGGATTACGCCGAGCGACCAGATGTCACTGCGCGGATCGACTTTCTTGGCGCTTCGGACCTGCTCCGGAGACATGTACAAGGCTGTGCCGAGTGCGGAAAAGGTCGAGGTGAGGCTTGGCTCGTCCTCGTCCGCTGCGACCTTCGAGATCCCGAAGTCGAGTACCTTGACAGTACGCCGCCCCGCGACTTCGGCCAGGAATAGGTTTCCGGGTTTGAGGTCCCGATGCACGATGCCAACCCCGTGTGCCTCGATCATCGCATCGCACGCTTGAAGTACATACCCCACCGCCGTCGTGATGGGCAGCGCTCCGCGTTGAGCGAGCTCCCGGGCGAGATCATGGCCGTGCAGAAACTCCATCACCATGAACGGCGTGCCATCTGGAGTCGTGTCCACGTCCGAAACTCGCGCGACGTGTGGACTTGTTAGACGGGTGGCAGCACGGGCTTCACGTTCGAAGCGGGCAACGATGTCCCTTCGATCTGTGAGCGATGGATGCAGGAGTTTGACCGCCACTCGCTGCCGCAGCTTCAGGTGCTCAGCTTCGTAAACCGCACCCATGCCGCCACTACCTATGGTGTGCAGAAGGCGATATCGCCCCGCCAAGATCGTGCCGTCTGCGGGAAGGGTCACGTCGGATACTATAGCAGCGCGCGTTCGCGGCTCTTGAGGGGATTCCTCCCTTTTGCCCCATCCTGCATCAACCAGGGCATCTC
Source organism: Polyangiaceae bacterium (assembly GCA_965222375.1). Taxonomy (GTDB): domain Bacteria; phylum Myxococcota_A; class Polyangia; order Polyangiales; family Polyangiaceae; genus JACKEA01. Next base: position 557,589 of record CBDCTZ010000016.1, read on the forward strand.
GCCATCCCTGGTCTCGAGGTCTTGGCGTCAGCGGTTCAGAGGAAAGAGCTTCCACGGATGGGGTGGCGCGCGCGGAAGATGCCCCTAGAACGCCTGAACAAACGATCGCGAGCGCGCGAAATCCATTCGCACGCTCGCAGTCCGTTCGGGTTCTTCGTTGCCTCAGCCGAAGCGACGGCGGCCAAAGGATAGGCCTAGGAAACCGAGACCCAACAAAAGCAGCAGGGTGTCTCCGGCGCCGCTTGAACCGCCCGCCGTCCTACAGGCGCAACCGTTGGTCTCCTGCTGAGGCCAACCCTGGTCGAGATTATGGGCGACGACCTCATTTTGCACCTTCTTGCGGTTGTCCACGAGCACGATGGGGTCACCTTCTTTCGGTACTTCTTCGATGCTGAGTGCGAAGGGCATCGACGAATCCCAGCTGGGCCAGGTCTCGCCGGCAGGCACGGCGACCTGCTGGCCCGTGGGCAGCTCGAAGACGCTCGTGCCGCTGCACAGGATTCGACGGTTGGCTAGTCCCGGTAGCAGCACATCGGGCAAGTCGCCGCGCTTGTGGAACGTCGGATCGAGGGTCATCTCCGATGCGGACATGGTGGTCAGCATGCGCGTCAGATAGGGATATTTGTCGAGTAGCTCGGACGCCCGTTTTCCTGGCCGTACAACCCGGTCGTTGAAGTCCTGGGAAAGGAGCGTCGGGTCCCATTGGCTGAGGTCCAATTGGTCCTGGTAACAACTGACGCAGCCGTAGAATTGCTCATCGCTGAGCCCTGACGGACGTGGCAGGTACTGCTGAAGCAGGGGTAGAACCAATGGGTGGTTGAAGTTGCAGAACCCACCGACAGATGAACCGCCGCTCGAACACGACACGAGGCCTTGAGTCTGCAGTTCGGGAATCAGCGCAGTCGGCTCGATGCCGAGGAGCTTCGCCGCGTCCCAGTCTTCACTGAAGACTCCCGCGGGATTGGCCACGCTGGAGGGTCCCGCATACTCGGTCACGAAGGCCTGGCCATTGGCTACGGGTGAATCCGCCGCCCGCGACACGACCTCCATGTAGTTTGCGCCCCGGGATTGCCAGTCGATGCGCACTGGATTCAAGATCATGTGCTTGTAGTTCGTCGGCACCACGCGCTCGTGACCTAGGAAGAAAGTGCGCACGCTCATGTCGTCCGTCGCAGCCACGGCGGTGAGCTTGATGGGAACACAGGGTTCGGTGCCCTCGTAGCTGAAGACCAAGGGATGGATCTCGTTGACGTCCGTGCCAGCCGTCAGCTTGACTGCCGCGAACAGGAAACCCTTCAGTACGTATTCTTCTAGAATCTCCGGTGCTGCATCGGAGTCCTGGTAGCCGTTGTCGCCGAGCCACTTGCTAACTTCTGCCGCGGTTCCGCCTTCGAGGACGACGATTTCGAAAGCACCCGCTTGCGTGCGCTGAACCACATTCGGGCCGCTGCTGCCAGTGGTGCCGCCGCTACCGCCGAATCCACCGCCTCCAGAGGCTTGTGCAGAGTTGCTGTCGCTTTCACAGGTGTCACGACTTGTGGTGAACCCATAGGACGGCACACTGCCGTTGAGCAAACTCTGGAACAACGGCTCGGAACCAACCTCGAACTTCGGGTTCTTTGGCACCGGAATGACCCAGGCGAACCGCTCCGCCACGCCCTGGTATTGGATCTGAACGTGGGCTTCGACCCGGCCTTCCTCGATGATGAACACAATGTTCTCGCCCGATTGGTCCACCGGCATGGCGATAGGGCCGTTGTCGCAGAAGGTGCCGCCGCAAGCTTGGGCGGGGGCCGACTCCATCGCGACGGCGGCTGCCAGGCCGGTCATGGCCCATCGAACAAAGGTGCGTGTTCCCATTGTGGTTCCTCCAGGTGCGCCGAGCCGAATCAGGCACAGGGGTGCACCTAGCAACCGGTGTGCCTGCCGCGAGTTGCCCTCGTTCGGCAAAACACGGGGACTCTGCCTGCCCGCCCGGCACAAGTCGGCACACACGCTGCCAGGCCGATCCGGACCTACATTGTCCCCACCGCCCCTGATTTTCAGGGCGTGAAGCATTTGCCGGGTTTGTAGTCTGGGCCGCACAGACACTTGCAGTACTCCTGGGTGGCGGACTGCGCTTCGTTGCACACTGGCGTCACCCGCAATGTCGCCGAGCCGGTGCTGAAATCCGAATACAACTCAGTCGCCTTCAATTCGAGCTCCAGCTCGATGCCGTTGGCCCCAGCCGCGCTTTCGCTGGGACACAGCGTCAAATGCACGACCTGGCTGATCGAGCGGCGGTCTGTAATGAACTTGGTTGGATGCCCAGGCAGGCGCTGCAGCTTGACGTTACGAGAATCTTCGACCACTAGCTCGCCGGTTGCAGCGTTCTTGAGGGTCGCTTCCAGATCCACGACATTGCTGTCGGTGTGATCGATCTGAGCGCCGACCAGTATGACGAATCCGCCCTGTGGAGGTAGGAAGAAGTCGATATCGCCACCATCTTCCAACAGTACGACAGGGTCGGTTTCTGGCGTGTACATCAACGGCTCGACCGCAAGATCCGAAGAAGGCCTCGGTTCTTCTGCAGGATCGCCACATGCGCAGAGCATCGCGATCAACGCCATTGTCGCTAGGCAGTGCAGCTTGCGCACGCCGATCGAGGTAGCACACCGAGTGCCAGGTGGTCGGTCAAGCGTTCCACAGGTCAGGCTACGGCCCGCACGGCTTCTAGTTGACGCAGTGGCCGGCTTGGCAGACTTGCGGGCTGGTACAGGGTGGGCTCGCACCACACCCTCGTGAGCAGACGCAGATCGCGGCCTGGAGATGCGTTGACGTGCAGTCGATCTTCTTGGCGCGGCCACACGCACCAGCGTTGTTGTACGCCGCCAGGCAAACGCCGCCACCGGTCAGGCAGATCTTCTCGCAGGAGGACTGAGTCGAGTTGTAGCGCAGATCGCAACTTGTCCCGGTCTGGGCGCAAACATTCGAAACGCCCGGAACCGCGCTGTAGGTCTCTTTGCAGCTCGGAAGGTTCAATACGCCACCTGTACCACCGCCGCCGGTACCGATGATGCCTCCGGTTCCGCCCGTTGGACCGCCGCCGGTACCGATGATGCCTCCGGTTCCGCCCGTTGGAGCGCCGCCGGTACCGATGATGCCTCCGGTTCCGCCCGTTGGAGCGCCACCGGTGCCCACACCGCCCGTGCCGCCGGTTGGGACGCCCCCAGTGCCAACGCCTCCGGTACTCACACCACCCGTTCCAATGCCGCCCGTGTTGACGCCCCCAGTGCTGACGCCGCCTGTACTGACGCCCCCGGTGCCCATACCGCCGGTTCCAACGCCCCCAGTGCTGACGCCGCCTGTGCTGACGCCTCCGGTGTTGGTACCCCCAGTGCTCACACCGCCGCTTCCCGCGACTCCGCCACCGCTGCCTGCACTTCCGCCAGTTCCGCTCAACCCACCACCGCCCGCACTGGCGTCACTACCGCCGGGACCGAAGTCGAAACCTTCGAAGTCGTTGGTGCATGAGGCGAGCAAGACGAAGCTGAAAACAATGGCTAGGTGGCGCATGAACCGAGTTTGTCAGAGCGGACCTGCAAACGCCAGAAACAGCTCGTGCGCGACGGCGTGAAACGTGGGCGGATGTGCGATGCCCGCGCCTTGCCGAGTACATCCGAAAGCGTCGCCGTTGCGGCCACTTGCCCTTCCAGGTGATTGGTCCGGTTGGGCGAGGTGCCGTGCGTGCGGTCGTGATCGTCCTGTTTCATCTCCCGGGTGCAACCGAGTGTATTGGAACCAATGAACGAACTTGTAGCAGTCGGTGCCAAGGCGATCGCGATGGAGTCTTCTGGCACAGCCAGCCGAGAGCGGTTACTCATGCGAACCCCATTGCGGTCATAGCGCGCGCGCGTGACGAACACGGAGCGATGCGCGAGTGACTCCATCACGCTGACCGACTAGACCCGCGCTCAGCCGAACTCTAATGGCAGGTGCACTGACATCGGGACTGATGCGGAGTTCGTTCTGCTTCGTCGCGACAGGGCATGGCAAGCCCGACGGAGTCGTCACCTGCACGACAGTCGGCTCTACGGTTTTCTGGGCGCAGTCAAGTCGACGTAGTGCCCCCTGAGAGTGCAGCTCGGTGACCCAGGCCAAGTGGTGTGGGTGGTTTTCGCTGAATGCCTCCCGATGCGCCGGCAACAAACTGGCCATGCGCACGAAAACGCCGGGTTTGCACCCCCTATTGAGCCTTCTGGCTGTCGGCCTGCTCGCGGCATGTTCGTCACCGCCGGCCGCGAAGGCTTCGAACTCCGTTCAGGAAGTCCCGCCGAACACGCCGATTCCTGCCAACGCTCGTCACGTGCGCCTGAACGTCGTGACCGGTAGCCATTGGGGCTCATCGACCAAGACCCTCAGCGTGCTGGTTGAGGACAAGGCTGTGCGCGTCGACCGTGCTGATGGCAAGCCGCGCTTGATCAGCATCGACCAATGGAACCAGGCGCGGGAAGTGCTCAACACGGGCCTAGCAGCAGCAACTCCCACCTCGGAGCGCGGCTGTTATCACGCTGGCATGGACTGCTGGTTCCGCGTTTCCAACGACGGCCATTCCCGGGAAGGCTGCTGCCTTTCCCCCGTGGGCCTCGCCGTCGAAGAGGGCGCCGAGCTGCTCACTCAGTGAGCAGCCGCCCCGCGCCCGCCAGCTGACCATTCACCGAGTCAATCCACGGGCGCCAAATGCGCGACGCACTTTCCGCTCTGGCAGAGTGGAATCCAGTCCGTGAGGGAGTGGATGCACTTCGCGCAGTTTGGGACTTCGCAATCGACGACAGCGCAGGCGCCTTGCTTGTCTTTCAACCGCTTCTTGGTCAGCGCGTGAGGCGCGCGGCAACCGCAGCCGCAACACCCATCCCACATCGTCACCACGCATTCGTCCGCGCTCGAGCAAGCTTGCTTGGGCTCCGTCGGCAACTCGCTCGACTCGGGCCTACTCCCCACTAGCGGGTCCGTCCGCATCGTGGTCGTCGTAGTGGTCGCAGTGCTTTCGGATGGAGGTGCGCTTTGACCTTCGGACGACGGGCCCTGCTCAGCTGGTAGCGGCGTCGACGCGCAGCTGCACCCGAGGCAGGCCACGATCACTGCCGCCGACAGTGTGGTTTTCATGCTGCTCGAAGCCTACAGCCGACGTTCGCGCGCGCAAAGGGGACAGAGTCCGCACGCGACTCGCGTCGGTCGCCGCCGCTACGCACTGGATTCCAACCCGTACAACTGGCGGCGTAGCAGCTCGAAGTTGGGCGAACGCTCCGGTGGAATTCCGGCGGCTCGAAGCATACGCGGCAACGAAGAGTAGCGATGGAGCAACGCGCAACCGAGCAGCCGGCGTCCCTCGTCCTCGTTCAATCGCTGTTCCGCCCAGCCGTAGGCGCGCAAGCACTCCCGCAAAAGCCCCGGGCCGGATGCGAAGATGAACTCGACCAAAGCTGCGATCTCGTAGTCAGGTTTGCCGCGAATGCCGTCGGCGAAGTCGATCAGCCCCGACACGCGGCAGACGCCACCGTCGCGACTCACGAAGACGTGGGCGTCCAGCAACTCGGTGTGCAGGCTGACACTTGGGCTGTCCTGCGGATAGACGCTAGGCGTGTCGGCCAGAAAACGAGCCATGGCATCCAGCCAGGGCTCCGTCGCTCCTCTTGCTCGCTGGTGACCCATGACTCCGTCGCTCTGGGCGCTGATGAACTCCGACCAGGCGGGTTCCGCCAGTGCCGGGACGTCCACGGCGTGCAGCTCCGCCATGACCTCGCCCAGTTGGCGCGCAACGTGTACGCACCCGGCCGGGGGGAGTCCCTTCCACACATCCGCCAAGTGCTCGCCCTCGACGAAGGACGTGATGACGTAGGGCCAACCGTCGTACGCGCCGACGCCGAGGACCTCCGGCACCGCAATGGACAGTTTACCCGAGACACTCTGGAGGAATGCCGCTTCCGTTTCGATCTGATACGCCCACTCGGGACTAGTCAGCTTGACCACCGCTCGTCTTCCGAGGCGGTAGACGACGTCGGAACCTCGAGCGCAGGCCGTCGTGCCCTCGGCGGGTATCCGATGTTTTTGGGCGATTGCACGCATCACGATCGCCCATTGCTCCGGGGACAGTACGTTACGGAGGGGCGCGTCGCTCGCAACGGACGCGGGAAGCGCAGCGTGCTCGATTGGTCCCACGGGAATCCTGTGGTCGAGGAGCGCCGCGCTACTCCGCAGAGACCGCGAGCTCAGCCTTGGAATCTGCGTTGTGCGTTGCCTTTGGTGGCTTGCGATGGCGCGTCAAGTCCATGGGTGCGTGACCGCCTGCCACGAGCGCGGTGCGCACCGCGACGTGAGGCAAATCCGCATCGAATACGGCACGCACTATCTCAGTGATCTTCGCGGCCCCCGTAGGCTCCATGGTCACTTCGACGGATATGGGCAGGACGTCGCCCACGACGCCGGCGCGCTCCAGTGCCACCTCGGCTTCCGCGATGCCCGTTTCTAGGGTCTGCACGTAGTGCCGCACGTTCACGTTCTTGCCGATGCCCTTGATGGTACGACGCACCACGACTTCGTCTTGTGCCAGGAACGCGTCGATGCATCCCTGAACGCCTTGTAGCCCGCTCAAGTCGGCCAAGGACCCGCTAGATAGCGCGATCACGTAGCGCGCGCCCGTCAAGATGCGTGCGATGCCGGGATCCACGTCCCCCAGCCTGGTTGCGGCAGTGAAGCGCAGACCCCCAGCTGCTGCGGCATTCATCTCCGCCAGAAGCTCTTCCGCCGGCGGCGCATCGAGCAGTTTCACATCCAGGTGTTCGTCCAGGCTCGCGACCCCCAGCGACAGCGCGGGCCCAAAGGTCATGGCCGGCTTCGGGTGGAAGCCCTTGGTGTACGCCGTGCGCGCACCAGCGCGACGCAGCACCCGTGGCAGCTCCCGGATCAGATCGAGATGGCCGAGCAGCGCAGCCGGCCCGACCTTTTCGAAGCTGAAGCGCCAGCGCTCTTCTTCGCCGACGCGGACGGGGCGGAAGTCTTCGGGGCGGGATTTCTCTTGTTTGCCGGACGCGGGCGGCGCCGCGGATGGCTGTGCTGCGCCAGCGCTCTCATCCTCGTGCATCGTGGTCTCTGCCGCGGGCGGCTCTGGCGCCGGCTTCTTCGTCGCACCCATCGTGCGCAAGAATACGATGCGCTCATCGCGCATTTGCGTCAGATCGCAGGCGACGCCGCAGTCGTAACAAACCAACTTGCGCTGGTCGGCCTCTGCGTCAGGCAGATTCGTGTGGTGAACGAACATGCCCTTCGGTTTGCCGCAGGGTGGCGAGAGGCGGTCCTTGAGGGCACGGCGGTGCTCCCGTGCCAGAAAGCCCTCTTCGAGGCCCACGTTGATGTGGTCCCAGGGCAAACGCGCGGTCACGGGAATCGTGCCCAGGTACTTGCTCGTCTTGATCCCAAAGTGGTCGAAAGCGGCCTGCCAAACGTTCGTCTTCAGGTGCTCTTGCCACGTATCGAATCGAGCGCCGTTTTGGAAAGCGTGTTCGACGGCATCCGCCACGCGGCGGTCCCCCCGTGCCAGGATGGCCTCCAGCACGCTCGACTCGGAGTGGTGCATACGCAGGGTCATGCGCTTCACGCCGTAGGTTTCGTCGCGCAAGAGCTGCTGCTTGTGCAGGATCTGCTTCGGCGTGTCCATGGCGCACCACTGAAACGGCGTGTGCGGCTTGGGCACGTGCACGCTCACACTCACGGTGACCTTGGGACGCTTGCCGATGCGCTTGCCAACCTCTAGCGCGTTCTTTCCGACGTTGACGATGCCAAGCACATCCTCATCGGTCTCCGTTGGCAGCCCGCAGATGAAGTACAGCTTCATCTTGTCGAAACCGCGCGCGAACACACGCTCGGCGGTCTCCATCAGCTGCTCTTCGGTGACGTTCTTGTTGATCACGTCTCGCAGGCGCTGAGTGCCTGCTTCTGGCGCGAAGGTCAGGCCGCTCGCGCGCACTTTGCGCATGTCATCCAGAAGGTCTTCCCCCAAGCCGTAGGCGCGGAGAGATGCAACGCCCAAGCTCACTCGCTCCGGAGCCGTGTGTTCCACCAGCTCCTTGATCATCGGCGAGATGCACGAGACATCCGCTGTCGATAGCGCGGTGAGGCTCACCTCGTCCTGACCGCTCTTCTGCAAAGCCGAGAGCACCGTGTCGACGACTTCGCGGGGATCCCGCTCCCTCACGGGTCGGTAGATCATGCCGGCTTGGCAAAAACGGCAGCCTTCGGTGCAGCCTCGCGCCACTTCGATGCTCATGCGGTCGAAGATGGCTTCCGGCCCGCCCACGGGACCGTCATCCGGGAAGGGGTACTTCGAAATATCCTCGACCAGCGCTCGCTCGATGGGAAAGGGCACGTTGAACGGGGCACCATCGTCATCCAACGCAGGTCCCGAGACCACCTCGAGCCCTGTCTCGGAGTCGACCTCCGCGGCGTAGAATGCGGGCACGTACACACCCGGCATTTGCGCGAGTTCGAGCAGAAGCTCGTGCCGGGGCTTGCCGGCGCGTTTCCCACGCACCCAGCAAAGGGCTATCTCTGTCGCGGCTTCCTCGCCATCGCCGATCAGCACCGCGTCCAGAAACGGGGAGAACGGCTCGACGTGGGTTGCTACCGGGCCGCCGGCGATGATCAACGGGTCGTCGTCGGAGCGGTGCTGGGCGCGCAGCGGAATGCCCGAGAGCTGAAGCATGTTCAGGATCGTCGTGTAGGTGAGCTCGTACTGCAGCGAGAATCCCACGACGTCGAAGTCACACAGAGGGCGTCCGCTCTCCAGGCTGCACAGTAGTTTGCTGTGCTCGGTCAGCTTGTCTTCGAGATCGATCCACGGCGCGTAAGCACGCTCCGCAAGCGTGTCCGGATTGTCATTCAAGATCTTGTACAGGATGCGGTAGCCCAGGTGGCTCATCCCGATGTCGTAGATCTCCGGAAAGGCCAGGCACACGCGTGCCTCCACGGCGCTCCAATCCTTGCGTCGCACGCCATGTTCCGCGCCGGTGTAGCGGTTCGGCTTCGCAACCTGATGCAGGAACTTGCCGTAAGGATGATCGAACAGCTGGGTCATGACGTCTTCTTCGCTCCGCCCTGGCATTCTTGCCGGCATTGGGTGCCCACGGCGGCGGGGCGATGGGAGCCGGAGCGTATAGCGCGTCGTGCACCAGCCCGCACAGCGCGGGGTTAGTGAAACCGCAGAAACGGGACACCGCTTCGTTGGACGAAGCGCGTCTACCCAAGCCAAAGACACTGCTTCAAGAGGCTGAAAGCGCACTATTTGTGCACTTTTGCCCGGGTTGGAATCTTGAGGGGATTGGGTTGCCCCCCTCGGCCGTCCGCCGCTCGCCAACTCGTCGTCGCTGCCGCGCGCGCCTGCCTCGTGGCGGGCAGCAACCTCCCCTTCGGCGTCGGCCGTCCGTCCCCCCCAAGCCCTCGGCTCCGCCTCGGTCGGGGGGGAAAGGGGTCACACGGATGCGTCGCTGGTGGGCTTAGCGTTCGGATTGGGGTCGGTGCAGGAATTCGACACGACGGTTCTTCGCGCGACCCTCCTTGGTTTGATTCGACCCGAGGGGCTGGGTCATGCCCCGGCTCTCGACCTTCAAGCGTGACTGTTCCACGCCGCGCTTCACTAGTGCCTCATGCACACGCTTTGCCCGAAGGCGCGCGACGTCGTTCGACTCGGTCGAGTCCGCGTGACCGACGATCGTGAGTTCGAGCTCCGGTAGTTTGAGCAACTCCTGTGCGAGCTTGTCTAGCTCCTTCGAGCTTGCTCCAGAGACATCGGCAGAGCCCCTCGCAAAGTGGATGAGCACAGTGATCTGAATCGTCGATGGCAGGACAATGCTGAGGCAGGGCGTGGGCGGGCACCCAGCGTGCGAGGTATCTTCCGAGTCGACGCCTGCTACCTCCGGGCATGCGTCGCGTTCATCCGCAACTCCGTCTCCATCGCTGTCTCGAGACTCTGCGGATTGTCGTCCAGCCGTGTCGCTCGCCGGGAGCGGAGGATCATTGCGCGTAGCTTCCGCAGCTGGAGAGCCGGCTGATGCGGGTGGAGCCGTGCCGCACCCACCCGCTGTCGAGGGCGCCAGGCACGCAAGCGCCGCTGCTAATAGGCGCTGGCGGCGATCGAGAACGACGCTGCGGTCACTCACCGCAGGTTCGTAGCACGTGGCGATGCATGAGGTTGGTCACCTCGCGCAGCGCCGCTTTGGGCGCGTTCGGAGCGTTTGGTGCCCAGATCTCCTCTTGCAAGCCTATTGAGCTACAATGGTGGCTCTCATGCGGGTGCTGTTCTTGCTTGCCCTGCCGTTGGCCGTGTCCTGCACGGCATTCGACGGTGCGGACGCGTTCATCGACGAGGACGTGGACGGCTCGGCTGCAGGAGGCGCGGGCAAGGACGGTGGCATCAGCGGCGGTGGTTTCCCGGGCACGGGAGGCGCGACTGGTTCCGGTGGCGGCGGGAATGGCGGTACGAGCGCGGCTGGCGGCACAGCAGGCACAGGCGCGACGCCAAACACCGGCGGCACGGGCAACTTCGGGGGTCAACCGCCGACCTGCACGGGGCCCGCGGATTGTACCGATGGCAATCCCTGCACCATCAACGACTGCGTCAGTGGCAAGTGTCAAAACAGCTTCGTCAAGAGCGGTGAAGACTGCGGAAACAACACGGTGTGCGATGGCGTGGAGACATGCGACGGCGCTGGTGTTTGCAAGCAAGGGACGCCGCCTCAAATCAATGATGGCAATGCCTGCACCGCGGATAGCTGCGATCCGGTCACCGGAGTCAAGCACACGCCCGCGAACGTCAACGACAACGACGCCTGTACCACGGACAGCTGCAACCCGACCACGGGTGCGATCACCCACACACCCGTGAACATCGACGATGGGAACGATTGCACGGTTGACAGCTGCACTCCAAGTGGTGGCGTGAAGCACGTCACCATCAAGAGCACGACTCAATGCGGCTCGAGCTGCCCGTCAGGCTTTCACGTCACAGGCTACTCGACGAACTTCAGTTGCGGCTCCGGCACCAAGAACCAGGCCAACTGCTCTCCCGACTGCGGTTCGAGCTTCAACAAGTGCGGCATCGGCTGCCCCAGCGGCTACCACACGACTGGTTACTCCACGAACTTCGCCTGTAGCTCCAGCACCAAGAATCAAGCGACCTGCAAGAAGAACGAAGGCTCCAGCTTCAATACCTGCGACTTCAGCTGTCCCTCGGGCTACGTGAAAACAGGCACGTCTACCAACTTTGCCTGTGGGTCCAACCTCAACAATCAATCGACCTGCAAGAAGGTTTGAGCGCCGCCTGCACAGCGCGACGCTGCGACGGCGCGACAGTCACTTGGGCAGTGTGGTTCCCGCGTTTCCTAGAGTGAAAAGCTCGGTGACCTGCGTGGATGAAAGTGCGACGTCGTAGAGCACCACTTCGTCGACGGTTCCGAGGAAACTTCCCGATAGCGTTGCGCCGCTGCCGCCGATCCAAGCGTCGCCGGTGTCGGCAGTGAGCGGTGTGGCTTTCGCGGCTGAGGCGGCAGGCGCGCCATCGATGTACAAGTTGATGGTCGCCCCATCCCAGGTGCCGACGAGGTGGTGCCAAGTGCCCGCGGAGAAGGTGACCCCCATCTGTTTGGCGTTCTTGTCGCCAATGATCGCTCGGAAGCCCTGGGATGCGCCGGAAACCAGGGCGTAGCCCGTTCCGCTGCTCTGCTTGTCGAAGAAGGGCACAATTCCAGACGCAGCACCACTCAAGGTCCCGGTGGGTCGCGCCCAAAGGGCGATGCTCAAGGCGGCCGTGGGATTGAGCGCCAAGGTGTTCGGGACTTTGACGCCGTCGGCGGCGTCCACGAATTGCAGACCGCCTCCCACCTTGCCGCCAACCGGCACCGAGCCGCTCACGTTGATACCGCCGCTGCCGCCGGAGACATCCGTGACCGTCGCGTCCGGGTTGTCGTCCATGGCCCAGTGCGCCGTGGGTTTCGCAGGCTGCGCAGGAGGCCGTCACGGCTTGCGGCACGTTGGCGGCAGCGAAGAGTGCGTCGACATCAGCTTGAACCAGCCCCTGCTTGAAAAAGGAAAGCTCGTCAATGGATCCGACGAAGGGGCCTTGGGTGGTGTTCAGTTGGCCGACGTAGAGCGGCTTGGACGATATGGCGATGGAGCCCGGACCGGAACGCCGCCGGAGCCTGATGTTCCGCCAGCGCCCGCGGCGCCTCCGCCGGCTCCCGCGCTGCCGCCGGACCCGCTGCTGCCCGCAGTGCCGCCAGTGCCTCCGCCACCGCTTCCGCTCGTCGCGCCGGTTCCTGCTGCACCGCCGCTGCCACTAGTACCGCCCGCACCTCCCGTGGCGTCTTCGCAAAATGTGCCGACGCAGATCTGCTGCGCCAAGCAATCCGGCTGGGTCGAACAGAAGTGCCGGCACGTGCACTGCGCGCTACACACCTGTTTGCCGCGACAGCTCTGCCCCGTGCCGCATTGGATCTCGTTTTCCAGCTGACACACACCCCGCCCGTCTTCCCACTTTCACACACAGGGCGGGAGGGGTGCAGTCGCGCTCCGAGTTTTCGCACTCGACATGGCAACGCCCGAATGCGCACACCAGCGGGCTCGCGCAATCGGAGTTGATGCTGCAGCCTTGGCCGAGGTTCGCCAGCTTCTCGCGTTCGTCACTGGAGTCCGAGCCACAGGCCCAGGCGAAGATTCCCAACAAGGAACACGGCAAAAAACAGTCTCGACCAACGCATCGCGCCTCCGGGCTGGAGTTTGCCACGCACTGCCCGGTCAGGTCACCGGTGCGGGGCAGCCTCGCTACTTCTTTGGCTTCTTGAGGCTGAGAGTCATCGGCACCGCCACGATTACGGGCGCCGAACTTGGTTTCGAGAAGAAGGCACCTTTGGACTTCTTTTCGATGCACTTGCCGAGGGACTCTGGCAACGTGCCGTCTAGCGCAACCGCTACGCTCGTCGTCTTGCCAGCGTCGTCGATGGTCAGTGTTGCGCCAGCTCGACCGGCGATCTTCGGATCGATGCGCAAGGCGGCCTTGAAACACTCGCGCGCCTTGGCGCGAACGAAGACGGAAACCTTCTCGCCATCCTTGAAGGCGCCTTCGGGACTGACGGTCAGCGTGTCTGGAATGGCGCTGGGGCTGATGGGCTTGTTGTCGGCCTTGGTGCCGCCATCTGCGAGTGGAGTGTCCGTGTCAGCCGCTCCAGCGTCCGTGTAAGCTGGCGGATAGTAAACGGGCGAAATCGGTGGCGTGTAGGTCGCCGTGGGTTTGGGTTTGGGTGCTGGCTTGTTCGCAGACGCGGGTTGTTGACGGCTGCAACCAATCGCTAGGACTACCAGGCTCAGAGGGAGAGTCTTCACGGGCCGGAGTCTACTCGGGAACTGGCGCTCCGATCTGACGATTCGACCCAGTGCGGAGGAGCACTTGCCAGCCTGGCAACTCGCGCTCCGATCTGACGATTCGACCCAGTGCGGAGGAGCACTTGCCAGCCTGGCAACTCGCCCGGGCAACCGAGCTAGATCTGCGCGGGATTCCAAACAGGCCAGTCCAGGCATTGGGCTTGCAAAGGCGGACGGCCATGTCCGGAAGCGAGCCTTCGAATGAGCAACCCACAACGCAACGACCACACGATATGCCCGGCAGCGATTCGTGGTCCAACCAACCGGACTCGAGCGACTCGGACGCTTTCTGGCGCCGGCTGCTGCACCGCTGGTTGGTGCAATACAATCCAATCTACTTGCTGAGTGCGGCGCTCGTGCTCGGCGGCATGACGCTGCTCTCGCGGGGTTTCGCCGGAAAGGGATCGCTGTACGGTGAATTGGGCGTTGCGGCGATCGCGGAGGTGTATGCCTTCGCGCTCATTGGGGGTGCCGCGCTCCTGACCCGCATTCAACTGCGACGTCCCGGCGTGATGCTGGCTCTGCTCGCAGTGTTGTACCAATGCGACTTGACGCTTCAAACCGAGACATGCGCATATCTGGGCAGCGTCGGCGTTCTGGCCAGTGCGGGCTGGGCAATCGTGTTTGGATTGAAGCTGCGTGCGTTGGCCTGGGCGGTGCGGCTACGCCTATCGCGCAGTGCGTTTGGCGTTCCCGTGTTTGGCGCCTTGGGGGTGGCCGTAATCCCACATCTGATGGCTCATGCAGACGCTCAGACCTCTGGCAGCGTCATCACCATCTGGGGCTTTGTGCTCGCAGTCTCCGCGCTGTGGAGTGCCCGAGAAGTGACGAGCGTCGTGAACTTGGACGCTTGGAGCCGAACGGTGATGCGACGGGCGTTGCGCGCCACGTGGATCATCTGGGCGGTGCTCCTGCTTTTCCACGTGGGATTCTGGCAGAAGGAGGCTGCTCTAGCGTTGCCTTTGGCACTGCCGATGGCCGCGCTGCTATCGACGCGGTGGATCCGGCGTGAGGGGACAATCTGGCTCATTGTCGGCGTGACCATGTTGGTGACGGCAACGGCTGCGCCGGAATCCTTCTCGCTCTTCGCTTGTATGGTAGCCATCGTGCTTGGCCTCAGGGCGCTGCGTCAGCCAGTGGCGCAGCGGATTGCGAAGACCAAGTACCATCACGCTGGCCCCTACCGTACGCCCGCCGATGAGGATGCTCCTCAACCCTGCCAGATTCGGCACGCCTTCACTCGAGCCGGGCCCGCTACCTTGGTGCGCTTGTTATCCGGAACTGTGTTCGCGCTGTACCTGTCGGTATGGACCATTGGCTGGTCCGGTGGAGCGTGGCCAGCGCATCTGCTGGCACTGGATGCACTGCTCACCGTCGCCGTCGCGCTGCTCGTTTGGAAAGCCGGTGCACGATTGATCTTGGTGCCCCTGGGCGTGACCTACTTCCACTTCGCGGTGCAGGCGCAGCTGGTTTCCGCGCCGACCACTGCGTTGGGGTGGGGTGCCGCATGTGTGGGCCTGGGGTTCGCCTTGCTGGCAGCGTCACTCGTCGGGAGCGTCTTGTTGCGCCGGCTCGAAGGCCGCGAGGCGACTGCTCCGCCCTGAGCGAGAGCAGCGACTCAAGGACCCCCGGTGCGGTGATGCGAAACTCGGCTTGGATTGCTCGCCTTGCTGGCGCGCGGGAGTAGTGCCCCGTTGCGGATAGGGATCCGACCCCAAAACAACCAAGTCCAAGCGGCGAGCCAGCGGCTTGCTCGGGGCCCGATCCAACGCCAGACTCCGAGCCATGCTTGTGAATGCTCAGCGGGTTGCGGCCTGTGCGTTGGCGTTCGGCCTCAGCGCCTGCGGCGACTCGGACAGTTCGTCGCCGGGCGGAAACACCGGCGGCGTATCCGGTAGCAGCGGCGCGTCGGGGAGCAGTGGCTCGTCGGGCAGCGGCGGAGCTGCCGGCGGCGGCGCTGGGGCGGCCGGCGCGAGTGGCAGCGCCGGAGCCGCTGGTGCCGGCGGGAGTGCTGGAGCAGGCGGCGCCGGCGGTGGTGCGGGCACGCCAGGTTGGACCAAGCCCGCTTGCAGCTCGGTGAAGGGGACCTGGGCGGTGAGGTTCACTTCGGACGAAGGAGCGACACTGTCTCCGGGCGACGGAGCCCTGGGCGGCGTGGCATACACGTGGGGGCTTGCTGCCCTCGATACGCCCAATGTGCTGATCGCGGAGCACGCGGGCAAAGTGCTGCGCTCCACTGACGCCGGTTGCAGCTTCAAGGAGCTCGGAGCCGCGCCCGCGTCGCCCACGCGCTTGCACGCCGGCGAGGGTGGGCGCGCCTATGGGTACTCGGTAAACGGCAATGCGCTCTACTTGGTACAGGGGGCCTTGATCAAATTGCTCAAGTCACCTGCCAACAGCTTGGTCGGGCTCACGACATCGAAGGCGGACGGCGCGTGGTTGCGCCTAGCCGACAACGGCGGCCAGTTGTGGGACTCCAAGGACGCAGGCTCGAGCTTCACCAAGGTAGGTCTGCCCGCGCCGAAGAAGTGCTTCTACACGGTCGCGTTCGATCCAAACGACATGGACCATGCGGTTTGCGGCACGATCACCGAAGGCACCTTCGTGACCTTTGATGGCGGCAAGAGCTGGGCGGCATCCGAAGGAGATGCCAACTACGCCAACATGTTCTCGATCAGCGTTTCACCGGCAAACGGCAACGTGGTGTGGACCGAAGGTTTTCAGCTCGGGTGGCACAACGGCCAGCAGATCGGGCCGGAGGGGCGGCGCATTTGGCGGTCAACGGACGGCGGAAAGAACTTCAGCGTCGTAGTAGAGGCCAAAAAGACCACCGCGAAACTCGTGAATGGCAACCTGTTGGCGGCCCACCCCACGGACGAAGGCGTGCTCTATTTTACGTTTGGCACGCCACCAGTCGGAGGCCTGAGCAGCGAGTCTTTCCTCTACCACTTGGACAAGTCCGGCAGCGTGACCGAAAGGAAGACCGCAGGCATCGATAGCTTCGATGCAATCGTGTTTTCACCAGCGTCGCCGGGTTTCATCTACCTAGGCGTCTCCTCGGAGCGACCCTGACTCAACCGTCCAACGTTGCTCATTCGAGAGCGGGTTGACGCCGCCAACGGGAGTGCGGCGTCGCGACCTTCGCGGTTGCCGGGTGCGGGGGAGACGACGGTGCAGCGAGCCCTGGCAGCGGAGGGAGCGGCGGCAGTTCAGGTTCTGCGGGCGCCGCCGGCTCCGGCAATGCCGCAGGGTCCGCTGGATTGGGCGGGAATGCCGGAAGCGCCACGGGTGGGACCGGAGCGGGCGGCGCAGATGGCCAGGCGGGCGCGGGTACCTTCGTCAACTTGGACTTCCCGAGCAGCATCGTCGCCTACGGCAATCTGAACGTCGGCTACGGTATTCACGGGCCCAAGGGTGCCACCGACGAGGCGCAGTTTGCCGCTGCCAGCGATGGGAACTCATCCCTGGAAGGCAACGTCATCGCCCGGGTGCAGGGCTCAGCCAACCAGTATCCGTCCGGCAAGAACACGGCGCTCAAACAGGACTTCACCGCGCTCGGATTCGTCGACTACGCATCAGGCAATTACGAGCTGATGGCCTCGAGCCCGTACTACAAGTCAGGCTTGGGGGGCGTGACCCCGGGCGCGGACTACAAAACGGTCATGAAAATGACTGCAGGAGTGCGCTAGCCTTCGCTCCGTGCCGGCACCGCTGCCCTATCACTTCGAGATCTGCTCCGAACTCGAAGCGTCACCTGCCGAGGTGTGGCAGACAGTGACGGAACTGGACCGAGTCAACGACGAGTTGCGGCCCTGGTTGCGCATGACGTCGCCTGAGTCTGGCCTGTCCTTGAGCGACGAACGCGTCGTACTCGGCAAGCGCTTGTTCCGGAGTTGGATCTTGGCCTTCGGGCTCCTGCCGCTGGACTACGACGACGTCGTGCTCGAATCTGTCGATCCAGGGCGAAGTTTCAACGAACGTTCCAGCATGCTCACCCAGCGGGCCTGGCACCACGACAGGGAGCTCGAGCCCTGCGCGGCTGGCACTCGGATCACGGACCGACTCTCTTGGGCTCCACGCGTGCCGGGTGCGGGCGCAATCTTTAGCGTCGTGGTGCCGCGACTGTTTGGCTGGCGCCACCGCCAACTGCGACGGCGCTTCGGCGGACGGCTCCTGGGTTGACTTACGTCAGTCGTTCAAGGTCTTGGTGAGCAACAACACCACGTCGTAGGTCGTGAAGATCCCCGACACTTTGGTGCCGTCCATGATCAACACCGAGCCGTATTTGTGCTCAGTCATCTCCTGCAACACATCCAGAAGCGGCGTCTTGGAGCTGGCGGTGTAGGGGACCGCGGTCATCGCTTCTTCGACCTTGGTGTTGTCCGGGTTCACGTCATTGAGGCCCGCGACGAGGCCCAGGTCCCGATCGCTCACGACACCAACCAGGCGCCCTCCGCGCAGAACCGGCAGGTGGCGGATCTTGTGTTCCTGCATGTGATCGAGGGCAAAGGAGATGGTTTGCTCGGTGCCCACGGTGTGCACCAGCCGTGTCATGCAATCGCCTACGGTCGTGTTTTTGTCCACGGCGCTGACGCTAGCACTTTTGCCTATGGACCGCCCGAGTTCCGCGAACGCCCAATGGCTCCTCAGCCCGGAGGGGCGTCGGACGAAGCGTCGGCTACGGCATCCGCAGCAGAACCGTCGCTACTTGCGTCCCCCGCGTCTCCACCGTCCACGCCGCCATCAGTGCAGATCGGCGGTAGCGGGACACAGAGGCATTTGGGCGAACACACGATGTCCCCTGGCTTCACCGCGTCACTCGTGCACAGGAGACACGCGAAGGGGTTGGGGCAAAACCCAATCATGAAGGGCCCGCTCTGGCTGGCGATATCCGCTTCGGTCACGCACGGACCAAAGCCCGACGGATCTCCCGCGTCTCCTGCGTCCACGGCGCCATCGCTCGATGCGTCGGTGCTTGCGTCGAAGCTTGCGTCGCTCGTCGTTCCACCCGTGCCGCTGACTCCGCCACTGCCCCCGGAACTCGTTACGCCTCCCGAACCGACTGTGCCGCCGGTACCGGTGAATCCGCCCAGGCCAATTCCCCCACCGACGCCCGAGTCTTGATTCGCCCCGAGTTCGTCCTCTGTGGTGGCGCAGCCGATAGCGATTCCAGACCCCAGTGCAAACGCAAACGTGAGAGCCAGGCCCCGCATGTGCAAAGATGTACCACGGAGTGAGCGCCCGCGCCGCCCGGTTTTCCGTGCTCGGACTTGACGCTGAGCTAGTGCCGAGGCCCGGGGTGCCTGGGTGAAGGCTGGCTGCGGACCGTATCCCTGTGGCGCAGCTCGCTTCGCCGGTACGAAGGGCGCGCGCGACGCTGGCCGGGACCTGCAAGTGGCAGTGATGCCCTCCCGCTTTCGACGAGAACTCAGTAGCCGAGCACCGGGTCCACGCTCGCGGCAGAAGGCGCGGAACCCTTGTCGTCGTAGGGGTTGTCACTCGGCTCCCCACCGGCGCCGACATTGGCATCGGGGCGATCCAGTATGCTCGTGCCATCTATCGGCTTTCCACTGGGATCCAGCGCCGCTCTTGGTGGCCTCGAACCTCCTCGCTTCGGGCGCCTCGCCGCCTTGGACGCTGCATCCGCGGCCGCGCCCGCCTCGATGTTGGCGTCCTTTTCCTGCGCGGCGGCACCTGCCGTCACCGGCGCCGCAGGCACCTGCATGGCTTCGGTGTCTGACTGTTCTTGCTGCCTGAGAAACGCGAAAACACCAAGTGTGACGGCGCCGAGAAGGGCGAATACGACGAAGAGGATCAATCCCCAACGGCGGCGTCGCGGTGGTGGCATGAAGATGTCTTCGTTGCTCGCCGTCGAGAGGATCGGGCCCTCCGGGATCTGCGGCTTTGCTTCGACTGCTTGAGCTGGCGCTGGCGCGGCCGAAGCCCCCGCTTGTCGTAGCGCCGATGCCAGGTCGCCAGCGACCTCAGGGGGCTGCTCTGCGTCGCCAGGCGGGCTGGGCTGCTCCGTCGGCGGCTGCACCGCGTCCGCACCCTCTTGAGCCTTGTTGACCAACAGGATCGGAGTTGTGCCCATGGCAGAGCGCGGCGGGCCCAAGCGCGCAGAGGCTGGGACTTCGACGCGCATGGGCGCGGCCTTCGATGCGCCGTCGAGCAAGGAATCGATGGCCCGGGCGGAGTCCGATCGGGAATCTGGCTTGCTCTCGGGTGGCACGAACGCCGCTAGCCCCATCAGGCGCGGTGCCTTCGGGATCACTACCGGCGCCTGGGATTCCGTTCCTGCGACTGTGGGTCTCCAGGAGTCTACCGATACGTGGCCCTTCACGATCGAGCCGCGTTGCTTCTCGAGGACGTCCGTCGCCAGCCCGTTCATCAATCGCACCAGCTCGCCAGAACCTCGTTTCGCACGCACAGCCGCGAGCGCGTCGGATAGTGCTTGGACCGTGGGAAAGCGCTTGCCCGGGTCGGGACGAATCGCTTGCATCACAACCTCTTTGAGCAGCGCTGGTACGTCCGCCCCAACGCGATCGAGGCGTGGTGCGGCGCCCGCCACCACCTTGTTGCGAATGCTCGCTGGCAATGCGCCTGGCTCGTTCTGTCCGAATGCGTCGTTCCCGCTGAGCAGCTCCCACAGCATCACGCCAATGGAGAACACCGCAGCGCTGTGGGTGGCACTGGTGTGTCCGAGCTCGGGCGCTCGGTAGGCGAGCAAACTCGGGACGCCCAGGCTCGGCTCAAAGCCAACGACGCCGACGTCGGCGATAAGAGCGTCGTCCCCACTCGTTATGACAATCGTCTCGGGGTTCAGCCCTCCAAAGACCCAAGGAGGATCCGAGCCAGCACACATCTCCTCCAATGCGACAATGCCACGGGCCAGCTCTTCGCCCAGCCGAAGAACCGCTGAAGTCGGCACTCGGATGCGTCGATCCTGAGCACGGTGCATCAGCAAGGCGAGCGGGACCCCCTCGACGTATTCGGTCGCGATGACGAGATCGCTCAACCCGCGCTCGACGTCCATAACCGCGAGCAAGCGCGGATGGTGATGCACCTTCGCGCGCTCCGCCGAAACCGCCAACGCGTCCAATAGCTTTGCATTCCATGGCGCCAAGTCCCGCAACTGGCGCAGCAAGACCACGCGGCCCTTGCCTTGGCCGACGCTTAGATCCCCAAGGTTGCCCCTGGAGAGCTCGGCGACGGACTTGTATTTGCGCTTCGAATCGACCACGGCGGAGGCGTCAATGTACATCCATTCTCACCGCCTTTGGCACTACCCAATCTGCACTAGTATTGTTCACGCATGTCCGGCGACGACGATGGTGGCGAAGGCCTTCAATTCCTACGCAAGCTAGGCGTGCCCCAGGGCATGGATCAGTTGGCGCTGACCTTCGGGATTGCAGGCATCGCCCTAGTCGGTTTGGCGGCCTACAAGGGAGGTGAATGGATTCGCATCCTGCGTGGAGGGATGTCCGACGAAGCACACATCGTGGAGTTTTGGGACGGCGAGCCACCGCTCATCGCGGACATCAATGCAGACGGGCAGGAGGAGATCGTTGGCACCTACGCCGGAAAGGGTGGGATCTACCTTGGCGCCTTTGACGGCAAGACCGGCGAGATCCGTTGGCGCTACGGTCCCATCAACATCAGCCGCGCGGCCAATGGTGGACTCATACAATTCGGTCGGCAGGGTGACCTGCTACTGGTGAACGAGAAAACCAAAGGAAAGATCGTCAGCCTGAAGGACGGAAGAGAAGTAGCACAGGTCGCGCTCCCGAGCGCCCGTGAAGTGTGCGCGAGCAAGGAACCCGGCGGCCCGCTTCCCGTCGCGACGAGCTCGGCATTGAAGTTCCTCGAAGTCGACTTGGCGTCACGCAAGGTCGTCGAGTCTGCGGGCCGGCGTCCCTGTGATCGACCGATGGCCAACTCGCGCATCATCGACAAGTACACGACACCGCAAGCCCCAGCATCCAGCCGGTGGGCGCTGAGATCAGGTGAGTACATGCTCGTGCACAGCTACGACAAGGCGCAGGCAGAGGAATCCCTGGAGTTACGGCCGATTGGCGGCGGCACTCCGCTTTGGAAAGTGACGCCTTTCCCCAAGAATCCAAAGAAGCATCCCACGGCAGGAAACGTGCGGCTCGCAGACATCGCGGGAGGGCGGGTCTACGTGAGCCACTTCGTGTTCAAGACGCCCCTCGAGCAACGCGTGTTGTGTTTGGATCTGAAGACAGGTGAAGAAAAGTGGCGCGTCCCCATCGACTCTCCCGGCAGCATGCTCAAGAACCTGACCGCGACGGAAAGTCGCGTCTACGTTGCCCTGGGTGACTACCTTGTCGTGCTCGATGCTGACACGGGCAAAGTCGTTCTGGACCTGGGCCAGGGTCGGGAATGAACCCGCGGGGAGCACGATTGCGCGCCTCTTGCCATGAAGTGGCTTGTGTCAACGTTTGAGGGACGCTTGGAGTGCCTTCAGGTCTTCCATCTTTTTCTCGAGCAAACTCTCGAGGGCGGACGTCAGTGCTGCCGCGAGTTCCGCATCGCCAAAGCCTGTCGACGACATCACCTCATCGTAGAGTCGTTTTGTGGGTTCATCGACCTTCAGAGCGATCGAACGTCCAGACAAGTAGTCATCCAGTAACTCGCGAATCACGCCGGATACGTTGGGTTCTTGACTGAGGAGCTCATCGTGTTGCACCTCCGGCAACGTGATGTTCACGCGACGCCCTGGACCTGGGATCGCCGTGCGGTTCGGCGGTTCAGGGTCTGACAGGGTCCCCATGCGGCGGGTGGTCTTGCGAGTGCGCATACTGCACACTAATACACATCGCAGGGCCTGGGATCAGTATGAGTGGCTAGCTCAAGGCACGAGGATCAACTTGCCCTTGAACGCCGCGCGCGAGATGTACCGCATTCCGGATGGATTCGAGGCAGTGGCCGCACTCGCCGTCGGGTACCCAAGCCAAGTAGACCAACTACCCGAACCGTTGCACGAGCGGGAGCAAGCACCGCGCTTGCGTCGTCCCCAATCAGAGTTCGTATTCCAAGGTGACCGGGGCACGCCGCTTTGAGCCCTGCGTCACTGAATGTCGCTGAAGTCCGGTAAGCTTCCGAAGTTGAAATTGACACCGGCCATGTAGGTCAGTGCTTTGCTGTCGCCGAAGTTTCTCATCACGGTGACTTCTGGGTGCACTGCGAATTTCTTGGAAGCGCGAATGTTGAGCCCGAGGCCGATACGCCCGAATAACCCGTCAGTGGTGGTTGCGCGCTCGCGGTCACTATCGGCGATGAGGTCTGTACTAACCAATGCGTACACGACACCGGGCGTCAACACGAAGGAAAGGGTTTCGGACACATTGAAGTCGATCAGCAGCGGCCCATGGAAGTAGAAGACGTTGAGGGATTCGTTGTTGGAGCCCGTGCCAATGGTCACGTTGTACCACTGCACGCCGGGATCCAACGCCAGGTCGAGCCGGCCTTTGAAGAGGTTTACCTTCGCGTCGAAGGCTAGGGACGACATGTTGTTGACGTGAAACCCCAAGTCCACCCGGTCGGCGACGCCCCAGCGAAGGTGATACGAAGGTGGCAAGGGAACGAAGAACTGGATGTCAGTGGTTCGTGTCGTGCCGCTTGAATCTGTGGTCTCCGTTTCGGCGTTGAACCCCCACCCCTCGGCAGAAATGCCATGGTTGATTGTGCCCTTTGGCGTCGTACGGGCGGTTCCGTAGGTATTGACGTTGGGGCAGCCGGATAGCAGGACGGGAAGCAAGAGGAGGGGCGCTGTGCGTAGACGCATCGACTAAGCCTACGCGCACGCGCTGGTCTGCCTTCCTCGGTGGGGCCCAGCGGCTCCAATTTTGGGGCAAATAGCGGAGCCCTGGCCACGTAGCCGTGCCACGCCAGCTCTGGCAGTCTGCGGGACACGTGAACTCGAACCTCATGCAGTCCGGCGCCATCGTGCTCGTGGCGATACTCTTCGGTGTCCTGGGGAGGCGGTGGAAGCGCGACGACGTCGTGTTCCACATCGTGATCCTGCTGCTGCTCCTGCTGCCGAGCATCTGGGTGCCCCAGTTGGCGCGCGACATCGTACTGTCGCTGATCGTTGGCGCGATCATGTCCTTCGCGGGCGATAGCGGTTTCGGCAAACTTGCTTGGGCAACCGCCAGTGGCGGGATCCTGTTCGCGCTGACTCAAGTTGTGCCCGGTGGTGCGACTGTGCTGCTGGCCGGCCTGACGTTGATTCTGCTTGGGTTCTTTGGCCACGAGACATGGGTCCACTGGAAGCGCATTTCCGCGGCTGAAGCATTGAAGCCGAACGACAAGACCAAGCAGGAAGTCGAAATCGGAGGGATCGCGCGTCGGCTAGCGCGAGTGGACTTGCCAGACGGCTACGACGAGCCGAACGCGGCGGCCTGGCGCGCCTTTGATGACGACAGCCGCCACGGTCCGGCGCTGCTGAGCCTGGAGACACCCGCCGGAGCCGTCATGATCGAGATGGGGTCCATCGCGATTCAAGACGCGCGCTACGCTCACCCCACCGACACCGACGACGCCGCTGCCAAAACAGAAGATGCCGAAGCTGCGAACGAAGCTGACGAGGCTGACGGCGCGGACAAACCAGGCGGCGCGAACAAGCTGGACGCGGACGATGTGCATGACGCCGACGGCGTGGACAAAGACGACACAGAATCCGGCGACTCACAAGACGCCGACAGCCCTGCCGACGAGGAAGAAGCGTCCAGCAACGGCGAAGACCAAGGGAGTTCAGACCCCGTTCTCGATGCGGATACCTCCAAGATGTTGATCGTCGTGGAGGAGGGCAAGGACGTCTATGTGATCGGAACCCCCAAGTGGACGCGGGCACCCAAGGGCATGAGCGGTTACCGCGACGCGCCCGTAGTGCCCGTCTTTGGCGAGGGTGCGACGCTGTATCTAGTGTCTGAGAACGAGATGGACGCGCGGACCAAGTGGCACTTGGCGCTTGCCTTTGGCTTTTCGGCGGCGTGTATCATCGTCGCGACGGCACAGGTCCTGGAGCGATTCCTGTAGGTCGTGCCGTAGCGTCGAACCATGCCGGACACTGATACGCCAGCGCCGTCCGAGTCACCGGGATCGGAGCCCGCATCTTCGCGGCCGCCGGTGTCCGAGCGACCACAGTCCTTGCCGCCTCCGTCCGAGCGTCTCACCGCCGCCAATACCAGCGTCGTTGCTCGAGACGCAGTGGCAGAGGAACAACGTGCTCGGGAACGCACCAGCCTGTGGACGGCACTCTGGCTAGCGCTCCTGGCCGTCGCCGTACTTCAGCTCACGCGCAACAAGACGGTGGTGCACTGGATTCTGACAGGGACCATTGGCGCACTTGCCGTTGCTTGCGGCGCGGTGCTGACGGAATCCAGAGGCGGCAGGCCCATTCGGGAGCATCGCATGCTCGTCACCGGGGTGCTCACGGTGTTGGTGGTGCTCGCGGCTGCTGCGCACCTGGGCGTTTTGACCCCGATGATCGCCTTCCTGATTGTGACCGTCTACTACAACTCCAGCGGTGACGCGCCCTACGAAAGGGTGATCTACGCGCTCAGTGCCTTTGGTTTCGCCTGCCTGATTCTGCTTTCCTACATTGGCGTGTTGCCGCTCACGGACTCCGTGCTTGCCATGGCGGAACAGAACACCCGTGCCCTGGTGGGCTTTGGCATCGTTGGCGAGGGTCTGCTCTACGCCACCTATCGCATGGCTCGGGAAAACCGCCTGGCCACGTTGACCGCGATGGATCGTCTGGAGCGAGCGCAGCGGCAGGTGCAGCAGCGGGACGCGCTATTGCTCGAGGCGCGACTGGAGATCGAAGGTGCTCGAGCGAGTGGAGTCGGGCGTCACACGGGCACGATGGTGGACGCCTACGAGGTGCACGACGTCATCGGTCGAGGTGCTACCGGCGAGGTCTATCAGGCCACTCGATCGGACTCCGGTCAGCCCGCGGCTTTGAAGATCTTGTACCCGCATCTGCTGGACGAGGTGCATGTTGCGCGATACCTGCGCGAAGCCGAGCTGACCCAGCGGCTGGATTCGCCTCACATCCTGGAGTTTTTCGGCAACGGAGCGACACCGGATGGTTGCCCCTATGTTGCGACGGAGTTGTTGACTGGAGAGGACCTCTCGAAACACTTGCGTGAGCGCCGCACGATGTCGCTTGCCGCGACTGTAGAGATGATTGGGCAAGTTGCACGCGGGCTGGACGTCGCGCAGGAAAACGGGATCGTGCACCGAGATCTCAAACCCCAGAACCTTTTCCTCGCCGCCGACAAAGGTGGCGGGCGCGCTTGGAAGGTGTTGGACTTCGGTATCGCTTCCTTGGTCGAAGGCTCCGGGGAGCTCACGCGTGGCGCCGCCATTGGAACGCCGAACTACATGTCCCCGGAGCAAACTCGCGGCCTTGGTGTCGACCACCGTTCGGACGTGTTTGCGCTTGGGTCCATTGCCTACCGCGTGTTGACCGGGCAGCCAGCATTCGCGGCGGCCGATTCCATGAGCACCATGTACCGCGTCAACAAGGTGCAGCCCGCGAAACCCAGCCTGCTCGCGCCGCGCCTGCCCAAGGATGTTGATGCGGTACTGGCTTTGGCCCTGGCGAAAAACAAGGATAGGCGCTTTCGGTCTGCTAGTACCTTCGCCGCCGCCCTACGCGACGCATCCCGCGGCGAACTCGACGAACCGTTTCGCCAAGCCGCGGCGGAACTGCTCGACAAGCATCGCTGGATGCAAGAATTGAAGTAGCCGCCCTGCTGTGGCTAACCGCAGAGTGCGGAGCTGCCCGTGGCGGCGGCGTGAGCGCTGTGGGCCTTACCAAGCCCCGAACCGAGCTGTCCGATCAGCGCCGCCAAACCCGCTCGGCCGGCGAGGGCCCCGAAGGCTCCGCCTGCGGCACCTGCCGCTGCGAAACAACCAAAGTCGTTCCAGTTGGTGGGATCGCCGCTCGGAGTACCGCCTGCGATGACGACGGTCGCGCCGATGAGCTTCTTGGCCTTGACCATTTCCAGAGAAAGCCAAGTGCCGTTGGCGGCGCCGAGGATCCCCGCCGCGCTTGCCAGGTTCGCTCCACGATTGATCAGGTCGATGGTGTTGTTCATCTCCGTCTGGTACGCCTCGGCCTCTTCTGCTCCGCCGCTGCCGTTGGAGAGCACGCCTAGCAGCGCGCCCGTCTTCTGATCGATGTGCCAGAACGCGACGGGGCTGCCGCTTGCGGGCACCAATCGGTAGGAGTTGGTGTAACCGCTCTGGGCCATGCGCCAGCGGTCCTGCAGGTCTTGGGACAGCCCGGAAATCACGCTCTGGATGACGGTGAAGGGTGGAATGACCGTGAGGCCCGAACCCTGAAGCAGGCTCTTGGTGCTGGTCTTGAACAGGGCGTCTTCGACGAGAGCCAACCGCGCTGTTGCATTCATGGCTTGGCTCAGGGACGCGCGGGCGTCCGTGTCGATGGCGGCGTAGGGGCCGAGCGGCAGTAGATCGACTCGGCGCAGCATGGACTTCTTGCCCCGGGGCATCACCGAGTGAAGCGCAGCACGCAGCCCCGTCGGGTAAGCCGCGGTTTGCGATGCGGGTCGCAGCGGCGCGTGCAGGGCGAAGGCACCCAGGGCGGGAATGGTGGGCGCCTTGATCAGGGCGTCGTAAATCGCGGGAAGGTCCGTACCCCGAGTGGCGTCCCAAAGAGGCTCGAGCCCCAACCGCGCGGTGAGAAGATCGTCGATCATTTGCGCCGCGGTTGGCGGGCCACCCTCGAAGCGCACTTCGTAGGCACCGAGGAACGCGTCGCTCACCTCTGCGAACACCTCCTCGGGAGTCCCGGCGAGCACTTCTCGGCGTCCCGCAAGCACGCGAATGACCGCTGCCGCGCCGCCGACGCGCAGGGTGAGCAGGAGACCTCCGAAGCGATTGGGTGGCTTGATCTCAGCAGGTGCGGGCACGGTGTACTGCGCGGCCTGAGTCGCCGTGCCACTCCGGATGGATAGTTTCACATTGCGCGTCGCCGGGCCTGCGACGGGCGCGTCGTAGCGCAACAAGTAGGCGTTCTTCTGGCGCGCGGCGATGAAGGTGTCTGCGGCCGTGACGGCTTCGGACTGCATGCTAACCGACACCACGGTGCCACCCGTGATCTCCGCCATCTGATCGAGGTTGGTCGTCGGCGCGGTTCCCACCCGAACGAAGACGGACGGCGGAGCGATACTCACGGCGGCGAGTGCTTCTGCGTCGGGCGTGTCCGTAGCGTCGCCGTCGGTGATGAACACGATCGTCGTGGCGCCCAGCTTGGCGGCTTCACCCAGGGCGTTCCACAAGTCTGAGCCGAAGCCCCCTTGATTCAGCGCTGCCAGCTCGAGCACCGCCGGATCCGTCGTCCATTTGCCCGCGCTGACGCTGCCGCCAACGGTGTGGACGCGGAAACTGGAGCCGGCGTATTTGCTGGCTAGCTGAGTGGCGATGTCCTTCACCAGGGTAGCTGCTTGGGCACCGGTGAAGGCGGGCGGCAAACTGGTGGACTTGTCGAGCAGAAAGACGACGCGGGGAGGCGGGGATGTGTTTTCGAGCAAGTTGAAGGGAAGCTCGGTGCCCTCCTCTTCGAGCTTGAAAGCCGAGGCCACCAATCCGTGCACGTCGCTGCCCGAACCGTCTTGCGCGCCAACCCGCAAGCTGATGCGTGAAAACCCGCTCGCCGATGGCGCGATGGTCAGAGTCTTCACGCTCGCTGCCTTGACCGGATCCAGGGGGCTCGTATCCAGCGGTGTGCCGCCAACGCTGTAGCTGCCGTCGGACTCTTTGACGATGACGTCGCCGCTCCGAGTGATGGCGGATCCGGAGAAGGTATTTGCTTCGCGGTCTGCAGCGCTGACGTCAGGACCATCCAAGGACAGAACCGGGATGAACGTGCGCAAGTCGTCCAGGCTGCGGCCGAGGAGTTGGGGCAGCTCTTCCGGCGGCACCATCGCGATCCTTAGGGAGCGACCCGGAAGGTCCTCGAATTCGAATTGCCCGCTCACCAGATCGACGGGAATTTTTGGATCCGCCGAGCTGACTATGGACAGGGTTGCCGTGACCTTGGGCAGAGGCTGGGCGCTGCTGACTTTGGCGGGGGTTGCAGTCGTTCCAGCGTCGCCGAATGCGAGATCCGGCAGCGCCGGGTTGGCGAGTTTGTCGGCGCCGCCATCGGTGACCCGAACGATGGGAATATTGATCGGCGGACTGAAGTCGAAGCCCGTCGCGTCGACGGTCGCCGGTAGCTGTGCGAGCAGCGTCTGCGCGAGGGCAGTGGCGAGACTGTCGTCTGCGTCCAACACATTCGCATTGGTCGGAGCGTCAACCTTCAGCAGCGCCAACCACTCCGCTACTTTCGCGTCGGACACCTGGGGATCGAATGCGCGACTGACGCTTCGGATCAGTGCCTTCTTGGCGAAGTCCGGGATCTTCGGTGTGGCGATGGCGACCACCTCAGCGTCCAAGCCGGCGCGCTTGTACAAGTCGACCAGGAGATCGGCCTTGTCGCGCATGGTGCCGGCGCCGCCCCGCAGTGTGCCTCGCGAACCAAACAGACGACCCGTGGTCCCACCCAAACTGGTTAGGGTTGCCGGCAGCGTAACGATGTTGTCCCGAACGAACTCATAGATCGCTGCTGCATCTTTGCCGGCGACTATGTCATTGGCGCGAGCAACCAAGTGATCCGGACTGGTGCGTATCGCGTCCCGTACTTCTTCCCAAACGCCGAAGGGCACTCGCGGCGTGGTGCCTGCGTCTGCCCCACCAGCACCCCCCATGCCACCAGCGCCGGCTCCGCCATCCGTGGGCTTGGGTTTTCCTCCAGAGCTGTCGTCACCGCCACAGGCCGCAACCAACAAGCTCGCAATCATGAAGTCGCGTCGCGACAGATCCCAAGTCCGCTTCATCTCGATACCTTCCCTGAGGGAAGCGGGTGACGCAAGGGAGGCACAGCGAGCGGACAATCGGCTGCCACAGCAGAGGGCGATGTGCGGGGCATCCTCGCGCGCAACGCTGTTGCTTCAGCGAAGCAGCCGCGCCGTCAAGCGTTCGCGCAGCTTATAGAGCTTGTCGTAGTCTGGCGGCGCGTTGCCGCGAGCTGTGAGGAACACCGGCCCGCCCAGGGCTTCCGTGTTGCCCTCCCAGGAATAGGAACCCAAGCGTATGCGCACTCGCTCTGCCATGGCGTCGGTCTTGACCTTTGCGCGCACCAGTGCGAAAGCGCCGCTTCCGCCGCCGCGGCCCCGAGCGATCACGTTGCGGTGATGGTCCAATAGTTCGATGTTGACGGGAGCGCTGCTGCGCACCGCGAATCGATGCACGACGCCGGACTTTGGATAGTCGATACCAAGTCCGACGACTTTCAAGTTCGGAGCGCTGGGTGCTGGAGCCACGTGGCTCGCGGCCCAGGGGTCGATGCGCTGGCGAGCTGGGATCTTGTCGCTGTCTTTTGGCCTTTTCGCCAGGGGCGAACGCAGCGCGAAGGCGTGGGTGACCGGGCCCACGAAGACTCGGGGCGGGCTGTTCTGATCGACGATGAAGAAACCGAGCCGCGGTGTGGTCGTGGCCACGGACGCTACCGTTTTGGTGTTCGAGCCGGTGAACCAGTCCGCTACGAAGCTTTCTTTGGCGAAGGCGGTCGAGGTGTCGGGGAATAGGTCGAAGTACCAGCCATTGAAGCTGCCGGGGGAATCCGACGTCGGCGGCTCCACTTCGACGATCATGGCGAGCCAACGTTTCTCCGCTGCCGAGAGCGCGCGGCCGGCAAGTTCGTTCCGGGCGATGGCGGTGAGCACGTTCAAGGTGCGCTCGAGCCGGCTGAAGTACTTTGCGCCGACGCTGTGTTTTGATCGCTTTGCGAAGGCACGGCCGCGGCGCGCGTACTCGGCGAGCATCGAATACACCTCGGGCACCGGATCGACGTAGCCATCGGGGATTTCGCAGCCGCCTTCGCTGTAGGGTTGCCCCGCAATCAGAACGGCGCCGTGGCGTAGTTGACCGTAGGCCGCGATGGCACTCGCGACTCGAGCATCTCGGAACGCATCGGTCTTGGTGAACGAGGGCACACGGCCCGTCGGTTCGTTACCCAGGCGTCGAATGGCTTCGAGCCATGCGCCGAACATCCCGGGCGCCACCTCGCGCGCGATGACCTTTCGGCTCGCGCCCAAGCTTTTTTGCAGCGCAGGGTAGCGCGCGAGATCTGTTCGAAGATAGCGCTTGGCGCGATCGTGACCCAGCATGTATGCGACGTCACCAGCTCGCGGAAGGTCCCGGTTGGCGACATCGGAATGCACTACGCGGGTCAACGCGACTGCGTCCGGCAAGATGCGTGGGCCCAGCAGCGTGCTGATCACGGGCAGTGGCGTGGAGCCCTGGGGCATGTAGTGGATGCGCGCCGTGCGAGAGAACTTGCTGCCGATCGCAGCACGCAAGCTCTTGGCACTCGCCGGTAGCGAGAGCTTCGTGATTTGCGCTCGGGCCCGCAGTGCGAGCAGTTGGCGCAGCGAGACATCCTCGCGCTTGCCGCCCACGGCCTGCCAAGCTGCGTCCAGCACGTCCAGGTCGTCGAGGACCCGCGCTGCCTTGGCGAGTTCGGCTAGGGCCAAGGCCACGACCGCTTCCCGCGGGGTCTCGGCGGGATTGGGCACGATTCCCGGCTGCGAGCTTCGGCTGGCGCGGGACACGAGATTGAACTCCAACCGCGATAGCCACATCGACGCGCGAAAGTAGGGTGCAAGCGCTCCGTCGAAAGCGCTCGCGTAGTAGCCGCGGGGAGCAAAGGCCGAGAAGTCCACTATTCGCGGTCGCCCGAAGAGCGTCACTTGGGTCAGCCCACCCCGAGCGTCCCTGGCTCTCTTGATCAGCGGAGCCGCGACGGCGCTCTGCCCCAAGGAGCTTGCGACCTTCGAGTCTGCGAGCAGGGACCGCGCGACGGTCAGATACACATCGACGTCATGACCGATGTCCCTGGGCCAACGGGTTGCCAAGGCGGGTAGCTTGGCATGCATGGCCGAGAGCAGCTGCCCCTGGCGGTCCGCTAGATCCAGTTCGATGCTGGAGACGACCTGCTCGTGACTCTTGAACACGGCGTGAAAGATGGCGTCGGCGGAGACGTAGACCGGGAGCTGGGACTGGTGGATCTCGTGAAATGCGCGGGTGAATCCAGGTTGCGAGAGGCGCGCCGCAACGGCGAAGCCGTTCTTGTACAAGAGGCGCGTCTCCGCTCGGGTCAATGCGAAGCGCTCCTTCATGCGCGCCAAGTGCAGCGGGGCCTTGGCGCGGCTCCACGGCTTCGCGGGCACGATGGCTTGGGGCGACTGTTGCAGCACGGCTTTGGCCGCGCGGGCCACCGTATCTTCCGCCGCATCGCAGACGTTCGCGCCTACCTTCTTGCGACCGCTGCCGCTGAGCGTGGGCGGCATGCCCAGGCCCAGGTCGAGCTTGGGTGGCGCGGCTGTCGAGGCGTCGCTTTCACGTGCACCAGCATCATCGAGCTGAGAGCGGGCCGCCCCACCGTCCGCGCCGCCGGAACTGGCGTGGCTAGGTGCGCGGTGTCCTGGGTCGGCCGCCGTGGCAACAATGCCGGTGGACCTGGCTGGGCAGCCCGCAACCACGAGGAGGCATAGCAGACCGGAAGCCGCAAAAGCACGCCGCATGCAGGGTCATCGCGCCAAAGCCAGAAAGTGTGACTCAGGCCAACGGGGCCGGCGTGGATTTGCGACGACACTAACAGAGCCGGGGTGAATCGTTTGCGATTCTAGGGGATGCAGTGGCCCCACGGCTTTGGTCCGCTATCTGGACCCGGGGGACGATCGCACGTCTTGAGTCCGGGCTGGTCGCACTCCGAACCGTTGCAGCACCACATACGGCAATGGTACGGGCCGCTGCCCTGGTCCTGCACACACGAGAAATTGTCCTTGCAGACGTCTGACACCGGGTCGCAGGTGGTGTTGGGCGTCTTCTCAGATCCCTGCGTGAAGGCGCGACACTCGCTGGTAGTGCCGTTGAACACACACTTCTCGTTCTCCGCCTGGCAAGAGTTGACATCGAACGGATCGCACCCTCCACCCTGTGGTGACATACACGTCGACGCCCCTCCGCCAGTGCCCGCGGAACCCGCACTGCCTCCGCCCGTCGCGCCGGCACCTGAGCTTCCAGCAGTGCCGCCCGTCGAACTCGGATTGCTACCTTTGGACTTCGAACTACACGCCCCGAGGCTCAAGCCAGCGATGGCCAAGACGAAAAAGGATGTGAAGAGCCGCATCTGCACAGGATGCCCGGTGCGTGGCGGTTCGTCCAGCTGTGCGGCGCTGAATCAAGAACCGCCGCGCCGCGTAGTAGATGAGGGAGCATCAGCCCGTGCGCTCAGGAGCAGTGCCCCCGGGCCTTCACCCCGCCAGCGCCCGTCGGCGGGCGCATGCAGAGAGGCGGCTCGCAATCTGAGTCTAGGCAACACCACTTGCGGCACTTGCCTATGGGCGAGCCGGGGCTGTCGGGTACGCAGGCGTAGCCGAACTCGCAGATGTGGATCTTTGGGTCGCAGGTGGCTCCCTTTAGTTACTGAGATCCCGGCGGCTCCACACAGGTTGATGCGCTTCCAGCATTGAACTTGCAAACCTTCCCAGTCGGACAGTCCTTGTCCAGCGGCGCATTGCAGGGGCCCGGCGGAGGCTCACACATGGGGGTTCCGCCTCCAGCGCCTGCGGTTCCACCGCCCGCGCCACTTGTGCCCGCGGAACCGCTGGTACCCCCGCTGCCCCCGTGGCGGCGCCCGCGCTGCCGCTAGACCCAGCCGCGCCGGCCTGCCCGGCACCGCCACCGCTGCCGGTCTTGCTCGAGCCCGTGGAACTCGAACTGCAAGAACCGAGTGCCAGGACAGCGAGAGCCAACGAGATGACAGAGCTGAAAGCGCGCATGCAGCAAAGGATGCGCTTCCTGCCCGACGACGTCCAGGCGAACCGCTGGATCCAAGGCGAGAGTAGTGCACCGGATTGCTCCAGAGATGCGACCCAAACCCAGACAGCAACAAGGCCGGCATCCATCGTTTCTGTGCCGAGGCCAAGAGGGCCGGCATGCTCGTTCGTCCCGTGCCCCAGAACCGCTCCGAGCGTTTCGGATCAGTTCTGCTCCTATGCGACCGAAGGCGCGGCTTGAGGAGTGGTTGGCTAGGGGACTAGGCTCATCAGCGTGAGAAACCTCAGAGTGAATTTGGCCGTGACCCTTCTGGTGCTCACCGGCTCAGGCTGCGCTCCCGCGAGCAACGCGCCGCCCCCGGGCGTGGAACCGGCGCCCACTGCTGCGGCCAAGACTCCACAGACTTCGCCGCCTGCCAGCGCACCAACCGCCGCTCCGGCAAGCGTCGGAGAGCCGCCCCCAATCGTCGAAGTGGCCGTCTTGAGCTTCAAGCGCACCGTCGAGGCGCCAGTGCACCACTTGGGCTTTGGCAAGAAGGGCCGCGTCGCTGCGATCGGCGAGGACGTTTGGCTGGGCGAAGGCAAGGGCTTCAAGAAGTTGCCGCCGCCGGGCGTGTCGACCCAGAACGTACGGATCTACTTCGGGCGAGACAACAAGCCACGGCTGATGGGCTATGCGGGTGCTGGTGAAACCGCGAAGGGCGTGTACCGGCGTTGGCGCGGCGGACGCTGGCAGCGAGGGCTGGACGAGATCGGGCGATTGGGCGGCGGCAAGACTCCGTTTTTCGGAGTGTTGGGCTACGCAGATCCCGAGGTGGTCTGTCGCATTGGTCAGATCTGTCTGATCAAGCGATTGACCGGATGGAAGACTGTGCAGCCCCCCGCGGGACTGCCCCAAGTCGTGCTGGCTCACGGCCAAGCCTGGGCGCTGTCGGAAAAGGAGCTGTGGCGCCTCGAAGGTGATGCCAAATGGCAGGCCTACGGAGGCACGCTGCCGTTTTCGAAGGCCAGCGCCTTGTGGGCGACCAGCGCGACGGATGTGTGGGTGGCGGAAGCGAGCGGCAGTTTGCATCGCTTCGACGGTAAGGCCTGGTCTCAGACGAAGTCCGCCGTCGACGCTCCGATGGGGCTTTGGGCGGCGGACCCAAATAACGTCTGGCTCGTCGGCAAGAGCGGCGCGGCGCACTATGACGGGCAGGCTTGGCGTCGCGTGGCCGGTCCCAAGGGACCGTTGGCGTACGTGGAGGGGCTCTCGACAAACGAGGTCTGGTTGGCCGGGCCGAGCGGACTATGGCGGGGAACGGCCCCCAGCAAGTAGGGGAAGCCGGCGACGGCTGAACAAGCGCTTCAAGGTGCTGTCGGGGCATCGGTTCGCGTTTTACTCGGCGGCGCTACGTCGCAGTGTGGCGCCAGCCGCCTCAGTGCGTCTTTCTACGCCTCGACGCGACTCGTATCAGCGCGGGAGGAGGTCGCGGGCGCCGCGCAGGGTTGCGAGAAATCCCCGCAACGTGCTGCTGCAGCCCGTGGCACGCGTCGTGCGATGCATGTGCGTCGGTCAACGGCAAGAAGTACCAAGAGGTTGTCGACTTGATCCCAGGTACTGAAGGCCCGGGGCGGTTCTTCCTGTTTGGTCACGTGGAAACCAACAGCGGCAGTGGACACCTCACCGTCGAAAAGGTGACCGAGGGCTGAGCGGGTGGAGGCGGCTGGTAATCAGACCTTGGCCTTGGCGCGCAAGCGGTAGAAATGCCGCCGGTCGATTCCAGCCGCCGCCGCTGCCCGTGTCATGTTGCCGCTGTGCTGCTCGATGATGTTCTGAATGTAGCGTGCCTCGAAAGCATCGATGATTCGCTGTCGCGCTTCTACTAGTGGCAGCTCTTCTGCAAGCACGCGGGGCCACGAGATCGCTGCGAATTGCGAGTGCCGGTTGACCCGGACTCGCGGAGGGGTCCACATCGTCATCCGCCAGTTCACCCAGAGCTA
Organism: Polyangiaceae bacterium; assembly: GCA_965222375.1. Taxonomy (GTDB): domain Bacteria; phylum Myxococcota_A; class Polyangia; order Polyangiales; family Polyangiaceae; genus JACKEA01. Next base: position 592,958 of record CBDCTZ010000016.1, read on the forward strand.
GGCGTCGCGCCACTGCGTTCTTTAGCTCACGGACGTTGCCTGGCCAGGCGTACGTTCGCCACCGACGCAGCAGTCGCTCATCGAAGACCGAGGGTTCGCCACCGAGCTGGCGACAGAAGAAACGAACCAAGAGTGGCAGATCTTCCAGCCGCTCGCGCAGGGGTGGCAGCTCGACAACCGCGGCCTACGCCCGCGGCGACTACGCCGCGGCGGCACGAGCTTTCGAGGCAGCGCATCAGCGCGCGCCACGAGGCGCCACGATGTACAACGCGGGGCTCAGCTGGCAAGAGGCGGGCGATGCCCCTCGGGCCGCGGACGCGTTTGCACTGGCGATCTCTACCGGTGGGCTCAGCGCAGAGCAGCAGAGCGATGCCGAGCAGCGGCTCGCCACCACGTCCGCAACGTTGGGCGTCCTGTCCGTGAAGGCTCCGGAGGGATCTCGGGTGTCCGTCGGCCACGCGCGCGACATTGCAGCACCCGCCCGAATACACCTGGCGCCCGGAGCCTACGTCGTGCACATCGAACGCAAAGATGGTTCGCCGGTCGAGCGGCAGGTCCAGCTGAGGGCGACCCGGCAGACGCACGTTTCCGTGTTGGCGGCCCCGAAGCAGCACCTGGATTCCGGCAAGCCCCATTCACCGCCCCCAGCGCCTTCGTCGTCCGTCGCTGCTGACGATGGCACTCGCGCTGTGATTGGCTACTCCCTGGTTGGGGCTAGCGTGGCGCTCTCGGCCGCGGCGATTGTGCTTGGCCTCGACGCCTTGGAGTCGCGGGATCAGTTCGAAGACTCGGGCAGGATCGACCGTGACGCCCACGCGCGCGCGGGGCGGTTGCGGGTTTGGACGAACTTGGCCTGGGCCGGAGCTGCCCTAACTGGGGGAGCCGGTGTGTACTTGCTGGTCACTCAGCCCGCGCCCGCGGCTGGTGGGCGTGGCACTGGGCGCTGGAGTCAGCCGGGGGGTGGTGTGTCCGTCCGAGGGCGCTTCTGAAGCGAAGCTTGCGCCACGTCGCAGCCTCTTTTCCACCTTGGCTGTAGCCAATCGGAGCGCTGCGGCATATCAGTTCCGTGAGCGTTGTTCGCATTTCCGCCGGTGTCATCTTCGCTGTCTTTGCCGTCACCCTAGTGACCCAAGGCTGGAGCGAGGCCGGCCTGCGCGTGCTCGTGCGGGTGACAGCTCGCCTGGCCCTCGTGGCGTTTGTCCTCGCGTTCGCTGCGTCTTCGGTCAGCGCGTTGGCGGCGCCCCGTGCGCGATGGTGGCGGCGCAACCGTCGCGCGCTCGGCCACACTTTTGCGTTGGCCATGGTAGCGCATATGGCGGCATTCATGAGCCTGGGCTTCCTGCACGCCGACTCATTTTGGCAGAAGCTCGCCACATCGTCTCTGATCGGCGGCGCGGTGGGCTACGTGCTGATCGGCACGATGACCCTCACGTCGTTTCCACGCCCGGCCAAATGGCTCGGTCGACGCGCTTGGAACGTGCTGCACAAGAGCGGCATGTACGTATTCTGGTCGATCTTCGCGGCTAGCTACGTGGGTATATTGGGTCGCCGCCCGATCGCATTCGCCGCGTTGGGCTTGCTGTCGATGGCGCTGCTGCTTCGAGCAGCCGCGCGGGTCAAAGCGGCGTCCCGCGGCACCGTGCCGCTCACTTCGCGAAGCGATCCCCTAGCGTGAACCGTAGTTGTGCGCGGAGCGTTCTTCGTTGCGGTCCGTAGCCGGGGGTGGCGCGGGCGACAGCGCGGAGATTTCCTCGTACAGCTCCGGTGTGATTTCGATATCCAACGCTGCCAGGCAGGGCCGGAGCTGCTCCAGATTGCGCGATCCAATCAAGGGCGCGGTCACCGCTGGATGTGCAGCGACCCAAGCGATGGCCAGAGAGGCCGGGTGGTGGCCCAGGCGGCGGGCCAGAGCTGAGAAGCGCTCGGCGACCTCGTAGTTGTCCTTGTCGCCATAGCGCGTTTGGTACATCGCGTTCTCCACCAGGCGACCACTACTGGGTCGTACAAATGCGCCGTACTTGCCGCTGAAGAGTCCTCCGCCCAAGGGGCTATAGGGAATCACCGCGAGGTTCTCGGCCTGCGCCAAGGGTAAGATCTCCACTTCGACCTGCCGCTTGGCCAGGTTGTACATGGGCTGCATGGCGACGATGGGCGCAAAGCCGCGGCGCTCCGCGATGCCCAGCGCTTTGGCCGCCTGCCACGCCGAGAAGTTGCTCACCGCCGGATACAGAATCTTGCCGTCCCGAACCAGAAGGTCGAGGGCGAACAGCGTTTCTTCGAGAGGCATGGCATCGTCGAAGCGGTGCAAGAAGAACACGTCGATGCGCTGCGTGTTCAAGCGTTTCAAACTGGCTTCTACGGCCCGCACCAAGTGGTAGCGCGAGCTGCCACGGGCGTTTACGTCTTTGCTCGTCGGGAAGTACGCCTTGCTTGCGATGACGACCTCATCCCGACAGCCCGCGATCAGGCCGCCCAAGATCTCCTCGGAGCGACCCTTGTTGTACACGTCCGCCGTGTCGAAGAAGTTGATGCCTGCGTCTCGGCACGCCGCAAAAAGGGCCTTCGACGTTGCAGCATCCGCATCCCCACCGAAGGACATGGTGCCAAAGCCCAACCGCGACACCCGCACGCCTGTGCTAGCCAAAAAGCGGAAGTCCATGGCCACGGGTTTTCGCTGCAGGTCCGGCCAGCGTCAAGGCTGCGAAGGCGTCGGCATGCAAACCTCCCCGGACGCGGAGTTGTCCGGCCGGGATGCAGTCACGCAGCTGTAACCAGGTCGACACCCGCCCCCCGGATACAAACCCTCGTCACACCGGCTATGGCACTGGCCGGTACTCGCGGAGCCGGGCTCTCCAACGCAGAAAGTCGGAGAGTTCAAACCGGACCGGTCGGGGCAGTACTTGTCGCAAGGCAGCGTGCACGCGCCATCGGGATAGCTCTGCAGGCAGGTCGCTCCTGCACCGATGCTCGCGCACTCGCTATCTTCCGTGCATGGGCCACCGATGAACTGGTTGTTGGGGATTGGGTCTGGGAACTTTTCTCGCTCACAAGTCAGGGCTGAATCCTGTGCTGCGCAGCGCGACAAGTACTCTTCGAGGATCAGACCTGCCGAGAACATTTCTAGCGCTGCGGCCCGCCCGATGTAGCGATAGTGCCAAGGCTCGTACGCGTAGCCCGTCGCGGCTTCGTGCCCTTCGGGATAACTCAGAGCGAAGCCAAAGCGGTGAGCGTTAGCGGCAAGCCATTGGCCCTCGGCCTTGCCCCCCATGCTTTGCGATAGCTTCCAACCCAGGGCCTCCGCCGTGATGTCGGCAGTCGTACCCAGCTGGTGCTGGCTGCGGCCTGGCTCGGCACTGAACTGCTTGGCGTGCTCGAGTCCGTGCTGCTGCACCTTGTAGTCAAAGGTGATGCACTGGGTGCGAAAGGAGCGATAGGCCGACCGAACGCCGAGCTTCAAGCCGGAGCTCGCAGCGTCCGCGAACATCTCGCGCAAGGCCTCTACGACGGGCCCGCGGAGCTCTCCAGTTCGGCCGGGCATCATCAGGCTGGGTTCGATGCCCAACACGTCCTTTGGGGCCCAGCTCGAAGCGAGCTGCTGGCCCGCTGCCTTGTTCACCAGGACCAGCAAGTCGTCGCCACTCAGAGTGCCACCCGGGTACCTGGCACACACGATGTCGTCGGCTTTGCCTTCGTACTGTCCGATGACGCCGGGGGGCTCGTCGATGTCAAATCCGCTCGCGCCCGGTGCGCCGCCCTCGTCCGATGAGGAGCTGCATGCAAGACACGCTGCGGCGAAGCAGACGATAGAGAAGCAGCGAGACATGTCGCGCTCAGAAGACTAACACCGGGGGCCGGGGCTGCCCACCTCGCAAGTGCAGCGCTCATTGCAGCTCAGCGCAGATCTTCACGGTCCCGACGCCCGACGCAGTGCAGGTCAGGCCACAGGGGCAATCGCTCGCGTCCGTGCACACCAGCGCGCAGATATTCTGCGCCGCGCCTGGGTTGATGGGATAGCAACCCGGGGTTGCACCTGGAAACTGGTTCGCATCGCCGCACTGGGCTGCCGTTTGGCACTCCACGGTGCAGAACTGATACACCGTCGCACCCTGGAGGCAGAAGCAACCTGGGTTCTCTGTGCACTTCCCGTACTTGCCGTCAGCGAGACAGGCGGTGCCGGAGTCGCCCGCCGCGTCGTTGCTAGTTGTTCCATCGGTTGAGCCATCCGTCGCCGGCGCATCCAAAGCTGCATCCGCGAGCGCTGAGTCGGTGACGCCCGCGTCGTTGGTCGGGGCGCCTCCGGCGTCATCGCCGCTCGAGCAGGCAAAAGTACCGGAAAAGGCCAAGATGGTTACGGCGAGCGCAGTTCGGACAATGGCTGGGTTACCTCTCACGAGGCCGCGACCGCGATGACCCCGACAACGAAGATCAGCAGCAAGATCACGATGCCCAGCAGCATCGCGATGATGAAGCCGGCAATCTGAATGATCGCCGCGGCCGAGAGCTTGCCCACGGCCTCCATCAGATGCCCAATGTCGTTGCCTTGCGTATCTCGGATCTTCTTGAAGGAGACGCCGCTGAGGCAAAACATGATGCCAATGATGATCAAAGCGAGGGAAATCGGCGCGTTGTAGAGCCATTGTCCGACGCCGAAGACCCAGCTCGTGGTGCCCTGGCCCAGCCCCCAGAGGATCTGTAAAATCCCCGAGAAGACCAGTAGGTTGCCCAGTCGGGCGAGCTTGCCGTCCTGTTCACTCGTAAACTCGTAGCCCGCGCTACCCCCGCCCGCGGCGGGCGCTCCGTAGGCCGCCGCAGCACCGGGTGCTCCACCCGGTGCTCCCCCTCCCGGTGCACCGCCCCAGCCCGAAGGTCCGCCGCCGTAACCACCCTGCATCCCAATCCTCCTCCCGTGACTGGGCCCAGACTCACACAAACTGGCCTTACGAGCTACCTAAGATGCCCCTTCGGTGGCGCCACGTGGCTCAAGCAGCCAGGGGTGACGGTGTGGCTTGAGTGAGCCGCTCCCGAGCACGGAGCAGACGCATTTTTGCTGTCGCAACGCCAATTCCAAGTCGGATCGAGACCTCGGTGATGGACAGACCCTCCGCATAGCGCAGCCAGAGCAGCGTGCGGTCCCGCATGCGTAGCACGCTGGTTGTGTGATCCCACATGTTCTTCGCCACGAATCTGTCTTCGAAGTGGTGCCTGGCGGATCCGACGATTCCGGATTCCGCATGGTAGCTGGCGCGGGTACGTCGCTCTCGTTCGAAGTTCAGCGCTACGCGCGCCGTGATGACCTTGAGCCATCCACGGAAGTGCTGGGGCCTCTGGCCCGAACGTAGCGCGACTAGCGCCCGCACCAGCGCCTCTTGCGTGACGTCCTCGGCGTCGTCGCCGTTGCGCAATATGCTCATGGCAACCCGCCGCGCTGCCGGGCGGTGACGTGTCAGCAGCTCAGTGATTGCCTTTCCGACGCCAGGCCCATCGAGGCAGTCGTATAGTTCGGGTTCGGTTATTTCGCGGAGCGGGCGACCGACCGCGATTGAGATCGCCATGCTGGGCCCTTGAGCAAACCTCGTGCCGCCCTCCACCTGCAAAAAAACCGCCCGAAGCAGGAGAACGCTGGCTGGCAAGCGTCGGATGGGCACGACGATCTGCGGCCTCCACCCTACGCCACTGGCTCGGGTTCTGGTCCGAGGGCTTCCGACTGCCGCATGCTAGGCTGCTGCCATGGCGGGGCGATGGTTTGGGCTTGCGGCGAGTTTCTTGATCAGTTGTGGAGGCGCTGCACAGCCGCCCGAAGAGCCAAACGATGCTTTGTCTAGCGAGACGGAAGCCGCGGTCGAGACGCCACCAGATGAAGCAGGCGAACCGCCGGAGGGGTCCCCGGTCGAAGAACCCAGCGGTGACGCCCACGCTGAGTCCAGCGATCCAGGTGCGACGACTTTGAGCGACGACGAGCTTCAGATCGTCATGCAGCAGGTTCTCAACGACCCAGATTTGGATCGCTATTTCCACTTGGACAAGCCTGGGCGCACCCCGTTGAAAATCCACGGAGCCGAGCTGCCTCCGAAGCTGAAACTAACCAAGGGCGGTCAAGCGGTGAAGATCGTGGACAAGCCCGGTTCAAAAAAGGCGGCAGTTCTCGTGTTTACGCGCATCGCTCGGGACGGAGATTCCGTACGACTGCGCTACGAGTACGACATCGAAGGCATTCGAGGCTCCGCGGTGGTGTACCTCAAGGGTGGCAAATGGCGACTGGGCGCCAACCGCGTGATTGAGAAGTAGTTTTGCGAGGCTGCCAGCTCACTTGCAAACGCAGGTAAGGGTGCCAGCAGAGAGCGTGCCGTCACAGCCTGATGCGGCGTGCTTGCAGCTGCTCGGAGACGCACACTCCAGCGTGGAAGACTCGGCACAAAACGCCGGCGCGGGCTTGCAGGCGGCACCGTCCGGGGCAGTGCAGCACGGAGTCACGCAGACTTGACACGAATTGCACGACTTGGACCCACAGACCACGCTGCCCGCGTCGGGATCCGGAGTGCACGCCGCGTCCGCGGTGCCGCCGTCGCTCGGTGTACCAGCGCTGCCGCTGGTGCCACCGCTGCCGCCCCCAGTTCCACTCGTTCCCCCGCCGCCGTCGGAAGCGCAGGTCAATACGTTGATAGTGCCCGAAGGGCAGGGGCAACAGCCCGAGGACTGCGGTGTAGCACCGCACTGTTTGACACACTCGTTGGCGGCGAAACATTGCACCGTGGTGCAGTCGCTGCCGCCAGAGCCGCCCGTGCCGTTGGAGTCACCCGAGCTACACCCACCCGCGACGGCGGCGAACAAAAACGTGAAACAGGCAATTCGCAATATTCTCTGACTATCCCACGCAAGACTCAGCGGGACAATTCACCTTCCAACATCACCCCAGCGTGCTAAGGCACGCAGGTGCTGCGCCAGGACTACATCGGGAGGCTGATACAGCAGTTGGCGGAAGCGCTGGCGCGGATTGCGAATCTCTCCCGCAAAACTGACACGCAGCAAATCGAGGCAGAGCTTGCATCCGTGGAAGCCGCGCTGGGCTTCTTCCCTGGCATGGATCGCCTCGATGCTCGCTCCACGGCGCTTCTCCTCGGCGGAGGCGATAAGGTGATACTGGCCGTGCAATTGCTGGAACAGCGCGCTCTATTGGCGTCCGACAACTCCGAGCCCGAGCGGGCGCGAGTGCTGCGGCGGCGTGCTGTCGCACTGCTCGACCACGCCAAGCCCGACGAGCTCACAGAAGATGCCGCACAGCTGCGTGTGCGCCTGACCGCGTGACGAGATCGGGCCCGACGCAACCCTAGAAAAACCCTCCGGAAACTCCCGCGTTGACCAACGTCCTATCCGCCGCGCCAAGGGACACGTATGGGAGCAGAACCATGCCCAATGCTTTCATCTCTGGAACTGGTTTTTACGTACCGCCGGATGTCGTGACCAACGAGGATTTGCGAGAGCGCTACGGTATCGACACCAGCCACGAGTGGATCGTCAAACGAACCGGCATTGAGGCACGTCGCTTCGCCAAAGAAGGAATTGGATCGAGCGACTTGGCCCTGTCGGCGGCAAAAGACGCCATCAAGAACGCCAAGATCGAACCTCAGGACCTCGGCATGATCTTGTTCGCCACTCTCTCGCCGGACCATGCTTTTCCCGGCTCTGGGGTGTACCTGCAAGAGAAGCTGGGGCTTTGTGAGGGCGATCAGCCCAAGTTCGTACCGGCGCTTGATATTCGGAATCAGTGCTCGGGCTTTCTATACGGCCTGGCCACTGCCACCAGCATGGTGGAATCCGGCCGCGTGAAGCATGTGCTCCTAGTCGGCGCCGAAACCCATTCGGCCGCACTTGACCTTTCGACGGCTGGTAGGACCATATCCACACTCTTCGGCGATGGCGCAGGTGCTGCGGTGATCAGTGCGACGGACGAGGACCGAGGTGTGCGTGGATGGTACCTCGGTGCAGATGGTCGTCACGCGGATGTGCTCTCGCAGAAAGTCTGGGACATCAAGAAGCGGCCCTTCATTCCCACCAATGCAGAAGGGGTGGGCCAAGTTCAACCCAGTCATATGTGGGCGCACATGGACGGCAAGTTGGTGTTTCGTAACGCCGTCGAGCGCATGATCGGCGCGTTGATGCAAGCGTGCATGGATCAGAACCTGACGCGGGATGACATCGACTTGTTCTTCTTTCACCAAGCCAACATGCGCATCAACCAATACGTGGCGCAGCAGATTGGGCTGCCCGAAGACAAGGTCGTGCACAACATTCAGCGCTACGGAAACACCACCGCAGCAACGATTCCCATCCTGCTGGCCGAGGCCGAGCAAGATGGGCGATTGAAGCGCGGGATGAAAGTCGCCATGATCGCGTTCGGTTCAGGCTTCACCTGGGGTGCGGCGGTCGCGGACTGGTGAGAGCTTCTTCGGACACTTTCGTCGCGGAAAAGAGCCGGTCTCAAGTCAGCGCCTGCCAGTTGGCCTTGGGCCACATTGTCTCGCGCCAATCCGCCAGCCCTTGAAAAGCTTCGACTCGGTGGCAACTTCAGCTTGTCACTCAGGAGTTGCCTCCGGCGGCGGCGGCAGCGCGGGTGCAGCCGCAAGCGGCGGCTTGGATGGTGGCAACGATACCGGTACCGGTGGCGGAACGGGTGGTGTTTGGCGCCCGACCCCGGGCACGAGCTGGCAATGGCAATTGATGGGGACGATTGACCAAGGCGTCGATGTGGCCATGTACGACATCGACTTGTTCGACAATTCCGCTACCACGATCCAGGCCTTGAAGAGCAAGGGTCGCACGGTCATTTGCTACTTCTCCGCGGGTAGCCGCGAGGATTGGCGACCCGAGGCGGGCCAGTTCGACAAGAAGGACTACGGGAACGGCCTTTCGGGTTGGCCCGGGGAGACCTGGCTTGATGTGCGCTCCCGGGGTGTGCGCTCAATCATGAAGGCGCGAATGGACATGGCGGTGCAGAAGGGCTGCGACGGCGTGGAACCGGACAACGTCGACGGCCACTCGAACAACACGGGCTTTCCCCTAATGAAGAGTGATCAGATCGACTACAATACGTTCCTTGCTCAAGAAGCTCACGCTCGTGGATTGAGTGTTGGCCTCAAGAATTCCGTGAAGCTGGTTGGAGATCTCGTCTCCCACTTCGACTGGGCACTCAACGAAGAGTGTTTGTCCTTCAACGAATGCGCCACCCTCGCGCCCTTTGTGAACGCGAACAAGGCGGTGTTCCACGTCGAGTACGTCGACGATCAGTCTCCGGGTGCTGCCAAGCAGGCCAGCGTGTGCAAGGCGAGCAGCACTAAAGGTTTTTCGACGCTGGTCAAGACCTGGGACTTGGACGCCTGACGCCTAAGTTGCCAATAGCACGTCGTGTCGGTGTATGGCTACGAACTCACTCGTCGATCTTGTCCAGGTCTAGGAGATTGGTCGGCGACGCGTCATCGACGGATGAGCGCAGGAGGTTGAGCCACTGAAAAGCGTCGTCGTCCCCCTGGGTCGCGGCGTGCAGCACGTAGCCCATGCCTGTTGCTAGCTCGCGGCGGGCCTGCTGCTCTTGCCCTTCTTTAAGCATGGCGGCTGCCGTTTCTAGATGACGAGCCAGGTCCGTGTGCCACGATGCGCCCATGCGTTGATGATAACCGCGAGGGCCTAGCTGGGCGCAAGAGACCAGCTAGGAAGCTGGTTTGCGCCCAAGGAACTGCACAACCGCACTCTTGCCCTGATGATACTTGCCCTCACGCATCTCACGCTCGACTTCGCGGCCGATCACTACCTCCAGGCCGCGCAACTCTTCGCGTAGCGCCTCCAAATTCATGCACAACTCTGCTACCGGTGGCCCGCCGGTGCCACGCCCGACCTGCGCTGGCGTGTACGCTTCGAGCAACATGACCCCTCCGGGAGCCAGTCCCCGGACACAGCCCGCGTGCACCTTTCGACGCAGGTCAGGAGGGACGTGTGCAGAAATCGATACGATCGCGGACCAGGCGCTCTGGCCCAGGTCGAAGTCGTTCAAGTCCGCGGCAATGGTCCGGATCGAAACACCACGCTCCTGCGCAAGAGACTCCGCAACGCGGAGCCCCACCGCGGACTGATCGACAGCAGTGACCTCGAACCCTTGCGCAGCCAAGTACACGGCGTTCCTCCCCTGCCCCTCTGCCAAGCACAACGCAGCTCCGCGGGGCAGCTCAGCAATCTGTTCCTTTAGAAAGTCGTTGGGCTCAGTGCCATAGGCATAGCCAGGCTCGGAGTAGCGCTTGTCCCACATGAGCGCCTGTGTGGTACGTCGGCGCGCGGAAGTCTATGTCTTGGCAGCGTGCTCGGCTCGCGCCTTTGGCGCGAATTGCTTCGAAGTTGACTTGTCGATACACTTTCCAGATGCTCCGTGCTTTGTTTGTCGTCTGCGCTGCCACGACCATTGGCTGCAGCTCGGACTACAGCTTGGCCCCCGCCGACGGCGGTTCGAGTACCGGTGGCAGCGGCGCGTCTGTGACAGATTCGGGCTGGAATGTCGACGGTGGCGGTACTGCCGGCGTCGGAGGCACTTCAGGGTCGGCGGGAAGCGCTGGAAGCTCGGGTTCGGCGGGCGGCGAGGATTGCAGCAATGGCGTGGATGACAATGGGAATAAGCTCGTGGATTGCGCAGATCCGCTCTGCGCCAGCGCAACTTGCGTGACCGTGCCACCCAACTGGCTCGGCCCGGTGCACTTCGCGTCCGCCGCCAGCCTTGCGGCGCTGCCGAACTGTCCCGGGGGAGTGGCTCCGGTCACCGAAGGCGGAAGCGGAACTCTCGGTGTTCAGCCCCTTGGTTGCGCGCCCTGCGGTTGCAGCAAGCCTTCCGGCGCGACCTGCCAAATCCAGCCGGCGAAGGCGTATTCACTGGGTCAGTGCAATGACTCGAACAACAAGAACTACACCGCCCTGGCAAATAAGTGCACCAACCTGCCCAACGTGGGTGGCGACGCCCCAAACAGTCTCAAGGCACCTCAGATTGCCGCCGTGGGAGCGAGCTGCGCGCCGAGCGGGGGAGCCGAGACGTCGCGCCCCAAGCCCGCCTTTGCCAACTTTGGTCGAGTGTGTCTGGTAAGTACCGGGGGTGGCTGCAAAGTAAGTGAACAGTGCGTGCCCTCCGCGCCGTCGGGCTTCGATAGCAAGCTTTGTATTTCGCGGCCTGGCGGTCATGCCTGTCCCGCTCCGTTCAGCACCAAGACCGCGCTCTACGATCCTGCCAAGTTCACCGATACACGCGCCTGCGGAAAATGCACCTGCGGTTCGCCCACGGGTAATTACTGCGACGGCAAAGCGGAGTTCTTCTTGGGCACGAATTGCACTCAGAAACACCCAGAAGAATTCACGATTCCGACCAACGCCTGTCGCTTCGGCCCGGATCCAGGTTGGCCGTCGATATGGGTCACGGTGGGAACCGAACAAGGTGGGAGTTGCAAGGCGACTCAGGGGGCTCAGAGCGGTACGGCGTTGCCGACGGGCGCGAATACCGTCTGCTGCATGTGAACTCGCTGCGCGTCTGAGGCCGGCCGCGCGCGGATGCAATTTCGTCGCGGCGTGTGTCTGCGTTTGCGACGTCAGAATCGCACGCGGGCGAAGGCCTGGGCGCCACCCGGCGTCGCCCGAACACCGGCGCTGGAGTTCTTCGAATCCGTGAAGAAGAAGTACGCGCCGACCCCCACGGCAGCAGCGCCGACAACGGCGGCGACCGCACCTAGGGTGCGCTTTCGCTGAGCCGACTCGCCTTCGTCAATCAGGTCCTGGGTTGGACAGACCGTATCGGGGCACTGATCGTCGACGTCAGATTTCTGCGCGCTGCCATCGATGAACAAGTAGGTGCCCAGTCCGAGCAGGACGACGCCTGCACCCGTCGAAATGACGCCGGCGGTGCGTTGGGTTGACCAGGATGATGGGGCCGCGTCCGCTCCGCCTTCCTCGCTCGCGAGTGGCGAGGTGAGCCGCGTACTCTTCGGCGTCACGACCACGCGTTGGGTTTCTCCATCTTCCAGCTCCACGGACTGCTCAGAATTCCTCTGCCCGTCCACTTCCAGCATCACGCTCACCGAGCCGGGATCCACCGGCAGCGGCGTTTCGTAGGCGCCGGCGGGCACCCAGGTCTCTCCCAGTTTGATGCGCGAACCCGGAGGAAGGTTCTTTGCCACGATGATGATTGCGCTGAGCCGCGGCTCGAGCCCACTGATCTTGCTCGCAGCGAACGTCCTGCGCTCCTCATCCCCCGCTGCCTGCGCCTGGGTCAGAAGCTTGCGATAGAGCGCCATCGCAGATGCCGTGCGGCCACGTGCTTCCTCCGCCATGGCCATTGCCTGCAGTGTTCCTCGAGCCGGTGCGATTTCGTAGCTGGCGCGCAGCTTCACCAGGGACTCGGCAAACTTGCCGTCTTCCGCGAGCTGAATCCCTGCTTTGAACAAGGCGTCGGCGGCCGCGGCGCTCTCTGGCGTAGCGCTCGCCCAGCCGGCGCTGGTCACCGAAAGCAGCAGTGCGCAGAGCCCGACCAATTGCCGCATTGTCAGCGATCCAACGACGCCAACGCGTTGGTCGTCAAGCCACGCCTTGACAGAACCTTTGCCCCGGCTATCTTTCGCGGCCCCAGGAGTCCGTCATGTTCGCCCACTTACATGCACTTGCGCCTAATCGCGGCTGCGCTTGCGGGTGGCAGGGCTTTGCCCTCCGAGCTGGCTGAACGACTCTAGGCGCCGAATAGCGTAGCCGCGACCACGGGCGCGACTGCGCATCACATCTCACTCGCGTGACCACTGCTCTGGCCGCGATGGCGCGTCGCGCCTCTCTCTCGCGCGCGACCGCGACGCCGCGAAGCACTCACTTGCCCTGCGAAGGGGCGACCTCTGTCGAAAACGAGGGTGCCATGCACACCCATGAAGTCGATTGGATCCTGGCGCGTCAACCCAAGGCTCCTCTCAAATTCAGCTACTTCCGCGATCGATACGCGTCGATGATCCTGAGCTGGATCGTCGGTGATGGCATGCGTGTGCGTGACCTTCGCCGTGGGCCCTACGCGAAGCTGCTTGAGAAACGCAGCGTTAAAGGAGTGCTCGCCCGTCTCAAGGGAGGTGTGCTCACGGCAAAGGCGCTCGCGCGTGCCGCCCCGTCACGAACCGTCGACTACCGTTTGACTTTCACGCGTTGGGGAGAGGTGGACGAGCGCGAGTGGTGCCCCACTTGCCATCAAACTACGCGTCCGGGCGAGAACCTGGTGGTCCAGCTCAACTTCGCTCGGGAGCACGACACCGCATATTGGGGGCTGATCGCGCCTCGGGGTGTCGATGACCACCTCGATCACCCATTCGTCTGCGCTGGCCACCCTGTCTCGGAGCGATTTCTTACGTTGGCGTGGTCGCGCACTGACGTTTGTTTCGACGCGGGCGAAGCGCTGATTGAAGAAGTCCAGTCGGACTGGGTGAAACGGGCGGACGAGGAAGCCAAAGCGCTGCTCGTCTTGGATCCCGAGAAACTGGTCACCGCCGAGCTGTACGGATTCGATCCCGAAATCGCGGTTCACCACATTCTGAGCTACGTGAATCACGTATTGCGCGCTCACATCGACATCTGGTCAGAAGCAATGCTGGCTGCAACCCTGCATTTTCTTCGTGACCGGCTAGGTATTCGTCGGATCTTCTACAACACGTTTGAAACGGGTTGCTTCATGAAAGAGCTGCGCAGTGAGCGTCCGCCACGCTCCTTGTACACGGACTTGCCGCGCCGGTTTGGCTTCCAGCTCACCCAAACACGACCGTGGGCGCTGCGCCAGTCCAGCAGCCCGCGAGTGCGGAAAAAGCTGTCTCAGCCGGAGCTGAGCTGGTTCTTGCTGGAGCTGTGAGTCGGTCCATCACGGCCGGGAACCTGATAACCTCAACCGGAGTGGGTACGCTCGAAAATGCGCCGCGCCGGATCGGACGTTACGCGCTGCACTCACGCTTGGCGTCGGGCGGGATGGCTAGCGTGCACCTGGGCCGGCTGTTGGGCCCAGTGGGCTTCGCCCGCACTGTCGCTATCAAGCGGTTGCACCCCCAGCTGATCAAGGAGCGTTCCTTTGTCTCCATGCTGCTGGACGAAGCTCGACTGGCAGCTCGGATCCGCCATCCAAACGTGGTCCCGGTGGTCGACGTAGTTGCACTCGAGGGTGAGCTCTTCCTGGTCATGGAGTACGTGCACGGCGAAACCCTCGCTCGCTTGTTGATCAACGCGAAGAATCAAGCGCCACCTCCGGATGTGATTACCAGAATCGTGGTTGACCTTCTCAATGGATTGCACGCCGCGCACGTGGCGACAGACGAGCAGGGCCAACCGCTCAACATCGTGCACCGCGATGTCTCGCCGCAGAATGTGCTGGTTGGTGTCGATGGTATTGCCCGAGTCACGGATTTTGGCGTGGCCAAAGCCGTGAATCGACTGCAGTCGACCAACAGCGGCCAGGTCAAGGGCAAGCTCGCGTACATGGCGCCTGAGTACTTGCAAGGGAAGGGGCTCGATCGACGCTCAGACATCTACTCGGCATCGGTGTTGTTGTGGGAAGGGCTCACGAGGCGGCGCTTGTTCGCGCGCAAGAACTCCACCGAGACCATGAAGCTAATTGTTTCAGGCGAGGTACCCCCGCCGAGCCGTTTTGCACCGTGGCTTAGTCCAGTATTGGACGAAGTCGTGATGCAGGGGTTGTCGCGGGATCCAGGCAAACGCTTCTCTTCCGCCCAGGCCTTGGCCACGGCCCTCGAGGAGTCGGCGGCGCTCGCTCTGCCGCCCAAAGTGGGCGCATGGGTCCAAGAACACGCTGCGTCGGAGTTGGAGAATCGTGCGCGTTCGCTCGCCGAGGTCGAGAATGTCGAGTCGGACGACCCCACGAGTCTGGCCGGAGGTGCCGCGCTGGTGGATGCGGTCATGTCCACCCAATCGCCCTCGAAAACGACCAACCCAGGGCTTTCGAGCACGGTGCTCCTGAATGACTACACCCCCCCAGAGGAGCCAAAGTCTGAACCCGACCAGGCGCCGATGGCGGCAGCGCCCCGACCTGCTGCCGGTGCACCGCCTCCACCTGCTCCAGCTGCCCCGCCGTACACGCGCCCAGCCGCGGCGCCCCCCCTTGCGGTCGTCACGGCACCTGCAGCGGTCGAAGGAACTCCCACGAACCTCGTTGCGGAGCCCCCGCATGGTGTTGCCACGGCACCTGCAGCGGTCGAAGGAACTCCCACGAACCTCGTCGCGGAACCGGCTGCCGCGCCGAACTTTCCACAACCCCAGGCCGCGGCACAGAACTACGCGCAAGCTGGCGCCCCTGCCCCCAGCTACGCGCAACCCGAGGCGGCCGGCTATTCGCAGCCGGAAGCACTAGGGCCGATATCCGCTGCGGCATCCGAGCCACGCAAGTCCCGCAAGCTCATCTTGTTCGTCGCGCTCGTCATCGGAGCGTTGTTCTTGTTCAGCTCCGCTGCGGCGTTCTTCTTTCTGGTACTGCCGCGACTGCGCTGAGCGAATCGCCGAGGGGCGTGGTCAGTCTACGTTGAAGCGCTCGAGGCTGAGCCTGCCATCCTGAATTTGTACGTAGGGTGAACCGCGCATCCAATTGCCAGAGTTGACGTACATCTTGCCCGGCGCGAGCTCCAAGATCTCGGCGTTGTGAGTGTGGCCGAAAACGACGCCGTCGAACCCGCGCTTGAGCAGCATCTCGGCGGCTTCGTGATACACGGAGTGGCGCTCTTGCTTTCGGCGTTGACCAAAGCGGTCTTTGACTCGTTGGTATGAAGACCAGACCTTGTACACGTCCGGGTAGAGGTGGAGCAGGGGCCCAGCCGCACGTGTCAGCGTGTCGTACAGAGCAGGGTGCTTCACATAGAAGGGATCATAGAGATGACCGTGCTCGACGCGGATGCGGCGGCCGCCGCTCTTCACGTTGAGGAAGGGGCAAATCCGGATTTCGCTCCAGCTTTCCAGGTAGTGCTCGAGCACGATGTCGTGGTTACCCACCACGTAGTAGACACTGGACCCGGCATCGACGAGCCGGCGGATGCGATCGATGATGCGAACGGTGTCGTTCGCCAGGTTGGCGAAGCTGGTCTGGAGGATCTCCAAGCCATCACCGTTGATGCACACACTGCAGCGCTGCCGGCCTGCCAATTCCAAAAACCGACCAAAGCGCCGGCTCGCCTGGGAAAACGGATTGCCCACGTGCAAGTCTGAAACGACCAAGAGCCGGTCGAGTTCAGCTTCGATGATCATGTATCCGGCGCGTCCTGGTTGTCGGCGTTGGCATAGAACAGCTGCGCGATCTTCTCTTCACCCGTGTCTGTGCTCTCCAGCACCTTCACCAAGCGAGCGTTCAATGTGCGAACTCGACCACTGAGTCGGTGCAGCATCTCGAACGCGAAGGTGGGGTCCCGCCGCATGCGGACCAACAGTGCGCCCGCACTCACCACCAAGAGTTGCGTTTCACCCACGGCCTGGGCAGTGGCGTCCCGAGGAAGTGACTCCAGCAGCGACATTTCGCCGAAGAAGTCCCCCTGGCTCAGTTGGGCGAGCTCCACCTCTCGGCTACCGACGCGTTTGCTGATTCGAACCGTGCCGCTCTGGATGACGAACATGTCGCGAGAGCGTTCGCCCTCCTCCACAATCACTTCGCCGTCGAAATACGTGCGCTCCAGCTCCTTCGCGTGGGACTGGGCTTGGGTCATCATGTTGCCACCATGTTCCAGTTCGAGCGCTGAGTCGAGGGGGGTGATCGTTGCATGGGCTAGCGTTACGGTTGCAGGCGACTCGCGTGGTAGCATGTAGTCGGTAGATATGGTGTCGGACTACCCGCTCACGGAACAATTGCTGCGTGTGGCGGGCATCGAGCGGGCCGGAGACCCCACGACATTTGCACAGCTCGAACGCCGCCTGAGCGAGGGGCTGGGTGAAGCGCATTCGGCTTTTGGCGAACTCGGCATTCCGTCCACTGTGTGGCTCCGCCACGTGGCCTCCGTGCTACCTGAGCACGGGCCCCTGCTCGACGCTGTGCAACAACTGCACCTCGACGAGTTGTGGTTGTGTGCTGGGTGTCTCCAAGGTGACGAGCGCTTCATGGCGGTCTTTGAACGCACCTACATGCCCAAAACCCGGGGACTCCTGGGCAAGCTGGGGATCGAGGAGTCTTTGCGGGACGAGCTGATTCAAGAGCTTCGCTCGGCTCTGCTGGTGCCCAAGCCGACTCGAGCTGCCAAGCTCGCCAGCTACAGCGGCCGAGGGTCCCTCTCCGCCTGGTTGAAGGTCGTCATCACGCGTGCAGCGCTGCGGCGCAAGCGGCGGGCTTCACCCCAACGGCGCGCGGATAGTCTGCTTGTGGAGCAGTTGGGGGATGGCACGGACGACGCCGAATTGGAACAAATCCGCACCAAATACAAGCAGGACTTCGAGCAAGCCGTCGAATGGGCGTTTCGCCAACTGCGGAGTGACCAGCGGACTCCACCGGATGGCCGGCGAGTGGCTCGAGGATGTGGGCATCACAGACGCCGTCATGCTGGCAGATCATTACGAACAGGGAGAAACCCCGGCCGCGGCACTGAAGTGGTGGCGGCGTGCGGCAGAAGCAGCACTGGCCGCGACGGATCTCCCGGCGGCGCTTCAACACGCCGATCGGGCGCTGGCATGTGGGGCTCGGGGAGAAGCTCGCGGTCGGCTGTTGTTGCTCTCCGCGGAAGCTCGTCAGTGGGGCGGGTGAGCACCACGAAGGGATCTCCCCGGTCGCGCGGCGTCCGAATTGTTGGAAGTCGGATCCGCTGAGTGGTGCGACGCCACGACCATCGTCGCGGAATCCATCGGGTCCTTGGGGGATACCGAAGGCATTCGAAGCATCGCAAGAAACCTCCTGGCGATCCCTGCTCGAAAGGCCACGGCGCCCCTGACGACCGTGTGTGCGCGAGTGGTTACTTCCCTTCGCCGCACGGGATCCAACGCAGAGGCAACTCAACTGCTGGGGCACCTGCGCGAAATCCTCACCCACGTGGACAACCTCGATCCTCGTCGAAAGGCATTCCTGCATCAGATGTTC
Organism: Polyangiaceae bacterium; assembly: GCA_965222375.1. Taxonomy (GTDB): domain Bacteria; phylum Myxococcota_A; class Polyangia; order Polyangiales; family Polyangiaceae; genus JACKEA01. Next base: position 611,043 of record CBDCTZ010000016.1, read on the forward strand.
TCCCAAGAGGCGTTCCATGCGGGGGAGTACGGCGTCATGGTCGCGGAACTAGAGCAGAGTATACGTGGCTCGGGGTCGACTTCATGACTCGTGTCGTCGACCACAACCTGGCCATTGTTCGCCTGCGCCAAGGTCGCATAGACGAGGCGCGGGACCTAGAGGCAAGAGCCGTGGCGGCATTCGAGGAGCGACGCTCGCTACGCCTGCTCGGCTTTTCCAAGATCTACCAAGCGCGCATCGAGCTCAGGGCGGAACGACCCGAAGCGGCGATGGAGTTCGCTCGAGAAGCGGTAGAAATCCTGTCGGCAGCGGTTCCATCCCTCGAGCCATACGCTCTTGCCGCCGTGTCCCGCGCCCATTTGGCTCGCGGCGAAACCGACCACGCGGTTTCCACTGCTGCTCGCGCAATGGAGTTGATGAGCTCTCGTGGTCGCGCCGATGAAGGCGAGCCCTTCGTCCACTTGGCCTACGTAGTGGCGCTGAAGGAAAGCAGGCAGCGACCGGCTGCCGCGTCTGCGGCGCGGGCGGCACGGGAGCGACTCCAAGAGCGCGGCTCGATCATGGACGCGACCCTGCGCCACAGCTTCTTGAACAACGTGCCGGAGAATTCCGCCCTGCTATCCCTGGCAGCGGAACTGCTGGGTCAAACCTGAGCTTCGTTCCGCTTTGTCCATCTGGGCCGTGCAACTTCCAGCGAAGGCGCTAGACTCGGCGCGTGCGAGCCAGCCTGTTTGCCCTTGGACTTGTGCTAGTCGCTTGCGCTCGGAGTGAGCCGGCGAAATCGTCGTCGCCCCCCGTGGCTCCCGTCGAAGTGCCCGGCGCGCCCGAAGAAGCGAAGGCCCCTGGCCCTGCCCCTCCGCCTCGGGAAGCACCCGATGTGAAAGAGGAGCCCGAACAGAGTGAAACCCGAGCTTCCTTCGAATTCAGTGTCGACTCGGACGGTGGCAACGTTGTCATCAAGTCGACGCCGGACTCCGGCGTACAGGTTTGGGGGACCTTCAACCGAACGGATGGAGGCTTCAGCTTCTCCGGTGGCTTTTCAACGGGCGGTCCGGACGCGGGCGCGCCCTAGGGCAGTGACAGCCGCACCAGTGCATACTAATAGGTACGGCGCACTCGGAGGAGCGCGCCGTACTAGCTGAGGGCGAGTAGTGCGGCTCGAGCCGCCCGAGCTCACCTCTTGGGCTTCTTGAGGACGCCAGGCTTCGGCGCGACAGGCGTTGCCGGCGCGGGCCCCAAGTCCTTGCAACCACCGCCGGGGCAGTTGACGGAGCACTTGGCGCCGGCCGCGCAGGTGCTCTTGCAGTTGCCGCCAGTACAGTTGATGGCGCAGGTAGAATTCGGCATGCAAGTGCTGTCGCAGTTTCCGCCCGGGCAGTTCACCGCGCAGTTGGCGCCGTCGGCGCAATGCGTCTTGCAGTTGCCACCCTCACAAGTGTACGCGCACTGAGCACCCTTTTCGCATTTGAAGTCACAGTTGCCTCCGGCGCAGGTCTCTGTGCAAGTCTGCCCCGCAGCGCAGGTCTTCTTGCAGTTGCCTTCGGCACAGCCGGCGCTGGCGCCGGTAGCGGGCGGCGTGGTCGTGCCCGTCGCCGCGGTGTCTGTCGGCGCGGGCGCTGTCGTAGCCGCCGGTGCGGGCGTCGCTGCGGGAGCGGCGGTTGGCTGACTCTGTGCGGGGCCCGGGTGTTGAACCACCGTGCAGGCCGCAAGGCCTCCAGCGACGAATAAAGCGGAAAGGTGAGAGATCTTCATGGCCGTGAGACGATCCTTGTCGGGATGGGATTCAGCGCGGGGAAAACTATCACTGCGACTGAACATGAGGCGAGCATGCCGGCTCGGTGTCAAAAAAAACAATAGTTTTAGGGTGTTAGTCCGGTCGCCGTTTGAGACGGAGTTGCCTGTCCTCCTTGACGCAGCTGTGCTTGGAGCGTTTGCTGAGGACCATGCTCAAGCTCGGGCGGAAGCGTCCGCGAGTCGAGACCGTTGTCGCCTTCGGGAGCACCGTTCTGGCAGCCACATTCGCCCTGGGCTGCAGCGATCAGAAGTCCGTCGGACTCCCCACTTCGATGGTTTCGGGAGCGGTGTCGGTTCAGACGCACCCTGGCCAGTCGCACGTGGTCGACCTCCTCATCCCGTTGAAGACGGCTGCGAAGGTGCAAGTCGTCTTCAACGACCCCTACGCGCGGGGCGAAACCCTCGAGGTGACGGAAGCCAAGACTGCGCCACTTCGGCTTCGCGCACTGCTGGCTGACCAAGACTATCGTGTCGAGTTGCGTATTCAGTCCGCCAGCGCTGAGGAGCGGGTCTTCGTTTCGTTTCGAACCCCGCCGGCACAACAGGACGAGGTCACTCAATTTGACGTCGTGAACACTGAGGGTGCTCCCGACTACCGCTTTTTCGACATGTCTTGGACGCCGGGCGTCAAGCGCGGTGCAATCTACCTGATTGACGTCGAGGGTCGGACCCGATTCTACGTGCCACACCCGACGGTACAGAAAATCCCCGGGCCGGTGCGCGTCCCCACCGGTATCAAGTTGCTCCCGAACGGGAACATCGTTTTCGTCCAAGATGGTGACATGCACTTCGTGAACGAACTCGGCGAGCAAGTGCGCACTATCTTCGCCACGGACGTGGGAAACCCGGCTTTTCACCACGACGTCATCCTGTTGCCCACGGGCAATCTGTTGACCATCGGTCTCGAGTTCGACACCTTCACGCTCGATCAAGACGGCCAGGACTACTACTACGCCGGCGACACAATCACGGAACTAACCCAGGACGGAAAAAAGGTCTGGGAGTGGAGCAGCTTCGCACACCTGGACAAGCAGCGCGTCCTCGAGGACTTTTTCGTCAACCAATACGTTGACCCTACCAACGACGAGCCCGGCTTCGACTGGACCCACGCCAACGGAGTCGTCTACTCCCCAGAAGATGACAGCCTGTTACTGTCTCTGCGGCATCAGGATTGGATCCTCAAGGTCGACAAGGCCAGCGGAAAGGTGCTCTGGAAACTGGGGCAAGACGGCGACTTCACCCTAGACGCCGGTAGCTGGTTCTTTCATCAACATTCCCCAGAGTGGCAGCCGGATGGCAGCTTGCTGCTTTACGACAACGGGATCGACAATCCCAACCTCCCTGCGGACGAAGAGCGGTCCCGGCCGGTCATCTACGCCTTGGACGAGAAAGCGAAAACTGCACGTCAGATTTGGGAAGACACGGAAACCAAGTACATGTCTGCAATCGCTGGGGACGCGGATCGCACCAGCATCGATACGATTCTAGTGCTCGACAGTTCGCTCCTGCTGGATCCGAGCGAACCCACGGTGCTCGACACTTACTCGGAAATGCGTGAAGTCGATCGAAAGACGGGCGATTGGGTTTGGACGCTGCGCACGCCGGACCACACCATCGTTTATCGCGCGCTTGCCGTGTCCCGGCCACCGGGAGAAGCAATCGTGCCCGGGGAGTGATCGCACCCAACCCAGGGACGTTGCAGCCGCCTCAGTAGCCGAAGTCTGCCGGCCCCGGTTTTGGTTTGGGCTGCGGCTTGGGAGTCGGCTCGACGACGGGTTTGACCACGGGCTTGGCCGTGGGTTTCGTCGCCGGCTTCGCTGCGACAACCGGTTTGGCGGGTGGCGTCGGGGTCGGGGGCGCGGATTCGGCCGGTGGCGGGTCACTCTCCGGCGACCCACTCCCCTTCGCGACAGGCTCGCTGGTCGGGTCAGTAGTTGGATCCGCCGTTGGTGCTTCAGGCGGTGGAACACTCTCGGATGTGTCGGCGCTGGCGACGGGATCCGTCACGGCGGCCGCCGCGCGTTTTGCAGCGATGGCGCGCCAGGCGAAGAAGCCTCCCCCCGCTACGATCAACAAGAACCCCGCAAGGGCCGCCAGAAGCAGGATCGGATTCGGCCCCTTCTTGAGTCCGGGGACGGTCTCGCCGTGGGAACTCGACCACGCCGAAACGCTGGCACCCGTCGAAGTGACCGTGGAGCCGCCATCTACAGCTGCCGCCGGCATCCCGGCCGCCGGAAGCACATTGGTCGTGTGCGTCTCTGTCGCCTCATCCGGCGAGTCGTGTCCGACAGCAGGCGGAATCGTGACCGCGGCCCCCGTCTGCATCCAATTGTCCAGAGCCGTGACGAAGTCCTGGGCAGACTGAAAGCGGTGTGCGACGTCTCGAGACATCGCCTTCAGTGTCAAGGACTCGAAGGCTGGGTCGATGTCAGGGCGAACCTGACGCAGGGGTACCGGTTCCGACAGCACGATCTTGAACAGCAGCTCGTTGAAGGTTTCGGCGTTGAAGGGCACCTGCCCCGTGACCGCCTCGTACAAGATGACGCCCATGGAGTAGAGATCGCTACGAGCGTCGATGTCCCGGGCTCCCCGCGCCTGCTCCGGTGACATGTAGTACGGCGTACCCATCACCGCGCCCGTCCGGGTCATGGATAAGCCTTCGCCGCCCATCTTGTTGAACTTGGACACACCGAAGTCGATGATCTTCACAAAGTCCGCGTGGCCGGCCTTCTGCCTGCAGACGAATAGATTTTCGGGCTTGAGATCGCGATGCACGATGCCCGCGGCATGGGCGGCGCCGAGCCCGGTCAGTGCCTGCCGCACCAATGGCACGACCTGCTGCGGTGCCATCCGACCGAGACTCTTGATGCGGGCCCCAAGGGTCTCTCCGTCCAGATACTCCATCACCATGAAGTGCTCACCGGACTCCAACTTCCCCAAATCGATGACCTCCAAGATGTGGTCACTTCCGATTTGGCCTGCCGCCTTCGCCTCACGCTCGAAGCGCTCGACGGCGTTCTTGTTGGTCGCTGCGTTGGCGTGCAGTACCTTGATCGCGACCTTGCGGTTGATGCGGGTGTTTTCGCCTTCGAAGACGGAACCCATACCGCCAATGCCGATCATGTCGACGATGCGATACTTGCCTTCGATGACCTGCCCCTGCTCCAGCAATGGATCCTCGTTTCGCCAGTGATTCTAGGATACCGCGCCAGTGGCGGCCAGCTTGCCGCGCCCCGATGCCAAATAGCATGGAGTCTCAGCCAATCGCTCCACGACATTGGGCATCATGCTTGTTTGATAACCTCACGGATCACGTAAGCGGCGTGCACACGAGCGTAGTCCTTCCAGCCGAGCAGATCAGCCGTGCTCTCCACAATGGCGACCCAAGGATCAGGTTGCCCTCGCATCTGTCGTACGACCCAGAGTGCGCGTTCCGCGCGGAGAGCTGCACCAGCGCCTCCGCCGGTGGTGCGAATGCGGTGAGCGCTTGGGAGGGGTCGGCGGGTAGAATCTGTCGGTCAACCGGGACTCGCGGCAGCCGTTCGGTCACGTTGCGGGCCCTGGGTGCATCGGTGGCGAAACCGCCGAGCTTCGTTCGGGACCGTTGCTGACCAGGCGCGGGGTTGGGCTTGCGATCACTCATGCAGAAACACTCATCGTCATCATGACACCGAGATTTCAGGCTGGAAAGACGGTGGCCCCGCACGGTTGGGCAACCCACGAAGCGCCCGCGCTGTTGTGATACGATTCGCCGCGCTATCGCGGGGAATTACCATGAACAAACGCGGAATAACTTGGGCTCTTGCACTGGCACTGATCGCGGCCTCGCCCCTGGCAGGCGCGCAGTCCGATACCGAGCGAGCCGGTGCGCGGGCCGCAGCCAGCGAGGGCCTGAAGGCTTTCAACGAGGGGCGCCACGCGGACGCTATCGACCTTTTCAATCGCGCGGAGTCCCTGGTGCACGCGCCGCCCCATCTTCTCTACATCGCCCGCGCCAGCGAGAAGCTGGGCAAGCTGGTCAAGGCACGCGAGGCGTACATGAAGATCACTCGCGAGAAGCTCGCGGCCAACGCGCCGGACGCATTTCGCGCGGCGCAGGAAAACGCCCGCACGGAGTTGTCTGCTCTCGAGCCTCGGGTTCCCTACCTGACCATCCTGGTCAAAGGAGACGGAGCGGATGGCGCCGGTGTGACTCTAAACGACGTCGTCGTACCCCCTGCGCTGGTCGGCGTGCCCTATCCCGTCGATCCTGGGGAGCACCGACTTCAGGCCACGGGCACCGACGTCCAGAGCGAACTCGTCACCGTGTCTTTAGCGGAAGGAAAACGGGAGACCGTTGAGCTACCGCTGAACCCCGCTCCGGGCGCTTTGCCGCCGGGTGCGAAGCCGGCCGCGAGTGGGACGGAGCCCGCTGGGGGCACACCCGGTGGCGGAACCGAGCCGGGTCCTATCGACCCGGGGCCGACGCCGAGTAGCTCTGGCCCGAGCGCCATGCGAATCGGCTCCTACGTTGGCCTCGGCGTTGGCGTGGTGGGCCTGGCTGCCGGGACCATCTTCGCCATCCAGAGCGCCGGCAAGCGTGGCGATGCCAACGATCTCTGCCCCGATGAGCAGTGCCCGGTGAGCAAAGAAGACGAGTGGAACTCCCTCGACGATGACGCGGAAAGCGCATCGACCCTAGCGACCGTGGGCTTCATCGTAGGAGGCGTTGGGGTTGCAGCCGGCGTGACATTGTTCATCCTGAGTAGTGATGACAGTAAGAAGAGCGCTGGCGTCACGCCCTGGGTGGGACTCGGGTCTGCGGGCGTGTCCGGGCGTTTCTAAGGAGAACTTTCGATGACCAGGCTTGGCTTTCGACACCTTTTCTTGACACTGGCGGCGGTGGCGCCCGCCGTCGCGATTTCTTGTGGTGGCGGGGACGAGCGTACCTTTGTGGAACCGGATGCTGCTGCCACCGGAGGCTCTGCCGGTGCGAGCGGGAGTGCGGGTTCTGCTGGCGTCGCTGGTAGCGGCGGTACTGCAGGTGATGCGGGCACTCCCTGCAAAGATGCCAAGGAGTGTGATGACGGCGATCCCTGCAATGGAACCGAGACCTGCTCTGGCGTGTGCCAAGCTGGCACGCCGATGAAAGACGGCGAGGTGTGCAAACCACCGGACGACGCCGGGCTAGGTAGTGTGTGCTTTCAGGGAGTGTGCTCGCCGTCCTGCAAAGAAGACAAGGACTGCAGCGACAACGATGTATGCACTGGAACGGAGACCTGCAATCCCACCGCCAAGGTCTGCCAAGTCGGCACGCCCCTGTCCTGTGACGACAACGACGACTGCACCGAAAACAGCTGCGATGCTGAGAAGGGTTGCTTCTACCCGCTGATCGACAAGGACGGGGACGGCCACGCTTCAACGACCTTGGGCAGCTGCGGTGACGACTGCGACGACAACGACAAGACCGTGTTCACTGGCGCTGCCGAGCTCTGCGACGGCAAGGACAACAACTGCAACGGCCATCAAAACGACGAGCTAGCGTCGACCTGGTATGCTGACTGCGACAACGACGGTTTTGCCGCAATCGGCGCGCCCAGCGCCGTCCTCTGCAACAAACCCGCCGCGCCGCATTCTTCGTGCAACTCCAAAAGTGGTGGCTGGACCACGCAGGCGCCCACGCCGGGCAATACAGACTGCTGGGACAAGGACGCCGATGCCCACCCCTACACGGCTGCCAACGAAATCAAGGCGTACCAAAACCACGCCATTACCGGCGCGCCCACCCTCGTCGACTTCGACTACAACTGTGACAAGAAAGAGGAACGCCGCTATACGAATGGTGGCGTCGATCCGAACAACAGCCTTTGCCTGTCCTTCAATGGCGCTTGTCTCGGGCCCTCGGGCTACATCTCCTCACTCATCCCTGTTTGTGGCAAAGGCGGCTCCTACACGACTTGCGGCAAGGGCATCATCTTCGGTACCTGCCTGCGAACCACGTCTAACAAGATCCAAGAGTGCCGCTGACCTCGCTCTGAATCGCACGACAGTCGCGCCTGGTTGTGTGCCGTCCGTCGCGGATCCCCGGCCGCGGTGGCACAGCGGGCAGGTACAGTGGCACAGCGTGCCCCCGCAGTTTGCCAGCGCTTTTACGATAGGGGCGTTCGGCCCAGGATTTGCTAAACGCCGCGGCATGCGCACACAACTTTCGCTCATCGCCGTGTTCCTCCTGGCGACCGCCTGCGGCGGCTCCTCCAGCTCAGACAACAGCAATCCCGATGCGGGGACCGGTGGGTCCGGTGCTAGCAGCGGGACCGGGGGGTCCGGTGCCAGCAGCGGGACCGCGGGGGTCGGTGCCAGCAGCGGGAGTGGTGGATCCAGCGCCAGCGGCGGGTCCGGTGCGACATCAGGCAGCGGCGGTAAAGGCGCGACGGGCGGAACTGGCGCCGTCGCCGGTCAGGGCGGCGGCGGCAACGACCCGGTCGCCGGCGAATGCGTCACGGATGACGACTGCGAAATGCTGAGTGATTGCTGCAGCTGCATCGTGGCGCCCAAGGGCAAAGCAAAGCTCCCCTACTGCGAGCCTACGCCTTGTTTCGCAGACCAGTGCTCTGCCAACCAAATCCAGAAAGCTAGCTGCGTCGCGGGCCAATGCATCAAGGGGTTCGAGTGCGACAGCTCAAAGGTGTTCTGCAACGCGCTTCCCCCGCTTTGTGAGGGTGGCGAGGTGCCAAGCGTGGACAATGGCTGCTGGGGCCCCTGCGTGCCCGCAGTTCAGTGCGCATCTGTCGCCAATTGCAGTGAGTGCCCTGGGGGTACTTCCTGTGTCGTCAATCAGGCCTGGACCAGTACTGCGCATTGCGTGAACGTCCCCGCAGGCTGTGCGGCCGACTGCTCGTGCTTGGGCAAAGCGGTCTGCACCGGTGCCTTCAATGCCTGCATCGACAAGGTCAACGACGGCTCCGCCCTCCACTGCGAGTGTCCCACCTGTTGACATCGCTCGGGATCCCGACGCAGGTCGCGCTCCCAATCGCCCGACACATTGAGCCCGCTCCGGGGTCTTCGGCTGGGCTGAGCAACCAGTGCGTGGACGATCCCCGCACCCTCGGGCAGGATGCGTCCGATGAGCGAACGCCTGTGTCGACACTGCACGGCGCCATTGCCACCTGTGGGGCCTGGTGGCGCCGGAGCCTGCAGCGCATGTGGAACTCTATTTGGTTTGCAGGCAGATCTGGAGGAATACGCCAAGGCCGTTTTGGACGGGCGCAGCGACGTGCCCCGGCCTAGCGCGCTGCCCCAGAAGCGCATGCGTGTCGAGTGGCAACGCAGCGCTGACGAGAACTATCGCGAGCGAAGAGCAGGGCGGCTCAATATCGTCATCTCCCACCTGGCTGCGCGCTCTCTCGCACTGTGGCCGCTGACGTTGCTGGCGGCTGGGGGTGTGGCGTACGGCTGGTGGTACCTGCGAGGGACCTTTAGTTGGATCCTGGCGCTCGCCACTCTTTTCGTCGCGGCCCGGGTGGTGCGTCGCACGCTGACCCTCTTCGATCGCTTCGAGCTGTCTTTGGACGAGAGCACTTTGCGTACGTCGACCAGCCGCTTCTGGCCACGCCGAGTGGTGGAGTTGCCTCGTGCGAATGTCGCACAGCTATTCGCGATCAAGCCGGCGCGGGGATATGGCCTGGCCGCGGCAACGAAGGACGGCAAGACTCGCATCATTGCCTTTCCAATCGCTACTGCAGAGCTGGCTTGGTACCTGGAAAGGCAAGTCGAGTTAGCTGCTGGGATCGGCGACAAAGCTGTCGCCAAGGAGCTGAATCGCAGCATGCCAGCTCCAAAGACAAGTACGCGTCTCTTGACGTTCGTCGAAGTGGGCTTCCTGCTGTTGCTGACTGGGGGCGCTGTTTTCGGTGTGCGTTCCTGTGGAGCGCCTTTGGGGAGTGTGGCGGTGCAGGAGGTTCCGCGGGAACTCAGCGTGGAATTGCCCAAAGCGGGAGTGCTCTTCTTCTCAACCGAGTTGGACTTTGCCCAGAGCAGGTACTACGGCCTCGACGAAGTTCCACGCAGCATGCGTTACGACATCCAAGTGCTGCAGGGCGCCAAGGCACTGCACAGCATGAGCTGTGATCCCGTCGACATGTTCATCTGGGTGTCGAGCACAACCAACAAGAAGTACTCCAGCGTCGAGGGTCGGATGAATGGCTGCGCCGTGAAGCTCCCGGCGGGCACCTACACTGTGAGAGTCGCACGCACCTGGCTGCCGGGACCGCGCCGCGTGCGGTACTCCCAAACCGAAATCACCGCGCGGTTGGACTAGACAGCGCGCGGGCTTTCCGGGCGCTTTCCTTTACGTTTTGAGGTTGGTGGTGCACGCTAATGACGTGCGAAGTGCATCCCTCGCCCTGTTGTTTCTGGCCGGGGCTGTCGCGGCCAGTTGCGCGTCCCCGGAGGAAATCGACAAAGCCGGAACCCTGGGGGGCGAGTGTTACCCGAATGGGACCTGTGATGCGTCCTACGTCTGCGTTTGGGGGATCTGCAACTTTCCCGACGCCGGAACAGACGCGCTTGCTACGGGGGGGGCATCCGGTGCGGTCAGTACTGGGGGCACAGCGGGCGTCAGCGGCGGGGCGGCGGGCTCAGGCGCCGTCTCCGGCACGGGCGGTTTGCCAACCGGCGGCAGCGGCGGATTCAGTACTGGTGGCATCGGCGCGACGGGAGGAATCGGCGCCACGGGCGGTGTGCCCGCGACCGGGGGCGTTGGTGCGACCGGCGGAACTGGCGCTGGGGGAAGTGGAGGCTCGACCGGTAACCTGCCCGCACCGACTAACGTCCAGGGCTGCACTAGCTGCGGCTGTTGCGATCCCTGGAACATCACTTGGTCGGCGGTGACCGGTGCCACCCACTATCAAGTCGCGTGGAAGTGCTCCATCTTCCCCGTACATGCCATCAACGTAGGTACGGTGACGAAGGTCGATCTGTGCAGCTCTACCATTGGCATGTGCAGCGTCTCCGAGTGCGCCAACGGTGTCGGCGCCGTTTCCGTGCAGGCCTGCAACACCAGCGGTTGTTCGCCCCAGGCCTTCGTGACGGTTGGGCTGCCCCTGGCGTGCGGTGGCGGCTGTTGCTGCTAAAATCTGTCGGTCTTGAACAAAATGCGCAGCGCGGGCGTCATTTGGTAGGCAACTAGCTTCTTTTGCGGACGAAGTGCGTCGGTACAAGGAGTTTTCGTATGAATTCAAACTTCTTCCCTCGTACCCTCGTTTCGCTCGGGGCCTTGCTCATTGCGGCCGCATCGGTCGCTGCCGGTTGCGCGAACGGAAGCCCGATCGAAAACGAGGCGCCGGACTGCACCGGAGACGAGTGTGCCGAAGACGCCGGCGCCGATTCGGCAACGTCTCCCGATTCAGCGGCCTCCGATGGGGGAGCGCCGGATGTACCGAGTTGCGTACCTACCAGCCAAGCGGACGAGCCCGATGATGACCGCTTGGATGCCAACTGCGACGGCGTCGACGGTGATGTGGACAAAGCCGTCTTCCTGTCTCCGGACGGGGACGACACCGCCGCGGGAACGATCGACGCGCCGGTCAAGACCTTTGCCGAAGCGACGAAACGCGCCACTGCAGACAAGAAGGACGTTTACGTGTGCAACGGGACCTATGACGACAATGCCGTTTTCGGTTCTGGTCACTCGCTACGTTTCTTCGGCGGCTACGACTGCAAGAACGATTGGGCCCGCGGGGACGAACACGCCGTGGTGGCTCCGCAGACGGGCCTACCACTCTACATGGAGGGTGTGAACAAGCTATCCATGGAGCAGATGGACTTCCGCGCGCAGCACGCCACACTCCCCAGCGACAGCTCTGTTGCTGCGGTGATCAAAGCGTCGTTTGGGGTCGAGTTCCGTCGCGCCGTCTTCGAAGCTGGCAACGGCGCGGACGGCAAGAGCGGCGTCACGCCAGCGCCCTTCGCAGCTCCAGCCACGGCAGGTCAAGACGGCGAGTCCGCGCCGGAAACGTGCTCGACCAGTTCACCTCAAGGCAAGTGCCTGTTGCAGCCCGCGGGTGGCGGCTGGGGCGCGTCGGCCTACAAATGTGCAGACGGTTTGGCCACGACGGGTGGTCGCGGTGGCGGCGGCGGCAACGTGAAGCTGAGCGTTGCCGCTCAAGATGGCGGGTTCGGCCTCCCCATTGGCGGCCAGGGAGGTAAGGTCGTCGGCACAGGCTCCGCCGGGAAGACTGGTGCGCCGGGCGCCCACGGCATGCCGGGCGGTGACTTCGGCGTGTTCCTGGACGGCAAGTACGACGCGACGAACGCTGGCACCGACGGCACCGCAGGCAAGACTGGCCTTGCGGGTGGTGGTGGCAGCGGCGGCAAGGGCGCTTGGGCTTGCCCTGATCTGTTCACTTGCTACTACCGCGGCGGCGGTGGTGGCCAGGGTGGATATGGCGGTTGCGGTGGCCCAGCCGGGAGTGCCGGTGGCGGTGGTGGCGGATCCTTCGCGTTGATCTTGATCGACGCGCCGATCGCGCTCAAAGAAGTCACGGTCAAGACTGGAGTCGGGGGCAACGGAGGTCCCGGGGCGGCGGGCGCACTCGGTCAAATTGGGGGCAAGCCTGGCAACGGCGGAGCTGCGGCGCAAGGCCACGACGGCGCGCCGGGGGGCGCGGGCGGCAGCGGCGGCCCCGGGGGTAACGGAGGTCCCGGTGGTGGCGGTCCCAGTTTCGGTATCGTGTACAGGGGCGCTGCGCACAGCATTGATGCGGTGTCGTTCAAAGTGGGCGTACCAGGGCAGGGTGGCGCGGCCCTCGCAGGACCCAGCGCGCCGCCAGGCATTGGCGGATTCACCCTCGAGATCGACAAAGACGGTCTGCCAACCAACTGAGTCGCCCCCCAGTGCCGGGCACCGTCACGGGTTTCCCGGCGGCGCACTGCAAAAACCGACGGGGCAAGGTCCTCCTGGATGGCACGCGGGTTTGATGCAGATCTGGTCGCTCCTGCGGTCCCCTTTCACTTCGCAGCGACCCGGGTCGAGGCTAGGGTTAAGCCCCAATGCAACGCCGCGGCTGGATTCAAGCGTTCTGCCTCGTGGGCCTCGGTCTGGCTAGCCCGGCGCGGGCGGCCGCCAAACAGCGCAACGCCTACACCGAGCGCGCGCTTCGTGGAGACAACGGGGCACGAACCAGTTTGGCTGCAGCGGCAGGGGGTCATCGCTTGGTGGTCGTCGTGATGAAGGGCACGTGGTGCCCGGTCTGCATCAAGCAGCTGCAGCGCTTGGCGAAACTGGACAAGGCGCTGAAGCGTTTGGGCGTTCGGGTGGTGGGCCTGACCCACGAAGGCGTCGAAAAAGCGAACAGGCTTCGCAAGGAGCGTGCCTTGAGGCACCCCATCCTGAGCGATCCGAAGCACGAGGTCCTGAGCCTGCTCGGTCTGTGGAGACCTCAGTGGGGCCACCCGTTGCCGGCAATGGTGATCTTCGATCGCTGCGGCAAAGAGCGGGGTCGCATTTCTGGCCGGGCGCCTGGAGAACGGCCAGAGCGGGCGCTGCTGAGGTTCTTGAAGAAGCTGGTCAAGCGGCCTGAGCGTTGCAACAAGATCAACGCGTGAGTCATCGTGGACGTATGGTTTGTGTACATGGCGCGCTGCGCCGACGGTAGTTTGTACACAGGCATCGCGCGGGATGTTGCTGCGCGGATCCGTGCTCATGACGCGGGTCGCGGTGCGCGCTACACGCGTGGTCGGGGCCCACTTTCGCTGTGTGCAACGCGGCGCTGCCATTCCAAGACAACCGCGCTGCGCCTAGAGTTGGCCATCAAGGCTCTTTCGCGTGCGGACAAAGAAGCCATTGCGGACTCAACGGCGCTGCGCGTTTTCGCGAAGCGTTGGTCGCGGCGTGGCCCGACTCGGGGCTGAGCGGGCTGGCTGTCAGCGCTGTCTGTGCCAGCCGCCGAGTGTGCCAAATTCACCCCAACTTTCCCGGCGTTTTTGGTGGCATGCCGCCTGCAGTAGACTTGGCCCATGCAGCTTCGAAGTTCTCTAGGTGTGTTTCGGCTCAGCGTGCTGCTGGCCTTGGGCTTGCCAGCCTCCGCCTGCAGTGGCGACAGCACCGAGGATGGCAAGGTCACGCCATGCTCGAACTCAAAGCCGATGACCGGGCAGCCAGAACTCGAGCAATGCACCGAGGGCTTCGTGCATCGGCCCAGAGCCGCTCAATGCCAAAGCCAGCTACCCCGATCGGACAAATGCGATCCGACCTTGGGTGGCGGGCCAGCCGCTTGCTCCACGGATGCCGACTGCACGGACAAGCCCCATGGTCAGTGCGGCATCGTCGGGCAGATCGTCGAATGCAGCTGCCAATACGGCTGTGTCACGGACGCCGACTGCGATGCGGGGGAAGTTTGCAACTGCGGGAACCCGGTTGGTCGATGCGCCAAGGCGACCTGCAAAACGGACGCTGACTGTAGCGGGGGCGCGCTGTGCGTGCAGACCCGGATGTCGAAATGCAGTTGGTCCTCGGGCTTCGCTTGCCAGCGACCGAACGACGCTTGCCTGACGGACCAGGATTGCGCTCCAGGCGAGCAGTGCGCCCTGACCGACGCCGGGCGCAAGTGCTTGCAAAACGATTGCCCCGTTCCCGGGCGCCCCTTCTTGGTCGAGGAGCAAGCGCGGGTGGCGGACGTCGCGTGCCGCAGCGATTGGAGCGAGGAGTTGGCGCCCCGCTTGGTGAACGTTCCTGAAGCCGTGCGAGCCAACTTGGCCGATCATTGGACCAAGGTCGGCCAGATGGAGCACGCATCCGTAGCGGCCTTCGCACGCTTTGCTTTGCAGCTACTCGGACTTGGGGCGCCCGCCCTCCTCTTGGAAGAAGTGCAACAGGCCATGGTGGATGAAACACGCCATGCCAAGGTGTGCTTTGGTCTGGCCTCGGCGTATTTGTGCCGCCCTGTGGGACCGGGCCCGCTCCAAGTTGACGATGCCCTCGGTCCCCAAGACGTTGCGGAAGTGGTGCGCATGACCTTCCGCGAAGGTTGCGTCGGCGAAACCTTCGCTGCTCACGAGGCGCGCCAATCGGGGCTTGCCGCGACGGATCCCGTGGTCAAAGAACTGCTTGGCGGCATCGCGGCCGACGAAGAGCGGCACGCTCTGACGGCGTGGAAGTTCGTCAAGTGGGCGCTCGGCGAGTTTGGAGCGCCTGTGCGCGACGTGCTGCGGCAGGAGGTCGCGCGACTGGAAGCGCAGCCCGCCGCTGCATCCGAAGCCAACGACGATCTCGCGCCGCATGGCGTGTTCGGCGAGAGCACGCGCCTCTCGCTGCACGCCGAAGCACTCCGGACCGTGGTGCTACCCTGCGCCCGAGCTCTTCTGGAGGCCCCCCGACAAAACGCCCCCGGGGCGGCTGCCTGATTCAACGAAACAAGCGATCCAGCGCCGTGCTTCGGAACTGCGCTAGGCTCGCAAGCGCGTGGACAGTTCGCAGCGCATTGGGCGCTACGCCATCTATGACGAGATCGCCGCTGGCGGGATGGCGACGGTGCACCTTGCGCGCCAGCGCGGAGAAGCTGACTTTGAGCGCACGGTCGCAGTCAAGCGGCTCCACCCGGCCCTTGCCAAAGATCCCGACGTAGCAGAAGCGTTTGCGAACGAAGCCCGGCATGTTTCGCGGGTGCAACACGCCAACGTCGTTCCGGTGCTCGATGTGGTTCGAGAGGCGGGCGAGCTCGTCTTGGTGATGGAGCTCGTGGTCGGCGCACCGCTCTCCACGCTAACCAAGCAAGCGCGGCTGCAGGGGCGCCGCACTCCGCCAAGCGTAGCCGTCGCGATCGTGGCGGACGCTCTGCGGGGCCTGCACGCGGCTCACGGCGCAGAGGACGAGCGCAGTCGGCCTTTGCTTCTGGTCCACCGCGACGTTTCTCCCCAGAACATTCTGGTCGGCGTGGATGGTGTCGCCCGAGTGCTCGACTTCGGCATCGCGAAGGCGATGGGCCAAAACCCCACGACCCGGGGGCAGCTCAAGGGTAAGCCGAGTTACATGTCGCCGGAGCAGCTGCACGGCGATGAGGTCGACGCTCGCACGGATGTCTACGCCGCCGCTGTCGTATTGTGGGAGGTGTTGACCGGACAGCGCTTGTTTGCCGGTGACAACGACCTAGCGGTCTCCCGCAAGATCTTGAGCAAGACCGTCGATGCGCCGACTCGGCTCGACCCCAAGCTGCCCAAGGCCCTGGACGCGTTGACCCTGCGGGGCTTGGACCGCGACCCCGATCAGCGTTTCGCGACTGCCCTCGAGTTTGCCGAGGCCCTGGAGAAAGCCGTTGCTCCGGCGTCGGCCTCGGAGGTGGGCGCCTACCTGCGGGAACTGTGCGCCACGGAAGTTCTCGCCATCGAAGAGGCCAAAAGGCGGGTCGAAGCGGACGAGTCCGCCGCCACCTCCGAGCCGCCACCCTCTGGCCCAACTACATCGCGCCTTTGGTACGTAGCGCTTGCTGCCGCGGTCGTCGTAGGCGGCGTGTTCATTGGGTTGAGGCGGACGTCGCCCGATGTCCCGGCGCGCGGCAGCGCGAGTGCGGCGGTGCCGGCGTCGCGTCCTAGCGCTACTCCGCCCGTGCAGTCCGTCAAGCCACCCACTTCTAGCGGGGCTGGTGAGCACGCACCAGCGGCGCCGACAGCGTCAGTGCCAAAACCCCAGAGGTCGGTCGCGCCGCGACCCCCAGCGCGGTCCCCTCGGCCGAAAACCCCGGCGGCGCCCACCGAGAAGGCCAAGGATTGCGATCCGCCCTACGTTGTGGACCAAGACGGTTTCCATCGGATGAAACCCCACTGCCTCTAACTCCCTTCTCGTCGTGGCACGTTTGCGCTAGCGCTTGCGGGTGCTGTCCCGGTCTGCACTCCTTCTTTCCCTAGCTTGCACGCTGCTGGCGACGCCCAGCCGCGCTGCGGAAGAAGAGACCTGCGTTGCCGCTTATGACGAGAGCCAACGAACCCGGCGTGCCGGCAAGCTCGTCAAGACCCGGGACACTCTGTTGGTGTGCGCCCAAGAGAGCTGTCCACCTGCGGTTACCAAGGCGTGCACTCGCTGGCTCGAGGAAGTCAACGCGAGTCTCCCCACAGTGGTGCTGGGTGCGAAAGACGGTACTGGGCGTGACGTGATTGATGTCGAGGTCTTCGATGGCACGACGGCGATCAGCGACAAGTTGGATGGCCGCGCCGTGCCCCTGGATCCTGGTGCCCACGAGCTGCGTTTCGTCTTCCCCGGAGGCGTGGAGGTGGTGGAGCGAGTGCTGCTGCGCGAGTCTGAGAAGAACCGCGTGGTGACCGCGCAGCTGCCCGCGACCCCGAAGCCGTCGAACGAGGTGCAGGACAAACCCGCGCCGCGGGAGCCCCCCGCGCCCCAGCCCGCGCCAAGCACCGGTCCCCCCACCGCTAGCATCGTATTGGGCGCAGTTGGAGTGGCGGCTCTGGCCTCCTTTGCCTACTTCGGGATCACGGCGAAGCGAGACGCGGACGATCTCGACGAGAGTTGCGCGCCGAATTGCCCCAAGGCGGATACGGACGCGGTGAAGAACAAGGCGCTCATCGCAGACATCTCCTTGGGGGTTGGGATCGCGAGCTTGGCGGGCGCCACCTACTTCTGGGTCACGGCGCAGCCCGCGTCTGGTGGGAGTCGGGCTCGGATCACCTCCGTGGGTATCGCTGGTCGCTTCTGAGTGCTAGTTGGCCGCCTGGATGTCGCGGGTTCCGGTCTGATGGGAGTGCTATGGTCGGCGTTCGATGCCCGCGCCGCCGGACACCACAGCAACCCTGCAGAAAGAGCGCGTTGCCCTCGATGAACTACCGCGCTTTGTCGTGCACGTGCTCGAGGGCCCCGACCGGGGAGAGCGCCGGGTGCTGGATGCAGAACGTCCCGGGCGGATGCTCATTGGAACCAGCCCGGCGTGCGAGCTGCGGCTGACGGACCCGCACGTGTCGCGTCGCCACATTGCCTTGGAACAGGATGGAGCCGAACTGCGGCTCACGGATCTTGGTTCCACCAACGGCACCAGGGTTGGCACCGTGCGAGTGATCGAGGCCATGTTGGGCTCCGGCGCCAGCGTGCAGTTGGGCGACACGAAACTCAGCGTGGAGCCGATGGCACCCGAAAGCGTCGACCGGCTCTCTTCCGCGACATCTTTTGGCAAGCTCGTGGGCCAGAGCGTAGCCATGCGGCGGCTGTATCCGATTTGCCAACGCCTGGCCGCAAGCAACGTTCCGATCCTACTCGAGGGCGAAACGGGAACCGGCAAAGAGGTCCTGGCGGAAGCCCTGCACGAGCAGGGCGCGCGGGCCTCGGGTCCTTTCATCGTGTTCGATTGTTCCGCGGTGACGCCGTCTCTGCTCGAGTCCCATCTGTTTGGACACGAGCGGGGTGCGTTCACCGGTGCAACGACGGTCCGCAAGGGCGTGTTCGAGTTGGCGTCGGGTGGAACGCTCTTCATCGACGAGATCGGTGACTTGGACATCGCGCTGCAAGCGCGGCTCTTGCGTGCCATCGAGCGCGGGGAAGTGTGTCGGGTGGGTAGCGAGCGCTGGCTTTCCGTTAACGTGCGCATCGTCGCCGCGACCCGACGCGACCTGGACAAAGAAGTCCAGGCTGGGCGGTTTCGCGACGACCTGTTTTACCGCCTAGCCGTAGCGCGAGTGGAGCTGCCGCCTCTGCGGCGACGCTACGGTGACATCGGGCTACTCGCGCGCCACTTCTGGGACGAGCTTGCCGGCGCCGAGCAAGCGCTGCCCTACGAGCTCTTCGAGCGATTCGAAGAGTACGATTGGCCAGGTAATGTTCGCGAACTCTACAACGCCGTCGCACGGCATGCGGCGCTCGGCGACCTTGCCGAGTTTGACGAGCAGCCGTCGCCGGATCCGAGCCCCGACGTCGTGGAGCAAATACTCTCCTTGGATCTGCCGCTCCCCCGCGCAAGGCAGCGGCTGCTCGCGGAGTTCGAGCGGCGTTACGTTGCCCGCGTGCTCGAACGGCACGACGGCAATGTGGGTCAGGCCGTGGCAGCTTCCGGAATTGCGCGGCGCTACTTCAACCTGCTGCGCGCGCGGCACCGTCAGTAGCTGAGTAGCGTCGCGCTGCCGGTGGCGGGGTCCACGGCGAAGATCCGCCCATCGGATTCGAACAGGACTGTCCCACTAGCCGGGTTGGGAAAGAGATCTGGCGGCTTCTGCGGCAGCTGTTCATCGGAAAGGGAGAGGGTGACGCTGGTGCGAGATCCGCCCTTGAGCTCCACCGTCTCCAAGCTTCTTGGGTCACGGAACAAGTAGGCATGGGTGGGGTCCATGGCGAAGGCGCGGACCTTGCCCCCGGCACTGCCTTCGACCATGGGCTGGCTGGTAGCGCTGCCTCGCGGCAGCCGCCCAATCGCGGCGGTGGACTCGTCGACATACCAGACGCCGTCTGGTTGCGCTGACAGCAAGAACGGCCCCTTGGGAGTCAGATCCGTCATCTCACAGAAGACGTCGGTCACGCGAGCGACCCCTCTTCCTCCCTGTTGGTCCGTGCGGCCGACCGACATGAACGTGGCGCCGTCGATGTCGACGATGGAGTTCAGCTTGTCGGGCCAAAACGTATCCCCAGCCACCGCGGGGCAATTGCCGCCGACGGGCATTCCGGACCCTGATTTGCCGGTGACTGGGTCGATGCTGACGGTGGAGCCCTTGAAGTCGAAGCCGGTCCACAGGTGTGAGCCCCATGCGCCGCTTGCGAGCCGACTCAGGCTACGCACGTCTTTGAGAACGCCCCAGCTGCCCACGTGCTCCGTGCTGTACACGTCCTCTATTGCCCCGAACAAAATCTCGCGATCCCCTGTGTCGAGAGCGATAGAGAGAATGGCCCCTTGGATCCCCTGACCGTGGACTCGGACTGCGACCACGAGGCGGTCTCCGTCCACAGAGCCGCCGACAATCTCGCGCTTGGGCAGCGCGTCCCACGGCACGACGATGCCGCCGCCCACTGAGCCTGGTACTGGCTCTTGCGCGCAGTCGTCGCTACAAGGCGAGTTGCCGTCAGAGAGCCGATCGATGTCTATCGATATCGAACAGCTCATGCACAGGAGCAGGAAAGGGAAGGCAGACCCACGCATGGTCAGAAGCTGAGGATGTTGTTGTTGCCGCTGGCCGGATCGTAGATGACGACCGCGCCGTCGATGACGAGCAACAACGCTGCGCGGGTTGGATGTACGAAAACCATCTGCCGTGTTTTGGGATCGCTCCTTGCTGGGCCGACCGTCTTGGCCAAGACCCGGCGGGCACCGCTCCCACGGTTGACCTCCATCAGACGAAAGGCATTGAGCAACTCGCCCCCCGCCCCGTAGACGAAGGAATCGCCGACCGTCAAATCACCGCTGCCAATCGGGTTGCTCTCGAAGGCAGGTTTGGAGGCCGCTGAGGCGGAGACCACGTTGGACTTTCCAGTGGTCGTATTGAAAGAGACCAAGCTGGAGCCGAACTGGTCGACGAACCAGAGCTCCCCCTGGTGCCACGCGATGCTCTCCACTCCCGCGTCCAGTGGCGCTTGATCGAGGAGCTCACATTGCTCACCGGTGATGCGAACGATCCACTCCCCTTGCAGGTTCTGACCCAGAGTGTAGAAGCTGCTGTCGGCTAACACCGCTGGCCGCACCGTCGGCTGCACTTGCAAGGACGGCGGCAATACCTGTTCGCACTTCTGCCCCACCGACCGCGTCGTGCGGTTGCCGGTCGCCGGCTCGATATCCAGTACGAACCCCGAGAATCCCTTGAACGGCGGCAGGAGTAGCGCGAACAGGTTGCCAGAACTGCTGACACCCACGCCCGACAAGCCGACAAAGCCGTCGCCACCCCCCTGAGATGTCATGCCTCCGCTTGGCGAGCCCAAGGAACCGCTAATCAGTCGCCGATCGCCAGTCTCCAGGTGCACACCGACGATCCCACCTTCTCCGGTCGGATCATCTCGACGGACCGCCATGAGTAGCTCTTGCCCGTGGACGACCCCACCCACGACGTCCAGGCGCATGTTGCCAAACTCGCTGCGCCAATCGATCACCACGCCACCGCCGATTGTCCCCGGTTGCAGGGTGTCGACGGTCCGGCAGCGGTCGTCAGTGCTGACGACGGGGTCGGCGCAGTCCACCAAGGCGGGCGGGGGGAGCAAGCTGGCGTCGGCGCCGCCGTCCAGCGCACCGCCGCTGGATTGTCCGCTGTCCACAAGCACGGAACAGGCGCCAATGACGGCGGCGACGGCCACGGGAAGAGCGTGCTTCTGGAGCGAGAGGGGACGGGACATTCGGGTCTCGCGGGCGAGCGGCCGCAGAGTGTGCCGCCGAAGGCTGGCTTGGTCCAGCCAAGAGCATTCTTCGTGCCGAAGGTAGTTTGGGCCTTTCGCGGCACCGGACGAGTCGGTGGGATCTGCGAGATCCCGACGGCCCCTGATCGCCAGCGTGGGGATCTACCGGATCCCGAAGTCGGCGACGCTCCTGCGTTTTCATCGACGTCGCCCGCGGCACGGGGATTGCTCAAGGCGCTCCCGCTAACGCAACGCGCAAACCCGCGTGTTGCATTCACTGTTCAGGAGCTCGTGATGAAACTTCGTGCCTTATTGCCCAAGAACCTCATTCTCTTTGGCGCCGGTGTCCCTCTTCTGGTTTTCGCATGTGGTAGCGACGACGCTGGCGGTGGTGGGTCTGTCGCAAAGACTCCTGGTCAACAGCTTTGCGAATCCCTGAAGAACAACATCACCGCCTGCGGTGCGAGCACTCCCTGCGACGATGCTCTGGTCGCCGACTGCGCCGGCGTCGTGGATATGCTCAGCGAGCAGTACCTCGTCACCACCAAGGGCTGCTTGGATGGCGGAGGGAGCCCCAGCGGCTGTCTCGCGTCTTCCTTCAAGGGCCTGACTCCCAGCTCGGCTCATCAGAGCTTCGCCAAGACGTTCTGCGGCGATTGCTTGGGCGGAGTCGTTCCCGCCTGTGAAGACCTCTTCTTTGGTCAGGGCGGCAGCATCCCGGATGACCTCAAGGTTGCCGGTGCGCTCATTCTGCCCCTCGGGGACGGACTGGTGAGCCAGATCGAACAGGAGTGCGCAACGGCTAGCCCGTTGACGTGCGCAGCGAAGTTCTCGAGCTGCGCACAGGGTGTGTTGGCGCAGCAGGCCTTGCCCGCCGACACTCTCAAATGCCTCGTCGACGGGCTGATCGAAGGGGATACCGCAGTCAAGACTTGCACTAGCGACGGCGGGCTCGGTGGCAGCACCGGAAGCGGCGGATCTTCCGGCGCCACCGGGAGCGGTGGGTTCTCGGGCGGAGGCACCGGTGGGTTGGGTACTGGTGGTGTTGGCACCGGTGGCGGTGGCACTGGCGGCTTGGGCACGGCTGGCGCCGGAACCGGTGGCGTTGGCACCGGTGGCGCCGGCACCGGGGGTGTAGGCACGGGTGGCTCGGGGACTGGTGGGACCACTGGAACGTGCAGCAGCACCACGGCCTTCGATTGTGGCGGAACCGACAAGTTCTGTTCGTCGGGCAGCTGCTCGACATGCGAGAGCGGAAAGCTCAACTGCAACGGCATCGCTGGCTGCGAATGTTCGGGAACCTGCAACGGCACCAGCTGTTCCACCTGCACGGATCCAGGACCGGAGCCGAACGACACTATCTCGCAGGCAGCCCCCGCTTGCTCCAAGTCTCCGTGCAATACCAGCGACTGCAACGCGCTGGGTGGCGGGACGGTGTCGGGTGTCATTCAGCCCGGCGACACCGACTACTTCACGTACAGCGGCATCGATGACATCTGCAAGGCACAGCCTAAAGTGAGCACGCAGAGCAGTGGCATCCGGACCTGTGTCTTCGCCAAATGCAAAGACGGCAGTAGTGCTTACAAGGGTTGCGCCAAAGGCGTTCTTGGCACTAGCGGTTCCCTCAAGGGTTGCTGCAGGTCCACACCCGGTGATGTCGAGTTGGAAATTGATTGCCCTGGACTCAATGACTCGGCAACCGTTTACACGCGCATCACGGGCACCAACGCCAACGCCTGCACATCGTACAGCTTCGACTACGACTTCTGAGGGGAGTTCCGCGAAGCCGCGGTGGGCCATTCGCGGCACTTGCGATCCGGGAAGGCGGGCGTGATATCCTCGCTGTCTTCCCGCGATCGCGCGCCATGGAACCCGACACCCAAGAAGCCTTCGCCGACCGCTATGTCGTGAAAGAGGAGGTGGGCAATGGCGCCATGGGGGTCGTTCATCACGCCCTGGACCGGCAGACTGGCGAGAGCGTCGCCTTGAAGATGCTCAAGCCAGCTTTTGCCAGTAACGAGCGGGTATTGCGTCGGTTTCGGCGCGAGGCTGAAGCAGCGCGTTTGGTCAACCATCCCAATGTGGTTCGCTACATCGACAGCGGAGTGTGGCGTCGGACCCACTACGCGGCGATGGAGTTGGTCGAAGGGCCTACCCTCTCGGAGTACGTTGGAGACAATGGGCGGCTCGAGGCCACCACAGGGCTCCTGCTCATGGCTCAGTTGGCGCGTGGCCTGTCGGCGATTCACGCGGCCGGAGTGGTGCATCGCGATGTGAAACCGTCGAACCTGCTCCTGGTCGGACCTGGGGACCCGCCGCCCTTCATCAAGATCGCGGATTTCGGTCTGGCGAAGCTGGACCATCACCCGATCACAGGATCCATGATGGCTATCGGCACCGCGGACTACATGTCCCCGGAGCAGGCGCTTTCCGAAGAGCAAGACCATCGGGCGGATGTCTACGCGCTGGGTGTCGTGACTTTCTTTGTTCTGACCGGAGAACTGCCCTACTTCGGCAAGAACCCAGCGCACTCTATGGCACACCAGATCTTCAGCACGCCCCCGCCCGCGTCCTGGCTGGTTGACGATTTGGACCCCGCAATCGATCGCGTGGTGGCCACCGCGCTGCGCAAGGCGCCGCAGCACCGCTTTCAGACCATGGAAGACATGTGCAGAGCTCTCGAAGCGGCAGCCGGAAAACCCTGCGAGCCGCCGGAGCACCCCGTCATGACCGGCGATGACGAATACGAACCGAAGTCTGCCAACGGCGCCATGGTGCTCAAGGCACTCCGTTCCGAATTCGGCAAGGCCTGATCCAACGACAGCGCGGCTAGTGGTGTCGAAGTGGTTCATGCGCATCGCCGCATCAGTCATCACCCTGAGCCTCGCCTGCGCGTGCGGCGCCTCGCGATCACCCACGGCCACGCCGGCGGCGGGCTACGATTCCAAGGATGATCTGGCTCTGGCGCGTCAGAAGAACGCAGAACCGCTGCCCGACGCGGCAGATGCCGGTCCAACAGTCAACGAAGACACGGATGTCGAAGTTGGCACGGCACCCGAGGAGCCCAGCGTGCCCGTGGTGGCCACGACGCCCGCCCCCCGTCACGAACCAAAGGACGCGGACGTTCGCAGGGCACTCAGCGACGCAGACGACGGCAAGTTTGCCAGCGTATTGCGGCGCCTGCGCGCGCATATCAGGCGCATCGATCAGCAGGCGAGCCTGGAAGACCGCATGCTCGCGCGTGCGCTGCTGGGCCGTGGCTACGCCAAGGCACGGCAGTTAAAGGCCGCCCGCCGGGAGTACGACAAAGTGCTCCTAGCTTGGAAAGACCCCGGGGCCGCCATGCAGAAAATCACTGGTGGCGAAACCAATCGCGCCGCCTTGTCTCGCGCGGGCCAGGCGTTGAATGCGGTGGGAGAAGCGCTCTTCTTTCACGCGGAACAGAAACGCCGGATCGCCGCTGCGCTCAAGCCGCCCACTTACCATGGGCCAGACACAGACGACGCCATCCAGAGGTTTGTGCAGAAGCGGGTTGCCGCATGGCTCAAGAAGCGCCGTCAGTTGATCGACGAAGCGCAGCGCGCCTATCAGAAGATCCCCACGCTCCGCCCCGCACTGCCGCCGCGGTGGGTAGTGGCGAGTGCTGCGCAAGTCGCGGCGATGCTCGAGGCTCTGATTTCTGACATGCGCAGGGTCCCCTTGCCGCCTTCGGTTCGGAACAATCCCGAATCCAGGCGCGCCTACGAGCACGCCATGAGTAGATCTCTCAGGTACTTGCGCAGCGCCGAGTCTGCGGCGAACGCCACCTGCAGAGAGTACGCTCGCAAGTTTCGGGTGGAGTCGAAGTACAGCCGCCAGTGTGAAGCGGTCCAGCCCAAGTAGCCGCGTTCCACCTCAGCGCTGCAGCCGGACTGCGAAAACGTGCAGGACTCGCCGGCCCAGCAAACCCTGGGCGTGCCGGATCAGACAGGCGCCGTTTGGCCAGTCTTGCGCGCCGCCTGGCACAACTGCTAGGAAGCCTCCCCTACTGGAGATCCCCGATGCAAGCTCGTGACGTAATGACCCACATGGTGCTCATCGCCGGCGCCGACTGGTCGCTGGCAGAGCTGAAGAACTTCCTGCTCGAAAATGGCATCACGGGTGCACCCGTGGTGGGAGAAGCAGGAGAGCTAGTGGGGGTCGTTTCGGCCACCGACTTGTTGCGCGATGATGCGAATGACGAGTCCGGTGAGGATACGACTCATGACTTCTATGCCGAGTCTCTCAGCCGCTCTCTGTCCGGTGCGGAAATGCGAACCCTGCATGTCGAGGCGGATACTTCACGAACCGTGCGAGACATCATGACTCCGTTGGTTTTCGGCGTAGACGCCGGCACTCCTCTGGACGAGCTGGCAGACGTGATGGTTCGTGGTCGAGTGCATCGCGTCATCGTCACCCGTGAGGGCAAGGTTGCTGGAATCGTCTCCGCTCTCGACATGGTGCGCGCGCTTCGCGACACCCTGCGTGGTGAAACATCCGCTGCTAGCGGTTGAGGTTGGGAAGGCTCGCGTGCGCTACCTCGCGGAACTGTCTTCTTGCATGGCAGTTGCCGCGTTGTTGTCAGCCTGTGACAAGACTCCTGCTCCAGCGACTCGCGAAGCACCGAAGGCAAGCGCTAGCGCCAAGTCCTACGATGAGAGTCCACGACCCAAAGAGGGTGCCACGGAGACGGTGGTTACTGGCAAGGTCGTAGAGAAGCTCTCGCACCCTAGCTACAGCTACCTCTTGCTCGACACCGGCAACGAGAAGGTCTGGACCGCCGTTCCCCGTGCCGAAGTCGAACTCGGAAAGACCGTAACCGTCGAGCGCGCCATCTTGATGAGGGGCTTCAAGAGCCCGTCCCTGAAGCGGAATTTCGATCGGGTCTACTTTGGGGTTCTAAAGGGCCGAGGTGGTCCCGTGGCAGCACCCCATGGAAAAGGTGCTGCCCCCCATGGGTCCAGCGCTGCGCCGATGCCAACCACGCCGGCTCCGAAGCTTGAGCTCTCGAAGATCAAGCTGCGCAAGGCCGCCGGCCCAACGGCCAAGACGGTCCTCGAGGTCATCACGGGGGCGACCAAGCTCGCAGGCAAACAAGTCGCCGTGCGAGGTGTCGTCATCAAGTTCAATTCCGGTATTCTCGGCAAGAACTGGATCCACCTGCAGGATGGCACGGGCAAGGCCGAGGACAAGACCAACGACCTCACTGTGACCCTTCCCCTGAGCGAGAAAGCGGCTGTGGGCGAGACGGTCACGGTGCATGGCAAGCTCCTGACCAACCACGACCTGGGCAGCGGCTACCATTACAAGGCGCTACTGGAAGGCGCCCGTGTGGAACGTGCAGCGAACAAGTAGCTTCGACACCTGAGCGTTTGCCCCGGTGTCAAATCGTTGACGTTGCGGGATCTGCCGGCTTCGCGTTCCATGGACTTGGTGAGCCAGCTCGCTGCACACGTTTGGGCCCTGCATCTCGTTTGCGCAGGATTGTACCTGTGTATGGCGGCCTACATCGTGGCTAGGGGGCCGAAAGCTCGCTTGAACTGGACCTGTGCAGCCATCAACGCCTGCTTCTTCCATTGGAGCTTGTCCCTCGCGGTGTGCCACCACCCGGATACTTCCCTCGAAAGAGCCGAGCTCTTCTACAGCGTTGGAAGCTTCGCTTGGGCCAGTTTCGCTAGTTTTGCGGCGCTGTTCATTGTCACGTTCCTGAAGTCGAATCTGTCGCGCGCATGGTGGTTCTGGCCTGCGCTGGTCATCCCTCCGGCGTTGGTCGTCAATGCGCAGTGGTCTGGCTGGGTTGCGGCTGGCTATCCATTGCAGGCCTGGGGGCATGGCTTTGCCTGGAAACACTCGTTTTGGTCCTACTTCTTCTTCGCCTACTACGCGATCTACATGAGCGCGGGGCTCGGCCTGCTGCTGCGCTCTTCGATGCGCTCGACCCATCCGGTCTTCGGCCGACAAGCGCGCATCATCAGTTCCACGGCGTTCATACCCCTGGGCTTGTCCTCCCTGACGGACGTCGTGCTGCCCTACTTCGACATCTATGTCGTGCCAAACATGGCCCCGGACTTCACGATCATCTGGGTGGCGGGTTTGGTGTACGCCATCGCCCAATACCGCATGCTCGAGCTGACGCCTTCGGGCGCTGCCGACGAGATCGTCTCGACTGTGAACGAAGCGTTGCTCCTGGTCGACCCTCAGGGTCAAATCGCATGGGCGAACGTCGCTGCGCATGATCTGTTCGGGCGCGAAGAGTCCCAACTGCCGAAAAGCTCCTTGACCTACCTATTCCCTGGTTTGACGCCGGATGCCATGGAGGCCCTCACCAGGCGCAGCGGCGCAAGAATGAGCCTAGTGGCCCGACAGGGCAGTGGTGATGACGTACACGTACTGCTCTCGGCTTCCAGCATGACGGGCACCACCGGCGAGCCCCTGGGCTCTGTGCTGGCCGCTACGGACATTTCCGACCTCAAAGCAGCCGAAGAACGCCTACGCAGCGCTCACGACGACTTGGAGCGCCGGGTCGTCGAGCGAACCGAGGAACTGTCCAGGGCGAACGAACAGATGGCTCACGAGGTCAGCGAACGCCAGAAGTCCGAAGAGCGCTACCGCCTTCTGATCGAAAGCATGCAGGAGGGCTTGTGGGTCATCGATGAAAAGGACAGAACCAGCTTCGTCAATGCGCGCATGACGCAGATCCTCGGCTTCGAAGTGGGAGAGATGTTGGGGCGTGCACCTACGGAGTTCGGGCTCGAGGGAGAGCAATCGGATTTCGTCGAAGGGCTGGCGCAAGCGCGAGCTGGCGTGCACTCCGGTGCGGACTGGAAGCTCGTGGGTAAAGCCGGCGACCGGATGAGTGCGATCGTTCAGATCGCGCCGCTGATTGAGGAGGGCGAGTATGCGGGTGCTGTGCTCACCGTCGTGGACATGACCGAACGTGAGCGCCTACAGGCCCGGTTGGTTCATGCGGACCAAATGGCCAGCCTTGGCCTTCTGGCTGCTGGCGTGGGTCACGAGATCAACAACCCGCTGACCTACCTGCTCGACAACCTCCGAACCCTCGCCGAACAGCTTCCCACCTATGAAAAGAGGCTCCCCAAGGACCACGAGTTTGCCGACCTGCTTCAGGCGGTGGAGGAGTCGCGGCTCGGAGCGGAACGCGTTCGCGACATTGTCTCGGATCTCCGAGCGTTCTCCCGCGTCGACGACGATCAGATGGTCCCCGTCGAGCCCAACAAGGTTCTCTCCACCGCCTTGAGCATGGCGCAAAACGAAATCCGTTTTCGGGCCAAGCTCGTCAAGGACTACGGTGAGGTTCCCCGGGTGCTCGGCGGCGAAGGCCGATTGTCTCAGGTGTTCCTCAACCTGCTGGTCAATGCCGCCCATGCCATTGATGAGGATAGCGTCGACGAACAGCAGATCATGGTGCGCACCCGGCGGGTCGGGGACGAGGTTCTGGTCGAAGTTCGAGATACCGGCTCGGGAATCGAGCCCGACCTGCTCGGGCGTCTGTTCGAGCCTTTCGTGACCACAAAGGAAGTCGGAAAGGGCTTTGGTCTGGGCCTGTCGATTTGCCACCAAACCGTGGCCGCTTTCGGAGGCCGAATTGAAGTCGAAAGTGAAGTGGGGGTTGGAAGTCTGTTCAAGGTTTGGCTCCCGGTGTATCAAGCCGAGTTGGAGCGAACGGTTCCCCAAATCGTCAGCCTCGACTTGACGCCCCTGCGAGGTGCTCGCGTACTCGTTGTTGATGATGAGCCGGTATTGCGACGGGTGGTGAAGCGGGCCCTGGGTCGGGGCTGCACGGTCATCGATGCCGGGTCCGGAGAGCATGCGAAGCGGATCCTGACTCGTGACCAGAACTTCGCCGTCGTGTTCTGCGATCTGATGATGCCAGGGATGTCCGGTATGGAGCTGTACGAGTGGCTCGACCGAGTGCACCCGGAGGTCGCGCAGAGGGTCGTCTTCATGACCGGGGGCGTGTTCACGCCGCGTGCCCGGGGCCTGCTGGAACGTGCAACCAACTCCGTGCTCCCCAAGCCCTTTGACGCCGACCAAGTGCGTCGCGCCGCGGTGGACGTGATCTCCGGGAGCCCCTCGCCGGGTTCTTAATCAAAACGCACCTGCTTGTACTCGCGAGCCTGGTGGTTACCCTTGGGGAATGATCCGCGTCGTCGAGACCTCAGGTGCGCCGTCAACCCTTGGTGAGCAGCAGGGGCAAGCGTGTTCGGACACGCTGCAACCCATGTACGACGGGCTGCGCGCTCTCCCTCTCGCGCCGAAGTGGATGCCGGCGGGGCTTCATGGGCTGACCTTGCGAGCCGCAGTGGACGTTGCGGGAGCCTACTACCTGGCCCGTCACCGCAAGCTGTTGAGCGGCCATGCTGGGGGTCGGTACCTCGCTGCCTTACGCGGCCTTGCCTACGGTTTCGACGCTCGTCCGTCGCGGATCTACGGCTTCAACGCCTTCGAGATCGAAAGTGCCAATCCGAGCGTGAGCCTCGGTTGTACGGCCTTGGCATTCTCGGCAGATCAAACCGCTGAGGGCGTGCCGTTGTTGGCTTACAACCACGACTTCCCACCGTCCTTCGAGCGCTTCCTGATGCTTCGGCGCAGCCATCCCGAGGGCGCAGCGGCGAGCCTGTCGGTCACCTACCCCGCGCTGGTTGGCGCCATTGCTGGAGTCAACGAACACGGCCTCGCTGCGACCTTGAACCAGGCGTTCGCGACCGATATCGAACGGGGCAAGTCGGCGCTACTGCTGACGATTCTCGTTCAAGAATGCCTCGACCGTTGCCGCAACGTGGCCGAGGCCGTCGAACTCATCGAACGCACCCCGGTCACCAACGGGGGCTTCCTCACCCTCGTCGATAGTGCCGGAGCACGGGTCGTCATGGAATTGTCCGCAACGTTGCGCAAGGCGCGTCGCAGCGGCGACGACGACATCCTCTACGCCTTCAACAAGTACATGCTGCCAGCGCTTCAGGTTCGGGAGGTGCCCGTTGGCGCGAAGACCACGGGCATTGGCGCGGGTTACGACATACACGCCACCAACATCTCTCGGGAGCGGCGCTACAAGGAGATCATCCGAGAGGGGCACGCCTACTCCCAAGACGATATTCGCGCGCTACTCGCGGACCATGATGGCGCAGATGGCGACATGAACACGATTTGCTGCCACGGCGACGCGCTCAACATGACCATCCTGAGCGCCATCATCGACCCCCAGGCTCGCGACATTCGACTGATCTTGGGTCGGACCTGCCAGGGCCGCTACGAGCGATACACGCTCGACAGGCGTCGCGCAGCTGCGTGAACCCGTGAGAAGCAGTTGCGGCGTGGCTTGAATCGAGTCAGTCGGGGAAGGTTGGCGAGCCTAGCGCGTAGCGTGCCTCATGAGCTTGGTACGTCGTATTCCCTTCACATTGCTATTCGGTTCCACCCTGGTCACGGTCTTGGCCTGCGCGGGCGGCCCCCGCCCTGAGCCGGCAGTTCCACCCAGCGAACCAGCGCCCCTCCCAGAGCCAGCTTCTGAGGCGGCGCCAGAGCCAACCGCCACCAACGAGCCGAAAGCAGAACCCGCTCCTGAACCCACCACCGAGGTTGCAGAGACACCCTCCGATGCCGCCGAGGTCAAGAAGCCGATCAGCCTTGCCGACACCCCACCGGGCGCTGCGCCACCCAAGCCACCCCCCGAAATCGAAGGCAAGCTCGTCGCACGAACGAAGAACGCTGTGCGCGTGAAGCTCGCGGGTCAGCAGCGCCCCGAGAAAGACCAGAGTCTCAGCTTGCTGCGCTTCTTCAGTGGCAAGGCCGGGGACAAGAGTCCCATCGGCGCTCTCGCGGGAATTTTCGGTGCCAAGGTCGCCGTCAGCGGCTGGGTCAGCGTTGCGGATGTGCGGGTGACCAAGGTCGACGGTGCGGTCGTTACCCTGGAAATCGAGAAAGAGAAGTCGAAGGTCGTGGTCAACGGCAAGCCGACGAACCACTTCACGCCCGGCGCCAAACTCAAACTCACCGCGCGGGATTGAGCCAGTGGGCATACAGCCCCGGCTCACCCCGCTATCACATGCCACTGAAGCCGAAACGCCCCGTCGCTGTGTTGCGGACGGCATCGCCGAACTTCCGAATCTCTTCCACTCGTTCGGGCGACAAGGGTCCCGCGAGCACGCCAGCCACGTTGCTCTTCAACTCGTCGAAAGATCGCGCGCCGCATAGAGCCACGTCCACTTTGGAGTGCCCAAGCACGAAGCGATAGCACTCGGGGCCGCTCATGGGGCCGAGGTCACCCACGGGCTTGAGCAATCGACCCCAGCGAGTGGCCGTGTAGGACACGATGCCGGGGCGGTTCTTTTCGTCGAGGCTCGCGAAGATCTCTCGCTCCGCGCCCCGGTGGGCGGCGTTGTAGCGAATCATCAGTGAATCGAGGCCTAGCTCGTCTACGTAAGCCCGAGCACGCGGTCGATCGTGACACGACACGGCGAGCGCCCGCACTTTGCCCTCTTGCTTCAGCTGCTCCATCGCCTGCCAGGTCTTGCCGGTCACGTACCAGTTCGCCTGAACCCAGAAGAGGTGAAAGACGTCGATGCCATCGACGCCAAAGAGCTTGGCCTGCTTGGCCCAGGCTCGCTTCACGCTTCCTCCAGTGGGAATGGACGCACCAGCCGCGATCACTAGGTCGTCCCGGTGGCCGGCCGCCACCAGTCGCTGAATCCCCTGGACCAGCCCTTTCATTCTTGGAGAGACGAAGAAGTAGTTGATGCCGAAATCGTGGTAGGCTCGCTCCACCGCGTCTGCGTCGACGCCGAAGGAGCCCGCGAGACCCAGGCGTGACACCACAATTCCGGTATTGCCCAGGGTGCGCCTATCGATCTGGCGGTCCTTGGGAGGCTCGACAGCGGGCTTGGTTCCGAGGCTTTCAGCTCTGACTGCGGTTGGCATCGGCACCAGGTTAATCACGACCTCCGCAGTGTCGAGGGCAGCGCTGACACTCGTCAGATTCACCGCGCGCACGCGGCGGCGCCGCCAGCTGGTGGACGTTGAATTCAGTTATGCCGGAAACGCCTCGAGCGCCTTCTGGAATCGACTGAGGGTCTCGTCGGCGGTCGACTTGTCGACGAGCAAGCTGGGCTTGAACTGCAGGACTGCCAAGTCGAAGCCGGAGAACATTGCCCACACCCCATTGTCATACAGCGCCTTGGACATCATCACGCCGCCGACATCCCCCGCGAACTTGAGCCCCATGACCAGGCCCTTGCGCCGCACTTCGAGGAACTTGTTCGGATACTCCGCCATGAGCCGCTCGAAACCCTGGCCGAAGTAGTCCGACATTGCGCCCACGCGCTGCAGTGTGGTCACGTCGGAGCAAAGCCCGAGCACCTTGTCCGCAACCCGGCAACCGATCTCGGCTCCCCCGAACGTGGATACGTGCGCGAAGCCATTTTCCGCAAGCCAGCCGCCGTGCTGCTTGCTGATCACGGTTGCAGAAATCGGATACATGCCACCAGAAAGCCCCTTGGCGGTGACGAGGATGTCCGGTTCGACGTCGTAGTTTTCGATTGCCCACAACGTGCCGGTGCGTCCCAGGCCGGTCTGCACCTCGTCGGCGATGTAGAGCGCGCCATGTTTTTCGCAGAGCTTCTTCACTCCGGCCAGGTACCCGGCCGCGGGCATAGGGAAGCCCAGAGTGGCCGGAATCGTCTCCATCAAGACCGCAGCCGTGTCTCCCTTGCGCAGCACGGCGTCCATGGCATCTAGATCATTGAACGTGACGTTTTCAGTTTCGCCCTCGCCCCCCCCGCTAAGGAAGAACCGGGCCGCCGCGTCATCGCCGACTGTGCCCGACAGCCCGGTTCGGCCGTGGTAGCCGCCGTGGATCCCCACGATCTTGCGTCGCTGGGTGACGTGGCGCGCGGTTTTCATTGCGACGTCGATGGCCTCGCCCCCGCCACTGCCGAACACGGTGTAGTGCAGATCCCCGGGGGTCAGGCGCGCCAGGGTTTGGGCGCAGGCGTTGCGAGCCTCACTTGCGAAGTGGTGGTTGCCGATGTCGAGGGTCTGAACGGCACTCTCCAGAGTCGCGACGATGTCCGGGTTTCGGTGCCCTAGATTGAAGGTGCCGCCGTTGAGGTGACAATCGATGAGCCGACGACCGTCCAGGGTGTAGATGTAAGGACCCTTCCGCTCCCCGATGACTAGATCGATACCGACGTTGGTGAAGGTGTCGACCTTTCCAGGGCAGACGAACTCCTTGGCAAGGCGTAGTGCCTCGGCCTTGCGTGCTTTGGCGTCTCCGGTGTTCGTGCTCATGGCGTGTGTTCTAGAACTTGTTGCGATCGATCGTCGGTGCAATAAAGTTCGGGTAGGTTGTCCTCAAGATGGTTCGATAGAAGAAGCGATTGACGCGCATGAGCCGCATCGCCAGCGCGTAGAAGTCAGCGTCTTCGTTGTAGTACTTCTTCACGTCGTCCAGCGAAACGGGCGTTTCGAGTTTGAACACCTCGTTGGCGACCGGCAAGAGAGGCTCGACCAGATGATCGAGCTTTTCTTTTCTCAAGTTGCCTAGGAAATCCAGGGCCTGACCGCGCAGGGTGTAGTAGGACGCCGCGGTTTCGGGGATCTTCTTGTTGAAGTACCCGCGTGCCGGGCGCAGCAAGCCTCCCAATGCGCTCTGGCTGAGTAGCTGCCAGTTGCACAGCTCGTCCCCGTTGGGCGAGCGCATGAGGGGCGTGCTGATGTCCAGACAGGTCAGCCCATCTTCGAAGAACACCCAGTTCGAAAGCTGACCGTCTACGGCGAGAGTGGGCGAGACGGCGCTCTTCACCGCGCCCAGTACATCTTGGAATCTCTCTCGGGCGTCTTCCACGCTCAGGCTGGCAAAGTAGCGTGGGCCAATTCGATCGGGATCGACCATGGGTTGCACCAGGTACAGCACAGTCGCATCGCTGTACGTTGTCAGCTGCACGAATCCCGTTTCGAGCACGCGCACCCCGCAGCCCTCGAGGGCAGTTACGTACTTCTCGACGAGCGCCCGGTGGTCTTGTGCGTCCTGGGCGGTCCGAAACACCGGGAACCGCTTGCAGGCGAACGCGCCCTCGTCCGCGTCGAGGCGAAATACCGTCGTGATTTCACCGTAGCCGAGGATGGTCAGATCCCCCGTATCGAGGGAGCGCAAGGAGCGCTGAACCCGGTCCTCCAGGGATCGCACCGCGCTTTCAGCAGGAAGTTCCACCCACCGCGATTGATCTCAGCCTGCCGCGCGGGCGTAAATGCCCGCCGTCACTCGGGATATGTTCAGCGGGCGGCGCTGGAATCGGGTGTCCGCTTTCGAGCACCGCTCGGGGAAGAAACATCCCACCTGGCCGTACATCGCGGGACATGAACAGTTCTGGGCCCGTTCTGTCCGTTCTCAGCGCCCTGCTTCTGGGCTGCAGTAGCAGTGGTGTGGGTGGCGGATCCTTGCCGGATGGCGGTGCTGCAGCGCCTGGTTTCGGGGGTTTTGGCTCCGGGACCGCCCCGGGCACCGGCACCGGCACTGGGGCCACACCCGGCTTTGGCGGCTTCGGCAACTTCGGTTCGGGTGGCAGCCCCACTGGAACGGGCGGGGTGGCTCCCGGTGATGGCGGCAGCGTGGCCACGGGCGGAGGCGGCGGCGCCCAGACGTGCAGTGGATGGCCATCGGGCCCCAGCGGAGTCACCCAGGGAAAGACCTTGCCGTCCCACCTCGCTTGGCAGGGCTATGCCGCCGGGCAGTCGAGTCCGAGTTCCGTGTCGGTTCAAGATCTCTACGACTGCAACGGCACCCGTGGCATCAACGCCATCTTGTTCATCAGTGCCAGCACGTCGTGCGGGATCTGCAAATCCGAGGCGAGCAAGCTCGAGTCGAAGATGCAGTACTGGAAGACGCTTGGCATTCAGGTCGTGACCCTGATGCTCAGCCCGAAGAGCATCGAAGCGGCCAAGTCTTGGAAGGACGCCTACGGCTTGCATTCTTCGGCAGTTGTGTCGGATCCGAACTACTCCATGGCCTACACCACGACCGTGGGCACGCCCCTGCACACCGTGGTCAATCCGCGCAACATGCAAGTCGTGATGACTCAGATGGGTGGCGGTAGCGGCTCCTACACCGCCCTGGAAACGCTGGCTCAGCAGAACAAGCAAGGCGGCGGCGGTACCGGTGGTAGCCCGGGCACGGGCGGCTCGACCGGAACCGGTGGTTCCACCGGCGGCCTCAGTTGTGTCGGCTACTGCGGCACCGATACCCAGGTGGGTGGCTCCTGCTACTGCGACAGCCAGTGCATCCAATATGGTGACTGCTGCCCCGACTACGGGCAGATTTGCTGAGCCCTCAGCGGCCCTCTCCAGCCAATCAGAGCCGTCGGGGCGTTCCGCCCGCGCAACTACGCGCTGCCAACCGCGGTTTTGCAGGCAAGCCCGGCGCGGCAGTCGACTGCGCTAGTTTTCCAGGCAAAATGTCGAGGCACAGCGCTTGCTTTTACAAGGCGCGGCGCCAGCCACGGACGACAACGAAATGTCATCGAGCAACAACCTGCCGCGAGTTCTGTCGGCCATAGCCTGTTTTGCGGTTCTAGCCTGCGGGGGTGATGACCAAGCTGCGGAGGTTGGCTCCGGCGGCAGCGCAGGAGCCGCGACCGGGGGACAAGCGGGTACGGGGGGCTCAGCTGGCGGTGCCGGGTCGGGCGGCGCGTCGGGTTTCGGTGGCGCTAGCGGCAGTTCGGGCAGCGGAGGAACGGGTGGCTCGCTGCCCTCCAGTTGCGGTGATCCAACCTCGCCGCAGAAGCTGACCCTTCTCTCGGTATCGACCGCCAATCCTCGCTACCTGGAGAACGAGGCTGGCGTGGCTCAGCTGCTCACGGGGCAGCACATCTGGAACAACCTGCAAGTCGAGGGGCTGCACTACGACCCCTACCACGTGAGCGATCTGGACTACTGCGCCTACGTTGACCACATGCAGGCCGACGGGCAGAACTTCATGCGCTTGTGGTCTTGGCAGAACTCCGCTTGGGAGAGCGGAGAGCGCGTCGAGCCGATGCCCTTCAAGCGCGTGAGCGGCACGGCCGCGGACGGGGGCAAGAAGTTCGATCTGACGGCCTTCAATCAGAAGTACTTCGATCGCATGCGAGATCGCATCATCGACGCCGGCAAGCGCGGCATCTACGTCGACATCATGCTGTTTCAAGGCTGGTCCGGGCACCGGAAGTCGCCCGCGCCCCAGAAGCAGACCTGGAAGTACAACGTCTTCAATTCGCTCAACAACATCAACGGCATCGATGGGGACACCAACAAAGACGGCTTCGGGGTCGAGGCACAGACCCTCGACGTGCCGAAGATCCTGGCGATTCAGAAAGCCTACGTGACCAAGGTCATCGATACAGTCAACGATCTCGACAACGTGCTCTACGAGGTCGTGAACGAGGGCGACCCCACGACCAAGAACCTGGACTGGCAGAAGTCGCTGATCGATTTCATCAAGCAAGAGCAGGCTGGCAAGCCCAAGCAGCACCCAGTGGGCTTCACCAACCAGATGGCGCCCCAGCTCAATGCCACCTTGCTCAATAGCAAAGCAGACTGGGTCTCCCTAGGCGGCGACAACAACACCGACTGGCCCGACGCCGATGGCAAGAAGGTCGTGATCCTGGATACGGATCACATCAGCCCGGCGTACTTTGGCGACAAGCCGGCCTTCCAGCGCCAGTGGTCCTGGAAGCTCTTCACCCGAGGCTACAGCTTCATCTTCATGTTGCTTTCCGTCGACGCCGCCACCAACGCTGGCAACGGTTTCAACGCCCTGGGCTTCAGCGGTGCGGACGCAGCGATGGCGCGCACCCGGACCTGGGCCGCGAAGTTCGATCTGAACAAGTTTTTGCCCCGCTCCGACCTCGCTTCCACGGGCTACTGCCTGGCCCGCACCGGCGCCGAGTACCTGGTCTACGCGCCCAACGGCGGTAGCTTCACGCTCAAGATCGGGAGCGCGAACACCGGCAGCTACACCCAAGAGTGGTACAACCCGCGCAACGGCAAGACGAATTCGAGCAAGCAGGTCCAGCTCGACCAGGCGTCGCCAACGTTTTCCGCGCCATCGACCTCGGACTGGGTGCTGTCCTTGAAAAGGAACTGATCCAGTGCATGTGAGGTCAGTGACCAGCGGGACTACCCTGGGGCGCACAGGAGCACTCCTGGCCATCACTCTACTTGCGTCCGGCTGTTCCAGTTCCGACGCGGGCGACCCGTGCGCGGGCGTGAATTGCCCGGCCAATACCCAGTGCCGCGCCGGAACCTGCGTTGCAGCTGGCGAACCCTGCCCGGCACCGGGTGCGAGCGAGTGCGCCGGCGACGGAGTTCGCCGCTGCGAGGGGACGAGCGGCGCGAGCGTCTGGAGCGATGTCACGCCATGCGGCAAGGGGTTGCAGTGCAGCGGCGGGCAATGCCTCCCACCGACGCCGACCCCGGTCCAGCAGGCTCAGATCGACACCGTAGACGAATACATCGGCTTGGTGCAGCACCACTCGGGATGGGTGGATGATGTTTCGGTCGATGTGAACGCACTTCGCGACGAAGTGCGCGCCACGATCCTCCTCGGCGATGGTAGCGCTCCGCACCTGTATCGGGCTTTGAGGCTTGCGCTTTTGGCGTTTCCCATTGGACACCACGGCCTGCGCGCCGAGCCAAGCGTTTGCGCCACGCCAAAGATGTTCAGCCAAGCACTGTCCCGATACGGCGCCTGCGCACGCCCGAGCGGTGACGCCATGGTGATTTCCCACGCGAAAGCGGGCAATGCGCTCGGGTTTTCGGTTGGGGATCTGATTGTCGCCGTCGATGGTCGCTCTGGGGACGACATGTTCGCCGAGGCGCTGCTTTATCCAGTGTGTGGCTCCAGCTCGCCGGCGCCCCACCATGCGCGGATGGCGGCGGCCACGTCATTGTTGGGTGCCGTGCCCGTCGGCTCGGTGCTCGACGTGAAGCGGGCTGACGGTTCGACCACGCAGATGACCGCAGTCGAAGCGCCCATCGACCAGCTGCCCTGCGTGGACCCGCTCGGTCGCAACACCAACTTCGATGCCTCCTCCCGCATTCGAGGCGATGGCGTCGCCGTGATTCGGCTGCCACGCTTCTATTCTCTCAGTGCCGATCCCAACGCGCCCTACCAGGTGCAATTCGACCAGATGGTCGCTGCCATCAAGGCGGAGTTCGACAAGGTCTCCCACGCGCCAGCGATCATTTGGGACGCCCGTGCCAACGGTGGTGGCATGTCTCCAGTCGCTTTCAGCATCGTGGGTGGCATGCCGGGCGCGAAGCAAACTCACATCGCGCGCTGCGGCTACCGACTCGAGGGCACCTCGCCCGTCCAGCTTGCCACTGGCAGCGTGGGAGACTTCGTGGTTACTCCGGGCGGTCCCTTCACCTATTCCGGCAAGGTCGCTGTGCTCTCGGACGCCTTCGCCGGCAGCGCGGGTGACTACTTCGTGCGTGCGGTCGACCTGGCCACCAATGTGCCCATCGTCGGGACCCCATCCATGGGCGCCTTCGGTGGGGTGAAAGCTGGCATCCAGTTCGGCGCCGCCAAAGAGTTCACCGCGACTTTGGATCCCTATCGCTGCGCCGACGACAAAGACGTGGCCCTCGAGGGCCGACCTTCCGAGCCCGACGTATTCGTGGAACTCGATCCCAAGGATCTGGCCAAGGGCATCGACACCCAAGAGGAGGCCGCGGCGCAGCTGCTGCTCGACTAGTGTCTCCGCGGCCGGCTTGGTCCAGCATTCACTGCTGCCAGTGTTCTCCGGTCGCTCAGTCGCCGTAGCCGGCCCCCGCCCGCTTGCTTGCGTGACGTTCAGGGGGTTGCTCGCCCTCGAAGAAGAACTCGCACTCCGTGTCCGTAGTCAGGTCGCGAATTCCGCAGGCCGTGTCCCCGATTCCGCTCACGAGCAGATATGCGGCCGCCATGACCAAGAAGATGTACCCAACCGCCTGCTCACCAGCGTCTTCGGCTGGCCCTTGCCAACGGTCTTCGGGGGCGTGCTCCTTCTGCTCTTTGTCGGAGCCGGCTCCCGATGCGACCGCAGCAATGGCAGCACCAGCCGCACCGATTTCTACTGGGCCAACACTAGTTGCGACGATCCCACGAATACGGCGTAGCCTCAGGTACTCGCGACGATAGGCCGCGTCATCATCCCGGTACTTCGCGCGCAGGGCGTCTTTGTCTGGGGTGGCGAATCGAAACACGCAACCAGGCAGAAACGCGAGAGCGACGACGGCCGCGACCAAAACATGCAAAAGACGTTTTCGAGACACTGGTGTGCGCCCCTCGTGCAAACGACATGCCCGTCTTGGCCAGAAGCGGACCTGACGAACGCCGAGGTTTTCGGGCCGCGAGTGTGAACGCACCGCACAGCTTCCGTGCCCCGCCATCTTCAGTGTCCCTTCGGTGCCGAGCCTCTGGGCTACGCGCTCCGCGGCGGAAGCTTCTCGGTTCCGATTGAAAGCTCGAACCCGGCAGCACGCATCCAAGAGTCGTGCACCCGCCGTGATGGCGACGCCCACTCCAGTTGGCGCAACACCGAGCGGGCTCAGGGTGTATCTAAACCTCACGAGTGCTGTCCTTCGTGGACTTGAATTTGCGGTGATGAGCCTCAGCAAGCCAGGACAAGCCACTGATCTCGCCTGCGCGGCCGGCCAGCTTTGGCGATTGCACCGCGCGCACCTGGGTTACACTCTTGCGACTGCATGAATGGTCGGCGGTTGCGTTCGGAGTGGGCTCTAATCGCGGTGGCGTGCGCGCTGAGCCTGGGCTGCGACGGGCCCACGGCGCAGGCGCAACCCGCGGCTTCGGGCGAGGTGTCGATGACGCCAAGGGTGAGCAGGCCCCCCAAAAAACCAAATCTTCCCTGCTCGAAGGAAATGACGTTGGTGGGCGACTTCTGCATCGACCGCTGGGAAGCGCATACGGTGCTCGCGGACGATCCGACCAAGCGCCGCTCGCCCTACGAAACCTTGCGCGATGGCGAAAAGCTGATCGCCAAGAGCGCGCCGGGAGTCACCCCCCAGGGCTACATCAATCGTATCGAGGCGAGTGCAGCCTGCGTTGCGGCGGGCAAGCGGCTGTGTAGCGCCAGGGAGTGGTACCGCGCTTGCGCCGGCGAAAAGCACCGCCGCTATCCCTACGCGGCTAAACAGGAGCAGCGAAAGACCTGCAACACCCGCAAAGGCCATGTCTTGACCAAGGTGTTTGGCAAGAAGGTCTTCTTCACCAAGATCAGTCACTACAACAACCCGAAGGTCAATCAGGAGCCCGGCTTCCTTGCGCCCTCGGGCGCCTACGACAAGTGCACCACCCCCGAAGGCGCCTTCGACATGGTGGGCAATCTGCACGAATGGGTCGCCGACGACGTCAGCTCGGCGCTTCCGGAGCAGATCCCCTTGGAGTACGGCGAACACCGCTTGGGTCCGCGCGGCAGCGGGATTTTCATGGGGGGCTACTACTCGTCCAAGAACGAACACGGTCGCGGCTGCGCCTACACTACGGCGACCCACGCGCCCGATTATCACGACTATTCCATCGGCTTTCGTTGCTGTCGGGACGCCAAACTGAAGCCCTGAGTCTGGACACTCGGTTCTCGCGACCCATACTACTGCGCCCCGGAACGCCGCGGAGCCGTCATGGAAAAGCAACTGCCCATCAACATCTGGTCCGATATCGCTTGTCCCTGGTGCTACGTTGGCAAGCGCCACTTGGAAACTTCCCTCGACGAGTTCGAGCACGCGGGCGCGGACGCGGTGAAGCTGACCTGGCGCGCTTTCGAGCTGGATCCGGGCGCACCCGCCGTGCGGGAGCCCGTGGCCTACGCGGAGCGTTTGAGCAAGAAGTATAACGTGAGCGTCGACGACGCCGACGCGATGATCGAGCGCATGACGGACACGGCCAAGGGTGTCGGTTTGGACTTCGACTTCAAGAGCATTCGCCCCGGCAACACCTTCGACGCCCATCGGCTGCTTCACCTGGCGCAGGAAAAGGGTCTGCAGGGCGCCATGAAGGAGCGCTTTCTACGCGGCTACCTGTGTGAAGGCGTCGCCATCGGAGATACCTCGGAGCTGACGTCTCTGGCCGTGGAGGTCGGGTTGGATGCGGACGAGGTGGCCTCGCTGCTGGCCAGCGATAGTCACGCCGACGCTGTGCGCGCCGATGAAGGCGAGGCCCGCGTCATCGGAATTCGTGGCGTGCCCTTCTTCATCATCGGGCGCTATGGCGTCTCCGGTGCCCAGCCTCCAGCGGTCTTGAAGCAAGTGCTGGACAAGGCCTGGGGAGAGGTGAGCGCCGCGCCGGAGATGTTCGCCGAGGGTGCCGCCTGCGGGCCCGACGGCTGCTAGCCGCGCGCCGAATTCTGGCGTGCCGGCCACGCGCGCCGATAGGAGGCTCCGTGCCGCGTGGACGTCGCTCGAGATGCGGGGTAGTTCTCGTTTCACGAACGCATGCGTCGGCCCCAAGTCCGCCCCAAAATCGAGCTTACCGTGGAGTTGCCTCCAGAGGAGGTCCTGCGTCGATTCAAGGAGTGCGTGAGGGAGCGCGAGGTTCAGGGCAGCGTGCTGGGAAGCTGCATCGAGGTGACCGTGCTCGACAAGCAGCAACACTTCTGGTCGCCGCAGCTCAGTCTCCAAGTGGATGACCACGACGGCGGAGCCCTGATCTATGGTCGCTTGGGTCCACAGCCCCAAGTGTGGACCTTGCTGGTCGCGATGTACGCGATCGTTGGCATCAGCTGCGGCTTCGCGATGTTCTTCGCCTTTTCTCAGTGGCTGCTCGACGAACCGCTATGGGCCCTGTGGGCCCTGCCGCTCGGTTTAGGACTCACCGGGCTCGTCTACGGCAGCGCATACATTGGACAGCACCTAGGTGCCGATCAGTCCCATGAGCTTGCGCGCGTGGTGACTCACGCCTTGGAGCTTCCTGAAGACGCGATGAACGTCTGACCCACGGCGTACGCGTCACACCTCGCGTCACTGTTACGCGTTCTAGGCCACAAACCTCGCCGGGAGCGCAGCAAAAACGCAGTGGCACTGCACAATTCCAGTCTGGATATACGGCACGGCACGTGCTCTACACCACCTCATGAGTCTTGGCTTAGCTCGCTTCGCTTCTCGTTCCTTGCTTGCCTTGGCCTCTCTCGCGTGCGGCGCTTCCTTGTTTGCTTGCTCTTCTGATGATGGCGGTTTCACATCCTCGGAGTTCGCGTCGCGCTACTGCGCACTGTTCAAGCCGTGTTGTGCAGACGCAGGCTATCCCGCCTCTGATCAAGCGGGCTGTCGCTTCTTCTTCGGCTCAGTGCCGATAGCGGACGAAGCCGCAGCCAAGCAATGCCTCGCCGACTTCGAAGCGCAGGTGAACGACCCCAACTTCTGTGACCTGACCGATGGTCGCCCACCGCCGGACTCGTGCCAAAAGGCGTTCCCACCGGGCTCCTCAGTGGGCGGTGGCAAGAAACCCGGCGCTGCCTGCGAGTCGAGTTCGGAATGCGTGGGCGATGCCACCTGCGATCGCCAAAACGGCTTCAACGAGCCTGGCATATGCGCGGAGTTCGTCGTGGTTGCCGAAGGTGAGGCCTGCATCGGAACCAAGAGCGGCCAGAGCAAAGGCTGGTCCGGCGATCCCGTGAACAACCAAATCGCCCTGTGTGATCACGACGCGGGCTTTCACTGCCAGGGAGGCACCACCCGGGTATGCGCCAAACGGGCTCAGATTGGCGAGACCTGCAGCGGCGGAGATTCCGCTTGTGTCGACGGTGCCCATTGCAAGGGCACGTGCGTGCAAGACATCGCGACCGGTAGTGCGTGCCCGACCTTCTCGGACAAATGCAACGAGGCCGCGTTCTGCGCCGACTCGACCAAGGTGTGTGAGCCGAAGCTGGATGACGGCAAGGCCTGCGACCGCGCTAGAGAGTGCTTGAGCGGTTTCTGCGACAACAAGACCTGCGCTAAGAACCCGGGCTTTGGCAACCTGGTGCTCGGCCTCGTCTGCGCGTGACCTAGGTTTTCGTTTGTTGGGTGCGTCATTTTCCCTTGGCACCAGACTGCCCACCCATCCCGATTCACCGCCGCCACCGGTAGCCCCCGGGCAAGGTTGGCCAGCTTAGCGGAGCTCAGCGACGAGTCCTCGTGCTGTGCGACGCGGGTAGTCAAGATCAGAAGCCGGGTGCCAGTTGCCAAGCATCGTCGGAATGCGCTGGACAGAGCTACTGCGATGTGCCCGCCGGCGATGGACCTCGCGTGTGTGTGGAGGTCGTGACGGTCGGCGAAGGAGAGGCATGCATCGGTGAAAAGCGCGGCAACAGCTGGGGCAAGTCCGGCGACCCAGTGAACAACCAAGCTCCCGTGTGCGATCACGATGCCGGATTCTACTGCGCCTCCCTCGCTACTAGAGTTTGCGCCAAGCGCGCTCAAGTAGGCGAAGCCTGCGCAGACTTCACTGATTGTGTCGATGGAGCGTACTGTAAGGCTAACGTCTGCGAGGAGCAGCTCCCGGCCGGGAGTACGTGCTCCGGCTTTTTTGACTGCAACGAGGCGGCCTACTGTGCCGATTCGACGAAGACGTGCGAACCACGAATGGAAGACGGAAGTCCCTGCGGCAAGAGTGAAGAGTGCCTGAGCGACTACTGCGACAACGGCACCTGCGCTTTCAACGCCTTGGGTGGGGCACTCCTCGCATTCGTCTGCGCGTGACCAGGCCTCCGAGCTGCTTGTTTTCCGGGGAGCGCTGCGGACGGACCAACGTGGTTGGTCGCTGGTAGTTTTCGGGGAGTGCCGGAAGCTAGTCGCATACTCGTCACATTCTTCCTCCGACGCGCCGCCTCCACTGCCTGCGTTCAATGGGTCCAAACGCTGCGGCCAGCGGAAACGTCGCGTCGGCGAGACAATATGCCCGCGCGGCGGCCCTATAATGGCGTCTCCGATGCAGCCGCTGTTCCAATGGGACCAGTGGATCGCCGACTACCCGCAGGAGGTGCGGCAGGCCTTCTTGTACGAGCGGGATGCCGAATGGTAGGGATTGCGTGAGCATGCCGCGCTATCGGGCAGCAGTGACGACGACGCGGTGGTTCGTGTCGCCTTTTTGCTCGAGTTCTGGGTGCGCGGCGCCTATGTCGGCCTGCCCAGCGATGACTACCCGGTGGGCGATCGCTGTTTCTACTGGTGCGCTACTCTCGCGCCGGTGCTCCAAGGCGAGATTAGCGACCCAGTGACGTCAAGTATCGCGACCCCAAACCAAAAGGAAATGCCGCGCCAGCCAGGTTTTCCGACGCGAACTCAGCGGAATTCAGCGCTTAGCCCTCGCTTTCCGACTCAAAGCGGTCAAGACTGAGAGCAAGACGGGCCCTCGGATGATGCGAAGTTTGGGTGTGGTGGCGCTGTTGCTAGCCGGTTGTGGTGGCGA
The DNA here is from genome assembly GCA_965222375.1 of Polyangiaceae bacterium. Taxonomy (GTDB): domain Bacteria; phylum Myxococcota_A; class Polyangia; order Polyangiales; family Polyangiaceae; genus JACKEA01. Next base: position 655,568 of record CBDCTZ010000016.1, read on the forward strand.
CGACAGTTCGGGTGGCGGTGGTGGCAGCGCGGGCGCCGGTGGCAGCGCGGGGTCGGGTGGCAACTCCGGCGCTGCGGGCACTGGTGCTCAAGGTGGCGCAGGTGGAGCGACGGGTGGCGCAGCGGGCACCGGTGGCGTGGCACCTGCGGCAGGGTGCCCCCCGGTCAGTTCAGATCCGGACATCAAACAAGCCTTGCCGCAAGCCACCGTGGACCTGATCTACCCGACGCAGTCCGGTCAGGTCGTTTCCGTCGCATCGGGTCAGAGCTTGCAAGCCGCCATCGACGCGGCGCAACCCGGCGACACCTTGGAGCTCGAAGCCGGCGCGACCTTCACCGGGCCTTTTACCTTGAAAAAGAAGTCGGGCTCCGGAGTCATCGTGATTCGTACCGCCACTCCAGACGCTCAGTTCGCGGCGCCGGGCACCCGAGTCTCGCCGGCCCTGAGCGGCAAGATGGCCAAACTCGTGGGCCAAGGTCCCAGCGTGGTCCGCACCGAGAAGGGCGCGAGCGGCTACCGCCTCGTGGGCCTCGAGATCACGGCCGAAGCGGGTCAGTACGTTAGCTCGATGGTCAGGTTCGGCGCGCCGGGTAGCGCGAGCACCCAAGCCGATTTGCCCAGCGACATGATCGTCGATCGCTGCTACATCCACGCAGACCCCGTCGGCGGGCGACGCGGAGTGACCCTCAACTCTGCATCGTCGGCGGTGGTGGATTCGTACTTGGCCGAGTTCCGAGAGAAAGGCGCGGACTCCCAAGCCATCGTTGGTTGGGATGGTGCCGGCCCCTTCGTGATTCAGAACAACTACCTCGAAGGAGCATCGGAAAACGTGATGTTCGGCGGTGGCGATCCGGGTGTTCAGAATATGGTTCCGAGCGACATCCACATCTGCCGCAACCACTTCAAGAAAGACCTGGCGTGGAAGGGCGGTGGCTGGAACGTCAAGAACCTGTTCGAGCTCAAGAATGCCCGTCGCGTCGTCGTTGCCGGCAACGTGATGGAGTACAACTGGTCCGACGGGCAAGTCGGCTTCGCCATCCTGTTCACGGTTCGCAATCAGGACGGCACCGCACCCTGGTCTGCCGTCGAAGACGTCACCTTCTCGCACAACATCGTGCGGCACACTGCGTCGGGCATGAACATTTCGGCCAGCGACAACCTCCACCCGTCACAAGAAACGGCACGCTTGTTCATTGCGCACAACCTCGTCGACGAAATCGACTCCGCGACCCACGGGGGCCAGGGCCGTGCGTTTCAATTCGTCTATGGCGGCGGCAAGGGCAAGGACATCAAGATCGATCACAATACGATCACTAAAGCCGACAACTCCGCCCTGGTCATGGGAGACACCGCGCCCTACGGCACAAACTTCATCTTCACCAACAACGTGGTCGCGCGGGGCCAGTACGGTGTGTTCGGCTCCGGCCAGGGTGAGGGAAAGGGTGCTCTCGATCACTACTTGTCGTCCTACACCATGAAAAAGAACGTCTTCTTCGGTGGTTCAACGACGTCCGCGACCTATCCGCCCGACAACGCGGTGTCCGCCACGGCCGCCGAAGTTGCTTTCGACGCGAACTTCGCTCTGGGCGTCGGAAGCAAGTTCAAGGGCACGGCGACCGACGGCAGTGACCCTGGCGCCGACATCGCGGCCGTCACCAAAGCGACCGCGGGTGTAGTTCAGCCCTGATCGCCAAGGTCTGAACCGAGTGTAACGCGGGGTCGATGCCCGAACTCGCCCGTCGCGTTTCCTCGACCGCACTCTGCGTCGCTCTAGCTGCACTGCAGTGCCAGGCCGCAGCACCGATCGAGACGGGTGGCGACACGGCTTCGACCCCGCCGCCCGTCGTGCCGACTCGTGAAGCCGATGCGGCGGCGAAGTCGAACCAGTTGCAGGTTGACATTGTGGTGCCAACGGGCGCTTCCAGGATCCTGGTCCTAGGGTGGTACACCGAGAGCGAAGCGCCGATGGTGAAACCACTGGGTCACCCGTAGAGGGCTGGTCGCAGACGGCCGCGCCGACACGCCCACCGTTTTGCCTCAAGGATTGGCGCAGGGCGCCGTACTAGTTGATCTCAGGCAACACCCGAGATCCATGCCAACCACACCGCCGCTGCGCGCCTTTTTGGACAATCTGTCCGAGCAAGACCTGATCGAGCGGCTCCACCTCGCTCTCGAGGGTTCCGGGCTGGGGATCTGGGACTGGGATCCCCGCGACAATTCGGTCCAATTCGACCGCAGGTGGTGCGAGATGCTCGGCCTGGATCACGGGAGCGTCGCCATGGAGCTGAGCACCTGGGAGTCGCGGGTGCACCCAGACGATCTCGCCGACTGCTACGCGGACATCAAGGCCCACGTCGAAGGCAAGACAGACCGCTACGAGAACGTTCACCGGATGCGCCACGCCGACGGCCGTTGGGTGCACATCCTCGATCGAGGACGGATCGCGTCCCGGGACGGAGCCGGCAACCCGATCCGATTCACTGGGACTCATCTGGATGTCACGGCGACGGAGCAAGCCAAGCGCGTTCTCGAAGACCAGCATCGGATCTTGCGAGAATTCGTGCGGCACGTCCCCGCGCCGGTGGCCATGCTGGATACGAAGCTCAACTACATTGCGACCAGCAGTCGCTGGGGCGCCAGCCTCGACGCCGCCAACCCGGACAAGACTGGGCATCTACGGCTCGAGCAGGTGCCGCACCTTTGCGAGCGCTGGCTCGAGTTGTGCGCTCGCGGGCTGCAAGGCGAGCACGTGGCGATCGAGGAGGAGCACCTGGAGCGGCCTGACGGCTCAGCCTGCTGGTGGAGCTGGGAAGTGCACCCTTGGCTCGATGCAGATGGCTCCACGGGCGGCGTGCTCGTGAGCGCAACCTGCGTTACGGACGCCGTGCTCGCACGGCTAGCTGAAGCCCAGGAAAACCGATTGGCTGAGCTGGGTCGAATGGCGGGAGAAATCGCCCACGAGATCAACACACCGCTGCAAATTCTGGATCTGGAGTCCGAGTCGATCGTGGAGGAGCTGTCCAGCCCAGAGCCTTGCCAAGATGACCTGTCGGAAAGTGCCGCGGCCATCGCGTGCACGGTGACGCGGCTCTCCGAGGTCGTCAAAGCGATGCGGGCACTGTCTCGTGCTCCAAGTAACGATGCCCCGGCAGCCGTGAACGTCGCCGAGGTGTTGGCGGACGTCCGGGCCCTGAGCTCCAATCGGTTCAGCGCAAACGACGTCGCTCTGGTGTTGAATGCCGAACTCCCCGAGGGCACAGAGGTCCTCGCGCACGCTTCGGACGTGGGACAAGTGCTGCTGAATCTCCTCAACAATGCGCTCGACGCCGTACGGGGTCGGCAAGATGCCACGGTTACCCTCGACGTGATGCGCGACGGGGACGAAGTCGCTTTTCAATGTACGGATAACGGCCCTGGGGTCAGCCCCCAGGTTCGCGATCGCGTGATGCAGCCATTTTTCACCACCAAGCCAGTAGGCGGGGGTACGGGGCTGGGGCTGAGCGTTTCTCGGTCCCTGGCCAAGAAGAACCACGGTGATCTTCGCCTGGCGCCTTTTGACAACGGCGCCAGGTTCGTTCTGACGCTCCCCATGAACGCGGACCGCAGCGGATGACAGACGGCGGGAGTGAGCCTCTGATCCTGCTCGTGGATGACGACCCACTGCTCTTGCGCGCGCTGAGCCGCAGCTGTCGATGCTGCGGCCTGAAGACCCAAACCGCAAGCAATGGTCAGGAGGCGCTCCAGCTCCTTGACCGCGGATCCTTCGACCTGATCGTGTGTGATGTGCGCATGCCAGTCATGGACGGACGCGACTTGCTTTGCGAGCTGGCGCGCCGCGGGCCGCTGAGCGGCCCCTTCATCTTCTTGACCGGGCACTGCGACTATCCGGATGCTGAATTGCTCGACTTGGGCGCCGAAGCGGTGGTCAAGAAGCCAATGCGCGCCGCAGAGTTCCGGAATCTGCTCAGAAAGTACGCTGCGCCCCACGCCGGACCGCGATCCCTGATCAGCCCAGCGCCGGAGAAGGGCGAAGCCGCCACCAAGCGCTCTACCTGACGGGCACGACGCCGAACCGAGTTCAGCCAGGTTCAGATTTCCTCGACCGGGGTGACACCTTGCGGCGGGCCACTCCGTATTCGCTGGGTGGCCATCCCATCGTCTCGGCTTTCGGTGACCTTTCGCGCGGGCTTCAGCCTCGCGCTGAGCGCGGCTCTGCTCTGCGGCTGCAACGGCTGCGCTGGTTCCCAGCCAGCTTCGGGCAGCGCGCCGACCTCGAAGCAGCCCGCCAGCGCTGCCGCCGAGCCAGCGTCCGAGGGCAACGCCGAGTTGCTCCCGGAAGAGTCGCCACCCTTGGGCGCTTCCGCCGAGTTCAAGACGGATTTCAGCAAACACATCGTTCGCTACTCCGAGATCATGTCCGGGGGGCCACCCAAGGACGGTATTCCTCCCCTCGACAAACCCAAGCTCGTCTCGGTCGCCGCTGCCGACGAGTGGATCAAACCTCGCGAGCCTGTGATCCGCGTCGTGGTGGGCGGCGATGCTCGGGCCTACCCGATCCAGGTGCTGATGTATCACGAGATCGCCAACGACGTGGTGGGTGGCAAGGCGCTCAGCATCACGTTTTGCCCGCTCTGCAACACGGCCATTGTCTTCGAAGGCGACGTCAAGGACCGCACGCTGACCTTCGGAACCACCGGGCGGCTGCGCAACAGCAACCTGATCATGTACGACCGGCAAACCGAGACCTGGTGGCAACAGGCGTCGGGGCGCGCGATTGCCGGTGAGCTCACGGGCAGCCGTTTGAGCTTCTTTCCTGGGCAGATGATTGCGTGGAGGGATTTCAAACGCAAGCATCCCCAAGGCTTGGTGATGTCTCGCGAGACCGGTCACGATCGTCGCTATGGGCACAACCCCTATTCCGGCTATGACGACGTCGACAAGCCGCCGTTCTTGTATCGCGGTCCCAAGACGCAGGATGTGCTGCGCCCGGTGGAGCGCGTGTTGGCTGTCGAGCTGGGCGGCGAGGCGGTCGCTTATCCGTACTCCGTGCTGCGCAAGGTCAAGGTCATCAATGACAAAGTCGGGGGCAAGCCCATCGTCGTGTTTTGGAAGCCGGGTGCGACATCGGCCTTGGATGAGCCGGAGATTGCGAAGGGCCGAGCCGTGGGGTCTGCGGTTGCCTATTCAGCCGAACTCGACGACAGCACGCTGAAGTTCGAGCTCAAGGGTGGCAAGTTCGTCGACTCCGCGACCGCCTCCCACTGGGATTTGGTTGGGCACGCGACCGAGGGCAAGTCGAAGGGCAAACGGCTCGCGCCCATCGCGGCGGTGAACCACTTCTGGTTCTCTTGGGCGGTGTTCAAACCGAAGACGCGGGTATACGGCTCGCCCTAGCCGCGGCGCTAGCGTCGCAGGTCGCGATCGCGCGAGGTGCCGATGACGGGATTGGCCGGCACATTCAACAAAAAAGACAACCAGGACAACTTATATGCATAGTGCATATAAGTTGACGGAGCTCGCATTTGGCCCAGAAACGAAGCGATGGCGTTTCAGCGTCGTTGGGGGACGCCGGCGTCCAAAATTAGACGTCGCCGTCCGAGCTTCCGTCGGCACTCGCGGCGGCTGCTGCGGCGTCCGCGAAGGGATCCTCGTCGTAGTCCACGTTCACGCACAGCACTTCGACGCCCCGCGGGGTTTGGGTGCACTCCCGGCGGTCGGCTGGGCAGCCTTGGTCCAAGAAGCCGCTCGCGACGCAGTCGCAACTTGGTGAGCTGCCGCAACTCTGCGCTGGTGGTGTGAAACACGCGTGGGCGGTGCAATTGCAGCAATGCTCCGTGAGCAGGCAGCCCGCTTGGCAGCTGCCCCCGGGGGGTGGCAGGGGCATACAGAAGGCGCCCCGGGTCGCGACGCAGATCTGCCCCGAAGTGCATTGGTCTTTTCCGCAAGAAAGGCCCTGTGTGGTCGAGTTGGTGCCGTCGTCATCACCGCTACTGCAACCCAGGAGTAACAGCAGTGAAGCCAGGGACAGCCATTTGGTCATCGTGCCCGCTTCAAGTCGGCCGCACCGGTGCGATCGAAAGCCTGCACGTAGCCGGCGTCGATGTCGAATACGATCGCCACTTTGGTATCGCCCACTTGGTCGTTGATCACACCGACTACGGGTGCATCTTCGCCCTCGTTTTCTTGCACCCACGCCGTCAGCTCGCGGTGCACCCAGGCTTTGGCGTGGCTGCCGATGCGCAGGCCGTAGGTGAGCGCCTTGCCTGGGTACGCCGGGTCCGGAGCGGGCTCAGTTGGGCGAAAGGTGTCGCCATCGTCAACGAAGTAGCTGCCGTAGGGATAGCGCTCGTAGTTGCGGGCGTGGCCCGTCGAGCTGGACAGCAGTGTCGACTCGGGGTGCATCGCCTTCCAGGCGGCCCAAGTCATTTCCCACACGTGCACTCGCGGCGCCCCTTGGCCCAGCCCGGGCCCTTTGGTGCCCGAGCCCAGTAGCTGCGAGTACCAGGTGTCGTCGTTGCGGTCGTAGAACACCAGGTTCGAGTTGTAGAGGCGCCCGCTCACGCCCAGCTCGGCGGTGCCGGATGCAAACGCAGTCGGGTCGTGCCCGATGCTCGAGAACGTCAGCGGACAATGGGTGACCGCGATCGGAACGCCGTTGACTTGGTCGTTGACGATCTCATGCCACCACAGCACGTTGTGGGGATACGCCCTGGCAATGCCGTCGACCTCGACACCGACGACGAAGGAATTGCTGGCGACGTAGTCTGAGCCGTCTTGACCCGGCGCGACGTGTTTGGGAGAGGTCAAGGCGGGGATGCAATCTTTGCCAGGGCAGCCCAGATTGATCTCTTCGCAGGGCACGGCGCAGGTGGCGTTGGAGGCGATGGCCGCAGTAGCGACGGGGCTTTCGCGCCGGAACACTTCGCTATCGTGGTTGAACACGCTCCAGGCGAACCAGAACTGGTTGTAGCCCGGTAGTGGGGTCAAGCGCGGGCCTCCGTCCAAGGACCGACCCAGGGCATCGAAGCGCGCGCCGGTATCAGCATCGGTCAGTTCGAGGGCTTGGATGGCGCCCTCGGGTTTCTTGGAGCCGAGGCCGAAACCGCTGATGGCGTCGCCGCCCGGGTTGGCCACACCTGGACCGGGCACACGCTCGTCTTCTTGGACCGGAGCGCAGCCCAGAAGCAGGACGAGCAGCGAAGCTGACAAGACCCTCACGCTCAGAGCTACGCGCCTGCGCCTGCAGCCGTTTCACCCCGGTCGTGCTAAAATCGTCGACGTGGCACGCAGTGTTGAGCAGTTGGCGAATCAGAACCTCTTGCGTTGGGCGGCGTCCATCAAGAGCCCGCCCAAGCGGAGCGTTACCCGCGCCGAGCAGCTGCCGATGATTGTGATGAGTCGAGAGTTCGGCGGTCGTGGCGCGGAGATTGGGCGCAAAGCCGCCAAGAAGCTCGGTTTCAAGTACCACTCCCAGGAGCTGGTGCACGAGGTGGCGCGCAAGGCGAAGGTGCGAGATGAGCTGGTGAAGGGTCTCGATGAACGCGCCCGGGACGACGTTGCGCAGTGGGTCACCGAGCTCTTCGATGGCGAGTGCTTTCGGCCGAGTGAATACCTGACCAACTTGTCCAAGGTCGTTCTCACCCTGGGCAAGCAAGGCAAGGGCGTGATCGTCGGGCGGGGCGCACATTTGATCCTGGACCCGGCGCGCACATTGCGAGTTCGGGCCATCGCTCCGTTGGAGCACCGCGTGAAGTGGGCTGGAGAGCGTCGTGGTTTGAGTCCAGGCGATGCCCGCGCCTTGGTGCAGCGCATCGACGCTGAGCGTGGCGCCTTTTATCGACAACACTTCGACGTCGATGTCGCGGATCCGGTTCTGTACGATCTGCTGCTCAACACGGCGACGCTGTCCATCGCTGCCTGCGTGGACATCGTGGTGCGTGCCTTCCGGGCGCGATTCCCCTCTTGAAGGCTGACTAGCGCCACATCGGTACACGGCTCACGCTGGGGCGGGCTCCGGGCTCGCGACGGCAGAAGTCTGTTTCGACTCCCGCCCTTGTCGCCGCTTCTGCAAGATGTAGTACGCCACGGGTACGGTCACTCGGCTCAGTAGCAGTGACGCCACCTCGCCGGCCATCAGCGAGATGGCCAAACCCTGGAAGATCGGGTCGAAGAGGATCACCGTCGCGCCCACCACCACTGCGGCTGCGGTGAGGAGCATGGGGCGAAAACGCACGGCCCCTGCGTCCACCACGGCTTCACGAAGCGGCACGCCTTGTTTCAGTCGCAGCTCGATGAAATCCACCAAGATGATGGAGTTGCGCACCACGATGCCGGCTCCGGCAATGAAGCCAATCATGGAGGTTGCAGTGAAGAACGCCCCCATAGCCGCGTGTGCCGGCAGAATGCCAACTAGCGAAAACGGAATCGCGCTCATGATCACGAGCGGCGTGCTGAAGGACTGGAACCACGCCACGACCAGGACGTAGATCAGCAATAACACGACGGCGAAGGCCAGGCCCAAGTCGCGAAACACCTCGTAGGTGATGTGCCACTCACCGTCCCACTTCATGCCATAGCGACTCGTGTCCGAGGGCTGCTCCGCGGTGTGCTGCTCCATGCTGTAGCCGTTGACATTCAGCTGATCGAACTTCGGCCCTAGCACCGACACCGCGTAGACGGGGCTCTCAATCTCACCGGCCAAGTCCGCGGTGACGTAGACGACCCGTTTCAGGTTCTTGCGGTAGATGCTGCGCTCGTGTTCGGTGCGCTGCTCCTTGACCAGCTCCCGCAGGCTCACGATGGAGCCGTCACCAGCCGCCACCCCCAAGCCCTTGAGGCGAGACAGATCCGAACGGGTTGGCCGGTCGAGCCCAACGACCACCGGAACGTCCTCCCGCTCCCGAGGGTCGCGCAGCAGCGCCGAGCGTTCCCCACGCAATGCAAGGGACAGCGCCCTGGCAACCTCGGGTTCGGAAACACCGTGCAGCGCCGCCTTGGTTTCATCGACGACGAGTTGGATTTTTGGTTGGGGGTTTTCCACGTACCAGTCCACATCGACAACGCCGCCGACGAACTCCATCTCCTTCTTGACCTTCTCGGCGATCTCGATTTGCCCCTCATGTTCGGGGCCGTAGATTTCTATGACCATGGTTTGAAGCACGGGGGGTCCAGGCGGGATTTCCGCGACCTTCACCGCCGCGCCGAAGCGCCGGGCCAAGGGCGTGATGGCAGTGCGTACGCGTTTGGCGATGTCGTGGCTCTGGTCGGGCCGGTCGCCCTTGGGTTGTAGCTGAACCACGATGTCAGCGACGTTGGAGCCGCGGCGTAGGAAATAGTGGCGCACGAGGCCGTTGAAGGAGTAGGGCCCGGAGGTGCCAACATAGCTCTGGTAGCCAACAACCTCGGGCTCGTTGCCCACCGCTCGCGCGATCTCGTCGGTGACTCGCGCGGTCTGCTCGAGGGTGGTGCCTTCGGGCATGTCGATCACGACCTGGAATTCGCTCTTGTTGTCGAAGGGCAGCATCTTGACTTGAACCGCGCCTACGCCAACCAAGGCCATGGAGCCGAGCAAGAGCGCGACCACGAGTCCCAAGAAGCCCCAACGCCGACGCCCCTTCGCAAGTAGCCAACCCATTCCGCGGCGATAGGCCTGAGTGCTGCGGCCCTCGGTCTCGTCGTGAGCTGCCGAGTCTTTGCGCAAGAGGCGCACCGCAGCCCAGGGCGTCACGATGAATGCCACGAGCAGCGAGAACATCATGGCGGCGGTGGCACCGATGGGGATTGGACGCATGTAAGGCCCCATCAGGCCGCTGACGAAGGCCATGGGCAAGATGGCCGCCACCACGGTCATGGTCGCCAAGATCGTCGGATTGCCGACCTCGGCTACGGCGTCCACGGCAACCTGGTGCAGGCTCTTGCCGCGACTCTCGGGAAGGCGGTAGTGGCGCGTGATGTTCTCGACCACCACGATTGCGTCATCCACCAGGATCCCGATCGAGAAGATCAGTGCGAACAAAGTGATCCGGTTGAGCGTGTAGCCGTGCACGTAGAACACGGCGAGGGTGAGGGCCAAGGTGACCGGGATCGCTAGGACGACGATCACCGATTCCCTTCGTCCCAGCGCTAGCCAGATCAGCAAAGCCACGCTCACGATGGCGATGCCCATGTGAAAGAGAAGTTCGTTGCTCTTCTCGTTCGCCGTCTCTCCGTAGTCGCGAGTCACGGAGAGGCGGACGTCCTTGGGCAGAAGATCCGTGCGCACGGCCTCGACTTTCGCCATCACGCCTTGCACGACGTCCACGGCGTTTTCGCCCTTGCGCTTGGCGATGGCCAGCGTCACTGCGGGCTGCGACGTGCGCCCCGCCTCGTCGGCGTCCGGTGCGCCCGCGCCGAGACCGAATCGCACGTAGTTGGCGGGCTCTTCACCGCCGTCGACGATCTTTGCGACGTCCCTCAGGTACACCGGGCGCCCCCCAGCGCCGCCAACAACGACGCCGCCCACGTCCTTTGCCGTGCGAAGCACGCTGCCGGTTTCGACCAACAGCTCGCGATTCGCCTGGGCCACGGCCCCGGCGGACAGCAATCCGCGGTGGGCGCTCAGGGCGTTCGCGACGGCGAGGGGTGAGACGTTTCGACCCGCAAGGCGTTCAGGATCGAGCAGCACGCGTACCTGCCGCCGCTGCCCACCGATGAGTGTGACTTCGCTCACATTGTCGACTGCTCGTATGGCCGTGGAAAGCTCGGCGGCGACGCGGCGTAGCTCGTAGCCGTCGTAGCGATCGCTGGACAGCGTGAGGCTCAGCACGGGAACGTCGTCGATGGATCTCGGTTTGATCAGCGGTTCGCTGGCACCAGCGGGAATGGCGTCCCCGTGGGCGAGCAGCTTGTCGCGCAGGCGCAAGATGGCCTGGCCTTCGTTCTCGCCGACCTCGAAGCGCACGATCACCGTGCTCATGCCCTGGCTAGACGTGGAGTAGACGTACTCCACCCCAGGTATTTCTCGGATGCGTGCCTCCAGGGGCCGGGTGACGCGTTCTTCGACCTCTTTGGGTGAGGCGCCGGGCATGCCGACGAACACGTCGATCATCGGCACCGAGATCTGAGGTTCTTCCTCCCGGGGGAGTTGGAACACGGAGATGATGCCGACCAGTATGGCGCTGAGCATCAACAGCGGCGTCAGCTTCGACTGAACGAACGCGGCAGCTAGGCGCCCTGCGATGCCTAGGCCTCGGGAAGCACTCACGGCGTGGCCTCGATCTTGGCGCCGTCCTTCAGGTCCTTCTTGGGTGCGGCAACCACGCGCTCTCCGGCGTCGAGCCCGGAGAGCACCTCAACCAGTTTTCCATCCCGACCTCCGAGGGTCACGATGCGTAGCCGCGCCTCTCCGTCGCTGACGACGAACAAGCGATCCAGCTGGCCGCGGGTGGAGATGGCAGCGTGGGGGACCATCAGCCGCTTGGTCTTGCCTAGGGGGAAGTGCACCCGAGCAAACATGCCCGGCCGAAGATCGATCCCGCTGGGCACTTCGTTGAAGCGGATCTTCGTGACGAAGGCCCGAGAGGCCACATCGACGGCGGGAACGATTTCGTCCACCTGCCCCGACAGCCGTTTCCGTACGGCATCTACGTCGACTTCTGCTTTGTTGCCGATGGCGATGAAGCCCGCTTGGGATTCATCGACGATTGCCTCTACTCGCAGGGCGCCCTCTTCTTCTAGTTCCAACAGGGGCTTGCCCGGCGCCGCGAGATCTCCCGTCTCGCTACTGCGCGCCACGACTCGCCCGGAGAAGGGCGCGACGATCTTTCGGTGCCCGAGCAAGCTGGACGCCAGGGTCGCTGCGGCGCGGGCCTGACTCAGCCGGGCCCGCGCCGTACTCAGGCCGGCCGTCGCCATGCTCTCCTTGGCGGTGGCAGCGAGGCGTTTCGCGTCGGCTTCATCGAACATCTCCTGACTGACGACGTTCTGCTCGCTGAGCTGTTTGGCTCGCCCGTAACTCAGCTTCGCGAGCTTGGCGCCCGCCTTGGCCGCGATGTGATTCTGCTTCGCCTGTGCGAGGCTTGCCCGCGCTTCGGCGATGCTCGCGCGGGCACGAGACACTTCCGCCCGCGCGTCTCGGGCGTCGAGCTCGACGAGCACGTCGCCTTTCTTCACGCGATCTCCGGGGCGCACGTGGAGCTTCTTCACGTAGCCCATGGCTTTGCTCGCGAGCACAGCGGTGTTTCGACCTCGCACCGTGCCCGTCGCCACGTAGTGGGCCGCAACGGCACGATCTTCGGCGGACGTGACCTTCACTCGCATCGGCGCTGGGGCCTGCTTCGCGGGTGGGTCTTGGCTCGTACCCGAGCAACTGGAAGCTACGGCGGCGGACAGGGCTAGAGCTGTAAATACACGTAAAGATTGGTATTTCATGGCAATCACGGGACTTGGGCCCCCTCTGAGTGGTTGGAGCCAACAGCGGCGCGAAAGGGTTCGCGAGGCCGGCGGACAAACGCGGCTCGGGCTCACTGGGCAGCTGGCCTATGCAGGCCTCGCCTCCATGAGCCGATGGGTCGCTAGGCTTCGCCAAGAGTTGCGGCGCTCCTGGATAGGGATCACCACAAGTTATGTGGTGACGACCGGGCTATAGACTCGGGCGCAGTGCCTCAACCAGCGAGTTCGGCCCGACGGCGAAAGGTGCCTCTGGTTTGGCCTCAGTAGGCGGTTGCGTTGACGCTGCGATCTACTTGCAGCTGCCGCCCGCTTGTTGGATTGCCGACGCGTAGGTTTGACTCACGCAGGCGTACACGAAGTTGTTCATGCCGCAGCATTCCGAATAGGGCACGCTGAACTGGCCCTTGAGCCCCTTGCAGTCGTCGCCGCTGCGGCAGGACACGCTCTTGATGCTCGAACCGGACCCGGTAGAAGCGTTGGAAAGCGTGCAGCCCGCGCCGCAGCTGCCACAACCGAGCTTTGAGACCTGTGCTGCGCATTGTGCGTCCCACTCCGTGTTGCAGCAGAACGCATCTTGAGCGCAAACGCACTGTTCGACGGTCTTGTCGCCACTGCAGCCCGCCGTGCCCGGCGTTGCGGAGCAGCACACGGTGCTGCCGGCCGCAGAGCACTCGGCGTTGCCTGACTTGGCCGTGCCGCCTTGCTGGGTCAGGAAGTTCACGCAGCACTTCGCACCTGGACAGTCTTCGGATCCGTCGCAGGCCGCGGCGAGCTGTCCGCCGCAGGTGCCCGCGGGCTTGCAGGTTGGAGTCGGGTCGTCGTAGCAACAGGCTTGTCCGGCTTCGCAAGGCGCGCCCGTGCCGCATCCGACGCACGACGCCGTGAGAGGATCGCACGGTCCCGTGACGATTCCGCCTGAGCCGCCGGCGCCCCCGATGCCCCCGGTTCCGCCGGCGCCGCCAAGGCCGCCCGTACCACCGGTGCCCGTCGGTGCGCAGGTTTCAAACGCGGTGCGTTCGGTCGCGCACGCCCCCACTGCCATGGGCTTCTTGGTGACAGTGTTGCAGCCGAGCAGTTGCGTGTCGGCCATGCACGCCACGTAAGCGCGATACTCGGCGTCGCATTTGGGCTGCGCGGATTGGCACTTCATCAAGCAATCGCTGGGCGCGCACACTGCGTTTGCTTCTCCCGCCCGGCGACACAGCTTCTCGCACGCCGACTCGACACTGCCGCCGCCACCGCCGTCACCGCCATTGCATGCACCCATCAAACAGAGGGCGAGCGCCCCGACCAGGGATAAACACCAAGTACGCATGGGAGACTCCTGAAGTTCAAAGCAACCAAGACAAAGCTCCGCTCGCCTCGACGAAGCGCCGTGGGTCCCGCCAGACCGGACGTGCCAGCGGGAGAGCGGGCGCAGCGGTGCCCCGCCCCTGGGGCTTCCGCCCAAAGGATTGGAGAAGTACGGGTTGAGTGCGCCAGGCCCGGGCGGCTTATGAAAAAAAGATCCGACTTCGGGGGCGCCAGGCCCCGCGAAATCGTAAGTGAGGGGACAAATTGGCCCGAACTAGCATCAAAACCCCCACCAAGCGGCTAGCAAGCCTGCCCGGAGCGTCAGCCCTGGGCCTGGGGCTATGTGCCGCCTTGAGCTGCCTGGGCATTGCGGGGGCAGGGCATGCGGACGAGGCCAAAGCGCGAACGTCATCCCTGAGTTGGGTTCGGCTCGAGGGTGCCGAGTCGTGCATCGCGACTCAAGCGCTGGCACGCGCCGTCGAAGAACGTTTGGCGCGGAAGGTTTTCGTCTCGGCCGCAGAGGCCGACGTGTCCGTGGAGGGACACCTGTCCAAGGCGGGCGACAAGTGGAAGGCAGTTCTGACCATTCGCGACAGTGACGGCACCCTGCTCGGCACGCGCACACTGGATAGCAAAGACGCGGAGTGCTCCTCCCTCGACGAAGGTCTCGTCTTCGTGGTGTCGGTCCTGATCGATCCCGATGCGGGGCTCTCCGAACCCAAGTCCGAAAAGCCTGAGCCTGCGACACCACCCCCAGAGCCCAAGCCCAAGGTCGTCGTTCGCCGTGAACGCGTTCTCGTTCCTGTGACGCCGCTGTCACTACCACCCGAACGTTGGCGTGTTGGGATCAGTGCCCTGCTCACCGGCGCACTGGGATTGCTTCCTGGTCCGGCACTTGGTGTCGGCGCGGCGGCTGTCCTCGACCCTCCCGGTTTCTTGGACATCGATCTCTCGGCGGCCTACTGGTTCCCGAAAACCACGGACGCGGAGCGTGGCGCCAGCGCAGAGCTGTCGCTGCTGCACGGCGGCGCGGCCCTGTGCCCCTTGGGGCTGAAGAGCGGTCGGCTGAGCTATCACTTCTGCGGCGGCCTGCTGCTCGGCGCACTGCGCAGCCGCGGTGAGGGCTTCGACGCGCAGCAATCCGATAATGCACCGTCGGTCTATTTGCAGCTTCCAAGCCGCGTTTCCCTGGGGCTCGCGGGCCCAGTCGCGCTGACGGCCAGCGCGTCCTTTCTGGCGCCGCTGGTCCGTTCCGAAGTCACCTATCGCGCCGCAAACGGCAGTGATCAAACCCTGTTTGAGCCTTCCCCGGTGGCCGTTTCCGGCGGCGTCGGCCTCACGCTACTCTTTCCATCACCATGACGGCCGCGCTCAGCTCCCCGTCTCTGGCCGCGGAAGCCGGTCCGCGCTCAGCTCGCGATAGCGCCGCGTCGCTTGCCCACGCGCAGGCGGCTGCGAACGTGGCGGAGCTGTTTCGGGAGCATGGGCCCTTCGTGTGGCGCACCCTGCGCCGGCTGGGCATGTCCGAGAGCGACGCCGATGATCTGTGCCAAGAAGTGTTCTTGGTGGTGTTTCGCAAGCTCGACTCCTTCGAGCATCGCTCTTCTTTCAAGACCTGGCTCTACGGTATCACCGTGCGAGTGGCGCAAAGCCATCGGCGCCGCGCATCGAACCAGCGCGAGCTACCGACCGCGTCCCCGCCGGAAGTGACCGCGCCAAACGGTCCGCACGATCAACTGGCCGACCAGCAGGCGCGCGCCTTGCTCGATCGTGCCGTCGGGGAGCTCGACGACGACAAGCGCGCGGTTTTCGTGCTCTACGAGATCGAGCAGCTGCCCATGAATGACATCGTGGCTGCCCTCGAGTGCCCCGCGCAGACGGCGTACTCGCGTTTGCATGCGGCGCGCCGGCAAGTGCAGGCGTCGGTGCGGCGCGCAGCTCAAGGAAGGTGGGCGGGATGAGCGAGTACGAACACGTGCCGCGTCTCGACGAAGGCTCCGATGAGCTGATGGGACAGCTTCTGCGCGCCGCACGCAGGGACGTGCCCGGCGAGCAGCGCATGAACGCGTTGTCCCTCGCCCTGCTGGACAAGATGGGTCCGGGTGCGCCCGATGGCTCCGACGGCGCTGGTGGCGGTGACACGGGGGGTGGTGAAGGCACGGGTGGGGCTGAGCCCGGCGGCGGGGCCGAAGGTCTCGGAGGATCGACCGGTGCGGAGGCTGCGCGGACGGGTGCCGAGCTGGCACAAGGCGCCCAGGCGGCCACCGGTGCCGGCGCCAGCGTTGCACCCGCGACCGCAGCCGTTGGCGCCGGGGGCTCCGTCGCCGCGAAAGCCACCCTCGGCACTCTCGCTGCACTCGTGGTTGCGGGTGGTGTCTACACGGCGACGCGCTCCACGCCCACTGCGCCCCCACCCCAGACAGCCACGACGGCTTCCGTCGCCGCGCCTGCTGCAGTTGCGCCCAAGGCGATGTCGACAACGGGGCCCGCACCCGTAGTGTCCATCGACGATTTGCCCAAGTTGGAGGAGCCACCCAAGGCCGCTTCGGGCGCCACGCCCGCGCCGCTGGCCGACACCGCAGCCGAGCCCAAGAAGAAGAAGAAAGCCGCAGACGCCATGGCGGATCTGCGCCGCGCCCAAGATGCCTTGGGTTCCAGCCCAGCCCGCGCGCTGCGGCTGATCGCCCGGCACCGAAGTGACTATCCACGCTCGGCGTTTTCCCAGGAGCGGGACGTGCTGGAGATCGACGCTTTGATTCGTCTGGGTCGCCGCTCCGAGGCGGTCGCCAAAGGGGACCAGTTCGCCAAGTACTACCCAAAGTCCGGGCACCGCCGCCGCATCGACGCGCTGTTGGGGCGCTAGCGTCAGGTCGGTGCGCATGCTCACTGCCTCTCCGTTGCCTACTGCGGCTCGCATCCCCTGGCTTCGAGCTACCTGCCTGACCGCACTCGGCGCGCTGTCCTTGGCGTGCTCCACGCGCTCCGAGGTGGGTAGCTTTAAGCCAGAGGTCGACGCAGCCGCCGACGTCGGCCTGTCGGACAGTGGCGGCAATGTCGACGCCTCGCTCAACCTGGCACCTTCCACGGCGCGGTTGTCCCTAGGCGGCTCCGCCAGCTGCGCCATCACGGCTCAGGGCGGAGTGCAGTGTTGGGGCGACAACACCTTCGGCCAGCTGGGCGTCGGTGATGTCAATTTGAATGGCTCGGTGCAGCCGCTACCCGTGAAGGGGCTCAGTGTGGGAGTGCGCGCGGTCTTCGGCGGCCCAGTGTCCCATTGTGCGGTGCTGCAAGCGGGGCACGCCACCTGTTGGGGCGACGCGCTATTCGGTGTCTTCACGGGTCAACCCGGACATGGAAACCATTTTGCGACCCCGTCTCCCGTCGATGCGCCGGGGCTCGCCTTCGTCGCCAGCATGGCGCTCGGGATCTACTTCCACTGTGCCCTGACCACCGACGGAAGCGCGAAGTGCTACGGCCTGAACAGCTCGGGTCAGTTGGGGACCGGCGCCCTGGGCGATAACTTCACACCCGTGGGCGTGTTGGGCCTAGAGCCCGCGCAAGACATGGGCGCGGCTGGTTTCTTCACCTGTGCGGTCACCGGTTCAGGCGCTGTGAAGTGCTGGGGATTCAACGATCACGGACAATTGGGCAACGGCACCAAGGACGCGGCGCTCGCCCCCGTCGATGTCGCAGGCCTACCCGCCAGCGCCAGCGCTGTCGAAAACGGACGCGACCATGCGTGTGCTCTGGTCGACGGCAACGTGTGGTGCTGGGGTAGCAACGCCGAAGGCCAACTCGGCACCCCACCAGGTGTCGACGGATTGGTTCCCGCTCAGGTTCCCGGTCTTCCGCCCAGCGTCGAAATCGCCTGCGGCACCCGCCACAGCTGCGCTCGCTCCGACGCCGGCGCGGTGCACTGTTGGGGCGCTACCGACAGCGGCGCTTCGCCCGCGGGTCCTCTGCAAGTCATCCCCGCGGCCGCCGTCGAACTCGCCGCCGGCGGCCGTCACAGCTGCGCGATACTAGCGAACGGAACGCTACGCTGCTGGGGCAGCAACGACAGCGGACAGCTAGGCCCCTATTCCGGACCCGGTGCGCAGCTCTAGAAACTTCGGGCTGTCGCCTGCGACTACCTCTGTTTGTTTGGCTGCCCACCCCCGCCTCGCTCCGCTCGGCTTGCCCCTCCCAAACGTCGTGCTGTGCGTCAAGAAAGCTTCGATCAGGAGGAAGTCATGTAAGAGCCAGACATAACTGAAACTTGATGTAGTGACCCAGCGGGTTGGAGTCCCGCTCAGCCAAGGGTGCGCCGCCAGCTGAAAGCGAGTCTTGCGTGGCAGTCACAACCGAAAGGGAGGACTGCTGCGAAGCGTAGACAGCGAGCGTGCAGGCCGTGCAATTGGGCCGCGAAAGGTTGGTAGTCGTGGGAGCCGACGGCTCAGCACAGGCCGGAAGGCAATACCAGCGGAGCAAGAGTCAGGGGCAACGCCCCGACGGCGTGTCTCCGCGGTCCCACCGAGGTCGTAGAACACGGCATGTGCGCGAAGGGGTCACCGAGGAACTTGAGAGGTCCTGTCCGCTCCGGGAAACCGGAACTGCCAAGCAAGCGCAAGTGAGCGAGGTGGGGCGGGCGGGAAGTCCGAGCGCCAAATAGTAGTCGAAGCCGGGGAAGCCTCCCAAGCGACCCGGTGGAGCGAAGGATGGCGCCGGGTCACGGAACCGAAAGAGGGAAAGATGAGTGAGACATCGAGCTCAACAAGCATCTCAACGAAAGTCGAAAGGATAGCAACGCTGGCGCAGCAAGCGCCCGACATGGCGTTCACGACGCTGGCCCATCACATCGACCTGGAGTGGCTGCGCGAAGCGCACCGCAGGACTCGCAAGGATGGTGCTGTGGGCGTGGACGGGCAGAGCGCGCAAGAGTACGCGGCCAACCTGGAGGAACATCTCCAGTCGCTGCTCGACCGCGCGAAGTCCGGCACATACCGAGCCCCACCCGTGCGGCGTGTGCACATCCCCAAGGGGGGAGGGAAGGAAACGCGCCCGCTTGGGATCCCAACCTTCGAGGACAAGGTGTTGCAACGAGCAGTCGCGATGGTGCTCGAAGCAGTCTATGAGCAGGACTTCTTGAACTGCTCCTATGGCTTCCGGCCAGGGCGCTCTGCGCACCAGGCTCTGGAAACGCTTCGGACACCGATGGTCAAGATGGCTGGCGGTTGGGTTCTGGAGATCGATATACGAAAGTTTTTCGATACCTTGGACCACGGACGACTACGGGAAGTGCTGCGCTGCAGGGTGCGCGATGGCGTGATCCTGCGCTTGATCGGCAAGTGGCTGAATGCAGGAGTGCTGGAGTCCGGGCGGCTGAGCTACCCGGATGCCGGCACGCCACAGGGCGGGGTGATCTCGCCGTTGCTGGCAAACATCTACCTGCATGAGGTGCTTGACGTCTGGTTCGAGCGACAAGTGCGTCCCCGCCTTCGGGCTCGGGCGCACCTCGTTCGCTACGCGGACGATGCCGTCATGCTGTTCGAGTTCGAGGAAGACGCCAGGCGTGTGTTCGAGGTCTTGCCGAAGCGATTCGCCAAGTTCGGGCTCACGCTGCACGCCGAAAAGACAAAGCTCGTGCCGTTCAAACGGCCGGACCGGATCCGACGGCGTCGCGGCGGCGAGGGTGAGGGGCCATCGGGGCCTAGCTCCTTCAACTTCCTCGGCTTCACCTTCCACTGGGCAAAGAGCCTGGCTGGCAAGTGGGTGGTGAGGACGCGAACAGCGAAAGACAGATACCAGAGAGCGGTCAACGCCATCGCACAGTGGTGTCGGAATCACCGGCATGCTTCTGTGCGAGTACAGCGTCAGGCGCTGGCTGCGAAACTTCGCGGTCACTACGCCTACTTCGGCCGTACCGGCAACTTCAGCCGCCTCTGGAGCTTGTACTTCGCCACTGTGCGGAAGTGGAAGCGCTGGCTGTCTCGACGCTCCGACAAAGCGCGACTCACCTGGCCTGCGATGGATCGGCTACTGGAGCGCAATCCGCTCCCGAAACCCGATGCCTCGCGCCGCTTCGCGTAGCAAAGCCGTGGCCTGAGGAGCCGGATGCGGGAAATCCGCACGTCCGGATCTGTCCGGGGGGCGGCCCGTAAAGGGCCGTCCCTACCGGGAGCGGCGGCCGTCCCACCACGCCGCTGCCCACCAGCCGCCTGCGCCGCCGTGGGAGGGGCGCGGCGCCTTGTTGCGCGAAGGTCAGCGCGTCCAGTTCTCGACCTTCAATCCGGGCATTCGCACCACATGAGCTGTGTCCGCGGTCACCAAAACACTCCCGGTCGCCACGGCGTGGGCTGCGATAGCGATGTCAAAGTCTTCCACGACGTCACCACGTTATTCCAAGGAAGCTTTGATCGCTCCGAAAGCGTCACTGGTCTCGTCCGTCCACGGGATCCTGCTGAGTTCTTCCCGCACCAATTCGAAACGCTCCGTCAGCACTCCCTTTCGTTTCGAGGTGGGGAGCCTGGCGATTCCGTAGGCGATCTCGGAGACGACGGATTGGGGGATTGCCACTGACGTCTTCTCTGCTCGCCGTAGTCGAGCGAGTAAGTTCAAGTCTCCCTTCATCAGTGCGGACACCGCGTTCGTATCCAGGATGTGTTTCACAGTGGTGGGCCCTTGGATCGGCGCGCGCCCACCACAGCATCCAGTAGCCGGTCAACGTCAGCCTCGAGTTGCTCATCTGTCTCTTCCAGCTGCTCGAAAAAACCAGGTGACCAGGTCGCGGCGCCCTCGATCTCTCGTTCCAACGCGCGTATGATCAGTTTGTTGCGGCTGATCTTGAGCGCCCGCGCCCGACGGTCGACCGCTTCGAGCAGGTCCTTTGGGATATGCACGCTCGTTGCCATTTCAAATATATTTATAGTATATTTGACCACGCTCGTCATGGGTGGCTGCCGTTCCACCCTCTCGGCACGGGCTCGCCACTTCTTGGTGGCGTCCAAGTTGCCGCGCGCCCAAGAGGGCTGCCGTTCCACCCTCTCGGCACGGGCTCGCCACAGTTGTCAGAAACAGCCTCTCAGCTGTGGACAACTGCTGAAATCACGCCGCTACTTCGCCGCGTTGCCACACCGGGAAGCTGTCGTTGTCCGTGCAGCCCATGGCGGCGATGACGGCGTGGTTGTCGAAGCCAGGGAGCTCTTGCAGGCGGTGGAGTAGTTCGTTATAGCCGGCCGCCTCCGAGGGCACGGCGCAGCCGCCTTGGTCGCCAATCAGGAGCCAAAACACGTCGTCGACGAACGGGCCTTGGTCGGTGGTGACGATGTGAACTTCGCGCAGCTCGCTCCAGCGCACGCTTTCGGTGCGGCCGTCGGCCATCGTGCGCACGACGCCTCCGTCGTCAACGCTGACGGCTTCTTGCTGCCTGCGGAACATACCTTTCAAAAACTCGAACATGGCTACCTCCTTGCGCCCACTGGGCGCTGTGCTTTGTGTAGAACTAGCCTGTAGCCCATAGATTGGTTACACAACCAATCTATGGGAAGACCGAGCAAACGCGCCGAGCGCCGGGGGCAGATCCTGCAAGCCTTTGCCCGCGTGCTCGCGGATCACGGCTACGCGGGTTCCACCATCGCAGCCGTGGCGAACGAGGCCGGCCTGGCGCCGGGCCTGGTGCATCACCACTTCGAGAGCAAGCAGGATTTGCTCGTCAGCTTGCTGCAGACGCTCATCGCCGGGTTCCGTAGACGGGTGCAGAGCTACGAGCAGGGCGAGGACCCACTACTGGCCTACGTGGATGGCGCCTTGAAGCTCGACGAACGAGCGGACGTCACCGCAGCCCGATGCTGGGTCGGACTATTTGCCGAAGCGATCCGCAACCCGACTCTCTTCAAACAAGTGCGCCGCATGATTGATCTCGAGATCGACGCGATCCGAGGGCGCTCGGGCCACAAGCTGAGCGAACACCAGTCCGCATCGATCCTCGCGTACATCATTGGCGCCTTGGTCTTGGGCGCCTTCGCCCCAAAGAAGACCGCCGGCTTCGCCGGGCCCGGTCTGCGGCAGCTCATCCAGAGCATGTGACGCCGGGAGCATGAGCACCGCGACGCAACTTCCCGAAAACGACACGGTGCCCCCCCACACAATGAGGGCGGGCAGTGTGGCGTGTGAATCGGTCGAAGTCGGGACGAGTTGCGGGGTTCAGGCTCCGGAGCATTGCGCCCGCCACGCAAGCTTCGAAAGAAGCACGGTGCCCCCCCACACAAAGAGGGCGGGCAGTGTGGTGCGGGAATCGGCCGCGGTCGGGGCGAGTTGTCCAGAATCTTGGGTGCTCCCCGGTCAGCGCGATAGCGCGCTTCACTTCAATTCGTGGGCGCCAACGTCGAAAGCGGCGCCCTTCGGGCGTTTGGACCCATCGGCGTCGGAGTAAGCGTGTGCTGAAAGGTCCTTCAGGATTTCCTTGGATAATCCGGGCAGCGTCGTGGGATCGATACCGGCGTCCACTACTGGGCTTGACGGCGATGGCCGCAAGGCTGTCCCAAGATCCCATGGAGCGACAGCGGTCTTCCACTGGCCATCGTTGCTCGGGTGCACCTTGGGGGCGTTCAAAAAGGACGGAACACAGAAGGCACGCACCGCCGCGGGCGTGCCGCGTGGGGAATGGCGAGAGTAGTGCCCTGATTCGCACTGCTGATGCGACCCCCCAAACCAAAAACGCAAGACCTGCTGGAGATCCGTTGGCTCGCGATGCTCTGTTTCGAGGTGCTCCAGGCCCAACCGGCAACACCTGCTGGAGATCCGCTAGCTCGCGATGCTTCGCTTCAAGGCGTTGCGCAGGGCCGCGTCAACGACTGCTTCTAGTTCGAGCAAGCCCATGGACTTGCGCACCATCGCGCCCATGGACTCGGCGATGGCTGCGACCCCCGCTTCTTCCGACGAAGTGAAGAAGACGGACTTGGCAACCCTTCCGGTATCCATCAGTTCGTCGGCGAGTTCGAGTCCCGATCCATCCGGCAGCAACACATCGTAGATCCCACAAGCGAAAGTGCCTTCGACTTGTGCGACCTCGGCAACGGAGTGGCAGACGGTTGGGGCGGAGCCTTTGCGGCGCAGCCAGCGTTCCAGAGCTCTTGCCAAGGGGCGATCGTCCTCGACGACCAGAACTCGAGGTCGGGACGTCGAGGAGTCTGCCGACGGAGGTTTGGTCAGGGCGCCTGGGCCCTCACTGAGCGGAAACGTCGAGTCGCGGAGCCGACCCGCGAGCTCGTGCTCACCGACCAGATCCGCGATGCGCAAGGCCTCGCAACTCAGGATCTCCGTCTCCACGGTTCGCCCTTCAGTCTGTGCGATCTTCGCTAGCTGCTCGAGCATGTGCGCGCGCGCCGCGGAATCGGGCTCGGTCAGGTTGAGCGTTTCGCTGAGGACATGTGCGGCTTCTCGGGTGCGACCGACCTCGCGTAAGAGCTCACCTAGCTTACGGCCGAAAACCAGCCAGCCGCTCTTCGCCATCTCGTCCTGGTCCCGGAGCATGAGGGTGCGGGCGGCTTCGATGCCGTCTTGGAGCACGGCGATGGCAGATCCCGGATCGCCGCGGCTGAGCCGAAGCCGCGCGCTTTCCTCGACGAGCAGAAACGCCTCGAAGTCCGGTCGGCCACGCAGCGCATGGTAGGCCTGCAGCTCGACGCCAAGGCTACGTTCTACTGCGTCGGCCGTGGCCTTTTCATGAATGGCGGCGATGGCGCCGGCGGGCGCGAGGCCGAGGGTAGCGCGACCGATGAAGTCGTGAACGAAGCGCACTTTGCCGTCGGAAACTCGCACCAAGCCGAGTTCGCTCAGGGGCAGCAGGCTGGTGTTGACGTCGTCGGGCCGTTCCACCATCTCCGTCAGCGTGCTGATTGCGCTCGGGCCACAAACCGCCAGCGCCTGAAGGGTGCAGAGGGCATCCGGCGGCAGCACTCGAAGTCGTTGTTCCACGGCTTCGTTCAAGTTGATCGGCGCCGACCAGGAGTCGTCTTCGAAGCTGGCGATGAGCTGCTCGACGTACATGGGCTCGATGTCGTCGTCGTTGCGCTGGAGCAGGCCTTGCTGCTCGCCCAGCTTCTCCGTCGCAAGCTCCTTGGGCCAGCCACGGAGTTCTTGTCGCACCATTGCCCGGCTGAGCTTGTCTTCCAGGGCGGAACTCGCCGTGACGACCAGGGTGAACCCTGGAATTCGCGCGCTCGCGATGAGATCGGCCACCGCGAGAAAGGACGCGCCGTCTAGAAGATCAACGTCATCAATGGCGAGGACGAACTTGCCTTCGTCGGTCGTTTCGACAGCCATCTTCACTGCCCAACGAAAGGCCGCTGCAACCGCTGCCCGCGTCTTGTTGGGCTTTCCGCGACCGCCGACGTCTTGCCCGAAGATCCCCTGAAGCGCGTTGCGGGTGGCTGTCGTCCTCACGGTTTCGACGCCGGCTCGGATCTCTTCCTCAGTGGACCATCCAACTAGGCGACGAATCGCGACGCGGAGCCCGCCATAACCTATCTCGTCGAGAGGTGTGGGCGGCGCCGTGATCAGGAGCGTCGCGTTGCCGGCCTGCTCGAAAGCGCGCACGGCACGCCGGAGCAGCCACGAACGGCCCACGCCCGGGCGGCCCCAAACCAGGAACGGCTTCTTCGTCGTGAGTAGCTGTTTGGCCCATGGGGTGCGGGCCTTGAGGGCGCGCTCTTCGCTGTCGTCGGGTTCCGCTTCCTGAGTTTGGCGCTCGTTGCGAGTTGCCCGCGTGATCGCGCGCTCGAGTTCGCGCTCCGTCGGCGCACCCCGCGCTGGGAAACGCGACGCCCGGCGCAGTGCAAGCTTGCTGGGGTCGGCAATGGCCGAAACCATGGAAAGGGCGTCGGGAAAGCGATTTGCGGGGTCGAAGGCGAGGCCCCGGGTGCAGGTGTGGGCCACGTTGTCCGGGATGCTGCGATCCGGCGCGGCGGTTCGCGGGTCGAGTTCCTTCTTGTCCATCTGCTGGCGCACGATATCCATCGCTGCAGGGCCCGGAAACGGCAGCTCTCCCGTGAGCATTTCGTACAGCAGCACGCTGACTGCGAAGAGATCCGCCGCCGGCCCGGGCTCGCCGCCTCGGAGCTTCTCCGGTGGCATGTATTGGGGCGTGCCGACGACGGTGCCGACTCGGGTGAGGCGGCGCTTGTCGCGCAGGCGCGCAATTCCGAAGTCGATGATCTTGACGTGGTAGCCGCCGCGTCTCCGCGGCTCGAGCATGATGTTGCCGGGTTTGATGTCGCGGTGGGCGATGCCGTGCTCATGGGCTTCGGCCAGAGCGCCAAGAGTCTGCTCCACCACGTCGACGACGTGCGACACGGGGAGGATCCCATCCGCGGCCAGCACCTGCTCCAGGTCGGGACCGCTCAGGTGCTCCATCACGAGAAACGGGTAGCCACCCTCTGCAGTCGAGGCACGACCAAAGTCGTAGATGCTGACGATGTTGGGATGGTTCAAGCGGCTGGCGACGCGGGCTTCCTCCAGGAACCGCATCCCAACCTCCTCGTCGGTGACCAGCTCAGGGTGGATGCACTTGATCGCGACCGGGCGGTCGAGGACCCGCTGGACCCCGCGGTACACCCGCCCCATGCCGCCGGAGTTGATGAGCTCCAAGACCTGATACCGCTCGGCGACGACCTTGCCGATCATCGGATCCCCGTCCGGGGCCGCGGCGATCTGCTCGGCGCCGCACACCGAACAGAAGCGTTCGACATCTACCAGATTGCCGCACTGAAGGCATGACGTGGCCATGGTCGAACAATGATGGTGCGGCCGGTGGCTAGCTGCCGTCAACCTGGGGGAAGCGAGTTGCCGGGCCGATTTCACAAAACTGCGGCTGGTCGCCACTCACTTCTTCCAGCACCTAGCGATCGCGAGGTGGCGGCGTGGACCTGCGTGGACCTTCGCGCAGTGCCCGTCGCTACCTGGCCGGCCATCGATCGCCGCCTGTGGGCTGGCTGCGCCTCATGCCCATCGCGATCAAGGCCAACAGCGAGAATTTCCGCACGACCCACTTCGATTTGAGAATTGTTTCGCGCCTGGCGTCCAGAAAGGCGGGAGGGCTGAGTTCAGCGATCACGAGCGCCTAGGGACCCGAGTAGAGTGGGGGTGGCGTTTCGGCTCACGGGCGGCGCAATCGGCCGTTCGGGGAATGGGCGAAAAACGACGCAACTCCGCCCCGCCGGTGCCGATATGGGCCCATGTCCATCACTGCAGCGTCCAGTGCACGTCGGTCAGATGTACGCGCGGCCGAGGCCGAGCCCCTGGAACACGCTCCCAGTCCGAAGCGTCGTCAGCCTGCGAAGGCAGGCTTGTCGCCGCCGTCCTCGACAGGCCTGGTGGCTGGCGCTGAACGTGCTGGAGCTCGAGCTCGGGTTGGCGCGGCTCGTTCCGCCCTCGGCGGCGTGGCTGCGGCCATGCCTGGTCACGGCGTGGACGTCGACGCCCTGGCGAGACAGTTTGGCGCGAAGCGCTATGGGACTGCAAGTCCAGGTCGAGTGCAGAGTTTGGCCCGCTTTCGGTTCATGCAGCAGGCGCTACGCAACAATCCTGCGCTTGCAGACAAGGCCGTCAAGTTGCGCACTCAGCACCTGCCTGGGTCGGACCGCGAAATAGTCGTGCGAGCGCTTTCGGCATCAGGGGGCACTGGGCTGAAGAGGTTGGCGCTTGCCGAGCGCGTGCTCGGCAAGCTGCAGGGTCTGTCGCGTGATGAGCGGGGTGATGTCCTCGGCATGATGAGAGCGGGTGAGCCCTTCGCGAGCGCGATCAAGATCGAGAAAAAGGAGTTGGCCAAGATCGTACAGGCGCTGAAAACCAGATCGGCAACGCCGCCGTTGCGCAGCCGGATCGAAGTGTCAGTGGCGAAGATCAAGGCTGCTGATGTCGCCATGGATCGAGTGCGGGACAAGGTGAATCAGGCCTTTCGCTCGGTGCCTGCCGTCACGCGGGGTGCGGAGTTCGCGGTGGGCGTTGGAGCAACGGCTGGCACCGTGGGCTCCATGGCGTGGGCTGGTGCCAAGTCGTTCATTACCGAATCGGCTCAGCCGCTCGAGGAGGCGGTTCGCGAGGCCGACAAAGCCGCTGGATACATGACTGGCGACGTCAGTGCTCAACTCGACCGCACGCGCGAGAAATACATCGGGTTCTTGCGGCAACACGCCGAGTACAAGAATGCTAATCGAAACATGCGCCATGCGGTCGAGTCTGGCGATCATCGCGGAGTGACCGAGGCGGCAGGCAAGATGGCGCGCCTCACCAAGAACATCAGGGCGGCGGTCACGGACCTGCAGCGGCTCCTCCAGCAGGCGGGCGCGATGAACCGCCATTTCGATCACACGGCCCTGCACGCCGCCAGCGCCATCCTGGTGTCGGGCGTCGCCGCAGGGTTCCCAGGCGGCCAACACGGTGTTGCTCAAACTGTGGCCCACCTCGCGGCGGAATCCGCTGTGGTCGAGGGCGGGATAGCGGTCAAGGCGAAGCTGAGTGGTCACTGAGTTCGGCGTGGCTGGCACTCGCGCGCCCGGGTCGGACGCTTGCGAGATTGGGCGACGAGGCGGTTGGGTGCTCGGCGCTGTGGCGCTTGCGAGGTTGGGCGGGGGCGGTTGGGAGCGAGGCGTGACACCGCCGGGGTGCAAATAGCCAGTTCGCTCGCGCTTGCGTCGTGGGCGCGAACAGTGTGTCGGTGCCGCGAGTTCCTGCGCTTGTGCCGGTGCAGAACAAGCCGCGACTTGTTGCACCTGTGCCGGCGCGGAATGAGACACAAGCCCGGCGACTTTTCGCGCTTGGCTCGGCGTGTGGGCGAGGCGCTAGCGCCGCGACTTTTCGCGCTTGGCCCGGCGTGTGGGCGAGGCGCTGCGGGCCGCCATTGCTTCAACCTCGTCGATCAGGGCCCAGTGGCCGAGTGCCCGCCTGGCGATGCGCCGCGCAGAGTCGAGATTACCCTCGACGCTTCCGACTACGTCTACCTTGCCGTCGTCGCTTTCTCGACGAACACGTAGGCGAAACCTGCCCGCCTGCGTCCGTTCCAAATCAACCAGAGTGCGCATCGAACGCTGGTCGGTCTGCGGCAGGTCTGGTTGCGTGAAATTGCTCCGACGCCGTGTTGCCCGCGAGCTTGCGCGCTCAGCTCCCGCAAGAAGCCGCGCATTGGGCGGTGATGCTCATGGGCGCCGCGGGTCTCGAGGCCGCGGGCCCCGGGAGAATCAAGATCTGCAACCCGAGCTGTGTCGGGAGCCGCGGCTCGAGGAAACCGTCTCAGTCGGGGGTCTACCCTGCCCCCGAGGCGTTACGTGCAGATCCCCAATTCGCCGGCGTTGGCGTTACAGGTTTGAGGGCTGGTGCAGTCAGCGCTCACGCCGCCACGGCAGGCCTTGGCGCAAGTCTGGCTAGCGCCGGGACACAAGCCTCGCCAAGCCTTCCCGTCGGACCCGCAGGGTTCACCCGAGACTGCCCCGCTTCCGCACGGGGCACCAATTGCAGCAGGGTCCCCGGGCGCTGCGAAGCAAACACCGTTGACGTTGCAGTGCTGGCCCGTGTTGCAACCTGGACTCGTCGACCAGAAATCGCACTGCTTGCGGCACACGGATGCGCCCTGGTCCGTTGCGCAAAGCAAACCCAACGCGCACCCGGTGTTGATGGACTTGACGGTGCACGTTTGCCCCTCGAGGGCGGTGCCTGCCGCCCAGCAGAAACCATTGGTGCCGTCCGGGCTCACGGTGCATGTGGCGCCGCCCGCGCACGGAGCGCCTTTATAGATGCATTCCGGATAGCACGCGCCAACGGGAGAACCGTCGGACTGGGTCACGCAAGTGGTTCCCGTTGGACATGTTTGGGTGTTGGAGCACTGGCCAGCCGTGCACTTGGCAGTTGCCGGGTCGCAGACCATTGTTGACGTGTTGCCGCAGTCGCTCGCGTTGCTGCAGGATGGTCCTCCGCCGCCCGTGCCACCGGTTGCGCCAAGGCCACCCGTCGCGCCAAGGCCGCCCGTCGCACCGGTGGCGCCAAAGCCGCCCGTCGCGCCAAAGCCGCCCGTCGCACCGGTGGCGCCAAAGCCGCCCGTCGCACCGGTGGCGCCAAAGCCGCCCGTCGCGCCTGTCGCTCCCGTCGCGCCAAAGCCGCCCGCCGCGGCGCCTCCGTCAAAGCCACCGCCCGTCGCGCCTTGACCGCCGAAGTTGCCGAAGGCTCCCGAGCCACCTCCGCCATCGACCACACCACCGCCCGCGCCCGAGGATGAGCAGGCCGCGGCGCCGATCAGACCCAAAACCGAGAGACCCAGGAAGAGTTTCCACTCCATGATCAATGTTTTACCCTACCTGCGCCGGAACCTCCCCAAAGAGTGGAAGTTGTAATCGGAGTGTTCCGGCCAGACTGGAAAAGCGATGGCCATCGCCCATTGGTGGTCTTGGGCCACTGCCTGCGAGTGCACTCGAAAAACTACCGCGCACGCGACGGACGGATTACTCGAAGAGCGGCTGGGACCCTTCTTTTGGCTTGGCTGCGGGCTTCGTGCCGGGCTCACCTTCGCCAGTGAAGATCGGTTTGGCTTCCGGCTTCTCTGCGGCGACGGGTTCGGATTTGGGCTTCTCGGGTGCAGGTTTGGAAGCCGGGACAGCTCTTGAGGTGGTCGGAGTTTGCGCTGATGGCTTGGCTGGCGCTGCCGCGGTTGGCTCGCTGGGCGTCGTGGTGGCCGGTGCGCTCGGCTCCGTGTTGGTTTGCGCTGCGGGTGCTGCGGCCAGGTCCACCGTGCCCATCGTGGGTTCCGCTGGCGGCTGGCTCGAGGAACTCATCAGCACAATCACCAGCATCAAGAGCACTCCCGCGATGAGCGCCACCGCGATACCGCCGGTGCGCTTCGCGCTTGATGCGTCGCTCGAGGTCTGGGCCGAGGGCGTGACCGAATTGGAGGCAGCCAGCGCCGCCCTGTGTTCGGCAGCCGCCTTGGCTGCGGCCTCCTTGTTGAGGGTGCGCAGGTTCTTGACGGTGAGCGCCTTGCCGGGATCTGCTCGAGGCTTGACCTTCACCGTCTCGATTTCCAGGGTACGGTGGGCGCTCGTCTTCGGCAGCGTGCGTGGTCCAACGTAGTTCTGCGCGTGGTTCGGCGTGGGCCCCACCTTGGGCACCTCACCAATGGCGGCATCCGGCTCGTCGAAGCTGGGGGTACCCACATGCGGCGTCGCCACACCGTTCTGCTTGTTGTCTTTGCTCATGCCGACGAGTTCCGGGATCTTGCTCATCTTCCACCCCCTGGGCAAAGTTGCTGCCCAGGGCCACGCGCCCGGGCACAAAGCGTACACCTCATCGGGCGGATCCGGGGCGAGTTGCGCGCGCCGGCAAGTCAGCGAAATGGCGAGGGAAACCTCCGGCAGCCGACGCGGCCCCGCACACTGTGCCCCGCCAACAAAGATGCGTGGGCAGTGCTTGGTCCTCAGCGTCGGGAGGTGGGCTGGTCGCGCGGGACCAACCCGTTGACCAACCCGAGTGGGGACGGTGCTCAAGCTGGTCCTTGGGGCGACAAAACGTGGGTGGGACAGTTGAAAAAACAGGGCGCTAAAATTCTCAAATAAATCAAATACATTCGGCGGGTTGAGCAAATTTGCACGCCTGGGATGGTGGTAGGGTCGATGGGTACGAGTCTTGGTTCTTGTGGAGTGCGAAT
Source organism: Polyangiaceae bacterium (assembly GCA_965222375.1). Taxonomy (GTDB): domain Bacteria; phylum Myxococcota_A; class Polyangia; order Polyangiales; family Polyangiaceae; genus JACKEA01. Next base: position 685,956 of record CBDCTZ010000016.1, read on the forward strand.
GATGTCGTTGTTGCGGTGGACGAGTGTTGCCGGGGCTTGCCTACTTGCTGCAGCCGCTTGTTCTGACACGGAGTTTCAGCCGAGCAAGCCGATCACGGACGCGGGGGCCGATGGGACGGCGGGCAGCGGTAGTGGCGATGCGGCCATCGCTTGCAAGAAAGACGTGGACTGCGACGACAACGATCCGTGTACCGGCACCGAAACGTGTGACGTGATCGCGGGAACCTGTCGGGCCGGGGCGAGTCCATGTCCAGCGGCTGCGGATCCCGAGCATTGCGAAATCCTCTGCACCAACAACGCGGGTAAGGCCGAGTGCGGGAATCAGACGGCGAAAGACAGCGACGGCGACGGGCACCGGGATTCCCAGTGTGCCGCGTCACCAGGGGACGACTGCGACGACACGAACAAGAATGTGTTCCCTGGTGCTACCGAGGTGTGCGATGGCCTAGACGGTGATTGCGACGGCGCCTCCGACCTCGAGGAGGGGCTGCCACTCGCCGGAACGCCCTTCAATGTTGCAGCACCTGCGGGAGCGGACGCTGTCCGTCCGCAGGCGGCCTGGGCGCCGGGTACCAAAAGCCTTGGAGTTGTCTGGACGGACTTTCGAGGCAACGCGTTTCAGGTCTTCTTCTCCCTCTTCAATGAGACAGCCGCGCCGGTCGCCTCTGATGTGGTTGTATCCAATACGCAAATCGAGGCTCAGAACGGAGTCATTGCGTCTGACGGCAAGACCTTCGGGGTTGCCTTCGTGGGGGAGATTACCGGCGCGCGCCACGTCTTCTTCCGTCCGTTCGATCTGAATGGTGTGCCCAAGTCTAACCCGGTCCAGCTCTCGACCACTCCAGTGGAATCGGATGCTGGCCCTGGGATCGTGGTTGATTCGCCGGGGTACCTAGTAACCTGGCGTGTCCAACAAACCGCAGATCGAGTGTTCGCCCGTCAAGTCGACGCTGCGGGACTCGCGGTCGCGAGCGAAGCGGTAATCGGTTCGGCTACCGCTCAGCGTTTGTGGAGCCATAGCGTCATGAGGAATGGCATCCTGGGGTACCTGGGACTGGTCGCCTGGAGCGCGACGGGCGCACAATCGGCAACGGACCTGCGAGTGTTCACCACAGCTGACGATTTCTTTGAAAAATACAAAGGCGCTCCCGGGACGACCAGCGGCAGCTTCCGCGATCCTGTGCTTGCCCGCGTCGGCGCTCGCTTCTCTGCCGCGTGGGCTATCCCCGCCGGTTCGTTTGGGTTCACCCAATTGCTAGACACTGGGAACGTCGACTGTGGGCCCAACGTCTCAAAGGAGATCACGGCGCCCGTGGAACTTGGTGGATTGGACGGGCTTGGCGACATGGCCCTAGCGGCGGTGCACATGACGACGGGCGGCGCACAGGCCGAAGTTCACCTCGCCCGCTTCGACGCCAAGTGCCAGGAACTCGCAACAATCGACATCGCCGGCGCGAAACTCACACCGGCGGACAGCGGCCCTACTTTTGGCTCGCGCACGGACGTGGCGGTTGGGGACAACAAGATTGCGGTGGTTTGGGACGAGAAATCGGGCACAAATGCGGTGGTAAAGGCTCGTATCTTTGGTAGGAACTTTTGCGACTAACGCTCCCAAGCCGGTTTCGCGTCGTTCTGCTGCTCGGTGCGCTGTGTAGTGCTCCGGGCCTCGTGGCGTTGCCAGCGAAGGCGGAGCCGAGTGCGGCGGAGGTTGCGGTTGCGCGAAGGTTGTTCAAAGAAGCGACGCGGCTCGAGGAAGAGAAGCTCTGGGACCAGGCTGAAGCGAAGCTGATGCAAGCGATCGCGATCAAGGAGACGCCGGGGTTGCGCTACCACTTGGCGTTCTGTCTCGAGCAGCAGGGCAAGCTCGTGGACGCGATGGTCGACTATGACCGTGCGGACGAACTGATTCGGGGCGGGGTCAAAGCTCAGGATGTTGCGAAGCTGGTGGTTTTGGCTCGGGAGTCTTTGAAGGAGCGCATCCCGACGCTAACCGTGATTGTGCCCGAGGGCGTGCAAGACGTCGAAATCCAAGTGGACGGTCGCAAGATCTCGAACGCAGTAGCGGGGCAGCCGTTGCCGCAGAACCCGGGCAACCACAGCGTGGAGGTGACAGCGCCCGGCCGGAAGGCCTTCACGCAGGAGGTACGCCTGGGCGAAAAAGAGAAGCGGGAGCTGAATGTCGTGCTGCCGAAGGACACCGCGAGTGCCGCTCCGTCCCCGGCGGCGGATAGCCACGCGCCCGAGAGTGATTCCGGGACACTCAGCACGGACTCTTCGGGCTGGTCCCCGCGCACCTGGGTGCTCGTGGGTGAGGCTGCGGTGGTTGCCGCGGGCCTTGGCCTTGGCATCTTTGCAACCCTGGACAAAGCCAAGGCGCGGGATGAGGTCGATGCTGCGGAAGCCGAGCGTGACAGTCGTGGCACTCGCTCCGGGGATGGGGCGTGCGACAACCCGGAGCCCGAAGACGAAAGCGCTTGCGAGCAGCTGCCCGGGCTGCGGGATCAAGTGGACGATGCGGGGACGCTGCAAACCGTGGGAATTGCGACGGCCGGGGTCGGTCTGGTCGCAGGTCTGGTGACGATCTTGGTGTGGAAGCCGAAGAGCGCGAGCGAGGCGCAGCGACTACCCCGCTTGTACGCCGCGCCCACGCGAGGCGGGGGCTTCGTGGGATTGGGCGGCTCCTTCTAGGTTAGGGTGCATCGGCCCGCGGCGATGGATGCCGCTAGCCCAGCCGAGCAGGCATTGCCTGTCGCGGAGCCGCACCAACTAACCGCGAAACGTCACAGCCGCGCCACCCGTGCGGGCGCCGCCACCCCTCGACCCGTTGCTGCCGCTCGCCCCGCTTGCCACCCGTGCTCGCTCCCCCGCTGCTCGAGCCGCTACTGCCAGCTGCCCCGCTCCCTGACGCCGCTGCTGGTTCCCCCGCTTGCGCCGCCACTGCCGCTTGCGCCGCCACCGCCAGGGTTGCCGCTGTCATCGCTTCCGCACGCGCTCATGTCCAGCGCGCAGGCCTTGAACCATACTGACCATCCCCTTTGCCAACGTGGACGCGGAGGTCGACAAGGTCACCGAGCCCTCCCAAGAAAGCAATCATCGCTGTCGCAGCCTCCATGCTGACCGCCACCTACCACATGCTCAGGGATGGCACTTTCTACCAGGACCTCGGCGCCGACTACTTCACTCGCCGCGACCAAGAGCGCACCACCCGTCGCCTGGTGCAAAAACTGACCAACCTCGGCTTCCAGGTCACCCTCAACCGAGCCGCCTAGAGAGCCCTTCTGTTTCTAGTGGCCCGGGTTGGCAAAGCGATGCGACCCCAAGACCAACAGCCTTCACACGACAGGTTCTGGCGTAACGTTGCGTTTGGTTCCAGCGCACCCCGGGGGTTTGCGCGAGAGCGGTCGCGACCCGCGTGGACGTGTGGTGCGTGCGCTCGAGGTCGGCATGGCTTTCGCATCGCAGGTGAGTGCATGGCTGCGCTGTGCCGTAGTGTGCCAAAACCGGGAGTGCGAGGATGTTTCGATCAGGAATGGGCGGCCGTGTGTCGCGGTGGGGATTTGCGGTTGCGGCGGCGGCCCTGTTTACGACGACCGCGCCGGAACACGCGGACGCGTGTGGGTGTTTGTCGCCCCCGCGTCCTGGTCCTGCGGACAGCGAGTTCGCGGTGAACCAGCAGTCGGAGCAGATCATCTTCGAAGTGGAGCCGGGATTCGTTACGGCCCATGTGTTGATTCGCTACGCAGGAGATCCGGCCAAGTTCGCCTGGATCGTGCCGGTGCCGGCGGTGCCGGAGCTCGGGTTGAGTGAAAGCCTGACCTTCGGGCTGCTGGACCAGGCGTCACAGCCGCGGCTGAATGTTGTCAACAAGTCCCTGTGTCCGGACCCGGAATACCGTTGCACGCAGCATCCGCCGCCGGATTGTCCTGGGTACTTTTCGCCCGGTGGTGGCGGATTCGGAGGGACCGGAGCCGCGAGTTCGGGAACGGGTGGCGCAACGGGATTCAGCGGAGCTGCTGGCGCAGCAGGCGCGAGCAGCGGCGGCGGTAGCGGTGTCACGGTGATCAAGAAGGAGCAGATCGGCTCCTATGAGACCGTGGTGTTTTCTGCCACCGACGCTCAGAAGACCGTGGATTGGCTTCAGTCCGAGGGCTTCATCGTCAATGACACCATGACGCCCTTCATGGCGCCGTACATCGCGGGCAAAATGCTGTTCGTCGCGAGCAAGTTGATTCCGGGAGCTGGGGCCGAGGAGATCAAGCCCTTGCGGATGAAATACGCGGCGAACAACCCGATGATTCCGCTGCAGCTCACAGCCGTGGCCGCCGAGCCCCATTTGACCGTGACGGCGTTCATTTTCGGCAAGGACTCCTTCGAGCCCGTCGGGCATCCGGTGGTGAAACTGGATCCGAAGCAGCTGACGGCGTCGGCGGACGGGCGCGTGAACTACCCCATGCTGGTGGCGCGGTCGATTGATGACGCGGGGCGTGATGGCTTTGTCGTCGAGTACGACGCTGCTCCGCCGAAGCCGGCATTCTTGAATGAACCCTGCTGCACCGGTGGCGGGGACAACTGCGCCATTGGCAATGACAACGTGTGTCAGTGTCCGAACGCGGATTTCGACAAGGCGGACTGCGAAAAGACGGAGGGGCTGACGGAGGCCGCGGCCGAGTACGAGGCCCTCATAGCCAAGCATGGCCGGGTTACGCGCCTGACGACCCGGATTTCCCCAGAGGAGATGGACTTCGACCCGGCGTTTCAGCCGGCCGCAAAGGCGAATGCCAGCGGGTTTTTGGTCCTGAACGGGGAGCGCAACCAGCTTGCTGGGTGCGAAGCCGACATCATTGACAAGACGTCGTACTACGCCGCGGAGAAGCGGCAGTCTTGCGCCAGCGTGTATTGCGGTAAGGGAGAGTGCGCGACCACGCCGAAGGGTGCCGGATGCGTCTGCGACCTCGGACATGTTGCCCGTACCTTCACGGACTTGGACGGCAGGGAATCCGTCACCTGCGTGCCCGGAGTCGCGCCCGTGGACTTCGCAAAGGGTGGCGTCTTGCTGCCCAACGCCTGCGTGTTGGCCCAGTGCGGCACGGGTGCTTGCGTCGATGTTGGAGGCTTTCCGACGTGCAAGTGCGATCCAGGCACGGCTGCGGTGCAGGATCCAACGAGTCGCACCCCCGTGTGCACGAAGATCGAGGAGACGACCACAACCTCGGGAGCTAGGAACTACTCGGCGGTCTTGGAAGATCTGAAGGTCTGCGCGCCACGACCGCCGCAGAGCTGCGGCAGGTGGGGATGGCTGATCGCGAACCAGTACAAGCAGCGGCAGGGCGAGATCTGCGACAGTTCGAAGCCGAAGTACGACACGTTGCTCACGCCGCCCAAGAAGCCAACCTGTGAGGAATACTACGGGCCGCGGCCGGGCGGTGGCACGGGGGCCACTGGTACGAAGCCACCGAGCGATGCCATCGAAGCTGCTGGCGGAGGCTGCGCACTTTCGCAGAGCTCAGGGCGCACCGAGGCCCTCGGCGTGTTGTTGCTGAGCATGTTCGGCTTCGGCTGGCGGCGACGGCGGCGCCAGCCGCGTTAGGGGCAATCCTGGGGGCGTTTGGCCTCGACGCTTGTCGCGCGGAGCCGGGTGGCTATCGCTGCCAGGGGACGATTCGATCCGCAGCGCCGCTGCCCGACCCGGGTGGCGGCGCCGCCCTTGGAATGCGCGGCGAGGCACGCTAGAGCCTGGAGCTGGAGGTTGTCTCAAAATGGAAGTACGCGCCGCTGTTGCTCACGCTCCTGGAAAGCCGCTGACTGTGGAAAAAGTGCAGCTCGAGGGACCCAAAGCCGGCGAGGTCTTGGTCGAGTTGAAGGCCACGGGCGTTTGCCATACGGACGAGTACACGCTGTCTGGCAAAGACTCCGAAGGGATCTTCCCGTCAGTACTCGGTCACGAAGGCGCGGGCATTGTCGTGGACGTGGGTGCAGGCGTGACGAGCGTGCAGAAGGGTGATCACGTCATCCCGCTGTACACGCCGGAGTGTCGGAGCTGCGAGTTTTGCCTCAACCCCAAGACGAACCTGTGTCAGAAGGTGCGCGCAACCCAGGGCAAGGGCTTGATGCCGGATGGCACGAGTCGGTTCTCCATCGGCAAGGAGCCCATCTTCCACTACATGGGCACCAGCACCTTCGCTAACTACACCGTGCTCCCGGAAATCGCGGTTGCCAAGATCCGCAAGGACGCTCCCTTCCACAAGGTCTGTTACATCGGTTGCGGCGTCACCACGGGTGTGGGAGCGGTGATCAACACGGCCAAGGCTGAACCGGGAAGCAAGATCGTCGTATTCGGGCTCGGGGGGATCGGGCTCAACGTGATTCAGGGCGCGCGCCTGGTGGGTGCGGACCAGATCGTAGGTGTGGACATCAACCCGGCTCGCAAGGCCATTGCCGAGAAGTTTGGCATGACCCACTTCGTCAACCCGAGGGAAACGGGCGACGACCTGGTTGCACATCTGGTGAATCTGACCGGTGGAGGCGCCGACTACAGCTTCGAATGCGTGGGTGATGTTACACTCATGCGTCAGGCCCTCGAGTGCTGCCACAAGGGTTGGGGCGAATCTATCATCATTGGCGTGGCTCCCGCGGGCGCGGAGATTGTGACGCGGCCGTTTCAGCTCGTCACCGGTCGGGTCTGGAAGGGAACTGCCTTCGGGGGCGCCAGGGGGCGTACGGACGTGCCGAAGATCGTCGACTGGTACATGGACGGCAAGATCAACATCGACGACCTGATCACGCACACCCTGCCTCTCGACAAGATCAACGACGCCTTCGAACTGATGCACGCAGGCAAGTCGATCCGTACCGTCGTGACATACTAGCCTTCGCGCTGGCGTTATCGATGCCGAGGCAGGAGCTTTGGGCTAGGGGTTTTCCTTCAAGCGTTTCAGTTGCGCCTTGAGTTCCGCGTCCTGGGGCTTCTGCTCCAGGGCCCGAGTGACCTCGCCGATGGCACTCGCGTTCATGCCGCAAAGTTCGTAGAGCTTGGCGAGGGTGATGCGGTGGGTCACCACACGTGGCGCGAGTCGAACCGCCTCGCGCCCCGGTCCGATCCCACGCTTGGGTTCGCCTGTGTTCGAAAAACACTCCGCGATGCGCCGCAGGGGCTCGGCGTCGCCTTTGCGAGCTCTGCTGACCCGTTCCCAGGAATCCGCCGCCGATTCCCAATCGCCGTTCTTCTCCTCATAACGGGCGCGGGACTCGTAGCTCTCGGCGAGCTGTACCGCGGCCTTTTCGTCAGCGCGGTCGTACAGTTCCCGGAGCTCCTCATCGTTGGGTGCCAAGGTCAATGCGATGCGCAACGCATTGACCGCGGAGACCCAGGCTTCTTCTTCCAGGGCGTCTTTGCCGGCCTTGACGAATTTGGCGATCTGAGGGTTTCGGCGAGCCTCGGCGAATCGTTTCAGCGACTCTGCGACCGCTTTCTGATCAACGGCTGGCGTTTCCTTGCCCGACTCGCTGACGGCGTTCCCGCGCGTCGTCGCTTTTCCGTCTTTGACGACCTCATTCCAGCGCGTCGTCACTTTGCCGCCCGCCAAGCGCCGCGCCAGCGCCTGGCTTCGAGCGTCCGCGCTCACCCCCGGTTTGGGCGATGCGCTAACATCCGGTTGGGGTGACACGTTCGCTCCGGGTGCTGGGGCCGCGGGCGGCTCGTTGATGATGATCGGAGGTGGTTCGTTGGGCGGTGGCGGTGGGGGAATCGACGTCATCACCGCGTCGAGGGCCCGCGTGGCCTGGCGCGCCTCCAGGTAGGCGTCGTATTCCGCGCGAGTGGCCTTGCGGGTCAGGATCTCGCTGGCCTCGGTCAAGGTCTGAAATATCTTCTCCAGTTTGGACCTGTAATCCCCCAGTTCGCGGCGGAAGTACTTGTCGGGGTGAAAGAATGCGATCAGCTCGAAGTACGCCTTCTTGATCACCTTCTTGGGGGCGTCTGAGGCGACGCTCAATAGTTCGTAGTGTGTCGCCGACTCGAGCTGTTCGAAGATCGCGTTGATGCGTAGACGTTGCTCGGCGTCCAGGTCGATGTCTGCGCTTTCGGTGCTCTTGGCCGCGGCCGCCCCGCCGGTGTTCATCGACTCGATCAGATCGATGGCCGGTGCTGCCGCTCGCAGCTTCACATCGGCCGACAGGGGCCTCGCTAGCTTGGTCGAGGCTGCCTTGTTCTTGGGTCTGCTCGGTCCCGGACGCTCGTGGATGTCGCTGGAGGGACGGTTCGCCTTCTTGGCAGTGAAGACTCTCTCTTCGAAGTGGGAGCCGGCGGTGTTGGTTCCGTCGCGTCGCGGATCGCTGCTTCGCCTGGTGGCTTCTGCGGTGCGGCCATGGGCGCTCCGAGTTGTGGCGAGCTCCGTTTGCGGCTCCTGGCGGGGGTCGGATGACGTGCGTGTGGGCTCCACGCGGGGATCCACATGGTCGGATGTTTCGTGCGTGGGTTCCTCGCTCCGAGGGTCGACGCGGGCGGATGTCCGGCGTCCGGGTTCCTCGCGAAGGTCGACGCGGCCGGCTTTCCCTCGCTCGGGCCGTTCACGTCGCAGATCGGTTGGCGGGACTGTGTCGTCGCGCCGAGGGTCCCGGGCGACAACGACATCCTGCGTGATCGGGCCCGTTGACCTGGCGCCTCGAGCGACGGGCCGTTCGCGTCGGGGCTCCCGCGCCGGGCCGGTGCCATTCGTCTTGTCGGCTGCGGGAGGCGGGTCTGACGGTTCGCGTCGTGGATCCACGCGGGCAGCGGCTCGGGCTCCAGGGCGCACTGACGGCGGAGAGACGCCGCCGTAAGCAACAGCACCGAGCTGCTCGAGCCGTTCCAAGGTGCGCTGCACTGCCTCCTTGTCCAGGCCCGTCAGCTCGCTGACTTCGCTCGGTCGGGTTCGGCCATCTAGCTGGGACAAGACGAAGGCGTCCTCGGGGGACAGAGGCAGTTCGGCAATGCGTACCCCCTCTGCACGCCGTGGCACCCAGTCTTCTTTGCTGCCCTCGCCTGCGCGCACTACTAATCATGATAGACGATTTTTGGTGCGGCCATTTGAGGATCCGGCTTGGCAGACGGATGTTCAGAACATCCAGCCCACGGACAGCTCCCCATAGGGCTCCAATTCAGCCAGTTTGTCCGCCTCGTCGTTCAAATCGTTGCGGAGCTTGGTCGCACTTGCGCCGGGAAATCCGGGATCCGCCGTGACATCTGGACCCGCGAGGTCGTTCAGGTGGAACAGCAGCCCCAGCATGATGCCCAGGCGTAGACCGGGCCCCGGGCCGTTGGGACGGTAGCCATAGCCGAGGCCAGCGTGCGCGATGAAGGGCGTCGTGGTGTTGCTGTAGTCAAAGTCGTTTCCGGCTCCGTCATCCGCCGTCGAATCGATGTTGTAGTGGGTGAAGCCGATGCCCACGTCCAAAATGGGCGCATGCACGTCAAAGAAGTAGACTCGCGCTCGGATGGGTACGGTCAATGACCAGTAGCTACCGTCGGCGTCGCCCGCTGCGCTCTCAGCGTCGAAGTTCCCCAAACCGAGGCCCACGCCCAATGATAGCTCGAGCCAGTCGAGGCAGGGCTGTACGGCGCCGTTGAGATTCACCCAAGAGTTCGGCCCCAGCACGCCCAAACGTGGGCCGAACAACCACTCGCATTCCTTTTTTGCCTCCTTGGCAGGAGGCTCCTCTTTCTCTTCGGGTTCGGCTGTCGGCTCGTCTGGCTCTTCCGGGATGCTCTCGCCGCCCTCGGTGACTTGGAACACCACGCGACGGTTCTTGGCCCAGGGGCCCTCGCAAGGGGTCGTATCTTCGGGCTCCCGGTCGTTGCACTCGGCGGGTTCCGGGACCTGCGGTTCGTCTTCACCCTTGCCCACGGATGTCACTCGGTCTTCGGCAATGCCGTTGTCGAGGAGCCACTGGCGAACACTAGCGGCGCGCCGGTCGGACAGTCTGCGGTTGTATTCATCCGAGCCGCGGGAGTCGGTATGGCCCTCGACGGAGATCTTCACGCCCGGGTTCTTGTTGAGGAATCTCTCGAATTCCCCAAGTGTGCGAGTCGTTTCCGCGTCACTCCGGATCTCAGCGCGGTTGTATTCGAAGTTGATGACGCCTTCGTAGTCCAGCTTGCCCTCTTCGTAGCGAATCGCCGGGCCTTGGCGGGCACTGTCACCGCTTTCTTCACCAGAATCCGTTTCCAGGCTGGCGTCGCCCTCTAGCTTGGATTCGCCGCCAGTCTCGGCCTTGCCGGAAGCGCTGGCAGAAAAGGAACAGCCTCCGGTGCAGGCACCGAGGACAATCAACGCGAAGGCAGCCCAACTCGTCTTTTTCATGGCGCGACATCATACGCACAATTTGGAGGCCACATCCCTGGAAGACGCAGCTCAAATTGTCGCTAAAAGGACTGGAAGATGGGAGTTTTATTGAAGAAAAGTGCCTCGGAGCCCGCCGGCTTCGGTGGGGGGGATACCGGTCCAAGCGCGCCGTACAGCGCGCGGAGACATCACCGACGACTCCGAGACATCAAGCAGACACGGCTGCAGCCCGAAAGGTAACAAACTTCTTTCGGAGCGCCCCGGGGTCAGATTTGGCCCCGCCAGCCGCCCCGGAGCTCCTGGCTGAACGGATCAGCGCGGTCGTTTTCCCAGAAAGCCACGCCGACGCCGGCGGTGAGTTGCTCGAAGCCGCCAACTATCTGTCGATAGGCGTAGATGTCCAGCATGAGCGAATGACCAATGGGGACGAGGGCACCGAAGCGTGGACCTATGCCGACGCTGAAGGCCGTGAGTGCGTTGGTCCCCACGTGTCCGTGAGATGCCGTCTGGGTTTCGACCTGCGCTTGCAACACGTGGAAGGACAGTCGGGCATCGATGTAGGGATAGACCGGGCCCTGCTTGATTTCGTGACCCACGAAGACCTCCGAAGATGTTCCCCACAATTGGGTGAGTTTTGCGGAGACGCCCCAGGGCAGACTGTCGAGGCGGAGACCCGTGTTGCTGAAGCCATACACGGCTGACCCCACGCCAAAGCGCCAGTCGTCCGTTAGCAGTTCTCCCCGTACCCCAATGCCCTCGAAGGTCCCCTGACCGTGCAGCCTCGGGCGGCGATCTGTCAGGAGCTTCGGGGCGCTCAAAGCCGCCGGCGTCGTCAGCTCAACGCCGTCCAGGTCCCCTTGGCCTAGGACATAGTGCAATTGGCCGCCGAAGGTGTCTGCCGTCGCAGGTTGGGCGCAGGCCAGCACGGCAATGCCGACGGGCAGGGGGAGTGCTTTGGCCATGTACATGCTCTGCTACGCCCGCGGTCGGGCCGTTGATCCCCTGACACGTTGGCCAGCCGAGTCCTTTGCCCCGCTGGATGCTGAATCGGCGTGGAAAATCGTGCTAGGAGCGGAGCATGCGCTTGGCTGCCCTTCTGCTGGCGGTGTGCCTACTGGGCTCAGCGAGTTCGTCCGGTGCTGCCCCGGCCGTTCCGAGCGGCGGTGGTGGTACACCGGTTGAGGCCAAAGCGGGCAAGCCCTGGTGCACGCCAAACGTCGAGGCTTTGAGCGACGGCATGTGCCACTTCGTTCCCGATGCGGCTCAACCTCCGGATACTCTGGTCATCTTCCTTCACGGGGTGGTCAAAGTCGGAACTACCTGGCAGTACGCCCAAGAGCTGGCCATGAAGCGTCTGGCCAAGGCGAATCGCTTCGAGGTGCTCATGCCTCGAGGTCGCAAAGGCGCTGGAAGCAAACGCTTTCACGATCACTACACCTGGCCGACGTTCTCGAGAGCCCAGAAGAAGCTTGAAGCCGAAGTGATTCAAGAGTGGATGGACGCCAAGGCCCTGCTGGAGGCACGCAACGGTCGCCCCTTCGCCAACGTCTACGTCTTTGGTTTCTCAGCGGGTGCCTATTACGCCGCTTCGCTGTTGCTCCGAGGGCGCTTGCGGGTGCAGGGATACGGCATCTTCGCGGGCGGTGGCGCACCCAAGCATGTGGCCCGCTGGGGCCGAGGCACTCACCCGAAAGTCCCTGTTTACGTTGGTTGGGGAAAAAAGGACCGCGCCAGAAAGGACCCCATTCGTCTGGCCGCGGCGCTGCGCAAGATGAAGTGGAAGTACCGGGCCATTGGCCGACGGCGGGTCGGGCACAGCATGACTGACGCCCAAGTGCGCGAAGCCGTCGAGTTTCTGCGCAAAGCTCGCCTACGCTGACTCTCACCGAAGCGCGACCCCAGCTGCATCGCGCAAGCCCTCAATGGGGCGCGGGCGAAGGCGTCGCCCATGGTGTCGGCGACCGCCTTGCCACAGCTCAGGGTGCGCCCTTTTTTGGCGTCTTGGCTTCAGGGAAGATCAACACGTAGCTCTTCGGGGCAACGCGAAAAAGCACGGTCTTCTTGCCGAGCTTGCTGCGATCGTAGTGGGCGTACCAGGGCAGTGCGCGCCAGGTGTCCGTGTCTTTGATGAACTCCGGCACAATCAAGTCGAGTTCGACGTAGCGGCCTCCGGTCTTTTCCGACAGGGCTGGCCCGAAGGTCCAGGATTCACGACCGGGGCGCGGAGTCATGTCGTTGTGCAGGGCGCCGCCGTAGGCAACCACCATGGCCTTCTTGCCATCCTTGTCGTTCAGCGCCACGAGGTGCTCGACCTTCTCCCTCGCCAAGCGAGCGATGGTGCCGAGCATCACACCGATGTCTCCGCTACCGGCCTCGGTGATTCGCGTCAGGTCTTCGCAAGTGGGGCGCAGGATATCTGGGACAATGCCATGTTTGCGCGCCGTCTGCCCCAAGACCAGGTATTGGTTCTGATTGTTCTTCGCTTGAGGCTTCGTGACAGGCGCTTGCCGTTTGGCGACCTTGCGCTTCTTGTCTTCACAGCCTGCATTGGGGAGCATCAACTCTACGATCAGATCGCTGGTCCTGCCCTTGAGAACAGGCAGGAAGTCTTCAGTGAACCGCTTCGTGGTCGAGGGCACATGCTCCATGCCCTTCAGGGCGTGGGACTCGCCGACTCCGAGCACGATCGGATCTTCGTCGAGCACTTCTGCCAGAGCCGCAATCGGAGACGGATATGTCCGACAGTCCAAGGCGCCGCATCGGTTGTCGGGTTTGTCCTCCGCCTTGGCAGTCGCAGTCGGCGCTGCAGGTGCTGTCGTCGCCGCCGGGGGGGCCTTGGCCTCGGGTGCTTGGGGTGAACACCCGAGCGGGGTGATGAGCCACAAACCCAGGCACAGGCGTCGCGTCAGGTCGTTTCGGCAGGGCATGGATGAGCGCGAGGTTACCACCCAGGGATCGACAACCCAACGCCCCGAAAGTTTTGATTTCCGCTAACCACTCGCCACAAAACTGGAACGCCAGGCGATGCGTGCTAACGCTGGGGCCGGCTAATGCGCGGGCGTTTCGGGAAATACGCCACTCGATTGCGAGGCGGGGCGACGATCTTGGGCGCTGGTCTGCTCCTGCTGGCGCTGGCGCCACCCAGCGCAGAGGCGGCTCGGCGAGGCTGCCGAGCGGGCATGGTGAGCGTCCGCGGCAAGTTCTGCATCGACGCCTACGAGGCGACGGTGGATGTGGTGAACTCGCGCGGAGTTACCCGGCGCAGGCACTCGCCCTACCATACCCCTAAACCTGGCGAGCGGTTACGGGCCCGAAGCCGGCGGGGTGTGACACCGCAAGCCCATATCAGTCAAGAAGAGGCCGCGCGGGCGTGCGAGGCCGCGGGAAAGCGGCTCTGCACGGACGCCGAGTGGGTGGAAGCCTGCAAGGGTCGGCAACCAACGACTTACCCCTATGGAGACGAGCACATACCCGGTCGCTGTAACGACAAGGGGGTGTCGCCCCTTCGAGTGATTCACGGAAAGAGGGAAGGTGCGGCGGTGTTCGGAATCGCGGCCATGAACGACCCCCGCCTCAACCGAGTCAAGGGCTCGCTAGCGCGTACCGGCAAGTTCAGACGCTGCCGGAATAGCTTTGGCGCCTACGACATGGTGGGCAACCTGCACGAGTGGACGGCGAATCCGTCTGGCGTGTTTCGTGGCGGGTACTACTTGGACAACGAGAACCACGGCCCCGGCTGCATGTACAAGACCACTGGCCACAACACGAAATACCGCGACTACTCGATCGGATTCCGCTGCTGCAAGGGCGGCGCGGGGGATGCCGTGGTCAAGAAGCAGCGAGCCAACGCCAAGAAGAAGAAGCGTCGCCGCGGCCCGAAGTCCCACATGGTTTCCAAAGGCGACAGCCTGTGGGGAATCGCCAAGAAACATGACGTGTCCGTGGCAGAGCTGTGTAAGAAGAACCAGATCTCCCCCAAGGACCCCATCGTCCCCGGGCAAGAGTTGTTGTTGCCCTGACAGGTGTCGTGCTTCCCGGCGACCATGACGGGCGTCAAAGCGAGGCCGTGTTGGGCGTGGCGGGTCCGCAAAAACCGGTGTGATACGAGCGCTCCGGCGTCGGGATGGCTCGAGCTGGTTTTTGGCGCCGGTTGCGGTATGACAGCGGTGTTTTGCTTATCCTGGGAATTGGTCGGGGCCGGTACCTGAGCGTGCTCTCGCTGGCGTTGCTGGGCTTGGGCTGCAGTTCGGATGATGATCGCAAGGAGTGCACGCTGCGCCCGGCCTTCGAGCTCACGGTGCGGGCAGCTTCGGGCCCGGTGCCCGACGACATGCGCTTGAAGATCAAATATGGCGGCGGGACCGAAGAGTACGCAGTGTCCGACACGACCCAGACTCAAGAGGTCATGTTCTGTCAGCGCCGGGACCCAGACGGCGGGGTGCCCGAAGCCGGCCTGCCCACGGGTGAAGTCTTCTGTAAACTCTGGACCCAGGGTGCCGCCGATCTGACGGTGGAATCCTCCAAGTACCCGAAGCTAGAGCGCACCCTCGAGGCCAAGGCCGACGGCGACTGCATCCAGACCGTGGAAGAGGTGGTCGTGCTTTCCCTTCCGGAGGCCGGGATCTGAGCCGATCTCTGCCGCCCCGACCCCCTCGAAACACCCCAAAGGATGATCCCCTTCGACAACTCGATGCGGGGGCGCTAGACCGATTCTCTTCCGCGAGGCCTGGAGCGCGGAGGGGGGTTGTGGGAGCAGGAGGCGAACATGGGCACCATCGTGCAACGTGACGGGTTTGGCAGTGCGCCGGAGCTAGAGGGCATCGATCGCCTGGACGGCGCCTGGCAAGCTAGGGGGCATGGGCCACGACTGACGGCCGTGCGCAAAGCGGCGGAGGAGCTGCGCAGCCAGTTCGTGTTCGGCGCGCGGGCACTCTGCGTCCGCAGCTTGCCGATCACCACCTTGGCATACCCGACTAAATACGCCTTCTGGGGCGCGCCGCTTTCGCCTGCGCCCTACGTGGTGATGACTCACCGCGCGCTGCTGGTCCAGTTCCAGCAACGCGGACAGCTCAAGACGCTGCTCTTCAACCCGACGGACGATGTGGCTTCTCGGGAGACGCCCTACTTCAAGCGCATGATCCGGCAAGTTGGTGACTACGTCGCTTTCCATCTGCTCGCGAAGAAGCTCGATTCCTTGGAGTACCAGCTTTCGCAACTAGGGCTCGCACCCGGCGACATCGACTACGTGGCTTTCGACCACTTCCACACCCAAGACGTGCGCTCCCTGCTAGGCACCGTGGACGGCGAATACGCCTCGCGCTTCCCGCGAGCGAGGCTCTTGGCTCCGGTGGCGGAGTGGGACGATTGGGACGATCTGCACCCCATGCAGCGCGCCTGGTTCGTGCCCGATGGCAAGCGCGGCGTTCGCACGGAAAAAGTGGTGCTCACGGAAGGCGATTTCTGGCTCGGCGATGGCGTTCTGCTGTTGTCCACCCCCGGTCACACTTCGGGCAACCAGACGCTCTTCATCAACACGTCGGACGGCGTATGGGGCTGCAGCGAAAACGGTACCTGTGCTGACAACTGGACGCCGATTGAAAGTCGCATTCGTGGATTATCGGCGCTGTGCCGCAATCAGGATCTGGATGTGATTCTCAACTCCAACACTCCAGAATTCGGTGCGACTCAATACACATCCATGGTGCTCGAGCGCACTCTCGTGGACCGAGTCAATCGCAATCCGGGTTTCTGCCAGATGTTCCCCTCCAGCGAAGTGATGCCATCGGCCATCTCGCCCGGGTTACGTCCGACAGTGGTTCACGGCAATCTGGTTTACGGTGAGGTGACGCGGCCGGACTCGCACGTGGCGCAGCGACGCGGTGCCACGGCGCGCCCCGTGGTCTCAGCCGAGTGAAATCGGTGACCCGCGAAAGGGCGGCGAAACGAGACGGCGCTCTCCGTGGTTCTCAGCCGAGCAGGCGCGCCGGGCGTGTGCGCCATGCAAGAAGGCGCGCGGGCTGCCAGCGCTACTTCTTCTTCGGCGGCGGCGGGGGCAAGTCTGCGCCGATGTCGATGCGCGGTCCGTGAGATCGGAGTACAGCGCGTTCCCGGCCGTATTCGTCTCCGACCTGGCCCTCAACGACTAGCTCGGTGATGCCGACGTCGCGGCAGAAGGTCGTAGTCACTTTTCGGCTGCCCTTTTGTTCGACAGTTTCGACGCAGTCGGCGAAAGAGCCCGCGGGAGTATTCATCGATTTGCCAACCTGAGTGACTTCCACTTCGCCGAAGTCGCCCTTGTAGCGCATGCCCTTTGTGAGGGGTGACTTCAAAAGCCAGCCGCCCTCAGAGAGTCGGATGCCACTCGCCACGAGTTCGAGGCGCTTGGCGCGTCCGGCCACGTACAGCTCGGCGTGCTCTGCGCGTGTGCGCCGCACCTGCATGACCAACATGCCTTTCTCACCGGAGATCTCGCTCTCAGTATCGTAGGCGAGGACCGTGTCGGCTAGCAGCGGGAAGTAGCGCTCCACATCCGTTACTTGGGGCTTTGCTTCGACTCTCGGAGCCCTAGCCGGTTCGGTGCTGCCGCCACAGCCCAAGGCAACCAGGACCGGGAGTCCGGTGACGAAGGCGTTCTTCCAGGGAGAGCTCATTGTTCAATGACCATGCGAGAAGTAGGAGTGCAGCGTCAGGAATACGAGAAGGACCACCGAAGCGAGCAACAGGTACTTCATCAGTGGGTCGGGTTGGGTGCGATGAGCCAATTCCATCGCTGCTTCCCGGACGCGACGCCTCTTGCTCTTGCCTGCCAGCTCCCGCGCTCCGGTCAGCGTCGTTGAGTAGTCTCCTGACTCGAACGCGGCGATGAGTTTGTCCAATTCGGGATCCTTCGGAAAATCTAGCAGGAACCGAGGCCGCTCACGACCTGCGGCGTCCAGCGGCTCCCTCTTGGTGGTCTTCGTTTTCTTCTTCTTGGGTTTGGATGCACGTGGGGGTGGTGTGCGTTCATCGTCGTTGGAAGCAGCGGTGTTTTCCGGTATTTCTTCGTTCTTCGAAGCCTCGCGGCCTCTTGTGGCGTCCTCTCCCGTCGAAGCCTCGGGGCCCTCTGGGGCATCCTCTGCCGTTGAAGTGTCGGAGTCTTCCGCGACTTCTTTGTCGTCCGGGTCGGCCATGGCGGCGGACCGTAGCAAAGGCGCCAAGTTGGGGCGAGAACAACTGGGGTTGCGCTCCCCCTTGGCTTCTGCGCGCGGGCAAACGTGGCTGCGCCGGTTCAAAGCCTGGACGGTAGCCGGTAGCTAGCCGAGACAAGGAATGACCCTCGTCTTCAGCCCCGCTTCTACTTTGGGGCGAGGACGGCTCAGGTCGCCCTCGCATCGCCTAGTTGCGGTCGGTTATTGGCACTTCCCTCCGCTGCAGAAGAAGTTCGGGCACACCGTGTTGCACTTGCCGCAGTGGTTCGGGTCCACATCGGTGTTGGTGCAGATGCCTCCGCAGTAGGTCGTGCCTGCGGGGCACTGACACTTCCCTCCGGCGCAGCTCACGCCGTTGGGGCACTTCTGCCCACACCCTCCGCAGTTGGCGGCGTCCGTGTTGGTGTCGACGCACTTGGCATTGCATGAGGTTTGCCCGGTGGGGCAATTGCACTTGCCAGCCGCACACGTGACGCCCGATGGGCACTTGTTGTTGCACTTGCCACAGTTGTTGACGTCTGTGTCTAGGTCGAAGCAGCCCGGTGTGGGCCAGGTGCACTCCTTCTTGCCGCTGGGACACGCGCCGCAAACGCCCTCGGTGCATGTCGTGCCGGGGCACTCCTTGACGCAGCTGCCACAGTGCTTGCCGTCCGTCGCCAGATTGGTGCAAACGCCGGGTTTCGTCTTGTCTTTGTTCGGGCAGAACAGCGACCCAGCTGGGCACTCGCACTGCCCGTTGGTGCACTTCGAACCCGCGGGGCACTTGATGTCGCAGCCACCGCAGTTGTTCGCGTCGTTCAGAATACCGCGGCACGCACTCTTGCTGGTGGCCTTGTCGTAACAGATGGCCTGACCTGAAGCAGCACATTCGCAAGTCCCCTCGTCGTTGCAGACGGCGCCAGCCTGGTTGGTGCAGACTGCACCCTTCTTGCCGTTGCACCTGCCGCCGCAGCCATCCACTGCGCCGCACCATTTGCCGGTGCAGTTGGGCGTGCACGGCGAGCACATCTTTGTCTTCGTGTCGCAGGTCCCACCCTTGGCGACGCAATCGACACATTGCACAGCGCCCGTCCCGCACTGGCTCGGCAGATTGCCTGCCACGCATTTCCCACCCCCAAACGGGCCGCCCTGGGAATAGTCGCAGCAACCGCTCTCACACTCCCAGGGGTCGCAGAAGTCGCCGGAGGAGCACATCGCGCCGCCGTCGGGCTTAAGCGTGCAGGTCGCCGGGCCGAAGGCTTGGTCACAGCCGGCGTTGGGGCACAGCTTCCCGCAGCCGTCAGCGCGACACTCGGGATACTGAGGATCACTGAAGAGCGGACAGGAAGCGCCACACGCTCCACACGCCCACTTGTAGGGCCAGAAGTTCCCCTGCCTGTTGCAGGCCTGAGGGCCGCAATCCGAGCAAGCCTGACCACCGCTGCCGCATTCGTTTCGCTTCGAGCCAGTCACGCACGTTCCGTCCGCCGTGCAGCAGCCGTTCGGGCAGGTGGATGGCCCGCATTTCAAGCACTGAGCCAGCTGCTTGCTGTGCCCAACCCCGCAGAACTCGCCTTTCGCGCAGTCGACCTTGCACACGCCACCGCAGCCGTCCGCGTCGCCGCACTTCTTGCCGGTGCACTGGGGCTTGCACTCCGCGCACTTGCCGTATTTGCACACACTGCCGTTGGCACTGCAGTCCACACAGCTCGCGCCCTTGCTACCGCAAGTCGTCTTGTCCTGCGCTGCAGACACCACACACTTGCCATTGCTGTCACAGCAACCACTGGCGCAGTTCGCCTGACTGCACGGGCCGCCACCGCCCCCGGTGCCGCTGAAGCCCCCGGTATTGCTAAAGCCGCCGGTATTGCTAAAGCCGCCCGACCCAGTGATCTTGCAACCTGCGTTGCAGAGCTGGTTGGCGATGCCCATGCACAGGTCATCCCAGCCCGCTTGGCAGCAGAAGGGGTCCTGGGCGCACACCTTGGTGACGCAGGGGTCACAGCCTGAAGCGAGGGGCGCCCCTTGGGCACACACGCCGTGAGCGCAGGTGCCCGTGGTCCCACCAGTGCCCACTGCGCCGGTGCCTCCGGTCGCCAACCCGCCACTGCCGCCACCTGCTCCGCTACCGCCAACTCCCGCAGTGGCGCTAACGCCAGCGCTCGCCCCGGTTCCCCAAATGGCGCCGCCAGTTGCCGCGCCGCCGTCCACGCCTACGCCCGCGGCGCCCGCTTGGCCGCCCCCGTCGCCACTGTCCCCGCCGCAGGCAAAAAATACTGAAAATGCAAGCGCTCCAACGAGCGCAATGACGCGTCGGTCCATGGAAATTGTCTCCCCAGCGGAAGCGCCCGAGGCGGCTCCCGCTTGCCCAGCAATCTGAGTGTGCTCTGTAGGTGCGCCGGTGCCCGACAGCGTTCATGTGGGATAGACAAAAGTCAGCTGCGGGTCGCAAATGACCCGCGTCGAGTCGCGGCCATGCCACGGCCGAGCCCGGGCTCAGCACTCGTCGGGAGCGAGCAAGTCTCCCGGGCGGACTCGAGTCAGGCCTTGATGGTTTTTTTGGGGGATGTGCCGGACCTTTGCCGTTATCGACGGTTCATCGCGATTCGGCGCGGGCGCATCACGGCGGAATCGAGTGGCTCTCGAGCCCGGCGGTCGCGTTCTGCCGCGGGCGCATGACGCCGGAATCGAGCAAAGCACGGGTCGCGTTCTGCCGCGGGCGCATGACGGCGGAGTTCCGCCGCAGGCGCATCACGCCGGTTCGCGTGGCTCTGGAGCACGGGGTCGCGTTCTGCCGCGGGCGAATGACCCGGAGTCGAGTGGCTCTGGAGCACGGGTCGCGTTCCGCCGCTGAGGAGTGACCGCTCATGCGGATGGCTCAGCCCCCCGTGAGCGCTAGGAAACGCTACATCCGGGTGGCCGAGCACCTCAGCGTTTCGCTACCAAGCCCCTTGTTTCGATGGCAGTTCGGTGGCTGCTAAGGCGGGGATGGATCCCTGCAAGTCGCCCCAAGAGATCCCAGGGCGGCTCATGATCATACACATCTCGTTGCCAAGATCTGGCAGGTGTGATCTACCGTGGGAATGGGAACAACCGAGTGGATGAGGCAGCCGATATCTGTGGAGTTTTGCGGGGCAAAGCTGGGGGATCGGCGTCGTTCGAAGCGGCTTTTGTGGTTGGCGGAAACCGTGATGGCGGCACCGGACGCCGGGTTTCCGAGAGCCACCAGCACAGCATCTGAGTTGGAGGGTGTGTATCGATTCCTGCGCAACGAGCAGGTGAAGCCCAAGCAGGTGTTGGCGCCGCACATTCGTGCGACGGTGGAGCGGGTAAAGGCGGCGGGTCCGTGCCTGGTAGTGCATGACACCACTGAGGTGACCGTAGGAGGCAAGAGCAAACGGGCCGGGTTGGGGCCGACATCGAGCAAGGCGCAGGGGTTCTTCGCTCACACTGCCCTGGCGGTACTGCCCGGCGAATCGCGTGTTCCCCTTGGCGTGCTCGACCTGCGCCACTGGGCCAGAACCGAGCACAAGGGCGGGCGGGGACGTCACTCACGGGACAAGCGCGAGGACTCGGAGAGGGAGTCTTTGCGCTGGCCCGCGATGCTCGAGACAGTCCATGTCCGCTGTGCAGGCGCCGAGGTCGTGCACGTGATGGACCGTGAAGCGGACATCTACGAAGTGATTGCGAAGGCGCAAGAACTCGGTGCTCGATTCGTGATCCGGTCCTCACAGGACCGAGCCACGGATGACGACGACGACATCGTCCGTCTGCGAGCCGCGGTGGAACAGCTCGAGCCCCGTGTTTTTCGGAAGATCTTCATCTCAAAGCGGCCGGAAACCTGCATGACTCGCTCCGCCAAGACGCATCCTCCACGCAATGCTCGAGAGGTAGAAGTCGCGATGGCGGCAAGAACGGTCACTGTCCTACGGCCTCAGGGATGCCGCACGGGTCCTGCCGCCATCGAGCTGAACGTGGTGCGCGTCTGGGAGCCGAGCCCAGCAGAGAACGAGCCCCCCGTCGAGTGGGTGCTTCTGACCACGGAAGCGATCGACACCGACGAGGACATCGAACGAGTGGTCGACACCTATCGCAGCCGATGGGTCATCGAGGAATTCTTCAAGACCCTCAAGCAGGGTTGCTCCCTCGAGAAACGGCAACTCGAGTCCTACCACGCGCTGAGCAACGCCCTGGCGGTGTTCCTTCCCGTCGCTTGGCGCTTGCTTCTGATGCGCTCGCTCGTGCGCGAAGCGCCAGAACTCCCGGCGCGAGCAGTCCTGACCCCGATACAGCTGCAGCTACTGCAACTGAAACTGAAGCTGCCCTCACTCCCACAGACAGTGCAAGAAGCGCTCTACGCAGTCGCCCGGGTGGGTGGCCACCTCAGAAACAACGGACTGCCGGGTTGGCAGACTCTCGGTCGCGGATACTTCAAACTCCTCGACTACGAGATCGGCTTCCAGTTCGCACAAGCCCTGTTGAGATCTGATCAATCATGAGCCTTGGGGGGGCCCGCCACCTTCGCACCTCCGCCGGGCGCCGGCGCCGTCGTTGTCAGCGATACACACGGTCTGCGGTCGACGTTGAGCGTGGAGTTTTCAACAGCGTCGCCTGACTTTGCCGAGAGGTGACATTTTCACTTTGCTTTGACATTCTCAAGAAACTTGTTGACAGGTTTTCGCGGCACATCGCGCGAGCTATCGCGGCCTGAAGCTAGGTGCGCCATTGCGGCGCCGGGTCGACCCCTACGCGCGCTTTCGGCCGCGAGACGGCGCGCGCGCCGATCGGCACGCCGTTCGCCATGCAGTGCGCGACCTCAGAGGCCGAAAAATCGCATGTTACGCCCGTAAGCATGACATTCAACACGTGCTGCATTTCGAAGCGAGTTGCTCAACTCTCTGACAACGAAGTCCTGGACCAACTCAACATAGTGATTGGCTCACGGCGCCAGATCACGGCAGAGCTCGTCGCCTATCTCGGCGAAGTGGAAGCACGCCGACTCGAGCTGCGGGAAGCCTACTCATCGATGCACGACTTCTGCTGTCGCGGACTGCGCTTGAGCGAAGGCAGCGCGCACCGACACCTCGTAGGAGCTCGGACAGCGCGGGAGTTCCCGGTCGTTTTAGAGCTTCTGCGCGATGGGCGCATTCACCTTACTGGGCTGGCGATGCTCTCGAAGTATCTCACGGCCGAAAACCACGTCGAGCTGCTCGCGGAGGCTTGCGGTCGGAGCAAAGCAGAGCTGGAGCTCCTGATCCGTTCGCGGTTTCCGAAACCTGACGTGCCGGATGCGATCTGCCCGATGCCGGTACGAGCCACGCATGCGGGGGACTCAGACCACGTCCAAGGGGACTTGCACCGGGGAAAGACCGGTCCTGCCGAAACACACGCCCCAGCGACTCGGCCTCGTGTGTCGCCCCTTTCTGCCGAGCGATTCGCGATCCAGTTCTCCGCCGGGTCGGAGCTCAAGGCCAAGCTGGAGCGCGCGCTCAACCTGACGAGTCATCAGAATCCGAAACGAGAGCTGGCGACGGTCATCGAGAAAGGGCTCGACCTGCTCTTGGCCGACCTGGAGAAGAAGAAGCTCGGCAAGACCGACAAGCCACGGCGGTCGCGAGGCACGAAACCGGGCGACTTTTCGCGTCGGGACCGGCGCGAGATCTTCGAGCGTGACGGTGAGCAGTGCACCTACGTTTCGCCGAGCGGGCAACGTTGCCAAGCGCTGGCATTCCTGGAGCTCGACCACCGAACGGCTCGAGCACTTGGCGGTCAGGGCACGGCCCGTAACGGGCGCGTGCTGTGCCGTCACCACAATGCCTACGAAGCGGAGAAGGTGTTCGGGCGAAAATTCATCGAGAGTAGAATTCACTTTCGCCAGCGAAGGTTGGAATCCGCAACGGCGCCTGCGTTCGCAGGCAGCCAGGCCAGCGGCGTCGAACCTGCGAGCATTGCCGCAGCTGCGAAGTCCCATGCGCCCGACAAGGCGCCAAGCCACGACCCTGCGTCGCCGGCAGGGGTCGCCGCAGCTGCGAAGTTCCATGCGCCCGACAAGGCGCCGAGCCAGGACCTTGCATCGCCCACAGGCGTCGCCGCGGCCGCGAAGTTCCATGCGCCCGACAGGAAGCGAAGCCCGGACCCTACGTTGCCGACGCCTCCTGCGACGTCAACGATGGCCGCGCAGCACCTCGACACCGTCACAACCACCGAAGAAGACCCTGGGACCCCAGTCGAGACTGAAACGCTGGGTCCCACCGGGCACGCCAGAACCGACCAGGAGGTAAACTCGCCCGTGGAAGTGAGCCGTATGCTCTTCGGAGCGCTCATGAACATGGGCTTTCGGCGCGCCGAGGCACGACGCGCAGTGTCAGCCTTGCCAGTGCAGCAGGTAGTCGCCCGCGAGCCTCGCCGTGGAGCGTTCGAGGCATTGGTGCGACAGGCACTCTCGATTCTCGTGCCATGATCGATGCACGAGCTCGCGAAGCCGCACCGAGAACTGCAGTTGTTCCTCCCTCCGAACAAACACGATTGGCGACCAGCCCCCCTCTCGTGAGACATGGCAAGACGGTCGCTCGGAACGATAGACTGCTGCAGTGCCGGCGCATGTCCACGCGTTGACAAGCGCGGCGCCGGCGCCTCGGCGGAGGTGCGGATGTGGCGGGCCCCAAAGGCCCGCCCGCACCGCAGCCCTCACCAGACCAGACGACGCCGGTCGCCGGCGCGTTCTACGCAACTCAGCATTGCGGTCGTCCGACAAGTTGTCCCACCCGGGGTGGCTCATGATTGATCAGATCTCAACAGGGCTTGTGCGAACTGGAAGCCGATCTCGTAGTCGAGGAGTTTGAAGTATCCGCGACCGAGAGTCTGCCAACCCGGCAGTCCGTTGTTTCTGAGGTGGCCACCCACCCGGGCGACTGCGTAGAGCGCTTCTTGCACTGTCTGTGGGAGTGAGGGCAGCTTCAGTTTCAGTTGCAGTAGCTGCAGCTGTATCGGGGTCAGGACTGCTCGCGCCGGGAGTTCTGGCGCTTCGCGCACGAGCGAGCGCATCAGAAGCAAGCGCCAAGCGACGGGAAGGAACACCGCCAGGGCGTTGCTCAGCGCGTGGTAGGACTCGAGTTGCCGTTTCTCGAGGGAGCAACCCTGCTTGAGGGTCTTGAAGAATTCCTCGATGACCCATCGGCTGCGATAGGTGTCGACCACTCGTTCGATGTCCTCGTCGGTGTCGATCGCTTCCGTGGTCAGAAGCACCCACTCGACGGGGGGCTCGTTCTCTGCTGGGCTCGGCTCCCAGACGCGCACCACGTTCAGCTCGATGGCGGCAGGACCCGTGCGGCATCCCTGAGGCCGTAGGACAGTGACCGTTCTTGCCGCCATCGCGACTTCTACCTCTCGAGCATTGCGTGGAGGATGCGTCTTGGCGGAGCGAGTCATGCAGGTTTCCGGCCGCTTTGAGATGAAGATCTTCCGAAAAACACGGGGCTCGAGCTGTTCCACCGCGGCTCGCAGACGGACGATGTCGTCGTCGTCATCCGTGGCTCGGTCCTGTGAGGACCGGATCACGAATCGAGCACCGAGTTCTTGCGCCTTCGCAATCACTTCGTAGATGTCCGCTTCACGGTCCATCACGTGCACGACCTCGGCGCCTGCACAGCGGACATGGACTGTCTCGAGCATCGCGGGCCAGCGCAAAGACTCCCTCTCCGAGTCCTCGCGCTTGTCCCGTGAGTGACGTCCCCGCCCGCCCTTGTGCTCGGTTCTGGCCCAGTGGCGCAGGTCGAGCACGCCAAGGGGAACACGCGATTCGCCGGGCAGTACCGCCAGGGCAGTGTGAGCGAAGAACCCCTGCGCCTTGCTCGATGTCGGCCCCAACCCGGCCCGTTTGCTCTTGCCTCCTACGGTCACCTCAGTGGTGTCATGCACTACCAGGCACGGACCCGCCGCCTTTACCCGCTCCACCGTCGCACGAATGTGCGGCGCCAACACCTGCTTGGGCTTCACCTGCTCGTTGCGCAGGAATCGATACACACCCTCCAACTCAGATGCTGTGCTGGTGGCTCTCGGAAACCCGGCGTCCGGTGCCGCCATCACGGTTTCCGCCAACCACAAAAGCCGCTTCGAACGACGCCGATCCCCCAGCTTTGCCCCGCAAAACTCCACAGATATCGGCTGCCTCATCCACTCGGTTGTTCCCATTCCCACGGTAGATCACACCTGCCAGATCTTGGCAACGAGATGTGTATGATCATGAGCCGGGGTGGGCCTCCGTACAAAAATCGAGCAACTGCATCTGCAATGGGCCGAACAAGTTGCCCTCCCACCCTGGGACTTTTGTGTGTGCAGTTTGTTGCAGGCACGCGTCCCTGTATCAGCCTCTCGTGATGTGGCGGGGCGGGGGGTTGCGGAGACGGGGCCTGTGTACGGCGAACACTTTTTTCCAGGCGTCGAAGCGTGCTCCTTGGGGGAGTGACGACCTGCGAGTCATTCCCGCGAGTGGTGTCCCGCGGCGAGCCGCGATGAACTGTCGATGACGCCGATGTCCGGCACATTCCCAAACCAACCAAAACACACAGGCCGGATCGGCTAGCAACGTTAGAACTGAAAGTACACGAAGGGTACGGCTTCGGCGCTGGCCATGGTGCGGATGATCCAGGCGACGCAGAAGAGGGCGGCGGCCTGGGCGGGGGCGGGCATTTGGATGAACGAGGCTTGGGCCTTTTGGAACCAGCGCTCGGGGACGTAGTGGGAGACGAGGCCGACGGCGAGGGCGGTGACGACGGGCAGCGAGAGGTTAGGATGGTAGGTCGATAGCGAGCCGAGCTGGGAGAAGATGACCCAGGCGCCGCGGAAGGTTTCGGCGCGGAAGAAGATCCATGCGGCGCAGACGATGTGGAAGGTGAGCAACACCGACAGTACGTGCAGGATGGGGTTTGGCGGGTCCCGGCGTCGGCCGCGCTTTTCTTGGTAGAAACGAGTGACGCCCAGAGCCGCGCCGTGGATCCCGCCCCAGACGACGAAGGTCCAGGATGCGCCGTGCCAGAGGCCGCCGAGCAGCATGGTGAGCATCAAGTTGATGTAGGTGCGAACCTCGCCTTTTCGGTTGCCACCGAGAGGGATGTACAGATAGTCGCGCAGCCAGGTCGACAGGGAGATGTGCCAGCGCCGCCAGAAGTCTTGGATGTCGGGTGCCTTGTAGGGCGAGTTGAAGTTCAGGGGGAAGCGCACGCCCAGTAGTAGGGCTGAGCCGATGGCGATGTCCGTGTAGCCGGAGAAGTCGCAGTAGATCTGCACGGCATAGCCGAGCACGGCGCAGTAGTTCTCGAGCGCGGAGTACTGGATGGGCGCGTCGAATACGCGATCCACGAGGTTGACGGCCAGGTAGTCGCCGATGGCGACCTTCTTGATCAAGCCCATGGCGATCAAGAACAGGCCTTCGCTGCCCTCTTTGGCGTTCCAGCGCGCGGGACCTGCCAGCTGAGGCAAGAGGTCCCGGGGGCGGACGATGGGGCCAGCGACCAAGTGAGGAAAGAAGGCGACGAAAGAGAGGTACTCGAAGTAGCTTTTCTGAGGCTTGATGTCGCCGCGGTAGATGTCGATGACGTAGCTCATCGACTCGAAGGTGAAGAAGCTGATGCCGACGGGTAGCGCGACGTCGAGGGTTCTGCGTGGCACTTCGACGCCCATGGCTCCGAGGGCAGCGACGGCGCTGTCGACGCCGAAGTTGTAGTACTTGAAGACCGCGAGGATACCGAGGTTCACGATCACGGTGCCAATCAGCCAGGTCTTGCGCGAACGTGGCGTCTTCGCGTTGTGAATGGCGTTGCCTAGCAGCCAGTCGATCGTGGATGACCCGAAGATGAGCGGCAGGAAGCGGTAGTCCCAGTGGGCGTAGAAGACGTAGCTGGCGAATAGAATGAAGAGCAGCCGCACCTTCTTCGCGCGGACCAGAAGCAGGGTGAGCCCAATCGCGAGCGCCGCTCCTGCTACATGCACCGGCGTGATGTTCGGTAGCGGTGCGCCCAAGGCGCGTAGCGCCGCCGACAACGGGTCCGAACCAAGTGAGCGCCATGTGAGGAAACCGAGCGCCAGATAGTTGATGACGACGCTGACGATCGCCACGCGCCAAGGCGGCGTTTCCTGGGCTTGGAGCTTGCGGCACAGCGCGAAAGACAGCGCGAAGGCCGATGCTGCGAGGCACACGCTGGAGACGGAGGGGGCGCCCAACACCGCGAAGCTCACGACGCCAAATGCGGGCAGTAGCGGTGCCCAGCGTCGGTTGACGAGGGTCCAGGCGACCACGAAGACGATCGCAAAGAACTGCGCGTACGCCAGGGTGTTGAAGAGCACGGCGGATCAGCTTCGCTCGACGCCGTATTTGGACATCAAGCGGTGAAAGAACTGTCGAGAGACGCCCGCGGCCTGGGCCGCTTGGGTGACGTTTCCGGCGCTGTCGGCGAGCTTCCGTTCGAGGTACTGAAGCTCGAAACGCTCGACGAGTTCCGCGCGCGCCTGCCCCAACGGCAAGGCGTACAGCGCAGAGCTGTCGTCACCGCCGGCGTGTCCGGTCTGCGCGATGGCCGCTTCCGGAGCCTCGGGATAGAGCACTAGGCGCGCCACGGTGTTGCGCAACTCGCGCACGTTGCCGGGCCAGTCGTGCGCCCGGAGCAGCGCCAATGTGTTGGGCGGCAGGTCCTGCAGGGTCAGCGGCGGGTTGCGCTCGCGCAGAAAGCGCTCGGTCAGCATGGGGATATCGTCCTTGCGTTCTCTGAGCGGTGGGACGGACGCTTCGACCACGGCAAGCCGGTAGTACAAGTCCTGTCGGAACTCGCCGCTCTGTACCCGCCCTAGGATGTCGCGATGGGTTGCGGCGATCACGCGAACGTCCACGCTGCGGGGGGCGTTTTCTCCGAGACGGCGTACCTCTCCGGATTCGAGGGCCCGCAGTAGCTTGGGTTGGAGCTCCGGGGGCAGCTCGCCAATCTCGTCGATGAACAGCGTGCCGCAGTGGGCTTGTTCGAATACGCCTTCTCGCGCCTGCACAGCCCCGGTGAACGCCCCGTGGGCATGGCCGAAGATTTCCGCTTCCACGAGAGTGGGCGCCAGCGCGCTGCAGTCCAGGACGACGAAGGGTGCCTGCCGCCGCGGGCTGTGTTCGTGCAGCGCCCGCGCGAGGAGCTCCTTGCCGGTGCCCGATTCTCCGAGGAGTAGGACGGTCTCGGGGCTTTCCGCGGCGCGGGCCAGGCGCGCAAAGAGGGATCGCATCGCGACGGAGCCACCGAGCGCTCCGCCGAACTGGGTGTCTGGAGTCAGGGCCAGGCTTTCGCCGCCACCGTGCACGACGAGATCGAGGCGGCAACGTCCGATGCTCAACACATGGCCTGGCTCGAGCAGGGCGCGCTCGACCCGCACGCCGTTCACGAAGGTGCCATTCTTGCTCCCGAGATCCGTCAGGACCACGCCGCTCTGGCCCATTGCGATGGAGCAATGACGGCGCGAGACTTCGCTGTCCACCAGCACGACATCCGAGTCGTCGCCGGCACCAATGATCAACGACTCGATCCCGAGCCGGTACTCCTGCGCGCTACCGTCGGGCTGCGTCACGATGAGTCCCACTGACGGAACATCCACGCGATCCCGATATAGGGTCGTGAGCGTGGGCGAACCGGTGTTTTCGGGCATGACCGCCGCCTTTTTTCGCTACACCCCGCGGCCTGTCAAGCCGAAGGGTATGGGCCACCGCGCCGTTTTTTCCTTTTCGGCTAAGATGTTGGCGTGTGGCGCGCCCTTCTCTTTCTGCCGCTCCTGTCTGCTTGCTCGCTAGAGGAGCTGACCGAGGGCAGCCCCGATGCCGGCGCCAGCGGCGGTAGTGCTGGCGCCGGCGGCCAAGATGCGGCGGTGGACGTAGCCACCGGGGGCGTTTCAGGAACCGCGGGGACGGATGCAGGCGTGGATGCAGGCAGTGAGTGCGGTGGCCGCGGCGACGGATACTGCGCCACTCTGAGCAACGTGGAGCTGTGCGCTGACTTCGATCAAGGCAAGACCTTGCCGGATCCTTTTTCAAGCCTCCAGGGCGGCGGCGATGTCAGCGTGCAGGCCGCATCTGGCTGCAATGGCAGCGGTGCGGC
Organism: Polyangiaceae bacterium; assembly: GCA_965222375.1. GTDB lineage: Bacteria > Myxococcota_A > Polyangia > Polyangiales > Polyangiaceae > JACKEA01. The sequence continues at coordinate 715,560 of CBDCTZ010000016.1, forward strand.
TTTCATGTCGCTTCCCAGTTCGCCACCTGGGTGCAGCTACGCCAATCTGGTTCAGGACTCGACCGGTACTTTCAAGCGGATGAGCCTTTCCGCGGATGTTCTACTGGGAGACCCTGGAACAGGTGCCAACTACTCGGGCAATCGAGTGCTGAGCCTTCAGACCCAGGCGGCGAATGGTACCGAGTGTAGGCACTTCCTATTTGTTGAGCCGAGTCAGACTCGACTGCACACGCAGCGACATCAGGTGTTCGACGACTTCGTCGACGTGCTGCCGGGCGTGCCTCTCGGTAAGTGGACCAGGGTTGAATTGGTGGTTGAGGAGTCTGGGTCCAAGGCGCTCGTTTCGGTACTGGTGGATGGAGTGCAAGCATTGGCGCCCACTTTGATCGACAAGTGCGGTGCGGGAACCGATCTGAATGCGAGGGTGGGGATCTTCTGCGAATCTGACGGCATGAGCATGCTGGCGGACAACGTCGTCCTCGATACGGAATGACCGGGCCCGAGAGCGTCGGGACCAAGTTGGGTCGCTACCTGCTGTTCGACGAACTGGCGTCGGGAGGCATGGCGGTGATTCATCTTGGAGTGCTCTCGGGTGCCGTGGGGTTCGCGCGCACGGTGGCTATCAAGCGACTGCATCCCCACTTCGCGCGCCACCCGGGGTTCGTCGCGATGTTTGTGGATGAAGCTAAATTGGCGTCGCGGATTCGACATCCGAACGTCGTCGCGCCATCGGATGTGGTGGCTTCGGATGGCGAGCTGTTCTTGGTCATGGACTACGTCTTGGGAGAATCCCTGGGCGGGCTGCTCCAGGCTGCGCGCAACGGTGGAACTCGCGTGCCGCCCTCAGTGGCCGTACGCATCGCTGCGGACGTGCTGTTCGGACTGCATGCGGCTCACGAAGCCACGGACGAGCATGACGCGCCGCTGCACATCATTCATCGCGACGTGTCTCCTGAAAACATCTTGGTCGGCGCGGATGGTGTGGCGCGGGTGCTCGACTTTGGAATCGCCAAGGCGACGGTGCGGCTGCAGAGCACGCGCGAGGGACAGCTCAAGGGCAAGCTCCGCTACATGCCGCCGGAGCAGCTGCAGGATCGCGAGCTGTCTCCCAGGGGGGACGTGTATTCGGCGTCGGTCGTGTTGTGGGAGACCCTCACCGGGCGTCGCTTGCACACCGCCAGGAGCGAAGCGGGCATCGTGAACAAGATCTTGAGCGAGAGTGTGCCCGCGCCGAGTCGACTGCTATCCGACGTGCCGGAGCACCTCGACGCGGTCGTGCTTCGCGGCTTGTCCAAGGAACCGAGCGAGCGCTTTGCGTCGGCGCGCGAGATGGCGATTGCCTTGGAGCGTGCCTTGGCGCCGGCGCCGGCTCGCGAGGTGGCGGATTGGGTGCACCGTCTGATGGGCGCGGAGCTCGAGCGCCGCGCGGAGCGAGTCCGGGTCATCGAGCGCAGTTCCACCGGGAGCGTGCCGGGTCTGGCCGCCGCGCGACCCGCTTCTGAGCCCCCGGCACCCAGCGAGCCCTTGCCGGCACCGGTTTCCGTCCGACCTGGGCCCCTTCCGCTGCGAGGGCGCACGGCCGAGACCCGCACTCAGACCTTGGCCGCAGAGGTGGCCCAGTTGGCTAAACGTGGGGAGCCGGTGCCGACACCAGTGCCACCGCTCCAGCCCACGCAGCACCGCAAGGCCGTTATCGGCTTCACGGCCGCCGTGGTGGTGGTCGTGCTGCTGCTTCTGCTGATCCGACTGCAATTGAGTGGCGCAGACGACGTCAGTGTCGAAGCTGTGGCCGGCAAAGCAGCAAGCGCCGAGCCGTTGACGACGGCTGTCCTCGTTCCCACGCCGCAGCCCACTCTCGCCGATCCTCCGGCGCCAAGCGCAGCACCGAGTGCAGTCGCGCCCAAACCGAAGGCGCAGCCCGCACGTCGAACGAAACCCGTGCGCAAGAAGCCAACCAATTGCAATCCGCCGTGGGTCGAGGACGAGCGCGGGTTCCGCACGGTCAAACGCGAGTGCTTGTGACGCTAGGTTTCGCCTGGCATGCTGCGCGCGATGATGCGTGCTGCCCCCGCCCTGCTTGCAGCGTGTGCGGTGCTGGCGCTCGCGCCTCACGCGGCCGCTAGCGACAAGGGGTTGTGCGCGGATGCCTACGAAGAGGCACAGCGTCAGCGATCTGCGGGCAAGTTGCTGCTCTCCCGGGCGCAGCTGCTCACCTGCCAGAGCATTTGCCCTGAAGCGCTGGTGGCCGACTGCAACCGTTGGCGTGCCGAAGTCAGCGCGCTGATCCCGAGACTTCGCGTCAGCGCCGTCGACGCGACAGGACGCGCAACGACCGCCGTTCGAGTCAGCGAGCAGGGGCGCTTGCTCGCAAGTCGGATCGATGAGCCCATCGAGCTCGATCCCGGCGACCACGAGCTGACCTTCGAACTAGCCGGTGAAAAAACCGTGCATCGCAGCGTGTCGGTGCCACCTGGGCGCAACGTGCATTCCGTCGCGATCTCCTTTGTTTCGGAAGAGTCGCCCGCGGCGCCACCGCAGCAAGACCGTCCTGCGAGACCCGAACCGAAATCCGAGCCTGGCGTACCGGGTCCTGCCATTGTCCTGGGCGCCGTGGGGCTCGCGGGCCTCGCTGCGGGCGGGATTCTCGGCGTGCTCGGACATACCAAACGCGCGGATCTCGTGGATACGTGCAAACCCGATTGCCGCGAAGACGAAGTGGACGAGATCCGCACCCTGTGGGTCGTGGGTGGCGTATCCGCCGCGGTAGGCGCAGCGGCACTGGGTGGCGCCCTCGTGATTTGGCAGAGCGGCGGCGCGGGTGAGGTTTCGGTTCGAGCGCAGCCTGGTGCTCGCGCGCAGATGCTGAATCTGAGCGGCCGCTTTTGACGCCCCGGACGACCCTTTCCGCAACTCGAAATCAGAGTTGCGCCTGCAACACTGAAACGGAGGAGCCGGGCGAATTTCAGAGTTGCGCCTGCAACACTGAAAGCGCGAGGGTGGGAGGGCCCGAAATCAGAGTTGCGGCTGCAACACTGAAACGGAGGAGGAGCCGGGCGAATCCAGAGTTGCCGACGCAACACTGCAGCGGGGAGGCCAGAGGGTCCCAAATTCCAGAGTTGCGCGCGCAACACTGGAACCTGTCCACCGCGAGGCGACACAGTGTCCACTGCTGGTTGACGCATCAGTGTGGTCCCGCGTGATATCCGTCAAATCCCGCGACGAAACAGGATGGACCAGACGTTGCACACACTGTGCGCATGCGTCGCACGCTTCTCACATTCACGTCCCTATTCGCCATCGCCGCCGCGGCGTGCACCGGCCTGATCGAAGACCCGGGTGCAACCAGTGGTCCCGGCTCCGGTTCCCCGACGAACCCCGGCAGCGGCGGGACCACCAGCGTTGTCAACACCGCGTACCCAGCGAGCGGCATTCGCCAGCTGACGCGCAGCCAGTACGACAACACTATCAACGACCTTCTCGGCGAAGTCAGCACCAGCCAGACCCTGCCCGATGACCCAAAAAGCAATGAAGAGTTCGAGCTGCTCAGCGTTTCGGTCACCGAGACCCACCACACGGCACTGGCCATCACTCGCTATGACGCCGCAGCTCGTGACCTGGCGGCGCAGGTCTTCGCGGATACGACTCGCCGAGAGAGCGTGGTTGGCTGCGCTCCTGCTGACGCGAAGGACCCTTGCGTGGGCGAATTCATCGAGCGTTTCGGGCGTCGTGCCTTTCGCCGCCCGCTCAGCGCCGACGAGCGCACGCGCTATCGGAACCTCGTCACCCTCGGGGAGCAGCAAATGGGAAGCCCTTGGGACGGCCTCGAAGCCGCTACGGCAGCGTTTCTATCGTCACCGTTCTTCCTGTATCGAGACGAAACTGGCGCGCCGGATCCGAAAGACTCCAAGCGCTACTTGCTCGATGATTATGCGTTGGCGACGCGGTTGTCTTTCCTACTTTGGAACACGACGCCGGACGATGAACTGCTTGCAGCGGCCGAAGCGGGGGAGCTTTCCACGGCTGCGGGCCTCGAAAAGCAGGCGGACCGCTTGCTGGCGTCCCCCCGCGCCGATGAAGCGCTGGTGGACTTTGCCGAGGAGTGGTTCGGCTTCGATGAGCTCGATGTCGTGAGCAAAGACAACTACGTGTTTCCGAACTTCAACTCGGAAGTTGCCAGCGCCATGCGCGGCGAAGCGCGCTTCCTGCTGGGCAAGTACCTCGAGCCGGGGCAAGACTTCCTGCAGATCTTGACGACCCAAGACGGCTACGTCGAAGCACAGCTCGCGGGCGTCTACGGTTTTGACGGTGTGACCGGCTCGATGCCCGTCGCCATCACGTTCCCCTCGGACTGGGCGCGGGGCGGCTTGTTGACCACGGGCGCGTTCCTCGCGTCCCAAGCACGCGCCACTCGGACGAGCCCAACGGTGCGCGGTCTGTTCGTGGCTGAGCGCCTGCTATGTCGGCACATCTCGCCGCCACCTCCGGGCGTGGAGGTGAACCCCCCAGTTGGCACGGGCAACGATGCCGTGACGATGCGCGAATGGCTGACCAAGCAGCACGCTAACAAGGAATGCGCGGGCTGCCACGACCAAATGGACCCCCTAGGCCTCGCTTTCGAGCACTTCGACGGCATTGGTCAGTATCGCGCTGACGATCAAAGCCTGCCCCTGGACGTCACGGGCACTCTCGATGGCGAGAGCTTCGATGGGGCGCGGGGTCTCGCAGAGGTGCTGCAAGACCACCCGGAGACGACCCAGTGCGTGGTTCGCCAGTTCTATCGCCAAGCCCTCGGGCATCACGAATCCGAAGACGAGAAATGGCTCATCGACGAGCTGACCCAGGGCTTCGTGAGCGACAAGCGGGACTTTCGCAGTCTGGTTCGACGGATCGTTACCAGCGACGCTTTCCGCTTCTCAGGAGGAAATCGCTAATGGCCACCAGCAAACACTCCATCAGCCGCCGAGCCATGCTTCGCGGGATCTTGGGAGGCAGCGCCGTGGCGCTGGCCTTGCCACCCCTGGAAGCCATGTTCAACGCGAACGGCGAGGCGTTGGCCAGCGGCGCGCCCATTCCGAAGCGACTGGGGCTCTGGTTCTGGGGCAACGGTGTTCGCCGCAACCACTGGACTCCAGATGGCGAGGGCACGGTCTGGACGCCCAAGGCGGAAACCGCACCCCTGGCGGCCCTCAACGACAGTGGAAAGAAATGTGTTTCGATCATCGGCGGCTTCGACTGTCCCATCGATGGCAGTGCGCACCACAAGGGCCGAGGCCAAGTGCTCACCGGGACCTACGACGCCAACAAGGGCACTTACGGCAACCCCACTGGGCCGAGTATCGATCAGATCGCCGCCGAGCACTTTTGGGCGGACGAAGCGACCCGGCCGTTGCACAAGTTCTTGGCAGTTGGGATCTCGCGCCGCGGCAAGGCCAACTCGACTTCCAATGGCGGCACGTCCCGGGACAGTTCCGGCTCGGGCATCGCGGCGGAGTTTTCACCCAAGGAGCTCTTCAATCGCCTGTTCAGTACCGCTGTCGCGGGGGATCCTCAGGCGGCGTCTCGCCTCGAATTGCGCAAGAGCATTCTGGACGTCGTGAGCCAGGACACCGAGGCGTTCAGAAAGCGCTTGGGCAAGTACGACCAAGGCCGCCTCGACGCGCATCTGTCTTCCATCCGCGAACTAGAGCTCACCCTGGACGGCAGCGTCGCTCAAACCTGTTCGGTGCCGTCCAAGCCCGGCGACTTCGGCAAGGACCTGAACCACGAGCCCCTGAAGGAAATCAACGCGGCGATGGCCAAGGTGTTAGCCATGGGCATTGCCTGCGATCTGACTCGCGCCTTCTCATATCAGTTCACGCAAATGCAGGCCGACACCCTGTTCTGGATGGACCCCATCAACGCCACCGAAGGCGGCCACGTGATGACCCACGATGACCGACCCGTCCCCAAAAACCAGAAGAAAGATCCGCAGCCCGAGAAGACCCACAAATCCGTGGTCTACCAGATGGAGTGCTTCGCGACTCTGCTTCAAGAGCTGAAGAACATTCCTGAAGGCGCCAGCAACGTGCTCGACAACTGCCTGATCTACGGAACCTCCGAAGTCGCCGAAGGCACCAGCCATTCGACCAAGGACATGCCCATCGTGTTGGCCGGCACCGCGGGCGGCGTGGTCAAGTCGGGCCTGCACTACCGCGCCGGCGGCCAGAACATCGCGAAGCTACTGCTCACCTGCGTGCGCGCCGTCGGCGTCAACAAGAGCAGCCTCGGCTCGGGCCAAACGCAGACTACGGAAAGCGTCAAGGACCTGCTGGTGTGATGCGCATCCCGACGCGATTGAGTCCTTTGGTTTGGGGTCGAGCGCTGTCTCACACTGGTGCCGTAATCTTGGCCCACCGCTCTGGGGATGTGCGCTTCGACACGAGCCCGTGACGTGCCCTCTACGTGCTCGCCGACCGCGGTCTTCCCAGCCTTCGATCGGTATTTCGGGTGGGCCGGCGGCGCCCCCAATCCAAGGGTAATTTGACGCGATTCTGGATGGTTAGCGGCAAGATGGGCCCTCGTCCGAAAGGCGACGGGCCGTGAGATTGTAAAGGTTGGCGTTTCGGCAGCAAATGCTTCCGGAGGAACGAAGGCCTGCGTCAAAAGGCTTCGACGCAACAAGCCCGCTTGCTCCCGACGCCAAGGAAGAACGAACTGCGAATTCCCGGAAGCGCCGAAGTAGGCCGGCAGGCTGGTATCTTGCGACGGCGCCGTTCGAGGCGGTCAGCTTGCGATGGTGGGTCCAGTTGGCGGAGATCCGCGAGGGAAGCGGGGCACCGGCTGGCGCACGGCGCAAAGGCTTGCCTGAGCTGCCCGCTGGAGCGCTCAGGCACTCGCAAACGGCAAGTCGAGCTGCCCGAATGCCTCAGCGGCCGCCAATACTCTGCCGCTCTTCGGTTCGAGCCAGACATCCTGGCGAAGACAAGTCCAGCGAAGCGCTTCGGAGTTGAGACCGTAGAAGCCCACCACTTCCGAAGCGCACACTTTGTAGATGGACCAAACCAGGTCCTCACTCCTTGCCCGCGTTGCTCCAGTGCACCCAGAATCACCGGTTTTCTGGCTTGGGCTATTTTGTCAACGATTTCCTCGATCAGCTCCGGGTCGCCGCTTGGTCGGGTCGGCGGGGCTTCGTCCGGCACGAAGGTCTGGCACCACAAACACCAACGCTTCAACTGCAGCCTGCAATGCGGTGGTCGCGCCGTATCGAAACGCTACGTCGATCGTCGATTCGGATGGAGCTCGCAACTGCTGAATCTACGATGAGCACTGGTTGATGCGGTGGCCCGGCTGGCGGGCGATAGCGATCAGCTACCCACGGCCCAATTGAACGCGAAGCTGAGGAAGGTTGCCCGGCCCTCGACTGCGGGTGAGCCACAGTAGGTGGTGCCGGCGAGCCAGATCTGCCCGCCGCCGTTCTTGGCGCTGGGTCCCGAAGTATTAGCGATTTCGAAGTGCAAACCGAGGTCCACGGCAGTCGCCTTGATCGTCCAGTTGGTTAGTGGCTGCGCCTCCACCGGTTCTCCCGAGTTCGAGGTGCCGGAGTAGCTCAGCTCCTGGTGGGAGAAGCCAAACGTGGGAATCAAGCTGCAAGACTGTCCCGCCTTGAGCTGGTTGAAGCGCACCCAGACGTAGGCAATCCCGGTGCTCGAACACCAAGTTTCCCACTGTCCACCGCTGGTGCTTGCGAGGGAGCACTGCGACGGATAGTTGGGGTGAAGAGAGCCAACCTGTGGTGGCGCCTGACACGCAGCAAACGCCTCAGTGCCGGTGAAGCTCCCGGACCCACACCTGGTGGTGCCCGCCTTGGGCATGGGCGAGGCAATGCCCGCCACACCCGCGGCACCGCCACCGCCCGCGCTGCCTCCGGTCCCGCCGGTGCTGCCTCCAGTCCCCCCGCCGGACGTGGAGCCAGCACCGCCTCCTGACCCGCCCGAACCGGCGGTTGCGCCCATCCCGCCGGTGCCCGCTCCTGCCCCCGCTCCGCCGGCGCCGGCCTTGGCGCCAGTTCCACCGGCGCCGCCTCCCGGCGTCGATCCGCCGCTGTCGGTGCTACCGCAACCCGCGGCGATCACCAAGACCGGGAAACAGCCTAATGCTCTCATTAATGTTCTCATCGCCGACTTGGTTGCGCCCTGCAAGCCCTAAGTTCAAACAAACGCTGCCTTCTGTGTCCGTCACGGGGCAGGCGCCGTTGCGCTGCTTTGCGGAAGCTGTTCCCGGTTCCAACGCCCTGTTGCTCAAAGGAGGCTTGGCTTCGAGACGAGCTCAGCACGATCGCCAAGGGCGACTCGGTCGAAAGGGGCGCGGTACTCCATTCGTTCATCCTTCGGATCTTGGGACCCACAAACTTCGTAAGGTGCGACTCCGGCGTACCACCGCCAGCATCGAGGGTACCAGTTGCGCCAACTGATGAGTTTGCCGACCGATTGGCTCGCGGCATGACCAACCGAGAAATCGTGGAAGCTTGGCCAGTGCTCGGCTACGGTCTGGTAGAGCGCCGTCTCTTCCGGTCCTTGGTGGCTGGCTTCGCGCCGCGCCCGCGTACAGACCACCCGATCAGTAGCAATCCACCCGCGTCAAATGCACGGAGCAGTGCGCGGCGGAGAGCGCCGTCCAGGCGACCACAAGTCCTTCGCCACTCGGCGTGCCTTGCACGGCGGTCACCTGCGGGTAGCCGTCCGTCTGGATTGTGCGGCGGGCCGCAAGCGTCAGATCCGGGTCGAATACCGACACTTCGATGGTCTGGAAATCGAGTCGGTACGCCAGCACGAGCTGGTCGCCGACCGCACCAATGTTGACGCCATTGTCTGTTCCCTCGACCAAAGTCACCGGCCCGGTGACGGCGAGGGTGGTGGCGTCGACGCGCAGCGCTCGAGTCACCAAGCCATCGGGAACGGACGTCCACACGGCGTAGACCCCGTCGGGATGCGGAGCTGCAGCCACGTCCAAGATCGGCGAGCCGTCGGTCGTGGTGGCCAACGTGGTGTGCGTACCCGAGGGTTGCACGCGAAGCACATCGACTGTGTTGGAGGTCGGTCCCGGTGAGGATGGGCAGTCTTCGAAAGTATTGTGCCGAGACGCGACGACCAAGAACCCATCATCGAACACGACCGCATCGGCGCGCGGTGGTTGCCCAGCCGAGCAGCCGAAAGAGTCGCCCTCGCTGAACCCGCCTGCCGCGTCGACGATGAAGCCACGAAGCAACTGGGTTCCGGCGCTCGTGTCGAAGGAGCCAACCAGATGCGACGTGCCTGCTCGGTCAAGCGTAATGAACACCGGTTCGATACCTGGAAGCCCGATTGGCGCGCCAACAGTTCCCACACCGACTGCGTCCAAGCCTTGGTAGAACTGCGGGCCGTCTACATCGCGGACCGCGAGCGCGAAACGGCTGCCTTGAGCGCGCCCTACGGCGTGCGTGGAATCGGTCTCGATCCCCGAGGCGTGCACGGGCGTGAGCTTGCCGTCTATCGGCCAGTCTTCCCACGGTCGCAATGTGGCGTGTCGAACCTGAAACTCGTTCCCAGTGATTCCCAACCACGCCGCGGTGAACTGAAGGCCATCTCCGCTGGTTGACGTCAGGCGGGCGTTGTCTTCCAGCGGCTGCGCTTCCGGTCCGAGCGTTGGAATCACCACCCGGAGTTGCTGACAAGGTGAGGCGGCCACACTGCCACCAGTTGACGGGGTGCCGCCAGTCGACGGGGTGCCGCCAGTCGACGGGGCGCCGCCCGAACTCGTGCTTCCGGCCAACAACTCCGACCGAGAGCCACAACCCAGCGCGCCGCACACCAGCGCCACGCAGAAAAACAGCCAGCGTTGCAATGGAGTCAGCCCTCGGAGGATTCGCTCGGGTCGGTCATCGGTGGGATCCCACTTGGCGTTGCCTCTGCTGAGCCTTGCGGTCAACTGAGCGAGACGGGGCGTTGGGCACGGCACCTGCGCGTCCTGTAATCTTCTGAGACTACGCGATTTGAGGACGCCCGGAGTGGCGTGAGGTGAGGGCGCGTTGTATGCAGCGTCGCTTTCGGGAGCTCGGGGCGACGGCAATGACCCAAGTCAATCCGTTCCAGTTGGGTGGAGTGCGTGGGTGCTATTGCTGTCTTTGCGTTGCGGCGTGTGCGAAGTCCTATGACCGCCAAAAGAGCGAGATTGCCGGACCGCTGGGCGCAGGCTGCGGCATGTGAGTGGGCGCCGCGCCCGGCGCGGTTGACACGAGCGCCGGGGTTTGGCACAGGTGAGCAGTGGCGATTCGCGCGTTTAGCGATTTTGTCGTGGCCTTCGCGCGGCACGGGTCTTGCTTTTGCGGACGTGCGATGCGCTGGCCGATCGCTTTATTCGCTGTGTTGGTTGTTGGCTGTGGCTCCCGCTCCGGGATGCTGCTCGGCGGAACGTCTTCCGGGGGCGGTGCCGGAGTCGGCGCGGTGAGCGGCGGCGGCGGCAGTGGTGGGACGAGTGGTTCTGGCGGCTTCAGTGGCGGTGGGACCGGAGGCGGCAGTGGTGGTGTGGTCGGGTTCTGTCAGGGCTTCGACCTCACCGGCAAGCCCATCGCCTTCGAGCCTTTTCAGGGAGGGCAGCAGCGAGCGCCCAGCCTCTCGGCGGTGGCTGGTGAGCCGAGTCAAGTAGCCGTGGGGGCAGCCGAGCTCGCGCCGGAGCTTCCGGGGCCGACGCCCGTGCACAACCTGCGGCTCACGTCTGTTTCGCCTTGGAGCAATTGGCCGAGCAATCTGGGCACTGGAGCGCTGGCCAACTTCGTGGTCGGTGTCGACCAGTACGCGATGGACGCGGGAACGGCGCCAGGCACCCTGGCAATGGCGTGGCCGGCGACTCCAGCGCCGCCGGCAGCGGAGCCGCAGGGGCTGTTCTTCAGTAGCGAAGTATCTCCATTGAATGGCGTACCGACGACCGTCGAGTTGCTGACGCTGGAGGGGCCGCCCGGCCATGTGGCGCGCTTCGTTCGTTCCGGGTCATCCGGGCAGCTGGTGGGATTCCAGACCATCTCGGGCCAATACGCGTTGCATCTGGCTTTCGCTAATGTCGGCAAGACATCGCTCGCCTCGCACGTCGGCTGTGCCACCACGCCGCTTTTCGGCGACGCGGTTCCCAAAGCCGGCGGCGGGTATCTACTTGCCTACAGCTCGGGACGTCAGGGAGGCACCTGTCTCGATGACTTCGGCTTCGACGGTCCGGCGGACCGCATCGAGGGAGGCTTCATCGCCGGACCGGAGAGCATCACGGCGCCGCTGCCGGTTGTCATCGAAAACAAGGGTGACGTGGTCGAGTTCGTGCGGATGATCCCGGCACCGGGGGGAGCGTGGCTGGTCTACCGTTACGCGGGCCTCGATACGGATCCCAAACCGGCGCCGAGGGTGCAGCGGCTAGATAGCAACGGGCTGCCGCACGACAACCCGTTTCCCATCCTTTACGCCGGAGTTTCGGGCACACCGGCGGTGGCGAGCCTGGGGGAACGGATTGCGGTGGCGATCGCTGATGCCGCCGATCCGTTCGGGGTGACGATCGACCTGCGGATCTACGACGGGACCGGCGCGGAGCTCTCTCAGCGCGTGTTTCAAACGGCGGGTTCGTTTGCGGATGGGCGTGTGGCGTTGATGGCGTCACCGAGTCAGGACCAACTGCTGTTGGGGTGGTCGGCGGCGTCAGTGAACGGCGGCGATCTGTTGGCGTCCGTTGCTCGCTTTTGCGTTCCCGGCCCGTGATGCGCGCGTGATAGCCTCGGGGGTCGGTTCCCCCGGTGTCGACTCCATAGTGGCCGTTGGGCGGGACAATCCAGGAGCAACCCACCGCGGTCGCGACAAGCTCGAATCGCCTCGACGTGTTGGCCGCTGGACGAGAGCGACAGCGAATTGTTGGTATGAGTCATGTCGACAGCTGTGCTTTGGCGCCGGTCTCGCAAGTACCTGATGCATCGCCGACGAGCCCGCTGATTGGTTTTGGTTTTTGGGGTCGACGCGCTTAGTGACACCCGAAGAGGTGAGCGCTGCCTGGCATTAGTGCCCTAGTCTCGCTTTTCTGGTCCCTGGCGCACACGCATGGGGATGCGCGGGAGTAGCGCCCTAGCGACGCCCCAGCGCTCGACCCCCAAACCCCCAGAAAAGGTCCAGCGTAGGTCTGACAACCGTGGTCGACCGTCCCGCTTCCTGGCTCGAGTTTCAGCGCCAAAAAACGCGAGCCGCATGAGCAGGTGCGGAGATCCGACACCAAGTACCCGAGACGCGCTTGACGACCCCCCTCCGGAGACGAATTGTAGGTCCCGCATGCTCAAGCGCTTGGTGCTCGGTTTGGTCAAAGGTGGCCTCGTGGGGGGCGCCTTGGCCATGCTGATGATTCACGGATTCGGCCTGAACGCCTTCGGCGCGATCTTGGCTTACATCCTTGCCATCGTTGCCGGCGTGCTGACCGGTCTCGTCGCTGGCCGACCGATTTGGGCCAAAGACGCGCGCATCGAAGCGGGCCTCAAAGCCTTCGCGGGCGCCATCGTCGGCGCGGGTCTGATGTGGGCATTGCGAAGCTGGGTTAACGTTTCTTTAGACTTTGGCGCCTACGGCAACGGCGTCGTCGGGGAGCTGCCCATCGTGGCCCTACCCACGGTGGCCACGATCCTCGCGCTGTTCTACGAAGTCGACAATTCTGGTGCCGAGCCCGAAGCCGCCGCGCCCAAGTCCGAGGAGCCGAAGAAGGCGCGCGTCGGTGATCTGGCTTCCGCCGACAAAGCTCTGGTCGACGATCTGCTCGAAGAAGAAGCGTCGGACGAGCGCGCTCGTCGCACGAGGTAAGCCCGGCGTGCCCCCCGCGCGCATCGTGTTGTGGTTGGCGAGCTTGGCCGGCATTGCACTACTGGTGCGGTCCCTCTGGTTCGAGCCGGTGCCCATGGGGATCGCCGTGAGCGCCATGACCGCCTACTTGGTGCTTTGTGTTCTCGGGGTGATCTTTCCCTGGCTGGAGATGTTTGGCGACGCAGTGAGCAAGGCGGAGCCGGGGCCGCGACTCGTTGCTCTGACCTTTGACGATGGCCCCTTTCCCCCGACTACCCGTGAAGTGCTGTCGCATCTGTCCGAAGCGGGTCACAAGGCCACATTCTTCGTGCTTGCCGCCAAAGCGAAGAGATTCCCGGAGTTGATCAAGGAGATCCACGAAGCGGGGCACGAAATCGCGCTGCACGGCTTCCGTCACGACCGATTGTACGCCTGGCGCACGCCGAAACAGGTGCAGGAAGACATAGCCCAGTGCGTGGCTGTGCTGGAGCCGCTGACTGAGACCAAACCGCGTTGGTTCCGACCGCCCATGGGCATGGTGAGTCCGCGTACTGCCGCCGGCGCGCGCAAGGCCGGCGTTGAAATCGCTGCGTGGAGTGTGCGCGCCTACGATGGTTTCGAAACTTCGGACCCGGACCGCGTTCGCAATCGGATCGAGTCCGGGCTCCGGGACGGCGCGATCATATTGATGCACGACGCCGCCGAGCACGACGACTTCGAACCCGTGAGCGTCAAAGTGCTACCCGACGTGCTGAAAGCGCTGGCGGCGCGGGGACTGCGCAGCGTCACCCTGAGCGAGCTATTCGGTGGCGAAGCGGAGGCGGAAGAAGCACCGGCGAGCGCGGAGGAAGAGTCGGACTCGGCGGACTCCGAAGATGACGCTCACTTGGACGGTAATTCGATCACGAATCGCGCGCCGCCGTCGTGACCTGGGTCCAAGTTGATGCTGCCTCCCGCGGCCTCGACCAAGCCGCGGCACACGGCTAAGCCCAGGCCGGTGCCCTTGCCGACTTCTTTCGTCGTGACGAAGGGCTCGAAGAGCTTGCCTTGCACGCTCTCGGGAACGCCGGGTCCGTCGTCTTCCACTTCGAGCCGCACGCCGTCTGCCTGGGGAAGCGCCCGCAGGGTGATGTGCTTGCCCTCGCCGGTCTCACAGGCGTCCGCCGCGTTGAGCACGAGATTCAGAATGACCTGCACCAAGTGCTCGCGGCTCAAGGACACCTCGGGCAAGTCCGGGTGCACATCTACGGCCAAGTCGACGTCCTTGAGGGCTTTCTGCGGGCTGACCAGGGCCACGGTGTCGTAAACCGCGGTTTCCACGTTACCTCCGCCCTCGCCGTCGCTGTCCAAGGCGTCACCCGGCCGCGCGAACTGCAGCAAGTCTCGCAAAATGCGATTGATGCGCTCGGTCTCTCGCTGCATCCGTTTCAGAAAATCCTGCTGTTCCGCTTCGGAAAGCCCCCCTTCGAGCAGCAGGTCCTGCATGCCCATCAGCGCGGCGATGGGGTTGCCGATTTCGTGGGCCAGACCGGCCGCCAAGCGACCGACGCTGGCCAATCGCTCCGAACGCACCAGGCGGCCCTGGGCTTCTTCCAAGCGCTTGGTGGCGGCTTCCACTTCGTCGACCTTGTTGCGCAGCGCTTCTTCTTCCGCAACTAGTGCATCGGTCATGGTCTTGAGGTTGTGTCCGAGCTCCACCAGTTCGGGAGCACCCTTCTCGGGTACGTCCAGTTTGCGGGCCCCGTCGGCCACGCGCTGAGCTGCGCGGGAGATCGTGTCCAAAGGCCGCACGATCAAACGCGTGAGCGCGAAGTAGGCGGCGACCAAGAGCGCCAAGGCGCCCACTCCGATGTACAGTCCAACCAAGCGCGCCAGAGGCGTCGCTCGGGACGAGATATCGTCGGCGCGCACCACCGCGACGACGAGGCCTCGGGCGTCAGGCACGGCAATGGCCAGGGCGCGGCCGTGAGAACCCTGCATCTCGAAGAACGCTTCTCGCTTCACTTCCGCGGGCCCGGCCAGGGCGTCCACCAGCTTGGGATCCCCGACCCGCATACTGGGTATGCCGTCGGTGCCGTAGACAGCGATGGCGTCCACGCCCTGGGCTCCGATTTCAGCGTCCAGCAGGCTGCGCAGCTCTTCGGGTGTCCGGCGGGCGCGAGCTTCCAGCACGTGCCCCGCGACCGCACGACCCAAGGAGCGTGAACTCTCCTGACGCAGCTGCGACAGCGTGACCCGGGTGTACGTCGTCACCGCCACGAATAGCGGCACGAAGGACAGCACCATGAGCACGCCCAAGAGCAGCAAGATCTGGAGTCGAAGACCGGGTTTCATGGCTCAGACGCAGTTTCGTTCGCGCTGGGTGACGGGCAAATAAATTGCGGGTGCGATCGGGGGGTGCGTGCAAGTCCTACCTTCCTCTGTTTGCGCTCGGCTGGAAAGTGGGCCGTCAGGTGCTCTGTCTAGTAACCGCGTGCTTGAATGGATCCTCTGGTCCGCGCCGCTTTCGGCCTGCAACAGCTGCTGTCTCGCTTCTTCGGGACCGTGCTCAGTTTGTGCGCCGCGGCCTACCTGGTGTTCTGGGCTCAGGAGCCCGAGGGATCCTGGCACGCCTACTTCGCTCTGGCGGCCCTGTTGGCTTCACTGGGCATTCGCGTGGTGCGCCGATTGGGTCGGCTCAGCCCCAAGGCGATTGCTCGTCTGGACTTCGAACTGTTCAGTCACATCATGGTGCTGGCCTATGCTGCGGTGTTGCTCGCACCGGGCAGTCTCGAGGGTCCTTTCTACCCCATCATCTACGCCCTGGTGATGCTCGCTGCGGCGTTTGCGCGACCCACCGCGGCGGTGGCGAATCTCGCGTTCTCGATCCTGACCGAAGCGGCATTGTTCTCGTCGGCGCTTGGGCGCCCTGTGGAAGATGTTTGGCCTCACGCAGTCTTGATGGGCGTGTTCGCGTTCCTGAACATGGTGGTGTTCCGCGCCGAGATCGCGCGAGTGCGGCGATTGAGCAAGCAGCGCATCGCCAGCGAGATCGACCGCATGAAGCAGGCCGCACGATCCTATCGGCTCCTCGGCGCACCTACATCTGCCGTGGATCGCGTGTCCCTGCCCCCCGCCGATGACGCATCCCGCTTGCTTCACTCGGGGGTGGACGAAATCCATCAGGCGACCAGCTACGCGCTGGACATGTTGCGGCGGAGCCTGCAGCTACGCACCGCGGCGCTGCTCTGGCTCGATGGCAGTGGGTCGAAGTTGAGCATTCAGGAGATCTCGAGCTCCGACGACAGCATCGTGCCCGGTCCGTTTTCGGCTCGGGACGGCATCGTCGCCGCAGCCATCGCTCGCGGCGAAACCGTGAGCCTGCATGGCGAAAAATCCGGTCTGCACGTGCCCTACTACGGCGATCTGCCCGAGGTGGGAGCCGTATGCGCCGCGCCTCTGGTCGAGGCGGGACATATTCGCGGCGTGCTGGTCGTGGATCGCCCAGCCGGCGATCCGTTTACCAGTGTGGAAGAGGAGCTGCTGGCCACTGCGACTCACTTCATGCTGCGGGCCATCGAGAACGAGCGCGTCTTCGTGCAGCTCGAGCGCGCCAAGATCGAGCAGGGCAAGCTGTACCGCGCGGTGGACACCTTGGCCGGTGCCACGACGGAAATCGAGGTGATCGAAGCTTGCGTCTCGAGCGCCCGTGAGTTCGCGGCCTTCGACTACGCCATCGTGACTCTTTGTGACCGCGCCAAACGCGAGCACGAAATCTGCGCCGTCAGTGGCGAGGGCGAAGAGCTGCTGGGTCAGCGCTTCCGCCATAACGCGGGCCTCGTCAGCATGGCCGTGGCCAATCGCCACCCGCTGCCTTATCGCGGCGACTACGATTCCTCTCGTCAGGTGGTTTTCAACCGCAAGATGCACCCACCGGACATGCCCAGCCTGCTCGTGCTGCCGCTGATTGTGCATGACCGCGCCCTGGGCACCTTGGTGCTGGGCTCACGTCGCAAAGGTGCCTTTGGCGACAGCGTGCGCCCCACCCTGGAAGTCCTTGCCAGTCACGTGGCGGTGTCTCTGGCCAACGCGCGCATGGTCAAGCGCCTGGAAGAGATGGCCACCACCGACGGCATGACGGGCCTGCTCAACAAGCGGGCGCTCACAGAGATGGCCCAGCTCAAGGTCAAGAGCGCCAAGCGCTTCAACAAGCCTCTGAGCGTGCTGGTGTGCGACATCGATCACTTCAAGAAGGTCAACGACACCCACGGCCACGACGTGGGCGACGTCGTGATCAAGGGCTTTGGCGACGTACTCAAGCGCACCAAGCGCGACACGGACGTGGTGGGACGCTTCGGCGGCGAGGAGTTCCTGGTGGTATGCGAGCAGACGGACGCGGAGGGTGCGATGCTGCTGGCCGAGCGTGTGCGCTCCGAGTTGGAGAGCGCGACGTTCCATACCGAGGCCGGCCCCGTGCGGGTCACGTGCTCGGTGGGCGTGGCGACGCTGCCTCAAGCCGGCGAGAGCTGGGACGCCCTGTTTAAAGCCACCGACGAAGCCCTCTACGCTTCCAAACGCGGAGGCCGCAATCGCGTAACTCTGTGGTCCGCGCGGCTGCAGGGCTGCGCGGCCTAGTTCGATCCAGACCAACATAGGAAAGTCGTTGACGAGTGGGTGGGGAGTCCCTCCCACTGGGTTTCACATTGCTACACAACAATGCCCCAAGCGTGTTCCGCACTGGCGCGGGAGCGCCCCTGCGCTACCTGTGGGAAACTGGCAAGGCGATGCAAGCAGGCGTCCCGCGGTCTTTCACGGTCCCATCGCCGAGATGGCCGTAGCGGTTCTTGCCCCAGCACAAGATATTGCCGTCTTTGCGACGGCCGCAGGTGAAGCCGAGGCCCGCTCCGACCTCGACCCAATCCGAGCGCTTGCCAACGAGAGCGGGCGCATGAGGGCCTGAGCCCTCGGTGGTGCGAGCTAGTTGGCCGTGCTTGTTCTTGCCCCAGCACCAAAGCTTGCCACCCGTAGTCACCCCGCAGCCGTGATGTATCGAGCATGTGGGTATAGTGAAGTCGCTCCCTTTATAGATGAGCCCTGCGCTGACCGCTGGTTTGAAAAGAACTTGCCTGCCGCTCCTGAATGAAAACATGGCGTCAACACCGTCCGGAGGCTCAACGTCCACTGCTCCCAAATGCAACTCGCGAGGACTGCTGGTTGAATCCCGAGTCAACAATTTATATCCGCCTTGGTCAGGAGCGCCCTCGAACTGATGCCCAGGCCGCGCGCGCGAGAATCCGCTTGGCGACAGAAAGGTCCGAACGGGCGCGGCCAGCCAGATAACGGCGCGTGTAGTCTTGGCTCGGCCCGATGATGATCGACTCCAGCATGTCGGCGGGGATCTCGCAGATCGCCCCCGATGCGGTGTGTGGAGACAGCCAGCACCTCAGGTCGGCGAGAAACCGCCGGTTGGTCGAGCGGATCTGGTCACTGACGCCTTCCACGGCTTCGACGCGTCGTGTGTACAACAAGAACCTTGCCCACTCCGGATGGTCCGCCATCCAGTCCAAATGATAATAAACGATGCCTCGAATTCCTCGCTCGGCGTTCTGGTGGCGCTCCAGCATGGCAATGAGCCCGCGCTGGTAGTTGCTGAGCCCATCGAGGTACAGAGCGCCGGCGATGCGATTCTTGCCACCGAAGTGATGGTAGATGCTGCCGACGCTGGCGCCGGAGCGGTCGCGGATGTGGCTCACTGTCGCCCGCTCGTAACCCAGCTCGTCGAAGCTCGCGAGGGCGGCCATCAAGATCTCGTTTTTGCGGATCGCGGTAGAGGCGTGGGTTCCCATTTGGCGCGTCTGGTTGACAGGGATTGAGTTTCTTGGAACTATATTCTAGATCATGGCAAGCGCCGCGTCGATTCCTGGGCTCTCGTCGATTGACGTCATTCTCGGTGAGTTCCGCGCCGGCAAGCCTGTGATCTTGGTCGATGACGAGGATCGCGAAAACGAAGGCGACATCATCATTGCCGCCGAGGATGTCACCCCCGAATCGATCGCGTTCACCATTCGCTACACCGGCGGAGTGATCTGCCTGGCGATGACGAACGCCCACGCCGACCACTTGGAGCTACCGCCGATGGTGGAGCACAACACAGCGAAGAGGGGAACTGCGTACACTGTGTCGATCGAGGCCGCCGACGGCACCGAGACCGGCATTTCTGCCAGCGATCGTGCCACGACGATTCGAACCTCCATCGCCAAGGGCGTGACCGCCGCAGATCTGGTGCGACCAGGCCACGTGTTTCCGCTCCGCGCGCGGGACGGTGGGGTGTTGCGCCGCGCGGGTCACACTGAGGCGGCCGTCGATTTGGCGCGGCTAGCCGGGAAGCGTCTCGCCGCGACGGTAAGCGAGCTGATGCACGACGACGGTACGATGATGCGCCTGCCAGCGATCCTTGAGTTCGCGGCCGCGAACGAGCTCAAAGTCGGGACCGTTGCCGACCTGATAGCCTATCGCCTCGAGCGCGATGCCTTCGTGCAACTGTTCGCGACCGCGTCGCTTCCCACTCGTGACGGCGTGTTCACGATCCACGCGTTCAAAGACGATCTCAGCGGGAACGAGCACATCGCGCTGACGATGGGTGATGTTGGCGATGGGGAGTCGGTTCTGGTGCGGGTGCACTCCGAATGCTTGACCGGAGATGCCCTCGGCTCGGTGCGTTGCGACTGCGGCGCCCAGCGCGACGCAGCGTTAGCGGAGATTGTTCGCGAAGGCCGCGGGGTGCTCGTCTACCTGCGCCAGGAAGGGCGAGGCCTTGGCTTACTCAACAAGATCGCGGCTTACGCGTTGCAGGACAAAGGTGCTGACACGGTCGAATCCAACGCCCGGCTCGGCTTCGCGCCCGACCTTCGCGACTACGGTATTGGCGCGCAGATGCTGCACCGTCTGGGCGTTCGCCGGATGCGCCTGCTCACCAACAACCCAAGAAAGATTGCCGGGCTTCGCGGCTTTGGCATCGAGGTGGCGGAACGTGTTCCGATCTGGGTCGGTCAGACCGCAGAAAACGAACGCTGCCTACAGTCCAAGCGGTCTCGCCTCGGTCACCTGAGCTGAATCGCCGACCGGCGTCGGCGACACAGCTTGAAGCAGAAAGTTTGAACGTCGTGGACAGAAGATGTCACTAAGTGGCTGCCAAGACAGCCGCCATGGTCAGCAATTCACGTGTCTTCTACTGGCGGTCGGCGTGGCGTTTCTGAATCCGGGAGTTGTTCAGAGCACGCCTGAGCCAGCGGGCCCAGGGCGGGGTTGGCGCGAGAGTGCTGTGCTTGAGTACGATCGAGGCAGTGGAGCGGATGCCTGCCCGGGCCGGTTAGGCTTGGAGGGAACGGGTGGCCGGTGACCTCGGATACCAGCCCTACGTGCCGCAGGGGGTGGTATCTCCCGAACGAGCAACGATTGCCCAGTACGGTCCGAGCGGTCCACGACTTTCCGCGTCGGGCGAGGCATAGTAATGTTGAGAGAATCTAGGCAATGATCAACATTCGTCCAGCACGCAAACCTGCAGGGTCTTCATCCCGCGCGCGACGGACGGCTGTCCACATCGGTCTGGGCGTCGCCGTTCTTGCGTCGTCATCACGCCTGGCCCACGCGGACGAGCGACTCACCGTCTTCCCGCCGAGTCCTCAGTCGACCCTAGGCGGGGACTGGGATTTCACTGGCTCCATGGCGTTTGATCCGTCCGGTTCACAGTGGACTCCTAGTTTCGGCGAGCAGACTGTGTTCCTGGGGGTGCTCAAACATTCCCAGCGCAATCCTACACAGCAGCTCGTGCCATCCCGCTCGTGGGAGATCCGCCTCGGGCGAGGAGGGCAAATCTACTCGATGCGCTCTGCATTTGGCGAGGGTGTAGCTCCACAATTTCGTCCGGATGATGGTGACCGGGCACCCTGGGTCGACGAGGTGTGGCAAATGGTAGGTGTCTCCACTTCAAAGCACTCGCCTGACGCCGGCGCCCACTATTTCGTCCATCAAGCGGGCGTTTACCTAACCGACCCAATTCTCAAGAAACCATTCTTCTCGCCGCCGCTTGTTGCGGAGGTTTCCGGCACGGACAAAGCGTTTCGTTCGGTCCACTGGGGACAGCAGGCATCCATTCCCACGATTCACCAATCGCACCTCTTGTACTACCAGCTAACTCGTGACATTGGGGCTGGCATCGTTGAGGTCACGCAGGTCGCTTACAACTTCGGCGACCACGAGGTCGATCGCTTTAACGCACCCTGGGGCGGCACGAGGCGCACCTCCCTTGACTTCTTGTACCGCAGCAACGCAGACGGCAGCAAGACAGTGGTGACAGACAAGTTCTCACCAAGTCTTCCCATGCATTTCGGTGCGCTCGGTGGCTGGGTTGCGTTTTCGGCCGGTCAGGCCCCCAATAGCCTCGCGCTTGGGCTCGTATTCGGTAAGGACCCTGCACCGCTCGATCCGATTCAATGGAGTACGAGCTTGTGGAAAGGTGGTTATGCAGGTGGAAACCCCACGGGCAACGAGACCGACTGGCGCAACTACCTCGCGTCGAGCGTGATCCGCCGCGTCGCCATCGCTCCCGGCACGGCGTTCTTCGTACGATACTACTACGTTTTCGGATCTCTTAGCGCCGTCGAATCGCTCTCAGCAACACATGACCTCGTGTCAAAGGCGGGTCTTGGGTCGGTTGCTTTCTCGACCTCAAAGGCTCCTCTCCTTGGTTGGAGCATGGCCAAGAACAACGGTCAAACCGTGCTCACGCGCGCGGGTCAACACGACCCAGCGGAGTTCTTCACCTTCGCGCATCCAGTCAAACACTCGAAACCGCTGTTTCGCCTGCGCTCCACCGGACGCGAAGCCGTTAGCGTTGATCCTTACACATTCTCTGCCAGACCCTACGACGGGGCCACCGAGTACCAGGAGCTCTTGGGGTTTGTGCTGCCAGCAGATCAACTGGACTCAACTCATGTCTACCAAAACCTCTCGTCGCTGTTCAGCGCGGACCCGCAGCACTACCGCCCAACCAACAAACAGATGTTTGCGGTTATCAAACCGAAGCCAGACGCGGGCGCCCCACCGGATGACGGTGGGGGGGCAACGGCAGATGCAGGGCAACCAGTGGACGCCAGCCACACCCAGGATGCGGCGAGCCCCAAGTTGTCCCCCTCAGGGGAAGAATCAGGGTCGGGTTGTGGTTGCCGACAGGCACCACGAAAAAGTGGCTCTTCGAGCTTCTTCATTCTGTTCGGGTTGATCGCGGCTGGACTTCGCCGCATCTCCCGCAGCCGATCAGAGCGCCGAAGCGCCAGGCGGCCAACCGCGGCGATGGTCGACATCCCTCCTTTCAGCTTCATGAGCCTCCCTCGCAGTGGGGATGTCCCAGACGTTGACCTGAGCCCGAAAAGAAGTGGCGGTTCTCGTCGACCTGAGACCCTCTCGGACTTGAAAGACGGGATGCCGCCATGAAAGAAGAATCACTTGAGCACACCTGACTGGGGTCAGCTATGTGCTCAAACAGGAACAGGAGGAGCTTGGTAGGATGACCCCAGGGCGAACCCATTATTGGCTGATTGGATTGCTGGCTCTTGCATGTGGAAGCTCGAGCGACGGCGGCGCTTTCGCGGCCAAGGATTCCGGAAGTGACGCGGCGGCAGACGCGGGATCCGACGCTCAGCTCGGAGCTGATACCAGCACGGACGTCGTGCCGAGTGACGCAAGCGTTGGGCCCATCGGCGCCCCTCTCGCGATCGACCTCGGCCCTGTCCAGGAGGGGGTGCCGGTCCCCGTGATGATCCCCCAAAATGCCCTGGGTTTTCAGATCTTGGTACACGGTCCCGGCACCGTGGGAATCAAAACCGTGGCCGATCCGTCCGGCAAGTTGGTCGTCGACTACCACACGATTAACGGTGTGAGTGGGGCCAGCCTGTTCAGCGACCGCGGTGAGATCGCAGTGACCGTACCACAATCTCCCGACGCCATGCCCTTTACGTCGGGCACTTGGACGGTAACCTTCGGGTTTGGGCCGTTTACCAAGGCGACCGCCTACGTTCAGCAAACGAACGATGGCAACTTTCACGGCGGCTTGCTCGATCTAGTCCTCTACCTGCCGAAGGGCCTTGTTTTGGCAGATCCGGGACCGGATCACGTCGTCGACGCGAAAACCGCACCAACGGATGCCGCGGTTTCCGCACGCGTCGATTCCTTCTACGAGGCGTTGTTCCAACTGTTCGGTGTCAGCAGGGGATCTGTCACCTTCGTGGATATTCCCGCAGTGCATCGCACTATCGGCAGCGAGCAGGAACTGCTAGCCGCGTACGAGCAGACCGTGCCGCCACCTTCGGCCACCGCCGTGCATCTCGTCCTGGCCAACGGGATCACCTACTTTGGCAGCCCCGTTTGGGGTGTGGCGGCTGGCATCCCCGGTGGCTCGGTGGAAACTGGGCACAGCTCCAGTGGAATTGCGCTTAACGTGTCAGCCGGTTTCCCAGCTGTCGCGGACGGCTACACCCTGGTACACGAGCTAGGCCATTTCATCGGCCTGTTCCACACCACGCAGCAAGGCAACACTTCTCCAGTCTTCGATCCCCTCACTGACACGCCGCAGTGCCCGTCGTACCCAGCGCCGGGCTGTCCGGACGCCAGTAACATCATGTTCGCAACTTTTTGGGGCGCCTCTGGAGGCATTGGTGTCGTCTCATCGCCCCAACAGCGGGCCGTATTCAGAGCCGCAAGTGTGTACTCGCCACTGCTCCGAGCCGCGACGTCCAAGCGTAAGGCTCCGGCGGCGGAGTTAGGTTCTAGCTGGGCGCGGCACACGGCAGGTCCTGGATGGCCCTATCGCCGTTCCGGACGTGCGTTGTCTGAGGCCGAGAGATGGCTGGCAGCCGGCCTTTGCGGTCATGTCCCGATCGGCAGCCCGCTCCATCGTCCTACCCGCACCGAATTGACGCGTCTGGCGGGCGACCCCGATTTGGTGCCCATTTTGCGCGAGCGTGCCCAACGGCTGGGTCTAGCGCTTGAGTAAGGATCTCGCCAAGTCGATCGCGAAGCAGTGCATCTGAAGCAGAACCCACGCGCTTTCCGCTCTGAAAACATGCGACCCGGAACGCGCAACCCACAGGCCCTGCTCCTGCCTTCGAGTTGCAGCTTTCTCCAGTCGGTTGCCTTTCCAATTTGTTGCGGAATTGACGTGCTGGGCCCGCCGTGTCCCCTTTGGTGTCCGTATTCTGTCAGTCCCCAACACCACAGCGAGCCGTCCCCGCGGATCCCACAGGTTTGCTCACCCCCGGCCGATACATCGCGCCAGGTCGGTACTGTCTCGGTCGACGGGTCGACAGGGATCGTCACATTCGTGCTCAGGATTCGCGCAGCGTTCGTCCGATCACGAGCAAGAGGGCATGGTCGTTGGCAACGCCCGCATGGTCAAGTGCCTCGAGGAGACCTGGAGCGGGCCGGCTCGTCCTCCAACGCGCCTAGGGCGCCGGGCGGATCGAAGTGACCTCGTCGCCGATCCCCGAGGTGGCCGCGAGTCAACGCAGCGCTGGCGGCTGTCCCCAGCAATCGGTAGCGAGCGGGTTTCTGCCTGGGGTCCCGCACGCCTGCAAGTGCGGCAGTGGATCGAGCTTCGCCAGTCCGCTGCAGCTCGGTCCTGAGACCCAACGCCGAGGGCCAGCGAGGACTAGCGGGTATTCGCAAATCAAGCCGTTTCGTACGGATTCGAACTCGTCGGCGATCTTTGCCAGGGCTACTTTTTCGATTCGCATTTGATGAAGCTGTTCGTCCGCGCTGGTGGCAACCCGTGCCCGGTGTGCGGCCTTTTCGGCGATGGTGCGCAGCGCCTTCATGCGTGTGAGCTTGTCGTCGAGGGTACTGAAAAGGACGATATCGCGGTCGGCTCGAGCAACTTTCAAGCGGGCCTGGACGCGACACACCGCTTGCCCGGGTTCACTGTAGCGAGCGCAGCCTTTGTCGAGCTCCGCCTGAACCACACGGCGTGACCGTCGCTGGGTGGGCACGATCAGCGGTCTGCGTGTGGCGCCATCCAGTGCTAGAGATAGCCCCAACGAGTCGAAACTTTGCGTCGGCCCAGGTGTGTACAAGGCAAGGGTCAGCCGAGCTGTGGGACGCGTGCGCTTGAAGCTCCACACTTGCTCGGCGCCGGCTTCGCAGGAGTCAACACTTCCGCTCTGGTAGCGTACCGTATACCAAACCTGTAGCGTGTGTTCGTCGCCCAAGGGCGTCACATCCGTCATCGGATAGTCGATGAGAACCGGATCCGTGACTGGGCCACCCCGGCGCCGATACTGCAGCTCGCCATCGAGCAGCACGGTGAGCTCGCTCAGCTCGTAGGGCCAGCCCAGATGATCGTCGAGGACCAGCCGGATCCCGGGGCGAGAATCGACGCGCTCGTGAGGGGCTGCGGAGTGGACCTCAGGCGACGCGCTACCGCAGCCCAAGGCCAAGCTCAGGCTCATGCCCAGGCTCAAGTATCCCCATAAGCGTCGCATCTCGCCGGCCAACCCTGGGTTGGATGACGAAAGCCGGGAATTGATTCACGCAAATCGCGAATCTTCGTGCTCTTCGAACTAGCGAGGCGCGTGGGGACGTCGGCCCGGGGGCGGCGGCTCCCCGTCGGGCCAGCTACATACCTGCTTCGGGCCGAAGGTGTGACGGACTGACACGGCGCCGGACTGGTCGTCGATGATCACATCGAAGGCCAGAAACGACATGTCGGCAGGCGTGATGTAGATGACGTCCAGAGCGTCGTAGCTCAAGATGTGCCGCTGCCCCTCGGCCCGCTCGCTGCGCAGACAGGCCTTCCCCCAGTCGCGGGTCATGAACTCGATCCTTCTCTCTCGGATCAGTCTGCGAGCCAGCTCCCGCGGCTTCGCCGCTGACTCTTTGAACGTGTCTAGAAACTGGGTCTTTCGCCAGCTGTTGACCCCAAGATAGATCTTCCGCGGCTTTGGGCGGCGCTCAGGCGGCGTCAGTTCGCCATCTGAGTCTTCTCCCTCGTAGTCGACGTCACGATCCGACTGGTCGTCGTCCTCCTCCTCCGCCTGACCCGTCACCTCGTGGATACAGCGTCCACGGAAAGCGGGCGTCGTGATGACTGTGCCGCTTGGGTGGACCGTGTCGCAGTTGACGGACTGCGCCAGGCGTGGGTGCGGCTTCGCTTGGGCTGCGCGCGAATCGGGCCGGGCGTTCGGCGCCGAGTTGGAGGTCGGCGGCGTCCCGCAAGCGAGCAGCAGCCCAGCCCACGGTAGCAGGCGCGCGACAGTCAGCGAGTGTGTCATGGGTTTTGGTTGGGGTCGGTTCACTGGGTCGGCGCTGGGCCACTAATCTCGCACTAGGCCGCGCGGCGCGCCTGTGCGCAACAGCGCGAGATTAGAGCAACGACGTGCCAAAGGGATGCGACCCCAAACCCAACCACCACACTCCGCGCATCGGGTCGGCAGGAGCGCGTGGTTCAGCGGCCACGCCAGCGGGGTCCCGGGGACACAGGTGTAGCGGCGTAAATATTTGAAATTATTGAATATTTTACGAGGCACGGAAACTGTAGGGATCCTGGGCATGAAGCTCTGGAAGTCCTTGATTGCAGTGCTGATGGCGCTGGGCGCAGTGGGTTGTGGCCCGGAGATCAGTTTCGATGACAGTCCGGAGGCCGCCTACGCCGACTCCTTCGGCGAAGCTCAGCCCGCTGACGACAGCGCCCTCGCGTCAATCGAAACCGTGGAGCCGCTCGACCTTGCCAGCCCGATTCAGGGCCGCGGGACCTTCACGGTGTGTGAGCACACGCCGCTAGAACATGACCTCACTGCTGTCGTGTGGGCGGCGGAACCACTGGTCGTCGTCGATCTGGACGTCGAGAATTCGGAAGGTGACTTCGACGACGTGACGACCGCTGACAGCCCGACTCGCATGCTCCGTCGGCGCCTGACGGATGCAGAGCGCATGAGCTACACCGATGTCGCTGGGCGCGACGTTTGGATGTACGACGCTACCGGATACGTGTGTACGGCGACCCTCGCCGATCTGTGGCGGGTTCGCGAAGAGTGGGCGGAGCCTCACGACAGCGGCGACGTCGAGATGACCGGACCTAGTCGCGAAATGGTGGCGGCTAAGGTGCTGCCCTTGCAGGGTGACTGCTCGGGCGCGACCTACGCGAGCCCGGCTCAGGGCAAAGCCGCGTTCTTCTCGGAAGTGGCGGAGCCGAGCGCGCAGCTATCCGCCTCGGCTCTCGCGGCCTTTACGAAGCTTCCTGAGCACGGCGAGATTCAGAAGGAATACGAATCCGACGAGTGGCGACCACAGCCGCTAGAAGGCAGCATCGCCCCGGCGGTTCGAGGGTCCTGGACCGACTACCTAGATTCCGGCAGTCATGTCACCCAGTACACGGACGAGTCGGGTCGCATGTTGGTGCGAGTTGCGGCTTGGGCCGGAGTGGGTTGCGGTGACTTTCGAGGCGACCTGTGGGCGATTTGGGAGCAGACGCCCACCGGGCTCTCGCTGCGGGCCGTCGGTCGCACCGAGGAGAGCGCTTCGTTCATCTTCGAGCGAGATGGCCGGCTCTCCTACGGCAGCGAGTCGCAGGTGAACGTCGCCGCAGGCAACCATTGGATGCAGGGCTATTCCGTGCTCGAGCCTTGGAGCTGCCCCTGCTGAGCCTTCGCCAGCACAGCACCAACTTGCCCCGGGTCTGTTACGCTTCCCGCGCGCCTCAACTCCAAGAGGGATTCGGTGGGCCGGCATTCAAGAACTCTCCCTGACGGGATGAGCCCCGAGGAAGCCCGACTGACCGGGTTGTGGCCGCCTCTGGGCTACACCCCTCCAAGGCGTGGGGACCCACGAGAGGCGGGTCGAACACTCTTCGCGACAGGTCGTTGGCTTCTGCCGATGGTCGTCAGCGCGTTCAAGGTTCCCCGAAGCCAGTGGCCACGAACGACCGACGCGGAGGGCTTGCGGCGAATCGCCCAGGCGTGTCGTGACCTGCTCCGGCGCCTAGGCGTGCAGATCGAGATCGAGCGCGCGAGCGCCGTGCCCGAAACCGGTGGGCTCGTGTTCATGTGGAACCAGGAATCCCACCTCGACCACATCGTGCTGCCGAGCGTCCTGCCGCGACCGTTCTTCTCGCTCTACAACAACGCCGTCGCTGGCCGACCCGTGTACGGTCGCTACTTGCGCGACAGCGGGCACGTGCACGTCGACAAGACCGACGAGAGCCAATGGCGTCGCGGGGTCGCGCGGGCTGCAAGTCAGATCCGTGAAGGGGAGTGCGCTGTCGTGAGCCCCGAGGGCACCCGGAGCTGGGATGGCGAGCTGCTGCCGATGAAGCGCGGTGCATTCATCATGGCGATCCAATCTCAGCGCCCCATTGTCTGTGTCACGTTGCTCGGCGGTCACCAACGCCTTCCACGAGGCAGCAGCGCGGTGCGCCCCGGCGTGATCCGAGCCGTGTTCTCCGATCCCATTCCGACTGCCGGTCATGACCCCGAGCGACGCGCGCCGCTGAAAGCGCGCGTCGCCGAAGAGTTCACCCGAGTGAAGACCGAGTTTCGCCTGAGTTGATGGCTCGCCCATGGCGCCGCCACCCTCTGGCGCCTGGGGTCACAAAAACGGCGCGCACGACCACTGCGACTCCGCGGGCTCAGCGGCAAACTGCCTTTCATGAGGGGCATTCCGGCGCGCCGTTGTTTGCGCCTCGCGTTCGGCGGGGCAGCCGGGAGCGCTGCCGCGGCGGCGCTTGTGGTCGCTTGCCAGGATGCGCCGAGGGACACGGGTCAAGAGCGCGAGCCCGCGACGCGCGCGCGTGCGCCACTGCCAGCTGCGCCCTCGCCGACGGTCGTGGCTCGCCCCGACTTTTCCGGACCCATCGACGCCGTGGCGCTCGGTCATCTGCCGGGCGCCGAGCGCGAGAAGATCCCCGCCTCTCCGGTCCCGGTCCTGCTGCCCCAGGATCCGGCATTGCTCTCGAAGCTCGTGGTCACCACGGGACCGCACTGGGTTGCCTTCAGCGTCACCCGCGAAGGCGTGACCACGAGCTTGCACGCGACTCGAGTGGCGTACGTGCATCCAGATATGCCTCCGCAGATGCCGGACCGGGATTTGCGCAAGACCAAGGCCTTTGTGGGGCAGAACGAACTGATCTGGAATGCGTCCTGGCAGGAGCGCGAGGTCGCCTATTCCCTGGACCTCGAGTGCGCGGTCACGGCCGACGCACGTTGCGCCGATGAGCGCTTCCTGATCGAAATCGCCGAAAGCCTGGTGTACGTCGGCGGCTCTGCGAACCGCGGTGAGCCATGAGCGCGCGTCGAGTCGCGAACGCGCGTCGAGCCACGAAGTCCGCACTCGTCGGCGTGGCGCTCTTCTGCGCGCCGGGCCTGCTTGGGTCCATCGCTCACGCTGCGCCCTTCTCCTACCAACCTCCTGGTCAACTGGTGCCCGGCTCAGGGACGGGACGCGTGGACAACAAGGTGTACGTGCCGGGCATGCGTTTTCCCATCGAACTCGCGCCGGCCTATCTGAACTCCCAGGTCTGGGGCGTGGGTGGCTCGCAAGGCCCATCGGGTTCCCAATGCAGCTCGAAGAACTTCTCGTATCCTTGGTGGGACAACTATTGCGAAAAGCGCAGCTGGAAGATGCCGTTGTGCCCATCGGGGACCGGGCACCAGGGCCAAGACATTCGCGCGTCGAGTTGTGACAAAGGCAAGCATTGGGTCGTCGCCACCGTGGACGGCAAGATCACCAACATCGGCAGCTACTCGGTGTATCTGACCGCCAACGACGGTACAGTTCATCGCTTCTTGCACATGAGCCACGTGCAAGTGAAGACCGGTCAGTCGATCACCAAAGGTACTCGCGTCGGCAAGGTCAGCAATGCTTTTGGCGGCACGCCCACGACCGTGCACCTGCACTTCGATCTGAAACAATACGTGTCAGGCACCGGTAGCGTGTACGTGCCGACGTATATGTCACTGGTCAAGGGGTACGAGGCGTTGATCGGACGCGTGGCACCCACTCTCGACGCAAAGCTGACGGGCCAGCGCACCGACGCGGTGCCGGATGCGGACGGTCTGGCGGACTATCGAGTCTGCACGGGGCAAGCGGTTCGCATCTGGTTCCAGTTGGAAAACACGGGTACCGCGAGCTGGACCGACGTGGGCGGTGCGTCCGTCGGGCAAAGCGTGCGGCTTGGTGCACCCTGGGACGTGCCGGATCCCCTCACTGGCCAAACCCGCTACAGCGTCAACGCCAACTCGAACTCCAAGGTCGTGCCTGCGTCGGCCAGTCCCGCGGGCCCCAACTGCTACGACAAGTCGGGCTGTCGACGGACCGAATTCGTCCAGGGTGGGATCCTGGGCATCGCGCCAACTTCGCCGGGGATCGTGGAGACCAAGTGGCAGCTGTTGGACGAGGGGCGCGACTGGTTCGGCCCCACTTTGAGCATGACTTTCAACGTCGTGGAGTGCCCGGGCAGCCCAGATGCCTCGACCTGGTCCGATGGGTCGGTGATTGGAGTGGGCGGCGTCGGAGGTTTGGGTGGCGCTTGGGGTGCCGGAGGTGTCTTGGCGGGCAGTGGCAGCAGTGGCAACTCTGGCCAGCGTACCCAACTCGTTGGTGAGGGCGAGGAGGGCTGCGGCTGTCGGATACCGCGGGGCGGCGCGCCCGAGCCACGACGGATGGCAGGCCTAGTGATGCTAGCGGCGTTGCTCCTTCAGCGCCGAAGGCGTCGACGCCGAGGGAGTTCCGGGGTTGGAGCCGAAGACAGGATCAAATAAGACTCACGCCACATCGGTGTCGCGAGCTACTTCCAGCTCGTCAGGATTTGCTCGCGTCGGAAAAGCCGGACCCCAGTGTTCAACGCAACGATGTTGAGCACCGCGAGCGTGCCAAAAGCGAGCAACTGCATCGCAACATCGTCTCGCCCCAGGACCCGCCGGATTTCCACCCGGGCGTAGTCACGGCGCTGAACAGCTTCCTGCGCTCGGTCAAGCCACGGCGCCGCTAAGTGCTAACCGACGACTTCACGGCGTGAGTTTGAGCACTTGGCAAGCCATGGTCTTGTAGCAGCGGCGCGGCGGCGGCGGGCAGCGCGAAGCGAAGACACTTCAGGGCGAGAGCCGGTAGACGTATGCCGCCGCGGAACCGCCGTATGGGTTGGCCCCCACGAGAGCCGTAGCGCTGCTCATCGAAACGGACCAACCGAACCAACCGCCTGCGGTGGCGTCGCTAGCAGTTAGTTTGTGCTGCTCGGTCCAGGTGGTCCCGGAGCGCAAGAACATGTAGGCAGCCCCTGACTCTTTCCCCACCGCATTGTCCTTGAAAGCCCCCACGACCGCCATGTCCCCGCTCACCGAAACGGATGTGCCGAACCAAGCGTCCCCAGCCGCGTCGCTCGCCGTCAGTTTCTGTTGCTCGCTGAAGCTCATGTTCGGTCCAGGACGCGTGAACACGTAGGCTGCGCCTGACTTGGCGCCGGCATGGCCGTCGCCGTTGGCGCTCGCGATGATCGTATCTCTACTCAACGACACGGATTCGCCAAAAAAGTCGCCCCCCGCGGCGTTCTTGGGCGTCAGCTTTTGCTGCTCAGCCCAAGTGCTGCCTGAGCGGACGAACACATAGACGGCACCAGGCTTACCGCTCCCGTAGGCATGTCCAGGCGCCCCCACGATCACTGTATCGCCATCTCCGCTCACGGCAACGGACTGACCAAACAACGTCAAACTACCTCCGTCGCTGGCGCCTAGTTTCTGTTGTTCAGTCCAGGTGGTGCCGGACCGAACGAATACATAGGCCGAGCCGGACTGCCCGCCTGCTTCGTCATCGTTGGCCACCCCCACGACCACGGTATCACTGCTCACCGCGACGGAATGGCCGAATCCGTCCATCCAGGTTCCGTCCTTGGCCGTCAGTTTTTGTTGCTCCATCCACGTGGTGCCAGAGCGACCAAATACGTAAGCTGAACCGGAATCGGTTTGTCCGTCGTCATCGAAGATGGCGCCTACGACTGCCGTATCGCCGTTTACCGCAACAGACCAACCGAAACGGTCTTTTTGCTCGGCGTCGCTAGCGGTCAGTTTCTGCTGCTGAATCCAAGTGCTGCCCGAGCGGACGAATACGTAGGCTGCTCCGTTGAAATCATCCTCGTAGGATCCCACTACAGCCGTATTCCCGCTCACTGCGACGGACGCCAAACTCAGAGCCCCGTTGCCCGGGGTCAACTTCTGTTCTTCGCTCCAGCTGAAGACCGACCCGCCAGCCCCAACGCCACCACCGGAACCTACACTACCGGCATTGCCCCCGGAGCTGCTACCGCCACTTCCTAGCGCGCCACTGCCCGCGGCGCCTTCTCCGCCATCCGCTCCGCCTCCGCCGCCGACCTCAGTCCCTCGGTCTTCGGAGTTGCAGGACGCGAGGTGCAGGGCAAACAGTACAGTCACGACGATCGTGGCTGCGCACGAATGCTTCTTTTCCAAGTCACCGCCTCCCCTGGAGCACAATACTCAGTGTACCCCATGCCACTATACGAAAGTAGTGATCCTCCGCCGCGAGAGGGTCGCGACCCCAAGCGAGCCGAATTCGAAGTGTATGCGCCCTGAACGTCCCGCACGTCGGCCACCGAAGCGTTGTGCTGTTGTTTTGGGTCGCATCGCTGGTGCGAAGTGGGCCACTACTCTCGGGTTGGGCCTCGCACCAAGTTCGTTTCAGCGTTGCAGGTGCAACTCTGAATTCGAGCTGTGGAAGGCTCCGCAAACCCACAGCTCGCGACGCGGGAGCGCCTCGAGACTTCGGATCAACAGTCCATTCGTCGCGCCGAGCGCGAGTCGTGTCCGACTCACCCGGTGACGATGCTGCGAACCAGCCACCTCCCGCTACGGGCGACCAGCTCGAGTTGCTTGACGAGACCGACGACCCTGCCGAATCCCACGCCGTCGCAATCGCGACGCACCCAATGCCAGCAGCCCGGCTCCGAGCCAGGCTAGGGCGCCACCGGAGGTTGGAGCCGTGCGGCAGCCGCAGCCGCCGTCGTCGTCGGAGTCACTCCCGGTTGAGCCACCGGAGCTGCTGGCACCGGAGCCAGCGTTCGCCCCCGAGCCCGCCGAGCCGCCACTCGCGCCGGAGCCGCCACTGCCCGCGTCCGGCGGATCGATCACGCCACCGTCGGGCTGCGGGCAGCATCGTGGGCTGGAGAAATCGCGGGGTCCAGTGCAACGCCCGCGTCGATGCAGGCCGAACCCGCTGCGAGCTGGAAATCGCCGTTGGCCTGGTCGACGAACCCCGGAGCGGTTTCCGTGTCGAGGTTCTTTTGCGCGTTGAGGGTGCCGCCGAAGCTGTCGTGGCTGTCCTTCCAACCGGAGCTGAGCCAGTTGTTCGACAGGTTGAGCACGCCGTTCTTGGACAGCATCGCCAAGCTCGAACCCGAACCTGTCACGTAGATGACGTTGTTGCGGACATCGGCACTCTCTGAGTTGGTCGACAGGCGCAACAGGGTCGTATTGCCGCTTCGTCGCGAAACCACGGTATTGTTGTGAAAGAACAGGGTGCCCTTGCGGTAGATCGACTCGTCTCCATTATCGCCGCCGTAGTGGACGATCTGGCTGTTGCCGTCGTCGCTCGGCTCGAGCAGCACGTTGCCGTAAACGAAGGTCTCGCTGTAGCTCGGTGCGTTGGGCACGCTGGGGTGATCTTCGCCGTCGACCAAGTCGAGCTGCCGATTGCCGCCCTCCAGCCAGTTGTAACGAATCACCAAGCCGGCGGAGCGGTCTTTCAAGTTGTTGCCGCCACAGCCCTTCCGCAGAGGTCCGTAGCGGTTGTACTGGAAGGTGATGCCCATCGCCGAGGTGTAGCTGTTGTGTTGGTAGATGCTGCCCTCGACGCCGTTGTCGTAGACGTGGTTGCCTTCGACCAAGATGTTCTGGGTCTCGCCGCCGAACACGCCGATGAACAGGCCGTTGCCGGAGTCTCGAATGATGTTGTTTCGGATGATCACGTTCTGCGCCTTCTCGATGTAGATCGAGGCGGCGTTGTCGGAGTAGCTCTGGGTATCACCCGAGCCGCCATGTCCCGTGAAACTGTAGGGCGGGCGACCCGAGCGCACATCCAGGTTTTCGATCACGATGTGTGACGGCATCGCGTCTTTGGGCACGTTCGAGCTGCCGATCTTGATCACCCCTCGGGACTCGTTGGTGTAGCTGAGCGCCTCTCGGGTGGTGGCGCCATTGCCGTCGATGACCGGCAGCTTGCCGTAGGGGGCGCGTACGCCGCTGATCACGATGGGCTTGTCCTTGGTGCCGCTGCGGCCGATGACCCACTTTTCCTTGTAGGGCGCGCTGCGCCAATGGATCAGCACGCGGTCACCGGGCGCCAGGGTCTCCCAGGGGACGTCTCCGATCGAGGGTGTGCGTTTTTCCGGGGCCAACCTCGAAATCCGCGGCGGCGATGCTGCCGGCAGCGAGCGGTACGGCCAGTGCCGGAGCTAGGGAAATGAGTGCGCGACTCTGGATAGGTCTCGTCATCACGAGACAGATTACGCTCGAACTTTGCGATACGCCATGCCCGCTTGCTGCGCTGCTTCGCCATCCGCGTCTTCGCGATCCCCAATGACCAAGCATTGCTCGGGAGCCACACCGAGTAGTTCCGCAGTGCGCAGGTAGCCGGCGGGGTGGGGTTTCAGTCGCGGGGGACCCGCGGGCTCGCCGCTTGCCACGATGCAGTCGAAGAGGTCGACCGCCTCGAGGGCCTCGAGCTTTTCCCGGGCTGGGTAGTCCGTGACACAAGCCGTTTTGCCGCCCGCTCGGCGAAAGGTCCGGATCTCATCGAGCAATGCCTGGTTTTTGCTTTTCGCCAAGTGCTTGCAGGGTCGCTGCACCATCCACTCGCGAACGATGGCCTCGACCTGCGCCTGGTCACGATTCAGGGCGACGGCGGTGCGCCGTATTTGCTCCATGAAGGGGCTGTCCACGTCGTGGTCCAGAGTCTCGCGCAACAGCTCGTGCTCTTGCCGGAAGCGCTTGAGCACACCAACCACGCTCCAGCCACCCAGTGCCAGCTCCACGGCCATTCGAATCTTGATCGGTCGGGCGCGATACAACGTGCCGTCCAGGTCGACCAGCCAAGCGCGATACTCTGTCACGGGCCTAGCTCCCGGATTGTTGGGAGGGTGAGCCCTAGCCGGTCGGCCTGTGCCAGTGCCCGCTGTCGTCGGCGCGGCGCGCTGCGGCCAGTGCAGGCATGAAGGGGATCCGCTGCCACGGCCTTTTCGACGCCGGCAAGCAGCGCCTCTCGGTCGAAGGTGTGACCCGTGAGCCCCTGCTGTAGCGCGAGCACTTCGTCAAAGACCGTCAGGGCGTAGTCTCTGTGGGTGGACAACAGTTCGCCAACGTTGCCGCCGGTTTTCATGCCGGCCAAGTTCACGGTCAAGATGTACAGGTTCTTCTCGACTAGCGCAGCGACCAGGGCAGTTTCGTCCTGCAGCAGGTTGCACTGAATGCCCACGCTCTCGAGGGCGGCAACGAGTCGCGGCGCCTTCGGACCGTAGACCGCAGTTGGAAGCAACTCCGTCACGGGCTTGCCACGCTTCTTTTCGAACCACACCACACACACACTCGGATCCAAGATGTTGTGGCTCTGCCAAGCGTGAGGCAAGAGCTCGTTTTGCATCAGCACGAGGCTCCTGCACCAGGCTGCCGGCATGGAGCTGAGCACTGGCGCAAGATCGTCCTCGCCCACGGCGACGAGCACGACCGCCGGCTTGGGGTGCTCCTCGGCAACGCGACTCGGGTCATCACCTCGCAGCACCGGCACGACCGCATGGCCACACCGAAGCAGCCCGTGGGCGAACAGGCCGCCCAGCTCTCCAGCGCCAATGACGATTGCGGTTTCGCTCATCGCCGGCAGACTGCCCTAAGCTCGAAAAGATGGGTAGTGGCTTCAGCTCTGCGACGCGCGGGGCGAGCCGCAAGCCTTCAGACTCAGCCACAAGCACTGCCACGGACCGGAATCCGCGCCACCTGGGACTAGCGTGGAAGGTCCGTTAGTCGGGACCCATCACTCCGCCCCACTTTCGCGTCCTGAATCTGCGCCAGCTGGTTCCTCGAGGAAAGTCTGATAGGAATGGGAAGATGCTACTGGGCAGAGCGGACGCGAGCGCTCCTGGCGCGCCCAAGTTGCTGCTGATAAGGGCGCGTATCGACGACCACTATGGCGAGGCGTCAGCTCCAGCCCAAGGGCTGATGTACCTCGGTGCAGTCGCGCGGACATGCGCCTGGGACACGCGCGCACTCGACACCTACTTGGTGGAGGATCCCGAGGTGGCCATTCGAGTGGCTCTGAAGCGATTCCCTGCCGACGTGATCGGGATTAGTGCCCTCACTGCCGAAAGCCGCTCAATGCACGCGCTCGCTCGCGTGGTTCGCGCCGCTCGACCTGAAGCGGTTGTTCTCGCAGGTGGCGCCCACGCGAGCGCGGAACCCGTGCAAACTGCGCTAAACCCCGCGGTTGACGCCGCGGTCATCGGCGAGGGTGAAGAGACCCTTCGAGAGATCTTGAAGCGCATTGCCGCCGGAAAACCGTGGAAGGACTCGGCCGGGCTCGCCTTCCGTGGCGAAGATGGCCAAGTTCACCAGACACGACCACGCGGCTATCTGGAGGATCTGGACCAGCTCCCCCCACCCGCGTGGGATCTCACTGACATCGATGCCTACAGCCAACGTCGCGGAATGTCACTCGCCGGCCAACGGCGCTACATGCCGTTGACGACGAGCCGAGGTTGTCCCTACCGTTGCAGCTACTGCCACGACATTCAGGGTAAGCGCTTCCGTGCACATAGCCCTGAGTACGTGCTTCGTATGATGGACGACCTGCGCAGGGACTACGCTGTGCATGACTTCGACATCACCGACGACATCTTCAACTTCGACGCCGAGCGGATGCTGAAGCTGTGCGATGGGATGATCGAGCGTGGCGACATTCGGTTTACCTGTCCCAATGGGATCCGCGCCGACCGCATGACGGTCGAACAAGTCGAGCGCATGGCAGATGCTGGCTGCCAATACGTTGCGATTGCGATCGAAACAGCAACCCCTCGGCTTCAGAAGCAAATCCGGAAGCATCTTCGTTTCGACAAGGCCTTGGTCATCATCGAGGCCTTCAATTGTCGGCAGGTCTTCACGTCAGGGTTCTTCATGATGGGGTTTCCCTCGGAGACAGAGACCGAGCTGAGAGCTACCATCGAGTTCGCACTCGAGTCGAAGCTGCACGCCGCCCATTTCTTCGTCGTCACTCCTTTTGGTGGGACGGAAATGCACGAACAAGTCGTGGACACGATGGGCCAAGAGGCGACGCTGCTCACGGGGAGCGGCATGTTCTTTCGACCTAAACACAACCTCAGTGCCGTGCCAGATCGCCGTTTCTATCGCTTGCGCGGCAGCGCGTATCTACGATTCTACCTGGACCCGAGGCGAGTCACGCGCATCTACAAGGCCCACCCAAGGCGCAACGATCTGCTTCAATACTTCGGCACGATGCTGCTGCGAGATGTGCTGCGCATCGAGCCGGGCCGGCCCCTTGGAGTGCTGTCCCGGCTGCGCAAGGCTTTCTCCCGTGCCAAGCGTCCTACTTGGAGTGCACCCGATGTCCTGCTGTGGAATCCGAACGCCGACGTGATCGATGAGCCGTCGCCAAGTGACGAGCGGCGCCGACTGGCCGTTGCCGGACAGACCACCGCGTCCGAATGAACGCGACTGGCCAAGGTCGGGCGATGCGCCCGGGCCTGAAACCCAGGGCCGGGTGGGTCTCAGGTGCAGACCGACTTGCAGATCGGATCTGTGCACTGAGCGAGCGCGTCGAAGGCCGCCTTTCCGGTTGGGTTCTTGTCGATGCAGGCCTGCGCACATACGGTGTCGCCAGGTGTACATTGCCCAGCACATGCCAGGATGGCAACGCAGCCCGATTCCGCCTGACACGCGGAAGCCTGCGTAGAGCATGGGCCCTGTAACGCATCTGCAAGACATTTTGCACAGGCCGCCGCCGCGCTTCCGCCCGCACCGCCTGCGCCACCCGTTGCTGAGCCTGCGCTGCCACCAGTTGCCGAGCCTGCGGCGCCGCCGGTTGCCGAACCTGCAGCGCCACCGGTACCTGTCACGCCACCCGTGCCCTTGCTACCGTCGTCGTCATCGCTTCCGCAAGCCAAGACTAGTAGGGAAGCGCAGACAATGAGGGCCGTGGTACGCATGGTTGTCTCCTCTGACTTGAGCCACATGCAAAGTAGCAACCAACCGCGCAGTGAGCAACGGGTCGCGAAACATGCGAACGATCATGCCGAAAGTGAACGCCAGAGCTGGAAGGAACCCCTTGTCGGCGGGGGAGATGCGCCGGGACGCATCCCCCTCGACGCAGAGAGGGTGACCAGCGGCAACTGCTCCCAGGCCCGCCGTGTTTCGACTTTACGCTCCGCACATGCGGAGTACGCTCCGCGCACATGTCGCAGTGGATGCGCGGACCCAAGGGGACTTCACTAGGCGCGGGTCTGGCGCTGGCGGCAGCGGCCTGCGTGCGGCCGGGGGATGGAGCGGCGCCGGAGCCAGCGGCTGGCGAGTTGACGGAGCCCAGCGCCTCCTCGAAGGCGGAGCCGTTCGAGCTGAAGTTGCCGCCGGGTGCCGAGCCCAGGGCTGAGGAGCTGGCCGCGGGCTGCATGCAAAAGGACGCCGAAGCCTGCTTGAAATTGGGCGTCGCCTTTAGGACTTGGGCTCGAGGCTACACGGCCGCGGTTCGGTAGGGGCCACCGTTTTCGTTCTTGCGCTTCACGTAGCCCGCGCCGCGGGTGGCGAAGATTGCTCCAATGCCGATCAGCACCAATGTGGCGGTCACGAAGCCGCCGATGAAGGGCAGGCTGGATCCGACCAGGTACAGCAGGCAGCCAAGGGCCAGATGCGCGTACGCATTGGGGGTCTTGTGGTGGATCAGCGCGCCGCCCAGGGTCGTGAGCGCTGCGGCGATCCCGACATAGGTGGCAAAGGTCGCCACTAGAGCGCCGATGACCGCCAGGGGAATGCCCACCAGCGTGACGCACAGCACGATGAACACCAGGGCCGTGAGGAGCGTGCCGACGATACCGAGCGCAAAGGTACGCATGGGGCGCGCTGCGATTTCTTTCTCCAGGGTTTCCATTCTTCGCGTGGCCAGCGCCAACAACACGGCGCCGAATACGAAGAGCAGCGCGGTTCGTGTCAGCGCTCGCCCAGCGTCGCGAAGCAGACCGCCGCCAGTGACGGTCACAGACTTGGCAGCCTTGTTGATCTTGCCTCCGATGTGAGCGCCTTTGCCACGCTCCACGGAGCCGCCCAGCACTCCGACGCCGCCGTTGATGCGGGCTCCGTCCTGGATCTCGAGTTTGCCGCCCAATACGGAAGCGTCGCCGAGCACCCGCGCTCCTTCGTGCAGCACGGCGGAGCCGCCCATGATCGAGAGGTCGCCCTTGACCAGGCCATGCACGTCTGCGGCGCCACCCATCACGACGAGGTCTTGAACCACCTCGTCCTTTTCGACGACGGTGTTGCCTCCGGTCACGACGCGGTCTTCGACGGATCCATGGTCAGCGGAGTCGTTGTCTTCGTCTTCGTCCTCATCGGGGTCGGGGTCGGGATCAGGATCGTCGTCTTGGGTTTTCGCCGCGGCTGGTGGCGCTGGCGTTGCCGGTGGTTTCGGCGTGGCGGCGAAGGGGTCCCCGGCTCTCGCGGATGCGGTGGCTCCGGCTGGCGCGGCGGGTGACTCGGCGGCGCCCGCGGATTTGGCAACGCTGACGTGAACTAGATTGCCCTCGCGCTTCACGATGTAGTCGCGATCCGTCAGCAGCAGCTCCAAGATCTTGCGCGGGGGTTGATCCTTGATGTGGATGTCCACGGGCTGCCGATTGGGCGCATCCACCACGATGCTCCAGCCGGCTTGGTCCGCCAGCTTTCGCAACGCTTCTGCCCGCGGCAGCTCGGTAACGGACAGGCTCACCTTGTTTTCACTGTCCGGCCATTCGCCTTCCAGGGTGACCCCGGCCCACGCGGCCGTGTGCAGGCACAGCACCGCACAGAGAACTTGCAACCAAATGACCAGGCGAGTCATCGAGCGACTCCTTTCCAAACGAGGCGCCGTGGGGCGACCCGCGCAATCACGAGACCAGCGAAAGCGAGCAAGAGGGCCGCGCCGCACCACGCCGCCACCCAAACGGGACCTTGAAAACCATGTCGGAGCAGAACGCCGGCGCTCTTGACCAAGACCAGCAGCCCCTGAAAACCAGCGGCGGGCAGCGACATCAGCTGCCTGAGGGAATCCCCGAGCGCGGGCAAGAGGCCCAGCGCCGCGAGGGCGACCGCAGCGACCACTGCCACGACTGGGAAGCGCACTGCGACGGGAGCCGCTTCCGGAGCTGCTGCAAGTGCCGCGAAGGCCTCGTGGGCCTTTGCCGACAGCAGAGCCATCTCTCCCAAGCGTTCACTACACTGCGTGCACTCTCCCGCGTGCGCCTGAGCGCTCTCCGGAACTAGCGAAAGCTCCGCATCTGCGAGCGCTACCAGCGCTTCATCGCTCAAGTGCCCGTCGGACTGCCAAACGAGCTCGGGGTCAAGTCCGTGCTCTGTCATCACGCTTCTCCTTCATCCAATGCTTGCGACAGCGCCCGGCGTCCCCGCGACACCCAGGTGCAAACGGTGCCAATCGGTACGCTCATCTCTGCTGCAATTTCTTTGTAGGCCATGCCCTTGAGATGAAACATCTCCAGAGCAGAGCGTTGGTCGTCGTTCAGAGTCGCAAGGGCTGCGTGCACACGGGCTTGCACTTCCTTGCGCTCAATCTGTTGGTCCACTGCGGGGCTGGAGTCTGCGACTCGCTCGACCGGGGACGTATCGTCCTCACCGCGGAGTGCCGCTCGCTTCAGCGCGCGCTGCCGTGCGCGCCCGGCGTCGAGAGCCACGTGGCGTGCAATGCCGAGCACCCAGGGTGCCAAGGGTTCGCCGTCGCGCAGACGCTCGCGGCCTTCGATGGCGCGGCGGAAGGTCTCGTGGGTGCAGTCTTCTACGTCGGCGTTCGAGGCCGGCAGCCGCAGGACGCGAGCGACCACGGCGCGGACGAGGGGCCGAAGCTGTTCGAGCCTTTCCGGCTGCGCCAGGACAGCCGGGGGCCCGAGGACTGGTGGCGGTAGAGCCATCCCGAGCGGAAGCATGCTTACCTTCTCTTCGCCGGGGGGCCTCCGCTTATTTCAGGCTGGCCACGGTCGGGCCCAGAAGGGGCTCTAACTAGAGGGAATCGTGGAAAATCGCCCGGGCGATGTTGAAGCGGCACAGGCCGGGGTCCACGGCGCTGGTCACTTTGGGCAGGGAGGCGTCCTTGCCCAGATCCCACAGCGGGGGCGGCGAAAGGGCCCGACCCTTGTCGTCCGTGACCCGGCGGACCGGAGGGCGTTCCGGCTGGTATTCCGGCGGCCCGATCACGACGGCCCAGGAGCCATCCTCCAGAACCACCGCGCTGCCCACGGGGAATTGACCCACCACGCGCGCGAGGACGCTGACCCAGGGCCCGAGGGCGGACTCTTTGGACAGGGCTCTCAACACTTCATGGGAAGAGACTCGGGCACCGACCTCGGTGCTGCTGCAGCGTTCTGCGAAGGCGCGCGCCGTAGCGACCAGGAGCGAACGAGCCAGGGGCTGGCGTAGGCCAGCGTAGAGAGCGCCATTGTTTTTCGACTGAGAAAGCCATGCCGCTTCGAATACGGTGACAGCGATGTTGCGCGAGGCTTCGTCACCGCCCAAGCAGGCGGCCGCCGAGACCGCCGGCACCTTGGCCTCCGTGGGCTCCGGTAGCGCGCGGAACACCTCCAAGTCCAACCCCGACTGCCGCGCCAACCAGTGCCGGCCCAGTGGAACCAGCAGTGTGGCTTCAGCGTTCTGCGCGACCGTCTCATCCGAAGCCTCGAGGTCACGCCCCATGGCGGCTGACACGATGGCCGCGTGCGCGCTGATCACCGCTGGATCCGGCGTGCTTGGGCGCAGCGCGAGCGCGGAAAGCAGCTTCGCTGGGTTCTCTGCCGCTATCAGCTGTCCCGCCTGAGTTGCCGCAGCCCGGTTCGACTGCAGGGAATCCGCGCTCGTCGTCTTGCGCGCCACAGCGAAGATCTTGGCGATGCTCTCGATGGTCGTCATTGGCTGTCGCCGTCCTGGGGCTTGCGCTGGGCCCACTGGGAAAGAGCGCGCTCGGCCGCGGCGCGCACGGACTCTTTGCCTCCCCATCGCTTTTTTGCGGCTTCTTCAAGGGCCTCTCGAGAGTCGTCCATGGAGCCGATCACCCCGAGCAGGTCTGCCGCCAGAACTCGGCACTCTTCATGCGCCGAGGACTCCAGCAGCTTCGTGTCGAGCAGGATCTCCGTCGCGATGACCTCGGCGCGAGGAGGCATGATTACCCCGAGGGCATGCAGTAGCTGGCGTTTCTCTTCATAGGACAACGAAGTGAACGCATTGGACTTGATCCGCAAGGCCAGGTGTGGCCCTGCCGCACGCAACTCGAGATCGCGGATGGCACGAAGTGCTTGCACGCGTGTCTCCTCGTTTGGCTCCGTGTCCAAGATCTTGGTCAATTCGGCCCGCACTCGCGGTCCGGTCAGTCCTTCCAGGCCCGATAGTGCCTCGACCCGGACCAGCGGTTGGGCGTGGTTGGTTCCCAGGGTCTCTAGCGCGGCCTTGGCACCCGCTGATGACAATTGAGCCAAGACTCGAACCAGTTTGCGGGCTGCAACTAGATCCGCCTCCATGGCTTTGCTGACGAGGGCGCCCTCTTGGCCCGCGGCGGTGCGCTCCAACGCCGCTCCGAGATCTACGGAGAGCTCGTCGTCAAAGCTGCCGCACAACCCACCGGCCAAGGCGCGGACATACTCGCCGTCTACCTCTTGGAGCAGCTGCCGCAGCAGTCCCCGCCGGTCCGGCGATAGGCTGCCCCATGCCGCCGGAGCGAGCAGCTCCGCCAGGCTTGCGGGCGGCAATGCCGTTCGAACCACGGTCGAGTGAACCCGAGCCGCGAGCTTTGCGTCTTTGGACTCCTGCGCAACCCCCACCGCGAAGTCCACCAGTTTGTCCGGGCTCTCCGTCAGCTGCGATAGCAATGCCGCCACGCCATCCGCCACCCCGTCCATGGCATCTAGCTCCGCGGCGTTCACCAAGACTCGAGTTGCCACGTCCAAGCTGCGTTCTAGGTCGGCAGATCCGTCGACTTCTGAGACCTTGGCTGGGCGTGGCGCGATGGATAGGCGCCGCCAGAACTGACTGTCGATACGTCGTGGTGGTTGCGACCCAGCGTCTGCGAAAGCATCTTCGAGCATCAGCGCGGAATCGAAGGCTAGAATGCCTCGGATCCGCTCGAGCTCGGCGCGAGAGGCCGCGTCGTCTTCAACCACAACCTCACCTGCGTCCAAGGTTTCCGCTTCCGAAGGCGCTGTGGGCACTTCCAGTATCAGTTCGATGCTGGCGGGCGCGGCAGGTGGTGGGCGAGAGGATTTCCGCTCTACTGGCGCCGATGCTTCCTCTGCTTCGGGCGGCGCAGCATAGTCCCACAGGTCAGAATCTGCCGGTTGCTCCGAGTCACCACCCGGTGGCGCCGCGTCGCCGACGGGCGGGACCGAGCTCCGTGGCGGCGGCGAGGACTCGAGCACCTCCGGGCGCTTTGGAGGCGGCGAAGACTCGAGCACCTCCGGGCGCTGTGGCGGCGGCGAAGACTCGAGCACCTCCGGGCGCTGTGGCGGCGGCGAAGACTCGCGCACCTCGGGCCGTTTCAGCGGTGGGGGCGGCTTGGACTCGAGCGCCTCCGGCATCTGGACGGGCGGCGAAGATGGAGCGGTTGCGCTGCTGGCTTCGGATCCTCCCACCGGGGTCCCGGGCGTTTCGGAACTCTGCTGCGGTTGGAAGCGAGGATCATGCACATCGGATAGATCCAGCTCGATAGGTGGAGCGTCCGTCACGGCCGCGCTCTCCGACACGGGTGGCTTCTTCCAGCTCTCGACCATGGCCGCCGGTGCCGCTTGGGTCTTCCTGGTTCCCAGCTCCGAGTCCGAATGCGCTTTTGCGGGTTCGGTTGGTGCCGCGGCCATTACCCGGGCGGAGGCGGAAACGACCTCCGCCGGCGCAAGGCCGTCGCTAGAGCGACGCGTTTCGCCGGCGGTTTCCACGCCGATGGCCTCGTCACTCGCCTCGCCCTTGGGGGGCACTTCATCTTCCCGGGCCGCTTCGCGGGTGCCCGACGCGGCGGAGGAAATCTTGGACTTGCTAGCGCGACGGGTGGACGTGGGCGGCGCGGAAGCGCGGCCGGTTTCTGCAGTGTCGTCCAATACGGTTGCGGCGGATATTCGCGGCAACGCCGCCAAGACTGGATCCCCCCGCAATAGCCGACATGCGTCGGCGAATTGCTCTGCGCCCAGTCGAGCATCGGGATCTTCCGCCAGGCTGCACTCCATCAGATTCAGCAAGGCGGACGGCGCTTCCGGAGCTAACTCGGTCAACTGGCGGACCGATCCAGAGCCCGGCCCACGTGCGTCATGGCCGGTGAGCAGCTGAAACAAGAGTGCGCCCAAAGACCAGACGTCTGCTTCCGGAGTTGCCGCGAA
The DNA here is from genome assembly GCA_965222375.1 of Polyangiaceae bacterium. Taxonomy (GTDB): domain Bacteria; phylum Myxococcota_A; class Polyangia; order Polyangiales; family Polyangiaceae; genus JACKEA01. Next base: position 760,002 of record CBDCTZ010000016.1, read on the forward strand.
GGAGGCTTCCGGAGCTTCGTAGCGCTCCGGCTCCGGCGGCCCCGGTAGTTCCAACGCCAGTGCGGCGTCTTGACGCAGTTCCGACAGGTTGAAATCAACCACGCTCACCGCGCCATCATCCCCGATCAAGACGTGCCCCGCGTGCAGCGCACCGTGCAGTACGCCTTGGTCATGAGCGTGGCCGACGCCGCGCGCGGCGGCTTCGACGATTCGCAGCGCCTCCGCTGGCGGTACGCGTCCCCGCCGTCGGGCGGAAAAACTGGCGGCGCTCTCGCCGATGACGAGCTTGCGCACGACGACCACGTGTCCGTCCACGTTGTCGCGGACATCACTGATGGGCACGATGCGAGGGTGGTCAAGGTCCTTCGTCGCCTCGACACACGACGCAAAGCGTGCCCCGAGGTCCTCCTTGAGCTTCGGACTGAGACGCTTCAGGGCCAGCAACGCGCCCTCGGTGTCTCGTGCCGACCACACGTCTCCCAGGAGCCCGTTGCCTATATGCGCGACCAACGTCCAAGGACCGAATCGCGACCCCGACTCGTTGGGTCCACTACTCATTGCTCAAACCGCACCCGAGGGTGCACTCCGCAGCATATCGCGACTGTGGCGATGCTCGCCAAATAGGCGCTCATTCGACCAATCGGAGTCCCATGGGCAACTCTGCGCCGTAGAATTCCGCCCGATCCTTGTCCGCCAGGGCCACGTGCTCCCGGACGCAGCGGACCCACTCCGGATCGGCGCCGTGCCGCTGTAGGGCGCTCGCCACCGGCTCTCGCACCGCTTCGGATAGATCCCGCGCGCGGTCCCCGCTGACGCGAGCAAGGTCCCGAGCTGCGCGAGCGGCCAGGGGTTGGTCCGCCCACTTTTCGCCCATCACGTGTTTGAGCCACCGCTCGGCAACCCCCGCCGGTACCACATAGTGTGCGCTGGCGTAGGTGGGCACCCGCGCGCCGAGTCGACCGATGGCAGACCAGAGGCGCGGATTGCGATCGGACCACGTGCGCTCGATCAACCACTCGCCCAATTCGGCTCGCCGCTCGGCTGGTACCCGCTCCAACGCTGCGGACAGTTCCAGCATCTCGTCGAAGGCCTGAGGCTTGAACCCCTTGGGCTTCTTTGGTCCTTGCCCCGATGGCGCCAAGAACGGATCGATGCGATTGCGAATCCGCGTTTGCAGACCCTCGTCGATGCCACCGGCCAAGCGCCGCCAGGCGATCCACAGTTGCTGCCAACCCCGCGCCTCGGCGGGGAAGCTGAGCCCCGCCTCGAAGAGCGGCGCGATCTTCTTTACCCGACTGGGATCGAGGGGATGTCCGTAACCCGGGCGTAGGGTGAAGCCGGAGAGCATCCAGAACACGCGCTCGTGGGATGCGGAGCGCAGGCGATTCTTCAGATTGGGCGAAAGCGCGTCGAAGAGCGCTCGGGACAGCTCACCGCTCCAGGTGCCGCGGTCCCCGAGCAGCTTCTCGAGGTTGCGCCACAGCTCCTTCACGGTGCGCTCCTTCACATCACTGCGCCCTTTGCCGAACACCAGCTCGATGGCGTTCTGGGCTTCCGTGAAACGCGATCCTTCGGGGCGCATGCTGGGCGCGCGACCCGGGCGCAGGCTTTTTCGCGCCACATCCTCGGGTGCTTCTTCCGGGGCGTCGCCACGTGTATCGAAGGAAAGCCGATAATGCCCCGCGGCATCCTGCTCCGACGCGACACACTCGATTTCGACGGTGCCAACGGGCGATAGCTCGCCGGCTAGCTGAACCGCGACCTCGGTTTTTCCGTCCTCCGCTTCCAAGGTCGTAGCCAGCGGCGAAAGCCTGGCGTGCTGCTCGCTGTCCAATTCGACCACATCCCCAGGTGCGGTTGCTCCCGTATCCGAGGTGTAGACCTCGAAGCGCACTGGCTGTCCCACACGCAGTGCAAACTTCCGCCCGACCACATGGCGTGCACCCTCTTCGGCGCCTCGAGGCACGACGCAGACCGCCCGCTTCTTTTCATCGGCATCCGAAAGGGCGACGAAAAAGCCGTGGGCGCTGCCCCCGCCGATCAACAAGCCGCTTCCGCCGAGGGCTTTGCCATAAGCTACGGCGCCGCGCGCCACCGCCAGATCCGGATCGGCGCCGGGCACCAGCGCTGGGTTTCCACCAAAGCTCCGGATCACCTCTAGCACGCGCTCCGCCAAGATCTTGGAGTGGAAGAACCCTCCGTTGAGCAAGACCGCATCTGGTGCCCGCCCCTCTGGCGCGTGTCGGTTGAGGAATGCCGCGACGTGCCGCGTGATGGCCGGGTCATGCTCGTAGGGCAGCCCGAAGGCCATGAGGGCGCTGCGCGCTCGCTTCACCTCCGCGCCTTTGTCCACCAGAGGAACGAAACCGTCCAACACCAGGCGCCGGACTTCATCCCGACTCAGCTCCGTTTTCAGTGTCGAGCCCACCAGCGCGGAGCCCTTGCCGAGCACCGATACCCGCTGACTTTCAGGAGCATCCTCAGCGAGCAGTCGCTCCTTGGCGCCGCGGCAAGCGAGCACGAGTTCGGCGAAGCGCCTTGGGTCGAGCTTCTTGGGCGCCGAGACCATGCGAGATTCCGCGACGTGTGCCAGCGCCAGATCGATGTTGTCGCCCCCGAGCAGCAGATGTTTTCCGACCGCCAGTCGAGACACCTTCGGGGCCTGTGCGGGTCCACTCAACGAAATCAGTGTGAGGTCCGTGGTGCCGCCACCGACATCGACGACTAGAACCAGCGTGTCCTCGTCGCCTCTAGCAACCGCATCCGAGCCCAGCCGCGACCACACGTCATAGAAAGCGGCCTGGGGCTCTTCCAGCAGTCGGACCCGCAGTCCAGCCCGGGTTGCAGCTTGCACCGTCAACTCTCGGGCGACCTGGTCGAAGGACGCAGGCACCGTGAGAATCAACAGCGGCAGGGTCTCCATCTTTTCGCCGGGGTGCTTGGCGTCCCACGCCTGCCGCACGTGGCTCAGGATCTTGGCGCTGGCGTCCACGGGCGAGAGTCGAGGCAGCTCGGGATCGTCCGCACCCCACGGCAAGATCGCCGCGTTGCGATCGACTCGACTGTGGCTGAGCCAGCTTTTGGCACTCGAGACCAGTCGCCCTGGTGCTTCCTGCCCGCGACGCCGGGCATGCTCGCCAACGACCCAGGGCAAGTCACCCCAGGGGTCGCTGGTGGTTTCACCCGACGGCGCTGCAAAAAGGAATGAGGGCAGCAGTGGCTGCTCGCCGATCTCGCCCGGACCCGTTAGCTGCGAGATGGCAAAGGTCGACGGATCTTCGCCAGATCGCGCTCGAGCCACGACCGTATGCGTCGTGCCCAAGTCGATGCCGATGACGGGAGAGTCCACAGAGCCGATATACAAATACCGCGAGGCAGGGGAAAGGCGAGATTGAGTTCAATAGGGCCCTGTGCTGGCGGGTCGAGCCACCAGACCTGCTCCATCGGAAACCGACGCTGTGCAGCGGGCCGCGAGGAACAACAGCGCTGCCACCAACCCCGCCCAGTCGCCGTTACACATAGGTTTCTGATCCCGACGTCTTCAGACTACGGCCTGGCCAGAGCCCATCCACGAGCGCGGCGGACCAAAATCGGGCGGCGCGCGAGTCCGTTTCTGATTGCCCTCCGGGGGTCTGGTCCTCATAGTCCCGGTCGATTCCGAGTAGTCCCGAGCAGTTTGCCAAGACCATGAAGCCGCAAAGGACAGACAGCCCGCGCGTCCCCGGTCAGTGTACTCGATTGGGAGGAGGACGACTGGCTCCGAACCTTCCTCGGCGTTGGGTTTGTTGGGATGGCAACAGAGCTGTGTTGGGTCCAGCGTTGACGGCCCGAGGACTCTCGCAAACTGGGCCGAGTGCGCAGCGGCTGCTCCCTTTAAGGTTGCCCTTCGGTGGCTCAAGGTTGCTGCGTTTCGCGTCGTCGGCAAAATGCCCAGCTGCCCCAAGACGTCCTAACACCGGCAAACACACAGGTCTGGTTCCCGGGGAAAAGGCAGTCGAAGGACTGGATGAGAAGCCAGCTGTGGCACCGCGAGCACTGGCTGGTAGGTGCGCCTAGGTGTGGAGTCTCCGCGCGACATCAAACCCGAGAACGTCCAAGCGTCCAGAGATTTCCTGAGATGCTTTGCATGGGGGCGACGTCCATGTCGGCGGCTGAATCCCGCAAACGTCAGTTGGCGAGCACCATCCGCGAAGGCGCGCGTCGGGTGGCGCCATCGCGTTGAGCTAGCGAGCAGATCGACTATTTCGCGACTCTGAACAGTCCCGCGCCGTTCCAGTTCGGCGTTTCGCCCTGAACGCCGAAATAGATCGCCGTCGCGTCGGCGGAGAGGCCCCCCGGGCCTTTGGCCAGTGGTGGACTGAGCGCAGCCGGCGTCCCGCCGGACTTGGTGACCCGCCAGATCCGAGCCTCGCCCACAGTGGTGAAGTAGGCGTAGACGTCATCCACTTCCAGGCTGTTGGGGATGTCGAGGCCGGCCGCCAGCGTCTCCTCGCTGCCGCCGGCTCGGGGTAGGCGACGGACCGAATCTTGATCCACCCAGTAAACATGGGTGGCATCGAGCGCGATGTCGCTCACATTCACGCCGCCAACCAGTGTCTCGACCGAGCCACCGCTCGTCTTGATTCGTTTGACACCACCAACTCCTTGCTGAGTCGGATGTCCCCCGTCGGCCCAATACACATAGCCACCGTCCACAGACAGGCGGCGTGGGTAACGTAGGGAGCCGGCCAACTGGGTGACTGCACCCCCGCTCGGCCTAACCATGAGCTGTCCATCCACGAAACCGCTGGCATTGGTCCCGGCGTTGGTCCAAAATATGTCGCCGTTGCTGAGCGCCACGCCACGAGGGCCCGCCTGGTTGGTGGCTACGTCGGTCCTATTGCTACCGTCATGCGCTGCTGAACGGACTGCACCTCCGTTGAGGCTCGTCCAGTACACGAGTTGCTCGTCCGCTGCGATACCGTCCGGTGTGGCCTGATTGCTGGCGATTTGGACCACGCCGCTGGTCGCATCCCAGCGATAGACTGCGCTGGCATTGGTCACCGAGGTGAAGAAGACGTTGTCGTTCAACACGGTGGTTTGATAGGCACCGGGTGTGGCGCCGAGCGCGACGGCCTGGCAGATCGAAGCGGTGCACTGTCCGCCCTGACAGCCATGCCCGCAAGCACCGCAGTGCTCCGGACTCTTGCTGAGATCCGTTTCGCACCCGTTTTCGTCGACGCCGTCACAGTGCGCGTACCCGCTCGCACATTGGAAGGTGCAGAGCGCCCCGGCGCAGCTGGCCTGCGCGTTGACTTGCCCGCAAGCGTGCGAACACGCACCGCAGTTATCCGGATCATCCTGCAGATTGGTCTCGCAGGCATCCGCCGGGTCGCCGTTGCAGTCGCTGGTGCCTGCCGGGCAACCGGTGCTCGCGTCTCCAGAGCACGTCCCCGTGCCCGCGCATTCGACCGGCACGCACGTGCCCCCTTCGCAGGTCTTTTGCGCAGGACAGACCACGTTTACACAGCTTGCATCCATGCGAATAGGCAGCGTGAGCGTCGTGTGATCGACGAACCGAATGCGGCGGCGCGCTACGATGCAGCCACCTGCGAAGTTGTCACTCACGCACTCGTCCGGGGACTTGCCCAGACCCGTGACGACCGCGATGGACACCGCAGCACTCGCTCGACTCGGCACGAGAACCAGACTGCCAATTCTTCCTGAAAGAGCGGTGGTGTTCTTGGTAGAACGCCGAACTGAAAGTCAGCGCTCGCAGCGATTGCGTGCCCAACGCGAAACGCTCCGAAACGTGATGCTGTGGTTGGCGCCGTCGAGGGGTTTGATCGCGGCGAGTGGCTTGCTACCAGTGCCTACGTCAAAGTCCAGGTTGCGAACTTCGGAGTGGGTCGAGTTCCTGATCACGAGCATTGAAGCCTGGGATAGCCCGCCGTCCCAAACGATCTTTGCTCGACCGCCGCTGCACACGAGAGACGTGCTGTTTTCCAGTAGAATCTCGCTCGTGGTGTTGTACGTCCCGGGTTGGAGTGCTGCGACCCCGCCGGCGCCAGCGTTTGCGATGGCGGCATTGATATCGGTGAGCGTGAAGCTGTGTTGGGTTGTCGCCATGCGCTCGACGCTTCCACGTTCTTCCTCGACGTCTGTCGTGCAGGCCGTAAGCGCCAACGCGCCAACGCCCGTACCGAGGATTGACGAGAGTTCACGCCGCGACGAGTCGGCGGCTTCATCGAGTCCATGTGTGGTTCCGGGCCCGGGCGCATCGCTGGTATTCCCGAGAGCGCTTTTTCTTGCTGCCATAGAACGACTCCTGAGTTCGCTGACTGGGCCATCAGGCTGGCTAGAGCCGTGGCTTGCCGCTGATACTAGGGACGCCTACTGAAGGACAGAAACCGTGAACGTTTGTCCCTCATCCGCCGATGGTGGGCGGGCGCCCTGTGGGCGTTGCTCTGAGTTGTTTGGAGTGCGGGCCACCCGCGGACCATCGCGCGCGCTTGCCGCACAGCCGCATCAGGTCGTCAGTCCGTGGCGGTGCTGCGGACGCCCAGTTCGACCTTCCAGCGTTCGTCAGGTTTGCGGGCTTCGAAGGGGACGGCTTCGATCAACAGCGTGCCGACGGGCGTGATCTCGGCCGCTAGGTGTACGGGTACGATGTCGCCGTCGTTGCGGCCTTCGGTGGGCAGGGTGACTTCGATCGGGGATAGCTCTTCTAGTTCGCCGTCGTCCCAGTCTTCTAGGGCGGTGCCTGCGGTGTCGTGGCGGCGCTGGGTCGAGCCGAAAAAGCGGAACTGCACCGGGTGGCCGACCACGATGCCGAGTTCGTGGGGTGGGAGCTCGGCCTGGGTGCCTTCCTCCATGCCGAAAGGCGCGACGCACATGGCGACGATCGGCGGCTCCATGCCGGGGACTGCGGGCGCGGGGCTTTCGATGCCGATGTAGTAGGCCCGGGCGGTGCCGCCACGGATGCGCAAACCGTGACCTTCTCGCACGCGAGCGTAGAACGCGGCGCCGCGCGCTACCGCAAGATCCGGATCGTCTCCGGGCAGCACCCGCACTGGCGGCGCGCCGTCGCCCTCGAGCCAGCCATTGAGCGCGGCGAGGATACGCTCTCGCACTGCGGGCGCCTTGACCACCCCGCCGTTGAAGAGCACCGCGGTGGGTCGCAGCATGCTCGTGTTGCCCAGGACGCCCGCATTGCGACCCAGGAAGCCTGCGAGGTGCTTGGTGATCCCAGGATCCGATGCGTAGGGCAGCCCGAGCTGGGTCAGGCCGACCCGGGCCCGGGCGGCGGGACGAGCGTCGCGGCTCACGGCAGGGAAGAAGCCTTCGAGCAGGAGCTGCTGCACTTCGGCGCGGGTCAGTTCGGAGCGCAACGCATTTCCCATCAGTGCTGAGCCTTTGCCGGCGACCGCGATGGGCACGCTCTCGGCGCTGTCGTTGGAGAGCAGGCGTACTTTGACGTGTCGGCAGGCGTGGGCGAGGGCGGCGGCTTGAAAGCGGTCGACCTTCTTGCCATCGGCTTTGAGTTTTTGGGCGACGGCGTGGGCCAGGGTCAGGTCCATGTTGTCGCCGCCGAGCAAGATGTGATCGCCGACGGCGATGCGCTCGAGGTCGAGAGCGCCATTCCGTTCGACACATCGGATGGCCGAGAAGTCTGTGGTGCCGCCGCCGATGTCGATTACCAGCACCACGTCGTCAGGACGAAGGTGTTGGAGAAAGTTGGAGCCCTGGGACGCGATCCACGCATAGAGCGCGGCCTGCGGCTCCTCCAGCAACGTGAGGTTGTCGAGACCGGCGGCGTAGGCCGCTTCGACGGTGAGGTCCCGGGCCGCGGCGTCGAAGGAAGCCGGTACCGTGAGGATCACCGGGTAGTCCGCTAGGGTACGGTCGTGCTTGGACTGCTGAGACTCAGCCAAATGATCTAGAAAGCGGAAGGAGGCTTCGACCGGCGAGATGGCCTCGATGTCCTCCGGGGCGCCCGGCGGCAGCGCCGGGCTGCGGCGATCGATGGCGGGATGGCAGAGCCAGCTCTTGGCACTGGAGATGACCCGCTGTGGAGCCTCCACGGCGCGGGCGCGGGCGAGCTCCCCGACGCAGAAGCGGCGGCTTTCGTCCCAAGGCAGAGCGAGGGCGCTTTCGACCTCGGTCGCGAAGTAGAGGAAGGACGGCAGGAGCGCCTGCTCTTCCAACTGTCCGCGAGCGACGAGCTGAGCGGTGGGTTCGACTTTGGGCGCATCGGCCTTGTCGGACAGCTCGATGGACGCGAGGGCGGTGTGGGTCGTGCCGAGATCGATCCCAAACGCGCGGCTCATCTACAGCTCCAGCTCGGCTGCGGCCAGGACGCTGGCGTCGTGATCCCCGACGAGCTCGGGCAAGTGGATTTCCTCGGCGAGCCAACCACGATGACGCAGCGTACCTGCGTAGGGGCCAGAGCCGACGACATCGCCAACGAGCTTCATACGGTCGGCGTCGATGGGGGCTTCGACTTTGAGCTGAGCGCCTTCGTCTTCGTCCCGAACCGGTACGACCCTGACGTGACCATCGAGTGCCTTGCGACAGCCTTCGTGAACGACGCGCGCGGCGGCGCCGATTTCGTCGTCGGAGAAGTCCGCCACGTCTTGGCGCAGGAAATCCACGAGTCTGCCTTCGCGCTGGAGCAATCCCAAGAGTTGAAGTGCGGGCGTCAAGTCGCGCTCGGGCTCGGACTCGGACTCGGACTCGGCGCTGCTTGGTGCCGGTGGCAACGCCGCGGGCTCTTCGAACAGGCTGAGCGCTCGCCTGGCAAACGAGCCATCGAAGAGCACGCGGAAGAAGAGCGAGAAGCTGAGTCCCAGGCGGCCAAGAAACGATACGGGTGCACTCACGGCGCGAGCATACGTGGGCGCCGCGACAAAGCCAGCGTGGAGGGTGCGGCGCAGGATGACAACCCTCGCCGCTAGCGCGATCGTGCATCCACCCATTCAGGGCGGCGCTGCGAAAACCCGAATGCTATCGGGCTAGAGTGCCAGATTCGGCTGCTTTCTCGCAGGATTTCGCCTCCTGAGACCCGAAGGGTGGAGTGTTGGTCGCGAGCGTACACTTGAACGCGGCTTCTCTCCGCAGGTCACGCCATCCACAGGAGCTTACCAAATGACGCGTATGAAGGGACAGACGACTAGTACCTGCTCCGAGGCTCTGTGCCTTTGGGGCGCGCGACTGGCTGTGACGTGCGGGCTGATCTTGAGCGGTATTGTCGCGTGCGGTACCAGTGACTCGAATCGCGTCGGGAGTGGCACTGAGGCCGGAGGTGACGGAAACGCGGCCGGTGGGAGCAGCGGTAGCGGGGGAACGAGCGGAAGCGCTGGTGCCGGCGGCATGGCGGGGAGTGGCGCCACGGCGGGGAGTGGTGCCGCGGCGGGGAGTGGTGCCGCGGCGGGGAGTTCCGGCGACGGGGGCGGCGCGGTGCCGATCGTGTGCGCACCTGGCGGGGATATGGTGCAGCTCGTGAATTCGGGGCAAGAGCTGTTGCATGAGAGCTGGCCGACGAACGCACTCACGGGCCACAAGGGATTGTTCGTCGTTGAAAAACACCATCGCGGATATGTTTGGCTCGCGGGGGCCTTTCCCGACAAACCCTACGATGCGGCGCCGGGAACCTACCCAGTTACGCTCGCGGGGTTGTTGGCGCCGACTACCAGTAAAGCGCCGGGCAGCGTGATCTGTGCCGCTAACACCAGCGTGGAGATAAAGGCCGAGCCTAACACCGTGTCTCGGACGCTGCATGGAACCGCTGCGAACGTGCTTGGCGCCTGTCCCGGGAATCCTGTCCCCGGAAGCTTGGACTTGTGTTCGACCTGCAGCGGCGTGCCGCCGGTGAACGGTAGTATCAACGGCATTGCGCCGGTGGACGTCAACGTCGGCACTCTTTCTGGATTGGGTCCGTACGTCGATCTCGATACTGCGGACTTCACGATTCGAAGCTTTGCCGCCGGATTCCCCCAGAGCGGCAAGTCCGGCGTTATCGATTTCGCAATCGTGTTTTCCAAACCAGACGGACCCTATCAGGGGGCCGTCTTCTGTGCCGGCTCGGGATCGACTTGGGACTACACGACGAACCACCGAATATCGCTGAGGTCGTTCAGCCTACTCGGCAACTGCAAGACCGCACCGGGCAAGGCAGAATTGCGCGTGTGTTTTTGAGGTAGCCGAGACGCGGCGGGCTCACACAGTCGGAGCCTATGGGTTGCGCACATGCAGCGCTCTGCTCGTCCCGCCGTGGTGTCACGCGGCCGCGCGGATGGGCTCGGGAGTAGTGCCCCAGGGGAAACAGGGAACCGACCCCAACCCCAGCCAGAAACCTTACAATGTCCAGTGTTAACAATGTTAATATTGGACATCTTCCTCGAGCTGGCAGAGCGACCACCGGGTTGTCGGTTCTCGCGCTATGTTCCGACGCCATGGCCGTCGTGCTTTCACGTTTGCTTGGCATTCTCGACGAGATTGCGCCCCTCACCTACGCGGAGGAGTGGGACAACGTCGGCCTGCTGATCGACCCGGCGGGCACCGCCGCCATCAGCGTTTCACGCCTGCTCTTGACCATCGACTTGACTCCTCCGGTCGTGAACGAGGCCGCGGAGCGACGCGCGGACATGATTGTCGCCTACCACCCGCCGATCTTCAGGCCCCTGAAGCGATTGCGGCAAAGCGCGCCCGGCGAGCGGGTCGTGATGCAGGCCATTCGCGCGGGATTGCCGGTGTATTCGCCGCACACCGCGGTCGATGCGGCACCGGGTGGCGTCAACGATTGGCTGGCCCAGGGGCTCGGTCCCGGTGTGTGTCGGCCCCTCCAGCAAGCGACCAACAAGGCCCAAGCCGGTGAGTGTCGGGTCGGGGTACTGACGAATCCCGATGAGGTGGCGACGCTGCAGCGCGCCTTGGTCAAAGAGGTTGGCGTCCGTCGCATCGCCAGCACTGGTGCCCAGCGAGCCGACATGAACGGGCGGCGGCGGGACGATCTGTGGCTCGAGTTCGTCACCAAGCGCGCAGCTCTGACCAGTGTGGCCGAGGTGCTGTCGCGAGTTCGCGACGGAGGCGACGTGGTGTGGGACGCCGTGCCCCTGGCCGACAAGCCGCATCTGGGCGCCGGCATGGGTCGGAGCGTGGCATTGCAGGATGCGCTGAAGCTCCCGGAAATCGTTGCGGCCATGAAGGAACACTTGGGCCTGAAGTCCCTTCGGGTCGCAGCGGCCGAAGGTCACGAACGTGGCGAACAGATTGAACGCGTGGCCGTATGCGCCGGGGCGGGTGGTTCGCTATTCGAAGGCCGATCGGGTTACGGCTTGTACATCACCGGGGAAATGCGCCACCACGACGTCCGCGAAAAAGTCGCCGCAGGAGCCAGCGTGATCCTGTGCGGGCACACCAATACGGAGCGTGGCTACCTGCCGCACTTGGCCAAGCGTATCGACACAGCGTGTCGGGGCGAACTCAAGGTCATGCGATCGAAGCGAGATCGCGATCCCTTGATCGTCGTGTAGCGCCTCACTCTTTGGCGCGGCCGAAGATCTTGGCGCCGACGGGGACGGACGAGGTGATCCATTGATTGCCACCGATGATGGCACCTTTGCCTATCACCGTGCCGCCCCCGAGGATGGTCGCTCCGGAATAGATGGTGACGTCGTCTTCCAGGGTTGGATGGCGTTTGGTGGCCGGGTCGAACTCTCTGCGCTCGCTGCGCTTCGTCGACAGCGCGCCGAGGGTGACGCCCTGATACACCTTGACGTTGCGACCAATCACACTGGTTTCGCCGATCACGACGCCGGTGCCATGATCCACGAAGAAACGCTCGCCGATCTTGGCGCCCGCGTGAATGTCGATCCCGGTCTCGCCGTGGGCGTATTCGCAGATGATGCGGGGCACCATCGGCACGCGCTCTTTGTACAGCGCGTGGGCAATTCGGTAGGCTGTGATCGCTTCGAGGGTCGGATAGGAAAAGACGATTTCCTCGATGCTCTTTGCGGCCGGGTCTCCATCGTAGGCTGCCAACACGTCGGTATTCAGAATGCGGCGTAGCTCCGGCAAGGACTGGAAGAGGCGCAGCACCACGTCCTCGTTCCAGCCGTCCGCGCGGCTGATGTCCACGCGCCCGACACGCTCTTCGTAGGTGACTGCACGAGCGATCTGTTCGACGAGGATCTCGTACGCAGGGTACAAATGCTCGCTCAGACTGTGACGCAAATTGGAGCGACTTAGCGAGCGGGTGGAATAGAAGCCCATGTACAGCGCCGTCTTCAGGCAGTTGAAGGCTTCGATGACGGCGCGCTTGTTGGGCAGGGCCGCACTCTCGAGATTGTTGATCTCTTCCGGGCCGTCGTAACTCTCGACGACGCCGTCGATGCTGCGTTCCAGATCTTCGATGCGGATTAGTGGGCGGGACATGTGAGGACGCACACGGAAGAAGTCGCTGTTGACAGCAGCCAGCGGAGCCTCGGAGGCACCACCTATCGTCGGCTTCTTGATCACTGTAGCGCTCCCTACTGCTCGGCTGCAGCCCAGGTTTCAGCCTGAGGTGACGGCCTATTTGGCTATCGTTGCACGTTCCGTCAACGCAGCGGGTCGGTCCTTGGATTGTAAGCAGCTGAAGTTATTGGCTATTTCTGACCAAAATTGCCTCCATGGCGATGCGTGCGCATCTTCTCGCCATGAGCGATTCGAAACCGCCCGCCTCCAGCGATGAGCCCGATACCCAGAGCGCCGAGCCCAACTCCAACTCCCGGGCCGCTTCTCAAGATCTAGCCGATGGGCTGGAGCTGATGCTGCGCGCGGCTCGCAAGGTCGTGAAAAGGGTCGACCCAGCGAAGATCGAGACGGCGGGTCGCCGAGCCATGGATAACCTCGAGTCCTTGGATGCAAAGAAGGTTGGCGATTTCGGAAAGAAGGCTGCGAAGAACCTCGACCCCAAGAAGATTGAGGAAGTCGCGGGCGATGCGGGGCGCGAGCTCTTGAGCGTGATCGAGCGAGTTGCCGACCGCATGGAGAAGATCGTCGACCGCGCCATGACCGAGGAAGAGGGCGGCGACAAAGCGTCGGGCGAAGCAAAGGGCGACGCGAAGTCAGAGCCGCCGCCGGCTGAATCAAAGGCCCCCTCGGACGGTGCGGGCAGCTCGAGGCCTCCGCCGCGAGTGCGCGTCGACGACGCCTGACGAGCTAGCCGGCGTCGCGGCCTTTGCGCCGAACGATTGCGATGCCAAGGCCAGCTAGGCTGAGTAACCCCGGTAGAGCGCCGAAGCTCAGGCCGAGCGTCGTGCAGGTTCCCGCCTCTTCGTAGCCCACTCTGCGAATCGTCTCGCGTTGGGTGGGGTCGATGCTGTTGCCAGACACGGCGCCGTCGACCACGCTCTTGCCGTAGCTGGTGCCGATCACGCCCGCCGCGGGAACCGTGAGCGTGAGGCAGAAGGCTACCAGCGCGATTGGGAGGCCCCACTTCCGCGTGAAGAACGCCAGCCCGATCGCGATGAGCGCCCCCACGAGCGAGACGATGGTTAGCAGCAGGACGAGGTAAGCTGCCCAGCCGCATTCCATGAAGGTCTGGGCCATCCTAGCCCTTTGCCGCCTTCTTGGGTTCTGTGGGAACGAGTCCGCCGAGACCGGCCTGGATGTCGGGGTGGGTGAGGGGATCCCGGGAAGCTTCACGCACGACCCGCTTGCCCTCGGCTCCGCCCACTCGCACAAGGGCCCGAGCCACGGACAATACCGCGTTGACCAGCTCTTTCTGGTCCGCGGTCGCGCGGTAGAGAGCGAAGAAGGTTTTCAGCTCGTCGACTTCGGAACCCGTCGAGAGCTTTTCGAGCGCGCGGGCGGCGCGTTGAATGTCGTCGGGTGTATTGGCTGGATCGTTCAGATGCTTCGCCAGCAGCGGTGCAGCCCGAGATTCGTCCATAGCCGCCAGGGCGTCGGCCATGGGACCGACGGGAGGTGGACGCAGCACATCCGTCAAGAAGTCGTAGTGCTTGGACAGGGACTCGAGCATGTGTTCCGCGCCGGTCCGGCGAGCGGAAAGCAGCTGCCGCGCGTCCTTCAAGAGCAGCGGAGGGGTGCGCGAGTTTTCCGCCAGGTCGATCAGGACCTTGGTCACGAAGGCCTCTTTCATGGTTCCGAGCTCCCGCAGCAGAAAGCGCTGGGCGACGGCCATTTCTGCCTCGCGCACCTCGATGGCTTTGGCGATCTGCTGTGCCAAGGGTGCAGGGGGGTTCCCTCGCGTGATGCTGAAGTTGCCTGCCTGCACGACGCAACCACGAATGTCGCCGTCGAAGCTCAGAGTGCCCGAGTCCCCGCCGATCTCGTCTCGGAGCACGACCTTGCCGCTTTCCGTGCAGAAGGCGAAACCGCCCTTGGTGCCTGCACCACCGATCACGTCAGAGTCTGTGGTGCTGACCCAATGCAGCTTCCCTTCCGTGGCACCGAGGCCAATGACGATGCGAAAGTAGGTAGCCGCGAAACGGCCGCCGCTGAGCTGTTCGCCGCTGGGGTGTGCGAACAGGCGGATACGCTGCCGGGCGGTGGCGGTTGCTGGAGTGACCGAGGCGCCGTCCGTGAACCAAAGCGGTTTGCCCGGAAGCTCCCGAGTGGGCAAAGTGACCTGGGTGCCCTGTTGTTGAACCGCGCCACCGATTCGCTCATCGAAGCGCACTAGAGACAGCTCGCCGAAATAGATGCTGCCGCCCAGATTCGCCGCGTGGCTCACTTGCTCACGCAGGAGCAAGCGGCCAACTTCGTTTCCGCCTTCCAAGTCGACCGCCGAAACGTATTGATTACCCCAGGGCACGAAGGCGATGCCGCCTTGCACCGCGGGAGTGCCAACCTCGGGCTCGGGGGTGAGCTTCCGGATCACCCGGCCATCCCGCGCGACCGCGAGGAAGAGGCTGCTGCCTCCCGTGGCGCTGCCCAGGCTTACCACGGTCGTCGCGCCGTCATCTCCTGCGCCGCGCAGGCTTCGACCTTCAGACTCCGTCTCCCACAGCTGGCGTCCAGTCTTGGCGTCCAGCGCGAACACCGAGCCAGCGTTGGTTGCCACGACCACGCCGCCGCTGACGCTCGGCATCGAGTCGACCTTGCCCGCGTGTTTCCAGGTCCCGGAACCATCCAACAACACTCCGGAAAGCCCGCTGTGCGTCACGGCCACGGCCACGCCGGGTCCTGCCTCGACCCGGGCGCCCGCGACTTTCTTCTGCACGGCGGCAATCGACTTGCCCCCGTCGTTCTGCCACTCCGGGGAAAACACCCGGCCTCCTCCAGAGCCTCCCGCGCAGCCAACGGCCGCGAACACGCCGATCCAAATCGCGCTTTTCATGACTCGTCCTCCGCGCTCTCGCTGACGCCGCCCAAAGCCTTCACGGCAGCGTCGAGGGCCTGCTTCACGCGTTTGCTCCAGTTCTTCGGCCAGCGCTCGGCAACATCGGCGAGGTAGTTGCCGGAGTCTTTGGTGCCCAGCTCACGCAGCCGACCGACAATGCGGATCTTCTGCGCGTCGGGCATCTCCTTGGGAGGGCGGAACAAGATCTGATCGAATCCACTAGTGACGACGTCGAAGGGCATCTTGCCAAGGTAGCCCGCCAGCTTCTCGCACTCCTTGGGTTTGCACAGCTGGCCAATCGACGCCGCGGCCTCGCCCACGTTGTGAGACAACGCCGCGAACAGGTCCGGCAGCGCCTCGCGTGCGTTGAGGGATCCGAGCCCGCTCGCCGCGATGCCGCGGACTCGCGCGTCGGGGCTGCGAAGCGCTGCCCTGAGCGCCTTGACTGCCACGGGGCCGCCGGTCTTGAGCAGGGCCTTGCTTGCCGCCCGACGTACATCTGGATTTCGATGCCGATAGTAGGGAGCGATGGCAGTGCTCGAGCTCTTCTGCTCCAAGCCGCCGAGTACCTCCAGGGCGCGGGACAGGATCGGCACGCTGGCGCCGCGCCGCACCAGCTTCTCGATGTGAGGGGTAGCGACTTTGCCCCCGGCCTCTGCATCCTCGACCTGCTTCAAGGCCGCCAGGATGCGCTTGGCATCGCCACTCTCTAGCTCCGCTCTGATCTTGGCGGCGCTGATTTTGGACGCAGCTGCTTTGGTTTTGCCTTTGCCTTGGGCGAAAGCGCTTGGAGCGGCGGTCGCGAAGGCTAGAGTGCAAGCGGCCAGAATCCCGAAGCGGGCCCTCGAGCGTAATACAGTCATTCTCCCCATGGTGAACGTCGATGTACCCTCGGCCGACCTGACCGGCAAGCCCGAGAGCAAGGAACTATGAGCGAATCGAAGCGCGGCATTCCCTCGCCGCCCCATGTACGCCTGGAAACCGTGGAGGATCGTTCCCCGCCAGATAGTGGCGGTTTCCTGCGTCTCGTGCGGCGGCGCTATCTCGCTCACTACCCCGACGGAGAAACGAGCGCGCCATTCAATTACGACGAGGTGGACCGGCCCGCCATCGACGCAGTGGTCGTGCTCGCCCATTTTCGGGCCGAGGACGGAACCAAGCGTGTCTACCTGCGGAGCGCTGTTCGACCGCCGATGGTCATGCGTGACCGAAGCCGCTCTCCGGTTGAAGAGTTGGAGACTCTCGGTTGCGCTTGGGAGTTGCCCGCGGGCTTGGTGGAGAGCGACGAGCAGACCGAAGCCGGCCTGCGCACCGGAGCCAAGCGAGAGTTGCTGGAGGAACTCGGTTTCGATGTTGCGGAGGCCGACCTGCAGGCCTTGGGGCCGAGCACCTTCCCGGCGCCCGGGATTTGTGCCGAACGGCACTTCTTCTTCCATGTGGGTGTCGAGCCGACGAAGCGCAGGGAGCCGGAGAACGATGGTTCTCCGCTGGAGCACGGCGGGGCCGTCATTGACGTGGCTCTGGAGCAAGCGCTGGATGCGTGTCGCGCAGGGCAGTTGGAAGACGCGAAGACCGAATTGGGCCTGCGCCGCTTCGCGGAGTTGTCCATATGAAGGGTCCGCGCGTCATCGTCGTAGTCAAGCGTTCGGCGTACCGACGCTACGTGGAGCAAGAAGGAGACCCGCGCGCTCGGAAGCTGATCCGACGTCGAGACCCAACCGTGGCGAACTGGCGCCAAGCCCACGACGATCACATGCACACCGTGGACGCGGTGACCAGCGTGTTGGATTCCCTGGGCGCGCGGGCGTTGACCTTGAAGGGCAGTCACGCGTCCTTCGACTCGGAAGGCGCGGCGCTCGTAGTCGCCGTCGGAGGCGACGGGACGCTGCTGGCCGCGTCTCACAACGTGGGTCGGGTACCGGTATTGGGCGTCAACAGTGCGCCTCGCTTCAGTGTCGGGTTCTTCTGCGCAGCTCGGCGCACGAATCTGAAAAAGACCTTGGGTGGCGCCCTAGACGGCAGTCTGGGAAAGGTGCGGCTCGCGCGCATGAGCGTCAGCGTCAACGGGCGCATCCGCTCCAAACGAGTTCTCAACGAGGCCCTGTATTGTCACTCCTCGCCTGCCGCAACCTCTCGATACCTGCTCTCTCACAAGCGCATTCGCGAGGAGCACAAGTCCAGCGGCTTTTGGATCGGGCCGGCGGCAGGCTCCACGGCCGCGCAGCGCTCGGCCGGTGGTCGGATTTTGCCTCTGCGCTCCCGCAAGCTTCAGCTCGTAGTGCGGGAGCCCTACTCGAGCTTCGGTCGAAAGTTCCGCCTGTCGCGCTTCCTGATAGACCCCGGGGAGCGGGTCACCGCCGACAGCATGATGACCGATGCCTGCATGTTCCTGGACGGGCCCTATCGACGGATCGGCTTCGGTTTGGGGGATTCCGCGAGCTTCACCACGAGTGAGGAGCCCTTGATCGTTCTAGGACTGCCCGCTAGCCGTGCGGCAGGCTCCAGCTGACACCCCGCGTTACCCACATTGTAGGACAAGTTTCGCGACGACAGCGCGATCCGCCGGGTATGGGCGGATGAGCGCGCTATGCTCCGGGCACGTGATGCTGCCCAAATTTCGTCCTGGAGTGTTGGCGTGTGTGTTCATTTTGATGGGCTGCGCGACCGGCGAAGGAATCGGCCCCGGTGACGGCACGGCTGGCGCGGCTCAAGCAGGCAGTGCAGGTAGCGGTATCGGTGGGAGCAAGACTGATTTCCCCGGTGGTACGGGTGGGATTTCTGTGGCGGGTGCAGGTGGTGCAGCTGCAGGTGCGGGCGGTTCCTTGGGCGGTAGCGCTGGTGCTGTAACCGGTGGAGCGGCGGGTACCGGAGCAGGCACAGGTTCTGGCGGCGCGGCGGCGTGCAATCCCGGTGAGAAGAAATGTGGCGGGCTGTGTGTGCCGCCGAGCCCTGGGGTCGGTTGCGACGCGACCGCGTGCAGCCCTTGTGCGGTTGTGGCCAACGCCAACCTGAAGTGCAGTGGGACGACCTGCGACTTTGATTGCTTGACCGGGTACATCAAGAGCGGCTCTTCGTGCATTCCACAAAGTGGGAGTGGAGGTTCGCCCGGAACGGGCGGCACTACAGGCACCGGGGGTGGCGGAGGTGGCGGTTGCGCCTTGCCATGTGACTGGACAGATCCATCCAACCAGCTCGTGTGCACAGCGGCCTGCTTGCTGAGCGGCAAGAACTTCGGCCTCTGCACGCCGTTCAATTGCTGTAGCTGTACCTGAGCGCCGGCTCACGCCGGATGCTTCCATAGGTGGTGTATGATGCTCGGTACCTGAGGAACACCATGGCGAAGCACGGCCTGAAACTCGCAGTCTCAGTAGGGCTCTCCATGGCGCTGGCCGCGCCGGGAGCGCTGGCGCAGGACGACGAAAAGAAACCGATGGACGAAGACGACGTCGTTTTCGACAACACCAAGCCAAAGAAGAAGGACGAACCCGACGTCGTCTTCGACAACACCGCGCCGCCCCCGGAGGAGCCCGAGAAGCTCGAAAACGCGAGTACCTTCGCGACCACCGATCCCGACGCGCCGGAGGCGCGTCGCCGACGATTCCGACCTGGCTGGGCGGCAGGTTTTCGTCTTGGCTGGTCCATACCGGGCGGGGATTTCGAAAACACCCCAGCCGGAGCTGCTCCTCTGAGCCTTGGGATTACCGGAGTGCTTGGTCTGGGTATTGATGCAGGCTACCGCTTCACCGAGAACCTTCTCCTCGTCCTGAACGTCGGCGGGGGCTATGTGTTTCCGAAGAACTGCGGCGGCGGCGAAAGTTGTTCGGGCTGGCAAATCCGTGGCGGTCCCATGGGCATGTGGCGCTTCCTTCCCTTCCAGAATATCTCGCCCTGGGTGGGATTGGGTGCCGGGTATGAATACATCGTCCAAAGCCGTACCGTGGGAGGTTCGGACAGGAACGTCGCCTACCACGGTTTTCAGTTCTTGGAGCTGTCCGGTGGCGCTCACTTCCGAACATCCCGAACCTACGCGGGACCCTTCGTTAGCTTTGTCCTGGGACGATATGGGACCAAATCCCGCTCTGGCACCCTAGCGGGCGAAGATTACGACGAATCGGATCCCGTGGAGGATCCGGCTACTCACCAGTGGATCACCCTCGGTCTGCACGCAGTGCTGGACTGAGCCGACAACTCAGGCAAAGCGCGAGAAGGGCGCGCCCGCGGAGTACACCTGCGCCTCGTCGAGCTCCTCGGCGATGCGCAGAAGCTGGTTGTACTTCGCAATCCGGTCACTGCGGCTGAGGCTGCCGGTTTTGATCTGACCCGCGTTGGTGCCCACGGCCAGATCGGCGATGAAGGCGTCCTCGGTCTCACCGGAGCGGTGCGAGATGACTGAGGTGAATCCGGCCTCACCCGCCATTCGGATTGTGTCCAAAGTCTCAGTCAGCGTTCCGATCTGATTGAGCTTGATCAGGATGCTGTTGCCGATCTTCTTCTCGATGCCTCTCGCCAAGCGCGTCGGGTTAGTCACGAATAGGTCGTCTCCAACCAGCTGGATCTTGCTGCCGAGCTTTTCCGTCAGCTGTGCCCAGCCGTCCCAGTCGTCCTCTGCGAGGCCATCTTCGATGCTGACGATGGGGTATTTTTCGCACAGGGCGGCGTAGAGTTCGACCAGCTCCTTGGAGCTGACCGTCTTCTTGTCGAAGGTGTACTTGCCGTCCTTTTCGAATTCGCTCGCGGCGGCGTCTAGAGCCAACCCGACCTGCTTACCCGGCGTGTAGCCTGCGGCCTCGATCGCCGAAACGATGCGCGCCAGAGCTTGTTCGTTCGACTCCAAACGTGGCGCGAAGCCACCTTCGTCACCCACGGCGATGGTCAACCCATCCTTCTTCAGGTTGGCCTTGAGGGCGTGGAAGATCTCTGTACCGGCGCGCAGTGCGTCGCCGAAGCTGTCGAAGCCCAAAGGCACGATCATGAACTCCTGGACTTCGAGACCATTGTCCGCGTGAGTCCCGCCGTTCACGATGTTCATCAGCGGCGTGGGAAGCACCCGCGCCGCTGCTCCGCCCAGGTAGCGCCAAAGCGGCAAAGACACAGTCTCTGCCCCGGCGCGGGCCGCCGCCATGCTCACAGCCAAGATCGCGTTGGCGCCCAACTTGCCCTTGTTGTCTGTGCCGTCGAGTTCCAACATGCGATGGTCGATGTCGGCTTGCTCCAAACATGACAGCCCCATCAGCGCAGGGGCGATCACGTCGTTGACGTTCGCGACGGCTTTCAACACGCCTTTGCCTCCGAAGCGCGCTTTGTCGCCGTCGCGCAACTCCAAGGCTTCGTGTTCTCCCGTCGAGGCTCCGCTGGGTACAGCAGCGCGACCTTCGCCGGCCGTGGTAACGACCTCGGCTTCCACGGTCGGGTTGCCTCGGGAGTCCAGGATTTCTCGTGCGTGGATGTGGAGTATTTCGGCCATCTGCGGCCGATACCATTTCTGTGCGCGCGATGCCTATGACCGCTCGCCCATGAAGGACTCCCAGGGCTTCGCTTCCCGGAAGATCCGCACCAATTCGGCGTCGACGTGACCGTCTTTCACTTCCAATCCCAAGATGTCGAGGGCCTTCTCGATTGGCACTGCACGTTTGTACGGGCGATCGCTCGCGGTCAGCGCGTCGAAGATGTCGCTGATCGTCATCATCTTGGATTGGATGGGGATTTCCGCGGCGTGCAGGCGGTTGGGGTAGCCGGTGCCGTTGAGACGCTCGTGGTGGGCGCCCGCGATGACCGCAACCCGCGAGAAGGTCTTGCCCCAGGGGATCTTCGACAAGAAGCGATAGGTGTGGGTCACGTGGCTACGGATCTCGTCGTATTCCTCAGGCGTCAGCGAGCCACGCATGACGCTCAAGGACTTCACCTCTCGTTCCGTGAGCAGGGGAGATTCTCCGCCGTCTAGCCGCGCGTAGACCTGCCTCGAAAGGTCGGCGATCTTCTTGAAATCCCCCGCAGCCAGCACCGTGGGCTCATTGGCGTGCGTGATGGTTTGCCAGGCGTCGTCAAGTTGCGCGCGCCGCTCCAACAACTCCTGGTCGAAGGCTTCCAGTTCGGAGCGCGATGCGCCACGTTCCATCGCCGTCAGCTTTCGCTCGAGGACGTCCAGCTCTACGGTCCGGGTCACGAAGTCGAAGCGCTGCCGCACGGAATCGAGTTCGTGGGGGTAGAGCTTCTTGGCCTTCACCAGCACATGCTCACGAACGCCAATCTTGCCGAAATCGTGGAGCAGGGAGGCGTATTCGATTTCTCGAAGGTCTTCGGGCTTCCAGTTCAGATCGCGATAGGGTCCAGCGTCCTCACGTTCGACTGCCGCTGCCAGACCCACAGTGAGATCAGCAACCCGCCGGCTATGACCACTGGTCGTCGGATCTCGCTGCTCGATGGCGTCGACGCTGGCCCGCACGAAGCCTTCAAAAATGGAACGGATCTCGTCGTACAGAATGGCGTTTTCGAGGGCGATGCCCGCTTGGGCGGCAAGGGTCAGCAAGAGTTGTTCGCTGCGATCGTCGAAGGGCACCACCCAGCGCTCGCAGTCTTCCGGGCAAGTCAGCTTTTGACTGGCTTCCTTCTTCTTGTTGATGAGCTGCAAGACGCCAATGACCTCTCCGGACTTCGTGACCAGAGGCGTGCACAGCATGCTCTTCGTTCGGTATCCCACCTTTTCGTCGAAGGAGCGGTCGAAGCTGAAGGGTGAGCCGGCCGGCATCTCGTAGGCGTCGTCGATGCGCAGCGTGGTCTTTTCCAGCGCTACATGCCCCGCCATGCTCCCGCGGCTGATGGGCATGGTGAATTCCCGTGAGTCGAAAGAAACCGAGTCGTTTTGGCTCGTCTTGAAACGCAGGTCCCGGCGGGATGGGTCCGGGTCACTGCCCTCGACTACGTAGATGCTCCCCGCGTCAGCGCCGGTCACGAAGCGACCCTTTTCGAGGATCAGATGCAGCAGCTGCGCGATCTCGCGCTCGGTCGTGAGCGCTCGGGCGATCTCGATCAGCTCACCCAATTCGTAGCGATAGCGGCTGACCCATTTGCCGCGGCTCTCGCTGCGGCCCTTCACTTCCATCAGCTCGAAGGCTTGGTTCAGCGCGACGGTCAGCTCCGCGCCTTGAGGCTCTGCTCCGAGAATGGCGAACAAGCCCCGGTTCTGCGCCTCCGTCAGATCATTGCCTTCGACGCCGCCGAGCAAGATCAGACGCATTTCGTATGCGGTCAGGGCGTCCGCATAGGGCGCGAAGAGTTCCCGCCCATTTTTCCAGGTCACGCTCGGCGCCAACAAGATGCAGCGCTTCTCCTGCCGTACCAAGCAAAGCAGAGGGTGCGGCCGCACCACCGTCACACCCGAGAGCCCCGGCAGTTGGCGGATCGTATCCGCCAGCGCTTGCATCTTCGCCACCGCTTCTTCGGCCCGGCCACTTAGTTTGCGCGGTGCCTGTCCCCCGGTATCGGTGCTCAGCGTCATTGCTCCTCGCCGTTTTCTCTGCGCGGCTCCCCTCGCCCACCGCGAGGGCCCCCGTTGTTGCGCCGTTCGTCCTCGTCACGGCGCAACTCAGCGTCGCGCTTTTCGTACGCAACGACAATCTTTTGTACCAAGGAGTGCCGAACTACGTCCGCCTCTGTAAACATGCAGAAAGCGATTCCCGGGATGCTCGACAAAAGCTGGCTCGCCTCCCGTAGGCCGCTACGTGCGCCCGTGGGCAGGTCCGTCTGGGTCACATCGCCAGTCACGCAGGCTTTGGAACCGAAGCCGAGGCGGGTCAAAAACATTCGCATCTGCTCGGAAGTCGCGTTCTGGGCTTCGTCCAGGATCACGAAGGAGTCGTTTAGGGTGCGCCCGCGCATGAATGCGAGGGGTGCGACTTCGATTTGTCCGCGCTCCTGCAGCTGCTCCACTTTGTCGAAGTCCAGCATGTCATGCAGGGCGTCGTAGAGCGGACGCAGGTACGGGTTCACCTTCTCGGCCAAGTCCCCCGGCAAGAAGCCGAGCTTCTCCCCAGCCTCGACCGCCGGGCGAGTCAAGATGATGCGCTTCACGCGCTTTTGCATCAGCGCGCTCGCCGCCATGGCCATGGCTAGGTAGGTCTTGCCGGTTCCGGCGGGGCCGATCCCGAAGGTCAGGTCATGCTCACGAATGGCCTGGATGTAGCGGCGCTGGGCTTGGCCCTTGGGAGCGATGGGTTTGCGGCGCGGAGTGATCAGAACCACTTCATCGATCAGATCGACCAGAGTGCTGTCGGGATCGTCTCGCAGCCCGCGTACGGTTCGTCCCACGTCGTTGGGTCCGATCTCGTAGCCTTTGCTCACGAGCTGGGCGACGTCGGACAGGAAGCGATGCGCCACGCGCACGTCGACCTTTTCCCCCGATAGATAGATGGTGTTGCCCCGCAAGCTCACCTCGGCCCCGCTCTGCCGGGACAGTTCGCCCAGGAGCGCGCTCTGGGGACCCGACAGCGCCATGAGCACGGAGGTGTTTTCGACTTCCAGGCTCTCGCTGTACGGGGTGTCACTCATTTGGGGCGGTGGGGCTCCGAATCGGCAAAGGGTCGTGAGGAGGCTTCAGGATATCCTTGAAGCCTCGACTTCGCACGAAGTGTCGTGGCTGACGCGTCGGTGGCCGCCCATCGCCAACCTTCCGCTTCCGAGGCACCGCGTACGCGATCGCCCTTTTCTTGGCCTTTGCGGCCAACCGCCGGTAACCCCGGAGGCATGCGTGGCTGGAGCCGGTGGATTGGAATCGGGGCTGCGGCAGGGCTGATTTTCGCTCTGGTGCCCGTGGTGAGAGGTGACATCGCCTTCGAAGGCGCTCTGCGCAAGCTGTCGCCTCGGCCCGTGGATGTGCCCAAGGGCCCGAACCTCGACGGGTTCGATTTGATGCGCCTCGACATGCGTCCGCGCAGGGTGCTGACGCCGCTGTCCGAGGGCCGCTACGCAAAGCTGACCCTCGACCCGACCGTGCAACGCGCCGCGATCACGGAGATGAAAAAGTACCGCGTTCCCGAGGCTGGCGTAGTGGTTCAGAGTGTCAAGACGGGGCGCTTGCTGGCCTATGCTAGCTACGTGAACACGGGCCCGAAGTTCGACGTGAACGTCCGGGCGGAGCCGCCCGCGGCCAGCGTGTTCAAGGTCGTTACGAGCGCTGCGTTGGTCGAAAAAGCCGGGCTCAATGCCAAGACCGAGCAGTGTTATCGGGGCGGGCGTAGCAGGATCATGGCGGACGAACTGCGGGAGGACCCTGCTCGGGACAAGTGGTGTTCGACCCTAGCCATGGCCATGGGGCGCAGTCTCAACGTCGTCTACGGTCGTTTGGCGCAGAAGCACCTCACGCCCGAGGATCTCACTGCGATGGGTGGCGCATTCGGCTTCGGAGCACCGACACCGTTTCCCGTGGCCAATGAAGCGCCCAGCATCGACATTCCCAATGACCCTCTGGAGTTTGCCCGGGCCAGTGCTGGTTTCTGGCATACGACCCTGTCACCTCTCTCCGCCGTCGGCATCGTGCAAGCTGTTGCGAACGGAGGTGTCGCGCTCAAGCCCCAAATCGTGGATTCGATCCATCGAGGCAAAGAGACCCTCTGGACCGAGTCCAAAGAGCCGAAGGTGCTCCGCCGTTCAGTGAAGCCCGAGACTGCCGACGAGTTGACCAAAATGATGATCCAAACAACTCGGAATGGCTCCGCCTTCAAGAGCTTCCACGACCGGCGCGGTCGCCCCTTCCTGCCCGGGATCACCGTCGCTGGAAAGACCGGGACGCTGACCAAACACAAGAAGAACCGGCACTACACTTGGTTCGTTGGATTCGCGCCAGCGGAAAAGCCGGAGATCGCCATCTCGGCGCTTGTGGTGAACACTCCTACCTGGCGCATCAAGGGTCCAGAGCTCGCGAGGAATGTGTTGCGCGCCTATTTCGCCAAGAAGGGCAGGAAAGGTGTTTCGGCACCCTGACGCTCGGTCCAGGCCCTGCGCATTGTTTCACCCCTAGCAAAATCCCTGTGCAAAGCGGCCTTGGCAGGATGATTTCCGCCAGTTTCGGTGAGGTCAGGGTTGGACTCGCAGGCATAGGTTGCTAGAGTATTCTTGTGCAAGTCGTGTTGCGAAAGCTCGGCCGCGGATCCCGCGCAGTAACCGGTCGGCTCGTGCGAGCCCCGCGCAAGGGTTCGGTTGTGGTGATTGAGTTTTCAGATGGCATGCACGAATACGTGACGACTCCGGTCAAGCGCGTGCTTCGTCTGGCGTCTAGTGACGTCTTCTACATCGAAACTGTGAATAGCCGGTACCGGCTGGAAGTCCGCGATCGCGAGCGCACGCTCGAAGACGCGTCCAGCGGCTGAGCATCATCTTTCCGTCAACGTCGGACTAGCGCCCCCGGCGCCTTTCCGCTATCCACGCCCGTCGCGGGGCTTGCCCGCGGCCACTACCACAAGGACGAGTCTGAGAAATGGGACGTTTTGATCGCCGTAGATCTTCCAAGATGCGCCGCCGCAAGAGCCAGGCAAAGAAGAAGGAGCGCGAGCAGCGTCGCGCAGAGGAAAAGAAGGCTCAGAAGACCAAGGGCGGCAAGAAGAAGTCGTCCAGCTGAGGTCGGTCGCCCGGCGTCAGCGAATGACGCGTGTCGGGAACTGAGTGTCTCTGGGGGATGTCGCGTCCTGCGACACGGGGATGGCCTCACCAAATAGCCCCATGTCGCCGGCTAGACGCTGTTCGCGAACCAACTGCCAGCCGCCGTCGTCCCGCCAGACCTGCGCGACGCGTGTCGAGCGCAAGGTGGCGTCGTTTGCCCGTACCCACGCCACATCCACCTGGACCGTGGCGCGGAGCTTGTCCTGCATGCTCAACCCAGCCAGGACGACATCGACGATCCGTACGTCCTTTCCCCACTTCGTGCGGCGTTCCAGGAAGGTGCTCCGCGCACCTTTGGCTGTGTGCCCCAGGGCGATGTCCATGCGTCCGAATCGCGTCGCCAAGTTCAGCTCCCGGGCTGCATCCGTCACCCGCGCGGCCTGAGAAGGAGGCGATAGACACGCGGAGAGCGTGGTCAGGCCGCCTAGGAGTAGGGCCCCGGGCAGGGCAAGGGCTCGCCGGGCTTGGCGTGAGTGCGTCATCTACCGGTTGCCGTATCAGACGTGGTCAAACCGGAAAAGAAAGCCGCGAATCCAGGCATGTCGCGTGGCATGCTTGAAAGGTGAATCTGGGCCGCCGCTCCGTCCGGGCCTGCGCCGTCTTAGTGGCGTTGCTCGCCCACTGCGCCCTGGCCAGCGCGGAGTCCGCAGCGGACCTGACCAAGAGCGGGCTCACCAAGCTCAAAGGGGGTGACCTCGCTGGAGCTGTGGAGGATCTGCGGCGAGCGGCACAGATCGACCCGACGGCCCCGCTGCTCTTCAACCTCGCGCAGGCCGAGATCAAGTTGGGCAAGCTGACGGACGCCGAGCGCCACCTGAAAGAAGCGAAAGTACTGGCGGAGCAGAGCGGCCCCAAGTCGCTGATTGGGCTGAGCGACAACGCCCTGGAGAAGCTGGCTACCCGGGTCCCCAAGCTCGAGATCGTGTCCGTACCGGATGCGGAGGAGCTGGAACTGACCTTGGACGGAAAGTCGATCAAGGGCGTGGATCATCGCATCAATCCGGGCAGCCACGAGTTGGTCGCCAAAGCCAGCGGCTTCAAGGAGCATCGCGAGAAGTTTGACGCCAAAGAGGGCGAGACGGTCAGTTTGAGCTTCACCCTCCAGACCAAACGGAAACCGAAATCCAGCGAGCCCGTCGAAGTCGAGTCAGGCCCGGATTTCCCCATCGGCCCGGTCGTGTTGGGGGCCGCTGGTGTTGTTGCAGCTGGCGCGGGTGTCTACTTCTACACGCGAGTGTCAGCGATCGATGACGATCGCCGTGCGGAGTTCGAAAAGGCGGGCTGCCCCGGGCCCAGTTGCCCGGAAGAGCCCGAGAGCGCGAGGTTGCTTCGGGAAGATGGTGAACAAGCCGCGCTATTCGGAAACGTCTTCGTGGGAGTCGGCGCTGCAGCGCTCGTCGGTGCGGGGGTCTGGTGGCTGCTCTCAGGCAATGGCGGGAAGGCTCAACCAACGGTCGGGCTCACCCTGGCGCCGAACCAAGCCCACGTGGTCGGACGTTTCTGAGGCTCAGAGGCAACCGACAACTTTGCCGTTCGCGTCAACGATGGGTGACGCACAGGGCTTCTTCGTGGAGCCGCCGGACTTGGGTGTCGGGCGCGAAGTCGTTGGCTTGGTCGTCACGCTTGGGCTGCTCGGTTTCCCGGCCGGAGGCTTGGCCTCTCTGGCCACGGCCTTGGCTTCACTAGCCACGGGCTGCTTCTCGGACTCGGGTTCTGGCTCCGGGGGGGATTCCGGCTCGGGTGTAGCAGTCTCCACCAGCTTGGCTGTCGGCACCGGTCCAGGGCCACTTGGCTTGTTGACGGCGGGACCCGCTGTGACCCGGTTGGGGGGCTTGTCCACTGTGGGAGCGGCGACGGGTGGCGGTGCTTCGGAACGTGTGGCACGCATCAGGACCAGCGCGCTGACGGCACCGAGAAGCAGAATAGCCAAGGTGGCGGCGACCCACTGCAGGCGCGTCTTGGTCTTGGAGGACGGCCGGACAGCGGGAACGCGCAAGTGGCTCGCCGGGGTCACTGCGACGCCATGGGTCGTCGAGTGGGAAGTGGAAGCCGTTGTCGCGTGTCCAGACGGCGACGACGTGGACGAACTGGTGGACGTGGAGGGAACGCTTGGCTGGGATGCTGAACCGGTAACCTCGTTGGTCGCCACCGCGCCGCTTGCGGTGCTTTCGCTGCGGTCTCTCCTTTGCGTCTTGTTTGGTGTGCCAACGACGATCGAGGGTAGGACGAAGGGTTCCAGGGCCGCGATTATCTCGCTGGCGTCCTGGTACCGCTCGTTGACCTTCCGTTGCAGACAGTGACTGATGACCGCCTCCAGCTCCTTGTCCAGCGTGGCACTGAACTGGGAGGCCCTTGGGATGTCACTGAAGAGGATCATCGACAGCATCGCTGCAGGTGACTCTGCCGCGAAGGGCCGACGACCGGCGATCATCTCGAACAAGAGTACGCCGATGGACCACAAGTCCGCGCGGTGATCGACGCGAGCGCCCCGCGCTTGCTCCGGACTCATATAGGCTGGCGATCCTACGGCAATACCCGTGGAAGTGATCAGCTGTTGCTCTTCGCTGAGAACCTTACTCACGCCGAAGTCCAACACTTTTAGCACGATGCCGTGAGGGGTTTCGTGCAGCACCACGTTGCTGGGCTTCAGGTCGCGGTGCACGATGTTGGCGTTGTGGGCCGCCTTTAGCGCGATGCAAATGTCGCGCGCGACGGTCGCGGCAAGCTTCGGGTCCAAGCGCCGCTGTCGCTTGATCACACTGCGCAGGGTCTGTCCCTGCAGGAGCTCCATCACCAGAAAGGGTTCGCCAGAATCGGTCTTGCCAACGTCCAGGATGTCAACGACATGCCGATTCTCGAGGCGCCCGGCGGCCCCTGCTTCTCGGACAAGGCGCGCCTGCATCTCCTCGGATGCCCCGGTGGTCAGCAGCTTGATCGCGACGGGCTCGCGGGTGGACTCGTGCATCGCCGCCCACACGGTTCCCATACCGCCCTTGCCCACCGGGCGAACCAGTCGGTAGCTGCCACCGATGACGGCCCCCGCATGCATCCCGCAAGGGTAGCGTGGATGGTCACCAAGGGAAACGAACCCGGATCACGACGCGCTGCGGCATGCAGCATCTGCGCGGGTCGGCGGCCTCGGGCCACGGCACCCGTATGGTGCTCTAGAACACCGAAGCGGCAACAAAATAGGTCTGACCACCCGTCGGCGCCTCTGAGTCCGTGCCGCGAGCATGGCCCAGGCGCAAGTTCACCCGAGCGAAGTAGCCGAGGACGACGTCCATCCACAGCTCCGCGCCCACCCCTAGGTGGTACTCCTCGAAGGGATTTTCCAAGTCGATGCGATTGAACGCACCACCATAGTCGGCAAAGACCGCGCCGCTGAGGGTGCGCAAGAACACGGGCAGCGTGCTGATACCCCGATCCGCGTACAAGATGGGAAACCGGTACTCGGTGTTCAGCAGGTTGAAGTGCGTTCCAATGAACTGTGCGGGTTCGTAACCTCGGAGCCGAAAGCTCGACTGGAGAACGCCGTCCGTAAAAGCATCCAACACGGGCAAGTCGACGAAGCCACCGGTGAAGAAAAGACCTCGGCGTGGATAGGTTCCCACCGCCGCACCCCCCGACAGCCCGAGGGCTAGGATATGGTGCTCAGCCCAGGGCATTGGCAGATAGCCCCGCGCCCTCCCGGAAAAGCTGGTCAAGGTGTCGTCGCTGCCGAGTTCCTTCAGCGCGAAGTCCCCCGACAGAGAAAGACTGAAGCCCCGCTCGGTGCTGATCGCATACGGGGAACTATCGGCGTTGGAATAGCTGTAGCCCAGGGATGTCATGCCCATGAAGCCACGGTGCGGATCCCGAGTGACCCGCGCGTAGGGATCAGCGCGGGTGCCGATCGGCAGAGTTCCGTCGAAGCTCATCGCCGTGTAGGACAGCGAGACGGACTGGAACTCGAACACCCCGGGCATACTGTAGGAGATGCCCGTGCGTGCGCCCAGCTGATGCTCCAGGAATATCGGAGTCTCATCTGCGAAGCGGTAGCCGGAACGCGGTGCGACGCGCCGAAACAGGGTGGCGAAGAAATCGAAGGGTAGCCGACGGTAGGCATAGGAGGCCGTGCCGCTAACCTCGCCTTCATCGGGCTCCACCAGCAGGGTCAGGGCGAAAGTGTGATGGCCGACAATGTCGGAGCCGCGTGTTGTCATCCGCAAAGCGTTACCGAACGTGCCCGGGCCATACTCGACTTCGTAGGCACGTGGGGCCAGGGTTGGCAGCGGGTTGTAGGTTTCGACCGGCCAGCGCTTGGTCGGCACTTCTGGGTGCGGCCGGGGTCGCTCCGCGTCGAAGGGCAGCGCAGCGAGGAAGCGCGACCGCTGCAGCGGCATGCTGAACAGGTCGAACCCTTTAGAGGTGTATCCGATGTAGAACAGGGTGCGGCCGTCCGGGGAAACCTCCGGGTAGTAGGCGCCGGTCTTGACGTTCGTGACTTGATGCAAGTCTCCGCTACGCGTGTCGTAGGCGTAAACATTGGCAATGCCGGTGCGATCAGAAGTAAAGAAGAGCAGGTCGTCGTCCGGAGACCAGGTGGGCTGCTGGTCCAGCGCGATATCGTGGGTGACTTGATGAAACTTTCCGGTTTTCAAGTCGACAATGCGCACATCCCGATAGCCCCCTGCGGCCCATGCGCTGTAGGCAAGGCGTCTGCCGTCATTTGAAAAGCGAGGAGTGAAGGCTTGCTCATAGCGAGCGCTCGGTACCGCGATTCGTTCTCGTTCGATTCGTCCGTCGGGCGTGATGTCTGCGAGCCGAAGCGTCGATGTTCCAGCCCGATTCGTTACGAACGCCATGCGTCGACCGTCCCGACTAACGGCAGGATCTCGCGCCCGCCGTCCCTTGGTCAGGCGACCCACGCTTCGGCTCAAACCCCTGGGCGATGAGTTTCCCGCGGTCTGACGGAACAGGTCGTTGAAGAAGTAGCGCCTGCCAGATGGCGCGACGTTGTCGAAGACGAAGCTGCAGGATGGTTCAAAGTCTAGAGTCCGCCCTGAACTGCGGGCGACGAGCTGTGGCGAGTCGCTGCTGGCCCTATTCCGCGCCGCTAGCTTGACTCGGTAGAAACCCGCCGGAGAGTGGCCGTCGTCCCGGTAGTAGAGGATCTCCTCCGCTGCTCCGCTACGCGCACATTTCGGCACGAAGCGCGGCGTTGCCGCAACGCGACCGCGGTGAGTGAGCTGAGTCCCCTCGCGCATTCCGCGCTTCTTCGCGGCACCGACCTGCTTCGCATACTTTCTGCGCAGGTGCGCCTTCCACCCCTCGTACAGCTGGACGTAGGTGCGACCAGTCGCGCGTCGAATGGATCGGTTGATCCCCCAAGGCATGATGTTGGCGCCATAGTCCGTGGCGACGGCGGCAAATGTGTCCGGCCCATATACATCTGCAATCCAGCCAACGAACTTGCCCCCGTAGAGGTACCAAAGGTTTCCGGTTGGCCAACGCCGCGCCGGGTTGCTTATCTGATCGAGGCGCGCGATGCGGTTTTCCAGCACGTCGGCCCGCAGGTACATGTCGAATTGAGTGGAGCGAAGGCGTCCTCCACCGCTGTGTTCTGATTCAAGGGCGACAGCGAGGCCCTCCAAGATCCATCGGGGCTGCACCTGGTTCGGCGCGTTGGTCTTGCCCAAGATGGAGTTGACCAAAGCCGGCACCCCGCTGATGTTGTCGACGTGGAGAATGTGCACGTATTCGTGGGTGAGCAGTTCGCTCAGCCAGTCATCGTATTCGCCCAGAGGCGACATGTCGTCCGGCGCGCTGACGAACATGCGGATGGCGTTGTAGGGCAAGGCTGTGGCTGACCCGTTGGCGGAGTCGGTGGTGTCGGTGAGTAGGATCTCCGTTACTTCGGTGGGGCGCCAACCGAGCTGCGGTACGAGTCGGCGGTGGATTGCCTCGCCGAGATTTGCAACTCGCTGCGCCGAACTCTCGAGCCCGCTGTGGTAGTGCACCCGTAGGTTGGGCGTCTTGACTGTGTACCACCGCAGGTAGGGATCCCCCGCTCTGGCTGTTGCACTCACCACCGTCAGCGCTGCTGCCAGCGACAACGCGGTGAGCCACGACTTCATGGACTAGTTGGCCAGAGTGGTCCCGCCTCATAGGTCATCGTGAAACAGCGGCTCACGATTCCTGACGTAGCGGTAGACGAGCTGACGACCCTCTGGGGAGATCTGCGTGAATTTGGCACCGAAACCAGGGGGCGCTTCCACCCCAGCCGTTGAAGCCGGCGCTTCTCGCACCCACTCCACGACGGCCAATGCCTCGAACTCGTAGCCCCCCGGCAGAGACACGTGCACCACCACATTTTCACCCATTTTTGGGATTTGGTACGTGGCGACGAAGATCCCGCCTGCTTCTATGACGTCGTTGCCGCTCAACCCCTTGTAAAAATTGGTCGGGCTGTGCGCGCCCAGGTTGGCCTCGGCGCGCTTCGTGTTGGGCGGCGCCTGAATGGGCACTGCCGGCCCAGGAGCCGCCTGGGGATGGGAGCCTGCGGAGGGAGCCGCTTGCGGCGCGGACCCCGCGGGAGCCGCTTGGGGATGAGAGCCTGCGGCAGGCGCGCCCTGCTGGCCCGGCCACGGCTGTTGCGGTTGTTGCCAACCCGCAGGGGGCCCAGGGGCGGCCGGGGCAACCGCTGCGGGGGCGGCCGGGGCAACGGGCGCCGCTGGCGCGACGGGCGCCGCGGCGGCGGGCGCAGCGGCTACGGGTGCCACGGGCTGCTGTGGCTGTTGCCAGGGCGGTGGTTGTGCGGGTGCCTGGGGTGCTTGTGGAGCCTGCGGTGCCTGAGGGGCTTGTGGTGCCGGTTGCTGCGCTTGCGGTGCTTGCTGAGCTTGGGGTGGCATGACTGCGGTGGCGCCGAGTCCAGGCGTGGCGCCTGCGGCTGGAGCGACGTGCGGCGCTGCCGATGGGAACTGCCCGAAGCCGCCAGCAGCAGGCGCCCCAGGTTGCTGTGCTGCGCCAGTGGGTTGCGCCGCAGCGGGTTGCGCTGCCGCCGGTTGCGGCGCGCCTACCTGCCCGGGAGCGGCGGCGCTAGCCAGCGAATGCACCATCCCGAGTGCACCTGCGACCGCTTCGGTTGCTTGGCCCACGGCTGGGTGATTGTCGTTGGCGTGGGCCTGCAGCAGAGACAGTGCGTTCCGCACGGCGGCTAGGGCCGCTGGGCCAGCCTCGGCGGCGGCACTGCCACCCGAGGCCTCGATGCGATGCAGCGCGCTCATCGCTTGCGCGACGGGTTCGGCCACGTTGCCGAGTTGCTCCGGCACGCCGGGGCTCTGCAGTGCTGACAGCCCCCGCGCGAGGTTTTCGCGTGCTGCTTTCGCTTGGCTGATCGGATCGCTCATCCAGCTCCTCCGTAGAGGCGACCAGTCTATATCAAGGTGAGGCCCTCAATACTCGCTTGTTTCCGACATTCTCGAATTGCGCGTGGCTCAAGGCGGGTCTGGGGGAAGGATCGCAACCCTGGCAGCGAGGCCGGCCCCGTCCAGCTCCTCGCCAGTGTCGGCCAGAACTGCTCGTTCCACGGACAGGGCGCCGTCTCTGACGCCAAGTCGCACCCGTGAATCCGGGCCCGGCCAAACGGCCGCTTCTCCCGGCAGCAAGGGACCAGATTCCGCTGTGCGCTCTGCTCGAATCACGAAGAGGTCGAGGCCTCGGATGCACAGGGCAAGACCTGGGACTGGTGCAAGCGCGCGAATTCGCCGCAAGGCGCGCTCAGCGTCCCAGCTAGCGTCCAGTTTCAGCAACGGCCCCTTTGGTTCCGGGGCCCAGGTGACAGCGCGGTCGTCTTGCACCTGCCCGTTCAGAGGAGCGCCCTTGGCGGCCTCCCCAATGCATCGTCGTAGCGCGCCGAGCGACAGACGGTCCAGCGCGCGCGCCAGCTGCCAGGAGTCTCGATCTCCGATCTCGAGCTGCTGCTGGAAGATCACGTTTCCGGAATCGTACTCTTCCGCCAGCCAGTGGACCGAGATACCAGAGGTTGTATCGCCTGAATCAATTGCCCAGAAAAAGGGGTTCGGCCCGCGATGTCGCGGCAACAACGATGGATGGACCCCGATGCCTCCTCGCGCCGCCAGGGACAGCCACTCGCTGGGGATGTGACGCGTCCAGAACCAGCTCATGATCAGGTCCGGTCGGATTTCCTTCAACTCGTTGCGGACGCGTTGGTCGAGAACGTCGGGAGAGCAGTCCGCCGCCCGGTGCACCGAAGCGGATGACAGCTCTCGTCTCAGACGTCTGAGGCCCGGCGCTGCAATTGGCGACAGCACGGCCAAGCGCACGTCGTGCCCGTCACGGCTCAGGCACAGGGCAGCCAAGGGCAGGCCGAAAAAGGCGATTTTCATCAATGCTCAGCATACCCAGGGCACTGCCGGAGGGCGCAAACGGCCGTTCCTGGGCTCAAGCGGGTGGTTGGTGCAAGTCCACGAAAAAGCCGAAAAGTTGTTCCTGGCAGGCTGCCGCTGATAGGTCGAGGCCCATGGATACTGGGGCAAAAGGCCGCCCTTTCCGCCCGGTGCTCCGGCCCGGGGAGAAGCGATTCGATTCTACAGCCGCGCGCCGCCCCATCCTTGTCTTCGAGGAACTCCACAAAGCGTATCGACCCGATGCGCCTGTGCTGCGGGGATTGAGCCTGGAGATTCAAAGGGGAGAGTTCGTTTTCATTACCGGGCCGTCGGGAGCCGGCAAGAGCACATTGCTGCGAATGCTCTACGCCGCGGAGGCGGTGGATTCTGGTCGCATTCTGTTCATGGGGCGTGAAGTGGGCCGCCTGACGGAAGACTCGGTTCCGTTTCTCCGCCGCAACATTGGCGTGGTGTTTCAGGACTTCAAGTTGGTTCCGAACTGGTCGGTGAACGAAAACGTCGCGCTTCCATTGGAGGTCTTGGGCGTTCCTTCTCGGCTCAGGAATCAACGGGTCGGTGATGCCCTCGAGCGCGTTGGGCTCGGGGGTCGCGGCTCCGACCTTGCGGGTACGTTATCCGGCGGCGAACAGCAGCGGGTGTCTATTGCCCGAGCGATCGTTGGAGAACCCGCGCTGGTGCTGGCCGACGAACCCACCGGCAATCTCGACCCGCAACTTGCCATCGATATTCTTGGCCTCTTCGAGGACATCAACGAGAGTGGGGTCACTGTCCTTTTCGCCACCCACGACCGCACGTTGCTCGACGTGCGCCCCCGCCGGGTCGTGGTCCTGGACGAAGGCAGAGCCATGGACGTCAAAGGCGGCCTGGAACGCGCGGCTGAGATCCAACGCGAGGTAGCCTGACATGACCCCCCTAGAAAGAGCTTGGCGCGGGACTCGAAACGATTGGCGGCTTCATTCGCTGAGCGTCTTTTCGGTGGCGGTGGCCTTCGTGTGCCTGGCTGCCGCGCTTCTCGTCGTTGTCAACGTCCAGGCCATCAAGAACCGCTGGAGTGAAAGCGGGCGCGCTTCCGTGTACCTCAAGCCCGAGGCCACTCCGGCGCAGATCCAAGCGATCGAAAACGCACTGCGCAGCACGCCCGGGGTTACCGATGTCCGTTTCGTCAGCAGCGAAGACGCGCGACAGGAGGTGCTCGGAAGCTCCAAGGGCGACGTCCTCTCGGCGTTGCCCGCCGAGGCGTTCCCGGCGTCTCTAGAGGTGCGGGTAGCGGACGACAGTGACGCGACGCAGCTGAGCAAGTTGTCATCTCAGCTGGGGAACCTCCCGGCGGTAGAGGCCGTTGAAACCTATGAAGACTGGGGTGAGCGATTGGGCAGCCTGCTCGCCGGTGGCACCACGGCTTCCTTGGTCCTTGCGTTGGTCGTGTTGGCAGCAGTTGTGAGCGTCGTGTCTTCGACGATTCGCCTGTCGCTTCAGCGGCGGCGGATCGAGGTTGAGGTTCTGAAGCTAGTCGGGGCCACGGATTCTTACGTGCGTCGACCTTTCGTGCTCGAGGGGGCAGCGCAGGGAGCTCTAGGCGCGTTCTGCGCGATACTCATTCTCGGCGTTCTGTACGCCATCGTTCGAGAAAACTTCGACAGCCAGCTTTCCGTGCTGCTTGGCGTGACGCCCACGTTCTTGCCGTGGACCGCCGTGTTCGGGATGGTGAGCCTTGGCGGTCTTCTGGGCGCGCTGGCTGCTTTTGGAAGCCTCCGCAAGCTGCTCAGCGTGTGATGTGACATGAGCTCACGACTTCGCTTCGCCTTGGTCGTCGCAGCAGGTGCCGCGGTCGCGCCGCTTTCGGCTGGCCAAACCGCGCCGCCTCTCAGCGTCCCACCACCGGCGTTGCCGGCTGTGTCCCCCCCGCCGCCCGCAGCGACCATGCTCGATCCCGAGAGGCGCGTGGAAGAGCTCCGGCGCAAAGAACGCGCTGTCAAGAAGGACCTCGAGGTCTTGAAGCAGGAAGCCGAGCGAGCGCGAGTGCGCACGGTTGCCCGAGGCCGGACCTACGTCCGCCTCGCTCGCGCAGGGCTCCTGCCCGTGGGTGGAGGCTTCGAGGCGACCATTGATCACGCCTCCAAGATTGAACGCCTACACCGGGCCATTGCCCGAGACATCGAGCTGGAGCGGAAATTAGCAGGGCGTCGCGTGTCGCTTTCCAAGCGGCTAGACGCTCTCCGCGCACAGCGTGAGCCCTTGGAGGTTCAAGCTCGCGCAACGGCACATGCTCGCGGCGCGATCCTCGCGGCACAAGACCGTGCTCTGGCATTCCAGCGCGCTTTCGAGAGCAGCGGGACGGCACCGCACACTGCCATCTATGGAGGCATTGGGCCCATCGATCCCTCGGCTGCGGCGTCGGGTATGGCTTCGATGAAGGGGCGTTTGCCGTTCCCCATTACGGGTCGGTCGGAGATCCACTCGGCCCGGCGCCCTGGCGCCGACGGCCCGGGTTTGGAGATGCGCGCTCCTCGCGGAACGCCCGTCCGGGCGGTCTATCCCGGCCGCGTCGCATTCGCGGACAGCTACGCCGCCTACGGTAAGACCATCATCGTCGAGCACGGAGATCGCCACTACACGGTCAGCGCCAATCTCGACGAGATCGCCGTCAAGGCGGGAGAGGACGTCAGGACCGGCGCTCGGATTGGATCCGTCGGCGATACCGGTCAGGGATCGATGCTGTACTTCGAGATCCGCGTGGGCACCGAAACGGTGGATCCTGCGGAATGGTTCGGAATCTGAAAATCGGACGCAACTGCCCTGCCGAGTGGCCGAGGAGAGCTCCATTGCCGTTGATTTGTACGGAGGTTTTCTCATGACGACTCGAATTTCCACAGGTGGTCCTTCAACGGACGTCTCCTCATCCCCCTCAGCCGCTCGCGTGACGGCGCCCCCCGCCAGACCCTTCAAACAGGTCATGAATGCGGGCGCTCGTGCTGTCCTCGGCGGAGCCGAAACCGCGTTGCGGCGTCTGCCTGGCGGGCCCATCCTCGGCGCCGCGGTGCGACCCGGTGGAGCACCTGGATCCGCCTCCCCGGGGGCACGGCCCGAAGGTGCAACCGGTACGGCAGGCGAGGGCAGCGTCGGGCAGCCCGGAGTCGAGGAAATGCTGTCACATAACGCTGACATGAATCTGTACTACCTGCAGCTACAGGAGCAGATCAGTGCGGAAAGCCGCGCGTACTCCACGATGTCCAATGTGCTGAAGGCGCGACACGACACCGTGAAAAACGCCATCGGCAATATCCGCTGAGTGCGTTCCGCCAGTTCCTACGATAGGCTGGAAGCATGGGCATTGACGGAATCGGCAAGCCGCCCGGCGGTGTTCCGCCTGGCGGGCCCGCGGGCGTCGGAGAAGCGGCCAAGACTGGGAAGAGCTTCAGTGTCGATGCTTCCAAGCCTGTCGAGGGCGCGCAGAACGACAGCTTGGCGCGGTTGTCGCGTGGAGAGATTACGCTCGACCAGTACCTCGACGAGAGTGTCGCCACGGCGGTGGCACCCTTGGAAGGCCAGCTCAGTGCTGAGCAACTGGAGTTCGTGCGCGGGACTCTGCGCGAACAGATGGTGTCGGATCCTGTACTCGTCGATCTCGTCAAGCGCGCTACGGGGGAGGCGCCGAATCCGGGTTGAGCACTCTTGAGGGGGCCTCGTTCGTCGCATGACGCGGCGTCGCAATCAGGGTAAGAGCTGTTTCGCCCATGGCGCGTGATCGCTCTCGGCTTCGCCTATACACTCTTCTCGATGTCGCCGCTGAGGGCGCGCGGGTGGAAGAGTTTGGCCAATTGGCAG
This sequence comes from Polyangiaceae bacterium, assembly GCA_965222375.1. Classification (GTDB taxonomy): domain Bacteria; phylum Myxococcota_A; class Polyangia; order Polyangiales; family Polyangiaceae; genus JACKEA01. The sequence continues at coordinate 798,213 of CBDCTZ010000016.1, forward strand.
TGCGCCTGGCGGAATCCAAGCGCCGAGGCGCCACACTGCCGGACACCTGGGTGGTGCCCGCCTTCGCCTTTCGCATGCAGGTCGATGAGCGTCTGCCGCCGGGGCACGATCTCGGCTCACTGATCCGGGCGATCCGCAAGCCGAGCGGAATCGAACGCGCAGCGCGCGCTTTCGAGCGCCTCCAAGCCGAGCCACTGCCCGACGTGCTCTCGGACTCCATCGCGACCCAAGTCGGCGAGCCTGGCCCGCTCGGTTTCCGTGCGATCGCGAGCCTGGGACATCCGGATCCGACCACGGTCGCCTTGGCCGGCATGGACTGCGAACTCATCGTCACGGACGTTGCCGCAGCCATTCGCCGCGTGTGGGCGAGCAGCTGCATGGAGGTGTCGCTGCGAGCCTTGCAAGACGTTGGTGCCCGGGACCTGTCGGTGGCGGTTGTGCTGCAACGCCTTCCCGCCGTAGCGGCGACGTTGCGGGTGCTCACCGCTCGCCCCGGCGTTCTTCCCAAGCTGAACGACAGCAACTCTCCACCGCTGCCGGCCGAAAGGCGCTGGGTGATGGTTGCCGGACTTGGACCCAAGCTGCACGTTGAGCGGGGCTCGCTCTTGGCGGACCAGGTTGTTGTCGACGCTGCGGGGCAGGCCACATGCTTGGCCGCAGACAAGCGGGTAGATGGCGCAGAAGCCTCGGGTGCATCGGCGGAGCTCCGTCGGAAACCCGCGGTCGACCACGCCGTCTTGGAAGGCCTGCCCGTCGACGTTCGTCAGGCGGTGGACGCCGAGCCTGCCCTCCTCACCTACGCCGTGGATGAGGAAGACAAGACCTGGCTGACGGATATCGAAGCCGTTGTTGGTGGCGCGTACCCCGGTGCGGGGGAGTCCCTGACCGTTTGGTCGCGTTCCGGGTTGGACGCCTTGCTACCTCGGGTACCCACTCCCCTGACTGCAGGCCTGGTCGCCCAAGCCAGTGAGGCCAGTCTTCGGGAGTCGATCGCGCAGTTGGGCGGAAAGATGCCTCGCTCCTCACGGCTGGTGGAGAGCGTTCACGGTCGTCCCTACTTTGACCTCTCGGCGTTGTTTCACGTGGTGCGGAGCGTTCCAGGTCTCGACCCCACGGCGCTGCTCGATTTGGTTCGGGGTGCGTCGACCGATGATGTTCTGAGCGCCTTGGAGTTGCGACCCAAGCGTCCTTCGCTTGCAGCTCTGTCCTTGGCCGCCGCGCGACTGCTGACTCGCGAGCGGCGCTTGATGGAAGCGCAAACGGATTTCGAACGGCGCGCGGGTGACCAGCGCAAATGGCTGCTGGAAATGGATCTCGCCATCTTGCCCGACGACGCGTTGAAGACGACGTTGCGCGAGAGCTTCGAGTTTTTTCATGCGACCGCCGGGCTGCTGCTCAGCAGTTCTCTCGCGTACTTGTCCGCATTCGTAGCAGTTCGAGCGGTAATCGCCCGGTCGGTTCCAGCCGATGCGGGTCGATTGGCACATCGAGTTTGTGCCGGAGCAGGGGAACTCGAGACGACTGCTTCAGCCGTGGCTCTGGGCCACGTTGTGCAGATACTTCGGAGCGACGAAGCCGCCCAGGCGGCGCTACAGGGCGAGGCCGAGGCGAGCGGGCTTCCCGCCGGTCCGGCCCAGCGTGCACTTCAGCAATGGTTGACCGCCTTCGGGGACCGCGGTTGGACCGAGCCCGAGATAGCGGCGCCCCGCTTCGGCGAGCAACCCGAACGCGTGCTGGATATGTTGCGAATGAACTTGGGCGCAGAAACCGATCTGGACGGCCGCATGTCTCGGGTTCGAGTTGATGCGGACGAAGCAGTCGCAGGGTTGGAAGAGAGTCAGTCCTACCTCGAAGCCACGCTGTTTCGCTCCTTGCTGGGCCGCGCCCGGGGGCTGCTCGCGGTACGCGAACGCTCCCGGGTCTGGCTCGCGCAGACGGTGTCCATGCTGCGCACGGTCGTGTTGGACGTGGATCGGCGCCTGAGGCGGCTCGACCCTGGTTTGAAGCCGGGCGCGGCGTTCTTTCTGGAGCCGGCAGAGCTTTCCAACGCCATCGGTTCCGTTCGAGCCGATCTAGGCTCCGTCGTGCGCTGGCGCCGGGCGGGGTTCGCCATGGTGTCGGACCGGGCCGACCCTCCCGAACTGTTCGTCGGGCGGCCGCCCCCGTTTCCCACCGTCGACCCGGCCCAACCTTTGAGCGGCGAAGGCGCCAGTACGGCCACGGGCGAAGGCGAGGTCCGCCATCTTTCCGTCTCCACCGGTAGCGGGGAGCTCAAACCCAATACCATCCTGGTGGTTCGCTCCTTGGACGTTGGATTGGCACCGATTCTGCCTGCGGTTGCCGGCGTGATCGCCGAGTGCGGTGGGACTCTTTCCCACGGCGCCATCGTTGCACGTGCGATGGGCGTTCCGGCGATTGTTGGCGCTAGCGGTGCTCGCGCGGTGTTGGCGGATGGGGACCGCCTGTGCATCGATGGCAACACCGGCGCTATCCATCGCCAATGAACCAGCGACGGCGTGACGCGCGCTGGACCGTGCGCGCTGGAGACCCTAACGACATTCGCGCGCTGCTAGGCAAGATGGAGCAGCCCGAATCCGCGCTCGACGAGGGCCGTGTGTTCGTGGATGGCCGACGTGCAGACTCCGGATTTCTGCTTCGGGAAGGTCAGCCCGTGGTTGTCGGGATGGCTCGCACGGCCTCGCCGGCACAGGTTTCCGTGCTCGCACGACGCGCTGGCCTGGTGGCTGTGAACAAGCCTGCGGCGCTGCCGACGGAGCCAGATGCGTCGGGGCTGATGTCGCTACGCGAGCAGGTGCAGCACCAGCTCGACACACGCCTCCACGCAGTTTCTCGTCTGGACGTTGGAGTCAGTGGCGTGGTTCTCTTCGCGGCAACGCCTGAAGCGCGACGCTTCATGGATAGTCGGCAGGCCCGCGCGGGCTACTTGCGCCGCTACGTAGCGCTAGCGACTGGCGTCGTGGTGGCCGGGGGGCTTTGGTCGTCTCCTGTTGCTGGAAAGCAGGCCGAGACCCGCCTGCATCTCCTGGCCAGAGCGCCCGCCCATAGCTTGCTGCGTCTAGAGCCGACCACGGGTCGGACCCACCAGCTCCGAGTGCACGCTTCTGCTGCAGGCTTTCCGCTTTTGGGAGATCGCCGCTACGGAGGCGCCTCGACCCTCACCACGGCAGATGGGACCGTGTGCGAGTTGAGAAGAATCGCTCTACATGCGACGGACATCGAAGTTCACGGCTCCGACGGGCAGGTCTTTCGCGCGCACGCCCCATTGCCGCGGGAGTTTCGACAATGGTGGCAGGCCCTGGGAGGCAGCACCGACGAAGTGCCGCCCTTTGCCGCTGGCGGACAAGCAACCTCGACGGACCCACGTGGTTTGCGCTAAGGCGACGGGACCGCCGTGACTCCACGCTATTGGCTATTGGTTCCGAGCATCGTGCTGGGCTGTTCTGGGGCCCGCTACGACAACTCCCAGGGCCCGAGCATGACCATGCCTGCGCGCCTAGCCGAAGGGCGGAACGCCGACGCGGGGGCCCCGCAAGTCGAAGCTGGGGCTCCGATGGTCTCGCCGTCGGCGCCGCCGAACGCCCAACCCGACCCGGTGGCTCTCAAGGAGCCCATCCAATGGGAGTATGTGGTCGAATACGACCGCGGCGCGCTGCGTGTGGTGTCTGCGAAGCGCTTGGATTTCAAGAAGCCCATCCCTACGGCCAGAAACATGGGGCGCTTCGCCATCGAGCTCTGGATCGGTCGAGAATTGATCGAGCGTGTCCGCTTCGACTTCCCCTTGCTTGGCGCCGAAGAACCCATCGGGAAGCGCCGGCCACTGAAGCAGCCACCGACCTTCGCGGCTGGGGCGACGGTCCAGAGAAAGCTGCTGGTTCCGGACAGCCGACGAGCCACGCGCGCTGTGCTGGTGGATCGCGCGACGGGCAGCGAGACGGTGCTGCCTTGGCCCCCGGATGCGCCGCTGCCCCCGCACCGGGCCAATTCACCGCGCGCGGATCGGGATGCAGGTGCTGCCAGTGACGCAGCGATGCACGGCGACGGTGGGGTGTAGCGAGGGCTTGCCCCGGAAAAAAGAGAAGCTTTTCCGGAAGGTAGCGTTTCGGGGGGGCTTCGTGCGACTCTACCGCCGCTATGAACTGCGAGGCGTGCGGTCACGCGAACATCGACGGGGCTCGGTTTTGCGCGAGTTGTGGCGCTCTAGTGCCCACAGACGACACGGCTGAAGAAGATGCCCTGATCGGGCAGATCATTGGCGGCCGCTACCGGGTGACCGGGGTCCTCGGCGAGGGTGGCATGGGCATCGTCTATGTGGGCGAGCAACAAATGGGTTCGACGGTCCGCAAGGTCGCCATCAAAACCCTCCACAGCCACCTGTCCAAGGACCCTTCGGTACTCGCTCGGTTTCACCGGGAGTGTGGAACGGTTGCTCAGCTCGAGCACCCCAATACGATCAAATTCTATGATTTCGGTTCGACCTCTGACGGAACCCTCTACATCGCGATGGAGTTCGTCAAAGGTGAACCGCTCAGTGACGTGATCGAAAAGCGCGGACCGATTCCCCCAGAGCGCTGCATAAAGATCATGAAGCAAGTCTGCGGCGCCCTGGAAGAGGCGCACGGACAAGGAATCATTCATCGGGATCTCAAACCCGAAAACGTGATTCTCACCGAGCGCGCGGGTGAGAAGGAGTTCGTCAAGGTATTGGACTTCGGCATTGCGGCACGAAGCGAGTCCGCTGACGCGCAGAAGGAACAGAAGCTGACTCAGCAGGGAATGGTGCTTGGCACTCCTCCTTATATGAGCCCAGAGCAGTTCACCGGCAAAGCCCTGGATTCTCGCAGCGACATCTATTCCCTGGGAGTCATGTCCTACGAAATGCTGACCGGGAAGCTGCCTTTCGAGGCCGACACGCCATGGCAGTGGGCAACCCAACACATGACGGCCCAGCCGCTACCCTTCGAGGTCACGGCGCCTAGCTCGGCCATACCGGATGCGCTCCGGCAGGCCATTTTGCGCGCGCTGTCCAAGGAGGCGGATGGGCGGCAGGACAACGCCAAGGAGTTCTTTGCCGAGTTGTCCAGCGGTGGGGGAATCACCGTGGACGAGCCGGCGGCCGTCTCGTCGGATCTGGCCCGGGCCGGAACCGCCGCCATGGCCGCGGCACCAGACTTCGCAGCCATGGCGGGAACCGCCGGTCCGGTGTCCCCACCGGTGGCCGCGCCTCCGCAGCACCAGCCCCATGCCGCGCCAGCCATGGCGGCCCCGGTCGCCGCTCCACCGCCTCTCCAGCAGCAAAAGAGCGGGGGCGGAAAGGGCCTGATCATCGGGTTGGCGGCACTTGGTGGCTTGCTCCTGATCGGGATCGTGGTGGTGGCCGCGCAGCAAATGAAGCCGTCTTCCGAGGAAGATCAGCCTCTCACCAACCCCTTCACCAGCACGTCGGGGCAGACCACGATTGCCCCTCAGGTCGACCCCACCGGCAGCGCACCGACAGAAGCGACCGGAACCGGTGATACCCCGGACCCATCCCCGAAACCGACCTCCAAGCCCACGTCGAAGCCAACCACAGGGCCCAAGCCGACGACCAAGCCCCAGGCGGACGGATGCCCTGCCTGCATTTCCGCCGCCCAATCCGGCAACATCATGGGGGCGGCCGCGGCGATGCGCCGCTGCACGGACCCAGTCGGCCGCTCCACCTGCCAGAAGCGGGCTCGAGGTAATGCCGCTCGTGCCGCCCAGAGTGCTGCCCGTAACGGCAACTGCGCCCAGGCCAAGGCGATCCAGAACGCAGCCCGGGGCATGGGCGCGGGTTCCGGCGCCCTCGAGGGCGCTCTGAACGGCACTTCCTGCAAGTAGGGCAGATGCACCGGCTGGAACATGACGCCCGAAGCCACGAAGCACGCCATCGACCGGCTGGCTGGCCGGTTTCTTTTAGATCAATGATTCTAAGTGGATACGCTTAAGTTGCGTGAAAAGTGGGCGGGTGTGTGCTTGACCACGCGGATATTCGGGGACTAGCCTTGGAGCTGCTTAGCCCTTCGTGACCCTAACAGACGTGAGAAGCCGGGAACGACCCCGCCCACCTCGAGGAAAGAACGAACGAATGCAGCCCAGGATGACCTGGCCCGAGCTCTGTCATGCGGCAGAACTGAAGGGCAAGTGGGTAGCGCTAGATAACTGCCGCTACGACAATGCCACGCTCCAGCCCACCGAAGGCGATGTAGTGGACTGGGACGAGGAACTCGTCGAGCTGTGCAGTCGGCTCCGGGAAATGGGCCGCACTTCTTGCGCTATCCTCTTCTGTGAAGACGACGTTGTGGTGGAGACCCGCCGCCAGGGTCCCAGATCGGCCAACTCTCGCGTGGCGGAGCGGTGATAGCTACTTGATCGTGGGTTTGAGGACCGCCTTGCCGTTCTTGATCACCACGTCGAAATCGATCTCTCGATTCCCGTGTTTCTGGCGCAATTGGCGCTCGGTGGCGCGCAGACTCCTGGCGAGCCCGTCCACGCTCACGCCTTTCGCATCTTTGGTTTGATGCTTTGCGTCGACAAGGCGGGCGTGTAGCTCCCGCACTTTGTCGTCGGTGACTGTGCTCGCGCGAGCCGGCCCCGGTTTTCCAGCTGGAGGACGCGCGCGGTGGGGTAGAGGTGGCCTGGGAGGCGGTGCTCCGGGCCGGGCCGGGGGGCGAGCGGGTCGACGCCCCGGCGGAGGGATCCCGGGCTTCGTCGCCGGTCGCTTGCCCGGGGGCGCGGGCGGTCTCGGCTCGCCCACTCCGGGCTCCGTTCCCAGCTCGGCCCTGGCGGCGGCTGGAGGGCGAAGCGGGGGGCGGGGCCGCCCGGGTGCGGGCGGTCGGTTTTTTTCGCCCCGGGCGGGGCCGGGCGTGGTCGCCGGACGGACCGCAGGGGACGCTGCGGCCTTGGGCTTGGGTGCGGCGCCCCGGGGGCGGCTCGCTGCGGTTGCCGGTGCGCGCTTGGGCTTGGTCGGCTTGGCGCCGCCCCCCAAGCCGTCGAGGTCGAAATCCAGACTGAGCTTGTCCAGCTTCTTCGCGGATTGGCGCTTGGGTTCGCGGGTTGAAGCGGACGGCGGCGCAGAGTCGACCATGGTGCGTTCCTGGGTCGGCTCATCGCTGCCCGCGAAGACGTCGTCCAGCGCTTTCATCGCGTCGTCCAGCGCGCTGGCGGGGGAGTCGAGCAGCGCTGCCATCTCCTTTTCCGTTTCTTGCTTGGCCTCTTGGGCTCGGGCTCGCTCCGCGGCGGCTGCGTCCCCTTTCGCAAACATGCCCATGCGCTTGCGGGCCGCGATGGTCATCGGTTCGCCCATGCGCCGCTCGGCCTTGAGCAGGTGCCTGCGATACGTTCCGTTTTCGATCTCTCGGCAGATCCGCTGCCAGTATTGCTGGAACGTGTTGTAGCGCATCACGATCGTCTGCAACTTGAACCGCTTCGCCGTATTGCGAAACTTCATTCGGCGGAGTGCCCAGATGCGGCGGTCGACGTCTTTGCGCGCGATGTTGGGCTCGATCTTCTCGAGTCCCAGAAAGTACTGCTCGTAGAGAGCCCGCAGACGTTCCAGACGCACTTCGAGCTCTTCGAGCTCGTGGTCGATGTCTGGTTCGGCAGCTTCCACGTGCGTCAGCTCCCCGGCAAAGGTACGACTTTGAGGTTGTCGAAGCAGACGGGGACTTCCCAATCATTGAAGCCCATGTGCTCGTGCCCCGTGCCCTTCAGGGGCTGCGGGTCGGCGAGGCTCAGGATTTCGATGTCATCAACCAGCCAGCGAACAGTCTTGCCGTCGCTGCGCTCGATCTTGAAGTGATAGTTCCGATTCGGCTCTACCTTTCGAGCCCGGACATCCTGCCCATTCGGGTCAATCCGAACCTCTTTGCGATCTTTGGCGTGCTCGTCGATCCGAGCAAGCACGTGGAACTGGTTCTTCCAGCCACCGAAGATGACAACGTAACTCGTGGCGTTGGTGTAGGAGACGGACGTTGCGTGACTCCGGCCGTCGCCCCAGACTTCCAGTTTGAGATCGCCGTCTGGCGAGGCGCTGTAGGCGTCGAACTCGATTCGCGCATTCGCAGGTAGACGTCGCTTCAGCCAAACGCCGTGGTTGCGCGCTCGGCGTCCACACAGCCGACCGTCAGTGATGCGCCAAACGTTCGACGTGGCACGCCAGTCGTCACCCAGCGATGGCCGCTCGAAGTTGTCCTCGAAAGGCGCGGTCAAGACCGGGTCCGGGGTCGCCTTGGGCGCTGCACTCGGGGCAGCCGCTGCGCTCGCCGGGCCACCAGCGCTTGGCGCTGGCGTGAGCTTCGGCGTGGCGGGTTTGGGCACCGGTGGCCGAGGGGCAACCGGGGTCGGAGATGGAGCGGGTTTGGCCTTTCCCTTTGCAGCTTCGTCGGGTACGCATCCCGCCGCTACTAGGGCCAGCACGGAGATCACAGCCAGTCTGAGCACCCGGGCATGCTAACTCATCGCGCGCGAGTCGGCATCCCGCCCAAGCGTGGTGCGGACTCTTGAGCCTGCGCTATAAAGGCCGCGCCCCCATGCACCCCATCCTGTTTAGCCTTCCCCTGCCGGGCATCACGATTCCCCTCTTCCCGGCTCTACTAGCCCTAGCCGCCGTGGGCGTAGTGCTCGCCCTTTTCGGCTACCGCAAGCGCGCCACGGATCTGCTGGTGATCGGGGTGGCGGCAGCCGCGGGCGGTGCTTTTGCAGCGTTCAGTTTCCGGGGCGAGGTGTACACACTCTCGCCGCTACCGGTCTATTCGTACGGTGCCATGTTGTGCCTGTCCATTATCGTGGGCTGGTACTTGTCCCTCGGGCTCGCAACCAAAGACGGTCTGCCCCGAGATGTGATGGCCAATTGCTACTTCGTTACGGCCGTCGCCGCGCTGATTGGCGCTCGTTTGCTCTACGTAGCGACCAACGTGGACGAGTTTGCCTCCTTCAAGGATCTGTTTGCTCTGCGGCGTGGCGGTCTCGTCGCATACGGTGGGTTCCTGGGCGGCTTCCTCGGCTCCTGGTGGTTTCTGAAACGACATAGGATCCGCCTATTGCCGTGGGCAGACGTCGCAGTGCCAAGTCTTGCTTCGGGCCTCGTGATCACCCGCCTTGGCTGCTATCTCTACGGCTGCGACTTCGGGAAGCCGCTGTCTGAAGGCGCACCCAGTTTTCTCAAGTCCCTCGGCACCTTTCCGAAGTGGCCCGAAGGCACGGTTCTGGAAGGCTCGGGGTCTCCGGCCTGGATCCAGCACGTCAACCAACGTGGGCTCTCGCCAGACGCTTCGGCTTCGTTGCCTGTTCACCCCACCCAGCTCTACGAGGTCGTGACCGGCCTGGCGCTGCTCGGGTTGGTTTTCGTGGCCCGCAAGAATCAACGCTTCCGGGGCCAAGTCTTTCTTGCTTTCACTATCGGCTACGGCGTGCTGCGCTTCGCGCTGGAGGTGCTGCGGGACGATCTCGAGCGCGGCACATTCGGACCTCACCTCAGCCAGCACGTGGTGTTGCCTGCTGCGGCGCTCGCCTTTGGGCTCGCCTTTGCCTTCGGGCCCGCTCGCTGCATTGCCCGGGATAATCTGCGGCGAGGAGCTCAGGCCTTGGCGCTGGTTCCGGCGCCCCTTCTCTACCTGTTGCTGAAACCGACCAGTTTCGCCCAGGGCGTAGCCGTGCAGCTTTCCACCTCTCAGTGGATAGGTCTCGGAACCGGAGTCGCCGCCGCGCTGGTGTGGGGCACGTTGTTCGAAGCTTCCAAGAAGAACCCAGAAGCTGCGATGAGCTTGGGCGAAGGCGCAGTCGAGTTCGCTGACGACGACGAAGCCGAGGACGAGGCCCGTGAGCTGGCACCGGCTGAGGACGACTCGGTGGCGACCGAAGAGGAGGCGACCGACCATGCGGGCTCGTCCGAAGACGACGCAGAGGCGGCGTCGAAGCCAAAGGCCCGCAAGAAGAAGAAACGGAAAAAGAAGAAGAAGGCCGGGTCCGCCTCCGGCGGAGAGCCCGCTCCCAACGCGAGCTGAACGCTAGCCAGCTACTCTGCGGGGAACTCGAAACCGAACCCGCTCCACGCCCTGCACGTCCACATTCAAGGCGTGCCTCGAAACTTCGCACAGCGCCCAAGCTGCTGCGGCGCGACCTGGAGCATCGTCGTCCAGATTCTCGGTGAGACTTTGCAGAGTGACGAAGGGGACGTGGTCGAAGACCTCCAGATAGTTCCAGTGGGCGTGACCGTTGAAGACACAAAGGACTTTCTCGCTGGCAGTCAGGATCTTCCGCAATTGCTTGCGCTCGGCGACGCGGCAGATGTGTGGCGCGTGTTCGAACCAGCGGTTGCCAGTGAGGTCCATTTCGCCGGCTGGGTGGTGCATGAGCACGATGACGGGAAGGGGCGACTCCCGCAGAGCATTGGATAGCCAGTCCAGTTGTTCCTGGGGCAATCGGACCGAGACGTCTTTCGTTTCGATGGTGTTCAGAACCACGAAACGGAGCCCGTCGATGTCACGAAGGTAAAACAGCGCATCGTCGTGCTGCCAGAGCGCTTTCAGGTCAGCGTCGTTCAAGCAGACCTGGTCGTGGTTGCCGGCGACGTGCAGCACAGGTTTGCCAGATTCAGCCAGCAGCTGGACAAACTTCCGGTAGCGCTCTCGGTCGGCGTCGGGCGCCTCATCTTCGACCACGTCTCCTAGGTTCACGATGAGGTCAGCGCCGGCTGCGCAGGCCTGCTGGACGAATAGGCGCGTCAGCTCAGGCGCCCGCTGGGATAGCTTTCGCAGCTTCCCCTCGAAATATGCCGGGGGCCCAAAGTGGACGTCCGTGACCAGGGCGATGCGCACGCCTCTGTCGGTGTATCACGATGCCGTCCGGCAGCCAGATCGACGTTTTCTGTAGCTTGGGGAAAATGTTTAGTAATTTTCTATATTTACGATCTGGCGCTTAGGGCGCTTCTGGCTTGGCCGGGACGAGAAATTGACGCCCTGGACCGGCCCCGCCGTCTAAAGGTAGCCTTCCGCCCGCACACGAACCGTGTATTACCGCGTAAGCGCGAGGCGCCCTGGCGCGTTGGAATTAGAACGAGACATTGGAGTTGCTAGTCATGCGAAGTTTGATCCTTGGTGTCGTAGGTTGCCTGGTGCTGACGACGGTTGTTGGTTGCAAGAAGAAAGACGAGGGGCAAGACCCCCAAGCCGCCGGCTATCAGCCTGGCGGCTATCAGCAACAGCCTGGCGGTTACCAGCAGCAGCCCGGTGGCTATCAACAGCAACCGGGTGGTGGCTATCAGCAGCCCCCTCCCGGTGGCCAGCCCCCTCCCGGTGGCCAGCCTCCTCCTGGTGGTCAGCCCCCGCCGGCTGGTGGCGGCATCCCCGGTGCTCCTCCCGCTGGAGGTGGCGGTGGTGGAAAGGCTCAGCCCCTGGACCCATCCTTGGGCTCGGCTGCTCAGCCCATCTTGAACCAACTCGCCAAGGCTGAGGCGATGCCTGGTGCTCGCCCCGTCGGTTCGGCGCTCGTGGGCAACTTCCAGCAGGGTCAGAATCTGGAGACTCAGATTCAGCTCAATGCTGGCAAGTGCTACACGGTTGTCGCTGCGGGGCTTCCGCCGGTTTCGGAAGTGAACGTGAAGTTCGTGGCCGTGACGCCGATCCCTGGTTCCGCGATGGTGCTCGCCCAGGATCAGACCACGGGGCCTCAGGCCGTGCTTGGCAAGAAGCCCAATTGCTACAAGAACCCCGCGCCTTTCGGCCTGCCTGTGAAGATGATCGTCGAAGTTGCGGGTGGCTCCGGCGTTGCAGCGGCGCAGGTATACGAGAAGTAGATCCCGTTGAGGCCCCCAGTGCGGGGCGATTGTGCGCGGCGCGTGTAACTCTTACATGGCGCCGCGCGCACGCGTTCGATAAAGGATCGCCAAGAATAGGGGTCCACCGACCAGGGCCGTGACCGCGCCGACGGGTGGTTCAGTGCCCAGATAGTGAAACGCGATTCTGGCCGCGAGATCGCAGGCGACCAAGGTTGCGGCGCCCAGGAGCATGGCTGCGGGGATCAACGTGCGATGGTCCGGGCCCAACATGCGCCGCGCTGCATGGGGCACAATCAGACCCACGAAGCCGATCAGCCCAGTCAGGCTGACGACGGCGCCGGCCACGGCGGAAGCGGCGAAGAATACGCGCCACTCCAAGTTCTTCACGTTCACGCCCAGGTGCTCCGCGGGCTCACGACCCAAAGACAAGATGTTCAGCCGCCCGGCGTCGAACATGATCAACACGATCCCTAGGCCGACCCAAGCGGCGCAAACCGTTAGCTGCATCCTGGACGGAACGTCCAGGAAGCCCATCAGCCAGAACAGTAGCTCTTGGGCTTTGGAAGCCGTCACGAGAGTCTTGATGAAAGTGATCAAGCTAGCGAAGGTCGCATTGACGATGACCCCAGCGAGAACAATGGTGGTCCCGCTGACCTCTCCACCGGCCCGCGCAATTGCGTAGACCAGCAACGTCGCGACCAAACCACCGAGCATTGCAGCTCCGGGGACCACGGCGGCGCCAATGGCCGTAAATGCACTAGCGCCCGCCACGATGGCCAGCGTCGCACCCGCTGCGGCGCCGCCAGATACGCCGAGCACGTAGGGATCAGCAAGTGGGTTGCGCAGCAAGGCCTGGAACGCGACTCCAACTACCGCCAATGCGCCGCCGGCCAATGCCGCCAGGGCAACCCGCGGTGCTCGTGCGGACCACAGGATCACCCCGTCTAGGCTGTCCGGGTCGTTGATCGCAAGGCTGACGTCGATGGCGTGGGCCCCGAAGCTCACTGCCGAAACGACCGAGAGCGCCAGCAGCACCAGCAGCACTCCCGTGATGACGGCCAAGCGTCGCACGGGGTCTAGCTCGCTTGCTCGGACGTTCTATTGCGCGCATGCAGGATGCGGAGCCCGTCCAGGGTCAGGTGCTCGTCCACAGATTGTACTGAGTTCGTGTGCCGAGAGATGAGCACAGCCAGCCCGCCTGTGGCCATGACTGCGCAGGGGAATCCAAGCTCCGCGGTTATCTTCGCGACCAAGCCGTCGACCAGAGAGGCGTAGCCGTTGACTACACCGGACTGAATCGCGTGGGTGGTGTTTTGACCCACGACCTGCGGCGCCTCCGCGATCTCGATCCGGGTGAGCTTTGCGGCATTGCCCAACAGCGCGTCCAAGCTCACTTGGATACCCGGAACGATGACGCCGCCGAGGTACTCCGCTTTCGGGGACACGCAGTCGAAGGTCGTCGCAGTACCGAAGTCGACGACGATGACGCCGCCACGCGTGCGTTCGTAGGCGGCCACGGCGTTGACGATTCGGTCGGCGCCTACATCCTTGGGGTTATCGTAGAGTACCGTGATTCCGGTAGCTAGCTCCGGGCTGACGACCAGTGGCTGATGCCCGATGACGTGCTCGATGGCGATCGCCATCACGTCGGTCAACGGCGGCACCACGCTCGCCAGAATCGCAGCTTCGACCCGCTGGGGGTCCAAACCGTGTAGCGCCAGCATTTGATTCAACAGGACGCCATGCTCATCCGCCGTGCGCGCACGCACGGTGTTGAACCGGAAGGTGCGAACCAACTGCTCGCCATCGTAGATTCCGAAAACGACGTTGGTATTCCCAATGTCTACCGCTAGCAGCACGCGCGCACTCTACCTCATCGCAAAGCCAGTGTGCTCACCGTGTTATGCGCGCTTTTCGGATCCGATTACCTTGGGCAAGACGCTGCCACTGCCCCTCGGCGCGCCCAATCCAGGCGTAGTCGCCGTCCAAGTGGGGGAAGGGTCCCAGCGTCACGAAGAGCTGGCTCGAACCCGTGTCACGCCCCGATAGCGCCATGCCAACGCTGAGGGGCGAGAATCCGATAGGTGACGTTTCACAGCGCAGCATTTCCCGGCCCGCTCCTCCGAAACCATCGGCGCCAGGGTCGCCGAACTGAACGACGAAACCGGGGACGACGCGGTGAAACACAATGCCGTCGTAGAAACCCGATTCAACGAGGCTGGCGACGCGAGTCACGGTGACGGGTGCCACGTTCGCATCCAGCGCGAGCTCCAACTTGCCTACATCCGTTTCCAGAGTCACACGCACCGCGCCGGAGCGGAGTCGCTCGAGCTCCGCTGGCGCCGCCGAGGGCGTTGCTTTGTCGCAGCGTTTGTTGCGATCGCCTAGCGAGCGCAGGGCCTTTTCCGCAGCAGCGCGCAGCGTCGGCGCGCTGCTCTTGCACTCTTTCTCGACCTCCGCTTTGAGGCGCATGACCTGCAGTGCGCCAGCGGCTGCAATCAGGCTTTGGCGAATCTCAGTTGCATCCGGTGCCCGCCGTTTGGTGAACGCTCGCTGTAGCGCGTCAATCACATCAGCATGGGGTGCGACATCTCGCTTGGACTCGTCTTGTCGACCCCGCGTGCCTGCTGCCAGTGCAGGGTGGGTGCTCAAGATCTCTGCGGCTGTGGCGACGGTGCCGTCCTGCTTTGCCTCGAGAGCCGTCGCCAGCACCTTGTGGGTGTTGGCGGCTTCGGGGTGTTTCGCTAGCAGCCGTAAGGCCGCTTGGCGCACGCCAGGATGTTGCGATTTCGAGAGCGATTCCCAAGCTCGATAGCGAGCGCCCCGTAGTTTGCCTCGGTCGAGCACTTTCAGGAGCGCGAGGCCACGTATGGGAGCGTCATCGCCTGACTGGCAGTTGACGAGTTTTTGATAGCGATGGTTGTCCCCCGCGCGGCTCGCGGCGGCGGCGCAGCGTAGCAGCTCGACCCGCATTCGATGGCTGCCCTTGGTGCCCGGCACGGCAAGGCTCTCGAGGCGCGCTAGGACGTCTTGGGCGGTTTCGGGTGGCTGAGTCATTGACTCCAACGCGGTGATCAACACGCCCCAGTTCGCGCTGATGAGCTCGGACTTGGCGAGGCGAGCGTCCGTGGCCATGGAATCCAAGATCCGCGCGAGTGCCTCGCTACCGAGCTTGCCGTTCTTGCCAAGCTCCCGTGCGGCGTCTGCGCGCTCACTCGGTGCATGACTGAAGTCCATGGCGAATCTCTCGAGGTCCACGATGGCGGCATCCCCCGCTCGCCCCAAGCTGCGCACCGCGAAGGCTCGCTCGCTTCCGGCCTTGCCGAGCGCGCCACGAGCGACATCTCGCAGCCGATTCTGGACAGACTCCGGCAACGGGCCGAGGCGCGAGAACGCAAATAGACCACTGCCCAGCGGAGCGTCTGGGTCACTGGCGGCGTTGAGTAGCGCGACGATGGATGCGTCCTCCAATCGCTTCTGCCTAGACGCGAGGCGCCCGAGGGCGAGCGCTGCAGCCTCCGCCCGTGGTTTGGGTCCCGTTAGCCAGCCCCGCAAGGTGGCTTCCGCTTCACGGCTGCCACAGCGGCCCAGGGCGTCAGCGAGAACGTGCACGGGGTCACTCAACGGCGGAGACCCCTGCGCTTGCTTGGGCTGCGCCGCCAGGGAGGCTGCTCGCTGCACCAGGGCTCGAACGGTGGCGATTTCTCGGCCTTTGCAGCCGTAGCCCAGGCCATAGCTGGCCCAGGTGACCACTTCGAGGTCCTCGTCCCCCAGCATTCTCTCCAACAGTTCCAGGGAGCGCTGGTCGGCGATCCGCGCAAGGGCTCGGGCGGCAACTCTGCGAGCACCGACCTGTCGATGACTCAACCACTCAGGCGTGATGCCCGCAGAGTCTCGCTTGTGCTCCGCGCTGACCAACTCTGAATAGCTCGCCACGGGCTTGCCGATGGCCGACGCGCTGGGTTTCGCGCTTGGCGCGTTGGTCTTGGTGGAGCCAGAGCGACAACTCTCGCATCCGGCTGTAACAACGGCCAGGCAGAGTCCAAGTCCAAGGGTGTTCACCCTCATGGCTGCCACGGAGGAGTCTGTAGCCCGAGGGTAGCGGTTCGGTCCAGCGCGAAACTCACTCGTTCGCGCAAAGCTCGCAGAAAGGAACGCAGAGCTCCGCGTTTGGGCGATTGGGCCGGTATGCCGACGACATCCACATCGAAACAGTGAAAACAACGCAGGGCGCGGGGCAAGTGCCAATCGCAGGTCACGATGGCAGCGCGGCGAACGTCCAGGCGCTCGAAGGACTCCGCGACGTAGCGGGCGTTCTCGAACGTGCTCAGGCTACATAGCTCCGTGACGATTTGGCGACTGGGCACGCCTTGCTTCTCTAGTGCCGCTGCTAGAGCAATGGCCTCCGCATGGCCATGCCAGCGCCGGCCTCCGCTCGCGATCAGCCACTTTGCAGCGGAATCCATAAAGACGTTCGCCGCGGCCCGCGCTCGCCGCAGCCCAGCGGCGCAAGGCTGCCCATCAGGTTCGATGCGACACCCCAGTAGCACCACGGCGTCGATGGGGGCGTCGGAACGGGGCACGGCACACACTCGGTTGGCGCGGTCCAATTGGGGCCGCAGGCGTTTTTCATGGATACCGCGCCTCGTGCTGCGAGGGAAATTCTGGGGAATGCTGAGGAGTGGTCGCTCTATTCTGGGGATTTCGGTCTGGACCTGGGGCCGCGGCTTTGGGGGCGGATGCTGCGGACGGCCCTTGGCGTGCGTATCACCGAGCATGCGACGCCGCCGCTGGAGCTCGGCGATCTGGTACTGGAAGTCGGCGGCATCGCCACGGTGGGCCTGAGTGTGGAGCAGGCCGAGCAACTGTCTCGCTTGGAACCCGTCGGAGGCGAGTCCGTGCGCGATGTGATCGTGCTTCGGTCTGGCGACGCCAAGGTGAAGAAGCTCGTAGTACCGATCGGCGCTCGCGCGACTGAAACCAGCGAACTCCTGCCTTTCGATGTAGAGCGTGTCGCCTACGGCGGCGGGTCTGCAGTGGTCGTTACCATCAGCGAAGTATCGGACGGGCTGGGCCGGGATCTCGCGCGTTGGCTTGGAGCGGCTCGCCGAGAAGCTGATCCCCTCTTGGGGGTTGTGCTCGACCTTCGAGGCAATGGTGGAGGGTCCATCGACGGCGCGTCTTCAGTGGTCGGGGGGGGTTCTGCCCGGCGCAGCGAGTTTCCCATTGCGGCGCCGAGACGGTTCGGTCGAAGTGCATCGTGCGTGGGCACCCAGCGAAGAGGACCGCTGGAGCGGCCCCGTCGCCGTTCTGGTGGATGGCTACACCGCGAGTGCCGCCGAGATGATTGCCGGTGCGCTGTCCGTGTATGAGCGGGGACCGGTTGTCGGGGCGCGCACCTTCGGCAAGGGTTGCATCCAAGAGTACTTTGACGACCGGTCCGGGGTTGGGGTCCTGAGACTAACCACCATGGTTTTCGCCCTGCCCGACGGCAGCCCCCTGCCGAGCACCGGAGTGCCGCCGGACTTTGCGTTGCCCCTGCCCGGGCCAACGCAGCGGGAAGCGGCACTGCCCGCCGCGCTGCCGGGTTGGCGGGGACCGGACGTGCGCAGTTCAGCAAGCCCTGGCCCGGCCTGGCCCAGGGCGGCTGGGCGCCTGGGCCCCTGCGGCGACCCGACGGTTTGTCGGGCTTTGCGCCGTTTGGCGGCGCCAATGCCCCCTCGGCGTGCTGCGAGGCGGCGACTGGAACGCGCTCCCCGCCGGGCCACCTTCTGAGGTGCAAGTTGCCCGGAACGGGGGAGTGGTCTACACGACTCTTAAGTAGCTTTCATGCTCGGCGAAGCCGCCGAGCGGGTGCCTCCCCGGGCACCCGAGGTTCCCGTGGTTCCCCCGCCGTCCCGCTCGAAAAACGAAAGCGACGAGCCCAAGCGCAAGACGCCTCGTCGGACCAAGCCCCGGGCTCGCCGGCCAAAAGAGGGAGATACGGCTGCGTCAGCCAGTGAGCCGCCGAAACCGAAGCCGAAGCGGCCAGGGCCGGAGGCCCAGGTCTATGACAAGAAGCCTACGCCGCACGACGTCGAACTCGACGAGGCTCGGATAGACCCGGACGCAGCCAAGGTCGTGCGCCGCCTTGTGCGTCACGGCCACGAAGCCTACTTGGTCGGTGGCTGTGTGCGGGACCTGTTGGTTGGCCAGGCTCCCAAGGACTTTGACGTCGCGACGAGCGCTCGGCCCGACGACGTTCGCAGGCTGTTTCGAAACTCAAGGATCATCGGACGCAGGTTCCGCCTGGTCCACGTGTTGTTCTCCGGGGGAAAGGTCATCGAGACGGCGACGTTTCGATGTGCGCCTCAGGAACAGTCCGTTCGCGAGGGTGACGATCTCTTGATTCGCAACGACAACGTCTTTGGCGAGGCCCACGAGGACGCGGAGCGACGCGACTTCACGATCAATGCGCTGTTCTACGATATTGAGGCATGCCAAGTGCTGGACTGGGTGAACGGGATGCCAGACATCAAGCGCCGGGTCGTGCATACGATCGGTGACCCCGTCGTCCGTTTTCAGGAAGACCCGATTCGAATCCTCCGAGCAATCAAGTTCAGCGCCCGCTTGGACTTCGGCATATCCCCTGCCGTTTACGACGCCATCGTGCAGTGTCGAGGTGCGCTGTCGATGGCGGCTCGGCCTCGCTTGTTCGAAGAAGTGCTGCGCTTGATGCGTGGCGGTGCATCCCACCGCAGCATTTGGCTCGCTTGGGAAATGGGCGTGCTGGATATCGTGCTCCCGGAGTTGTCCGCCTACCTCTCCGACGACGATACGAGCGCTGGGGAAACGTGGCGCTTGCTCTCGCGAGTAGACGCCCGGACTCGAGAACTGGGGCGACCTTTGGACGATGTGGTGCTGTTCACCTCGTTGTTGCTTGGACCGATTCGAGAGGCGTGCTTTGGGGAGCGGGACCGGGTTTCCGCGGCGTACGATTTCTTGGAGCCCATCGTGGACCGTCTGAATGTCCCGCGCCGCATTGCGGACGCGGTTAGGCGGGTCTGCGCAATCTTGCCTCGGCTTCAGTCCGGTCGGGTCGGCCGCTTCTCGAAAACCCCCCTCTACCCACTCGCGCTCGAGATCATCGCGTTGTCCGAGAATAGCGACTCGCCGGCCGGACGAGGCGCGACGGCTGAGCTGCCGCCAAAGCCTCGTCGGCGACGCCGGCGGCGGCGCATCTCCACCGAGGAGGGCTGATGGCCAAGAAGGCCAATCCAGTCGAGGCAGCGCGCAAGACCCTGTTGGAAGGGGTCGGCAAAGAGGTGGCAGCCTCTTTCCCGGGGATCACCCGCCTCGGCGGGCAGATCGTCGCGGCACTGTATCTTGCCGACGAGCCCCGAAGCATGGACGAACTGGTCGAGGAGCTAGGACGATCCAAGAGCAATATCTTCACTAACCTCAGGGCTCTGGAGACCGCCGAGATCGTGAACCGGACCCGCGAACCAGGCGCGAGGCATGACCGCTTCGTCCTGCGCGGCGCCTACCCTGATGTGATCATAGGTGCCTACATCACGCGACTGCGCCGAGTGGTCGTGGACAAGCGAGCCCTCGTCGCTCGTAGCTTGGCGCTGCTCGGCGATGCCAAAGGTCCAGAGGCAGATCGGATCCGCGGCCTGCTGAACGACCTTGGCCGCAAGTACGGCCTTTTCGGCGAGATCTTCGACACGCTGCTACCCGGCGGAGAGGGGCCCCTGGATCTCGAGGCCTTGCTGAACAAGGTGCCCAAGCAGCTTTTGGCGACCCTGGGGAATCTGGCCCGGGCCGCCGTGGACTTCAGCGGCAAGCTGCGACCCCGCTGAGGGTCAGTTGGTCAGTTCCACCCGAAGCAGTTTCTTGCCGAGAAACAGGTAGTCGCCCTGGGCGAGTTCTCGATCTGCCTTAATGCGCACGTAGGTGCCGTTGCGACTGTCGTGGTCCGTGAGGGTGAATTTCCCGTCGTTTTCCTCGACGGAACAGTGTTTCGCAGACATGTACACATCGCCCGGGAAGTTGAGATCTCCATCCTCACGCCCGATGCGCAGGGAGTTTTCGCGAGCGCACACGGTCATGCCTAGAGCCCCGGCTTCCAGTACTTGGTGGACCCTGAAAGCACTGGGGTACTTCGGAGACGAGTAGAACATCGTGCCCTCGGAGTCCGCGCCGTCACTTGCCTTGGGCGTCGGATCCAGGCGGAACAACTGCTCACCCGCGATGAACGAGTCGCCTGGCGCGATCTCCACGCCTCCACGGATGCGGATGTACACGCCATTGAGGGAGCCCTCGTCTCGCACGACCAGCTTGCCGCTGCGATACAGGAAGTTCGCGTGTTTCGGCGAGATGAAAGCGTCGTCTCCAAAGCCGTCCAAGTCGCCGTCTTTGCCGATGATGTGCTGCTCCGCATTCAAGTGAAAGCTCACGCCTTCCATGTCCTGAGCGCGAATCAATACCAGCCGAGCCTTCGCGGGGTCCTGCAGGTCGCTGAAGAACTTGGTCTGCAGATGAAGAATGTACTCGGGAACTGGCGTGCCGCAGCGCCCGCAAAACTTGTGTCCACTCGGGACCGGCGTCATGCACGACTCGCAAACATAGTTCCTGGCTTGTTCCATCATCTCCTCCTCGCTGAGCCCGGGCGGGCCCAGGACGGGTCGCTCCGCGGGGACCGTTCCCCGGGAGACTCGATCAATTTGCGACGCTTGGGAACGCCCCGTTTCACCGGAAGCGGCTGAAACGGGTGGTTTTTTGGCGTCTGGGTCGTACGCAATGGTCTGTTCTTCGGGATTCGGCAGAGGCGCGGCGGCTGGAACACTGAGTTTTGGCCCGCCACCGAGGGCAAGGGTGCGACCGCACCGGGGGCAGGCGTCCTTGCCCATTGGGCAGTAGCCGTCGCACCCACCGCAGACGATCCCGAGCTCCAGCGCCGCCTCGACCATGCCGAGCCGAAACGCTACACCGAGCGGGAAGAAATGGCGACGATTCTGGGTGCCTTCAGCTACCGAATGAACACCAACCGGCTTTCCACCTCGAAGAAGCCCTCGGCACTCACCAATCGGAAAACTACGGTTTCCGTGCAGGTGTCGACGTCCACTTGGCCGAAGTCTCGGGAGTCATAGGGCAGCAGGCGATTGTCGCTGAGCAGAAACACTTTGCCGCTTTCTACCCGGGTATTGACCGCGCGCGGCATCATTTTGTGGCCGCCAGTGCCCCCCCGCTTGTGCAGATGCCCCGCAAGACCCTCCATGGAACAGCCCTGCTCGATTTCCGACCCCGTTGTGGGGTGCAGCACCGAGAACCTCGGATACTTGCACGCCTCTTCAGTATGGGCCGACCTGCCGTTGATGCTCAGTTTCTGAGCCTCGACCTCCACCTTGTCGCCAGCTTCGGCGATGATTCTCCCAACTACGACCCGTTCCGGAGCGTCGGGCTCCGGGCACACAACCAGGTCGCCGAACTTCGGTTTGGTCAGCCGCCACAGGATCACCAGGTCCCCGCCTCGCAAGGTCGGTGCGATGGCCGCCTCGAGAAACGGATCGTCGGCGGGCACACGCCACCAACGAATTGCGGTGGCTCGAGCGACACCGACGATGACGCCAACGATGATTGCCGTCCAGGCCAGGAAGCGCATTAGCTTTCGCATGGAGGATTCCAGCCCAGCCTAGCCCAGCTGGCTCCTCGGGGCATCTTCGCTGCACGCGGCAGCTGAGATCAGGGCGCTGGACAACCGCCGACGGGTGGGATCTCGGCCGGGCTGGCCCCGTCTGAGATCAGCTTTGCCGTCGCGAAAACGGGGCGCCAGCGGTCGAGGCGGGTGAACTCTGCTCGACCCAACGTGTGCTCGCTTCCGTCCATCGCAGCTCGGGAAATGACGCCGACGACTTCCGTCCCCTCGGCGTTCATCGCTGGGCCACCCGAGTCTCCGGGGCAAATCGAGGCGGTCAGCCGGAACCGACTGTCCAGGATGTCCTTTACCCGCCCACCAACTCTCTGTTTGCGGCGTATGGCGTCCGCGTTCATGGCGCAGCGCCCGAAGCCAACCGGCTCGATGGCCTCGCCGCTGCGGGGCTCGTTGTCCAGGCGCGGCGTGACGGTGGCGACTCCAATCAGCCTCCGCTCGAGCACCAAGACGGCAATGTCACCGACGCCTGCGGCGTGGCCACAAGGAGGGGCTACGATGGCTTTGACCCCGACTTCGCCCCAGGCCAGGTCGTCGCCGCCCAGCTCGACCCGGACTGTCTTGGCCTCCACGTCGCGGTTGACGAACTCCCCGTAGCTGTTGCGCTCACTCACGCAGTGGTGTGCGGTCAGAACTTGATCCTCGCTGATCAGGGTTCCGGAACAGGTGACCTTCCCGGCAACGATGCGCACGACGTAGTCGTCGTCTCGGGCCAGCGCGAACGGGATCACGGGTGTCGTTCGGCCACCGTTTTGAGCCAACGACGCCGGTGAGGTCGGGGGGTCGTTTTTGGCGTTCACGCGAAACGGCTTCAGGCCCGCACAAGCCGTGGACAGACCTGCAGCTACAGCAATCGCCGCAGGGATCAGCCGCGCTCGCGTCCCCAACGCTCTTCTCATCGATCCGATTGCTCCAACGCGACTTCTCGAACTGCAAGGCGGTAGGCCACGAGCGCGCGATTGGGCTCGGTGAGATGATCTTCCACTCCAAGTCGGACCATTTGCGACAGCACGTGCATGCGACGCTGGCCCTTCGCCACGAGGACACGCGGGCAGCCTTGCTCCGCGCAGGCTTGAAGCGCTTTGCGCTGTGCTCCCAAAGCGACGCTGGCATTTCCCAATTCGGTCAGCGCTCGAGCCCGAGCGTCGGCTACGGCCCCCCGCTCCTTGAGCTGACTCGGCGCACGCTCGAGGGTGGCAGCTGCCAACCCCGGAGCACCCCGGCTGAGGTATTCATCGGTCAGCTGCACCAGGGCTTCTTGGTCGCCCGGAGCGTGGCTGACGCGAGCCTCCAGGGCATCGAGGTCTGGACCCAGCCCGGCGCCGGCCAAGGCGGGGGCCGGAGGCGTCGTACCCGTGGCTGACAGCCACGTCGCCCCCGCTGTCAGCAGGGCCGCCGCCATCCAAGTCAGATCTCGCATCCCGAACAATCCAGTACTGACACCCGTGGTTGGGGAAAGTTCCCGCTTCCTGGCTTCGACCCGAGAAAACTCATCAGATTGGGTGATCTTACGCTTTTTTTGCGGGGACGCTCCCCCGGGCCGCCCCGGAAAGGGTGGCTAGGTCGTCCTTGTGGACCACAACGAGGTCCTTGGAGGTCGGACCGAAGCGTAGTTCTAGCTCCGGCCCTCGCTTTCCGGCGGCATGGGCCACGTCCAGGGAGCCAAGGCGCGTCAGGCCTCGGCCGACCTCCGCACCGTCAGGGCCGACCATGCGCACCGAGTCACCCGGGTTGAATTGACCCCGCAACCCCAAAACGCCTACGGGCAGCAAGCTGCTCTTGCCTGAACGGATGGCCGCTGCGGCGCCAGCATCTAGCAGTAACGTCCCCTTGGGACGCAGCGTGTGCAAAATCCAGTGCTTACGGGCTCGCATCACCTCGCCGATGCGTGGGAATACCGTGCCGATATCCTGCCCCTCGACGATATCGATCAGCACGTTGGGGCGGAGTCCGTTGGCCACGACCACAGTCGCGCCAGCGAGGCATGCCTTTTCTGCGGCGCTCAGCTTGCTGCTGATGCCTCCGCTGCCCACGCGCTGCCCGCTTCGCGGGGGGGGGCCGCCCACGGTCTGCTCTTCGCTCATCTCGCTGATCCGATCGCCCGCGCTATCGAGGACTCCGTCCACGTCCGTGAGCAACACCAGCAAGTCCGCCCCGACGAGAGGTGCGACCATCGCGGCCAGCTGGTCGTTGTCGCCAAACCGGATCTCGTCGGTGGCCACCGTGTCATTCTCGTTGACGATGGGGATCGCACCCGCGTCGAGAAGCGACGCGATGGCCCCCCGCGCGTTGTTCAGCCGCTCGCGATCAGCCAAGTCTGCATGTGTCAGTAGGATTTGGGCGGCGGTCAAGCCGTGACGGCGGAAGGCCTCGTCCCAGCGCCGCATCAATTCGACCTGCCCGGCGCTTGCCGCAGCCTGGAGTCTGGTCATCTCCTGCGGGCGGCTCCGATAGTCGAGCCGTTGCAGGCCCAACGCGATTGCGCCGGAGCTCACGATCACCACGCGACGCTTGTCGTCTTCGATACTGGCGACCTGGTCGGCGATGCTCTGGGTCAGCGTTTCATCTTGGGCAAGTGCGCGTGATCCGATCTTCACAATCAGCCGACGAGCCTGGGGCAGCGCAGCGCGGGTGTCGGCCATGTCAGCTCGAAGAATCCGCCGGCCTTGGAACGCGTGTCAAGGACGCACCACGCGGGGCATCAGGACTCGGCGCCGCCGCGTCCCGATGGCAGGAGTTCGAGTACGGGAGCGTCCGCACTCAGGGCCGCGCGCACCAAACGCTCCGCGAGATCCGCCTCGCCGCCTTCGGCGAACAGCATGCTCGTGCCCGTATCGCTCAACTGCGGGCTGTCCGGTCGGACGACGATGCCCGCTTCGCCGAGCCTGGCAGCGAAGGCGGCACCGTTGCGGGCTACGGTAACGGCGATGCCCGAGGCGCGATTCAGCAGTTTCGACGGTGGCCCCGAATGCAGAGCTCCGCCCTGCAGCAGTACTGCACTGTCGGCGCGCTGCAGCGCGGCACGCTCGCCCCCGGTTTGGGGAACACCGGCGGCTGTGAGGATCAAGTGCTTGCCCTGGACGGCATGACGCAGCCGTGCGTCGAAGTCGTTCTGGCTAGCGGCATCTAGTCCGGCAAAGGGCTCCTGCAATAGCAGCGTTGCGGGGTCCGAGAGCAGCGCTTGCGCCAGCAGTGCAAGGCGAGTCTCGACCAACGTCAATGTCTCGAAGCGCCGGCTCCCGAGGTGGGGCAGTGAAAGTCGCTGCAGCGTCGCCACAGCCAGCTCCTTCGCCGAACGGGACGACAGCCCAAGAAGGTGACCACCTTCTTGTAGATACACGCTCACTGTCCAACCCCGTGGCAGCACGACGTCGGAGGTGAGCAAGCCGACGCTGCCTGCCTGCACGGCTGTGCGCGCAGGCTGCCCCAAGATGAGCGCAGCGCCCGACGCAAGCTGCGCCCTACCGGACAGCATCCTGCACAGCGGAGCAAAGTCACCGATCAGCGCGAGGGAGGTGTCGCCGGCGGCCACGGTCCAGCCGGCGCAGAGCACCTGTCCGCTCGGGTCGTCGACGCGCAGCTTGTCGAGGCTGAGCAGCGTCACGGCGTTACGGTCACCAGTTCCATGCGCGCTAGCGCCTTGTCGGGCGCGTAGATCATGAAGGGCGCTACCGCACGTGCGGTTTCGAGGAGCGCTCTTGGGAGCGTGGCCTTGGCGATCACCGAATTGTTCACACCTTCGATGCCCAACAGCCTACCGATGAGAGACGTGTCGGGGGGCGGTAGCTCGATGATCGGTGCGTAGTCCGGCATGCCCGCAGACTTGCGCGCGTAAGCCAAAGCTTGCCGGAGCCCACCCAGCTCGTCCACCAAGCCTTTGTCCTTGGCCTGCTCACCGGTCCAGACGCGGCCCTGGCCGACGGCGTCCACTTTGGATTTGGGCATCTTGCGCCCCTGAGCGACTCGGGACAGGAACACGTCGTAGAACTGCCCGACCTTGCGTTTGAGTTCCTTCCTCTCCTCGTCGGAAAAAGGTCGGTACAAGGACTCGGCGTCTGCCCGGGGCGCGGTCTTGTAGGTCTCCACGCTCACGCCGATCTTCTTGAGCAGACCTGCAACGTCCGCCTTGCCGTAGAAGATCCCGATGCTGCCGGTGATGCTCAAGCCGTTCGCGAAGATCCGAGTTGCGGGCGACGCAATGTAGTAGCCACCGCTGGCGGCAGAAGCGCCCATGCTCACCACCACGGGCTTCACTTTGGTCGTCAGCTGCACTTGCCGCCAGATGACGTCCGAGGCCATGGCCGAGCCACCGCCGGTTTCCACCCGCAGCACCACGGCACCGACCCGCGGGTCCTCGCGCACCTGCTTCAAAGTGTCCGCGATGGTGTAGGAGCCCACCAGTTTCATTCCCAACAGCGGAATGGTCTGGCTTCGGCCATCCACCATGTCCCCGTCGACGTAGACCAGCGCCACGCGCTTGCCCTGGGTGAACCGCTCAGGTGCTCGGTTGGCGCGTTTGTCTTCGATCAGGATCGTGTCGCGACCGGTGAGCTTGTTGACGGCTTCCTCCAGCTCGTCGTCGAAGGCGTAACCGTCGACCAAGCCCGCGGTCTTGGCTTCGCTTGCAATGAATGGCCCCTTGGCGATTCGCTTGCGCAGTTCCGCGTATCCGATCTTCCTGCCGGTGCCGACGCCTTCCACGAACTGACGCTCGTGTTGCTGCAAGAGGTCGATGGAGTCGGCGCGCGCTGTCTCCGACGCGCCGTCACGGGTGAGGCGCTCTGGCGCGCTCTTGTGGGCTCCGATTCGAACGAAGTCGGCCTTTACTCCGACTTTGTCGAGCAGCGACTTGAAGTACATGCGCTGCGTTTTCAGTCCGGCGAAGCGCAGCCCGCCGGCTGGGTTGATCAAGATCTTGTTGGCGGCAGCGCACAGATACAGCTCAGCACCTCCAGCGTCCTCCAGGTGGCACAGCACGCGCTTGCCGTTCTTGCGCAGGTGATGGACCGCGTCACGAAGTTCTTGGATGTGCGCCAGGGACCGCGCCGGCGAGGTGCGCAGCTCGAGCACCACCGCGTCGATGGAGGGTTCCTCGGCGATGTCCCAGAGCCTGAGCAACTGGGCGACCTGGCCGCGCGCGCCGGACGTGTCTTCCACGCGGAGCCTAAGCGCGTAGCGAGGCACCTCGGGCCCCGTCGGCTCTCGGAAGCTCCTAGCGGGCGCGATGTCCAGATGCACGCCGAAAGAATCATCTCGTCCCAAGCCATTGCCCGTGACTGCACCGCCGCCGAGGGACGCGGAGCCAGCGGCGCCATTGAAATGCAGATCCAAACCCGCGCTCGCTATCCAGGCTCGCTTTTCGTCGTCCTCGAAGCGACTGACGCTGAAATCGCCCCGTAATCTTCCGATTGGGCCGATGTCGATACCAAGAGTCGCTCGGGGCACCCAGAAGCCGTCCCGCGGGCGATCCACGTACTTGCCCTCGAGCCCGATCTCCAAAGCGCGCGTGCCCAGGGGGCGCACCGCCATCGCCAGATCGTAGCTTCGCTCCAGAGCGAAGAGGCCATTGGTGGGACCATTGACGTCGTGGGCGACGAGGGAGATCCCCAGCACGTCCAGGGGACGCGACGAGTAGCCCACGGAGAAGGATGAGAGTTGATCGACAAAGGGCGCGTCCGAATAGGAACGTTGGACCGACACTCCGATCGCCGTTGTTTCCGAGCCCGCCGCCAGGCCCCAGGTCAGCCACTGATAGTTGAACGGGCCGAAGCCGTTGACCACGGATGCCGCGGGCGGATCCACCAGATCCAGTCGGATACCGGTTGCAAGCGGCAGAATGGGAATAGGGAAAGCAAGACCCACAGCGTGCCCCTGCCACGGTACGGTATTGGTCTCGTCCAAGTAGATGCTGCTCCAGCGAAACTCCGCGCCGGGCATGAACACGAGGTTCGCTGGGTTCTGGACCAAGGCGGTGCTGTCATCGGTGCCAGCGATGCTTCTGCCCAGAGTTGGCAATCGTGTGGGTCGCGCTTCAATTTGTTGCGCGGTTGCGCCTTGCGCCGAGCACAGAGCGACCAGAGCGGCCAACGCGGCGTCGAGCCTGCGCTTCATCAAAGCACCCCTCGCGTTCGCGCGATGGTCTCGATTTCGCCCTGCCGGGCTTTCAGTTCGTCGTAGTCCTTGACCGGCAAGAATCGAGATTCGGCGCCGTTGCGGGGCACGTGAATGAAGCGCGTGTCCAGGAAGCTCGTGATCTCGCCCAGCAGCCGTTCGAATTGGATGACTTTAGCTTCTCCCACTTTCTTTTCGACGACGAAGTAGGTCCAATCAGCATCGAGTTCCAGTACCGCTCGGGCGTCCAGAACGAAGGTGTTGGTGTTGAATACGCGCACGGTCTGAGGGTCAAAGCTCTCAGGCAGGCGGAACTCCTCAAGGACCACCCGGCGTCCGTCCAGGCGCACGGGAATGCCACCGCGATCGCTGCCCACCTTGTCCACGACCTCGCAGCTCACCGGAGCGCCGTGCTCCAGATGCAAACCGATCAATGCGGGGTCGACACTTGCGCCGAGGTTGTCCAAGTTTGCGACCACGAGGTAGCGGCCGCCGGAGTCCACGAAGCGCGACAACAAGCCGCTCGCGCGCAGGGCGTCTGGCAAGTCGCCATGGCCGAAAGCCTGCACGCTGGGCGCGCCCGCGTCGTCGACGAACAAGTCTCCGTCGGGGCGCAGGCGCAACGAAACGAATTGAGGGAACGTCGCGACTGCATCCCCGCCCAGGCGATCGCCCAGGGCAGCGCGAGTCTTGTCTTCGGTGGCTGCGCTCGTCATCAGCCAAAAGGGCAGCCGATCGCCGCCCTGTTTCGACATCGTTTCGACTTCGGCCAAACGCAGGTCCAAGAACGTTCTATCACCGAGTGCCGGCACCAGCGCTTTGACCACACCGCCCATGCGCGTCGCCATTCCACCCGCGAGGACGACCAGAGCGACCTCCCCCCGTTTCAAGGCCTCCATGCCAGCGGCATGCAGCTTGTTCCAACGAGGAGAGCCCTTTTCCGGGCACTGCAGCACATCGCTGTCCTGGGGCGGCTCGACCTTGCCGCGAACACGGTTGTCGATAGGGGTGCTCGTCAGGCGGGCCGCGAGTTCTTCGAAGCGTTTCCGGTCGAATCGAAATCGATCCAGAAGGCTCCGAGTTTCTGTCGGCAAGTTGTCTAGCTTTGCGCTGAGGGCGCTCATGGCCGCTACCGTAGCAAAGTCCACGCAGGTTTCGCCGAACCAGGATCCCGCTGCCGCGTATCTGGCATGGCTGGCACAGTTCGATCTCTCCCCACCCCCGGGATTTCCCGTGTTTGCGAGGTTGTAGCTGCGGCATCGGCTTTGCTTTACGACGAGCCATGTTCAGGCACGTGGTGCGAGGGGCGTGTTTGGCAGGGCTGGCACTGGGCGTCGCTGTGGCCTGTGGGGGCTCGACATCCGGCTCGAATCCTGACGGCGGCGCAGGCAGCGGCGCCGCTGGCGGTGGAGGCACGGCCGCCGGGGGCGGTTTCTCGGGCAGCGGGGGTGCTCTCACCGGGGGCACCACCGGAACGGGAGGCACCGCGGGTACCGGCGGAGGCGCGGGCAACACCTTCTCCAGTTGCAACGGTCCGGGTCAATGCAGGCTGTTCCCGACGAACTGTTGCGGCTACTGCAGCGAGCCGAAGCTCAATGGCTTCGTTGGCGTCAACATCGCCGAAACAAAGGCTGCGAACGCTTTCTACTGCTCGGATCCGGTCGCCTGCCCTGACTGCATCGAGTTCCCCCAACCCAACTTCGTCGCACTATGCGAGGCCGGTCAATGTACCCCGCGGGATCTGCGCGACACGGAGCTCAGCGCGTGCAACACCAAGGACGACTGCCGCCTGCGCTGGGGCTCGGGTTGTTGCGAGACGTGCAGCGGAACGGCCTTGGACCTCGTTGCCCTGAACAAGAACACCAACCTCGAGCAGCTGATGTGCGGCCCCGCCGGCGATTGTCCGCCCTGCCTGCCGCAACCTTTCCCCGCCGGTACCTCAGCGGAGTGCGTCGGGGGCCATTGTCAGGTCCTCATCCAGCAGGACTGACAATAGGCGACACACCGGCGCTCGGTTGCACTAGCGTTGGGGGCGTGCCGCGCTTGCTGATCGTGTTGCTTGCCGTCGCCAGTGTCGTTTCCACTTCGGCTCCGGCGAACGCCGAAGATGACCCATGGTGGGGCGAGGACAAGGCGCTGCATTTCTCGTTTTCCGCCGTCATTGCCGCGGGCGGATACGGCGTTGCTGTGCCTTTCAGCGAAGAGCGTTGGCACCGAGCCCTGTTTGGCGGCGGACTAGCGGTCACTGCGGGCGCCGCCAAGGAAGGCTACGACGCCACCGGCGCGGGCAGCCCGAGCTATCGCGACTTCACCTGGGACGTCGTGGGCGCCGCCACCGGAGTGGGCTTGGCTCTGCTGCTCGATTGGGCGCTGTCTTCGAAGGGCGATGAACCCTCCCAGCGATCACCCATGCGCTCGTCACGAGCGCACCCGTTACCAGCGGCCGACAGCGCGAGCGACGCGACTCAGTATGCCGCCCGGCGCTGGCTGAGCGCGAAATGAACGCGCGTCCTTCAGCAGGTCGCGACCTGCAATGGGCCTACCGTGGCCGGGCAAGAGGTGGCGAACGTCCAATTCGCGGAGCCGCTCTTCCGTATCCCGCGACAGCGTCCGATCCGTGACCTCCGGATTGAACCAGGCGCGGCCAGCGTGGGTGAGCACGGCGTCCCCGGAGATCAGCGTTGCGGAATCCCGGTGGTACAGGCATGTGGAGTCGTCGGTGTGGCCCGGGACAAGGACCACCTCCCAGCTATCTGTGGTCGCTAGCGTTTCGCCGTCGACCACTAGATGCTCGGTCGGATGCCGTGCAGTCGGCTTCGCAGCTTTCCTTTGAATGCCTTGACTCTCCCGAGGCAGGCGCGTAGTTGCAGCCCACCGTCTTGACCACGCAATCAACGCATTTCTCCAAGAAAGCGATCGCCGAGGCCGGCCGCCCATTGATCAGCCAGCAGCGCCCGGTCCGGTTTCAGGACGTGGATGCTGCGGGCACGATCTACTTCCCGCGGATCTTCGAGTACTTCAGTGACACGTATCTCGCGCTTCTGATCGAAGCTGGCCTCGACGTGCCCACGATGCTCGCGCGGCGAGAGCGAGCCGCGCCTCTGGTTCACGCTGAGGCCGACTACGAGGCCCCGTTGCACTTTGGTGACTCGGTCGACGTGCATGTGGTGCTGGCGCATCTGGGGACATCGAGCACCCGTTACGGCTATCGCGTGAACAAGACTGACGGAACCCTCGCGGCCGTCGGACAAACCCACCACGTTTGGATCGACAGCCACACCTTCAAGCCTTGCCCCATGCCCGCCGCCCTGCGCAGCCACCTCCTCGGGCGTCCGGGCGTCACGACCGAGACCTGAGCGAGCCGCCTTGCGCGCTTCTTTTCGCGCGCAGAGGACTACCAGCCTCGTTCTTTGCTTGGGTTTTGGGGGTCGGTTCGCGGGTGCGCCCCGGGCCACTACTCCCAACGTGGGCCACATAGCGCTGCTGAACCCGTGGCGAAGGTTGCACCTCCGACGTTCGCTCAGGCAGCCGTGGTGCTTGGCTCGGTCAGCGCATCCACCACAGCGCGGATCGCGGGTGAGTCGCTCAAAGCGGTTCGGGTCGCGCACCAGAGGCGCTGACTGCCTTTGAACCCCGGCAACGGAAAAGTCTGAAGTTCCTTCTCGACCACGGTGTATTCCGGGAGAATGGTCTGCCCAAGGCCCAGCATGACCAGCGACTTGAGAGTCTGGATGTGCGCGATTCGAATCGTGACATCCTCGGTCCAGGCGCGATCTTCCATATAGTTCCAGACGGCATCGAAGAAGGGGTCCCCAGCCGGGCCGTAGGCAACCCAGTTCTTTGGCGTCGTGCCCCTCTGGCGGGTCACGCGCACGGGCCGAACTGGCTGCAGCTCGATCACCTCCACGTCTTCAGTCGGTGGCTGACCGACCCCGAGGAGCAAGTCGAGATCACCGGCCGCAAGCTGGTCGGTCAAGCGATCCATCACGCCATACTCCAGCTCGATACGCAGCGCGCTGTGCTCGTGTCGCAGCTTCGGCAGACACGGTAGTAAGCGATACAGGGCTGCTGTCGGTAGCGAGCCGACGCGAACGATCCCGTGGAGCGAAGTCTCGTCGTGGCGCCCGAGATCGGCGATGCGTTGCAGGTGAGGCAACAGGCGATCGATTTCATCACGCACCTGCCGCCCGAGGGGCGTCAGGTGTAGCCGGCGTCCGACTCGCTTCAGCAACGAAGCACCCAACTGATGCTCGAGCTGTCGCAGCCGCGTGCTGATCGCCGGTTGGGTCCGGCCCAGCGCGGCGGCGGTCTTGGCGACCGTCCCCTCGGAAGCAAACGTCCTGAACGTCACCAGAAGCGCCAGGTCGAGACTCTGGAGTGTTCGATACATAAGTATTTCTTATATGTAAACCCACAAATATTTCAATTGAATCTAACTATTGCGGGCCTACTTTGCGCGCTGTCTTGCTTTCGGGAGGTTTGGGCGATGAAAAAGCGGTCTTCGGTTGTGCTGGTGGTGTGCTTCGCGGTGGCCTGCGGCGGCAGCTCCGGCTCTGACGGGGCGATCAACCCTGACGCCGGGTCTGGGGGCAACGGCGCAGGTGGCGTGTTTGGGGGTAGCGGTGGCATTGGCGGTACGGGCGGTGCAACCGGTGGTGCTGGCGGTACGGGCGGTGCAACCGGTGGTGCTGGCGGTACGGGTGGTGCAACCGGTGGTGCTGGCGGAGCAGCCGGCGGAGTTGGCGGAGCCACGGGAGGTGTTGGCGGTACCGGCGGTGCTGGCGGAGCGGCCGGCGGCGTTGGCGGAGCAACGGGCGGTGCTGGCGGCACGGGCGGAGCAACCGGCGGCGTGGGCGGAGCAGCTGGCGGCGCGGGCGGAGCAACGGGCGGCGCGGGCGGAGCAAGCGGCGGCGTTGGCGGAGCAACCGGTGGTGCTGGCGGGGCAACCGGCGGCGTGGGCGGAGCGACAGGCGGCACCGGAGGCGGTGCGGGCATTGCGTGTGGTGGCATCACGTGCAATGCGCCGGAGGCCTGTCTGATTTGCGATCCCGGTGGCACTCAGTCCCCGAAAAAGTGCACGCAACCATTCCAGGACACCTGCCCGACTTTCCCCAACCTGTTCATGTACTGCGATGACCACGGCGACTGTCCGGCGAAGGAGCAGTGCTTCATCATCGAAGGCAGCATCGGTACCTACGGCCAGTGCTTCAAGCCCTCGGCTTGCCACAACACCTGCTCCTGCGGTGCCGGCTCCTTCACCATGGTCTGTGACACTCTCAGTGACTGCCCAGCCTGCGCCACCGGCTGCAAGCCGTACAAGCAATTCGGCCAGGGGCCTGAGTTCCCAGTGAAGGTCTGTACCTG
Source organism: Polyangiaceae bacterium (assembly GCA_965222375.1). Lineage (GTDB taxonomy): Bacteria > Myxococcota_A > Polyangia > Polyangiales > Polyangiaceae > JACKEA01. The sequence goes on from CBDCTZ010000016.1 coordinate 831,191, forward strand.
GTGACCCAGGGCACCGGTTTCACGAGCTACTCCGCCCCGATGGTAACCGGCATCATTGCTGACGTTCACGAAGGAAATCCGTCAGTCAAGCACTGGCCTGGCGTTGTCATGGCTGGTCTCATGGCAACTGCGGACGAGAACACGGATGAAAACCTGGGCAACGCTTGGCCCTTGAGCCTGCATGATGCCGTCGACGACTCGGACGGGGCCGGCCTGGCCAACGGCTTCTGGGCGGCGTTTGCCCTCGCGGGCAATGCAAAGCGAAACGGTGGCGATCCGGCCGCAAGTCTGGGACACGACTTTGGCCACATCTATCCCACAACCACACCCGCGCAGTCGTTCTACTCCGAGACTTGGAATGCATCGGTGGCCAGCGGTGCGAGGCTTCGGGCCACATCCGTGCTGCTAACTGCACCCACGTGCCCGAATCCGCTCTCGTGGGACACTTGCACCGGCACCACCTACCCACTGTACTTCTTGGCTATCTACGACAGTGTGGGCACGCTGGTGTCGCTATCGATGAACACCAACAACAACTACCAAGTCGTCAACGTCTTGAACAGCTCGGGGCAAACCGCCAACTATACACTCAGGATCTACCTTGCGAACTGGAGTGGGCTGAACATCGTCGAGTACGGTTTGGCCTGGACTTCGCTATGACGGAGGCAAGCATGTTACGTCGTTCTGTCGCGCATGCGGCAGCATTGGCTTCTCTCTTGGGACTCGTCGACTGCGCCAGCGATAACAAGGTGCCGAAGGGTGCCGCAGGCGGCGGAGGCGTAACGCAAGATGCTGCGGGTGGAGGAAGCACAGCGGATGCCACCTCGGAAGGCGGGGCTGGGGGTGGTGTGACGGATGCCACTGCGGACGCATCGAGTGACGCGAGTTCCGACTCGGATTCCGGTTGTCAGTATCTGAATCCCGAGTGCTGTGGTGTGAAGTACGAGCTAGGCGTGGATGCGGATGCGACTGGGCTTTGCGAGCCTGCGGAAGCGCTCGGTTGCAACTGCCTGGAGTTTCATGCGGGCAGTGTCGAATGTGCGCCCGATGGTTCGGTGTGCTGTCACTCCGCCAACCAGTGCAACCCCAAGCCACAGTGCGGCTGGGTAGATTGCGGACAAGGAGGCCAACGCTTGCCAAGTTGCCCGGCTAGCCAAGAGGTGTTCGACAAAGCTAGCCAACAGGGACTGTGTCAGCCGTGCACGAAGGACTCGCACTGCTCTGGCGGCAAGACGTGTTCGTGGAGGCTTGGCGATAGGATGTTCTGCCAGCCCTGAAGCAGCACCTCTTCTGAACCCCTCGCACTTCGGAGACGGTCGGATGCCCGGGTCCGGTGTGAAATCGAAGTACCGCGCACGGCGCGACGGGAAACGCCTGGCCAGCGTGTGTGTCGCGATGGCGCAGCGCATGAAGACGCGCGAGATTAGTGATGCAGAGTGGTCCAGGGGCGCGACCCCCAAAACCAAAAGTCGAGCTGATGGGGATTGGGGGTTAGGGGTTGAATAGGAGTTTGGCTTGGCGGCGATCGGGTTTGCCCAGGGCGTTGCGAGGAATGGCGTCGACCACTAGATGCTCGCGCGGTTTCTTGAAACTCGCCAGACGCGTAGCAGACGCTTCGAGCACGCTTTGGGGGTCTGTAGCAGGGGCGAGCACGAAGAGTGCTGCAACGCGTTGGCCGTAATGGGCGTCGCGGAGGCCGAGCACCATCACGTCGAGGACCCTTGGATCCGCCGCGAGTACGCCTTCGACCTCGGCGGGGTGAACGTTCTCGCCGCCGGTGATGATCACGTCATCGCTGCGACCCAGGACGTGGAGGCGTCCGGCTGCGTCCAGGTGACCCAGATCTCGGGTGTCGAACCAGGCCTCGGGTACCATGGGAGGCTCGCCCACGTAGCCACGCATGCGCATGGGGCCGCGTAGCTGGATCCGTCCGGGTTGGTTTGGGACTTCGGTGCGGATTCGAATCTCCACGCCGTCGAGAGCGAAGCCCGAATCATCGAGTTCGGGGTCGAAAGCGTCTTGCGGTCGCTGGGTGGTCACCTGGGAGGCCATCTCCGTACAGCCATAGCTGGCCAGTAGGCGCAGTTCGCGAGCGTGCGCTCTCCGACGTAGCGCGCTGGGCAAAGGCGCTCCTCCGACCAGAATGACCCGCAGGCGGCGCAGCACGCCGCGGGCGTCGTGGCGCATCAAACTATCGAGCATTGCTGGAACGACGGACAGCAGCGTGGCGCGATGTTCCGAAATGGCGCTGAGCACCTCGTCGGGATCGAAGCGCTCGAGGAGCACGATGGGCATACGCGCCAGCAGGCAGCGTGTGACGATGGACAACCCGCCGGCGTGCGCGAGGGACATGCACAAGAGCCAACGATCGTCATCGTAGTAACCGAGGTTCTTCTCGCTGGCCCGCGCAGATGCCTGCAGTGCGCCGTGACCGATGATCGCGAGCTTGGGCGGTCCGCTGCTGCCCGAGGTGGCCAGCAAGACGGCGCGACGCTCGTGGCAGCCGCTGGCCACTTCGACCAGCTGCGCGGCTTCGGCATCGCTCAGGCGCGGGTGAAGGGGAAGGAAGGTGGTCTGTGTTTCGAGGGCCGCCAAGACCGATGCGATCGTTTCCACACTTGCAGGTGCTCGGAAATGCCGCACGCCGCTTTGGCTTTGGCTTTGGCTTTGGCTTTGGCTTTGGCTTTGGCTTTGGCTTTGGCTTTGTCGTGGCGTTAGCTGTCGCACCAAGGCGTGGAGCTCTGCGAAGGTCAGGGTCACGCTGCCGGTGACGATTGCGGCCTGGTTGGGCTGCTGTCGCGCGGCGGCGCTCAGGCTCCATTCAGGGTCGACGGGGTTGCTCAGGTCCGCGAAGGCCATACCCATTCCGGCAGCTCGACTCCAAGGCCCACATTGCTCGTGGCTTCGACTTGTAGCTGCTCGTCGGCGGGTGCCGAATTGGGCAACTGTGCAACGTGGGCGGGGGGAAAGGCGCTGAGCGCGGCGTGCAGGTCGAGCCCGTGGGCTCCGGCGCTGGGCGAGGCAAGCGCCAGGGCGAGCTCGCAGCAAGCTGCAAGGGCGACGGGACCTTCGAAGGCATGGGTCACGACGAGCTGCTTGCCTGCGCTCCGGGCCTCCGCTGCCAGTGCCCAGCTTTGCTGCACACCACCGAGCAAGCTCGGCTTGATCACGAAGCCTGCTGCCGCCGGCTCTTCGAGCAGCGCCTTGCGTAGCCTGGGGTTGGCCAACGACTCGTCGACGAACCACGGCACTGCGCAGGCGCCGAGCTCGAGCAAGTCGACGCCCCGAGCGGGCTCCTCCACCAATTCGATTTCGGCGCGTGCGTAGTGATCGAGGGCGCGCCGCGCGCCGTCGGCGTTCAAGCTGCCGTTGAGGTCGAGACGAATCCGTAGTGCAACCTCCAGACTGCGACGCATCTCGATGATTCGTGCGCTTTCGTTCGCGGGGTCTTTTCCTGTTGCCTTGAATTTCAGACTACGCGCGCCGCGCGCCGTAGCGTTGGCCGCACGGCGGACGTGATCGGGATCGTCGATGTGGCCAACCAAGATGGAGCGCTCGGCGTTACGACGGCGGCCAAGGAGCGAACCGAACGCCTCGCCCCTCTGGCGCGCAGCCGCATCGAGCAGCGCCGTTTCCGTTGCGAAACGAGCACTTGGCGACTTCAAATCCTGCTTGCCGCACCAATCTGCCGCCTCGTCGAGACTACGTGGCACGGATGTCGGCGCGGCGAGATCGTGCAACTCTTTGGCGGCGTCGTGCAAACTCTCCGCGCTCAAATGGGGGAGCGGCGATGCTTCACCAAGTCCGACCAGTGCATCGCCGTCGAAGAGCCCGAGCAGCACGCCGCGTCGCTGCGACCAGGTGTGGCGAGCGCTGATGGCCCCCTGGGTCGCGCCGCCGATCGGCGCTACGCACCAGCGCAGCGTCACTCAACCTCCCCAAGCGATAGCCACCGCGAGTAGAGCACTCGTGGCCAACAGCAGGCGGGCGGTCGCTGGTAGCAGTGGGTTGAGCGCACGCCCTTCGGACGCTGCCATTCGGCGAGCCAGGGCAACCGCAAAGGGCAGTGGCAGTAGGCTCAGCAATACGCCCGGGCCGGCGAGGTCGAGGGCGAGCATCGCGATGGGTGAGCCGTAGGCCACCGCGATCAGCCCGGCGTATTCGAAGTTGGCGACGCGACGCCCGTACCGCACCACCAGGGTGCGCTTGCCTGCGCGCGAATCCGTTCGGTGGTCTCTGGCGTTGTTGACGACCAAGACCGCGGTGGCGAGGGCACCCACCGGCAACGCGGCCAGCCACGCAGCCGTGGGAACGGAGCCGCTAGCGACGAAGGCGGTGCCACATACGGCGACCAAGCCGAAAAACACGAACACGAAAAGGTCGCCCAGGCCGTTGTAGCCCAGTGGGTAAGGGCCGCCCGTGTAGGCGATGCCGCTAAGGATGGACGCCAGGCCAATGGCCACGATGATCGGCCCCGAAAGGTAGACCAGCCAAGCGCCGGCGACAGTGGCAAGGGCAAAGCTCACGATCATGCCGGCGCGCACTGCACGCGGTGACAGCAGGCCGCTCTGTACGGCGCGGGGCGGCCCTAGGCGCTGCTCGTCGTCGGCGCCCTTTTCGAAATCGAACACGTCGTTGGCGAAGTTAGTCCCGATCTGGATCAGCAACGCGCCGAGCAGGGCTGCCACCACGGCGGCATAGCGCAAGCTCCCTGCTGCGGACGCGACCGCCGCGCCAACCACGACGGGCGCGACGGCCACCGGCAGCGTTTGGGGGCGCGCTGCGAGGACCCACACGCCCAGGGAACCTGGACTGGGCAGCTCTGGACTCAGCGCCGCCCTCAAACTGGCCTGCTTTGCCATGCCGACTCTCTCAGGGCAGCCGTGGGAATTTGGCAAAGTCGGGTGGACGCTTTTCCAAGAAGGCGTTCTTTCCTTCCTGGCCTTCTTCCGTCATGTAGAAGAGCAACGTGGCGTTGCCGGCCAACTCCTGCAGCCCAGCTTGACCATCGCAGTCAGCGTTCAAAGACGCCTTCAAGCAGCGCAGTGCCAACGGGCTGTTGTTCAGGATCTCCCGACACCACGCGACGGTCTCCTCTTCCAGTTGGTCGAGGGGAACCACTCGGTTGACGAGGCCCATCTCCAGGGCTTCTTGCGCTGGGTATTGGCGACACAGGAACCAGATCTCCCGGGCTTTTTTCTGGCCCACGATGCGCGCCATGTAGGAAGCGCCGTAGCCGCCATCGAAACTGCCGACCTTCGGCCCGGTCTGGCCGAAGCGGGCGTTGTCCGCGGCGATGGTCAGGTCGCACACCAAGTGCAGCACGTGTCCACCGCCAATTGCGTAGCCTGCAACCATGGCGATTACAGGTTTGGGCAAGGTTCGGATCTGCCGTTGCAGGTCCAATACGTTGAGGCGAGGAACGCCGTCGCTGCCTACGTAGCCCGCATGACCTCGGACGCGCTGATCGCCACCGGAACAAAACGCTTCCCCACCGGCGCCACACAGGATGACCACGCCGACGTAGGAGTCGTCCCGGGCATCGGCGAAGGCGTGGGTCATTTCCTTGACGGTCTGGGGGCGAAACGCGTTGCGGACTTCGGCGCGGTTGATGGTGATCTTCGCGATCCCTTCAGCCTTTTCGTAGATGATGTCTTCGAAGCCGGGGACGCGTTCATATTGAGGCAAGGTCATGTCTGGGGTCTCCTTGGGTCATGAATTGGCGAAGGCTCTGATCACAGAACTTCGCTAGGGGTCCTGGCGCCTCCAACAACACGTTGTGGCCAGCGCCTTCGATTGCGAAAGCTCTTGCGCTGGGGATCTGTCTGGCTGCCTGCTGGCCGCGCGCGACGTAGGCGGGGTCCAAGCTGCCGGCCACGAAGTGCACCGGCAGCCGCGCCGATGCGAGGCGCGAGGCGAGGTCTGGCATGGCGCCGCTTCCGAGCTCCGACATTGCGTTTCGGATCCCGGCCTCCTCGTGGCTGAGGCGGAGCTCCCGTTGCTCCGCTCTGACGTCGTGGGGCAAGCGTGCTTGGGATGCGAAGAGCGGGAGTGCCTCCCAGTGGTTGACGAAGCCTTCGAGGCCACATCGATCCAGGGTCTCGACCTGGGCTACTTCCCACTGCAGCTTCTCCCGGCGAGCCGCCGGGGAAAACCCCGGATGAGCGCCTATCGCCACGACACCCAGCACCCGCTGCGGAAAGTGTGCGGCGAGTCCGAGGGCGATGCGGCCGCCCATGGAGTATCCGATGACGTAGCTGGGCTTCTCGAACTCAGCGGCCAGCTCGCACAGGTTGCCCTGGAAGCCAACCTGAACCCTTCGAGCAGGCCGGCCGTGTCCGGGCAGTGTCAGGGCTAGGACTTGCCCCGGGTATTCCTGTCGGCGAAGGAAGCGTCGCCAGGAGGCGGGCGCACCCAGCATGCCGTGAAGCAGTACGACGGGTGGGCGCAGGCGCTGTCGAGATGGGCGCAAGACCTGAGCGCTCATGATCTGGCTCCCGGCTGCTGTGGCGACGCGCTGCTTGCGACCGCGCTCGCCTTGGCGGGGATCATGACTTCGAGCACGGTCGTGCTGGCGGTTGCGCAGGCGTCGGCGAGGGCGCGGCTCAGAGCGGTAGACGAGTCGGCCCGCTGGTGGGCAACGCCAAAGGCCGCGCACGTGCCTGCGAGAAAACTGGGCGGCGGCGTAACAAACAAGGATTCGAGAGCTTGCTTCGAGATCTGCTGCGCGACGGGCAGTTGTTCGAAGATGCGGCCACCGCCGTTGTTCACCACCAAGAGCACGAGCGGGCCCGCCGACTGCGCCGCAAGCGCGAGAGAGCCGACATCGTGCAGGGCACTGACGTCGCCAAGCATGGCGACAACCGGTTCGTCGGTCGGCGTGACCGAACGCGCCCCTGCCGCTCCCGCTATGAGCCCATCGATGCCGCTAGCCCCGCGCTGATGAAGCACGCTCAGCTCTGCGCTGCTGCGGCCACCGTAGCGGTCCACATCGCGCACGACCTGGCTATTGCCGAGGAAGAGCGTCGTGCCGCTTTGCAGCGCGCTGGTCACCAGTCGCGCGACCTGGGGCTCGGACAGAATCGCACTTGGCGGCGGCCCCTCCGCCCGCGTCGCCAGCTCAACGACGTGTTCACGGTAACCGGCGTTCGCCGAGTCCCGCATCCGTCCAGCGAGCGCCTGGAAGAGCTCGGAGGCGTCCGCCAAGACGACGTCAGTCGCGCAGCTGGTTGGATCCGCGATCCCGTGGGGCGCAACGACTATCTGAGGACTGCGGGGTGAGGCGTTGCTGGCGCGCTGCCAAGCGGCGGATATCGGCGGCGCGCCGAGGCGAATCACGAGCTGCGGTGGCATCGTGGCAAACAAGTCGGCCAGCCACGCGTCCAGGCCGCCCACAGCTAGGCCGCTCAGCTCGGGCCCGTGTAAAAGGTCGCTGGCGGCTTCTGCGGCAAAAGCGAATCCGGAGCTCCGCAGAAATCCAGCCAGTGCCCGTCGCAAACGGCGCGATGACTCCGACTTGGATTCGGCGGTTGCCCAGGCTGGTCCGGCCACGACCAAGCCGCGGCTCGTTGAACCTGCAAGGTCGGCGACATGATCTATGGCGGCCGGAGACGGCTGAAGTCTGCCAATGGAAGTGGTTGGCACACTGGATTCGAAAAGAGCGCGCAGCTGGGGGCGCCAGCTTTCGTCTCCCGCTGAAGCTATGGGTTCGAGGGGCTTGCGAAAGCGGGCGTTGATGTGCACTGGCCCACTCACGGGAAACTGCGTTTTCAGGACGCTCTGCACCGCGATGCGCGGTAGCGCTCGCAAGGCCTCGGGCGTCGGTTCTCCGAGTTCGAAGAAGCCCCGGACGTGGTGCCCGAAGAGCTTGGTCTGATCCACGGTTTGGTTGGCTTGGGACTGGGTGAGCTCCCAGGGGCGGTCGGCGGTCACCGCGATCAGAGGCAGGTGGGCGCGCTCGGCTTCGATCACTGCTGGCAAGTAGTGAGCCCCCGCAGTTCCAGAGGTGCACAGCAGCAGACTGGGTTTTCCAGTCACGCGAGCTTGGCCGAGGGCGAAGAAGGCAGCGCTGCGCTCATCCACGGACGTGGTCACACGCACCCCGCCGCTGTCGAAGGCAGCCAGCGCGAGCGGCGTGGAGCGCGAACCCGGGCTGGCGATCACTTCGCTGACCCCAGCGCCAGCAAGCGCGTGCACGAACAGGCGCGCCCACTCACTCTGCAGGTCTCGATTCATGGCGCTCCGTGCTGCAGCGTCGCGTCGGGGCTGGAGGTTTCCGGCAGGATGCCCAGGGTCCGCCGCATGCTGGCCAGCTTGACTTCAGTCTCTGCCAGCTCGTGCTCGACCTCGGAGCCGCGGACCAGTCCCGCGCCCGCGAAAAGCTCGGCGCCAGAGGGATCGACGAGTGCCGAGCGCAACGCAACGGCGAACTGCCCCCGGCCCTCGGCATCGAACCAACCGATTGGGGCAGCGAACCAGCCGCGCTCGAAGCCCTCCTGTTCCAACAGAAACGCCAAGGCGTCCTTGCTCGGCACGCCGCACACCGCCGGAGTTGGGTGCAGTGCATCGACCCAGTCCAAGACGTGTGTGCCGGGTGCGCTCGCTAGGATTGGCGTGGTCAGGTGGTGCACGTGGCGCAGGGTGCGTACATGCCGCTGAAGCGGCGATACCACCTGGGCGTGGCCATCACGCAACGCGCGCTGAATTGCATGTACGACGTATTCATGCTCCCGAGCGTCCTTTTCGGAATCCATGAGTGCTGCGATTTCTTCCGAGTCGTTGCCGCGGCGAGGTCGGGTGCCAGCGACCGCTTCGGTTTTCAGTGCACGCCCGTCGAAGGCAACCAGCACCTCCGGGCTCGCGCCCAAGAACGTCTTGCGCTGAGCACTCACGGCGAAGTGCACCGGCGCCGTTTCGCTCGTGAGGCGCCCTAGTGCTTTGGCAACCGAGACCCGTCCCGTGGCGCGGGCGGCGCGCACCACCACGACTTTTTCTAGGTTGCCAGCATCGATTTCCTCGAGGGCAGCCTGCGCTGCGCGCCGATAGGCGACAACGCCGCTTTCTTCCATGCGCAAGGGCGTCTCGTCCTGGGGCTTCTTGGCGAAGGTTCCAAGTACGCTGCGGACCTCTTGATACAAAGGTCCCGGTGCCAACAGTTCGGCTCGGGTCGCTACTAGTTGCGCGGTCACGGTGCTTCCCCGTCGCACCAGGTTCCAGCGCGGAAGAACGAAGCGCGCGTCGCCGAAGGCGCGAAATGCGCCGAGCCGCCCGGGGGTGAAGGCCATGCCACCCATCAAGCGGGGCTGCGCATCGCCTACGATCTCCAAGTTGGAGAAGAGCTCCCTGGCGCCGGCGCGTAAGCTGTCAACAGGGGCGTGGCCGTGCGCACGGACCACAGCTTGAGCACCGAACCCCACCGAGAGCACGCCTTCGCTGCCGTGAGCTGCGGCCGCATTCCACAAGAAGAGCTCCCTGTCGTCGGATACGACTGCCAGCGGGTCGACGGCGACGTGTCCGCCGACGCTGATCAACCGATCATCGGCGCGAACTGCCGCCCGACGCATTGCTTCCGCGAGCGCCGCCGAGAAATTCATGGCGCCGTCCCCACGAACAGGTTCGCTGCTCCGAAGGTCAGTGGGTTGGCGTCAACGGGATCGAACCCAGCTTCTCGCATCATCTCGGCGAATTCCGAACGCCGCGGAAAGGCCGCAATGGATGACTGCAGGTAGCGATACTCCCGATTACCCGAGAGGAGGCCGCCGACGGTCGGCACGACGGTTCTTATGTGGAATCGAGCCAGGCCACGTAGCAGCCCCTCCTCGGGTTCCCCGAGTTCGAGCACGGCGACGCGTCCGCCGGTGCGGGTGACCCGGCGCATTTCTCTGAGGCCTAACGCGCGGTCCGCTGCGTTGCGGATGCCAAAGGCGATGGTGACACCGTCGAAGCTGCCGTTCGCGTAGGGCAGAGACTCCACGCTTCCTTCGTCGAGGTTGATGCGCGAGGCCATGCCCGCGCGCTCGACTTTGTCTTGGCCAATCGCGAGCATGCCTTTGGACGGATCGATGCCGACCACATCGGCCTCGGGCAGCAAGCGAGCGATGCCGAGGGCCAGGTCCGCGGTCCCGGTGGCGACATCCAGCACGCGGCAAGAACCCGACAACTGCAGGCTTGCCACGGCCCGCTTGCGCCAGCCCTGGTCGATGCCCAGAGACAGCACGCGGTTCAGGAAGTCGTAGCGAGGGGCGATGGCGTCGAACATCTGCCCGCTGCCCGGTTGGACGGGGCTACTCGGAGTGTGGGTCATGACGGCACCGTCCTCGCGAATCCCAAACTCAGGAGCGCCTCGGGCGGGAGTGCCTGAGCGGCGTCGCTCTTGGCCAGGGCCGGTTCGTCATGCACTTCGACGATGAGACCCGCGGCGCCGGCGGCCAGCGCTGCTTGGGCCAGGGGCAAGACCAGGTCCCGCCGCCCGGAAGCGTGCGAGGGGTCGACGATTACGGGGAGGCGCTGGACCTTCGAGAGCAGCGCGACCGCACCCAAGTCGAGCAGGTTGCGGGTGCTCTGATCAAAACCGCGAATGCCCCGCTCGCAATACAAGACACCGCTGGCGCCGTGGGCGAGCAGGTGCTCGCCCGCGTGCAGCCACTCCTCGACGGTTGCGGACATGCTGCGCTTCAGGAGAACCGGCTTCTGCGCCCCACCCACGGCTCGCAGCAGCGCAAAGTTCTGCATGTTGCGCGAACCCAGCTGCAGGACGTCGGCATGCTCGGCGACGGCTGGGACATCCAGTTCGCTCAGAACCTCCGTCACGACGAGCAGGCCGCTTTCATCCGCCGCTGAACGCAGCCAGCTCAAGGCCTCGGTGCCGAGCCCTTGGAAGTCGTACGGGCTCGTCCTCGGTTTGAAAGCACCCCCGCGTAGTACTCGGGCGCCGCAGCAGGCCAGCTTCTTTGCGATCCGATGGATCTGCTCTTCGGACTCCACCGCGCATGGGCCCGCCATGAGCGCGGGCAGGTTCGAAGAAATGCGCAATCCGTTCACGCAGAGCTCGGGCTTCTGGCTCTCGACCCGAGGTCGGTTCGTACCGGGCAGACTCACGGATAGAACTCCGGGCAGACTTTCCACTGCGTTTGGAGCGACGCGTGCAGATGCACGGCCGACGATCAGGTGGACGATGCCTTTGGAATTGTGCTCGACGCTCTCGATCCATAGGCCTAATCCGGCCAGATGTTGTTTTGCCGAAGTTACGTCGGCATCTTGTTTCAGCGTGACGATCATGGGGGGCTCAGGCTTGACGGGACTTGCGGCCCGCGAGGTTCAGGAGGTCACCGAACTTCTGGAAGTCGGCCTGTTGGGAGCGAACGAAGGAGTCGATCACCGTCTGGGCGACGACCGCGAAAGAGACGAGCTGCCCGAGCCGATCCACGACGTGGGCTTGTTCCGGGCTCTTGGCTGCGCTCTGGGCCAGTCCGGCGGCCTCTTCGAGGCGCTTGCGCACGGATTCTGCCAAGAAGCGTTCACGCTCGTTGACGACTCGGGAGATCATCTTCCAGAAGTCCGTCTCGGCTTCGTAGAACTCCTTGCGCTCTCCCGGGCGCCAGACCCGACGCACGACGCCCCAGCGCAGGAGCTCGTTTAGGCTGGTCGAAGCCGTCCCTGCAGAGACGCGCAAGGCGGCGGCGATCTCCGAGGCCGCTCGGGGCTCCCGCTCCAGGTACAGGACCGTCCAAATTCGTCCCAGAGCAGGGCGAAAGCCCCAGTAGTCGATCACGTCTCCGATCGCGTCCGCGGCTACCAGAGTGGCTCTTCTCAGCTGTAAATCGGCCATAAAATAGAACTTTCAAAACTTTCTGAAGCTTCTGTAGGGCGAAAACTCCAAGCGGTCAAGGCCCCACCCGGGTTGATGTGCGGGCCGGGCCAAGGCCCCACCCGGGTTGATGTGCGGGCCGCACCCCCGGTTGTCCCCACCCGGGTTGATGTGCGAGGCGCCCCACCTGAGTTGATGCGCCCGATGCGACGCCTAGAAGGACCCGGGTTGATGTACAGGGCGCGGGCGCTTTCATGGGTCCCGGGTTGCGGAGCGGCGGCGCTTGGGCGCTGGGGTCGCGAAGGTGCCGGGTTGCGAAGGTGCCGGGTTGCGAAGGTGCCCCGCCGGGGTGTCTGGCGCTTGGCCGTCCTCCCTGACACTCTGGTGGGGATGTACGTCTGCCCCGAGTGCGGGAGGAGCGCCGCCGCCGGTGGATTCTGCACCGAGGACGGCGCCACTCTGGAGCGAGCCCAAGATCCGCTATTGGGTTCGCTGGTCGGAAGCTATCGCATCACTCGCTTGGTCGGATTCGGGGCCATGGGGGCCGTGTACATGGCGGTGCACCCCGGCATCGGCAGTCGCGTCGCGGTGAAGGTGCTCAACCAGGATCCGTCTCGAAGCCCCGCTTTGGTGGATCGGTTCTTTGCAGAGGCGCGAGCCGTGAACCTGATTCGGCACGAGCACATCGTCAACGTACTAGATCTGTCGCAGCTGCCTGATGGTCGCCCGTACATCGTCATGGAGTATTTGGACGGCGCGCCCATGGCCGCGTTGTTCGAGGCAGGCTCCGTTCCCATTGGCACCTTGGCTCGCGTTGTAGGCGAGGTGCTCGACGCGCTGGGCTCCGCGCACGACAAAGGTGTGGTGCACCGGGACTTGAAACCCGACAACCTGCATGTGACGCCAGCGGGGCACGTCAAGGTCCTCGACTTCGGTATCGCGAAACTGCGATCCGAGGCACCCGGTTCGGGCACGCGGACGGGGTCCCTGCTCGGTACTCCGCACTACATGTCCCCGGAACAAGCGCTAGGCAAGGGCGTGGATGCGCGGGCAGATCTCTATGCCATCGGTGTAGTTCTGTATGAGGGCGCCACGGGCCAAAAACCCTTCGATGCGCCGGCACTGTTCGACCTGTTGCGCAAGCACGTCGAGGAGCCCCCGCGCCCCCCCACCCAGCTGCGCCCAGACCTGCCCCCTGCGTACGAAAGCGTGATCCTGAAGGCGATGGCCAAGGATCCGGCTGCCCGATACCAAACTGCTCAGGAGTTTTCTCAAGCACTGCTGGACGCGACCCGTTCGTTGCCGGATTCGGCGTGGGCGCCGGTTTCAACCGGTGGTGCTGTGGCGGCAGCCATGCAGTCCCGAGCGCGATCTGGGATCCGCTCCACCGCGCCGATGCAGGAAGTGCCAGCCAATGCCGGCGCCGCTACGAGCCCGACCGTTCCCAGCGCCGGCACCTACGCCGGTGCGTCCTTGCCGGCGGCGGCTGCGACCCCAGTTCCGAAGAAGAGCGGCATGGGTTACTTGCTGGCGGCGATCGGGGCTGTTGTGCTGTTGGCAGGCCTGCTCGGGCTTGGGGTGGTTGTGCTCGTCGGTGGCTTCTTGGTTAGCGAGGATTCAACCGCATCTGCCCCCGGTGCGCCCGACCCGGCAGAGCCTTTCGCCGTGAGTGATCCGGAGGCTGATGATGACGACGATGACGACCCGCTCGTGCTGCCCGGGTTGCCAAAGCCGGGTCCCAAGGTGGACATCAAGAACTTCGACGTGTGGGCGTTCTTTCCTGAGGCGGAGCGGATTTCGAAAACTCACGCTGCCGATGCACGCTTCGTCCGTTTAGATGCCTCGGGAATCAAAGCGAACGGCAAGGTCGATCTCAGCTTCGACATGTCGAGCAGCGTGCTGTATCGCTTTCGTTCGCCCTCCCTTTCGGTTCGGCCCGCGGGGCACCCCGACAACGCTCCGTTCAAGAGCAAGTGCTACGTCTACGTGAACGTCGCCAAGGACGGTGTGACGTCGTTCCTCGCCCAATGGACCTGCGACATGCCGTTCCTCCCCAAGCCGCGTTGCTCCCCAGTTCAGGTTTGGAACCGCGCTGAAGCCATGGGCGCCCCCAGGGGAAACCTGATCGGTAATCTAGGCTACTGGGCGGATTCGCGCGGCCGTGGGCGCTGGCACGTCACGATCCGACCGAGCTTCAGCAAATGGGTACCCGACTCGTGCTGAGCGCCGACTCACTTGCTGGCGCGTAGGGTCTTGCCCTTGTTTGGGTGGACGGCGAGGTCAAGTAGATGTGGGATGTGCGTCGGTACCCAGGCTCCACCCTGCCCGCTTGGCCCAACGCATGCCTGAACTCTGGCCGCATCCCAGCGCCAACCCGGCGTCGCGACCGGGCCTTACTCGATCTTGGAGAAGCTCATGGCGCCATCGCGCATGTAGCGGCGATAGGGCCGCCCCAAAACCGAGTCCGTCGAGATCGTTCCGACACTTCGACTGTCTACCGAGTTGGGCCGGTTGTCGCCCAGAACGAAGACGTGACCCTCAGGCACGCGAAGCTTGGCTGTGGGGCCGTCCCCGGGCCCCAGGACAATCCCATGGGTCGTGCCCAGCACCTCTGTATGCGCCAGGGCGCTCTGGCATGCTGGTTCCTTGGCGGGCTCGACCTTGGCGGCCTCGCTGTTGACGGTGACGCGCCCCTTGGGATCCACTTCCACTTCTTGTCCCGCGACGGCGACGACTCGGTGCACAAATGCCATGTTCTTACCGCCTTCGTAGACGACAATGTCCCCTCGGGCGGGTGAGCCGCCGCGGTACGCCGTCTTGTCCACGAACATCTGGTCGCCAACCTGCAACGTGGGGCACATGGCCGCGCTCGGTACCTTGAACGCCTCGATGCAAACGGCTCGTACCGTCGCGCTCATGGCGACGGGAGCGATCAGCCAGGTGAACCCGCACACGCCGGCGAAGATGAACCACATCTTCGTCGCCTGCTCCTTCTTGGGGAGGCGATAGGCATCGAATGCGCATGCGGCCAACCATGCGAAAGTTGCGATGACCACGGCGGGCAACGCGACCATCCACCAAGCACTCAGGACCGTGAATACGAGCCACAGGCTGAGCAGCGCGAGCAAGAAGTAGATGCCGCGACGCGCGTGCCCGCGCAGTGCATGCCCTAGACCCGGCAAGAAGAGTGTGGCAATCAGCGCGAGTAGAGACCGCTCCGACCCGGGTGCTCCCTGTTCCGAAAGCTCGATCGAGTCCTGGCCTTCGAGCCCCTCGACGGCGGCGAGGTCATCGAGCTCCTGCCGCTTCTCGAGGCTTTGGATCGGGTCACTCATCAGGCAGCACGTCGCTCAATTCGGGAAGACGATACCGCGGAAGTCCTTGGATCTAAAGGGCAAATCGAGACGAGGTCGGCGTGGCATGGCCGCCTGAACGATGTGGGGTCGCCTCGCGAAGCGCGTGGGGTACACGTTATAATAGAATAGGATGTCCACCCCGGGTTCGGGACTGAATTCGAGCTGTCTCTGCAGCGCAGGATCGATACAGGCGTCGATGGCATCTTCGACGGCGTTTTCGTTGAAGCGCGTCGGAGTTATGTACTCATCACTCTGCATCGGTCCACTACTCGGGACCGGCGAGTTGCCATTCAGCCAGAGTGACACTTCGTCTTCTGCTGAAAACGGATCGACCAACTTGCCGTTGTGCCAGACGTTGTAGTGCACGTGGGGCACATTCCAGGGGAAGGTGAACAGCATGTCGATACCCGAGGCGCCGCTCAGAGCTATGGGCTCTCCGCGCTGCACCATGTCGCCTTGCTGCACTAGTGCCCGGCCCAAGTGATTGCTGGAGGTGAGCAGGCCATCTCCGTGATCGATCAGGATCTTGAGCCCACCTCGGTTGAATTCACTAGAAATGCGCGCAACTCTCCCGGGGGCCGCCGCGACCACGACCGTACCCACGGGAATCGCGAAGTCGGTCCCGTTGTGACTATCGTAGGTCAGCGTGCCGCCGCGAAAATCCCGGGCTTGGGTCTTTCGCACCGACCAACCCAAATCAGGATCTGTTTGGGTGTGGTTGAACAGATTATAGACGGGTATCAAACCGTCTTTGCGCGCCCTCCGTGTCCACGTCGCCAGCGCCAGGGTCGGCCGAAATACGCGGAGGCTAGACAGTCCGAAGCGGCTCTTGGGGGTCAGAGGATCCCCACCGAGCGCTAGCTGTACTTCACGCAGGGCTTTGGACCAGGGTGAGAGTCCAAATACCTCTGCCACGGTCAGGGGTTGATGGGACACGCGGCCAGGCGTCCCGCTTTGGCGTCCTGCCGTCAAGTTGGCGCTGGGCGGCAGGCCTGGGCCATGAGAACACGGCGTGTTATCCCCAAAGGTGATGCATGGGCGCTGGCCAGCTGCTGCCACTGCGCTGGTACTTACGGCTTGTGTGGTCGGTGCCGAGCGGCGCCCGACCATGGAGCAAAGCCGCCCCGTGCCTCCCCGCCCCGACGAGCGTAGCTCGGCGGGGGATCTGTTGGTGGGGGGCCCACCCGAGCCTGGACGGCAGGTGCGACCGCCCAAGCCCGATCCCGACTCGGTGTGGGTGGAGGGTTCTTGGGGTTGGGATGGCGTACGCTACGCGTGGCAGCCTGGGCGCTGGGAGCCCAGATGTCCGAGTTGGGTCAGGGTTCGCCGCTGAACGTGAGTCAGAGGTCGGTGGTGCCGCGGATGCCGATCATCAGCCACTGATGCATCCCGGTTTGCTCGATGTCGTTGTCTTGGCTTGCGCCGCCGCCCGAGAGTTTGACCTTGCTGAATTGCCCCAACGTTAGTGCTGCGAAGGGGCCCAGGGCGCTGTTGGGGCCCGTGGCGAAGTCCAATCCGAGTTGGCCGTTGACGAACTCGAAGCCACGCAGCTGCGTGTCCGTGTTGTTCACGGTCCCGCTGAACCACTCGTAGCCGATGCCGGCGCCGAGCCAGAAGCTCGTGGCTCCTCCGGGATTGGTGAAGTAGTGGAACTGCGCGCCGAGTCGCACGTCCGTTCCGGAACAATCCGCTCCGTCGGGACAACCGGGATCGCCCGGCGCGTCCGCACTCTCGAAGAGAAGAAAGCCTACCGATGCATAGAGCCCTACGAGCAACTTCGGTGAGATCTTGTAACCGAGATCCAGCCACACTGGGATTTGCCCAACCAGGCCATCGCTCAGGTCGACATCTTGAATGGACTCGCCAAGCGGGAGCCCAAAACCCAGGCGCAGACCGATTTGAACGGACCCGGCGCCGCCGCTATCGCCCCAGCCGCCACTGGAGCTGCCTTGGTAGTCCCACTCGCTTGAGGAGTCGGCGTCTTCGCCTCCTGGGTTTTCCTCGGGCGCATCGGGATCGCCTTCCTCTTTGGGAGGTAGCACCTCGATGATCTGACCGTCCGAGGTTTGGGCGGTTGCCGGAGCGGCGAAGGTCAGTCCGACAGCGAAGCTAATGATGCCAAGGCGGCGCACGTTGAAATCATCGCCGGCCCGAGGACAAAGCGCCAACTTTTGAATGATTCGGGATCGAATCCCGCAAAGGTCGCAGCGCTGACTACTCGCAGAAGCCGCCCGCACAGACCCCGGAGCAACACTCCGGCGCGTCAAAACATGGGAATTCGGGTGGCAAACAAGGGGGGCCTCCACCCAGTCCGCCGAGTCCCCCCAAGCCACCGCCAAAACCAGCTAACCCTCCGCTGCCCAGCCCTCCCGTGCCGAAGCCGCCGCTGCCGCCGGAACCGGAACTGGCGCCGGAGCCACCGGTGCCGGTGGACGGAATGCTGAAAGGCAGATTGGGGCATTCGTTGGGGCACTTGGTCGACAGGCAGCTGCCCATGCCGCTGAGACAATCCTGGCAGTCTTTGGGTGCCTGTTGAACGCACAGATCCGCGCAGAGCTGGTCGGAGCACGTACACAGGCAGTTGATCAACGGCATGCACAGTCCCGAAAACTGCGCAGACGGCCAGCCCGATCCCAAGCAAGCGCCCGTCTCACTCGGGCACGCGCTCGAGGCGCAACCTGCGCACGGCTGTACGACCCGGATCCGATTGCCGTTGCCGCAATCGTGGCTGGGCTGCGCGGCCCCGCTCCCGCCTCCGCCTGAGCTGCAGGCGCCGGCGGGCAGGCCCAAGCAAGCACCCAGGATTGCCGGAATCAGCGCCCTTCTCATGCGCCAAGCCTACGCCCAAAGGCGGTCACTATCCATTCCACGCCTTTCTGGGACTCGCGATCGGCCTCACCGCGCGCTAGCCTTTCCCCGTGCACATCCGCAAGATCTTGGCGAGCATCGCCGCCGCCTCCCTCGTGGCCAGCGCGGCTGTTGCTGCCGGGCCGGTGCTGCACACCTACTTCGAGCCCGATCCCGAAGAAGACCTCGCGCTGCGCGCGACGACCGCCGGCGGCAAGATGCCAGCCGCCTTGGACACCCCGAGCGGCACGGTCAGAGCGCCGGACGTCGCCAAAGAGCCCGACCAGAGCGAACTGGCCTACGGCGGCACATCCACGCCCAGCAGCGTTGATGCCAGCTATCGCATCGACCGGGACACGACCCGCCCAGACACGGTCAGCTACGACGACCCTTTCATACCTGCGGTGACGCCGTTCAAGCGGCTCTACGCCTACGACAGTGTCGACAACTCGATCGAACTCGTCGTGCACGACAAGAACCTGGAGCGCGTCACGATTGGCGGGCACGTGGCGAGCGGCGACGACCAGTTTTACGGAGATTTGGTGGTCGACCTGGCCGAGGACACGCCAGTCCGCATTCCCAGCGTGGGGCCCGGGGTGCGCATTCTCGCCGCGCACACCAATCCAAAGGTGAAGTTCGAAGTTTTGCGGGACGGCGCGGACAACTGGTTCATTCGCGCACCCGCACGAAAGCGTGTACGCCTCGTGCTTCAGCTCGCGATTCGCCGGGCGTCCTTTGGCAGCGACTTCGCGGATGTCGGTTGGTCAGCTCTCGCCCGCCGAGTGCCGCTGCTGCCCGCTCATGCCGCCCAGGCCGGGTCCGAGGTGCTGACCAAGCTCGGCGTTTCGAAAGCGCTCAGCCCCCGGCAAGCACTGCTCCAACTCGTGCAACACTTCCGAGCGTTTTCGCCATCGACGACGCGACCTCAAGCCAGGGGTATCGAGCTGTACAAGGAGTTGGCGCTGGAGCAAAAAGGCGTATGCCGCCATCGAGCCTACGCGTTCGTCATCACGGCTCTCGCCCTTGGCCTACCCGCTCGCATGGCTCGCAACGAGGCTCACGCCTGGGTCGAGGTATTCGATGGGTCGATTTGGCATCGCATCGATTTGGGCGGAGCTGCCGGGGAAATGCAGACCGAGCTCGACCCCAATCAACCGGTTCACCAACCGCCGGAGGATCCCTTCGCCTGGCCGGAGGGTTCAGAGAGCGGGCTGGACATGGCGGGTCGAGCACTGGGTGGTGGCAACAGCAGCAGCGGCAATGGAAGCAGTGCTTCGGGATCTGGACCGAGCTCGCAGGGCGTGCCTCAACCTTCGCCATCCGCGGTCGGCCCCTTCGGCCCCGATGGTGGGTTGAGCGCGGTGCCTGCTCCCTTGGGCGACGTGGACGGAGGCGCCGGGGTGACCCAAGAGGAGGAAGAGGACCCGCGCCCGGAGGCGAAGGTCGCAATGCGCACTACGACGACCCAAGCGCGCCGAGGAGAACCCATACCTGTGCGCGGTCGGATAGAGGCGGACGGCAAGGGCTGCGCCGGAGTGCGGGTCGACTTTGCGCTGCGCGCACAAGATGGCCGAACCATTCCGATTCAATCCCTAGCCGCCGGGCAAGACGGGTCCTATTCGGGTTCTGTGGTCGTGCCACCCGGAGTCGACGTTGGCGACTATGAGCTCATCGTCTCCACGCCGGGGGATCAACGCTGCGGCAAGGGTGAGGCAAAGTGAGCGATCTCGTCGTTCCCTTCATCTACGCGCTTCGAGATCGACGCCTCGCCGTGGGTGCGCAGGAGGCCGTGCAGCTCTCGCGGGCCTTGTCCCTCGGCCTGCATCAGAACAGCTTGGACGGGTTCTACTACGTCGCCCGCGCGTTGTTGGTGCACCGGGAAAGCGACTTGGACAAATTCGACGAGGCCTTTCTGTCCCATTTCAAGGGCGTGGTCGTCGAGACCACCAGTGCGCTGTCTGAACTAGAGGAGTGGCTGAAGGATCCAAAGGTCCTCGAGGGGCTCACCGATGAAGAGAAAGCCGCCATCGAGGAGCTCTGTCCCGAGGAGCTTCGGGAACTTCTCGAACAACGCTTGCGTGAGCAGACCGAACGTCATGACGGCGGCAATCGCTGGATCGGCACGGGGGGAACGAGTCCTTTCGGAACCGGTGGCTACCATCCGAGCGGCGTCAGCATGCGCGCGGGTAGCAAAGGCCGCGGCGGCCGAAGTGCCATGGGCATGGCAGACGCTCGCCGCTACCGACCCTATCGATCGGATTTGGTCTTGGACGTGCGACAGATCCAGGTCGCTCTGAGAAAGCTGCGCAGCTTTACTCGAGAAGGCGTCGAAGACGAACTGGATATCGAGGCAACCATCGATGCGACCGCCAAGAACGCTGGCGAACTCGAAATCGTGCTGCGCCCGCCTCGCCGCTCCAACACCCGCGTGCTCTTGTTGATGGATGTCGGGGGTTCCATGGACCCTTACGCCCATACTTGCTCGCAGCTCTTCTCGGCGGCCCGGCGCGCGTCCAACTTCCGGGAGCTACGCACCCACTACTTCCACAACACCATTTACGGTCGCGTGTACGGCACCGACGCGCTGATGGAGCCCGAAGACGTCAGCTATCTCATCGATCAACTCAACGCGCGTTGGAAGGTCGTGATTGTCGGCGATGCGGCCATGGCGCCCGGAGAACTGCTCGGCACTGGACCTTGGGGCGCCCCCGGGGCGATGAGTGGGCTGGATTGGCTGATGCTGATCGCCCAACGCTTCGAGCGTTGTGTATGGTTGAACCCCGACCCACCGAACTACTGGGGTGGTGGAACGTGCAAGGCGATCGGCGAGGTGTTCCCAATGTTCCCGCTGACCCTGGAGGGGTTGAGCGAAGCCATGGCGAGTCTTTCCAAAGCACCCGGTCGCGGCGGCCGCTAGCGCGCCTCGCCCTCGCCGCCCTTGGGGTGGTGCTTGCTCTGCTAACCCTGTCGCGGACCGCGCAGGCACAGCCCGCCGGCTGCAGTGGCGAGTTGCAATCTTGGGTTCGACAGTGTGCCCGCAGCGAGCAGGTGGACCTGAAGTTGGATCGCTGCCCGACGGGTCAAGCCGTGGTGAAGCTCAACGGGCAGCTGGATATCGAGATCAGCTCGCACAACGAGGACGGGTTCCTGAAGGTCGGTGAACTGACGCTCTCGCCCATAGCGGAGATCGCCGATTGGTCTCGAGAGCCCGAAGCGCGTCGGCGCGGACTGAGCGCCCTTGCGGCTTGTGTCGAACGTTCCCCACCCACACTGCCGAAGTTGGCCGTTCCACGACGGCCCGCAGCACCATGGCTGCTGATCGTGGCGGTGCTGGCTTTCCTCATGGCCGCGACAAGACCGCGCCGTGGCTGGAAGAGGCTCGCCATGTTGGTGCTGTTGGGCGTCGTTTCCTGGGGCCTAACCGTCGTGGCCCGCGGCGCCGTCATGCCCGAAGCTTTTTTTCATCAGAACGGACACGGGGCGCGCTGGGTCCAGATTGCACTCTCGGGTGGTTCGGAATACGGGCCGGGATTCGCCGAGATCTTCGGGTGGGCTGCGCACTGGAGCTTTCCGGGCTCGGAAGCGGGCGTGTTCTTGTTGCAAGCCGTGCTTGCTGGGGCTGCGCCTCTCGCTGTGTACGCGACCTGCCGCGCTGTGGGTGCCGCATCAGTGCCGAGTGTGGCGTGGGCCTTCGCGGTCGCCGTCGAACCTGTCTTGGCGCGCATCTCCCGCAGCGAATCATACTTCTCGACGTTCACGTCCCTATCCTTCGTGGCTGTCGCGTTGCTCTGCGTGGGTTTTGCCCGGGCCAAACTCGATCGGCGCGCAGCCCTCTTCTGCATCGCCGCCGGCGTGGTGTTGGCGCAGGCGCTTCGCGTTCACCCCCTCGGCTGGGTA
Organism: Polyangiaceae bacterium; assembly: GCA_965222375.1. Taxonomy (GTDB): domain Bacteria; phylum Myxococcota_A; class Polyangia; order Polyangiales; family Polyangiaceae; genus JACKEA01. The sequence goes on from CBDCTZ010000016.1 coordinate 853,097, forward strand.
CCGCTTTCATTCGCGCCGGCGGTGGCGCTTCTTGGACTGGGGTCCATGAAACGCCGCGTGCGTCTGACCTTCGCGGCCTACGCCATCGTGGGCAGCATCGTGCTCGTAACCAGTGGTGGCGCTCTGCTGCAGGTATTGCAGGGAGAATTGGGTCGGAGCTGGATGCCCCGCACTGGGTTTCGGAGCGACACACTGGGTTCCCCGTTGGTCATCATCAGCGCCCTCGCCGCGGCCGTGCCCCTGCTTGTGCTGCGTAACTCTCGCGGCGTCGTGTTCTTCCTACTTGGCTCCGCCCTCGCCGCCGTGGCCGCCGGCACGGACATGCTGAGCAAACCCAACCCCGCTGTGGATGCGGCGTCGGTGCGCGCTTACTTCCCCGTGGCGCTGTGCCTGGCCATGGCCGGCGTGATCCGAGTGCTGCGACCCCTGCAGCGTCGCTTGCGCCTGGGGATGCCCGCTATGGCGCGCCGTCTCTTTGCGTTGCCCGTGCTCGGCATCGGCGCCCTGACCACCGCGAGTTGGGCCCTGCGCTTCGAGCAGCTGGCCGCGCTCCCCACGGACTCCCTGGAAGCGCAGCACTTCATCGAGTGGAGGCGAGAGCTGCCTCTCGACGCCGATGTGCGCTACTTGGCGCGCGCGGGCTCACGCCTGCTCGTCCTACCCCTTTACGCTCTCGACGGGACGCCCCGGGCTCGGCCTCTCGCCGACGGAGCTGGCCTCCCACCCATCAAGAAGCGCCCCCTATTCTACTACCGCTCGAGCCTATGTTCGACGCCCGAGGGCCGCTCGCCGTGTGCGCGTCACCAAAGCTCAGCGCGCATGCAGCTCGTGGCCGAAGCGACGCTCCCCGCACGAAGCAGCATGCGCTGGGACAGCTATCAGGGCACAACGCTGCGTGTTGCGCTGTACCGGATCTTGCCGTAGCTGCGTTGCGCGCTTCGGACTGGACCGCAATCTGAACTCGAAATCCCCGGCAGGTGCACGCCGCCCCAGGGCGCGCAAACCGGCGCCATGACCGCGGCCACCGCTTCCACGGTGTGTTGCACCTAGCCCACCCTGCCAAACGTCGCTGCGCGGTGAGCCCCGACGCGCGCCGTGTTATGGCTCGAACGTGAAACGGCTGGCGCTTTTCGCTTTGGCCCAGGGGATCGAGCAGGGGCAGCCTCACCATGCTTTCGCTGCGCTCAAGGGGTTCGACCCCCTCTTGCGCTTCACGGCCCGGCGCCGCATGCGGCGCGCCCTGGAGCGCGCGCGCCTGACGACGAACCAACTGGATGACGCGCACCAGATGCGCCTGGCATTCATTGAAATTTCGGGCGCCGCTCTGACAGCTGACTTCGACGACATCGACGCAGTGACGCGGGAACAGACCGCGCTGGCCGCGAAGGTCTCCAAGCCTCGGCGCGGCCCCTGGCTGACTCTCGGCGGCGTGCTCGCAGTGCTGCTCTCGGCGTTCTGCGTCGCTCTCGTGTGGTGGCTGACGCGTCCTTTCGATCCGACCGCCACCGCTGGCGGGCAGGTTTTCGGCAAGGACGTGCCGGACTTCGTGGTCGGCTTGTCCCAAAATGATGCCGCAAGAGCAAACGATGCCAAAGCACGCGCCACCAACGCCGCCGCCAAGAAGGCCCTGGGTGAGCCCGTGGTTGCCAGCCTGGCGGATCTGCTCGAGGCAACCCAGGCATTTCGAGCCGCGGGGCTACGGGATCGAAAAGCACGCGATGCCTACGAAGCCAAAACGGCCACGCTGAACCGGGCGCTAGCCAAGGACAACAAACCGTTCTTCGTCGACGCGGACTTCGTGGGCAACGCACGCGTTGTGTCGCCCGTGCTTTTGGGTTTCTACGTCCAAGCCGAGGCCCAAGTGGAAGGTGCGGGAAGCAGTGAACGGGTGGTTCACCTATGGCGGCTGGACAAGCTGAACCTCAACCAGGGCTACTACGGCTACACGCGCCCGAGCACGCCTGCCGCCATTGTGCTGCTCGATCAAATCGAGAGCGATCTCGTACGCGACGTCCTTCCGGCGCTACCTGAAGGCGAGCCCATGCGCTTGGTCGACGAGGAGACGGAGTTGCAGGGCGCGAAATGGGTCGCCAAGGTCAACCAGCGAGGCGCCAAGCTGGTGCGTTCCTACTTCGCAGAGGTTCCGGAGGGTCGAGACGAGGGGGTACGCAGCGTTGCTCAATTGCTGGCACGTCGCAGGGCGCTCGTGGACAAGTGGCGCAGAGAGTTGGCGGGCCTGGGCAAACTCCTGGTCGTGCCCCAGCGCCTGGTGCCCGAGGCCGACTACGCCAAAGAGCTTTCCCTCCGTGTGCCCCGGGCGGGGCTTCACGAGTGGGACGAGTTGCACGACGAACTGCTGACCAAGCCGAAGCTCGCCGCCTTCGAGCGGCTCCGGGATCACTACGTTGCCAGCGTGGAGCGACACGAAGTGCAACATCGCCTCGACTATCGGCGCGACCTGGTGCCGGTGCCTCCCATGTTGGTGGAGCTCTTGGGCGTCGAAAACCCGTTGGATGCTCCTTACGGCAGTCGCCCGGCGCGGGCGCGCGACGAGATGAGTTCCTTCCTGGCCAGCTTGATCGACTCGGGTCCGTCGCCGACCTTGGAGCTGGCGCTGATGGCGCGGCATGCTTTCACCAAGCACTCCCTCGGCAACGCATACTCCTACGCGGTGCTCGCGGCCTTCATGGGCATTGCCCGGGAGTTGAAGATCGACACGGACAAGTACGTTGGGCGCCGACGAATTCGCCGCGCTCAGGTTGCCAAGCTGTTCATCGCCATCACTGATCGCCCGGCTGCCAAGATCCGCGAAGCTGCACGTCGCTTCTACAAGACGAGCTATGGCATTCACTTGCCCCGTGTGAAGACGGTCTCGTCTACGAAGAACGAAGCATGGAGGCACTAAGCCGTGTACACAGCCTGTTCACGCTCCTGGCTTGCATCGGGGCGTGCGTATTGGCTGCGCCGGCACATGCCGACACGCCGGTCATTGCGTCCGGGCGCGAGGCTGACGTCATGGCGTTGTTCCGCCCCTACACCCTGGGAGCCGCCGTCACACCGCAGGCCAAACTGTGGAATGTGCGGGTGGAGCCGGAACGGATCTTCGTGGAGATCGAGGGGACCGCCAAGACGTCATTTCGACTCGAGCATCCCGACCGCGCCTCTGGAACCGAGCGCAGCAAGAGCTTCGTCGTCATCCGAGAGCCGTCCGCCGCGACCGGGGCCAGCCAGAGGGCGGTGGATCTGCTCGTGGCGCGAATACGAGCAAACGACACGGGTCAGTTCTGGGACCGCACCACTCCGGATCCCGCAGGCCGTCCGGCTGCCGCTCCGCCGCCACGTTTCAGGGGGATCTGGATCCCCGTCGTCGTCACCTTCCTCGCCGCCCTGGCGGCGTTCTGGGTGAACCGCAAAAGTCGGCGAGACGCCGCGTGATCCGCCGTCACTTTGCGCGCAGCATGACTTGCCCTCCGCGATTGACCCAGTAGACCGCGCGATCGTCGACGGCGATTCCGGCGGGGTTCTTCTGACCTTCGGCGATCAATTCGGCATCGCCACCCGCTTTGGCAACGCGCTGCACGCTTCCGCGGGTGAAGTCCGTCCAGTAAACGTGTTGGCCATCCACGGCGATGCCGAAGGCACGCTCCCCGGAGGCGTAGAGCATCTGCGGCGACCCGCTCGGTAGGGCGACGCGCATGACCTGTCCGCCGTTGTAGTTGGCCCAATACAGATGCCCCGCATTGACCGCGATCGCTGTGGGGCCATCTTGGCCGCCCGCGTGCAAGACTTGGTCGCCGCCCTGTTTGCTACGAGAGCGAACCGAACCGTCGAGGGACGTCCAGTACACGCGGCTATCGTCCACAGCCACGCCGCTTGGGTTGTCCTGGTTCGGCGCGATCACAGAGAACTCGCTGCCGTTCTTGTTTGCGCGGGCGACATTCGAGCCCGAGGCGAAGTTGGCCCAGTACACATGCTGCGGGTCGATGGCGATCCCGTCCGGGCCACCTTGGTCTTTTGCCACCACATAGGGGAAGCCGGACGTGGGTGAGGTCAGCACCATGCGCATGACAGTGCCTTGGGAGCCGCCGGCGTAGTTGGTCCAAAACACTTCGTTGCTGGTCGCAGTGATCCAACGTGGGAACGCTTGCCCGGCTGCGAGCACGACGGGACCTTCCATCAACGTGTTCTGTGCCATCACCGTTCCTGAAGACCCCTCGTTCGTCCAATATACGGTGTTGTCGACCACTGCGATGCCTAGCGGCGAGTCCTGTCCGCTCGCGAAGGTCACGAGTTCGCACTGCCCATCGACACACGCCGCACCGAGGCAGCCGCGAAAACATGCGCCGCAGTGCGACGGAGCCTGCTGCAGGTTCGTCTCGCAACCATCGCTTGGATCACCATTACAGTCTGCGAAGGGTGGGTCGCATACCGCCGCGTCCGGCGGCGCGTCCGTCGCGGCATCGGGCACAGCACCGCCGTCCGGCTTGGCGTCCGGAGCAGCATCGGTGGGATTCGTCGCGAGGGGTTCGCTCAGGCCGGATCTCGATCCACAGCCGACCAGCAATAGGCACAGCGCTGTGGCGCTCCCTCGCTTCAGACTCATGCGACAAAGAGGATCCGTTCGAGCGCCGGCGACGTCAATATCACCAGGGCGCCGCCACGATCCGCGGTCGCGAGTTTGCGAGGCACCCGGCGTCGAGCTAGAAGCCCCGAGTGAGTCGCGCACGCAGTCGCTATCTGACGAGCCTGGTCGCCGCGCTGATCGCGCACGGTGGTCTTGCTGCGGTTGCTGCATTGACCTGGACGGCGCCGACATACTTTCAGCGAAGCCTGCGCACTCTGCCCGCTGATCGCGTCGAAGTGACGCTGCGGTTCGACGAGCCGCCTGCGCTCCGGCCGCCGATCAGGCAGCGCCATCCAAGTGTGGCGCTCCCCCCGCAGTCACCGCTCACGAAGCTGAGCGCGAGCGCCAGGGTGCGACCGACTCCAGGTAGCGCGTTGGACGCGCCTGCCTTTCCAAGTGAACCCCCGCAGCCGCACCCCCGTTCCCCTGCGCGCCTCGCGCCGCCCGCGCCAACCCTCAGCCTGTCCCAACTCGGGATCGGACCCGGCGTGAACCCGGCACTGACGAAAACACCGCGCATCCAGTCCCACCGGCGCCAGCGCATCGCGGAATCCAACGCACGCCTTTCCGCGTCTCTTGCTGCGGGAGCCGCAGACCGCGATTTGGCTCTGGGTTTGGGCGCGCATGGTGCAGTCCTCTCGTCCCTGGAACGCACCACCTTGTCAGGCAATACGCCGGCGACAGGGAGTGCGTTGTTTGTCGTGCAGGTGAACTCCAAAGGCAAGCTCGCCTTCGTCGACGTGATCGAAGCCGCGGGGTCCTTCGCCGGCTGGACCGAGGTCGCGAAGCGCACCCAAGCAGCCCTTGCGAAGCGGCGGTTGCGTATGCCAGCAGGTGCCCGGGGCGTGGAGTATCGGATCCGAGTTCGATCCAAAGTGCAAATGCCCAGTGGTCGGGATCCAGGTTTGGAAGTGCGCGCCCTCGGCATCCCGCTCAAGCGCGGTGAGGGAAAGAACTCGACCCGCATCGACATTCTGACGCCCAAGCTGAAGGCGGAAATGATCAAGGTTCCCAATCCCGGTAATCCAAAGGAGACCATCGAGCTGCCTAGCGTCGGTCTGAGCATCGGGCTGTTTGGCCTGAGCGGCGACCCCGCCGATATCGGCGCCGAGCGAAAGCGCATGGTCTCGGCCGTCGTCGAATCCCAGCGTCTGCTGTGACGCTGCGGAAGGTTTTGCCCAGAACTCCCGCGTTGGAGCGTGCCCTGGGCTCGCCACCGGCGCCTGCCACCTTTTCGGTGTACAGTGTGCACGTGACTTTGCGTAGGGCTTGGCTTGCTTTGGTGCTGGGGTGTGCGCTCGCGGGCGCCGCGGCGTGTGATCTCAATCCGCAACCAGAAGTGCCCAGTGGTGCTGCGGCAGCCGCGGGCGCTGGTGCCTTCGGTGGCAGCACAGGTACTGGAGGCTTTGGCGGTGGTGCGGGTGGCGGTGCCGGCATCGGCATTGGCGGTACTGCTGCTGGTGGCTCGGGCGCTACGAGCGGCTCCGGTGGCAGTGCTGGTTCGGCGGGAAGTGGCACCGGTGGCGGCACGGGCGTGTTCGACTGCTTGCCTGCCTGCAAGGCTGGTGAGGTTTGCAATCTCGGCAAGTGTGTCGATGACCCCTGCGAGCCAAACAACTGCAGTGCAAAACAAGCCTGCAAGCCGAACGCGGACTTCACGGCAGCTGGGTGTTTCGATTCCTGCGCCAGCGTGAATTGCAGCGCGGGCGAGCAGTGCGACGACGGCAAGTGCGAGGCCACGGGCTGCAGCGTGACTTGCAACCACGACGAGGTTTGCTTGCCCTTGCCGGACGCGGGATACGCCTGCGTGCCCGACCCCTGTGCGGCCGACGCTGGCCCACTGTGTGGAGCTAACCAAGCGTGTGATCCCATGACGCTCGCGTGCGTTCCGGATCCTTGCATTGGCGTGAAGTGCCCAGTCGGCCAAGAGTGCAACGCGGGGCAGTGCGTGTTTTCGAGTGACGGCGGGGCAGACGCGGGAGCCGACTCGGGCAGTACCGACGCTAGCGGCGACTGAGCCAGAGTTCAGGCGCGGCAGCGAACTCGCGTTGCGGTTTTCGACCGCCCGAGGTATTCGAAGCCCTCCGTGAAAGGGACTCAGATGCTCAACCGCACTCGCCTGACGACAACCGCAGCTGCCGCAACACTGTTCATCGCTCTCTTCGCCTGCAAGAAGAAGTCAGCGCCGAGCCCGAGCACGACGTCCACGACGGGCACCACGACTTCAGCCGGCGCCGACCTTTCCGGCAACTACAACATCACCGCAGCGTCGAACCCTGGTGGTGGCGGTGGCTACAAAGGTAGCGTCGACATCGCCAGTGCGGCTGATGCCTACACCTTGAAGTGGAACCTGTCCGGCCAGCCCGGCTACACCGGCGTTGGCATCGACCAAGACGGCATCTTGGGTGTCGGCTGGGGAACGGGCAGCAAGTACGGCGTTGTCGTTTACAAGGTCAACGGCGGTACCCTCAATGGCCGCTGGGCACTCAGCAACGCCACGGCCGGAGTTGGCACCGAAACCGCGGTCGGCCCCGAGGGCCTCAACGGCGCCTACAAGGTCGAAGGCAAGTCGCCCAAGACCGGCTCGGACTACAAGGGCACTCTGACGATTACCCCCGCTGGCTCGGTCCACAAGGTGGGTTGGGCGCTCACCAGCGGTGAAAAGTACAGCGGCGTTGGTATCCTCGAAGGCTCGACCTTCGTCGTCGGCTGGGGCATCGGTGGCAGCGCCGGAGTCGTGGTGTACACCCGCGCCGGCACCGGACTATCCGGAAAGTGGGCCATGCCCACTAGCAACAGCCTCGGGAGCGAAACTCTCGCCAGGAACTGACCGCCTCCTGCTATTGGTTGAGTGATGACCCATACCAAGCGGCTTTTGCGCCGCTTGAAGGGTGCCCAGAGTTCGGCTACGTCCGGAGCCCGAAGCGGGAACTCCAGCAATGACGCGGTGAGTACCGTGACTCATCGCGGGGTGACGACTGCGTTGAGCCATGCCTGAGTACGCCATCTTCCTGACCCCCGTCGAGCCGACGCGCACGCGCCCTGCAGAGACGGTTCGGGCTCACTGCTTGCACTTGGACAGGCTAGAGGCTGCGGGCCGCATGATCGCGGCAGGCCCTTTCGACGACGCGGCCGGGGGCGGGATGGTCATTGGGAGTTTCCCGAATAGTGACGAGGCATTGAAGTTCGCGCAAGCGGACCCATTCGTGCTGGGCGGCTACAGTCAGGTCCAGATTCGCCCCTGGCAATGGAGTCATCGAGAAAACGGACACCTCGGGCTGGTCGAGCCCACACCCGGGGTTCACCCGCGCTTTCTGGACACTCTGCGTTTGCGCGCGACAGCGAGGGAGTTCTCAGGGCAAGCGCTCGATCCCTCGGTGGTGCATTCTCTGCTCTCTTCGGCTGTAGCTGCGCCATCGGAATTCAACCTCCAACCCTGGCGACCCATCGTTTGCCACGCCATCGAAGACCGTCGGCGCCTCCAGCGGTGTTGCCTCGACCAGCGACAAGTTGCGGCAGCAGCCGTGGCCGTCGTATGTGCCGTAGACCTTCGTGTCTTCGAGGAAGAGCTGCCGCGGGCGGTGGATGAGCTGATCGCGCGAGGGAGGTACGATCCAGAGCAGCGAGACGCGGCGATTGCGCACATGCGCTCCTGCTACGCCGAGCCTCGCGACGCGGCGATTCGTAACGGAACCATCTTCGGGCACCAACTCCTGCTTGGGGGCATCAGCCGGGGCCTTGCGGGATTCTGGCTCGGTGGCTTCGACGAAGTGGCCCTACGCGCGGAATTCTGCCTCCCAGAATGCACCATCGTGGCGGGCGTGGTCGGACTTGGTTGGGCGAAGGCGCGAGGCGAGCCGATGCCTCGCCAACCTGTCGAACGCATTGTGGGATGGGGTCGGTGCGCCAGGCAAAGCCTGGATGAGGAGGAGGTCAACTAGAGGAAAGTAGAAAGAAACCTCATGCTGGGACCTCGCGGGTGACAAGTCCCGCCCGGCCAAGGTGGACCACCAACCGGAAGCGAGTCTTGCGTGGCCGTACGACCGCGAAAGCGGGAAGGAAAGCTGCGAAGCGTAGACAGCCAGCGTGTGGGCCGTGTGATTGAGCCCCGAAAGAACCTAGATGTGGGTGCCGACGCCGTCGACCCAGAGCGGAAGGCAACATCGCTGCAGAAGAGAGTAGGGCAGCCAGCCCGAATGGTCCGATGGAATGCAGCGGACCCACCGGGGTCGATGAGCAAGGCACGCGCGCCAAGGTCCCCCAGGAACCTGGGAAATCCCGTCGTCTCCTTTCGCAAGGAAGGTACTGCCGATCGAAGGAATACGAAGTGACGCAGGACGGGCGGCGAGAAGGCCGAGCGCTCCATAGTAGCCGTCGAAGCAGGGGAAGTGTCCAAGCGACCCTGTGGAGGGAAGGGAGTGCCACACAACGGAACCGTTAGGAGAGAAAGATGTCGGAGAGACCAAGCTCCACAAGTGTCTCAACAAGACTCGAACGGATAGCAGAGCTGGCGAAGCAAATGCCCAGGGTAGCGTTAACGTCGCTGTCCCCTCACATCGATATCGAATGGTTGCGCGAAGCGCATGAGCGCACGCGCAAGGGTGGCGCCCAGGGCGTCGACGGACAGACCGCGGCAGAGTATGCGGAAAACCTGGAGGAAAACCTCCAGTCGCTTGGGTGGTGAGGCAGAAGACCGCCAAGGACCGCTTGAGCCGTGCGCTAGCGCGCATCAACAAGTGGTGCCAACGCTGCCGACACGACCCAATTCAAGAGCAGTGCGAGATGCTGAGGAAGAAGTTGAAAGGTCACTTCGACTATTACGGAATCACCGGAAACTCGAAAGCGATTGGACACTTCCGACACTGGGTCATCCGTCTGTGGCGCAAATGGCTCGACCGCCGCTCTTGGCGATCGCGCATGAACTGGCCGAAGATGAAATGCCTGCTGAAGCGATATCCGCTCCAGCTAGCGCGAATTCGACGATCAGCGCGCAAACTAAACGTAGCGAATCCGTAGTGTGAGGAGCCGGATGCGGTAGTCCCGCACGTCCGGATCTGTGGGAGGCCTGGAAGGGAAACCGACCAGGCCCACCCGAGCTGGCCTGATTCACGAGATTCGTGAAGCTGTGGCAGGCGACGCGGAGGCATTGGCGTGCGCAGCCCTACACGCCGGCTTGGATCACGCTTCCACCGAGCTTTTGCGTGAGCTCGTCGCCGTTGGTGTGTTGAACAGCTCGAGCTGGCCGCAGCCGCGACAGGTCAGGACGGTGACCTGCAGGAAGAGGTTCGGCAGGTTCTTTCGAGCCATCACGCCCATCAACTGGGGGGGTTGACCGATGTCGATACCGGCGCGCTGAATGCAAAGGAATTCACGCCCGCCGCAGTAGGGGCAAGCACGTAGCCGTTGGTCGACGCTCATGGTCAGCTCCCTGTCTATTCGCTGGCCCATGGGACGGCAGCGTGACAAGCAAGCACATCGAAGCCACCTGCGGGTGCAAGGGGCCTCGCAGCCGCGACGGCAGGGTCAGGTGGCTCCGAACAGCTTGACCAAGTTTGCGTTGCCATGGGTGCCCAAGCTCAAGGGGCCCAACCTCGATCCCGTGTCTGGCAACCAACCCGTGACGGATAGTGAGCGCGTGGCCCACGGCAGCTACCGCTTGACGAGCAGCGTGCCGGTGTCGGTCTACCAATTCAACGCGCTGCAATACAAATCGAATAGCTCGGATCCAGACAAGGATTGGAGTGCCTGTGGGGCCGGCGGCTGCTTTTCCTTTTCGAACGATGCCTCGCTGCTGTTGCCCACCACGGTTTTGACCAGAAATGTAAGGGTGATCGGCTATCCCGTTCGCCAAAGTGGTGGACTCATGTCCTACGTGGCGGTCACCGGGACTGCGGCGGGACCCAGGTCAAGCTGGAGCTGGGCGCGAGGAGTCACGTTGCTCCGGGCGGTGGAGTGCCTGCAGCGGGTCCGGGCCAGGTGGTCTCTTTTGCGCTCGCGCGTGGGGAAGTCGTGCAGCTGGTTGGCACGCCGGGATCCGACTTCAGCGGTACTCTGATTCAGGCTGACCACCCTATCCAAGTCATCTCCGGTGTGCCCTGCATCTTCGTGCCGGAAGATGCCCGACGGCGCCAACATCCGAGTTGATGGTAGCCCGGTGGCAGCGACGCCAATTCCGATCAGTGGCGGTTACTCCGTGGCGCGCGTCCAGCTCGATGGCGCGAAGACAGCGGCCCACACTCTCGAGAGCGATGTGCCCGTGGGGCTGCAGATCCTGGGATACGGTCGCTGTACGAGGCACCAGTACCCTGGGGGCCTGAACCTCGGGCTGATTGCACCGCCACCGCCACCCATCAAGTGAGCCGGTGTCGATGCGGATTCCCCTAGCTTGTGGCCACGCCTCCCAAAATCAGAGCCCAGCAGGCACTGCCGCGCGGGTTTCGGTTTTGATCAAGCGGCGCTTGATGTCGCCCAAGACGGCCTTCTTCATGTCGTCGGTGATGGCATCGGACCTTGGGCGGGGCTGCACGACGTAGAGAGCGTAGCGCGCGCTGCTGGCGGGAGGACGACGTTCGTCGGCGCCCTTGCGCGTGAGCCAAATGCGGAAGCCGACGTCGCCGCGCTCGACATCGATGATGATTCGACGAGCTTCGGGAGGGCTGACGCCGCGCACGGTGAAGCCGCCATCGAGCTTCGAGCCTCGGACCAGCCCGTCTAGGAGCAAGGTGACGTCAGCGGGGGCGGGACCCTTGTAGGGATTGGGGTAACGTTCGGGTTCTGGAGCTGCGGGGTGGGAGTCCCGATCCTTCGCGTCGGGCCAGACCATGACGCCGATGGCGAGGGCGACGCCTGTAAGCAAGATGACCGTGCATCCGGCGGAGCGTCGCGGTTTCGCGCGTGCGGTCACGGCCATGCTGTACCACACGCTCCCGGGGCGCCGGCCACCCCCTAGGCCCCCCAGGTATCCGGTTGCGCTGGCCTCATCTCGCGCGGGGCGCGTCGGAGCTTAGGCGAGATCAGTAGCCGCTTCTCGCGGGTTCGTGCGGCTTTCCGACAATTAGGAGACTGGACGAGGAGTCCAAGGACAGGAGTCGACAGATGTCGTCAGGAACACGAATCATGGGTCTTGTTGTTGGAGTGTGCTGCGCCGCATTGGGGGGTTGCGGTAGCGACGACGGTTCGGAATCTGGGGGACAGGCGGGCGCCGGCGCATTGGGGGGTAGCTCGGGTGCTAGTGGCAGTGGAGCTGGCGGAAACGGCGGCACGGCGGGCATTGCGGGCGCGGGCGGCGGTGCGGGCGCTTCGGGTGGTGCTGCCGGCTCCGGCGGGGCAGCTGGAAGTGGTGGGGGCAATGGCTCTACAACTTGCTCGATTCCAGCCAACCTGCCTGCGTTCATGGATCTGCCCAAAGCTCAGGTTGATACCAGCATTCCGCCTGAAGGGAAGATCATCAACGTTCAGGCGGGGCAGAAGATCCAAAACGCCGTCGATCAGGCCCAACCCGGCGACACCATCGTGCTGCCCGCTGGAGCGAGCTTCACGGAGCAGGTGGTGCTCAAAGACAAGGGGGCTGGCACGAAGTGGATTACGATTCGTTCTTCGGCGCTCGACCAGCTCCCCGAGGGCAAACGTGTCACTCCCGCTGATGCCAAACACATGGCCAAGATCGTTGCGCCCAAAGGCAACGGAACGATTCCGGCCATCAGCTCCTATCGAGCAGTCAAGGCCCAGGACAAGGCGCATCACTATCGCTTCATGGGCATCGAGTTGACTGTCGATCCGGCTTCCGACTCCTACGGTGGCATCGTGGAGTTGGGGGACGCCATCGACTACTCCCAGAAACCGCCCGTCATGAAACCCGTCTCGCTACGACCTCATCACATTGTTTTCGACCGCGTGTATGTGCATGGACTTCCGAACCCGTCGCCGACAACAGGTATGTATGGCACCAAGCGAGGATTCGCCTTCAACGGCAGCCACTACGCGTTGATCAACTCGCATGTATCCGACATCAAACGTGTCGGCCAGGATGCGCAAGCGGTGGGGGGCTTTTCGGGCACGGGGCCCTACAAGATCGTCAACAACTTCTTGGAAGCGTCCGGCGAGAACGTCATGTTTGGCGGTGTCGTCAATCCGGATGCCAGTCACATCCCAGGCGATATCGAGGTGTGCAACAACCATTTTTACAAGCCGCCCGCTTGGAAGTTCCAGGACGGCAATGTCTGGTGCGTGAAGAACCTCTTCGAGCTCAAGCACGGCTTGCGGGTCGTCGTGACGGGCAATGTCTTCGAAGGCAACTGGACCAAGTGCCAATCGGGCTACGCGATTCTGATCAAGTCGAGCGCCCAGGGAGCCAACCCGACCCAGACCTTCCAGAAGACCGAAGATTTACTCTTTGCTTACAACATCATCACCGAGACCGAGCACGCCTTCAACATCAGCGGTGGAGGTAGCAACAACATCAAGACGGGCCCCACGTCGGATGTCTATGTGGCTCACAACATTTTCGACAAGCTCGGGCCAGACAGTCAGTACGGCGGGCAAGGGCGCGGATTCCAAGTCGGAAAGGCTCCGGTCAACCTGGTCATCGAGCACAACACGATGCTGAATCACTATACGTACTTGGGCTTCAGTCCTGACCCTGGTTGGGGCCCGGTGGTGAACTTTCAGTTTCTCAACAACATCGTTGGCTATGGCACGCCGGGCTACGGCATCCATGGCACCAGCGGCAGCAATGATGAAGCCCAGTTTGCGGCAGGCAGCGACGCCGCGTCCAAGATGGAGGGAAACGTGATCGCGCTGGGGCCCGGCAAGCAATACCCGTCCAGTAACAACACTGCGGTCAGTGGTGACTTCAAGAGCCTGGGTTTTTCGGATCTCTCCTCTCAGAACTACAAGCTCAGCGCGTCGAGCCCTCACGCCAAGGCGGGCGTCGGCGGAGTCGCTCCCGGCGCGGACTACGATGCCGTCATGAAAGCGACCGCGGGCGTCAAGTGACCCTCCGAGGGGCTTGGGCCATAAGGCGGCGTGATGGAAAGCAACCGCGAGCGTCAAGTGACCCTCCGAGGGGCTTGGGCCATAAGGCGGCGTGATGGAAAGCAACCGCGAGCGTCAAGTGGCCCCGGGGGGCTTGGGCCGCAAGGCGGCGTGTTCCGGCTTTGGGCGGCTCAGTGGCGTGATGAAAGCGAGCGCGGGCGTCAGGTGACTGGCTTGGGCGGCTCACGGGCAACGGTAGAGCGTGGCGTCGGTGTCGCGGGCCTCTAGGGTGCACGCTGGTAGCTCGAGCTGGGTCGGGCCGCGGACGAGCACGTAGCTGTGGCCCAAGCTGGCATGCAACTTGGGAAAGCGTTTGGGGAACTCGTCTGCGTCGAGGCCGTACATGGCGCGGCGCGGCTCTTCGCGGCTTTCGACGCATAGGCGCGCGGGGCAATCGCGGCGCGAGTCCGGGCCTGGGAATCTGTGGATGAGGCGATAGCTTGGTTCCGCGATCGACCAACTGGGTACGACCACTACGGGCGCGCGAGGATCTGCGTGCAGGCTGGTCAGGGTGTCGCGGAGGGGCGGACCGCGTCCGATCTCCGACGCTGCGCAGGTCTGGCGCAGGTAGCAGGGCAACAGCGCGACATGGCTGAAAAACAGCGCCACGCCCCCCACCGCAGCCATCCCCTCCGCGACCCGAGCCCGCACCCGGGTTGATTCAGCACCTGCCCTCACCCGGGTTGATGAGACCGGCCAGCCAGCCGGGGATCTGGCGCCACTGGGTCGCACCCGGGTTGATGCAGCAGAGCAAGCCACGACCAGCAGCGGAAACACCGGTAGGGCATATCGGGCGCGCATCGCCGTGATGAGGCCACCCAGGGCAAGCAGAGCGAAGCCGAGCAGTGCAGCCGCGCCGGCTCGGCGCGCCGCGAGGATGGCCAGGCTGGCGTTTCGGTCGTTCGTGGTCTCGCTAGCCCATGCGGAAAGCGCGATCAGGAGCGCAAGGACACCCAGAACGGCTCCGCCTGCCCCGCCAAACAGCTCCAAGCCTTGCTTCAGAGGGAGCCACATGCCGTCGGGGTCGCGGGGGGGCCCTCCGACGCCCAGGGAAAACGTGGATAGGGCAAAGGGGACGAAGCACGCGCTGACGGCCAGCATGCCGCCAAGAGACGTCAGCACGGCAGCTCGTGCGTTGCGGGGTGAGCTTCGAGCGAGCAGCACCACGAGGGCCTCGGCGGCAATGGGCCCGAGGGTGATGTACTCGGTGAACAAGGCTGTCGTGCCCGCGATGGTGTAGGCGAGCCATGCCCGTTCGGTTCGGTAGCGAAGCGCCCGGGTCAGGAGCACATGGGTCGCCATGAGCAGCGCCGCCGCGAGGGAGTAGCCCCGGGCCATTTGCGAGGCGTGCAGCATTGCGGGTGCAATCGCGACGAACAGCGCTGCTGTTGCCGCGGTGATGCGGCCACGCTCGCGAAGTGCGGCAAATGTCAATGCGACGACGA
Organism: Polyangiaceae bacterium; assembly: GCA_965222375.1. Classification (GTDB taxonomy): domain Bacteria; phylum Myxococcota_A; class Polyangia; order Polyangiales; family Polyangiaceae; genus JACKEA01. Next base: position 868,199 of record CBDCTZ010000016.1, read on the forward strand.
CGAGCCCGGCGACGACGCTGACGCTGCGGGCATCGGCCAAGATGGCCCTCAGGCCAAACGCGACGCTCATGAGCCAAGGTGGCAGTGGGGGGTGCAGGCGTGCGTCGTGCTCTCGGGCCCAGCCATCGAGATCCGTCCAGCCGAAGCTTGCGGGTTCGTCGTTGTCGATGACCCGGGACTCCAGGTTCCAGAGTCGCAGCGCGAGCGCCGCGAATACGGCGAGCAAGAGCAAGCTGACGTCCTGGATCTGCCAGCGGTTAGGCTCGTGCGCGGGGCTGAAGATGCGTGGGACCTTGCGGCTCAGCCGGGCACGCAAGATCGCCAGCAGGATGGCTCCCGCGACTCCGACTCCCAGGGTCTCCCAGGGAAACACCGGAGCGGCTCAGTGCACGGCTTTGCGCAGGCGCTCGGCGTTGGTGATCAAGTCTCGCAGCGCGGCATCTTGGCGGCGAGCGGCGTCTTCGATGCGTTGAGAGGCGCCCAGGGCCTGCTCGATGCTGCGTGTTTGCTGACGATGGGACGCATTGAGCTGATTGACCATGTGGCTGATGCTCTCGATGGCCTGAGTGATCTGGCGCCCACCTCGGGCCTGTTCCTGGCTAGAGCGCTCCACTTGTTGGCTGATGGCGCGCATCTTCTCGCTGCTCTTCATGATCAGCTCGCTGCCTCGGGCCTGCTCGGCCGTGGCTGCGGCGATCTGCTGTACCGTTTCCGCGATACGACCGATGGCGTCCGTGACCTGTTTGCTTCCCTTTGCCTGCTCGACGGTTGCGCGAGCGATGGCGCGCACCATGTTGGTGCTCTTCTGAGAGCTCTCGAGGATCTTCTTCAGGGCGCGTTCGGCCTCGTTGGAGACCTCCACGCCGCGGTCGACGTTCTGCGCGCCACGTTCCACCGCTTGGATGGCGTTGCGGCTTTCCGCCTGAATCGTCTTGATTAGATCGGCAATCTCTTTGGTACTGGCTCCGGCGCGCTCCGCCAGATCTTTGATCTCGTCGGCCACGACCGCGAAACCCTTGCCATGCTCGCCCGCCTGGGCCGCGATGATGGCAGCGTTGAGCGCGAGCAGGTTGGTTTGCTCGGCTACTTCGTCGATCACGTTCAAAATCTGGCCGATGGCGTCGATGCGTGAGCCCAGGTTCGAGATGACCGCAACGGCCTCCTGGCTGCTCTCCTTGATCCGGTAGATCTCGCCGATCGTCTTCAAGATCGATTCAGCGCCGCGCTCGGCGTCTTGCGCGACCTCCTCGGATAGGCGCGCGGTCTCGTTGGCGTTCGATTGCACCTGGTCAATCGACACGTCCATCTCGTTCATGCTGGAGCTGGTTTCTTCTGCAGTCAGAGAGAGCGCGTCGACGTTCTTCGCGACCTCCTTGATCGAGAAGGCCATCTCTTCGATCGACGCCACGGACTCCCGCACGCTCGATGCCAGCTCCACGATGTTCTCGGCGACCTCGTCGTTGGTCGCCGTCATCTCGAGTATCGACGAGCTGGACTCCTCCGCGCTCGCCGCAAGCACTTCTACGTGCTGGGCGATTTCGCGCAGGGAGTTGGTCATGGCCTTGACCGTGCGGGTCGCTTCCTCGCTGGACTCGAGCTGGGCTGCGATGCCGTCCGTCAGGCCGCGCAGGCTCTCGTTCACCGACTTGTTGGCGTCGTCCACCGCCCCGGAGCGATGCTCGTCCCGCTCAGAGAGCTCGTTGAGCGCTGAAAGGACTTCCTCCAGCTCTTTGTAGACTTGCTTGGTGTCTTCGCTCGCGTCCGCAGGGGCCTCCGGCTGCTTGCCGTCGAGCAAACGCCGCACGGTGTTGATCAGGTGTTCCTGGCTCTCGGGGCCCGCCGCGCCGCTGAGCAGCACTGCCAGCACGCCCGCTGCCGCCATCAGCCCGACCGCGATGGGGTCGGCCTTCATCCCCGCAATCACGATCACCGCCAGGATGACGATTCCGATCAGGGCGATAACTTGGCGCTGACTGAGGCGATTCATGAAGCCACGGGCTCGGCGCCAGAACCCCCGGGCCCCGAGCCCGCTGAGGTTACTTTTCCCGTTGGCCTGGGAACAAGCCCATTGTCGCCTCTAGGGGCTGAATATCAGCGCGAATTTCGGCGCTGGGCCTTGGCCGGCAGGCAGCGCTTTCGCGCGCAGGGTCCGGGCCCCGGAGGGGTTTTTAGGCCCGGATTGGTCGGTTTGGCGTGGGGGCGACCTGGCCGCGGGGTGGTCGAGACCTTGGGAAAGCTCGGCTTGCCAGGGCGCGACTTGCCCGTGGGCGCCTTGGGGCGATGGAGTCGGCCTGGGCTGGCAGACGATGTCGGGATGCTGCCCAGGGCACTGCGACCGGGGCGAACCGAGCCAGTTGCCGAGGCGGGTCGAGCCACGGGCTTGGCGCGGGATGGGGTCGCCGCTGCGGGCCGACCGGGGCGGGGGCTGTGGGCACTTCCACCTGGAAATCGCGGCGTACGCGGAGACGTGGTCGCGACGTTGCCCGACGGCCTGCGCGGCGAGCGCGGCGCTGTCGATGCGACGTTGGGTCGGCGCGGCGAGGTGACCGCACCCGGCGCTGTCGATGCGACGTTGGGTCGGCGCGGCGAGGTGGCCGCACCCGGGTTGCTTGGGGTGCGGGGTGCGGTGCCGCTCCCGGGGTTGTGCGGAGTGCGTGGCGGAGTCGCGTTGGCGGGTTGCGTTGTCGCAACGCCGACGCCCTGCGCGGGTCGCCCCACTCCCCCACCCGGGTTGGTGGTCCCACCCGGGTTGGTGTTTATCGTTGGATTTGCCGCGGTGTGGCTGCCCGTGGAAGGCGACGAGGGATGATGCGCGGTGGGCGAGGCGCCAGTTCGGCCCGAGGCGTGCCAGCCTACGTTCGCACCCGCGTGGTAGTTCGTCGTGTGGTCACCGACGGATTGCATCGTCATCGTGCAACCCGTCATCAAGGGGAGAATCGCGAGTAGAGAGAGGCGCATGTCATTTCATTATCCGGGGCCCGCGGGTAGTTCCTTCCCCTTGGGCCATGCGCCGCGAGCGTAACTCGTGGATTTGATTGGTCTTTGTGACTAGGCGATCGTCGTGGTCGCGGGGGCTTCAGCCAGCAGGGAGGGGCCGCGGATGGGCAGAACCACCCGGAACGCCGCGCCGCCTTCGCTGGGGTCGTGGTGACTGATTTCGCCCCCATGCTCGAACACGATCCTCTCCACAATCGCCAGGCCCAGCCCCGTGCCTTCGGTCTTGTTGGTGGCGTAAGGCTCGAACAGCTTGTCCCGCATTTCCGGGGCTACGCCAGGACCGTTATCCCGCACGGCGATTTCGATCCTGGAACGGCCTTTGGGTTCGAGGCTGACCCAGACGCGGGGTGAGGTGCTGGAGCGCGCTGAATCAATGGCGTTTTGAATCAGATTGGTGAGCACCTGAACCAACTGGTCCTTGTCCGCATTGATGGTCGGAACGTCCTTCGCAGCGAGCTCCACGGGGATTTCGTCCGTGGAGTGAAGTCCGACGACCTTTCGCACTGTCTCCATCACGTCCATGGACGCGAGGTTTGGAGGGGGAAGCCTGGCGAACCGCGTGAACTCGCTGACGATGTTGGTGATCCGGGTCACTTCTTCCAGCACCGTGCGCGTGGCTTCGTCGAAGTACTCGTCAAACGCCGGGTCATCCCGCGCGCGGAGCCTGCGCAAGGTCTCGACTGCAGCTCGAATCGGGGCCAAAGGGTTCTTGATTTCGTGCGCGACGCGGCGGGCAATTTCGCGGCGCGCGGCAATGCGCTCGGTAGCCGCGAGGCGTTTGCGCATCTCCGACAGGTCGAAGATAGCTTGATTGAAAGCGTCGGCGAGATCCCTGAGTTCCCGCCCGCCGCTGGCTTCGACCGGCTTCGGTTCTTTGCGGGTGATGCCCCGGGCCTGCTTGGCCAGTGACACGATGGGTCTCGCCAGGCCCCGTGAGAGCAGGAACGAAAGCGCAAGCGCGATGAGCAGAGTGCCCGTGCCAATCGCGCCGATCGTGTAGTCGAGCTGCCGCAGCGCGCTCGTCAGGGGCACCCGGGAACGCTGTGCATGCAGCGTGACGCCGAAGTCCGCCAAGGGCATGGTCGAGACCATCTCCGCGGAAGACGCCGGCGGCTGGGTCAGAGTCAACGTCAGGTCGTGGGCTTCCGCGACGGAAGCCAAGGTGGCTTCTACGTGACGCGCTGCATACAGGCCGACCCACAGATTGGGTCGCGTCTTGTCTCGGCGCAGACACCACGCTTCGACGGCCATGGGTGCGGCGGGGCGCAAGCGGGCGCTGACGCTCTCGTTAGCCATCCGCTTTGCGCGCGGCGCATCACGGGTGCCCGTTAGACCTTCGTCGTGGCCGGCGCCCAGAACATCGCCGCGGCTGGTGATCAAGATCAGCTCGTCCAAACGCAGCGCTTTTTGCAGTTCTGGAACGCGTAGACTCATGGACAGCCGGCGCGAATCCAAATCGCCAGACTTCAAGCCAATCAGCGCACTGTCGACGACCGGATCGTGGGCGCAGAGCGGCCCAATCAGATCGGGGAGTTCCCGGGTCTGGGATTGAATTGCGCTCTGGGCACGTTGAAACGCCGCGATGCCTTGCTCGCGGAAACGTTCGTCTTCAGTGCGCCTCCACGCTTCGCGCACACCAAAGCCAAGCATGGCCGTGGTGGCGACGGTTAGGATTGCGATGGCGAGCGCCAGGCGTTGGGCCAGCGTCACGCCGGGCATCGTAGTCCAATTGTCCTGGCTTCGGCTTGCGTGCGCGGTCCCATACTGCAAGGCTCCGGACCCTTGATGCGACTTTGTTCGAGACATCGGGCGATCCGAGCCGTCTGCGGGGCCGCTGGGCGCTCGGTCGCTGTGAGTCTGCTTTTGCTGGCGAGCGTCGCCTGCGGTCCCAAGACGGGAGATGGGGAGCGTGCTCCGGCACTTGGAGGAAAGGGTGCGTCCAAGCCAAAGGGCAAGAGCCAGGACGGCGCTGGGCTTGCCGCAGAACGCGTTGCGAGTGTCCCCGCGGGGACGTTCGGCCCCTACCTGGCACGCCGTGGTGATGCTCGTTTGCTGGCTTGGGCATCCATGGACAAGAGTGTTCGAACCTGGCGCTGTGTGGTGCTCGATCCGAAGGGCAAACCCGTCGGCGCACCAAGAGTTCTGGGCAGGGCTCCGGAGAACGTTGGCCTCGTCTCCCTCGAGGCCACGCCGAAGGGGTTCGTGTTGGTTGCGTCTTCGGCGACGCAGCCCGTGAAGCTCGAGGCCTTCAGCCTCGACTCGCAAGGCAAGAAGATTGCAGGGCCGCAGACTCTGGCAGAGGAGCCGGGCGAGCTCCTCTGGGTCGATTGGGTCAACACGGCCAAGGGTCCGTTGGCGTTGTGGGCGCTACGCAAGGAGAGCGCCAAGTCCGATCGCGCGGACGTCTACGCGCGGGGGCTTCGCTCCGCGTCGGTGCAGCGTGTCGTCGATCAAGTGCGGGCTTGGCAGACGTCACCCTTCGGCGACGGAGCGGCACTCGCGGTGGTGCGTGCGACTGGCACCGAACTGGGGCCTGTCGATGTGCTGCGCCTGGACGCTGATGGGCGCACGACGTCGACGGTGCATGTCACAACGTCTGCAAGTGCAGAGCCGGATGTCGACATGGTGCCGCTAGGTGGCAGTTTGGTGCTCGCGTGGACGGACCGATCGGGTTTGGAAACTCGCGTTTTGAGCGGCGCCATTGGTGCCGACGGAAAGCTCGCTGCGAAGCCAAAACCCTTGGCAGACCCCCGGGGTGATCAGGCACTGATTCGACTGGTCCCACCCCAAGAACCCGGCGAACGGGTGGCTTTTGCGGTATGGGAGGACGCCATCGATCAACTCCCGGACACTCGGCGCCTGCGAGTGGCGCGGATTGGTCCGGATGCGCGTGCGAGCAAGGAGCGCGCATTGCTCGATTTTGGGAGCGTCGAAGGGGGTGTGCCCGAACTCGCAACGAGCAGCAAAGGTCTGACCGCTCTCACCTTGGCGCGACCCTGTGAGCGCGGCGCGAGTTGCGATGCTCCGCCGGTTGCCAGCCTCGTGGAGTTGGATCAACAGCTCAATCCAGTCTTGGCGACACCGCTCGAGCTCGCGCCACTCGGGGGCAAGGCTGCGCCCTTGGCTTGGGGACTGACTTGTGGGCCTTCGCGTTGCCTGGTGCTCTCCGCGACGGATGGGGCGCCGGCACAGGTGTACGCGGTGCGGCCGGACGGTGCGGAGTCGCGGTGGAAACCCGCTGCCGAGCGTGAGGCGACGACTGCGCCGCCCGCGCTGGCGTCTCTGTCGTCGATTGCTCGCTTGGACGCACCCCTTTCCGCTGTCGCGACGACGGAGCAGGGGGACAAGAGCATCGTCGCTTGGGTGTCGTTTTTCGATCCAACGGCGCCCTGGAAGCGTCTCAAGAAGCCGGCAAAGGATGGTCGCTTCGATCCGCCCCGCGCGCTCTTGGCGACAGGACGCCTCGGGTCAACGATGCGGCACACGATTTCGTTTCGCGCTCGGTCAACGGGCGGGGTTGCGATTGCCAGTGACCAGGGAGCTCACGGCGAATCCCTTCTGGTGTGGACGGCCATCGACAACCAAGTCCCGCAAGTGTTCACGACGGTTGTGGACGCAGATGGCAAGAAGCTGCGCCAACGCATGTTGACCCGTGCCAAGGGCGAGAAGGCTGATCTGAGTGTCGCTCGCGTGTCTGACGGCTGGATCGCGACCTGGGTGGACGAGCGCGGCGGCAAGCCCGAGGTATATGCCGCGAAGGTCAATCGCTTCTTGCAACGTGCCGGGCCGGAGCGACGCTTGGGCCCCGCAGGCGGCGCGCCGTCTGCGCTCACGACCGTTGCCAGCCGCAATGACGTGCTGGTGGCCTGGGTAGCGGCCCCTCCGGCGGGGCAGGCTAGCGTGCGCGTCCAGCGCCTCTCGGCCAGGGATGCATCGACGAGAGGAGAGGCGAAGCCGATTCGAGGCGTGGTCGCGCCGCTCTCCCCCGTGTTGGCGCGCACGAGCAGGGGAATCGTCCTGGGCTGGCTCGAACCGAAGGCCGCCGGTCACGCTAGCGCCCGGTTGGAGCTGCTCGCCGCGGATGGGCTGACATCAGCTTCGGGCCTCGATTGGCCCCTCGACACGGACGCGGTGGGACTGGATATTCGCTGCACAGCTGGCATGTGTCGACTTGTCGCGGTCGGTGCAGAGGGCGCCCGAGGTGCACTGTACGTCTCGAGCTGGCGGGTTGGTGGCGGTGCGCCGACGCCCGCGAAACGGATTGCGGCCCAGACGGGCGCGGCAGTGCGGTCCACGCGGCCCCAACTGGCGGGTTCGGGCCTCGTGGTTGCCGATCAGAGCAATGGGCGAGGCGTTGTTCGCTACGCACAGGTGAAGTGGAAGTGAACGCGCTGTGACGAGCTGGCGCGAATTGGAGCAATGCCGGGTTCACCCGGGTTGTTGGTCGTGAGGACTGCTGTCGCGCCAGAGTCGGGGCCCCACCAATCAACCCGGGTGAGCAGAAAATTGGTGATCAGAAATTGGTGAGGGCGGTCACCAATCAACCCCGGTGAGGGCCGATCGAGGTGGCCGAACGTTGCGGCTGCGAAAACCACGCTTCACGGGCGCGATGGCTGGAACCTGGTCGCTATTGTATGTTTTCGAGCAACCCGAACTCGTGTCGCCCGATACAGGTGCATGACAACTCCTCGGCAAGTGCTACCCGGCTCGACGTACTTGATCACGCGTCGCTGCACTCAGCGGCAGTTCTGGCTCAGGCCCTCGAAACTCGCCAACCAGATTTTCGCCTATTGCGTGGCCCACGCGGCTGAGTTGACAGGTGTGCAGGTGCATGCCGTCTGCGTGATGTCCAACCATTGGCACGCTGTCGTGACTGATCCGAGCGCCCGGCTACCAGAGTTTCTGCATTGGGTTCACAAGTACGTGGCGAAGTGCATCAACGCGGCATACGGACGCTGGGAGAACCTGTGGGCTTCGGAGCCGCCAAGCGCGGTGCGGCTCGAGGGCGATGACGATGTTCTCCAGAAGGTCGCGTATACACTTGCAAATCCGGTAATCTCTGGACTCGTGGAAAGCGGCAAGCGATGGCCAGGCTTGTGCAGCACGCCAAGTGACCTCGCGGGCGGAACACTCCATGTCATGAGGCCTGCCGTGTTCTTTCGAGCCTGTGGAACGATGCCCAAATCCGCAACGCTTCGAATAGTTCGTCCGCCGATCTATCTGAGCCGGCCAGATGATGAGTTGGTCAACCTCGTGAAAAGGGTCGTTGCGGATAAGGAGGCTGGCGTGCGCGCAGCCTTCGCGCGGGCGGGTCGGGCGTTTCTCGGCGTCCGCGCGATTCGTTCACAGCGTCTCTCAGACCGGCCACGTGGCAAGGAACCTAGACGAAAACTCAATCCGAGAATCGCTAGCCGCGACAAATGGCGGAGAATTGAAGCGCTCAGGCGCGTCCGCGGGTTCCTGACCGAGTACCGCCAGGCGTACGAACGGTGGAAATGCGGCGTCCGTGACGTTGTATTCCCACACGGCAGCTATGCGATGCGCGTTCATCAAGGCGTGGTCGTCGCTACCGCAGGGGGGTAGCGCTGCGTGAATTGATGGTTCCGGAAAATCTGCGGCACCCGGTTCCGGAAAATCTGCGGCTCCTGGCGGAAAGGAGCATGCAGGATGATTTGGACGTTGATTTTCGCGATCATGGGGTTGCTGATGTCTACGGGGAGTACGCCGCGCGATCAGGGAGGGATGCTCTGCCAGCTGAAGCGGCATGAGGTACAGGTCTTGTTGCGCGCCGGGTTCACGCCCGCCGACGTGGCGAAACGGGCGCAGGTCTCAGACGATAGTGTCCGGCGAATTCAGAAAGAGGAAGCTGTCGAGCACACGGACGATGCGGCAGCGCACACGCAGAGACGCATCGGTCGTCCGTCCAAGACGGCGAAGCTGACCGAGCGGGTCAAGAAATGGCTCGACGAGGATCCCGGTCTACCGACGCAGGAGCTGCTGCGTCGCGCGAAGGAGGCGGGGTACGCCGGCAAGAAGAGCGCGTTCTACGCGCTCGTTGCTGGACTGCGCCCTCCGCGAGGCGCACCGGTCGTTCGCTTCGAGGGGCTACCCGGGGAGTTCTCGCAGCATGACTTCGGGCATGTCGACGTGCGGTTCGTCGACGGCCGAAAACAACGGGTGCACTTCTTCGCGTCGCGGCTGAAGTACTCACGGTACGCACGCGTCACGCTCGTCGACAACGAGCGCGTCGAGACGATCCTGCGTTGCCTCGCACGGGACTTCGTCGCCTTCGGCGGCCTGCCGCTCATGGCGGTGTTCGATCGCCCCAAGACGATCGTGAAGAAGAGCGGCAAGGGCCGCGACGTCGAGGAGTTCAACCAAGTTTTCGCACAGGCGATCGTCGACATCGGCGTGGGTGTCGAGATGTGTGCTCCGCGCAGCGGAAACCAGAAAGGCTCCGTCGAGCGTCTGGTGGGTTGGGTGAAGAGCTCGTTCTTCAAGCACCGCAAATTCCAGGACGAGGACGATTTGCGGGCGCAGCTCGAAGCCTGGCATACCGAGATCAACACGCAGACGCCGTCGCGTGCGACAGGCGTAATTCCGGAAACTCGGCGCCAGGAGGAGCTCCCGCGCCTCCGCCCGGTGAAGGTCTTTCCGGAAACCCTCGCGCTACGGATCCCAGTGTTCGTTGGGCCCACGGCGGAAGTGATGTTCGAAGGCGCGCCATACTCGATGCCGCCCAAGGCCGCCCATGTCGCCGGCACGCTGTTCTTGTACGAGCGCGAGGTGCACATCGTCGCGGGACGATTCGAGGCGCGCCATCGTAGACGCACGAAGGACGAGCCGCCGGCACCGCTGCCCCAGCATCGTGCCGAGAAGATCGCCGCCGTGCACGGCACTCGGGCCAAGCTCTACGAGAAGCGGCAACAGGTGCTCAACCTCGGACGAAACGCCCTCGAGGTCCTCACCGAGATCACGCACCGCGAGCCGAGACTTGCGAGTCGCCGCGTCGATGAGCTCTACGCGATGCTCGAAAAGCACGGCGACGATGCTCTGCGCGCCGCGCTCCATCACGCTGTGGAAAGCGGACAGCTCTCCGTTGCCGGTGTGCGTCGCGCGCTCTCGTCGAGTGCCCGACAGGGCGATGGCGACAGCCCCGTTGGGGCGCAATCGCCCAGCGATGCCGGGTGCCAGATGGCGATTGCTTTCCCCCACCTGGCTGCGCGAGGAGGTGTCTCGTGACCGTCGTGCTCGATTCCGACATCGACCTCGACGCGATGCTGAAGCGGCTACACCTGGCCAATGCACGGCGCGTGTGGCGCGACCTCGTCCAACGTGCCGAAAAAGAGCAGTGGACCCATGACCAGCTCCTGCAGACGCTCTTCGAAGAGGAGGTCGCCCACCGCCGCGGCACGCGTCTCACGCGCGCGGTGCGTGCAGCGGCGTTTCCCTTCCTGCGCACCGTCGAGGAATTCGACTTCACCTACCAATCGACGTTGCGCCTCACAACCATCGGCTCGCTTCTGGCGCCGGACTTCGTGACCGAAGGGCGTTCCGCAATCCTTCTCGGCAAACCCGGCCGTGGCAAGACGCACCTCGCGATAGCGATCGCGTACCGCGCCGTACAGAACGGATTCGACGCGCGCTTCACCACTGCTGCCGAGCTCATCGATCACCTCTCCTCCGCAAGTCGAGAAGGAAAAATGCGGGAGACGATCGCCACCTACGTACGCCCCCACGTTTTGGTCGTGGACGAAGTTGGCTATCTCGCGTACGGCAACGACGCTGCCAACGTCTTCTATCACGTTGTCAACGACCGCCACATTCGCAGGCGCGCCATGGTCTTCACGACCAACAAGCACCCCAAACGCTGGGGCCAGGCCCTCCACGACGATGACCTCGCCGAGGCCATTGTCGACCGCATCCTCGAGCGCGGGCGCCTGCTACGCTTGGACGGTCCCTCGGTACGAACCAAACACCCCCCCCCGCGACGAGTTCGAAAATGGGGATCAGGATGACCCGGGAAGCCGCAGAATTTCCGGAACGCACGTGAATCGCGACAGTTCGATCGGCTAGTTGGCGGGTTGGTCGGTTCCGAACTCGCGCAACTCCATCGGCGTCAGGCCAAACTTACCGCGGCAGTAGCCATGACACTCGGCGGCTTTTACGTCGGCCCAGTACATCACCAGCGCGCTGGCTCCGAGCAAGAGCCATGCGCCGTAGTTGATGACGGTGGCCACGCTTCCGTCCGCCCAGGCGCGGGGATTGTGAAACACGATCAGCGTCAGGACCGCCAAGGCGAACGCGATGAGCCCGCGGTTCTTCAGCCCGCGACGTTCCCAAAACAGTCTGGCTTCTGTGGGCTGCGACTTGGGTGCTTTCGATTCGGGCTTCTTGAGGCTCATCCGCCCACGCTACTGCGCGAACACCTTGTCGACCAAGAGTGGATCGCCCCAGCCGTGGCACGAGGTTGCGCCTTCTATGGAAAACCCGACCTTGGAGCAACCGCTCACCTCGTAGACCCAATCTTGAACTTCCTGGCCGTTGACGAAGCTTCCTCCCTTGGAAGCGGACAGCCGAGTGCCATCTTCCGCGATCACCTCGACACGCGACGCAGACGGCGAGTTGAATGCCGGTTCCCGGAGGCGCATCGACAGGACGACCTCCTTCTTGTTGGTCGTGTCCAGTTGCCCCGCAATCCCGTTGTAGGAGCAGCCGCTCAACTCGACACAGCCAAGAGTCTTACACGCTCCCAGATTGCAAGGCGCGACGTACCCAAGCTTCGCCAGCGTGCTGAGATCGGACATGTCGTGCATCGCAATGGCGGCGCCGATGTCAATCACGTCCAGGGTTGCGGAGGTGGACCCGAAGTCGGCGCCATCCAGCAGCCTGAGACCTTTGGTAGCACTGATCGTTGCGGTCTTGCCTCGCACGTCGTCCCACTTTCCCGCAAAGGTCGCGTCCGCCTGTACGACGCCAACTGCATCCGTCTCGGTCACGTCCTTGAAGGTCCAACGCTCGTCGGGCCTTCAAGATGCGACGCCAAGGTCGGCACGGGTGGAAACGCGCCGACTGGAGTCGCGGCCCACGGGAGCATTCTCTTGTCCAGATCCAGCTCGGCTGGCTCCGGCTGCCGAAGTTCGATCTTCCAGGTAAGGCTCTCCTCGCCCCAGACGTCCTCTTCATCCCAGCGGTAGAAGACGGCTGTCTCGCCGCTGCCGCTAAGCTCCGTTTGGTTGTGGCCGAGACGGATCTCTTTCCACGCGTAGAGATGGAACGTGGTCAGGCTGCTGCTACCGCCCTTCGCTGGTTCGCCGTTGGGTCGGAGTGTGACCAGGTTCTCACCAAAGCTCACACTATACGACCGAGCCGGATACCCCTGCACCGCAACGACCGCGGTGCAGCTCTCCCCCTCCGTTCTGAGCAGTAGGTACGGATCGCGAAAGTACGAGCCGGGCGTGGATGAGAAGATTCGGTACGCTTTCTCGAGCCCTCGACAACCCGTTTGCTGTGGGTTGCCTCCGGTGCCGAGGCCACCTGTGCCCGCGCCACCGGTACCCTGCCCGGCGCTACCTCCGGCCGAAGGGCTATCACTGCTTGTGGATCTGCAACCTCCGAGCAAGAGCAGTGCGGCCCCGCGCAAGAGCGGTGCGAGGTAAGAACGTTTGCGAGTATTCGTGAGCAAGTGCGCCATGCACGGCACTAACAGCAACCCACGTGCCCGTGCGGCACGTGTCAAGTTGTGCCAGAAGACGCCAAGCGTTAGCCACCATTGCGGGGACATCAGCACCGCCATCGAAATGTTCCCGTGAGGACGAAACGCCAGTCCCGAAGCTCGTGCGCCAAACTGTGACGGGATGCCTATTGGGCACGCTCCAACCCGGGTGTGGTCACGTGGGGGGCGGCGATTGGGTGGGGGCCATCAACCAGGGTGGAAGCGCGCCCCGGGTGAGGTGCACACCAACCCGGGTGAGGTTGATTCACACCAACCCGGGTGAGGTTGATTCACACCAACCCGGGTGAGGTTGATTCACACCAACCCGGGTGAGGTTGATTCGGGTGAGGTGAGGTTGATTGTGGAAGTAGGTCGAGAGGGGGCGCCGTTCAGGCGTGATGGCGGCACAAGTATCTGTAATTGTTGAACTAACCGCGGCGTATATAGTAATCAAAGGTGCGCATCACACCTACATGTGCTACCTGGAGCGCTGACTTGCACCGCAAGGCCGCTTTCCCAGTTTCGCCTAGAGCGAGACTGCCGGTTCGAAGGCGCGACCTCAGTGAGTGGAGTCAGGGATATCCCGTGATCAAGAAGGCAGTCTTTGTTTTTTCGTTGATGGCCGCTGCATGCGGCTCTGACTCGGATGCCCAAATCGGAGGTACCGGCGGGAAAGGCGGTGCCGCGGCAGGCAGTGGTTTTGGTGGCACCGGTGCAGGCACCACCGGTGGTGCCGCGGGCGCTGCAGGAGCTGCCGGCGGTGCGGGAGTTGCGGGAACAGGCGGTACGTCAGGTAGCGCCGGCACGGGTGGCGGCTCCGGAATCGGGTTGATGATCACGGAGCTGATGATCAACCCGAAGGACAAGCTAGATAGCGTGGGCGAGTACGTAGAGGTCTACAACGCTGGCCCGGCCGCGGTGGACCTCAATGGCTACACCCTCAGCGACGACTTCAGCAACTCCCACGTAATCAAGCAGGCGCTGAAGGTCGCGCCGGGCGCCTATGTCGTGCTTGGGCCCAACGACGACATCCACAACAACGGCGGCGTCCCTGTCGACTACGTTTACGACAACTTCCTACTCGCCAACGGCGGCGACTCTGTCTACCTCGACGATCCGCAATCAACCCGGGTGGCAGCGGTCAAGTATGACTCGAAGCTGCCTTGGCCCGTTGGTGACGGTGCATCCATCGAGCTGACGAGCCTGAGCGCCGATCCCACCCAGGGATCCAGCTGGGCCCTCGCCAAGAACCGTTACGGCACGGGTGATCTCGGCACGCCCGGTGGCCCCAACGGTCTAGGCCCGGTTCCGTACACCCTCGATGCCGCCGACATGGGCTGGCAGGACCCGGTGCTCAAAGCAGGACTGGTGTTCTCCTACTTCGATGACCCGAAAAATGCGGTGCTCAAGGCGGTAAACGGCGCGACCAAGTCGATTCACATCGCCATGTTCAACCTGCGAGAGAGCAGCATCATCAAAGCGCTGGGCACAGCCAAGGGCAAGGGCGTGGACGTGCAGGTCCTGCTCGATGCCAAGCAGATGGCGCTGCCTCACAATCAATCGAAGATCCAGGAGATCAAGGACGCAGGGATCACCCCCGTGGGCGTGACCAACTCGAGTGCAACCAATGCGACGATGCACGACAAGTTCACTATCATCGATGGCGCGCGGGTGCTGACCGGTTCAGCTAACTACTCCTCCAACGCTCTGAATCTCAGTGATGAGGAGTTGCTCCTAATAGACAACCCATCCGTCGCCGCATTGTTCGAAACAGAGTTCGCGGAGCTCAAAGCGGGCGGTGCCAATGCGGCCACCGCCGCGACGTCGGCACCTGTGCAAGTCAAGTTCGGCACCGATGACAAGCTCTACAACATCGTCCTATCCGAGCTGAAGGCAGCGAAGACCAGCATTCACGTGGTGATGTTCTCGATCAATCAGAGCGGGCTCATTGCCGAACTCATCGCCGCGAAACAGCGAGGCGTGCATGTGGTCGTCGTATTGGACAAGGTTCAAGCGGCCAATAGCACCGAGGACGAGAAGCTGGACGCCGCGGGGATCCCCGTGATGCGTTTCGAAAACAAGCGTGGTGGTTCCGGAAACCTCGGTTTGGTGGAAGTGCACAACAAGCTGTGCGTCATCGACGGCAAGAAGCTACTCATGGGCTCCTATAACTGGACCAACCTCGCCAGCTTCTTCAACGACGAGAACATGTTGATCCTCAGCTCTCGCTTGCTCGCCGTGCAGGCTGAGCACGAGATCGCCCAGCTCATCAACGACTACCAACCGAGCTTCAACCCCACGTCAGCGGGTTTTGCTGCGGGCACCCGAAGCGTGAAAGTGAGCGTGCGAGGCCTTTCCCTATCAGACTCCACGGAGCTGCTGCTGGTTGGTGACAACGCGACGCTGGGCGACAGCAACTACGCGCTGGCGGTGCCCCTCACTGCCGCTGGCGGTGGCACCTATGAAAAGACCGTGACGCTTCCCGCGGGCGACGCCGTCAACTACCAGCTCATCGCGCGCAGTACCGACCGACACAACTATGCCGAGCCAATCCTGACGCGCAGCTTCACGGTTCCCTACGCCAACGGGACTGCGGAACTGAGCCACGCCTTTGGCAAGCGCCTAGACTGATGCCATGGTTGCCGCGTGTGGCGGCAACTCGCAGAGCAATGCGCATTCAGGTCGTGGCGGGTTCTGTCCCCCCCGCCACGGCTCGCGAGCTTGCGGGCGCAAACCCTCGCTCTGATCGTCTCAGCATGCGTGGCGAACGCAGGTTGCGCGACAGCTGGCGGTAGCAGCTTCGGCAAAGGTCCGCGCTCGTCGTCCCAAGCCGCTCCGCCCGGCGTCGCGTCCAAGTCATCCAACCCCGACAGCACGCAGCCCAGCGCCCTGACGCCCGATGGCCCTGAACCCGACAACCGGGCGGAGCCTGCTGGCGAAACGCGCCTGGTTGAACTCACGGTTGTCGGCCACCGCCCCGCCATCGTGAGCGTGCCTCCTGGGTCCCGGACTGCTCCGGTGATGGTCGCCGCCCACGGCGCCGGCGATCGCGCTGAAGAGCAGTGTGCCTACTGGGCGCATCACGTCGGGCGCCACGTGTTCATTCTGTGTCCTCGCGGCGTGCCCATGAATCGTCATCCGCAGACGGGCTGGTTCTTTCGGCACCACCACGCGTTGGGCAAAGAGGTCCAAGCCGCCATCAAAGCGTTCCGCGCCGAACACCCCCGTGCGGACACGCGCGCCATGGTCTTCACGGGCTACTCCCAGGGCGCAACCATGGGTGCTCTGCATGCCCACACGGTTCCCGGTCAGTTATCGCGTCTGCTCCTGATCGAAGGTGGCTTCGGCGAGTGGGATATCCCTACCGCCAAGAAGTTCCTCTCCCAGGGGGGCAAGCGCGTGGTGCTGTTGTGCGGGATCACTCACTGCGCCCACGGAGCCAAGCGTGGGCGTGCCATGCTCGAGCGAGGCAAGGTTCCAGTTCGCATCGAATACGTCAAAGGCGGTGGGCACACCTATGGCGGAAGCGTCGGAGAGCGCGCAGTGGAGCACCTCGCGTGGCTCGTGGAGGACGACGAGCGTTGGTCCAAGTGGCGCAAGTCACGCGAGTGAGTCGAGGGCCGGCTTCGGCGCCCTCCGCGCCCGCGAGCGACCGTGCGCTCGGCTTTGCGCGCTGCCTCTCCTTGTTCGCAGGAGGCCAGCGTGGCGAGTCGCAGGCTGTGTTTTCGCCAGAATGAGCAAGCTTATGCCGTTTCAACACGATGAACGGAACCCGAGATCCATCGCGTCGCGACCGCGCTCGGCTGGTTGTTCGGCGCACCCTGACCCAGCACTAGATTAGGGCTCGAGGGCCGCGGCAACTCCGCGACCCCAACCAAACAAATCCAGCACTAGACCGCACCATTTCCGCGACCTCAAAAACAACAACCGATCCAGCTGTTCCGCTGGCTAGAGCTGGAAGCAATACAGCCGCCGCTCGCCGTCGCAGTCTTGGGGTGTGGAGGTTTCCGTCCAAGGCTTCTTGGAACTGTTGGCCTCGCCGACCACGCCATGCAAACTGCTGTCAGTACTGGTCCATTTCCCGCAGGTCGCCGTCGCTGCTGTCCCGCCCGGCCTGGTTCCCGTCCAGACCTGCTGCGTGCCACTCAAGGGTTGGCCATCTTCGAAGAAGTTGATGGGACTCTGCAAGAAGCCACTCAGTAGTTCACTCTTGCGATCGGCGACTCGCGTTCCGTTGGATAATTCCCAGGGCCCGTCGCTGGTGAGTCGACTCGCTGCGTTCGAGTCCTTGGAGGAAATCCAGGCCACGAACTTGCCTGGCACCCCAGCCGAGGACGCAACTTCGTTGCAGATCGCATCTGCGCCCTGAGGGCCCGTGAGATCTCCCTTGGTCTTGCGACTCGAGATGAAAACGAGACGGCTTCCCCCCGCGCCGCCCGCCTGGCCGCCGCTGGCCGCTTGACCACCGCCGCCCGCCTGGCCGCCACTGCCCGCCTGCCAGCCGCTGCCGGTCTGTCCGCCGGTCCCCGAGCTGAACTCATCACCGCCACAGCCCAAGCAAAACGCTCCGGCAATGGCCCCGGCCAAAAGCCGACTGATTGTTCCCGCAGCCCTCACAGCGCCCTGCCGCGAAGGTACCATGAACCTCGGGCCGGGCCAGGCTGGAGATAAGGCGAAGGGTCGCGGCAAATCGCCCACCCACGTCGGGGGGGGAGTGCGTCCATCGGTACGAGTGGCGACTCAGTTGCGAAGCATCGCGCCACGCACAGCGCTCGCGCGACGTAACGCCCACCGAACCACCCTGGTGCCACAAAGCGCCCACCCACATCGGGGGGGAGTGCGTCCATCGGTACGAACGCCGCGTGGGTTGCGGACCCTGTCGGAGAAATCTCGTGTTGTGGGTTTGGGTCGCGGCGTTTTGCGTCGCTGGTGCTCTACTCTCGCCCTTACCCGGGTTGGGGCAGTCTCGGCGTTCTTGCGTCGCAGGTGCCTTACGCTCGCCGTTACCCGGGTTGGGGCAACGTCGGGGGTTGGGGCAACGTCGTACCCTGGTCGGGGCGCCGGCGTCAGGGCGCTCGGCGCTTGTAGACCCAGACCACCGGGACGCCGTGATAGGTGCCCACGTGTCCGGGGGAGGTCGTGCCGTAGTCGAGCCACAGTTGATATTCCATGCGGCTCATGTGCGGCTCGTAGTGATGCAGTGACATGTTCGACCCCTCCATGGTCCAGGAGCCGCGCAGCTGCTTCGAGAGCCTGCCGTCAGCAATCATTTGGTCCCAGGACTGCATGGCGGTGTCGTGGGGGTAGACCCGAACGCCTGGGGCGGCGTTGTCGTTGAGATAACCCTGAATGGCACCGACCGAGTAGCCCCAGAACGTGCGATTCAGTCCCAGGTTGGCGGCTCCGGTGGCGCCGCCGACGATGGGCGTGTAGCCGCCCAGGCCCCAGGGGTGGGACTGCAGCGTGATCAGCGTAGGCGCGGCCAAGGCGCAGGCGACGAGGCCCACCCGCAACGGGATCCCGCGCAACTTTGCGGCAAGTTTCGGCAGCGATCGCTCCGCGGAAGCATGCAGCTCGTAAAACGCGCGTGCGGCGAACAGGCACAAGAAGGGATACGCCGTGATCCAGTGCTTGGTGCCTCCAAAGATCGGCGTGTTGCTGGAAACCCATGGGGCATAGCTGGTCAAGATGCACAGCAACCACAGCACTTCGGTGCCGACCCGGCGTTGGTCCACCCGGGTTGGTTTCCAAGGCTCCAGCGTCTTGCCGAAACGAGCCGTCAGCTTCCCCAGCATGCCCCTGGCTCGGCACAGTAGGAAATGCCGAACCCCTGAACCCAGCCCGACGATGAACAAGCCCAGGGTCACGGCGGGCACCGTGGCCAAGGTCATCACCCAGGCGTAGGCCCGTGGCATCGGCGGCTTCCAGTAGGTGCGGCCGAGGAACTCCATGTTGTAGTACTCGTGGTGCATGTGGAACGCCACGTAGGTCGACAGGCGCTTCCCCGTGTCGTGCCAAATCCACGGCCACAACGCGTAGAACACCAAAGGGCCGATCAGTGCCATGGCGAAGAGCGCTTTGGGGATGCGGACCTGACCGATTTTGAGACCCCTCCATAGGCTGCGCCAGCGCACGATGAATAGCCACGCGATCAGAGCGGGGGGCAACAGCCACGAATTGTGCTTCGTGTTCAGTAGCAGGCCGTAGAGCACGCCGACGAAGATGGCGAAGACGAGCCCGCGATCCAGTGAACGCCAGAAGGCGTAGGTTGTGATGAGCCACATGGCCGCAACGGGCATGTCGAAGCAGTCGAGGTGTGCGTGGTAGAACACGCGCGGCATCATTCCCAACAGAACGGCTGCAACGACGCCTGCTGTTCGGCTGATGCTCTTCGCGCCCCACAGGTAGGTCACGGCGAGAGCGATGCCGCTCAACACCATGCCTGGGAATCGAAACGCCGTTCCAGCGTCCGCGAAGACCTTGTGTTTCTCGAACAGGTACAGGTTCGAGAGGGCGAATAGTCCCTTCATGAACGCCGGGTGCTCGCTGTTGGCGACCCAATAGCGATCGACGGTTGCGCGGGTAAGCGCCTGGTCCGGGTCCTTCAGCAGCAGCTCGAACCAGGCGCCGTAGCTTCGGGCTGCCTGGAAGTAGAAACCCTCGTCTCGGGCGTAGCCAAGGTTGTCTGCGGTGAGCAGCAACAACGCCACGTAGCCGCAGCACAGAGCAAGCGCCACCAGAGGGTCCGTGCCGGCGACCAGCCAACGGCGACTGCGTGAAGGCTCGTTCATCGCATGTCCGCCGCGAAGCAGAAGTGGCGGTTGCTCACACTCGTGCTGGACACTCGGAACTGCACCTTGCCGCGCGTGCCCGGGCTCGCTCCCGTTGGGAAGCGGAAGCCCGCCCAACCCATGAGGTCTTCTTGCACGTGAGTTCCAACCAGCTTGCCGTTGACGCGCACCTCGAGTTGGACCGGCGCGCCACCTCCGTTGCGAACCATCAGATAGGGCAAGCCTGCGTGTCCCCGAAGTTCGGCGCCAAGTGGGACGTCAGCGAACTCGAGGGTCAGGGGACCATTGGGTGTTGGGTAGGCATGAATGCAACGCCGGGGACGGTCGTCGGGATCGTCAATGACGGTCACGCCGACGAGGTAGGGCTCCCCAGATGGGCAGCTGAAGCGTTTCCGAGGGTAGGTTGGATTGCCGGCCAGGCCGCCGCTCTTTGGGCGGTGGCGAGTGGACCACTTGCAGGGCTTCTGGTCGGGGCCGCTGGTCTCGGTGACGACGGCCTCGCTGAGTGCGTCCACGAAATCCAGTTGCACTCGAGGCGCCTTTGGATTGGAAAGCACGCGTAGGAAAAAGCGACCAGAGTTTCGGGACTCGGTCACGCTCCAAGCCGACAGTTCCGGATCCGAGCTACCGAGAATGCTGATCTCCACCGCGCTACGGTAGCCATCCAGGCTTGGCCGCGCGACGTCGCGCAAGGGCATGAGTTCGTCACCCAGCGCAGCGCGAGCCAGGGGTTCTGCCCAACGCGGTGACACGACGACGACGGCCTCCGGGGCCTTGGCTTCGCGCACCTCGGAGGCCATGGCGCGCCACTCGCCCAGATCCGGTGCGCGCTGGGTGGCCCAAAGCTGTCCGCCGAGTTCGGCAATACCCACCACGGGCAGCCCGATCCACAGCCAGCTCAGGACGCGCATGGCGCGCGAGACTGCCACAAAACGCTCATCGGTCGGCCGATGCGCGTGCCGGCTCGGCGCCCAACCTGGGGAAGGTCCAGCCCAGCAATCAACCCGGGTGAGGTGCTGGGGGCGGGCTGAGCGGATCAACCCGGGTGGGGCGATCGGGTGCTGGACTTGCGACCGATCAAGATCCTTGAGTCCATTGCTGATCGGCAATGCTGATCGTGCAGATCTGCAATGTTGCTTGAGAGTACCGCTATAAATATTGGATATTTCAACTAATTGTAGTGGCACGCCGGGTGCATCGTTGGAGCACGGCAACGGTCAGGAAGCCTTCTTTGGTTTCCGCTGCTGCCGCAATCTACAACACGGTACCTGGACGTACCCCCCCTCCGTTCGGGTGCCGTGTTCCTACTCCGCACGGCGATTCGAGACGATCCCCCCCTCCGTCCGAGTCGCCGTGCTCTTTTTTGTTCACCATGCTCACGAGCGCCGTTTTCGCCTAATTCGGCGCAATGAGCCCAGGGAACCCGCCCGAGCCCAGCAGAGCAGCTCGCCTGCTGGAGCCGCTGCTGCTGCGCATGGCGCACTGTCATCAGCCTGGTGCACGGACTGCACACTCTGCCCACCACCCTCATGCCGACAGAGGCGTTTGGCCATCTAGAGCAGCTGGGCGCGCTGACGAAACCCGAGTCCCCGCACTTCGATTTGCTGCGGTGCGCGTTGAGTGAAACCGACCCTGCAGCGTTGGATAGCTGGCCCCCAAGGACCTCCGTCGGGCGCGGGCTTCGGCCGACAAGCTCTTGCGCAGGCTGCAAACGAAGTTCGAGTCGCGCAGTCTTCGTCGTTTGAAGGTGGTTCGAGTAGTTCGGATCGCAGCGGTAGTTGGAGTGCCGGTGCTCGCTGTGCTTCGCTTTTGCGCAGCTGTTTCTAGCGCCTGTCAATGTCGCGCGCGACAAACCCGTCATCGCGAGTAGCACCTCTATAGGGCTCCCACCTACCGTCGTCGTGGACGGCATCATCGATGCGGCGTGCGGCGTGCGGACGCGTCCCGAGAAGGACCCATAGGTACCGACTGATCTGCTGAAACATTGACCCATTCGAAGTGCGTTGTTGTACCCGGCCGCAGAGTTACCGAAGCTGCCCCTCGTAGTCGAGCTTTCGGCAGACGGAGAAAACTCCAGGCAAGTGGCTCGTCGCGGCCACCCGATGAGCGCTGGCTTGCGTTGGCGCTTGGCGATGAAGGACACAGTCGGTCGCTACCCGCGAGTGCGCGTCCTGAGTGACGGAGCTCATCTATGCCTTGCTGAAGTCGATGCCTTTTCGCGCCTCGCGACCGCTGAACGGGCGTATCCCAGCGGCCTGGCGCCGAGGGCAATCCGACGAGCGCGTTGGAGCGCGCTATGCGCTATGGTTCCGCCGTTCGGATTTGTCAGCCATGTTCACGCCTGCACTGCCGGTCGAAGCCCCTTACTTCAACGAAGAACTCAACATCCCCGAGCTGGCGCGTCGTGTGCTGCACGTTTTCGATGGTGCTGAGCTCCCGGGCGAGTTGGTTCTGGCGGACGACGGGTTCTCCGGCGGCACGCGTGCGGCTACAGAGGCGCGAGAGAAGGCCCACCCGGGCCGAGCCGTGGGCCGCTTTCATCCCAATCGAGGCATGACCTTCGCTTGGAAAACCGGGGTGGCCGCTGCAGCCGCACCTGCTGTGACCGTCATCGACTCTGACCACGATGGGGATCACTACTACTGGCAGTCTTGCATCATGCTCGCGGCCCACGCGAAGGTGTACTCCTGCAAGGAAGTTGAAACCTCGTTCGAGAATCGCGTCGCGGTGAGCTGATGGCGCTGCCGTACGAAGATCATATCGACAATGTTTCCGCCGACTACGGAACGGAGCACTTCACCGCCGAAGAGTTCGGAACCTTCGACGATTTGGAGGAGCACCACTACTGGTTCCTGCATCGACGCCAGGTCATTCTCGAGGAGCTGATCCGAGCCGGGGTGCCTCGCAGTGCGCGGCTGGTGGATTTGGGATGCGGCATCGGAACTGTTGCGACCCATTTGAACCAGCGCGGGTTTTCCGTGGACTACTCGGATATCCACGGTGAGGCCTTGGTTCGTGCGCGCGCCAACGCTGAGGAACTACTCGGCCCAAAGCTTTCTCAACGGCGCTTCATGCGATTCGATGTGCTGCGCAACCCCCTGCCGGCCGGCTACGATGGCGTGCTTATGCTCGACGTGCTTGAGCACCTGCCGGATGATCACTTGGCCCTGTGCAACGCGACCCAGGAGCTCCCTTGTGGAGGCCTGGTGATGTTCACGGTGCCTGCGTTCCAGCTGCTTTGGTCCCCTTGGGACGAACTGGCGAACCACAAGCGGCGTTACACGATGGCCAAAGCTCGCAAGTTGGCCGAGGGTGCAGGCTTGGTCGTGCAGCGAACGACGTGCTTCTTCTTTCCGCTCTTCTTCGCCGCCTTGGGTGTCAAGGCGCTGCGCAAGGCGAGGGAGCTGGTGAGCGGGCCGCCGCCCCAGGCAAAAAGCTTCGACGAACTCACCGAATCGAAGACCCATCCGTTGTTGAACAAAGCCATGCTCGCAGCGCTAGCCTTTGAGCACCCTCTCCGACGCTCTGCGGGATACGCTTTGGGCACCAGCGTGATGTGCGTGGCTCGCAGGCCCTGAGCCGTGCCAAGGGCCGGGCCCATGAACGCTTCGGATCAAGGACAGACAGCATCTAGCCGGCTCGGCCAGGTGCGCGAGTTTGTAGCTCGCAGTAGCACGACAGAGATAGTCGCCTTCCTGGTCGGCTTGGGATTCATCCTCCGCTATTTGTGGCTCGCTGACGACTCGTTCATCTACTTCCGCTACGTGGACAACTGGGTCTTCCTGGGCCGTGGCTTGGTTTACAACCCGGGGGAATTCGTCGAAGGGTTCACGAGCCCGGCCTGGGTGCTGTCGCTCGCGCTACTGCGGGTCACGCGCCTCGACTTCTTTTCGATTGTCGGCACGATCGGTGTGGCAAGCTACGTCGGGGCGTTCGTGCTTTGGTCCCGCGTCGATCGCAAACTTGCCGGCCCTTTGCGTTTCGGCACGCCCCTGCTGCTGCTCGCTCCCTGCTACGGCGTCTGCCAGTACTTCTCTTCAGGCCTGGAGACGCCCCTCGTGCTGGTTGCCGGCACCGTGACCGTATGCTTCATCCTCGATCGCACTAGCCACACTTGGGGGATCCTTGTCGGTCTTTTGCCGATCGTTCGTCACGAGCTGGCGGTGCCCCTTTTGCTGGTGCTGGTTTGGACTGCAGCGCGGGAGCGCAGGATCCCCTGGTGGCCCGTAGCTTCAGCCGCACTTAGCCTGGGGGGCTGGGCCTGTTTCCGCATCTACTACTTCGCGGAGCTTCTCCCCAACACTTTCTACCTCAAGGACGAAAGCAACCCCACCCAAGGCTGGCTGTACCTCAAGAACTGCTTCGCGCCCTATCCCCTCGCCTATGTGGCAGCGGCGAGCCTCGTGCTGTTGACGATTGCCGGCATTCGGCGGCGCGCGGCTGCGCACAGCGAAGCGCGATTGGTCATGTTGGC
Source organism: Polyangiaceae bacterium (assembly GCA_965222375.1). Taxonomy (GTDB): domain Bacteria; phylum Myxococcota_A; class Polyangia; order Polyangiales; family Polyangiaceae; genus JACKEA01. The sequence goes on from CBDCTZ010000016.1 coordinate 892,176, forward strand.
CACGGCATTGGTGAGCTTGGCCTACGTGGTGCGAGTGGGTGGCGACATGTTGCATTTTCGATTCGTGCTTTTTCCCGCAGTGCTCATCGCCATGGCTTCCTCGGGCGTACTCGAGAGTGCTCTAGCTCAGGTGGGTGTTGCCCCTGGGCGGGGTATCAGATCTCTTGTCATGGTCGGACTTCTGGTTGCTGGCGGCGCGACCTATCCCCCTCAACTGAACCTTCACCCGGCGACCAAGGAGGAGAAGATGCTGAAGGTCGACGGAATCGAGGACTCGTCTTGGCACCGACACCAGCCGGATACCTCCTTTCGCGAAGGTCGCCCGACCCAGGACGTTGCTCAGCGTGCCGCCTACGCCCAGTCGCCTGCCACGAACCCAGTCGCTCAAGGAATCATCCTGCACGGTTGGTGCGCCAAGCTGTATCGAAATTGGCGCAGTTATGCGCTTCATGATTGGGGGCTGACGGACCCCTGGCTCGCCCGTCTGGACATCCCCGCCGATCGCCCTGGTCACAAGTACCGCCTCAATAGGGTCTACGGGCCGCAGCTGGCTCGAGCCCGGCGCAACAAACCTCCGGTGCTCGGTGATTTGAGGCGCGCCGTCGAAGGAGGCTACGCGCCGCCCTTCATCGCGAAGAACCTCGAGGCCGCGGAGTTGATCGAAAGAAAGGTCTACAACCGCCACTCCTTGAGGGAAAATGTCGGGCTTGCGTTTACCTTCGTGCCGAAGCTGCAGCCGTGACTTCGCCGAGCCCCGGGCTTCCAAGGGCTAGGCGGGCGGCGGCTCGAATCCGAGAGTCCGGCATGCGGCGTCACAGATGTGTGTGCGCACGGCCTTCCGCGCGGCGTCGGGGTCCGCAATGCCGACTAGGGCGACGAGCTCCTCATCGGAGAGAACCGCGTAGCGCGCGATCGCGTAGTTGAAGGTCAGGGTGGCAAGCCGCATTTGGAGTGGCTCGACGTTCAGTGCCTGCCCCAAGGTTGTTGCTGCCAACTCGAGGTTGGGCAGCACGTGATCTGCGAGCCGGGTCGGGTGGTATTTCTGTTTCTCCCCCAGGCTCGCCGCGCGCAGTTGCAGAAACATTCTGTCGGCAAAGGCAATGTCGACGAGGCGGCCCACCTGATCATGGATGAGTGCCGCATCGACGTCACCACTAGTCGCCGCGGCGTGGAAGGCCATGATTCCACCAGTGATGTGTTGAGCGTGAACGTCCAGGCAGGCTTCGACCAGCTCGAGCCTATTGGAAAAGTAGTAGGTCAGCGTTCCCATGCTGAGCCCGCTCTCTTTTGCAACTCTGCGCAGGGTGACGTCATTCGGCCCGTGTTCGGTCAAAACGCCAATGGCGCTTTGCACGATGTCCGTATAGGTTTTTGCCGGATCGCTGTTCTTGGGTCGAGGCATGGCAGCCGCTAGGTGGCAACGAGCGACATGCATGTTCGCACTATCCGGGCTCGCCGTCCCGTGTTGGGTGGTTCCAGCGGCTAGCGCCAGCCGTTGCCGCGGGACACAGTCAGAGCTATGTAGGTTTCACGAAGGGTTTTTTGGGGTATGCGCTCGTGGTCGGCGGCGGTGCGAGCTTGCTGACGGTGGGTTCCGGTTGCGGGCGCGACGATGACAGTGGTGGCGGTGGCAGCTCCGCCAAGAGTCCGGGGCCGGAAGCGTGAGCGTGACGTTGTCGACGGATTCCGGTCACAGTCATCCGGTGACTGTCACCTGCCGCTGAGTCGAGGATCCCGACTCACTACTGAGTCCGGGTCCTCTCGTAGTGCGCCTCAGGCCGTCTTCCAATGGCGTGTGCGCATTGAAGCGACGTCTCGGATGTCGTTCCATCAACGGTAGAAGAAGCATTGCTTCCCATACACACAAGCTTCAAGTACCGCGCTCGACAACGCTCGGGCGGGGCAAGACGCTAGAGCTAGCGTTGGCGGCTTCGTCCACCAGGCCACGAGCTCGCGGCGCAACGTCACGTTCCACCGAGCACGCTGGCTGGGCATCCAATTGGTGGTTGCAGCTATGGGTTCTTCCTGGTGGTCGAAGGTCCGGCGATGATGTACCCTCGCGAGTCCGAGATTTGGCTGGAGAGACTATGCAGCGAGAGCAGCTCAAACACCTTGTATGCCCTGATTCGAAGCAGAGCCTAACGCTCAGCGTGGACCAGGAGTTGGACGGAGAAGTAGTCACTGGGACCCTTTCGACGGCTGACTCGAGCTACCCAATTCGCGAGGGCATCCCGAGTTTCGTTTCGGGAGATGTGAGTGAAGATCAAACTGTCAAGTCCTTCGCGCAGAAGTGGGGCAAGCATTCGTACTACCGAAAGCACACCGCCGGTTTTTATCTCGAGTGGTTCTTGTCTCGGTATGGCTTCGGTGACACTGCGGGCTTCAGCAAGTTTCTCTCTAGTTGCGAATTTGTTCTGGATGCAGGAACGGGTTCGGGTCGCGACGCTACCTTCTTTGCGGAGCAGGGAGCACGAACCGTATTCGCCGTCGATACCGCGTTCCCGGCGCTGTCAAATGCCAAAAAGGACCCGGAGTGCGGCCGAGTGAACTTCGTGCACGCGGACATCAATCGGTTACCGTTTCCGGACGGGTTCTTCAACTTCATTAGCTGTGATCAGGTGATTCATCACACGCCAGACCCGCCAGCAACGTTCCGGAATCTGACTGGAAAGCTGCAGTCAGGGGGTCAGGTATGCTGCTACGTCTACAAGAAGAAGGCTGTCGTTCGGGAATTCACGGACGACTACGTACGCGAGCGCATTAGCCATCTCGACATCGATGAAGCGCTCAAGGTCTGCGAAGCCATCACGCGACTGGGCAAGACCTTGTCGGATCTGAAAACGACTATCAACGTTGAGGAAGACATTCCGGTCCTAGGCATTAGGAAGGGTGAAATAGACATCCAACGCTTCTTCCATTGGAACGTGATGAAGTGCTTTTGGAATGACGACTTCGACTTCTTCACCAACAACATCGTGAATTTCGATTGGTATCATCCGCTTTATTGCTTTCGCTATGAGCCAGAAGAGTTTCGCAAATGGTTCAACGAGGGGTGGCACGTGGAAGCGTGGGATGTCCAAGACGCCGGCATTAGTTGTCGTGCCAAGAAGCTCTAAGCCATGTGCGGCATTCTGGGCGGACTGAACGCGGAGTTCACTCAAGAAAGCTTGAAGCGCCTGGACCATCGCGGTCCGGACCAAGCGAGTTTAGTTACTGAGTCAGTTGGTTCGGTCGGCACTGTTACTCTGGGCCAGACGCGGCTAAACATCGTTGACCGGCACGACATCGAGCTTCCAGTGCGTTCTGGTGGCGCCTCGATTCTGTTCAACGGGGAGATATACAATCACCCCGAGCTTAAGCTGGAACTCGAGGGGTTGGGTTGGACGTTTCGCACGAAGACCGACACCGAAGTGGTGCTGTTGGCCTACCTGCAGTGGGGGCCCGCCTGTTTGGAGAAATTCAACGGCATGTTCGCCATCGCAATCTGGGACGGCGAGCGTTTCTTCTGTGCCAGAGACCGGATGGGAAAGAAGCCCTTTTTCTATCGGGTTCAGGCTGGCTCGTTCGAGTTCGCTTCGGAAGTCAAGGCATTCTCGAATCTTGAGTTTGTGTCGCAGGAGCTGTTTGACCTGTTCGAGTTCTGCGTCAACGAACACACGCTGTATCGCAACATCTTCGCTCTCCGGCCGGGTCACTACCTGGTCTACACACCGAGCAAGGGCACCTACTACACCCGCGCGTTCTGGGACATCGAGCACCGAGTCGACCGCCACATTGTCGACGAAAAGAAGGCGGTCGATGCGTTTATCGACTTATTGGAGGACTCAGTTCGCCTGAGGCTCCGTGCCGATGTGCCTGTGACCCTCTTCATGTCCGGTGGGCTTGACTCTGCGCTGATTGCCAAGTTGTCCGGAGTCAAGGAAGCGTTTTCCTGCCAGTTCGCTGAGTTCAAGGAAACAATCGACGAAGAGAAGTACGCCCGAGATCTGGCACATCGCTTGGGAATCGAGCTGCATGTGATCACCCCCACTCGGGAGGACTTTCTGCATGACTTGCCGGCGCTGGCCTATCACCTCGAGATGCCGACGGGGTCGTTCAGCGTGTTTCCGCTGTATCGCCTCGCGAAGGCGTGCCACGAGGCGAAGTACAAAGTGATTCTCTCGGGGGAAGGCTCCGACGAGCTGCTCGCCGGCTACGCGCGCACCGAGTTCTTGCTCGACGCTTCTCACAGCCGAGACGATCTGAAAAGCCGGCAATACTCCTCCATGCTGAAGCGTTTTCACGGTAGCGATCTCGACCGGTTTTGCCGCATGGCGTCCCGCTCGGGCCTCCGTGGTGCCGCGCAGTTGCAAATGTTCTTGCGGAACTACTGGAGTACACAAAAGTCTGCACTCGAGAACATCAGTTACATCGAGACGCGACTCTTTCTCCAGCCTCTTCTGCAGATGGGTGACCGGATGTGCATGGCACACAGTATCGAGAACCGTTGTCCGTTCCTCGATCACCGCCTCGTTGAGTTTGCGTTTTCATTGGACGATTCGATCCGTTGCCGAGATGGTGTCGGTAAGTGGATCGTACACAAGGCGGCGGAACGGCTTCTCCCCAAGGGTTCGCTTCTGTTCACGCGTGGGGTCAAGCACGGTCTACCGACCCCCTTCAATCTATGGATGCAAGGGCGGCATAGCTTTGACCGTAAGTACTGGAACTCGCTGATGACGGCAGAGTGCATGAAGACACTTCACGGCTTGAACGGGACGAGTTCAGTCTAGTGCGACGGCACTGCTGGGTTCCGTCGGTACAGGTACCAGCCGTCGGAGTCCGCGACAAATTCAATCGCTGGATCGTTTAGCAGTGGAGACCGTGGACGAACTCTGGAGCGGACGAGGTACCAGTCAAACCAACCTTTGCTAGCGTGAAATAATACGTGGTTCCACTCCCAACCTCGCTCGAACGGCGGTGGCACGCTGTCGCTGCCAGCTCGGTAACGGATGGGGTACAGGCCCCAGCCGGCGAAATGGAACTGCAACCATCCGCCCCGCTCCGCTTGCACCCAAGCGGGCAGGTGTATGAAGGGTGAATCCTTCTTGTTCGAACCACTCTCGTCCATGACCAGGTAATAGAGTTTGGGCGCCGGCGGGATGCGTTGCGCGAGTGCGGCAAACCCGCGAGTGGGTGCATTGAAAGAATCCCACTGCTTGGCGACGAAGTAGGTCATCCGGCCCGTCACGAGCCCAATGATGGCCAACACCATCATCGAGGCCCACCAACGCTTCGGAAAATCGGGCATCAGCGCCAAGGCAAAGAGAGCAGCCACCACTAGCTCCCGAGGATATACGTGCCACCACTCGCCCATCCGCATGGGTAGCACGACGAAGGCGCACACGTGGGCGATGGATAGACCCAGTGCCACGAGAGCAACCCGGCGCCGCCAGGCACGTCGAGGATCTTCTGAATGGCGCCGCTGGCGCAGGAACGCCCACCCAGTCGCAAAGAGCGCGAGCAAGGCGAAGCCGACTAACATCTGGCGAGCGAGGGCCAACTCGCGCACTCCTTCTGGACCCGAATACCCCGCGAAGATTCTCGAAAGCGTCAACTCTGCAAGTCGACTCCAGTGGACACCGAGGGCATTCAGGTCCGCGTGCAGAGCGGGCGGCCGCACCCACCACCAGATCGCGAAGAGCACCACCGCAACGCCAACCGGCACCGCAACAGGCTTTGCGCGGCGCGTGATCGGCCACATGATGACCGTCGTGCCGACCACGGCCAAAACGGCAAAGGGCAGGCGATAGAGATGCGTGAAGAAGACGGCGACCAGGCAAGCGGTCAGCGCGAGAGTGCGCTTTCGGGTCGGCTGGTCGACTAGCAACAGCGTGCATCCGACCGCCGCGGCATACAGTCCGAGGGCGCCAACGAAGTTCAACCAACCCCAATGGGTAAGGTTGGTCCATGCAAGCCCCAACCCGAGCAATCCCCATATGGGGTTCTTTTTCATGCCGTGGAACAGCACAGCCAGGCCCGCAGGGAGCAGGCTGAGCATGACGATGGCAACCAGCTTCATTGCCCAAGTGATCGGCATTGCGAACGAGAGAACTGCCCCAAGCAGATAGGTCGTGACGTACGGTGCCTCGATCGGATGAAGCGTGAACTGCTCGCGAAAGTGATAGTCCGAATCGAAGTAGTGGCGGACGATCGATGTCATCGAAGCATGCATGGGCAAGTCCGTCATCGGCGGGTAACGAACGAGTAGAAACGGGTAGACGACCACGTAGGCACAGACCGCAACCACGCTGACAGTGAGCACCAACCTGGCCGTCGACAAGCCAAGCACGCGCTCAGCCTCCATCCACGAATGCCAGCGCTGCAGGATTGTCCGCCTCGTGTCGCCAGCCGCTTCGCCAACGCGTTCGCCCTTCCGGTCGCGGCTCGAGCGAAACATCATCGGAGTATAGGAGGGCTTGACTGAACGGCGTCAATCATTCTTGCGGTCGGGCGTCGACCTTGCAGCTCGTCGCGGCACCGAGCATGGCGAATGGCTGGGCGCAGCAGAGCGCGTTAGCACGATCCGCTCCGGAACCACCCGTAGTGTGGCGGAGGTCACCGACGGCTGGACGTCTGCAAAAGTAGTTGCCGCCGGACTGCCGTAGTTGATTGGCGCCCATCAGGCTCGACGGTGGATAGAAAACCGCGTGTGTGCGAAGAAGCGCGTGAATGTATACTCCCGCCGATGACGCAGACGGGCAAGCGGGTCGCGGCGCAGATTCACGAACACCGTCGTGGGATACTCTTCACCCTGATCGCGATTCTCGCAGCGGCGCCCGGGTGGATCGTCGCAAAGCCACCACTCGTGGATCTTCCGTACCACGCGGCCACCATCCGCATCCTTCACAGTTGGAGTGATCCTGCGATGGGCATGGCGGAGCACTATCAAATCGCGTGGTCACAAACTCAGTTCAGCGGCTATTACTTGCTCGGTAGCCTTGTGTCCTACGTGGTGGGTGTGGCCAATGCCAACGTCGTCCTCATGATTGCCTATTTCGCCGGCACCATGTTGGCGCTTCGCTGTCTGCTGCGCGCCCGGGGTGCGGACGAACGTCTGTGCTTGTTTGTCATCCCGATCTTGACCAATGCGCTGTTCATGCGGGGTTTGCTCCCATTTCTGCTGGGAATCCCCCTTGCGCTTTGGGCACTTGCTTTTGCGATACGGCATTTTCGATCACCGAGTGTCAAGGACGGCATCGGCCTATGGGCAACGTCGTTGCTGTCGGTCTTCATTCACCCCATTCCGTTCTTCGTCATCGCTCTCGGGGCGGTATTCCTATTCCCTTTCCGTTCTCCCAAGGTATGGGCACGCGCTGCCATACCCCTAGTGCCGAGCGCGTTCCTCGGTGTTGGGTGGTTGCGCTCGCCGCGTTCGCGCTTCGACGCAGTCGGCGCCCTCGCCGAAAGTGGTCAGCGGCCGATCGGAAAGAGCCTGGGTGAACTCAACAAATGGTTCCTCGATATCTTCCGTGACGATACGGATGAGTCCACGTTGACTGCATGGCTCGTGTTGATGACGTTGACGCTGCTTTTGGGGAGGAAGCTTGCACTCCGCATGGCGTTGTTGCCCTTGAGTTGTGCAATTCTCTACTTCTACCTTCCAGATGGACACGGTTTCGTTTGGCCTCTCTCCCAGCGCTTTGCTTTGCTCGCAGCGCTGCTTATCATTCCCGCAATGTCGATGCCCAAGCGCGGGATCGGCGTCGCGCTCACGGGTGGGATGCTCGGGGTTGGCATCTACGCAACCGCCAATGTAACGTCGCGCTTCGCCAGCTTTCAGAGGACCGAGATACGTGCTCTCGACACTGCGTTGGCTGGCATGGAACCGGGCCGCAAGGTCTGTGCCCTCATCTACGCTCGCTTTTCTTCGTTCACGCGGACGCCCGTGTTTCTACACTTTGGGTCCTACTATCAGCTGCATAAAGGGGGCCTCGTTCAGTTCAGCTTCGTCGGATATCCTCACTGGCCGGTTCAGTATCGACCGGGAAAGTTCCCGCCTCCCGGCACGCCCGCACGCTCGCGCTGGGAATGGACGCCTCATGAGATAAGGATGCAAGAGATCCACCCCTACTATGACTACGTACTCACGCGCGGTCCGGGATTCTCAGCGCCTGGCGGGGAGTACCGAGTCCAGAATTCCAGCGGCGCGTGGAAGGTGTGGAAGCGCAACTAGGTCACCCTCATGTGCAAAGTGCCCGACGTCCCAAGCAGCGGATTCTACTCGTGGCTCAGGCGACGGAAGGCGCAACACGCCATCGAAGATGAACGGCTCGCGATGGAAGCCGCCGCCCTCTAACAGGGGAGTCGCGCCACGTCCGCTGTCCACGCGTCCGAGCGAAGCACGAGTCACAGGAATTGCGTGCATCGCCTTCGTGCCTCGCGACCGCTGAACGTGTGTGCCCCGCACCACTCAGGCTGCTTCGGAGCTCCGAATCGTACGTGGTACCAGTCGAACAGGACTCGCCGTTTCACAAATTGCGATCCGAGAGCACGCTGGAGCGCGCGATGCGCTATGGTTCAGCCCCTCGGATCTTCGCCATGTCCACGCCTGCACTGTCGGTCATCGCTCCCTGCTTCAACGAAGAACTCAATATCCCCGAGCTTGCACGACGCGTACTGAACGTCTTCGATCGAGCAGAACTTCCAGGGGAACTAATCCTCGTCGACGACGGATCCCAGGACGCTACCCAGCGGGCCATTCAGGCCCAGGAAAAGGCAAACCCGGGTCGAGTGACGGGTCGTTTTCACGCCACCAACCGCGGGATGGCTCACGCGTGGAAGACCGGAGTGACTGCGGCACGTGCGCCCGTGGTGGCAGTGATTGACGCCGATCTCCAATACCAGCCCGAAGATTTGATCCGCCTGTACCAACAACTGATCGAGCACAGCATCGACGTGGTGCAAGGTTGGCGTAGCGCCGTTGGGCGTGAACGCGGTGGCCGGTATCACATCAGCCGAGGCTTCAACGTGCTTCTGAACGTCGCGTTCGGAATGAACCTGCAGGACAACAAGAGCGGGTTCGTTATGTGCGGGAAAGAGGTGATGGAAGACCTGCTCACCTATGACGGGGACTACTACTATTGGCAGTCGTTCATCATGGTGGCCGCACATGCCAAGGGTTACTCCTACAAGGAGGTTGAGACCTTGTTCGAGAACCGCCGCGCCGGGCAGAGCTTCTTGGATGGCAACACCTTCAAGGCAGTCGCCCGTTCATTTGTGGACTTGGGCAAGGCCACCTGGGAATACCGGGTCAAGCGGCGGGTTCCGAATGTGAGCGAGCAATTCCTGCGGCGCTACCCGGTACGGGACCGGAGCCAACCCTTGACACCCGCACGCAGGCTGGAGTGGCAAAGTTACCTGGCCGTCTTCGACCGGACTCACTGGATGATCACCCGCGACGTCGAGCGCTACTACGACTCTCTGCGTGAGACCCAGTGGCTCGAACCGGATCAGCTGCGAGAACTGCAAGATGAAAAGCTGCGCCGGCTAGTTCGGCATGCCTACCGCAACGTGCCCTACTACCGGCGGCAGATGCGCGAAGCCAAGATCACCCCCCAAGACATCCGTGGCCAACGGGATTTATTCAAGCTGCCCTTGCTATCCAAAACGAACGTTCGCGAACACCTCTACTTCGACATTCTGAGCGAAAACCACGACAAAGATCAGGTGCTGCGAATCAGCACGAGTGGCTCCACCGGGGAGCCCTTTGTTTGTTATGCGGATCGCGCGCAGCTCGAGTTCCGCTGGGCAGCCAGATTGCGCTCCCAGGAGTGGACGGGGTACCAGTTTGGCGATCCGTCCGTGCTGTTGTGGCGTCAAGGTCCGGGCATGTCGCCCGGTCAAGCGATGCGTGAGCGCCTGGATGCGCAGCTCACCCGGCGCAAACTCATCTCCGTATTCGAGATGCGCGATGACAAGCTCGAGGGTATGGCGCAGGAGATTGCTGCGCACCAGCCGGTGCTAATCGACGGCGATTCCGAGGTGTTGGACTTCCTCGCGCAGTACTTGAAGAGGAGCGATGGCGTATCGGTTCAACCCGGGGCTCTCATGTCGAGCGCACAGACCCTTCCGGAAGCCAGCCGCGCGCTGATGGAGGAGGCATTTGGCTGCAAAGTCTTCGACCAATACGGGTCCAGAGAGTTTTCCGGCATCGCCTACGAGTGCGATGCGCACAGCGGTCACCACGTCGTGGGCGAGGGCTACATCGTGGAAATCCTGCGAGATGGTGTGCCCGTCGCGCCCGGGGAAGTCGGAGAGGTCGTAGTCACAGATCTGAATAACTGGTGCCTGCCGTTCATTCGCTATCGCATCGGTGATCTCGCTGTGGCGGTGGACCCGACGCAGAAGTGCCACTGTGGGCGCGGCCTGCCGCTGGTGGGCAATATTGAGGGCAGAGTGCAATCGATCATTCAGGGAACCGACGGGCGCTATGTGCCTGGGACCTTCTTCTCCCACTATCTCAAAGAGTTCGACCACGCCCTCGTGCGTTTCCAGGTCGTTCAGGAACGGCAAGGCGCAATCGTGTTCCGGGTAGTCAAGGGTGGACGTTACTCTGACAGCATATTGCAGGAGATACTGTCGACTTTCCGAAAATACTTGGGGAGCGACATGAAGATTGACGTGGAGTTCGTTGATAACGCGCACATGGTTCAGAGTGACGAACGCCTTGCCAGCGTGTCGCGGCTACCGGTTGACTTTCAGTCTGGTGCACCCCGACGAGCCAAGACGGTGAGCTGATGGCGTTCCGGCAAGCGGCGGACACCGGAGTCGCGCCGCCCATGGTGTGCGGCAGTTGGCGTCAACGCTGGCAGCGGGTGGGAACCTGGACGTGGCGTCGACGGGCGTCAGCGCGTACTACCATCTGATCTGCGCCTAGCCACGGGACTCGAAACCTGTGGGTAAGTTCACTGCCAGCCCGACGTAGCTCGTCCCCGTGCACTGCCCGAGAATCGATGGTATGTCGGCCTGAATGCAAGACCAAGCCGCAGCTGTTCCAGGGACCGCAGAAGAGGTTGAAGCGCTCAACGATCGCCTCGCGCTGGAACACTCCATCGACGACTATTACGGGAATTCTCTGTTCCTCGTGCGCTGGATTGAGCAGCGTCGACTGGACATCATTCGGGAGATGGTCGGTGCAACCCCCGGAATGAAAGTCATGGAGGTGGGGTCCGGCGGCGGGCATGTGCTGCGCATGTTCAAGCAGGCCAAGTTGACCGCCGTGGACGTCTCGGATGTCTTTCTGTCAACGGCCAAGAAGAACCTGGCAGGCTACCACGTCGAGTTCTTAAAAGGGGAGGTGCAGACCCTCGGACTGCCGGAAGATAGTTTCGACCGCATCATCTGCACCGAAGTGCTCGAGCACACGGCCGAGCCAGAGAGCGTGCTTGCGGAGATCCAGCGTCTGCTGAAGCCGACCGGCTACGCGGTCATCACCGTGCCCGTGGACCCCTTGATTGACGGACTGAAGAAAGTCGTGCGGTTTACGCCCATTGGGTTTCTGCTGCGCGAGCGGCTGAACTGGGGAGGAGACCACTACCACTTTCACAAGTGGTGGCCCTGGCAGTTCGAAAGCGTACTGAAGCGCTACTTCGACATTCAATGTAAGGACGCCGCGCCCTTCGCCTTTCTGCCCGTGCGTGCTTGCTTCAAGTGCAGCATTCGCTGACCCCTGACCGCCCATGACTCGAGGCACCACCTCCGCGTGGCTCCCGGGCCTTGGGCTCATTGCGGTATTTGCCGCGCTCAGTCGGCGCATGCTGGGGGACTTCGACTTGCCTTGGCACTTGGCAATGGGTCGCGTTGTCGCGTCGACGCGAAGCTTGCCCAAGGTCGATGACCTGGCCTTCACCCATCGCCCGATTCAGTACACGGAATTCGTGAGCGACCTCACGCTCTACGCCGCGCACCAGCTGGCTGGCCCGCTGGGGATCCAGGTGTTGGTGGCCCTGGCCGTCGTGGCCACCGCCGGCCTGGTTTGGGCTTGCCAGCGCAAAGTGGGCCCCATGGCATGGGTGGCTGTTGCCCTCAGTCTGGCGGCGATGAACGCCTGGCTCATCGCGCGGCCAGCCACGTTTGGGTTCTGCATGCTGGCTGCGGCGCTGTTCTTGTTCGAGACGCACCGTGCGGCACCGACCACGCGTGGTGGTACTCGCGCGCTCTTCAGCTTGGTGCCGCTCTTCGTACTGTGGGCCAACGTGCACCCGAGCGTCTTCCTCGGCGTCTCCATCGCCGTTGGTTATGCGGGCTACCGGCTAGTGTGCCGCTATGCAAGAGGTCGAGGGCCTGCCGGCTTGCTGCCTCTGGAGGAGGGGGTCGACGCGTACCGAACCGTTCTCGTGTGCTTGGCAGCGGTACTCGCGTCCACTCTCAACACTGGGGGGCTGACGTTGCTACTCGGCCCCCTGCGTGCCCGGGAACACTTCGCGCGCGTGACCGAGTGGGTGAGCCCAAGCAGCGAGTTTCTCTTTCGCATCGAGCCTGCCTGTGGCGCACTCATGGTCGTCGTGGTTGCCGCGCTCGTGTTTGGGCATGAGCGCCACGGGCGAGTTCCCCGAGCCTACGATCTGGGGCTCGTCGTCATCGCTTTCGCCATCTCGGCAACCGCGGTGCGTTTGATCGCTTTTGGGGCGATCTTGGTTGGACCCTTCGTTGCGCGCCGGCTCGCCGGTTTCGTCCGGAATACCCGCCTGATGCAAGGGGTCGCGACCATCTCGCTGGTGGTGGTGGGCTTGATGATGTTCGTGCGGAGCTATGTCGGGATCGGTGTGGGCTTCGAGCCAAAGCACTTCCCCGAGGGGGCTGTGCGCTACATCGAAGCCAACGAGCCCAGGGGGCACATGTACAACTTCATGCCCTTCGGCGGCTATCTGAGCTGGCGACTCCATCCCAAGCACCGCGTTCTTGTCGACGGGCGCCAAGCCTTCGTTCACGACAGCCAGCTAGTGGCGCGGGTGCATCAAAGCAACTTCGAGCCTGATGTCTTCCGCGGTTTGGTGGGCGAGTTCGACATCCAATGGGCGGTTATTCGATCCCGAGAGGGCGAACCCTTCGGAATGCCCCTGGCGCGGTCCAAGGACTTTGCCATGGTGTTCTTCGACGACGTTGGCGCGATCTATGTACGGCGACCGGGAGTGAACGAGCGCTTGGTGGTTGGGGGCTACGCTCGGTTCCGGCACCTGATGCCGCTGTCAGTGCCGATTCAGGAAGCCATGGGGGGCAAATTCATTCAGGAGTGGTCCCGAGACGGCGCTCTGGCCGCGCGGCAAGCGCCGCGCAGTCCTCGTGCGCAGGTTCTCGATGCCTGCGGCGCCCTGGCAACCAAAGATCGCCTTCGCTTCGAAGGCGCCCTGGGGCGACTGGGCCAGCTGGCGCCCGGTCACCCGGCGCTACAGCTGCTCGAACGCCTCTGGGCAGAGCGCACGCAGTAACCAATGGAGCAAGCCGCCCCTCCCGACTACGCCGCCGCGAGCGTGTAGAGAGATCGGACGCGCCGCGAAACGTGCGCCGCAGCGTGCGGGCGCGTCGCGTGGCCTGGCGCGGGAGCAATGGCCTGTCGCACACCTGTGAACCAACCTCAAATCAAGTGATGGAAACGTGCCGCACCTGATTCGTTCATGGCGGTCTCTTGGGACCCTGGTCTTCGCGTGGGCGACGCTTCTTTCCAGCAACCGTGTGGGATATGTAGTACACACGCGACCGAACCGTGACAGCGAGCCTAGCTTCCATCTTCGGGCGCCTGAGATCGCTTCGGGCGGAGCAAGTCGCGACACTAGTCGTCACGTTGGTGTACCTGACGCTCGTCCTCATGCCGTGGTGGTCCACGGCGATCGTGCCGTCGATGGACTACCCCGAGTTTTTGACCTTCGTGCGTGCAGCTCAGGACTACCAGGATCCCAGCTCTCCGTACTACGGCACTTACACTCTGGCGTTTCCTCTAAAACCTCTCGTGCTGCCGATGGGAGTCGCGAGGTTCTTCTCTCTATTCGGCAGCATCGAGGTGGCCGGCAAACTGCTGTGGACGTTGTATGCGATTGGGATCCCCGTCGCGGGGCTGTGGTTGGCGGCGGAGGGCGGGGGCAGCCGCTGGAACATCGTGTTGCTCGCACCGTTGGTGTTTTCTCGATGGGTTAGCTACGGTTTTTTCCCCTTCTGCACCGGCGTACCGTTGCTCCTCGCGAGCTTTGCCCTTGCGCTGCGCTTTTTCCGCAAGCCAACTCGTGGCACGGGGATCGCGTTGGCTGTCCTTGGTGCCAGCCTGGTGTTTTGGCACGCGCTGATTGCTGCGATGGGGCTGCTCGGGATCGCGGTTCTGTGGTGCTTGTGGCGAGCGCCGTCGTGGGCGCTTCGCTGGCGGGCTTTGCTTCCGGCGGCACCGATGGCTCTGGGCTGGCTTGGGTATTTCCTGATGACGTTTCTGGAACCCGAGGAGGCAGCGGAACGGATTTTCTTCGGAGACTTCAGCCTACGATTCGCTAACGACATGTCCTTCGCTCGGATCTTCATGCAGTTTCCGGGTGCGGATGTCTTCGCCAAGCTGCTCGGGTTGGCTCTCGTCGCGTCGTTGTTGCTTCAGCGCTTTAAGCCCCAGCTTTCGAACTTTCGCGGGGGCCGACCGATCTTGGCGCTCTCTGCCACGGCGTTGATTTGTTTCTTCGTGCTCCCCCACGATGCCTTCGGCGTCGAGGTATTGGCGACGCGCTTCTTGTGGCTATCGACGGTGTTGTTGGCGGCGGGTTGGACCTGGCCTCAGGGAGGCATGCGGCGATTCGTGGTGCTGCTGGCTGTGATCGGGATCGGCGGCATGTATCTGCGTGAAGTCACCCTGAGATTTCGTCAGTTTCACAAAGAAACGGCAGGTGCGAGTCGCTTGATGGACACTCTGCCACGGCGGGCCAATCTGTGGGGCCCGTGGCATGACACCGAGACGCTCGCTTTTCAGAACAAGCCTCTGCGCAGCGCTCATCAGTTGGCTGCGGTTCGCACCGGGGGCCTGCCCGCTGGGTCTTTCGCTCGGTACAAGCTCAACTACGTTCGCTACGTGAACGAAAACCCCATGCCGCTACTCAATGTGTACGGTTGGGAAAACCACCCCGAGCTAACGGCCTTCGACTATGTGCTGCTCCGCAGAGCGATCAGCCGAGATCCTCGCCTGCGGGAGGTGGGGCGCGACGGCGACTGGGTGCTGTACGTGATTTGTGGTTCGCGCCTCAAGCCAACCTGTTGAGCTCAGTCTGCGGGCAGGGTGCCGATGTTTTCGTACGCGGCGAACCGACCGCTGCGGGCGACGAGTCGCACGTTACCGCCTGCTCCGGGAAAAGACTCGGTCGGGGTCTGCCCTTTGGAAAAGCCAGCCAAGTAGTAATGGTAGTAGCGCCCGTGAGCACGGTAGGAAAAACCGCTGGGACTCTTCCAGTAGGGGCCCGGAGTCCGCCGAGTTCGGAAAGAGATGGGCGTGTTGTCGCTGACTAGGCCTTCCGGCATGTAGCCGGGCTTCTTGGCTTGGTACAGCAGCAGCACGTTGCGCATGGGAAAGCCCTGATGCAAGCTGTCTTTCTGGTCGTAGATCAGCGGCAGCACACGCTTGTTGGCGGGGATCTGTTGCAGCACGACGTCGAGGTGCCGGACTTCCGCGTCGAAGACGCCGAAGGTCTGATGCAGCTTCGAGCCCGTATAGGCGAAGACGGCTAGGCCCGGCAGGATGAGGCCGAGGTGTACGCCGTGCAGCCGGGCTTTGGGCAGGACCAGGAGGAGCAACAGGGCCGGCACCACCACTCGCACGTTGGTCGCCCAATGGTAGTAGGGCTTGGTGGTATGCGCGGGCGCCATCAGGAAAAACGCGACGACGCCGATGACCGCCAACCCCAGGGACCAATGGGCCTTCGGTGTGGCGTGAGCTTGGGCACGCGCACCCAGGCAGAGCAAGAGCGTCGCTGCCAGCGCCAGTAGCGCGTATTCGTCGAAGCTGCCGAGCTGTACGTCGTTCGCCCAAGTCAGGAACGCGCGAAGATTCTCGCCTGGGCTCAGGTAGACTCCTTCGAATCCGGCATCTTTGGTTTCGCCCCGGGACCACCACAGCGCAATGCCCATGGCCGGCAAGGCAAATAGGCCGCGCCGGATGATGCGCAACGGGTGATGCACTTGGGAAAAGAAGATGATCGGCCCTGCGATGGCGAAGGCCGCGGCGACCAGTACGTGGCTGAGGTAGAGCAGCACCAGGAGCAGAGCCAGACCAAGTTCCTTCGTCCACTTGGGGTGGTCCAAGTATTCCTTCAGCAGTGCGACGGTGAGCACGAAGATGGGTAGGGCAACGACGTTCGAGGTGAAGCCGTAGACAAAGGGCGTATTGTAGACCAGCGGGAACGCGAGCAATCCGTAGCGACGGTCGCGCCCGAAGCGAGTGGCGAGATAGGAGACGCTCAGCGGCAAAGTCGCAACGTAGGCGCCCAGGATGATTCGGTTGGCGGTCTCGAGGGGCACCAAGCCACCCAGGATGCGCAGCAGGGAGTAGTAGATCACATATGGAGGCATGCCGCCGCGGGCGACGTACTCACGGGCGATGACGCCATCGCCGTCTAGGTGTCGCCAGATCTGCACCAGCGCCAAGTGCGCCGGCCCATCCTGCATCGGCAGGTGGCGCAGAAGCACGACCGGAGCCAAGTACACGCCCAGCAGGGCCAGGTAGAGCAGGACGAAGAGCTTGTCGTCGAGCAGGACCTTTGCCGCTGCGGTAAGTCGCATCGCGATCGACCGCCGCGCCCGCTCGAGCATGGCTCGCTTCTACCACAGTCGGGAAGCGAGGCGCTGAGCCCCTGGCCTCAGTTCTTGTGCCTGCGCCGCTTCAACGCCAGCGCCGCGCCGAGCGCCAGCAGGGCGTAATCGGAGCCGCCGCCGGGCGTTGGCCCGGGCACGGAGCACGCGCAGCCGCTGTCTGACTCGGGCTCGGGGGACGGAGTGAGATCGCCGAGGGTGCCGCACAGGCTTCCTCCCGGATGGCTCATGCACCAGAGGGACAGCCACTTGCGTCCTTCTGGCGGCGAGCCGCATTTGGCCACCGCTGCTTTGAGCACTCCTTCGCCGGTGGCAGGGAGTTCGGAATGGGCGACGCAAAGCTTTTGGGTTGCCTCGTTGTCATCACGCAGGTCCAGCGTGAGTTGTTGGTAGGTCGGAGCGCTGGTGGGGATCGTGAGATCGAAGCGGATGCCGTAGGCGTGCAACTCGGTGGTACCAAACGTCCAGGTGTAGGGGCCACAACTGGAGAAGCTTCCACCGGTGCACTTGGTCGTGTCGCCGACGAGAAACGGCTCTCGTGTCAGCTCGAGCTTGTCGATAGCAGCCTCCGCGAAGTCAGAAGAGGCGCCAGAGGTCGTGAACGTCGTGCGGCCCCCAGGTGGCTTGCCGAAGCTCCAGCCAGGGTCGACCTCCCAGCTGACACTGTAGGTGGCGTTGGCTTCGAGTAGAGAAGTGGAACGCCACATCAATCTCTTTTGCACGAGCAACAGGGAGCCCGGCACCTCGGCATCAGCGCCGTCCTTGACCGTGACCGTTACGGAGCTGATGGCATCTGCGTCGGTGGCGCCGTCGGAAAGCCAGCCGTCGAAGATGAGCAGACCGTCCACCGGCAAGCTGGAGTCGCTCTTGAGTTCCAGGCTCATCCAACCAGCGCCGTACGGCGCCGCGCCCGAACAGCCGTCCGCAGTGCTCACCATGCGTGGTGACATCAGGGTGGCGGCCATCGCCAACGGAAGAACGAAGAGAGAGCCGATGAGTCCGCGCAGGTGCCGAGTTCGTCGCATGTCGTGTGAACCCCCGCCTCAAAGCGGTGTGAAGGCTGTGCCAGTCAAATCGACCCCACTTGGCACAGGTTGGCGCGATGTCGTCCGTGTTCATCGTAAAATCGTAAAATTACCCACATGCACAGTTGTGTCGGCACGATTTGTCACACGGCACAGTGGCCCAACCCCGCTCCGCCCAGCCCCACCCGGGTTGATGAGACGCTTGGGCTGGCCCCACCCGGGTTGATTTTCGCCCTGGTTGATTTTCGCCCTGGCGCCCCCCGTTGCGCCGCGCCGGCGGTTGGCGAGGTCCTCCCAAGACCTCGGCCTCTCGCCCCGGGTGCCTCGCCTGCCGCCTAGCTCGAACCCACGTTTCTGCGCCCGGTCACGCACCCTGTGCCAAGCTGTGCGGGCATGTTTCGCTCGAAGAAGCGCCACGAGCTGCCGGACGCGCTGCGCGAAATGGGTGGCCTGAGCGACGGCATTTCCAGGCAGGCCCAGGAGCGAACCGGGGTGCCCGAGGCCGAGGCGTACGGTGTGGCCACCTTTTACCATCTGCTAGAGCGCCCTAACGTCAGCCTGCGTGTGTGCACGGGCCTGTGCTGTCGCATGGCTGGCGCCCAAGACGTCCTAGAAGCGGCGCACGCCATGGGGATCAGCAGTGAAGCTTGCTCATGCTTGGCCGCCTGCGATGTTCCACCCGCCGTGCTGCGTGGTCGACGCGTCTTGCCTCGCGTGAGCGTGGCGGCCCTCAAGAAAGCCAGAGACGCAGATGGACTCGACGCGCCGGATTGGAAAGGCGTCATCGGGCCCGATCCCGGCGATCCCGACAAACTGGCCATGGATCTCTCGGCCGCTCCGGACTTCAGCGGCCACGCTTTCGCGGCCGCGAAGCAGCTCGGCCCGGATGGCGTCATCAAGGCGATCGAAGTATCTGGGTTGCAGGGGAGAGGCGGCGCGGGGTTCCCGGCGCACATCAAGTGGAAGAGCGTTGCGTCCCAAGCCGAGAAGGTGCGCTACATCGTCTTGAACGCCGACGAAGGCGAACCGGGAACATTCAAGGATCGGGAGGTGCTTTTGCGCCGCCCAGATCTCGTCCTCGAAGGCATGGCCATCGCCGCAGCCGCGGTGGGCGCAACCGAAGCCTATCTCTATCTGCGTGGCGAATTCGAGATCCCCTGGGGCATCGTCGATGCGGCCATCACCAAGTTCACCGAACAGGGCACCTTCGGCGAGATCAGCTTTCACATGCACGCAGGCAATGGCGCCTACATCTGTGGGGAGGAGACCGCGCTGCTCGAGGCCCTCGAGGGCAAGCGGGGCATGCCGCGGCTCAAGCCGCCCTTTCCGACGGAGTACGGGCTGTGGGGCAAACCCACCCTGATGCACAACGTCGAGACCATCGCCTGCGTGCCCGCCATCGTCGCTCGCGGCGGGGAGTGGTTCAAGAAGTTGGGCAAGACTGAAGCGGGCAGCAAGCTGTACTGCGTCAGCGGGGACGTGGAGCGACCTGGCACCTATGAGCTTCCTCTGGGCGTCTGTTTGGACGAACTCGTTGCAGCCGCTGGTGGCTACGTTGGCGAGCTGCGGGCGTTCTCGCCGGGTGGTGCCAGCTCCGGTTTCCTGCCCGCGTCGGAACGCACGCGGCCCCTGGACTTCCGTGGTCTTGCCGAGGCTGGGTCGATGTTGGGCTCATCCGGCGTGGTCGTTTTGAATCAAGAGGCGGATCTCAAAAGCGCGGTGGCGGACCAACTGCGCTTCTTCGAGGACGAGAGTTGCGGCCAGTGCGCGCCCTGCCGCATTGGCACCCGCTACTTGCGCGAGTCCTTTGCCAAGCACGCCGACGCACCCGACGTCGGCGTTGAAGCATTGCGTCACGCAGCAGAGGTGGCCTGGGAGATGAACGAAGGCTCGATCTGTGGACTCGGTCAGGCGGCGCCATTACCTTTGACTAGCGCCATGAAGCACTTTCCCGAGGAGTTCAAAGGGTGAAGCTTCAGCTCGACGGCAAGAGCGTGGAGTTCGAAGCAGGGGAAACGCTGCTGGAAGTGGCGCGTCGCCATGGCAAGGACATCCCGACGCTATGCCACGACCCGCGTCTCGAGCCCGTGGGCGCGTGTCGCACTTGCCTCGTGGAGGTCGACGGCTTTCGTCGCATGCCCCCATCCTGCGCCACGCAGGCCGCCGAGGGCATGAAAGTCCTCACGGATAGCGAACGCATTCAGCGCCACCGCCAAGCACTTCTGTCGCTGTACCTAACGGATCATCCCGAGGAACCCACCGAGCAACTCAGCGAAAACCAGCTCCTGGGGATGGCGGAGCAATGCGGCGCCGCAGGCGACTGGGGCAAGATGGCCTCGGAGCGCGCGGGCCGTCGTGAAGACCGCAACCCCTACGTGCACTTCCAGCCCGAGCTGTGCATTCTGTGTGCGCGCTGCACGCGCTACTGTAACGAAGTCGAAGCAGTCAACGCCATCACCTTGGCTCACCGCGGCGCCAAGACCACGATCGCGACCGTTGATCAGCGATCCTTGATGGATACCAGCTGTGAACTCTGTGGCGGTTGCATCGACGTGTGCCCCACCGGCGCCATGACCGAGAAGCTGCCGCTGACCCGCGACGTCAAGCCGGGCAAGCACCTCAAGGTCGTGCGCAGCACTTGCAACTACTGCGGCGTGGGCTGCCAGCTGGACTTGAACGTCGACCCGGCGGCCAACGACGGTCGCGGCAAGGTCGTGCGAGTGACCAGCCCGGAAACGGGTACCACGACCAATGACGGCAACCTCTGCGTCAAAGGTCGCTTCGCTTACGACTTCGTCGATCATCCCGATCGCTTGACGGTCCCCTTGATTCGCCAACCCGATGGGCAATTCAAAGAGGCAAGTTGGGACGAGGCTATCCGCGTTGCAGCCGAAGGCCTGAGCCGTGTCAAAGCCAAGCATGGCGCCAACGCTTTGGGCTTCGTCAGCTCGTCGCGTTGCACTATGGAGGACAACTACTTGGTGCAGAAGCTTTCGCGAGCTGCCTTCGGCACCAACAACTGTCATCAGTGTGCAGCTACCTGACACGCCCCGACGGTGGCCGGGCTGGTCACCACGTTTGGCGCGGGGGCGATGACCAACTCGATCCAGGAGATCCGCGACGCCGATTTCTTGTTCGTCATCGGCAGCAATACGACCGAGGCGCACCCGATCATTGCCATGGAGATGAAGCGGGCCGTGGGCCGCGGTGCGACGCTGGTCGTGGCGGATCCGCGAAGCATTTGGCTCAGCCAGATCGCAGATAGACATCTGCAACTGCGCCCGGGCACGGACGTGTGGCTACTGAATGCCATGGCGCATGTGATCGTGACCGAGGGCCTGGTCGACAAGGAATTCATCGCCAAGCACACCGAAGGCTACGAATCCGTGGCCGAAGCGGTTCAAGGCTACACCCCCGAAGAAGCCGAGAAGGTCACCGGGACCCCTGCCGACGACATACGTTGGACCGCGCGGCGCTACGCCCAGACCGACAAGGCGGGGATCTACTACACCCTGGGCATCACCGAGCATTCCCACGGCACCGACAACGTCTACGCCCTCGCCAATCTGGTGCTGATGACGGGGCACCTGGGCAAAGCCTCTTCCGGCATGAACCCGCTTCGCGGGCAGAACAACGTGCAGGGCGCCAACGATGCGGGCGCGACGCCGGTGTTCTTCCCGGGTTACCAGCGGGTGGACGACCCCGAGGTCATTGCGAAATACGAGAAGTCGTGGGGCGTGAAGCTCGACCCGGCGCCCGGCATGAACCTCAACGTGATGATGAAGGAGGTTGGCAAGCAGATCCGCGGCCTCTACGTCATGGGGGAGGACATCTTGCTATCCGAGCCCAACGTCAGCCGCTTGGAAGAGGGCATGAACCAGATCGAGTTCTTGGTGCTTCAGGACGCCTTCATGAACGAAACTGCGCGTTAT
The DNA here is from genome assembly GCA_965222375.1 of Polyangiaceae bacterium. Taxonomy (GTDB): domain Bacteria; phylum Myxococcota_A; class Polyangia; order Polyangiales; family Polyangiaceae; genus JACKEA01. Next base: position 913,939 of record CBDCTZ010000016.1, read on the forward strand.
GCCGACGTGATTTTGCCCGCAGCGATTTTCGCCGAGAAGGAAGGCACCTTCACGAACTCCGAGCGTCGCGTGCAGCGCGTGCGCAAGGCCGTCGAGCCCCCGGGTCAGGCGCGCCCGGATTGGGAGATCGTGGTCGACTTGGCCAATGCCGTCGGTGCGAGCTGGAGCTTCGACTCCGCAGCTGACGTGTATGCGGAGATGGTTCGTGACGCGCCAAAGTTTTCCGGCATCAGCCATGAGCGCGTAGACAGCGAAGGCGGCCTTCAGTGGCCCTGTCCCACCCCCGACCATCCGGGAACGCGCTTCTTGCATGAAGGTGGCGTGTTGCGCGGCAAGGGTCAGTTCCAAGCCGTTCACTATCGGCCCAGTGAAGAGCTGCCCGACCACGAATACACTCTGGTGCTCTCAACCGGTCGCACGCTCTACCACTACAACGCGGCGACTCAGACCCGACGCGAATCCGGGCTCAGTGCCAAACAGCCCCGCATGTTCGTGCAGATCCATCCCTTCGACGCCAAGTCTCGCGGGATCCGCAACGGCGAGCGCGTCGAAGTGTTCAGCCGCCGGGGCACCATCTTCGCCGATGCGGTGGTGACCAAAGAAGTACGCCGCGGCTGCATTTGGATCCCACTGCACTTTGCCGAGGCCCGCGCCAACCTGCTGACCAACGACGCCGGCGACGCCGTGACCCAAACCGCCGAATACAAGGTTTGCGCCGCAGAAGTGCGCAAATTGGTCGAGCAGGCAATCAGCGCTGAGTGAGCGGCCGGCGCACCTGCTTGCAGCCCGTGCGTGTTTGGGTGACCCGGTGCGCGGGCGGCACGTCCGTACGCCGAAAACTTCTATTCGTCCGCAAGTCCGTGGGGTGATAGACTCGCTGTTCGATGCGGCACCCATCAACGGCCCTACTGAGCACCCTAGTCGCCCTGGGGTGTTCATCCCCGCAATTCGAGGTTGGAGGCGAGGGCGGCAAGGATGGTTTCGCGGGCAGCGGCGGCAGCGCCTGGCCCGACGCGAGCGTGGGTGGATCGAGCGCAACAGGTGGTGTTGGAGGCAGTTCGGGTGCGGCAGGTAGCTCGGGAGCAAGTGGCACCGGCGGCAGTTCGGGCTGCGCCACCGCTGAGACTTGCTTGCCGGCCGTGCCCCCTGGGGGGTGGACTGGCCCGGTGACCATTGCCCAGGGCAGCACCACGGCGTTGTGTCAGGGGGGATGGACGCAGGATGCGAGCTTGTCAGCCAAGCAGGGCCTCGACGGAGGCGCGGAAGCTTGCAGCTGTAGTTGCACCGGTGACCCAGGCTGCGGTTCGCAAATCACCGTGACGGGCTCGGGAGTCGCGGGCTGTGGCACGCCCTGCGATTCCAGCTTCTTTCTCGGTTCGACCTGCCAGAAGCTTCCAACTTGCTCGAAGTACATGAAGCTCAGCCCATTGAACGTCAACAAAAAATGCGCAGGCAAGAAAACGGAGGCGATTCCCGCGCCATCGTGGCAGACCGAGGTCACCGCCTGCAGGGCGACCGGCGCGTCTTGTGCGAACGGCGGTGTGTGTGCACCCGCCGTGCTGTCACCCTTCGACCGGTTTTGCATTGCGCGGGTCGGTGATATCGCGACTTGCCCCGCGGGCTACCCCAACCGAGAGCTCGCCCACAAGGCCTTCTTGGATACCCGCGCCTGCGACGGCGCCTGCACCTGCAGCGGCTTCATCACCAACAAGAGCGAAGTGAAGGTCTACGCCGGTGGCGGCTGTGGTGGTGCAGGTACAACGAACGCCGCCAAACTTGGCGGCTCCTGCTACATGACGACCTTTGCCTCTCCCCCAGTGGATCTATCCGTGAAGTTCTTCAGCAGCTGCAGCTGTAAGCCCGAGTCGATCAGTATGACTGGCAACCTCAAAGGGGTTCAGCCCGTCACGTACTGTTGCACGACCTGAGCGTCGCAGCGAAGCTGCACGCCTCGCGAGCGGTTCACTCCGCGACGATCATTCTGCGCTCAGCGAAATCCGCGAGCCACCAACCGCCGTGGTACAGTGGGGTTCATGGGATACTCGACGGCCACGCTGTGTCTTCTGTCCCTTGCTCTCGCCTGCTCGTCCCCCAAGTTCGAGGTCGTGGGGGACGGCGGCACCGACGCGGGTGGTGCTGGCGGTCAAGATGCCAGCGCGGGTGGCTCGAGCGGAAGCGGCGGCAGCTCGGCAAGCGGTGGCCTGGCGGGCGGCACGGCCACGGGTGGGCTGGCTGGAACTGCGGGCGCCGGTGGCGGCACGGGTGGCAACACCGGTTGCAACGGGCAGGAGGTCTGTGCGCCTCAGCTGCCCTCGGGTTGGTTCGGTCCCTTCGCAGTCGCCCGGCAACAAGGTGCCTTTGCTGAACCAACTTGTCCGGCGGGCTGGTCCAACGATCCGGCCTTCTCGGCGAATCAGAAGCTGCAGCCTGGTCCCTCCTGCTCCTGCACCTGTGGAGGCAGCGCCAGCTGCTCGGGCAAGATCGAGGTCACCGCTTTTGCGGAAACAGGAAGTTGCACGACCCCGTGTATCGGCCCTTTCACGCTGGACTCGAGCTGTCAGTTCCTTCCTAGCGGTTGCGGTTCCCGGATCCAGATTCAAGCGGCCACCATAGACAACAACTGCGATCCGCTTTCGACTTCCGTACCCGCGCCGAAGTGGGACTTCAAGCTGACCAGCTGCGGTTCATCAGGCGGCGACCAATGCATCGACGGCGGGCTGTGCTTTCCGCGGGTTGACCCGCCCTTCAACCGAATCTGCATCGCGAAGCAGGGCGATGTTCCGTGCAGCGAGCCTGGTTACTCGAACAAAGAGCTCGGTCACAAGAATTACTCAGACACTCGCAAGTGCACAGGCAAGTGCAAGTGTGACGTTTTTGATCCCGGCACGGTCAACGTTCACCCCCAAGGAGGCTGCACTACGCCGGCGGCCAAGATCAAGGCGACGCAGGGCGTGCAATGCCAACCCGGCGTCGACACCGGCCCGCTCAACTTCACCATGGGTGCGTGCAATTGCACGCCAAGCGGCTTGGGTACGACCGGCGCGGCAACGGCGACGAATCCCATCACCTACTGCTGTACGACCTGAGCGAAGCTTGGCAGGTTCGACAAGAGCGTCGCGACTGGCGGGACTCCTCCCTTCGGACCCCCGCTGATTTGGTTTGAGGCTTGGGTGTCGGGGGTCGCATTCCTGCCGCACGTTGGGCCACTACTCTCGACTTGGGCCCGGCGTCGGCGCCGGCAAAAGGGATCAATGGTCGCGCACGCAGCGCACGCGGTTTTCCGCCGTCCGGCTGTACCAAAGCTGAGGTCACGGAGTAGGTTGGGGCATGCACTAGCCGATGCACCACCAGACGCAGCAATCCCGTCTGCCCACGATTTCCAATGCTAAGCTAGTCGCATGAGCTACGTCAGGGGCTTACATCTCCCCGCGCTGTTTTGCATTGGATTCGGGTTGGCGTTGCTGGGCTGCAGCGAGGACGCGTCGGACAGCACGCCCGGCGGCACGGGAGCGAGCAGCGGAGCCGGTGGAGTGGGCGCTGCAGGCTCCGGTGGCACCGCGGGTAGCGGCGGCACGGGTGGCGGAGGTGCTTCTGGCGGAGCCGGTGGTGGGCAAGCCGGTAGCTCCGGGAGCGCGGGCAGCGATGCGGGCGTGCCTGCGATGAGCTTCTTCGTGACCAGTGTTGGCAACGGTGCCAAGGGTGGCGACTACGGCGGTCTGAGCGGTGCCGACGCGCGTTGTCAGAGTCTTGCGGAGGCCGTGGGCAGCGTCGGACTCACTTGGCACGCTTACCTGAGCACGAACGGTGTCAACGGTGGCACCGCAGTGGACGCACGGGATCGGGTTGGTAGCGGTCCCTGGTACAATTCTGCTGGCAAGTTGGTGGCGAAAGACGTGGCCGAGCTTCATGGTCCCAATGGTCTCGACCCCAGCCTGCTGATTGACGAAAAGGGCCAATCACCGCATCCGACCGTGCCAGGGCCCGAGCACGACATCCTGACGGGATCCAAGCAGGACGGTACAGCCCGCGCGAACCTCACCTGCAAGGACTGGACGTCGAGTTCGAGCGGAGACAAGGGCTGGGTTGGCCACACGGACTGGTCGCTGCGGGTGAACCCGCCGACCAAGGTCCAGTCCTGGAACTCGGTGCATTCATCCAACTGCGATGAGGCCGGGCTGAAAAAGAACTTCGGGACCGGGCGTTTGTACTGTTTCGCCATCGATTGAATGCGGCGGACCTGCCTCGCATCAGAGGTGCGCACGATGCTTTTGCTCGAACGTTCAAGTCGCTGGATTCTATTGGGCTCCATGGGCGCCGCCCTGGCCGGCCTAGCCGCATTGGGCTGCTCGTCGAGTGGCTCCGGGGGAGGCGGCAACGGCGCTTCTGCGGGCAGTGGAGCGACTGCTGGCAGCGGCGCGTCCGCCGGAAGCGGAGCGTCGGCCGGAAGCGGCGCTTCGGGTGGCAGTGGCGGTGCTGGTGCCTCGGGTGGAACGGGCGGCACCGCGACGGGTGGGAGCGCAGGCACCGGAGCGTCTGCCGGAACCGGTGGAACTGGAGGCAGCGGCGGCGTCGAGATCTGCAACAACGGCGTCGAAGACAATGGCGACCCCTACAAAGACTGTGATGACCCCCAGTGCTTCAACGACCCGGGCTGCATTGCTACAGATCTCTCCAGTCTGAAGATGCCGGGCTACACCCAGTGCGGCAAGGCCGTCAGCTTCACCAACGCGGATTCGGATCAGGTCTGCCAGGACTATGCGCTATCCAGCTTTCCCAGCTTTGGGTCGAAGTGCCAGTTCGCCACCTACGACGGAACCATCACGTTCTATTGTTCTCCGGCGAAAGACGCGATTGGCGTGCGCTGGGTCGTGCAGACTCAGGTGCCCTTCGAGACGATCGATGGCAAATACGTCATTTGGGAAAACCTCGGCGGCGAGTATCAGTTCCTCAACGGCGGCGGCTCGACCAATGGGCCACTGCACGGCGTTTTCGATATCGTTGGCAACACCGCATTGCACGAGCACTACGTCGGCTACGAGAAGCTGGGTGTGAAGGGCGATACCAAGGGGACGCTCACGGAGTGGTTCGCACTGTGGGCCCAAACGGCCCCCGTCGCACCGCAAGTCGCTGGAGGGTTTTCCGTGGAGATCGACGCCGCCGCGCTATTCGGCGGAAAGTAACGTAGCCGGAGTTTCCGACCAGGGGCGATGCGTGAGCTTTCGGAGCGAGGGCTGGGCTGCGCGTGTTGCGCAGGGAGCCAGGGATCCGAACCGCCCCAAAAACCAGCTGCGGCCAATCGCTGAGGCTGCGGCCGAAACCACTCCATCTTTGGCGTCGTAGGCTTTGGACGCATGGCTGCTTCGACGCGCGATCCTCTGAACCTGACCGGGACGGTTCTGGCCCAGAAGTACGAAATCGAGGAAGCCGTCGCCGAGGGCGGCTTTTCCATCGTCTACCGGGCCCGGCACAAGATTTGGAAAAAGCCCATTGCGATCAAGGTGTTCAATGCCTTGGCGCTGCCGCCCGGGGAGCTTCGAGATGCGCTCCAGGAGGCCTTTCTCAAGGAAGGTGCGCTGCTGGCGGAGCTGTCGAGCCTCTCGACGAGCATCGTTCAGGCCTGGGACGTGGGTACCCATACCAGTGAAGAAGGTAGTTGGTTTCCCTACCTCGTACTCGAGTGGCTCGAAGGCAAGGCTTTGGACCACGTGTTGGCCGAATGCCGCACGACGGATCGACCTTTGTTCACTCTCGGCGAGTGCATGCACTTGCTGGCACCTGTGGCGCACGCGCTCTCTCTGGCGCACAAGCGGGGAATCGCACATCGGGATTTGAAGCCCGAGAACGTCTTCGTGCTCGGCGACGTACGCGGTGATGGCGCGACCCTGAAGCTCCTCGACTTCGGTGTGGCCAAGGTCATGGACGAAAAAGTCGTGCGCGCTGCGTTGGCCAAAACCGGCGGCACCATCAAGACCTTCACGCCTGAATACGGCGCACCCGAACAGTTCACGCGCTCCCGGGGCGCAACAGGGCCTTGGACGGACGTGTTCCAGCTGGCCTTGGTCATGGTGGAGATGCTTAGCGGTACGCGCGCCCTGGTTGGCGCCAACACCGCCGAACTGGCGACGTGCTCCATTAACGCCGAGGTTCGACCGACTCCAAGGAATCGCGGCACACTGCTACCAGGCGATATCGAGCACATTTTCGAACGCGCTCTGGCCGTGCAGCCCTCGGACCGCTACGAATCTGCCGCCGCCTTCTGGAGCGACCTGTCCGCTGCCGCCGAGGTGCGGACCGCCAGCAAGGGCTATTCGTCCCCGGCGCCGGTGTCACAACAGGTGCCGCCTTCCGCGGCGTCTTCCCGGGATAGCGTGGCGCTGCCGAGTAGTCCAGTTTCGCAGGCAGCCTCGGCCCCCTCCCACGAGGCGCCCCTGATCGCCATGACCGCAACAGAATCCGACACTCGGCACAGCGATCAACCGCAGGTGTACTCGAGCCCCGTAGTGAAGGCTCGGACGGTGATTCCCGTCGCGATCTGGATGGTTGGGCTGCTGGGGCTGGGGGCTTTGGGCGCGGTCGCGTTCTTCCTATGGCCCCGCGCTGAAGTGGCGAAGCTGCAGTCCGCGGCCGCCATCCCGCCAGATCTCTCCGGAGTGGCGCAACGCTTCCGCTGCCCGCCGGGCATGGTCAAGATCCCCGCTGGGCAGTTTTTCATGGGCTCTGACCTGGACGAGGCCACGCCCGCCGAAAAGCCTGCCTTTGCGGTGAAGCTGGACAGTTACTGCATCGATATCCACGAGGTCACCGTCGACCAATACTTGCAGTGCTCCAAGCAAGGTAAGTGCAAACGGCCTTCGACCACGGTTCGCTGGCCCAAGATCACGGACAAGCACAAGAAGACCTACTCAGAGGCCTGCAACGCCTCGGATCCGTCCCGGGGTAAGCACCCAATCAACTGCGTCGACTACTTCATGGCCGAGCGCTATTGCGACATGCAGGGCGCTCGCCTGCCCACCGAGGCGGAGTGGGAGTTCGCTACGCGGGGTCCGGATGGGCGTGTCTACCCCTGGGGTGATGAGGCTCCCACCCCGTCCCACCTCAACGCTTGTGGAAGCGAGTGCGTGGCCTGGGGTGAGGAACGCGGGGAGCATTTCCCGGCCCTGTATGAAGCGGACGACGGCTTTGCCACGACGGCTCCGGTCGGATCTTTTCCGAAAGGTGGGTCACGTTTTGGTCCCCAAGACGTGGCGGGAAATGTGTGGGAGTGGGTCGCCGACTGGCACGGTCCCTACGACAGCAAAGAAAAGACCAATCCTCGTGGACCCACCGAAGGCGAGCGCAAGGTGATCCGCGGCGGCGCCTTCAATGGCAGCCAAGCCGGCTGGTTGCGCCCGAGCTTCCGCTACGCCCAGGAGCCCAGCGCCCTGTCCCACGGCATCGGTTTCCGGTGCGCTCGTAGCCTCGGAAAGCCCTGACTTGCTCGCGGCTCAGTGTGCGTGCGTCTGGTAGACGAAGACATCCAAGATGCTGCGAAGCGCCGAGACGGATTCGCGTTGTCGTGGCGAGCCTCGCACCACTAGGTCGGAGCGCTCGTCGTAGTCTTTGGTCCAGGCAAACGCCGAGACCCTTCCGGTCACTCGATCGAGTATCAAGTTCAGCTCCGGGGTGCGCGCAGACACGATGCCCAGAGGATCTCGATTCCGATGCTTGGCTTCCGTGACGTACATCTGCCCGAAGAGCAATTGGGGCCGTAGAGTCTTGCCAGCGGTGATCTCGGGAATCAACGAAAAGCCCCGAACCACCATAGGCGTCTTTCGGGAGATGACGTTTGCCAGGGTGGGCAGAATGTCCAGAGTCGAGCAGAGCCCGGAGAGCCGTCGCGCTCGGATGAAGCGCGCATTGAAGGCGAGGGGTACCTGCAGCACCACCGACGACAGGTCCATGCCATAGCCGGTGGTGGCGTGGCGTGGCAGGTCGAAACCCACGCCATGGTCGGCACTCATGACCACGAGGGCTTCGCCGGACAGTTCGTTCTGAACCGCCTCCAGCAGTCGGCCGACATGGCCATCCGTGAAGCTCAGCTCGGCGTCATAACGCTCCTCGGGCTTCTTGCCGTAGCGCGGTCCGCCTTTGGGCTCCGTGATGGGTGAATGCAGGTCGTAGTAGTGCACCCAAAGGAACAGCGGTTTGCTGCCACGCTGTCGCAGCGCCTGCAGTGCCGCGTCGGTGACTCGGTCCGCATTGAGGCTGTTGGCGTTCGTCCAGCCCTTGGAGGGCCCCTCGTCGACCTTGTTGAAGCCTTGGGTGATGCCCTTCCACCGCTTGCCGAAGTAGTAGTGGGGGATGACTGCAGCTGTCTCGTAGCCAGCGTCCCGCAGCACCTCCGCCATGGTGATGTTCTCGTCTTCAATCTCGAAGGGCTGACGCCCCTCGTTGCCGCGGGCGATTTCCGAATCGAATCGGGAGGTGAACATGCTGGGCAGAGACAGCCGCGTGGAGGGTCCCTGGCTGAAGCAGTTCTCGAACACCGCACTGGCCTTCATGAAAGCGTCGATCTTTGGTGCGGGATCGCGTTTCGCTCCAAAACTGGCCAGATGCCGCGGCGCGAAGGCGTCCAGGGTGATGAGCACGATGGGCGGCTTGTCCGGAAAGCCCTCGGGCAAGGCGTGGTCGAAACGCCCGCGGATGTCCTTGAGATCTCGCGTGGAGAGATCTTCTCCATCGCAGTTTTCGTCGACGCTGTTGCCGGGAATGTCGACCGCGCCGGCGTAGATCCTGGGGTTGGAGCCATCGCAGTCGCGGCCGCCGAAGCCATTCAGATGCCCGTCTCGATCGAAATCGAACGCCGCCACGAGCAAAGCATGGCCAAGCTTGCCGAAGTGAGTGCCGCGGCTCATGGCGTCCAGGGCTCCGCCGGACTCCGGCCCCAACTTGGTTCCGGAATGGAGGCCAAAGCCGAGCGTGGCGATCCAGGCCAGGCGGACAACCCAGCCCAGGGCGCGGATTCGACCGATCAGCGCGAGAAGCACGATCAGCAGCAAGGAGCCGAGTAGAGTGACGACACCGAAGAGCACGTCGCCAAAGGGCAAGTAGGGCAGCGCGAACCTGAGCAGGTAGGCGCCCGCGCCGGCGGCCACCAGCACACTGAGCAGCACGCCCGCAGCAATGCGGCGCGGCGTGCGAGCTGGCACACCCAGAAAAGGAATGCGCCCGAAGTGATGGATCAGAAAGCGCATCCATGCGTGCAGTGCCGGCCACAGCACGACCGCCGCCACTGCGAAGCCCAAATGCGCGCTGGCTACCACCAGAGCCGCGTTGATGGGTCGCACGACATGAATCACCGTTTCCCGGGTCGCCAGGGTCGAGCAGAGCAGCGCCGCAGCCGTGATCAACAGTCCGCTGACGATACTGGCGCTATGCCTCGTGCGCGTCGCCGCGTCCTCTGGCGACAGATACGCCCATACGTTCTTCGCGGCCCTTGCAAGCAGTGCCCAGAAGCGCCACACGGGCTCACGAGTTCGCGTGGCCCACACTGCAGCGAGAGGCAGCGCCACCAGGGCTGCAACCAGTGCCGACAGAAAGAGACCCGCCGCTGCGCCCGTAGCGAACAGCCCGTCCAGCACCGCATAGCGCGCCAACCCCGCCTGGTCATATAGCCAGGCACAGAGCGCTACGCACTGGCCCCAGGCGAGCACGCTGTGCGCTGCTCGCCAGCGGCTGCGCTTCGCCGCGGTGCGAGGGCTAACGCTCGCACCCGCAGATGTTGCGGAGTTTGGCTCGCTTGCCACCGTGTTCCCCGGCGGCAAGCCCGCGTCGGATGAGCCGTGGGTCATGGACTGCGCCAACCATTGCTCGGGGGGATGCGTTCGGGCAAGTCAGAACCTCTGCCAACGGCGCTGCTCACCGGGCTTCCACTGGGACGGCGCTCTGGTATCGTGCCCGCGCATGGCCGCTTCAGCGCCCGCCGCAGGCGAAAATACGCTCATCGTCACGCCCACTTACAACGAGCGTTACAATTTGCCGCTGTTCGCCCGGGCAACCTTGGAAGTTGCGCCCAAGGCACACTTGCTCATCGTCGATGACGCATCGCCGGACGGCACGGGCGCGGTTGCCGAGGAGTTGGCCGCCGACGACGAGCGCATTTCCGTGCTGCACCGGGCGGGCAAGCTGGGCCTGGGCACGGCCTACATCGAAGGCTTCCAGCGCGGGCTCGAGCAAGGTTACGACTACTTCCTGGAGATGGACACGGATCTGTCTCATGACCCGAACTACCTGCCTGCGTTCTTCAAGGCCTTCAGCGACGGGGCGCAATTGGTCATTGGTTCCCGCAACGTGCGGGGTGGCGGGGTGGAGGGCTGGGGGCTGGGTCGGCACGTGTTGTCGAAAGGGGGCTCCCTGTACGCGCGCAGCATCTTGGGCGTGAAGGTGCGTGACCTCACCAGCGGCTACAAGGGCTACACGCGTCGCGCTTTGGACTGCATCGACCTGTCGAGCATCGACTCGAATGGCTACTCATTTCAGATCGAAACGACCTACCGTGCTCTGCGCCAGGGCATGCAAGTGGCTGAGGTCCCCATCGTGTTCGTGGATCGCCGCGCTGGCGAAAGCAAAATGAGCCGGCGCATTTTTGCAGAAGCCGTCGTGATGGTGTGGAAGCTTCGGCTTTCGGCCCTGCGCGGCGAGATCTGAATCGTGCCTCCGCCTTCAAGCTACCGAAGGGAACTGTTGTGGGCCCTTCTGGTGCTCGGGGTGTTGGCGTACTCCACGATGTATCCCGGCATCGGTGCGCCCAATGAGCGCTCACGTTTGTATTTGGCCGTTGCGCTGATCGACACCGGTAGCCTGAGTATCGACGAACCCGTGCGCAGGTTTGGCCATATCTTCGATACAGCCACCTTTGGCGGCCAGCTGTTTTCAGACAAGGCGCCGGGCTCTAGCTTTCTCGCGGCCGGGCTCTACGCGGTGGCCAAGTGGCTGTCGGCACCCGACGTGCTCGGCATCGAGGCGCTGCTCTCACTGATGCGGCGGGGCTTGATGGTGCCCCTGGGCGTGGCGGGCTTCTTGCTGTTGCGCAGTGTGTTGCGTCGCACTGGTGTGGTGCAACCGGTCGTCGACCTGTGCTCTCTTGGCTGGATCCTCGGTAGCGCCGCGTTTCACTACAGCACGGCGTTCTTCGGCCACCAGATTGTCGCCACGGCACTCTTGCTGGCCCTTCGCCTCACCATGGCTGCGGAGAGCTGTGGCGCCGGGCACAGTTGGCGAAAGCTGCTCTTGGCTTGGGGCGCCGGAGCCTCGGCCGGCTTGGCGGGTCTGACCGAATATCAAGCCGGCATTCCTGCCGCGCTGCTTGCGGTGTACGTCGTTGCCGGCCCGCTGCGGCGCCGCGGCTTGGGCGTTCTGAGTTTCGCGCTCGGCGCGCTGCCCTTTCTGCTGCTCTTGGGCTGGTACAACGACAAGGCGTTCGGTGGCCCGCTGGAGCTTTCCTATCACTACCTGACGAACCCGAGCCTGCATCAGATCCACACCCAAGGGATCGGAGGCGTGACGGTGCCGCAGTGGGAGAGCTTTGAAGGCGGCGTGCTGAGCTTGCACCGAGGCTTGTTGGGCTCGAGCCCGATGTTCGCCTTTGCCATCTTGGGCGTGCCGCGCATGTGGAAAGTCGTCGGGCCGCGCCTGACGCTGCTGCTAACCGCTACGTCTTTCTACTACTTGGCGTTCATCTCCAGCTCCAATATGTGGTTCGCGGGCTGGGGGTTCGGCCCGCGCTTGCTGGTTCCCGCCCTCGGCTGGATGAGCGTGTTGGTCGCCCACGGCGCGCAGAGTGTGCTGCGCTGGCCCATCGGGGACGGGCTGTTTCGGGGCAGCGTGTTGGTCGGCGTCGTGGTGTGTCAGGCGATGCAGGCGTTCTTCGCGGAGCCGCCGGAGACCATGACGAATCCAATCATGGACGTCGCCGTCGTGCTGTATCGCGCTGAGCTGGTCGCACCTAATCTCACTCGCGCCGCCCTGGGTGATCTATGGAGCCTGGCACCGCTTGCGGTGGCGCTGGCGCTGATCCTGGGTTACCTGCTGTTGTTTCGTGGTACGCCGCGCCGGCCGCTCTTCCGCCCCCTCGTGCCCGTGCTGGCACTCGCGTTGCTGCCCGCGTTTTTCGGTGTCGTCCGCTCAAAGGGGCCATCTTTCAGCGAGCGAAAGCAGTCGGACTTCGTTCGCTTCGTGCGCCGCGTGGACACCGGCAGAATCCGAACTCCGGGCGCTATCAGGCCCTTGCGCCCGTGACCGGGTCAGAGCATCGTCAGCCGATGTCGGCAAGCGGCGCGAAGGTCGGGACGCTGTGGGATCGCATCAGGGAAGGCCTGCTGCTGCGCCAAGCCGAAGAGCGCGCTGCTGCCTTTTCCGCCACCACGGCGGAAGAGCTCAAGCGCTTGACGACCGGCGCACGTAGCCGCTGGCAAGTCGCGCGCGCCCTCCGGGATTCGGGTGAGGCTGCTGCTTCGGCAACCCTCTACCGCGAGGTCGCCATGCATCTCGTGGCCGCGCTGTGGGTCGCTGAAGGCACGGAGCTCGAAGAGCAGTCGCCTATGGATGCTCTGGAGGCTCGGCTTCAAGACGTGGAATTTGCGGGCTTTTCGTCAAAGGACCTGGAAGACAAAGCGCCCTTGCGTCGAACGATCGAACTCGCAAACTCCGCTGACACGTTGCACTTCGACGCCATGAGCGCCGTAGACGCGCGTCTGCACCTGGAGGCTGTGGACGCCGCGCTCACGCGCATGGCACGGGGCATCGAGCCCCGCTCCGTGAGTGAGATCAAACGTTCTCGCTGGGCTCGAATCCTCGCTGGAGCACTCGGAATCATCGCGCTGCTCGCAGGTGGTCTGTATCTGCTGCTGGCACCCAAAAACATCGCCTTCGGCAAGCCGGTCATTGCGGACAGCTACTGGCCAGGGAGTGCTCCTGCAGACACTCTCGTCAACGGCAACATCGAAGATCCCTGGGGCTCTGCCACGGCCCAGAACGGCAAAGCCTGGTTTCGCATCGATCTGCAAGCCCCCATGCACGTGACGGGCGCGAAGATCGTGAATCGCAAGGATCGATTTGCCAACGTCAATCAAGGGGTAGTGGTCGAGATTTCCGATGACGACCACCACTTCAAGGAAGTTGCGAGCTCCGACAAGACCAAGCAGCCCGGCGAATCCTGGCGCTTTCGAAAGATCGACGCCAAAGGTCGCTTTGTGCGTGTCCGCCGCCTCAAGGGCGCCGGCAGCTTTGCCCTGAGCGAAATCGAGATCTACGGCGAATAGGCTCGGCCGCGTCAGTTTTTCGGCAGCTCGGCGTTGAGGGGTGGTTGCTGGATGACCACCTTGCCGTCCGGGAAGAAGTCGGCGAACGCCGGGTCGTGAGTGAACTCCAAGCGTTCCGCGATGGCCTGCGCTCGCGCCAAATCGAGCTTGATGCCATGCGCGGCGAGATCTCCGCGCATTCGATGGTGCAGGCGCTGGATGCGCTGGAAGGTCGACAAGTACGCGCCACGCCAAATCGCCAGGTATGGGCGGTGATCCATCGGGTTCGCCGACAGCAGACGTCGTACACGGTTTGAAGGTAGGAAAGTGTAGGTGCTCACTTCCGGGTGCTGGCGCAGCACCCAATTGCGCGTGTTGGAAAAGCGCGTGTAGGACAGCGCACGAATATCCTGGTCGATGTTGTACAGGACGCCTTGCCGGTTGATCGCACCGGGCTGGTGGGACACGTAGGGCACAAAGGGATCGAGCACGAAAACGAGCTTTGCTCCTCGCTGAATCGCTTCGATGAAGTCAGAGGTGCGAGTCACCGCGCCGTCTTCGTAGTAGCGGTCTTCGATTTCCACTGACGAAAACGCCGGGTGCACGCTGAGAGACGCCTGAATGGCCTGGCTGATCGGGATGTGGTTCACGCTGTCGTGGCCGAACAGCACGTGCCGGCGCAGATCTTGATCCGTTGCGCCAACGAACAATGGACGCCGTAGCTTCCGGAAGTCGTTCGTGGAGCCGGGCTGGTCGAAGATGTCGCGTAGGATGCGCTCGAAGCCATCCGAGCGAAACGGCGGGCCAATCAAGGTCGAATAGTCCAGGAAGAGGTCGTTGATTCGAGGCAACTCCCGCCGCCAAATCACGCTGTACAGCGCCTTCCAGAACATGTCGGTGCCCGCGAGCAAGCGACGGCTCATGTCCGGAAAGTTCACGTGCCCGAGCTTGAACAACTGCAAGTCCAACTCCGGCACCCGCCCACCGGGGTGGCCCGCTAGAGCCGCCATGAACTCGTCGACGGAATAGCCTGCCGCGAGGATCCCCGAGACGACGGCACCCGCGCTGATCCCGAAGAAGAGGTCGAAGTCGTTCACGCTCACGTTGATGCAGTCGTCGATGCACTTCAGTGCGCCGAGTTCGAAGTAGATCCCCGTGATGCCGCCGCCGGATGCCGCGAGCGCGGTCTTGCCCTCCACCCGCGGCGCAAGCAACTTTGCCAACTGGTCAGCCACGCGTGCTTCGTATTTCGAACGAGGCTCCATTTCAGGATGCTCACGCAAGATGGTGCCCACGCCCCGAGCGCCGAGATCAGCCACCCAGCCGTCCACCGCCACCGGGTCCTCATCGGCTACCAGCGCCACGATGCGATGGAATGCGTAGCGTGCTTCCACGTCATCCGGGTGGTCCAAGTCGTCGAGCAGGGAAAACCCCTCGGACATGGATTCGCTCGAGCGCCGGTTCTTCGCTCGCAGGTCGAGTATGACCAGGTCGACGTATTCGCCGCTGATCGCCGTGTGCACGCCGGCGGTGGTCGTGCATACCAGCCAGTCGGGGTCCACGACGCTGGCATGGGTGGCATCGGCGGCGGTGAGCCGCTTCGCTGCCAACACTTCCGACAGCGCACGCTCCAGCGTGTGCTCGGGCTGTCCGGGCGCGTAGTACAGCAGTCGCTTGCGATGCCGCGGTGCTGCGCCGCTAGAGGGTTCCGAGATGGGCACCTGTGTCATTGGGGAGTGACCTCAGTGAAAAGGGCCACGCATACGCGTGGATGCTCGAACACCCTGACTTAGCACAGAAGAACGCGATCTCAGCTAGTGCGATCCGGCCCGCCGTCAGGGCGCCGTGGCACTAGGCTTTTCGACCCGCTCGTGGAGATCGAAGTCTTCTACACCATGAGTCTTCTCATAGCCATTTTGGCAACGCCTGTTCTCGCGCGCGCGGGCTAGGGGCTAGACGACGGCGCGTCGCGCTGGGATGTCAGGTCAGGACAGCAAGATTGCTTGCAGGGGCGCACCCGGGAACGGAATTGGAGGCCACGATTCGTGATCGGTCGCACCACGTGCTTTGCCTCGTGGGTACACAGCAGGACCTCATCGGCGGTCGCTGCGCCGGGGGTGCAGGTTGATTCGGAATAGGTCACCAACGCGTACTCGCAGTCGCCGCATTCCCTTTCGCCGGACTTACGCGGCGAGGCATCGGTGCAGCAGTCGGGTTCACAGGCTTGCACCGCTGCCCTCGGCAGGCCCGACCCCGAAGTTGTCAGGTTCGCATTGGCAGGCGTGCGACTGCAGAGCAGCCCCACCTCGTTCGCGTCGATGCCGCTGCAGGCTTGCCCGTACTGGACCCGTCGGAACGCGCACCCCGCGCACTGGTTTGGACCGGAAGTCGCCTGGAAACTCGACACGCCAGGTTGCGTGGGGCTTGGCCTGGCCGGCGAGGAGGCCGCAGTTTGCCAACCGTTTGTCGTGGGAGCAGCCCTGCCTTGCTGCTGAGCGGGACGCGCGCTGGGTTGTGCAGCACACGCCCACACGCCGATGAGTGACAGTCCCAGCAAAGCGTTCACTCGTCTCGTCATTGGGCGGACTCCACGAGGGACAATAACCCAGCCACGTTCGCGAGTCGCCTGACGACTACGGCGCCGTGGCACTAGGCTTTTCGACCCGCTCGTAGAGATCGAAGTCTTCGACGCTATGAGTCTTCTCATAGCCATCTCGAATGAAGCTCTCGAGTTCCGGGAACGTGGCTATTGCCTCTGCCGAATCGAATTTGTCCCCGGTGACCCACGAAAACCGGTCGCCATGCTGCACGACCACGAGCTGCGGCGGATCCGAATTCAGATCGTTCATCAACTCCTTGCGAGCGCGGTCGCGATCCCAACGCACTCGTTGCGCCACATCGTAGATGTAGCGAGACGACGCGCGTCGCTCCGAGAGCCAATACAAGCCTGGCTCGAAGCCCCAAACGTAGATCGGCGCCCCTTCCGGAACCCGCTGTCGGATCTCCGTCGCTGCCGCACGATTTGCGTCCAAATTGTAGTCGGCAACCTTGTACAGCTCTCGATCCAACAGCTCCCGGGAGTGCAGGTTGGAAAGCCCGACCAGGTAGCTCGTCCGCAAGATGGCCCGATCCCAGAACGACCCGAGATCCCGCACCGCGATGCGCATGCTCGTCGCCACGACCACGAAGGCCGCAAACGCCAATACGCCGCCGGCGCCCCCCGCCAAGCAGCGTCGCCACAGCTTGTAGAGGCCCAAGCCACCGATGAAGGCGATCAGCGGCAGGGTGGCTGCGTAGTGGTATTGGAAGAACTTCCCCTGCATGGCGATGCCAGCGATGTGCACGCTGATCACGCCCAGGATCAGAAAAATCCCCTCTCGCTCCCGAGTGTGGGCCGGCCGAATGACGATCGCCGCGATGCACCCAAAGGCGGCTAGCGCAGAAAAGCGAAAGAACGCCTCTTCCAACCCCCAATAGAACATCTCCGCTGCGCCGCGCCCGGTCCAACCCAATTGCGTGTAGCCCGGGGTGAACTCGAACAAAGTCCACGACAGCGCCGGCCACGCTCCCTTGGCGTAGAACCACGCCGCACACGCCAAGATCGGAATGAAGCTAGCAAAGCCCACCGCCGAAAACGGAATCAAACCCCGATGCACCTTCCCACCGCGCTGCACTTCCGCTCGCGCCAAATACACCGCACATACGATGGCGCCGCCGCCCAGTGGTGGCTTCAACAAGAACGCCGCCCCAAACAGCATGCCGACGCCAATCCACTGCAGGTAGCGAAAGCGCCGCTCGAAGCTGCTCACCGTCAGCAGCAGCGCCGCAACCGTGAGCATCCCGCCGAAGGTCTCCGGCTGCCCCGTATGCCAGAATTCCAGCTGGGCATGGATCAGCGCGCCTACCGCGCCTCCGATCAGTCCGATGCGCCGATGCCCAAAGAAGATCAGAGCCAGCCTGCGGAACGCAAAGATCGTCGCGACCAGCCCAATCACCTCCAGCAACCGCGGCGCCAGCATCGTCTTGCCAAACACCGCCTGCGCCAGCGCATAGATCAGAAAGATGCCCGGCGGCTTGAAGTCCCAGACGTCGCGATAGGGCATCTGCCCCCGCACGATCCCATCCGCAACCGCCGCATAGATGCTCTGGTCCCGCCCAAAGGAAAACAACAACACCTGCGCCGCCGACAGCACGATGACCGTCCAACAAATCCCACTGAGCCAAGCATCGGGATCGATGTTGCGCTCATTCGGCATCACATCTGCCGCAGGAGGCGGAACCGACGTACTCGGCATACGCCGCGCACGGTAGCGCGCCTTGTCCGAAAGCGAAAAGGGTGTGCCCTGCCGGCTGAAAACGAGGCCTGTCCAGTCAGAGCAGCGCCATACAGCCCGTCCGCACTCTGTTCAGCAACCCTGGGATGCGTCGCAGCTTCCGGAGCATGAGAAGGATGGGTTGCCCCCACTCGCCTCGGCGGCGCCCGCCCTCAACAACCGCGGAAACGTCGCGCATCGAGATCGCGCCGCCTCGTCGGTCTCCCCCAAGCCTGCCCCTCCGGGGCAGGCGGAGGAGACGGGTGGCGTCGTTGGGCGATTAGTTTCCAGGGGAGCGCCTCCGAGGCGCGGGTTCAGGTGGCCGACAGGCCGCGGCGGCGACGATCTCGGAGATACAGCCCAAACAAGCCCAGCAGCACAACGCCGCTCAGAAGCCCACCGGCCACGACGACGCGATTGTCAGTTCCCGCATGGTCGGTTTCTTCCTCAGATTCGAGCTCCGCGTGCGCGAAGTCCGAGAGCTCGACTGCACCATCTGCTGCGTCCACCAGATACTCCAGAGTGCCGTCCTTCCCCTCGGTGACGCGCACACGACGAGGTCGCGCATTTCGGTCCAGTACAAAGAGACGCTGGTGCTCGCTTGGAGGTGTGAGCCTGCTCGGCTCCTTGGCGGCGGAGAGATCAGCGTATACGTCGAGCTTGGGAGTCTCGGGCGTGGCCATCTTCCCGAGCGCCGGCCCAAGCTCCCCCGGAGCGTGGACTGCCTGCTCGCCACTCCGCGAAACCACGCGGAATGCACCGTCGGGTTCACGCGCAAGATACGCAGCCACGCGACCTGCATCGTCCGGGACGAGCTTGAACAACGTTGCCGATCGCTCAGCCGCCAACGCAGTGCCGCCCGCAACCAGCGCGCCAGCCTTTGTTGCCTTGCCCGCCGCAGACGCGCCCTTGGCCGCCTTGCCAGCCTTGCCAGCAGCCTTGGCCGCCTTGGCGATGGCACCGAGAATTCCCGCGTCAGCTGGGGAGGTCCAGAGCGACAACGCGACCAAGCAGCCCGCGAGCAGCGAAAGTCGTGCGGTCCTTCCAGCGATCCAGTTGCGATTCATCCCGGCGCCGGTAGTACGTCGGATCGCCACCAAGGCTTCCTCCCGGACAAACGGTGCTGGTCGCTGGCACAGGTGGCACACCGCGGACCCAGGCGAAAAACCAATATTCATAGGTTACGTAACGGCATGCGTGTTGCTTAGAGCACTTTCGCTCGCGAGGTTTCTCAATGCGAAACATGACGCTTATTGGATTGACCGTGGTTTTGTGCGCCTGCTCGTCAGACGGCAGTAGCAGCGGAGGAAGTGGGGGCGCCGCAGGAGGCGTCACTGGAGGTGCTGGTGGCAGCGGGGGAGCTGGCACCGGGGGCGTGGGAGCCACTGACGGAGGCGCCGGAGCTGGGTCCGGCGGCGTCGCCGGAGCAGGTGCGGGGGGTAACGCTGGCGCAACCGGGGGCAGTTCGGGAAGCGCCGGAAGCGGAGGAGCGACGCCAGGCGCGAAATGCGCAACGTGCTCAGCGCCCAGCGAGTGTGATGCCCCGCTCGATTGCGACCCGAAGAGCAAGATCTGCAAGCACCCCTATGACATTGCAGCGGGGATCCCCGTCTGCGACGCAGACTGCAAGGCCTCCGATGCCTGCAAGAACGAAGGCAAGTGCACATTCTCAAACGGTTCGTGCGTATAAGCCGCCTGCAAGCTCAGTGTGACCCGCCCGCATTCTCGAGCTCTCCATGCGAAGGATGGGTTGCCCCCACTCGCCTCGGCGGCGCCCGTGCTGAGGCACCTAGCTACGTCACGTGCTCTCAGACGCGCCACCTCGTCGGTCTCCCCCAAACCTGCGCTTCGCGCAGGCGGGGGAGACGTTTCGCGTCAGGTTGCGGCGCCGCAACCGAACAGCCTCGCGGGTGGGCAATGCCAGTGTCCCCGTTGGGATGCCCGCAGGTTGCGCTAGAAGGGCGAAATGGGTGAGCAGAAGAAGCCGAAGCTGACGGCAGCAGAGCAGTTCTTGGCGTAGTTCGAAAACGCTCTGCACAAAGCTGCATCGCGTAACTACGTCGCGCCACCTAGAAGTCCGCGATAACGCTGAGCCCCAACCTGTCGGCACCGGTAGAGTGAGGAACAACCCGAACACTCTGGCGTTCGGGATGTGCTGCCACCGGTTCAGTGTTCGCTAGTCCAATGCTGGCCATCGCGACGCCGGTACCCTGGATGACACTATCCAGCAGCAACAGCACCCAGACACCCGCTGGAGGGTCAGTGGAACAAGATGAGTTCCCTCTGTTGTCACATCCGACGCCGCGGATAGCAAGCAGGGGGCCGAAAATGGGCACGTACAACGCCCGCGGTTCCATGCCCCGAGTCGGCGCCTCTCGAAGCGCGGCGAACCCCACACCAGCAAGGTACGGAACACCAAACATCCCGCTACCGACGAGCACCTTGGAAGTGTCAGGACGGTGTTCCATCTCCGCCGAGGGAGATTCGCGCTTCGCGGGCGTCGAGCGCATGCCTAAACTCTGCGCCCGCGCACCACCCGCTACGAGAACGACTGCAAGCGCCCCCAACACACCGCGAATTCCAAGTCGACTCACTCGGCCGACAAACCGCGAGCCCAGCGTGCCGCCAAGAATCCGCACCGCGTGCATCTTCGATCGTAGCACGCAGGATGCGTGGGGCCGCCCGACGCACTGCATTCCCGCCAACGCCTGAGTGGTATAGTGGCTCAGCCATCGATCGACGCGCCGGCCACCTTGCCCTTCTCGACGTATACAGACACCACATGGTCATCGCCGGCATCTTGCCAGTCGAAAGTGTACGAAAGAACTATAGTCTCCGCGCTGTCGACTCCAATGCTGTGGAGTCTCGCAGTACTCCAAATGGCTTCCTTGTCCTCCAACGTCCCGCCGCCTTCAGAGTGATAGTTCTCGTACAGGTCGAAGAGGCAGCTCGCTAGTTGGGGCTTCAGCTCCCGCAAGAGTTCTGCGAATCGCGCGCACAGAGCGGCGCGCTCTGATTCAGACGAGGGTACCGCCTGTTCACCGCTCTCAAGGCAGGGTCGGCCGATTTCCAAACCTGTCTCGGCGGCAACCCAGCCGTAGTCGGCATGGCGCCGAACGCTGCCTAGTATCGGGTGTTGAATCGCCGCATCAGATGCTGCGCTTGGTCGGCCAAAGAGCTTGCTGAGGATGCCCATCGTAGCGCTGCTCACTCGCGTACCGTTTGTGCAGCCGAGCAGCAAGTGCCTGCGTGTCCGGGTAGGGTCGACTGGTTCCTTGAAACAGCCATGACGTCGCTCACCTGATCGGGCTGGCTTGGGGCGTGCCCCCCGATGCGGTGCTACGCTTGAGCCATGTCGCGGTCGTCCTCAGTGGTCATCGCGTCGCTTTCGCTTACTTTAATGTTGGGTTGTTCAGGGGCAACGGAGTGCCCCGACGGCAATTGCACGGCTTCAGGTGGCTCGGGCGGCGTTGGTTCAGGTGGTGTTAGTTCGGGCGGTGCCGGAGGCTCTGGCGGAAGTGTGACATCGTCGCCGAGCGGGCCGCACCCAAGCGTGTCGGAGGCGAAAGCACGATGCGCCGAACCGGGCGTGGTGGCGGACGTGTTTGGTATGAAGAATGTTGAAGCCTGGCTGGTGCACCAGTGGTACTTCTGCACCGGCCAGTACATGTTCCAGGAGCCCCACGACGGCGTAGAAATCGCCGCCGACGGCAAGTGGTACTTCCTCGACCACGTAGGCGACAAACTCGTGCGCCGCCAAGGCTTCTCCGGCGGCGGCGACTGGAGCATGTACGACACGTCAGGCGTGAATGGTCCGGGTCCACTCTCCGTGCAGGTCAACCTTGATCGCTGGCAAGGCGGTGGCCTCGGCGGCTTCCCCCGCTTCGCCACGTCCCCGCTCAAGGTGAACCTGAACTTCGGCGGCGCGGGTCCCGCGGAGTACATCGCCGTGGCGCCTTGATGGCGGGCGCTCGGCTCATGGTGCGAGCGCGACTAGACGCAATTCCAGAGGTACATGTCCTTGGATTCGGACTGCGCGAGCTTCGCCAGGCGTCGAAGGTCCTCGAGCAAGGGCAGCATCTCGTCCCCTGAACACTGGATCTCTTCCGTCGCGCCCCACAGGCTCGCCACGGACTTCAGCTCGCCGTCCGAAGCTCCCCGCAGCCGCTCCACGAGGTCAGGCAGCAAGCGCGTAGTGAGCTGTTCGCCGCCGTCCACAACGTTGATGGCCTCGAACTCGTATAATGTGTGGTCGTCAACCTGCTTGCCCTGCAGAATGTGATACAGCGTTCCCAACTCGAGTTCAGTGAGCCGTTTGTACTGCGCACGATGCGACTCGGGGAACGTCGCGATGCCGTCATAGGCCATAGCTTCTTCTTCAGTGGCGACGATGAAATCCGCTAGTACGCCCATCTCACACTCCTTGATCCTGCGTAGCACGAGTGCCTACTCGCGATCGAGGTTCTGCCGTGCAGCGAGGCGAGTCGTCCGCTCGGCGAAGAATTCCGTGAGTGGTTGAGCGCTGGCGGACTAGAAGCCCTCGAGCACGATCTTGCCGCGCGTTGAGCCGCTCTCGATCTTGGCGTGGGCTTTGCGCAGAGTCGCGGCGTCGATCTTGCCGGCGATTTCGGTTGCGGTGGAGCGGATGCGGCCGGCATCGACTAGTGCGGCGACTTTGTTCAGGAGCTTGCCCTGTTCTGCCAGATCTGGTGTGCCGAAGACTGGACGCGTGAACATCAATTCCCAGTGAAGGGACACGGCCTTGAGCTTCAGGGGCATGGCGTTGAGCTCAGGCGGATCGTTGATCAGACCAAATCGGCCCTGGGGCGCGATCAGTTTACCCACGTTTTCGTAGTGCAAGTCGGTCTTGGTCGTCGAGAACACGAAACCCGGAGCACCCAGACCCAATGCCTCGACCTGGGGTGCCAAAGGCTTGCGGTGGTCAATCACGTGCTGGGCTCCACACTCCTTCACCCACTGCTGGGTCTCAAGTTGCGCGGCGGTCGCGATCACCGTCAGCTCGGTCAGCGCTCGCAGCAGCTGGATCGTGATCGAACCCACGCCGCCAGCGCCACCGATGACCAGAATGACGTCTCCTCCCTGCGCAGTCGGGCGTTTGACATCGAGGCGGTCGAACAGCATCTCCCAGGCCGTGATTGCCGTCAGCGGCAGCGCCGCGGCCTGTGCATCGCTTAGGCCCGTGGGTTTGCGGCCAACGATGCGCTCATCGACGAGGTGGTACTCGCTGTTCGTACCTGGCCGCGCGATCGAACCCGCATAGAAGACTGCATCGCCCGGTTTGAAGTTCTCGACGTCCGATCCCACACTGTCGACGACGCCCGAAGCGTCAAACCCCAGCACGCGCCACTCGCTGCCTTCGGGCGCCCGCGCGCTACGCAGCTTCGCGTCCACCGGGTTCATCGACACGGCATTGATCTTGACGAGCAGATCGCGCCCCTCGGCCTTGGGCTTGTCCAAGGTGATGTCTTGCAACGCGTCCTCCCGATCGATCGGACCAGGCGCCTTGTAAGCGACGGCTTTCACAGTTCACCTCCGGCGGTGTTGAAGTCACAAAGAGCCAACGCGGTGCGTGTAACACGCAAACCGCTACGTGCCAGAGGGGCACCGTGACGTCGCTCACTTGGTAGGCGACGACCTAGTGCGTCGCCAGGGCTTATCCAGCGGTTCGAAGCTCAGCTTTCCGTCAAACCGGCCATCGACCTTGCCTGGGCCCACTCTGCTTTCAGTGTGAGCGCCGCGACCCAACGATCGATGTAGGCTTGATCGAGGTCGTCGCCCTGCGTCCGCAGGATCCCCGCCACGTCGTTGAGCTGTCTATCCGACTCAGCCAGCTTCGCCCACTCGAGTTTCGACAGGACGACGTCCTCGGCAGACGCGACATACACCGTCGTGCCCAACAGATCTGCCTCACGACGGCGCTCGAACTCCTCGAGACTGAATGGGCGGGACTTTCGAATGATGAAGTCGATCTTCCAGCCCGACGTTTGATCGATCACGTTGAACAGGCTCTCAGAGCCAAGGGCTTGTAGCGCTGCCTCCTGACTCACGTAGTACTCCTCCTCCGGAAACTGGAGCAGGAGCTTCCTGAGAGAACCCAAGGTGGGCGCGATCACCACATCCACGTCTTGAGTCGTGCGTGGCGCGCCGTGGAGAGCGCTTGCGAACGAGCCCGTCACCATGTACGGCACGCCGGCTGCCTCTAGTGCGCGCTGCACGCGCCGGATCGCGCCTTCAGCGCCGTAGTCGGACGCCATAGAGCTCCCATACGAGTTGGTCCTTAACGGCCACTTCGTCAAACTCGGGATGCTGCGATCTGATCCGACTCAGGGCGATGGAACGCATCTCATCGCTCATCCGGCACGCCATTGCGAACCTGCGAGCCTCCCCCATCCGCCGGTGCACCGCCGCCTGCACTCGTGCGGCTTCGGTCGAGGTGTCGTCCACAGGTTGAGAGTAGCACGAGTTGGCGCAAGCATCGTGAGCCGGTTCGCCGTGGCCGCAGCCGCGGTGCCGGTGCCGTACATCGTAGCGCCGCAGCGCCATGACGACGTTGACGGGGTGGTTTCTAGCGTCCACGTTGGTTGCTCATGGGATATCCGATCTCCTTGATGTCGGACGATAGAGACTCAACGCTGGCCTCTGGGTTGAGGCGGTGCACGAGCTTCGTGGAAAGCGGTTGATGTTGATAGACTGCGCTTACGTCGGCGATTCGGATTTCGCGTTCGAAGTAGTCCGCAGCGAACTCCACATACTGCTCTGGCTTGCCTTCTAGGATCGCGAGGAGGTCGCGGGAACCATCCGGGTCATCGCCAGCGGCCCACTGCGTCACGCCGCAGGACCAAAGCCGGTCGGCGGCGCGCCGCCAGATGCAGAACGTGGAGTTCTCGGTGTCGAATGCTGGCTCGTTCAAGAAGCTCGCGTGAAACTCGGTTGGAAGGTCGCCAAAGATCTTGTCGCCTGGGGACCCGGGTTGGAACGTGGGCGCTTCATGCGAAAGGCCGTGCAGTGCCACGCCGTAGGGCGCAATCAACGCAAACCAGTGATCGCCGGATCCGTTGCGCATCGAGGCCATCTTCTCGTCCGTGCCCCAGTGCGAGTTGAACGAGTAGTAGCGATACTCCCAATCAGGAGACAGGATCGCATCCAGCATCGCCAGCCCGCTCGTGAGCCGAACAAAGCCGTGAATGTCTGGTAGCTCGGAAAGGTCGCGCGTGGAGATCATGGTTGCCGTGTCCAGTCTACACCCGAACTCGGCCAGCCTCGCGTGCTGCCTCCTCGCTCGTTTTGTGTGGCGCTACGGTGCCTTGGAGTAGAATTGGAGGTACTCCTGCATCTCGGGGGAGAGTGGCTGGTCCTTGTCCGCCAGGCGGAAGTAGATCTCGTTCTCGAGCCAGAGCCTGTGCAGGAAAGACTCGAACGATGGCGCACATGAGAAGAGGGCAGGCTCTTCGAAATCCTCCTCCTCCAGATCTTCAAGGTCTAGGTCGTCGTCGTTCGGGTCAAGCATGGGTGTGCAAGCGACGACGGTGCAGTTCTGATGGGGTCCAGCGTGGAGATACCAGTGGTAGCAGTCTTGCGAGTCCGAGTAGAAGTGAACGAAGTACTCACCGGGATCCTCCCTTCGAGGAATGAGGCCGCGCGGGTACTCGAAACTGCAGTCCGTGGGAGATCGAAACTGGCTGATGAGTCCGTCGTTGTCCATGAAGGCGAGGAACTCCTTCGGCAGCGTTACTCGGGCGTTCGTGGTCTGCGCGAGCAGTGCCTGCCTCTGTTTCGCAATCCAGCCCGGTGGCCTTCCAGCCGGAGCTGAGTCGGCGTTCGCAAGCCAATGAAACGTCCCGTCTAGCTTGCGCCCCGGCAGCGGTGCAAGCTCATCCAGGGCATATCGGCAATACGTGCGATCACACGGGCGAGCGGCTCCAAGGTTGAACCCGATCCACACGGGCATGAACGGGAGGTCACGACTTGTCATCGGCCAGCTCCACTGGAGGCTAGATAAGGGAGGCCTTCCCCAGTTGCTCGCCCGCCGCGCTGCCTTGGACCGCCTCAGCGAGCGTCATCATCTGCATGAAAGCGCGCAGGGCGGGGTCGCCCGCTGCAATCGCTTTCCAGTGCTCGGCGAACACCTCCGCAGAAATGTCTCCGATGAGCGTGACAAGTAGAAGCGATGCTTCCGGTGGCGCCAGATTCGCTGCACCTTGAACTGCTCCGCGACGGCGAAAACGAAGTCCGTAGCCGTGACGAGGTCATTGATATCCACAGCAACCATCATCGCAACTGCAGGGCCATCCGGCCCTTCCACATCGACCGTCTTGATTTGTTGGATCGAGTTTTCAGCCACGCGCCCCTCTTGCCGATGCTGGCTCCACCGCGCTCTCAGCGTTTCGGCAGCGAATGCCAAGTCCAGCCCAACGTACCACGCTACGGGTGCTCGGTGGGAGGGCGTCGCGGTCTCCTGGGTGCTTCCGTGCTACCGCTAGCCTCGGCGTTTGCGACGCAGCTGCTGCGTGCGTAGTGTGGCATCGATGACAGACGCATTCGGGGGACGTTGTTTTTGCGGGAAGGTGAAAGTGGAGGTTCGGGGCGCTCCGTTGGCGGCGGGCTATTGCCACTGCGTCGAGTGCCGCGCGTGGCACAGCGCGCCGGTCAACGCTTGGGCGGTGTGGCCGAAGGATGCCTTCAAGATCGTCGAAGGGCAGGACGACGTGCGACACGACTACAACCACCACGGCAGCGATGGCCCCAGTGAACGGATGTGGTGCTCGCACTGCGGTGGCTCCCTGGGCAACCAAAAGCCGAAGATCGGAATGACGGTCGTCTACGCGATGACCTTGCGCGACTCAGCGTTCGAGTTCCAGCCCACGCTGCACATTCACTACAAAGAGCGAGTCCTCGACATGAAAGACGGCTTGCCCAAGTTCGCGGACGAGCCCAAAGCATTCGGCGGCTCCGACGAACGAATCCCCGAACCCACAGCCACAGCATGGCATGGTGGCTGAGCGCGAGCTCAGTCGCGTAAGGAAGACCGCCGTCGCGCTCCCCGGAGTGAGCGAGGTGCGTCTCGACGCAGTTTTGCACGAACGTTGAGTCTACAATCCGATGCCCGCGCCGCCTTGACCGCGACAATCTCGCTGTTCGCTGAAGTCGGAGAAGTCGAACTCGCTCTGGCGGAACGGCTGCAGCAGTCGCCGTAGCGTTTCCTCGCTCACCTCCATGGGCGCGTCAGGTGCGAGGCGACCATTCCCATCACGGCGGTAGAGATCCGGTCGCCTGCCGACGTACTTTCCGCGGAAGCTCTCGAGCTTCTTGAACAACTCTATCGGGTCAAAGGAACACGCCGGCTTCTTCAGCTGCCCATGCACCGACTGCAGCTCCGTAGACGCAATCAATCGATTCCACGCCTTGAGCAGCCCCTCAGGATCTAGCTTCCCCGGCGCCTCACAACAGGCAATGACCGACTTCACGTAACTATCCGTGGCGGGCGAGTCCCCACTCCCAAACCCCAAGTCCTCAGACACGAACTTGCACGCCGCTTGACGTCGGCAGAAGGCGGCTCGCTCGCCACGGGGGCAGAGTCCGCAGGTTCGGATGCCAGTGAACTCTCACTCCGTTCAACGGTACCCTTGTTTTCTGGTGGAGCACTGGCCGGCGACACAGCTCCGTCCGGCTGTTGCCCACGCGCGCCGCAACCGACGAGGCATAAGAACGTTACTAACAGGTGGATGTGCGGGCGCATCGGGGCGAAATCAAGCACCATCACCTGGGGCCAGGCGCCGCTCCAAGTTCAGCATCAGTCCTTCGAGATCGACAGCTTTTTCCGGGCGCAATTCTCGCAGCCGGCTAGCCGCTTGATGAACGGCCTCCAGAATGGCGCGCCCGGATTCATCCAACGGGCAATCGTCTTCAAGTAGATAGTCGAGGTCCATTTCATCGTAGTCAGCGACGATCGCTTCGTACCCACCGATTGCATTTTCGAGGTCGGAAACGGCTTCTCGACACTTCGAGTGTCGAAGGACGCGAGGAAAGATTTCCTCGGGATAGTGGCCCATGACTTGGCAGGCCATGCCCGTTGCCAAGCGGCTGGCAAGTTCCTCCTCACGCGGCCGCTTCATGCCCGAGAAACGGCTAGTCAGATCGTCGCAGAGCCGCGCCAGATCCGCACCGTCGCTCCAAACAGCGCCAGAGATAGGATTCCTCGGATAGCCGTTTGCCAGGTCGCGAAGCTCCTCGAGCTGCCCAAGCAGAAAGTTCAGCACTTCCTCGGAGGCCACTCGCGCATCATCGTCTCCGCTTGCCTTATGCAAAGCTTCAACGAGCTTTCGTGCTTTGGCAGGGCTGAGAGCCATGGCGTCTCCGTCCCGTAGTCTACCAGAGGCAGCGCGCGACTCTATTGTCCGGTCGATGGCGCTCGGTCGCGTCGAGGGTCTCGCGATTTCTGCTTCCGCGCGCCGCGCGTCACTCAAGAGACACGCCGACATGGGACACCAGCCGGCAGTGTTCGCAGATGAAGTCGAACCCGGCCATGCCGCGCGAGGATTGGTCAGCCTGTTGTGCCCAGGTTTGTCCGCAACCGGGAGAAGGACGCACGCTTTCGCCCTTCTCTAGCGCGTAATAGCGTTGAAGATAGTAGTACGTCGGTGCGTCGAGCGCGCCCTCGATTCTAGCCGCCAGCTCCCGCCCGCGGCGCGCCAGTTCGGTGTCAACGTCCGCCATCTGTTCGTAGGCAGGTTTCTCCAGGTCGCGTGAGTCCAACCAAACGTGGTCGTGGTGCTTGTACGCGTTCATCCAGAAGACGGGCTCTTCTCGAAGCTGCTGGTTCAACACACAAGCCCGCCGAACACGGAAGCTCGCGTGACGAGGCCGACGAAGTAGGGCACAGACGCTAAGGCCCGCCCAAAGCACCGCGGTCCGAAATCATCGACGCACTCCGACGCAAACGTCCCGCCCTGCCACGCGCAGCGCCGACGGCAACGTGATCCCGCCTCATAGTTGGCTTTGGGGGGGACCGGCGAGGTGCCGCGCAGCGCCGCTGAGACGAGGCTTAAGAAGGGGGAGGCGGTTGGAAGCGTGCTGTTGTTGGCATTGTTCGCGCAGCTGGCAACGCTCTGGCGGGTGAGCCCGCTGAAGTGGTGTCCAGCCCTGGTGGTAACGAGTTGGTTACGAACCGCAACTCCCACCAGAGAGGACACCAATGGAACGTTTTATTGGACTGGATGGGCATTCGCAAACCTGCACACTCGCCGTGATGGGCCCGACCGGCCGGCGTCTGAAGGAGCAGACGCTGGAAACCCAGGGCCGATTGCTCATCGACTTCTTGCGCGGCGTGCCTGGTCGAAAACGGCTGTGCCTCGAAGAAGGCACCCTCAGCGAGTGGCTCTGCGAGATCCTGGCGCCCCACGTGGCGGAACTCGTCGTGGTGCAACCGACAAAACGAGCAGGGGCCAAAAACGATTCAATCGACGCTTGGCAGCTCGCGACCGACCTGCGCATCGGCAACATCAAAGGCGCTATCTTCAAAGCTCAGGGGCGTTTTTCCATGTTGCGCGAGTCAGTGCGGGCACACCGACTCACGACGGAAGACATGGTGCGGACCAAGGTGCGCCTCAACGCGCTGTACCGCTCGAGGGGTGTTCAGGTCAACGAAGAGATCTACGACCCAGACGCTCGCGTGCAGTGGTTGGCAAAGTTGCCTCCGCCGAGAAGGAAACTCGCCGAGTTGCTTTCGACAGAACTCGATTACTTGGTGGAAGTCCGAACATGTGCCGAGCAGTGGCTGCACGAGGAATGCCAAAAGCACAAGGAAGTAAAACGCCTGATGACGGCGCCCGGCATCGGACCTGTCCGTGCGGCTTACATCGTCGCGGTTGTCGTGACGCCATTTCGCTTCTCAACCAAACGCGAGTACTTCAGCTACTGCGGGCTGGGCATCGTGACGCGCAGTTCCTCCGACTACGAGCAGGATCCAAGAACCAAGCGCTGGGCACGCCGTGCGATCACGCAAACGCGGGGACTGAATCGCAATCGGCACCCGTTGCTGAAGGACGTCTACAAAGGCGCCGCGCTCCACGTTGTGTCGCAGCCTCGCCATCCGCTGCACGAGGACTATCAACGCTTGCTTCAGAATCTGAAGCCACCGTTGGCACGACTCACAATTGCCCGCCGAATCGCCTCGGCGACACTGGCAATTTGGAAAAAACAGGAGGAGTACGACCCAGCCAAGCATCGCGCCAAAGACCGGAAGTAGCGGGTCACAATGGTCCGCACTGCGAGCTCGAGCGTGATGAACCAGCGGCGACTCCCAAGCTCTTCGAGGACAAGCACCTATGCCCCCCCTGGCCCGCTGTACGCGCAGACGAGGTCCCTAGACGAGGTTGTGCGTCCTCGGAGCACCTACTGAAGCAATGGACCCAAGAGGCCCCACCAGGAGAATCGTGCCGTCTCTTTTCTATAGGCACTACGAACGCTCGTCACGACGCCATCACTGGCTCACAAGCTGGCCCGCCCAGTGCACCATCAGGGCAACCTCCGGACACGCGTAACCGGAGCACTCCCAACTCGATACCAACTTCCGACGCTGAAACCCAACCGCCCGACGCCAGGAATGGGTCGGTGCCGCTGGCACGGGTGAAGTATGTCCTTGACATCTCCCTCTCCAGGAGGGGGGCAACCCTAGCGCGCCCGGCAGGATTCGAACCTGCGACCCTCGGTTTCGAAGACCGATGCTCTATCCAGCTGAGCTACAGGCGCGGAGCCAAGGAAAATGGAGAAAAATGGCGGTGCCGTCAAGGGTGACGGATTGTGAGCCGCTAGACATCAGGCGCGCGAGGTCGTGAGAGACGAAGGGGAGTGCCACGGCCGGAAGATTGGGCTCGTGGAGGGCCATTGCGCAGGATTGTCAGCGGTTGGTGACGTCGCTCAAGTGGTGGAAGCGGGGCCCGCCACTCTGGGGTAGCGTTAGTGTCGTGGCGAAAGCCAAGGGTTCCAATCTGCATCACATGCGGCAATTCGTGCTGAAGCGCCTGGGGCAAGATGCGTGGGACCGTTTGGTTGCCAAGCTCTCCAAGGAGGAGCAGGAAACCTGGGCGGCACTGGTGCCCGTGGGTTGGTACCCGCTGGAGCTTCAGCTCAAGACCCTGGGGCTGATGGATCAGGTGCTAGGTCGGGGTGACGGTACGCTGATCGAGACCCTGGGTCGCTACGAGGCTGAACAGGATCTGACGGTGGTGCATCGCCTGTTCTTGCGCATGGCGAACCCGGCATACCTGCTCGAGAAGTCGGGGGAGTACTGGGATCGCTTCTACGACGTGGGGGCTTGGGAGACGACCCGGGTCTCGTCGAAGGAAGCGCGAGGTGTGCTTCGTGGCGTGGAGCTGATGAACAACGACTTTGGCACCTACTTGGCCGCGTACATCCGCGCAATGTGGCACCTGATGGGCGCCAAGATGGAGCACTCGTCCTGGGAGATCAAACGCGGAGCGGGTGGTCCCGTCCTGACCGTGGAAGGTCGTTGGAGTTAGGGCCACCCGCTTGGGTGTCGATGGGCGGCGCGCTTACTTGCGCTTCTTGGCCTTGTACTTCTTTTCCGCGCGGTTGCGAGAACCCATGACCGCGGTGTCCGCGGCGTAGGCGACCTCACCGGTCACGAGGGAACCAGGCACGGGAAGCTTCGGCACGATGAGAAGCTCGAGATTGAGCTGGGTGTCGTCCTTGTCGATCGCCTTGAGGCGCCACTTGGCGTCCATGCGTCGCACGTTGCCTTTGACCATGTGGCCCGTCAGCACGTACTCGTTGCCGACCTTCTTCATCTCGCCGAAGCGAACGACGGCCCAGACCTTGGCGGCGCCTTTCAAGATGGGGACCTGCAAGTAGACGTCCGTGTTCTTGCCGTTGCGGCCGACGACTTTGGCCTTGTCGAACTTCTTGATGAACTCGTCGTAGTGGCGGAAGTCTTTGACGACCTTCTTCACGTACTTGATCGGCGCGGCTACGTGCACGCGGGCGGCGCCAGCCTTGATACGGCTGCGCGACGTCTTCAGCTCGTAGCGTTCACTGTCCCGCTTCTTGATCAGGCGCTTGGCTTCCGCACTGGGCGCTGCGCTGACGGCTGGTGCGGCCATCAGAAAGCTCAGGGCCAGAGTCCATCCGAGAAAAGTGCGGCGCTTGTTCATTTTCCTTAGCTCCTGTGAGAAATCGTTCGTGGGGGGATAGGAGTGTGTTCTGCAGGTGCCGTGCCGGATCCTCGTTCAATACTGGTAACGCTAGGAAACCATTGGCTTCTTCTTACTTTGACGGGGCCTGGGCCCGGTGTATTCGTTTCCCCGAACGTGACATCTGGAGCCGAACGTTCTCGGCGGGTGACGCAATTCCGACACGCCTTCGCTCACGCCGTGGTTTCGCGTGCTTCTGAAGCGCTGATTTGGCAGGGAAGGTGTGCGCTTTCGCCGTCGTATCAGGTGCCCTTCGCCTCGATTTGCACCCGCCAAGGCCACCGGGATGGGTCACAATGAGCCCCGTGAAAAGACGGTTTCAACGCCTGTGTGGCGGGTTTGCTTTGACGGTTTTCGTTTCCGCGTGCGGGAGCGACGATGGTGGATCCAGTAGTTGCGGTGCGGACTGCCCGACGAAGGGTACGCAAGGCGTGCTCGATCTCGAGGCTGATCTGAGTGAGCAAAGCTCCTTCTTCGATGTGCCGTACCCGAGCGATCTGCGCTTGGACGCCGATGGGCACCCGCAACTGAGTGGTTTTCCGAATCCGAACGAGCTTCAGCTCGTGGACGGCTTCGTGAGCAACGCGGGCCTTGCCAAGGGCTTCTCGACCATTGCGGTGGCGCAACTGAAGTTCTCGGCCCCACTTTCGAAGCGGAGCCACGACGATGTGATTGCTGCAGACGCAGCTTCTCCGATCTTGCTCATCGACGTGGATGGCGACTCCCCCCAACAAGGGCAGTTGATTCCCGTCGTCGCTGAAACCCTGCAAGAGGATATCTATGTCCCGCCGAATCTGCTGGCCGTGGCTGCACGGCCCGGATTCATCCTCAGGCCGAACAACAGCTACGCAGTGGTCGTGCGC
Source organism: Polyangiaceae bacterium (assembly GCA_965222375.1). Classification (GTDB taxonomy): domain Bacteria; phylum Myxococcota_A; class Polyangia; order Polyangiales; family Polyangiaceae; genus JACKEA01. Next base: position 946,620 of record CBDCTZ010000016.1, read on the forward strand.
ACATCTGTGGGCGATGCGGATGGCGCCGATCTGGTTCAGCCCGGGGTGCTCGGGCGGCTGTCTCAGCGCAAACCGAAGGGTGACGCGGAAACCAAGGCCGACGCCGTGTACGCGCCGCTCTGGGCCAACCTGGATCAGTTGGGCGTGCCGCACTCGGAAGTGGCCGCCGCCACGGTGTTCACCACCGGTGACGTGGTGGCCGAGACCGCGGAGCTGGCTGAGGGGCTACGCAACAAATACGATCTGAGCATCACGGATCTGAAGTTCCTGGACGACCCCGAGGTTCCCGAGGTGTGCATCGTCGAGGGCAACATCGAGTACCCGCAGTTTCAAAAGGGCACTCCGCCCTTCAATACGGAAGGGCTGTTCGAGTTGGGAAGCGACGGCTTGCCCACGGAGCAACGAAAGGAGACGGCGCCGGTCAAACTGATCATCCCGAACGCTCCGATGCCGGCAAACGGCTACCCCCTCGTGCTCAACATCCATGGCTCGGGGGGCTACAGCATCGCGATGCTCCGCCCCGTTGGCGTGGACGGCAAACCGGGTGCGCCGCTGGGGCCGGCGCTGCCCTACGCCCATCGTGGGTTCGCCACCGCCGGCAGTGCCATGCCCGTGAATCCGGAACGTTTGCCGGGCGCTTCCGAGACAGCGTACTTGAACACGGCGAACTTCGTTGCGCTGCGGGATACCTTTCGCCAAGGCTTGATCGAATCGCGCTTGTTCATCAGTGCTCTGGAGAAAGTCCGGATCGAGCCCACGCTGTTGTCGAGCTGCAGTGGAGTCTCGCTTCCCGCCGGCGCAACTCAGTTCAAGTTCGATCTCTCCCGCCTCGTGCTCACTGGGCAGTCCATGGGTGGGATGTATACGAACATGCTGGCGGCCATCGAACCGCGTGTTCAAGCCGCCGTGCCCACAGGCGCGGGCGGACACTGGACCCACTTCATCTTCCTGACGCCGCTCAACAACGGGCTTTTCCCCGGTGCGCTCAACCTGGCCTTGAGCACGACGGGTACGCTGAGCTTCGTGCACCCGATGGTGAGCGTGGCCGCGGCGACCTTGGAGGGAGCTGACCCCGTCGTGTACGTGCCCCGGATTTCTCGACGCCCCTTGGAGGGACATCCGGTGCGTCCGATCTACGAGCCCTGCGCTCCCGAGGATTCGTACTTCGCCAAGCCGACCTACGATGCCATTGCGTTGGCCTATGGCCACCCGCAGGCCGGTGAGTCTCAGTGGACGGAGATGCAAGACGCGCTCGCGTTGGCAGGTCTGGATGGGCTGCGCCAACTTCCCCTCGAGGACAATTTGAAGAGCGAAGATGGGCGCGCCTACACGGGAGCTGTTCTGCAGTTTGCGCCCAAAGCCGCGCCGGGAGATCCCATCGCCGATGGCCACGCGATCTATTCGCGGCGCGACGACGTCAAGTTCCAGTACGCTTGCTTCGCCGAAACCTTCTTGGCGGGCAAAGCGCGCATCTTGCCGCCGAAGAGTGACTGGAAAGCGACGTGCGATTGACGTGTCCGAGCCTGCGACAAGCCACGACTGACCAACTGGAAGTTCCTTGAGCCAGCACCGACCCCACTTTGCCGACCGCGCCTTCGCGGCTCTCGCGAGCCGGCGCATGCAGTTCTCCGCGGGCTGGGGTGACGATGCGTGGCTCGAGGCAGCTCTCGAGAGGGGGCCAGGGTTTGCCACCGCTCCACCCGCGAAGATCGACTGGTTTCGCACTCGAGTCGTCCGGGGCCTCGAGGTGTCCGATGGCACCTTCGAGTCGCCGCGCCGCGATGTGCTCCTGGACGAAGTCGCGCACGTGGTGGTGCGGCGGGTTCGGCTTCCGAATGTTCGGCGCGAGCGAGCCTTCGTGGTGTTGGCGGGCTCGCGAGAAGAGGGCTTTCGCCTGCGGCACTGGGTGTGGGATCGGGCGGTGCGCCGCCACGCGGACGCGTACTTCATCGAAAACCCGTACTACGGTCGCCGCCGCGCGGTGGGGCAACAGAGCGCGAACATTCCCACCGTGAGCCAACACTTGGCCATGAACCTCGCGTCCGTTGCAGAGGCATCCGCGCTGGTGCGCACTCTCGCGAACGACTATTCGCGCCTGGCCGTCGCCGGCTACAGCATGGGGGGCTTCATGGCGACCCTCACCGCGCAAGTGACTCCGGTGCCCCTGGCCCTCGCCGCGCTGGCCGCTGGCATGACGCCGCGCCCGATCTACACGACGACGTTGTTCGCTCGCGCCATCGACTTCGCCGCCTTGGCCAAAGATCGTGGGTGCCAATCATCGGCTCGTGAGCGACTCGGGAGCTTGATCCATCTAGGTAGCGTCGAACACTTCCCCTCGCCGCCCCGTCCAGATGCGGCGGTCATCGTTGGCTGTCGGCGAGACGGATTCGTTCCTCCGATCGAAGCTGAACGTCTGCATCGGCTTTTTGAAGGCAGCGAACTGCGCTGGCTGGACACCGGCCACGTGGTGGCGCCCCTATCGCACGCAGCGCCCTTGCGTCGTGCTCTCGCAGACGCACTCAATCGGCTTTGACGCACGCCGAGCTGCGCAAAGGCGCCTGTATTTGCAGTCGCGCAAGCGCGGAGTTACAAGGGAAGGCTGACCCATGGAAGTGCCGTCCCCTCCTGCCGTAGAAGACTCCGATTCTGACGACGTACGCTGGGCCCTCGAGACCGCCAATGCTGTTTGGGGTCGAGGTGACATCCGCGAAGCCTTGCAATGGATTCGCCGTGCCGCGGAAGCTGCCGCAGAGGTCGGAGCGGATATGCGCGCCGTGCACCTGGCGAAGAGTGCCGCGGACCTGCGTGGACTGCTTGACGTGCCCCGCACGGCGCCGCCACCGGCAGCGGGGATTGACGTGGACGTGGAGATCCCACCGAGCCCCCCGCCCAGCGAGCTAGCCAAGAAGGGCAAAGAGCGCGTGCGTCACCACGCGATTCGGGTGGCAGTGTCGCTTTCCATGGAAGAAATGGGCGCTCTGGTTGCCAAACCCATGAAACCCGGCGAGCAGGCACCGGAGGGCAGCCACGAAGCCGTGATCATCGCGCTGGACCCGGACGCGGATCTCTTCGTGTTCAAGGGCTGAGCCGGGCCCAGGGCGCGCCGTATTTTGCGTGCTTTCGCCGCGGAACGCGGACCCCGCGCGGATGACTACGTCAAACCGACCACGGACTGTAAGCGGCGGGTGGGTCTCTCGTTATGAGGTGGATGTCCTTTCCATCTGTGCGAAGTGTTCTCGGTGCGTTGAGCCTGTCTGCCGTCGCCTTGGGCCTGTTGGGCGCATCTGCCTGCGGCCGGGGCGCCAAGTCTGGCGCGCTCAGCGCCGTCAACAAACACCCCTCCCACGCCTCCCTGAAGGCGTTTGATTCCGAGGGCGAACTCAAGCGCTACCTGGAGCACCTGCGCGAAAAGCAGGAGCGCCAGCGCCGCACGTCTCAACCCCAGGCGGGCTACGGCCAACAGCCGGGTGCGCCTCCGCCGGCGCAGGCTCCCGCAGCGGAGGCGGAAGCCTCCGCGGCCCAAAGCGTCGACGCACCGAGCGATTCCAACGGCGACTCCAACGGCGACTCCGACGGCGAATCCGTTACCAACACCCAGCACGCCGGCGTGGACGAGGGCGGCATCGTCAAAGTGCACGGCAATCACTTGGTCGTGTTGCGGCGCGGTCGCTTGTTCACCGTAGAAATCGGCAACGGCGAGCTGACGCCGATCTCCGCCGTGGATGCCTTTGGTCCGGACATCAATTCCGGCGGCACTTGGTACGACGAGATGCTGCTGTCGAAGAATACCGTCGTGGTGATCGGCTACAGCTACGAGCGCGGTGGCACCGAGGTCGGACTGTTCGACATCAGCAGGACCGGCAAGCTCAGCTACCGCTCGACCTACCACCTGCGCTCCAACGACTACTACTCGTCGCGGAACTACGCGAGTCGTCTGATTGGTGACAAGCTGATCTTCTACTCACCCCTGTACCTCTCGCTGCACGACGAAGACGTGTTTCAGTCTTTCCCGGCCATGCGCAAGTGGCGCCGCGGCGCGAAGAAGAGCGAGTTTCGTCGCATCGCGGCCGCGCATAGTGTGTACCGTCCCGCCACGCCGCTGCGCTCCGAGTCGGGGATCGCGCTGCACACGGTCACGGTTTGCGATCTGGCAAAGCGAGACATGAGTTGCCGCGCCACCTCGGTGATGGGCCCGCCGGGGCGCGTGTTCTACGTGTCGCCGAGTTCCGTCTACGTCTGGACCAGCGAGTGGATGCAGAGCACGAAGGGGCAGCGCTCCCACGTGTACCGCATGCCACTGGATGGCTCCGGACCGTCGGCTCTGCGCGTGCAAGGCGCACCCGTCGATCAGTTTTCGTTCCTCGAGAGCTCCGATGGTCACCTGAACGTGTTGGTGCGCTCGGATTCGGTGGGCGCCGGCATGTGGGGAGCCGAAACCGCACAGGGCGACGTTGCCTTGATGCGTGTGAGACTGCGAAGCTTCGGAACTGGATCCAGCTCGGCTCCGCGCAGTGCTTACAAGCGTCTGCCCAAGCCCGACGGCCACACGTTCCAAAACCGCTTCGTGGGCGATCACTTGATGTACGGAACCGGCAGCGGCTGGGGCAGCCCCGAATCGCGCAAGCGCGGTGCAGTGTACGCCGTGCGCTATGCGAACGGCGGCGTGACTCGCGTGGGGCTGCGGCATGGAGTCGATCGGATCGAGTCCATGGGCGGACACAGCGTTGTCGTCGGCACCGACGGCAAGAACCTCCACTTCACTCCGGTGCGGCTCGGTTCGCGCCCCTCCGCGGCGCCGAGCTATGTGCGTGCCAACGCCTCTCAAGGGGAGCTGCGCAGCCACGGCTTCTTCTACAAGCCCAAGGGCAAGGACACGGGCCTGCTGGGGTTGCCCATCAGCGAACCGGGTCGCCCGGGCTACGAGCATCTGTTTCACAACTCGGCATCAGTGTTGTTTCTGAAGAACAACGCGCTGCGCTTCACGGAGTTGGGCACCCTGGGTGCGCGGCCTGAGGCTGCCAAGGACGACGGATGCAAGGCTTCCTGTGTCGACTGGTACGGCAATGCCCGACCGCTATTCCTGAAGGGCCGCGTGTTCGCGCTGCTCGGCTACGAGGTCGTCGAAGGTCGTTTGCGAGATGGTCGTATCCGCGAGTCGCGCCGGATCAACTTCGCCCCCAGCGTGCCCAAGATCGCTCGCTAGCTGCGCCTGCGACGGCGCGCGGCGTCGCTACCCGCGGGGGCCGCTGGGGGGCGCTGCTCGCGGGAGCCTGCGCTAGGCGCAGCTGTCCGCGGGCCCCACTAGCTCGCGAGTGCGATCCACGACCCTAGCGGGTGTCGTTGCACACGGATCGCACTCGTTGCCACAACACTGGCGCCACGGGCGGTCGCGGCGCTGCGGCAGCGGTCGCACGGTCTCCCGGAACGCCTCGTCCAGGAAGTTTTCCTGCATGGCTTGGCTCAGCGCCGCCTCGAGATCCACCCGTACAATCTACGTGAAATCCGCGCCGCGTCGAGTCAGGGGCGCGCCAAGTTACACTTCGGCTCCCCAAGGGTCTCGCGTTGAGAACTTGCATACAAGCTCTGGGGGCGGGGGGTTGCGGGTCTCGCGTTGAGAGCTTGCATACAAGCTCTGGAGGCGGGGGGTTGCGGGTCTCACGCTGAGAGCTTGTATACAAGCTTTGGAGGTAAGGGGTTGCGGGCTACTACCGCGCCACGAACTCCCGAGTTGCCGCGGCCAATTCTGGCCCGGGCAGGTGCTCATCCACCTGTATCCGTTTGCCGATCAAGTGCTCGAGGGCATCGAGGGCGTATAGCCGAACCAAAGGGATCGGATCTTCGAGCACTTCCAACAACGCGGGAACCGCTGCGGTCAACCGCGCGTTCTTGGCCATGCTGGCGGCCGTTGCGCGCTCGTGAGACTTGCCACGCTGCAGCGTAGCGATGACGACATTCGCATTCATGCTGCCGTACAGAGCGCGCAGTCGCTTCCGATCCACGCGCGGCTTCCACTGCTCCAGCGCCTTGGCCATGCGCGCGACGGAGTAGGTCGCGTGGCAGCCCGCGCACTCGATGGGCCGGTCGCGATATAGGCGCTCCGAATCCGTTGGCGATCCAATGCGGTGATAGTTGGTCAACGCATACGCGAGCCCCATGTTCTTCTTCACCATGTGGCAGTCGATGCAGCTGGCCTGCCCGTCGGCATGTCGTGTGTGGGCGCGTCGACGCTCTGGATCTGCGTAGCTCTCGTGGCAACCCGTACACAGGGCGACGCCCTTCGCTCCCTGCAAGCGTTTCAGCAGGCCAGGGCGATCCCGAGCGTGTGGGTCATGGCAGTGCGAGCAGCTCATTTCGCTCTGGCAGCCCCCCAACATGAAGTCTCGGGCCTCACCGGAGTTGACGTGGCTGCCGCCGTTGCCCTGAGCACCTTGCTCCCAGGTGTGGGCATAACCCGAGAACAACACCGTGTGGCAGCGAGCGCAGGCACGGGTTTGCTGCTGCGCGGGCGTCAGCGCGTTGCCGTTTGCCTGCACCTCCCTTGCGAAGGAACTTTGGAATCCGAAGCTCATCCGTGCGCCGCCGGGATCGGCGGCGTGCTGTTTGCCACCGCCGTGACAGGACTCGCAGCCGATACCTAGCTCCACCAAGTGACTTTCGGAGAACTTCTCGCGGGTCGCTTCAATGGCGGCCACCAGCCGTGACTTGTGGGAGCGCTGGCTGCCAGGCTTTCCTCCAAGACGCGACAACTCAGCGGACAGCGCAGCATTCAAAGCGTCCGGCGACTCCAGCTGTATCTGCGGCGCGCGACTCTTGGGCAGCAGAAACGATACCGAGCCCTGGTACTTCGGGGCGCCGGGCCCGTGCAGCGCCGCGTAGCTCGCGACGAGCGTGGGCACCGTGTTGTGACAGAAGATGCACGTGGTCCGCCACCTGGCACCCTTCCTGAGTCCGTTGCGCTCCGGTGTCATGACCGAATAGCCCTTGTAGCGGTAGCGCTTGTTGAACCTCAGCCACGAGACGGGAAGTATGCGTTCGGTGCCGTTGGGCTCGCTCCGGTCCAAGGGCCCGGCAACGCGCACGCCGGCAAAGTCTTCGCGGGTGCGCCCTCCGATCACTTTGGTCACTCGCCACCAAGACGCGCCGTCTCGTTGAGTGTCCAGACGCATGAAGCGGATCTTGTCTCGCGTCAGCAACGTGGCGACGTCCGCGCCAAGCCTCAGCTGTTCGCCCCCAAAGGGCGCATCAATCTTTGCGGCCTGTGCGCCCCGAGTCATGCGCCGCATGGGCGACTCGAAAAAGCGCTTCGTGATGGCGCGGTGGCAGGGCACACAAGCGCCCGAACCCGCGTAGTCGGCGCTGCGTACGTTGCTCTTCACCAGGGGGCGTGAGGGGCCTGCGCCGGGGCTCTTGGCCTCGTCACAAGCTTGGCTCAACAGGGCGACGAGCGCGCCGAGGGCGAGACGAGGTACGCGCACGCCTGCTCGGTACCCCCTTGGCGGCGCGGCGAAAAGGGGCCGCCGCACCGGCGCTGTTCGTCAGCCGTCGCCGGTGCCCTGAGCCAAGGGTGGCAAGCCGAACTTGGTCGCGATGTTCGAGTAGGACACGCCGAAGAGCGCCGCGCCGACGAGGGTGCCCGCGAGGGCCGCCAAGGCGTACAGCTTGCCCTCGCCAATGTTCACCAGGATGGGGCCCGGGCACATGCCCGTGATCGACCAACCGATGCCGAAGAGGATCCCTCCGAACACATTGCCGCGGTGGCGTGGCTTTTCAGCGAGCTGCACGGCCGCGCCGCTCATGACCTTTCCGCGCCGCTTCATCAGGTACAGGCCGGGCGCGGTCAGCGCGACTGCCGTCCCGATGATTCCGTACAGCTGAAAATCCTGGAACAGAAACATCTTTTGGATGAAGTCGTAGTCCGCTGCGCCGCTGCGACTCAGCGTCCAGCCGAAAACCAAACCGAAAAGAACGTATACGGCGGCCATTACAGCGCTCCGAGTACTCGGTACACGATGTTGGTGGTCACGATGCCCGCGGCCATGAACGACAGCGTGCTCACGATTCCTGAGCGCTCGAAGTTCGAGATCCCGAAAATCCCGTGACCGCTGGTGCAACCCCCGGCCAGCCGCGTCCCAAAGCCGATCAAGATCCCACCGCCGAACATCAGTGCCACCTTCGCGGCGGGGCCAAACCCAAATACCGAGTCGAGCATTCCGGCGTCCCAAGTCGGCGCCCACTTGCCACCGAGCACGGCCGATAGCGCCCCACCGAGCAAGAGCCCTACCAACATCGGCAACCGCCAACCATTGGACGAGAGCAGCTTGGGTCGACGAAAGTAGGGTGCCTTCACCACGAGGGAGCACACGCTCTCGAAACCCGTTGAAATCCCCAAACGGCGATTGGTCAGCCAAAGCATGGCCAGAGTCACCAAAGCGATTCCGGCTCCCCCCCACGCCCAATGATACGGAGTGACTCCGTTGAGAATGAGTTGCTTCATGATCCGCTCGGTCTAGTGCCAACCCCTTTGATCCGCCAGGTGACACAGTCCGTAGCCAATTGCCGCGACACCGGTCTTGCGAGTGCGCGGGTGCGCGAGGAATTACATGATCAGCGCGGATTTGGAGCACTCGCTGCGACACGAAAGACTCGATACGCCGCCGTCGCGCGCAATTCTTTCTTGGGCTGCCCACCCCCGTCGGCCCCCCGTCCATGTTCGCCAGCTTCGCTGGCGCCGCGTGACGTGGCGTAACCTCGAGGGGGCCGCCGACCCCTCCCAAGCGCTCGCTCCGCTCGCGCGGGAGGGGTACGCGAAACCCGGCGCAATCCCTCGTAAACGGCAGTGCCCCACGAAGGGTGCTTGACCTTCTCGGTCACCATGATAATAGCCGCGGTCCGATCCGTCGCATCCGACGGACCCGGGTCATTAGCTCAATTGGTAGAGCAGCGGACTCTTAATCCGTTGGCTGAAGGTTCGAGTCCTTCATGACCCACTGGATCACCTTATCCGTCGCGAGTTGGTATTTGTGGCGGTCTTGTGACGGCGGACTCAGGCCTCATTTCCGTCCCATCGCGTCCCTAGATCGTGGGGTGCGACAGTTCGCGTAGGTATTCGCCGCCGGCTCGAGTCCTCCATCTTGTGCCCTAGCGTGAATGGGGAGAACGGTTGAGTCCGGTTGTTACCAGCTGGATCACCTTATCCGTCGCGAGTTGGTATTTGTGGCGGTCTTGTGACGGCGGACTCAGGCCTCATTTCCGTCCCATCGCGTCCCTAGATCGTGGGGTGCGACAGTTCGCGTAGGTATTCGCCGCCGGCTCGAGTCCTCCATCTTGTGCCCTAGCGTGAATGGGGAGAACGGTTGAGTCCGGTTGTTACCAGCTGGATCACCTTATCCGTCGCGAGTTGGTATTTGTGGCGGTCTTGTGACGGCGGACTCAGGCCTCATTTCCGTCCCATCGCGTCCCTAGATCGTGGGGTGCGACAGTTCGCGTAGGTATTCGCCGCCGGCTCGAGTCCTCCATCTTGTGCCCTAGCGTGAATGGGGAGAACGGTTGAGTCCGGTTGTTACCAGCTGGATCACCTTATCCGTCGCGAGTTGGTATTTGTGGCGGTCTTGTGACGGCGGACTCAGGCCTCATTTCCGTCCCATCGCGTCCCTAGATCGTGGGGTGCGACAGTTCGCGTAGGTATTCGCCGCCGGCTCGAGTCCTCCATCTTGTGCCCTAGCGTGAATGGGGAGAACGGTTGAGTCCGGTTGTTACCAGCTGGATCACCTTATCCGTCGCGAGTTGGTATTTGTGGCGGTCTTGTGACGGCGGACTCAGGCCTGGGGGGACGTCCTGCACGGGCTGGGTTTCGGGCGGTGCGCTTCAACGCCCGGGCTTGGTCCAAGAATCCGTGAGGCCAACCCATTCCGCCAGGACAAGAGCAACGACCCCCGCTGCGAAGAGGAGAGGGAAGACGAGCAAGGAGTAGCCTCGCACGATGGTTTTCGGTCCCCCTCCACGTCGCGCCGCGAAGCGGGAGATGCGCCTCAGCGTGCCCGCGTGGCGACTGAAAGCGAGAATCCAGTCGCTGCTGACCTCGTCACACGCCGCGACCACGTTCTGGATGGCTCGCTGCTCAGCCCCTCCCCGCCGATACTGAATAAGAGCGCGAGTTACCGAGTAGAGGGGTGCGTCCGCGGCTCCGACCTCGCTGGCTTCGATGTCTTGAAGCAGTGCTTCGGCTTGGCTCGCATCGCCTACAAGTGCACTGTCCATCGCGAGCCAAGCGCAGTGGATCGGAGTGGTCCCATCCGGGGGTAGCTTCGTGACAAACTCACCTACCCGCGATGCAGAGCTCGTCCACCCCAGGGATCGCAGCGCCTCCACCAAGCTCAAGAGCATGCGCGGGCGCAGATCCGTCCGGCCCTGATAGCCGGCAAACCATGGTGGGATCAAGGGTGACAGTCCAAGTTTCGCGAGAGCATCACCCACGGTGGCGAAAAGTTCCGCATGGCGGCGTACGTGCGGCAGCAGCACCGCAATGACGCCGAGGACAGCGAAGTCCTTGTGCTCCGCACGTGTCGAAATTGACCACGCGAGTGCCGCGACTCCCGCCTCGGGCGCCTGACGCAACAAGGAGCGGAACTCAGACACGCTTGGATGGTGGCCTGCGTCGAAGTGCAGCGTCGTCCAGAGGTGCCCCAGTTCAGCAGTGTTGGCCTGCATCGCGGCCTCACGCGCCGCCGTCACGCCGTCCCAGGGGGCGACATGCAAGAAGGCAAGTCCGAGCTGGACTCGTTGCGAGTGGGTGGCGGCGGGATGGGTGAAGGCTTCAACTCCGGTCTTTCGTGCCCGTTCTAGGGAGTACTTGGCGATGGAGACGAGACACCGCCCCTGGACTAGCGCGAGTGTGTCGAAGTACCCGCGGTAGCGAGCGAAGACTTCTTTCGCTTCTTCTCGGCGCCTGGTGATCGCGAAGAGCGACAGCAGCTCGAGCGCTGCTAGTGCGAACATAGGTTCCAGTGCCAAGGAGCGCCGAAGCGCTACCTCCGCGGCATCGGCATCGCCCAATTCGCGCAGAAGGCAGCCAGCTCGAAACTGGACCTGAGCCTCTGCCGGCGCTGCGTTCGAAAGCGAGGACACCGAGGCGCGAGCGGACGGAAGGTCACCCGCCTCCAGGTACCAATCGGTCAATTGGGACCATCCCCAACTATGGCGCGGACTACGCTCTAGCACATGACGCATCTCTGCGATGGCACCTCCGGTGTCGCCGAAGACGTGCCGTACCCACGCGTGCCGAGCGTTCAACTCCGTTGGCAGGCGACCCTGAAACTCGCGAGGTTGGCAGGCTTTAAGCGCGGCCTCTCGGCGGCCGAGCTGCGCGAGTAGCACCGCGTGCAGGTCGTGGGCTTGAACACACTGAGGATCAGCTGCGCAGGCGCCTTCGACCACTCTCAGTGCATCGTAGATGTCGGGGCCAATCAGCAACTCGGCCAGGCGAACTGCGAGCAGCGCGTCCCAGGGTCGGCGGGAGTTGAGCTCTCGGGCCAGTGCCAGCACCCGTTCCCGGGCCTTCGGATCGACCGCCCACTCTGCCAAATGATCCCAGGCCTGCTCCGCAGCCGGCTCTGCGACCAAGGCTCGTTCAACATGCGCGAGCGCTGGTTCGACCTGTCCCTCTTGCCACGCCAGCTCCGCGCGGGCCATCAGAAGAGACAAGTCCAGCGGTTGGAACACGAGGGCGCGCTCCAGCGCACGTCGCGCCTTGCCAACGTCGTTGGCGCGGCGATGGGTCGCTGCAAGTTCAACAGCCACGGGTGGAAAGCTTGGATTGATGCTCTGAGCCCGACGAAGCGCATCAAGCTCCTTTTCTGTCTCGCCTACGCTGCGCGCCGCAGTTGCAAGATCGAGGTAGGCGCCGGGAATCAGCGGGAAGCGCTCGACTCCTTCGCGCGCGAGCTCGAACGCCGCTTTCCCGCGCCCACGCTCGACCGCAAACTTGATCGATATGGACCAACTGGTCCACAGTTCCGGTCGCGCTTCACGCATTGTTTCGATGCGCTCGGCCAACACTTCGGGCTTCAGGTGGTTGCTCGCAACTGCAAACCATGCGGCGACCCCGTCGCCGCTATTGCTTGCGGCCCTCGTGCGCTTTTCGATGAAGCTCAACCTCGAGCCGACATCCCCAACCGATTCGGTGAGCGCAATCAGTCGCCCAATGGCGACCACTGAATCCGCATGATCACGAATCGCCCCGCGATAGGCTGCCCGCGCAGCACTCGGATCTCGCAGCAGCTCCAGCACCCGGCCTTCGACAGTGTGAGTGTTTGGGTGTGCTGGGTCGACATCGATAGCGGTGGCGAGGGTGCTGCGCGCTGCGTCCGCCCGACCGAGGCGAGCTTGCGTCATGGCAAGCTCACGCCACGCCCACCCATTGTTGCGATCCAGCTGAAGAAGCCGCTCGAGAACGGGTGCTAACTCCTCCGGGTCCTCGTCCAAGAGCGACTGAGCTCTCAGTGCCAGCAGCGCCGTGTTTTCTGGGAAGCGCTGGGAGACCCCCGCTACGTACTCGCGGGCTTCGCGGGGGCTGCGCTGAGTGTGTAGTCTCGAAGCGTGAGTCGCGTGCGCGTCGACCGACAGTGGCAAGAGCTCTACGACACGCTCCGAGGCCGTGAGTGCCTCCTTGGTTCTGCCCGCGCACTCATACACCGTTGCCGCAACCCGAAAGAACTCGGCCTCATGAACCGCGCCGCGAGCCGATTCAAGATGGCCGAGGGCTCGCTCGACTCCTCCGTAGCGCGCGTGGCAGTACGCCACGAACGCTAGGAGTTGAGCGTCGTCTCCGCGCGCCGTGAGTGCGTCCTCCAACACCTGGAAGGCTTCTTTGACGCGATCCAAGGCCTCGAGTGCGCAGAAAAGCGTTATCCACGGGGACGCGGAGTTTGGGCCCAATGCCCCAACGCGGGCTTGCAACAATGTGAGGCCCTCATCCGTTCTTCGCAGCGCGTGTGCACGGACGAAGTGCTTCTGCGCGAAGTCCTCGTCCGTGGGTTCCGCTGTTGACGCAAATCTTGCCAGCTCCAACGAAGCTTCGAACTTTCGCTCGTTCCACATCCACTCCGACAAGCCGGCCATTGCCTGGCCGCGCCCTGGCATTTCGCGAACTGCCCGGCGCAGCAAGCGACCGGCTCGCGCATGCTCCCTGCCATCTGCCAAGAGCGCGGCGCCAAGGCGCTCACGGAATGCCGGATGCGCCTCGTCGCGCGCGCAGATGGATTCGAGGTGCCTATTGCCCAGGTCCGGCTGGCCCCCCTGGCGGTACATTCCTTCCAGTGCCAGTTCCGCGAGAGGCTCTTCTGGGAATAGCTGAAGAAAAATCTCCATGGTTTCGGCCAATCGGTGTGGATTGGCGTCGTAGGCCGCCAGGGCGCGTTTGCCGAGCAACGTTAGACGGTGACCTGGCCCATCATCTTCGAGGGCGCACAGCTCCGATATGGCGTCGGCACGATCGTGACGTTCGAGCGCGGCGTTTAGCCGATACAGCACGTCATAGAGATCAGCGTCAGGAAGCGACACATTCGCAACATCGATGGACCGTTCCTTGGGGAGCATCAGCATGGCGCGGGGGCCATACGCGCTGAAATTCTTGAGGAAACGTTCGCTGAATGCATCGCTGAGATCTGGCTGAAAGGGGTCTCGAATTACTAGCGTCTCCCTCAGCTCATCGTAGCCAACCACGAGCTGAGCGTGACCTGCGACGGCGGCAACCGTGTGCACAATGAACGGAATGCGAAGGTCAATGAGTTGGCGGGTAACGTCCCAGCCCAGGGTGAACTCCCGGCAGTGCCAGCCTTCATCCTCCGCCCACTGCCGTTCCGCATAGGCCGACGTGCCGTCGTAGCAAATTCGGTCGGCTACCTCGATGTGCTGCACGACTTTTCCGAAACTGCGTGCCAGCATCGTGAGCGACGCCGGCACGCAAGTAACATGATGCTGTCGAACGAAAGAAGTGGGGAGCACGACGCGTTTGCTCGAGAGAGTGGAGTCTTCGTAGCGGTCCGCCAGAGGCAAAAGGGTGGGCGCCTCGCTGAGCCGAGCCTCCGTGGCGGCGCGAGCCAGGTCCCCACGCTGATAGGCGATCTCCTCCCGAAACATGCAGAGCTCCCGACGGCCCTCGTCTTCGAGCCAAGGCATGAGCGCGACCGCGCGTTCGAGATGCCGCCAAGCCGGGTCCCAGCGTTCCAAGCGTCGCAGGACTCGCGCCAGCTCGACGTGAACCGTGGCGCTTTGCAGGCATTCGGCGGCCGCGGACAACACCGCCACCGCTTCCTCTTTCTGATCGCCTAGGTCAAGCAGGTGCGCGAGCTGGTGCACAATCACCCGCTCCGGGCGCGCGGGATCGTGAATCGCGCGAGCCGCAGACAGTGCTTCTTGATACAAATCCCGTTGCTCTAAAAGCTCCGAGTCCATAACCCGAAGCCACGGCTCTTCTGGCAGAATGCTTTTCGCCTCCGCAACAAGGCGGGCCGTCGTCTCGAAGTCGCGCAAAGACATCGCGATCCTGGCTCGTATGCCGAGCAGGAGCGCATGTGCATCTTGCGGCTCGGCGTCCAGGTTTTTGGCTATCCAGCACCACGTTGCATAGGGGCCGCGAGCACTGAGGTATGCCTCGCTCAACCAGAAGCGCGCCTCGGGGCTGCGCGGTGCGCGTCTATAGGCAGATAGAGCTAGCGTTCGGGCGCGACTTAGAGCTCCCAAATGGGAGGCGAGGCGTGCCCCCACGCACATGGCGGCCGGATCCTCCCATGCCTCTGGCGAGGAGATGCCCTGAAGCAAGCGTTCGGCATCAATGAACAGAGATTGATCACACAGACCGGTGACCCGTTGAATCACCTCTGGGTTTGGCTGTGCTCCATTCATATGTCCTTCCCATGGGCCACGCGCGAACGGCTTGCACTTCTGTCTCGCATCATCCTGCGCGGCAAGACTCAGAACACCAATTGACGCTCGGCTGTTCGTGTGGTGCGTTCACCGTTGACTCCGTGAGGCGACAATAACCGTGAGCTTTGCGAGGCACATGGTCGAGCATTTAGCAAGGCTGCCGAGTGTGCGAAAAAGCGTTCGCAAATGAGGCTAGCTCGCTTGGAGGAAGCAGAGCAAGCCGGCCCGCCCACCATTCCGCTTCCTGGGCGCACCCCGGCAAATTCGCAAACTGGCGGGGAGGTTGTAAGAAAGCGCTGGCTCAGGCGACGTACATTCCGTCGGTTCGAATTGACGCCACGCCATGAACTTCGATCAACTCCAGCAAGAGTACCTAGGCGTGCTTCGGCGCGTTGCCATCGGCTACGCTCCTCCCGGCGCAGAGCGCGAAGATCTGATGCAGGAGATGGCGTTGGCTCTGCATCTAGCGATGCCCGCCTTTCGCGGCGAGGCTAAGGTTTCGACCTACGTCTATCGCATCGCCCACAACTGTGGCATCGACTACCTGCGCAAGCGGAGAGAAGTCCCTGTCGATCCGGTGTTGGTCGATCGCGTCGCCTCGGATCAGGATCCGGAGGCGCAGGTCAATCTGCAACAGCGCAGAGAGCGACTGGCTGCAGCCATTCGCAACCTGCCGTTGGGCTTGCGTCAACCGCTTCTGCTTCGCCTTGAAGGCCAGTCCTACGAAGAGATCGCCGAGATCCTCGGCCTGAGCACGTCCAACGTTGGAGTGCGATTGCACCGAGCAGCGCGTGCACTCGAAAGGGAGATCGATTCATGACCCTCGAACCTGAACCGAAGCGACTGTCCGAATGGATGGCGTTGTGGCAAGGCGTCCCGGAGGAGCTCGGGTTTCTGCGCGAAGAGTTCGAGCGCAAGAAACTTTGGAAGTTCGTCAGCGATCTCGGTGCTATCGTTACACTGGTGGTGGTCGCCATCGTGCTAGTCGCGAAAGCGGTGATTGCTCCGGAGGTCGCCAGCATCGCCGCGGCTGCCTTCTTCGCACCCTACTCTTTGGCTCATGCGTGGGCGGCGCTGCGACGAATTCGAACGCGTCGCGCAGCTCTGCCGCTCAGTGGGAAGGAGTACTTAGCGACGGTCGATCACAATCTGGCAATCGAGGAACGCGCGTTGCTTTGGGAGCAGCGCACGCTGCCGTTCGCCCTGGCGTGTGGCGGGGCAATCATCGCGTGGATCTTCGTTACGGGTTGGGCGCGTCTTTCACTTCAGACCATCGCGTTCATGCTCGTCGTCGCCACCGGTTGTTTTGGTTTCGGCAGTTGGTGGACCTATGCCCGCAAACCCGCGAAGCTCACGACCGAACGACGCGCGCTCGCCGACCTCCGAAGGGAGCTGGAACGCACCTAGCTCCTGCCGGACCTGGACCGTTGGAGTGGTTGCTCCCCCTAACCGAGGTATCAGCATGGCCGCAGGTGAGGTCGACGTTCCCAAGGGCTACAAGAATCCTTCGATCATGACCTCCTCAATGTACGCCCCATCGGATCCTAGCTTGTCGCTTCGCGGTTCCAATCACATTGAAGCCCTGTTTTTTGTATGCGCCTGAGGCCTCGTAGGTTTGGCTCGGCCTCAAAGGGCAACCTGCGCGCAAGCAATGGCGTTGCATGGGCGTGGGGCTCACTGCTCTATCAAGCCGCGGATCAGTCCGTGGGCGAAGTGGGCTACCTCTACGTCGGATTCTGTAACGGCACCAAAGACTCCGAGGCGTCCTTCTACTCCGACGAACCCGTCGAGGTCTGCAAGCCACCGCAGATCCCGCGCTGAAGTTTCCAAAGCTCACGGATCTGCAGGCCAGCCGAGCTCTTCGGCATAGCGCGCCTCCGCGTCGAGTGAGCTCCGCAAGGCAGAGAAGCTTGCGAAGGTTTCGCTCAGCTCCTTCTGAATCGCGCGAATCTGTTTCAGATCGCCACGCTCGCGGATCTCGTGCTCCAGGGAGCGACAGGTGTAGTGCACGCACAGGGTGGGTCGATGTTGTCGCTTCAGGGAGCAGGCTTTTGGGCCGCGGAACACGCAGCCCGCGAGATCCGACTGCGGCGGTTGGAAGTCACTCGGTGTGGTGCCGGCGAGCCGTAGCGCTGCCAGCTCGTCCTCCTCGAAAATCTTCGCGGGGTCCCCGCCGCAGCAATGCCCACCTGCCCAGTGGCCAAAGGGCTCGGGGTGTTTCCGTGCACATGTTGAACAAGACTGCACTTCGCCAATGGCCTCGGTGAGTCGTTCTCGGAGCTCTGCCATTCGCTCTGCCATCGCGACCAACTCCGGCGCAACCTCCGAAGGCTTTGGCAAAGCGTCGAGGCGTTTGCGCAATTCCAAAAGCGCGTCCGCCCGCGCGTGCGGGTGGCGCGCTCGGTCGACGAGGTGGCGCACGGAAAGGAACATCCACGCAGCATAGCGCGAGCTGCTATGATGTTCCGTCATGCGCGCTTTCTGCGCCTCTTGAGGATTGGCGCGCTACTTCAGCAGCACCTTGGCGTGGTGGCCAAGGTGCTCGGGGATGAAGCTGGCAACGAAGTAGTACGAGTGATCGTAGCCATCGTGGATCTGAAGCGCAAGAGCCTGGCCGCCGTCCTTTGCCGCGCTCTGGAAGAGCTCTGGGCGTAGTTCGCGCTCGAGGAATTCGTCGGCCCCGCCCTGATCGATGCGAATCCTCTCCGGATGTGCGCCCTTGCGTACCAATTCACAAGCGTCGTGCGCGGCCCAGGCGGCGCGGTCTTCGCCAAGATACGCACTCAGGGCTTTCTCACCCCAGGGCACCTGGCTCGGCGCCACGATGGGCGAAAGAGCGGAGATGCACGCAAAACGGTCGGGGTGTCGCAGCCCCAGAGTCAACGCACCATGGCCACCCATGGAGTGCCCCGTGACGCCCATGCGCTTCACGTCAATCGAAAACTTCGCCGCTACCAGCTCTGGTAGCTCGTCAACCACATAGTGCTCCATTGCGAAGTGGTTGGACCAGGGTACCTGGGTTGCATCGAGGTAAAAGCTCGCACCCTGTCCCAGATCGTAGGCATCGTCGTTTGGTACGCCTTCGCCACGAGGACTCGTGTCCGGGCACAGCACCGCCAAGCCCAGCTCGGAAGCCCGCGCCTGGAACCCCGCCTTCGTGGTCGCGTTCTCCCAGGTGCACGTCAGCCCAGAGAGATACACCACCATGGGTACTGGACCCGCCGCAGCCGTCGGCGGTAAGTAGAGCGACAGCTCCATGTCGGTCTTCGTCGCACTCGACGAATGTTTCAGCACGAGCTGGCGTCCACCAAAGGACCGATTCTCTTTCAGGATCTCCATCGCCTCGAGCCTAACCCGAGGGCGCCGCCTCGGAGCAAGGGCTTCCGTCTCACAATCGGGACAGAACCAAGGTCATGAGCGCTTCAGACGCGGCGCGCATCTTGGCTTCGGGCGCATCACCGTCCAGGGCGAGCCACACCACCCTCGCCTCTTCGCACACCACGAAGTCACTGTTGCTTTGGGTCCCGGCAGCCTTGTAACGGAAGTAGGCGCGTTTGCCGTAGCCAGTGACGTCCTGCAAGGGGCCGGATGGCGACTGGAGATCGTACCAGGCCTGGCATTGCTCATCGGCGCTCGGGGGTGGCAACTGCACCGCGAGGTTCAGACTCAGCTTGCCCAGGGTCTGCCCATCCCAATAGCATTGCTTGGATTGAACCTGCCCATCGAGTACGGGGTTGCCCACTTCCTTTTCGACTTCCGTCGCAGACAACAAGCCACAGGGCGAACTTCCGCTACCACCGGCACTACCCCCGGAGCCGCCTCCGCCATCACCGTCATCGCTGCTGCAGCCAGCAGCGGCCAGGATGATCCCAACTGCTAGAGTCGTCGTTCCGCCCCAACGCTTCATACTCCGCGATGGTTCGTGAGGAGCCCGAGCGCGTCAAGGGTGGGCTTCTTTGGTTTTGAGGTCGCGTGACTGTGGCGTCACTGCTTCACTACTCTCGCCCTTCTGCGTGCAGTCGCGCAACGTGGGGACGCACGGGAGTAGTGCCCTTGCGGCTGCCCAGCGATGCGACCTCCAAAAAGCGGAATGCCCCGCGGTCCTGCCTGTTGTCGAAGTGTCTTGGGCCCTTGCCACCGGCGTGCGATCGCGCCTTGGCCTCCAGCGTTGCCCTCTGCCTCTCGGGGCCGTCGGACCGCGGAGACGGCTAGCGCCGGACCAACAAATCCGGCCCGTTCATAAACCGCGGCGGCAGTGCCCACTCATGTCACATGGGACAGTTGCGCCGTATTTTCAGGGTTTTGTTCGCCGGTGGCCTCTTCGTCGCCACAACCTCCACCTTCCAGGGGTGCGGAAGTGACGATTCTTCCGACAACCCGTCGAGCGGTGGTGCCGCCGGCGCGGACGCCTCCAGCGGCGGCGCTGGGCAGGGAGGTACGGGGGCCGATGCTGGCAGCTGCAAACTGTCGGGCCAGAGCTGCGGTAGCTCTGCCGAATGCTGCTCCGCCAACTGCGACTCGACGCTGAACACGTGTACGAACCCAGTTGGTGGCTGCAAAGCCGCCGGAGACTCGTGCAGCGGGCCCACCGAGTGCTGCACGCTGGTCTGCGACGGCGGCAAGTGCGGCGCGACCCTGTGCACGTCTGACGAACAACCCTGTACGAGTGATGCTCAGTGTTGCAGTGGCAGCTGCGGAACCTCCGGCTGCGAGCCACTGAATACTGGCTGCAAGACAGCTGGCAACACCTGCGGTGGCGACGGCGAATGCTGCTCGCAGGTCTGCAGAAACGGCGTGTGTGCGGGGAGCGTCTCCTTCTGCACTCAGACCGGCGATACCTGCGCGAAGGACACCGACTGCTGTGCGGGCATCTGCACCAAGAAATCCGGTGCCTCGATCGGTGTGTGCACTCAGCCCAGCGCCCCCGGCACGACGGGTTGCCTCGTGGCCGGCGAAGTCTGCAGCGGCGGTAGTGAAGGCGGCGCCGATGGGGGCATCCCCACTTGTGGCGGCTCATGTTGTAGCCGCGCTTGCGCCCCCTACGGTCCAACGGGTGTGTTCGTGTGTCAGCCCCCGAGCGGTTGCCGCCCGACCGGTGAGGTCTGCGTCGATGATTCGGATTGCTGCGGCTCGCCGGGGATGCCGGGAGGCAACGGTTCCGTCAAGTGCAGCAAAGGCGCAGGCGAACCCGTGGGGCGTTGCGACAACGGCAATGCGTGTCGACCCTCCGGAGCGGTCTGCAAGCTCAAGAGCGGGTCGTGTAACGCGGAAAACAACTGCTGCGCGGGCAACGTGAACAACGACCCAACGGTTTGCCAGCAGGACAACCTCGGCATTCCACGCTGCACGGAAGCGGGGGACTGCAAGGAAGCTGGCTCGAAGGCAGGCCAGCCCTGCGCCAGCAGCGCGGATTGCTGCGGGCTGCCGTGCCTTCCCAATAACGCCGGTGGCGGTTCGGCGTTCGTCTGCGGTGGCAGCGACTGCGTGCCGACGGACGGTGCGTGCACCTCGGATGCGGATTGCTGCTCGGGCCTGCCCTGCGTTGCGCCGCCAGGGTCCACCAAGGGCACCTGCGGTCCGCCGCCGGTGATTCCGGATGCGGGCCCGGACAGCGGACCCGAGTGCGCGCTGTACGGACAGAACTGCACGCAGGCGTCGGACTGCTGCAACAACGTGCCGTGCACCAACGGCAAGTGCTACTACGAGGTGTTCTGAGCCACGCGGGCTTTTCAGCCCGGTGACAAAGCCGGGGGCGCCTCGAAGGCGCCCCTCAAGACTGCTTGGGCTCCGGCTCGGATGGCATAGCCTCGCCAGGGTCCGTGGCCTCGTCTTTGCCTTTGTCGCGCTCCCGGGCTTCCAAGGCAACGTCCACAACGCGGCTCACCGTGCGGTTGCTCAGGCGGATTGCGGAGTACACCGTGGTCACGGTGACGTCGTGAACGACGCGAACCACGCGGGTGGGCGTCGCCACAGCCGGGATCTGCTCCAGGATGTCGAAAGGTCGACTCGCCGTCGCCTTGTGAACTTGCTCCACCGCCGTCGACCCATGCTCGATGGCATCGTGCACCAGGGCTCTCAGGCCGTGCCAGCGTTTCTCTGCGTTCATGTCTCCTCCTGGCACCAGCTCTTGATCTGATCGTATACGTCCGCGTTGCGCGGCAGCGCCATATGTCCGAGTCCCGAGAAGATCTTCACATGGCTCGGCGGCAGCGCGATGCTCGCGGCATCGACGCATTCGCCGTTGGTGGCGCTGGGCACCGGCACCATGACATCTCCGAAGAGCTCAGCGAGTTTCGGATCTTCGGCTACGGAGCCGGCCGCCAGGTAGTGCTGGATTTCGGGAAGCAGCGGCACCGGGTGCTCGGGATCTCGGAGCGAAATACTGGCTCGACGTCGCGCCCGGTCCTCGTGACGGATGTCGGCGTCGCCCAAATCCCTCAGGCCGGCGCTGCGCAAGTCGCTCAGAGTGGCGATGAGACGCGTGTAGGGATCCGGGATGACGTGAAGCAGCTTGATCGCGGACCGCGCGAAGCGCTCCAAGGGTGCTCCCCGGTGTGGCGTTCCGACGTAGATGGCGCGACGCACCCGCTGCAGCCAGTCCTGGTCTTCAATAGCGGCAACGTGACACGCGCTACGCACCACCAAGCCACCCATACTGAAACCGAGGGGCAAGATCTCCTCGACGGGCACTGGGTAGACCGAGATCAGAGTCTGCAGAAAGTCCGAGAGGTGGCGACCGTTGTCGGGGATGGCAAGTCCCGAGTTGTAACGGAGCACCAAAGGCGTGAAGCCCAAGTCCTCTGCCAGTCGCGAGCCGTAGTTACTCCCGTCGGGCAGCTCCCAGTGGTCCTCGGTGCACATCAGGCCATGTACCATCACCGCCACTTTTGGCGTTGCCTCGGGATGTAGCTTCGCGAGGGCTTCGCGGGAGAGCGGCACCGGCTCGCCCTGGTCGACGCAGGTCATCTTGGTCGCGAGTCCGTTGTCGGTGCGATGCAGGTAGTCTCCGACGGCTCCGTTCAGTATGCTGACGGCCAGTTCCGTCTTGCGTCCCATTAGGCCGAGTACCTCATGACCGCGACCACGTGGCAGGCCGTGCCACCAATGACGAGCAGGTGCCAAACCAGGTGCGCGTAGCGAACTCGTGTCGCTGCGTAGAATGCGACCCCCGTCGTGTAGGCGACTCCACCTGCCACGAGCCAGAATAGCCCCCAAGGTTCCATCGCGAGCCACAGCGGCTTGATCGCAATCAGGATGATCCACCCCATGGCGACATACAGAATCGTTTCCAAGCGTGGGTAGCGCAGTCCGCCAAAGGCTTTCAATGCGACGCCTGCGATGGCCAAGGTCCACACCAGACCGAAGAGGATCCAGCCCCAGGCTCCGGAGAGCACGCCCAGGGTAAAGGGCGTGTAGGTGCCTGCGATCAGGAGGAAGATCGCTGCGTGGTCCAGGATGCGCACGACGCGTTTGGCGCGGCCCACGCGAAGGGCGTGATACAGCGTGGACGTCAGGTAGACGAGCACCATGGTCGCGGCGAATACGCTGGACCCGACGACAGCTGCGGATCCGTGCGCACTGGCCGCACTGATGATCATGGGAACTGCCGCGAGGGCGGCAACGAGCCCGACGCCATGGCTGACACTATTCGCAATCTCTTCGCCAACCCCCGGAGCTCGGCCGCGGGTGTGCGCAGGGATGTCCTCCTGAATCGATGGCAGCTGGCGATCGTTGTTGACGGGAGAGGTCATGGCAGTTCTTTCAGCTTCGCTTCTTGCGCCGCGGGATCACCGTCGACTTGCCCGACTCGACCATTTCGCGCAGCACACGCTCCATTTCCTGCCCAAAGGTCAGCTGCAGCGCTTCTTGGCTGACCGGCCGCAGCGCGCTGAACGCTTCGGTCAGGTCGCCGGTGCTGGCACCCCGGTCGAAGCCGGCAGCCGCGCGCTTGAAGAAGTACTTGGCCAGATCTTTGGCGGCACGTCGCGCGTGCTTTTTGATGATGGAGAGCCCCTCTGCTGCGGTCTCCATGTCGACTCCAGCGGCTTCGAGCCTCACCGCCGCGTGCAGCAGGCCGGGGCTCGGCACGAGAAAGGCGTCGCCCTTGCGTTCGATCAGCTTCAGTCGACGCAGTTGGGCTAAGAGCCCAGCGTGGCGTTTGCCGATCAAATCGTACAGCTCGACTTCACTGACGAGCCGGGGGCTATCGTTGGCCCAGGGCTCCCCGAGCTGCGCGTCGAGGCCTAGCCACTCATTGAGGTCGAGCTCGCCCTTGTCGATCTGCTTCACGAGATCGCAGATGGCCTTGATGGTCAGCCCGCGGTCCTGCAGCTCCGCCACGAGCTTGAGTCGCTCCAGGTGGTTTTCGCCGTAGTAGGCCACTCGCCCTCGAATCACCGGTGCGGTCAGGGCGCCGGCGGACTGGTAGTAGCGAATCGTGCGGCTTGGGACCTCGCTGGCCGCGGCCAGTTGGTCGATGGTGTACCCGGCCTCGGAGGTCTCGGAGGCCTCTGGGGACTCTCCCGCCTCCAGGGCAGCTGCGCTCGTACTCATGGTGACAGTAGTAACCTTGACAGTAACTACTGTCAAGGTTAGGGCGGCGATTCCAGCGGAATCACCGCCCTTTTTGGCCGATCAATCGGCGGTTGCCCTCAGCTCCAGGCCCGGGAGCCGTTGGTCGGCTTCTCGGGCGGTTTCGGAGTCTTCAGGCTGTTGAGTCGGTCGCCAAGGATGGCTGCCTTGCGGTGGATCCAGCGCGTCCGGTCGTAGTTGTCGAGGTTCTTGTTCAGCACCACCTGGAAGCAGGCGGCATTGCCCTGCTGCGCGATGATCGAGGACCAAGCCAGGAAGAAGTGCCAAATCCTGAACCAGCGCTCGCCGTAGGCCTTGAGCACATGCTCTTTGTTGCTGAGCCAGTTGTCGTGCCACTTACGGATGGTCCAGGCGTAGTGGGTGCTCACGTTTTCTACGCTGTGAGTCTCCCAGCCAGCCTTCTCCATCGACTTGAGCATCGGTGCGGGACACAGGCTCGCATCGGCTCCGGGGAAGATGTACTTGCCCATGAACATAATCCAGATCATGTCCTCGGCGCGCATCCCGCGCCGCAGCCCCGTCCACTGCAGCAGGAATAGGCCGTCGTCGGTCAGTAGGTCGCGGACTTGCTCGTAGAAGGAGAGCAGGTTCTTCACGCCTACGTGCTCGACCATCTCCAAGCTGACGATCTTGTCGAACTTTTGATTGGGGATGTCCCGATAATCCTTACACAGAATCCGGGCTTGATCTTGCATGCCCCAATCTTGGATCCGGCGGTTGCCGAAGGCCGTCTGGTTCTCGGAAATCGTGACGCCAGTCGCGTCTACGCCGTAGTATTTCGCGGCATGTCGGCTCAGGGTTCCCCAGCCGCAACCGATGTCGAGCAAGCGCTCGCCGGGGTCTAGCTGCAGTTTCTGGCAGACCAGGTTCATCTTGTTGTCCTGGGCCTGCTCCAGGGTCTCGTTGGCGTTCTCGAAGAACGCGCAGGTGTAGATCATGCGCTCGCCAAGGAACCACTCGAAGAAGTCGTCTCCCCGGTCGTAGTGTTCACGCACGATTCGCTCGTCTTGGCTCTTGCTGTGAATCACAGCTTCGGGCACGAAATTGGTCAAGGCCCACCGAAAGTGTTCCTTGGTGAGCGTGTTCTTGACGAGTTGATTGCGATCGTTCAGGAACGCGTAGATGTCGCCGGGGATGTCGATGTCGCCATCGAAATACGCTTCATAGAGAAGCGCCATCGGCATTCGCTTGTTCCTGTACTTCTGCTCGAGCTTCTTGTCGTTGAACACGATGTGATCGGTGAGTTGCGCCATGTTTTCGTACCACTGTCCCTTTCGAAGGCGCGGAGCCTAGCCGAAACCAGAGGTGGCGCATCGAATATGTCCATCTTCTGTCGAACTGGGCGTAATCGTGGAAGTTTCTATGCGCGAAGGCGTATTCGCATCGGACTTTTGGTGGTGTCGAGATCGACTCGTTTGACCGTTCTCAATTCGAAATCGGCACTTCGAGCTGCGTGGACGTTCGCCACAGGTCCCTCGACCGAACAAGCGGAGAGGCGTTGTGGTTGGCGCAACTCGTGGCATCGAGCGATGCACGCACATGCCGGTGCGGCCGTAGCTGATGCGGCGAACGTGAACAATGTTTCGTGGCGGCGCGACTGCTGGAGCGCGCAAGCGGATCTCGGAGGAGCGGCGTCACAACTACACGCACACCCCGATAGGTTCTGCCTATGCGAGGCACCTCCACGGATCTGGCAGAGCATGCCTCTCTTCATCCCGGTCCCCGAAAACCTCCGCAAGAGCTGGAGCTTGTCGCCCGTCCCCGAACAGCGCCACCTTTTGGTGACAGCGGGCCAGAGCGAGTAGCCGCTCTGCCGCAAGCTGGGCCCTTTTCCTGCCGGAGGCTTGCGGTTGCTGGGGGAGAAGCGTTACTTAGGACCTGGTGAGGTGGGCCGTCACGACAGCAGGGGTGCTCGCCGCATTGTGCGTCGGCGGCCCACTCGCGGCTCAGGAAGATAGCCGTCGGGACATGCGGCAGCAGCCGGACGCGCCCCAGCAGCCCGCTGCCGAGCCCGACCGGGACAAGGAACCCGCTCTGGCGCCTGATGCGCCCATCGACCAGGAAGACGAACGCGCCCTGCCCGACTACGACGGCCGGGGCGACGAGCCGACCACGGCGGGGGACGTTCTGATCTGGGTGCCTCGGGTCCTGATGTCTCCCCTCTACTTCGTCAGCGAGTTCGTGATTCGCCGACCGCTGGGTTGGCTGGTTACCGCAGTCGAGGAAGAGAAGGTCGTTGCCAAGGTCTTCGATTTCTTCACCTTCGGGCCCGACAACAACATCGGCGTTGCGCCCACCGGGTTGATCGATTTCGGCTTCCGTCCGAGCGTCGGCATCTACTTCTTTTGGAACGAGTTCCTGGCGGAGAACAACGACCTGCGCGCTCGCGCCGCTACCTGGGGGCCGAACTGGTTGCTCTTCAACGTTCGAGACCGTCTCACCTTGTGGGAAGGCCACGAACTCACCTTGCGGGGCGAGTTTCTGCGGCGATCCGACAGAATCTTCCACGGCATCGGCCCCGAAAGCGGCCCCGATACCGCTCGCTACCAATCGACTTCGATTCAGGGCGGCCTGCTGTACGAGGCCGATCTGTGGCGCTCCAGTCAGCTGTCGACGCACGCCACGGTGCGAGACGTCAGCTTCGACGCCGACGGTGGTGACGGAGATGACCCCACCGTGGCCCAGGAGATCACCCGAGGTCGCTACCCCACGCCGCCGGGCATGGAAAGCGGCTACACGGTGGTCGTGCAGGGTGTTACGGCCGAGTTGGATACTCGGCGCCGGCGCGAGCCCAGTTGGTTGCCCGAGGGCAGCGACTACGTGTCGCCCAATGCGAGTGGCTTGCGTTTGCAGCTGCGCGGCGAGCATGCCGCCGGCTTGAACACGGAGCTGCGCGCCAACCCCAATGCGCCAGCGCGCAATCAGTGGCTCAAGTATGGCGGAACCTTGGGCGGTTATCTGGACATCGCCGGCCAGCAGCGCGTCCTGGGGCTGTCTTTGATCGCGGACTTCGTGGATCCGATCCACGAAGACACCACGATTCCTTTCACGGAGTTGATCGGTCTCGGTGGAGAACGGCCCCTGCGCGGCTTTCTAGAGGGGCGGCTCTTGGGGCGCAGCTCAGCCGTGGCGCAGTTCGATTACCATTGGCCCGTGTGGGTGTTCATCGACGGAGCGTTTCACTACTCCGTTGGCAACGTGTTCGGCGAGCGCCTGGATGGTTTCGAAATGGGCAAGCTACGCCAATCCTTCGGGATGGGCTTTCGCGCGAATAGCTCGCGGGACCATGTCTTCGAATTGCTACTAGCTTTCGGCAGCAAGACCTTCGATCAGGGGGGCGGCATTGAAAACGTGCGGTTCGTTTTGGGAGCGACCAGTGGGTTCTGAGGTTCGAAGCTCCGACCCAAGCCGTGGGTCTGGCCGCGCTGTGCTGCGAGTGCTCGGCAAGTTCGGGCTCGCTCTGGCGGCTCTCAGCCTGACCGCGTGCGGCTCCGGGCTACGCAAGTACCCGTTGAAAGACCCACTCTGGGTGGACCCGGATCGACGTCCCTTCGCCGGCGAGCCTGAAGAGTACTTCTCTCCCTTCGCGTGGGACGGCGCAGACCAAATGGTGTTCCGCCCCATCAGCCGATTCTTCGCTGTCGACCCCGCCGGCGAGGCTGTGAACATCAACGCCTTCGACGAACCGCCATCGTCGAGTTGGTTCTACCATCGCATCGGCCGCAACGGGATGACGCCCGCCCAGGCCGCTAAGGGCTCCTGTGTAACGCCTCTGCCAGATCCAACGAAGACCTGGACCGTGACCGGTGCCAAGCCCAATGGCGCCAACCCGGGTTTCTTGATCAAGGCATCCGACGGCTTGCGCTACCTCGTCAAGTTCGACGGCACGGTGCAGGGCCCGCGCGCGACGGCCGCGGACGTGATCGGTTCGCGTATTTATCATGCGGCGGGCTACTACGTTCCCTGCAACCGGATCATCCACTTCCGTCGGGACGTCCTGGTCTACGACCCCAAGGCGAAGGGTGAAAACGACAAGGGCGACAAGGAACCGCTGAGCGACAAGCACCTCGATCTGGTTTTCGACAAGGCGCTGCGCCTACCCGACGGTCGTTATCGCGCCAACTTGAGCTTGTTCGTCGAAGGCAAGCCAATTGGTCCCTGGCGCTATCAAGGGACCCGTAGCGACGACCCCAACGACGTCATCAATCACGAAGACCGCCGAGAGCTTCGGGGCGCAGAAGTGCTGGCGGCATGGACGAATCACTTCGACTCTCGCGAGCAGAACACCCTGGCGACCTGGGTGAAGTCGCCCCCGGGCGGTTACATCCGCCACTACATCATCGACTTCGGTGACACCTTCGGCAGCATCTGGGAACCACCGATGCTCGGCCGACGCATTGGTCACGCCTACTACCTCGACTTCAGCTACCTCTTCGAAGACTTCTTCACCTTTGGTCTGATCGAGCGTCGCTGGGATACGGCTCGATTCGGCGAGACCAAACGCGTTTTCGGCTACTTCGACGTCGAGACCTTCGACGTAGACGGCTACAAGCCCGGCTACCCCAACCCCGCCTTCATCCGCAAGAGCGAGCGCGACTCGGCATGGATGGCGCGCATCCTGGCGCGCTTCTCCGACAAACATGTTCGCGCGATGGTCGATAGTGCCGAAATGGGTGACCGGCTCAGCACGATCCTCACGAAGATCCTGATAGGTCGCCGCGACAAGATCCTGCGCCGCTATCTCAACAAGCTGTCGCCTCTGGCGTGGCCCAAAGTGGAGGCTCGTGGCAACGCCGGGGTGCTCTGCCTCGAAGACATGGCCCTGGTTGGGGGCGTCACGACTGCCGCGAATCGACGCTACACAGCCAAGGCTTGGCTCGGAGAATCTTTGACCCCGGCGCTACTCACGGCGCCTCGACTCGAGAAGAAGGCGCACGCTTGCGTGCAGCTGCCGAGCGTCCCCGGTGCCTCAGCCAGCTCGCCCCAGTACCTGATTGTCGATGTCACGGGGCGCTCCAAGGGAGCCGAGCCCGCGCCTTTGCGAACGCACCTCTATCACTTGGGTGGCGCGAACTACCGCGTCGTGGGTCTGCAGCGCCCCACGGACGGCGACCCGCCGGGCTGACCATGAGCGACGCCAAAGCCGAAGACAGGAGTGCCCTGGAACGCACGCTAGGGCTCTTCACGGAAGTGCGCGCCGGTGAGGGGATTGTCGCGCTGCTGTTGACGGTGAATGTGTTCTTGCTGATGACGGCCTACCTCGTCATCAAGCCTGTGCGCGAAGGGCTCATCTTGGCGATGGCGTCCGGCGCCGAATACAAGTCCTACATGAGCGCCGCCATCGCCGTCACGCTGCTGGTGGCGGTGCCGGCCTACGCGAAGTTCGCCGACAAGCTGCCAAAGAACCGCCTGGTGTTCTGGGTCACGGTCTTCTTCGCCTCCCACCTGGTGTTGTTCTTCTTCGCCAGCCACGTCGAGGCGATTCGCGTGCGCCTTGGGCTCATCTACTACCTCTGGCTCGGCATCTTCAACATGATGGTCGTGGCGCAGTTCTGGGCCTTTGCCAACGACCTCTACGACGAAGAACAGGGCAAGCGGCTCTTCCCACTGCTGGGCATCGGGCAAACTGGCGGCGCCCTGGCCGGCAGCGCCGTCGCGGCCGTATTGCTCGAGGGCGTGAAGCTCGGGCTGTACCAGATGCTTCTCGCCGGCGGCGCGCTCTTGATGACGTCAGCGTTCTTGACCGTCGTCGTGTTTCGACGTCACCAACAGCAGAGCAAGGCCGACAAGACTCCGAAGAAAGACGCTGACGAGAAGAAGAGCGCCAAGGAGCCGCCCAAAGACAGAAGTGGCGCTTTCAAGATGGTGTTCCAGCACAAGTACCTGACGCTGCTCGCCGCCTTCGCGCTGATATTCACCTTCGTCAACACCAACGGCGAATACATCCTGGGTCGGCTGCTGCAAGAAGACGCTCAAGAAAAAGTGCTCACTGGCGTTCTCACCAAGGACGGCATTGGCGATTACATCGGGGCGGCTTTCAATCGCTTCTACCTCTACGTCGGCATCGCCACCGTGCTGCTGCAGGCCTTCGTGGTGTCGCGTCTGGTCAAGCATGCGGGCTTGCGACTGACGTTTTACGTGTTGCCCTTCATCGCCCTGGGGGATGCCGTCGCGGTGATGGCGCTCCCGGTCCTCGGCGTCATCTTCGCCGGCAAGGTCGCGGAAAACTCCGTGGACTACTCGGTGAACAACACGATGCGCAACATCCTGTGGCTGCCGACCACCCAGGAGATGAAGTACAAGGCAAAGCAGGCCATCGACACATTCTTCGTGCGCATGGGCGACGTTTCGTCCGCGCTTCTCGTGTTCCTCTTCGCTGGCCTCGCGGGCTTCGGCGTGCGCAGCTTCGCGTACTTCAACGCCTTCCTGATTTCCGTCTGGATGCTGGTCGCCGCAATGATCTTGCGCGAACGCCTCAAATTGCCCGGCGTGGACACCGCCTAGCAACTCGTCGGCGGGATGACCGACAAGAGTGCTGACCAACCAAACCTGCGCTTCCGGTGACACCGACTTCGCCGCTCAGGGCCACAGCTTGGCGGTCTTCTTCCTGGGCTTTCAGCTCAGAGGGTGCGCTACCCCGGCGGCAGGCAAATGCTGGTTTTTGGGGGATGGGTCGGAATCTGCCGTCATCGAGGGTTCTTCGAGGTTCGGCGCGGGCCGCTGCGCACTCACACGGAAGGTGCGGGTCGGTTGGCGCGGTCTACGGCTCGCGGTGGCTCGCAAGTGCGCAATCGGGACAGGCTTCGTACTTTGGAGCTACAAATTCGAACCGACCCAAACCCTCTTCCCGGGATGCGACATGTTCGGAGCGCTTAGAACGCGCGGCTGAACCGGAGTGCGATCAGCGGTGTCCAGCGACTGATGTTGTCCTGTTGTTCTTCCAGCAAGATCGGATCCACATCGTCGGCCAGCAGCGGTGAGTCATTTCGGATCCCCACATGCAAGATCCGGCGAAGGCCGATGCTCGCGGTCAGATGATAAGTGCGGCCGATGACCCATTTGTAGCCTGTCTCCGCAAACACGCTGTGGGAAAACGTACGCAGCTCGAAGAGGTCCTTGTACATGTAGCCGAGCCCGATGTAGGGGCGGTAGCCGTCAATGTTGAACATGTACCGGGCCGTCCCGGTGTAGTTCCGGGCGGGATTCGATTCCACACCGAAGCCCGCGTAGAACTCCAGCCCTTTGACGGGTTGGTTGATCAGACCCAGCAGGATGCCCAGGTTGCCTTCGGGGCCGGCGCCGACGGCCGTTTCCACCACGAAGTTTCGGGTGTCACTATCGACCACTTCGGCGAAGGTCTCGCCGGGCTTGTAGATTTCCTTGCCGCCAGGGCTGCTCACACCATGGTTCTTGGCTGCGGCGAGCCCTGAGCTGAGAACGAGCGCAGTCGCTGCCGCGTAGCTGCGACGCCGCATCAGTCAATCCTCCGGCTGAAGACGAAGCGAATGAAGCCCTTCCAAGGTTCTTCGTGGCGCGCGCGGTACAGATCGTCCTGGGCGTTCTGGTTGTCGATGCCGTTTGGATCGATCAGAAAGTGATCGATCAGCTGGCCCGCCATGGCGCGCCGGGCTCCCAGAAACACATCAATGTTCCAAGAACCCTTGCGATAGATTGTCGCGCCCAACTCCAGCGGTGTCGCGAAGGCCAGCCAGTAGTGGTCTTCCAGCCGCGCTTCGATGTGGGTGCCGACGCCGTAGGAGAACTCGGTCAGGCCTGGCACCTTGAAGTACCCGCGCAACCCGCCGCCGGCAAGGAAACGAGAGTCCTGATAGTTCTGTGTTGCCGGCTTGGTCATGAGCAAGATGTGAGGGCCAAAGCTCTTGAGTCGCCACATCGCGGCCACGCCCCACAGCAAGTTGTTGTTGGTGGTCTGTTGCTCGGGCTCGGTGGATGCGAAGGCTTCCGCCGCGACACCCACTACGAAGTAGTTGTCCGGCTCATGCGCGAGGCGCGCTGGCAACATTGGGCGCTCTGGGGTCGATTCGGCGGCGTCCGCCTGCGGCTGGCGCTTTGGAGCGAAACCATCGTCCGGCGCTGCTTGCGCGGAGTTGACGGTCGTCCCCAGAAGCGCAACGGCTGCCGCGCTTTGCGCGAGTCGACTCATCGGCGCTTTGCAACCTGAGTCTTCGAGGGCCCAGGCTCACACACTGCGGTTACTCGCGCGATGGGGAACGCGATGAGGAGCCAGTGGTCCAGGAAGTAGTCCAACTGCGCGTGATGGAGTCGCTTGCAGTTGTTGCGCTTGCGCGCCCGCTCGATCATCACGGCGTAGTGGTCCGGTTCGGAGAGCTGAACCAAGCCTAACAGACTCAGGCCGCTGTCCTCTTCTTGAATGAAGGTGGACGCGTTGCCCGGCGGCACGTTTTGGGAAGTCCACAGCGCCTGTTTGCTCAATGGGATCGTGCAGCCTGCTTGCAGCAGTGACGCACCCAAGAGTGCGAGGAGGGTCGTCAGTTTCTTCATGTTTCCTCGAACACCGGTTGGTTTGGGGGGCGAGATTCGCCGCGCAGCATCCAGCGATGGATGCTGTTGGAGATGGTGGTGCGAACTTCTGCTGGGCAGAACGTCGCCAAGTCAGTGGGGTCGGACAGCGGCTTGGCGGTGGCGCCGCGCTGCAGGCAGCCGATCAAGGCGAGGGCGATCTTCGGGTTGGCGCCATGTTCGGCCCAGAGCTCCCGCGCGAAGGACAGCCCCAAGGTGTGAAGGTCTGCTTTGTTGCGGATGAACAACAGCCAGAGGCGCTCACCGGCGCGTCTGGGGTCGGCCAGGTCTCGAACTTCGCGGCCGTCCTCGCTTCCCACTTCGTGAGTCTTCGCAAAGGTCGCGGCAAAGTAGTCCGCCGCTCCCTCTTCCAGAGCTCGAAGGGACCGCGTCACCAGTTCGCTTTTCCCCTTGGGATGGCCGACCAGGGTGTGAAAGTACTCATGCAGCCAGATGGTTTCGTCGGCGGGAGCCTGATTCACGAGCAGATCACCGTCCGCATACACTTCGATGTCGCGAATGGGCGGGCCATCGGCGACGTCCACGTTCAAGTGCACGCGCAAGGCGCGGCGCTCTTGTGCGGGTACGTCGGACAGCGAACGGGACAATACGCCCGCCATGCTCCGCACCTCTCGGTCCTCACAGCCCGCACTCGTTCCTGCTTGCAGCTGGTCACCTCGTACAGTGCTGTCGCGAAACACCGAGACTCGGTACTCTGCGAGAGTCTGGCGACAGCTCTCGGCGTCAGCTTCGCAACCCAGCATGAGGAGCGCGCAGGCCGCAGTTACTCTCATGGACACAGTGACAAGTGCTCCGTGATGAAAGGCGCGAGCGCTTGCTCTACGGCGGTTTCGAGATCATCTCGCTCGAAGACCTGGTCTGCGATCAGTTTGCGAACCACGACCAAGTAGTCCTTGCTCGCGGTCCGTGCGAGCTTCGCGGATTCCGACAGGCAGTTTTCGACCACGGACGCACTCGTGGGCTCATGGCAGTCCCGCCCGGAGCGGTAGATGGAGTCCTGGGTCGTGGTGTGACCCACGGTGTCGTCGTCGTCGTCGCTGTGGAACTCGATGTCCGGTGTGTTGAAACCTGGCGCCCGCGGAACGAAGGCTTTGACTTTCACCACGCAGTGCGGGCGAGTCGGATGCAGAGGGTCTCGCCGGGCGTGGGCCTCGCTGTAGGCGTCTTGAATGAGGTGATGGGCCTTGCCCATCAGCGTCAGAGACCAGGTCCGCTTCCGGATCCAGTTGCGCGTGGCCTCGACGGTGAGCCGACGGACTTCTTGTTGGGCCTCGGCGGCGGCTTCGGCACTCGAGTTCCGATCCGTGAGCAGAAAGTGAAGTTTTTGGTTCTTGTTCTGATCCGTGTGCTCCGTCAGCGCGCTGGCGTAGGCCAGAATGCCGTTGTTCATGTGAAACAGCATCTCCTTGGGCCAGTCGACGCGTCGGTTGCCTTCGGCGATAGCGCTGATCTCGGGTTTGGTGAAGCGGTCGTTGCTGGGGAGGTCTTCGTTGCTGAAGTAAGTCAGCCACTCGTGGCCCTGGAAGAAGCCAGCTCGGGTCAACATGCAGTCGCCTTTGGAGAAAAAATCGAAGCGCGCCTTCTTCGGCGTGCACAGGTCGAGAGGGTCCGCGCAGGTCAGGCACGTCGCCATCAGGCCGAGCGCACCCGCGGCGTGCAGCAGGCCCCGCCAGAGGCGGCTAGTACCGGGCCGTCGCGACATGCCACCCCGGTATCAGAGGCCGCAAGATCCGGCCAAAAGACTGACTCTTAGTGATCCGGGACGATCCTGGGCCCGGTTCGGGAATAGCTGCGGCGCCCCGTGGGTTTTCCCCACAAGCCACACAGGAGGTGATTGCCCACACAATCGAGTTTGCTCAGAGCCCGCCGCATGGCGTTTGGGCGCTGTGGTTCCTCCCGAGCCGCCCAAAAACCAGGTGCGCTGTCGTCCCCGCAACACGACCTGCGCGCTTCCATGGCGCTGCCGTCACGCGGCGGGCAATGGGCTTTTCTATGCCTTCATAGCAAGTGGCGAGTCCCGCCTTCAGCCGCCGATGTAGCTCATCTCCACTCGGGGAAGAGAGCGCACGTTACGCTGACTACGCTCCTGCGAGTAGCGGTCGCTTCTAGCCTGCCAATGCGTGCGCACGGCTGCCCCTAGGTCTTCGTCGGAACCACCCGCGCGCAAGAGGGCGCGCAAATCCAAGCCGACGTGGGAGTACAAGCAGGTGTAGAGCTTGCCGTCGGCGGAGAGGCGAAGGCGAGTGCAGTCGCCACAAAACGGCTGCGTCACGCTGGAAACGATGCCCACCTCGCCTTGGCCGTCGAGGTAGCGATAGCGCGAAGCAACCTCGCCTTTGTAGTCCGGCTCCATGGGCTCCAAGGGGAATTCCTTGGACAGGATTTCTCGGATCTCCCGGCTGCTCACTACGTGGTCCATCTTCCAGCCGTTGGTCATGCCGACGTCCATGAACTCGATGAACCGCACCACGTGACCGGTGCCGCGAAAATGTCGTGCCAGGTCCAAGATTGCGTGCTCGTTCGACCCGCGCTTGATCACACAGTTGAGCTTCAGGGGCGTCAGCCCGGCCTCTGCGGCAGCGTCGATGCCGCGCAATACCTCGCGCACGCCGTATTCCGAATCCGTGATTTTCCGGAAGCTTGGCTCGTCCAACGCGTCCAAGCTGACGGTGACTCGGGTCAGCCCAGCTTCAGCGAGCGCCCCGGCAAACTGGGGCAGGCGCGACGCGTTGGTCGTCAGCGCGATGTCGCCACTGGTCGCGCCCCGAAGCATCCCGATCAACACAGGCAAGCCTCCGCGCAGCAACGGCTCTCCGCCCGTGACTCGGATCTTCTCCAGGCCCAGCGGGGCCAACACCGATACCACCCGCGCAATTTCCTCGAAGCTGAGAAGCTCCGTGCGGGGAATGAACTTGAACTCCTTTGCGAAGTGCTCACGCGGCATGCAGTAGCGACAACGGAAGTTGCAGCGGTCTGTGACCGAGAGCCTCAGGTCGCGGAAAGGCCGGCCGAGGGTGTCCTCGGGTTGCGGGCTGGGCGCGTCGACCATCGCCTGGGGATATAGCAGCGGTTGGGGGAAAACGTCAGTCCAGCCCCACGCGAGCGGTGCCACGCACGCGCAATACTGCGGAAATTCCCCGGGCTTCGGCCACGACCTCGCCTATCTCCGCGGGCTCGATGCTGAGATCCAGCTTGACGTTCTTCGGCAGATCGCCCACGGCGGACTCGACGGCTCGGGTGAGCCCACGGGATGCCGCCGAGGTATCGACCGCCACAGGCACTTCCGCCAGGCGCTCGATTCGCTCCAGCACCGGGCGCAGCTCCCTGAGCGAGGCGCCAAGGCCGTGCAGGGAGCGCAAGCGAATGCGCCCGCGCTCATCGTCGAAGAAGGGCTCAGCCACCAAGCTGGCTTCCCCGCACACGCTGCCGTCAACGGTCACGTCTAGCCGGACCCGGGGCGCACCTTCAAAGAAGTGGCCGCTTGCCGCCACCTTCAACACCGAAACTTTCCCCGCCGAACCCCGGACCGAGCGGGTCAGTTCGGCCGACACGTCCTCCCATCCGAGCCGCAGCGGGACTCGAAGCTCGCTTCCCGATGGCAGCTTCTTGTCGAGGCGCCGTGTGGGTAGTGGCGAGGGCGCGACTACGCTCTCGCCATCCGAACAAGGCTCCTCGAAGGAGGCACGAGCCATCGCGGCCAAGCGCATGGAGACGACGCCGCCTTCCTGCCGCGGCGGTGATTGAGACAGGGCCTCGGGTTCTATCTTGAGACACGTATTGCGGCTCAAGGCCACGGGCACATGCAGCAGCTGCCACGCGCCGTTGACGTAGGGTTGGAAGGGCGGCACGGCGGCATTGATTTGGCGTTCGATGCCGCCGATTTGGCGCCGGGCGATTTTGCGGATCTCGGGACCGGCATTGAAGCCAGCGATGATGCAGCTCCGCGTCAGGGCGACGGAGGCGCGGGCGCGTCCCAGGTTGTAGTTGTCGCCGAGCACCAGCGGGACCGTCGCGTGGGCCGCCAGCCGCGGGTTGCAGCTGCCGTAGCGAATGCAAACCGGGCCCAGGGGTTTGCAAACTTCGACTTGGGCCGCGACGGGCACCGTGGCCACGAGCTTCTCGCCTTTCAATTCGATGGCGATGGGCCCCCGGGTCACCACGTAGCTGACGTCTCCGATGGCCCCGGAAGGCCGTCGTCGAACCTTGGCCAGCGTGCGCGGAACGCGTTTCTGGATCTCCCGGGACAGCGCGCTCGTGCGGGCGCGTGCCTCCACGACTAGCCGCGAGGACGGGGCTAGCGTGTCCGGCGGCGCGCTGCCCAGCGGCGCCTTTTCGGTCCGGACTTCACAATGCCCACCAGTTTCGCCCGGAGCCGCGCCCTTGGTTGGTGTACACGCGGCCACCGCTGCGACCGCCACTGCCAGGGCGAAGTGACGTTTCATCCTCGCTAAGCATGACAAACACGCGCCGGAATGAAAGCGCTTTGACCCGGATGGAAAAAAGAAGGCCGCGAGGGCGGGTGCTCTCGCGGCCTTCTTCTAGGTGCCGATGCGTATCAGGGCGTCGGCGTGGCGCGGAAGTGCATGCCGCAGCGATAGAAGCTGCTGCTGGTATCCGTCGCCTGGCTGGCCGCGGTCAGCTTGACGATGAGCTTGGTCTTGCCCGTCGGGACCTTGATGTCCTGGATCAGCAAGTCCGTGTCCACCGTCTCCGTCCCCGTGGCGGCCGGAATTGCGGCACCGGTGTCGTCGAGCAACTCGGCTTTGAAGCCCCGCAGACCCGAGCCCGAGCGCTGCGCACCGCAAGCGACCGAGATCTGATCGGCGTTGGTCGCTGGAACCGCCAGCGAGAAGTGGTCGACGTCCGACGCTCCGAGGTCACCTTCGACGAAGAAGCTGCCCGCCTGGGTTGCGGCCTCGGTCAAGGCCTCCGCCGTGGCGAGGGTGTTGTTGGGCGTCTCCTGCGTCTCGACCGGGTTGCCGTCGCCCACTCCGGAGAAGCCAAAGTAGAAGTCGGCGGTGCCGGTCGGTGTGGCGGCCCGCTTATAGAAGATCACGTATTCCGTACCGATGGTGATCGGCACGCTGAAGTCGCCACCCTTACCGACATCCGTCCGTGCGATGATATCGGCGGGAGCTGCCTTGGTGGCGAGCAGGACCTCTCCGGCGCTGGTTGTGGAACCATTGCCATCAACGCCGGCTGGCTGGGGGTAGAAGTTGGCGTTTGCCCGAGCGCCAGCGTTGATCAAAAGGTCAGCCGGTACGGTGAAGCTGAAGGTGTCCACGTCCGAGGCCGAGCTGAAGTCGCCATGCACCGTGGACAGGAAGTAGTTGCCTGCCGCCGCATTGGTGTTCGGTGCAAAAGTGATCGGGTTTGCCGCGGTGGCGTCCTCGTTGGGCTCGGTTTCCTTGACGGAGCCGGTGCTCGAGAAGTCTATCTCGCTGATGTAGATGGCGTAGTTCTTGTTCACGACGCCGGCCGCATCCGCACAGTTCGCCGCGCCGCCCTTTTCCCAGGCATTGCACTCGATCACGCGGACGAAGTACTTGCCCGCGGTGGGCAGCACGGTCATCAGGAACGGGTCGTTGCTGTTTCTGGGTACCGGGTCGTCCATCTCGGCGATCTTCGTGCCGTTCGCGTCGTAGAGTTCGATCACGAGGTCGGCGTAGGTCGGGTCGAAGGGGTCGGTGCCGGTCTTGGCGCTGGTCAGAATCGAGATGACCTGCCCGGCTGTGCCCGTAAACTCGTACCAATCTTGATCCGTGGCGACGGGGTCCATGGCGCCTTGGACCGAGTCCGTGGCCGGGTCCGTGCCGATCTTGATCGGATCCGCTTCCGCGCGGGTGTCGTTGCCGTCGGAGCCGCCGGTGCCGCCAGAGCCACCGGTGCCGCCCGTTAGACCGCTGCCGCCGGTACCACCGGTCAGGCCCGTTCCGCCAGTTGCGCCAAAGCCGCCCACGCCGCCGACACCGCCGCCGCCCGTGCCGCCACCGCCGCCGCCGTCATCACTCGAGCAGGCGGGCAGCAACATTCCAGCAGCACCTAGGGCTGCGCATACCGACAAGTTCAACCACTTCATCGTTTGATTCTCCTAAACGTTAAGGCTGGGAGCGCGAGGCGTTCCCATATGGCTCCCCCTGAAACCCGGCGGAGCAAAAACCGGTGTGGGGCTGCTGTCTAGCGGGAAAATCGCCGGACGCAAGCAGCTTGGCCCATTCACCCGGGATCTCACGGCTTCGATGGCCGTCCTTTCCGCCGCCAGCAGAACCTCTCGGTTCCGTGATAAAGCCTGGAGCGCAGCATGGCTAAGAGTTGGCAGACGGTGCGGACTTCCCCACCAGCGCGCAGCCGAGCCGATCTGCTGCTCGGCGCCTGCGTGGTGGCCGTCGCCATCTACGTCATTGGCTACCCCCTGATGGTGGTGCGCTATCCACCGATCACGGACCTGCCCTTCCACGCCAGTGGCATGAGCATTTTTCGGCACTACTGGGACCCGGCCTTCGGTTTCCGGGAACAGTTCTCACTTCACCTGCTGGAAGTGCCCTACGTGTCTATGTACGTGCTCGGCGCGCTCTTCGCTCTGGTCATGCCCATGCATGTTGCCGTGAAGGCTGCGGCCTTCGTCATGCTCGCACTGTTGCCTGCGGGGCTCGCCGTGTTGTTTCACGGCATGCGCAAGACGCCACTCTGGGGAGTCTTGGGGCTCGCCGCGGTCTGGACGAACCTGAGCCACTGGGGCTTTCTGAATTTCATGGGGGCCTTGGGGCTCTACGCCATGACGGTCGGGTTTGCGCTGCTGGCGGTTGACAGACCCAGTCGTCGGCACAGCATCGGTTTGGCGATCTCATTGCTGGCCGTCTTCTTCACTCACATCTATCGTTTTCCCTTCGCCGTGCTCTCCGTCGTCGGCGTGGGCGTGCTGCTGTATCCGGCGACGCGCCGCTTCCGTCCTTTGCTGTTGCCCCTACTTCCTGGCCTAGCGGTGTTCGGGATCTGGCGCTGGATCCGCCCCGAGTCCATTGCCGAGCAGGGGATGACGTTTTCTCTGCAGGACAGCCGCTTGCAAGAAGTTCGACAGCACGTGGTGGCCGGGTTCATCGGCGCGGAGGGTCTGGAGGAGCAGCGCCTATTCGACGACATCTTGTCCGCACTTCTAGTCGTCGTCGCTTGCACGCTCTTCTGGCGTATCTTCATTCGCGACAAGCGCACTGCCCACCCGCGGCCCATCACCTTCCACACCGCGATCTTCCTGCTGCCGTTGTGCCTCTCGGCGGGCTTTACCTTCGCCTACTTGGTGTTGCCCATGCGGATTGGGATCTGGTGGTACGTCTACCCTCGAGAGGCAACCAGCGCGCTGCTGATGTTGCTAGCTCTGGTGCCTGACATGCCGCGGGTCTGGTACCTACGGGCGGCCACTTTGACGGTGATGGGCTGGTCCCTGGGCAAAGTCGGCTTCTTCGTCGCCGAGCAGTACTACGCCTACGAGCAAGCGACGGCCGACTTCCGAGCCGTGTCCGCGGCTGTGCCACAGCGTCCGAAGCTGATGTACCTGGTCTTCGACCACGCCGGCTCGTCCCGCCGCATCACGCCTTTCATTCACATGCCGGCGTGGGTTCAGGCGGAGAAGGGCGGCGCACTCTCCTTTCACTTCAGCGGTTGGGAACAGAGTCCCATTCGCTACCGCAAGGACAGCCCTGCCGTGCCGCCCCCGGTGCCCGACCGCTGGGAATGGACGCCTTTGCGCTTCCAACTCGCACGGCACGGAGCGTTCTTCGACACCTTCCTGGTTCGGAGCACTGCCGATCCCGGGTACCTCTTCCGGGCTGACGCGAGCATTCGCCGGATCGCCCACGAAGACACCTGGTGGTTGTATCAGCGCGAGGCCAAGCCGCAGCCGTAGTTCGCGTCGGAGCTGTGCTTGCCTGCGTCGCTTTTGTGCTCGAAGTACAACATGCGCCGCGAGCCCCAGCCCTGGAAGCCGTGGCGCCAATAGTCGCCCGGAGGCCGCGGTGCGCAGCGGTGGCGGCGGCGGCGCGTAGGACAATCGAACTGCGAAAACGCTGGTGCGGACGGTTAACCAAGCCGATCGCCAGCGACGGAAGTACCCTGCGCAGCGGCAGAGTAACAACCTGCAAGGGCGGGCTCATCCAGGCAGAGTTGTGGCGGCTGCGAGTGGTGGTGGCACCGCGTACTGGGTCGGGAACAGACCCTACGAAGCCGGATCAGGAGGGCTCGTGGAGCCGCCGGCATCGGTGTTCGACGATCATCCCGCACTGTGCGGCCCGTAGGCGGCGAGGCGCGCTGACCCCGTACCGAGAGCACGGGCAGACGCGCAGCACGGTAGATGCCCCCGGGCTCGCTTGAAGGGTTGCGCACCGTGGCGTACCACCGCGGCGCCGTGGCCCCGTTCACCATCCTGCACATCTCCGATCTGCACTTCACCGCGAAGGGCCGGCCGGAGCGAGTGAATCAAAAAGCGGGGCCGAAGGAAGCGGTCGGCGGTGACGAAGGCACCACCTTCCTCGATCGTTTCAAGAGCAAGGTCCTCTCGAACACTTCCCGCGACTTCTGGCCGAACGCCGTCATCGTGTCGGGAGACCTGGTCGACCGTGGGGGGACCGACGTCGGAGAGGGATCGAGTGAGTTCGGCCAGGCGGTGACGTTTCTGAAAGACCTGGCCAAGGTGCTCGGCATCAACGACGAGCTCGTGCTCGTGGTGCCCGGAAACCACGACGTGAACTGGAGCGCGAACCTCCAGCAGGGAGCTCGGTTCAAGAACTACATCGACGCGGTGAGCGCGCCCTTCACCACACCCATCGTCGACGAGTCCGGGAAACCGCATCTCGGGAAATACGAAGCAAAGGACGTTCCGACCGCGGTGGCCGCGCCGAGCCTCTTCGAGGGAAAGAACCCCGGCTTCGCCCTCATCGACATCTTCGGATCGGACGGCGCCTCGTACGTACGGACCCGAACGTACTCGACCCAGTGCGACGAGCGGCAGGTCACCAGCCTGGTCCGTGAGGGCCGCGTCTTGCCTCAGGTCGAGGGGCTGTGCGCTCGGATCGGGCCCGAGGAGCAGCAGAACCACCTGGCACCTGTGCTGGGCGATCTGGCCAAGGCGTTCGAGTGGCGCCGCGGACACTTTGCCAGCCAGCTCTTCGACGAGGTGCTCGCAGAGGTCGGGCGAGACATCGAGCGGCTGGCCGACCGTCAGCTCCTGTTTCGAGGTCGCGCGCTCCATGGCAAGTGGGCCGTGCTCATCGGCTTGGCCTGCGAAGCGGGCAAGCCAGAGGTTCGGCTGGCCAGCGAGAGCGACATTTCGTACTGGCAGCAAGCCGCCGTCGAAGACTCGGACCCCTGGAAGTACGAAGAGTCCCTGCGCAAGCTCTCCGGCAAGAAGCACAGAATTCTGGTCCTGCGCGCCGCGGATCTCAGAAGCGAGGCCGACATCGAGACCGCCGCGGCGGCGCTCCAGCGGATGACGAACGACGGATTCGAGGTCTCCGTCCCGCTCGGTTGACCGGGGCCGAGGCGCCACGCCAATCACCGACTCGTTGACCGGCCGACTGACGGCCACGTCCGGACCCGTGAGCAGCAGCGTGACGGGAATGAGCGCCGCCGTGTTGCGCTGCGCGGCCGGCTGGGACGAGCGAACGACGGACGCCGAGGGCCGTGCGACCACCGGCGGCGCCGCCTCGGCACGGTCGTTCAGGGTCGCATCGCCGCCATCGCCCTCGGGGTGAGGGTGGTGTTTGTTGTGTTGGTGCTTGGGTCGATGGTGGCGGCGATGGTTGGGGATTGAGGGGGGGGGCTCGCCAGATCGGTCGCGTTGCTCCGCGCACTCAGAAATCGGTCGTTTGAGCGAGTATTTTGGACGATCGAATTTGCTTCCATATGGAAACAACTCGACCGCTGAACGTTTGTTGTCACCCCGATGGACGACACGCACGCGTTCAGTCCTCACGTTACGTCTCGGTACGTTGGGCCGCGCGGGCGAACCGTGGGCCTGAGACGACGGAGGCTCGCGAGCAGGAGCGTCTCGACTCTCTGACGCGTTGAGAGATCTCCCGAGGCAGCTTCGGAAGAGCCAGCCGAAGCCGCGGCCCCAAACCCCGCGACGTGATGGTCTCGGGCGTCCGAGTCCGATCGATCTTCGCCTCGGATCACAGCCCCGAGGCGGAGATCATGAAACAAATGCTCAAACAAGTACGGCGAGCATCCATAGGGTGCGCCGGGACGCGCTCGGCGGCAAGAGGGGTCGGGGACATCGCTACCAGGCGCTCGGTCGCCGAGTCCGACGGGCGGATCCCACACGGATTCACCCAGGCGGGCCGGACCCGTCGCTAACCGGGTTCGCCGGCTTGGTCGACTTCGCCGTGTTCGCCCGCCAGCAAGGCCTCGACCGCGAGTTGTCGCGCCGCTTCTCCGCGTTGAAGCCGGTGCCTCGGGTGGTCTACCCGATGGGCAGCCAGCTGCGGCTGCTCGTCGATGCCAACGTCACCAGCGAGACTCGCATCTTCGGACTCGAAGCGCTCAGCGCCGACCCGCTGATGGCGCATCTGGCGGACGGGTTTCTACCGAGCCTCGACACGGTGTCAGGGACAGTGCGGCGACGCACAGCCCGGCAAGAGTCGATAGGTGCATCGTCGCCCGCCGAGCAAGGCCCGCGCCAACGCGATTTCAGCCCTGGAGTGGTCCAACGGCGCCGGCCGTTAGCCGGGTAACGCGACCGCGTGCCGCCCCCGACGGTCCGCTGAGGCTGGCTAGTTCGGTGGTGGAACAAAAGCGACGCCGGTCTTTTCACCTTGATTGAAGTACGCCGCCGTGCCGCCGC
Source organism: Polyangiaceae bacterium (assembly GCA_965222375.1). GTDB lineage: Bacteria > Myxococcota_A > Polyangia > Polyangiales > Polyangiaceae > JACKEA01. The sequence goes on from CBDCTZ010000016.1 coordinate 989,530, forward strand.
CAGGGATTCCCGCTTGCAGCGTGTACTCGCCTGCGAGTTTTTGCCACACGACCCCTGCTGTGCCACTGCGGCAGTCGCCGTTAGCGGCGCTTCCACCACCGTCGTCCCCGCCGGAGCAGCTCACCGATCCAAGTGCGCCGAGGAAAGTAATGTAGATCCAAGCCCTGTTCGTCATATCGAGTCGTACCGGTCGTGGCGGCCCGATGTTCCTGATCTCGAGGCTCGCGCGCCTCCTCAGGCCAAGTAGTCGAAACCGCACACGGTTCCTGCGCGAAGCGGGTCCGAGCTCGCGGGCGCCTCGCGGCTTCCGATGGGCGGCCCTGGAGGCACTGTACGTGCCACTCAAGCAGCACCCCGCGATGGGCTAGACTCCGACGCACATGACACACCGGGTCGCCCATCAGTTTGGCCGAGTTGCGACCGTTTCGGCTCTGGTGCCACTGGTCGCGGCGTGCGCGGCTAACGGTGCGAACGGCACGGCGACTCAATCCACCGCTAGTGCGCCGGCCACCCCGACCACTTACAATCCACGCTTCGACCGTTCTGTTTTCCATCCCTGCGGAGACCGCCCGGAAGGCGTCGCACCCAAACTCAAAGAAGTTGCTGTGTACGAAGGGCGGCCGGCCCAGAGCGTTGCGCTGAAGCCGCAGTTCCTCGCCGGTAGCGGTGGCGGTGGCGCCAACATCTATCAGTTCGAGGACCGCGGCACCGAGCGCTGGGCGCGCTGCAGCTACGACAATGGGTCGGTCAAAGATGTGTTGATCGAGTACCGCCCGACCCACTGTAGCGCGGCACACCGCCTCCACGGCCTGCACAGCTTCGCGTGCTTCTTCCCTGGCTCCGCTGCCGGTGCCTCCTGACCCCGCCCGCTAAGATTCGCGGCGACTGAGCAACACGGCGACGAATAGCCGCACGACCACCTCGAGGGCGGTGGCCACGATGGCCGGGGTCTGCGGCATTCCGACGATGGCCATCGAGGCAACTCGCCCGAGCCCACCGATGAATGCGGCGCCGGCGAGCACCAGCACCATGTGTGGGTAGTCTTCGAATCTGCGGAGCGCGTAGGACGATCGAACTGCGAAAACGCTGGTGTGGACGGTTAGCCAAGCCGATCTTGTTTGGGGAGGAGGAAAACATAAGAGGGAATTTTCGTCGAGAAATTGGAACGGCTGTGTAGCTTCAGGTGGAAGCGCTGCTTTTTCCGAGAGTTTGCCGCTCACAAGACGCACCAGCGCACGGAGCGGATGCAGGCGCTTCGCTCAGCTCGGCCTCCCCGAGAACCCGAACACCAGCTGCGCAGGCACGGGCAGTGGAGCACGAGGGACTGGAGGAGCTCGCGGGCCAATCCCCTGGTCGGCCAGAAGGCGCGTGACGTGGGCGCGCGTGGTCGCAACGTCGGCCCAGCGTAACGGACCATAGCAGCGTGGGCAGTGCTCCATGTCCGCCTTGAATACGTGGGCGAGCAGCCAAGCCCAGCGCTTGCGTGCGTGCGGAGCGTCGTCGATCTCGTCAAGCAGTTCCAGCTGATTGCCGGGAGCGGGAGGCGGCTTGGTGAGGCTGCATCGGCGGATGCCTCTGGGACCACTCCTGCTCAGTGCGAGGAGTGACTGGAGAGCACTCCGGAGGAGCGCAATCAGGTCATGGGGCTCGAGAACGAGCGCGCGTGTGCCGTCCCGCCAGGGTTTCTTGAAACTGAGCTCCAGCTTGCCGTCCCCCCGTCGCGCGAGACCGACGGGAACCCCTCAGGGGAGGCGATCCTGCGCGACGGGGGGCCGCGTGATGTACTTGCAGAGCCGCTCGACGCGGCCGCGGTCCCGGCCGTCCACGAGCTGAGCGGCGTGGATGCTGATGCCGCGCACTTCGGCGATAGGCTGGTCGCTGATGTCGGAGGCGCGCGGGCGCGCAGGAGGCTCTTGGGGCAGCAGCAGGCGAAGCAGAGGTTTGCCGGCACGCTCGCCAGCGACGGAAATACCCTGCGCAGCGGCAGAGTAACAGCCTGCAAGGGCGGGCTCATCCAGGCACAGTTGTGGCGGCTCGGCGCTTTCGAACTCGGGGTCGAGGCTGCGGCCGTGCGCTTTCAGAATCTTCTCAATGCGCGCGGCGGTGCGGTCCGCCACGTCGGCGATGTCGGCATAGGTCGGCGCGTCGAGCCCGAGGAACTCGAGCGGAGCTTGCGGGTCATCGCCTTGGTGCACGTACACGCCGTCGAGCACGAGAGCGTGCATGTGCACGTTTGGTCGGAGAGCCGAGTCCGTGCGCTGCACCGCGACGTGCGCACCGACCAGCAGATCGCGCGCGCTAGCGAGCCGGAGCTGTCGTTTGGCGCGCCAGCGCAGTGAGCGGCGCACCTCCGTCATGAACGCGTTGACCACTTCGGAGCGGAGCTTGCGGCTCAGCACCCTGGTCGACGCCGCCATACAGCGTCAGCTGGCAGAGCGCGGAATCAAGCCCAGTCCGTATCAGACCGCTCTCGCCTGAAGCCGAGTTCCCTCGGGGTCCGCGGAGTGCTCCGTGGCGAGATCGTGCAGAGTTCGAGGAGACTCGGAGGTGGCGGTCTGCCGGCGGAATGACCGCTCCCACGGCCTCGTTGACCCGAGCGTGAGAAGCGCGGTCAGTTTGGCGGTGCTTTCAGTTCGCGAACGACGGTTCGTCCACGGCCGCCGACCGCCCAGAGGCGGGTCGGAGTGGAGTCAAGGGACGTCAAGCTATCCGCGGCAAAGACTGTCGTCCAGTCCGTCCCGTTGAAATGACGGATAACGGAGCCGCCTTGGGTCAGGCTCAGCAGGTACGCGTCGTCCGCTGCGCGCACTTCGAGGTCGCGGACCTCAGCGGCGCCGACAGCCCACGGCGTCCAGACTTTGCCATCCCAGCGCATTGAAAACTCCGTCCACTTCCAAATGCCTGTCGGCGGACTGCCAGGGCGATACGCCGCAAGTACCCATACATCGTCCTTGCCGTTGGCATAGATCCGAGGCGAAGCGACGTTGACTAGGGAATAATCCCCGGGGATGTCGCGACGGTAAACCTCGGAAAACGACTTCCCGTCGAAGTGGAACACCACGAAGTCCAGGTGAAGAGCGCCGGACGTTACAGGTGGGTAGTTCTCGGCGATCACCCAAACATCGTCAGCCGCGGTGCCATGAATGCTCATGGGGTAGGCGGTACCGCTTTCGACCGGTAGGGTCCATTCCTGGGTTTGTGTGCCGTCATACCGGAGCACTGAGTACTGACTGGTCATCCAAACGGCGTTGTTTCCGGGTTCGAACCAGGGCCGACCAATTCCGGTGGCAACTGAGCCTTTTGGCAACGGCAGGTCTTGCCAACCAGTTGCCGTACGCCGTGACCAGAGCCGGGTTGACCCGGTGGGCTTCCATTCCGTTCCAAATGCGAACAGGTCACCATCGTTGTCCGCAATCTCAGCGACCTTGTAGCCAGGCCCGGGCACGTCTACCCAGCCGTTTGCAGTCCACGCCGCAAGTCCACCGAACCCCCATGCGTTTGGGGAGTGAATTGAGTTGCCTCTGTCATCGGCTCGAATCACTGCGTGCGTTCCGCTCGGAGCCGAAGTCACGCTGCCCAAATAACGACGAGATGCGGGGAAGACGCTCTTCCAACGCGGGTAAAGTCCGTCCTCGGGGGCAACTGGTGCCGGCTTCTCGGGTTCATAAGCCATCAACTGACCTGCAGCGCCAGCAGCGAACAGTTGCCCCGGTGCAGCGCCCCAAACCGTTGGAGTGCGACCAAGGGGGAAACTCATGTGATAGATGCCTTGGCTGGGAAGGTAATCCGAGGTCGCTTGGACCTCGAGATTCCAGCTGCTTCCGTTGAAGTGCCACAGACCGCGGTCAAAGCCAGCGCTGACCAGGATGTTGTCTTTCGACGTACCCCAGATTCGATTTCCTCGGCGATTGATGGGTGCCGCCGCGGGGGCGAGGTTAGAGTATACCGACTCATGCGGGTAGATCCCGTATCCTTGGACTTTGAAGCCCGAGACGGCGATAACCGCGGCGGTTGACCGCGCCTTGCCCTCCTGTTCCAGCGTCCATTTGGCCCCGTCCCAATGTGAAAACCCGATGCGTCGGTCCTCGGACTTGCCAACCTGCTCTTCGTAGACTGCCCAGACGTCGTCGGCAGCAGCACCCCACACGCCCAGGTACAATGGACCGTCCTCGGCTGCTGGCTTGTGCTGCGTCCAGGTTGAACCCTCGAAGCGGAGCAGAGCTCCATTGTGCCCCGCGGCCCAGACGTCATCGTTCGCTGCGGCCCACAGCGCTGGCAAGTCCACTGTCGCCGGCGACTTGGTGTCCTGCCAAGCGCCGCTAGCGAACTTCCAGATCGAGCCACCGTCGAGACTCGCAAACAGGACACCGCCAGGGGCGGCGGTCAAAGCGAGTACGGTACGGCCCTCGAACGCGTCGAAGGACTTCCACTCGCTACCATTGAAGTGCAGCAGCAAACCTTGATCTTCTGGTTCTCCCTTGCCGGGAGTGAACACAAGCCGCGTACCCCCCACCCAGACGTTTGCGGCACCAAAGGACCAGATTGCGTGGTAGAGGTCGTTCTGGCTTCCGGGTCGCTGAATGCTCCACTGTTCGCCGTTCCAGTGGTGAAGTTCGCCGCGCCCGCCGAGCCACACATCGTTGACCGAGCTGCCGTGAATTGCGCGAAAACCGTTGCCATGAGGCTCGGGCGCTAGCCAATCCCAGGTTGCGTCCGCCCCGGCGGTGCCACCCGTGCCTTCGATGACGCCGCCCGTGCCTGAGACGCCTCCGCCACCGGAGACGCCGACTACGCCAGCCTCTCCGCCGCTGGCCGCGCCGGCGCTACCGGATCGATATTCCTGAGTGACGTCCCCACATCCGACGCACAAAGCCAGTCCGAGAATGAGTCCGAAGGGAGCTAGGTCTTCGAGTCGTTTCATTTGTTGGTGTTTCCCGCGGGCGCGCAAAATCCGTCGAACAAATTGCCAGCAGCGGTCCAGTCAGCCAGCGTACTACACGGGCGGTTTGTGCCGATACGGCGCAGCAGGTCTCCAGCTCCCCCTGGCCCCGGAACTCATGGGAAATACGGTCGTGGGCGGTGGCCGGTCCCAGGGGTGCTAAGGAGCAGCCCGTGAGCGCGAGCAGGACGGCAGGACGACACTGCACGGTTGGAGGCTTGTTTGCCATCGCTTGGGGGTCGTATACAGTGGCTTCGGCAGCCGAGCCAAATCACACAGGCGATCCGCCCGGGAGCCTGCCCTCACCCGTCGCTTCGCTTCATTACGTGCGGCACTCAGACTGTCCGCGACGACATGCATTGGTTGATGCCGTGGCTGCGCGGCTCGGCAACGATCCGTTTGTGCCGGACAAAAAATGGAACGTTCGCGTGAGGATCCTCCAGACCACTGAGGGGTACCAAGCTCGTATCGTGCTCCGGCGCGCCAGCGAGGTCGTCGGACAACGCGTTTTGCGCGCTGGCCCGGGCGAGTGTGCCGACTTGGTTAGCTCAGTCGCCGTGACTTTGTCCGTGCTGCTGGCTCCGAAAAGGTTGTTGGATCTCGAAAAGCGCTTCGCGCCGCCTCGCTTGCCTCGACGCACTGCCCGCGCGCGAGCGGCCACAGCCGGCGAGCGAGAACCCTTTCGCGAAATCGCGGACAAAACCACGAGTACCCGCAAGGGATACGCGATGGGTCCTTCGAGTCGGTGGGGGTGTGCACGGTGCTCTCGGTGCTGCACCGAAATCCACAGGTGGAGGCACCGTTTCATTTGGTGTGCGCGGCGACGAGTGGTCTCTCGGCGCCGAAGGGCGAGTCGATTCACCGCGCACGGCGCACTCCGCGGGTGGGCAGGGCGTGCGGGCAGGTTGGATTGCGGGCGGCCTGGTGCCCTGTCGCCATTTTGGTGTTGGCGTGGGGTGCGCCCTCTTGATGGCCGGGCAGGTCCGCGGACAGAGTCTCGCGGTTGCACAGGCCGAGCGTAAGTCTACGTGGTTCTTAGCCGCCGGTCTGCGCCTTGGCGTGGAACTCGATATCGACACGACTTGGGCGTTTTCGGGTCGAATCGACTCACTGGCCGTTCCAACCCGGACGACACTTCAGATTGACGGGGAGCCCCTGTGGGTCTCGCCGACCTTCAGCGCGGCCGCAGGAATTGGGATCCGGGCACAGTTCAGATGACGGATGCTGCCGTCACGCGGGAAACACTGGAGGTGGAAGGCCCGACCTTCGAAGCCGTATTCCGGGCCGAATTATCATACGTGTGGCACACGCTCCGGCGCTTGGGTGTGGCCGAGCGAGACCTGACGACCAGGTTCAAGAAGTGTTCATCACCATCCAGCGGCTGCTCCCGAGCTACGATCCCCAGCGCCCTCTTCGGCCGTGGCTGTTCGGCATCGCGTTCCGGTATGCCCAGAGGTATCGGGACAAGGACGAACGCCGCTCGGAGCAGCTCGACTCCTCGCCGGAACATTCCCACCCACCCGTGCCGGCTGCAGCAGACGCGGAAGTCGACAGGCATGCCGCACGCCAGCTCGTGGTTGCCGCTCTTCAACGCATGAAGCCCGCGCGGCGGGCGGTTTTCGTGATGGCAGCCATTGACGGGCACACGGCGCCGGAGATCGCGCAGGCGCTTGATATGCCACTCAACACGGTCTATTCGCGGCTACGCGTTGCACGCGATGAGTTCGCCGCAGCCGTGCGGCGCTTGGCGGGCGAGGTCGCACCATGACGGAGCCGATGCCCCCGGACATCGAACGTTTGCTCGAGGCCGAGCGCGGGCGTGAAGCTGTGGCCCCAGAGATCCGGGATGCCACGTGGCGTTCGTTGAACGCGCGTTTGGCTCCCTCTGGCTCCGGCGGGCCTGGGGGGGTTGGGTCTACGGGTTCACCGTTTGGGTCGGCAATTGCGAAGTTACCTTCCATTGGGTTGGGAGTAGTGTTGGGCGTATTGGGAACGTTGGGCGTACAGCGGGGCGTGCTCCCTCGCCCTCCCGCACAGTTGCAGCATTCCCCTCGAGTCTCTATTTCGCCGCTGGCCCTATCACGGCCCGTGAGCAAACCCGCGCTGCCCGCGGATGATCCCAAGGTGCGGACGAAGTTGCCCCGCACGACCAATACAGCGAAGGTTTCGACTAGGACGTCGCTGGCCGCGGAACGGGCGTTGGTGGACCGGGCTCGGGCAGCGCTTTCGACTGGCGATCCAGAGGCGGCGCTTGCCGCCGTTCGCTTGCACCGCACGCGTCACCCCCGAGGACAGCTGGCAGAGGAACGCGAAGCCCTGGCTGTTCGCGCGTTGCGCGCCGCTGGGCACGACGCCGAAGCAGAAGCCCGTCAAGCGCGCTTTAGGCGGGCATATCCGGAAAGCTTGTTTGCCCCGGCTATCTCGCCGGATGGAGGCTGAATGCGCGTGCGCGTCGGCTGGGCACACGCCGAGAACTGGCACTTCGCCTCGATCCGACCCCTGAGACAAGTGCTGGCAGGCTTGGATGTTCCTGGGCTCCATCTTGCTGGTTCGCTCCGGAGAGGTGAGCCGCGCGCTGGGAAGCGAGGTGCACGAGCTCTGGGGTCCGCCGATCAATCAGCATCCCCCCACGGCGAAATTGCAGCCGCTCGAAGAGGCTGAGCGGCCCGGCGACGCAACGCCGGCAGCGGCGCAACCACCTCCGAATCCCGCCCGGGCGGCAACTCCGTCGGCGCCGTCGAAGCACGAGCAGGAGAAGAAGTCCGTGCATCCAGCGGCTTCGAAACTGCGGGCGTCGCGGGAGCTGGAGCAGCGGCGCAAGGGACTCCTCTGGTTCCCGACCTACGATGTCGACTTCAGCGGTACGTATACCTTTAAGAACTCGAAGCGCGAGGCGCGAGAGTTGGTGGTGTCATTTCCGTTGGAGCGGGACCACGCCGCTTGTGAAGGATTCGAAGTACTGCGCGAGGGTGGTGAGCCCGTTGACACCGAGGTTATCGACGGTGTTGCCACTTGGCGTGGACGGATCAAGGCGGGCCAGAGCCGGAGCTATACTGTGCGTTTCCGCTCACGCGGCACAACGCGATGGCAGTACCAACCTACTGCCGGGACTGGGCGTGTCGATAACTTCGAGCTAGCCGTGGCTACAGACTTTGCGGCTGTCGACTTTCCGGACGGCACGCTGTCGCCATCGACGCACGAGGCTGCAGCTGGCGGTTGGAAGGGGACGTGGCGGTTCAAAAGTTTGGTGGCGAGCACGCCTATTGGGCTCGATCTGCCTCAGCTGCTCAACCCGGGTCCCCTCGCAGCGAAGATGACGTTTTTCGCGCCGCTCAGCCTGCTCTTCTACTTCTTCGTAGTGCGATTCTCGCAGCGGCCCGACGCATTCACCTGCATCCGCTGCACTACTTCTTCTTCAGCTGCGCCTTCTTCGCTTTCCACCTGTTGCTCTCCTACCTGGTGGATCACGTCGCGGTATTGCCGTCTTTTGCTGTGGCTTCGTTGGTCAGCGTCGCCCTTGTAGTTAGCTACGCATGGCTCTTCGTGGGATTGAAGTTTGCTCTCCGAGGGATGGCGATTTCTCAACTGCTCTACTTGGTGCTGTTTTCGTTTACCTTCTTCTGGTCTGGCTTCACCGGGCTCTCGATCACCGTGGGCGCCATCATCATGTGAAAGTGCGACGGCGGCACTGCGGCGACCAGGCGCGCAATCAGGTCATGGGGCTCGAGAACGAGCGCGCGCGTGCCGTCCCGCCAGGGTTTCTTGAAACTGAGCTCCAGCTCGCCGTTCCCCCGTCGCGCGAGACCGACGGGAACCCCTCAGGGGAGGCGGTCCTGCGCGACGGGGGGCTGCGTGATGTACTTACAGAGCCGCTCGACGCCGCGGCGGTCCCGGCCGTCCACGAGCTGAGCGGGCCTTCGGCTTCCAGGAGCAGTTCTCACTTCACCTGTTGGAGGTGCCCTACGTGTCCATGTACGTGCTGGGCGCGCTCTTCGCGTTGGTCATGCCGATGCATGTCGCGGTGAAGGCGGCGGCTTTCGTCATGCTCGCTCTGCTGCCTGCAGGGCTCGCTGTGTTGTTTCACGGCATGCGCAAGACGCCACTCTGGGGAGTCTTGGGGCTCGCGGCGGCGTGGACGAGCCTGAGCCACTGGGGCTTTCTGAACTTCATGGGGGCCCTGGGGCTCTACGCCATGGCGGTCGGGTTCGCGCTTCTGGCGGTCGACAGGCCCAGTCGCCGACACAGCATCGGGCTCGCGGTTTCCCTGCTGGCCGTCTTCTTCACGCACATCTATCGCTTCCCCTTTGTGGTGCCCTCTGTCGTTGGCGTGGGTGTGTTGTTGTATCCGGCGACGCGCCGCTTCCGCCCGCTGCTGTTGCCACTCCTGCCCAGCTTGGCGGTGTTCGGGATCTGGCGCTGGATCCGCCCCGAGACTTGGTGGTTGTATCAGCGCGAGGCCAAGTCGCAGCCGTAGTTCGCGTCGGAGCTGTGCTTGCCTGCGTCGCTTTTGCGCTCGAAATACAACATGCGCCGCGAGCCCCAGCCCTGGAAGCCGTGGCGCCAATAGTCGCCCTCGGCTTGCTCTGAACCGGCGTGGAACAGCCGGTACTTCTCCTTGAGTCGGGGCCAGAATTTGGGGCCCAAGAAGCGCATGTCCGCTTCATGCAGCATGACCTCGTCGTACTCGGCACGCTGCAGTCGCTCGAGTAGGGCCAGTTCCGCGAACCGCCCGGCTGCCACGACGTCTCGTACGCTGGTCATGCGGTCCGGAGGAACCGCGTTGCCGCTCCGGGCGTAGCACAGCGCGCCGCGTCCTAGCCACACGCGCTCTCCGCACTGCATTCGCTTGGCGGCATAGGCGCACACCGTTTCTGCTAGATCGAGGTCCTCGGCATTCGGCACGTAGCGCTGGCTGCGCCAACTGACGACCTGCACTAGCAGTACGCCCGCCGCCACGAGGCGTGCCCAGCGCGCTTTTTCCGCGACCACCATGCTGAGAAGCGCAGGCAGTGCCACCAAAGCCAACGCGAACCCCAAGCTCGCCAAGTTGTTGGCTCCGCCTCGGGTTTTCACGGCAGCCGCTAGCGCCACCAGCGCGTACAAAAGGCAAGGCGTCGCTGTGCGCAGCCAAACTACGTCCATCGGAGCATGTCGGGCCAGCGCCCAAACCAAGCGGGCCAACGCCACCAGGGTGACGGGCACGAACCACATCCCGATGCCATCGGCCTGTCGCCACACGCGGTGCCACTCGATGGCGTGGGCGCGAAGGAGCGTGACCCCCCAGTCCCAGAAGTGCGTGCCACCGACCAGGTGCAGCATCAGTCCTGTGCTCGCCGCACCGAGCAGCAGCGCCAACAAATCAAGACGCCGCTCCCGCCCGGGCACGGCGGCACTGGTGGCTGCCGCGAGCCCAAGAGAAACCAGCACGATCGCGCCGCTGTTCTGCTTCACGAGCAACGCCGCCACGGGTAGGAGCACCAAGACCGCCCGGCGCCTGCCAACAGCCAAGGTGGGCAGTTTGCCGCAGGCCAGTGCGGCCCCGGCGAGGACGCAGGCTTCCAGATTGCTCGGATGCAGGCCGTCGACGACCGGGTTCGATAGCAGCACCAGCGCGAGCGCCAGCCCCAGAGCCGCTCCGAGCAAGACTCGTAGTCTGCCGGTCGCCGAAATCAAACGAAGTCCCGCCAAAGCGCCGACCGCCGCCGCCACGACGACGAAAACGTAACCGAGCAGCTTGTTCGGCCGCAGGGATAGTTCCGCATCAAAAGGCGCCAGCAACGCGTAATGCAGCAAGGTTTGGCCCGGGGCGTACACGCTCGAGTTCGCCTCGCCCACGGGCCCGTACAGCGGGACGCCGGCTCGCAGCTTCATCATCCCGGTCATGAAGAAGTCTTCCGACCAGAAGTTCAGGTCATAGGCATAGGACAGCCGCTCGTAGCCGTATCGGCCGTGGTCGAAAGTGAGCACCGCCAGCAGCGCAATCACGGCCAGCAAGAAGAGCTGCACCTTGGGTTGGCTCTTGGGGCGGTCCATCCGCGCTCAGGCTACTGCACTTTCCAAGGCGAAAGCTGCTTTGCCCTCGAGGCGGGGTCGGCGTACGCTCCCCAGCCCGGGAACCAAGCGGTGAAGCTATACGCCTTTGACGAAATCGACGAGCGCCTCGAACTGCTGCCGATGGCAGCGCGCCGGGCGTTGGATGCGGTGGGGTTACGGCTCTCTCGCGAGAGCTGGCGAAGCTTGAGCCTGGCTCAGCGCGGGCAGTTGACCGAGTTGGGCGCCGCGGATGCCGTCGATACGGAGCGTGTGCGGAAGCTTTGCGACGCCGCACAGCCCAGCCCCGAGCAAGTTCCCGTTTCCAACGACGTTGCGCCGGATCATGTGCCCAGTGCCGTTCGTGAGGGGCTAGGCAGTGAGCGCCCCCTCGAGGACGCCCTCTGGGTCAGCCTGTCGCCCCTCGATCGCTACGTGCTCGCGCAGGTCGCAACCCGCAAGAACCCCGAGCGGATTGCAGGTGCCTACGCCGAAATCGTGGGAGCATCCGCCGTGTCGACCCATCTGAACGCCGCGGGCGAAGTGCGCATGGTGGGCGTCGCTGCCAAGGCGCCGACGCTGCGCAAGGCCAGCGCCGAAAGCGCCGTCAGCCTCTCCGCCGAAGGTCTGGCCCGCTTGGCCGAGGGCTCCGCGCACAAAGGCGACGTGCTGGCGACCGCGCGCATTGCTGGCATCCAAGCGGCGAAGCGCACACCGGAATGGATCCCACTGTGTCACGCCGTCGCATTGACGAAGGTGGAAGTGTCTTTGCGGCTCGAGCCAGGCGCCTCACGCTTGCACATCATCGCAACCGCAGAGGCCCTCGACCGCACCGGCGTGGAGATCGAGGCTCTCGTCGCCGCATCTGCCGCGGCGCTCACGGTGTATGACATGCTCAAGGCCTACGATCGCGGCATGGAGCTCGGGCCAACGCGGCTCCTGTCCAAGAGCGGTGGCCGCAGTGGAGACTTTCGACGATGAGCCTATTCGAGATCCGAGACATGGAGCTCGGGCCAACGCGGCTCCTGTCCAAGAGCGGTGGCCGCAGTGGAGACTCTCGACGATGAGCCTATTCCAAATCCGAGACGAAGCCTTCTCGTCGGATGAAGTCATTGCCGCCGTGTCCCATCCGTCTGCCGGCGGCGTTGCCGTCTTCATCGGCGTCGTCCGCGACGAAAACGAAGGCCAAAAGGTCGTGCGCCTCGAATACGAGGCCTACGCCAGCATGGCCGTCAAACAGATGGCCGAGATCGGAAAAGAGATCGCCGAAGAAATCCCAGGCACACGCCTCGCAGCCGTGCATCGCGTCGGCAGTCTCGAAATCGGCGACACCGCCATCATCTGCGCCGCCAGCGCACCCCACCGAGGCGAAGCTTTCAAAGCCTGCCGCACCCTGATCGACCGCATCAAAGAACGCGTGCCCGTCTGGAAACGCGAACACGGCCCCGACGGCCCCTACTGGGTCGGCTGGCAAGACGCCCGCTGCGTAGCGCACGACCATCCGCACTCCCACGACTGAGACGCGGCGGCCTGCGGAGAACGGCGGGTTCGCGAGCCTCTTGGTTGGGTTGGGGTCGACGCGCTGCGTGATATCCGACGGAGTGCATCACAAGTGCAAACAGGGCCACTACTCTCGTGCGAGGCCTCGCACCAGCCGTGATTCAGTGTTGCGCGTGCAACTCTGAATGCGAGTTGCGCAGCACGAACAAAGGCCAACCGGCGTTCGGCACGGCTGTGAGGCCGTCGGCGCAAACTCGTCGGTATCTGTGTCGCTTTGTGCCAATTGCGTCGCCGCCCGTAGAGGCAAAAGCTCCGGATACGCACCCGCAGGCGCTCAGAACCCAGTCAAGCACCAATGCGACGGTTTGGTGGTAAGCTCGTTACTGCTCGCGTATGCGTCGACTCCAGAGAAGGTACCAATCAGGTCGTTTGAGCACTTGAACGACCTGGGTGCGGATCTGAGATCCGTCAGTCTCGTCTGCCACGCCCCAGTGGGAATGGTGAGGGGGAGCGAAGGGGCGCTCTTTTTGTGTCCCCGGCACAATTTCCAAGCACGTCAAGCGGCTTCTCGGCCTACACTACACGCCGATGCAGTCGCCGCCTGAGCTCAACAGGCCACCGATAGTCGAGGTGGTTTGCGGGGTGCGCTTTGCACCACTTGCACTCAGTGCGCCATTGCTCGGACTGCATTGGGCAAGCCGTCGCAAGGACTATCCCGAAACGGAGGTTCGGCTAGCGATTGGAGAGTACTCCTTCACAGGAGCAGAACTCCCTCCGCAGCGCGTGTGGATGCTCTCCGAAGATGGCTCACGCTTGGTACAAATCCAGCACGATCGCTTCTATGTTAACTGGCGAGCTAGCGGTGAAGCCTACCCGACGTTCTCGAACATCCACGCCGCGTTCAAGGTGGAATACGAGGCATTTCAGAGATTCTGTCTAGAGGAAATCCAGGCGGCACCGGACCCGCTCGAGACCGAGCTGGCGAAGATCTCTGTTTTGCGCCAATCCGAGCATTGGTCGGATTTCGCGGATTTGTGCGTCGCGCTTCCCGCGCTATCACTGGCGAGGTCGCTGCTCGAGTCGGACTACCCGAACGTCGGAGTTCAACTGAATGCTCTTCAGGGCGAGCATGTCGTACACAGCGCGATCTCGACGGGCATCGACACCGAGTCGGGAAGCCGTGTGGTCAAAATCGACAATCGGGTCAACCGTGACACCACGGGTCCGGAGTTCTTCGAGGAACTGGACACGTCCAACGCTTTGCTCAATGATCTGTTTTGTAGACTCGTGCCGAAACAGGAAATGATCGCTAGGTTTGGAGGGAAAGTGTAATGGAGGCTGCGCAGCAAGAAACCGGTTCAAGCGCGTGGACGCACGTCCGCCCAACGCCAGTGAAACGTGGGATGGCTGTGTCCCCCGAGCCCCGTCAATCGGTTCGCGATTGGAAGGTCTACGTGCCTCAGCAGCTCCGCAACCAAGAGTGGTCGCTCGGCGAGGAGCTTTTCGCCGCCCTGGCAGAGCATGAGCCGCAGAGCTTGGTTCGGCTTGTTGAGTCTGGCGCGCTGGATCGCGTCGACCTCAGCTTTGCTTTGGAGGCGCTCGGAAAAGCTGGTGCGGCATACGAGCAGGTGCTGATCTCCAAGCTAACGCATAGCCAGGCCGTGGTGAGGGAGGGTGCGGTGTACGGGCTTGCAGAGCTCGAAGGAGAGCGGGTCAGGCAGACACTGCTGCGTGCGGCCCAGAACGACAGCAGCCCGGGCGTTCGCGCGGCGGCGGAACAGGTGCTAGCCGGGTTGTAGTAGATGAAAGTCGCGCGAATTGGGCGCCGTCGCACAGTCTGGGAAGGGGGCTATGCACCGTCTGAGATCGCGCGTTCGGAGTTTCATGGTTACCCTGAACTCTCCGTCTACGAAGTGAGCTCAGACGAACGCGCGCAGATGCACGCGGAGCATGGGGCGTCCACGTTGAATCGACCACGCATGCCCTTCTACGCGTTGCTTCTGGACGGCTTCGGGACGTTGCGACTCGAGCCTGGTGACACGGAGTTCGATTTTACGCGGCAGCGTCATCGGTTGGTGCAGTTCAACAACGACGACGAGTTCCATCGTTGCATTCGTGCCGTCCAAATCGACGGTAGCCGGATAGAAGAGACCCAGCGCGAGCGCGTTGCGCGCCACGTCGTTTCCGCAATCGAGAGCAACAGCTCCGAGTGGCTGAGTTGCAAGAACCTAAAAGGTTGGAAGAAGTGGGCGGAGAAGACTTTGAATCCCAATCCGGGATAACCGCCCCGACCTGCATAGGCTGTCCGGTACCCGGCTCGCTGGGTCCCAGCGTTCTCTCTTCGCTCCGCGATGAACCGTCGATGACGTCAGTTTCCGGCACATCCCCCAAAGAACATCGCCCCAACGTCGCGACCCCAAAACAACCTCAAGTCGCCAAGGCGCTCCGCCGCGATTCCAACCAGGCAAAACCCGCGGCGGCCAGCAATGCGGCTCCAGCTGCGGTGAGGTAGGCGGCGGGATAGCCCGCGACGTCGATGATCAGGCCGAAGCTGGGGCCACCGGCGAGCACGCCGACGTGGAACAACGCCGTGAAGGCGGTCATGGCGGCGCCGCGTTCGCTGGGTCGCGCGCGGGCCGCCACCAAGCCGGCAAGGATCGGAAAGGCGAAGCCATGCCCGATACCGCACAGCACCCCTGCCACCACGATGCTCGCCGTCGAGGTATCTGCGGCCAGCAGCGTGAGTCCGACGGCCAAAGCAAACACCGAAGGATACAGCGTACGAACTGCACCCACGCGATCGGGCACCCAGCCGAGGGTGACCCGTAGCAGGACTGCCGCACAGGCGAAGGCGCTGAAAAAGGTGCCGACGTTGCCGCTCTTCTCGGCGAGCATGTAGGTCTTGAGGAAGATGAAGAGGGTCGACAGCGCCGTGGCGAACACGACTCCGAGAAACCAGATCGGGATCAAATTCGGTTCGCGCAGCGTGGTCAAGAAACCGCGTGCGGGCAACATGTCGGCGGGTTGCTTCGCATCGCGCAGGGGCAGAGACACGAGCAGCGCCACCACGCCCACGATGACCGTGAACCAGAACAGTGCGCCGTAGCCCCAGCGGCTGACGATCATGTCGCCTAGCGCGCCCGCCAATGCAACAGGAAGCAGCCCCGAGACGCCGAACAGCGCGATGCCTTCGGTGCGCCGATCTTCGGGCACGATGTCCGCGGCGTAGGTGAACACCGCGGAGAACAACATGCCCTCCGCAATGCCGTGCACGGCGCGCACGACGTAGACCCAGGGGCCCATCTTGTCGATGGTCAGGTACGCCGCGCACACGGCAATGTGAACCACGGAGCCGAACAAGATGATGAAGCGTCGGCCGTGGCGATCCATGGCGCGACCCACGAAAGGACGCGACGCCAAGGCGGCGATGGCCAAGAACGAAAACGCCGAGCCGATGTCGACGCTGCTTGCGCCCAAGCTCTCCAAGAAGCCCGACAGATGCACATAGCTGTGCAGCGCCAAGGAGTGCGCGAAGCTCGCGATCCACGCGAGCACGAACATGTGAGACAGAAGAGGAGTGCGGGACGGCACGGTGACCAGTGTGGTGTCGAGGTTCGGAAACCGGCAGACCCTACAGTGCAACTGCAAACTTGTATTGCAGCTGCAATATCCCGCTCGGAAACCGCTCCTTCACGCCTGCCACAACAGCTGTCGACGCGCTAATCTTCGCTCACCATGCGCGGCTGGGGAATTGGGACGATTGCAGCGTTTTCGTTGCTCGGCGGTTGCGACGGTGCGCCTCGCGAAACTGGGGAAAAGCAAGAGCCCGCAACGCAAAAGCAAGCGTCGGTGTCGGCGCCTGCCAAACCAGCGCCGACGGTGGTGGCTCGCCCGAACTTTGGCGGCTCCGTGCACTCGGAGGCCCTCGCGGCACTACCTGCTTCCGAGCGCGAAAAAGTCGCTGCTTCGCCGGTGCCGGTGTTGGTGCCCAAAGACGCCGCGTGGCTCCCGAAGTTGGTGATCACCACGGGGCCACATTGGTTCGCCTTCAGTGTCACTCAGGATGGCGTTACGGTGAGCGTGCACGCGACCCGCGTGGCGCACGTGCATCCGGACATGCCCGCCAAGAAGCCGGATCGGGACCTGCGCAAGACGAAGGGGTTCGTGGGTCAGAACGAACTGATTTGGAACGCGTCTTGGCAGGAGCGGGAGGTTGCCTACTCCCTCGACGTGGAGTGCGCTGTGACTGCGGATGCGCGCTGCGCCGATGACAAGTTTCTGATCGAGATGGCGGAAAGCCTGGTGTACGTCGGCGGCAACCCAAAGAGCGCGGAGCCATGAAGCACGCTCTAGCCGCCGCGTCCCTCTTTTGCGCTGCCAGCTTGTGCGGCTCCGCGTCGCTCGCCGCGCCGTTTTCATATCAACCCCCGGGCCAATTGGTGGCGGGCTCGGGCACCGGCCGCGTCGACAACAAAGTGTACGTGCCCGGCATGCGCTTCCCCATCGAACTCGCGCCGGCCTTTCTCAACTCCCAGGTTTGGGGCGTCGGTGGTTCTCAAGGTCCGTCGGGTTCTCAATGCGACTCGAAGAACTTTTCCTACCCCTGGTGGGACAACTATTGCGAAAAGCGCAGCTGGAAGATGCCGCTGTGCCCGTCGGGCACGGGGCACCAAGGCCAGGACATCCGCGCTTCGAGCTGCGACAAGAACAAGCATTGGGTCGTCGCTACCGTAGACGGGAAGATCACCAGCATCGGTAGCTACTCCGTGTATCTCACGGCCAACGACGGCACAATTCACCGCTTTTTGCACATGGGCAGCGTGCAGGTGAGTACCGGTCAATCCATCAAGAAGGGCACCCGCGTCGGCAAAGTCAGCAACGCCTTCGGCGGCACGCCAACGACGGTGCACTTGCACTTCGACCTGAAGCAGAACGTCTCGGGTGTCGGCAGCGTCTACGTGCCGACTTACATGTCGCTGATCAAAGGCTACGAAGCATTGATTGGCCCCGTTGCTCCAGCGATGGCCGCGAAGTTGACGGGACAGCGCTCGGACGCGGTCCCGGATCCCGATGGCGTCGCCGACTATCGCGTGTGCACTGGCCAGCCCATTCGCATGTGGTTCCAGCTGGAGAACACTGGCACCCTGCCGTGGACGGACGTGGGCGGCGCGTCCGATGGGCAGAGCGTGCGCCTCGGCGTGCCAGGTGACACCAAGGATCCGTTGACCGGTACCTCGCGCATTAGCGTCAATGAGAACTTGAATGTCGACGTCGTCCCTGCATCTGCAAGCCCAGCCGGTCCCGACTGCTACGACAACAAGGGCTGCCGCCGTACCGAGTTCACCAAAGATGGCATCCTGGCCGCCGCACCCGCGACGCCGGGCATCGTCGAATCCAAATGGCAGCTGGTCGACGAGTTACGCCAGTGGTTCGGCCCCACCTTGAGCATGAGTTTCAACGTGGTCGAGTGCCTAGGTGGGCTCGACAGCGGCTCCTGGGGTGATGGCTCCGTGCTTGGCACCGGTGGCGGCAGCGGAAGTGGCGCGGGTGGTGGCAGTGCACAAACGACCCAGCGTCTCAGTCAGGGTGAAGAGGGTTGCGGCTGTCGTGTTCCTGCTAGTGGCGGGTCGCCAATGGGGCGATTTGCGTGGCTACTTGCACTAACTGCGTTGCTTCGGCGGCGTCGCGCGCGTCGAAGCTGATAGGGCTGGAACCGACGCGGGCGACTCGGGCGGGGGGCGTCTCGTGGGTGGATCTCTCCTCCGAATCAGTGTTGCCGTGGCAACGCTGAATTCGAGTGGATGCAGGGTGGGATGGGGCTGGGCGGGGGCCGCGAAAGCAACGTACACCTCGCGAGCAATAGAACACTGCCCGATTCCGCATGTTGAACAACCGATTGCGTGCTGGTAAAGCCCGCGTGAGTTGCCAACGCCGAAGTAAGGAGAAGTGAACCCATGCGTGCTCGACTAGCCCTCACGAGATGCTCTTCGTTGGTCTCACTCGCACTGTCCGCGAGTTTGTTCGCTGCCTGCGGGAGCAGTGGCGGCGGAGGGGGAGGCGCCACTGGCGGAGGAGGTGGAATCGCGGCAGCAGGTGGCGGCTCCGTCACGAATTGTCCTGCGCGGTGTCAAGCCGTAGCAGCTCAGTGCGGGCAGGATCCTGCAGCGTGCGGTCAGGTGTGCGCGACCGTTAGCGAGAAGGAACTCAGCTGCAGCGAGACGTCGAACTGCGACCAGGCTGCCTACGAGACATGCGTTCTCGCTGGCACCGGCGGCACGTCAGGTGGCGGTGGCACTTCCGGTAGCGGGGGGGCCCCGGGGGGAGGTGGCACATCGGGCAGTAGCGGCGCGGGTGCGGGTGGCGGAAACGGATGCGGGACACCCGGTGGGACCTTTGCGTGTGGTTCGACACAGTGCCGCCTCGACGACCAATTCTGCATTGGCGATTCGTTGTGCATCAACTTCGATGGCTGTCCAAGCTGCAATAGCCCCAGCATCAACGCGTGCGGGGCTGGGAAATCGCCAACCTGCACTGGAAGCCCAAGCACTGGCATTCGGGTCAGCTGCAACTGACCGAGCCACGCTTCGCCAGTTACTCTAGGTTGTTGGGGGTCGGTTCGCGTTCTCTCCCAGGGGCACTACTCCCGCTCTTCCCCACCCGCCGCGTCCGCGGCGCGATCCTCGGGGGTGTCCCAATCCCGCAGCTCTGCATCCGGAAGCTCGATCGGGGTCGCGTCGAGCTCATTGATGAGTCGCTGGAGAGACAGAGCGCCGCCCTCCAAGCGAGCTTGTGCGGTTGCAAGGCACGCACCGGGCGCGTAACGGGCAACGAGGGGCTCCCAAATCTCCCCGCGCCGCGGCGCAACGACGCCAGCCGTCGCCGAATGCGCTGCCAGCGACGCGATGGACCTTCGCGACAGATACGGCAGATCGCACGCGAGGGCGTAGACATGCGCAAAGCCGCGTAATTGTCCCGCCGCGAGCAGTGCCACCAAGCCGCCGAGGGGGCCTTGGCCGGTGCGTGCATCTTCGATGACCGTCAGGGGCACGCTGGCGTAGGCGGACTGTTTGCCTACCAGCACCATATCGGCCTCGGGCAGAGCGGCGCGTGCTTCTGTGGCCAGGCGCTCGAGCAGCGTTTGCTCTTGGTTGGGTGCTGGCAACATCCCTTTGGCCGAACCGCCCATGCGTGAGCTGCGGCCGCCGACAAAAATCCCGACGAGCGCCCTCCCTGGAGCCTCAGATCCGCCTTCGCCGCTCACAGCTCCGCCAAGGGGATCGTATCCACCACGGATCCAGCGGGGAGATGCTCTGCGTCGTGGGGTACGTCGATCAGAGCATCTGCCCGGGCCATGCTCACCGGAGAGCCTGAAGCCTGGTTCGTCATGGGTTCAACGCCGCCATCGTCCTGGTAGCGACCGCGACTGAATGCGCGGCGACCTGGCTTCTGACGGATCTCGTGCAGCAACTTCGCCCTCCGGCGGCGAGGCAGCGCGGTGGCGTCCTGCTGCAGGCTGCGTAGCAGCGGCGCGCCGAACAATGTGAAGGTGACCTGGGCGCTGACGGGATTGCCCGGAAGTCCGAAGATGAGAGTCTTGCCGATTCGACCGAAAGCCAGAGGTTTGCCGGGTTTGATCCGCACCTTGTAAAAGTCGAGGGTCGCGCCGAGGGACTCCAAGGCGGGTCGGACGACGTCGTGGTCGCCCACACTCACGCCGCCAACGGTGAGCAGCACGTCGGCTCCCGTCACGGCTTGCTCCAGCAGCTGCTTGGTGGCGTTCATGTCGTCGGGTGCGAGCGGAGCTAGTAGAGGCTCGCAGCCGACTTGGCGGATCAAGCCGGACAGTGCGTAGCCGTTGGACTCGGGAATGCTACCCGGCCGCGCGCGAGATCCCGGCGGACGCAGCTCGTCGCCGGTGCAGACGATGACCACTCGAGGGCGGCGACTGACCAAGACGCTCATTCGGTCGAGGGCGGCGATGAGCCCGATGCAGCCTGCACTCAGGCGTGTGCCCGAGGTCAACGCCGCGGTGTTCTCTTCGAGGTCTTCACCTTTGCGGCGTACGTGGTTGAAGGCTGGGGGCTCGCTCGAAAACGTGGCCGTGTTGCCTTGGCGCTCGACGTTTTCCTGCATCACGACCGCGTCTGCGCCATCGGGCAGCTGAGCGCCCGTGAAGATCCTGCACGTGGTGCCGGGCTCGAGGGTTGGTGCTGGATGCCCAGTTTGACTTTCGCCAACTACTGGCAGGGCAAGCGGACCGTCGCCATTGAAATCTGCGATGCGCACGGCGTAGCCATCCATTGCGCTGTAGTCGAAGGCGGGCATTGCCGTGTGTGCGATCAAGTCCTCCCGCAGCACACGCCCGAGCGCGCTGACTAGCTCCACGCGTTCAGTGCCGATGGGTGTGGCTGCGGCCAGCACTTTTTGCAGGGCGTCGTCGAAAGCGAGCATGACGGGCAGCATAGTCAATGCTCGGCAGATTCAGAGTGCTGTGACAAAAGCGCGACGACGCGCGTTCACGAACGCCCAAATCCAGTTTCTGGGTCCCGATTTGCCGATTTCACGAAACTGCGGCGTTTTTTGGCCGAATTCGTGGCGTTCCGCTCTCGTCAAAGGAATGGGCACGCGAGTTGCTCCTAGCAGGTCTGGATCGCATGATTGAACCAATGAACGTCCGAGCTTTTCGCAGCTGGCTGGTCGCTGTCTGCGTGCTGTGCTTCCCGCTGATCGCCCAAGCTCAGGCGACTTGGGAAGACGCGCCGCCGGATGGCCCCACTGAGCTCGAGGTCGATCAGAGCTCGGGCATGACCGCGGACGCAGCGGGCGATGCCGAGGCCGGGGCGAACTACTCGGCGAGTGGTGATGTTGGATACAACGATCGAGATCCGCGCGCGCTGACGGACTTCTCCGCGGAGTTGAAGCCCTACGGCTACTGGCGCAATGACCCGACCTACGGAACCGTGTGGGTCCCGTACAAGCGGGCTGTGGGCAAGGACTTCAAGCCTTACGTCACGAACGGTCATTGGGCCCAGGCGGAAGATGGCGAGTGGATTTGGGTGAGCAACTACCCATTTGGTTGGGTGGTGTTTCACTACGGGCGCTGGGTCTGGGTCCGTGGCACCGGCTGGGCTTGGATCCCCGGGCGCGAGTACTCCCACGCTTGGGTGGTTTGGCGCGTTCCAGATCCCGGCGTCTACTATGTGGGTTGGGCGCCGATGCCCCCCGACTACATCTGGGTCAATGGCGTAGCCGTCGGTGTCGGATTTGGTGTGTACACGGCCTGGGTGTTTTGTCCGAGCCGGTACGCGTACAGCTACCACTTACACACCCACATCGTGCACGATCATCACCACGTGCGCTATCTGGGCGCCCACACTCATCACTATCACGCTCATGGTCGGCCCCGTTATGTTGGCCCGAGGCCGAAGCAAGCTCGCATCCCCGCGCGAGCGGTGCCGAGCAAACGCGTCGCCGCCAATCCAAAGGCCGTCGCCGCCTCGAGGCCCTCAGGGCCATCAGCGCGGCGGGGTTTCGCGGGCGCTCGTCGCGGCCCGCCGCGCTCGTCGCCTCGTCTTCGCGGTGTGAAGAGCCTGGGCAGCAACGCCGCACCCGCAGGGCGGCGTCGTGCTCCGCGGGCCGTGCCGCGGGGGCCGACGCCTATGCGAAACTATCGAGCCGCGCCCCCGTCTCGTCGCAGTTCGGTGACGCCGCAACGGCGCTACGTGCCGAAGTCACGTCGTGCGGGCCCGCCCCAACGGCGCTACGTGCCGAAATCTCGTCGCGCCGCGCCTCAGCGGCGCTATGCGCCGAAATCCAACGCCGCGCCCAAGCGAGTGAAGCGAACCAAGGTTTCGCCTAGAGCGCCGCAGACCCGCTCGGCTCCCCGACGCTCGTCGCCCCCTTCCGTTCGCAGGGCGCCGCCGCGTACGGTACAACCCTACAAGCCCCCCACGCCCAAGCGGCGGGCTCCGTCCCGTTCCAGAGCCCGCTCTCGGCGCCGCTGAAGTGACCACCATGTCCACCCAACTTGCCACCATCCTACGCACTGCCCCACAGCTGGCTCTGACCGGTGTGCTCATGGCTTTCGGCCTGGGCTGCCAATACGAGGATCGACCCGAGGGCAAATCGGGAACCCACTTCGGCCACCCGCCCAAGAAGGAAATCACGCTGGCCACCATCGATACCGGTGCGACCCTGGCGTCGATCGAGCCGGGCAAAGGTGTCGGGGTGTTCGTGGAGTACCAAGCCGGCGGCATTTGGCGAGTGACCACTGCCTGCGACACGGAAATCTCCGACGTGACCTGCCTCTTCGACATCATCGTCGGCACGGAAAAGACCTCGCAGCTCATCGATTTCGCGCCCGAAGAGCTCGAAAGCTCCGACTACCTGGATTGGGCAGCGTCGAACGAGGTGCGCATGGTCAACGACAACTCCTTCGGCCTCGATGGCATGCAGGTGACGACCGAACCCGGGGTCACGCTTCGCGTGGACGTGTTCTTGGACGACAACCCCGAGCCGCGCTTCATCTACTGGGTCGGCAACGGCGGCCTGCACCGGGGCGCGCCGACCAACCCCATCGATCTGTCGCCGAGCGCACCCTAGCCGCGCGCTGCGCGTCCACGTTGTTTGTAGCAGAGGGTGTGCGCTTCCTGCGTGCGCGACTGATCGGACGCCAGGCTTGCACGCGCAACGGACACCGATTCGCAGGCGTTCTGCGCACTTCCGCGCACATCGGCACACATTCCCTCGGCTCAGAAATCGGGGTGCCCATGCTCGACCAAACGCGCGGCCCCTGGACATGAGTAGAGCGCCGCACCAAGTGCTCCGCCGGCCCCGTCGCCCAGAGTTGAGCTTCAAGGGTGTCGCCGGGCATCCGTTCTCTCGTGTTGGAGGTTTCGCCTTGGCCCAACCAGACAACAACGGCCGTTCCATTAGGACTGACGTTCCGTCGGCCACTGAAGCTGGCTCGTACGAGCAGCTTCAGACCTTGGTAGCGAGCGCTCTCGACGGAATCATCACCATCAATGCGGAGGGAGTAGTCCAGCAGGTCAACCCAGCGGCCGCTGAGATGTTTGGTCACGACGCGGACGTGCTCGTTGGTGAAAGAGTGGAAGTGCTCATGCCGCCTGCTGAGGCTGAGGCGCATGCTGGCTACATCAAGCGCTATCTTGCCACCGGTAAGAAGAGCGTCATCAACTTGCGTCGCAAGGTAGAGGGACGCAGAGCAGACGGCACGCATTTTCCACTAGAGCTCACCGTAGCGGAGACTGGCGACAAGGATGGCAGGCGTTTCACCGCGTTCCTCCGGGACCTCTCGAGACTGGAAGCTCATGAACAGCGTTTCCAGACACTGGTCGATGCGCTGCCAGATGGCGTGGTGATTCATCGTCAAGGGCGCATCGTTTATGCCAACCGTGCGCTGGTCACGATGCTGGGTCGAGTGGAGCAGGAAGAACTGATCGACCAGCACGTACTAGACGTGCTGGTGCACGCCGACGATCGCGAGAAGGTGGCGGCCCGGATTGCAGATGAAACGCATGAGACACGGTGGCCGATAACGACACTGCGCGCGCTGCGTAAAGACGGGTCCACGTGCCAATTGGAGGCGACCGCGATTCGCGTTGAGTTCCAGAGCGTTCCCTCTAACGTTGTCGTTCTCCGCGACGTTGGTGAGCGCGAGGAGCTTCGACGTCGTATGATCCACACGGAGAGAATGGCTTCTGTTGGGACGCTTGCAGCCGGCATCGGACACGAAATCAACAACCCGCTAACCTATATTGTCGGCAATCTGGAATTCGCGTTGACGGAGCTACAGGAAATCGCGGGTACGTCCCCATCCGTCCGAGTGCAACAGCTGATCGAAGCTTTGACCGAGGCACGAACTGGCGCGGAACGAGCCCGGCGCATTGTGGGCGATCTGGCGGCATTCTCGCGGCGCCGGGATGCAGATGAGGTGGTTCCCATTGATGTCAACGCCGCCCTGGAGATTTCACTCAACATGACTCGCACGGAGCTCCGCCACCGTGCTCGCGTTCGCCGGGATTTCGGGTGCATCGGCTTGGTGCTTGCGGACGAAACGTCGCTCGTTCAGGTCTTTGTCAACCTGCTCACCAACGCGGCCCACGCCATCGAACCGGGCGCCGCAGATGACAATGAGATCTGCGTTTCTTCCAGAAAAGAGGGTGCCGAGGTCGTGGTCGAAGTCCGGGACACCGGCAAGGGCATTCCGAAGAGCCAACTCGATCGAGTCTTCGATCCCTTCTTCACCACCAAACCGCAGGGCGTTGGAACCGGGCTCGGTCTCTCGATCAGCTATGGAATTATCGATCGGCTCGGCGGACGGCTTTCCCTCGAGAGTAGGGAAGGCGAAGGTACGGT
Organism: Polyangiaceae bacterium; assembly: GCA_965222375.1. GTDB lineage: Bacteria > Myxococcota_A > Polyangia > Polyangiales > Polyangiaceae > JACKEA01. The sequence goes on from CBDCTZ010000016.1 coordinate 1,014,377, forward strand.
CGCTACAGTGTCCATTCCCGTCAGTGATGTCGGGCCGGAGAGCGTTCCTAGTATCTATTCCGATACTCGCGCTCGGGACCGCAAGGGCCACGGCCGGATTCTCCTGGTGGACGACGACAGAGTCGTGGCCAAGGCGATTCGGCGGATGCTGGATGGATACGCCGTGGAGATCGCGAAGAGCGGGCCGGCAGCGCTTCAGCTCGTGGAGAACGAGCTCTTTGATGTCGTGATTTGCGACATGATGATGCCAGAGATGACCGGAGCGCAGTTCCACAACCTATTAGCCAAACAGAATCCAGGTTTGGCTGAACGGACCATCTTCATTACAGGTGGCGCGCTCGTTGCCGAATTGCAGTCTTTCCTGCAAAAGGTGGATTGTCCCACGCTGCAGAAACCTTTCGACTCTAGGAGTTTGCGCGCGGTCGTTCGAGGGCTCGTCGCCACTTGTCGCGACTGAGCGCGGCGCTCGTTGCCGATTCGAGCTCGTCGCCCGATGAGTTAAACTTCTTGCAGGCAGCGCGGTTCGAAACCGCCACTTCTGCGCATCAATCCGTACTGCGCCGGCTGCGCTTCTCCCGCTTCTTCTTCTTCTTCTTGCCTTTGCGGCGCAGCTTTTCGAAGGCGTCGTCGGGCCTCGGAGCGGCGAGCATCTGCCTGGCGAGCACGTGTTCCGGCTCTCGCGCCCGCTCTCGCGCTTGATCCATGAACTCCATCTGGCTGCGCACGGGCGTGCCCGTGGAGGCGGCGCGGCGGTAGCGGCCCAGGGAGTCCAGCAGCCAGCCGTTCTGGGTATCGGCGGCCATGGTGCCCAAGATCCCCTCCCGTACTCGAGCCTTCAGGTCCTCGTCCAAGATCGGAAACATCACTTCCACCCGGCGGCGGAAATTGCGGGGCATCCAGTCCGCGCTGGAAAAGAAGACCTCGGGCTCGCCGCCGTTTTCGAATTCGAAGATGCGTGAGTGCTCCAGGAAGCGGTCGATGACTGCGTGCACGGTGATGTTATCGCTCACGCCGGGGAGCCCAGGTCGAAGGCAGCAGATGCCGCGCACCATCATCTGCACCTTCACGCCAGCCTGAGATGCTGCGTAAAGCGCAGCAATCACGTCGGCGTCGACCAAAGAATTCATCTTCGCGACGATTCGCGCCGGGCGCCCCGCCCCGGCATGGGCCGCCTCTCGACGAATCAACCCGAGAATGGCCTCGTGAAGCCCAAGGGGCGCCACGATGAAGCGCTTCCACTTGGCTGGGGCGCTGTAGCCCGTCAGCAGATTGAACAGGGCGGTTGCGTCTTCGCCGAACTCCTCGCGGGCTGTGAACAGAGACACGTCCGTGTATAGGCGCGCGGTCTGCTGATTGTAGTTACCCGTCGCCAGATGCACGTAGCGGCGCAGCCCAGTCTTTTCCTTGCGCACCACGAGCAAGACCTTGGCGTGGGTTTTCAGGCCCAGCAGCCCATACATGACGTTCACGCCGGAGCGCTCCAGGGCGCGCGCCCATTGGATGTTGCTTGCTTCATCGAAGCGAGCTTTGAGCTCGACCACGGCGGTAACCTGCTTGCCCTGTTCGGCGGCGCGCTGCAGCGCGTGCACCAGCGGGGACTCACCACCCGTACGGTACAGCGTCTGCTTGATAGCCAGTACGTTGGGATCTTCCGCCGCCTGGGACAAGAAGTCGATCACCGCCTCGAAGGACTCGTAGGGGTGATGCAGCAGGATGTCCCCGTCCTGGATGGTCTCGAAGAAGTCGTCGGAGTCCCGGAGCGGCGGCACGTAGACGGGAGCGTAGGGCTCGTCTCGCAACTTCTTGCGGTCGTCGCCGGAAACCATGACCGTCATGTCTCCAAGGAATAGCGGCCCGTCCACCCGATACACGTCTTCTTCCGGATGAATGTCCAGCTCTTGGCAAAGCCACTGGATTGAGTCGTCAGGAGCGTTGTTGGTCACGCTCAGACGTACCGCGTGGCCCCGTTCGCGGCGCCTGAGCTCCGCCTGCAAGGACAGCAGCAGGTCTTCCGCCTCGTCCTCGTCGATCTCGATGTCGAAGTTGCGGGTAACGCGGAAGGCGTAGCTGCCAGTGATCACCATCTGCGGAAAGATCATTGCTTGATGACGCAAGATCAGATCTTCCAGCGCGACAAAAGCGCGACGGAAATCCTTGAAGGGAACCCGCATCAATCGGGGCAGGCTCGTTGGTACTTGCACCACGCCAAACGAAGGCTCGCTGCTGTGCTCTGCGGAAGCGAACAGGAAGCCCACGTTGATGCTTTTGTTGCGCACGTGCGGGAAGGGGTGCACCGGGTCGATTGCGATCGGCGTGAGCACCGGAAAGATATCTCGCCGGAAATGGTCGTCGAGCTCTCTCAGGTCTTCTTCAGCGAGTTCGTCGGGCTTGACCAGGGTGATTCCCGCGTCCCGCAGTCCGGGCAGCACACCATCGTTCCAAGTGGCGTAGCACTCGCGCATCAGCTCATGGGCGCGAGCGGAAATGGCGCTGAGCTGCTCTTCCGCATCCATCCCGTCTGGGGCGACCTCTTCGATTTCGCCGTGCAACTGGGCTTGCAGGCCAGCAACCCGGACCATGAAGAACTCGTCCAAATTGCTTGCGAAGATCGCAAGGAACTTCAACCGCTCGTACAGAGGTACTCGCTCCGAGCCCGCTTCTGAGACCACACGCGCGTTGAACTCCAACCAAGAAAGCTCTCGGTTGATGTACAGCTCCGGAGCGAGCAGGTTTTCTTGCGGCGGTCGGGCCGATTGAACGGTTGCGGTTGCTTCTTCGGGGATCGCGGAAGTCATCGTCGCTTTCAAACAGTGCTCCCGGACTGTAGCGCGGCGCGAGTGATGGGATGGACCTGATTGACGGATGTCATTAGAACGCTACCCGGCTGACCGCTGCAGAAAAACGCCTGCAAATCCAAGGGGTTGCAAATTGGGCGTAGCCCAACGCTGCGAACCTCGGCAGTTGGCCTACCCTTGGGGCGTGCGCGGACTCCATTGCACTGCCTTCTTTGTCTCTTTTTCGCTGCTGGTTGCAGGTGCCTGCAGTTCGTCGGATCCACCCGTGGTGGTCTCGAGTCTCGACTCCGGAACTGGAGGGGGCGGCGGCCTATCCGATGCGAGTGCCAGCGGTGGTTCACCTGCAGATGCCGCTGTTGATGGCATCGCAGACTCCGGCGATCCGGATTCACCCGTGGCCCCGGTGAAGCTCGGGATGCGGGCGTCGCCGCCCACGTCCGAAACCGGTAGTTCCCCGGCGGAGGATCTGCTGGCAGATCTGGCCGTGCTGTCTGCTGGCTCGCGCGCTGGCATCGTGCACGCACGCTGGGATGAGCTGTTCGACGGTGCCAGCTCCCCTGTGTCCGCGCGCTGGGCGGCGCTTTCCGCCAAAGCCAACGTGTACGGCAAAGCTGGTGCAACGGTCGTGGCCTGCCTCAGCGTCGTTGACCGAGCCCAGGCTGCTCGACCCATGGGGGTCGATGGCGCGTGGAACTCGTCGGTGAATCTGAAAGCTGGCGAGCTCCTCGTCGACCAAGCGTTCTCCCACTTCGGAGACGAACTGGGCGTGCTGTCCCTGGGCGTCGAGGTCGACCGCTACCTGACGAAGTCCTCGGCAGCAGAGAGAAAAGAGCTGGTGGCCTTCGTTGGGCACGTCTTCGACTACGCACGAAAGCACCCGGGCCGCCCGTCCAACCTTCAGGTGGGCATCGGATTCAACCTCGCTGCGGTCGTTGCGCCTGCGCAGCCCGAGGTTCGGGAGTTAGTGGATACTGGAGACGTAGCGGTTGTGAGCTATGTTCCCTTGGAGCCTGGGTTCAGGGTGGCCGCTGCAACGAGCCCCTTGGCCGACCTCGACGTCCTTGCGGACGCTGTCGCCAGTGAAACCTCGCCGCCGCTGCCCATCGTCTTTCAAGAAGTCGCGTTGCCGTCCTCACCGGACGTTCAGAGCAGCGAGGCCAAACAGGCAGCGTTTCTTGACTCGTTTTTCAAGGCTCTGGCCTCGCGGAGGCATCGCCACCCCATTGTCATCGCGGCTGCTCTGCACGACGGCCCTCAGAAGGAATGCCAGCAGAACGCGGCGTCCGCAGAGAATCCCCCATCCCCCGCGGCGATTGCGGCGCACTGCACGCGGGGGGTGCGTTCGGAAACGGGCTTGGTAAAACCTGCGCAAACCAAGGTTTTCGAGGCTCTGGCGGCGTTTTCCACGCCGTGACTCAAGCACCCCCCAGGGAGCCTGTTATCCTCAACCCCCTGAAGCACCCGCGACCAGAAGGACCCAATGAGCGACAGTGAATTTTCCACGCCCAGCGACCAAGGCAAGAAGGAGAGCGGAAGCAGCATGCTCGGCACGATCGCTGCCATGCAGGACTATGACCGCTATCGAGATCTGTCTTGGGAAGGGAGCTTCGAGGACTACCTGAACCTCGTTCGTCAGCGTCCGCAGATCACGCGCAACGCGTTTCAGCGCGTGTACGACATGGTCATTTCCTACGGGACGGAAGAGTACATCGACAACAAGAAGAAGTTGGTTCGCTACAACTTCTTTCAGGACGAGGGTGACAAGGGCAAAGACGCCATCTTCGGCCTCGACATCCCGTTGATGCGCTTGATGAACGTGCTCAAGGCTGCGGCAGAAGCCTACGGTCCCGAAAAGCGCGTCATTCTGCTTCACGGTCCGGTGGGCTCGAGCAAGTCCACCATAGCGCGCCTGCTGAAGAAAGGTTTGGAGCGATATTGCGCAACTCCCGAAGGCGCTCTCTATACCTTCCGTTGGATCAACCTGAAGAACACGGGTCTGGCTAGTGGGGATGCGGACATTTTCGACTCCCCCATGAACGAGGATCCCCTCAAGCTGATCCCCGCAGACTGGCGGGCCGAAGGGATCGAGAAGCTCGGCCTATCCAATGAGAACTTCAAGGTGCGGGTCTCTGGCGACCTGGATCCAGCTAGCCGCTTCATCTTCAAGAACCTGATGCAGCGCTACGAGGGCGACTGGGGCAAGGTGGTGGAGAACCACATCCGCGTGCGCCGCCTGCTGCTCTCCGAGCAAGACCGGGTCGGCATCGGCACTTTCCAACCCAAAGACGAGAAAAACCAGGACTCCACGGAGCTCACGGGCGACATCAACTATCGCAAGATCGCTGAATACGGCTCGGACTCGGACCCTCGAGCCTTCAACTTCGACGGTGAGTTCAACGTGGCCAATCGCGGCATCATCGAATTCGTCGAGGTGCTCAAGCTAGACGTCGCGTTCTTGTACGATTTGCTCGGCGCGTCTCAGGAGCATCGCATCAAGCCCAAGAAGTTCGCGCAGACAGACATTGACGAGCTGATCATCGGGCACACCAACGAAGCCGAGTACAAGCGCCTGTTGAACAACGAGTTCATGGAAGCGCTTCGCGACCGCACCATCAAGATCGACATCCCGTACATCACGAAGCTTTCCGACGAGATCCAGATCTACGAAAAGGACTTCAGCCAACTGCGGGTCAAGGGCAAGCATATCGCGCCCCACACTCTGGAAGTAGCGGCCATGTGGGCAGTGCTCTCGCGGCTCGAAGATCCCAAGAAGCACAACCTGCAGCTGATCCAGAAGATGAAGCTCTACGACGGTAAGGTGCTTCCGGGCTACACCCAGGACACGGTCAAGGAGCTGCGCAAGGAATCCAAGCGCGAAGGCATGGAAGGCGTCAGCCCCCGCTACGTGCAGGACAAGATCAGTAACGCGCTGGTGAGCGACGCCGGCGAAGGCACCATCAACCCCTTCATGGTGTTGAACGAGCTCGAAAAGGGCCTGACCCACCACTCCCTCATCACCAACGACGAGCAGCGCAAGCGCTTCCGGGATCTGATCGGTGTGGTGAAGCGCGAATACGAAGAAATCGTCAAGAACGAGGTGCAGCGCGCCATCAGTGCCGACGACGAAGCTCTCAACAAGGTCGCGGCGAACTACATCGACAACATCAAGGCCTACACCCTCAAAGAGAAGGTCAAGAATAAGTACACCGGCCAGGACGAAGAGCCCGATGAGCGCCTGATGCGGTCCATCGAGGAAAAGATCGACATCCCCGACAACCGCAAAGACGATTTCCGCCGCGAAATCATGAACTACATCGGCGCCCGGGCAGTCGAAGGCAAAAAGTTCGACTGGCAAACCAACGATCGCCTACGCCGGGCCCTCGAGCTCAAGCTGTTCGAAGACCAAAAAGACAGCATCAAGCTCAAAACCCTCGTCTCCAGCGTCGTCGACAAAGAGACGCAGGAGAAGATCGACATCATCAAGAGCCGCCTCATGCGTTACTTCGGTTACAACGAAGTCAGCGCCACCGACGTCCTCAACTACGTTGCGAGCATCTTCGCCCGTGGTGATGCGAAGAAGGAGTAGGGGGCGCCCGGGTCGGCCGCGCTCCGGGCGAGCGCGGCCAGCGGTCGATGGATTGCGCTCAGCGGGCGCGGCCGTAAACCAGCCAGAGAAGCGCCGTCGCCACCACCGCCGTTCCGCCGCCTACGACCAGGCTGGGCGTCAGCGGCGTGAAGCCGCCTAAGTACATGCCCAAGCCTCCAGCTGCGCCGGTGAGGCCACAGGTGCTCGCGATCTTCCAGAAACTGATTGCGTGTGATGTCACAGGCTCGTCCGCGCGCGCCAACACCACATCGAACGCTTGGGTCGATGATGGGGTCACGCGGATTTCGTGCCATGCGTCAGCGAAGGAAAAGCGGTAGCGAAACACGCTCCCGAAGGCTTTGCGCACCAGTCGCGTCGGCACAGGCTCGCCGTCGATTCGCAGGCTCGCCTTGTCCGTGAGCGGGTTGTGAACGAACTCAATCGCATGTGCGCGGTCGTTGGCGGCTAGGGAGAAGCAGTGAGTAGCCATGGCGGAAGGCCTAGCAGTTTGCGAACGGGCCGCAGAGCCTTCAGCGTGCCTCCGGGCCGATGTCGCCGTCACGGACGAGATGGCGCGTGGGTGCCGCCCGGGAAAATCCTGCGCGAATCGGAGACACGCATGAATCGGGCGCTGCGCGATTCATCTGTTCGGCTCACGGGTTCGCTGCCCATGGGGGGCGTCCTGGCAGGTCCCGCTTCGGCTCCTGCTGGTGCCCGCTGCGTTGGCCTGTGGCATCATGGTGGGCGGCCGATGGCCGCGTGGAGGGAGAGTGAGTGTGATGAGCCGTTTCGTCGTGTGTCCCAACTGTGAGCGTCATGTTCGGCGCAGTGAAGCGACCTGCCCATTTTGCCAGTCGGCGGTGCCCAGCGGCGTACGCAATCATGTTCTGCCCGCGCCCCTGACGGGGCTATCACGCGCCCGAGCGTATGCGTTTCGAGCCGCCTTGGTCGCGACCGGCTCGGCTGTAGCTTGCGGCGGTGGCACCGAGAACCCAGCACCCGCTGATGCTGGCGGGGACGGCTCTGGTGCCACGGCGGGTACCGGTGGCATCGCGACCGGCGGTGGTGCTGGCAAGGCGGGTGGCGCCGGCACCGGTGGTACGACGACGGGCGGTAATTCTGGAACCGGTAACAATCCCGGTGGCGGCGGTTGGCCCATGCCTTACGGCTGCGTCTGGCCTGGCGAGTGCGGCCCTATTTTCGCTTGAGGATTCCCGCGACCGACCAACTTACTCGATCCGGACTAGAACTCAAAGGCGCCGATGTCGATCGCTGCGCCCTTTGGGCGAGCCGTTCCGTCGAAGTCGAGCCCAAGCGCGATGGTGGTGTCCCCCTGGTCGACGGCAGGGCTGCCAGCAGTTAGGTGAAAGTCACCTTTCGCGAAGTCGACGAAGAGCGGATCGCTTTGGACGAGGTGGGGATCTGAGAAACCCGGCATGCCGGCAGATATACTGGCGGCGGCGACCAGGTTGTGCGTGGCGACCAGGTTGGTTACGGGCTGGTCGAAAGTGAAGGCGATGCCTTTGGTAGCGATGATGTTGTTCTTGACGGTGATGTCGGACATGCTCGGGTACCGAAACAGCAGGCCCGTGGGATTGCTGGCAAATGGCATCCGTCGGTTGTCGATGGTATTGTTGAATACCTCGATCCTGGAGACCTTTCCCGTATTGGGCGACCCCTTCCAAGCGGGAAATCCGATCCCAATGAAGTGCGTGTCGTGAACTAGGTTGTTGAACACGCGAACGTTCTCCAGCAGTCCTTCCTTCTCGCTAGTCAGTCCAATCCCAATGGCGCAATTGCGGGCGATGTTCGAGTAGAGCTCGATGTCGTGGGTGTGTTTCGACCAGGCGTCGACGTAAAAACACATGGCTGGCAAGTCGTGAGCCATGTTCTTGACCACCTTTCCATTGAACGAGCCGCTCTTGACGTCGATACCGGCGCAGGTCTTGGGCCAATCCTGTGTGTTCCAGACCGTGTTGAAACTCACTTCGAACTGAGTCGTGTTGTGCACGGACAGGCACTCTTGGGAGCCGGTTGTTCGCCCATCTTGCACGCGGTTGCTCCGGACCATGACCGAGGCCGCGCTCCAGATCCCGATGCCGGCGCTGGCGGTGCGCATGGTGTGGTTGTCGTCGATGACGATATGCGAGCCTTTCTCGACGCCGATGCCCATCTGTGTACCCGTTCCTTCCACGTCTCGAATGGTCAACCCGCTAACGCGGACGTAGTCACTCTCGATCAAGACCAGACCGTGGATCCCGATGGCCTTGGGCACCGGGACGCCGGTGCCGTCCAAGATCACCTTTTCCCCCGGGTAGGCAGCCAGAGTGATGTACTTGTCCGCGGCACCCGAGTTGGACGATCGGAAATGTACGCTCTGGTTGTAGGTGCCCTTGCGCACGAGAATCACGGTGCCAGGCACCGCTACGTCAACCGCCTTCTGCAGCGTCAGAAACGGTGCCGCCAGTGTCCCCGGATTGCTGTCTTTGCCCGTCGTGGCCACGTAAAGATCGCCGGTCGAGGGAATGGGCTGTTTGACGACCGTCGATTCAGGCAGCCAGTCAGGAAGCAACGGGTCGGTGCCGCCAGCGTCCCCGCCACCGGTGCTGGTACCTCCGGTTCCCGTGCCGCCGGTTCCCATGCCTCCCGTCCCCCTGCCTCCCGTCCCTGTGGCGCCGGTTCCCGTGGCGCCGGTTCCGGTCGCGCCGGTGCCCGTCGCGCCGCCCGTTCCTGGAGTCCCTGAGGATTCGTTGCCGCACGCCCCGAGAAGCAGACCGGCCACGGCAACACCGAGCCATCCCGCGAATGTGATTGCTGCGCGCATACTCCCTGGTCGGTGCAGTTCCCGTGCCGAAGTCGGCAAACTTGTTGCTGGTGGTGGATCCGTGGGGCGCGGCGCCGAGCGATCGGGCGCCGTTGAGATCGCACGGCGCGGGAACCTTGCTCACCTTGCGCGAACTCTCGCCAGGCTTGAGCAGGTTCCGAGCGCCCCGGAGTTTCCTGTCGCTGCTCAGGCGGCGCAAAACGGGTTGTAAACGTCGGAGGCGTCTTGGTGTGGTGCTTGCAACCGCAACCGGCAATGAGAGCTATTCCTGTCATTGGGGTCCTGCTGTACGTGATTGGTTGTTCGTCGGGTAGCGATGGCGACGGCGCTGGCAGCTCGTCGTCGGGCGGTGGGGTCGCTGGAACCTCTGGGGCGGGCGCTAGCGCTGGCAGTGGCGGGAGCTCTGCGGGGGCAGCGGGCACCGCGGGTGTCGGGGGCGTCGCGGGCGCAGGTGGTCTGGCGGGCGCAGGAGGTTCGGCGGGCGCAGGTGGCGGGGCAGGCGCAGGCGGCGTCGCGGGTGCGGCCGGTAGCGGTGGAGGCGGGACATGGCTGCAAGGGCCGGTGGTATTCGCCGGTGAGACCAAAGGATTGAAGACGCCCTTCCCCGGCGTCGAGGTTTCTTCTCTCGTGGTCGACCCGGTCAACCCGGGCGTGTTTTGGGTCGCACCCGACAGTGGCCCGACCAACGACTGGGTCGGCGCGTTCGATCTGAAGGGGAACAAGTTGGTGCAACGCCCCCTCAAAGGACACTCGAATCCGAATGCCGATCTCGAGGACGGCTTTTCCGGACCCTCACCGCAGGGGCCGGCAATTCACTTCGCCGAGTCTCAACCCGGCGGCTCGGCGGGCAAGATCCTGCGCTTCCCAGTGCCTCCCGTTGTTGCAGGGCAGAGCACGGACACTTCGTCCCTGACCCCGGACTACATCAAGTACAGCCTGAGCGGAGGGGGCGCTGGCGGAAACCAAGACACCGAAGCCTGGGCCATGGATCCCTTCACGGGCACCGCCTACAAGATAAACAAGTGGGGTGGCTCCAGCAGCCAAACCGTTCACAAGGCAGTGTTCCGCTGTGTGGGTTTCGACAAGCTGAAGGACGGTGACACGGCCAACTTCGTCTACATGGGCAAGCTGATTCACGGGTTTTCGAACCTGGCGGACGCGGGTTCGAACAAGGGAGTCCTGACCCGAGGAGCGTTTTCCCACTCTCACGGCGACGCGGGCGGCTCCTACTTGTTCATGGTCGGCAACTACCACGAGCTGATGGTGTGGATTCGGTCGCCCGACAAGACTTGGGAGCAAGTCTGGACTAGCCAACCCGTGGCTCCCTACGTGTTCGCGCAGCAGGGTGGAGGCTCCGAGGCGGCGGACTTCGCTCTCGACGGCATGGCCATCTACAGCCATAGCGAAGGCGCGGACTTTCGCCGCATCGACATCAAATCCTTGGGCGTCGCGCCCTAGGGATCCCTCGGGCGTCCACACCCGAAAATGCCCCTAGGAGGCAGCGCGGAAGACGCGGCCGCTTGCCTGTGGCGGGCCCGCTTGGGCAGAGTTGGGCTAAGCTGGTGCGCGTACTTCTCGCGAGCAGGCGCCTGCAGGCACATGAGCACTGAAACATCCGACGCGCTGCACTCCTTCGAGCAAGGGCCAATTCGGCCGCCCAATGAGGCGTCGAGCCTGTTGGTGCGGGTGACTCGCAACTGCCCCTGGAACCACTGCACGTTCTGCCCCGTGTACAAGGGCGCGCGTTTCAGCTTGCGCGCGGTCGAGGAGGTGGAAACGGATATCGCTGCGATGGCCAAGATCGCCCGCGCTCTGGAAGGCGAGCGCGACGGCGCTGCGAGGCTGGGTGAAGTGGATCCCTGGGATCCCGGGGTGCAGCAGGTGGCGCGCTTCGTTTCCGATGGTGGTCGCCATGCGTTCCTCCAGGATGCCAACAGTCTGCTGACGCCGGTGGAGGACTTCATTCGGGTGTTACGGAGCCTGCGAAGCGCGTTTCCGAAGCTGGAGCGGGTGACGACCTATGCGCGGAGCCACACCATCTGCAAACGAAGTGCGAGCGACTTGCAGCGGATTCGAGAGGCGGGCCTAGATCGCATCCACGTGGGCATGGAGTCGGGCTCTGACGAAGTGCTAGCGCTGGCCAAGAAGGGCGTTACGGCAAAGCAGCACATAGAGGCGGGGCTCGCCGTCAAGGCCGCTAGGCTGTCCCTATCCGAATACGTGATGCCCGGATTGGGCGGGCGCGCTCTGTCCGACACACACGCTCGCGAGAGTGCGCGGGTGCTGCGAGAAATCGACCCGGATTTCATCAGGCTGCGAACTCTCGCGATCCCACCCGGCTCCCTCTTGGCGGAGCTTCGCGCCGCTGGAAAGTTCGATCCGCAATCCGATCTCGAGATCGCCAACGAGCTTCGGTCCTTCGTTTCCGGATTGGATGGCATCACCGGGACGCTGAAGAGCGATCACATCCTCAACTTGTTCGAGGAACTCGAAGGCACGCTCCCGAAGGACTTGGACGCCATGCTCGGCGTGCTCGACCGTTTTCTCGCTCTACCCGAGCAGCAGCAAGACGCCTTCATCGTCGGCAGGCGCTTTGGCCTGCTGCGTCGACTCCGAGATCTGGACGATCCTGAGCTGCGCGCAGCTGCGGATGCCGCCCTGTCGGCAATTCGGCAGCGCTACCCTGGGCCCCTGGATGCCGCGATGCGCCAGGCCATGACGCGTTTCGTCTGAGGCGTGCCAGCTCCGTCGATCCCACACGGCAGCGCACGCGCCCAACGCACCGCGTGAGGAACGCGCGAGATTAGGGACCCAACGACGCCCTGTGCTCACCCCGTCGGGTGTTGCCCCTTCGGGCATCACGAAGCGCGTCACAAGCGCGTCGACCTCAAAGCAAACGACGCCAACTACCAAACTCGCTCGGCCAATACCGAGACTCAGTGCCGCCGGTATTTGCAGGTGGGGCAGCGGGCGCCATCGGCTTCGACGACTAGCGACACTTGCCGGCAGCTGGGGCAGGGCTCGATGTTCGAAAACTCCACGTCTAGGCTACACTTGGAACACCTTCCGGCGTGCAGCCCGCCACCGCCGCCGCCAGGAACGACGTTCCAAGGCGAGCGGCACTTCGGGCAGCTATTGGCCAGCTCGGCGACGGCGCGCGCTTTCTCCTGCGCCTCCGCTGCCTGCGCTTGTGCGCGTTGCGACGCGCGCACGGACTCTGCGGCTTGTTCTTCCGCCCGCTGCTCGGCCTGCGCAATCGACGCCTGCCCCGCATCCCGGCACCCGGTGGAGCAATAGATCCCCTCGACCGCCGACTTGAAAAGCCCGATCTTCTTGTCACATTGCACGCAGACTTTTGCCATCCCCTGTCCCATTAGAGCACCTGTGCGGGCCAATGCCCAGGATATGTCTGTTCCCCGAGGGCGGCCTATGGGCGCCTGTCTACCTAGTACGTCGGCGGAGCACGCACGCCGGGCTGGAGCCACTCGGGTGACCTGGCTCAACTCCGTCGCCGTGCAGCGCTTCGTTGCTGACGCGAAATCCCGAGTGGCTCTTGCCGGAGCGATCTAGGCTACCTCCCATGACCGTTCCGATCAGACGCCTGTGCGTGTACTGCGCATCTTCAACGGGCTCGAACGAGCGCATCGTGGCGGCTGCCGAGGGCTTCGGCCGCCTTCTTGCTGATGAAGGAATCGAGCTGGTCTATGGCGGAGGTGCCGTGGGGCTAATGGGCCGAATTGCCGATACGGTGATGGGAGGGGGAGGTCGGGTCACGGGTGTCATCCCGTCAGGGTTGTTCCCCAAGGAGGTCGGGCACACCGGTATCAGCGAGCTCATCGAGGTGACGTCCATGCACGAGCGCAAGGCTGAAATGATGCAGCGTTCGGACGCGTTCGTCGCGTTGCCCGGTGGATTCGGGACTCTCGAAGAGCTGGCCGAAGTGCTCACGTGGACTCAACTCGGCATCCATCAGAAGCCCGTTGGTTTGCTGAACATCGATGGGTTTTTCGACGGCCTGCTCTCGTTCTTCGACAGGTGCATCGCCGAGCAATTGCTGAAGGAAGAAAACCGCCGATTGCTCGTCGACGGAAGCGATCCCGCCGAACTACTGGCGGCGCTGAGAGCTCATGAGCCGACCCACACCAGGAAGTGGTTGGATCCCGATCAGATCTGAAGGAACGCTCCGAGGCGCTGGGGTTGCCGCCGGAGCGGCATTGGTCCGCTGATCAGTTGCCGGACATGCGGCAACAGACCACTCCGCCGAGGCTGGAGTCTGCCTTGGTGACGTCGCTCAGCTCGGCTGTCATGTTGGTGCAGTTCCAGGAGTTGAACGTGGAGGTGCATTGGCTGAACTGCCAAACGTGTGAGAGCGGCGCGCAGGATGCCGGCACCGTGGCCGACGGTACGCTATTCCCACAGCCCGCCAGGTTGTTCACACCAGTTGGAGTGCAGTCGAGCCCCGCAGAGGTACTTGCACCCTGGCGCGTGACGTAGAACCCTGAACTCATGTTGTTCGAGTCACAGCCACCAGTACCGGAGCGTTGACCGACTTCGGCAGCGCTCGCGCAAACGCGCCAACCCGCGGAGCACAGGTCCTCGACCGAACAGCCGGTGCCATTGGGGTTGGTGGACGAGTTGCCCGATACGCGTCCGCAAGCCGGACTCATGGACGCTGGCGACGTGAGGCCCGGCACCGACCAACCGCCGGCGCAGGCCGCAATGTTGGGGTGGGTGCCCATGTTCCCGAAGCCCTCCCGGGTTCCGTCGGAGCAGCCGATCGCGTCGCCTACAGCGCCGCCGGTACCCGAACTACCCGCGCTGCCCCCGGTCGAACCACCGCCTGAGCCGCCCGTGCCGCCACTGCCCGCGCTGCCGCCAGAGCTTCCTGCCGCGCCGCCCGAATTGCCCGCGACTCCCCCAGATCCGCTCCCGCCCCCTGGGCCGCCCGCCGCGCCGCCTGTCGCGCCCGCTGCTCCGCCGGATGCGCCCGCCGCGCCGCCGGATGCGCCGCCCGATGCACCCGCGGCCCCGCCACCTGCACCCGCGCTGCCGCCACTAGCGAAGTCGTCGCCTCCACAGGCCGAACTCAGCGCGACCGCGGCCAGGCCAGCAATCCAAGCCCTCATCTCTTGAGACTACGGTCTGGCTGCGACCCTGTCGACCGTCGGACGGTATCGGCATGTGTGCCTCCGAAATCCTGTGATGGCGTGTCGGCGAGATTTGAGACAGGGTCGGGCCTCATGCCTGCGGAGACCTCCCCAAAGTCCGAGCGGCACCTACATGCTGTGCCGAGCCCGCCGCCCCGCAGGCTGGCGGCGGAGCGGGATGAGTTTGTTGGGCGCGAGGGTGAGCTGGCAGAGCTGACGGAACTCTGGGACGCGGGCACGCGTTTGTGCTCCATCGTCGGCGCCGGAGGCAGTGGCAAGACGCGTTTGGCTCTGCACTTCGCCCACGAGCTCGAGACGTCCGCCGGAAACGTTGGAAGCATCACCTTTTGCGGCTTGTCGGATGCGCGTAGTGGCTTGGATCTGCTCAATGCCGTCGCCTGGGCGACGGATGTGACGCTGCCTCGACGTGGGGACACGGATGCCCTCATCGCGCATCTGGGCCAAGTGCTCGCGCGGCGCGGACCGATGCTGCTCGTGCTCGACAACACCGAGCATCTGCTGGATGTGGCACGGACCATGTTGGAGACTTGGCTCGATCTCGCCCCAGAGCTCTGCCTGCTGGTGACGACCCGCGAGCGCCTGCGGTTGCGAGGCGAGCGCTGCGTCACCTTGGGGCCCCTGGCGCTTCCGGATCCGAAAGCGAGCCCTGAGGACATCTTGAGTACGGACTCGGTGCGGCTGTTCTTGGCGCGGGCGCGCGCGGTGCATCAGTTCCCCGCGGACCCGGAGCTAGCGCCGGTGCTGGCGGAGCTGGTGGTGAAACTCGAGGGCTTGCCGCTTGCTATCGAGCTATGCGCCGCGCGCAGTGGCGTGCTCGGGCCGACAGAGTTGCTCGGGCGGATCGAGCACCGCCTCGAGACCCTGGTGAGTCGCGTCGCCACCGTGCCTCGGCACGCGACGCTGCGAGCGGCGTTGGATTGGTCGTGGCAGCTGCTCGATCCCGAGCAGCAGCGTGGGATTGGACAGTGTGCGGTGTTTCGTGGTGGCTTCGATCTGGAGGCTGCGGAAGCCGTATTCGATCTGAAAGAGCCCGCCCTCGACGTGCTCGAGGCGTTGATCGACAAGTCCTTGATCAAGGTGCAGCCCGGAATCGGCGGACAGCGAAGGTACTCGCTGCTGGAGAGTGTGTGCGAGCTGTGCGACGAGCGCGCCGATCCCGAGGAGCGACGCGCGGCCGAAGAGCGCCATGCGCGCCACTATCTCGAGCTCACCACCCACTGGGCCGAGCGGGCCCTGCGCTCCGGCGACGCCAAAAGCCGTGAGCTGCTGGAGACCGAGTCGCAGAACCTCGTCGCCGTGCATGCCCGGGCCCTGCAGTCCGGCGCCCGGGAGCAGAGCCTTTCTGCCGCCTTGCGCTTGGAGCCCCTCTTCGTTCGGCGGGGACCTCTGGGCCGCTTCATCGAGCTGCTCGACGGTGCAATCCCCGCCGCTACCGATGAAGACGACGAGCTGGTGCGGCGGGCGTGCTTGGCGCGCGGTATTGCCAAGCGCAGCTCTGGAGACTGCGCTGGTGCGGTTGCGGATCTCGAGCGCGCTCGTGAGGGCGCTGCGGACACCACAGCGGTGTGGGCCCTGTCGCAGCTCGGGGTCGCGCACCTGGTGCTGCAGCAACGCGATGTCGCTGAAGAGCGCCTGAGCGAGGCGTCGAAACAAGCCAAGAAGCTTCGCGACGACTTCGCGACGGGACAAGTGCACGCGGCCTACGCGATTCTGCGGGGCGCCCAAGAGCGCTTCGACGAAGCATTCGAGCACGACCGTACAGCCGGAACCCACTTTCGTCGCAGCGGTGCCAGCAGCGACGAAGCCATCATGCAGTTCTTCCGCGGCTACCTGCACTTGGAACAAGGTTCGCTGGCCGAAGCCGAGCACTACCTATCCGTCGGGCTCTCGGCACTGCGCGAGATAGGCGAACGGCGACTGGAAGCGCATGCCTTTGCGGACCTCGGTATGCTGCGCATCGAGCAAGGGCGTTGGGACGAGGCGGCCGAGTGTTTGGAAGCGGCACGCGAGATCGCTGCCGACGTGGGCGATGATCATTGTCGAGGCCTTGCTCACGGCTATGCGGGACAGAATGAATTCGAGCGGGGCGGCCTCGAAGTGGCGCGGAATCACTTCGAACAAGCCGTGCAGGTGCTGTCGGACGTGGGCGATCGCCGCTGGGTCGCCCAGTATCGCGCAGCGATGGCTTGCACCGAGACGCTGCTGGGCCGAAGTGTCCTTGGTGGTGAGCTATTCGAGGAAGCCGCGCGTGAACTTGCCGAAGCGGGCAAAGGTGACGACCACCTGGTCCTCGAGGGATGGCGCAGCATCTGTGCCGCGCGTCAGGGCGATGGCGGACCGGCGCAACGGTTTCTCGCCGAGGCTCCGACCAACCCGCACTTCCACTATCGCGCCGTGGCGCGAGTGCTGCGAGCGTCCGAGCAGGGGCGCCGCTTGCGGATCGCAGGGGATGCGTCCTGGTTCGAGTTGGAGACCGAGCGAGTGTCCCTCGCCCGCCGCGGCAATCTGCGACGCATCTTGTTGGCGCTGCTCGACAAACACGAGACAAACCCATCGGCCTGTTTGGACGTGAGCGCTTTGTTCGAAGCGGGCTGGCCTGGACAGCGCATCAATGCGTCTTCTTCCCATCGCGTTCACGTTGCGATGGCCACGCTGCGCAAGCTCGGCTTCGGCGAGCTGTTGGTCACTCAGAGTGAGGGCTACTCACTGCTTCGCGAGCTCTCGGTGGAACGCGCGGCGGGTGGCTCGATCCCGCCGGGGGCGTGAAAATCCGGCACTTCTAGCTGGGCCACGCCGTCACAGGAGCCAGGAAGACGGCCGGCCATCGAAGTTTTTCGCTCCGGCGGAGGAATTCGGCTCAAGGCGCCGCCCGGGGGGCCGTTCACAGAGTTGAGATGTTCCCTATGGTTGGCGAACCAGTCCGCGGATTTGTACAAATCCGTGCGTCTCGCGCTACCGGCGCGGTGGCTCCGGTGCCACCCGTAACACCCGTCGACCCTCATGCGCCCAACCCCCGCGAGTTTCAACGTGGATTCCAGGGTGCCGCACGCATCTCTCTCAGCCCGGAGGGCATGGCGCTTGCCGCCGCGGCGCGTGAGGCGGAGCGTGATCGCGCAAGTGGTGCGAAGGGCGAGACCCGCGGCGCTGCCGGGTCGACGACGAGCGCCGTGAACGCCGAACTATCCTCGCAGGAGCAAGAACAGGTTGCCAAGCTCAAGGCCCGCGAGCGTGAAGTGCAAGCTCACGAGCAAGCTCACAAGTCGGTCGGTGGCGCTCGCGCTGGCGCTATCCACTACGAATACCAAACCGGTCCCGACGGCAATCGCTACGCAGTGGGCGGCAGTGTGCCCATCGACGTATCCCCCGTGCAGGGTGATCCAGAAGCGACCCTCACCAAGATGGACCAAGTGGCGCGCGCGGCTACCGCTCCCGCGCAACCTTCTAGCGCTGACATGAACATTGCTACCAAAGCCGCCGCCAATGCAGCGCGAGCCCGGGCCGAACTCGCTCAACAGCGCTACGCGGAGAGCCAGGAGACGAGTGGCGGCCAGCTCAGGCAGACACCTAGTGCCCTATTCGGTAGGCGCGTATGACGACGGCTACCGCGCTGGCCCACTGAGCCGCGCCCTGGGTCACGTTCGGCCCCACGCCGTGGCCGGCTCGCGATACACTTGCGGAGCAGTGGGGAACACGGATGTCTAGGGCTGGGCAGTACTCTATCCGAGCAGTGATGCCTCAGCTGATCTGGAAGCTTCTACAGGGCGGTCCGGCTGCAGAACTCGAAGCCGTGTCCGCCAGGATGACGCCCGGAACCTCCGTGGCCATCGAGCGACCGCTAGGCATTGGTTGGTTGGACATGTACACCCATATGGATATGTGCGTTGCGATCGAGGATGTATTGGGCGCCGAGCGTCACCGAGAAATCTGGCGCAGCATCATCAAGGAGTTCGGCGGTTCCCGCCTCCTGCGCGGGTTCTTCAAGATCGCTGACAGGAGTGGCACTGCCGGTGTGATGCGGCGGGTCGACGTCGCCTATGCCGCGCAGACCCGTGGACTCGGTGCGACCCGCTGTCTCGATGCGAACGATGAGCATGCGATGATCGAGCTTCGCGGGTTTCCTGCGCAGGAGTTTTCCTTCGCCAACTACGTGAACGGTCTTCAGGGCACGCTGATGGCGGCTATCGAAGTATCTGGCGGAAGTCGCCCGTCGGTCGATGCAGAGCACATCGAAGGCGCAACAGGGTTGTGCCGCTACCGGCTGAGCTGGGCCGCCCCCGACTAGCTGCTATGCTGCGCGGATGCGGCGTCGCAGCTTCTTGTCCGCCCTGCTGGCGCTGCCGAGCTGCGGAAGCGATGACGGCGTGGCACCCAGGGATGCCGGGGGCAGAGACGGGGCCGGTGACGCTGGCGGTACAGGCGGGTCTCCGAATGCCGATGGTGGCGATGGCGCGGCGTCCGGGTGGCGCACGGATTCGCCGCTTCCCAATCCGCTCCAGGAGATGACAGCCGTGGCCTACGGTGGTCGCATCTTGGTTGCCGGCGGCTTCCAGGGGGCCACCATCGTTGACCGTGTGTTGCTCTACGATCCTGTCGGCGACGCGTGGTCCGACGGTCCGCCCATGCCGGCACGCCGCCACCACCTTTCCCTGGCGGCGCTGAATGGCAGTGTGTACGCGCTGGGTGGGCTGGAAGAGATCACCTTTTCGCCCAAGGCCAGTTGCTTCCGGTTGGATGCCGGCGCGTCAGCCTGGACACCGATTGCGCCCTTGCCCAATGCTCGTGGCGCCGCAGCTGCTGGCGCTGTAGACGGGCGGATCGTGTTAGCGGGCGGTTTTGGGACGGGGGCGCTGCTCCCGTTGTCCTTGCTCTACGATCCCAAAGCGGATCAATGGGAGCTGGGCGCACCGCTGCCATCGCCGCGAGAGCACCTCGCGGGGTTCGTGCACGACGACCAGTTTTGGACCGTGGGCGGTCGCGAATTCAGCCTGTCGACCAATACGAACAAGGTCGAGGTCTACGATCCGAAGAGCGACACCTGGCGCGGCGCCCCGGATCTGCCGACTCCCCGGGGCGGGCTCGGCGCATCGGTACTCGATGGCAAGGCCTACGTCATCGGGGGTGAAACCCCGAGCGCCGCCCTCGACGTGGTCGAGGTCCTCGACCTTGCGAGTGAAACCTGGACGCCGGGTCCGCCGGTGCCCACACGCCGCCACGGGCACGCTCAGGCGGCAGTCGGCGGACGGATCTACGTCATCGGCGGCGGGGACGAGCCCAACTTCGCGGCGGTCAGCATCGTCGAGTCCTTCGCTCCCTGAAGCGAATCACGTCTCATCTCCGCTGGTCCGAGGCGTCTGCTATTCTGACGGCCGGGGCAGTGACTTCGAGCGATCTCACCGGGCGCAGTCTCGGACGATCCCAACTCGGCGAGAAGCTGGGTGCGGGCGGTATGGGCGTGGTGTACGCCGCTACCGACACGCAGCTCGGACGGCGCGTGGCCGTGAAAGTGCTGGCCCAGGAGCTGACCGCCGACGCCACTCGGCGCGAGCGGTTCCTGCGCGAAGCCCGCTCCGCAGCGGCGGTGAAGCACCCGGCCATCGCAGTGGTGCACGACATCGGCGAGTTCGAGGGTCACGTGTACATCGTCATGGAGCTGGTGGACGGGCAGAGCCTGCGCAGCGCGCTTCAGTACGGTCCGCCACCCATGGCGCATGGCCTTGCCCTCGCGGCGAGCCTGGCGGAAGCCGTGCACACCGCCCATGGCGCGGGCGTGGTGCACCGGGATCTCAAGCCCGAGAACCTGATGCTCGACTCTGCAGGGGCGCTCAAGATCTTGGACTTCGGGATCGCCAAGCTCGACCCTTCTCTGATTCCTGAAGGCCACGGCGTGACCCGTGAAGGGGCCACTCTGGGTACGCCGGGCTATATGTCTCCGGAGCAGGTGCGTGGGCTCGAGGTGGACGCCCGCACGGACATCTTCGCCATCGGCGTCATCATCTACGAGTTACTGAGCGGCAAAGCGCCCTTTGCCGGGCCCACCATCGTCGACGTGCTCACCGCCACCAACCGGGACGAGCCCGCGCCCTTGCGCAGCCACGATCCGCGCATCCCCGCGGCGATCGAGGCACTGGCCCATGCCTGCCTCAACAAGGACGGACCCGAGCCGCCGACCGCAAAGTGCCGCCGTGGTGGCGACAGAGCTGCGCCGGGTTGCTGAAGAGCTGCGCGAGCTGGGGCATGGCAACACCGTGGATTCGAGTGCGGACACGGTCGATCCTCCGGCCGCACCCGGGCACACGCCCGGCATGGCGTCATACGCCAACGTCGTCCCCACCCTCACCGAGAGCTCCCACGTCAGTGCCGCCTCGCATGGCTTGGCTGCGTCGCCTGGCGCCACTCCGTCGGAGGGCGCGGTCCTGTCCGGCTCACCGGGGGCGACTTCCGGCTCCTTGGGCGCGACCCCAGCCTCTTCGCGCGGCAAAGGCCTGGTGCTGGTCGCCGTGGGCGGCGCGCTGCTCGCGGCAGCGGTGCTGAGCGTCGGCGTCGTCGGCTACGTGTACTTCCAAGACACTCCGACGACTGGGAAGACCGCCAAGGAGCTGCGCCAACCCCAAGTGGGGCTCGACACGCTGGAGGCCTATCTCACTCAGCGAGACTCCAAAGCTCTGTCGAGGCACACTGCGCCAGCCTGGGCGGGTGCCGCAAAAGATTTCGGAGATGCCGCCCGGCAACCCGGAGCGCCGGTGGCGCGGCGCGCGTCGGCACACTTCGCCGAGGGGCAGCGCCAGTTGCTGGAGGGGCAGTTCGATGCCGCACTGAACAGCTACCAGCAGGCCAGCCATGTCGACGACAAGTGGGCGCTGCCTCATGTGGGGACCTCCGCGGTGCATCAAGCGCGGGGTGATCGCGAAAAGGCGCTGGAAGCAGCTCAGAAGGCCCAACAGCTCGATCCCAAGCTATGGCTGGCTGTTCGTGCTTCGGCTCGGGCCTATCTGGTGGGCGACCAACCGAAGCACACCTCGGTCATCCTCGAGCTGCGCCGCGCCAAGGAACTCGCGCCGGACAGCGCCATCTTGTTGGGAGAGCTTGCGCTGGCGTTTCACGCGGCGCAGATGGACGAAGAGGCCGTCAGCAACGCCAACTTGGCCCTGAAGAAAGATCCGGAATTGGTTGACGTTCGGGTCTTGCTCGCCGAGCGAGCCATCGAAAAGGGCGACGGCAAGGAGGCCCTGGCACAAGCGAGCCGCGCGGTCAGCGTGTCTCCCGACAACGTGAGCGCGCAGCTCGCCAAGGGCGACGCCCTGCTTCTCTTGGGCCGCGACGACGAAGCGTGCACCACCTTCGTGGAGGCCATTCGCCTGAAGAAGGAAACGAAACAATTCGGCGCCCCCAGCGCCCGCCTGGCCCAAGTCGAAGCGGCGCTGAAAAAGAACCGCCTACCCGAACCGCGCGGCGCCGCCGAAGCCAAAGCCGCCAAGAAAAGCTCCTGGCTCGTCCCTCGTCCGAAGCCGCGCAGCAGTCCCAAACCCAGGCCGCCGAAACCGAAACCGCGAAGCGCAGGGTCGGGGAATACGTTTTAGGGGTGCGGCGAACACTGCCGGGACGCCTCATGCACTAGCTCGACCCCGTTGGCCGCGACTCGGGTTGCTGGTTGGCATCCTGCTCGCTGGGCTCTGAGCCGGGCGTCTGCTCACTGTCGCTCTGTCGGATCCTCACTCGCGCGTTCAACCGCACGTATCCCGTTCCGCCGCCAATCAGGTTGCTGAATACCCCGAGGGAGCTGCGCAGCCGACCTAGAGCCTTGGCGATGCGGTCGTCGACGCCCTTGCGTTGGGCGGGATCGCTCGGGTATCGTAGTCCGAACAGTGCCGTCGCGATCCGAGCGCGCCGAATCCTCGAGCCTTCTTTGATCAGGAGCAGCAAGAGCGCGAGCGGTTGGTGGCTGAGCTGAGCATGCGAACCGTGCGCGTCGCTCAGCTCACCCGTGACAGGATCCAGCGTCAGGGTCGGCCGGAGCCTCGTCTCCGAGATTGGCCTGCAAGCGCGCACGAGAGCCTGCAAGATGGACGCGAACTCCTTGGCGGAGGTCGATTTGTCGACGACTGCCGCAAACCCCATTTGGCGTGCGCGAATGCGGATCTCCTCCGAGGCCACGCCCGAGTAGAGCACGCATGGTGCGGTGATGCCCCGCGCGCGGAGCGCCTCGAATACCGTAAGACCGTCGGAAGCTCCCAACGCGTAGTCCACGACAATCGCATCGGCATCCGCATTGGGCGCGAGCCCGAGCAGCGACTCCACCGTCTTGCAGCTCGTGACTCGAATTCCCAGGCCACCGAGTCCCTTCCGAAGATCCCTCAGGCATTTCGGCTCGTCGTCCACATAGATGATGTGCATTCTCTCTGACACCAACTCGGACCAATGCGTCATCTGGTTTCGTGATTTCTTTTCATGAGCGCACTTTTCTTGCGCTGCGCGGCTTATGGAGGTGGCAAACGGCCCCCGCTCGCCCTGACCCGGGGCGGTAGCTCAGTGTGGTCGGAGGACCTCGGGGGAGAACCCGCGCCCCTTCTTGGGATGTGCTCCTATTCTGAACAGTTCGTGGCCGCTCGACTGCGGTGCCATCACTGTTCCTGTGGTGGAACGCGCGGGCTCGCGTCACCGGGCGTCGACAACTTGCGACTGCGACACCCGCGGCGTCTAGGTCTGTCCGCGCGCTGTGCTTTTCAGCTGGCTCGCTTGTGTCGCCATGTGGGTGCGGTCGGCGCTGCCGCTTGTCTTATTGCTGGCCCTATCGCGGGAAAGGTGCCGCTTGCTGCTAGGGTGACCTTTGCCGTCAGCCTGACGAGGCCGCCGTGGGAGTCGAGCACGGGCTCGAAGAGGCCGAGGGCCTTGTCGAGGCGGCGGATGGCTTGAGTGACGCGGTTTTCCATGCGCTCGCGGGCGTCGTCGTCCTTGGGATACGGCTCGTTGAATAGCGCTGGTGCAACGTCTTTGCGTCGCAGTGGGCCGTGGGTGGCAAGCAGCGTGAACAACTTCAACTGTTGGTTTTCGAGGCGGATGTGGTGATCTGAGGTAGCGCTGCGTAGCTCTCCCGAGTTGGCATCCAGGGTGAGCGAATGTGGGTTGCTCCGCTTCGGTGGTGGCTCCGAGTGGAGGTTCTGGATGTTGAACAGGATGGCGGCAATCTCCTTTGGGGAAGTGCCTTTGCGAATCACCTCCACGAACCCCATCCGGCGGGCCTGGATGCGCTCGTCTTCATTGGCTTTGCCAGTGTAGAGGATGCAGGGCGTGGTGACGCCTTTGGCGCGGAGCGCTTGGAATACGGTGAGGCCGTCGGTGGCGCCCAGATCGTAGTCGAGCAGGATGACATCTGCGTCAGAGCTGGGAGCAATGGCGAGCAGCGCGTCCACCTTGCTGAAGCAGGTCAGTTTGATGGCGTGTGAGCGCAGGGCGCGCTGGAGGACTGCGAGGATCTTCGGGTTGTCGTCGAGGTAGAGGGCGTGCATGGGGAACGACTTCCGAGCCGCGACTGGTCGGGTCATGCATCCTCGGGGAGCCAGGGCTCGTATTCGATCTCGGTTTGGTTGCCCGTGGCAAGAGGGGCCTTCACGTTGTCCGCCCGCAGCATGATGGGCGCGCCATCGATGACAAGCAGATCCGCCGTGTAGCTCACCGTTCCGCGTGAGATCTGTTGAACGCATGCAATCGTTGATTTGAGGAAGCCCGCCATGTCTTCGGCGATTTCGGCGGCGTCTGCTGGCGTGGTGCACTCCTCATAGTTGTAGTATTCGGCCCCCTCACCCACGAAGAAGTTCATCCTGCCCTGGTGGCTGCCTCGCCCAAACCCCAGCTCAAATGGGCACGAGTGGTCGGAAACGGAACGGAGAACGCAGCGAACAAATCCGCGCTCCTCGCAAATGCTTGAGCGTGCGACATCTATTTTGTTGGGGTCGAGCAGAAAGATCGCGCCGACCGCAGTGCGCTCAAGCTCCGAGAGCTTCGCGTGTAGTTGATTTAGCATCGCACTACTTTCGCAGATGGAAGTGGCCGGGGTCGCGCGTGCGCCACCAGGACTGTCCAGGTGGAAGGCGTTTCGACCTTAGCCACTGGTTGAACTCCCTTAGACCTGGGTCGCCGATTTGCTTCAAGTACTTTCCTTTTCTTGCGGGTGACGCTCCCCACCTGATCGACGACGAAATGGGCTCTCCCATCGACTTCGAGTACGACCCTCCGACACGCACCCACTGCTTCAGCGGTCCACTTGCAGTTTTGCCAACAACAGCGAACCCCGCAAGCCCGCCAGTGAGAGCTCCTGCACCCGCGCCCCACGCGGCGGCCGTACCAGCGCGTCCCCAATCGATGCAGTCGAAGGTGACGCCGTCGAATGCCAGTTGCGTGATGACGTCGAGCGCGAACCCTTGGAAGCCGCCTTGTGCGGCACCAACCGCCCCCGCTGCCGCAGCTGCGAGCCATGGCACATCCCCATCCGGGTCGACGAAGTTGACGGGGTCATTGGCTGCGTAATTGTACAGGTTCCATCCGCCGGAGAAACCGCTGGGGTCTCTCGTTATGAACCTCCTGGCCTCGGGATCGTAGTCGCGTGCTCCGAGGTGGAGTAGCTCGGTGTCGGGGTCCCACAGCCCGCCTCCGAAGGCGAAGGGTTGGTCGTTGACTGAGCCGGTGACGTAGGTAGGCGTCCCCCAGTCGTCGTAGTCGATGCGTTGGAGGGTGGTGCCGTTGATGGCATTGAGCACTAGGCGCACGGAGCCTAGGTGGTCGGTTGGGCTGCCCCCACTCGCGTCGCCGCCGCGAGGCGCGGTGCCCGGTGGAAACGAAGTGGCGCGCGTAGTCGCGGCGCCTCCGCGGTCTCCCCCTTACTTGTGCTGTGCGTCAAGAAAGCTTCGATCAGGAGGAAGTCATGTAAGAGCCAGACATAACTGAAACTTGATGTAGTGACCCAGCGGGTTGGAGTCCCGCTCAGCCAAGGGTGCGCCGCCAGCTGAAAGCGAGTCTTGCGTGGCAGTCACAACCGAAAGGGAGGACTGCTGCGAAGCGTAGACAGCGAGCGTGCAGGCCGTGCAATTGGGCCGCGAAAGGTTGGTAGTCGTGGGAGCCGACGGCTCAGCACAGGCCGGAAGGCAATACCAGCGGAGCAAGAGTCAGGGGCAACGCCCCGACGGCGTGTCTCCGCGGTCCCACCGAGGTCGTAGAACACGGCATGTGCGCGAAGGGGTCACCGAGGAACTTGAGAGGTCCTGTCCGCTCCGGGAAACCGGAACTGCCAAGCAAGCGCAAGTGAGCGAGGTGGGGCGGGCGGGAAGTCCGAGCGCCAAATAGTAGTCGAAGCCGGGGAAGCCTCCCAAGCGACCCGGTGGAGCGAAGGATGGCGCCGGGTCACGGAACCGAAAGAGGGAAAGATGAGTGAGACATCGAGCTCAACAAGCATCTCAACGAAAGTCGAAAGGATAGCAACGCTGGCGCAGCAAGCGCCCGACATGGCGTTCACGACGCTGGCCCATCACATCGACCTGGAGTGGCTGCGCGAAGCGCACCGCAGGACTCGCAAGGATGGTGCTGTGGGCGTGGACGGGCAGAGCGCGCAAGAGTACGCGGCCAACCTGGAGGAACATCTCCAGTCGCTGCTCGACCGCGCGAAGTCCGGCACATACCGAGCCCCACCCGTGCGGCGTGTGCACATCCCCAAGGGGGGAGGGAAGGAAACGCGCCCGCTTGGGATCCCAACCTTCGAGGACAAGGTGTTGCAACGAGCAGTCGCGATGGTGCTCGAAGCAGTCTATGAGCAGGACTTCTTGAACTGCTCCTATGGCTTCCGGCCAGGGCGCTCTGCGCACCAGGCTCTGGAAACGCTTCGGACACCGATGGTCAAGATGGCTGGCGGTTGGGTTCTGGAGATCGATATACGAAAGTTTTTCGATACCTTGGACCACGGACGACTACGGGAAGTGCTGCGCTGCAGGGTGCGCGATGGCGTGATCCTGCGCTTGATCGGCAAGTGGCTGAATGCAGGAGTGCTGGAGTCCGGGCGGCTGAGCTACCCGGATGCCGGCACGCCACAGGGCGGGGTGATCTCGCCGTTGCTGGCAAACATCTACCTGCATGAGGTGCTTGACGTCTGGTTCGAGCGACAAGTGCGTCCCCGCCTTCGGGCTCGGGCGCACCTCGTTCGCTACGCGGACGATGCCGTCATGCTGTTCGAGTTCGAGGAAGACGCCAGGCGTGTGTTCGAGGTCTTGCCGAAGCGATTCGCCAAGTTCGGGCTCACGCTGCACGCCGAAAAGACAAAGCTCGTGCCGTTCAAACGGCCGGACCGGATCCGACGGCGTCGCGGCGGCGAGGGTGAGGGGCCATCGGGGCCTAGCTCCTTCAACTTCCTCGGCTTCACCTTCCACTGGGCAAAGAGCCTGGCTGGCAAGTGGGTGGTGAGGACGCGAACAGCGAAAGACAGATACCAGAGAGCGGTCAACGCCATCGCACAGTGGTGTCGGAATCACCGGCATGCTTCTGTGCGAGTACAGCGTCAGGCGCTGGCTGCGAAACTTCGCGGTCACTACGCCTACTTCGGCCGTACCGGCAACTTCAGCCGCCTCTGGAGCTTGTACTTCGCCACTGTGCGGAAGTGGAAGCGCTGGCTGTCTCGACGCTCCGACAAAGCGCGACTCACCTGGCCTGCGATGGATCGGCTACTGGAGCGCAATCCGCTCCCGAAACCCGATGCCTCGCGCCGCTTCGCGTAGCAAAGCCGTGGCCTGAGGAGCCGGATGCGGGAAATCCGCACGTCCGGATCTGTCCGGGGGGCGGCCCGTAAAGGGCCGTCCCTACCGGGAGCGCGCAGGCAGCTCCTGCGGGAGCACGCGGGCAAACGTGTTGCGACTCAGTGCCGCCTGCGCTGCGCGCAAGTGGAGGAGACGGTTAGCGTCGTGCGGCCTCAGTGAATTGCGACCGCGATGCTTTGGGCGGCGTGTGGACAGCTGGTGCGCTCAGCTGGCTCGTTTGTGTCGTTTCGTTGGCGCTGCTGCTTGCTTGACTGCTGGCCTGGTGGCGGGGAACGTGCCGCTTGCTGTTAGGGCAACCCTTGCGGTCAGCATAACGACACCGCCGTGGCAGTCGACGAGGCATTCCAAGTCCCCGAGGGCTTTGCACAGGCGGCGGATGGCGTGAGTGATGCGGTCGTCCATGCGCTTGCCGGCATCGTCGTCTTCGGGGTACGGCTCCTTGAACAGCTTTGGTGCGAGGTCTTTGCGTCGCAGTGGGCCGGAAGTCACGAGCAGGGTGAATAGCTTCAGCTGTTGATTTTCGAGCTGGATGCGGTGATCCGAGGTGGGGCTGCGCAGCTTGCCGGAGTTTGCATCCAAGGTGAGGGAGTGTGGCGCGCTGCGCTCTGCTGGTGGATCCGAGCAGCGGCGCAGCACGCTGAAGAGGATGGCGGCAATCTCCTTTGGGGAAGTGCCCTTACGAATCCCCTCCACGAACCCTGCCCGACGCGCCTGGATGCGGTCGTCCTCCTTGGCCTTGCCGGTGTAGAGGATGCAGGGCGTGGTGACGCCCTTGGCGCGGAGCGCTTGGAACACCGTGAGGCCGTCGGTGGCTCCCAGATCGTAGTCGAGCAGGATGACCTCCGCGTCGGAGCTGGGAGCAATGGCGAGCAGCGCGTCCGCCTTGCTGAAACACGTCAGCTTGATGCCGCGACCGCTCAGGGCTTGGCGAACGCTGGCCAGGACTTTTGGCTCGTCGTCGAGGAGGAGGGCGTGCATGGGGGGGGCTGCTGCGAGGGTTGAATCTGGACCCGAATTCTAGAGCTTGAGTCTGCCAATCAGCGCTTTCACGGCATTTATGGCTAGGACGACATCATCGTAGCTATTCCGCGCGGCAGTTTCGCCGACCACTGGCACGGATCGAAATATCTTTTCGCGTCTTGCGACCAACGTGTCTAACAGTTCCGCTAGTTGCTCTGCCGTTGCATAGTCCTCCACCATGCCCATGCTGCCGTGTGGCGCCTCAAGTTCGTCAGAGAACCCCTGAGCAATCAACTCCTTCCGTAGTTCTTTCTGAATATCGGTCATTGGCCTCGCACGGGTCGAACGCAGACTATGCATTCCCTTGGGATTCTAGCAGGATTTGTGAGGTCTACACCGCCGCCCCGACCCAACGGGTGAGGTTGTACGATTCCCGGCTTGTTCGAGATGAATCGGCCACCATTTCTTATTCCGACCACCACCTCCGGAGCAGACTTCACGCCAAGCAACTCGACAGCCTCGCGCGCGCTGTACGTGCCGACGTTTGTGGCCGACGACTGAGAGTACAGCCCGGTCTTCTGGATTGCTGCCCCAGCGCGCGCGCTCGTGTAGTGGTAGACTAGATCGTCGCTCTTAGAAACTGCTCTCCCGAGGATTGCGGCGCCTGCGATCCCACCAGTGACGGCGCCAATGCCGGCGCCGACTGCAGCAGCGGTTCCCGCCTGACCCCAATCGACACAATTGAAGTTGCCGCCGTTGCGTGCAAGCTGGCCCAGCACGTCCAAGCCACCCGCCTCGAAAAAACCGTGCGCTGCCCCTGCGGCCGCAGCCGCGAGCCAAGGCACATTGCCATCCGGGTCGACGAAGTTGATGGGGTCATTGCCTGCGTAATTATACAGGTTCCAGCCGCCGGAGAAACCGCTGGGGTCCCTCGTGATGAACCTCCTCGCCTGCGGGTCGTAGTCGCGGGCTCCGAGGTGCAGTAGCTCGGTGTCGGGGTCCCACAGCCCGCCTCCGAAGGCGAAGGGTTGGTCGTTGACTGAGCCGGTGACGTAGGTAGGCGTCCCCCAGTCGTCGTAGTCGATGCGTTGGAGGGTGGTGCCGTTGATGGCATTGAGCACTAGGCGCACGGAGCCTAGGTGGTCGGTTGGGCTGCCCCCACTCGCGTCGCCGCCGCGAGGCGCGGTGCCTATTGCTAACAAGGCGCCGCGCGTAGTCGCGGCGCCTCCGCGGTCTCCCCCTTACTTGTGCTCCCGCAGGCGGCGCCTGCGGGAGCACGCGGACAGACGTGTTGTAACTCTGTGCCGCCTGCGCTGCGCGCAAGTGGAGGAGACGGTTAGCGTCGAAGTGCGTCGTTGATGACGACCGCGATGCTTTGGGCGCGGCTGGGCTCAGGCGTGTGTCGCGTCTCTGCGCCGGTGATGTCTGTGTGATTCCCCTGGCAGCCGTGTTCGGAGTCGGATGCTGCAGTCCCTCGCGCGCGCTGGCAGGTGCCCGGCCCGTCGTGGCGGGCCTCGCCGGGAGCGCGCAAGCTCTGCGCCACGCCCCGCGATGTCCTGGCGCGCCTATCGTCATCGAGCGGATGCCTGTCGAGTTTGTCTTCCCTTGGGCGTGTCACAGAGCTCGCGCGAAGGGTGGGCAAGGCCCGCCACGCCGGGCCGGGAGGTTTCACATGCATCGCAAGTCTCGCTCATGCCCCCGCATCGCTCGCTTCGCTCACGAACGAAGGCGTCATCCCACGTTTTCAGAAGCCAAGCTCTGGTCTCGCTTGAAGGGCAGCCAACTTGGGGTTGGCTTTCGTCGTGAGTTTGTCGTCGGCCGGTTCATCGTCGACCTGTGCGCACCGTCGCGCAGGCTCGCAGTGGAAGTTGACGGTGGCTATCACGCTCGCGTAGCTGCGCGGGATGCCCGCCGTGACCGTGCGCTTGTTCGCGCCGGCTGGCGTGTCGTGCGCGTGGATGCTGAGCTGGTCGTGAGCGACATCGACGCTGCAGTGCAGGTAGTGCGGCGCGCTCTGGGTTAGCCTGCCGCTCAGCTTGCTCGTTGGTGTCGTTTCGTTGCTGGGGTTGGCGCTGCCGCTTGCTTGACTGTTGGTCTAGCTGCGGGAAAGGTGCCGCTCTTGATGAGGGTGACCTTTGCGGTCAGCCTGACGAGGCCGCCGTGGGAGTCGAGGAGGGGCTCGAAGAGACCGAGGGCCTTGTCGAGGCGGCCGATGGCTTGGGTGATGCGGTTTTCCATGCGCTTGCGAGCGTCGTCGTCCTCGGGATATGGCTCTTCGAATAGAGCTGGTGCGACGTCTTTGCGCCGCAGCAGGCCACGGGTAGCGATCAGCGTGAACAATTCCAACTGCTGGTTTTCGAGTTGAACGTGGTGGTCCGAGGTAGGGCTGCGTAGCTCACCGGAGTTTGCATCGAGAGTGAGGGAACTTGTGCTCTTCTGGGGCGGCGGCTCCGAGCGGCGGCGCAAGATGCTGAATAGGATGGCGGCAATCTCCGCTGGCGAGGTGCCTTTGCGAATCACCTCGATGAACCCCATCCGGTACGCTTGGATGCGCTCGTCTTCATCGGCCTTGCCGGTGTAGAGGATGCAGGGCGTGGTGACGCCTTTGGCGCGGAGGGCTTGGAAGACGGTGAGGCCGTCCGTGTCGCCCAGATCGTAATCGAGCAGGATGACATCTGCGCCCGAGCTGGGAGCGATGGCGAGCAGTGCCTCAGCCTTGCTGAAGCACGTCAGCTTGATGCCGCGACCGCTCAGGGCTTGGCGGAGGCTGGCGAGGATTTTTGGCTCGTCGTCGAGGTAGAGGGCGTGCATGGGGGAATCAAATGAGTGTTCGTTTAGCCCGTGTCGAGGTCTCCTCGAAGTCGTGTCCGAAGCTCGGCGGTGGTCGGCTCACTCCTGCTGAGGAGCCAGGTGTTGTAGCGGTGGAAGATGACGTGCAATCCGCCTGTTGTCAGGTCGCGAGAAAAACTCTCAAGTGCCTTCGATAGGTCGCCGAGAAGAGCTTCGTCTTCATCGCCTACGGGTGGTCGCGACAGGTCAGTTGCGGGGTCCCGTTGATGTCGAATTAGCATCGACCAAGACAAATTCGTCCATTCATCGCTCCCCGTCAGAAGCCATTCCCGGAAGCCCACCAGGGCGCCTCCTTGAAGTGCCAGGTCGTACCCTTCAATAAAGGCCACCACGGCCACGAAACTGTGAGCCTGGACGTACATCCCAGGCTTCTCACAGACGTATCGAAACAGTGTAAGGGCATCGCATTGCACCACGACCGATTGCTCCCTTCTAGAACGGCGTAGCCCGGAAGAACTTGTCCGCAATGTGCGTGTTGGGAGAGTCCAAGAACCTCAGCGAGTTGCGCCACTCGCTATACTTTACCCCTCCGGGATTCAGGTTGTCGAACACTGTGTTTCCCACTCGGATTGCCTCATGCACATCGTCTCCGACCAGCGTGCCTTGCCCGCGAATGTCGCCAATTCGAGCACCCTGTTTCTCGAGTCGAAGCCGGGAGCCACTGATGCCTTGTTGCTTCAACGCGGCCTCCAATTGGCTGGCGAAGTCTATGCACTTGCCATAGCACTTCGATCCACTCGGAATGTTTGCCGCGGCTTTCCTCGCTTTGGCTAGCTTCACTGCGCGGGCACCCGGTCCAAGTGCCGCGCCCAACAATGCAGCCGTCGCCACTCCACCCCACGTGATGCACTTAAACGTGCCGCCGTTGAGGGCTAGCTGCGTGCCGATCTCATACGCCGCCTCCGCGCCAGCTCTGACCACCACGACAGCGAGCCAAGGCACATCCCCGTCTGGATCCACATAGTTAGCCGGGTCATTGCCTGCGTAATTATACAGGTTCCAGCCGCCGGAGAAACCGCTGGGGTCCCTCGTGATGAACCTCCTCGCCTGCGGGTCGTAGTCGCGGGCTCCGAGGTGCAGTAGCTCGGTGTCGGGGTCCCACAGCCCGCCTCCGAAGGCGAAGGGTTGGTCGTTGACTGAGCCGGTGACGTAGGTAGGCGTCCCCCAGTCGTCGTAGTCGATGCGTTGGAGGGTGGTGCCGTTGATGGCATTGAGCACTAGGCGCACGGAGCCTAGGTGGTCGGTGACTATTTGGTAGACGGTGGTCCCTTTGATCAGGATATCCGGAACGTGGGCGCCGCGGGCGTAGATGAATTGGCTGACTACGGTGCCGGAGCTGTTGAGCTCGGCTACTAGGCGGTTGCCTTCGGCGTAGAGGTAGCGCTTTTCGTCTTGCAGTACTGAGTTGACCGTCTTCTTGCGGGTGACTCGGCGGCCCAAGGAGTCGATTTCGTAGTCGATGGTGGTGTTTGCGGGGAGGCGGACTTGCATCAGGCCGCCTTCGGCGTCGTAGTTGTAGGTCGTTAGCTGGCCGGACTCTGTGCGGGTGTGGCGTTGGCCCGTGCTGGCGGCGTAGCTGTAGGATACGGCTGGTGAGTTCAGGGACGTGAGCCTGTCTTCGGTGTCGTAGGTGCCGAAGGTGGCTCCGTTCACGGTGAGCAGATTGCCGCGGGCGTCATAGGCGTAGGTCGTTGTGACGCTGTTCTTGGTGGACTTCCAGAGGCGGTTGGAGCCGTCGTAGTCGTAGGTCGTGATGGTGGGGTTTGCGGCGTTGAAGGAATCGCCACGGCTCGCGACTAGGCCGAGGGTGTTGTGGGTCAGGGTCTGCTTGTACTTTTCCGAAGCGCCAAAGGTCGTTTTGAGAGAAGTCAGGTCGCCGTATTTCAGTCCAGGATTCTCGTCATAGCCGTGGGTCGTCGTCAGGCTGCTCAACGTCCACGAGTTGAGACGGCCGCTTTGGCCGCTGCGGTTTGAGAGGCTAGCGGTGAAGGCTGGGGAAGTGCCGGTGACTTGGGTGACCAGGCTGTCGTTGTCGTAAGTCGTGGTCGCCGTGGCGCCGCCGGTGACGGCCTCGGTGGCTGGGCGCAGGAAGCCGTCGTAAGTGATGGTGTAGTTCTTCTGACCGGCCGTCGCCCAGGTCGTGCTGATCTGGTCGGGCAGCTTGCCCTTCCCGGTGTAGCGGAAGCCCGTGGTGACCCCGGCGCGAGTGATGCTCGTCACGCGGCCGACGGAGTCATGGGAATAGTTGCGGGCGGCACTGGTCGAGTCGGAGCCGACGACCCAGAACAGGCCGTCGGACAGCGGGAGGCCGGTGGTTGCGGACGGTGTGTAGTAGGCCGAGGAGACCTGAGTGTGGTCGGCGATGACGCGGCGATCATTATCTCGCTGGATGTTGCGCGCGTAGCCCGCAAGGGGGTGCCACTCGTGTTCCAGGAAGCCGGTTACGCCGTAGCCAAAGTCATAGCCGTTGCCGCTGGCGGCAGGCGTGACTTCTGTGGGGTTGGCGTTCGCATTCCATACGAGGTCCACATTCCCTCGAGTCGAAAGCGATGCGTGCACGTGACGTGACTGGCTGACGAGGCCGCGCGGTTCGTGGGACAGCTCGGTGGTGCGCAGAATAGCCGCCCCGTTCTGTAGGTGCGTCTTGGTCAGCTCGCCGGGTTGGTTGTTGTACTCGTTCTTGATCCAGCGGTTTCCCTGTTTGACGAACTCGAGGCGGCCCTGGGCGTCATACAGATACGTGACGGGTTCGACCTCCGGATTGAACGCGTTGAGGGCGGTACTGGAGACTCGGCCCTGAGCGTCATAGGTTGCGATCAGATTGCGGTTCGCGGGCGACGTCCAGGTGATGGTGCTGGCGTTGCGGTCGACCTTTTGTTTGTACGAGACCGCGCTGCCGGAAATCGGGGTGATCTTGCGGGTTTCGGTCAGGGTGTCGAAGTTGAGCGGATCGGCGCCGGTCGTTGCACGGTCGACCTTCACGGTCAGCTTGTTGCTGCTATCTAGCTCGAGGGTCTCCTCCGTCGTTGCCGCCGCTAGGTTGAAGCGCGGGTCTCCAACCGGGCGAGAGATGCGCTTCGTGCCATCGGCCATTGTCACAGTGCGGGAGCCGTCCGGGCCGAAGGCGACGCTGACGTTGGAGCCGTCTGGGCGTGCGATGGAGCGAAACTTGGTTCCGGTGGCCGAGCGAGAGCTGGAGTAGGTCGTCACCAAGCCGCTGTTGGTCTGCACGTCGACCGTCTTCGTCGTGCCAAAGGTCTCCGTGAAGCTCTTGAAAGGTGTACCCGTCGGCGTGTTGTAGTCGCGGGCCTTTTCTACGCGGCCCAGGTTGTCATATTCGTATTGATACAGATCACCATCCGTCGTGGTGGCCCACTCGAGCAGACCGGTGTCGTTGTTGCCGCCGTCCAACTTGTACGTAAAGGAGTGCGTGTGCCCGGTTGGCCACGGCCAAACCGTGTTCAGCCAGCCTTCGGGGTGGAGGTAGATAGCCGTCAGGGCTGCGCCCCAATCCACGCGGGGTGGCAACACGTAGTCGAGGTCGCCAGCAGCGTTTCTATAGAAATAGGTGAACCCATCGGGGCCGTTCTTCGGTCCGGCGACCGCGGTGAGCAGTTGGCCTTTGTTGGGATAGGGAGTGTAGAAGAACTCGTAGATGGGTTTGCCGGTCAGGGCGTCGTAGGTCCAGAGGTGGCGGCCGAAGGAGTTGAAGATGTAGTATTCGCTGCCGTCGTCGCTGGGTACGACGTGGTCGCCCAGTTGCGTCGTCATGGCTCGGGCTGGAAGAACTTGCCTCAGGTTTTGGCAGCCGCCCAGGTCGTGATCAGACACATAGAGCGTGTTGTCGGGGCCGAAGGCCACGGAGAAGGGAGTGTGTATGCGAGCTCCAGTTGCGGGGCCGCCGTCACCGCTGCAATTGGGCACCGGAGGAACGGTCTTGGTCCCAGCAACTGTCTGAACCGTGGCATTGATGACGCGTCGCACTCGGTGGTACGACCACTCCGAGAAGTACACCGCACCGTCGGTGCCCTCGGCTACGTCCGTGGGCTGGTCGAGTCGCGCCAGACTCGTTGAAATTGATTCTGTGTCAGGATCGGTCCCTCCCCCCGCGAACGTCGAGATTTGTCCGCTGGCGTCTACCCGACGGATGCGATGGTCAAACTGGTCTGCGATGTAGAGGCTGCCGTCGCTGCCGAGCCCGAGCCCCACTGGCCGGTTCAGTGCAGCTGCAGATGCGGGACCTCCATCGCCGCGGGGAATTTGAATTGGCGTCTTGCCCAGTTCGTTCACGATCGTCTGGGCGTAGCCCCCGATCACCCGGCGGATCTTGCGATTGTCCGTGTCGGCGATGAAGAGCGTTCCGTCCGCAGCTAACTCGATTCCCTCCGGTGAGTTCAGAGCCACAGTCGTCGCGACGGCCGAAGTGTTGACTCCGTTGCCGGAGCTGCCTGTTCCCGCCACAGGCACCACACTGCTTCCGCCAGGCGGCAGCATCACGACCCGATGCGCACCGGTCTCCGCGATGTAGAGTGAACCGTCCGCGGCGACGGCGACATCCGATGGGCTGGCAAGGCCACTGACCACAGTCGTCATGTTGCCGTCAAGGATCTTGCGAACCTTGCCCGCGCCGAATTCAGGAACGTAAAGCGCACCGTCCGGACCAAAGGCGATGCGTCCGGGGCGAGAGAGACACGCGCTCGCCGCCGGCCCGTCGCCCGGAGTACAGCTGCCTTGCTTGGCAGTCACAGAAGCGATGGTGTTCGAAAGGGAGGCAGCGTCTCGATGGCCTCCGCTTCCGTAGTACAGCGTGCGGGTTTGTGGAGCGTAGACGTGCTGCGCGTCCAGGGTCCATCCGCCGAAGCCGAGCTTGGTGGCGTCCAAGGAGCCAAGCACGAACTGGTTCCGGGTCCAGACTGTGACTTCTTCCCGGGCGGGATTAGCTGTCCAGGGGGCAGTGCCCGCGGCGATCGGTACATTGAAACCCGGAGCTGCCGCGTACTTGGCGCCATAGCTAAGTCCTGTCTCGACGGTGACCTGTTGAGGGCCGTCTACCGGATTGCCAAATGCATCGAGGCCATCCCAGTCGATCGGGATATCGATGGACCCGGGCCAACCACTCACGGGCTCATCTTCGGTATGCGTTGTTGTCTGGCCGGCGAAGCTGATCTTGACGTCGAGGCGTTTCGGGGACGTGCCCCCGCCACCCCCGACGCTCACGCGCAAGACGAACCGGTACGCGGCCCGATAGCCTGCAACCCGAGAGCTTTGGTACACCAGTGAGAAAGGCGTGTTGTAGAGGGGGACGGACTTGCCGACGACCTGGGTCTCGCACTCGATGACGGATCCCGACGTGGTGCATGGGGAGTCCTCGGGCAGGTCGATATCGGGCCAGGCAGGATCGCTACCGTCGGCGACGTACGGCCAGTTGAAGTCCAGGGGCGAGAAGTGCTGGACCGGGACTCGCCACAGCTCGGTGGCTGCGGAGTAGGTTGCGGCCAATTGCTGCCGCTCTGCCAATGTGATGCCGGTGTTGTCTGCAGTCTCGTTACCCGTGGTATCGACGTTTGCAGCGGCAGGCGTGCCCGAGATGCTGATGATCTTGACGACCTTGCCGTTGAGAGCGCTGCCGCTCGTATCCAGGTGTTGTAGCCACGCGCCTTTGTTGGCGTCATAGTAGCCGCTCGGAACGAGGGCCCCGACCGGGAAGTCCAGGAAGTTGTCGACGTAGATCGGCACCTGCTGGTCAAAGGTCGGATGCAACACCTGGCCCGTGGCGGCATCCTTGGCCATCATTTCGACGGCGTAGGTGTAGCCGGAAGATGGCGGCAGCGCCGCCGGCATGCGCTCTCGACCCTCGTCGCCTACGCTGTACTCCTTGGCGCCAACCGTCACGTTTGCGGTGACGGGATTGCCGTCGTTGGTCCAGTTGGTGTTTGGCGGGAAGAAGGCTCGGGCGGTGCGCGTGCCATCGGTGTCCGTTTCCGATGCTCCGGCGACCACCGTCCAGCTCGAGGAGCCCGGGGTGATGGTGGTCCCCGTGGGTTCCGCTACGAGTTCGACGGGATCGAGGTTCACGAATTGACCAGCGACCGGTCGAATGACGCGCTCGGCGGGGAGGTAGCCGTCCTTTTCGAAGCGAAGACGGATCGGAGTGCCGCCGTTGACGGCCATGTAGAAGCGGCCAGTCGCATTGCCGCTGCCGCCGACAGAGGAATACAGCTCGCTCAAGACGTGCGCGTAGTTGGGCTGCTCGGGGACGGAAACCTTCACGTTGGCCAGGCCGACCTGCGCACCGGATTGCTCACGGAGAACGGTGCCGGACACCACGCTGACGCGGTCGCGTTTCAGCGTCCACCACAACTCACCGGTACCCGGCTCGGTCGGGACGGGCTGGAGTCGCGGCTCCCCGCGCTCTGCCGCAAGCGTCGGATCGATGAGGAAGGACACGCGGTCCGCGAACTCGCCCGGCAGCTCACCTTGGACCGTCGCGCAACTCGAGTAGGCGGGATGGTTGACGCAGGTGCCGCTGATGTCCACAACGGTCCAGCAATAGGTCAGAGCCGAGCAGGCGGCGCTCTTGGTAGAGGCCGTGTCGCTAGGATTGCCTCCTTCGCCACCCTTGTCTCCGCCGCAGGCCTGGACCAACGCGAGCACCAGCATCGCGAGGGTTCGCAAGCTCCGGAGTGCAACCTTCTTCGATGACGTTCCAATTCGCCTTTGCATCTCGTCCTCCAACACCCGCCTCGCGGGCGATGGGGAAACTCGGGGGCGTGTGGGACGCGATCAACTGACAAAAATCTGACATGGCGCAGACGCCGGTGCAACGGCAAATGCTTCGATACGCAGACGGACGCTTCGAACTGCGGTGGATGCGGCAACATGTGCGCCGAAAACGAGGTTTGCACCGGCGGCGCCTGCGTCTGCGCGCCTGGCGCCAAGCTGTGCGGCGGCTCGTGCATGGTAACGGCGACCAGCTTTTCGAACTGCGGAGCATGCGGCAACCAGTGCAAGAATGCCGAGGTCTGCACCAAGGGAAGCTGTGCCGCGCCCACGAGCAGCTGGCAGATGCTCGGCTACGATGGACGCCACGCGGGCGAAAACCCGCTGGAGACTGGCAAGCCTCCCCTCGACCTTTCTTGGAGCGTGAGGCTGGCTTCGGGCACTGCGAGCGCGCCGGTGATTGATGAGGGGCGCGTGTATGTCACGGCCAGGGATTCCGCCAGCAGCAAGTACTCGCTTTTTTCGCTTGCACTGTCGGACGGAAGCCAACTCAACGGCGACTGCAAGTGCTGCGAGGAGGAGTGTCCGCCACCGGCTGATCCAGTTGCCGGTTGCGGGCAAACCGGCGGTCCAGAGCCCAACGGCTGCGATGCGTCGCTGTGCAATGCGACCTGCGCCCTGATGGCGTGCGAGTGGGGGACGTGTGTTAGCGGTCATGAAAAAGGGCGCATAGATGGGCGCGTCTAAGTGGGCTTGTTCGCCTTTTTGGAGGCGGCGCGTTCTTTGGCTTCCTTTGCGCGGTAACTCTGGCCCTGGATGTGGATGACTTCGCAGCGGTGGATGAGGCGATCGACCAAGGTGACGACGCAGGCGGCGTGGGGAAAGACGTCGGGCCACTCGCTGAAGGGCTTGTTCGTGGTCAGCACCACGGGCTTGAGCGCCTCGTAGCGTCTGGTGACGACCTCGAAGAGCAGATCGGCATAGCGGCTGTCGTAGGAAAGGTAACCGACCTCGTCGACGCACAGGAGCTGCGGGTGGGTGTATTGGCGCAGGCGACGGCTGAGGGCGGCGCTGCTGTCTTGACCCGCAAGTTCGTTGAGCATGGCGCTGGCTGTGGTGAAACGCACCGTATAGCCGCGCATCACGCAGTGATGTGCGAGATTTTTGAGCAACATCGTCTTGCCGACGCCGTTGGGCCCAAGCAACACGGCATTGGCGCCTTCGGCGAATAGGTTGAGGCGAAAGAGCTCGTCGACGGAGCTCTTGTCGATCTTCTTCGGCCACTTCCAATCGAAGTCGGTGAGCGGCTTGAATCGACCCAGCCGGGCATTTTTGATGCGACGCTCCAGACTGCGCCGGGTGCGTTCGGCTTCCTCGTAGGCGAGCAACGGACCAAGCCAATCTGCGCTCACCACGTCGTCCCAGTTGGCCAGAAGACCGTGCAACCCCAGGCGGTGCGCACGCTCTCGCAGATCCTTGTCAGCCTGATCGCT
Organism: Polyangiaceae bacterium; assembly: GCA_965222375.1. Lineage (GTDB taxonomy): Bacteria > Myxococcota_A > Polyangia > Polyangiales > Polyangiaceae > JACKEA01. Next base: position 1,053,564 of record CBDCTZ010000016.1, read on the forward strand.
CGTCGTCGTTGTCATCATCGTCTCTCCCAATACCGTCGTAGTCGCTGAGTGAATGCGGGGTGACGACCGGGCCTTGCACGCGGTCGTCGTCGGGAAGATGTCGCCCCACGGGTGGAGGGGTGCCGCGCTCGTAGCGGCGTCGCTCCAGGACGTGGTGCACAGCCGCAAGGTGTGGTGTGCCGAGTTGCACAACCTCGGCCAGCGCAGCTTCCAGCTCCGCGGCCCCAACTCGGTCCAGCTGCTTGAGCATCGCAATCGTCGCGCCGCCCAAGTTCTTGCCCTGCTCGGCCAGCACTTTGAAAAGCTTTCGGGAAGATGGCGCCGCGTGATGCAAGCGATCAAGGCCGCGATGCGCGTGGGCTTGCCGTTTCCACTCTGCAAGCGCCGCAATGTGTGCCGGCTCCTCGATCGCCTGACGGCGATCCCAGCACCGGGCGTGCTCCGCGATGGTGTCTTCACCGTCGAGGACACGCACGGTCGTCATGCTTGCCACCACGGTGAGGCTCCTGCGTGTATGCGTTGCCGGAATGGAGTAGTCGTTCAGGTCGAAACGCACGTAGGGCGTCTTGCCCACGGCAACCTCGATGCGCTCGTCGGTCAAAAATGGATTGCTCGGTAGCTCCAACAGACGCGGCTTCTCTTCGGCGAAGGCCTCCGAGACGTTCAGGGTCTCATCCTCGGGACAACGACGCTCCGCCGCAGTGCCCAGGCACCAGTCGAGTGCTTGCTCATTCAGATCGTCGAGATCGCGATACTCGCGTGCGGCGAAGAAGCTGGATCTGATGTAGCGGATCGCGCGCTCGACGCGGCCCTTCTCATTGCCGCGTGCCACCGCGACTGGGCGTGGCTCGTAGCGATAGTGGCCAGCTAACTCCAGCAGCGTGGGGTGAAAACGGATCGCATCGCCCTTGCGCTCCAGCACCGCACTCTTGAGATTGTCGTACAGCAGGACCCGTGGAACGCCTGCCCAGAAATCAAACGCAGACACATGCCCGTGAAGAAAACTCGACATGTTGGCGTTCAGGTAGAAGCGTAGAAACACCATCCGCGACCAGCTGAGCACCATCACAAATGCCATCAGCTGCCGGCTCGCTCGCCCAACTGAAAGAGTCCCGAAATGCGCCCAATCCACTTGGCCCTGTTCGCCAGGCAGCGTGCGCAAACGCATGTACGCTTCCGCTGTTGGTCGCGGTCTGTGTCGAGCGACGATGCGGCGAAAATGATCTGAGCCGCCCTGGTAGCCCCGCTCTTTCGCCATCGCGTAAACGCGGATCGCCGGCAGCTTCGGGTACTGCGCCAGCGTCTCGATGATCAGTGGGACGTAGGGATCGGTAATTGACGGACGCAGACTCCGGGACACCGTGTCGACCCCGGCGTCTCGCAGGACACGCCGCACCGTGCCGTGGTGGATGCCAAGCTGCTGGGCAATCGTCCCGATCTTCCACTTCTCCGCGTGGTACAGCCGGAGGATTTCGGCTCTGCGCTCCTTGCTGATCACCGCGCACCTCGTCCACGCATGCGACGAAAGTCACCCACGCCTCGTAGGCGCTTTGGGCGGGCGCGGCCGGCGACCTCGTACTGCACGAGTTGGCTTTCCCCGGGCCATAGCTCGTCGCCAAACAGCCCCGAGTCGAGCCAACTTGGGCAGTTCTGCTCCGCAGTAATCGCAACGCAGAGCTTCGCCCCGCTCCACAGCGCGAGCCCTTCGAGCAATGTCAGAAGAGCGCGAGGGTGAGACGGTCGCAGCGACAGCCTCGCTTTCAGCACATCCCCTTGTTCCGGAGACGTCACCAGAAGCTGCATCTCCGTTTTCGAAACCTGAAGCTGGGCTGTCAGACGCATCATTGGGGTTAGCCTCGAGGACGGCGTGCCGTGCCGCCTCACTCTCGGGTCCACTGCTGCGCCCGCTGGCGTCTAATGACGAGGGGTGATGCGTCACTTTTTCTCGCCGCCGCGCCCGGTGACGGGCTTGTCGCTCTGCGTGAAGCCGCGCTCCACGGCGCGTGCGCTGGTACCGAGCCCCCGCCTCTCGCACGCTTTGGCTGCGACTTATTGAAGCGCAGTCACTGCTGCAATACAGCTGCCCTCGGTCGCAACGTTGGCAAAGCTTCACCTGGCCGTGGCACCGCTGACAGTTGAAAAGCCGGAACGAATCGCTGATCGCGGACTCCGCCCAGCAGTTTTCTGGATCCGTACGCCGCTATCAGCGATGCTTGCGCCACAACTGATCGCGGTTGGAAAGGCTCGGGTTGCGCCCCGGGCCTTTCATCTATCTGGGCATCGAGATCATCCAAGCGCCCACCCGACCGGGCCCAATTTCACGCGCTCTATCCGACGGCGTAAATCCGGGCATCACTCACGCGCAAATATGGGCACCTCCGCCATGCCGCCCACTTAGACGCCGTTTCGGATGCCCGTTGACAGACGTGTGATGCACAGCAGCGCTGCTCCTGTGGGCGCAAGAAGTTGGTCGCACAGGGTGGCTCTGGCGGAGGTTGCCCTCCGGGTGGACCCTGCGGTGAAGGCGGGCTCTACACCGTGAGTCAGTGCGTCAACGTATGCGGTGGCACTGCCGATACCCAGGCCGGCGTGTGCTGGCTGTCATGCTGATGCCGGGCGCTCTGCAACTACCATATCCTCGGACAACTCGATGAAGGCGCGCGCCGAAGGCGGCGCCTCGAAGAGGTAGGCAAGGCTGCCACTAGGCAAGGTTGCCTACCTCGGGTCATCGGATGGCGAGCCAGTGCTTTCGACAATTGGTGTTTGGTCTGCCGAGCTGCTCGAAAACGACGGCGCGATTGACCGAATATGTACGCAGTCATAGACTTCAACAAATGAAAGCACTCACAATCCGCAATGTGGACAAGGCTTTGGCCCAGGCGTTGGAGCGTGAGCGACGTCAGCGAGACACCTCGCTCAACGAGACGGTGCTCAATCTGTTGCGGCGTGCACTTGGGGTGTCGGCTGAGCCGCGTAGCAATGGGTTATGCAAGTTCGCGGGGACTTGGTCGCAGGCGGAGTTCGAACGGTTTGAGGACGACACGGCGGTCTTCGAGCAGATCGACGAAGAGCTTTGGTCGTGAAGCTCTGCCTCGACACGTCAGCGTACAGTCGGTTCAAGCGCGGGGAGCTTCAGGTGGTGGAGGTCCTCGACTCCGCGACCTGGGTTGGTGTTCCCGCGATCGTGTTGGGGGAGCTTCGAGCGGGCTTTGCGCTGGGGCGCAAAGCGAAGGAAAACGAGCGACAGCTCGCGGCCTTTCTTCGGCACCCGGTCGTCGAGGTTCTCGACGTGGACGACGCCGCGACTCGCGTCTACGCCGACATCGTGGTGGCGCTGCGAAAGGCGGGGACGCCTCTGCCCGCGAACGACATTTGGATCGCCGCGGTGGCTGGCAGCGTCGGCGCGAGCGTGCTCACCTTTGATGCGCACTTCACGGCGATCACGCGCGTGGGCGCAGTCATTCTGAACCCGGGTTGAGTTCTTCGTGAGGTTCGTCGCGACAGGGCGCACTGCCCCCACGTGCGCTTCCCCGAGAGTAGAGGACCATGGCCGCCGGTGATGCCCCGTCGGGTATTACCCCTTCGGGTATCGCGAAGCGCGTCACAAGCGCGTCGACCCACGCCAAACATTTGACGACTGTGCGCGATCTTCGGCCGCCGCTGCAACGATCCGCCGGTATGATAGCCTAGGTACATGAACGATGATGCCGTCGCGAGGCGTCGCGCCCGCGGCAATTGGACGATTCGCCGTGTCTCCCTGGGTGACCGGAGCGCGGATGCTAGCGACATTATCGTCGGCGCGAGCCCGTCAGAATTGGTGGCCATGGTGCACCAGCTCACCCTCGACGCATGGTCAATGGCAGGCCGAGAGCTGCCCGACTACCCGCGCAGCCAAGCGGCGGGTCGTGTCGTTCGCCCCGAGAAATGAGCCGCGCGGAACTCAACGAGGACTTCCGCGACATGCTCGCGGCGCTTGCGGATGCAAATGTCGAGTTTCTGGTCGTTGGTGCCCATGCTCTGGCAGCGCATGGCTTGCCGCGAGCCACTGGCGACTTCGACATCCTGGTGCGACCGTCGAAAGCGAACAGCCAGCGTTTGATGCGCGCTCTGGAGATCTTCGGCGCGCCCACGGACGCGCATGGGATTTCGTCGGCGGACTTTGAAGTCCCCGACGTCGTCTACCAGATTGGCCTTCCACCGCGACGTATCGACCTTCTGACTTCCATCAGCGGCGTGACCTTCGACGATGCATGGGCGACACGATTGCGGGTTGAGGTTCAGGGCCAATCGTTCTCCGTCCTGGGGAGGGATGCGCTGATCGCCAACAAGCGCGCCGCCGGCAGGGACAAGGATCTGCTCGACGTGAAAGCGCTCGAGGGTTCTGTCAAGTAGCGCGCTACTTGCCCTTGCACTCTGGGTAGGCTTTTTCCCAGCGCTGGGTGTAGCCGGGCTCCTGGAGCGCCTTGAGGTTGCGGCCGCGGCGCTTGATGCTCTCGCGGGCGAGCTTCTTGCCCTCGGCGCACTTGCCGGCTTTGGCGAGGCACTCGCCGGCGTTGCCGATGGCGGTCCAGGCTCCTTTGAGCGTGCGGTCACGGTCCAAGCGGGCCGTCATGTCCTGCTTGCCTGACTTCTTGGGGGCCTTGTCCAATTCGGCCATGAGTCGCTTGGCGATGCTGGCGCATTGTCCGGGCTGCTTCTTGGTCCAGGCGAAGTACATGTCGCGGGAAAGGCGATCGATGCGGTCCCAGGCGCTCAGCTGATCTACGGGGCAGAAGTTCTTGGCGCTGGTGTTGACCATGTCGTCGTAGAGCTTCGCACTCAGGCCGGGGCTCTGAGCCTGGCGTGATTTGCGTAGGTGCAGCTTGCCGCTCTTGCAGTCGCCGGTGAGCATTTCGCATGTGGCGCGGAGCCACAGTAGCGCTTTGGGATTGGTGGAGATGCGGGTGGGATCGGGATCGATCTTGTCCGCTTCGTTCAAGTCCGCAAGGCAGCCTGCGCCGTCCTTCAGCTGGGCCTTCTCTTGCGCCGAGTTGCGCAGCTTGCCCGCCTGCATCATCGGCGTGCCGTCCAGATCGAGCTCCTTGTTGGCAGGTGGGCCTGCGCCTCGTCGCACCGGGCCCTGGCCGTCTTTGATCGCGACGAGCGCCAAGCGGATCGGCACTTTGCATTTGTCGCTCTCCGCGGCGGTGGTGCCGGTGCAAGCTTTCAGCTCGCCTGCGCGCTTGGCGGTTTTGGTGGAACGGCGGCTTTCGCCACCCACGCCGACGCCTTGCACGTTGGCGCCCGCGGCATCTCGCGCAGCCTCCGACGCGTTGATGCAAAGGCGCCCAGGTTGTACGCCTTGACGAAGTGGGTCGCTTCGGTGCAGCCCGGATTGTCTTTGAGAGCGCCGCGGTACATCGAGCCGCGAGTCGCCGTTGCCACGCCGCTCACGTAGTACTCGATGTCCAGGCTGACGCCGCGCTCGACTTCACCGCCAAAGGTGGCGACGCCCAGGGGCAGCTTGGCGTAGAGCTCGGCGCTGTCGGCGATGCTGATCTTCTCGACGGCGCCACTGGTCCAGCTGGGCGGGCCGTAGCTGCCATAGCGCCCGGGCACGGAGTCGTCGGAGCACGAGTCGATGACGCGCAGCTCGCAGCCCTCGTAGCGCACGAACACGATGTCGCGAGCCGCGCGGTTTTCGAAGGTCGCAATGTCCGTGGCGTCCCACTCCACGATGAAGGGCCGATCGTGGGCGTCGGCCTGGCATTTGTTCTTGCCGGCGAAGGTCGAATCCATGGCGTCCTGTTTCGTCGGCATCCGCGGCGCTCCACCACAGCCGCTCAAGGCGAGCGCAACAAAGCCCAAGGTCACAGCACCCACCAACGCGCGTCGACGCATGCCGCGAGAATTAGCACCAAATCGACGCGCGGTCAGTCGCACCAAATACGCACGGATCAAGTAGTTCAGCGCCAGCGCGCGGAATTGCAAAACGAGCCCGCGCCTTTCTCAAAGCCGCACAACTGGCGCACGGCCCGCCAGCGCACCATGTCCGCACTGATCAAGTAATTCAGCGCTGCCTCGCGGAATCGCAGAACCGGCCCGCGCACCATGTCCGCACTGATCAAGTAGTTCAGCGCTACCCCGCGAAAACGCAGAACTGGCCCGCACCAATTCCGCACTGATCAAGTAATTCAGCGCTACCCAGCGAAATCGCAAGGCCTACGGACAGAGCCGTGCGTGGCGCAGGAGATCCGACACGCTGCCCCCGGAAAACACGGTCTTGGCGTAGGCCAAATGCAGTGCACCGTCCGGCGCGAGCGCTGCCGACGTCGATGCGCCGACGCTGCCCTGAGTGTCGATGCTGGAGACCGCCCAGCTGCTGCCCTTGGGCAAGACGGCGTACTTGAGATCGCTGCCATTCGACGTGTAGTAGCCGATGTGGATGGCGCCGTTCGGATCGACCACGAGGGGTGCGTAGCGACCGGTGGAAGAGCTGGAGGCGTCGACGGTCTTGTGCGACCAGGTGCCGTTCGGTGCGCGATAGGAGTACTTGAGTCCGAAGTTGTGCCGCGCGATGTGCACGCCGCCGGACGCGTCGACACCGATGCTCGTATACTCACCGTCGGTGCCGGGGGCCGGTGGGGTGGTGGTCGAGTACGCCGTGACGAGCTGGGTCGTGAAGCTGCCGCCCTTGGGGCGACGGGCGTAGCGCAGATCCTTGTGGGTCACATCGCGATAGGCGATGTGCACGGTGCCGGTGGCGCCGACCGCGATTGAAGTGTGCTCACCGACGTCACCCGCCGTGTCGATGGGGGTGAACTTCCAACTGCCGCCTTTTGGACGCTCCGCGAGCTTCAAGTCGCCATTGTCGATGTCGTGGTAGCTGATGAACACGCCTCCGGCCGCGTCCAGGGCTAGCGCGGTGTCGCTGCCTACGGTGCCCGCTGAGTCTACGGTTTCGATGTTCCAAGCCTGGCCCTTGGGCCGCCGTGCATATCGCAGATCGCCGCGAGATGCGTCGAAGTAGGACACGTGCAAGTTGCCGCTGCCATCGACTGTTAGGGATGCATCGGCGCCGACGGTGCCGACTTGCGTTCCGATGGGCGTTTGCACATCGCCGCTGTCGATGAGGGTCGAGCTCCAACTCTTGCCGTTCGCGCTTTCGACCAAGCGCAGATCGGATTTGCTCTTGGTGGCGTGAGCGATGTAGATGGCGCCACTGCCATCGACGGCGATGGAGGTGTGTAGGCCCGTGCCGGTGATGGTCTCGAACTTGTCGTTGCAGGCAGGGGCGCCACCGCTTCCGGAGCTGCCGCCGGTACTCGTGCTTCCACCAGTACTCGTTGTGCCGCCAGTACTCGTCGTTCCGCCGGTGCTCGTTGTCCCGCCGGTACTGGTGCTTCCACCAGTACTCGTTGTGCCGCCAGTACTCGTGCTTCCTCCCGTACTGGCTGCCCCGCCGGACCCGACGCTTCCGCCGGTGCTCGTTGCTCCGCCGGACCCACTGCTGCCCGACGTTCCGCCTGACGACGTGCTGCCCGCGGTGCCTCCCGAGCTGCTGCCCGCTGTTCCGGACGTTCCGCCCGACGACGTGCTGCCCGCTGCGCCTCCCGAGCTGCCGCCCGACGTGCCCGCGAATCCACCGCCGTTCCCGGTTCCTGCGGCTCCAGCGCGCGCACCGGTGCCGGCGTCGGTCGCGCCGGTGCCGCCCGTGCCCAACCCCGACGAGTCATCCCCGCCGCAGCCAACCGTCACCAGGGTTCCAAGAAAAAGCAGGGATTTGTAGCGCACGAAGATGCTCCTCTCCCTACCCAGAGGCCCTACGGCCACCGAGTTTGCAGAAAAAGTCCACCTTGGCGACCTGGTTCCACACAGCTCAGCCCGCACCCAATTCAGCGCCACCCCGCGCAATCGCAACACCAGCCCGCACCGGTCTCAACGCGGCACAGCTAGCGCACAGCGCGCAATCGCACCAACTCCGCCCTAACCAAGTAATTCAACGCCGCCCCGCGGAATCGCAGAACAGCCCGCGCGGATCAAGCAATTCAGCGCCACTCCGCGCAATCACAGAACAATCAATCCGCGGGATAGAAGATCTCGAGGGCGCCCTGCTTGCCCTTCACCTCCTCGGGCGGGGCGGCTTCGAAAGAAGTCGGCTCGGCGAGCCGCTCGAGGGTGGCGCGGGAAACGAGCAGTGGTTTACCCACCTTCTTAGTCAACCCTTCGATGCGTGAGGCGGTGTTCACGGTGTCACCAATCACTGTGTACTCGCGTCGTCGCGGGGAGCCGACATCGCCCACGATGGCGTCGCCGCTGTGGATACCGATGCCGATGGCCAAGGGTGGCTCTCCCCGCGACTCGCGAGCGGCGTTGAGCGCTTTGAGGTCCGTGAGCATGTGCTGGGCGCAATCCACGGCCCGTTGCGCATGCTGGGGATCCTCGAGGGGCGCGCCGAAGTAAGCCAAGATGCCGTCGCCGAGGAACTTGTCCAAGGTGCCACCGTGCTCGAAGACGATGTCGACCATGCGGGTGAGGTACTCGTTGAGCCAGCGCACGAGGAGCTCGGCGTCCAGCTTCGTCGACATGGCAGTGAAGCCACGAATGTCCGAAACCAACACGGTGATGTTGCGGCGCTCGCTGGTGGGTCCCGGGCTGCCTGCGGCCTGAATGCGAGCGGCGACGGCTGGCGCAAAGTAACGCTCGAAACGACTGCGGGCGGCTCGATTGGCCGAAACGCTCTCCACCAAGCGAGTGACCCGTGCAATGCCCGCAAGGCTGACCCACAGGGTCATGCTCAGCACGATGAACGCTACGCCACGCACCCCAGACTTGTCGAGCCCGGCCGCATACAGCAACCAAGTCTCCAATACGATGGCGACACAAGCTGTGGCCACGACGGCTCGGCGATCGAGCGACAGCAACGAAAGCGCCACGAAGAGCACATGCACGCCGAGGGTGGCGACCGAGGCCGACGCCTTGTCTGCGAGCTCGGGCATGCTGTTCACGGTGTTCAGCATGACGAAGTGCACCGCTGGCACGTCCACAAAAGGGATCGCGAAGTAGCCAGTGCGGTTCAGCCGAGGAAAGCGCCGGGTCACGAAGGCCAGGACCACGGAATAGGCGAGCAAACCGAGGATACCCGGCAGCTGAGCGCGCCAACCCGAGTACTTGAAGGCGAGGCTCATGACCAACGCAAGACCAAGCCAGGCCAAGATCAATGCGACGCGCACCCATACGGTTCGAGCGACGAAGCGCTCGCGCTCCCGGTCGAGCTCGTAGGCGAAACTGCGCTCGGCCAGCGCTGCGCCTTGGGAGACGATCGGTGCCCGAGCCGCAGCCATCCGGCACGCACTCTAGCCCACCGCGGTCGGAGCCGCGACTGGGCTCAAACCTGCGGACTCGCCGGATAGCCTCCCGAATCGCAGACCCAACGTCCAAGAGTGTCTGTGTCGAAGTTGAGCTCGGCCTGGATGCCCTCGACTCCCCCTGACATTGGCGTCAGGACGTGAATGAACGACTGGTCTCGGTTGTGACCGCATGGTCACGCCGTTTTCGCGTCCCCGCGCCTTTGCTCAAAAACCCCGCAATTACTGCAGTTGCACCTACATCGGCTCCTTGACGCGCCCCCGGCACGCCAAGTGCACTTGAAGGTTCTCGGAGGTTCGGAAATCATGAAACTACGCCATCTCTTGCCCGCTTTCGTTCTGCCTGTGGCCTTGGCCGCCTGCCCCAACAACAAGAAGGATGAGGACCGCCTGACCCTGGGGGAAGCAGCCGAAGCGGTCACCGAGATAAGCTTCGCGTCCCAGGCCGAAAACCTGACCTCCGCGAGCGTCGAAATCAGCACGAACTTCACCATCGGCCAGGCCGTCGAGAATGCGGCGCAGGAGATCAAGACCTTCGTCGCCTCCCAGCTACCCTGCGCCCAGATCACCCTGGAAAAGGCCAAGCTGACCATCGTCTACGGCGCCCTGCCCGGCAACTGCACCTACAAGGGGCACAAGTTCGAAGGTTCCCACTCGGTTTCGGTCAAGGCCAACGACGACGCTCAGGTGCTAGTGCACCACGAGTGGACGGCGTTTTCGAACGGCAAGGTGACCGTCGACGGCACTGCGGACGTGACCTGGGATCTGTCGGAAAAGAGCCGCCGCGTCGAGCACACGGCCACTTGGACCCGCAATTCGGATCAGTACATGGTGACCGGCAGCGGTGACCGCACCCAGTCCTTGCTCGAAGGTGGTCTCTTGGAAGGCATCCAGGTCGACGGCTCCCGCAACTGGAAGACTCCGCGCGGCGAGTGGGATCTCGCCATCGACAAGGTTCAGATGCGCTGGATCGATCCGGTTCCGCAGTCGGGCAGCTACAAGCTCGTGACGCCGAAGGGCCAGTTCCTCTCGCTTTCCTTCGACCGCGTGGACGAGGACACCATCAAGGTGACCGTCGCCAGCAAGAATGGAAGCTTCACCTTCAACGTGAACAAGATCGGATCGGTGAACAATACCGACGGTTGATGGGCTGGGTTTGGGGTCGAGCGCTGTGGCGTCCCTGGATCCCTAATCCCTCGCCGCAGCACGCTGCCCGCCCCACCACGAACTTCGTGTGTGGGGCTTGGCGTTCTGGTCGGCTTCCCGACCGGCACCCGCGCGCCTCCTCCCACGCGTCCGATTCAGAGTTGCACCGGCAACTCTGAAATGTCGCCCCCGGCCCGCTTCCCACGTGTCCGATTCAGAGTTGCACCGGCAACCCTGAAATGTCGCCCCCGGCCCGCTTCCCACGTGTCCGATTCAGAGTTGCACCGGCAACTCTGAAATGTCGCCCCCGGCCCGCTTCCCACGTGTCCGATTCAAAGTTGCACCGGCAACTCTGAAACGTCGCCCCCGACCCTCCTCTCACGTGTCCGATTCAGAGTTGCACCGGCAACTCTGAAATGTCGCCTCCGACCCTCCTCCCACATGTCCGATTCAGAGTTGCACCGGCAACTCTGAAACGTCGCCTCCGACCCGTCTCCCACGTGTCCAATTCAGAGTTGCACCGGCAACTCTGAAACGTCGCCTCCGACCCTCCTCCCACGCGTTCAATTCAGGGTTGCACCCGCAGCTCTGACAGGGCCGCCCTGAAATCCCTGGGCATGGCTGGCTGCTCCTCGCCCGATGGGCACCTTTCGGCTAGGCTCGCCGCCGTCATGCTTCGCCGCTCCGGGCTCGCACTCACTTTGCTGCTCTGCGCTCCGCCGGCGGCTGCCGACGGGGAGCGAAAAACGGGCGGGCAGCCCCGGGGCCCCGATCCCCGCCAATTGACCGATCCGGTGCTCGGCCCCTACGTCCGTCCGCCCTACCAGGGCGACGGGGACGACGGCGATCGGCCAGGGTACGAGGTCGAGGACGAACCCGGGCCCCGCCATCACGGCGGATTCTATCTGCGGCTCGCTGGCGGCATCGGTTTCGCCTCGGACGGCATTGAGTCTCAAGGCAAGGAGTTCAAGAACATCGAGACGGGAGACCCCACGAGCTTCGATGCTCGCGCGTCGGGTTTCGCTTTTGCCACGGAGCTGGCGGTTGGTTTCTCGCCTTTTGCGGGGTTCGCCATCACTGCGGGGGCCTATACCGCCACGATGCCGTCGTCTTCTTCGTCGGGCAACGATGTTGGTCGAGGCGACTACGAGTTTGAATTGACGCAGTTGGCCCTGTTCGCGCCCGGCGTGGACTACTACATCTTCCCGACTGGCGGGCTGCACTTTCAGGCAGGGTTCGGCTTGGCCACCGTGGTCATGGGCCAGGCATTGCCCAAAGAGAGCGGGGACGATGCGCGGGCGCACACCGCGGTTGGGCCCGGCTTCGTCGTCGGCGTCGGGCATGATTGGTTCGTAGGGGACGAATGGAGCTTGGGTCTCTCAGGACGCTTCATATACGCCTGGACCAGTGGCTCGGATCCCGAAGGGGTCGAGTGGAAGCACAAGTCCTACGCCCCCACGCTGATGATGACCGCCACCTATCACTGACACCGTGGCGACCCGCCGCCACAGCAGCACGTCGCGCTTGATGGGAGGCAAACAGGAAGGATGGAAGGTCGGGAAGGGTTTTTGGGTCTGTTCGGATCCGTGGCTCCAAGCAGAGGAACCTGGCCTCGACTGGACCACCGCACTCAGAAGTGACCCACCAAGTCCAGGCCGGTCATGTGCGGTCCGAGGCGCGGCGTGATGTGCAGCTTTGCCTGCGCGGGGGTGCGAACGATCTGTGACCCACTGCTGGCGACGCCGCCAATGATGAGAATGGCGCCCGCTGCCTGAAACACGCCATCGGCGATGATGAGCCCCTTTTCACCGGCGCCGTTCACCTGGCTCAGGCTGAGCCAAGGGCCGGCGATCGGGGCGTACATCGCGGACAGCTTGCCCGGCAGCGTGACGGCGGACACATAGGCGCCCGCGTAGCCAATCGAGAAGAACACGATCCCCGTGTGGCGCGCCGTCGCGCCGGGATCCGAGAAGCTGGTCCGAGCCTCGTATCCCGGAGGCGGAGCTTCGCCCTTGGGTATCACTCGCTCCACGCACTCGCCCTCCTCGCAGCGCCCGCTGGCACAGTCACGCGCACTCGTGCACACCTTGCCTAGGGCACAGGGGGGACAATCACCGCCGCAATCCACGTCCGCCTCAGGGCCGTTCTTGATCCCGTCGTGGCAGCTCTGCCCCGCAGAGCTGGGAGCCGACAGCAGCATCACGGCTAGAGCGATGCACGTGCGCGAGCGAAGCATGGCGAGAGGCTAACCTGAGGTGCGCCGCGGTTCACAAAGAATCAGGGCACGAGGCTGTGCTGGCTGGATGAATCCGGGGAGGTCTTCTTCTCGGGTTCGGGCAGGGGAGCTTCTGGAGCTCCGCTTGCGGCCAGAGCCGTCCCCGGAGGTGAAGGTGACGGAGCCGAGTTTTTCGTACGCTGGCCCAGCTCGAACCATCCGCGATCGAGTAGGGCGCGGCGGTCCGATCGCAAGGAGCCAGGATTGGCGCGCTCGACCTCGTAGGCGTAGGCGAGCCAGCGATGTGCGTGATTCAGATCGCCGAGGACCAACAGGGTCATGCCGCGATACAGGCCGTACTCAGCGCGCTCTTTCGGCGTGTATTCGCCGAGGCGTCGCTCCGTGCGCTCGAAGACTTCCGCCGCTTCTATGTAGCGTCCATCGGCATAGAGTGTGCCACCGCGCTGCACGTAGTTGCCACAGCCAGCGACCACGGCGACCAGTAGTGCCGGGACGAGCACTGAGCACACGGACAGCGCAGTTCGACCCATACCCACAGGATAGCGATACTTGCCAGGTCGCGCTACTCGCCCAGAGCCCGGGATTTTAGCGTCCAGTTTTGCGCTCTATCAGGAGCCTTGCCGCGCTGCCTGGCGCGCTGTATCGCGCCTGTCGACATGGGAATCAAAGACAAGGTCAAGAAACGCGGTCTGGAGCTGATGGGTGACCCGCGGGTCATCAAGCTGATGCAGAACGAGCAGTTCATGAAGGCGATGATGACCGTCGTTCAAGTGCCTGGGAAGGTCGAGACCTTCACCGTGGAACAGACGACGCGTTTCGCAAAAAACATGCGTCTCGCGACGGCAGAGGATCACAAGACCTTGAAACGCCAGGTCAAGAACCTCGAGGCTGAGGTCGCGAAGCTCAAGAAGCAGCTTGCTGCCCCGAAAAAGTAGCGTCCTCCGCGGTTTGGCTGCGAAGCCAGTCGTCGATCAGCCGCCACGTGAGCCGCGGGGCTTGGCGCCCAACCAGCATGTCCACGTGGCCGAAGGGCAACTGTCGGTAGGTCTTGTCGGTGGACCGCGAACGGGCAAAAGCGGGTTGAACGGATTTCGGTGGGGCCAGATCGTCGAAGCGGCCTGAGATGACCAGTAGAGGCTTGTCGAGGTCTTCGAACTGGCGCGCGTATCCGAACAGGCCGGCGTCCGCGTCGCCGCGTTTGGCTTCGCGGGCTCGGGAAAACATACCGCGCATGGTGGAGAGGCTGCCGATGTCCATCGCAAGAGCCATGTGTTCCCGCAGCACCTTTTCCTCGACGGATCCCCGATGAAAGCCACGCAATGGCAGAGGATAGAGTCGACTGTCGACGATGCGCCTGGCTCGGCGCACGAACCAACCATACGTGCGCGCTGGCACCGGTAGGTTGGGCAGGTCGAGCCTGGCGTCCAGGGTCAGCAGGGCTCCCCCGAGCAAAGTGAGCCAGGGGGAGCCGCGAGTGAAGTGGTACGGAGCCCCCAGAGTCACCACACCAGCGACGCGCTCCTCTTCCTCCACGGCGCTGCAATAGGACACGATCCCCCCGAGGGAATGACCCAGGAGGTAGACTGGACCCGGGCCACCAAGTTCCTCGATCACGTCCAGCGCCGCGGGCACGTCGTGGTGCACGAAGTCCAGCACCGTGCCGGGCCGTTCTGCGCCAAGGTGCGCGCTACGGCCACGGCCTCGCAGGTCCACGTTGAAGACGTCGAATCCCGAACGTGCCAAGTGGTTGACCAGGCTGCGCGATGGCAGGTGAAAGGCGTAGCGGTTCTGCCCATAGCCGTGGATCAGTAGCAGCGAGGCTCGGGTGGGCAGGGCGAAGGTCTCCGGGTCGACACCCTCGGGAGCGCGCCCCGGTGGCACCTTCGCCGCCCGCTTGCGCACCATCGCAATGGGCACCCGGCTGCGGGCCAGGAGCAGCTGCTTGATGAACACCCCGCGGCTGTCGATGTCGACAGCCTGTTCCACGAGTCGTGTGTTCAGAATCATGCTGCCGACACAGGTTTGCCCTCAGTCGGCTCACTCGTCCAGCTCGATGTGCCCGAAAAAACGGCGCTTTGCAACAGCACACTGTGCCATGGCACAATGCGCTCACCTTTGGCACTAGTCGGCACATTCGGAGGGTGGAGGGACGAGGTAATGCGTACGATGCGAGTTTATTTCTGTGCACTGGTCGTGGCCCTGTTTGGCGCGACGCCGGCTTGGGCCCAAGGAGCTGACGATGCAGACCCGCCGGCTGCGGAGCCTGAGGCGGGCGGTGGGGAAGCCGCCGCTGGTGAAGAGGCGGCCGGTGGTGATGCGGCGGCTGGCGAGGGCCACGACACGGGCGAGGCCGAAGCCAAAGCCGAGGCGACGGACACCGACGAGAAGAAGGCCGAGCGCGCGGAGGCCATGGAGGATGCGGCCGGCGCCGACTCCCCCATCGAAGAGCCTGGCAAGACCTACCACTTCGTCGGCTTGCGCTACCGCGGCATCATCGTGCCCAAGTTCATGATGAACCTCTTCGGCGACGGCGGACGCACGGTCTACAACCATGCCGTCGGACCCGAGTTCACGATCCGCAAAGACGGCTTCGAGTACGTGTTCAGCCTTTGGTACGCGTCCTACGCCATGAAGCCGACGCCGTTCAAGTCCAGTTCGGATCCGGAGCTGGCTTGGGAAATCGTCGAGAGCAAGCTGAACTCGATCTTCCTGACCTCGGACTTCTTGTGGAGCAGCGAGCTGTCGCCGGAGTTTTCATTGAACTACGGTATGGGTGCCGGCTTCGGCATCATCTTTGGTGATCTGATCCGGGAGCAGTCCTACCCCGTCAGCGGTCAGCCCGGCGACCCCTACGACTACGAGCCTTGCGTTGCCCAGGGCATCCCCGACCCAAACTACTGTGGTACGGACAACGATCACTACAATGGCTTCACAGAGCCCAGCTGGGCAGACGGCGGTTCCAAACCGATTATCTTCCCCTGGCTCGTTGCGCAGACCGGGTTTCGCTACAAGCCGCACAAGAACTTCGCTGCGCGCTTGGACGCCGGCTTCGGCACGACGGGTTTCTTCGTCGGCCTGGCCGGCAACTACGGGCTCTGAGGCCGCGTAGTCGAAGCCCATGAACGCGCCTGCGCTGACGCTTCCGGATCGCTACCAAGCCATCGCATGCCTCGGTCAGGGCGGAGGGGGCGAGGTTTGGTCGGTTCGGGACCGTCACGCGGGCACCCGCGCAGCCCTCAAGGTGCTGTCCTCGGATGCGAGCGGGCGGGAAATGGCCGCTTTGGTCCGCGAAGCCGTCGCCCTCTCCGGCTTGGAGGGTCTCGGGGTGCCCCGAGTGCTCGCCTTTGGTCGCTTGGGCGACGGCCGCCCCTACATGGTGCGCGAGCTGGTCGAGGGCCAGAGCTTGCAGGACTTGATCGAGCAGCGGTCGGACCCCATGGCGGCGCTCGAGGCGCTGGCCGGCGCGGCGGATCAGCTGACGGTTGTGCACCGTTCCGGGCTTCTGCATGGCGACTTCAAGCCAGCGAACGTGATCGTCGAGCCCGGGGGGCAAGCGACCCTCGTGGACTTGGGGCTCGCGGCTCCGTGGCGCGAACAGGGGACTCAGCCCGAGGGCTTGACACCACGCTACGCCGCGCCGGAACTGTTTCAGGGTCGCCCGCTCACGGTACGCGCCGAGATCTACGCCCTTGGTGTGGCGCTGATCGAAGCCTTGGAGGCGACGGAGCGCATGGCACCCAAGGCGAGGGAGCGACTGGACGCCGTCGCGCAGCGCGCCACCGAGTCGGACCCCAACAAGCGCTACCCCTCGGCGGATGAGTTCGCCGCCGCTCTGCGCCACGCCGCGGGGGTCGGGGGCAGCAGTAGCCACCACGAACAGCCCGGGCTGTGGCCGGTGGTGGGGATGGATTCGACGGCCAACTCGCTGCTCGAAGCGGTTCGTGGCCTGCCCCGGGGCTCCTGCCTGCGCGTCGCGGGTCCCCCCGGCGCAGGGCGAAGCGCGCTGCTGCGTCGTACGGCTTGGTCGCTGGGCATCGAAGGCAAGCCTCTGGTTTGGCTAGACGAGCACATCGCCGCAGCTCCCCGCGCGGTAGAAGCGGAATTGGCGTCGATCGACTCCTTCGCTGGCGTCACCGTGTTGGTGGACGATGCAGACGCTCTAGATGACCAAGCGTGGTCCGCATTGCTCAAGAGTCGTGATGCGGGGGCGAAGCTGGTGGCGGCGGGCGGTGAGCGTCTGGGCAATGTGGCGAAGATCTTCGAAATCCCGCCTTTGGACGACGCTGCGGCGACGGATCTGGTGCGCCGAGCGATCCCGTCGCTGACCGAATCGCTGGTGGAGCGCGTGGTCGAAGCGAGCGGCTGTCGCCCTGGCGAACTTCGACGAATCGTACGCGCGCTGGCCAGCGAAGCTGTGGCCTCCCAAGCGGACATCGCGCAGATCCTCTCCGAAAACGTTCTCGTGGCTCAGGAGCTGCCAGAACAACCTTTGGAGCGCGCCCAGTACTTCCTCGATCGGGGTCGCTACAATGACGCTCGCGCCGTACTCGAGGTGCTGGACGAACCTGAGTCCCTGAGCGTGGCGGTGGTGCGAGCGCGTCTGGCGATCGGTTTGGGCGAAGCCGCCAAAGCGCTCGAGATCTTGCGTGGAGTCGAGAAGCAGGCGCAGAAGCAACCCAAGAGCGAGTTGGGCAAGACCTGGCGCGTCATCTTGGCGCGAGCGCATTTCGGCATGGGCGAGTACGAGCAAACCCTCAGCTTGGCCCAACCCCTGTTGGAAGAAGCCGGCGCCCTGGGCGCCGAAGCCCTCGCATTCCGTGGCGCAGCGCTCTCCTTCCTGGGTCGACACGAAGAGGCAGAGACGGATATGCAGCGGGCGGTGGAGCACGCCCGCAAGGCCGGCCTGCCTCGTGCGGAGGCCGTTGCCCTGGCGTGCCTGGGCGTGGCCTTGCAGCGCAGCGATCGCGCTGATGGCGCGAAGGAAGCGTATCAAAGCGGCGTAGATGCCGCCGAGCGCGCCGGCGATGCAGGAATGATGGCGACGCTCCAGCTGAACCTAGCGGGGTTGCTGAAGATCCAAGGGGACATCGCGGGCGCGATCGAGCGTTTCGAGGCCGCCCTCGACATGGGCAAGCGCTCGGGACGTCGCTCGACGATGCGGATGGCGCTGCTGAATCTCGCCAACACGGATCTCTATCTAGGCCGACTTGCGCGGGCCCGAACCAGCATCGAGTTCTTGGGGGCCGAGCGCGAGAACTTGCCCCCCACTCAGGTTGCGCAGTTCTTGGGTCTGCGCGCCGAGTTGGAAGCGAAGCAAGCGGCGCTGGTGGACTCCGAAGCTTCCTACGAGGAATGCGCTAGAGCTTACGAGGCTCTGGCCCGTTTCCACGATGCTGCGGAGGCGCGACTGGAAGGGGTCCTGTTGGCGTCCCGGGTCGACTTGCCGGATGTGGGCGCGCTGCGCGGCCGCTTCGAGCAAGCAAAAGAGCAACTGGGTGACACGCCGGTGCATCGCCCTCTGTTGTGTCTGTGTGCCGCCCGCATTGCATGGCTGGTGGGGGACGAAACCGACGCCCGAGCGCGAATCGACGAAGCGCTCGAGGCCTCCCGCAAGGGCGGACAGCGGGAATGGTTGTGGCGCTCCTTGGAGGCTCGAGCAGAACTCGAAGAAGACGGCGGGCAACCCATGCGCGCGCGTCGAGATCGGGAAGAAGCCCTGGCGGTGCTGGAGGGGATTGGGGAGCGCCTGCCTCGGGATCTGCGCGAGGTCTACTGGAACGATCCCCGGCGGCGGACTCTGCGTGAGAGCGTGCAGGGCGAGCTGTCTGTCGCGCCGACGGCGCACGCACCCATCGATCTCCTTGCCAAGGCGGGGGGCCCCAGGACCCTGAAGGCGGCAAGCCGGACGAGCGTATCCAGCTTGACGGTTACGCCCCTGGAGCAGCGTTTAGCGCGGCTGCTTGAAGTGAACGCCGAGCTCGCCGGCGAGATGGACCTGGACCGCCTGACGGCACGCATCACCGACTACGCCGTCGAACTGCTGCGCGCGGAGCGGGGGTTCGTGTTGCTGTTGGAAGAAGACGGCACGTTGACGGTGCACGCGTCGCGGCTTCGTGCCGAAGGCGAGCACGCTGAGTTCTCCCGTTCCATTGCGCGCACCGTCGTGACGAAGGGCGAGCCCATGGTCAGCCTCAGCGCCCAGAACGATGCGCGCTTGAAGGGCTACGCGAGTGTGCATCAGTTGATGTTGAGCTCCGTGGCGTGTGTACCCATTCTGGCGCCCACGGGCAGCGCCATCGGCGCGCTCTATGTCGAGACGCACACTCGCTCGGGCAGCCACTTCGAGCAAGAGCTGCCCATGCTCCGCGCCTTCGCGGACCAAGTTGCCATCGCCATCGAAACCGCGCGCCTGATTGGCGAGAACAAGCGTCGCGCGGACGAGCTGGAGGCGGCCAACCACGAGCTGGAGGAGGCCCAGGGGCGACTGCGGGAGCTATTGGGCGAGCGGACCAAGAAGTTGAATGCCGCGCGGCGCAAGCTGCGGGACGCTCGTGACACCCTCTATGGCCACTTTGGCTACCAAGACTTGGTTGGCACGAGCGACGCCATGCGTCGGGTGTACTCGCTCATCGATCGCGTCAAAGACACGGACGTTCCGATTCTGATCACGGGCGAAAGCGGTACGGGCAAAGAGGTCGTGGCCCGCGCCATTCACAATGCTTCACAGCGCTCGAAGAAGAAGTTTCTCGGGGTCAACTGTGGAGCGATCCCCGAGCACCTCTTGGAGAGCGAACTCTTTGGCAATGTGCGCGGCGCCTTCACCGGCGCGGACAAGGAGCGTAAGGGGCTGATCCGTGAAGGGGAGGGCGGCACTGTCCTGCTCGACGAGATTGGCGAGATGCCCCAAAAGATGCAGGCCAGCATGCTTCGGGTGCTGCAAGAGCGAAAAGTGCGCCCTGTGGGAGGAAGCGACGAAGAGCATGTAGACGTGCGGCTGATCTTCGCCACCAATCGCGAATTGGAAGCGATGGTGAAGGAAGGCACGTTCCGTGAAGATCTCTACTACCGAATTCACGTGGTTGAAGTGGCGCTGCCGCCACTGAGGGACCGAACCGAAGACGTGCCCCAGCTGGTCGACTTCTTCTTGGGGATCTTTTCCGCTCGCTACAAGCGAGAGAAGGGCACCGTGTCACGAACTGCCATGCGACGGCTGACTGCGTTCTCCTGGCCGGGCAACGTTCGGCAGCTGGAGCATGTCCTGCTCAATGCTTGGGTGCTATCCGAGCATGCTGAACTGAACGTGGAGGACTTCGACCTTCCCGACGCCATGCAGCAGCAGATGCGGGAACGCCGCCTGAGCGAACGCCCGCCACCGCCTAGTTCTATGGCGCCAAGCGCGCTGCCACCGAGCTCTGGCCGCCCGCCAAAGAGTACGGCAAGTCAGCATCGCCGTGACGAGCGGGAGCGGATCTTGAAAGCGCTGCAAGCCTGCAATTGGAATCGGGTGAAAGCCGCCAAGATGGTCGGCATTCCCCGCCGCACGTTCTACCGCCGCCTCAAAAACCACGGCATTCAGTGACGCTGGGTCGCGTCGCGTCTGCGACGTCCTGGGCCGCCCTTGCTCGATTCAGAGAGGGAACAGGAAGAGGAAGGGGGAATGGGGTTCGCGTCGGCGGGAGGCGGCGGGCCTCGCGTCTTGCGCAGGGCCATGCAGAGCGGATGGAGCGGGCTGGGGAAGCGCTTGGACGAGTCCGGTTCCTTTACAAGGAGACATAGATCCGAACAGACCCAAACCCTCTTCCTTCCCACCCTTCCCGCCCTCCTGTTCAATCTCTCCGTGCGCACCCGATGGAACCAGTGCGTAATCACAAGTGCTGCGTGGGGCCCTTGGGGCGGCCGAGGGAGCTAGCCGATCTTCAGCTGGCGGAGCTTCTTGTGCAGACCCTCGCGGGTGATGCCCAAGGTCTTGGCCGCGCTGGTCTTGTTTCCGTCGTGATCCCTCAGTGCTTCTAGCAAGAAGAACTTTTCGACCTGTTCGACCATCTCCTTGAGGGTGCCTTTTTGGGCGCCGGCCTTTTCGATCACGGATTCGATCCGGCGCACTCGCGGGCTCAGCAGATCCGGGCCGATGAAGCCGTCCGCGTCGGCTTGGATCACGAGGCGCTGCACTTCGTTTTCGAGTTCACGCACGTTGCCGGGCCATTCGTAGCTCATCAAGAGCTCCATCGTGCCCTGGGCGAAGCCTTGAACGGGTTTGCCGATTTCCTTCGTGTAGCGGTCCAGGAAATGCCCGGCCAATAGCGGGACGTCCTCGCGCCGCTCACTCAGCGCGGGAACCCTGAGCGGAAACACCTTCAGGCGGTAGTATAGGTCTTCGCGGAAACGTCCCGCCTCGACCTCTTTTTCCAGGTTGCGATTGCACGCCGCCACGATGCGAACGTCCACGACCTTGTTGTGGGTCGCTCCGACTGGCCGGATCTCCCCCTCCTGCAACACTCGAAGCAGCTTGGCCTGCAGAGCCAGCGGCATCTCCGAGACTTCGTCCAAAAAGAGTGTGCCGCCGTCGGCCACGTCGAAGAGCCCTCGTTTCTCCTCGGTGGCACCCGTGAAGGCGCCCTTCTTGTGACCGAAGAGTTCGCTCTCCAGCAGGTTCTCGGGTAGCGCCGCGCAGTTTTGGGCGACGAAGAGCTTTCCGCTGCGTCGACTCTTGTCGTGAACCCTGGAAGCCACGAGCTCTTTGCCCGTGCCCGTGGCCCCCTCGATCAACACCGTGACCCGGGTGTCGACCACCTTGTCCAGCTGAGCCAACATCGTCTTGATGGCTTTGCTTTCCCCGATGATCTCCGCTCGGCCGGAGCGAGAGCGCTCGCGACCCTTGAGGTAGGTGTTTTCCTTCTGGAGCTGTTGTTCTGCCAAGGTCAGGCGTCGGATCAGTCGCGCGTTGGCCACCGCCAACGAGGCAGTCGCCGCCAGCACGCCCAGGGCGTCCAAGTCCGAAGAGTCGAACATGCTCGGCGTGTCCCGATTGTCGACCTGCAGCACGCCCAGAATGTCCTCTCCCTTCCAGAGCGGCACGCCGATGGTGCTTCGGATGCTCGCACCGAGTAGAGACTCGGAACTGAACGCTTCACTCGGTGCGTCAGCGGCGAGCACGGCTGCCCGCTCCCGCACGACCTTTCGAAACACACTCCGTGTTACGGGAACTGCTTCGTCAGGCGACTGACCTGAGCCTTCCGCACTCCGCACCCGGGTGAGGACTGGCACGAAACCCGACTCGGACGCGACTTCCTCGGAATCGGGTTCGTCCTTCAGCACCAAGGTTGCGTGCGTCGCACTGGGGACCAATTCCAACGCCGCGTCGCCGACGGTCTGCAACACTTCGTCCAAATCCTCGGCGGCCCCAATGGCCTTCTGCACGCGGTACAACGTCTTGAGAACGTCTGTATTGCGTTCCACGGAGCTGGTCGTGCCCGACAGTTCCGCGATGGGTCGCACGCTGACGACGTGGGGTTCCAGCTCTTCGGCGACGGTGATGCGCAGTCGAGTTGCTTCGTCGCCTTCTCCGCCCAATTCGAGAACGTCGCCATCCTCGAGGACAGACTTCCGGTTGCTGTCACCTAACGCAATGCGGCTGTCTCCCCGCAGCACGGCAGTTCCGTTGGTGCTGTGCAGGTCCTCGATGGTCACGGTTTCCTCACCGATGACCAGGCGAGCGTGCTCGCTGGAAAGGTGGGATTCGGGTAGCTCTAGGTCACTTTTCGGCCCGCGCCCGATGCGCACCACATCCCCCTCCGGCTCGAGGACGCTGCCTGCGCGCGAGCCGGAGAGAACTTCGATGCGAACTGAGGGCATGAGGGCGCGGAGCCTGCGCTCACTGCGCGCGCGCTTCGATCCGGTACATCACCTGCTTGACCGGCGCATCTCCAGCGATCTTTCGCTTGTTGCCGGATTCAGCGTTCTTGTCCACCAAGGCCTTGAGCTTCGCCGCCAGCTCCTTGGAGCCTTTGGGCAGCAGGCGGTCGATGGTCTGCGCGGCAACGAAGCGCACGGCTGCGTTCTCGAAGGAACTCATGGCCGCAACCAGCTCAGCGGCAGTGGCTTCGTTGCCCAGGATCCCCACCATGTAGCCGGCCTTGATGGCTCGGAACTGGGTCTTTTGGTCCTGGTTGGCGCTCTTCTCCATCTCCTTCAAGTAGCAGGCAACGTCCGACTTGCAGGAGTTGATCACGGTCTCTGCGTCCTTGAACAAGTCCTTTTCGAGCTTGGTGCCGTACTTCTCGACCGCCGCTTTGACCGTCGCCATCTGTTCCGGCTTTGCCAGCTTGATGGCCGTGACCGTGATGGCGCCTTGCAACGCCTTCTTGTCTTCACCACCGCCCTTGGTGTTCTCGGCCCGCTCGAGCAGCCAGTCGATCATGGCGGGGTCGTAGAACTGGCCCGTGAACTCTGCCAGTGACGAAAGGGCATTTGCGCCCGGCGGAATCACCGTGTCGAGAGAAATGCTTTCGAAGGCTTCCTTGTAGGCGGTCTTCACGTCGTCGCTCATCGGCAGCTTGGTGATTTCGCGAGCGATGACCGCTTTGTTCCGGTCTTTCTCTTCTTTCTTCAGCGCCTCGAGCAGTGCAGCCTTGCCCTCAGCTCGTCCGATGGTGCCGAGCACGAGCGCAGCGGTCTGCACGTAAGGGCGATCCTTGGGAGCTTCCTTGGCCTTGGTCACTTCTTTGATGCGACGAAGGTTGTAGGTCGTGAGCTTCTCGTCCTCACCCGTGAGCACCTTGATCGCTGCGTCAGCTGCGGGCTTCCCGATCTTCACCAAGGCCAGGATGGCCGTCGCCTGAATGTCCGCCTTGGCGGGATCCAGCATCACCTTGAGCAGGGGCACGACGGCTTCCGTGGCCTGGATTTCCCCCAGAATCTGCGCGGAGGTCGTCTGCCAGAAGAGCTGATCCCGATAGGGATCGATCTTGTCTTTGTCCTTCTTGGTCTTTGGGGGGTCGATCTCTGCGTCCAGCATCGAGATCAAGGACGGAGTCCAGGACTTGGCCTTGATCTTGACCATGGCCTCGTTCAGCGGACGGTAGGTGATGCCGCCCAACATGCTGCTGGTCTTCATCTTCTGAAACGCCTGCACGAGGGGCTCGTTCAGGGATTCCAGCTTCAAGTCGCCCGCAGCCATCGCGGCCCACTTCAAGTCTGCGTCGTCCTTGCTCTTCGACGGTTTCGCGACAAAACCTTCCAAAGCCTTCTTCAGGGCTGGCTCCGTGCGCTTGTCCCGAAGCGAGGAGAGAAGCTTGATCAGGGATACACGCGTCTTGGTGTCGAGGGTGTCGTAGTTCTCGACGTAGGTCTTCGTCAGCGGCTCCGCGATCTTCCCGACCAAGGCCTGCACCTCCGGCGCGTTCGGGTCCTTGTTCGCTTTGGTGATCGCGTCTTCGTAGAACTGTTCCAGGCGGGTCACTGCCCGAGCGCGCCAGGCCTTGTCGTCCAGCTTGCCGACCCAGTAGTCAGGTTGGCTTTCGTCCTTGCAGCCCGTGACGGTGACCGCCAAAGAGGCGGTGGCGATAGTGGCAGCTGTGCCGAGGGTGAGCGAGCGAATCAGCGACGCGATGGCGCGCGAAGTGCGGAGCATGTTGGATGTCCTCCAGGTTGAGCTGTCCCGTCGTTGCCGGCGGGGGCGCGCAGCAGAAATCCCCTTATATTTGCGCGGTTCCGGCGAACGGGAACGTACGTCGGGCGAAAGCGTGGTGTCAACGAAAGCGCGGCCTTTTTGACGCGCCGCGGCATTTGCCGGGGTTCTTGCGTCCCAGGGCTTGTTCGCGGGCTGGCGTCAGACCATTCGCGGCCGCGAGGTCGTGGGTGGTTGGCTCGCGGTTGCTGCTTGGCGGGCATTCCTCTCGTGAAGCGCCGCCGGGCGGTGTTTGGGGAACTTGGCGAGAGTAATGCAGCAAGGCCGGCCCAATGCCACGACCCCTTAGCCAAAACCGCGGTAGCTGCGCCTGATCGAATCAGTGCAGATCGCGCCAGCGATCCACGATTGCGTCGTGGATCGCGCCGTTGCTCGCGATGATCCCGGTGTGATTCACCAGGCTCTCGCTGCGATAGTCGATGGCATCGCCGTTGGCGTCCGTGACTCGTCCGCCCGCGGCTCGGATGATGGCTTCACCTGCGCATAGGTCCCAGCGGCAGCCCGCCCTCCCGGGCGCTACGTACGCATCCGCCCCCGCCTGGGCGATGGCAGCGCACTTCAAGCCTGCGCTGCCCAAAGCGTCGACCTGAGCTGCTCCCAACGCGGCGAGAGCGCGCTCCAGGGCTTCACTTCGATGAGAGCGAGTGGATAGCAGGCGCGCTTCCTCGAGGGTCTGGGTCTGGCTCACATGCAGATCGGCCTCGGTGCCGTCCTGCCGCCGGTGCTTGGCGCCCCAACCTTCGGCGGCCATCCAGACTTCACCAGTAACGGGGGCGTGCAACACGCCGGCGTAGGGTCGGTCCTTCACCAACAAACCGATCATGACCACGAACTCGCCGTTGCGCTTCACGAACTCTCGCGTCCCGTCCAGGGGGTCGACGAAGAAGACGCGCTCCGCCTCTTGGTAGCCGCTGAAGGCCGTGGGGTCGCTTTCTTCCGCGACCACGGCCGTGCCCGGGTACAGCTCGGCTAGCCGCGAGCAGATGTGCGCGTTCGCGAGTTTGTCTGCTTTGGTAACCGGATCTCGGGGCCGCTTGAACTCCACCTCGAAGGGCTCCTCGTAGACCTGCAGAATGATCTCCGCGGCTTGGGCGGCGATTTGCCCTAAGTCTTGCAGCAGTTCTTCTGGGTTCACGCTGCGCCTACTTCTTCCAGCCGAGCCTCTAGAGCCGTGAGCACTTCCGGCTCCAAGTAGGGGCTGCCCTTGCCGGCTTCGCGCACCAGCTGATCGAGCTGCAGGCTGCTTCGAGGGCCGAGCACGGCGCTACTCACGTGGCTGTTCGAAAGCACATAGCGCAATGCGCCCGCCCGCATCGTCATGACGCCACCGCCGACGACGGGGCGCAGGGCATCCAGCTGGCGAATTCGGCGCCGCAGTTCGTCGGAGGTCCAACGCTCGGCGCGGTGGTCGCCGTCGCTGAACTCCTTGGTCGCACCCCAATGTCCCGCCAACAGGCCGTAGGCCAGTACCGAGTGGGCCAAGATGCCCACCTGGTCTCGCTCGATGTCTTCTTGCAGATCCCGTAGGGACTGGGAGGCAAACGCGTTGTGGGTCACTGAGATGACCTCGGCCCCGCGGGCGATGGCCTCCCGCGCCGTCTCCGTGCTGCCTGCACTCACGCCCCAAGCCCGAACCCCACCCGAGGCCTTTTCCTCCGCGAGCCACGCGGTGGCTTCGCCTTTCTCGACGGCGTCCATCGACGGGTTGTGCAAGAGGACGACGTCGAGCACGTCCCGCTTCAGCCGCTCTTTGGAGCGTGCGAGGGCGTCCTTTAGGTAGTCGACCTTGAAGCACTTCTTCGGGATGGCGGCGTCCAGGTCGGTTCCGATCTTGGTGACAATCCGCGTCTTCTTGCCATCTTCCAGGCGCTCGCCCAGTCGCCGCTCCATGGCGCCATGGCCGTAGCAGTCTGCGGTCTCGAAGAGCGTGATGCCCAGAGCGGCGGCGCGGTCGATGACCCGGTCCTGCTCTGCTTCCGCGACCGGGCCGTAGCCGTCGCCGCATAGACCCCAGCTGCCCAGCGACAATTCGCTGACCGTGAGTCCGGTCTTGCCCAAGGGGCGCTTGCGCATGCGCGGGGATATAACTCGAACTCGCGGGATTGTCTCAAGTGCGCATGGAACACGCGCTGAGGGGAGGTTCCAGTGCGGCGCGTTCCAGAAGCTCGGCGTCGGTGAGGACGTCCTGAGCCGTGCCGTCCGCCACCACGCGCCCTTCCCGCAGGGCTACCACGCGCATCTCGAGTTCCAAGGCGAAGTCCAGGTCGTGGGTGGCGACGACGCAGGCGGTTTCCAGACCCGATAGGGTGTGCAGCAGCCGCCGGCGGGCGCGCCCGTCCAGAGAGGCAGTGGGCTCGTCCAGAAGCAGCACGTCTGGCTCGCATGCAAGTACCGACGCCATGGCGACGAGGCGCTGTTCTCCCAAGCTCAAGGCGCTTGGCGAATGATCGGATAGCTCGCTGACCCCCATCAGGTCCATCGCCCGGGTGACCCGGCGCTCGACCTCGGCGTCAGGCAGGCCTCGGGCCCGCGGCCCGAAGGCGACTTCGCTGTCCACACGATCGGAAAAGAGCTGATCCGCGGGATTCGCGAACACGAAGCCCAGCTTGCGCCGGACCTGCTGCAGGGTCTTCTTGCCGAGTTCCAGACCCGCGATGCTGATGCGACCATTCCATTCGGTGGCGCCGACCAGCGCGAGAAGCAGGGACGTCTTGCCCGCACCGTTCGCTCCCACCAGAGCCACGCGCTCTCCGGCTCGCACAGAGAGGGAGACATCGTGCACGGTGGTCCGCTTCGCGCCGGTGAGCGCGTCCTCTCGAACGGCCTGTACGCCCTCCAAGCGGAGGATGGGTTCGGCGGGTGTCATGGGCTCACCAGGTGCACGCCAATGCCCATCAACGCGCAGATTCCGACGAAGGCCAGGCTACGGAAGCCGCCGAAGGAGTCCACCCGGGTGCCCGGCGGGGCTCCGCGCAGCTCGACGGCTAGCGCGCGACGCTGCCCTCGGGCGGCACTCTGTATCAGAAGAGTGCTCAACAACTCCAGATTCGCTCCGGTCCCGGATGCACCGCGGAGCTTGCGAGCTAGCGCCAGGCGCTGGCCTTCGTCCACGAGGGCGCCCAACTGGCCGACGGTGTGCACGATCACCGTGGTCAGTGCGCGTGGTGCACGCAGGGTCGCGAACGCGCTGCCCAGGTCCTCGCCTGCAAGAGTCAGTGACGTCGCGACGGCCGTAACAATCGCGCTCGAGCTGCGCAGAAGGACCGGAGCCACCCCACTCCAGCCGCCGCCCAAGGCGAAGGGCGCGAGCATGGCGCCGCTGCCGATGAGCGCGACGGCCAGCCGTCTCTGCCAGCGTCGGGCTGGCGGCTTGGCCCAGGCCAGCACCGACACGAAAAACGCGCAGGCAACACCGAACCCGAGGAAGCTTGGCGGTGCAGTGGCCAGAGCGACCGCTAGAATGACGCCGCCGCCAAGGCGTGCCGCGGGCGTCAGCCATCGCGCGATCGGCGCATCGGTCACGGGGTCGCGTGTGCCCGCGCGAGCACGACCTCGAGGGCGTCCGGAGCTGAACTCGCGATGGGTAGGGCCACGAGCAATACACCCAGGCCAACCACCGCCCAAGCCCACATTGGACGTGACCTGGTGCCTCGGGGTTCGTTTGCTGCGGATGCAAGTAGCCGCGGAGCGCGTTTCTGCAGGTGCACCACGGCGGAGGAGGTCAACACGCCTTCGACCAGTCCTGCTAGAGCTTGGATGCCGACCAGGGTGGCGAAGGTCCAGCCCATTGGCGCCCCGGCGGAAAACACGAGCAGCGTCGACAGGCACGCTGCCGCCACCACGTTGCCCAGGAGCGTTCCCAAGATCGCCGTGGTGCGAACGCGCTTTGCACCCCGGAGCATGCGCATCAGGGAGACCGCACCGACGGGGATCAAGACGATGTTGATGATGTTGATTCCCAGTGCTGCGATTCCACCATCTGCCAGCAAGACGGCTTGTAGGATCACTACCGTGGACAAGGCGACGACGGCTGCGGCGGGTCCGAGCAACAGGGTGAGCAAGGAGGCGCCGAGGGCGTGGGCGCTAGCGCCGGGGGCTGCCGGAAGATTGATGGCCTGAAGCGCGAGGGTGAATGCCGCCAAGGTACCGGTCCAGGCCAGCTGACCCGGATGGCGATCTCGAGCAACCCGCGACAAGCTCGCTGACACCGCGCCGGCGCTGATCAATGCAGCTCCCGCCAAGAGTGGCGCGCTGCTGATGATTCCGTCGGGAAGGTGCACGCCCAAACCCTAGATCGCTCACCGGACCCGTGCCACCAATTTGGGAAATCGTGCTACGGCGTGGCGGGCGCTAGGGACCAGTAATGAAGCGCGGAAAATCGCGCCTTTTTGGCCAGCAGCTCGATGCTTGCTGGCCCGGAGGGCAGCTGCTCCGGAAGCTCCAGCGTCACCTCTTCCCAGGGCGACGCGCCGCTGAGTTCGATGGCGTCCAGGGCCGTGCCTCCGACCCGGATTTCAATCTCGATGGACTCCTCACTCGCCAGCCGCGCAATCAGCCGGCCGCCACCTTCTACCTTGAGTCGAAAGCTCTCGCGTGCGCGCTGGCCGCGTCCGCCGTCTGCCCGGGTCAGGCTGCCGTCTGAGAACACACGATTGAAGCGCTGTCGGGCGTCCAAGAGCGCGTAGTCGTGGTCGCGTTCGCTGTCCAAGTCAGCAACGTCCAGGCTGTCGATGATGGAGCTCTTGGTCGCTGCCGGTTGGCCGGCGGAGCCCAACAGATCGAAGCGCGCGACGTAGGCGACCTTGGTCACACCGCCGAGGATGGTTGCTCCTGTCACGCTGCGTTGAGTGAGCATTTCGCCCAACACTTCTGGCATGGCCATCCATCCGGGGTACACGATGAAGTGCGTTGGCAATTCGGCCTTGTCCAGCCGTTCGTAGTGCTCGAAGCGAGACCCGGCACCAGCGACCCAATACCGTGCTTCCTTTGGTGTGGTGAGCCCTACGACGTCGAAGACGTGTCGGTCCGAGAAGTAGGCCACCGCGCCAGTGTCGTTCACTCCGATCTTGGCGGATGGTGGAAGGTTGTCTCGTGCCCAGCGTCCCAGGGCGACCTGTTGGCGCCGAATGCCATCGGAGCTGACGGCAAGATCCTCCAGGGTCCAGGACAACTGGGCAGCGAAACTACCAACGATGATGCCCGTGATAACGAGTCCAGCTCGTTCGAGTCTCGGTTCCAGTCTCGCGAGCGCGCGAGCGAGAAGCTGCGCCAGTGCTGCGAGGGCCAAAAACCATCCGGGCGCGAAGGGCCACAAGTAGCGCAGGCGATTCCAAAGGAAGCTGTCATAGGTGGCGGGGATCAGCATGCCCAAAGCGAGCAACAGCACGATCGTGCCCCGGAAGTACTCTCTGCGTAGGACGCTCAGCACCGCCAGGGCGGGCAGCGCTAGCCACGCCAGTAGGCGTCCGCCGCTCGGCACGAAGACGGCGCTCCACGCCTGGCCGTCGAGTAGTCGTTCGAACAACAAGCGCACATTGCCCATGACCGCGCCGAGCAGCACCGAGCCTCGATAGTACGGACTGCTCGGAAGCCACTTTACCGCGGCAGTCGTGCTCTGCGCCGTTCCTGTAAACGCGAAGTTCACGAAACCCGGCAGCGCCATCCCCAGCAGTGGCAAGGCGGCGAAGGCACGACCTCGACCCCGAGGCGCGACGAGAAGGGCCCCGGCGGCGATCGCACTGAGCAAGACCCCCTCGGGCCGCACGCAGGGTGCGAGGCCGCCGAGCAGCAGCAGAACTGCGAGCTCTCGTGGCGTGGCGGGTTGCTCCCGTCGGTCGTGCCATTCAGCGCTCACCCGCGCCGTGACCACCAGCCACCAGGCGAAGGGCACGATTTCCATGCCGCTGCCTGCACCCCAGACCAGGCCGCCGAAGCACAGCGCACCCGCGCCCGCAACGAAGGCGACTCCCTCCGGCAGCAGCTTGCGACCCAGTCGCCAGGTTTCGACCGCAACCCCGAATAGCGCGAGCCAACCGAAGAACCATGCTGGCCAGACCAGGGAAACGTCCCGAAAGCCCAGCTTCCAGAAGGGGGCCAAGAACAGTGGCCAAAGCAGGCTGGTAGCCCCGGGAGCTGGCGCAGCCCCGGGCGAGTAGCTGAAGGGTGCCAGCTGTGCGAAGCGCTTGGCGTACTGAAAGTGAATGAAGGTGTCGTCGAGAGGGACAGCGGGTTCGCCCCCGGTTTTCGCGAGGGTCACGCGGGTGGCTGACACCGCAAGAGCCACGGCCCCGGTCGCCAGCAACGCCAGGCCCAAGCGGGTGAGCCGCTGCCGAGCCGGGTCTTGGATCGGCGTTGGGGCCGATGCTGGTGGGCGTGATCCGAGCATGCCGCAGCCGTGAGTCTCCGTCATTTCCCTGCGCGAAATCACGTAACATTCTCCGCCGCCTCCCGATGCGTCACGATCCCTACGCTCACGCGCCCCGGCTTCCTGAGGAGGGGCCCCTCGATCTGTGTGCGGAGGTGCACAGCGCGGCACCCATCGAGCTCGAAATTGGGCCGGGGCGCGGCTGGTTCTTGGTGGAGCGCGTAGAGCTCGACCCCGAGTGTCGAATCGTCGGCCTCGAGATCAAGCGCAAGTGGGCCGCGATCGTCGACGAGCGTCTCAAGAAACGTGGTCACGGCAGTCGTGCCCGGGTCTTTGCGGAAGATGCGCGTAACGTCCTACCGCGCCTTTCACCGGGCAGCGTGAGCACCGTGTACATTCACTTTCCCGATCCCTGGTGGAAGAAGCGACATCACAAGCGGATGGTGCTTACCGCGCCAACCGTGGACGCCCTCGCGCGGGTCCTGGTGCCGGGTGGTCAGCTGCTCCTGCAGACCGACGTCGAGGAGCGAGCCCAGCGCTACGAAGCGTTGCTCGACGCCAGCGAACACTTCGAACCGGCCCGCGACCAGGCCCGGATCGCCGATCACAGCTTTGGCGCCCGGAGCCCGAGGGAGCGCCGCGCCATGGCGGATGGCCTGCCCGTGTACCGGCTGCTGTACCGCCGCGCCGCGTGATTCCGCTCCCAGATCGCCAGGTTATCGGGATTTTCGTGCCTGACGACCGCCCTTGATTCGGGGACCACGCTGGCGCTACGCTCGGTCCGTGATGCGGTTCTGGCTCGTTCTGCTGCTCTCCCTTTCCGTTGGTGCGTGTGCCACGTACCGCGAGGACTTGAACCGGGGTGAGCGTCTCTACGACAACAACGAGTACGACCGCGCCCTGGCCATCTGGCGCTACTTGGAAGCGGATATGGACTCCCTCGAGTGGCAGGACCAAGCGCGCTACGCCTACCTGCGAGGGATGACGGACTACCGTCTCAATTTTCGGCCAGATGCGCGCCACTGGCTGGCCCTGGCCAAGGCCATCGAAGAGAAGCAGCCCGGCGCGCTGCAACCGCAATGGAAACAGCGCCTCGAGCAGGCCCTGGCAGACCTGAACAAGGACGTCTTCGGCGGAGCCGAGCAGCTGGCCAACTCGGCCTCCACTGCCACCGAGACCAAGACAGATCTCGGTGCAGAGCCGCCCAAGCCCGCAGGCGGATGCTCCTCGAACGCCGACTGTCCCAATGGCAATGCTTGCCAGGCCGGCGAGTGCGTGCCGCTCTGAGCGGTGACGCTCGGATTCTGTCTACGCAGTCAGGGGTCGCGGCGGAGTGCCGCGATTTGGTCTTTGGCGACTAGCTTTTGTTTCTTGAGCTGCGTGACTTGCACCTGTTCTGGCGGGGTCAGATAAGCTCGCCGTTCCAGGCGTTTGACCTCCGTCTTCAGGTTCTGGTGTTTGTTTTCCAATTCGCGCAGACGCTCCGCCGCCGACTCGTTCATGAGTTCGTGCCTCCTGGGTCCCCATCTAGGTGCCGCCGCCCGCTAATCAGTTCGTCCTGATGTTGCAGCGAACACCTCACTCACTCAGAGTAAAGGGTTCATGATGAGGATCAACCCATTTCCAGCCGAGAAAACTCGCAGGTTTTGGCTCTCTGGGCGGCATGATCTTTTCCTGTCGGAACTTCCATTGCGGTTGCGCGTCCAACTACGAGTGGCACTCAAAGAATTCCAGCTCTTAGCCCTCATCGGCGTCGGCACGATCATTGCGGGTTGCGGTGCCGCCGCGCCTGCCGGCCCTGCCGATGGGCCTTATCGGGTGCGAGCGCGCTCTGGCGAGGTGCAGACGCTGCCGCGAACGGTGATCACCCCGGACGGCGCAACCGACGTCCCCGAGTTGTACAGGGAGGGGCGCCGCCTGCTGGACTCGGGAGACGCTGCTGGTGCAGCGAAATACTTCGAACGCATCATTGCCGTAGAGCCTGACGGAGAACTAGCACCGGACGCGCTCTACCTCGGAGCCCAGGCTCGAGAGCAAGCGGGCGATCGCGAAGCGGCCCTGCGCTTGTTCGAGCAGCTGGCTCGACGCTTCCCGAATCACGCCTTGGGTCGTGAAGCCATGATCCGCGCGATGCGGTTGTTGGTGTTCATGGAACGCTGGCAGCGGGCGGAAGCGCTGGCGGACCAGGTGCTCTCCAAGAAGCGCGACCTCAGCCCTCGCCAAGAAATCGTTGCCCTGAGCAGCAAAGCCTTGGGTTTGCTGGCCCGGCGTGACGTTGACGCCGCCAGCTTCAACGTCGAGAAAGCGCGCAACGTGATTGAAGCGAACCGGTTGGATGCGGCCGGTGCCATCCCCCGGGATCTGGCACAGACCTACTATGCCCTCGGTGAAATCCGGCGCTTGAGGGCTGAGCGCATCAAGTTCGTTCCCGTGCCTGCAAACTTCGGTGTCGTTCTGGAGCAGCGCTGCCAATTGCTTTTGGATTCCCAGCGGGCCTATTCGGACACGATGCGCGCCTATGATGCCCACTGGTCCGCGATGGCAGGTTATCGGGTCGGGGAGCTATACAAGCGACTCCACGACGACCTGATGGCGATTCCACGACCCAAGGCCGCGGATACCGAGGAGCGGCAGCAATTGTTCGAGGGCGCCATGCGCCTGCGCTACGCAGTGCTTCTGGACAAGGCCCTGGCGATGATGGAGCACACCCTCAGCATGGCCAAACGCACCGGGGAGCGCTCCGAATGGGTGCTCCGCGCCAAGCGCGCCAAACAGGATCTGGAAAAGGCTCGGCGGGCGGAAAACGCGGCTATCGACCGCCTGCCCTACACCCGGGCCCAGCTGCGGCAAGCCCTCGACGACTTGGCCGCAAAAAGCAAGGCAAAGGCGGTCACGAACCCCCAAAAAGCCCGTAATTAGCCGCCATCCCTCAAACCCGCGATCGGGTGGGTCTTCCGCGACCGCATTGAGGAAATACTGATAGAAATTCCAGTGCTTGGAGGGCGGTACGCTTCCTGCTTGACAGGTCCCCGAGCTGGCGCTACCACGCGCGTCCCGCCCGGCACCCGTCTGTCCGCTCCAGCTGCCCTCTTGGCTGCCTCGTGAGTGCGACTGGAAGGGGTGTCTGCGGACAATGCTCAACGAGCGGTTCAGTGAAGATGCTTCATGCACAGACAAAAGAAAAGACGGGAATCATGTCGTGCATGAGGTGCACGCTGGCGTAGCTCAATTGGTAGAGCACCTGTTTTGTAAACAGGCGGTTGGGGGTTCAAGTCCCTTCGCCAGCTCTGAGGAGAATTAACGAGAGGTTCTTATAAGGAGGGTTGCCCGAGTGGCCAAAGGGAGCGGGCTGTAAACCCGCCGGCTTACGCCTACGTTGGTTCAAATCCAACACCCTCCACTAAGCAATAGAGAAACGAAAAAGGATAGGGAATCGCGGGAGTAGCTCAGTTGGTAGAGCGTCAGCCTTCCAAGCTGAATGTCGCGGGTTCGACCCCCGTCTCCCGCTCCAAGTCAAATCGCCCATGTAGCTCAGTTGGTAGAGCGCGTCCTTGGTAAGGACGAGGTCACCAGTTCAAACCTGGTCGTGGGCTCAGAGCGAGAAGAAGAACAAGGAAGACCACTAGGAAAGACCGAACAATCTAGATTCCGGCGACAAAGGCGCCAGACGGAAAGTTCGGTTCGCTGAAGGGCAAAGCCCCAACGCACCACGGAGCGAAGAAGACAATGGCCAAAGAGAAATTCGTTCGAAACAAGCCCCACGTGAACGTCGGCACGATCGGTCACATCGACCATGGCAAGACGACTCTGACTGCCGCGCTAGTGAAGGTGCAGAGCAAGAAGGGCCTCGCCAACGAGATCACCTACAAGGACATCGCCAAGGGCGGCATCGTTCGTGACGACACGAAGACGGTGACGATTGCGGTGAGCCACGTGGAGTACGAAACCCCGAACCGGCACTACGCGCACGTGGATTGCCCCGGGCACGCGGACTACATCAAGAACATGATCACCGGCGCGGCGCAGATGGACGGCGCGATCCTGGTTGTGAGTGCACTGGATAGCGTGATGCCGCAGACCCGCGAGCACGTGCTGCTGGCGCGTCAGGTCGGCCTGAACCACATCATCGTGTTTTTGAACAAGTGCGATGCGGTCGAGGACGAAGAGATGCTCGACCTGGTCGAGATGGAAGTTCGGGAGCTGCTCGAGAAGTACAAGTTCGACGGCGACAATGCGAAGATCGTGCGTGGCGCCGCGCTTCCCGCCCTCAACGGCGATGAGAAGTGGGAGAACACGGTGACGGAGCTTCTGGAAGCTCTGGACGGCGAGATCCCGGAGCCCCAGCGCCAGGTGGACAAGCCCTTCCTGATGGCCATCGAGGACGTGTTCTCGATCAAGGGTCGCGGCACGGTGGCGACGGGCCGAATCGAGCGCGGCAAAGTGCACGTGAACGATGAGGTGGAGATCATCGGCTTCGATCGCGACAAGAAGACGGTCGTGACGGGCGTGGAGATGTTCCGCAAGTCGATGGACGAGGGCCAGGCTGGCGACAACGTCGGCTGCCTGCTGCGCGGCATCGACAAGGAAGAGATCGAGCGTGGCCAGGTATTGGCAGCGCCGGGAAGCATCAAGCCGCACAAGAAGTTCACCGGCGAGGTGTACGTGTTGAAGAAGGAAGAGGGCGGTCGACACACGCCGTTCTTCACCAACTACCGGCCCCAGTTCTACATCCGCACGACGGACGTGACCGGATCCTGCATGCTGCCCGAGGGCGTGAAGATGGTCATGCCCGGGGACAACATCACCATGGAAATCGAGTTGATCACGACGGTGGCGCTCGAGGAGCAAATGCGTTTCGCCATTCGCGAAGGCGGCAAGACCGTCGGCGCGGGTGTCGTGACCAAGATCATCGAGTAACCCGTGGTTCGAAAAGAGGGTGCTTCCCTCCGCGCGCGAGTCGCTCTGAGTTGCGAGCAATGCAAGGCCCGCAATTACAAGGCGACCCGGCCCCAGCGAGATGGAAGCACTCCTCTAGAACTCAAGAAATTCTGCAAGCACTGCAAAGCACACACAATCCACAGAGAATCGAAGTGAAATAGCGAGCACTCCACCTTGGGTGCTCATTCAGGGGCGTAGCTCAGTTGGTAGAGCAGCGGATTCCAAATCCGCGGGCCGGGAGTTCGAGTCTCTCCGCCCCTGCCCGGAGGAACCTCCGCCGCGAGAAATCGACCGATGACCAAGAAGGAAACAGACGACAGCGAAGAGCTCGACACGGAAAGCGAAGATCGCGATTCCGTGGACGAAACCGACGCGGCGGACGACGCTGCGGAGGGCTCCGTGCGCGCGTCAGATTCCGACGAGGACGAGGACGAAGACGACGCGGACGAGGACGACACTGACTCGGACGACGACGCCGATGAAGACGGTGCCGACGACGACGCGGATGATTCCGACGAGGAAGACGACGCGGAGAAGCAATTCCACGCGGCCGCGGCCGACAAGGCCGTGAACAGGGCTGCGGCTCCCACGGGGGAGAGCGAAGTTCCGACGCACCTCGGTGCCGCGCAGAAGTACGTGCATGCCGCCTTCTTCGCTTCCGGCATTCTGGTCGCCTATCTGTCTGGCAAGATCCTGCAGGCCGCGTGGAACGAGATTGCGGAATGGCCGGCAGCCGTGCGCGCCGTTCCCTTCCTGCTGCGCTTCGCAGAAGACGATCGCGCAAACTACACGCTACTCGCCGGTGCTCTCATCGGCGTGATTGCTGTCATTCAAACGTATCGCAAAGAAGCAATTCGGCAGTGGGCCAACGACGTGGCGGGCGAGCTCGCTAAAGTGACTTGGCCCAACAAGGACACGGTGACGAACGGCACGGTGGTCGTAGTGATCGCCACCCTCATCTCCACCACCTATATCGGCCTGCTGGATCGCTTGTGGGGATTCTTGACCAACCTGGTGTACGGCGCATGAACGAACCGGAAACAGAAAACGTGACCACCCAAGGTAATGGGTCTGGCGACACAGCCACGCCGAGCGACGCTCCGGCAGAAGCGACGGTGGAGGGCGAAGTGCAAGCCACTGAAGCCGAGCTACCCGAAGGGGAAGCGGGCGAGGCTGTGCCGAAGAACCCTGACTTCAAATGGTACGTGGCGACGACCTACTCGGGCTTCGAGAACAAGGTCAAAGCGGCCTTGGCTGAACGAATCCGCCAGCATCGGGCCGAAGACAAGTTTGGGGAAATCCTGATCCCGAGCGAGTCGGTCACGGAGCAGACGAAGACTGGCAAAACCCGCGTCAAGACCAAGACCAGCTTCCCTGGCTACGTCTTCGTCGAGATGTTGATGAACGAGAACACCTGGCACCTGGTCAAGGACACACCCAAGGTGACTGGTTTCATCGGCAATCAGCGTCCCCAAGAGGTCAAGCCGCCTCACATCGAGGATTTGCGCCGAGGCATCACCGAGGGTGCCGTCAAGCCCAAGCCCCGCCATCGCTTCCAAGAGGGCGACGAAGTGCGCGTGGTCGTGGGCGCATTCGCGAACTTTTCCGGCACGGTCCAGGAAGTGAAGCCGGACAAACAAAAGCTCAAGGTCATGGTCAGCATCTTCGGCCGACCCACCCCTGTCGAGCTCGACTTCTCCCACGTGGAGAAACGCTAAAACCGGGCGCCGCCCCGCTGAACGAGAGTCAAACCGATGGCTGCCTCCAAGAAAAAGATCTCAGGTTTCATCAAGCTGCAACTGCCTGCCGGCAAGGCCAACCCCTCGCCGCCAGTCGGTCCCGCGTTGGGCCAGCACGGCGTCAACATCATGGGGTTCTGCAAGGACTTCAACGCTCGCAGCGCCAAGCTCGGCGACACGATCTTGCCGGTCGTGATCACTGTATACGCAGACCGCTCCTACACCTTCATCATGAAGCAGCCGCCGGCGAGCGTGCTGGTGAAGAAGGCCGCTGGGCTGCCCACTTCGAAGAAGCCGGGTGCCGGGTCCAAGGAGCCGAACAAGATCAAGGTCGGCAAGCTGACCTGGGATCAAGTTCGCGAAGTCGCGAAAGAGAAGATGCAGGACATGAATACGACCGATATCGAAGCGGCCGCTCGCAGCATTGCGGGTACCGCTCGAAGCATGGGGGTCGACGTCCGCTGAAACTTACTGGAACGGCGGTTTCACTTCCGAAACTCGGCGCTCTCCAGGAGCCAAAAAACATGGCGAAGAAACAACCAAAAAAGAGACAGGAAGCGCTCGCGAAGATTGATCGTGACAAGCGCTACACCGTCGAGGAGGCAGTCGGCCTGGTCAAGGGCGCTGCCTACGCGAAGTTCAAGGAAAGCGTGGACATTGCGGTACGCCTCGGCGTCAACCCCAAGCACGCGGATCAAATGGTCCGTGGCGCAATCATGCTGCCAAACGGCACGGGCAAGAGCGTTCGCGTTCTCGTCTTCGCCCGCGGCGACAAAGAGAAGGAAGCGCTCGCAGCGGGCGCGGACTTCGCAGGTGCCGACGA
This sequence comes from Polyangiaceae bacterium, assembly GCA_965222375.1. Lineage (GTDB taxonomy): Bacteria > Myxococcota_A > Polyangia > Polyangiales > Polyangiaceae > JACKEA01. The sequence goes on from CBDCTZ010000016.1 coordinate 1,091,843, forward strand.
GCTCGTCAAGAAGGTCCAAGAGGGCTTCATGGACTTCGACCGCGTCATTGCCACACCGGACATGATGGGTCAGGTCGGCAAGCTAGGTCGAGTCTTGGGTCCCCGGGGCCTGATGCCGAACCCCAAGGTAGGAACCGTCACTGTGGACGTGACCAATGCGGTCAAGGAAGCCAAGGCGGGCAAGGTCGAGTATCGCGTGGACAAGGCCGGCGTCGTGCACTGCCGGATTGGCCAAGTGACCTTCGAGCCGGATGCGCTGGCAGCCAATGCCCACGCCCTGGTTCGTGAGCTCGTCGTGCGCAAGCCTGCGACCGCCAAGGGCATCTATCTGCGCAGCATCACGCTATCCAGCACCATGGGCCCCGGCATTCGCGTCGATACGGGCTCCGTGTCGTCTACAGCCGAGGAGGCGCACTGATGTTGCGCGAGCGTAAGACCGAGCAAATCGGCGAGATCAAAGAGCGCTTCGACCAGATGAGCTCGGCGGTCTTCGTGGATTACTCCGGAATGACCGTGGAAGAGGTCAGCAAGTTGCGTGACCATTTCCGCACCAAGGGCGTGCTCTACCGAGTGGTGAAAAACACCTTGGTCAAGAAGGCCCTGGGCGACGGCATGGCTCCAGGCATGGACGACGTGCTCAAGGGCATGACGGGTGTGGCGTGGAGCTTTGAAGAGCCCAGCGCCGCAGCACGAGTCGTCAAGGCATTCCGCAAGGAAAACGAGAAGCTCAAGATCAAAGCTGGGCTCCTCGACGGCACGGTCCTCGATGCGAAGGCCGTGGAAAACCAGCTTGCACTTCTCCCCAGCAAGGACGAAGCGCGCGCAACCCTGTTGGCGACACTCATGGCGCCGGCACAACAGTTGGTGATGTTGCTCAACGCCCCCGCGCAGAACTTCGCGGGCCTGCTCGCCGCAAAACAACGGCAAGCCGAGGGTGGTTGAGTTTCTAGTTTTGGATTTTTTTGATTTTCGGCGCGGGTGACAAGCCCACGGCGATTGATAGCTCAAGCCTCATGAGGCAAGACGGAGATAAAAATGGCTGAGATTACTAAGGATCAGGTGGTCGATTACCTTTCCAACCTACCGGTCATCCAGATCGCGGAGTTGGTGAAGGAGCTCGAGGACAAGTGGGGCGTTAGCGCGGCACCGGTGGCCGTCGCAGGCGCTGCTGCTCCGGCCGAGGGCGGAGCTGCTGCAGAGGAGCAGACGGAGTTCGACGTCATCTTGGCGGAGGCCGGTGCAAGCAAGATCAACGTGATCAAAGCAGTACGCGAAATCACCGGACTCGGACTGAAGGAGGCCAAGGACCTCGTCGAGGGTGCGCCCAAGGCGATCAAGGAAGCCGTCTCCAAGGAAGAGTGTGAAGAGGTCAAGAAGAAGCTCGAAGCAGCTGGCGCCAAGGTCGAGGTCAAGTGAGGCGATGGGCTGGTCGTTTGGAGCGGGAGTTCCGCTCCGGCGTCTGCCCTGAATAGAGCGTTTACTTGACTCGAATCCAAGAGTGTTTGCCCGCAAATTGCGAGCGTGACGGTGACGACGCCCCACGAAGGGTGAGGTGCGTCGTCAGCGTCGTTTTGTTTTGAGGAGCGATCATGGCGTCCAAGGTCCAGTCGAACTTCCGGCACCGTAAGAATCTCGGTGAGGTCGGGTCCATCGTGGAGATCCCGAACCTCATCGACATCCAAAAGTCGAGCTACGACAAGTTTCTACAGTCCCTGCTTGCGCCGCGAGAGCGGCGTGAGGTGGGGCTCGAGTCCGTGTTCCGTAGCGTCTTCCCGATCAAGGATTTCGATGGAACTAGCGAGCTCGTCTACGTCTCGTACAACCTGGAAAAGCCCAAGTACGACGTAGATGAGTGCCGCCAGCGAGGCATGACCTTCGCTGCACCCATCAAGGTGACCACCCAGTTGATGGTCTATGACACCCGGGATGGTGGCGAGCGCATCGTTCGCGACATCAAGGAGCAAGAGGTCTACTTCGGCGAAATCCCGCTGATGACCGAAACCGGGACCTTCATCATCAACGGTACCGAGCGCGTCGTCGTCTCCCAGCTGCACCGCAGCCCCGGGGTGTTCTTCGATCACGACAAGGGCAAGACGCACTCCAGCGGCAAACTGCTCTACTCAGCGCGGGTCATTCCTTACAGCGGCTCCTGGCTCGACTTCGAATTCGACCACAAAGACATCATCTACGTGCGCATCGATCGGCGCCGGAAGATGCACGCCACGGTGCTGCTCCGCGCCCTTGGCTACACCACCCAGGAGCTCCTGCACTACTTCTACGCCACGGAGACCGTGTATCTCGAAAAGGGTGGCAAGTACGGCAAGAGCATCGAGTACGAACTGCTGCCGGGCCAGCGCTCCACGCGCGACATCAAAGTTGGCAGTGACGTCATCGTCAAGAAGAACACCAAGTTCACCCGCTCGGCGATCAAGAAGCTCAAGCAGTCCAAGCTCGACAAGCTCGTTTTGGAGCTTCCCGAGCTCGTGGGCAAGGTCAGCGCTGAAGACGTCATCGACAAAGAAACGGGCGAAGTGCTGCTCGAGTGCAACGAGGAGGTGACCGAGGTCACCCTCGACAGGCTGCGCGAGGCGAACGTCACCCACTTCAAGATCCTCTTCATCGACGGCCTGAACGTTGGCCCCTACCTGCGCGACACCCTGCTCGCGGACAAGGTCAAGACCACGGAAGACGCCATCATGGAGATCTACCGGCGCCTGCGCCCCGGGGATCCCCCGACCTTGGACACGGCCAAGCAGCTGTTCAACAACCTGTTCTTCAACACGGAGCGCTACGATCTGTCCGCAGTTGGTCGGCTCAAGCTGAACTACAAGTTCTACCGGGACTTGCCCGAGGACCAGAAGCCCGGCCTAGACACCACGGTGTTGACCAGCCAGGACATCCTCGAGACGGCCCGTCACCTGATTGAGCTGAAGAACGGCCGCGGCTCGGTGGACGACATCGACCATTTGGGCAATCGCCGGGTGCGTGCGGTCGGCGAGCTGATGGAAAACCAGTACCGGATTGGTCTGGTGCGTATGGCCCGCGCGATCAAAGAGCGCATGAGCGTGTCCCAAGAGATCGACACTCTGATGCCTCACGACCTGATCAACGCCAAGCCCGTTGGCGCCGTGGTCAAGGAGTACTTCGGGAGCTCGCAGCTCTCGCAGTTCATGGATCAAACCAACCCGCTGTCCGAGGTGACTCACAAGCGGCGCCTGTCCGCCCTTGGGCCCGGTGGTTTGACCCGGGAGCGAGCCGGCTTCGAGGTCCGCGACGTTCACGCGACCCACTACGGACGCATCTGTCCCATCGAGACGCCGGAAGGGCCGAACATCGGTCTGATTTCGTCGCTCTCCACCTTTGCTCGGGTGAACGAGTACGGCTTCGTGGAGACGCCGTACCGCGCTGCCGGTGACGGCATCGTGAAGACCGACCTGCGTTGGTTTTCCGCGCTCGAGGAAGAGGGCAAGTACATCGCTCAAGCCAGTGCCGACATGGACGAAAAGGGTCGCTTCAAGAGCAACCTGGTCAGCGCTCGCTTCAACGGCGAGTTCCGCATGGCACTCCCGGATCAGATCGAACTGATGGACGTCTCGCCCAACCAGATGGTGAGCGTCGCCGCGGCCCTGGTTCCATTCCTGGAGCACGACGACGCGAACCGCGCGCTGATGGGCGCCAACATGCAGCGGCAGGCAGTGCCCCTCGTCTGCACGGAAGCGCCGCTAGTAGGCACGAGCATGGAGCGCCGGGTCGCAAGCGACTCCGGGGTCTGCGTTGTCGCACGCCGGGACGGCGTCGTGGAAAGCGTCGATGCGGAGCGCATCGTCGTTCGTGCGACCGCGGGTGAAGGCGACGAAGTGCCCGACATCTATGGCCTGATGAAGTACCAGCGCTCCAACCAGAGCACCTGCTACAACCAGAAGCCCATCGTGCGACCGGGTGAGGTCGTCAAAGCCGGCGACGTGCTGGCGGACGGTCCGGCCACGGACATGGGCGAACTCGCCCTTGGCCAGAACGTGCTCGTCGCCTTCATGCCTTGGCAGGGCTACAACTTCGAGGACTCGATCCTGGTGAGCGAGCGCATCGTCAAGGAAGACGTTTACACCTCGGTGCACATCGAAGAGTTCGAGTGCGTTGCCCGGGACACCAAGCTCGGCAAAGAGGAAATCACCAAGGACATCCCGAACGTCGGCGAGGAGGCACTGAAGGACCTCGACGAGGCGGGTATCGTGCGCATCGGCGCCGAGGTGAAGCCCGGGGACATCCTGGTCGGCAAGATCACTCCCAAGGGCGAGAGCCAGCTCTCACCGGAAGAGAAACTGCTCCGGGCCATCTTCGGCGAGAAAGCCGGAGACGTACGGGACAGTTCTTTGAAGGTGCCACCCGGAGTTTCGGGCATCGTCATCAACGCTCGTATCTTCAGCCGTAAGGGAACCGAGAAGGACGAGCGCGCTCGCACGATTGAGGATCAGGAGCGCGCGAAACTCGAGCGCACCCGTGACGAAGAAGTGAAGATCTTCCGGGACTCCTTCTTCCACAAGATCCAGAACGTGTTGGGCGGCAAGGTCACCACCGGCAAGCTGGTGGACGACAAGGGCAAGGTCCTGCTGTCCAAGGGCGACAAGCTGGACGACGCGATCCTGAAGGAGATCCCGCGCAAGTACTGGTCGGAGATCCCCGTCGAAACCGGCGCTGACCAGGTGGCTCAACTCATCAACGACCTGGAGGAGCTCATCCGCGCCCGCGAAGAGCACTTCCGCGAGAAGATCGAGCGCCTATCCCGGGGCGACGAACTGCCTCCGGGCGTGATCAAGATGGTCAAGGTCTACGTTGCGATCAAGCGCAAGCTCCAGGTCGGCGACAAGATGGCCGGCCGGCACGGCAACAAGGGTGTCGTGAGCCGAATCCTCCCCGAGGAGGACATGCCTTACTTGGCCGACGGAACTCCCGTCGACATCGTGCTCAACCCTCTCGGCGTGCCGAGTCGTATGAACGTTGGGCAGATCCTGGAGACCCACCTGGGTTGGGCCGCACGGGAGCTCGGACGGCAGCTGGACGCGATGGTTCAGGAGAAGATCGCCGGAGACAAGATCAAGGCTCGCTTGGTCGACATCTACGGCGGTGAGGCCGACTTCGAGAAGATCGTGAAGTCCTTTTCGGGCGACGAGGCCATCTCCCTCGCACGCAAGCTGCGCAACGGCGTGTTCTTCGGAACCCCCGTCTTCGACGGTGCCCTGGAATCCCAAATCAAGGACGCCCTCGACCTGGCGAACCTGCCCTACTCAGGACAAGCCATCTTGTTCGATGGCCGGACAGGTGAACCCTTCGACCAGGATGTGACCGTGGGCATCATGTACATGCTCAAATTGCACCACCTGGTGGACGACAAGATCCACGCTCGGTCCATCGGGCCCTACTCCTTGGTCACGCAGCAACCGCTGGGTGGCAAGGCGCAGTTCGGTGGCCAGCGCTTGGGTGAAATGGAAGTGTGGGCCATGGAGGCCTACGGCGCCGCTTACGCGCTTCAGGAGTTTTTGACCGTGAAGAGCGACGACGTGCAGGGTCGTACCCGCATGTACGAATCCATCGTCAAGGGCGAGTACGCCCTGGAGGCTGGGCTGCCCGAGAGCTTCAACGTTCTCATCAAGGAGCTCCAGTCGTTGTGCTTGAACGTTGAGCTGGTGGAAACGGCGGCAGTGGCGCCGGCAACCGCCGCGGAAGACTGATTCGGTAATCGTGAGTATCGGAGGCCTTTATCATGCGTGACATTTTCTCCTTCTTCGAGAAGCCGAAAGATCCCCTCAGCTTTTCCGCGATGCGGATCAGCCTCGCGAGTCCCGAGAAGATTCGTGAGTGGTCGAACGGCGAGGTGAAGAAGCCCGAGACGATCAACTACCGGACCTTCAAGCCGGAGCGGGACGGGCTTTTCTGCGCGAAGATCTTTGGACCCGTCAAGGACTACGAATGCATCTGCGGCAAGTACAAGCGCATGAAGCACCGCGGCATCGTGTGCGAAAAGTGCGGTGTCGAGGTGATTCAGAGCAAAGTGCGTCGGGATCGCCTGGGTCACATCAACCTTGCGACGCCGGTGGCTCACATCTGGTTCTTGAAGAGCCTGCCTAGCCGCATCGGCAACATCCTCGACATCACCCTGAAAGATCTCGAGAAAGTCCTGTACTGCGAAGCGTACATCGTCATCGACGCCAAGGACACGGATCTGGTTTCCGGTGAGCTTCTGACCGAGGACCGCTACGCCCAGTTGCTCGAAGAGTATGGCGACGACCGCTTCTCCGCCGGCATGGGTGGCGAGGCCGTCATCGAAATGCTCAAGCGGGTGGACGTGCACAGCCTTGCAGAGCAGCTGCGCCAGGACATGAAGACCTCCACCAGTGAGGCCAAGCGCAAGAAGATCAGCAAGCGCTTGAAGGTGGTCGAGGCCTTCCGCGGCTCCGGCAACCGGCCGGAGTGGATGATGCTCACGGTCATTCCGGTTCTGCCGCCGGATCTTCGTCCCCTGGTGCCCCTGGACGGCGGTCGGTTCGCGACGAGCGATCTGAACGATCTGTATCGTCGCGTGATCAACCGCAACAACCGCCTCAAGCGCCTGCTGGAGCTCAACGCTCCGGAGATCATCATCCGCAATGAGCGCCGCATGCTCCAGGAAGCGGTGGACGCGCTCTTCGACAACGGTCGTCGCGGCAAGACCATCACCGGGCCCAACAAGCGCCCCCTCAAGAGCCTGTCGGACATGCTCAAAGGCAAGCAGGGCCGGTTCCGCCAGAACCTGCTCGGCAAGCGCGTCGACTACTCGGGCCGTTCGGTCATCGTGGTTGGTCCCACCCTCAAGCTGCATCAGTGCGGCTTGCCGAAGAAGATGGCCCTCGAGCTCTTCAAGCCCTTCATCTACAACAAGCTGGAAGAGCGCGGCTACGTCAACACCATCAAGAGCGCCAAGAAGATGGTGGAGAAAGAGCGTCCCGAAGTCTGGGACATCTTGGACGAGGTCATCTCCGAGCACCCGGTGCTGCTGAACCGCGCACCGACCTTGCACCGCTTGGGCATTCAGGCGTTCGAGCCCGTGCTGATCGAGGGCAAAGCCATCCAGTTGCACCCCCTCGTTTGCGCCGCTTTCAACGCGGACTTCGACGGTGACCAGATGGCCGTCCATCTGCCGCTCAGCATCGAGGCCCAGATGGAAGCGCGCGTGCTCATGATGAGCACGAACAACATCCTGTCACCCGCCAGCGGGCGCCCGATCATCAACCCCACGCAGGACATCGTGCTGGGGCTGTACTACGCGACCCGCGAGCGTCGCTTCGCCAAGGGCAGCTTCCGCGACAACATCAGCTTCAACGAGCAAGACAAGCACTATGAGGGCTACCTCCGTGGCGTCTATGCGTCGCCGGAAGAGGTCCGCATGGCCTACGACAACGGCACGGCGGACCTGCACGCGGGCATCAAGGTGCGGATTCGCGACAAGGACGAAGATGGCAACCCCCGAAGCCGTGTGGTGGCGACCACCGTGGGGCGCGTGCTCATCAGCGAGATTCTGCCTCCGGGGATCCCCTTCGACTACGCCAACAAGGTGCTGAACAAGAAGGCACTCTCGGCGCTGATCGACGTCTGCTACCGCAAGCACAAGAACAAGGAGACCGTGCTTCTCGCGGACCGGCTCCGAACTTTGGGCTTCCAGTACGCTACCAAGGCTGGGATCTCGATCTGCATGGATGACATGGTCATCCCGGAAAAGAAGAAGGATCTCATCGGTCAAGCGCAGGCGGAGTTGGAGCGCGTCGTAGATCAGTACCAGGAAGGCCTGATCACCGACGGCGAGCGCTACAACAAGGTCGTCGACATCTGGGCCGGCGTCGCAGATCGCGTCACCGAAGAGATGATGCTGGTGATCGGTCGCGAGCTCATCACCGATCCCGAGACAAAAGAAGAGGCCGACGAGAGCAGCTTCAACCCCGTGTACATCATGGCGGACTCGGGCGCTCGAGGCTCCACGCAGCAGATGCGTCAGCTGGCAGCTATGCGCGGACTGATGGCCAAGCCCTCGGGTGAAATCATCGAAACGCCCATCACCGCCAACTTCCGTGAGGGGCTGACAGTGCTGCAGTACTTCATCTCGACCCACGGCGCGCGCAAGGGCCTCGCGGACACGGCACTCAAGACGGCCAACTCCGGTTACCTGACCCGTCGCCTCGTCGACGTGGCGCAGGATGCCGTTGTTTCCGAATTCGATTGCGGAACCCTGGACGGCATTCGCGTGACCAAGCTGGAAGAAGCCGGCGAAGTCATTCAGCCTCTGGGCGATCGCATCCTGGGTCGCGTGGTGCTCGAAGACGTGGTCGACCCCCTCACTGGGGAAGTCCTGGTCGCAGGCAACACCGAGCTCGACGAGGCTCTGGTTCGCCAAATCGAGGATGCAGGCATCGAAGAAGTCGTGATTCGCTCCGTGCTCACCTGCCAGACCCGTCGTGGTGTCTGCGCGATGTGCTACGGCCGCGACCTGGCACGCGGCTACCGCGTGAACATCGGCGAAGCCATCGGCATCATCGCAGCTCAGTCCATCGGCGAGCCGGGAACCCAGCTCACGATGCGCACCTTCCACATCGGTGGTGCGGCCGCCCGCGGCAAGATCGAGCAAAGCAACCTGGAAACTCGCACCGAGGGCATCATTCAACTGCGCAACGTGCAGTCCGCTACCAAGCGGGACGGCACCGTCGTGGTCATGAATCGCCATGGCGAACTGGTCGTCATGGACGACACTGGCCGCGAGCGTGAGCACCATCGTCTGGTGTACGGCGCGATCCTCAAGTGCAAGGATGGCGACCGGGTCAACGCAGCGACCGTCGTGGCCGAGTGGGACCCATTCGCCATGCCGATCCTCACCGAGGTGGGCGGTATCGTGAAGTACGGCGATCTGGTCGAAGGCGTCACCGTCATCGAGCGCGTGGACGAGGTCACGGGCCTCAGCCGCAAGATCGTGATCGAAAGCCGGGCTGCGGATCTGCGACCCCGCATCACCATCTCGGATCCCGAGACCGGCGAGCCCATGAAGATCCCCGGAACGGACCTCGACGCGCGCTACTTGCTGCCCGTCGGCGCCAACATCGTTGCCCAAGAGGGCGAGACCATCACCTCCGGTGAAGCCATCTCCAAGATGCCTCGTGACACCACCAAGGTGCAGGACATCACCGGTGGTCTGCCTCGGGTGGCGGAGCTCTTCGAGGCCCGCAAGCCCAAGGATCACGCCATCATCAGCGAGATCGACGGCATGGTCAGCTTCGGCAAGGACACCAAGGGCAAGCGCAAGGTCGTCATCACGCCCTACGGCTTGGACGGCCAGCTGCTTCAAGATCAGGCGCGCGAGTACCTGGTTCCGAAGGGCAAGCACATCCAGGTGCAACCGGGTGACCACGTCCGCGCGGGTGATCCCTTGCAGGATGGCCCCGCCAACCCCCACGACATCTTGCGCGTGAAGGGTGAGAAGGAGCTGGCGGCTTGGTTGGTGAACGAAATCCAGCAGGTCTATCGCTTGCAGGGCGTCGGCATCAACGACAAGCACATCGAAGGCATCGTGCGTCAGATGCTGCGCCGCGTGCGCATCAAGGAAGTGGGCGACACCACCTTCTTGATCGACGAGCAGGTCGAAAAGTACCTATTCGAGCGCGAGAACGCCCGCGTCCTCGGACGTGGCGGTCAGCCCGCGGTGGCCGAGCCCATGTTGCTCGGTATCACCAAGGCGTCGCTCTCCACGGAAAGCTTCATCAGCGCTTCTTCCTTCCAGGAAACCACCAAGGTGCTGACCGAAGCTGCCATCTGCGGCAAGACCGACGACCTCCGTGGCATCAAGGAAAACGTCATCATGGGTCGCCTGATCCCGGCTGGAACAGGATTGCCCGCCTACAAGCGCCTGAACATCGTCGTCGACGACAAGACCGGCGAGACGTATCCTATCTACCAACGCCACGTTGCCATCACGCCCGAGATGTCCTCGGCCATCGGCGAAGAGTAAGCACTCCGTCAAGTTGTGCTCAGCGCGGGATTCGGCTCAGCCGAGTCCCGCGTTTCTCTTTTGTTACGGATTGTTTTTTGGGGTCGGGTCATTGGGGCACGGGGGGCCACTACTCTCGACATGGGCCAGGCGTTGGCCTGGGTGCGAGCTTCGCGGGCGTGGGCGCAGGCGTGTGCGTGGGCGCGAGGGCGTGCGCGGGCGTGGGCGTGAGGGCGAGCGCGGGCGCGAGAGTGAGCGAACCGTTGGCGGCGCGACTTCGCCGTCGTACTACTCGTACTCGTACTCGTAGTGGATCGTCCTCCGCTGGTGAACTTGATTCTGCCGTCGTGCTCGGCGGTGTCCAGGCCGGAGCCGGCTTCGCCGGTGGCTGCTTCGCAGCCAGCCTGGACTCCGCCTGTCCCCCGTCGGGGATTCCCCAGGGCCTCGCGCGCCGGCGGGCGTGAGAGCGTGGGTGGGCGTGAGAGTGGCGGTGAACGTTTGCTTTCCTCTTGGTGAGTTTGATTCTGCCGGCGTGCTCGGTCAGTTCAAGGCCTTCGCCGGCTTCGCCGGTGGCTGCTTTGCAGCCAGCCTTGAGCTGACCTCTGCGCGCCGGCGGATGGGTGGGTGTGTTCTTGGGATCGCTCGGAAGGGCGCGGAAAGGAAATCACCCATGCTACGTATCTATCCAGTCTGTATTGAAGTGTCTCGGTTGGTTCGACCTTTGGCGGATCGGGTGGCGCAGTTTGATCGTGCTCAGGCGCTGCAGTTGCGGAAGTCTTGCGGGGCTATCATCAACAACGTGGCGGAAGGCTCGGGGCTCAGAGCGGGGCGGCGAAGGCTCGCCTACGAAATCGCCCTGGGCGAGGCTCGCGAGACGCTCGCGAATCTCGAGGCGGCTGCAGCCATGGACTACGTCCCAGCCATCGCTCCAGAACTGAGGGCGCGCTTCAATCACATCATCGGCACGTTGGTTCGAATCGTCCACCCGACCTGAGTGCGGGGCGCGAAAGCGGCTGCACCAGGTTGCGCTCTCGCGTTCATACTGTGTGAGCGCGGAGCGCTCGCTTGGGGCGGAAGCAGGCGCGAGCTTCGCGTGCGTGGGCGCGAAGGCGAGCGCGGGCGTGAGCTTATAAGTCTAACTTAGACATAAGATATGTCCTGGAAGGTTGGCGCTGCGAAACAGCAGTTTTCGGAAGTGCTGCGCCGCGCTGCGGAGGAGCCTCAGCTCATCCATAATCGGGATCGGCTCGTGGGTGTGGTGCTCGGGCCGGAAGACACGGCGCTGTTCCTAGCTTGGCGCGAGCGCAAGCAGGCGGCGTTGGTGGAGTCCTTGCGCGAAGCGCGCACGATCTGTTCTGAGGAGCGCTACTCCTTCAGGCCGCCGCCACGCAGCGATCGCGAAAACCCGACGCTCCGAGTCGCAGATGCTCGTGGACACAAACGTCATAAGTGAGCTGATGCGCCCGAACCCGAGCGGCGTAGTGCTGGCTTGGGCGGAGCGCCAGGAGGATTTCAGTTTGAGTGTGATCTGCCTGGAAGAGATCGTGTTCGGCCTGCAAGCGCGTTCCAGTCCACGACTGTCAAAGTGGTTCGACGAATTCGTCGCGAACCACTGCGAGCTTCTACCTGTCACCGCCGCAGTTGCCCGCCGTTGCGCAACGCTTCGCGGGCAGTTGCGTGCTCGCGGCCAGCAGCGCACCCAGGCAGACGGACTGATCGCCGCGACTGCATACGAGTATGGACTTGCGCTGGCAACCCGCAATGTCCGGGACTTCGAGGGCTGTGGGATCCCCCTCTTGAACCCTTTCGAAGGCTAGCCTGGGATTTCGAGCCGACGCGCAGAAGGCACGACGCGCGGGCACGAGCTGCCCGTTGGCGCGAGCGTCCGCCCGCGCAAGCACCGCATGAGGTCGCACTCGTATTCGTACTCGTACGCACCCGACCGGGCTCGAGAGAGGCCCCATGCTCGGAGCGTGTACGGTTCCCAGTCGCGCTCGTAGTGCGGATCATGCACGGCCCAGGCCCCACCGCTTTGGGCTGCCAATTTCAATTCTTCGAGCGTAGTATCGTTTTCACGCGGCTCAGACAACCACCTCATCCACCTGAGATTCGCGCGGAGGCAGATGGGCCGATTTGGACGCAAGCTGGCTCGCCAGCATCAACCGAAACCAATTGCGACGGAGTTTGTCAAGCCGATCGAACGCTTGAGACAATCAACCATTGACGCCGAAGATCTCGACGAGCCATGGAGTCTGTTTCATGACGAGCTCGTGCCGACGCCGGGTTTTCAAATGGCTGGCGCCCGAGCCAAGAACCCAACCCTCGCCCAGGTGATTCAGGCCAGCGCGCAGCGCGTGGATTCCAGCTGCACGGTGAATAGGACTCTGATGATCCAACTCGGTGACCTCTGGCACGGCATGGCAGAAAGCTCCTCCGGCCCGGTCGTGTTCTACTACTTCGAAACGCAGGACATCGGTCTGCTCGGGTTCCTGGGAAAGAGCGGCTCGCGCCTGGTTCGGTTTTCGGTGGTCGCCCTTGACGAGCCGACACCGGGCGGGCTCGGCGGCGCTGGCGACCCCGGAGCTGCATGAGTGGTTGTCTTCTCGACCATGACGAGCTCTACGAGGTTTTGGCTAGGGCTCCCGCGTACAACTAGAGAAAGAACCGAAGCGTTGGATCTCCAACGCTTCCTCGAGAGTCACGGGTCTGCCAACCGCACGGTGCGCGACTGTGGGATAGCCACCGACACCGGCTGCGCGATCTCATACCACCACGCCGCCGCACCTGGAGCGCCTCAGTTCCGAGTGGTAGGCTTCAGTCCACACTTGGGGAGAATCGCAATGAAGTGGCACACGATTAGCACGCACGCACGCATGCACGCACGCACGCACTTGGCCTCGTGCTGACCCACTCCGAGCTGCGGCGTTTCTGCTGACGACCTTGGCGCTGTGCCTACTCACATCGCGAGCGGACGCGATCTTCTTCCCGCCGAAAGTGACCAGCGTTCCCCCGGTTCCACCGAAGGCCTGCAAGGTGTGGCAGGTGTGCGAACCGCTCGTCACGGATGGTAAGATCCGTCACATCGAATGGGTCGACTCGACCCGCGCGCCACTGCAGGACTTCGCGAGTGGCAACCCCACCGGCAAGATGTGGTTGCTCCAGGGCAAGCCCGAGACTCTGAACATCGGCATGCGGGTTTCACGAGGCAACGAGTGTACCTTGGACGAATGTGGCGACTGGTACACCATCATCTTGTTCGATGCTCGCCGCGACGACACGCTGGCTTTCGGACAGGCGGCAACGCAAGTGCGCGAAGACGACCGCGCCCTCGTGATCAGGCACCTGACACCAACTCACTTCACCGTGGCGCAGTATCGCGGCGTGGGTGGCCCGACTGCGAACAACTGGATCCAGACGAACAACAACGAACAGTGGTTTACCGACGTGGCAGTAGCGAAGAAGGGCTCGTTCCTGGAGATCAAGCTGGAAGTCACGCTCAAGCCCTTCGGTAGCAGTCAGCCCAGCGAGGTGCTGGGTCATGGCAAGATGGGGCTGGGTGTCGTGCACACGCGGTTGGACCCGCCGACGTTCTTCACGCTGCACTACTGGCCGGGCAATGCTGCGACCGACCCGTTTCTCAACTTGCCGAACGCGCCAAACTACTTCATCCCCTACACTTGGCAGACCATCGAGTTCAAGCGGCCGGACCCGACACCGCTCAGCTTGATGACCTACAATGTTGGGCTGGTTCCGCTCATCCCGGACGGGGGCTCGGGCACCGTGGAGGATTTCGCCAGCATCGCAGCGACCGTTGGTGGTCCAGATGTGATGTGCTTCCAAGAGGTATGGAACCACGATGACCGCGAGCTTCTGGCAGAGCTGAGCAACGACCTCTGGCAGACACAGTTCCCCGGCGATCCGAGTCAGGAGATCCAGGAAGCCGGCGCGCCGGAGCGCTGCCCGCTCGGGTCGGGCAAGCCCTGCCTGCTCGCAGAACAGGTTTCTTCGGGGCTAGGTGTGGAAGACACCGGATTGCTCTTGCTGTCCAAGCACCCGATCTTCGACGCCTCGACCCCACCCAAGAAGTTCAGCACACACCAGTGTCAAGGCGCGGACTGCCTCGAAGACAAGGGCGTGCTCTGGGCCAGGGTTGGGACCGCTGATTCCCGCGTCGCGATCGGTCCCAACAACGAGCAGCGGATCGTATGGGACCCCGACGAGTACGTGGATGTGTTCTGCACCCATCTTCAGGCGTCATGTGACGGTCTAGCCGCTCTGGAGCCGTTGCTGCACACCATCGAGGCGAAGGGGGTCCTCACCGGCGACGTTTGGCCGCTCTTTACCTTCGACAGCCTGTTCCAAACCTGCGACGAAAACGACATTCGGAGCATTCAAGCCGCCCAGCTGGCCGAGCTCCGGGCCTACATCGAACAGAAAGCGTTGCCCCCCGACCGCCCCGCCTTTCTGATGGGGGACTTCAACGCCAATGGTCTCGACGCGCATCTCGGAGCAAGTGCGCCATACGGACAAGCCATCACCACGCTGGGACTGACCAACATCGCGCCCTTCGACGCTGCGAGTTCGCTGTACAGCGCGCGCTACGACATCGCGTTGGGGTGCCGGGGCGCTCTGCCCTACACGGCGCCCCCGGTGGCGCCGACGACCGCGTGCGATCCCGTGCTCACGTCCGAAGTGATCCAGTTCGCGTTTGGCCTACCCTCGGGTCAACCCAAGTGGCCGCGTCTGGGCGTCGGGACGAACATCGGGGACAAAGCTTTTTGTGATCAAGGTCTGTTCGGAACCGTTGGCGATGTCGAGTCCAACCGCTACGACCACGTATTCGTGATCCCACCGCGACCGAGCGGCGAAGAGCTGCCGATCTTCGCCATCCCGAACGATACCGAGCCCTTCGTGGTCGTCAACAGCTTCCCGGACCCCACAGAACCGGGCGAATGCTTGTCTGACCACAAAGCCGTCCTGGCCAACATCAACCTGGCACGGATCGAGGATCGGCTCAGCTTCAATCCGAACATGAAACATGACGTCGAATACGTCGTGAGCCGGGTGGAAAACTTGACCGGCGACGCCGCCGGGGGCGCTGAATTCTACGCCGACTTCGAGACCTTTCCGCCCCTGTTCAAGACGACCACGGGGGTTTACGCGGACGATACGAACGTCATCTACCCCCACTGGCATCTTCAAGCGGTCCTGGGTGGGGCGGACTTTCGCTGGTACCGGTTCTTTCTGAAAGAAGAGGACACGACGAGCCCCGACGACCCGTACGACGTCACGTCTCTCATCGGTGCCGCGTCGTGGAGCATGTTCAACCACGGGTTCTCAATCTGGACGCACGTGCATGTGCCGGGCCAGCAGCCCGCGTATCACTTTTGCCTGGAGGATTTGCATCCCGATTGCTTCGACTTTTCGATTCATGGAATGTCAATCATGGTCAAGGACGTGGGGACGCAGAGCAACTTCGAGCGAGCACGGGTCGACCTCGCCCTGTTCACGAAGGAGGCGCCGTGACTCGGTTGCGCGGCGCTGGTTTGGCCACGGCAGCGGTCGGCGTGCTGCTCGCGGTTGGCCACTTTGCCCCGACCAATGCGCCAGCGTCAGCGCCGTCGAGCGTACAGCCGCCACTCGCCAAACGCCTGCGCCACCCCACCCGGCTCGCGGTGCAACCCGTTGCTGGTGGGCCCGCAAGCTCCACCGCTCCCATTCGGGTCGATCCGCCCGTGGAGAAGGCCACCAACCCGCTTGTCCAGAGCGACGAAACCGCACGCCTGGTCGAGGCGTTGCGCAAGGCCTGGCCGAATCGGCCCAGCGCGACCCCGCGGAGAGCCGCGCCCGTGCCAGCGAGCCTGCCGCGGCCCCGCTCCGGCGACCCGAACGCGATGGAGCGCGCCTTTGACAAGATGCAGGTCGACACGGAGTGGAAGCGGTTGCGAGCGGAACGACCAAGCCGCCCGCGTCCGCGCCTGAAAAGGCTGGGGGTGCAGGTGGCGAAAGCCGAGTGTCGAATTGGAGCATGCCGTTTCGAACTCCTCTACTCGGGCCGGGCCGCCGAGGAGCGACGAAAGAAGGTGCAAAGCGGGCCGCGGGTTCGGGCAACCGACAAGACCCTGGTGCATACCTGGGCAGACGAAGCAGGCACCGTTCGCAGTGTGATCTTTCTGGCGCGAGGTGGAAAGCTTCCGCTGGGTTGAGTGAGGAATACGTCATGATCATACGAGGAATCGTTTTGCTCGCTGGACTCATCCTGCTTGGGTGCTCCAGCGATTCCGACCGGCCGGGTCCGGCGTCCGGTGGCGCCAGTGGTTCGGGCGGGGCTTCCGGCGGCACGGGCGGCACGGCGGTGGATGGCGGCGTCCAGTGCTTGAATGACCATACCGAGCAGCGCATCGGCACCACGTTCAGCTGCGGTGGCGCCTACTGCATTCCCGGAACTGGCTGCATCAAGGAATGTACCGGGCCGCAGGATTGCCGACCGGGATTCACCTGCCAACAGGCGGGTCCAACTCTGTGGGTGTGCTCGTAGCTCGGACTCGTGGTCCCGATGAGATCGCTTTGGGCCGCCGCCACAGTCATGCCCCTCTTCGCCGCGTGCGGTGATCCTCCACCGCCGGAGGGGCCCGGTGCGGACGATTGTGCCATTGACATCACGCTGTCAGGGCGCATCAACGATCACGTCAGTGGGCCGCAGTACTGCCGGGCTACTGGCACCTACGACTCTCCGGCGCCGCGAGCGAAGTCTTGGATGGATGGACCGCATGGCGATTTCGGCGTGGAGCTCTTCGACGTATCTGAGGGCCAGCTCGGGACGTTCAAGGCAACGCTCTCGATCAGCAGAAACTCGACGCCGCCGGGTGGTTGGATCACTGCGCCTGCGACTTGCGACATCACGATCAGCGAGTGGCGGTTCCAGTACGACGTGGCCGACGGGGCGTCCTTCTTCTATCTGGGCGCAGGGACGTGCAACTCGGCTGCGAAAGCGTACGGTAAGGAAGACGGCGAGATCGCGCTGAGTGATTTCTCGCTGAAGAACTGGATCATATGGTCGCGTTGAACCGA
Organism: Polyangiaceae bacterium; assembly: GCA_965222375.1. Classification (GTDB taxonomy): domain Bacteria; phylum Myxococcota_A; class Polyangia; order Polyangiales; family Polyangiaceae; genus JACKEA01. The sequence continues at coordinate 1,108,914 of CBDCTZ010000016.1, forward strand.
GGTGTATCCGTCGCGCGGCGATGGAACGACGTGAATTCCCGAACGAAACAGAAGATTGGCCCTGGTCATCCGAACAGAGCGCTGCCCGTTGCCCGCGCGCGACAAACGGCACAGGATCCGCGTTGAGATGAGCTTCACGGCATGCATGGGCGTCCTGAGAGGCAGGTCCACGGGTCTTGCCGCGGCTGTCGTCATCGCCAGCTTTGCCGCGATGGCGTGCTCCGCCGAGGAGTCGGGTCCAGGCCGCCCGAGCGGTGGCACGGGAGGAGCCGGTGCGGTTGGAGGCGGCGCTGCGGTTGGAGGCGTGGGTGGCGTTGCAGCTACCGGTGGCAGCACGGGCACGGGCGGATCCGCAGGCAGCTATTGGGACAGTCCCCAGTGGGCGGCATGCCTCGAGGTCGTGCGTGGTGTTTGCGAGCGCAGCATGGCGTGCGCACCAGCGGATGCGGCTTGGAAGTACGGCGATTCGGATCAGGTCAGCCGTTGCGTAGCGGCGGAACGGAAGAAGTACTGTTTCAGCATTTCGCAGCCCCACCAATCTTCGGACGCGCTGGCTTGGCTGGCCTGTGCGGCCGCCGCGGCTCCCAAACTGGATTGCGCTGACGCCTACTTCTATCCCTTCTTCGCCTTCAGAGCGAGCTGCGGACCGTATCCAAACGGAACTCAACCCGTAGGTGGCAATTGTGCGGAGGACTCCCAATGCACGACCCTGTCTTGTGATCTGTCGAACAAGTACAAGAACCAGGGCTGCGGTCAGTGCGCCGCGACGGTCGCGGTGGGAGGGGATTGCAGCCAAGGCCAGGAGTGCGAAGGCGGTTCGCGCTGCGTTGGCGACAAATGCGTCAAGGAGCTTTCGGAGAATGCGCCCTGCGGGCCGCCCTTGGCCCCGTGTGGGACCGGCCTTGTCTGCAGGCAGGTTTCGAGCACCGAATCCCAGTGTCGCAAGTTTGCTCGGCTCGGTGATCCTTGCGACGCTAGTCTGAAGTTTCAGTGCGCGCCCTATCTGGCGCCAGCTCCGACCTTCGGGCTCAGCTCCGGCGTGGTGTGCGAAGCTGGGTTTTGCACTTGGAAACCGGGTGCGCCGTTCAAGCGTGCCGTCGGCGAACCTTGTGACGATGTCACCAACATCGACATCTGCGGTAAAGAACACTCCGCCCCCGATGCCCGTTGCGACAAGGCGTCTGACAAGTGCGTCGCCACGGTTGGGGAAGGCGAAGCTTGCGATGGCGCCCGGCGTTGCGATCAGGGCAAAGGCCTTGCCTACTGCTTGCAGGGCAAGTGCCTGCTCGCTCCAGCGAAGGTTCCGGATTGCTACAAGTAAGTTGCGGGCTCGCCACGTCCTTCGGCTGAGCGCCAACCGGTCATCGGTCGCGGGGCCCGGTTAGGCCGACGCTTATCAGCGCCTGTCTGCTTCTTCTTCGTGACCAGCCCAAGGCGCCTGCGCCGCCCCTGCTCAGGGCGAGCGCGACGCGTCGGCGCCTGCGCATCGTGAAATAGCCGGCGGGAAATATCGCTTTCAGGGAGTCGTCGACGCGCGCGTCAAACACCAGGTGCACCCGGTCGACATCTGAGTTGTTTCGCGCTTCATGAGGGAACGAGAAGTCGCCATACCAGGTTTCTCCAACCCGAAAGGCCACGCGACTCCCGGCCAACCAAAAGGTATTCCCCGGGGCCGACTGCACCGGTACGTGCAGTCGAGCGAAGCCGTCATCCACCCCCACGTTGGCGTCACAGTGCTCAAAAATGCGCCCGCCGGCGGCGATCTTCATGAGCCAGGCCGGGTGCATACCAGTGCCAAAGCTGAGCAGAACCTCCCGGAGGTACCTCGTGTGCCGCAGGAGCGAGCAGCCCATCAGGGGCTTGTCCCGCGCCACGTGAACGTTTTGCGGATCTTCACTATTGCCGATCAAGCACACGGCGCTTCCCGCCCCTTCGTGGTAGCCGGCTTCGTGCTGGACCCAAAGGGTCGGGTCGACCCTCGCGAGGTCGCGTTTCAGCAGTGTCGGGTCGAAGCGTGGGGACAAGCGTCTTGCGGTCTCCACGCCCAGCACGGAGTGCACTCCCGTTCGATAGGCCGTGCGCATCACCGTTGCCGCCACTGCATCGAGCCGGGTTACGACCCCCAGTCGTTGGCTCTGCTTGGTTTGCCTGCTCACGCTGCCCCGCCGAGCAAGTCTACCCCACCCTGGCTCCGCTGCCCTGCGCCTGGTCAAGTATCGACCGATGTCGCTTCGCGGACGGCCGACAACGGTCGTGCCTTGCCGTTCGCCGTGGTCCATCCGAGACTGCCCCTGAACCAGGCGCCTGACCCCCAATTTGCCCCCGGCGAAAATTGGGGAGCGCTATTTTTCGTTTTGGATCCAGATGCTGGCCTTGCGGGAGTCGTCATCTAGGAGGACGGAGCGGTAGGGCGTGCCGCCGGTGCCGGACATCCACGAGTATTGGGGGCGTTTGCCCGTGTCAGCATAGGTGGGTTTTCCGAGGGATTGTTGAAGCAGGTGAGCAAATACCGGTAGCAATCCCGCCGCGGTTTCTCCTTCGGCGTAGGAGTAGATCAGCTCGACGCGAATGAGGCTGCCGTCAACGGCGCTGAGCTCCACGTCGACGGGTACGCCCCAAGGTCCCACGGCGGCCTGACAGGTTCCTTCGTGAGCGGCCTCGGGTGCAGCAACCCATACGCCCTTGATCTCGCCGCAGCGACTCCTCGCCGCACCGAGGGTGGAGCCAAGAGAAAACCCCCAGAACTCCCCACTCACCTCCGCCTTGCGCTTGACGGTCTTGATGGCGGGGCACTTCTTGGTGCATGCCTTGACGACCTTTTCTGCCTGAGTGCGATGCTCGTCGTCGCAGCCCTCACAGCTCTTCAAGCACGCGACCAAGTCGCCACAGGGTCGCGCTCGCGGAGTGGTCGCCGTTGCGGAAGGCTCTTCCGCCGATGTTTCTGCTACAGGCGTTTCGAGCGCTTGGCTTGGCTCCTCCACGTCGACGGCTGGCGGCGACGCGGGCGTTGGCGCTGCGGGCTCCGGCGGAGCTCCGCAACCGAGGAGCGATGTCAGTACTGCAACCGTGCAAATCCCCTGCTTGTGCATGGCGGCGAGAGTAGCAGGGCATGGTTCGAAACTAGCCTGAAAGGCGCACAGCGAATCGGGCGCTGCCCGACGACCTGCCAACCTCCAGTTTTTGCCTTCTTCACGGAGCCCGCGCCCCGCCTTGCCCCTCCCAGGACCTCGCGCTCCTCGTTTCAAGATCTCCCACCCACGCGTTCGGGCGGGCAGTGTGAGCGGCCAGGTCGGACGCTGCGCGTGCGAGTTGCGCCTTTCTTCGTCGTTCATCCGGCGCTCATTCCCGCTCTCAACGTTCACGCCCGCTCGCCCACGCCCGCTCTGGCGCCCGCTCGCCCGCGCCCGCACTCGCGCCTGCACTCGCGCCCGCTCGCCCACGCCTGCCCTCCCGCCGCCCACGTTTGGCCGACTCCGAGACCCCGCGGCGGCCGCCCCGGGTTGCACCCATACGGGAATAGGGAACCAGGCTGATCCCCGGATGCGACCCCAAATAAACATCAATAAATTCCACAGCTTGTAATCATGACTTCCAGTGAGGGCGAAAAATCGGTTGCGGGTGGGGGGATGTAGGTGTACTTACCACATTAGGGCACACGGCAGCTATCACCGGTCGCTAGCGACCCGCTGAAAGAGGACGACGTCATGAACATCAAGCGCACACTCTTTGGGCTCATCGGCATCAGTTCCGCGCTCGCAGTGGCGTGTGCGTCGGATACTTCGGAGCCCAGCGGTCCGGGCACTCAGACCATCGACAACGACGACCTGGTCAAGCCTGAAGGTGGCAAGGCGGACGCGAGTCACCTGGCGGTATTCCTCGAGTTCGAGTTCGACGGCGAAGTCCTCGTATCGAGCACTTGGAATACCAAGAAGGCGATTGAAGACCAATTGCTGTACACGATTGGCCTGCTCAACGGCGAAAAGTCCGTTGGCCGCTTGGACATCGTCAAGCTCACGGATATCCAGACTGCGCCCGCTGCGGACGGTAAGACCCGCGTGACTTATCACGCCAAGCTGCCGGTTGCTTGGGGCAAGAAGGATAGCGTTCCCTCTACTTACACCCTGCGCTTGCCCAAGGATGGAACCTATTCCGGTTACGAATCCTTCACTGAGAAGTACAGCCACGACTGCGTCGACTGGGGCGCTCACGACGTGGATGCCGGTAGCATGTGGTACTACTATCGGCCGGAAGCCTCGCGCTGCAATCTAGCGGATGATGACGTTGTCGATCTCGTCGCTCAGGTAAGCCCAACCGGCACGCAGACCACGGGTAAGTACCCCGAGTACCAGAAGGTGTGGGAAGACGATGCCCTCAAGGTCGTAGCCATCTACGGCAAGTACGAGGACAACGCGACTAGCAGTAGTGACGCAGGGATCGCGGCCTACAACGAGTTCATCAACGCGATGAAGACGCGGCTGCAGGACTCGAACCTGACTACCACCCCAGCGGACGTGCCCTATAGCCCGGGCGTGGACATGCCGGACATCGTATTCAACGCCACGCTGCCCGACGGCAAGAGCGTGGAAGTGACGGCCCTGCTCGTGGACAACGTGCGCACGGCGGGTGTGAGCTTCAACCAGCGCTACGCAGCGTTGACCCCCAGTGCGGATTTCATCGTCTACAACGGGCACGCGGGGCTCGGGGCGAACGTCCGGGCTTTGGCTCAAAAGGGCGAGTGGGTGCAAGGGCAATATGCCATCGTGTTCATGAACGGTTGCGACACCTACGCGTACGTTGATTCGGAGCTGTGGGATGCCCACGCTGCCGTCAACCCCGACGATTCCGTCGGCACGAAGTACGTCGACATCGTGACGAACGCGATGCCGTCCTACTTCAGCAACATGCCTGAAGCCACGATGGCCATCTTCAATGGCCTGATGGCGCATGACGCGCCCACGACCTACGAGCAGATCTTCAAGGAGATCTCGAAGAGCCAGGTCGTTCTCGTCTCCGGCGAGGAGGACAACGAGTTCGTGCCCGGTGGCGGCGGCGGTACCCCCGAGGATTGGACGGGCATGGACGAATCCACGTCGGTGTCCCGGGACCAAGAAGTCCGTTACGAAACGCCCACCCTTGCCGCAGGCACCTACGTGTTCAATCTGACCGGCAGCGGCGACGCCGACCTCTACGTTCGAGTTGGCGAGGCGCCGACCACGTCTCTCTACGATTGCCGCCCCTATCGTTACGGTAGCAAAGAGAGCTGCGCGGTGGAGATCACCACGCCGGCACCCGTGCACGTCATGGTGCGCGGCTGGGCGGGCAGCTCCGACGTGACCCTCGTCGGCGCCAAGGAGTGAGCCGCCGCCCGCAGCGGCGGGCCACTAACGCATCGGGCGCGAGCTGAGACAGCCGCACCCGATGTGCGTTTTTCGCAATGCGGGCAGGTGACTCAATCCGCGGCTGCGTCTGAGGAAGCGTCCGATGGGGCATCCCCTCCCGTTTCGGTCCCGTCCGAAGCCGCGTCAGCGGAGGCTTCAGTCTCGGCGTCTGTGGCGTCGCTGCCCGCATCGACGCCAGCATCCGCCAAGGCTGCAAGGGCTTCGCAGTAGTCATCAGCGTTGCAATCCTCGCGGCAGAATTGGCAGTAGGTGCAGTCTTCCAGGGCCAGGTACTTCGCCTTGGCGTCAGGGAACTGGTTGGCGCAGGCGAGGACGCAAGCAGCGCCATCTTCGCTGAAGTCCAAACACGGGCCTGGGCCGCCATCCTCGTCGCCGGCCAGGGTACATTGAGCGATGGCGAGGCAGTCTGGGTCGGCATTGCAGGTCGCCACTGGCTCCGCGCAGCTGCAGCCCGCGTAGGTTTCGCCCTGACACGTGTCGCAACTTCCCGGGGCGCTGGGGCAACCGCTGTCTGCGCCGCCGTTGCCTGCGACGCCCCCGCCGCCGCTCGCGCCTCCGCTTGCCGCGTCTTGTCCGGCGTCTATGCCTCCCGCGACGGGTTCGTCCTCGCTACAGGCACCAACGCCGAGCAGCCATGACGCCAAGGCAGCGAGCAGCAAACCGCGAGTCGAGCCGCGCAGGGTCATCGGGACGTTCTGTGGCGAATGCCGCGCGGGTTCATTTTGGTTTCGACAGCTCCGGCGGCACTGCAAATTCACGCTCCGTCACCATCTTGTCGTAAGCCATCCAGGCGCCGTATCCGAGCAGGGCGATCACGGCTGCGAACCCAATGATGACCATTGGGCCCTTCCGACGTGTGCCGAAGTTCGCGGGCGCCGGGATCGAGTCCCAGGTCAGATCGCGCTCCCGCGCGGGTGCGGGCAGGTCGGGGCTCGACGCCAGGCCCGGCGAAGATGGGAGGTTCGGCGAAGATGGGAGGTTCGGCGAAGATGGGTGGTTTGGTGAAGATGGCAGACCCGGAGATGGCGCGGGGACGGTTGGGCCCGGGACGTCATTGGGGATGGGCGAGGACATCACGTCGTCCACCCCCCGGTTCAACTCGGGGTTTTCTTGCGCGGCGGCCTGGGCCCGTTCGAGCATGCCCCGATCGATGGTGGGCGTGCGCAGCTCGCCTTCGATCAGCACCGAGTGGGAGCCGGTGCCGCCCTCGTAGACCTCGGCGACCAAGTCCGCGCGACTCTCGGCTGCATCTAGGGCGCGGGCGATCAGCTTCTTGCGCTTTGCAGTACGGGACGCGAGCTTTTCGCTGACGTAGACGGCGACGTCGGACTGAGTGGTGGGACCGCAGAGTTGCACGATCGCGGTTTCCAAGGCCCGGTGCATTTCTTCCGCGGTCTTGAAGCGACCCTCCGGGCTGTAGGAGAGCGAGGTGTACACGATCTCCCCAATCTCCGGCGGCACGCCTCGAATCGGCTCCGGCGGCAAGCCTTTGACCAGCTGTGCCAGCGTTGCGAGTTGGTTGTCGCCCTCGTAGGGAGTGCGGCCGCTGAGCAGTTGATATAGCATGACGCCGGCAGCCCAGATGTCCGCCCGGGCGTCGACGTTCTTTCCAAGGGCCTGCTCGGGAGCCATATAGGCGACCTTGCCCTTGATGACGCCGGCGCTCGTTTCTTCACTCAGGCGATCGATGGCCTTGGCGACGCCGAAATCAATCACCTTTACTTCGCCGCTCGTGCTGACCAACACGTTGGCGGGAGAGACGTCCCTGTGCACCACGCCGAGGGCGGAACCGTCGTCGGATTTGATCTCGTGGGCCGCGTGCAGCCCGGCCAAGGTGTCCGAGACGATGCGAAGCACGATTCCGAGGGGGAGTTTCTCGCCTGAGCTATGTACGACGCGACGCAGTGCAGCAACCGAGTCCCCATCGATCCACTCCAGGATGAGGTACATGAGGTCGCCCTCTTGGCCGAGATCGAGGATCTGCGCGACGTTGGGGTGACGGATGTTCGCAATGATGCGCGCTTCGTCCAAGAACATCTTTTGAAAACGCGGATCCGCGGCATGCTGCGCAAGAATCGTTTTGACCGCCACCAGCTTCTCGAAGCCATGTCGTCCGGTCAGCCTGCCCACCCAGACCTGCGCCATCCCGCCCTGCGCGATGGGGCAGAGCATCTCGTAGCGGTCGAGCTTGCTACCTGGGGATAGGGGGCCTTCGTTGGACATGCCGCGAACCGCGTTTTTCCCGTGTCGGGGGGATTCTTGCAAGGCTGCTTTTGCTCGGGGTGCTGGCGCGGGCTTCACGTGCTTGGTGAGGCGCCCGTACGGGTGTAGCCTAACTCCATGGGCACCAACCCGATTTTGGGAATCGACGTGTATGTGGCCCTCGCAGCCGTCGGCTGGGCTGATGGCCAGCTGACACGCGAAGCCGCCGACGCAATTCTGAGAACCGCTTCGGAAGAGGGCATCGATCTCGATGCCCTCGCCAAGATTGAAGAGGCCGTGAAAGAGCCCGTGGATGTGGGCGTCGTCGACCGCATGAACATGTCGAAGTCCGACCGTCTCTACGTCTACGCCGTGGCGTCGTGGATAGCGGCAATTGATGGTCCCGCCTCCGAAGCCGCCCAAGACGCCCTCAACAAGCTGGGGGAAGCGCTGAGCGTTCCCGAGGCGCCGAGGCAGCACGCGGATCAGATCATGCGTGAGGTTGCCGCTGAGGACTCCAGGCCTGAACGTTTCGATCTGAAGGTCCTGCGAGGGACCTTGGACGAGCGCCTGGAGGCAGCGCGCCAGGCACGCCTTGCCATGCTGGCCGAATCTTCCGATTCGGAGAAAGAATAGTCAGCGAACTTCAGGAATCGTCGTCGTCGTCTGCAGCAACCCGAAGTTCGAGAAGTCGAATCCGGCGTCGGCTTGCTTCGAGGACCGTGAAGGTTGCGCTACCCACCTGAGCGGAGTCGCCGATTCGGGGCGAGCGACCAATTTCCGATAGAACAAGACCCGCGACCGTGTCTTCGTCACGGTCCGAGAGTTCCAAGCCGATGGCTTGTTCGAGATCCATGACCAGGGTGGAGCCCGCCACGCGCCAAACACCGTCGTCCACCGCCACGACATCCGGGTGCTCTTCGTCGAATTCGTCCTGGATCTGCCCGACGATTTCCTCAATCACGTCTTCCAGAGACACGACGCCGCTGACGCCGCCGTATTCGTCCACAACCGCCGCCATATGCAGGCGTTCTTGACGCATTCGGCGCAGCAGTTTGTCGAGGGTCATGGTCTCGGGCACGAAGCTGATGTCGCGCTTGATGTCTTCCAAGGAAGTGAGCTTGGTGCGGGCGTAGAAGAGGTCCTTGATGTGCAGGAGTCCGATGACTTCGTCCAAGTCCCCCTTGCACAGCGGGAAGCGGGTGAAGGCGCTTTCCCTTGCGATATCGAGGTTCTCTTCCATGGAGCGCGTCAGAGACAGATAGGTGACATCTGCCCGTGGCACCATGATGTGCCGTGCTACGCGATGTCCGAGCTCGAAGACGTTGTCCAGGAGCTCTCGGGTGTCTTTGTGCAGTTCACCCGCGTGTTCACTGCTGAGCAGCAGCCGCAACTCTTCCTCGCTGTGGGCGAGTTCCGACTCGGATACCGGGGAAATGCCGACGATGCGGAGAAGCGCGTTCGCTGTGTGGTTGAGGACCCAGATGATGGGGTAGGTGAGTTTGTAGAAAGCGTACAAGGGAATCGCGAGCCACAGCGTGGTGGGCTCGGGCTTGCGAATGGCGAGAGACTTCGGTGCCAGTTCTCCCAGCACGATGTGGAGAACGGTGATGATCGCAAATGCCAGAGTGATGCTGACGGTCTGCGAGACTGCCGCTGACATGCCCGGCAATAGAGCCAGTACTGGCGAAAGCAGCCACGCGAACGCGGGTTCACCGATCCATCCCAACGCCAAGCTGGAAAGTGTGATGCCGAGCTGGCACGCGGACAGATAGGCGTCCAGGTGGCGGATCAAATGCATGCCGATCTTGCCGCGCATGTCGCCTCGCGCCGCATGAGGCTCCACCTGGGTCGGCCGCACTTTGACGATGGCAAATTCCGCCGCGACGAAAAAACCGTTCAAGGCAACGAAGATCAAGCCCAAGGTGAGCCCAACCCACGGGTCCAGGCCTGGCTGCTCGGCGGGCAGGCCCCCGGAAAACGCTGACGCGGTGGAGCTCATCTCCGGACCTGCGCCACCGCGCGATTCAATTCAGCGGATCTCAACCAACCAGTTGGAACCATAGGCCTCTTGTGGTCACGCGCGTCCCCCTAAAAGCGTGGTTCGCCAAACCTGCCACAAATTTTGGCAAATGACTGGCACTTTGCCCATGCTTGTCAAGAACTTGGCCCAGATCCCCCTGCTTCTATAAGTGAAGAGGGCATGCTGGGGGCAGCAGAGTTGTGGGCGACCGGGGCAGTGATTGTCATCCTGGAGCTCGGCTACCTGCTGTGGTTCTCGGGGCGAAGCAAGCGCTTGGACAGTGGGCGCAGTACTCGGTTGGTCGAGGATGCGCGCCGCCTCGCCCTCCGAACCCGTCTCTAAGGCGGCGTACTCGATCCGGGTGCCTTCTTGGCGTCATTGTCGTCCTCGTCGTCATCTCCAATCCCGAAGAAACTGCGAATGCGCCCGAGGATGTCTACCCGGGATGCAGCGCCCTCCGCTCGAGCGCGAGCTTCATCCAAGTTCTCCCGGGCGACGAGCAGTTCCGCCTGCCTTCGAGCCAAAACGTCCGCCAGCTGTTCCGCGACGTCCGGTCGTAGGGACAGCACGCGTTTCACGTTGCGCTTGTCAACGCGGTAACACTCCACCGGGTCCAGTGCCACGATATTCGCGGCGCGTTTTTCTCCTGTGAGCAGGCTCATCTCACCCAGGAATGCACCCGGGCCCAGGCGGGCGACCTGGCTGCGTTGGGCCCCGGTCGTCACGACGACTCCAACGTGGCCTCGAGTGATGATGAAGAGGCATTGCTCGTCGTCGCCTTCGTGGGTCAGGTATTCACCCGCCGCGAAGCGGAGCCGATCCATGTGCTCCGCCAGAATGTCGAGTTCTTTGGGTTGCAGCTCGTGGAACAGGTCCACGTGTCGCAAGGCTTCATGGCGGCGTCGGAGCTGCTCCGCCTGTTTGGTCTGCTTGCGTTCGGCTGTTTCTTCGGTCACGAAGAGCGCGTGGGCAGGGATACTGGGCGTAATTCCAGAACGCCCCAGCGCGAGTACGATGCGCGAAAGCACGCGGCTGTCTCCTGCGGCCTCGTTGTCCAAATCCGTCAAGAAGTAACGGGTGGCGTAGCGTGCGTAGCTCTCGCGGATCTCCACGAGCACGCAATCTGGCGCTGGAGACGGCGCAACTCCCTCTAGGGGCGCGTCCCTCAAGGCTGCCGTCACGATCGACATGACTTGGTGCGGGTCCTGGCGAAAGTCGACGTTGAAGTGAACCCACCGACGCCATTGGCGGGGCGAAAAAGCCCGACGACCAAGCACCCGCACCTGCTCCTTGACCAGCAAGCTGTTCGGAATGATCACCGTTTCCCAGTCGCGGGTTTCGATGGCGGTGTAGCGCCAACTGATTTCCGTGACCATTCCTTCGCGCCCAGCGACATTGATCCAATCCCCAACACTGATGGAGTTGTCCGTCTGAAGCGCCAGGCCGCCGACGATGTTCCCCAAGGTGTCTTGCAACGCGAGCCCGATGACAGCGGTCAACACCGCCGATGTCGTGATCAGCCCAGACACGTTGTAGCCAGCCCGTGCAGCGATGCCGAACAGCACGAACACGGTGGCAACGGCAACCATGACGTCCTGCAAGATCTTCGGCGGCGCCACACGTAGCCGCGGCAAGATCGTGCCGAACAGGATCACGCCTGCCATGCTCACCGTCGCGACGCCCGCGAAGATCAGGCACGCCAGTCGCACGTCTCGGTACTGACCAGCCCCGGTGGCGCGCAGAGCGCCGACAACGGGAAGGAGCGCGAAGTGCAAGAATGCGAACAGCGCAATGCTGGCCAGTCGCCGCCGTGCAATGCCGACGCTGCGACCCACGATCATCGTGACCACCAGCCCCGCGAGCAGCAGAGCAGAATAGTCGTCGCTGGCTTCTGCCAGTATGCCGTCCCAAATCGACATCCGCCGAGACGATAGCCTGGCCCTGGCTCGTCGGGTTACTGAGCGTCCGTCGCGGTCTTCTGCGCCTGTTGGGTGTGAAGCACTGGTCCTGCGGCTTCCGCTATGACCAAGTTGGAAGCCGCCATCGAGGGTCACTGCCACCACATGGTGACGCACTCCTTCTGGGGCCACGATGCCCCGGAGGCCAGCATCAAGTCGGCCTGGACTCGAGCTAGCAAGTGCGGCACGAGTGCCAATGCCGAGAACATTTATGCCGGCTCGAGCAACGCTACGAATGCGTTAAATACGTGGAAGGGCAGCTCCGGCCACAACGCAAACATGCTCAATGGTTCGCTCAAACGCATCGGCATCGGGTTGTACGTCACGCATTGGGGCCAGCTTTTCGGCAATAGCTAGAGTTCCCGCGCGCCAGCGCGGTATCCTATGGCCATGAGTCGGCTGTCGGATGTGCGGGAACGCTTGCAAGCAGTCCGGGGGACAATCGCCGACGTTGCGCACCATCGTGACGACCCCATGTGGCAACACACGGTGCGAACGTCCTTGTCGCGCTTGCCCTCCGCGGTGGTGCACACCGTGCCCTGGCTGCTACGCGCGCGTTCGGGCGGGGATGCGAGCTTCGTCAAGATCGTGGACGACAACGCCAAGAAGCTGGGCGATGGGCTCGCACTGGAAATGGGGGAGCAGCAGTGGACCTGGCGGCAGCTCAGCGAACACTCGTCCCGAGTCGCTCACGTCCTCACTGCCCTTGGCGTCCGCGAAGGTCAGGTCGTCGCCTTGATCGGTCGGAACTCACCGGACTACCTCGCGACCCTGCTCGGGATCTCTCGCTTGGGTGCCACGGCATCCCTCATCAACTACCACCTCGAAGGCGCGCCCCTCAGCCACGCGGTTTCTTCGTCTCGCGCTCGCGTAGTGCTTGCCGAAGAACCCTTCGTGAAGCCCGCCTCAGCGGCGGCGAGCGAGGCGCGAGTGCTTTCCTATCGCGACGGCGAGCTGGAAGATCGCATGCGGCGCGTGCCCTCTCGCGCCTTCCCGCGGGTCAAAGTCGGTGCCGATACCGACTTCGTCTACATCTTCACGTCCGGCACCACGGGCTTGCCGAAACCATGTCGTGTGACCCACGCCCGCGCCGTGCTCGCGGGCGCTGGCTTCGGGCCGTTGCTGTTCGAAATGGCCGAGGGCGACAAACTGTACTCGGTGCTGCCCCTGTATCACTCGAGTGCGTTGATGATCGGCGCGGGCTCCTGTTTCGTCACTAGGACGCCCTTGGCATTGCGAGAGAGCTTCAGCGCGTCGGCCTTCTGGCCCGACGTGAAGCGCTACCGCGCCACGAGCATCCTGTACATCGGCGAGTTGTGCCGCTACCTGTTGAACCAACCCGAATGTGAAGAGGAGCGTCACAACTCCGTCCGGGTCGCCGTAGGCAATGGGCTGCGCGCGGATGTGTGGGAGCCCTTTGCGGAACGATTCGGCATTTCGAACATCCGCGAGTTCTACAGCGCCACGGAGGCGCCGGGCGTCATCTTCAACCTGACGGGAAAAGTCGGCTCCGTCGGGCATGTGCCCATGCGTCGGCTGGGTTCGCTGAAGTTGGCGCGTTACGATGTGGAAGCAGACGAGCTGGTGCGCGGCGCAGATGGCTTTTGTGAGGAGTGTGCCGCCGACGAAGTCGGCGAGCTCCTGATCAAGCTGGTGGACAATCCGAAGAGCGCGCTGCGTGAATTCCGTGGCTACACTGACGGCCAGGCCACGAAGAAGAAGGTCCTGGAGAACGTGTTCAAGGAGGGGGATCGCTACTTTCGCTCTGGGGATCTGATGCGCTTTGACGCGCACGACTATTTCTACTTCGTCGACCGCATCGGTGACACCTATCGCTGGAAGGGCGAGAACGTGTCCACGGCCGAGGTTGCGGAGATCATCAGCCGCGCGCCCGGCATCCTCGGCGCGACCGTGGTTGGAATCAGCGTGCCAGGATTGGAAGGTCGCTGTGGTCTGGCAGCCCTCGAGGTCGGTGGCGAGCTGAATCTGCAGGAGTTTTGGAAGACCGCCCAAGAGCTGCCTAGCTACGCGCAGCCACGGTTTTTGCGGGTGCTTCCGGAGCTATCTACGACGGGCACCTTCAAGCTTCAGAAGACCGACCTGCGTCGGGACGGCGTCGATCCCGAGCGGGTGTCTGGACCGCTCTTCGTTCGCCAAGAAGGGGCCTACGTGCCTTTGACCCAGAAGTTGTGGGAGGGCGCAAAGCGGGGCACAGTGCGCTTGTGAGAAGTGTTCGGGCTGCGCTTTGGCCGGCCTCCTGGGCCGTAAGCAGTGCGCCGTTTTTCATCGCCGCGTTGCTCGTCATGCAGGGGCTCACGGGGTGTCGCTGTTCCAAGAAGGACTCGGCGCCTGCGGCGTCGGCCTCCGCCAAGGGACCGAGGATCTTGCCGCCGCTCTCGGAAAAGAGCTGGCTCATCGATCTGCCCGTGGCGGGGCACGCACCCGCAAAGGTCGCTGTGCCCTTGGGCGCGGTGCACCCCGCGCCCGTCGTCCTTGCGCTGCATGGGGCATTCGATCGCCCCGAGTGGCAGTGCGGTCACTGGGCTGCAATCACCGATGGCAAGCCCTTCGTACTCTGTCCGACAGGAGTGAAGAACGGTGCGCGCTTCAGCTGGTCGTCCCCGGAGGCGACAGCCAAAGAGCTGCGCGCGGCGCTCGAGGCGCTCAAGAAGCGCTTCGGCGACCACGTTGCACCGGGCAGCGTCGTGTTGGCTGGCTACGGCAAGGGCGCCGACCACGCCATCGTGGTCCAGAAACAGGAGCCCTCGTTCTTTTCGTATCTAGTGCTGATCGAGGGCGGCGCCACAGACTGGACCTCGACGATGGCTGCGGCGTTCGCTCAACGCGGCGGCAAGCGGATTCTATTCGCATGCGCCCACGCCGGCTGCGTCGAACACGTGGACCGGGCGCGGCTGTTTTCGGTCGGGGCGGGCGTAGACACGATGACACTGACGCTGCCCACGGAGGACAGGCTGTTTTCTCCCAAAGCGGTTCGCGCGGTGCGCAGCAAGTGGGCCTGGCTCAAGGGTAAGGGAGCGCCTGGAGCCACGGCTCCGAAACGCTCGCCTCCAGCACTCACTCCCTGAAAACCTCCAACGCAGGCCACAAGGCATCCCGAGAGGACTCCAACTCGAATGCAACCCCATCAGGCGCGCGCACCAGGGCAATGGTCATGCTTGGCGCTGCCTTGGCCGCGCCAAGTTTGAGGTGATCGTGGGGCCATGTGGCGATAGCTGCGAGGACAGCTGGGTTGGCCGCTGCAAAGCTGATGAGACGGCGTTCGCTCCGTCGTGCCTTGGTGACAATTGCCTGATGTGCGTCCTTGCTGGCGACAACCAGCTCCACGCCCTCTCCTTCGCGACGCCAGGCAACTTCCAGAAAGTCGTCGATGGTCTCGGATCGACGAAGGGACAACACCCGAATCTTCTCACGCAGCTCCACTTTGCCGAACGGGACGCCAGCATCGCCGGGTGGAACTTCTAGCGCACGCGCAGCGTCCATCATCGCCTTTTCGAAACTCGCGACCTGCGCGTTGTCAAAGCGACACCTCAGTATCGCTTTGGGTACTCGGTAGAACGCACAGGCATTGCTTGCTCCCCGGGCGCCAAGAACCGAAGCCAGGGCGGTGCCCAGCCGTGACATGCGCTGCGTTGGCACGCCGAAGTGGCGGGCAAACGCCTTCGCCCAGATTTGTCCGTCGCCGTCACGTTCTGGCTGCATGTACCACACGGCCTTCGCCGTTGAACCGCCCGGCATGCGCAACAGTGGCGTCATCGAACCGACAGTCATCTTGGTGAGTGTTGTGTCTCCCTCGCTGCCCTTGGCGACTCGCAGCTTCCCCTGGGCCAGGACCGTGTCGCCACGCAAGTTGAGCGTTAGCGTTGCTCCTTCCCCCGACCGCATGATCCTTTGAACCACCGAGATGATCGGGGCCCACAGAGATTCTGCCACTATGCCGGTCGCCGAATCCTTGGCACTGGTGCGCTTGGTTCGGGCAACAAGAAGGGGACCGTAAGCGCGGACTGCGCGTCGATCCGCGCGAAAGTCCAGGGCGTTTCGCGTGGTCAATTTCGGAGCCAGGGTTTGCGCGACAAACGGCCCCGCGCTGAGCAAGGGGGCTCGCTCGGTTGCAACCAGCAACCAGTCACCACTCCGCGCGACGTGCGCAAGCATTTCGACGCGCGGCTGCAGCACTGTCAACGCAAGCTTCGAGTGTTCAACCGGCTCGAACATGGCCAACGGGCCCTCGAACACCTCTTGATCAAACTTGGACCTGTCACGCAACCGGAACCCGGCGACTACGTAGGGCGTCTTACCGTGGATCCCTATGAGCGCGGCGAATGGTTTTTCTTTGTCCAATAGCTGGGTCGCTGCCGAACTGATCCCGCCAAATCGAACCAACGCTTCTGGCAGCTCGTAGGGCAGCCGCGGAATGGCAGGGCCCGTAGCCGCCTTGAGAGCCTTCCAACCGATTTCTGGGTTGGCACCCGACACGACTGCGATCACCCCATCTGGCCGCTCTGCTCGTGGTGCCAAACCATCCGCTGCGCGGGGCTCAGGTGGCGCTGCAGGCTCGGGGCCGAAGCGGGAAATGGCTATGGGAGCGATCACCCCGAGTCCAATCACGAGCGCAATCGCCAAGATCCAGTCCCTACGGCGTTTAGAGTCACCCTGCTTGGCGGCCGGTGCCGACGGCGGATCAGACTTCACAAATGCGGTTTTACACTGGCCGCGCGGGGGCTGTCATTGCGAACGGTTCAATTGCACCCGCATGCTTGAAGTGCCTTGGCTTTGTTGGCGCAAAACACGTCCCATTTCTGGTCGCAACAGTAAGCGTCCGTTTTGCAAACCTCGGTGGCGCAGCTCGAGCAGGAAGCGGGCATCGCGCCGCCCTCCTCGCACTCGCTGTGCACGCAGTTTCCCCCGTTGTTGCAGTCCGTGGTGCATTCCGTGAGTGAGTTCGCGATGTCGACGCATTCCTGATCCCAATTACCGACCAAAGCGTTGCAACAGAATGGTGCCTTCTTGCACACAGCGGCGACGCAGGTGCTGCACACGGAGTTCATCGGTGTGCCCAGCTTGCACGGGTTGTGGGTGCACTTTGCCGAACCCGTACAAGAAACCGGGCAGATTGCGTTCGTCAGTTGAATGCACGTGTCGTCCCAACCTGAGCGGCAGCAGAAGGTGTCGACGGCACAGACCGCCGCCGTGCACAGGCCGCATGTGGGATCCAACGGCCCCCCCTCGGTGCATTCGTCGTGGTCACATTTGCCGCTGCCGGTCGTGCCCCCGCTGCCCGGGCCGCACCCCTTCGTCGGGTTGCTGCAGGGCACGCAGGCACCGTAGCCACCCGCTACGGGTTGGCACTGCATGTGCAGCTCGTGCTTGTCCTTACCGAACAACTTGTCCATCAGGAAGGCAGCCGCAATCTGGGCCAGCGGGCTGCCCTTGAACAGATCGTTTACAATGGGGTCCAGCGGGATGGGCTTGCAGTCCACGTCCGTCTTGCAAGGCACGCACAGACCACACTTCTTCCCGTCGATGATCTCGATGCTTGCGCAGGATTTCATGGGGTACTTGATGACGGCATTGCTGATCTTGACGCCGAGGATCTTGTCGTCCCCGATCAGGTCCTTGAGCGCCTTGCCGACGTCGAAATCAGCCGTGACGTTGGCGCAGTCTGGATCTGTGGAGCAGGTATTGGTCACGCTGTTGAATGGGGGGGGCAACGCCGCCCCACCCAGATCCGAGCAGCCCTTCGCTGGGTGCACGCAGGTGCCGTGGCTACTGTTCACCGGCAGCTTGCACTCCCACTTTTCAGTCGCTTCCGAGTTGCCACAGCCGAAGCACTCAGCGTTCTGCTGACAGCCACCCACGGGAGTCGTTAACCCGCCCGCCTGCCCGCAGGGCTTGACGCATTGTCCCTTCTGACACGCGAGGCCGGGATCGCATCCGGTCGTAGGCGTGCACTCGGTGCAGACGTGGTTCACGCAGAAGGTGGCGCTCTTTCCCCCCAGATTGCACTGTGCGCAATCCGCATTTTGCTTGCAGCTGCCCGGGCATTTTGCCGTACACTTGCCTTGCTTGCAGGTGTCGGCGCCGGTACAGCCCTCGAGTTCCGAGGTGGAGCAAGCCACGCACTTGCCGCCAGCGCAGACCTGGTGCAGCGGATCGCACGCGAGGCAATCCGCCTTCGTTTTGCATGTGATGGTCGGTTCCCCTTGGGCATCCGTGGGACAGGTCAATTCGGCTGGGGCGCAGGTCCCAAAGGAAGTGCACTTCTCTCCGGCTGCGCAGCCGGTGCCCGTCTTCGCATCGCACGCCACACAGCGCGTATTGGCGACATCGCACTTGTCTCGACCGAACGAGCAGCCAACGCATTGGTCGTCTGAAGTGCAGTTGTTCAACAAGCAGATGCCCGTGGGCGCGCCGCCCGCTCCTGCTCCGGATTGACCCGCGTCGCCGCTCGCTCCACCACTACCACCGGATCCTCCGGAGCCAGGAGGCCCGCCGCCTCCGCCTCCACTACTGCAGGCCGAGATGATCAGCAGCGCGCTAACCAAGGCAGCTATCGTTGTGATCAAAGCGGAGTGACGATTTCGACGCAAAGCACACCTCCAAAGCCGCTCGGGAGGATAGCACGCGCTGCGGGGTCGGGCGCGTGGCCGCCTCCCGGCAGGTCGTGTATCGTCTGCACATTGCGCCGATTTGGACCGCATTCTCGCGGGTGTCCGGCGCCCCCGCCCGCACCACCGATGAGTTCTGCGCGACGCCGTCCCAGCTGGCTCGACCAAGTAGGTATTCCCCTGAGGCTTTCGTTGGTGTGGGGTCTCCTGCCCTTCGCCGCGTTGTCCGCGGCTTTCGTCGCCCGACCCAGCCCCCCGCACGACTACTGGTGGCCTCTGGTCCAGGGTCGCCTGGTGTCTTGGGGCGGCGCTGTGCCGCTCGTCGATTCCTATCTCTACTCTCTGCCGGCGGACACCCCATTCGTCAATCAACAGTGGCTGGCTCACTGGCTGCTCTATATGTGCTTCAGGCACGGCGGGTACGCAGCGGTCGCCCTGCTCGCGAGCGCAGTCTGTCTGCTCGCTTGGGCCATGCTGCTCGAGCTTTCTCTTGCGCGCTCAGGAAACGCCGTGGCCGCGTCGATCGCCGCGACCATTGGGGTGGTGTTCGCCTCTCCAATGCTGGTTCCACGCGCGCAGACCTTGGTCTTTCCGCTATTTGTGCTCACGCTAGTGATCACGACCGGCGTTGCGGACAAGCATCTGCGAGTGCGCTCCCTATTTTGGCTTGTCCCAATCACAGCGGTCTGGGCGAACTTGCACGGCAGCTTCGTTTTGGTTTGGGGAGTCTTCGCGGTCGCCGGATTGACTCAGCTGAGGGACGCACCTGGTGCGAGTAGGTGGCGCACGATTGGGTTTCTCGGGGCAACAGGCACGCTACTACTGCTCGCGAGCGTCGTGAGCCCAAACGGTTTGGGCACAATCCGACACGTGATTGCCGGCGTGGGTGTCGAGCGGGTTACGGAGTGGAGCCCCCCGGTTGCACGCAGCGCCGAAGGCGCAGTGTCCATCGGCGCCATTCTGCTTTTCTTTGGGTTTTCTCTGTTCCGGTGGCGCAGCTTGCGACTGCACGATCTTTTGCTGATTGTCACCTTCTCGGCGTTCGCCCTGCGTGCCTCACGCGGAATCGTGTGGTGGGCGATGTTGTTTCCGGTTGTTGCGCCTCGTCTATTCGCGTCCAAGCCGCGGGAAGAAGCACGTAACTGGGGCCACGCCCTACCCGTGCTGGCGCTGGCAGGTGTCGTGGTCGCATGCTTGCCGGGGATCGGGATGAAGACGCTCCGCTTGCGGGCGGAGCCAAGCACCAAGCCAAGCGGTGAAGGCGCGGGCTACCTCAACTCCGACAACCCCATCGAGTTGGTACGACGAGCTCATGCCATGGGCGCGCGCCGTGTTTTCCACGACCAGAAGCTTGGGGCGCTGGTGGAGTTCATTTGTGCGCCAGACTCCCCGCGTCCGGTCGCTTTCGTCGACCAGCGCATGGAACTCATCCCAGAAAAGGTCTGGCAGCAGTACTTCGCTCTCTCCCGGGGTGAGGGGGACGTGATCGCGATGCTGACCGCGCTTCGGGTGGACACGGTGATCGCTCACCGAGACGAGCAAGCTGGCCTGGTGGCCGCCCTGAACAAGGCCGGCTTTGCGTCTGCCCAGGCGCAGGGCAAGTATGTCCTCATTCGTTTGAAATGAGAACAACGTCCATTTCCAGAAGCTCAGCAGCCACGGTGGTCTTGTGCCTCACAGCGGCGTGCGGCCGCAGTGCGACCCGCTGTACCAAGGATTCTCGTGAGCGCACGGCGCAGAGCGCACACCGGGTGGTGGAAGCGTCCGCGCCTTTGAAGGAGCCCGCGGCAGACCCTTCGCATGCAGACGCGTCAGACGCAACCGTCGAACTCGCCCCGCTTGCCTCCGCGACTGACTACCAGAGACTGCCCGTCGACGGGTTTCGTGATGCGATCGTCTCAATCCCCCACGGTGCGAAGCAGCCGCGCCCGGTGATCGTCGCATTGCATGGGAACTACGACAGGCCTGAATGGCAATGCGAGGTTTGGCGGGAGGCCCTCAACCCGAACGCGTTCATCCTATGCCCCCGCGGCATTCCTCGAGGAGACGCACCCAAGAGGGAAGACCGTTGGACTTATGGCAGCGCAAAGATGCTCGAGAGCGAAATCGCCGCGGCAATGCAAGCGCTGGTCGACCGCTACCCACAGTATGTAGACCGCGCGGACCCGATTCTGATTGGGTTTTCGCTTGGGGCAATTCTGGCAACGCATCTCGTGGGCAAGGAGACGTTTCCATTCCGGCGTTTGGTACTGATCGAGGGGGGGTACAAGAGCTGGCATCCGGGCCGGGCGAAGGGACTGGCGCCAACCGGCCGGGTGCTGTTCGCTTGCGGTCAGGGAGCGTGCAAAGCTGCTTCGGAGCGCGCAGCGCGTGTAATGCGGGCAAATGGCCTCGAAACGCGCGTCGTGCTGGGGGGCAAGGTTGGGCACACCTACGACGGAGTGGTTGCCCGCGCAGTTCAGCAACACTGGATTTGGCTCAGTGCGGGAGACATTGATGCAGGGGCCGCAGTCGAAGACTGAGCCCACAGCTGCTACACTTGTCGGCATGAAGCGGCTGCTCACTCTGATCGCATCGTCTACGATTCTGCTGTTCTCCAATGCGTGCAACATGCTCAAGCCGGCGCCAACGCCGCCATACGAGTCCGTGATCGTCGTTGAAGGTGATCAGGGCCAGTACCTCGAGGGGGCAACTGTCACGTTCAAGACGAAGGTGGTGGGCAAGTCTGACGCCAGCGGGCGGATCAATTTGCGACTACGCGGCGCCGAGGGACACGTGTTTGCGTTGAACGTGAAGTGCCCCGATGGCTACACGCAGCCCAAGAAACCCGTCACGGTCGTGCTGCGTCGTTTGGCAGGGGATTCCAAGGCTGAGTATCGAGTGAGCTGCCCTCGCGCGATGCGACGCGTGGTCGTTGCCGTGCGTGCAGACAAAGGCCCCAACCTGCCTGTAGTGTATCTTGGGCGCAAGGTTGCAACGACGGATGGGTTGGGTGTCGCCCACGTTGCGCTCGATGTGACACCGAACCAGAGCATCCTGCTCAAGCTCGACACGAGCGAACGGAAGCGCCTACGTCCGGAAAACCCAACCAATTCATTTGAAGTGAAGAACGCCGACGAGCTGTTTGTGTTCGATCAGACATTCACCGTCGAGCGTCCCAAGCGGGTGTATCGCAGGAGGTCAAAGCCCACGGGACCCCAGCCCATCTGAGCTTTGCGAGCCACGCTGAAATTTTACTGTCAGGTGGCAAAAATACTTGACATTATTGAGTTTTTGTCCTTTCGCGACCGCCTAGCCCGCGCTACAGTGACACTGTGATGGCGGATGGAAGAACTCGAACCGGCCTCAGCGTCCTGCGAAATAGCAGGGGCGCAGTGGCCACCGAGTACGTGGTGCTGCTTGGCACCTGCGCCATCGCCATTGCCGGGGCCATCGTCGGATGGGGCCCGGCGCTGTATGCAAATTACGCACGGTCGCAAGGCATAATCTTGTCGCCGTTTCCGTAAGTGTCAGAGCGTGTTTTTCGGCAAAGGTATCAGTGAGAGGTCAGTCATGAATAGCATTCGTCGTTTACTGCAGGACAAGAAGGGCGCCAACCTGGTCGAGTACCTTCTACTTCTGGCACTCATTGCCATCGTCGTCATTGCGGCCGCGCGTACCTTCGGTACCAGCGTGAGCAGCAAGATGGACGAGAAGAGAGGCGACGTCGAAGGATTGTGATCTCACCTCCGGAACTCAGCGGGGATGAACGGCGAACAGTACCTAATACTTGCCGCCGTCATCACCGCTGGGGCTGCGGCAGTCTTCGACTGGCGCACCGGGGAGATCCCAAACTGGTTGACGTTCGGCTCGCTGGCTGCAGCTTTCCTGGGCAAGCTCACTTTCGGCTATTTGTCGGCAGGGGGCCCTGGGGCGTTGCGCGGTTTGATGTCCGCTCTGGCAGCGGCGATTCTCTGCGCAATCATTCCGTTCCTACTCTTTAGAGTCGGAGCGATGGGTGGTGGCGACGTCAAGCTGCTCGTAGCCGTGGGCGTGTTTCTAGGACCGTTGGTTGGTGTTGAAGCGCAAATGTATTCGTTCATCGTGGGTGCACTGTATGCACCTGCGCGGCTTGCGTATCAGGGCAAATTACTAAGAACACTCGGTAACAGCGTGGCACTCGTGAAGAATGTTTTCGTCCCCAAAGCGCGCCGCAAAGAGGTGCCGCAGGAGATGATGTCCGAGCTGCGTTTTGCCCCGTCGGTCTTAGTGGCCAACCTAATGGTCGTGCTACTGTATTGGAGGGCGTGATGGCGATGGACGAGCGACGACGACTTTCACGAGACACCAAAGGTGCCGTGTACGTCGAATTCCTCGCCGTGTTCATGCCCTTGTTGACGGCGTTCCTGTGTCTAGCTCAAGGCGTCGGAATGTATTCAGCAAAGCTGGTCACGAAGCACGCCGCTCTACTTGGTGCGCGGGCCGCAGTGGTGGTGATTCCCGACGACCAACAGTACTACGGTGGCGAGCAACCGGGTAGGGCGGACGGCAAGCGCAACGATGACATAAAGAAAGCGGTGCTCACCGGACTCGGCGCGAGCCAGAGCATATCGCTCGCTCTTTCTATGGACAACATCATCGTCGCTGGTGGTGGTAGCAAGGCCAACAAGGCGTCCTTTGGCCGCGACGAAACCGTCACGGTGTACGTCGATTCCATCTACCGCTGCAGCCTGCCCATCGGCAAGTACGCCGTATGCGGCTTTGATACTCTCGCGAAACTAGAGGCAAAGGCCTCGCTACGCATTCACGGAGCAGACTATGTATACCCGTGAAAAACGGAGTGCCCGCAGCCTCGTGTCGGACCAGGCCGGCGCGATGGTCGTCGTCGGCACGTTCATGGCCGTCTTCCTGTCCGCGGGGCTGTTCTACTTGGTAGGCACCGGCGAGGCCATCATCTACCGGGAGCGTATTCAAGACGCAGCTGACGCCGTCGCTTTCTCCACTGCGGGTGTGCACGCGCGCGGCATGAACCTGATCGTTCTCATCAACTTGATCATGGCAGCTCTGCTTGCTGTCTTGATCTTCGCCAAGACGATCAAGTACCTCAATCTCATCATACTGGCGATTTGCGTGGTCATTTCGTGGTTCGTGCCTCCTGCTGCCGCGTACATTCCCGTCGGTAACGCCATCGACAGGGCAGTTTCCGCCTTCATCAACGTGTACGAAAACGTCCTGAAGGTCGCGCTGCCAGCCCTGAACTTCTCGCAAATAGGCATCGCGCTCGCGACCCCTTGGACCGCTGCACTCAAGACAGGCCCTGACGTCCAAGCAAAGTACGAACCCCTGGCAGAAACGGCCTACACCATAAGTCCATCCATGATGCCCCAACCATCTATCGGTAGCTGGAGTGACATCAAGAATCCCAAGGCTCTGATGGACGGCTTCCAGAACGGTAAGCTCGGGCTACCGGTTCAACAGGATACCTACGACAACCTCTGCAAGAAGTCCGCCGAGATGATGATGGACCTCTTCGCCGACGTGCTCGGGGGCGGGGCGTTTGCGAAGGCGGTCGGCCGTTGGGCGTCATCTCTAATCGGGGCGTTCCCCAGTGCGTTCTGTGGGGGAGGGTCGTCCGTCAATACCAACGGTTTCAAGATAAACATTGACGACATTGCCTCGTCCGCTTGCAAAGACGAGGAGAAGAAAAAGGAACAGGACCACAAGGACGCCAATGGCGGCAGTTCGGCAGGCTTTTCCTTCGACATGGGCGATTGCGTCGATGACAAGAAGAAGGAGCTTAAGGACAGTGTCGACGACGCCCAGCAGCAGAATAACAGCACCGGCGGCGGTGGCGGCTGGACGAAGTACGCGACCCCCAAGAAGATCTTCGATGGCGCGGACATCGGCGGGGGCCAGTTTCAAGTCTGGTCGCTCCTGTCAGGTCAGGAGAAGTGGGCAGGGTCAAACACCGAGAAGGGGGTGGGCATGGCCTCTTGGAGCAAAGGGGCTCCTGAGATCAAGCGCAACTTCTTGAATCGTTATCGGTTTGCCCAAGCCGAATTCTACTGGGACAGCCCCGGCACCTGGGACAAGAACAAGGACGAGTGCATGTGGAAAATGCGCTGGCGGTCCCGTTTGCGTCGAGTTCGAGTTGATATGCCGGACATCCTGGAGGGAATCGCCGGACCGATCTTCGACAACTTGTTGGGCTCACTGAAGGGCAAGCTGTTCAATGCCTTGGACGGAAAGGGAGTGAAGACCATCCTGGGTGCTGCCGGCTTCAGTGAGTTGCTGGGCAAGTGGCTCAAAGATGGCATTGGTTTCAAGTTCGGCACCTTCGAGTGGAAGTTCGACAGCTGGCCCGGCCTGATGGGGCTCGTGGGCAAAGGAGACGACGCTTTGAACAAGGCCGTGCAGGGACTGCTGGCCACGCCGGAGATTGTGCACTGATGGCCCGCTCGCGACGCCGTCAGCGTGGAGCCGCCGCCGTCGAGGGCGCGATGACCATGACTTTGTTCGTGCTCATCTTCGGCGGAATCTGGGCTGCTCTAGGGTTCTTCCGAGCAAAAATCGACGTGATGCAAGAGGCGCGCGCGGACGCTTGGCAGACAGCGCTCGACCCATGCGGAGGCAGTGGGATTCTCGGCAGCGTCAAGGACCAGCTCCTCGAGCAGGTCGACAGCGGGGACACGAGCGGAGGCAACGAGAAGTTCGGTGACTTCGAAAGTTCACTGGACCAATCCGGCGGCTATGTCACCACCAACGCCACGGCCACGAACGTATCCAACTCGTTGATCGGTGGCGGTGTGTACAAGCCCGAAGGCAAGATGCACATCCGCTGCAATGAAGACATCAGCAATGACAGCCTGAGCAGTATCGCTGGAGAAGCGATGGGCATGGCCAAGGATATGATCTTCTGAGGGCAGCACCATGGCGAAGCGCAAGGCATCCTTCCTGATAGATTCGTTCTGGGCAGCCGCGCGTGCGATCTATTGGCCACTCCGCGCCATTGGCAGATTCTACGGTCATCCTCGCGTCCGCGCAGCTTTGCGCGTGATGACGTACGTAATGGTGGTCTGTGTCGTAGTCGCGTTGTTCGGCGCGCGTTCCGCACGAGGCAGCCTGGCTGAGCAAGGGCTCATCGTTGGCCGCCAGATAGCAAAGCTGGAGGATCTAACGGCCGAACCCACCACGCTGATGTTGAACGGCCAGCGCATCAACGTTACCGCGGTCGTGGTAGAGAGTGAGCACACGAAAGTGCTGGATCGCGTGCAGACCGTGTGTGAGGCGGATAGTGCTTCCAGTGACGCGTTTCATTCTGCGGCCGCGGGGAAAGAGTCCATCGCCACCCGATACTCCTTGTTCAAAGCGAGTGTCATGCGTCGCGAGACATCCATCGACGGCGTGGTTGCATGCGTCATGAACCGCCCTGGCAAGCAGCCGGGTTTCGCTGAGCGGTTCAAGCGCCTTGCGATGACCGCGGACTTCGGTGAGCTGGGACTGATGCGCTATGTGTACGTCCAAAATCTGAGCAATGGGCGCACCCGCGTAGTTACGGCGTGGACGGACGGAGGGTTCAAGTTCAGCGCTCTGGTTCCAGCGTCGAAGGGCGCTGACGCGCCGGGTCACGACCCAACCAACGTACCGCGTCCGCCGGAGTCCGTGCGCTACCTCGCTGCCCACGCGGTTGGTCTGCCCCATGGGGTCTTCCTCTACGAGACCCAGTTGAGCCGGGATGCGGCGCTCAAGTTTTATGGGGCTGAGATGACCAAGCGCGGCTGGCGCATCATGCCGGAACTCGACGCGCGCACCGAGGGCGTACGCCACTTTTTCAAGGATAATGTGGACCTGATGGTGGCGGTGCAGGAATTTGAGGGTCGCGTTTCCGTCACCATGGTAGAAACGCGATCAAACTGAGAGCGTGGGTCGCGTCGCCGGGGCCTGCGTGGAGCCTCGCGTCAGGATAACGGACCCATGAACAAACGCGCGTTGATGATTGCCGTCATTTTTGCGGCTCTCGGTGCGGTCTTGATGATCCTCTACGTCAAACGCTTCGAGGAAGAAGCCTCTGGTGGCGAAAAAGTGCGCGTGATGATTGCGGTCAAGCCCCTCGAGTCTGGCGCGGAAATAGACGAATCGTCGATTGGAATCCGTGAGATCCCCATCGCGTACATCGAAGATCGCTTCGTGAAGGCCGTCGAGAAGTCGAAGATCATTGGGCTGAAGCTCGGCAACAAGGTCGAGGCACAGCAGACTCTGATGTGGACGGACCTTGCTATCGCCACGGATGAGCGCCGGGATCTCAGCGCGTTGATCCAGCCTGGTGCCCGCGCCGTAACGGTGCGCGCGTCCCGCGGAGACAAGAGCTACGCGATGATTCGTCCTGGCGACTACGTGGACGTGATCTCCAATCTGCCTGATCCTGAAATCCGGGAGAAGATCACGGCAGTCGTTCTCCTGCAGAAGGTGCTGGTTCTCGCAGTTGGCTTGGAAACCGCTCCGCAGAACCTCGCGGTGGGTGCAAAGGAGCGCGACATGCTGCTCACTCTGAGCGTCTCGTTGCAGGAGGGGCAGCTGCTCTCGTTGGCGCAGGACAAGGGGGAGCTGATGGTGGCGCTTAGGAACCCGACGGACCAGCGTGTTCTCGAGGGCATCCCGGAGATGAACTCGACCGCATTAACTGACAAAGAAGTGCTCAAGACGCTGCAAGGGGCTCGTTCCAAAGCACGACCGATCCGTCTGGAGACGAAGGAATGATCAAACGAATTATCCCCTGGATCGTTGGGATCGCCTGCCTGACGCCGGCCGCGTTCGCGCAAAAAGGCGATCAAGACCCGTCCGCCGAGGGAGAGTCCGCCAACACCCAAGAGCTGAATCTGGTGGTGGGTGAGAACAAGACGATCCCCGCCGGCGGCGTGAAAAACTACTCCGAGGGCATCAAGGGCATCGCCGATGTCAAGCTCACCACCGACAATACCAAATTCGTTATCGCCGGTCGCAAGCCCGGCAGCACGACGCTATTGCTCATCAACAAGGATGACTCGACTACCAACTGGGTCATCAATGTGTTTTCGCGCTCGCCAGCCGCAGTGAAAAAGGAGCTCTCTGACTTGTTGGGGGAGATGCCCGGCATTCGCGTGCGGCGTGTTGGTTCACGCTTCTTCATCGAGGGTGGCGTCGGCACGGACGGTGACGCCCGTCGCATCGAGAAGATCGCAAAGCTCTACCCGGGGCAGGTCGAGTCTTTGGTGGTCGTCGGCCAAGGCGGTGCGGTTGACCGCAAGGTGAACATCCGCATCGACTTCTTCTTCGTGCAGTACGACAAGTCTTCTGGATACAACGTTGGCATTGATTGGCCAGGGCGGATAGGTGGCGACAGCGTTCAAAACGAATTCACCTACGATTTCTTGGCTGGCACCACGACGACGGCTCAGGCCTCAGTCGTCAATCAGCCCCTCCCCGCTCTCGACATCGCGTCCGTCAAGGGCTGGGCCAAGGTCCTCAAGCAGTCCACGGTGATCACTGTGAACGGCACCAAGGCCACTTTTGAGAGCGGGGGAGAACAGAACTTCACGATCTCTTCTGGTCTCACCTCCGACATCAAAGCCATCGAGTTCGGTACCAAAGTCACGGTGCTTCCCCGCTTGGACGAGGAAACCGGAGAACTCGAGATTGGCGTAGAGGCTGACGTTTCAGACCTCACACCTCCGGTTGGTTCCACTAATCTTCCAGGCCGAAACACCAGCAAGCTGAACACCTTGGTCAGAATGAAACTGGGGCAGTCGCTGGTGCTCTCGGGAATCAGAACCCAAAACCGTCGCCGCGGTGTTCGCGGGCTGCCCTTGCTCAGCGAAGTCCCGGTGCTAGGCCTATTGTTCGGTACGCATAGCGATCAATCTGAAGACGTCGAGGGAGCCGTGTTTGTCATTCCCACTGCCGTCGAGGCAGTGCCCACATCGGCAATTGAGGCCATCAATAGCGCGTTGAACCAATTCGAAGAGTACTCCGGCGACATCGATGCGGTGAACGCCTACAACAAGCGCCCCAGGCAGTGGAAGAAGCGCCAATGAGTCCCACGTCCGTGAGTCGACCCGGGTGAAGCCGTGAACTTGCTGGTGAGCATTGAGTCTCGCAGCGGTGGCGGAAAAAGGTCCCTACAGATTCAGGCCACCGGACCGATCACGATTGGTCGTGACGCGGCATGCGGTTTGCGAATCAAGAGCGATCTGGTCTCTCGCCAACACGCCCAGGTCAAGTTTGCCGCCGATGGAATCAGCGTCGAGGATAAGTCTACGAATGGCACCCTGGCGGGTGACCAGCTACTGAAGAAGACATCGGTTTGGGTACCCTTCGGGACGCCGATCGTCGTTGGCGATCACACTCTCGTGTTCGATGTGCCTGGCCGGCGCGACGTGCGTGAAGCTCCCCGAGTGCAGGCGCCTGCGCCATCTGCGATTCCGCGAACTCCACAGCGCAAGGCTCCCCCCGTGGCGCCGTCTAGCCCACAGCATCCGCCAGCTCCGGCGCGGGCTTCCGCTCCCCACCACGAGCCACCAAAGGAGCCGGAAGAAAGCCAAGAGCCGGCCAAGCCCGCGCGGAACGACGCAGTCAACGAGATGCGCCGCGAAATCCACAAGCAATTGCTCGAGCACTTGGACCTGGCGACGATGGGCGCGAAGGAGCTCGATGACCCCTCCATGCGACCCAAAGTCATCGGCGCCTTGCGTCGGATCTTGGATCTGATGGGGCCGCGCATCCCCGCAAGCGTCGCCAAGGACCGACTCGTCGGGGAACTCGCGGATGAGGCCCTTGGCCTGGGCCCCCTGGAGCATCTGCTCGCGGATCCGTCCGTCACGGAAATCATGGTGGTGGATGCAGACACGATCTACATCGAGCGGAACGGAAAGATTGTACTTTCTGACCAGCGGTTCACCGATGACGATCGCGTACGTGCAGTGATCGAGCGAATCGTTACCCCTTTGGGACGTCGCATCGATGAATCTTCTCCGTTGGTGGACGCTCGCCTGAAGGACGGATCTCGCGTCAATGCAGTGATCCGGCCGATCGCGCTCAAGGGGTCGTGCATCACAATTCGGAAGTTCTCCAAGGTGCCGCTCACCCTGGAAAAGCTGATCAAGTTCGGCGCGCTCTCCAGTCCCATGGGGCGGTTTCTCACCCGCTGCGTGGCCGCTAAAAAGAACATCATCATTTCCGGCGGCACTGGTAGCGGCAAGACCACGCTACTCAACATTCTTTCCAGTGCCATTCCTGGGGATGAGCGCATCGTCACGATCGAGGACGCAGCGGAACTCCAGCTCGAGCAGCCGCATGTGGTTTCCATGGAAACCCGGCCGCCAAACATGGAAGGCAAAGGCGAGTATTCGATCCGCGACCTGTTGCGCAACGCCATGCGCATGCGTCCCGATCGCGTCGTGGTCGGTGAGTGTCGCGGCGGTGAAGCATTGGACATGCTTCAGGCCATGAACACGGGCCACGATGGTTCGCTCACGACGACCCACGCGAACTCACCCCTCGAGGGACTCAAACGCATCGAAACTCTCTGTCTCATGGCGGGCGTTGATCTCCCGCCCCGGGCGATCCGAGAGCAGATCGTCGGGTCCATCGACGTGGTGGTTCAGCAGTCGCGATTTTCGGATGGCTCGCGCAAGCTGAGCGCTATCGCCGAGGTGGTCGGTCTCAACGAAGACATGAGTTTCGAGCTGATGCCGATATACGAATTCGTTCGCTCGAGCACCGGCCCCGAAGGCCAGGTGGTTGGCTCCCACCAGGCAACTGGGTACCTGCCGTCGTTCCTGAATGAATTCATCGTGAAAGGGCTCGTGCCAAGGGAGGGACCGTACCTCTGATGGCCGTCACGATGATCATGAAGATTGCCGGAGCGGCGTCCATATGTGCGGCGCTGTTCATCGGTGGTTGGGCCGCGGTTGCGGATGTAGACGGCCCAGTCATGCGCTACTGGGCGCGCTACTGCGCCCATCTCGAGCGCAAGCTGCGCCTCATGTTCATTTGGACTCCGGGCCGGTACATCGCCTTCGGGCAGGTCGCCGCCATGTTCCTGGTGCTTGCTGCGCACATGGCGTTCAAGATTGAAATGTGGTGGCTGCTGTTAATCCTGATTGGTGTGGGGCCCGCGCAGTACATCGAGCGATTGCGCCGCAAACGGGTCGAGCAAATCGAGGATCAGCTCGACGGTTTTCTAACTGCTCTGGCGAATTCGCTCAAAGCGACGCCGAGTATCGCTAACGCGTTTCAGTCGGTGCAACCATTGTTGCCTCACCCAATTCAGGGCGAGGTCGACCTTGCGTGCAAAGAGATGCGCGTCGGCAGTACTTTGGAGCAGGCATTGCTCAGCATGGGCGGGCGGGTTGCGAGTCGGCAGTTGGACTCGGCGCTTTCAGCGGTGCTGATCGGGCGGCAGTTGGGTGGTGACATGCCACGAATACTGGAAACGACGGCGGACACTCTGCGTGAGATGATACGTTTGGAGGGCGTAGTTCAGGCCAAGACAGCCGAGGGCAAGGCTCAGGCATGGGTGCTGGCACTCTTCCCCTTTGGTATCGTCGTGTCCCTCAGCTGGATGCAGCCGGGGTTCTTTGATCCCCTGCGTGACACCGTAGTCGGTTGGATTATTTCTGCTATCGCAGGCGTGCTGTGGCTGGTCTCGCTGCTCTGGGCACGCAAGATCTTGGCGGTGGATGTATGAACATCCCCTACCAGCTCCTACGCTACGTCGTCATGGGCCTATTCGCCCTTGCGCTGGGCTCGGCCATGTACGCGTTGGCCAGCGCTCCGACACGAGAAGCCAACCGCTTCGGAATGCGCGGCCTCAAACGGCAGCGTGCGATTGACGACAACGAAGGTTGGGCGCGGATTGAACCCTTGGTGCGCTGGTTTGGCGTTCAACTCAGCGGGATCATTCCGGATGACACACGTCGGAAGATCGATAAACAGCTGGGCTTGGCCGGAGACTGGCTCGGTATTACGGCGGAGGAATTCTTGGGGCTTACGATCGTGTCGTTCGTCGGCGGCCTCGGTTTCGGCGTCGTCTTTGGATACTTGACCGACATGGGCGGCGTGATGGTCATGATCATCGGGCCAGTTGGTGCGGCCGTACCCTATTTGCAGATGCAGGGTATTGCGCAGGACCGCATGAGATCAATCAACCGCGGGCTGCCCTACGCCATCGACTTGATTGCCCTGGCGATGAGCGCCGGCAAGGACTTTCCCGGAGCGCTGCGCCAGGTGGTGGAGAAGAGCAGCGACCAGAAAGACGCGCTGGTCGAGGAATTCGCCCGGATCCTGCAAGAGCTCCAGGTTGGACGCACCCGCAAGGCGGCGCTGCTGAGCCTCGCGGAACGCGTCCCGAGTGAGTCGATACTGGAGTTCGTCAACTCCGTTGTGCAGGCCGAAGACAAGGGGAACCCGCTAGCCGAAGTGCTACAGATCCAAGCTGGCATGACTCGTATGCGTCGCAGCGTGAATGCGGAGAAGTCCGCAGCCAAGGCAGGAGTAGCCATGGTCGGTCCGTTGGTATTGCTCATGGCCTGTGTGATGCTCTTGATCTTGTCGCCGATTTTCATGTCGCTGAGCGCAACAATGGCTGAATGAGATGCAGGCACTAAAGTTCGATATTCGCTATCCAGATGGCCGCAGCGACGAGCTGCGCATCGACAGTGACCGCGCCACGATAGGCAGCGGTGCGCACTGCGAGATCCGCTTGCCCGTCGGTAGTGCTGAAATCGAGCATATTTCCATCCAGGCGGCGCCGGGCGGCCTCGTGGCGGAAGCGCGGAGCTTTCAGCCGCCTCCGACCTTGAACAACGCACCGTTCACCAGCACGATGCTCGCGCCGGGCTCGATCTTGGGCATTGGTCATATTCAGATTGCCGTCACCGTCATGCAGCTGGCAGGCGAGGCGGATGCCAAGAAGTCTGAGCGCTCCATCAGCCCAATGACCCTCGTGCTCGCGGCCCTGATCGTTCCCGTTGGCATGTACGTCATCTTCATGGACCCAAATGCCGGGGACGAGCAGGCGGCTCCTCGTGAGATCCCTGAGCTGTTTGCCGAGGCGCCAGCGGGCTGCCCCCAACAGGGCGCGGCAGCGTTGGCCTATGCTGAAGACCGCTGGTCCGTCGCACTCTCAAAGCGTGAACGGCGTCCGTTCAGTGTGGCTGATGGTGTTGCCGCTGTCCCTATGTTTGAGATGGCGAGCGTTTGCTTTGCGGCTGCCGGGGACAAAGCAAAGGCCAAAGAAGTGTCATCGCTGGCGCAGGCGCTGAGAACAGACGTCGCCCAGGATTTTCGCACACATCGCGTGCGACTGGACTACGCGATTACCCGAAAGAACTGGCCAGTTGCTCAAACGGAAGTGCGCATTCTGTTGGAATTCTTGCAACAGCATCCCCAACACGAGTACGTCAACTGGCTGTCCAACCTGGATCGACGCATTCGCGTGAAATACGGAAGTGAACGCAAGAAGAAAAAGTAGGACGTCCTTCGCCGTTGCGGCGCTCGGCTTGACGCTTGGGGTGTTCTGCTCCGGGTGTGGGACGACGCCGGGCAAGAAGATCCAGAGCGCGCAAGAGACGAGTCGCGCGGAACAAGAACCGAACAAGCTCGTGGCGCGAGGTAAGATGTTCGCCCGCGTTGGCGACTACACCCGCGCCACACAGTACTTCGAGCGAGCGCTGGAGGGCGGCGCTGACCCCGGCGAAGTGCTGCCCTTGCTGATGCGCGCCTATGTGGAGAGCGGCCGGTATCGGCTGGCTCTCCAGCTGGGCGAGCGGCACCTGGCAAAAGCCCCCCGAGACCACAGGCTTCGATTCTTGATTGCGACGATCTACGTCGCGATCGACGATGTGGATCGCGCTCACAAACACCTGCAAAGAGTCATCCAGGACAACCCCTCAAACGCCGAGGCGCACTACGTGTTAGCAGTGCTGCTACGCGACCGCGACCGCGACCTGCTTGGCGCCGACTTCCATTTTCGTGAATACTTGCGACTCAGTCCTACGGGCGTCCATGCCGAGGAAGCCAACGGGGCGCTACTAAAGCCAGTACCGTGATACCCAAAGAAGTTTTCGAAGAATCATTGATGGAGTTCTTCGCTCCGGTGCGTCCGTTCATGGACGACCCGAAAGTGAGCGAGATCATGATCAACGGTCCAGACCAGGTGTTCATCGAGCGCGGCGGCCAGCTGGAGCTCACGGATGTGAAGTTCGACGGGGCAGAATCCTTGCTCGCGGCCTTGCGCAATGCTGCCCAGTTCGCTGGGAAGTTCGTGGACGAGACGCGCCCAATTCTCGAAGGGCGATTGCCCGATGGGTCGCGGCTGCAAGCCCTAGTGGCGCCAGTCGCGACCGGGGGGCCTTACATCGCGATACGCCGATTCTTCAAAGAGACACTCACGGTGCAACGCCTGATCGGATTCGGAGCGTTGACGACAGACGCGGCGCAGGCTCTCGAGGCGCTCGTGGTGTCGAAGCTGAACGTCATCATCGCGGGTGGAACGGGCAGCGGCAAGACCTCCATGCTGAACGCCTTGTCGGCCTACATTCCAGATGGCGAACGCGTCGTCGTGATTGAGGATTCCAAAGAGGTGCAGCTACAACGAACTCATGTCGTGCAGCTGGAGTCTCGGGCGCCAGACGTGCATGGCCGAGGCGCGGTGGCCATTCGGGACCTGTTCCGCGCAACGCTGCGCATGCGCCCCGACCGGATCATCATTGGTGAGATTCGTGGAGGGGAGGCCCTCGACATCGTGCAGGCCATGACCAGTGGTCACGGTGGCTGCATGGGTACGTGCCACGCAACTTATCCGCGAGATACCCTCACGCGACTCGAGACGATGTGCATGATGAGCGACATCGACATGCCGCTCACCGCCATGCGCGTGCAGCTCGGTTCGGGTATCAACATTATCTGTCAGGTGTCGCGTCTGCAGGATGGGTCCCGTAAGGTCACGCATATTACTGAAGTGCTCGGCTTCAGTATCGAGACTGGTCGCTACGACACCCAAGACATCTTTCGGCGCGAATACCAGGGGCTATCGCCTGAGGGCAAAGTGCAGAGCGAGTTCGTGGCGACCGGGGTCGTGCCGAAGTGTATCGATCAGTTGCACGAGCATGGTGTGGACCTGCCGGCAGTGGTCTACGAGGCTGCCCGCCGTCGGGGAGATGCTCCTGCAGCACCGCAACGCTGAACAAGTGCCCAATTCTGTGGAATTGAGGGTTTCCCTGCCACTCGTGCTATAGCTCTCATGAATAGTGGCTGCGCAGAACCTAGTCGTTCATGCACGAGGCGGAAGCACCGACCGCCCGGCTGTCGCCCTAAGTTCGGGGCGACCCGTTGAGGCCTTCAGCGTAGGAAGTTCCGGTTCCTGGAGCATTCGGGCGCCCGGCCTGGCGCCCACGCATGCCTACCTTTTTTTTGACGGTCAGCAGCTCTTTGTGGCGGGCGCCCCCGGCGCGGACGTGCGACTAGGAAACGCGCCGGTTGGCGCGGATTGGGTGGCCGTGAACGTGCCTGGGGACATCCTGCTGGGCGGGTTGACACTTTCAGTGCGCCCGCAGGAGCAAACCCAACGGCCGGGCCCAGGTGCGCGCTCCCCGCAAGCATTGCCTCGTGCGCAACCGGGGCCTGAGCCGCGAGGGCGACCTGCACAAACCTCGCAGCCGGGATCTGCGCGCCAACCTCAATGGGGCCCTGGCGGTCAGCACCAGGTTGACCCTCGCCGCAAGTCGACATCCGGAGCTGGGGCTCCACCACAATCTGGTCCTGGGACGCGCGCACGAATCCCCGAGCCGCAGGCCGTCCCAGCGGTTCGTGCCGGCGCAGCGCACCCGGGCGGGGATGCGCCAGGCCGGCCCGGTGATCGATCGTCCCAGCCCGCCCAACAAGTCGGTCACACGGACTACAATGAGGCGGACGACGCTCCGACCGCCTTTCAACCTATTCCGCCGGAGTTTCTCGAGGAGGAATCTGCGTCCGAAAAGACCACCGTCATGCCGGCTGGTGGTCAACCGATGCCGGCGCCAGAGTCGTCGCCCCGTCCGGCTGCTGGCGTGCCTGCGTCAGCTTCACAGCCCAAGCCATCGCGACCTGAACGCCCCGCACCGCCGTCGAGTCCCCCTGCATCGGGTGGCGAAGCGACGGTGGTGAAACCTCTGGAGGAGTTCTTGGCTGAGTCTGGAGGTGGTGCGCCGCAGCCGCTACCCGCTCCCACGGGACCTCCCCAGGGCGCCCGGGGCGTATACATCCAGCCACCGGAGCCAACCATGCCGCCGGGGGGCGAGCACCTCTGGAACTTGAGGATGCAGCAACAGCGAGGCGGCGCCCAGCAATCGAGCGCGCAGGGCCCGGCACCCGGAGTACCCGGCCACGTGCGTCAGGGGGACGCGGTGCCGGTCGGGCCGGGCCAAGGGTATCCCGGCCAAGGGCACCCCGGCCCAGGTCAGATGCAGCCCGGCCCAGGTCAGATGCAGCCCGGCCCAGGTCAGATGCAGCCCGGCCCAGGGCACCCGAGCGAAGGCCAACCGGGTCCAGCTCAGCTGCATCCGGGCCAGGCGCACCCAGGCCAGATGCCGCCCGGTCAACCAGCTCCAGGCGGCAAACCGAGCCCTGTTGATGAAGTCGTCAATTGGTGGCGATCCGCGTCTATTCCGCGTCGGATCATGGTGTTCCTCGCGCCGCTCGGGATGATCTCCTTCTATCTGATCTTCTTCAACGACCCAGCGGCTCAGCGTCGGCGACCGCGGCCCAGCCCATCGGCGTCGACCTCCGCCGGCCAGTCCGCCTCGGCCCCACCGCCGAGCGCGAGCCTAGCCGTTCCGCCGCTGGTGGCTGCAGATGCCGCAGCGACGAGCCCGCCGCCCGCACCGGATGCAGCAGCCGTGGCGCCGGTGAGCGACTCGGGCGAGCCAGACCCGAGGATTCGAGCGGCAGTTGATGCGGTCGCGGCCGGCGAGTTCGAGAAGGCCGCCGGCCTCTACAGGAAACTCGCCGAGAGCTACCCGAACGACCCTGCCTACAAGCAGGCGGCCGAAATCCTGGAACGTCGCACAGGCAAGCGGAAGTAGCGGGTACTGAACGCACGTGCGGACGGCCCGTTTTTCAGGGGTCTTGACTTCCTGCGCCCCGCCGCTACCCTCCGCTCCCCAACTTTTTGGGATAAAGCCTGAGCTCCAACGAAGAACGATGCCCACAATCCAACAGCTCATCCGACGTGGTCGCAAAGCGATCAAGGACAAGACGGCCTCGCCCGCCTTGCGTTCTTGCCCGCAGAAACGCGGCGTGTGCGTACGTGTCTACACCACGACACCCAAGAAGCCGAACTCGGCGCTTCGCAAGGTCTGCCGCGTGCGCCTCACCAACGGAATGGAAGTCACGAGCTACATTCCTGGCGAAGGACACAACCTGCAGGAGCACAGTGTGGTGCTGATTCGTGGAGGCCGCGTGAAGGACTTGCCCGGTGTTCGCTACCACGTCGTGCGTGGGACTCTGGATGCCTCTGGCGCTGTTGGGCCAAGCAGTACCAACAAAGCAAACCGCAACCGTAAGCGCTCGAAGTACGGCGTCAAGAAGCCCAAGCAGTAAGGATCTCCCAATGCCCCGCCGCCGCGAAGTACCCAAGCGCAAGATCATTCCCGACCCCAAGCACAAGGACAAGCTCGTCGCGAAGTTCACGAACTCCGTGATGCTCGACGGCAAGAAGTCTGTGGCTGAAGGGATCGTCTACGGCGCCTTCGACATCATCCAGAGCCGGTTCAAGGAGGACCCATTGGAGGTGTTCCGGAAGGCCCTCGACAACGTCAAGCCCAAGCTCGAGGTCAAGAGCCGGCGCGTCGGTGGTGCCACCTACCAGGTACCCGTGGAGGTCCGTCCCGAGCGACGCGTGGCCCTGGCCATGCGTTGGATCGTCCAGTACTCGCGCGCCCGCGGCGAGAAGAGCATGCGCGAGCGTTTAGCCGCCGAGCTCGTCGACGCAGCGCAGATGCGTGGCAACACCATCAAGAAGAAGGAAGACACTCACAAGATGGCCGACGCCAACAAGGCGTTCGCTCACTACCGTTGGTGATTGTCCACGAGAACCAAGTCCCCGGAGTAGCAACGACGCGATGAACTTTTCGACATAAGGATCGGGTTGCCTTCAAGGCAGCTTGCGAGCTGCCCCGCCGACGGCGGAAGAAACGCGCACCCCGATACCCCTTCCGGACTTTTAGTGCCCCTCGAACGGAGAGGGAGCCGGTGGCCGGGAGGGGTTTCGTCTGTCTAACGAGTTCGAAACACCCTGCACCATGGCCCGCGAAATCGAAATCGAGCGCACTCGCAACATCGGCATCATGGCCCACATCGATGCCGGTAAGACGACCGTCACCGAGCGCGTTCTTTTCTACACGGGAATCACCCACAAGATCGGTGAGGTGCACGACGGTGCTGCGACCATGGACTGGATGGTCCAGGAGCAGGAGCGCGGGATCACGATCACCAGCGCGGCGACCAATTGCTTTTGGACCCCAGACGCGGGCTCCCTGGAGGGCAAGCGGCATCGCATCAACATCATCGACACTCCGGGCCACGTTGACTTCACGATCGAGGTCGAGCGGAGCTTGCGCGTACTGGATGGCGCTGTTGCGGTATTCGACGGTGGAAATGGCGTCGAACCCCAGAGTGAGACGGTGTGGCGCCAAGCGGATCGCTACAGCGTGCCGCGCATTGCCTTCATCAACAAGCTGGACAAGCTGGGGGCAGACTTCCAGATGAATCTGGACAGCATGAAGGATCGGCTTGGCTGCATCCCGGTGCCGATTCAATGGCCCGTGGGCCAAGAGGACAAGCATCGGGGCATGGTCGATCTGGTGCGCATGGAGGCAGCCATCTTCGACGATGAGACCCTCGGCGCACAATTCGAGTGGCAGCCCGTCCCCGATGACTTGAAAGAGAAGTGTGGGGAGCTGCGTGAGGCGCTGATCGAAGCCTGCGCCGACGTGGACGACGCGATCATGGAGAAGTTCCTCGATGGCCGTGCGTCGGACGTGAGTCCTGACGAGATCCACGCGGCGATCCGCAAGGCGACCTGCGA
Organism: Polyangiaceae bacterium; assembly: GCA_965222375.1. Taxonomy (GTDB): domain Bacteria; phylum Myxococcota_A; class Polyangia; order Polyangiales; family Polyangiaceae; genus JACKEA01. The sequence goes on from CBDCTZ010000016.1 coordinate 1,147,202, forward strand.
GTTCAAATTCGTGCCCGTACTCTGCGGCTCTGCCTTCAAGAACAAGGGCGTGCAGCTGCTGCTCGATGCCGTGGTCAACTACCTGCCTTCGCCTTTGGATGTCCCGCCTGTTGAAGGTGTGGACCCGAAGAAGGAAGACAAGGTCCTGACGCGGGAGGCTTCCGACGACGCGCCATTCTCTGCGCTGGCATTCAAGGTCGCCAACGACCCCTTCGTGGGCAACCTCACCTTCTTCCGCGTCTACTCGGGCACCCTCAGCAGCGGCACTTCGGTGCTCAACGCGACCCGGGGCAAGCGCGAGCGGATCGGTCGCATCCTGCGCATGCACGCCAACAAGCGAGAAGAGCTGAAAGTGTGTGACGCCGGCAACATCTACGCCGCTGTCGGCATGCGGGATACGCGCACCGGCGATACCCTATGCAATGAAAAGGCTCCGATCGTTCTGGAACGGATGACCTTCCCGGATCCGGTCATTTCCGTCGCCATCGAGCCGCGCACCCAGGCAGACCTGGACAAGCTCGGGGTCAGCCTGCAGAAACTGGCCTACGAGGACCCGTCTTTCCGCACCTTCACGAATGAAGAAACCGGCCAAACCATCATTGCCGGAATGGGTGAGCTCCACCTCGAAATCATCGTGGACCGCCTGAAGCGCGAGTTCAAAGTGGAGTGCAACGTAGGCAAGCCCGAGGTGGCTTACCGGGAAGCCATCGCCAAGCACGTGGACGCCGAGGCCAAGTTCGTGCGTCAGTCCGGCGGCCACGGCCAGTACGGCCACGTGAAGATCCGCATGGGGCCTTCCGAGCGGGGCGCCGGCTTCGTGTTCGAGAACAAGATCGTTGGTGGGACCATCCCCAAGGAGTTCATCCCGTCCGTCGAAAAAGGCATTCGCGAGGCGATGGCTCGAGGCGTTCTGGCGGGCTACCCGGTGATTGATTGCCAGGCCGAACTCTACGACGGCTCGTATCACGAGGTCGATTCCTCCGGTCCGGCCTTCGAAGTAGCCGGGTCCCTGGCGTTCCAAGATGGAACCAAGCGCGCGGGGCTGCACCTGCTGGAACCTCTGATGGCCGTCGAAGTGGTGACTCCGGACGCCAACATGGGCGACGTGATTGGGGACCTCAATTCGCGCCGTGGTCGGATTCAGGGCATGGCGCAGCGAGGCACCAACACCCAGGTCGTGACGGCGGAAGTGCCGCTGGCGACGATGTTCGGTTACGCCACGGACTTGCGCAGCAAGACCCAAGGCCGAGCCACGTACACCATGCAGTTTTCGCACTACGAGGCCGTGCCCTCGTCAGTGCAAGAGGAAATCGTCGCCAAGGTAAACGGCGGCTGAGATTGAGTCACTCCAAGTAGAGAATCTCGGAGAAAGAAAGAAAGAATAGTCCCAATGGCCAAAGAGAAATTCGTTCGAAACAAGCCCCACGTGAACGTCGGCACGATCGGTCACATCGACCACGGCAAGACGACTCTGACTGCCGCGCTGGTGAAGGTGCAGAGCAAGAAGGGCCTCGCCAACGAGATCACCTACAAGGACATTGCCAAGGGCGGCATCGTTCGTGACGACACGAAGACGGTGACGATTGCGGTGAGCCACGTGGAGTACGAGACCCCGAACCGGCACTACGCGCACGTGGATTGCCCCGGGCACGCGGACTACATCAAGAACATGATCACCGGCGCGGCGCAGATGGACGGCGCGATCCTGGTTGTGAGTGCACTGGATAGCGTGATGCCGCAGACCCGCGAGCACGTGCTGCTGGCGCGTCAGGTCGGCCTGAACCACATCATCGTGTTTTTGAACAAGTGCGATGCGGTCGAGGACGAAGAGATGCTCGACCTGGTCGAGATGGAAGTTCGGGAGCTGCTCGAGAAGTACAAGTTCGACGGCGACAATGCGAAGATCGTGCGTGGCGCCGCGCTTCCCGCCCTCAACGGCGATGAGAAGTGGGAGAACACGGTGACGGAGCTTCTGGAAGCTCTGGACGGCGAGATCCCGGAGCCCCAGCGCCAGGTGGACAAGCCCTTCCTGATGGCCATCGAGGACGTGTTCTCGATCAAGGGTCGCGGCACGGTGGCGACGGGCCGAATCGAGCGCGGCAAAGTGCACGTGAACGATGAGGTGGAGATCATCGGCTTCGACCGCGACAAGAAGACGGTCGTGACGGGCGTGGAGATGTTCCGCAAGTCGATGGACGAGGGCCAGGCTGGCGACAACGTCGGCTGCCTGCTGCGCGGCATCGACAAGGAAGAGATCGAGCGTGGCCAGGTATTGGCAGCGCCGGGAAGCATCAAGCCGCACAAGAAGTTCACCGGCGAGGTGTACGTGTTGAAGAAGGAAGAGGGCGGTCGACACACGCCGTTCTTCACCAACTACCGGCCCCAGTTCTACATCCGCACGACGGACGTGACCGGATCCTGCATGCTGCCCGAGGGCGTGAAGATGGTCATGCCCGGGGACAACATCACCATGGAAATCGAGTTGATCACGACGGTGGCGCTCGAGGAGCAAATGCGTTTCGCCATTCGCGAAGGCGGCAAGACCGTCGGCGCGGGTGTCGTGACCAAGATCATCGAGTGAGAAAGGCAGCCGTGGGGGCGTCGCTTCGGCGCCTCCCGGCCTGAGCGGTCACACCGCGAGAACGGACCCCAAATATGGCTGACACCACCAAGATTCGAATTCGCCTCAAGGCTTTCGATCATCAACTACTCGACAAGAGCACCACGGACATTGTGGAGACCGCACGGCGCACCGGCGCCCGCGTGGCAGGACCGATCCCCCTGCCCACCTCCATCCGGCGCTACACGGTGTTGCGCGGACCTCACGTGGACAAGAAGTCCCGGGAGCAGTTCGAAGTGCGCACCCACAAGCGTCTGATCGACATCCTCGAACCCACACCTCAAACCCTCGACGCGCTCATGAAGCTGGACCTATCGGCCGGTGTGGACGTCGAGATCAAGAGCTGAGCCGGAGGCGAAAGTGGCAAAGCTAGACGTATTCAATCTCAAACGAGAGAAGGTTGGCGAAGTCGACCTTTCGGACGACGTATTCGGGGCGGAGGTCAAAGAGCATCTCCTCCACGAGGTCGTCGTGGCCCAACAGGCCGGTGCCCGTGCAGGCACTCGCGCCGGCAAAGAGCGCTCGGCGGTCCGAGGCACCGGCAAGAAACTCTACAAGCAGAAGGGCACAGGTCGTGCGCGCCACGGTGACCGCAAAGCGGGCATCTTCGTCGGCGGTGGGCGAGCTCATCCCCCGAAGCCCCAAGACTGGTCCAAGCGCCCCCCGCGCCGGGTCCGATTGGGAGCGCTGAAGAGTGCGCTTTCCTTGTTCGTCAAGGAAGGCCGAATGGTCGTCGTGGATAGCATCGAGCTCGAAGACATCAAAACGAAGGCATTGGCCGGCGTTCTGACGACTCTGAAGGCTCCCGCCAAGACCCTGCTCGTCGACGCCAAGGGCAACGACAAGCTTCGTCTGTCGGTCCGCAACATGAAGACAAACCAGTTCCTGCCACCGGAAGGCGTCAACGTGTACGACCTCCTGCGGCATGACCATCTCGTGGTCTCCAAGGACGCTGCCAAAGCGCTCGAGGCCCGCTGCTTGGGGAGTAAGTGATGACACCGGGACAGATCATCAAACGCCCGATCGCGCTCACCGAAAAGGCGGCGCGGTTGAAGGAACAAAACCAGGTCGTGTTCGAGGTCGATCCGAAGGCGAACAAGATCGAGATCAAGGAAGCCGTGGAATCGCTGTTCGACGTCAAAGTCAAAGACGTGCGGACGGCCATCTTCCGGGGCAAGCCGAAGCGCATGGGGCGCAAGATTGCCCTGCGGCGTAACTGGAAAAAGGCCGTGGTGACCCTGCGCGACGGCTACGACATTCAATTCTTCGACGAATCGGAGGAATGAGCCATGGCAATCCGAAAATTCAAGCCGACCTCAGCGGGTCGTCGATTTCAGACTTGCAGCGACTTTTCCGAGGTCACCACGAGGTTGCCCGAGAAGAGCTTGCTGGAGAAGCAATCCAAGACCGGTGGGCGCAACCACTTCGGTCGCATCACGAGCCGCTTCCGGGGCGGCGGTCACAAGCGTCGCTATCGCAGCATTGATTTCCGTCGCAACAAGATCGGCGTGCCTGCGAAGGTCGCGCACATCGAGTACGATCCCAACCGCACCGCGCGCATTGCACTGCTCCACTACGCGGACGGTGAGAAGCGCTACATTCTGGCTCCCGATGGCCTGAAGCAGGGCGACTCGGTCATTTCGAGTCGCAACGCCGACATCCAGCCCGGCAATAGCCTGCCTCTGCAGGCCATTCCCGCGGGCACGATGATCCACAATGTGGAGCTTCGCTTGGGCAAGGGTGGCCAGTTGGTGCGCTCCGCGGGTGTTGCGGCGCAGCTGATGGCGAAAGACGGTGCCTACGCGCAGGTCAAGTTGCCCAGCGGCGAGGTGCGCAAGGTGCACATCAAGTGTCGCGCGACGGTGGGTCAGGTCTCGAACCTGGAACACCAGAACGTGTCTCTAGGCAAAGCCGGCCGCAAGCGCTGGCTCGGTCGTCGCCCCCACAACCGGGGCGTCAGTATGAACCCAGTCGATCACCCCATGGGCGGTGGTGAAGGACGTACCAGCGGCGGTCGGCATCCGTGCTCGCCCTGGGGCAAATTGGCGAAGGGCCTCAAGACCCGCAATAACAAGCGCACGGACAACATGATTGTGAAACAGCGAAAGGCGAAGGGCTGATGGCGCGCAGTATCAAGAAGGGCCCGTTTTGCGACGGGCATCTGCTAACGAAAATCACGAACGCCCAGTCAAAGGGCGAGAAAAAGGTCATCAAGACCTGGTCGCGCCGGTCCACGATCTACCCGGAAGCCGTGGGCTTGACCTTCGCGGTTCACAACGGCCGCAAGTTCGTGCCTGTGTTCGTCACCGAGAACATGGTCGGACACAAGTTCGGCGAGTTCGCCCCGACCCGCACCTTCCACGGTCACGCAGGTGACAAGAAGGGTGGCGGCAAGCGAGGCAACCCGCGCACCGGCAAGGCGTAAGCCGCGCCTTGACAGTGAAGCGACGGGCGACGCGCAAACAGCGTGTCGCCCGTTTCTTCTTGTGCCGTGAGCGTCGCTCAGTGCCTCCGGCAGCGTGCAGTCAGAGTTGCGCTGGCAACACTGAACGCGGAGCAGATTGGGGGCCAAGTCAGAGTTGTGGTGGTGCCACCGAAAGCGGAAGGGTGTGGCGGCTGAAATCGGAGCTGCGCTGGCAACACTGAGGGGTGTGGCGGCTGAAATCAGAGTTGCAGTGGCAACACTGAAAGCGCCGCGGTGTGGGGGGCCACGCAGTCGAGGGATTCTGAATCAACGTTCTAGAATTGGGCCAGTGCACTCTGGGAGCTGGGCGAGAGTAGCGCCCCAACGCCGCCCCAGTTCCGCGACCCCAAAAACCAAACGACGAGCCTCGACAGACTCTGCGACCCCAGTTGCGAGCCGCCACCCACGGGTCGAGTTCACTTCCTCGATACGAGCTGCTACCCACGGGTCGAGTTCGTTTCGTCGATACGAGCTGCTACCCACGGGTCGAGTTCGTTTCCTCGATGCGAGCTGCTACCCACGGGTCGAGTTCGTTTCCCTCGATACGAGCTGCCACCGAGCTGCCTTCGCTGGCGGCCTTCGGTTACCCCTTCAACACCCGCCGGGCTTCATCGACATCGGAAAAGGGCAAGGTCTCGGCGCCAATGGTCTGGCCCAGCTCGTGACCTTTTCCCGCGATCACCACCACGTCTCCGCTGCGTGCGTCGCCCAGAGCGTTCTCGATCGCCTCGCGGCGATCCAATTCCACCTTCACGTACGCTCGGCCTCCTTTTCGACAGCCCGCGGAAAGTAGCTTGGCGATTTCGTTCGGGTTTTCGTGGCGGGGATTGTCGTTGGTGACCCAAGCGACGTCTGCACGCTCACCGACGGCTTGACCCATGGGCCGTCGCTTCTCCTTGTCTCGTCCGCCACCGGCTCCGAACACGACGATCACGCGATGGGTGCCCGCGAGCGCCCGCGCCGTGTCGCAGGTGCGAGCCAGCGCATCAGGCGTGTGCGCGAAGTCCACTGCGACGACGACGGGAGCCTTCGCCAGCAGCTCGAAGCGCCCCGGTACATCGGGCACAGAAGCTAGCGCGCGCAGCAAGGTGTCCGTGTCGATGAAGTGCGCCGAAGCCGCACAAGCGACGGCGAGAGCGTTCTCACCAAAGACGTGACCAACGAGACTGATTTGCAGCTTTCCGCCCAGTTTTTCTGCCAACGCCGACGGCGCGAGCTCGACATGAGTGCCATCGGTCGAGACGCGGATTTCTTTCGCCTCCAAATCCGCAACCCGCAGCCGGCGTCCGCGGGTTGGTGCCGCGTACCACAAGCGGGAGACATCTGCGGGGGTGACCTGGTCGACGAGCTGAGCCGCTTCGTCCGCCGCGTTGAGCACGGCGGTCTTGCCGGGACCCAGATGCACGAAGAGCTGGGCTTTGCTGGCCAAGTAATGTTCCCAGGAACCATGGGCGTCTAGATGATCCCGCGAGAGATTCGTGAACAGTGCCATGTCGAAGCGCCACTGGTTGGCGTAACCGCGGGCCAGGGCCTGGCTGGTCACCTCTGCAACTGCAGTGCGAGCGCCGGCGTCGTGAGCCTGTTTGAAGGCGGCCACGTAACCTTCCATGGTGCGGGGCACGTCCAAGAGCTGGTCGTCGAGGCGATAGCCGAGCGTGGTTTCCGTCAGCACGCTTTTGCCCGCGGCGCGCAGCACATGGCTGAGCATGTTGGCCGTGCTGGTCTTGCCGTTGGTGCCGGTGACGCCGAAGGTGAAGAAATCGTCGGCCCACGCAAAGGGTGGCTTGGTTGGCCGAACGACCGCTTCGAGATCCGTCACGAGACGCCCTCTGCCATCAGGAGGGCTTAGGCCCGAATCGGATCGCGCCACCCGGTAGGAAGTACAAGATGTCCATCTCGCCGCCGCTCACCGTGGGCACGTGCCAGGAACCGGGCGGGTAGGTGGTCCAACCAGGGTCGTTGTCGTCGAATTTCGGATCTCCGGAAACCGCGAAGCATAGATCGACCTCGCCGTTCGGATGGGTGTGCCCTGGCCCGGGTTTGCTCATGTTCACGGCGTCGATGCCCCAATCCTCGGAGTCAGCGGCCTTGTGCACACGGGAAAAGCGAATGCCGTCGTTTTCCCGATCACAGAGCCAGCCCTCGTCGACGCCTTCGCGCACCAACGCTTTGACCCGAGCCATCTCCGGACTGTCGAGGGGCAGTTTCTTGGTGAGGGCTGCGACCGCGTTGGGATCCTTGGGGTCGACGGCCTTGATGACCTTCAAGAGCGGTTGGAGTGCTTCGAGCAATTCGGTAACGGAACTCATCGAGGCGGAGTGTAACGCAGCTTGGTCTTGGACCAAGGACTTGGGTTTTTTGGGGTCGAGCGACGCGCTTCGCGATGCCCGACGGGGCAATACCCGACGGGGTGCTGGGGCAGCGTGGGGCGCTAATCTCGCTGAATTTCAAAGCTGGGCGTGGGCTCGACAGGGGTCGAGCGTGCGTGCGAAGGTTGGCGTCGACGCGCGTGGCTCGCCCGCGCCGCGTGGCGAAAATGCTAGAGTATTTACCGATGTCCTCCGACGTTGCACGTCAGCGCAGGGCCGAGGCCCGACGGAAAAGTGCTACCCTGACCAAGACCTCGCTTCGCGCGGAAGAGCGTGATTCGACGCCGATCTACGGTGCGCAGGCCATCACGCTAGTGACTCGATTGTCGCGAAGCAGTTGGTCCCTGTCCGGTCGACCCGTTCCGTCCTACCCACGGGCCCAGATCCCGATTCGCTTCGTTTCGGGACGACCAACGTGATCGAGCTCCCCGACGATTTCCGAGATCTCCTGATCGAGCTCTGCGACGCCCATGCCGAATTTGTGGTGATCGGCGGGCACGCGGTCGCATTTCACGGTCACCCTCGCGCAACCAAGGATCTCGATGTGCTCGTTCGTGCCACATCCGAGAACGCAAGACGCGTGTATGCAGCGCTCGCCGCATTCGGTGCGCCGCTCCAAGCCTTCGATGTGACGGAGGATGACTTTGCGACCTACGAGGGAGTGCTCCAAATCGGAGTTCCGCCACTTCGAATCGATATCCTGAATCGCGCAGATGGTATCACCTTTGACGAGGCGACCGCCGCAGGCGAAACCTTCGACGTCGAGGGCCGTGCCGTTCCTGTCATCGCACGGGCAGCCCTGCTCGCAAACAAGCGCGCTGCCGGCCGAGAGCAAGACATCGCCGATATTGCGGCACTGGAGCGCGTTGCAGGTCGATACGGTGAGGAGTGACGCATTCGTCGCTACCGGCCGTACTTCTCGGCGTCCTGCTGGTGGGATTTAGTGCTGGCTGTGGCCCGCCCAAAAGGGTCGGAACGACGAGCAAGGTCCCACGGAAGGTGTCGGACATCCTGACATGCCCCAACGAAGTCACCGAGGCGAGCGTTCCGCTCGAAGAAACCTTGCCCAATTGGACCTCACATCTGGGAGACGTGACTCTGTCGGGCGTGATTGTGCGGGGTGAGCCCAATTGCGGCTCCACGGCGGGCGGTCGAGACTACATGTGCGAAGTCGATCTGCTGCTCTCCCAAGAAGAACTCCGTGGCGCCCGCCGCCCGTACGATGGTGTCGTGCTTGCCCCCCCCTACAACTGCGATGGCGATCCGACGCGCACGGCATGCTTCGTTGGTCCGGACTCGAGCCCGCGGGTCGTGATTCAGGGTCGGTTGGTGCGCGGACCATCGGGCAAGGTCCCGTTGTTGCGGGTGTACACTTTGTGCATGGCGTGATCGCCTGCATTGTCAGTGCGCTGGAGCGGGTGCGAACGTGAAAGCACGGACGCCGCTGTGCCGCTAGCGTCCCGGAACAGCCCCAAGCGGAAGGTACATCATGATCGGTCGCGGGGCTTGCAGGGTGGCGCCCTCCAGAGCCTCGACTTCTACGAAGCCGTACTTTGCGTAGAAGTTGACGGCTTGCGGTTTGGCATCAACCAGAACGCCCACGCAGCCAACCTGGTCTCGCATCTGTTCCGCGAGCTCGAACGCGAAGCGTAGGAGTGCAGGGCCGAGCCCGATGTTGCGCGCTCGCTCATCAACGGCGAGGCGGGCGATACGCAGAACGGGAATGGGGTACGGTGGCATCTTCCGACCCGAGGGAAGGTCGTCGGCATCGAGCGACGCGGGGCTGACCGTCACGAATCCGAGGATCTTCTCGTCATCAACTGCAACGTAGGTGACTCCAATGTGGTGTCGGAACTGATTCTGACCCGCGTAGCGATGAAAGAAGAGGTCGAGGGCTGCGTCCCCGGATCTGAACTCGCTTCTGTCGTCCGTCGGTGAAAGCGGGCGGATCTCAACGGTCATCGAAGAGCTTCGCCATCGCGGCCGTCGGCTCCGGAGGGTGGCTCGTGAGATCCCGCACGCGTTTCGCACTGTCTGCAGTGAGAACGACCCGAGCGGGAAGCACGACGTCTGGAGGCAACTCCTCGAGGGCTCGGATGTGATGCTGCAGGGCCTGCTCAATCAGATGGGCGCGCGTCATCCCACGAGATCGTGCGAGGCGCTCCATGTGAGCCTTGGTTTCAGCGGAAACAACCGTCGAGATTTGAACTTCCGAGGCCATATACGTAAGCGTATGTTCTACGGGTGCGTATGTCAAAGGCTGACGCACCCGGGAAAGTGGGGTTGCGGACAGAGGCACGGGATCTGCTCCGTCGTTCCGGAGGCCCGCTATACAAGCAGCAAAATTTGGGTTCCCGCACGAGGTGCTCCGCCTGGCTCAGAGGCCTCGGGTCGATGTTCTTGATGATTGTCAACCCAGCTCACCTCACTTTGGTCGACCCCTCCGGCTGTTGCCTGGGTGACAAAGGCGCGGGCGACTGCTTTGACCGGAACCAGTGTACCCCGTAACCTGCTGAGTATGCTGGGGTGGAATGTGCGAGGCCTCGCCTGCCAGTCAACGGGTCGGCGTGGACGCAGGGTCTCCAGCAGGCATGTTGTCAGAACTCGTCGCTCGTTCCTGGGCCGGTTGGCTCGCTCTGGGGCGGTTGCAGCCTTGCCGATCGTCTTCTGCGTCTCTTGCGGGACGCATCGCCCTGCGCGAACAGAGGAGAGTTCAGCGGTGCCGTTGACTACGCTCCAGCAATTGGACCGAGCCCCAAATCACTATTCGGGCAAGAAGGTACGCGTGCGCGGAAGAGCCATTGCTGTGGGGGAGGTGTCATGCGTGCGGCGATGCGCTCCATTGCAGGCGTACCTTGGCTGGTCCGTCGATCCAAACTCGATAATGCCTGAAGAAACCTCGGGGTACATGATCGCACTGCGGGGCCAGGGCGCCCAGCCCTTCGAGTGCGATGGGCGTGGCTGCGGTGCCCTGCGGTTGCAGCATTGCTACGAACTGATCGGCACATTCAAACACACCACTGACCCACGATTGCTAGACGGACTTCTTACGTTGAAGGTTGAGAAGCACAAAGAGATACCCGATCGAACCGAAAACTGCGGTTGGAACTCGGCGGCATGGAGCGGCAAGCGCACTGAAGAGGGAGAGCCAGGATGAAGCACAACATGACCAAGTCGAGAGTCGGACGACTTTTCTCACGCTGCTTGCTCACGGCTTTGGCTACGGGGCTTGTGGGCTGTGGCGCACAGGACCCGAAGGGCACCGCGTCGCAGGAGATCTATTCGGGCTCCCGGTAGACGGCAGCCTGGTTGGTGTGGTGTACATCGAGTACAAAGATGCGTTCGGCACGGTCTGCGCCAACGGTAGCGGAGTCATGCTGACCAATACGTGGCTGCTCAGTGCTGCTCACGTGCTCGATCACCAATGTCCATTCCCGCCGGTCGAGCTCAAGATCACGATGCGGGGCAGCCTGCTCAACCAGACCCAGACCTATCAGGCAGCCAGTTTTCCCTTCGTCTTCGTTCATCCCCGTTACATTTACGGAGGCTCTTTCGGGACAGCAGGCATCAATCACGGCTGGGATGCAGCACTGATGAATCTGAGCCAGCCCTTCACCATCGGGGGCGCTGTCACTGGGCACGTTCGCCGACTGACCACGAAGCGTGCCTCTGACTTCATCCTGGCTGGCAAGAAGAGCGTATTCGGCACAAGCATCACTTCACCTCCCGCGACTTGGCCACCGCCCGCGGGCGCGTTCGGGAATCCCAACACGGCGGATTTCACGGTCGTGCCATTTCCGGGTTTCAGTTTCAATAAGGTCAAGCGCGACAAGCTACTTCAACAAGGGTACTCACCCCACGAGTTCGCCGTTCATCGCGGCGGCGGCTTTCTCCCAAGCTCAAACGTTGCAGACGCCATTCCGATCCAAGGAGATTCGGGTGGACCGATGATTGACGTTACCGACCCAATTTTCTTGCACGGCGACGTGGTTGGGCTCGTGGAGTCCGGCGACGGCGAAGTCTTCCCTCCGGGCAGCCCCACGGGCGTGCCCAGGCCCGAGTACGCTCACTTCTCGGCAGCCTCGGGATTCCGAGACTATGTGCGGGCGGTGTTGGCGTACAGCGCGCCCCGTGTGTTGTTGGACATGAACGGCGACGGAAAGCAGGACAGTATCGGCATGTCGCCATCTTCCACCGGCAGTGCCGTTTTGGATATCCAGTTCGGCGGTGGCGGCTCATTGAGTTGGGACACGACCCTGCCACTGCCCAGTGGAACGCTCGCCGGCTTCTTTCCTGGCAACTTCGACGGCGACGCATATGATGATCTGGTCGGCCACATTGCCGGCGTCCCGCTGTACTTCCGCGGCGGGCAAGTCTTCGACTTCGCGAACAACCTCAGTTCAACCTGGAATCTTCTCACGGATCCCGAGAACCTCACAAATCCTGTCTCGTACTTCACCGTTGGGGATTTCAACTTTGACGGAACCAGCGACGTTGAGGTTGTGCGTGACGATGGAGCCTCGAGCAGATTCCTCGGGGAGAGCTTTGGCACGAAAGGACTGACGTCGGCGTCGCATTTAGCCCCCAGGGGTTTCAACTTCTTCGGTGACCCAGAGGAGTCCTTTGCGATCTCCTCGCGGGGGGGGATCCCTCGGCTTGATCTCCCCGGAGGACTCACTCGAATCGAAGGCGCCGTGTACCTTTGGTCCAACGATGGTACGACGTCCTACGTTGACGGGATTTCGCTCGATGGCCTTAAAGCGGGTCTGAATGCTGGTCCAGGGGGCGAGCTGGGGGACCTGTTCGGCGCGGAGCTCGTTTGGGGCAGCTTCGATGGTAATGCGCTGGCGCACGGGCTTGTGGTTGGTGCACCAGGCAGAAGCGTCGGGGGTGTTGGCGAGGCAGGAATTGTCGCGTATTTGCGCCATGCTCCAGCCTCCCCGGTTCTGGTTTCGGCGGTGTACTTTGACGCGTCCACGTTTGGGTCCACGCCCAGCAAGGACGCGCGCTTTGGCAGTGTCATGACGGTAGGCGACTTCAACGGCGACACGATAGATGATCTCGCGATAAGCTCGTCCGGCGCCGTGCATGTGTTGATGGGGAGCGCGACGTCCGGGCTGTCCGCGTCAAACGCGAAGCTCACTTTGCTGCCGGCACACTTCGATCTCTCCGTGGCAACCATGCAGGGCGGACTCGCCGCGGCAGACTTCAATTGTGATGGCTTCGAAGATCTGGCGATCGGTGTGTCGGGCGCGAAAGTCGGTCTCACGGAGCGCGCGGGCGCTGTGATCATCAACTACGGTGGACCAACAGGGATAACACTCCCTGTTGCGGGCGAAGTCGCCCGCTGGCAGCGCATCGACCAATCAATCCCGGAAATGGAGCGAGTCAGCTCCTGAGCGGCCAACGGTTCGGGTTCGAGCTAGCGGCTGGCAACTTCAATGGGGATGCTTTTCAAGGCAAGCCATGCGTCGATCTCGCCATTTCGTCCGAACCGAGGGGCTCTGTCTTTGGTCTTCCCGGAGGACCTCCGCCCTTCCCCGGTAGAGGTGCGGTCGACGTTGTCCTTGGGAGCCCTGGTGGACTCACCCCGAATGGACGCCAGAGGCTGCAACAGGGCATGGTCGTCGGAGGCATGGCGATTGAAGAGCTTGCGGAGGTCGATGATCGATTCGGCTCTGCGCTCGCCGTTACCGCCGCCGATACAGATGGATTCGATGATCTCGTTGTCGGGGTCAACGGTGAAGATCAAGGGCGTGGCGTCGTACATCTGCTGCGAGGCAGCTCGCAGGGCATCACGGCTGTCGGCCAAGCCTTGTGGCGGCAAGGTAAGGAAAAGATCTCGATCGAGTCGCCCGAGGTTGGTGAGCACTTCGGCGCATCCGTTGGTGGCACCAGCAATGGCGTGATCATCGTCTCCGCTCCGGACGAGAGCTTTGCCGGCGCCACGCCGACAGATCCCGAAGTTCGCAGGGCCGGTTGGGCCGCGATAGTTCGGGTAACGGACACATCACCGATCCTTCAATCCGTGGTGCTCGAAGCAACTGAGAAGTCAATTGCCAAGAATTTGCCGTCGCCATCGCCGCTGCGCGAGTGGGGCCTGTTCGGATCTGGGCTTACGGCGGCGCGTCCCGCCTTCGTGGCTCGGCCTGTGCAACCGGCACGCTACGGGGGAGCACTCGCGTCGGGTAGCGCTCGCCTTGGAGACTTGTGCGCGGGGGATGTCACGCCGCCGGTCATTCAGGCGATTGTTGCAACGCCGACTTGTCTGTGGCCCCCGAACGGCAAGCTCGTGTCGTATCGGCTCCGCGATGACCTGGCGGTAACCGTGAGCGACGAATGCGATGTGCACCCGGAGGTGCGGATAGCGGGGATACAGGTCATCGACTCCGGAAAGGCCAAGAAGACTCCTTTTTTCTATGGGGACTCGGGATTCTGCTTGCGCGCGCAACGCTCTGGTGGGTCGCGCGAGTACGTCGTGACGGTGGAAGCACGAGACGACCATGGCAACGTCTCGACCGCAAACGTGACGATTCAAGTGCCGCACAGCCAAGGCTCTTCCTCCGGCTGTCCGGCTCTTGATCCGAAGTCCGTTGTCAAAGACGGTGACGTGCTCTGCGCGTTCTAGTACCTCGGCACCGGGACCGGTTGATCGTCATGGGGCGCTGAGAACTCGCGCATGCTCACACTAGATTAGCGCTCCGCACGTCGCCACGACCCCAATCAAGTCCCGACAATCTCGCGGTCACAAAAAAATGCGACGAGCCCCACCGAAATGGCAGGGCTCGTTCGCAGGGTTGAACGGGTAGACTCAGGGGTAAGCGTCGATGTTGAGACTGCATTCCAACCAGTCATCGGCGCATTTCCCAGTCTTGGGCACTGAGTTTTCGTAACACACGATGATGTCTTGGCGGGTTTGTTGATCCATCGAATTGAGCGCGACTTGACACTCAAACTCCGTGATGCCCGAGGCGCCTGGACAGCTTGTTTCAACATCCTTGCACGTGACCACCCCGGCTTCGAACGGGACGCCGCCAGTGTCGCATGCCTGGGGGAACACGCTTGCGATGCAGTTGTTGACGCCTGTGGTGTGAGAGGCGTCGCAAGCGGATGCTGCGGGGAGGGCATTGAGGCAAGCGAATAGCGCTTCGGTAACGCCTGGGCGGCCGTGGGTCTCCATGTACTCGCACAGGCTGACGCCGTCGGGAGGGGGAGAACCTGCGCCCGGGCACTTGGTGGAGGCATAGGGTAACCCGCCACAAAGTCCGATCTCGATGCCTGCATCCGGCCCGGTTCCGGTATCGTCCAGACACTTGGTGCCCGCGTCGCCACCTGCCGAGCCGCCGGCTCCGGCGCCTCCGTCAGTGCCGCCGTCAGTGCCACCGGCGCCTGCGCTGCCTGCCGAGCCAGCGCTACCCGCGGAACCCGCGCTGCCTGCCGAGCCCGCGCTGCCCGCCGTGCCGCCTGAGCCTGCGCTACCTGCCGCGCCCGAGCTTCCGCCACCCGATCCCGCGCTGCCGCCACCGGTGCCGCCGGTGTTGTTGTTGTCATCCACGTCCTGGTTGACGGTACAGCCCGCGGCCAGAGCGCCCGCGGACGCCAAAACAGCGGTAAACTTCAAGAATTGCTCGAGCTTGAGTTGCATGTAAGCAGCCCTCCTTTAGTAATTGCGGCAGAGAAAGTGACCCAAATCGCCTGATGCGGTCTCCCAGACCGCTGTCAGACCCCAACCATGGTCTGACGATAAGGATACGTAGGCGATTCGAACAGACTACCTTAGCTGGCGAAAAATTCTGAGGCCTGATTGCTGGCCCTGTCCCAGGGCCCGGTTTTCCCCGGAATGGCCCAGGAATTGCGGGGAACAGTTGAGCAGTGTTTTTCCTGCAGTTTTCAGGCTTTCAACGGGCTTGCGCAGGATGGGGGGCTCTGCTAGTTAGGCGTCCCCTTTTTCAGCGCCCCCCGTGCGGCCTCGAGCTGTCCGGAAAGCGTTGAACGCCGCGACCTTCGCGGCTCGGGTCGCCACTAGGGCGACCGACATGGGCCGCCAACCACGCCGGATTTCCGGCGCAGGGGCGTCGACTCGGTACCGACCGGGACAGGAACGATGTGGCAATGATCAGCCGAGCAAAAGCTAACTTTCAGCGAATCAGCCCGCGCAAAGCGCGAATGGTCATCAATCTCGTGCGCGGTCGTGACGCCGCGGAAGCTTTGCAGCTTCTGGACTTCGTGCCCAAGGCAGGCGCGCCGGTCGTCAAGAAGCTGATCGCGAGCGCGGTTGCCAACGCCAAGGTTTCACGGCCGGACGTCGATGTTGACGGATTGTTCGTCAGCAAGGCGGCGGTCGACAAGGCACCAGATTCACACATGCGGCGGTGGCGTCCTCGCGCGATGGGTCGCGCAACGCGTGTCGTCAAAGGAATGAGCCACATCATCATCGAACTTGATGAGCGCTGAGGACTAACGATGGGACAAAAGACACACCCCTACGGCTTTCGGCTCGGCGTCATCAAGACGTGGACGAGCAAGTGGTACGAAGACGGCCACTACACGAAGTGGTTGCACGAAGACATTCGCATCAAGCGTGCGGTGAAGGAATACCTCTACAACGCGAACGTTGCGAGCGTCGAGGTCGAGCGCGCGGCCAACAAGGCCAAGGTCATCGTGTACACGGCACGCCCTGGCATGGTCATCGGCAAAGGTGGCAAGGGCATCGAGATTCTGAAGAGTGGCAACTTGGACTCGGCCCAAAAGGGGGAGACGAAGTTCCCCGGCGTTCAGTCCTTCACGGACAACGAAGTCTTCATCGACGTTCAGGAAGTCCGGAAGGCTGAAACCAACGCTCAGCTCGTGGCGGAGAACGTCGCGACTCAGCTGGAGCGCCGAATCGCGTTCCGCCGCGCCATGAAGAAGGCGCTCACCACGGCGATGAAGTTCGGCGCCAAGGGCGTGCGCATCCGCTGTGCAGGTCGGCTGGGCGGCTCCGAGATGGGGCGCGTGGAGACCTACCGCGAGGGCCGAGTGCCCCTACACACTTTGCGCGCAGACGTGGACTTCGGTCTCGCGGAGGCTCGCACCACCTACGGCATCATCGGTGTCAAAGTCTGGATTTTCAAAGGCGAGGTCTTGCAGCGCAAGGCACGTCGCATTCCCGAGTGAGCCAGCCCAAAGAGGCGAGCCATGCTGCAACCTAAACGAACCAAGTTCCGAAAAGCCCAAAAGGGCAAAAACCGCGGTCTCGCGTGGCGTGGCAGTGATGTGTCCTTCGGGGACTACGCACTGCAGGCCGTGGGGCGTGGCCGCCTGACGGGCCGTCAGATCGAAGCCGCTCGTATGGCGATTCAGCGCCATGTCAAGCGCGCCGGTAATCTGTTCATCCGCGTCTTCCCCGACAAGCCGGTTTCCAAGAAGCCCCTCGAAGTCCGCATGGGTAGCGGCAAAGGCGCCGTGGAGTTCTGGGTGGCCATCGTCAAGCCCGGCCGCGTCCTGTTCGAGATCACCGGCGTCCCGGAGGAGCTGGCGAAAGAAGCCTTCAAGCTGGCTTCGACCAAGCTGCCCCTGGAAACCCGCTTCTTGGTGCGAGGAGATCTGTAATGAAGGGCAGTGAGCTCAGGGAGCGGACGACCGAGGACTTGACCGAGCTGCAGAGTGCGCTCGAAAAGGACCTCTTTTCGTACCGAATGAAGAACTACACGGGCCAGCTCGACGACACGAGCCTGATCAAGAAGACCCGTAAGGATTTGGCGCGAATCGTCCAGATTCTGCACGAGCGCGTGAAGGAGCCGCAGGCATGACCACGGAAGCAGCAGCGCAGAAGACCAGCGCACCGTCCAGGCGCCGTCTGGTGGGTCGTATCAAGAGCGACAAGATGGACAAGACCGTCGTTGTCGAGGTGGTCCGCTACAAGATGGACCCCATGTACAAGAAGTACGTCCGTGTTCGTCAGCGCTATCAGGCGCACGACGAGAAGAACGAGTTCCGCGCGGGCGACCGCGTAGAGATCGTCGAGCACCGCCCCATATCGAAGCACAAGCGGTGGAAGGTCGTTCGATTGCTCGAGCGTCCCGCTCAAGAGCTTTCCTGAGGAGTCGCCGTCATGATTCAAGCAGAATCCTTCCTGGACATTGCCGACAACTCCGGCGCCAAGCTGGTGCAGTGCATCAAGGTGCTCGGCGGTTCCCGGCGGCGCTATGCGGCGCTCGGGGACATCATTGTCGTCAGCATCAAGGAGGCGCTGCCGGGCAGCAAGGTCAAGAAGGGCGATACCGCCAAGGCGGTTGTCGTGCGGACCAAGCGTGAGTACCGCAGGCAAGACGGCAGCTACATCAAGTTCGACGACAACAGCGCGGTCCTAATCAACGCTCAGATGGAGCCGGTTGGAACCCGCATTTTTGGACCCGTCGCCCGCGAGCTGCGCGGCAAGCGGTTCATGAAGATCATCTCCTTGGCACCGGAAGTGCTGTGAGAGCCACGGAGTCAGGATTCGGGAGCTAGATATGCAGCGCGTCAGAGTCGGAGACGAGGTCATCGTCATCAGCGGTAACGAGAAGGGCAAGCGTGGCAAAGTCATGCGCGTGCTCAAGGAGCAGAACCGCGTGGTGGTCGAGGGCATCAATCGCATCAAGCGCCACATGAAAGCCAGTCAGGCTGGGCCAGGCGGAATTCTGGAGGTCGAGGCACCGTTGCACCTCAGCAACGTCATGCCGATCGATCCCGAGGGTGGCAAACCCACGCGGGTCCGCTTCCAAGAGAAGGACGGAAGCAAGGTCCGCGTAGCCAAGAGCGGCGCGACCATTGTCGCTGCGTCGTCAGGGGAATGAGCACCATGAACGATACTGCCGTGCCCGCGCCGCGAATGCGGGAGAAGTACAACAAGGAGGCCGTCAAGGCCTTGATGGAGCGCTTCGGCTACAAGAATCCGATGCAGGTGCCCCGGCTCACGAAAATCGTCGTGAACATGGGCCTTGGGGAAGCCGTGGGCAATCCGAAACTGGTCGATGCGGCCGTGAAGGAACTCGCCACGATTACCGGTCAGAAAGCGATCGTGACCCGAGCCAAGAAGTCCATTGCCAGCTTCAAGTTGCGAGAAGGCATGCCCATCGGCGCCAAGGTGACCCTGCGCAAGGAGCGCATGTGGGAGTTCCTCGATCGACTGATCACCTTGAGCTTGCCTCGGGTGCGAGACTTCCGCGGCGTCAGCCCCCGGGCCTTCGACGGCGCCGGCAACTACACTCTGGGTCTGCGTGAGCAGATCGTGTTTCCCGAGATCAGCTTCGACGGTGTCGACAAGGTCAAGGGCATGAACGTCACCATCAACTCCACGGCTTCCAACGACGAAGAGGCGAAAGAGCTTCTCAAGCTGCTTGGAATGCCCTTCCGCAACTGATCAACGGACAAGAGGAATCGAGAATCAATGGCACGCGCATCACAGTGGGCGAAACTCAACCGAGTGCCGAAGTTTTCCACTCGGCAGCATAACCGCTGCCAGGTTTGTGGACGCTCTCGCGCCTTTTACCGGGACTTCAAACTTTGCCGGGTTTGCCTGCGCCTCTTGGGGCTCAAGGGCGAACTTCCTGGCGTCACCAAGGCTAGCTGGTGAGACTATGTTGACTGACCCCGTTTCCGACCTCTTGGCACGCATTCGCAACGCAGCGTTGGCGCGTCACGAGTTCACGAACGTCCCCCACAGCAAGCTGAAGGCTGGCATTGCGCAGCTTCTCAAGCGTGAGGGCTACATCGCGGACGTGCGTACCGAGAAGATCGGCTCGCAGCCCCGAGAGACCCTGACCATCGTGCTCAAGTACACCAAGGAGCGCAAAGCTGCCTTCCGCGGTCTCAAGCGTGTCTCCAAGCCCGGTCGGCGGGTCTACGTCCGCTACAGCGAAATTCCGCGGGTGCTGAGCGGCCTCGGAGTGTCCATCCTCAGCACCTCTCACGGCCTGATGACGGACGGAGACGCGCGCAGCAAGAAGGTCGGCGGGGAGCTCCTCTGCGAGGTTTGGTGATGGAAGCGCAAGGTCAAAAAGAGTCCCGACTTGGCAAGCGGCCCATCGCCGTGCCCAAGGGCGTGACTGTGAACGTCAAGCCTGGCAGGGTGGAGGTGCAAGGGCCCAAGGGCAAGCTGCACCGCGTGCTGCCAGAGATCGTGAAGGTCAATCGGGACGGGGAAAACCTGGTCATCGACGCGACGGCCGCCAAGAAGGATGCTCCTCGACTGCAGGGGCTGAGCCGCGCGCTGGTCGCCGCCATGGTCAAGGGTGCCGCCGAGGGCTTCGAGAAGACCCTGGAGCTGCACGGCACGGGTTACCGCTGCGAAGCCAAGGGCAAGAAGCTAGTGATGCAGTTGGGCTTCTCTCACCCAGTGGAGTTCGAGCTGCCGCCCGAGGTTAACGCGACGATCCCCGGCGACAGCAAGGGCACGGTGCTGATTCTTTCCAGCGCCGACAAGGCCGCCCTCGGGCAGGCCGCAGCCACGATTCGCTCATTCCGACCCCCGGAGCCCTACGCGGGCAAGGGTGTCCGTTTCCGGGGCGAGCAGATTCGTCGCAAAGCCGGTAAAGCGGGCAAGGGCGGCAAGAAGTAGGCAGATTTCAGGCAGGACGAGCAATGAAGCACGGAAAGCTAACAGGACGACAGCGGCGCAAATTGCGCATTCGCAACAAGATCTCCGGTGGACCGGACCGTCCGCGCCTCACGGTATTTCGAAGCGCGAAGCACATCTACGCGCAGGTCGTCGACGATGGCTACGGCAAGACCATCGCAGCCGTATCCACACTCTCTCGAGATCTAAAGCCCACCCTGGGCGAGGACTCCAAGACGGACGCGGCGAAGAAGGTTGGCGCCTTGCTCGCAAAAATGTGTCTCGAAAAGAAGGTCGCCAAGGTCGTCTTCGACCGCAATGGTTATCTGTATCACGGCCGCGTGAAAGCGCTGGCAGACGCAGCCCGCGAAGCCGGGCTTTCATTCTGATTTAGAGCGGAAAAACGAAAATGGCATTCGAACAATACGACGAAGACAAGCTGAAAGAGCGCGTCATCCACATCAATCGCGTCGCGAAGGTGGTGAAGGGTGGTCGTCGTTTCAGCTTCGCCGCCTTGGTGGTCGTTGGTGATGAGGCTGGCCACGTCGGTGTGGGCTTGGGCAAGGCCAATGAGGTGCCGGAAGCCATCCGCAAGGGTAACGACCAGGCGCGCAAGAATCTGGTCAAGGTTCCGATGATCGGCGCCACGATTCCTCATGGAGCCATTGGTCAATACGGCGCGGGTCGCGTGCTGCTCCGGCCTGCGGCTCCTGGTACTGGCGTCATCGCCGGCGGCCCGGTGCGCGCCGTGGTCGAGTCGGCCGGGATTCAGGACATCCTGAGCAAGTGTCTGGGCTCCGCCAACAAGTACAACGTGGTCAACGCCACCATCGAGGCACTCAAGTCTCTGCGCACTCCGACGGATGTCGCGGGTGCGCGCGACATGGACGTCGACGCGGTGACGGCGGACTACCCTGTGCAGCGCATGAGCTCTCAGGCAGCGGTTGCTCAGTCCATCGTGGCTTCCTCGACCGACGGCACGAATGGAGTGACGCCGTGAGTACGCAGAAGCTAGCTGTACGACAGGTGAGGAGTGCGATTGGGCGCTCCCATCCCCAGCGACGAGTTCTCAAGGGGCTCGGTTTGCGCGGGATTGGTTCCTCGGTCGAGGTGGACAACACCCCCTCGTTCCGCGGCATGGTCAAGAAGGTGATGCATCTCGTCGAGGTGCAGGAGAAGAAGTCATGAGCGACATTCTTTCTCGTCTCGCCCCTCCCGACGGCGCGCGCACTCGTGAGAAGCGCGTGGGCCGTGGTGTGGGAAGCAAGTTGGGCAAGACCGGTGGTCGCGGCCAAAAGGGCCAAAAAGCCCGTCAGCCCGGCAACATCAACAAGCTGCATTTCCAGGGCGGTCAGACGCCGATTCAACGGCGCTTGCCCAAGCGTGGTTTTCGCGTGCCTTTCCCCATCAAGACCGTGGCGGTGAACGTCTCGTCCCTCGAGCGTTTCGACGCCGGCACGGAGGTCACGGAAGACTTGCTTCGCTCGTCTCGCCTGGTCCAGAAACGGGGCGCGCGTATCAAGATCCTGGGTGAAGGGGAACTGACCAAGAAGCTGACCGTCAGTGCGCACGGTTTCAGCAAGTCCGCCCAAGCCAAGATCGAGAAGGCTGGCGGCAAGGTCGTCGTGCTCGCGAGCACGGCCGAGCCCGCCCAGGCTGACTGAGGGCGCTGCGAGCTCCGAGCCGAGCTTTAGCCGCTATTGTCGATGTCCAGCGAGAGAAACGAGAGCTTCGTACCCAGGTGAGTCATGGCGGTTGCTGGCGGCTTCTCTAATATCACCAAGGTTCCCGAGCTTCGTCGGCGAATAGCCTTCTCTCTCGGGATCATCGCGCTGTATCGCGTCGGCGTTTTCATCACCACTCCAGGTGTTGATCGCAACGTGATGAAGAGCGTGATCAGCCAGCAGGGTGGCTTGCTGGGCCTGTTCAATCTGTTCTCGGGTGGCGCACTCGAGAATCTGTCCATCTTCGCTCTCGGCATCATGCCGTACATCTCGGCCAGCATCATCATGCAGCTCTTGGGCATGGTGAGTAAGCAGGTCGAGGAGATGAAGAAGGAGGGCGAAGCCGGTCGCCGCAAGCTGGAGCAATACACTCGCTACGGTACGATCTTGCTCTCCGCGTTCCAGTCTTTCGGTGTGGCGTTGTACCTGGAGGGGTTGAACGACGCCGACATGGGCGGCGGCAACTTCGGCGACGTCGTTCAGAGTTCGGGCTGGGGTTTCCGCCTGCTGACGATGATCACCCTGACCACGGGCACGGCTTTGATCATGTGGCTGGGTGAGCAGGCCACGGAGCGAGGCATCGGAAACGGCATTTCGCTGATCATCTTCGCCAGTATCGTCAGCGGCATTCCCTCTGGCATCGGCCAGTATTGGTCCGCGAACGCAGGCCAGATCGAGCCCCTCACGATCGCCATCCTGGGCGCTGTCATCCTGGTCAGCGTGGCCATGGTCGTGTTCTTCGAGCGCGCCCAACGCCAGGTGCCGATTCAGTACGCTCGGCGGCAGGTGGGGCGGCACATCTATGGCGGCCGCAGCGCACATCTGCCGCTGAAGGTGAACATGGCGAGCATGATCCCGCCCATCTTCGCTTCCAGCTTGCTGCTCTTCCCGACCACGCTGGCGAACTTCAACATCCCGGGCATGACGCGCTTCGCCGCGGCACTGAACCGCGGGGATTGGGTGTTCCACACTCTCTTTGGCGCTCTCGTCATCTTTTTCTGCTTCTTCTACACGGCAGTGACATTTCAGCCCGTGGACGTCGCCGACAACCTGAAGAAGCAGCAGGCCAACATTCCGGGCATCCGCCCCGGTCGACACACCGCCGAGTATTTGGACCGCGTCCTCACGCGGCTGACCGTAGGTGGCTCCATCTACGTCGCCATCATTTGCGTCGTTCCGGCCGTCATCAGCCAGGCGTTGCGCGTGCCGTTCCAGTTTGGCGGAACCAGTTTGATGATCGTCGTCGGCGTGGCCCTCGAAACAGTGAACCAAATCGAGGCTCACCTGATCACCCGCAGCTACGAAGGATTGACCGGGCCGCAGGTAACCCGCCTGTCCGGTAGGAGGGCAACATGAGCGAGGGGCACCGAATGGTCCTGGTGGGGCCGCCGGCTAGTGGCAAAGGCACCCAGGGCAGCATTCTTTCGGAAGCGTTGGGCATCCCCAAGATCTCGACCGGAGACATGCTTCGCGAGGCTCGGGCCGCTGGCACCGAGCTCGGCAAGAAGGCCGAGGAGTACATGAACTCCGGGAAGCTGGTGCCCGACTCCCTCGTGATCGGGCTGGTGGACGAGCGCCTGGACGCCGACGACGCGAAAAAGGGCTTTATTCTCGATGGGTTCCCGCGGACAACAGCCCAGGCGGAGGCTCTTGAAGCCTTACTGGAAAAGCGAAATTCACCCTTGACCTACGTGCTCCAGATCGACGTGGCCAAGGACCTGCTGGTCGAACGGGCGACCCTGCGCCGCATCGACAAACAGACTGGACAAATATACCACCTGAAGTACTCTCTCCCGCCCCCGGGGGCCGACCTGGAGCAGCGGCCCGATGACCGGGAAGAGACAGTACGGCGACGTCTCGACGAGTACGACGCCATGACGGCAGCTTTGCTGCCTTTTTACGAGGAGCGAAAGCTGCTCAAGCGGGTCGACGGAGTCGGCTCGATGGAAGAAGTGACCGCACGAATCAACAACGCAATCGGGCGGTAACGGAGGGTCGATACGGAGAAAATGACATCAGGTGTAGTCGAAGAGGTGTTGCCGAAAGCCATGTTTCGGGTCCGCCTCGACGATGGTCGCCAGCTTCGCGTGGGTGTTGCCGCGCAGCTACGCCACGCAGTCGTCCGTTTGATCGTTGGCGACCGAGTGGAAGTCAGAATCTCCCCGCAAGACCCCAACCGAGGACAAGTCACTAGGAAGCTTTGAGATTAGCGAGTTGGTCATGAAGGTACGTCCCAGCGTCAAGAAGATTTGCGATAAGTGCAAGGTCATCCGCCGCAAGGGTGTGGTCCGAGTGATCTGCGACAACCCGCGCCACAAGCAGCGGCAAGGCTAACGAGAGTAGTTGGAAGGCTGAAGGTTTCAGAAAATGGCACGCATCTCCGGAGTGGACCTCCCTCGTCGCAAGCACATCGCGTACGCGCTTCCGTATATCTATGGGATTGGCCCTAAGACGGCTCGGGACATCTGCAAGACGGCAGGCATCCCCGAAAACCGCCGCGTGGACGAACTGTCCGACGCGGACGTCAAAGCCATCCGCGACGCCATCGAGAGCGATTGCAAGGTGGAAGGTGATCTGCGCCGCGAGATTCAGCAGAACATCAAACGACTCATGGACCTGGGCTGCTACCGCGGTCTCCGGCACCGCAAAGGCCTTCCGGTGAACGGCCAGCGAACTCACACCAACGCGCGTACCCGCAAGGGTCCCAAGAAGGGCATCAAGCGCTGAGCTTAGGAACTACCGATGGCCAATCCGAAAAAGCGCACCCAGAAGAAGACCGTCAAGAAGAACATTGCGACGGGCATCGCGCACATCAAGAGCACCTTCAACAACACCATCGTCACGATCACCGACGTGAACGGCAACGTTCTGTCTTGGGCCAGCGCGGGTTCGCGCGGGTTCAAGGGGTCGCGGAAGAGCACTCCCTTCGCCGCGCAGCTAGCGGCTGAAGAAGCTGGGCGTCGCGCCCAGGACCACGGAGTTCGCTCCGTGGCTGTTTTCGTCAAAGGCCCCGGCGCCGGTCGCGAGAGTGCCCTGCGCGCATTTCAGCAGGTGGGCTTCAAGGTCAGCATCATTCGAGATGTGACGCCCATCCCTCACAACGGTTGCCGCCCGCCCAAGCGGCGCAGAGTTTGATCCAGCCGAGGCTGGCTGATTGGAAAGATTGATATGGCTCGCTATCTAGGTCCCGTTTGCAAGCTCTGCCGTCGCGAAGGCATGAAGCTGTACTTGAAGGGTGAGCGCTGCTTCACCGAGAAATGCGCAATTGCGCGTCGGCCTTATCCCCCCGGGCAGCATGGTCAGGGTCGCATCAAGCTCAGCGAGTATGGGCTGCGGCTTCGCGAGAAGCAGAAGATGCGTCGCATCTACGGCCTGCTCGAGCGGCAGTTCTCCGGCTACTACGCCCAGGCCTCCGGCATGAAGGGCCGTACCGGTGAGGAGATGCTCGGCATCATCGAGCGTCGCCTCGACAACGTCGTACATCGCATGGGTTTCGCGGTCAGCCGCCCGCAGGCGCGCCAGCTGGTTCGCCACAGCCACATCTTGGTCAACGGCAAGCGTCTGAACATTCCCAGCTACCGCGTGAACGTCAACGACAAGATCGAAATCCGCGAGAAGAGCAAGAAGATCGCGTTCGTCGCCGCCGCACTCGCTCAGGCAGAGAGCAAGACGCCGCCGACTTGGATTGACGTCGACAAGGACGGACTCAGCGGCACGATCAAGGGAATGCCGGTTCGCGACGAGCTGAACGAACCGATGATTCGCGAGCAATACGTCGTCGAGTATTACTCGCGCTAATTGATTTTGGGGCAGCGCCCCTATTTGAAAGACAGATTGAAGCAACGCATGCGGGCAGGCCGCGGAGCACCAACGGGAGTGGGTTCCTTTTGGTGTTTGGGACGGCCGCGCAAGACGCCCTAAGGGGCTAGAAGCACTCGAAAGAGCGCAGGAAGGAACAGCCGAACATGGTCACACAAATGATGAGCCGCAACTGGCGGGATCTGATTCGTCCTCGGAGCATCCAGTTGGAGCAGGACTCCGGTTCAGACTTCTACGGCAAGTTCACCTGCGAGCCCTTGGAGCGTGGCTTCGGGATCACCATCGGGAATTCGATGCGTCGCGTGCTGCTCGCGTCCCTGCAAGGTGCGGCCATCACTGCCGTGCGCATGGACAGTGCTCTGCATGAGTTCACGACCATCGCTGACGTCGTTGAGGACGTGACTGACGTAATCCTCAACTTGAAGGAGATCGTCTTCAAGGCCGAGAACCCCAAGACGTACACCGTGCGCCTCGAGAAAGAGGGCCCGGGAATCGTCACCGCCGGCGACATTCAGCTGGTGGACGGACTCAGTGTCCTGAACCCGGAGCACGCCGTGGCGACCCTCGACAAGAAGGGTCCGCTGAGCATGGAACTCACGGTCAACGTGGGTCGAGGCTACGTGCCTGCCGAACGTAACAAGAGCGCCACCATGCCCTTGG
This sequence comes from Polyangiaceae bacterium, assembly GCA_965222375.1. Lineage (GTDB taxonomy): Bacteria > Myxococcota_A > Polyangia > Polyangiales > Polyangiaceae > JACKEA01. The sequence continues at coordinate 1,173,435 of CBDCTZ010000016.1, forward strand.
GCACGATTCCGATCGATGCGTTGTTCTCGCCGATTCGCAAGGTGAACTACACCGTGCAGAACGCGCGCGTCGGGCAGCAGACGGACTTCGACAAGCTCATCATCGAGGTGTGGACCAACGGCAGCGTCAAACCGGCCGATGCCGTGTCTTTCGCCGCGAAGATCCTGAAAGAGCAGCTCTCGATTTGGATCAATTTCGAAGAGACTGAAGAAACGACCTACACGGCTCCCGGTCAGGAAGAGGAGCCCCTCAATGAGAACCTGTTCCGCAGCGTCGACGAGCTCGAACTCTCGGTTCGTTCCGCGAACTGCTTGCAGAACGCCAACATCGCCCTGATCGGTGAGTTGGTTCAGAAGAGCGAAGCCGACATGCTGAAGACCAAGAACTTCGGCCGCAAGTCGCTCAAAGAGATCAAAGAAATCTTGGGCACCATGGGGCTCTCCTTGGGCATGAAGCTCGACAACTGGCCCCAGATGATCGAGCGCTGGAAGCAGCAGCAGGCGCAGGGCTGAGCGCCCGGATCAAAGGGAGACGACGATGCGTCATCGAATAGCTGGCCGACAATTCGGCCGAAACACGAGCCACCGGCGCGCGATGCTTCGCGCGCTCACGGCGAACTTGCTCGCTCACGAGCGCATCGAAACGACGGACGCCAAAGCCAAAGAGCTGCGTCGGGTGGCGGAGCGCATGATCACCCGTGCGCGACGCCTGGGCCCGATTGCCTATTCGCCCCTCGACAAGCTGAGCATCGCAGACCGTGCGCGGCGCCAAGCTGCCAAGCAGCAGGTGGGCAAATTCCTCCGCCGCTTTGCCGTAATCCAGGAGAACGGCGAACGAAAGAAGGTCGACCTGGTGGAAAAGCTCTTCCTCGACTTGGCCAAGCGCTTCGCAGATCGCCCCGGGGGCTACACCCGCATCATCAAGCTTGGTCGTCGCCGTGGGGACAACGCCCCCATGTCGATTATCGAGCTGGTGAGCGATAGCGCTCCCTCGGACAAGGATGGTGGCAAGAAGAAGGCGAAGGAGCCCACCAAAGCCAAGGCCAAGCCCGAAGAGGCTGCAGCTGAAGCAGCGGGCTGAACCTGAGCAGCAAGGAGAAACGCGGCGAGCCCCCTGGCTCTGCCGCGTTTTTTCGTTTGTTCCCCTCCGGCGGGCTACCTGCGAGGGGTTGCCCAGCGGGTGCGAACTGCCAGCAGGATGCCCAAAAGGACGATGATGAGCCCGGACCACCGCATCGGGCCGCTGAGGGCCGTGACCGACGTCGCGATGCCGAATAGCACGAGGATTACTGAAGCCACGTAGGCTCCGCGGGGCGAGATGGGCGAAGCGGGCGCCCGCCTCAACTGGCGGCGGAACTCCTGTTCGGGGTCGTCGGTCATGCTCAGCGGTACGCGCTTCGAGTCTCCCGCTGCCGCAGGAGTTCTTCGGCGCAGGCCATGGCTTTTGTCAGGGCATCCTTCGTATCGACAAGAGAATCCAGCACTCCGGCTCGCCCCGCACCGATGCCGTTTTCGGTTATCAGAAGCTCGGGCATGGGTTTGGACAAGGCGAGCAGCGTCTGCCTGGCAGAGCGGGACAGCACGCGCTCGGCCAGCTCTCGAGAGCTACTGCGCACAAGAAAGCGCCCGTCGAAATCCTCGTCGCCGAATTTGATGTCTGGCGCAAACCACCGCTCCCAGTTGCCGCTATAGGTCGTTACTCGCAGATCACCTGAAATGGGTGGGTCGAGTTCGAGCATCAGCTCGGTGCGCCAGGACTTGTAGGCTGGATGTGCCGCGCGAAGCCGCAAATGGCCGTAGGGAAGCTCCAAACCGAGCTCTAGGGTCTGCTCGTCGAGTTTGCCTCCGAAGTGGCCGGCGGCCGTCAGCCAGGCTTCCGCCACTCGAGCGTGCACTCGGGAACGCGCGCTGCTCTGGCGGTTTTCATCGAGCAGCTTTGCGATACGGGTCGCGAAGCGCACGGACTCTCGAAGTTCTCTGCGCGAGCCCAGCCCAGAAGCGTTGACGCTGACCCGACCGGCCGTGAGCTTGGGATAGAAGCCTGCCCAGTTTGCATCTAGCAGTGTGCGTTTCAACGCCTTGTCGACGAGTCCGTCTGCAAAGCGGCGGTCGGTCGTTTGTATTTCGAACTCCGCGAGAAAATCGTCTTCCACGTATAGCGGCGTCGTCCGTCCGGCTAAACTCAGGTCGGCCCACAGTGGAGGGTTGATGGAAACGTCAATGGCGACCATCGCAGTGGCTCCCCACATCAAGCTCGCGAAGCGGTGGGCGATGGTCGCACCGAAGGGCATGCCGTCGACACGGCCCTCCAGGCCCATGGGGCTGAAGGCGTAGACGCCGAGGACCATGCCGGACTTGCGTTCGACGACCTGCAAGCCAAGCTCCGCGGCCATGGCTTCCACACAGCTCTTGATGTCGTCGGTGGATTCGAAGTAGTCCTGGGCGGCGCCCTGGTTTCCCGCTCGAAGGCGCGCCGCAGCACGAAGATTGGCCGTGCTCCGCGCCTTCCTTTGCGGCCCCACTAGTCCCAGTCCTCGTCGACGTCACGGTCTCCGTCGGACGATTCCGTTATCTGTACTGCGTCAAACCTGACCGTCTTCGCAAGGTTGGGCTGCGCCGGCTGCGCTTGCGCCGGCTGCCCCGCTGGCGGGGTGTGGTGGACCTTGGTGGGAATGGCCTCCTCTGGAACCGTGACTCGAGGCAAACGCAGGGTGGGCTTGCGCTCGACCTCGGGTTGAAACACGGGCCGTGAGGACTGCGGCGGCGAGCCGTCCAGGGCTGCCAAGTTCAGCTCTTCTCCAGGTACATCTCGCACGAGCACCAGGGGAGATAGCTCGCGCATGTTCACGGCGAACCACTCCACGAACTCAGACAGTCCCACGGGCACCAAGAGGGTCTGGAACGAGCGTTGATAGCTGAGCCCATCGAAAATGAGAACGTCCAATACAGTTCCGTCCTCGTGTTGCTGAAGAAGCACGTCGAGGCCGCCTTCGATCCACTCGGCTCGGGCTAAGCGTGCCAGCACCTCCAAGATCCGCCCCGCGCCGTCTTCCGGACGCGCCACTTCGACCATGCGCAGAATCAGCGCCAAGACGCGATCACCCGGCGGCGGATCTGTCAGCTTGCGAGCCGGTTCAAAGGCCGCCTCAAGCACCGAGTCGTCCAGGTCATGGTTGCTAGTGAAGCTGAGGTCCAAGGTCATGCGGAGGAATCCGGGAGTTTATCCGACGCCCTGCTGATCGCCAACACGCCTAGGGAAACGGCCTAGAAGCGCGCTTCTACGCATCCACGTCGTCAGGCTCGGGATCCGACTTGGCTTTGGCCTGGCCGCCGGTCGCGCCTGCGTCCCCCGGGGCCGGCGATGATTCCGTCTCCTCGTCGCGCGTGGAATTGTCCTCGTCCGGTGTTGAATCGGACGTCCGCGCAGAGTCTTCACTGCTCTCTTCCGACTCGGCGTCTGCAGCGTCCGATGCTTCGATGGTCCGTTCCGGGTCGGCGCCAGTCAGTTCGGCGGGTTTGGCCGTCTCTTCCTCCTCCCCGGGTCGGCCTCGGCGCAGCGCGACGAAACCGATCGCCAACAGCGCCAAGGCTCCAATCGCGCCGGCTGCGGCGTAGCGGTTGAAGCGCGTCTTCTTCTTCACCTCCCCGCGCTCCATGAGGTCAGCCAGGTCCCGCGCGTCGTCGTTGCTCTCGTCGAGCTCCAACGCGCGGGCCACCAGGGTCTGATCAGCGATGTTCTTGGAGAGGAGTACTTCTGCTCGAAGCGTCAGTTCCTGGCTCTCGATGCGGGGATGCTCCTTGGCGGCTGCTACGCGTTTGGCGCGGCGCAGTGCATCCAGAGCCAAGTCTGGCTGTTCCTCCTGCACCTTTCGTGCATAGGCCACATAGCCCCTCGCCATTTCCGCGCGATGTTCGAATATCGGGCTGCGCGCCAGGACCTTGTCGAAGGCAGTTCGCATCTCTTCGAGCTTGCCCTCTCGTTCAGCAGCCAAGCCCGCCTCGAACAAGTCGTGCACTTTGGCCAAACGCAGCCGATCCAGCTCCCCGAACAGCTCCCGCGCGGTGCGATCCCAGCTCCAGTCGCGAGGTGGTTTCTTGCCGACGGTGCTTTCATAGCTATCCCGCAGCTGCCATGCGCCTACTTCACCCATCATTGCGACACCCTGACGCGCAGCCTGTCGGATCTGAGCGCGCTCGCTGTTGGCGAAGGAGATGATGATCCGGGCGGCGTCAGGTTCACGGATGCGCCCATACGCTCGCAGCACGTCAGCCAAGACTTCTTGATCTTCGGTGCGGACGGCCTCACTCACGATCCCCTTGCCCAAGGTGTCAAGTTGCCGCTCTGCCCAACGTGCGATCTTGCCCGCTCGATGCCGCCGAGTCTCGACTAGCGCAGCCACCGCCTTGTCGCCGAGCTTCTCCAATTGCAGCTGGGTATCCACGCGTAGGAAGTCCCCGAACCGCACATAGACGTCGATGAGCTCTCGCACCCCCTGCACGGAGCCGATTTGCACAAGCATTCTGCTCATGGCCAAAACGCTGACCAGGTCCTGCCATAGCTTGTCGTCAGGCCGCGCGAATTCCACGACGATGTCTAGATAGTCAGGCGTGACGATCTTTCCTCTTTTTCCTTCGGCGCGCATCTTCTCGCGCACGGCCTTGCGCGCTTTGCGGCGCAGCGACTGGAGCAAGCGCTTCATGCCCCTGCGGTCGCCCTGATCCGCTATGTCGTTGAGGCGTTTGTCGATGGCTGGAACCAAGGACCGACTGATTTCCAGGAGCTGTCGCACGGCGGACTGGCGCACATGCGCGTCCTTCGAGCGGAAGCGAGACAAGTGTGTCTCCAGCTCCTCGAGGTGCTCCTTGTTTGGCGCCTTGCGCTCCCTCTTCGGAACTTCGGGTAGCTCCGGAAGCGGGCGCTTGACCCGCTTGGCGCCAGCATCTGCCTGCGCCAAACTACACAGCAGGCCCAAAGCCAGAGCCGCCGCGAGCGCTCGCACGCCGAGGGCCCACCCGCGGGCAGGGGAGAGTCTAGCCCAGGGGATCAATAGACTATTCGGAAGTCCGGGAACTCGCCCGTGAAGCTGCGCCAGCGAGTTTCGACCTTATCCACCCGGGCGGCGCCAGGTCCCTTTTGTGCCCAGCCGTAGAGCTCGCGGATGGAAATCTCTTCCCCTTCCGCCAGGATCTCCACGCTACCGTCAGTGCGGTTCTTGACCCAGCCCGAGAGCCCCAGTCGCTTGGCCTCCCGCTGGGCGGACGCGCGGAAATACACACCCTGTACCCGCCCTCGGACCGTGAGGTGAAGTTGTTTCAGCGCCATTGCCCCAGGCCTTAGCCGAGGCGCGCCGAGTTCGCCAGTCTCCCGACGCCGAAAGTCTGAACGTTTGTTTCTGGGCTCAGCCCTTCCCGGGGGCGCCAGTCGGTGAGATTCTGCGGGCGGTGGTCGACAGCGCGGACGTTTCAGCCGAATCGGGCGCTCTGAAGGCGGAGCTCATGCGGGAGCGCCGCATCGCCGGCGCGTTGCGCGAAGTCGGCAATGCGCTTGGGACCACCCTGGAGCTCGACGACTTGCTCGAGCTGATTCTGGGCAAAGTGACCGAGCTACTCGAAGCTGACCGGGCAACCCTGTACCTGTTGGATGACGCCAACAACGAGCTCGTTAGTCGCATCTTCGTGGGACAGAACGTGCGCAGCATCCGCCTAAAGGTGGGTCACGGAATCGCAGGCAAGGTTGCCCAGACCGGCAAGGCCTTTCGAATTCGCGATGCCTATCAAGAGCCCAGCTTCGAGCGTCAGTGGGACACCCTGACGGGCTATCGGACCACCAGCATGTTGGCTGCGCCCCTGAAGAACCACTTGGGTCGTACCATCGGCGTGATCCAGGTTCTCAACAAGATCCGGGCTGAGGAGTTCACGTCCGAAGATGAGGATTTGGTCACGGCTCTGTCCACCCAGGCTGCCGTGGCGATCGACAACTCTCGTTTGTTCCTGTCGTTGATTCAGAAGAACAAACAACTCCTCGACGCCACCGAGCAGCTGGCCCGCAAACTGAAGGACCTGGAGCTGCTCTTCGAGCTCGAGCGCGCCACCGCCCGCGCCACGGACATCGACGGGTTGTTGCTTCGTGTGATGTCGTTGGTTACCGAAGCGTGTGGCGCCCAAGGGGCCGCGGCCCAGCTTGCGGAGGAGGAAACCGGGGATCAAGTGCTGTACGTTTATGATGCAGCGACGCCGGAGACGCTTAGCCGCCGCGGTATCAAGACCGGTGAAGGTCTCCTCAGCGAGGCCTTCGCGGACCAAGCTCCGGTGCTGATCGAGGATGCTGCCCAACACCCGCGCTGGAACGATAGGATAGAAGGCAGCTATCCCTTCGAATTTTCCACGGTTTTGGCGATGGCGCTGGAAGGTGATGAGCAGCCCATTGGCGCTGTTGGGCTGTTCAAAGCGCAAGAACCCAGCTTTTCCTCGGAAGATGTCTCTCTCGTGCGTCTGGTCGCAGCCAACGCCGCCACGGCGGTGAGGTTGTACCGAGCAAGCCGTGCACGGGAGGTCTCAGAGCGCCTAACCACCATTGGGCGATTGCTGTCCCAAGTCATCCATGATTTCAAGTCCCCTATGACCGTGATCAGCGGATACGTACAGCTCATGGTGGACGCAGACGGCCAGGAAAAGCGGGGCGAATACGCGGAAGAGGTCCTCAAGCAGTTCGACACGCTCAGCGCCATGCAGCGGGAGGTCCTCGAGTTCGCCCGGGGCGAGCGATCCATCTTTATCCGAAGAGTCTATCTCAGGAAGTTCTTCTCGGAGCTCACGCGGCAGCTGGCACACGAGGTGGATGGTCGGGCGGTGGAACTAGAGGTCGACGTGGACAACAAGGTTGTCGCTCGCTTCGATGAAGCTCGGCTTGCCCGAGCGATCTTCAACCTGGCTCGCAATGCCATAGAGGCCATGGCAGACCAGGGCGGCTGCCTCAGAATCAGTGCCGGCATGGAAGGTGCGGACCTTCTAATTCGAGTTTCGGACACAGGGCCCGGCATCCCCGATGAGATCGCCACCAGCCTGTTCCAGAGTTTCGTGACGGCCAATAAGCAGGACGGCACGGGCTTGGGGCTTGCGATCGTGAAGAAAATCATCGACGAACACGGCGGCAGCGTAGAGGTGGACAGCTCTCCGGACGGCGCTACTTTCGCATTGCGCCTGCCCCAGAACACCCAGGCTAAGGCTGACGGGGATTCGGGCACGAAGCGCGAGAGCAAGACAAAGCGCCGGCGGGCGTCTTCGGAGAAGAGCACTAGATGACCACGAAACTGCCTCTTGTGAGTCAGCAGCGGAAAGCCCTCGAAAACTGCGCGTACTGCCCGAAGCTGTGCCGTGCGGTGTGCCCGGTGTCCGCTGCGGACCGACGAGAAACCCTGACCCCCTGGGGCAAGATGTCCCTCACTTGGATGACATCACGGGGGCGGCCGTCGCCGGATGCCGAGATTGCCGAGACGGTTTGGGCCTGCACCGGGTGCATGGCATGCCGACAAAACTGCGATCACGAAAATCCGGTCGCCGAGACCCTCGCGATGGCGCGGGCCGATTACTTCAATGCTGTGTTGGCGCCTAGCTCGGCCAAGGAGTCCGCGGCGCGCTTCCCTGAGCTGGAAGGAAAGCTCTCCGCGGCAGCTCAGGGCTTGGCCAAGCACGACGGGGTGGATGTGAATTCCCGCATCGCGCTCGTGGTGGGCTGCAGCTACCTGACCCAGGCGCCGGAGGAATCCGCCGCCGCGCTGCGTGTCGCCGCAAGCTTGGTCGGCCCGATTCGGCTGGTCGATGCTTGCTGTGGACTGCCTCTGTTTCTGGCAGGCGATCATGGCAGCTTGAGGCAAGCTCAGAAGAAACTCGAGCGCGCGCTTTCAGGAACGACCCGCGTCATTGCAGCTGACCCCGGGTGCACGAGGTTCCTCGAGTCCCGCCGCGCGGAGTCGTTGGTCGCCATTGCGGCGCGCAGCCTGAGCAAGCTCCGACGACTCGAGGACCTGAAGCCCGATGTACCGGTGCGGTACCACGACCCGTGTCAACTCGGGCGTGGGCTGGGGCTGTTCGAGGAACCTCGCAAGATCCTGGCCCGAATCTTGGGTCGCGCCCCGGAAGAATTCTCCCGGGCTCGCGAGGACGCCGTGTGTAGCGGTGGTGGCGGGCTCTTGCCCGAAACCGCACCAAGAACCAGCGAGCGGATCGCATCTCAGCGCCTGGAGGATCACCGGGCCCTCGGTGGAGGCATCGTGGTGACTGCCTGCGGCAAGAGCTTGCAGCGCTTCCGCGACAATGGCGCGGAAGCCGTCGATCTGCTCACCCTCGTCGACCGCGCGCTGCCGCGCTAGTTCCATGCTGCGCGCGCTGCGCTATGGTTGCCCCGCGCCACAAACCGCCGTTGGATCATGAGTAACGCAGAGGTCGCGCGCAGGAGGACCGTGGCAACGCGCGTCTTGCTCGGGTTCACGTTGGTCGCGGTCCTATTCTCGGTGGTTGCTGGCTGGGGCGTGTTTGCTCTGCGCCGTGCGGCGGCGGATGCGGACTTGATGCGCTCAGGCTACTTGCCGCTGTCTCTGGCGCTTCGGGACGTGGTTGCCAGTCAGGACACCTGGAATACCCAGCTGAACCACATCACGACGGCGCGGAACCCGGCGGACAAACGGGTTTGGTTCGATACAGCAATGAGGATCGGTCGGCCGCGCATGTTCGGAGAAGTCCGTGCGGCCCTCGATCGCGCATTCATGTCATCAGGAGACGAGAACTTGGTGCGCGTCGGCCGGGAGTTGACCACGGAAACTACCGGCATAGAAAGCTCGATGCGCGAGGATCGAGAGTTGCTGGCCAAGCTTTTTGATGCCCTGGCGTCCGGGGACACCGAAGCGGCAGAAGGCGCCCGGGACAAGCTGGTCACGCGGGGGGCCGAGGGGCGAAAACGTCTCAGCCAGCTGGAGCAACGGGTGCAGGGCAATCTGGATCTCCTATTGGACACAGCGCGGGCGCGTGAGCGCCTCGCGATCCAGCTCTTCATCGGCCTCGCCACCCTAGCGCTGCTGTTGGGGGTCGTGACCGCCCTCTACACGCGCCGCGTGCTGTCGCCGTTGGCGGCGGTGACGGAACGAGCCATGGCGGTTTCCCGAGGCGACTTGACTCCGCGACCGGTGGTCGCCTCCAAGGACGAAATCGGCGAGCTAGCGCAAACCTTCGAAAACATGGTCACTGCCATTGCCCAAGCCAACGAGCAGCTGCTGGCGGCAGAGCGCTTGGCCACGATTGGAAAGATGGCCGCTCACGTCACCCACGAGATCCGCAACCCGCTGTCGTCAATTGCTCTGAACATCGAGCTACTTGAGGAAGAGGTGGCGGAACGAGCGGAGACGGAAGCCGAGGCACGGGCTCTTGTGCGAGCCATCAAGGGTGAAGTGGAGCGACTGACCGCGCTGTCCGAGCAATACCTGTCGATGGCGCGACAGAAGCCCCTGCGCCCAGAACAAGAAGACCTCAGCGTCATCGTCAGCGAAGCCTGCGAGTTCATGCGGCGAGACGTTCAACGCCATGGCGTGAGTATCGACCAGGACATCGAAGAGCCACTGCCCGCGGTCATGGCGGACGAAGCCCAGATCAAGCAGGCGCTCTACAACCTGATTCGCAACGCGCGAGAAGTGCTCGATACGGGTGGCACCATCGGTGTTAGGGTTGTGGCGGCAACCGGTGGTGGGGTCGATATCCTGGTCGAAGACGATGGGCCCGGCATCGACGCAGCCGCCCGGGAGCGGATTTTCGAGCCGTTTTTCACGACCAAGCATCAAGGGACGGGTTTGGGTTTGGCCATCACGCGCCAGATCATCGAGGCCCACGGCGGCACGATTGCGTGCGATGCCGCGGAGAGCGGTGGCACCCGATTCTGGATTCATTTGCCCGAAACCATCGCCGGAGATAGCGTGGAAACACCGGCCATCAATGCCCAAAGCACCACTGCCGGGTAGTCCGGTGGCTTTCCGCTCGTCTCAGAGGTAAGGCACTCGGATGGGGTTGCCCGTCACGGTCGCACTGGCGAGCAGTAACGACGGAAAGCTGCTCGAGCTTCGTGCGCTGCTAGCCGAGCTTCCCATCGAGTTGGTGACCGTCGAGGACGTGTTGGGGAAGGCTTTCAGTGTGGTCGAAGACGCTGACACCCTCGAGGGTAATGCGATCATCAAGGCCCGTGCCGCGTGTCTGGCGACGGGCCTGCTCTGCGTAGCCGACGACAGCGGCCTGGAAGTGGATGCCCTAGATGGTCGCCCGGGGGTGAGATCCGCCCGCTTCGCCCACGAGCGAGCCACGGACGCCGAGAACAATGCTGCCCTGCTACGGGACCTGGAGGATGCCGAAGAACAGGTGCGCAGCGCTCGCTTCCGTTGCGTTCTGGCGTTGGCGTCGCCGTGGGCCATCGACGACATCGAGACCGTGGAAGGGCGCGTCGAGGGCAGTATTGCGCGGGATCCGCGAGGTAGTGGTGGCTTCGGCTACGATCCTCTGTTCATCGTGGAGGGCCACCAAGGTCGCGCCATGGCGGAATTGAGCGAAAGTGAAAAGAACGCCATCAGCCATCGCGCCGTTGCAACCCGTGCGCTTGCGCCGGTGCTGATGAGACGCATCGCCGCCCAATTCGACGAAGCAGAGAAAATAGCCGGCTAGCCGCCGCCAGCTATGTCGAAATGCGCCCCGAGTTGGAACGTTATCCAGCCATGGCCCGCTGCGTGGTCGCCCGGGGTCGTGGCATCTGACGTCGAACCATCCGGGTTGAGCCACTCCGCATCGCCAAAGGAACCAGCGCCCAGAGTGACGAGCGGCGACAGCGAAAAGAGCCGCGAAATCCGAATGTCCGCACCGAGCCCGAGACGGAACTCCAGCGGCGCCTCGGTCATGCGGAGCTCTGCGCCACTATCCCAAACGGCACGGAACCGCCGATATCCCAGGTTGATCTCCGTGAGGAAGCCGACCTTATTCGGGTTCGATGAGAACCGAAGTCCGAGGGCGTAGTAGTCGGTTTCCCCGCGGTCCTGGGTGCCCAGCGCGGCGATCTCTTCGGAACCCGGCCCGAGCTGAGCGCGCTCCCAAAGCAAGAACACGTTGTAGTACCGGCCCAAGCGCGCCCCGGCATCCAGCTCGAACATCGGTCCGGCGGAAGCAAACTGTGACCACTTCACGTCGTCGATGCGGAAACCGTTCGCGTTGCCCTCGGTCCACAAGTTTCCGAACGGAATGAACCAGCCGACTCGCGCTCCCAGCCAGAACGCGTTCTTGGGTGCAATGTGCCGGGGCTTCGGCGGAGGGGGTGGCTCGTAGATCGCGTATGGGGGCGGTGGTTCGTAGACGTACTGTCCCGGCGGCCCAGGTGGTGGCGCGCCCCGGGGCGGAGGTTGCCTCGGTCCCGCAGGTGGCTCCGAGTAGTAAGGTCCAGGTGGCTTGTCCCCGGATGCTGCGGGCGGCCCTGACTCCGGAGCTGGCGCTGCTGCAGGTGGCTCGGAGGCGTCCGCGGGTTCAGGTTGCGCCCCGCCCAGGCTCGCTTCGAGAATCGCCGCGGTGGCGAACAACACCCCTGTTTTTCGCATGCTTTTTCTATAGCACCGGCGCTCCCGGAGGGCGCGTCTCCGACGTTGACCCCTAGGCTTGGAGCATGCTAATTGAGCGCCGCTATCCGCATCTACGCGGGAGCAAAGTGCCGATCTCGCCCTCGGGCGGGTAGCCCTCAGGCGAGGGCAGTTGTGCAGCATCACTGGAAAGGCGTCGGTACCTACGGCACGGTTGGCCTCGAGTTGGTCCTGAGCATCGTTTTCGGTCTCTGGGTTGGCAACAAGGCAGATCAGTGGCTGGAGACGGGTCCCTGGCTCGCTCTACTAGGAACCGGGTTCGGTATGGCGGCAGGTGTCCGCGCCGTCGTCAGGGCCCTGAATCGGGCCAACGAAGAAGCCGAAAAAGCCGAGCGTAAAGACCGCGAGGCGCGCAAGCGCTACCTCGATGACTCCCCGAACCGAAATAGACACGACCACCGAAGATAGCGTTCGGCGCGCAATCTTTGCGGTACTGATCGTCGGTGCCGTCTTCGCAACTGGCGCAGGGGCGGTGCATGGACTGCAGGCTTCGGCATCGGTCGCGCTCGGTGCTGCCATGGGCGCCGTGAATCTCTGGTTGGTGGCGCGGGTCGTGCGGGCGTTCTTGAGTGGCGCTGCCCGCTTGCCCTGGGCCGCCGTTGTCTTAGTTAAACTGACGCTACTCGCTGGAGCGCTCTACCTGATCGTTCGCAGCGACTGGATACTCCTCTTCCCCTTCGCCATCGGTTGGGGCGCGCTGCCAGTTGGCATCGTGTTAGCGGGGGTCGCTCCGTCGACACCCGTGGAGCAGAAAGGCTGAGTCGATGCCCTCGCATTCGAGCTGGCTGACCATACTCCTCGCCAAGTTTCGCGGGAACTTGGAGCACAACGCCCATCACTTGGGCAAGTCGTTCATCGGCCAGAAAGATCCGACCTGGAGCAACTGGGAACCGTTCATCGCGTCGATGCTGGTTTTCGTTCTCTTGTTCGTGATCGCATTCGCGGTGCGCGCTCGCCTCTCCGACACGGATAAGGCGGTTTTGCCGGAGGATAAGCTCACCCTGCGGACCTTCATCGAGACCTTCCTCGGCTACTTCTACGACCTGTGCAAGAGCGTGATGGGCCCGGATCGGGCGAAAAAGTACTTCCACGTCGTCGCCGGTTCAGCGCTATTCGTATTCGTGTCCAACATCATGGCGCTCATTCCCGGAGCGCCGGTCGCGACCAGCAACCTCAACATCACGTTCGGATGCGCTGCCGTCGTCTTCGTGCTTTTCAATCTGTACGGCCTGCAGGAAAACGGCATGGCCTACATCAAGCATCTCGCTGGTCCCAAGTGGTGGCTGGCACCGCTGATCTTTCCCATCGAGATCATCTCGCTATGTGTGCGTCCCGTCACCTTGGCGGTGCGCTTGATGATGAACATGAGCGTCGATCACATCGTGCTCGGCACCTTCATGGGCCTCATTGCCATACTCGTGCCGCTGCCCGTGTTGCTGCTCGGTTGTCTGGTGATCGTGATTCAAACACTGGTGTTCGCCCTTTTGACCGCCATCTATATCGGCCTCGCAACCGAGCACGAGGACCACTGAACAAGGGGTTTCCCCTGCCACCCAAACCAACACGCCCACTGTGGCGGATTTCGATAGCCCCCAAAGCAGATTCAGATTACAGCCCGCCCGGGTAGAACAAGGAGATTTTGGAGATGACCAAGAACAAGCTGGCCCTTGTCAGCGCGTCGCTTTTCACGTTTTTTGCGTCGAGCGCGTTTGCCCAGGATGCCGCTGCTGCCGCCGGTTCAAACGAGTTTGACGCCAAGGCGATGGCCGCACTGGCTGCAGGCATCGCGATCGGCCTCGGCGCTCTTGGTGGCGGTCTCGGCCAGGGTCGCGCTGCTGCAGCTGCCCTCGAAGGCATCAGCCGCAACCCCGGCGCTGCCGCGCGGATTCAGACCCCGATGATTCTGGGTCTGGCGCTGATCGAGTCCTTGGTGCTGTTCGCGTTCCTGATCGCGTTCATCCTCCAGGGCAAAGTGCCGTGAGCGGCATCTTTCTCTAAGAATACAAAAAGCCAAAACCGCCCCCGCGGCTAGCGTCGGGGCGGTTTGTCTTTTTGTAGCCCTAGCGCTTGGAACGAAGCGCGCGAACGCCGTCCAATACCAAGTGATTCCCCAGCGCTAGGATGGCGACCGCAATGAGAATGTAGCCGGCTACGTCCTTGCCACTGGCAAGCAACCAGGCTCCCGACAGCACGAACGCGCTGCCGATCAGCGCGGAAAAAAGACGCCGCCCCAACTGGTCCCCTACTCGAGGGATGCCCGGATCCGAAGTCACGACGGAGAGCCGACCAAGCCGCAAGTCATCCAGAACTTCTTGGACCTGTTGCGGCATGTTGTAGGTGGCACCCGAGAGCCGCTCGAGGCGGCGCAATAGCTCGTTGCCGAGCCGCTCCGGAGAATAGCGCTTCTTCAGCATTTCCAAGAACAGCGGCTTCGCTTCTTCGAAGATGTCGAGGGTCGGGTCCAGCTCCTTGCCAACGCCTTCCACGGTCATCAGGGCTTTTCCCACCAGCATGAAGTCAGGTGGGATTTCCAGACCGTACTTCGTGGCTCCTTGGACCAGGTCCCGGATCATCGCGGACATCTCGATGTCCCGAAGCTGCTTGCCCAGATACTTCTCGCTGAGCATGGCCACTTCCGCCCGATAGGCCTCCATTTCGATCTTCTTCGTGGGCGTTCCGATCGCGTACATCGCGTCTGCAATGCCCTCGTAGTCTCGGCGCACCGCGCTGACCATCACATCTACGGTTAGGTCGCGCATGCGTGGGCTCAAGCGCCCAACCATGCCCAGATCGATCATGCCCAGGGTGGGGTGCTCTTTGCTTCCAAGAACCAACACATTTCCGGGGTGTGGGTCTGCGTGGAAGAAGCCATCCTCGAAGATCTGTTTGACGATCGCGTCCAATGCGATGCGCGTCAGCTTCTTGCCCTCGTGCCCGGCTTCGATGGCGTCGTAGACCTTCTTGCCGTCCAGGAACTCCAGAGTCAGGACGTGTTTGCTGGACGCGGACTTGTAGGCGTGGGGGAAGCGGATGTTTCGGAAGCCCTCGAAGTGCTGACGGAAGCGAGCGGCATTCTCCGCTTCCGCCGTAAAGTCCAATTCGGCCGTGATGGCTCGATCGAACTGCTGCACCAGCGCGACCGGCGAGTAGATCCGACTCTCGGGAATGGCGCGCTCGACGAGCATCGCGAAGGTGTGCAGCAGGTCGACGTCGCTCGCGATGGTTTTCGCGATTCCCGGTCGTTGCACCTTCACGACCACGTCTTTGACGCCTTCGTCGGACTTCAGTCTTGCCCGATGCACTTGCGCGATGCTGGCGGCAGCCAGGGGCTTTTCCTCGAAATCCTCGAAGATTTCCCCCAGCGTGGTGCCCAAAGAGTGTTCGACTTGCTCTCGGATCTTTTCGAAGGGAACGGGCGCGACCGAGTCCTGAAGCTTCTTGAGTTCGAGAATCACATCCGCGGGCAAGACATCAGAACGGGTGGACGCGATCTGGCCGAGCTTGACAAAAGAGGGGCCGAGATCCTCGAGGACTCGGCGGACCCGGACGGCGAGGCTCGATTCGGCACGGGCCTTGGCGCCACGTTCTTCATCCTCGGCGGACAGCCCGGGCTCTCGGGTGGAATCCGGAAGGTCGTCCTTGCCCTTTCGACCGCGGAACAGGCCCAGTCGTCCTACGACCTCGCCAAAGCCGTGAGCGACGAGCACACGCGATATGTCTCGAAGCCGCCCGATGTCCCGGGCGGCGTGAACGATGCTGACCATGGTTTGGTCTGGGGTTACTCGTTTCCGATTTGGCTCAGACCCGCCGATAGCCGAGAGCGCAGCTTCTGCAAATCCATGTTGCTTTTGGTTACATCTGCTCCCGCCCGCGCCGCGGTCACCACTTTCTGCGCGCGGTTGCGCGCGACTTCGCTGAGCCCGACCCGGTCCCCGAGGGTATTGAGTGCCGCCTGCTCTTCGGGGCCGATGCTGCCATCCAAGCCCGCAATCCAAACGCCACAGGCGTAAGTGAACAGTCGAGTCAGACGGTTCATGCGCACCGTCTCGACCTGGGACAGGTCGAAGGGCTGCGCCAGCGCCGCCTCTACTGCCGCCAGGTCACCGCTGGCTAGCCCCAACTGCTTCGCGGCGTCGCCAATGCCCTTGGTCTCTTCGGGGTCGATCTTGCCATCCGCCCACGCGATGGCGCAAAGCGCCAGCACCGTGTCACGCCCAATCTCCACGCTCATGGGGCGATAATAAGGCAACCGGGCTCTGGGTCGAGCCCGAGCTTCCCGACCCTCCTCAGCGGACCCGAATCAACGTGCCGGGTTCGTATTTCGTGGGCAGAGCTGCTCGCCAGCCCGCGGGCACGCGTGGGCTGGTCCAGCCGAATAGGCGCTCGGCGTCCAGGGGCGTGAGATTCACGCAGCCGTGGCTGCGGACGCGGCCGAAGGAGCGATGCCAGAAGGTGCCGTGAAGCCCGTAGCCCTTCTTGAAATACATGACCCAGGGCACGTCCTGAATCGCGTAGTAGCGGCTGGCCTCCTCGTTCTCGAGGTTGTCCATGTCACTCGAAACCAACTTCACCCAGATGCGGTGGTTGCCCTTCGGAGTTGCGAAAGTGCTGCGCCCCTTGCCCTTCCCGGTTGAAACCAGGGTGGCAAACACCGGTCGCTCACCTTCGTAGGCGACCAAGATCTGGTTGTCGATGTCCACATCGATCCAGCGTTCGTTCTTGCCCAACTCCCCCGGCATGGGAGCTTGGGTCGGAAACCGGACGTGTTTGTCGCTGACCCAGCGGTCCTCGCCAATACGAAACCAGCGCCGCTTCTTGCGCTCCACGGTTTCGAGCACCTTGAGCGCGGCGAATTCGGCGTGGGCTTTGCCAGATAGCTTGTGTCGACCTGGTTGCTTGTAGACGTCTGCACTCTTCTTGTAGACCCACCCGACGTTCAACTCTCCGTCGAGCTCCACACCGTGGAAGCCGAACGGACGAGCCGGCACCAGGTCGCGCATGGGCACCCACAGATCGTGCGTGGTGAGCCCGAAGGCGTGCCCGGGCAACCGCTCCGCCACCTGCACCAACGCCACGGCGAAGCCCGGTTGCAGCTCCGCGTCCGGCGCGACCTGCTCGGCGTTTCGCAGGCTCACGTATCCCAAAGAGCCGTGGCGGCCGGCGAAGAAGTATCGAAAAGGCAGTCCGTCGGCCGTGCGGTAGTGAGTCGATCGGGGCGCGAGCGCAGGTTTCATGCTCAGACGCACGACGTCCTCGCAGACCCAGGCGAGCGGCCCCACGTTGAGCCACCGGCCTCGGCAGCCTGGGCCCCGCATCGCGCCATACAACGGCAAGTGGGAGCCGTTGGCGGCGGAGCCTCGCCGTGGTGCCCCGGGGCGTGGGCGCAACCACATGGGTTCATCGCTCCGAGTGATTTGAACGCTGCTCACCCCGGTTGGCAGGGGCACATCGCTGGCATCCACCCAGGGCAGCCCGTCGGCGTTTGCCGTGGCGGCAACCAGAATGCTCGAGATCGCCGCAGCGCGTCGCACAGAACGCAGCGTAGCTGGCGGAGCAGGCCAGCGCAAAGTTGCCGGTGTAGCCACGCCCAAGGGAGCCGCCACCGGGGGGCGAGGGCCGCCTATTGATAGGAGAAGCGCAGCTCGTGGTCGCAGACGCGGAACAAGTCACCTTCGTTGACGACCTTGCGCTGAATGCGTTGCCCCGAGTACTCGACGCCATTCGTGGAACCCATATCCACGATGTAGTACTGGCCGTTCAAGAACTCGATCATCGCGTGCTGCCGCGACACGTTCGGATCCTTGATCGTCAGATCGCTGGACTGCTTGCCACGCCCGATGATGAAGCGGTCCTTGGTGATGGGGAACCGCTCTCCGGCGTAGTAGATGTTGAGCGTAGATGCCCCGTACTGCTGCTGTTGCTGCTGGGGCGGGGGAGGCGGCGGCGGTGCCGACCGCGGCATTGGCGGTGGCGGACCACCCCGGGGTGGCATCTGCATGGTTCCACCCGGCGCGTGCTGCTGTGGTGGCGGCACGCTGCGCGCAGCCGGGGGTGGCGGGGGACGGCGCCCGGCGCTGGGCGCGCCGCCTTGATGCGGTGGAGGGGGCGGCGGAGGCGGAGCGCCGTGAGATGATGGGAACGCGCCACGGCCAGCGGGCGGTGGCGGCGGAGGCGGCGGAGGTGCCGCAGCGGCACCCCGCGGAGGCGGTGGAGTCATGGCTCGGCTTGGACCTGGGCTCGGAGGAGGTCCCGCGCTGTGCTGCTGCTGAGGCGGTGGAGGAGGCGGCGGTGGGGGAGGCGGAGCACCATGAGTTGCTGGCGGAATTGGAGGGGGGCCTCCCCCACCGGCTGCCGGGTGCGCGGTGCTGCTGTAGCCGCGCTGGCGCGCGTACTGCTTCATTGCGTCGTTGATCAGGTAGTCGACGGAGCACTCGAGTTCGCGCGCCATTTGCTCGAACTTCATCCAAAGCGACTCGCGACATTGGAAGTTACGAGGAACTTTCCTATTGGGGTCAGTCATTCGCTCAGCTCAGTAGAAGTGGCGGTCACTTTTTCTTCTTCTTCGAGGCCGAGCGCTTTTCCATCGCCGGCTTCACACAAAAACGTACGAACTCGCCCAAAGTCGTGACGTCTTTGAGCTCCTGACTCTTACCCTCGCCGACCGCACACTTCCACTCGCAATCGGTTGCGTCTTCGAGGCATTTCGGTGCTCGGGAGCGGTCGTTTTCGTAAGGGGCTATCTTGGCAAGCTGGGTCTTGTTTCCGAACTGGTAGTAGTAGCCGAGCGCGCTCATGCGGGCCTCGGTGGACCAACCCGGGCGAATGAACTTGTCGATGATATCCGCGGGCTTCTTCTTGCCCTTCAGGGTGCCGATGACCGCGCCGTAGCGGAGCGGTTCGGTGATCGCCATGCCTTTGGCACCGCCGATCTTGCGCATGAACTCCTCGACGTGGCTCGTGTCGCCCATCTTGAGCACGAGCTCACCCGCAACCCAGCGGATCTTCCAGTTGTCGCTCTTGAACAATCCGAACAGTCGGCCCGTGACCAACTTGCGGGGGAGTTCACCCACGCGCCCAAGTGCCACGTCGCGCAGAGTGTCGGGAGTGTCCGTTGCACTGGCGAGTTCCAAGATGGACTTGATCTGCTCTTCGTTGTTCTTGTCCAGGTTACCTTCGAGGGCGGCCAGCGCCGACGCGCGTCGCTTCTCTGGCTTGTTCTTGTCCTTGCCGTAGGCGAGCAAGTGCGCCACCACCGGAGCGCCCCCGACTTTCTTCATGGAGGAGAAGATGCGTAGCAGTTCCTCCTCCTGGTACTGGTCCAACTGAGCCTTGAATTGCTCAGGCGTCGGACTGAGCTTGGAGGCTTTGTTTGCGGCGTCTACGAGGGGCGATTTCTGCTTGACCCACTTGTCTGAGTCGATTTCCTTCGCGACGACCACCAAGTTCTTGCTTGCGGTCAGTTTCGTCGCATCGTCGCCGAGTTCGGCGACGAGCACGGACATCTTTTCGATCTTCTTGGCATTGGGCTGGATCTGCGCTGCGAGGCCAGCAACGCCTTGACTGCCTAGTTCGCGTAGAACCTGCTCCATGCCATAGAGCTGGGAAGAATCGTCCAAGCGCTCCGCGAAGTTCGTCATGCTCCAGGACGTGAGTGCCGCTCGAATTCGCGCACGCAGCTCTTCGGATTGAACCAGCGAGCCCTCAGCGTGAGTGAGGATTGCGAACGCCGCGTCCTTATAAGGAAACGACGGATCCGGCGGAGTGGGTTGCCCGGCTTGTGCCTTGGGGGGCTCGGCCGCCATGGCCTCCTCCAACTTAGGCACCATTTCTGTGACGAGTTTTTCTCGCTCTGCCGGTGCGAGAGACTCCAGAGCGGACAACAGCCCTGGTTGATCATCCTGGCCTAGCAAACCGATTGATTGTCCGCCCCGCGGCTTCATGCGTACGAGTGCCATCGCCGCTTCGACGCGCAGCTCGTGCGGGTACTTGTCGTGCGTGATGACGGCGACCAACTTCCGCGGCCCTTGCTTGGTGTTGGTCCATCGTTCGATGTCGTCCGTGGATGTACGACAACCCGTGAGTACGGTCGTGCTGGAAAGCAAGACGCCCACGGCTGCGACGCCAAGCACGCGCCGCACGGATCCCGCAATTCTCTTCGACCCCAGCGTGTATTTCATGCCGTGCGTCCGCGATTCCCTCTGTAGAGGGGGGCAGTCTAATCCCCAGACTCGCTCAGGCTCAAGCGAACGACATGCCTAGTTTTTCTGGACCGGCCCACAGGCCGGTCAGGAGCTGTGGAACGGATGTTGGTTTCTTGGAGGGCTGGCGGGATTGATGTAGTCAAAAGTAGGAGATGGGCACACGTCCCTTTGCGCCCCGGACCGCTGACGGCCCGGACACTGACGTTTCCTCACGGGATTCGCCGGCTTCCGGCAAGCGCGGACGTGAGGCCGCGGCCCTACTCCTATTCGCGATTTCGGCTTTTCTCTGCATCGCGCTGGCGAGCCTGCGCAAAGACATCAACGATCCGAGCGTTCAAGGTGGGGATTGGGTTGGCCCCGTGGGAGCGCTGATCGCGGGGTTCTTGGCTCAGGGCTTCGGCTGGGTCGCTTGGTTGGCGCCCCTGGAGTTGTGCCTGGTGGGTGCTCCGCTGTTCAGGGGTCACCCCGTTGGTCGCGTCGGCTTCCGCGTTGCCGGCGACTTGGTGGCCGCGATCATCTTGGCGTCACTGGTCTACATCGCGCTGCCCTCCGCTCGCTCTTTTGGCGGTCTGCCCTCTGGCGGCAACGTCGGGCTCCTATTTGGCGAGCTGATGCGCGGGCTCTTCTCCACGGTCGGCTCTTTCCTGGTGGGTGGAACCGTCGTGGGCTTGATCTTGATCGGACGCGCGACCTTCTCGTTCATTGGCGCCTGCCATCGCGCCTGGTCCATCGCCGAGAACGTCGCAGCGCGCGCGCGAGGAGCCTCGAACCGTGCGGGCCACGCTTGGATCGAAGCACGCGCTTTGCGCAAAGAGCAGCGGGCGGCTGAGGCACGCGCTCGCGCGCCCCACATCGACACCCGTCCCAGTGACGAAGCCATCATCGCGCAGTTGGTGGACGATGACAGCGACTGGAGCCCGCTGGATGCCACCGGCACACCGCCCTTGGCTGTGTCCCAGGCACTGTCTGGGATAGAGCCCGAGGCCGACGGTCTCGATGTCGCGCTGTTCCGCGATGAAGCGAGGGCAGCTCCCGTCCAGCCCCCTGCCCAGGAATCCAAGCTCGCCAACGCAACACCAACGCCATCCGCAGACCTGGGTGAGCTGCTGACCGAGGCTGAAGAGCCGGAAGCTGTAGCCACAAAGAAGCGAAAGCCCAAAAAGAAGCAAGCCAACGGCCCGACCATCATCGACACTGCGCCGGCACGGACCGTCGAGCGCGATAAGGCCCACCGCAAGCCCAAAGCCGTAGAATTCGCCCTGCCGCCCACCGACGTCCTCGACCTGCCCGGGGCCTCGGTGAACACCGTGGACCGAGAGGCTTTGCTGCTGCAGGCCTCGCGCCTGGAAAAGACGCTGTCTGATTACGGCGTGCACGGTCGAGTGGAGGAGATCCACCCCGGACCGACGGTCACGACCTTCGAGGTCGTACCGGAAGCGGGCACCAAGGTCAGCAAAGTCGCCAATCTGAGCGATGACCTGGCGCTCGGGTTGAGTCGAACCGTGCGAATCATCGCTCCCATTCCGGGCAAGAGCCGGATCGGGTTCGAGCTGCCCAACGACCACCGCATGCCGGTGAATCTGCGGGAGCTGGTGGAAGACAAGCGCTTCGGCAAGTTGTCGGAAAAGGCCCCTCTTCCCGTAGTTCTGGGCCGCGACATCGTGGGCGCGCCCTTCTATGCGGACCTGGCGAGCATGCCTCACGTCATCGTTGCGGGTGCAACCGGCGCTGGCAAGAGCGTCGGGTTGAACGTGATGCTCTCGAGCCTGCTCTTCTGCCGCAGTCCGGAGGAACTCCGCTTGCTGATGATCGATCCGAAGGTCGTTGAACTCGCGCCTTTCGACGGCATTCCTCACATGTTGCTGCCGGTCGTGACCGACATGAAGCAGGCGGCGACAGCTTTGCGCTGGGCGGTGAACGAAATGGAGCGCCGCTACCAGCTGTTCGCCAATGCTGGCACGAAGAACATCAAGACCTACAACGGTTGGGTCAAGCGCGTCCACGCTGGCGAGGTCCCGGCGCCGAATCCCAAGGAGGTGGAGGCGCTGTCCCCGGATGGAGCCCTGGTGAGTGTGCCCGCGGCCAAAGACGGGGACGACGGCACCCTCTTGCCGGGCAAGCTGCCCTACATCGTGATCGTGGTCGACGAGTTTGCCGACTTGATGATGCAGCAGGGCAAGGAGGTTGAGGCTGCCGTTGCCCGCCTGGCGCAAAAGGCTCGGGCTGCTGGCATGCACGTGGTGCTCGCCACCCAGCGACCCAGCGTCGACGTCATTACGGGCATGATCAAGGCGAACTTCCCGTCTCGGATCGCCTATCGCGTGGCGCAGAAGGTCGACAGTCGCACCATCTTGGACGACCAGGGAGCCGAGCTCCTGCTGGGCAAGGGTGACATGCTCGTCAAGCTCAACGGCACCACGGACACCCATCGGGTGCAGTGCCCCTTCGTGAGCGAAGAGGAGGTGACGGCGCTGACCGACCACCTCCGCAGCCAAGGTGCGCCCCAGTATCACGAGGCCATTCTGGCCGAACCCGAGGACGACTCTTCCGGAGACCAGGGGGACGAACCCGTCGACGCTCGGTTCGACGAGGCGGTTGCCATCGTAGCCGAGACCCAGCGCTGCTCGACTTCTTGGTTGCAGCGGAAAATGACCATCGGCTACAACCGTGCGGCCAAGATCGTCGAGATGATGGAGAAGCTTGGCATGATTGGGCCACCGAACGGTGCCAAAGACCGCGAAATCCTGCTGCCACCGCCTAGCTAGTACGCCTCTAGGCCACGGCCCACGACCTCGCGCTATGATGAGCTCGGTTGACTATGGCTAACGGCATTCCGGCGCCTCTCGACACAGATGACGATGATGTCGCATGGGCTCTGCAAACCGCACAAGTGCAGTGGAAACGCGGTGCAGTCGCGGATGCCATCGTGTGGTTGCGTCGGGCTGTGGACGCTGCCATCGCTTGCGGCCGGCCCGAGCGGGCCACCGAGCTAAACGGCGTTGCCGCTGCTTTGACCGAGCAAATGCTCGCTCAGGCGTCCGCCTCCGCCGCCCCGGAACACTCTACCGGCGATAGCGTTGATGAACTCCTTGGCGCAGAACCTGTTGGCCGCGCGAGCATCGACATCGAATTCGACGATGCCCCGGCAGCGGCGGACGGAGCCAATCCCTTCGCCGAGCCAGCCCTTCCCGAGCACAACCCCTTCGCTCAGCCTGGAGCGGCCCCCTGGGACCCTCCGCCGCCACGCACTCCAGCCGAGTCCGTAACGGCCATCATGGAGCCCGAGTCTGCGATGCCCATTGCGTCTGCGCAGGTCGTTTCCTCCACCGCCATGAGCGATGCGGAGCCTGTGGCGTCAGTAGAGCTCGAGTCGGATCGACGCGCGGCCATGGTCAGCGAATCTGAGCTCATCGTCGACTCTCGCCCGTCTGGGGATCTCATTTTGGATCCGCCACTGCCCCCGGACGATCTGATTGAGGCCCCTACGGAGATCTCGCACTTCCCGTCAGAATTGTTGCCCCCGGAAGATGCCGCGCCTCCCGAACCGGCGCCGCCGGATGCAGTCCCGGCCGAGGCGGTCGCGGAACAAGCTGTCGAAGCGCCCGTCGAGTCGGCGGCGGAAGCACCCGTCACCGAGCCCGATCCCGAGCCCGAACCAGACGCAGCGCCGCCCGCGGAAGATGCCGGACCGCAGCTCGAGGGCGTCAGCCTGGCCGAGGTTGCCGGGCTCGAGGATCTCCCGCCGGAGGCTCAAGAGACCTTCGCGTCCCAGGCACGAGTGGAAGTGCTGGACATCGATGAGGAAGTCAGCCAGTTCGCCGTGGCGCTGATTCTCGACGGCTGGGTCAGCATCATGCCAGCGATTGCCGACGCCGCTTGCGCCCACGCTTCGCGGGGTGACGTGGTCTTCACCTCAGGTTCTTTGGAGGATAGCGTTTCTCTTCGCGTCGTCGCCGGCGAGAGCGACACGCGAGTCGCAGTTTGGGACGCCGCGAGTCTGGAAGAAGCCACGGGCGACTGCCCTTGGGTGGCGGACGAGCTGCGCGTGGTGGCCGATCGCTTCCAGGCTTTGGCGGGTGCAGCCATGGGGCCCCTTGGAGACCGCCTGGACGACGGCCTTCGTGCTGAAGTCACCAAGCGCTGCGAAGTCAAGCGCCTACTACCTGGCGAGGTCATCGTGGAGGTGGGCGCTGAACTGCCTGGCATGCACATCGTCGGCGTCGGTCGCGTCGAAATCGTGGACGCCGAAGGTGAGAGAGTGGCCGACGAACTAGCAGCCGGGGACTTCTTGTTCGCCTCGGAAGTCATGAGCCACGGTTCAGCTCCGGCCACCGCCCGTGCCGGCGAGGGCGGCGCTTTGATCCTCTTCGCGGACCGCATGACTGCTCACGAGCTACTGGTGAGCGTGCCGCCGCTGCTGGAAATCCTGGCCAGCTAGCCGAACCTGGCTTCACATTCGCGTAGCGGGATCCCACTCCGCGCCGCGGCTACTTTTTGAAACGCAGGATCTTTCCCTTGCTGGGCGTCGACGGGAAGGACGATGTCCAGTAGACGTACTGGCCGTCCAACCGCAGGCGCACTACTGGCGTCGAGATCACGGTGGAGGGGATACCCCCGCTGTGGTTCACCCTGTAGATGCCTTGAGTCGTACCGTAGTAGATCTTACTGCTGTCCATGTCGAAAGCTTGCGCCGACGAGAACGTGGCCAGCTGTTTCTTAGAGCCGCCTCCGAGCGGAACGCGATGCACCGATCCCGGGGACTTGTGGGTGAAGTACACGTAGCCCCCGTACAGCATGAGCTCGTTCACGTTGCTACCCGTTGCAAGCAGCTGAGGAGCTCCCGCGTCGGGGTCCAGTGGGACTCGGTACACCGCTGAGCCCGTCGAGTAGTATGCGTAGAAACCGTCGGCCTCCACGGCTTCGATGTTAGATCCCGTCGCGAGGTTCGCGACCAGTCCGCCTGTCTTGGCAACTGCATGCACCGAGTTTCCTGTGGAAAACACGACATGGGTGTTACTCAAGGCGAGGTCCCAAGCGCCCGTCTGATTCTTCGCAACATCCTGGACGCTTCCGCCACTGATGGCGCGCCGCCGTACCGCCTTGTCCGTTTTGCACGTCCAATACACGTGCGTCGCGTCCGCCTCGATCCTCCACGCGCTGCCTTGATTGGTCGCGACGATTGCGGCCGAGCCTCCGCCCTTGGGGATGCGGCTGACCTGATTGAAGCTAGGGCTGGTCCAGTAGAGGTACGACGACGTGGCAACGATATCGTAGGGCGCGTTTTCGTCGGACCCCGTCAGATCGACGGAGCCGTCGGGGAACACGATCCCGCCCGTGCCACCGCTGCCCGTCGCGCCTGTGCCACCGCTGCTGCCGGTTCCGGCACTGTTGCCACTGCCGCCGCTGTTGCCACTGCCGCCGCTATTGCCGCTGCCACCGCTATTGCCGCTGCCGCCGCTATTGCCGCTGCCACCGCTGCTGCCGGTTCCGGCACTGTTGCCGCTGCCGCCGCTGTTGCCGCTGCCGCTGCTACCGCCCCCGTTCGCTCCAAAGCCCGCCGCCCCTGCGTTAGCGCCGAAGCCTGCGCTGCCGCCGCCAGGTCCTCCCCCATCGGGTCTGGGTGGCCCGGTGCCTTTGCCACCTGAGCACGCGAGCAAGAGAAACAAGCTCGAAACCACCACAGCCGAGCGGGAGATCATTACGGAATCGTGCCAGGGATTTCGTGGAGCGCAAACCTTCACTCCAGGAGCGCGCGCTGACGGTGTGATGCGGGAGTCGCCCGCAACGTCTGGACCGTCGAAAGACTGTGGGCGCGTGGGGCCGCCCATGGCGAGAACCGCCCGAAAATGGGAAGACCCATGTGGACGAGCGACACTCGCGACTATGGACCGACCTAGACGACGGCCCAGGGCTAGTTCCGTCGCGCCGCTTGTTGAGCAGGTGTACCGTCGCGCTCCAGGTCCCAGACCAGCGCTTGGTGGCCTTGGGCGCCCGCAAAGCGTAGGCCGAACCAGCGGGCTCGGGGGCTCAGGGTGGGGCGACCATCGGCGCGGAATTTCGCGAAGCTGATGCGATAGGCGCTGCGCCAGGGGGTTGTGTAGGGGAAGTAGGTGCGCTCGATGGCACCGGGTCGCTTGATGGGTTCGATTTCCGTCGGCGCGGTCTCGCTGCCTTGCTCGTCGATGAGACGAACGATCCATGCGGGATCGTCCGCGGTGAGGTCGTTCCACTTATGACGCTGGGCGTAAAGCGCCACGTAGAATTCGTGACTGTCGCGGGTTTCAGACAGAGAGCGCTCGAGGAGGGCGCGGCGCTGGTCTACGGTCAGGCGGTAGTCCTCGGCGTAGCGAACCACGTAGGCCCAGCGAAAGTCCCAGGATTCGTAGGTCGCGGTCACGCCGAGCACATTGTCCAGATTGCTGGGGACGATCAGATCCGCGCTGCGCGTCCAGCGCTCCAGGACGATCTCGTAGTCCGTGGGCGCGTATTCCCTGGGGCCCTCGCTCAGTTGTACCGAGGGCGTACCGCAACCGCTCAGAATCGAGCCGAGTGCCACCACGGCGAGGGCGCTGCGCCACATGGGCTAAGCGTAGCGCGCCGCCCCGCTTCTGGGCCAGCTCACGGCAGCTCTAGGCCGAGGATTCCGTCTTCGAGCGCCCGCTTCGCAGCGGCGTGAGTGTTCGCGTGGCCTGGGCGAAAGGCCTGGATCCGCCCTCGGGGCGGTCCGCCGTACAGATACAGATCGCCCATGAGATCGAGGAGCTTGTGGCGTGCCAGTTCGTTGGGTTTGGGCGCGGGCGACGGGGGCACCGCGTGACCGTCATCATCGAGCAGGAGCACAACATGAGGATCGACGCCGCGCGCCAGGCCTAGGGCGTCGAGTTGCTCGGCGTCTCGCCGGAAGCCGAAGGTCCGTGCCCGTGCGATCTGCTCCAAAAAGCAACTCGAGGTTCCGTCGTAGGCGGCTTCTTGCTGTCCGACTTCCGGGAAGTCCACCACGACCTGTAGTTCGACCCCGTCAGTGGCGGAAAACGCGTAGACGGAGTCGCCTTGTTCGAATTCTGCGTCCTTGCGGACCCAAAGCGGAGACGGTGTCGGTCTGGGATCCAAGGCGCGGGCGGCCATGGAGAGTTCGAACGCAGCGCCATCCAGCAGCGGGATCTCTCCGCCACTGACCTCGATGGAGATCCCCGTCCGAATTTGCATGCCAGCGAGTGCGGCGAATAGATGCTCCACCAATTCGACTTCAAAGCCTTCGAAGCCTACCCGGACTCCTCGCTCGAGCCGGATCGGTGAGAGCTGTGGAATCGTCACGTCCCGCACGCCATCCCGGAAGCGGACCGGGCCCACGACACGGGCGAGGCGAACGCCGCAGCGTTTTCCACCGTGGAGCCCCCGTCCCACGAGCTGCACGCTCTCCATCTCGGCCTGTGTCCATCACTTCCCGCGGATGTCGAACACGCTGATCACGGCGATGAGTGCCAGCAGCATCAGCAGTCCAACCGCGTGCACATGGGCCTCGACGCGCGCATTCGGGCGACGCCGCGTCACGGCCTCATACCCGAGGAACATCAGTCGGCCGCCGTCCAGGGCGGGGAACGGCAGCAGGTTGAAGCCGCCCAAATAGGCGCTGAGCAGGCCCAGAAGGTAGAGGTAGTCCGCCGGGCCTCGCTCTGCCGCGCGGCTAGTTTCCTTCACGATGCCAACCGGGCCGGTGACCTCCGGGCGCTCTTTGCCCGTGATGATTCGCCCCAGGCCGACGACCAGGGCCCGCACCACCTTCGCAGGGTGCAATACAGATTCGATCGCCGCATCCTTGAACCCCAGCGCCGGTACCAAGCTTGTGGGCCGCACTCCGATCTGACCGCGCCCCTTCTTCGCTTTCGGCTCTGGGGTGACCGTGAAGGCCTGCTCTTTACCCTCCCGAATGACCACGATTTGAATCGGCGTATTCGCCTTGGGCAGCACCGCCTCCGGGATGTCGTCCCAGCGCTTGATGGCCTTGCCGTCGATGCTCTTGATCTTGTCTCCGCTCTTGAGCCCCGCGGCAGCTGCCGCGCCTTTCTCCATGACTTGGACGCCGTTGGTGTCTCCGCCGATGGTGAACGCGGCCAAGAACAGCACGGACGCGAATAGATAGTTGGCGAGGGGGCCAGCGAAGATGGCGGAAATGCGCCCGATCAAGCTGGCGTTGGCGTAGCTGGACTTGTCGTCAGGATCGATTTCCTCATAGGGATTCATCCCGGCGATCTGCACGTAGGCGAGAAAGGGGATCAGCGCGAGCTGGTACACCGTATCGCTACCCTTGGGTTGGTAGCGCCACAGCGCCGGGCCGAAGCCGATGCTGAATCGGATGACGCGCATGCCGAAGGCACGCGCTGCCAGCAGGTGTCCACCCTCATGGATCACCATCAGCAACGCCAAGCCGAGGATGCCGATGAGAATGCTCACCTTGACTCTTCTATAGCGTCACCGCTGCCAGTTCGCCACGGCCTGCTCGCGGGTCGCCCTGCTTTTCTCGGCAAAACCCAGGTTTGCCTGCTCAGAGGAAAAACGATGCGCCGACAGAGAACGTGGGGTGCCCGATGCGCATGGTGAGGGAAATGGCGTCGTTGAAGTGGAACCGGCCGCCCGCATAGAACACGATGGGGTTGAAATCGAAGTCATCGTCGTCGTGACGGTCACGGATGTTCAGGGCGAAGCCAGGCTCTCCGAAG
The DNA here is from genome assembly GCA_965222375.1 of Polyangiaceae bacterium. Taxonomy (GTDB): domain Bacteria; phylum Myxococcota_A; class Polyangia; order Polyangiales; family Polyangiaceae; genus JACKEA01. Next base: position 1,202,003 of record CBDCTZ010000016.1, read on the forward strand.
ACGGACCAATTTCTCGATAGCCAGAAGTTCCACTGCATCACCACCGGCAGGATGATGCGATCGTGATCGTGGCAGTCGCGGTTGCGATTGCGTCCGCCCCCGTGGCAGTGATCGCCGTAGAAGAGCCAGTCCAGCCCGAAGCCGATGCCGACGGTGTTGTTGATGGAGCTGATGAACCCGTTGTCCACGATCTCGATCGTGCCTCGAAAGCCCGGTCCGAACCCTTCGTCGCTGTCGCCCGGCCCGTCGATGACCCCGAGGACCAGGTGGGGTTCGGCCTCGAACACATAGTCCGGGTGGGCGCCCGGGCGCTTGATCACACTTTGGTCGGCGCTGGCCCAGGAGCTCGTGCTCACAACGGCCGCGGTCACGAGAGCCGTGAAGATGGGGGCTTTGGAGGTCATGGGGGGAGTATATTCCTCTGCATTGTTGCTGGAAACGCCACCCGAGGGGTGACTCGGGATACGTGGCGGATGCGGCTGTTTTTTCTCATTTCTGCGGCCCACCTGGCTCAGAGCACGAAGGAGACCCCAGCGGATATCGCGGGATAACCAAGGCGTAGGGTCAGCGCCAACGTATTGCTGAAGTGGTAACGGCCGCCGGCGTACAGGGCGGGGCGGGCTCCGGTCGCGTTGCCCAGGTAGAAGCCGCCGCCAGGCTCACCGAAGACAGACCAGCTGTCGGTGAGCCAGAAATTCCATTGCATCACGATGGGGACCCACACCGAGGTTTTCCCCGAGTCGAAACACAGGCAGTCGGCCCCGAAACCGATGCCCACGGTGTTGTTGATGGCCCGGATGAAGCCGTTGTCGATCAGTTCTACCGTGCCTCGGAAGCCGGGGCCGTAGCCGCGGCCCGCCCGGTCCCCCGGGGGATCGAAGCCGAAAACGAAATGTGGCTCCGCCTCGAAGCTGTAGTCCGGGTGGCGTCCGGGGAACTTGATGAGCGACTCCGCGTCGGCCCGCGGCGAGACCAGCAGAACGAAGACCAGCGTCAGAGAAACCCAGAGGATGCGCTGCATGGGGAACGTGCCTGTCTTCGGGCTTTCTACCACGCCCGCGCCGGGCGAGGCAGGAGCCGCAATCCCCCCCGCGTTTTTCCGGTGTTGTCGCTATTGCCCAGCCCAGGGGGCGCTGCTACGGTCCGCGCCCCCTGCGGAGGTCGACGCTCACGGCGTCCCCGCTCCTCACAATCTAGTTCAAACGACTCGCCACCAACTTCACTGGCGAGGAGGTAACCCGATGACGCAACCGAATCTGCCCGGCAACCCCAACGCACCCCAAGCCAACCTCCAGCTCAGCGGAGGCGCAGCCATCGTGGCTCCGGTATCGGCGTTTCCGGGCGGCGTTCCCGGCAACGCCCTCGTCGTTCTTCCTCTCACCAAGCCAGACGACAAGCTGGCAGATGCGATGAAAGAGGGGCCCGTCGCCATCGAGCTGGAAAACATGTGGGAGCTCTTGGGCTTCAACGGGCCAGCGGTGCAGGTGCAGGATGCAGATGGGCGACCCATCGCGATCGGTCTCGAGGATCTCCTTTCGGGCCTCGAGAAGCATTGGCAAGAGTCGAAAGAAGATCTGAACCGGGGCCGTCTCTACGCTCAGGAGTTGATGAAGTACGGGCGCTTCGAGCGAGCCGAAAAGGTGATGGCCAAGGTCGTTGCCGGCGGCGGAACCGGTGAGGACTGGCTGGGCCTGGGCGTCGCGCAAATTCAGCAGGAGAAGTGGGAGAAGGCCGAGGGCACCTTGAAGGGGGCGCAGAACCTCCTCGCCGACAATCCGTTCCCGTCCTTGCATCTCGCCAAAGCTCTCAAGGGCAAGGGCGACACCGAGGGCGAACGGGACTGCATCGAGCGGGCCTTGAGCATCGACGTGAACTGTGTTGACGCTTGGGCTTACCTCTACTCCACGGTCCGCGAATCCGAGGATGAGGCAAAGGCGATCAAGACAGTGACGGAGTTGGCGGATGCCGAGGCCAACAAGCGTACTGCCGCCCCGTACATCGCGTTGCAGGGGTTCTACTCTGGGGAGGAAGAAACCCGAGACAAGGCCGTCGAATTCGCCAAGAAGGCCGTGGAGCGGAACTCCAACGACCCGCTGGCGCTGATCTGCCTGTCCGCGCTGTACGGTCAGCAAGGTGACCTGCCAGCGGTGCTCAAGCTGCTGCAGCCTCACGAGGCCAAGATGGCTCAGGACGTGCGCCTGGCGAACAACTACTTCGAAGCACTTTTTCAGGCGAAGGAGATCGACAAGGTCACCAAGCTGCTCAATGCCCTCGCCGGTTCGCCGAACAAAGAGGTCAAGCAGTTCGCCATCGAGCGCTCGCGCGCCGTGGCTCAGTACCTCCAGTCCCAACAGGCCCAGCTGGCCGGTGCTGGGGCTGGGGCGCCGAGCTGACAAGCTCCTCGGAAGGTCGCTTGCACGTTAGTTGGCCTCCTGGCCTCCACTCCGATGAAATTTCGAGTGTGGAGCCGGGTTGCGTCATCGCTGGGAAGTACCGGGTCACCCATCGCCTAGGCGAGGGTGGAATGGCAGAGGTGTGGGCCGCGCGGAACTTGCTCACGGATCGCGAATTCGCCATCAAGCTGGTTCTGCCTTCACTGGCCCGGCGCCCGGGTATCGTTGAGCGCTTCCTACAGGAAGCACGTGCAACCGGACGGCTCAACCATCCGGCCATCGTTGATGTCTTCGATGTGGGGCAGGCCGAAGATGGGCGGCCGTTCATGGTGATGGAGCTTCTCGAGGGCTGCACCCTCGACCAGCACCTCACGGGCCGAGGCCCGGTGGACCCACTGACGGCGTGCGTGTGGATCGCCCGGGTGGCGCGAGCTTTGGACTTGGCGCACCGCGCTGGCGTCGTGCACCGGGACTTGTCGTCGGCGAATGTGTTCTTGGTTTCGTCTCGCACGGGTCAGGCGGGGCCGAAGATTTTGGATTTCGGCGTGAGCAAGCTCATGGGGCAGCTCGAGGAGCGGGTCCAGACCGACAGCGGGAGCGTGGTCGGATCCCCCGCGTATATGAGCCCAGAGCAAGCACAGGGGTCTGACGAGGTGGATGCTCGCACGGATGTGTGGGCGTTGGGTGTGCTGCTCTACGAAAGCTTGACCGGGACAACGCCTTTCAAGGGCCGCAATTACAACGCCCTCATGCTCGCGATCATGACGACGCCGCACTGCTCTGTGCGTCAGCTGCGCCCCGAGGTCCCCGAGGCCCTCTGCGACTTGATTCAGGGTTGCCTGGTCAAAGATCCCGGTGCGCGACTCGGCTCGGCCTTCGAGGCCGCTCGAGCCTTGGAAGGGATTTCCGGGATACTGGCTGGTGGCCGGGATGCCCCGGGTCCTCGTCGGCGTGCGGCGGATCGACTGCCGCTCCCTGTCCAGGGGGTGACCCAGCCTGAAGTGCCTGCTGCGGTGTTCTCCCCGGCTGTTCGCGCTTGGCGCCGTCTGCGGCGTACCCGTGGGGTCGCGAGCGTGTGCTTGGCGGCCTCGAGTACCTTCTTGGGCGTCGGCGTGGGCTCTGCCTGGTCAAACGCGACGCGGCCCGCTCCAGCGCTCCAGGTTGGACTGGTCACCGGCCCCATGCCGGAGGCGCAACCCGCACCGGCGCACGTCTCGACCGCCCGCGTAGTCTCGGCCGAACGCGATCTGGTTCGCGCCGCTGCCAGGGGCCTGGGGCTGGACCAACGTATCGCTCACCGCAAGTGAGTGGGGCCTAAGTTGGCGATTTGACAGGGCTCCCCTAGGCGGATCATGATCCACGTCATGAAGCTCACCCGCACAGCATTCGCTAGTGGATTGGTCTTGACCCTCGGCCTGAGCGGGCTGGCGGGTTGCGGCAGTGACGACGACGGCCCCGGATCGACGACCGGAGGCACCGGTGGCGGTGCTACGGGCGGTAGCGCAGGCGCATCGGGGGGGCAGGGGGGCGCCGCGACGGGCGGACAAGGCGGAGCCTCGGGGGGCGCCGGTGGTGCTAGCGGTGGCCAGGGTGGCAGTGCTGGGGCACCCGCGGGTTGCGTGAGCTACTGCGATACCATCCAGACCAATTGCGCGGGTGGCGACATGCAGTACCCGAGCAAAGACGCCTGCCTCAAAGTCTGCGCGTTGTTCCCGCCGGGCCTCGCAAACGACCAGTCCGGGAACTCGCTGGCCTGCCGCACCTACCACGCGACGGCCGCGGCATCGGACTCGAAGCTACACTGCCCACACGCTGGCCCCTCGGGTGCAGGAACCTGCGGTACGGGTTGCGAGGGGTATTGCAACATCATGCTTCCAACCTGCAACAGCGAGTTCACTGGAATCACAGACTGCGTCGCCAAGTGCGCTCTGTACACCGGCGCTAGCGCCACGGACTACAACACCAGTTTCGTTTCTGGGGATTCCCTGAACTGCCGCATTTATCATGCGACGGTGGCAGCGTCGGATCCAGCTGGGGGCACGGCGACGATTCATTGCCCCCATTCCGGTGTTAAGCCGACAGACCAGTGTCTCTAAGCTTTGCTCGCGGCGTCTCGCTGCTTGGGATCTGGGCGCTGGTGAGCGCGTGTGTCGAGCACGATCCCAAGCTCGAGCGCGTTGGCGGTACGCCCGGAGTTGGTGCCAGTGGTGGCGCCGGTGGCGGAGCTGCGGGCAGCGCCGGGGCGAGTGGAGCTGGGGGGCAGGCGGGCGCCGCTGGCGGCTGCTTTCCTTCGCTGGCCAACCCCACTCTGCCCTGCGACGTGGAAGCGGCGCTGAAGGCCAAATGCCAGCGCTGCCACGGCGAACCGACAGTCAACGGCGCGCCCTTCCCGCTGCTCACTTGGGCGGACACCCAGGCCGACTACTTCGACAAGCCCATCCACGAGCGCATGGCTTCGGTCGTGGACAGCAACTTCATGCCGGCCACCTTCCTGATCCTGAATCCTCCTGTGGAGGAGCTGACGCCTGCGGAAAAGACCACCCTGCTCGACTGGCTAGCCTGCCCCAAGCCCGAGGATGGCGTGGTTTGTCCCTGATTTCTGTGGGTCGGGCCTTGTGTGTCCGACCCAGAATTGACATCTGAACAACCGCGCAGTATGAGCATGGACGTCCTAGGGCGCTAAAGCCCCGGGGTGGGCGCTCGCCCAGAGCGCAGTAGGCAGACGTGTCTCTAGAAACGAGAAGCGGAGCGGATGATGGACGACAAGCAGAAGAACAAGGCCCTGGAAGTAGCGATTGCGAGCGTCGAAAAGGAGTTCGGCCGCGGCGCCATCATGCGCCTCAAAGAGGGCGAGAAGATCGGTGCTGACGTTGCCGTGGTGCCCTCGGGCTCCCTGGGTCTAGACGTCGCCTTGGGTATCGGAGGCTATCCGCGAGGTCGGATCGTCGAGATCTACGGACCTGAGTCCAGTGGCAAGACCACTATGACTCTGCATGCCATTGCCAGTGTGCAGCGTCAGGGCGGAGTGGCTGCGTTCATCGACGCAGAGCACGCCCTGGACATCAACTACGCCAAGAGGCTCGGTGTGAAGACGGACGAGCTCCTCATCAGCCAACCGGACTATGGCGAGCAGGCGCTGGAGATCGGCGACATGCTCGTGCGATCCGGTGCGGTGGATCTGATCGTCGTAGACTCGGTGGCTGCCCTGGTGCCCAAAGCAGAAATCGAAGGCGATATGGGGGACTCTCACGTGGGGCTGCAAGCACGCCTCATGAGCCAAGCCCTGCGGAAGCTCACGGGCACAGTGTCACGTTCGCAGTGCCTGTTCTTCTTCACCAACCAGATTCGGATGAAGATTGGTGTGATGTTTGGCAGTCCTGAAACGACTTCAGGAGGCAATGCGCTCAAGTTCTATTCCTCGGTGCGCTTGGATGTGCGTCGAATCGGCGCCATCAAAGAGGCTTCTGGTGGCAAGGATATGACCGTGGTGGGTAACCGAACCCGCGTGAAGGTCGTGAAGAACAAGATGGCGCCGCCGTTCCGCGAGACGGAATTCGACATCCTGTACGGCTACGGTGTGTCGCGTTCAGGTGAGGTGCTCGACATGGCCTCGGATCTGAACATCGTGCAGAAGAGCGGGGCTTGGTATTCCGCTGACGGTGAGCGAATTGGTCAGGGGCGCGACAATGCCCGCACCTACCTCGAAGAGCATCCCGAACTCTTGGCGACCCTCGAGCAAAAAGTGCTCAGGCATCATGGCATTGGCAAAGACCCAGAGGCGGATGCCAAGAGCAGCGACAAGCCTGAACCGTCCCCCAAGACGTCCAACGGCACCAGCAAGCGAAGCCCGGCGCGGGCCTGACTTTCCCACCGCGGGCGGGGCGGCTGCGGCCTGCCGCTCCGCCTAGCGGCAGCTGCGGACTAGAACTCGAGGGCGAGGCCCAAGGTCCAGCTATTGGAACCAACGTTCATCTGGTCGCCCCCAAAGCCGTCGAGCATGGACACGGTCCATTCGATGAAGAGGTACGAGTTGTTGACGCCGGTGACGTTGTCCATCTCGACTGCACTTGTCCGATCGAGGGCATCCAAGAGCAGCATTCCGCCCAGGGCGTAGTGCAGCCCATAGGACGCGCCGCGCCCTTTCACGCCCGCGTCATCCTTCGAAGTGTCGCTGCCATCACCGGTCCACCACAAGGCGTACCCGAGACCGAGCTTTGCGTAGGGAACCAGCGGAATCGAGAATTCTCGGGAAAATACGTCTGCGCGCAACACCCCCACCACGTACATGGGCATGATTTCGAGAGTGGTCTCCTGAGCGGCGCGCCCAGTTCCGTCGGACAGGAACGCTTTCGCACCGAACTTCGTGTAGCCCCAGCCGAACCCTGGACCAAAGGTGCCCAGCCCTGGGATGCGCAGCGCTTGCCAATCCAGCTCGAAGCCGATGATGAAGCGGGTGTCGTTTCCGTAAGTGGACTCGAAGGGGGTCGCTCCGGAAAACTCGTTGTCGATTTGCGGCTGGTAGCGTCCGAGGCGGAACTCGAAGGCCGCATGCTGGGGCGACTCGTAGCCGCGGCGGCGCTCCATGCCGCCGTAGGCACCGAATTCATCCGTACCTTGGGCCAGGGATGCGCCCGACGTCGTCACGAAGACGGCGCCGATGGCCAGAGCGAGGGGCCTCATCTGCGATGTCTCCGACGCAAGGCCAGGGCAAGTGCCCCCGCCATCAGCAGCCCCAGCAGGCTGAAGTTGCGGGTGGTGCTGACGCTGCAGAAACCGCCACCGCCCTTGCCTCCCGCACGGCGATACAACTCGAAGAAGTCGTCGACTTCTTGCGGGGTTCCACAAATGACTTCTGAGAGCGGACCCGAGTTGCCCGCCGTATCCACCGCTGCCACGGCCACGGCGTAGTTGGTGCCGTTGAGGAGGCTGCGCGCTTCACCGGAGTCGGCGAAAGCGCTCTCGATGAACGCGCACTGGTATTTGCTCTCGGGGCGGGCGCCAGACACCAAGGCCGACGGACAATTGGGGTTGCCTGTGCCGGTTGTGCCTCCCGTTCCAGCGCTGCCAGCGCTACCAGCGCTACCAGCGCTACCCGCGCTACCAGCGCTACCAGCGGCTCCAGCGCTACCAGCGGCTCCAGCGCTACCAGCGGCTCCAGCGCTACCAGCGGCTCCAGCGCTACCAGCGGCTCCGGCGCTGCCCGCATCCACGCCCGGCCCCATGGGCTGATTCGCCGGGCTCGATGCTGCGGCTCCGGGAGGGGGATCACAGTAGATACGGTAGCCAGCCAAGTCCTCGGCGGACGACGGTTCCCAACTGACGACGAGCCGGTTTTCTCCGACCCCAGCACTGACATCATCGGGTGCGGCTGGCCCGGAGAGATCGACTTTGACTTCATCGAAGGTGACGTGGGTCTTCACCGTGTCGCCGTCGATGAGCATGAAATACAACGTGACCTTCTGCCCCCCGGTGGGAAGGTCCGTGCGCTCGCAAGAGTCGATGCTGCCAGTGGCCGGTCCCGTTTCTGCGACGACGTCTTGAACCGACACGGTAACGGTTTCGGTTCCGTCGTTGTCCGGGCTCGAGTTGGTGTAGACCTTCCAGCACTGACCGTCACTGCGCACTTTGCTGTCGGTGCAGTCGCTACCCTGTCCGACCCAAACCTCGAGGACGGAGCCGCCAAAACCCGACAGGGTCACGTTCCAGGAGAAGACGTCGTTCTTCAGACAATCGTCGTAGTTCATCCAGGCGCGGCTCGGGCCGTCGTTCAGTCGGTCTTCCAGCGCGCGGTCGAAGACGACCGGTAGCGTGATGGTCTGGGCGGTCGCCACGCTGCTGAGGATGAGCACGGCCAGCCCGATGCACATGGCGGCCCAGGGGCGGAAAGCGGGCATGGGAGGGTTAATGAGCATATCGCGTGCCACACGGCAATTGTTGTGATGTGGGCAAGAGCCAGGAAGGAGTTTTCGCCCGCTCCGCCACGATGTCGCGGGTGGGCCAGCCTCTGACATTCTGTCACGTTCCGTGCTCGGGCGCCCCAAGCCGCCGCGGTCGCCAGGCGGGGGCAAGGGCGTTAGGGTCTGCGGGTGCAGCAGGGTGCTTCCCCGTCGCTCGAAGTGAGCTCAGGACCGCGCGGGGGTACCGTGGTGCGAGTCAGAGCGGTGCCCGTGGGTGCAGATACCGATCTGGATGCGGCACTCACGCCCCTTCGACGAGCTCTGTTCGGACTCTCGGGAATCGTTGCTCCGAACGGAGTTAGTCCCGAATCCGACGGCCTGTCGCTCAGCTACCCGCTGCCCGCGGATACCCCGAACCTTGCCGATCACCCACCCTTGGACGCACTGCCCGTGGCGATCGAGCTGTGCCAGGCGGTGGGAGAGCTTCACGATCGTGGGTTTTCTCACGGCGCCATCGATCCGCGTTTGATCTTCGTCACTTCGAACGGCGTTCGCATTTTGGGCGCTGGACTGGCCGAGCTCATACGCGCCACGAGCGGCGCTGAGGCGCCTAGTGCCGTAGGTACGCGTCTAGTCGCGCCCGAAACCAGCGGCGGCGCGGCACCGAGTGCGCGGAGCGACGTTTATGCGCTGGGACACATTGTCGGCGAGGTACTGGGGCTCTCCTCGGGGCCAGCGCAAGAGGTCGTCGCCGCCGCGACAGCTCAAGAGCCTCGTGGGCGGCCTGTGGACGCTTGGGCATTGCGCGACGCTCTGAAGCAGGTCCGCGATGCACCTGCACCCGAACCGACGCCGCCAAAACAAGCACCGGAGCCCGAGCCCGTCGCTGCGCCCCCTCCGGCACCCGAGCCTCCGTCACCGGAGCCCGAGCCCGCTCCGAACTTGGTCCCAGCGCCCCAACTGCCAGCGGTCGCACCCAAGTCCAACCCACTGTGGCCGATTCTGTTCATGCTCGGTGGTGGGCTGTTGCTGCTGCTGGGTTTCGCAGGTGTCTTCGCCTACGCGTTCATGCGCCCCCGCCCCCCTGCGGTGACCGCGCCATCTGCTGGGACGGCCACGCCCCCGGTCGCTGTCCCGGCGCCTCCACCGCTGCCCAGCCCGACCCCATCCAGCCCCCACGAGCCCGCGGAGCCTGCCGAACCCAACCAGTCGGATCGACCCGATGCGACCCCTCCTGCGTCGCAAGCGACTGGCCCCGGCCCCGCCGCGGGCGGCAAGCTCCCGGGTAGTGGGGCGCCGCTGCCCGTCAGTTCGGACCTGCCGATGCAAGGCGCAGCCAATACTGCGGTGACTCTGGTGTTCTTCGGAGATTTGGCCTGCCCGCATACGCGACGCAACGTCGGCGCGGTGCGCAAGTTGCGCACCGCGTTCCCCTCCGACCTGCGGATCGTCTTTCGCCATCGCCCCTTGCCGCAGCACTCCCACGCGCGCTCTGCTGCGCACATCGCTGCTGGCGTGCATCTCGACCATGGCAGCGACGCTTTCTTCGGTTTTCTGCAGACCCTGAGCACGGATCTGGGCAACGCCAACAGTCGCGAAGTGAAAGAGGCGCTGAGTCGAGTGCGTATTCCCCATTTGGATTCCTGGCAGAAGGATCCTCGTGTCAAGCGACGCGTTGAAGACGACGAACGCTGGGCTGGACTGTTTGCCGTGCGGCGCACCCCAACCTTCTTCATCAACGGTCTGCGCATGGATGGCTTCCAGAGCTACCGTGCTCTCGAAACCCAGATAAAAAAGGAGCGCGCGGCGGCCCGAAGCCTGTCCGCCCAAGGCGTCGCCGAAAGCCGCATCTATCTTGCGCGCACCCGCAAGAACATGATCGGCATTGGTTTGGACGTGCCAGAGCGGACCTGTCCTCGGGTCTCGTCGCAGCCGGCGCGGGGCGCATCCAAGCCTCTGGTGACGATCGTAGAGTTTTCTGACTTCCAGTGCCGCTATTGCAAGCGAGTCGCGCCTGCGCTGGACCAAGTGCTTGCCAAGCGTGGAGGCGACGTGCGTTTGGTATGGCGAAACTTCCCGCTATCGAATCACTCCCGCGCCCGGGCGGCCGCGACTCTCGCCATCGAGGCTCATTCGGAGCTGGGCGGGACCGCTTTTTGGCAAGCCCACGATCAGCTATTCGACACCCAAAGCGATCTGAGCGATCCGGCGCTGATGAAGATTGCCCGAGCTTTAGGCCTGGACCCGAAGGCGACCCTCAACGCCGTTCATACTGATGCGCACGCTTCCACGCTTCGGGCTGACATCACCGAGGGCCTTCGGGTCGGCGTGCGCGGAACCCCCGCCCTGTACATCAATGGCCGGAGTGTGGCTGGTGCCCGCAAAGCCAAGGAGCTGCTGCGCATCGTGGACGAGGAAATCGAATGGGCGCGCCGCTTGACCCGGGGTGGCACGCCACGCCATCGGATCTACTCCACGGTATGCGGTAGCTAGCCCCGCGGGCTTCTTCAGCTCCTGGAGTTCGTGACGCAGTGTCTGGCGTCAAGTATTGGCGGCGCCCGTCGGTCGGCCTCGTCAGGGTTCGCGAAGAACCGGAATTGCGAGCGGCGACGCATTGTCGCTCGACACAGGCCCGTCGACTCGTGTGATACTAGCTGTCGAGGGGAGTGGTGTGCAGCGGCTGCTGCTGTCGCCGTCGATCCCGTTACAGTGGGAGGGTTCAACATGATAGCGACCGGATTTGCACAGGAACTCGCGCGGAGTGGCCTGGCACCAACAGAATTACAGAAGTTTCTAGGCAGCGCCAAGCAACTCGAGCCCGAGGAAATGCGACTGCTCGTGGAGCAAGCCCTGCACCTAATGGAAGACTTCTACGTCCACCTACCGCTCAAACAGTCGATGTACGCGGTGAATCCGGTGCAACGTCTCCGCCTCCTCCGCCGACGGATCGGTCACATTGGTGACCGCGAGTTCCACCAGGAGATGATCTCGACGTTCCTGGACGTTCGCGACCTTCACACGAACTACATCCTACCCGACCCCTACCGACGGGCGACAGCGGTTCTGCCCTTCGAGCTTGCCGCCTTCACCAGAGCGGAAGAACGCCGGTACCTCGTGTCGCGTCTGTTGTTGGGCTTCGCTCACGCTTCGTTCGTGCCTGGCTCGATCGTTACGCATTGGAACGGCGTGGCGATCGAGCGAGCCGTCGCCAACAACGCGGAACGCAACGCCGGTAGCAACCCAGCGGCGCGGTTCGCGCGCGGCCTAGAACGTATGACTATCCGTCCGCTGATGATGTCGCTGCCCCCGGACGAGGACTGGGTGGATGTGCGCTACATAGGCGGCGACGGGAAGGCTCGAGAGGTCCGGTTTGAATGGCAGATCGTGGGTCCGCCCAGTGGCGCGGGTGATGAGGCCGTGAGTCTAGAAGGTGTCGATGAGGCCGGGCTCGGTAGCTTCCTATCGGACGGAATTGACGCCGAGGCGGACAACGTGCGTTTGCTGAAAGACCAAGTCTTCGATGAAAAAGTCACGGCTTTGACCCGAGCGATCACAGCGTCACTGAACGGACTCGAGGCCCTCGGTACCGAGATCGACTTCTCCGTCGTGAGCCACCACCCGAGCCTTTTCACGTTCCGCAATCTGGAGGCAGACGGCAAGACCTTGGGGTACATAAAGATCGCCAGTTTCGATCCGACGGCTGCGAGCGCAGTGCCCGAGGAGCGGGTTGACAAGTTTGTCCAGGAGTTTCAGCGCATCCTCGAGCTCATGCCAGGCGATGGCCTCATCCTCGACGTGCGTGGAAATCCAGGAGGCAATATTGTCGCCGGTGAGACGCTGCTGCAAATGTTGACGTCTAGAACCATCGAGCCAGAGCGTACGCATTTCGTCACGACGGAAGACATCCTCAGCTTGTGCAGACGCTTGCCAAGTTGGTTTGAGCGATGGACGCCTTCCATCGAACGCGCCGTTCAGACCGGCGCGAAGTTTTCGCAAGGCTGGCCACTCTCAGATGACGTGAACTCCATCGGCCGAAAGTACCAGGGGCCGGTAGTCCTCTTGATCGATGCAAGATGCTACAGCACGACTGACATCTTTGCGGCCGGGTTTCAAGACCACAAGATCGGAAAGGTGCTAGGCACAGCGACCCATACGGGTGCCGGTGGGGCCAATGTTTTCGGTTGGGACCTGCTGAAGCGTATTCATGACCTGACACCCGGGCCCAAGACGGTCAAGCAACTCCCGAAGAACGCCTCGTTCCGCGTGGCAATCCGCAGGACGACTCGCGTCGGCGACAACGCCGGCACCGTGCTGGAAGATTTCGGCGTTGAACCCGACGAGGTTCACATGCCGACGTTGGGCGACCTCCTCGAAGATGACAAGGACTTGTTGGCCCGCGCGGTTGCGATTCTGAGCGAGTGATTCGGTGTTCGGCGTTCTGTTGACCGCGTGCTTGGGCGGACGTGGCTGGCTTCGCTCCGCGATATGGAGTGTCGTCGCCATGTGCGCACTTGGTCTGAGTGAAGCCAATGCGCAGACGAAGAAGCCGCCGAGAGCGGCGACCAAGCCAGTGCTGTACATCGGAGCGCTGGCAAGTCATCAGCTGAGTCCGCAGGAACGCCCGCTCTACGCTCTGGTCGAGAGTGCGCTTCTCGACGGTGCGCGCATTGGCGCCCGCCAACTCAACAGCAAGTACGCTGACGTCACGTCATACTCGCGGATCGTCGAATTGCAGCGCAAGGTCGACGGGACGGCGCGCCGCCTGGAACGCTACGCCGGGGCGGACATCATCGACAAGTTTCAGAAGGAGCGCAGACGCTTTCACAAAGCGAAAGGTGAGGCGCACTACCTGAGCGCCCAGATTCACCTCCTCCCAGACGGCAAGATACGCGTGGATCTCGAACTTTACGCGTTTCAGAACGGAACGCGGGTCGACTTGCTGAAGCGGGTGGGTGGTTGTGGCGAGGAAACCGAGACGGTACTCGACCGGGTGCAGGAGGCAGCTCGTCAGGTAGTACTGCCCAGAAGCAGGTCGGAGGCCGTGCCACCGATCAATGTGCTGCCGGGGTCCGTCGTGACGTTGGGGAGCATGGTGACGTTGCGGAGCTGCGCCGAAGTGCTCTATGACGACGACCAGCTCGTGTACGAGTGGAAACTGGTCGGGGCGCGGGTCGTGCCACTGAGTGGCGACGGAGGGCGTCGCTACCGGTTTCGCGCTACTGAGCTCGGTCGACAACGCGTTAGGTTGTGTGTTCGACGAGTCGTCGGCCCCGGGAGAGCCTGCTCTGAGGTCGAGGTCCACGTCACCCAAAAGCCGCGCGCCCACGCGGGCAAGAATGAACTTCGCAGACCTGGCTCACGAATCCGACTCGATTCATCGCGTTCGCTTCCCGTCAGCGCCAAGCGTGTTTGGCGCCTGATCTCTGCGCCCACCCCGCCGTCCGGGTTTCCGTGCACGGAATCGACGAAGCGGCAGTGCGAGTTCGTCGCATCACACGCCGGGCGCTACGAGTTCGAACTCCAGGTGAGCAATCCCCTCGGGCAGTCTTTGGATCGCGTCACGTATCTGGTGGCCGACGGGCCCACCGCAAGTGCTGTCGGGTCGGACCAGTCGGCGACTCTCGGTGTCGAGGCCGTGCTCGACGCTCGCTCCAGCTCCGACACCGTCGATGCCAACCCTCGCTACTACTGGCGTATCGTCAGCGGCCCAAAGGGCTGGCAAAGGCACGCGACGCTCGCGACGCCACATTCTGCGACGCCGGTGTTTGCGGCGGCGGACGCTGGCCTGTACGAGGTCGAGCTGCGCGTGAGCGCACGGCGTGACCTCGGCCGAGTCGTGATGCTGGATGAAGGTACAACGAAACATCGCATTCACGTTGGTGTACCGGGCTGGACACTGTTCGCTGGAACGGAAGTTGTGCGCGCGTCGGAACCGTTTCCGCTGCCACTATTCATTGCGCCTACTATTGGAGTGTCCGTACGCCCGCTGTCCATGCTGGCTAGGTCGGGCAGCAGCTGCCTGCTCTCGAGCTGGTCTTGCCGGGTCGATCTCCGCGCAACCCAGAGTCTGGCGCGGATCGACCTAGATCGTGACCCAACCAGCAAGCAAGAGGAGATCCAATCCGGAGGCGGTGCGACTCTTGGGGTCGGCTACCTCCTAGGAAGCCCCACGCGGCTATCGCTCACGCCTCACGGAGACTTCTACTTTCGTCTGGACGGAGATGGCGCCACCGGCTTCGGCGCCAACGCAGAGATCGGCGTCGCTCTCGCAGGCAATCTTCAGCTGCTTTGGACTCCCGGGTATCTGAGATTGTTTCAGAACGATGCAAACGCGGACCTGCTACGCATTGGGCTAGCGCTCGGGTGGCACGAATGAACCGCTACTACGCTGCCTGTCTAGTTGCGCTGACGTTATCGGTCCCTGCCACCTCGCTGGCCTCCGGTGGAGGTTCCTTCCGCTGCGCTGGTATCCACGTAGCCCTCGAGGATGGGCCGCTGTCGCCCGCGCAGGGCGCAGCATTGGAACGCGCTGTCGGGGTGATGGTCGCGGCCAAGGGGCTCACGCAGGCTTCGCGCGAGGCCGCCCAACTCACGCTTAGGCTGAGCGCAACTCGCAAGCTCGTCCCCGTACCGTTCGACTACACGAAGAAGACGAGCTTGTTTACCCTGACCGCGCGGCTGAGCTCTTGGCATTCGTACGACGAATCTCGCACGCTCAAAGACGAGCCTTGGACGCCAAACTCACTCGAAACGTTCGTGGCCGACGTTGCAAAGTCGCTCGTTGCGCCAGCGCTCAGAAAACTCTCTCACGGCGTCCTGATTGAGAGTTCAGCCCATGGACGTCTTGTGCTGCGCGGGCCCGCGCAGCTCACACGCCGCATCAACGGCAAGCCACTGCCGCTCACGATTGGCTGCCTACCAGATGGCGCACTGCTCACCGGCACGGTGGAGTTTCGGCACGCCCGCACCACCGAAGTCACCCCTTTGCCGCGTACTACGATCGCGCGAGCCACGGTCCGGGAGGCCACCGTTCGCGTGGAGCCTCCTGCGGCAGCGCCCGAGCCGTCTGCTCTGCCGCCTGGCGTCGATCCGCAGGGTCACCAGGGCGAGCCCCCACCGACCAGGAAGGTTACGTGGCTCGTCGGTGGTGCGATCGCGATTGCGATCGGCAGCGTTGTGTTGTTCGGATTGATACGGCGCCGCCGCGCCAACCGCGATCCCGGCCAACGGCGCGCGCCGAATAACAGAGAGCCCGAGCTGCTTTCGGAGAGCGCCATCCCCGATCTGACCGGGGTCGAATTCAAGGCCCTGTGCCTCGCGATGAAGAGCGCGTTCCCCAGCGAAGCCGACTTGCGCGGCATGTTGCGTCAAGAGCTGAACCTGCGGCTGGATGACTTTACCTCAGGTGCGCTGGATGAACGCGTCCACCGGCTGGTTGAATGGGCGGAAGCTCGCGGCCGCGTTGAAGAGCTCGTCGCAGGGGCCCGAATCGCGAATGACGGTAACGCGGCTCTGAAACACTTTGCAGATCGCTATCTGAGCTCCATTCAGCGCAGCGTCGCGCAGCGTGAGCGCCGTCCCGAACTGGAGAAGATTGTCCGCTCCAATCTGGCTTTCAAGGACATCTCCGCGTGGCGTGCCCGGCTCGAGCGTATCGAGCGCCAAGTGTGCGTTGTCGAAATCGCAGGACACCCCGCGGGCACCGGGTTCCTGGTTGCCAAAGATCTGGTCCTCACGAACCATCATGTCGTCCGAAGCCAACTTCAAGAGAGTAAACCCAAGGTGGTGGCTCGCTTTGACTACCGGGTCTTGCCCAATGCAGAGATCTCCGACAAGGGTATAGCGCACGCCGTCAGTGGGAGTGACTGGTTGGTTGCCTCCAGCCCTCACAGCCCGGTCGACACGACGCCGCCCAACGAGCGTGAGCGCGAACCCTCCCGAGATGAGTTGGATTTCGCGTTGATCCGCCTCGAAGTCGCCGCAGGAGAGGAGTCCGTTGAGGAGGAAGCGAGGGGTTGGGTTGAGCTCCCGAACGACGAGCCGTTGATCGAACCGGACAGCCCGTTGCTGATACCTCAGCACCCACATGGAAAGCCGATGCAGCTCGCGTTCGATACCCAGAGCATCATTGCAGTGAACGAGCAAAAGACGCGGGTTCGGTACCGAACCAACACAGATCCGGGGTCGTCTGGTTCACCATGCTTCGATGCGAATTGGGAGCTCATCGCTTTGCATCACAGTGGCGAGCCCGGTGTGATTGACGCCACGTACAATGAGGGCATTCCCATCTACACGATTGCGAACGCGCTGGCGCAAGACGTTCGTGAGGAGCTGGGATGGCTGTGATGACATTCACAGTCGACACTACACCGTTTCCGAAAGCCCACTTTCGGTCCCCTGTCCACAGGAGAGGCAATGGTCGCAATAGTCAACAATGAGATCGATGGTCCATGCACCCATGCGTTCGTGCTCGGTGTGAGTCGCTATCGGCACCTCGCTGACGGTGCTGAGCCCACCGTCGCTGGGGCGCAGTCCGGCCTTGCGCAGTTGAGCAGTGCTGCGCGCTCGGCGTCCGAGTTCGCCGCCTGGCTTCTCAAGGACTACGGGAAGTCTGGGAAGAAGCTGGGAAGCGTGTTCTTCTGCGCTGCGCCGGCAGCCGACGAAGTGATCCATGCGGATGTCGCAGCCCACCTCAACGCGCCACCCGATGCCTTGAGGCAGTCCGTCTTGAAGGACTGGCGGGCGTTTCGCAAACTCTGTCTTGCAGACCGAGCCGCGACAGCGATCGTCTATGTGGCTGGGCATGGCGTTCAGCTGACCAAGCAAGGCGCTACCCTCCTACTCGAGGACTTCGGCGGTGACGCGCAAGAAGCGACGCTGTGGGCCGCCCTCGACATGCGCGGTTTGCACGCCTCACTCAACGGCGAGCAGGCCGCCGCGCACCAGTTTTGGTTCGTGGACAGTTGTCGTGAGCGTCCAGCGATTGCTGGCCAGTTTGAGACCATGCAGGGGGCTTATCGAGGTGATGAACCTTTCGGGAGGTGCGTCGCATCGCCGTTGTTCCTCGCCGCCGGCCCCCGCGAGCGCGCCTGGGCGCGCGTCGGGGGTGTCAGTCTATTCAACGAAGCTCTGCTGGCATGTCTCAGAGGGGCTGCAGCGGTTGGGCCCAGGAAACAGGGTGAGCGCTGGCAAGTCACCACCGCCAGTCTCGCCGAAACCTTGCTCCCTCGCATACAGCGTGCGTCTGGTTCAGCCATGCAGATCGCGGAACTCACGGGACACGTAGGCACCACCGCCCAGGCGCTCTGTAGCCTTGAAGAGCCGCCAGCCGTTTCCCTCACCCTCACCCTCGATCCCGACGAAGCGCATGCGAACTCACGGGCGACCCTATCTCGTGGCAACGAGAAGATCGTCGAAGATGCGGATGACTGGCCCCTGGTTCGTGAGGTTGCTGCAGGCCTCTACATCATAAAGGTGACAACCAGCTTGCCGTTCTCGGAGAAGAGGGATGCCCTGAACGCCTTGCCGCCCGAGTATTCACACAGTGTGGAGATGGACCGATGAAATCGGGCAAGTTGACGACCTGGCTGGAAACAGACTCCGCGCAACTTCGCATGACCTTGCCCATTCAGGTCCGAGATAGCGAATTGGCGTTGGTCCGTGAAACGAAGAGAGGCGACACCGTCGATCTCGACCCAGGATGGTACGAAGTGAGCGCGGTTCTCGATGACGGCCGTGCGCGATCGCAACTCGTCGAAATCAAATCCGGCGAGGACACCGAGGTGTCGCTCGGGCTCTCGGACGCGAAGTCGAGCCAGGCGCTTGCTCAGGGGTTCGATGGGTTGGAGGCGCTGCCGGAACGTCCAGAACTCATCGACATCGTTGGAGCAACCGCCGTGGCCCGGGCTGACCGACCCCCAAAACCAAACTATACGTCAGGCGAAACCTGGTGGTTTACCCACAAACCACTCGGAAGTGGGACGCCGTCTGTCAAGATTGCGTTGGACGGTGTGACGCGCAGCATCTCCCTGCCGATCAATCCTGAAGGTCATGGGAGCGAGGCATTCTGCTTCGTCAGCTTCGAGCGCTATGCCGACGGCTCCGCGGCGCGGGCCTGGGTCAGCCCAGCTCGCATCGTATCGAGCGCCGTGCAGCAGATGCTGGCCCGAGGACGCACGTTCACTGCGCACACCGTTGTCGACGCCAGCGCCGAGCAACTCCTATACGACAAGTATCGGGACCCGGTAGGAGCGGTTCTAGGCGCGCTAGTACTATATCAGGCCGGAGTGTTGCAGAAGCGCCTTGGGTGGCTCGAGAACCTCGCACGCGATTTCACGTGGCTACCGGACGGTCGAATTCTTCTCGGCGCGTTGCTGCTTCGGGACCAAGCGACCGAGCAGCGGGCGATCTCCTTGTTGCTCGGAAGTGGGTGGGAACGGCCGATGTTCACGCTTACCTTTTCGGTCTTGCTCGATGTGCTGCGCACCTGGCAAAACCGCAGCTTGAAAGCGAAAGCGGCGTTGAATGACGTCGCATTGATGGCGGCCCGTGTCGACTGGAGCGCCTCCACATTCACTCTCAGAGAGGACGGTTGACATGCACCTGACGATGCTCCCTGCTGGTGAAGGAGACGCGCTTTGGCTGCGCTGGGGGCCGGCGTCCGACCGTCGCCAATTGTTGGTTGACCTTGGCGTGAATGCCACTGGCAAGGCATTTCGCAAACGCCTTGCTACGCTGCCCGAGGCACAACGAGCTTTCGAGCTGCTCGTCGTGACGCATGTGGACACCGACCACATCTACGGCGTACTCAGCGGCTTGGTGACCGAGGACCCACTGCCTGGACTGACCTTCAAGGACGTTTGGTTCAATGGCTGGACGCATCTAGACGGCCACGCGGTCGAGCCGCTCGAGCCGGGGCTGACCGGCACTGCTTTGGCCGAAAACGCCGCTGGTCACTTGTTCGGCAATGAGCTCGAGCCCTTTGGTGGCAAGCAAGGCGAGCAATTCAGCATCTGGCTACGCAACCAGAAGTGGAACGACGCCTTTCAGGGCGGTCCCGTTCGCCGGGAGGATGCTGCCCTCGGCCCGGCGATCACCTTGGCGCACGACCTGCATCTGACGGTCTTGGGTCCCACCCAGACGCGTTTGACTGAACTGAAGCCAAAGTGGCGACGCGACGTCGAGGCGGCGCTGAAAAACCAGACTCTCGATCCGAACGAAGTCTCCCCGGACTTGGTGCCGGGAGGGCTGGAGCCGATGGGAAGGAGCAAACCCACGGCACCCAAGTTGGACTCGACCCAGAGCCTCGAGACCCTTGCCGACGGTTCGTCCACTGGCGACACGAGCGCGCCCAACGGCAGCAGTATCGCGCTACTTCTCGAGTACGGCAACATGCGCATGATTCTGGCCGGTGACGCATTCCCTGAGGATCTCATCGACGCCGTGGCGCTACTCGATCCCGACAGGCGTGCTCTCACCCTTTTCAAGCTGCCGCACCACGGTAGCCAAAACAACGTGTCCACCGCGCTGGTCGAGGCGGTAAGCTGCCGTCATTGGTTGGTCTCCAGCAACGGAGCCAAGCACTACCATCCGGACGCAGCGGCTGTGGCCCGCGTTGTGAAGTATGGCCAGCCAGCCAGCCCCGTCTTGCACTTCAACGAGCCGAGTCCCTACAACAGCTGGTGGGACAATCCCGCCTGGCGTGAGAAGCACGGGTATGAGACCGCGTACGGCTCGAAGAGCGACGGCTTGACGCTTGTCGTTGCACAGGACGGAAGTGTCGTCGCAGGACGCGAGTTCACATGACGATCATGATCGCTGGCGAGGAGAAGCGCATCGGCCTCGCGCTCTCTGGCGGTGGCTTTCGCGCCGCCGCATTTCATCTCGGTGTGTTTCGCAGGCTCACCGAGTTGAAGTTGCTCAACAAGCTCGACCTCCTTTCGTGCGTGAGTGGTGGTAGCATCGCTGGCGGGTTCCTGGCGGCGAATTGGGGTCAACCAGATGCTTTGGATCGCCTAGAAGGGTTCCTTCGCACGCGATCCCTTGCCGTCTCATCCGTCGTCGGTGGCCTCCTCAACCCATTCGCGTCGCGCCTCGACATGCTGGCTTCCAGCTACGATCGGCACCTGTTCCACGGACGTGCGTTGAGCGAATTGGCCGCGGGACCGCGCTTGTATATCAACGCAACTTGCCTGCCGACGGGCAACCTATTCTTCTTCGCGACCGGAGGGGGCAAGCCCGCGGAGATGGGCGAGTGGGATCTCGGTGTGCACCCCGCTCATGACTTTGCCGTGAGCCGTGCGGTAGCCGCTTCGTCAGCGTTTCCGCCAGTGTTCCCTCCGCTCCGCCTGAATCGGGATGAGTACCCGGTGCACGAGGTGGAGTTCGTTTCACTGGCGGATGGCGGAATCTACGACAATCTTGGTGTCAATCCTCTCGTCCGAGACCGGAACGACTTGCACTACGCCATCGTGAGCGATGCGGGCAAGCCGTTTGACATCGACATCAGCCCACCCGAGTTGGGGAGCGCCGTCCTCACGGCCTCGGTCCCAATCTGGATGGAGCAGGTTCGTAGTCTGCAGTTCAAGCACCTCGAGCTTGCCCTGAGCACCGCCAACCGCAAACCGATCTGGTTCTCGATCGGTACGGCGGAGAATGTCGATTCCGCGACCGACGCCGCATTTGCCTCAGCCATCTCGACGAACCTCCGCAGGCTTTCTGAGCCTGAGGTCGCCGTGCTGTCACGCCACGCTGGCAACCTGCTCCAAGCGCGCCTGGAAACGTATGCGCCGGAGTTGCTTGGGTAGACTCTATATCGCGACCTCATTGCCGGCTTTCACCTGGCGATCACCCCGCCGGACGACGCAACGAGGCGTCGGAGCAGGTACGGTGCTTCGCGGCATGGGCTAGTAGCGCCCCCAGCTTTCCTTCGCAATTGCGGCCGCTTTGTGGCGCCGACGTTCTCGTCCGCCCTCGTCGATGGTACTGCTTAGTGTGTCGTGGTGAGTGTGGACGCTGCAGCCCAAGGGGCGGACCCGGCGCAATCGCCGTTTTCGAAGCGGCATCCATCGCCCACGGACATCGTGCAGTCCGAAGAAGTGCAGCGCGCGCGCGTCTTTTTCCGCGCGCTGGCAATCTTGCTCGGCGTATTGGAGGCGTTCCTGCTGTTTCTGCCGGGGCCTATGTGGCTGCGCACGACCACCGCAGTGTTCACTGGGGCGTTGTTGCTGGTCTCCCTCATCACCCTGCACGTCATCCGAGACGAAGCCCGCTACACCCCTCGGCTAGTCGTCGTAGTGGGGACCTTCGGCTCCGTGTTGGGCGTGCTGGTCATCTACTACCTGGGGCTGTTCTCCGCCGCCGCTGCCATGCTCACGGTGGCCATCTACTTCTTTGGCATGAGCTCCAACAGCTCCGCAGCCCGAGGCGTGTACGGGACCATCGCCGGCTTGTACTTGGTCATCACAGTCTCAATTGCTTTGCGTATCGTCCCGGACCACAGCTTGTTTTCCGTGGAACAAGTCCCCACGATGAGTCGTTGGTACCGCGTACTCATGATGCAAGTCGTGTTCGGGTTGACCTTCTACCTGGCGCGCAGTAGCCGCCGGGCGATGACCGACGCCATCGCTGGCGCCAAGCAAATGCGCAGCGAACTCAAACAGCGTGATGCCCAGCTGGTCGAAGCCAAGACGGAGCTGGACTGGGCGTTGCGCACCGGTGAAGGTCAGATGACGGGCCAGACCGTCGGGGAGTACGAATTGGAGCTACTCCTGGGCCGCGGCGGCATGGGCGAAGTGTATTCCGCCGTGCATGTGCCGACGCAGCAGAAAGTCGCCCTGAAGCTGCTGCATCCGAACATGGTCGAAAACTCCGAGTACGTGCAACGCTTCATGCGGGAGGCGCAAGCCGCTGCTGCCGTGCCCACGGAGCATGTCGCGCAAGTCTACGAGCTCGGATTCACGCCTTACGGTGGTCCATTCATCGCCATGGAGCTGCTCGAAGGCCACGACCTGGCGTTCTACTTGCGCAAGGCCGCTGACAGTCGGCTGCCCTTGGACGCCATCGTCACCATGGTCGACCACGCCGCGGATGCCCTCGCGGCCGTGCGAGACGCAGGCGTGGTGCACCGCGACTTGAAGCCCGCCAACTTGTTCCTGGTGGATACGTTGCCGCAGAAGTGGAAGGTGCTCGACTTTGGGCTTTCCAAGATCCAGGGCGGCGCAGCGCTGACTCAAGAGGTCGCCATGGGGACGCCTCAGTACATGCCGCCGGAGCAAGCCCAGGGTTTGCCCGTGGATCATCGTGCGGATCTCTACGCTCTCGCTGCCATCGCCTATCGGGCTCTCACCGGCCAACCGCCCTTCGTGGGCGACGAGATCGGGCCTCTCTTGTTGGACGTGCTGTACACCCAGCCGCAGCAGCCCGGTGGATTCGTGCAGGTGGCCGTGGAAATCGAACTCGTGCTTGCCGTGGCCCTCGCGAAGAAGCCCGAAGATCGCTTCGCCAGCGTGGAAGAGTTCGCTGCCGCGTTCCGTGCCGCCGCCTTTGGCGAACTGGATGCCGACACGCTCTCCCACGGCTGGTCCCTAGTGAAGCAATACCCCTGGGGCACGACCCGGCGCCGTCGCTGAATTGGCTGCCCGTCAGCTCGGTGCGCAAGTCAACGAACTGGCTCTCCGACATTTGCCGGACAGACAGGTCAGGCCGAACTGACACTTTGGGCCTGTGGAGTCGCTGCAACTCTCGCCTTCTTTCGCGACTTGCATGCAGGTGCCCGATTGGGCCCCGGAAGGCCTGACGCAGGTGGCGCCACCGCCGCAAACATAGTCGAAGTTGCCGTCGGGCGTGATGAATTGGCAAGCCTCACCCGCAGATGGAGGAGGCGGTTTCGTCACGCACTTCTTCGTGCTGTGGCTACAGTAGAGGGTGAGCTGGCACGAGAGCAACTCATATGGGTCACAAGTCGTGCCGAGGGGAAGCCGTTTGGAACAAGACCCAGAGATGCAAGCCAGTCCCGCAGCGCAGTCGTCCAATGGACTGCAGGCCTCGCCTTCCGCCTTCCTGGCCTGGCACTGGCCTGGATTGCCGAAAGTGCTGCTGCACTCCAGCTCATCTGCGCACTGGCTGGACGACGTGCAAGGTTCGCCGGCTTTCTTGAGCACCTGGCACGTTCCAGAAACACAGCCTAGACCTTTCTGGCACTCGTCTGTGCAGGTCTCCCCCGGTCCAGGAATCGCCTTGCAGGTTCCACACAGTCCGGACGACATCGAACAGTACCCGCTGGCGCATTGCCCGTGCGCATAACAAGTCGTTCCGTCCGTCTGCGCGCCGGGTCCAATGCACGCAGGACCCTCGAAGACAGCATAACTGGTCGTCCCGCAGGACTTGGAAGCAAGCTCCTCGCCCTGAGCCGCGTAGTAGGCTGGCTTGACGCCGTTGCCGGGTGCCGCGAGATAGTTCTGACAGTTGGCGCTGATCTGCTGGACGCAATCCGGAACGTCTGCAAACCCATAGGATAGCAAGGAGAGCTGCGAGCAGGCGAGCTGCTTGCAAGTTCCCTCGCCGAAGAGCTTGCATGCCTGTTCGGCTGTGACTGATGCGTGCTTGAGGCACTGGTGCGAACTCGGCGCGCCGCCCGTGCCAGCTGTACCTGCACTGCCGCTTGCGCCGCTGCTCCCGCTTGCGCCGCTACTGCCGCTGACGCCGCCGCTCCCACTGGTGCCGCCCACAGCGCCCGAGCCAGCCATGCCTCCGCCGGCAGCGCTTACTCCGTCGCCACTCGAGCCACAGGCGAGTAGGGGAAACATTGAAAACAAACCAAACGCGAAAGTGCAAAAACGAGTCATCTCGACCTCCCTGACTCTTTGCTACGGAGACGCTGCTGCGCGTATCCCCGGCGAAGTAGTTCGAAAAAATGCTGGCATGCTGCACCATGCCAAACGCGAAGTGGGGAACGCCGTTTCGAAATCGTTTCGGTGTAGGCGAGACGCGCTCTACCCACGATGTGTTTCACACTTGGTGGTGTGGTACACCCGACCGCCATTCTTTTTTCAAGAAGGGCTTGCGACGGGAAGCTTCAGTTGCCCATGGCATCGTGATCCGCCTGGATCTTCAACTGCCGATCTGGGCGGGTCGACGCGCTTCGCGATACCCGAGGCGTGCTACCCGACGGGGTGCATCCTTGGAGTGCCCCAAGGTCACCGTTCCCGCCCAGGCGCGGACGTCACGGCAGCGGCGTTGGGCTCTGGTCCAGAGCCACTACTTCCTCCCGCGTTGCCGCTGCCCGCAGTGCCGCCGCTTCCCCCTGCGTTGCCACTGCCCCCGGAGCCGGCACTACCCCCCGCGTTGCCGCTGCCCGCCGAACTGGCGTCGCTGCCGCCGGAATCGCTGCACCCCAGGCTTAGCCAATGCCGCCACCGTTCCGACAGTCGTCCATCGCATCGTCAGTCACCGCCGCCTAGCAAGCCCACTCACCGTCAACTCGAAACGGTATCATTCGGTCGCTATAGCGTCCACGCGGTCGCTCAGACAGCCGAGGCGCGGTGCAAACAACGCTTGCGCACAACCGGGGTCGTGGGTTGGTTTGGGGTCGGTTCCCTATCCGCCCTGGGGCACTACTCTCGCGCTTACCCCTGCGTTCGCGCTGAGCGACCAGGAAACGCGCTGCCCGTGCGAGCTGGCCGTCTCAGCAGTCACCCCACCGTTCCACCAACTCACTGTAAGCTCCCGCTCGTGAGCGCGTTCATTCAGCCTGTCATGCGTGTCCTCATCATGATCGCGCTCGGGATGAGCGTTGCCCTCGCCACGGGGCTGGCCCGCGGGCAATCGATGTCATCGGCCGAGTTCGTGCCGCCCACCGCCGTGGAAGGGCGTCACTTCAGAAGCGCTACCCACGATGTAGGTCCGACCGACGTGCGTCGCAATCCAGCGCTCTACGCCGGCACGGAGGTCTACTGGACTGGCGTCACGGCTGGACTCGAGGGCGGCGTGCCGATGGTGGAACATCACTACTTCGATGGCGTGGTGGAGGGTGGCGGCGGCGTGTGGCTTTCTCCCTGGGGTGAAGGGAAGTTCTGCCTTTTGGGGCTCTCGCCGAAGCTCGCCGCACGCTTCAAGTGGGAGAAACCGAGCTTCGTTCGCGCCTACGGTCGCCCGGTCGTGACCAAGCAGGGATTGTGTCTGCGCGATGTCTTCGCGGTGGTCGGTGATCGTGGCTTCACCACGACGGTTCTCGAATATGGTCCCGGTGGCAGTCACGACTTTTCCGCTAGCGATGCCGCTTTGCGCAAAGCGCTGCACTCACACCCGGAAGAGCGACTGCTCACCAAAGTCGGCTATCGACTGCTGCTGGGCGCACAGGTTGGGAAGACGAACTTCGATGATTCCCCTTTGGGTGTCGGCTACAACGCCGCACTGGAGCTATCTCTGCGCACGTCCCTGCGCACGGAGCTGGCCGTCATGGCCGGTCCCCATGCCTATCCCGAGTTCGGCGCACCCACTTCGCTGCAGACCGCTGCTCTGTTCCGCTACTACGCGGTCGGAATTGGTATTGGCTTCGGCCCCCTGCTCGATGTGCCGCTACGTGACGACGAAGAACTGTGGATCGGCGGGCGCTACCTACCCATGATCGGCGATGCCCTTGGCAGTTGGGCCCTCGCACCCGTTGTCGGCGGCGGCATGGATATCAGTGCGACGCCGGATGGTGACGTTCGCTTCGTGCTGCAACTAGTCGTCGGTGTCGACGGCAACATCGGTTCTCTGGCGCAGCCGCCTGGTCGTTAGCAGATGCACCCGGTCGCCATCGGAAAGTTGGCAGGGCGAGGCTAGCCGCGCGCCGCCGACGAAAGTTCCCGTTTCTACTGCCGACCTTAGTAGCCGCCCCGGGGACTCACCCGGCGAAAACCGCCGTCCTGGGCGCCCAGATGGCCCTTGACGGAGATGGCCATTCGTATTATTGGTACCTCCAATGAGCCAATTGGTCGACCCTTTCCAGCCGCTTCAGGTGCGTCGCTCGTCCGAGCGGGTCGCGGAAGCGATCCGCTCGAGCATCTTGGACGGCGTTTTTCGCCCGGGAGACAAGCTGCCGCCGGAGCGGACCCTGGCCGCGAAGTTTGCTGTGACACGCAACACGGTGCGGGAAGGGCTGCGTCGGCTGGAGCAGCTGCGCTTGGTCAGTATCCGCCAGGGTAGCGGGGTGACGGTCCAGGACTACCTCAGTCATGCAGGCATAGAGTTCCTGAGCGCACTAGTGGGCTCCGAGGAGACGAAGCCACAGATCATCGAGCATATGTTCGAGGCGCGCGCCGTGCTCGGCGAAGCCATTCTCGTGCACTCAATCGAACACGCGGATTTGGATCGTCTCGGTGGCTTCGAGGATGCGGTGGAGGCGCTCGCGCACGAAGTCGAAGCGCCAAGTGGTCATCCCCGCGCGTTGCTGGATCTCGACTTCGACGTGCATACCTCGCTTGTTCGTGCGGGGGGCAATCAGGCTTTCGTACTGTTCATGAACTCCATGCGCAGCATTTACGAACCCGTCGCCCAGCTCTTTGCCGCCGTTGTCGACGATCCGCGTCTACTGGTTGCCAAGTACCGCGACGCCCTCGTCGCGCTTCAATGCGGGGACCGTGAGCGTGCGAAGACGATCTTCCAGGAGGTCTTCCGTGCGGGGAAACCTGATCGAATCCAGCACAGGAAGGGGAAGCGACGAAGATGAGCATCAGAGAAACCGTTCAGCTGGCGATGGGCAGCCTGGGCGCTGCTTCTGCCTGGGTCCGAGAGCGCCCTTTCATCGTCAACCATCTGGTGACGGTGCGCTGCAACCTGGCGTGCCCGTTTTGCTATGTTTCTGGGCCGGAGCAGCAGGAGTTCAACCGCCAGAACTACCCACAAAGGGCGGAGCTCACCACGTCCGAGGCCCGGCGATTCTATCAGCAACTCGTGCAAGAAGGCTTTCGCCTCGCAGTCATCGTCGGCGGGGAACCGCTGCTGCGCACCGACCTCGACGAGCTGCTCGGGGTCTTGCAACACAAGTTGTGGTCCACGGTATTCACGAACGGCTACCTCCTGGAGCAGCGGCATGAGCTGCTCCGTCGCGCGAACAACCTGTTCGTGTCATTGGACGCACCGGACGAGCAGCATGACGAGTTGCGAGCGCGACCAGGCACCTTCCAGCGAGCTCTCGCGGGCATCGACGCAGTTCGGAAGTATCACCCGAGCGTGGCCGTCACCCTGAACATGACCGTCACGGAACACAACGTGAGTCGCGTGTCCGAGATGTTGAAGTTCGCTCAGGATCTGGACGTCCCGATCGCCTTTCAACCGCCGTCCTACGACGGCCAGTTCGCATTGGGCGACCGACCTCGGGAAGCTAGCGCGAGCAGCACGCCGAGTGTGACGCCAGTGAGTGAGGCCTTCGTTCGAATTCGTGAAGCTGCTGGGCGCGAGCAGCGAGTGATCGGCTCCGGTGCCTTCATGCAGCACGTAATCGATAACCGGCGACGCTATCCATGCCACTATCCGACGTACGTCTTGGGCCCGGTGCTGCCCAATGGCGACGTGCAAGGTTGCGTCGACAGCACCGTGATCGGCAACCTGCGGGAGAGCTCCGTTGCCGAGATCACGGCGAGCAGGGGCTTCCGAGCGAACAAGGAAGGTGGGCCGGGGTGCCCACATGGCTGCCGCGACTGGGGGATTTACGACGTGTCCGCCCTGAGACAGCGCACGATGGTCGCCAAGGACTTCCAACGCTACGGCAGGATGTTCTTGCGACGAGGGCAGCCGAAGGCTGCGCTGTGGCTCGCCAGTCGATCGCTTCCTGCTTCGACAGCGTGACGACACCGGTTGATCAGCGTCACGTACCACTAGAACCGACCGCTCCCAACCGGGTTAGACTCGCGGGGATGGCTGAGGACTTTCTCACCCGCGCTGCCCCGACGCACATCGAGTTCCCTTTCGAGGCGCTCGAGCCGGCCACCGCTTCAGTCAAGAAGCGGCTCGAACGTGAAGCCTTGCGGGTCAACGACCGATACCTCGAAGAGTTCTTGGAGAAGTACGCGTTCTGCCCCTACTCGCGTGAGGGCCGCAAGAAAGGGCAGGTGCATCGCTACGTCCATTACTGCGATAGCCACGATCCGGGGTCCCTGGTCGAACTCATGCACAAGGTGGCGGCGGATCCGCAACAAGTCGTGGTTCAGGTGATCATGCCGCTAATCGATGCCTCCCCAGAGGGGTGGATCCGTTTTAGCCAAGAGCTCACCGACTACGGGCATGCTAGGCTCGGTGGCCCGAGTGTGCTGGCGTGCGCACCGCTTCACCCGGAGCTGCCCTACAACACGCTCAACCCAGAGGCGATGATTCCGCTGTTTCGCCGCACTCCCGACCCGACAATCCAGTGGGTGCGGCTGGATGGACTGGCGTCGATCTATGAGGGGCGTGGGGGTGACACTGTCTTCGTCGACGCCAACGCCATAGGCGATTACATGGAGCACGTCAGCCCGCAGGTGAATCTCTATGAACGGATCGCGGAGACCAATGCAGCCATGGCCAAGCGGCTGAGCTTTGAAGTCATCGAGGCGCTGCTGGGCTCCATCGCCAGGGACGCTCGGCAGAGCTATGCGCGCGTGCTTCTGGAAGGTGATCCGGAAGCGACGCATTCTGCGGGCGCCGAGTCGGGTTGACATCGATATCGCCAGGGACGCTCGGCAGCTGCGAGCGCGTGCTTCTGGAAGGTGATCCGGAGGCGACGCATTCTGCGGGCACCGAGTCGGGTTGACATCGATATCGCCAGGGACGCTCGGCAGCTGCGCGCGCGTGCTTCTGGAAGGTGATCCGGAGGCGACGCATTCTGCGGGCGCCGAGTCGGGTTGACATCGATCACACGCCGGAATCGTGTGGCTCGCTAGTCTCGGCGCTCTCGACATGCCGGGAACGCCCGTGAAAATTGCTACGTGGAGTACGCTGCCGGATCGCAAACCCTCTGCCGCGGTGGTTTCAGAGCTGGACCTGGTGGTCGTCCGCTGTGGCGATGAGGTTGGCGTTTTCGACGGACGCTGTCCCCACCGGGCTGCCCTGTTGGCGCTTGGGCGCGTCGAAGGCGAGGATCTGATCTGCCCGGAGCACGGTTGGGATTTTCGAATCGAAACCGGCAAGAGCTCTTGCATCGGCGGTGAAGCGCTGCACAAGTTCGACGCGACGGTGGACGAAGCCCAGGATGGCGTATTCGTCGATGAGGCGGAAATCGAGGCGTGGAAGGCTGCCAACCCCAGCGCTTTCCGGCCGGGTGAGTTGGGCTAGAGCTCTGTTCGCGAGAACCTTGGGGCCGGTTCGAGATGCTGTTCGCGAGAACCTTGGGGCCGGTTCGAGATGCTGTTCGCGAGAACCTTGGGGCCGGTTCGAGATGCTGTTCGCGAGAACCTTGGGGCCGGTTCGAGATGCTGTTCGCGAGAACCTTGGGGCCGGTTCGAGATACTGTTCGCGAGAACCTTGGGGCCGGTTCGAGATGCTGTTCGCGAGAACCTTGGGGCCGGTTCGAGATACTGTTCGCGAGAACCTTGGGGTCGGTTCGAGATGCGCTTTCGAAATTCGAATCCTGCCTGCGTCGACGCGCTCAGTTGGGAGCGGGTGCGCGCGGCGGGTCACGCGGCAGCGACGATGTAAGACAGCATCGTGTACGTGCGCCGATCACCCGCACCGGGGCCAGATCGGCCGCAGGATTTCGAAGACTTTGCGCCCGGAGCTGACTTGCGTTTCATCTCGGCCTCGCAGGATGCCACGGGTGCCATCAGCGTCGGCGGTGGCGATACCAGTCTACTCGGCAACTGCGGGATCAACTCGGCGAGCAGCGACATCCGCCGACCGCAAGTGTCCTGGGATGGCAAGTTGATCGCTTTTTCGGCGCGTACGTCAGCCAGTGAGCCATGGCGCATCTACACCGTCGCTCCGGACGGATCGGGATGTGCCGTAGAGCCCACCATCGATGCGCTGCCCGTCGATGATTCCGGCGCGGCGGTGCCAACCAATGGCGAGCTGATTCACAACTTCGATCCAGCCTTTGCCCCCGATGGAACCATCGTGTTCACCTCCACTCGGGGCAATACGAAGAACGTGACGGCCTTCGACTACCAGGGGCCGCAACGGGCTCCCGCCGACCCGTCCAAGCTCAACGCCAATCTCTATGTTCTAGAGGGCGGCAAGGTTCGCCAGCTGACGTTCATGCTCAACCAGGAGCTGCTGCCCACGTTCAAACGCAACGGGCAGGTACTGTTCATCGCGGAGAAGCGGGTCCCCGAGTTTTACCAGCTGGCGGACCGTCGCATCAACATCGATGGTGGCGACTACCATCCGCTTTACGGGCAGCGGCGCAGTATTGGCTACGACCAGGTCACGGATCTGGTGCATCTGGCAGACAAGAACTTTGCCGCAATCTTCAGTGATCGCGGCGCTGTTCACGGTGCTGGGACGGTGGCGATTATCAACCGCTCCATCGGCCCCGACACGATCAGCGACGTCCCCGCGGACTACCCGGTCACGCCGAACGCTCCGGACTTCGGCAAAACTCCGTTCTTTCAGCGCGCTGTGCACTTCCCAGACCCCGCGGCTACCGGGCACGTTGCTGGCGGTACCCAGGGCGCATACCGCAACATCTCACCCTTGCCCAACGGCCAGCTGCTGGTCAGCTACGCGGCCAACGTCGTGGACCTCACTCAGTTCAGCGGCAACTTCGATGTCGTAATCCTCGATCCAATAACTGGCGCTCGCACGCCGCTCACTGGACTGAGCGATCCCGCCACTGACGAGCTGTGGCCCGTCGCGGTGGTCGGGAACTACGGCAAGAAGGTGTTTCGTTCGAGTCTGGCGACGGGTGTCAATGGCGCGGGTGTGATCTTCCCCAAAGACGACGGCCAGCCGCGGGTCGACCGGGCCCAACTCACCTACCTGGACGTCCCGGTGATTCTGAGCCTGGCTTTCCAGAACACGCGCTCCGGTCGCCCCATGCAGATGGGCGACTCTTTCCAGTTCTTTGAGAGCCTGCCGCCCGAGGGCGTGACCGATCTGAATCAGAGCAGCCCCTTCATTACCGAAGATTCCTACGGGCGAGTGTACTCACGGCGTCGGTTGATCGGCACCGTACCGTTCCTGTCGGATGGCTCGGCGCGAGTGCAGATCCCCGGTGGGGTCCCTTTCATCATCGGCGTCAATACTCAGCTCGCCGGCGACAGCGGCCTGACCTTGCACCTGCAGCGAGAAGAGGGGCAGTTCTACCCAGGCGAGTTCACTCAGCTGTCGTTCCGACGCGAGGTCTTCAATGGCTTCTGTGGCGGTTGCCACGGATCCGTTAGCGGCCAAGAGACGGACGTTGCGGCTCACCCGGACATGATCAGCCAAGCGTCCAAGGCGGCTGCCAACAAGGCCAAACCCTTGGACATCGTCAACGCCACCCGAGGCGCCGACGAAGGCCCGGATTTCCCCTAGCGCTGGCCCCTGTATCGGGTTGCGCCAGTCATCGCAGTAGCTCCGCTGGCGCCGGAGATGCTCCATCTGGACAAAGCACGGCTTCGAGGCAGTTCTGGGCCGTAGTTGGGCGTGACAAGGTAAACTTCGAACAGGCATTCGCCTGGACGGACGACAGTGCCCTCGGTAGCTACGCGCCCTGGGCGCCCACGGAACCCGACAGCTCCGGGGCGCAACGGGCGGAAAGCTCGAGGATTGCGTGTTCGTGAACGACCTAGGTTCGTGGTTCGATGAAAATTGTGACACGACCGGGCTTCTGACCATCAAGTCATGGTGCTGCGAGCGAGCCCAGCCCTCGGTCACAACCTAGCACTGCCGCCTAGGAACTTATATGCACTATGCATATAAGTCGGCACCCGCGTGAGCAGGGGCCAACGAGGGAGCCGCGATGAACTCTCGATGACGCCGATGGTGCGCCATCCCCCAAAACCAAGAACGGATGAGAGGGGCCTCGGGGAGGCTTTGGGGCTCGGGTGGGCTGGCGGCCCAGCGCGGGGCGGCTCAGAGCCGGATTTCGACGTGGTTTTGGCGGCGCAAGGAGTCGAGCCAGGTGCGGCGCGCTTTGTTCATCTTCTTGAGATAGATGCGCTCGGCGAGCTCGCTTCGGGACTCTTGGAAGCTGGGCAGCTCGGACTCTTGTCGTTCGATCAGTTGCACGATGTAGAAGGAGTTGCCGGCACGGATTGCGGGGGCAGATCGGCCGACCTCCAGGCCCATGATGGCAGCGTCGACAGCACGGGGGAGCTTGCCCGGGCGCAGCCGCGGCAGCAGGCCGCCCATCTCGCGGCTGGTGCGATCGTCGGAGTGTTGGCGCGCCAAGTCGCCTACGCGCTCGCCGCGCCGGACGCGCAGGGCAAGGGTGTCTGCCAGGCGCTGGCGCGTTTTGACCACCTTGGGCGTGGCACCGGCCGGGATGTCGAGGCGGATCCAGGCGGCGCGAAAAGGTAGCTTGCGGCGCTCTTCGGCTACTAGGCGCCGATACTCTTTGCGCACGTCGTCTTCAGTGACCCGGACCCGGCCTTGAACGCGGAGGTTCAGTAGCTTCGCCTCCAAGACTTGGCGCTTGATCTCCGAGCGGTACTGGGACTCGGTGAGCCCAGCTCGCTTGGCTTCGGCGACGAGCTTGTCGACGGTGAGGTTGTTCTGAGTTGCGATCCGCCCCAACGCGTCGTCAATCTCTTGAGCGTTGACCACGATGCGGGAGCGGTTGGCGGTACGCTGCTCCAGCTCCTCGTCGACCATGCGCTGCAACACCGTCTTGAAGGTCTGGGAGATCGCAGCAGAGCGCTGCGCTCCTTTGGGCACCTGGGTGTAGATGCGAATCAGCAGCGGCCGCGCGCGCTGCCGCACGTCGCTGAGCAGGATGGCGCGCTCGCCCACGACCGCGACCACCCGTTCGACGATCGTGCCCTGGGCCGCGCCGGTCAGCAGCAGCAGCGGGAGCACCAGGCGGAATGCCAGTCCAAGCCTCATCCGCGGGCTTATACCACCTTCCGCCCTCAGCGGAGCATGTGGGCGCGGGCAGCCGTGGTCACGTAGAAATTCCGTGGCCAATGCCGGTAGTAGCTGGCCCGTAGCACCGGCGAGCCGTCGTTCTGGTCGACCTCGTCGCCGATTTGGCCGACCACCCGAACCAAGGAGCCCACCCCGACGGAACGCTTGCCGATGTCGTCTTCTTCGGAGAGCTTCACGAGCGCGTGGGCGACGGCGTGCTCGCGGTCACTCACGGTGACGCGGCAGCTATCTTCGTCCTTGGTTTCACACAAGTTGCGCTTCGCCAGGGTTCGCACGGAGAGCTTTAACCGCGCGGTGCCTCCGGCGCCTTCGCCGCGGGACAGCACGACTCCAAAGAAGTTCAGGGACTTGCCCTTGAAGTCCTCGGGCTTCCGCTGAACCATGACCGGGTCGTACTCCTTGGTCTTTGCGAGCGCCTCTTCCTCCGCGCTCAGAGGCGAGTACACCCGACTGTGTCCGTACTGACCGGGCGAGTGGCACGCCCCTACGAACAGGCCGAGAGACAGAATGAACCAAGATCGACTCATGGCGACCGACGTATCACGTCGCCTTGCGAAGGTCACGCGGAGAGGGTGCTTCGGCGCAGGTGGCGGAAGACGCGCAACCCGACTTCCAACCCGAAGAAGAGCAGGCACAATATTGCCAGCTTGTTCGATGCATCCACCTTGGATTGAACTGAAACGCCCTGCCCGAGGGAAGCTTCTGCGGTTACTGCATTGGGCAGACGGGTCAGCTCGTTCTCGGTGATGCTGACGTAACGGTCGGTGACGTCAGCGTCGACTTCCACCCTGTAGCGGCCGGCGCTGTCGACGACGAGGGCTTGGTCTGACGCATTGGCGCCCCGGGACGTCTCCAGCTCTTTGGTATCCGGGCCGCGCACGGTAATTTGGGACGCTGCGGGGAAGGTCCAGGTCTCACCTGCAACGCTGCGGCGGGGGCCCGCGCGGCGTTCCGCCTCATCCAATGCGTGGGCGAGCAGCGCCAAAAAACCGGGCCGCAATGCGAAGTCACTCTCAGCCAGCGCGGCTGGCAAACTCGTGGCCAGGGCCAGCCCGCGTCCGACTGGCGATGCAATGGCGAAAGGTTCGCCGTCGTCCCATTTGCCCAACACCGTGGAGTCGGCGGGCATGGCAGCGGCGAGCATGGTGCGTCCTCCGGGCTCCAGCTTTTCTAGGCTGGCGGCGGCCTGTCCGAGAATTGCCAAGGACTTGGGGTCAGCACCTTGGGCCTTGGTCTCTTGCCAACGCAGGGCACCTCGCACGAAGGGTTCGAAGGTCGAACCCAAGGGTGCGGCATCGGACTGAGGACCCACGAGCACCAATGCCACGCGACCGCGCTTGAGCCATGCGGTGAGCGTAGTGCGAGCCTCCGCCGGCAGGCCCGTTGGATCATCGATTACGAGCAGGGCGTGTTGCTTCAACGCTGCCATCTGATCCGGCAGGACTTGGTAGGGCCGGACAGCAATGTCCCGCTCCAACGCGGTCAGAGCTTGTTCGATGATGGTCGCGCCACCCGTGGCCACACGGGTCGTTGCTGGGTCGCGCACGACGCCCACGCCCATCTGCCCGCTCTCGGCCGCCACGGGTGCCGAGTCGTTTTCGACCAGGGCGTCCTTGCCGGAAAGCTGCACCGTCATCCGGCCTGCAGTTGCGGGCAGTTCCACGCTGACCTCTTGGACGCCTCCGCGCTGGGATAGCGGCGCCTGCGCCAACTCCTCACCGGACTTCCTCTTTTTTGCTCCAGTGCCGCCGGCGGGCACCTCTTCCGCTAGGCGCACGGAGACGTTGCGGCCCTTGGCGGCACCCGAGGAGTTGCAGGCGACCCGCACCGCGACTCGGCGACCCGAGCGCGCCGCCGACACGACACCACAATCCGCAACGCTCTTGCTGAGGGCGTCCAAGGGAGCCGAGATGGGGATCGTCGAGGATTTGGGTACCGTTCCGGCCAAGTCACTCAGCAATACGATCCGGCGGTCCTTGTGGGGCAGGGGCTGAACACTGGCCTGGGCCAGCTTGACTGCAGCATCGAGATCCGTCGGGCGGTCACTGACGGAGAGCTCGCTCAAGGTCCGCTCGGCTTGTCGAATGTCCGTTGTTGCGGGCATGACGAGGCGCGCTGGCTTGCCTGCCAAAATGATGGCGATGGCATCGCCTTCCCGAGCACCATCGAGCAACTCCCGGGCTCCGTCGAGCGCCGCGGACCAGCGCTTCTTGCCGCTGCCCATCACGCTCTTCATGCTGTGGGAATCGTCGATCACGATGGCCAGCGCCACGGAGGCACCCGCTTCTCGCTCAAGAGCGAGTCGCGAGCATTGAACCAGAGGTGTGGCTCCCAGCACCGCGAGTGCGAGCACCAGAAGCGCTCTTGCTGCCAGCAGGGCGCGGTCCTCCAGCTTGCGTCGCTTACGGGCAACGGGTTGCGCCGTGGGAACCAGATGGGCTGCGGGAAATTCGCGTTCTTCGGCTGTCGACCGGCGCAGCAGGTGCGCCAGGATGGGCAAACCCACCAAGACGGCGATCGCCAGGGCGGCGGCAGCGACGAAGCTCACTGACCCTCCCTCGCGATGGCGGCGAGAATGCGGCGCACGTCGTCGACGGGCTCTCCATCTGTGGTGGTTGCGACCAGCCGTCCGCCGACGGAGGCCAAGCGATCGCTCCAGTGTTGGGTCAGGCTTTCCAAGCGCTCCAGGTATTGATTGCGCACGGCTTCGCCGTCGGTTTCGACTACCAAGGAGCCTTCCGTGGCTTTGAGGCGCAGGGGGCCGCGGAAGGGAAATCGGCGCTCGGTGGGATCGAGGACTTGCACCACCACGAGGATGCGACCTCGTGCCGACAAGGCCAAAAATCGCTCCAGGGTCGCCTCGGGTAGGTCCAAAGTGTCACTGAGCATTACGACGACGGAGCCACGCCGAGCGTGGTGGGCGATGGGCGCGAACGCGCGATCGACGGCCTTGGCGTCTCCTTGGAGCTCGCCTCCGGGCCGTGCGCCCTCCAGGGACGCGACGATTCGCTCGAAGGCCTCGCGCCCGCCAAGCGCTGGCAGGGGCTGGCGCTCCAGGCCGCCGAGCCAATCCAGGGCCACGGGATCTCCGCCGGTGAGCGCAACCCGGGCTAACGCCGCCGCCAGCAAGGAAGCGTAGGCCAACTTGGCGCCGGGCGCGTGTTCACTGCGATAGCCCATGCTGGCGCTGGCATCGACCACGAGGCGGAGCGCTCGGTCGGTGTCGGTTTCGAACTCGCGCACCAGTAGGCGGCCGTGGCGCATCAGGGCCCGTCGGTCTAGCCAACGCAGGTCGTCTCCCGGCAAGTACGCACGATGTCCGCCGAACTCCACGCCAGGGCCGCGTCGGGGGCTGCGGTGAATGCCGACGTACAAGCCATCCGCGACAGCGCGCGCCCGGACCCCAAGCGGAGCGAGCTTTCCCCAGTCCAGAGTCTGCTTGATGTTGGAGATATCGGCAGCCACGAGCTACTCCGTCATGACGCTGACGAAGACACCAGCACCAATTCCCACTAGAGCGGCCACCAGGGCGATCCACCACCAGAAACTCGAAGATTTCTGAGGTGGCGTCGTCGGCAGCGACATCTCGTGCACAGAGATCTTCTGGGTGGCGGCGAAGGGCAGGGACAGTTCCGTGTCAACGCGTTCTAGCTGATCGGAGCTCGGTGGGGGCACGGTTCGAGCGACGTTTTCGGGCTGTTTCTCGGCGTGAGACAACGCTTCGGCCATGGCAGCCGCCGTCGGATAGCGGTCCTCGGGTGTTTTGGCCAGCGCATGCATCACCACGGCTTCGAGCGCCGGCGAAATTTGAGCTCGAGGCGCTCGGCTCGAGGGTGGGTCCGGTGAGTCCATCAGGTGAGACGTCATCACGGAGACGGCGCTAGTGGCCTGAAATGGCACGCTCCCTGTCAGCATCTCGTACAGCACGATCCCGACCGCGTAGATGTCGCAGCGGATGTCGACTTCGTCCCCACGTGCTTGCTCGGGCGCCATGTACTCCGGCGTACCAAACACCATGTTCTGTTCGGTGAGCGCGGTCAGGGATTGGCTGGCCTCAGCACGCAGCAGCTTGGCCATTCCGAAGTCCAACACTCGGACCCGTGGTGAGTCTGTCTCGGCGTCGGCGACCATTACATTGCCGGGTTTCAAATCCCGGTGCACGACTCCAGCTTCGTGGGCCGTATGCAGGGCTGCGCAGATTTGCTTCAGTATGTTGACGGCGCGATGGGGTGCGATGGGGCCCTTCTGAAGCAGGACGTCCAAGGGCTCTCCTTCCGCCAGCTCCAGGGCCATGAACAGGCGTCCGTCCGAAAGCTCCCCATAGTCGAGCAGGCTGACGACGTGTTCACCTCGGAGATCTCGAAGCACGCGGGCCTCGCGTTGGAAGCGCTTGTGGACCTGGCGATTCTTGATCAGATGGCTGTGGATCAGCTTCAGCGCCACGCGAGTCCCGACCCCCGGCGCCCGATAGGCATGGCCCGAGTCCACCGGGGGCTCCGAGCACTCGGCGACGTAGACGACGCCACTGGCCCCGTCCCCGAGGGCCTCCTGCAATCGGTAGCGACTCACGGGAGTTCCGGGGGGGAGCGCGCCCCGGACCTTGCTCTCGCTCACTTGGAGCTCCGCGCGCAAGCGCTGACGAGCTTCGGGCTCATCCAGATTGGGTCGACGCGCGCTTTCGGATCGTTTTGACGCCAACTGGCGCAGGCGGCGGCTGCCAACCCCGGCGCGCCCAACGCCGCGTAGGCATCCAGCAGCTGTCGGTGCACCGTGGCTTGTTGAGGTTTGGTGAGGGGCCCCGCCGACAAGAACGCATTGCCCCGGCGCACGGCATCCACGTAGCGCCCACCCTTCACGTCGGCAATGAGCAGTGGGATCTCTTGAGCGACGCGCTTTTGTGTCGCTCGCTCGGCCCCGGCGGCTTGAGCCTGCACTTCCGAGCTGGCAGATCGAAGGAACTTCTTGCCCGCATCCGTCAGTGAGAGGTTGCTCAAGGGTACGAGCACGACGTCCCCTCGTCGCAACTTGCGTCCTTTGAGGCCGTTGTAGTGGTCGAGCACCCACGCCTTGTTGCGGTCGCCCATGAAGCGGTAGGCGATGGTGACGATGTTTTCTCCCGAGCTCACGATCAACGTGAGGTTGAAGGGCACGATGAACTCCGCGCCATCTTCCGGGGGCAGCCAGGGGCTGGTGCCATTGGCAATGGCCAACACGTCGGAACGCTTGGCCGAGCCAAGCAGCTCCTTGGCGAGTTTTGCCCAGGTGTCCCCCTTCTTTGCCTTGCGATGGCTGACCGCGGGGATCTCCAAGCGCATTCCAGGTACGATGGGAGAGCCACCCTGGGCATCCAGGGCGTTTGCTGTGACCAAGATCTGTTCGTGTTGGATCTTGCCGTAGAAGCGCTCAGCGATCGAAGCCAGGGTATCACCCGACTGCACGATGTAGGGGAATGCGCGGGCTTGCGCCGGGACACAGAGCGCCAGGGCGAGAGCCGGGATCGCGACGCGCAGCCTCATGGGAGCCCGAGCTTACCTGTCTTTGGCAGCTTGTCATGATCCCTGGGACGAAGTGCTGCTGCTGCCAGCAGACACAGGGCTGGAGTGGCGACAACGTGATAGCGGTCGTCGCCGAAGAACAACGCGTGGGTGATGGAGGTCACGAGGATCAAGCCCAGGGCATAGGCGAGCGGTGCTCGGAGCGGGGGGCGTCCGGGCAGGGGAAGAAGCGCCACCAAAGGCAGCAGTGCCGGCAGGATGAAGAAGGGGTGCTCGATGTGGACCGCCGCCCAAACGCTGAGCCCGAGCCAGACCGCGGCCAAGGCACCCTGCGTTGCCAGAACCGGTCTCGGCGCTGTCCGAATTGCAGGAAGCGCCACGACCCCGAAGGCGGCGACCACGAGCAGTAGACGATGAAAGAGCGTCAACAAGTTGCGCCCGCCTACGCGGCGGGACTCGTGCCAGGAGGCTGGGTCAGCTTCCCGCAAGTACTCGATGGGGAAGGACTCGTGATCGTAGGTGTGCGCCAGCTTCTTCGGAATCAGCGACAGCCAGCGGCCGGGCGCGCGTTTGATTTCATTCATGCCGACGCTCGCCCAGCATCGGTCTTGCTGTACTTGCCCCGTGACGATGGGGCAACCATCCGAAGCGCGCAGGGTGCGGAAGCGCCCAGTCGTGGTTTTCGCCCCGATGGCGAGGTTCCAGCCGCCATTGGTCGACACCAGGGCGCAGCCGTCCATCACGACGCAGTTGCGAATTGTCCAGGGCGATACCGTGATGAGCGCCGCAGCGCCGGCGATCGCGACCAAGGCCACCGAGCGCTTGATTGACCGCGAGCCGCAAAAGGCAAGCAGAGGGATGGCGAGCAACGAGCTTGGGCGAACCAGAGCAGCGAGGCCCAGCACGAAGCCGCCCGCCACGGCCGCCCACACGAAGCGCTTTCGCAGCCGCAGGGTGACCCAGGGAGCGATGACCAGTAGCAGGGCGGCCAAACCCTCGGTCATCACCACTGCCGAGTAGACCGCCAGACCCGGGTGCAGCGCTGTGATCACGCCCGCCGCTCGTGCGCGATTGTTCGACAGCCCGAAGCGGGCCAGGCGGTGCACCGCGACGACCAGAAGTGCACCGAGGACGGCGTTGACGACCGGAGCCACCCACAGGCCCTGCCCGAGGACCTTGTACACGAAGCCGAGCAAGGCGCTGTAGCCCACTGGGTAGTGGCACCAAGGCTTGGATATCGCGATGCCGTTTTGGATGATGTCTTCCGAGTATCCGAGCCCGTCGGCGATACGCTGCGCGCCGAAGTGATAGTAGTGGCCGTCCCAGACCGGTTCTCGGGCCCAAGCGATGGCGACGAACAGCCGAGGTATGAGCGCGACGAGCCCTAGCGCCAGGGAGAACCAATGGTCCTGATCTGCGTATCGCTCAGGTTTCATGGCCAGGGGTGCGGCCGCTCAGCCCAACGCCCCACCGGACGCCGCGTGCCACTGGCGCATGCGGCGCAAGTAGGTCCGACTGACCTGCGACTGGTCGAGCTTCAGGTACTTGGCGACCTGCTGCACGAAACCTCGCGTGTAGACCAGCGCGGGCAAGTTGCGGAAGTCCTCCGCCTCGATGGCTCGAAGGTGCGCGGGCGCAATCTTGGTGCGTTCCGCGATCTCCTCGATTTCGACGCCTTGGGACTCACGTACCCTCGCCAGCAAGCGCCCGGTGAATTCCGTCTCGGCGTTGATCTCGCGGGCGAGCTCTTGGCGCAACATGGCCCGCTCCGCTTCCAGGGCGGTATCCGGATGCTTGCGTTCGCTGTGCTTTTCTTCTTCCTGGGGAAAGACTGAAAGGTCGTAGGCACGGCGACGAATGGGGTCGAGCAGAGTTTCGTGAGCTTCTTCGACGCGGGCCTGTTCCACTTGCAACTGGTGCTCGTCGAGGAGTGACGTCAGGGAGAGGCTGCCGGGCTGGTACAACTCCTTCTGGCGCTTGTAGGCGCGTCGCACCTCTTCGTCCGTCGCACCGCGGTGCGTCCACAGTACGTCGTAAAGGCTTGGCTCGGCATCGTGCAGGGCGATGGGGTCGGTGCTCCGCACGTGTTCCCGAGCGGTGACGATGGCCGAGATGCGTCGGGCGATGCGCTCGATGTTGCGGGCACTCTTGCTGGTTGGGCTGTCGATCAACAGGGGGCGCCGGCGCAGCACACTGAGATAGACGGAATCGTCTTGTTCGATGTGGCCGACGTAGTCGTAGTGTACTCCCAGGTAGCGCGTCGACATGTCGCACATGGCCTGGCCCAAGTCGCTGTCTGCGCGTAAGCGCACGCCGTTCACCACCAAGCGCGGGCTCAGTTTGGCCAATTCCTGGGCGGCAAACTCGCCTACTGCGACGTCGTAACGCGCGAGGGCCCGCACCAGATCTTGGGGTGCAGGAAGGGGCGGCAGCTCAGAGAATGCCCGCTCCACGATGCGCATCTTGAACTGGTCTTTGACGTGCGTCTTGCGCACCCGCCGCTGGAATAGGGCACGCACGAAGCGATAGGTCGCTTCGACGGCGGGGGGCTCCGGGGCGGTGACGCATACGCCCACATCTGCGGCCAAGAACAGATCCAGGGTGGCAGGCGCCGTGCCGGAGCCCAGGTCCAAGAGCACCCAGTCGACATCCAACTGACGAAGCTGGCGGACCCACTTTGGCTTGCGGCCAGGTCGCGCGGGCACCGTCGAGCCGACGCTGTACTTCTGCGGCAGCAGGGATAGACCCGGGGTCGACGTCGGAAGCGGGGTCAGGTCGTCCTCGTCGCTGTCGTCGCCCTGGGCGCTGGATTGCTCGGGGTAGACGCCCAGTAGGGTGTGGAGCTCCGCGCCGGCAGGGTCGGCGTCGACGAGTACGACGCTGCGGCCCAGCTGAGCCAAGTAGACCCCGAGATTGATGGCCAGAACACTCTTGCCCACGCCGCCCCGGCCCCCGCCCACGGCGATCATATGCCGCGCGTGCCGAGGGGGCGTACCACTGGCCAGGTCCGGCGGTGGCAGGGTGTCGCGCTCGACCATGGCCTCAGGATCTACCTCAATCTGGCGGCTGTGGGCTCCCGCTTCCGCCGGAGAGGCCGGCAGATGGCGCCCACGATCCCCGTTTTTGGCGGTGGTTGGCGGGGCTTGTGCCGGTTCGGACAGGCGACTGCCGGGCCGGCGCCGATTCTGTTATAGCTGCCCGACTATGCCAGCTATGAGGGTCGGAGCCCTCGTTCTCGCATCGCTCTTGAGCCTGAAGCTCTCCACCTGCCGCTCTCCGGGAGAGGCTGGCAAAGGGCCGGGACAGGAAGCGGAAGCCGCCGAGCTTGTCGAGCTCAGGGGAGTGGACACGAGCAATCTGCGGGCAAGAGAGAAGCGCGAGTGGTCTTCGGCAGTCTCGGAGCTCCTCGCGCCATGCGCAGACCAACCCGTGAGCGTCGCTCAGTGCGTCAAGGAGAAGCGCAAGTGCCGCGCCTGTACCCCCGCGGCGCGCTTCCTGGTCAAGCAAGTTCAGAAGGGGCGGACGCGATCGCAGATCGAGGTCGCCTACAAGAAGCGCTTCAGCCCCTCTGAAGTCAAACAGATCTCCTTGGATGGCTCACCGCAGAAGGGTGCCGCGTCCGCGCCGGTCACGCTCGTGGAATGGGCCGATTTCGAGTGCCCCTTCTGCGCGAAGACGGCGCCGGTGCTCGACAAGCTAGTCGCGCGCTACTCGACTCAGGTTCGCTTGGTGTTCAAGAACTACCCCCTTGGGATCCACAAGTACGCTGAGAAGGCGGCGCGGGCCGGTGCGGCGGCCAACCGCCAAGGGAAGTTCTGGGCGATGCACCGTGCCCTTTTCGAGCGGACCGACAAGAAAGTGAAACTCGAGCAGTCCGTGCTCGAAGAGGTGGCCACGGAGATCGGGCTGGATCTCAAGAAGTTCAAGGAGGAGCTAGCCTCCGAACCCGTCGCGGACCTGGTCGGCAAAGACCGCAAACAGGCAGACGCTCTCGGAATAGAGGGAACGCCGCTGCTGTACATCAACGGCCGCCATTTCGACCTGGATCACTTCGATATCGGCGAGGACCTGGAGACCTGGGTCAAGCTGGAGATCGAGCTCAAAACCGGCAAACCCGCTGTCATCACGCCCAAGAAGGCCCCGCCTGCTGCGAGCAGTGCGGCCCCCAAGGCGAGCGCACCGCCGGGCGCTCTACCACCAGCGCCCAAGAAGGCGCCCAAAGAGTTGGAGAAGCCCGAGTGAAGCCCAACGCCGAAACCGGTTGTTTCCCTTCCGGTCGGCACTATCCGGGGATTGCTCATTTGCTCCGCGTGAGCGCAGCGGGGCTTGCGGAGGAGTTCGCCGCCGACGCCGCTGTCGAGAGCCTGCCCGTCGTGTGCGTGGATACGGAGACGACGGGTAGGGACTTCGGTACAGACCGGATTGTCGAGATCGCTTGCGTTCGCTGGGAGGGTGGTGCGCTCGTCCGGCGGGACAACTGGTTGGTGAACCCGGGCATGCCCATTCCCAAAGAGGCCTTTGACGTCCACGGCATCAGCGACGAAGCGGTCAAGGACGAGCCCGCCTTCGCGGCCATCGCCAAAGACCTTCTCGAAGCGCTCTCGGGGGCGGTGCCTATGGCCTACAACGCGGGATTTGATCGCGCGTTCTTGGTGGCCGAACTTTCACGCGCAGAGGCCCTGGTTCCTCCGCTGCCGCCGGCATGTCGCAAAGGCGTAGATTGGTTCGATCCCTTGGTCTGGGTACGCGAGCTTCAGAAGTACGAGAAGGGCAAGAGCCTCGGTGATGCCTGTGGGCGAATTGGCATCGAAATAGGCCAAGCTCACCGTGCAACGGATGATGCGGAAGCAGCACTGAAGGTCTTTCAAGTCTTGAGTAGGGATAGCCGGGTCCCGAGAACCTATGCTGCCCTGATCCAGGAGCAGCGACGCTTGGGGCGGGCGCACGACGAAGAGCGTGCGCGCTGGCGCTCGGCACGCGCTTGAGCTTCGCGTCGCCCTGGACGCCCGCCCTCGATACGTGCTTGAGCTTTCTGCTCGGCTCGTCATGCGTTCGAGCTCGGCTAGACGCGCCTCCTGGGGGAGCCGAGGGCCTAGGGCGATGGATCCTCTATGACGGTGGGCGCGCTCGCGCTTGGCCGCGGACGCGCAGCTGCGACCTGCATCTTCACGTCGAGCAGCACGGACTCACCGGCAACGACGTGCAACGTGCGCCGCTCCGCAGGTGCATTTGGGTGTTCCAAGCGCACGTAGTGGGTGCCGGCGGACAGGGGGATCGCCTTGGCAAAGGGCGTGGTTTCAACCCGCTGCCCATCCACCACCACGTGGGCCCACGGGTCCGCAACTACCCGTAAATACGCCGGGTTTTCTGGAGCGAGCTCCAGCTGTGCTGCCGCGGCGCGGGTTGCGCCGGGCGCCCGAGACTCGAGGACCCACAGCACTGCCGCGCCAAGCGCCCCGAGCAGCCCCAATGCGAGCAACGCGCGCAGCGTTGGCCACGCGCTGACCGCCGTTGGATGCAGCAGCGGGCGCTTGTCCAAGTGGATGCTCTCAGGCGCGGGTGCGTCAGTGACTCCGAAGGTCGAGAGTGCTCTGACGATGCCGCGTGACGGGCTCGCGGCGGCTTCGCCAAGTACGTTCTCCAACGCAAGCGCTAACTCGTTGGCGGAAGTGAATCGATCACTGGGCATCTTCTCCAGGCAGCGGGAAACGATGCGCTCAAGAGGAAGTGGTGCATCTGGGGCGAGACGAGTCAACGGAGTGGGAGCTGCCTGGCGGATGTTGCGCGTGGTGGCAGCGGGATCTGAGCCGTCGAAGGGTCGCTTTCCGGTGAGCATCTCGTAGAGCACGATGCCCAGAGAGAAGATGTCGCTGCGTGGGTCTGGCGCTTCACCGAGGATCTGCTCCGGGGACAAGTAATTCGGCCCTGCCACCTTCGCCTGCCCGTCCAATAGTTCCGGCGCGGTCGGCAGTCGCTCGTCGGTGGCGACAGAGAAATTGAGCAGCTTGACCTCGCCAGCGGTTCCGACCAATATGTTCTTCGGGCGGACGTCCCGGTGCA
Organism: Polyangiaceae bacterium; assembly: GCA_965222375.1. GTDB lineage: Bacteria > Myxococcota_A > Polyangia > Polyangiales > Polyangiaceae > JACKEA01. Next base: position 1,246,871 of record CBDCTZ010000016.1, read on the forward strand.
CGATGCTGTGGTTGTGGGCGTGCTCCAGGGCGCGAGCGAGCTCCAGGGCAACGCAAGTGGCGGCAGCCGCGGGCAACGGTCCGTGGGTTTCCAGCAATTCGTCCAGTTGGAAGCCCTCGACATGCTCGAGAACGAGCCACATTCGGTCTTCACGTCGGACGAAGTCGTGCACCTGCGGGATGCCCGGGTGGCGAAGCTCCGCAAGCAGCCGCGCCTCCCGCTCGAGGGAGGCAGCAAAGGGGGACGACGGCAGAATGCTGGAGCTGAGGGCCTTGATCAGGACCGGCCTGCCCAAGGGTTGTTGGATCGCGCGGTACAGGTCGGCGACGGGCCCGGAGCGCAGCTTTTCGACCACGCGACAGTGGTCGAATTCCGGATGGCGCTGTCCGTTCGTCACCACCCCTTCTTACACCGCGATGGGCCTGGCGTTCACTTTTCCGAATGCAGTCCGCACTCTTTGTCAGAGGCGCGCTCCCACCACCAACGGCCTTCCCGTTCATGTTGTCCGGGAAGCACCGCTCGCGTGCAGGGTTCGCATCCGATGCTGACGTAGCCTTTCGCGTGAAGTTGGTTGTGGGGCACCTCGAATCCGCGAATGCTGGCCCAAACGTACTCCAGGTCCACGTTGGCTAAGGGGTTCCACTTGATCAGCGGCTTGTCGTCCTTGCCGGCGTGGTTGGGGTCGATTTGCACCACGGGCAGCGCCGCGCGAGTGGTGCTCTGGTCCCTCCGCTGCCCGGTAACCCAGGCCCGAAGCCCAGCAAGCTGGCGCTTCAAGGGTGCGACTTTGCGGATCGCGCAGCACTCGCTGTGGCCGTCATCATAGAAGGAAAAAAGCCCCTTGGACCGCACGAGTTCTTCCACCCGAGTCCGGTCGGGAAAACAGTATTCGATGCGAATGCCGTAGTGGCGCTCCACCTCGGCCATGAAGCGCATCGTTTCCGGGTGCAGGCGTCCCGTATCCAAGGAAAACACCCGATAGGGCAGCTCGGATTGCTGCGCCAGCTCGATCAGCAGTACGTCCTCGGCGCCGCTGAAGCTGATCGCCAGATCTTGCCCGAAATCCTCCAGCGCTCGCTTCACGATGGCGCCCGGCGCGCTGCCCGAGAGTTGGCTCGCAAGCTCTTCGTAGTCCATCACTGCCATCTTGCTCCGCGGCCCGCCCTCCGCAAGGGCGCAGGCCTCGAATCCATATTGTCCCCCGAAGACGGGCTAGTCAGCGCCGGCTGCGAAGTTCTGGGCCACTTCCGGCGCGGTCAGGGCACGGGAGTACACAGCGACGAGGTGGAGCTCGCCCAGCCAGACGCGGTTCTTGGTGATCTCGTTGGCGACAGCAAATCGATTCGTGGCTTCCCAGGGACCGAAGGTGCCATCGATGCTGCCGGACCCCTTGATCACGCCATCCAAGTAGATCGTGGCCGTGCCATCGATGGCTCGGGTGTACATCACGTGCGTCAGCGCGGTCGTGAGCGTGCCGGGCAGAGTGAGCACAGGCGGTTCGCCGTTGGCGTCCGTGTTCGTCGTGCGCAGACGCATGAAGTACTGGTCATTGTCTTGGGCCAAGGTGAAGTTGCGCGAGCTGGTATCCGGCGACATCGTGACGATCCGCGCCGGTCCGATCTGGCCGGTGGTCGACGGGACTACCCAGGCCTCCACCGTGATTTCTTTGCTCGCGACGCAGGCGGTATGAATCTTGGTCGCGGGCCCGGCGCTCGCGATGAGGGTACTGCCCTTGGTTTGGAGATAGCCCGGGAACCATTCCACCAGCAAGGTGCTTTCGATGGTCAGATCCAAGGCTGTGCCGACCCCAGAAACGTCCTTGACCTTGTTCCCGGTGCCTTCCTCGAAGGTGTAGAGGACCTGGATGTCTTTGGTCACTCGTGGCGGCGGTGGCAGCGCATCCTCGCTGGCTGCGTCCATGGCATCGTTTGCCACGTCCACGGACGTGTCTATCGCCGTGTCCGCCGCGGTATCGACGCTCACGTCTTCGGTGACGTCTGGGCTTGCGTCTGCGGCTACGGAGGCATCCGCAGGAAAGGGCTCGTGGTCTTCGAGACCCAACACCGTGCTGCACGCCGCTGCCGCCACGACTACGAGGGCGAGGCTTGCGCCACCGCGTCGAAAGCCGGCCATCAGAAGTGGCCCCCGGCTGCGAGGCCACCACCGCGGCTCGTCGCGTAGGGCGCAACCCATGCTGCTCGCTCCTTTTTGGGCTTGGCGGTCAGGATGAGCACGGTTCCTGCGGCGATGCCTGCGAGCCCGACACCGAAACCGATGGTCGAAAACAGTGCGGCTTGCTTGGCGTCGTCGTGGCCATCCAGCCCTGCTTGGTTGCAGAACTTGCCGTTGCAGTTTTCGTCCGCATCCTTGGTCTTGCTCTGGGCTTGAAGCCCGAAAAAGCCGCCCGCCGCAAGGGCGACCAGCCCGACGCCGCCGACGATGAAACCTGCGGTGCGCTGGTCGAAGCCGTCACTGCTCGTATCCAAAGACACACTGGAGCTGTCCTCGGTGGGCTCCTCGATTGTCTCTTCCTCGACTGGGACCAAGTCCGGCACGCTCAAGGTGTCCGAGCCCGCGCCCTTTTCGACGGTGATGCTGGTTGTCCAGGGTTCATAGCCGGGTGCCGTGACCGTGATCTTGTGAGGGCCCGGGTCGACGGGCAACGCGCTCTCTAGGGCGGAGGTTCCAAGATTGTTCCCATCGAGTTCCACCCGAATCCCATCGATGCCTTTGGGCACCTCTATGGTCAGTTTCGGGAGCTCTTTCTCGAGCTTCGCCAGCCGCTTCTTGGCGATCTTCAACCGCTTCACATCGCCCTCTTCCGCCGCCATGGCGGCGGCCTCGTTGAACGCTGCCCAAGCACTTGCGGTGCGACCCAGCTCTTCGTAGCAAGCAGCGGAATGCAACTTGGTGCCCAGGGTTGGATCGAGTTGGAAGCTATCCTCGAATTTCTTGCAGGCGGGTTCGAGTTTGCCGGCCGCGGCCAACTTCTTCGCTTCTTGAAAGAGCGATTCCGCCATGGCGCGGTTTTGCCCCGATGGTGCTGCAAGGGCGGCCGAATTCAGAGCCAGCAGCCAGGCGACGCAAAGGATTCTGATACGCATTTCAAAGCCGACCCCCCAAGCCGTCGAAAGGTGACCCCTTCTTTTGCCCCGACTTGGTGGACTCTGTCGAGGTTTTGGGCCTTACAGGTCGTCGAGTGCCACTGGTCTTCCGGGGCGTCTTGGAGGCAGCAGTCGCCGGGGCAGCACTCGCCTCCGGGGCTGGCGCCTCGGTGGTCGCTTCCAGAGCGGGAGGAGCTTCTGGTTCCGGTGGTGTGGGCGCCTCGGCCGCGGAGCTCGGGGGCGTCTGAAGCGCAGCTTTGGGCGGGCCCGGATGCCCAGGAATCGATTCGACGCTTACGTCGGGCTCGCGGAGGCCACGGACCACCAGCAGCACGATTCCAAACATGAGGAACCCACCCAGCACGCCGGCAACGGCGACGAGGCGTTTGCGACTGCGGAGCGGCTGTTTGGGCTGCACACTAATCACGCCTGAACGGCTACCAGAGCTTCGGTCCGTGGCTGCCAGCTCCGCCTGCAGTTCGGAGATATTGCTGACGTCGCTGCCCTTTTCGATGATGGCGATGCGATTGGCGCGCTCCTGCAAGACGCTGCCCGCCATGGAGCTGAGCCACTGGGCAACCTTCGCGGCAGAAGCCACGCCGTCCACCGCCTCGAGTGCCAATGCCATTTCCCGTGCGCTCTCGTAGCGTTCACTCGGTACTCGGGACAGGCCCTTCGCCACGACTTCGTCGTAGCCACTGGGTAGGTCCGGCACGGTTTCGCTGGGTTTGGCGACATTGCCGGCCAGGATGCGTGCGAGAACAGTGGTCTGATTGTCCGCGTGGAACAGGCGGCGACCAGTCAACGCCTCCCACAACACGACGGACGCACTGTAGATATCGGCCTCGCAGGTCACTTGTCCTGATTGGATCTGCTCCGGAGCCATGTAGGCGAGCTTGCCTTTGACCTTGCCTTCTCGAGTGGTGTGCACTCGCCCGGCGGCCTTGGCGACGCCGAAATCGAGCACTCTGGCCAGACCTTCAGCACCGACGAGCACGTTGTGGGGAGAAACGTCCCGATGCACGAGACCCATCCGCACGCCCTGCTCATCCTTGGCTTCGTGCGCGGCGTGCAGCCCCATCAACACCCCCGACATGATTGCCGCTACGATCTTGTGAGGGATGCGCTTGCTGTGATTGGCCAGGTCGCGCAACAGGCGTGCCAATGACTCGCCCTGCACGTACTCCATGACCACGAACAGCTCGCCATCCTCGGCGACGACGTCCAAGGTTTGCACTACATTGGGGTGTCGGATTCTGGCCGCGAGCCGAGCCTCATCCAAGAACATGGAGACGAACTCCGGATCCCGCGCGAGCTCCGGGTGCAGACGCTTGACGGCGACGGTGCGAGCAAAGCCGACCGGGCCTCGGAGCCGCCCGTAGTGCACCGTCGCCATGCCGCCGGCCGCGATCAAATCGTAGAGCGCGTAACGCCCGACGACGCTCATCGGCTCGATTGAGGCTTCAGCGGCCATACTGCACCAATCTTACACTGCCCGCACTTTCGGCGCACAACGCCACCGGGAAATGCTGAACATCGCTATCGTAGTTGCGCCTCGAGAAAATCCCGCATTTCCGACAATATCCAGCCTCGGCGCTGGTTGTGGCGGGCACTCCGCTGAAAGTGGTAATCAGCCATTTGTGAGCGAAAACGTGAGCATGTTCCGGCCAGGGCTCTTCGCAGGTCAGGTCGCCATCGTGACCGGCGGTGGAACCGGGATCGGCCTGGCGGTTGCGCGTGAGCTTCTCTCTCTCGGTGCCAAGATCGCCATCGGTAGCCGCAAACGGGAAAACGTTGACGCAGGCCTAGCCGCGCTGGGCGCACCCCAGCAGACCTTCGGTGAGCTGCTGGATGTGCGCGAACCCGAGTCTTGCGAAGCCTATGTGAAAGCGGTTCGCGAGAAGTTCGGGAGCGTTGACGTTCTCGTCAACAACGCTGGCGGCCAGTTCCCGAGCCCTGCCCAGGGCTTGTCTCCCCGCGGTTTCGAAGCCGTCGTGCGGAACAATCTGGTCGGCGTCTTCAACATGACCCATGCGACGGCCAACCACGCCATGATTCCGCAGCAGGGTGGTCGCATCGTGAACGTGATTGCGGACATCGCGCGAGGGTTTCCGGGCATGGTGCACACCGGTGCTGCTCGCGCAGGCGTCGACAACATGACCAAGACCCTGGCCGTCGAGTGGGCTTCTCTGGGGATTCGCGTCAACGCGTGTGCTCCAGGCACGATCCGTTCGACGGGAACGGTCCAGTACGGTGACGATGCGCTGGAACTGGCGCGCAAGGCCACGCCCATGAAGCGATTGGGGAGCGTTGAGGAAGTGAGTCGTATCGTGGTGTTTCTGGCCAGCAGAGAGAACGACTACGTGACCGGTTCGACCTACTACGTCGACGGTGGAAGTTCGCTGTGGGGCGACATTTGGCCCATCGAGGACCCCAACACTTCAACGTGAGCGCCGCGCCCCAGCCCAGCCCGGCACGTGCGCCCGAGCCCCGCGACGGTTGGTGGCGACGGCTGAGTGCGTTGCCCGGGATCTGGCTCGAACGCGGGCATGCGCTGGTCACCACCCAGGACCCAAAGTTCTGGATCGTGTTCACACCTGCGCTCTTGCTCGTGTCGGTTCTCTTCGTGCGCAGTCCGGCCAGCAACTACATATTCGACGAACAAGAAGCGCTGCTGGCCAATCCCTACGTGCACGCCCAAGACGGGCTCAAGTGGTGGGACGCGTTCCGGCGTGACTTTTGGGGGTTGCCCCCGACTCGGAGCATCGGCTCCTACCGGCCGCTTCCGAACCTAATCTGGCGTTCGCTGTGGCAGATCAGCGAGCTGCCTTGGGTGCATCACTGGGTGAACGTGATGCTGCACGCTGCAAACGCGGCGCTGCTGGCCTCGGTTGTCTTCGCCGTCACAAAAAATCGCCGTGCAGGCTGGCTCGCGGGCGGCTGCTTTGCCTGCGCCGCGGTCCTCACCGAAACGGTAACGGGCGTGGTTGGAATCGCGGACGTATTAGGGGGTTTTGGGCTCCTGCTGGCGCTCGCCGCCCTGCGACTACCGTCCTGGCGCATGCCGCTCGCCGTGTTCTGCGCGCTCAGTATCGGGCTATTCAGTAAAGAGAGCGTGATTGTCGGCGTGCCTTTGATAGCGGCTGCGGCGTTGCTCTTGGCACCAGCGCTCCACTCCGAGCGCCCGCGCAGGTTCTTGCGCATGCTTCTGGCAGCGGCTGCAGCCGTGGGTGCGCTCGTGGGCTACACTTATTTTCGGCGACACTTCTTCCCGGTTGATCTTCCCGCCGAGCTTTCGGAACCCCTGGCCAAGAGCGAGCCGACGCTCAAACGCGCCTTGCACGAATTCCTACGCTGGTTCGCCCAGCCGAAGTTGCCCGCGGATCCCATGAACAACCCGCTGGTGGACGCAGACACGCCCCATCGCATTGCCGGCGCGCTGCGGGTCTACTTCCGAGGTCTGGTACAGGTGGTGTTTCCCTGGCGTTTGTCCGGCGACTACTCCTTTCCGCAAGAGCCTCTGCCCAAGAACGTGTTCTTTCCCCAGAGCGTGCTCGGCGGGTTGCTGTTGGCATTGCCACCATTGATTGGTCTGGGAGTGTGGCTGCGCTCCTTGAGGCTCGAACGCATGCTGAGTTTGCGCAAGCGTGCCGCGAGCCTGGCCGCGGTCGCTCTGGCGCTGGTTTGGGTGCCTGTGGCCTACTTCCCTCACTCGAACATTCTCGTCACGTTGCCGACGGTGCGGGCCGAACGCTTCTGGTACCTACCGGTTCTAGGCGCAGCCATCGGGCTTGGCATCTTGTTCGACAGATTGCTAGCTCGACCAGGTCTGCAGCGAAAAGCGCTGTTCTTTGCCGCCGCCTTCTTCGCTTTTCAGGGCTGTCGCGCTCGCACCCACGCCCTGGATTACAACGACGACCTATCCTTCTGGCGCGGCACCCGACGTGCGGTCCCGATGAGCGCCAAGGCGCACCTGAACTACTCGGTCATGGTTGGCGCCCACGAGGGGAATCTGCACAAGCGCCTGGCCATCAACGGCCGCGCCCTGCAGCTCGCACCCAAGTGGCCGATGGCGCACATCTACTACGGCGACACGCTGTGTCGCCTGAAACGCCCTGCGGAAGCCTGGCCGCACTACGAGCGCGGATTTGGCCTAGCGCCCAACGATCCCAATCTGATTGCCCTCGCATTGCAGTGCCTGTGGGATCACGGTGGCCTCGATCCGCACAAGGAGGATCTACTAGAACTCGTGGACGACCACCGCGGCACCTGGCTCGCCTACCTGGGCACTGAGATTGTCTATCGAGGTGAGCAACACGGCGGCATCGAGAAGAAGTATCGCCCCCGCGGTTACGACGAAGGCCCCAAGAAGCGCTGACCGACGCAGTGCGCCCGATCTGGCTACGGCCACTTCTTGTTCAAGAAGGTCCAGCAGGTGGGAGGTTTCTCACCCACGTGGTCGTGCAGTAGCTCTTGATGAGGTAGCATTGCGTAATGCTCAGAGTGGAGTTGCTGTTGCGCTGCGTTGTCGCGGGCTGCTCTGCGCCTGAGTTCAACGCTCAGCCAAGCGCCGACGCAGGCGGGCTCGACTCCAATTCCGGGGGCGCGAGCGGGGGTAGCGGGGCTGGCGGTAGCGGCGGTAGCTCCGGCGCGGGTAGCGAGGACTGCACGAACGGGCAAGACGACGACGGAGATGGCCAGGCCGATTGCGCCGACTTGGACGACTGCGCTTGCGTGCCGCAAGTGCTCGCCGGTTGGCAGGGACCCTACTTCGTGACACCGGCAGCGAGCGGTGACGCTGAGCCCGTTGAATGCCCGCAAGTTGCGCCCACGGAGGTCAACGTGCTCGGCCAACTCGACGTGCCCCCTACGCAGTGTCCCAGCTGCGACTGCGGCAATGCCATGGGCTCCTGCAGCAACGTCTCCGTGTCGCGCCACGCCCTAGCCAAGTGCGCGGACGCTGCCTCCACGGTGTTCGGCAACCTCTCCACGAGCTGTCAGCAGACCGTTTTCAGTGGCAGCAGTCCAAAATCCATGTCTGCTACCGTCACACTGAGCGGCGGGAAGTGTCCGGCGCTCACAATCGGGGACGTCGTTACGCCGGCGCCAAGCCTGACCCAGCGAAAGCGTGTGTGCTCCGGCGCCCTGGGCAGCTGTGCTTCCGGACACTGCGTTGCTGCGCTGCCCCCAGGCTTCCGCGCGTGTGTGCTGGGCACGACAGCTCAGGCCTGTCCAAAATGGCTACTCGGTGCAGGACGACCTGGATACTGCCAAGTCGATCTCAGACAGCCGCACGTGCACGTCCTGCGGCTGTGACGCGAGCGGGCTCAGTTGTGGGGGCTGGAAGGTCCTTGCCGGTTTGCACTGCACGAACGTCGGTTCGGCAGGGACGTTTAGCCCCACGGTTCGGTGCCTCGAATGGCCGACGACGGGCGTGGCGGCCAAGGTGGATTCCTACGGAACCGTGTCCGGCACGTGCAAATCCCAGGGTGGCGCACCGGTTGGAACGGTGCAGCCGGAAACTTTTCGCCTTCGCTGCGCCTCCTGAGCGCTCCTTCACCGCGCCGTGCCGGCCACGCTCTCCAGCTCGGCTAGCGACACTTCGAGATCGTCGATGATGCGCTGGCAGCTCGGCACGGAGTGGCGGCAAGCCACGACGCCGAAATCGAGGTTAGCGGCGTTGCTGACCAGCGTGAAGTTGAGCGCGAAGCCGTGATAGATGGCGCTGAGTGGGTAGGCGCCGTCGAGGCGCGCTCCGTTCCAATACATCTGCTCCCGGGGCCCGGGCACATTGGACACGACGGTGCTGAAGGGCGGGAAGCGCTCGCCCAGGCCGAGCACCCCGGCAAGCAATGCGGGCGCTGCGGTGACCTGGCTGAACAGCATGATCTCCTTGGAGTTCATGGTCTTGAGCAGCGCCTTGCCGTCATTCATCGAAGCCTGGGTGATGCGGAAGCGCCGCTCCGGGTCTGCGATGTGAGTTGCCAAGTTCGCGGCCAGTGCTCCAACGGCGTTGGCGACGTGGCCGTCGTCGTCGGCGTCGGTGCGCAGCGATACTGGAGTCAGCGCGGTGAGGGGCTCCGCGGGTAGCTCGCCGCGAGAGCTGAGATAGCGACGCAACGCACCGCCACACATCGCCAGCACCACGTCGTTGATGGTTCCGTCGAGAGCCCTCGACACCGCCTTGAGCCGGTCCAGCCCATAGGACTGGGCAACGAAGCGCCGTGCCCCGGTGACTTGGCTGCTCATGCTGGTCTGGGGCGTGCGGCGCCAGAAGCTCATCAAGTTGTCCTGCTCGGGGTTGAGCCAAGCGCGGGTGTAGCGTTGCAGTCCTTTGACGAGGTTGCCGCTTAGACCAAGTCCCTCTCGCAAGGCTTCCGCGATGCTCTTCAGATCGAGCTGCGAAGGCACTGCCAGGCCATCCCGCTTCGGCGTCCTCTTTCTGGAGCGAGTGACCTCCCAAGCCGCCAGGGAAAACGGGGAATACTCGATTCGGGCATTGGGGTCGGGGGAGAGAATCGCTTCGCCGAGCCTGACCGCCCCGACGCCGTCCACCGCCGCGTGATGCATCTTGGTGTACAGGCCAAACTGCCGGTCTTGAAGCCCCTCAATGACATGGCTCTCCCAAAGCGGCCGATGACGATCGAGCAGTGACTGATGCAGCCGCGCGCAGAGCTGAAACAGCTCTCGATAGCGCCCCGGCTTGGGCAGTGCCGAGTGGCGCACGTGGTACTCCAGGTCGAGCCTGTCGTCCTCGACCCACTGCACCGGGCCAGCGACCCCCAACGGCGTCATCTTGAGTTTGTGGCCAAACGGGACGCGAAAGCGCCGCGTACCCTTGAGGATGTCGAGCGAACTCCGCAAGAACTCCGTCTCGTCCGCGCTATCGGGCAGTTTGAACAGATACAGTCCCCCGACGTGCATTGGCGTTTCGCGAGTCTCGCCAATCAAGAAACCCGCATCCAAGGGCGACAAGCGCTGCATGCCCCGAGCTTAGCCCATTGCGCCGCGAGTTTCGCCAATGCGCCCGCAGTGGCACGCTGCGCACGTGGCCTCGCTGACCCACCTTCGGCTGCAGACGCTTGCGCGAGTGACCTGTGCTCTGAGGCGTGCTTTGCCGACCGCGCGCGCCGCCGCTGGCGTTAGCGCCGAACCCGTCCGCGTTAACGCACCGAGCCAAAACCACGCCAGGTGGAAATCTTTGGCGGGCTTGTCCCGTACCATCTTGCATGAGCAAGAGTTTGTGGTTGTTGGTCGCCGGCGTAGGTCTCGTTTCATCCAGTGCTATTGCGCAGAACAAGCCGGTTTTGCGCCTGCCACATTCGGTTTCGAAGACGAAAGCCGCCGCGCGCGCACCAGGTAGGGCAATGTGTGCGCAGCCCCGCAACCTGCCAGCGACGCGAGTGGGCGGGAACCTCACCGTGCACTCGCCACCCGCGCAAGCACGCGCCCCTGGTGGCGCGCGCTTGCGGTCGCACACCTTGCAGAAGCCGAACACGCGCACCTACCAGCAGCTCAAGATCTGGGCGGGACCCGAGGTACCACGTTTTGTTCCGCTCACGGTGGGCAAGTCACAGCTCTCGATGCTGGACGCGATCCCCGGTGGGTACATGGCGCTGTACCGCGAGCCATACACGAGCTGCCAGCGCCTGAAGAGAAAGAAAGGCGGCGGGCTGGACTGGACCAATTGCCAGTCAGAAGTCATGCTGTTCGACTGCGCCGGGAAAGCGAAGGTGCGTGTGTCGCTGCATCGCTACCACAAGCGTAAGGATTACCTCGAGGTCCAAGATGTCCGCGTCGACGGCGACATGTTGTACTTCAACGAGGGCTGCATCACGTACTCACGGGAAGCGGGTGGGCGCTGTTCTCAGCTGGTGGCAGTGGACCTGCGCACGGGCAAGGAGAAGTGGCGCACCGGCTTCAAGACATCGAACAACGTCTTTCTCGTCCATGGGGGCTACATCATTGGTGGCTACGGGTTCACCGCCGAGCCCAGCGCGCTGAACATCTTTCGCAAGAAGGACGGCCGACTACTACGCAAGAAGCGGCTGAAGACCAAGTCGTTCCCAGGCGGCAATCACGACTTCTTGCGCATCGAGCGAGGCGACGTGCTGCGCGTTGGCGTTTACGAACACTTCAAGGACCTCAAGTTCTCGCTCAAGGGCCTTTCGGCCGACCGCCCCTCCCTGAGGTACTTGGGAAGCGTCGCACCACTCAAGGCTTCGCCCCGCAAAACTCCAGCGCGCACGCCTCCTCAGCGTCACCGCGCCCGATCGAGACACGTGATCAAAGCGGGCTTCTAGCTCCCCGGCAGGCGTCTACACGCTTGCTCGGCTCCCAGGTCGCAGGCGCGCTTGAAGTAGTGTTGCGCTCGGGACGCCTCACCTGCGTTGTCGAAGGACATCCCGAGGGCGTGGCAGGCTTGGGGCTGCCCTCGCTCGCACGGCCGTTCCAGGAGCCGACGACCTCGCTGAGCGTCGGCGCGGCGTGGCCCCCGGGTCATCCAAGCGACGCCCAAGAGCGTACACGCGGTCATGTCGTCTAGACGACAAGCTCGCTGGAAGGCCGTCGTGCTCTTGCCGAGGTCGCGCTCTACCCGGTCGCCGATCGCCAGCAGTGTGCCCCATTCGCGGCAAGCCTTGGCGTCGCCCCGTTGGCAGGCATCGCGGCAAGTGGCGACCTCAGGACAGAACTTCCCTTTGAGCGGAGCAGCTTGCTCCGATGAGAGGATCGCAATTGGCGGTTGTGGGGGCTCCAACTTGGACAACTCGAGGCGCAAGACCGCACCGCAATGGTTGGGTGGTGCTGGCTGACCGGGGCGAGCCGTACGACAGGCGGCGATGGAGCCGTCCCGATTGAGCCGGTCCTCGGACGCGCTCGAGCTTGCTGCCACTTCGGCTCCAAAGATCCCCGCTGCAGCCCGAGTGGCCTGGCGATTCGATGTGCCGAATGCGAACGCGCCGAGCGTCGCGCTCTCCACCACGTGGGTTGCGCCACGGCAGTCACCTCGCAGCTCGTCAATAGAAAGCACCTCGTGATCAGCCTGCCGCTTGCCGACAATCATCATGGCTAGATCCAAACTCGAGGACGAGCCGTGTCGCGCCTCGGCCTTGGCGAAAAGCCGAGGGCCCAATAAGGGCAGCTGCGCCGCGGCGCTCGCGCGATCTGTGAGCCGCACGAGCTGTTCTTTCGCCTCCGTGCCAACGTAGCCGTAGGCACCTGGCACGCTACATTGCGGCAGCACCTGGAGCGTCCGGCAGTCGTACCGGACCACCGCCAAGCCGCGTGTCATCGCAACCTCGAGGTCGGCGCGGCGTTCCGGCTGCTGATCGACGACCAAGGCGCTGACCCGACCTGCGCCAGCAGATTCGCAAGCACTTCGGCCCGTGGCGCTCACAACGCTCTCTGGTCTCGAAGTCGAGGGTCGCGCGCAGGAAGAGATAGCCACTACCATCAAGGGCAACGCCGCGAGCCCAGCCCGTTGGGAGCAGGTGTTTCTGGTCATCAACCACATGTGAACGCCAATACCACCGGTAGCAGAAAGGAGCACGCGCTCGGCAATGGACTCATCCACCGCTGCTCGCGGTCCGTCATGCTTCCAGGATGATCACATCGAGCCCAGGGACCCGACAGAAATCCTGGTCGAAGGTCAGCAGGCGCCCGCCCGCCACGAGAGTCGTCGCGGCAATCCAAACATCGTTGATGGGGATCGGAGTTCCAGCACGCTTGAGTTCGGAGAAGAGCGTGCCGTAGCGTCGTGCTTCCGGCTCTCCGACTGACGCAACTACGGTGAACGGCTCTTGCAGGAAGTCTTCGAGCACGCGTTGATTGGCAGCCACGCGCTTTCCGAGCTGAAACCCTGCGTGCAGCTCGCCGACGACTGTTGCAGGAACCACGATGCTCTGCGCACGGCTCATCCAAGTCAGGGTTTGTTCATGACCGCGGCGAAAGTGCGAATAGGCCGACGTGTCGAGAACCAGGGTGGCGACTCTCACGACCAGTCGCTCTCATCCACTGCACGTTGCTCCCCCAGCGCTGAATCGAAATCCCGCGCGTCCTCCTCGGTCCAGGTCGCGTAGCGCTGCAGGCGCGCTCTGCGTTCGTCGACGCCCAGTGCATGCTTCAGGATCTGCAGCACGGTCGTGTTGACGCTCTCGTTTCGCTCCTCGGCAAGCTTCTTCAGCGCAGCAGCGACCTCAGGTGGCACGTTGCGCACGGTGAGCTGCCGACTCATAAGATGAGTCTATGACAGCGTAATCATGATGTCAAGCAGGCACATCCTTAGATTGCGGGCTTGGGCGTGGGCAGCGTCCATCGACGCCTCCGCGACAGGGTCGGGCGCTGCGATTGTAGCCGCGTGCATGCTCGCGTCGGCGGAAGCATCTTTGTTGCCGCCCGGCGCGGTGCTGTCGCCGTCGCAGGAGCAGGCGACGGCGATCAGGGCCGCGAAGGGGACCACACGATCGTGCCCGAACCCACAACGCACACCGTAGATCTGGGCGACGGCGATCAGGGCCGCGAAGGGGACCATACGAGATGTCATCGCCTGCACTTGGTCTCAGTCTCCGCGGAACAGCCAGAACAGCCCGATGACGCTGGCGGCCAATACGCCGAGCGCGATGGCGGCGACCAAGAGATCCGTCGAGGTCCAGCCCACCTTGCGCTCGCGAACGGGTCGTTTCGCTCGCTTGAGCATGGCCACGTCGGGGCGCTGCCGCGGCCTATCGCTCCGAAAAGCTGCGCACCTTGCGCAGATTGTCGCCGATGCCGGGACCACGGAAGGTTCGGTGAGTGGACCTGCCCTGCGCGTTTCGAGCCGGAAACGGCTGTCTTTGTAAGCGACGCGCCGGGGGCACGCGAATTGCTCCGGCAACCCAACGATGGCACGAATGACACTATCAACATGGATTGTCGCGCTCGCTTGGGCCGGACTGCTCAGCGCAGCCTGCGGGGGGGGTGGGTCGGGCGGAGGCGGCATCATCGACGGCAGTGCGGATGGATTCGTCGGTTCCGGTGGCGGACCCGATTCGGGCGGGCTCCATGATGCGCCGACCGGAGACGCTCCGGGGGATGGGTCGCCAGTCATCGACAGCAGCGAGGATGCGGGTCCGGCTGCCGCCGCTTGTGTTACCGCAGGAACATCATTGGCGAACAGTTTTGACCCGACTTTCGACAACGGCCTGAAGACACTTCCAAGTCTCGGCTTCAACATCACGAACTTCAAAGGGATCCGGGGCGATTCGAAGCAGCGGCTCATCGTGTTTGGCACCAAGTCTGGCGTTACGAGCGATGCGCTGGCTGTTCGCTTCACTGAGGACGGTAAACTCGACACGACCTTCGGCACCGGCGGAGTCGCTGTGTTTGCCCCTAGCGCGAAGTCCGACAGTGTTTTTGACGCCCAAGTCGACGCTCTTGGGCGCGTCTATCTCACAGGTCTCACTCATGAGAATGGCGGCAAGCCGCAGGGCTCTTTTGTAATTCGCTTCACTGAAGGCGGTGTTCCGGACGCCAGTTTTGGCGATGGGGGCTTCGTGCGGTTGGGCGACCCTGTTCTCAGCGCCGTGGCTGAGGTGATCTTGCCTGTGGGCGACGGGGTGCTGGTGGGTGGGTTTCGTTCGCAATCGAACAACACGAATCCGATGGGTTTCATACTCAAGCTCCGAGCAGACGGTTCCAACGACCCGAGCTTCCCCACGCTCAACGCGGGAACGGGTTTCAAGGCTCTCGCCTTGGGGGCGGGAGACACGCTCTTCGCCGGAGGTGATCACGTACGAAAGCTGGCGTTTTCCAATCCGACGTCGTCGATTTGGCTCAACCAAGAGTTCAACCTGGTGGAGCAGCTCGCAGCCGCGCCGGACGGGGGAGTGCTCGTCAGGACGGGGGGCAGCTTTGGCTCGATCGACGCAACGGGTAAGAAGACCTACTCCAAGTTCGCGAGCGGTTTCTCAAACGAGTGGATTGCCGCGTACTGCGACGGGCGGTCGCTGGTCGTGGGCTCTGACATCAATGGCGATCCCAAGGCTGCTGATCGCCCCGCCGCCGTTCGGCTCGACGCCACCGGCGCGTTCGAACTCGGGTCGAGCGGTGGTCCGGCGACCTGGCCGAGCCTCGAAACCGCGGCGTCGACACCAGGGAGCTGGCGGGTGGTTGGCGCTTTCGTTCGCGCCGACGGGAAGGTCATCGTTGCGGCGGAAGATCAGGATAACGCGGTCGTGCTGGTCCGCTTCTCGCCCTAGCCCGCCCCTCGGTGCCGCGGGGCGGCAGTACCCTCGGGTTTTCTGAACGTCGTTTTTTGCTTGCACCCGGCGGCTACGCGCATCGTTGGGGATCCGTTCGGCACCCGCCCTCGGGTTTCGGATTTGAAGGGTATCCAGTTTCGTCGGCGAGCGTAAGAACCAATCATGAACCGACTATGCGGGACGCTGGTTGGGGGTGTTGGGCTCAGGGGATCTTTGCGCGGCGTGTACCGCGCCGTCGCGCTCATGGCTGCGACGCTGGCGCTTTCGTGCGGCGGGTCAGGCGATGAAGACGGCGGTGGGGCCGGGGCAGCGGGGATGGGCGGCACGGCGGGCAGCGCGGGTAGTGGTGGCAGCGCGGGTAGTGGTGGCAGCGCGGGTAGTGTCAGTCTTGCCTGCGTGGGTGATGAAGTCGTGTGTGGATTGAACTGCTGCAGCGTAGGTCAGTGTGATGCGTTTGGCGGCTATTCCATGAAAGTGGAGCCGGTGAACGGAAGATGTCGGCTTACAATCACCGATCCAACCGTGGGCAGTGCGGTTGCGTTCTTGGGCTGTGACGGTTCCGTAGAGGCGTTCAATACAAATGGAAAACCGAATGACCAACCTGGAACTTGGACCGGAAGCGGTTCGAACTTCACGCTCAACATTGATGGCTTTGACCACGTCTGCCAGGTTTCGCCTGGGCCATGACACGTCCGCGATGCTGCCGCGGTTGAGCTAGAAGGCGTCGGCCGGGCCCGTGCCCGGGGCGGTCATTGACCCATGCGACCACCTTGAAGGCAATGGGTGCCCCCGCCGCGCCAAAACGTGGCCTGCTGCGGGAGTAGCGGCCCAGGTCGACCCAGTGACGCGACCCCAACCAAACAAACTGATGGGGGCTATGCTGACTCGATTGCAGTCGGACGGTGCAACACGCAGGCCCTTGGGATGTCTCTGAGACTCAATCCCCGCGGAACAGCCAGAACAGGCCGATGACGCTGACGGCCAGCACGACGATCGCGACGGCGGCGATCAGGAGGGCGCTGCTCTCAGCTGGTGGCGGTGGACGTGCGCAGGGGCAAGGAGAAGTGGCGCACCGGCTTCAAGACGTTGAACAACGCCTTTCTCGTCCACGGTGATTACATCATTGGTGGCTACGGGTTCACCGCTGAGCCCAGTGCGCTGAATATCCTTCGCAAGAAGGACGGCCGCCTGCTGCGCAAGACGCGGCTGAAGACCCGGTCGTTCCCGGGTGGCAATCACGATCATTTGCGCATCGAGCCAGGCAATGTGCTGCGCGTGGGCGTGTATGAACACTTCAAGGACCTCAAGTTCTCGCTCAACGGCCTCGGAGCCGGCCGCCCCTCACTGAGGTACTTGGGTAGCGTCGCGCCACTCAAGGCTTCGCCCCGAAAACCTCCGACGCGCAAGCCTCCTCCGCGTCACCGCGCCCGTTCAAAGCACGTCATCAAGGTGGGCTTCTAGCTCCCTGGCAGACGTCTACGAGCTTGCTCGGCTCCCCGGTCGCAGCCGCGCCTGAAGTAGTGTTGCGCTCGGGACGCCTCGCCCGCGGCCCACGGCTACTCGCGGCCCGTCATGCTTCAAGCATGATCACGTCGAGCCCAGGGACCCGACAGAAATCCTGATCGAAGGTCAGCAGGCGCCCGCCCGCAACCAAAGTGGTCGCGGCGATCCACACGTCGTTGATGGGGATCGGTGTCCCAGCGCGCTTGAGCTCGGAGAAGAGCGTGCCATAGCGTCGTGCTTCCGGCTCCCCGACCGACGCAACTACGGTGAAGGGTTCTTGTAGAAAGTCTTCGAGCACGCGTTGATTGGCAGCCACGCGCTTTCCGAGCTGAAACCCCGCATGCAGCTCGCCGACGACCGTTGCGGGAACCATGATGCTCTGCGCACGGCTCATCCAGGTCAGGGTTTGCTCATGGCCGCGGCGAAACTGCGAATAAGCCGACGTGTCGAGTACCAGGGTGGCGACCCTCACGACCAGTCGCCTTCATCCACTGCACGTTGCTTTTCAAGCGCTGAATCGAAATCCCGCGCGTCTTCCTCAGTCCAGGTTGCGTAGCGCTGCAGGCGTGCTCTGCGTTCGTCGACACCCAGCGCATGCTTCAGGATCTCCAGCACGGTCGTGTTGACGCTTTCATTTCGCTCTTCGGCGAGCTGCTTCAGCGCAGCAGCGACCTCTGCTGGCACGTTGCGCACGGTGAGCTGCCGACTCATGGAGTGAATCTATGACAGCATAATGACGATGTCAAGCAGGCATGCCGTGATTCGCCGAGGGCGCATTACTCTCGTCCAGGCCCACGCGCGGCTCGAGCGTCCACGTGACCTGCCCCAACCGGTGCACTACGGGGGCACTCCGGGGCCGAGCAGGGAGAGCGGATAGCGCACGATGCTCCAGGACTCGTAGGGGTAGACGCCGGAATCGGAGTTGTTGGGTAGCCCCTCTTCAAAGGCCACTTCGGTGTCGGTAACGTAGAGCGGGCGGCCCCACAGGCGACCTGGACGGCGGTCGACTTTCCAACGCACTCCGTCGCTCAGTCGGAGGACGACGGGTAGGAAGTTTTCAGAAGAGCCCGTCTTGTCATGGTTTGCGGTGGTTGCCGCGTAGTCGCCGTTGACCACCCAGGGTTTGCACGGACCTTTGCCCCCGGTTGCATCCCGGACCTTTACGGGCTTCAGTGCTTTGGGGTCCGTGGTGTGAGGCGCCTTGAAAATCTCGATGGTCTGCCACTCGGTGCCGGTCCAGCCCGAAGCTTGGGTCCAGACCATGGTCTTGCCATCCGTGCCCAGGCCGCAGGTGGAGCCCACTTGGCCGAGGGCGTTGCCCGTATGCGGCAGCATGATTTGGGCGCCTGCCCCCGGCGTCCAGATCCAGACCTCGGCCCACGGCTCCGGTCCGTGCGTATCCCAGAAGAGCGCGTCGCCCCAAGCTCGGAGGGAGTTGGAGATGGCGGTGCGGTGGTTGGGAGACTGCCAGGCCGCGAGGACGTTGGCGTCGTCTTGGGCGCCGAAGACATCGATCGTGGCGTTGAAACCGCGGAGCCAAGCGCCGATCTTGGAGGAAATTGCGTATCCCGACAACAGGACCGCGCTCGTTTCCGCATGCACGGTCCAGGGCTTCCCGTCGTCGTCTGCGGCGATGAGAGCCGTGAACCGGGGTGAATCATCAACCGTTTTCACCCAAGCGAGGTGCATCACGCGACCTTGGGCATGGGCACTGGGGTAGAAGTTGCACTGCTTGCCCGCTATCCGCGCCTGAAAAATGACCTCGTTGTCCGGCAGGCGGAGCGTGACGACCTCGAAGAACTCTTGGCCCAGATCCCGTGTGAAAGTGATGTGCTGCTTGCCTTCGTGGCTGCCCCCGTACGCGCTGCCACCACGGATTCGATACTTCGGATCGCCCCAATTGTGCTCGAGCTCGAGCACGCCTGGCGGGGTGGTGATCCAAGCTGGCTTGGGGAGCATGGCGGCAGAATTGGGTGCCATCCAGATGTCGCATTTGCAGGGCAGACCGGGGAAGCGGAGCCAGCCCTTGGGCACTTGGGGCTGTGGTGGGGTGGGGTCACAAGCCTGAGCGTCGGCCGCGTCGATGGATGCGTCGGCCGCGTCGGATGCTCCGTCTGTTACCGCGTCCATGCTCGCGTCGACAGCAGCGTCTTTGCCATTGCCAGGCGTGGCGCTGTCGCCGTCGCAAGAGCACGCGATGGCGATGAGGGCGGCGAAGGGGACAACCCGAGACGTCATCGCCTGCATTTCATTGCGGGCAGGCGCCGGGTGTCGGCGAGTTGCTACGCATGATTGGATGAAGGACCCGTGACTTGGAGTTGGGGGGGTGGGGGTCGCGGCGCTTGGGCAGGCTGGGGCACGACTCTCGCCCCGGCCCGTGCGGCGCGCGGCTCGAGCGTCCACGTGACCTGCCCCAACCTGTGCACTACGGCGGCACTCCGGGGCCGAGCAGGGACAGCGGGTAACGCACGATGCTCCAGGACTCGTAGGGGTAGACGCCGGAATCCGAGTTGTTGGGCAGGCCCTCTTCGAAGGCAACTTCGGTGTCCGTGACGTACAGGGGCAAGCCCCACAGGCGACCCGGGCGGCGGTCCACCTTCCAACGCATTCCGTCACTCAGTCGGAGGACGACGGGCAAGGACGTTTCTGAGGTGCCGAGTTTGTCATGGTAGGCGACCGTTGCTGCATAGTCGCCGTTGACAATCCAGCGATGGCACGACCCAACGCCCCCGGTTGCGTCTCGCACCTTTATGGGTTTGAGGGCCTTGGGATCCGTGGTGTGAGGCGCCTTGAAAATCTCGATGGTCTGCCACTCGGTGCCGGTCCAGCCCGAAGCTTGGGTCCAGACCATGGTCTTGCCATCGGTGCCCAGGCCGCAGGTGGAGCCCACTTGGCCGAGGGCGTTGCCCGTATGCGGCAGCATGATTTGGGCGCCTGCCCCCGGCGTCCAGATCCAGACCTCGGCCCAGGGCTCGGGCCCGTGCGTATCCCAGAAGAGCGCGTCGTCCCAGGCTCGGAGTGAAAAGGAGATGGCGGTGCGGTGGTTGGGGGACTGCCAAGCTCCGGGATACGCACTGTCATCCTGCGCGCCAAACGCATCGATCCGTGTGCTGCCAGCGTGCAGCCACGCGCCGATCTTCTCGGAAATGGCGAACCCCTGAAGCAGCGCGGGGCTGACTTCGGCATGCACCGTCCAGGGTTGCCCTTGGTCATCGGCGGCAAAGAGTCCGATGAATCGGGGGGAATCATCGAGGCTGCTCTCCCAGATCAGGTGCATGACTCGCCCCTGCGCGTGGGCCATCGTGCGAAATCGGCATGCCTTGCTCGCTATCCTTGCTTGGAAGATGGTTTCGTTGTCCGGCAGGCGGAGCGTGACGACCTCGAAGAATTCTTGGCCCAAATCCCGCGTGAAGGTGATGTGCTGCTTGCCTTGGTGGCTACCACCGAAGACGCTGCCACCAAGGATCCGATACTTCGGATCGCCCCAATTGTGCTCGAGTTCGAGCACTCCCGGCGGGGTGGTGATCCAAGCTGGCTTGGGCAGCATGGCGGCGGAGTTGGGTGCCATCCAGATGTCGCATTTGCAGGGCAGGCCTGGAAAGCGCAGCCAGCCCTTGGGGATCTCGGGTTGGGTCGGTACGGGGTTGCAAGCTTGCGCATCCGCGGCGTCGGTAGACGTCTCGAGCGCCACGTCGGATGCGGCGTCCGAGGGCGCGTCTCCGCTTGCGTCCGCGGAAGCATCCGCGTTGCCGCCCGGCGCAGTGCTGTCGTCGTCGCAGGAGCAGGCGACGGCGATGAGGGCCGCGAAGGGGACAACACGAGACGTCATCGCCTGCATCTCATTGCGGGCAGTCGCTGGTTGCTGGCGAGTTTCCACGCATCATTGGGTGAAGAACCCATTGCTTGAGATTGAGGGTTTGGGGTCGCGGTACTTTGGCAGGTTGGGACACTATTCTCGCGCGGGCGCACGTGGTGCGCGGGCCCGAGCGTCCACGTGACCTTCCCCAATTCGTGCACTACGGGGGCACTCCGGGGCCGAGCAAGGACAGCGGGTAGCGCACGATGCTCCAGGACTCTCCGGGCGTGACGCCGGAATCGGAGTTGTTGGGCAGGCCCTCTTCGAAGGCCACTTCGGTGTCCGTGACATAGAGCGGCAGACCCCACAGGCGACCTGGGCGACGAGGCACAGTCCACAGTTGGCCGTCGCTCAAGCGCACAACATATGGGATTGAATCAGTGTCCTTGATGTCTTTGGTGAGGCGGCCCCAGTGCGCGGCGTAGTCACCGTTGACGACCCAATTCTTGCAAGCTCCGATTCCCCCCGGGGCATCTCGCACCTTGACGGGCTTGAGCGCTTTGGGATCCGTGGTGTGAGGCGACTTGAAGATCTCGATGGTCTGCCACTCGGTGCCGGTCCAGCCGGAGGCTTGGGTCCAGACCATGGTCTTGCCATCCGTGCCCAAGCCGCAGGTGGAGCCCACCTGTCCGAGGGCATTGCCCGTGTGCGGCAGCATGATCTGGGCGCCTGCGCTGGGGGTCCAGACCCAGACCTCGGCCCAAGGCTCGGGCCCTTGAGTGTCCCAGAGTAGCGCGTCGTCCCAGGCCCTGAGTGAGAAGGGGATGGCGGTACGCTGGTTGGGAGAGGTCCAAGCACCCACCACCTTGGTGTTGTCCTGGGCGCCAAAGACGTCGATCAGGGCATTGAAGCCGTGCAGCCAGCCCCCAATCTTGGAGGAGATGGCGAAGCCAGCCAACACCACCGGGCTCGTTTCTGCATGTACCGTCCAGGGTTTCCCCTGATCGTCCGCAGCGAAGAGCCCGATGAATCGCGGTGAATCGTCGTTCGTGTTCTCCCAACCGAGATGCAGTGCTCGCCCCTGCCCATGCACGACGGTGCGCAAAATGCACTGCTTGTCGAGGGTTCGCGCCTGGAAAATGACCTCGTTGTCGGGTAGTCGGAGAGTGACGATTTCGAATAGCTGTTTGCCCAAGTCCCGCATGAAGCTGACGTGTTGCTTGCCCTGGTGGCTACCGCCGTAAGCACTGCCAGGGAAGATCCGATACTTCGGATCCCCCCAATTGTGCTCGAGCTCGAGCACGCCTGGCGGTGTGGTGATCCAGTTGGGCTTGGGCAGCATGGCGGCGGAATTGGGACCCATCCAGATGTCGCATTTGCAGGGCAGGCCGGGGAAGCGGAGCCAGCCCTTGGGCACTTGGGGCTGTGGCGGGTTGGGATCGCAGGCTTGGGCGTCCGCGGCGTCGGTAGACGTCTCGAGCGCCACGTCGGATGCGACGTCCGAGGGCGCGTCTGTACTCGCATCGGTCGAAGCGTCCTTGTTGCCGCCAGGCGCACCGCTGTCGCCGTCGCAGGAGCAGGCGACGGCGAAGAGGGCCGCGAAGGAAAGCGCGCGATACGTCAAGGCTTGCACTTCATTGCGGGCAGGCGCCGGGTGTCGGCAATGCAGCGCACCTCGATAACTTCCCGACGCTTGCCATGCCAGCCGTGAGGTTTGAGTTTCTTGACAATGCCGAGGCTGACGCGGCCGTAGCGCACCACGGGGGGGCTGGCGATGCGGCCGGGGCCCACGCGTTTGCCCAGGCGGCGGACTTCGGCATCCGGTAGGAATGGCTCGGAGTCGAGGAGCAGAGTGATGTGATGCTTGTTTCGGGCGGCGACCAGCACGATTCGCCCGTCGGAGGTGGTCTTGAGCCAAGCGCGTTTGGTCTTGGATAGCCCCGGGAGCAGGAATGGACCTTCCACGTTGCCGGACACCGGGTCCACTCGCAGGATGACCCAGCGGGTGAGGGGCTTGTGACGACAATAGCCGTGTTTCTTGTGCTTGCCACAGCCGCAACTCTTCTTGGGAGAGCGGCCTAGCACCCAAACTCGGGAATGGCGCAGCGAATAGGTCGCGGCTTCGAGGCGCGGCGGCAGGGGGTTGGATAGAGTGGTTTGTTCTGGAGGCTGGCCGGGGACAAAACGCAGCACGCTGTCGAGCTGCTCACCGCTTGGGGCCCGGCCGCCGATGACCATCGTCACATCTGTCAGTCGCGAGTAGGCGGCGACGAAGCCAGTGCGCGGGATCAGCTCCGTGCTCGATGCCAGAGGCATCGCGGCAAGAGCCGACGGCAGCTCACCCTCGGGAGGAAAGACCACGGTGGTGAACCAGCCCGCGCCAATGCGAAACAGCTGATCGACCATGGCGGTGCTGTCGGCGCGGAGAGCGACCGCCCGGGCGCGAGGCTCTCCTGCAGTGACCGAGACGGGCTCGCTGCCGTCCACCCACACCAAACTTGGATCGACCAGGGTTTTGCGGATCGCCATGGGAAAGGCGTCGCTGACGTCCGCGGCTGCGCCGCCTGCTATCCAGGCCAGGGCGCCGCTGTCGGCATCGACGATGCTGAGCACCGCAGCCGGATCTTGCTCGGACTCGCCCGACAGGATGGACTCGTCGCCGCAGCTGAAGCAGGCACTCGTGTCGATGGGCGGGATTGAAAACAGGTCGATGGGGGTGGCGGCAGGGACGGGCGCGGTGCGCCAATCCGGGGCGAAGGCGTGGAGGTAATGGGCGGAGATGTTCCTGCAGCTTGGTGGCTGCCCCGGGAGATTGATACAGATCCCGCCGCCACTGAAATCCGGTAGCCCGTGGGCCCCAGTTCCGCGGTAGGTCTGACCATTCAGCCAGAAGGTGCCGGCGAGGTCCGTGCCCGGTGGGAAGTTGGGATCGGCGGGCACCGGGGCAATCCAGCCGTTGCCGAGCCAGCGGGCGTAGTCGGACTCGAAATCCCAATCGCCTACCGCCAGGGTGGGCCCGGGATAGCTCACGCTGCGGGAACGGCCGACGCAGTCCGTAGGCGGGCCGCCGATGGGTTGGGGGCAGACGCTGCCTTGCAAGGTGCGGATCAGGTGCCAGGTTGTAAGACCGGCGTCGAGCGCTTGGGTGGAGGCAGCTTCCTCTTTGAACCGGGCAAGCGAATCGGGCACGCAGTGATTTGGTCCGAGCTCGCACAACTGTCTGTTGTACTCCGGCGTTCCGTCCAGCTTGCGACACACGCAGAACCTCGGGGTGACGCGGTCCGTCAGCGGATCGCCCACGCCGAGCACGGGGTCGACCACGAACTGCCTTCGAATCAGGCGCTGGCCGAAGGTCGCTCCAGCGGGGCCGATGGAGCGGCCGACCGGCGTGGGCGCAGGATCGCAGGCGTCGCCAATGTGCTGGTTCAGCTTTTGCTTGGCGCCCCAGGCCTCTTCCGCGTCGATGTTCGAGTTCTTCTGATCGGGATTGTAGGTGTCGGGGCAATTGTCCACGGCGTCGCAGATCAGGTCGTCGTCAACGCCTTTGCGGACCGTGTGCTGGATCCACTGAGCGTGCTCCGGCAGGAAGGTCGGCACCCAGCCGACCTCGTTGGGGTTGAAGGGATCTGAGCCGGTGGATGCGCTGAGCACACCCAGCAGGGCCTCGTCGCCCTGAGGGGCGCCCAGGGGTGGCTCGAAGAAGCACCAGGAGCCCCACCAATCCGTGGAGTCTTGCGGCGCCGGAGCGAACAAACCCGTGCCCGAATCGCCCTTTGTCGGCATGGCTCCGCTGAACTTGTTCATGAGCAGCATCGAGGCGGAGTTGGTCGAAAGGCTGCAAGCCCCAGCGCTCTTGAAGTGGGTCGATGCGACACTTCCTTGAATGGTGTTGGACGCCGTACCGACTCGATCCGGATCGTCCGGGAAGATGGGTGGTATGGCGCCGCCGAAGGAGGCGAGCATGCCCGCGACGTCGCATGCGCCGGCCGCGCAGTTTGGAGGGATCCAGAGCCTGGCAACGGAGATCCCGTGGAGCGCGAGGTTGATGGGCGACTTCAGCCGAACCAGCGCCAGATCGTGACCGCAGTTCAGATCTGACGGGCTGACGGTGCTGGTCCAATGCAGGAGACCCTTGGCCGGGTAGGCACCGGGATGGAAGTACACATCTTCCGCGGTAACGTTGCCACCGTGCACCGCTGGACCCGTTGGATCTCGGGTCAGGTTCAGCTGCACGGGCGTTGACGGAACCGGAAGCAGCGGTGTTTCGAAACAGTGTGCGGCGGTGAGGATCCAACGAGGGTGGACCACGGTGGCGAAGCAGGCTTTCACGTCGCCCAACTGCTGGAGAAACATGTGCACGGTAGAGGGCGGCAAGTCGAAGGAGTCGGCGTTCGTCAGCGCCTGCTGCCCGTTGGATGTGCCGTCATGTGGCGGAGCCTCACTGCAACTGAGAGTTGCGGCCGCTAGGGTAACTATCCACAGCGTGCGCTCGCCAATTCTTGCTGCCACCCGCCCGACTCGACTCATAACCACCTCCCCTAGGCTAACTAGTCTGCCTTTCGGTGGAGCCGGCATCAATGTAGGCGCAGTACACACACGCGTCCCACGGCATCGCATCAAAAGACCCTGGGCGTGTGTTTGAGCCCCTTATGTGCATGAGACGCAGCGAGAAGTGACGTCACGTCAGGTCAAGGGGTGCGGTGGTTGGTTTCGACATCCGATCAGATCCAGTGACGTGGAGGGGATGTGCCGACGCAGCGTTGCGACTATCTGGTCGTCTTGGCTGCCGTCGGCATGCCAAACCGCGGCCTGTTGCGGGAGTAGCGGCCCAACGACGGCCCATGGCTGCGACCCCCAAGAAAACGAGCACAGGCGCGGAATGGTTCTGCCATCGATCGTGGCTGCGTGTGAGGACGTTCGAAGTCCAACGCGGCGCGTAACTCAGGTGTTCAATCCCCGCGGAACAGCCAGAACAGTCCGACGACGCTGACGGCCAGTACGACGAGCGCGACGGCAGCGACCAGGAGGTCCGTCGACGTCCAACCGACTTTGCGCTCGCGAACGGGTCGTTTCGCTCGTTTGGGCACGGCCACGACGGGGGCGCCGCCGCGGGTACTGGCTGCGGACGCCGGGGGCGCTGATGAGGAGGCCGCGGGAGATTGGGATGTCACCGGGGGATCCACCGAGTCGTCCTCGGCCATGTGTTCGTCGACGGCGGCTTCGAGTTCGGCGAGGGCGTCGGCTACCGGGTCTTCGTAGACCAGGCGGTTTTCGCCGAGTCGCAGCTCACTGCCCGCGGGCCAAGCTTTGGACTCGTCCCGGCCAAGGGACACGTCATCCCAGTGGGTGCCGTTCTTGGAGCCGAGATCGCGGACCCAGATCTGATCTCCGCGGCGGAAGATCTCTGCGTGGCGACGTGAGGCGTCTTCGTCATCCAGGCTGAGGTCGGCGTCTTTGGCCCGGCCCAGTACGTAGTGTCGACTAGGGTCAGCGATGACGAGGGTTTTCCCGGCGTCCGGGCCCTGGCGCACACTGACTCGGGCGCCTTCGGATTGACCTTGGGCCGCCAGAGCATCGGCTACCAAGCCCAGAGCGATTTCACGAGTTGCCAGAGCCGCGTTCTGAGTCGGCATGGCCTGCTCGATCTGCACCTCGAGCCAGATGCGGCCGATGCGAACCAAGTCGCCACTCTCGAGGACTCGAGGAGCTTGGGGGGACAAGCGAACGGGGCCGACGAAAGTGCCGTTGGTGCTGCCCTCATCCAACACGATGTAGTCCGTGCCGCGCTGGCGGATAGAGGCGTGGCGATGGCTCACGCTCGGGTCCGGTAGGCGCACTTCGCAGCCGTCCCCGCGACCGATCACGACCCGGGGTGAATCGAAGGTGACCTTGGGCGGCGATTCGGCGTCGCCGGTACGGATCACAATCGTCAGGGCCATGGGGCGGCATTCTAGTGGCGAGTGGTGGTCCAGTAGCAAACCCTGGCCGTGGGCAGGTTTCGGAAAACCCTCCCGAAATTTGTCCAAAATGGGCGCTCCGCCTTAGTCCCGTGCGAGAGGCCTCGCGCTGTCGACGGTGGCCTCAGGAGGCAGGCATGCAAGACGGACAAGAGCGCCGCGCGCAAGGAATGAGGCGCGTCCCAGTAGAAGCCCTGGTCGAGATCTGCGGGCGTGAGAGCGGTGGCGCCCCCCCATTTGAGGCCGAATCCGTGGACGTGAGCGGACGGGGGATGCACGTCCGAACGGCCTACTTGCCTGAGGTTGGCGCGCCGCTGGTGTGCCGCTTCGAGGATTCGGGCCGCGAGATCGTCGTGGAGGGAGAGGTCGCCTGGAGCGCTCCTGCAGACCGCGGCGGCGAATTTGGAATCAAGTTCACCGCTTTGGATAGCGGCAGCGTGGACGCGCTGCGAGACTTGTGCGCCCGGGAAATCACACGAATCGAGTCCGAGAAGCCGCCCGTCGTGGAGGACGTTGCGGAGGATCCGCCAGCGATCGAAGAGCCGCCTGAGACGCACGCGCCGGGGAGCCGGGTGCGGCTTCACATCGACGGCCTGGGTGCCCCGATGAAGGCGTCCGTGCGGGAAGGTACGTCGAGGCGTCTGCACGTTGCGTCCAATCTGGAGTTCTTGAAAGTCGGCCGTACCCTCCAGTTGGAAGGTGGCGGCGGCGAGCGACGCCCGGCGCGGATCCACGCGGTGGACGTGATGGTGGACCCTTCCACGCAGGTGCCGCAGCTCGTGGTGTCCTTGAAGTTCCAAGACGTAGACGAAGTCACGCCGGAACCGAGTGTGATTGATAGTGCGGCATCCGTGACGCCGCGCTCACCGCAGCTGCCGCTGGATACGGCCTTCGAGGCCGTGGACGCAGGGGATGCGCATACGGACGACGATTTCGATCTGGATGAGCCTGGCCCGGAACCCGGCGAGGCCCCGGCCGAATTTGCCGACTCTGACGAAGACGAGATCATCGACGAAGCTGGACGCTTCTCGACTCGGATGAGCCGTGCGGCCACGGTTGCGGGTGCCCAAGCCAAGCGCGCCGGTGAGACCGCGGCACATTTGAGTGTAGCGGCGGGCAAAGGTATGGGGCGGCTGTTCAAAGGCGCCAGTCAGCGTTTGGGGGAGTACCGAAAGTCCCGCGCGGAAGGCCAGGGGCGGCCGCGTCGCACCACCGCGCCACCGCCCTCGGGCACCCTGTCGGCTAGTGGACGAACCCTGCGCAGGCAGGCCGAGGCTGCTCAGGCATCCAACGCACCCACTTCTGCCAAGGCCGACAAAGCTGGTGGAGGATTGAAGAGCAAGCGGACCAAGAAGATTGCCGGAGCTGTGGCTCTGGCGCTGCTGGTGACCACGGTCAGCGTGATCGCGATGAAAAAGCCGGCGGCTCCTCCTGGCGCCGATGTGGACGCACCGGCGGCGAGCAAGACCGTGGCGGCGGAGTCGCCCGCGGGGGACGTGACCCAGGTCGATGATCAAGGCAACCCCATCGCGCCTGCCGCCGCCCCAGCGCCTGCCGCGCCCGCCAAGCTGAAAGACGCGCCCCCCGTCGAGCCTGGAGGCATCAGTGCCGACGTGCCTCTGTTCGGGCCCACGCCCATGGCGACCATGGAGCCGGCTCCCCTCGGGCCACCCCCTGAGCTGGGAGCACCGGCTGCAGCGGCTGCGCAGAGCGAAGAGGAAAAAGAGAAAGCCGCAGCCAGCGCTGCCGTAGATGAGAAGTTCGAGGATAGCGGCAAGAAATCTCGCAAAAAGGCGAAGGCGAATCCCCGCAGCGTCAAACCCTGGGGAACGGGCCGAGTGCGGACTCCTACCATCCACCGCCTGCGCTTGGATCAACCTGGCGGCGCGATCAAAGGCGCCAAGAACCCGACGGGCTTCACGGTGGTGGTTCCCGGCGTGAAGGTCATGGAATCCGCCAGCGGAATCAAAAAGCGTGACTCCCGCATCGCTCGGGTTCGCACCCGCAATGGCTCCTACGGCGCGGAGATCACGTTCCAGTTTCGCAACAGCGTACCCGGATACCGCGTGCGACTCCGGAAGGACTACGTCGAGTTCTTGATCAGCGCTCCAAAGAAGAGTGGCGTTTCTAGCTCCAAGAAGAAGCGGTAGCTAGCGGAGTTGCCTTGCGACAGCTTGCCTCGTAGCCGTCGACGCGTCGCGGCGTGGCGGATTGCCCGTCGCGGCGCTACACTTCTAGAGTGCCCCGGTTTTGTTTGCTCGCCGCGGCTCTGTTGGTCCTGGCGTGTAACCCCGCGCAGCAAGCGGCGCCCGCCGCGCCAGACCAGGCGGAGTCCGCGCCGCTATCGCTGTACAATCCAGTCCCCGTCGTCGTCAGTGTGGACTTGGATGAGCTGCGCTTCGTGGGAATGGACGATGGGCCTGTGCC
This sequence comes from Polyangiaceae bacterium, assembly GCA_965222375.1. Lineage (GTDB taxonomy): Bacteria > Myxococcota_A > Polyangia > Polyangiales > Polyangiaceae > JACKEA01. Next base: position 1,275,897 of record CBDCTZ010000016.1, read on the forward strand.
CGACTTTCGGGTCCGAACGCCCGACGGCAAGACCATCGAGTCCAGCGACCTGGTTGGGGATCGCGCGTTTGTCGTGGTCTTCTTTGCGACCTGGTGCCCCGACTGTGACGCCAAGCTCCGAGCTTTGAGTCGGGCACTACATCGAAGTGGCGCGTCAATCACGGTCTTTGGTGTCTCCTTGGACGACGCGAGGACCTGGCATCGCGTACCCGGTTACGTCAAGGGGCGCGGTCTCGACATGCCGGTGGCCTCCGCCCTGGAAAACCCAGCTTTCTTCCTGTCCTACAACCCTTTCGACACGGTGCCCTTGGTTGTCGTCGTGGGGCAGAACGGCGGCCTGGTGGACTACCAGTTGGGCCTGAAGCCCGGTGACGAAAAACGGCTGGTCGCTGCCTTGGACCTCGCCAAGCGGATTGGTCCCCTGAAGCGCCAGTCGCCCTAACGCCGGCCGGCGCCTTTGCGTGTGACCGTCAAGAGCGCGGTGTGGGGGCTGGTCTCAATGCTCAGCAGCTCGTTCTCTCCGCGAGCGAGACGATGGCTTCCCGCGTAGGCGATCATTGCCGCGTTGTCGGTGCAGGCGACAACGGGTGGGATGCAGAGCTTCAGCCCGGCCCGTGCCGCGGCTTCCGCGGCCGTCTGCCTCAGCTGTCGATTCGCTGCTACGCCACCGGCCAGCACCACCGTGCCGACCTGTTCGCGCTTCGCCGCACGCATGCTCTTGTCGACCAAAGTGTCGACGACCCGAGACTGAAACGCGGCGCATAGATCTCGGAGGGAAGAGTCATCTCCAGGGCGCCCGTGGTCGCGTACCCAGCGCATGACCTGGGTCTTCAGTCCAGAGAAGCTGAACTCGAAAGAGCGACGCGCCGGCATCGGCTTGGAGAGCGCAATCACACTGGGATCGCCCTCCCCAGCGAGGCGGTCGACCACGGGTCCGCCGGGATACCCCAGACCGAGGAGCTTCGCGACTTTGTCGAAGGCTTCGCCGGCGGCGTCGTCACGGGTGGCGCCTAATTCTTGGATTTGATCCAGATCGAACCCATCCACGCGGTAGAGGGCAGTGTGGCCACCGGACGCCAGCAAGGCGACAAAGGGCAACTCAGGCGGTGGGGCGCTGTTCGGGAGTCTCAGGAAGGCGGCTAGCAGGTGGCCGACGAGGTGGTCGACTCCGACGATGGGCTTGCTGAGCGCCCAGGCCAAACCGCGAGCGTAGCCCGTTCCGACCAGAAGGGCGCCACTCAGGCCGGGGCGACACGTGACCGCGATCCCGTCGATTTCCGCAAAGTCGAGCTGCGCTTTCTGCAGCGCCTGTTCGACCACGGGATCCAGATTCTGCATATGATCCCGAGAGGCAAGCTCGGGCACGATGCCGCCGTAGGGTGCGTGCACTTCGATCTGCGTGTGCACCACCTGCGACGACACCGTGCCATCCGACTGCACCACCGCCGCTGCGGTTTCGTCGCAGGACGTTTCGATGCCGAGTACGCGCATCAAATTCCGCAGTCGCCCGAACGCCGCTCGAGCTGGAACAGAGCGAAGCCTGGCGAGGCGTCACTCGCTGGTGGGGGCTTCAGCAATCGGATTTCCACGCTGTCGTTCTTCATCAGAGACAAGACGCCAAGCACGGGGCCCTCGCAGGTCGACTCGATCCAAACTACGAGGTTTTCGTCCCGGCCAGTTCCGAAATCCAGCGTCGAGAGTAGGTCGTTCTGAACTTCGTCGCTAGCGCGCATGACAGCGTTTTCGAAGCGCGGCCGATCCGTACACGGGCTCGAGGCGGCATCGTCGGTCGTGATGGTCCCCGGCGTGCTCGCCCAGTTGCTCATGTCCAGTTCGAGCCGGAGGCGCATGTCCGGGGGATAGCCTTGGCGTACGAACTGAGCGCTTACGATGGAGCCGCAGTAGGCATCATCTCCGGTCGTATCAAAGCGGTCGAGGGTACGGCAGCCCGTCAGCGCTACGAGGCTCAGCATGCAGGAGAGGACAGCCGCCTTCATCGCTTCCCCGACCCACCTTGGAGCAAAGATGCTGCCGTTTTTCGAACCCGAGCTTCTTCGTCCTTGTCCGCGACCTTGCGCAGGGTCGCCGCGGCGCCGCCGGCATCCACGGCGTGGAGCGCTCGCACCGCGGCTTCGCGAACGAGGGCGACCTTGTCGCGAGTGGCGGCCTCGGTCAGGGCCTTGGACGCCCTACCTCGATCTGCTCCGGTGGCCACGGCGGCCAGGGCTCTGGCGGCGCGCACTCGAATCGGCCAGCTCTCCGAGGGTGCGAGCAGTTTGATCACCGCCGCGGACGCCCCGGGCGGTCGAGCGGCGACAATGGTCTCGAGTGCAGCGCGTCGCACGCTGTTCTCTCTATCCGACAGAGCCGCGAGCACCGCCTTGCGGGCGGCCGATTCGCTTCGAGTCCCCAACAGGCGTACCGCAAGCACACGGGTGTCGGTGGTTGGATGCGTTGAAAGAACCACGAAGGCAGGGGTCACGGCCTTGGCGATGCCTTCCGCCGCCTTCTCTGCACGCTTGACCAGAGCGGGGCTTTGCCCCGTGAGTCCAGCCGTCAGCGCGCCGTAGGCTGGCTTGCCGTTGCGTGCCAGCAGCGCTTCCGCCACCGCTCGCGCGCGATTCTGGGAGCTCTGAGCAGCTGCCACGGCCGCGTTGGACAGTGCGGGCGCGATCTTGAGCAGCGCTTCCGCCCGCTCCTTGGCGTCGTAGCCCGAGGGCACCAAGCGCCGCAGCAGGTCCGAGACGTCTACACGCGTGTCGGGCACCGCGAAGGGGTCTCGCTGGTTCTTCACCCGTCCGCTCGCATGCACAACTGCAGCGGCGACCCCGGCGCTCACCATTTCTCGGTTGTCGCTCACCAATGCTTCTGCAATGGCGCGGGGCGCACCGGCGGCGCCCAGCCGTGACAGTGCTACCAAGGCGGTTGCGCGCACGAGGGGATCGCTGGCTTCGGACAGTTCGGTCAGGACTCCGGTGCTGTCCGCGTGGCCGATCTCACCAAGGGCGAATGCTGCGGCTGCGCGGGGTGTGGCGCCAGCTTGCAGGGACCGCGCAACGCGATGCAGGGCAGCTTTGGACTTCTTGTCCTTGCTCAGCCCTAGCCCAAGGGCACCCAGGGCTCGAATGCTCGGAGCTTCACTGGCGAGCATCTTGGTCAGCAGAGGCCGGGCGCTGGGATGGCGCAGCTTGGCCACACCCCAGGCGGCAGCGGAGACGACCGGGTCCGACTCATCTGCCACGACTTGCCCGCCTGGGGCGAGCAGCTCGGTGATCTTCCCGAGCATGGCTGGGTCCGCCAAAGCCCCGACGGCGATCATCGCGCGGGCCCGGAGCTCGCTGTCAGCGCTGCCGGTCGCGAAGGCAAAAAGGGCCGGGCCGGCACTCTTGTTCTCGATGTAGGAGAGCAGCTCGATGGCGATGCGCTGCTGTGACTCCCGCTCGTCTGACAGGGCGTCGAGCAACGGCTTCACGGCGCGTTCGCCGACCTTGCGCAGGGCCTTCCGCGCCGTTTCCGCTTCCTTGGGATCTTCGCTCTTAGTGCGGTGCGCAAGGGGGAAAGCGATCGCTCCGTAGATGTCGACCAGCAACCTGCGGTAGATCGGTTTCTGCGGATTGCCGAGGGCAACCGGTAGTAGTTCTTTTTCCAGACTCTCCAGAGTGCCGCGACCCAAATTGACCTGCATGCTCACCCGAGCCGCCTGAGCGACGAGCTCTTCGTCCGGGGAGGCGCGCATCACCCGGCGCAACAACAGATCCGCTTCTTCCGCTTTGCCCTGGCTGATCAGTAGCTCCGCCAGCTGGAAGTAGACCGCGAACATTCGGTCGTTCTTCTGAATTGCCTGGCGAAAGGCTGAGATGGCTTTGCCGGTCTCCTGTCGACGTCGGTACATTTCGCCGAGCTTGCGGTGTCCGTCCGCGTCGTCCGGGGATAGCTCGACTGCCCTTGCCGCATAGCGGATCGCGTCGTCGTCCTGGTACAGCTCAGCGGCGTACTGGGCCATGCGCTGGTAGGCTTCTCGCGCGCGCTTGGGATCTGCCGAGATCAGCTTCCTCAGCACCGCGATGGCCTGCTTGAGCTTGCGCTGCAATACGAGCACCCGCTCCAGGCGCCCGAGGCTGACCGCGTCGCCGGGCGCGTTCTTCACGACAATCTTGAGGGTGCGCTCCGCGTCCGCGTAGCGACGCAGGCGTACTTGAACCTCAGCGAGCAAGCGCCCCGACTCCAGATCCGGCGGCTTGCTTCGGAGCTTTCGCGCCAAGGGTGCAGCCCGTTGCTCCAATTGGCCCGAGAGGCTCCACAGCGTGACGATGTGCTGTCGCGCTTCCCTCTCGACGTATTTGTTGCCGCCGGAATCCAGCAACAGCTTCTCCCAGATCCGGCGTGCTTCTTCGTACTGTCTGTTGCGCGCCTCTTTGCTGCCGGCAGCGGAACCTGTCCGCTCCAGCGCCAAGGCGTAGGCTTTCTTGTACTTCAAGCTTTTCGGCTTGAGCTTCATTGCCGCGCGGAGGGCCTTGATCGCCTCCTTGGGCATGTCGTGCTCTAGATAGACTTCGCCCAGGGTGTGCTGGGCGCGGGCCTTGTCGGGCACCAGCGTTTTGATCCGGTTCCAGGTCGCCAGCGCCTTCTTCTTGTCGCCCTCCTGCCAGTAGCGAGCTCCGAGTTCTACGAGATGGCGCGGGTCTCGGGAGCCCATCTTGCCCAGGCGCTGCAGCACCGCGAGGGCGCGCTGCTTTTCCTCGACTCGTTCGTAGAAATCCACGAGGGCCGCGAGGGTTTCCTCGTCCTTGCCGGAGCGTCCCTCCAGCTGCTTCAGGTGCTCCAGAGCCTTCTTGCGGTCGCCTCGCTGGATCAGCGCCTCCGCCAACTGGAACACATAGTCGGGATTCCGAGGTGCTGCTCGAATCAGCGCGGCGTACTCACGAATGGCTTCGTCGAGTTCGCCCTGGATCTGAAGCAGCTGCACTACCTTGAGTCGCGTGCCGATGTCCTTGCTCTTCTTGGCTAGCGCCTTCTTGTAGGTCTTGAGCGCCTTCTTGACCTGGCCCGTCTCTTCATACAGTCGACCCAACATGCGGATCTCTTCGAACTCGCGTGCGCCGCGCTTCTCGATTTCAGCGACCAGCTCCCGAAGGCGGTCCTCGGCGCGATACACCTCGGTGATGATCTCGTAGATCTCTGCGCGAATGCCCGATTGCGCGCCGGCTATGCGCAGCGCGCGGCGCAGGGTCTTCATGGCCTCTTTGCGTTGACCCTTCTTGGCCAGCGCCTTGCCCAGATCCCGAAGCGCGGGCGCCAGCACCCGGTTGTCACCGGATGCGGCTTTGACCACGGAGCGGTACTCGGTGATGGCCCGCGCATAGTCCGCGCGCAGCATGAACTCTCGGGCTAGCTCGCCCTTTACGTAGAAAGAGCCCTTGGCGCGTTTCACCAGCGCCCGATGATGCTTTTTCGCGTCGGCGAAGCGCTTCAGATCCAAGCTGAGTTGCATCATCGTGCGAAGGGTCTGCTCTTTTTCCGCATTGGATTTGAGAAGTGGGAGGGCCTTCTCATAGCGTGCGAGGGCCCCAGCTTTGTCGCCGCGGTCGAAGAGCACATGGGCCAACGCCATGCTGGCCGCTGGGTCATTGGGGTTCCTTGCGATGGCCTTTTCGTAGGTCGCAATGGCCCGCGCTCGCTGCCCGTCTTGCTTGTAGATCCCTGCAAGGGCGACTAGCGCATTGGGCTGCTTGGGATCGGCCGCGCGCTTTTCGAAATCCGCGACCAGCTTGTCGAGGTTGCCGTCGCGCTCGCGATACAGCCCGGCAAGCCTCTGGAGTGGAAACTGGGATGCCGGCTGGGACAACACGATCCCCGTGTAGCGGGCGATCAGCGCGTCCTTGCTCGGACCCTTTGCGCCAGGCTTCTTGCCACCGGGCTTCTTGCCGCCGGGCTTCTTGCCTCCCGGCCTTTTGCCGCCGGGCTTGGGTCGCCCTCCTGGGCGGAAGCCGCCAGGCTTCGGACGCTTCCCACCAGGCTTGGGCTTCTTCCGGCCCCCAGGATTGAATTGGGCTAGCACGGACGATGTGCTGCCGGGGGCGGCGGCCGGCGACTCGGCGAGGAGCGCGAAGGCGGCCAATACCGCGAGGGAGCGAGTTCGAAACCTCAAGACACCGTTAGACTAGTCCGAGGATAAAACGCCGCAAAGCACTGGACATATTTCCGGCACATTGGCCTTTTGACCCGGAAGGCCAGCTCTGCGTGGGTTTGTCCGGGATCTTCCGACTGACTGGCGATCGAGCCGAGTGCCTCTCCGGAGCCCCTGGCCTGGAAAGGCTTGCCGCGGGCGTCAGCCCGGCAGTCTGGGAACTCGAAGCAGCGCGGCGACCCGCCGCGTTAGCCTCGGGATGTCACTTCGTCGCTGTGAAGTTGCAGCTCACGGCGCCCCCGCAGGTGCCGGTCCAAGTCGACGCTGTGACAGCGGCGTTGCAGGTGAACGCACCCAGCGTGCTTTGGCACGCCAAGGTCATGTTGGCGATGGACACGGCTCCGGTGCATGTAGCGCCTCCCAGGCCGGTCCCGCAGGAGATCGACACCGCGCAACCCGTCTGCGCGACGGTGCAAGTCCCTGCTCCGCATGTGCCGGCGATCGTCCAAACTCCAGACAATGGCGGGCACGCCGGGTTGCCTCCGCCTGAGCCACCCGCACCTGCGCTGCCACCCGCACCTGCGCTGCCACCCGCACCTGCGCTGCCACCCGCACCTGCGCTGCCACCCGCACCTGCGCTGCCACCCGCACCTGCGCTGCCACCCGCACCTGCGCTGCCACCCGCACCTGCGCTGCCACCCGCACCTGCGCTGCCTCCCGCACCGGCGCTGCCGCCAGCTCCCGCACTGCCACCGGCGCCCGCGCTGCCGCCAGCTCCCGCACTGCCACCGGCGCCCGCGCTACCACCCGCGCCCGCGCTGCCGCCAGCTCCCGCACTGCCACCGGCGCCCGCGCTACCACCCGCGCCCGCGCTGCCGCCAGCTCCCGCACTGCCACCGGCGCCCGCGCTGCCACCCGCGCCGCCCGTAGCGGCTCCACCTGTATTGATGGCGCCGCCTGTGTTGGTCCCGCCTCCAGTTGCGTTACCACCGGTACCGAAGGCGCCGAAACCGCCGCTACTCGTGGCGCCGGTACCCGTCGCGCCGGTGCCCGTCGCGCCGCCCGTGCCGGTGTTGGTGTTGCTGTCGCTACCGCAAGCGAGGGGCAACGCAAGCGTGGCGAGACACAAACTAGAAAAGACGGGGATGCGCATTGTGAAAGCCTTTCAGTGTCCAAGCGAGGGAAGAGAATAGCGGTACCCAATACGTTCACCAACCGTCCGCGCCACTGCAGCGACATCATTGGTTTTTGGTCAGACAACTTGGAGGCACGTCCAACAGATTCGGCGCGCAGGGTACCGTCGCGCACCACCGAGATCGTCCGAGAGCGCGCGGGGCCGCCGCCCCTGCTCGCAGCCCTTGCTGCGGCCGCCGTCTTCGTCGCTCGCTGAAGTGAATCTGATGACGGCAACCCGATCGCTGGCGGAGGCAGGGGTGGTGGCGCCAAGGGCGAACCTCAACGGAGTCGCCCAAAGCGGGTGGAACCGGGGAGGCGCTGATAGTCAGCGATACGAGCAAGAACGCGGCGACAGAGCTTCGCGACGCATTGCTGAGTGTCGCGACTGCGCCGCTTGCCTGCGACTACGCGCTCCCGATTCCTGATGATGGTGGTACGGCCATCGTAGGCAAGATCAACGTCGAGTTCACCGCTTCCAATGGGCAAAGCGCATCTTGACCTGGGTGCCGAGTGCCGCGGACTGCAACGAAGTCAGCGACGGTTGATACTACGGTAGTCCGAGCGCGCCGAGTCGGATCATGATTTGCCCGAACACCTGCACGATCTTCGGCACAGGCACCTTGGATATCCTGCTCGGCTGCGACACCGTAGTCGTGCGCTGACGTCCTTCGCACTCACGCGCTGGCGGCGCTCCACTCGCACTAGCGCGAGATTAGGGCACCAGAGACGCACCAGTGCTCGACCCCAAATCCAGAAATGATCGGGAGGTTCTAGGAGAGTTCAAGGCGCGGGCAGCGGGGGTTCGCTACCCGGATTCGGGGGTGTGCCGCCACCCGGATTCGGGGGTGTTCCAGGGCCGCCGCCGCCACCTCCAGGCAGGCCGGGGATCACGCCACCGCAAGTCTGCGCACAATTGGTGACGAAGCACTGCAGGGCTTGGAACGCCTGCAAGCCGGCCTGAATATTGCCGTTGAAACAACCCAACAAGCACTGGAAGTCGAGACCGCCGCCACCGCCGAGGCAAGTCTGAACCGCGCATATCGCCCCGTCACGACAGGGTTGGCTGAACAAGCACTGTGCGACCCCCGGACACTTGTTCTGGATGCAGCTCACGCACGCGAGAGGGCCTGTTCCGCCGCTGCCGCCGGTGTTGGCGCCGCCGGTGCCGGTGATGCCACCGGTGCCACCACCGCCGCTGCCGCCCGTGCCGCTCGTTGGGCAGGGGCAACCCTCAGCTTGGCGACAAGCTCCGACCTGTTCTGCGACGTTGGTGGCGAGGCCGAAGGGGCCACCATTCTGATCGATGACCTGCTGACAGGGTCCGTTATAGCAATCGAGGCCCACGCATCCGTTCTTGTCACCGCACTCAGTGATGGCGGTGCAGCCTGTTGCGGTTTGACAGTCCGCCCATGCTCCAGGACAGGAGTCGCAGGTGCATACCTGACACTCGGTGTCCGCCACGCAGCTGCCGCCACCGACGCCAGCAGACCCACCGATCCCTGCAACGCCCGCACTGCCGCCACTGCTACTCCCCCCAGAGCTCGTGCCCCCGACACCCGCGCCGCCTGCAACGCCCGCGCTACCTTCGGGTGGAACTCCGAAATCGATCGTCGATCGTCCGCAAGACAGAGCCAGCATGATGGCGCTGCTCGCCAGACCGAGCCGCAGAACGTCCGAGCGCATTGGGCCTCCTCTTGCCGCGAAAGCGGCGGCGAGTTCATATCACAAATAGGACGCGCCAGCAGGTGCTGCGGGCCGGCGGTGGGGCAGCTGGCACGGAATTCTCAAGCACGCTTCGACGCCAAGACGAGCGATGAAACCCCGCTTGTTTGGCACATGAGGTGGCTCAAATGAAGACAATCCGATCACACAACTGGTGGGTCTCGCTTCTCGGCTTGGTGGCAATCGCGAGCGGGTGCGGTGGCAGCTCGACGAGTGATCCTGGCGGAACCCAGTGCTCCTATGGCGGCGAAACCTACGACGTAGGCGAGCGTGTGGACGACTTCTGTAGTAGCTGCGTCTGCGACTCGCTGGGCAACATGAATTGTACGTCCACGGGGTGCTCCGTGACCTGCACTTACGACGGCCATACTTACTCACCGGGTGCCGAGTTTCCCTCGAGTGACGGATGCAATCAGTGCACCTGCGGCGTGGACGGCGCAGTCCAATGCACGGACGAAGCATGCGCCACCTGCAGTCACGGCGGGAAGATCTACCAACCGGGTCAGAGCTTTCCTGCTGGCGATGGTTGCAACGACTGCACGTGCCAGGACGACGGGCTCACTGTCTGCACGCAGCTCGCTTGCGCGTCGACTTGTACCTACGCAGGCAAGGTTTATAAGGAGGGCGAGACCTTTCCTGCGCTAGACGGTTGCAACAAGTGCACTTGCAGCAGCGGGCTAGCGTCTTGCACTGAGATCAATTGCCCCTGTGATCCGGGTCAAGAGTGGTACCGGGACTACGTTAGCAAGAGCCCCAAGGAGTGCGCGACCATCTCCTACGCTTGCCCGGAGAATACGACGGCCTTCAGCAATGCCTGTGGCTGCGGCTGTGAGCAGGACCCCAGCTGCCCGCAGTGGTTCGACTGCATGCCGCCAGCAGGATGCAACGTCCCACAAATCAAGAAGCAGTGTCCCTACTCCGGCATCGCGTATTAAAGGCTGCTTTGCGACCGCGGCCGGATGGACTTTGCGCGCGACCAAAGATCGTGATGCTCTTCGGGTCATGGACACGCGAGAGGCGGACCTAGAGGACAAGATCGCGACGCTGGAATGGCTGCTGGCGGCCCGCTCGGACGCTGCAGAGATCCGCGCTGCAGGTGAAGCGCTCACCCTGTCGCTCGAGTTCCGCGCCACTGACGAGTTGATCGGGCTCGAAGCTGTCAATTCCGACACCCTCAAGAAAGCGCGCGAGATGCTGGTCGAGGCGCACACCGTTGCAGCCGAGATGGGTGACCTGGAAGCCTGCGTGGCTTTGGCGAGCGATATCTGGGAAAGCTTTGACGAGGAGCGCGCTGAACTCGCGTACAACACCGCCAAGCGCGTCGAAGCTGATTCCCGCGCCGCTTACCTGCTTGGGGTTTTCGCCTTTCAAGGCTTCGGCCGTTCCCAGGATCACATCGCGAGCGTCGAGCACCATCGCCGTGCCGCCGAAGCTGGCCACCCTGGAGCGATGTTCGAGCTGTACGCGATGATCTCGCAGGGCTTGGGCTGCGAGGCCGATCAGGAGGAAGCGCTGCGATGGTGCGATCGCGCAGCGCGAGCTGGCAATCCGCGCGCCATGGCGAACATGGGTGGCTTCTATGCAACCGGGCGTGGTGTGCAGCGCAATGACGCCTTGGCGCGGGATTGGTACGATCGAGCCGCGCGGGCGGGACATGGTCGCGCCGCAGCCACCTTGGGCATCATGTACGCCTCGGGCAGTGGCGCGCCGATGGTGCTGGAGAAAGCGCGTGCCTATTTCGACATGGCGGAAAGCCTGGGCTTCGATTGGCGTGCTCTGGCTAGCAACGCGGGCGTGGATCCGGAGGTGCGCGAACTGCAAGAAGACGCGATGACCTTGCGCCCGCCGCCGGTCGTGCCGCCCCCGGGACCCTCTACGGGAGCGCTGGCGCCACCGAAAGTGCCGAAGCTGGATGGGATTGATCTAGAGACGGATACCCTGGAGATCCCGGTGCCGAAAGAGCTCGAGGCGCATGCCGAGGCCGAACTCGCAAAAGCCGGCGCCTCCGGAGCCGCCAAGAAACCTGCCGCCGCCAAGAAGAAGAAGGCTGCCAAGAAGTCTGGCGCCAAAGCTGCGGACAAACCCGCGGGCGCGGCTGCGAGCAAGAAGCCTGAAAAGAAGCCCGTGGCCAAGCCCGCCGAGAAGGGGGTGGCGTCGAAGAAGGCGAAACCCGCGAAGGCGAAGAAGTCGACCAAGGAGGCCGCAGCAAAGAAGGTGACCAAGAAGGTCGCGAAGAAGGCTGCGTCGAAGAAGGTGAAGGCGAAAGCGAAGGCGAAACCCGCGAAGGCGAAAAAGTCGACCAAGAAGGCGGCAGCAAAGAAGGTGACCAAGAAGGTCGCGAAGAAGGCTGCGTCGAAGAAGGTGACCAAGAAAGGCACTGCCAAGAAGGCGACATCGAAGAGGAAGACTAAGAGAGTCGCGAAGAAGCCTGCGTCCAAGAAGGCGGCATCCAAGAATGTGAGCAAGCGGGGCGCGAGGAAGCCCGCGACGAAGAGAACTGCAAAGAAGCCCGCAAAGCAGGCGAAAAAGACGACCAAGAAAGGCACCGCGAAGAAGGCGAGCAAAGCTAGACGCCCGAAGAAGCCGGGCGTGAGAAAGCCCGCCAAGAGAGCCGCGAAGAAAGCCGCGCCCAAGACGAGGGCGTCGAAGAAGAAAGCGTCGAGGGCTCGCCGGGGGCGCTAGGTCGTGGCGCCGATGGGTGCCGGTCAACCAATGACTCGTGCCCCCGACCGTCGTTGACATCGCGCACGGTTCGAGATTCAGTCCGGCCGCATGCGGACAGTACTCTTATCGGTCGCGTTGATCTCACTCACTAGTTGCGGCCCCGGTGCAGTCGGTGAAGCCGCCCGCCCGGAGGCTCCGACGGCGTCCGAGGCCCTGGAAGAGACTGCGGCAGCCTGTACAGGCGTAGGTGACTATGCCGAGCCACTGATCGTCGATTGGAGGAGCAAGGAACGCCTCGACCTCGAAGTCGCGATGAAGAACGCGGTGGCAGTCGTTGCGTATGATTGCAAGACGATCCGGGTTCTGAAGGACTGCAGTCTGGAAGGGTCCTACGAGTACGCTGGTGTGAGCCTGAAAGAAGACGTGGTCCAGCTCAAGAATGCCGATGAAGTTCGCGCGAACCTACCGCTCAGCGGCGTGACCCTGGGCGGTGAGTTGGAGCGCGACAGCTCGATCGACATTGCGATGGTCATGGTTGGCAAGCGTGGCTCGACGGCAGGCCTCGTTTCCCGCGACCTGCTGAAGGGCAATTGTGAAGGGGCAACGCACTTGGTTCGCGGCGCGTACGTTGGCGCGTTTGCCATGGACCGTGGGAGCCGGGGCAAGGTGCGAGCGGTGGCCGAGGTATTCGGTGCCGGTGGTGAAGCCAAGAGTGAGAGTCAGAAGAAGGTCTCGAACAAGGACGGGGATATCTCCGCGTGCAAGAAGTCGAGCCCCTCTGCGGAGAAGCCACCCGAACAATGCCAGAGCGCGGTGCGTCTGGAACTAGCACCCATCGCTAGCGGGGATTCCGCGGAAGAGGCGAAGGGCCCAGCTGGCGAAACGCAAGCCGCGGCCAACACCTGCGGACCAGGGTTGGTCCGCTCGCAAGGGAAGTGCACGTCGGACAAGGGCGCGGCCTATCGCTGCAACCCGAAAGACGAAGCCGAGTGCCGCGCTCAGTGCGACAAGGGCGACGGCTTTAGCTGCGATGCGGTGGGGGATTTGTTGAGCAAGGCAAATGACCCCAAGGCACTGGGTATGTACGACAAAGCTTGTGAGAGCGGATACGGGATGGGCTGCATGACGGCTGCAATGGATCGCTTGCGTCAGCACGCCCAAAGCCCCAATGCCAAGTTGGTCGTAGAAGCAGAGAAGCAACTCGACAAGGGGTGCCTCGCCGGTGAAGGCTGGGTGTGCTGGAACACTGCGAGCTGGTACATGAAACCCGAATCCCTGAAGCCTCCCTTTGGACGGAACTTGGAAAAGGGCATCGAGCTGTTGGGTCGCGGTTGCTCTTTGGGCTACGCGCCGTCGTGCGCGTCCTTGGGCAAGGAATACGTCGAAGGCAAGAACACCAAGAAGAATGCGCAGCGTGGGATGGCGGTCCTGAAGCGCGCTTGCGACGGAGGCGACTGGAATAGCTGCGAGCGCATGGGCAACTACCTGCGCGACGGCAAGCAAGTCAAGAAAGACGGGGCCGCCGCGGTCACCGCTTTCGGCCGTGCCTGCGCTTTCGGAGGTCTGCGGGCTTGTCACTCCGCAGGGCAGATGTACTTGAAGGGCAACGGTGTCGTCAAAGATGAAAAGCAGGGGCGATCGCTGCTCGAGCGTGGCTGCCCCACCAAGGGTCCGGCTGGAATCGACGCGTGCCGCGCCTTGGGTGAGATGTACGCGAAGGGCAGCAGCGGCGTGAAGAAGGACCTATCGCGAGCGGCTAGTTTCTATTCGCGTGGTGGGGACCACGCGAAGGCGGGCGCTCTCTACGAAAAAGGGGTGGACGGCAAACCCGATCTCGAAAAAGCCCTCGAGTCCTACAAGACGGGTTGCCAGCGAGGCGGGAGCGGCCAGGGGCGGCAAGCCTGCGCGAAAGCGGGCCGCATGCTCGAAAAGAAGGACAAAGCGCAGGCCAAGAAGTTCTACGCGGATCTGTGCGAGCGTTTGGGAAGTGTGGAAAAGCAGTACTGCGCGGCCCTCAAGCGGCTTGGCGGCAAGCCTTGAAGTGATCCCCGGCGGTTCGTTGATTTCTTCGAATCATTTCCCAACTGGCCAGCGCGATCTAACCTTTCGGTCGTGAAGCTCGGCCGGGTGCTGCTAATCGAAGACGACGAATGGGTCGTCGCAACCACTGGCAAAGGGCTGCGCGATGCTGGCTACGAAGTGTCGGTTGTTGGTACCGCCATGGAGGGCTACAAGCGGGCCGTTGCCGAGAACCCTGATTGTATCGTGTGCGACGTGCTGCTCCCCGACGTGGACGGCTACTACGTCGCGCGCAAAATTCGGACGGAGCCCTCTGCCGTCGCGACGACGCCGTTCCTCTTTCTGTCGGCGAGTGACGACCCCCGGGAGCGTTTGCAAGGGTTTCACGTTGGTGGCGATGCCCAATTGAAGAAGCCCTTCCGCCTGGAAGAGCTGGTGGCACAAGTCAATGCGTTGATCGAGATGGCGCAGCGCTTGCGGGAGGGGCGAGACTCGCTGAGAAGCGCACCGCCCTCGGGGCCCGTGGCGATTCGGGGCGATATCGCTCAGATGAGTGTGGCGACGGTGCTTTCCATCCTCGAGCTGGAGCGCAAGAGCGGACGGCTGCGGTTGAAGCGCGAAGATCGCCGCGCGGAAATTGCGGTCGGGGAAGGGATGATCGTCGACGTCAACGTCGACGGAGTGTCGTGGCCCACCATGGCCGCTCTGGGCGAGGTGTTGCACTGGCCGGACGGCAGCTTCAGATTCACTCCGCGGGAAAATCTGGAGCCCACCTCCCGCCGGGACCCCATTGGACCGTCCTTGCTCGAAGCCATGCGCCTCCAGGACGAGGCGGCTCAAAAGCGTTGACCCTTCACCACCTTCTGTAGGGAACTTTGTAGCCCGGGCGGCGATGAGTGTGGAGATCGAAGAACATCAACAGTGCCCCGAGCACTTCTTGACTCCTCGGATCGTCGCTCTTGAAAATGTTTTTCAGCTCTTTCGGGTCCTCGTTCAAGTTGTACAACTCGAGCGTGCGTCGGCGTGGGTCCTCGACGATCTTGTATCCGTCTGGAGTCACCAGCGCACGCTTTAATCGGCTTTCAGCCAAGATGGGACGACTCAGACGGGGTGACTCGCCCTCGAGGAAAGGGACCAAGCTCTGCCCCATCATCGCTGACGGAGTCGCGAGCTGAAACAGATCTAGAACCGTTGGTCCGACATCTACCAACGATACGGCGGTCTCCACCATCCGGGGCGCTAGTCCTGGCCCGGCGATCAGCAGGGGCACACGCAGTAGTTCGTCGTAGAGGGTGGTGGCGTGGAATGTCATTCCATGTTCCCCGAACGCCTCTCCGTGGTCCGAGTACAGAATCCAGACTGCCCGCTTATCGAGCCCGCTCGCTTTCAGCGTTTCCTCGAGTCGACCGATTTCCGTGTCGACTAGTGCGAGCTCCTTCACGTACCCCAAGAACTTCGTCTTGGCTTTGCCGGCGCTGGTGTAGGGAGAGTGGGCGTCCAGACAGTGGACGTATAGGAAGAGTGGCCCGGCGCCGTGGTCGCGCAGCCGTTGGTTCAGAGGCCCCATGGCCGTGTGGGCGGAGGGGTACCCTGAGGTGCGGGCGCTCTGTTCTTCGGAGAAGCCCCGGACAATCGCGAACTCGTTGAGCAACCAACCCGCCGTATCGACGCTCACCGTGGGAATGCCCTTTGCGGAAAGCAGCTCCGGAAACCGCGGCGAAGGGTCTTCGTGGGGGAAGACCTCGGGTTTGCGCTTCTTGTACTGCGTCCAGTACAGCTGAGAGTAGTAGCGGCTAGAGAACAGCGACGCGATCGCGGGCGCGGTGGATGAACCGGCGGATCGAGCGTTTTTGAACCAAACGCCACGGTCTCGCAGGCGGAACATGTTGGGCAGCGACTTCCGGTACTTCTCGTCCTCGAGTAGGTCCGCTCGCATGGAGTCCACACCGATCATCATGACAACGGCATCTTCCGGAATCACGCGCGCGTTTGGCTTGGTTGGGGCGACCCGGGAGCGATCCACGAACCACTCGCGCTGCTGAGCCGGAACACGAAAGGGTGTCGAAGCTTGTGGGCGAAACCGAGCCAGGAACGGCATGAACGCTGCGGCGGGTTGATGAGCCATCTCTACGACCGTGGCGTTCGGGGGCCAGACGACGATACTCAGGGAACCGGAGATCCCGAGGATCACGAAAACGAGTGCCCTCAGCCAGCCACGTTGGGATAGCGGTTTCGGCATTGGGGCGTCCGTGAGCACTCCCGCCAAAGCCACGGCGGCCCCGAGCAGCGTCCAGAGATGGATACCTGGATATGCCAGCGGTAAGACCACGGCGTTGACCGCTAGTCCGACAATGGCAGCTGCCGCTGCCAAGAGCCGGAACGTCAAGCGCCTCGAGAGGCGTCCGGTGAGGTATGCGACGGGTATGAGTGCTGCGGGCACGAGCGTAACGAGGGTGGCGGCCAACCACACCGGTATTCGCCCCGACAGTCGCGCCACCATGCCTTCGAGGTCTTCGCTCAGAACCGGAACGGCCACCGCCCAGGCCACGACCAATGAAAGGAGCGCGGGCAGGGCCCGACCCCTGAGCTTCAAAAGGCACCACAGCCAGATCAGGCCGCACAACAGCACACCCGCCGTAATCGCGTGCCCCGCAGAGAAGATCTGCACGTTTGCCCACGTGCGCCAAGTGGCCGTGCGCGGAAGTTGGTACGCCAGCAAGGCCGCGTGGACGAGTACCGCGACAGCCCACGCGGCCAGTTGTGCGGCCGCGGGCGATAGACCCCTGGGTGAAGCCGGAGCAGCTAGGTGAGCGCCGCTAACTGGAGATTCAGTCATGGTCTAAGGTCATCCGCAAGTGCCATTTGGCTGTGCCGAGGAGCCTTGCGTTTCTCGCACAGGGTTGCCGGAAAAGTCGAGAACTCGCGGCCTCGAGCCAGCGTGGTACCAATACGCCGCCGTGACTGGGGAGCCTTCCGATGAACCGCGTACTCGCCTCCTACTCGGGGTCCGCGTGGTCGTTGGAGCGCTCGCCGTTGGCTTCGTAGTTTGGACGTTCGCGCGCTTGGTCCGAAGCGTGGATCTTGCCACCCTGACGGTATCGTGGCCGTGGGCTGCAGCCTCCCTGCTGCCGCTGGTCGCTGGTGTGTACGTATTGGCGTATGGCTTTGCGCTACTGATCGCACGCGTGTCGCAGTCGGAGGTATCCATCCGCGCGGTCATGCACATGCAAATTGAGTCTCAGCTCGCTCGCTACACACCGGGTAAGGTTGGCGTGCCGCTCGTCCGGCTTGCGGCTGCACAGCAGCTAGGTGTTACCCGGCGGGCTATGGCCAGCGCCATGGGTATCGAGGCGCTGTGCTTCCTGGCCGTCGGCGGCGCGATGGGGCTGTCGGTGCTGATGCTGACCCGGCGTCACGCGCCCTCGACCGTTTCCATGCAGCTGGAGTGGCTCCTGCCCTTGGTTGTGGCGTTCGTCCTGGGCACCTTGGCTCTGGTGGTTCTCGATCGCCGTTTCTTCCCGACGCCGCTCATTCGCTTGCTGAAGGTGGAGGGAACCGGGCCGTTGGTCCCGCCGATGCTCTTGGCTGCACACGCCGCCTACTGGGTGACCTGGGGGTTGCATGGGTTGTGCATGAGTCATGCCGTCGGAGCAGAGTTTGGTGTCGCGTTGGCCAGTTCCGGTTTGTACCTGCTTGCGCCGATCGTGGGGTTCTTGGCCCTCGTGGCCCCTGCTGGCGCAGGCGTGCGAGAAGCGCTACTCACCGCCGGGCTCGCGCCCGCCGTTGGCGCGACGTCGGCCATTGCTGCGGCTGCGCTGTCCAGAATCGCGTCAGTGATTGCGGATTTTGGCTCGTGGTTGGCTAGCCGCTGAGTTCTGAGCGGGACCGGCTTGCGACGAGGTTGGTCGTTCAATTCGGCAATACTGACTCGTGCGGGCCGCGCGTGGTAAACGGCGGAAACCATGGCGGACAGCGATGACCCGAATGTTGACAGCTCGGCGGAGGAGCCCGCGTCAACGCCCGCCGAGCCGTCCGGCGATGGAGCTAGCGGCGTGGCGGTGGACGCGGATGCGCCGACTGTGATGGATGGCCCCACAGTTCCACCGGAGTCACCACCGAGCAACGTTGGTTCAGTTCCAGCTGCGGCATCCGGGGAGGCCGCAACTGAGCTGTCGCCGGGGGTTGCGGCTGGAGGCCCTGTCGCGGCATCGCCCGGCCTGGAAGAGACCAGCAGTGTTGGAGAAGAGGATCCGGCGGCCCGAAGTGCTCGAGAGCGCGGCGCCCGAGAGGCGCGACGCAAACAGCGCTCTGAGAACCTCGCTGCGGTCGCGCGCAGCATCTCCTTGAGCGGGCTGATTGGAGTGAGCCTGACGGTCACTGTGCAGTTCTTGTACAAGGCCAATTGGCTGACACTGTTCATCACCCAGAACCAATTGCCCATGCCCCAGCGCATGCGGATGATCGTCAGCATGGGCATAGGCCTTGGCATCGGCGTGCTGTTCGGTGCCGTTGGCATGTTCATCGCGCGACGGCGAGGCGTGAGCTATCCGCACATTGAGCGAGTGTTTTGGTTTTTGAGTCCGCTGCTGCTGCTTCCGGCCTTCCCGCAGCTTTATCGTTGGAAGCCTTGGAAGGGCAAACACAACGACTTGATGCCAGTGCTGCTCTTCATCGCGTTGGTCGCGGAAGTACTGTTCGTCAAAGCCTTCGGAAACGTCCCTGAGCGCGTCGGGCGAGCGTGGGCCTTTTTGCGTGCCAGGGCCCCCGGCTTCTTCAAGAAACACGGGCCGATCATCATCCTGCTCACGTGCATCACTGCGTACACGCTCTTCATGAGTTTCTACAACATGCGGTGGCACTACAAGATCCGCACGCACAACTTCGATCTGGCCATCGACAACAACCTCATCTACTCGGCGTTGGAAGGGGGCCACATCGAGAGCACCGTCGTGGTCGGCAAGAATCCTGCTGCCTACCTCGGCGCCCACGCCAAGCTGGGTCAGTACGTTATTCTGCCGATCTACGCCCTCTATCCCAAGATCGAGACGTTGATAGTGCTGCAGTCCCTCTGTTTGGGTTTGGCAGCCCTTCCCTTGTACGCGTTTTCGCGCCAGTTCCTCCGGCCTTGGGTCGCTCTGGCGGTGGCCCTCGCGTACCTCTGCTACTTCCCGATGCACAGCGCAAACTTCACGGAATCGAAGTACCTGTCGATTTGCATTGTCTTCCTCTTCGCCACTTATTGGGCGGCACTGCGTGGCCGGTGGGTGTGGCTATGCGTCTTCTTCGTATGTGCCGCGCTGATGCGCGAAGACGTGCCCATTGGTCTGGCAATTGGTGGCACCGTGCTCATCCTCAGTGGCAAGCGACCCGTCGCAGGCTTCATCATGGCGCTGGTCAGCACCGTTTGGTTCGTCATTTTGCGCTTCATCATCATGGAGCGCGCTGGCGACTGGTGGTTCCCCAGTATGTACAAAGGGCTGTTTGCCCCGGGACAGACAGGCTTGGCTAGTGTAGCCAAGACGCTATTCACCAACCCGTTCTTTGTACTGGGCAAGATCATCACCAAAGCGAAGGTCTACTATCTGCTTCACCTTCTGGTGCCTCTAGCGTTTATTCCCGCGCGGCGCTGGTACCTGTGGGCTGCTTTCGTACCCGGGGCGATTTTGACGCTGTTGGTGACGGACTACAAACCAGTCTTCGGGTCCTCGTTCCAATACGTGATGCATTGGGTTCCCTATTTGTACCTCGCCGTACCCATCGGCTTGGCAGCACTTGAAAAGAGCGGTGGGGTAGCCAAGCTTCGGGGTGCGGTTGCGACGCTTCTTCTCGCGACTACTGTCACGAGCTATCACTATGGCGCGTTTGCAGCGCGCAATGGTTCAGTGCGCGGCGGCTATCACTACATAAACTTCGACTTCACTCAGGCCGAACGGGAACGCTACGCTGCGCTAAAGGACGTCATTTCCGTCATTCCACCAAAGGCGAGCGTGGTCGCGACGGAAACTGTTGGCCCCCACGTTTCCTCGCGTCGCTACATGTACGCAATGCGTCGCGGGCTGTATGGTGCGGAGTACATACTCGCGTCCCGCAGAGAGCTCGACTTCGAGTCAACGCGGAAGTTCTTCACGAAGGGAGTGAAAGGACGCGAGTACGGTGTGATCAAGCGGGCCGCGGACTTCGTCGTCTTGAAGAAGGGTCACGACACTTCCGGCAACGCAGACTTGATTCGGGACTGGAAGCTGTAGATGCGGCGCATCATCAAGTTCGCGCTGCGAAAGGTCCCCAGGCACGTTCTGCATCGAATCGCGCCCCTGGCGGGTAGGCTCATCTCACCCGTACTGCGTGGTAACCGGTACGAAGATCCGTTCACGGGGATCACCTATCGCCGGTTGCTGCCCTACGGGAGGGTCTCGTCTCGGAACAACGCGCTGGCACCCGACTCCCTCTCCCTGGAGCGGCATCGACTGTTGTGGCTGTACTTGAAGCGCGAAACAGACTTCTTTTCTAAAGATAGATCCGTCTTGCACATGGCACCTGAGGACTGCTTTCGTCAACGGTTCAGGCGTATGCCGAACCTGGACTACACGACGGCTGATTTGAATTCTCCTTGGGCGGATATCCACTGCGACGTTTCGGAGTTGCCCTTCGAAGACGGGCGCTTCGATGTGGTGTTGTGCAACCACGTGCTCGAGCATGTCGAGGACGATGCCCGCGCGATGGCCGAGCTATTTCGAGTCATGCGGCCGGGGGGGTTTGGCATCTTCCAGGTGCCGATCGACCCCAAGTTGGCGACCACGTTCGAAGATCCCAGCATCACCGATCCTGTCGAGCGAGAACGTCACTACGGGCAGAGCGACCACCTGCGGCAGTACGGGCGAGACTACGCAGACAAGCTCGCGTCGGTTGGTTTCAGAGTGGTTGAAAACGACTTCGCGAGCCGACTGCGGAATGACGAAGTCGAGCGCTACTGCGTGAGTCCCGACGAAGTTATCTACGTGGGGCACAAACCCAGTTCGGCGCGGGCGGCCTGAAGCTCGATGTCAGCGCTTGCGCACGTGCATCACAAAAGTCGGCGACAGGTGGGCAATGCCTCTACGGATCTGACGGCGTATCAGCATGTAGGGGAAGTACCCATACAGCTCCGCGTCGGGCACCAGCTGTTCGATATCGGCTTGGTCGAAGAACTGTATGTGGTCTTTGCGCTGGATCCGCTGCGGCGTTAGGCCAAAAAGGGCGATCAATCGAAAAAGTAGTGCGTAGCTGTTGGGCGTCGTCATGATGATGTCCCCGCCTGGTTTCGTGACCCGGCGAAACTCCGAGACTGCAGTCCCCGGGGCGTGCAGATGCTCGATGACTTCTGAACTCCAAACCAAGTCAAAGCTCGCGTCGTCAAAGGGCAACCGTTCGTTGGCGTCGACGACCTGGCATTCCGGGAATAGGGACTCCACGTCAACGCTGGTGACCGTGTAGCCTCGCGCCTGTAGCCAACGTGTCTGGTTTCCTTCTCGCGCACCAACGTCCAGGGCGGTCTTGCCGTGGCCATCTGGGACCAGGTCGAGGGCGATCAACTTGCCTTTGGTCGTTGTGCTCAGGTTTCCCTGCCCGAGATCCAAAGGGATGTGCTTGAGGGCTTCGATCAGCCGCTCGCTAAGCTTCGACATGGGCTGCGGCCTTTGCTTCCTCGATCTGAACGGAACCTTGGACTTTCTTTCGGACGTAGTACGGAGAGCGGCTCTGAGACTCGAAGTAGGTGCGCGCGACCATGTCCGCGACGAGGCCGAGCGAGAGCAACTGCACGCCAACGACAACGAGCAGCACGCCGAGTAGGAGCAAGGGTCGCTCCCCGATGGCTTGGTGGTAGACCACCTTGGCAAAGGCCAGGTAGCCACACACAAGCACGCCCAGGGAAAAACAGGCCAGCCCCATCAGCCCAAAGACCTGCATCGGGCGCACCAGATACTGTTGCATGAAGCGAACCGTGGCCAGGTCCAGCACGACCCGAAGGGTGCGCCCAATCCCGTAGTTACTCACTCCGAACTGGCGCGCGCGGTGGTTCACCTTCATTTCCACGATTCGCGCACCGATTTGGTCCGCGAGGGCGGGAATGAAGCGGTGCATTTCCCCATACAGCTTGAGCTCGCGGGCCAAGGTCCCGTTCAGCGCCTTCAGAGTGCAACCGTAGTCATGGAGCTTGACCCCGGTCGTCTGACCGATGATCCAGTTGGCAGTCACCGAGGGCAACCGCCGGCTCAAGAACTTGTCTTTGCGATCGGCTCGCCAGCCAGCCACGACGTCGTACCCCTCGCGGAGCTTGGCCATCATGGCCGGGATGTCCGCCGGGTCGTTTTGCAGATCCGCGTCCATCAACACGACGACATCTCCGCGGGACTCGTCCAGGCCAGCTTGCAGGGCAGCGGTCTGACCGAAGTTACGTCGAAGCTGCACTGCAACGATGTGGGGATTGGTTTGGGCCTTCTGTTGAAGGACCTCGAAGCTTCGGTCCTTTGACCCGTCGTCGACGAGGATCAATTCGTATTCCTTGACCGCTCCCTCCAGGGCGTCCTGAAGTTCTTGGAGGAGATGGGGCAGGCTCTCCTCTTCGTTGTAGATTGGAACGATGACGGAAAGATCCATGGCAAGAATTCTGAGAACATAGCGTTTCTGGGGCCCGCGACGCCACAAACCTCGGTTCCGTCACTTGCGGCGCGCGTCGGCCTTAGATCCCCGCGTATTCACGCAGATTTGTGGTGCCCACCCTCGACCTATTGAAGGGACCGTGCCAAAGTACCGGCATGAAGTGGTGGACGCTTACGCCCTTGGTGGCGATTCTTTTTGTAGGTTGCGGTAGTGATGACGACTCGGGCAGCGGCGGCGCAGGCGGCGTCGGTGCCACGGGCGGCGTCGGTGCCACAGGTGGTTTTGGTGCAACCGGTGGCTCGACGGGTGGCTCATCTGGCAGCGGTGGTTCGACTGGCGGCGCTTCCGGTAGCGGCGGTGCCACGGGCGGTACGGCAGGCAGCGCGGGTTCGGCGGGCACTGCGGGCTCGTCTGGCAGCGCGGGTACGGCTGGCACTGCGGGCTCGGCCGGCAGCGCAGGCTCGGCCGGCAGCGCAGGCTCGGCCGGCAGCGGTGGCGCGGGCGGCAGTGCGGGCTCAGCCGGCAGCGGTGGCACGGCGGGCAGCGCGGGTTCGGCGGGTAGCGGTGGCAGCGGTGGAGCGCCCTCGTGTCAGGCCCCGTCCGACAACTTCGACGATGCCGCCATCAACGCGATGTGGAGCGTTAAGGCTGACACCGGGATGACGGTGACCGAGGCGGCTGGAGTGTTGGACGTCACGTTCACGGCGGCGCCCACCGGCATCGCCTATTCACGTATTGCCACGAAGGCCAAGCATGACCTCACGGGGTGCTCGGCAGAGGTCAAGCTCGATACGCTTCCCACCGCGCTGACTTCTGTCTACACGAACTTCACTGCCGATGACGGCACGGGCAACACGCTGGAGTTCTTTGTGAACAACGGCTCGCTGTCTGCGTTCATCTGGACCGGGGCCAACCCGGTGGAGTTGAAGAAGGACACCTTCGATGCCTTGAAGCACACCTGGTTGCGCCTCCGAGAATCGGGGGGAACAGTGTTTTGGGATACTTCTGGCGATGGCAAGACCTGGGCAAACTTCGCCTCGACGACGCCAACGTTCTCCATCAAGACCATGAACTTCTTCCTCGGCTGTGGCACGTTCGCCGCCGAGGCGGTGAATCCCGGCAAGTCCGCGTTCGATAACTGGAATCTGCCCAAACCCTGATTTTCAGGGTTTGGGTTCGTCGTTTGCGCCGTCGTCAGTTGCGTCGGCGTGAGCCTGGGTAGTGCCTGCGTCTGAGAGCGTGGCGGTAGTCGCGTCGGCGTCGGGCACCAGCGTCGGTGCCGCGCTCGCGCCCGCCGGCGCGGCTTTCGCGCCGCTCGCCAAGGCCTGGTGCAGAGCGCTCGCGCCCGGTGAGGTGTGCTTGCGCTCGATCAGGATCCCATAGGGCGTAGCGCCCGCACCGTAGTAGGCCTGATTGAATGAGTCGCGGGCACCGACGACGGTGCCGTCCAGGGACAGCCCCGCAAACAGCCCGCCCACTTCCACGAACTGGTAGATGTCGCTCGCGGCGGTGGTCGCCGCGCCCTCCCCGGTTCCCCCGACGGTGCCTGCCGCCACGGTCGCATCTGCCCCCAACGTAATGCCCCGCTCGATGGTGCTGCGTAGCGCCGCTTCGTTCATGAAGAACAGCACCACAGCGGCTTCTTGGTAGCCCACCTGCAGACCCGCACTGCCAGCGCCCATCGAGTAGAACGCCGGAGCGCTCCAACCTCGGCCGTCCTTGGCCAGAAGCACGCCGTTACCGCCCTCGCCCCCGAAGATCATGCTCGCCTTGATGATACGCGGGAAGATCATCACGCCGTGGGCGCGTTCGATGAAGTACTCGAGCGCCGGGTGTTGCGCGCTCCTCACGCGACGAAAGGCCTCTGCACTACGGTCGACGATCTTCTGTTGCGGTGAAGCATCCGGCGCGGAAGTGTGGGAGTCGCGGTAGCAACTGCCCGACGCCGCCACGGCACCCAGTGCCAGGGACACTGCCAAGAGCCGTTGAAACATGTGGAGGCTCTACCACGAGTACGCTATTTCTGGGCGGGTCCGGCACCATCCAAACAACGCCCGTCGCAGGAGTTGACGCTTGTCTACTGGGGCGCTTTGCGCGCTCACTTCGGCGTTGCGACGCAACAACCAGTCAGGCAGTAGTCGCCGTTGGGACATCCAGGCAAGCACGAGACTCCACACGGCTGCACGCCCGCGGGGCAGACCGGCGTGACGCAACTTCCACCGGTCCCGCCGCTGCCGCCAGAGCCGGCGGTTCCCCCCGCGCCCCCAGTGCCGGGGCTGCCGCCAGTGCCCGGAAAACAGCTCGGGGGCAGCGTGGTCTTGCCCAGGCAGAGCTCACACTCTTTGCAGTCGTTGAAGCAGCCCGTGACGATCGTGCACGGCTTGCACTTGCTCGGATCGCCGACGTCTTTGAGAGTGCAGGTTCCATTGTCCGAGGAGTCTTTCGAGCCCAGCCAAATCGGCGTCGATGCGCCGGGCACGTTGCAGCAGCCGAAGCAATCACAGCCGTTGGGCGTCAGTGGTCCACAGTAGTCCGTGCAGGCCTTTTCTTGACTGGTGCGCGCCTTGTCGCAAGACCACGGCGGCCCGCTGTTGATGACTTTTGTATTCGGGTCGTACTTGCACTCGTCGCCTTCTGGCGGATAGTTGGGAGCGACCGACAGCTTGTCGCAGCGATGGTCCCAGAAGCATTGGTCGTTTCCCGACCCCGAGTCTTGGTCGAAGTAGCAATCTTGCAGGCATGGTGGAGCAGCTTGACCCGGGATGTTTCCCTTGTAGCCGCTCTCGTTGTTGTCGCATGGCCCAAAACAATCCGGATCTTCCGAGTCGATTAGGCCATCCTTGTCGTTGTCCACGGTGTCGCCGCACTGATACGTCTTGCCTTGGCACTGGGCGATGGTCGGCGCGCCGCCGCTGCCCGTGGCCCCGGTGCCGGTAGCGCCGGTGCCGGTAGCGCCCGTGCCTGTGGCGCCGGTTCCAGTCGCGCCGGTGCCCGTGGCGCCGGTTCCAGTCGCGCCCGTTCCGGCGCCGCTGACACCTGCTCCCCCTGCGGCACCTGACTGTCCGCCGCCAGCGCCGCCGCTGCCCGGGTTGTCGTTTTCGTCCGAACTACTGCACGCGAAGACAGAGATCGCCAGCAAGGCCGCCAAACGGGGGTAGGTCACCATGATCCAATGGTGAATCACATCCGACAAGCTGTCTACTTTGTCGCGAAAGCACCCTCACTTCCACGCCTTCACGAGCCAAACACGTAGCGATGAGCCGCGCCGGGCCGCACGGTGCTGGGTCGAGAAGCGCGCTAGGACCCGCACCAATCGTTACACGTGGTGCCGGGAGTCAGCGTGAAACAGATCTTCTGGCCAAAGGCGCAGGTGCAACACGTTGCCGCGGAGCCGCACACCACCGCTCCGCATTGCCCCCCGGTTTGCCCCCCGGAGCCGCCGCTGGCGCTCGAACCGCCCGAACCGCTGGACCCTCCACTTCCGCCTCCACCGCAGGAACCGCAGTCCTGCTTTGCTTGACTGACGCAGGCGCTGTCCCATTCGGTGTTGCAGCAAAAGCTGTCCAATGCGCACACGCAAGCTTGCACGGTTGGGTTCGAGCAGCCTGGGGTTGTATGCACTGCGCAGCACGTTCCACCGCCTCCGCTGCCGCCAGTGCCCGGAGAGCCTCCAATGCCTCCAGCGCCACCGCTGCTGGTGCCGCCGGTTGCAAGTCCTCCGCTTCCGCTGGTGCCACTGGAACCCCCGGTTGCAAAGCCGCCGCTGCCACTCGTGCCGCTGGAGCCCCCGGTGGCAGACCCGCCGCTGCCGCTGTTGCCCCCGAAGCCGGCAAAGGCCCCAGTGCCGCCGGTTTGCGGACTTCCACCTGCGCCGGCGCTACCGCCCGATTGTTTGACGCCGCCAGAACCGAAAGCGCCGAAGCCGCCCGAGCCCGTCGTCGCGCCACCGCCATCAACGCCCTTGCACACGCTGCCATCCGGGCAACCGCCGCCGCCACCCGCGCTAGAGCTACATGCGGCCAGTATCAATGCGGAACAGACGCCAGCGAGGCGTAGACTCAATGAACTCATTCTCGCGCGTGATGCAATCATGATGCCACTCCCAAAGGCGGCGCCTAGCACGGCTTTCCTGAACAGGCTTGCCACCAAACCGGGGCGCAGCCGCCCCAACAGGTGGAACGGGGTGTGGCCGGTCCACCCTCCTGCGTCCATTGAGTCCAAGGCGCCGGTGGCGCCAGGGGTGTCTTGGGGTTCACCTCAACGCGGCGGGCCACCCGGAAACACACTCGGCGGCGGGGGCGTCAAGCTGCCGCGGTCCGCGGCTTTGACCAGAACTCGCAGCCACTTGCGCAATTGCGAGAAGATCAAGAACTCATCGTGAACTCGAAGCTGCCCCTGTCGACCCCAGGCATCTCGCTCGTCGGGCTCGTTGAGCATCAGGACGAGGGCCGTGGCGATCACGTCTGGATCCGAGGCGTTGGCGTGCAGGCGGCCGTCGATGCCGTCGCGGATCTGCTGCCGAATGCCACAGGCCGGCGCTCCGAGCACGGGCACCCGCTTCCACATCGGTTCGGTAACCGTCAATCCGAAGCCCTCTTGGAGCGAGTTCTGCACCACGATGCTGGAGCAAGTCTGAAGTGCGTTGACCATCAACGCGTTCTCCCGGCTCGACGCCATGGGAAGGGACAAGATCACGATGTCTTTGCGGACATCTGGCTCGATCGACACGTACTTCTTCTTCAAGTCCTCGAGAACGTCCTTGGCTTCTGGATCGTCGGCGACCGACGCCGGCTCCGGTCCGGCGAAGACCAGGCGGCACAAGTCGAAACGCTTGCGCTGGTCCTCGGTCAAGTTTGGGATCTTGCGGTGATCGCGTTTGAGTTGCACGAAAGCGTTGAGTAGTGGCGACCACCCCTTCAACGCATCCCAGCGTGAGATTTGAGTGATGATTGGCCGGAACAACAGGCCGATTTCGTCTGGCTCCAGCGCCGAGCCAAACTCGCCCTCGGCGTTCAGGCGCTCGGCGCGGGTTTCAAATGGGGGGCGTAGCACGGGGTTGTGCTCCGCCATCAGGCCCGAGTTGCACAAGATCCCGGTGAGATGCACGGCAGCGAGGGGACGATTCTTGTCCGTGAGGGGGTCGATGGCTGGTGTGATCAGGGATACGCGTCCGGTTAGAAACTCCGGGATATACTCGGGCGCCGTGAAAACGCCGTAGTCGTATTCGTTCAAATGAGGTTGCAGGAATTGCCACACCGCTTGGGTTTGGGCGTTGGTTTCGTCCAAACCGATGTGACAGCGCCAAAGGGCAACCACATCTTGTCGCTGGCGAATCAACGCACCCATGCCGGCGGGTTGTGGGTCGTGAATGACGAGAAGATCTCCTGGTGCCAGGAGTGGCGAGAATTCGTCGGCTAGTTCGCTGCTGACCGCGTTGTAGAGCTCACGCTCCTCGGCAGAGAAACCCGGATCTCCTGCGCCGTGGATCATGTTGTGGATGCGTTTGGTCAAATCAAAGAACTCGGTTCGCTCCGTTCCAATCACCATCCAGCGAGTTTTCAGGCCGAGTTCCCGCAACAATGCAACTTGCCGCGGCAGCATTTCCGCGACGCCGCCACCTTTGGCCGTGGAGTTGACCATCCAGAGCGTCTTGCCCCGCAGGGCACGGACGAGCGGAACAGCCTCACGCTTGAGCTCGCGAACGGCATGCGCGATGTGCGCGTAGGCTTCATAGTCCGAGAGCTCCAGGCCCTTCGGAACCTCCACTTCCTCGATCATATTCCCTCCTCATTGCCCCAAGCGGCACGTCGACTGCGTCTCCTCACTATCAGCGGCAGCATGGCGAGCGCGGTGAACCACCACGGGTTGCTCTTCTGTCGCGTTGGCACCCGGCAGCCGCAGCCCGAGTCGCCTTCACTGCCACCACCTGCGTTGTTCGCCCCGCTGCCGCTGGATCCCGCGCTTCCCGCAGCGCCTCCGCTTGAGCTCCCGCCCTGCCCGGCGCCCGCGGCGCTGCCGCCGGCACCTGAGCCAGAACTCCCACCCGCGCCGCTGCCTGCGGCGCCACCGAGGCGCTTCTTGCGCATCGCAACCCACAGGTTCGGCGGATCCAGATCGGAAGGCGCGATGCCCTCGAACCACCAGTCGTAGGGCGAAGTTGCCGAGGTGGCTGCGGTGCGGAAGCCCACGTAGTTCATACGCGGACCGTAATCGTCCTTCGCCAAGCTCATGTCCTGGTCTGCGGTTACGTTCCAGAGTGTGTCGTAGGCGGCGGTGTGTGGTCCTCGATTCGCTGAGCCACCACTCTTCCATGGCCGCGTCCCGGCGCCGCAATCCACCTCGGTCCAGAGCGTGGCATAGGGCGCAGCGCGATGATGGTCCATGGCCAGGTCGGCGCCGCGGCCTTGGGTCACGACAATACCCGTCGCATACCATTCGTTGGTGATGTCGTGGATCATCTGCGTCTTGATGTCGAAACCGATGAACAGGTTGTCGCCACCGTGGCCATTGTTGAGGCCGTGGTGACCACTGCGGTTGTTGTCGGCCTCGATCACGACATCCTGGACCGTCACGAAGTGCCCGTGGGTCACGTTCACAGCGTAGTCAGCATTGGATATGCGTACGTTGCGCACCCAGGAGTCCTGCAAATTGTGAAAGTGGATCGCGTTGTAGCCTTGCTCCTTGAAATGCCCCGGGTAAGTCGTAGTCGGGAACTCGATCGCCAGGTGTTCCACTCCGACCTCACTGCTTTTTGGCACCACGCTCTTCACCGTGGGCTTCCAAGGCAGCTCGATGTCGACGGGGATGGCACGCTCGATGTCGATGCTGCCGCTGCCGACTGCAGTGACGCGGGTATAGAAATCCATGCCCTTGTCGCCGATGTTGTCGTCGCCCCCGGGTAGCAGGTCCGCGTGCAGTCGCTTGATCAAGTCCCCGTTGACATCGGTCTGCTCGATCTGGATCCAGTCCCCGACTTTGATTCCTGTGGTGGTATCCAGGCTCAGCTTGGTGTCGCCCCGCTTGGCGGCCTGCGTGACGTCCGCGAGCTTCTTGCCGCTGTCGCCCCCGTCGGCCTCGATGAACGCTGCCCCGAAGGAGTAGCTGGATTTGCCCCCGCCGCTCAGCCCGGTATTGCCATAAGCGTCGGTCAAGCTGACGGGGATGTCCAAGATGGTCTTGCTCGGGCCCGCGCCCTGAAGCACCACGCCGCTGTCGAGGGTCAGCTTCTTCTTGATGATGAACTTGCCTGCTGGGATTCCGATGACATCGCCAGATTTCGCCGCTGAAAGCGCCGCCTCAAAGGCTGCGGTGTCGTCGCTGCTGTCGTCAGCCGTCGCGCCGTGGTCGGTGACGCTCAGGGTTGGGGTGAGGGTCGGTAGGGTTGCTTCACCCGCGCGGTAGCCGGCGTACGACCAGTCCATCAACCGCCCGGTAGGGTCGAATAGTTCGCCACTTGCTCCCCACAAGGTGGACTGGTTGGGAGTCAGTGCCTCGCCGGTGTGAGCGACGCCCTCCTTCGCAGGCCCATGGCCGCAAGCTGCCGCTGCCGCTAACAGAATGAGCGTACACGACGTTCGAAAGTGATGATCCATGCCAAGAATGTAACATGCGGGTCGCTGTCCGACCTCAGCCTCCCATGGCGCATCCGGTGCGTGGGTCAAGCGCTGTACAACCGACGCGTTTTGGGCTGTTCGCCCCGTGCAGAGCAAGCAGCCATTCATGACGGGATCTACCCAAAAAACGCGATCCCAAACGCCCCGCTTCCGGGTGCGTTCTAGTTTCGAACCTCGCTGCCGGCAGCTCCCGCGCGCTATTTGCGCGCAACTTCGGTCAACGTACCGTCCGGCTCTAGCGCGACCCCCCAAATCTCGCTTCGGATCGGTGTGACGTACACGCGCATTCATTGGACGTCCTTGTGGCGTGGACCGCCCTTCACGCGAAGCTTTCTGAGCCAAGCTGCGAGCTTGGACGTCGAAGGCGCAGCGTTCGCGGCGCTCGGCACGAACGTGGTCGAGATGTCGTTGCGCCTCACACCCGGTCCTCCGCTGAACAAGACCAGGTCGCCTTCGGGCACCGCAACCACGTCGCTGGAGCGGCGTTCCTCAGTGATGACTTGAATGGGCTTGTGCGGGCCCCCGTCGGCTAGGCGCAACGCACGGAGTCCGCCATACGTGCCCCTATCGTGTTCCCGATAGGTAAGCATGCAGTTCGCGGGCCCGCAGGCCACCGGAGGACTTCTCTGCGTGCCCGACGGCCCGGTGAGTGCGATGGCGGTTTTGTCCAGGTAGCGGCAGGCTCTTTGTTGGGGGGATCGCGGTCAGAGCGACAGGGTGGGTCGTTGGCGGTTTCTATGGGGGATGTGCCGGCCCCTGCCGTCATCGAAGGTTCATCGCGGTGCGCCGGGGGGCATCCGCTGAGGGGAGAAGGCTGGACTTCTGGCGCGCTGGCGAAAGTCTACGGACTGCCCGTGCTGCTGGTCCATGAAGCGCGCTGCCCCACCACTGCAGCACGGCACCCGGGGTGAGTCCCGTTTGCCGCACGCCACCCTCGCGTGACACCCGTCTGCCGCGTGGCCCCTGCGCGGCTGCCGCGGGAGCCGCGCCGCGGCGCGGGGCCGTGGGACGGACCAAAAACTGCAGTCGCGCCCCGTTTCCCTGCGGCTCCCCAAAAACCCGGGCTGCAATCCGGTGCACTGATTCTGCTAACCTGCGCCGCTCGATGGCGAGGCGAGTAGTCCGCGTGGGGCTGGTGCAGATGGCAGCCGGCGAAGACAAAGCTGCGAACCTGAAGAAGGCGGCGGATGGCGTGCGCGACGCCGCCAAGCGCGGCGCGCAAATAGTGTGTTTGCAGGAGTTGTTCGCGGGGCCGTATTTCTGTCAGGTGGAAGACGCCGCGCTCTTCGATCTGGCCGAGCCCTTGGATGGACCTACCGTCACCGAAGTTGCTGCGGTTGCCAAAGAGCTTGGCGTGACGATCGTGACCAGCGTGTTCGAGAAGCGCGCGGCGGGCGTGTACCACAACACTGCAGTGGTGCTTGGCGAGCGGGGGGAAACCTTGAGCGTGTACCGAAAGATGCACATCCCGGACGACCCGCTCTACTACGAGAAGTTCTATTTCACACCAGGAGACCTTGGCTTCGTCAGCGCTGAGACAAAACACGCCAACGTGGGCACGCTTGTATGTTGGGACCAGTGGTATCCGGAAGCGGCGCGGCTGACGGCGATGCGCGGCGCGGAGATGTTGTTCTACCCAACGGCCATTGGTTGGCATCCGAGCGAGAAAGACGAGTTCGGCGACGCCCAGCTCGCGGCGTGGCAGACGATCCAAAAGAGCCACGCCATTGCCAACGGTGTTTTCGTGGTCGCAGTCAACCGTGTTGGGCACGAGGGGCCTGAGGATGGGGGTCTGGAGTTCTGGGGGCATTCCTTCATCGTCGACCCGGCCGGAACGGTGATCGCGGAGGCGGCGCAGGGCGAGCAGGTACTCGTCGCCGAATGCGATCTCGATCAAAGCGAAGAGGTGCGCCGAGGCTGGCCTTTCTTTCGGGATCGTCGCATCGATGCTTATGGCGGCCTCACTGAGCGATTTCTCAAGGGCTGAGCCATGGCATTGAAAAGAAGGACGAAGTCACGAGCGGCAACGCCGTCTTCAGGGCCCAAACGCGTCAAATCGTCCAAGGGCAGCAAGGCAGGCAAGCCCGCAAGAACCAAGAGTCCAAAGTCGAGCCGCGGCGCGAGTGGCAAGCCGAAGCAGCGTGGCGCCAGTGCGAAACCAAAGAAGCGCGGCGCGAGTGGTAAGCCGAAGCGGCGTGGCGCCAAGGCTGGAACGCTCAGGGGCGCCGAACTCGCCAAGGCCAAGGCCCGGAAAGATTCGGCACATGCCCAGGGCTATCGCATGCCGGCAGAGTGGGAGCCCCATGAGGCAACCTGGATTGCGTGGCCCCACAACCGTAGCGATTGGCCCGGCAAGGGACTGCTGGTGTCGTGGGTGTTCGTGGAGATGGCGCGCCACCTCCAGACGGGGGAGCGCATCCGACTTATCGTGCGGGACAAGCAGGAACGAGCACGCGCGTTGAAGGCCATGGCGCGTGGTGGCGTCGAGCGCTCGCGAATCGACGTATTCATCAAGAAGACGGATCGATCTTGGACTCGCGACTCGCTGCCCACCTTCGTGACCCGCACCGTGAAGTCACCGGGGCCATCGCCGCGTCTTCGTGTCATGAAGCGCGAGGTCGCGGCTGTGAAATGGAAGTTCAATGGCTGGGCGCGCTACTCGGACCACAAGCTAGACGAAGCCTGCGGGCAAGCCGTCGCCGAGGTTGTGGCGACCAGAGTGTTCCGCCCCAGCGCGCCCACCAAGAAGAAAAGGCGCCGCGTCGTGTTGGAAGGCGGCGCCATCGACGTGGACGGTCAGGGCACGCTGCTGGTCACGGAGCAGTGCATGCTCAGCGGCGCCTACCCACGCAATCCCAAGCTGGACAAGGCGGGCATGGAGCGCGTGTTCGAGGACCAGTTGGGGGTCAAGAAGGTGCTGTGGTTGGACGAGGGTATCGTCGGGGATGACACGACGGGCCACGTGGACGATTTCGCGCGCTTCGTGGCGCCCGGCGTGATCGCATTGTCTCTGGAATCGAACCGGCGCGACGAGAACTATCGGGCCTTGGCTGCTGCCAAGGAGCGGTTGCAGGGACAGCGCGACGCACGGGGACGCAAGATCCAAATCGTCGCGCTGCCCATGCCCAACCCGGTGTACTTCGGTGGGCAACGCCTACCCGCCAGTTACGCGAACTTCTACATCGGCAATCGCGTGGTCTTGGTGCCCACCTTCAACGACCCAAAGGATCGCGTTGCCTTGGGGATCATCGCGGGACTGTTCCCCAAGCGCAACGTCATTGGGATCCACTGTCTGGATCTAGTGCTTGGTCTCGGCACCCTGCATTGCAGCACGCAGCAAGAGCCCGCGGCGGGCACCAGGCGCTAGGCAGGCACATGCAGATCTCGCGGCCGCAGTTCCTGGTGTTGGGCCTAGCTCTGGCTGGTTGTGCGCCGCCGGCGAGAGACACGGTGCACCCAGCGATTTGCCATCGCGATCCGGAGGAGTTGCCAAGACTCGACGCGGCCGGGCTTGCTGCCGCTGTCCATCGAGCGTCCCACGTTCTACGCGGTCGGGTCCGCTTCACCGGCGACGCGGTCAATCGCGATGGCCGCAGAGAGCAGCGCTACCGCTACATCATCGTCGACGCTTTGGAATTCTTGAAAGGCGATCCCTGGCAAGTCCCAGGTCGCTATCGCAAGAGCTTCCCAATCCTGGTGCTGGAGGAGGGTCAGAGCGAGAGCCAGCACTTCAACCCGCGGCCCACCGACAAGGCTTTGGCCGCGGCGCTAGCCTGTCGGGAAGGGGAAGCGCTGTGGTTCGTGTTGGACCTGCCGGATCCCCAGCGGCGTCCGCTTCACGAAATGCCGGACCCCGTGCGGCGTTCCTTTGGCCCCTTGGACGTGCGGGTGCATGCTGTCGCGCAAAAAAGTCAACGAGATCAGCTACTTAGCGCAGTGAGTCGTTAACCGTCCGGGAGTCTGGTATTTAACCGGCCATGGCTAAGACACCCCATCTACTTTCCTGGATTCTACTTCCCGTTTCTGCCCTGTCGTTGAATTGCGGCGCCATCCCCGGCATGCCCGGTGGCGGAGACTGCCCTGAAACTCCTGAAGCCGCGATGAAGGCAGACTTCGGCCTCAAGGCCGAGATGGAGGGCAAAGTGAAGGCTGCCCTTGCAGCCGGCGCCGCCCTCAAAGGACTTGCTGCCGAGGTCGAAGCGGATGTTGCGACTGCCTGCGGCAACCTCGCCAAGGACCTGGGGGCCTCCGATGACGACATCGAGCCCGCCGAAGAAGGCCCCGGTAAAAAGGCTGAGGCGGCTTGTCAGGCTGCGGTGAAGGTGTTGGGGGAAGTGAAAGCCAAGGCCTCGGGCAGCTTGAACGTCAAGGTCGTGCCTCCGAAGTGCTCGGCGTCCATGAGCGCCATGGCCGAGTGTGCCGGCGAGTGCGATGCGACGGTCAAGCCCGGTGAGGCCAACGTCAAATGCGAGGGTGGGGAAATCAGCGGCAAGTGCGAAGGCAAGTGCGAAGGTTCATGCACTGTCGAAGCCGGTGCGAAATGCGAGGGCTCATGCTCGGCTAGCTGTGAAGGCTCGTGCGAAGGCAAGTTCAGCGGCAAGTGCGAAGGCAAGTGCGACGGCACCTGCAACGGCGCGAGCACCAGTGGCGGTGAGTGCGACGGTACCTGCGACGGCACCTGTGAAGGCAGCGGCGAAGGTAGCTGTGCTGGGACCTGCAAGGGCTCCTGCAGCGCCCAGTGCGAGATGAAGGGGCAGGCGACCTGCGAAGGCAGTTGCTCCGGTGGTTGCAGTGTCGAGATCAAGGAGCCCAAGTGCAGCGGCGAAGTGAAGCCTCCCGAGATGAGCGCCGAGTGCAAAGCCAGCTGCGACGCACAGGTCAGCGGCAAGGTGGAGTGCGTTCCCGCACAGGTTCGCGTCAATATCGCTGGCGCAGCCGATGCGGAAGCAGCCACGAAGCTCAAGGCGGCTCTGAAGGCTAACCTGCCCGCATTGCTCAAGGTCACCCTGGGCATGAAGGCCAAGATCGAGCGCGCCGTCGCCAACGTGAAGGCCACTTTGGACGGCGTCAAAGCGGTCGTTAAGGGTGGGGGTGCAGCCGCCATCAAGGTCGGCGGCTGCATCGCAGCATCGATCAAAGCGCAGGCGGAAGCCTCGGTGTCGATCAATGTTTCGGTGAAGGCCAGTGCCAGCGCCAGCGGTTCCGCCGGCGCCGGATGAGCTGGTTAGACGCCTAGTTCTGCACTGACAAAGCTCTTTGCGCGGCGCTCTGCGCCGCGCTAGGACGCCCCTTATCCAAGGAGGTTTCGTCTTGCCCAAGCACGTCCTGATCGCCACCGTGAAGCCCTTTGCACCTGCTGCTCGAGAGCAGATCGTCAACATCTTGAAAGAGGCCAAGTACGAGACGAGCGTGCTCGAGAAGTATTCGGGCAAGGGTGCGCTGGTCGAGGCCGCGAAGAATGCGGATGCGATGATCATTCGCAGCGACAAGATCGACACCGAGGTGCTCGCGGCTGCCGACAAGCTCAGCTTGGTCGTGCGTGCGGGCGCCGGCTACGACAACGTCGACACGGCAGCTGCGAAAGAACGCGGCGTTGCTGTCATGAACACCCCCGGCCAGAACGCCAACGCCGTTGCGGAGTTGGCGCTGGCGATGATGGTCTACATCGCTCGCAACCAATTCGACGGCACGTCTGGTACGGAATTGATGGGCAAGACCTTGGGCATTCACGCCTTTGGTGCGGTCGGGCGATCCGTCGCCCGCATTGCCAAGGGATTTGGCATGAACATCATCGCCTTCGACCCCTTCATCGACGCAGCCGCCATGCAGGTTGCGGGTGTTACCGCCGCCAAGCACGTGGAAGAGGTGTACGAAAAATCCCGCTACGTCTCTTTGCACATCCCCGCCACGCCCGAGACCACGGGTAGCATCGGCAAAGACAAGCTGATGCGCATGCCCAAGGGTGCCACTCTGGTGAATACGGCGCGAAAAGAGATCATCAACGAAGCCGAACTGCTCGGCGTGTTGGCCGAGCGCGACGACTTCCGCTACGCGAGCGACATTCCTCCCACGACGGAGACCTTGGCCAAGCTCAAGGAGCTGTACCCCAAGCGTGTCTACGTCAGCCCAGTGAAGATGGGCGCCCAGACCGGGGAAGCCAACGTCAACGCTGGTCTGGCAGCGGCACGTCAGATCGTCGGCTTCTTCGAAAACGGCGATCGCACTTACGTCGTCAATCCTTGAGTCGCGAGGGCTGAGGGGGGCGGCGATGTTCGTTTGCCCGGAGTGCGGCAGGAGCCAAGAGGCGCCCGGCTTCTGTACTGAAGACGGAACCGCGTACGCTGACGGCAGCGCCGACCGCCTGCTGGGCCAGCTGGTCGGCCGCTATCGCGTTGCCCGCATGATCGGCAAAGGCGGCATGGGCGAGGTGTACCTCGGCGTGCAGCCGGAGATCGGCAGTCGAGTGGCCATCAAGGTGCTGCCCCCGGAACGCGCCGAGAACCACACTTTGGTCGATCGCTTCTTCGCTGAAGCGCGCGCGGTGAACCTGATCCGTCACGAAGGCATCGTGAACGTGCTGGATCTGTCGACCTTGCCCGATGGTCGCCCCTTCATCGTGATGGAGTTCTTAGAAGGCGCTCCCCTATCCAGCGTCATTGCGCGCGGGCCCATCCCCTTGGGCACGCTGGCGAACCTCGCCATTGACGTCGCGGGCGCCCTCGGCGCGGCGCATGGCGCGGGGATCATCCATCGTGACCTCAAGCCGGACAACGTGTTCGTGACGGCGATCGGTCGCCCCAAGGTCCTGGACTTCGGCATCGCCAAGCTCCGTCCCGAACTCGGCGCAGGCGATGTTGCCACTCAAACCGGAGCACTCCTGGGCACGCCCCACTACATGTCGTCGGAACAGGCTCTGGGGCGGGCCGTGGACCACCGCTCAGATATCTACTCCCTGGGCGTCATTCTGTTCGAGGCCGCAACCGGTCAAAGACCCTTCGACTCGGACTCGCTCTTCGAGCTGCTTAAGCATCATGTGGAAACGCCTGCACCCTCGCCGCTGTCCCTCAAACCGGACATGCCGCCTGCCTACGCGGCCGTCATCCTGCGCACCCTCGAGAAGGACCCAGACGCCCGCTTTCAATCTGCCGACGAGCTGGGCCATGCACTGCACGACGCAGCACGAGCACTCGATGAGTCCGCCTATGCTTCGCTATCCCGCTACGGCTCACTGCCCCCGTCCGGTGGCGCGCTCGCGCCCCACCACAGCTCGGGTTCCGCTCGAGTATCGGCCGTCGCACCCACTGCGCCAGGAGTGGGGACGACGATTGGACAGCCCGAGGCGCCGCCGCCCCCTAGCTTCCGATTGTGGCCCATCCTGGTTGCGCTCGGCATCGTCGTGCTCGGGGGCGCGGCCTTGATCGGTTTCGTTTTCGTGCTTGGCAGCCAGGGTCTTAGGCTGTCAGAGGCCCAAGCACCGGTGCCGGGAGCACCGGTCGGAAGCGAAGCCGTGAAGGGGCCGGGCATGAGCTATCGCACCCGAGCGGGCGGCTGGAATCAGAAACGCTTCGAGATCGAGCCCGCCTTTGCGCTTGGGGAAAAGGAGGCGCGGCATTACTTCAGCGACGCCACCTTGGTCAGTTTCATCGCCACCGGCGCTAAGCTCGATGGCACCGTCGACCTCACGGCCTCTGGTTCGGCGGTGTCCATGACCTTTCGCTCGCCAGCAGCGTCCGCGGGCAAGCGCATGGGCCGGTGCCTCGTCAGCGTCTCGATGTCCGAGGAGTACCTGACCTCTGCCGTCTTGAGTTCCTCCCCCTGCTACCAACTCGCCATCGGCCGACCCAAATGCAGCGTGAAGGAAGTGTACAAGAAGGCGCGCGCCACTGGATTCGAACCCAAGGAGTCGATGAGTTTGACGTTCACACAATACGGTACGAGCCCGGCCTGGCAGCTGGAAGGCAAGGACGGAGCGAAAGGCCTCGTGCTCGACGACTGCTGAGCGACTGCAAATCTTTCCGCAAAGCTTTCAAAGAACGCAGTGACTGCAGTAATGGAAACGACGAAACCTGAAGAAGGGGGGTTGGCACGTCCCTCGCACCGTCCAGCCTTACGGAGGGTACCCATGCGCGTAATACACTTGATCACCTCAGCCCTTGTCATCGCCCCCCTCGCTCTAGGCTGCGAGAAGAAGGCAGAACCCATTTGCCCCAAGGGTGCTGAAGTAACCCTCTCCGGCAATCACGGTCACACTTCCGAGCTGGGAGCCGAGAAACTCAAGAAGGGCAGCTCGGCCAAAGCGCCCGTCAAGGGCGGCACTCACGAGCACGCCATCGTGCTGCGTACGGAAGACGTCGAGAGCCTGCACACCAGCAAGTCGGTCAAATCCCGTACGAGTAGCGTGAACGCCCACGTGCACGAAATCGAAGTGCGTTGTAAGCCCTGACGGGCCACGCTCTGCTAGGCTCGACAGCCGTGCGGCTTGGTTTCGCTGCGGCGGCGATTTCGATCAGTGTTTTAGGCGCACCCCAGGCGCGCGCGGCGCCCAACACGGATCGCTGCCTCGAGGCCTACGTCAGCGCGCAGCGGCTGCAAAAGAAACGTGAGCTCGTCGGAGCCAAGAAAGAGCTGATCGTTTGCGCGCAGCCCAGTTGTCCGGGCCAAATTGTGAAGGACTGCACGGCCTGGCTCGCCGACGTGGAGCGCCGCACGCCCACGCTCGTGGTTGACGTGAGCGACGGGTCTGACCGGATCTTGCCGACTCAGGTGCTCGTGGACGGCACGGCCATCGCTCCGCCGCGCCGGGGCGCTGCCTTTGAAGTCGACCCCGGCGAGCGAGAGCTCGTGGTCGTCTTGCCTGGAGGCAAGCGGCTCGTTCAGATCGTGGTGGTGCTGGAGGGCGAGCGAGAGAAGCGGGTGAGCTTCAGCGCTGAAAAGCCCGCTGCCGCGGCCAGTCGAGACATGCTGCCGGTCTACGCCTTCGGAGTCACCAGCGCCCTGGCTCTGGGCAGCTTCACGTTCTTCGCGCTGCGCAGCCACGACAAGAGAAACGATCTCGACGCTTGCAAAGGAAGCTGTAGCGAAGATTCAGTGAACCAGGTGCGCCGCGAACAGATCGCGGCCGACATTTCGCTCTTGGTCGCCTTGGTCAGCGGGGGCGCCGCCACCTATTTCGCCCTCAAACCCGTCGAGGAGGTGCAGGTCGGCGCCGCCGTGGGATCGGCTCACGCCTTTGCCACCTTGAGTCGACACTTCTGACTAGCGAAACTTTTTCGCGCTCATGCGTTGACGGCGGGGCCGCATGAGGTCAAAGTGCACATCGGCCCGCGGGCCGAATGCCTTCGGGAGGGCAAGATGCACTCGGTTTCTTGGCGGTTTTTCGGTTTGGGTTTGCTGGCGATGGGTGCGCTCGTGGTTGCGTGCAGCGCCGACAGTGCAGGTGCTGACAACAGGGCCACCGGTGGCGGTACCAGTAGCGGTGGCTCGGGTGCCGGCGGCGGTGCATCCGGCAGCGGTGGCGGCATCAACACCGGCGGAAGCGGCGCGGGCATCAACCTCGACTCCGGAACCGGGGCGAGCGGCGGTAGCGATGCTGCGTGTGCCGAGACGACAGCTGCAGCGGGTCCACCACAGCCTCTTCCCGCCGACATCATCTGGGCAGTGGATCAGTCCGGCAGCATGGACCAGGAAACCCAGTACGTACAAAGCAAGATCAACGACTTTGCCAACCAGATCGCTGCCACGAGTATCGACTATCGCGTGGTGATGATCGCGTCGAAGAGCGGGGGCAACCCAATTTGTGTACCGCCGCCGCTGTCCGGCGGTGGTTGCGGCAATGGTCCTCGCTTCCGGCTGGTGGACGTCAAGGTCGACAGCAACGACGCACTGAACAAGATCATCAACAACTACTCCAAGTACTCGGACTTCTTGCGTCCCAATTCAGTCAAACACTTCGTGGTGGTCTCCGATGACGATGCCACGGATGGTCCCAATGACTCTGCGCAGGCCTTTGCCAATTCCTTGGCGGCGCTCACGCCACCTGGGATGTTTGCGAAGTGGAAGTTTCACGCGATCTTCTCCTATGGGCCAGGTCTGCCCATCTTGGGCTGCGTCGGACCCTTCGGTACCGGAGCCGCCATCGGGCTGGTTTACGACGCGCTGACCAAGCTGCCGCAGAATGGCGGTGCCAAGGGCGTCATCTGTCTCGACAACTGGCAGCCGGTATTCAACGCTATCAAGACCGCGGTGGTGCAGGGCTCCAAGGTCAGTTGCGACTACACCGTGCCGGATCCCGGAGGCGGTCAGACCGTCGACCCCACCAAGGTCAACGTGGACTACTTGCCCGGCGGCAATCCGCCGGCTCAGCCCATCTTCCGCGTGAATGACCTTGGTGGTTGTCAGGGCGGTGGCACCGGTGGTTGGTACTTCGACAACAACGCAGCCCCCACCAAGATCTTGCTCTGCCCCGCCACTTGCACCGCCGTGCAGTCGGATTCTGCAGCCAAGATAGACGTGAAGTTCGGTTGCGATAGCGTCTACCAACCACCCAAGTGAGCGCTGACACGCGCTGACAGTGTCAGGCGTGTAAGCGTTTGATTTGGTTTGGGTTTTTGTCGCATCACTGTTGCGCGCTCAATCCCTAATCTCGCGTTTATTCTGAATTTTGCACCGGTTCCGCCATGGACCAGCGGTTGCACAAGCCGCTAGGCATGTGGACCCGCCTCGCAGCCGTCGCCGTCTTGTCAGCATTCACCTTGGGCTGTGGTGCCGCCGAACCCGGAGACGAAGTCGTCGGAACCGTGCAGGAGGCCGTGAGCGCGCCCCTTGCCGCTGCCTATTGCATGGCTCAGGTTATCGGCAAGGGTGCCAAGTCTACTGAGGACGACTACTTGCCCCACGTCATCACTTGCGAGAACGGTGGCGCGAACCTGGAGGCCCTCAAGGCTCAAGCCATCGCCGCCCGATCGGTCCTCTACTACAACATGGCAACGAGTGGCTCCATCTGTGACAGCCAGGGCTGTCAGGTCTACTCCTGCGGTGCCGCCCCTCAGGCCAAGCACTACCAAGCGGTCAAGGAGACCGCCGGCATGTACCTCTCCTACGCCGGGACGCTGACCTATGGGTTCTACGTCGCGGGCGATAGCGGAGTGAAGGCGCCGAGCTGCAAGGACTACAGCGGCTCGACCACCAAGTACATCACTTACAACGAAGGCAAGACCGGTACAGCCGTCAAGCAGACCAGCCTGGGCTGGATTGGCCCTGCGGGCAACGGTCAGAATCGCGGCTGCATGGGGCAGTGGGGAGCGCGCTGCCTCGAGAATCACAAGGGCTACGACTACAAACAGATCCTGCGCTTCTACTACGGAGCCGATCTGCAGATCCTGAAAGCAACAGGTCCTTGCACTAAAGGCTGCGAACCGACCCATTGCGAAGGCAGCAAGATGGTCAGCGCGTGTGGCAAAGGCGATTGCGCCGCCTTCGGTGCAGACTGTGTCAAAGACTCCCTCGGCGTGCGCTGCGTCAGCGTGTTTTGCCCGGCAAAGGGCAAGACCAAAGCCTGCATGGACGACTCATTGATCATCGATTGCAATGATGGTGCACCGTCCGAACCCGGCGATTGCAGTGCGTACGCGGCCTACTGTTCCACCGCAGGGGTCAGTAGCGCGCGGTGTGTCAGCGCATTCTGCGTCAAGGGGCCAAACGAAGTTCCGAAGGCGCATGACATCTGCATGCCAGATGGGACCCTCGCGCGTTGCACCAGCGCCGGGCTGCCGAAAAATGCCACAGCGTGTCCAAGTGGAACCAAGTGCGTCGCAAAGAACGGTGGTGCTTCTTGCGAGGCGGGCGGCTCTGGGACAGCTGGCGCCACTGGCGCCACTGGCGCTGGGGGCAGCGCGGGCAGCGCCGGTGCCGGTCTAGCTGGCGCCCCTTGGGAGAACCCAGATCCGAGCGGCGGCGCTGCGTCAGCCTCGCATCAGACGCGCATCGATTCCGCAGATGACGGTGGTTGCCGCGTGGCGGCCCCGCGCGGGAAGAGACGTCGGATGCCATGGCTGTTCATGCTGGCTGCTTCGGTAGTATTTGCCCTGCGCCGCAAGGGCCGTGCCACGGAGGTTGCGCGATGAGTTGGGCGCATTGGATCGCTGGCCTGGCAAGCCTGGCTTGGCTCGGCAGCATGGGCTGCAGCGTGGAAGTTGCGGACGAAGAGCGAGAGCGGGAGAGCCCTCCCGCCGCTACTGTCGCCGAAGAGCTGTCCAGCATTTCGTGTTCGGAGAAGAAGGATACGGGCTACACCAAAGGCAACTCGTTTCCGATCACTGTCGTCACTGTGGACGGCAAACCCGTGGAGAAAGACACCGCGAACGCCTACTACGTCATGGCCCAAGCTGCGGCCAAGGCCGGGGTCACGCTGAAGATCGTGAGTGGCTTTCGCACGATGGCT
Source organism: Polyangiaceae bacterium (assembly GCA_965222375.1). Taxonomy (GTDB): domain Bacteria; phylum Myxococcota_A; class Polyangia; order Polyangiales; family Polyangiaceae; genus JACKEA01. The sequence continues at coordinate 1,318,294 of CBDCTZ010000016.1, forward strand.
CAGCAGCAGTACCTCTACAGCTGCTACGTGAACTGCAATTGCAACGGCTGCAACCTGGCAGCAAAACCCGGTTACAGCAATCACCAGAGCGGCCACGCTCTCGATCTGAATACGTCTTCTCCTGGCGTGCTGAATTGGCTCAATGCAAACGGGGCCAAGTACGGCTTTTCACGTACAGTGCCGAGCGAATCGTGGCATTGGGAGTGGTGGGGTGGCGGCCCGGGTGGTGGGCCTTGCAGCTGCGAGCCCACTCACTGCGAGGGCAGCAAGATCGTCAGCGGCTGCGGCAAGGGTGATTGCGCAGCTTACGGCGCGAACTGCGTGAAGGATTCAAAGGGCGTTCGATGCGTGAGCGTGTTCTGCCCAGCCACGGGCAGCAAGAAGGTGTGCTTGGACGCGGACAGGTTGGGCACCTGCAAAGACGGTGGCATCACCTCGGGTAGCTGCGGCGCTTTTGGTGCCACTTGCGTGGAGGACTCCTTGGGCGCCCGGTGCGTGAGCGTGTTCTGCCCCGCCAAGGGCAAGAAGAAGGTTTGCATTGACGATTCCAAGATCTTGGAGTGCAACAACGGTGCTCCGTCGAATCCCGGAGACTGCGCGGCCTTTGGCGCGTATTGTTCTGAAGTCGGGACCACCAGTGCTCGTTGCGTCAGCGCGTTCTGCGTCGCTGGGCCCAAAGAAGTGCCCAAGGCCCATGACGTATGCCTACCCGATGGTCGCATCGCCTACTGCACTAAAGCAGGCGCCCTCACGGGAGTGAAGAAGTGCGCGGACGGCAGTCCCTGCGACAGCACTGGTGGTGTTGCCAAGTGCCCTGATGGCACGAACTCGAACCCCGGAAGTGGCGGCGCCGGTAGCGCCGGTGCCGCGGGCAGCGCCGGGATGCCTTGGGGCGATCCCCACGGAGATCCGATTGGCACTGCGGGTCAGGGGGTCGAACCCGCCCCGTCCCGGGTTGCTTCTGGCGACGGAGACGGCGGCTGCAGCCTTTCGCCCCGCGGAAGCTCACGATTGGGAGCGGCATGGTGGCTTGCTCTTGCCGGCGTGCTGATCGCCGGCCGGCGTCGGTCTACTTGCGCTGGCATTCCGCGGCGGGCAGTGCTGCGCCGCAGCCGCACGCCCCGAGAGCAATCTCTTTGACGAAGGAGTAACCCGGCGGGCACGCGTTCTTGCAGGGAGTGCTAGCACAGCAGACCTGAACCTTCGCCAAGCACGCCTGTTCGCAGCGCAGCCCGTTGATGCAAAACCCACAGTTGTCGGGCCCACCGCACTCCGTGTCGCAGATCAACGCGGCTGCGGCGTAGTACCCAGCGGGGCACTTGCTGTTCGTGCTAGCGCACGCTTTCACGGATGGTCCCGCGCCTCCTTCATGCTGTACGCCAGTTTTCGGATCGCAGAAGTCAACGGTGCAGGAGTTCCCGTCGTCCAGCTTCGGCGGCTTGCCTGCGGCGCACTTGCCTTCGGGCAAACAGACCTCGTCGCCGTTGCACGCGTCGCCGTCGGCGCAGTCGGTCGCGTCCTTGCACTCCACCGTCGGGAAGCCCGATGCGCCAGCCGTGAACGCGCCCACGCCGCCGGTTCCACCCGAAGCAGAGGGCTGGCCACCGGTGGCGGCGGCAGGCCCCTCGAAGCCGTCGAGGGGTTCCACCAAGGTGCAGGCGACCAGGACGGGGAACAGCCCTAGCCAAGCGCGCATGGCAGAAGCCTAGCACGTGGATTCGGATTTCAGCCGCGGCGACAGCGAGCTGGTAGACTCACGCGAAAATGTCGGACGCCACCGAGACCCGGCACGAGTTGCTCAGCGAGAAGGCTGCGCGCCCGCGCCCCGGCATCCTGATTCTCTTTACGGAAGACCGGGACAGCTTCAGCCCGGTGCCGATCGGCATCGAGCGCACGAGTACAATCGGTCGCGACGAGTCGGCCAGCATTGTTTTGGACGATTCCCAGTCATCCAGGGTGCATGCGCAGCTGACTCCAGCCGACGGAGGCTTTCAGGTGCAAGACCTGCAGAGTCGCAATGGGAGCTTCGTGCGGGGAGCGCGCATCGACGCCGGCACCTTTCTGCCCTACGGCGGGACGCTGCGACTAGGCCGCTCCGTGGTGCTCGCGGTCATGGACGTGGAGCCGCACCGCATACCATCGAGTTCCGACACTGCGCTAATCGGTGCGGGAAACATCGAGGCCTTGCGCGCACGCATTCGTGAGATTGGAACGCGCCCGGAGCCGGCGCTCGTCGAAGGTGAGACCGGCGTCGGCAAAGAGCGGGTGAGTGAGGCCTTGCACCTGGCGAGTCAACGACCCGGGCGCCTCGTGGCTGTCAACTGCGCGGCGCTTCCCAAGGACCTCGTCGAGGCGGAGTTGTTTGGACATGCCAAGGGTGCGTTTTCCGGATCCGATCGAGCCCGGGAAGGGCTGTTTCGCACCGCGACCCAGGGAACGCTCTTGTTAGACGAAGTGGGAGATCTGCCTGCCGAGGCCCAAGCCAAGTTGCTGCGCGTGCTCGAAACTAACGAGGTCCGCGCAGTCGGTGAGGATCGAGCCGCGAGCGTGGATGTTCGTATCGTGGCGGCCACGAACGCGCCCCTCGAGCGACTAGTCAAAGATGGACGTTTCCGCGCGGACCTCTTTCACCGCCTGGCAGCCTGGCGCGTCTCGGTACCCGCGTTGCGCGAACACCCCGAAGACATTCCGTGCCTGGTCGCACACTTCGAGCCGGGTGCGCGTTTCAGTGTCGAGGCGATGGAGGCCTTGCTGAACGCGGAGTGGCCGGGGAACGTGCGGGAACTCAAGAATGCCGTGCGCGCGGGCGCCGCCGGCGCTTCCGCGGTGGGTAGCACTCACGTCCAGCCTACGCATCTGCCAGGAGAGCTTGCGACGCCAGCTTCGCCTCGACGCGCTGGAGATCGCGAGAATGACGAAGTGTTCCGCGCCCGCCTCGATACAGCACTGACAGTGCGCGAGGGCAACGTCGCGCAAGTCGCGCGAGATCTCGGCGTCGGACGCCCTTGGCTGTATTCGGCTTTGAAGCGGCTTGCCATCAATCCGGCGTCTTACCGGAAGCCCTAGATGCGTCGCCCAGAGCAGATCGGCCGCTATCTACTGTTCGACGCCATAGCGCGCGGCGGCATGGCGAGTGTGCACCTTGGCCGAGTCGAAGGGAATGCGGGCTTCTCCAAAATCGTGGCCATCAAGCGCCACCATCCGCAGTTTGCCAAAGACCCATACTTTCGCGACATGCTCCTCGACGAGGCGCGTCTGACAGCGCGCGTGGTGCATCCCAATGTGATCAGCGTGTTCGACGTCATCGCCGCAGGAGGTGAGCTGTTGGTCGTGATGGAGTACGTTCCGTCGCTGGCCCTTTCGCAGCTGGGATCGGCATGGTCTTCTTCCGGACAGGACGTGCCACCCGCAGTGGCGGTCGCTGTGCTCGTTGCAGCCCTGGAGGGGCTGAACGCCGCTCACGAGGCTGTCGACGAGCGTGGCAAGGCATTGAAGCTCGTGCATCGCGACGTATCGCCGCACAACCTTCTCGTTGGCGAAGACGGGTTGGTGCGGGTGATTGACTTCGGTGTGGCGCAGGCCGCGGAGCGGGTACAGACCACGCGGACCGGCGAGGTGAAGGGTAAGCTCGCCTACATGGCAGCTGAGCAAATCCGACGCAGCGACATCGATCGCCGAGCAGATGTCTACGGCGCCGGAGTGACGCTCTGGGAAGCGCTGGCGGGGCGCCGCATCCACGAAGACCTGGAACCCGGAAAGGTGGTACAGCGTGTGACCACGGGCGATTTCGAGCCGCCAAGCAGGTATGCGACGCAGCCGCAGGCGGCATTGGACGAGGTGGTGATGCGCGCACTGCGCCCGGAGCCGTGCGAGCGCTTTTCCACCGCTCTGGCAATGGTGAAGGCGTTGCGCCGGGCCTGCCCGCCGGTTTCGCGTGCGGAGGTTGCAGATTGGATCGCAAGCGTTGGTGCGGAAGCCCTGAAGACGCGCAGCCGTGCCCACGCGCTCGTTGACGGTTGGACGCCCGCAGCGACAGGTGCCGAGTTGTCGCGAGTCGGCCGCGCGTCCGAACCCACTGAGGCACGCCCCATTCGCACAACCGACGCCACTGAGGCACGCCCTACCGTGGGGGCTGACGAAACCGAGGCGCGAAAGCGGGGCGATCGCGGCGCTCCGCCCGATCCGACGCTCGTGTCGGCCCAAGAGCCTCCAGTGCCGCCGCGTAGCGATCCGGACGGAACACGGACCACGCAGCTGCGCGATTCGGATGAAACTCTTACAATGAAGCTTGAGGAGCACGACGACACTCAGACCCAACCGCTCACGGACCCCGAAGGGACCCGAACCACCGAGCTTCGCGCTGGCCATGTCCCAACGGTGGTTTCCGCTGCATCGGCTGATCCCCAGGGCGCTCCGGAGCGCCCCGCGTCTGTGGCGCCGGCTGCCGCCATTGGCGGGTCGGTTTGGTCTGCGGTTTTGGGCGCGGCAGGTGTCATCGCGCTGGTGGCCGTTGTCGTGTTGGTGGTCCTTAACGCCCGGCAACCCGAGGCGCCTCGAGCACCTTCGGCGGATTCTACCGAGGTGGTGATCGGGCCAGGCGACCGGGTGCCGACGGCTCCCCCTGCTCAGGCTAGCCGATCCCAACCCAGTGAAGCGGTTCCTGTGGTCACGACCCCCGTGCCGGTCGAGCCCCAGCCGAGTTCGTCCATCGAGCCGAGCACCGCGCCGCCCCCAACGACCAAACGCCCGCCCTCAAAGCCCCCGGCAGCACGACCTCCAAGTGGAAGACCCAAGCCAAACTGCAGTCCACCCTACACCCTCGACGCGGATGGCGTGCGAATCCCAAAGCGCGAGTGCTACTGAGGCCCGTGACTTCGCGGGCATGCCGGAGACGTCACTGCCGCTCGAAGCACCCGACGTCCGGCGCAGCGCCCTGAAACGGAGCGTTGCCCTTGGTGCCCGCGTCGACGAGATCGCTGCCCGGCACCAGTCGCATGAACTTCACGACGGGCAGGCTGCCGTCCGGGGAGCGCGGCGAAAGCAGCGCCGCATCGTCGAGGCCTTCGAAGTCATTGGCTGCGACTGAAAAGGCACTGCTCGAGTCCCAGGAGTTGTGCGAAGTCGTGGTCGCTCCAGGAATGCCAGAGGCCTTGGGCGTGTCGAGGTCGACGCAGTTGTGCAGCACGTTGTTCGGCCCCAAATCCCAACCCAGCGCACGCCGGCCATTGGCATAGGAGGCGCAGTTCTCGAGGCGATAGGGACCGCCATCCATCCGGAAACCCAGATGAACATTCTTCCAAGAAAGGCAGCGCAGCGCGGAGTGCTTGCCGGTGTCCTTGGTGTAGCCCAGCTTGATGCCTTCGCCCCATTCAGCTTCAAAACCGGGCGTGCCCGTCAAGGTACCCTGGGCGTCGTCGCGCCCCGCGAATCCCGACCAGCATTGATACAGGCTAACGGGGCTGTCCGCCCAAACCAGATCGTAGTTGTCGTCCATGTTGTGCCAGGCGCGACAGCCGATCAGCTCGATGCCTTCCCCGCTCTTGATCCGAAACCCGTCCCCATGCTGATACAGGTTCTCCGCGACGTTCTCTCCAGACTTGGTGCGATGGTTGGCGTTGTGATGGGCGTCGCAGTTGATGAAGCGAATGTTCTTGGCGGTGGCCCACTGGTCCTCGACGATGAGGAAACCGTGGCCCGCGCGCGCCGCCGTTTGACCGTTGTAACTGCTCTCGATGAACACGAAGTCGAGGTTCTGAGTGGCCTTTTCGATTACCACTCCCGCGCCGCGCCCCTTGGTCAGCTGCAGCGGGCCGCGGATCTGCCAGTGTTTGGCGCCGGCGAAGTGCCAGGTCGCGGTGGAGCCGCCTTCGGTGTCTCCTTCCGGCACCTTGCTTGCGTCGATGATGGGAAGTTCACCCGGGTAGCTCTTTAGGATGATCGGCTTGTCCGCTGTGCCCTCGACCTTGAACTGCGTGCGTTCGGTGGGTTGGTAGGTGCCGCCGCGAAGATAGATGAGGTTACCGGGCTTCGCCACGTCGTGGGCCTTCTGGACGGTAGCGAAGGGACTTCCTTCGCTACCGTCGCCAGAGTCACTGCCCCCAGGGGCGACGTAGTAGTCCGCAGTCTGTGGCGTGCAATCGGGGTCGGCCTGCTTGCATAGGCCCGCGTCGACTAGCGCCGAATCGCACTCCAGGTCGCCGTAGAAGCCCAGCGCATCGCAGAGATCGCAGCCCGGCGACATCTGGTGTGCAGCGCACAGGGTGTCGGGCAAAGCGCTGCCCGGCGCGCGTCCCAAGATGTCAAACTTGGTCACTTCCGGCGCCGACCCGACCGCTCCCCCCGTGCTGTTGCCACCTGAGCTGTTACCGCCGGAGCTGTTGCCACTGGAGCTGTTGCCGCCCGTACTCGCGCCCCCACTGCCGGCGCTCGCTCCGCCAGTGCCACCCCCGCTCTCGTCACCGCCTGAGCAAGCGCTGAGCATCACGGACGCCGTCATGCTCCCAATCGCCACCAGGGCCCACCACCGCTTTTGTCGTCGCTGCATGGCTGTCTCCTCATCCATAGTCAGCGAAACGGTCGGATTTCTCAACCGCACCTAGGACCTCACGATGGGCGGCCGAACTCCAGGCGCCAGGGCGAGATTAGTGCGCCAGGGCTACCCAAATCCGCGACCCCAACCACAAAAGCCAACCAGGACGCTTCGAGATCTGTCCTGGGGCTTGCCGAGTGCGGCGCGAAGGGGCCGGTTGCGCTAGTCAGAAGCAATAGCGCCACTCACTTGTACTGGGTCAATGCCTGTACGATCGAGATAGCAAACGCCCTTTCCTTCGATGGGCTTGGTTCGACAGGGATCCAAGAAGCGACCGACGCCAGTACGCCACAGAGCCTGGCGGTCGCGTGGACCAATGCAGCCGACGAGCTCAAGGTGCGTGTTGACGCGCTCGTTTGCAAATAGTCCGGGGAACCGTCGAGCGCTCAGCGGAAGGACAGGTTGATATTTGCTTTGCCGGGCGTGCTGGTGGGGGCGTGGGCCGCCTGGATGTCGTAGGTCGGGCCTGCGCCGCAGGTGATGGTCTTGTCGCCCGGGCCGCGCTCTTGCTTGGTGCAGTTGGCGCCGAGGGCGCCTTCCTGGACGAGGCCACGAATGGTGCGCATGGCCAGGACGTAGCCACCGGCAGCAGGGAAGGTGGCCACGATGCCGCCGGAGGCGCTGTGCACCTTGCCTCCACCTGCGGCCGTACCTGCCATGCGCAGAGTGATCGCGGCAGTGCCACCATCGAAGTCGCGCTTGTCGGTTGTGATATTCACTGCGTCACTCACGTCCAACACGGTGATGGCGTTGCGGCATTGCACGGTGGTGCTGCGTACGCTCGGCGCGCCCTGGACGTAGCAAGCTCCAAGGGTGGCGGAGTTTTGCACGTTGATGGCCGTAGCCTGCCCCACGAAGTCGGCTTTGACGTCGAAGTGATTCACGGGTCCGCCAGCGCGGTTGACGATGTTGATCGGCCCGTTGAAGGTGTCCGGAACTCGAACGACCACATCGGAGCCAAGGCCGTTGCTGCCTCCCTGGCGTGCAACCGTGACGGTGAGACCTCCCTGTTGCACAGCGTTGACTTGCAGGTTCTCAGCAAGTTCACGATCCGCGGTCGCCTTGTTGTCGTAGGCCGCGTAGGCGAACGGCGCGAATTCCACCACCACCTGAGGCGACGGGCTCCGAGTGACGAAAACGTTGCCGTAGACCACGTCGATGGTGAGCGGAGCACCCGGAGCGGCGTTGAAAGCCTGGGCCGGCGGTCGGGCACCGTTGTAGCGTTGGAGGCTCTTGGCAGTGCAGGTCGTGCCGGAGCCGTCCTCGATGCAAGCAACCTCGCAGGCGAGATTGGGGAGTGCGACCAACGCGGCGACCACCGCAACCAACTTGTGTTTCGTGTGCATCATCGGCAGCTTAGACGGGTGATGGCCGCTGCCTAGTCTGTTTGCTGCGAAAATCGAAAAGCGCAATTTGTGAAAATTCAATGAAAACAGGATCTTAATGGTGAGATCCGCAAGCGTTGCGCCAGAAATCGTCCCCTCGAAGTTGAAAAGCCGAACGTTGCGGGGAAAAACTCGTCCAATCGGGATGCCGCGCGCCGCCGTTGTCTGTTCCGCCCTGGCTGTCTTGGGTGCCCTGGCTTTTGTTGGTCCGGGGGAGGTGCGCGACGCGCAGGCCGCGGGCGCCAAGGTGCACAAGGTGGAGAGCGGGCACTCCCTTTGGCGGATCGCTCGGCGCTATGGCGTCACCGTCGATGCCCTGCGGCAGAAGAACGGACTGGAGGAGGGCACTCCCATCAGGCCGGGCCAACGGCTGGAGATCCCGAGCAAGAACTACAAAGGGCAGAAAGGCCGCAAGGGCGGGAAGGCCAACAAGAACGTCAAGCACGCCAGCATCCGCAAGCCACCACCGAGTACGCAGACGCAGAAGAGCGCCAAAGAGCGCGGCGTCAATCCCTGCAACACTCCGGACAAGGGTTACGGCGTTTACGATCGATGGAGTCGGGCGCCGAGCATGGGTCAGATGATCGCTCCACAGCGCGGCGGTGTGTCTCCCAGTGGGCGCTTCGACGTGATGTTTCACTTTCACGGTCACGAGCCAGTCCGCAAGGAGTGGGTGCACGCCATGAATGGCGCTGTGCTGGTCGGCATCGACCTCGGCCTTGGCTCGGGGCCTTACGGAGCAGCGTTTCGGAACCCACATGCCTTCAAGCGCTTGGTCAAGAGCGTGGAAAAGGCCATGGCCAAGAAGACCGGCAAGAAGAGAGCTCGGGTCCGGCATGTTGGACTTTCGGCCTGGAGTGCTGGCTACGGCGCGGTTCAAGAGATCATTGGGCAGAAGTACGGCAACAGGCTGGTGGACACCGTCGTACTGTTGGATGGTTTGCACTCGGGATACTCCGGCAAGTCTCTCAACTCGACCCAGCTCAAGCCCTTCATCAAGTGGACGCGTGCCGCCGTGCGCGGCAGGAAGTTCTTCTTCGTCAGCCACTCGTCGATCATTCCGCCGGGCTACGCGTCCACGACGGAAACGGCGAATTTCCTGATTTCGAAGGTCGGAGGCAGGGCGCGAAAGACCGCTCCCCGAGGCTCTGATCCCATGGGACTGGACTTGATCAGCCGCTACTCGCGCGGGAATTTCCACGTTCGTGGCTACTCCGGAAACGACAAGATGGACCACTGCGCGCACATCGGCCTGTATCGAGATGTGCTCAAGGTGCACGTGAAGCGCCGCTGGAACTCGCCCCGCGGTCGCAAGCGGCGGAAGTAGCGTGGCACGGCTTTTCTGAGAAAAGCCCGCGCCCGCGGTGACGCGTGGCCCGATGGGGCCGTTTACTCTAATTTGTGAAGGTGGAGCTCGAGACTCTCGCCGAAGCGGCGGCTCACGGTGACGCGGCCGCGTGGCACGATTTGTGGACCGAGATCGAGCCGATCATCTGGGGCATCACGGGCAAGTGGCAAATCACGGGTCCGATGTGCAAGAGCGACGACGACCGGCGCGAAATCGTGGTCCGAGTGATGGAGCGACTGCGCGCGGACCAGCTTCAGCGGCTGCGGGCCGTGACCGCCTCGGGTGCCTTGGACCGACCAGGGGCGCTACGCGCGTGGGTCACGACCGTGGCCACGCGGGTTGCCATCGACTACGTGCGCTCTCGCCCCGAACACCTCGATCCCCGCAATCGCGGAGGTGGGCGGCGCTGGGTCGAAGTGTTGGTTGGCGAGGAGGGTTCGCTCCGCGCGCAGACCACGGATCCGGTACGCTTGGCTTCCGCTGAGCAGATGTTGGACCGTGCCCGTGAGCTGCTGACCCGAGACCAGATGGTGGCTCTTTGGTATTGGCTCGATGGAGGTGACCACGAAGTCATCGCTCATCGAATGCGCTTGGCGAACGCCAAGCAGGCCGAAAGACTTTTGCGTGCGGGGCTGAAGCGGCTCCGAGACCGATTTCGACAGGGTGCCGCCCACGCGGCTGCGGAGGAGACAAAGCCATGAACTGCCCGGACATCGAGCAGCTGCTTGGATCGCCACGGCGCGTGGGCATGGACGAACACGCTGCGAGTTGTGACGCCTGTGGTGGTGTCTTGGGGCTGTCCGAACTGCGAGACCAGATCGGGGCTCGGACGCCGGAAGCATGCGTGGACGCTGAGATCCTCATCTCCAAGCGAGAGGTCAGCGCGCTTGCGTCCGATGACAAGCAAAGACTTCAGAATCATCTCGAAGAGTGCGCGGACTGCAACGAACTCGCGGTGCGCATGGGATCGTTGCCGTCGCCGGTTCGTGAGGTCACGAGCGTGGCTGCCCAGACCGGTGAGTTTCGCCTTGCCACCGCGGAGCAAGGCAGGCGCACTCCGCCGCTGTATTGGTGGTTCGCGGCGGCGTTGTTCGCGCTATTCACCGGAGTCTTCGGGCTGGCGATGGGTTTCGCCCTGAGCTCCCAGGAGTCGGCGGTGGCAGCGGCGCCGCCACAAGGTGGGACGGCAGCGCCAAGCCCTGGGGGTGCGGCGCCCCAGGCTCCGCCCGTCGTGACGCCTTTCGGCGTGCTTCCGCTTCCTGGCGGGGCGGCGCAGCCGAGCCCCAGCGCTGGTGCGAGCACGGACGACGACTCGGATCCGGTTTCACCGGCGTTGAATCCCTTCGGGCTAGCTACGCCGCCATCGACGTCTAAGCAGGCGAACGGCTTCTTGACCATCATGTGCGCCCCGGTGTGCGACAAGATCGTCGTGGCGGGGCGTGACCTAGGACCGTCACCGCAGGTCCGGCGGCCGCTGCCGACGGGACGGCACAAGGTTGTCTTGAAGCGTGGGAGCTTCACGAAGTCGATCAACGTCACGATTGTCGAAAACACGACCACAGCGCGTCGGGTTGACATGACCGGACCGGGAGCCGAGGACGCTGCCGATGGGAAAGCGTTCGGCTATCTTAACGTCAATTGCAACCCCGCGTGCACCAAGGTCTACGTAGATGGCAAGTCACTTGGACCGAGTCCGATAGTGCGCCGCAAGTTGTCGGCCGGCAAGCACGTCATCGCACTGTGGCGGCTCACTGAGCTCGCGAACAAGAGGGTCACGATTCACAAGGGGCAAACGAGGACCGTCATTCACCGTTGGACGTCCAAACCGTCCTGCAGTCCGCCCTACTTGGTGGACCAGAACGGACTGAAGCGCATCAAGCCGGAGTGCATGAGTGGCAAGAGCGGAGTCGGGGACCGCGCTTTGATCACAGCCCACAAGAACCGGTTGAAGGCCCGAGTCGCAGCCGGCAAAGCCTCGAAGCAGGACAAAGCCATGCTCCGCGCACTCTGCCGTCAACTCGCCGACGCCTCCTGCACAAACTGAGCGCCACCGGTGATCCGAAGTGCACGAGACAGAACTTGAGCCGTTGGCAGACAATCTGCACACCCGCGCCCCTCCCGATCTAGGGCCGAGCCGCTTCGCACGATGAGGCCTGAGTCCTACGACCCAAGAGCGTGTTCACCGCCAGACAACGGCGCCACCGGTGATCCGAAGTGCACGAGACAGGACTTGAACCTGTACGGGTCTCCCCACCGGAACCTAAATCCGGCGCGTCTGCCAATTCCGCCACTCGTGCGTGGGAGCGGGAAGGCTAGTCATTTCGCTGCGGATTTCAACGTCAATGCGCAACTCAGGCGGATTGCTTGGTCGGTCGCGCGTGGGACTATTGCTCGCCCAGGGCCGCCCTAAGCTTCTTGGACAGGGCTGCGAGCTCGTAGGGTTTTTGGAGGAAGCCGGCCAGGCCGGAGTGTCGGAACTGCCGCGTGGATTCGGGTTCGCCGTAGCCACTGGATAGGATCACCGGAACATCACTGATCTTGCGGATCTCCGCATAGGCTTCTTCGCCACCCATCTGCGGCATTTTGAGGTCGAGAATGACGCACGCGATTGCCTCCGCTTGTTCTCGGAAGACGTTAACTGCCTCCTGCCCGCCCGACGCTGTCAACACCGAGAACCCGAGCCGCTTCAACATACGCTTTGCGATATTCCGAACGGCTTCCTCATCGTCCACCAACAAGATCGTGCCGCTGCCGCGCCACTCTGCGGTCGGGTTGCTCGAGCCGTGCCCTTCAGGCGCCGAGTGGCCCAAAGCTGGAAGTAGAACGCGAAACGTAGTGCCCTGGCCCAACTCGCTATCCACGAGGATTGCGCCGCCGTGTCCGCGTACGATGCCCTCCACTGCGGCAAGCCCCAACCCGCGCCCCGTGAACTTTGTAGTGAAAAAGGGTTCAAAGACCCTCGCCCGCGTCGCCGCGTCCATTCCGACGCCGTTGTCCCTGACCTCGACGACGACGTAGCGACCCGCCGGCAGGTCCGCTACGAGCTTGGCGGCGTCGGGACTGTCGGGTTCCCAGTCCAGCGTAGACGTGCCAAGTCGAATTGCACCCGCACCCTCGTCGATGGCATCGGCTGCATTGGTGACCAAGTTCAATGCGATCTGCCGCAGCTGAGTCGCATCCGCTCGAACCCTCGGCAGGCCTTCCGCCAATTCGTACTTCAGTTCGGCTTTTCTCGAGATGGCGCTGGCGAGCAGGCCCGACATGTCGCGCACGAGTGCGTTCACGTTGATCTCTTCGACCACGAAGCTGCCCTTGCCCGAGTAGGCGAGCATCTGATTGGTGAGATCCGCCGCGCGGCGGCTGGCCTTCCGAATCTCGAGGATGTACGGCCGAACCGGTGAATGAGCGGGCAGCTCGATCAGAGCGAGATCCGCGTTGCCGAGTAGCCCGGTCAGGATGTTGTTGAAGTCGTGGGCGACGCCACCCGCGAGGATACTCAAGCTTTCGAGCTTCTGTGCCTGTTGGATGTGTCCTTCTAGCTTGCGGCGCTCGTCTTCGGCCCGCCTGCGATCCGTGATGTCTCGCACGATGGCGAAGAACTGATCGTCGAGAATCGGAATCACCCGCGCCTCGAAGAAACGCTCACCCGTTGGCAAGGGAAGCGAGTAGTCCATAGAAAACACCGCGCGCTCCGCGGCTTGCATGGCGCCCTTCTCGAACTGCTCCGCGACGTGGGGCGGAAGCACGTCTTGCATGCGTCTGCCCAAGAACTTGTCTGGCGTCGTGAATAGATCGGAGCTTCGCCCTGCAATGAAGTCCAAGATGGTCCCGTCGGCGCCAACTCGGAAGCTCAAGTCCGGATAAGCACGGAAGAGCGCTTCCATCTCGGCGTTTTTCTGCCGGAGGGCTTCTTCCGTGCGCTTGCGGTCGGTGATCTCCCGCGAAACGCCCAGCACGCTGGACACTTTGCCGTCGGTACCCATCTCGGGGTGCAGCTTCAATTCAAAGAAGATGTGCCGGCCAGAGAGCTCGATGTCGAAGTCGAGGCTGCTTTCCTCCTTCGTCACGAACACCTTCTCGATGGCGCTTTCCCAAAGCTCGCATAGGCCTTCCGGGAACCCCATCTCACGGTGGGTCTTGCCAATGAATTGGTCCGCGCTCATGCTGGTCACTTTTTGAGTGGCGCGATTGACGTAGGTATGACGCCCACCGCGGGCGAAGCGCAGAATTGGATCGGAAGCGTTCTCTGCAGTGGCGTACGCTTCCGCGAGCTCCCGTTGCGCAGCATCGAGTTGCTCCAGGAGCTGCTCTTTCGTCAGTTCGTCGTTAGCCATCTTTGACCGTACTCTCAAGCGTATCAAAAACCTCTATTAGCGTCCGGGTTTCCCCTTGCCACGGAGGCCGAAACCTATGCCCGTCGCTGAGCTCTAGTCTCCGCCGGCGGTCCTGGTTATTGATCGTGCCTCAGCGGGAGAACGCAAGATGGACCGTGCCGAAAAGCTGCGACTGTATGAAAAGCTCATAGCAACGAACAAGCGCGCCGAGCGCAAGGGCGCAACCATGCCCTACACGTCTGCAAACGGGAACATGTTCAGCTTCCTGCCGAAGACAGGTCGGGTTGCACTGCGCCTACCTACCGCGGAGCGCGAGGCCTTCCTCAAGAAGTACCGCACCAAACTCAGCGTTCAGTATGGGGCGGTGATGAAGGAGTACGTCGAGGTCCCGGATAGCCTGCTCAAGAAAACGTCAGAACTCGCCAAGTTCTTTGCACTCAGTGTGTCGTATGCGCATGAGCTGAAGTCAAAGTCCACGACTCGAAAGAAGAAGGCGACCAAAGCGGCCGGCGGCAAGCGCGGTGCAGAGAAGAAACCGGCGAAGAAGACAGCCGCAAATAGACCCAAACGGAAAGCCGCTGCCGGACCCAGACGGAAGGCGACTAAAGCTGGAGCCTCCAAGAGAGGATCAGCCAAGGCGGTCGCGAAGAAGCGGACTCGGAAGAAGACAACGCGAAAGACGGCGAGGTCGTAAACTCCCGTCAGCCCGAACTGCAGCGACCACCCGTGCAGCTGACGCTGCAGTCGGCGGGTCGGGCGCACTTCGTGGCGCAAGAACCGCCTGTGCAGTTCACGTTGCACTTCGCGCCGTCCGCGCAGTCGCTTCGACAATTGCCACCGCTGCAGTCTTGGGCGCAGGTTGCACCTGGCGCGCAGTCAACACGGCAATTGCCGCCGGTACATGACAGAGAGCAGCGCGAACCCGCCTCACAAATGTATTCGCAGTTTCCGCCCGCGCAGCTGTCGTTGCAGGTTTGGTTCGCCGCGCAGCGGAGTTTGCAGTTGCCGGCCGGGCAACCGCTTCCGCCGCCGGCCACTACGCTGACGCTGGACGCGCCCTGCGCGTTGGACCCTGGTGGCGGCGCGTTGGCGTTGCCCTGGGCATTGCCACGGGCTCGCGCGTTGGCACTGCTTTGCATGCCAGCGTCTCCTGCTGCGTGAACGGTGCAGCCGATGGCTATCAGGGCTGCACCGCTGAGGACTGCATAAGAAACGATGGAGTTTGTTCTTGGCATCATGACCAGAGTACTGTGCATCCTCCGTGCCGCCATCGAAAGTGGAAAAATGCCGCCGCCGAGGGGTAGTAGTCGTGCAGGTTTTGGTAGGGGAGTCCCCTCCATCTGGTCGGCTTTGCTCCACATCTGCGCGGGCCTAGGCACGTGCATTATCGCAGCTCGGGACCGGGATAATGCGTCTACGGACGCAGGTCTTCGCGCGCTAGCATGACCACCATGTCCGATAAGCTAACGGTCCGGACCGAGGATCATACCTTGGTCATGGCGTTCAACCGACCCGAGAAAAAGAACGCCGTAGACATCGACATGCTGAGCGCTCTGTCCGCGGCATACACTCGACTGGACCAGGACCCGGCGCTTCGCGTTGGCGTGCTGTACGGAGAGGGCAGCGTGTTTACTGCGGGGCTGGACCTGGCCTCGGCTCTGCCTCGTATGGCGGCGGAAGGCCCCAGCGCCTTTTTGGCGGAGGGGCACGTGGATCCCTTCGGGCTTTTTGCGGCTCCCTGCAAGAAGCCCGTGATTGTCGGGGTGCATGGTCGCTGTTACACGGCGGGGCTCGAACTAACCCTAGCCGCAGACATGTGTGTCGCGGCAGCAGGTACAGTTTTTGGCCAGATGGAAGTCCGGCGCGGGATCTTCCCCTTCGGTGGGGCGACCTTACGCTTGCCGGAAGCGATCGGTTGGCACAACGCGATGCGCTACATGCTGGCCGGAGACACCTTCAGCGCGGAAGAAGGCGTGCAGATGGGCCTCGTTCAGGTCTTGGCAGCGGAGGGAGAACACCTTCAGCAAGCGCTTAGCGTTGCCCAGCGGGTCGCGGACAACGCACCGCTGGCGATTCAAGCTTGCCTTGCGAACGCGCGGTTGGCGAAAAGTGAAGGCAGCGCTGCAGCGGTGGTGGACATCCAGGAGACTGGGCGTGTGATTGCGATGACCGAAGACGCGCGTGAAGGCGTCCTGTCTCTGGTGGAAAAACGCGCGCCGAGGTTCTCCGGGAACTGAGCGGGCACCTCCCGGTGCTCGTCGTTTTTCTCCTACTGCCCTTTCGGTTACGCTTCGTAGTCGTCTTCTGCGATGACCGTTTCCAGCACGCCTACCAGTGCTTCCTTGGTCTTAGGCCCGGCCTTGCCGTCCACATCCAGGCCGTGCTCGCCTTGGAACTCCTTGACGCCGGCTTGGGTTGCGGGCCCGTCGATCCCGTCCTCTTTACCCGCCTCATAGCCAAGAGCGTTGAGAGCTCTTTGCACACCGAGGATGGTGTCGAGGTTGATTTGACCGAACTTTTCTGAGCTGTGAGCGAATTGAGCCATGATGGTCCTCGGGATTGATGGGGCGCGTGGGTGATTCCACGTCCGCGCCAGATATTCCGGAAAGCGCCCGCGGACAACGAGCCAATCGAGCTTTCTGGGGCCGACTGGGGGGTAGGCCTCTGAGAGCCGAAAAAGCGACTCCCGCGCCCTTGACCTATCACTCGATAGACTTAAACTATCGAGTGATAGGTCGGAGGCGAATTGATGTCGAATTCAGCAAAGAACGGCCCGGTCTCTAGGATGCCGATCCGAGCCTGGCTCGTACTGGCAGGGGCATGGCTTTTGGTGACTTTTCAGGTGATTGGCGGGGGACTGCTGGGAGTCGGCTTCATCCCCTTGGCGCCAGTGGTTTTGTTTGGCGGGGCGTGCCTGCTGTCTTCAGCGCATCAATACGCCGCGAACGCGTCACTTGCGGCTCCAGCGGAGGCGCTGGAAAAGGAACGCCGTGCCACCACCCTCAGCGCTCAGATCTCGCCAGCCGAATGAGCCGAAGCACGTCCCGGCGCGTCACGAGGAGGTGTTGGAAACCGCTCTCAATCTGATTGCGGAGCGTGGCGTCGCCGGTGCGTCACTGCGTACCCTCGCAAAGCAGTTGGGCATGAGCCAACCCAGCCTGTACCACTATTTCCGCAGCAAGCAGGACCTGGTTTCTCAGATCGTCGAATACTGCACGGACAAGATGCTCCAGGTTCCTCCTCCGGAGCGGCCCTTGAACCGAGTGGAAGAGCTTCCCAGATTCGTCATGGAGGTTGTGTCCGAGCTTTGGGCAACGGAACGGCACCCGAAATTCGTTCGCTTCATGTTTGTCGTCGCCATCGAAAGCCCAGAGCATCGGGACGTGATCCGACGCACATTCGAAGATAGGTTGTACCCGGGCTTTTCTGCCATTGCCGGTGCGTTTTCATGCAATGAAGAGGAGCGCCGGGAACTCCAGGGGATCGTTTGGATGATCGTCTACAGTTTGAGCCTGGCACTCATGGAGCGTCGCGCCCTCTTCTACTCCACGGGTCACGAACCCGAAATCGCGGACCAGGCAGAGTGGATCGTTGCGGCGGCAGAAACCCTCCTGCGCGAGCGCGTGCTGGCGAAGCGGGCGCGGTAGCCACGTGCGACATTCGGCTAAGACCGACGCGCGAGTGAATCGACCGGTTGCCGGCGGCAAGGCGCCGGGCGTCGACCTTCGCACCGCGCTTGGTGCTTCAGGGTCCCTGGTGGTGGATTCCGCCAACGCCTACTTCGCCAACCGTGCAGCGAAGACGATCTCGAGAATCCCCAAAGCCGGTGGAAGTCCAACCGTGGTGGTCGATCTGCCCAAGAGCACCAAGTATGAACCTGGAGACTTTGACGTTGACGCGAGCCATGTGTTCTTCGCCGCCATGGCCTCGAATGGTGCACCCCTGGCGGATTTGATCCAGCGCGCCCCCAAGTGAACCAAGTCCAGCTGAAGGAAGGGGCCCGCGGTTGGGCCCCTCGTAACTTTGTGCCAGCGAGAAAGCGGTCTCTGGTTGGTGTCGCCGCCGATGCTGGGGCCGAACTGCTAGCGTCTAGCCATGAGTCTAATTGCCCGCGCAGAGTGCAGCGTACCCGGTGCTCCCGAGTCCGTTGTTCGTCGACTTCCGCAACTGGCCCTACTTCATGCCAGCGCAATTCCGACCCATGTCGGGCCCTCAGCGCGCACTGCGGGCGGGAGATCGTCTGCGCATTCGAATCGACACGGGGTTTGCACGTTTGCCCACGCTCGTCGATGTCTTCAGCGTTGACGAGCCCGAGGAAGTCGTCTGGGGCGGTGGGAACGCCTTGCTCCATGCACGCCACCGCTTCCGCTTCGAGGCCGTCGGCAACCAAACGCGCATCCCGACGAGGTCTGGACCGGACTGCTGGCTCGCCTTGGAGGGCCGGCTCGACGCATCAAGCATCAAGCCGAAGTCATCGGCCAGGCCCAGCTCGATGGCTTCGCCCGTTGGCTGCGCAGCTAGCTACCAGCTCTCGCTTTGAGGTCGTAGGTCGATCTCGAAGGAGCGGGCGGAGGCCGGCTGCTGAGTTAGGTACCACGCGGCGTCTGCAATGTGCGCCGGGTGCAACTGCTCGGTGGCTTTGTCGGGTAGCATTTCGGCGCTACCGATCCCGCCGTCGATGATCATCAGCGAGACATGGATACCCTCCGGGGCAAACTGGCGCGCCATGGATTGTGCAAGGCTACGCTGCGCGGCCTTGGCCGCAGCGAACGCAGATGTTTTGGGCTTGCCACGTAGAGACGCGGTGGCACCCACAAAGACGATGTTGCCCTGCTTCTTCTTGCGCATCGCAGGCAAGACCTCTTGAGCCGCTAGCAACGCTCCCAGGGCATTGATGCGCCAACTGCGTTCGAATTCAGCAGCCGTGACTTCGTCGACGCTTTTGAACACCCCGGACCCGGCATTGTAGATGAGCACTTCTGGGTCGCCGAGGTCCCTGCGTACTTCACCAAACGCTCGGGCAACCGCCGTGCCGTCCGTCACATCGCAAGCGTAGGCCTTTGCGCGGGGAAGCTCTGCGGCCAACGTTGCAGACAGATCCGTCGAGCGCGAAAGCATTGCAACGCTATAGCCGGCCTCTGCGAAGCGACGTACGAATGCCGCACCGTTCTTGGGTCCGATCCCCACCACCACACATACCGGATTTGACATTCACCATGCATCGGACTGCCAAGCGGCGACGTCAATGCGCCGCGCTGCGACGTAGCACGTGGCCGGCGCAATTGGCCGTTGGGCCCGCTCGTAGCGGAGGCAAGGTTCAATTTGCCTCGCCGCAGCGAGCCAGCAGGGATCGAACCCGTTGCCCCAAGGCGCTCTTCGCGTGCCTTCGGAGAAAACCTGTTCCGAGGGATCGAGCTTGGCCGCAATTACCCTGTGCGATGTGCGCCTCGATGCGTACCAACAAGGCCTCCTGTCCAAAGCGGCCTCTTGGGTAGTCCCGGGCATAGCGATCCAGCGCGACGAGTGCGGCGGCAGCGTCGCCGGCGCTCAACCGACCCCGTGCAGCATCGATCCGCGCGAGTTCTCGCGACAGGCTCGTTGGAGCTTCCGTTGCGCGTTTGGCTTGCCCCATCGGCGCTGATGGCACTGCTTGCGTGTTGCGCTGGCCTGGGGCCGGCGGTGCAGCCTCCACGATGGCCGGTTCCGAGGGCGGCGGCTGCGCAGTCCGCGCCACCTTCCGACTTGGCGTGACGCCGCGGGGGGCCGACGTTGCTTCCGGGACGTCAGTTTGCGACACGAGCGGCGCGACCGCGTGTGCCGCCCCCATGGTCAGCATGCCACCCGTAGCGCCGATCCCCAGCCACTTGAGCCAGAAGCCCGTGGTCGAAGCGGCTGCGGCCGAACCCGTGCCGCTCACGGCAGTTGCCGCAGCGGCCACGCCGACTGTGGCGAGGGCGCGTTGCATCGAGGCTGAATCAGGCGCGTCTTGGCGCCCTGCGGCCAGTAGCGAGTGTGCAAGCCCGTCCCGGGTATCGATAAGGCGTTCGGGATCGCTCACGCTGCACCTCCGGTCATTCTCTGGTTCAACCGCTCGATACGTACATCGAATACCTCGCGAGCTCGGCGAAGGCGCGAGGCCACCGTGCCCGTAGATAACGCTAAGCTCTCTGCAATCTCGGCCATGGTGAAGCCGTCCAGCTCGAACAACACGAAGACTGCGCGCAAGTCGAGGGGCATGGCGGCGAGCACTCCGTCCAAGAGCTCCCGGGCGCGCATTTGTTCCGTCAAAGCATCAGGGCGCGCTCGGTCATCGGCTAGTTCGTATAGAACCTCGTCGGGGACTTCACTGCGGCGCGCACGTGCGCGACGTGCGTCCGATGCCACACGGTACGTTGTTGCCATGATGAAGGCGCGCTCACTGCCAATCTTGATGTCGGACAGTCGTCGAGCGGCAATCCAGATCACCTCCTGAACGACGTCGTCCACATCGCATTCGGGCACGCCCAGCCGTCGAGCAAACCTCCACATTGACTGGAAGTTGCCCTGCACCATGCCCCGCAGACGTGCCTCCTCCGAGGTGGTTGAGGGCTCCGCGCGGGGCATGACCTCCGCGCTCATGGTGACAGTCTGGGCCAACACGTCGATGGCTCATGGGCGGAAGTCATCGTTTTGATCACAAAACTGCCAGCCCCACGGAGATGCCAGCCGAAAAGCTGAACAAAGGCACATCGTGAACCACCACCCGCGGTTGCTCGAAGACGAAGTCGTCTCGCGTCAGGTTCAACCAACCGGCTGCCTGGAATTCTGCATAGAAATCGCCGCCTAGCTGCGACGAAAGGAAGCCGCTCAGGCCACTGGCGAAAAAGGCCCGGGTGGCCGCGCCGGGTTTGGGCGCGTCACGGCCCTCGGCGCGTAGTGCCGCCCCTTGGAGGACCACGCAGCTGCCGGTCTCTAGGGCGTCGAGTAGCGCGAATCGATGGGGGCACAGATCGAGCTGTCCACCGATGACCCGGTAGTCGGCGAGCTCTCCCTCAGAACCGACAGTGCCCGTCTTTGCCGCGAAGAACCGCAGGGTGCCGCGGGGTTTCAGGCCGAAACTCGTGTCCGAGACCCGCAGGTGAGTGCCGGCTGCTGCCAGGGGCTTCGGGGTGATGCCGGCAATGAGCGTGGCGTCCAGACCCAGGCCGATGCTCGTCGATGCCACTTTTCCTGGCGATGAGGGCAAACTTCTTCGCGGCGTGTCGAGCTGAGGGCCCTGGCTCTGTGGCTGCGGGGGGCGTTTGACCGGTGCGACCGCTGGCGCGGCCGCCGGCGTGGATTCCGGCCCTGGCGCGGGTGGGGGAGGCAACTCCCCAATCGGGGCCGTGGAAGCGTCCGGATCCACCGCCAGCGCAAGGACGAGTGCCAAGCCCGAGGCAACCTCGTCACAGTCGCGTCCGGTGATGACACGCTCGGAAGTCTCACCCTCGCCGCTGACGATTTCGAGCTTCCCGGTGAACTCGTCCTCGGAGCGCGAGAAAGCCACAGAAAACCTTCGCGCTCCATCGGCACCGGCGAAGCGCACCTTGGAGGTGCGCGCACGGACCTCGTCGACGAATTGCGCTCGCGGCGGACACGACGCTCGAGTGGAGTAGCGAAGCACGATGGACTCGCTTTCGCCCCTCGCCTCCCACGAGAGAGTCATGCTGATGACTCCCACGAACACCTGTATCCACCTGCAGATCATGTTGTGTCGTGCCCCGCCTAGCGTTGCGCGCCGGCGTGCAGGCGTTCAATGCACTACGATATTTCCGGCCGTCAAAAAAGTTTGATCAATTTCCGTGGAGGGCACCATTAGCCGGCGCGAGGAGGACAGAAACCATGCGTTGTCAGCTTTTTTCCACATCCGTCTTGATCGCCCCCCTACTGGTTGCTTGTGGCAGCGACGTTCCCATTGGTTCAGGTCAGCAGAACGCGACGGGCACTGGCGCATCCTCGGGGGCGTCCGGGGCTTCCGGCTCTGCTGGCTCGGCGGGGTCCGGTGCTCGACCGGGAGTGGGTGGAGCGGCGGGAGCAGCCGGCTTCGCCGGCGGCGGTGGGACTGCTGGTGCAGGCACTGGCGGCGCGAGCGGCGGCGCGGCGGGGACCGGTGCGACCGGAGGCGGTGGCGCCACCGGGAAGTGCGTGAGCAATGCAACCGCCGTGCAGCGTGTCATTCCAGGAAAGAACCCACGCGACACGATGTTCGTTGGCAGCGCGCTCTACTTCAGCGAAACCGACCTGGCGGACAGCAAGATATCGAGAGTCCAGCTTCCTTCCGGAGCCCCGCAAGTGATTGGCTCCAAGGCCCTATACCCCGCTCAAGCCGAGGCGTTCGAGAGTGCTGATGCGATGGTGTCGGACGGGACGTCCGTGTACTGGCGGACCGAAGAGGGGGCCTACGTGTGGAAGATGCCCCTTGCTGGGGGGACGCCAGTGAAGGTCGCTAGCGTTGGCGGCTTGAACCCGACGTTTACCAACGGCGGCCTGCCCGGTGCCCTCGCCCTGAACGCGACACATCTATACTGGGTGCAAGGGCCGAACGACGTCGGTAGTATCGAGGTCGAATACGTGTTGTACGAGGCACCGCTTGCGGGCGGAACCCCAAAGAAGCTTGCGGCGTTTCAGAGCGACACCAACGACATCACCAAGACCTTTCAGCCGATCTCCCTTAGGGCTGACGCCACAAACCTCTACTTCTCCCGGGTCAGTGGTGGAGCCACGGGTGTGCATAGTCTGCCGCTTGCGGGCGGTCCGGTCGTGGAGTTCTTCGGTGCCGGCAACTGGATAGATCACAATGCGAGCGACGTGTTCACGGTTGGAGGCGCCTTCGTGTGGCGGCAAGCCAAGGTTGGCGGGAGCCCCGGCATAGTGTCGATGGGCCTCAATCCCAACGAGTACTCCCTGACGGCGCAGAGCGTGATCGTCTCCGGTAGCAGCGTCTACAGTGGCTACATGGCGACTCTGATTCAAGGGTCGAAGGCCCTGTTTGGCTGCGGTGTCGTGCTCAAGTCTCCGATCGCTGCGCAAGGCGTCACGCCGACCATCTTGTGGGAGGGCCAGGGCCGGCCCTTCGCGCTCTCGCAGTCGGCAGGTGCGCTTGCGATGGTCGACCTAGACAACGAGGAAGTCGTACTGCTCAATCCCTGAGTGTAGAGTGGAGTGCAAGTTCGCCGGGGCGTGACGAGCGCCCCGGCGCTCTCGCATCTATTCCTACAATCCGCTCACGCGCTTTGCGCGAAGTGTTTTGATCAACTGGTGCAGGAGTTCAGGATTTACCGGTTTCTGCAACACGACGCGATCCGTGGAGTCGAGAAAGGCCTGCGCACTGGCTGTGAACCCACCACCGGTGGTGAACGCCAAGCGGCTCACCAGCTGAGGGAACTCCTCTCGAATGCAGCGGTCCACTTCGATTCCCGTAATATCGGGCATCATCAGATCGCAGAGGATCAGGTCGAAGCGCTCGCCATCGCGAAGGCGTTGCAGCGCGCCTGCACCACTGAGCTCGATGACGACCTGAGCCTCGGGTAGCAAGCGCTTCAGCCCTTTTGCCACCAACGGTTCATCGTCGACGATCAACACCCGTGCACCATCGGCCTGCCCAGGCCGGATAGATGATTGCGGCGCCGCGCTGTCTCGGACTTTCCCAGTCGCGCTCGCGAGGAGCACTCGGGCCACGGTTTTTCCCGGCTGGCTTTCGAGTTCCAGGGATCCCCCGAGGCGCTTGAGGATGTTGTCGCATAGCGCCAGGCCAATGCCCGTGCCCTCACCCGGAGCTTTGGTAGTGAAGAAAGGCTTGCGCACCTGCTCCAGCAATTCCGCTGGAATGCCCTCACCAGAGTCCGTGATGGTGACCATCACCTGGCTGTCCTCCTCTCCGACGTCGACTTCGATCTCGTGCTGGGAGGCGTGCCCTTCGGGAATGGCTTGCGCAGCGTTCAAGAGCAAATTGAGGAAGACCTGCATCAGTCGGGGTTCGTCACCCAGAGCCAGGCATTCCTGGTCAAAACGCGTCACGACGCGTGCCCGCGGTCGAATGTGCCCTTCCGCCATCTTCAGTGCAGCTCGCAAGGGCTTGTCTACGGCGACGGGTTCGATCTCGACTTGTTCGTCGCTCGGGCGGGCCCACTTGGACAGTTCGGCGACAATTCCCGCGATCCGGTTGGCACCATCCGCGCTTTCGTCTAGCGCTTGGATGACCTCAGGATCGCTGCCTTCCAACTTGAGACGACAGAAGTGCAGATTGTTCGAAATGTACGCGAGCGGGTTGTTGATCTCGTGGGCGACGGAGGCCGCGACGCGCCCCATGGACGCAAAGCGCTCGGCTTTTGATAGGCCCGCGTCGGCCTCTGCCTGGATGCGCGCCAACTCTGCCTCGCGGTGGCGCTGCTCTAGGGCGCGCAAGCTCTCTACAGACGCTGCCCGCTGGCGTTCGTACATCAGGCCCACGAGAAAGAGGACACCGTCGATGGTCAACAACACGATGTGATCGCGCAGGATCTCGAGGGGCGTGGCGGTGGACGGCTGAATCAAAGCGTATAGCCCGATCGCGCTCAGGCCGATGCCGTTGATCAAGGTCCAAGTCCCTCCCGCTCGCGCGCCACCAAATAATGTGATCCCAAGCGGAATGCTGGCGATGCCGACACTGGCGAGATTCAGCCCTGGGCCCTGGATCAGGATGATGTTGATGAAGCCGAGGAGCATCACCACGGCCACCGAGCTGTGAACCGCCGTGAGTACCTTGCCGCTGCGCCGCATCCAAAACGGCCCGAGGAAGGTCATGAGGGCCAGCGCGGCGTCAATCAACGCGACCGGGCTGGACTGAGCCACGCGGATCACGCCCATGATCATGAAAACCCCGGACATGAGGAACGAGGTTCGGGCGACGTTGCGGGCTCTCCAGCCCCACTGGGGATCGTCTGCAAGGCGCTTGGGCACGAACCCGTCCAGGGTTTTGTTCCAGCGCTCTGACAGAGTCCGCACCACGATCACATAGAATAGCTCGTCTTGTCTTGGGAATGCAGATCAAAGACAAGAACTGATGCCGCTGCGCACACCATTTGGGACATCCACTGACATGCACCCACGCGGCCCAAAGCGGGATTAGTGGCGCAGCGCGACCTCGCGACGCGACCCCAAAAAACCAAAGAAACCCAGCACGGCGACAGGTGCTTACGGCTTGGTCGCGGCCTCCTTCTTGGGCTTCAAAACGCCGAGCACATACTGCCTCGGGTTTAGGTATTTCTTGGAGGCGGCTCGAACACGGTCCGAGCTGATTTTGTCGACCATGGGCTGGATGTCAGGAATCAGACGTGGGTCGTCACCGAACGCGTAGGCCTTCTCGAGTTTGCGGAGCCAAAAGCTATTCCGCTTCAGGTTGACTTGGTGCGCTTGCCTGCGTGCCTGTTTCGCCTTGTCGATGTAGTCCTGAGCTACGCCGTCCTTCTGTACTGACTTGATCTCGTCGAAAACAGCCTGCTTGAGCTGTTCGACCTTGTCGGGGGCACAGCCGAAGCTCACGTTGAAGCGGTACTCTTGGCGAGGCCGGCGGCTGATGCCGCCGTGGACCCGTACTCCGTACACGCCACCCATGTCTTCTCTGAGAATTTGGCGCAGGCGAAAGCTCAGGGTTTCACTCAGCATGCGCATGTCGTTCTTGGTGTCGCGAGTCCAGCGCGCCCTGCCGTGAAAAGTGATCGACACCCTCGCTTTCGGCTCGCTGCCCTGCTCGACGACTTTGGTTTTCACGCCCCGGGGCATATACACGCGCACATCCCGCCATTTTTCTTTGCGCTTCTTGCTTGGCAGGCTGCCCAAGTACGTTGCAGATAGCTTCTTCAAGCGATCTAGCTCGATATTGCCGACGAATACGAAAGTGAAGTCACCCGCATCAGCAAAGCGTTCTTTGTAGATGGCGAGGGCTCGGTCCAAATTGACCTGCTCGATGACTTTGGGGGTGACGGGTCGGCGCCGCAGGTGGTTCTGCGTGGTGAAGATCAACAAGTCTTCAAAGAAAGCGCGCTCGGGCGAGACTCGCCGGTTTTTCACGTTTTCGATCTGGCGTGTTTTCCACGACTTGAAAGCATTGGCGTCTTTGCGAGGGGCGGTGAACCCCAGGTGCAGCATCTGAAACAGTGTCTCCAGGTCGCTTGGGGACGCCCTTCCCACGAACCCTTCTTCGAGCTCGCCGATTTGTGCACGTGCGGAAACGATCTTGCCCGCGAGAGCCTTGCGCAGCTGCACGGCGTCGAAGGGGCCTACACCGCCCTGACCCACCACCTCATCGGCGAAGCGAGCGGTGGAAAAATCTGCGTCTTTCGTCAGCGAGTGGCCACCCGGGGAGAATGCGCTCATGAGCACCTGGTCGTTGACGAAGTTGGTGGGCTTGGCGATGACTCGAACACCGTTGTCGAGGGTCCACTCCGTGACGCCTATTTCGGGTACGGCGCTCGTTTTGGCGATCTTGCCGGGGGTCGGCGCGGCCTCCATCAACGGAACGCTGGGCCCTCGATCGACGTAGGGCGCGATAGTTTGAGCGGCCACTTTTTGTGCTGTGGCCAGCATCGCGCTAGCGGAGGGTTTGACCATTTTCTTCGGCCCGGCCACCACGATGACGCGGCTACCTTTGGCTAGGGTCTTGCCGATCCCGTTCAGCTCCTCCAGCGTGAATGTGGGCAGGAACTTCTCCACGAGCTTCAACTCGGCCTCACGCCCAGGCATGGCCTCGGCCTCCAAGAAGTTGCGCACGATCTCCGCGGCAAATTCTCGCCCGTTGGTCTTGTCCCGTTCTTTGACTGCTTGCTGAAAGAGACGCAGCATTCGAGCCCGCGCGCGGTCGAGTTCGGTTTTGGTGAACCCGTGGCGCTCCACGCGGAGCACTTCTGTGAGCAGCGCCTGGAAACCGCGCTCGACGCCGTCCTCTCTTGTTGCAGCGACTTGACGAAATGTGTCTGCAGTGCGCACCAGACCGCTAGCTGACGAGGCCGCAAACAGAAAAGGTGCGTTGGGCTTGCGACGGATTTCGTCCAGTCGAGCATTCAGCATCGAGTTGAACAACTGCTCGCCCACGGAGCGCCGGTAATCTCGCGCGCTGCCTTCCGGCCGATGTGGCAGCTTGCTCATGATCGAAACGCTGGTCCGGGGGAGCTCCGCATCCGTTTCGATACTGACTAGGGTTTCCTTGTGTGATGGCAGGGTTACCGTCGGCCGAGGTCTCGGCTTCTTGGGATTCTTGAGACTGGCGAATTCTGTCTTGATCTGCGCCTCTATTGCCGCACCGTCGAAGTCGCCGACCGCCACGACAGCCATGAGGTCGGGTCGGTACCAGTCACGGTAGAATCGTACGAGAGTGTCCCGGGAGGCCTTCTTGAGAATTTCGGGTTTCCCAATGGTGAGGCGCTGCGCGTATTTCGACTTGTGAAAAAGCACGGCGGCCTGCTTGTCGAATAGTCGCTTTCGCGCTCCGCGACCGAGGCGCCACTCTTCCAGCACGACGCCACGCTCTTTTTCTACCTCTTCGGGGTCGAAGGTGATGCCGTCGGCCCAATCGCGGAGTACGCGGATGGATCCCTGAAGCAGCTTCGGCTTGTCCGTGGGAACCTGCAGCATATAGACGGTCTCGTCGAAAGACGTGTAGGCGTTGAGATCCGCGCCAAACCGGATGCCGGCCTTTTCCAAGAAGTCCACTAGTTGCGTTTTGGGAAAACGCTTCGTGCCGTTGAAACCCATGTGCTCGACGAAATGCGCGAGCCCCTGCTGGTCATCGTCCTCGAGAACCGAGCCCGCATTGACGACTAGCCAAACCTGAGCGCGTTTCTCGGGCTTCTTGTGAGGCAGTACATAGTAGGTCAGCCCGTTGTCGAGCTTTCCCTTCGTCAGTCGCGTGTCGAGGGGAAGTGGCTGGTCAAGCGGGTCGACCGGCCCGGTCTTCGAGGACGGCTGTGCCTCGCCGCTTGGAGGTGTCGATGATGCTGGCGGTGGGCCGCACGCAACGGCGATGGCGACGAGAAGGGTCAGAAGCAGTCGGCGAATCATAGACCTGGACGTAACGCCGATCGGTTCGGACGGCCAGGGCTCTCGGGAGTCGCGGCGGCCCGGCTGGCGCGCAGGGCACGGTGCCGGCCTGTAGCTGGCAATACTGGAGTGTTGAGCCCCGGCAATCAACTCAGGTCGCCGTCGATTTGCTTTGCTCCACACAGTGCCGCGAGCCGCTCCAGCGCATCACCCAGACGCCGTTTTTGGGCTCTGGTGACGCGTACCCCGCGCTCCCACCACACAGCATTGACCCGAAGCGAGCGTTCCTCCCGCAAGTACTTCGGGTCAGCCCGACCCACGAGGCGATCGCCGTCGAGTATGGGCATCACGTAGTAACCGTACCTGCGTTTCTTCTGCGGGACGAACGCCTCGAAGCGGTAGTCGAAGTCGAAGAGGCGTGCGGCCCGTGCGCGGTCCCGAAGTATCGGGTCGAATGGACTCAGGAGGCGCGCGCGGCGAGGCGCGTCTGTCAACCGATCGTAGCGCTCGGCGTAGTCCGGTAGCGCGAGCGCTGGCCGTGGTGGCTGTCCATTCGCCGCGTGCACCTCTACAGCGATGAGGCTGCCGCGAGCCACTTGCCGGTTGCACCAGCGGCGCACATCCTTCAGTGACGCTGTGTCGAAGTAGCGCGATATCTCTGTCGGAGTCGCGATGACGAGACGTGTGATCGCTTCACGGCATGCAAATTCGAGGTGGGCGCTTGGGGTCGAGGCAGCCACGCGCCACTGTTCGGGCAACGTTTGCTCTGTGAGCTGATACACGCGCTGGAAACCACGCCGCTCTGCGATGGATACCTCCCCGGTTCGCCATAGGTACTCGAGCGCCGCCTTGCTGGGATCCCAATTCCACCATCCGCCGCCTCTGGCGCTCTTGTCTGGCTCCTTCTCGAAATCGCGCGCCATGAGTGGCCCCTCGGCTCGCAATCGCGCGCGCACCTTGCGAATGATCCGCTTGGGGTCGGGCCCCATTCGGCGTACGCACCAACTCTTGACCCGGTCTTGGCGTCGAAATCGAGCGAAACGCACTTTCCAATGCGGATACCACTCCACAGGGATCACGGAGGCATCGTGCGTCCAGTGCTCGAAGAAGCTCCGGTCACGCTCGAGCGTGATAAACCGCGGAGCTCCCTGACCCAGTTGCTCAGGGCCCCGCGTCGGCGCTCGAGCGATCGGCACACCGCGCCGGAGAACCGCCTCCGCAGACACACGCCCCACCGGACTTTGATGGCGGATCAGGCACAGCAGTCTCACCGTAGCCGACGAAAGGACAGTAGCAATTGGCCGGCTTGAACACGCAGCTCGGGTTTGCTTCACACTTCGCCTTGTCGTACTTCGGCTGGGTCTGCTCGCACTTGCCTTTGGGTTTGCGGCATACGTAGCGTGACGGGGCCGTGGCTTCGAGAATGCAGTGGGTCGCGCGGTAGCACTCGAGCCGCGTCAAGCTTGCACACTCTCTGCTCGTACTGATGGGCGGCTTCTGGTCAGCCTCAGCGCGCTTCGACGCCTTCTTGCAGCTCATCCCGAGACCTGCGCACAGCACAAGCGCCAGAAGTCTGATCGCGGACTTGTGCCGGAGCCACGAACTGTCGCTTCTCACGTCCGCGAGCCTAACAAGATCTGTCAACTACGAACGGTCACATGCTGATTTCACCCGCGCGGCTCCCAGCGCCATGCAGCGTCGTTTGACTGGCGACGCAGGTTCTGCTGGACGCAGAAATAGCCGGAATAATGTGCGTGTTCGCGGTTTTAGTCGCGCAAGAATGAGGGGGGACCCCGGCCTTTCGTCAACGTTTTCGGCCTTGGGTGCCTGGTTTTGTCGGGACTTGGGCGGTGAGCGCGGATCGCCTCCGAGCGGCCTGACTCTTGCTCGGCGTTGGGCGATGCTTCGACGGATGTCGTCTGCTCTTGGACACCTGGCCAAGCCAGAGTTGCTGAAACCCCCTCGAGCCTCTCTCGCAGGCCGGCCATGACGAAGGTCTTGATCGCCAAGGAGCGCGCTCAGGGCGAGACCCGTGTTGCGGCCACTCCCGAGACCGTGGGCAAACTAGTTGGCGCAGGGCTCGTGGTCGTGGTCGAGCGTGGCGCCGGAGATGCGGCCAGCATGGCTGATACAGCCTACGCGGACGCCGGCGCAGAGAGCGTCGCCGATGACGGTTCAGCGTGGTCGGACGCGGACGCGGTGCTCAAGGTCAGGGCTCCGACACAGGCAGAGGTCGATCGCCTGAAGCCCGCTGCCGTGACCGTTTCGTTCTTGGTCCCCTCGGATGATCTGCCGCTCGTGCGGCGAATGGTGGACAAGCAAGTCACGAGCTTTTCGATGAATCTCGTGCCGCGTATCACCCGCGCGCAGAAGATGGACGCACTGAGTTCTCAAGCCAACATCGGTGGGTACAAAGCTGCATTGCTCGCAGCTGCCCAGTTGCCGAAGTACTTCCCCCTGCTCATGACCGCTGCGGGCACCGTCAAGCCAGCGAAGGTCGTGGTGATGGGTGCGGGGGTTGCCGGCCTGCAGGCAATTGCGACAGCGAGACGCCTTGGCGCGCAAGTTTGGGCTACGGATGTGCGTCTGGCCGCTAAGGAGCAGGTGGAGAGTCTCGGAGCGAAGTTCATCGACGTGCCTGGCATGGAAGACATGGAGGATGCCGGCGGCTACGCAAAGGCGGCCAGTGCCGAGTTCCTCGAGCGCCAGCGCCAGGTCGTTGGCGAGCACGTGGCGGAGTCGGATGTGGTGATCACCACCGCACTCGTTCCGGGCAAAAAAGCGCCGATCTTGATTCCGGACGCGTTGCTGCAGCGCATGCGCCCGGGCTCCGTGGTTGTCGATCTAGCCGCCGAGCAAGGTGGGAACTGCGAGGGGACGGAAGCTGGGAAGACCGTCGTTCGTCACGGCGTGAGCTTGATCGGCCCTCGCAACTTGCCCGGCACCGTAGCTGTGCATGCGAGCGAACTCTATGCGCGCAACGTGCTCGCGTTTCTCCAACCCATCGTCAAAGAAGGTCAGTTGAGCATGGATTTCGATGACGAAGTGCAAGCCCAGTCAGCGGTCACACATGCCGGCGAGGTGCGCCACGCGCCGACCGCGGCCCTGCTCGTCAAAGAGGAAGGAGGAGAGGAGTGAGTGCCATCTTCGCAAATGCTGCTGCGTCTGCGCAGACAGCGGTGTCGACGGAAGTCGTCATCTACGGCCTCTACGCGTTCGTGCTGGCGATGTTCTTGGGCTTCGAGGTCATCACGAAGGTGCCTCCCACGCTCCATACGCCGTTGATGTCGGGCGCAAACGCAATCTCTGGCGTTACACTGCTCGGCGCGCTCGCCAGCGTTGTGGGCGCAGCAATCACCCGCAGCAACGTGCTTGGCTTTGTTGCAATCGTGCTGGCGACCATCAACGTCGTTGGCGGTTTCATGGTGACCGACCGGATGCTGAAGATGTTCGGCGGGCCGAAGAAGTGAGCGAGGCGAGTCCATTCCGGGAGCAGCCATGAGCGAACTTCAGCGATTCCTGATTCACGGCTCCTATCTCATAGCCGCGGCATTGTTCATCTTTGGTCTGCGACGTCTGTCACGAGTCAAGACCGCACGCGGCGGCAACGCCTATGCCGCGCTGGGAATGCTGATCGCAATCGTGACCACGCTCGTTGCGACCACGAATCTCGGCTGGATTTGGATCGGCACCGGCCTGATCGTGGGCAGCATCATCGGTGCATTCCTCGCGCGCTGGGTCGAAATGACGAAGATGCCTGAGCTGGTTGCGTTCTTCAACGGCGTGGGCGGCGCGGCGTCGACGGCAGTGGCGCTCGCCTACTTCTTCACCATTCCGTTCGGAAACGGTTTCAAACTCTCGGATCGGATTGATGGATACATCATTCTAGTCGTCTATCTCAGCGTCATCATTGGCACGCTGACCTTGACCGGGAGTTTGATCGCCTTTGGCAAGCTCTCCGGCAGGCTGCCAGGTCGATCGATCTTGATGCCCGGTCGCCACGTCATCAACACTCTCGTCGCCGTTTCGGTCATCGCTGGGGCGATCGTCGCGTCCTACGTGGTCAGCAGTACAACCCACACGATTACGGGGATGCTCGTCGTCACGGGCCTATCCGCGCTGTTGGGCGTGCTGCTGGTGATCCCGATTGGTGGCGCCGACATGCCTGTGGTCATTTCCTTGCTCAATTCCTACTCGGGTATTGCTGCATCCATGGCCGGTTTCGTCTTGATCGTTCAAGATCGGCCAAGCGCGTACATCTTGGTGATCTCCGGCGCACTCGTCGGAGCCGCGGGGCTGATCCTCACCAACCTGATGTGCAAGGCCATGAATCGCTCGCTAGTCAGTGTGCTCGTCGGCGGATTCGGAGAAACCTCGGCGACGGCAGGTCCGGCAGGCGCAGACGCTTACACTTCGGTCAAGTCTTTCTCCGCGGAGGAAGCGGCGATGATTCTAGAAGGGGCAGAGCTTGTCATCGTCGTCCCCGGCTACGGACTGGCCGTAGCTCAAGCCCAACATGCCCTCGGCGAATTGGCACAAGTGCTGGAGAAGCGTGGCACGAAGGTGCACTATGCGATTCACCCAGTGGCTGGCCGAATGCCGGGTCACATGAACGTGCTTCTCGCCGAGGCGAACATTCCCTACGAGCAGCTGTTTGATCTCGACGAGATCAATTCCGAGTTCAAGAACGCACAGGTGTCGCTCATCGTGGGGGCCAACGACGTGGTCAATCCGGCGGCGACGAATGACCCAGCGAGCCCCATCGCTGGTATGCCGATCCTCAATTCCCATGAAGCGCAGAACACCATCGTGATCAAACGCAGTCTCAGCCCGGGTTATGCGGGTATCAAGAACGAGTTGTTCGAGTACGACAACACGATGATGCTTTTCGCGGACGCCAAGGCGGCCCTGGTGGACATGACCCGAGAGGTGAAGGAGCTCTGAGGCCGGTCTTCCATATGTGGTGTAGCCGTGCGCGAGATTCCGTCATAATAACGGAATGCAGCGTTTGATTTGGGTTGTTGGGTTTGGGGCGGCTTTGTACCTCCCTGCGTGCGGCAGTTCTGATGATGAGTCGGAGGCCACCGGTGGAAGTGCGGGTTCCGGCGCAAGTGCCGGCAGTGGCGGCTCCGCGGCGGCGGGTGGCGCTGGGGCGAGCGGTGGCAGCGCCGGCCAGACAAGCGGGGGCAGTGCCGGGGCCGCGGGGGGTAGCGCTGGTTCGGCTGGGAGCGCGGGTCAGGGTGGCTCCGCGGGCTCTAGTGGAGGGTGCGTGGGTACCACGACGTACAGTCTCGAGTTTGACGCAACCTGGAACGCGGCGACCCATCCGACGGACTTTCCTTCTTCGGCGCATTGGTCGCCGCTCATTGGTGCGACCCACAATGCGAGCGGCAGCCTCTGGAAGCCTGGCGCTGCGGCAAGCGCCGGCATGGAGCAAATGGCCGAAACCGGAGGCACGACTACGCTCAAGTCCGAAATCGCGACGGCTCAAGGCCAGGGCACGATGCAACACGTGTTGTCAGGCAGCGGCGTGAACCCATCGCCAGGCAAAACGAGCTTCGATTTCCAGATCGATGCCAGCCACACGTTGGTCTCCGTCGTGTCCATGATCGCGCCCAGCCCAGATTGGTACGTGGGCGTTCACGATCTGGACCTCTGCGGGAAGGACGGCAAGTGGCTTCCAAGCACGGTCGTCGATCTACTTCCCTACGATTCAGGCACCGACAGCGGCAGCACCTTCACGTCGGCCAATGCGGACACGCAGCCCCCTGGAGTGATCACGGCGATCGTTTCTGCACCCCTCGGCAACGGCAGCACCGTCGCCAAGATGGGCACATTCACGTTCACCAAAAAGTAGCGGTTCTGGTTGCTCGAGATCTGCCGCTAATCGGTGGCTCAACCCAGTAGATCGACGACGTCTGCGAAGGAGTCGGCGACCGCCTCGGGGGCGTCCACCTCACCAAATCCGTAGCGGGCGAAAATGAACGGAACTTGGTTGTCCCGGGCGGCTCTCTGGTCGCCGGCCGTATCTCCCACGAAGGTTGCAGAACGCACGCCATTGCGGCTCATGATGTCCGCGAGGTTCTGCGACTTGCTGTTGCCGGTTCGACCCCAGCACTCGAAGTCCGCGATGCAGGACTCGACTTGGGCGACCGCCAAGAACGTTTCGATGTACCCCCGCTGGCAATTGCTGACGATCATCAAAGGTAAGCGCTTGCTGAGTGCGCGCAGCCCATCTACGACGCCCTCGTAGATCACTCCGCCGCGCTCCGCGATGACCAGGTTGTCTTCTTCCATGGTTTCGTCCGAAAGGAGCTGTAGTTCCGCCTCGGGGAGACCTTGGTACACGGTGCGGATGCACTCGTCGTGGGGACGCCCGGTAACCTGGCGGACGTCTCGAGCAACGACTTCTCGAAACGCGATCCCATGTCGTTTGGCAACTCGATTCCATGCAATGGCGCAGCTGGCGCTGGTATCCCAAAGGGTACCGTCCAAGTCGAACACGGCCGCGCGCTCAATCGTCGCCATCGTTATTCGCCTCTCGCGTGCCCGCCCTGAGGAAGAAGGTCTCCAGCTTCCCTTTTCCCTTTATCTCGATCTCGCCGCGAGCCTCGATGGCGTAGGTCGATCCAAGGCAGTCCCGAGTCGAACGGCTCAGATGTATTTCCCCCGGGACGCCGTGGGATTCCAGTCTCGATGCGGTGTTCACCGTATCGCCCCACATGTCGTAGGCAAACTTGCGGGTTCCAATGACGCCAGCGACGACCGGACCGGTATTGATACCAATGCGAATCTGAAGATCGTAGCCCGTGCGCTCTCCTACCTCGGCTACGATTTCACGCATGCGCAGAGCCATTGAGACGATGGCTTCGGCGTGGTCCTTCCGCGGAGTAGGCACTCCGGCAGCCACCATGTAGGCGTCTCCGATGGTCTTGATCTTCTCGAGCTGCAGTTCGTCCGCAACATGATCGAACGCGGAGAAGACCTCATCGAGTACTTGGACCACCTCCCGCGGACTGAGCCTGGCTGCAAGCGGCGTGAACCCAACAAGATCTGCAAACAAAATGCTGGCTTCATCGATCGCGTCAGCAATGTGGTGCTCATCTGCACGAAGCCGCTCCGCTATGGTTCTTGGCAATATGTTGAGGAGAAGCCTCTCGATTTCGGCCTCAGCGTTCGTGATGTCGCGCACGAAAAGCGTGACGATGAGAAACAACGACGCGGCCACGAGCATCGTATTGACCCGCGTCGCCCACCAGATGCCCATGGGTGGTACGGCGCCTTGGTTGCCGATCACGCTGAACTCGATCAGCGCCAAGAGCAGGAAGCTGACTGCCGCATAAGCGTAGCAGAGCACACGCTCGCGCCGCGTGAACAGAATGAAGGGCACGACCGCGACCGCGGCGTACCAACGGTGCGCGCCAGAAACAGCTCCGTAGTAGACCGTGCAAAGTACCGCCAGGTGCAGATTTGCGTAGATAACCAGAATGTGCCGTGAGGAGCGCGTGTGCGCCGTCGCGTTGCGCAACAGCACGATCGCAAAAGCGATGAGCCCAACCACGTTCAGCCATGCGGTCTCCGTCGAACCCGACACCAATTGCGCTACCAGCCAGCTCCCGGCAGCAAACATCCCGAGAAGCGCGGTTGCGTTCGTGAGCTTGATACGCCTCCGGTGCGCGCCATACAGCCTGCGCGTGCCCAGACTGACCAGTATTTCGAGCGGTCCAAGCATCTCCAACGACGCTACGGCGCTCAGCAATCCGGAGCAAGTCTAGGCGGCCCGAGCTCGGGCGCTCCTGCTTGCTCGTGCTATGAAACGTCGTGTGACTGTTCCTTGCCGCACCCATCGTCGTGTCTCGCGCTCCGCCATCACGAGGATCTTGACGGGCCTTTCCGTGGCTGTAGCCGTGGCCGGCGTGACCGGCTCTTCCTCATGGGTTCACGCTCAGGATCTGAACACCGTGCCTGGTCTTCAGGAACGCTTGGACCACGAGCGCTCGGTCGTTGAGCAGCTACTCAACGAAGGAGAATGCCCGCGGGCGTGCTTGGCGCTCGAGGCAATGCGTCAAGCTGCCGGCTCTGCAAGTTGGACTCAGGAAGTCCGGGCACGAATGCACGACGTGACCTCGAGAAGACCGCGGGCCGCGTGGGCGGCAGTTGTGCCGAATGTGAGGAAGCTCAGGAAATCCGCAACGTCGGCAAGGGTGCGCCCTCTGCACGCGCCAATGTGGCATGCGCGGCTGATGCTCCCACCGCCCCGGGCTCGTCAGCCCCCGAAACCCCCGCCTCCAAGCAGCCGCCCTCGGAGGCGCCCCAGGGTGGGTGCGCCGCCTGCAGCGTAGGCTCGAGTCCTACCCGAGCCGGCGGTCCAGCTTTCGCCGCTGTCACCTTGCTTGGACTCCTTGGGCTCGGTCGTCGACGCCGCCGGAACGCCCTGAAGGCGGGGGGGACGGCGGCCTCTTGTCTTCCAGCATCGCGTGTTCGCGCAAGAAGGCCCTGACCATCAGCTCGTGCTGCTGTGCCCGCAGACGAAGCGGCTGCGAAATGCGTGTGGTCTCGAAGACCAGCGATGGGACACCCAGCACCTCCTGCGCGGAGCGCGCCACACTGCCAGCTGGCCCCGGAGAGATCAGAGTGAAGTGGCGGGTGGTCTTGGCGATGGACGCATTCACGGCGCCTTGCACGACCCGCGCCGCGGACAGGGCTCGCTTGGACACAGCGGTGCCGGGGACGTGGACCACCGAACTTCCCATGCTCTTCTTGTTTCGCCGGTTGAAATCGAAACCCTCATGCAAGTCGAGGAGCCAGTCCGGGTCGATGTCCTGAATCGTCTGCCAGACGATCGGCGCCATGAAACCACGTGGGCTCATTCCAGGGCGCCTGGGGAAGTTGCGATTCAGATCCATGTAGCGCGTCCGTGGTGAAAACCGCTTGCCAGCCGCCAGTGCTGGACGATTGACCTCCGGGATCACGAACAGTCGGCCGCGCACCAGCCGTGTGGCGAGAAGCCGACGAGCGGCGTGGGGCGGCGCACGCTCGTCGCCGTGCACACCCGCCAGCACTAGTACCGTCGGGCCTGAGCGTGCGCCGTGCAGGACATAAACTGGTGTCTCCCAGCGGGACTCTGCTGCAAGTATGGTGTGGGGAGCGGGCGACTTTGGTGCTGTATCGGCCTGGCTGGGGGCGACGATTGTGGCGACGATCGCCAACCAGAGGTAGACCGGGGCCCGCATCGGAACACAAACGCCGGGCTGCCGTGGCTTAATCCGACCCTCGAGTCTTTTTTGCCTGGCGGCAGACTCTGCTGGGCTCAGAGCTCGTCGACCAGGCCAAGAGCTTCGCCAAGCCGTTCTTTTTGCCGCTTGAGAGCATCGAGTTGCTCCTTGGCTTCAGCAACGACCTCGGGTGGGGCCTTCGCGACGAAGTTCTTATTGGCGAGGCGCTTGTCGAGCCCCTGGATGTCCTTGTCCAGTTTCTTGATCGTGCGCTCGATGCGTTCCTTCTCTTTGTCGGGCTCGACCAAGCCCTTGAGACCCACCAACACTTCCACCTCGCCGGCCACGCTCATCACGTATCCGCTGGGGCGCGGACCGCCTGCGGGTTCGATGGTTGGAGTGCCGTCGGTCCTGACCAGAAACTCCAACAGCGCGCTTTGAGCGCTGAGCACGTCTCGGACGGAGGAGTCCGCGGCTCGCAGCACCAAAGGGACGCGTGCGCCGGGGTGAACTTCGTGTTCGGTGCGGGCTGAGCGGGCTGCGCTGATGGCGTTCATCAACACGCCCATTTGTTTTTCGACGCCAGGGTCGTGTCTGCCGTCGCCCCCCGTGGGGTAGGGGGCAATAGCAATGGATTTGGGGCGGGACGCTGGACGGGACGTCCGCTGCCATAGCTCTTCGGTCACGAACGGTGCATAGGGATGCAACCCCCGCAGCACGGTCTCGATCACGTGAGCAAGCACGGCCCGAGTCTCAGCTTTGGCAGCGTCGTCCGAGCCGGAAAAGACTGGCTTGCTGGACTCCAGGAACCAGTCGCACAACTCGTCCCAGACGAATGCGTAGAGCGCCCGGGCGCCTTCATCCAACCTGAAGTCGTCGATGCCACGAGTGCTGGCCTCGACCGCGCCGGATAGTCGCGACAGGATCCATTTATTGGGCAGTGACGTTGCATTTGGTACGCAGCCGTCCAGACTCACACCGTCGATGTGGGGCAGGGAAAAGCGAACCGCATTGTAGAGTTTGTTGCAGAAGTTGCGGTAGCCTTCGATTCGCTTCGGGGATAGCGCGATGCGCTTGGCCTGGGGCGAATAGCTGCACAGCGTGAAGCGGACCGCGTCCGTGCCGTAAGCTGGAAACCCTTTGCCCATCTGTGCGACGGAGGGGTACGCCTTCTTGAACTTGGCAAAGGCCTGTTTCTCTGGCGCGCCCGGCAAAGCCTTTTGCACGACGGCACCGAACTCAGCGCCGTGAATCAAGTCGAGCGGATCAATCGTGTTGCCCTTGACCTTGCTCATCTTGTCGCCGGTCTCGTCTACGACGAGGCCGTGCAGCAGCACTCGCTTGAAGGGCACCTCACCCATGAAGTGGATCCCCATCATCATCATGCGCGCCACCCAGAAAAACAGGATGTCGTAGCCCGTCTCCATGTCGCTGGTGGGGTAGAAGCGCTTCAGCTCGACGGTTTCCTTGGGCCATCCGAGGGTGGAAAACGGCCAGAGTGCGCTCGAGAACCAGGTGTCGAGGACATCTGGATCTCGGGTGAGGGACGCGCTCCCGCACTCCGCGCATTTTTCGGGCTTGTCCTCCCTCGTGACGGTGACGTGCCCATTGTCGCAATAGAAGGCGGGGACCTGGTGTCCCCACCACAGCTGGCGGCTGATGCACCAGTCTTGGATGTTCTCTAGCCAGTGGTTGTAGGTCTTGACCCATTCTGCGGGAATGATCTGAGTGCGACCGTCTCGCACCGCCTCGAGAGCGGGCTCCGCGAGCGGCTTCGTTTTCACGAACCACTGCGTGCTGATCATCGGCTCCACGATCGTGTTGCAGCGCTGACAACGAGGCAGCTGCAACGTATGGGGCTTGCTGCCTCGCTCGAGCCCTGCGTCGGCGAGGGCCTTCTTGACCGCTTTGCGTGACTCTTTGACGCTTTGTCCCTGAAACTGGCCGGCCTCGGCATTGAGGCTGCCGTCTTGGTTCAGGATGCTGATCTCCTCGAGCTTGTGCCGCTTGCCTGTCGCAAAGTCGTTGAAGTCGTGCGCTGGCGTGACCTTGACGGCGCCGGTACCGAACTCTGGATCCACGAGAATGTCGTCGATGATCACTGGGATCTGGCGGTCGACGAAGGGGTGCCTCAACTTCTTGCCGTGCAAGTGCTTGTAGCGCGGATCCTCCGAATGCACGGCCACGGCCGTATCGCCAAGCATGGTCTCTGGGCGCGTCGTCGCGACCACGAGTTCTTTCACGCCCGCCCCGGTCTCGGCGTCGGCTACGGGGTAGGCAAACTCGTACATCTCGCCTTGCGCCTCTTCGTTTTCCACTTCGAGATCGGAAAGCGCGGTTCTGCAGTCACCGCACCAGTTGATCAGGCGCGTGTCCCGGTAGATCAGACCCTCTTCGTAGAGGCGAACAAAGCTTTCCTTCACCGCGACGGAGAGCTCGGGATCCATCGTGAACTTGCTGCGCTCCCAGTCACAGGAGCAGCCCAGCACTTCCATCTGTTCGGCGATTCGGCCCCCTTTTTGCTCCCGCCACTGCCAGACGCGCTCGACGAATTTGTCGCGACCTAGATCGTGCCGCGAGAGCCCCTCCGTGCGTAGTTGCCGCTCGACCACCGTTTGGGTCGCAATGCCCGCGTGGTCCATTCCCGGTTGCCAGAGTGTGTTGAACCCCTGCATTCGCTTGTGGCGAATCAGCACATCTTCCAGCGTGCCCATGAGGGCGTGCCCCATGTGCAAGCTGCCCGTGACGTTTGGTGGTGGCAGTGAAATCACGTACGTGGGACGATCGTCACCTTCGGCGGCGGATGCGCGGAAAACGCCTTCATCGGACCAGAATTTGTACCAGCGTGGCTCGACCTCTTCAGGCTCGTACGCTTTGGGAAGCTCGGACATGGGCCGGGCAATATAGCCACTTTCCCGGGACAGATACTCGGAAAATGTCCCGAGTCAGTGGGGCGTGCTTGCCACGATGGCGGGGTCGTCCGTCAGAAGGGCTTGCCGCCGCTGTTGCCGGCGGGGGCGTAGTTACAGACGATCGTGCCGCCGTACTTGAACCCGGCACACTTGGAGACTCCGCAGCCGAGCTTCGTGCTCTTCGCCCACATCACCTGCGTGTAGTGGCCGCAGGCCTTTCCAGGCGCGCATTTGCCGGTGGCGTAGTCGTAGTCTTTCTCTTCGCTCATCCAGGAGGAAACCGCACCCTGCGGACTCGCCGTGCCGCTGGAGCCATAGATGTTCTCACCCACAGAACCCGGGTAGTTGTCAGCACGTCCTGGGTTGTGATCGACGAGGCCCGTGGGTGGTTTGTTGTCGACGCAGGCGTCCGCCCAGGCTTGCGCAATGGCCGCTAAAGCTGGATCCCAAGTCAGCGGCGCCACTCCCTCGGTCGCGCGCGCTTCGTTGTGGGCTTTCGTGATGCCAGCAAGCCCAGGAGGCTCGCCCGCACCGACATTGCCTCCAGTGCCGGAACTCACTCCGCCCGTCGCGCTGCCGCCTTTGCCGGCGCTTGCCCCTTGGCCCGTACCACCGCTGCCGGTCGCGCCCTGTCCCACTCCGCCGGAACCTGTCGTTGCACCGCCACCATCTGCACCCCCTCCGCCGCTGTCGTCACTGCCACACGCGACAACCAGCGGGATTCTTCCGGGGGGCTCGTCATGGTTGCCCAGCGGTGGGTCAACGGTGGTAGCGGACCACCCTGGGTTGTCGCTCTGAAGACGGACGGCAGTGTGGCATGGGAGTTCGCCTCCACGACGGTCTACGAACGAGGAACCAACTGGGCGGTGGTACCCCGAAAGAGCGGTGGGCTCGTGCTGGTTGGTTCAGTCGCTGATCAGGGTGTCGCTGGCGGTCCTGCGCGAGCAATCTGCTTGAGTGACGCCGGTTCGGTGGTGTGGCAGCGGTCCTGGGATGACGGTTCGGGGCGCCAACAGCTCGTAGCAGATCCGGCTGACTCTGGGCTTCAACTCGACTTCTGGACCGCCCAAGTAGCTCCGTCGTGCGGGGTGGTCTTGCAGTCTTTGCGGTGGTGGCACAGCCTGAAGGAGGTTATGGCTAAGCTCGGAATGATGCAGATCGCGCGCGTCAGCGATGTCATGTCTGAAGCGGTAGTGTTCGTGCAGGCCGAAAGCCGGGCGGCGGATGCTGCGGATGTGCTCACGCGGCACCGCATCAACGGCGCGCCAGTGCTCGGAGACCGCGGTCGTGTCGTGGGGGTTGTTTCGAAAACCGACCTTCTCGACCCCCGTCATCAACCCGCGGATCGTGAGATGCAAGTGCAAGACGCAATGACTCGAGTAGTTTTTGCAGTGCGCGCTCATGATCCAGTCATGCTCGCAGTCCGCTTGATGACCGACGAGGAGATCCATCGCGCGTTGGTCGTCAATGACGACGGTACTTTGGCTGGGATTGTGTCGGCCATGGACGTCCTACGGGGCCTTGCCAACGGGCTGAACATCGCTGACGCGCCCGGCGCGGAGCCTGTAAGCTTCGTGGACCTTCGCAAGTTGCGGATCGTCCGCGGTACCTGAAGCCGCAAGCGGACCCGGCGACCGGCTGAAAGGGGCGGTCAAGAGCAACAGCTCCACGTGCAGCGATTCGGGTGCCGCCATTTCGGGCACCGCAACCGAGAAGGATCCACACACCGTGTGCTGTCGCTGAGGTGCCGCCGCGTTCACCGCGGCGCGACGCGATCTCCCTTTCTAAACGTGTAACCCTCAGGCTCCGATTTGGAGGCCCCTTGCTGCAACTCTACCTTGTCAAAAGCCGGCTCCACGCCAATTGCCGTCGCGACATCCGCGCGATCTTGCAGGTGGAAGTGCAAGTGGGCCTCGCTCGAATTGCCGCTGTTGCCGCACAAGCCCAGCAGCTGGCCCGCGCGCACCACCGTTTTTGGACGAACACGGATGCTTCCCGGGGAAAGGTGCGCGTACAGTGAATACTCACCCTCGCCGTGCTTGATCACGACGGCGTTGCCGAGCGCGGAGTAGCCATTCATGACGCCGGGCGTGTTGTCTGGCACGCCGTCGATGACAGTCACTACCGTGCCCTTCGCTGCCGCCAAGATCTTCTTGCCGTAGGCGAAGTAGTCCGAATTCTTCTTGCCGTCCC
The DNA here is from genome assembly GCA_965222375.1 of Polyangiaceae bacterium. GTDB lineage: Bacteria > Myxococcota_A > Polyangia > Polyangiales > Polyangiaceae > JACKEA01. The sequence goes on from CBDCTZ010000016.1 coordinate 1,360,301, forward strand.
CCTTGTAGCTCTTGCCCGTGCTGTCGAGCACGAGCAGGTCGGCAGCACGTTGCTGGTTCTTGTGAGTGATGTGCTTGTTGTCAGTGAGGTTGTCTCCGCCCCACACCACCGCCCACTGCCCTTCAAAAGGCAGCTGCAGCGAAGTCTTGGTTCGAGCTACCGGTGCTGGTGGCGGTGGCGGCGGACGGAAGTACAAACCAGCGATGGCACCCGCTTCATCGAGGGTCAAACTGGAGTGAATCTCGCCACCCTTCCCGAAAAGGCTGAACTCGCCGGTGCGCTGAGACAGCTTCCTGACTTCGATTCGTTCGAAGGGACCTGCCTTGCTCAGACCATGGCATACCTCGCGCGTCTTCTCCTGGCTCAACGCCTTCCGCATGTGTGCGTTGAAGCGACCGTAGATGTCGTCACAGGCTCGTGTCTCGAGCTGGCTGACCAGCAGCTCGTGGGCCTGGAAGATGGCGGGAGGCTTCAACCTTGGGGCTGGTGGCGTGGTCACCGAACGAGATTCCAATGTGGGCTGTGCCTTGCAGGCTGGACATGGGCGCCGTGCATCCGTCGCAGTTGGCGCGCAAGCAGCGGTCCCCACGCCCAGAATGAGGGCTAGGTGGAGCCTGGTGGCAGTTGGTCGTGAGAGCATCCGGTTTACTAACCCATTCATCCTAATTTGGGTAGGGTGCGTCCTTCGATGCCTCGTTACATCGCTTTCCTGCGCGCCATCAACGTTGGTGGCCGCACTGTGAAGATGGAGCGCCTGCGCAGCGTATTCGAAGAGCTTGCGCTGAAGGATGTCGAGACCTTCATCGCCAGCGGGAACGTGATCTTCAGCACCCGCGTTGCGTCCCCAGGGAAGCTAGAGCAGCGAATCACGACTCACCTGCGCAAGGTTTTGGGCTACGAGGTCGCTACGTTTCTGCGCACGCCAGAGCAGCTTGCTGAGGTGGCCCATCGAGAGGCGTTCGGCGATGCCTCCAGCATCAAGAAGCCTGCCGCCCGCATGGTGGCCTTTCTGCACTCTGCGCCAACGTCTGAAGCGCGAGCAAAGCTGATGGCACTCAAGTCCAGCCAGGATGACTTTGCCGTGGTCGGGCACGAGGTTCATTGGGAGTGTCGTACCAAGATCAGCGAGTCGAAGTTCTCCGGCTCGGCGCTAGAGAAGGCGCTTGGGCGGCCTGCGACGATGCGCAGCATCACGACGATTCAGAAGCTCTCGAGCAAGTATCCGCCGCTCTGACGGCTGCCGGCTTGCGCGCTGTCCTGGGTAATTTGCCTCGGGATTGACCCCAGTGCGCAACTCTTGCACATCTTTCGCAGGGCCCTACCGGGTTCCATGATGCGGGTCTCGATTGATGGGGTCGTCCATATCCAACAACTACGCTGACTCGGCAGCGCCCGGCGACGCCGAATTGGGGAAGGTGAAAGGGGCAGCCGTTCGCGCCTTCCTGACGTGGTACCACGACCAATTTGGCCGTGCGGGCGTGGAAGCCCTGCTGAAGCACGTACCGGATGACGTGAAAAGCGACTTTGACGTTGCGCAGCCGGACTTGGGGATCCTCACGTCGGGGTGGTACTCCGCGAAGTTCATTCACGCATACTGCGATGCGTTGACCCGGGTTCACGATCGGATCGAACTCGACAAGATCTTGCGCCAGGGCGTAGTCGCCACCATGGAGAAGAACCTTCAGAGCGTCTACAAGCGCTTCTTCCTCAGAGTGCTCATGTCGCCGGAACGCTACGTCAAGTACTGCCAGAGCCTGTGGGGCATGCACTTCGACAATGGGACGCTGGATGTGCGGGCCGAGGGCACGTGCGCCCTACGCTGGAGGATCCACGACTGGCGCAGCCATCATCGGATCTTGTGCCAGATGGTGACGTACTCGGAGCCAGCGGTATTTGGTGCGATGGGATGCAAAAGAGTCACCTCCGTCGAGAAAGGTTGCGTGACATTGGGGGATGATCGTTGCGAACATGTCATCCGCTGGTCCAATGCCGCGTCGATTCCACCATGACGGACTTGTCACCTCGTCTGAGTAGCGCGCAGATTCAGCTCTTTGCTGCGAGCACGATGTTGGTGGCGCTGGTTGGGCTGCTTTGGCTCAGTGCGTCACCCATGCCCGAGATGCTCGCTGGGGTCACGCGCGTGAAGCTGCCCAAGGTCCGCATCGTGCAGTTGCCAGATCCTCTCGATGCGAAGCGCCCCCTGCGCCTGCGCGAAGATCTTCGGCGCAGACCCGATGGACTCTATGCTCCAGTGGATCCCCGCTGGCCGCCTGCGGCACCTAAAGGTGCCAACCGTGGCAAGGGTTTCAAAGTCACCGAAGAGACCGGCGACCCCTGTGCGCCTCCGGACACGGGTCCCGGGATGTTCACCAAGTGGAAGCCCGCTTCACCGGTTGGTGTGTACAGCCTGCCCGAGCAGGGCGGCGTCGCGGACAACGGGGACTTCGACCTATTGATCCACTTTCATGGACATGATCTGGCCTGGCTTGCTTTCGTTCAGGCAAACACTCCCATGGTGATGCTGGGTGTGCAGCGAAAGCGCGGCAAGGACTGGCGCACCCAGCTTGGAGGTCCCGACGCCTATCGCCAGTTGGTGGACGCTATGGAGCAGACCCTCGGCCGCGTCATGAGTCGAGACGTCCGGGCGAAACGCGTGGCTCTCGCCGCGTGGAGTGGCGGTTACGAGGCGATCTCCACGCTACTCGAGCAGAGCACCAATGTGGATGCCGACGCGATCATCATGCTCGACGGTCTGCACATTGCTCGACGCCCAGAGGTCGCGGAGTATCAGTTGCGCCCATTCGTGAAGCTAGGAAAGCGCGCGATGAAGAACGAGGTGTTTGTGTTCGCGACTCACTCCTCCGTCGTGCCAGATGGCTACGCATCCACCACGGAGAGCACACATCGATGGCTCAATGCCCTGGGCACCCGAGCTGTCATAGTTGAGCGTCAAGATCCCCCGGGCATCCCGCTGAAACACGCGTTTAGTCGTGGTGCTCTTCATGTGCGGGGCTACGCGGGCGGCAGCAAGCCCGACCACTGCGCGCAGCTTTCTCTGTATCCAGCGGCGCTGCGGGGGCTGTCTGCCTGGCGGTCCGATCGCGAGCTATGAAGCGGCTATTCTCGGAGATCCCCCGGCTCGGTGGATCGTATCCATCACAATCCGCCATGAAATCCTCGCTAGTTCTCCGCCTGTGCGCCCTGTCAGCCCTGCTTTTCCTGGCTTCTTGCTCCTCCTGCAGCAAATCCAAAGGGACGGGTGTCAGAAAGGGCTCCGGTCCGAGCCACACCCAGCTGGTAGTGCAGAAGGGCACGAAGAAGTCGCTGACGGCCTTCAAAGACGAGAAGGATCTCAAGGGCTTTCTCGACGAGTTGGTTGAAGCGCAGCGCAGGGACAAGAAGTCGCGGCGCCGCGCGGGAGGCCAAGCGAGCCCTCCACCGGCCGCGGCCGCAGAGCCCGAGTCAGCTGCAGCCGACAAGTCGGAAGACAGCGCTGAGGAATCGGTAACCAATGTGCAGCACGCTGGCGTTGACGAGGGGGGGATCGTCAAGCTTCATCGCGGGCACTTGATCGTCTTGCGGCGCGGCCGCTTGTTCACGGTGCGCATCGACGCGGGCGCTCTAGCGCCAGTCAGCAGCATCAACGCTTTTGGGCCGGACGTTTCTCCCAGGGGCGCCTGGTACGACGAAATGCTGGTCAACAACGGGACCATCGTGGTGGTTGGCTACAGCTATCAGCGTGGTGGAACCGAGCTTGGTCTGTTCAAGATGGATGAGGCTGGCAAGCTCAGCTACCGCGCGACATACCACTTGCGTTCGAACGACTACTATTCCTCTCGAAACTACGCGAGCCGTCTGATCGGCAACAAGCTCATCTTCTACTCGCCGCTATACTTGCGATTGCACCGGGGCACGCCTCTGGACTACTTCCCGGCGATGCGCCGCTGGAAGAAGGGCGCCACGAAGGCGGACTTCAAGCGGATCATCGACGCCAAGCGAGTGTACCGACCGCTGATTCCCTCCCGGAGTCTGGCGTTGCACACCGTGACAACGTGTGACCTGTCAACGCCGGAACTCGACTGCAAAGCGACCAGTGTGATGGGCCCACCCGGGCGTGTCTTCTACGTGTCTCCGTCTTCCGTGTACGTCTGGATGACCCAATGGGATAGACGAGGCAAGCGGCGAGTGCCGCGCTCAATTGCCTATCGGTTGCCTCTCGACGGTGGAGAGCCGACTGCACTTGGCGTCGCTGGTAGTCCGATTGATCAGATGTCCTTCCGCGAGGGCAGGGACGAACACCTGAACGTGCTGGTGCGTGCCAACGGAAGCGGCGAGGGCATGTGGGGCGCGGAAGTTACCAGTGGCGACATGGCACTGCTGCGGGTGCCGCTGAGCATGTTCGGCGATGGCACCGAAAAGGCGTCTTCGAGCCACTATGCTGACTTGCCGAAGCCCAAGGGGTATGCGGTGCACAACCGCTTCGTCGGGGACTACATCCTGTACGGCACTGGTTCTGGTTGGGGGCGCCCCAGAAAACCTGTCGATTCCAACGTGTTCGCGTACCGCTTCGCAGGCGGAAGTGAGCCTGCGGCTTTGCCCCTACCCCATGGCGTGGATCGCATCGAAGCACTCGGCAAGAATGCCGTCGCCGTGGGGTCGGACGGCACGGATCTCTTTTTCACTCCCGTGGACCTGGCAGGAGATCCGACTCTCAAACCGGCGTACAGGCGAGCCGGAGCCAATCAGGGTGAAACTCGCAGCCACGGGTTCTTCTACAAGCCTAAGAGCGACACCGAAGGCACCCTCGGCTTGCCCATCGTGGCACGAGGCCGGCCCGGGCACCGTCAGCTCACCCGTGGTTCCGCCTCGATACTGTTCCTCAACAACCGGAACTTGTCGTTCTCCGAGGTCGGTACGCTCGAAGCCCGCCCGGGCGTAGGGCAGAACGATGGCTGCCAGGCGTCCTGTGTCGACTGGTACGGCAACGCTCGACCGCTTTTCTTCAAGGGGCGGATTGTGGCGCTCCTAGGTTACGAGCTCGTGGAAGGCGCTCTCGATGACGGCCGGTTGTCCGAGAAACGGCGGACCAGCTTCGCACCCGCGGGCAACGTTATCGCGCGCTGAAATCGCGCAACTGACCGTCCCACGGTCCCGATACCAAACTGCCCACCCCAAATCGGGGGTGGGGAAATTTGAAATGGTTTGTGTAGCGGGTCCTGCGATGGGGGGCCAGCGACTCGGCGGGTCTGGCGAGGGCGGGCCAGTGACTCGGCGGGTCTGGCTAGAGCAGATGGGGCTGCACGCTGCCGTTGGGATCCCGCAGCAGAAGCGCGCGTCCTGATGAAGTGCGCGCCACCAGGACGGGATACAACGCGCCTCGAGATGTGCTGCGCTGAGGTTCGCGGAAGGTGCCAAGCAAGTACGGTATGACGCCGCTGACTTCCGTCGTCACCGTGAGGGTGAGCGCGGCGTCATCAAAGCGTGCGATTTGTGTTCGCCACTTCACGAAATAGTAGCCAGGCACATCCGGTTCGGAGGGGTCCCGTGAAGGAGAAAGGAGCCATTCATCGCTCCCATCGCCGTCGAGATCGGAGATATCCCAAAGGAACAGATCTTTGAAGGTCTTGGCATCGGCGACAGTTCCGGGTGCGGTTACGTGCAACACCCAATGGCCACCTTCATACACGTTGAAAAGCCAGTCGCGACGGTCCGCTTCGTTTCACCCACGCCCCGGCCGGGTACACCACGCGACCCTCATACTGGTTGCCGTCGCTGTTGTCGTGGGCGTAGCTGAAGAAGCGATCGCTAACCGAACCGGTGCTCACGTCGTACAGGGTCACATGACGTTCAATCTGGTGGAGGGGTAGACATAGCTGCCCAGTTTCTGAAACCCGCTCCCGCCATGTTCCAGGAACGCTCCGTCCGTCGCGTAGTAGGCCTGCAAGGAAAGTACTCTCTTGCTCCCGAAGAGCACGTCGATGCCCGTCCACTGTTCCGTGGGGTACGTCGCCGTAGGGAACGTCCAACACTTTGCGGGCTGGGGCGGTTGCAAGCTGGTCACGGTCCCATCTTTGCCGCTCACAACCTCCAGCCAGGTATCCAACATCGGCTTGCCACCGCAGGTTTGCCCCGAGTCCTTGCTACGCACCAGTCCTGCGTCCACCACGCCATCTGCGTCGTGGTCGAAACCGCCGAAGAGGCTGCCAGCGCCGACGTTCTTCTTCCACAGGGTCACACCCACTTCGTCGACCAAAGCCAGGTCGTCGCCGGAGCGCTCGAAGGCCGTCGCGCGCGTCGGAAGCGCACCAGCGCCAACCGGATACAGCGCGAGGACGCTTCCATCGCTTCGCAGCAATGCGTTCCCTGGCGGGGGCGCTGGGGCCGAGTCCGCTCCGACTTCGGCCGTTGAACCATCCGCGGCGTCGCTCCCGGAGTCGCTCCAGCTTGACCCGTCGAGGGTCACATCGAAACCCGCGTCAGCAGAGATGCCCGAGTCTGCGCTTGCCTTGCTGGCCGGGTCGTCACCACCGCAGCGGAGGGCGGTCATCAAGAGCGCCGCGGCTGCCGAGAGCTGTATCGCTTGTGTGCCCCGCACGAGCTCAGCCTACCACCCGGCGGGATCCGCTCAAGCTCAGCACCAAGACTGGCCGCCCTCCGGCGCCCGCGACAGCTCCCGCACGTTGGCTTCGATGACTCGATAGCCGACGTTGCCGTTCAGTCGCTGCCTGCCTTCGTTGAAAACGAACGTTGGGCTCACCTCGACCGAGTACAACTTGGCGAGGTTGAGCCCACGCGACAATTCTGCGTGAGCCCTCCCCGAGTAGAGCAGCTCTTCGATCTTGGGGACCGAAAGACCGATCGCGTCGGCAACCTCAAGTTGAGCCTTGCGCCTTGATATGTCGATCGCATCCTGGAAGAACGCTAGGCGCAGGGCCCAAGCCGCCTTTCGGAACATTTCCTGGTCGTGCAGCTTCACTGCGGCCAAGAAGATGTGGCACCCGAGGGAGGAGGTGGGGACGACCTTCGCCCAGACGTCGGGATGAATGGATACGTGATCGAATTGAGCCACGACGTCCCGCACGTGCTGCGCATAGGTGGCGATGCCACCCCGGTCCTTCCACCGCGCCTCTAGTTTGCCGCGGGCGTCGCCGAACACGGTCATGAAGTGACAATCGGTGACGACCTGCTCACCGAAAGCGCTTTCGAGTTCGTTCAGGCGAGCCTGACCCACGTAGGCCCAGGCGCAGAGCACGTCGGAAAAGTACTGAACGCTCACAGGTTTCGGTTGTGCTTCCATCACCTGGGAGCTTATGCCGAGATGCGCGTAGAATGTGGGCATGAGGTTCGCCCACATGATCTCGAGCCTACTCTGCCTCACCGCTGGTTCAGCCTGCGGCGGCACGCACCCAGCGAAAACACCGGACGCCAAACCGCAGCCCTCCAGCGCGGAGACACCCGAGTCAGCGTGTATCGCCCAGGCGGGTGCCGAGGTCGAGCCAGCGGCGGACGTGCCCGAACAGATCGCGGTTTCTCACATATTGGTTCGCCACAAGGACCTGAAGCGCCCTGAGGGTGCGACCAGAACCCGGGGTGAGGCTTGCCTACGTGCCCTGGCGGCTCGGGAAAAACTGCTGGAGGGAGGCGAGTGGGATGGCGTGTCCGAAGAGTTCAACGATGCTGCGGGTGTGACCGGTGGCGATCTCGGCAGCGTGTCGAAAGACCAGCTCGATTCCCGCTTCGGGGACGTGGCATTTGCACTCGGGGCTGGCGAACTCAGCCATGTCGTGGAGACCGAGCGCGGATTCCACGTGATCGCGCGCACGGAGTGAATCGCTGGTGAGCTTCACAGCGCGCTTTGCAGAAATGTGAGCAACGCGGCCCGTTCGGCGTCGGTCAGGGAAAACTCCCCGGCGTCCGGGTCGAAGTTCGAGGGCGCGATCCCAAGACCCTTGCCACTACCCGCGGCATAGAAGTCCACCACTTGCGCGAGGGTCTTGAAGGAACCGTTGTGGAAGTAGGGTGCGGTCTTGCTCAAGTTGCGCAGGCTAGGCACCTTGAAGGCGTGGGAGTGGAGCGCACGCTTGGTGATTCCTCCTCGTCCCAGGTCCGGGTCGATCTGCTTCGTCTTCGGCCGGCTTGGAACGCCGATCGAGGAAATCTCGGTCGTAGTGAAACGAGGCGGTGCGGTTCCGCTCGTCAGTGGCAGCCGATGGCACCTGCTGCAGCGGGCGCGCCCATAGAACACGTCGAAGCCGCGGAGCTGCTCCGCATTCAGAGCGCCCAACTCGCCGCGGACGTAGCGGTCGAAGGACGTGTTGTCATCTACGAGGCTGCGCTCGTGCTCTGCCAGCGCGTGCTTTATGTTCGCAATAGTCACGCCGTCACGAAAAGCTCGGCGCATCTCCTCGACGAGCTGGTCGTCCTTTTGGAGCCGCTTCCAGATGACTTGCCAATCTCCGCCCATGTCGTTTTCCACGGCGATTTCGACCTGACGCATGAGGGTGCTAGCCCGCCCGTCCCAGAAGAACATCGGCTCATAGGCGATGTTGACCAGCCCAGGCACGTCTCTGGCGAGGGACTTGCCGTTGAAGGCGCGAGGACGGATCGGGCCAGCAGACAGTGCGAACTGGGTTCGGTGACAGCTCGCACAGCTCATGGACTGCTTCGCGCTCAAGCGTTTGTCCTGGAATAGCTTCTTTCCGATGCGGGCCTGCTTGTCGTTCAGGGGCCTTCCTGGCAGGCGAGGGAAGGTGGCGACGCTGACGACTTGCGCGTGGGGCCTGCCGCTGCCTGCTGGGCGCTGGGGGGCGAAAGGGGCAGGAACGACCGCGCCTCGTTGTGCAAATAGCTCGCGTAGCGCGGCGCCGAGTCGGGCGCTCAACACCAGGCCGGTCAGTTTGTCGTGCAACCGATCTCCAGGCTCCTCCTTTCGCTGGCGTAGCCATTGCTCGAACTTTCGAGCCGTGGACTTCACTTGAAGGGATTCCGCACCCACCCCCGACTTCGCTAACAGCCGCGCATATCGCGTCAGCGCGCGGCCACTGCTCCAAACGTCGATGTGGGCCTCCTCGGCGCTCTCGCTCCTGGAGCCATCGAGCAACTTTCCCCAGTTGAAGACGCCCTGGCTCAAAGCTCGCGCGACCAAGCTGCGGCGCATGGAAAAAGTGCGCGCCTCGCTCGCTGCCAGCCGTGCTGCGGGTTTGGTCCGCGCGAGGACCTGCTTCACCCGTCCAAAATCCACGGGCTGCTGCAAGAGGGCGTCACCCAGGGCACGCAGACCCAAATCTTCGGGGATCTCGTCGGGTTCGTCTTCGTCGGGCTCCAGCGTGGACGAATAGGTCAACAGCTCTGCAATTGGGAGCAAACGTCGGAAAGCCTTCCGCAAGTCCAAGTAGGCCGCCCACGCGCGCTTGGGATCCTCAGCGGCCGCCGCGCGCTCCACCCGCTCGAACGCCGCACTCAGAGCGTCGCCGTCCCGGACTGCGATGGGCCGGAGGAACGATAGGTCGCCGCCACCCAGCGCGCGTCCGGAGCGGTCGGCCCCTGGCATGGCGCTGCTGCTGCCCGCCGCAGAACTTGCAGCGGAGCCGTGACGATCCGGAGACGATCGGCAGGCCGTGAGCAAGAGCAGGGCGAGCGCGATGGGAGCGAGCGCATTCACGCGACAAGGTGTAAGCTCTTCACCGGAGGTCGGCCAGGGTGAACGTCATCTATCGCAAGGGAACATGGGCCTGCGCCGCTGCACTCGCCCTGTCTATGCTCGCCTGTTCGTCGTCCGACGATGAAAAGTCAGAACCGAAGGTGCCCCGACCCGACGATGGCGTCGCGACTGCCGCGAGAGAAGCGTGTGAGTTCGCGTCCGGAGCGTTGCCCCAAGACACCTTGGGTGCATCTGACCGAATCGGCAAATCGATCCCCGTCGACCACATCTTCGTGCTGATGATGGAGAACCGCAGCTTCGACCACTACTTTTCGAAGCTGCCTGAATACGGTGTGACGGACGTGGCCGTCGCCGACGCTAGCTTCACGAACCTCGATCAGAACGGCCAGGCCGTAGCCTGGTACCACGAGACCGAGTACTGCATCGAGGATCCGCGGCACAGTTGGAACAACAGCCACGAGCAGTGGGCGGCGGGGAAGAACGACGGTTTCGTGCTCAACAACGAACCCGACGGCGCGCGCGCCATGGGCTACTTCGACCACACAGATCTGCCCTTCTACTACGAATTGGCTTCGCAGTTCGCGATCGGGGACCGCTACTTCTGCTCCATGCTTGGGCCAACCTGGCCAAACCGCATGTACCTATACAGTGGTTCCAGTGGTGGCCTTACTAAGAACACTCTGCCTTTGGACGTGAAGACTCCCAACATCTTTGCCGCGCTGATCGACAAGGGTGTGGAGTGGAAGACCTATCGATCCAACTTACCCCCGGCAGCGATGTATCTCGAGACTTGGCTGGAGAGCACCAAAGGCTGCTCAGACCCAGAAAACGGTCCGTGCCGCCTGGCAGAATTCGAACAGCTGATTCCCGATCTCGCAAGTGGCGACGTGCCCCCAGTCACCTTCATCGAGCCGGAATACAGCACTGGCATCTACGAGACGAGCGAGCACCCCCCGGCCAATCCACACCACGGACAGAATTTCGTGTGGCGAGTCGTAGACGCGCTAACCAAGAGCCCGGTGTGGGGCCGTTCGGTGCTCTTCATCACCTACGACGAGCACGGCGGGTTTGCGGACAGCGTGCCACCGCCAAAGGCGTGTCACCCCGGGGACAGAGATCCCGACGACACCAGCAAGGGCACCTTCGATCAATACGGCTTCCGTGTCCCGTTCATCGTGGTTTCGCCCTTTGCCAAGAAGGGCTACGTGTCTCACATCGATCGGGACCACACGGCAATCCTGCGCTTCATCCAAGCCAAACACGGCATTGGTGCCTTCACGAAGCGGGACGCGAACTCCGACGCCCTCATGGACATGTTCGATTTCGCGCAGCCCCCTCACAAGAGCCCACCTGCGTTCGTCGAGCCCAGTATCGATCCCGCAAAAGTCACGGAATGTGAGCAGGCGTTCCCGGGCGGCAAGTAGTTGGTCTCCAATCCGCGGCTCAGGGAGTTTTGGGGGTGGGGTCGGTTCACTGTTCGAGAATGGGGCACTACTCCCGCTCAGGTGCCCCCGTGCGAGATTAGCGACCCAGAGACGAGCAGGTACGCGACCCCAACCAATCAGCGGCTGACTAGTAAGTCCCAGCGCCCACTCTTGCGGGGAATCAGGCGGGCACGAAGCCGAGGGACTGGAGCGAAAGTCGACGAATTGACACAGGCGTCAGCATCTTCGCGCCTATTCGACACACGGCTGTAGGTGCCCGACGGCGGTGGGGCCAGCGTTTTTGCGTTTGGTTTCGGCATCTTATTCTCCATCGGAGAGTCCCTTTCCTCGGGGCGAATCCAGTACGGAGAACAAGAGAGCAAACCTCGTGCCTGGCGCTGCCAGGCTCACGCTAGTCGGCGTTGGTCACGACCAGGATGTAGTAGCCCTGACCCGTGCCATCGAGGGGGCTGAAGGTGACGGTGGTGCCGACCATGGTGATGGCTCCGCCCGCAGGGACCTTGATGTCGAGGATCTCAGAATCAACCGCGTTCAGCGTGTTCGGTATGTCGTCGTTCACCGCCAGACACTGCTTGGCATCGCTGGGGATCCCCATCCCGGAATAGAGAAACAAGTAGGGGTCGTCGAGGGCGGGTTCACCCTTGGGGCCCGTTTGGGAGAGCATCTCGAAGCTGTAGGTGTGCTCGACGCTGTCATTGTTGCAAAACGCGTATACGACCTGAGGAACGTCCGCCGCATTAGCTGGAAGCAGTGCGGTCGCCGGGCAGACCGGGGGGTCATCGTGAGGTCGCTTCCACATGTTGCTGGTCGTTGTGAACGTGCCGTCGATGGCCAGCGGGATGTTCGGGTCATTCGAAAAGTCGAAGCACTTCAAGGTCCCCGCATCGGCACCGCTGGCGCCCCCGCTTCCGCCGGTGGCGCCCGAGTCTGCGCCACCACTGGCAGAGCTTCCGCCGAGGCCTGCATCCATCCCAGCGCTTCCGCCTGTGTTGCCGCCGCTACCACCGGTCCCACCGCTGCCTCCGCTTGCGGGGCCTCCGCTACTGTCGTCGGAGCTGCAGCCGGTGAGCGAGACGAGGAGCAACAAGACGATTCCGCGGGAGATCATGACCGCAGAGACTAGCAGCTTCCTCTTGGGATTGCGGTGAAACCCCTCGCGCCGTCGCGATTTGATGTAAGTCACGAATCATGCAACCGCCTCAACCCGCACACGTGCTCTGGGCGACCGGCGCGGCGTATGCGCTGGTTGTTGTGCTGGGCTGGGTGTTGCGTAGCCGCACCTACGCGATCTTCCGAGCAGTCACGTTGGGCGTCTACGGGCTCATCTTTGCAGGTGTTGTGCGGGCCTGGCTGGCTACGCCTATCTGGCCGCTGGTGCTGTACCTGCATTCGATGGTGTTCATGCACTCGGTGCTTCTCGCGCGACCCCGAATGCGCTCCCTGGCCTATCGCGCCCTGATAAGCATACCGCACTCCTTTTTCGCCGCGACGGTTCTGCTCTCGCTGCCGTGGGCCGTCTTGGCGGCGCTTGGGGTCTTCCCTTTCGGTTTCTGGATACCCGCCGTGCTGGCCTCTGTGGGTGTCTTCCAGAGTCTTCGTACTCGACCGACCGAGGTCGACTTGGTCATCGGGGACGAGCCCGCGGGCGCCCTTGCTCGAAGGTCGCATGGAGATTATCGCGAGAAGCGCCCGCTCTCTTTCGTGCAGATCACGGATCCACATCTGGGGCCGTTCATGAGTGTGGCGCGGCTGCGTAAGATCACGGAAGCCGCGGCCGCGCGGCAGCCGGACTTGGTGCTGTTGACCGGGGATTATCTGACCATGGAATCCCACTCCAAGCGCGAGCACTTGGGAGACGCTCTGATGCCTCTGCGAGCGCTGTCGGGGCGCGCTTTTGCGTGCTTCGGAAACCATGATCACGAAGCGCCGGAAACCGTGCGGGCCGCTATGTCAGCCGCCGGAGTCACGCTTCTCGTGGACGATGCGGCGGTCGTCGAGACGGCCGCCGGTGCCGTCCAAATTCTCGGCATGGACTATCACTACCGCGACCGGCGCAAGCGAATGGATAAGGTAGTGGCAGCTCATCCGCGCTTGTCCGGTGCCCTCCGCCTCGTGCTGCTTCACCACCCGGGCGCGTTCAGGCACCTGGCAGACGGTGAAGCAGATCTCGTGCTCTCCGGACACACTCATGGTGGGCAGGTGGGATTCCTGAGCCTGGGGCTGCACGTCACGTTGCTTCGCCTGCTGATGAATAGCCCCGACCACGGCTTCTGGGCGTTGGGGCAGAACCGCCTGTATGTCCATCGAGGCACTGGTCACTACGGATTCCCGCTTCGGATCGGAGTCCCGGCGGAGGAGAGCCTAGTGCGCGTTCATCGTGCCCAAGATTCGAGTCACTGAGATTTCACGCCAGCCCGTGGTATTTGGGCCGGCATGAAAAAGTCGCTTAAGTCCCGAGTCTCCGGCGCTCCCCGCGTGCGCCCGGCTGCCATCACCGGGAAGGAACGGCCCCACGACCTGCTTAACGAGAAGTTCCCGGCCTTTGCTGGGCGGCAGGTCCGCGAAGCCTACCACCTGATGCAGGCGACGGTCCGTGAGAAGGCTGCAACGTTTCTGACTCTCAGCGGCGCGATGACCCCCGCGGGGATCCATTCTTCTTGCATCAACCCGTTGATCGAGCGTGGCCTCATCGATGCAATCACGACGACCGGTGCGAATCTGTACCACGACGCTCACCGTGTGATCGGGCACGCAGTTCACGAGATTGATCCGAATTCGGGAGATTTGGAGCTTCGGAAGGCGCGCTGCATCCGCATCTATGACCTCGCGTTTCCCGAGCAAGCTTTACTGGACTGCGATCGTGTTTTCTCGGCGATGTTGCGCAAGCCCAAGTTCCAAAAGCGCATGAGTACCGCGGAGCTGCACCGGTTGCTCGGCGAAGAGATGCACATTCTCGAAAGCGCCCTCGGTGTAAAAGAACCGTCGTTGCTATCAACCGCCTTTCGTAACAAGGTGCCGATCTACGTAGGAGCGGTTCAGGATGGTTCGATCTTCTTGAACGTGGTCAAGCTGCGGGCATTGCTTGGGGACGAGTTCAAATGCGAGGTCGACCCAATTTTGGATGTGTACGAGATGAGTGCTCTGCAGCACTACTGCCAGAAGAACCTCGGCAAGAAGCTTGCGGTGTGGATGTTGGGTGGCGGAGTGCCCAAGAACTACACGCTCCAGGGTGAACCGCTCCTGGGGCAGATCTTCGACATCCCCACGCGAGGTTTTGACATTGACGTACAGATCTGTGTCGATGTTGCGGACAATGGGGCGCTTTCGCCCGCAACAGCTGCAGAAGGTCACACTTGGGGAAAGACGAGTGCCGAAAGCGTGCAGACCGGAAGCGTGTACTGCAGAGCCGACGTTACCGCAGTGATGCCCTTCATTTCGCACGCCCTGCTGAGTGACCCGAAGATGAAGAAGCGAGGTCTTGGGCTCGCCGGCCACCTGGAACGTGCCCATGCCGCGCTGGACAACGAGGTGAAGAAGCGCCGCAAAGCGTTGCTTCGAACCCTGGATTTCGACGCGGTTTCGCGGCCAAAGCAACCACGAAAGAAGCAGGCCGCCGCCAAGAAACGACGCGCCAAGCGACGTTGAGGGGAAGCGGCTCTCGACCGCTTCGGTCACTCTGCTGTCAAACGACGGATCTCTTCCTGAATCAGAGTTTCCGCGAGTTGCGGCACGACTTCCCACACGACTTGCTCGACCACCTCGCGTGAGAGCGCGAGGACGCCGTCAACTTGCTCCGGCGATAGGCCCAAGTCCGCCAGTTTGCCAGCGAGGGCGCCGTTGCCCCTGGTTGCTGCTGCCGCGGCGGCCGCGGGGGCGGGCGCAGGAGCGGCGGCCGGGGCCGGTGCGGGCGCGGGCGCTCGAGCGGGGGCGGGCGCTGCTGGGGCGGGTTTTGGCGTCGAGGGATGGCCGCCGTACGCTTGAGTCCGCGCCACGCTTGGCGCCGCAGCCACGGGTTTTGGCGGAGCCACCGGGGCTGGCGCTGGAGTTGGAGCCGCAGCCGGCGCCGCGGCGGGTTTTGGTGGAGGTGCTGCCGCGGGCGCCTCCGCAGCCTTGCGCGCCACTGCGCCGGTCTTGTCCAGCAACTGCTGGGTGTCGAACGGCTTGTCCATGAAGTCATCAGCGCCGACGCCGGCGCCCCGCCCCTTGTCGTAGGGTGCGTGCTTGCTGCTCAAGATGATCACGCCCGTGCCGGGAGCTTCACTCTTGATGCTTTGGCACAGGTCGTACCCGCTCTCAGAGCCGAGGGCGGCGTCGACCAACGCGACGGCGGGGCTCTCAGCCCTCAGGAGTTCAAGCGCTTGCTGAGAGTTTTCGGCGAGGACGACTTTGTAGTCTTCCCCCGCGAAGGTGATCTCCAGCACCTTGCGCATCGTCTTGCTGTCATCTACGGCCAGCAGCGTGGTGGTCAAAGGGCCTCCTGGGACATCGAAAAAACCGTGGCGATCATGGCGGCCCACGCGGAAAAGTGTCAAGGATTTCGCGGCTCCGGCGACAACTTGGTGCTGGGCCAACTATTACGCCCTCCAGGCAGCTGGGCTGGACGTATCTTCAGGGGGTTTCTTCGGGGAAAACCAGCCTTCACGATTCCACTGGGTGGGACTATCGACCCGCGGGCCCGTTGACGGGCCGTCCCGGGCCCTCAAAAATGACCAAGTTGAGTTCCTCTTCCACCCAATTGAGCAAACGTGCCCGCGCGATTCTTTACGCGGTGGTGTCCGAGTTCATCGCAACCGGCGAGCCGGTGGGCAGTCGCACCCTAGTCAAGAAGCACGGTTTTTCGCTCTCAGCTGCCACGATTCGGAACGTGCTGTCGGATCTGGAGGATGCTGGATTTCTGGCTCAGCCCCACACGTCGGCCGGACGTGTACCCACCGAAAGGGCCTTTCGCCTCTTCATAGATGCACTGATGCAGGTACGGCAGCTTTCGGCGGAAGAGCGGCACCGCATCGCCCAGTGGTTCGAAGAGCTCTCCCCAGGCACTGACATCGTACGCGAAACCGGGCGCTTGCTTTCGGATCTGACGGGTTCTGCGGCGGTGCTAGTCCGACCGCGAATCGAAACTCGCGTCGTGGTCAAAGTTCAGTTCATCCCGACCCGACCTGGAGAAGTGCTCAGCGTAATCGTCCTCTCTGACGGGACTGTCGAGAACCGCTTCATCAATGTCGATCAAGATCTTGCGGCTCCGCTGCTCGAGCGATTGCACGGTCTGTTGGAAGAGGCGACGAACGGCAGAACTCTCGCAGGATTGCGAGAGTATTTCGTGCAAGCGCTCGCTGACGGCCGGGACGAGGTTGCCAACCTTCGCAGTCTCGGCCTTTCTTTGATGAATGCTGCCATCGACCGAAGTGACCGCGGGATGGATGTGGTTGTCGAAGGCCAGTCCCGTCTCCTGGAGCGAACGGACGCCAGTACCGAGCATTTGCGCGAGTTGCTACGCGCGCTCGGGGAGCGTGAGAAGCTCGTCGAGCTACTGGATCACGTGCTCAGCACCGACCGCGTGCAGGTCTTCTTGGGCGAGGACACGGCACAGATGGCCGGGATGCCGGTGAGCCTCGTGGCTGCGCCGTACAAAGACGCTGGGCATCCTGGCGGGGCGGTGGGGGTACTGGGGCCGACGCGGATGGATTACGCGAGCGTCGTGCCCATCGTGGGAGCCACTGCGGATGCCATGAGCGCAGCGCTGTCGTTGACCGACGATGGCAAGCGTGACGAAGACAGATGATGCGCCAAACCTCGACCACCACCAGGACTTTCACCTGCCCTGAAGGGGCGTGATACGCTCCCCTGCCCATGCCGACGGCACCTCCTGGACTCCCCGGCCAAACCCCTGGCGAAAGCCCGGTGGACCGTGCGCTGGCCCTGTCCTTGGCCGATGAGAAGGACTCCGCCTTGCGCTGGGGCGCCTCTCTGCTGCGTAGCGAGCCGGCTTCTCCCTTGGCGCTGTTGGTGACCGCCCGTCTGCTCGCGGCCTTGGGCAGGCGCGAGGTCGCCGTCGAGGGGCTGGAGGTATGCGTTGCCCGGGCGTTGGACGCTGGCAATCTGCCTCTTGCGGTCGCAGCTGCGTGCGATCTGAAGACGCTGCGCGCCGACGCCGAGAAGCATCTAGACGAAATAGCCAGAGTCTTCTGTGCGGAATCACCTCGACTCCTAGCCAAGGGCGCGGCTCCCCCGGAGCTGCCCGGTGAAGCGGAGCAGTTCCAACCTTTGGCGTCAGCCCTCGCGGGCAAGGCATTGGTGGCGAAGGCACAAGAGGCCGTTCACGACGCGAAGCGATTGCTCGAGGCGGATCGAGCGGAACACGGTGAGGCACAGAAGGTAGCGCCGCATCCCCTGTTCTCCGCGCTCACCGAGCCTCAGTTGCGTGCCATGGTGGGGATCTTCGAGATCAGCACCGTCGCGACGGACACGGTGTTGATCGAAGAGGGCACCACCGGCGCCGAAGCCTTCATCGTGGCGCGTGGGGAATTGGAGGTACGCCGTAACGTCAATGATGACAACGGGAACACCATCGAGACCATGCAGCTTGCGCTGCTTGGGAACGGCGCCCTGTTCGGGGAGATGGCGCTGCTGAGCCGGGCTCCGCGCGCAGCGAGTGTGTTGGCTCGGCGCCCGAGCCTGATACTCGTGGCCCGGAAAGAGGCCCTGGATCGGATTGCGGAGAAGCAGCCGCAAGTCGGAGAGCTTTTCGCGGATCACTGCCGCCGCAGGATGGTCGAGAATCTTGTGCGGACTAGCTCGATCCTGAGCGCGGTGCATGTGGACGAGCGGCCCGCCCTGGTGGACCGTTTCGTAACTCGCACCTACGAGGAGGGGGAGCGCCTGATCGTGCAAGGTCAAGATTCGGCCGGGCTGCACTTGATAGCCTCCGGCGAGGTGGCGGTGATCCATGACGAAGGTGACGACACGACGGTCATCGCCAAGCTCGGCGTCGGAGAGGTGGTCGGGGAAGTCGCGCTGGTCTTGCGCCGCCCCTCCAGCGCAGATGTCATCGCTAACTGCCCTACCGTCACTTTGCATCTTCCTCGGGAGCGCTTCCTGGAGCTGATCAAAGAACATCCAGCGATTCTCGCGGAGCTGTACGAACTCGCGATCAAACGGGACGAGGAAACGAGCACGATCGTGGCGCAAGAAGCCACGGAAGCCGACGAATTCATCTTGATTTGAGGGGTGGTCTGGGGACTTTCCGGCCCAAAAAGCCGGCTCATCCTTGACCCAGCTCGTTTCGGTAGCTATGCCCGCGCCATGACAAAGGGCTTTTTCAAGCAGGGCTTTCTTGTACTCGTGGCCGCCTTGCTGGTGAGCTTGCTGGCGCCAGCGGCGCAGGCTCAGGGCAAAATTGCAGTGGTCGACACTCAGCGCGCGATCATGGAAACCGAGGACGGCTTGCGGGCGCAGGCTACGCTGAAGAAGCTCTTTGACAAGCGTCAGCGCGAGCTCGACCGAAAGCAGACGGAACTCCAACAAGAACGTGAGGACATCGAGAAGCAGCGCGAGGTGCTGAGCAAGGCTGCTTTGCAGAAGCGCGTCGAAAAATGGCAGCGTGAGATGATTCAGCTCCAGACCGTCTTCGTTCAGTACAACAAAGAGCTCCAGAAGAAGCAGAACGAGCTGACCCAGCCGATCTTCACCAAGGCCATGGGACTGATTCGACGCATGGCCACCCAGGAAGGCTTTGACGTGGTCATGGACAAGCAAGCCGTGCCCTACGTTCGGAGCGACCTAGACCTCACGGACCGCGTCATCACCCTATACAATCAGGGTAAGGGTAGCGCCCCCGCCGCGGGGAAGAAGTCCAAGAAGCCCGCGAAACCCGCCGCCAAGTCCAACTGAGCATCGCTCTCTAGCGGCGCTCCAATTCGATCATGGGTGCGCCCCCAACCTTGCGGTACGAGCCTGGGGCATCCCGGCCTTCTGGGCGTATCGCAGCGGCTCCGACGGCGGACGCCAGGGGAGTGGAGTTGCCGCAACCCCTCTTCGTCGCCGCACTCGCTCGGGAGTATGGCGTTGAGCTGGACTCACGTCTCACGCGGGTAGTGGTTCGGCGCATCGTGGAGCCTACCTGGGCCTCCGCAGAAGACGATCTGGTTTTCGTTGCAAACCCTCGGGCTGCGGTCCCGTCGTCGGCAGTGGCAATCTGCGTTCCCCAACTCTCGGCCAAATTCGATCCGGCTCGCTGCCTAGTCCACGCGCAGCCGTTATGGGTGCTGGCCTGCTTGCTAGAGCGGGTGGAGGCTCAGGCAAAGCAGCGCTTCGGCGAAGCGAGCGTGGACCCGAATGCCAGCCTCGCTGAGGGCGTGGTCGTACAGCCGGGGGCTCGCATCGGTTCGGGAACGATCGTCGAAGAAAACACGGTGATCTACGCGGGCGTGCATGTCGGCCGCGGCGCTCGTATCGGAGCAAACTCGGTGATCGGTCGACCAGGCTTTGGATTCGTCGAGGGACCGGATGGCATTCAGAAACGTATGCCCCAACTGGGTGGAGTTGTCGTCGAAGACGATGTCGAAATCGGCCCGCTATGCACCGTCGACGCGGGCACCCTTGTCCCGACCCGCGTGAAGCGCGGCAGCAAACTCGATGCGCACGTGCACGTTGGGCACAACGTCGTCATCGGGCAAGGATGTCTTATTGCAGCGCAGGTTGGTTTTGCCGGATCCGTCGTTGTGGGTGATGGCGTCCGGGTCGGCGGTCAAGCTGGCTTCAAGGATCATGTTCGCGTAGGGGATGGCGCTCGAATCGCAGCGAAGAGCGGCGTGATTGGGAATATACCGCCGGGGGCGGTCGTCGCTGGCTTTCCTGCAGTCGATAAAGGAAGATGGCTTCGCGCCATGGCCGAGCTCCTGCGCGGCAAGAGGCAGACATGAAGCAAGAAGCCCCCGTCAAACTGGATATCCAGAAGATCCTGGAAATCCTGCCCCACCGCTATCCCTTCGTCATGGTGGATCGCGTTACCAGCTTGAGCCCGAGCCAGGACATCCACGGCGTGAAAATGGTCAGTCACAACGAGCCTTGGGTCATCGGCCACTTCCCCGGTCGCCCGATCATGCCAGGGGTTCTGATCATCGAAGCCTTGGCTCAGATTGGCGGCATTCTGGCCTACGCATCCGATCCCGTCGATCCTCGAACTCATCTCATGTACTTCCTAGGCATCGACAAGGCGAAGTTCCGCAACACCGTCACGCCGGGGGATCGCCTGGATCTGCACGTGGAAGTGATGCAGCATCGAACGAACGTTTGGAAGTTTCGCGGAGAAGCGACCGTTGACGGTACGCTTTGCGCGCAGGGCGAAATGCTCGCGTCCATCGTCGCGCGTGAGGGCTGAGTGGCGTCTACGGTGCACCCGACTGCGGTTGTTGCCGCAGATGCGCAGCTCGGAGACAACGTTGTGGTTGGCCCCTTTTGCTACGTGGGCCCGGGCGTCCAGCTAGGTGCCGGTACCCAACTGGTCGCTCATGCATCCGTGCTAGGGCCCACTCGTTTGGGGGCTCAGAACAAAGTCTTTCCTCATGCGACCCTGGGGGCGGAGCCCCAAGACAAGAGTCACGGTGAGGAGCCAACCTGGCTCGAGATCGGGGACAGAAACGTATTCCGTGAACAGGTCACAGTGCATCGCGGCACGGCGAAGGGTGCCGGGGTCACGAAGATCGGCGATGACACGTGGCTGTTGGTTGGGGCGCATGTGGCGCACGATTGTATCGTTGGGAGCCGGGTGGTTTTGACCAACATGACTACCCTGGGGGGGCACGTTTCCGTGTCCGACAACGTCGTCTGTGGCGGGCACGTTGCAGTAGCTCCTTTCGTACGTCTTGGTCGCGGAGCCTTCATAGCGGGTGGCGCATGCGTGGAGCGGGATGTTCCTCCGTTCATGACAGCCGCTGGTGACAGGGCCCGCGTGCGTTCTGTCAATACGGTTGGGCTCGAGCGCATGGGGGTCGACGCAGACCGACGGCGGCTGCTGAAGAAGGCGTTTCGCATGCTGTACCGAGCTGGTGTTCCGCTATCCCAAGCGCTGTCCGCGGTACGGCAAGAGCTGGGCTCTGAGCCGCTAGTACTAGAACTCGTGGAGTTCTTGACGTCGACTTCGTGATTGCCGGCGAAAGGCTCTGAGTCGCGGTCGAGGTTACTTGCTCTCGAAGAGGTCGTCGAATACCGCGTCGAAGTCGTCCTCGCCGTTTGCGGCCTTTTGTGCTGGGACCGGCGCCTCCCCAGGCGCCAGAGCCGCAATGCGGTCGCTAACGTCGCGATAGCCGGGGTCGCGCCGGGCGATCTTCTTGAAGTAGTACAAGGCTTCCTTGGGGCTTCCCTTCATCTCGTAGACGTTGCCCAAGTCGTAGTAGAGGGCCATTTCCTGCTCTACTGTCTTCTGGGGTGCTTCCAGAGCGGCAACGTAGGCGCGAGCGGCTTCATCCAGTTCACCCCGCTCGAGTCGAATCATGCCGATCATCGCGTGGCACATGCACTCGCGGGTCGCGTCTTTGGCAGCCAGATGAAATTCGTTGATGGCGTCGCCGAGCAGACCCATTTCCTTATAGGCCACACCCAAGTCGTAGTGGGTAGCGCTGTCTGCCTCCGCCACCTGCGCTCGCACTCCCTCCTTGAATTTCTCGAACACCTGGTCGACGTCGACGTTGTCCGCTGGCGCCGCTGCCGAGTCCACGGGCTGCGCCTGCTCCAATTGGTCCAGGGCTTCCAAGCTTGCCGCAATGTCGAAGGCGCGATCACCCTCGCTCTCGGTCTCGGATTCTTCTTTGTCGTGGGGGAGCTGCTGCCCCGGCTGTAGCTGCGAGCGATCAATGGTCCGGCTCTCACCAGCCGCCGCCAGGATGTCGTCAATCTCTCTCTGCCGCTCGATCAGCAGCGGGTGCCCCGGAGTCCTGCTCAGCTGATCTGAGACGATGGCGCGCGCGTCGTCGTACAGCCCCCGCGCGACGAAGAACTCGGCTTCTTCCAAGGCCTCCTCCACGGCCATCGTATCCGTGGCCGTGGGTTCCGTAGAGCTGTGGTCAGCTTGGGGCGAGAGATCGAGATCGTCGACAGATGGCGCCGTGGCTCGCGGGGAGCTCTCGTATTCGAGCCCCAAGGGGAAGGATGGCAACGGTTGGTCTGCGAACGGCTCATCAACGCTCGCGTCCGCGAAGGGATCGGATTCTGCGTACTGGCCGGCGTCGTCGTCGGAAAACGGCTCCGTGCTCGCCATTGCGCTGGACGCGCTCACCTCCTCCAGATCGTAGGAGGGCAGCGGAGCTTGGGGATCGTAACCGTCGAAGCTCTGTTCGGTGTTGTACGCCGTCTCCGGCTCCGCGTATTGGACTTCCGTCGCAGTCGAGTCGTAGCGGTCATAGCCGGGGTGGTCGTAAACGACATGCCCCTCTTCTTGTGAAGCGTATCCCTCTTCGGTTGCGTATTCCTCCGCAGGTCCTTCGTAGGCTGGCGGCTCACGGCTCTGGCGCTCGTAGGCTTGCGAGTCGTACCCCTGTTGCTCGTATTCTCCTTCGTAGGCCTGTTGGTCGTATGCCGAGGGGTCGTATCCGACGGCTTGCCCGGTCTCCGCTTCGGCGCTCCACTCCATGCCGGCCTGGGTGTTCTCGCCTCCCATGTGGTCCAGCATCTCGAGGGCCGCAGGGTGACCTGGCTCCGCCTCCAGAACCTCGTAGAGCATCAGTTCGGCTCGTGACGGATCACCACCCTCCAGGTACAAGGCCGCCAAGGTGATCGACTCACCAATGGCGTTATCCCGGTCACCGCTTTCGATCAGAATTTCCCGAAGCTTTTCTCGGGCTTCGACGGAGCGGGGGTCGACTTCCAAGGCGATGTGCAGGACCTCGAGCGCCTTGGAATACAAGCGCAGCCGACGGAAAGATTCTGCGTCGACGACAGCCTTCTTGGCGTGCTCGCGAGCCTCGAAGGCGTCGCCGTCGTCCAGCTCTTCTGCGACCTGCAGATTGTCATCCACGACAACCACGTCCGGCGCGCTCGCTTGGGTGGCACGGATTTCCGGATTGCTCTGGCGGTTTAGCTGGAATGGCGCTTCGTCAGCGGTGTCATCGACAGACTCTTCTTCGTCGATGAGTTCGAGATCCGCATCGTCCACATGGACAGCGGACACTGATCGCTCCCGAGCTGGAGGTGGTGCTCCTGCCTGAGTCAGCGCACGCACCTGCTCGTCATCAGGTGCGATCTTGTTGAGGTGCGCTAGGAGTTCGTCGAATAGGTCCTGGCGTTCGGATTCCCGGGCGATCCTCGCCATTTCCTTATAGACCTCGATGGCCTTCTCGGATTGGTTGATCAGGGTGAACGCCTGCGCTAGCAGCGCAAGGGTATCCAGATCCTTCGGGTCCGCCTGGAAGCAGACCTGGAGCTTGGCAAGGGCCTGCATGCCGTCCTCGGCGCCACCGCGCGCCAGGTAGAGTTCTGCCGCCATGCGCGCGAACTTGGGATCCGCCTTGAAGTGAAGGATCCTTTCGATGACCTTGAGGGCGTCATCCCGACGGCCCAGCTTCAGCAGGAGCTCGGCGGCCGTCCAAAACGCCTCGACGGCGTCGTCAAGGGACTGTACGCGGCAACATGCCTCCGCCAACCGCAGGTGTGGCAGCGGATTCGTTCCGTCCAGCTCCACCATCTTGCGGAACACGTCGATTGCGTCGCGCTCGCGCCCGGTGCGCTGAAACGTGGTAGCGACCTCATCGTAGGCTTGGAGCGCGTCGCTCGTCAGTCCGAGCTGGGTGTAGATCTCGGCCAACCGAGGCACGATGTGCGCATACCGGTCGGAAAGATCCGGTGCGTGCTTCCGGATGAGCTCCCGGATCTGCTTGTAAACGGCGATGGCCTTCAGAGCGAAGCCTTGCTTGGCGTAGTAGCTCCCGACCTTGTCGTAAGTCGCGATGGCATCCGGGTAGGCCTGCATTCGGGCCTGCAGATCGCCGACCTTCAGTAGGGTGCGTGCGTCATTGGGATCGCTCGCTACGATCTTCTGGTATTCCTCGACCGCCCGGTCGTACCGCTTCTTGTCCACCCACTTCTGGGCAGACTGGAGGATCTTCTCGCGATCTATCGACACGACATACTGGACCGCTCCAACCCGGCTAGACCGGGCCGAAGGCATTGAGGGCAGCGCCAAATTCTATGCGATATCAGGGGGTTCGGTCAAGAATCCCCCCGGGCCAGAAAGCCTCTCAAAAGGGCTTGCTAAGGGCCAAAAACGCCGCGCATACCGCACAGATGACCAGCGCCAGACCCATACCAGAGGCGGCCTTGACCGGCTCGTCATCGCTCAGCCGCTTGGCGCGTGCGCCAAGGATGTGATGGAGCGCGATCACCACCAGCACGAATGTCAGCTTCGGGTGCATCCACCGAGTCTGGGCCAGGTACAGGCTGGTGTTCATGGCCAGGATGGCTGCACCACCCACCAGCGACGCGATGAAGCCCGGGACCGCCAGCCGGCGGTAGATGCGCAGCGCGATTTCCCGCCGCGGGGCTGAAGGGCCCTTCATGCCAAGCGCAACGGCCACCCCGGCAATTCCGCCGATCCACAGCAGGTTCCCTGCCATATGAAGGACAAGCAACAGTGTCTTGGTAGCCATTGTCGCGCAGCATAGTGAAGACAGCTCCAGTCCGGGAGCCCTGAACTTTTCGCGTCTTGCGTATGGGCAGCTGCCGTCGCATGGTCTGCTGGCCATGACGACCGTCAGTGCCACGTACCGCGCTCCCTTCGCACCGGACGGAGCCCAGGCCCTGGACCCAGAAACCTGCCACAAACTGCTGGGCGTGGCCCTCGCCCACGGGGGCGACTATGCGGATCTGTACTTCGAGTATCGCGCGGCTGCCTCGATGGTCTTCGAGGAAGGAATCACCCGGAGCGCTTCCCGCGGCGTGTCCCTTGGGCTTGGGGTCCGGGTCCAGCGTGGGGACGCGACCGGCTACGCCTATGTCGAGGATCTGAGCTGGGAGGCGATGAAGCGAGCCGCGGAGACGGCGGCGCGAATTGCTGAGAGCGGCGGGGGCATTGCCCCAGCCGAGCTGGGCCGAATGACCTTGCCGGCGCGCTACGAACTCGACCAGCTCAGCATCGATGTGTCGGGATTGGATAAGCGAGCACTCTTGGAACGCGCAAGTCGCGCGGCGCTCGCGCAAGACAAGCGGATCGTGAAAGCAGACGCGAGTTTTGTCGAAGAAGTTCGCGAGATCCTGGTTGCCACCAGTGATGGTCGTTTCGCGCACGACGTGCAACCCCTCATGCGGTTCGGCGTGTCGGCGATCGCCGAGCAAGAGGGCAAGCGCGAGTCAGGGCGCAGCGGCGGGGGTGGTCGAATGACACTGGGCTACTTCGACGACAAACCCCCAGAGTGGCATGCCGAGCGCGCAGTCGGCCAAGCCATCACCCTGCTGGACGCTCGTCCGGCCCCGGCTGGGCAACTTCAAGTCGTGCTTTCTCCCGGGGACAGCGGCATCTTGTTGCACGAAGCCGTTGGCCATGGGTTGGAGGCGGACTTCAACCGCAAGGGCACTAGCAACTACACGGGCAAGGTTGGCGAGCGCGTCGCCAGCGAATTATGCACGGTGGTGGACGACCCGACCTTCTTGCAGAGCCGCGGCTCGATCAACGTTGACGACGAAGGTATCGAGCCAGAGGCCAGCACGCTGATCGAAGAGGGAATGCTTCGGGGGTACATGCAAGACCGCCTGTCCGCTCGTCACTTCAAGACAGAGCCGAGTGGGAACGGTCGACGCGAGAGCTTCAAGTGCGCGCCAATGCCGAGAATGACCAACACCGTGTTGCTCGCTGGGCCCCACGACTCAGAAGAGATCCTGCGAAGCGTCAAGAAGGGGGTTTACGCCAAAACCTTTGGCGGTGGCCAGGTCGATATTTCCAATGGCGACTTCGTGTTCTCGCTTACGGAGAGCTACCTGATTGAAGACGGCAAGCTCACGGCGCCACTGAAGGGTGTGAACCTGATCGGCAACGGTCCCGAGACCCTCGGGCAAGTCAGCATGCTCGGAAACGACGTCGAGCTATCTGACGGCATTTGGACCTGTGGCAAGGACGGCCAGAGCGTTCCTGTTGGCGTTGGTTGCCCGACTATCAAGATCGAGCAGATTACCGTCGGTGGCACGCAGATCGGGTGAGAGCCCGTCGACGCGCGCTCGCGCCGTCGTGGGGGTAATCGGGCACGGACCGCTGCTGGAGCGGGATGACGGTGCCGTCGCGGTCTTGCGGCAGCTCGGCGCCGAAGTTCTCGCTCAAGATCTTTGGGACGATCCTTTGGGGCTGCTGGAAGACGGCACGGCGCTGCGAGCCTTGGTCTTCGAGGCTCTGGACAGGCCGGATCTGGGTGTGGCTGCCCTTCGCGCGCTGCGTAAGGAGAGGGAGTTCGACGCCGTGGGGACCCTGCTTGCCGTGACGGTGCCTCAACTCGGGCGGGTCGAACCGTCGAACGGTTTTGACGATTTCGTGCTGCACCCCTACGTGCCCGCAGAACTCTACGCTCGTATTCGGGCGTTGGAGTGGAAGGTCAGCGAGTTCGCTACCGAAGAACGCCACAAGGTGGGCAATATCGTGGTGGATCGTGCAGCTCACGACGTGCGCATTGACGGCAAACCCGTCGCATTGACCGCGAAAGAGTTCGCGCTGCTCGTGTATTTTTGCGAACGACGCGGCCGCGTACTCTCCCGCGAGCACCTGCTGTCCAATGTGTGGGGCAATCGCTACGAGGGTGGCGCGCGGACCGTGGACATTCACGTCCGCCGCTTGCGCGCGAAACTCGGGGACACTTTGCCACTGGAGACACTACGCGGTAGCGGCTACAAACTTCGCGCCCCGGACGATTGAGAGGCTTGCCCATTGGCACCCCGGCGTCCGTGTGGTGTAAGCTCTTTGCTGGGTTATGACGGCGTTTCAACTGGCGCCGGGAACTCTATTCGCTGGAGATTTCCGTATTCTCCGCCCGCTCTCCCAGGGTGGCATGGGGGCGGTGTACGTGGTGGAGCAGCTCAGTACGCGAGCACAACGCGCACTGAAGTTGATGCATCCGGAACTCGTGCGCGATGCGAGCCTTCGCGCTCGGTTCGAGCAAGAGGCGAAGATCTCGTCGCAAATCCCCAGCGATCACGTGGTGCAGGTCATCGCTGCCGGTGTCGACGACGAAACGGGCATGCCCTGGCTCGCCATGGAGCTCTTGGACGGCACCGACCTACTCGAAGCGGCTGCGACCGGCCGAGCTGGGCCTGCAGTGCTGCGCGAAATCATGGCGCAGCTGTGCCACGCCCTGGGTGCCGCGCATGAGCGCGGCATCGTTCATCGAGATCTGAAGCCCGAGAACATCTTTCTCGCTGCGCCCCGACGCGCAGGAATTCCCTTCACGGTCAAGGTCCTGGATTTCGGCATATCCAAACTGACGTCCCAGGCTCACTCTGCCTCCGCCACGGCTTCCCTGGGCACCCCCCTTTGGATGGCACCGGAGCAAGCGGGAGCGAGCAGCGGCCAGATCTCCCCGGCAACGGACGTCTGGGCGATGGGGCTCATTGCGTTTTGGCTCCTGACGGGTCGCCACTACTGGCTTGGCGCGCGGGACGAAAACACGACGCTCCAAGCCATCATGCGCGAGGTCTTGCTCGATCCAATCGCGCCGGCATCGGAACGAGCCGCGCAGATCTCATCCGATGCTCGCTTGCCAACGGGTTTTGATGCCTGGTTCGCAAAGACGGTCCAACGCGACCCGACGCAACGCTTTGCCAACGCAACCCTCGCCGGGCAGGAGTTGGAAAAGGCGCTGGCTCCCACCGACCAGCCCGAACCAGAGCAAGCCGTTGTGGCCGCCGTCGCGCACACCGTGGACGACATGCCGCCGCTGCGCATCGATACCCCCCCGGCGCCGCCGCCCGCCCAGCAGATGGTTCAAGTGCCTCAAGCGCAATCAGCGTGGGTCACGCCTGGGCCCCAGCCCCGGGTATCGCCCGTGCCTCCCACCCCAGCGCCTCACTATCCGTCGCCCTACGCTGCTCCTGGTTTCGCGCCGACCACCGGCGCCCCCTGGGCAAGCACCCGCGCCGTTCCCTATGCGCCGCCGGGGAGCTTTCAAACCGAGTCCAGACGGGGATGGGGATGCTTGGGTTGGCTCGTTCTCGCAACTATTGGCGCGCTCGGGCTCATTGCTGCCGCCTTCTTCACGCGGGACGCTTGGGAGCCGACCGTCCTCGGTTACTTGGGAGAGGAGCCCGCCGAGGTGCCTGCGCCTCCCGCACCACCGCTTAGACCCGAGGTCGCCTGTCCGCAGGGCACGCGTCGAAGCGGTGAGCGCTGCATCAAAGTCATCGATGAAACGTGTCCACCTGGGATGCGGTTCACGAAACGAGGTTGTGTTGCGCTGGTTCCGCCCGACGCTGGAAAAAAGCCTGGGGGCGCGACGAGCTCCTCGAAAGCACAAATGAGCACCTTGAAGGTGAACTGCAGTCCAGGTTGCGACCGCATCTACATCGATCACAAGCCTTACGGGCGGAGCCCAGTCACCGTTCGGCTACCCGCGGGCAGGCACTCTATTCGACGTGAGAAGACGGGGTACGTGACGCGACGCTCGACCATCACCCTCCGCGCCGGCCGGACCCATACGAGTACTCGGTCCATGAGCCGATCCGGTCCCCCGCCTCCCAAACCGAACAGCGGGACGAAGGACTGCGACTGCTCCAAGACGCTGATCCCGGTACCCTGCATCCAGGTATGCGCGGCGCAACGCAAGAAATAATTGCGGAACCGCAGCGCCGGCGCCTGCTAGAACCCGATGCGTGTTGTTCGTGAGTCTGGGATGTCCAGCGGGTGTTGGCCCCGAGGTCGCGGTTGCCGCAGCTCTGCGTTCCGCTTCGAAAGTGGTGTTGGTGGGAAGTGGCGACGTGATCCGCCAGGCTCAGGCGGTTGCGAAGTCGACCCGCAAACAGCTCGTCGAGTTCGCGGATGCGCCACCGAAGCGCGGTCAGATTGCCGTTCACGATCCCGGGCCGGCGCTGCATCGGCGTGACTACCGGCCCGGCCGCCCGAGCAAGCTGGCCAGCCGCGCAGCCCTCGGCTGGATCGATGCAGCCATTGAGCTCACGCTGCGGCATCCGGGCAGTGCCCTCGTAACCGGTCCGGCCAACAAGGGTGCGATTGCTCGTTCGGGAGCCAAGGGTGCCGCGAGGTTCCGCGGGCACACGGAGCACATCGAAAGGCGGGTTGCGTCAGGTCGGAGCGTGATGTGTTTCTACGCGCCGACTTTTTCGACGTCTCTGGTGACGACGCATCTACCTGTTGCTCGGGCCGCGCGCAGCATCACGACGGAAAGCGTGTGCGCTGCCACTGTGGAGCTTGCCGCGTTCTTGCGCTCCATTGGGGTGCCCGAGCCGCACATTGTGATTGCGTCTCTGAACCCCCACGCTGGTGAGTCCGAGCTGCTCGGGGTCGAAGAAGGGCGCGCCATCGTGCCCGGGATCGCGCGCGCGCGCCGACTGCTCTCACGGCGTGCGCGTCTCGACGGCCCCATCGGCGCTGAAACCGCTTACCGCTTGGCTCACGCCGGCAAGATCCATGGCGTCGTGGCGATGTTGCATGACCAGGCGACGATACCGACCAAACTCGTCGCATTTGGCGATGCCGTGAATGTCACCTTGGGCTTGCCCATCGTGAGAACGAGTGTCGATCACGGTACCGCCTACGACGTTGCTTGGACCGGCCGTGCCGATCCCGATGGCATGTTGGCGGCGATGAAGCTCGCTTCACGCTTGGCCAAAAGCCGAAATGCCGAGAGGCGCTGAATGGCCCGGCGCCGCGACGAACGCTTGGAAGCTTTGAAGCAGGTTTTCAGCACGGGGACTGCCGTTCCACTCGATCGTCTGAACGCGTTGCGTGACATCATGGTAAGCGCTGCTGCTCGGGGTTGGTGTGAAGAAAACGCCGTCCCATGCGCACTGCTAGACGAGTCGCGCTTGCTGCAACTCGAATCCCGCGCGCTGGAAGTTCTGCCGCAAGCTCAGGAAGCGGGTGGCGCGGCAGTGCGGGCTTTGGCCGGGAGTCTGCAGGGAGCGCCCCTCGAGGTCCTCGGAGCTGTCTTGGAACGAATGCTCGATGTTCAGCTGAGTGACGAAGACGAGTTGCGCTGGGCGCGTGGTCGCAAACCCAGTGGTAGCTTCTTCACGCCGGAACACTGGACCCGACACGTGATGAGCGCAGTGCTCATTGGCAAGGAGTCTGGCTCCTTGCGCATCGTCGACCCAGCGTCGGGTGCTGGCGCTTTTCTTCTCGCCGCCGCGCGGGCGCTTGGCGAGCAAGGTGGCAGCCTTCCTGAGATCGTTACGGAGCAGCTCTACGGCATCGACAAGAGTGAACTTGCGCTTGCAACCTCCGAGGCGAGCCTGACGCTGCTATGTGAAGACGCTGCAGTGCTTTCGGGGCTGCGACGACACCTCGCGGTCGGTAACGCCCTGATCGAACCCAAGGATGGTCCCGGCTTGGATGAGGCACCGCTCGACCCAGCAGCGTCCTTTCCTGAGGTGTTCGCCGAAGGCCGCGCCTTCGATCTGGTTGTAGGTAATCCGCCGTGGGTGGCGTTTGCCGGACGCGCTGCCAAACCGCTTCCAGCAGAAATGCGAGCATTCTTTCGTCGGCGCTATCGCGGGTTCTCTGGCTACCCCACGCTGCACGCGCTTTTCATCGAGCGTGCAGCGGAGCTGGCACCCGGCGGAACCATCGCGCTCCTCGTTCCGAGCCCCATTGCCGATCTCGACGGATACCGAGCCGTGCGCGCCGCTCTGGCCCGCACCCACACGGTTCGCGAGCCGCTACTCGAGTTGGGCCAGGACGCCTTCGCTGGTGTGACTCAACCGTGCTTCGTCTTGCTGGCAGATCCGGGCGCGGATCCTCGCGGCGGTGACCGCCACTATCAGCTCTCGGAACGCTCTCGTGCACGCGTTGGCGCTGCAGCCATTCGTCCACCGGAAGTGCTGCTGGGGCTCACCGACAGACCTTGCTTCCCGGAAACGCTTTTTGGAGAGATGGGCTTCCAGAGCAGTGGCGTTGTGTCCCAGCGCTTGTTCTTGCGCGCGGCAGAGCCCGACGACCTGCACACCTACCCGCTGCTCGAGGGGCGCAACGTGCAAGAGTTCCGACAGGAGCCGCCCCGACTTTTCTTGAACCCAGACCCGGACGTACTCAAAGAGGCGCGCTGCCGCTTGCGACCGCGATCCGACTACGAGCGAGCTCGTTTTGTCGTGCGTCAAACGGCCGCTTGGCCCATCGCGGCTTTGCACGACGGCCTGCCGTTCCGCAATTCGCTGATCGCAGGATTCAGCCATGACGAGCTCCCTCCCGAAGCGACCGTGGCGTTGCTGAACAGCGCGCTGTACCGAGCTCTTCATCTGGCTGGGCGCCGGGATGCTCGACAAGCCACCTTTCCCCAGATGAAGGTTCGACACCTGCGCTGCCTTCCCCGGCCCAATGCGTCTCCCGATCAACTCCACGGTCTCGTGAGCGCCACCCATGAGCTTACGACCCGCGGCGTGGAGCCTGGGGGGCGTCGCGCGCTCGATGCTCTCGTCTTCGAATTGTTCGAGATCGCCGTGGCGGATCGCGAGGCCGTCATGAACTTCCTCGGCGAACGTGCGCCCAAGCTGTACTCCTGACCCCACTGCCCTCGGAAATCTGCTTGCTCCGGGAAGAACAGCGAGTATGTTCCGTAGTACGCACCGATGAGAACGCTCGCCCTTGCATTGGCCCTTTTCGCTGGCGGTTGCAGCAGCACCGGAGCCGGCGGCGGCTGCCCACCTGAGCAGGCCAACATGTCCGAGGACTCCCGAGAGGGTGGCGGCACGGCCACGAATTGCGCCGGCGCGGGCGGGGGTGCTGGCGCGCGAGGCGAATGTGATCCCAATCTGAACTGCGACGGATGCAGGACCTGTCAAGACAGTTGCACCTGTGGTGGGGGCGACATCCAAGGTTGCCAGGTGCAATGTGGTGGTGGCGCCGCAGGGGCCGCCGGTTCCAAGGGCGGCAGTGCTGGAACGGCTAACTCCGGAGGCGGAGGCGGCGGAAACACGGGGGGAAGCAACACCGGTGGCAATGGTGCAGGTGGAAGTGGCACTGGGGGAAGCAACACCGGTGGCAATGGTGCAGGTGGAAGTGGCACTGGAGGCAGCGGTTCCGGTGGGACCGGCACGTGTCAGTACCCGGTTTGCGAATCCTATGCGTCGAAGATGAAGACTTGCTATCCGAAGGTCGAGAAGTCCTACTGGCGCGGTGAGTGCGTTGACGCCCACGACACCTGCCATGTGGGCAGCGGCTGCTCGTCCACCACACCCAACCATGTCAAGTGCGTCATCAGCAGCCAGTGCTCCGATGTGGTCAACGGATCCTGCAGTGCTAACCCTTGCAGTGGGAGTTGAGGGTTCGGTAGCTCATCAGCGGTAGCGGCCGATCCACGCAGACCAGCGATCCCCGGAGTATCGCCAGCGACCAGCACTCGTCCTTTGGCGTCCACGACTGCGTCGAACACGAAGCTGGGCCGTGGTGCTGCTTCGTCTACCCAAGAAGGCCGCTGCTCTTGGCCTGCCGCCGTAAGCAGCACGAAGAGCGGTTGCGAACTGTCGCCGATGTCACGAAAGCCGGCGCCGAGGATCTGTCCGCTGTCCAACGGCACCAATGCATACAGCTGGTCGTCCCCGTCCAGAGGAATAGCCACGCCATTGCGTCCGAAGCTGGTATCGAGCTCCCCTCGCGAGTGGCGAAAGCTCCGTGCCCCGGCAGCACCGTCACCACGGCCACGCCGCCCTTGCCGTAGCCGGCACAGGGCGCGTCATTGTCTTGAAGGCAAAACACCTGGTTCTGGGTCGCCGCATGGTAGCCACTGATCAGCAGACTGCCGTTGGCCCTCACGTGCAGCTGTTGCGCTCGATTGTCGCTGCCTGAGTTGTGCACTACCAACCCAGCGCGTCCGAACTTCGGGTCTAGCTTGCCTGTCTTCGTGACTCGCGCCACGAGGGAGCGCGTGCCCCCCTTGGTATAGAAATAGCCCGTGGCGACGACGCGACTTTGCGCGTCTAGCGCGACGTCTTCGCCGAAGGTTCGATGGCGACCCAAGCGCACGACGCCGCGGGTCCCGAAACCTTCGTCGAGCTTGCCGTGTTCCGTGATGCGCACCAAAGACATGTCACGTCCCGTGTCGAACGGTGAATGGCCCAGTGCGTAGAGGGAGCCGTCCTGGTTGGCGACTACCGCCTTGAAGCGATGCTCCGCCGCGCGCTGCCAGAACAAGAAGCGAGGTCCGCACATCCATCTGATGGCCGCGACCTTCAAGAAGGGCAAATACAAGACAGGGAGTAGCCCGAGCTTCTTCAGCTGCGGCACGACCGTCAACCCCGCCACCCGCCTGTGCAAGTAGTGCTAGTGACCCTCGCGACATGGGGCGTCACGGCGCATGGTTACGCGTGAACTCTTCGCAGCGATAGCAGCAACCTTCTTGACGAAATTGCGAATCGCCGGATTCTTTCCGCGCAAAGGGAAGCAGTAATCAGATTCGCCTTCCTTGCCCCAATGAACGACCCGGTATGGGAGCTTCATCTTACCAGCTTGCTGCACCTGTTGGACGGCAAGTTCGACCTTGTCCTTGGCCGCCCGATCCGTGCCCGCGCCGTGGGAACGGAAACTCACCACGAGACCGAACTTGCCGTTGCCGCCGACTTGCGGAGGTTCCACTGCAGCCGCGGCTTCGGCGTCCTCCATGCGATCGACCTGCAGGCGGACTCGGGCGTTGCGCCGAAACGGACTCTGTTTGCGCAACAGTGCCGTCTGCTTGTGCTCCGTCTGGATTTCGAGCGCGATCTCTTGTCGCTCGTTGCCGAGCACGCGCCGGCCTTTCATCGTGACCTGCTTTACGATCACATCCGCGACCGGGACCCATTCCTTCGATCCTTTGGGCTTGAACTCCAAAACGGCTTCGGTGCCGGGGGCCAGCGTCTCGGCCTCGTCGGCGGCAGTGGTCAATACGGAAGTCATCACGACCTTCTTCGCCGCGCGAGCCCGCATGGTCCCGAACACGTGGTGGCGTCGCACGATCCGAGGCGGAGGCTCGGTGTAGACGGGGGCCCCGTCCGGTGGCCCGCTGTCGGCTTCAGCAGGGTTGCTGGCTTCCTCCGCGGCTTCTGGGGTCGATGGCTTCTCCGCCTCGACCGTCTCGACTGGTGGCACGGCCGTGGGCGCGCTGGCGCAGCCTCCGAGCACCAGCGCCAGTGCAATCATCCCGTGCTTGCGCATGAGCCAAGCATCTACGTCCCGCGGCGTTTGGTCAACGGAGGCTAGTTCGGGTCGGGCTTGGGAGTTTTCGCCGTGCTTTCGGGTAGTGTAGGCTTTCTGATGTAGTCCGTCGGCAGGTCACCGGTGAGCGCCTCGAGGAAGGTCACGATGGACCCAACTTCACTGGGTTCGAGCTTCTTGCCGAGCTGATGCTCCGCCATCATGGTGACAGCGGTTTTCAGGTCCTTCGCGCTGGAGTCGTGGAAGTAGGGCGCGGTCTTTGCGATGTTGCGCAGGCTAGGCACCTTGAAACTCATCTTGTCCGCGTCCTTCTTCGTCACCTCGAGGCGCCCGGTGTCTTTCTGATTGGGCCAAGCCTTTACGGCACCGAGTTTCTGATAGGTCGAACCGCCGAGGTAGGCGCCGCTATGGCACGCTGTGCAGCCCGCGCTCATGAAGGACTTCACGCCCTTCTTCTCGACCGCGGAGAGTGCTTTCAGATCTCCAGCAAGGAACTTATCCCATCGAGAAGGTGTGACCAGCTTGCGCTCGAACGCTCCAATGGCTTTGCCAAAATTGGTGTAGCTCATGGTTTGCTCGTCGTCGGGAAACGCCTTCTTGAACGCAGCCACGTATTCCGGCATCGAGCGTAGTACCGCGAGTACGGATTCTTCATCCGGCATGGCCATCTCGACGGGGTTGAGCACGGGGCCTTCCGCTTGTTTCTCTACGTCAGGCGCTCGGCCGTCCCAAAACTGCGCCAGGTGGCCTGCCGCGTTGTACACCGACGGCGAATTGCGACCACCCTTCTGGCCCTTGTGGCCGGTGGAGAAGTCCTCACCGTCGACGCCATAGGCGTCAAGCTTGTGGCAGCTATTGCAGGACAGGTCCTGGTTCTTCGACACCCGCTTTTCGTAATATAGCATGCGGCCCAACTCGATCTTGGCATCGGTGATCGGGTTGGAGTCCGACAACATCACCTTGGGCAGCTGGGCGAACATGCTCAGCTCGGATGGTTTGAGCTCCGCCTCGGCCGTTGGCGCGGCGGACGCAGTGGGCGCTTTGCTGGACGATGAAGCAGTTCGCTCTTCTTTGCAGGCTGTGACGAACGCAAGCAGCGCGCAGATGACGAAAGTGTTGCGTGAATGCACGATGACGCCTCCAGGTGAGTGCGGTGAGCTTGCATCGCGTGTGCCACTCCGTGTTTCACCTGATGTGACGTGCCGACTTGCGCAACTTGTTCCGCGCCGACTCAATCTTGCGCAACTTGTTCCGCCCAACTTCGAAGTTGCGAAAGCCCTGCGCCGAAACGACATCGCAGCGTCGCACCGATGCTTACGGACCTGCGTCGCGACCTGCGTGGTGTGCTAGCATCGTGGACGTTTCATGATTGTGAATCGCGTTCATTGCACCTTTGCAATGCTGGTATTGGGCGGTTGCGGCAACTTGCTGGGGCTCGGCGAGTTCGAGGACCGCCCGGGGAGCGCTGGCGCCGGTGGCAATGCGGCGGGGAGTGGTGGCGTCAGCGACTCTGGCATCGACGGTTCGGCGGGTTCGGCCGGCTCCAACGGTGGTGGTGGTCAACCGGCAGATGCGGGGCCAGATGGATCCGCCGGCGCAGTGGGCTGCACGGGGCCCGTAGTGGATCTGTTCACTTCCACGAGCCTGAGCGCGGATGCCTTGGACGCGCCGCGCCTGGTCGTCTTTTCGGTCCCGGGAGGGGGAGCCCACGTTGCGGTCAGCTATAGCAAAGGCAACAACTGGTCGCTTGCCATCCGCAGCGTGGACGCCGCCGGCAAGGCGTCACCGGTCAAGACGCGAGACGCAGGAGCCGCCTTTCGGATCGTCGAGGGCATTTCGGCAGCTTCGGATTTCGAGTTCTTCGCGATCCGTGACGACAACATCTTGACCTTTGCTGGCACGAGCAACAGCAGCGGAGTAGCGACTCTCGGTGCGGCGAAGGAGACGCCAGCACCAGACGGGCAACCCGGTGGCGGTGGTCCGCCGGCCGGTTGCGAGAAGATCGATCTGGTCGATTTTGCGCTGACGCTGCCATCAGATACGAACGACCAGGTCGCTGTCACATGCGATGGGAGCCTGTTCAGCGGGCGTATCGGCCTGAACGGCTCATGGCACTTCTCGTCTATCCCTCCGGGTACCGACGTGCGCGGGTACGTGGCGAATCTGCCCGGTCACATCGTGGCAGCCGGTACCGACTACTACTACAAGCCGAATTCGTCGGGCTCCTTTCAACTCGGCGATCGGGGTCGAATCGATCTTTCGGCTGGAGTCCCGGGCGAGACTCTGCCACTGGTTCTGACGCGGGTCGGGGCCGACAAGGTTCTGGCCGTTGCAGGCTTCAAGGCGGACGCCGGGGACGAACAAGTCTGGTCGACGGCCGATGCGCCGGACAAGATCGTCGACGCTTTGGATCCCTTCACTGGCAGCAAAGGGAATTTCACGAAGCTAGCCAAGCTCACGGCGATTCCGACGCCCGCGGTGCCCTCCTACGATGGTGACTCTGCGCTCTTTGCTGCCTCGACCACCAAAGGGGGCTTGACCGTGCGTCTCTACCGCTTCGACAACGCTGGCAAGCTCAGCCACGATCTGGACGTGTTCGTTCCACCCACTACGGTCCAACTGGATGCTTGGTCGGCGGCCCACCTTGGAGCCGACGCTGCCTACGTAGCGTGGACAATCCAAGAGAGCGGCGCAGCCGTCGTGCGCGGTTGCCCGGTCAGCTTGAAGTAGCGCTCAGGTCGCCGCGCGCTGAATCCGCCGGGTCTCGGGCCGCAGCAGATAGGATGCGATCACGATGCACAGAAGGACCAGCGGCGTGAGCACGTCCTTGGCTCCATGGCCACTATAGATGTGAGAACAGGCGGCGCCCGTCAGATCGAAGACGATTCCTGCGTAGGCCCACTCCTTCAGTATCGGGCGACCGGGAATCAAGATGGCCAGCCCGCCCAGAAACTTCCAGATCCCGATGATGCGACCGAAGTACAAGGGATAGCCCAGCCCCGTGAGTATCTTCGCGATGGGCTCCGGAAGCAGCATGTCCCCGATGCCCCCCGCGATCATGGCAAAAGCAACGATGCAAGTGGTGACCCAATACCCAATCACTTTTCCCTTCATGACGGAGCGCACGCTACCACACCGATCGCCGGGGCCTTGGCTCTCACGGGCCATGCTAGAGTCTTGGGCACAGGGAAACACATGCGAACTTGGGTGTGTTTGGGCTTTGCCCTCGGACTGACTGCCTGCGGAAGCACGAGCGAAGACGGCGGCGCTGCGACCGGCGGTACCACTTCGGGTGGAACGGCGGGAACCGGCGGAGGCGCAGCGGGTGGAGGAGCCGGGGGTGCAGGCGGCATCGCACCTCTGACTCCGGATCCGGGGCAACTGAAGTGCGGCACCGAAGTGTGCAGCGTTCCGGGCCAGATCTGCTGTCACGAGTCAGCGGGGGGCGGCGTCGACCGTTGCGTCGCAACCCTCGCTGACTGCAAGGCGCCAAACCGAGCTTGTGATGAGACGGGAGATTGCGCCAGCGGCGAGATCTGCTGCACCGGCACAGCGGTCTTGCCGGCAGGCTCGACTCTTGGTGGCTTCGCGGCCACTCGCTACGTCGACAAGAACGCGCCCGCGAACTGCCTGCCCGAACCGGGCGTGGGCAAGAGTAGCGTGCAAGCGTGCAAAACAGACGCCGAGTGCGCCGCCAAGACGTGCATCGCTGAAGCCTGCTACGGCTACCCTTTGATGACGTGCGGCGGAAGCGGCGACTGCAAGTAGCGCATCTTGCGCCGGACTCCGGGCTGCCGTGCGGGCGGGTAGTGCAGGAGTCGCTCGAGGTTGCGAAATGGATTCGCGCGATCAGCGCCCGCGCGCCGCTGCTAGCGTTTTGGGATGACCCGACTCCGATTTCCAGCCGTCCCGTTGCTGCTCCTGCTCATTGCGCTGCTCGCCTGCGGAGATCTGAGATGGAAGAAGCGGGCTACCGCAACAACGTCAAGGACTACGACGCCTTGGTCGAAAAGGCGAAGCCACCCATGAAAGCCACCGTGGAGGCCAAGCGCAAGGTCTACAAGGAGGCTCACGACAAGCTTCCCAAAGATGAAGCGGAACGGATCAAAGCGCTCAAGGCCCTGAACAAGACCGCGGACAAGGAGATCAGAGAGCTCGAGACCAAGGTCGAGGCGGCAAACAAGGTGTGGGCCGCCGCGAACGCCAAGGCCATGAAGGCTTACCAAGCAAAGTTCGTTGGCACGTGGGAAGGCGACGGCATGCGGTTGCGCATCGATGAAAAGGGCGGCGTCGACTACACACGCAAGTCCGGTAGCGTGAACAAGAGCCTGACGGGAGCGTCCGTCAAAGAGTTTCGGCGGGACTCCTTCGATGTGAGTCTGGTCGGAATCAAGACCACGTTCAAAATCGACAAGGAGTCGAAGGAGGACAAGGGCGTCTGGACCATGACCGTGGACGGCGCCAACCTGACCAAGGTGGCTGGCCCCAGCGGCGAACTGCCGGTGGGCACCTTTACCTGTCGGGTGCTGGTGAACGAGCAGTGCGTGGATCGAACTGACCGCTTTGCCGCCGATGCGCCCGTCATCCAGATGTCCTACCGAAGTACCGACGTGCCCAAGGCGGACAGCAAGTACAAGGTTCAGTGGATCGGGGAGGGGTTTGGCCCGGGGGGCGCTGACAAGACGATCGCCAATGCCGACACCAAGCTGAAGGTCTCGTCGAGCAAGCCCCTCGATCACGTCAACCTCTGGTCTAACGTCAACAAGCCGGACAAGGGTCTGATGGCAAGTATCGCGTCGAGGTGTCGCGAGCCGGCAAGGTGTTGGCAACGGCGCGCTTCGTCGTCGAACCGCCCAAGAAGCTGTGATGGGGCGGGTGGCGCCGCGCTCCAGTTCGCCGCCCGAAACACAAAGTCCATCACGCCCCCTCGAGGCTGCGTATACTGAGCTTCACATGCTTCGGATTCGCCCCGAGATTGTGTTTGCGGCTGCGGTCTCCCTGGCCGGGTTGCAGTGCACCTCCAAAAGCAGCAAGGACGGCGCGCCCCCCGGAGGCGATGCGGGCGCAAGCGGAGCTGGGACGGGCGGTGTTTCCGCAGGTGGCGGCACGTCCGGCACCGCCGGCGCATCGGCCAGCGGCGGCACCGCCGGCGCATCGGCCAGCGGCGGCACCGCCGGCTCATCCGGTTCGTCGGGCAGTGGTGGCGCAGCCGGCACCGGGGGCAGCGCAGGCAGTGGTGGCGCTGCCGGCACCGGGGGCAGCGCAGGCAGTGGTGGCGCTGCCGGCAGCGGCGGCTCCGGGGGGTCGACGTGCAGCCCGGGTGCTCCGACGGGTGGGTGGCCGGATTCCGCAACGAAGCTGTGCTCCAACGGCGCAACTGTCATCACCTGCCCAACCACCGGTCCCCTGTCCACTCAGGACGGCGTCAAGCAGGAGCCCGTGCCCTCGTACAGTGTCGCCGGCAACGAAGTCACGGATCCCGTCACCGGACTGGTTTGGACGAAGGACTATTTGAACGCGGACGACCACGCTAAGGTGGGCACTCGCTGCAAAACGAAATATGGCCTCTCTTGGCGGCTCCCCAGTGCCGGAGAGCTGAGTACCCTGATCGACTACGGGCGCCCGGAACCGACTATCGACCAGACGTTCACGATGCCAAGCGCGGCCAACCGCAGCTTCTGGACCAGCTCGTCCTTCAACGTCACAGCGACTACGTCGCACGTGCACATCGACTTCAAGGACGGCCTCGTCTACGACGTCGGCAAGAACTCGACCCCTCGCTTCGGGCGTTGTGTGAAGAACGACCTTGTTGGGAAATTCACGGCAGATCCCTGCGGCGTAGTGACAGACAGCAAGACGCGCCTGATGTGGCCGAACGTCGTCGACAACGGCCAGTCGCACAACTGGACATCCGCGTTGGCCTATTGCGACGGTTTCATTCACGCGGGCCACGAGGACTGGCGAGTTCCCACCGCGAAAGAACTCTTGACCATCGTGAAAGAAGGTGGCTCAGCTCCCCACATTGACACGGTGCTCTTCGGAAACACCCCGAAACTCGGGCACTGGACCTCCACTCCCTACCAACCCGACCCGTCTCAGGCCTGGTTCGTCGACTTCAATGCGGCGGCTTCCGGTTTGGTGGGCCACGATATGACGACCTCCCCCTATCCGGTGCGTTGCGTTCGAGATTGGAAGCCGTGACTGACGTAGTACGCACCCCAGGCGTGCACTAAAGTGCGGCGGAGCACTGCGAAGCATGGCGAGCTCAGGGGCAACTGGGGCGCTCCGTCGCGTCGAGCTTGCTGGGTCTCATCCCGCGCCGATCGAAATACTGCTATACGGGGTTGAGCGTCGGTGGCGCTGGTTCGCGCCGGGCTCCCAGGAGATAGACATGACCAAAAGGACTTATCTTGGAATCGGACTCGCGACCTTGTTGCTCGCGTCGGGATGCCATCGAGGTGCGCAGGTCAAAGCGGTGCAGCTGACTGAGCCCGGCACCTATGTCGTAGCGACTCCTGGCGCATTGTCCGTCGCGCAAAAGAGCGCCAACGTGCAGCGCATCTGCACCATGCGGACGCCGCGCGGCAAGGGCGGCCACGGCAAGGGCGCGCACGGCAAATCTGGCATGCACTCCAACGCGGGCAAACATGGCAAGCGCCGCCGAGGCAAGGGTGGTCGTGGCTGGGGAGGTCCCGGCGGACGAGGGCATGGCGGTCCGGGCGGACGTGGTGGCAGCGCAGGTGGAGCGGTGATGCTGGACACGCTGATGTACCGCCTGTGTGAAGCCCGCAGCAACGGCGACATCACGTCGGCGCAATACCAAGAGCTACTCAAGGCCATGATGGAGATGGCGAAGCATCGCGCCATGGCGCCGCCACCACACTTCGGTCCCCGCGGCATGCGGCCAGGTCGCGGTCGCATGGGCCGCCCCGGCATGGGCCCTCGTCGAGGACGCCCTGGCATGGGGCCAGGTGCGGGTCCCTGGGGTGGACCCGGTGGCGACTGGGGCAAGATGGATGACGCGCCGGACACACCCAAAGACAAGCCCGGGCCGAAAAAGCCAGGCGGCAAGGGCAAGGCCAAGTAGGACGCTCATGGAAGACGGGCTGCGAACTCAGCTCGCCCACGTCAACCCGAAAACCCTCATATCCTGGTTTGTTTGTTTGGGGTCGACGCGCTTGTGACGCGCTTCGTGATGCCCGAAGCGGCAATACCCGACGGGGTGCGGCACTGAGCCGGCGCTCGGCCACTACTCCCGCATCAGGCCACACAGCGCGACCGCGCACGCGAGCAGCTTTGGGGCTCGGGCACGGTGATCGGCGCGGTGGCGCGGTCGGTTGCGTGCTAACGCCAGCATCCCCGTCAGCGGCGGCGCTTACCCTGCGAGGCTTCTTGCTCAGGGCAGCAGCTGGCGCGGGGCCGCCGCGATGGGCGCCTAGGCGTCCTTGGCTTCCGATGCCACGTGCACGCTGCGGTGGCCGAGTAGGTTCAGGCGCGTGCTTCGCACGGTTTCGGGCTGGATCACGCGTCCGTCGTCGAGGCGAAAACGAAGGGCGTCGTCGGGGCACTGCACGATGCATGCGCCGCATCGCAAGCACGCCTCCGATTCGGCGAGCGTTACCTTGCGCCGCTGGCCGTCCATGCTGAGCACGCCCCGCGGACACACCAGCACGCATTCCGCAGCGCCCGTGCAGCGCTCCTCGAGCAGCTCCACGGAATGCGAATTACCCCCTGCGTTGATGGTGCTCGGGCACCACGGCGTCGTACCCGCCAGGTCGACGGACAGGACGAGCATCGACAGCAGTGAGGCCGCGCCGAGCCAGGCAAGGGCCGACGCCTGGTACCAACTCAGCCCGAGCAGGGTACCCAGCCCAAGCGCGCAACCAACAGCGGCGAAACCGCCATAGGTTAGCCAGCGCTTCCAACCCGTGACCGGCAGCCAGGGCAGCAGGGTGAAGATGGCCACCACGAGTGCCATGACGAGCCCCGCGGCGAGAGCGGCCAAGCTGAAGTTCTGCGCGATCGCGAGAACGACGAACGCGACCGTCGCCATCGGTGGGCCCCAGAGCAACGCCATCTCCAAACGCTCCCAGAGAGGAAAACGAACGGCGCGCCACGCCTTGCGCGGTTTGGCGCCCGCGTCCAAAAACGCGGGCAGATCCTCGAGCCGAGCCGGGCCCCAGTTCACGACGAAACCCGTGGCTTCCTCTACCCGCCGCTTCTCGACGCCGGTTGCCGCAAGTTGGGGCAACACGAGATCGCGATGGTTGACGCGCTCGCCGATCTTCGACGCTCGCACCACGCCGATCACGTCGTGGCGCGTCAGGTGCCCGCCGCCGGCGGCGCACCACACATTGATGCCGCGGCTGTTCGCCACCGAGAGCCAGGCATCTCGACGGGCGAGGGCGTCGCGCAGGCGACGCACCGTCAGCGTGAAGTTGCCCGTGAGCAGAACCGGGGAGTCCGGCCCCGGCGCGCCCACTTCGACGAGGCCTGCGCGCGTTGCATGGGGCAACAAGCGCAGCAACGTGTCGCGAAGCCAAGCAGGGAAGTCCCGGGGCTTCACGGCACTTCCTTGGCTCGAGCGCGGCACACGATGGTGTCAGCAGGCTCGAGGGCTGTTCGGACCGACTGCCGGCCTCCGCGGCAGGGAAGTCGCGAGAGCTTCACGGGGCCTCCTCCCTGCGAATGCCGGAAACGATAGCGAAGTCGTCGTCGCCGAGTCGTTTCTCCGTCACGCTTGCGAAGCCGGCAGCCTCCAGAGATTGGACCAACCCTTCTACGGGCCGGGTCGTGGTCTGGGTGACGAAGTAGGTCCAGGCCCGAGCGGGGGCGCGGCGCGCGGCGCGCCACACGCGCTGCACGCGTGGGCGCGGGCGGACCTCATCGGCGATGACCATGCGCCCGCCGACCCGGAGCCTCGAGTAGGCGATCTTGAGCACGTAGTCCCGCTCTTCGGCTGATAGCTCGCTGAAGACCAAGCAAGACACCACCGCGTCCAGGCTGGCTTCTTCGAATTCGTCTTCGATCTCCATCGCGCCTAGCTCGAGCCACTCGCAGCCGCCATCCAGCGCTTCTGCCTTGGCTTTTCGCCGCGCAATCTCCAGCATGGCTGGGTTCAGATCGATGCCCACCACGTGGGCGCCCCGCGCGGCGCACGCCAAGGCCACCCCGCCGGTGCCCGTGCCAACATCGAGCACCCGCGTCTTGGGTCTCGCAACCTGGCTAGCGACGAGTTCGTAGATTGCGTCGATGGTGCCGCCTGACAAACGGTGGATCCCACGGTCGTAGCGCTCGGGTGCGGCTTCCAGCACCAACATGTACACGTAGGAGCTCATCGCGCGTTCCTCGCAATCTCGCGTGGTGGGCAAACTGCGGCGCCGTCCAGAAACGCGGACACGACGAAATCGGGAACGTCGTTGAGCAGGGGCCACACGCCGCCCGAGCCCCAATGCTGCACGTAGCTCAGGGAGAGCAGCCCCGTGAACAGCACGGCGAGCTGAGCGGACGAGACATCGCCCCGAAGCTCGCCGCAGGCAACGCCGTCGTCGATGACTTGCTGCACGCGCGAGATGT
The DNA here is from genome assembly GCA_965222375.1 of Polyangiaceae bacterium. Classification (GTDB taxonomy): domain Bacteria; phylum Myxococcota_A; class Polyangia; order Polyangiales; family Polyangiaceae; genus JACKEA01. The sequence continues at coordinate 1,404,306 of CBDCTZ010000016.1, forward strand.
ACGGCGACAGATGTTGCAGGAGCAGCGGGTAGGTCTCGGGTCGAAAAGCGAGCGCCTCCCGCACCAATACCTTCGTGAAGGCTTCTTGTTCTCGCAGGACCTCCACATCTGCCCGCGCCAAGTTGAGCAGGCGCTGTCGGGCGCTGGACCCACGCGGTAGCTCGTCGGCTCGACGCGCGGCGAGCCGGGCGCCTTCCTCCACGACCGCCGCGAACAGCTCTTCCTTGCTGGGGAAGTAGTTGTAGATGGTTCCCTTGGCGAAGCCGGCGGCGACGGAGATCTCGTCTACATTCGCGCCCTCCAGGCCGTGGTTGGCAAACTGGTCCGCGGCTGTCTTCAGGAGCTTTTCCTGGGTTTGTCGCTTCTTTTCTGCGGTGATCCGTGGCATTTTAATATGGGTCTAGACCCATATTAATTACGATCGTCGAGGCGGCAAGCCGAGGTTATTTGAGCTACGCAAATAAATTACTTGCATCACTCAAATATTGATCTATTCATTGATTGAGCTAATCAAACAACGAAAGGAGCTCAAAACATGACCACGACCTCCCCTTGCTGCGCACCCAGCTGTTGCGGCCCCAGCACTACCCAAAAGACGGGCGACACCCCTGATGCGATTCGCGAGCAGGTGCGTTCCCAATATGCCGGCGTAGCGACGCGGGATACCGCAGCCCAAGCTCGCGACGTCTCCCTCGGCTTGGGCTACTCCGAATCGGATCTGAGCGGCGCCGCAGCGGATGCCAACCTGGGAGTTGGATGCGGCAATCCCACGGCCCTTGCGTCCCTGAAGGCGGGCGAAACCGTGCTCGATCTCGGTGCAGGTGCGGGTTTGGACGCCCTCATTGCCGGCGACCAAGTTGGCAAAGACGGTCGCATCATCGGTGTGGACATGACTCCGGAGATGCTCGCCAAAGCCCGAACCAATTCCGTGAAAGCAAACCTGGCCGATCGGGTGGAGTTCCGGGAGGGCGTGATCGAAGATCTTCCCGTCGTCGACAACAGCGTCGATGTCGTGATCTCGAACTGCGTGATCAATCTCAGTCCCGACAAACCCCAGGTGTTCCGAGAAGCCTTTCGCGTCTTGAAGCCCGGCGGTCGCCTGGCGGTCTCGGATATCGCTCTGACCGAGGCGTTGCCCGACGCCATTGCGAGTCGAGCGTCGCTATACGCCGCATGTGTCGGCGGCGCGATGATCATCGACGACTACGTCGCGGCCATCAAAGCAGCCGGGTTCACGGACGTGAAGGTCGAGAGCAAAAGCACTGGCGACATGATCGAAAGCTGGATTGCGGACCCAATCCTGGCTGACGTGGTCGAGGACATTGGCAAAGAAGAAGTACTGCGAGTCGCCAAGACCGTGCGAAGCTACGCAGTGCAGGCCAAGAAACCATGAAGGAATTCACCTCGGAGCTCATAGCCATCAGCCGGATCTTCGGCGTTTACGAGCGCGAGCAGGTTTGCTGCGGCACCGTCACGGTGCCGCAGTGCCTCGTGCTTCAGGCTTTGAGGGACGGGGATAGCGACGTCAACGGGCTGGCCGAACTCTCCCACGTGACGGCCAGCGCGATGACGCGTCTGGTTGACGGCTTGGAAAAGAATGGCTGGGTCACTCGTGAGCGTTCCGAGGAAGATCGGCGCCGGATCATGGTGGCACTGACCGAGAGCGGGCGCGCCGAGGCCGAGCGCCTGCACCTGCTCACCCAGCAGAGCGTGGATGCCGTCCTTAAGCAGATCCCCGCGGACAAGCGGGCGCAGGTCGTCGAGTCGGTTCAGCTGGTGCGCAAGGCGCTCGAGGGCGCCCGAGATACGCTCAAGAACTGCTGCGGGTGAAGCGCCGACAGTCGACAAGCCGGCCCGGGTCGAGGTGAGCTGACACATCGCGCGCCCCGACCGGGCGCCGTTGCACTGGACCTCGTGTACGATGCTAGACTGCCGACCCCATGGCGAGCTGGTCCGCGATTGTAGGTGCACGAAGCGACGACAAGGGCGCCGCCTTACATCACGTGCTGGACTGGCTGCGGGACAGCGGCGTGCGACTCGGGGGATTCTACCAAGAGCGCGTGCTCGATGATGCGGGCGAAGTCGCGGGTTGGGATGTCGTCCGCCTCGGCCAACCCGGCCGAGCCAGCCTGGCGCGCCGCAGTGATGAGCCGGACATGTGCGACTACGCTTTCAAGCGTTCGGGCTTTGCTGCTGCGGCGGCTTGGGTGGACGAACCGGGGGCGGATCTGATCGTGGTTGGTGGCCTGGGCAAGCTCGAAGCAGCTGGTGGCGGCCACTGGCCGGTGGTGGAGGGCCTGTTGGCAGGCAGTGCACACACGTTGCTGTGCATTCGAGATACCAGCCTATCCGGTGTGGCGCTGCGGCTGCCGGATCCCGTCGCTTACGTGCACCTGCCTTGTGACCCCGCCGAACTCGATGCCTTCAGTGTCCGGCTGACCCAGCTGTCGCAGGGCTAGATGCGCTCGATCCAGATTGGTGCGGACCAGGCTTGGCGATCCGTGCCCGTCGCATGCACCTCGACGTAGAAGAAGTGCTCCCCGGGTTCGGCGAACGTGAGGTTGAAGCTCTGCCAGCCCGGACTGGCGGCGGCCTGTTCGCTCACCAGGGCCACGCCGTCCTGGCCCACGCGCCCAGCGTAGACGCGTACGTCAAAGGGGCCCGCGTAATCGGGATCCTCGACGAAGACTCGCACCGGAACGTCCGCGCCCGGGCTCGCGATGAAGCTACCCATCGGCACGCGGTCGAAAGCATAGCTGCGCAGCACCAGATTTTCGTCTTCGCTGGCGTAGATCTCGCGCTGCTCGATGGCATCCAAAGCACGTAGCTCGGAGAGGGCGTGGGCGATCAGGGCCGTGCGGCTGGTGTGGCCCGTGCCCCAGTTGGCAAAATGATTGTCATGACTCGCGACCGGCGCGACGTGAAAGCCGCGGGTCAGAAAGTACTGGTAGTCCGGCACGTGGGTGCGGCGCGTGAAAACGCCGGGCTCGGTGCTGCTCTCGACGATGCTCGGATTTTGAGGCACCTCGGAGCCCAGGTCCGTGCCGCGGTTCAGGGTGACTTCGACCAACCGGGCATAGGGATCTGCTTCGGCGATCAGATTCGCCCAGGTCTCATTCACCGTATTCTCATCGGGTACCGCCTCGCCCCGTATCCAGGCGTCGCGCTTGGCTTTCAGCGGGAAGTAGTCGTCGATGCCGAAGTCGTTGAACTTCTTGTTCCGCTCGCCAGCCTTCTCGATCTCCAGCAAGTTCACCCCAAAGACCATGTCCCAACTGCCCTTCAGAACCGCCGGATCCCTCGGGAAAGTCTTCGGGTGGTTGAGCATGAAGACTGGGCGATCCCCTTGGGCATCCCGGGAAGGTAGGAAGTCGCTGTAAAGGGAGTCGAAGCGCCCGCGATCGGTCTTGGCGATGGCCCGGGAACCGAAGATGCCAACGTGGTTCCCGGTACTGTTGGTGCTCCACTCCATGCTCGACAGCGCCAAGAAATCCGGCGTGCTGACCGCGCGGGCAGCTTCCATCATCCGGGCGTAGCCGCCAGGCGTCATATTGGCGTTGTCGTCGGGATCCTCACCGCCGTCCCGGCAGTGCGGTGACAGCGCAATGAAGTCCAGGCCTCCCTTGTCCCGGGCATATTCGAAGGCTTGTCGAGCCGCGGCATCCACGGCCTCGGGCACGTCCACGGGCACGACCTCGCCGGCCTCGTTTTTGCGCTCGGGTTTGCCGTCATCCAAGGCCACCCCGTTTTCTTCGGCGTGGAAGTGCGCGTGCAAGTTGCCGAAGTACGTCTTCGTCGTAGTGGCGTGCTGGGTGGCGGCGTCTTGGTTGGCGTCCAAGAAGGCGCCCTCCAGGGACCAATGCCAGAGGCGATGAAATAGCGCGCGGAAGCGGCGCAAGATCTTGGCATTGCGATAGATGCCGTAGTTCTCGAAGTTGGCGAAGAAACCCGTGCCGGACCAGTTGCCGGAGCCGTTGAGGAGGATGCGGCCGTCGATGATCGCCAGCTTGTGATGCAGCAGTTGGTACTCGGCGGTGTTGACCCGCTTGTAGCGAATGGTCCCTCCCGCCGCGAGCAGATCGTCCCACTTGCCACCACTGTGCTCGTCGCGAGTGGTTTCGTTGAGCAGAACGCGAACTTCCACCCCGCGCTGCGCTGCGTTGCGCAGCTCCTTCACCAAGTCCCCGAAGGTGAAGTGGTGCATGATCACATCGATGCGTGTCTTGGCCGCCCGGATTTGATCCCGGATCAGCGTGCGGCCGGCGCTACTTGGGGAAAAGGCAACCCGTTCGTTGGAGCACGCGCCCGCGGCATCGGGGTTTTTCTCCCGCATCGCTTCGAAGTGACACGCGAAGCCAGTGATGAGGGGGTGCACCGGGGTGCCGCGTAGCAAGATGGCGTTTTCTTCGTTGATGCTCGTGCCCGTGGAGGAGTAGTTCGCGCTCCCAGTAAGCAGGATGCGGCCGTCCACCAAGATGAACTTGGCGTGTTGAATGCCGAAGCGGCTGCCCGAGGGCTTGCCCTGAACGAAGACCACGTCGAGCCCCTTGTCTTTGAGCTGCGTGGATCGTGTGCCGGGCTTGTCCTGACCGGCGTCCATGGCCAGGCGCACCTTCACGCCTCGCTGGTGAGCTCGGTCCAGGGCGTCGGCAATCTCGGAGACACTGAAGGTGAACTGGGCCAGATCCACGGAGGTTTCAGCGGCATCGATGAGTTCCACGACCTTCGCAACCATCTTGGAACGCGCTTTGAGGATGCTCTTGTCCGAGGCCGTGCAGACGTCACAGAAGGGGTCGGTCAGGATCACTTCGACGTCGTCGTCCGCGCCGACCAGCCGGCAGCCGACTTTGGGATCCCCGTCCCAACTCATTCCCTCGGTATCGGGCGTGTCGCCACAGGCGTTCGTGTCGGGACCGCAATCTGGGTCGGGATAAGCGCAATAGCCCGCGTCGTCGCATTTGTCGTCGTCGTACCAGCCGCCCTCGGCGCAGGGATCGATGGAATCCGACTTGCCGTGCAGATACGGCGGCAGGCACTCGGCCCGGGATTTGGAATCGAGACAGGCGCCGTCGGCGGGCGCCGAGTCATCTGCGCCGCAAGCGTCCAGGGCGAGGGGCAGCAGGCTCAGTGCGAACAGGCGACGCGCGTTACGGAGCATGAGAATGCCGCCAGCATATCATCGCCGGGCCCAGGGCGTCAGTGGCCCATGCTGCGCCAGGGTGGGAGTAGTGCCCTGCATCGCACCTTGGCCGCGACCCAAACAAACAAATCAAATTCGCGCGGTGACTCGTCGTCGGGTTGGTGGAGCCGAGGGGGATCGAACCCCTGACCTCCTGACTGCCAGTCAGGCGCTCTCCCAGCTGAGCTACGGCCCCGAGAAGGGCGGGGAGCCTTGCACAAAGGATCTCCAAACGCGAGGGCTTTTTGGGAAAGCCCCGTAGCGACTCCGCGGCTGAAGCGGAGATTAAAACTTTGCCCGCCGACCGGCGAGCTAGGTCAGTTTCAACCGCCTTTGGGAGGGCCACCCGGTGCGGGTGCGGCCGCTGCCGGGCGAGCAGGCGCTGGCGGGGGCTTGGCGGCTTCTTCGGCGGCCTTCTTCGCGGCCTCGGCCTCACGCGCCGCGGTCAATGCCGCCGTGCGAAGCTCCTCCGTGGTTTTTCCAGCGGGGCGGGTTGCCAACATGGTCAGGGCACCGACAACAAACAGGGCGCCACCGAGCAGCGGCATCCACATTGGAGTGCGGGGCTCGTCGCTGTCGAGTTCATCCGTCTGGGTGACATGCACCAAGCTCTCGTCCTCTTGGACGGGAGTTGCGAGGACCGGCTCCTGTTCGTGCGCCATTGTGACCTTATGTGAGCTTTGTGGGCCGCGGTCAAGCGTAGCCGTCTGGGCCCCGGGCGAGTAACCTCCCGCTGCCTTGCCCACGCTGAATTTCGCCGTTGTCGCCAAGCCCGAGCAGGCCCCCGCTTTGGCGGCATTCTGCGCCCGTCTCCAAGAGTCGACGGGCCTGAGCGTGCAGCCAAAAGTCCTCGAAGCGTACCCAGCTCTCGCGAAAGGAGTCATTGACGGCACGCTGGACGCGGTCTGGGCGCCGCCCCTCGTGGCCGTGGATCTGGAAGCTCGGGGCGCGGCGCGATCCGTCGCCGTGGTCGAGCGCAGCCTGCGCGCCGGGTACTACTGTGCACTCTTCGTCCACCCGAAGAGTGCGATCCGAAAGGTGGAAGACTTGAAGGGTGCGCGCGCGGGTTGGGTGACCAAAGAGAGCGCGTCCGGATACGTCGTGCCGCGCTGGCATCTGCGCTCCGCGGGACACGACTTGGACGACCTCTTCGCCGAGCAGAAGTTCTTCGACGGTCATGACGAGGTGACGCAAGCGGTGTTGGGCGGCGTGGTGGACATCGGCGCCTCTCACGTGGGGCTGGATGCGGTGACCCAGGAGTTGAGTCATGCGCCATGGATTCACATGGGGCTGGCGCCGGGCGCGGTGCGGGTCATCTTGCTGGTTGGGCCCATTCCGGGCGACGTGATCATGGCCAGCACGCGGATCCCCGACGACGTTGCGCAGTCCCTGACCGCAGCGCTGCTATCCATGGGGCGCACGGACGAGGCCAGGACCTTGTTCGAAGCGAGTAGTTTCGAGCCCGTGGCGGACGGGCATCTGTCGATGTTACGTCAGCTTTCTCGCTTCCGGGAAACGGATAGCGGATCGTGATCTTGACCCGAATGGACTGAGCACCCTAGGCTTCGATCACGCGAGCGATTTGACGCAATGGCCCAGCAACAACAGAGATATCGCGTCATCGAGAAGATCGCCTCCGGCGGAATGGCGGAAGTCTTCCGAGCAGAAAGCGCGGGGCTCGAAGGTTTCAAGAAGACCGTTGCGATCAAGCGCGTGCTCCCGCACCTCGCGGAAAAGAAGCAGTTCATGGGCATGTTCTTGGACGAGGCGCGCCTGTCGGCGCAGCTTTCGCACTCGAACTGCGTGCAGGTCTTCGATGTCGGTGTTGGTGACAACACCTTCTTCATCGTCATGGAGTACGTGGATGGCGCCGACCTCAAAGGTGTCATCAGCTTCCACCAGAAGCACGGGCTCGCGGTTCCCCCCGAGGTCGCGTGCCTGATCTGCGTCCGAATCTGTGAAGGCCTGAGCTACGCCCATGAGCTGCGGGACGGTAAAGGCCAAAGCCTGAACATCGTGCACCGGGACATGTCGCCGCCCAACGTGCTGATCACTCGGCACGGCGAGGTCAAGATCGTGGACTTCGGTCTGGCCAAGGCCAACAGCCAGCTCGAAAAGAGCGAGCCCGGCATCATCAAGGGCAAGTTCAGCTATCTGTCGCCGGAAGCCGCCTTGGGCCAGCCCATCGATCCGCGCACGGACATCTTCGCCGTCGGCATCATCCTATGGGAGCTGCTAGCGGGGCGCCGCCTGTTCATGGGTGAAACGGATCTGGAGACCGTGCGCCAGGTGCAAGCCGCCAACTACCCGTCCCTGGCGGAACTCGGCCTCACGGTTCCTCCCGACCTGGAGACGGTGCTGGCCAAGGCATTGGCTCGGGATCCATTGCAGCGCTACCAGGCGGCGCGAGACCTCGGGCGCGACCTGAACAACGTGTTGTTTCAGTTCGGTCGCGCGGTCTCGAGCTTCGATATTGCCCAGCTGCTCGATCCCGTCGTGCGCGAGCGCGACGAGAGCAGCATGGCGAAGAGCCGGGACAACAAGAAGTCCATCATCGGCTCGCTGATCGAGGAAGCACTGTTCGAGTTCACGTCTCTGCAAAATGAGAGTGATGACCGCAGCTCCGCGGACTTGGGCTCCGCCCCCCTCAACATTGGCGCCTTCGGCGGTCAGGATTGGGCGTTGGATCTCGGCATGGGCGCCGCCGCCGACGCACCCAAACCATACCGAGCGATTCCTTCGAGCTGGGCAATCTGGCCGCGCTGGAAGACGAGCCGTCGCGCTCCCGCGCCGCCAGCGGGCAGCACCGGGTGCAGTCGCCAGCGGCGCCGCCGGTGAGCGCGCCGCCGCTGCAGCCGCAGTATCCCCAGCCGCCTCGGTCCCAGCCGCTTCTGCAGCATTCTCAGCCGCCGGTTCCGCCCCCAGCCAAGAGCGGTGGAGTCGGCGGGTGGATCGCGCTCTTGGTCTTCGTGCTCGTGCTCGGTGGGGCCGCCGGGGCCTGGTACGCGGGGTTGATACCGGGATTGCCCCCGGCGCCGCGGCTGTAGGCGCCCTAGGCAGTTTCCTCTTCGGGCTTTGCGTTGCCCGGTCGCGAATGATCCGGTCGCGAATGATCCGGCCGGCTGTTGTCCTTGTCGCGCTCCGAGCGCTCTTGAGTGAGCTTATGCATCACGGACGCCTTGGGCGCCAAAAGCAGGGCCATGGTTCGTCCCTCCATGGCGGCGCTCTGCTCGACGTTCGCGATGTCTTCGGTGTTTTCGACGAAGAACCGGAGCTGGCGCTGAGCGATCTGCGGGTGGGTGATCTCTCGCCCACGAAAGCGGCAGGTGACCTTAACCTTGTTGCCCGCCTCGATGAACTTTCGCGCGGCGCGCATCTTCACGTTTAAATCGTGATCGTCCGTCTTCGGGCGGAGCTTGACTTCCTTCACCTCCACGACGGTTTGCTTGCGCTTGGCTTCGCGCTGCTTCTTCTTTTCCTCGTACTTGTATTTGCCAAAGTCGAGGATCTTGCAGACTGGCGGTGCCGCCTTGGGGTTGACCTCGACGAGATCTAGCCCCTGCTCAGCCGCTCGCTTGAGCGCTGCGCCGGTATCGATGACACCCAGGTTCGAGCCGTCTGCGTCGACGACGCGTACTTCTGGAACACGGATCCTGTGATTGATTCGGATTTGCGGACCGCGTGGTTCGCGGTTGAAGCGTCGCCCCATTGCCATGTGGTGGTTTCTCTTTACCCTTTCCCCGACCCTCAGTTGTCGGTTTGGTTATCATCCAATCGCGGAGGCTTTGCCTCCGCAAGCAAGCGCTGCTGAAATGCCTCGACGCTGAGCGCACCGAGTTCGCCTTCATCCCGTGACCGCACACTGATTGTTTCAGATTCTGCTTCCTGATCGCCCAGCACGCCAATGTAGGGGTATCGAAGATTGCGGGCGTTGCGGATTTTTGCACCGAGCTTGTCAGGACCCGCATCCAGCGATACGCGTAGACCTGCGGCTTTGAACCTCGCCTGCAGAGATTGCGCGCACTCGGCGTGGCGTTCGCTGACCGTGACCAAGATGGTCTGCTCCGGTGCGATCCAGACCGGGAACTTGCCCGCGACATGCTCGATGTAGACGCCGAAAAAACGCTCGATCGAGCCGAGGATGGCGCGGTGCAGCATCACGGGTCGGTGGCGCTCGCCATCGCTGCCCACGTACTCGAGATCGAAGCGCTCGGGCAGTGCGTAGTCGACTTGAATCGTCCCAAGCTGCCAACTGCGACCCAACGCGTCGGTGACGTGGAATTCGAACTTGGGTCCGTAGAAGGCTCCCTCGCCCGGGAGCGTCTCGTATGGAACGCCGCTATCCACGAGCACTTTCTCGAGGGCCGCCTCGGCTTTGTCCCACATCTCGTCGGTGCCCACGCGTTTGTCTGGCCGTAGAGCGAGCTTGACTCGCACATCGTCGAAGCGGAACGCGTTGTACACCTCGAAGAGGAGCCGGTTGAAGGCTGCAATTTCGCCTTCCATCTGATCCGGCGTGCAAAAGATGTGCGCGTCGTCTTGGCAGAAGGTGCGCACCCGCGCGAGGCCATGAACCACGCCGCCTCGCTCGTAGCGATGCAGACGACCGAAGTCCGCCATGCGCCAAGGCAGCTCACGGTAGCTGCGCGGCCGCTGACCGAAAATCAGGCAATGGCTGGGGCAGTTCATAGGCTTCTGCGCCATGGTGGGCAGCACCAATGCTTCTTCCGGGGGCTTGCCTTCGGCTAGGAGCTCCTTGGCGCGGCTCAGGGCTGCGTCGAGGTCGTCAGCCGTGACCGGCAGGTACATGTTCTCGCGATAGTTTTCCAGGTGCCCGCTGGTGGCGAAGAGCCGCGGGTCGAAGATCTGCGGCGTGATGACCTCGTCGTAGCCATAGTCCACGTACAGCTCGCGGACGTAGTCCACCAAGCGGTTGTAGATGCTCGCGCCCCTCGGAAGGAAGAACGGCATCGCCGCGGCGTAGTCGTGAAACATCATCAGCTCGAGTTCCTTGCCGAGCTTGCGGTGGTCGCGCTTCTTGGCTTCCTCGAGTTGCTTCAGGTGGTCGTCTAGTTCGGCCTGGGTGGCGAACGCGGTCCCGTAGATCCGAGACAGCATCGGGTTGTTCTCGTTGCCCCGCCAGTACGCGCCGGCCACGGATGTCAGCTTGATCGCGCCAAGGAAACCCGTGTGAGGAACGTGGGGCCCCGCACAGACATCGGCCCAGGTGCCGTCTGGTCGACCGGGGCTGCCGTGGCGGTACACGCTGATGTGCTCACCCCGGTCCTTGATACTGTCGATGATCTGGCACTTGTAGTGCTCACCCATCCTCTCGAAGAGGGCGCGCACGCTCTCGTAGTTCATCTCTTCGCGGAAGAAGGGCTTCTTCCCGGCGATGATCTTCTTCATCGCCTTTTCGATGCGCTGCAGATCTCTGTCGGTGAAACCACCCTCAGGCCGATCGAAGTCGTAGTAGAAGCCATTGTCGATGGCGGGGCCGATGGTGACCTGAGTGCCGGGAAACAGCCGTTGCACCGCGTCAGCCATGACGTGCGCCGTGGAATGGCGAATCACCGCGAGCGCCTCGGGGCTGCCCACGGCAATGGCTTCGAGCTCCGCCTCGGCATCGACTGACGTGTGCAGGTCGACAATCGCGTCGCCATGCCGAGCCGCCACGACGTCGTCCGCGAGCATTCCTCGGGCTTCGAGGAGCTCGCGCACCGGGCGCTTCTCCGCCAAGGTCGTCACGAGCTGAACGACGTCATGGTCTGGGGATACTTTGAGACGACACGAGGGATCGCGGTGCGCGCGCTAGCGTCGAGCATGCTCTCAGAGTTCATATTAGTAGGCGCGATTGGGATTGAACCAACGACCCCTACCGTGTCAAGGTAGTGCTCTACCACTGAGCTACGCGCCTGGAACTGTCCTTCCCCCCGAAAACCAGGGGGCTGATCGAGTACAACCCGGCTGTAGCAGTGTCAAGCTGAGGGCTCGGCAGAGAAACCAACGGCTCCAAGCAGCACTCCGACGCACTCTTCAATGCTCTGGCGTTCAGTGTGCAGCACCACCTCGGCGTTGGTCGGAGCCTCATAGGGGTCATCGACGCCGGTCATCGCCGGGATCTTGCCGGCCCGAGCAGCCGCGTACATTCCCTTGGTGTCCCGGCGCTCGCATTCGTCCAGCGGGCAGCTCACAAAAACTTCCACGAACCCTTCGATGCGCGAGCGGGCTGCGCCCCGGGCCTCTCGATATGGGCTGACCAGGGCCACGATCACGAGCAAGTCCTGAGCCGCCAGCATGGCCGCCAAGGCCGCGGCTCGGCGCACGTTTTCGTCCCGAGCCGGCTTGCTGAAACCGAGGTCCGGGGATATCGCGGCGCGTAGTTCGTCGCCGTCCAGCACGGCGCACGCAGCTCCGCGCAGTTCCAGTGCTGCCGCCAACTGGCGCGCGAGGGTGGTCTTGCCAGCGCACGGCAAGCCCGTGAGCCAAATGACTTTCGCGCCCGCTTTCGACGTGCCCACCCCCGGAGCCTAGCCGCTCCCCGCGCTTGGCACTAATAGCTAGTAATATCAAGCACTTGCCGGCTAGGCGCTGACCCCGGTCCCCGGCACCTGGAATAGCCACGGCAGGTGCGGGTTGTCGCAACAAGGACGCGCTCTTGCGCGGGCCAAAAATTGCCGGTATTAGCCGGCCCCCTGGCTTACCGACTGCGGTGCATCCGCTTGCCGTGACCACCCTCGGCGCCTGGGCTCGAGTGCTTGCACTCGGAGGGTCATTCAAGAGGAGATACATCGTTTGGCTTCGGCGTCTTTTTTTCAAGCCGTACCGCCCGCGCCCGGGCGACCGGCCGCAGGGTCACCCGCACCAGCGCAGCCCGCAGCTGCACCGCAAACGGGTGCGTCGGAAGGTGCTCCGCCCCCTGCAGGCGAGGCTCCTGGCGCGCTCAGCATGCTCTTTCCGATCCTGCTGCTCTTGCCGCTGCTGTTCATCATGTTCTGGTCGACGCGCTCCCAGCAGAAAAAGCAGGCAGCCGCGGTTGCAGACCTCAAGAAGGGCGACCGCGTGCTCACTCAGTCCGGCTTGATCGGCAAGCTCGTGGACGTGGGGGATCGCTATGCGAAGCTGGAGCTCGCGCCGGGCATCAAAGTCGAAGTGCTGCGTTCCGGCCTGTTAGGCAAGGATACCGGCGAGAAGACAGCGAGCGAAAAGAAGTGAGGACGCTGTGACGCAAGCGCACCAAATCATCGCCTACATCTTCGCGGCGGTCTTCCTGCTGTACGGAGTGGTGGGCTACCTCAAGCGGCCGAAACGCGCGCCGTTGTGGCTCGGAGCGATCATTGCCGCTGCAGGCGGCGGCGCCGCCTGGAGTGATTCCTTTTGGCCTATGGTGCTGATGGGGGTGTTCACGCTCGCTTCGGGCATTGCGGCGCTGAACGTCGTCGACATGGGTTGGCGCGTGCGCGCCGGCCTCGTGACCAGCGTTGCGCTACTGGGCTTCATGGCACTTTGGCCGACCATCTCGGCGCTTTCCGGACACAGCGCCTCAGTGCCCGAGGCCGAGCGCGACAATCTGGCCAAAGCGCGCTTTCCTTGCCCTTCCTGGCTGACCAAGCCGCGCCCGGTTGGCGAGGACAAAATGGAGGCTCGAAACGACTTCCGCCTCGTTGCAGGATTGGATCTGCGTGGCGGGTTGCGCCTGGTCTACACCGTGGACGTCGACGAGGCGATCAAGGACAAGCGCGACCGCTACTACGAAGACATGCGGACGAGCTTGGCCAAGGTCTTCGGTCTCCACAGTGGCGATGAGAAACCGTCGGAAGAGACCCTCGTCAAGCTTCGTGACATCGCCAAGGTGGAGGCCCCGAAACGTCCCGCCAATACGCTGCGCATCACCCTCACGGACAAGGCAGACCCGAACAAGATCGACACCCGCTTTCTGGATCAATTCCGGGGTGACCTGACCTTCGCGCAAAGTGCGGACAAGAAGTCCTGGGAGTTCAGCATCAAGGAAGAAAGCGAGACTCAGATCCGCGAGCGCGCGGTCAACCAGGCTCGCGAAATCATCCTGCGTCGCGTGGACGAGTTGGGTCTCCGAGAAGCTGCCGTCTCCACTCGAGATGAAGACATCATCATCGAGATCCCGGGCAAGGATGAAAAGGACTTCGCGACGATTCGCGAGATCATCAGTCAGACTGCGCGGTTGGAGTTCAAGCTCCTCGACGACGATGACGACTTCATGGGTCGAGTCGCGAAGGATGCCAAGGAAGAGAGCCTCCCCAAGGGGCTCGAGTTCCTGCGCGAGAGCGCGCCGGTCGGCCTGGACGACAACGGCGACCAAATCAACAAGCAGGTTACCTACGCCTACTTGAAGAAGGGCCCGGAAGAGACCTCCCAGGAAGCCCTCAAGCGCATGAAGGAGTGGGCAGCAACGCTGGAAGCTCCTCCGGACCGAGAGATCGGCTTCGAGATGGCTCGGGTGACGGATCCGGATACCCAGAAAGAGACGGAAGACGGTTGGCGTACCTATCTTCTGCGCAGCCGCGCGGAAATCACCGGTGACATGGTGCGGGAGGCCGCGGCGGTGCCGGACCAGGGCCAGGGCAGTCTCGGCGGCTGGTACGTCGCGCTGACGTTTACGGACCAGGGTGGCCGTATCTTCGACCGAATCACCTCGGCCAACGTCAAGCGCCGCTTCGCGATCATCTTGGACAACCGAGTCGAGAGCACTCCCGTGATCTTGACCCGTATTGCTGGAGGCAACGCGAGCATCACCATGGGCTCCGGTGACCCGCAGGTTCAGCTGCGAGATTCCCGCAACCTGGAATTGGTGCTGCGCTCGGGTGCTCTGCCCGCACCCATCTCGCCTTCCAATGAGCAGGCCATCGGGCCCAGCCTCGGCAGGGACTCGATTCGCCTCGGCGTTCAGGGAGCGCTGGGCGGCGCCATTCTGGTGCTGATCTTCATGTTCATCTACTACCGTCGGGGCGGGCTGATTGCGGACTTTGCGGTCGCGTTCAACCTGTTTCTACAGCTGGCGGTGCTCGCAACCTTTGGCGCGTCGATGACCTTGCCAGGCATTGCCGGCTTGGCGCTCACAATGGGTATGAGCGTCGACGCCAACGTGCTCATCAACGAGCGAATAAGAGAAGAACTCAAGTCGGGCAAGAGCCCGAGGGCCGCGGTGGAGTTGGGATACGCCAAGGCGCTATCTGCCATCGTGGACGGACAGCTGACCACGCTGATTTCCGGCGTCGTCTTGGCTCAGTACGGCACGGGCCCGATCAAGGGCTTCGCGGTCACCCTGATTGTGGGCGTGACCATCAGCATCTTCACGGCGCTGGTCGTGAGCCGGGTGTTGTTCGATCTTTGGGTACGCGGCTTTGGTCGCCTCAAGACCTTGAACATCGGATAAGGCCGGAGACACGACCATGGAATTCTTCAAGTCCGGCAAGACCCTCGACTTCATGAAGTTTCGCCGCCCTGCCGCGGCGGCCAGCCTGATCCTGATTGTTCTGAGCATCGTTGGCATTTTCAAACCAGGCCCCAATCTGGGCACTGACTTCAAGGGTGGTACCGAGGTCGAGGTCGCCTTCGAAGCGGGTGTGGCCGCTGGGGACATCCGCACGGCGGTCCGCAATGCCGGGTTCTCGAACCCGGACGTCGTCAAGGTCGATGACGAAAACAACCCCAACCGCTACCTGATCCGTGTTCAAGAGGTGAGCACCATCGGCGAAACCAAGCAGGGCGAGATCGAGCGTCGGCTTTGCTACGGCGAGGGCTTAGCCGAGGCCGAGTGCCCTGAAGCGAAGCAGTCAACGGAGGTCAAGTTCAGCCCTGGCGGCGACAAGATAACGGTGCGCTTTCGTGAAGCGCCGGACTTGGGCTGGGTTCGCGAGCGCATGTCCACGGTGGATGGAATCGCCCTTCGCACCGGCGACAACAACCCGATGTTGCAGAACGCTCGGGACAACAAAGTCGAAATCCAACTGATGAGCAAAGGCGATCAGTTGATGGCCGGGCTGCGCACCGCTCTGGGTGAAGACAAGGTCCCGGAAAACGCGCTGCGGGTGGAGTGGATTGGTCCCAAGGCTGGCTCTCAGCTGCGCGACGCCGCCCTCAAGAGCATCCTGATCTCCCTCGTCTTCATCATGGCCTACATCGCGTTCCGCTTCGATCTGCGGTTCGCTCCTGGCGCCGTCATGGCGCTGATGCACGACGCCATGCTCACCATCGGCATATTGATAGCCCTCGGCAAAGAGCTGAACCTGACCACCGTTGCGGCGATCCTGACCATCATTGGTTATTCCGTGAACGATACGGTGGTGGTCTACGATCGCGTGCGCGAAAATTTGGGCAAGCTCAGGGGATCCACGTTCTCCAATCTCATCAACGTCAGCCTGAGCGAGATGCTGAGTCGCACGTTGATCACCAGTGGTACGACTATCTTCAGTCTGCTGGCCTTCTTCATTCGCGGAACAGGCACCCTGAAGGACTTTGCTTTCACTCTGATCATCGGGTTGATCTTGGGTACCTACTCGTCGATCTATATCGCGCTGCCGCTGACGGAGTGGCTTGATCGCATGTTCTTCGGCAGCAAGACCAGCCCCACCAAGAAGAAGCGCTCTGGGCGCAGCGGCAAGCGCGCCGAAGCCGCGACCTGATTGCCCGCGGCTCCCTTGCGCCGCACCGTTTTGGGACGGGTGTGTGCTGGATGTGGCTTTGGCGCTGCTCGTCGATGCCGCGCAGGGTTGCGTTTTGTTCCACCACGCCGAGCAACTGCTCGTGCTGAGTGGCGCGGCTGTCGTCCCGCCACAGGCCGTTGCTCTCTTTGGGTGGTCGCGGTGCGCGCGCCCGGAAACGCTGGAAACGGGCGGCGCGGTCCACTATCTTGCCGCCCATGCTCGACACCGGATCGATTGCCCCCGACTTTTCCGTGTTGGCCCATGACGGTTCTACCGTGAAACTCAGCAGCCAACGCGGCAAGCACGTCGTACTGTGGTTCTACCCCAAGGCCGATACCCCTGGGTGAACGATCCAGGGTTGCGGGTTCCGCGATCGAATTGCCGAGTTTGAAGAAAAGGGCGCCGTGATCTGGGGCGTGTCCTTCGATACCGTGGCCGAGAACCGCGCCTTCGCGGACAAGTTCAGCTTTCCCTACCTGCTGCTCTGCGACGAGAGTCGCGAGATTGGCATCGCCTATGGCGCCGCTGACAATGCCGAGGCGGGCTTCGCCAAGCGTATCAGCTACGTGATCGACCCCGAGGGCAAGATCGGCCACGTCTTCGCCGAAGTGGACGTCAAGGCACACGCCGGCGACGTGCTCGCGGCTATCGGCTGACCAGCTCGTCAGCGTTTTGTCGGATCTGGTTGTTTGGGGGTCGCTTCCCTGTACGGCTCTGGGCCACTACTCCCGCGCAAGGCCGCATTCAGCGCTACGCTCGCAGCCGCCATTTTCTGGCTGACGGTGAAACCCATCCTCGCCCCGCGCAAGGCCGCATTCAGCGCTAGGCTTGCAGCCATGCGCGTGTGGCTCGTGACGCTGTGTCTGCTCGCTTCCTGCAATCGCAATGGCGAGGCCGCCGATCCCGAGCCGGCTGTTACCGTGACGACTCCGCTGCCCAGCGCACGGCCGCCGCCGGCGGGTGCAGCTGGTGCAGGGGGCGTAGCGAGTTCACCGCCGGCCGCGTCGCCTGGGGTGGGACCTCGCGGGCCAAGTCCTGGCGCCTACGCCAGTGGGCCGTGTCCGGGTCGAACCTATGAGCGCATCGTGAACCTCGGGCAGGACGGTGCCGTCGAGATCGCGGATCGTGTGGCACCTTGCCCACCGAACGCCAAATGCGTTTGGTCTGGCATCGTGGTTCGGAG
Source organism: Polyangiaceae bacterium (assembly GCA_965222375.1). Classification (GTDB taxonomy): domain Bacteria; phylum Myxococcota_A; class Polyangia; order Polyangiales; family Polyangiaceae; genus JACKEA01. Next base: position 1,421,350 of record CBDCTZ010000016.1, read on the forward strand.
CGGAACTTACCGGGTCGAGGGGCCCAGCGCCCTTGGCAAGCCCTTCCGTGTGGTCTTGGACGTTCAACCTGCGAGCAACCCGAAAGCGAACGCGCTGCCATCACATCTATTGTGGTGGGAGTCCCGAGGCGTGCTGACGGAGCCGGACGAGAGTTGTAGCTACACTCGGCGCCCTTGAACGGCGTCCGGTGTTCAACTGGCCGCCCAACCCCCACCGGCATGCGGGTGGCTTCCAGCCACTCACATGAGCCATCGAGGGTGTTGAACCAAATTGACATTGCACGAGAATCCAAAACTGACGTCGTAGAGATTCCGGCGAAAGTCCACGCTGTCGTCGCAATTCGCGACCAAAAGCGTCGCAGCCTTGGGCGAGTGACCCGGCCGATGCCGTCGTAGAGCCGGGCGGCATTACGACGGCGTTGGCCGGATCGTGACCCGTTATTGCGGCAGGTCGAGCTCCTTGCGCCAGTGGGGTTGCATGAGGACGCGGTTGATCTGCTTGAGGTCGACGGTCTTGGTGCGGTCGCGGACGGCCTCCAGCAGCGCGCTCAGGCACAGATTGCGTGCGCGGCGCAGGACGCCCTCGGACGAGCGGACGATGAGGCTGAGCGCGTCGTCGGTGAAGGTTGAGTGGGCCAGGGCGACCTTGTCGAGCTCGGCGCGGATGAAATCGGCGACGCTGTCGGGGGCGAGTTTCTGCATCAGGACGGAATACGTGACTCGATTCTTGATGTCTTCGTTGACGGTCAGCGCCATGCGACTGAGAAGCTCTGGCTGTGCGACTAGGACCAGGCAGTGGTTTTTCGGGAAGTCCTCGAAGAGCAGACGCAGCCGGCGCAGGGCGCAGATCTCCATCAGATGCGCGTCGTCGATGATGGGGGCGAGCATCTTGCCAACCGTGTTGAGTCGGCGGGCCTCTTCGATCAGCCGCTTTTTGCAGCGAAAATCGGCCCCATCGGGCTCGATCTGAAACGCCTCGCACAGGATGCGCAGCGTGGAGTGGTAGGTGTGCAGCGTTCGGTTGACGACCGGTGTGACCAGCCGCTTGGGATCGTGCTGGCATAGGGCGTGTTTGACGACGCTCTCGCCCGTGCCGGGCTCGCCGACGATGACGCACCGGCCTCCCTGCTGGCAATGGACGCGCAGGGTGTCGAGTGCCTCCTGTTGGTGAGGTAACAGCTCCAGCCTCTGCGCTGAAAACGGGTCCTTGGCGAGACCGAACTCGTTTCATCTTGGGTCCCGGGCGCTCGCTGCGCCCGCCTTGGACCTGTAGAGCGAGGCGGGCTCGGACCTGGATTGTCGTTTGGTGTTGTTGGCCGCTCGTGAGTCGATGCCACCCGCTGTCCTACGAGCTGAGCTAGGCCACGGAGCGTGGCGACGAAGGTTCAGTTACCGGTCGAACACCCCGCGCTGCAGGCCGATTCGGAAGGCTGACAGTGGCTCCGGAGCGGCGTCGCCAACCACAACGCGCAGATGTGCCCGTAGCTGTGCCAGCGGCTCACGGGCTGTGCTTGGGGGTGGCGGCGCCTCACGGCTCAGCCGGGCGCGCAGCGCGCTCTGCGCCCCGCACAGGCGTCGCCACAGCTGGTAGCCGCTCGAAAGCGACAGCGCACCACCCGCCGCGCTGAGCCACGCTGCCCGCCGCGTGAGCCCAGACAGGACGGCCTGCAAGAAGCACCACAACGTGAGCGTACGCACGACGAAGCCAGACAGCACCGTCGAAGCTTCACCGACAACGTCCGGCCACAACCGGGCTGCCTACCGCGATCCGAGCAGAAAAAGCGACGACCGCGCACCACTACCTCGGAGCCCCGCTCGGCGTACCCTCGCAGAAAACCGTGGCCGATCAGTGCTCCGGTGCGGCGGCAGTGCGGACACGCCATGAGCTTGATTCCCTCGAGCACCCCGTCGAGCGCGACTTCCGTTTTCGCGAAGCACGGTGGACTGAGCTGCGACGGCAAGGGCCGGCTGCCTTATCGACGCGCTCACCCGCTGTCAAAGCTCGCCTCACCTCAGAGCCAGATTGTCGCTGGGTTCCCTACGCCAAAGTCGGACCTAAGATTGGTACTGCTCTGCTGAGAACTACGACTGGAGAGCGGGTTTCAACACCAGCGGCAGCTGGGCTAGGCTCGAGCCACGGGCTGACCGCACTCGCGGTTGGCCGGGACCGCCTCCGCGATGTGTTTGGGCGGCGGCAAGCCCAGCTCGTCCATGATCTTGATGAACTCGGCCTTGGTCTTGCCGGCGATTCGAGGATTGTGTTGTTTCTCTTCGCCAATGCTGGAGCGGGTGTGCCCCTTGTAGTCGTGGCCGGGCCAAACTGTCGTGTCGTCCGCCAGTTCGAAAAGCACTCTGGTCAGGGAGTCCCACAGCACCTCGGCGCTGCCGTTCTGAAAGTCCGTTCGCCCAGTACCACGTACCAGTAGCGCATCTCCGGTGAAGACATTGCCGTCCACGAGAAAACTCAGACTATCGTCGGTGTGTCCAGGTGTCTCGAGAACCCAGATTTCCAGGTCGCCGAGGGCAACACGGTCCCCGTGCTTCACCTGTAGGTCGGCACACTTGGCTCCGCTTGTGGAGCCGATGCTGTGGGCGCCGGTGCGGTCCCGCAATGCGCCGCTCGCAGTGACGTGGTCTGCATGCACGTGAGTATCGAGCACGTATTCGAGGCTCAGGCCGAGCTGTTCGATCACAGCCAGGTCTCGGTCGATCTGTTCCCTTACGGGATCGATCAACGCCGCCTTCTTCGTCGTCTCGTCGGCAACCAGGTAGGTGTAGGTCGAAGTCTCTCGATCAAAGAGTTGTCGCAGTAGCATTCGGTGTTTCCTCCGTGCCTGGTCTCCTGTGCAGGCTGCATGCCATCCAAAAATCCCGGGAAAACGCCATGCTGGCGAAACGGGCTGAAACACTCTCTGAAACGTTAGCTGAAACGCCATGAAACGCTGGTGCCCCCGGCAAGTGGCGGAAATGCGACGTTTCTGGCGCTTATCGTGGGGCGTTGCCCACTTCGGCAGCTGGCACGGTGGCTGCACTGTTCAGCGTTCGATGTTGCCCCTCCTCATCGCTTTGTCTGTGCTGATTGGAGTCAGCCTCGGTCTTCTCGGCGGTGGCGGCTCGATTCTGACGGTGCCGATCTTGGTCTACGTGGCCGGGGTAGAGGCCAAAGCCGCCATCGCCACCAGCCTCTTGGTCGTCGCGGTCACGAGCGCGGCGGGCGTTTTTTCTCACGCGCGTGCGGGTCGGGTGCGATTTCGCACGGGAGCACTATTTGGCGTAGCGGGCATGGTCGGCGCATACGCTGGCGGGCGCATGGCTGCCTTCGTTCCGGGAGTGTGGTTGCTCGTCGCCTTCGGGTTGATGATGCTTGCGACCGGCTTCGCGTTGCTGCGCTCCCGCGTGCCAGAACCAACCGTCGTCAAGGAGCTCCCCGTTCTCCGAGTCCTCCTCGATGGCGTGGTGGTCGGCTTGGTGACGGGCTTGGTGGGCGCCGGTGGCGGGTTCTTGGTAGTGCCAGCGCTGGTACTGCTGGGTGGTATGCCCATGAACGTCGCGGTGGGAACCTCGCTTTTCGTGATTGCGCTCAAGTCCTCCGCGGGCTTTGCGGGCTACCTCCACAGCGTCGATATCGATTGGACTCTGGCCCTCGCTGTGACGGTCGCGGCGACTGCAGGCAGCTTTGTCGGCAGCCGCTTCGTTGGGAAGATTTCCGAGACGGCCCTTCGCAAAGGCTTCGCTGGCTTCGTGCTGTTGATGGCCGTCGTGCTCCTGGTCAAAGAGCTGCCCGCGGAACTGGGGCTGCAACTGGGTGCCTTGAGCGCAGTCGGTCTCGGCGCCGCTGTGCTGGCCCTGTTGGCCGTGGCCGCGAAGCGTATGCTGCGGCGCGCGAGTTAGCCCAGCGAGAGACCCGAGGTACTTCGCGAGTCCAGCTGCCAATCGTGGCCCAGGGCGAGAGGCACCGCCCTGCGCGCCCCAGCGATGCACCCCTTCGGGTATTGCCCCTTCGGGCATCACGAAGCGCGTCACAAGCGCGTCACAAGCGCGTCGACCCAAAAAACCAAGCTTTCCGGTGGAGAAGGCGTCGATCCCATCTGTGGGCGGGTGGCAATCGATGCCGCCGTGATTAACTTGATCGGGATTGATGGACCAAGGCTACCTGACCCTTTTCCGCTGGCGTGGTGTTCCTCTGAGGCTGCACTGGACGCTGCCCTTGGGCATGCTGGTGTTCGGCGGGCTCCGGATCGCCCCAGCCTTCTGGCTCGGCTTCTTTCTGCTGGTGCTCTTCCATGAGGTCGGCCATGCCTTGATCGTCAAGATCTATGGCCACCGAGTGCTGTCGGTGGATGTCACGGGCTTCGGCGGGCTCTGCCGCTGGTCCGGTTCGGCCACGGTCATGGAGCGTGGCTTGATCGCCTGGGGCGGCGTTGTCGCTCAAGCGCTGCTTCTCGCTGTCACCTTTGGCGTCATCCTTGTGATGGGCGCACCGCGAGCACTATGGGCGCGCGAACTGATCAGCGTGTTCACCTGGACCAACATTTGGATCATCGGCCTGAACCTGTTGCCGATCCCGCCCCTCGATGGCGCTGAAGCTTGGGGCTTCGTCCGCAACTTGATCCGAGGCGGCGGTTTTCCGCGGCCCGCGCGGCGCATCAAAGTCAGATATCGCGAAGATGCTCCGGAGGCTCCGCACGTCGACGCCGTTGCTTGGCGCCCTGGGGAGCGCGACCCGAGGTTTCGTCGCCCGATGCAGCAGGTCTGGACCGGCTCGCGAGACAGTGAACGTCCGCCACCGGCCGCGCCCAAGGGGCCGGCTCCGAAGAGGAAGAGCAACGGAGCCACTGGCGGCACTTCGAACGAGGACTTGGCTCGCATGCTCAAAGACATCGGTGACGAAGCCGGTCGCGCGCGGCGCTGAGCTCGCTCGCGTCCCCAAGCAGCCGTTGGCACCCATCGCGTCGATTCTCCCTGCCCCGGGCGCCAGCACGGACCAAGAGTAGACAAAACCTGCCCGCGGTCTACGCTTCGAGGCGTGTCCTTTACTTGTCGTGCTCGTGTTGCGCTCGCCGTGAGCTTCCTCGCAGGGTGCCAGGGAGATCCCGTAGGTACCGTCGCCACGGACGCCGGCGCAACGGATGCGGCCACAGAAGCCGCGTTCGATGCGGGGCCGTACAAGTGGGACCTGGTCTACGAAGATCCAACCGCCGGGCCCGATGACGCATTGCACGCGATTTGGGGCTCCGGCGCCTACATCGTCGCCGTAGGGACGAACGCGTTGACCGTCGAGTTCGACGGCAAGACCTGGGACGCACGAGCGAAGACGAGCGGAGCGCACCTATATGGCGTTTGGGGTTCGTCGCCAGACGACGTGGCAGCCGTGGGGCTCTACTCCTTTGGCGGCAAGCCCGCGGTTTTTTTCAAGAATGCAGGAGGGTGGATCGTTGGTGGGCCCTTCCCGCCAGACATGCCCATTCTGACCGGTGTCTGGGGCATTGGGACCCAGAAGTACTTCACGGCCTTGGACGGTCGCATCTATCAGGATGACCCGGTGAAGTTCCCCTCCAAGCCCTACAACCTGGCGGCGATCACCGGTGGTTGCCCGGTGGGCAATCCGACCAGCCCGCAACTCAACGGCATCGATGGTACCGGCCTCGACAACATCTTCGTGGTGGGGGATGAGCGACTTCAGGCTCATCGTGACGGCAATGACTGGTCGATCTTCTGCGCGCTCATTCCGGACGTGCATTTCAGCTCTGTCACGGCGATCCCTGGCTCCACAGACTTCTACGTCGGGGCAAACTTCTACGGACTATATCGCTGGCTCGGTCGCAGCGAGCCGATGATCCAGATTTTCGAAGACCGCGGCTTTGCGGGTGCGGACAAAGCGTATCTGCATGGCATGTGGTCGGCGAATCCTGCGCTGGTGGTCGGCGTGGGCAGTGGCGGCAAGGTGTTGCTCTACGACGGCGGTCAGGAGGGGGCGCGCACTATTCCGTCACCGACTACAGATGACCTCTACGACGTCTGGGGCCTCAACGAGCGCACCTTGTACATCGTCGGCAAGGGCAGCCGGATCTGGCGCCTCACGCTGCCTTGAGCCAGCTCGGATCCCGCGCAGGAACACTGCCGCCCGGTCGAGCCCGCGCTCCAAACCGTACGGCAGCTCTGGTTTTTGGGGGATGTGCTGGATCAGCGCGTCATCGAGAGTTCTTCGCGGTGCCCGGTGATCACCGGCCTAAGCGTTCCAGAATCGCCTCGAGTTCGCCGGCGAAGTCTGCATCCTCTAGAGCCGTGGTGAACTCGCCGACCACCCTGCGCACGCGGTCGAGATCCATCTCGTCGCAGAGTTCCACGAGCCCCTCGATGTCGGCTACGTCTCGTGGTCGCAAAGCGAGCGCTTTCATGATCACGAGATCCTCGCCGCGAGCGACGGGCAACACGTGCTGCAAGACCTGAATTCGGGTTGCTGTAGCGACGAGCTCACTCTCGAAGGGTAGTGCCCCCAAGCTGATGTCTACGTCCACGCTGCTGCTGTCATGGCGAAGCAACAACACCCGCGTCGTCTTCGCGAACTCGATGGCATCTGGTCGCCGCAGGGAAAACCCTGAGGCCAGCGCTGCCCGCGCCAGCCCGTCCAGTCGGTCCAGCTCGCCCATGGCAACGAAATCGACGTCCTGCGTCATTCGTGGACGCGCTCGAACGGCAACTGCAAAACCACCGACGATAGCCGCGGGTAATTCTTCGTCGTCGAGTAGCTTCGACGCCGCGGCGGCGGCCTGCACGAGGGGAGCAGCCTCAGCGTTGGCCATCGGCTGAGCTGAGGGCTTGGCGCAATCTGTTCCAGCGTGCCCAAATCGCGGAGTCGCTCTCGCCCTGGCCATCCCCCGCTGCCATCGCCGTGGCACTGGACATCAGACGGGCCAACTCGCCTAACTTCTCTTCCACACTTCGGGAGCGCACTTCCTCGCGCTCGTACTTGGCGACAGCCCGTCGGCGCGACAAGTACTCCGTGACGTCCTGGGACATGCCCAAGATTGTATCACTTGGTGGTCGACGTTGGAGATCTCGTGGAACCCTGTCTGGTCGCGGCCCGCGCGGCCGGAGGTCGCGCACCGCCTTGCCTCACAACTCCGCGCCCGCGCGATACTTGAGCCAAGAGGTATAAGCCAGGACTCCGACGCCAAGCAGCGGATCCGGGGGCATCCACGTGGCCGTGGGCAATGCGCGTACTTGGCGCAACAGCTCCGAGTCCTCGTCGGAAATGTGATCCGCGAGCAGCGTACCCAAGGCGGTGCCCATCGCGAGGCCAACCCCGTTATAGCCCGCCGCTGCGTGCACCCGCTCGCCCACGGTTCCAAAACAATGGGTGTCGTGGAGTGTCATTCCTAGCTTGCCACCCCAGGTGTGCTCGAGTTCGACGTCGCTGAGCATGGGGAAACGGGCCTCGAAGCTTCGTTGGTGGGTGCGACATGCCCGCGCCAGCAATTCTGCGCTGCTAGCGTTGGCTTTGGCGTCAGCCGTGTAGCTGACGGTTGCACGGAGCAACAGCCGTTGATCCTGCGTGCGTCGGAGAGTTGACCCCATCCGCTCCTCAGCACGTAGGCACGTTTGGTGGAGTCCAAGTAGTAGGATCCGGCGGCGAGCAGGTGCAGAATGAACGCCACCTGAGGTGCGCCTCCGGAGATCAACGTGCCTGCGCTTCCTAGGCCGAAGTGCAGCGCTATCGTCGCGTACAGGCTCTCATTGAACCGAAAGCCCTCGAGATGTGTCTCGATGCCGAGCGTCGAGAGTTCTTGCGCAATGATCTCGGCTGCGCGCCGTTCGTCCTCGCTCGTCGAAGAGCGACGTGGGCAGCGCTCGACAATCCGTTCGAGAAGTTCCCGAATGTAGCTGGACTCCTCCTCAATGGATTTCATGCCCCGCCATCCTAGCGTGCTTGTTGGTCGCGACGCGCTGGTGCGGCGTGCGGGGTCAACGCGATGGCGTATCGGGTCAATGCCGCGACTTTTGGCCCCGCATTAGCGTCTAATACGCTCTCGACGCCAGGTGGTTGCGGCTAGGGTTGGACCAGACAGATGCAAGGCATTGCGCTGGGGGCTGAAGGCACTGCTGTTCGTCGGCGTCCTGAGCGTGACGACTAGCTGCGCTGAAGACGAGGGCGTTGGGGCCGATTCGACCAAGCCCGACGTGACGACACAGCTTGATGGGACAGCAAGAAAAGGCCGGTGTGCTCTCTTTCTGGGTAGCATAAGGCTGCGTCATTTCGTCGTCTCTAAGGGCGGCTGGCTGAGGCCTGCTGGGTGTGCAATCTTGGTCCGAGATGGTCCTTTCCCGAAGGTGTCAATTGCTGCTCGCGGCAATGGCCGCAGGGTTTTCCGTGCGTTGCGGCGGGCTCGTCACCGGGGACTCAAATCCCGCGGCTGGCTCTGGAGGGCTTGGTACCAGCGGAGGCATGGGCGGCATGGTTTCCGGGACGGGCGGCGCACTGGATGCGTCCGTCGGCTCTGGGGGCATCGCCGGCACTGCCGACGCTGGCAAGGTCGAGGCGGGCACGTCGAAGGTTCAACAGATAATCCGCGCCTGCGCGAAAGCCGCCAGTTGCGGCGCGCAGATCCCCCCCGGGGTGGACGGACCCTTTACCGTCAGCCTGTGCATCAACCGCTTCGGATACCCTGGTGGCCTATCGACTCCGGTCAGTGGGGTCGTCGACCCGGACGTCGCCAAACGGTTGATCGACTGCGCGTCGTCGGCGACATGTGCCGACTACTTCTCTTGCTTTGGAGGCGATTGGTTGGGGCTCTCGCGATGTAGGGAGGGGGCCAACTGCAAGGACAACAAGCTCACTCAATATGATGTAGGCAGTCCCCAGTTCGACTGCAGCGTCCTCGGTGCAACGTGCTTCGAGCTCTACTCGGGCGCGATTCGCTCATGCTGCAACGCGAAGCTCTGTACCGACTCCTTGAATACGGTGACCTGCAACTCCACCTCGGGGACTTACTGCCATGGCTGGGGTGCCTATTTCGAATTCGAGTGCGGCCCCAATACCGTCTGCAACACTGACCCATCCGCGCTGTGCATCGGGACCGGCGCGCCATGCAGCCTGCAAGACCCAGTAACCTGCTCCGGCGATGTTGCCAGCTATTGCGCTGGTGGCAAGATCGCCACCCTTGATTGCGGTGACAACCCCTTCCGCAGCGCGTGCGGATCGAAAAGCTACGAGCCCTGCGTGCCGCGTGGGAGTCAATGTCACCCGCAGGGATTCGAAGGAAACTGCCAGGGAAGCGAGCTCTCCTTCTGTTTCGACGGCGAGATCAAGACCATCGACTGCACGAGCCTCGGCTTCAAGTCTTGCGGGGCGGGTGTCGTCGGCGGCGCTCGTTGCGTCGAGTGAGGGTAGCCGGACCAAGTTCTCCCAACCCACTGAGTTGAGGGGTCGCCGGAGCGCGCGCTGGTGCAATTGATCGGTAGGCATTGGTTTTTGGGGGGGTGTGCCGGATCAGCGCGTCATCGACAGTTCTTCGCTGCGCCCGCTGATCACCGGCCCAAGCATTTCAGAGTGCCCTCGAGTTGCCCGGCGAGGTCGGCTAGCCAGGCTTCTCGGCACTTTCTGGGTCACGCAGGCGCTGCCCATTCGTCGTCCCTACCAAAGGAGACGGCATGTACGAGTTTCTGAGAATGGGCGGTGTCCCGATGATCTTTGTTCTGCTCTTTGGTGGTCTCACCATGGCGGCGGCCATCGCGTTTGCGCGTCGGCCGATGGAGCGCATGGTCGGCATGATCCGTGGGATGTCCATCGCCACGGTGTTCGTGGTGCTCAGTGCGGTCACATCGGGGTTGGTGAAGGTCGCTACCGGGATCCCCCATACGCCCGAGTGGGCCAACCATCCGCAGCTTCACCTGATCGTCATGGCAGGCATTGGCGAGTCGCTCACGGCGGCGATCGTGGGTTTCAGTTTTCTCGCCATGGCCTGGCTAGTGACCGCCCTCGGTGTGCGCCGCATGGGTCAAGTCGCGTAGGTGCGCGTTGGCTGGAGAGCTTGCCAGCTCGGTACTCGGCAGACTGCGGCATGGGGACGCTGCAGCCTTCGACGCTGTCCATGACCGCTACCGGTCGCGCATCTTTGGCTTTCTCGTCCGGCTCACCAAGAACCGAACGCTGTCCGAGGACTTGGTGCAAGAGGCGTTCTTGCGACTTGCCCGCTCCGCACCCGACTTGGCTTCGGACACGAATCTGCGCGCCTGGCTGTTCTGTGTTGCGCGGAATCTGGCGGTCGACCACCAGCGCTGGGCGCTGCTGGATTTCGATCGCCTGTTCGAGTTGTCGCTGTGGCCGCGACTCGTGTCGGATGCGGCGGCTTCGCCTCTGGATCTGGCGCAAGCGAGCGAAACACAGCTCAGATTGGAGGACGCGCTGTCAGAACTGAGTGCTGAACACCGCGAAGTCGTGTTGTTGGTATGCGTCGAAGGCATGGAGCCATCGGAAGCGGCCGGGGTGCTCGGGCTCGCGCCTGCCACTCTGCGCAAACGTCTCTCCCGCGCTCGCGAGCGTCTCAGTGAAGCACTGACGGAAACCGCGGGTGTGTTGTCTCAAGGAGCCCTGCCGTGAACGACGACGACCTCTCCACGCTGCTTGGGCAGCTGCCGACCCAGGATGTGGATCGCTTCCGCGCCGAGCGCATCCGCGCGCTGGCTCATCGAGACCTGCGCAGCGCCTTGAGCGATCACCGGCGCAAACTTCAAGCCTTCGAGCCCCTTTTGGTAGCTGCGGCATGTGTGCTCTACCTCAGTTGGGCGTTGATGCGTGCGGCGGCCGGTTTGGGGGGCTGATCTCGTAAACAAACGCGCTATGCTCCTGGCGATGAAGCGCGCATTGTTCTCGGTCTTGGGTCTGCTGTTTGCTGTCGGCTGTGGCAGCGACGATTCGTCCGGTGGCGGTGGCGGTAGTGGTGGCGCTGCAGGAGCCGGTGGTAGCAGCGCAAGCGCTGGAAGCGGCGCCTCGGCGGGTAGCGCCGGGACCGCCGGGAGTGCGGGCGGAGGTGGCTCATCGGGTACGACTGGGTGCGGGACGGCGCCGCCGGCGAATGGTAAACGGGACATCAGCCACGGGGGCGTGGCGCGCAGTTACCAATTGTATGTGCCTGCGGGATACGACAACGCCAAGCCCACGGCGCTGGTGATGAATTTCCACGGCCGCACTGCGGCCAACCTCGGGGAAGCCGCGCCGTTACAGGAGGTGGTCAGTGGCATGTACGCCAAGGCCGACGCGGCAGGGTTCGTCGTGGTCAACCCCCAGGGGTTGACCGAGCCCGATGGGGCTCAAACCTGGAATGCGGGCTTTTGCTGTGCTGCGGACAAGAGTCGGGATGATCTCGGCTTTGTCGACGCTGTTATCGACGAGCTTTCTGCGCAGCTGTGTATCGATCCCAAGCGCATCTACGCGACGGGACTTTCGAATGGTGGCTTCATGTCTCATCGCATCGCCTGTGAGCGCGCGGACCGCTTTGCGGCCGTGGCCCCGGTTGCTGCCTTCAACGGAATGGCCACTTGCACGCCATCCCGGCCCATTGCGCTGATGAACTTCAGCGGCACCGCCGATAGCCTCGTGAACTACGGTATGAGCAAGACTTCCGTGGAGGAGTGGGCGACGAGAAACGGCTGCGGCGCGACGCCCACGGAGACCTTCAAGAACGGAGACAGCCACTGCGACACCTACGCAGGTTGCAACGGCGGCGTCGAAGTCATCCTGTGCACGATAGACGACGGCGGGCACACCTGGCCCGGCGGCGCGGATCTGTCCTCTTTTGGCTTTGGCAAAACAACGCAAGATCTCAAAGCCAACGACGCCATGTGGGACTTCTTCCAGAAGCACACACTGCCCTGAGGTGATCATTGATTTCGAGGCCAACGTTGCGCTAGGCGTCGGTTGGGCCAAATACTCGGTCTAGCTTCCATGTGCAGACGGCATGCCAGCGAGTGTTCGCACGCTTTTCGATGCAAATCCCGATGCGGACGCGCTGGCCGCAAACTCAGCTGCCAAGCGCTGGTTGGCAGCGTGGGAGCTTATGCTGCCCTCTGTGAACTTCCGCTGGTCAGTTCTTCGTGACCGCGTCTGCGCAACAGCGTATGCCGACGGTGATCAACGCGGCCTTTCGGTCCGCAGAGGCATCCACGTCGCAGCGCAGGTTAGCTTGGTTGCTGCTGAACCCGCCACCGCGGATCCGGCACTTGTCGGTCACGCCGACGCTGTCGGAGCACGAGTCCTCCCATTCGAATACGTTGCCGCTCATGTCGAGGAGGCCGTCGACGCCGCCGTTGCAGCTGAGTTGGCCGCCGACCTGAACCGGCGATCCCGCGGCGAAGTCCTGGCCGTTGCAGCTCTTGCTCTGGTAGGTGTTGCCGTAGGGGTAGATGGTGCTCCCGCCATCGCTGCAGGCATTGAACCACTCGCTGAGTTGTGGCTCGGCGGGTGAGTCGAAAGGAGCGCTCCCGCCGCCGAGCTTGCCGCATAGGCGCTTGTTCACCGACGCGCAGTAGGCCCAGGCATCGCACCAGTCCACGAAGGCGACAGGGCGGTTTCCATCTCCCGGTGGCGGTGGCCACGCCCCTGCCGGCGTGAAGGTCGCATTCCAGGTGCACGCCTGTGCTTGTTTTGTGGCGTCCGCGCCGCTCAAGAAGCCCTCGTATTCCGTGTTGGTGACCTCGGTGCGGTCGACGCAGTATTGAACGCCGAACCCAGCGGCGACGAGGACCATAGTCGAATCTGCGCAGGTCACGCTGGGGCCACCATCCGACCCCGAGCCTCCGCCACTACCGCTCGTCCCTGCGCTACCGCCCACTGCCCCTGAGCCGCCGCTGCCACCACTGCCCCCGCTGCCGGAGGTGCCGCCCGCACCTGCGCTGCCCTGAGGCAGCAACTTGTCCCAATCATGGGAGCAGGCTGCCGACGAGAGCACCAGGCTGAGCATGATCATGCGGCTGGCAGGGGCGATCATGGTCGCCGGGAGCGTAGCCAATAAACGCCCTGTTTTCCACTCGCTGAGGACCCGCCAGCTGGCCCCACCCTTCAGGCGCGTGTAGGCTCCAAGCCGGTACCAGTGGCGCTATCGCGGGTCGGTCGTTACGAGCTAATCCGTCCGATCGCATCGGGCGGAATGGCGACAGTGCACCTAGGCCGCGTGGTAGGCGCCGGTGGCTTCCAGCGCTTGGTGGCGATCAAGGTGATGCACCAACACATCGCCGAGGATCCGGAATTCGTGGCCATGTTTTTGGACGAGGCGCGATTGGCTGCTGGCATCCGTCACCCCAACGTCGTGGCGACTTTGGACATCGAGCAAGGTGCCGACGGTCTACTCCTAGTGATGGAGTATGTGGAAGGTGCCTCGGCCCACGTCTTGGTGAAGGCGCTGCGGCAGGCAGGCAAGCGTCTGCCCCTTCCCGTGACCCTGCGTGTCTGCATGGATGCGCTCAACGGATTGCACGCTGCCCACGAACTGAAGAGCACCGGTGGTCGGCCCCTGGGCCTCGTTCATCGGGACGTGTCGCCCCAGAACATCTTGGTAGGTGTCGATGGCGTCAGCCGTATCACGGACTTTGGAGTGGCGCGGGCAGGGGCGAGGATCTCGAGTACGCGCGGGAGCCAGATAAAGGGCAAAGTGCCTTACATGTCCCCGGAGCAGCTCCGGGCGGAAGAGATCGATCGCCGAAGCGACGTGTGGGCGGCGGGAGTGGTGCTGTGGGAGTTGCTCACGAGCGCACGCCTATTTCGAGCGCCCAGCGATGGTGCGCTGGTAGCGCAAGTGATGGCGGGGGTGAACCAAGGCCCCCGGGCGGTGGATCCGAGCATACCCGTCGAGATCGACGCCGTGTGCATGCGGGCGCTCTCCCTCGAAGTCTCGCAGCGCTTCGCATCCACAGCCAACTTCGCCGACGCGCTCGAAGAGGCTGCCTCCCGCGCCCGAGTCAGTATTGGGAGCCCCCGCAGCGTTGGAAAGTTCGTGTCGACCACGCTGGCGGCCGCCGGGCTCGCTCCGCAGACGGACGGTGTGGCCGGAGTCGGCGCAGCCGTCGCGGCCGACTACCCGAGGCCTCCTCAAGCTAGCCGCCCCAGCACGGGGCCAAGCCAGCCCACTGCTCCGCTGCCCGCGGCAAAGTTCGACGACGACCAAGCCGCGACAGTTGCCCGGGACGTTTCTGGTGGCGTCCACACTCCGCTCCGAGGCCTGCCCGAACACGGTAGCGGTGCGAGCTCCGTTGCCGTGGCCCCCGTTGCGGCGCCGCGGGCCACGCAGGCTGGACGTGCGGCGGGCGTTGGCGTCTTGGTCGGCGGGGCACTTGGCATGCTGTTGCTGCTCGGCATCGTGATCACGGTGTTCGTGCGTCGCTCACCAGCGCCGCCCGTCGCCGCTGCGCCTCCGGCGAGCGTTGCCCAGCCGGCGCCAACCCCGACGGCTCCGCCACCAATTACACCCAGCGAGCTCGAACTCGCCCCGGACGCGGCCGCAGAGAGTTCTGCGCCAATAGCGGAAGAGCCCGCACCAGAGCCAGAGCCGCCCCCTGCCTCGACGGCGACGCCAAAGCCCGCCCCGGCCAACAACTGGGCGCCGCGTCCGAAGCCGAGGCCCCAGCCGAAACCGGGCGGCAACGAGTTCGAGCCAGATCGACTATAAAGACAGGGATGTTCCCGATGCGGCGCGTCCTAGCTTTGGCCCTAATGCTGACGGCATTGCCGGCATGGGCCCAAAGCATGAATCCCGCTGAAGCCAAGCGCGAGTTTCAGGCGGCCCAGGCTCTGTACCAGCAGAAGCGCTGTGGCCAAGCCCTCCCCAAGTTTCGGCGACTGGTCAAGGGCACTGCCAGCCCGAACGCGCAGATCTACGTTGCCCGCTGCTTGCGAGAGTTGGGCAAGCTCGCCGAGGCGTATCAATCCTACAGCGCTACGATTCAGGCGGCGAACGCAAAGGCCAGTGAGGAAGAGCGTTACGCGGCGACTCGAAGTGCAGCGGCCGCAGAGCGCGCCGCCCTCGAGTCGAAGGTCGCTCGCCTCGTGATCGCATCGGCCGAGGCATCTGAGGGCTTGGTCGTGAAAGTGGATGGCGAGGAACTGGAGCCTTCGTTGGTTGGCGAAGTTCTTGGTCATATGCCTGGCAGAGCGCGCATCGAGGCGACTGCACCCGGGCGTGGCAGCTTCGAAAAGACCGTTGAGCTGCAAGCTGGTGCACGTGAGACTGTCACGATAGTGCTGTCTGAGGGGCAGGGCGTGGCCGCCCAGGCGAATTCCGATGGGTCTACGCCGGGGCAGACGACCGGGGACTCTGGCGTCGCGGGCGCGGATGTCGGTGGTGGCAGCAACACTTTGGCCTTCATCGCCTTGGGAGTTGGCGCGGCTGGTCTGGGGACCTTTGGTGTCGCTGGCATAATGGCAAACCAGAAGTTCGACGAGCTGGAAAAGGACTGCAACGGCGCCGCTTGCCCCGAGGATCGACGCAGCGATGTCGAGAGCGGGCAGCGCCTCGACACCATCGCCAACATTGGGCTGATCGTTGGCGGCGTGGGCCTAGCTACGGGCGCGGGCCTGCTGCTGTTTGGCGGTAAATCGAAGCAAACTGCCCGGAGCAGCGTCATCGCCGTGCCCACGCCTTCCGGGGCGAGGGTGTCCGTTTCTGGGAGCTTCTAGTTTGGTCGCAGGCGGCGCGGGGAACTTATATGCATATTGCATATAAGCCTGTCACTTGCAGCGGTCTGCGAGCGGCTCTGCGAGATTAGCGCCGCAGCCACGCCCCAGAGCCGCGACCCCAAAAAACAAACTGCCAAACCGGGCGCCGTCTAGATCACTTCGGCCCGCAGTCCGCCTTGGCGCCGGCCGCGTCGTTGTTGTCTTCGCGACACTCGTTGAAGGTCTTGTTCGTTCCCTGATCGATCTTGGCGCTATAGGTGTCGCTCTGGCCCCCGCTGCCCGCGGGCACGCTGAACTGGATAGTCTCGCTCTGGCCCGGGCCGAGGGGCTGAGTCGTGGTGACGCTGCCGATCTTGTTGCTGCCGTTGTAGATGTCCACTGGAACGCCGGCGGGCAGGCCCGAGAGCCCAATGTTGCGTACCGTGACGTGCACAATCACCGGATCACTGCATTCCACACTGACGGTGACTACGGCGTCCGGTGCGTCGAACAACCCCTTGTCCTGGACGTTCTGCCGGAAGTTGTTTAGCCAAGGGATCGTCCAGTTGGCCTGTTGCTTCGGTGGGATCAAGCCGTAGGTGTTGGGCGCAATGCAGGCACTGTCCCGGTCGTCGCAGACGTTGGAAACCGAATAGGCGTGTTGGTTCCAAAGGGTGCGGGTGCCCACCCAAGAGTTCTGCTTGTCTCCCCAGACCGTCAGGCCGCGGTGTGCGGTTTGGCCCGGGGGCGGCTTCCAGGCCGGGCGGTTGTTGGCCGGATCCGGCTGGTTCCAGGGTGCAATGTTGCACTTCCAGGACGTGGGGTTGGCGCCGTTGGAGACCATCACGATCTCGGAATGCCCGTCGCCATCCACGTCCGCCACGATGGATGCCTCCGTGGCCGTGAAGGACGTGGTCAGTTCCGCGAGCAGAACCTTGCCGGTTGCACCGTCGTAGACCCACAAGAAGCACTCGTCGTTGTAGATGACCTCGGCCTTTCCGTCGCCTTCGAAGTCGAAGACGCTCGAACCCGTGACCGACGAAGACAAGTCGTGGTTCGGCGCCTCCCACACGCTCACGATTTGGTTGGTCGTGTAGTTCGGCTTCAGCATCGAATACTTGTTCTGCTGCGCCACGCCGATCTCGGCCTTTCCGTCGCCATCGAAGTCGGCGACCGTCGGTGGTCCGCCGCTGCCGGTTCCCAGTAGCGTGAAGGGACCCAATTCGTCCGCCCCCGTGGCACCCTCGAGGATCCAAACCTTGCCGCCAGAGACGGTCACGACCTCGGGCTTCTTGTCGCCGTCGAAGTCCCCCGCAGCGCTGAGCCCGTTGGGAATAGCGGCTCCCAGGGGGCTAGCTGCATTGCGCTTCCACAGCGTGCCGCCGGTCTTGCTGTTGTAGGCCGTGTTACCGGCAAAGAGCTCGAGCTTACCGTCGCCGTCGAGGTCGACGAAGAAGGACAGTGCCTTGTTGTAGCCGCCGCCGGATGCACTGGCCGGGCCGTCGAATTGATGCGTGATGCTGTTGCCGTTGATGGTCCACACTGTCGAGGCGTAGGCAACTTCCGGGTTACCGTCGTTGTCCATGTCTCCCAGTGCGATCCCGCCGCCCCAGCCGAAGACCGCCGGGGTCGCGCCGGGATAAGCCTTGTCGGAAATACCGAGGACTTGACCGTCACCACTCACGAGGGCGATCTTGCCCTCGCCGGTCATGGCGACGACTTCCATGCTGCCATCGCCGTTGGTGTCGCCGATAGCCGTGCTCAGGCCTGCGAAACCAACGCTGCTTGGCTCTGCTTTGCGCAGCGACCACAGGGTCGTTCCCGTGCGACCGTCGACAGCTCGCAACACGCCCGTCTTGCAAGTGCTGTTGGCTGCCGGGGCGCCGTTGCACGAACAGCAAGTTCCCGCGGCGTTGCCGGACACGAAAACCAATGCCGGGGAATCTCCCGCGTTTACGGTTCCATCGCAGTTCGAGTCGTAGATGCGGCCTACGGTTGGTGTCGCCCAGGTGTCGATGAAGGCGGGGAACTCGGGCGGCTTGATCTCCTGGCCCCACTGCCACTTCTTGGTCGTCGTGAGATTGCCGGCGGTTGGATAGAACTCGCACTTTTCGAAACAGCCACCTGCGTCCGCGCCCGCGTCACCCTCTCCGCAAATCGGGGGAAGGTCCACACAGCGCCCAGCGCTGGTGACGGTGGTGGTGCACACCTTGCCGCCGTCCGGTGCGCCGCCGTCCAAGCTCCCACCGTCCGGTTTCTCGCCGAGGCTAGTTTCGCAGTACTTGCCGTCGCCGCAGTCGGCAGAGCTCTGGCAGACCTTGCCGGGCGTCTTGCATTGCTCGAATAGGCAGACGTCTCCACTCGGGCAACACTTGCCGTTGCAGGACAGCTCCGCGCTGTCGCAACAGATCCCCTTGGAGCACACGCCGGTCTCGCACGGCATGTTGGGGCCACACTGCGCGGGGCCTCCGCCAGTGCTCGAGTCCAGGTTGATGCCCGCGCCGGAGCCAGCCGCTCCGCCCGCTCCGGAAGCGGCTCCAATGCCACCGCCGCCGACGACCTTGTTGTCTTCACTTCCGCCGCAGGCGACTGCGACGCAGAGAGGAAGAGTCAACGATGAGAGAACAGCCAGTCGAAGTCTGCGCATGGGGTGAGCCTCCACCGCCAAGGATAGCAAAATTGCTAGGTCAGAGCCCTCGCGTGGAGTTTTTCCGCGCCTGTGGGAATTCGCCTGTATGCCTTCCCCGGCGAAAATTGGTAAGGATTGAACCATGGCCGACGGCGACAGTGCCGGCATCGACGAGACCGAAGGCGCGACGACGCTGCGATTGGCCGTGGAGGCCGCAAGCATGGGGCTTTGGCACTGGGATGCTCAGACCAATTTGGTAGTCTGGGATGATGCCACGTGCCGCATCTTCGGAGTGGAGCCGGGCAAGGGGCCAACGGGCTACGAAGACTATATGAAGCTAGTTCACCCCGAAGATCGCGAAACACTTCAACAGTCGATCGCCGAGGCCATGAAGACCGGCGTCTATCGCGACGTGGAGCATCGGGTAATTTGGCCCGACGGAAGCGTGCACTGGCTCTTCGCCAAGGGTGCACTGCTTCGTGCGCCTGACGGTACGACCCTCAAGATCATCGGCGGCATCATCGACATCACCGAGCGCAAGCAACTCGAAGAGCAGTTGAGGCAGTCCCAGAAGATGGAAGCCGTGGGTCAGCTCGCCGCCGGAATTGCACATAACTTCAACAACTTGCTGATGGTCATCCTGCCTAACGTCGAGTTGGCGAAGAAGCATGCGACCCCCGACGTATCCGCAAACCTCGACGCCATCGACAGGGCGAGTACGCGAGCTGCGGACCTAGTGCGGCAGCTGATGATCTTCACCCGCGCCAACGCCGCAGCTGCGCCCCGCCGCCAGCCCCTGCTGCCCATCGTGCAGCACTGCCTTCAGATGTGCCGCAGCTTTTTCGACCGAAGCATCAAGATCGAGTTCGGGGACCCCGTTGCAGCGCACGTTGTTGGGGATTCCACATTGCTGGAGCAATGTCTGCTGAACATCCTCTTGAACGCGCGGGATGCTCTTGCAGATTGTCCGGAGCCGCGGGTTTCGATCGAGATGGACGTCGTCGATTCCGATGACCCTGAGGGCGCCGGGCCGCAGAATGCCCGCGGCGACCCTCGACGCCTGGCTCGAATCGCCATCAGCAACAGTGGCAAAGGGATGGACCCAGCGACACGGCAACGCGTATTCGAACCCTTTTTCACGACCAAGCCCGTAGGGCAGGGCACGGGGCTCGGGCTGGCCACGACCTTCGCCATCGTCAAGGAGCACGACGGTTACATCGAGTGTCACAACCGGCCTGGGGGAGGTGTCACGTTTGTTTTGTGGCTACCGCTGGCTGAGGGCGAGCCGAGGGAGGCATCGAGCGCTCCTCCCACGCGGCGGGGTGTTGCGGGGGTTGAGCATGTGCTGGTTGTGGACGACGAGCCCCTGGTGCGCACGGTGTTGGAACGGGTGCTGACCTCTGCTGGCTACCGGGTGACCACCGCAGACAGCGGGCGCGCAGCCCTCGCGAGCTACGACCGCCCGGGGGCTTTCGACCTCACGCTCCTCGACATGTCCATGCCCGGCATGCATGGTAGTGATGTGCGCACTCAACTCTTGGAACGAGATCCCGGCGCGAAGGTGATCTACATCACTGGCAACGCAGCCATGCTGGCGTCGGCGGGTGCGCCCGCACCCTTGCTAGAGAAGCCCGTCACCTCGCCGGTTTTGCTCGCCGCGGTTCGCCGAGCGTTGGGACAAGACGGGCAGTCAGACTAGTCACGCGGGCCGGGGGCTCCGGGCTAGATTGACAAGGAACCTTCGCGGAAGTTGCTCGAAGCCAAATGCACGTTGATGCACACCGGCGTGCCCTTCTTCGCGAGCTGCTTCGCCTTGTCCAAGGTTTTGTCGATCTTCGCCGGGTCGGTGAGTAGGAAACCCTTGCCACCGTAGCCTTCTGCAACGACGTGGTAGTCCGTCTTGCGCAGCTCCGTGCCGACCGCGTCGCCCAATATGGTCACCTGGTCGCGCGCGATCTGTTGCCAGCTAGCGTCGTTGCCGATGACGGCGATGGGCGCGAACCCACTGCGTATATAGGTATCGAACTCAGCAAGACTGTACGCGCTGGAGCCATCACCGTAGAAGAGCCATACTTCGGCTTCCGGCCGCGCCGACGCAGCTCCGACGGCGAAGCCACCGCCGACGCCTAAGGTCCCGAACACGCCCGGGTCTAGCCAACTCAGTGGGGACCGCGGTCGGACGATGTAGGCGCCGGTGGCAACGAAGTCGCCGCCGTCCACGATCAGAACGCTGTCGTCTGCGATCTTCTCCTCGATACGTTGAAACAGGTGAACGGGGTCGACTAGGGGTCCCTTCGTGCGAGCGCCCTTCGAGATCTCATCGTCCCGGGCCTGCTCGCGATTCCGTAGGGCTTCGAACCAGCTGGTCCAGTCGCCGTTTGCGCTTGCGCGCTGCCCGAGCTGGACCAAAAAGTGCCCCGGGTGGGCTTGCACCGCGCGGGTCGGCCGGCGGTTCTTCTTGAGGGCGTCGGCGTCCAGGTTGACGCTGATGAGGTTCGCCTTCTTGTTTATCTTCTGGCCGTAGCCCATGCGAAAGTCGAAGGGGAAACCGGCAACGATCACCACATCTGCTTCCTTGAGCGCGGCGCCCCGCTTGTGTCGGAATTGGATCTCGTTGTGGCGACCAAGCAGGCCTCGCGAGGACCCGCCCAAGAACGTCGGCACTCCCAATTGGACGACAGCCGTGGCCAACTCCTGCGCTCGTTCTGGGGTCAGGTTCACCATGGCCTGGTTGCCGACCACCAAGACTGGCCTTTCCGCACGACTCAACGCCTCTGCGACCTGCTCGACATGAGTTGCCACGTCGCCCCGGAAAGGGCTGCGCAGGGACGGCCAACCGGGGATCGGGATGTGTGGCATGTGGAACTGCTTCTTGAGGTAGCCCTTCATGGCTAGTTGTGCAGCAGCCCCAACCGGCCCCTTCATCTTGTCGACGCCGGACTCTTTCATGTACCACTCGGAGACGATCTCCTCCGGGTACAGCACGTCGACGGGGATCTCCAAGAACACCGGCCCCGGCACGCCCTCGCTAGCGGTGGCAAAGGCCTTCTCGAGCATTGGCACCAGGTCGCCGACCTTGTTGCAGCGCTCTGCCCATTTGGTGATGGTCTTCATCAGTGACAGCTGATCGATATCCTGGAGCGATCCTCGACCGCGCAACACCGTAGCGGTCGCGCCGCCGAGGATGATCATCGGCTGCTGGGCCTCGAAGGCGTTCTTCACGGCGGTCGTCGTATTGGTGACGCCCGGACCAGCCGTCACCGCACACACTCCGGGGATACCTGTCATTCGACTGGCAGCATCCGCCGCGAAAGCGGCCGTCACTTCGTCGCGAACGTCGACGACCTGGAGGCCGTGCATCTTTGCGCCAAGCAGAATCGGAGATATGTGACCGCCGCACAGGTTGTAGAGGCATTTGACGCCGTGTGCCGCGAGCACTTCGCCGACGATGGATCCGCCGTGGGGGTGATCAGCCATGGCGCCACTATGCGCCGACACCGCCCGGGATCCACGTCGAACTTGCGGAGTTCACAGCCTGGCTAGAAATCCCGGGTCTTCAAGCGCCAGCTTGGAACGGTGGGAGTCTCGGCCCCTCGGATCCGAGGCACGATCCAGGGGCACAGCCCGCGGCTCGGCGTGTCCGTCCCAAGCTGCCGTCGCACTCGACGTCTCCGGGGAAGCGGAGGGCTCCGCACGCGGCGCCTGGCTCTAGCCGCATCCAATCCGCGACTCCGCAATCGCGATGTCGTCGAACCAGCGCTTCAGGTCTTGGACCGCCCCGCTGTTCCAGTAGTTCTCCACGGAGATCAGATTGACGCCGTATTGCGTGTAGGTGCCGCGCCAGTCCAGATCCTTGCGGGACTTCTCCAGGTTCCCATTGATCCAGAACTCGAATTGGCCATCTTTTTGGCCGGGGGTGTTCAGTTTCACGTGGCCTTCGACGCACTGCCATTTTCCGGATAGCGCCTTGGAGAACAGGGGTGTCGTGCCTTTCATTTGGCCGAGCCACTTCAGGTTCCCAAAGTCGTTGTATTTGTTGCACGCCACCGACCCGCCGTTGACGCATGTGGCGGGGTCACCCAGTAGCTGTACTCCGGACGACCACAAGTGGGCGATCATTGCCTGGCCCCAGTTGCTCTTCGCGAACGAAGTGGCACGCATCAGCTTTGCGGGGCCGACGTCAGGCCATCCTTGCTGGTGCTTCACCCGTAGCCGCCACCACACCTCTGTGAAGTCTTCCGTGGCGCGGTAGTGAGGCTTGCCTGAGCCGACGATGGGGTTTCGCCCGAACGCGATGCTCACCCACCCCGCTCCGACCTCGCCTTTTTGGTAAGACGCTTCCAGGGCGTGGGTGCCACTGACGCCTTCGCCGGACACGACCTTGAGGTCACCATTGTCGTCGTTGTGCTCGAAGAAGACCTTTTTGGTATCCGAGATGTTCTCGAAGTCCTCGCAGAAGATCCAATCGCTCGGAAGTGGTGAAGGGCACCCTTGCTGAGCCGTGCCACCGCTACCAGCGCTGCCACCGCTCGCTGAGCCCGCCACGCCTCCCGTGCCGACCTCCGCCGGCGCCGGCGGAACTGCCCCCGGACCCGCCCGTCGTCGTGGTTCCGGCTGCTCCACCACTGGATGTGCTGCCACCCGTGGCGGTCGTTCCTCCGACACCGCTTCCTGATGCACCTCCAGTTGCGTCGTCAGCCGGCGAATCGTCACTGGAGCCGCAGCCAAGGAAAGCAATGCACAGCGCGGCGGTAAGGGGTGTTCGATGGGACATGGGACTACTTTCTGGGTGCTTTCGCGGGTGGAACCCCGCGCTTGCGAGGTCGCAGCAACCGCGAGCGTCCGACAGCCCCACGCAAGTCACGTGCCTAGCTCAAAGCCCGAGCTATCTGCAGCTCCGGCACACGATGGCGAACGGTTGGTTCGCGGCGCGGTGCGACACCGCGAACGGAGTGATCGCACTGGTCCTGCATCGCGTGGGCAGATCCTCGACATACGCGACAGGCACACGTTTCGCATGGCGCCCCGGGCATGCGACGTTTCACGAGGTTCGGTTCGCTTGGCGGAGTCACCCTCATGCTGCTTGCATTGGCGATAGGTTGTGGCTCGGATGACGCTTCCGGTGGCTCCGGCTCCGGGGGCGGTGCAGGCACGGCCGGCTCTAGTGGCGCGGGCACTGGCGGCAGCGCGTCGGGCGGGGCGAGTGGCAGCGGCGGCGGGAGCGCCGGGGTGGGTGCGACCGGCGGAGGCGCGGGGGCGGCGGGCAGTTCGGGCGCAGCTGGCTCCGGAGGCGGTGCGGGAGCGTCGAGCTTCGCTCCGTACTTCGCTGACGACTTCGAAAGCTACGCCGACGGCGCGTCCCTCAGTGGGAACAAGCCTTTTGGTGCCGCGGGCCGCACGGTGGCGACTACTGCGGAAGCGGTATCGGGCAAACAGTCTGCCAAGATGGAAATCAAGACCGAAGACAAGGGCGGCTTCGGCAAGTGGGTTCACGGCGTTTCCGTTCATGAAGTTCCTGCGCCTCCACAACGAGGAATCCGATGGCGCGAACGGCGGCTACAACGACCTGTACGTGAACAACGCCGACGGCACTACCAAGGTGCTGCAAACCATCAAGGAAAAGCACGACAAGTGGGCATACTACGACGGACCGAGCCTCCCGCGTGACACCTGGGAGCGTTATGAGATGTACTTAGCCATCGATGACCAGACCGTCGACGACGGGGGTAGCGCCCGGGTGCGGATCTGGCGTGATGACGAACTCATATTCGACCGCACGAATGTTCCAACCCTGTCAGGCCCCGGGGGAACAATCGACTCGTTCTATCTCTTCACGTACTGGAACTTCGGGAACGGAACGACATCGAAGCCGGTCCCCAACAATCACTGTTACGTGGATGACCTAGTCATTGCCACGAGCGCGAGCCCGCCACCCAACAAGGACAGCGCCGGGAATGCCTACATCGGCAAGTGGTAGGTCGCACAACGGCTTCCACCACTTATATGCACTGTGCATATAAGTCCTTCACCAGCGAATGTAGGCGTCGTCCACCCAGATGAAGGTTCCGTCAGTGGGCGCCGTGCCGACGAACATGACTTCTTTTAGAGGTTGCGCCGAGAAGGTCGCAAAGTCGAGCTTCACGCCAGACTTGAAGTACTGCCTGAGCGGGATCTGGATCTTGTGAAACTGGTCATCCGCCGGAATCGAGAAAGGATGGAACCTCCAGCGTGTTCCGGTCCCGGTTCCGACTTGTAGCCAACTTTCGGACCACCACAGCGGCGCAGCGCTGTTGCTCTTCACGTAGAATTCGACATAAGCGTCGCTGAACTCACCCTCGGAAATCGGCGCAGACAACGTCGTGCCCGACCATCGCATGTTGAAAAAGCACGAGCCGCTGCAGGCTGGGCTCCGCATGCAGCTGCCGGCTTTGCAGCCCGCGGTCACTTCCGTGGCATCCAGTGGGAACGAGCCGGGCGGTTGAGTGTCCGCATACAGCTCGAAGGCGCCGCCCTTGGGCTGTGTTGTCATTGGTGCAGACGCCGCCGGCGATGTGAACGCACAATCCTGGGTGTCAATTGCGCGCAAGACGCCAGTGTAGAGCTTGCCTGGGGAGAGACCCGCTGTCGCGGTGGCCATCGTGAAGTCAACCCCCGAGTTTGGCTGCACGTACACGCCGAGTTCTGGGTTGGTCGTTCCGTCGTAGGTTTTGGGCGACTCGCCGGGCGTGCTGACCTCGAGTTCGTAGGTCTTGAACTGGTCCTTGGCAGCGACTGGCGACAGAGGCTCCCATTCCCAACGGATCGCCTCCGGGGTGGCCCAAGCAGCCTTGAAGTTCTTGAAGGTGATGGCCGGTGTGCAGCTGGCCCCGCCCGACCCTCCAGCGGCGCCGCCACTGCCAGCCGCGCTTCCGCCCGTGCCGCTGCCACCGACCCCACCGGCTCCGGCGCCCCCGGTCGCGCCGCCGCAAGCAGAGCCCGGCGTGGTGCCAATGGGTACACAGACTTGGCACACCGTGTCGCATTCGTAGTCGGCCGCGGGGCAAGGACACGCCTTGCCGGTCAGGTCGATGTCTTCCTTCCCGCAGGCCTGCAGCGCCAAGATCGCAGCTGCCGCCAGCAGGGCTCGCGTAAAGCTCACAGGCTGCCCCCCAGGCTGACGCCCGTTGGCGCGAGGGTGAGATTCAAGGCACTCGACTTCTCCGCGGAGGAGCCACCGCTCAGCAGCACCCAGGTGAGCCCGCCGGCAACGACGACGCCCCCTGCGATCATCGCAATGTTGCCCACGGTCGTGAAGGTGTCCCCCGTCTTGCGTGAGTCGTCTGCGGCCTGGCCTGTTTCCGCGCCTCGAGCGTCGTCATACTTGCCGCGTGACAGCACCCCAAATATCGCGCCCGTTGCAACTGCAGCGGTGCCGACTCCCACGACCAGCCAAGGCGCGATGCTGCCCGAGGGCTCCACGGCTGCTGCGGACGTGCCCTTGCCCTTCCCTGGAGGCGCTGGGCGACGTAACTCTGCGATCTTCGCCTCGATCTGTCCGCGATCGCCGGCGTCGGGCGCTAGCTCCAAGTAGCGCTGGTACTTCGTGATCGCTTCCTTGCGCTTGCCCGCGCTTTCTGCGCGCTCCGCGGCTAGGCGCGCTGCGGTTGCTTTCTGGCTCTCGCGTTCGCGCAACTGCTTCTCCAGCACCGTGATGCGCCCAGCCACGACGTCTCGGTTGCTGGCCTGTGGATCCTTGTCCAGATACTCGCGATAACCGTCAATCGCCTTCTGCCAGTTCCCCAACCCCTCCTCCGCCTTCGCGATGTTGTACAGCAAGCGAGGATCTTGCTTGATCGCATATGCCTCTTTGAGCAGCTTGATGGACTCCTGGAGCTGCCCATCGCCATAGGCCGCAGTGGCCTCCTTCACCAACTGGCTAAAGCGGGCCTTGTCTGCCTTGCTGTTCTGGCCCAGGGCGGGGGCACTGACACAAACGCCGGCAAGAGCCACAGCGGCAACAAGAGGACCGAGACGGTCAAGCATGGCCCGCAAGTCTAGCGCATCAAGTTCGAGCGCAAAGCCTGGTTTTCTACGCCATGAGGACGGGGCGAAAAGAACGCTGCCATGCGAAGGGAGCCGCCCCTGACCAAGTCGCTCAGAACAACGGGACTTCGTCGGATGGTTTCGGCTTGTCCGGCTTGGCGCGTGGCGACTTACTCCTGGGCAGAGGCACGAGCGCCAAATCGAAGCTGCGCGCTTGATCCGGAATCACGCTCCTTTCGAGAGGCTCGAAGCCGCGGTATTCGATCTTCAAATCCCGCGCGGAATCCGACCGGTCGACACTGAGCGACAGAGGCGTCTCTCCCTGCTTCTTGCCGTCTAAGAAGACGGCTGCGCCACTGGGTCGCGATGCGATGCTGAGCACGATCTGCTCAACCTGCTTGGGCAGGTTAGAAGCTGCGGGTGGGCTCGATGCTGCTGGCGGCGCCGCCGCGATGGTTGGGGCGGACGAAGGCGTCGCCCCAGCGGTTTCACTGGAAAGCGCCGGCGCGCTCTGCAGACGGGCAAACACGAAGTAGGTGGCCCCAGCCAGGACTGCGAGCGTGAGCATCGCTGCCAAAACGCGCCCGGTTTTTCCGCGCGGCGTCTCTGGCTCTGCTGCTTCGGCCGTGCGCGAGACCCGCTTGGAGCTGACCCATTCGGTGACATCCGGAAGCTCCACGCCGGAATCGGCATCGTTGGCTGGGATGTGCGTGGGCTCGCCCCCGGAGCCGACGCGCCGCAACATCTCTTCCTTCTCCGTAATACGGTCGTGAAAGGCGTTCTGCATGAGGCGCGCAACGGATTCTGCCGGTTCGTCTCCCGCACCCAACTCGCGAGCGGCAGCAAGCAAGTCTCGGCGCATCTCGGCGGCCGTCTGGTACCGTTCGTCGGGCTTCCGAGCCAACGCTTTGAATACGATGCGCTTGAGCTGCTCTGGGTAGCCGTCGATGACCTGGCTCGGCTCCACAAGAGGTAGCTCGCAGATCGCCTTGAAGGTCATCAACTGGTTTTCACGTTTGAATAGTCGCCGATTGGTCGTCAGCTCGAACAGCACCACGCCGAGGGAGAAGATGTCCGAGCGTCGGTCCAGGGGCTTGCCCAGGCATTGCTCAGGCGACATGTATTGAAACTTGCCCTTGAGTTCGCCCACCGCGGTTTCCGAGCTGCGGTCCGACGCCTTGGCTATGCCGAAATCCAGGAGCCGCACGCCACCGCCGTAGAGCACGAAGACGTTTTGGGGTGATACGTCTCGGTGAACCAAGTCGAGGGGGAAGCCTTCGGCGTCCTTGAGCTCATGGGCTGCGTGCAGCCCCGCGCAGGCTTCGGCCACCAAGTACGCCGCGAGGGCGTAGGGCACGAATTCGCCCTTGCCCACGAAGCGCCGCAGGATGCCCGCGACGCTTTCGCCCTCGAGATACTCCATGACCAAGAAGAGCTCGCCGTCCGCCTCCCCCAGCTCGTGCACCTGCACGACGTTCTGGTGGCGAATGCGGGCAACGAGGCGAGCCTCGTCCAAGAACATGGTGGAGAACTCGGAAGTGTGCGCGAGGTGGGGCAAGATGCGTTTGACGACTACCGGGCGCTCGAAGCCGCTGGGGCCCGTCAACCGCCCGAGCAGGATCTCTGCCATGCCGCCCTTGGCCAACCGCCCCACGACTTCATAGCGGCCGATTCGCTCTGGAAGTGGCGGTAGAGCCATTAGAGCCAGAGCGTACTCCAGCTCAGTAGGTCGGACAACTCAGCCGAACTACGGCGCCCCGCGCAACCGTTTAGCGGCTGAGCATCACTTGCGTGTGCGAGCTCGGAGGATCTGGAAATAACGTCTGCCGACTCCGGACGCCCCCGCTGCTAGCGTGACGTTGCCGCCATGCTCGGCAAGCACGCTCTCGATGTAGCGTCGCTCGTATTCGGCAACGACGCGCAGGCGCCCGAGAGGAAGCGGCGCGCGTTCGCGAATCATCGCTTCAATCACGTCATAGTCTTGGCCCGGCGCGCTTTCGGCGACGCCCGCGTCCATCGTCAACTCACCGACCGCGAAGTAGCGCGCGATCGCATTGCGAAGTGCCCGCACATTTCCAGGCCACGAGTCCGCTTCCCATCGAGCGAGGGCTGCTGCCGGCGGCGCCCCCGATGCCCCAAGTTCGCGCCAGAAATGAGTCGCCAACACGCGAACGTCTCCTTCGCGTTCACGCAGCGGCGGCAGCGCGATTCGGCCCACGGCGAGGCGATAGAAGAGGTCGTCGCGGAAGCGCCCCTCTTGAACCTCGTGATCCAAGTCCCGCCTCGTGGCGGCGATGATTCGCACATCGACCTTGAGGGACTGCTCGGAGCCGATGCGCCTGATCTCCGAAGACTCCAAGGCACGTAGCAGTTTTGGTTGGAGCGCCAGATCGAGGTCACCAATTTCGTCGATCAGCAGAGTGCCGCCGTGAGCCAGCTCGAACACGCCGCGGCGGGGACCGACGGCGCCGGTGAACGCTCCCTTCTCGTGCCCAAACAGCTCCGACTCGACGAGGTTTGGTGGCACCGCCGTGCAGTCGAAGACGACGTAGGGGCCCTTGGCCCGAGCGCTGTTTTCGTGAATCGCTTCAGACAGCACCTCTTTGCCAGTTCCAGTCTCTCCTTCGATTACGATGGGGATCGGGGATCGTGCCAGTCGGGTGACCAGGGGGTACAGCCTGCGCAGGGCGGGGCTCGAACCGATGAAGCGCCCGAAGCCCGTCGCTTCCGGCGGGGGAGATGCTTCGGTGAGGCGCCGCTCCAGGCGAAGGGTCGTGGACCCGATGCGAACCGTTTCGCCCGGTGAGACGAAGGCCTCGACCACGTTGATGTTCTCCACGAAGGTGCCGTTCGTCGAGCCGAGGTCCCGTAGCCGTACCCGGGCTCCAGAGATTTCGAAGGACGCGTGCCGGCGTGAAGCGTGGCGATCCGTCAAGCGTAGCGCACACGCCGGTCCCTGGCCGACCAGGACTGCGGAGGGTTGGGCCGCGCTGATTTCCGCGCGCGCTCCCGCATCCGGCCCCTCGACCACGGCCAATTCGAAGGCAGCGTTCGGCCCTCCGACGTACTGGTTTTCCGCGCGTATGGCCGTTGCGGCGTCGTCGAAATCTGACGCGTCAGACACAGCCGCAGGCTAGCACAGCATTACGGGATTTCGGGCCAGGGCTGCCGCACCCAGCCAGGCTATGATGCCGGCCATGGACGCGACGCTGAGCGCTTTGGCGCAAGCCCGCTGTTCCGCCATCTTGCGGACGGACAGCGAGGAGGTCGCTCGCGAAGCCATGAACGCGGCAGTGCGCGGTGGGTTTTCGGTCGTGGAGTTCACGCTGACGACGCCAGGTGCCTTCGGGCTGATCGAGGAGTTCGCGTCGCGTCCTGAGCTTGTCGTAGGCGCGGGCACGGTGCTCGAAGCCGAGCAAGCGCGATCAGCTGTGGCGGCAGGCGCCCGTTTCTTGGTTTCGCCCGTTGCGGATCCCGCGATCATCCGACTCAGCTTGGAGCTGGGCGCCGTCGCGATCCCCGGAACGAGCACGCCGACGGAAATGCTGGCCGCTTGGCGCGCGGGCGCGCAAGTGCTCAAGCTGTTTCCCGCCGCCGAAAAGGGGCCCGGCTTCGTTCGCGCTTGCTTGGGCCCCATGCCGTTCTTGCGCATCTTTCCAACCTCCGGGGTCACCGCGGACAACGCCGCGGAGTTCTTGGCGGCGGGGGCGTTTGGCCTCGGCTTCGTCGGCCCCCTTTTCGATCCGAGCCTGTTGCGCGACCGCAGCTACGGCGGGATCGAAGCGCGGGCCAAGTCACTGCTCGAGATCGTACGCACCGCGCCGACTTCCAGGACGTGATAAGCATGGCCCTAGCCATGACGACGGTTGTGACCGGAGCCACGGGCCTTGTAGGCAACGCGATCGTGCGGTCCCTTCGCGCTCGAAACCGATCGGTTCGTGTCCTTGCTCGCTCCGTGGAAAAGGCGAAGCGCGTCGTGCCCGAGGAAGTGGACGTGGTCGCGGGCGACGTCACGGATCCGTCTAGTTTGCGCCGCGCCTTTGCCGGCGCTGAGGTGGTGTATCACGCCGCGGGCCTGCCGGAGCAGTGGCTCTCGGATCCAAGCACCTTTGATCGAGTCAACGTGGGAGGGACGGAGAACGCCATCGAAGCGGCCCGCTCGCTTGGCATACGTCGCTTCGTCTACACCAGCACCATCGACGTCTTTCGCGCTGGGACGGGTGAGGAATACGACGAGAGCGAGATCGACGATCAACCCAAAGGGACCTACTACGAGCGCAGCAAGCAAGAAGCCGATCGCGTCGTCACCCGGGCTGAGCAGCGTGGCCTCGACGTCGTGTTCTTGCATCCTTCTGCTGTGTATGGCCCGGGTCCAGCGGGCTCTCCTGGCGTCAACGACTTCGCGCACAAGCTCCTCGCGGGTGAAGCGCCAGCGCTGCTGCCCGGGGGAATGCCCGTCGTGTTCAGTGATGATGTGGGGGAAGGTCATGTGCGTGCAGAGGAGCGCGCCGACAGTGGCGCGCGCTTCATCTTGAGCGAGCGCTACGTGACCCTGCGTGAGTTGGCGCGCTTCGTTCTGGACGCCGCCGGCTCGGATGCGCGCTTGCCCTTCATCATTCCGCTGTGGACCGCGCGGCTGGTGTCAAGCGCCACGGAAGCGTGGGCTCGACGCTCCGGTCGCCCACCCCTGGTCCCCCAAGGCCAATTGACCTTCTTGCAGTGGCAAGCTCGACCCAAATCTGCCCGTGCTCAAAAGGAACTGGAGCTCGAGTTCGTTCCCCTGGACGAGGGGCTGCGGCGGCTGTTGGCGATGAGTGCATCGCGCTGAGTAGGCAATTGCCTGGCAGGAATCGAGCCCCGAGCCTCGCTGTGATGGGTTGGGTTTGGGGTCGCATCCCTGGGCCGACCTGGGCCACTACTCTCGAGTTTCGCCCCGCTTTGGCGCTCCACTGGCGCGCGAACGCTACGCTCAGGCGCTCAGCTCCGGCCCGGGTGAAGGCGCCGATGACGTCTGAGCCGGCACATCCAACCAAAAACCAATCTGAACGGTTAGAAGGAAACGCCGACCATGCCGCGGAAGGCAGGGCCACGTGCGGCGAAGGAGCCGAGGTTGACGTTTGCGACGCGCTGGGGCGCTGCGCCGTCGTCCTCTTCGGCTGCGAAGTCCAAGTCCAGAGCGGAGCTCCAGCCGTAGCCGCCTTCTGCGGCGACCCAGATACGCAGCTCCCCGCTGCCCTTGGAGGCGTCTAGAAGCTCGAAGGCGGCGCCCGCGAAGCCATCGACTGCGATGAGCCAGTTGTTGGCGAAGAGGGTCGTGCCCGTCGAGCCTTCCTCGAGGCGCGCGGCCGCGCGAAGGGGGCCTGCACTGGGTCGGGCGTAGACGTAAAGCTCCGGGAGCAGGTGCAGTCGCACCTCGGGCCCGAGGGTGACTCTGTGCAACGCGAGGCGCGTGGCTTCTCCCCGGGCCGAACCTGTTTCCGTGCTGCCGTCGTAGTACAGCATCCCCGCGATGCTCACATCACCTTGGGTGTACACGGTGCGGCCAAAGCCCAGCGAGCCCTGTCCCATGAAGTCCTTGTCGGCGAAGGGGTCGTAGCCGGTGTTGCCGACGAATGCCCCACGCAAACCAGCAAAGGCTTGCCAACCCGGGTACGGCGACTTGGGGCCCCGGGGCTTGTCTTCGACTTGGTCGGCCTGCGCTGGCGCCGCCTGGGGATAGGACGTGGCGCCATAACCGAGTTGAACGCCGGCACCGGGCGCGGGTTGTGTCGTCGGAGCAGGCGCCGGCGCTGCGGGCGGCGCTGTGGGCTCGCCTGCGGACTCGGCTGTGCCCGCGGTGGCCTCGGCGGCTTCGCCTTCAGCTGCGGGTGCCGTGTCCGCGTCCGGCGTCTTGTCGGCCTTGTCGGGTTGCTCCGGCGCTGCGGGCGCAGGTTTCTTTGGCGCCTTGGCTTCGGGTGCTTTGGCTTGAGCGAAGGCCACGCTCGTGAGCAACAGAGAAGACGACACTAAGAGTAAGGCGCGCATTATCGTAGCCCTCCGAAGATCAAGCCGGGGAAGAAGCGACTCTTGGCCGTGTCCGGATCAAGAGCGTCGAGCACCGTCGCGCCCAGCGATGTGAAGCTGCCTCGATCGACGACATGAAGCGCGATGACCGCGCGCCCCGCGTCTCGGCGAGCGACGTCGTAGACCGCAGTAACGTCGCGTTCCACCACGATGCTGGTGGGATGCAGATCCGACAGCGTGATGCTGGCGAACTCCGGCGTCCCGGGCTTGAGGGCCCAGGCCCGTTCGCCGTCGGGTGCGACGGAGAGTTGGAATCCGCTTGCGTTGGTCAGCATCGGGAAGCTTTGGCGCTTGTCTAGGTCGAGTACGTAGAACTCGGGTGCCGACGAACTCTCGAGGATCTTCAAGTGTGCACGGTCCTCACCGGGGACACTCTTGACTTTCGAAACACTGATGCCGATCTCGTAGGGGTCGACGCTGCGGAAGGGAGTGCCGCTAGTCTTGCCCAAGGACCAGAAAGCGACGCCAGTGGTGGAGTTGCTCCAGAGCAGAGCCACGTCACTTTGGATGGGCTTGTTGGTTACGGAGTCCGTGACCCGCGCCATCTTGCTGTAGGCCTTCTTGAAGGCGACGGTTTCCGTTACCGTGGTTTGGGGATCGACCAGCGTCGCTTGTTGCTTGCTTGGAACCAGGGCCGCGAGGCGAAGTCCGCCATCGGTCTGAACGAACGCGACATCCGTCGGCACGCCGCCGACGTCTGCGACGTTGACGGTCGGCTTGAAGGGCTTGTCGGGTTCGTCTGCCGGGGCTGGCGAGAGCTCGACCAGCATGACGTTGCTGTCACCGGCCAAGCGGACGGCAATGCGCGCGTCTGTGGGATCGTCCGGCTCGCCATCATGGAAGTCCACCTGGGCCGGGCTGCCGGGCTTGCCTGTGGAGGTTTGGGGCAAGATCAACGTCACTTCATCTCGGTTGGGCTCAGCCAGATCGACCAGGGTGACGTCCTGCTCCGTCTCAACAATCAGCAAGCGTCGAGGCGTGCCGCCAGGGACCGAGAGTTCGCTGGTGAAGGTCAGTCGCTTCGGGCGTCCGCCGAAGCTGCGAATGGTCTTGGGCAATGGTTCGGATATCGGGTCCCCGAGCTTCACCAAGATGAGCTCGTTGGGGTTGACCACCACGCCGCCCGCGTCAAAGACGACGGCCCACTCGCCTTCGGGGTCGATGGCGAGACCCTGAAGTGGATCCGTCAAGGTGTAGCGAGCCTGCACTTCCGGGGACACACCACCGGAAATGACCGTGAGGCTCGGGAGCTCGTCGTCGGGCTTGCGGCGTGGCTGCACGCCTTTCGATAAGACGAAGAGCGTTTCGCGATCCGGCGAGGCGTCGGCGCGCACCACGTTCTTTCCGACGCGCAAGGGTGTCGACAGCAGCTCCCGACCACTGGTGACCCCGAGCATCAACACGCGATCCAACGCCGGATCAACGACGGCTACGGAGCCGGAGAGCCCCACGTGCTCGACCGGTGAGTCCAGCGGTTTGTCCCAATGATCTGGGCGACCTCCGCATGCCACGCTCAGAGCGCTCAGAGCAACGAACGACAAAGACCAAGCTACACTGCGCATCAATCCACCACCTTCGCTCCCAATTCGAAGCCCGTCAGAGTGCGCGCACTCCCATCGCTCAGATCCACGAATGTGATCCGACCCTCGGGATGCTGCTGCGCTACGTAACCCTTGCCCGCTTTGGCCACGATGCCGACCGCTAGGGGAGGGCTGGCCAGAGGAATGAAGTCCACCTGCAGGCTGGGCATGCGCGTCACGTAGACTCCGTACTTCTTCTTCTTGTCGTCCCGTATGGCAACGAGCCCTCGGCTCGTCGGTGCCGGCTGCAGCGCCACCGCAATGGGCTCGGCGTCCGTGCCAACCACCTTGGGGGAGATCAGCTTGCGGGTGGCCACGACACTGAAAGCCCCCGCCTTGCTGCTCGAGCTCGGCGGATCCGAAAGAGCCAAGAGGTGCTCGCCGTCCGGCGCGGGAAAGAGGGCCTGGACCGGGGCTTTCACGGAGACTGTGCGGGCATCCAAGAACGTGGCGCCGGCACGCAGGTCCACGAGGCTCACGTGATCGTTGGGCACCGCGTTGGTGAAGAGGGCGGCGGTTTCGCCATTGCTCGAAACGGCCACGCTACCTACGGATTCCCCGACCAGCACCAGGGTCTCGCCGGCAGTGGGGCTCGTCGCGGCTTCCGGAATCGGAAGCAGATTCAGCTCCGAGTTTTCACGCACCACGGCGAGGGCGTTCTTGCCGTCTGCGGAGAGATCCAGATCTGTGATCGAGCCGGATAGGGTGCGCGTGGTGCGGACGCTGGTGGTCAAGTCGACGAAGGTGATATCCGGACTGCCGTCACGGCGAACTAGGGCGAGGGTGCCGTCGGGAGTGATGTTCACGTCTCGGGATGCGGGATCGCTGAGCGGGTCGTCGGTGACTTCAACCAGCTTGCTGACCTCCGGCGAGGCGCTCAGCTCGACCACGCTGATCCCCGGCTCGGTCACCGCGAAGGCTCGGTTGCCATCCTCGGAGATGGTCAGGCGCGTCGGGCGATAGCCCACGGTCAGCCTCGTGGATGCGCCGCTGCCTTCTAGCGACAGCACGGTGATGTCTTGGAAGCCGTCGGTGGGATCCGGCTTTTCGATCTTGCTCGGGTCGGTCCAGGCAATGGCCCAGCGGCCGTCCTTGCTGATGGCCCAGCTGTTAGCGCCTTGATGAGTGTCGAGGGTGGTGCTCGTGATCGAGTCGTCGCTGGCGACTCGGAACAGTGTGGCGTCGTGGGAAAGCACGTTCAGCACGATGGCGGCGTTCTTGGATTCGTCGTTGGGATCCGAGACGGCTGCGAGGTAGGTAGGCGCGAAGCCCGCTTCGACGATCGACAGCTCCAGGGAGTTCGCGTCGATCAAGGCCACGCGTCCGCTATCTGGGTTTGCGCTCCACACGTAGCGACCGGTGGTTACCGGCGCCTTGAAGGAACTCTCGAGCTCCTTTTCGGGGGGTGGGGGGGCGGCGTCGGGTTTGGCGCCGGCGTCTAGCGCGATCCCGCCGCCTATCGCGCCGGTTCCACCGAATCCACCAACGCCTACGGTGCCGCCGGTTCCAGTAGATGCGCTCCCACCGCTGTCATCGGATGAGCCGCAGGCACCCAGTGCAACCATCATCGCCAGGGGCGAGGCGAATACCAGAGTCCAAGCACAAGTTCGGAAGCTCATTTCAGTCCACCACCTTCGCGCCGAGCTCGAATCCGGTCAGGGTGCGCGCGTCCCCCTTTTCCAAGTTGACGAAAGTGATTCGTCCCTCGGGGTGTTCCTGCGCCACGAAGGCGACGCCAGCGCTCGGCACCATCCCACTGGCCAGGGGCGGGCTCGCCAGAGTGATGCGATCGACTTGCAGCTCCGGCATGCGCGCGACGTAGGTCGCATACACCTTCTTGTTGTCGTCGCGGGTGGTGACGACCGCCCGGGTGCTCGGCGCCGGCGCGATGCTCACGGTGAAGGTCGGTGCGTTCGTTCCTTGGATCTTCGGTGGAAGGTCTTTGGCGATGGGTACGATGCTGAAGGCGCCGGGCTTCGAGCTGCCACTGGCGGGTCGCAACAAGGCGATGGCGTGGGCGTCGTCGGGAGCCACGAAGGCTGCGGTCACCGGAGCCTTGAGCGCAACGGTTCGGTAGCTCAAGAAGTCCGCACCGCTTTTCAGATCGACCAGGGTCAAGTGATCGTTGGCGCTAGCGTTCGTGAACAGCACCGCGACGTTGCCGGATTGACCCACCGCGACGCTACCGACGACTTGATTCGTGATGACCTTGGAGCTGACGAGTCCTGGGTTGGTGAACACCGTTGGGATGGGGAGCGCGAAGACTTCGGAATCCGGGGGCGGCGGCGGCGGAGCCGCGTCGGGCGCGGCGTCGGGGCTACCGGCTTCGCCTGCGTCTTCGGCGCCGCCTTCACTTGCGTCGGTAGTGCCGGCGTCGGTGGTGCCAGTGGCATCAGAGGCAGCGTCTGCTCCTGCGTCTCCGGACGATCCGCTGCCCGGCGCGCGCACGACCGCCAAAGCCAGGGCGCCGTCTTCGGTCAGGTCGAGATCCGTCACCGGGCCGGAAAGCGTGATGTTCTCGAGCTGTCCGCTCTGCAGCTCGACCAGGGTAACGTCTGAGCTGCCGTGGCGCCGAACGAGTGCGTAGCTGCCGTCGGGGGTGACCGTGACGTCCCGTGCAGGTTGCGCCAAGGGGTTCGTCGACATCGGCACGTCTCGATCAACGGCCGGCCCCGAACTGGAATCTAGGGTGACTACGGTGAGTCCGGGCTCGGTGACGAAGAAGGCTTGCGAATCATCTTCGCTGATGAAGACTCGCGACGGTCGGTATCCGACGGATAGGCGCGTGGAAACGGGAGGCAAGGAGGTCAGATCGAGGACCGTGATGTCTTGAAAGCCTTCGGTGACGTCCGGGCTCTTGACCTGCGCAAAGTTCGTCCAGGCAATCGCCCACTTCCCGCTCTTGCTCACCGCCCAAGCGTTGGCACCTTGATGCAGTGTTGCAGAGTGCATGGTGACTTCGCCCTGGGCATCGGCGACGAACAAGCTGGCGTCGTTGCTGCCGACGTTGATGACCAGTGCGCGATCTTCGTCTCCCTGGCTGGCCAAGCCCACCAGGTGTGTTGGATTGAAACCCGCTTCGTACGTAGCCGCTTCAAAGCTCTTCGCGTCAACTCGCGCCACCCGGGAACTCTCGGGGTTTGCGGTCCAAACGTAGCGACCGGTGGCGACCGGAGAGCGGAAGCTGCTCTCGAGCTCTTTCTCGGGTTTGCCACCGGTGCCAGCGCTACCTCCGGTGCTGGTTCCCCCAGTGCCGCAGCCGGGGCCGACGCACACACCGGCGTCTGGGCCACCGCCACCGCCACCTCCGAAGGCTCCTGACTCACTGGCCTCGTCTGCCGCACAGTGGGCCAACACGCCTACCGCGCACAGCATCAGACCGATCTTGGCGACCCCGAAAAGCGTTCCCGCGACTTGCATTCGAGGGGCGAGCCAATGCAACGCTCGGGCCAGTTGAATTGATTCACATTTATTGCGGTGAGAGAAACAAACGCTGTGGTTGCAACCAGCGTGTCCTGTGACAAGTGTGTCACGGGCGGTTGCCCGACTTGAGCGAAAGCCAGCCCACGCGCCCGGTTTTTGGCTCGTTTATGCGGTGATGGGTCGCGCGACGCTGCTGTGCGGCGGCTCGATCACACTGCGCCAGAGCAACTTGTCTATGATCATCCCTGGGACGCGCGTTCACACGCGGCTGTCGACGGAGAGGTCTGTATTGGGAGCTTCGAAGCCGTCGAAGAGTGCGGCAGCGCAAGGCACGACAACCGCGCTGAGGCCTTCGCGTCGGACGCTCTCGAGCTCCTCCGGTTGGAGCCGGCCGTGCGTCGCCCAGGCTTCTGGGTCCACGCCGCTCGGTGGCGGCGCAGCATGACGATGCCGCTCCTGATCGAGGTAACGCTTCAGGCACGCGCGCAGTTCGTTGACGATGCGAGGACCGCCCTGCTCGATCGCCCAGCGCACCACCTTCCACGAAAACGCCGCGTGGCGAGACTCGTCTTCGGCAATCTTCTCGAGGGCGCGTCGGACCTCCGGATCCGTGGCGACGCGCGCTTGCTCCGCCGCGATGAGCGCAGCCAGGGTTTCTCCCAGACAACCTTCTTCGAAGGTAGCGCGCGCGAGCCCGAGGAGATCCACCTTGCCCATGGCGCCTTCGATCGATAGGGCCCCGGGGCCAATCTTCCGGTCGGAAAATTTGCTGGCGATGCCAAAACACAGCTTGGCGTGCTCGATCTCGTCATTGGCGCTGTCCTGGGATTCCCGAACCAGGTGCGGCGGGGCGCCCAGGGCAAGAAGCTCGAGCGTAAGCCGCGCAAAGGCAGCGACGGACGCGTGTTCGATGAGGCCGTCGACGTGCCAGGCGTCGCCGAGAGCCTCCCGAGTTGCGTCGTTCAAAGTGTTGGGCGAGCCGCTCAGGTCGGCAGCCAGCCAGTCTGTTCGCTCCACGGCTTTGGCCGTCCGGATCTCGCCGTCGATAGTGAGGGGGCGACCGACCAAACAAGAGATTGTCTCGTAGCAGCAATAACCAGCGACCTCGATCGCCTCACCCTGCAACCAAACCGGGAAGCCACCCGTCTGACACAGCGGGTATGCGTTCAGATCGACGGAGCTCGTGGTCGGGCACCCGGACGTGTTTGGAGTGCCCGGCTGGACGGGGACTTTGCCCTTGAGCCAGCAGGAGTCCCAATTGGTGCAACTGCCGCAGTCGTTGAAGCCTTTGGTGTAGAAGTCGCCGCCACTGCCGCCGGCGCCCGCGGCGCCACCGGTCGCGACGCCGCCAGTTCCGGACCCCCCGGCACCCGCGATGCCGCCCGCGCCTGCTGCGCCACCGATTCCGCCGCCCGCGCCCGCTTGCCCCGCAAACCCCCCGGAGCTGGTGCCTCCGGAGCTCGCTCCTCCAGTGCTGGTGCTGCCGCCGGTGCTCGTCGAGCCACCGCTACTGGTGCCACCGGAGCCGGCTCCACCCGTGCTGCTGGCTCCCCCGGTGTTGCTATCTGATTCACTGGAGCCGCCGCATGCCGTGGCGGCGAAGGCGCCTCCCGCGACAATGGCTAGAATTTGAGCGCGCAACAGGCTTGATGGGTTTCTCATGGCTGGCGCAGAGTATGAAAGGAAGCCGGGCTGCGCGCTAGGGCGGGCACAAATCCGACTGATGTCGGTGTGTTGCAGCAAGTCCGTGGCGACAGGTACCAAGCCCTGCCCGACCTCAGCGTCGGGTGCTCTTTCGATTCGACTGCTCGATGCGTGAAGTGCGACCGTCGTTGACGGCTCGTTCGGGGCGTGTTCCATAGCTCTCACCCATGGGTTCGCACGCCGCGATTACGGACACCACCCCGCAGCCGTCTACAAACCAGGATTCCGGCGGCGCAGCGTTGGCTCGTGCTTCCGACATATCGCTCACCGTAGGCAACTGGCTCTACGGGCGCGGCTTTCGTGACGCCGACGTGGTCCGAGGTTTCTTGGATCCTCGTCTTCAAGATCTAACAGACCCGAGCGGCATGGTGGATCGCGATTTGGCAGCGGAACGCATTGCCCGGGCCGTAGACGCTCAGGAACGCATTTGCATTTTTGGGGACTACGACTGCGACGGGATCACTTCCGCGGCCATCATGACCAGCGTGCTACGCGCGCTGGGGGCGCAGGTCCAACCGCTGCTGGCCAGTCGCTTCGATGGCGGCTATGGCGTGTCTGCCGCCGCCGCTGGGCGGATCCAAGCGACAGGTGCGAGCTTGCTGATCACCTGTGATTGCGGTTCGTCGGATCACGCTGCCTTGGCCAATTTGGCCAAGAATGGCGTCGACATCATCGTCATTGATCACCACTTGGTTCCCGAAGAGCCCTTGCCAGCACTGGCTTTCCTGAACCCGAACCGACCGGATTGTGGCTTCGCTTTCAAGGGCTTGGCCTCCTGTGGCTTGGCCCTGTCCGTCGCGGCCGCTTTGCGCAAGCGCCTCGCCAAGCAGCTGGACTTGCGACACTGGCTGGATCTCGTGGCCATAGGTACGATCGCGGACGTTGTGCCCCTAGAGGGCGACAATCGCGCCTTGACCCGGGCGGGGCTGGCGCGCATCGCTCGGGCCGAGCGGCCCGGAGTACGCGCCTTGCTAGAACTTGCTCGCTTCGACGCCGCCCGGCGTATCAGCAGTGAGGACGTCGCGTTTCGTATTGCACCACGCATCAACGCCCCGGGTCGTCTTGGATCACCGGACCTGGCCCTGGAACTACTGTTGGCGGAAACCCCGGACGCTGCTCGGGGCATCGCAGCGCAGATAGAGCAGGTCCAGAAAGAGCGACGAACCATTCAGGATCGCATGATCGCCGAAGCCGTGGAGGAGATAGAGCGCGAAGGCTGGGCATCGCGCCCGGCCATAGTCGTCGGCCGCGATGGTTGGAATCACGGCATCGTTGGAATAGTGGCTGGCCGACTAGTTGGGCGCTACGGCAAGCCCTGCATCGTTGTTGGCTTCGAAGAAACTCGTGGGCGTGGTTCAGTCCGCGGCCCCGCCGGCTCGCGACTCCACGACGCTCTCGTCGAGTCGCGGTCGACTCTCGAGCGATTTGGCGGCCACCAAGCCGCCGCGGGCCTCGAAGTGAGAGCAGAGCGCTTAGCAGAACTGCGTGAGGCCTTCGAGTCAGCGTGCGCACGAGCGTTGCAGGCTGACCCGAAGGCGTCGACGGATCGGGAGTTGACGATTCGTTTGGAGCCAACGGACGATCCTCGTCGCGTGCTCACGGATCTGGAGCGGTTGGAACCCTGCGGGGCTGGCAATCCACTGCCTCGGTTGCTGGCCGACGTGCGGGTGCTGTTCGCGCGCGAGGTCCGGGGTGGACATCTGAAGTTGGAGCTGGAGCTCGAGGGTGGGCAGCGATTAGCGGGCTTTGGGCCTTCCCTCGGGGCGGAAGCCGAGGCCATTGGGGCAGCGCCGCGAGCTCGAGTGCTTGGGACCCTGCGCGCCGACAGCTATCGCGGCGGCGACGCCGTAGAAATGCGTGTCTCGGAAGTGCAATCTCTCGCCTAGGCATTGGGCCTTTGAAAACGGGCTCAGGTCGTTCATCCTGCCCGGCGGATGTCCGATGTGCTGGTTCGCTTCGCCAACGTCAGCAAGGCGTTTGGGCCCAAAGTCGTCTACCGCGGATTGAACCTGGAAATCCGTCGGGGTCACGTGCTGACGGTGGTGGGTGGTTCGGGCGTTGGCAAGAGCGTGATGCTCAAGATGCTGATCGGGCTCCTGATCCCGGATCGCGGCAGCATCAGCTTCGACGGCCAAGAGGTCGTGGGCATGAGCGAGCATAAGCTCAGCCACGTGCGCCGTCGAATCGCGATGTTGTTTCAGGCCGGGGCGCTGTTCGATTCCCTGACGGTGTTTGACAACGTGGCCTACGGCTTGGAGGAGCACTTTCGCTACACGATGACGAAGAAGGACATCGCCGAACGCGTGGAGTGGGCGCTGGGTCTCGTGGGCTTGCCGGGAATCGAGGAAATGTGGCCCGCGGATCTGTCTGGGGGCATGCGCAAGCGGGTCGCCCTCGCGCGTGCGATCGCCGTGCACCCCGAAGTGCTCTTGTACGACGAGCCGACCACGGGGTTGGACCCCATCAACACCGCACGGGTGAACCATTTGATCATGGGTCTGCAGGAGCGCTTGAACATCACCAGCGTCGTGGTGACGCACGACATGAAGAGCGCTTTTGGCATCAGCGATCGCATCGCCATGGTGCACTCGGGCCAGATCATTTGCGAAGGCACGGTCAAGGAATTCCAAGCTGCCACCGACCCCCGAGTCTCGGACTTCATCGAGGGGCGCGCCCCCGTGAAGGAGAGCGTCGAAACCCTGTTGACCAGTGGCTGAGCCCGTCTTGGCCAATCGTCCCGGGGATTTGGCGCGTGCGTTGCGGTTTTGTGGCCAACGACTACCCTAAGACGACGGGCACTACATGGCTTCCAAGCGTGACATAAAGGTCGGAGCTTTCGTCCTCGTCGGCCTTGTGGTTATCGGCCTGACCGTGTTCCTGATCGGGGACGAGCGATCCCTGTTCCAACCCAAGGAGGAATTCAAAGCCGTCTTCGAGGATGTGCAGGGATTGAAGCGCGGTTCCATGGTCCGCATGGGCGGAATCGACGTCGGAAGCGTGAAGGGGGTCCGCTATTCAAAGGACCGCAACGACCTGAAGCTCTACGTCACCATCGTCGTGGTGCGGGACGAGTCCCGGCGAATCCGTGAGGACAGCGTGATCAGCATCGCGGGCAAAGGCTTGCTCGGCGACAAGATGATGGTCATCACCGCTGGGAGTCCGGAAAAGAATGCGATTCCACCGGGCGGCACCATTCCATCGAAGTCTTCGGACAACCTCGAAGCTGCGCTCGCCAAGCTGAGCGGAATTGGCGACAAGGCTGAGAAGATCGTCACCAATCTGGAGAAGACGACGTCAGCCCTTGCCGACGATCAGTTCACCAAGGACCTGAAGGGTACCGTCCATTCGCTGAACAACATTCTGCAGTCCGTGGACAAAGGGGATGGCTACGCATCCAAGATCCTGAACGACCCTGAAGAAGCACAGAAACTGTCTCGGGCGCTCACCAACCTGGAAAAGACGTCAGCGAAACTGAATCGTACCCTCACGGGTGTGAATTCCATCGTACGGCGGGTGGAGACCGGGCCAGGACTGGCGCATGAAGTGCTCTACGGCGAAGAGTCCGCCAAGTCAGTCGTTCACTTCGGTTCTGCTGCCGAAGAGCTGGCCCTGACGCTCAAGGGTGTGCGTCAAGGCAACGGTATCGCCAAGAGCGTCATCTACGGTGACGACAACACGCAACAGATCATGGGTAACCTGAACGCCATGAGTTCGGATTTGCGCAAGATCGTGGCGGATGTTCGGCGCGGCAAAGGGACCGTCGGTGCATTGCTGGTCGATCCGTCCGTGTATGAAGATCTGAAAGTGGTGCTCGGTAACGTCGAGCGGAACAAGACACTGCGGGCGTTGGTTCGATATTCCATCAAGCAGGATGAAACGACCCCCAAGGTCGAGGTCGCAGACCCCGAGGCCGCTCCTCCCCGCGTTCGGGCACAGGGGTCGGCGTCCACCGGCGCGAGCGGGGCACGCGCGCCCAAGCCCTGACCATGCAATTGCCCCGAATTAGCCGGGTTCTACCACCGCTATTTGCAACGGCTGTTCAGCTGCCTGCAGCGTTCTATACTGCTTGACGATGCGAATTCTCGAGCGAGTCGGACGGGGGTTGGTGGTGCTGAGCGTGTTCGCGCTGGCGTCCTACTTCGCCCTGAACTTCGGCACGGGTGGTCTGTGGCGTGGCCTCGAGGCGGCGCACGCCGTTACGGCACCGGGTGAGCACAAAGCTCCCTACGATCTGACCCAACTCCAGGCCGTCAACGAAACCCTCAAGACGATTCGCGACAAGTACGTGGAGCCTTCGCGGGTGAGCCCGCGGCAGATGTTTTTGAATGCTCTGAACCAAGTCCAAAAAGAAGTCGCTCAGGTCATCATCTCGCACGACAAGAAGTCTCCCACGGTCAAGGTGCGCATCGAGACCGAGGAAAAGGAGTTTCGCGTCGACAACGTGCAAGGCCCCTGGGACGTCGCCGCCCGCCTCCGCGAAGTCTTCGTATTCCTGCAGAAGCACCTGAAGAACACAGAAGTTGATTTGCGCGAGGTCGAGTACGCAGCTTGCAACGGCATTCTTCGCACCCTCGATCCCCACAGTATCTTCCTCTCGCCGGAAGCGTACCGAGAGATGAACCTGTCCACGTCAGGGCACTTCGGCGGCCTGGGTATCGTCATTTCGATTCGAGATCAGATGCTGACTATCATGCGCCCAATGCCCGACACGCCGGCTGGGCGGGCCGGGCTGAAGCGCCTCGACCGCATCACCAAGATCAACAACGAGTCGACCCTGAACATGCCCCTCGACGATGCGGTGAAGCGGCTTCGCGGCAAACCCGGGAGTAAGGTGACGATCTGGATTCACCGCGACGGAAAGAACGGTTGGCAAGGATCGCGACCCTTCGAGCTGACCCGAGAAGAAATCCGCATTCGCAGCATTGACGCGCGCTCCTTGGGCAACGGCATCGGCTATGTCCGAATCAAGCAATTCCAGCAGAGCACCGACAACGAGTTGGAAGCCGCTCTGTCGGGCCTTGCCAAGGGCGAGCGTATCAAGGGCATCGTGCTCGACCTACGGGGCAACCCAGGTGGCCTATTGGATCAAGCCGCCAAGGTAGCCAATCGCTTCCTAGACGCGGGCGTGATTGTGGCCACGGTTGGTGCCAGCGAGGGCAGGGAAGAGAAGAAGGCGACCCGACGAGAAACCCAACC
Source organism: Polyangiaceae bacterium (assembly GCA_965222375.1). GTDB lineage: Bacteria > Myxococcota_A > Polyangia > Polyangiales > Polyangiaceae > JACKEA01. Next base: position 1,465,613 of record CBDCTZ010000016.1, read on the forward strand.
GCCCTATCCCATTGTCGTCCTGGCCAGTGGCTCCAGCGCGAGCGCTAGCGAGATTGTGGCGGGAGCCCTAAAAAACCGCGACCGCGCTGTCCTGGTTGGTCAAACTACTTTCGGAAAGGGCAGCGTGCAACTGGTGTTCCCGAGGATCACGCCCGACGGTGCCGCGCTCAAGTTGACCATTGCGCAGTATCTGACGCCTGGGGACGTGTCGATTCAGGGGGTTGGCGTTACGCCCGATATCCAGCTGGACCCGATGACCGCTGACACGCTGGAAATGGATCTCTTCAGAGAGGACAGCCCGCTGAAGGAACGGGATCTGTCCAAGTCTTTGACTGGGGCCGCGCGGCGCTCCAGCGACAGGCCGTTCTTCAAACTTCGCTACAACCTGCCGGAGAGTCGACGCGCGAAGATGCGCGAGCTGGGTGGCGATCTGGACGATGAATTCCAGTTGGACTACCCGATCAAGTTCTCTCGAGATCTCGCTGCGAAGCTTCCGCCGGGTGGACGCTCGGACCAGCTCCGCGCTGTGAAGAGCTTCCTGAACCGAAGCCAAGACACCCAGATTGCTGCAATTAGCGGCGATCTGGCCAAGCTCGGAATCGACTGGGGAGCTCCGCCGAAGGGCGCCAAGGAGCGGACCAAAGCGAAGGATTTCGAGGTGAAGGCCGAGACGGATCGCAAGGGGCATATCGTCCGGGCTGGGAAGCCGATGCACTTAAAGGTCAGCGTCAAGAACAACGCCAAGGCGCCGGTCTACCAACTCCGCGCGGTGACCAAGAGCGACACCGGTTACTACGACGAGAAAGAACTCGTGTTCGGTCGCATCAACGCGGGCGAGACGAAAACGGCAAGCGTGCCCCTAGGTTGGTGCGACATCGATGGGCGGCGCCCGGGCTCCACCAAACCGCTGCCGACAGATGCGAAGCGCAAGTGCAAGATCCCCAAAGACGCCCTGGACCGTCAGGACGTGGTCAAGATCCGCTTCCATGCCGAGGGCGGTGACCCGCCGGCCGACGCTGAGCTCCGCCCCACGGTCAAAAGCTTGCCTCGGCCGGTGTTCGCCTACAGCTACCAAATTACCGACGACCGCCCCGGCAATGGCGATGGCCAGCTGACCCGCGGTGAAGGCGCCACCGTGTACCTGACCGTCAAGAACGTCGGCAAGGGACGCTCCTACGAGACCCAGGCCAATCTTCGAAACCTGACCGGAGACGGGCTTCTGTTGCGTGCAGGGCGATTCGACATTTCGAACATGAAACCCGGTGAGGTTCGAGAGGTAGCGTTCACGTTTGACGTCACGGGCGCGCTTCGGGAAAGCTTCGCAAAGATCGACATCAGTGTCTCCGATCGGGACTTGCGCGTCGTTTCCAACGAGAAAGTCACGATACCGATTACGCGAAGCGGTCTGTTCGTGAAGAAAGCGGAAGGCACCGTGCGCACTGGCCGCCGAGTGTCGGTTCGGGGGCAGCCGGTCGCGGACTCTCGGGTCATCGCTGGGATACCCGCTGGAGTCACCCTGGCACGCCTGGGTACATTTGGAGGATTCACCAAAGTACGGCTCGAAGGTTCCCGCTTTGGCTACGTGAAGACGGATGGCGTAGCTGCGGCGAATGGGCCTGCTGGGAAGTTCAAGTTGGAGCCAACGTTGAGCCGCTCCCCGCCGCTGCTGGAGGTCGCGCCGGCGGCTCTTGCCACGCGCGGGACCACTGTACGGATCAAGGCCACTGCACGAGATGGTGACCGGGTGCTCGATGCCTACGCTTTCGTTGGCTCACGCAAAGTTTTCTACCAGTCCAATCGCAAGGGTAGCGACAAGAAGAAGTTGGACATTTCCTTCGAAGCTGCCTTGAACCCCGGCGTGAACGTTGTCACGGTCGTGACTCGTGAGAACGAAGACACCGCGACGAGGCGCACCCTCATCGTGCGCCGGGATGGCAAGAAGGGCGAAGCTCTCCCGACACCAAAGAGCGAAGAGTTCGGTGCCGACTGGGAGTTCCACGGCGCCAACTGACGAATCCGGAGCTGGAGCATGATCCGTTTTCACGTGAACGTGGACCACGTGGCGACCCTGAGGAACGCCCGTGGAACGTCGTACCCAGATCCGATTTTCGCGGCAAAGGTATGCGAGCAAGCTGGAGCTGATGGCATTACATGCCACCTCCGAGAGGACCGTCGTCACATCAAAGATGGTGACCTTGACCGCTTGCGGGCCGAAATCGGCACCGTGCTGAATCTAGAAATGGCGGCCACAAAAGACATGACCAAGGTCGCCGAACGGGTTCGTCCGGACGTGATCACTCTGGTGCCCGAGCGCCGGGAAGAGCGCACGACCGAAGGTGGCCTGGACGTGCTGGCGAACCGGAGCGCCATCGAGCCCATAGCTGAACTTTGCGAGCGCGAGGGGATCAAGTTGAGTTTGTTCGTCGAGGCGGACGAAAAGCAGCTCGCCGCGAGCCGCGCCATGGGGGCACGGCAGGTCGAGCTGCACACTGGCCAGTATTGCAACGCATCGGTCGCTGAAGCTGGTGAACGCTTGGTTCGTTTGCGAGTCGGAGCTCGGCGAGCGTTTGAATTGGGCTTGGAAGTGGCCGCTGGCCATGGGCTGACGCGGCACAACTTGGTTGAGATCGCGCGCATCGATCAAGTCGAGGAACTCAACATCGGGCATTCTCTGATCGCGGACGCCGTGTTTGGTGGATTGGACCAGGTTGTCCGGGACTTCAGGAGTGCCATCACGCGCGGGATGCTTTTGCGTACCCAGGCAGCGGTCGACACTCGTCGACGTTGATTTCTCTCGACAGCCGGCCGCGTCCCGTCAGAAGCTGGCGCACATGGTTGTCGGCCTCGGAATCGACGTGGCCTCCATCGCGCGGATCCGCAGTTGCCTGGATCGATTTGGTGACCGCTTCTGGCAGCGCATTCTCACCGACGCGGAGCGTGAAGAACTCGGCGCCCAGCGCGGGGATCGTGCGGTGACCCTAGCGGGTCGTTTCGCAGCCAAAGAAGCCTTCAGCAAGGCCCTGGGCGCGCCGCCGGATGTTTGGTTCCACGATGTAGAGGTACGGCGAGGTGCTGGTGGCGTGCCGCGGCTCGCTTGGTCCGGTGCGGCGACGGCGCGTGCGGCCTCTTTGGGCGTGACCAGTGGCCACGTGAGCATCACCCACGACGCGGGCGTGGCGGCTGCGGTGGTCGTACTGGAGCGAGGAGAGAAGTGAAACCCGTACTGTCTCGCGCCCAGAGCAGGAAACTCGACCGCCGCGCCATGGAAGTGTGCGGCGTGCCCGGTATTTCCCTGATGGAGAATGCCGGGCGAGGGGCAGCCGAGGCCATCGTTGCCATGTGCGTCGAGCACACGCGCGTGGTGATTGTTTGCGGTGCCGGGAACAATGCCGGTGATGGCTACGTCATTGCTCGCCGCCTGCTCACCGCTCGGGAGCCAAGTCGCGTCTTTTCCCTTGTTGCGCCGGAACGCCTGCGTGGGGACGCCAAGGCCAACTACGATGCGTTGACGGGGTTGTCCCAGTCCGTGGTTCTATGTGACTCGGAGGAGGCCCTAGCCAAGCTGGAGGCAGAACTTGCTGCATTGGGACCAGCTGACATTCTGGTGGACGGAATCTTTGGGACGGGGCTCGACCGAAACATCGAGGGCCATTTTGCTCGAGCTATTGCGCTGATGAACGAGTGCCTCGCGCGCCGTGTGGCACTCGACATTCCATCCGGAGTCTGTGCGGATACGGGGGCCGTACTGGGCATTGCCGTGAATGCGGATGTCACAACCACCTTTGCGCAACACAAACTCGGGTTGTGCACATCTCAGGGGGCGCGGCACGTTGGGGAACTTCAGCTGGTCGACATAGGCATCCCGGCCGAGGTAGCCCGAGCCGTCGGCTTCGATGCGGAACTGGTCGAAGAGCTGGATGCAGCGGAGTGGCTACACCCGCGTTCGCCCGACGTGCACAAGAGAAGCGCGGGCCATGTGCTGTGCTTTGCTGGCTCCCGGGGCACGAGCGGTGCGGCTTTGCTGTGCGCACAGGGTGCTTTGCGCGGCGGCGCTGGCCTGGTGACCCTGGCGGGCTTTCCGGACACGCTGTCGGTGCTCGAGCCGCGTGTGCTCGAAGCCATGACTACGAGGATCGAGGAGGCGGCGCTGGGGACTTCTTTGAATTCTCTAATTGCCAAATCGGATAGCGTTGTGGTTGGGCCAGGCTTCGGCTTGGATGTGCGGGCCGAAAAGGTCGTTGAGCATCTAGTTCGAACAGCTGAATGTCCGATCATCGTGGATGCGGACGCTCTTACGTGCCTCGCCCCTCGTCTGAGTGGCCTGAAAGCCTGCAGGGGCGAGCTGGTCTTGACGCCCCATCCCGGCGAGTTGGGGCGCATGCTGGGAACGAATTCTGCGGAAGTCGAGACCAACCGCTTCGCGGCAGTAGCGCGTGCCGCAGATCTCAGCGGTGCCGTCGTGCTGCTGAAAGGTCCCTTCACTCTCATAGCGAAGGCCGGAGAGCGGCTCTGGATCAACGACGGCGCCTCGCCGGTCCTCGCCACCGCGGGTTCTGGAGACGTGCTCTCGGGCCTGATCGGCGCTCTTGCATGTGGCCTTGAGCCCCGGCGTGCAGCAGCCCTCGGCGCCTTCGTCCACGCCCGCTCAGGGCGGAATTGGCAGCTGGCCACCGGTGCGGACCGCGGCATGCTGGCGCGCGAGATCGCGGACGGTGTGCCGGGGGTATTTGCCGAGCTGGCGCGCTCCAGTCAGGCGCTGCCAGATTGACACGCCGGGTGCGTCCCCTGGGACGCGCGGTGCGTGCGAAAATCTGAAGCTTCCTGCGATTTGCGGGTTGGCACGCACCTTGCGGAGGGAGTCCCAACGGAGGACACCTGAATGCTTTCAACGGATACCCCACCTCGCACCATGCGCGACGAGATCACGGACCATCTGCCGGCGCTTCGCGCCCGAGCCATGAAGCTGTGCCTGAACCGCACCGAGGCCAATGACCTCGTGCAAGACACAGTCGAACGCGCGCTGCGTTTCGAGTCCAGCTACGTAGCTGGCACTAATCTGCGAGCGTGGGCGCAGCAGGTCCTATTCAGCGTCTTTGTCACACGCTGCCGTCGACTCAGGCGCGAACGGCGAGCGATGGATGTACTCAGTACGGACCCCTGCGCCTGGACCCATCGCGATGCGCCGCCGCCCATGGCGTCTCTTTCACCGCGGGTGAACCGTGCTCTGTCGGAGTTGCCGCCAGCGTTTCGGGATGTGGTTCGCCTGGTCGACTTGGATGAACGTAGCTACAAGGATGCCGCGGCCGTGTTGCGCATTCCCGTCGGGACCGTAATGAGCCGGCTGTTCCGCGGGCGTCGCATGCTTCGGCAAAGCCTCCAACCCGATGTGCCTACCCTTCGCGCGGCGTGAGGTTTCCCTGCGGTCACCCGGTTGCTCTTGGGCCTCCCGCACAGGCTGGCGGCTAGGGCGCAAGGCGGAGACGTCGTGATCGATGGCGAGCCCCGTGCGGCGCGTGCTTTCGCGTCACCTTGCCCACAGGGCTCGGCTGATTCCTGCACTAAGGGAGGAGCTCGACGTGCCCCGCGCGGACGTGCTTGGGCCCGCTTTGGGTTTCCAAAATCAGCTCCCCGCTCGCGGTGAGCCCGGCTGCAACTCCCCGCGCTCTACCCACCTGAACCCGGCGACCCCTGAGCACATCGTGCTCACCCAGCTCGGGCAGGATCGCTACCAGGCCGCCCCGCACCACCTGGCCTACCCGATGTGCGATGCCTTCGAGAGTGTCCAAGAGTAGGACTTCCCGCCGCTCTTTCCGTCCGAGCTGAGCGAAGGAGACAGCGCTTGCAGCAAGCTCCGTGGGAAACGCGACAGTCGCGACGTTGAGGCCCACACCGACGATGACGGCGGAAAGTTGCCCTGACTGAACCACGCTTTCCAAGAGCACACCCGCCAGCTTGCGCTCGCCCACCCAGACGTCGTTCGGCCATTTGATTCCGACACGCTCGCCGGGGAGCCGGCGCGCTGCGACATCACGCACTGCGAGGCCCACGCCTAGGGTCAACAGCGGCGCCCGCGCTGGCGGCAGCTTCGGTCGCAACAGGACGCTGAAGGTCAGGTTCTCCGACGCCGGTGCCAGCCACGAGTTTCCTTGCCGCCCGCGGCCCTCGGTCTGGAAATCAGCGCTAAACGTTGCGCCTTCCGGCGCGCCTGCTCGGGCCGCAGCCAGGGCATCGTCATTGGTGGAGCCCGTCTCGGCCTTGGCTGTGATCGGTGCGCCGAGGCCGAGCTTTCGGAGGCGTTGTTCTGCGCGGAAGAAGCCGACGTCGAAAGTCGTCACAGTGGTGTCAGGTCGAGGGCGATGTCTGCGGCGGGTGCCGAATGGGACAAAGCTCCTACGCTGATGACGTCGACGCCCTGTTTCGACAGCTCGGCAATGCGCGGCAGGGTGATGCCGCCCGATACCTCGACCAGAGCTCGACCTTTCGCGAGCTGGCAGGCTTCCGTCACGGCGGAGGCTTCGAAGTTATCCAACATCACGATTTCGGCGCCCGCATCGAGTGCTTCGGTCAGTGCTGCGACACTCTCGACCTCCACCTCGATCTTGCTCGTGTGGGGGGCGTGCGCCCGTGCACGCCGCACAGCTTGCGTGATGCCTCCCGCGGCAGCGATATGGTTGTCCTTGATCATGACCGCGGCACCGAGCGTATCGCGATGATTGTGTGCGCCGCCGGTGCGAACTGCGTAGCGCTCGAAGGCTCGCAGGCCCGGAGTCGTTTTTCGAGTGTCTACAATGCGCGTTTTTGAACCCGGGGACAGCGCGGCAACGTAGCGCTGGGCCAAGCTCGCAACTCCACTCATCCGCTGAACGAAATTCAAAGCCGTGCGCTCGGCTTGCAGAATGGAGCGCGCGCTGCCCTCGACCAGCCAAAGCTGGGTGCCCGGGCTCGCCAGCTGTCCCTCGGAAACCAGGGTTTCCACTCGAACTCCGGGATCCACTCGATAGAACACCCTCGCGAAAACCGCGCCACCGCATGCCACCAAACCGCTGCGGGCGACGGCAGCGGCCTTCGCTCGCGCCGCCTCGGCAACGCACGCCTCGGTGGTCAAATCGCCGCCGGCGAGATCCTCCCGCAGAGCTCGGTCCACAGCGTCGTCCAGCAAGACCTCGAGCATCCACCGAACCTAGCCGCAGTCGACGGACAAAGCGAGGCCTGCGCTGTACACGCGCCGCGAGCTTTCGTGCGGCCGGCTGCCAAGTTATGCTGGATTGTGGCCTACAAGATCCTGCTGATCGATGATGAGGATGACATCCGCACCATCGCCGAGTTGAGCCTCGGAACCGTCGGGGGGTTCGAGGTGGTTCTTGCGGACAACGGTCGCCGAGGGGTGGAGCTAGCTCTCGAGGAACGTCCGGACGCAATCCTCCTCGACGTCATGATGCCCGGAATGGACGGTCCGACGACACTGAGTGCCATTCGCGAGAAGGCAGGTGGGGCACAGATCCCCATCATTTTCATGACTGCCAAGATCCAATCCAAAGAGCGGGAGGGTTATCTAGCCCTGGGTGCCGCGGGTGTGATTCCGAAGCCTTTCGATCCGATGACTCTGGCCAACGAAGTGAAAACGATCCTGGGTTGGTCGTGAGCAGCGATGTCGTTGCCGCCCTGATGCGGGCCTTTGGCCCGAAGCTGCCTGCGAGGCTAGCGGCGATCGAAGCTGCCCTGGCTCACGCGCGTAGCGGAGACGCGGAAGGCCTCGGAGCTGCACGTCGTCTCGCTCACAAGTTGCACGGCACGGCAGGCAGCTATGGCTACGCTGCCGTGAGCGTCGCTGCCGGCGAATTGGAAGCGTTGCTGGACGAGAATCCACCCAATTGGGACGAGGTGGACGCGGCTGGCCGCGCTCTTTGCGTCGTGGTGGAAGCGGCGGCCAACGTTGACGCCTAGTCCGTTGTTTCCAGTTTGAGGCACCGATTCACGGTTTCGACGAAGCGTTCCTCGCTGGTTTGGGATTTTACCAAGGCGGCTTCGACCTGACTCGCGACCTCGACGCTGACCTCTGAGGCACTGAAGAGCACCGCGGGCACCCCGAGTTCCCCGAGCTCTTGCAGCAGTTCCAGCCCAGAGCCCGTCCGGTAGCCCCAAGTCGACGAGGGCCAGATCGTAGTGATTTGTTCGGATCAGGTCTGCCGTTCGAAGACGGCGTGTCCGCAGAAGGAAACGTCCCGGGGTGTCTCGCGACTAGGCCGTGGTGTGACTTGAACCACTGGCGATGCGCATCCACCAACGAAATCAGAGCGATCGGCACGTTGGCGATGTGCGCGGCCAAACGTGTGAGCGCGTCGTAGGCGTTTTCTTCCGCAGTATCCAGAATCTCCAAGCGCTCGAGGGCGGCGAGGCGCTCAGCTTCGTCTGGCGGTGTCGGCGCCTTCTTCATGGGTTCTGATTGGAGCGGTGTTTCGTCACGGAGTTCCTGAAGGTACGCGGCGATTTCTATCCTGCGAAGCCGTAGCTCCGCGCTAGGAAGGTTGCGAACATGTTGCATAGCGCGTGAAACGCTACGGCTGCGCCAATCCCTCCGGTGCGAGCGCGCAGCCAGCCGAACAGCAATGCCGGGAAGAACACGGCAAGGCGGTTTGCGTTCACATCCGTCGCCAGATGTCCAAGGGCGAACAGCGCGCTGCTCACCAGAAGCCCCCACCCAACGTGAGCCCCGAGTAGCTTGAAGCGTGGGCGCCACACTCGGTCGAGGGATGTCTGGACGTAACCGCGATAGAACGCCTCCTCGGGCAGGGCGATGACAAGGAGTTGTCCAAGAGATTCGTCCCAGAGACTTGACGGCCACACCGCGCTGAAGTTGTGGATTGGCTTCCACCAGGTCAGCCAGCCGAACCAGAAGGCAGGATAGAGAAGCAGCCCCAGCCCAAGAGCCCAGACGCACGCCCAGAAAGCCTCTCGAAGTAGGCGGCTCGCGGATAGGGGCTCGGGCTGAAGCAGGCCGCCCAGGGCAAGGCCGAAGGCTCTCGGGTCGGCGTCGCCTCTCAGTGCCAGAAAGTAGGTTGCTGCGAGGAAGCCCAGGCCCACACCGGTGGCGGCCAAATTGTCGGGCAAACCGTAGGAGAGTCCGGTCACGAGGCAGGTGGTGATGAAAACCGCCAGAAGCGGCCGCCACCAACTCCGCGCGCCGCCTCCTTCCGCCGGCAGATCCCGAGCGCTTTGCCCCGCTCGGGGATCAATCACGCTCACCCCGCTCGAGATCCGCAGAAAAACGGCGGTTTCCCGCTGCTAGGCTCCCCGTCCCGACCATCCTGGGATAAGGTCCGGCCGCTCGCTCGGGGGTCCGGGTGAGCGTGCAGAGCTGCACGCCCGGAGACTCGGCTCCATTTGTCGCGTCTCCACCGACCCCAAAGAGTGCGGTTGGAGGAAGTATGGTCGACGCACAACTCGACGCCGGGGACGGAAATTTCAAAAAGGGCCGTTTCAATCCCTTTGTCATCTTGATCGGCTTCGTTGCCGTCGTTGGTTTGGGGATCTTTCTGTTCATCGGCCTCAAGCAGGACGCCGAGAAGCTTACGGTAGAGCAGGCCGAAGAGCAGAAGAAAGCGATCCAGATTCTCCCGAAGGCGGAACAAATCCCCAAATGGCGGGAGTGGGCCAAGTCCGATCGCAGCCAGGAGCTGCAGTCGGAAGCGCTCAAGCAGCTGGCGTGGGCCAAGGACCCCGAGGGCGTGGACGCCGCCATCGCCGCGCTGAAGTCGGATGCTGAGCCAATCCAAGCGATGGCCGGAACCGCGCTCGCTCATTATGGGTTGCCCTTGGGCGAGAAGGCCAAGGGGCCCCTGCTGGAAGCCATGAAGACGGCCGGCCCTGGCGCCAAGCCACAGATCGCTTGGGCGCTCGTCGTGCTCGAGGAGTCCTCTGCCTTCGAGCAAGTCATGCCGCTGTACAAGGCAGGGCATCTCTCCAAGGTGCAGCGCCTGGGTGGTGGGGTCGCATTCGACCCCGAGAAGATCGTCAAGCTGGTGTCCCTGGACAAGCTCGCGGGATACGCCGGCGACGAGAGTCCGGCAGTACGGCAGCTCGTGGCCACGGTGCTTTCGCGCAATGCGGCGCCGAAGTTCACTGATGCTCTGATCAAATTGGTGCAGGATCCGGACGGTGAGATTGCGCGGCAAGCGGCTCCTGGCCTCGGCAAGATCGGTGACGCCCGGGCTCGAGAGCCATTGCTGAAAGCACTCAAGACCGGCGATAAGGAGAGTCGGACCAAGTATCTCGAGGCTCTTCGCGACGGCATTGGGACCCAAGGCTTGGTGCTCGCTCTCGACAGCTTGAACGACGACCCCGAACGAGCTTGGTTCCAGACGAAGCAGATCTTCGATCTGATTCGGAAACTGGCAGACCCGCGTGGTGGCGATCACTTGATCAAGTACATCGAGACCAAGCCCCACATTCACTGGCAAACCGAGGCCGCGACCGCGATGGCGGAGATTGGCGATCTGCGCGCCGTGCCGACGCTTGCGAAGCGCCTGCGCATGGATCCCACCAAGATCTACAGCGACCAGTACGATCACGAGCAGATGCTCAAGCGCGACGACAACGAGCGCGTAGTGGCTGCCCGCATGATCGCGGACCTCGCAGTGCTGCACCCGGATAAACGCGAGCAAATCCGAACCGACGCAGAGGACGGACTGATCTTCTGGATTCACGAGTTGCCCTCTCCCCATGCCAACGGTCTCCGCGCCCTGGCTGCAATGGAGAGCACCAAAGACCTAAAGGCCCTGCGCGACTGGGCCAACCCTGACGCGCCGCTGCCGAAGGAAGGTCAGCAGCCGCCATTCCCCGAAGAATGGGTCGTTGCGCAGAGTGCAATGCGCTACGTCGGCTGGTTGAAGGACGAGCCGTCCTGGGGCGTTCTGGAAAAGGCACTCAAGAAACGCCCGACCGATCGCGACGTCACCATGGACGGGCTGATGCAAGGCGGTATCGCCATCCTGGGCATGTCTCTCCGCGCGCTGGGCGTAGGAGCAGCCCATGGCTTTTCCCAGTGGGGTGACCACCGCGCCTTCAAGCTGTTGATGGACTACATCGAAGAGCCAAAAGAAAACGAACAGAGTCGGATCGAGGCCTGTGCGGCTCTTGCGTGGGTGGCTGAGAAAGAGGACATGCTTGAGGTCGCCAAGAAGATCCAGAAGTACGACAAGACGGACAAGGCCGACTCCTTTCGCCGCAGCTGCTTCTTGGAGACGCTGATCACACGGCCGATTGCCGGGACTAGCGCTGCGCTGGTCGGTCTGCTGACAGCGGACTCCGCCCTCCAGACACGACACCAGGCTGCCCGTGCCATTGGCAAAGCCGGCTTGGACAAGGAAACGGAAGCCAAGCTCTTCGAAATGATGAAAGAGGACGCGTTGATGAATGACGCCGCCCTCGCTCTGATCTTGGGCGGTAGTCCGGACGTTGCAGCTCGCGCTGTTGCGCTCTACGCTGACAAGGATAAGGCGGCTCTCGAGGAGCTTGCAGATCTTTGGTACCGAAGCTTCGGCTACTGGTCCAAGGAGGACCTGGACAAAGGTCGGATCTTCAAATACGTCGACAACGCTGTAGCCATCTCTCGCGTGGAGGTCAAACAAGTTCCCCAAGAGTGGGCGACGGTCATGTTGATGAAGCAGCTGGACAACCTCCAGTTCGACAATGGCCCGCATTCCTTCACCCGCGTCGTCTTGCGGGGGCGACTTCGGCAAATGGCCGAGGATGACAGCAAGCCGGAGCTCCAGCAGGGTGCCATCCGCTCACTCAAGTTCATGAAAGAGCAGGGCGTGCTGCTGGCGCTGCGAGACGGCAAAGGCAAGGGGGCCGAGCTGGCACGGGAGGCGTACTTCGAGCTCATGAACCCCAAAATCATCACCGGCGTGAAGATCCCCGAGGACGACGAGAAGTGACCCGTAGCCTTGCCTGGGTCGGGATCCTGGCCCTGGCGTGGAGTGCATGCGCGCCGGCCAAACCGGCCAAGACCGATCCCGGGCCGCGCTTGCTGCGGCTCGAAGCGAGGCCCGGGGCAGTCGTTGACCATGCCTGCGTGCCGAGCGGTCCGGAGCTGTGCTTCAACGCTCGAGACGACAACTGCAACGGGATCTTGGACGAAGGATGCGGGGTCAATACGGGCCTGGTCCAGTTTGCTATCGCTTGGGCGGAGTCGAATGCGGACGTTGACTTGAGGGTGACGGATCCGAACGGGGAGCTCGTCGAGGCGGGGCGGCCCACCCAGAGTGGGCTGGTCAAGGACCGCGACTGTCCCGGAAAGCGCAACGCTTGCCGTGGGCAGAACATGGAAAACGTCTATTTGGAGGACGGCGATCCCGCTCGTGGCAAGTATCGGCTCCGGGTCCGGTTGGAGGAGATGGGCGGCGAAAACCCACCAATTTCCGTCACGCTCGGTGCGCGGGTGGGGCCGAAGACCTACGCTTTGGAGATGTCGCTCACGCGCGCCGGAGACGAGCAAGAGGTCGTGCTCGAACTCTGAGTCGCGCGTCTTCTCAGCGCGGGCGAGGCCCGCTATGCTGAAGCGTTGGCGGCAAAGAGGCAAAATCTGGCGCGCGTCACGGGGGCTTTGGACGTGCCTCGGGGCGCCGATGTGCGACTTCGGGTCAAAGTGCAGACGAACTGGCTGGGGGAGGCAGCCACGGTCGAGTTGGAGCTACCCCGCAATCTCGAATGTGCAGCGTGCGACGGAGGCGGCTGCGACCGCTGCGAGCGCTCCGGTGCGATCTCCATACGCGGGCGCAAGGAGCCTGCGGAGCTCTTGCGAGTCACCCTGCCTCGGCGAGAGCCCAACCTGGAGACGACTGGTTCTGGTCGTAGCATCGTGGTCCGCGTGCCAGGGCGAGGCGGCTTGGCCGAGGACGAGACGCTGCCGCGTGGGATCCTGATGCTCCAGTTAGTGCCGTCAGATTCTGCCGGCCCGGGCGTCCGCCGCATCGAGCCCGAGGCGGCTCTTCCCGAAGCAGCTCAGCCTGGCCCGGCGCCCGCGGCCCCGAATTGGAGGCTGATCCTGCTCGTCGTTGTCATCCTATGGATATTGCTGCTGATTTGGTTGCGGCTCAGTGGCAGAGGCTGAGCTGGCCTCCTGACGCAAGTCGGTTGACGCGGAGCGGCATGGGCCCCTACACAGTCAGGTGAACCCACGCCCGGGCGCGTTCTACCGAGCCCGGATTTCACCGAAAGGGCAGACATGAATCCCGTCGCGATGGCCGTGATCATCTTGGGCCTGGTGGGGGCGTTTCTCTGGAGCGCGAACAACCGCTGGGGCCTACTGACCATCGGTGACAGCACTCACGAGAGCCGATTTGACCGGATCGGTGAGCGGTTGGGTGCGGTCTGGACCTTCGCATTCTTCCAAAAGAAGATGCGCTACTATTTGGGTGCGGGGCTCGCCCACAATCTGATCTTCTTCGGTTTTGTCGTCCTGCTACTGCGGACGCTGATTCTCTGGGGCCGCGGCTTCGACCCGACGTTCAATCTCTGGCTTTTCGGCCCCGAGACGTCACTCGGGCAGGGCTACGCCTTTGCCAAGGACATCGTGGCTGTGCTCGTCGTCTTGGGCGTGAGCGTGTTCGCGTACTACCGGGTGATCAACCCACAAAAGCGCATGAACCTGGGCATCGAGGGCCTCGTCATCCTCGGAATCATCGCCACGATGATGATCTCCGACATTCTCTATGACGGCGCGGCGACAGTGCTCAACCAGCGCTTCGCAGCTGAGTGCGCTGGGAAAACCGACGTCTGGTGCACTCGTGCCGGCGTGGTGATTGCCCCCCTTGGGCCCGCTGCTGCGCAGATCGCCTGGCATCCGTGGCCTGAGCCTGCAGGTTCTTTCGCAGCCACCCTGGTGCAGGGCGCAAGTATCGAGACCCTGGTCACGATTGCCCATGCTGGCTTCTGGGCCCACGGCACCCTCGTGCTCGTGTTCCTGAACATTCTGCCCTACAGCAAGCACTTCCACATCCTCACTGCCGTCCAGAACGTTTTCTTGACGGACCTTACGCCCAAGGGACGTCTCGCGCCGATGGCGAAAGACACCGAGGAGCTGATGGGCATGGTCGAAAAAGCGATGGAGCGCGAGGACATGAGCATCGCGCGCATCGGCTACGCTCGAATCGAGCATTTCAGCTGGAAAGACGTACTGGACTTCTACACCTGCACCGAGTGCGGTCGCTGTTCGGACAATTGCCCTGCGGCCACCACGGGGAAGATCCTCTCACCAAAATTCTTCACTCTGGACTTGCGCGACCACTTGTATGCGCGACAGGAAGAGTTTCTCGAGCTAGGGCAGCCACCACGTCTCGATTTGTCTCCCAAGCCGGAAGCCGAAGAGGGTTCGGATGAAGAGAGCAGTGAGCAGGCCGAAGAAAAGGACGCTGCTGGCGACGAGAGCAAGGACGACCAAGACAGCCCCTCGGCCAAGCCCTACCAGCCCGTAGACCTAGTTCCAAACGTCATTCACGAAGACGTGCTCTGGGCCTGCACGACCTGCCGGGCGTGTGAAGAACAGTGCCCGGTCATGATTTCCTACGTTGACAAGATCGTGCAGATGCGCCGCAACCTCGTCATCATCAAGGGCGAGTTCCCCGGCGAACTGGCAAAGCCCTTCGAGGGCATGGAAGTGAACGGAAACCCCTGGAACCTGTCGCGAATGGATCGTGCGAGCTGGACCGAGGGGTTGGAGATCAAGACGCTAGCAGAGAAGCCCGACGCCGAGGTGCTGTATTGGGTGGGCTGCGCGGCAAGCTACGATGATCGCGCCAAGAAGGTCGCCCGCGCTACTGCCAGGCTCCTGCAGCAGGCCGGTGTGGACTTCGCGATCTTGGGTGAGGAGGAAACCTGCACCGGGGATTCTGCGCGGCGGGCCGGGAACGAGTACTTGTTCACGATGTTGGCGGAGACGAACATCGCCACCATAAGCGGGTACCAAGAACAGGGCGGCGCCAAGACTATCTTGACCACGTGCCCCCACTGCTTCAACACATTGGCCAACGAGTACCCGGACTTTGGCGCGAAATTCGAGGTCGTGCATCACGCTGACTACCTGATGGGTCTCGTTGTTGCGGGCAAGCTGAAGCCAAAGAACAGCGTGAAGGCGCGTGTTGCCTACCACGACAGTTGCTATTTGGGGCGCTACAACGAGATTTACGATTCGCCGCGGGAAATCCTCAAGAGTATTCCCGGCGTCGAGGTCGTGGAGCCCGAGTACTGGACGCGACACAGGGGGCTCTGTTGCGGCGCCGGCGGGGCGCAGATGTGGATGGAGGAGCAGAACAAAGACCGCGTCAACGTCAAGCGGGTGAAGCAGCTCGTTGAAACCGGCGCCACGACATTTGCCAGTGCGTGTCCGTTCTGCATGACGATGCTGACGGATGGCATCAAGGATCAGGCCAAGGAAGAAGAAGTCAAGAACCTGGACGTCGTGGAGCTACTCGCCGTGGCGTGCGGTACCGACTCGGATTCGGCCGCGGCCGACAACCAGAGTGGTGATGAAGGCGCCGCGGGTGCTGACGCCGATGACGGGGCTGAGGCGCCCGCAGATGCCGAAGAAAGCCCGAAGGAATCTGAGGCTCCGGTTAGTTGAAGCCGATCCGATGGCGAGTCAGCTGCCCACGGGGTGGTGACGCGTTATACTCGACGCGATGACGGGCTCTCGCCCCGGCGCGGTGCCAGAACCTCAGGCGGCAGCTGAATCCAATGCGGATGATACCGCGTTGCTTCGCGAGTTCGACTGCGACGGTTGTGGCGAAAGCTTTGCTGGGCGGCCCGGCGGAGCAGGGCTCTTCGTTTGGACTCGTGGAGAAGAGATCCGCTATGAGGAGCCTCCTCTATGCGACGGCTGCGCCGAGCGGATCGCTCTGGGCGCGGTCCTCAAGTGGAGCGAAGAAGAAGACGGGGGCTAAAGGCCTCTTCAGGGAGCGACAAAGAGCCACCGACCAAAACACCAAACGAAGCACGGCGCCAATCGCTGCCAGTCTATTGCAGGACTCGATCCTCGACTTCCTTCAGCGGTGGACGTTTCTCCAGGAGCTCGATCGCCGTGGCTCGCAGGGTTTGAGAGGTATCAGCGCTCTTGAGCACCTCCGTTAGCTCGGTGCGCAGGCATACCGAGAGCAACGGCATTGCGATCCCCGGCGGGGAACCCGGGTTGAGCATGATCGCGAGTCGCACCCGCGCACGGCTCAGCCAGCGCGGGTGTTTGGCGACTGTCAGGGTGACCTCGAGGCGGGCGGGCCTCCGGGCAACCAGGCGCACGACGTCGTCTTCAACGAGTTTCGGGTTCATCAGCAGTTGGCTGATGACCATGGGATGAGGATCCGAGACCAGTTTGTCGAAGGCACGGCGATCCGGGCGTCGAGCCAGGCTCTTGCGTTCCCCAAGGGTCAACTCCCTTCCGACGCCGTAGTCTGGGATTGGAAGATCCCTGGCTGGCCGATCGACCAGGACTGGGGGTGGGCCGAGCCGGAGCAATCGCTCTAACGCCAAAAGGCGTCGCCCGGCGGCTTCCTCCCGCAGGCGACGGATGAGTGGCCAATCACTGCGCGACGCGACGAGCATGGCGACCACCAGGAGCGCCTCCCGAGCGTCCGGATCCGAGCGCTCGTTCTCCTCGCACAACTCATTGAGCAGCAGCGCTGCCTCCGCCGGCGACCAACGGGACAGTTGCTCCTCCAGCCACCCCAAGCGCAGTGGGATTTCGGCCAGCGAGAGCAAAGTGCGTTTGAGCGGTGACACCCTCAAACAGAGCTTACCACGCCGTTTTTTCATGGCGAGACCTGCGAGGCCCTCATTGCATGGGACAAATTGGACACACGCGGTAGGCTTGCAGCCTTGGATTTCAGCCCCCTTCTCCAGCGCCTAGCAGCGGTTTCTCGCGCCAACGTTTCCACGTCGACGCGACAGCTTCTATTTGCGTTGCTCCTGCTGACGGTCTTCGGCGGGGCGCATCTAGCGCGGATTGGCACACCGGCTACTCGCCTTGGATTTGGGCTCGGGTTGGTGGTGGTGTTTTTGCTCTTCGCTGCCTATGCCTGGCGCGAGCGTCGGGATTGGAGGCAGACCAAACGCGCTCTATCCCGGGTGGTCTGGGGCACGGACCGGGTCGCGGGAGAGCGCGCCCTCAGGGCACTGTCACTCCTCGCCCGAGCTCAAGAGGACGATTCGGTCGGCTCTGCGGAACTGGCACGGCTCCACTTCGACCGCAGCCTGGCGAAAATCTCTGTGGAAAGTGTGACGCGGGCGTCCCGTCGCCTTGGAGCACGCTACCGATGGGCCACCTTTGGCGTAGTCGTGATCGCTCTCGCCGCTCTCGTGGTCGGGCCGCTGCGGGTCATCGAGGGACTGAATGTGTCTCTCGCCCGCGATGGTCGCGCCCTGGTCCCGATGCCATGGCTCGATGAGGTACGAGTGCGGGCTCAGCCCCCGTCCTATTTGCGCATTCCGGAGCGTTCGGTACTACCCGGTCTACGCAATCGCTTGCCGGTGGGAACGGTTTTGACAGTTCGCGGTGTGCCGGTCCACGACGGACGCACTCTCGTGTTGACGGATGGTGAGACCGAGGTGGGCTTCACTGACGACGGTTCTGGGGGTGTTGTGGCGCGTTGGGATCTTGCCGCTAGTGCGGATCTCGTTATCGCTGCGCGCTTCGGAGAGGTCTTGGTGGAGGACCCAACACCGTTGCAGGTCATCGCCGTTTCCGACGAGGCTCCAATCGTCATCGTGGAAGAGGCGCCCAAGACGATCAAGCTGAGCGACGTCAGTCGCGTCGAGATCCGTTATCAGGCGCTGGACGATCACGGCCTGCGCCAAGTGGACTTGGTGATGCGAGCCGGTGGCCGAGAAGAGCGACGTGTTCTGCTGCGGCTGGATGGAACGAGTACCGTGGAGCGGGGCGGTCACGCGTTGAGCACTCGAGATCCATGGCTCAGGCGGATGTTCCTACCGATCATCGTCACCGTCGAAGCCCGTGACGACGACCCGACCTCCAGCAGCAAGTGGGGTAGCAGCGAACCCATTACCTTGTTGCCACCTGCCGTGGGTGCACCGGAAGCGAGTCGATACCGAGCGCTGCGCGCGGCCCGCAACAAGATCGTGGACCTGCTGGCCTTTCAGATGGAAAAGAAAGGGGACCACAAGCCCAAGGACCGTGCCGCCAGAGAGCGAAAGCTCACCCAGTCGGCCATCGCTAGCATGAAACAGGCAGTCGAGAGCGTCTATGGGGGGGCGGCGGTGCCCAGCGGGTTGAGCGCCTACTTGCTAGGACAGATGCGGATTCTTCGACGCGGGCCACGGGCGGGTGAGTCCGTCACCCGAAAGACCGAGGACGTTTTGCTGGCCGTCGAGGTCGCCCTGTCGCGCCTCGGGAGCCGAGATGCGACTACCGTTGCCAAACGCCTGAGCGGTGTTGCCGAAGAAGCTGCCGGTGCAGCCAAGCAAGCGCGAGAAACGGAGCAAAGCAAGCTGGGGTTGGCGCGACTCGACTCCGCGTTGGTTGCCCTCGAGGTCGGGGCCGGCAACTTGTCCGCATTGGGCGCGTTGGGGCGCGACGTGGGGAGTGTAGCGATCGCGGACTTGGGTCGAATTCGACGCTCGCGCAAGCAGGACGACATGTTCCACGCGGAGCTCGCCGCGAAGCATCTGGCGGCGCGCCTCGCCCGCCCAAACCCGTCCTTTGGGAGTGCCCGACGCGGCGGAGTGGAGTCTGGCGCTCCGGGCATGCCGGCCCCGAGCAGTGGCGACGTCTCCGGAGCCGACAAGCGCTTCGACCAGCTGGCTGGTGAACTCAAGGAGCTGGCTCGGGAGCATGCGCGCGAAATCGAGAGCGTCGAGCAATCGATCAGCAAAGCCGAACAAGACGTCAGCACGTCGGACCTGGAGGAGGAGGCTCGAAAACGAGCGGCGAGGCTACGTGAGGCCCTGAGTGGGCTTCCTCGTTCCGGTAACGAACCCGGCTCCGCACGAGCTTCCGCCTCGCTGGGAAGGGAGCACGCGGGCTCCATGGCCCAGTCCCTCGAACGGCTTCGTTTGGCGGAGGCCGTACAGAGCGGAAAAGATGCCGTAAGCGCTCTATCCGATGCGGTTCGTCGCGCCAAGAACCCAAAGAGTCCGGCGGATTGGTTGGACGAAGATTCGCTCCGCGAGGCTCGTCAGCACATCGAAGCCGAACTCGCTTGGGCGCAGAAGCAGCTCGACCGTGTTCGTGGGCAGGCCCAGGAGAAGGCTCGCGGTGAGTTGGGCAAGTCTGGAAAGCGTGAGCAAGAGCTCTCGCGTCGCGCGGGCAACTTGGCCGCCCGGGGAAAGAGTGGCGAAACCGCGTTGCCTTCGGATGCTCTGGATGCTCTTGAACGCGCCGAGCAGCTGATGCGCGAGGCCGCGCGTGAGCTCGCGGCTGGCAAAGGGGACCGCGCGCTCGAGCTACAACGCCAGGCCCAGCGGTTGCTGGAGCAATCAGACCGTGGGCAAACCACTGACCCCGACGACGCTCAGAAAGCGCCGTCGAATCCAAGGGGCAAGGGTTCGCGCGGTATTCGCACTGGCGGAGAGGTGCCGGACAAGGATGAGGGTCAACGGGCCGAAGAATTCAGGCGTCGTGTCCTTCGGGGGCTCTCCAAGCCAGGGGATCCGCGACTGTCGCCAGCGGTGCGACGTTACGCGGAGGGGCTCCTACAATGATGCGGCCTGGTTTCGCCTTCTCGGGTCTGCGCGTGTTGTTCACGGCCATCGTAGTGTTGCTCCTGGCGTCTCGATCTGGGCAGGCAGCTCCGAGCGTCCAGGCAATCGCCAACGCCATCACGGAGCTGGATGTCGAGCGCGCCAAAAAGATGCTCACGGAGGTTACGGTCGAGTCTTCGGGGCTGTCCTTTGAACGTGCGCGCCTCGCGATCTACCTGGGAGATTGCGATACCGCGGCCGCAATCCTCTCCGCGCCGGCCCTGAGCGGGTCGCCGGAAGGCCAAGCCTTGGGGGATCTGGCCCGCCGCTGTGCTGGTGCGACTGCCGGGTCCGTAGTGATTCACGACAAGAAAAACGGACTGTGGATCCGGCTGCAAGATGCCGAGGACAAAGTCCTCGTGCCATTCATTACGCGGTCGGCGGTACAGGCCCGAAAGCGAATCGGCAAAGACCTTGGTGTCAAGCTGCCGCGACCACTGCGTATAGACTTGGTGCGTGATCTGTTTTCACTTTCTGCCGTATCCGGGTTGCCAGTGGACGCGGCCGAGACCACGGGTACGGTTGCCGTCGCGCGCTGGGGCCGCGTCACGATGATCAGTCCGCGCGCAACGGTGCTGGGTTACCCTTGGGAAGACACACTTGCGCACGAGATCACGCATCTCATGCTGTCCCGGGCGACTCGAGATCGTGCTCCCCTGTGGCTGCAGGAGGGCATTGCAAAGCGTGAAGAAACTCGTTGGCGGGACAAGCGACTCTTCGACGATGGATACGATCCCACCGCGGTTGCCCGAACAGCTCTCTCCGCTGGCCGCTCGGTTGGGATCGACAAGCTGGGCCCCTCCATTGCCATGCTGCCAACGCCCGAGGCGGCGTCTACCGCCTTCGCCGAGGTCACCAGCTTCATGAACTTTTGGATCAAGATGAATGGTGCGCCGGCGCTGGCCTTGCTTCTCATCGACCTCAAGGGGTTGGGAGATGAGGACGCAAGCGCCGCGATGCGTAGCGTCACGGGCTATGACCTGGCCACTTGGAACCGGCGTTGGCAGAAGTACCTCCGGGATCTTCCAGCCCTGCCTCCGGACGCCAAGGTCCCTGACGTGCCCAAAGATTTGGCTCGACTCGTCCGGCTGGGGGACCTGGCCTACTCTCGGGGTCACCTCCGGGCGGCCGGGATTCAGCACGATCGGGCTGTTGGCCGGCTTCCCATCGAGGCCTCCCTCCGCTTTCGAGCAGCGCGAGCCTGGCACGGCGTCGGACAGCCCTACCAAGCCCGTGAGGGCCTGGGTACGGCCGGTGATGTGCGAGGCGCCCACGGCGGCTGGCTAGCGCTCCACGGCCGTGGGCTGGCACCAAAGGAGCCGGAAAAGGCGAATTCAGCCTTTGATGCAGCCCTCGGGCTCGATCCCCTATCTGAGTGGGTGGCCTGCCAGGGCCGGGGCCGGCGGCCGGCGGCACCAGGGCAAAAACCCCGCCCGGCGCCCCCGAAGCCCGAGGATCCCGCCTGGGAGGCCTTATGTGCGAGCGTACGAAAACCCACTGAGAAATTGACCCTTTAGGGCCAGCCGCCTACCATCAATCGCCCGACTTGCGGCCAATTTCGAGACGTCCGGTGAGTGTTGCCACCTTCGCTGCCGCTCAGCTTCTACGCGCTTTGCCGCGGGTTCGATTGAGCCACGCTGTGGGGAAGCTTTGTGATCTGGAGCTTTCGCCGGCCGTCTCTCATACGGTCGAGTCGGTGTATTCGCGGATCTACGATGTCAACCAGGGAGAAGTTGCGCCACGGCGGGGGCCCTACGCCAGCTTCGACCAGTTCTTCACCCGGCCCCTGCGGCCCGGCGCGCGACCCATCAGCGAGGACGCCGTTGTCAGCCCCGCGGATGGTCGCCTGGAGTCCACTGGCCCGATTGAGCCATCCGGGCGGATCTTCGTGAAGGGCAAACCGTACGAGGTGAGCGAACTCGTTGGCAGCGCCCGCGAGGCAGCTGCCTTTGCGGGTGGTGGCTTCGCGGTCGTCTATCTGTCGCCACGTGACTACCATCGTGTCCACAGCTGCGTTGACGGCAGCATCTCGCTAGTGCGCGGCATTCCCGGCGATCTGTACCCGGTCAACGCTATCGGGTTGCGGCACATTCCGCGGCTCTTCGTGCGCAACAATCGAGTTGTGATCTACATTGATACGCCGGGCCTCGGGCGGGTCGCGCTGATCATGGTCGGCGCAGTCATCGTGGGCCGTATCAGTGTTGGCCTGGTACCGGGTCCCTTCGTACCTGCTGGCGACCATGTCATCTCGCCGCCGGCCAGCGTCGCTCGAGGCGACGAAGTCGGCAAGTTCCACCTTGGCTCCACCGCAGTGTTACTCGTTGAGCCCGGAATTCAGTTTGCACGCGACCCCGGGCCCGTCTTGTACGGCCAGTCGCTTCTCAGGGCGGCATGAGTGACGACAACGACCTGAGTGACGAGGCGCCCCCGGAAATCCCGGATATTTCCTCGGATCCGCCCCCGGCGCCATCGGTGCCACCGGCGGCGTCTCAGTCTCCGGATGACGGCGCGCCAAGCGATCTACCGCCGGATAGTGAGCCAGATCCTTTCGACATCGAGGTCGAAGAAGAGGAAGTCGAGGTTCACGTAGCGGAACCCGTGGAAGTGGTTGCCGACAAGCCGGTCAGTAAGCCTCCACCCCGGCGTAAGCGCGGAAAGCGCAATACCATCCCGCAGACCCCCGTCGCCCGCGCGAGTGTGCGGCCGCCCGAGCCCATTGAGGAATTGACACCGGACTCCTTGAAGCCTCCGAAGGCGCCACGCATTGACGTTCCCGACGAGCCCGCACCGAGCGCCCAGGCGCCGCCATCTGCTCCACCCCGCGCTGGCTCGGAGCCCCCTCGACCCGGTTCGGTGCCACCACGTCCAGTCTCGGCTCCGCCGCGCCCGCTCTCGAATCCTCCGCTGGCACCCTCACAGCCCCCGGTGGCCAAGTCGGAACCACCTGTCGCCAAGTCGGAACTGCGCAAGGTGTCAGAGCCCCCGCCAACCACCAAGCTGCCATCGGCCGCAAAAGGTGAAGACGACGAAGAGTCCCCGTGGCCGCCGCTGACCCAGGACGACGTCGAACGAGGCCTCGCGGAGCGCGCTGCTGCCAAGTCCGGTTCCCAGCCCCCACAGGCAGATGCCGCGGCCACTGACGACGACGAAGAGTCGCCACCCTCCGCGGCGACGTCGTACCCGCCGCCGCCCATGCAGGAGACGCCCGAGCCTCGTGCCCGCCCGGTGAAAGCCGCGAGGATCATCCACGCTAGGAAAGACGGCACGCCGGCTGCAATGGAAGAGCGCCCGCCGGTGACCGCAGAATCAGCCCCAGGGGGGGCGGATACCGGTTCTTTGGCGGATACGCCTGTGGAGACCCCCGCGGTGACCGTTCCACTCCCCGGGGCATCGGGCGCGCCACCCGTGGCGGCCCCGGCGACTCCGCAGGAACTTGAAGGCGCCGAGGAACTCACAGACGACGACATCGCCCCCGAGTCGGACGAGACGCCTCAAGAGGATGCTCTCGAGCTGCGCGATTCCGACGTCGGTGAAGAGCCGGACGACGAGCACGACGACATCGACGTCGTCGTAGAGGAGCCCCAGAGGGAATCTGCGGACGACGGCGGAGCGAAGCCGCCACCACCGCCCAGGCGAAGTGCCTTCGAAGAAGCGCGCCGACTCGCCCAGCAGAAGGCAGAAGCCCGTCGTGCGGCGGAGGAAGCCAAACGGGCGGCTGCAGCTGCGGATCAGAAGCGACCGAGGCGCGCTTGGTGGGAGGAGTTGTTCGGCGAGGACTTCGCTCGGGCCGCCGGCACGCTGACGGATTCGCAGGTCACTCGCGAAGCGGACTTCATCGAGGAGTCATTGGGCATTGCTAAAGGCGGTGTGGTCCTCGATCTGGGTTGTGGTGCCGGCTACCACGCAGTGGACCTGGCACGCCGAGGTTATGGGCTTGTAGGATACGATCTGTCACTGCACCAGCTGGCACTGGCGGCCGACGTGGCCCAGCAGTCTGGAGAGAAGTTGAATCTGCTCCAGGGTGACATGCGAGAGATGGCCTTCGAGGAGATGTTCGACGGTATCTACTGCTGGAACACGAGTTTCGGCTACTTCGAAGAGGACAAGAACTACAACGTCGCCGAGCGCATATTCCGCGCGTTGCGCCCGGGCGGCATGTTCTTGCTCGATGTTGCGAATCGAGACTTCGTCGTCGCGCATCAGCCGGGTCAAACGTGGTTCGAAGGCGACGCTTGCGTGTGCATGGACGACATGAATGTTGACTTCATCACGAGTCGCCTTCGCGTCAAGCGGTCTCTCATTTTGGATGATGGTCGCAGTATGGAGTGCAACTACTCCATCCGACTCTATGGCCTCCACGAACTCGGGAAGATCCTTCACGATGTCGGCTTCCGGGTCACCGAGGCAAGCGGTCACCCGTCGACACCCGGTGTCTTTTTTGGGGCTAGCTCGCCGCGGATCATCATACTGGCGCAACGGCCCTAGGCCGCTATTCGCAGTAGACGCCGCCGGACTTCTCGCTACAGGCACATTGCGCGCCGAGGACCTTCGACAAGCACCGACAACTTGGCTGCGCTGCACACTCTGGTAGCCAGCCGCAAGCTGCGCCTCCCGCTGCTTTCTCGTCGCAGTAGAAGCCCTTCGGGCACATGCCCTCACCGCAGAGAAAACAGCTCCCGTCGTCGCAGCGGGGGGCTGGTGGGGCTGCTGAGCTTTCCTCGCTCGAAGTCTCGCTCTGCCCCGATTCGCCGTCAGAGCTGGGTGAGTCGGTTCCAGGCGTAGCGCCCGGCGTGCCCGTGGTGGCACCGCCGCAGGCGCCCACGCCAATTAGGCCGATTGCGACTAGAAGCCTCGAGTCTCGCACGCACAAAGGTATACGCCCCGCGCAGCGTTCGCTACAACCCCGATAGTGGATTTGCCCCGAGTGGTAGCGGACGCAGTGCCCGGCCTGCGGGTCAGCGCTAGTTTGCCGGATCGCGTGGCCTACGCCCGGGATCTTTGGCCGCGCAGGTTGATCGAGACTCGGGCAGGTCGAGTCGAGCGTCAGCCTAGCTGTGTCGTGTGGCCGCGTACTGTCGAATCCGTCGTGCGCCTGGTGAACTTTGCGCGGCAGGAAGGGATCCCGATCGTGCCCTACGGCGCGGGCAGCGGCGTATGCGGCGCCGTGTACCCGGACGATCGCACCATCGTGGTGGACGTCAAAGAAATGGCCGGGTTCAGCGTGGACCCAGAGGTGCCCCTACTGGACGTCGGGGCGGGTGCCGTTGGCATCACTCTGGAAGAGGACGTCAACCGACAGGGGTTCACCATCGGGCATTTCCCTTCGAGCATCTTGTGTTCGACGGCAGGTGGTTGGATCGCAGCGCGGGGCGCGGGGCAGTGCTCGGGGCTGTACGGCAAGATTGAGGACATGGTGGAGTCCGTCGAGTGCGTGCTCGGCACCGGCGACGTCGTGACGTTTCAGCGGCGTCAGGATGGCCCCAACATGGTGCCCTTCATCGTCGGTAGTGAGGGCACCTTGGGCGTGATCACCCGCGCGCGCTTACGCCTGCACCCCCTGGCCAAGGCCCGGGCATTCTTGGCATTTTCGTTTCCGGATATCAGTTCCGGCTGGGAGGCGATGCGGGCGGTGTTTCAAGCCGGGCTCCGCCCGGCAGTGGCTCGGTTGTACGACCCGATCGATTCGGCACTGATGCGTCAGGGCACAGTGAAGGCGACCATGAGCGGCGCTGCGGAAGAAAAGCACGGCCCCAGCCAGACCGAGCGCCTGATGGGAGTGCTTAAACGGGCGCTCAAGGTGCCGAAGCTACTCAACTTCGCGATTCAGGCGGCCGAGGGCAACCTGTTGCCTAGTGCGACCCTCGTATTCGTGTTCGAGGGCGAGGCGGAGCACACCGAAGATGACGCCGCCCGCACCACGGCGATCTGCAACAAGGCTGGTGCCAAGGCCCTGGGCGAAGGCCCAGCGCGGCGTTGGTACGAGCACCGCTATGGCGTCAGCTACCGCCAGTCCCCGGTGTTTCGGGCCGGTGCGTTCAGCGACACGATGGAGGTCGCCGCGCCCTGGTCTCGTCTACATACCCTATATGACGCAGTCCGCGAGGCCCTCGGTCGGCACGTCTTGGTCATGGCGCATCTGTCCCATGCCTATCCTGACGGTTGCAGCATCTACTTCACGTTCTCCGGAATAGGTAGGGACGACGCGGACGCCCTCGCCAAGTACGACCGCGCTTGGCGCGCCGCTCTGGATGCGGCGATCGAGGCGGGAGGTACGCTGAGTCACCATCACGGTGTTGGGCGTAGCAAGGCACCCAAGCTGGGCGCAGAACTCGGCTACGGCGTCGAGCTGATCCGGCGCTTGATGCGTGCTTGGGACCCCTCGGGCATTTTCAATCCCGGCGCCCTGGCGGAGCGGGATGCATCGAGTCCCAAAACCATCGAGCCCCCCGGGCCGGTGCGGGCGCAGATCGACAGTCATTCGCTGACGGCGACGCTGCCCGGGGACATGCCCCTAGGGGTGGCGGAGGAGTTGGTTCAAGCCGAAGGCTTGTCTTTGGGAGTCGTTCTCGACGACCGCACCGATCTCGGGATTGGGGAGTTCGTCGCTCAGGGCATGCCTGGAGCCAGAGATCCCTGGGACGACCCTGTCGACCAGTCCCTTTCGGGGCTCACAGCGCATCTGAACAACGGGCAGTACGTGTCGATTCGCTCGGCTCCCCGGCGCGCAGTGGGGCCCGATCTCATTCCTCTGTTCGCGGGTGCCGGCGGCGAGATGGGCGTCGTGCAGGGGGCTACGCTACGCGTGGTTCCGAACCAAGCCGTCGCGTCCAGGGTGCTGCCCTTCGCGGCGGCCCGCAATCCCCAGTCCACGTCAGAAGAGCAGCAGGCTTGGGATCGCGTCGTGCGGGAAGTCAACGCGGCGACTTGAACCTAGCCGGAAAGGTCTGGCGCGAGGCGGCTCAGGGCCTGTTCGACTCGCTGCTTGTCCGGCTCCTCCAGGTCTGAATGCCCGGCACGGTGCATCGCGTAGCGAAGCGTGGCGGCCTCCAGTGCGGAGAGCGCCGTCGTGCGTTCGAACATGAGATCTGGAACCCGGAGCCGCAGCAAGACCTGTCCGTCATCCAGAACGCGCTCACCCACGATCTCGCCCTGAGGGCGGCCGTCCGCTAGCAGGTGTCGGATGATTCCGCGTACTCGCGCCGCGCGTCGCCGAACGAGCCTTGCTTCAGGCTTGGTGAACAGATCGAAGAAGCGATTCCGTGCGAAGGTGTGGGGCGCGAGTACGAGAGCGCACAGCAGGCCATCCAAGTCGATATCCAGCTTGGGTGCCGTCTGCTCCGTCACGCTATTCCCGCGGCCTCTTTCTTTGAAGCTTCCAAAGCTTCCGCCTGGTGCCACGCTACCAGTGCGGACAATAATTCGTCCAGCTCACCGTCCACGACCCGCTCGAGCTTGTACAGGGTCAGACCAATGCGGTGATCCGTCAGACGGTTCTGTGGGAAGTTGTAGGTGCGTATCTTCTCCGAGCGATCACCGCCGCCGACCATGCCGCGCCGCTCGTCTCGAATGGCGTCTGCCTGCTTCTGCTGCTCGATGTCGTACAGACGGCTGCGAAGAACCTTGAGGGCCTTGGCCTTGTTTTTCAACTGACTTCGCTCGTCTTGGCACTTGACGATCATGCCCGTCGGTAGATGCGTGATCTGCACCGCGCTATTCGTCGTATTGACTCCCTGCCCACCCGGGCCACCGCTGGCGGCGATGTCGAATCGCAAATCCTTCTCGTCGAGCTGCAGCTCCACCTCCTCGGCCTCGGGCAAGACTGCAACCGTCGCGGTCGAGGTGTGAATGCGCCCCTGGGCCTCTGTGCTCGGCACCCGCTGGACTCGGTGCACTCCGCCCTCGTACTTCAAGCTGGAAAACACCCGAGTGCCCGTCACCAGGGCGATGACCTCCTTGAAGCCACCCGCGGACGCTTCGCTCGTGGACATGAGCTCCACCTTCCAGCCCCGGCGCTCGGCGAAACGGGAGTACATGCGAAACAAATCCGCCGCAAACAGTGCCGCCTCCTCGCCGCCGGTACCCGCGCGGATTTCCAGGATGGTGTCCTTCTCGTCGTTGGGGTCCTGGGGCAGGAGCAGAAGCTGAATGGCCTGGGAGAGTTCTTCCTGCTGCGCTTCCAGTTCAGGCAGCTCCTCTCGCGCGAGGGGCCCTAGCTCGGGGTCATCCAGCGCCTCTCGGTCTTCGGCGATCTGCTTTTCTAGAAGTTGCCACTTGCCAAAGGCTTCCACGACTGGGCCCAGCTGGGTGCGCTCACGATTCAAGGAGCGCAGGGCGTCAGGGTCCGAGAGGACGCTCGGGTCGCAGAGCAGCTGCTCCACCTCCGCGTGGCGACGCACGATCTTGGCGAGCTTCTCCTGGGGGATCACGTCAGGCGCTCGCGGGCGTATTCGAGGCCAGAGCGTCGAAACCCTCGAAAGTCGCCTCGCCGTTTTCCGCCAGCGGTGCCTCGCCCACTTCTCGCCGCAAGGTTGCCCGGAGAGCCGCCAAAGCGACTTCCATCTGAGAGTCCTCGGGCTCGATGGTGGTGATCTTCTGCACCACGAAACCCGGAGCCAACAAGAAGCGAAGTGGGCCTTCGGACCGCCTTGCCAAGAAGCGCTGCAGCTCGAAGGTGATGGCGGCGATGACGGGCAAAAATGGGAGCTTGATCAAGAAGAACGCCACGTTGTCAGCGAGCTTGCCCAAGCCAATTTGAGGGAGCAGTGGGCCCGCGGCGCTAAAAACGATGATGGAGACGAGAGCGACCATGACGAGGAACGTCGTGCCGCAGCGAGGATGCAGCGTCGTCTTGGCGCGTGCGTTATCTAGGGTCAACTCTTCGCCGGACTCGTAAGTGTAAATCGCCTTGTGTTCGGCGCCGTGGTACTGGAACACGCGATAGATTTCCGGCAGCCGACGAATCGCGAGCATGTAGCCGACGACGATGGTCAGCTTCGCAATGCCGGTGAGCACTTGAAAGCCCACGCTTCGCACATCCAGGCCAAGCCCGAATACACGACTGGTTCCTTCAGCAAACGCCTGAGGCAGCGCGACGAACAGCACGAGGGCGAAGAGGATGGACAGCAGCGTGAAGAACTTCTTGCCTCGGTCGTCACCCGCACGTGGCGTATCACCGCCATCCTGAGTGGCCAGGGCAATGATGGGCATCGAAAGCAGAGCCAGGGTGCTCGGTGGCTTGGGTTTCGAATCGAGCTTTGCCTGTTCCTTTTCTTTCTCTTCTTCTTCCAGATCTTGCTCGTACAGATCAGCAGAGAAGCGCAGACAGCGGCTGCCGAGCTTCAGCGCTTCCACCAGAGTCACGACTCCTCGCACCAAGGGGTAGCCTTTGTACCCGGTGCGCGGGTCGCTCATCTCTTCTTCCCGCACGACCAAAGCACCCGATCGGCGTCGAACGACCGCCGCGTAGGACCGCGGCGAGCGCATCATCACGCCCTCGATGAGCGCTTGACCCCCGATGTAGGGGCGCGCGACTCCATCAGGACCAAGGACCGGCGGTTGGTTTGACACGAGATCAACTATAGCGCGGCGAGGCCCGGATCATCAGGGGGCCCCGCAGACGCCGCTTCGAGGCCGATTTCAGGTGGTCGGATGACCGTACTTCTTGCGGAAGCGGTCGATTCGACCCTGGGTGTCCATCAGGCGCTGCTTGCCCGTGTAAAACGGGTGGCAGGCGCCGCACACGTCGACGGAAAGATCCGATCCCGACGTGGAACGCGTCTTGAACTCGTTGCCACATGCGCAATGCACTTTGACGACGTTGTACTCGGGGTGAATGCCTTCTTTCATCGCGTGCTCCGGAATCTTCCTTTTTGACCCAGTAGAGGGGCTCCATGGGCAGCGAGCAGCGGATGTCACGGCTTCTGCCCAGGGCAAAGGGGCGCGCAAGCTAGCGCCGGATGCCACCACTTTCAAGGACCTCGCTCCTCCGCGGGCGAATTTGGGCCTCGACAGGTGGCTCCAGGGCGGGTTGGGGACTATGTTCCGAGGCGTTCCTGCAGCTCAATTCTCGGTTGATCGTAGGTAACACCTTGAAATGAAAGACTATTTTTAGCAGCTTGGTTAACTTGACGTAACGTTAGTTATCGCTCATTCCTGATGTACCAGTCATGACAGACCCTAGCCGCCGGGATGCCCTGAAACGACTCGTCACCGCCAGCGCAGTGCTGGGTGGTAGCGCGCTGACTGCGCGGCTGGCCTACGACGCGGGTGGTCTCGGTCTCGCCAAGGGTGCCGGAGAGCGCCAAGTGCGGGATTTCCGTGTCGGCGTCGGCGATGCCCCGAAGCTGGCCATCGCCAAGAGCAGTCAAGATCCAGCGGATCTGACCCGCAAAGCCATCGAGGCCCTAGGGGGCATGAAGCGATTCATTTCCAATGGCGACATCGTCGCCATCAAGCCGAATATCGGCTGGGACCGCATGCCCGTGCATGCGGCGAACACGAACCCCAAGGTGGTTGCGGAAGTCGTGCGCCTGGCCTTCGATGCGGGCGCGAAGAAGGTCATCGTGACGGACGCGTCTTGCAACGAGCCCAACCGCTGCTTCCAGCGTTCCGGGATTTGGCGCGCGACCTACGCACTGGGTGCGACGATCATCTTGCCTGCCGCGCATCGCTTTCGAGAAATCCGCATGCGAGGTGACGTTCTAGATCTTTGGCCGGTCTACACGCCATTGGTCAACGCCGACAAGGTCATCAACATACCCGTCGCCAAGCACCACAACCTGAGCAAGTTCACTGCGGCGATGAAGAATTGGTACGGGCTCTTGGGGGGCCGCCGCAACCGGCTTCACCAGAACATCGACGTATCCATCGCGGACCTCGCGACCTTCATGCGCCCGTCCCTCACGGTCATGGACGCGACTCGCGTGCTGATGCGCAATGGGCCCCAAGGAGGCAACGTGGACGATGCCAAGGACATGCACCAAGTCGTGGCCGGCTTGGACGAGGTCGCCATTGACGCCTACGGCACCACGTTGATCGGCGAAAAGCCCGAGAACGTGAAGTACTTGAAGCTGGGGCACGATCGGGGCATCGGCAACATGAACTGGGAACAGCTCTCCCCCGTGGAGGTTTGACGCCATTGGCTTTCGGTTGAGGACGCATGCCTGAGGTTGTGCCGCAAACGTCCGAGCTTCCCGCGCCCATTCCGTGGCTTGGCGGAGCGGGCCCCGTGACGCCCCTGGATGCCACGCCGCCGGTGCCCGAGCTGCCCCAGTCGTCCTGCGGCAGCGGCTGCGCGTGCTCCTCGGGCACCAATCAGAGGGCTT
Source organism: Polyangiaceae bacterium (assembly GCA_965222375.1). Taxonomy (GTDB): domain Bacteria; phylum Myxococcota_A; class Polyangia; order Polyangiales; family Polyangiaceae; genus JACKEA01. Next base: position 1,496,683 of record CBDCTZ010000016.1, read on the forward strand.
CGAGCATCAACGCCAGCGTGGCGCCCGCCATGGCCACCGCCTCCTCGAGCGCCGCCAGCCGCTGGTTCAAGCGCTTCCGACCCAAGAAGCGCAAGCTGCCCGGGTCGGGCATTCCGGCGCGAAAGGTCGTCCGCGTGCTCCATTGGGTACGACGGGTTGCCCAGGTCACCTTCCTGAGTCTGTTCCTGTACTTCCTGTTTCAGACGGCCTTCCGCGGCACGTTCTCCGCGGAAGCTGGCGAACCCGTTCGCTTGCCCCTGCCCGTCGAAGCGTTTCTCCTTGCCGACCCTTTCGTGGCTGCGATGACGCTGCTCTCGACTCACACGGTCTACCGAGGTTTGGCCTGGTCGCTCGGCGTCATCGCGCTGACATTGCTGTTCGGGCGAGTCTTCTGCGGCTGGATTTGTCCCTTCGGAACGCTGCACCACTTCTTCGGTTGGATCTTTCCCAGTCGCTACTTGAAGGGGAACAGTCGCGTCGACGCCAACAAGACGCATTGGTGGCAGTCGGGGAAGTACTACCTGACCTACGGCTTCTTGGGCGCAGCTCTGGCGGGCAGCGCCATTGGTGGCTTGATGGATCCAATCTGCGTTGCCATTCGCGCGATTGGGCTCGGCGTTTTGCCCGCGCTTCAGTATCTCGGGCTGCGCTCTGCAACGATGGCGGCGGACACCAACGTGCGCTCGCTTCAAATGGCCAGCGACAACACTCAGGACGTCCTGGCTCAGACCGTGTGGACCTCGAACCAGGCTTACTTCCATCAAACCTGGTTCATCGTTTTTTTCCTGATCGCGATTCTGTTCTTGAACCGCTTCATTCCACGCTTCTGGTGTCGCGCGCTCTGCCCTCTGGGTGCCTTCCTGGGCGTCATCGCGCGTTTCTCGCTTTTCGGGATGGAGAAGGACCACTCCAAGTGCACGGACTGCAATCTCTGCCTCGTGCATTGCCAAGGCGCGGACAGCCCGCAGGGTGGCGTCAAACACCGCCAAGATGAGTGCCATATGTGCCTCAACTGTGAGGTGGCCTGTCCCGAGGACGTGATCAAGTTCCGCTTTTTGCCAAATCGCAGGAGCGAAATCGTCAAGCCGGACCTCACCCGGCGGACCGTCCTGGCTTCGACGGCCGCAGGGGCGGTCGCGATTCCAGGCATGCGCATCGCGAACTGGCCGGACCGCGCCTACAGTGAAAAAGTCATTCGTCCCCCTGGTTCCGTGGAGGAGCGGGAGTTCTTGGAGCGCTGCATTCGCTGCGCCGAGTGCATGAAGGTGTGCCCGAACAATGCGCTTCACCCAGCCTTCTTCGAGGGTGGCATCGAAGGCCTGTGGACACCGATTTTGATCCCCCGCATCGGCTACTGCGAGTTTTCCTGTGTTCTGTGCGGTGATGTCTGTCCGACGGGTGCGATCCAGAAGATCAACGAAAAGCAGAAAATGGGCATCGATCAGAAGCCCATCAGCATCGGCACGGCCATGTACGACCAAGGGCGTTGCCTGCCTTGGGCCATGGCTACCCCCTGCATCGTCTGCGAAGAGTTCTGCCCCACCAGCCCGAAAGCCATCTGGGCCGATGACTGGTTGGTCGCCAAGCGTGACGACAAGTACGAGGGTGGCGGGCACGCCAAGATGCTCAAGATCAAAGTCCAGCGCCCACAGGTCGATCCGTCCCTATGCGTCGGTTGTGGCGCCTGCGAGAAGGTCTGCCCCATCGTCGACAAGCCGGCGGTTTATGTAACCAACGCTGGCGAGACGCGATCCCGCACCAACGTCATTCTGTTGGAGAACACCAGCTACACGAGCTGATGGGGCTCAGCCGACGATGGCTCGGCAGCGCGCCACGACCGCGTCCGGGCTCGCAGTCACGGCGCACATCAGGAAGCGCTCGGCTCGCGGAGAGACGCGCAGCACTTCTTGATATGTGGCTGCGTCCGCACCCCAGAGAATCACGCTAACTCGGTGCGTCAGTTCGTCCGACAAGGCAGCGACCGCCGTGGGCCGGATGGTCGCGTTTGGGCAATCGACGACCAAGACCACCTTGGACTTGGGCGAAGCTTCGAGCAGAAGGACCAGGTCTCGAACGCTCTGGATTGGCGCCACTTCAGCGCGATCGCCCATCAGCTTTTCGAAACTGAGCACGACTTCGCCAGAGCTTGTCGCAACTACGACGACGGGGACCGCCGTCGCTTCCTGCGCAGTGATTGGACGCGACGGTGGACGCACCCCCGGGCGTCGCGTCGACGCAAGAGTCGTGGATGGAGGCTTCGGGGGCCAGCCGGGCGGTGCCGGGTTAGCAGGGGATGGAAGTTCGGGCTCGCTGGGCTTGACCGGTGGCTCCGACACGAGCCCCAGCGTGCGCGCTGCACCGGCTGGGTATTGATCCGACCGCCAACCACCGCCGGGTGGCGTGTCCGCTCGTTGAGAACTCGGTGTGAGCGCTACGCGTGTCAGTGGAACGGAGGCAGCCCGGGGTGCAGCGGGCGTGCTGCGGCGGCCAGTCGAGCCCGGCGTCGGAGTTACCGACCGACGCGGCATGCTTGCGCGTCGCGGTGTCGGGTGGCTCGAGAGCGCCTCTCGTTGCGCCGCGGAGTTGCGCAACTCCTGGAGCAAGCTCTCAGCGAGGGGACCTCCCAGACCCTGCTCGATGGCATTGCGCAGCGGACCGTCTACGAACTCCACGAATGCGCTGCCCAGCCTCGGGATTTCGTCGTACTCCGACTCCTCGAGCGCACGCGCAACGAGTGCATCGCGCACCTCGGGTGACACGATCGCATCGAGGGTCTCGCAAACGAGTTGAGCTGCGGAGTTGGGCGGCGGCATGTCCGGCTTGCGGGGTCCCCAGAGTTTTCCGCTTTTGTGGCTTTGGCGCAATCGGTGCGTGGATGTTTCCGTCTGCCCTAACGCGCGCTCCGCGGCCGTACTCACCGACACATCAGCTGACGGAATGACCATGTAGGTCCGTGTGCGCCGGGATCGCGCATTGCGAGGGGTGTGTCTGAATGGTATTCGACCTATCGGACTTGGACCGCCCTTGGAGGACGAATGCGGCGTACGGCCCCGGTATATCTTTTTCTGTTCGCTGTGGCCTGTGGAGGCAGTGATGGTGGCGACGGTACTGGCGGTACAGGCTCCGCGGGGGCGCCCCTCGTCAGCGGACTTCGCATCAACGAGGTATCACTCTACCAAGCGGTGAAGATCCCGCTGGCGATCGATGGCAACGCGATCTTGGACCGGCCTGCACCGGTGGTCCAGGGCCGTGATGCGTTGATGCGCGTGTTCGTGCAGCCCGAGCCTGGCTGGCAACCTCGGGAGGTTGTGGTTCGCCTCGATATGCTCAATACCCAGGGTGGGAACGCGCCTCAGGAAATCCGGAAGATGATCGGCACAGCCTCCACTGAAGGCGACTTCCAGAGTGCGTTCAATTTCGACATTCCCGGCGCCCAATTGACTGGGGATGCCGGCTACTCGGTGTCAGTTCACGAGGTCACTCCAGATGCCCTGGGCGCCCCCTCAGCGGGCGCCCGTTTTCCGGCCGAGGGCGCCGTGGCAATGAACGCGGCGTACTCGGGGCCCGCCCTCAAGATGGTGCTCGTGCCGGTTCAGTATTTCGCGGACAACTCGGGGCGGCTGCCGGACATGAGTCCCGAGCAGATCGAGTTGTATCGCCGCACCATGTTTGATGTGTATCCCACGCCGCAGGTGGAAATCCGCGTACGCGAGCCCCTATTCTACTCCCAGGCCGTCAACCCGAGGGACGACAGCATGGCCAACTTGCTGCAGTCTGTGCTGTACACACGAGAGCAAGACATCGCTGCGGGCAACGCAAGCGTCGACGAGTACTACTACGGTTTAGTCGTGCCCAAGCCGACCTTTGGCCAATATTGCGGCCCAGGATGCATCCTCGGACTGACCTTCCAAACGGGTCAAGGCGGACCTGGCGCAGAGTCTTACCTACGCGGGAGCGTCGGCATTGGATACAAAGGCCCCGACGCAGCCCAGACTTTTATTCACGAGATCGGTCATGCCCATGGGCGCAGCCACGCACCTTGTGCGCCGGGAAATCAAATCAACTCCTTGGATCCGGCTTTCCCCCATGCAGGCGCAACGATCGGGACATGGGGTTACAGCCTCAGCGCTCACCAGTTGTACGATCCTCAGGGGCAAGCGCGGGACTTCATGAGCTACTGCTCGCCTAGCTGGGTTAGCGACTACACCTACCGCGCGTTGTTTGACAAGATCGCCTTCGTGAACGGCGCGCAGTACTTTCACGCAGCGAAGCCGAAGCAGCGCTTTCAAGCCATCAGCATCCGTGGCAACGGCGAAATCAGCCGAGGCCAACGCTTCGACATCCAGGGCACGCCCTCCGGCAAGACCGAGGTCGTGGAAGTCATCGATGCGTCAGGAAAAACCCGCCAGGTTACGGGCTATTTCCACCCCTACAATCACCTGCCCGGCGGCATGCTGCTCGTGCCCCAGCCCCCGCAAAGTGCTCGAAGTCTGCATCTGCGTGGCAAGGCCTTGGCCCTTTAGGCCTACATTTTTTTACCTGGGGCGGGAGGCTTGGTGGGTCCTGCAATCCGCGCTTGCGTGAGAGCGGCGCCGAGATGAATATGCGAGACCGATGAGTGGCATCAGCGAAAGCCGCGCTTCGGCCATGAAAGTGGCCAAGTGGCTGGTCGACAAGGGCTCCCCGGACCAGGCGGTGACCCTTCTATCGGCCTGGGCGGCGGCGGGCCCCAACGACAGTGAAGGGCAGCAACTTCTCGCTGAGGCGTTGCGCGTCGATCCTAGCTCGCGCGTCGCCCAGATGGCTTTCGAGCGCATGGAGGGCATGGAGGGGGATCACGGCGATTTGACCGCTGCGATCGCTGAATACAATCAGGAGCGGCTGAGCAAGCTCGAGTCCGAGATGACGCGCCCGGTGTTCCGCCGGGCCCAGATGGGCTTCAACAACAACATCAAGTTTCAGGAAAAGGTCTTCCACGTACAGACGGAAGACTCCGGGCTTGATCAACCCCACATCATCACGCATCTGTTCGCGGATGGTGGACGCATCATCAAGAGCAACAAGCGCTCCTACGAGGAACACGTTAGCCGCGGGGACATCGCCGACTTCGTACGGAGTCTGATGAAAGCTCAGCACCTGGAAATGGTGCTGGCACTGCGTGAAGGCAAATTCGACGAGGTCATTGCTGGTCGCGCCGTGGGTGGGATGGACCTGCTGACCGAGCCGCCGAACGTGGAGGCCATTCGCAAACTGGCCAGCAAGAAAGAGGCGCGCGCATCCGCAGCCCCCGCTGCGCAGTCCGCATCTCAATCGCCGGTGCAGGTCCCGGTTCCGTCGAAATCTCCTGCGGCTCCAACTGACGAAGGGCCGGTTCACTTCCGCTTACATGTTATGCGCAGCCTCACCGGCGGGCCGGAGCGCTACGAGCCCCATGGCAGCGACGCGATTCTCGGCCGAGAAGGCAGCATTTCCCTAGACGGGGAGAAGTTCGCTCACCCTCGTGAAGCGCTGATCAAGTTCGTCAAGGGCAAGCTCTGGCTACATGACTTGGAGGATGGAAACGGGGTGTTTCTCCGTATCCGCACACCTGTAGAGCTGGATTTGGGTGATGAATTCGTCGTCGGCGACCAGCTCGTCCGCGTAGAAAAGAACCCGCTGCCGGATGACGGACCCGACCCGGATCCGACCTACTTCTACTCGTCTCCGAAGTGGCCGTCGTCGTTCCGCGTCGTGCAGATCCTCGAAGGAGGCGCTGCCGGTGCTGCGGTGGTGGCTCGCGGCAACACGCTGCAAATCGGTTCCGCGATCGGCGATCTCGTGTTTCCGGACGATCCTCTGGTCGGCGCTCAGCACTGCCTGGTGGAAGAGCAAGCTGGCAGCGTCGTGCTCACAGACCTCGGGTCCCGCACGGGTGTGTTCGTGCGCATTCGCGGCGAACAAGAGATCGCCCACGGCGACGAAATCCTCGTCGGACGCACGCGCCTGGTCGTCGACCTGAGCCCGTCCAAGAAAGCCAGCTGACGACACGGAACATCTTGGTCTTGTGAGGCCTCGGCAACTGGAAGGCTTCCATTAACCGCCAAGGCGCCAAGGCCGCCTTTCCGTTCGGAAGCACGGCTTGGCACCCGACGTGGTCATGATTCAACACATCTCTGTGCGTTGGCGGCGGACTCTCTGTTTGGGGGAAGCTGCACCGCAGCTGGACCGGCTGGGTTGGTCGTTAGTGGTTTTGGGGGGATGTGCCGGAAGCTGCCGTCATCGACGGTTCGGCGCGGTGCGCGGTGGCGCGTCACCTGCCCGGCAACCGGTTGGAACTCCCTTGCGCCGGTCGTCGGTCTGCGCGTGTTGTTACGCCCGTGGAGCACGCGGTGCCTTCGCGGCAGGGGCCAGAGAGGGGGCCGCCGCAGCGGGGGCGGCGGCGGCAGACTCAGGTCGTTCTGCAGAAACCCCGGCTACGGGACCAGGATTGTAAGCGCCTTCCGCACGAGGACAACCAAGTGTTCGGCGCCTTGGCTGCGAGTATCGCCTCGCCTCGCCAGCGCAGCCACGGCCTTCTTCGACTCTGCGCGCCGAAAGCCCATGTTCGTCAGCGCGCGCAGAAGCTTGGATTCCACCTCAGCCGAGTTCACGCGCGCTTGGCCACGCACTGCGCCACTCGGCAACACCTCCGACCTCAGGTCGCCAGCTCCGCCGGCCACGTGACAGAGAGAACTGAGCGACTCACAGGCGCAGAGTTCACGAGCGTCGTCCACGTGGCAACTAGGTGCGTCGCGTGACGCGGCTTCGTCGGAATCACTTGGACGGCAGCCCAGCGCGTCGCGTGCCGCGGATTCGTCGGCGCTACTCGGGCGAGAGTTCAGCCGGTCAATTTCCGCGGGTAGGTGGGCGGTACTTGGACGACAGCTCAGGGCTTCGACTGACGCGGGTGGGTAAGCGTCGCCCCCGACACTGGTTTGCTTAGGCGCGCGGGGTGATTCGCAGTCCAACCTCTGCTGGCGAAGGCGAATTGCGCCTCGCACGGAATCTAGTTCGGCCGCCTCGTCGACGCCTGCGCCTCCGCCACAGTTGTCATCAGGCGCGCGGGGTGATTCGCAGTCCAACCTCTGCTGGCGAAGGCGAATTCTACTGTCGATGTACTTTCGTCCGAAGACCTTTTCGGCTTCGAACAAGTTGTGCGGGCCGCATAGCAGACGCCCATTGCACGTCGTGCCAGCGCCACCACAGGCGCGCGGGGTCCAATGGTCGAGTTGCACAAACGCGCGCGCTCGGCAGCGCTCTGCGCTTGGCGACACGTAGCTGCACTGCTCGCCATCGCGCTCGTAGATTTCCCTGCGGGCCTGGCGGGAGAAGTCGCCGTGCTTGGTGCCTTTGGAGTTCCGCGGGCGCTTGGTCTTGCCGAGCTTCTTCTTCTCTAGATCTGCCAGCACTAGGTCGAGTCCCCGCTCGATGACCGTCGCCAAGTCTCGCTTTGGATTCGAGTGGCTCATCAAGTCGCGGGCGCGCTCGAGTTTGTCCTTGAGGGCGCTGCCGGCGGAAAACTGGACGACGAAGCGCTGTGCGGAAAGTGGTGACACGCGGGATTTCGGTTCCGCCGGTCGCTGCAGCGCCGGGCCCGCTGCTTGCACAGCCGACGCGGTGCAGGAAGCGGAATCGCCCGCTAGGACGCTCTGGGCCGGCAAGGCGCAGATCCTGTCCGGCACGTCCTTCTTTGGGAAATACGAGCGGATCAGCAACTCGACCTCGGCTTTGCTCTTGCCGCAGGCTTGTGCGAGCAACTCGGCGTAGTTCTCGGGCCTGAGATGCTTTTGCAGCATGCTGAGCGCCGTCACGTGGATCCGCCCCTTTCGCAGCAGATCCAGGACCACCGGATAACTGCGCGCGACCCGCGCTGCCGCAAGGTGCCGATGAGCGCTGCCCTCGCTGAGCCGCAGCTTGCGGCAGCAGAACTCGTACATGGAGGAACACGCCTCCCTCAGCTCCAATCGCCGTGCTTCCACCTCGCCGAGGTAGGCCACGAGCTCCGCAGTGACTCTGCGCCGCGAGCCAATCACGCCGCCTAGATTTGCCAGGACTTCATCGTCCGAAAGCTGATCCATGTGCTTCGAAATACTCGACGAGTTGAGTTTCATACCTACTTGCCTAGCACGCGTTTATTTGGCTTCTTGGCTGACACGCTGCGAGGCGAACGCGTGGCCAGTCGCCGCGCGCGCCCTCTCGCCGCTGAAACCGCACCCGCGAGTCACACACGCGCTGCGCGCCTGCACAAATCGCCGCGCTGGCGTTTGACGCGCGCGTGCGTGCGGAAACCTGTCAACAAGATTCGTGAAAGAAATGCGAGGCGCTGTGCTCACGCCCCCGCGCTCTTTTCCCGACACCCGCGGCGCCGGCGCCCCGGCGGAGGTGCGGACGTGGCGGGCCCCCAAAGGCCCGCCCGCACCGAAGCCCCTGCCAGTCGAGACGACGCCAACCGCCGGCGCGTTTTTCCGCAACTCAGCATCGCGCTCGCCCGACAAGTTGTCCCACCCGGGGTGGCTCATGATTGATCAGATCTCAACAGGGCTTGTGCGAACTGGAAGCCGATCTCGTAGTCGAGGAGTTTGAAGTATCCGCGACCGAGAGTCTGCCAACCCGGCAGTCCGTTGTTTCTGAGGTGGCCACCCACCCGGGCGACTGCGTAGAGCGCTTCTTGCACTGTCTGTGGGAGTGAGGGCAGCTTCAGTTTCAGTTGCAGTAGCTGCAGCTGTATCGGGGTCAGGACTGCTCGCGCCGGGAGTTCTGGCGCTTCGCGCACGAGCGAGCGCATCAGAAGCAAGCGCCAAGCGACGGGAAGGAACACCGCCAGGGCGTTGCTCAGCGCGTGGTAGGACTCGAGTTGCCGTTTCTCGAGGGAGCAACCCTGCTTGAGGGTCTTGAAGAATTCCTCGATGACCCATCGGCTGCGATAGGTGTCGACCACTCGTTCGATGTCCTCGTCGGTGTCGATCGCTTCCGTGGTCAGAAGCACCCACTCGACGGGGGGCTCGTTCTCTGCTGGGCTCGGCTCCCAGACGCGCACCACGTTCAGCTCGATGGCGGCAGGACCCGTGCGGCATCCCTGAGGCCGTAGGACAGTGACCGTTCTTGCCGCCATCGCGACTTCTACCTCTCGAGCATTGCGTGGAGGATGCGTCTTGGCGGAGCGAGTCATGCAGGTTTCCGGCCGCTTTGAGATGAAGATCTTCCGAAAAACACGGGGCTCGAGCTGTTCCACCGCGGCTCGCAGACGGACGATGTCGTCGTCGTCATCCGTGGCTCGGTCCTGTGAGGACCGGATCACGAATCGAGCACCGAGTTCTTGCGCCTTCGCAATCACTTCGTAGATGTCCGCTTCACGGTCCATCACGTGCACGACCTCGGCGCCTGCACAGCGGACATGGACTGTCTCGAGCATCGCGGGCCAGCGCAAAGACTCCCTCTCCGAGTCCTCGCGCTTGTCCCGTGAGTGACGTCCCCGCCCGCCCTTGTGCTCGGTTCTGGCCCAGTGGCGCAGGTCGAGCACGCCAAGGGGAACACGCGATTCGCCGGGCAGTACCGCCAGGGCAGTGTGAGCGAAGAACCCCTGCGCCTTGCTCGATGTCGGCCCCAACCCGGCCCGTTTGCTCTTGCCTCCTACGGTCACCTCAGTGGTGTCATGCACTACCAGGCACGGACCCGCCGCCTTTACCCGCTCCACCGTCGCACGAATGTGCGGCGCCAACACCTGCTTGGGCTTCACCTGCTCGTTGCGCAGGAATCGATACACACCCTCCAACTCAGATGCTGTGCTGGTGGCTCTCGGAAACCCGGCGTCCGGTGCCGCCATCACGGTTTCCGCCAACCACAAAAGCCGCTTCGAACGACGCCGATCCCCCAGCTTTGCCCCGCAAAACTCCACAGATATCGGCTGGCCTCGCACTTCGGAGTCTCTTCGTAACTCGCGGCTGGAGCGCGTTACTTCGCGGGTGCCTCGGCCTCGCGGTGCAAGATCGTGCCGTCCCAGCCGGTGACGAAGGCGTCACTTCCGGCAGTCCACACCGCTGTCGCTACGATGCCGGCGCTCGCCGTGGACTTGCGCCAACGCTTGCCGTCGTAGTGCAGGATGAGCCCACCATTGCCCACGGCCCAGACGTCCGTGGGGCCGGTGCCCCACACGCCGTGCAATATCGCGTTCTTCTTCGCCAAGGCCTCGAGACCGGCCCCAATGGGCTTCCACTGCTTTCCGTCGAAGTAAAGCGCCGTGGCGCCGTGTCCGACCGCGAAGGCGTGCTTTGGCCCGCTGCCCCACACGGCAGTCAAGTGCTGGTTGGTGCCGCTGGGTAGGCTCTTCCAGCTGCTCCCATCGTGATGGATGACCGTTCCGGCGGTTCCCACAGCGATCGCGTGCTTTGGCTGATGCAGCCATACTCCGTTCAGCCACTCTCGGGTCCCAGCCGACTCGGGCTTCCACGCCTTGCCATCGAAGCGGAGTACGGTTCCGCCTCGTCCTACGGCGATCGCCGAAGACGGGCTCAGGGCACTCACGGCGGAAAGCGGCTTCTTCACCCCGCTGTCAACGGAACGCCACTTCGCGCCGTCGTAGTGCAACATCAACCCGGCCAGACCGACAGCGTGTATGTCCTTCGGCCCGCTCCCGCCCAGCCCCGCGATGTACTCCCGGGTGGGGGAGGCGTGCTTCCGAAACGCCTTGCCGTCGTAGTGGATCAAAGTTCCGTGACGACCCGCAAACCACACATCCGTCGCGCTGCTCCCCCAGGTCGCGAGCATCCGCGAGTTCGTGGGGCTCGGGTAGCCCTTCCACTTTCCGGATTCCCGGCGAAGCAAGAAGCCACCGACCCCGGCCGCTGTGACCTCCCCGGATTCGGACTGCCAAATGGCCTTGAGTTGGCCCGACGGCAGTCGCCCGGGAACGGACCAGCGCCCTCCGTCGAAATGCGCCAACACCCCATAGTCCCCGGCGGTCCAGATGCTCTTCTTGCCGCGGCCAGCAATGCCACGCCGGGTTTCCCCGGTCCCGCCAGCCTCCGCTTTCCAGTTCTTGCCGTCGTAGCGGTAAAGGGGCGTTCCGGGGGTGCCGACTGCGAACACACGCGTCGGGCTGCTGCCCCACACCGCTCTCAAATAGGGCGTGCCGGCGATGGTTTTGGCAGCCCACTTGTCGCCTACCCCATGCACCACGACGCCGTTTCGCCCAACCGCGAAAGTGTGGTCGCCTTGCCCCCAGACACCCTTGAGCTCGCTCTTCGTGCCTGACTCCTTGGCTGCGCAGGCATTGGGCGAACACACGGCGACCAAGCCCTCCTTGCCCACGACCACGGCCCGTTCGGGGCTTTCGACCCAGATCCCGGTCAGCTTGTGCGGCAGGCCTGCACCAATGCGCTGCCAACGCTTGCCGTCGAAGCGCAGCACGCTGCGGCTTCCCGCTGCCCATATGTTCGTGTCACTGGTTCCCGAAACCGCGCCCAGCTCGACGTTGGTTCCACTCTGCTCTAGCGACCAGACACGACCGTCATGGCGCAAGATGGTGCCGTTCTTGCCGACCGCCCAAGTCTGGGAACCTGCTCCCCATACACCGTTGATACCGTTGGCCTGGGGCAATGGACTCTTCCAGCACCAACCGTCTTCCAGGCATAGCGGTGGGTTGTCGGTGTTGGCGACTTCAATCAGCGGAGTGTTCGCTGCCGGCGCAGTCCCCATTGCCGCGGGGGATGAAGCTGACGCTGCGGCCGCCGCCGAGGCCGAGGTGGCTGTCGGAGCCGGCTTCTTGGGCTGACTGCGACACCCGATGGCGAGCAATGCGGCACAAGCGGCCGTCCTTCGCAGAGCCCGCGTCATCGAGTGCTTGAAACTGTTCAGTCAGGCCGACTCAGCGAACTGGGACGTCGTCGGCACAGCAGCCTTCTTTGCAGACCTTGCCGGCTGCGCAAGCCGGCAGACCCGGGCCGCAGGCCTGAATGCCGTCGGGACAGTTTCCGACGTCGTCCTGCAAATCGCCGCCGCCGAGCTCGAACAGGTACTTGCCTGAAGCCGCCCAGAAGTGGTTGAGGGCGCCGAAGCCGAAGCCCTCGACCGCGGACGAGGTGGCGTCGTTGTACTCGAACAGCGCAGCCTGCTCCCAGCCCGTAGCTTTGCGGATGTACTGGCCGATGAAGTCGGAGGTCATGTCACTGACGTAAACGAACTGCTCGCCGGTTTTCGGTGAAACCACGACGTCGAGGCCATCCATGTGGCTACCCGCGAGATCCGGATACACGAACTCGAGCACCCAGGCCTTCGTGGGCTCGTGGAAAGAGTACACCTTGCGGGGCTTGCTCTCGTTGCCGGCGTACCAGCGCTGCTCCCAGTGCCCGTAGCCCAGGAAGGACATGGCCTTCGTGTTCGTGGGCTGAACCACGACCTGTGTGGCTTTCGTGTTGAAGATGTACTCAGTGATGCTGCCGTTGCGCGTGGGCCCGAGGGAAAACACGCGATCATTCGACCACGCGTACAAGGAGGTCGTGGACGCCTGCGCCGTGGGCGCATTGTCGGCAGACTTCGTGTACGTCTTGACCAGTTCCAGCGTCCGCTGCTCCATTGGACCTTGCGCCTTGGGATTGTCGGGGTGCTGGTTCGGCTGCAGTGAGCCGTTGTTGTCCGAGTCGTGCAAGGTGACCTTGTACACGTCAATGTACTGCCCGGTGCGGTTGACGTAGATGTAGTCCCCGAAAGAGGTGACGTCGTAGCCTCCCTTGAAGGCGCTGTTTCCCGACTCGAACACCGCGTATTGATAGTATTTGCCGGTTGGCGTCGTCGTGCCGATCGGTTGCGCCGTCACGCAGGTGCCCGTACTAGCGTCGCACTTTTGTGCCGAGAACGGGTCACAAGTGGTTGACGGGGTCTTCGGGACCCACTTCGAGGGCGGCCCTGGGTCGCATTGCCGGATGGTGTTGCCGTAGCAGTTGAACTCCCCTGCGGTGCACCCGCTCTTGCACGTGTTCGTGAAGCTGCATCCGAACTCACACTGAGTCGGCTTGCCCCATTCTCCGGTGTTGTCGCAGGTCTCCAGCAGATCGACCGTGCACTTGGTCGCGCCCGGCTTGCAGGTGCCGACGCAGGTGCCACTGCTACACAGGAAGGGACACTCGGTTCCGCTCTGCCATCCGGTTGCGCCACAGGTCTGCGGAACGTTGCCGCTGCACTGCTTGGCGCCGGGCGTGCAGTTCACGTCGATGATCTTGCCGCCACCGCCGCCGGCGCCCGTCCCCGAGTCGTTGCCTGACTTGCCACCGGTTTGAAAACCGTTGTCCGATACGCCACCACCGTCTGTACCGCACGCGCTGAGCGCAAAAAGGCCAGACGCAACAAAGGAATAACCGATGAGCTTTTTCATGAAGCCTCCGCCGAAGGCGGTAATCTAGCACGGGAAGGTCGATAGGCCCCATTTAGGCCCAGAAAAAGCAGGTTCCATCGGGGAAGCAGAGCCCTTAGCCTCTCCGGTGATGCTCCACCGTGGCTTGATCGCGCTTTTCCTGGTCTGGGGCGCCGCTGGGTGCACGCAGATAGCGGCCTACGAGCGAGGCCGCTTGGCCCATCCGACCATGGCCTCCGAGGAGGATTTCGGAGCTGGCAGAGCGCATCTTTACGCGGTCCAGGAGGGCGCTGCTGGAGGCAGTGTCACACGCGCCAGTGGCTGCGGTTGCAACTAGCTCCGAGTGCGTCCATTTCGCCATGCCCGCCCAGTTTGCGAAGGTCCGAGCCATGTGGGCGCGCCAGCTAGTTGCCGCGGTAGGAAGTGTCCTTCTGTGTGCCTCGACGGTCCGGGCGGATGTCGATCCCACGCGCTGGGATGGGGGCGCCGAGTTCAGCGCCTACACTGACACCGATCATGTCACTGTTTTCACTCCTGCACTCCAGGCCGCCGCGCGCACGGGGTCGGGTTGGTCTGCCAGCGGCCGCTATCTGGTCGATGTCGTCTCGGCCGCATCCGTGGACATCGTTTCCACGGCCAGCCCGCGTTGGAACGAGGTACGCCACGCGGTCGATCTCGGCGTTGGCTACGAGACAGGGGACTTCTCCGTCCGCGTGAAGGGCGCCGCATCCCTCGAGCCGGACTACGTGTCTTGGCTGGCAGGCGCAGAGGGCTCCTATGCGCTGAGCAACAAGCAAGCACTGCTCTCCCTGGGATACAATTTCCGACGCGATATCGCTGGGCGTACCGGGACGCCGTTTTCCGAGTTTGCCCTTCGTTCCTCGCATCATGGAATCAGCGCCAGCGTCGAGTTGGTGCTCGACCGCGCCACCACGCTGACCCCGGGCATCGATGTGATGATCGAGTTTGGCCGACAAGAGAAGCCGTACCGATTCCTTCCGCTCTTCGATCCGGATGTTGCGCTCCGAGTTCCTCCGGGTGCTTCCGTGGAGTTGGTCAACCGGTTGCGCCTGCCGGGTCGTACGGTAGAGCGCCTGCCCGATCGGCGCCGGCGAGTCGCGGCGAGCGTGCGCCTGGCGCACCGCTTCAGCAGCTCCACGCTTCGGCTGTGGGAGCGTGTCTATGTGGACGGTTGGGGAATGCTCTCCACCACCACCGACGCGCGCTGGATCTTCGATGTTGCACCCCGCGTCACGCTGTGGCCAGCAGCGCGGCTGCACAACCAATCCGCCGTGACCTTTTGGCGACGCGCCTACGTGGGGCGCTTTCAAGATGGTCGCGTGGATGCGCCGTCCTTCCGCACCGGCGACCGCGAGCTTGCTCGCTTGTGGACGGCGACCCTCGGCGCCGGAGTGGGCTTCCAGCCAGCCGACAGCGTCCGTCTCAGCCTGCAAATCGACGCTGCATACACCGAGTTCCCGAACACGCTATACATCGACCATCGCTGGGCGGGGTTCGCCGTGGCAGGCTGTGGCGTGAGGTTCTGATGCGACGTGGGTCAGGGTGGTTCGGGCTGATTGCCGTCGCCGTTGCGGCGGGTTGCACGGACCCGGTCGCCGAACAACGCGTCGACTCCTTGGGCCCCGAACCGGGCAGTTACCCCCAGGGGCCCAACCACCGGCCAGGGCAGCCCTGCACTTGGTGTCACGGTGAAGGGGGAGGTGAAGAGCCCTTCGACTTGGCGGGGACCGTGTTCTTGCGAGCCGGGTCCAAGCAGCCAGCGCCTTCGGTTCGCGTGCGGATATTCGATCGCCAAGGTCGTGAGCGTTCGAAAGTGACCAGCGAGTCCGGCAACTTCTTCTTCTCGGAGGGGGAGCTCGGGCTCGACTATCCGCTTTGGGTGAAGATCGAGGGTGGCGGCCAGGTGCGCTCCATGCGCACGCCCATCTACCGCGAGAGCTCGTGTGCCGGTTGCCATGGGATCCCCGCGAGCCCCAGCAGTGCCGGCGTCGTGTACTTGGAGGAAGACCCGTGAGGCTCCGCGCTCTGGGAGTGCTCGTGGTCGGCGCGTGCTCGGTGCCCACGGAACCGATCCCCTTCAACGCGCCGCCCGAAGAGGACTTTCGCTACGTCAGCAGCGCTCTCTCGGCACGCTGTGGGAGTTTGGATTGCCACGGTGGAACCGAGCGCAGCCTGCGATTGTATGGGCGATTCGGGCTTAGGCTCGACCCAGACGACGTACCCGGTGGAAGCCAAGACAGCGCCGAAGAGCACGCAGCCAACTACGCTTCCGTGCTCGCCCTCGAGCCCGAGCTGATGCACAAGGTGGTGCGCTCGGGCGGCCAGCAGCCCGAGCGGCTCACGCTGTTTCGAAAGGGCCGCGGTGTGGAGCGGCATGAGGGTGGGCGCGCCTTCGACGACGACACGGACACCTGTCTGACCTCCTGGGTAGCCGGCAATCTCGACCGAAAGACCTGCTTCGAGGCGTCGCGGGTCGATACACCACCGGGGTTCACGGGCACTGGGGGCGGCGGCACCGGCGGTGGAGGCACCGGTGGCGGCGGCACCGGTGGCGGCGGCACCGGTGGTTCGAGCGGCAGCGGCGGTGGTGGTACGGGCGGCACTAGTGGCACGGGTGGAGGAAACACCGGTGGGGGAGGGGGCGTGGTGTGCTTCGAGGGCGACTTCTGGCCCTGCACCTGGGACGCCGCCTGCAAGTCGGAAAAGCCGGCTCCCGCCGATCACATTGCCCTCGCGTACTCGGATTGCCTCAGCTGCCACAGCGTAGGCGGCGATGCGGGGTCGGCTCAGCCGTTCTTGCTCGCCGGTATCATTTGGGAGTGGGGCAAGGACTACGGCAAGCCGGGCGTCGAGATCGGCGTGCGCGACGGGTCGCTCTTCTACTACACCTGCACGGATGACAACGGGTTCTTCTTCATTCGCGATACCGGCCAGCCAGCGCCAGAGTGGAAGAAGAGCAGCGTCCAAGTCCGCGGGGAGTTTGGGGGCAAGCCCATGTTTGAAGACGAAGAACCCGGCGCGTCCTGCAACGCTGCCAAATGTCACGGCGATATCAAGCACCGCGTGATGCTCTAGGCGGTGATGCGGCCTGCTCTCGTCATCTTCGACTGCGATGGGGTCTTGGTGGATACCGGGTCGGTGGATACCCGCGTTCTGAGCGAGGTTGTGACCGAGGCGGGGTGGCCGATGTCACCGGCGGAGGTGAACCGCCGCTTCAAGGGCATGGCTAGCGTGAAGATCTGGGAGCAGGTCGCTGTCCGGCTGGCCCGGGCGTTGCGCCCGGACATCGAGGAGAGTTTCCGCGAAAGACAGCTGGTCGCACTGGAAGGCGAGGTGCGGCCCGTCGCAGGCGTGGAAGCGCTTCTCGATGCGTTTCCGATCCTCTACTGCGTTGCGTCCAACGGTCCCCACCGAAAGATGGAGGCGACCTTGGGCGCGACCGGCCTGCTCGACCGCTTCGAAGGTCGCGTCTTCTCGAGAACGGAGGTTGCGCGGCCGAAACCAGCTCCGGATCTATTCCTTCACGTTGCCAGCGTCATGAACGCTGCGCCGGGCGCATGCTTGGTCGTCGAAGACAGCCCTTTGGGGATCGAGGCAGCCCGGGCTGCCTCGATGCGATCCCTCGGCTTCGCCGGGACGCGGACCGCGGATGCCGACGCCCTTGCCGCAGCCGGAGCCGACGGCGTCATTCAGCGAATTGGGGACGTGTTGAACTGGCTCTGAACCGCGTGGCCCCCTGACGTGGCTTTCTGCGTCGGTGCTTGAGCGTGGCCCGTTGCGAGAATAGTGGCCCAACGCCGCCCAGTGCTCGACCCCCAAACCCAACAAGCAACCCGGGTGCATGTAGTCACCGAGCCGCCTCCAACACAAAAAGAAAACGGCCGGGGAGCATGAAGCCACCCAGCCGCGTTCCTAAGCTCAGAAGAGCTATCACTCGCCTTCGGCGGGAGCCTCGGCGGGAGCCTCGGGCTCCTCAGGTGCCTCGGGGGCTTCGGGCTCTTCGGGAGCCTCGGGAGCCTCGGGAGCCTCGGGAGCGGCCGCTGCCTCGGGGGCCTCAGCTTCGGGCATAGCCTCGCCGCCACAGGCGACAGCGAAGGCACACATCGGAACGGTCAGAGCGAGAGCGATGATCTTACGCATTGGTCTAATTTCCTCCTCCGAGCCGACGGAAATTGAAAAGAAACGACCCGGAACGACTAGCCAGATGCCTGAAAAGCCAGGATCGGCTCAAGAAAAAAGCACGCCTTCGGATTAGCGCTGATATTTCAATTGTTTAGCGACACCGCCTCAGTGCCAGGCTAGAGTTTTGTTGCCCGGTTGAGCCAAAACGGGCCTCTACAGCGTCCATCCTGAGCATGGTTCCCAAGCGCGCCACAGCCCCTCATCTACGCCTCGTGGGCGTGGAGACGGCAGCGCCCGCCAAAGAGGCGGGGCCCGCGGCCAAGCTCGGCGACGCAGAGCTGGTGGCCCTGGCCCGAGATGGGCACTCGGACGCCTTCGAGGTGCTGTATCGCCGCCACGCGGGCTTCGCGCTCAATCTGGGGATCCGGGTCCAGGGCAATGGCAACGACGTGGAAGACGTCGTGCACGACGCTTTCATTCGAGCGCACCACCGCCTCGGGGAGCTTCGGGATGCGGGCTCCTTCAAGGCTTGGATCGGCTCGATCGTGGTTCGATTGGTGCGCTCTCGGCTGCGTCGGCGGCGGCTGGTGACCAGCTTGGGGCTCGGCGCTTCGGAGCCTGTCGACCTGGATGCCATCGCCGCTCCCGGAGCCAGCCCGGAAGCGCGCGCGCAGCTCGCCCAGATTTACGCACTGATGTGCACCATGCCTGCGGATGATCGCATTGCTTGGACTCTTCGCTACGTCGAGCATCACCGGCTCGAGTCCGTGGCAGATCTGACCGGGTGCTCCCTGGCGACCGTCAAACGTCGCATTGCCCGCGCTCAGCGCTTCTTGAGTGAACACTTCGTCGCTCCCTACGCGGAGGACACACTATGAGTAAGTCAACGAAACTTCCCGAAATCGACGAGAGCGCGCTCCGGGATCACGGGACCGAAGAACGCATTGATCGGATCTGGGCCAAGATGGAGCCCGAGATCCAGCAGCGCCCGACTCTTTCGCGTGGTGCGCTGTGGTGGGCACCGGCCGCTATGGTCATCGTCTTCGGAGCTGGCGTGTTCGTCGGTGCGCGTTGGATGCGCCCGACGCCTCCACCATCACCAGCTTTGGCCGCGGAGCCTCCGGCTCGGGGAGACGAACCCCGCGCAGTGCCGGCTTCTCCGACCCAGGTCACGCCTGAGACTGCGTTGACGAGCAAGCGCAGCACAGTGCCAGTGCGCCGCACGCCGCCCAAGCTCGAAACCCCGGCGGAAGAGCAGCTCGAGGTCGTGGAGCCTACCTCTTCGCCGCCGACTGCCTCCCTGCCGCTCGCCGCCGGTCCGCCGGAGTGGCAGCGTCAGGCGCAGCAGGGCGAATACGCCGCTGCCAACCGAGCCCTCAAGGCTCTGGGTGGTTTTGACGCCGTGCTGCGGAGCTCCACCGCGGAGCAGCTGATGAGCCTTGTGGATGTGGCTCGCGCTACTGGGCAGCGCGGTCGCGCGGTGGCCGCACTGCGCCGCGTGGTGGAGCAATTCCCCGGGGATCCCAACGCACCCTTGGCGGCGTGGACCTTGGCAAACCTGCTCGAGCGCTCCGGGGACAAGGCGGGCGCACAAAAGGCGTTCGCAGCGTATCGAGCCTTGTCTCCAAAGGGCGACTTCGCGGAAGATGCGCTCGCGCGCCAGGTCGAAGCTACCCTGGAGCAAGGCAACCTGGAACTCGCCAAGAAGCTCGCGGCCCAGTATGAGAAGGACTTCCCTAAGGGGCGCAGGCTCCGTGAGCTCAAAGCAGAGCTCGCCCGGAAGACCGGCGCCGCGGCCGAAGAAGAGCTCGATGGCGGAGCCAAGCCCGCGGTCGAGACTCCCAGTGGCGAACCCGAGGAAGAGGCGCCGACTCCTTCCCCTGGGCACTAGCGCGGCGCTGCTCACCGCTGCGTGGTCGGCACAGGCCACGCCGCCCAAGGTCGTGGTCGAGATCACGCCAAAGGCACAAAAGCGACTGGATGCGGAGCTGGCGCGCCGGCTGATCAAGATCGAGCTGGGTGACATCGATGTGCCGCCACGATCCACCGATCCCTATCCGCAAGCGATGAGTACGGTGTTCTTTCGGGTGCTGGTTCCGGCCCCGGATCGATTGCATGTGGAACTCTGGGATCGCGGTGACTTCTACGGGGCGCGCAGGGTCAGCGTGACGGGAAGCGCGCGACTGCGCTCGCGGCGGATCGCCCTGGGGGCGGCAGAACTCGCCCGGCGCTTGCGACAGCGTCGCGTGGCCCACGCACGGCGCATCGAGCAGGACGAGCAGCGCGCGCTCGCCGCCGAACAAAAGGCAGAACGCGAGCGACGGCTGCAGGGTGTGACGCTGACGGGGGGTGCCAAGGGTGCCTACGTGAGCAGTGCCGGTTGGCTCGCTGGCCCGGTATTGTCTGGCGGCCATCGCTTTGTCGGCGGTTCGCGCGTGGCTCTCTCCCTCGCGGCGTACACTGGACAGGCCAGTGACATCGAGGTTGCTCCTGGCTGGCGCTGGTTGGAAGTGGGACTACGGGGCGGCCACGGCTTCCGAGTCGGCGAGCAGACCGACCTCACTTTGGGCGCGGAGGTCGCGGCTGCCGCTGTGCGCGTGACCGAAGTTCCAAGCGTGGATGACGTGAGTGGCCAGTCCGATACTTGGTCGGCACGGGCGGGGCTGAATCTGCGCTTGGAGCAACGGGTGGGGTCCAAGGCGTTCCTCGCCGCGGGGCCGGACGTTGGGGTGGTGCTTCGCCCAGTGCCCGTGTTGGACACGGTCGGCGACAAGCAGAGCTTGGGTGGCATTTGGCTCGGGCTTGGGGCCGAGCTTGCGCTTTCGCCTTGAGTGGCGCCAGGCTCGCGGGGTCATCGTCCCGGACAGCTGATCTTGCTCACCCGGCGTGGGTCACACGCGCGCGGTGCTTACGAGACAGGTTGATGAAACGTCCCTCTACTCTAAACGGGCGCTGCGGGTCGGTGTCCGTGCGCTTGCTGCCGCGCACTTTGACTTCGTAGCGCAGACCTTCGCCCTGTAATTCGCCGCGCAGGGTCGAGCCCGGTGGAAACGCACGGCTGGAGTGCAGGCTGACGAAGTTGCCGTCAGTCGTTTCGATACTGGCGCTCCCATCGCCATCGAGATCAAACAGCAGCGGGCTCACTGGTCTCGACCCCGGCGGATCGCTGCTCGTGCTTCCCGAGCTGACTCTCGAGCCTTGATCGTATGGCGCTTGTCGTGTTGCTTCTTGCCGCGCCCGACGCTGATCTCGACCTTGGCGCGGCTGTTCTTGAAGTAGCACTTGGTCGCAATCAGCGTGAGCCCGTCACGTTCGACGCGGCCGCGCAGATTGTCGATCTGCGCCCGGTGCAGGAGAAGCTTGCGGTGGCGCTTCTCTTCATGGGCGAAGGCGGCATTTTTCAACATCGGGATGCGCATTCCTTTGAGCCACGCCTCATTGCGGTTGAAGTCGACCCAGGCGTCGCTCAAGTCTGCGCCGAACTCGCGAAGCGCGCGGACTTCGCTGCCGATCAGCATCAAGCCTGCTTCGGTCGGATCCGACAGGAAGTAGTCGTAGCGGGCGCGTCGGTTGGTTGCGACCACCCGATCCCCGAACACTTTCTTGTCGGCCTTCTTCGCCATTTTCGAAGCGGGATTACGCGGTTTGCGATGTGCTTGGCAAGGTGATCCACTGGGCCGCGGTACGCTCGGCCCGACCATCGGTTGGCTCCAGCAGCCCAAGATCGACCGGGATCTCACCCAAAAAGCGTGGAAAAGGCGTTTCCGCTCAGAGTGGAACGCCGGTTGCACTTCCCCGGGGAATGAGACGCTCAATTCTATGCTTGATCGCTCTCGGGAGCGTTCTGGTCATGGCCTGCGCGACGGCAGAGTCGCCTCCGCTAGGTGGCCAGCAGCACTTGGACAGATGCGGACCTTCGGACCAAGCCTGTGACTCCGAGTGTGTGAACTTCGGCTTGGATCCGGCCAATTGCGGCGGCTGCGGCATCCAGTGTGCGGCGGGCGAAGTTTGCTCTGCTGGGAGTTGCGGCACGTCGTGTTGGGGCAACGAGAGCATCTGCGATGGCCGGTGCACCTCATTGGCTACAGACTCCGAAAACTGCGGGGCGTGCGGCAATGCATGCCCGCAGGGCCAGCTTTGCTCTGAGGGCAGCTGTGGTCTCGAGTGCAACGGCACGTCGAAGAAGTGCGGGGACAGCTGCGCAGATCTCCGAAACGACACGGCAAACTGCGGCAGCTGCGGCTTCATCTGTGCGGTTGGGGAACAGTGCGTGACCGGAGAGTGCACGCCGGTGTGCAGCGGCGAGTTCACCAATTGCGGTGGGAGCTGTGTGGACACTCAGACAAACCCGTCTCATTGCGGCGCCTGCGGCGTGACCTGCACCGAGAGTGAGGCGTGCGTGGGCGGCAGCTGCGTCTCGTTGGGCCAGGGTGGCGCTAGCGGAACGGGTGGCGCCGCGGGCAGCGCTGGGGCCGGAGCAACGGGTGGCAGCGGCGCGGCTGGAGCAGGAGCGACGGGTGGCGGCGGAGCGGGTGGCGCAGGGGCGACGGGTGGCGGCGGCGCGGCTGGAGCAGGAGCGACCGGTGGTACTGGTGGCACCACGGCTTGCACACGTACGAACCACGCGACCGGCGCGGCCGTCAGTGCCTCGAGCACCTTGACGGGGCACAAACTCAGTGCGGTCAACGATGGCGTTGCCAACACCGCCCTGGGGCCAAACACCACCTGGGCCAGTGGTTCGGGTCAGAGCATGCCGCAATGGGTCGAACTTCAATGGAGCAAGCCAGAGCTGATTGGTCGAATCGACGTTGCGATGCCCAAATACGGTGAAATGCCGGACTTCGACATCTTGGTCCACGATGGGACGACATTCGTGGCCGTCGCGCAGATCCGAAACAACTATGCGCAAGTCGTTTCAGCCACATTCACCAACCGCACCACAACTCGGGTGCGCATCAAAGCGCTCAAGGCGGCCGCGACGACCGGTCGCGCCTACATCAACGAGGTGAGCATCTTTTCCAATCAAGCACGAGATGCCACGCCGAGCGCTCAATCCACCTTCGCCGGCTATTCCGTCACGGCCCCGATTGACGGCAACCGCAATACGGCGCTCGGCAACGCCTACAGCTGGACCAATACCGACAGCCTGGCGCAGTGGTACCAACTGGACTTCGGCGAGTGTCGACGCTTCGACCGAGTCGTGCTGTTCACCACAGCGAGCTATCCGATCTCAGACTACGACATTCAATACTGGGACGGCAGCAGCTGGAAGACGGCCAAATCCGTGACCGGCAACACGGCACCCGCCGTGGGGAGCGTGTTTGGCGAAGTCAGCGCAACCAAGATGCGCATCTTGGCAAAGAAGGGGCCGAGTAAGCAGACGAAGCACGCGCGCCTGAACGAGGTCGAGGTGTACTGACCGTGCCGGGATTGCGGCGACGCCGCCGTTGCCCGGCGCCGGCTCCTACCGTGCCGCTGGTTGTGCAACCGGAACCATCGTGAGAGCCTCAATTCATGCGCATCGCCGTTCGGCTCGTGTCGTGCTTCGTCGTGTGCGCCACCCTGGCGTGTAACAAGAAGCCCAATGCAGCGCCGGAAGTCACTGCCGAGGACCGAAGCGCCACCGGTGCCGCTGTTGTAGAAAGCCCTAGCTCCACCCCGAGCGCAGCGTCGCCCGCCGTGAACGCAGCCGCTCCGCCAAAGACCCAACCGGGCGCCGCTCCGAGCGCCAGCGCAAAGCCCCGGCCGTCCATCATTGTCAAAGTCCTACCTCCGCCAACCCCAGTGACTGGGCCGCCGACCGGCGACGTGATCCGTGGCAAGCGCCCGGCCGGCTTTGCGCTGCTCCGAAAGGCGACCTTGCTCGAGGTGTCCGAGCAGTGGAACGGGATGGGCCCAACTCGTCATGTCGTCATCCGATTGGAGCGTAAAGGCGCGCGCTTCATCTATCAGGCCAAGGTCACGCCCATGGCCGGCGGGCTCGGAGAGCGGATCCCCGACCCGACCGCACCCAAAGGCGAATCGCCGCCGTGTGTTTGCGCCGTGGACAAGAGCTGTGCGTGCGAATACGCGCGCAATCCAACGCGCAAATCAGGCAGCGTCCCCAAGGCAGCCGTCGAGAACTTTCTTGGCGTCGTGGCCGCCTACGCAATCGACCCGGACTACACGGACGAGCGCCGCCGCCGCTGGACCGACGACTACCCCAAAGGCCATGTCGCTGTTTGGATCCCCGGCCGCAAAGCCCCCATCCATCTCTCCTTCCTGGATCAACGGCGTCGCTGGCGCGCCGACGGCAAGTATCTCAAGTCCGAACCCCCCGCTAAAATCCGCCGCACCAGCCATCCCCGCATCAACAAGGCGTTTCGGAAGATGTTGGACGACATCGGCCTCGAGAAGTGGACCGCGAATTACCGCGGTAGGAAGGGGCTTTGATTCCGCCAACAACTCGGCCGCGCACTGCTCGGGTTGTGTTGCGTCTCGATGGACGGTGGTGGCGTTCAGTTTGCCTGCCGCTGAGCGCGGTGCTTCACGCCCAGCGGCGGCGACGCTTGTAGCGCCTGAATCCCTTGATCGAGTCCGCCTGCTTGATGCCGAGATAGAACTCCCGCACGTCAGGGTTTTCTTCCAGCTCCGCCGACGTGCCACTCAGCACGACCCGGCCCGCCTCGAGAATGTAGGCGTGCTCCGTAAAGGACAGCGCAATCTGCGCATTTTGCTCTACCAGCAGAATGGCGATGCCTTCGTCGGCCAGCTCCCGCAAGATCTCGAAAATCTCCTGCACGACGAGGGGCGCCAGCCCCAGGGACGGTTCATCGAGCAACAGCACCCGCGGGCGGCTCATCAGCGCCCGTCCGATCGCCAGCATTTGCTGTTCGCCGCCGCTGAGGGTTCCCGCTAGTTGAGCGTGACGCTCCCGCAGCCGGGAGAAGCGCCCGAAGACGCGCTCGAGACTCTCGGGGATGCTGCTCGCGGGCTCCACCCAGGCGCCCATCACCAGGTTCTCGCGAACCGTGAGATCCGGAAACACTTCACGCCCTTCGGGCACGCACGCAACCCCATGTTGAACCCGTCGCCCGGTGTCCCAGTCGTCGATGCGAGCGCCGTCCACGATCACTTCGCCGCGCTCTGGCTGATCATCGATCAGGCCCATCACCGTCCGGATCAGGGTACTCTTGCCGGCGCCATTGGGACCGAGCACCGCCACTCGGCCTCCCGCTTCGAGCTCGACGGTCACTCCCCGGAGCACCTGGACGTACTTGTTGTAGAAGACCTCCAGGTTCTTGCAGACGAGCAGCGCGGGCTCGGAGTTGCCACTCACGACGCTTCTTCCCGTTCGGGAGTCACCGCATCTTCGCCCAGGTAAGCGCGAATCACGTCGGGGTTCTGGGTGACTTCGGTGGGCTCTCCGTCGGCGATCTTTTCCCCATGATCGAAGACGATGACGCGGTCGCTGATCCCCATCACCAGACCCATGTCGTGCTCCACCAGAACGACCGTCACATCCATCTCATCGCGGATGTCGCGTACGGCGTGGACCATGTCCTCTTTCTCTTCGGCGTTCATGCCCGCGCTGGGCTCGTCGAGCAGCAACAGCCGCGGCTCGAGCGCCAAGGCGCGCGCCATTTCCACCTTCTTCCTGACGCCGTAAGGCAAGTGCATCACGTATCGGTCCCGGGCGAACTGCAGGTCGAGAAGGTCCAAGATCTCCTCCGCCCGCCTCCGCTCACGCACTTCCTCTTCCCGCACTCGCTTCGAGAACAACAAGCTCGCGAGGGGCCCGGCGGTCATGTGACGGTGGCGGCCCAACAAGATGTTGTCGAGCACCGTCATCCGCGCGAAGAGCTCGATGTTCTGGAAGGTGCGGGCCACTCCGAGTTCGGCAACCCGATGCGGCTTGAGTCCAGTCAGTGACGTTCCGTCGATGCTGATCTCTCCCTCATCGGCCCGGTAGACCCCGGTGACGCAGTTGAAGAAGGTGGTCTTGCCAGCACCGTTGGGCCCGATCACTGCGACGATCGCGCCGCGCGGGATCTCGAGGGACACTCCGTTGAGAGCTCGGATCCCGCCGAACGCGATGCTGACCTGGCGGGCGATCAGGAGCGGACCCTCCGCGGCGTTCACTTCGGTGGCTCGAGCCAATCCGTCAGCTTTTCCCACTTACCGCCTTTGGCTTCGGCCACGTACACCTTGTTGGACCCCAGCCGACGTTCCGCCGTGAACGTGATCTGCGGACCCAGCGCGCCAGCCTCCCAATGGGGGCCGCCGCTGTCCCAGTCCTTCATGCCGTGAAGCGCCTTGTAGAAGCTCTCTCGGGTCAGCTCTTTGCCGGCGCCATTGAGCGCTTCGGTGAACGGCATCGCGAATAGGAAGCCCGCCATGGTGAAGGTCCCTGGCGGAGTCTTCTCGCCCGCCCCGTGCTTCTGCAGGATTTCTTTGTACTTCTTGATCGCGGCGTCATCCGAGTCGGGCAGTTTCGAGACCGCGCTGGTGATCGTGCCTTCCCAGGCGTCGCCGGCGAGCTTGAACAGGATTGGGTCGCTCAGCACGAAGCTGGTGAGGACTTTTGGCTTCTTCTTCTGCGCGACCAGCGTTTTCACCACGGTGATGGCCTGCTTCGGTGCGGCGTAGAGCACCAATACATCAGGGTTCTTGGCAGCGATCTGGCTGGCTTGGCCGCTCAGATCCGTATCCGTGGGCTGAGTCGACACCTCGACTACTACCTCGGCGCCCTCGTTGTGGCCGACGCCCTTCTTGACGCCCTCCAGACCCTGCTTGCCGAAGTCATCGTCCTGGTAGAGCACCGCGATCTTCTTGGCTTTCAGATCCTTGGCCGCGTAGTTACCGAGTATCTCCCCCTCGGTGAGGTATTTCGGGAAGACCGTGTAGACGTTCTTCTTGCCACCCTCGGACCAGAAGCGATCGCCCGAGGCCGGGGTGAAGAACGGAACGCCTTTCGTCTCCAGGTAGTCAGCGACAGCGCGTCCGTTCGCGGTGCCAATGCCGCCAACGATGGCGAAGACGTTCTCTTTTTCGACCAACTCACGCGCGACTGCTGGCGTCTTTGAGGGGTTGTATTGGTCGTCACGATAGATGAACTCGATCTTGCGCCCGTTCACGCCGCCCTTTTCGTTGACGTACTTGAAGTAGGCCTCCATGCCTTTGAGCACCGTGCCCCATTGAGCGGCCGGTCCGGAAAGCGGACCCCAGCTGCCGATCTTGATGGAAGTATCGGTGACGCCGGGAACGCCGGCGGCCTTGGCGCTCGGAGCCGGTGCGGGCTTGTCGGCACTGCTGATGCCTTTGCCGGCAGGCTCGCGTTTCTCACAACCAAAAGCCATGGCGCCGAGCGCGAGCGCAGCGAACCAGGTTCTACGCGACAACACAGAATTCATCGGTCCCTCTCCTCTTTTCTGACGGCTCAGCCCGGGGCGGAGCGGCTTGCCACGTAACTCGATCGCGCTGCGCGAAGCAACCGAAACAGAAGCGGCGTCAGACCTTCTTCAGTCGGTGCTTGCCCAGCAGCCCTTCGGGACGCACCACCAGCACCACGACGATGATGACGAAGGCGATCGTCGCCTGAAATTCCGTGGAGATATACGCGCCTGCCAGCGCCTCGATCACCCCCAGCAGCCAGGCACCGATGATCGCCCCGGCCACCGAACTCATGCCGCCCAATACCGCGGCGGCGAACGCCTTTAGCAGCGGTGAGAACATCATGGCTGGGTCCAGGAACAGCTTGGGGACGATCAACAGACCTGCGACCGCTCCCAGCATCGTGGCGATCCCCCAGGTGAGGGCGTGGACTCGTGCCACTCTCACTCCCATCAGTTGCGCTGCAGTTTCATTCTGTTGCACGGCGCGCAGGGCAATTCCGGCGCGGGTGAAGCGAAAGAACACCGCCAGCAACAACGCCGTCGCAATGGCGGAACCGATGATCCACGCGTCGTGAACGCCGAGATGCACGCCACTCAGCAGCTCGAAGCTCTTCGGCTCGGCAAAGAAGTGATGGAACTCCTTCACGTCGGCGCCCCAGATCGCGGCGGCCGCTCCTTCGGACACCATCAGCAGCCCGATGGTGACCATCACCACCGCGTGGCTGCCGCCCTCGCGGGCGCGATGCAAGGCTGCGCGATAGACCACGGCACCTAGGCCAAAGGCGAACACGAGCGACGCGGCGATGGCCAATCCAAAGCCCAGGCCGAGCTTGGTGGCCACATGGTAGGCCACGAAGGTCGACACCATCGCGAAGGAGCCGTGGGCGAAGTTCAGAACATCGCTGCTCTTGTAGACGAGCACGATCCCCACGGCGAGCAACGCGTACAGGCTGCCCGCCGAAAGGCCATTGACGATGTCTTGTAGGAGCCGCTCCATCTCCACCTCAGAAGGGCCAAGCCTTGAAATAGAACTTGATGCGTAGCCATCGCCCCCGCAGCCCCATGGGTTCGAAGAGCAGGACGGCGATCAGAATGCCACCAGTGAAAATGACCTGGTAGTCGCGCAGGTCAGCGAGCACATGGGGCAAGAGCACGAGCAGCGTGGCGCCGAGGACGCTGCCCAAGACCGAACCCAGCCCGCCGACGACGACCATGACCAACAGCTCGATCGACACCAGCAGGTTGAAGTTGGACGGATTGATGCGATCGAAGAGATGCGCGTACAGACCGCCCGCAATACCCGTGACGAAGGCGCTGATCGCGAAGGCCAGGGTCTTGGTGCGAACCAGATTCACTCCCATGGCTTGGGCGGCGATGTCGTTGTCGCGAACCGCCACGAAGGCCCGACCGACGCGAGAGCGAGCCAAGTTGTACACGCCGACGATGGTAAAGACGCAGACTGCAAAACAGAGCAGGAAGTAGTGTCGAACCTCGCCGATCCCGAAGCCGAATAGCTCCGGCGAGGGCACTCCAAGACCCATGCGTCCACCGGTGAGGGAGTCCCAGCGACCGAGAATCTGGTCCACGGCCACCTGGAACCCCAGCGTCGCGATGGCCAAGTACGGGCCTTCCAGTCGCAGCGCCGGGATCCCGATCAGGAAACCCAACAGGCCAGCGACCAAACCGCCCGCGGCCACGGTCACCAGCATCGGCGCGCCTTGGGTGTAGAGAATCACGTGGGTGTAGGCGCCGATTGCCAGAAAAGCGGCGTGCCCCAGGGAGATCTGGCCGGTGTAACCGACCAACAGGTTCAAGCCGAGGGCGGCCACGATGAACAGCGCCAAGTTGGTGGCGACAAACAGGGCAAAGCCACCGGCGAGGGACAAGGCCCAGACGAGAATTGCGACGATCAACAGCCCAGCGAGCGCCCGCTGGACATTGCCCTCGAACAGAGTGAGGTCCTCACGGTAATCGCGCTTGAGCTGCTCCATCCGGGCGGCCGAGTATACTCACCGCGATGCAAACCGAGCCCGTAAAGGACGAGGCGACAAAACCGGCCAAAAAGTTCGCGAGAGCGGCGATCCCCACCTTGTTCTTCGAGCGCGCGCAGCGCCACCCGCAGCGCGCGGCCATGCGCCGCAAGGAGCTAGGGCTGTGGGAGGAGCTGACCTGGGCGGACTACGAACACGGTGTGCGGGCGGTGGCGTCAGCCCTGCTCGAACTCGGCCTCGATGCTCGTGAGCCGGTGGGGTTGATCAGCGAAAACCGCGTCGAGTGGCTGATGGCCGACATCGGTGTGTTGGCGGGCGGCGGGGTCACTTGCGCGATGTACACCACCAGCGCGGTTGAGCAGATCGCCTACATCATGGGCCACGCGGGCGTGCGCTTCTTGATCGTCGAAAACGAAGAGCAGCTCGACAAGGCGCTCGAGGTGCGTGAGAAGCACTCAATCGACCGCATCGTCGTGATCGACGAAAAGGGCCTGTCCCGCTTCACGGATCCGATGGTGATGAGCTGGCGCGATTTCATCGAAAGGGGTGAAGCCGCGCTGGAACGAAACGCTGACGAGATTCAACGCCGCGTGGCGAACACGCATCCAGATGACCTTGCGATTCTGGTTTACACCTCCGGCACGACAGGACCGCCAAAGGGCGTCATGCTGAGCCACGCCAACATCGCCTGGTGCTGCCGTGCGTTGGATAGTGTGATCCGACCTTCGCCCGACGATGAATTCTTGAGCTTCTTGCCGCTCTGCCACATCGCTGAGCGCACCATCACCGTGATGAACCAGGTGGTGAACGGGTCCATCGTCAGCTTTGCGGAGAATCTCGACACTGTGCGCGACAACCTGGCTGAGGTTCGGCCCCACGTCTTTTTCGCGGTGCCACGGATCTGGGAGAAGCTCTACAACGCTGTCGAGCTCAAGATGCGCGATGCCAGTTTCACCAAGCGCAAGCTCTACACCTGGGCGGTTGGGGTCGGACGCGCTGCCAACCGTCACCGCCAGGAGGCCCTCGCCAAAGGCGAGGATCCAAAGCAAAGCGTGCCCGGCGCGCTAGCGACGAAGCTGGCTCTCGCCGACCAGATGGTGCTGCGTCACCTGCGTGAGAAGCTCGGCTTCGACCGGCTGCGCTTCGCGATCTCTGGGGCCGCACCCATCTCGCCCGATGTGGTCGACTACTTCCAGGCCATCGGCATTCCCCTGGTGGAGGGCTACGGGCAGACCGAGAGCACGGCGATCATCACCGTCAATCCACCCGGTGCGTCGCCGCTGGGCACGGTGGGGCTGCCCGTCGAGGGCTTGGAGATGCGAATCGCCGAAGACGGAGAAATCTTGGCGCGCGGCCCGGGCGTGATGCTCGGCTACTTCAAGGAGGAGGAAGCAACCAAGGCCACGATCGACGCCGACGGCTGGCTGCATACCGGTGACGTCGGGGAAGTAGACGAGAGCGGACGCCTTCGGATCACCGATCGCAAGAAGGACTTGATCATCACGTCCGGCGGCAAGAACATCGCGCCCCAGTACATCGAGAGCAAGCTCCGCACCAGCGCCTATATCCACGACGCCGTCGTCATCGGCGAGCGTCGCAAGTTCGTGACCGCCCTGGTGATCCTGGACGAAGACAACCTGGTCGACTGGGCCCAACGCAACCGTGTGCAATTCGGCGCCTATGCAGAACTCGCGAAGAGCGACGACGTGAAGCAATTGATTCAGGCCGAGGTCGACCAGGTGAACGGAACCCTGACTCACGTCGAAGCCGTGAAGCAGTTCCGCATCCTCGAACGCCGCCTCGATCGCGACGAAGGCGAGCTGACCCC
Organism: Polyangiaceae bacterium; assembly: GCA_965222375.1. Lineage (GTDB taxonomy): Bacteria > Myxococcota_A > Polyangia > Polyangiales > Polyangiaceae > JACKEA01. The sequence continues at coordinate 1,527,382 of CBDCTZ010000016.1, forward strand.
GACCCTCAAAGTGCGCCGCAAGACCATTGAAGAGAAGTACAGCGACCTCATCGAGCAGATGTACCGCTGACTCGTTGGCACTTCGCTCTTCGGTACGACCCATTCGGGCATGTTGCAGTGTCGACGCCGGGACTCGAACCCGGATACCTTTCGGCCCGGGATCTCAGCCCGGCGCGTATGCCTAGTTCCGCCACGTCGACGTGGTGCATGGCGAGAGATTCGAACTCTCACGATCCTTGTCGGATCACCGGTGTTTGAAACCGGGGCGTCTACCAATTCCGCCAACCATGCGCGGTGTGGCCTCATGTGAGGCCTCGGAGTCCCGGGAGGGAGTTGAACCCTCGAAGCCGGTTTTGCAGACCGACCGCCGATGCCGTCGAACCGGGACATGACCGCTGCTTCTTGGAGCGCGACCAACAGAGCCCGCGCCGGGAATCGCACCCGGATTCACTGCTTGCAAAACAGTGATCTCGCCTTCGAGACAACCCCGAGACCAGGTACTCCCGTCAGGACTCGAACCCGAACCACTCGGTTTAGAAGACCGAGGCCGCTCCTTGCGGGCGGGAGCATGGAAGCTGGACGTGAATGTCATTGGAGCCCGCGACCGGAGTCGAACCGGTACGCTCGGAATACGACACCGAGCCGCGACCACTCGCGACACGGGCAATTGAGTTTGAGGTGGTGAATCAATTCGAATTCTCACGATGCGTTTCGGGGATGGGGCCCCGAAACCTGAGGGTGGGGCCCCGATGAATTCACTTCATCGGGGCGGGAGCTGTGCTCCCGACAAGCGGGACTGGTTTCCATCGATTCAAACGCAACGATGCAGTTTCGGGGATGGGGCCCCGAAACCTGAGGGTGGGGCCCCGATGAATTCACTTCATCGGGGCGGGAGCTGTGCTCCCGACAAGCGGGACTGGTTTCCATCGATTCACTCGAATCGATGAAAACCAGTAGGTCTGGTGGGAATCGAACCCACGCCGCACGGGGTAAGAGCCCGGCATGCCGCCAACAAACACTTCAGACCTGTTTTCATGCTGTTTTTGTAATTGGACGCAGCGGTGCCCTGCGGGCTATTTCGAGAGCCCGAAATGAGAAAAGGCCGCTCCGGGTGATCATCCGGGGCGGCCTTTGAAACTCCTTCAAGGGAGCTCGAATAGACTTTCCCGGTTACGTCGTGGCCTCCAATCCGACCACGCACGTATTCCTGAACGCGGTCTTCCGCGCCAGTCTGGAACATCGGTTGTGGGTTAGCTGTGCCATCGGGGTTTCTCTATTTGCCGCATGAAGCGACGCAATGCAAACAAGGGACAATTCTCTTCCCGCCCCCTTAGACGTTTCGGAATCGAAATCGTTCCAAGGATCCATTGCTTTTGTTTTGTTTGGATGTGCCGTCCCAGGGCGTCATCGGCGCCTCGCGCGGTGCGACTGCGCGCTCGGCCGTCACTTCGCAGCAAATAGGCTCAGGGAGGCTCGACGACCATGTTTTCGACCTTGCGAACCAGCTCGTCGAATTGGGACCGAGCCTCGTCCGCAGCGGCGACGGTCTCGAACTCAGCGGAAATCGAATAGCCGACGATCTTGGTGGAAAGTCGGCGATAGTCTTTGCGCCGGGGTGGCCCGGCGTCCCTCGACGATGGCGGGCCCCATTCGAGTTCGTCCGCGGATAGAGTTGAAGGACCTCCCACGTCCACTCGGGTCCCGAAATCCGAGGACACCACGGAGCAGAGCCGTGCGCCGGTCTCGTTCCGGAATTTGAGCAATAACTCGTGTAACTCGGTCGCGGTCTGCATTTGCGTATCGCGCCGCGCGGCAGAGTCGCAGCGGCCAGAGTCAACTATACCGTTCGCGTCACGAATGCGGGACCTCGGCGAGCGGAGCGACTGCAATGGTCGCCCTTTCGCGCCCGGTTGATCGTTTCTCAGCTACACCATGCTCCGCTGCTCGGTGGTAAACTCCGCTCATCGTGTCGCCCTATCGCACGTCAGCTCCGCCCCAGGCGCCGGCAGCCTGCCCGCGCTGTGGCCAGCCGCTCATCGATCTCGCGGTGTGTACCGGCATGGCGCAAGGCTGCCAGCCCTGTAAGGGCGTTTGGCTGGACAATGCCGCCTTCGGCGCCGTTCGCGAGCACCGATACGCAGCGATCGTCCGCGCCATGGGCCCACGACCTCCGCCCACCACTCGTTACGGTGGCGGCGTCATCTCCTGCCCGGTTTGCCAAGCCGGAATGACCAAGACGAAGCTCGCCGATGTCGCGCTGGATCATTGCTCGTCCCACGGCACCTGGTTCGACCGCGGTGAGCTGGAAGCCGTCGCCTCCGCAATATCCCGAGCCAAGGCCAGTTCCATCACCGGGGCTAGACACAGCGAGCCGACGCCGCCACCCGCGAGCGGGGGAATCAATCCCGAGACACTGGCACGTGTCGAGCAGCTGAACGCCCAGCTCACTGTTTCAGTGAACCGTGCCGAAACCCAATACTTGATGCATCGAATGCGGCAAATGCACTTGTACCGCTGAGACGCATGCCCAAAGGGACGGGACAAGCTTGTTCAGTTCTGCTCTCGTGTGCCGCCCCGGGGAGTCATCGGTACCTCGCGCGGTGCGAGTGGTGCGCGCGAGCCTCCAGCCGCGCCAGCTAGTCCGAGGGAGGTTCGACAACCAGGCTGAACGTCACTCCTGCTGGCTAGCGATCGCGTTCGCTATTTCTTGCCTGAAAACAAGAGCACACCCGCGAGCAAGGCTCCTACTGCCGTCAGTCCGGGAAGGTCACCATCCACGTCGTCAATGCGATTGGCCGGTGACCGATCAGCGTAGCGCACGAGATGGGCAAACGGGGCGAGCGGATTCCTAATTGCGTAGTTGTGATTCGGAAATGTCTTCTTGAGCAGGAACAGATCCCGCAGGCCAAAGGGGTTGTCGTTGCCCGGCCTGAATCCCCAGTGCCGCCTGGTCTTTCTGCTGAGCCACTTTGCCGGCAGCAGAGCGGGACCAACGTACGCCTCACGAAAGAAGAACATCCCTCCCGGTTTGAGCACGCGATGGATTTCGGGAATCGACCGCTGGCGGTCGGTGTGGTGGTACGTACCAAAGGAGATGAGAAAGTCGACGCTCTCATCGCCAAAAGGCATTCGTTCGGCAGGGGCGCGTACCGAAACAACTTCTGCATCCTTGTGCTCCGCGAACTGAACAGTGTTCTTCCGCGCACACAGCAGAGACTGCCTACTCACCTCAAGGTGGAAGAGCTTCCTGCCACCAGATCTCAAGACCATGAGCCCAGAAAGCCCGGTTCCTCCAACGTCGAGACAAACCTTGTCGTGCAGATCCATCTGGCGAAGTTCAGGCAACATGCGCCGCGCGCTTGGGTCGAACAAGCTTCCACTGAAGTAGTCCGTCAATGTAATCGCGTCTGCCGGCCAAATCCTCGTTGGGTTCTTGCTGACCTTTTCGTCCCAATGGTCGATTTCCTCTTTCAGATGGTTGAAACTGTCATCTGCGCTGAGGAAATCGCAGATCCCGTGCTCAACGGTGACCGTAAAACCGCAGGTCGTGCAGGTCAGTTCCGGCAAAGGCGCCCGGCACTTGGCGCAAAGCAGGACTAGTTCCATCAGCGTCAGCGGCTCCGATCCTTTGACTATTAACAGGGATGCTGATTCCTCGTCCCCAATCTTGCAAGACGAATTCGTTCAATACCTCCAGACTTCAACGGTGATGCACCTAGATGTCGCTTTTCAGGGTTCAGAAGCTGCGCTCACACATCCGCCAAACAAGGCTCGCGGCTCAGGTTACCGCGATGCGTTCGGGTTTCTTCGTGCGGGTGTGGCGGGGGCGAGTGCCATCAGGGATGATGAAGCAACGGCCCGGCAAGGCTAGCCGCCGGCGCATGCTGACAGCCCCCAGGATCCCGGCCCGCGAGACGGGAGTTGAGCGCCCACGGCCCCCTCGCACCGCAGGAGGAGCCCCCTGGACGCTCGATCAAACAAGCAGCCAATCTGAGGTTTCGGGGCTCGCGAGTGCCTTTCACCGCATCACTTAGCGCGCTTGGCGCTGGCTTCGGCGAGCAAGAAGTCCGCCGCGGCCGCAGGAGTCTTCTTGTCCTCTTCGCGATCCACCATCAGGTTGGCGGTGCGCATCAGCTCGACGGGAATAGAACCGACCATCGGTGATAGCGCTGCAACGACCTGCGCGTTGTCGGAGACCCGTGGCGAAAGCAGCAGCATCGCGTCGTAGGGCGGAAAGGCGCGCTTGGGGTCTGTCAGAACCGCCAAGTCGTAGGCCGTGATGCGACCGTCGCTCGAAAACGCGGTGATCACATCGACGCGGCCGTCCTTCACCGCTTCGTACATGAAGGTGGAGTCGAAACTGGTGGTCGCGCGAAAGCCCAGGCTGTAGGTGCTCTTCAAACGCTTCCACTCGGGGCGGTCGAAGAACTCGTAGTCACTGCCGAGCTCGAGCTTGGAGGCGTGAGCAGCCAGATCCGTGATGCTCTTGATCTTCAAAGCGTCGGCCTTGTCTCGCCGCATCGCCAGGGCGTAGGCGTTTTCGAAACCCAGAGTGCCCAAACTTCGGATCCCGTGCTCTTTGACCAGCCAGCTGCTGACCTCGGACTCGACTTGCCAAGCAGCAGCAGGCTCCTTGCGCTTCATGCCGTTGGCCCACAAGGTGCCCGAGTAGTCGACGTAGACGTCGATCTGGCTCTGCTTCAGCGCGTCGAAGGCGACAGTGGAGCCCAGGCTCTCCGCGCGGCTGACTTTGACACCCGCGCCGGAAAGTCGCTTCTCGATCGCCGACGCCAGGATGTACTGCTCAGTGAACGTCTTGGAGCCGACACGCACCGTCTGCAGCTTGCCCGGCTCGGCACTGGCTGCAGCTGGAGCACCTGCGGTAGGTTGTGCGGGCGCTGCCGCCTTCGCGGGGAAGAACTTCGGCGCCAGCGCGCCGCCGAGCAGCACGGCCAGCAACGCGAGTCCACCGGCTATCAGGCGCCCCTTGTGTCGCTTGGCGACGGCGCTTTCGAGCAACGCCAAGATCGCGTCGAGAGTCACCGCCAAGAGCGCCGCCCCGACGCAACCGAAGAGGACGGCCGTCCAATTGCGGGTCTGCAGTCCGCCAAAGATGTAATTGCCCAAGCTCGTTTGACCGACGGGCGTGGAAAGCGTGGCAACACCAACCACCCAAACCGCCGAGGTTCGGATCCCCGCCACGATCACCGGTAGCGCCAAAGGCAATTCGACGCGACGCAGTACTTGTCCTGGCGTCATGCCCAAGCCGTGCGCCGCTTCGACCAGGTCCGGATCCACACTGGCGATCCCGGTGACCGTGTTGCGGATGATGGGCAGGGCGCTGTACAGCACCAAGGCGACCATAGCTGGCCAAAAGCCGAAAGCACCCAGCAGAGGCACCATCAGCGCCAAGAGCGCCAAGCTCGGAATGGTTTGGATGATACCCGCGGCCGTCAGCACCACGGTCTGCAAGCGAGACTTGGCCACGAGCACCGCGGTGGGCAGGGAGATCAAGATCCCGACTCCAAGGGAGAGCGCGACCAGCACGACATGAGCTCCCAAGTAGTTCGGGAGCTTGACGAACTGCTCTGCCACGCTGGCGCTCACGGTTCGCCACCGCCGTGCAAGCTGGAGAGGCGCTCGGATTGGCGCTGCGGGGTCTGTACGAAGTGGCGGACCACGTCGTGGGCCGGGTTCGCCATCAGCTCAGCGGGCGTACCGACCTGCAACACGCGCCCCTCGTGCATGACCGCGATGCGATCGGCTAGCAGCAGCGCTTCGGTCATGTCGTGGGTGACCATCAGCGTCGTCAGCTCGAGTTCGTCGTGCAGTCGACGGCAGGCTTGGGCCAAGGTGTCCCGGGTCATCGGGTCCAGGGCACCGAAGGGCTCGTCCATCAGCAGCACTTTTGGCCTCGCTGCCAACGCACGGGCCAAGCCAACGCGCTGCTGTTGGCCACCGGAGAGTTCCCGCGGAAAGCGATCGCGATAGGCTCTGGGCGGCAACTCGACCAAGTCGAGCAGTTCGTCGACGCGGCTACGGATCTCGTCGGTGCTCCAGCCACACAGATCCGGAACGATCCCCACGTTTTCGCCCACGGTCATGTGAGGAAAGAGTGCGAAACGCTGGAACACGGTTCCGATGCTGCGTCGCAACTCGATCGGATCCGTCTTTGCGACGTCCTTGCCGTCGACCCGCACGGTGCCGCCTGTCGGTTCCACTAGGCGGTTGACGACCTTCAAGCTGGTCGTCTTGCCGCTGCCCGATTGTCCCACCAAGACCAAGAACTCACCCGGCTCGATCTTCAAGCTGACGTCCCGAACCGCGAACACGCCGGACTTGAACTCCTTGGTGATGCCTTCGAGCGAAATCACGCGCCATAGTTACGCGGGTGCATTTCTGCGCGCAATGTTCCCGCTGCCAGCTGGTGTACAGCCCCTCAAGATTTCTCGACTTAGCGGGGAAAGCTCGGGTCCTGCATGAGGTTGGTTTTGGGGTCGGTGAGCCGGGCAACGCCTGGATGAGGCGGAAGCTAGAGGGACGTGAAACAACCCTCATGTTCGGACCGGCCAAGGAGGAACCACTAGTCGGAAGCGAGTCTTGCCAGTCCGGCCCGCCTGCATCCCGAACGCAGCAAACCCGTACTGCGAGAGGCTGGATGCGGTGGCTCCGGACGTCCAGATCTGTGGGTAGGCCTCGCCGGGCAACCGCCCAGGGCACCCGAGCATCCGTGTGGCGCGTCTGGGCCGCTACTCTCGACGCCTCGAGCCCGGTACCAAGACGATACCTGTCTGGCATAGGGCGATCAACGCGAGGGTGGCCGAGCGAGCGCCGCGGGCAGATGACCGCAATCATTCCCGGGTACGCACAACCCAGGCAGTGTGGCCCTCATCACTTGCAGCGAGGAAACTGCGCCCTGTGAGCTACTACGATTTCTTTTCCCGGGTGTACGATCTCGCAATTGAGCGCACCTATCGCCCATACCGAAAACAGATTGTCGATGCCCTCGAGCTGTCTCCCGACAGTCGCGTGCTCGACGTTGCCTGTGGTACTGGACAGAACTTCGACCAACTCGTGGCGGCCCTTGGCGCCGAAGGCAGAGTTGCTGGAGTCGACTTGTCCAAGGGCATGCTGGATGCGGCCCGCCGCCGAGTCGAACGGCGCGGTTTTCGTCAGATCGAATTGCTCCGAACCGATGTACTGGAGCTCGATATTGCAAAGCTGAAGCCCCTCTTCGGTGGCAAGCGCCCCGACCGCGTGCTGTGCACGCTGGGCATGACGGTGATCCCCGATTGGGAAGCCGCCGTCGAAAGTGTCCTGCGGGTGCTCGAACCCGGCGGGCACGTCTTGATCTTCGACATCTACGCTGAGACTCGAGTGCCACAAACCTATGTCGCACGGCTATTTGCTCGAGCCGATGTCCGCCGAAAAACCTGGCTGCCTCTCGAACGAAAGAGCATCAACTTCGAGCTGACCCAGCTTCCCGGCTCGCCCCACGTGCACGGCGGGCGCCCGTTCATCGCCACGGGTGAAAAACCCGTCGCCTGAATGACGCCCGGCCTACAGCTGTGTGTTAGACCGGTTTCGCCATGAGCCACCCACTTGAAGACGTGATGAGGGAGAGCGAGCCCTTCCTGCTGATTGGCGACTCCTCCGAAGACCGATTCCCCGCCACGTCCTACGATTGCTACGTGAAGGTGGGCAAACCCTTCTACTGCTTGGATCTTGGAGGTCGTACCGAGTCTCGAGGTCTCAGCAAGGGCTTGAAGGTCTACCCGAAGCTGGAAGACGTGCCCGAGGATCGGGGGGATCTCGCACTGATCTGGGTGAAGCCGCGGTCAGCGAAACGAGCCGTGGAAGTCGCGCATGAAGCGGGTTGCAAGCGAGTGTGGTTCAGCTTTTCGACTGGGCACCGAGATGCCGTGGCCCGCGCCAAGGAGCTCGAGATGGAGGTAGTCGAGATCGGCCGCTGCCCTGCCTATTACTTGAACAAGCAAACCGCGATATGCAAAGCGCACACGGTGCTGACCAAGCTGACTGGCACCTACCGCCGCCCGCCGCAGCTCGACGTCGATGCCAAACGTTGCGAGATGTTCTAGCCAAGCGCAGCAAGCGTTCGCGTAAAGGCGGTCAACACGAGTGCAGGAAGTGGCTGCGCGGCCGCACAGTCGTCCAGCGCCGTAGGATCTCGGCAGTCTCTTCGTCGCCGGAGGAGAGCTTGTCGAAGAGGTAGTCCTGGATGCCTTTGTGGACCGCACACAACACGCTTTCGCGCATTCGACCGTGAATCGAGCCCTGGGTCGCGTAGCTGTGCACCGGGCACACGCCACAGTAGGGGTTGTAGACGCAGGCCACGCAGTCTGGTTGTTGGTCCAGATTGGAGGCGACGACCAGGGAAGCGACGGTGTCATGCTTGACCAAGTCGCGGTAGCTCGATGACACGTTGCCTATCTGAAACATGTCGTCGCCGGACGCGTGCAACATGCGCCCTTCGTCGCAGGTGAAGATCTTGCCGTCGAAGTTGTAGGCAAGCTGTCCGATTCCAGCGCCACAAGGAGAGCGGATGTCGACGAAGTTCGGATCCGTATGGGTCAAGATCTTGGTCAGGAAGATCGCGGCAAAGCGCTCTAACACGTGAGTGCCCGATTTGTTCAGCTCCAGAATGTAGTCCGTCGCTTGGTGGTAGAACTCAAGGTACTCCTGCCTGGGGTACTCGATCGTTTCACTGGTTTCGCCCGCGAAGCCGAAGGGGTCCACGGGCCGGAGGAATATCGCTCGGCACCCCAAGTTCACGTAGGTGTCCACTATCTCGCGCGGCCGCTCCAAGGCCGCACGTGTGGTCGTGAGCAACGCCTCTACGTGGTACAGCGACGGATCGAGACCTTCCGCCTGATAGCGCGCATTGATGCGCTCGATCCAACGAGCCGCCTCGCCGAAGGAACTTCCCCCAGCCAAGATCCGCTGGCCATCGTGCAGCGCGGCGGGGCCGTCGATGCTGGTGCAGATCTGAACGCGGCGTGAGAGCAGATAGTCCAACCGCTCCTCGGTCATGAGGGACAGATTGGTCACCAGGGTGAACTCCAACGCCTTTCCGTAGTTGGCGTTGCGCTCGAGGGCATACTCGATGGCGTGTTTCACGACGTTGAAGTTTGCCAGGGGTTCACCGCCTTGGAATTCAATGGTGATCCCGGGCGACGTGGACTGCAGTGCAAGATCGACCGAGCGTTCAGCGGTCTCCGAACTCATGTCCGTGTCGGTGCGGTGCATGGGCGCGCGGCTGGCGTGGCAATACACGCAGGTTTCGTTGCAGCGCAGCGTCACTACCAACACGTGAAGGTGTGGCCCGTAGCCCAAGAAGCGCTTCTTTTCGCGCAATCGCGCGGAGACCTGCCGTGTGTCTAGTTGATCCGTGAGGAAGTTCGCTTTGCCCAGCCGCGCTTCGAGCTCCGAGCCAGCAAGGATTTCCCTCGTCATCAATTGCTCGAACTCGGCCTCTGACACGAAAACCCAGTCGCCGAAGTAGCTCGTGAGCAAATGACGGTCACGGATTCGCCGGGCTCGAAGCGGAACGAGCCGGCGAGACCCACGCCGTTTGCCCAGTTCGACCAGACCTGACGCCATCGTCGAAAGATCTAGCGGACAACGCTGCTGAGCAAGGTGACGGAAGTCAGACCATTGCGGCATTCTCACAATTCGAGTCACCGCGCGAACCGGTTTGCCCAAGAAGTCATTCTGGAATCGGGTTCTTTCGGGAACGCCGCGCGCGTGATAGGTGCGACATCATGCGTTGGCGGCTGACGAGCAGCGCGGTCGCGGGGGCTCTGTCGATCCTGGCAGCCTGCGGCTCCCGGTCGGGTCTCACGCTGGGGAGTGGCGGTGCCGCCGACGGACCGGACGGTTCGACACCCGACGGCTCGATTCTGGACGCGCGCCGCGACCGCGCCGCCGACGCGCCGCCCGCCAAACGTTGCACGGTAGCGGAGGCGGCGACCTCGAGCGTGCTGGTTGGCGGTGACCTCCAACCAGCCGCAATCGCTGTGTTGCCTGAGGGAGTGGTTTTCGGTGAATGGCACTTCAACGCCAGCGTGGGATTGGTGCCCTTCGCCGGTGGCAGTTTCTCATTGCTGGCGGAGAAGCAACCTGCGGTCAACGACCTCGCGACCGATGGTGAGCGGGCGTTTTACGCAGTACACGGATTGGGCAGTAGCGATGGGGCTGTGTCCGTGGTGGATCCAGGTCAGACCGCCACGGTGCTCGCGCCCGGCCTGGTCCGACCGCAGGCGCTCGCGGTATTCGGTGAGTGGATCTACGTTATCGACGGTGAAGGACCCCACGACGAGGGGCGGGTGCTGCGCGTCGCCAAGAGCGGTGGCGCCGAGGTGCTCACCGCGGGTCTTCTGAATCCGGTCGCCATTGCCGTGGCGTCTCACGGGGTCTACGTGGTCAATCTCACCAACAGTGGCGACTTCGGCGGCATTCTGCGGGTCGGGTTGACGGGCGGCGCACCGACCCCGGTTTGGAACGGTCTCTACGCGCGACGAACACTTGCAGTCAACGAAGGTGCCCTCTACTTCGCTACCCGTCTCGCCACCAACGCTCTGTTTGTGTTGCCCGTTGGGGCTGCGGAAGAAACCCCGATAAGGCAGACATCGCTCCAGATCGCGGGGCTTGCGCTAGATGGGCTCGAGCTGTGGTGGATCGAACGGAACTTTCCCGGCGATCCCGACTACGGTGAGATCTGGTGGGACGACGGAAACGGCCCAATCGCCGTCACCACTGGCGACTTTCGCCCGCATGCGATTGCGTTTACCGACGACGCGGTCTTCTTCTCGCACTTCGAGGGCGGTACCGGCGGGATCCGGCGCATCTGCAAGCCACGCCGGTGACGACCTCCAACGCTCTGCAGCTACCGTAGCGTCCCGCGCACGCGCCCACCATTTGCGCGGGGAAGAAAACCAAGGGTGTTATTCGCCTTGTCGGCGAATCACCGGCTGTCGAGTTCGGCGCGGTTGTTCAATCATCGCGCTGGACAGCCCCGGACGGTGGGCTCTGGATGGAGTGGACGAACCGGCTGCGCGAACGGAAGTCAGCGCTGCAATATTTTCGGCGTTTCATGGCGGGAGATCCTGCCGGAACGTCCACGGCGGGGCACGCGGAATGCATGCTCAAACTTGGGGAACATGACGGACGTCGCGCGGCTCTTGATCAAAGGTACTCACGCTGCGGAGCGTGCCCGAGAGCGTGTCGACCGGACGTTGCCCACGGCGGAACTGAACCGGGGCGCTCGCCGTCTGCAATTCGTCGCGCTGCTAATGGCATGGGGAGTGGTCGTCGCGCATGCAGACTTGCTCTGGCTACCGCAACGTCGCGTCGCGGAATTGGATCACATCGCACATTGGCTCCCCGACGTGATCAACGTCGCTGCGTCCCTCGGCATCTTCGCTTTGGCTCGCAGCCGCCGGCTTCCCATAGATTCCTTGTTGCACCTCGGCCTCTTGTACGAGGTCATGGCCGCCTACGCGATCGGCTTTGCCCAGTTCTGGAGTGTGTTGCAGGGCATTGACCCGAGCAGCGTCCAAATGCGCTCCGTTGGGTTAGGTTGGGTGGTCGCGTGGGTGATCGTTTTCGCAGTCGTGGTCCCCACTCGACCGATACGCACTCTGACTGCCACGCTGCTATCGATCACCAGCGTCCCGGTTGTTGTTGCGTTGTCGATATCGGCGGGACGAACACCACCCGTCACCCCTGGAACGTTCGTTTCGGCCTTCGTCGTTCCATACTTGATCGCCGCCGTCAGCGCCTACTTCGTGTCCCATGTGGTCTACCGCCTGGGGAAGGAAGTACAAGAGGCCCAGGAGATGGGCAGCTACAAGCTCGAGTCGGTGATCGGCAAGGGCGGCATGGGTGAAGTTTGGCGTGCGCGCCACCGCTACCTGGCGCGGGCTGCCGCCATCAAGCTGATTCGCCCGGAGGTGCTCGGCCAAGCACGCGGTGAAACAGTATCGCGCGCCTTGGCCCGCTTTGAGCGCGAGGCCCAAGCCACGGCTGCGCTCGAATGCCCGCACACCATTAACTTGTACGACTACGGAGCCACCGACGACGGCGGTGTCTACTACGTGATGGAGCTGCTGGATGGTGTCGACATGCAGACCTTCGTGTATCGGCACGGACCGCAGCCGCCGGAACGCGTCGTAGAGTGGTTGTGGCAAGCCTGCCAGTCATTGGAAGAGGCGCACGAAGCTGGGTTGGTGCATCGGGACGTCAAACCCGCCAATCTATTCGTCTGTCGCTACGGCTTGGACCACGACTTCGTCAAAGTGCTCGACTTCGGTCTAGTGGCCCTCCGCGCGGCGCCCGCAAGCCCGCGGATGACGGCGGATGACACGATCCAGGGAACGCCCGCTTTCATCGCGCCGGAGATGGTTACTCAGAAGGAGGGCGTCGACGGTCGTGCCGACATCTACTCCTTGGGTTGCGTGGCCTTCTGGCTGCTCTCGGGTTGCCTGGTTTTCCAGGAGGACTCGGTGCTCGAAGTGATGATCGACCACGTGCAGCGGGCTCCACCGCGAGTGGGTGAAGTCTCCGACCTCGAAATCCCGCCTGAGCTCGAACAGCTCGTGATGGATTGCCTAGAGAAATCCCCAGATGATCGACCACAGAGTGCCGGCGAATTGGCAGAGCGCCTGAAGCGGATCCCATTGAAGGTGAAGTGGACCCCGCAACGCGCCAAGACTTGGCGCGAGTCGCATCCCGAGCCTCCTGCCAACGTGGATGTGGACCCCGGTGCGCCCACCGCCGCCTCTGACTCGCTCTCGTCTCTTCCATCCAGGCCGGTGGTGTAGCGCCGAAGCGCCATCGAGGGTTCGGAGCGCCTACTCAGTAGGTCCACCAAGTTGTTGGAGGCCACAGTGTTGTGACGAGGGCGGCGGGGGTAGACTGGCTGCGTGGCCCTCGAGCTCCGTCCCGGCGTCGTCATCGCTGATAAACTCCGCCTGTTACGGGAGTTGGGGCATGGCGGCATGGGCGTGGTTTGGGCAGCACGGCATGAGGCCCTGGAGACGGATGTCGCCGTCAAACTGATTCATCCGGAGCGGGCTCACAACGATCGATCGCTGATCGCGCGCTTCGAACGAGAAGCCAAGACGACCGCACGCATCAAGCACCCGCACGTGGTTCACGTGATGGACTTTGGCAGCGTCGACGCCGCGGTGCCCTATATCGTGATGGAGCTACTCAGCGGTTTTTCGCTGGCGGAGATGCTCGAGAGCGGCGGCCGGCTCAGTTTGTCGTCGGCGCTGGTGCTGGTGCAACAGGTGGGCAGTGCTCTTTCGAGCGCCCACGAGCGTGGCGTCGTGCACCGAGACATCAAGCCGCACAACCTCTTCGTGCTCGAAGCGAGTCGGGGCGATCCCCTATTCGTCAAAGTGCTCGACTTTGGCATTGCCAAAATGCTGTCCGACACCCAGGTGCCCGGGGGCAGTCAAACCTTGACCGAGACCGGCGCGGTGATCGGCTCGCCGCCCTACATGAGCCCGGAGCAGATCGAGGGCCAGCCGGTGGATCTGCGGACGGACCTGTGGTCCCTCGGCGTCATCATCTACGAGTGTTTGACGGGCCAGCGCCCCTTTCGCGGTAGTTCCTTTGTCGGCGTCGGTGCTGCGATCCTCAATGGAACCTACCCACCCGCTCGCGAGCTGCGACCCGGCTTGCCCCGGGCAGTCGAAGATTGGTTTTCCAAGGCGCTCAGTGTCGATCCGGATGCGCGTTTCGCTTCCGCGGCAGAGATGGTTGCGGCTTTCGAGAGCGCTGCTTCAGAGGGGCCGTCTGCTGCTTCGCAACCCGTTGGCGCGCCAGAAGCACCCGTGTCCGCTCCCTCCGGTTTTGCTCCGACCGTCGATGCGACGCCGTCGCCTGCTTCATTGCCGGACAGAACCATCAGCCATCCGCCCATCGCGGCAAAGAGCCCCAATGCTCCCGAGCCGCCCAGAACCACTTCGGAACTAGACGCTTCGACGGACAGCGCGGTCTCGAGTGAGAGTCGACGGCTAGAGGAGGAGCGGCTGCCGCGCAGAAAGCGTCGCGCCGCCCTCGTGTATGGTGTTCCGGCGTCCGCTGCGGCGGTCTTGGCGGTGGCCGTGGTCGTCAGCCGCGGTGGTGCATCCGCGGGGTGCCCGGACGGCATGCAGCAGATCCCGACAACGACGTTCCGCGTCGGGTCAGCACCGGATGGGGAGACCCCGAGCGACGAAGCGCCGCAGCGCCGAGTGACCCTCGACGCGTTCTGTCTCGACAAGCTGGAGGTCACCAATGCTGACTATGCAAAGTGCACGGACTGCAAGCCATTGCCGCGGAGTGTGCAGGGCGAAGGCCTGACCCCGAACGCGATCACGTTCTGGAGTCAGTTCTGCAACGGACCCGATGCGAAAGACCATCCCGTCAACTGCGTGGACCTGCCTCGGGCGAGCGCGTTTTGCGAAGCCCAGGGCAAGCGCCTGCCGACGGAAGCCGAGTGGGAACTCGCGGCGCGGGGCACCTCCGAGCGCACGTTTCCTTGGGGCGAGGCTGCCCCCTCCAAGCAGCACCTGAATGCCTGCGGCGCCGAGTGCAGCAGCCTGTTGACTCAGCGCCTCGAGAAGATCGGACGCGATCCTTGGCCGAGCATGCATGAAGAGAGCGACCAGTCGCCGACGACGGCTCCGGTCGGCCAGCATCCCAAAGGCGCATCCGAAAGCGGAGTTTTCGACTTGGCGGGCAACGTGTGGGAGTGGACCAGCAGCCACTACTGCCGCTACGACGATCCAGACTGTGGCGACTCGCGCCGCGTCATCCGGGGCGGCGGCTGGGACACCGTCGAGAGTCAGGATGTTCGCGCTGCTCGCCGGCTGCCTAGCGCTCCTTCTGCTCGCAGTTGGAGTGTTGGATTCCGCTGCGCGAAGTCGCTCTAGCTAGCCCTTCTTCGAGCGTTTGCGCAGTCTGAGAAGCTTGCCCCTCGACACGCCGAGGTTTCTGGCGGCCGCGCTGACGTTCCCGCCGGTAGCCTCGATCGCAGCCTGGACCCTTTCTTCGGTAAGCACTGCGGTGGCAGCAGCATCGCGCTTGCCGATGGCTTCCTCGAGGCCCCAGACTCGAAGGCCAGGTTCCGGGTCGGCCCGCCGTGCTGCAGCCAAGGCCGCGTCGAGCTCTCGCACGTTTCCAGGCCAGGGTTCCATCAGCAGGCGCTCCACCGCCTCGACCTCGACGACGCTCGGAGCGAGGCGTGGGGCGCCAGCGCGCTCGGTCAAGATCTGCGCGATACTGAAGAGATCTTCGCTCCGCTCCCGAAGCGGTGGCACTCGCACTCGAGCCAGCGCCAGCCGGGCGAACAGATCTCTCCGGAACAGTCCCTCCTCGACCATGTCCTCGAGAGCACGATGGGTTGCAGCCACAACCAGCACATCGACGGAAATGGGGTGCGCAGCGCCGACCGGCAGTACCTCGCGGTTTTCCAAAAGCCGGAGCAGCTTTGGTTGCAGCTCGAGGGAGAGCTCGCCGATCTCGTCGAGCACCAATGTGCCGCCGTCGTAGGCTAGCGCCAAGCCCGGCGTAGAATTCTTGGCGCCTGAGAACGCTCCCGCAGCGTGGCCGAAGAACTGGGATTCGAAAACACCGGCTGCGACCCCGGCAACATTGACGGCGGCGATCGGCTCCGCCCGTTTGCAGGCATGTGCGACGGCACGAGCGACGAGCTCCTTGCCTGAACCCGTTTCTCCTTCGATCAGTACGTTGCGGGGCTCGTCCCGAGCGATGGCGGCAATGCTTTCTGCCACGCTGCGCAAACCAAAAGGTCCGGCCAGGTCTCCGACTGGTGGAGCAGGCTCAAAACTGCCGCGAAGCTCGTCGCGGTAGACGAAGATGGTGCTGCCAATTCGAATCGTGGAGCCAGATTGAATCGTAACCTGGTCCGACGGCGATAGCCGAGCACCGTTCACCCAAGTGCCATTGCGCGAGCCGGCGTCGGCGATTGAAAGCACGCCGCCGGCGCGATCGATCTTGAGGTGCTTCGTCGAAACCTTCTCGTCTTCCAGACCTGCTCGGAGCAGCCACTCTCGACCCACTACCGAGCCCGAGTCCGGCACGGGCAGGGCCTCGGGTCGAGGAAACGCACAAACGAAAGCGGGCCGCTTCGCGCCCGGTTTGGGCGGAGACGGCCCGCGATGCTCTACGGTGCTCGCGCTGTCACCCGACATGGCTGCGCAAGAGTGCCACGCGACCCATGCCCGACCAAGCCCTCAAAACAGAGGCTTGCCGTCCAATCCGCAGCCCGGATCTCCGACCTGGCAGGTTCCTTCCACGATGGGGATTTCAGCGACCGGGCCAGCGCTGCTCCCGCGTCGCTGGGTGGTCAGCTTCTGGCGGAGTCGGTTCAGGGCAAGCGCGTACGCCCGACGGTCGTCTTCGGTCGCCCCCGGGGCTTTGGCGCGCGCTGCGGCACGAGCAGCGTCCTTGGTGGCCTTGGAGCGACGCACGGAGCCGGCCCAGGCCGCAAGATCGGCGTAGCGGGCATCGAGTTGGCGCAGCTTGCCGAGAGCTAGCCCGCGGGTTTCCAGTCCGTCGAGGGCGCTCGCGAATGTGCGGAGCTGAGAGTGTGTGGGTGCAGCCTCGTTCACCGCATCCCGGGCGGCTAGAGCCGTCTTGCGTTCGGCCTCCAAGCTCTTCTCGGTGAATCGGGAGACGAGGGTCCCGTGCCGTCGGTCCAGGGTGCGGAACTGGATGCGCTTGGACTCTTCCCGTTCCTGAAGCAAGGCGGCGTTGCGTCCCGAGAGCTCCTCCGCTGTCTGCTGGTGGGCTCCAGCTGTCCGGTGGGCTCGATAGGTGCTCGCGCCGCCAACACAAGTCACCAAGGCGAGGGCCGCTACCAACAAGAATTCCCGACGGCGCCGACCCGTCGTGCGGCGGACCTGGAGCTCCTGCAACTGGTGGGCGCGCACGGCGTTGTCGCGTTCGAGTTGCGCTTGCGACTCGGCCTGGATTCGCGCCACCTCCCGGGCGGCTTGCTTGCGGCCAGCTCGTCGTGCCGCCTCGATTCGTTCTTCACGAGCTTTGGCTTCCTCCGCCTCTTGTCGCGCCGCGACCGCAGCTTGCTCACGTGCCTCGCGCTCGGCCTGAGCCAAAACTTCCGCCGCCTGCTTGCGCTCTCGCTGGACCGCTTGCTCCTGCGCTTCTGCGCGAAGGCGTCCCGACTCGATGCGAGACAGCTCCTTCAGGGAGGTCATCACGGAGGTTTCGGTGGTGGCGGGGTGTGGCTTGCTCATGTTGGGCTCCTTGTTCGTTACCCAGACCCTTTGCAGCCACCGTGCCGGGGATATTTCAGGGGTTTTTCGGGCCCAAACACATGTTTTCAGCGATCGCGATCACCCAATCCGATCGCGATCGTGATCGCGATCGATCAGCTGGGCGGAACCACTCGTACACCGTGGATGGACATGAATGCGCACCGCCAGGTCGCTCTCCCCTTGCGCTCGGACTCCGCTGCACCATGTCCACTGACAAGAGGCCTTGTCCCATCGCTTAAGCCGCCGACAAAAATCTCGTGCGGCCCTCCAGCTTACACGGCTCCGTCCGTTCTTCTGGCTTGTGGAGAAGCGATCCATGATGACCTCTGAATTTCCCACTCAGCGCCGGCATCTCACCGTCAGAGTGCCCCGATCGAGACAGTTCCTAGTCCTACTCCCGACAATTGCTCTGGGGATCCTCGTAACAGAGCCGGCGAAAGCCACCGCACCGCCTACGGCGAGCTTCCCGACGGCGGAGGAGGTGACCCCAGCGCCAACCGCACACCCGCCGAGCCCGCCCGCCGCAACCAAGCCGCGCGCGACGCCTGCAGTTCCGGCGGTGAGCGCTTCGGAGCCCGTGCCCGCCAATCGAGCCGAACCACGGGGGGCAGATGCGGAACCTCAGTGGCGCCGGCTGCCAACTTTGTTCAAGCCGAGCCCAGGAGCAGGTACCGGAGTTCCTCGCGATAGCGCTGCTGCGTCGGAAGAGCCCGTCGCACCGGAGACTTGGATTTGGTCTTTGGAAGGTGTGAGCCGTGCGCCCGTCGACGTTGGATTCCAATCCGTATTCGAGACCTCCTTCGGTTTGCGATTGGGCGGCGGTTATGCGTGGGTGCCGAGCGCGTACCTCGACTTCGTGACCCAGGCTGCGGGCACGGACAATGGGAACGTGGTGGCCGCCCTGGATGGTGGCCGGACCCTGCGTGGCTTCGTTGGTCTGCGACCGAGCAAGAAGGTCGGCGTCGTCTTTGACGCTGGGTATTCGCGGGTTCGCCTGACCGGAACTCTCGACGATCCGGGAGCCGTTCAAGGAGTCAGCCTGGGCCGTTTCGACCTGGAATCAAACCTGGACATGTGGTTCGTCGAACTCGGCTACCAAGGGCATTTGGGGCGCCATGCGATCCTCGGGATCGGCATCGGCTTGATGGGGACCCTAAACGCCAGCACCGACGCCACCCCCGATCAGAGTGTACCGAGCACCGTGAGCGAAGCGCTGACCAAGGAAGCAACCGATACCGTCGACTCCCAAATCGAGCAGTACGGATTCGTGCCTACATTGACCCTGCGCCTGGGTTTCGATCTGATTTGAGCCCAGAGCGCATCCCGCGCCCGCTGACACGGCGGGATTGCGGCACAATGCCGACGTTTGCGCCGCGCTAGATCGATCGCCCGTCGCGGGCGTATGTTCTGGGCATGTGGACAAAAACTCTCCTTGTTGCCGCCGTCGCCACCCTGCACGTTGGATGTACTGAAAAGTCGGAGGGCGCGAAGCCCGTGAATTCCGCAAACACGGCGTCGTCAGCAGTCTCGACTGGGGCAGTTGCCGCACCTGCAGCAACGTCCACCGCACCGGCTGTGCCAGCTGGGCAGGCCAGTGCACTTACCCATCTGGCCGCAACCAAACCAGGCTCCTTCGATGCCAAGTGCAAGGACCTCGTCAAAACCCACAACCCTCCCGCGCAACAGCTCGCGCACGTTCTGCGCCGACTCACCTGCGAACCGGCTCTGTACTTCAAACCGATCGCCGAGGTGCGTAAGGCGCTCGCGCTGCAAGTCGGCTACACCCTCACGTTCTCCGGTCCCGCTACGGCGATGCTCGAATTCCCCAAGACCATTAGCCCCAAAGATCTGGGCCGCGTGATGGACGTCGGCAAGCCTGTCGCAAGGATGTCAGACCGAGGCGCTTGGCGCAGTCGCATTTGGTTTTTTGGTGCCGATGCCAAGACGGGTGCTCTCGACATCTGGGGGCCAGGCAAGACGATGATCGGTGTGCGCATCGACTACGCCAGCCTGCCCAAGGACGCGGAGGTCACGCCCATCGCCGAAGGCAACGAACTGCGTGGCACGGCGATCATCACGATGCCTCCCGACGTCGTGCCGGTGAAACACGACGCCGCCGCTGTGAAGCTCTTGCTCGCTGGTCTCGCCAAGCTGTCTTCCGATCGCAAGCTACTATCAGTCGAGCCGGAAGCGATTGCCAAACAAGTGGGGCTGGACAGCGAGCGCTTCCGCCTCTCGTCGCGATCCATCGGAAGCACCCGCTCCGGGACCGACATCTGGACTGCCCGCACCCGGATCGACGCAGAGCCACTGATCAAGGCCCTTGGCGTAAGGGGCAAGATCTCGCATCGCCGCGCCCGAGATTCCGACGACTACTTGCTCTACGACGGCAGCGACAGCGGTCACAAATACCAAGGGCTCAACCTAGAGCTCAGCTTCGACAAGCTGGAAGGTGATCGTTACGAGCTCAACGGGATCACCGTGCGCTAGCTCCCAGCCCGCGACTCCAATTAACCTGCATTCGGCATCATAGAGTTCGCGCCCGACCCGACTTGCAATGTGTCAGCCTGCGAGGCTAGGTAGGGAGTTCATGCCGACAAAGACGAAGCCGTGTCAAGGCTCCGTGTTGCTGGGGTTCGCCGCAGTATTGAGCGCACTGCTTGCGTGTAAGAGTAGCCAGGAACTGCGAGGCGACGGTCAACTACATGGGCAAGCAATTCAGCGGTCGCGGCAAGGGTGAGAAGAACGCGAAGGTCAGTGGCTGCCTGGGTTGGTGTACCCACAAGGACCCACTGCTGGAATCCAAGTACCAGCAATGGAAAGCAACCCCGAGAGGGCAGCGCTCCAAGGACTCTCGCTTCGGCGACATCATCTCGCACATGCCCGGCGGCAAGGAGTTGGCTCATCAGTGCCGAGATCGCTGCCTGCTTGCGGAGCAGAGCGGGCAAGCGACGATTCAAGTCGACTGCAAGTAGCTCGAATCCTTCGAGCCGGGCGGTCGAAGCCGTGTTACCCAGCCTTGGTAATGCTCAAATGGCTTCTCGGTCGCAGCCCTTGGGAAATTGCGGCGACCCTCTTCGTCGTGTTTCTCGATCTGGTGCACTGGCTGGTTTTCGAACCCGTCAACGACGCGCTGCGCTCGCTGCTTTCGACACCGTCGGTGCTCTCGATACTTCTGCTGATCGCGTTGTACTTCGCCTACTGCGTGGCGCTGATCCTGTTGGCGCTCCTCAAGCCCGAGTCAGGCGACAAACCTGCTACTTGGCAAAAGGTGTTGTTCCTCTACCCATCCTTTGGCTTCGGGATCATCGTCGTGATGGCCGGCGGCGCTGTCGGCGGCATGATGTCGGATGACTCGGTCGCCCTGAGCGACGGCTGGCAGCAGGCCGGGGTGTTCGGCACGTTGGCGCTCTTTTTCGTGCACATCATGGCGGTCGCGATCCCGATCAAGCCGAGGCTCGGTGCGGAGCAGCCGGGCTACCTCCTGTTGTTGGCGCCCGCCATGGTGGTCAGCGAACTCATGCTCAACTTGTCCGTGGCACTCTGGTACCACTTCCTAGGCCCCGAAGCCGGTCCCGCGCCCGATGAACCGAGCACTGTGGGGTCGTTCATCATCGCCCTGCCGCTGTTCTTGCTCTTCTTCGCGGCGCCGCGGTTCACCTTCATGAGCCGCAGCTTCACGTGGACTGCTCTCGCGTCGGGTCTCGGTTTCGCCCTCTACGAGCTCTGGCACATGGTGGCCGAAGCTCCGCTGCTCTGAAGCGCGATTCACGGCTCCCGCGCGTCCGGAGGTCCTGCCATCCGGCGAAACGCCGCATCGCGCCGGCCCTTTTCCGAAGTGAGCCATTGGCGTGCTGGGAGGGAGACGAGCAGGGCGCGTGCGAAGAGTTGCACCTGATCTCGGATGGAGGGAGCTTGCTGCGGCGTCATGCGAATCCATGTCCTCCTCGCTCTGGGCGCTGCTGCGCTCCTAGCCGCCTGCTCGTCGGAGGACGACAGCGGCGGCACTGCGGGCGGCGGGGGCAGTGGAGGTGGGGGCGCAACCTGTGATGAGGCGACGGATTGCGGCGACCCGACGACGATGGTGTGCGATCCAGTGCAGGGGCGATGTGTCGCTGGTCAGTGCACGAACACGGTGGGGTGCAAGAAAGGTGAGACCTGCCGCTTGCAGCAGCAAGGCGCAGCAATTGGCGCGTGCTACCTCGAGTGCGTTTTCAATGGACGCCCCTGCCCGGGTGATGCGACCTGCCGGGTCTCCCCCAACGACAATTCCGGCTTCTGTTGGAACGCGGGCGCTGCCACCGAGGGGCAGTCGTGCCAATCTACGCCCGTCAATACCGGCTGCGCCCTCGGCCTCGTTTGCGCCATCGATGCAGGGCAGAACGTATGCCGCGAGCAATGCAGCTATTGGTCCGCGTCGCCGGGCTGCCCCAGCTCGCAGCATTGCGCCGCGAACAGCCTTTGCTTTGCGCAAAGCGGTGATTCGGCGGCCATTGGCGAGAGCTGCGCTAGCGGCGCGACCGCGGGCGATCCTTGCGGCAGCGATGGTGGAGCTTGGCGCGGTTCATGCGTGAGCGACGGAGCGGGTCACCGCTGCACGAAAGTGTGTCGTGTCGCCGTCAGCGCAGACTGCCCCTCGGGAAAGACCTGCCAGCTGACCGCCGGCGATGATGTTGGCTTGTGTTTGTAGGACCCACGCGCTGTTCGCGCATGACTCGCCCACAATCAGCCGGCGAGGGCGCACCAATACTGCAGTTCATCTGGCTGGTTCGGCAGCGTGCGATACACCAGTCCCGTGAAGCCGCTCGGGCCCGGGCGCTGCATGACGCGACCGTCGAACTGAAACATTTGACGAGAGCTGTCTCCCGCGTGGCTCCTGACGTCCATCAGCAGCGCGTCTCCTTCGTGGGCATGCGCCTGATAGTCCGCGCGCACTGAAAATGGCCCGAGCTTGGTGCGCTTGGAGGTTCCAGGCAGCAGCTCGAGGCGTTCGGTTTTTTGCGCCAGCAGTTTTGGATCCCCAGGGTCTGCGACGACCGAAGCCCGCCACATCACTTCACAGCGGATCGTGGGGCGATCATTCTTCGTGTAGTGGACTACCTGGCTCGGCTGCTTCGGATCCACGAGGGGCGAATCGGGCTCGTCCGCCGCGGGAAACTCCGGTTGGCCAAAGGTGGCGTGGCCAGCCGCTGTGGTCGGCTCCGGCCCCGGCGGCACGCTGTCGGCGCTCCGGGCTGGGCCCAGGGTTTCGCCACCACAGGCGAGACCGAACACTGAGAACAAAAGGGCCGAAATCGAGATCTGACGCATGGGCATGTCTCCTCACCCTCACGAAACGAACCTCCGCGGAAGGGCTTACACTCCGCGCGGGCTTGATCCCAGTGGTGCATCGACGAGACTAGACGCCCCACGCATGACCGCTCGCACTCTGCTCCAACTGCTCGCTGTCGCCGGCGCCCTCAGCGTTGCCTGCGGCTCCTCGCAGCGGAACAAGAAGAACTACCGAGATGTGCCCAAAGCGGTTGCCTTCGGCGTCGTGGCCACCGGCGTGTATCGAGGCGTGACCGGTGGTTGCTGGGCGCAGTGCACCCACGGGCTGGTTTGCGACGAGGAGTCGGGTACTTGCGTCCCCTACGAGCAGAAGGCGCGAAAAGCATCTCTGAGAGCGCAAGCGCGGTCTCAGTCCACACCAGGCCCATCCCTGGTGCGCCGCTGCAGCTGTGAAGACGCTTCTGTGGTCCATGCACCGCTTCGCAATGACGGCGGGGCCGACGCGGCTGTCTGCAATTGCCCGCCATCCGTTCAGACCACGGACGCGGGAGTGGGCGATTAGTTGATGGGTCTTGGTCTGGGTCGCGCCAGCGGTGCAGAAGGGCAATTGCTCCAGAAGAAGGCCTCAGTGGCGAGCCATAGGGTCGGAGCAGCGCGTGTGACCCGAGAAACTCACAAGCGAAGCCTGAGCCACCCGCCTTGCGCGGCCCAAGTCGGGAGTAGTGGCCCTGCCTGCACCATCGCCGCGACCCCAAAACCCTAAGCACGCGGAGCTCAGTGGAGATCAGCGCCGTGTCGGGGACGAAGCTCGGTTTTCGGCGCATGTTTCGCTCCGATGCACGAGCTGAAACCCTCGACGAGCCGAACCGGTCCAACGCCTACCGCTCCAGTCGTGTACTTGTGCTGGGCGGTCTTGCAGGTGGGTTGTTCATCCGAGTCTGACCCGGGTTCCTCTGCGGGAGGTGCAGGTGGTGCGGACGCTGCCGTGGTTAGCGACGCGGGTCCAAGCGAGACGGGTTCGGGCAGCTGCGAGCTCGGTAATGCTTGCGTGGCGTCCGCGTCCTGCGACGGCGAAGCAGTGGGCTGTGCCACATGGGCGGCGCCCACGAATCTGGTGCTTTCGGAAGGCGAGATCTGGGGCGCGGACCTCTTCAAGATCGGACAGGGGATCAAGACTTTCGTCGGCCGCACACCGCTCCAGGTACCGCAAGCGGCGAATTGGATTGCGACCATGCCACCGGGCGCTGCTGCAACAGCAATCGCAGTCGGCGAAAACGGCACCAGCTATGTCGTGGGGTCCGTGACCCAGAACAGCCACGAAGATCTCATGTTGGCCGAATACCCTTATGCAACGCAGAACACGAGCAGCCCAACCCTGTTGTGGAAGGCTGGTGGCACGGGCCACGATCGCTTCGATGACGTCGCGGTATTGCCGGATGGTGACGTTTTGGCGGTGGGCAGCATCACGAGTGGCGTGGATCTCGGCGCAGGCCCCAAGACGACGCGGGGAGAGCACGATTCAGTCGTGATTCGCTTCACCGCCAGCGGGCAGATCAGGGACTCTCTCGTTTTCGGTTCGGAAGGACACGACGTTGCCACGAGCGTCGCTGTGACGAAGGACGGACAGTTCCTGGTCACGGGAACGTTTTCCGGCACCATCGAGGTTGCTGGGCACAGTGTAGCGAGTCTGGGCGGTTCGGACGTCTTCGTCGCCAAGCTGGACGCAGGTTTGAAGATCGAGTGGTTGAGGCGTTTCGGCAGCTCTGGAGTCGAAGGGTCGCCGCGCGTCGCATGGACAACCCAGCCCATCCTGGCGATGACAACCCAGGGCAAGCCGCCAACTTGTGAGGATCACGACGCCAACACGCGGCTCGCTGTGATCGGACTGAGTCCCTCGGGT
This sequence comes from Polyangiaceae bacterium, assembly GCA_965222375.1. Taxonomy (GTDB): domain Bacteria; phylum Myxococcota_A; class Polyangia; order Polyangiales; family Polyangiaceae; genus JACKEA01. The sequence goes on from CBDCTZ010000016.1 coordinate 1,551,865, forward strand.
GACCTTCGCTGGAGGCGAACCAGCGAAGGTGCGCAGTTCGCGCTACACAAGCTGAGGGCCAGCAGCGGCGGCCGGCTTTGGATCACCGGTGCGGTCAGCGGTCCTGCTAGCTTTGGAGGAGCCGTGTTCGAGTCTGTCGACGCTCAAGACGGTTTCGCGCTCCTCGTCGACAGCGGCGGTTGCCCGCTCTGGCACCGTACCGTTGGCAGCGTGGGCGGGCCCGAAGCCGTGACGGAAATCCTCGACCTTGGAGCGGGCCAAGTTCTCTTTGGTGGGCGCTTCGCGTCGTCGATGGACCTGGGTAGCGGTAGCATCCAAGTGACCCAAGGGGGTTTCCTGGCGCGCATGCCGCATCCGGTGCCGTAGGTGCATTGCGGCCCAGCGGGGTTTTGGCGCTGAACGGCAATGGGGCCCTTCGAGCTCTGGTCGAAACCGCGGCACGGCGGTTGCACGCTCGCGCGGCACTCAACATGCGCCGACCCACACACATCCTGCTTTGGCTTGCCTTTTCGTCCGCCAGCGCCTGCGGTAGCCGCTCCGAAGGCGACTTCGCCGAGTTCTTCCACGGCGGTCCGGGCGCGACAGGCACGCCCGGAGTGTGCCAAACCCAGCCCGAGTGGCAGCGCCGCTTCGATGGGCGCATTTACACCGCCGCCAGCTGGAATGCGACGGGGGTGAGCCTCGCGGGCCGCCACTTCGACGAACACCTCGAGAGCACGGCGATTACCCGCCTGTCCCTCGATGGTGCGGTTCTATTCGATCTGCGCCTCGATGGTCGCTCCGCTCTGATTGCGTCACAGGGTGATCGCAACCTCGTCGCGCGCACGTGGAAGGACGATTTGCTCGTTTCGCTCCATGGCGCGGCTGGCGCGCAGCTGAACGAAACCACCATCGACACCGGCGAGGACGATTTCGCCCACGCGGTCCTCCCCGCGCCGGGCGGCTACTACGTGTATGGGGTTGCCGGCTACTATCCCTCGTCGCTCGGTGGATTGTTCGTGACTCGTCTGGATCTGGGTGGCAACGAGGTATGGACCCGCATCTACGAAAAGCCGCACAAGATCAAGCTGCGCGCGCGCGCCGCCTTCGTGGATGCATCGGGCGGTCTCGTATTTATGGCGCAACGCTGGATTGCCGGTGGCAGCGGGCCGCCTTGGGTCGTTTCTTTGAGTTCCGACAACCAGGTGCGCTGGGAGTATCAGGACGCTGTGACGTACGAACGCGGTAGCGGCTGGGCCCTCGTGCCGAGCCCAGACGGTGGTGTCGTGCTTGCTGGCACCCTCGACGATACTGGCGTCGGCGGTGGCCCCGCGCGCGCGATTCACCTGAACGCCAGTGGCAAGTTGGTGTGGGTGCGCTCCTTTGACGACGGATCGGGAAATCAGCAGACCATTAGGGACGGCGTGGCGGTGCCGGGTGGCGGCTATGCTTTCGTCGGCTATTCGGCGAACAGCACCCAGGATCGGCTGTGGCGCCTAAGGGCCAATGGCTCCATCGCCTGGACGCGCGACTACCCGCGTACGAACACGGGCGGCATGACCCAAATCGAAAACGCGCCCGGTGGTTTCTGGGTTGGAACTAGCGCCTGGAAGTCGAAGGGAGCGTCCCACTTCGAAGTGCTGCGACTGGGAGCGGACGGCGCGGAAATCGACTCCACTCGCGCCGACGGTAGCGGCGTCGGCGGATTGAACGTGCTGCAGGCGGACGCATCCGGTCGGGTGTTGGCGGCGGGTGGTTGGCACTCCGAACCCGCCAAGCAAGGCCATGTGTTCCTGAGCGCAGGCTGCCGCTAGTCCTCCCGCCTCGCGGGCCGCAAGCTCCGCGGATCCCGCGTTTGTTCGGCACAAACGCCGCGCCGTGGCGCCAGGTCTTTTCATCGGGGGAAATGCGTGGATCCTTGTGAGCGTGACTCCCAGCCTGCTCCTGCTCCTCGACGACATCGCGAGCGCCCTCGACGACGTCGGCGTGATGACCAAGGTCGCCACCAAGAAGACCGCGGGTGTCTTGGGAGACGATCTGGCCCTCAACGCGGAGCAGGTCACCGGCGTGGACCCCAGCCGCGAGCTGCCTGTGGTGTGGGCCGTGGCCAAGGGCAGCTTCGTCAACAAGGGGATCCTGGTGCCCGCGGCACTGCTGATCAGCGCGTTTGCGCCCTGGCTCATCGTTCCGTTGTTGATGATCGGTGGCAGCTATTTGTGCTTCGAAGGCTTCGAGAAGGTCTTCCACAAGTTTTTTCACAAGGAAAAGCAGCAACAGCACCGCGCCGACGCTGCCGCGAAACGGCAGGATCCGAAGACCAATCTGGTGGAGGCGGAGCGGGAGAAGATCAAGGGCGCCATCCGTACAGATCTGATCCTATCTGCGGAAATCCTTGTCATCGCGTTGGGTACGGCGGCGGAGGCCCCGCTGCTCAAGAAGGCGCTCTTGCTCGTGATCATCGCCATCACCTTCACCGTCTTCGTGTACGGACTCGTGGCGGCGATCGTGAAGCTGGATGACATCGGCCTCGCTCTGGTAGGAAGCTCGTCGTCGGCAGGGCGCGCGGTTGGACGAGGCATCCTGGCGCTTGCGCCCTGGCTGATCAAAGGCTTGGGCATCGTGGGCACCATCGCCATGTTCCTCGTGGGTGGCGGCATCATCACCCACGGCGCCAAGCCCTTGGCAGCGATATCCGCCGCCGCCACGAAATCCGCGGGGCCCCTTGCCTGGGCGACGCCGCTGCTCTTCGATCTGATCGTCGGAGTGGCGCTCGGCGCGCTGCTCGTCGCGATCGTCCGCGTTGCGGGGCGCCTGTTCAAGCGCTCATCCAGCGACGAAGCCAGCGCGAGCTGAGCTGCCCAAACACCCCGTGGCACATGTCTGAACGCCTAGCTCGGCTGCAATTGCCAGAGACGTACAACATCGCGGCTTCCACCCACGCGGCAGGCAGCACCCTGCTATGCTGTGCGCCCGTGACTCGCGTCTTTCGTTCAGCACTCGTCGCAAGCCTGCTGCTCGTGATCGGCGCATGCGGCGGTGACGATGATGGCGGTGGTGGGCCGGCGAACACCGGGGGAAGCGGTGCAACGGGCGGCGTGGCCGGTGCTGCGACGGGCGGTGCATCCGGCGCAGGGACTGGCGGCGCGACGGGCGGAGCTTCTGGGGCGGCGAGCGGGGGCGCTTCGAGCGGCGGGATGGCGGGCGGTGGTGGCACAGCGCCGGATCCTTGTCCCCGCGTGAAGGTCGAAGTGAGCGCGGGCTCCACGCTCAACGTGCGGCCTACGCCCTCCACGGCGCAGGCGCCGATCGGCAAGCTGGGTGCAGGCGAGATCGTTCAAGTGCTCGCGCAGGTTCAGGGCGAGGTGGTCAACGGCAACACGCTCTGGTTCCAGATCGCGACGCCCTTGCTCAATGGCTACATTTCGGCCGAGTTCGCGAGCTGCACCCAAGAAACCCCGCCACCGCCGCCGGCGGCGTACTAGGTCCAGCGCGTTGCTCCGAACTCGCTCATCGTGCTCGGAGTGCGCGCAGTTCAGGCTGCCGGACATCAGCGGTTGGCGCAGTAGACGATGAGCTGGATGACAGCTGTGAGCCCGAGGGCGATCAACATGGCGTTGATCAGACCGTCGAACCACTTGCCAAAGGCGCGGAGCTGCGGCCTGAAGAGCAGCTTGCCGGCGATCAGCATTTCTCCCCGAACACGCTGCAGCGTACCAGTACCGGTTGCGTTTGCCCGCAGTGGCTCCGTAGCACCACGCGCTACCTGGGAGAAGGTACCAAGGGCTCGAGATTGCGCAGCCTCTAAAGGGCTCTTCCGGATCAGCCTGCCCTCCGGCGTGGATGGGGAGTTGGCGAAGATCTCGGTGAGTCCGAAGGCGACCCAGGCACGGAGTAGCCCCATCGCTTCTGCCCTGTCGGGCGCGATCCTCGCTTCGGGATGCGCTACACTGACGCTTGCGATGAGCCAAGCCTCCCATCACCGCTTCTCGTTCGACGAGTACGTCGTGCTGGCCGAGGACGCTGCCGTGAAGCTCGAGTTCTTCGACGGCCAGGTGTGGGCAATGGCGGGTGGCTCCCCAGAGCATGCCGCCATCGCCGGGAACGTGGTGGCCTTGCTGAACGTGCGCCTCTCGGGTCAACGGTGCCGCGTATTCACGTCGGATCTGCGTATTCGGATCAAGGCAACCGGACTCGGCACCTATCCGGATGTCAGCGTCGTGTGTGGGAAGCTCGAGCTGGATCCTGAAGATCCTACGCAGCAGACGGTGACCAATCCCCGGGTCTTGGTCGAAATCCTGAGTCCTTCAACGGAAGTCTACGATCGCGGCGAAAAGCTCGCGCACTATCAGCAGATCCCCGCCCTCCAAGAGATCGTGTTCATCGCTCAGGAAAGCCAGGAGATCGAAGTTGTTCGCCGGGAGGCGGACGGTTCCTGGTCCCGCCACTTCGCGCGGGAGGGCGAGTCCGCAGAGCTGGCGTGCCTGAGTTGCGAGCTTCCGGTCGTGAAGGTGTACGAAAACCCACTGGCCGACTGATCCCGCCCCGCCGCTGCAATCCGCCAGCACCTTGTCTATCGCAAACGCCCCGCCCAATGAGCCCGTGACAATCTTGATGTGGATGGGAGGATGCGGGGGGGGGCAGCGGCGCGCACCCGGTGTGCCCGGAGTTCTCTGGTTTGTGAAGCGTCGAGCTACGCAGGGTTTTGGGGGTCGGTTCGCGGGAGCGCGGTGGGCCCCTAGGCAGAAACAGAAGGGCTTCTCTAGGCGGCTGGGGTGAGGGTGACCTGGAATCCGAGGTTGGTCAGTCTCTGCACCAGGCGACGGGTGGTGCGCTCTTGGTCGCGGCGAGTGAAGTAGTCGGCGCCGAGGTCCTGGTAGAAAGTGCCATCCCTGATGGCATGTGGTAGGTGGCGGTCAGTATGGAGGCTGCGACAGCGATGATTGCTTTCTTGGGACCCCGACGGGACTTGAGCCTGAGGAACTGGGCGCGGCGGTAGGAGTCCTTCTTGCGGATGGCGGCCCAGGCCGCTTGGACCAGGGTAGTCTTGAGCCAGCCGGAGCTCTTTCGCAGTCGCGTGGAGCGGCGCTTGCCGGCGCTTTCGTCGTTGCGAGGGCACAGGCCTGCCCAAGAAACGAGGTGACCGGCGGAGGGGAAGCGCGTCATATCGATGCCAATCTCCGCGACAATGACGCGGGCGACGACATCGCTCACCCCTGGGATGGACTTGAGTTGGTCGAGGGCGCCACGAAAGGGCTCGGTGACCTTGTCGACCTCCGCGTCCACGTTGGCAATGGCGTTTTCGATGGCGTCGATTTGGTCGAGGTGCAGTCGCAGCATGAAGCGATGGTGCCCGTTGGGTCGGCCACGTAACGCCTCCTGCAGCTGCTCGCGGGTGGCTTTCAGTCTTCCCGTCGTGGCGTGGAACAAGCGGGCTGGCTCAGACTCGCCAGCGATAATGGCCTCCAGGATGGCTCGACCGCTGACGCCAACGATGTCGGTAACCAGTGATTTGAGCTTGATGTTGGCCGTTTCGAGGACCTTTTGAATGCGCAACATACATCACCTGCATGTGTTCCTCCTTTCCGAAAGGGTGGCGTGGAACCCACTTGAAACGGAATCTAGGCAACGTGCCCCGGGGGCCCCTGACACAAGATGGGGTGCTCGTGGGTCCCCGGTCCAACTACTCCAAGGGCTCGCTGGCACCATTGCGGCTTCGACCTCTCTGCCACCACCCAGCAGCATGGCGCGTTTCCTTCGATGTGGGTCCGGCGAAGCCGGGTGGGCCACTACTCCCAATGTGGGCCACTAGGCGCGGGAGTCGTCGCGGGTTCCAGCGCTAGTCGTCCGCGTGCAGCGCTGCCATCGCCTCTTCGAGTGCAGGAATGGCGGCGAGGTCCCTTGCTCGGCCCGCGGCGCGCTTGCTTTCGAGGATGCGGTCGAGGTTCAGCACGCGAAGCGGAAGGTCGTCCACCGTAATGACACTCGAGTGCTCAAACTCCTCGTGGAATTTGCCAAGGCCATCCATGTGCGTCACGACGTCCAGCCGGTCCCCAACTGCGTCGCCACCAATTTGCGGTGGACGCATCCCAAAGCTCCCGCTGACCCAGATCCCGTCTGCTTCTCTTATCGCCTCGGCAATGCGAGGATCGCTCGTGTCCTCGAACCAGAGGTCGATGTCCCGAGTCGCGGTGTTGGCCCCTTGGAGCACGGCGGCGCTCAAGCCGACGATCATGAAGCGGACCTCGTTTCGCTTCAACGCGTCGAGCACGGCGCGCTCACCCGGAGTGAACGCGGAAAAGTCGGCCATGCTGCAATGCCGCCCGAAGGCGCTCGTTCGGGGGTTTCTCTAGGTTCCGCAACACGTGGTAAACGCCGCTGACGTCGACTCCGCTGCGCTCTGCGATGCGGTGCGCCCGTTGCCAGCGCGCCTCGTCAGCGACGATCCACGCCCGCTGCTCAGGCGTTAGAGCCGCTAGTTGTGCAATATCAGGCGTCGACACGAGTCGAGTTTAGCATGAGTGGTCAGTCGCGTGTCGGGGCTGGCTTTGCCCGTGTGGCGCCGCCATTCCGTCTCGCACTCCGACGCGCCACGCAGGGAAACTACACCCACTTCGTCATGACGATGGAGTCCACAAAGCCGTCGCCGACCATGACAGCGTCCCTCTTTACGCCCTCCACTACGAAACCAAAGCGCTCGTACAGCGCTTTGGCCTTGGGGTTGTTGCCCAGTACCTCCAGCTCGAGTCTGCGAACTTCTGGGTGCTTCCTCGCCCAATCGATGAAGGTTTCCAACAAGTCCGATCCGACTCCCTTTCCCCGATGGGACTTCAGGACCGCGATTGCCATCGAACCCGCGTGGCGGCACTGAGCCGTTGAAGCGAACGAATCGAAGCTCAGGACCCCGACTACCGCGTCGCCTTCCACGGCCAGGAGCAGCAGTGAGTGATCGTCGTCATCGTATTTCCTGTGCCAAGCCTCCTGCTGCACGAGAGTTGGGACTTTGGCCGCGAAAATGGTCTCGAGCCCTTCGGCGAGAATCCGCTTCCGGAACTCGAGAGTCCTCGGCGCGTCATCGATAGTTGCCGTGCGAAGCATGTCGAGTTGTTCAACTACCTCTACGCGCTCGTCGACGGCCCGCCGCTACCAGACCGACCAGCACCAGGAGCGACGTGCTCGTGCCCGTTCCTGGAAGCCCGGGGCGCGCAAGCTTGCAGCTGCCGCCATCGTGCGCGCGGTTCGCGCGACCGCTTTGCCCTCCGCTTCCGGCGTTGCCGCCGTTCGTACTGCCCGCGCTTCCGGCGTTGCCGCCGTTCGCACTGCCTGCGCTTCCGGCGGTTCCGGTTCCACCAGTTCCGGTTCCACCGCACTCGACGGCGTTTGCGTGCGCTTGGCACCAGATGCTCGTGAGCGGCGGGGCTGGTGGGCTCGTGCAAGACTGGACGGACTTGAACCACTGGTCAGCGTAGTCATGTTGCGGCGCGCCCGACTTGACGCACACCGGAGCCGACTCGGTGGTGGCGCCGTCACGCAAATCCGTCATGGCCACACGTACGCAATACTCGGGGAGGTCGTCAGAGAAGCCCTGTACCAGCGTCCGGTTCTTCCCATACAACCAACCAGGTGGCGCGACCACGACTGTGCGGGCGGGCGGAAATATCGGCGTGCCCTTGCCAGCGACGGGTACGAGCTCGAACAGGAGGGACCGGGTGGTGCTACCTAGCGGGACGTCAAAGGAGACGTGAATGCCTTTGCGTCTCGAAAGCCCAGCGGGGAGCTGCAGTGATAGCTTTTGTCCGCAATTCCCGTCACTGGGGCAGCTGAGCACGGCACCGGAAAGCTCGGGTACGGTGACGAAACTCGAGCTGAGCGCTGGCAGTGCTGGGCCGGACGCGGCCGCTGCGGTGACCGTCAGCTGCTTTGTCAGGTACTTTCCGACGTGAACTCGGTACGTGCCGGGCGCCAGCGGCGCGCTTGGCCGAAACACGAGAGCTGCGTCGCGCGACGTCACGCCGCCAACGGGGATGCGTAAGTGATCGAGCAACGAGAAGTCCCCGGGAACGTTCGTTCCGCCGCTTGCGTCGGCGGTCACTGACACTTCCGCACTGGCAACCGCTTCCGCTTCCGACAGCCCTTTCAGCGAACCGGCGACCACGACGACCCCGTCGGATGGCATTGCGGGGTCTTCATTCGGGTATAGAGCCCACCACCCGGGATTGGTTCCGGAAAATCCAGGGTTTCCTCCCGTGCAAGCGTCAGCGCTCGACACGGCCCGCGGTGACAGCAGCGCAGCCCCAACACAGAGCGGCAGCGCAAGCCCGAAAACCAACGCGCCGCGAAGATGACCTTGCAGGCGCAACCGGATCATGACGTCAACCTAGCACTCGCCAAGCTGGCTGCCATGACGTTCGAACAGCGCAACAGTGGCGCCCACACACACGTTGCGCCAGATGACGAATCGCATGTAGAGCATCGACGAACTGCGTAGGTAATGGGACTGATTCTTGGGCCAACCTCAGCGGTGCAACCGCGCACGCCGGCGCGGTTGCGAGAAGTAGGCACGAAAGCGGCGCTGGCGCTACGCGCCCTCTGCCAAGTCGGCACCGTCGTAGATGTCGCCTGCGGTGAAGCTGCCGTCTAGACCAGTCAAAGCAACGCGGGAGTCCAACGCTGCGTGCGTGGCGACGATCCACTCGCCACCTTCGGCGCGCCGGTAGTGATCGATACGGCATTCGCGATGGGAGACGATGATGTAGTCGTGTAGATCGGGGATGCTCTGATAGCTGACGAATTTCTTCCCGCGGTCGTAGTCCTCCGTCGAGTCCGACGTGACTTCGACGATGACCGTAGGGTTGAGGAGCGATGCCGGCGGCCCTGGCTTGTATTGGCGCTCGCCGCACGCGACCAGCACGTTTACATAGGTGTAGAGACCGGTGGTAGGGACGTGGATGCGCTGATCGCTCGTCAGAGTCACGCAGGGTTTGCCCCGCGACAACGTACGCAACGAGGCGGTCATGTTCGCCGCAAGCGCGTTGTGGGCCGGGGACGCTCCTGCCATCGCGACGATGGCGCCATCGTCGAACTCGTGCTTCGTGTCACTCGCGGCCTCGAGCGCGAGGTACTCGACTTCGGTGAAGACCGTCGGCGCGCGTGAAACCATGCGCTTGAAGACTAACACGCACGTAGCGCCGGCGCCCCAAAACCCGATCGGCCGAGGGTATCAAGCCACGTCCCAACAGCTCTGCGACGCGGCGGTGAATCTCGACGGTGGCGACAATGGCGGATCTGGAGCCGTACTTGTCGGCGTTGTTCACGCGCGAGGCGCATCCGGTGTGCCCGGACCACGATGCGGAAGGCGTGGTCGATGTGCCGAGGGTTTTGTCGAAGCAGACGCACTCAGTTCTTCTTTGGGTTTGCGGTCGGTTCGACGCGCTTCGCGATACCCGATGGGGTGCGGGGCGCTGTCGGCCACTACTCCTACGCGGGGCCATGCGGCTCGACCTTCGTTGGGTCATCGGACGCTCGGCGGTGGAGACGCAGAACGCAGAGGGGACAGAAAGGCGAGCGGCCCCCTGCAGGTCTGCCGACGAGCCCTCACCGGTTGCGTCTTGCCGAACGCTCTCCGGATGATGTTCGTCATGAATCGTCGCCGCGAAGTATCGCCCGGTCCGCCACTTCGCGCGTCCGTAACTACGCGATACGCTTCAGCTAAACAGGACATTGCGCGAAACCTGCACAAGTTGCTGGCGACAAGGACAGCGCGCGATCTTGCGCGAGCCACGCCAAGGATCCATCGTTTCTGACGCAACGAAATCCCGTTGCCAATCCCCACGGGGGTGATACATGCCAAGCAGCCAAGCAGCCAAGCAGTCGCGCGACAACTGCGCGGGTAGCGGCGGGCTTTCTAGTGGTGGCGGCGGTGAGTGCCGGCATCGCGTGTTCCGCTGAACAAGGTGAAGAAGGAAGCGAGCCGGGAATTGTATCCAGTTCCCGGGCACTTTCAGAGTGTGTGGGTACGTTGCACGAGCGCACCCTTGCTCTGCCCTACTCGAAGCGGCTCGTCACCATACGCACCTGTGTCAAGCCCCCACCTCAGCAGCTCGAGGTAGACTGGATCGTAGATGGCAAGGTCGTCGACCCCGTCAGCGAGTGGCGGAAGAACTACGAGGCGTTCGCGACCATTCATCACAAGCTGGATCCCGCCATCGCTGCCACGGCGTCGGGCGAAGTCGACGTGGATGTCTGGTTCGCCGTTGACGAGCGAGACCTCCCCTCCAAGGAAGTCATGCTGAACGATTCGGGCGCGCGCGTCGCCGCCCAGGCGACTCGGGATGCGCGGACGTCCGCAATGGCGAACACGCTTCGAAACGAGATCTCGGCGCGCATTCCCAACGCCGTATTCGCGCCACCGCTGGCTCGGCCCATCCCACGGCTGACGCTGCGCGTGCCCGCGACAGCCCTGCCGCTGTTGGGCCAGTCCGACGAGGTAGTTCGCGTCATGCCCGCCGCCGACCATGAAAAGGAAGTACTCCAGTCCGAGAACTACATTCAGTTGGGGCTATTCGACACCTTGGCCGCGTTCGGTTGGACCGGCAGCGGCATCACCGTAGCCATGCTCGAGGGAGCTCAGCCCGACAGCTATGCCAATCTGAATGGTGTGCCAACCGGTGGCGTGTGCGGAGGGAGTTTCCTCTGCGCGTGCTCATCGGGCAGCACCGACTGGCACATGCGCGCAACGATGGGAATCGTACGAAACTCCGTCACGGTCTGGGGTGGCGCTGCCAGCGCCGTCACCACGCTGCCCGCAAACTGGGCCGGAGGCACGTGCACGTTGAGCGGTTCCGCGGTCTGGGCACTCAACAACGGCGCGAGCGTCATCAACCGCAGTGCGTGCGGTTCCCCAGGCAGCCCGCAGACTGGCACGGACCTTTACTTGGACTACCTGGCCACACAAGGCCCGTGGCCGACGATCACGGGTGTGACCGGGAACTTCTGGCCAAGCCCGACGCGAAGCTGCATGAACCTGCACAACGGCCTGGTGGTTGGCGCTGCGAACGACAATGGCTCCGCGCTACGAACGAACGCGACAATGTCTCCTGCCAGCCAGACGGCCAACTGGGGCGGTGCATCGGGGTGGGAGCTGCCCCATGTCGTGGCACCAGGCACTGAGATCGACAGCGCGGACGAACTTCCAGGGCAGATCGAGTTGATAGGAAATGGCAACGGGTCATCGAGCTATGCCGCGCCCCAGGTCGCGGCGGTCGCGGCGGCGGCGCACCAGGCAAACGTCGCGATCAAGGGTTGGCCAGAAGTCTTCATTCCCGCGGTCCTGGTGGGCGCTGACCAAAATGTCGACCAGGCCATGGGCGGCGTGTTTCCGCTCGACCTGGGCGATACCATTGACGATCGGGACGGCGCCGGGCTCCTGAACGGCTGGGTCACGACTGCGGTGCTCACCGCTGGCAACAAGCGTGATGGTGGCAATTCGCCGTCCCCCGCCGGTCACGACTACGGCACGTTGACGTTGACTTCCAATGGCTGGTATCCGGAGTTCTACACAGCTCGCGTGCAGCCCGGGCAGTGGCTGCGGGTCGCGGCGCACGCGATGGCGAATGTCACGTGCGGTGCGCCCGCAACCGAGATCAATTGCACGGGCACGGCACTGCCGATGTTCTCCCTCTACGCTGGCTCTAGCGTCAACTATCCCCAATTCGTAGGCTACAGCGCGAATCCAAACCAGACCTACCAATACACGGCGGTTCAAAACACGACCGCAAGCGTGATGGATTTCACCATCGCAATCTACCAATACCAGAGCTCAATTTCGTACAGTACCTTTGGCCTGGCGTGGGTCGCACAGTGAGGAGCGAAGCGATGAAGCAACGACTGACGTATCTGCTCTTGCTCTTTCCGGTGGTCGCTCACATCAGCGCAACGGCGTGCGCCAAGGACGAGGGGGAGCGCAAACCCGACTCGGGAGCGGCGGGAAGCGCGGGTATGGACGGTTCCGCCGGGTCAGCGGGAGATGCCGGCACGGGCACCGACGCAACCCTCGACGGCGGCGCCGACGCGAAGCCCGACAGCGACGCGTGTCCACCCTACGACTTGAAGAGCTACGACGGAAGCACCGACGGGCTGTGCCCTGCGGAAGAGAACACCGGCTGCTTCTGCTTCGAGCTGACGCAGGGTGCTGGTACCGAGTGTGATCCAAACGGCGCGGGCTGCTTCATCATTGGAGCGAACTGCGAGCGGTGCGGATGGCTCGACTGCACATCCTACACCGCAGCCTGCGCGGCCGTGTACTCCGAAGGGGACATCCAGGACGCGAAGGCTAGTCCGTGGAAGAAGCCCTGCGTCAGCGACAATGACTGCGCACCTGCCGTGACAGGAGAGTACTGCAAACTCCGTGTCGGCAACCGCATGTTCTGCGGCGAGCCCTGAGGCGCCACCATCGAGCCTCGGTCCTGCGTAGCGTCGCGAAGCGACTTGCGCGCACCGATCACCACGCACCATTCGAGCAGTCGTATGCGAGGCGGGCACCTAGCGCGGCGTGGGGCTACGCTTCAGCGCGGGCCGGGTGCCGGCTGCAGCACAGCGAGAGGCGAATGATCAAGCAACGACTGACCTATCTGCTCTTGCTCGTGCCGGCGCTCGCCCACCTCGCCACATCGGCATGCGCCAAAGACGAGGGGCAGCGCACACCCGACTCGGGCGCGGCGGGAAGCGCAGGCATGGACGGTTCCGCTGGCTCGGCGGGAGATGCTGCGACGGGCGCCGACGCCACCCTCGACGGCGGCGCCGACGCCAAGCCCGACAGCGACGCGTGCCCACCCTACGACTTGAAGAGCTACGACGGGAGCACCGATGGGTTGTGTCCCGCGGAAGAGAACACCGGTTGCTTCTGCTTCGAGCTGACGCAAGGAGGAGGAATCGAGTGTGATCCGAACGGAGCGGGTTGCGTGCTCATTCCTTCAAACTGCGACCGCTGCGGCTGGCTCGACTGCACATCCTACACCGCAGCCTGCGCGGCCGTGTACTCCGAAGGGGACATCCAGGACGCGAAGGCTAGTCCGTGGAAGGTTCCATGTGTCAGCGACGAGGGGTGTGCGCCCACGGTGACCGGAGAATACTGCAAACTCCGTGTCGGAAACCGAATGTTCTGCGCTCCTTGATGCAGAGTTCGACGCTGCGACGTGCCTTAGCCTCGCGTCGCCTACTCCTGCGTGCGCGGCAGTGTATTCTGAACAATACATCGAACAGGTGAAGAACGACCCGTTGAGCGTCCCTTGCATCCGAGACAACGACTGTGCACCGACGGTGACTGGGGAGTACTGCAATCAGCGCATGGGCAACCGGATGTTCTGCGGGTAGGCGCCGCACCAGAGTCCGCGCCGCGCGGCCCAAGGCGGGAGTAGTGGCCCTGTCTGCACCAGGCTCGCGACCCCCAATCCCCAATCCCCAGCGATGGCACCCACTTCTCCAGTGTGCCGTTCTTCGGGTCCAGCGCTGCCGAGTGTACGGGGGGTTGCGGAGTGCGAAGTTGAGAGTTTGTATACCAGCTCTCAACCCGCGGGGATGTGGGGCGCCAAACGCCCGGCTTGGCGAGACGCAGGGGATGGCGGGCTGTGCGCGCCCCTTCCGTCGCGGCGCTCCTTCGGCCCCGAATCGCGCACCCCCTGTCGCCCGCCGCCGGCGTTCGCTATATGCGCTAGCAAATGCTGCCCATCGAGCTCAAGGGTGCGCGGACGCACAATTTGAAAGATGTGAGCCTCGACTTGGCTCCGGGCAAGCTCGTGGTGCTCACCGGGGTCAGTGGGGCGGGTAAGAGCAGCTTGGCGCTGGATACGCTAAAGCTAGACCGAAGCTGCATCGTACTGCCACGTCACTTGCACTGACAACGCGCTTTGTCCGAGAGGACCAAGCCGAGATCCTGCGCGATTGTTCGGATCGGACTATCGCATTCATTTGTGCTGGCCCCTTGGACGGCGCAGGTATCGCCAAATTCGGTCGAGACGCATTCCATTCCATACTTGGCGCAGACGATCGCGCAGCTTTGCACCCCCGACTGGACGTCAATACATTCACTGGTAGGCCAAGACGTCAGGCCATACGGCGGCCCCGGATCCGCACCCGCTCGACACCACCACTCATTGAAAAAGCGGTCACACCAGGCCCCCAATTTCGCGCAGGTATCGTTAGGGGTGCACGAATAGCTACAGTACTCTTTGCCGTCCATCTCTTTGCAAAGCCGGAATGGTGGAATCTCAACGAGGCCCAAGCTCTTGATCTCGGCGTTCAGGCCCTGACAGGCCTCGGGCTCGACGATGCATGCATCGCCGAGGTTGCCAGCGTTGGGGCACTCAGGTTCCCAAGCGCAGTCCCCACACGCGCACGACTCGGATGCCGGGTCACAGGTCCCGTCCTGGTTGCACGCGTCGCAGCCTGAAGCGCACTGGGGGCACGTACAGGACATTCCGGGTTCGCAACTCGCGGCAGCGTTGCAAGGCACGCTGCCTGCTTCCACCGGACCTGCGTCGTGCGGTTGCTGCTGTGACACGCTTTCGCTGCCACACCCCATCGGATAGACGCACACGCCCATCGCCAACGCACGGACGAAGAACAGAGAACGGGTCATGACAGAGAACAACAGCAAGTCCTGTGCCGTGCGCAAACGCCACGGCCCCGGGCGTAGCCGGTGGTGCGGTGCTCCAGTCAATTGGGGGGTACAACAGTCCGCTGGTTGGTGTCACAGATCGGCCTGTGAGAACGCGCTCGGATCGACCAAGCGGTTCCACCTGACCATGGGACCCCATCCCCGGCTCATGATGGGCATGCGTCGGAACGCCTCGACGACACGGGGTGGCGTGGCCGACGATGTGACGACGATTTGTGCAAACTGGGCGGGCTCTCCGTCTTGCCGCATGCCGGGCTCCGTGCCGTGGGCCTTTGCCGAGCTGGCGCGAGCATTCTGAACTTTCAGCGTGCACCGAGGAGCGACCCAGTCCCCGACGCGACACCGGAGTAGCAATGACAACCGAACTCGCCGCACGCCCCACCCGCAACTTGTGGCCCAGCCCGAGAGTAGCGGCCCACTGTGCCCCACTGTCGCGACCCCAAACCCAAATCCCAGACCTGAGATCTTCGGCTTCTGAACCGGCGGCCCTTGTGGTCGAAATCCTTCGCCCCTGTCGCCCGCCGCTAGCGTTCGCTATATGCGCTAGCAAATGCTGCCCATCGAGCTCAAGGGTGCGCGGACGCACAATTTGAAAGATGTGAGCCTCGACTTGGCTCCGGGCAAGCTGGTGGTGCTCACTGGGGTCAGTGGGGCGGGTAAGAGCAGCTTGGCGCTGGATACGTTGTACGCGGAGGGGCAGCGGCGCTTCGTGGAGAGCTTTTCGCCCTATGCGCGGCAGTTCCTCGAGCGACTCCCCCTGAGGGGTTCCCTTCGGTCTCGAACGGCCGCCGATGGACAAGCTCGAGCCCGTGGCCGCGGGCATCGCAGTGGATCGCCGCGCGCCGGTGAAGAGCTCGCGCGCCGTTGATGCGGTAGCTCGCAGTTGCACGGAGTGCTGAAGCTACCCTGCGCGGAACTGGTGGGCTTCGGTGGCGACGATGGCGGATCTGGAGCCGTACTTGTCGGCGTTGTTCACGCGGGAGGCGCTCCCGGTGTGCCCGGAGCACGATGCGGAAGGCGTGGAGCTGTGCCGAGGGGCTTGTCGAAACTGACTTGCTGAGTTTCTTTGGGTTTGGGGGTCGGGTCGCGGGTGCGCCGTGGGCCACTACTCCCAAGCGGGGCCGTAGCGTCCGGCTACTGGCACCCGAAGGCGCTGTTGGGAAGCTTTGGACAACCGCTCGCTTGGCTCTTGGGCACCTCGATAGTTACATCGCGTTCGGCCGTATTGCCCGCGGCATCCTTGACCTCGACAGTCACGGTGTAGGTCCGCGCTCCGGAGCCAGCACGCGTCGAGCGCAGGCACACCTTGTCACTGGTGTAAACGATGTCGTTCGGCTTGGTTGCCTCGTTGCTCGAGACGCTGACGATGCGTGTTGTCGGTGCAGGATCGCAATAGTCAGTTGCCGACACGACAATCTCTTGGCCTAGATCGAACTGCACTTGCTTGTGGTTCGGCGGCCACATGCAGGAGGGGCTTGCGGTCACGGAGTCGATCACCGGAGGCGTGACATCGGGGAAGCAAATCCCGCGCAGCCCGCCACTCGTAAGCACCAAGCTACCGCTGTAACGCGGCGGGGGAGTCGTCACAGGTACGAAAGCTGGGCGTGCCTGGGTGATTTCACGACCGAAGAAGCTCACGGCACGGTAGGGCAGGACGTTGCCCGAGAGGATGGGTTCCGTGGCTTCGAAAGCAGTGTCCTTGATGACCACCTCCCCAGTTTTCGAGTCGTCCAGACGAATGAGGCCAGCCCAGCCCGCCTGGAGCGTCTCGGTCGTTCCCACTTTGAAGCTTTCCCAGGACGCACCGACAATCACGAGCCCGTTGCTCGTGCCCCCGACATTCCAGCCAAAGCGATCACCTATGGTGAGCGGGTGGCCCCCGACGGTCTCAGCCATATCTCCGATCTTTGGGTCGCCTTGCTTCCAAAAGGCCTGACCAGCTGCCGTGATGCCCTCTGCACTCCCTCGCAGCACGTGGGCAGCTCCCTCGGCGAGATCGTCGTTGAACGCGCCGATGATGAGATCGTCGAATCGATCCAAGTCCGCTCGGGTGATCGCCAGAAACCCACCGAAGCCATCGCCAGCGGCATTCGTGCCCTTGATTGGTTCGCCGCCTGCGAGAACTCCCTGCGCCAGGCGCTGAACCGTCGTACCGATCAGGCCTCCAGTCCCGCCGGTCACGACGTACACGGCTCCGTTGCGAATGGAGCCCGTCCCTTCATTCACTCCGATCGCAAGATCCACGCAAGGTCGGCCGCGCGAGGAGTCGCCGTTGAAGTTGCCGGCGGCCAGTGCCCACCCGAAGCGCTCACCTTGAGGTGGCAAGTTGGCGAGGCCGAGCGTTACCTTGTCGAGACGTTGGCGCACGTTCGGGTTGAGACCAGTGTTGGAGCCGTACAGGACGGTGACGGCACCTGCAGCGGACCCCGCTACCAGCTCGCGAGTCCCGCTGACCGCCAGGTCTTCGTAGCCGTCGCAATTGAAGTCCCCGCTGGTCATGGCGGTTTCCAGGTTGGCTAGCTCGACGACCCCCAGTTGCGCCCAGCTGAGCACCGATTGTGGGCTCGAAGTCGTCAAGCCTGTATCCTTCTCACCGCCGATGATGTGCACGTCCGCGCGGGACAGAATGGCCAGGTCATCTCGCCCGTCGCCATTGTAGTCTCCAACACTCAGCCGCACGCCAAACAGTCCGTCTGCGACCGGGCTGCCCTGAAGGTTCGCCTTCTCGAGCTGACGCACGAGGATGGGCTGCTTCGGGCAATCGCCGTTCTGGTCCAGCGGCACCGGACATTTCAGCAGGAAGTCGTTCTTGAAGGTCGTCACCATGCCTGCGCGGTTCTGGCCAGACACATCTACGCCCGGTGCTCCCATGACGAGTGTGTGGGTGCCGTCAGCGGCACCGTCGAAGTTGCCCCATGCCAGGGAGCTACCAAAGCCGTCACCAGGCACGGATGCATATGACAGTGCCTGGGGCGCAATCGCTTTCAGAATGTCGAGGTCCAGTAGATTCGCTTCGAATCCCGCGCCTGGATTTGCCATGAAGTAGACGCGCCCGGTCGTAGATTGAATCGGCATTCCCGCCCAAAACCCAGACGATTCGAGGCCCGGCGCGCTGATGGCGAAGGTCTCCTGCTCGCCAACCGTGGCTGGGTCGTACCAGTTGAACCCCCGTGGGACGAACTGGGCCGGCACCGTCAGACCCACGTTCTTTTCACCGAGAAACACGTCCTCGCTGCCGTCGAAGCGCACGGCTGCAACGTCGTCGATGTCGTCTCCATCGTAGCGACCGACTCGCATGTACTCGTAGGGCCCAGCCGGTTGCCAGGTTGGGACCTGCGTGAAGGAAAACGTCGGAGCGCCCGCGAAGTAGTACGGCACGGCGGTCAGAGCCGGCCCAATCGTTCCAAGAATATCGTCGCGCCCGTCGTCGTTGAAGTCACCGCCAAAGGTGCCGCCCACATCCGCCAAGTTGGCGGGAAACAGCGTGTCGAGTGGGAACTCCTGCGCGCCGTTGTTGAAACTGGCGACGATGACCAGCGTATTGGTGGCAGACAGCCGCACCTCGATGCCATCGTCGGCGGATCCGTCTGCGTCGAGATCGAGAGCGAGGCGAAAGCCTTGGTGACGCAAGTGCGAACGCGCCCAATCGCGAAAACCGGAGGCGGCGACGTGTTGATTCCACGAAGGAGCGTCCACGCTTCCGACTTTGTTCCCATCGGCCACGTGCATGATTCCGACGATGGGGCCTTCGGCGCCCGTCGTGTGCTCGATGCATGGCCCACCCGAATCACCACCGACCATCACCGCGTCGAAGGTCGTATCTTGTGGGCCAGGATCCGTCGTTGTCTCAACCAGTCCACCACCGCGATTGGTCACGAATGCGTCCTTGTTGTTTCGCAGCGGAAGTAGCGGCAGCTCCTGCGGGAGGAGCGTGCTCGGATGTGGGTGCGGAACTACGGTGAAGTCAGCCTTGCGCAGCTTCCCGCGTTTCGCGAGCGCCAAGCTGAACGGGGGCCTGTCCCAGGACATGCCGTAGCACGTCACTTTCTTGTTGTAGAGTTCCAGCGTCTCCTTGTTGGAGATGGGGCGCTTGTAGAATGCTCCGCCACCGGCAACATTGAAACCGACGACACCACCGACGCGCACCACTCCGATGTCCTTGCCGGTCTGTTCGCGGGCGTGTTTCTCGAATTCTTCCTTCGTTGGCACTGTACCCGCGGGCTCCAGCGTCTCGTACTTGCTGTGAAAACGACCACCACAGGCTTCCTTCGCTGTTCCAGAGCAGCTGAGCGTCCGTACTTGTGCACCTCCCGGTGCGGACGGATCGGGCATCGTGAAGCGCAGGTACTTCGGGACCAGGTTCTTGCACTTGAACTTGGCGAATTCATAGTCGAGCACATGGGCCGCGGTCAGGATCACGTCATGAGTGATGGCAATCCCGGTCCCCAGGTTGCAAGTCTTTGTCCCCGCTTGGTCGACAGAGTGTTCGATCAACACCACGCCCACGCTGCTCGCATCGGGCACGGATGTTCCTCCGTATAGGGCGGAGCTTCCCCCCGAGCTTTTGGGGTCACCTGCTCCGCTACATGCCAGAGCCACGCCAGCGCCACAAACCAACACCCACCCCGAAACTTTCCCCATCATGCAATGATGGTAGCGATTTTTTTTTTTTCTCGGTCAAGCTAGTTCTAGAAAGCAGATGAAGTGGCGCCGGCAAAGACTCGTGACGCGTGTGGGTGGGAGTGCGACAGCGCTCGCTGCCGCGACGCTAGTCGCATGGTCTGCATGTTCGCCAGCTGCAACGCCGCACCCGACCCCGCCTTCGGCAGGTCGTGGTGACGCGTCGCAGCCGGATGTCGCGTTCGATGACGCCGCCACCCGGCCGAGATTCGTACGACCAGCGCCGGTGTCCGGCCCCTACCTTCCACTCCCGCGAACCTTTCGGCAGGTGCTGCCACCGGTCGCCGAGCGCTCATCGATTGCCGGCTGGGGCGACCGCGTGTGGTTCGGTTCTAGCGGGAAGCTCCTCGAGCACGATGGCAAGGGCATTCGGCAGCAGGCGTTGTGCGGAGCCACGCACCATCCAGCAGACTACGTCGGGTCCGGTCCAAACGGAATCATTGCGGTGCAATCGACTACTAGTCCTGTCACGATAACAGTGATTACCGATGCTGGCCGGCAATGCCAGAACTTCAACAGCGAGTCAGTGGGCGCCCACTACCGCCTTGCAATGCAGACCCGCCCGCGCCGCACGAGCATCGCCGTTCCTCCAGATGCTCGCCCGCTGCTTGGCTTCGCAATCCCCCCGCCCCACGGCGAAGACGGGAGGCATGGCTTGGGAAACATGTTCTTCCTCGGGCGCGCGATCTGGTTGGAAGTCGTGACAAAGGGAGCTCATGTGTATCGGTTTGATTCTGGGCGCTGGGTTCTCGACAACCCCCCAGTCGGATCGATTGGGGACATGTGGGCAGACCCGAGCGGCACGGTCTGGGCGATCACTGGCTATGCGTTGTCCAAGCACGACGGGTCGCGCTGGACGATGGTGCCAGTGCCCGAGGGCTTCAGGCCACGCCGCATGACGGGAGCGAGCGCGAAGGACATCTGGTTCGTCGGCGGCTCCGAGAAGATCTTCCAATTCGACGGAGCCAAGTGGCATCGCGGCACGATCGCCGCACCCAAGCGGCAGATCCAAACCAAGGACGGCCCCAAGATGATCGATTCGCCCGAGGGCCCGAAAGACATCCACATGACTCGCTCCGGAGTACTGTGGTTGCTCACCAAGTCCGGTCGGATCTATCGTGCGGAGCCGTGAGGCAGTTGCGTCCGCTCTCTTGAGCGTCGTCGCCCAATGGCGTTGGACCGCACCAGTTCAAGTCGAGACCAGCAGTCCAGATCGGCCAGCGCCTGGAGCCCGACCATTTCCGCTCACGATTGAAACTATAGACGTCCACGCTATGCTCGCCGAATGCCTCTGGTGCCAACGTGACCCGCGTTGCGCCCCGGCGCATGGGCCCGCGTAAGTCTCGCCTTTCGCTTCTGCTGTCGCACGCGATCCCGGCGCTATGCGCCGCGTTCGCGTGCGGTGGGCGTTCGCAGCTTCTGCTGGGTGGCGAATCGGGCGGTGCTTCCACGGTGGATAGTGGAGCCGGGGGCACCGCAGCGGCTTCAACCGGAGGCGTCGGAGGCCACGTTGGGGGCCAGAGCGGCACGGCGGGCGGCGGCGGTCTCGGTGGCACGGCGGGCGACGGCGGCGGAGGCGGCCAGGAATGCGAGTGGCTTCAGGTTGACGCGCAAACAGTCATTGATGGTGCTCCCGGGCATGACGAGTGGCATCCCGCACTGGCGCTTTCGAGCGATGACGGTGCTCGAGCAACGCTGATGTTCCGCCGGCACCCGGTTGCAGCGCACTGGGCGCCTCCGCACCCCAGGCTCGGTCACATCACCTTCGACGCCTGGAGGCCTTGGCCTAAGAGTGTATTTCAAAGATAACCTGTTGTCAGACTTCGTCAAGGTGATAAGTTCACACCATGAGCGATCCCGTTGCACCGCCGGCGAATTTGCGCCGACTCCGCACCGCCAAGGGGCTCAGCCAGCGCGCGGTGGCGGAGGCTGCAGGTCTGTCGCGCATCGGGTATCGAGAGATCGAAACCGGCAAAGTGGCCCCACGGTTGGCTTCGCTCGAGCGAATCTCCGCCGCACTCGGGGTTTCGGTCCCAGAGCTGCTCGCGCCTGTTCGAGAGCTACGACATGTTCGCTTTCGCGCCAACAAGCGGATGATGACGCGGGAGAACATCCTGGCGGACGTGGCTCGCTGGCTCGACGACTACGAAGAGGTCGAGGCACTGGTTGGCGGCAAGGTGCAGTGGAAACTCATGGGGCTGGCCGCTCGGCTCGCGCGTTCGAAGGGCCGAGGCGTGAGGTTTGCGAAGCAAGCAGCGGCCCAAGCGCGCGAAGCCCTCGGGCTTTCTGACGGCGCGCACGAGGACATCGTGCGTGACATGTGCGGTCTGCTCGAGGATAACGGTGCAAAAGTGCTGACTGCCCCGGTCGCGTCGGAAGGATTCTTCGGGCTGTCTATCGGGCAGCAGGACGGCGGCCCGGCGGTATTCGTGAACGTGTGGGACCGCGTATCCGTGGAGCGGTGGATCTTCACCGCCGCTCACGAACTTGGGCATCTACTGCTGCATCCCAGCGCCTACGACGTCCAGCAGACTGAAGAACAGGAAGCCGAGGAGAAAGAGGCCGACGCCTTTGCCGGTCACTTTCTCATGCCCGACGCGCTCTTCCTGAAGGAATGGGAAGAGGCGCGTGGCCTCGGGCTCGTGGATCGGGTGTTCAAGGTCAAGCGCATCTTCAAGGTGAGCTGGCAATCGGTGCTGTACCGTTTCGCCGTCGGACTCCTTCCAGCGGAGCGGGCGCGAGCGTGGGCGCAGTTTCATTCTGCATACGCACGTCAGTATGGGCATCCCCTGACTCGAATCGCCGAGCCGCAAGCGCTGAAACCCCATGAGTTCGGTGGGCGCCCCGTGGACCGCGTTGCGGACGAGCCTGCGAGCTTGGTCGACGACGATTTCCGCGAGGACCGTTTGAACAGGTTGGTCCGCCTGGCCATCGAGCGAGAGAAGATCAGCTTGAGTCGGGGCGCAGAGATCTTGCGTCTCGATCTGGCAGACATGCGGGAACTTGCGAACTCATGGGTGGGGTAATGACGTGGCGAAACGCGCGTTGCTCATACTGGACGCTTGCGTTCTGATCGACTTTTGGGACACGGACCCAAGCCTGTTGACATTGGTGATCCGCCACGTGGGTGCGATACATGTTGCGGAAACCGTGCTGTCCGAGGCCAAGAGCGTGCCCCGTGACGGTGTCATCGAAGCAGGGGTGATCCCTGTCGAGCCAAGCTTCGAGGTTATGTCGCTGGCCGCAGTTCGCCGTCGTGGGCTCTCTTTCGCGGACCATGTCTGCTTGCTGCTCGCGAAAGACGGGCGATGGACTTGCGTGACGAACGACGGCCGACTCAGACGAGCCTGCGCCGAAGATGCCGTGAGCGTGCTGTGGGGTCTAGAGTTGGTCTTGCAGCTCGCACGCTCCGGCGGAATCGACGCGAAGGCGGCCGAACGTGTCGGGCAAAGCATGGCCGCGAAGAACCGATACTTGACTGATGCCGTGCTGAAGAACTTCGAGGCCAAGCTGCGGCGTTTGGGCAAGTAGAATAGGCGGCCCAAGGCTGCGCACTTGCTCGAGGGTTGCCCCATCGCGATTCGCAGTGCGCTACGCTGAGACCAGATGCGCTATTGGTGGGTGAACCAAAAGCAGACGCACCGCCAGGAAGTCAGCGGTGGGTATCTGTGGTCGCCCAAGCGGCGGGCCGACAATGCGCGCAACCAGTTCTACGACAACATGAAGGCGGTGGCGCCGGGCGACATCGTGTTCTCGTACTGGGACACTGCGATTCGAGCGTACGGTTTGCTGCGGTCCTTTGGCTATGACGCTCCGAAGCCCACAGAGTTCGGGGACGTTGGCCGGAACTGGAGTCAAATCGGATATCGAGCCGACGTCCAATACACGCGTGTCTCCAACGTCGTCGCGCCTCGGGAAGCTGCAATCTGGAGGAAGGTGCAGCCACTGCTGCCAGCCAAGTATTCTCCGCTTCATCGCGAAACCGGAAAGGGGCTCCAAACTGTGTATTTAGCGGCGCTCCCGAACGCCCTGGGCGAGCTCTTTCTGCGGGCTGCTGGGGCACCCGGCGGCTTGCTTCATGTTCGCGAGAACCGCGCTGCGCTCGTCGCATCGTTAGAAGAGCGCGAGCGGACGACGTGGGAGCAACATATTGTGGAGGAACTCGCGCAATCACCAATGGGAAAGACTGAACGAGAGGCGCTGATTCGAGCACGCCGAGGGCAGGGCGCTTTCCGAAACAAGGTCTCGCAGGTCGAGCGCGCATGTCGCGTGACCAGGGTCAATAATGGTGCGTATCTGATTGCAAGCCACATAAAGCCCTGGCGCCATGCCGGAAACGACGAGCGGTTGAGTGCGAACAACGGACTGATGCTGGCGCCGCAGGCGGACTTTTTGTTCGACCGCGGTTTTATTTCGTTCGGCGACGGGAAGCTGTTGGTTTCGGAAGTCGCCGACGAAGAGAGCCTGGTCAAGCTGGGTGTGGATCCGGAGCGACCACCCGAAGTTGGCGGGTTCAACGACGAACAAGAGAAGTTCCTCGAGTTTCATCGCTCGGAGATATTCCGCAGCGCAGAACGGTGCTGAACGACGCTCGTTCCCCGGTGTTGGCTGCTTTTCGGCGGCCGTTCGATTTCACGACCCAATGGTATTAGGTGAGTCCTCCGCTGCCTTGAGAGCCTCGAGCGTGGCCTTGATTCGACCCAAGCGACGGATGGTTTCATCCTTGTCTGGGTCTTGGAGCAGAACGGCCACGACGCGACGTGGGAGCCAAGCGCCTGAGACGCTCAGAGCTCGCCGCAGACTATGAACTCTCCCGCACATTGCGAGCTTGGTGAAGACTCTCGGTTACCTGGATGGGTCGGACATCTGCCCCGAGGTCGTTGGCACAACTCGCTACTACATCTTCGACAGGGCCGGTGGGGACTGCGCGCTCGGCTGCATCGCACACGAGTATATGGGCATCAAGATCGAGGCAGACGCTGTTCGTAGTGTCACTCACGAAACAGATGCAGATTGGACCGCGTGGTTTTCTGCACGGTCGGACTGTGCTTCACACCTGTAGTGTCCGCGGACGTGATGATTCCCCTTGGCGAATCCCTAGGGATCCGAAGTGGCTGTTACGCTGCTCGAAGGCAACGGGCCTGATTCCCGGACGAACCTCAGCGGCGCTCCGATGTCAGGGACTTGAGCAACGTGTTTCGGGCGGTGGCACGGGGTTGGTTTGATAGCGGCTGGCGAGGCGCGACCCACCCGCCTCCCGCGCCCCAACCCGAGAGTAGTGGCCCACTGTGCCCCACTGTCGCGACCCCAAACCCAAATCCCAGACCTGAGATCTTCGGCTTCTGAACCGGCGGCCCTTGTGGTCGAAATCCTTCGCCCCTGTCGCCCGCCGCCAGCGTTCGCTATATGCGCTAGCGAATGCTGCCCATCGAGCTCAAGGGTGCGCGGACGCACAATTTGAAAGGCGTGAGCCTCGACTTGGCTCCGGGCAAGTTGGTGGTGCTCACCGGGATCAGTGGGGCGGGTAAGAGCAGCTTGGCGCTGGATACGTTGTATGCGGAGGGGCAGCGGCGCTTTGTCGAGAGCTTTTCGCCCTATGCGCGGCAGTTTCTCGAGCGGCTGGAGCGGCCGCCGATAGAGAGGCTCGAGCCCGTGGCTGCGGGCATCGCCGTGGATCGGCGTGCACCGGTGAAGAGCTCGCGTTCGACGGTGGCGACGATGGCGGATCTGGAGCCGTACTTGTCGGCGTTGTTCACGCGGGAGGCGCATCCGGTGTGCCCGGACCACGATGCGGAAGGCGTGGTCGGTGTGCTGAGGGTTTCGTTGACGCAGACCTGCTGAGTTCTTCTTTGGGTTTGGGGGTCGGTTCGCGGGGGCGTTCTGGGCCACTACTCCCAAGCTGGGCCAAGCCGCCTCCACTTCTTGTTGGGCGTTCGGTGCGCACAAAGTGGAATTCTCCGACTCCTGAGGGGCAGAGGAGGGGAGCGCGCCCACTCGGACTCCGGTAAGAGGTTGGCTCAAGATTCGCATTGAGGCGGGAAAGGCGGTCTTCGGATGATGTTCGTCATGAATCGTCGCCGCGAAGCGCCCCACGCCATGCCGCTCCACCTGTGTGCAACTGGCCGATACTGTTCGGCATAACGGCGATTGCGCCAGACTTGCACAACTTCTGGTCCGCCGTAATGAGCACGCCATCTTGCGCGAGCCACGCCAAGGATCCATCGTTTCTGACGCAACGAAATCCCGTTGCCAATCCCCACGGGGGTGATACATGCCAAGCAGCCAAGCAGCCAAGCAGTCGCGCGACAACTGCGCGGGTAGCGGCGGGCCTACTACTAGTGGTGGCGGCGGTGAGTGCCGGCATCGCGTGTTCCGCTGAACAAGGTGAAGAAGGGAACGAGCCAGGGGTTGCGTCCAGCTCCCAGGCACTTTCTGAGTGTGTGGGGACGTTGCATGAGCGCACCCTTGCTCTGCCCTACTCGAAGCGCATCGCTACGATTCGCACTTGCGTCAAGCCACCGCCTCAGCAACTCGAAGTAGACTGGGTCGTGGGCGGCAAGGTTGTGGACCCCGTCAGCGAGTGGCGGAAGAACTACGAGGCGTTCGCGACCATTCATCACAAGCTGGATCCCGCCATCGCTGCCACGGCGTCGGGCGAAGTCGACGTGGATGTCTGGTTCGCCATCGACGAGCGAGACCTTCCCTCCAAGGAAGTGCTGCTCAACGATTCGGGCGCCCGCGTCGCGGCCCAGACGACTCGGGATGCGCGGACCTCCGCGACGGCGAGCGCGCTTCGAAATGAGATCTCGACTCGCATTCCCACGGCGGTGTTCGCGCCACCTCTGGCTCGGCCCATCCCACGGCTGACGCTGCGCGTGCCCGCCACAGCCCTGCCGCTGTTGGGCCAGTCCGACGAGGTCGTCCGGGTCATGCCCG
The DNA here is from genome assembly GCA_965222375.1 of Polyangiaceae bacterium. Lineage (GTDB taxonomy): Bacteria > Myxococcota_A > Polyangia > Polyangiales > Polyangiaceae > JACKEA01. Next base: position 1,578,131 of record CBDCTZ010000016.1, read on the forward strand.
CCGCCGACCATGAAAAGGAAGTACTCCAGTCCGAGAACTACATTCAGTTGGGGCTATTCGACACCTTGGCCGCGTTCGGTTGGACCGGCAGCGGCATCACCGTAGCCATGCTCGAGGGAGCTCAGCCCGACAGCTATGCCAATCTGAATGGTGTGCCAACCGGTGGCGTGTGCGGAGGGAGTTTCCTCTGCGCGTGCTCATCGGGCAGCACCGACTGGCACATGCGCGCAACGATGGGAATCGTACGAAACTCCGTCACGGTCTGGGGTGGCGCTGCCAGCGCCGTCACCACGCTGCCCGCAAACTGGGCCGGAGGCACGTGCACGTTGAGCGGTTCCGCGGTCTGGGCACTCAACAATGGCGCGAGCGTCATCAACCGCAGTGCGTGCGGTTCCCCAGGCAGCCCGCAGACTGGCACGGACCTCTACTTGGACTACCTGGCCACACAAGGCCCGTGGCCGACGATCACAGGTGTCACCGGCAACAACTCGCCCACGCCAGCTCGAAGCTGCATGAACCTGCACAACGGCCTGGTGGTCGGCGCTGCGAACGACAATGGCTCCGCGCTGCGAACCAACGCAACAATGTCCCCCGCGAGCCAGACGGCCAACTGGGGCGGCGCATCGGGGTGGGAGCTGCCCCACGTCGTGGCGCCAGGCACCCAAATCGACAGTGCAGACGAACTGCCCGGTCAGATTGAACTGATAGGGAATGGCAATGGCTGGTCCAGCTATGCCGCGCCCCAGGTCGCCGCGGTCGCGGCGGCCGCCCACCAGGCAAATATCGCAATCAAGGGTTGGCCAGAAGTCTTCATTCCCGCGGTCCTGGTGGGCGCTGACGAGAATGTTGACCAGGCCATGGGCGGCGTCTTTCCGCTCGACCTGAGCGACACCATCGACGATCGGGATGGCGCCGGGCTCCTGAACGGCTGGGTCACGACTGCGGTGCTCACCGCTGGCAACAAGCGGGATGGCGGCAACTCGCCGTCTCCCGTGGGTCACGACTACGGCACGCTGACGCTGACTTCCAATGGCTGGTACCCGGAGTTCTACACGGCTCGCGTGCAACCCGGGCAGTGGCTACGGGTCGCCGCACACGCGATGGCGAACGTCACCTGCGGTGCGCCCGCAAACGAGACTAATTGCACGGGCACGGCACTGCCGATGTTCTCCCTCTACGCTGGGTCCAGCGTCAACTACCCCCAATTCGTAGGCTACAGCGCCAATCCAAACCAGACCTATCAGTACACCGCGGTTCAGAACACCACTGCGAGCGTGATGGACTTCACCATCGCAATCTACCAGTACCAGAGTTCAATCTCATACAGCACCTTCGGTCTGACGTGGGTCGCACAGTGAGAGGCGAATGATGAAGCAACGATTGACATATCTGGTTTTTCTCGTGCCGGTGGCTGCTCACATCATTGTGTCGGCATGCGCCAAGGACGAGGGGGAGCGCAAACCCGACTCGGGCGCGGCGGGAAGCGCGGGCATGGACGGCTCCGCTGGGTCAGCGGGAGATGCTGCGACGGGCATCGACGCCACCCTCGACGGTGGTGCCGATGCCCAGCCCGACAGCGACGCATGCCCGCCCTACGACTTGAAAAGCTACGACGGGAGCACCGATGGGCTGTGTCCCGCGGAAGAGAACACCGGTTGCTTCTGCTTCGAGCTGACGCAAGGAGGAGGAATCGAGTGTGATCCGAACGGAGCGGGTTGCGTGCTCATTCCTTCAAACTGCGACCGCTGCGGCTGGCTCGACTGCACATCCTACACGGCCAAGTGCGCAGCAGTGTATGCGGAGTCAGAAACTGAGAAGGCGAAGCAGGCGACACCACGCTACCCCTGCGTGAGCGATAGCGACTGCTCTGCCCCGCTCACGGGGCCGTTTTGCAACGACCGCATCGGCAACCGCATGTTCTGCGGCGAGCCCTGACGCACGTTGTTCGGCCGTCCGAAGTGCGCAGCGCTACGGAACGCGACTCGCCGAGCACAACGGCCGCCTTGCGATTCAGTCACGTACAAGGAGGTGCAGCCGGTATCGGCAATCCACGTTCTGCGAAGCCGGAGCAAGCCGCTCCGCGGCGGACCGCCGCGACGCAGCGCTGAACCCGAGTCCCCGCAGGAGCGCCAAAGCGAGGCGGCGCCAGTCACCCGCCAAGCGCGGCCGAAGGCGGGAGTAGTGGCCCTGTCTGCACCAGGCCCGCGACCCCCAATTCCCAATCCCCAGCGACGGCACGCACTTCTCCAGTGTGCCGTTCTTCGGGTCCAGCGCTGCCGAGTGTACGGGGGGTGCGGAGTGCGAAGTTGAGAGTTTGTATACCAACTCTCAACCCGCGGGGATGTGGGGTGCCACACGCCCGGCTTGGCGAGCCGCCCGGGATGGCGGACCGTGCGCGGGCTGATCGCCGTAGCGCACTCCGCACCCCAGATCGCGCGCCCCCTGTCGCCCGCCGCCAGCGTTCGCTATATGCGCTAGCGAATGCTGCCCATCGAGCTCAAGGGTGCGCGGACGCACAATTTGAAAGGCGTGAGCCTCGACTTGGCTCCGGGCAAGCTGGTGGTGCTCACTGGGGTCAGTGGGGCGGGTAAGAGCAGTTTGGCGCTGGATACGTTGTACGCGGAGGGGCAGCGGCGCTTTGTCGAGAGCTTTTCGCCCTACGCGCGGCAGTTTCTCGAGCGGCTGGAGCGGCCGCCGATGGAGAGGCTCGAGCCCGTGGCTGCGGGCATCGCCGTGGATCGGCGTGCACCGGTGAAGAGCTCGCGTTCGACGGTGGCGACGATGGCGGATCTGGAGCCGTACTTGTCGGCGTTGTTCACGCGGGAGGCGCAGCCGGTGTGCCCGGAGCACGATGCGGAAGGCGTGGAGCTGGACGTGCAGGGCGCTGCAGGACGCGTGCTCTCTCATGGACACGGCCAGCGCGCGGTGATCACCTACCCGCTTTCGATCCGCGACGCAGAGCACTACCTCGAAGTGCGTGAGCAGCTGGCGGCGGACGGCTATCGGCGCTTGTGGCTCGAGGGCAAGGCGCGGGATATCGATTCGGTCAAACCGTCGGAAGTGCTGAGCCATACCGCCGCACACGTCGTTGTGGATCGGCTGCAGCTCGAGCCCAGCGCTCGAAAGCGCGTGGCGCAAAGCGTGGAGCAAGCCTTCGAGCGCTCTGACGGCGCCGCCCACGTGCACGGAGTCGATTTGTCGCTCACGTTGCATCGCGGGATTTCGTGTCCTGAATGCGCCCGCGACCTCGAGCCTCCGCGCGCAGGGCTGTTCTCCTACGAATCGCCACTGGGTGCGTGCCCCGAGTGCCGCGGGTTCGGCCGCACCATCGGGATCGATTGGCACAAGGTCGTGCCCGACCCGAGCAAGACGCTCAAGGGGCGCGCGATCCGCCCTTGGGCCGGCAAGAGCACGTCCTGGGAACGCACTCAACTGAACAAGTTGTGTCGGCGCCACGACATCCCGCTGGACGTGCCGTGGGACAAACTCACCTCGCGCCAGCAGGCCATCGTCATGGAGGGTGATGGCGGTTGGGACGAGGGCACCTTTCCGGGCGTGCGTGGATGGTTCGCGTATTTGGAGACGCGCACCTACAAGATGCACGTGCGGGTGCTGCTCGCGCGCTATCGCTCCTACGATCGCTGCGCGGTGTGCAAGGGACAGCGCCTCAACGAGCGTGCTCTGTCCTATCGCGTGGGTGGGCTCAACATCGCCCAGTGGCATGCCCTGGAAATCTCTGCGGGCTGCACGAAGATCGAGCGGATCCAAACCCGCACGGGGCAGGGCGAGTTCGCACGCCGCGAGATGGCGTCGCGATTGAACTACCTGAACCGCGTTGGCCTCGGTTACCTGACCCTGGATCGCCAAGCCCGCACTCTCTCGGGCGGCGAGGCCCAGCGCGTCACTCTGACGGCTGCTCTGGGCACTACTCTGTGCAACGCGCTCTTCGTGTTGGACGAACCCACGGTGGGGCTACATCCTTCGGACGTTCCGCCCTTGGTCGACGTGTTGCGCGAACTTTCGCGCCGCAACAACGCGGTGCTCGTGGTGGAACACGATCCCGCGCTGATTCGCGAGGCTGATCGGGTGGTGGAGCTCGGGCCCGGCGCGGGCGACGCCGGTGGCCAGCTTGCCTTCGACGGCACGCCGGACGACGTGGCTTCCCGTGGCGGCGCTACGGCGCGTGCTTTGGCGCGCCATCCGCGAACTGGGCGCCCCCGCAAGGCCAATGAGTTCCTGCGGATCAAAGGCGCGCGTGCCAACAACCTACGCAACGTCAGCGTGAAGGTGCCCCTCGGCGTGGTGTGCGCCATCGCCGGGCCTAGTGGATCTGGCAAGAGCACCCTCGCGGAAGACATCGTGTACCGCAGCCTCGCGCGCCACTTCGGAGCCTTCGATGTCGAGCTCCCTGGCGAGCATGACGCCCTCGATGGCCTCGACACGCTCCGCAAAGTCGTGCTCGTCAATCAAGCACCCCTCGGCCGCACCTCTCGCGGCAACGCTGGCACCTACACCAAAGCCTGGGACGCAATCCGCGCCGCCTACGCCGCCGAGCCCGAAGCCCAAGCCCGCGGCCTCACCGCGTCGCACTTCTCCTTCAACGTCGAGGGCGGCCGCTGTGACACTTGCGCCGGCGAGGGCCACGAGACTGTCGAGATGCAGTTCTTGGCGGATGTCACGCTCACGTGCCCCGTCTGCAGGGGCTTGCGCTTCAAAGAGACGGTGCTGTCGGTGCAGCACCGCGGGCTGAGCATTGCCGACGTGCTGAGCGCGACCATCGATCAAGTGCTCGAACGCTACGCCGACTCGACGCCCGTGCTGCGCGCTCTCGGCCCGGTGTCGAAGCTCGGATTGGGCTACCTGCGCTTGGGGCAACCCTTGAGCACGCTCTCGGGGGGCGAAGCGCAGCGGCTCAAGTTGGCTCGCGCCCTTGCGGACAACAACGCGGGTGCCCTCTATGTGCTCGACGAACCCAGCGCGGGGCTCCACGCCGACGAAGTGAGCCATGTGCTTTCTGCCATCGACGCCATCGTGAAGAGCGGGGGCAGCGTGATGGTCGTCGATCACGACATACAACTCATCGCCGCGGCGGATTGGGTCGTCGACTTGGGCCCGGGTGCGGGTCGCGATGGTGGCAAGATCGTCTTCGAGGGCACGCCGCGCCAGTTGGAGCGCGCCGACACCTTGACCGGCCTCGCCTTGGCCGAAAGCGTGCGCGCCAAAGAAGGCGTGACGGATCCCGAACCGCCGCCGCAGCTCGGGCTGCGCGTCGAAAACGCCCGCGAGCACAACCTCAAGGAGCTCAGCATCGAGATCCCGCACCAGGCGCTCTCGGTCGTGACCGGGCCAAGCGGTTCCGGCAAGAGCACCCTGGCCTTCGACGTGGTGTTCGCCGAGGGCCAGCGCCGCTTCCTGGAAACCCTGACGCCCTACGCGCGACAGTTCTTACCCACCTTGCCCCGCCCGGACGTGGACTCGGTCAGCGGCGTGCCGCCCTCCATTGCTCTGGAACAGCGCACCACCCGCGCCGGCGGCAAGTCCACGGTCGCGACCGTAACGGAGGTCGCTCACTACTTTCGCCTGCTCTTCGCGAAGCTAGGTACGCCCCATTGTCCCGATCACCATGAACCCATCACGGCTAGCTCCGACGCCACCCTCTTCGACGCCGTGCGCAAGCGCCGCGGAAAAGTGACCTTGCTCGCTCCCGTGGTACGCGCCCGCAAGGGCCTCTACTACGACGTGTTCACGGCCGCCGCTCGCGACGGCATCGAACTGGCTTACTGCGATGGCGAACTGGTCGCCACGGATGTGCCGCCCACGCTCAAGCGCAACAAAGAACACACCATCGATCTGGTCTTGGCCCAAGGCGCAGCCGCCAAGAGCTTCGACGACGCACTGCTATCTCGAGCTTTGCGGTGGGGCCAGGGCGGCCTGAAATTGCGCGACAGTCGCGGCCACGAAACGTTGCTCTCGATGCTCAGCGCCTGCCCGGCGTGCGGTTTTTCGGTGCCGGAGTTGGACCCGCGCTGGTTTTCTTTCAACACCGCCCAAGGGCGTTGCAAAAGCTGCAACGGCGAAGGCGTGATCAGCGACGCGCCCAAGCGACGGGGGCGCCGTCGAAAAAAGAAGAAGAAAAAGAAGAAGGTTGTTGGGAATGGCAACAGAGCTGAACTGGAGACTCTCGCACCCTGTCCGGAGTGTGCCGGGTCGCGTCTGTCCCCGATCCCCCGCGCCGTACGCCTCTTCGATCACTCCTACGCCGACGTCGTCAACGAATCCGTTTCCGCCGCGCTGGCGAAAATCAAGAAGTGGAAGCTCAAGGGCGACGCAAAGACCATCGGAAAACCCATTCTGAGCGAGTTAGTCGATCGACTAACTTTTCTCGAACAGGTCGGTTTGGACTACCTGAGCCTGGATCGAGCCGCTGCCACGCTTTCTGGCGGCGAAATGCAGCGCTTGCGCCTCGCGGCGCAGTTGGGCGCGGGTCTCACCGGCGCTCTGTATGTACTCGATGAGCCCACGATCGGATTGCACCCGCGAGACACCGGTCGCCTGTTGGGCAACCTTCGCAACTTGGTCGATCTCGGTTCGACGGTGGTCGTGGTCGAACACGACGCCGACACGATCCGCGCGGCGGATCACCTGGTGGATCTCGGTCCCGGGGGCGGCGCTCGGGGCGGCGAAGTCGTCGCTGCAGGCAAGCCCGAGGACGTGCTCGAGCTGACCCAATCGCCGACCGCACGTGCCCTCTCGAATGAGCCAGAACTGCGCGCGTCTCGCCCGATCCCAAAAGGACACCCGATGCTCCAATTGACTGGCGCCGCGGAGCACAACCTGCGAAATGTGACCTCCCAGTTCCCGATCGGGCGCATGAGCGTCGTGGCCGGAGTCAGCGGCTCGGGCAAGAGCACGCTGGTGCGCCAAGTTCTGCTACCTGCGCTGCGCGAGCAGTTGGGACTAGTCACCGAACCTCCTGGAGCCTTCAAGAAGCTCACGGGCTACGAGCGACTGCACCGCGCGGTTGCCGTGGACCAATCACCCATTGGGCGCACGCCCCGCTCGGTCCCCGCGACCTTCCTCGGGATCTGGGACACGCTTCGCAAGATCTACGCCGCGACCCCGGACGCAAAGATGGCCGGCTTCGACGCGGCGCGCTTCTCCTTCAACACGCCTCGGGGTGGACGCTGCCCCGAGTGCCAAGGTCAGGGCGTGATCAATCACGAGATGAGCTTTCTGCCCGACGTCACGACGGCGTGCCCGGTATGCGAGGGCACCCGCTTCGAGCCCCAGACCTTGGACGTGCGCTACCTCGGCTACAATGCGGGCGAGCTACTCCAGCTCACCGCCGAACAAGCCGCAGCGCTGTATGTGAACCACCGAGACATCGCGGGCCCGCTCCAGACCCTCGTGGATCTCGGCGCCGGCTACATCTGCCTGGGCCAAGGCTCCCACACCCTCAGCGGCGGCGAGGCGCAGCGCCTCAAGCTTGCAGCCGAACTCACCGCAAGCGTGCGCCACCAGCCGACCCTCTACGTCTTAGATGAACCCACCACGGGTCTGCACCTGGCCGACGTCGCCAAGCTCGTCGGCGTCTTGGACCGCCTCGTCGAGCGCGGCGACACCTTGATCGTGATCGAGCATCACCCCGAGGTCATCGCGGGGGCCGACTACGTGCTCGAACTCGGCCCGGAGGGTGGAGCGCGAGGCGGACGGGTGGTTGCGCGGGGTGCGCCGCGGGATGTGGCGAAGAAGAAGACGGCTACCGCGGAAGTATTGCGGCGTTTCGCTCTGTGACGTTCGCGTGCTCGGAGCTTCTCTGGATGGGACGTACCGGTGGATCCAGCCCAGGAAGTACGCTTGGATCGTTAGGAGTGGTGGGGTCGAGCTCTCGGCTGCTCTTCTGCTTCGTGTGGCAGCTGCACGCCCGATGCTGCATCATTCTTGCGTGGGGTTTGTAAGAAGGAGCAGCCTCGTCCGCACCGTCGATCGCGAAGGTAGTGCGTTCTCGACGGCTCGAGTGCACGGGTTGATGATTCTCATGGTTGGTGCAGTGCTCGGCTGCGGAGGCGAAGTGGCTCGAAGTGGCGACGTTCCCGCGGATGCCGGTTTGGAGCGTGATTCCGGAATTTGGTTGTTGGACGTTGGCGCGGACCCTGTTGATGTTGGGTTCGGACCCTGCGGGGGTGAGATTCAGGAGGGGTGTGTCTGGACGAGACCGACCGCGCCCAACGGGCAACCGGCGCATTTGAACGCGGTTTCCATTCGGCTTCGCGATTCAGATGGTGAGGAAACCGTTTTGCTTCGAGTTGATGGCGCTGGCGCGTGCAGCAAGAAAGCGCTGGGTTGGTACGTGGACGTCGTTGACGGTGGACCGGAGGTGCAGCTCGTTGCGTGTCCGGAAACCTGCGACGTGATCACCTCGAGCGGCCAGCAGGTCCTTCTGATCCCCGGGTGCGTCGATCCGAAACCATAGACCGCGCCTTGAAGGCGGTCGTGGACACCCGCTCCGCTGTTACGTTCGTTTCTGAGTTTTCCTTGCACGAAGGGAGTCGCTACGGCGTCGACACCTCAGGCGGCGTTGAGCTGTTCGCCGCTGCTGAACGAGAGAGAGTGGGGAGTCTTCGCCACGGTCAACGGATAGGCCCACACCACATCTCGTCCACCCGGCCGGAACAAGAAGATGAGCCGCCGCTCGAGTTCATCGAGGATCTCCACGACGCACTCGAGGCGTATCTGCAGCCCCTCCACGATGTACTCGGGCGACATGGGTTTGGCCAAGCCAGGAAGTTCTCGCACCACGAAGTGGTGCAGACGTCGTTGTTCTTCGCTGAGCCCGCCGAGGCTCCGAGCCGTCTTCTTCGCTCCGGCCTTCATGGCGGTTCGGAACAGTGCTTGCGGAATCGGTAGCATGCGACGTTTGTATCCGAGCAGTACGGTTTCCACGACGGGTTGTCCTTGTCTGGAAGCCACGCCATGTCCGCATGGTTACACCAACCGCCCTCGGGAATGCGCAGCAAGTGTTCGGTCACACCACCGCGGTCGAAGGTATTGCCCATGAATAGGATCCCCGATCGTTGGAGGTAGGCCGAATTGCCACCGCCAAGCTTCAGGGCGGGGTTACTGCTGCGCGCGTCGACGCATTCCACGTCAACTAGCGCCAGGTTCGAGGTCCCTTTCATGCTGGAAGCGCAGATCTTAGTCTTGGTGACGCGGACGCGATAGATCAGCGTGTTGCTGCCGACGCCGAACGCCGTGTCGTTATTGTATGGATCGGTGCCCTCGAACTCGAGGTCGCTGACACGCCAATCCACGTTGGTGCGAATGATCTGTGGGTAGTTCGCGGTCGACGCGCTCTTGATCAAAGGCGCTGGCCCGGTGCCGAAGGCACCGAGATGCCCCGGCCCGGAGGCATTCATGCCCAATTGATTGGTTGAGGTCCATGTTTCGCCGCGGGCGAGGAGGATGCGCCGGGCCCCGGAACCGATCTGCGCGCTGACGGCGCCGTTGAACGACGCGCTGCTGGCTGGCTGTACCTGCTGGGCGCCGCTCGGGCACCCAGTGAAGTTGCCGCTCTTGCTCAGGCACACCGTCTTCCCTTGAAACACCGTATTTGGATCGTCGACGGTCACCTTTGTTGTCGCCGTCCCGCACTCCGTGCCGCGCCACGCGGTAAGCGTCACCGTGTAGGTCCCCGGCTGCTCGTAGACGTGCCCGGAAATCGGTCCACCTTCCTCACAGCCGACAGGCTTTCCGCTGTGTGGCCAGGTGGGACCGGTGGTGCAATCTTGGTCGCCGAAGTCGAACTCGTAGTGCATCCCGCGCAGCGTGTTCACGGCCGAGTTGGTGTGCGTCGTTGCCAGGCCATCGAAGCGAACCGCGAGGGGAGCAACACCGCTCTGGCGGTGCGCCGCGAGTTTGGCGTTGATCGCTGCGCTTGGGGTTTTGCAGGTATTGGTGACAATTCCCGGGTTTCCACCTGTCGCACCGCTACCGGCAGAGCCCCCGCTCCCGCCGACCGCACTGCCGGCGCTGCCACCTCCCGCGCCTCCAGCAGCACCGCCGGCTCCAGCACCGCCGGTTCCAGCACCGCCGCCGCCAGCACCGCTGGACGCCGCCCCGCCACCGACCCCGGCCGCAGCACCCGACCCTCCGGGGTCGTCGCCGCCGTCACTCCCGCCGCACGCGGTCATGAAGCCCGCGATCAGTCCCACGCCCACCAATGAAAAAGTAGCCCTGCCGTTCATACAGCCAGTGACTGCAATGAACGGACCACCGGCTCTGGCCTTCCCGTTTGGCGACCTCGCGGGAATTTGAAGCCCTTCCGAACTCCAAGTGTTCCAAATCGGAACGGAGAACGTTCTGTGTGCCCGAGCTCTCGGTCGCTTGGCTTGGCGTCGGTGATTCCAGTCGCGGTCTGCTCCACCCTCTCGCAGGTGTCGCCCCTGACCGCTTCACGCGCCCGGACCGCGCGATGGCTAGTGCACTAGGTCAGCGCGACAAACAGGCTGCCGATGAAATAGGCGAATCCGGCGGCGCCGGAGCAGACGATGAAGAGGGCGAAGCCCACGAGGGCCCAGACGCCCTTGCCGCGGGTTTGGTAGAAGTAATACGGCAGCGCGGCGATGTTGCAGAGGAAGGTCAGCAGCACCAGGACGCCGAAGCCGGGTTCTTGGGCGGTGAAGGACGCCACGGCCGTGGTGGAGTTCTTGCGAATCGCCTTGTCGATGAAGATGATCGCTAGTGTGCCGCCGAAGAGCACGACCAATTGCAGCAACCCCGGAAGCCACGCCATGTCCGAAGACTACACGAGCTGGCTCGAGAGGTGCTGCCAGAAAACCGCTGCCGGTGCGTGCGGGTGGTTGGGTGTGGTAGGTGTGAGGCTTTCGCGCGTCCGATTGGGCTTTTGGCGCTGGTGTTTGTATCTATTCACCCAATGTAAGGGCCCGTTCTAGCCGCAGCAAGCAGGCCGTTCGGCAGCTCGCATGGGGTCTGTTCTATGCACCCAATGTAAGGGCCCGTTCTAGCCGCAGCGGCATGCTCATGACAGCCTGCCCGAAACGCTCGTGCGCGGAGCCGTCTACTTCGTCGCCGCGGGTAGTTACGAAGACTACACCTTCGATGACGCGCTGGGCGAACGGATCACCGTGCGCAAGGCGACTGCTTCCGATCACGGGACGGAGACTGGATGGTCGCCTGCCTACGCTGATGGGGCCGCTGTCTGGTCCGGATGGACGGTGAGTATGAGCGACTTGCTCATCGATGGTGCTGTCGGTGGCGGCCCCGGCTCCTGGCGCTCGGGCCACGGCTTTGAAGTCATCCGCGACATCCCCAAGTCGTGCTCGGGTGGCGTCGCGCTGCTCCGGTTCACCGGCGATGTCGAACGCGTCACGATCCGCCACGCGCGGCTGTACGCGCCGAGTAACGATTATCCGGTGCGCGGCCTCGACGCAACCACTGGCACCGGACACAAGATTACGCTGTCTCACGTCGCCATGCACACGCTCTTCACTCAGGCGATCTACTTCCGCGAGTGGTCGGACTCGGTTATCGAGTATTCGTACGTCGCGGATGTCCGGTCGACTGGAGCAGGAGATGCGTTCTGCGACCACCTGCACGGTGAAGGCGTTGCCACGTTGCCCGGGGGCCGACCCAATAGAAGATCGCTCCGATCATGCCGCCACCGCTGCTCTCGGCCTTCTTGGCGGCCACCTTCACGTGCCCCTGGTGGGCGAGCTGGAAGCTCTGCGGGCATAGCGCCATCTCGGGGTGCGCGTTGATGATCTTTTCCATCATGGCGCGCCCCGCGAAGCCCTCCCGGCCCATCCGATCCCGCAACGCTTGGACTGCGGCGTCGTGTTGGCCCATGCGCTCCAGAGCGTTGGCGCGCAATACGGCGCTCGTCGGGTCCCAGGCGTCGGCGAAGGGATAGGCCTCGTCCTGCGGCCCCAGCATGTGGAGCACCTTTTGGAAGTCTCCGCGCACCGTGGCCACGAAGGCGTGCGCAATTCGATACGAGGAATCCGCTTCGATGTCGTCCGAGCGCGGGTCGCAGGGTTCGAGCCACTTGTCCGCCGACGACAGATCACGCTCCTTTGCAGATGCCGTGGCGAGCATGCAGCGAATGACCTGGATGTGCCGCGGCAAGAAGACCGTTTCGAGGGTCGTCTCGAGTAGCGCGCGGCGGCGCGCGTCGTCCTTCGTCGTCGTCAGATGCGTGTTGAGCATCAAGCTGAGGAAGTACAAGCGCTCCGCGGCCTCGGCGCTGTGGGTCGCGACCACCTCTTTGCGCGTGGCCTGGTAGACGTGGAAGGCCTCGTTGATCTTCGCGTCGGCCAGGCCGGCAGGGCCCATCAAGGACTGCAGGGACGCCGGCGGCACCATCGGTTTTCCGTCCTGCATGCGGAGCCGGCGCAGTCGTTCGTTTTCGTCCACCGGGAGCGACTTCGCGGGGGTCGCGAAGCCCTCCGGGTTGCGGCGCAGGACGTGGTTTTGGACCCGGCAGTAGCTGCAGGCTACCACGCCGCCATCGGCGCCCACTTCCAGGGGCGCGCCGCAGGACTCGCACAAGAGAATGCGGACTTCGGTGGTGTAGTTGTTGCGCGGCACGTCGCCACGCAGACTACCCTGCTCACGAAGCGATTCCCACTCTGCAAACGCGCTTAGCGCGGCGCGAGATTGAGTGCTGGGTTCGGTGGGACAGTCTTCGGTCCCGTGCCGGGGGGAGCCGCGTTGCCCAGGGCGAGGTGCCGATGACGCGCAGAACCGACACATTCAAACCAAAAAAGTCAGGTGAGGGGCAGGCCCGAGCGTCGATGCTAACTCGCGGCTGGCGGTTCAACGTTGAAGTCCACGGTTACCGTGGTGGTGACGCGCTTCTTGTTGGTGACGGCGAGCCCCAAGTCTTCTGCGGACATGCGGGCTCTGCTTGGCGCGAACCCTTCCGGCGCTGCTGGTACCGCGTGGCTGGCCAGAGGTGCGGTGCCCTCGACGAGGCGATGAACGGAGAGCAGCCGCACGCCAAGTGCCTTGGCGACGGCACTTGCTTTCACTTCGGCTCGCTTGGCCGCTGCCGCGAGGCGGCGTGCTTCGCCCTCTGCTGACTCGTCGTAGCGCCACACGGTTTGCGTCAGCTGCGCGTTCTTCTGCGCTGCGATTGCACCCACCACGTCGCCCAAAGTTTCGATGGCCTCGCAGCGGATCTTCAAGGTGTACACCGCCGACGAACTCTTGCTCAGTAGCCCACTGGTCGTGCGCGCCTCGATGCGTTCCACGCCGATGGACCTCTCTTCGATTCCGACCTCCGCCAGTGCTGAAACCAGAACAGCTACTTCTCGAGCTTTCTTCAACGCCGCGCTGCCGGTGACCAATGAAGAACCTTCGACGGTGACCAGCAGATCCGCTTGGTCCGCGTCTACGTCTTCGTTTTCGCTGGCCACGATTCGGATCAGGTCTCGTTCGCAGCGCTCGTGGTGGGATGTGTGTGCCATGCGCTGAGAGCGTTACACCCGGCCGTTGCTGGCCTAGTTACAAATCCCCCCGCTGATGTTGCCTAGTTGGGTGCAAGCTTGCGTTGCGCCGTTGGCTTTCTCGATCAGTTTTTCGATGCGGCAGTTGACCGGGTCGCTGGCGTTTTTTCCCCAGGTGAACTTCGCACCTTTCGGTTTGGTGCCGCACCAGGTGCCGCAGCCGGCGTCATCCTTGAATTGATTGGCAAACTCTGTCGGGCATTGATCTTTGTAGAGCGTGCAATAGGCGGCGCAAGCTCCGCCGCACTGGGGAGATGCTGGGCCCGCGGAGTCGCATAGACCGTTGACGACCTTCGGGATCCGGCACGCGATGGTGTTGGCGGCCTGGTTGAAGGCCCCAGGAGTGAAGATCGGACAGGCTTTCAAGCAGGTTGCCGCGTTCTTGTACTGGAGCACAGTCGCACCGGAACAACCCTCCATCACCATGGCGCAGTACTGCCCGCAGTCGACATTCTGGCGACACTGTGCGACCTGGTTGTTCTCGTTGAGGCAGCCACTGTAATATTTTTCCCCGCTGCTCAGGCACGAGGAGCTAGGGCTGCATGGGCTGGAGAGCAGCGCCTCGATCTGCCCTTTGCAGGCCGCGTTAGCGCAGGCCTCGGCGCATTCGTAGTAGGGCAGGGTGCCGGGTGTAGGGGCGCTGCACGAACTGGCGCAATACTCGCCGCACTTGGACGCGCCCGCCGCGCTGCAGGGCTTTGCCGAGTCGCCGAATGCTTCGGCTGGGATGCAGCCCAAACCATTGAGTTCGTCTAAATAGCCACACAGTCCGTTCGGCATGCAGCAGCCTGCGAGACCGTGAGTTGACTGAGTGGGGCAGGAACTGTCGGCGGTGCCGGGCGCGTTCGCCTCCAGGCAGCCGACGCCGTAGGCGGTGACGACGTTGCCGCACACCTTGCCCTTGGTCGGATGATCGTAGCAACACTCCGATAACCCGGCGGGTGGTGAACACGAGCCACACTGCCCTGTTCCTCCAGTGCCGCTGCTTCCGCTCGCGCCGCCGGCGTTACCTCCGGCACCGGAGCTGCCTCCGGTTGCCCCTGCGACCCCAGCGGTTCCGCCGCTTCCGCTGCTCGCCCCAACACCGCCGGTGTTTCCGCCAGGCAGTACATCGACCTCGTCGTAGGTCGACACTAGGCAGCTGGATGCGATCAATCCCGACACCAGGGTCATGCCTCCGAGGAGGTATCGTGCGCGCATCAGAAGTGCCCTCCCACAGCAACCGAGCCAAGGCCCACGCTCACGCGCGGGGTGTTGCTGCGCTTTGCCGCTGGTTGCGTGTCGCCGGCAGTGAAAATCATCACGAGTCCAGCGCCAACCCCGACGGCGCCGACGGCAAACCCGACCGTCGAGATCGTGCGCATGGTATTGAGGCTTTGCAGATCCGAATGCACCGTTGCGTCGCAGACGCCGTCGCGGCAGTGCCCGCTGTCGTCGAGATCGCTCTTCTTACCCATCGCCAGCACCCCGGTCACGGCGCCGGCCGCTAGCCCGACACCGCCGACGCCAAGGGCAATGTAGGCCAAGGTCGGCGGTCCGCTCGAGCCCCCAGCGTCAGCTCGAGGCGAGCCCGGGTCAGTTTTCGGTGAGCCCGCTGGCGGGGTTGTTGGCCCGGGTGCGGCCGCGGCCGTTGCGTTGGGATCGAACTTCAGTTCCACAGTTCGGCTCTTGCTCTCCTCGAGCTTGACCCGGACCTTTTGAACCTGCCCTTTGTAGCGGGCTTCAATGCTGTGACCGCCAGGGTCCACCGGCTGGCGGATGCCGAGAAGTCCGGAATCCATCGGCGCTCCGTCCATGGTCGCTTGCACTTCCTCAGAGGGCGCACCCACCACTTTGATGGTCAGGCCGGGAATCTTCGGCATCAAGGCGGCGCGTTCTGTGGCAGCGTCGGCCTGAGCTTGCTTGTGCTTTTCTCGGTTGGATGTCGGCAACGCTGCGCGCGTCGTTTCCAAGTAACGCTCGGCCGCCAACACGTAGCGTCCCACCTTGACCAGGGCGCGGGCCGACCAGAGCCCGATCACAGGGCCCTTGAGGAGGGCGTAGCCCTTCTCCAACTTCTTGCTGGCCTCGGCGTACCTGCCTGCTTGGTAGTCCTTGACGCCTTGGAAGCTCACTTCGCGTGCGGCGGATACTTTTGCGGCGTCGGTTTGGGCCCACGCTGACTCAGACGGCAGTATGCATAGCCCACCAGCCAGCAGAAGGAGCCGGACCGTACGAAGAATACGACTCATGTTGGGAGGTTCGCCCGACTCGGCATGGGATGCAAATTCACGGACTCTAGTACATGTCTTCGGCAGAGGTCGGCCCCGACGGCTTCTTGGGTTTATCGGCCGTGGGCTTTGGTTTTGCCGTCGTGGGTTTGGGGGCCGGCCTGGCTTTCGTGGGCTTGGCTGTGGGCGGCGCAGCGGGCTCCGGAGACGCGACCGCGGCGCTCGGCTCGGCTTCGGGCACTGCAGCTGCGTCCGGTGACGCAGGACTTTCAGCACTCGGAGCTTCGGCACTGGCCTCAGCGGGAGCCTCGGAGCTGGGCGCCAGTTCGGCGCTGTTTTCGGGTTCTGTCGATGCCGCCGGGATTGGGCTCGCCGAGGCCCGGAGCGCAAATACGCCCCCGATGGCGAGCCCGGCGAACACCACTAGACCCACCGCCCCTAAGGCCACGAGAAGGCCCGCCTTGTTGCCCTTTTTGAGGCCAGGAACGGTCTGGGTCACTGGCTGTGCGGTCTGAACCAAAGGGGGCCCCGCCTGCGCGTCGGGGATCAGGACCACATTGTCCATGGTCGTATTTTCGTCGTAATCACCGGCGGTCGGGCCGCCGCACACCTGGCTGAGCGTCGCCGATGCCTCCTTGGCGGTCGCGAAGCGCTGGTCCGCATCTCGGTTTACGCAGCGAGCGAACCACTCGTCGAAGCCAGGTGGCACCTGGGCGACCTGCGACGGGATGGGAAGTGGGCGCACCATGATTCTCATCAGAAGGTCGCCCAAGCCATCGCATTCAAACGGACGTTGCCCGGTGAGGCATTCGAAAGCGATCACCCCCATGGCCCAAATGTCGGAGCGGCCATCGATCGCACTCCGGCCTTCCGCCTGCTCGGGGCTCATATAATAGGGTGTGCCCATCAGAGCTCCGGTCCGCGTCGTGGCGGCTACCTCCCCAAGAGGTTGCTGGAATTTCGCGATGCCGAAGTCGAGCACTTTGCAGACCACATCCCCGTCGACGTAGGTCAAGAAGATGTTGTCCGGTTTCAAATCCCGATGAACGATTCCGGCGGCGTGGCCTTTGCCCACGGCCCGCGACACGTGCCGCATGATGTGAGCGAGGAATTCCGGAGGAATACGGCTGTCGCGCAGGAGTCGATCGGCCAGGCTCTCGCCATCCATCAGCTCCATCACCATGAAGGGCACGCCTTGTTCCAGGCCGTAGTCCAGGACTTGGACCACGTAGGGGCTACGCAAGGCGGCGGCCGCTCGGGCCTCCCGAATGAAGCGTTGCTGAACTTCGTCGACCTGCAGCGCCTCGGCCAACACGAGCTTCACAGCCACGTCGGCGTGCAGAACCAGATGGTGCGCACGCCACACCTCGCCCATCCCTCCGGCGCCTATTCTGGACACCAGCTGGTACTTACCGGCGAGGATTTCCCCTTCCTTCATCGTCGGTCAGCTAGCATAACCTCGCCACACCCGGGGCGCCACGCGCTTCCACAGCCGACTACGTATGCAAGCCAACTCGCCGCATGTTATCTTGCGGTGGGGCCGCCAGAAACGCTTCTGGGGATCGGCCCACTTCGATTAGGAGACGAAAAATGCGCCGACTGGCTCTTGGCAGTGTGGTTTTGACGTTCCTTGTTTCCGCGGCTTGTTCGGGTAGCGATAGCAGTACCGGCGGCGGGGGTACTTCAACAGGTGGTAGCGCTGGAGCGAGCGGTAGTGCGGGTGCCAGTGGCGGCAGCGCCGGCGCGAGCGGCGGAGCCGCCGGCGCCACCGGGGGTAGCGCCGGCTCGAGTGGCGGCGCAGCAGGTGCGAGCGGGGGAGCGGCTGGAGCCAGTGGCGGCAGCGCGGGCGCGAGCGGCGGAGCCGCCGGCGCCGGTGGCTGCACCCAGAAGACCTGGTACCTGGACAGTGACAAAGACACATTTGGCGATCCGAATGTCTCGTTACAGGGATGCACGCCGCCTGTGGGTTACGTCGCTGACAACACGGATTGCGACGACGCAGCGAAGACCACGTTCCCGGGTGCTCCCGAGCTCTGCAACGCCAAGGACGACAACTGCGACAACGCCGATGACGAGACATTTGCCTGCGTGCAAAACGCGCCTCTGACGTGTCAGACATCCTGCGCGAGCACCGGAACTGGCAACTGCACCGCGTCGTGTGCGGTGCCGACGGGGTCAGCTTGCAACCCGCCGAAGGAAATTTGCAATCGCAAGGATGACGATTGTGACGGAATTGGCGACGAGAACCTGCTCGGCATCAAGCCAAGGACCCTCTTGAACAATACGTTCATCGAGCAGTACGGCACGCGTGCCGTGGCCAACACCGATGGGACCTTCACGGTCGTATATCGGCGCAATGTGGGCAGTAACGTTTTCAACGTCTATGCCCAGAGGGTCAGTTCGACTGGCGCCAAGAGCGGAAGCCCGGTCCCGGTGGCGGCTGGAGCCAGCTACGGCAACGGGATTTCGGATCTGGACGCTGTACTGGTCGGCAACACCCTGTACGTCGCCTGGGTCTCAGGCGGCAGCGCCAGTTCTGCGTATCTGGTCGGGCTCAACCCAACGACGTATGCCAAGACGAAGAATGTCCGAGGGTATTCGAGCACGTACACTAAGTCCGGCACTACGCGCGACACCAAATACGTCAAGCTGACCAACCCGGGAACCAAGCTCCACTTGATCATGATGACGCAGCGGAGTGACAACGCTTCGGCGCTCGAGCGCTACGACATCACGCCGCCTGCGGGCAGCACTCTGCCCTCAGGCACGAACAAGATCTTCCTCTCGGGTGGCGTGCCTCCGGCCGCCTTTGGCGCCGCCGCGGGCAGCAACGCTTCCTACATAGCGTTCATGGACAACAACCACACTCTGTCCCTGATCCGCGATGCGGGCGGCACCGTCAACGGCGTGTTCGACTGGAGCATCGCAACGGTCCCCTCCGGCGGCCGAATTCGTTGGCCATCCGTGGCGGTGACTCCATCCAATGGCATTGGCGTTGCGTACGCCACGTATCCAGTGTCTGGGACCCGTTACGCTCGGTTCACCTTTTTCACGAGCTTCAATGGCACGGCCAAGACCATGTTGGTGAGTAGCTCACCCCCGTACTACAACTCGAGCACCGGGGAGAACTACGCGCAACGTACGGATCTCAGCTACTTCGCCCCAGGCAACTACTTCCTGTATGGCTGGAGCCGCGCGGTTAGTAACAACTTCTTGAACGATTTCCCAGATGTGCGGGCCATTTGGGCTGGAAGCACCCTGACCTTTCAGGATTTCAATCCGGGGATCACGTCTTCCAACGACAACAGTGAGGAGATCACCGTCGCGCAGGGCGCGACGAGCGCGATCTTGGCCTACGACCACACCGGTGGTGACGATATCAGCTCGAACCTGATTGGCTGCAACTAGCCAACAGGTTCGAGAACCGACGCGATGGAATCGACGACATCTCCTTCGTGGGGCTGTCTGCCAACGGTGCGCGAAGGCGAGCCCGGGTTCGCTGAACACGCTGATCACGATCCGCCAGCGCCCCGAAAGCCGCGGCTGTCTGGACGGCCATCGAGCAGCGCAGCTTTGCGTACTATCTTTGACATCGGCGCGTGTCGATCCGGGAGTCTATTCCCTCATTCGCGCCTTCAGCGCGGCTAGCTCTTCGTCGACCTCTTGTTCTTCGGCTTCACGCGCTTTTCGGCGCGCAAGGGCCTGGCGGGCGCGGGCTTCGCGGATTTGTTCGGCGCGCTCGTGTCGAGAGTTCTCGTCGCTGCCTTCGTGCGGAGGAAGTTCCTTCACGCCGGCTTTGGCACTCAACTGGGCTGGCTCTTCACGGCTCTCCTTCTTGCTCGCGAAGCGCTTGCGCAGGCGACTGTAGCCAAACAGGGCCAGCAACCCGACCACGCCGGCCAAGATGAACCATTGCCAGTAGTTGATCACCAGACCAACGACGCCGAGCACGATGAGCAGACCGACAACGGCGTAGATGATCAGCTTGGTGCGCCGGCGCTTCGCCTTCGCGGCATCCTCGGCTTCCTGCTGAGCCTTTTCTTCATCCGTGGAGAGCAGGTCTTCGACGGCACGCTTTGCGGCATTCTTCCCTGCGGCCAGAGCGGCCTGGGTAGCCAGGTCGTCGCTGATTCGCTTGCGCTCGGCCATGGGGAATACCTTAGCAGCCGTGCAAAAGGCCTGGACCTGCTTCCACGCCGTGGCTCGGAAACGAGACCCAGGGCTCCCCCGTAGCTGTTTACGCAGTGTCAACCAATGGTTCCAACTCGGCGCATGCTGTGCGTTGACGGCTTCCATGCCAATTCGTAGGTTGCGGCCTCGTCCCTGAATTTGTCACCCAGCAGCATGTTGAAACGGCGCAAAGTCTGGTTGGCGGTCGGGCTGCTCGTGTTGCTCATGTTGCCCTTCTTGGTGGCACACCTGCGCAACGAGTCGGCGATTGGGGCGAGCCGAGATCAAATGGAATCCAGCTTTGGCAATAGTGCCAGCGTGCTCAAGGCGGATTGGGGCGTCGACAGCCGGGATGACTCTTGCATTGCGTTGGTTGCAGTAGCTGTCGCGACGGAGCAGAAGCCGACGCAGCTTGCGGCGCGGCTGCGTGCGGGCGGCCTAAGCGTCGGTGTTGCTTGGAGTGAGCCGGGCAAACACATGGCAGAGACGCCAGAGGGCCATCGCATCCGGGAGTTGCCTGAGACGGTTCGCAAGCTACTCGACCAATGGTTGGTGATGCCCGACGGTGTGAGTCGCGTGGTGGTGTTTCGCTACGCACCGCTGTCGCACAGCTGGGACCCGCGCTGCTTTTAGCCTGGAGTGCAGTGTGCTGCCCGTCTGTGATGCGGATCCATATAGGCCAAAGACAAGGCGATGGAGGCCAAGCTGCGCGCACGCTCTCACGAGCTCAACGGAAAAGCGTGTGAACGTGGAGATGCGTCGGGCATCGGAGCGGCTTGCCGAAGAGCTTCAGCGGCGAAGTAGCCCCTAGGGTCTACAAGATCCTCTGCAGCACCATCACATCGACCCACGCATCGAATTTGCGGCCTACCTCGCGCCAAGTGCCCGCGGGTGTGAAACCGGCGCGTTCGTGTAGGGCGTGGCTGGCGGGGTTGTCGCCCCCGAGTACTGCCATCAAAACGTGCACGCCTTGGGCCTTGGCGTGAGCAATCAGCGTGTCGAGCAGCAGGCGCCCGATGCCCTTGCCCCGTGCGTCGACGTCCACGTACACGCTCACTTCCATCGTGCGCGCGTAGGCGGCCTTCTCTCGGAACTTGGCGTAGTACGCGAAGCCCACGACCTGCTCTTCGAGGGTCGCCGTGAAGAGTGGTCGCTCGGCGTCGAAAGCCGCAAACCACTGGCGGCGCTCCTCGAGCTTGACCGGCGCCAGGTCGAAGGTCGCGACGCTCGTCGTGACGGCGTGGTTGTAGATGTCGACAATGGCTTGCAAGTCCGAGGCTTGCGCGTGGCGGATGCTTGGCTGCACTAGCTGAGCTTACCTTTTCCCAGCAGCAGATTGGCTTCGCGCTTCATCTTGGCCGTGGCTTTCGAGCGAGACTTGTTTGCTTCCTGAGTGAAGTCTTCGAGGCACTCGCGCGCGCGATCCGGGCGCTGCGCAAGCTCGTGCAGGCGCCCTTCCCAGTACAGCGCTTCGACCAAGCCGGGGGCGAGGCGCCTGGCTCTGCGCGCGGCGGCGATGCCGCTGGCCAGATTGCCGCGCCCCAAGCGCATGCGCAGCGCGAAGGTGGACTTGGCGAACGTCAGTTGGGCGCGCGGGTCTTCCGGACGGCTCTGGGCGTCCTTGGACACTTCGGAGTGGCTTGCGAGCAGCTTGCGTGCCGCGCGGCGGTCCCGACGGCAGTTCTGACAGTCGATGGCAGTGGAGCTCTCGAAGAATTTCAGGGTCTCGTACCAATGGCGCTGCTCTTTCGCGCTGAACACGAAGGTTCGGTGGCAGGTTTGGCAGCGTCGCTCGATGTCCACATAGAAGAGGTGTGGGCCGCCCAGACCGAAGACTTGGCGCAAGGGCGAGCCACGCACGGAGCCCGGAGGCAGCTTCTTCATCTCGCCGGGTTCGAGTTCGTAGGTGTACCAGGTGGCCGGGTGCCCGCGAACCTGGCGCACACGCAGCTCGCCATAGCGTGTTGCTACGGTCGAGTCCGGAGGGGTGGCCTTCTTGCGTGACGCGCCAGCCTGCTTCGGTTTTCTCTTCCGGGCGCGTCTTTTCACGAGTCGGTCGCAGCGTTTGGCGGCCATGACGGCAGTTTGCACGCGGTCTTGGGCTTCGGCCAAGGCTCTCCGCGCAGTAGCCACCAGCGAAGCCGGCGAAGACCTGGGCGCGACCGAGCACGGGCATGGAAAGCTCCCGCCGCTGGCGTAGAACCGCTACCATCGTTGGCGCTGCGAGGGAGGGCCACTCCAGTGCAGTTCGAGAAGGAGGCTGCGTGAGCAAGCAGGAAAAATCGGGAGTCGAACTACAGCCAGTGTGCGTGATCGAACAGATCCCGGTTCGCTACGAACACGCGGTGCCCGAAAAGGAGATCCGCAAGGCGTCGATCCCCACGCCCGTCAACCTCGCGATTCACCCGGAGCTCGGTCGCGGCGGAATGGGTCGCATCCACCCGGCCATGGACCGCAACCTGCTCCGCCCGGTGGCCTTGAAGTACTTGGATGCGGAACTGTCGAAGGTTCCGATGTATCTCGATGGTTTCGTGGCGGAAGCCCAGATCACCGGACAGTTGGAGCACCCGAACATCGTACCGGTTCATGAGCTGGCGATTACCCCCTTGGGCGTGCCCTACTTCAGCATGAAGCTGGTG
Organism: Polyangiaceae bacterium; assembly: GCA_965222375.1. Lineage (GTDB taxonomy): Bacteria > Myxococcota_A > Polyangia > Polyangiales > Polyangiaceae > JACKEA01. Next base: position 1,600,676 of record CBDCTZ010000016.1, read on the forward strand.
CAAGGGGTGACCTTGTACGAATGGCTACGGGACCCAGCACAGCCTCGAGGTTCGACCAAACGCCTCCAAGATGGTCTGGAGATCTTCCTCAAGGTCTGCGATGCCGTGGCCTATGCTCACTATCGCGGCGTGATCCATCGAGATCTGAAGCCCGACAACATCATGATCGCCGACTTCGGCCAGGTGTACCTGATGGACTTCGGGTTGGCTCGGCTGAGCAAGACTCGGCCAGCGTCCGGAGAAGACTCTCAGATGGAGGCGCCGGGACCAGTCGGCACGCCAATGTACATGGCGCCGGAGCAGGCTCGGGGCAATCCCGTGGAGATGGACGAGCGTTCGGACGTATTCGGACTAGGTGCGCTGTTGTACGAGATCGTCAGTGGCCGAACTCCCTATGGCTTCCACAAGACGGCCAAGTCGATCTTGAAAGCCGCAACCAAGGGGAAGGTCGTGCCCTTGGCGGAAGCCACCGAGGGCGTTGATGTGTCGAAGCGCCTCAGTGCCATCGTGGACCGCGCCGTCGCTCCGGATCCAGAGGATCGCTTTCAGTCGGTGCTGGAGTTGCAGGCGGACGTTCGGCGCTTCTTGCGCGGCGGCCTGTACTTGCCGAGCGAGGTCTTCGCTCCAGGGACGTTGATCATGCGAGAGGGCGACCGGGGCGACACGGCGTACATGATCGTCAGTGGGCACTGTCGCGTCTTTCGCAAGCTGGACGATGGCGAGGAGACCTTGGGCACCATGGAAGCCGGAGACGTATTTGGCGAAATGGCGCTGCTCCTGGATGAACCCCGTGCCGCGAGTGTCGAAGCGGTGGATCAAGTCTCCGCCCTGGTGCTGGACAAGCGCACCATGAGCGAGGGCCTTGGCATCGAGGGCTGGAGCTCGAAGCTCGTGCGGGCCCTGGCCGAACGCTTCCGCAATCTGGAACAACAGATGCGGGACTCTGGCCATCGTCGTGGCTAGCGCGATTCGTGGCTAGCGCGATTCGTGGCCAGCGGCGTCCGCGTGGCTAGCGCGGCCCGTGGCTAGCGCGATTCGTGGCTAGCGGCGTCCGCGTGGCTAGCGCGGCTCGTGGCTAGCGCGATTCGTGGCTAGCGGCGTCCGCGTGGCTAGCGCGGCTCGTGGCTAGCGCCGTTTCGGGAGCTTGAGGCGGCCCTTGCCGCTGCGCCCGCCCGTGCCTGACGGTGGCGGCGGCTGCGGCGGCGGGGGAGGGGGCAACGTATTCGTCGTGGTCGGTGGCGGCGGCGGTGGGGGTGGGAGTGGTTTGGGCTTTGGCTTGGGTGTGATCACCGGGCGCGGCTTGGGAGTTGGGCTCACTGCCACCGGAGTTTCCATAGGTTCGCTTGGGGGAACCGTTGGCGTGGTGGGCTCTTCGGGCGCTTCGGACTTCACTTCCGTCGTGCCGCCGACGCCAGTTGCTGCCGGCGAGATGTCGATGGTCTGAGGTCCTGTGTCGTCGTCGTCCTTGGATTGCACGACGAAGACGATGGCGATCAGGCCGCCCAAGATGGCCAACAGTCCGATCAGACCACCAACCAAGAGGCCCGTGTTGCCGCCGCTTCGCCGCTGCGGCGGCGGTGGAGCCATGATGGGTGCGAGTTGCATCGGTGGCGCGGCGTGGGGCGCCATGGGTGCGGGCGGCGCGTAGGCCGGCGCCGGTTGCTGCGCCGGACCTTGGGGCGGTCCGCCGAGTTGGGTTTCGCCGCCCGGGGGTGGAAACGCACCGGGCCCTCCCACGAACAAGGGCGGCTCGCCGGGTTGGGTCTTTCCGGGTTTGGACCATTGGCCCTCTGCTGGGGCAGGTTCCGGATCCGTGACGCCGTCCACGACGGTGCCTTTGGGCTCCGGATCCGTCACGCCGTCTACGACCGTGCCCGAGGGCGCAACCTTCGGCTCCGCATCACCCTTGGGTGCGGCCACCATGGCTTCCGTCGGCCGGCCGCCGCCAGAACCCTCGGGTTTGTTGCCATCACTCATGCCTGCACCTTCGGCTCTAGTAGCTAACTATGGCTCAACACGCCAGTTCGCGAAAGATCTTACAGCTTTTCGACGGCTCAGCTGCGGCTGCCATTCAGCGCTTCGCGGGATCCACTGCGCTCAGTACCGCGACCTGAATCCCCAGGCGGCGTTCCGGCGAGATCGGCGCGCCGCTCAATTCGACGATGCTGAAGCGGTCTCGCACGCGTCCACCGTTCGTCTTCACCTCTGACTGCTCGATCTGAACCCGCTGGCGGAACAGCGCACGCGCCAAAGCCAACAGCAGACCGGACCGGTCATCGGTCTCCACTTCCAGAACGCTCAAGCTGCCGTCTTCTTCTCCGAGAAACCGCACCGTCGTTTCGATGGGGCCCGCCGCCGGAGCGACCTCCGGCGGTCGCGCAGTTTCCTCGTCAACGCGCCCCTCCAACAAGCCGATCAGTACGGAGTTGACCTCTGCAATGTCGGGTGGGGTCAACGGCTCGCCATGACGCTCCTGACCCGCCCGCCGAACCCAAAATAGATCGACCGCTTCGGCCCGCCCGCCGCTCGTGCGACGTGTGTGCGCCTCCGCGTCCATGACGTCGACACCGGCGATGACCAGAGCGGCGCTGATGATCGCCAGAAGACCGGGTCGGTCTTCTGCCACGATGCATAGAGTGCTGGGCGCGCCACGGCTCGGCGCGAGCAGTCCGGCGTGCGCAATGGCGTCGCCACGCTCGAGGGCGACGCGTGCATGGGCTTCGGAGGCCGCCTCGTCGTGCCTTTCGCGATAGCGCTGGGGCATGCTTTCGCGGAATTCGCGGGTCCAGGAAGGACTGGGCTTTGTCGAGCTCACGTCGGGCGTCGTAGCGCAAATCCGATTGCAGGAGTGTTTCCGGCTTCTGTACCGCTCGAGGGGCGAGTGTCCCCTAGGGCTTGGGAGGGGGCGGTGGCCAGGTTGGAAACGTTGGAATCGTCGTAGGAATCGTCGGTAGTGGGGGCAGCCCACTGGGCAGCGGGAAGGTCGGAAACGGCGCGACACCGCCGGCGTCCGCTGTTCCGCCGTCCGCCTTGCCGGCATCCCGCTTGGGAATGGGACGGATTGGACCGCCACCGGGTTTTGGCGTGGTCACCGTCGGCGTCGGCCCAGGCGCAGGGAAGGGTGGTGGGGGTGTCGTCGCGGTGGGTGAGCCGCCTTGGGGCGCGATCGTCGTGGTCGGGGTGGGATCACCCAGCGGATTCACGGGCGTTGGATCCTCCTTCTTGTCTCGCAACACCACGACGAGGGCAATCACGCCGCCTGTGACCAACAAGCCGAGCAGGAGCGCCACGAGTGCCCCGACGCCACCGCCGCCCTTCTTGCGACCAGGTGGTGGGCCGAAGCCGCCCGGAGGCCCGGCCGGTCCGCCTGCCATCCCCGCAGCAGGCGGTGTGACCGCCACGGGCGGGTGTGCTTGGGCGGTGCGATGGTCCGGAACGGCCTGACGCTCCGCAGTCTGCCGCGAGAGCTCGGCGATCAGCTCCTTCGACGCTTCCTGGGTCGATCCGTGAGGCGCTTCGCCTTGCACGGGCTCCGTGTCCGCGTCCTCTGGCGGTAGCGTTTTCGCTACCGTGGCTGGCCGGTTCGGCTCTTTGGGCGCAAGGGGTGGAAGCTCCTCTGTCTTCGTCTGCTTCGGCGGAGGCGGCGCCGAAGAGACGGCCGCGGGTGGTGGGGTTGCGGCGAGCTTGCCTGCCTGAGACAGCTCCCCTGCGAGGTTCGCCAACGCGAGTCGCATCTCCGATGCGCTGGCGAAGCGCTTTTCTTTTTCTGGCGCCATGCCGCGGTGCACCAGCTCCGATATCGGCCCCTTGAGAGAAGCGTCGTGTTCAGTCAGGCGGCGGATCTTGCCCTGGGCCACCTGGCCGACGATCGCCGCCGCGTCGTCACCATAGGCCGGCCGCTCACCCGTCAACATCTCGTATAGGAGCACGCCGATGGAATACAGATCCGCGCGGTGATCCACCTTGTCAGCGGAGTACAACTGCTCCGGCGCCATGTACTCGGGCGTGCCCATGATGGCGCCGGGCCGCGTGAGCCCCTTCTTGTACTCGTTGGTGTCGTAGAGCTTGGCTATGCCGAAGTCCAAGAGCTTCAGCACGGGGCCACCCGTGCTGGGCGTGATGAAGACGTTGTCGGGCTTAAGATCCCGATGCACGACTCCTAGAGCGTGCGCTGCCTCCAGCCCGGCCAGAATTTGCAGGGCGAAGTCGATGGCCTGATCTCGCGCCAGCTTGCTACGCCGGTCCAGCATGTCCTGCAGAGACTCGCCGGAGAGCAGCTCCATCACGATGAACGGTGCGCCATCCGGCGTCTGATCGACATCCGTGACCCGCGTGACGTGGGGGCTCTGAATTCGCGCCGACACCCGCGCTTCTTGGAGGAATCTCGATGAAAGCCCGGGACGTCGAGCTAGCTCCGAGTGCAAGAACTTGAGGGCCACGTTCGTGCCCAGCATTTCGTGGTGCGCTTCGTAGACCGAGCCCATGCCGCCATCGCCGATGAGGCGGATGACGCGGTACTTGCCTCCGATGACGTCGCCGGATTGGGGTCGCATGGTCTTTGGTGAAACGGGCCGGGGGCGCCATCCTGACAGGGAAGCCGGGTCTGGCACAGTATTGGACGCATAACTATATGAAACTAATCATAAATTCTATGAAAGTTCAGGCGCTGTCGTGGGCTTTGGGAGGGCTATCTCACTTCGGATCGCACCAGCATTGGGCGAGGCCACTAGGGGAACTCTGGCCATTGCGGGTCTTGCCGCAGACACCCGAGTAGGTCTCGCCGATGTCCTCGCATTGGAAAGTGCAATCCATTTGCGCCAGGCGCCCCACGGAACAGGTCATGATTCGGATGCCGTTACACGCCACGCCATCCGGCGAGCACCTCGGGTAGCACGCGGGCACCCAGCTGGCCGAACTGGTCGGGCCTTGTTCCAGCTCCGTGCAACTCGCGCTTTGGATGGCCTCGGCGCATGCCTCGGGGAAGTGTGATGCCAGGCAGCGGTCCACGCAGGCTGTGCCACCGTCGAGGTTCGGGCAGGCGCCAGTATGATCGCAGATCGCTTCGCAGGCCTTTTGTTCAGCCTCTGGATCCGGCAACTGGACGCACGCGCCGAGCACTACCAGCACGATGGAGACGGAAAGCGCGCGTCGCATCCCGAGAGGCTTAGCACGAACCCAAACAGACGAAACCCTTGCACGGCGTGCGGCAAAAACGGCGGCACAGTGCAGCTTCTGCGCCTGAAATTCTGTCCCAGTCCGGCGATCTAGCCCGTTGCGGTATGGACCAGCCCGTGCTTTCACCGGAGCGACGTGCCGGTACCTCGCAGTCTGAAACAACTCGTGATGCGCGCCATGATGCGGCGCGAGGACTACCTGCGAATCACCCGCGCTGAGTTTGGGGATGCGGGCCACGGCTACGATCCGTTGGGCTTGTCTGCGGAGGACTTCGCCTTTGCCGTGGCGTTAGCCTTCCCTTGGTATGAACGCTACTTTCGTGTGCGCTCCAAAGGCGCGGAGAACATCCCGGCCCACGGGCCCGTGATCGTGGCGGCGAACCACAGCGGGATGCTGCCCATCGATGGGGTGATGCTCGCAGTGGACATTGCGCGACGCACTCGTCCAGCGCGCATTCCGCGCACGGTCGGTGACGTGTTCATTCCCTTCATGCCATGGGTGGGCGCTGCCTTTGCGCGGGCCGGGGTGGTCAGCGGCAGCCGCGGCAACTTCCGCCATCTCTTGGAAAACGGCGAACTGTTGGTGGTGTTTCCCGAAGGTACGCCCGGCATCAGCAAGGGCTACGACAAGCGCTACCAGTTGCAGGAGTTTCGGGTGGGGCATTGCGAGCTTGCCTTACGTCATCGCGCACCGGTCGTGCCCACGGCGGTCATCGGCGCCGAAGAAGCTTGGCCCCAGGTCGCGCTGATTCGGCAGATGGGCATGTTTGGAGCTCCGTTCTTGCCGGTGCCCATGACGCCGTTGCCGCTGCCCGCACGTTTTCATCTCCGCTACGGAGAGCCCATCCACCTGCACGAGCACTTCGTCGGCGAAAGCCCGGACGACCCGAAGATCGTCGCTCAGGCCGCAGTTCTCGTACGTGACGCCGTGGAACTCTTGATCCAGGAAGGACTGGCTGCGCGAGATGGGGTCTTCACATGACGGGGGTTCTCGTTACCGGTGCCACCACCCCTCTGGGGCGTGCTCTCACTCGAGCGCTCCTGGCGCGCCCTGGAAACGGAGCCGTCCTCGCGGTTGGCGTGGAGCCGCACATCAACTTGCCGTCGACCCAGTCCGATCCCAGGTTCCACTACGAGCGAGCCGACCTCCGGCGCAGCCGAAACATCCGTCGATTGATGTTTGGTCCCGCCAAGGATCTGGAACTCGAAGTCGTGGTGCATGGGGCACATCACCGAAGTGCTCGAGATAGCGGCGCCGGGGTGCACGCACTCAACGTCGAGAGCACTCGGGAAATACTTTCACTCGCCGAACGCCATCCAACGATTCGCCGCTTCGTTTTCTTGAGCCACTCTGACGTGTACTCGGTGGACCCGAAGCGCTCTGTGCTAATCACAGAAGATCACCCGATGGATCTGACCAGGGACGCGCCGCAGCGTGTTCGTGATCGAGTGGAAGCGGACCTTTCGGTCGTCACTCGCATGGGCCTGTCGAAGGTCATCATTTCCGTGCTGCGCCTCGCGGAGATCCCCGTCGCGGACATGGGCAGTCAGCTGTTCGACTACCTGCGGTCTCGCATCTGCCTGCGCCCCTTGGGCTTCGACCCGATGCTCAATCTGCTGACTCTCAGCGATGCTGTCGACGCCATCACACGCGCGGTGGGCAGCGATGCGCGAGGTGTCATGAACATCCCAGGTGCTGACACCATGCCCCTGTCCCGAGTCATTGCCCTCGCCCGGCGGCAGAACGTGGGTGTACCAGGTCCCCTACTGGCACCTCTTTATGGAGCTCGCGCGTCCACTCGCGGGCTCGAGTTTCGCTACGACATGAACCACCGTAGGTTCCACTTTTCAGCGATCCTCGACGGGACCCGCGCGAAAGAGGCGTTGGGCTTCGAAGCGCTTCACCCAGTCGATTGGCCGGCTCTCGCCAGTGCCGTGCGAATCCCCGGGCCCAGCCTACACCGTCGCGCCGAGTAGTACGGCTGCGGCCCAGGCGCTCAGGGCTGCAGATACGGGCACGGTGAAGTTGTCGTCCAAGCGGTGGGAAAACAGCTCAACCAGAGCGCCGACGCCAGCGGCCGCGACAGATATCCCGAGCCGGGCACCCAGACTCACGTCGGCGTGCCAAATCCCGAGAACCGCAAAGCTGGCCAGGGCTCCCACCAGGAAGAACGTGACGGTGCCCTCCAAAGTGCGTCCGTGCACCAGACTGATCCGGCCGTAGTGGCGTCCCACCAATCCGGCTGCGGGATCCGCTAGCGCCAGAACTGCGACAGCGACAGCGCAGATCATGGGCAGCTGAATGAACGAAATCAGGAGCAGCGCGGTGCCATACCAGGTCGAAGAGTTGACGCGGTGCCGCTCGTGAGGGTGAGCCACATGGCGGAAGAACCACATCAACCCGTCGTTCGCCTTGGAACTGAAGCGCCGCAGGATCTCCAAGAACCAAAATGTCCCTGCAAAGATCGCGGGAGCGACGATGAGTCCCCACAGCGGCAAGATCTCTTCGATCAAGATCAGCACGGTGGCGCCACAGGCTACGTGGAACGCCGAGCGGCGCAGGTTCCTGGGACGCAAACTGGGTACTGGTTCCGCCTCCGCTCGTAGCGCTGCCGCCAGAGCTTCGTAGGTTGGAACCATCCGCGCGCGGAAAGCTTGCCAAGCCTCTCGACCTCCGTCCGCGTCGGGCAGGCTCTCTCGAATGCCTTGGACCACGTCCAGCCAGCGCTCACTCAACGTCGGCACTGCACTCGGTTGGCTGCCGATGACGCTAGCATGCTCTTGAATCGTCTCGAGCCGGGTGCGGGCCTCGGCGGAAACCGTCTGCCACCCACGCTTGTCCAACCCGCGGAGCAGGTCGTAGAGCTCCAGTGCGAGTGCGCGTCCGTCCATTGCTAGTGAGGTGGCCACGTTTAGGCGGCTAACTCGAACCTGCGCCTCCAGCAACAAAACTGCCCGTCATGATTGCGTCAGGCTTGGGGCCGCCAGTGATCTGGCGCTTTTCCCCGGTTTTTTTCGGCAGACCTCGGGGCGCATAGGATACGAGTTTCAACCACAGTGCACTCACGGCTGAAGCCGCGAGGGTAACTGTTGGTGTCGCTCCAGCTTTGGCGCTCGGGACGGGGAAGTTTTGGACGGCACCCCTGGTATCAGGGCGGCGGGGGCGTCCGCTTCTTTTTGCGTGCGCCCGAGTCTTCCCGGCGAGCTTGGTTCTCGCCCACAAGGAGTGAGCGACAAATGGAATCACGGATAGGTATTGGTCGCGTGCTGAGCGTGGCCCTGGGCATTGGGGCGCTGTGTATCGGCGCAGCCACGGGCTGCGGTAGCGATGGCAGCAGCAGTACCGCAACCGGGGGAACCGGCGCGGTTGGCGCGACCGGCGGTGCCGGAGCCGCGGACGGCGGCGGCGGATTCGGAAACTTCGGTGGCAGCGCAGGCGCTGGCAACACCGGCGGTGCAGGTCCGTGTCCCGGCGCCACGCTCTGCGGCAGCAGCTGCACCAACACGGATTTCGATCCCGCGAACTGCGGCAGCTGCGGCAACGCATGCCCCACGGGTCAGTTCTGCTCCGCCGGCGTTTGCGGGCTCTCCTGCGGTGGTGGCTCCACTCTATGTACTGACAAGTGCGTGGATACCCAGAACGATCCCGCCAACTGCGGCGCCTGCGGCAAAGCCTGCGCAAGCGGTGAGGTTTGCTCGTCGGGCACTTGCGGCCTGACCTGCGTCGGCGGTTCCACGAAGTGCGATGACAAGTGCGTGGACATCAACACGGACCCTGCCAACTGTGGCGCCTGCGCCAAAGCCTGCCCGACCGGACAGGTCTGCTCCTCAGGCACCTGCGGGCTGTCTTGTGTTGGTGGAACGACCCTGTGCACTGACAAGTGCACCAACACCAATCAGGATCCGGCCAACTGCGGCTCCTGTGGCAACGTGTGCCAGGGCGGTCAGGTCTGTGACCAGGGCACCTGTGCCCTCAACTGCAGCGGCGGCAGCACCAAATGCGGCAGCGCCTGCGTGGACACGAACACGGACTCCGCGAACTGCGGCGCCTGCGGCAAGGTCTGCGGCTCGGGCCAGGTTTGCAGCTCTGGGACTTGTGCCAGCGTCTGCGGCGGCAGCCTCGCCAAGTGCGGCAACAGCTGCGTCGACACTCAGTCTGACGTCGCCAACTGTGGCGCCTGCGGCAAGGCCTGCGGCCAAGGCGAGTTCTGCACCTCGGGCACTTGCACCCCGTGCAACAGCGCCACCACCGACTGCGATGGCGACGGCTGGCTCGCCTCAGAAGGCGACTGCTGTGACAAGCCTGGTGTGTGCGGCAACGAGCCCAATCTGGTCAATCCCGGCGCCCTCGAAGTGGTGGGTAACGGTATCGACGACAACTGCAACAGCTTGATCGATCTCTTCGACCAGCTGGACACTGTACCTTGCGACTCGAGTCTCTCGAGTAGCTCCACGGTTGCCGGTGATTACGCCAAGGCCATGGGGCTGTGCCGGACCACGACAGAGACGCCGGCGCAGAAGAAGGACAAGACCTGGGGTCTCATCTCGGCCCAGATCCTTCGCGCGGACGGCAGCGGTCTCAGTGATGCCCGAGCCCGCAGCATCCGCCCCAAGTTCGGCAACGGCAATGCCCCGGTCGAGGGCAGCGCCATGGTCGTACTTTCCAGCGGGATCGCAGCGGATTCGACGCAAACCTCACCGGGGCCCAACGGCGGCGCTCCAGGCGGCTCCAATGTGTCCTCGACCCATGCGCCGGCGAGTTCGGTGAACATCTCGACCTGCACGAATCCGAACTGCATCAAGGATTGGTTCCAGACGGCGAACCCACCATTGAAGTCGGCCAACGCGTTGCCCGCCGCCCCCAACTGCGGCAGCGGAACTACAGGTCAGCCCACACTGGCCCGGGATTCCGTGATGCTGCGCCTCCGCATGCGTGCCCCGACGAACGTGCGAGCATTCTCCTTCAACTCGTACTTCATCTCTGCGGAGTACCCGGAGTTCGTATGCACGAACTACAACGACCAACTCGTTGCTCTCGTGAACACACCCTCGGGCACGCCGTCTCCCATCGCCAACCCCGTCGACAAGAACCTGATGACGTTCTTGGATTCGGGCGGCAAGAAGTGGCCCATCGGCATCAATGTGGCGGCTGGCACCAATCTGTTCGCGGTGTGTGAGTCCCAAGCATCGAATCCGGGCTGCTGGGATACGGACGTCGCGAGCACGTCATGTGCCTTGGGTATGAACGGGCTGCTTGGTACGGGCTTCGAAAAGTCCGGCACGTGCCTCATCGGTGGCGGTACCTATTGGCTCACCACTGCCGGCAACGTCATCCCAGGTGAAATCGTCGATCTGCGGATCGTGATCTGGGACGTGGGCGATACCGTCTTCGACTCCGTCGCCTTGCTCGACGGCTTCAAGTGGCTCGCCAACGCAACCCTGCCCGGCACCGGCTGAGCAGCAAACCCAAGCTGACCGCGCGCTTGCGTGGACAATCCGACCGGCGGTGGCGCGAGCCCAGAGGCGCCATTGCCGGTCTTCTTTTCGTGCGATTCGTTGGGGTGCGTCGATCATCCAGGGCACCCCTCGAGCGGGGGCCTCTGCGTTGGCAGGGTTCGGGTCGTTGTTTTGTTTGGGGTCGGGGCATTGGGCGACGCGGCAGCACTAATCTCGCTATTTGCGGCAGGGTTCGGGTCGGTTTTTGCGCGCCCGCGCCAAGTGTTAACTTCGTGGCATGAAGTACCGGGGTTGCGCGGTTGGGGCGGTGCTCCTTCTGGGAGCGTCCGGTTGCGAGGACAAATCCAAGAAGTGCATGGAGGCCTGCGGGACGGCCCATGCGAAGTCGTTCGTTGAGTGTGAGGCGCTGGCCACCGACGACGAAAAGGACAAGTGCGAGAAACGCATCGACGAGGTGCACGACGCTTGCGAGAAGGCCTGCAAGAAGAAGTAGCTGCTTCGCGGCATTGCCATGCTGCTTTCTACGAGGCGACATCTCGATCTCTTCAATCTTCAACCTCCGCTCATGAATTCCTCAAGATCACGTACGAGTCGCTTGCCAATTCTTGCCTTGGCGTTGATTGTGGTGGGTCTGCTTGCCTGCAAGGGCTCTTCCAAAACATGTCGAGCCAAGTTGGATTGGCAGGGCAAGAGCTTCGAGGGAACAGGCAAGGGCGAGCAGGAAGCAAAAGGGAGCGTATGCCTCGGCTGGTGCGCGCACCACGATCCCGCTGTCGACGCCCTTTGGCGCAAGTGGAAGGCGACGCCAAGGGGAGCGAAGTCCAAGGACACCCGTTTCGGTGAAGTGTACTCCTGGGTTCCGGGTGGGAAGGCGACCTTGAACGAGTGTAAAGATCGCTGCTTGCGGCATATTGCCTCGACCCAACCGAAGCCTGTGACGATCAGTTGCCCCTAGCTACATCCCACGCGCTCGGCGGAACTCCGCGCTGAAGCGGGAGCCAGCAAGACCCACCGAGTGCCGAAATTCCATGCTCCAATCCCAGCCTCGGGTGCTTCGGGCTTTGCGCCGAATGCGGGTGCAGCCATGATGCGGCGCATGAGAGCGTATGGAATCGCAGCAGCCGTCGGATTGTGTTTCACTTTCGCCTGCGGCGCGCAGCAGCGTCCACCGGCCGAACCCCTCGCGGAGAACTGCTCCGGTGGCAGCGACGAGGATGGCGATGGCAAAGTCGATTGCAACGATGAAGACTGCGCCGCGGCCATCAACTGCCAGTCGGCGCGCGAGCATTGTTCCAATCTCGAGGACGACAATGGCGACGGCAAGGCCGACTGTGACGACCCACAGTGCCAGAGCTCACCTACGTGTCAGCCGTCCCGGGAGCATTGCTCCAATGCCAGCGACGACGACGGTGACGGCAAGGCCGACTGCGACGACGAAGACTGCAAAACCGCCCCCACCTGTCAGCCGAATCGGGAGCATTGCTCCAACGGGCAGGACGACGACGGTGACGGCAAGGCCGACTGCGACGACGACGAGTGCAAGGCGGCACCCACCTGTCAGCCCAATCGGGAACACTGCTCCAACGGCCAGGATGACGACGGTGACGGCAAGATCGATTGCAAAGACGACGAGTGCAAGGCGGCACCGACCTGCCATTGAGGGCGAGGGAGCCGGCTGCTGCCGCCTCCACCCAGGGACGCAAACTTGCGCCGTCCAGGTTCAGGATGTGGCTCCGGTGGCACCGCCACGGCTCATGAGAGTTGCCACGAGGAAGGGCCGGTCCGTCACGGCAACCAAACGGTTGGATCCCCTCTGAGCACGGCGGGTGCACGCCCGAGTTCGTTGCCGTTCAGGCCGTCGACGATCAACGTGCCCACACCATCTGGAATCAACAGCGTATCACCCTTGACCCCAATGGCGTGAATGATCGCCTCCGGCCCAGTCCAAGCCGTGGTCGGGGTGCCGCTGGATTTGTCGATCGCCAAGACAACGCCGGTATCGTCGCCGGGGTCACGGTTGGCGATGTAGACACGCTCGCTGCCCACCACCATGTACATGTTCTTCGGGTCGGCGGTGGGCAAGATCAGCGCGTTCAGGTCGATGGTCTGCGTGATGGATAGGTCTGCTTTGGCGATCTTGTGCAACTTGTAGACGTTCGTATCGAAGACCCACACGGCGTCGCTGCCGACTGCAAGCTCGCCATTGCCAGCAAACGCGCCGCGCGGGCCCGTGGGGTCCGCGGGGTTTTCTCCCAAGGGAACGCCGAGCTCGCGCATTCGCGTTGCGCGTGAATACTTCACCAAGCCGAAGGAGCTCCCGTAGAGCACATAGACGGAACTCTCGTCGGCGTCGATCCCGTCGAAGCGGTCGAGAAACTCCGCGTCCGCGGCTAGCGCCGTGGCCGTTTCCGTGACGGTGTCGAATACGACGGGGCCTGCATTGCTTCCGGAGTTGGCAAACCACACCTCGGTCCCCGCGAGGGTCGCATGGTCCAGAGTCACGGTGGAAGCCGGTGCGTCGAAGGGTCCGCGTAGGTTGCTGCCATCCGTGTTCATGCCGTAGATCTTGTCAGCCGACGTGGCCATCCACACGCCGGTAGCAGCGGATGCATCAAACGTGACGCTGGCGTCCGCAAAGCCCGCCATGATCGGAGCTGAGCCATCACCATCCATGGGCCAACCGATCTTCCCACCTTCGGTGAACACGGTTCCCGTGAACCCGGCGCTGCTGCCGCCGGTCCCGGCGCCGCCGCCGCCGGTCCCGGCGCCGCCGCCGCCGCTACTCCCGGAACATGCCATCGACGTTGCCGATATCCAGAGGGAAAGAACAAGTGCAACGCTTCGCTTCATGGGTCTCCTCGCGTGGTTGGGGTCACGACTTCTGACAAGGCGCCGCACACCTGGGCTGCCTCTCTTCCCCAGTTCCTTCATGAAGTGGGGACTGTGGCGCGGCGCTGGAGGTCGTTTCGACAATGGCGTTTTCCTCGATGGTCAACCTGACACATCAGGGACGCCCTTGTTGTGAGCAGATCGCGATCCAAGCGTGATCAAGTGGCTTGACGCGATGCCGACGTGGGAGACAGGCTGGGGCGTCGGAGGCGCGGCGCGGGCGACTCTGTGGACGCGGCGGGCTCTCATGGGCCCAGAGGCGGCGGCCCCGCACCGCAGAATTCGAGAGTAGTGCTCCAGCGACGGCCCAACGCCGCGACCCCACCCCCAAACCAAACTCCCGCGCTCAGCTTCCTCGAGTCGACAGCTCTCGCAATTGCCAAGCACTGACCTGCAACTGCAGCTCAGCTTGGTTTAGGGAGTCTCGCAGGTGGGCTGTGGAAAGGGCACCAGTGATGACGCTGCCCAAGCTTGCGACGATCAACAAGATGTAGCTCGGGGTTCGGGCTAGCTCAATGGCGTTGGGGCTGATGTGCATTCCGGCCGCATCAAAGACGTAGCGTGCGCCGCCAATCCCGAACAGTTCCAGCATCGCAGGGATCAAGACCGCACAGACTCCGGCGATGATCGCAATCGCTCGTTGGCTGCGCTCGAGCACGAGCCCATAAGCGGCCGTGTTGACTGCGATCAGGGCGGGCATCATCACGAGTGCGCCGAACAACGAGCTGGTGAACGCGAACGCGAGAGTGCTGAGCAGCATGCAAGCCAAGACGGCCCTCGGTGGAGCCATACGGGAGCGGGCGACGCCCAAGACGCCCAACGCGGTCAGACCGGTCAGCACGTAGAGGACGATGATCGAAGTCGGGTCTCGCAGACCAGCCCAGAGAACGAGCGGCAGGTAAAGCAGCAAGCTCGTGTAGGCCACAGCGGCGCCACGAGCTCCTCGTCGGGTTCGCTCGATTCGCGCCTTCTCCATTGCTTCGGTCACCTCGTCGGGCACCGACTTCAGCGGCGTGCTCAGCAATTGAGCCAGGGTCTCCAGTGCCGTGCCAGATGTGGGATCTAGTGCCAAGGCGCGTCCCAACTCCCGCAGCGCAATCTTACGCGCCTTCAGGGAGTTGGCGCTGGCCGCCTCTGAGAGGTGCTTGGTTGCGCGCTGGATGTGCTGCGCCGCCAACTCTTTCTGCCGCTCGCGGTCCCGCTCGCCGTCCAAGAAGCGCTCGATGCCTTCGTGTAGCTCGCGGGCGGATTGCAGGCGTTTGTGTTCGCCGCGCCGAGTAGCTGCAATGCATAACGCGTCCAGTTCGGGGGCGATGTTTGCGTCCGGGCAGCGCTCGCGTGGGGAACCATGTATGCCCCTTCGGGTATCTTTGATCGCTTGGTCCGCACTGGAGACGTGTAGGGCCTGCCCGGTGAGGATTTCGAACAGGATCGCGCCCAAGGAATACACGTCGGATGCTGGGGTCAACGCGGCGGTGGCGTCCTCGAGCTGCTCCGGCGACGCGTAGCCGGGGGTACCAAGCACGTCGCCGATGCGCGTGACCCTGTGACCGTCCGGCGAGGGCGAAACTCCGTCGGGGCCCGAGTCTGCCGCGCCGACTTCGCCGATCAGGCGAGCCAAACCCCAGTCTATGACGGTTATCTCGCCGAACTTGCCCAGCATCAGATTGCCAGGCTTCAGATCCCGATGCAGTACCCCGCGCTGGTGCGCGTAGTCTACGGCCAAGCACACACGGGAAAGTGCCGCCAAGAGTCGGCGTTGAGAATACTCTTCGCGATAGCGTTCGGGGTACCATTTGAGTCGGCTCAGGACTTTGCGCAGCGTAATGCCCCGGACGCGCTTCATGGCGAATGCTGCACGCCCCTCCGCGTCGAGGCCCAATTCATACACCGAAGGCACCGCCGGGTGCTCGAGCTGACCTTGCAGTCGCGCTTCGCGCACGAAGCGCACTTGGGCGCTCGGATCGCTGACCTCGAGGCGCTTGAGAGCAATGTCACGCCCGATCTGGCTGTCGTGACACTGGATCACCGTGCCCATGCCCCCCACGCCCAAGACTTCACCGAATTCGTAGCGGCTGCTGAGTGGGACAATCGCAGCCGCGCCGTCCAGGCGCACCGGGAGTTCTGGCGTGCTTGGGTCCGCCCCGGGTGGGCTCTCCGAGGCGGACGGGTGGTTGCGGTCCGTAGGCTCGTTCATGACACCGTGAGCATCGCTGCTGTCGCAGGCCGAGTCGACCCGCAATGCCGCGCGATTATGCTCAGCTCGCTAGCAGGCGTTTGGGAAACCGGCGGCCGAGGCCAGTCGGATTGTGCGGCTCCTGGGGAGTCCGACTCCCACCATGTCGCACCCCCCGGCGGCGGGCGGGTGGACGCCGCAGCAGTGAACAGAGGCGTGCGGCCGGTCCGATATTTGGCTAGAATGGGGGCGTGACTACCAAGCCATCTCTCAAGCGCGTGACCTCATTCTCTCTTCGATCCTGTCGGCCACTGGGGCTGGGCGTGAGTGCCCTGTTTGTTCTCGGTGCTTGCTCCAGCAGTGATCGCGAGTTCGAAAACAAGAACAAGGATGCTGGCTCCAGTGGTGGAACGGCGGGCAGTGGCGGCGGAACCGCGGGCGGTGGAGCTGCGGGTAGCGGTGCGACGGGCGGCAGCAGTGGCAGCGCGGGCTCCACGACCGGTGGCGCCGGAGGCGTGGCGGGCTCTGGGACCGGTGGCGCGGGCGGTGCAGGTGGCGCCGGGGGCGCCGGCGGTGCGGCGTGTACGACCTCGGACCCCGACTGCGAATGCGTTGGCGGCAAGGTGCAGGCCAAAGACGCTGACGGTGACGGTCAGGGCAGCATCGACTGTGCCGAGGCCCCGGGAACGGACTGCGATGACAACGACAAGAACTATCAGATCAACGCTTGCGGCGGATGCGCGAAGCTAACCGGCGTCCCCAACCAGCTATGTGGTCAGTGTGGGACCTGGGCCTGCGACGGCAAGGAAAAGCTCAAGTGCAGTGTTGCCAGCCCGGCGCCCACGCGTTGCGGCAACTCCACCACACCCGAACTGTGCGTAGCTGGCAATTGGGTTCCTCAAACTCAGTGTTCGGGCAAGCTGCCCGTGTGCTTGAACGCGAAGTGCGTGCAATGCACGCCCGGCGCGTTCAAGTGCAGCGCCTACGGTACCCAAGGCGATACGGTCGGCTACAAATGCTTAGCAACTGGCTCGTGGGAATCGAGCTGGAGCGTGTCCTGCCTCAAGTCCAAAGGCTTGACCTGCAACGTTGCCGCTGAGAAGTGTACGAGCTTGCTGCTGCCGCAGGACCACAGCTTCGAGATACTGGATCCGAGCTTCAAGCGGTCGGAAGATCGCCTCGGCGAAGGCCTTAGGCCGACCCGGGACGTGCTCGACCTGGCGAGCGGCTTCGAGTTCGCCTGATAGCGCCGGAATGCTCCTGATCGGCAGTCGGGCGATCGTCCACTACTTTCCGGACTTCCGCTCGCCCAGGGACTGGGACCTGTACGGCACCACCGCGGAAATCGAAGAGCTGGCTCAGCGCGTGCCTCGGATGAAAGGCAAAGTGCCTCAGGACTACCGGGGGATCTTCGTCTACGACGATGCGATGGTGGAGGTCGAGAACATCGAGGATTCCCCCGAGTGGGCGCGGATCTACGAGGCCTTCCGAGACGAGCCCACGATCGAGGAGCCGGTGCTCGGGACCTTGACCCTCGCGCCAGCGGCCTTCTTGATGCTGACCAAGCAGTGCGGGCTCATCTACGATATCAGGCACTGGCACAAGAACTTGGAGGACCTCTACTTCTTGCGGGACCGCATCACGAGCGTTCCCGACGTGGTCACTCGGGTGATGCCCCACGTCTTGGCGGCTTCGCGAAAGATGTTCGCGGACTATACTGCGGCTATCGCGAGGGCACGTGAGCCTTGCTACTCTTCCGACACGGAGCAGTCCCCGGATCCACCCAACGAGCTGCATGCGGAGCTGCACGAAGCGTTGGCGCACGGCGGCGCGCCGTTAGTGCACGAGCCAGGCGCTTGGCGAGCCTATCCCGACGTAGATCCGGCGGCGCGGCGCGAGAAGATGATTCGGCTGCTTGCTGAAGAGGCGCAAGTGATCGCTGGCGAGCAATTGCTCACTCGGGGGTTCGGCACCCAGGAAGAGGACGAGCGTGCTGCCGTGCGCTGGGCACTACGAGTGTTGATCACGAGCCGCTTGCCCGAAAGCTGGCGCTACTTTGGCGTCAACCACTACCGCGAGATCATGGCCGCGATCCCTCGTGGCTGGAGTTCGCATCTCGCGGAGCTATCGGTTCGCTATCCGCGTCCCGTAGACCCGTGCGGTCAATTCCTGGTCGATCTCGGTTGCGATGGTGACCAAGCGCTCACGGAGACGTGCGGGCAGGGCCCTCAGGCGCCTCACGCTGCGAGGCCCCCTAGACTGCGATTTTGCTCCTAACGTGGCAATTCGTGCTGCCGCAGTTCCCGAGGACTCCGCGGGGCCCCACGACGCTCAGTCTTCCGTCGTACTGCCGCCGATACCGAGCGTGACGCCCGCGTAGATGACGTCGGCATTCCGGATTGCCGAGCCGCCGCGTAGCTGGACTTCGCCGCGAGCGTAGCGGCCGTCCGCGCACAGCGCGACGGGCACCTCCGGGGACTCGAGTTCGCCACTGAGGCACAGCATGCCCTCGACGAGATCGACCGGGGAACTCGGTTCGTCCTTCTGTCCGTCGATACGAACCCAGCTTGCACCCAGCTCGAAGTGTTCCCGCCCGTAGTTCAAGAATGCGCCGTAGACGATGGAAGAGCCCAGAGCGCGGCGGAAGCCCCCAGCGTTGTGACGACCCGCAACGCCCGCACCCGCGCGCGCGCCAAGCTCGAAGCCGTGCTCCGAGTTCATGTGCTGGTAGCCCAACTGCGCGTCCGGCAGCATGATCAACGATTGGTAGAAGACATCGTTGCCCAGCATCTCCCCGCGCGCACCCGCGCGCAGGAACGCACCATGGCGGCCGGACAAGTAGGCCTGCAACCCGAAGGCGGCTTCCCCACGGAGCTGGCCCTCGAACCCGCCAGTGCCACCGCCGATGTCGCCGGCAGCGAACGCACGGTAGGAAAGCGCGTCTGAAGAGCCGAAGATCAGGCTGCGGTTGGCCAACAGAAAGCCGATCCCCGAATCGCTTTCGTCGCCGACAGAAGCGCGACTCAATGCGCCCCGAAGGGTGATCAACTCGAAGCCATGCATCCCGCCGCGATCTCCGTAGTCGTCGTCGTCCTCGTCGTAGGGCACTTCAGGGTCGCCTTCCACGATCGTCTCTTCGTCGTCTTCCGTCGGCTCCGGCGTCGTGGCGTTCGGCGGGGGACCGTCGGTTGGGGGCGCTCCCGTGGGGTCGGCGGGCTCTCCTGTTGCGAGTTCGAGGGGCGCCCTGTCTGCGGGCTGAGGAGCTGGCGGTGGAGGTTCCGGCTGACCCTGTGCGTGCGCTTGCGCCACACCGAGAAACAGAACGAGGAATGTGGAGAGCGTTGTTGCGAGGCGCATATCGTTTCCTACGCCAGCTAGAGCGCGCAGGTCCGGTCGACCTTAGCACCAAGTGGCAACGCAGAGCGCGAACAAGTCACGTGACTGTGAGCGAGTCCGTCGCGCTTTGCCACCCCCACGTGCGCTCCGCTCCGGCCCCGTGAGTTGACGCGTAGCGAGCCACTAACTACGCCGTCGACATGGCGACGATTGTTCTCCACCGTGTTCTCCAAAAGCGCTACATTCTCCTTGGCACCGGTTACGCGGCCGCTGCAAGCGAAATTGCGCCACCCGATTGGTATCAAGCACAGTCGGTCAGAAAGCGAGAAAGATTTGGAGGGGTCTGTCTGTGTGATGAAGAAGGCAGACTTCACTGGGCTCGCGACGAAGACGTCGAAGTTGTTACGGTGGACAGCCGCTCGCCGAAGTCGCTGCTCGATCCCGAAACGTACCGCTGACCGAGCCAACGCGTGCCGTTCGGGCTCGCGCCCGCTAGCGTAGCAGCCCCAGTTCGCCCTTCGCGGAGTAGTCGCCGATAGCGCCCCGCACATTCGAAAGTCCGAGCTGCTTCTTCAACACTTCTGTGAAGACGTCGCGGAAGTCCGTCGTGACCGCCAAATCCCGTCCCTGGTAGCGCTGCTCCGGCGCGAGACCGGGCCACCGCCCATGCACCTTCTTGCCATTGACGTTGCCGCCCATGGCGATCATCACGCTACCGTGGCCATGGTCCGTACCGGCGGTGCCATTTTCTTTCACGGTGCGGCCGAACTCCGTCATGACCAACACCAAGGTGTGCTCCATACGGTCGCCGATGTCTTCGCGGAAAGCCGCGAGCCCGCGGCCCAGGTGATCCAGGTTCCGCCGCAGTCGGCCGGCTTGGCCTTGGTGGGTGTCCCAACCGCCAGCGTCGACCCAAGCGACCTCCAAGCCAACGTCGGCGCGTATCAACTGGGCGACGTCTGACAGGCCTCGGGCTTGCGCCGGATACTGCGCCTCGCCCTTCTCGGTCTCCAAGGCGCGCAGCCGCTTGGCGACGGCAAGGGCGCTGTGACCGGCCCGCGCAACACCGTCCGACTCCAACGCATACAGCTTCTCGAAGGCCGACTCGAGTCGACCCCGCACTCTGCGTGGAGCCTGCAGACCCACTTGGTCCAGGCGACGCGCGGCGACGACGTTCGGCGCGCCCCGCAGCGCGAGCGGCGTGGTCTTCGCCAGGGCGACATGGCTCAGGTTCGATGCGGGCGCAGCACGCCCCGCCTGGGCTCGAGCTAGCCAGCCGCCCCTCGAGTTCCGGTCGAAGCCACCCCACTCGAAGTGATCTTGGGCCTCGAAGTGGGAACGCGTCGGATGAGGTGAGCCTACGGCGTGCACGAAGGCGAGCTGCCCCGCCTGCCAAGCCGGCATCAGCGGTGCCAGAGCGGGGTGCAGGCCAAATTGGTCGTCGAGCTTGCGGGCAGACTTGTCGCCCTTGCCCGGCGCCGGGATCGCGGTCTGTTTGCGCGCCGCATAGTAGGCGTCTTCGGCGTAGGGCACGACGGCACTGAGTCCGTCCATGCCGCCGCGCAAGAACACGCACACGAGTGTCTTCTTGGTGCTACCGCCCGGGGCCGCAAAGGCCATGCGCGGCGCCAGCAGCGCTGCGGGCGCAAGACCGGCGGCGAATAGGAGATGGCGTCGCGACATACGGAACTGACTCATGACATCCTCACTGACGCTGAAAGTTGGGGCTGCCCAAGAGCAGGGCGAGGGCGAGCGCGCGGCGTTGTTTCGGGGCGTCGACTCGGGACACTTCCGCGGCAATTGCCGCCCGCGCCTTGTCTGGCAACTGCCCGTCGAATACGAGCTTCTCTGCGCGCTCGCTGACACTTGCCGAGGGCTCGAGGGGCAGCACGCTCTCTAGGTCGACATCTACGCCAAGCTTGCGACCGGTTGCGAGCGCCGTCGCCAGGCTCATGCGGCCGAGCATCGCGCTACTGCCGAGCCAGGCTTCCTGCACTTCCGGATGCCCCGTCGGCGCGGATTCCAGCATGGCCGGCTCTCCCAGTCGCCCGAGGATCCGCGCCAATCGCAGCGTGCCGTCGGGTCGTGCATCCAAGGTACGCAAACTGCTTGCGACTACCTCGAGGGGGCTCTTCAGCTTGCTGTCACGCGAGGCCGCCGCCCAGAACGCTTCGTGCTTCACGATGGCGCGCAGGAGCTGCTTGATGTCGCCCTGGGATGCCGTGAAGGCTTTGGCGCCCGCTTGCACCACACTCTTGGGCGGTGTGTCCGACACCAAACGCTGACACAGTTTGTGAGAAAGGTGCTTGGCGGTCGCCGGGTGCAACGCCAGTAGTTCGAGCAGCTTCATTCCCTCCGCCTCGCCCCCGCCGGCCGGGAAATCGACTCCCAGAACCCGCTTGGCGTCTTTGTCGTGAGCGCGAGCGCGATACTTGAATGCAAGCTCGCCGTCCCGGGGTCGGCTGACGCTCCATCCCGTCAGTATGCGAGCGACATTGACGACGTCTGCCTGGGTGTAGCCGCCGTGAACACCGAGGGTGTGCAACTCCAGCAGCTCTCGAGCGTAGTTCTCGTTCAAGCCTCTGCGGCCGCGCTTCCTCTTCGCGACGCTGCGCGCGTTGTCCAGGTAGATCAGCATGGCGGGGTGGCGCGCCGTTGCCATCAGTATGTCTTTGAACCGCCCTAAAGCATGGGGACGGATCGCGCGTTCGACGTAGTCGCCAGCGAAGACCCTCACCGCCCCTTTGCGCGCGAACACGTTGAAGTGATTGGTCCAGAAGTCGACCATCACTTCCTGGAGCTGGTATTCGGAAAGTACGTGGCGCGTCAGTTTGGCCAGCGCGATCTGTCCCAAATGCTGACGCAAGTTCCTGCCCTTCAGCATCTTGCGCAGCTGCTTCGGAGACATCGCCATCAGGTCGTCGCCGGTCATTTCGGCGACCAAGTCGTTCGGAGGCAGCAGTGCTGAGCGGTATGGCGCCAGGGCTTGCACGACCGCATCCGTGTCCTTGGCTGGCGCGTTCAGCTGGCTCTGGAGCCAGGCGTCGATGCCCTGTGCGGCCAAAGCGGCTGCCTGACCAGGCCTTGGACCAAAGCTCAGCCGATTCAGCGCGTGTCGTGCGTCCCTCGCGTTGAGGGGCTTGTTGGCGGCTGTCGCTTCAGGCGCCGCCGACTTGGGCGTTTTCTGCGAGTGGTTGGAGGATTTGGGAGTGCAGGCCTGTGCTGCAAGCAGCGCCGCCGGAAGCCATCGCGCGGTCATGATGGGGAAAACGCCGGTCGAGGGCCTTGCGTTAAAGGAAGTTTTTGGAGTGGGCGGGCGTGTGGCCTAGCGTCCGGGCATGGGATGGGCTCGAGGCTGCGCGTTGTTATTGGCCTTGGGCCTGCTGTTGGCTGCGTGTGGGCCGCCCGTGTCGGCCCGGGACACCCGCTGCTTCAATGCTTGCGCGGAGCAGAAGGACGCCTGCTTGCTGCATGCCTCGACGGCGGCTGCAGTTCGCGACTGCGACCAGCAGGGAGACGCATGCGGTCGACAATGCCACTGAAGGCGACTGTCGTTGCCCTCATCGTGCTATTCGCTGCGGCCGTGGGCGGCTGTGTGCGCCGCTACAAGCCGCCCACGGCGAACCAGCCGCATGCGATCCTCAAGATCCGACGCAGCTACCAGGAGCAGCCGGGCGAGAAGCTCAAGGAACGTGCGACCCTCAACGAGCACCTAGTGTTCAACTCCGAGGTGGCTTCTCAGCTCGGAGCGGCACCCCGAACGGACGCCGTCCTCGTTCATCCAGAGCTCACTACGCTGACCCTCGCCACGTCATTCGGCCACCTCGAGATGCGGCTCGTGCAGGAGAGCTACACCGAGCAGGAGCCCTATCAAGACACGGAGAGCTACAACTGCGGAGACGTGACGAGCTATCGCACGTGCACTCGCCCGGTCACGCGTTACCGCACCGTCTACAAGACGCGGATGGTCAACAAGGCGGTGTGGGTTTCCGATGGCGACTGCTCGACGAAGGTTCGCCTCGCGCCTCGAGTGGGCAAGACCTATTTGGTGCAATACGACTATCGCAAAGGCGGCGTGTGTTCGGCGTCATGCTTTGAGCAGGTGTCGCAACCCGACGGTTCTTTCAAGAACGCGCAATGCCCCGCGCCGCCGCTGGCAACGCGCTGAGGTGGACCCATCACAAAAGACCGAGGGCGCCCGTGAGAGCGCCCTTGGCCGTTTGGTTTGCCGCGCTGCCTCCGCAGCGGGGCATCAAGTTTGTGTGCCGTCCCCAACGACCTACAAACGAATACAATGTATTCTAATGTAGGTCAATGGGCGTACCTGCTTGAAATTACGCAAGAATTCGAGCTACGCTCAACAATTCCATTCCAGCTCCAATCCCCTTGGATCTCGGCCTGTGTGAGCTTGGGTTGGGGTCGGTTCGGGTTGCGTCTGCGGGCCACTACTCCCGCCCCGGGCCACGGGTGGCGGCTCCCAAGCGCGGGCGCCCGTTCGGACTGCCCCGTGTAGGCTGGGCGCATGAGCCGTCGTGGCAACGCCGCAAGTCGCTGCGTGCGCTGCCGCATGCACCTGAGCCTGTGCGTGTGCGCGCTCATCCCCACGCTGACGACTCGGACTCGCCTGGTCCTCGTGATGCACCGCTACGAGGACCGGAAGTCGACCAATACCGGTCGACTTGCCGCGGCCGCGCTACCGAACAGCCAGATCCTGGTGCGGGGCCGAGAGGGCCAGCCTGTGGACGACGTCGTCTGGGGAGCGGACCGGCAGCCGATGCTGCTTTTCCCACACGCTGACGCAGTGCCCCTCGCGTCGGAGGTCGAAACCGCGCAAGATGAACGGCCGGTGACTTTGGTCGTGCCCGACGGTAACTGGCGACAGGCGTCGAAAGTCCGGCGGCGTGTCGTCGGACTAGGCGACGTGCCCTGCGTCTCGCTACCGAGAGGAGAGCCTTCCAGCTACCGTTTGCGTCTGGAGGCCCATCCGTCCGGGCTTGCTACCCTGGAAGCCATCGCGCGGGCGCTCCGCGTCTTGGAAGGCGAATCCGGGCCAGCCATCGAGGGGGCGTTGCTCGAGCTGTTTCGCGCCATGGTCGACCGCACGCTATGGTCGCGCGGCGTCATCGATGCCCGCGACGTGGTTGGTGGCGTGCCGTCAGGAGCGCGCCGGGATGTGCCGTACCAGCGCGCCGGCGCTACTGAGCTCGGTGCAACATGATGTCGTCAGCCTCAGCCGTTGAAGCAGCGCTACGCGCGGCCATCGACTCTCCTCCGCCGCGATCGGACGCGCAGGTCAAGAACATCACCGCGCCCGGAATGCGGGGCTACTACGTGCTGCTCGCGTTGATCTGGGGGGTTGTCGTGGCGGTAGCGTTACTGGTCGGGTTGACGTCGAAGCCCGCGGAGGTTGTCAGCAACATCCTGGTGGGCCTGGCCATGGGCGGGACCATTTTCGGGATTCCGACGGCCCTATTCGTCTGGATCAATCGCAGGAAAATGCGCGCGTGCGCCCGGAGGGGTGAAGCCCGTGAGGCCGGCGTTAGCAGCATTACGATGCGCGGCCGCCCGGGCCGGCAAATCGCAGAAGCCGCCCTCCAGCTATCTGTTCCCGGGAACCCGACGCCGATTCAGATCTTCGTATCGGGTGTTCCGCAGTCCATCACGCCCGGAACACGCCTGCGGGTGCTCTATGCGCCTGACGCGCCGGGCATGGCAGCGGTGTTGATCCCAGGTCTCGGCATCTTGGTCGGAAACGTCGTTGGCGGGCGCGCTGGTTCGTGATTCCCAGGCCTAGGCCCTTCCGTCTTGAAACGGGCGGCGGTAACACCAAGCCGTGACGACGACTCACCGGCCCTCCACCGTTCCGCCCGCCGCTAGCGACCTAGGGGCCGCGGGTGATCCGGTTCTGGCACAGCTGAGCGAGATGGACCGCGCACAGCTCGCAGCGTACCTGGAAGAGGTCACCTATGCCGCGGACACGGTTGTGCTGAGTGAGGACGACGACGACCGCGCCATGTATTTCGTGCTCGGCGGAAAAGCAACGATATCGCGCCGAGGACTCGCGGTGGGCGATGTGCGGCGCGGCCAGCATTTTGGCGAGCTAGCATTGGTGGCTGCCCGGCCTCGCGCTGCGACCATCACCGCACGCACGGAGCTGCGGTTGGCCGTGCTGTCCGACAAGAACTATCAGGCCTTGGTTCGTGAGCGACCCGAAGTCGCGCTGCGCGTAGTGCAGGCTTTGTTCGACGGGGTTGCGGATCGACTCGTGGACATGACTGATAGTGTCAGCGCATTGCTCAAGGAGCGCTCCCTGCCGCGTCGTACCAGTGTGGACGTTTTGGTGGCCGGGGTTCGCAAGCGTGTTCGCACCGGAACGTTGGTGGAGGCTGTGTTGCCCAGCACCATGGGCGACGACATGGTCGTCGCAGCGCTCGTCGATCGCAAGGCTGTGTCTTTGAGCACGCCACTCACCTCCGATGTCGTCGTCGAAGCTCTGCCACTGAGCCACCTCGAGGGCCAGCGGGTGTATCGCCGCAGCCAAGCGCTTCTCTTGTTCGAGGCTGCGCGCCGTGTAGATCCGGAGTTTGGCCTCTACATGAGCAACTCCGTCGGCTTTGCTCAGCGGGTTCGGCTGCTGAACGAAACCGACGATATGTCGAAGCTGGCGCAAGCGCTGGAGCAGCAGCTGGCCCTACTGGTACGAGAAAATCGCTCGCTGAGGGAGGAGCTCTGGACCGTCGACGAAGCGCGGTCGTATTTTGCATCGGCGGGGTGGAGCGACGTAGCGAGCCTGCTCGACACCTGGCGTGAGCCCGCGGTGCCTCTGGTGTCATATGGCAAGGTCTATACCTTGCGCCTGGGGCCCATGCTGTCCCGGACGGAACTCTTGGGCTCCAACTTGGCAGTGCTGCCGGACGTTGACGGCTTGTTGATGGTCTACGGCAGGGCCTCGGTTGCGAAAAACGGCGACGCCGTGCAGTCCATTCGTCCGAGTATTTCCGAGGACCAAGTCCGGCAGGCGCGCGACGTGTCGCGGCAGACCCACGCGATGACTCGAGACCAGGACCGCTGGCTCTCTACGTTGGGCATCACGAGTATTGGTAGCTTCAACCAGGCTTGCATTCGTGGTGACGTTTCTCAGCTCATTCGTGTGAGCGAGGGGTTTCAGGAGAAGAGCATCGGCCGGATCGCTGACGAGATCCAAGCGCGTGGCAGCGACGTACGCGTCATCTGCGTCGCGGGGCCTTCTTCGTCTGGCAAGACCACTTTCATTCGGCGTCTAGCCGTGCAGCTGCAGGTGAACGGCATCAACCCCGTGGGGCTGAGTCTGGACGACTACTATGTGGATCGCGACGACACTCCCCGCGACCAATACGGTGAATTCGACTACGAGGCCGTGGACGCGCTACGCATCGACTTGCTGCAGGAGCACTTGGCGCAGCTTTTCGCGGGCAAGTCCGTGAGGACGGCACGCTACGACTTTACCCGCGGCGCAAGCGAGCCCAGCGGCGGGCCGGAGCTCACTCTGGGCCCGCGCAACCTATTGCTCTTGGAGGGGATCCACGGAATCAACCCCCGGCTGCTCTCACACTTGCCCGAGGCCAGTGTGTTTCGTGTGTTCGCTTGCCCTTTGGCGCAATTGCCTTTTGATCGGCTGTCACGCGTGCACGCCAGTGACGTGCGGCTGCTGAGGCGCATCGTGCGGGATCGCTACACGCGCGGCGCAACAGCCGCCATGAATCTGGCGCGATGGGCCAGCGTACGGCGTGGAGAACGAAAACACATCTTCCCGTACCAGCACTTCGCCGACGCGGTGTTCGACTCCTCTTTGATCTACGAGCTCAGCGTGCTGAAGGTTTTTGCAGAGCGCTATCTGTTGGAAGTGCCCCAAGACGACGCTTCTTACGCCACGGCGTTTCGCCTGCTCGGCTTGCTGGACCGTTTCGTCGCGATCTACCCGGATCATGTTCCGCCGACGTCCATACTGCGCGAGTTCATCGACGACCGCGGGTATACGCACTGAGAGTCTCAGTGTGGCTCAATCGTAGGTCAGCTGGTACACAGCCCGGGTGTCCGATGTCGACGCGAGCTGGCACTGGACGTTCCTACCGCCGACGATTCGAACCATAGCGCGCCACAGCGCAGTGTTGGCCGCGAGGTTGAGACCAAGATGAAGCCGAGGCGGGAAACTGAGGGTTATCTCGGCCTCCCCGTCACCGATGTCGATATCGAAATCCGTGCCGCGTTGAAACAGGCCGTGAGCCCGCGCGCCGGCCTTTAGCAAGATCCGTGGCCCCGGAACGCGCAGCAGCGCGCGATACAGAGGATTCTTGGCCATGGCCATGGAGCGGTCGTAGGTCCAGCGCACAACCGCTTCCTCGGTCGTGTAGTGCCGGTCGCAGACCGCGAAGAAAACGGCGTCAGCGTGCACGGCAGGGATCCAGACACCGGCAGGCTGGGGCGAATGAATCAGTGCCCGCACTGGCGCCGGCAATCCCTCCTGCAAGTCGGTCGCGTCGTGCCCCTCCACTGCCGAGTTGGCCAAGCTCGCCTTGGACTCGCAGTCTGCGTACGATTCGAGGCCAGCCGGGAGTCCGTCGAGATACTCGGCCAGAAGCGGGTAACGGGTCTTGTCGAGCATCTGGCTTCGAACTTCAGGATAGCGCGAAGCTCGGCTCAGGCGCGAGGCTTGCGCATCGACCTCGTGGAATTCGCTCAGGCACCGCCATCAACGATACGCTCTTCGAAGGGAACGAAGCGCGCGTACTCATCCAAGAAGCAAAGCGTAGACGGGTCGGCGCGATCGACGAAGAGCACGCCGTCCAAGTGGTCGCATTCATGTTGAAACACACTCGCCGCGGGCCCCTCCCAGGTTTGCTCCAGGGGGCGGCCATGTCTATCCCGGGCCTGCACCCGCACTTTCCGCGGGCGACGAACTCGACCGCGAACCCCATGAACGCTGAGACAACCCTCGTACATCGTCACGGCGTCCTGCTCCGCTAAAGCCTCACCAGGCGTGCCCACGAGAGGAGTGAGCACCGGGTTGATCAGAACGACCAAGGGGATTTCGGGCAGTGCCGGGTAGCGGGGGTTCTCCGCGACTTCAATGATGGCCACGCGCACGGACTCGTGCACCTGAGGTGCCGCAATCCCGGCGCCGCTCGCGTCCCGCATGGTTTCCAGCATGTCGTCAATCAGGCCTTGAATGGCCGGCGACGTAATCTGCTCCTGAGGAACCTCCTGCGCAGGCGTGCGCAGCACGGGGTGTCCAAGCTGTGCGATTTTCCGGATGGCCATCCGCCCATGCTAGCGCGATTATGGGTGTATTGTCGTAGATCCGCCCCCCCAACGGGAGCCGGCGGTCGAACAAGAAGGTATGCCCCATGACACGCTCAACGATTCTCGGCGTCGGTAGCTACGTGCCAGAGAAGGTCGTCAGCAACGACGACCTCGCGAAAATGATGACCACCAGCGATGAGTGGATCCAACAGCGTAGCGGCATCAAGGAGCGGCGCTTCATCGAAGAGGACGGCATCGGCGCTAGCGACCTAGCTGTGCCCGCTTGCAAGGCTGCTTTCGATCACGCCCGGATCGAGAAAGATGAAATCGACGCCATCATTTTCGCGACGCTGTCGCCAGACTACAATTTTCCCGGCTCCGGCTGCCTGCTCGGTCACAAGCTGGGGTTGCCTGGCGTGCCAGCCTTGGACGTTCGCAATCAATGCTCCGGCTTCTTGTATGGGCTTTCTGTTGCGGACGCTTGGGTTCGTGCTGACATGTACAAGAACGTGCTCTTGGTGGGAGGTGAAGTTCACAGCACCGGCCTGGACTTCACAGATCGCGGGCGCGACGTTGCGGTCTTGTTTGGAGATGGGGCGGGGGCGGTCGTCGTCGGGGCTTCACGCGATGACGACCACGGCTTGCTGAGTATCTGTCTGCACGCGGACGGCGTTGGCGCAGAGCATCTATGGGTCGAGGCTCCCGCGTCGAAATACATCCCGCGGCTCACTCCTGAAATGTTGGAGGAGGCCCGCCATTACCCGAGGATGAAGGGCAAGCAGGTCTTTCGATGGGCGACGGACAAGATGCCGGAAGTTGCCAACGAAGCTCTGGAGAAAGCCGGCCTTGCGATCGGTGACGTGGACCTATTCGTGCCCCACCAGGCCAACATGCGGATCAACCAACTCGTGGGCTGGCGCCTCGAGCTGGACGAAGAGAAAGTGGTGCACAACATCGAGAAATTCGGGAACACCACCGCGGCCACCATTCCCATGGCCCTCGACAAGGCGTTCAAGGAGGGGCGGGTGAAAGAGGATACCGTCGTGCTGTATGCTGCCTTTGGTGCCGGCTACACCTGGGCCGGCGGTGTCATGAGGTTTTGAGCGTGAGTCCAGAAAGACTGAAGGCCGGAAGTGAACGGCTGTGGCAGTTGATCGCCGCACGCTCAGAAAAGCATGCCGACACCGCTGCTATCGACAAGAAGATCTGGGATCTATTTGGTCAACGTTGGGCCGTGATGTTCACAGACCTGTCTGGGTTTTCTCGCAGCGTGGACGAGTTTGGCATTCTGCACTTCCTGCAGACCATCTACGAGCACAAGCAGCTTCTCTACCCCGTCATAGATGCACACGGCGGTGTGTTGGTGAAGGAAGAGGGTGATAGTCTCCTGCTGCTGTTCCGCGGAGTGGACTCGGCGCTGCGATGTGCCCAGGAGATGATTAGTCATTGCGATCGAGTCAACGCTCGGCGCAAGCCCGAGGAGCACATACTGCTCTGTGTAGGCATTGGTTACGGAGATATCCTTCGGGTCGCGGATGAAGATGTCTGGGGCCAGGAGGTCAATGCGGCGAGCAAGCTCGGCGAGGACCGCGCCGGACCGCGGGAGATCTTGCTGACGGCTGCGGCGCGGGCGGCATTGGGGGACGCGGCGCCAGCTGAAGTTTCGGAACTGGCCGAGAGCGTGGCTGGAACTCCCCGGAGTTTTCGCGTTCCGCCCTTGGCTGACGAGACATGAAGACGCGCCGGCTCGCCGCGGTCGCCGCCTTGGCGCTTCTGAGTTGCACCACCGTGCTGGGGATCGACGGCGACTATGACGACCAGGCGGATGCGGGGGTCGGCGGGTCCGGCGCAACCGGCGCTGTAGGCGGCTCGGGAGCTGCTGCAGGCGCGGCTGGCAGCGGCGGGATCTTCACGGGGACCGAGATCTGCGACAACGGCGTCGATGACGACGACAACGGCAAGACGGACTGTGAGGACCCTCAGTGCGCTGGCGCGGGATACCGCTGTGTGGACCCCGCGCCTGCCGGTTTCGTCGGGCCTATCGACTGGTACGCGGACCAGAAGTGCGCGCCGCCTTTCGCGACGGAGCATGCCAAGGGCGGCATCCAGGTCACGGTTCCACCCGGGGGCACTTGCCCGACTTGCGCTTGCGGCTCTGCGACCGGCGAGCGTTGCGGCGTTGACGCGAACCTCTACGATCAGCTCGGCTGTGGTGGAAAGAGCATGGCCTTCGTGTTCGTGGGCAGTGGGACTTGCGTCAACACCGGCGAGCAGTTGTTCGGGCCAAAATCCGTCAAGCTCACGGGTACGGCGCGCGTAGTGCAAGGGAGCTGTGCGTCGAATTCCGCGGGCCAGAAGGCTTTTGAAAACCCGAGCTTCACCAACGATGTGCGCGCCTGCCGCGCGCAGCCTGGTGGCGGGTGCGCTGGCGGTCAGATCTGCGCGCCGCCCAATGGAGAGAACTCCACTTGCATCGCCCAAGACGGAGATGTGGCTTGCCCTAGCGGCTTTTCCAAGCGCCTGCTCTATCGCGGATGGCAAGACAGCCGGGATTGCACCGCCTGTGCGTGCGACCCGCCCACCGGCACCTGTCCCAGCAGCGCCGTGCCGTCTCTCTTCGACTCCGCCACGAGCTGCACCCAAGGTGAAATCGTGCTCAGCAGTAATTGCAGCAGTATCCCGCTGCACTCCAGCGGCACCTTTGCCTCCCGCATGACGCTGCATACGGCCACTAATGTGACCTGCAAGGCCACCGGGGGCGCCATCACCGGGACCGTGACACCCAACGATCCGGTCACGGTGTGCTGTCGCCCAGCGACGTAGCCACGCCTGCCAATCGCGCACAGGCTTCGCGGGCCTGCGCGAGATTAGGGCACCAGGGCGCACCCGCGCCACGATCCCCAAATACCCAAGGCCTCAGTCTTGCGGAATGACGACGCTGACTGGAACCTCGACTTCCGGAAACGCTTCCGGCCGGGCGACGTCACCACCGCGCAGCACGCTGCATGATTGGTAGGCGCCGTCAGCAGGCTGTCTATGCACCTCGATTACGCGATCCGTCAGATTGACGATCCAGTACTCGGGCACCCCGATCTCTGCGTACAAGCGAGCCTTCACTCCGCGGTCCTTTGTCAGCGAACTATGAGCCACCTCGATGACCAGGAGCGGGTGCGCAGGGTGGTCCGAGGCGTCTCCACCCAGGGGCGCGACCGCGACATCGGGCTCCGGCTCCGACTCGTCGGACGCGGCAATCGGCATCTGAATCCTCACCCGCGCGCGCCCAACGAGCTTGGGCACGAAAAGCTCGTTGAGGCGCTCGATGGCCGAGCAGTGCGGCCCGCCGCTCGGGCTCATGGGGACCAAGACCCCGTATAGCAACTCGACTTTTTCGTCCTCGAAGGCGCCGAGCTCGCCGAGCTTGTTGTACTCGGACCGCTTGAGCGGCCGATAGCGTTGTCCCTGCAGCGCTTCCAAGTTGAACACCTCCTCCAGGTTAGCACAGCAGCCCATGTCGGCCGCCGGCGCAGCGAGTTGCGCGCTTTGAACCGCCGCGGTTATCCAGTGCCATGAAAGGCGTCGTCGTGGACGCCCTCCACTTTTCGCCAAAACGGGTAGTGCTCGCGGAACGCCGCCAGCATCTGCTCGAAGGGGAAGTCGGCGTGGGTGCCTCGGTCGACGACGTACTCCTTGTATTGCTGGCCGCTGCCATCGAAGGCGTGCAGCAGCGCGTCGCTCTGTCCGTCGAACTCTAGGGGTGCGACACCCAAACGCTTGCACAGTGTGGCGTTGAAGGCGGGCGTCGCTTTGAACCACTGCCCATTTACGAACATCTCGGTGTAGCCATGGAAGACGAAGAGGTCCGTCTGCATCAGTTCGCGCAGCTTGGGCGATGAGAGGTGGTTCTTCACGTCGGCGAAGCCAATGCGTGCTGGAATGTTGGCGGCGCGGACCAATGCGGTGAGCAAGATCGCCTTGGGAACGCAGAACCCACGGTCTTTTTTCGTCCTGTACTGCTCGGGATCCAAGACGACGGAGTAGGGATCGTAGCGCCAGCGATCTCGAACGCTTCGGAACAACTTGCGGGCCTTTTCTGGGTCCGTGTCCGCGTCGCCCACGGATTCGGCGACCAGCTCCCGAATGACGTCGGATTCGGAATCGATGAAGTGGGTTGCTGCTGTGTAATGCGCGGGATCGTCGTCAGTTGGATTCATCGCCACCGCTTGCGCCGCAGGACGAGCAGGACGCTCGCCGCGAGCAGCCACCAACTAGCATTTCCGCCGCGGCTTTCCACGCGGCAACCGCAGCCCCCGTCGTCGCCGCTTGGCGGTGGGTTCGCGCCCATGCCCCCGGTGCCTGGAGCGCCCGCGCCTCCGCCGGCGCCCCCGGTGGCCGTTGCACCATCGCCCTTGAGGATCGTGAATTCGTCCAACATGTTGCCACCCTCGTCGATGTACTTGGCGTCGAGGCGCTTGCCACTCAAGTCGAGCACCATCGAACCAGGCGACATCAGTCCGCGCTTGGTCTGTTGGGTGGTCGGGTTGGTCAGCTCCACCATCATGGGGTGATCCAGCGGATAGTCTCCCCATTCGCCCCGGGCGCCCGAGTTGCCGTTGACGACATAGACGGTGCCCTGCCCGGGACCAGGCGTTTCCGGTTTCTGGTAGGCGCCGTCAGACCCCTCTCGGCCATCGCCTGGGTCCACGGCATATTTGGGATCCCAGTTGATCGACTCTGCGTAGAAGCCGTCTACGAGCACACTGCGTTCGTAGTTGTGGCTGTGCCCGGCCAAGACCAAGTCGACCCCGGCCGCCTCGAGTTCGGGGTTGATGATGTCTCGCACGAAGTCCAAGTCGCCCTCTTTGTCCGAATCGTGGGAACCCTTGGTGTGGGGTGGCTTGTGGAAGAAGGCGATGCGCCACAACGCATTGGTGGTCGCGAGATCCTGCTTGAGCCAGTCGAGCATCTCCGCTGGGGGGTCATCCGTGTGCAAGCAAATGAAGTGCGCATTGCCCCAGTCGAAGGAGTAGTAGCGCTCCGTGTTCGAGGGCACGCCGCCCGCTTCGGCCTTGGTTGGCAGCGTGAATATGTCGAAGTAGGGAACCTGGTTGCCGGTCTGCCAATCGTGGTTCCCAATCGTCGGGTACAGCACGGAGGAGCGCAGCAGAGCTTCGTACATGTCCTCGAAAATTGCGAACTGATGCTGGTGGTCCGTGCCCCCGCCGTAGGCGTTGTCACCCAGCATCAACCACAGGTCCGTATCGCCGCCCGAATTGAACTTGTAGTAACCATCGCGAACTGCACGCTGGCGCGAATGCTTGGTGCCAGAGTCGCCGAGTACCCAGATTCGCGCACTGATCGCAGAGCCGGGGGCCGGCGCGGTGACGAAGGAGTGTTCCTCGTCCCCGCCGGCAAGAGGCGCGGCCTTCGAGCCGACGGAGTAGAAGTAGCGTGTGCCGGGCGAAAGCTGGTCCAGCTCGACTTCGTGGGATGTGCCGGAGGCCGCGGAGGCGGCAGTTTGGTCGAGCGCATCCTTGGAAGTGCCGAAGCGGACCTGTCCGTCGCCCGCTACGGATGTACGCCAGCGGATGGTGACGCGATCGTGGGCGCCGGATTGCAGGAAGGGTCCTCGCGTGACGTGCGGTTCCGTGCTGGTGAAGAGTGCTTCGGCACTCCACACCAGCAGATCCGATGTCGGCCCAGCCATGTGCACTTCAGCAGCGAACACATTCTCTCCGCTGAGCAATACAGAAGCCGGAGTGGGCACTTGGAAAGCTTCGTAGCTGTTCGGGATGTGGTGCGCCGCCGGAGTCGCGTAGGTCTGGCCAGGGGGAAGGCCCGCCCGCGCTACCTCCGTTCCGTTCAGGTACAGAACGAACCCGTGAGCGTAGCCCAGGTTCAGGGTCAGACCATCCACTGACGTCAAGCTCGTGTCCAAGCTGAACGACTTGCGGAAGTAGACCGTTCTTACTTCAGGCAGATCTGTGCGCGCACCGATGTTGTATTTGTTGGTTCCGATCCCCAGCGGGCTTTCGCCTGTGGCCCAGCTCTGGTCGTCGAAGCTTGTGGCTCGCCAGGCCGTGCCCAGGTCTTTGCCCGTCGCGTCGTAGCGCCACTCGTCGAACTGGCGAACATAGGCGGTGTGGGCCTCGGCTCTCGCCGGGACTAGGAGCAGGCCGAGCAGGGCGAGTTGAGCTAGACGCGGTGCCATCCGTGGTCCGTTGCGGGAAAACGGGCCAGAGTTCAACTCAGGGGGTTTGACGTGCAGCCAGGGTGTTTTGCACGACGCTCTCCACGACATCCGCCAGCATTTGGCGGTCGGCATCCGTGACATTGGCGATGCGCGGCAGGTGCACGAATCCGCCGTGCACACCCGTGCCGCTTGCCTCGGTCATGATGCGATAAAAGATGTTGTTGCAGATGTAGCGGCCCGGATCGTCGCTCAGGCCCGAGGCGATGCCACGGTTTTGTAGGTCGGTCAGAATCGCATCCAAGGGCAGGCCACTGCTCAGCTCTGCGCTTCCATCAGAAACGATGGTCTCGCCTCCGGCGATGATGCCGCGATTGTCCGGGACGCCCCCGGCGAGAGCAGAGGAGTCCTTCTTGTTGTACGCGGTGGTTTCGAGATCTACTTCCGAGCGCCCCTGGCCAAAGCCGACCACGATGTCGGGACTGCAACGCGCTATTGCACTCTGGACCATGCCGGCTGCGGTATCGAACTCCACGGGCAGGATCATCTTCATCACGCTGATGCCTGCAACATCGGTTGCATCGAAACCCAGCACCGCTTGTTCGGAGCTGTTGTCCCGAGTGGAGTCTGCCGGGAAGGGTTCAAAGCCCGTCAAGAGCACGCGGGTCGTGTCCGGACTGAAGCTACAAGGCGCTTCCTCCGCATGGCGAGTCAGGCGGCTGGTAGCGCGCGTCCAAGAGCCCGTGACGAGGCTGACCCGCAGGCGCGTCTCCGCGCTGCATCCGGTGAGGAGGTCTGCCGCGGGAACGCTGACCGTGCTGCGAAACTCGGTGTCCTCCTGCGTGGCCGTACCTGCGGTGACGAGGCCAGTGAGGGTGTCGGTCAAATCCACTTCATCGCACTTCAGTTCGAAGCCGAAACCGTTTGGCGGATCGTGTGCTTCGAGGGAAAGCGTTGCGGCGGCGTCGATGACTCCGGATGGCGGCGCCAAAATCAATTGTCGCGCGGAGCGGAAGA
Organism: Polyangiaceae bacterium; assembly: GCA_965222375.1. GTDB lineage: Bacteria > Myxococcota_A > Polyangia > Polyangiales > Polyangiaceae > JACKEA01. Next base: position 1,636,191 of record CBDCTZ010000016.1, read on the forward strand.
GTTCGAGGTAGTCCAGCCGCACTCGCGCATTGCCGAGCCACTCGACGTTGACGTTCACTGCGCCATCCGTGGACTGGGAAAACACCAAGCTCAGATTCTGGTAGCTGAGGGGTTCGACGAAGTCCTTCCACAACACATCCCGCTCTCCGAGCAGGGTTCCGCTAGCTGACGTCGCGCTCAGCCGAAGCACCGCATCGTCGCAAGTGCTGCCTTCGCATGCTTTTGTGGCGAGTGCGCGGGCGTTGAGGGTGAAGCGGCCCTTCCCGATGCTCTTACTGTCGGCATTGCAGGCGGTGCCGGGTGCGTCGTAGGTGGGGTGAAAGCCCCGCCCCTCGGCTTCGCGGATCCCCGTCGTGGGGTTGCAAGCGCTCTCCGCCTCCCATACCTCGGCGTCCAAGGGGTGGCCGGTTCCGTCGAACTTGCCGTCGAAGAAGTCCGCGTACAGGCCGTCCGGGAGGGAGTCCTTGGACTGCTTGGCGCTGGGCGCCGCTCCCCGGCTGTCCGCGTCGTCACTGGAACCGCAGCCTAGCGCGAGCAGCAGCGGCGCAAGCAATGCAGCTCGATATTGCAGCAACTTCATTCTAGTTCCGCCGTCCATATTCGGTCCACCCGAGTTAAAGCTTCCCCCGTCCGGCTCTCCGCAGCCGGGAGGGACAATGAGCCCGCCCGCGCCGTTTTTCAAGTCGACGCCGTCGCTGCAGAAGTTCTTCGGCCCTTTGGCGTAGAACAGGTCATAGAACTCACGGAATACTCCGGCTCGAAGCAGCTGGCTCGCAAGGTGGCGCCCCATGCGGCCGCGGCCCATTTCGTCAGCAACTTGGGGTCCGGAGCGAGAACTACGCGCCGCTTGGCGGCGTTGCTTGCACAAAGTGGGTCCGGCGGCAGCGCGTTGACCCAGGCCTCTGCTTCGGCGACCTCTGTGGAGCAGCCAGCGGTGCAGTTGTAGAGGACGACCACGGCGCCGTGCTCCATGGCGTGTATGAGGTAGCCGCGGGGAACGGGCACGGAATACGTCTCGTATGCGGCCCAGTTCCCGTAGTGGGGGCCTGAGGACGGTGGGTTTGTCGCAAAAGTCAGTACCGAGCACTCGTCCACGTGGGGCGACGGATCTGTTGGGTGGTGCTGGCGAATCGCGTTGCATTGGCTACCCGGCACCTTGATGGCGTCGTAGTTCACGTCAGCGGGGCCATCGATGACGCCGACCTCGATGGCCGCATCTCCCGCACTGCCGCCGGTCCCGGGGCTGAGCTTGCTGCCGTCCTCGTCGCCGCTACTGCACGCGGCAATTGCGCTGAAGGCGGCGACCAAGGCTGCGCCAAATCCGACTTTCCTCACCAGAGTCATGGTAGCAGGCGCTCAAGCGCCTTCGCTACCTCGACCATGCCTCGCATCTTGAGTCTCGCACACCAACGCCCGCTACTGCCTGGAACGCTACTCGGGCGGCGCAAGCGATTTCTCGCCGACGTACAGCTTGCGGACGGGTCGCGCGTCGTCGCCCACTGCGTGAACCCGGGACGCATGGAGGGCATGGTGATCCCGGGGGCACCGGTGTTCGTCAGTCGCGCGCCACCCGGTACCAAGCGTAAGCTCGCCTACACGCTGGAACTAGTGCGTGTGGGGCGCAGCCTGATTGGGGCCAACACGGTCGAGGCGAACCGCATCGTCGAGGCTCTGCTGACTCAACGCCTGCTTTCGGGATTTCGACGCTATGACGAGTTGCGTCGGGAGTACCGCTACGGAGAGCGGTCCCGTGCGGACTTCTGGGTGCGACGGGGCAAGCGACAGACTTTCGTCGAGGTAAAAAACTGCCACCTGGTCTATGCCGACAAGCGAGGGTACTTTCCCGACTCGGTCAGCGACCGTGCCACGCGTCATCTCGAGGAACTGGTGGACGTGGTGCGCGCCGGCCACGGCGCACTGGTTCTGTTCCTCGTGCAACATGCGACTGCACGAGCCGTGAGACCCTCAGATGTGCACGACCCGACTTTTGCGCAGGCGGCACGCGCGGCCAAGTGTGCCGGTGTGCAATTCCGGGGACTGCGGGTGCGCCCAACCGCTCGAGCCTACCTTGTCGAGGACACGATTCCCGTGGACCTCGCTCCGTACGCAACCGAGCGCATACAGCGGTTTCGCCAGGACAACGAGCCCTGGTCTGGCTCCGAGTGGTAACGTTCTAGCTGGACCTAGGCTCGGCGCCTAAGAGCCGCGCGCAGAGTTTGCTCATCACCTGCCCCGCGCTGGCATCGATGCACAGGTCGGCCTGAGCATCACCGCGGGTGGGGCCGAGGTTGACGATGGCGATGCGGTTGCCCCGTTCGCGCGCCCGCCGGACGAAGCGGTACCCGGAAAAAACCGTGAGGGACGATCCGACTACGAGAAGCACCTGGGCCGAATGCAAGATCTCGAAGGCTGTGTCCACGACAGGCCGCGGGACTCCCTCGCCAAAGAAGACGACGTCCGGCTTCAACACCCCACCACACGTCTGGCATGCGGGCACCCGGAAAGACTCGGCGTGCAGCACTTCCGCGTCACCGTCCGGCGCGAGCTCCGTCGCGTGCAAGCTGGCCGAGTTTGGGTTTTCCGCAAGCATGCGCTGCTGGAGCTCATGGCGGCATACGACAGCGCGACAGCTCAGGCAGCGCACGCGCGACAAGGCGCCGTGCAGCTCCACCAACGTTCGGCTACCAGCTGCCTGATGCAGGCCGTCGACGTTCTGCGTGATCAGTCCGCTGAAGATTCCCTCGGATTCCAACCGAGCGATAGCGTGATGCGCCGCGTTTGGCTGAGCCCCGGCGATGCGAGGCCAGCCAACTACGCTGCGGGACCAGTATCGAGCTCGCGCGTTCGCCGAGGCCAAGAACTCGCGCGCTTGTATTGGGTTGCGTGCTCGGCGACGCGTTTCTGGCCCGCGGTAGTCCGGGATCCCACTCTCGGTGCTACAACCCGCGCCCGTGAGCACGGCCACCTTGTGGCCCTCGAGAAGGGCGTGCAGGGCGTCGACCGCGCTGGGAACTTGAGTCATGACTCGGGTCACGATGCTTCGATTCGTGGCGCTTTCTGCGCCGTCGTCAAGTCCTAAGCTCGCCTGTTCGGCGTATCAGGAGCGGGCGCCTTGTGTGCCGCGGGCGTCCGCGCGACCCTGGGTCGATGCGACGTCGAGTCCGGGCACCACTTGTTTCCTTCCTGCTGCTGGCGGCTGCCCCTGCGCATGCGAGCGAGTACTTCGTAGCCCCAGGCGGAAGTGACTCGGCGCCCGGGACCCTCGCCGCGCCATTTGCGAGCGTGAAGCACGGCATTGAGCAGCTGTCGCCCGGTGACGTTCTCACACTCAGAGGCGGAACCTACTTCGAAAGAATCAAGGTCTCGAAAGGTGGCAGCGCTGGCAACCCCATCATCATCCAAGGCTACCCTGGAGAAACGGCCGTCTTGGACTCGGGCTACCCGGAACTGCGCAGCCCCAACAACGACGATTGGGAACTGGTAGACGCAGCGCGGGGCGAATACCGCACCAAGCGCAGCTGTTCCACGACTCCGAGTCGAGCGTACGTGCACGGACTGGCAGGATACGAAAACGAGCGGGTCATGCTGGTCCCGTACAAATCCGCGGCGGCTTTTCGCTCGATGTCCGACGACTACAACGCCACGGCGTTCTACGTCGGGCCGGGTACCTTCGTGGATACGGATGGGCGATGTCACATTCGCCTGGCCAAAACGAAGGAGCTACTGGAATACGAGGGTCGGTACGGCAAGCTTTTTGACGCTGCGCTGCCGGATCCCAGGAAGTACGCCATCACTCTATCCCAAGAGTCGGCCACGCTCGAAGTGGAGGCGCAACACGTCACGCTGCGGGGGTTCACCATCAACCAAGCAACGCACTCCCTGCGACTTGGATCCGGGGCGGCCAACGTGCGCATCGAGAACATGACGATCTGGAGCGGGAACAGTGCAATCGATACCAAGGCCGCGGGGATTCACGACGTGGTCATCACCGGGTCGCGCATCTACGGAGACCACCCGCCGTGGATCTTCTGGAGCGACATGAAGGATGCGCCCACGCCTGCGGATTTAGCACGAGGCACATCCATCGCGCTTGGTGATGGCGCCCGAGATTGGGAGTTGAGCTACAACCACATCCGCGGCTCCGGGCAGGACCTAGTCGGCGTCAATGATGACGAAACTGGCGTGCGTGTTCATCACAACCGGCTCGAGAATTGTGGCGACGATGCGTTCGAACTCGAGGGCACGATCGACATCGGGCACATCGAGATCTACGAGAACTTCATCAGCAACTGCCTTGTCGGTATCGCTCCAGGGCAAGATTCTGCGGCCATGACGGGTCCTCTCCTGGTCTACCGCAACGTCTTCGCGATGCTGCGCGACGCCCCGGTCAATCGCGAGCCAGGCATCAACACTTGGAATGGTGGGGGGCGCTTTGGCTACGAGTACCTATTCAAACATGGGTCGAGTTCGAGCTACTCCACGAAGAACACTCACTACTACCACAACACCCTCGTCATGTTGAACGCGCACCGCGGTTTGAACATCACTCCGAAGAGCCCGGACGGATCGACCGTAGCCAACAACATCATGATCGTCGTGAATAGCGAGGTCCACGGAAGCTATCGGCAGGGTAGCGGCCAACTCGTTGACGGGGACCTGTACTGGAAACCAAACACCTCGAGCACGACACCGCTCGCGGACGGGTATGACACTGTGAGTGCGCTGTCAGCCGCTCTCGGCATCGAAGCCAAAGGCCTGGGCTCGGTTCCGAAGCAGGGGACGGATCCAAAGTTCGACAAGCCACCTTTTGGGTTTGACGATCAGACGTCGCCGATTTGGACTTTGACTGCCGCCTCGGAGCGTCGGAAACCGTCTGACTTCCTACTCGGAGCGTCGAGTCCGGGCTGCAACGCCGGTGTGAATCTGAACAACCGCTCGTCCGTCGGCGGGAGCAAGCTCCCGGATTCGCGGAACTTCGCACCTGGTGTCGGCGCGTACCCATGCGGTACGGATCCAAAGAGCCTCGACGTCTGGCCGCTGGATCCCGCAGGCAGCGCGGCAGGCGCAGCAGGCACTGGTGGCGCCGGCGGGGTCGGTGGTGTGGGTGGTGTTGCCGGCGCAGCAGGTGGTTCCGGAGCGGGCGCCGGCGCTGCTGCGGGGTCGAGTGGGGCGTCCGCCACTGGTGGATCGGCGGGCGCGTCCCAGGATGAAGATGGCTGCGGCTGCCATCTGCCGGGGCAGCGAACCCGGTCGTGGTGGTGGCTGGCGGCAGCCGGTGTGTGGATTGCGTCGCGAAGACGCCGCCGATCGATGCTCGGAGGCTGAGGAGTGCTGGCACTGGGTCAGAACCGCTTGCGTGGCCGTGGCGCGTGCCCCACGATGCGCCCTACTCGCGCTCCATGACTCTTCTGATTGTCTACGTGGGCATTGCCCTCGGTTTCTCCTTTTTGTGTTCAGTGCTCGAGGCAGTGCTGCTCTCCCTGAGCCCAGGCTACCTGGCCAAGCTGCGCGAAGAGCGCCCGGGCCTCGGTGGTCGTCTGACCAAACTCAAGGCGGAGGTGGATCGCCCTCTGGCCGCGATTCTGAGCTTGAACACGGTCGCCCACACTGTCGGCGCTGCTGGTGCAGGCGCCCAAGCGCAAGCCTTGTGGGGCTCGGAGATCCTGACGGTAGCTTCCGCAGTTCTGACTCTACTCATCCTGGTGGTTTCCGAGATCATTCCAAAGACCCTCGGCGCCGTACACTACAAGCGACTCGCGGGGTTCACGGCAGTGATCCTCCCGCTGCTCGTCAAATTGCTCTTCCCCCTCGTGTGGATGAGCGAGCTGATCACGCGGATGATCAGTTCCAAAGGTGGTGGACACGGCAGCTTGGATCGCGACGAGATTGCTGCGCTCACGCAAATGGGGGCAGACCAAGGATTGTTCGACCCAGGCGAGTCACGGATCCTGCGCGCACTGTTCAGGGCAAAGGCGTTGCGCACGACGGACATCATGACGCCCCGTACCGTCGTTTACTCCCTACCCGCTACACAAACCGTGGAGGAGGTCTTCGAGCAGAAGGACGCGATGCGTTTCTCTCGAATCCCCGTTTGGCGTGACAAGTCGGACGATGTGCTGGGCTACGTTTTGAAGGACGAGGTGCTGCTTCACGCTGCCAAGGACGAGCTGTCGACGACGCTTGCTGACATTCACCGAGACCTGATCGTGGTGTCGCCAGAACTCTCGGTTCCCGATCTCCTGGAGACGATGCTCGCGAAAAACGAGCACATTGCGCTGGTGGTTGGCGAATTCGGTGGCGTGCAGGGCGTGGTGACCATGGAAGACGTTCTCGAAACAGTCCTGGGAGCCGAAATCGTGGACGAGGCGGACGCAACCGAAGACATGCGCAAGCTCGCTCGACAGCAGTGGTTCGAGCGGGCTCGGCGGCTAGGCATCGCTTCGGATGACGCCCTGGACGCGTTGCAGACCGAAACCCCCGACTTTGTCACGCGCGCTGAGTAGCGGGTTCCGTCGCGCCCGGCGGGTTCCCGGGAGATGGTTCCAAATCTCCGCGGCCCGCTCTACATTTTGAGGCATGAGCAAGCTTTCGGCGGTGGCCGGCAACCGGCAGCGTCTCGATGGAGGTGCCATGTTTGGCAACGCGCCAAGAGCGCTGTGGCAGCGCTGGGCCCAGCCGGATGACCAGAATCGAATCGTGTTGGCATGCCGCGGCGCCTTGCTGGAAGAGGCTGACGGGCGGCGGGTCCTTTTCGAGACGGGAATCGGAGGCTTCTTTCCTCCGTCCATGCGAGACCGATTTGGGGTCGAACCAGAGCAACACGTGTTGCTCGAGTCCCTCGAAGCTCTGGGCACGAGTCACGAGGAAATCGACGTAGTCGTCTTGAGTCACCTTCACTTCGATCATGCGGGCGGCCTACTGGCCGCCTGGGAAGAAGACGCTCCACCGCGCCTGTTGTTCCCGAACGCTGGGTTCGTCGTCTCGAAAGCCGCTTGGGAGCGGGCCGCCTTGCCCCACTCGCGAGATCGCGCATCGTTCATTCCAGAGCTGCAGCCGCTGCTGGAGTCCTCCGGGCGTCTGGAAATCGTGGAAGGTTCCAGAAGCACCACGTTGGGCGCAGACTATCGCTTGCATCTGAGTGACGGACACACGCCCGGGCTGATGCTCACTGAAATGCCCTCGGCGGACGGGCCCGTATTGTTCGCGGCGGATTTGATCCCCGGTGCTGCTTGGGTGCACCTGCCCATCACCATGGGGTACGACCGATTCCCCGAGCAGCTGATCGACGAGAAGACGCGGATCTTGACGGAATTGCTCTCGCGTAATGGCCGGCTCTTCTTCACCCATGACCCGGATGTGGCGATGGGCTCGATCGTTCGAAACGAACGAGGGCGGTTCCAAGTGTCGGACACGGTTGCCGCTCCGGTGCGTCTGTCGCTCTAGTCGTGCATCGCCCGCGGCGATGACGGGGCTTCACTTCCGTGCCACCCAGGGAACGTCCACGACGCCGGCCTCGTGGTTCGCGCGGCGGGCTAGTACAAACAGCAAATCACTGAGTCGGTTCAAATAGACGATCGGTTCGTCCCGGACCGGGCCCGCTCGGCGCGCCGCGAGCAGCCGGCGCTCTGCTCGCCGGCACACGGCTCTTGCGTGGTGCAGGGATGCCGCCCCCACGCTGCCTCCAGGAAGCACGAAGGTCTTCAAGGTGGGCAACGGAGCCTCGGCCGCGTCGATCGCGCTCTCCAGGCGTTCCGCATCTGATGACTCGAGCAGAGACATGCCCAGCTTGTCTTCTTTGCCAGGGACGTAGGACAGCTCTGCACCGAGCACGAAGAGGTCTGCCTGCACCCGCTCCAATACTCGATCTACTTCTTCGGGTAGCCCGGCGGCCCGAGCGACACCAATGACGCCGTTGGTCTCGTCGACGGTGCCGTAGGCTTCGACCCGGGGGTCGTCCTTGTCAACCCGGGCGCCACCATAGAGGCCGGTCTGCCCGTCGTCCCCCGTTCGCGTGTAGATCTTCATGCCCGGAGTATAGGGCGGCAGCTCGCGCTTTCGAACCGGTGCCAAGTCGGTTCTAGGCTGATAGCTCGTATGTCGTGGCGCAGCTCGGGAGTGGCGGCCCACTGTCGGGCAGTGATGCACTCCTTCGGGCATTGCCCCTTCGGGCATTGCCCCTTCGGGCATTGCCCCTTCGGGCATCACGAAGCGCGTCACAAGCGCGTCACAAGGGCGTGACGAGCGCGTCGACCCCAACAAAACATGGACGCTGTTTGGCGTCACGGGTCGCCGTCCGGTCTCGACTGGCCTAAGCTTCTCGGCGATGACGAGTCCTGGTTTATGGCGCTTGGGTTGGGCAACCGGCGTGGCCTCCAGTCTTCTACTGCTTTCGCCCGCTTCGAGTGACGCTGCTTCAATGACCGAAGCCTGGCAGTCCTATCGCGACGGCAGCCGCGAGGTGCAGGCTCGGTACACCGGGGCGACAACCCGTGGAGCGAAGGGAGAGCAGCTATCGGGGGTGAGTTTGCGCTACCCGATGCGAGAGGCGGAGGTGTCTGCCCACGTTGGCAAGACGGCCATCGTCCAGCTCTCGCCGTCGAGCGAAAAGGAGCTCGAGGCTCTCGGCGCGAGGGTGGTTCGACCGCTCATGCGGAGTATCGGGCTCTGGCTGATCGAGGACATCGGCGGCGCAGATGGCCTCGCCTTGGCCAGTCGACTCTCTTCTGCACAAGCACGTAGCCGCGGCGTGACGGCGGCGGAGCCGGATCTCCATTTCAGATTGAAGTCGGCAGCGGGGCCGGTCACGCCCAATGATCCTCGATTTGGCGGGCAGTGGTACTTCGACAAGCTCGGCATGCCCGAAGCTTGGGGGCTCAGCCAAGGACTCTCGAGTACCCGCGTTGTCGTTGTAGACAGCGGGTGCGATCTGGCGCACCCGGATCTGGCTACCAAGTGGGGCCCCGGCAAGGACGTCGTCGACGGCGATGACGATCCGAGCTTCGACTTGACCCAGTCAGGCGCTGCTCACGGGACCTCTGTGGCCGGCATCATCGCGGCTGAAACAAATAATGGTGAAGGCATCGCCGGGGGTTGCCCCGAGTGCCAAATGCACTGCGTTCGCCTGCTCGCTGACGCACCCTTGCCGACGTCGGCATCCGTGGCGGCCTTTGACTTCGCACTGCAGGTGGACGCGGCGGTCGTTTCCAATAGCTGGGGTTACGTGGGGGCCATCCCGGTACCCGCAGTGCTCGCCGCAGCGGTCAAGAACGTGTTCCAAAACGGGCGTGGAGGCAAAGGCGCCCTGGTCATCTTTGCAGCCGGTAATGACGATCGCGAGATCTTGGACAATGAACTCCATGCACTGCCGGAAGTGTTCAATGTGGGCGCGGTCAACAACTTCGACGAATCCACGCCCTTCACGAACTTCGGTGCTTCCCTGGACCTGGTCGCACCGACCGGCACCCTGACCACGGACATCTCCGGCCTGGGGGGGGACGACCCCGGCGACTACACGACGAACTTCGGTGGAACGTCATCATCCTGTCCGGTCGTCGCGGGTATCGCCGGACTGCTGGTATCAGCGGCGCCGGACAAGACTGCGGCAGAGCTGTATCAAGTGATGATCGATACTGCGCGACCTGCGCCGTTCGCGATCAACGACGCGAACGGTCACGACCCGGTTTACGGTTTTGGCATCATCGACCCCGTGAAGGCACTGCGCAATGTGCTCGGGCTGCCACCCATAGCGGATGCCGGCGTTGAAGGGGGCGCAGGCGGTGCAGATGCAGGACCTCCTCCGGCGAAGCCGGCCGAGGACGACGATGGCGGGTGTGGCTGCAACGCCGCGGGAGCAGCGCCGAGCGGCCCGCTGGTTGCTTGGGTCAGCGCGATGTTGCTGCTGTGCTGGTGGCGACGGCGCTCAGGGCAGGGCACGACGTCGGCGTAGGAGCCGGATGCTGAGCAGGCCCAAGAGCCAGAGCCAGCCGAGGCTCTGGCTCGACTGATGGATTCGGCAGCCACAGCCGGAGGAGTCGTCACCCGATGACGGGTTGGTGGGCGTTCCCGCGCTACCGGCCGAGCCGCCTGCGCCGGCCGCTCCGCCCGAGCCCCCGAGGGTCGCGCGGCACTCCACTACTTCAGCCACGGACCCGATACAGAGCCCCGGCCGCGCCGACTCGCCCTGGGTTCTCGTATTGACGACGACAGCGATGAACTCACTTGCGCCGGAGGTGTCGATGGTTTCTGTACCTGCCGTCGCATCAGCCACCCTAGTGACGGGAGCGAAGACCGAACCCGTTCGCGAGGCGAGCAGGAGTACCAGGCCCTCGGAGGCTTGGGGCGTGTCGGCGGGGTTGACCAGGGCCGCGGTCATCTCGGCGCGTCCTGTGGGAACTAAGCCATAGTACTGCGCGGAAGCGTAGAACACGCGCAGCTTCTCGTCCGAGTAGGGCGCTTCCACCGCGTCGACCTTCACTCGAGGGTAGCGCTTGCCCTCTTTGTATGAGCGGCTCGGATCCGCATAGATCGTTGTCATTAGATTCCACGTGGCGAAATCCGCAAAACCCTCCGCAAAGCTCGAGCCCTTTTGCACGAGTAGCGGGTCGAGAGCATCGAGCCAGTACGGGTCCGCGCTGCCGCCAGAACCGTTCTTCACGCTCTCCCACAGACCACGCACAGTGCCTTTGCCGTAGCGCTCTTCCAGGAACTGGAAGAAAATCGCACTGCCGTAGCTGAAGGGGTCCACGGGGCCGGGCAGCGGCACGTCCAGGGAGCGGTCTGGGTTCTGAAAATAGCCCCCGAGGAAGCCTTCGAAATCCTTGAGGGAGTCGTCGAAGCTCTCGGTCGCCCAGACGGCACTTCCTTCGCTGAACACACTGCCCTGCTCCGTGTCGTAGGCGGCTTGCACGCCGTGGAAGAACTCGTGGCTGCACAAGATCTTGTTGGCCACCTGCGTAGACGGGTAGCCGTAGCCAGCAAAGTCGTTCTCCTGCACCATGAAACCAGAACACTGCTGCGGGTTCGTGCTCGTGCAGGAGTCCGTTTGGAAGTGCCCGTCACCCACGCCCGCGAAGTCTACGAGGTACACGTCGAACGCAGCGTCACCACCGTTGTCGGGGTTGGCCGAATCCGAGAGCGGGGCCGCAAACCCGAGCGTCGTCTCGTAATGCATCAGGACGCTTTCGTAGGTCTCTGCGACGTCTTCCACAAAATCAGGCACGCCGGTCACTCCGACGTCCGCGCTGGGCACGGCATTGGGGCCGTTACGCGTATAATGAACCTTGAAACGACCCTGACTCGAGGAGTGGTTTTCGACGATGTCTCCCGCGTCGAAAGCAAATTGGAGGCTATTTCCAGGGGTGTCGGGGCGTAGCGCGCTCGTTTTGACACCGACGGGTTCCTTATCGAGCTCCGCTGGGCCGCAACCCGCGAGCGTGGCCAGAGCTGTGCCTGCCAGCAGCTTCAGTCGAGCCATGACCAGCGTAGTCGGTAGGTTGCGGAAGGAGTGCCTTGGGGCACCGAGCCCGTGGAATTGCAGACCTGTTGGTTGGCGTCGTCGTAGTAGTTCGTGACGACGAGCTTGAGTTGGCGCCCGCTCGCCACGCGCACGACGAACACATTACCGGTGGTCTGTACACAACCGGGATAGGTCCAGAAACTCGAGAGCGCTGTGGCCGGGGAGCTGGGCAAACCTGAACCATCCGGAATCAACTCGCAGCTCGCTGTGAAGTACTCATCATTCCGGTACATCAGGTTGTCCGGCACCTGCGTAACGGCATCGTAGCCAGGGGTACCGGGTACACGGGCCGCAGTCACACAAGACGGCCCGGAGTGGCCGCTGTTGATCCGTACGACGTAGCGACGAAACGCAATGTCCCAGTCCATCGAGTCTAGAGCTGCCTCATCAGAAAGGTCGACCTTGACGAGACCAGCGTCGTCGAAGCGGCCATAGACATAGGAGTCCGGGTTCGGGTTGAAGGCTCCACCGGCGGTTGCGTCGACGGTCGACTTGAAGCCGGCCCCGTCTGCAACGCTGCTGATCTGACCCGGCGCCGGCGCTGACTTCAGGTTCATCTCCTGGATCACCTGGTCTGAGCAGGCTACCGGGGTGGGAGTCGTGCACACCGCTTGTGCGGCGTCGGTACTGGTCTCGGCGCCGGCGTCCGTTGGATTCTGCTGAGTGGGTCCGTCTTCCGAGGACGAGCAGCCGATTGCGGTCAGGGCGATGAGCGGCGCGAGAGTTCCAATTCGTGGCATGTCTCGCGAATGCTAGCAGACGAACCGCCGCTGCGGACTGCGCTTCGGGGTGGTCAGCCGACAGCGCGGGAGAAGGAGCGGTAGCCCTGTTTCCAGGCTTCGATGTCCATCTTGGCACCATCTACGATTTCCACGCCGAAGCCCGGGGGAACCGTGGCTGTGTCGCTTGCGATGAAGCCACGACGCCAAACCACGCGACCCACGAGCCGCGCTCGTCGCTCGGTGCGCGGCGGAGATACCTCGACCCAAACGAGATCGTCTTCGGGTGGAGCCAGCGTGCGCACGTACAGACCGCCGGCACTGATGTTGTAGCTGTAGCCGTGGTCATCGCTCTCGCGACCGGCTCCCCGGAACGCGACAGTCGTGCCGTAGAGCAGGCGCGCGCTGGCACGGCGTGAGGCTCGCGCGGCAAAGGCCAGTTCGTTTGCCAAGAAGACGACGTTCTCGAGGGGTGCGAAGCCATCCATGGCGGCGGCGCGGTCGACCCCCGACAAGGCCTGGGAGGTAACTTTCAAGCTCTTCGGAGCGCAGCTCAGAATCCACACGGGTTTGTCACACCGTGCGCGGGCGGTGCGTACGAGATCTGCGTTCGCGCCGTCCAGTTCTGAACTGACGATTACGAGGTCTGCCGCGTCCGTGCTGGCCTCCTCTGCGGCTTCTTCTGCGGACACCGCGAACCTGACCGAGTAGCCGGCGTTGCGCAGCACGCGACCAAGCACGATTCTGCGTTTGCGATCACCGTCCGCCACCACAGCGGTGCCGCGACCGTTCGTGGGTGGTTCCGGCGCCGTCCGGGGAAACGAGCGTAGCCGACGAACCAGACCGCGAGAGCTGGTGTCGAGTCCTACGACGTCGTCGCCGCCCCAGCTGAATACGTCGCCAAAGGAGAGGTCGTTGGCGGACGTCGTCAGCCCAATGATGGGCACCCGGGAGTTCCGGGCTCGGGCCCGGGCGTCCAGCGCCACGCTCTCCGCATCCTCCCGCTCTGCATCCACCAGGATGGCGTGAGGCTGATTCTCGTTCAGCCACTCCCCTGCTTGCTCCGGGTCCTCGACTACGGCGAGGTTGAAGGCTGACTCGGTCGCCGCCAAGTTCAGCTTCAGCCGCTGGGTGCGGCGAAACTGGCCGAAGGCAACAAGGTGGCGCGCGGGCTCCATGGTTTCATGGATACCGAACGGGTCCCGCCCCGGAAGCTTGAGTGCCTGCTCAGGCGGAGAAGATCTCTTGGATCTCGCCTTCGATGGCGGTCCTCTGGACCTTCTTGGCCAGTGCCAGCTCTTGAATCAGCAGGCTGCGGGCTTGGTCGAGTAGGCGGCGCTCGCCAAAGGATAGGTCTTTGTCGAACTTGAGCCGGTACATGTCCCGGAGAACCTTGGCGATTTCCGCAGGAAGCCCGCTCTTGAGCATCTCGGTGTAGGCACGGAACCGACGGTTCCAGGGCTGTACATCCACTGCCACTTCGGGTGCCCGCAAGATCCCGAGGATCTTGTCGGCTTCCCGCTTCTTCATCACCGGACGCAGGCCGACACGGGCTGCGGCATCCGTCGGCACCATGACCTTGAGTCCGGTGTCGATGATTTTCAGAACGAAGAAAGCACTGGGGCGACCGCCGAGGTCCCGCTGCTCCACTGCCACGACTTCCCCCACACCATGCGCGGGATGAACCGCCATGTCCCCACTCTTGAACGTCAGCCTGGGCTCGGAACTCACCTGCGATTGCATTGCCACTCCCTGTGCTTCTCAGCTCTCAGACACACGAAAGCTGAGGACCGCGCCTCCTACCACCTTCCACCCAGGGAGGTCAATTGGGTATTTGCGGGTCTAACTTTTTGAAATCACTCTCAGAATCGGGCTTTTTCCTCAGTCCGAGGATTTCATCCACTTCCGCAACGACGGCAGCCCGAAGCCCCTGAGCCATGGGCGGTGCTCGAAGCCGCACCTTCAGGGTCAACAGTTCGGGAGTAGCCGAGATTTGCGGGCTTTCAGCGGGTTCGTCCAGGGCCAGGAGGCGGCCCAGGGGATCTTGGGTCAGTTGGTGCCAGGCGGCTGCCAAACGACTCTTGTCGTCGATGTCCGTCCAAGCGCCGGCCACGTGGATTGTGACCCGCAGCGTCTGCTTGGGTCCCGGCTCCGCTGCCACCCCGAGTGCAGTGGCAGATGCCAAGATCCCCCCGGCGGCTCGTGCCCACTCGCCTTGAAAGGGGCCCGGAGCGTACATCCTCAAAGGCGCGGACTCCAAGGCGCCGGGCAGATCCGAAAGCGCCGCGCCCTGGAGTGCCGGCACCGTCTTCTTGAGCCGCTTGGAAGCGAAGAGCGTGGCGACCTTTACGGGAGTTCTCGAGCCGACGCTGACGAACACCCAACGCTGGTCGAAGCTGAGCAGGGTCTCGGGCGTACTTCCCACCAGACCCGTGATCGTGCGCAGCTTGGGCTGCGGGGAGCCGAACTTGGGATCCGTAACCAGGCGCTTGGCGAACTTTTCTTCGGGCACGCTGACCTTGTCCGTGCGGGCGGCGTACACCGTGGCGTAATCGAAACCTGCGGCCATGGCCTCGGGAGTCTCACGCAGATCGATGCCGCTTTCGTCGCGGAAGGCGTCGAGACGCTTCTTGGGAAAAAGCAGCTCCAGAGATGGTGCTAGCTCTTTCGACTGAGCCAGCTCATCCAGGCGCGCCGCCACCAACCAGCGAAGGCCTGCGGCGGGCACGTAGTCCGTCAGAGGGCCATCGTGCAGCTTCGGCTCCGTGTTGAGGGGCGCTACGGGCGGGCCCAATGCGTCCGCGCCGCAGGCCAAGACCGTGAGACTCAGGCATAGCGCCACGGTGGCGCGCTGGAGCACCCTCGAGAGGCTCACGAGGCCACGACTCGGATCCGACAAAACCGACGCTTCTTGGAACCTACCCGCACGAGCGACTCACTGCCCTGGGGCAACTTGGTCAGGGGGTCGGTCACCCGAGTTCCTTCAACTTCCACTCCGCCCTGCTGCAACAGGCGGCGTGCCTCGCCGTTGGACTTACACAGGCCAGCTTGGGCGAGCGCTTTGGGCAGCAGGACTCCGTCGTCGTCGCCTGCGACGCTGCACTCGGGCACGTCGTCAGGTACGCCGTGTCCCAAATAGGTGGCGAAAAACGAAGCCTTAGCCGTTGAGGCGGCTTCTGCTCCCTGGAAGCGACTCACGATCTCTTCAGCGAATGCGCTCTTGGCAGTTAAGGGCTCGTTTGCGTCCTTCAGCGCGCGGATCTCTTCATTGGATTTCGCTGAGAGCAGCTCGAAGAAGCGCCAGATCACGTTGTCGTCGATCTGCATGACCTTGCGAAACATCTCCGTCGGCGCCTCGAGCAATCCGATCGCGTTGCCCGCGCTCTTGCTCATCTTCTTGCCGACCACTTGACCGTCTTCGAGCTTGGCGTCGTAGCCCTCGAGGATTGGAGTCGTCATCACGATCTGTGGGGGCTTGCCGTAGCGCTGCATCAAGTCCCGCCCGACCATCAGGTTGAAGAGCTGGTCCGTTCCCCCGAGCTCGACATCGCTTTCCAGGACTACCGAGTCGTAGCCCTGCAACAGCGGATACAGGAACTCATGTAGGTAGATGTCCCGGTGCTCCGTCATGCGCTCTCGAAAATCCCGGCGCTCGAGGGTGCGCGCCACCGTGCGTTTTGCGGCGAGTTCGATGATCTTGTCGAGAGAAAGGGGGCTCAGCCACTCGCTGTTGTAGCGAACTTCCGTCCGCTCTTTGTCCAGGACTCGGAAGGCTTGCTCTTGATACGTCTCCGCGGCGGCCATGACTTCTTCTCTGGTCAGCCGGGGGCGCATGTCATTCTGACCCGTCGGGTCACCGACCATCGCGGTGAAGTCCCCGATCAAGAACACGACGTGATGCCCGAGATCTTGGAACGCACGCATCTTCTGCATCAGAACAGTGTGTCCGATGTGCAAGTCCGGTCGTGTCGGATCGAAGCCGGTTTTGACCTTGAGCGGTCGCCCGCTTCTCAAGCGCTCGAGGAGTTCATCCTTCTGGTGAAGGTCGACCACTCCGCGTGACAGCACCTCCAGCTGTGCTTCGGCATCCACGCGCGGCCTTATACCCGAGACAGACTTCGGAGCGAGACGACTCCGCTCAATCGTCGTCGTCGTCGTCGTCGTCGTTCACGAGAGCGATGTGTTGGCTGGCGTTGACCAGCTCCTTGAGCTCTTTGCCGACCTTGAAGAATGGCAGTCGCTTGGCGGGGACGGGGACGGCCTGACCCGTGCGGGGATTCCTGCCGGCGTAGGGCTTGTAGGGGCGCACCGTGAAGCTCCCAAACCCGCGAATCTCAATGCCATCACTGCGCTGGAGGGCCTCGGTCATTGCGTCAAAGACACAATTGACTACCTGCTCGGCGCGGGCCTTGGTGAGCTCACCCCGGGCCGCAATGGCTTCGATCAGCTCGCTCTTCGTCATCCCCAGCCTCTCCGCCATGTCGGGAACGTCCCATGTTTTTTCCTAACGCCTCAATTGTCAACGCTTTTTCGTGCAGGCACCAGCTCGATGGCATCCAAAACAACCGGTTCGTCCCAAGCTTCCACCCGGATCAGGGCGTGGTTTGACCGGCCGGCGACGGCCAGAGCCGCGGATTTGTCGCAAATGTTGGATATTACGTCGATATCCGGCGCCGGCGCCCCCATCACTCCGATCCAGCTCAGCTTCGCTCGAGCCGGGGCCGTCGATGCCCGCGTCCAGCGGGCTCGGACGCCCCGGGCGCCCGAGGTTGGGAGCCGAAGCGTCACCGAGGCGTGTCCCTCGGTCCCGGGCTCGAGGACCAGCCCACGCCCCTTCGAAGCGCACTTCGCCGTGAAGCCTGGATGCGCGTGTCCGGCGTCGACGCTTCGTACCGGCCAGAGGGATTCGCCCTCGACAAGCCTGCTCGGGGCGGCCGAGCCTTGCCAGGGCTGTAGGGAAGGCTCGGCCTTGCCTCTCAGATCAAATCGGTACTGATACGCTTTGGGCCTGCCGAGCGCATCCCAAGTGAGCCAGTCGAAGCGATCTCCGCGCCGCCGTGCCACAACGATGCCAGAGTCGGCGTCCGGCACTCTGGGGTCGAAGCCCAGGTTGTAGCCATGGTCTGTGTCGACGAACACGAGCCCCTTGGACACGCCGGCGGCCGCGAGACGCGCTGGTTCGAACATGGGGCGGCCCCCATCGCGGCTAGCAAGCGCCACATGCCCATAGCTAGCCCGCACTGCGAAGCCGAGCAGCGCCACCGGCACGACGAAGCGTGTGATGCGTAAGCGTGACGCGCCAAAGGCGATCAGAACGTGCTCAAGCGGCAGGATATCGGCAAACATGCGCGCGCCACCGCCCGGGTAGCTTCCGTCGAAGTAGAAGGGCGCGTAGGCGACGAACAGGCCCAGGATCCCAAAGCCGAGCAAGCGAACGCGCTGGTCCCGCCAGAGCCAGACCAATGAGATGAGGGCGAGGTAGGCGATGGGTTCGGCATTGCCTACGTCCAGCGCGTGCCAGAGCAATCTACGGCCTGTAGTGCCCAGCGCCTCCAGCAGCCCGTAGCCATCTTGAAGGTGTGAAGCTACGAAGTCGCCGTGTTCGAAGCGACAGCCGATATCCCCGCCAAAACCATACCGAAAGCAGCCCGGTGGTCCGTCCGCGCGGGCATAGTAGTGCTGCTGGCTCGACGACAGCCAGCGTCCGGTCGTCTTCCACTGGTGCGCGAGGAACAACGCCGCGCCCGGTAGAGCGCTGACGCAGGATACTACGACTTGTCGTCTGGCCGAGCCGCTGCGCAGCGCGCAGAGCACGACGAGGATACCCACCACGAGGCCTGTGACCGGCCGAGTCGCTATCACTGCACCAACGGCGAGCCCGGCGATCCAGAAGCTACGCTTGCCCCGAACCACCCCGGTCACGGCAATCGTCGTGAACAACGCAGCCGCTCCGTGCGACATGGTGTCGGCGGTGTGGTAACGGAGCGCCGCACAGGCCAGGGACAGTGCTGCAGCGACCAGCGCCACGCGCGGGTCGTGAAAAAGTTCGCGGGCCAGGAGGTAGGTGGCAACGACCAGCGCCGCCGCGAGCGCGGGCCCGACGGCTAGCGGCGTGCCGAGCAGGACGCCGACACTCAGCAGCGCGGGATAGCCCGGCGGGAAGATAACGCCGAGGGCTGGCATCGCTGCGGGACCGATGAGGAACCGGCCCGTATGGGAACCCAGATCGCCAGGTGGGCTCCACAGGAACTGACCGCCCGCGATGCCCTTCGCCTGAAGCAAGTAGCTCGTCGCGTCGATGATGCGAGGGCCGCCCCGTAGGTAGATGATGACCCACAGGGTCGAAACCGCTGCGGCCGCAAGCGCGAATCCGCCGCAAATCCACTGGGGATGTCTCGCGCAGGCTGAACTCATCCGCTCGCGCAGAGCCGCGGGTCCCAGGGCTATCGCGCCGAGGGCAAGCGCCAACACCAGCGCGGACCACGCCACTGGATCCGGCGGCGCGCCCAAACTCGATAGGCCAGGATTCACGGCTCTGCCTCGAACCGGGGGGACCTCGCAGATCGAACGGTCATTGAGTGGGCTGCAAGACGAACACGTGAAAGAGCACGTGCCCGCTTTGTCGGCTGACCAGGCGCACGTTCATTTCCTGCGACACCAGATTGGCGGGCAGGTCTGCTGGCAACTCCTGCCAGCTGGCGCCGGGTGTGAGAGCGACATCCGTGATGAGCTTGCCATCCACCTCGACACCGAGCACTGCTGAGGATGTGGGCGCTGTGCGCAATAGCATGCGGGCTTCACGCCCTGGCGACAGCCCTCGAACTACGAAAGCGTGAGCGGCCCCGACCGGGCTGAGCCGCCCCGCGTCGAACACGTCCCGGGACTCCTGCGCCGGGTGCGGAAGCAGCTTCATCTCTACGAAGCCAACGGCTCCCTCCGTCGAGTAGGCATGTCGCCCTTCGTTGACGATGTCGGCGATGTCCACACTGTCCACGACCTCCATTCCGCGGATATCGCTGAATGGCGCTCCGCTACCTTTCAATAGTTTCCAGCGCGGGCGGTACAAGACCTTGGAAGCGCCACCGCAGATCACGTTGCCGGTCACTGGTACCTGGCCCAGAACATCGCCAAACCAAAGTGGGAACGTGCCCCACCAAGACGGATAGATGGCCAGTACGTCTGGGCGCTGCCGCTCGGGAATGCGCTCGATCAGCTCGACCGACGCGCCCACGCCCTGGCGTGTGGCTCGCGCGAAGGGCATGCTGCGAAATCCGCCCAAGCCGATGATGTCCAACGCGGGAAGATCGGACATGAAGGGGATCGCACCAGCGTCTCCGACCAAGACCCGTGATACTGGTGGATGCACTGCACGCAACAAGCGACCGGCGCGCACGTGTTGGTCGCGGATGTTTCGGGAAGCGCGCCCAAAGAACCAGACTTGGTCTCGCAGCTTGTCTTTGTGAAACCAACCAAAGCAAAGCCACGCAGCCACCGTCACACCCGAGGTGGCCCAAAACAGCCGGCGTCCCCGTGTTCCCAAGGCGGGTCGGGTGGAGATGATCGCGCCGACGGCAAGTGCCGAAGCCAGCAGGAGCCACGCCAGGGCGGGCATGGTGTAGCGCTCGTTCTGCCATCGAACCTGGCCGTTCAGCGCGACGACGAGTACCCACAGCACCGCACTGCTGACGAGCACGATCCCGTAGCGTCGGGTTCGCCTGAATGCCAGGGAGAGCACGGCAAAGGCGTAGGGCAAGAAGCCCAGCACCGGCACGCTGGACAGGTGATAGTCCCCCACTCGCATGAATTGGTAGCGCACGTGGAACCACCACGCGTCGATCACCTGATCCCGATTCAAGTGGGGATGGTGCATCTCCAGCTTGACCAAAGCGCCAGCGGCTGTCGTGTCACCCGTGGCTAGCCAGTTCGCCACGGCCTGGCCAACGACGAGGGCGGCTCCGGGTGTTGCGCACAGCGCAAGGGTCCACAGGCCGCGTTTGAGCCCCCGGCGCCTCCAGAGCGCGAGTGCGGCGGTGGTTGCGAACACAGCGACCACACACGCGGCTTCGGGTCGGGTGGCGACGAGCAGCAGGCCCCAGATCCCCAGGAGTGTGGCGTAGAGCGTGGGTCGCTCGCGTTTGTCGGGCGGGCCGGTAACGAGATCGTCCCAGGCAATGAGTGCCCCGCCCCACAGCGCAAGGAACAGCGCTACCTCCATGCCGCTGAACAACGTCCAACTCAAGACGCCGATGCCCAGCAGCGCTGGAATGACGAGGTAGCTCGTGGCCCGAGGAAGCTCTCGGAACATCCTTCGGGACGCCAGCAGTAGGGCGAAGGTGCAGACGCACGCCACCAATGCTGCCCACGCCATCAAGGACAGCTCGCGGTATCCGATCCAATAGCCAAAGGCGAGCACGAAGGGGTAGAGCAGGCTCGTGCCGCCGCTCGAGTAGCCGTTGCCCTCGGACCACTGGAAGGGGAAACCGCGTGCCGTAGCGCGGGCGAAGTCGAAGTGGATGAACACGTCATCCAAAGGGGCGGACCACTCACCTCGACGAGCCAAGGGCAGGCTGCCCGTTAGCGTGGTCTGATGTTTCAGGGAGGCGTAGAACCAGCACGCCACCCACAGAGTGGCAGCGCCAGCGAGCAGCGCGAAGAGCAAGCGTTCGCCACGCCACAGGGGTGTGGCGTTTCGCTTTTGTGACGGCACGTCAGGGTCGGACACAGCAAACAGGGTGGTCCCTCCGGGGCTGGCCAGTCTAGACGCTGACCCGGGCTTTGGTACGCGTCTCTACAGCCGCCCTGGGTCCGGGCGCGCTTTTTCGTCCGGACAGCCACAAACTGGCCCAGCTTCCCGCTGCCAGATGCGAGACGGGCTTGCGGGTCGGCTTGGGAAACGCTCTACTAGGCCGACCTTTTGAGGGGCCCTACGCCCCGGTTTATGCGGAACACATTCCGAGAGCATGCGCTGGTTCGTTGAAGTCTCCCGTGTGGGAGAGGAAGCTCCGCCCGACAAGTATTGCTTGGAAGCCAAGCAATGGCAGGCTGCGCTCCAAGAAGTCCGCCGCAAGCGGGCCGACACCGGTCCGCTCTCCAAGTTCTCCATCGAGCTCCTGGATGACGGCTACCGAGCCGTCGATGCGTCTCAGAAGATCCGCTACATGGTGGCCAAGGCCCCGGCGACCGCGCCCCTGGTCGAGCCTCAGGCCGAGCCTCCGCCCAAGACGAGTCCCATCGCTTCGCCAGCACCTCTTACTGAAGATCCACTAGCGACGGATCCTCAGGCGGCGGCGCCGATGTCGGACGAGCCCTCAACCGAACGGATGCCGTCGGAGGCACCGCCGGCGGATCGCAAAGCGGCCCAGCCGGCGATTCGAGTGCCCGACGACGCCGTCCCCCCGGCGCCGTCGCCGTCCAAGCCGCCTGCCGCCGCGTCCTCCCCACCAAAGCCTCCGCAACCCGTGGCTGCAGCACCCAAGGTGGTGTCGTCACCACCCGCCGCGGCGCCCAAGGTCGCATCGTCGCCGCCCGCCGCCGCGGCGCCCAAGGTCGCATCGTCACCACCCAAAGCCGCTGCCTCTGCACCGCCCGCTGCCGCGACCTCGTCAGCAGCGACTCAGGCCTCGTCCGCCCCTGCAGCAGCCTCGCCCACGGCTCCCTCCGCCGCGAGCGCCCCGCCCACGGAAAAGGTGTCCCCGTCGGCCATTCTGCCGCCGTCCGACTCAGCCGGGGTGAAGCCAAAAATGAACGGGCCCGCTGCTAAAGGCAGTGAGGCCGAGAAACCCACAGCGTCGGCGAACAAGTCGGCACCCGCGTCCACGACTTCCAAGTCGGACACTCAGCGGCTCAGCTCTCATCCCACCCAACGCAGCCTCGAGGCCGCCAAGGCACCGGATTTTCAGGTTATCCGTAAGCGGGAGGACGAGCCGTCCGAGAAGAGTCCCATCGTGTATCGCGAATACGCTTACGCGGTCGCTCCGGAGACCTTGGCAGCGCAAGCCGAGCTGCTGATTTGGGTCAGGTTCAAGGAGATCAAGTCGAAGATTGATGAGCGGTCGGAGCGCAAGTTCGTGCAGCTCGCGGTCTTCGACCACGTATTCGAAAAGCGCCCCGAGCGCGCGCCCGTTGCCACTCTCGCGTGGCGTGACTGGCGAGGCGACCCCGTCGTCATGGTGCATGGAAAGAAGAGCACCGCCCCCGCTGCTGACCCCGACTCGAAGGCCAGCGCGGGAAGCTTTCCGCCTCGTCCTGCGAGCCTTCCACCTCGGCCTGTTGGCTCGTCCCCAGCTCAAGAGGCGCCAAGGCCGACCGACGCTGCCGAGGACAAGAAGGCCCCCGAGCAGGCAGCCGCGGACCCGAAGCCCGAAGCCGAGAAGAAGATCGCGGCCGAAAAGAAGGCCGAGCCCGAGAAGGTGACCAAAGCAAAGAAGCCCGCACCAACGGAGGAAAAGGCGGTGGCCGAGGAGCGGCCTTCCGAGCCGCCGCCGTCATCCCGACGAATCGCCCCCGGCAAGCGTCGCGCGGATGAAGATCTGATTGGTGAGCTGTTCGAGACGATGCACGAGTTGCATTTCCTTCCGGACATGGTCAGCGGAGTCGAATTCGTGCTCTCCATCGTCGAGGACATGCTGCCTAGCGGTGGCGCCATCTTGCACGTCTTCGACATCAATCTGCGTCAGTTCGTGGTGGTCCGGGCCTATGGCAAAGGCGCTGAGGCATTGCTCCTGCATCGCACTCCGGACGTGGATCCCTTTTTCAACTCGGCCATGCGCCGGACTCATGCCCTCGCGATCTCCGGCAAGGACGAAAAGTACCTCGGGCCCCGCTGGACCACCCTGGGCGTCGAACCCGAAGAAGCTCTGTTCGGTTCGGTCCAAATCCACGGCCGCTACTTGGGCGCCATCGAGATTGCCAACCCCCACGGCGGCGGCAAGTACTCCCAGAGCGAGGCCAACGCCTTGGAGTACATTTGTGCCCAGTTCGCGGATTTCCTGGCAGCCCGTCCCATCGTGCTGGATGCGGACGTGGTTCTACCCAAATCCTAGCCAAGGCCTCGGCCGAGAGCTGTACCCGGGCGGCGCCGTGCCCTGGCTCGGTGTAGGGTTGCCGCATGACTGAGCGTACGCCGCGGGAGAGGCTGCTGCCCTTTCTTGGCGTGCCCGCGATCGTGGTAGCGATCGTGGTGCTCATGGTGGTGACCTTCAGGAATAGCTTCCAGCTCGAAAAGCTGCGGGAGCAGTCGGTTGTCGAGGCCACCCTGACCCTCGCCAACGAGAAAGCCGACCGCCTGGACAAGCGCATCATCGAGCAGGACAACTCCGTTCTGTCCTTGGTGGACCTGGAAGACCGCGTCGGTTTCGGTAGCGATTGGCTCGAGGTTGCTGCCCGACAGACGCCAACGGTGCGTGGGGTGCTGCTCATCGATCTGAATTCACCTGGAAAAGAGGTGGTTGCATTCTCGTCCCGTGCGCCTGGGCCGGAAGCCGAGCGATTCCGAAGAACGCTGATCCACGTCTTGATGCCAGAGCTAGAGCTGTCGCGCCAGCCACGTAAGCAGCTGCGCCATCTGCACAAGAGCCACGAAGGTCACAGCTACCTCGTTAGCTATTGGCAGCGAGAATCCCACGGTCGGCGCTACCTCTTGCTCGCATGGCACGACGTGCCGCGAATCGTCCACGACCTGTTCCCCTCCGTTTATTCGGAACGCGACCAGCATAGTCGTGTTAACGTTGTCGATGCGGATGGGCGCATCGTCTTCGGTCCGCCCCTGAGCCGTGGTGGCTTCACGATCGGTCGACGTTTCGAAACCACGCTCTACAAGTGGCGCGTCAATGTGACGCTCATCTCGGCGGAAGAGCTGACCGCAGCCGTGGCTCGGCGCCGCAGCTTGGAAATGGCTCTGGTCGGACTGAGCTGGTTGGTCGTGCTCGCGGGGCTGAGCGTCGTGCTTTTTGCAGCCGCTCGCGAGCGCAAACTCTCCAACTTGAAAAGCGATTTCGTGGCCAATGTTTCCCACGAACTCAAGACTCCCCTGTCACTAGTGCGGATGTTTGGAGAACTGCTTCAAAGTGGGCGCGTCGAGAGTGACGTGAAGCGCAAGCAATACCTCGAAATCATCGTTTCGGAGAGCGAGCGGCTCGCTGCGTTGATCGAAAACGTCCTGGATTTCGCTAAGGTGGAGCGCGGCAAAGCTGCCTACACCTTCAATCTTGCGTCCGTGGGCGACGTCGTCGCCCGCGCCGTGGAAGCTTGCCGGGTACGTGCCCAGAGAGAAGACGTCGAGTTGGCGCTTTCTCTGGAATCCGACCTGCCCGAAGTGGAACTCGATGAACGCGCCGTGGAAATCGCCGTATTCAACCTGGTCGACAATGCGCTGAAGTACGCGCCCGACGGCGACAAGATCGCCGTGGCGGTCGTCCAAGGAGACGGAGATGTGCAGGTCCGGGTCACCGACGAAGGTGCTGGCATCGCCGCAGAAGATCGAAAGCGGATCTTCGAGCGATTCGTGCGTGGGCGCGGTACCAGCAACAAGCAGGTACGCGGCAGTGGCATCGGGTTGGCCCTGGTCAAGCACATCGCCGAAGCCCATGGCGGCCGCGCCTGGGTCGAGGAAACGACGCCTCGCGGTAGTACCTTCATTTTCACGTTGCGAACCCGGGGCAAGCACGCCCTGGCGCGAGCCGCGTTGCCCGAGGTTCCCGCCACGTCCTAGTTTCATTGGTTGGGGTCGAGCACAGGGGCGTCGCTGGGCCACTACTCTCGTTCTGGGCCGGCCTGGCGCAATGCATGCTGCACGGCGGGAGTAGCGCAGTAGCGACGCCCCAGCACTCACCCCTTCGGGTGTTGCCCCTTCGGGCATCGAAGCGCGTCACAAGCGCGTCGCCCCCCAATCCCAAACAAACCGTGGGCCGCTATTCGTCGACTTCGCCGTCGTCGGACGCGGACTGCATCTTCATCAGATCCCTGTCCGTGAGGTAGACAGCAGAACCGCCGCTGGTGGGTTTGGCGGGCGCGGGAGCTTCTGGTGCCGGGGACGCTTTGGCCGCCGCGGGTTTCGGCTCTTCGGCACCGCCGCCGGTTCCGGATTTCGGCGAGGCCGAACCGCCGCCGGGGAGCTCCAGATCGGGTTCCGAGGATTCTTCGCCTTCCGCTGGGCTCGGGCCGGCGGCGACAGGCTCCTCGAGCACCGGGGGCTCTGCAATGGCTTCTAGCAGCTTGTCGTAGCGCTCCTTCACCTTGGCGAAATCGCCTCGTTCGCTGGGAGGCAACACGCGCATGCCGTCTAGGTTCAGCGTTTCCGCGTCGAAGAACTTCCCCTTCTTCTTTGCGGTGAAGTGCAAATGCGGGCCTGTGGAGCGGCCCGTGGAGCCGACGTAGCCGATCACTTGAAGCCGCTTCACCTTGTCGCCGACTTTGAGGCCTTCCGCGAAGCGGGATAGGTGGGCGTAGCCCGTCTCGATGTCGTTGTAGTGCTCGATCTTGACCAGATTGCCGCTCGCGCCCGCATAGCCGACGAAGGAGACGGTGCCATAGGACGACGCGCCTACGGGCGTGCCGGCCGGCGCCCCGAAGTCCGTGCCGTTGTGGGGCATGACCTTCTTCAGCACCGGATGCATTCGCTTCGGGTTGAACTTCGAAGTCACCGGCGCGCCTTTGACGGGTTTGCGCCAGCCGCCCTCATAGGGTGAGCGCCCCGAGGTGTCGAAGTAGCCTTTCGAGCTGCTGCCTCGGAAGTAGTAGATGCGCAGGGGTTTCTCGTCCTTTCGGAGGAGCTCCATCGCCTCCACCCCGGAGTAGCGAGCGAATTCGCCCAGCACGGTCACTTCTTGAGCCACGACTCGAATGCGGTCGCCCCGCTTGAGCTCTTCGATGCTCAGGTGGCCGCTCAAGGTCTTCGCGAGGGCTTTCGCCATGCCTCGTTCGAGCCCAGCGCGTTCGGCGGCGTCATCGATCTTGCCGGCCTGCAACGTGAAACCACCAGAGCGCTGCACCCGTTCGATCTTCAGGTCGAGCTTCTTGCCCTGCAGCAGCTGGGCGGAGTTCTCCTTCGCTTGGTAGATCTCTTCCTTGCTGACGATGTACTCGAAGGCCTTGATGCGCTTGCTGCTTCGTTCGATCAGCGCAGCGAAGGCGTCGGACTTCTTGCAGCGATCCAGGTTGCGCATGCCTTTTAGCGCCGTATAGACGCGGTAGGCCTGCTTCTTGTCGACCCCAGCTTTCTGGATTGCGCGAAGAAACGGCGCCGTGCCGATGGTCCCCTCGACGACGCGCATGCCGGCCTTGCCCTTGGCGTCCTTGATCCGCCAAGGGCCGGGGATCTTGACTCGCTTGGGTTTGGGCGTCGTGGGCTCGGCCGCGGGTTTTGCTTCGGAGCCTTCTGACTCGCCTTCGGTTTTGGCCTCGATGGGCACGACTTCGCCGGGCTTTGGATCGAGCGCGGTCGCCAAGGCGATCACCGAGGCGACGGCCGCTAAACCAAGCAGCGCGCCGAAGAGGGCGACCATGTTCGGTGAAAAGGCAGGTCGGCCTTGAGGGGCCATCGGTGCTGAGGGGGCCCGACGCGGCGCGCCACTCGTGCCGATTTCGTCGAAGCCCCGGGGTGCGCTCAGCGGCGTCTCGATGGGGCTGTCCTCAGCGGCACCTTCGCTTCGCGCGGCGCTGGCCCGCGCTCGGGCCATGAGCCGAGCTTTGACCGGATGCACGTTGGGGTCGGTGATCGGGGGTTCGTCCTCCGGCTCCTCCGGGCTCGCTGGGTCCACGGCTGGGGAATTCGCCGTGGTCTCGGGAAAAGGGGCCGGATCGTCCGAAATCGAGCCGGTGTCGTCGCTCGGACGCTCGTTGGCCTCGTCGAGTTCGAGCATCGGCTCGGTCTCGCCATCGTCGCGGGCGAGCGGATCGACAATTCGACCCACGTGTCGCACGCCCTCGGGATGGGCTCGGGACGCCACGGGGCCGACCTAGCAGCAGGGGGCCATGGGAGCAAGGGAGGCAGCAGGAACCCTGAAGGTCTGTTCCCATGTTGCCCTGGCTGCCGGGCCGGGGGGCTTGGCCCGGAGCGCGACTTCGACAACACTCCCGGGCTATGGACGACCACCTGAAGCAGCTACTCCTGCTCGGTCGAGAGCACTACCAAAAGCGGGAGTACGACAAAGCCGAGTATCTGCTGCGACAAGTCGTCGACAAGACGGACCAATACGCCGACGTCCATCACATGCTGGGTGTGATCACGCATAGCCGAGGAGACTTCGCTCAGGCGGAGGAGCACTTCGAGCGCGCCGTGGAACTCAACCCCAACTACACCGAGGCCGCCCTCAACCTGATGGTCACCTACAACGACTTGGGCAAGTACGACGCGGCACGTCAAATCTACGCGCGGATCCGGAACCGCTCCGAAGGTCACGAACGGCACCAAGATCCATTTGCCAAAGGCAAGATCGCGAACATGCACGCGGAGTTGAGCCAGGCCTACTTGGACCTAGGTATGACCCTAGACGCGATTCGCGAACTCGAGAAGGCAACGACCCTATGCCCAACCTTCGCGGATCTGCGCACCCGATTGGGCATTCTGTATCGAGACAGTGGCGACTTGATCCGAGCCCGCGAGCAGTTCGAGGAAGCCAAGCGGGTCAATCCGAAGTATCTGCAGGCACGTGTGCTGCTGGGCGTTCTGCTGCTGAGCGCTGGTGAGAACGATACCGCGGCGACCGAGTTCGACGCGGTGCTGAAACAGGACCCTGAAAACAAGAGTGCGCAGACCTACCTGCGCATTGCGGAGCGTCGCAAGAGTGAGGCGCCGCCTGCCAGTGGTGAAGAAGCCGACAAGTGAAGGGCCCCGCTCAGCTTCGTCTCCGTCGGCCAGCTCTGGCGGCCCTGGCCGCTTCCGTCGACTCTGGCATCAGCTCCGCGGCGGCCTGATATCGCGGCGACGCGCTGCACTGAGCGTAGCCGTCGGGCTCTTCATCGGGTCGCTGCCCCTCTACGGTCTGCATCTGCCCTTGGTGCTGCTAGTCTGCATCCCGGCGCGGCTGGACGTGGTCACCGCCTACCTTGCGGCCAACGTCAGCAATCCGCTTTTTGCGCCATTTCTGGTGTTCGCGGAGGTTCAGGTGGGGGCCCTGATGCTCACGGGCAAATGGGCCGGTTTTGATCTAGAGCGCGCACGAAACCTGGAGGTTCAAGACGTACTGGCCTTCTTGGCACTCGGGTCCGTGGTGTGCGGGGCCGCGTTGGCAGCCGTCGGTGGCGTGATCGCCCACCGGATTGCTCCGCGAGGGAAGAAGAGCGCGGAATTGTTGGAGGGAGCAATAACGCGTGCAGCCAGTCGCTATGCCGAAGCGCCCCGTCGAGACCGTGTGTACGTGCAGCTGAAGTTGATGACGGATCCGGCCACGAGTGCCCTGGCGGAACTCGGTGACGCGGGGGTCGTGTTGGACGCGGGCTGTGGGCGAGGGCAGTTCGGGATCTTGCTCGCGGAGCTGGGTGCGGCACAGCGCGTGATCGGCAATGATTGGGATGAGCGACGAATCCAAGTTGCCGGCTATGCGGCCTCAGACGCCGATGACTTCAAAGTGGAGAGCTTGCTCGAGGCGACCTGGGTCCCCTCGGACACGATTTTGCTTCTGGACGTGCTGCACTACCTATCCCAATCCGACCAAGACGCGGTGCTGCGAGAGGCGACTCGGGCCCTGAAACCAGGAGGGCGGCTTCTGATTCGCCAACTGGAGACCCGGCGCCCGCTGCAGCGGATCTGGGAGTGGTTCTGCGTCCGCCTCGGGCTGTATCGCGCCCGTAGCGTCACACCTCGCAAGCTCGAGCAGGTGGCGCAGCTCTTGGGGGATTTGGACTTGTTGGTCCGAACCCTGGAATCCCCCGCGCTTTGGGGTAATCGCTTCCTGCTCGCTTGTGCGCCTCAGGCCACGTCCGACGGCGCCACCCCGGACGCGGACTCCGGCGCAACCTCGGTCAGAGGAGTGGACGAAGCGTCACGCAATTCAGCCACATCAGCGTCGAGCATCTCGCCCAGGTAGCCAAGCGCTGCGGCGGCTAGATCTGGCAGCGGGGCGGGCTGTTTGTCCAGCTCAGTCAGGCTCGTCACGCCGAACTCCCGGATACCGCAGGGCACGATCAGCCCGAACAAAGATAGGTCTGTGCTCGAATTGAAAGCGAAACCATGCATGGTCACCCAGCGGGAGATGCGCACGCCGATCGCGCCGAGCTTGGCCAGGCGCTTGGCTTTGGCTTGGCCCTCCCAGCGCCCGGGCGCCGCGGCGTCTACCCACAGGCCGATCTGGTCAGCGATCTCGCCGCCGAGCACGCCGTAGTCTGCAGCCATGCGAAGCATGGTTTCGCACAAGTCGCTTACGTAGCGTCGAACGTCGCGGCGGTCCGGCGAAAGATCGATGATCGGGTAGCACACAAGCTGACCAGGGGCGTGCAGTGTCACATCGCCACCACGTCCGATCGACACGACGTCGACGCCCATTTTCTTCAATGCGGTTTCAGGCATCAGCACGTTTTCGTCCTGGGCGCCCCGTCCCAGCGTGATCACGGGTTCATGCTCCAAGAGCAACACGCTGTCCCCGACCTTGCCCTGCTGCCGAGCGGCCTGCAACGCCTGCATCAGTTCATGAACCGCTGCATACGGGCGGCGACCGAGCCAGTATCCCGTCAGGTTGCGGCGCACGCTGTCACTCCGGAACGTGCTGTCCCTCGTCGCGCAGCTCGTCGCGCAGCGCGTCGATCTTTTCGACGAAGGAGCCCGCTAGGTCAGGGTCGAACTGGGTGCTTGCACAGCGAGTGATTTCGTTGATAGTGACCTCGTGGGGCAACGCGCGCCGGTACGCGCGGTCGCTGGTCATGGCGTCGTATGTGTCGGCAACGGAGATGATTCGCGCGACGATCGGAATGTCTTCTCCGGTCAGGCCTACCGGATATCCGCGACCGTCCCAGCGCTCGTGGTGGAGGTACACCCCGGGAATGACGGGTTCCAAGAACTTGATGGGGTCGAGGATTTCCCGTCCGTATACCGGGTGCTTTTTGAAGATCTCGTACTCTTCTTGAGTCAGTTTGCCAGGCTTGTTCAGGTTCATGACGCAGCCCACTTTGCCGATGTCGTGCATCAGGGCGGCGTGGCGCACGATCTCGATCAGCGCGTCGGGCAAGCCCAGCCAGCGCGCCAGTGCGACTGCGTAGCGCGAAACGCGCTCCGAGTGACCCGCGGTGTAGCGGTCCATCTTGTCGATGGTCTGTGCGAGGCCCTGAATCGTCTGCTGAAAGGTGGCTTGGAGATCTTCGTAGAGCCGAGCGTTTTCGATGGCCGCCGCCGCCCGCGACGCAATGATCGTGAGCAGCTTTCGCTGGCCCTCGTCGAATCGTTTGCTGGGGGTCACCGAGACCACGGCCAGCCATCCGAGCAGGCGCTCCCGCATTCGCATTGGCACGACTGCGAGGCTGCAGAGCTGCCCGCCGGGTATGGTCGCGAAGAACTCCGCGGCTCGATTGCCGTGCTCTACGATCCAATCTCCGGATGCGAGTCGCTTGCTGAGGAGAGCGGTGTCCAGCTTGCCTGGGGCGATGTCGCTAATGGTTTCCGATACTTCGGTTCTCCGCTCCGCGTAGCCTCCGCTGCCGTCCTCCAAATAGGTAGAGACGATATCGGCTCGCACATCGGTGAGGGCACTGTCGATGAGGGTGTCCCCGACCTCTTCCATCGACAGGCTCGCGGCGATGGCCTCGCTGACTTTGTAGAGGGATAGCGCTTCGCGCAGGCGTAGGTTCTCGGCGGCCAGGCGCCGCTTCTCGAGGCCGCGCTGGACGATGTGGATGATCTCTTCGACCTTGAACGGTTTGAGGATGTAGTCGTAGGCGCCGCGCTTCATCGCGTCGATGGCGGTTTCCACCGTACCGAAGCCCGTCATGATCACCGTGACGGTGTCTGGATGGGCCGACGAGACCTCTTGCAACAACTCCAGGCCTCCCATCCGGGGCATCTTGAGGTCGCTGATGATGAGATCGTAACGCGCCCGCCCGAGTTCCCCGATCGCGCTTGCGCCGTCCTCCGCGGTCCGGACTACGTAGCCTTCCATGCCCAGGAAGTCCGCGAGAATGTCGCGAATGAACTTCTCATCGTCGACCACCAAGACTCGGGGGCGGTCGTCCACGGGTGCTTCGTTGGGTGAGACCATATCGGGGATGGGGCGTCAGACTATCAGAAAGGCTGCTGCCAAAGTCACGTAACGGAAGCGAGTCCGCCACGGGTGTTCAGCGGAAATGGCGATTCTTCAGCTGCGCTGACCGAGCAGTCCGCCAAGCGCGCGGCGTTGCGGCTCGGGATTGTGCGCTTTCAGATACGCCAGATTCAGCCCGTTGATCAGCGCATGCGCCGCAATGGGGCCCAACAGGGATCCGCTCAACTGGAAGATGCTGCCCAGCGCCAAACCGGTCAGACTTGCCCAGCCGATCCAGATCCAGCGGCTTGGCCCGCGGATCTGGTGCGCTAGGCCGAACAACAGCGCTTGCGGCAACAACCCGAGCCACGGCGCCAGCAGACCGCGAAAGAGCAGCTCCTCTCCGAGCGCGGAGAGCAACGCCAGTGCGACGATGCCGACCGTACTCAAACCGCTCGCGAGCGGGCGCAGCTCCGAATGCAGTCGCTGCGCCCACGCAAAGCGCGTCACGAACGCGCGGGTCATCACCACGACCAAGGTGCCGACAGCGAGACCCAGTGCGAGGCTATACGAGTGACTCGAGGCCGAGCTCAGAGCTAGCCAAGGCTCCGGGTGCACCCAGGCCGATCCCGATCTCCAGACCGCGGCGACGGTCGTGGCAGCAACGGCCAAAAATGCGTAGAGCGCTGCGAATCGAGCCCAACGCGTCACGCTCCGACTATGGCACGCGGTGGGAATTTGCGCACCCCATCACCCGCCCCGACGGTCTGGAAGATGCATGACGGCCCGGCCCGTTCCGGGGTATGGTCGCATCGTGGCTCAGGGCGATCCGCCTGAGGTGCTCGAACGGTTCAACCAAAACCTCGATTTGGTCGAGATCATTGCTCGACAGGTCGGGCGAAGTCTAGGTCGGACCATCGAGTTGGATGACCTCATTAGCTATGGCCGGGAAGGACTTCTGGAGTCCGCCAGGCGTTTCGACGGTGATCGCGGGGTGCCCTTCCGTGCCTACGCGAACTTCCGGGTGCGGGGTGCGGTCATCGACGGTGTTCGGGCCCTGTCCAACCTGCCACGACGCGCCCACGAGCGCTTGGCGGCATACCAAGCCGCTACCCGGTTCTCCGAAGGTGCCGCCGAAGACGCCCTGGCTGGGGATCAGGCGCCGAGTCGCGAGGAGGCCGCTCGGCTCTTGGGAGAGCATCTGGCCGGCATGGCGGCTGCTGCGGCAATTGGCCTGGTTGCGCACACAGCGCGCGGTGAGGAAGGCGAGCACGTAGGAATCGCACGGGACGACAGCCCCGAGGACGCCCTGGGGCGCGCACAGCTGCTCGAGGTGGTCCGGGAGGCGATTGGGGAGCTTCCGGAGCAGGAGGCCGAACTGGTTCGCCGCCACTACCTGGAAGGGGATCGCTTCGACCACGTTGCCAAAGAACTCGGGCTCTCCAAGTCCTGGGCAAGCCGCCTCCACACACGCGCAATGGCTCGCCTGGCGAAGCGTTTGAGAGGCGAAGCCGGCTAGGTCACTTTCTTAGCAACCCATGCCCGCGCAGGCCGATGGGCTCTCATGTCATTTCCCATTCCTCCACGCTCCGAGGCGGAGTTAGTGAGTCGCACGCCTTCGACCACCGGCAAGATTGGCGGCGCCGAGCGAAAAGCGGCGCTGCACCAGCCTTTTCGGGAAGTCCTGGGCCGGCTAGGCCAAGAGGTAGACCGAGGCGAGCGCTTGGTCGAGCGCGCCATTACAGCTGCACCCAGCTCGGACCCAGGGCAGCTAATCGCTCTGCAGGCTGGTATCTACCGCTACACCGAGGCCGTCGAGCTCAGCTCCAAGCTCGTTGATCGCACCGGCGCTGCTGTACGCACTGTCTTGCAGAACCAAGGTTGACTGCCTGACACGCCTATTTGGCCGACAGCCTTGGCGGTTTGTGGGGGGACGGGCTGGGTCGCGCTATTCTTGGCGCGTGTCGCAAGAGCGCATTCTCGTAGCCATGAGTGGCGGGGTCGATTCGACCTTGGCGGCCGCACTACTGCAGGCTACCGGGGCCGAGGTCGTCGGCGTGACGCTCCACCTCTGGGACTACCCAGATGACGGCAGCGTCAAGGGCCGGTGCTGCGCGCCGGAAGACGTACACGACGCTCGACGGGTGGCCGACCACCTGGGGATTGCGCACTACGCGTTCGACCGCCGCGAGCTGTTCAAGTCCGAGGTGGTCGACCCCTTCGTGGACGCCTATTTGAGCGGCTCGACCCCGAGCCCGTGTGTTCGCTGCAATCGCGGCGTCAAGGTGCGAGAGCTACTCCATTTGGCCGACACGCTGGGGGCGCAGACGGTCGCGACGGGGCACTATGCCCGCGTCGCGGGTTCGGAGCCGCACCTGTTGCGGGGCGTAGATAGGGACAAAGACCAGAGCTACTTTCTCCACATGCTCGGCCCCGAGGTTTTGCGCCGTCTACGCTTTCCTCTTGGTGAGCTCACCAAGGCCGAGGTGCGGGCGGAAGCCCAGCGCCTGGGGCTGCCGGGAGCGAGCAAGGGGGAAAGCCAGGAACTCTGCTTCGTGCCCACCGGGCGCTATGATGCCTTCGTGGACGAACGCGCTGGTGACCGGATTCGCCCCGGGCCGATCTTGGATGCGACTGGGACCGTAGTGGGTCGACATGATGGTGTGCACCGGTTCACGCCCGGTCAGCGCAAGAACCTGGGTGTCGCGTTGGGCTACCGCGCCTTCGTAGTGGAAGTTGACGCAAAGGGAGGCGGGGTGCGCTTGGGGACTCGACAAGACGCCCAAATGGATGGTCTCGAACTGAGCGAGGTCGTCGTACATGGCAACGAATCCCCGCAGTTGCGCTGCCAGGTCGTCACGCGTTACCGCCAAGCTCCGGTGCCGGCGTTGGTAGAGTTCAGGTCCCCCGGGCAGGCTCGGGTCCACTTGGATCGCAGCCTGGAAGTAGTGGCGCCAGGCCAATACGCCGTGTTGTACGCAGGGGAGCGGGTCTTGGGCGGAGGGCTGGTCGAGCGTACCTTCTCTAGCCGCGGTCCCTCGTCGGCCGTGGAGGCGACGGCATGAACCGGGCGGCGCGAGTGCTCCTGACCGGTGCTCTGGGTTGGGCTGCGTTGGGGTGTTCCACCAGCGAGGGCGATGGCGAGGTACGCAGCGATCGCCTCTATATCGAGGATTGTTGGAACGGCCCCTTCAATCTGGAGCCAAGCTTCTTCGGTGCGAATCCGTATCGCAATACGCTGCTGATGCGGATCCAACGCGGTGACAACATCGAAGAGGTGTCCGACGGCCTGATCGTCCTGGTAAACGACGTCTCGGGAATCCGCTCATCTCGCCTCGGGCAATCGCTCCGGGTTGGCCTGCCGCCGGGCGTTCAGCCCCCCGGCGCCCCGGTGATCTTCGATCCAGACCCGCCGAGCGTGAGCTTGACACTGTACCTACACGACACTTGTCATGCGCAGAACGGCACGCTCCACTCGATCGACGGCACGATCACCTTCGACGCCCTGTTCAGTGGGGACCTGAACGAAGACAGCGCGGACGATAGACTTACTGAAGCCCAGTTCGAGGCGAGCTTTGCCGACCCGCGTCACACGCTGTCCGACGGCAGCGTGGACCCCGAACGGATGAGCACCGTGACGGGCTGGTTCCGTTTCTTCTTCGAGCGCGGCCAACCCGCCCAGCCTTTTCCATGAAAAGCGGGGGGGAGTTCACTCACCTTGTCCCACACCCACCCCCATGCCGGCGGCCACCCGTGGGTTGATTCAAGGGTGTCGGACCGCTACGCTTCCTAAAGGAATTTCATGGCTTTCCGTAATGCTGGGTTGAAGGCCCTCGCCGCGCTGACCCTTGTAGTGCTGACCTTCGCGGTGCCCGCGGGCGCGACCCCCAAGGCGTTCGGCCAAGCGGACGCGGCCTGGCATACCGCCGAGTTGGAAAAGGCGATGAAGCTGTACCAAGAGGCGCTGGCCGAAGGCGGCTTGGCACCCAACGAAGTGGTCATCGCCTACTCGCGCATCGGTACGGTGAAGGCGGCGTTGCGTGACAAGAACGGAGCCCTGAGCGCGTTTCGAGTGGCTGCGTCCATCGATCCCGGCTTCGAGCTACCCGCGGACAGCGGTCCCATCGCCAAGAAGCTCTACGCCAAGGCGCAAAAAGAGGCTGGGCAGATGGGCGGCGCAAAGCTGGAGCTGACAATTAGCGCCCCCGACAAGATCCCTCCAAGGAAGCCCTTCCAGCTGAAGACCAGCATTCCCGAGGGCTTCGCTGTGTTGGTCGCGGAAGTGAACGTGACCATTGAAGACCCCGTGACCGGAAAACGCTGGCGGCGCAAGGCGCCCTCCGAGGCGACGGTCACCTTCGATTTCCCCAAGCGCGTCGCAATCCGCGGAGCGCGGCTCAAGGTCAAAGCATCCGCGGTCGACGGACAGAACAACGCCTGGACCACCGCTGAGACGAAGATCAAGGTGGATGGGGTTCGGGAAATGTCCGCTATCAGCGACGAACCGCTGGGGGAGAAACCCAAGAAGAAGGAAGAGAAATCCAGCTTTTTTTCCTTGGATGGCCCCCTGCCTTGGATCGTCGGCGGTGCGGTATTGGTTGGTGGGGTCATTCTGTACGCAGCGACGCGGCCCCCAGACGAGGTGAACGTGGGTTCCCCCACTTGGAACTAGATGGCCAACGACCCAGCTCACGGACGACCGCCGCCGCGCCCGGCCCCAAGTGGCGCGGCGCCAAGCGATCGTGAGCGCGCGGCGGCTGAGGGAAGCGAACCCTCGCTGCCCGGGGGTGGCACCTACTTCCTGGGTCGTTACCGAATCGTCGACGAGATTGGCGTGGGTGGCATGGCCAGCGTGCACCTCGCGCGCGCGGATGGCCCCGGCGGGTTTCAGAAGTGGGTTGCGATCAAGCGGATACACAAGCATCTGGCCGAGGACGAGACCTTCATCCGCATGTTCTTGGATGAAGCCCGCATCGCCGCGCGCATTTCGCATCCAAACGTTGCCCAGGTCTACGATCTGGGAAAGCACCGCGACAGCTACTGGATCGCGATGGAGTACCTGCACGGCGAGCCCTTGCGGGAGGTGATGCGCGCGGTGGAAGAAGCGGGCGCGCCACGAATGGGACCCGAGCTAGCCGCGAAGATGGTCGCAGACTCCGCCGAGGGCCTGCATGCGGCTCACGAACTCCGGGACAAGGGCGGAAACCTGCTGAACCTCGTGCACCGAGACGTGACCCCGCACAATCTCTTTCTCACCTACGACGGCGCTGTCAAGGTCGTGGACTTTGGGATCGCAAAGGTGACGGGTCGCCTATCGAACACCCGTGCAGGTACCCTCAAGGGCAAGCTTGCGTACATGAGCCCGGAGCAAGTCCGCGGTGGCGCAATTGATCGAAAGACGGACATCTTCGCGCTCGGGGTCGTGCTTTGGGAGCTCACGACCGGGCGCAGGCTTTTCCGGATGGACAGCGATCTGGAAACCTTGGAGCGGGTCCAAGCGTGCGTCGTGGCCCCCCCGTCTACGGTAGTTCAGAACTACCCGGTTGAACTCGAATCGATCGTGATGCGCGCCCTCGCCAAGGATGCTGAGCGTCGCTATTCCTCAGCGCGGGACATCTCACGAGCGCTTCAGCAGTACCTGATGCGAGCGGGCTCTTTCGTAGGTCCCGAAGAAATCGGCGCCTACGTCAAGCACGTGCTAAGTGATCGGTACCAAAGGCGCGAAGCTCACCTCCAGTGGGCTGCCGAGGTGACCCAAACGATTTCACTTGAGCAGTTGGAGGGAAAGGCCGGAGCGACCCCAGATGATGACGAGGTGAGCCTGCTTTCCTTCCGCTCGGACGTGAAAGAAGTCCCTCGCCAACCGCCGCCTCGACCCGCCGCTGGCGCACGCCCGGCGGTCACCGCGCCCATGCCGGAGGCAGGAGCACCGAAAGCCAAACCACAGACCTTAGCCATGTCCAATCGACCGCCTGCCGCATCCCCACCCTGGGACCGCAGCCGCCCGCTGGGCTCAAGCCCAGGGGAGCGGCCTCTCCCTCGCTACGAGTCATCGAACTCTACGGGTGCCGATGACATCTTGGAACCGGATGAAGATGACGAGGAGGCAAAGACCCGCGTCACCGGCATGCCGGTGATTCCTCAAGACGTGAGGAAAGCGACCTCCTTGGGCCTCGGGCCGCCACCTCCGACGCCGAATACTGCTCTGCCCAGCTACGACTCGAATTCCTCCCCCGCTTCTTCGGATGGGTTCGAGATGCATGACTACGCTGAAGAGGACGAGGACGCCGTAACGTGCGTGATGGCTCCTCCTTCTGAGGCAGAAGAAAACCAGACCATCAGCACGGTGCACGAGCCGCCAAAGCCCTACCGACCCTCGGAGCCGCAACCCGATGATGCCGTCGTGGTTGCGCCTGTCTTGATGGCGAACGCCAACGAGACGATACCGCCGCAAGGGCACATGGTGCCTACTGGGCAACCGAACTCGCAGCGGGGCGCTGCGACGGCGGCCGCCTACCCGGCAACCGCGGCGCCGCCGTACTCCGGCCAGACCCAACAGCGTGAGGGCAAGTCGTCGGTGCTGATTGCCGTCATCGCGGCTGCCACGACGTTGATTGCTCTGACCCTCACGGCGCTGGTGGTCCTGAAGCTGACCGAGAAGCCTCCCCCGCCGGCCCCCACGGTGGTGGGTGCGGGGACGCTGGCCCCGACGGCTGCGCCCACGGCAGCCCCCACGCCTCAGCCGACGACAACTGCAGCGCCGGTTGCAACGGCCGCCCCGACGGCAACAGCGGCTCCGACCGCTACAGCTGTCGACCCCGACAGCCTGCCCAAAGAGGCTCCCAAGCCCAAGCCCAAAACCGCGGCGGCGGCTCCGAAAAAGTTCGGAGGTGGGTTCAAATCAGTCCCAGCGCCGAAGCCCACTCCCGTCCCCGCGAGCAAGGAGCCCGGCTTCTTGACCATCATGTGCGCCCCCGCCTGCGACAAAGTCATCGCTGCCGGCCGGAATTTTGGACCGTCACCGGTCGTGCGCAGGCCCCTCCCGCCCGGTAGCCATGGGGTTGTGCTGAAAAAGGGCTCGGTGACGAAATCCATCGGGGTGACGATCACGTCTGGCGTTACGACCGCCCGACGCGTGAATATGGACCCATGAGGAAGGCGGTGTCCGCAGGCCTTGCGCTCGTTTTCGCGAGCGTTTGCTTCCCCTCGTGCGCAGAGAAGCCCGAGATCAAGATCGGCCTGCGCGATCCGTGCCTGGACATCAACGGCACGGCGTTTCGCGAGGCAGGCGCCTACACGGAGTTCGTGGTGTTTCGCAATGGTTGTCCCGCCGACGACGAGCTGAAAGCTGGGCGGACGGATGGTGCTGTCTTTCGATCTGTTGTCCCAATAGACGGCAACCTCCCGGATGTCGGTGATCTAGACAAAGTCAAGTACGGATTCGCGGCGCTCGTTCGCAACGAAAGCTGCGGCGTCGTCGGCTTCGGCTGCACGGCCGCCAATCTCGAAGACGTTCGGGAAGTGCGCATCGCCGTCTGCGACTGGTCGGCACAAACCCAGGACGGAGCGCCTACTTGTGCCTGCGATGTGCTCAGCGGGCCGGGTTGCGAGTCGCCGAAGATTTGCGACAAGGGTTCTTGTGTCAAGTCAGGTGAGTGCGTGATCGACGACGGGGACCTCAAAGGCTGTCCCCTCACCATCGCGGCGTCGGGTCCCCTGCCAGCACCGGCAGACTCTTCCTCGATCTTGAGCGGGCCCGGGCTCGTTGCGACTCCCGATGGTTTCGTCGTCGCTTTCCGGGAGATGAGTTCGGGAGGCGACAAAGGCCAAGTCAAGCTCGTGGGCCTCTCTGACTGCGGCGCGCCCGGGGTTCGGGCTGCCGTGGACCTCGCCTCGAACAAGCTCACCTGTAGTGGGGGCGCGTCCTCCGACGGTGTTGGCATCGCTTTCTCTGATGATACGGGGCTGGCGGCCGCGAGCCTGCCCAATTGCGGGAAAGGCGGTGGCGTCTTGCTCATGCCTTTCGATTCCAAGGGCGACCTTCACACGTCGCCATCCGGGCCGCGCAACGTCGCATTTGAGAAGTTCACGATGGTTTCGCCCACTGGGGCAGCGGCGGCGGGTGCGGGGCCATCCGACTTCGAACTCGTCTATCGCATCGAGGAGAGCCCCACGGTCGGCGATGTGCAGCGGGTGGTGCTTTCCGCGCCGGCGGGCGCCGTTAACGGGCCCTCGTTCAAGGAGGTGGCCGTAACGAATCCGCTGGGCGCCGAGAACATCCCCTTCGCCCATGTAGTCACGAGCAGCCAGGTACGCGGTTTCGTCGGCCTGGTTCCGTCGAAGACGCCTGCCGGGGTCGTGATGAGCGTGGGACCCAATGCTTCCGACACCCTCGAGCCGAAGGGTGAAGTGGCATTGCCGGACGCCAACTGGGCTGCGGCCACCGCTTGGAACGACAAGGTTGCAGCGCTCGTTCCGACCCCCTCGGGCGCGACCTGGAAAGCTGCTCAACTTGCTGGCACCGCCGTTAGCGAGGTCGCGACTGGAACCGTTGGCAGTGGTGCCCTGAAGGGCGCCGGCATGACCACACTTCGGGATCACCTGTTGATCGTAACCTCCACGAGCCAGGGAATGTCCGTGCATCGCATCAGCGGTGCGTCGGGAACCCTCTCGTCCTCGGCGGCAGACTCGGTGGCTCTGGCTCCGGATCTAGGTGGTGGAATCCTCGATGGTTTCGATGGTGAGCGGGTTGCAATTGCCGCCGCCCGAAGCCGCGTTGCCGTCGTTTGGATCAACAAGCCCCAGTTCTCCACCGGCGACGTGATGGGCGGTTGGGCGCTCTTGAAGTGCCCGGAGTGAGCCGGCGCAGGCGTGCACAGCAAGGTCGACGACGCGTTTCGAACTCAAGCGTTTGAGTTCGGTCTTCGGTTTTGTTGCGAAGATTGCGCCTACTTCGACCTGGAAAGGCAGTGCTGCTCGCATGGATATCCGACCGAGGAGCACCGGCGGGCAGACCTGGTCCAGCTTCAGGTCGTGGTCTTCTGCAAGGACTTCGAACTCACCTGAGCCCATGACGCGATGCGCCCATGACGTGATGGCTCCGTCGCGCTAACGCTCTAGACATGGCGCGCTCACATCCCCCGACATTGCTGACGCTGCTCCGGCGCACTCTGCGCTCGGAGTGCGCAGTCGGCCGTGGTGAGCGCTTGCTCGTGGCCGTTTCGGGTGGGCCGGATTCCCAGGCCCTCTTACATGCTCTTGGCATGCTGCGACAGCGCCTAGGACTGTGGCTGCACGCGCATAGCATTGACCACGGCCTTCGCCCCGAGGCGGAAGCGGAGATCGACCACGCACGCCGTTTGGCGAAGAGCCTTGGAGTGCCCTTTTCGGTGGCTAGGCTGAACGTACCCGCAGGCGGCAACTTGATGGCTCGTGCTCGAGAAGCACGATACGCTGACCTCCAGGCAACTCAGCGACGACTCGGGGCGGGGTACATCGTGACGGCGCATCACGCCGACGACCGAGCCGAGACTGTCCTACTGCGCTTGCTTCGCGGAACATCCGTTTCGGGGCTAGCTGTGTTGCCACCCGTGGGCGACTCACGCCTACGGCCGATGATTCGAGCTCGCAAGAGCGATGTACTCGCGCACCTGCGCCGCCATCGAGTCTCCTTCGCTGATGACCCCAGCAATTTGGACCGGCGCTTCCTCCGGGTGCGTGTGCGCCACGAGTTGATGCCGCTGCTCAGCGAGCTGTCTCCTGGCATCGTCGATCACCTGAATGCTCTGGCCGATTCCGCCGCCGCGGACCCTCTGCCAGCCCTGCTGGACGAGTCGGGAATTCCGCTGCGATTGTCCCGATCCCATCGCCAGGCGCTGGGCCTTTTGTTGGCACGGCGCTCGCGCCGCGCCAGGGTGTCCCTGCCCGGGGGGCGCATCGCGAGGCTCGGAAAGGCTGGAATCGTAGTGGAGCCGGCCTTGGGGGCTGCCAAGCGGGCGAAAAGTGATTA
The DNA here is from genome assembly GCA_965222375.1 of Polyangiaceae bacterium. Classification (GTDB taxonomy): domain Bacteria; phylum Myxococcota_A; class Polyangia; order Polyangiales; family Polyangiaceae; genus JACKEA01. The sequence continues at coordinate 1,677,597 of CBDCTZ010000016.1, forward strand.
AGCCTCCATGCAGGATCGTCTTTTGAATGCGCCCCAATCGACGCCACCCCGATCGGGTGGCATGATGATTAGCCCCGCCTGTGTCGTTCAGGTTTTCTTCGAGGTAGTTCGTGAAGCAGCCCCATAAGACCCTTCTGCTCTGGGTCGTACTCATCGTGGCCTTTCTGGCCATCTGGCAGTTCCTGAGCCCAGACGGACCGCAGCGTCAGCCCATGCCTTTTAGTGAGTTCATGGCGCTGGTCGAGGCGCCACGTGAACAGCGCCATGTGGATGCGGTCGAGATCAAAGAACGCGAGTACACATTTCAGATCAAGAACCCCGCGAGCAAGGGCACGCCGGAGCGAGGTATTAGCATTGGGCCTGAGAGCGACGAGGTCGTCACCCAGCTGTTGAAGAACAACGTCAAGGTCAGCTTCCAGAAAGACGAGACGAACCCATTCCTCTCGACAACCCTGACCATCCTGTTGCCGATGCTCTTCTTGCTGGTGCTGTTCTACCTCTTCATGAGGCAGCTCCAAGCAGGTGGCGGCAAAGCTATGAGCTTCGGCAAGAGCCGGGCGCGGCTCCTCAACGAGGCCCAGAATAAGATCACTTTTGCCGATGTGGCGGGTATCGACGAGGCCAAGGACGAGGTCGAGGAGATCATCGCGTTCCTCAAGGACCCCAAGAAGTTCCAGAAACTCGGCGGCCGCATCCCCAAGGGCGTGCTGATGATGGGTCCACCCGGCACGGGCAAGACGCTGCTGGCACGGGCGATTGCCGGCGAAGCTGGCGTGCCGTTCTTCAGCATCTCCGGCTCGGATTTCGTGGAGATGTTCGTTGGTGTGGGTGCCAGCCGGGTTCGTGATCTCTTCGAGCAAGGCAAGAAACACGCGCCTTGCATCATCTTCATCGACGAGATCGACGCTGTGGGTCGCCACCGCGGGGCGGGCCTCGGCGGAGGGCACGACGAGCGGGAACAGACCCTGAACCAGTTGCTGGTGGAAATGGACGGATTCGAGTCCAACGAGGGTGTGATCATCATCGCGGCGACGAATCGCCCCGACGTCTTGGATCCGGCCATTTTGCGGCCCGGGCGCTTCGATCGGCGCATCATCGTGCCCCGCCCTGACGTGCGGGGGCGGGAAGGCATTCTAGGCGTGCACACCAAGAAGGTGCCCCTGTCTACGGATGTGGACCTGGCGATTCTGGCGGCGGGAACTCCGGGCTTCGTCGGGGCTGACCTGGAAAACCTGGTCAACGAAGCAGCCTTGTTGGCAGCGCGGCAGGACAAGGACGCGGTTGCGATGGTGGACTTCGAACTCGCCAAGGACAAGGTCCTGATGGGTAGCGAGCGTCGCAGCATGGTGATGAGCGAGTCCGAGCGCCGCACCGCGGCCTGGCACGAGGCCGGGCATACGCTGGTAGGTATGATGGTCGAGGGCAACGACGCTGTTCACAAGGTGTCCATCATTCCTCGAGGAGCCGCCTTGGGTGTCACCCAGTTCCTTCCACAGGAAGATCGACACCTGATGACACGCGGCCAAACCTTGGCGCGCATCGCGATGGCGCTCGGTGGTCGAGTGGCTGAAGAGGTCGTGTTCGGTGAGATCACGACGGGCGCGCAGGATGACATCAAGCGGGCGACGCGGCTGGCGCGTTCGATGATTTGCGAGCTGGGCATGAGCGACAAACTTGGCCCGGTTGCCTATGGCGAGAACGAAGAAAACGTATTCCTAGGTCGGGAATTCGCTTCGCGTCGAGAGGACTACTCCGAGTCCACCGCCAAGCAGATCGACGAAGAAATGCGACGTATTGTTGACGACCAGTACAAGGTGGCCCAGGACGTCATCAATGAGCATCGCGCTCAACTCGACCGCCTGGCGGAAGCGTTGCTCGAGCGGGAGACCTTGGATTCAGCGGAAATCAAAGCATCCGTCGAAGGGCTCGAGTTGCCCGCGAAGGAAAAGGTCGTCATTCCCAGCTGGGCGGACAAACGTGCCCAGCAGCAGAAGGAGAAGAAGCGCCCCGCCAGTATTTTCGGAGCGCCCAAGCCCGCGACTAGCGGCTGAGGTCTGGGACCTCCTCGCTGCTCCGGATCCACGCGTGCCCGCGCGGGCCTGTTCCGCACGGCCACTCGGAGCCAGTTCGCTTCATGTGCGATGGCGTTGTCAGCCCGCCGGGGAGACGACGGCGCCCGTGCTGCCACGGCCTGTCCTGCGCGCGGAGCTCACGTTCCATCGACGTTGGAGCTTGCCAGCAGCTCTCTTGCACGTTCCAGCAAGGGGTCGCGAGCATTAAGCGCTGGAGACTCGGTGACCTCTTCCAGCAGGGTCCGAAGCAGCGTTCCAAGCCAAGCCCCCGGGGGCCGTTCGGCCAGCTGAATCAAGTCGTGGCCGTTGACGGCGAGGTCCCTGACCGAAAAGGCCGCGCCTGCCTTTTGAACGCGCTCGGCCCGCTCCCGCAGCGCCTCGAGACGTTCCAGGTCATCCGAGGCATCTCGCCCCTTGCCCAGCACGTCGGCGCGATTGAGGGCGTAGAGGTCTTCGAGCAACTCCGGTGTGACTCGTCGGATCCACCGGCGCACCGCCGCGTCCGACCACGAGGCGTCATAGCAGATCAAATGATGACGAATCAGACGCACAACGCGGTCTCGTTCATCGTTGCTGAATCGAAGGCGCTTGAGCATCGGGTCGGCCATTTCCGCACCGATGCGTTCGTGCTCGTAGAAGGTGTAGTCCTTTGTTTTTTCGCTGAACGCGCGGGAACGCGGCTTCCCGACGTCGTGGAGCAAGCCCGACATGCGCATGACCGGCTCAGGAGGGCAGTTGTCCAAGCATGCCATGGCGTGCCCCCACACATCGAAGGCGTGGTAGCGGTTTTGCGCGCAACCCACAGATTCCATGAGTTCCGGGGCGGAAATGGCCAGGAGCCCATGCTCTCGCATGATCTCGAAGGCGCGACTCGGCCGCGCCGCTTTCATGGTCTTCACCCACTCGTCGCGGATACGTTCCGGACTGACTTTGCGATAGCTCGCCAGGGAGGGCTCGATCGCGGCCGCTGTCTTGGGGTCCACCTCCACTTCGAGGGTGGCGGCAAACCGTGCAGCGCGAAGGACACGTAGGCCGTCTTCGGCGAAGCGCTCATCGGCTTCGCCCACTGCCCGCAGTAGGTTCGCCTTCAAGTCCAGGACCCCAGAGAAAGGATCAATCAGATTGTCCTCGAGGGGGTCGTAGGCCATCGCGTTGATGGTGAAGTCTCGACGCGCCAGATCCGCTACGATGTCATCGACGAAGTACACTGCGTCGGGTCGGCGACCATCCGAATAGGTCGTTTCACCACGAAGGGTCGTGACCTCATACCCCGTGCCTTCGATCAGCACGGTGACCGTGCCATGCTCCAGGCCCGTTGGAATGACCTTCCGAAACAGTCTCTGCACTTGCTCCGGAAGCGCGTCGGTCGCGACGTCCCAGTCGTTTTCGGGTTGCGGGGCGCCCCGCCGTATTTGGGACAAGACGTGATCGCGCACGCAGCCACCGACAATCCAAGAGCGAAACCCGCCCTCGCGCAGTCGTGCGCACAGTGCCCGTACTGGCTTGGGCACGGCGTCTCGCAACAGGCTGAGCTCAATCACGGCGAGAAACCTAGCGTAACGTGACGCCGTCGACGCAACTTCTGGAAACCAAACCGGGCCAAAAGGGCGTGCGGGTCACTCTCCCCAGGGATTGACCAGGCCCGGATCGGTGATTGCTGGTTTGGGTTTCGGCTTTGGCTTGGGTTTCGCCGGCCGCGGCTTGGGCCGAACCACCGGGCGGACCTTGGCGCCGGGCTTCTTCTCGAGCTTCACAATGTGTTTTTGCTTGCTACCATCGACTTCGATTTGCTGCGGTTTGAAGCCGTCTCGAGTGATCTCCAGTTTGACGTTCTCGCCCTCGGGGATCTGAAGCAGGAGCGGACTACTGCCGATCTCCTCACCGTCTTGGAGGATCGTGGCATCCATGGGCTCCACTGCGACCACCACCTGTGCCTTGCGTACCGTAGGCGCGCTCGGTTTAGGGTCCGCGGTGGTCTTCACGGGGTTGGGCTTGGGCTTGGGCTTGACTGGGGTTTCTGCACTCGGCGCAGTGTTCGCGGTGCTCTTCGAACTCGCCGCAAAGATGCCCACCACGATGACGATTGCAGTCAGGACCCCAGCAACGCCCGCGTACAAGGGCCAGCGCGTACGCTGGACTGCTCCGCTGGCTGGTGCGGCCGGCACCGGGGCGGGCATCCCCGGTCCTTTCTTGAAATAGTCGGCGGGAACGTTGAACCCACCGGACCGACCCATCATTTCGGGAACGGCGTCCGGGATGGCTCCAGATTTCAACTTGTCCAGATCGGCCAAAAGCTCTTTCATCGACTCGTAGCGCTGCTCAGGGCGCTTCGAGAGGCACTTAAGAACGACGGCTTCAAGCCCGGGGGGAACTTCTTGCGGAGCCGGAACCAGGGCGCGAATCGGAACGGGCGCCTTGTACATGTGCTGGGTCAAAATCCCCATGAAGTTGTCGGCGTCGAAGGGGACCTTGCCGCTCGCCATTTCGTACAGAATGACGCCGAAGGAGTAGATATCGCCGCGATGATCCACCGGGGCGCCCGCGGCCTGCTCCGGTGACATGTAGTGGGGCGTTCCGAACACGGCACCTGCCCGAGTCAGCCTGCCCTCGCCGCTGGTCGACACCTTGGCGATGCCAAAATCGAGGATCTTGACGAAATCCTTGGTACTGCTGCGTTCCACCAAGAAGATGTTGTCGGGTTTCAAGTCGCGATGGACGATGCCTGCTTCGTGCGCCGCAAGCAGGCCCTCCGCCAGTTGCCGCGCGACGTCGAGAATGCGCGGCACGGGAACGGGTTTGCCCTCCTCGACGATTTGCGTCAGCGGAAACCCGTCCAGGTACTCCATGACGAAGTAGGTCGAGCCATCCGGGAATTGGCCGAAGTCGCTGATGTCGATGATGTGCGCGTTGCCGATGGCCGATGCGGACTTGGCTTCGTTCAGGAAGCGCTCAGTCACTTCCTTGTCGCGGGCAAGGTCCGCGCGCAACACCTTCATCGCGACTTTCTTGCCGATGATCGTGTGTACGCACTTGTACACGACGCCCATGCCGCCCTCGCCGAGGACCCCTTCGACTTTGTAACGGGAATCGATCGTGCAGCCGATGTATGGATCCTCTTTGGGGATCATCGGCGTACCGTCGGCCTTGGTGATCTGGCTGATCTCGGTATCTGCGATGGACGCCGAAGGCGTGACCGTGACTAGCTTGAGTTCACTGTTCTTCGACACCCCCCCCGATGCGGGTTGCGCGGGCGCAGCCTCACTCACCGCGGGGACCGCTCCTGAGACGCTGGACGCTCGAGGTAGTGTGGGGGCGCCAGAGGGGCGCATCTCGCCAAAGGATCCAGAGGGTCGTGCCGTGCCCGACGGGACGCGCAGTTCGCCCGAAGCGCTCGAGGATGGAGCTGGCCCTTTTGGTCTCGGTGGGGGCCCCGGTGGCCCTGCGCGCGCTGCGCCCTTGTCGCGCTCGTCGGACATTAGATTATCGGCATCTGAAATTTACGTAAGGTAGCCCCACACCACCAGTTTTTACGTTCACGCTGGGCCATGGATCTGGACACTGGCCATGGGTTTAGTCGCCCTAGGAAAGACGTCACTAGCATGCTGCAAGCAAGGCATGGGCCCGCGCCTCGCCCGCAAAAACCCGCGACATTTGCCGCTTCGGCTCCGCCCTATTGCCATCCGTTGTCAGGGCAAGTGTGAAATCGTTGCATACATTGACAGGCGACGGGGTAGGCCATTTCCCCACCTTTCCGTAACAGATCGCTGCTACACCGAGTTGGCAATGGGATTCCCCCTCGAACTCGCGCTCCGCTACATGCGCTCGAAGAAGAGTGGATTCGTGTCCGTCGGCACCGTGTTCGCGATCATCGGGGTGGCGTTGGGGGTTGCCGCGCTCGCGACCGTCATCAGCGTCACGGGCGGGTTCCGAGCCGAGTTTCGCGAGAAGGTCCTCGGTGTCAACGCGCACGTTCTGGTCCTGAAGTACTCCAGTGACTTCCGTGAGTATCGCGAAGTCATGGAGAAGATGCGTGAAGTGCCCGGCGTCAAAGGCATCGCTCCATTCGTGATTGACCCGATGATGGTCACTCACGGAGGCAAGACAGCGACGGGCGTGTTGTTGAAAGGCGTGGACCCCAAGCTCATGCCGCAGGTCTTGGACTTGCCCCGGCATATCGTCGAGGGCGATCTGGAGGGCTTGCGTCTCGCGAGCTCCAGGCCCCCCGAGCGTCGGCGTCGTTCGATCTTGGACGAATTGCCCGACGAGCCCCTGGCGCCCAAAACCCTCCCGCCTCCAGGTCTGCCTGGCAAGTCGCCGCTGATGCGCGAAATCGAGAAGGGGGCCGCGGATGCGGGTGCGCCGGATGCCAGCTCGCCCCCTGTCGATGAACCCGAGCCCGCCGCTACTGCGCCTGACGAGCTTCCCGAGGACGCCCCCGTCGGCAGCATCGTTCCTGATGGCGGCTACACCAGCGAGCTGCCCGAAGAGGACTTCCTCCCCGACGACGTGGACCCGGACCCCTGTGAGAGCCCGGAGGCCGTCAAGAAGCTGCCCGGTATCGTGGTTGGCAAGACCCTCAAAGAGAATCTCGAACTGAAGCTCGGCGATTGCGTGCAGGTCACCAGCCCCACAATCGGCTTCGTCTATTCCAAGGGCGCCATTCGAGCCCCGGTTGCCAAACAGTTCCGAGTGATTGCCGTTTTCGACGCCGGCTTCGACCAATACGACTCGAAGCTGGTCTACACAGACCTATTCGAGGCCCAGGCGTTCGGAGATTCCGGCGATAGCGTCACGGGCATCGAGATGAAGGTGACCGATATCGACCAAGCTCGCGCGATCACCAAGGTCGTCGATGCCAAGTTGGGCGATGGCATCTATCACACGATGGATTGGGAGGAGCTCAACCACGGGCTTTTTACTGCACTGCGCATTCAGCAGATTCTGATGAGCCTGGTGCTCGCCCTGATCATCGTCGTCGCTGCCTTTACGGTCATCGCCACGCTGATCATGGTCGTGCTCGACAAGAAGAAGGAGATTGCCGTCCTCAAGGCCATGGGCGCGACGAACGGCGCGTTGCTGCGGTCGTTTCTCTATCAAGGCGCCATCATTGGCATCGTCGGCACAGCGGTCGGGCTGCTGTTGGGGATCTTCTTCTGCAAGGGGCTGTTGGTGTACAGCTTCCCCCTCGATCCCAAGGTGTACTTCATCAGCAAGCTTCCGGTACAGGTGAACCCCATGGAGTTCGTGCTGGTCGGAGTCTTTGCAGTTCTCGTGTGCCTGATGGCGACGGTATGGCCGGCCCGCTACGCAGCTCGCCTTCGACCTGCCGAAGCATTTCGCGAGCAGCAGTAGCTCAGCGCAATGATGGGGGCTGCATTTGCGCGCGTCGCAGCAGACTCAAAACTCGCGCCGCCAGCTCCGGAGCTCGAAACGGCTTGCTGACGTAGTCGTCGGCGCCGGCATTGAATGCGGTGAGCACATCCCGGGTCGAGGAATGAGCAGTCAAGAACAGAATCGGTAGTCGCTCCAAGCGTGGCTCTTTGCGGACTCGACGGCAGAAATCCACGCCGCTCATTCCCGGGAGGTTCCAATCCAGCACCACCACATCCGCGTGGTCCTCCCGGAGGGAGTCGAAGGCCTCCTCGGCGGATGAGACAGCTCGTGCAGCGAAGCCTGCGCTGGCCAATAGCGCTTTGACCACCTGCTGGAGATCCGGGTCGTCATCCACGACTAGCACGCTCGAGTCAGGGGGGATCTCGATGTCCACCGCCGGGGTTGCGGCACTGGGGGGCGGTGCCGAGGGCGGACCCTCGGAGTTCGCAAACTGCCAGAGCCTTGCCCAGTCTCGCTCAGAGAACGCCAGGCGCAGGCCGTAGCCCCGGTCTACGACGCAGGCGGCGACGGAGGTCGTTTCCTCTCCGATGCTGAAGGTGGCCATGACCCACTCGCCGTCTTTCAAGGGAGTGGCGTCGACTAGCTCGAGTTCTTGCTCGTCGCCGCCGGCCTCCAGCAACACGGAGAGGGCTTCGAGGCTTTCAAAGGCATAGATGATCCCGCGCACGGCGCCGGAAACTAGCCAACTTCGCAGCCATGTGCCACTCGCCGAAGCTACTTTGGCGTCCGGCGTGTGGCGAATGTCACCATCAGCAAGAACGAGGCCAACAGGAACAGACTCGAAGCGTACTGCGGCAACTCAAGGGGCGGCGCAGCGCCCAGCAGGTTTCGAATGTGGGAGCGTGGCCAAATTGCCGCGACCAGACCGGTTCCGGTGCCCAGAGCAAAATCCAAGCCCAAGAAGATGAACGCCCCGCCACCGAGGCGGCCCAGGGTTGCGCCGCACAGAAACAAGGCAGTGTAGACCGCACCCCCGAGTCCCCCGATCCACGCGCTGTTGAGCATGTCTGACACCAACAGCGGATCTGCGGGGAAGCGCACGCACATCACGCTGACGGCCGCCAGGAACGCACCCAGCAGGGTGTTGAGCAACGTCGTGGTGAACAGTAGTCCCAGAGCGACAGAACGCCGGCTCTGACCGTGGCGTGCTGCCGGCCAGACGGCTTGGCTCAAGCGTTGGCCTCCACTGGCAACCCGGACGACCCCGTAGGCAATGAACGGCAGCGCTAGGCCCAGCGCGATGCCCGCGAGGGTGCGGTCCGCGGACAACACAGAGCCTGTCCTACGCTCGAGCAATGCCACCACCAGTACCGTAACGACGCCAAAGAAGGCCAACACCGCCAACGTGCGGGAACGCAGTCGTGAGGCCGCCATGCGGGCTCCAATCGCCATTGCGTTCACGAGCCCTCCTTCCCGCGGGGCTCCGTCGGCAAGATGGGGCCGGGGGCTTGGTCCTGCTGCTCGCCTTCCGGTTTCGAGGGTAGGCCTTGACCAGGCGGTTGGCTTTGGGCCACGGCGGCAGCGGCAGCCGCGAGGGGGCCCAACGGTGCTTGCGACGTTGGCGGCACCGCGGGAGGTTGTGAAACGGGAGGGACCGCGGGAGCTGGCGGCCCCGACGGAGGCGGTACGGACCGCGCTGGAGCAGGTGGCGCTTGGCTCGGGTGTTGCGCCGGCGGAGCTTGGCTCGCGTGTTGCACGGCCGGCGCTTGGCTCGGGTGTTGCGCCGGCGGAGCTTGGCTCGGGTGTTGCGCCGGGGGCACGTTGGGTCGCGCTGCGTAGTAGGCGCGCTCGTAGGCGGCACGCCACAACGCGGCGGTGGCGCCTCGCGCCTCATCCAAAGAGGGTGCGGCGAGCTCCATCGCGAGTAGCCTCGAGTCCGTCGTGTCAGCGGCCCGGAGAATGGCCAGGGAGACGCTCTCGAGATCGTCACCGCTGATCCGCGCCTGCTCCGGAAGCTTCTCGCTATCCAGGGCAATGCCGCTCACGGCCGGGTCGTCTACTAGGGCGCGGCAGAGGGTCTCGACTGCCTTCGCCCGCACCTGAAAGGTCGCTTGGCCACCCGGGACCAGGTTCCGCGCCAAGGGCAGCCCTGGGCGGCGTACGAATCTGCCGCGATCGAGCAATACGACATCGCCGCCGAGCAGTCGCGCGTCATCAATACTGGCGGTCGCGCAGATCACGCTCGCCCGCTCCGCGAGCTTCGTCAGTTCTGCCGCGTTTCTGCTCCGGTCCAGCGGGCTCATCAGGGCCAGAGGTTCGAACACGGCAAGGAGCCCAGGCTCGGGTATGGCAAGGGCCAACTCGAGCGCGAGGGCTCGGCGTGCCCTCGCCGATGCCTTGCGCGCTTGCCCCAGGCCGAGGCGTTCGGCAATTCCAGCCGCGGGCCCGCGGGCGCCCAGAGCATGGGCCAACATCGCGGTCGGTGGCAACGGCAACTCGGGTTCCTCCGCCAGGACCGCACCAATGCACGCGCGCAACCTCGGATCCGTATGCGGATCTGCGCCGTGCACTCGCACCTTCCCGCGCCGGGGCCGCTCGCTTCCGGCCAGGAGTTGTATCAGCGTGGCCGTGCCGTCAGCAGGGGTGCCCAGGACGACCGTCATGCCCGGCTCGAACTGAACGCTAGTCGCCGCCAGAGGCACTGCGTAGACGTCTTCCAAAATGGCTGCGCTCAACTGACCCACCCGCCCGTTCGAAGAACCAAGTCTCGCGTCGCCGATAGAGCCTGAGGGACGCTCGGGAAATGACTCACGAGACTGCGGATCAGTTCCGGCACGAAGATCAACCCTGCCAACGCCAATCTCGTTTTCGCGGGTGCCAGATAACGGGCCGCCAACACCACGGCGCTGACGCTTACTGCCAACAGCGCCAAGTACCCCAAGCTGCCAAGGAAGACGCTGGCGGCGGACAGCGCATCCTGCCACGAGCGAACGAAGGGCAGGGGCGCCAGATTGAGCAGCACAACCGGAAGCAGCAGCAAGCGCACGATGCGCCGACCGACCGCCCAAGACCGCGCCCACACGATTTCCCTTGGCGTCACTCCACGTAGCGCCGCCAAACCCTCGATGGCTTCGTCGTCCGTGCTCGGCCTTCCCGTAGCCGCCAATGCGAGCCCGCCCGCACCGAGCCAACTCAGCCAGCCTAGTGCGCCTCGAATTACGACGGCCGACTCCTTGGGATCACCGCCCGCTGCGACGCCCGCTGCCATCAGTGAAAAGCCGACGGTCATGAGCCAGGTCGCCGCCGTAGCAGCCTGGCCACTCAACCGCTGCCGCAGGGCACGTCCCAACACCCGAGCCAGATCGGGGCGCCTCCGCTTTCGGGCGGGCTGATGGGTGGTCTGAGTCGGGGCGCTGGACACGGCCGCGGCAGTGTATCGGCATTTGCCGGATCGTGCCTGGAAGCGCTCAGTTGACTGCCTGCGCGCGCTTGAGCACGTAGCTGGCAACCTCATCTCGGGGAGCCATGTTCAGGGCACGCACGGCAGCTCGTTCCGCCGCAACGGGCCGCCCCCGAGCCAACTCTGCCGCGCCGAGCCAACCCAAGGCCGCCACCGCCACGTCGTTTCGTCCCCTTGTCAGGGGTTGTAGCAGCTCTACGGCGGCGTCGACCTTATTGCGCCGCAGATGCGCTCGTGCCTGCAAGATCGCGAGCTGCGCGTCATCGGCGAATTCGCGAAAGGCGTGCTCCACGATTTCGTCCGCTTCGGCAGTTCGACTCAGTTTGATCAAAGACTCCGCGAGTCCGGCGTAGGCCTCGGCGCGGTCTGGTGCCACTTCCACCGCACGCTTGAATTGCTCCTTGGCGTGCTCGTACTTGCCTGCAGTGTAGTAGAGCCTGGCTAGGTTGAGGCGAGAGGCGACATAGCCTGGATCGATGGATAGAGCCTCTAGGTAGTGACCCGACGCCTTGTCGGGTCGCCCCTCACGCTCCTCCAACACCCCATAGCCGTGATGTGGCTGAGCGAAGTCCGGGTTCAGCCGCCGTGCACGACTCAACAGGCGGCGTGCCCGCAAGTAGTTCCCTCGCTGCACTTCGACCAACGCGCGATTGACCAGGGCCTCGACGAATCGCGGGCTGTACTCCAAGGCCAAGTCGAAACGCGCTTCGGCCGTTTCCAGATCCCCAGTCGCAAGGGCGTCTGCACCTTGGGTATTCAGGTCGATAGCCTTGGCCGGAAGAGGCGCGGACCCCTTGCAGCCACTGAGGAGCGCGGCCACGACAACCACCCAGACGAGTATCGGCTTCATGGATCTACGACTCGGCCCGACGCCGCGCCGGTTGCGTGGCGCGAGAAGCTTTGCCGCTAAGTGTCTGGAATAATTGATCATATTTATGCGGATGCGGCTTCGGGTTGCAGGCAAGGTTGCTTCTGACGATGCTCCCCGCCCATGTCCAAGGAGCCCGACGAAAAGGCCGACGACGAGCAGGAGGAGCTCGAAGACGACGAAAATTCGGCCGAGAGCGACGACTCGGATCTCGACGAGGACGCAGAAGACGCGTCTGACGAAGATGAGGACGAGGCGGAAGAAGAAGATTCTGAAGACGCGTCGGGAGAAGAAGACGACGCTGAAGAAGAGGACGAAGAAGACGACGAGGAAGCCGCCGCCATGGCCGCGGCCGCTGCAGCGCGCAAGAAGAAGCGCAAGCGCGCCCGAGAGCAGCGCGCCTCGGCGAACAAGCCGCGCAAGCGTCTAGACAAACCAGTCCTGCCACCGGAACCGTCCATCAACGCACCGAGTCGTCAGACTCTTGGCATGATCGGTGTGATGGCACTGGCCACGCTCGTCATGTGGGGAACCGCAAAGACCGCTTGCAACGCACACCCCGCCCAGACCCGTAAACCGCGCGCTCTCACCGTGGCTGAGTTGTCCAAGGACCCCAAAGCGGCTGCGTTGGAGATGGCGCAACGCTGGGCGAGCTACGACTTCGACGGAGCCCTCGAACTAGCCACCGACAAGGTCGAGGCTGAGATCAAAACGGCGAAAGGCGCTTGCGAAAAGGACTCGGCCTGCAGCGCCGCTGCCAAGAAGGAATACGACACGGCGCTTGCAAAGGCAGCTCTGTTGGGCCGCGAAGGCGCCAAAGCGACCGTCCGCGTGACCGGACTCGGCGGTGCCCTCGAAGGCCAGACCAAGCTCTACGAAGTCGAGCTTGCCGGCCCCACCTGGAAAGTTGCGCGAGTGACGGACAAGGTGCCTGCCCCGCCGCCCGCGCCGCGTCCCGTGCCCCCCACGACCCCATCGGCCGTGCCCGCTCCATCCGGCGCCCCCGCACCGTCCGGCGCCCCCTGAGCAGCCCCCTGGCGCCCAGAACGGTCTTTCCACCGCCTCTCTGCCGGGACCCGTACATTGGGCCGGAGCTTTAGCGCGCGCCCTGAGCGTTGGCGCGGCGTTGATCGAGTTCGGACGATTCTCATCGCGTCTGACCGTGGTTGCTTTTGGGGAATGTGCCACCAAGTCCGTCATCGACGGTTCTTCGCGGCTCGCGCGGGGCGCTATGCGTGTTCGCGCGGGCGGTGCGCGCGGGGCGGTGCGCGCGGGGTGGTGCGCGCGTTCGCCGAGGTGGTGCGCGCGTTCGCCGAGGTGGTGCGCGCGTTCGCTGGGGCGGTGCGCGCATGCGAACGCGGGTGGAGCGCAGCTTCGCGTGGGGGCGCCGCGCGCAGGCGCCGTATGCAGTCTTGCGTTGCGGCGCCCAAGCGGCAGCACAGCTAGTTGCAGTCGCAGGACTTGTCGGCCGTCCCAGACACCGTGCAAAGTGTCGCGACCATCTTCGGGCCGTCGGGGCACATGGCACTCAGGTTGCCGCTACAGGTCAACGTGGTCTGATCGATGGCGTAGGTGCCCGTCGCTGCGGTGCAATCGCCGTAGTTGGACATGTTCAGCGTGAAGTTCGAGACTTGAGCGCCACCGGACGGCAGTTGGACCATCAACGTTCCAGTGTAGGACAGGCCGCTGGCCGAGTCCGTGCAAGCATTGGCGGTCTGCGTATTGGGGCTGCCGAGAGCCAGATCGAAGCTGCCGCCACCGTCGCAGGGGCACGCCGTGAAGTTGGGAGCCGTCCCCGTGCACGTGGCATTCGGGTTCACCGGGATTGCTAGAGCATCGAAGGACACCTGCAGCGCTTTCCTCAAGGCGCCGACCGGATCGCCCGTGCTGCCCGCGGTCCCGCCCGTCGCGCTGCCCGCACTGCCGCCGGTGGCCGAGCCCGCCGTGCCGCCCCCACCTGCCACTCCGCCCGAGCCACTCGCGCCGCCGGTCGCTCCCGCCGTGCCGCCGCCAGCCGGTGACGAACCGTCGTCATCACTGCCACAACCCAAGGGAGCTGTCGCAATCAGCAAGAGTCCCAACCCAAGTCCGTAGATTGTTCGCATCTTGTCCTCCGTTTCGTGTTGGCGTTTCTTCTGTGGCCATTTCCACATGAGCAAAACCTGTGTTCGCTACTGCGTGGAAGCTTGAGCGACGACTCAAGCATCTTTGAACGTTCCTTGAAGCTTCCCAATCAGGGAATGACAGACATCAATTGACGGCAGCGTGTAAGTGCTTACGGCGTGCGTGGCTCTTTGGCGTGCTCGATACGAGAAAGCTTTCTCGAACACCCGTGCACACGAGCCTCTGCGCGATGCGCGCAAAGCGTGCTCGAAGAGCTGAACACAGGCCTCCACGCGAGCCTGGACTCCGCGCGCCGGTGTGTGGCGCGAGCTGGCATGACAATCGGCGGGATGAGCGTGACCAGCGCTTCCCCGAGTCCTGCGGCCTAGCCCGCGCGCGCGCCCCGCTTGTGGCAACGCTGAACAAGCACAGCACCTCAGTTGTGCAGATTTCGCTCAACTGGAATCCAAGTTCGACGCACTTGTCGCAGCGTCGCTGGAACTCTTAGAGGCGGGGTTCGGTTCGACTGCTAGAGTCTTCATCTTGCGAGAGACTTGGGTCGCACTGGTGGTGTTGTTCTGCACGCTCATTCTCGGCTCGGCCTGCCTGGCGCCGAGCGCGGACGACTGGGAGTGCGGAACGTTCGATACCGTTTGCATGTGCCGGCACGACTTGCCGTCCGAGTACTCACGCGCCGAGAGCTGCGAAATGATGCCCGGGGGATGCTGCCTGGCGAACGAGGAGCGATGTTTCTGCCAGCTTGTTACGCCTTCCGCAAATCCTGAGGACCTGGGCAAGCCCCTCGACTGCAGTCGAGTTCGCCTGGCGGACTACATACCCGTGTCGAGTTGTGGGTCGCACGTCGCGGCGTTGCTCTCGAAATGACAGCGCGGTCCACAATTACAACCGCGCGGCGCCTAAGTCGCCGAGCCAGCTTTCCAGCGCCTCGGAGCGGGGAGCGCCGCTGGAGACGTGGCGGACGTGGCCGTCGGCATCGATGACGATGAACGTCGGGAGCACTTGGATTCGATACTTGGAGGCAACGCTCCCGTCGTCGTGTACGACTTCGTAGGGGATGTCCCAGGCCTGCTTGAGCTGCGCGGCCACGCGGCGATCCCTGTCCACACTCACGCCGACGAAATGCACTTCTTTCCTGCGCCTGGATAGCGCGGCCTCTCGCAGCATCGGCGCCGCGCGTCGGCAGGCATTGCACCAGCTGGCAAACACCTCGACCACCACGGGTTTGCCGCGCAAATCCGAGAGCTTCACCCGAGAAGTGCCGT
This sequence comes from Polyangiaceae bacterium, assembly GCA_965222375.1. Lineage (GTDB taxonomy): Bacteria > Myxococcota_A > Polyangia > Polyangiales > Polyangiaceae > JACKEA01. The sequence continues at coordinate 1,692,717 of CBDCTZ010000016.1, forward strand.
CAGCGGAGCGCAGGTTGAACTCTGCGGCGATGTCGCCCACCGGCGGCCCCGACGGCTTCTTGGCGACCAGGGCCAACCCGACCCCGAGGGCGACGACGAAGAGTAGTGCCCGAAATACGTTCGCGCTTTTCGGCGCGTCGCCCGAAGCGCTCTTGGACCCAGGGGGCGCGCCATGTGTGCGCTCGGACTTCGAACTCTTCGGCGCGTCGCCCGAAGCGCTCTTGGACCCAGGGGACGCGCCACGTGTGCGCTCGGACTTCGAACTTTTCGGCGCGCGTTCAGGGTCTCTCGCTGGCGCTGCTCGCTCGGGCTGGCTCATGGCGAAAGCACGCGTCGGCCCACGAGGGCGCCCGCGGCGGCAAGCGTGAGCACGGCGGCGCCATGGCCGAGCCAGAGGTGCCAGGTTTCGCCGCTGGGACAAGTCACGCCAATGGTCACAGCGCCGGCAAGGCCACCGACGAGCCCAGCCAGTGCTCCGGAGACGCCCGGAGATAGCGGATCCGTGCCGCGCCACAGGAATAGGGTTCCGCCGCCAGAGATGGCGCCGAACAAGAGCGCATGCAGCCCGCAGCCCAGAGCGCCGCCACCGTGGCCGGCTGTGAAGAACTCACCGAGGGGGAGCTGCTCACTGGCGGCAAAGGCCAGGTAGGCGAGGAAGAACACCGGCACGGTGACTGCCAATGCGAGGCGCATACCGGCCGCCCCGCGCCGCCCGGGCGGACGCAGGAAACCCGTGACCAGCACGAGGGCCTGCACCACGGCCCAACCTGCGGCGCCGAATAGGGCGGCGCGCAGTGGACCTTCGGGTCGATCTACGGAAAGAACGCCGAATAGCACCACGATCACGATCGCGAGGGCGAAAGAGAGCATGGTTCGACTAGTCGCTGACATGCCGCGACTGGGCCGAAGGCTCTCGGTGCACTCCTTTTTGATGGACGCAGCCAGGTCGGCCCGGGGGACCTCGGGCTCGGGCCAGGCCAAATCCTGGAGCGCATCATCCGTCGGCACGTCGCTCATTAGCTCCGCTTGAACCTCTCGAGCTCCTTACGGAGGAAGTTATAGCCACGGTGCACTCGGAGTTTGACGGCCGTCGAGCTCGTTCCAAGCACATCCGCGGCTTCGCTGACTGAAAGGCCGGTCAACTTCGTCAATTGGATCGCCTCTCGGTAGGTTTCGGGCATGGCGTTCAAAGCCCGCTCCAACGCTTCGGACACGTCATTGGGCACCCCGTTGGGCTCCTGGTGGGGCTCGGGCAGGCTGCCGTCGCGGCTCAGGTCTTCGGTTCGGCTCTTGGCGGCCCGGCGCTCATCGTAGAAGGAGCGCCGCGCGATCGCCAGCACCCAGGGGAGCAATGGTGCGCCGCGCAGGTAGCTGCCGCGGGCGCGATGGATTTTCGAGAACGTGATCTGGAGTAGGTCTTCGGCGCGCTCGCGGTGGCGGGTCAATCGGAGCAGGTAGCCGAAGAGCTTGGGTGACAGCTGCTGGTACAGGTCGTCGAAGGCGGCGGCATCGCCGTCAACGTAGCGCTCCATGAGCGATTCGAGCGTATCCGACTTCACAAGGACGACCCCGGACCAGGGCTGGGTGAGCCACTGGCCCCCGGCCGTTAGAATTGGGAAACAGACGGTAGGCACCAGCAAAACTACGCGGCGCCTGCCGCCCGGGTTTCTCCAACAATTCCCAATTAAATCAGCGACTTGAGATCAAGCATTTCCGAAACATCGGGCATTACCACGAGTTCCACCCTGCGGTTGGACTGTCGGCCCTCTTTCGTTTCGTTCTTGCTCACGGGGTCAGTCTCCGCATAGCCCGCGGGGTGGAGCAGGTTGCCGTCGAGGCCGCCGCCGCCGCCCTTGGCGTCCACGGGAGCCACCAAGAACAGCAGGACCTGGCGAGCGCGCATGGCGCTCAGGCCCCAGTTGTCGCCGAAGCGCCCGCCGCGGAGCGGCTTGTTATCCGTGTGCCCGGCAACCTGATAGTAGCGCTTGGCCAACTGCTTGTCGTTGCGGATGACCTCAGCGACTGCCGTGAGCACTTCTTTGCCCTTGTCCTTGAGCCTGTCCTTGCCCGACGCGAAGAGCACGTCGCCGGGAAGGCGAATCACCATTCGGTTACGCCGGATTTCGACCTTCAATCCCATGTTGGTCAGCTTCTGGAGCTTGCCGCGCAGGGTATCGAAGCGAGCTTTGATGCGCTCGAGAGCAGCTGCACGCCTTTTGTACTCCTCGAGAGCACGCTTGAGCTGCTCCAGGTTCTTGGCGAGCTGCTCCTTCTCGGTGCCCGTCGCTTGCAGTTGCTGGTTCAGCTCATCCATGTTCACGCCCATCGACTTGAGCTGCTCGGTCAGGTCCGAGACCCGCTTCATCGTGGCTTCGAGCTCTTCCTTGGTCCTTTGATGGGCAGTCTGCTCGTCCTGGTGTTGGCGACTCAATTGATCGTACTTGGCCAGCTGAGCTTGCCATTCATCCTCGGAGTACCCGCAGGCGGCCACAGCGAACATTGAAATAAGCAGAATCAGTCGATGTTTGAACACGGTATCCTCCAAAAAAGCGGCTGCGCCGATTGTCAGCTAGGCGATCTTGCCGAGACTTTTTTGCGATATCCCTGCTGCTGTCAACCACTCGTGGCGCCCCGGCCCGGGGCGCGCTGATATTGCGCAGTCGCTCTCAAGCCAGTTGAACGGAGCGCCTGGAAAGACAGCCGTATTCGAAGCCCTCGGCCGGGAAGGTCGCTTGGTGGGTGGCGGCGCTAGCGGCCCCAATGCTGACCAGGAGCGGGAGGAAGTGCTCCTGCGTGGGGTGGTTTTCGTGGAGCGCGGGTGCTCGGGCTCGGAATTGCACAGAGCGTCGAAGTTCTTGGTCTGGAGGCATTCGCGATACCACTCATCGAACTCCTGCGCCCAACTGGGTGGCGGACCGGATCACAGATGGATGCGACGCAGGTTGTGGGTCAAGTTGCCGCTGCCGGCGATGAGTACGCCGAGTGCCAAGCTGAACTGTCTACGGCTTAGCGGGGTTGGCATCGGGTATTTTCAGGCTACTCACGACGGGATCCCCTGAGAAGGCTCTGGCGCGTAACGCTCTGTTGTCAGGCTGGAACGCTCGACTTGCAGCCGTTTTCGTGGCGTGTCACCTAGCTGTCACACGCAGCAGCTAGCACCTAGCGGGCGCGAGCCCCGACGAGACCATGGCCAACATATTGGTGATTGAAGATGAACCCGACCTTCGGGAGGTCCTGAGCTTCAATCTGAAGCAGGCCGGGCACGAAGTGCTGGCGACCGCGTCGGGGGCGGAAGGGGTCGAGTGGGCGCACTCGAAAGGCGCTGACCTGGTGCTACTGGATTTGATGCTGCCCGATCTCCCCGGTACGGAAGTCTGCAAGCGTTTGAAATCGGACCCGCAGACACGCCGCATTCCTGTTGTCATGCTCACCGCGCGGGGTGAGGAAATGGATCGCGTTGTCGGCTTCGAACTGGGCGCCGAGGACTACATCGTCAAGCCGTTTTCGGTGCGCGAGCTCCAGCTGCGTCTCCAAGCCATCCTGCGCCGCGCGCAGCCCCAGGAGGACGACAGCTCTCGCCTGGTGGAGTTTGGCCTGCTGAAGATGGATCGCGACGCCCACCGAGTTTGGGTCGGGGAGGGCGAAATCGAGCTCACGGCTCTCGAGTTCCGCCTGTTGCTCACCCTCTACGAGCGGCGCAGCCGGGTGCAAACTCGCAGCGCTCTCTTGGATGACGTGTGGGGGATCCAGGCTGACATCACGACTCGAACCGTGGACACCCACGTCAAACGTCTGCGAGAGAAACTGGCCGCTGCGCGCGGATATGTGGAGACGGTTCGCGGGGTAGGCTACCGTTTCTGTGGCAGCCCAGAGGACGCGACCCCTTGAGGGCGCAGTGAGCCAGGCTTGCGAGGGGGGCGTGACTTGAGGCTGGGGATCCGCGCAAAGCTGTTTCTGATCTCCCTCGGGCTGATCTTGCTGACCGCCGCAGTTGGCTGGGCCTACGTGCAGCGTACCGTCGATACGGCTCTGACCCGCGAGGTGCAAGACGAGCTAGTTCATCGCGCTAGTCTGGCGGCGCTGCACGTCGAGCGCGCCGATAACCTCGATGCGAGCACGATGCAGCGATTGGTACGTCGGCTGTCGGCGCTTTCGGCAGCGAGGGTGACCGTCATCGAACGCAGCGGCAAAGTGCTCGGCGACTCCGACGTGACGAGCGACCGACTCGCAGACGTCGAAAATCACGCCGGCCGGCCGGAGGTGCGTGCGGCTCTGGCTACGGGGAAGGGCGCGCACACGCGCTTGAGCGAAACCGTGGGCAAGCGCATGACCTACGTGGCCGTGCCCTTCGAGCGCAGCGGGAAGGTCGTTGGCGTAGTGCGCGTGGCCTTGCCCCTGACTCAGGTGGATGAAGTGCTCGCTCGAGTCAAAGGGGTTCTGGGAGCCGCCACCTTGCTCGCCCTCGGTGTGGCGATCGTGCTCAGTAGTCTAGCGGCGCATTTGGCATCGCGGACCGCGCGATCTTTGACCCAAACTGCCGAGCGCATGGCGGAAGGAGATCTCGCGACGCGTACCGGCGTCACGGGTCACGACGAATTCGCGTCCTTGGGGCGCGCCTTGGATCAGCTTGCTGCGAGCTTGTCTCAAACGGTGGATGAACTCGAGACCCAACACGAGACCACGCGCGGCATCCTGGAAGGCATGCACGAGGGCGTGCTGCTGCTCGGAGCCGATGGGCGCGTGGGGCTAGTGAACCCAGCGCTGCGCGAGATGCTGCTGCTGGGGCCCGACGCAGTGGGCAAGACGCCCCTCGAGGTGATCCGGCATGTCGAGCTGAAAGAGCTGCTGGACCGAGTGCTCGAAGAACAGCAGACGGACAGTGCGGAGATCGAGGTCAGCGGGCTCAAGCCTCGCCGCCTGCTAGTCCGCGCCTCGCCGTTCTCCCGAGGGTCGGGTGGGGTGTTCGCGGTATTCGTGGACGTTACGGAGATGCGTAGGCTGGAGTCCCTTCGCAGCGACTTCGTTGCCAACGTTTCTCACGAGCTTCGAACTCCGGTTACGACGGTGCGCTCGGCCGCCGAAACGCTGAGCGGCGCACTGTCCAAGGATCCGAAAACCGCGCTTCGCTTCGTGGACATCATCGAACGCAATGCCACCCGGCTTCAGGATTTAGTCGAGGACTTGCTGGACCTGTCTCGAATCGAGTCCCGGCAGTACCAATTGGACTTCGAGGCCGTGGCTCTGGGTCCCATGTGCGCCCGCGTGGTGGGCCTACTTGGAGAAAGCCTGTCCGAGCGGAACATCGAGGTCGCAACAGTGCTCGAGGACGAAGGCGCGGTCGTGCGCGCTGATCGCCGTGCTCTCGAGCACGTGCTTTCCAACCTGGTGGACAACGCCGCGAAATACGCTGGTGCCGGAGCCAAGATCACCTTGCGGGGGAGGCTCGAGGACAGCGAGGTCGTCATTTTCGTCGAGGACAACGGGCCCGGCATAGACGCGAGCCATTTGCCACGTCTGTTCGAGCGCTTCTATCGAGTGGACGCGGGGCGCTCCCGTGAACTGGGCGGCACAGGCCTGGGCCTCGCGATCGTCAAGCACCTGGTCGAGGCCATGGGCTCGAGCATCAGCGTCGAAAGCGAAGTCGGTGCTGGTGCGAGATTCAGCTTTGCGCTGCCGCTCTGGACCGCGGAGGTATTAGATACTCAGTCGTCGGGCTCTGCTTTGTCGAATGCCAATGGGTCGACCATGGGCAACGTCGGGCGCCCTTCGTCCACGTCGTAGACCAGAGGGTCGTCCTCTTCGACCGTGGGCATGGTGGGTCGGACGGGCGGAGTCGTTTTGTTGGAGATTTTCTTTTCGGCGTTGGCTTTGTCGGCCTTCACGGCCTCGGTGGGCGTTGCGTGGTCGGCGGTTGCTGCGGCGTTGCTAGCCTCTGCCTCGGCGTCGGCCTTTGCTTCGTCGGTGGGCTTCGCATCCGCGCCCGCCGCGACTTCCTCCCAGCCTTCGTCGACAGCCTCGGTGTCGGCGGGAGTTGGCGTGTCGCTCAGTTTGGCCATCTGCGGGGCTACGATAGCGGATGCGCGCTCAAGGGCCAGTTTCGGGCAGACGGCTCCGGCCTAGAAAGCGTCGCCAAGCGGTTTTTGCGCGGCCTTTGTCGGCCAGATTGTGAATCAATAGCGCGCTGAGCCCCGTGTGCGCGTCCACCCGCGCGACAAAGAGCTTTAGGCCCACGTCACCGCCTTCGCTGCCAGCGCGCCCCTCCGCAGACAGCCCCGCGCCGTGGGCGAGCTTCTCGGGCTTGGGTGCAGACAGGTCGACGCGGCCGAAACTGGCCAGCGTTGCTCTGCGTTCGTCAAAGAAGGTCGACAGAGACCGCGTGGCTTCCAGATCGTGGCGCCCGAGCAGAATGACGAGCTTGCCGTCGGTCAGCTCGTAGCCGCCAGCCTGGTTCTGCTCGGCTTGAAAGGAAGGTGGTACGTGCATGCGCGCTCCCCAGGCGTCGACGGTGGGATCAGCGGTGGCCGCTGGCGCCGGCGCTTTCGCGGCGCTCGCGTCGGGGGCTGTGGAGCTGCTGCGCTGGCAACTGATCATTGTCAGGGCTGCGCAGCTCAGCACGGCGACAATCGGCCGCCTGGCCCGCTCAATTGTCGCCATATTGCTTCCCCAGCTTCGAGATTTTCACTTCAGGCACGCTTTCGTCACCGTATTGTCACTCATTTGCTGGCATATGCGCGGAATGCAAATGCGGCTCTCCCCACTACTAGCGCTATTCTTCCTGGCTGCCCCGGCCGTGGCTCAGCCCGGCCCACCGCCTCCCGCTCCGCCACCGGAGCCCCCTCCCGCTCCGCCGCCGGCGCAGCCCGTGGAACCGCAGCCCGAGCCGCTGCCCCCATCGGTTGTCCAACCGCTGCCGCCGCCGGTGACGCCGGCGCCGACGACCCCGCCAGCCGTAAACCTCCCACCGGCGGGCCCCCAAGGTCCGGCACGCGAGGCGCCGCCGCCGCCGAAGAAACTCACCGTCGCCAAAGATGGTTTCATCCAGCCGAGCATGCTGCTGCAGGTGTGGTTGTTCGGAAGCCGTCAATTCAAACAGACCAACACCACGTTTCGACTGCGCCGCGCCGAGATCAAACTCAAGGGTGACATCATCGACGACGCCCTGGCCTTCACGATCATGCTCGACCCCGCAAAGGTCTTGGAGTTCGAAGACGAAGATCTCGAAGTCGAAGGCCAAGAGCCCGCGCCGACGACGCCCGGGACCGTGGAAGCCTCCCAGCCCAACAGCAACGTCTCGGTGCTTCAGGATGCGTACCTGACCGCCAAGAGCGAATGCGCCGATGTTGCCGCCGGCCAGTTCAAGAACCCCATGTCGTGGGAGGGCTTCAACTCCGCCAGCAAGCTGCTCTTCCCCGAGCGCGCGATTGCCGCACGCTTCTACGGTGACGACCGGGACATCGGCCTGCGCGTGACCAAGAAGCTGAACGATTACGTGTATTACAACCTGGGCGTCTACAATGGCCCTGGGCTCAATCGTCGCGACAATAACAACCAGAAGGACGTGGCGCTGCGCCTGGAGCTGTATCCCCTGGAAGGCATCATGCTTGGTGGGGTGGGCTACATGAGCGTAGGAGAACGGGACGAGCCTACCACCAAGGACCGAGTCGAGGCAGACTTGCGAATCGAACTAGCAGGTGCCTTACTCCAGGCGGAGTACTTGCACGGATGGGATGGTCCCAAGGGTAGTCGCGTCGAAGGCCACGGCTTCTACGTCGCAGCGGGTTACACCTTCTTCGACATGCTGCAGCCCGCGGTGCGCGTTGGCGCTCTAGACAGTGACATCGACCAAGACTTGCCCGGCGACAAGAGCGACGAGCTCTGGCATTACGAAGCTACCGTGAACTATTACATCCAGGGCAAGCAGGCCAAGCTGGCCCTCAGCTATGGTTTCTTCGACTACGACGACTGGGACCCTCGCGGCGAGGTCACTCTGCTCGGTCAAGTTTCGTTCTAGACCAAGCATGTCTTTGGTTTGGGTTGGGGTCGCATCGCTTTCGCGGCCCAGCGGCCCTACTCTCGCGCTGCCGCACTCAGCGCGCCGCGCGCTTTGAGCCAAGCCAGCACCAGCCGCGCCGTGTCGGGGCCGCTTTGGTCTTCGACGACGAATGCAAACGCGATGCGCGGATTTGACCCGGCGGCAGAAGCGCGCCGAGCGGGCTTGATGTCCCTCCGTGCCCGGCTGTCGCGTCGTCGTTCAACCAGCCGAGAAAAAATCAAAAAACCGTTTCGAGCTAGGTCGGCACTCGAGCCGCGGCAGCGTAGGGATGCGCGGTGCAGAGCGGCACCGGACTCCTTCAGACGAAGGCCGGGATAGCCGGGCTAGCTGCACACGGGGCAGCTCGCGGACTCACATGAGGACATCGCGTCGAAGGCCTGTCCCGCGGCCGGATACTGAGACTTGCAATTATCGAGGCACGAGGTGGTCCCACACGATTGAATGCACGAACGAAAGCCCTCCAGATCACTGGCTGAGCCAAAGGCCTTGAGCTGGCTGCAACAGCTCTGCTTCCGGCACTTCGTGCAATCGTCGTTTTGGTCCGTGACGACACACGCGCCACAAACCGCCAGTCCGTCATATTCGGCGCTGCAGGCGCTCTGAATGGCTCCGCTCCCGCCAACGTATCCAGCCTTGCCGGTCGCATTGCACTGGAGCGGCAGGCCGGCGGCACAGTTCAAAAGCGCGTTCGCCTCTGCCGTGCATTGACCCCCGGCGGGGGCGAAGGCCTGCTCACACTGCGTGGTGCAGGTCCCGAAGTCGTCTTCGTTGGGGCAAGCGAGTTCCTGCGCCGCCTGACACAGGCTCGCGCATCCGGTGCCCGAGCCACTGCTACCCTCTCCGGAGCTGCACCCAACCCCCGCTGCACCCATCAGTAGGAGGAGTATGCCATGGATGGATTGGATCATTTGCCGCATCTGTCGGAAGTCTACGCTTGGCACCTGTCGGCCCTTCCCACGCGGTCTCGTCGCGACGCAGATTGTGGGCTTGCTGCCTCCCCGCGGCGGTCGAAACCGGGGCGCAACCTGCGCGGGCACTGCGGCCCAGCCGCGGGGCGCGACACCTCATTCCACAAACCTCGAGCGGATAGCGCTGTGAAGGCTGTCACACGGTTGTCACATAGATGTTTCGAGGGCGCCGCCCAGGGGTTGGAGCGCGTTGCTATCTCCCTGGCAACATGATTCATCGACGCACTTTCACGGTCTTGGCTCTCTCCTCCCTGCTGCTTGTGGGCTGCAACAAGGGCCCCTCGGGCACCGGGAGCGCCACCAAAAGCGACAAAGTCACGCTGAACGGCGCGGGCGCCACGTTCCCGTACCCGCTCTATTCAAAGTGGATGAGCGAATACAACAAGAAGAACCCGAACATTCGCATCAACTACCAGTCGATAGGCTCCGGGGGCGGCATTCGCCAGATCACCGCGAAGACCGTCGACTTCGGCGCGACCGACGCGCCCATGAAGGAAGACGAGGCCAAGAAGGCCCCCGGCAAGTTGATTCACATCCCGACCACGATGGGTGCGGTCGCAGTGACCTACAACATTCCCAAGGTCAATGCCGCGCTGAAGCTGGGTGGGGACGTGCTCTCGGATGTCTTCCTCGGCAAGATCACCAAGTGGAACGACCCGCGGATCGCGAGCGAAAACCCAGATGTCTCCCTGCCGGATGAAAAGATCAATGTCGTCTACCGCTCGGACGGCAGCGGCACGACCGCGGTGTTCACCGAGTACTTGGGCAAAGTGTCGGCGGACTTCAAGAGCCAGGTCGGTGCCGGCAAGAGCGTGAAGTGGCCCACGGGGCTCGGTGCCAAGGGCAACGAGGGTGTCACGGGCCAGGTCAAGACGACGCCGGGCTCCATTGGCTACGTGGAGTTGGCCTACGCCACGCAGAACAAGATGCCCGTGGCCTCGATCAAGAACAAGGCTGGGCAGTTCGTGGCTCCGAGCATCGCCGCCATCACCAAGGCCGGAAAGGGCATCGAGATGCCCGACGAACTCTACGTTAGCATCACGGATTCCGCTGGTGACGGCGCCTACCCCATCGCTTCATACACCTACATCTTGGTCTACGAAGACAGCGCGGACGCTACCAAGGCCAAGACTCTTGCCGAGTTCCTGTGGTGGGCGATTCACGAGGGACAAGATCACGCGGAAGCGCTTCACTACGCGCCGCTTCCAACTCCGGTTATGAAGAAGGTGGAAGCACGCCTCAAGACCTTGAAGTCCGGCGACAAGACGCTGCTTACCGGCAGCTGAGTTTCGCGTGGACGATTCCCTCCGCTCCAGCATCGTTCGGCCTCGGTCGAAGTGGCTCTCCCCCTTCGGTTCCGAGGTCAACACGGGTGACCGCGTCTTTCGCGCGGTCACTGCTTTGTTGGCACTGTCGGTGCTGGCAACGCTGCTGTTGATGGCGTTCGAGATGTATCGCTCTTCGGAGGCGAGCATCGACAAGTTCGGGTGGGACTTCATCACGAGTCGGGACTGGGACCCCGTGCGCGACCAGTTCGGCGCGCTGCCGTTCATCTACGGCACGGTCGTTTCGTCGCTGCTGGCGCTGTTGATCAGCGTCCCGGTCTCGATTGGCATCGCGATCTTCCTGTCGGAGCTCGCGCCTTCATGGCTGCGGAACCCGGTTGGATTCCTGGTGGAGCTGTTGGCGGCAGTGCCGAGCGTTGTCTACGGACTCTGGGGGATCTTTGCCCTGGCGCCCTTCCTGCGGGAGGTCGTGGAGCCCTGGTTAGCGAAGTATTTGGGCTTCCTGCCCATCTTCTCGGGGCCGCATCAGGGATTCGGGATGCTGGCGGGTGGCGTGGTGTTGTCCATCATGATCACGCCGACCATTGCGAGTGTGAGTCGGGAAGTCTTGAAGGCTGTTCCGACTACGCTGAGAGAAGGCGCGCTGGCGCTGGGAGCAACCCGTTGGGAGACGGTTCGTACAGCGGTACTACCTTACGCAAAGAGCGGCCTGCTCGGTGCCGTGATCTTGGGGCTTGGTCGCGCCCTGGGTGAGACCATGGCGATCACGATGGTGATCGGCAACCGCGCCGAGATTAGTGCGTCGCTGTTCGCGCCCTCGTACACGATGGCGAGCGTGATCGCCAACGAGTTCACGGAGGCTACGGGTGACGTCTACTTGGCAGCCCTGGCCGAGATCGGCTTGCTGCTCTTTGCCGTGACCCTGGCGTTGAACATCTTTGCTCGACTGTTGGTGTGGCGCGTGGGTCGATTGCCGGGGGGGGCGCGGACATGACGAAGTTCAAGGAGCCCTACGCCCGGCGCAAAGCCGTCGACTACGTCGTGCGGGGCCTGTGCGTGCTCGCGACGGTGATCGCTCTAGTACCCCTTGGGCTGGTGCTCTACTACGTGACTGTTCGGGGGATCGGTGGGCTGGACTGGGCGTTCTTCACGGAGCTTCCAAAGCCAGTAGGCGAGGTTGGCGGCGGGGTTGCCAATGGCATCGTCGGAACCCTCGAGCTCGTGGGGCTTGCATGCTTGTTTGGGATCCCGCCCGGCGTAATGGCGGGCATTTATCTGGCTGAGTTCGGCAAAGGGAAGTTGGCCCACGTGGTGCGCTTCTCAGCGGACGTGCTCAGCGGCGTGCCATCGATTGTGGTCGGCATTTTCATCTACACGATGGTCGTGCTGGCGACGAAGCGTTTCAGCGCTCTGGCGGGTGGCTTGGCGCTCGCGGTGCTGATGTTACCTACGGTCACCCGCACCACGGAGGAACTACTTCGGTTGGTGCCCAAGTCGCTGCGCGAAGCCGCGCTGGGCCTGGGCGTCCCGAAGTGGCGCGCGACGCTCACAGTCGTGCTGCGCACAGCGGCTCCGGGAATAGCCGTCGGCGTGATGCTCGCGGTGGCGAGGGTCGCAGGTGAAACGGCGCCGCTGCTGTTCACAGCCTTTTCGAATCAGTTCTGGTCTGAAGGGCTGAACGAACCCACCGCGTCGTTGCCAGTGCAGATCTACACCTACGCCGTTTCTCCCTATGACGACTGGCACCAGAAAGCGTGGGCTGCGGCCTTGGTGTTGGTCGGCATGGTTCTCCTTCTCAACGTCTCAGCGCGCCTGCTGGTGCGAAACCGAGTGAAAGCACGATGACCATGGAACTCTCACTACCCTTCGCCCCCACCGCTGCCACAGGCGCGACCAAGTCCCAGCCTCGGGCATCGGAGTCCGCGGAGGCTCGACCGCAGGCGGCAACCAAAATGCGCGCCGACAGCCTGCGAGCTGCCTTTGGCGCGACCGAAGTCCTACGAGGCATCGATCTGCCCCTGCTAGAATCCAAGGTGACGGCCATCATTGGTCCGTCAGGATGTGGAAAGTCGACCTTCATCCGCTGCCTGAACCGAATGCACGAGGTCGTGGAAGGCGCGAAGGTCAGTGGCCGCGTGTTCTTGGACAAGCAGGACATTTACGAGCGCAACGTCGACCCCGTCCGGGTACGGCGACGCGTGGGCATGGTCTTTCAGAAGCCCAATCCGTTTCCGACCATGAGCATCCGAGACAACGTGCTCGCCGGGCTGCGCTTGAACGGAGTTCGAGTGAAAGAGCCGGATGCGGTGGTCGAGCGCGTGCTTCGGCAAGTGGCGCTATGGGACGAAGTGAAAGATAGCCTGGAGCGTTCGGGCATGAGTCTTTCGGGTGGGCAACAACAGCGCCTGTGTATTGCGCGCACCCTGGCCCTCGAACCCGAAGTCGTGCTGATGGACGAGCCCTGCTCCGCCTTGGACCCCATCGCCACGGCACGAGTGGAGGAACTGATTCACGAGCTCAAGGACGACTACACGATCGTGATCGTGACTCACAACATGCAACAGGCGGGGCGGGTTGCCGACTACACGGCCTTCTTCTACCTGGGTGAGCTGGTCGAATACGATGAAACGGATGTGCTCTTCACACGCCCGAAGGAAAAAAGAACCGAAGACTACATTACGGGGCGGTTCGGTTGAGCCGCGACGACGAGGGGAAAGACGCCATGGCCAATCCAGCGGGGGCACTACGCCACACCGACCGCGAATACGAGGCAGAGCTGACCAAGCTGCGCGAAAACGTCCTGCTCATGGGTGCCAAGGTCGAGGAGCTGCTCACGAACGCACTCAAGGCCTTCGTAGATCGAAATGGAGAGCTTGCCAAGGAGACCATGCAAGCTGATGTGGAGGTCGACCGGCTCGAACTCGAAATCGACGAGCTCTGCCTTCGCATTCTAGCGAAACGACAACCCGTGGCATCAGATCTGCGTTTCATCACGACTACCTTGAAGTTGGTGACGGACTTGGAGCGAATCGGTGACCTGGGTGCGAACGTGTGCGAGCGCGTGATGGAGGTCAGTGGAGAATCCCCCTTGTCTGCGGTTGCTACGATCACCCGCATGGGGGACGTGACCCGAGAGATGCTGCGGGGTGCGCTAGATGCCTTCGTCAACGCCGATGCAGACGCCGCTCGCGCCGTGATTGAGCGAGATAGCGTCGTGGACGCGACCTACGCGCAGCTCTTTCCGGAGCTTGTCGCCGTGATGATGGACGACCCGAAAAGCGTGTTCCGCGCTACACGCCTGCAATCCGTCGGCAAGTACCTAGAACGCATTGCGGACCACTCTACGAACGTTGCAGAGATGGTGGTGTTCATGGTCGAGGGCGAAGACGTGCGTCACGCCTTCGGGCTGTCCCGGGGCTCGGGCTACTGAGGCGTGAGGGGTTTGGGTCGCATGAACCCTGACCCGCAACTTTGACCGCCGACGCCAGGAGCGTGATACTCAGTAGTACTCGTGGCGTTTGTTCACCGTGCCAGCTTGGGGGGCCTGCTCTACCTTCTATCGGGCTGTAGCCAGATCATCGGCGCGGACGAAGATCGAGACCTGCGCAAACCTCCCGGGGAAAAGCCGACCTGGACCGCCGGGGAAGTTCTCGTGCCCGCCACAGCTGGCACGACCGCCGCGCTCTTTGGCATTGACCTGGCGGTATCCGGGGACACCGCTGTCATCAGCGCCCCGCGGCTTACGCCCAGTGAAGGAGGCTACTTCGTATTTGCCCGGGGAGCGGATGCCTGGGCGCAGGAAACTCAACTCGTTCTAACGCAGATCCAAGTTCACGGTGGTCAGAACGGGCGATCGTTGGCGGTCAGCAATGGCCAGGTATTGATCGGTCTTCCTTCCAACGTGCACGCGTTCGAGCGCACGCCGACCTGGACCAACACCACGAGCATCAAGATGAAGGGGGTTTCGTCCTTTGGCTCCGCCTGCGCTGTCAACGGCGATACCCTCGCGGTGGGTGCGCCGTTGCAGGACGCTGCAGGCCAACCCGGTGCCGGCATGGTGCACGTCTACGTTGGGTCCGGCGCCGTCTATACCGAGCAACTGCCCGCTATTGAGGCTCCCCAGGCGACGATCAACGGCTCCTTCGGCAACCGAGTGGTACTTGATGGCGACACCTTGGCAGTCGCTGCTGAGCGCAGCACATCCGGAGACCCGGCGGTGTTCGTATTCACCCGAGCCAACGACGTCTGGACGCTCCAGCAGGAACTGGCGCTGCCTAACTCCGACGCCGACGCCTTTGGCGATGCGCTATCACTTCAGGGCGATACTCTGGCGGTCGGGGCACCTCTCGACAGCGAGGGTGGCGTCTCGGCTGGAGCCGTCTTCGTTTATGCGCGGCAAGGGACTAGTTGGATGCAGCAAAAGCTAATCCCGTCCGACGCGGAAAGCGGAGATAGGTTCGGCGAAAGTGTTTCGATTGACGGCGACGCGCTGCTGGTGGGAGCACCCTTCGCTGGTTCCCGAGGTCGCAACTCCGGCAAGGCCTACCTATTTCGCCGTACCGGCGACTCCTGGAGCGAGACGGACATTGTCATAACCGACGCCACGGTGGAGGACGCGCAGTTTGGCTTTGCAGTAGGACTCGTTGGTTTCGAGGGGCTCGTCGGTGCCCCCACCTCTGGCGGAGGTTTGGTGCAGGTCGTGCGCTTCGATCCCCTCGGGTCATGATTACGTTGCTTGCCAAGTCGTTTTGACACTTCAGTTTCGGTCGCGTTGGGGCCATCTGGAAATTGTGCAAGGATAGCGTTCGCATGGATGCTCTTGGCGATACGCAATCCATCGCTTCCGATTCCGCGAGCGAAGACGCAAGCGACGTCGGTGTTGCCGGTCGCCTCGCCGAGCTTGCCGACAAGTACCGCGTCGAGGGAGTCATCGGCATAGGTGGAATGGGCGTGGTAGTTCGCGCGCAGCACCGCCACCTGGAGCGGCTGGTCGCAATCAAGTTGCTGCAGGGTGTTCGAGGGGAAGAAGCACGTTTGCGCTTCCTACGAGAAGCGAAGCTGGCAGCGAGCTTTGACTCGCCACACATCGCGCGGGTGCTCGACTACGGTGTCCTCAAGGACTCCACGGCGTATCTGGTCATGGATCTACTGCAGGGCTGTACCCTTCGCGATCGACTGCTGGACCGGTCTCTCTCCATCCAAGAGACGCTTCGCCTGGCGCAGCAGCTAGCCCGCGGGCTCGCGGCAATTCACGCACAAGGCGTGGTTCACCGCGACCTCAAGCCCTCGAACGTCTTTCTGACGAAGGACTGGGACAGTTCCGGGTCGGCCAAGATTATCGATTTTGGGATCGCCAAACGAGTTGCCGGGCTCGATGGTGACGCCGCCCAAGACCTGACTCGCGAGGGGCAGATTGTCGGCACGGCTCGCTACATGTCGCCGGAGCAAATCCGTCATTCCAACGACTTGGACGGACGCGCCGATCTCTGGTCGCTTGGCGTCATCCTGTACGAGCTGCTCTCCGGTGAGCGCGCCTTTGCGAAAGCGAACCAGGCGGACGTCTTGGCTGCCATTCTCACTTCCGGCGAGCCCCTCGACCCATGTCGAGTGCGTCCCGCCGTTCCCGAAGGCTTCGGTGCGATCGTGGCAAGGTGTCTGCAACGCGATCGCGAAGACCGCTTTGCGTCGGCAGCCGAGCTCCAGGAAGCGCTGTCCGTGATGGATCCGCCCAGTGTTTCGAGCATGGCGCTACCAACCGTTGCTCGTGAGCCCCAGCGGCGTCGAGGGTGGTTTGTCGCTGGCATCGCGATCGTGGTCATAGGTGCGATCGCGACCATCATTGGAATGCGCCCGACGCCGCCGCCGGAGCTGGCGCCAGGAATCGCTCGAGCAGGCAAGCCCTTGGCCTTGAAGCTGGTCGCCAGCATGCCCCGCATGCCTGGGCCCAGTGCAACGGCGTCTGCCGCCGCCCCGGCAAAACCAAAAGCACCTGCGAGCAAACGCGGCCCCAGGGCGACCCGAGGCGCCGCTAGCGGGGCACGCAAGACGCGAAAAACCGGAGCGACTCCCAAGACCGCCGAAGATCCTAAGTTCGGGGAGCGCTATTGACCGGCTCGGGCCATGTCGCGTGGTCGCTGCTCTTGGGCGTCATCGCCTGGACGGCGGCAGCGAGCGCGGACACCTCTGCCACGGACAAAGCCGTAGCAGAGACCCTGTTTCGGGAGGGCAGGGAGCTGCTGCAGGCGGGCAAGACCGCGCAGGCTTGCGCAAAGTTTGCTGAGAGCGACCGCTTCGATGCCTCTGCCGGAACGCTGCTGAACTTGGCGGACTGCCATGCGCGCATCGGCCGGACCGCAAGTGCATGGGCCGAGTTCAACGAGACCGCGCAGCGAGCGCGCGGCCGTGGGCAGTTCGAGCGAGCGAAATATGCCACCCGACGGGCAGCCGAACTGGAGCCCAAGCTCAGCCGGGTCTTGCTGCAGGTCGCCGCGCCGAAGCGAGTACGCGAGTTGAAGCTGGACGGAAAAGTCCTGGGGCCGTCGGGTTGGACCACAGCCTTGCCTCTGGATCCTGGCCAGCACCAGGTCACGGTCCTTTGGTCCGATGGCCGGACATCGCGACACCAGATCTCGGTGCCGAAAAAGCCTGGGGAGTTCGTGACGCCCATACGACCGCCCGCGTCCCGGGCAGCGCCTGAGCCGAAAACGGACTCGCCGCGCGCCGGGGAGGCCGATGCGACCCGAATCATCGCGTGGTCGGCGCTGGGGGCGGGCGCAGTGGGGGTCGCTGTCGGTAGCTATTTTGGGCTGAAGGCCATTGGGTTGAAGGACGATAGCGACAAGGATTGCGACGCATCCGGTTGTGGCAAAGAAGCGCTGGACAGCTACGAGCGAGCTGGGGACGCGGCCACGGTCTCTACCGTCGCCTTTGCCGTGGGTGCCGCCTTTGCTGGGCTTGGGGTAGGTTTGCTCACCTTCGAGCCCACGGCTGACCGGGCGGGTGCTCGAGTCTTGATTGGAAGCTCGTTCTGATGGTCCGAGAGCACGGAGACGAAACAACCCTGTTCACCAAAGTCAGCCCCGCTGGTGGACCGTGGACCTTGGTCATCGCCGGTGCCGGCCAGTTGCGCTCTGTGACTCTGCCCACTGAGGGCTCCGTCTCCATCGGCAGAGGGCAGGACTGCGAGATCCTCCTACCCCACGGCTCTGTTTCCAAGCGTCACGCGATCCTTCACCTGACTGATCCACCGCGCATCGAGGATGCTGGCAGCAAGAATGGGCTCACCATTCGTGGAGAGTCCGGCAGCCTCGGCGCTGAACTCGCCCCAGGCGACGTCGTGGAGGTGGGCCCCTTCACGATGATCCTCAGCCCCGGTGAGGACCCTGCCGCGGTCGAGCCCGCGACCCACACGGGCACAGACGACCTGGTCGTGGTCGAACCCGCGATGCGAGAGATCTACGAACTAGTCGCCGATGTCGCGCCATCGGATCTGAGTGTCGTCATCACCGGGGAGACCGGCGTTGGAAAAGACATTGTTGCACAGCGCATCCACGCGCTGTCACCGAGGGCCGGCGCGCCGCTGGTGCGAGTCAACTGTGCCGCGCTGCCCGTGAACCTGTTCGAGGCGGAACTGTTCGGCCATGAGAAGGGCGCCTTCACGGGAGCCACCGACTCCAAGTCGGGATTCATCGAAGAAGCCAACGCAGGCACACTCTTCCTGGATGAGGTGGGTGAAGTGCCGATCGAAGCCCAAGCCAAGCTGCTCCAAGCCATAGAAGATCGCACCTTCTTTCGGATCGGGGGGCGGCGAGCCTGCAAGGTCGACGTGCGGTTCATCGCTGCGACCAATCGCGACCTGTTACGGGACATCGAGCAGGGGTCTTTTCGCGCTGATCTCTACCACCGGCTCAACGGCATCACGTTGCACTTGCCCCCGCTGCGGGATCGGCCGGGTGAGGTGCTTGCCTTTGCTGGCCACTTCGCTGCGCAAGCTTGGCAGTCTGCCGGCTATGCTGCCTCCCTGGAGATCAGTCCACCGGCGCGGAAGGCACTGAAAGCGCACCCTTGGCCCGGGAACATCCGAGAGCTTCGGAATGCGATGCAGCGAGCCGTGCTGCTCTCCCGCGGCAACCCCATCGAGGTTCGCCACCTGGCTCTGAGCGCTTCCCAGGGTGCATCGCCGAGCCCTTCTCAGAAGTCCGTCGACGCGCCGGTGGCTCCGGATCAAGCGGAAGCCGCTAGTTCAGGGGACCTGCGCTCTTCCATGCGCGACTACGAACGCAAGCGGATCGAGGATGCTCTGGCGCAGTGTGGCGGCAACCAGACGCGTGCCGCGAAGCTTCTGGGAATAGCGCGGCGCACCCTGGTGTCGCGTCTGGACGCTCTCGGGCTGGCCCGGCCGCTCAAGGGTGACCCGGACTGAGGCGCGCAGCCCTCACTCACCCACGTAGGCGCTCAGCTCTTGACGCAATTTCCGGCGTTGTCTTTCGCGAAGCCGTCTCGGCACTCGCAATAGGCATCCTCGATGTCCAAGTTGCTCGTGGTGTCGTTGCCGCCCATGCCCACGATGACGTCCTTGCCGGAGGTGCCGCTCAAGGCGTCGTCGCCCTGAGTTCCCAGGTGAGTGGCTTGGCGCCCGTTGCAACTGATCAGGCCCGCATGGTCCATGATGGCCTGAGCGGCACTTTGGGGAGGTGATGTCAGAGCGGTTGCGTCGTCCCAGCCTAGAGCGCCGAAGGTCCAAGGCGTTGCTTCACTCCGCTTGACTGGGGCGTTGGTGAAGTTCCCCTTTGTACTCTGGTTCTCCGGGTAGTGCAGGTCCCCATTCAGGTAGAACCAATAGAAGGACGTACCATCGACGACATTGTCTAGGTAGTCGACGTTGCGGCCACCCTTGTCCTGCTGAATCCCTCGCGTGAGCTTCGAGGTGCCCGGAGTGTCCTGCTTGAGGTAGTTGTTTGAAACCAACGACCTGCTTCCGGCCTTCGCCGCGCACGATGTGTCTGTCACGGGCTTCGTGCTGGATGTCGCTCCGTTTGGACCGACGTGATAGATGGCGCCCCCGTCGTATAGGTGTTCGAAGTAGTCTTCGATGAAGTTGAACTGGGCCTTGACCTGGCGATGCTCTGCCGACTTCCAGTCCCAATCCCAGCCGTAGCCGAGGGCAATGCCGTTGTGGGGGACCTTTCGGATGCGGTTGTGGTTGACCCGAAGGCAGCCCGCCTTGACCGCGTTGATGGCTGCGGACGCCCAATACTCCGTTCCGGAACGCAGGACGTCGTTATTGATGACGTCGATGAACAGGTTCGGAACCGCCCCGGCGGGAGGCGCGCCGGTTGGATCTAGTCCGGTTCCGAGCATGTGATGGTAGCGGTGCCCTACCAGGACGGCTCCGTCCGCGATGTCAGTGAAACTATTGCCGTTGATAACCATGTCCTTGACGTCGTTTTCGATGCTGACCCCGATGCCGCCGAGGTTCCTGAAAGAGTTGCCGAGAATCTGAATCTCGCCTGCGCCCTCGACGACAATGGCTGCCGCGGGCGTAGCTTGCGCATATTGGTACCAGGTGGGCGGCTTGCCACCTCGTTGCCAGAGGGACCCTTGGCTCACCACCACGCCGTCGCTATTCGGCTTCTCGTAGGTCGTGTGGCGGAACTCGATGCCCTCGAAACGGATCTTCTCGACCCGATTGGCGCCGTCGCCCACCATCGTTACCAGGTGTTCGGCCAACGGCACGATAGTCTCTTCACCGTTCGGGTCTTTCGCCCACTGCAGGTAGAGCGTGTCGGTTGATGCATCCAAAGCCCAATCGCCATCCGCCTTAATCAGGCTCACGTGGTTTTCGAGGACGACCGTGTCGAAGGGTTTGGCGAAGAGGTTCGGGTTGTGAGCCGCGGCAAGTGCGGCGGCGTTCAGCTCCAAATCCCGGCTAGAGCCGTTTGCGCTGATCTTGTCCACGGGGATGCGATGGGCTTGCCAGCTCCGGTCCTCCCACCATGCGCTGCCATTCCACTTCCAAGGGCGAACGAAGTGAACTTCGACATCACAGGAAGTGCATGTGGCGTCGAGCACTGAAGTCGGAAAGCGCATCTTGGTCCAGGTGCCGGCGTTGCACTTCTTGGCTCCGTAGTTGTACGCGCCCTTGTCGCAGCCCGTTGCATCGCCGGCCCCCGACGGCAAGCTAGCAACCTGTTCGCCGCTGTTGGCACGCATCGCTGGCGCTCCATTGATGTACAGCTGGCGGGGCGCCCCCGCTGCGCTCGGTAGCGTGGCCTTCCAGATGCTGCCACTGTGTTTGGTCCAGCCCGACACCTCCGTGCCGCCGTCCATGCTAGCGGTCTTCGTGGGTTGTGGGCGCCAGACCAGGTCGTGGGACTGTCCGGAGTCCTGGCTGTCGAGGGTCAACGTGGTGGCGTCCGTCAGCCTGAAGCTGCCGGCCAGCATGATGACCTTGTCGCCGCTGGAAGCCGTGAGGGTGCGCGCCTTGTCCCGCGCCGCCTTCAGCGTGTTGAATGGATTGGCACAGGTTCCGTCGCCGCCGTCAGCTGCATCCGCATCGGCGTAGATGACGTGCTCGGCGCCACTCGGCACCGCGCAGGGATCGAGATCGCTACCGCCCGCACCTCCCGTGCCCGTGCCGCCGGTCCCCGTTCCGCTCGTGCCACCGGTGCTCGTACCGCCCGCGCCCGCGCCCGCGGCTGCCCCACCGCCACTGCTGCCGCCACTGCCGCCAGCCGCCTGAGCTGGCCCGTCGGAGTCGGAAGAACTGCCGCAGCCGCCTAGGAGCATCGTCGCAGCAGCGCAGCAGCCAAGCACTCGAAATCGAGACAACATTCGCAAACCTCCACCCGCTGCAATCGCAAGTCTCATGCCGCACGAGTTACGCGCGAAACGCGACCAGTTCGCCGGCCTGGGTGCTGGGAAGCTGCGCAGCCTGAGCAGGGTGTCGCCAGGCCGGAGCCGCTGACTTTCAGAAGTTCACGAAGGGCAACGACTCGCCCATTTGCCCCGGCGCCGCGCCGCGGCTCTGGTTGTCCGCTATGCCCAGCTGTCCGATCGCGTTGTCGCCCCAGCACTTGACCGTGCGTCGGCGTTCCTGGATGACAGCGCAGCTGTGGTACATGCCGACGCTGACCCACTTGGCGTCGCGTCCCGCGCCCAGGTCCACGTAAGGTAGCGCGTTGCCCATTTCTCCCGGCTGGTCTCCGAGGTCGTCGGTGCTGCCCAAACCCGTTTGGCCAAATGCGCCGTCTCCCCAGCACTTCACTCGATCGTTGTCGAGGGTGACGCAGACGTGGTGCGAACCGACGCTTACACTGGTTGGGCTGAGTCCGCTTCCCAGGTCGACGCTGGGCAAAGCATTGCCCAGCTCTCCCGGCTGATCCCCCAGGGCTTGAATCACCCCGTTGCCGAGCAGACCTTGGCCGGCTCCGCCCCAGCACTTGAGGGGGCCACTGTCGAGAATCGCGCACATGCTGTTTGGGCCGACCGCGAGGTACGCTGGCTTTTCGCCTGCGCCGAGATCGATCGCTGGCAGGCTATCGCCCATTTCTCCTGGATCGTCTCCGCGATTGTTGGTGTCGCCGAGGCCCAGGCGGCCCCAGTTGTTCTGGCCCCAACACTTGAGTTCGTCGTTGTCCAACAAGACGCAGGAGCCGTTTCCACCCAATGACAGCGCGATGGGCGTGCGACCGGTTCCGAGTTGGACCGTGGGCAGAGCGCTCCCCATTTCCCCGGGATCATCCCCGCGGTCTTCGACGTCTCCCAGCCCGAGCTGCCCGTACTTATTGCTGCCCCAGCACTTCACCGTTTCGTCATCGAGAATGGCGCAGGCGTGAGCCGACCCCACTGCGATTTGCTCCGCGGTCCGACCCGGTCCGAAGTCGATCGCCGGAAGACTGCTGCCCTGGTCGGCTGGACGCGCGCCGCGGGCACGGGTGTCTCCTTGCCCGAGCAGTGCTGAGCCTGCGCCCATGCACTTGACCTTGCCGTTGTCCAGCAGCACGCAGAGGCCATAGTTGGCGGCCCCGATCCCCTTGGCTGTTCTCCAGAAGCCGAGCCTGACGTAGGACGCTTCGTCACCGCTTTCGTCCCCGACCGCGGTGGAGCGCCCGACGCCGAGTTCGCCCAGGTAGTTGCTGCCCCAACACTTGACGCTCGCGTTGTCGAGCAAGGCGCAATTGAAGAGGTTCGGTGTTCCCGCCGGTAGGCTGGTGATGCTCCGACCCGTTCCCAGGGATACCGGTGGAAGGCTGTTGCCCATCTCTCCTGGGTCGTCCCCGCGATTGGCATTGTCCCCCAAGCCGAGCGCTCCGGTGCCGTTGCCGCCCCAGCACTTGAGGCTGGCGTCATCCAGTCGGGCGCAGGTGGATGCGAGCCCGCCGACCAGTTTCGTCGCCGTCCTGCCTGTGCCTAGAGCTAGCTGTGGCAGCGCGTCGCCCATGCTTCCTGGGCTGGAGCCTCGCTCGGCAGTATCGCCCAATCCGAGTTGGCCCGAGCGGTTGTCGCCCCAGCACTTGACGCCGTTGTTGTCGAGCACGACGCAGGTGTGGCTCGCCCCGGATTCGACCGAGAGTGCGGTGCGGCCCGTGCCCAACGCAACCGCTGGCAGGCTGTCCCCCATCTCGCCGCTGGAGCCGCCACGCTGTGCGGTATCCCCCAAACCGAGTTGCCCCCTCGAGTTCAACCCCCAGCACTTGACGGAGTTGTTGTCGAGAACCGCGCAGGTATGGAGGGCACCCGCCGAGACCGCTAGCGCCGTGCGCCCGGTTCCGAGATCGATGGCGCTGAGCGCGTCACCCATCTCACCCGGACCATCCCCACGGATCAGGTTGTCCCCCTGACCCAGGACGCCAAAGTAGTTGTTGTAGCCCCAGCACTTCACGCTGTTGTCATCGAGCAGGGCGCAGGCGTGATTGTGCCCCGTCGTGATTGCTTTGGCCGTGCGCCCTGTACCCAGCTCGATGGCCGGAAGCGCATCGCCCATTTCACCGGGTTGGTCGCCCAGATCGCTAGGGCTGCCTTGGCCGAGCTGCCCATGCCTGCCGCTGCCCCAACACTTCACGCTGTCGTTGTCGAGCAGGGCGCAGTTGAAAGAAAACCCAGCGGAGATTGCTTTGGCTGTGCGCCCAGAACCGAGATCCACCGTGGGCAGGGCATCACCGAGCTCACCTTCACCGGCCGAGCGGTGGTTGGTGTCGCCCAAGCCGAGAGCTCCGGAGCGGTTTTCGCCCCAGCACTTCACACTGTCGTTGTCGAGGATTGCACACGCATGATGCGGCCCTGTTGCAAGGGCCTTGGCCGTTCGGCCCGTGCCCAGATCCACGCTAGGGAGACTGTCGCCCATTTCGCCGGCTGCGAGCCCAACGTCATTGGTGGTCGTACCCTGCTGGCCGAAGGCGTTGTTGCCCCAGCAGCGAACCGCGCCACTGCGCTCCAACACGCAGCTGAACGTCGCGCCGCTTACCAGCTCGGGGGAAGTCCTGCGGCAGCCCATGAGCGTCGAGCCGAGCAGGAGTATCGGCAACAACGCGACTAGAGTTCGATGAATAGCCATGTTGGGGACCCCTCAGAAACGCTCAGCCTACCGCGAGTCGAAGCAGAAACCAGCATGAAACTGCAGTGTCCGAACCCCCGGCCCCCACAGGGGCGGGGCAGCGTTGACCCAAGTGCCCGAAGTCCCTGGTTTTCGGGTTGTGGCGCGCAATCTCTTGCTCAATCACGCGCAGCCTTGCGCGCTCGCTCGCGCCAAGTGGGGGCGTTGTAGGGCCCTGTTGCCGACGACCTGCCCTGGTCCAGCCCTTGCTGCTGCTTGGGCATTCGCGTCGCGGGCTTTGTCGAGTCCAAGGTGGGCAACCGGAAGGTTCTCTACGTGGACTGCACGCGGCTCTCCAGGAGCGGAAGCAAGCGCAAGTGTGGCTCTCTTCCGGGCTACTTGTTCATGAACAAGTTGACGGGTTCCTGAGCGCGGGTCGCATCCGCCAGTCCCAGCGCCGGACCAGTTCGAGCGCGCCACCACGGCGGCGGCCCAAAGCAAAGGCCGCCCCAACTGCATCCGTTGCGGAGCTCCTCGGGCGTGGTGCAGGGGTTGCGCGACGCTTCCCCGCTCTGCCGAGCAACAGAGTGGCATTCCCCATGCACGTGCTTGCACCGTGGCCAAAGCGCGGGCTGCTGCCATTGTCGAACTGCCAGAAAAGCCTTGGGCCGAGCCGGCCTCGGAGGTGCTTGTCGCGTTGGATTCGACTCGCGACGGCCTGTCCGAGGCCGAGTGTCGCCGTCGGAGGAGCCGCTACGGCAAGAACCGGCTGCGGGAAGCCCGAGCACGCAGCGTGTGGCTGATATTGGTTGCTCAGTTTCGGGGAGTTCTCACGGCGCTGCTGGCGGCCGCCATGGTCGCTTCCTTCGTTTTCAATCGCCTCGTCGAAGGGGTGGCGGTTGGCGCCGTCATATTGATGAATGCCGGTATCGGATTCGCGATGGAGTTGCGCGCGACTCGTTCGATGGAGGCGCTCCGCAAGCTGGGTCAGGTCAACGCGACGGTTCGCCGGGAAGGGGAACTACACCAGATCCCGGCGCCCGAACTCGTCCCTGGTGACATCGTCGTCTTCGAAGCCGGCGACGTGGTGACCGCCGACCTGCGCGTCGTCGAGTCCAGCAAGTTGGAAGCAGATGAATCGATGTTGACGGGCGAGTCGCTGCCGGTCGCTAAGTCGAACTCAGCTTCCGACCAACAGGCTCCACTCGCGGAACGACCTTCGATGCTGTTCAAAGGCACTTCCCTGACTCGCGGTGCCGGTGAGGCCGTCGTCGTGGCCACGGGCATGAACACGGAACTCGGTCGCATCTCGCAACTAGTGGAAGAGGCGGAGGATGAAACGACGCCCTTGGAGCAGCGGCTCAACAGTCTTGGCAAGCGCTTGCTGTGGCTCACGTTGCTGATCGCGCTGCTGGTGGCGGGGTTCGGTATCGCTGCGGGTCACGACGTCGTGTTGATTGTCGAGACCAGCATCGCGCTGGCCGTGGCCACCGTTCCCGAAGGGCTGCCGATCGTGGCTACCTTGGCGTTGGCTCGTGGCATGTGGCGCATGGCGCGCTCCAACGCTGTGGCCAAGCGGCTCTCGGCGGTGGAAACCCTGGGAGCCACCAGCGTCATTCTGACCGACAAGACGGGAACCCTCACCGAGAACCGCCTGGCGGTGGCAGAGCTCGTTGTTGGACTGCGCTGGGTGTCCGTGGGTGGTGCCGGCTTGGAGCGAACGGGTGACTTCACCCACGACGGCAGGCCGCCAGACCCCGAGACCCTGGCCGTCCTGCGGCGAGCGCTGACGCTTGGTGTGCTTTGCAACAACGCGGATCTGCCGAGTGACCCCGCGGAGCCACCGGTGGGCGAACCCCTTGAGGTCGCGCTGCTGATCGCCGGGGCGAAAGCTGGCCTGAGTGCCGAGAGCCTACTCACGGCCCAGCCCGAGCGGCGGGAGGAAACCTTCGACCCGGATACCAAGATGATGGCGACGTTTCATGACGCCGCCGCCGGCTTCTTGGTTGCGGTCAAAGGCGCCCCAGAGGCGGTTCTGAGCGCCTGCAGCGCTCACTGCACGGTGGCCGGAAACGAGCCCCTCGACTCATCCGCCAAGCAAGCGTGGCTATCCCACAACGAACAGCTGGCTCGACGTGGCTACCGAATCATTGCCGTTGCAGAAAAGCTGGCTCAGCATATGGATGCGGATCCTTATGACGAGTTGACGTTGATCGGATTGGTGGCCATGGCCGATCCGCCGCGTTCGGAGGTGCGCCAAGTCATCCATGATTGTGGGCGCGCCGGCATTCGCCTCGTGATGTTGACCGGTGACCAAGCCCCGACGGCCGTCCGCGTCGCGCGCAGCGTGGGGTTGGTTCCGCAGGGGCAGGAGCCTGTGGTTCTCAGCGGCGTCACAGAGGGAACGTCCCCCGAAGCCCTGCTTGACACGACTGTGTTCGCGCGCTCGACCCCGAAGCAGAAGCTCGATGTCATCACCTTGCATCAGGGCGCGGGTGCCATCGTCGCCATGCTGGGTGATGGCGTGAACGACGCACCGGCGCTGCGAAAGTCGGACATCGGCGTAGCGATGGGTGGGCGAGGTACTCAGGTGGCACGTGAGGCTGCAGATCTCGTGCTCCAGGACGACGCTCTGAAAACGATCGTGCTGGCGGTGCGCGAGGGTCGCGTGATCTTCGACAACATTCGGAAGTTCGCGGTCTATTTGCTGTCCTGCAACGTCAGCGAGCTACTGGCCGTCGGCATTGCCGCTCTTGTAGGGCTTCCGCTACCCCTGCTGCCACTGCAGATCTTGTTCTTGAACCTGGTCACGGACGTCTTTCCGGCGCTCGCGTTAGGCGCCTGCGAAGGAGAAAAGGCGGTCATGCAGCGATCCCCGCGGCCCGCCAAAGAGGACCTGTTGGAGCGCAGCCACTGGCTGTCCATCGGGGGCCATGGGCTCGCCATCACCGCTGCCGTCCTTGCGTCGCTGCTCTACGGGCTCGAGCTGAAGGGGTGGGACGAAAGCACGGCCGTCACGGTTTCCTTCGCGACCTTGGGGCTTGCTCAGCTATGGCACGTCTTCAACATGCGCCAGCCTAGGGCGAAGGTGGTCAGAAACGAAGTGACTCGCAACGCCTGGGTTTGGGGAT
This sequence comes from Polyangiaceae bacterium, assembly GCA_965222375.1. Taxonomy (GTDB): domain Bacteria; phylum Myxococcota_A; class Polyangia; order Polyangiales; family Polyangiaceae; genus JACKEA01. The sequence goes on from CBDCTZ010000016.1 coordinate 1,719,689, forward strand.
CGATTGCATTGTGCGTGCTGTTGATTCTCGCAGCCGTCTACCTTCCGCCCTTGGCCCGCGTGCTGGAGACGTCAGCGCTGGGTGCCGACGCCTGGCTCGTCGTCTTGCTGTTCAGTTTGGCGCCGTTGGTCCTGGGCCAAGTCTGGCTGGAGCTGCGGAAGCGACTCTCGTCCGGGCAATGAGTTGCGCAGGCGATGGTTCGCGCACCGAGCGACCAACTCGCACCCCGTGAGTCCGCCCTCGACACTTCTTGCGCGCACACCTGCGCACTCGCTCGCACCCGTCATCATGCGCCGGCTTGTCGCAGTCGAACTGGCATGCGAACCTGAGACACGCTTAGGGAGATTTCGACAATGGCAAACCGAGTCGTGTTTGGGTGTTTGGCTGCGGCGCTGACCTTGGGCACTCAGTTGGGCTGTGGCTCCGACAGTGACGGAGCCAGCGCGACCGGGGGCACGTCGGGCGGAGGCGGCTCTGGCGCAGGCAGCTCGGGCACTGGCGCGGGGACCGGCACCGGCGCAAGCCCGGGCACCGGCGGCGGCGCGGGCAGCATTCACAATCCCCTCGCGAATCCCGAGTCTGGGCCGCCCGCAGGCAACCCGAATGGCAACTGCAGCCTGCCCATTCCGGGCGACGCGCTGCCCGAAGACGTCTCCAATCCGACGACGGTGGTTGGTGATGGGACGCCAGCGAGCTGCACGTCCGAAGCGGTGGTTGCCGCCGTCGCCAAGGGTGGGGTCATCACCTTCGACTGCGGTGCCGACCCCGTCGTGATCAAGATGAAAGAAACCGCCAAGATCGTGAACGACACCGGGCCGAAAATCGTCATCGATGGCGGCGGCAAGGTCGTGCTCAGCGGGGACGGCCAAAACCGCATCTTGTACATGAACACCTGTGACGAAAAGCAGAAGTGGACGACGTCCCACTGCCAAAACCAGGATCATCCGCAGCTCAGCATTCAGAACATCACCTTTTCAGACGGCAACGCGAAGAACGTCGAGCATGGCGGCGGCGCGATCTTTTCGCGCGGAGGCCGGATCAAGATCATCAACAGCCGCTTCTTCAACAACGTGTGCGAGGACGTAGGTCCGGACATCGGTGGAGCCGCAGTTCGGGTGCTCAGTCAATTCGAAGACAAGCCCGTATACGTCGTGAACACGACCTTCGGCGGCGAGGCCGGCGGTTTTGGCAACAAGTGCTCCAATGGCGGCGGCATCAGCAGCATCGGTGTCTCCTGGACCGTGATCAACAGCCTGTTTTCCCACAACGAAGCGGTTGGCAACGGTGCCAATCCGGCAAAACCCGGTACCCCAGGTGGCGGCAGCGGCGGCGGGATCTACAACGACGGCAACACCATGACCCTCTCGATCTGCGGCGTTCTGATCGAGAACAACAAGGTCAACGCCCATGGCAGCGCCATCTTCTTCGTGACCAACGATCACTCGGGCAACATCGTGATCAACGACTCGGTGATCAAGAACAACACCGGTGGCTCCTGGTATGCACAGCCCGGGATCTCGATGCACGACGACACCAAGATCGAGATCAACAATTCGACCTTGGAAAACTAGGCCACGGCCCCTACGGAACGCACCGGCGCAGGAATATTTCCGTGCTGCCAGTGGTGGAATTGGTGAGATTGCCCCCAACGGGCTCCCAGTCGCCGGTATTGGCCGGAGTGTTGAGCGCAGGAACCTTGATCACTTTGAATTCCCATTGAGAGCAATCGGCGGGAGCGGCTTCGGCCTCCGGGACCGGACCGTCGCTCGGCCTGCTGTCGTCTATCAGCCCCGCGTCGGCGAGTAGACCGGAACCGGTTCCAGCACTGCATGCGGCGACGACGCCGTAGATCGCAAACGCTCCGACCAATGACCCGAGTACCATGTTGATTCGCATCCACGCACCCTAGTCGCGCCCGCGAAATCTGGCATCAGTTTTCGAAGAGTGCGTACTGGCGACTCCGCAGTCACTACGGCATCACCCCGGCGCGCTTGAGCCTGGCGAATAGCGATCGTTTTCCCGGGTGGCGACGGCGCAGCTCCTTCAAGCGCTCGTGAAACTCGGGAAGCTTGTCGATGATCGAATACTCGGCATGTAGCTCTTCAATGCGGTCTGGCAGAAAGTGGTAGTCGAAGCTCTTCGGTTTCGAGATCAAGTCTTCGATCCGCTTCCAGTTGTTGCTGAGCCCACGCGTCACGTCCCGCCGCAAAGCGCGACCGGAATCGGCCTCGCTCACTCGGCAGCTCAACAATGCGTCGAGGGATGGCGCAATGACGACCGTGTCATCGTCCATGGCCACTGGGTCGACGACTAGAATCCGCGCCTTTCGGTCGAGGGCGAATAGCTGCCCGCCCACGTTGTTGCCGATGAAGTAGAGCGAGCCGCGGCTGTAGAGTAGTGGCTCGAGGCGCTCGTTTTCCGCTGTGGCCTCTTCCTGTGGCCATAGGTAGAAGGACCCGGGCCAGTTGGGGGGCTCCTTCCGGTGCAACTTCGCCCAGTCCATGTGGATTTCACCGCCGTCATGACCCTTCAGGGCTTTCTTGTAGGCAGCAGGCAACGCGAAGTTCACACCCTTGGCTGCTGGCTTCCCTCGACCCCCACGAACTGAAGCCTTGGCCTTCGCTTTCGCCGTCGGCCTGGCCTTGGCGGCGCTGCGGGACTTCTTCGTCGCCTTTGCGCCGACCTTGGCCTTCGCTTTCGCTTTCGCTTTCGCTGGTGCTCCACCCTTGGCCTTTGATTTCGCCCTGGGTTTCGCCTTCGCCTTTGCACCGACTCTGGCCTTTGATTTCGCTTTCGGTTTCGCCCTCGATTTTGCCGGTGCTTTGGCTTTGGGCTTCGGCTTCTTCCGAACCTTCGCTTTGGCCTTCTTTGCGACCGCTGCCTTCCGCTTCGCTTGCGCCATGGGTGCAATATAGCCGACGCGGACGGGGAGGTTCAGCCGCTACTCCGACCAAAAGTCCCGCGCCAAGCCTCGCCGCGTCTTCCACAGTGCGCTCTTTTCCGCGAAGCCGCTGACCCCGGTGCCGGGATCCGCATCGTCGATCTGCCAGCCGCCGTTGACCGCTCCAATGAGCGCCCCCGACAAGGCCTCGAAACCTTGCGCGGTGTACTGGTCACATTCCACGCCACGATGGATGATGTACTTGAGCTGACGCAGCGCCTGCTGGTTCTTGCTGCGCAGGACATCGAGCAGCGCTGACACCTCTGCGTCGAGCTGGTCGTGGGTTACCACTCGGTTCCACAAAGTCAGCTCGACTGCACGGCGCGCTGTATGCAGCGCGCCCAGCAGGTTGATCTGTTTGGTCATGCGACGGCCGATGAGGCGCGCCATTCGCGTGGTTCCGCCCCAGCCCGGCGTGATGCCAACGTCCACTTCCGGCATACCCCACTTCGCACGCTCGGTCGCGACGACAAAGTCGCAGGCCATCGTGATCTCGAGCCCGCCCCCAACGGCATAACCGTCCACCGCGGCGATGGTGATCTTGTCCAGCTCTTCGAGTTGATTCGCCATATTCTGATACAGACGGACACGACGCATGATGGCGTTGGCATTCCCCCAGCTGGGCATCTCTGTGATGTCGTCGCCGGCACAGAACGTGTTGCCCGCGCCCGAAATGACCAGGAACTTGAGACTGGTCGACTGGCGGATCTGCTCGATCGCCGTGATCAGCTCCTCCGAGAGCTGCATGCTCAAGGCGTTGTTCACGTCGGGTCGGTTGAGCGTGATGTGAGCGGTGTCGCCCGCTTCCTCGTAAATGAGCTGGCTGACGCTCATGCTGCCCTCCTTGGGGTAGGTTTTGAATCAAAACTCACTCTAGGGGAGATAGTTTCGATTTGCAACTCAATCTGCTAAGCTGGGCACATGCCTCCGGCCCTCGATCGCCCCTGTTCTGTCGCTCGTAGCGTCGATGTTCTCGGAGATCGCTGGACTTTCCTGATTCTGAGGGAGTGCTTCTTCGGCTCACGGCGCTTCGATGTCTTTCAGGAAAGCCTCGGCATCGCCAGGAACATCCTCGCCGACCGCCTGAAGAAACTGGTGCGCCACGGCGTGCTGAAGAGACAGCGCTACCAGGCGCGCCCGCCGCGCTACGAGTACCGCCTGACGGAACAAGGTCTCGATCTCTATGGCGTCATCGTGGAACTCATCCGCTGGGGCGATCGCTGGCTCGCGGCAAGCTCAGGCCCACCTCTGCTGATCACTCATGACTCCTGCGGCTGCTCCTTACTCCCGCAAGTGACTTGTAGCCACTGCGGCGAGGCCGTGACTGCCCGAGCAGTCAGCTATCGGCCCGGTCCTGGAGCCCGAAGAAAGAAGAAGAGAGCGCGCTGAAGCCCGCTCGCGGATTGAGGTCGACTGTCCTTTGCCCCGTCACCAAGGAACGGATTTGTAGTCCTTGAGGAACTGGCCCCACACGTGGTGGCCCGTATTGATACCCTCGAATATCGGATCGACGATGCGTGCGGCACCGTCCACGATGTCCAGGGGCGGATGGAAACCATGCTGTCGCATCTTGCGTTCCGCGATGTGCGCGGGGTCTTCGTCGGTTACCCACCCCGTGTCCACGCTGTTCATGTGGATGCCGTCCTTGACGTAGTCGTCAGCTGAGGTGCGGGTCATCATGTTGAGCGCCGCTTTGGCCATGTTGGTGTGGGGGTGCTTGTTGGTCTTGAAGCGACGGTGAAACTGCCCCTCCACGGCCGACACGTTCACGATGTGCTTGTCATCGCTGGGGTGGCGCAGCATCAACGGCTTCAACCGCGCGTTCAAAACGAAGGGCGCTATCGCGTTGACGAGCTGCACCTCGAGCAGCTCCACGGTGCTCACTTCGTGCAGAGCCAGTCGCCAGCTGTTGACGGTCCGCAGGTCAACCTGCTGAAGGTCGGCGTCCAGTTGGCTTTTCGGAAACAGCTGAAACCCAGCGTCGAGATCTTCTTCTGCCATGGGCAGCTGAGAAAGGTCCGATGCTTTGCGCAGCCCAACCAAGGCGCCCATGTTTTCGAGCTGGGCTGGAGAACTCAGGGCATTGGAGTCGACAGCGGGTGCGCCCAGCGCCGCGTGTTGGGCGAGCAGGCGCTGCGCCCGCTGTGGAAGAGTGTCCAGGGCTTCGCGTTCCGCGTCTATCAGATGGCCGTAGAAACCGGGTGGGCGGCGAACCGTTTGGCAAGCGTTGTGCAAAATGAAGTCGAGGCGTTCCTCGGTCCGGCCCAAGTGCCTAGCGAAGCCCTCCACGCTCGGCGTGTGGCGCAGATCGAGTCCGTAGATCTGCAGCCGCTCGCCCCAATCCTCGTAGTCTGCCTCCCGCGCGTAGCGGATTGCCGCGTCGTGAGGGAAGCGCGTGGTCACGATCACCCGCGCCCCAGCGCGTAGCAGCATGATGGCCGCCTGGTAACCGATCTTCACTCGGGCGCCGCTGATCATCGCCACCCGGCCGTGCAAGTCACAGGTCTGGGTGCGCTTTTGGTGATTGAAGTCACCGCAGGCTTGGCACATCTGGTCGTAGAAGAAGTGCACCCTGGAAAAGAGCTCTTTGCACACGTAGCAAACCCGCGGCTTCCTGAGCGCCGAGCCCGCGAGCCCGCTGTCTACATCGGGAGCCTCGCCTGCCGCCTCGGCTGCCAGCGCGCCAGCCTTGGGTGTGATGAACACGGGTTGCGCCCGCTTTTTGCGAATCGCTGCCCGCTCCAAGAGTGCCTCGTCGTCTTGGCGCAGCTTCTTTTTCGCCTTCTTGCGCAGCGCTCGCGCCAAGATGACCTGCTCGGTTCGCTCCGGCCGCGACACGCGCCCGGCCGCCATCAGCAGGCGATTGCGCTCCTCGGTGCTGAGCTTCGCCAAGTGCGCACGGCTGTCGACGAGCGCCTCCAGCACGCGTGTACACTCCGCCAATTGTCCCGACGTGATCTCGTCGGGGTCGGCCTTTTTAGAAGGTTCGCTCACGCTCGCCCCGCCGTTTAGCGCCTATCGCTCGGCTCCGCCAGGGCTGCGTTAGATCGACGAGCAACCCGACCGCGTGGCAGGCGCCGTGCAAGCCACCCGACTCAGCGCGGGCCCGCGAAGACAACCGCCCATCGACCACCGCGTCGCCCAGTCCGAGACACGGCTCGATCCCTAGCGCACGCCCGTCCCCGCCGCCGCGAGTTTGAACGCCCGCCAGAGGATGACGGGCGATTCGTCTGTCTTCGTTTGGTTTGGGGTCGAGCACTGGGTCACGTTGGGCCCCTACTCCCGCACAAGGCCCACCCGTGCGGCTGCCCGACCCTTCTGTAGTTTTGCTACTGAAAGTGTAGCGCCAGGGACGCTTCCCTGCTACATAAAATGTAGCAAACTAGAAAGGAGCCCGTCATGCCGCGCATTTCGCCCCTCAGTCCCCCCTACACCGAAGCCGTCGAAGAGACTTTCAGCCGCTTGATGCCCGCTGGCATGGAGCCCCTTGGGTTGTTTCGAACCCTCGCGGTCAATCCGCGTGTATTGCGCCGCGTGCAACGCGGGGGGCTTTTGGACCCGGGGAGCATCAGCCTGAAGCACCGCGAGATCGCCATATTGCGCACGTGCTTCTTGTGCGGTGCTGAATACGAATGGGGCGTCCATGCGGCGCTCTTCGCCGCGGGCGCTGGGCTGGAGGCAGAGCATCTGTCCGCTACGACATCGCTGCAGCCAGATCCAATATGGGAAGCGGATGAGCGGCTGATCGTGAAGCTCTGCGACTCGCTCCATGACAGCGGGCAGGTCGAGGATGCACTCTACGCTGAACTTGCTGGCGTATTCACCGACACGCAAATCATCGAGCTGGTGATGCTTGGAGGCCTGTACCACGCCATCAGCTTCGTGGTGAATGTCGCCCAGGTCGAACCCGAGGCCTGGGCCATGCCCTTCCCGGTTTCGGCGGCATCGTCGGCGTCGAGCTAGCTGCAGCCGTGTGCAATCCCAGCGGCTGCCAGGCTACGCCACGTGCTTGTCAGCCCACCGACTCAGTGAAAGCAAGAGCGTACCGAGTTCGGCACCAGCACGCGTCAGAGCGTAGCCTTCAGCCTCGCGATGCTCGACCACGGCCAAGGAGCGCAGTTCTTCCAGGCGCGCGTTGAGGGTCGTAGGTGAAACGTCGTCGCAGGCGGAACGCAGCGCCCGAAACGTGAGCGGCCCTGCTCTGAGCTCCCAAACGACCCGCAGCGCCCAGCGCTGCCCGAGGGTTTCGAGCAGGACCATGACCGGGCGGTTGCTCGTGCCACGACCCGCGGGTTTGCGTTTAGCCATTCGGCGACATGCTCCACTTCACCAGATTGCTACAAAAAACGTAACATGATGACGGAGCGCATGGGGAACAGATCGAGGCCAAAGGCCTCCTCGTGGCCGCGCGTCAGCACCCGGCCGCGCGCGCTGCGCGTCAGCTTCATCGCTGGAGCTCTGCTACGGCCTCGACATGTTGCGTATGCGGAAACATGTCGAAGGCTCGTAGGGACTCGAGACGGAATTGCGGCTCGAGCCGCGCGACGTCTCGGGCGAGGCTCTGCGGATTACAGGACACCAGGAGCAGGGTGCCGGAGCAGAGTCGCGACAGCTCGTCCGCCACATCACCGAGCCCAGCTCGTGGCGGATCTGCGACCACGAAGGCACTCGGCGATGCTGCGAGCTCCGTCAGCATTGCGCCAACCTCGGCGTGAACGACTCTCAACTCGCTGAGCCCCGCCCGCTGTGCTCCTTCGCGCATGGACTCCACGGACAGGGGTGAGGACTCGACCGCAACGCCCGCTAGCCCCCGCGCCGCCAAGGGCAGGGCGAAGTTTCCGCAACCCGCGTACAGATCCACGAACTCGGTGGAGCCTTCGCGCCGCGCGCGTTCCAGTACGAAGCGCACCAGGGCTTGGTTGATGTCGTGGTTGACCTGGAGAAACGCGCCCAGGGCGACAGCGAGTTCGATGCCCTCCGAGGCGTAGTGCTGCATTGGCGGTTCAGCTTCGCCCAAGAAGCCGATCAAGAAGCGCGGCCCCAGGCGGGTCTGCAGTGCGCTGCGCGCCGGTTCGAGATGGTCAGTGACAGCCGTCCGCGCGCCGGGTGGGGCAACATGGGGATCAGTGCTGTCGACAAGCGGCGCGAAGCACGCGGAGACTCGCCCCTTGGCGTCTTCGCCACGCACTTCCACCCATTGCAGCCCTTGCAACAGCTCGGGCGCTTCCGCCGCAGCGGCGCGAAGCTGCCCGATCGCATCCCGCAGACTGGCCTCGAGGACGACGCAGTCCGGGGCTTTCTCCGGGTTGAAGAACGCGATCGTCCCTTCGTCGATCCGAAGTCGCAACCGGTTGCGATAGTCGCGATCAGAACCCGCGACCCAATCCACCTCGGGCAGCTCGACCGACTGTGCCTCGAATGCCTCCACAACGCGCTCGAGCTTGATGCGCTTCTGCTCGCTCGCCGACTTGCCCATCAGCGGACAACCGCCACAGCGCTCTTGGACGGGGCAATGGGTCATCCTTGGGCACGGTGCTAGCACGTTGTGCCCGAGAACGAGACGGGCTCGTCGGGTGTCACGGGCGGTGCACGACTCGGACCAGCGTGCCGATGATGTGGTTGAAGTGTGCTCGGAGCTCTGGAGGCACGGGCGGCGAATAGCCCATAGCTTCGGCGAACTCGAGATTCGCGAGCGCTTCCCGCGCTTCGCCCAGCGCGATTTCGTAGGCGAGCCGGCGGCGCCCAGCGCGACGCGCTTCGTGATACCCGACGGGGTGCAGCCCAGAGCCTTCAGCAAGGTTGTTGACGACCGACCCAAGAGACTTGCGCAACTGCACCGACGCCGCCCGATCAAAGCGCGCGATGCGATCCGCCAACGGCCGAACTTCGCGAGCCAATCGAACAGAGACTGGATACATACGAAGCATGTTGAGGTTCCTTTCACAAAAAACAAACCACCTCAACGCCGGCGCGCGCAGGTCGGCTCAAGGCTGGCTGCGCAGCAGCCACCGGCGAAGCCGGCTAGGCCTTGAACCGACCGAGCACGCTGGCACAATCAAACTAACCAGCGAACGGTGCGCCCGCGTCCACGCTCACGCTCACGCCCGCGCCCACGCTCACGCTCTCGGGAGTAGGGACATGGGTTACAGATCGCCCTCAAGCAGCAAATCCCGCCGCAGCCGAAATCAGTCCGATCCCTACGACTGGCATCCCAACCGAAACCCGGCAGACCACCAAGGAACACTGCACAAACCTCGAGCCACTCCAACGCCAGCGTCCCGTAAGCAGCGCTTGCCCACGCGCTATCCGCGCGACTGCCATCCCGGCGCCAACTAGAGCGAGCGTTCCAAACACCACTTCGCCGATCAGTGCTCGAGGCCGCGCAGGAAAGTCGGCGAACAGGGTCGAGGTAAAAAGCACGATGGCGAGCAAAGTCATGCCCGACCACACCGCTGCCTCAGCCGCGTACACGCTATGGAGAAACTCCCGCCGTGGGTCTGCTTGGCTCTGCGACGTCATGCGTAGGCGAGTTCGAGATCCGGTTTGAAGAACGGCTCGCTTTGGACCGATTGTTCGAGCGCGTCGAGGATGGCTTGTTGGATCTCGTCCTCCACGTCCGCGGTGGGATCGATCAGCTCCAGGGCCAGGGCCCAGATGCCTCGTTCGATGGGTGCGGCTCGCAGCACCCGTCCTCGCACGGCGACGGCGCGTTCGGGGGTCAGTTCGATGCGGAAATCGCCTTCTTGGCCCTCATACATGCCGACGCTGCCGGTGAGCAGCGCGCCAGCGGCACACAGGTTTTGAACGACGAATCGCCTGGCTTCCTGGCCGTCCTCGATGAAGACGGCGCTCGCGGGCAGTTCAACGCGACGATGGGCTCTCTTCTCTTGGTCTCGCATGACCCCTCCTTCGACACAGTCGAGAAACGTCAAGACAAGCCAGTGCTGGAAACCGAAAGCGAGATCCAGAATAGCTACCGAGAGCAAAACGTCGACTGAAATGTGCGGCGCTGGCGCAGGGTTTCGCGTCGAGGGAGTGGCACGAAAAATTCCGTTCGAGTTTTCAGATGCTTAGCGGCTGATGCGCGGAAGCAGCACTTCGACCAGCTCGGATGCGAGAGTGTCCGCGTCACTCTCGTCGAGGGAGACGTGCGCGGCGAAGGCGTCCGGCGCCTCGTATTCGAAGGGACCGTGCAGTGCGTCATAGGTGCCGCGATGGTCGCGCTTGCGGCATGCCTCCAAGGGAGTGGCGACGTGGACTTCGAAAAAGCGGTTTGCGCCAACGACGTTCTTGACGGCTTGGCGGTCGCTCGCCAAGGGTGAGGCAAATCCGAAAATCACGACCAAGCCAGAGTCCGCGAAGCGCTGCGCCAGCTCCGGTGCATGGGGCGGGCTGCCACCGTGTGGGCCGCCACCCGCGGAGACTCCGTCGTGTGGGTCGATCACTACGGCCACGCGACCCAGGTCGAAGAGCCGCCGCTCCATAGCGTAGGCCAGCTCGCTCTTGCCGGAAGCAGGCAAGCCCGTGAGCCAGACCACGGCGCCGCTCTGTTCCAAACGATCGAAGCGCTCACCCCGACTCACCAGGCTGTGTGGACCCAGCGCGCCGTGCTCCTCGGCCTCCTCGGCCTCGGCGCCTTCTGCGGCGATCATGCCTGCGGCCACGGTGTTGTTGGTGATGGGGTCGATCAGAACGAAAGCGCCCGTGGCGCGACAGGTCGTGTAGGCGTCGAAAAAGAGCGGCCGCAGGCAAGACACGACGACCTGGCCGATGTCGTTCAGCTCCAGGTGCTTCGCCGGCACGGGGCTCAGAGTTTCCAGGTCCACGGCGTGGTTGACACGTTGGATTTCGGCTCGCACCTGCTGGGTGGAATGCTTGAGAAAGTAGGTCTTTTCCAGGTCCAGAGGCCGCTCACTCATCCAAACCACGGTGGCCAGGAAGCGCTTCTTGGCGTTGGGTTGCCGCTGCGGATGCACCAGCATGTCGCCCCGGCTGATGTCGATCTCGTCTTCCAGGCGCAGGCTCACGCTCATGGGCGCGAAGGCCGTATCCAACTCGCCTTCGAAGGTGTCAATGCCCGTCACGGTCGTCGTTTTGCGCGAGGGCAAAACCACGATCTTGTCGCCCTTGCTCACGCGGCCCGAAGCGATCTGGCCCGCGAAACCGCGGTAGCCGAGGTGGGGCCGCAGCGCGATCTGCACCGGGTAGCGGAAAGCGTCGTCCGCCTGGACGCGTGGCAAGGGCACCGTTTCCAGATGCTGCAGCAGCGTCGGGCCGTCGTACCAAGGCGTCTTGTCGCTTGGCGCAACGACGTTGTCACCGCCAAGGGCGCTCACGGGAATGAAAGTCACGCCAGTGAAGCCCAACTTGTCACAGAAGGCGGCAAACTCGTTTCGGATCGGCTCGAAGACGGCGCGGTCGAAGCCGATTAGATCCATCTTGTTCACGCACACGGTGAGCTCGGGAATGCCCAGCAGCGACGCGATGTAACCGTGGCGCCGCGACTGTTGCAGCACGCCCAGGCGCGCGTCGATCAAGATCACTGCGAGATGCGCCGTAGACGCGCCCGTGGCCATGTTGCGGGTGTATTGAACGTGGCCTGGCGTGTCGGCGATGATGAGTTTGCGCCTGTCCGTGGCGAAGTAGCGGTAAGCCACGTCGATCGTGATGCCCTGCTCCCGCTCGGCTTTCAGGCCGTCGGTGACCAAGGCAAAATCGATTTCCGCGCCCTCTTGCTTGGAGGCCCGCTTCACGGCGTTGAGCTGGTCCTCGTAGATCCCGTGGGTGTCGTGCAAGAGCCGACCAATCAGTGTGCTCTTGCCGTCGTCCACGGAGCCCACCGTCACGAAGCGCAGCAGCTCCTTCTCTTGATGCCGTTTCAGGAAGCCTTCGATGTCGCTCTTGATCAGCTGCTGCTCAGCTTGGAAGCTCATCAGAAGTAGCCCTCCCGCTTCTTGACCTCCATGGAGCCGTCTTCGTCGAAGTCGATCAAGCGACCTTGGCGCTCGGAGAAGCGCGTCAAAAGCATCTCTTGGATGATTTCCTGCAGAGTGGTCGCGGTAGAGCGGATCGCACCGCTGAGTGGGTAGCAGCCCAGAGTACGGAAGCGCACCGTCTCCATGAACGGCGTTTCTCCGGGCAAGAGTCGCATCCGCTCGTCATCCACCATGATCAACGCGCCCTCGCGCTCGACCACGGGGCGCTCTGCTGCGAAATACAGCGGCACGATGGGGATTTGTTCCAGATGGATGTAGAGCCACACGTCCAGCTCGGTCCAGTTGGAGAGGGGGAATACCCGGACCGACTCACCCTTGGTGATGCGACCGTTGTACAGACTCCACAGTTCCGGCCGCTGGTTCTTGGGATCCCATTGCCCGAAGCGATCTCGGAACGAATAGATCCGTTCCTTCGCCCGAGAGCGCTCTTCGTCTCTGCGGGCCCCGCCGAATGCCGCGTCGAAGCCGCCCGTGGATAGCGCTTGGAGCAGCGCTTGGGTCTTCATCACGGTGGTGTACTTCTGGCTCCCGTGATCGAAGGGGTTGATGTTCTCTTCCAGCCCCTGCTGATTCGTGTGCACGATGAGCTCCAGCCCGTGCTCCTTGCAGTAGCGATCCCGGAACTCGATCATGGCGCGGAACTTCCACGTCGTGTCGATGTGCATGAACGGGAAGGGTGGCTTGCCAGGATGAAACGCCTTGCGCGCCAGATGAGCCATCACCGACGAGTCTTTGCCGATGCTGTAGAGCATCACCGGCTGATCGAACTCCGCCGTCGCCTCTCGAATGATATGGATGCTCTCGGCCTCGAGCTGTTGCAGATGGCTCAGCCGATCCTCGGCCATGCCGTCCAAGCTGAGGGCGGAGCGGGCGGACATGATTGCCGGCTTATTTAGCACTTTTCCGATAAAGTATTAGTGATTAGTTAAACGTCGGTAAATATTGTAAAATCCTAGGGATTAGGGCTCCTCGGGCCCCAGCGCTCGACAAAAAAATCCCCGATCCCCGACCGCCTAGGGTCGCAGGCCTGAACGCATGAGCGCTGCGAAGGGATCTGCGCGGCTCATACCGGGATTGTCGCGCGATACGTCATTGCCGGGGATGCGGAGATATGGTCCTGTCCCGCCCTCGTCGGGGGGCGAAAGGATCGTTATGCCCGCACTCACAGATTACGTGGTCTTCAAGGACCAGAAGCTCGCTCGGAAATACGCCAACAAGCGTATCCCCATCGCCACGCTATTCGAGGCCTACTTCGACGGCGACATCGATATCCCGGGCGATATCTACGAGTTCTTGGACAACCGCAATCTGTTCGTGAACTACAAGCTGACCCCGGACCACTTCAAGTGGGCCGTGACCAACTTCCTGCCGGAAGTGGCGATTCACAGCAAGAGCCAAGATACCCGCATCGTGCGTGAGCACTACGACCGCGGCAACGACTTCTTCGGCTGGTTCCTCGGCGAGCGCATGGTCTACACCTCTGGTTTCTACCAGAACACGGATCAGACTCTAGAGCAGGCCCAGGACAACAAGATGGACCTGGTCTGCCAGAAGCTGCAGCTCAAGCCCGGGGATCGCCTACTGGACATCGGTTGTGGTTGGGGCACCTTGGCCCGCCACGCTGCCAAGTACTACGGCGTGGATGCCACCGGCGTCACCCTGGCCAAGAAGCAGACCGAGTTCGGCAACAAGCGCATTGCGGATTGGGGCCTTTCCGACCGCGCCCGCATCCTTTGCGCGGACTATCGCGACATTCCCAAGCAGAAGTTCAACAAGATCTCCAGCTTGGAGATGGTCGAGCACGTGGGCGTCAAGAACCTGCAGGGCTTCTACAACCAGTGCAACGACCTGCTCGAGGACGACGGCCTGATGCTGTTGCAGTGGACCGGCCTGCGCCGTGGGCTGAAGGGCGAGGACCTGATCTGGGGCTTGTTCATGAACAAGTACATCTTCCCCGGTGCAGACGCGAGCCTGTGCCCAGCACCCATGCTTCAGCACATGGAAAAGGCCAATTTCGAGACGCATAGCGTCGAGAACATCAGCATCCACTACCACTGGACCATCAAGGCCTGGCACGACAACTGGCTGGAAAACAAGGACGCGGTGATCGCGGCCTACGGTGAGCGCTGGTTCCGCATTTGGCACTTCTTCTTGGCCTGGTCGACCATCATTGGCAAGCAGGGCAATGCCGCATGCTTCCAGGTGGTGATGAACAAGAACCTGGACCACTTCGACCGTACCCGTTGGGTTACCGACAAGAGCGTCGTGCTCGGGGATCGTTCGGATCGCTTCGTGGATCGGGAAAAGCCTGCAGCGGCTTACGCCACCGCGGAGTGAGAGCATGGGTTTGCGCGGGCTCTTCGCGTTTGCGGCAGTCGTACTGAGTGCCTCATTCGCGGCAGCGCAGGGAACTCCGCCCGAAGAGCCGCCGCCCGCGGAAGCGCCGTCGGCAGAGCTCGCCCCACCTGGCGAGGCTCCGCCTCCGGCGCAACCTCCGCCCGGTGAGCCTCCGCCCCCAGTGCAGCCTCCCCCCGCGCAGCCCCCGCCCCCGGCGCAACCTCCACCGGCGGGTCCGCCGGCAGCTCGGCCTGGCTATGGTCAGCCTCCGCCTCCGGGTTACGGGCAACCACCACCTCCGGGTTACGGGCATCCACCGCCTGGCTACGCGCCACCGCCCGGGGGCTACCAGCAGCCTCCGCCTTACCCGCCGCCCCCGCCGCCGGGCCCGCCGCCCGGCGCGCATCTGCACGACGGATTCTATTTGCGCATGGGATTGGGCGTTGGCTACGGCAACGTCAAGAGCACGGGAGGGTCGGGAAGCACGGATCTGGAGATCACCTACAAAGGTTTCGGTCCCGTCTACGAATTGCTTCTCGGCGGCACGCCCGGCGGAGGCTTTGTCATCGGTGGTGGCTTCGTAGGTCAGGACATCAGCGATCCTGACCGCGAAGTCAGCGTGGGATCGAGCGGCAGCGCGTCCAGCACCACAGATGGCGCGCTGGGTGTGGTGGTGGTGGGCCCCTTCGTCGACTGGTTCCCTGATGAACGCGGCGGTGCCCACGTTGGCCTCATGCTCGGCATCGGTGGCATAGGCGTCCAGGACGAAAACGGCGACAGCGCGACGGGTTTTGGCGGCGCGCTGTTCGGTGGCTACGACTTCTGGATCGGAGAGCAGTGGTCCATCGGCCCGGAAGCGCGCATCGTAGCGGTGCGCACAGACCACGACATTGGCAGTGGCGCATCCAGGACCACGTTGGATGACACAGCGCTGAGCTACGAACTCTTGTTCAGCGCGCTATTCCACTAGTGCATCGATTCAGCAGAATCGATGCACTAGCCCTTTCTAGTCGGGAGCGCAGCTCCCGCCCCGCGGAAGTGAATTCCGCGGGGCCCCACCCACAGGTTTCGGGGCCCCAGCCCCGAAACGCATCGTTCATTGGAATCGATGCACTAGCCCTTTCTAGTCGGGAGCGCAGCTCCCGCCCCGCGGAAGTGAATTCCGCGGGGCCCCACCCACAGGTTTCGGGGCCCCAGCCCCGAAACGCATCGTTCATTGGAATCGATGCACTAGCCCTTTCTAGTCGGGAGCACAGCTCCGGCCCCGCTGACATGAAGTACGCGCTTCGTGATACCCGACGAGGTGCATCGGGGCCCCCACTCCGAAACGCATCGTTCATCGAATCGATGCACTAGCGCGTTCGCGCCTACTGGCGGCATCGGCGCAGACGCCCCAGTGCCAGAGCGAACAGCGCCGCTATCCACCAAGCGCTTGAACTCGCCGGGGACGAGGTGCGACAGGCGCACCCGCTATCGTCGCTGGACTCCTTGTCCGTTGCGGAGTTGGCGCCCGAGCCGGCACTGCCCGCAGCAGCGCCGCTGCCCCCCGCGCCGCCCGCAGCACCCGAGCCCGCACTACCACCCCCCGCACCCGGTGTGCCCCCCGCACCCGGTCCGCCTCCGCCGCCGCCCGTTCCGGCGTCCGGAACTGCGGAACCATCGTGCCATTCGTAGGCGCCGACATCGTGCGCGCTGCCCTGGGGCCGCGGGATGCCTTCGATGTCGATGTTCGGAGCCTTATCGCTTGCGCCCTTGTCGATGGCGGGCGCCGTGGCGAGCAGGTGCACGTCATAGGGTGGCGCCACGAAGAACTTCTTGGCGTCGTCGATGATCATGTTGGAGTCCTCGGTGACCCCATTGCCCTCGTTGGCAAGATCCGTGGTCAGGTTGTTGCGCACCAGGCCGCTAGAGGGCGTGCCGTTCTTGTGGTCGCCCACCTTGATCCACGGCGGGCCGGGCTTCTCTCCGTTCACGTCCAGTACGGTGTTGTTGACGACTAGAGCGTTGATCGCTCCCAAAAGCGTGATGCCATGCCAGTGATCCGTGATCACGACGTTGTTCTCGATCACCCAATCTCGGAACATGCCGTCGAACATGCCGATCCCCTGCAGCGTGCAGCGCATGGGCTGCTTTTCGTCCTCGTAGTTGATGAACATGTTGCCGCGCAAAGTGACCCCCACCACTTCGCCCGTGCCGACTTTTCCGTCACTGCCCTTGCTCCAGGACTGGAAACCGTCGTCGTGGTTGGCGTTCACGTCGTAGCAATTCTTCACCAGGTTGTATTGGAACGTCGTGTAGTCGCCCAATCCACGCAGACCGTCGCCGGAGAACCGGTTGACGGTGTTTTTCTCGATCAAGGAGTCGGTCGCGCCAGAAGAGATACCGAAGTCGACGTCTTCGATCAGATTGCCGGTGATGGTGATGTTCTTGCCCCCTACGGAAATGCCATTGGCGGCTTTGGAGTCCCAATCGCCGGCACTCCAGGACGACGTATCGCTGACGGACCGAATCGAGAAACCGGAAATCGTGACGTCATTCACCGGGCCGCTGTGATTGTGATTCGAAACGGACACCAAAGTGCTGTTGTCGTACTTGGCAGCTAGCTCGCGATTCACGTGCAGGCCTTGGATGATCCAATTCGAACTCGACCGCACCTCGAGCTTGCTCAGCTCGGGCTTTTCGCCGGACGCAGGTGCGATGGTGATGGCCGACGCATTGTAGTGCCCGCTGATGGTGACCTCTCCGTGATACCCGCTGTAGAGCACGATTCGGTCGCCAGCTTTGATCGGCGCGCCAGCGTTCTTGGCTTTGAGCTTCTTGCCCGCCGCGTAGGGTAGGGAGTCCCAGTTTTGCGTCTCCACCAGGTTGGCGGCGATCACCTCCTCGAGGGTCTTCCAGGGCTTGGCGCTGCTTCCGTCCCCGCTGCTCGCTCCCTTGGCGGGATCTACGTGGAAATCTTTGGCTTGGGCAGCCGCTGCGAGGGACAGAGCGGCCAAGGCGGACAAGACGCTGGGCAATGCTTTCATGGCAAGGCTCAGCCTACGGCCTGGCCGAGGCCGAAGCCCTTACGCTTGCTGCGCGGATTGAACGGGCGCCCCGCGCCCCGGAAATCCCGGGGATTTCACCGCCCCGGCTGCGCGTTGCCCAGACGCAGCGGGGCGTCCAAGGCGGTCTCGAGGCGCTCCAGGTAGGCCGCGCGGGATATCGCGAAGGCTCCTAGGGACTCCAAATGTGGCGTGACGAACTGGACGTCAAAGAGCTGCACCCCAGCGGCAAACAAAGACTGAATCGCCGCGATCAGCGCGAGCTTGGACGCGTTGGACTCTCGGTGAAACATGCTCTCTGCCGCGAACAGGCCGCCTACTTGGACTCCGTACAGCCCACCCACCAGCGCCGGGCCGTGCCAGACCTCGAAGCTATGTGCGTTACCGCGCTCGTGTAGCTCCACGTAGGCTTCAATCATCTCGGGCAAGATCCAAGTGCCGCCCTCGCGCTCGGCGCAGAGCATCATGACGTGGCGAAAAGCGCGATTGCAGGTGACGGAAAACGACGCGCGCCGCAGCATGCGCTGCATGCTGCGAGAGATGTGTAATCGCTCCAAGCTCATCACCGCCCTAGGGTCCGGTGACCACCACAGGGGCGGCAATCCGACGTCGTACCAAGGAAAGATGCCACTCTCGTAGGCGCAGAGTAGGCGCGAAGGATTCAAGTCGCCGCCCACTGCGAGCAGACCGTCGTCGTCCGCGGTTCGCGGGTCCGGGAAGGCGTCTGGCGCCCCCACCCCCAAGAACACCGGTCTACGTCTACCCCGCACGCCTTTCAGGATAAACCATGGCGGCGCAGCACGCTCGCTCAGGGCTCGGAGAGATGCGCGTCCAGGGCGTCCAAGCTGTCGAGGGCGACGAATCCCTCGGGCAAATCCAGCTCGGGCACGCGGCGGCCCCCCACCAAGACAGTCGATTGGGCCGGCATCTCCTCGGCGATGGCAGCGAGTTCTGCTTCCGCTTTGGACTTGCTCAAACTCACGATGGAAAGCAGCACTCGCTGGGCCCCGGAGCGTCGCGCAGCATCCGCGATCTCGGACGCTGGCAAGTTGGGGCCCAAATACACGCTGCGGTGGCGGCGCATGGCCGCAAGCAGCGCGGCCATGAGTGCGCCGAGTTCATGCAGTTCACCGGCTGGAGTGGTTGCGATGCATGTCGCCTCGGTTTCTTTCGGCTGTAGGGTCCGAAGCAGACCGCTCAAGTGCCCCCGCACCAGCGCGGTAGCTGCGTGCTCCTGAGCCACACAAAACTCTCCCGCTTCCCAAGCCGAGCCCGTATGTTCCAACACTGGGACGATCACCTTCTGCACGACTTCGAAGGGCGGCAGGATGGCGGTGGCGCGGAGCAACACCTGCTCCGCGCCTTCCACGTCGAGAGCCTCGATGGAGTCCAGATAGCGCTTCACGAAGGTCTCGGAGCGAGTGTCGTCCAGTTGCGAGACGCGATGCTCGTCGAGTAGCCCGGACAGCTCTGAAACATCCAGGCGCGCCACATTCGAGATGCTGTGCCCGTAGGCGAGCAAGGACTTGATCAGTCGCAATCGCGCGACGTCCGCGTCCGTGTACAGGCGGCCACCGGCTTCGGTTCGTTCGGGAGCTAGCGCATCATAGCGGCGCTCCCACGCACGCAGGGCGTGGGTGGTGATACCCACCATACGGGCCACGGTACCGATTCGGTACCTGGCCGGGCCGGCCCCGCTCTCGGGGATCACGTCATCGTCCAAGCCGCGAGAGTCTCCGAGACGCCAACATAGCCGTCGAAATACCACGCCCACCACCCGACCATCATGATCAAGTGGCCCACGAAAATGCCGACGTGGCTCCACATCTCCACCCGATCCGCGCTCTGGGTCACATAGCGCCGCCAGTGGAAAACCTCGTCGATCAAGCTGTACACGAAGGACAGCACCGTGAGCACCATGGCTGGCACCCACAAGAGCTTCGTCGAGTAGGCCGCACACAGCAGCACGCAGCTGCCGACCCCGCAGAAGATCGTGATGCCATGCACCAAGCCTTCGCCCTTGCTGATCTCTTGTTTGTAGATCGTGCGATGACCAATGGTGTCGATGGCAATGCTCAGAGCGAAAATGGTCGCGCCGATGGGCACCATCCAGGCTTCGCCGGGATAGACAACTCCGTTGCTGTGCCCAAAGTACAGAAAACCACCGGTGCTGAAGACGAGCCCTAGCATGAGCCCGACCCAGCTGACGTATGCGCTCCAATCGGTCTTGTCGAACTCACGGGCTCGGCCTACGTAGACTGCGACTTCACCCGCAAAGGATGTCATCGGGAAACCTCACGACTTTGGAAAGGGTTGCGCGTTGAAAGGGTGTGACTGAGCGCTTCGGAATGCTCAGGGCTTCGCGAGACACGGCGCGAAGCGCCAGGGCGAGTTTGCGGCGCTTGCTCACCACGGCGCGTCCAGCCAGCACGTTCAGATCCCGGCGCCGCAACTCCTCGCCGATCTCCGCGTACACCTGCGCCGCGGTGCGAATCGAGACCGCCGCGCGAAAAGGCAAGTGCCACAAGCCCGCGTGCCCCGAGCGATAGTAGTGGTCCGCCGTACCCAGCAGCTGATCGAGGGCGCCGGCGAAACTGCCCTTGAGTTCAGCCGGAAACGCCGTCCCGATGCGTGTCTGGAGCCCCGGCGCTCCGTGCGCTGCCAGCACGGAATCGGGCAGGTACAGGCGATCCCGCGTCCAATCTTCGGCCACGTCGCGGCAGATGTTCGTCAGCTGCATGGCCATGCCCAGGTGAGCGGCATGCACCAAGGCGCGCTGTTCGCGCACGCCGAGCACGTGGCACATCATCAAGCCAACGACGCCCGCCACGCGATGGCAGTACAAGAGCAGGTCGTCCATGTTGTTGTAGACCGCGCCGTTGACGTCCATCTCCATGCCGGCCAGGAGCTCACGCGGGTACTCGGAATGGATCTGGCGCTCGAACGCAACGTGCTGAAACGCGCGTAACACAGGATCCGATTGCGGCGCGCCGGAATACACGTTTGCGAGCTCGGTCCGCAAGCGACGCAACGCAGGAATCGCTTGCGCTGGCGGAACGTCGTCAATGGCATCATCCACGCGGCGACAGTACGCATAGACCGCGGCCGCCTCGTTCTGCGCTGTCGCTCCCAGGAGCCGTGAGGCTAGGTGGAAGCTTTTGCTGTGATGCGCCAGCGCACCACGGCACACCGCCAGATCGGCGGCTGCACTTGGGGTTGTGGCTCCAGGCAGCGTGAGGGCGATCTGCTGCGTCATGCTGCAGCCTCGGAACGAATTCCAAAGTCCTCCAGGACCAACTGGGTGGTGGCCTTCGCGGAATTGATCACGCCGGGGAGCCCTGCGCCCGGGTGGGTGCCGGCGCCGGTGATGTACAGCCCGGGGATCTTCGGATCACGGTTGTGTGGCCGGAACCACGCGCTCTGGGTCAGCTTCGGGGCGACCGAGAAGGCGGAACCATTGTAGGCGGACAGCTCCGTCACGAAATCCTGAGGTGTGAACCAGCGTTTCGTGATGACTTCTTGCCGCAGATTCGGCATGTGTCGCTCTAGGGAGCCCAGGATGCGGTTAGCGTATTCGGGCGCCGCCTTGTTCCAATCGATGGGCGCGTTGCCCAGGTGGGGCACTGGCGACAGCACGTAGAAGGTTCCGCAGCCCGGAGGCGCCAAGGACGGATCGGTCACGGTGGGCGCGTGAAGATACAGACTGAAGTCGTCGGGCAGCGTGCTGCCATGGAAAATGTCCTTCAGCAGCTCCTTGTAGCGCGGCCCGAATACGACCGTGTGGTGGGCGATGTCGTAGGTGCGCTTGGTGCCGAAGTAGAGAACGAAGAGCGACATGGACCAATCTGCGCGCTCTAGCTTTTTCGTCATGCGCTGGGCGTCGGTGTTCTCCGCGTACAGCTTGGAGTAAGTGTGGTGAAGGTCGGCGTTGGAGACGACGGCGCTGAAGGGCTCGCTCTCCCTCGCGTCGCTACTGACCCAGTGGATGCTGCCTTCCGCGCCAGTGTCGACGCGAATGCCGCGTACGGGCGTGGAGAGGCGGATCTCGCCGCCCAGCTCTTCGTATAGCTGCACCAGACCTCGCACCAAGGCGCCGGTGCCGCCGCGGGGGAAGAACACGCCCCACTTGCGCTCCAGGTAGTGGATGAGCGTGTAGATCGCGCTGGTTTCGAAGGGATTGCCGCCCACCAGAAGCGAGTGGAAGGACAGCGCTTGGCGGACATGCTCGTCCTCCACGAAGCGCGCCGCGGTGGAGTACACGCTTCGGTCTGCTCGCAGCTTGGCCAACTGCGGAGCGACTCTAACCATGTCCCGAAAGCGCAAGAACGGCGTCGCCGCAAGCTCCTCATAGCCCTTCGCGAAAACGTCCTTGGTGTAGTGCACGAAGCGCTGGTAGCCCTCAGCATCCTTCGGATTCCGCGCTTGGATCTGCGCGAGCATATCGTCGCCGTCCCCGGTGTAGTCGAAGCTGTCGCCGTCATCCCAAGCCAAGCGGTAGAAGGGATTGACGGGTAGGAGCTCCACGTAGCGATCCATGTCCCGCCCCGCGACCTGGTACAGCTCCTCGATGCAGTGCGGCGCCGTGATGACCGTTGGACCCGCGTCGAAGGTGAAGCCGTCTTGTTCGTAGACGTAGGCGCGGCCGCCGGGCTTGTCCCGAGCCTCGAAGACAACCGTCGAGGCTCCGGCAGCCTGCAATCGAATGGCTGCCGCAAGTCCGCCAAAACCGCTGCCGACCACGGCGACGCGCGCCGCTTTCGGATGACTGCCACTGATTCGATCAGACATAGCTGGCCTCCAGAATCTCCAACTGCGCTTTCAAGTGCGTGGTGACATGTGACCTTCCGGTCACCTTTTCAAGGCTGCTGTGAGCGCCCAGGAGCGTGGAGTGGATGTGACCGGGAGCGTGGTCGCCGAGCCGCGCTCGCAACTCCTCCGCCAAGTACTCCGGGTGCCGATCGCGTTGGCTGACCTTGCGGCCCATCTGAGCCAGCTTGGCGTAGGACAGCTCGTCCAATTCTTGGGACAGCCACGCCCAGGGCCAGGTCGGCCGGGCGAAGATCAGATCTTCGTGCCCCTTGTGGCAGCGGGCTTCGCTCACGATGCCGCCCCAATCGTCAGCCATTTGCAGCCCCACGCCCAATGCGTGGCCGAACTGCGCTGCGGCGCGCGCGATCTCCGCGTTGGCTCCCGCAGCGACTGCACCGAGCTCCAGGGCCATGCGACCGAGCGCGCCCGTCTTCAGCGCGGTCGTGGTTCTCGTCACCGCAAACACGTCACGCTGGGCAAGCTCCGTGACGCGCACGGAAAGGTCCAAGGCCTGACCATGGTGAGCCGCGAATAGCGTGCGATCGATGATGCGACGCATCGACAGTTCTTGGGCTGGGTGTAGCTGCATGCGGCCCAGAAGTTCGTGGGGCCAGAAGTACAAGAAGGAGCCGGCGTTGAGGGCGCGCGCCGTCCCGTGCACCACGTGAAGCGCGGGTGCGCCCCGGCGGTAGGCGGATTCATCTTCGATGTCATCGATGATCAGCGAACCCGCGTGGAGAGATTCCACGATCGCGGGCACCTCGGGGGGCATGTCCCTGCCGCCGCCCAACTCGTAGGCTGCTGCAACGAGGCGGGAGCGAAACTCCTTCCCCGGCCGGGAGAGGAAGTCAGCCAGAGGCCCATACAGGGATTCAGACCAGCACTCCCAGGGAACGTCCTTGGCTTCGGCTCCAACCGTGCGCTGCAGATCTTCCGAATTGAAGTGTTCGTCCAGCAATTCGGACAGCAGAGTCCGTTTCGAGAGATCCAGGGCGGCTTGGCTCATTGGGTTGCTCCTCCAGTCATGAATGACGAAATGCGAATTCCCTGCGGAGGTCGTCCGCAGAGAACCCGGGCACGGTCGAAGGCCGTGGTTTGATGGGCGTAGAAGCGGCGAATCGTCGGTACGCTCAGGCGGTAGAAGCGCTCCAGGACGTGCCAGCGGTCTTGCGGGGCGAACCCGTTGAAAAGCAGGCGGTTCAAGAAGGTGCTGAAGCGCAGTTGGCGCGCTTGCTGAGTCACCAGCTCATGGAATCGCTCGTCATGCACTCGGTCTGGGGTGCGAGTCGCGATGTGTTCCGCGAGCCGGGCTGCGACGGGGAAGCTGTAACCCGTCGTTGGGTGAAACCAGCCGCCGGCGTAGCCCGCCCGAAGGGGAGCCGCGCTTGCTCGGGGCGGCGGCGCGCGCAGGGGTAGAGGCAGAACACCTTGCTCCTGTCGCGTGATGGCCGAAACGGACAGCCTCTGGGAGAGGGCGTACGCCAGCACTTCGTTGCGCACATGCCCGGCGTCGAGATCCGGAGACGTCGAGAAATACGTGTCCTCGATCAGCACGCGGCGCGGGCTGAAGGGCAGCACATACATGAAGCGGAAGCCGTCACTCTGCGGCACCCGCGCGTCCATCAAGATGGGCGACTGGATGGGCGCATCACGATCCAGTTCCAGTTCCAGTCCCACGAACTTCTGCCAGCCGGAGACCTGTGCAGACCCCAGAGCGCTCGGGCCCCGAGAATCGACGACGAGCGTGGCGTCCAGGCAAGAGTCGTCGGAAAGAGTCACGCGAGTGGCAGAAACGTCCGTGACTTCCACCCCGAGCCGCAGGGACCAACCCAACTTGTTGAACAAGCCTTCGACATGCGTGCCGAGGCGCTCGCTGCTGACCGCGGCGTAGGCCTCGTCGAGTCGGCGGTGGAGGTTCGGGAAGTGAACGTCGTAGTGCTCGAAGCGATGCACCACCACGGGCTCCACGACGGACTGCATCGTCGGAGTCAGGTCGCCGGCGTGGAAGCACCACAGGTGGTTGCCGCCGACGCGCTCGCCACGTTCGACCATGGCGACTCGCAACCCCGGTTGGTGCTCGGCCAGGCCGAGGGCCACCAGCGCGTTTTGCAGCCCTCCACCAACCAAGACTGTGTCGAACTTGTCCATCACTCGTCTAATTCTTGTTTAAGATATGACTCGACAATTGATGGGTGTCAAGCCATGATGTCTAAATGTTGTATAACTTTTCTGGATCGGGTCTCGAGCCTGGCTCCCGGCCCCTGCCCATGGGCGGGTTTTCCGCGCTTTCTCGGCCCACCCTGCTGAATGTCGACGGGGTGACCCATCGCTACGGCGAGCGGGTGGCCCTGGACGATCTCCGTCTAGACGTGGTCCAGGGCGAGACCCTCGGCCTGCTGGGGCCCAATGGCGCCGGGAAGACCACGCTGATGAGTCTGATGAGCGGGCTCTTGGCGCCCCAGCAAGGAACGGTGGAGCTACTCGGCGTTGGCCAGCCCCGCCGGTCAGCGGCTCGTCGTCAGTTGGGCTTCGCGCCGCAACGCTTGGCGCTCTACGAGGAATTCAGCGCCGAGGAGAACATCCGCTTCTTCGGGCGGCTCTTCGGCCTATCGGGCTCGCAGCTCAAGACGAGGGTCGAGTGGGCACTCGGCCTGGCCGAGCTGACCTCCCGGCGTCGGGATCGGGTTCGAAGCTTTTCCGGAGGCATGCAGCGACGCTTGAACCTGGCTTGCGCCGTCGTACATGCGCCGCGCTTGGTCCTCCTCGACGAACCTACCGTCGGTGTGGATCCACAGTCTCGGGATCACATCTTCGCTTCCCTGGAGCGCCTCAAAGCAGATGGCCACACCATCGTCTACTCCACCCACTATATGGAGGAAGCGGAACGACTCTGCGATCGTATCGCTGTGATCGACGCCGGCCGCGTGCGAGCCTGTTGCTCCCTGGATGAGCTGCTCGAGGCGCACGGTGGTGGCTACCGAGTCATCGCCAGTCTGCATAGTGCGCCGCCGGAAGACCTGGCGGCTCCCGTCTATCGCGACGGGCGCGCGGAGTGGCCCCTGGCAACCGCCGCAGCTGCTGCACAACTCGCGGGCCGTCTCGGACCCTACGTTTCGCAGCTCAGCATCGCACCACCCAGCCTGGAGCGGGTCTTCTTCAACTTGACCGGACACTATTTGAGGGACGAATGAACGCCATCTGGATCGCCATCAAAGACCTTCGGCTCTTGGTCCGAGATCGGGTTGCCGTGTTCTGGGTCCTCGGTTTTCCGCTCATTTTCGCGGTCCTCTTCGGCGAGGTGATCGCTTCCGCCTCGGAGCAGGACGAACGCACGTCAGACTTGGTGGTCGTGGATCAGGCGCAGACGGAAGCTTCCGCCAAGATCCTGAAGGTGCTTCAAGACGATGAGCGCCTGGATGTCGTCACTGCCGACGCCGCGGCCGCCCAGAGCGCCGTGCGGCGCGGAAGCCGGCTCGCATACCTGGTCATCCCCGCGCAGGGCGGGCCGCTGGAGCTTGGTGTCGATCCAACACGTACCTCCGAAGCGGCGATGCTCACGGGCAAGATCTCCAAAGCCATTGCTCCGCCCACGCCTGCCGGCGCGGGGTCGCCTGGCATCGATTTGATACGGGTCGGTTCCAACGGAAGCGATGGGCGCTCGGTAGCGTTTCCCGCGGCTCTGCTCTGGAGCCTGTTGGCATGCGCGGCGACGTTTGCCGTGAGCCTTGCCGCTGAACATGCATCCGGCACAGAGCTCAGGTTGCGCGCGGCTCCGATCTCTATTTCGTCCATCCTAGGGGGCAAGGCTTTGGCCTGCCTGCTCGCCTGTCTGTTCGGCTCGGCCTTGCTGGCGATTGCTGGCCGACTGATCCTCGGCATCATGCCGGGCAGCGCTGTCGCCGTCGCCGCCGCACTGTTCTGCGCATCGGTCTGCTTCGTCGGGCTGATCTTCTTGCTCGGGTCGATCGGTGGCAGCCAGCAGGCCGTGGCTGGCGCGGGCTGGGCTACGCTCATCGTCTTCGCCATGATCGGCGGCGCGATGGTGCCGCTATCGGCGCTGCCGGACTGGCTCGCGCCCATCAGCCACATCAGTCCGGTCAAATGGGGCATCGTAGCCCTAGAAGGGGCGTACTTTCGGAGCTTCAGCGCCCGCGAACTCTTGCAGCCTTGCGCTGTGCTGCTGGCCATGGGCGCGGGCGCGGGTCTGTCAGGGTTGGCGCTGATGTCGCGGCGTTTCTCCAGCGGCACGTGAGGCTCGTTTCCTGAGTGAATTCAGCAGGGCGCGAAAAGTTCGCTCTGCGTGAAACTGCCCGGGCAAGCTCGCCCTGCTTGGAAGGTTCGCGTTAGCATTGCGGCATGGCGTCGCATCCGCGCGCGATCGAGCCGCGGCATGTCGGGTTGACGTTGAGTCTTCGTTGTAGTGCATGCGGCCGTCCGGCGCCCGCAGTTGGCCTCGACCAACCCGCCGCCTGTGGCTGCGGCCAGACGACTGGGGTCCCCTCGACTCTCTGGTCCGAGGTGTTGGATCGGGCGGACTTGTCCAGCTACGAATCCACGCCCGGGCTGACTGATCAGTTTGAGCTCCAGGCCTCCACAGGTGCCGCGGAGGCGACGCTTCTGGTGGGCGAGGCGGTTTGCGAATGCGGCGCAGCTCTGCCGCTCCCGGAGATCGGCAGCACGGAGCTAGTCACTTGCCGCAAAGGCGCCCACGGCTTTCGTAGCATGCCCGTGCCCATGGTGGTGCGTGAGTCCGTGCCGACGGCTTTGCAGGTCACTCGCCCCGAGCCGCCCAGCGGCGCCCGCTTCTGGGTCACGTTTCACGGCACGCCGCGGGCGATTCGAGAACAACACAAGGCGAGCCTGGAAGCGGCGATCAAGGACCGCGCCGCACCGCTCTCGGTTCCGTCCTCCACGGGCCCGGTAAGCCTGCAGATGTCGTCCTATCAAATCGCCAAGCAGGCCGGCCCCAAGAAGAAAGAACGGGCGCCTCCATGGGTTATCGTGCTGGTGCTGCTCACCGCCGGAGCCGGGCTGGCCTGGTATTTCGCCGGACAAATGAGGAGCAAATCTCGAGGGGCATTGGTCGAAGACCCGCTATAGAGTCGCACGCAGCCCCGTGCGCTGGTTTTCCCTTAGCATCCGCTTTCTCCACATCGTCCTGGTGTCCCTTTGGGTCAGCGGTTCGTGGCTGGTGCGACGCGTGTTCGCATTCGGAGCGACGTTGGAAGAAAAGCACGCGCTGTTCGGTGCCCACCTCGCGCGGCTGCTGTCCCATCTGGGCGCCACCTTCATCAAGTTTGGACAGATCTTGAGCACCCGCCCCGACCTCCTGCCCCCCAAAGTGATTGAGGAGTTGAGCCGTCTGCAGGACGACGTGCCGCCCCTGCCCTTAGCGCAGATCGGCCAAGTGATGACGGAAGAATTGGGCGACGACTGGAGCGAGAAGATCCACGAATTCTCCGAGCGCCCCGTCGCGGCTGCCTCCGTCGCTCAGGTACACCGCGCGAAGCTACCGGATGGGCGGGTGGTCGCGGTCAAGGTGCAGCGCCCGGAAGCGAGGCTGCAGATCGAACGAGATCTCGTGATCTTGGCATTCTGGGCCCGGGTCCTCGATCACATCCCGAGCGTGCACATGTTGAGCTTGCCTGGTGCCGTAGAGCGTTTCGGCCATGCCCTGACAGGCCAGTTGGATTTCTCTCAGGAGGCGCGTAACAACCGGCGCTTCGCGACCACCTTCGCGGACGTCCAGGGCGTCGATGTTCCGGGGCTGATCGAAGGGCTGTGCACGCCCCGAGTATTGGTGATGGACTTCGTCGAAGGCGTGAAAGCCACCGAGCCCGAAAAGGTCGGTGGGGATCGCGCCAAGCTCGCACGTATCGGCGGCGAAGCCGTTTTGAAGATGATCTTCAACGACGGTTTCGTGCACGCGGATCTGCACCCCGGGAACATCATTTTGACCCAGGACGACCGCGTGGTGCTGATCGATCTGGGCATGGTGACCGAGATCCCCGCCGAGCTCCTGCGCCCCTGGGTCGAGACCTTCGTGGCTCTATCCCAGCGCGACGGCGACGCTGCCGCCCGGCTTTTCTTCACCTACGCACCGACCGTGGGCAACACGGACTATGCGGCGTTTTCGGCGGATGTGAACAAGCACTTGGACGGCTTGTACGGCAAGAGCCTCGGGGAGGTGGAGATTAGCACCGCCGTCAGTGGGATGATGAACGTGCTGCGCAAGCACCGGGTGCAGATCGACCCCGCCTTCACGGTCGTGAACATCGCGCTGTTGGTGGCGGAAGGACTCGGCAAGCAGCTGGACCCAGGCATCGATCTGGTCCCGCTGGCGCAGCCATATCTGGCGAATGCGATGTTGACAGCACCGCCAGGCCGGGCGCCGTATCGGGAGGTACCGGCAGCCCAGGCGGCGGCTTGAGGTGTCAACGGTACTGCCGGCCGGGCGCCGTATCGGGAGGTACCGGCAGCCCAGGCGGCGGCTTGAGGTGTCAACGGCACCGCCGGCCGGGCGCCGTATCGGGAGGTACCGGCAGCCCGGGCGGCGGCTTGATGATCTGTTTCGGCTAGCTGCGAGAGCGAGCGTCCGGGATGCGAACGTCGTCGGAGGTCCCAGCTTTGCCGTCGGGACCGGCGGAGCGAACGCTGACTTGTTCCGCGCACTGGATCCGGAATCGATTGCCCCAGGGGTCTTCGGTTGACGCCTCTCGGGATAGGAACCGCTCATGCTGCAACTGGGAGAGCGTTGGGCACCCGTCGCCGCCTTCTACGTCTTCCGCCTTCTTCCATTCCTCTGCCGCGTTCAGAACGCGCTGGGCATCTGTGACAGCATTGTCGGCATTGGTTCGGGCCTTGGAGGAGGAGACCAACCAGGCGCTACCGCCGGCAAGCAATGCGATTGCCGCGATCCCCACGCCTAACTCGACAGTCGTCACTCCTCTTTGTCGTTGTCGTGAACTCATCTCACCCAATAAGAGAGCAATCCGCATGCCACCTTGGATTCTCCGGCAATTCCCGTTTTCGCCTGATCTCCAGCTCGACAAAGCGTCAACCTGTCGGCACTCCGTGGTCTCCAAACCACGCCCAGTGACAACTTGTCATCCAGGCACCGGCAACTGGGCGTGAGTGGGGTCGAGCCCGGAAGGCGGCGCACGCCAGTGGTGAAAAGCGCGTTTCGCCACCGCTGGAAGGCACCTCGCACCTCGCGTTGGCTTGTTTGGTTTTTGGGGTCGGTGCGCCAGGCAAAGCCTGGATGAGGAGGAGGTTAACTAGAGGAAAGTAGAAAGAAACCTCATGCTGGGACCTCGCGGGTGCCAAGTTCCGCCCGGCCAAGGTGGACCACCAGCCGGAAGCGAGCCTTGCGTGGCGGTACGAGCGCGAAAGCGGGAAGGAAAGCTGCGAAGCGTAGACAGCCAGCGTGTGGGCCGTGTGATTGAGCCCCGGAAGAAAATGCCTGTGGGTGCCGACGCCGTCGACCCAGAGCGGAAGGCAACATCGCTGCAGAAGAGAGTAGGGCAGCCAGCCCGAATGGTCCGATGGAATGCAGCGGACCCACCGGGGTCGATGAGCAAGGCACGCGCGCCAAGGTCCCCCAGGAACCTGGGAAATCCCGTCGTCTCCTTTCGCAAGGAAGGTACTGCCGATCGAAGGAATACGAAGTGACGCAGGACGGGCGGCGAGAAGGCCGAGCGCTCCGTAGTAGCCGTCGAAGCAGGGGAAGTGTCCAAGCGACCCTGTGGAGGGAAGGGAGTGCCGCAAGGTGGCGGACGCCCAGGCAGTTTCGACCTACTCGGCTTCACGCACTTCTGGGCGAAATCCCGGAAGGGCAACTGGGTGGTGAAGCAGAAGACCGCCAAGGACCGTTTGAGCCGTGCGCTAGTGCGCATCAACAAGTGGTGCCAACGCTGCCGACACGACCCAATTCAAGAGCAGTGCGAGATGCTGAGGAAGAAGTTGAAAGGTCACTTCGACTATTACGGGATAACGGAAACTCGATTGCGATTGGACACTTCCGACATTGGGTCATCCGTCTGTGGCGCAAATGGCTCGATCGCCGCTCTTGGCGATCGCGCATGAACTGGCCGAAGATGAAGTGCTTGCTGAAGCGATACCCGCTCCAGCAAGCACGGATCCGACGACCAATGCGCAGACTAAACGTAGCGAATCCGTAGTGTGAGGAGCCGGATGCGGTAGTCCCGCACGTCCGGATCTGTGGGAGGCCCGGGTGGGAAACTGCCCGGGCCCACCCGAGTGGCTCTGCCGCGGACGTGGGGCACTAATCTCGCGCTGGCCCCCAAGGTTCGGTCCGGCCTACGCCACGCGTCGGCCTCTGCTAACAGGTGCCGCAGCCGTAGCTGGTGACTTCGGCGACGCAGCTGCTGTCCCAGTCGAAGTTGCAGCAATAGGGGTCGCCGACGCAAACGCAGTTGGAAATCGTGGGGTTCGAGCAGCCGGGCGTGGAGTGCACCACGCAACAATCCCCGCCGGTTCCGCCTCCGGAGCCTCCGCCGCCACCGCAGACCGATAGGTAGTCGGGGCAGCAATCGCCCGCGGCCTGGCAGAAGCTGTCGCAGTAGCAAAGGGCGAAGGGATCGCTCGAACCGCAGAAGCCCACGCAACTACCGGTCGAACCACCGAAGCCGCCGGTTGCGCCGAAGCCGCCGGTTGCGCCAAAGCCGCCGGTTGCGCCGAGGCCGCCGGTCGCACCGAAACCGCCGGTTGCGCCGAAGCCGCCGGTTGCGCCGAAGCCTCCGGTTGCGCCGAAGCCTCCGGTTGCGCCGAAGCCTCCGCTGCCCCCCGCGCCCGGGCTGCCGCCAGTGGGCCCGAACCCGCCGCTGCTGGTGCTCGCGTCGTTCCCCGGAGCAGCGTCGGGATTGCCCTTGGGCGCGTCCGCGCCTGCGTCACCGAACGCGCCGAAGCCGCCGGATGCACCCACGCCACTCGTCGCGCCGGTGCCGGTCGCGCCGCTGCCCGTCGCGCCGGTGCCTGTGGTGCCGCCGCTGCCCAAGAGCCCGTCATCGGATTGCGCGCAGGCAACGATTGCCAAGGGCAGACTGAGAAGGGCAAGCCGGCGCATCGCTAACCGTTAGTCTAGCAGGCGGGTGCGCATCCGTTAGGCACATCACCGCCGTTAGGGCTTTGCCCCGGAGAGGACGCACGAGCTTTGTGGCCCGGGTAGCCAAACCGAGCGACGAAATCCCGGTGGGGCTCCAGCAGGGGTGACGCGGAGCCAAACAGGCCCTTGGCCCGGTAGCCCGTGGCGAGACTGATCACGCGTGCGGTGTGGCCCTCGGTTTCGAAGCGCACCCGCCATTCCTTGTACGCCAGCAGAAACCCGCTGCGCTCGGCACGAATGCGACGGTAAGGGTGCGGCGCCGCGCCGAGTTCGAGCTTTTCGCGCAAGGGCTTTTCCAAATGGATGCCATGGCGCCGCGCCAAGAAATCGAGCTGTTCGCGGGCTCGGGCCTCGAATACGACCTGCAGGCTGGGGCCCTCGTCCGCGGGTGCGCCGAGCCATCCTGGGCCCCCCAAAAACAGCGCGTCGGTATAGGGAACGAAGGGCTTGAGATCCAACACCGGCGTTCCATCGAGCAGGTCTACGCCGCGGACGTGGAGGTCCAAGCCGTCCACGCGCAATAGCTCCAACGCGCTGAACCCCAAGGGGTTTGGACGATGGGGCGAGCGCGTCGCGAAAACACCGCGCCGCTTATCCCCGCGAGGTGGCCGCACCTTTGCGCGCCAGCCGGGGCTCTTGTGGAACCAAAACAGCACCCAGAGCCCCTGACCAGCGACGAGATCTTCCAAGGCAAACTCGAACCCGCGACCCGCAAACAGTTCGATCACGCCTTCGACCTTGCTAGCCGCCGCGGGTTGCCTCGGCGCTTGCACAGCTTCCACAAACGGCGTGCGCGCGATCCCAATGGGATGGAGTCGAAGCTCGTCCGAAAGCTTGCTTGTTTCCAACTCGCGCACCATGACGGCGGACTTAGCGTGGCAACCGCAGCCTGTCGAGGACGACACCGATTCTGCGAGGAATTGGGTTGAGTCTTCTCGGTTCGCGCTCCCGCCCCGCGCGAGCGGCGCGCTTTGGCCACAGTTGCTGCGTTGGTTCGCTTCGCTCCGCTCGCGGCCTATGGCGACGATGTTACGTATGGGGCCGAGCCCTTCGAGATCTACAGTCCGTCCAGCGTAACCTGCGCGGCTGACCCTGATGACAGGCGACTGACGGTCACGGCTGGGATCTGCTCTGGCCAGCCTACGTCCTGCTCGTTCAGCGCCAATGGACAGGCTCTCGAATTCGATATCGCGAGCTACGAGTGCAAAGACGACTCCAAGGATATGTCTACGGGCTGTGCCTTGGGCGACGGTTCCACGAGAGGCTCTGCTCGTGCTCCCCCGAGGTCTTCGGGATTGTTCGCCGCGGCGCTGACGTGCGCGTCACTTCTCCGCGACTCACGCGGCCGAGTATGAGCGGAATACCGACTTTCCTGCTCGGTCAACGACGCTGAGGGAGTGGATTTTTCCAGGAAACCGTGTCCACAGTGACCGACGGCGGCGATGACTTCCGCAATCAGTCACGATCTGGCCATGAGCAAGCTAGCCGCGCTGGGCGTCCTGCTTGCCGCAGTCGCATGCACGCCGTCACCGACGGCGCCGCAGAATCCGCCATCTCAAAGCACCCCACCCGAGCCAACGCGCACGGCGTCCTCGCCGGCGCCCGCGCCATGCACGTCGGCACCCGCGCCACCCGGTGCCGCTCCCAACGGGCTTCAGGCCAAGTGGGGGACGCTCGACGCTAGCGCTTGGCAAGCCTCTTTGGACGGTTACGCATCGCCAGTTCCCATCGACCGGTTGCAGTTGCTAAACGCGGTACGCCGTCCATTCGCATCGTATGTCAACACTGTCCACACCGCTGTGCACCCGGTGTTTCGCGATTCGTTCATCGAGTATTTGGAGGGACTGCCTGCCACGCACCGGTTGAATGACCAGACCCTAGCTGTAACGTTGGAACTCGTGCTGGAGCCAACCACCGGCGGCGTGACGCGCATGGGGGTGATCGAGTCTTCCGGGCAAACCGATTTCGATGTGGGTGCTTTGGAATCAGTGAAGCGCGCCGCGCCCTTTGGTGCTGCTCCCCCGTCGATCGCGTCGGTCGACGGTCAGATCTACCTGCGGTGGAAGTTCCATCGCGATCCTATCCACGCATGCTCTGCCTACTTTGCCCGCCCGTTCTTGTTGTCCGCGAAACCCGCGGTTGCTCAATGCCAGGCCGGCAGCGAGAATGCTCTGGCTCTCAGCCTGGTCCTCGACAGCTCCGGCTCGATGAGCGGTGCTCCGATGGCGGGGGCACGAGACGCGGCCAAGGCAGCGATTCGTGCCGTAGCCCCTCGGGATTTCGTGAGTGTGATCGCCTTCGATGTTCGGCCGCGCAGACTCGCGCCGATCGCACGTCGTGGAAACGGAAAGGTCGCTCTAAACTCGGTAGACGGAATTGGGCCAGGCGGCGGAACGGAAGGCCGACCCGCCCTCGAAATGGCGATGACCGAACTCGGCTCCTCCGCCGCCAAGCGCCGCCACGTGATTTTCCTGACCGACGGCCGGATGCCAACCCGAGACTTCAAGCCGTTACTAGCCCGAATTCGCAGCTGCGGGATTACGGTGAGTACCGTCGCCCTGGGCCAAGGCGCCGACGCCACGTTCCTAAAATCCGTCGCCAGCCAGGGTGCCGGGCGCTTTTCGTTCGTCTCAGACCCCCGCAAGTTGACAGCACTATTCGCCGCCGAGGTGCGCTGGGCCAAGGCCGGTCATGGCAAAGGCACGAAAGCCCCTTGAGCGCGCCAGCGCGAGGGTCTTGGCAGCGCTCGCCTATGTGTCGTCGCGACTTGGGGGTAGGCGCGGCGCCGCCCCGGGCGATTGCGGTCGCATCTCGTGTTCGTATTGCGCCGGCGGCAGCGAGTCTGCTCTGCTACCGCTCGAATGACCTCGCGGGTTGATCCGGTCAGTGTGACCCGGGCCCGGTGGGCGGGCAGCCTGACCTGGGTGGTCCTGGCGTTGACCTTCATTGGTCTGCTTGGAGGCTTGCACCCGAGTGATCGGAGCCGCAACATCGTCGTGGTGGTGGCCGCGGTGATGGTGCTGGGGCTGAACGTGCCAACCGTTTCGGTGCTCGTTGCGCGGACGCGCGCGAAACACCCGTGGCGCGTGGTCGTGCTTGAAGGCTTGGGCCTGTGCTTCCGCCTAGTCGCAGCCGTCATGGTGCTCGACTTTGTCGTCGGAATCAGCCACGAAGGTCGGTAGGCGCGCAGGAACTCGCTCCGCGCGAGGTGCCGATGACGCACTCGGCGGCACATTCAACCAACCAACAAACCGAACGCCGATAGCACCATTCCGTTGGCGAAGGCTGCGACTTTCCGCCGCTGACGCTTTCGGCTAGATGTGGGCCGTGTCGGAGGCGGAGCAACCCAAGGGCGAAGAAGCGCCGCACGTACCTGCGGACGCGTTGATGGCCGAGTTGACGGTCAAGGCCGTGATTCTCGGTGCCGTGCTATCGGTCGTGCTCGCCGGGGCCAATGCTTACTTGGGGTTGTTCGCCGGGCTCACGGTTTCCGCATCGATTCCCGCGGCAGTGATTTCGATGGCGCTGCTCAAGCCGCTTAAGGGCACGATCCTCGAAAACAACATCGTGCAAACCTCGACTTCCGCTGGTGAGAGTGTGGCGGCGGGGGTCATCTTCACGATCCCCGCCTTGCTCATTCTCGGTGTGTGGGGCGATTTCAACTATTGGGAGACCACCATGATCGCCGGCTTTGGCGGCGTGCTGGGGGTGCTGTTCACGATCCCGTTGCGGCGCGCGCTGATCGTGGAGGGCAGGCTGAAGTTCCCCGAGGGCGTTGCTACCGCCGAGGTGCTCAAGGTCGGCGAACGCGGGGGCGCGGGCATGCGCTACATCATCGCCTCGGGCGTGATCGGCGCGCTGTTCAAGCTCGGCGAAACCGGCTTTCAGCTGTGGCACGGCGTGGTCGAAAAAGCGCGCTACGTGGGTGGCAGCCTGGTCGCAGGCAAGCAAACCGGCGGGACCATCGCCTACTTCGGTTCCAATCTGTCGCCGGCGCTGGTCGCGGTGGGCTACATCGTCGGGCTCAACATTGCCGTGCTGGTGTTCATCGGTGGCGCGCTCAACTGGCTCATCGCCATCCCCATCGTCGTCAGCATCGAAGGCGTTCCGGATGGTGCGAAGGATGCCGTGGATGCTGCGGGCAGTATCTGGTCAACCAAGACGCGCTACTTGGGCGTCGGGGCCATGGTCGTCGGTGGCCTGTGGGCGCTGATCGAGCTGCGCACGGATCTGATCAGCGGCATCCGTTCGGGGATCGCGGCTTACCGGCGGATGCGCCACGGTGGCGGGACTGGAATTCGCACCGAGCGTGACATTCCGATGCAATGGGTCGGCGGCGCCGTTGTGCTCAGCGTGGTTCCGCTATTTTTCATCTTCCACCACATCACCGGCGTGCTGTGGGTCAGCGCGGTGATGGCGGTGGTGATGCTGATCGCCGGCTTTCTGTTCGCTGCGGTTGCGGGCTACATGGCGGGGCTAGTCGGTTCGTCCAACAACCCGATTTCGGGCGTGACCATTGCCACCATTTTGACCTCGGCGCTGCTGTTGCTCGCGATGCTTGGTCGCGAGAGCCGCATCGGCCCCGCTGCCGCGATTCTGATCGGCTCGGTGGTGTGCTGCGCGGCCGCCATCGCCGGTGACAACATGCAAGATCTCAAGGCTGGACGCATCATCGGCGCGACGCCTTTCAAGCAGCAGGTGATGCAAGGCGTTGGCGTCCTTGCGGCGGCTTTCGCCATCGCACCTGTGCTGACCCTGCTGGCCAAGGCGTACGGCATCGGTGTCGCGACCCCGGAGCACCCCAATCCACTGCGCGCTCCCCAGGCAACGCTGATGGCGTCGGTCGCAGAGGGAGTGTTCGAAGGCGGCCTGCCGTGGTTGATGGTGGGGATCGGCATGGGGCTCGCTGTCGTGGTCATCGCTCTGGACGGATGGCTCAAGCGGCGCGAGTCGAGCTTTCGCACGCCGGTCCTGGCCGTGGCGGTGGGGGTCTACCTGCCCTTCGAGCTGTCGGTTCCGATCCTGGTTGGCGGATTGATCGACTGGGCGGCCGGCAAGGTTGGTGCGAAGGCGAAGGCAAGCACCGAGGCCCGGGAGGCTGCGGGGCGTCATGGGCTGCTATTCAGCGCGGGCCTCATCACCGGCGAGGCCTTGGTCGGGATCTTGTTGGCAGTGCCGATCGTGATCAGCGGCAAGTCCGATGCGCTGGCGCTGTGGGGCAGCTACGACCACAGCTGGCCCGGGGCGTTGTTGCTGTTGGCAATCGTCCTGGCGCTGCTTCGAGTCGCTCGCCCCCGACTAGCTCGGTGAGCGCCCTGCCCCGCGCGAGGTGCCGATGACGGATCTGGCCGGCACATTCAACCAACCCCAAAACCTGCGGGTTAGCCCCACGTGACAGTTGCAGCGCGTTGAGTACCGCAGGCATCATCGCACTACCCGGCAATCACGGCGCTGTTGGTACTGCGGGCATGGTGAAGCCGCGGAGGCCAGCGTTCACGAGTTGTTCACGCGTCAGCTCCCCCTTGAGACGAAATGGAACGTCCATGTTCCAGTCGTCGGTGCCTACGTTGGCGAGGCCCTCGAAGGTGTAGTCCACCTTGGGGGAGGAGCCGAGGGCGGCCAGGGCGCCGAGGTTGCTCCAGGCAATGTTGAGGTCGCTGGGGACGCGTTCGGTTTTGCCGGCGCCGACCTTGGTGCTGCTCTTGACGGTTGCGGTGCCGACCTCGACGCCGGAGCCGATGAGGAACTTGCCGTTCACCCGACGCACGATGATCGGGAAGGAGTTCGGGTTCTGGACGTCGAGCTGGCAGTTGAGGGTCAAACCCGTGGCGGTGATGCCGGTGACCTTGGCCGCATGAGGAGTGATCTTGGGCGGCTTGGGTTTGGAGCAGGCGACAGCAAGGACTGCCGCGGCAATGAGGGCGCGACGCATGCCTCGGAGTTTTCCACACTCCGCTCACGAAATCTTGCGGCATCCCTTTCGACGCAAAGCGGCTGTATGAAGAGCGTAGCGTCGGGGCGAAAATGGTTCTCAGCTAGAACGGAAATGTCGCCCGGGCGGAGATGGGGGAGTCCTGGGGGTCGAGGGCGAAGAAGGTGGCGCTGAGCAGCAGGTTGTACCAGAAGTGAATCGCGACGGGGGGTGCGAGGCTGTAGTTGTGGTGGCGGTAGGACAGGCCAAGAGCGCCCCCAAGCACGGTGATGAAGGGGACGCCGAAGGCGAGATAGCGGACGCGGTCATCTTGATCCAAGGCCAAGGCGTTCGGTGCGTGGGCGAAGCCGAAGACCAAGCTGCTGGCGACCCAGGCGCTGTCTTCGCCGCTCTGCCGCGCCATCTCGGATTGGATCGTGCCGCGGAAGAGCGCTTCTTCACCAATGGCGACGTGTTCGAAGAGGCCCACGCCGACCAGGCTGGCTGCGGGATAGCCCACGCCAGGGCTCAAGCGGCGACCGAAGAGGTTCGGGTCTTTGCCGACGTTGTCGGTGTTGAAGGACTCGTCTACGACGCCGGATAGGCCAATGCCGGCAGCGAGGCCGATCAAGGTGATGGCCCAGACGTCGGTTTGCGCCAGCACTTCGGGGTTGAAGGGCGCGTAGGCGAGTTCGGCCATGCTGTCTTGCGGCACGTAGCGCAAGCGGGCCGCGCGCTGCTCTTCGAAGTGTGCGTCGGCCCAGCTGTAGAGGTACAGGTTTTGGAAGCTGATCAAGGGTACGGCTGCGGCTGGGTGCGACAGGCCGTCGAAGCCCTCGTCGCGGTGCACTGCGACGGCGATCCCCGTGCCGAGCTCGGCGGCACCCAGCGAGATCAGCGTCGCGGCTTCAGCGCTGCGCCCTTGGCAGACGTGGCCTAGGCCGGGGAAAAACAGTGCGGTGTCTGCGGAGCAAGCCGCGTCGCGATAGCGCTGCTTGGACTCCTGCTCTCGGGGCATGGGCGGAGCACTGGCCTGCAGGCGCGCACTCTGAATTGGCGTCGCGCAATTCACCAAAAGGGGTGCCACTAGGAACGCAAAGCCGAGGCGCAAAGCACCCTCAGATTAGCAGCCGGCGTGCATGGCGGGTCCGACACCTGGTGTGCTCCGCCACACCACGCTGTTGGCGGTTTTCCCGAAAAAGGCTAAGTTTGGTTTCCGTCTGCACTGGAACGGCGCTTGCAGTTTTCAAGGGCCATGACTGCCCTCAAGCTCCTTCGGCGGGCTGGCCTCGTGCTTGTGGCAACCCTGGGCGCAGTGGCCTGTGCGGCGACCCCCGACACGGACGAAGCGCACGAGCCGAACATCAGCCAGGGCTGCCCGCCTGCACAACTCGAGTGCGGGGATGAGTGCGTGAATGTCGACCATGACGCGGCCAACTGTGGCAGCTGCGGCAACGAATGCCTCCCTGGACAGTCCTGCGTTGCGGGTCGCTGCAAGACGACGTGCTCGGCCGGGCAGGACGTATGCGACGGTGCATGCACGGACACCTCGGTGGATCCGGCGCATTGTGGTGACTGCGGGCGCGCGTGTCCCTCCGGGACGTTTTGCGTGGATGGCAAATGTGATCTCGAGTGCCCGGCTTCGAAGACGAAGTGCGACGACAAGTGCGTCGATCTGACGTCAGATTCTGGCAACTGTGGCAGCTGCGGTCTCATCTGTGGTGCGGGCGAAGAGTGCACGGACGGTGCATGCCGACCGATGTGCGTCGGGTCGCTGCGGTTGTGTAGTGGGCTCTGCGTGGACACTCAGGTCGACCCGAAGCACTGCGGGGCGTGTGGGTTCGTGTGCAATGAGGGCGTGGCTTGCGAAGCGGGTGCTTGCGAGGGCAGCTGTAGTTTGGGCTTCGCGAAGTGTGGGGCCGAGTGCGTCGATCCGATGAGCAGCCTCGCGCACTGCGGACAGTGCGACAATGTCTGTGCCGCTGGAGAAACGTGTACGTCGGGAGTCTGCACGCCAAGTTGCGCGGTGGGGCAGGTGGCCTGTGACGGCGCTTGCGTGGATACGAAGACCGATTCGAAGCACTGTGGGGGCTGCGGCAAGGCCTGTGGCGCGGGTCAACAGTGTGTGGCGGGTGTTTGTGAAACGCCGTGCGCGGTTGGGGAAACCAAGTGCGGCTCAGCCTGCGTGGATCTGCTCAGCGACGACAAGAACTGCGGTACCTGCAGCACCGCTTGCGTCAAGGGCGCGAGCTGCACCGCGGGCAAGTGCGTCGTCGGGTGCAGTCCGACGGCCAACATCGCAGGAACCGCGACGGGCATGAGCAAGTCGCCAGCCGGCGAAGACTCCAAGGGATAC
The DNA here is from genome assembly GCA_965222375.1 of Polyangiaceae bacterium. Lineage (GTDB taxonomy): Bacteria > Myxococcota_A > Polyangia > Polyangiales > Polyangiaceae > JACKEA01. The sequence goes on from CBDCTZ010000016.1 coordinate 1,759,207, forward strand.
GGCCCGTCGCTTCTCAACGATGGCAAGGGCTATCCGCACTGCACCACCCACAAGTGGCATTGGCTCGGTGTGGCCTATGGGTCGCTCGGCTATACGACCTATAGCTGGCCCACGGCGCAGACCGTTGCGCGCATCGAGATCGAAACTGGCAACGCCTGCACGGGGACGGCCGTGGCCATGAAGTCGGCGACGGTTCAGTGGTGGGACGGCAAAGCCTGGGTCAACGCCGGGACTATCAGTGGCAGCGGCGCGTTGCGCAGCTTCACTTTCTCGACACCGGTGACGACGACCAAGCTGCGCCTCTACGCCGTCAAGCCTGAGATCTACGACCGCGCCGCGGTGCTGTACGAGTGGAAAGTCTTTTCCTGCTGAGTCACGGTTCACTTGGTTCGGCTGTGTCGGTCGGTTTGGCCGTGTCGGTCAGCTCGGTCGCGGCGCTGTCTGCCTGCTCTCCGGTTTGGACGCTGACTTGCATCGTGCATGGCTCTGCAAGACTCATGGCGTCGGCACGGGCGATCTGCGACTCGGAGAGCAGCCAGACGGGTCTGTCGTTCAACCAGAAGCTCACGCCTAGCTGTTCGCTCTTCAAGGCCAAGCTCTTGGGTAGCTCGTCGAGCTTGCGCTCCCCGAGCAACTTTGCCGGCTTCTGCATCGTCATCAGCTTCAGGCTGCCCGGCGTGGCAGCGTAGGAAACCTCGATGTCCGAGTCTTGGGAACGGCGCAGCACCATGCCGAAACCCGAGCTCAGCTCCGTGGGCTCGACCCGCACCCAGGCTTTGGTGCCCTGAGGCGTCTTGACCAGGTTGCGAGCTTCTGTGCTGAACTCGAGCTCCCGCTCGCTGATGATGGACGGCTTGGCGAAGGCGGATAGCTCGTAGCCCACGCTCACGGTGCCCCGCTCCCAGCTCACCCAGTGTGGGCGCGTGTGGTGAAAGGCGGGCATCTCGTCGAGGAAAGGAGTTGCTTTGGAGTAGGCGAAGATGTGCTGAAAGGTCAGGGTCAAATCGCCGATCTGTTCCAACGGTGCGGTGAGCTCATCGCCGGAGAATTCGCTACGTTCGTATACCTGGCTGAAGTGGTAAATCGCGGGAATCGAGCTGTCCTCCTCGCGCACCACGTCCTCTCGCGAGTGGTAGCCGTAGATCAAAAGCGGGGCGCCTTCGGTGGACGCGACGATTTCCGTATGCACTCGTGTCGCGTAGCCGCCGGCGACGGCCAGAGCGATCCCCGCGGCGGCGCCGATCCCCAAGGCCCACTCGGTACCGGGAGCGTCGTCCAGATCTACCCACCAGATGGTGACCGCGAATGCGAGATCCGCGAAAATAACACCGCTGGCGACCAATTCGATGATGGTTCCAAACTCGGCCGAGAACGGCCGCCCCGCCAGAGGCAATACCACGAAGCTGGTGCCGACGAAGAGCGCTCCCAAGAGTGCACCGGCAGTGAAAGCAAATAGCAACGCAACCAGGTTGCCCACCAGGAACCTGCGCAAGACCGTGCCGAAGCCCACGCCCGGCTCTGGAGAGAGCTTGTGTTTGAGCAGCAGCAGCGGCAGCGCGACCGGAGTCAGAATGAGCACGATCCACGCGAGATCCCCGAATGCGGCCGATAGCAGGCCGGGCCAGATCCCGTGCTCGGCATTGTTCTTGCCGTGATCGACGATGGCCCAGTAGTCGCGGATGAATCGGTTGTGGGCGCCGATGAAAGCCAACACCAGCTTGGGCGAATAGGTGAGGTGCACGACCGCCACCACGGTCAGCGCAGCGGTATGAACCGCGAGCAGTGCTTGCTCGATCCGAATGACCCATAGGGCGCCGCTGGTAATTCGACGGGGGCGTGAGCCAACCGCCGACGCTCTTGCTGCGCGGCTATCCACTACCCAGATTTGTCGCACGTGAGTGCGACGACTGGCTACCGATTTGGCGTCTGTGGCGGATTCGGGCTCGAAGCCCGAGCTCCGAGATGGCGATTGGCGGCGGCTGATCGCTCCAGAGCGAGCGCGATGCCCCCACTTCAGCACCAGCGTACGCGCACTCGATATTTGATCTTGGTCTTGCCCCGGGCCGGCACGTTCACGTCGAAGGTGAAGGTGAAGGCGTCCTTCTTCTTGTGGGGGTGCGTGGAATCCAAGACCGTCCAATCACCGCCCACGGGTTCGAAGATCTCGACCCGCTCGGCCTCGTCCTTGTGGTTGCGCAGCTCGATTTCCCAAGTGCTCTCGGACGTGCAGCTGCCGAATCGGCGCCAGGACATCTGCTTGCGGTCGCCGACGACGTCGAAGGCTTCGCCCATCTTGATCCGCACCTTTTCGTCTCGCGGCGTGTGGTCGATGCGGTCTTCGCCGATGAACTGCTTCGCGCCGCTCTTATCGGCTTTGTAGACCCGCACGATGCCCTTGGGCAGCGGAATGCCCAAGCCGTTTCGCTTGGAATTCTCCAAGTCCAGATACACGCCGACCTTCTGGTTCTTCTGCACCGAGCCGTAGCGGCTGCGGTACCAGTACTGCTTGCCGTAGTAGATCAGCTTCTTTCTCACCTTGGCGTTCTCGGCCTCCAGCAGCGTGACTTGCTTCTGCTCGTTTTCGAGCACGTCGGTTGGCTTCTGCAGCGTGTACAGGTGGTATTCGAAGAAGCTCTCTTGGGAAAACTGGGTCTTGGATTTCGATTGGCGTGCAGCGTAGGAGCCCCCGGGACGTCCACCGCTACCGCTGACGCGCTGAACGTCGCCCGCCACCAGCTTCAGGCGTGCAGCTTCATAAGCCGCACCCGAGCGGTTGTTCAAAGTGACCCAGCCAGTCAGATCGCCGAGGGTATCGTTGGCGTTGATCACGAAGACATAGTCGGCCTTCCAGGTCATGTTACGGGTCAGGTAGGTGACCTCGACCTTCTGCTTGGCCCGCTTGCTGTCCAAGAGCCACACCAGGGTCGGCTTGCTCATCAGGTTTTCCGGTACGCCCGGGAAGCTGACCCGCCCCGGGAAGGAATAGGTGATCTCGCCGCCGATCTTGTAAACCGGCGTGCCGCCCGCCACGCTGAGCAGCTCGGCGTTGAAGGTGTCTTCCTTGCCCAGGCGCTCGTTGTAGCGGTGGAGCTTCACCTTCCGACCCACGTGCTTTTCGAGCAGCTTTTTCGGCGTGAGCAGGTCGAAGCGATAATTCTGCTCCAGCACCGACAGGCCCGGCGCTTTGATCGATACGGTTTCGGGTTGGATCTGCGAGGCCACGTCCTTGAAGGACAGTGCGACCTTGCCCGTTCCTAGATTGAGCTCTCGAACCTCGCGCACCAAACCGAAGTTCTGGTTGTAGACGGTGATGCTGACCTCTTTGCGGTCGGGTGCGCCCGATGACTTCTTGGTTGGCGCCGCGGCGGCGGTTGTCATCCACGCGCTTGCGGTCAGCGCCGAGAGGCCAAGCCAAAGATAGCGTCGTTTTCGATTCTTCATATTCAGCACCACCGTACCCGGACGCGATAGGTCACTTTGGTCTTGCCGCGAGCGGGCACCTTTACGTCGAACTTGAAGGTCTTGGAGTCTTCTTTGATGTGCCGATGGCTCTCCTGGACGATTTCCCAGTCACCGGCGATGGGCTCCATCACCTCCACTCGGATCCCTTCGTCCTTGTGGTTGCGCAATTCGATTTCCCAGCTGCTCTCGGAGGCGCATGGGCCGAGGGTGGTCCAGTCCATCTGCTTGCGATCACCGATCACATCGAAGGCTTCGCCCATCTTGATCCGGATCTCTTCGTCCCGAGGCGTGTGGTCGATCCGGTCCTCGCCGATGAACTGCTTGGCGCCGGCCTTGTCGGCCTTGTAGACCCGCACCGTGCCCTGAGGCAGCGACATGCCCATGCGGTTGTCTTCGGTGTTGTCGATGTCCAGATACACACCGACTTTCTGGTTCTTCATCACCTGGCCGTAGCGGCCGCGATAGAAGTGCTGTTTTCCAAAGAAGATTAGCTTCTTCTTGACCCCGATCCCTCGCGCCGAGAGCAGCGTGACCTGCTTCTTCTCCTTGTCGAGCAGGTCGGTAGGCCGAGCCAGGGTGTACAGGTGATACTCGAAGAAACCCTCTTCGGAAAACTGGGGTGCGTCCTCTCCAGCAGAGACTTCCGCCTCCTCCATGGGCGCGTACTGCGCGCGGTTCATTTCGTTGCGCACACGCTGAACGTCCCCAGCGACCAGCTTGAGCTCGGCGTTCTCGTAGCTGGTGCCGCTGTTGTTGGTCAGGCTGACCCAGCCGGTCAGGTCGCCGACTTTGTCTTTGTTGTCTACGGTCATCACGTAGTCGGCGTTCCAGCTCAGGTTCTGGGAGATGTAGCTGACCTCGACCCGTTGCCGAGGTATGCCGCTGGTGAGCAGCCAAACCAGCGTGGGCTTGGCCATCAGGTTCTTGGGCACTTCCGGAAAGGCGAAACGACCTGGAAAGTTGTAGGTCACTTCGCCATTAATCTTGAGAACGGTGCCCTTTTCGACGGCGAGTACTTCCGCGTCAAAGGCGTCCTCTTTGCCGGTTTTCTCGTTGAAGCGATACACCTTGACGGTCTTGCCAACGTATTTTTCGAGCAGCTTCTGCGGGCTCAGCAGATCGTAGCGATAGTTCTGCTCCAGCACCGATAGCGCGCCTGCGTCGCTCAGGCTGCGGATGTGCACCGTTTCCGGTTGGATGTGGGCAGAGACGTCCTGGTATTCCAAGGACACGCGACCCTTGCCCAGGTTGACCTTCCGGATCTCCCGCACCAGACCGAAGTTTTGGTTGTAGACGGTGATGGCCACCTTCTCGCGCTGCTTGGCGCTGGAGTCCTTCTCGGTGGTGGGGCCGTCGTCGGCGTGCTTCGCAGGCTTCTTGCCCCCGCAAGCACCGAGCAGGGTCAGGGTTGCCGCGAAGGCCGCGGCGCGGAGGGTGAACTTCGACATCTTCATGTTCAGCACCAGCGCACCCTCACGCGATACTTGATCTTGGTTTTGCCCCGGGCCGGGACACGCACATCGAAGGTGAAGGTGAAGGCGTCCTTCTTCTTGTGGGGATGGGTGGAATCGAGGATCTTCCAGTCACCACCGATGGGCTCGAAGATCTCCACCTGCTCGGCTTTGTCCTTGTGGTTGCGAAGCTCGATCTCCCAGGTGCTCTCGGTGGTGCAGCTGCCGAGCTTGCGCCAAGACATCTGCTTGCGGTCGCCGACGACGTCGAAGGCCTCGCCCATCTTGATGCGCACCCGCTCATCCCGAGGCGTATGGTCGATGCGGTCCTCGCCGATGAACTGCTTGGCGCCGCTCTTGTCGGCCTTGTAGACCCGCACGATGCCCTTGGGCAGAGGAATACCGAGGCCGTTCTGTTTGGTGTTCTGGATGTCCAGATACACGCCGACCTTCTGGTTCTTCTGCACCGAGCCATAGCGGCTGCGGTACCAGTACTGCCTGCCGTAGTAGATCAGCTTCTTCTTCACCTTGGCGTTCTCAGCCTCGAGCAGCGTGACCTGTTTCTGCTCGTTTTCGAGCACGTCGGTGGGGCGAGCCAGAGTGTATAGGTGGTACTCGAAGAAGCTTTCTTGGCTGAATTGGGGCTTGGAGGTTGACGCGGCGGCCGTGGTCACCCGACTCACTGCGTAGCTTCGATCGCTGGAGACGCGTTGCACGTCGCCTGCCACCAGCTTGAGTCGTGCTCGCTCGTAGGCCGCGCCGGTGCGGTTGTTCAAGGTGACCCAGCCGGTCAGATCCCCCGCCGTGTCTTTGGCGTTGATCACGAAGACGTAGTCGGCTTTCCAGGTCATGTTGCGGGTCAGGTAGGTGACCTCGACCTTCTGCTTGGCCCGTTTGCTGTCCAAGAGCCACACCAGGGTCGGTTTGCTCATCAGGTTCGCGGGCACGCCTGGGAAGCTCACGCGCCCTGGGAAGGAATACGTGATCTCGCCGCCGATCTTGTAGACTGGGGTGCCGCCCGCCACGCTGAGCAGTTCGGCGTTGAAGGTGTCTTCTTTACCCAGCCGCTCGTTGTAGCGATGCAGCTTCACCTTCCGACCCACGTGCTTCTCGAGCAGCTTCTTCGGCGTGAGCAGGTCGAAGCGATAGTTCTGCTCGAGCACCGACAGGCCCGGCGCCTTGATGGCCACGGTCTCGGGTTGGATCTGCGAGGCCACGTCCTTGAAGGCCAGCGCCACCTTGCCGGTGCCCAAGTTCAGCTCTCGAACTTCCCGCACCAGGCCGAAGTTCTGGTTGTACACCGTGATGCTGACCTCTTTGCGGTCCGCACTACCAGATGTCTTTTTCGCTGGCGCCGCCGATGCGGAGCCGAGCCATGCAGTTGCGGTCAGAGCTGAAAGCCCCAGCCAGAGCAAGCGTCGTTTTCGTGTTTTCATATTCAGCACCACCGTACCCGGACGCGATAGGTCACTTTGGTCTTGCCGCGAGCGGGCACGCTCACGTCGAACTTGAAGGTTTTGGAGTCTTCCTTGATGTGGCGATGGCTCTCTTGGATGATTTCCCAATCCCCCGCGATGGGCTCCATCACTTCCACTCGAACGCCTTCGTCTTTGTGATTGCGCAGCTCGATCTCCCAACTGGTCTCGGCCGCGCAGCGCCCTAGGGTTCGCCAGTCCATCTGCTTGCGCTCACCGACGACATCGAAGGCTTCGCCCATCTTGATCCGGATCTCTTCGTCTCGAGGCGTGTGGTCGATGCGGTCTTCACCAATGAACTGCTTGGCCCCCGCCTTGTCGGCCTTGTAAACCCGAACGGTGCCTTGGGGCAGGGGCATGCCCATGCGGTTGTCCTCGGTGTTGTCGATGTCGAGATACACACCGACTTTCTGGTTCTTCATCACCTGGCCGTAGCGGCCGCGGTAGTAATGCTGAGCGCCGTAGTAGATCAGTTTCTTTTTGATACCGATCCCATTCGCTTGGAGCAGCGTGACTTGCTTCTTTTCCTTGTCGAGCAAGTCCGTGGGGCGGCTCAAGGTGTACAGGTGGTACTCGAAGAATCCCTCCTCGGAAAACTGCTTGTCTCCGCCGCTTTCGTCTTCTGGCTCGCCGTCCAAGTCACCGTAGCGGTCTCGGCTCATCTCGGCACGCACCCGCCGTACGTCGCCGGCGACGAGCTTCAGCTCGGCGTTTTCGTAGCTGGTGCCGCTGTTGTTGGTCAGGCTGACCCAGCCAGTCAGATCGCCGACCTTGTCCTTGTTGTCGACGGTCAGCACATAGTCGGCGTTCCAGCTCAGGTTCTGGGAGATGTAGCTGACCTCGACCCGTTGCTGCGGCAGGCCGCTTTTCAAGAGCCACACCAGGGTGGGCTTGGCCATCAGGTTCTTGGGCACTTCTGGGAAGGCGAAGCGACCTGGGAAGTTGTAGGTCACTTCGCCGTTGATCTTCAGCACCGTGCCCTTTTCGACTGCCAGCACCTCGGCGTCGAACTCGTCCTCGGTGCCGGTCTCCTTGTTATACCGGTACACCTTGACCTTCTTGCCGACGTACTTTTCGAGCAGCTTCTTGGGGCTGAGCAGATCGTAGCGATAGTTTTGCTCCAAGACGGAGAGCGCGCTGGCGTCATCCAGGCTGCGGATGTGCACCGTCTCCGGTTGGATGTGCGCGGAGACATCTTGGTAGTCCAAGGACACCCGGCCCTTGCCCAGGTTGACCTTGCGGATTTCCCGCACCAGCCCGAAGTTCTGGTTGTAGACGGTGATGGCCACCTTCTCGCGCTGTTTCGCGCTCGAATCCTTCTCGCTAACAGGGCCGTCGTCATGGGACTTGGCGGGCTTCTTGGCGCCGCACGCACCCAGGAGGGCGACCGAGGCGGCGCAGGCGATGGTGCGGACAGTGTGTTTGGAAAGAGACATGGTCGAGTTTCGAAGCGTGAGACGTATCGGGGAGCGTTTGGGTTCTCGGAAAATCAGCACCATCGGACGCGAACGCGATACTTGAGCTTGGTCTTGCCGCGTGCCGGCACCTTCACGTCGAAGGTGAAAGTGAAAGCGTCCTTCTTCTTGTGGGGGTGGGTCGAGTCGAGGATCTTCCAATCACCGCCAATGGGTTCGAAGATCTCGACCTGCTCGACAGTGTCCTTGTGGTTGCGTAGCTCGATTTCCCACTGGCTCTCGGTGGTACAGCTGCCGATCTTGCGCCAAGACATCTGCTTGCGATCGCCCACGACGTCGAAGGCTTCGCCCATCTTGATGCGCACCTTTTCATCCCGCGGCGTGTGGTCGATGCGATCTTCGCCGATGAACTGTTTGGCGCCACTCTTGTCGGCCTTGTAAACCCGCACGATACCCTTCGGCAGCGGAATGCCTAGCCCATTGCGCTTGGTGTTCTCGAGGTCGAGATAGACGCCGACCTTCTGGTTCTTCTGCACCGAGCCATAGCGACTGCGGTACCAATACCGCTTGCCGTAGTAGATCAGCTTCTTCCTGACCTTGGCGTTTTCGGCTTCGAGCAGCGTGACTTGCTTTTGCTCATTTTCGAGCACGTCAGTCGGCTTTTGCAGCGTGTACAGGTGGTACTCGAAGAAGCTCTCTTGGGTGAACTGCGCTTCGGACCTGTCTGCACCACTCTGAAGCATCGGTCGCCGCCGCCCCTCGCGTTCTGCAACGCGCTGTACGTCGCCGGCCACGAGCTTGAGTCGCGCGCCCTCGTAGGCCGCACCAGAGCGGTTGTTCAACGTGACCCAGCCGGTGAGATCTCCCCGGGTGTCTTTTTCGTTGATCACGAACACATAGTCCGCCTTCCACGTCATGTTGCGGGTCAGATACGTGACTTCGACGCGCTGCTTGGCCCTTTTGCTATCCAAGAGCCACACCAGGGTCGGCTTGCTCATCAAGTTCTCGGGCACACCCGGAAAACTCACCCGCCCCGGGAAGGAATAGGTGATCTCCCCGCCAATGTCGTAGACCGGCGAGCCGCCCTCCACGCTGATTAGCTTCGCCTTGAAGGTCTCTTCCTTGCCCGTGCGCTTGTGGTAGCGATGCAGCTTCACCTGCTGGCCCACGTGTTTTTCGAGCAGCTTCTTCGGCGTGAGCAGGTCGAAGCGATAGTTCTGCTCCAACACGGAGAGGCCCGGCGCCTTGATCGATACGGTTTCCGGTTGGATCCTTGAGGCGACGTCCTTGAAGGACAGCGCCACTTTGCCCGTGCCCAGGTTCAGCTCGCGCACTTCCCGCACCAGTCCGAAGTTCTGGTTGTAGACGGTGATGCTGACTTCTTTGCGGTCCTCGGCGCCTGAAGACTTCTTTGCCGGCGCAGCGGCTGCGTTTCCCAACCACGCACTGGCGGTCAGGGCCGAGAGACCAAGCCAGAGCGAGCGAAACCTACGTAGCCTCATGATCAACACCACCGAACCCGTACCCTGTAGGTCACCTTCGTCTTCCCTCGAGCCGGCACTTTCACGTCGAACTTGAAGGTCTTGGCGTCCTCCTTGGTGTGGCGATGACTCTCAGCCAGGATTTCCCAATCCCCGGCGATGGGCTCCATCACTTCGACCCGGATGTCTTCATCCTTGTGGTTGCGTAGTTCGATTTCCCAACTACTCTCCGAGCTGCAGAGCCCAAAGGGTTTCCAGGCCATCTGCTTGCGATCGCCGACCACGTCGAAGGCCTCGCCCATCTTGATCCGGATCTCTTCGTCCCGAGGTGTGTGATCGATGCGGTCTTCGCCGATGAACTGCTTGGCGCCCGCTTTGTCCGCCTTGTAGACCCGCACCGTGCCTTGGGGCAGGGGCATGCCCATGCGGTTGTCCTCGGTGTTGTCGATGTCGAGATACACACCGACCTTTTGGTTCTGCATCACCCGGCCGTATCGACTGCGGTAGAAGTGCCGGCCCCCAAAGAAGATCAACTTCTTTTTGATGCCGATCCCATCGGCCTGCAGCAAGGTGACCTGCTTCTTTTCCTTGTCGAGCAAGTCCGTGGGTCGAGCCAACGTGTATAGGTGGTACTCGAAAAAGCCCTCTTCACTGAATTGCTTCTGCGCTTCACCGCCACGGATCGTCGCGTCCATGGGCGCGGACGCGGTTTCCGTTATCAGTTGACGCACTCGCTGTACGTCACCCGCGACTAGCTTCAATTCCGCATTCTCGTAGCTGGTGCCGCTATTGTTGGTCAGGCTGACCCAGCCCGTCAGATCGCCGACCTCATCCTTGTTGTCCACCGTCAACACGTAGTCGGCGTTCCAATTCAGATTCTGTGACAGATAGCTCACCTCCACGCGCTGCTGCGGCAGGCCGCTCTTCAGGAGCCACACCAACGTGGGTTTGGCCATCAAGTTCTCTGGCACCTTTGGGAACGCAAAGCGCCCTGGGAAGTTGTAGGTTACTTGGCCGTTGATCCTCAGCACCGTGCCCTTTTCGACTGCGAGCACTTCCGCGTCGAAGGCCTCTTCGGTGCCCGTCTTCTCGTTGTAACGATAGACCTTGATCTTCTTGCCGACGTACTTCTCGAGCAGCTTCTGCGGGCTGAGCAAGTCGTAGCGGTAGTTCTGCTCCAACACGGACAGCGCATCGCCGCGGTCCAGGCTGTGAATGTGCACCGTCTCCGGCTGAATGTGCGCAGAGACGTCTTGGTACTCCAGTGATACGCGTCCTTTGCCCAAGTTGATCTTGCGGATCTCGCGCACCAGCCCGAAGTTCTGGTTGTAGACCGTGATGGCGACCTTCTCGCGCTGCTTCGCGCTCGAGTCCCGCTTGGTCGCCGGTTCTGGTTGAGGTGGCTTCGCGGGTTTGTTCGCGGCACAGCCAACTGCGGCGATCAGCGTGGCGGCAAATACGGACAGCCGAAGGCGAGATTTGGAGACAAGCATGAGCAGTCAGAGGGAATGAGGCGCAAGGGACAACGCATGCCGCGCGCCCAGCTTACAGCCTCCTTGGGTAGCGGCACGAAGCGCAAATCGGACGGGCGCCCTCCCCAAAATGCCAATGAGTCCCTAGGCTTACGTCCCGGGCGCCATGGAAGATGAGGAAAGTCATGTACCCTAGTGGTCATGAGAACGGGGATTGTGACGACCGCACTGATATTTGTTGCCAGCTTGGCCTGCGCCTGCAGCAGCGATGACGACGAGAAACCCGCGCCGTCCGAAGGCGGCACCGGGGGCACGACGGGCTGGAAGGCCGCCGTCGGTGACGAGGGTGCGTTCGTGCAGACCTTCGACGACGTCAGCTGGCACGAGCGCACGCTGACCAACAAAGATCTGCACGCCGTTGCCTGCGTTGGGAACAACGACGGATGGGCTGTGGGTGAAGCGGGCTATGTGGCGCGAACCCGAGATAGCGGTGAAACCTGGAGCGAGCAACAGGTCAACACCGACAAGACCTTGCGAGCCGTGCGCGTGACCGGCCAATTCTCGGGCGCCCAGGGCAAGTTCATCGGTATCGTGGCGGGCGACGACGGCACCATCGCCGTGACGGACACCGGCGGCGACACCTGGCGCCTCGTCTCCACATCGACGAAATCCACACTGCGCTCAGTCGCGCTCTCTCACGGTGGCCAACTCATGTTGGCGGTGGGCGACGCTGGCGCCGTCGTGCGCTCCAAGGATCGCGGCAACACGTTCACCTCGGCGGTCATCCCCGGTGCAGGCGATCTCTATGGCGTCGCGATGGACACGAGCGGCGGCCTGATTCTCGCTGTAGATCTCAGCGGCTCGGTTTGGGCAAGCCGCGACCTGGGCCTGAGCTTCGACAAAGAGCGGAGCTACGACCAGGGCCTCCGCGCCGTCGCCCTCTCCCACGATGGCAAGCACGCAGTGGTCTCGGGCAATGCCGGCTTGATCGGTGAATATGACGCCGCGTCGGGCTGGCGGCTCACCCCCGCCCAAACCCAACAGGACCTGCACGCAGCTCTCATCTCCCACGATGGCAAACGCAAATACGTGGCCGGCGCGAGCGGCGCACTACTGACCGGCGACGTGGATCCCGGCCATTGGACGCCCGTTTCCCTCAAGGGAACGGTGACCCTGCGTGGAATGGAAGATTTGGACCCGCGCTGAGCGGTGGAGAACGCAGCCATCGCGCGGAACGGAAGACCTTCCCCGTTCTAGTTTTTTGAAAGCAACAGAGCTGAACTAGTTCCCACCGCCCTAGCTTTTCTTGGAAGGCAACAGAGCTGAACTAGTTCCCACCGCCCACGGCGTGGTGCCGCCCGCCCGCGGCTCGTCAGGGTGCAGCTACCCGCGAGAGTCCCCGCAGCGTCAGCACCGAGTTCGACCGCAGCTCTGTTGCCATCCCCAAAAACCAAAGACGCGCGACCGCGACAATGTTCCAGTCGAGGTTGCCAGTCGAGGTTGCCAGTCGAGGTTGCCAGTCGAGGTTGCCAGTCGAGTTTGCCAGTCGAGTTTGCCAGTCGAGGTTGCCAGTCGTGGCAGTCAGGCCCAGCTGATGGCTGGTTCCGTGGCATTCCACCCACACCGCGGGGCGCTTGCATGGGAACGGGACGCGGTTTCCGAGGGCCGGCTTTGCGCTGCAGTCCTTGCGGGGAATGCCGCAAAGAGCCGTGCGCCTTCGACCGCCGCTACCTGGCATGCCCCTTGCGCTTCGTGCGCTTCATGAACAGCATGAGTGCGCTCCTCAGCGCGCCCATGATCGTGACGCTGCTGGTGGCAGCCTGCAGTAGCTCAGGCAGTGGCGGTGGAGTTGTCGATGGCGGGGCTGCGACTGGCGGCACCGGCGCCGGCGGAACTGGTGGCGTCAGTGTTGGAACTGGCGGTGTCGGCATCGGAACTGGTGGCAAGCCGCAGCTGGACGCCAGTCTCGGCGGCAGCCCTGGCCGCGGTGGCGCGACCGGCGGGTTCGGTGGTACCGGCGGCTCTGGCGCGACCAGTGGATCCGGGGGCACGGGCGGCGGCAGCTCCTGCGCGCCCGCTTTCTGTCCGTCGGTAGGTGTCGGCACTCCGTGCTGCCAAGCCAACGGCGAGTGCGGCGTGGACATGGGGTTCGGTGCGGGCTGCGAGCCTCCCACTGGCGCCGACGTTTGACGCCTCTTCAGTTGTACATCGCGGTGTTGCTTGGCGCCGCAGCGCAAGTCTCCTGCGGCGTCGTGCGTCGACATGCACCGCAAGCCTGTGGCAGGGTAGGTCGAGGGTTTCGACTTGACTGACAAGCATATCGACACGATGCCCTTCGCTCCTGGCGGCGATGGGCCCATGGGTCACAACGGCGACTTCCGCAAAGATCGCCTTGGCGTGCTGCAAAAGCTTGCCGACGCAGAAGAGCCACTGATGCGGCTGCGTCTGCCAGTTCGCAGTGTCAAAGCTGTCGTGGTCAATTCGCCCGAGTTGATCCAAGAGTCTTTGGTCGATCACGGGCGCGTCTTCGACAAGTCCGGCATGCTGCGCTTCGCATTGTTCCCGCTAGCCGGCGAAGGGCTGTTCACAGCGAACGGCGAGCTATGGCAACGCCAGCGCCGCGTGATGGCGCCCATGTTTCAGCCTCGGGCCCTGGAGGCCTACGCCCGAGACATGGTGCAGATCGCCGAGCGCACTTGCGCGGAATGGAAGGACGGTGACTCCTTCGAGCTGCTCCACGAAACTACGCGACTGACGATGAGCGTCGCGGGCAAGACGCTCTTTGACGCCGACACCTTCACCGAGGCCGACGAGATCGGTAACGCCCTGACCGTGGCGTTGTCTTGGACCGGATGGATGATCGGTCGGCCCTACGCCATCGCCCACGTGCTCACCCGGCGCAAGTTGGTCAATTCGCTGCATCGCTTTCCGGCTCCCACTCGCCCCCTGGTCGAAAAAGCAATCGATCGCTTGCGCGGCCCCATCGCGCTCGTGGGCCGCCGTGGTCGCGAGCTGCGCAAGGCTCTCGCTGTCTTGGACGAAACCGTGCAGCACATGATCGACGAGCGACGCGCCTCACCCGAACACCCCGGCGACTTGATGTCGAGCTTGCTGTCGGCTCGAGACGAGGACGACGGCACGCAGATGAGCGATCGTCAGGTGCGCGACGAGCTGCTGACCTTGTTCGTCGCGGGACACGAAACCACCGCGACGGGTCTTGCCTGGTCGATCTACCTCGCGTCTCGCCATCCCGACGTCTACGCGGCGCTCGAGCGTGAGGTGGATGCCCTTGGCCACGAGCCAACGCTTGCGGATCTGCCCAAGCTGGGACTGTGCCTGCGCGTGTTCAAGGAAGCCCTACGCATGTATCCGCCGGTGTACATGTTCGGCCGCGATACGAATCGCCCCGTCAGCGTCGGCGGCTACGAGCTCCCCAAAAACACCAACTTCATGGTTTCGCCCTGGGCTCTACACCGAAAGGCCAGCCTCTGGCCCAACCCCCTGGTTTTCGACCCCGACCGCTTTCTGCCTGAGGCCGAAGCCGAGCGTCACCGCTACGCCTACCTGCCTTTCGGCGCTGGCCCCCGCACTTGCATTGGCAATCACTTCGCCTACATGGAAGCCCAACTCGCCCTCGCCGTGCTCTTGAGGCGCTACCGCTTCACATCCCACCGTGACGACGAGCCCTTCCCCGAAGCCACCCTACGCCCCCGCCACGGCGTCCCCGTCCGCATCACCAAGCGCCCGCAACCCCGGGTGAACCCCGTCGGCGAACGCACGGCTGAGTTGTGAGGGTGCGCAAGCTGTTCGGAACCTGCGCCATCGTCTTCGTCGTGGTGGCGTGCCAGACGACCAAGCCATCCCCAGCTCCGGCGAAAGAGACCGCGAGCCAGAAACTCAGCCCACCCCCAGCGGGGCCAGCGCCCGCATTGCGCAAGAAGTCCCTTGCGCAAGAGGTAAGCAAGCACAACCCGGCCGGAATGAAGCTCAAGCCGGACTCGGGCGAGATTTTCGGTCCCGGAGGACTTGGCCTCGGTGGGCGCAAGGTTCGGGGACTGAAGGACATCGACGACTGAGGACGGGCTCGGCGCGTGCCGAGCTGCAAGGCCGCCTCTAGTCGTAGACCTCACGCTCGCGCCGTGCCCGCTGGGCTCCAGCTCAGCGTAGCTCAGTCGGGATTTGACTTGGTGGAGGTGGCGCTAGTTCCGCGGGCGACGCAATCGACTGAATTGGAGTCCGCCTATGAAACCTCCCCGCTTTCTATGCTCTCGAACCCTGGCCGCCCTCGTCCTTGGCTGCGCACTGTGGCAACCGTCGTGCGCTCTGCTGGGAAGCCCGGGCCCGTCCGACGTGAGTCAGGGGCGCCTATACCAGTCTGGACACTCAGGTTTCGATCCACTGTTCGTGAAGGTGCATGCGCTGCAGCTGGAGCTAGGCAAGGCGCCCAATCAAGAAGAGCAGATCCGAATCGCGCTGGCCCGGGAGCTAGACCTCGAATTGCAGGACGCGGAAGTCGTGACGCCGGCTGCCGCCCCGCCGAAGAAGAAGTCTACGCCCGCGGCTCCTTCTGCGGCTGGTGGAATGCTCGGAGGCTTTGGCGCGTCATTGAAGCAAACGGCGCTCGGAGCAGTGCCCGGCGGCGCCATGGTCGATTCGCTGCAGAAAAACGCGGCTGGGGTTTCGAAGTCCGTCGACCAGTTGCAGCAAGCCACCGCTGGGATCTCGAAGTCCGCTGACCAGCTGCAGCCGGGCGCCAAGTTGCCTGGCGCCGAGGCGGCGGGCTCGCCGGAAAGCGCGCCGCCACAAGCAAAGCGCAAGCTCGCTCCCGCAGTCGCCGTGCTCGCGGACGCTGTCGAAAAGAAACAAGCGTCAGCTCAGCCGCTGAGCTTCGAACTGACTGAAGACGCAGCAGCCGACGACGAAGTGATTGCGCGAGTGAGGGTCGCCGCCAAACCAGCACGGCCTGACAGTGTGGATCTGGCTCAGGCCGTGGAACAGGCAACCAACGATAGTATCCGCCTGCGTCGGCGCATGCAAACGACGAGCAAGCAACTCCGGAGACTGTTGACGCAGATCCTGGCAGCTGACGTTCATGTCGATCTGAACTTCCGCAAAGGCGGCCCTCGCAAGCGGGCAGAAGTGCGCAAGAACCTCAACGATGCAGCATCGATGATCCAAGCCATGCTCAAGCGCGCCGAGGACGTGGAGGAAAGAGCAGACGAGTTAGTCCGTGCTCTCCGAAAATCCGCCCAAGCCCCCGCCGCTTCTGAGGGTGCAAAGATAGCCAAAGGGACGCAAGCTCCCGGACGAAAAGCCGCCAAAGGGACGCAAGCTCCCGGACGAAACGCCGCCGCGAAGACCAAGCGTGTCGCCTCCCGCGCCCAGGCCGGAGCGAAGACCAAGCGTGTCGCCTCCCGCGCCCACGCCGGAGCGAAGACCAAGCGTGTCGCCTCCCGCGCCCAGGCCGGAGCGAAGACCAAGCGTGTCGCCTCCCGCGCCCAGGCCGGAGCGAAGAAGGAGCGCGCTGCCAAAGCCGCCGATGACTTTGAACCCTGATCAACTCGGCGCAAGTGCCAAGTCAGTCCTAAACCGTTCTCGCCGTCGCCCCGGCCATCCAAGTCCGCCGTGCACAAAACCAACACAACCCAGCCCGCAGGTTGCCCGACACCGTGTTCCCGCCCGAGGGCCCATCTTTCTACAGCTCTCGGTCCGACCCGTCGGGCGCACCTCCTGGCTGAAATCCTGGGAAGAAGAACCGCCAAGCCGCTAAGACCCGCCAAGGCCGCCAAGCGTGGTTTCGAGCGAAGAAGTCGGTGTCACTGAGAGTGCAGTTTTGGTTGGTTTGGGGCTAGAGGGAGCGTGGAGGTCGATGTGATCTCAGTCTCAGAGCGCCGCAAGTGACTCCCAAACCAATCTTCCTTGGCGAGCCTGGCTTTCTTGGCGACTTGGTGGCCAACAAAAGCCTTTCCGTTGCCAAGGCCTTGTGTGAATCGGGTCTCAGCGGGCATCGTGGCAGCGGCCGTCCACGCCCGAGACTCAACCCGCGCCGGTCACGCTGCAGAAACCCGCTACGGGACCAGAATTGCGAGCGCCTGCCGCAAGAGTGTAGCCAGGTGCTCGGCGCGCGGGCCGCGAGTGTCACCTCGACACGCCAGCGCAGCTACAGCCTTCTTCGACTCTCCGCGCCGAAAGCCCATGTTCGTCAGGGCGCTGACAAGCTTGGATTCCACATCGGCCGAGTTCACGCGGGCTTGGTCGCGCACTTCGCGACCCCGCGAGGTCTCCGCGTCCAGATCGGCAGCTCCGCCTGCCGCATGCTCGAGGGAGCGGAATGACTGATTGGCGCGGAGTTCACAGGCGTCGTCCACGCGGCAGCTAGACGCGTCGGTCGGCACGACTTCGTCGGCACTGCTTGTGCGGCAGTTCGGCGTGTCGGTTGAGATGATTTCGTCGGCGCTGCTTGTGCGGCGGCTCAGCGCGCCGGTTGAGATGATTTCGTCGCTGCTTGTGTGGCAGTTCGGCATGTCGGTTGAGATGATTTCGTCGGCGCTGCTTGTGTGGCAGTTCGGCGTGTCGGTTGAGATGATTTCGTCGGCGCTGCTTGTGCGGCGGCTCAGCGCGCCGGTTGACGCAGGTTCGTCGGCGCTGCTTGTGCGGCGGCTCAGCGCGCCGGTTGACGCAGGTTCGTCGGCACTGCTTGTGCGGCAGTTCGGCGTGTCGGTTGAGATGATTTCGTCGGCGCTGCTTGTGCGGCGGCTCAGCGCGCCGGTTGACGCAGGTTCGTCGGCGCTGCTTGTGCGGCGGCTCAGCGCGCCGGTTGACGCAGGTTCGTCGGCGCTGCTTGTGTGGCAGTTCGAAGCGTCCGGGGTCGGGGGGGTGTTGGCGTCACTTTGCTGGCAGTTCGAAGCGTCCGGGGTCGGGGGGGTGTTGGCGTCACTTTGCTGGCAGTTCGAAGCGTCCGGGGTCGGGGGGGTGTTGGCGTCACTTTGCCGGCAGGTCAGCGCGTCGGGTGCCGCGGGAAGTTCAGCGTTGGTCTGTTCAAGCGCGCTCCGCGACTGTCTGTCCAACCTCTGCTGGCGAAGGCGAATTCTGCTCTCGACGTATTTTCGTCCGAAGACCTTCTCGGCCTCGAATAAGTTGTGCGCGCGGCATAGCAGACGTCCGTTGCGAGTCGTGCCAGCGCCACCACAGGCGCGCGGGTCTTCGTGGTCGAGCTGCACGAACGCGCGTGCCTGGCAGCGTTCTCCGTTTGGCGACGTGTACGTACACTGCTCGCCATCGCGCTCGTAGATCTCCCTGCGGGCCTGGCGGGAGAAGTCGCCGTGCTTGGTTCCAGTAGAACGCCGCGGCCGGTCAGTCTTGCCGAGCTTCTTCTTTTCCAGCTCTGCCAGCACCAAGTCGAGCCCCCGCTCGATGACCGTTGCCAAGTCTCGTTTCGGATTCGAGTGGCTCATCAAGTCGAGGGCGCGCTCGAGCTTGTCCTTGAAGGACGTGCCGGCAGAAAACTGGATGTGAAAACGCTGCGCGGAAAGCGGTGACACGCGGGGCCTGGGCTCATGGAGTTCAACGGTCGCCACTCGCGAAGCTCCGGCAGCCGATTGGCCCGCAGCGGCGAGGGCAACGGCCGCCGGCCCAGAGTCCGCCACATTCGACTGGCCCGCCGCCGCGCCACCGGATTGGCCCGCAACAGCGGTATTGCCTCCGAGCTGGGCTTGGACGAACACTGGGCAGATCGCGTCTGCCACATCTGGCCTCGGGAAGCGTGAGCGGATCAAAAGTTCGACCTCGGCTTTGCTCTTGTCGCAGGCCGCTGCGAGCAACTCGGCGTGGTTTTCGACGGAAAGGTACGTCTGCAACATGCTGAGCGCTGTCACGTGGATTCGTCCTTCTCGCAGCAGGTCCAGGACCATCGGATAGCTGCGTGCAATCCGAGCTGCTGCAAGGTGCCGATGCGCACTGCCCTCGCTGAGCTTCAGCTTGCGGCAGCAGAACTCGTACATGGAGGAACACGCCTCCCTCAGCTCCAACCGCCGTGCTTCCACCTCGCCGAGGTACGCCACGAGCTGTGCCGTGATCCTACGCCGGGAGCCAATCACGCTGCCCAAGTTCGCCAGGACTTCATCGTCCGAGAGATGAGCCATTCGCTTCGAGGTTCCCGACGATGTGAGTTTCATGCTTACTTGCCTAACACGCGTATTCTTGGCTTCTCAGCTGACCCGCTGCGTGGCGATCGCGCCGCCAACCGCCGCGCGAGCCGTCTCGCGCGTGAAACCGCACACGCGAGCCACCCACGCGCGGCACGCACGCACAAACTGTCGCGTCGCCGTTTCGCGCCGATGCGCGTGCGAAAACCTGTCAAGAAGATTCGTAAGAAAAGATGCAGCCGTGCGGCGCAACCGAGACGACCCGAGCGTGAGACAGATGCGAATCGAGCAGCGGAAATGGCGACCCAGACCGATGCCCAACCTGGGCGCGAGACGATGCCCAAGGCCCGAGCATCGAGCGCCGAATACCCGACCTACGCGCCGCTCGCGCTCCACGCCGTCGCATTGCTGTTCGACCTCCACTGGCGAAGGCGAATTGCACTGTCGACGTACTCACCCGAACGCCTGCGCCGAACAAGCAGACATTCGCGGCGCCGGCGCCCCGGCGGAGGTGCGGATGTGGCGGGCCCCCATAGGCCCGCCCGCACCGCAGCCCCCACCAGTCGAGACGACGCCACCCGCCGGCGCGAACTTCCGCAACTCAGCATCGGTGTCGCCCGACAAGGTGTCCCACCCGGGGTGGGACACCGTACAGATTTTGCGCAACCAGGTCTTGCAGTGTGCCGAACAAGTTGCCCTCCCACCCTGGGACTTTTGTGTCTGCAGTTTGTTGCAGTCGCGCTCTCTCTACCAGCCTGCCGTCAAGCGGCGGACGCGCTTGACGCGATGGGGTCCTGTTTCCGGCCAACGCCGAGCGTCCTCGACCTCCGCCAAGAATACCTCGCGCCGATTGCAGGTGGCTCCCCTCCGCGTCCGCGAACTCGCGGGAACCGCGAAGAACTGTCGATGACGCGCTGAGCGGCACATCCCCAAGAAACAAACCAAGCTAAGTGTGGCCGAGGGTTGACACTTCGCTGTGAGCGATCACCGTTCAAAACTCGCTAGTTCTCTTCGCCAGTAGCTCACAGCGGCGACAAACCCCAGCGCCCCGGTGGCGTAGAGCAAGGGCCAGCTGAGCGAGTGATGGAGCAGAATGGCTGCGACGGCAGCGAACTGGAGCACCGTGGCGGCCTTGCCTAGGGCGTTGGCCTCGGGGGCTTCGGCTTTAGCCTTGCGGCGTGGGCGGCTGACGGCCCACCAGGCAACGAGGGGCGCTTCGCCAAGCTCGCGCATGCCCAGGAGCGCCACTCCGAGCAAGTTCAAGTGGTTGGTGAAGAACAGCGTGGCGACGACGGAAGTGGCGAAGAGCTTGTCGGTCAGGCCGTCGACGACCGCGCCGGCGGGCGTGGCCTGGTTGAAGCGCCGGGCAAGATAGCCGTCGAGCATGTCGCTGCCGCCGGCGAGGGCGAGGAGACCGAGGGCCACGCTGTGGTTTTCGATGACGAAGGGGAACGCGGCGGCCATGGGTGCGCGCAGGAAGCTCACCAGGCTGGGAGGAAGGAGGAGATCTCTGGCGCGGTAGTGCCCCATTTCCTTCGCTGAGAGGTACCATGCGCGGCATGTCCACGCTTACAGAATCCGCCGCCTTCGTGGCCCTGCAGCAGCACAAAACGACCGTAGCCGAGGTGCCCGTGCGGGAGCTTTTCGCAAAGGACCCGAAGCGCTTCGAGAAGTACAGCATCCAGCTGGGTGAGGTGCTCTTCGACTACTCCAAACACCGCATCACCGACGAGACCCTCGGGCTGCTGTGCGCGTTGGCCAAGCAAGCGGGAGTACCCAAGGCCATTAGCGCTATGTTTGCCGGAGACAAGATCAACGTCACTGAAGGGCGAGCAGTGCTGCACGTGGCTCTACGCAATCGTGTGGGCACTCCGATGCAGGTTGGCGGCGAAGACGTGATGCCGAAGGTGCAAGCGGTCTTGGCGAAGATGCGAAGCTTCGTGGAGGCCCTGCATGCTGGAAAGTGGCAGGGTGCGACGGGACAAGCGCTGACCAACGTCGTGAACATTGGCATCGGTGGGTCCGACCTCGGACCCATGATGGTTACAGAAGCATTGAAGCCCTATTGGCGGGACGGAATGCAGGTGCACTTCGTTTCGAATGTGGATGGGACGCATTTGAGTGAGACGCTGAAGGGGCTCGACCCAGCGCGCACATTATTCTGCGTGGCTTCGAAGACGTTCACGACCCAGGAAACCCTCACCAACGCTCGCTCGGCGCGGAAGTGGTTGACGGACGCTTTGGGTGAAGGCGCTGTGCCGAAGCACTTCGTTGCCCTGTCGACCAACGAGGCTGCGGTGCGGGAGTTCGGCATCGATCCGGAGAACATGTTCGAGTTCTGGGACTGGGTCGGCGGACGTTTTTCGCTGTGGTCGGCGATTGGGATGTCCATCGCTTGCACGATCGGTATGGACAACTTCGAGGAACTCTTGGCCGGCGCTCACGATGCGGACCGGCATTTCGCTACCACAGACTTGGACAAGAACGTTCCCGTGCTGATGGCGCTGCTCGGGGCCTGGTACGCGAATTTTTGGGACGCCCACGCTCACGCCATCTTGCCCTACGACCAGTACATGCATCGCTTTGCCGCCTACTTCCAACAGGGGGACATGGAGAGCAATGGAAAGGGGGTCACGAAGGATGGTCAACCCATCTCGGACTTCATGACTGGGCCCATCGTGTTCGGTGAACCCGGGACCAACGGGCAGCATGCCTTCTACCAATTGATTCATCAGGGCACGCGACTCGTGCCAGCGGACTTCATCGCGCCGGTGCATTCCCACAATCCGATCGGGGACCATCACAGGATCTTGCTGGCCAACTTCTTCGCGCAGACCGAAGCGTTGATGCGTGGCAAGACCGAAGCTGAGGCCCGCGCGGAGCTGGAGGCGCAGGGCATGGACGCCGCACGGCTGGCGGAGCTACTGCCCCACAAGGTCTTTCCCGGGAACCGACCGACCAGTTCGTTCTTGGTAGATCGCATCACGCCTCGGACCCTGGGCACGTTGATTGCACTCTACGAGCACAAGATCTTCGTGCAGGGCGTGCTCTGGAACGTGAATAGCTTCGACCAATGGGGCGTGGAGCTCGGCAAACAGTTGGCGAAGGCCATCTTGCCAGAACTCGACGGCGGCAGTCCGGTGCAAAGTCACGACAGCTCGACCAACGGCTTGATCAATCACTTCAAGGCGCGGCGCGCCGACCCTTGAGCCGGTTCGGCGCCCGTGGCAAGCATGGCGACCATGGACGCAATTGTAGTTCTCTGCACCGCGCCCGCTGAAGGCGACGTCGCGGCGCAGCTCGCTCGCGGGCTGGTCGAGGAAAAGCTGGCCGCCTGCGTGAACATCGTGCCGGGCCTGTGGTCCTTCTACACTTGGAAGGGCAAGTTGGAGGACGAGCAAGAAGTGCAGCTGTTGATCAAGACTCGGCGGGAGCACTTTCCGGCTTTGGAATCGTGGCTCAAGGAGCACCACCCTTACGACGAGCCGGAGATCCTCGCGCTGCCGGTGCTGCAAGGCTCTGCGAGCTACCTGGCCTGGCTCGAGGAGCAAACGGAGCGTTGAAGGGAACACCGGTGGCACAACGTATCTAGGTATCCCTCGAGTGGACGAATCCGAAGGAGCTGTTCGAGGCGGGTGGTGAAACGGCGCGCTCCAATTTGTCACCGCATCCCTGACGGCTCATCGATCTGCTGCGTTTGGTGGTCCGCGAGCAGGCCAATTTGTGAATGCGTCGCCATCCGCGTCGAGGCCAAGGCGTGCAGCGCCTCCCACTCGTCAACGCTCGTACCGCGCCGCTTGGCCTGCCGTCGACCTCGCAACTGCCGCAGTCTCCTGGCCCAGCGGTTCGACGGAGGCTTAGAAGCTCGGCGCAACCTGCTGTGCCCCTACACTCGGCAGCGAATGTAGGCCTAGCACGACGCTACGGGGGTCAGGGAAGTCAGGGGCTGGCGGTTCGGGGTGGGGTTCCGCTCGCTAGTTGCAGAAGCCGAGCGTTCCGATTCCGGTAGCGTCGAAGGCCACGCAGGTCTCACCGCTTACGCAGTCGGAAACCGAGCAACAGTACTTCTTGCACGTTCCAGGTGGGGGCGTGGCGGCGTCGTTCTCCGGCACATCGCAGCCGTAGGTGGGGATGCACCAAGGCCCGTTAGTGGGATCCGTTCCGCACGCGGCACCCTTGGCAGCGGTGTTCGGGGGCGGATAGCACTCGAAGGCCACGCCCGTGGTAGCAGAGTCGCTGAAGTCGCACGCCACGCCGGTTCCGGTGCAGCCTTGGTTGTTAACCGGGTTGCACGCGGTGGGAATCCCGTCCGCGCACCCGGAAGGCAATGTGACAGTCGTGCCACCGGTGCCGCCGGTTGCGCCAGTGCCGCCGGTCGCGCCGAAGCCGCCGGTTGCGCCAGTGCCGCCGGTCGCGCCGAAGCCGCCGGTTGCGCCAGTGCCGCCGGTTGCGCCGAAGCCGCCAGTAGCGCCGAAGCCGCCGGTTGCGCCAGTGCCGCCGGTTGCGCCGAAGCCACCGGTCGCGCCCACGCCGCCGAAGTTCCCGGTTGCGCCTGACCCACCCGTTGCGCCGAGGCCGCCGAAGTTGCCACTGCCATCGACAACACGCCCTCCGGTTCCGCTTGCCGCACCGAAGCCGCCAGCGTTGCCGCCGCCATCGAGCCCACCCCCGCCGCCCCCGCTGCTCGAACATGCGGTGGCCGAGCCGACGACCGCAACACCGACGATGAGCCCCGCGTAAACTAAGTGTCTCATGTGAACTGCCTCCTCAGACGGATACGGACGAAGCGTCAGGCGTCCTAGCACGCTATGCCCGCTCGTTCCATGCGCACCCCTCAACAAATCCCAGCGGACTACGTGCCGCCCTGGGCTGCCGCGTGCTTTTCCACGGTCTCCCAGACTCGCAACACGTTCTTGGAACAGATCATCTCGATCTCTTCGTCGCTGTAGCCGCGTTTGAGTAGGGCGCGGATCAAGTTCGGGTACTGGGAGACGTCCTTGAGCTCTTCGGGCAGTGAATCTCCTACACCGTCGAAGTCAGAGCCTAGGCCGACGTGCTCGACGCCGACGAGCTTCTTCACGTGGTCGATGTGATCGACGACCTGGTCGAGTTTGGCAAACTTCTTCTCGAACTGTTCCCAGAACTGTTTCTTGATGGGCTTGGCACGCTTATCCGACCAGCCGAGCTTCTTCTTTTTTAGCAATGCGCCGAGTTTGGCGTATCGCCCCGAGGCCTGTTTCTGGATCTTCTCGTCCAGGAAGCCGGAGCCAAAGTTGATCTGGATGACGCCGCCCTTGGCGGCAAGCTTGCGGATCATTTCGTCGCTCATGTTGCGCTGCCACCCGGGGGTGAAGTGTCGGCAGGACGAGTGGGAAGCGATGACTGGGACCTTGGAGACTCGCATCACGTCCTCGAAGGCCTGGTCGGAGATGTGGGAAACGTCGACGAGGATGCCCAGTCGGTTCATTTCTGTGACGACCTTCTCTCCAAACGCGCTCAAGCCACCATGGGTATTGCGAGTGTCGTAGGAAGAGTCGCTGATGTGGTTGTCCTTGGAGTGGGCCAGGGTGATGTAGCGAATGCCTCGCTCGTGGAAGTACTTGACGTTGTCCAGCTTGCGCTCCACTGGAGAGCCGTTCTCCATGCCCAGTAGCACGGCGACTTTGCCGGCGCTGAAGGCCTGCCGCACTTCCGTGGTGCTCGTGGCAATGGTCATGGCACCGTCGCTCTGATCCACGATGCTCTGAACCATGTCGATCAGACTGTTCGCTAGCTTCTTGGCACCGCCCGTTTCGTAGCGCGCGGGGATGTAGACGCTGAAGAAGGGCGCGTCGAGGCCGCCTTTCTGAGCTCGCGGCAGATCGAAGTCTCCCTTTTCGGTTCGCTTCAGGATGTTCTCGGTCAGATTGCCTGCGTTGTCCTTGCTTTGCTCCAGGCGGTAGGGCACGTCGATGTGGCCGTCCAAGATGATGAACTTGTGGGCTAGCTTGTCGGCGTGGCGCTGGAATTCCGCCGGCGTCTTCGGGCGGGGCTGTTTGGCGGGAGCCACGGACGCGGCACTGCTCACGCTCTTGGCGGAGGCGGCGCTTGGTTTGGCACTAGTTGGGGCAGCGGGTTCGTTGGGCGATTGTTCACAGGCAAGCAAGAGCAGTGGGGACAGAAGGGCAGTCCGAATACGCATGCGCCGGAAGGTTGCATAGCGCGGGGGGCAATACCAAGGGGCTGCCCGAGCGACGGACGACCGGCACGGAGTTTGCACAGTCACTGGAAGCACCAGCCGGAGTGAACGGAAATGCCCAAGAATCGCGACGATGGACCCAAGCCCGCACCTTCCGGGCGCCAACCCGGAGTTGGCGGCAGCTTGCTCGCTTGCTCGCTCGCTGTCGGTGCCATGGTGCTTGTGGCGTGCTCGAGTGACGACTCTGCGGGACCGGGTAGTGCGGGGGCTGCTGGGGCGAGCGGTGGGTCGGGCGCGGTAGCTGGCGTGGGGGGAACCGCGGGGGTAGTGGGCACTAGCGGGGCCGGCGGATTGGCGGGCGCCGCATCGGGAGGCGTGGGCGGCGGCGCAGGCAGCGGCGGATCTTCGGGTAGTGGCGGAAGTGCCGGCTCGGCGGGTAGTGGCGGCGGTGCTTCTGGTGGTGCGGCGGGCTCCGGTGGTTCCGCTGGCAGTGGTGGGTCTGGTGGCGGTTCTGGCGGCGGGGCGTGTGTGAGCGAGTCTTTCAACTGGCAATACACGTCGACGAAGACCGCACCCATGAAGCTCGTGCCTATGAAGCTGCAAACGGGTGTCGAGTACAAAACTCTGTCGGTGGAGTTCGAGGTCAAGACCACGAACTGGTCAGGGCAGTGCTACAATACGTACTACTCACCGCCGAAGCTGGGTTCGAAGTTCTTCCACTTCTTCGACGTGCGCAGGGGCAGCAAGTGGTGCAATGGCTTTTTGACCGCTGCCTACCGCAACCCGCCTGCTTCGCAGTATTGGTCCCGCACCCTGCATGGCAACGCCGTGGGCAAGTGCTCGGGCGTGCAGACTCACGACATCATTCCTCTGACCAAACATGGCTTCACGAAAGACGCCTGGAACAAGTACAAGATGGTCTACGATGCGAATGCCGGCAAACTGACGGCAACGGTCGGCTCCAAGGTGCTTACGGGCAACACTCTGAAGAGCGAGAAACTGGTCGCCACCTCGAAGTATTCGATGAACCTGGTGTTCGGCTACGAGGTGTCCCTGGAGTGTTACAACGCCCAAGGGCAACCGAGTGGCAGCGCCGAGTGCTGTCACGTCCCGTCGATTGGCGACTCTTATCGCAAGGCGAAGTACACGGCTTGCCCCTAGACGGGGGACGTCAGAACAAGGGCGCGCTGAAGACGGCTTGCCCGCCGCCAGGCAACGGCGTGAAGCCAAAGCGCAGGCCGGAAGCACCCAGAAATCGCCTACGGCGCGCGCTGTCCTTTTCTTGTTCGTTCAGGACCCAGAGCACTGCGGCGGTACCGATGGCTGCACCCCCGACCCCGAGCAACACACCGCCTACTACACGGGAAGTCTGCCCCTGATCGACCAGGTCGTTGAACTCGGCCTCTTTCTGCTTGATGTCTGGATCGTTGCTGTTGCACGGGCACACATCTTCGGCATCGGAGAACTTGCTCTGCGCCTGCAGGAAGAAGAAGCCCCCGCCAAGGGCCGCAGCTATCCCGACACCGCCGAGAATGATCGATGCCATGGGAGGCCCCGAGCTTGGACCGGGCACGCCCGTGTCGATTCCCCCCGTGGCCTCACCCGAACCTCCGGACGTGCTGCCCGCGCCAGCAGCTGAGTCTTTCGCAACCAGCTCGACCTGCACCTCCACGCGATCTCCAATGCGAGGGGTCAAGGAGCGCTCATAGTTTTCGTAGCCCGGCGCGATGACCATGAGCTGTCGCCTGCCCGGGTTCACTTCCAGGCTTCCGTTGGCGTCGAGCTCGACGATTCGGCCGTCAATGCGGACTTCCACCCCGTTCACTGGAGGGGTTATCTCCACGCTGAGCTGGGGCACTTTGCCCTCTAGATCACCCAAGGATGCTTCCGCCGCGTTGGCCACGGGTGGGAGCTTTTCTTGCTTGGCCCGTTCCAATGCCTGAGTGAAGTGCAGCTTCGCGTCGGCGAGGGCGCCGAGGTTGCGCTCGGCTTGCGCCAGGTTGAACAGCCGTGTCGCTGTGGGTGCAGTCGTCACGAGCTCTCGCAGCACTTGGGCGGCTTCTAGCCAGCGACCCTGGCCCATATGCTCAGCGGCCTTCTTGTCCTGGCTGGTGACCTTGCCTTGGGCATGGGCCAGTTGCGGAGTGAGCGCCAAGGAAGCGGCGAGCAGGCACGAAGCGAAGCGAAACACTCGAGAAGGGTAGAACAATCTCCCGGGCGAGGCGACGTTTTGACGCGGGTGGCTGAACCGGCTCAGGCAAAAAGCTGAAATTGCGCATTCTTCGCGGCGGGCCTATGTTCTCCAGATGCGATTCCTGCACTCCATGGTCCGCGTACGAGATCTCGACGCCACGCTTCACTTCTTCTGCGAAGTGCTGGGGCTAAAGGAACTGCGGCGTCACGAAAGTGAGGGCGGACGATTCACGCTGGTATTTCTGTCGACGGGCGCGGCTGGCGACAGCGCGCAGATAGAACTGACCTACAACTGGGACCAGAAGGAGCCCTACTCGGGCGGTCGGAACTTCGGGCACTTGGCGTTCGAAGTGGATGACATCTACGCCATCTGCGAGAAGCTCCAGGCGGCGGGAGTCACGATTCTGAGGCCGCCGCGGGATGGCCGCATGGCGTTCGTGCGATCGCCCGACGAGATATCCGTTGAGCTGCTGCAGAGGGGGCCAGCGCTGCGGCCGGAGGATCCCTGGGCGACGATGCCGAGCCAGGGCGAATGGTGAGGCCTATTCGTCGCGCCGAGCACTGACCCACCAAGCGCCCGCTCGAAAACGGACCTCGCCGCCGACTTGTCGCTCGTCTAGAGCGCTCTGGAGTGCTGAGTGTAATGCTTGCCGCTGAGTGTGGTCGGCTTCACGCAGGAATGCTGCCATGGGACCGACGCGGCTGAAGAATTCGCACGCTTCTTGAAGGGGAAAAGCCAGTTCGTGATCGAGGGCTTCGACGCCCACGTCGTCGAAGCCTGCGCCGATCAGCAGTTCGACTATGTCCGCGCCGCTTTGCATTCGAAAGGGCCCGGGTGCAGTGGGGTCGACGCTGGGCAGGTCGACGACGCTAGAGGCCGCAGTGGTGGGAACGGTGGCCCACTCGTTCTCCTGGCGGCCACGCCAACACAGAAAGCCCATGCGCCCGCCCAGGGTGAGAGACTGTCGAAGGTTGTCGAAGGCGGCGTGGGGATCTGCGAAGAACATTACGCCGAAGCGCGAGAAAACCAGATCAACGGGTTCCGTCGGACGGAAGGTCTCAGCATCCGCCTCGAGCAGCTCTACGTGTCGGTGTTCGGAAAGGGCGGTTTTGGCGGCATCCAACATCACGCGGCAGATGTCGACGCCGACAACTTCGCCCTTGGAGCCTACGGCTTCGGCAAGGGCGGCCGTTGACGCTCCCGTCCCACAGCCGACGTCGAGAACGCGTTCTCCGGCTTTGGGCGCCAGTCGTTGCAAGGCGCCAGTCAAAAAGTGTTCACTCATCCGATCGAGACGAGCTTTCTCCTCCACCCAAACCGGACCCGCGATGTTGTTCCAGAAGTCGGACTGCGCTGTGTTGGAAGTGCTCGTCACCAAAGCCACGCTAGCACTGACGTGTGGTTGCGGCACCCACATGCGGGTCAAGGCGCCGAGGGAATCGGTGCCGCCATCCCGACGCCCTGATCGTGGAGCTGGGCGGCGGCTGCCCCCTTTTTGACTTGACAGGGTGGCGGTCACGGCGCCAGGAGCATCCTCATGCACCATGGCGCTAAATTGGGGCGACGATGTCCGCTGTCCCATTCTAGTCGATCCCGCTTGGCAGCTGACTCAAAACGACATGATCGTCGTTGTGGTTGCCGGCGGGCTGACGGGTACGACTGGCAACCTGGTTCCGACAAACAAAGCGGCGGTCTACGACGGCAATACGAAGACCTGGAGCGCGACGGGCGACATGAAGGCTGCTCGAGCGCACCACGCCTCTGCCCTCAAGCCCATCGCAGGAAAGGTGTACACCTCCGGCGGTTACGATCCTGTTGGAGACACGTACCTAAACAGCTTGGCGGCCGCGGTGACGGTGGGCGCCTCTCAGGGCTGGTGGTGCTATTGTTTGCGGGTTGGTATCGGCGTCGCCGAAAAGCGGCTTGACAATCTCTTGTAGCCGGCGCAATCAGCCGGCCCCAAGCGCCCGTAGCTCAGCCGGATAGAGCGATGGATTTCTAATCCATTGGTCGCAGGTTCGAATCCTGCCGGGCGTGCTGCTCAGTTCTGTGTGGCCTCAACCACAATCGCTTCCACCATGTCCGCAACCGCTGCGACGGGCGGAGCGCCGCCGAAGGTGCTCTGGCGATCTCCCGGAGCCGTCGCCACCTCGTAGCCCAGGGAGGGATGCGCGATGAAGAAGCCGTCCTCGCGCAACTGGGCTAGGTTTCGCTGCGCGGATACTGAGCGAAGCATGTCCTCGTTCATGGCGGGCACGAGCAGCACCGGTTTTCGCGCGCTGATGGCCAAGGCGGATACCACCGTCGAGCAATCCCCCGTGCCAATCCGCGATAGCGTCGTTGCTGTCGCGGGATAGACGACGCGCGTGAGGTCAGCAGAAGCGCCACTGAATCGACGCACCGATCCATCGCTGGCGATCAGGCTCAGGCTGTCACTTCGCTCGAAGATCCGAACAAGCGCGGCGCGTCGTAGCTGCGCTTTCAACAGCAACCAGCGCCGATAAAAGCTGCCCCCGAAGTGCGCTCCGCTCCTCCGCAGTCGCCAGCATTGTCGGCGGTTCCCCCGTCCACATCCGTGTCGGCGTCCACAGCCGCGTCGGTGCTCGCGGTGGCGTCGGCACCCGCGTCGGCTGAGGCGTCCTGGGCCCACGCCACGCCCACGTGGACTCCAGTCAGTACGGTGAAAGCGATGGCGGGGGGAGATGCAGGCGAGCAATGCGTCGAAGGTTCATTCAGTGCCTCCTAGTAGAGCCTGCAGTTTGGAGCAACTGCTGTGCCATGCATGACGTCCGAGCACTCCCAACCGCCCTCTTGGCCGCCCAGGCCCGCCTGATACAGGGCGCTCTAGCGGCAGGCGCTCACGAAGAAGTGGTTGTTGTGATACTTCCAAACTGGCTTCGTGTAGCGGCCGCCGCCCTTGTACTGCGCTTTGACTTCGCCTTGATTGACCCGGCAGAACGCATCGCCTTTCGACTTGGTCATGATGAAGGCCCACTTTTCCTTGCTCAGGGGAACGCCGAGGCCGTTTTTCTTGATCTTCCAAGCGGAGTTGATCGCCCTAGCCTTCAAGATCTCGGCTCCTTTGATCTTGCGGGTGGCGGCAGGTTTCAAGGAAGCCTCGAAGTAGCGCGCATCTTTTGGAAACGCGCTGCGTTTGGCGGCGACTTTCAGCGCGGACCTAAAGGCAGCCTGTTGGTTAGCCAGGGGTGTGAAGGTGCTGCGTTTCGCTCGGCCACTGAACTGGCGATAGTACTTGTCGTACTTCTCGAAGTAGCGATTCACCGTCTTTTCTGGGTTGGCAAGGCTGGAGTAGTTGTTCGGTGTGATGGCGCCGCTCTTTTTCAGGGCGCTAATGGCCTTCTTCTGCTTGCCAATTAGTTTCTTCACCTCGTCCTTGGCGTTCGCGTCTACAAACTTGAGCGCCAGCTTCTTGTAGTTCCGCGCAAGTCCGCAGGTTACCTTGGGGAATCGCCTCTCTCGATCAAACTTGGACTGAGGGATCGATTCGTACTTCCGAGACGCGCATTTCTTGGCAAAGTCCCTCGAGAACTTGCCGAGGTCGTCGACCTTCTGTCGCATCCACTCGTAGCGCCCCGTCTTGTACTTGCCCTTGGACGCAGCATAGAGGAGATCGAGCAGGATGTTTTGATCGACGATTTGGTCATACTCGGTGCGGAGCGCTAGCTGATTGTAGACGGCCTTGTGGCGGTCTGCGGCCTTCTTGTTCGCCGCGTTGACCGCCTTCTTGAACTTGGCCAGCTCTGACTTCCAGGCAGCGATCGGGAACTTGGCGTCTTTCCCGAGGATCTTCACGAAGTACTTCGTCTCGAGTTTCCTGAAGTCGTCGGCCATGTCTCTTCTAAGCCGGTCGTCCTTCTGAAACTTTCTTGCAGCGATCTTCTTTCGCAGGCTCTTCATGAACATGCGCGCCATTCGGATCTCCATGGCTGCCGGGTGGGTCTTGACGTCCATGGTGTCCGCGCTGGAGGTTCCCTTGGCCGCGGGCTTCGAGGACGTGCCGCTGGCTTTCTCGGCAGTGTCGACCATGCGTTCGAACTTCGTAATTTCCGCAAGCTGTTTACTGATGTTCCAACGTGGGTCCTTCTTCGCTACCTCGGCAAACCTTGCGCGCACGCTCGCAATGTTCTTCCTTGCACTCTTGCGCGTCAGCGCACTCTTCTTCCACGAATCCCGCGAGAAGCGGCGCCGAAGGTTCTTCAAGGCGTATTCAGCGTTGCTGATCTCCCGTTCCGCAGTGCTTTTCTTGGTGCTCGTGCTCGATTTGGCGTTTCTATCGGCCCCGCCGGGCGCGGCCGATAGCAGCGGCGCGGTTAGCGTGAGGCCAGCGATCAAGGTAACTACGTGATTCAGTTTCATGGCTCGTTTCTCCGAGTGGGTTCGCCGAAGCTAGCGACGCCGACGAGCTTCGGCACTCGATAGAATCGGACATTTCTCGTGCTCGCCTGCTATGCGTCCCGCTTCGATGAGCCAGCGTGGGATCGCTCAATGAGACCCCGCCGCTAGGGCTCCACCCCACGCACGAACAAGATCGTCATGCTGCTGATCTGCGTGCCCTTCTTCATCCCAGGGCGGGGGGTGCTTGCGGGCGGTGTGGGATGAGTGCTGTGGCGTAACCGTACGGGAATAGACGTCTCCGTGGCGGCGCTGAAGTACCACGTCTATAGGGCGCGCCGAGGTAGCGAGGGCCGGCAATCCCGACTGTTGCCGGTGCGAACCAGCGACAGTGGGCCGACGTTGCAGGTGGAGCTCGGCCAGGTCCGGTGCAGCGCCAATCGTGCGTAGACATCCGGCGAAGGTCGATTGACTATCCGCTCCATGCTGAGTTTGTCTGATTTCATCGCACTGTTGGGTGCTGGGGCGCTGTCGACGTTATGCGTAGCAGGGTGCGGACCGGGGACGATTGGCGGTGCGGTGCGGCCCGATGAACCGACGCTGAGCAAGGGGCTGTGTGACAGTGTGGCCGATCAAGGGCAGCCCTTGGTCGTGGATTGGAAAGCCCACGAGCGCGCTCTGGTGGAGGCCACGATGCGAGATGGTGTGGCCGTGGTGAAGTACAGCTGCGACGGACTCGAGGTGCTCAAAGACTGCAAGTTGAAGGGCGACTACGGGTTCCTTGGTGTCAGCCGCAAGGAGGAGCTGGTGCAGCTCAGCGACGCCGACGAAATCCGCGCCAACCTGCCTGCCTTTGGTGTCGAGCTGGCGGGAGAGATCCAACGAGACTCGTCACTCAACGTGGGCATGGTCATGGTGGGCATGAAACGAACGACCGTCAGTGCCGCAAACAAGCAGCAGCTCGAAGGAAGCTGCGGCGGCGCTACGCATTTCGTACGCGGAGCGTTTACGGGTGCTTTCGTAATGACCAAAGGCACCCGCGGCCACGTGGCAACGGCGGCGACGGTGTTCGGAAAAGGCGCCTCTGCGTCGAGCACGTCGTCGAAGCGTTCCGAAAACCGCGACGGAGACGTGAAGGCCTGCGACGCGGTGAAGAATGGTTCCTCGGAGCCCAACCCCGAATGCGACGCGCTGCTTCGGCTCGAGCTGACTGCCCTCGGCGCCACTCCGGAGAAGATCGTCGGTACGGTCGACGTTTGCCCTGCTGGCTTGGTGCTCAGTGAGGGCAAGTGCACCAAGCCCACGGAAAAAGCTCCGTTTCAGTGCCGTGATGGTCAGAAGGACGAATGCGAAGCGCAGTGCAACAAGGACCATGCGGGCAGCTGCGCCGCTCTGGGGTTCATGTACTTCGGCAATCACGGCGTGAAGGCAGATGCCGAGAAGGCCGTGGCCCTCTCGATGAAAGCTTGCACCGGGGGCAGCGCCCGGGGCTGCAACAACCTTGGCTTTTCCTACGACAAAGCGACCGTCTTGCCGCGGGATGAGAAGAAGGCCGAGGAACTCTTCAGCCGAGCTTGTGAGGGTGGTTTCCCGATGGGTTGCACGAACCTGGGCGTGCTGCTCGAGCGCACACTGCAGGACTACCCACGTGCCAACGACTTGTACACGCGCGGCTGCAACGGAGGAGAGGCGGCGGGCTGTCACTACCTCGCGGTGAATCTCGAGGCCGGCAAAGGCACACCAAAAGATGCACAACGCGCCAATGCTCTGTACCGCCGTGCCTGCGCCGGCAAGTGGGGGGACAGCTGCACGAACCTCGGCGTCAACCTGCTCCGGGGCGATGGCATCGACAAGGACGTGCAGGCCGCGGTTGAGCAATTGAAAAAGGGCTGCAATCAGGGCGCGGGTAGCGCGTGCCGCAACTTGGCCGCCGCCTACCACAAGGGCGTTGGAGTCTCGGCAGATCCGGCCAAAGCGATTTCGCTGTATGAGAAGGCTTGCGAGAAGAAGGACCGAGACAGCTGCGGCCGTCTAGTGACGGTGCATTGGATGGGAGTCGGCGTCCCCAAGAACATGGATCGAGGGGCCGAGCTTGCGAA
Organism: Polyangiaceae bacterium; assembly: GCA_965222375.1. Lineage (GTDB taxonomy): Bacteria > Myxococcota_A > Polyangia > Polyangiales > Polyangiaceae > JACKEA01. Next base: position 1,792,931 of record CBDCTZ010000016.1, read on the forward strand.
GAAGGCCTGTGACGGCGGGGGAGCCGAAGGCTGCAAGCTCTTGGCGGTTGGGCACTTCTTGGGGTTGGGCTTGGCGAAAGACCCCAAGCAAGCCGCCGCTCCGCTGACCAAGGCGTGCGCAGCCGGGGATGGTCAGGCCTGCGCTGCCCTCGGCCTCATGCACCGCTTCGGTCGCGGCAAGGCGAAGAGCCCGCTGCAAGCCGCGGGCTTGTTCGAGCAGGCGTGCAACAAGCGCTACGACTACGGTTGTCACTTGCTCGGCATGCTCTATACCCAGGGTGAAGGCGTTGCGGCGGATGCGACTCGTGGCGAGACGCTACGCAAGAAGGCGTGCAGCTTGGGCTATGGCCCGGGTTGCAGCAGCCCGCAAACCGATGGTCTTGGCGGCAAGGACATCGACAAAGATGTCAAGCTGCGAGCCGAGGTCAAAAAGGTCTACGCTGCAGCGTCGGTGCCGCCGCAGAAAGAGGACGAGATTACCAAGTTGCTCGAAGGGGCGCTCGGTAAGTCGACCGACAAGAAGACCAAGCCAGGCTCCACCGACTCCTTCCGCGGGTCGGCTCGCAAACACACTCGGGCAGGAGCTACGGCGGACCGGCCCAGTCGAAACGACATCAAGCGCCCGCTCGTTCGTGCGCGGTTCGGCGCCATGGCCTGCTATCGGCAGTCGGCTCGCGACAATCCGGACATCAAGGGTGGCATGATGAAGTTGCGCATTCAGATCGCGCCGAACGGCCGCGCCAGATCCGTGACGGCAACGGCGGATCCGATCGGGGATGAGGCTCTCTTGAAGTGTGTGCAGCGTCGGTTCAAGGCCGCGCGCTTTCCCAAGCTGGTGAAACCGTTGACGGTCGTCTACCCGATTCGGTTCAAGCCCCCGCCCAAACCTCTCAGTATCAGCACCCGCTGTGCGTGTTCTGGCAGCGAGTACAACGTGATCTGCGCTCTCGAGTGCCAAGAGATAGGCCGTCGCTAGTGAGCACTATCACCAACAAGGTCGTTGTCATCACGGGCGGGGCCTCCGGCATTGGAAAAGCCGTCGCGCGGGAACTCGGAGAAGCGGGCAACGCGCTGGTTCTTGCAGATGTGAACCAAGCCGAGCTTGATGCAACCGTCAGCGAATTCACACGAGCCGGACTCGGCGTCGAGTGCAAGATCGTGGATGTGCGGGATCCGGCAGCAGTGCAGTCCCTAGTCGACGGTGCAGTTTCCGAGCACGGGCGCATCGACTACATGTTCAACAACGCGGGGATCAACATTGCCGGTGAGCTGAGGGATACGAGCCTCGACGACTGGAACCGGCTCATCGACGTAAACCTCCGCGGGGTCGTTCATGGCGTCCACGCCGCTTATCCCGTCATGCGAGAGCAGGGTTTTGGGCACATCGTCAACACAGCGTCCCTTGCGGGCATCACGCCGGCGATGATGGAGGGCGCGTACGGTGCGACGAAACATGCCGTGGTTGGTTTGTCGACGGTGCTTCGCGCTGAAGCGGAGGCTTTCGGCGTGCAATGCAGCGTGATCTGCCCGGGAGTCATCGAAACACCCATGGTGCACTCTTCTGAGCTTCGCCGGTTTGAAATCAAGGATGCCCTCGAAGCGCTGCCTCAGAAACCGATGCCGGTCGACAAGTGCGCCAAGATCATCGTGCGCGGGGTCGAGAGGAACGATGCCTTCATCTTGGTTACGGCAACGGCCCACGCGCTGTGGCGCCTGTATCGAGTCGCTCCGCAGACGTCGTTGGCCCTTGGCAAGCCTCTTTTGAAGAAGATGCGTGCGGTGCGGACCTAGCCCTCGGCCTTCGCGCCCGGCGCATGAGCCAAGGTCTCGACACGGGCGCCTGGCAACTCGAGGCCTACGTCGAGAGTGGTGGCCCAACGCCGCACCTGTGATGACGCGCTTCGTGATACCGGAAGGGGTGCGACCCCCCAAAACCAATCTGCTGAGCCCGGGCCAACGACTCGTCTTGACCGGTGGATGCTAGGCTGCACGCATGCGCGTGCTCTTCTTCGGCGCGGGGGCGTTCGGGACCCTATTCGCCACGAAGCTATGCGCTACGGGACACGACGTGTCGATTCTGGCTCGAGGCGCCCGCCTGGAATCGATCCGGCGCGATGGTCTCCGAATCCGAGAGCGCACGTCAGGCGAAGAGCTGACCGCGCACCCCACCGTTGTCACGGGGGTCGGCCACGAGAACTCCTACGATCTCGTGATCGTATTGGTTCGCCGCGCCCAGGTGGATGACGTGTTGCATCAGATAGCGCGCGACCACACTGGCGACACACTCGTGATGGTGAACGAAGCGCGTGGCTACGAACCCTGGCGCCAGATCCTCGGAGATCGCTTCATGGTCGGATTCGGGGGCGCCGTGGCGTCCTTCGATGACGCGGGCGTGCTGCTCTACAAGCTCGCGCCGAAGGCCGTGCAGCCGACGGTCATTGGCGAACCCGACGGCACGATCACAGACCGTCTGACGCGTGTCGCGGAGGCAATCCGAAACGCGGGGTTTCCTGCCCAGGTCCGTCGAGACATGGAAGCATGGCAGCGCACTCATGCAGCGTGGATCGTACCTTTCATGTTGGTGTCGGCGGCCGCGGCCAAACGCGGTGCGGTACGGATCGATGCGGACGCTGCGCGCACCTGGGTGCGGGCGACCCGGGAAAGCCTCATAGCCGTCAAAGCCTCCGGGACACCCTTGGTGCCACTGCCGTTTCGCGCGCTGCTGGCGGTTCCGGGCTCCGTGACCACAGGTCTGTTGCGCGCCGCCCTGCACAGCAACGGCTTCCGCCGTCAAATAGAAGCGTCCGGCGCGCTTTCTGCACAGGAAGGTCTAACCCTCGCGGCGGATCTGGAAGCTGTCGCGGGCCGTCCGCTACCGAACCTCGCTGCGCTCGCGGCCGCGGTGACGGGCGCCGCTTCCTGAGAAGACGAATTGGCGGCTAGTTGCCCTGGTGGAGGATTGCGAGGACACTGAGTCGATGGGCAACTGGATCGCAAAAGGGTGCCGTGGGCTCATGATGCTTGGGGCAATGCTGCTGGTGTTGGGGGCGGTGGTCAGCGCTGCGCCAGCACAAACGAAAATCCAAGCACCCACGAGTGGTCCCACCGTGCCGGGCCCGGGCGCGCCTGGCGACACCGTCGTGGCTCTCGAGGTCGAGTCCCAAAGCGAGGCCGGTGAGGAGGCCGCACACGAGGATGCGACGAACGAGGCGCTCTGCGTGCCAAGGGCTGAATGCGCGGGTTTCGAGCAATGGGCGCAGCAGTGCAAACCGCTGCTGAAGTGGCGCAAGCAGTGCCGGCGGTACCTCACATGGCGCAAGACCTGCAAAAGCTATCGCCGGTGGCGGAAGCAGTGTCGTCGATACGTGACTTGGAAGAAGACCTGTAAGTCCTACGTCAAGTGGCACAAGAAGTGTCGTCGCTACCTGACTTGGAAGCGCAAGTGTGGCGTGGACGAGAACGGCAACGTGAAGTGCAAGAGGGTCCCGAAGTTCAAGACGACCTGCAAGAAGATCCCGAAGAAATTCACCAAGTGCAAGACGAAGCCGAAGTTCGTCAAGCGCTGTCGGGTGACGCCGACGCACTTCACCAAGTGCAAGAAGACGCCGAAGTGGAAGAAGGTCTGTCGACGCGTCCCGCAGGTTACCAGGCGCTGCAAAGGCGCGAAGAAATGGAACGTAGCCCGTTGCAGCGTCAATCCGGTCTGCAAGTAGTGGTAGTCGTCAAGCTAGATCAACTGCCCCGCGAAGGGACCAGCACTTTGCACCAACACGGCGTTGCGGAAGCCGCCTACGAATTCGTTTAGGCGCTCTGCGTAGGCCTCCTCTTCCCCGGGTGGTGTCACGGCAAGGCCCAGGAAGACGAGGTCTGCGTCACGACTCGCCTCATGCATCATCTCCGCAAAGCTGGCGCTCGGCTCCTTGACGATCACCTCGCTCAGCGCGGGAATGCGCGCGTCGGTGGCCATGTCATCCAGGGCCTTCTGCTGATCGGAGCGCTCTTGTTCATCGTTGACGATGGTACGTAGCGTGATGTGTGCACGGCGCCACGCCGGGTTCTGGGTGAGTAGATGCGCCAGTAGCAGCATCAGGTCACCGTTGTGCTGCTTGCCACGCCACCACACGTCGATGCGTCGGGGTTCGACTAGCGCCGTGCCGAAGTCCTGAAGCTTCGCGATCAAGGTGTTGCGGCGAATGCGCGCCAGCGTGCGGGTGATGCGAAGCACGCGCGAAACGCCCTCCCCACCCGGCCAACCGAACATCACCGTGTTCGACTGCAGGCCCGCGAAGCCGTTGGCCTGGGCGATGCCGATGACGCCGCTCTCGAATTCGGGGACGACATCGACCTCCGAGAACGCGACGAGGCGTTCCTTGTGAAAGCTCTCGTCCATCTCTCGCCGCAGCTTGAAGGTGTCCGCGCCCTTATCCTCCAGATTGCCGACCACGGCTTGGCAAACGGTCACGATCCCGCGCTGGCTGTTGAACCAGGTTGCCAACCGCACCAAGCCCAAGCGGCTGGCCGGGTTTGCGGTGAAGAGCAGGATGTTCGGCCGCCAGTTGCGAGCGTCGGGCTTGGCGCCTTTCAAGTTGAGTAGTGCGTAGCGCGCCAGCGCCATCCACATGCCCGCTCGCACGTCTCCCCATTGGCTCTCTGTTGCTCTGCGCCTCAGGTAGGCGTAGAGCAAAGCTTCTAGAGCGATCGCCGAGACGCAGGCGATCGGACTGATCAAGAACATCACCACGACCGCGCCGATGGCTCCGGTCAAGTTCACCACCCATGGGATCTTGATCGTGGGTCGGTACGATGGATCGCCTACGAGGGTCTCGATGGCGGCCGAGAGATTGATCGTCACATACAGCGTGAGGAAGAATATGGTGACCCAACGGCCCACGGCGTTGAGATCACCGAGAGCCACCGCTGCCAGTGCTATTCCACCGGTCGCCCAAGTAGCGATGGTGGGCTGCCCCGTCTTGCTCACTCGAGAAAGGAAGCGAGGCGCCAGGCGGTCGCTCGCCAGCGCCTGCAAGACACGCGGCCCGCCCAAAGCGCTACCGAACGCCGAAGACAGAATCGCCCCCCACATGCCTGGGTAGATCAAGAACACGCCAAAGACCGCAATGCTCGTCCAGATCGGCGGTGCAGTCGGGTCGACCCTTGCGAGATCCGCGCCGGTTACTGCCGCGTTCGCGCCCAACACCAGAGGCACCACCAAGTACACTGCCGTCCCAGTCGCCACTGCGAGCAATGTTCCCCTCGGAATCGAGCGCTTCGGATCCTTGAGATCCCCACTCATGCCGATCCCCGCAGTGAACCCCGTCACCGCAGGAAAGAACACGGCGAATACGTACCAAAAGCCCTCGTTGGCCGAGCGTTCATAGTGCGGGCTCATCTCTGGCGCAGTGAAACCGTGCAGGCCGGCGCCCACTAGGAGTGCCACCACGCTCGCGCCCACGAGCATCATGATTGGCAACTGCAGCTTCAACGACAGATCCGCGCTCTTGCCCGCGATAGCCGTTGCTGCGACGACGATCACCGCCGCCATCGGTTGAATTGGCGCAGCACCCCACGCCGCGGGCCAGAGGGGCGCTAGAGACTCAGCCAAACCAAAGCAGTACAGGGTCAAGCTGAGGGTTCGACACATGAACAGCGGGATGCCGATGGCACCACCCAGTTCCAAACCCAGGCTGCGGGAGACCATGAAGTACTCGCCGCCGACGCCGACGTGCATGTTCGTCGCGATGGCAGAGGCCGAAAGTCCGGTGATGAACGTAATGCTGCTGGCCATCAGCACGACCAGCAGCGTCAAGGGCAGGCCCAAGTTGCCCACGACCCAGCCGAAGCGCAGGTACATCATCACGCCGAGAATCGTGAGCAGACTCGGCGTGTAGACCCCCAAGAACGTCCCAAACTTCTTGTGGGCCGGAATGGACACAGGAGGGGCGAGTTCGTTCATGACGTGCGCGCCGCCCGGGCGCGGCGTCGCGTCATACTATGAATGTGCGTGGGGAGTCAGCGTTCCTGCGCAGGCTGCGGCAAAGTCGCGCAGTCGCCCTTCCGAAGCGGAAAAATCGCTTGCGAAGACCGACCTCACTCGGCGGCCGCTGCGTGCGCTCGCGGGCGGACCGGAGACTGAAGCAAGTCCAGGGCCGCGATCCGAAAGGCTTCGGCCAGACTGGGGAAGACCATGGCTTCGTCAACGAACTTTTCGATGCTGAGCCGACCCAGAGTCGCCATCTGCGCGATGTGTATCAGCTCGGACGCACTTTCGCCTGCGATCTGGGCTCCAACGATTCTGTCCGCGGGGTCGGCAACGAGTTTCAGATGGCCTCGTACGTTGTCGGAGATTTGACCCCGCGCTACTTCGGCAAAGCGAGCGCTCCCCGTGCGCGCGTCTCCGAACTCAGTCACCGCTTGCGCTTCGGTCAGACCAATGCTGGAGATTTCCGGGATCGTGAAGATGCTGGTTGGCACCGACGAGGCCGGGTGCTCGATGGGAACCCCGAGGGCGTGTTGTGCCGCGCGGTGCCCCTGTTCCACGCTGGTTGAAGCGAGGGCCGGCGGTCCGATGACGTCACCCACCGCATAGACGTTCGGTGCGCTGGTTCGGAAGTGTCGATCGACCTGCACATGGCCGCGATGATTGAGCTGCACCCCGGCTCGTTCGAGGCCGAGTCCCCGCACATTCGCGTTGCGGCCAAGTGCGCACAGTACCTTGTCCGCCGCGATCACGCTTCCGTTGCTCAGGCTGACATCCACGCCGTAGAGCCCGTTCCATGCAGCCCCATCAACCCGCGCACCGCCGAGATAGCTGCCCTGTCGCGCTGCGAACTCGTCCACGAAGCAGCTGACGAGATCGGGATCCAGAAAGGCCAACGGCGCCCGCTCTGTGTGCACCATCGTGACCGGCACCCCCAAGGCACTGAAGATGGACGCGTATTCACACGCAATGACCCCAGAGCCCAGCACCACAAGCGACCGCGGCACGTACTTCAGTTCTAGGATGGAAGTAGTGTCCAGAATGTGTTGGTGATCGACGCTCACATTGTCAGGGGCCCGGGGTGACGACCCCGTCGCGATGAAGAAGTTGTCAGCAGTGATTCGACTACTTCTGCCGGCGGCGTCGCGCGCTTCGACCTCCCGGTGGCTTCGAAACCTTGCCGTTCCACCGCGAAGTTCGACGCCAGTGCGCGCCAGCTGGCCTCGCATGTAGGCTTCATGTGCATCGACGACTGCGTCTTTTCGAGGGAGCAAACTCGCAAAGAGCGTGTTCTCGGAAAGCCATGAAGTCGCACTACGCCCCGTCAAGCGCCGTAGTTTGTCGAAAGTGATCGCGACTTCTCTTAGCGTCTTGCTTGGCACGGCGCCATGACGCACGCAGGCGCCACCGACGCCCTTGTCGCGATCTATGAGAGCCACGTGTTGGCCATGCTCGGCGCAAGTGATGGCAGCTTTTTGCCCGGCAGGCCCCGACCCGATGACGACCGCGTCAAAGTGTTCCGTCACAGCATTCCTCGATAGGTTCCCGATGGCTGCCTCCGGATCCCCCGCGTCCGCTCCTCTGCGAAGAGCCGACAAACGGCGCAGCGACGTGCGTATGAACGAGGGGAACGGCTGTTCGCTGCGAGTCTTGAGTTGCTCAGAGGTTTTGTGGCTGCCCCCCTTCGCCCGGCGTCGGGCCCGGCCCGGGAACGCCCGTGATCCTAGCGACCAACCAAAAAAGCCCGGATGGCCGTGCATCCGGGCCCTCCGGCGGGCGATTCCCCCCCATGCCCCTCCGGCTCGGGGGGGATACGATTATTGCGGAGCAGGGGGATTTGCCAGACACGCCTGTAATTCTGGCGTTTGAGTCCAGCCGCAAGCGCCGTCTGCTTGTTTCTCACAGCTCGCTTGTTGGTAGCAGGCGTACTCTGGCTTGTACTCGCAGGTGGTAGCCATCTCGCCGGTGGCAAGGGGGTGGTCCGGGGCGACGCAGGCCGTCCCTGAGCAACCAGCCGTGACGCAACCGCCGGGTCCAGCTCCAGGGGCAACGGGCTGCGTGCTCGTCGGGGGCGGGGGCGGGGGTGGAGCCGGCCCGGGGCCTGCGGGCGGCCGGTCCGTTTGGTGCGTCTGGCAAGCCAGAGTGGCGAAAAAAACTAGGACGAAAAGGGGGCGATTCATCGTGGTTCTCGCAAAACGTTCCGGACAAAGTGAGCTTACAGCAGAGGTCATCGCGAGGCTGGCTACCAGTCCATGCAGCTGAGGCACGTCATCGCGAATACACGCTCAGTCAGGCCATCGATACGTTTCCGCATGGCAAGCAAGTCGTTTTTCGCCATGTGCTCGTCAATCTGTGACTCCAACGCCTTGACACGCCGATTGAGGAAATCGACATGGGCCCGGACCCGAGCGCTGTAGCGTCGTGCTTGCTCGGAGGAACCCGGGCAAAGGGGCACGAGGTCCTTGATTTGCGACTTGGCGTTGGGCAACTCCTCGAGCACTGGGGTCCAGCGTGCCTCGCACTCTTTGTCGTCGGAACGGCAGTCGAGGGGCAACGCAGCTTCGAGCTTGGCTAGGCTCTCGTGCGCCTTGGGTACGCGTTTGGCGAGTTGCTCGAACATCTGCCGGGCGACACCCTCGGCATCCGCCGGGACATCGAGGGACGGTAGGTCCCGCTCCCAGTCGGCACTGGCTCGCGTTGCAGGTGGCGGTGCGGAATCGTCGCTGTCGGCATCGTCGTCGATGGGGGGCACGCTCACAGCGGACTGCGGGTGCGCGGCGGGCTCCCGGGGCTGCCCGGCGCAGCCGCTGAGCGCCAACAGCGCCGTGCCGACGAAATGGGCGCGGCGTCGAAGTATCGTGTCGCGATCTGCGGTGGGAGCCATGGCCGCAATTGGTATCGCCTCGCCTCCGGCGGAGCAAGGCGGTAGCGTCCGGGCTGGCGCCTCGTCGAGGATCTCCTTGACCATGTCGTCGGCGCGGGGAGCTGCCAGTGGCATCAATAGCGTTCTCGCGATCGGCTGCTTCGTGCGTTTACCCCTCGGTGCGTCGGCTCAAGCGCGCAACAGGCCCGAGCGTCGGTAACCCGCGGCGGCATGAGCCAGCGAACCCGCGAGCTGGTGCTGCGGCTGCCAATCTAGATCGCGCTGCAGCGCGGCGCTCGAGCACAAGAACGCAGGCGCGGCCATTTGCGCGTACTGCTTGGCGTCGAGCTGGTTGGTGAAGCCGAAAACTCTCGAGGCCAGGGTAGCGGCGCGCATGGCAGCATAGAGCACTGGGCGCGGCACCGGTACGACTCGCACCTTCTTGCCCACGGCGCTCGACAGATCTCTCCACAGATCGTGCATGTCAATGGCGTCCGGGTGGCTCACGTAATAGGTGAAGTGGCCGTCGCGCTCGTCTTCAGCCATGCAGATGATGGCGGATACGACGTCGCGCACGTCCACGAAGGATATTCTCTGCGGCTGCCCCGCCACGCGAATGCCAACTCCGGACTGTGCCGCGCGAAACAAGGTGAGGGTAGCGGGGTCATCGGGGCCGAACACGACGCAGGGTCGGAAGCTCGTCGTCGGAAAAGGCGCCGCGGCGACGATCTTCTCGGCTCGCGCCTTGGCGCCTCCGTAGGGTTCGATCGGCGCGACCGGGTCCGCTTCAGTCCAGGGTTGTGTGCGGGACGACGGCCCCGCCGCGGCCAGGGACGACGCGAACAAGAGGCGGCGAGGCGACCAGCTTTGCCGCTCGAGGCATGCCAGCAGATCCTCGACAGCTTCGAAGTTGATCGCTTCGTACTGCTCAGGCGAGTCCGCGGTGACGACGCCTGCCAGGTGAACCACGACGTCCGCTTCGGGCAGCACCGTGTCCGTCTTCCGAAACAGCGAGAGATCTCCCGCGTGTAGGCTGACGGCATCCGGCAATGCCTTGGCCTTCTTTGGCGAGCGCACCAGAGCCGTCACGTCGTGACCGCTGTCGCGGAGCGCGCGGCAGAGATGATGACCGATGAACCCGGTCGCGCCGGTAACGAAGAACCGCATGAGACCCCCTGGAGAAAGCCGAGGGTCAGAGCCTACGCGATGGCGCGCCGCGCTGCCTCAGAGAGGTCGCACCGGGACGCATATTTCGACGTCGTGCTTGTGCTCGGGATCCTGCTCGGGATTGTTGAGGTAGCGCTCGAAACAGACTCGGTCGTCGGGTTGGAAGCCGCTGTCCGGGAGCCACTGAGCCATCAGCGCGTCCCAGGCAGCCCCGTATTGGTCGGCGTCGAGGCGGAAGCGCGCAATCGCGTACTTGCCACCGGGGACCATCATCGCGCCGATCTCACCGTCCACCTCCACGTCATCACCGACCGTGAGGCAGATGCTCGTGCGCAGCTTCGAGTCATCGGTGACGTCCGGATTATCGTGGTAGACGGACATGAATTGCGTGTTCGGGCCGAATAGCCCCCGCGGCCCCGCCCAGCCGGCGAGCTGACCAAATAGGCGCCCAAAAAGCTCGGCGTCTCCCTGGTACGGTCCAACGTGTCGCAGGTAGGCCACGCGCACCGGATCCAACTCCTTTACTTCGACCAACATGTTCAGTTCTTTCGTCATGGCTGAACTCCTTTCAGCAACAACATAGGAGCTGCGGCCGAGCTGATCTTTGCGGGGATTGCTATCCGCTTTGCGCAACTTGCTAAGTGCCGCGCCATCTTTGCGCCAATCGCTCGCGCTCATCGAAAACTCGCTTCGAAAGGCGCGCGCGAAGGTGGCTGGGCTGGAAAACCCATTGTCGAGAGCGATCTCTGTCACCGACCGTGTGGGATTGTGCAGCAGTTGTGTCGCCGCGCGCTCCAACCTGAGCCGCTGGATGAAGCGTTGCAGCGTTTCCCCCAACATCGCTTTGAAAATCCGATGGAAATGAAACGGCGAAAAGCACGCCACCTTCGCCAACCCCTCCAGGTGCAGGTCTTCGTGCAGATGCACCTCGATGTGATCAATCACCCGATTGATGCGCGCCACGTATTCTGCGCGGTGGTCCATCTACGGATCTGAGTAGTCCAATATTCGGCCCGCGACATCCCTCGCGGCGCATGGGTAGCTGAAGGGGTCCCACGGGCCAAGGCGAGCGGGGCGGGTCCCCGGGCTCCCAGGCCCCCGCGCCAAATCAGTGTACTGCAAGTCTAGTACACTGGTACAGTTCGGCAACCGTGGCGCTCCGATTTCACATCACGCCTGGCTCGACCGCTCCAATCTATCGGCAGATCGCCGATCAGGTCCGCACCGCGGTCGCCACCGGAAGCCTCGCCATCGGCGATGCTCTGCCGAGCGTGCGCGTCCTTGCCACGCAACTAGTTGTCAACCCGAACACCGTGGCGAAGGCCTATGCAGAACTCTGCGCCGATGGCGTCGCCGAAGCGCGGCGTGGACGCGGGGTGTTCGTTGCCAGACAGCGCCAAGTACTCAGCAAACACGAACGAAGACGCCGCTTGAACGAGCTGGCGGATGCGTTCGTGCACCAGGCTACTCTACTCGGATTCTCTCGCGAAGAAGGCTTGGCGCTGATCGAAAACCGTTGGGACGAATCCACCAAGAAGGAGACCGGCTCGTGACAGGTGCCGCGATCGTTGCGCGAGAACTCACGCGCCAGTTCGACAGTCATCTTGCAGTGTGCAACGTCTCTTTCGCCATTCCCCGTGGCCAAGTGTTCGCGCTCATTGGCCGCAATGGCGCTGGCAAAACGACCGTCATGCGTATGCTGCTGGGAATGCTGGAGCTGACTTCCGGCGACGCACTACTGCTGGGGCGCCCTAGCACCATGCTGACTCCAGATTTGCGTGCGCGTATCGGCTTCTTGGCCGAGGGCTGCGCCATGTACGATTGGATGCGCGTTCGAGATTGCATCGCGTTTCAGCGCGACTTCTATCCGCAGTTCGATCAACGCTTGTGCGATGCGGTAGTCGACGCGTTCCGTCTGGGGGGGCAGCAGAAGGCCGGTCATCTCTCCCAAGGCCAGCGCGCCGGGTTGAACCTCGCCGTCGTGCTGGCGACTGAGCCGGAGGTGTTGCTCTTGGACGATCCCGTCATGGGATTGGACCCGGTGGCTCGCCGCCTGTTGCTCGAGGCGATGGTGCACTTCTCCCAGCGCGCTTCCTGCACCATCCTATTCTCTACGCACTTGCTCGCGGACGTGGAGCGCGTGGCCGACGGCGTGGCTGTCTTGGAACGAGGCGCGCTCCGCGCATGCTGTGGCATCGACGTATTCACCGAGCGTGTTCGTCGCTACGCCCTTCACTACGACGGCGAGCCGCCCGAGCCCCTGGACCTACCAGGACTGGTGGCAACGAAACGCTTTGCCCGCGAGTTGCAGGTCACCGTGGCGGCAGACGCGGATGATGCCTTGCGCGCCATCCAAGACACGAAACCCGCGCGCGTCGAAGCGCTGGAAACCAGTTTCGAAGATTCCGCCATCGCCTACCTCGGGGATCCTGGCGAAACCCGGTTTCTGATGCCGGAGGCTCGTATATGAAGGCGCTGATCAAGAAGGAGCTGCGCGAGAATGTCTGGCTGTTTCTCGGCGCGCTGGTGATCATGCCTCGCGCCCCCAGCGCTGACCTGGGCAAGCATGGTGACGCACAAACGTCCGGCCTGGGGGTTCGCCCAATGGGCTGCAATGCACGCGTGGATCGCGCTGCTGATCGGCCTGATCTCCGCAGCGATCAGCTTGGCCCTCAGTCGCGGCCGCAAGCGCACCACACGGCTCAGCCTTGCCGCGCTGTGCGTCGCCGGCGGTCCTCTCGGCGCATTGCTGCCGTTGCTGCTGCCTCACGATGGCGACGTGCGTTGCTCCAAGTGCCGGCGCTTCCGCCCCCTTGGGCCTCAGCCCTGCGCCGGATGCGACAGCCAATTGAGCGGCTACACCAAGTCCGATTCGAGCATCCTCGACGACGCCTTCATGCCAGGCGCACACTGAGCCACTCCCCTTGCAGCCGACGAACGCTGCGTAGCCCACGCTGAGCCACTCCCCTTGCAGCCGACGAACGCTGCGTAGCCCACGCACGGCATGGTGCTAGGGCGGACCGGCGTTCCGGCTTGCGTCGGCGAAGCACTGGGCGCGGCACGTTGCTCAGGTTCACGATTTGCGACGCGCGACCCATGCTCCAGCAGCCACACGTTGGGTTTGTTGCTGCCCCCCATCGCCCGGCGTCGGCCCCGGCCCCGCGAGTCCCAACCGAGTCGAGCTGCTCACCAGCGCTGCCGTACTCGCCCGCGCACGCCGGCGCCTCCGGCGGTCGATTCCCCCCAAGCCCTCGCCTCCGGCTCGAGCGGGGGGAATGGCACCTACTCGGGCAACATGTAGCCGTCGCGCGTGGCGTAGATTGCGCCATTGAAGTGCGCGTGCTGGCTGCCTTGGCCCATGTCGGCGAAGGCCCGCCGGTGAAACGCACGCATCCACATGCCGTGGATTCGGCAGAAGTGCTTCGTGCAAGCGACCTGAACCGTGCTTGCGCCCGCGTCCACTCCAAGGGCTCGCTTCAGTTGGGCCGTGAACGACTTGTCGATGTTCCCGGGCGTCAACTCTGCATCGAGCTTCTTGAACCGCTTGATCTCGCGCTGCTCAGCTTGTTCTCGCTGCTTGCACCTGTTCAACGCCTTCGCCAGGCAGCGACGACCGGCGAAGCTGTCTTTCGCACGCGCGAGCTCTACGCGCTGCTTCCACGTCAGCCCTGTCGCGGAGCGCTCTTGGACGACTGTCCACCGGCACTGCCGTTCGGCATGTTCCCGGCATGACAAGCCCATGCGTCTCGGAGCGGCACCGTCGCCGACCAACACCCACGTCCCGCCGTCCCACCCGGCGCGTCCTTTGAGTTTCGGAGTAAGTCGGAAGGGAAGACGGACACGGTCGGGCATCGCGTCGGGTCCTCGCTGGGTGCCAGCGTCCGAAACACCCACCGCTGCTCCCGCTTCCCAAGCGATCGGCTGCGTGGTCGGGCGAGGCGCCCCGTACACCCGCGCTTCCAACCGTGCCACGCGGTCGCCAAGTTCCGAGGAAGCCGCCCCCGCGCAGCCTCCGAGCATCAACACGGCGAGCAACCAGCGCGATGTGTTCATGCAACCACCGGAGACGCGGTCGTGAGTTCCTGGGACATTTCCATTCGAGAGCCCCTAGCGAGGGAACAAGTAGCCATTGCGGGTGATGTACACGGTTCCTCTCCAACCCATGCTTCCGGTGCTGTTGGGCATCAATCGCGAAACCTGGAAAGACAAATGCATGTGTCTGTGCACGCCGCGAAATCTGCAGAAGCGCTCAGTACACACCACTTGAACGGAACCGGCGCTAGCATCCTGGGCGAGGACGCGCTGCAGCTTGGCTGTGAACGCTTGGTCGATGTTCTTGGGCGTCAGCTCCGCGTCCAGACTCGCGAACCGTTGGTCTTTCGCTCTCGCTGCCTGCCGTGAACGCTTGCACTCGCGGCGCGCTGCTGCGAGGCACTTGCGTCCCGCGGCGCTGTCCTGTGCCCGCGCCAACGAGACACGTCGCCTCCACTTCAACCCTGATGAGGACCAGTCCTCGACAACGGTCTGGCGACAACGTTGCTCGGCCTGTTCAAGGCAGAGTTGATACCAGGCGAGCGCGTCTGGGCCACTGTCCGCCACGACCATCCGCACGCCGCCATCCCACTTGGGTTTGCGAACGATCGGAAAGGGCGTTCTCATTCTCCCCCCGTCGCCCGCTGAAGCGTCGGCGCCGGCGCCATTCAGCCCCTGCCGCGGCTGCCCGGCGTTGAGCGCCCCGGCCTCGTACGCGGGGCGTTCCAGTTGCTCAACCCGCGCCTCCAAACGCGCAACGCGGTCCCCAAGTTCCGAAGACGTCGCCCCCGCGCAGCCTCCGAGCATCAATACGGCGAGCCACCAGCGTGATGTGTTCATCAGAACACGCCTCGCAGGGTGAACATCTCCGGCTTGCGCGTGGTGGCTGCCCACGACTGAACGTCGCCACGCCACAGACTCGCCTGCGCGGGCCCCAACGTTGTCTCCGGATTCGCAAAGCCCATCGTGACAAGGGCTCCTCCGCCCAGCTGGGCGATCCCGTCTGCCGCCAGCGCCCACCCCGCGACGTTCGTTCCACTCCAGAGCGAAAGCCAGGGTCCTCCAACTGGTATCGCCAGCCAGCTTGTGTTGTCCCGAAAGCGCTCTTGCCCCGCGGTAACTAGCGCCGCGCCATAGGCAACACCGAAGAGCACGGCCCCACCTTGCACTGCAAGCCAGTCCGGCCAACTTGTACGCTGGTCTGTGGCTGTGATGGTGCGCACCGAGCTGGAGATCGATGTCGCGCCCCTTGCCGCCGGCGTGTCCTCCGGAGCGGCTTCGGTTGTCGTAGCCAGGAGGGGGAGCGCAGCCCCGACCAACGCACAGCCAGCACGCGCGCGGAAAGGCGCGCGCGGCCGCTTGGACACCATCGATTGCCATCATGCTGATTGTCCCGGGGCGACCCGTGGGACGCAAGCGCGCGCCGGCGGTTGCATGACCGGAGTCAATCCGCTTGGCGCGTTTGCGCGCGAGCCTGTGGTCGAGTTTCGCCGTGCGCGCAGCTAGGTGGCTTTGCACCGGAGTGGCCCAGCTTGGGAGTAGTGGCCCAAGTCGCAAACGCGAACCGACCCAAACCCAAGGCAGACAAGAGAGAGGCTCAGGGTTGCAGGCGCAACTCTGAAATTGCGCCGTTGAAGGGGGCGATGCTCGAAACACACGCCGGGCTGCCGGCCGAAACTGGCTGTTCCAGTCGAACCGGCTGGAGCGCCTACAGCCCCAACTTCGGCAATAGCTTTTCCAGCTGAGCCAGCGGCGTCTCTAGGCTGCGGATCCCTTCTTGCCAAAACTCGCGGGACTCTAGGTCGCGGCCTAGCGCCTCTTTGGCCACATCCTGGGCGAGGCCGCTGCCGGTGAGCTTCAAGAGCTGTTCGTAGCGGGGCAGGAACTTGGGACCTTCGGCCTTGAATTGGGCGTAGATGCCGCGACTGAGCAGATAGCCGAAAGTGTAGGGGAAGTTGTAGAAGCTCACGCCGGAAATGTAGAAGTGCAACTTGCTGGCCCAGAACAGCGGGTCTTCACCGCCTTCGGCCAAGGTGTCGCCAAAGATGCGGCGCTGGGTCTTCGCCATCATGCTGGAGAGCTCACTCGTGCCGATTTCCTCCTTCTTGCGGCGTTCGTAGAACTCCTTTTCGAATTGGAAGCGCACGGGGATGTCGAGCAAGAACGCGGTGGCGTCGCCGAGTTGCTCGGCGAGCAACACCGCGCGCTCCTGATCGGAGATTTCCGGATTTTCCATGAGCCCATCGCTGAGCACCATCTCGGCGAAGGTGGACGCAGACTCGGCCAGCGTCATCGGGTACTGTCGAGCCATGCCGCGCATGTCGCGCATGACCCAGTTGTGGAAGGCGTGCCCAACCTCGTGGGCGAGGGTCGATACGTCCGAGAGCGCGCCCTGGAAGGTCATGAAGACCCGGGACTCGTTGATCAGCGGTGAGCTCGTGCAGTAGGCGCCGGGTTGCTTGCCGTCCCTCGGTTCCCACTCCACCCAATTGTTGTCGATGACCCGATCGAAGAACTTGGACAGATCCGGGTACGCTCGGCTGAAGGCGCCGCGGACCATGGTCTGGGCGCCGTCCCAGCTGACTTCTTGGCTCGACTTCAGGGGCAGGGGCGCCTCGAGATCGCACCAACTGATCTGTTCGATACCGAGGGCCTTCGCTTTGAGTCGAAGGTAGCGGCGGGCGATCTCCGCGTTGTCCTCTACGGCCTCGAACATGGCGTCGAGGGTCTTGTGGGAAATGGCGGCGTCGAATATCGCCACGTCCAAGAAGTGTTCGATGCCGCGCTCCGCGTACAAGGTGTGGCGCGTTCCTGCGATGGCGTTGATTGCGGCGGCGGCGACGTCGGCGACTCCTTGCCAGGCGGCATTGCCGCCCTCGAAGGCAGCCAGGCGTACCGCGCGGTCGGCGTTGCTCGTCAGGGAGCGGCGGCGCGACATGGGTAGCTTCTCGCTGCGGCCGTCGGGCCACTTCATGTCGAAGCTGAGCGTGCCGGCCAGCGTGTCGTAGAGGCGCCCCCAGGCATGGATACCGTCGGTTCCCAAGTCTGCGGCAAGGGCCTCCAATTTCGGCTCCATCGACAGGCGGGCTTCTTCCCGCAGGCGGCGCACGAAGAACTGGCCATTTTCCAAGCTGGGCTCTTTCGAGAGCGTCTCCATGGCGCTGTCGTCCGCGTCTCGCACGCCACGGAACAGTTCTACAGCGAGCTTCTGGAAGTCCGCGCTCATCACCGACAAGCGACTACTCTCTCTGCGATAGGCCTCGTTGGTCGCGTCGCAGGACGATAGGGCGTGCACGTAGGACCACACGTGGCTCAGGCGCGTGGAGAGGGCCTCGAACTCCGTGAGCACGCCGGCCCAAGCCTTCGAATTGTCGTTGGTTAGTGGAGAGAGCTTCTTCGCCCGGGCCGTCGCGCCCGTCACATCGTCACCGAGCTGCTGGGTGAACTCGCGGTATTCGGGGCCGTCAAAGGTCGGGAAATACGCCGAGAGGTCCCAGTTCATCAGGGGAGCATTCATTCGAAAACCATCCTCATCGTCCACTTGCCGGACGTCCACCGAATTTGCGTGTTCACTGGTGGTTGCGGACCTGCGGCCCTGGGTCCTGCAGCGCAAGGGGTGGCATGAATCGTGTACTGCTCATCCTGGACGGCGCGTGGGTCGCATTTTGTGGCACAGCTCGCGCCAAATCATGGCGAGGTGATCATGGCCGCTGCGCATTTTTTCAGAGCTCGACTTCGATTCTTGGCAGTGCTTGGCGCCTCAGGCGCCCTGGCCCCGTTGGCCTGCGGTGGCAGCACCGACTCGGATGGGAGCGGCGGAAGCTCCGGCAGCGGCGGGCAGGCGACCGGTGGCACGCCCGCGGCCGGCGGCACGCCTGCAACCGGCGGTGTGACGTCCACGGGCGGCACGCCAGCGACGGGAGGCACGGCTGGGGCGCCCAGTTGCGACATCGGCAACATCCAGGAGCAGTGCTACTCGCTGAAGTATCTGGAGAACCAGCTCAACAACAACGGACCCTGGGGTGGGGATGCTCCAGCGCCGGATGGTGGGCCAGACGCGGGCATCGTGCTGACGGAGTGCCCGGCCTACGACCTGGTCCGCAGTGATTGCTGCAACCCCGCGCTGTCCGGGCCCACCAAACAGGCGGATTTGTGTTGCTATACCTTCTGTGAAAATGGCTGCTGTGGGCGCGCGTTCGTCGTGGATGGCCAGCAACGCCTGGCTGAGGTGACCACGCGCTACGATTGGTTCGATCTGCCCATCGGTGAGCACTTGGCGCTGGATCCGACGACCCGCACTGCGCTTACGGACGCGTGGCGAGAGGACGCGCGTATGGAGCACGCGTCGGTCGCCTCTTTCGCGCGTTTCACCCTCGAGTTGCTCGCCCTCGGAGCACCGCCGGATCTCGTGGCGGACGCGCAGCGCGCCGCCCTCGACGAAGTCGACCATGCCAAACTGTGTTTTGCTCAGGCTTCGCGCTTCGCTCAGCGTGCGCTCGGCCCGGCCCAGCTGGATGTCGGGGGCGCGACGGGCTCGCGCTCTCTGCCCGAGGTGGCCGCTGCCGCTTTGGTCGAAGGCGCGATCGGTGAAACCCTGGCAGCCATGCTGGCCCGGGAGCAGCTTCTGGGCGCCACGGATCGCCCGGTGCAAGACGCCCTGCTGCGCATCGCAATCGACGAAGAAAACCACGCGGAGCTCGCCTGGCGCTTTGTTCACTGGGCGCTGACCCAGGGTGGGGAGCCGGTGCGGCAGGCAATCGCTCGAGCCGCTGCGGGGGCCCTGGAAAACCCGCCAACAGCAGTGGTGCCGGCGGGAGTAGACGAGAAAGCTTGGCACCAGTTCGGGCGTCTGACCGAGAGTGACGCCAACGCGGTCGTGCAGCGTGCAACTCGCGACGTGATCGAGCCGTGTCTAGCGGTCCTGCTCTCGGAGCCAAAGCCGCAACCCGAGTCTGCTCCCTTGGAAGCGTTGCAGGCCTAGCGGCTGCTTGCGCGCGCCAGTGCCGTGGCGAGCGCGCGCGCGAAGCTGATGCGGGTGTCTGCGCTTTCCCAGAGTCGTACTTCGCGATCGTCGAGGGCATTGTGGGTCTCGATCAAGATCGCGGGCATGCTCGTGGCATAGAGCATGAAAATCCGCTTGGGTGTCGGGTGGCGGTCCAGGAATACGCCAGGTTCGCTTCCGGCGGCATAGTCGACGCCGTAGTGTGCCCCGTCGTAGGCCAGGAACCCAGACTCGTTCAGCGCCACGGCAACCTGATCTGCGACCCGCTTTCGCGCCGCAGCGGCAGCATCTTCGCCGGCGTCCGAATACAGGACGCTGAAGCCCGGTGCTTCGTGGTTGCGCAAGCAGGACACGCCGGGGCGTGGCGACCACGCGCGGGTGCGCCCGCGAATGTCCGAGTGCAGACTGACCAGAACATCCGCGCCCCAGGCAGCGGCCTCCTGAGCGCGCACGGCATAGGAGACGCGCATGTCGGCAGTGCGGCTGAGGCGCGTCGCGAAGCCCAGCCGGTCGAGTTCTCGTTGCACGTTTTCAGCTAGGGATAGCGTGAAGTCTTGCTCCGGGGTGCAGTACGCGGAGCGGTTGCCCGTGTTGTCTTCAGCGCCATGGCCTGCATCAAGAAAGACTCGAAACGGCACCGTGCGAGCGGGCAGAGCGCCGAAGTCAGCGGATAGAGCGGGGCGCTCGGGCCACTTGGGGGTCGTGTCCGCGGATGCGGGCAGGACGACCCCAAATAGGGTTGCAAGAGCGAAACCCAGCCCGCGATGCGCCACCAACGCATTGTCCCGCGTGGGCGGGATACTGGCGAATTATCGGCGACGGCTCAGAGTTCCGCCAGGCCGCGCAAACCCACGAAGTAGGCCTGAGTGGCTCTGGCGTCATAGCCGAAGAACTTCTGGATGTAGCCCAACTCCACGGACAGATTCTCCGTCACCAAGAAGTAAGGCAGGAATGCGAGGGCGAACCGCGCGGCGCGAATGCGGTCACGTTCGCGCGTTGGAGTGGAGCCGGGTTGCGGTGGGATCTCCGCGCTATAGGCCGCGTCGTAGCGCTCGTCGAAGCGTTCGTGGATGTCGCCCTCCACATAGGGGCCGAACTTGATGCCCGCCTTCCAGGGTAGGAGCCAGCGTTCGGCTTTGAAGTGCAGTAGGTTGCCCAGCGCAGCGGTGCCGTTTTGCTCCTCGCCGAAGGGTCGGGTTCCCAGCCCCAAGTACAGCGTTGACTCGAAGGCGAGCCACGGCTGCAGCTCGACCCCCATCTGCCAACCGCCGGCGAAGTAGTCCAGGCGGGGATTGGCGAACTTCTCCTTGTCCATGTTGATCGGCACGGTGCCCCGTAGGTACACGCCGAAGGCGAACTTGGGATCGTGTATGAGCGCGGTCGACACCGTCGCCGAGAGCAGCGTGCCTTTGTCCTCCGGATAGAACTCGCAGACGCCCCCACCGAGGAAGCGCGCCCCGTTAGTGCACTCAGGAACCAGCTGCGTTGCCGTTGAGGAACCTGCCGGGTTGACCTGCCATTCGGCGGGGTCGTTCACCTCTCTCGGGGACTGATAGTAGGTGGCCTCCAACCGCGTGCTCAGGAATTGGAACGGGCCATAGTGCCCCCAGGTGTAGCCAACACCGAGCTTGTATTCGTAGAAGTCCCTCGCTTTCATGAAGGACTTCTGGTTTTCGTTGGGCTCTATCTTCCCTCGCTCGGCCGTAACCTGGGCGTTGACGTCGAGCTCTCCGGGGCGTCCACCCACTGGAGTGCTGACGAAAGCGTTGGCGACGCCGGAAAAACTCAGCGCCAACAGAGCTGGCACCACGTAGCGGAGTTTGACCATGACAGGCTTGTACTCCGAAAGACGGGGCTTGGTTACAACCCTGCTCACTTTCCGCCGCCTAGCTCTTGGATGGCCTTGACCCGCTTTCCGACCAGTCCCATCAACTTGAAAACGACCGCAAAGGAACCCTGGGCTTTGAAGACCAAGGCCTCGGACAGGGCCTTCAGGTCCTCGTTGGCGGGCATCCACCAGGGGTCGGGCTTGGAGGACCTGTCTACGAATACCGTTCTGGGCCGCACGAAGGTCGAATAGGCATGGCGGCTCGAAGCCACACCAGTGCCCGTGTCTTTCACGCCAGTCCACGGGGTCTCGGATAGGATCCCCGTGATGGCGTGGTTGTTGACGAGGCAAACTCCGACGTCCAGCTGGCGCGCCAAGGCTTCGCCCCGCTCCACGTCTTGGGTCCACACGGACCCGTTCAGACCGTAGGCGGAGTCGTTGGCGTGCTCCACGGCCTCTTCCGCGTCTTTGACTCGCATCACCCCGATGACGGGGCCAAAGGTCTCTTCGCGCATCACGAGCATCGCACGTGGCTACCACTCCGGATTCGGCGGCGGTTCGAAAGTCTTGGCGGCGAGACGGAAAGCGCGGGTTTTCGAACGCAGAGGCTTCACGTGCGCGCAGGTGCCAAGTATCTTTCGGGGAATGAGGGGATACCGTAGTTATTGTTTTGCCGCAGCGGCCCTCTTGGGCTGCGGTGCGCCGGTGGAGCCTGCGCAGGCGCCGCAGCGTGAACCTGCGCCGCTGCCCGAACCTGAACCCGAGCCCGCTGCACCCGAGCCTGAAGCCGAACCCGTTGCGGAAGCGGAGCCGGCCGCTCCCGAGCCGGAATTCACCGAAGGCATGAGTGTCGATGAAGCGGTAAACGCGGTCCCTCAGGGGCACGAGCGGGCAAACATCGAGCAGGCTGCGTTGGGCAAGCCTCTCACAGACATGAAGTTGTACGAGCCCTGCGGTGCCAAAGAGAAACAACACGCCAAGATCCGCGTCGCCGTTTGGGACGGTCGCGCGGTCGGGATCG
This sequence comes from Polyangiaceae bacterium, assembly GCA_965222375.1. Taxonomy (GTDB): domain Bacteria; phylum Myxococcota_A; class Polyangia; order Polyangiales; family Polyangiaceae; genus JACKEA01. The sequence continues at coordinate 1,814,821 of CBDCTZ010000016.1, forward strand.
ATGTCAGCGTGACACCGAAGCCCGACGCAAAGCTCGCGGAATGCATCAAAGAGCAGATTAGAACAGTCACTTGGCGTGACAAGGCCAAGTCCCTGAACACCGTCGAGTTCGCTTTCTAGCCGGTCAGCCCGAGCTGCTCTGCCAATTCGGTCGTGCGCTTGTGGGATGGAACCCGAGTCAAGAAACCCTCGCGAGCCGCGTCGTCCCCTAGGGCGTCAGCCCGCTCGAGCAGGCGTGTCAATGCCGTGCGCACGATCTCACGGGCCTTGTCCTCGTTGCCCAGCTGAAGGTTGGCCTCCGCCCACGTCACGTGCACGAGGGCCTCGGTGTCCTCTGGGCAGCCGTGTTTTTCTAGCAATTCGGCGGCACTTTCGCTGCAGCTGCAGGCTTCGGGTATGTGCCCCTTCGAGAGCAGGGCGCGCGCAACGACAGCGACGGCCAGGGGCAACAGGCCCGGCACGGCAGTGAGCAGTTCCTTGGCTCGCTCGGCTTCCTCCAGCGCCAAGTCCTGCTGGCCGAGCTCCACGAGTGCCAACGAGAGGTAGGCCCGCGCCGAGCCTTCCAAGATGGCTTCCCCTTGCTCCACTGCCTGGTTAAGCGCGACTTGCTGGTATTCCACCGAGCCCTTGGCATCGCCTAACCACAGGCGTACCAAACCTAGATTGTGGCGCGAGTAGGTCTTCACAGTTTCGAGCCCGAGGCGAGTCGCTGCGGAAAGGACCTGCAGCAGCAGGTTCTCGGCGCGGTTCAGTTGGCCGAGAGTGATCAACACGAACCCCAGATTGACTCGATCATTGGTGCTGGTGCGCGCGTCCCCGGCTAGATCGAATTGCTCCACCGCTAGTTCGAGCTCTCGTCGGAACTCGGCCGGCTTTCCCGCGAAGTAGGCCACGGCAGAGCGAGCGTGGTGCCGCCAGGCGCGCGCGCCAGCTGGGTTCGACTTCACCTTCGGCACCAACTCTTCGAGGCGCTCCAGCAAGTCGTGTGCGCGATCTCGATGCCCACTCTTCAAGTGTGCTGTTACCGCTCGTGCAAGACACATGATTTGGGCCGTACGCTGCCCATCCGTGCCGGGTTTTGCGGACAGCGCTGCACTGGCTGCTTCGCTGATGGTGCCGTCATGATCCAAGCTCCCCGCGCTGCTGCACAGATCCGACAGTGCGGCGAACCAGCGCTCACTGCCCGACTCGAGCAAAGCTTGGGCTTTCATGGCGGCCTGCTCGCTCAGCGCGTACTTGCCCTGCCATAGTTGAGCGTGGGCGCGCAGCCGCTCGAGTTCACCGCGAGTGCGGTCGTCCGGGGCCTGGGTTAGCGCGAGCTCGACGCGATCGAGCGTGGCGACCAAGTCATGCCCCTCCAGGGCCTGTGCCGCGGCGGCGGCATAGTGCAGCGCGGCTTCCTTGCTGCTCTCTCCTCGACGAAAATGCTCGGCCAGAACCAGGTCGTCGGATTCCCCGTGCTCTCGTAGCCAACTACCGGCGATGCGGTGGCCCAACTTGCGATCGTCGTCGGTCAAAGACGCATAGGCCGTTTCCCGTACGACGGCGTGACGGAAGATGTACTCATCTTCCTCCGGGAAGCTGGCCTCCGGGCGTTCGCTGCATAGCTCCCGGGCCACCAAGTCGTCCAGATCAGCCTCTAGAGTCTGGTGGTCGACTTCCGAGCCGATCAGTTGAGCAACGGCGCCTCGCCAAAAACGCGCACCGAGAATGCTCGCTCCGCGAAGCACCCGTCGTGCGCTTGGCGACAGTTGCTCGAGGCGTGCCTGTACCACGCCGACCACGGTGGCGGGCAGCTCGGTTTGCCCCTCGCTCACCGCGCGAATCAGCTCTTCCAAAAAGAAAGCGTTGCCATCGGCCAGGTCCACGACTCGGGACAGCTGTTCGTCCGTGATGTCTTCAAGAACGTTGCGAACCAGGCGAACGCTGGCCTTCTTGTGCAAGGGGGGAAGTCGCACTTCCTGGGCACCACGTGCGGCCCAGAGCTTGGGAAAGAGCTCGAAGACCTCCGGCCGCGCCAGAGCAAATACCAACACCGGGCGCTCGGTGTGGGTCGCCAAGGTCGCGTCGATGAGGGACACCGTGGGGCGGTCACCCCAGTGCATGTCTTCGAGCACGATCGCGATGGGCCCGCTCTTGCTGGCGCCTTCGATGAAATCTAGCCAAGCGCCGCGGATGGCATCGCCGAGCAGGGTGGGTTCTGCTCGGGCCGCTCGAAGCGTCGGGCTGTCGCAATCGTCGAAGGGCACGTTAGCGAGTTCGCCGAGGAAGAGCGCGGCTTCCAGCGCAAGGCGGGTCGAGCCCAGCGCCGCCCGCGCCCGCGCCATGAGTTTCACGCGGCTGTCCGCGGCGGGTTCACCCTCCATGATCCCGGCCGAGCGCCGCAGAGCCGAGCGAAGCGGGCCAAAGGGTGAGCCGGCGCTCAGCGCGTCAGCCCGACCAAATAGGATCTGCAAGTTGGGCTGCTCGCGCCGAAGCTCTTTGAGGAACTCGTATCGGATGCGTGACTTGCCCAGTCCGGCCTCGCCAACGGCGATTACCGCCCGCGCCACGGGTTCCTCGAAGCATTCATCCGCCAGGGCGTGCAGAGCGGCCATCTCTCGCTGGCGGCCCACGCAGGGCGTCTCTCGACCGAGAAAGCGGCGCTTGCCTTCCGGGTCCGGTGCTGCTGTCGAGAGCCGGAAGCGGCCTCGGCTGGTGCGTTCCGCATGGTCGGCGCCCAACGCCTTGGCGGTCTCGTCGTCCAAAGCGACTTCACTAGCGTCGGCGCGAAGCAGCTCCCGCGCTGCACGGTCCAGAGCGGAACCCAGCGGCGCGCGCTCGCCCATGACTCCGAGCCCAAGGGACAGGGACATCGGTCGCTGCGCGAGCTGCTTGCGCAAGGTCTGGGCGGCGCGCAGAGCCCGAGTGCCGCGGGCGTCGCCCGTGTCGATGAAACTGGCAACCACACTGCCGTCCGCGAGGCTGTTCCAACTGCCGCCAAGCTCGATCACCTGGGCGGCCACGCGCAACGAGGGATCCAATTCCGGCTGCGAGACGCGGATTTCCCGGGTCTCCGTGTCTTCGGGCCGGCCGCCGCCAACCAACAAGACCCACACCGCGCGCTGTTCCGTCGAACCCAAGTGCGGGGCCGCAGGGCCGCGGGAATGCAACACTTCGCCAGAAAGGGCTTCCAAGCGTTCCAGCAACGCGCCGCCGTTTGCAGGGCGCTCGTGCTTGCTTTTCGAGAGCATCTCCGTGATCAACAACTCCAGCCCCACGGGTGTGTTGGGCACGAGCTCTCGCAACGTCGTGGGTTGCTCCAACAAGATCTTGGCCAAGACGGCGGTGGCATCGCCACCCAAGAACGGGTTCTCTCCCGTCAAGCAGCGGTACAGCAGCGAGCCCAAGGAGAAGATATCCGAGCAGGGCTCGGGGTTGCGCTCGCCACCGGCCTGTTCCGGCGACATATACGAGAGGGTGCCGATTAGAAGGCCCACTTCCGTGAAGTGTGGGTCGTACCGGCGCCGCGCCACGCCGAAGTCGATGATCTTGGCTTCGCTCAGCTCTTCTCCGGGGACGAAGATGTTGCTGGGTTTGATGTCACGATGCACGACCCCCTGTTCGTGGGCAGCCGCCAGCCCGGTGGCCACTCGCTGGGCCAGCGCCCAGGTTTCCGATGCGGTCAGTTTGCGACGGGACAGCAGGCTCGAAAGGGTGCTGCCCTCCAGCCACTCCATTGCGAGGTAGTGCTGTCCCTGAGGGGTCTCGCCGTGGGCGACATATCGAACGATGGCCGGGTGTTCGAGGGTGGACAGCACGCTGGCTTCTCGGGCGAAGCGTTCGCTGGCCTGACCTGGGTGCAGCATCTTGACGGCTACGGGCTGGTTGGTCTCGTTGTCCGTGGCATGGAACACTGCGCCCATGCCGCCGACGCCCGCGCGTCGATGCAGCTGAAAGCGCCCTGCGATCTGCGGCAGTTCGTCCACCCGCTGCAGTGTAGTACGACTGCTACGCGACAGGGTCTAGGGGGTCAAAAGCCGCGTTGCTGGCGGATTGAACCTGCGCGGATGTGAGCCCGAAGCGCCGTTCGCGGTTCGAGTACTGGTCGATGGCGTCAATCAGGGTTTGCGGCACGAATTGCGGCCACATGATGGGCAAGAAGACCAACTCGGCGTAGGCCGACTCGAAGAGCAGGAAGTCACTGACCCGGGACTCACCGCCGGTGCGTATCAACAAGTCCACGTCGGGTAGCGAATGGGTCGTCATCTCACGATGGAAGAAGGACTCGTCAATCTCCTCCGGCAGCACCAGCCCGGCGCGCGCGCGCACGGCCAAGGCACGAGCTGCTTCCACGATGTCCTGGCGTCCGCCATAGGACAGCGCCAGGGTGAGGGTCATCTTCTCGCCGTCCGAGGTGTAACGAATCAGATCTTCAACCGCGTGGCGCGTGCCCGTGGGTAGGTCTTCGAGCTGACCAATCACATTCACACGAATGCCAAGGCTGCGCAGTTCGGAGCGCTCTTTGGCTGCGAAATCCACGAGCAAGCGCATCAGGGTTTCCACCTCGCGGCGCGGACGTGCCCAGTTCGCGACGCTGAACGCGTAGAGGGTCAAGTATTCCACGCCGATACGTGCCGCCGTTTCGACGGCGTCTCGGACGGCGCGGGCACCTTCGGCGTGGCCTTCGACGCGTTCCAGATTGCGGGCTTCGGCCCAGCGGCCATTGCCGTCCATGATGATCGCGACGTGGCGCGGGATCTGTAACTTGCTCATGTTGCTTCTTGAAAGTAGGGCCGCGAAAACCGCTGCGGCTCTAAGAGGTCGCACACCCAAACGCGGACGCCGGGGACTGTGTGTGGAGGTTTCGTGGAGATTGCTATGCGCCGGATCGAGCTTGCCGGAGCAACGTGTATAATTATTTGAAATTACTCGAGTTTTAAACAGGGGCTTGGCCGCGCGCGTCACCCACGGCTTCCCGCAATTGCTCTCGCGCGCCGCGCACCGCGGGGGGCAGCAGGAGCTCGAAGCGCACCCGCGGCGGACCGGGCTCCGGCAGCCTGGCGCTACCTCCATGGGACTCGGCCACCGCCCGAACGATGGACAAGCCCAGCCCGCTACCGCCCTTGTCGGCGCGGGTGGTCACGAAACGCCGGAACAGATTCTTGCGCACGTGTTTGGGCACCGAGCCCTCGCTTTCCACTGCAATGGCGACGCCCTCGCTGACGCGTTCCGCTCGCAAGCGCACTGGGCTGCCGTCCTGCCCATGAATCAATGCGTTGTCGAGAAGGTTCGCGAGCGCTCGTGACAGCCACGTTTCGTCACCGCGCACACGAACATCCCCTTCCAATTGCACCTCAACGCGCTCCCCAGATGCATCGGCTTGCTCGGCGGCGCGCTGCAGCAGCCGGCCCAGGTCGACCTGTTTGAGGTCCTCGACCCCCCGCGCCTCGATTCGCGCCAGGCTCAGCAGGTCGTTCAGCAAACGTTCGATGCGCTCCGTCGCTTCGCGAATGCGCAGAACGAAGCGCCGAGCCTCCTCGGGCTCATCCAAGGCGCTTTCGTCTAGAACTTCAGCGCTCGCGCGGATTGCCGCTACTGGGTTCTTCAATTCGTGAGACAGATCTGCAGCGAAGGCCTCGACGAAGGGTCGCCCTTCGAGCTGACGTCGCATCGAGTCGATGGAGCGACTCAAATGGGTCACCTCGCGCCCGGAAGTGACCGGGGGTGCTGCGGTGCGCTCACCGGCGCTGACGCTTTCGGCGAATTGGCTCAAGCGCTCGATGGGGCGGGCGATAGACCTTCCAATCGCCGCCGCTGCAATCGCGGCCGCCGCGCCCAACACCAGGCTGATCACCAGGACCGTCGGCGCGAAATCCGCAAGCAATCGCCGCATCACCACGGTTGGTTTCACGACTCGGACGGATCCCACCCGCTTGCCTTCCCGCAGGATCGGCGCATCCACGCTCACGGTGCCCGGCTCGCCCTTCAGGGACGCTTTGCCCTTGGGAAAGATGACCTGCGCATTGACGTCCAAGAGCTCCAGGCGCAAATCCGCTCCCCGGGACTGCTCCTGGGCCATTCGGGCGCCTACGGCGTCGATGCTGACTCCCGTGCGCTGCATTTCGCCCGCCAGAATGCCGGCAATTGCCGCAGCTTCGTCCGTCGCGGCTTGAGTCGCCAACCGCACGGCACGGGCTTCGATACGATCGATCACCATCAAGCCGAGGCCGAAGGCGAAGGCGCCGACGATGGAGGCCAGGGCCAGGAACACCTGCATGCGGATCGACATGCCGCGGGTTCGCGTCTCGAGCAGGCGCGAGATGACGAACGCGGCGAAAAGAATCAGACCGATCGCTGCAGCGGCGACAACGATGAGCCGAATCACGGCTCTTGGTCGCCGACGCTGGGTCTATCAGTCACGCGGTAGCCTACCCCCCGCACGGTTTCGATCAGCCCCGAGTCTCCACCAGCTTCGGATACCTTCTTGCGCAGCGCCTTCACATGGCTGTCGACGGTTCGGTCACTAATCGCGAAGCCGTCACCCCAAACTCGATCGATCAACTGCGCTCGGGTGTAGACTCGTCCGGGGCTCTCCATCAAGCTGCCCAACAGGTCGAACTCGACGCGAGTCAGCTCCAGCGCGCTGCCGTTGACGCTCGCTCTGCGCGTGGATTCATCGAGATGCAGAGGAAGCTCCTGAGTGTTCGGCGTCGCACTGTCCTGCTGGGCGCCCACGCGACGCAGGACCGCCCGCACCCGCGCTACGACTTCGCGTGGGGAGAACGGCTTGGTCACGTAATCGTCCGCACCCGTCTCTAGGGCAGCCACGCGATCCGCCTCTCCATCACGACTGGAAAGCACGATGATGGGAGTCGCCAGTCCGTCCCTGCGCACCTTCCCGATGAAATCGAAGCCGCTGCCGTCGGGCAACATCAAGTCGAGCACTACCAAATCTGTGTCTGTGATGGCGCCCTCGGCCTCCGCAACCGTGCCCGCTTCGGACACGGTGTAGCCGTCCCGTTTGAGCGCGTAGGCGACACTTTCCCGAATCGCCGGCTCGTCTTCGACCACTAGGATGCGCTGCATCGCTCGGCAGTGTATCCCGGTTCTTGGAGCGCTGCCGCCTCAAGCCAAGAAGCTACGCACTAGCGGAGGAATCGACTTGAGCAGCCGGTCCAGGTGCTCTGGGTTCGGGCGTGTTCCGGCGAAATGCACCACCAGGCCACCGGGTCGCACCTCCAGGTGGCCTGTGAAGCTCCAGGACAGGAGCAACTGTCGCACCGCTGGTGGAAACGCCGCCTCAGCTTCCGTTGGCGATGCCGCTAGCGTGATGACTTGAGCGTCCCAGGTGGCATCACCAAGCTTCACTGTCGGCGGTGGAGGGTTTTCGATGTACGCGACCCGGGTGTTGAAATGGTCCCCGACCCGGGCGGCTGCCCGCCGCACGAATCCCGGGTGGGAGACGAAGGCCAGAAGAGTGCGGTCCAGAGGCTCCGAGTCCAGGGGTGCCAACCAGGGCTCTGCAATGGTCGCGGTACCTGGCGGCATGGACCAAGAGACGCTGTTCACGTAGCCCTCGGCGCTGACCATGGTGTCGAAGGGCTCCCAGGCGGCAAACCAGCTTGGATTGGGTGTGGCTTCGTAGGCCATGCGGCGCGATCGCGCGAACCGCTCCAACTGCGCGGAGCCTTCGGGAAGCGGTGGGCTCGGTGCCATGCCTCCCTGTTAACTCGGCTCTTGCTCCGGCGCTAGCTGCCTGGCGGATCCGCGGCGCCTTGACGCGACCCGCGCAACTTGGCACCACAGGGCCGTGAAACGAACTTGGGGGCTGATAGCCTGTCTAATTGCTTTTTTGCTGGTGAGCTGTGGCGGGCCGGGGTCGTCCCAAACGGGCCCGAGCAGCGTGGATGAAGAGAAGGCGCAGCGCCTCTTGGAACGCGCTCGCGCGTCCAAGGATGAGACGGCCTACCGGCGTTTGGTCAACCGCTTCGGGCAGACCGATGCTGCTGCCGAGGGCAAAGACGAACTCGCGAAGATCCTCGTTGGGCAGGCCGAGGCGGCTTTGCAGAAGTCCGACTTTGCAACCGCCCAGTCCCGCGCTGAGGAAGCACGTCTCTATGGCGGCCTGGAAACCACTGAACGCGCCCGAGCGGTCGAAAACCGCATCGACGAAGATCGCGGTCAAAAGGAGGCCAAAGCGGTGGTCAAGCTCGCGCACAAAGGGGACTGCGCCGGCGCGATGAATGCGTCGGCGAAGGCACAGCGGGGCAAAGCTCGGGAGGCCTACGTCAACACGCTGCAAAAGGAGAGTGGTGTTGCCCTCGTACTCTGCCTGGAGAAGAAGTTCTCCGAGCTGATTGAGGGTGGCAAGCTGGATGCGGCGCGAGCGTTGATCGGATCCCCCGACGCAAAGAAGGCTCTGAGTGACGAGAAGATGGCAGAGGCGTCGCGCGCGATCCGCAAGGCTGTCGTCAGCTATACGACAAGGGACATACGACCCATGCTCGCGGACAAGCGCTGGAAAGACGCCGTGGCGAAGCTGGACGAGCTCACCAGCGACGGCACGATTTCCGACGCCGAAAAGCCTTTCGCCGTCGAACTCGTGCAAGACGCCCTGACCAAGCACCTCGTCGCCCTGGGCGAGCAAAGTGTCAGCGCCAAGAAACCCAGCGAGCTGCTCAAGCAATACGACCAAGACCTGCCCCACGGTCGATACTCGGACGCACCCAAGAGCCTACTTACCGCACGGCGCCGACTCTCCGTCGCCAGTGAGTGTGAGCGCTTGAAGTGCAAGTTCGCTCAGCCGCAGGTCAAGTGGGCCTTTGGCAAGGTCGCAATGAAGATCGCGGAGAACGAGAAGAGTGAAGTGCAGGGCGGCGTGGCTCACGGCAGCAAGATCTGGATTCTCGGTAAGAGCCGAACTCAGGCACTGATCGCCGTGAAGGATCCGGGCAGCCCCAAAGGTGCGAAGCTGCTCGATGTGGCTGAAGGGTGGGTCAGTCTGAAAAGCCTCCGGGGCAAGGATACGTCCACGACCCTGCCGCCCAAGGCCGAGCTGGCCGGAGTACGCGTGTGGGGGCCCCTCAGGGCACCAAAGAAGACCTACCATCTGGGCAAAGTCGTCCGCGTGGAGGGCGTAAAAGTTGTCGTCAAGCGTCTCGGCGATAGCAAAGACGTCACGGTGCTTTTGAATAAGATCGTGTTCGGCACCCTGGAAAACGGCATTCGGGTGCTCGCCTTCTGCACCGATGAAGTGAATCCGGAGCCGGCAAAAATTTCCGGCCTGGTGACCGCAGGCGGCGGCACGCCCAAGGTGAAGGTCACCTGCGACAAGGGGGATTTGACCCGGGTGGAAGTCGCCGGAGCCTTGGCCAGCAAACGGGAGTGGCTACCGAAGCGTTGACGTGCTGCAGTCAGCGGACGTGAAGACGCTGCTGCTGCTCCGCCACGCCAAGTCCAGCTGGTCCGACTCCAGCTTGGACGACCACGATCGTCCGCTGAACAAGCGAGGCAAGCGGGATGCCCCCCGCATGGCCCGTTTCATCGTCGACTCGGGATGGGTCCCGGACATCATCATCAGCTCCACTGCAGCGCGGGCCCGTGCCACGGCGCTGGCGGTTGCCGAGGCTTGCGACTGGTCGCCCAAGCTTAGCCTGCAGCGGGACCTGTATCTTGCGTCGCCCAGTGACTACCTGGCTGCGCTTGAAGAGGTGCCACCCCAAGCGGCGCGGGTCCTGATGGTCGGGCACAACCCCGGAATCGAGGAGCTCGCCGACCAACTCTCCGGAATCACCGTGTTCATGCCTACTGCGGCCCTCGTCGTGCTCGAGTCGTCCGCGCCCTTCGCGGAGTTTTCTTCCCACGGCGCGAATATAGTTGGCAACCACCGGCCCAAAGAGCTCGATGAGTGAGGCAACGCGCCCCTACGGGATGCGCGCCACGTCAACCTGTGCTGTGGCGACGGCTTTCACGCAACTGGCGCCGTCTGCAGCCGAGCAGCGGTCATGTCTGCTCTCGCCCGCCTGCGCTCTTCCGCCCATCTACTCTGTTTGGTTGTCTTTGCCGCGTGTTCTTCTGAGCCCGCGGCAAAGATCGCGTCGCCAGCCGAGCAAGAACCGTATCGCCCGCGCCCGAGGCCCGAGCCGGCGGTGAGTGGTTCGCTTCCCAATTGGGCGGCGACGGCATTGTTCGCGGCGCACGTAGACGGTGGTGTGCTCGCGGTGGACGGCGCGACGGGCAACCTACGCGACCACGCCCTTCCTGGTCAGTACGTCGTGGATCTGAACTGGGATCCCGTAGGTGAACGCCTGCTGGCGGCAGTCTTGTTGCCTGAAGCGGAGGGCGGAACCGTCGTGGCTTTGAGCCTCACCGAGGAGGGACTCGTCGAATCCAGCGAATCTCCGCCCTTCGATGGGGAGCTCAGGATCCTGGCCGGAGCGGCAGGGATCCTGCTGCTCAACCACTTCGACGCCACGAGCTGGCAACTCCTCGACCCACACCTTTCACCCTCCGCGCCGGGTCGAGCCGTGGTGACGCCGACGGGCCTGAGGCCACTGCGAAGCTCAGCGGGCAGCGCTTGGCTCGCTCTCGATACCACCGGCGCATCCGCCAGTGGCTACGAAGACGCTCTCGTGCGCGTCGAGCACAGCGCCACCCGTTTCAGCGCTCAGTTCCTCGCTTTCTCCGCGCCGGATCGCCCCGAGTCCCGCTTGGTGCAGGGCGAAAACTCACGCAACTGGATCGCCCGCAAGCCCGATGAAGCCGCGTGGGTCGAGCTTGGCAGTTACGACATCAATGCACCATCGGTACCTTCTTTCAATCGCATTGATCTCGCTGCCCCGCTCGGCCCGCTCATTGACGCCACCTTCGTCCCGCCCGGGGATCGCGTTGCGCTCTTGCTTGGCGGCTCCGAATCCCACCTGGCGCTCATCGATGACCATGTCGTCACGGTGCCGGTGCCTGGAGGCGCCATCCCTGAATTGCTCTTTCCACGAAAGATGGTCTGGCAGAAGTCCACCGATCGTTTGTGGGTGGCAACAGAGCTGGGCTTGACCGCATTCGCAGCCTCCCAAGACGGCTGGCCCCAAGTCGCCCACATCACGCAGGCACGCGGCCCCGTGGCGATCGCGCAATGACGCGCGGTGAGTGGCTGCGGCAACAGGTGCTCGAAGTGGAGTGACGCATGGCCCATGACGATCCGGTTGCCCGTTTGAATCCGCTGCATCCGGGCGCTAAGCTGCTCTCGGTGAACGACGACTCCACCAAGCGCCGCGCGACTTACGAGGACGTGCTCGCTGCGCCGCCACACATGGTGGCGGAAGTTGTTGACGGCGTGCTCTACCAAAGCCCGCGACCCGCCATGCCGCATGTGATTGCAGCATCCGCGATCGGCGAGGAGTTGGGACCACCTTTCAAGCGAGGCCGCGGCGGTCCTGGTGGCTGGATGATTCTGTACGAGCCCGAGATCCATCTGGGCGAGCACATCGTGGTTCCGGACTTGGGGGGATGGCGCCGAGAGCGCCTTCCGGTGGTTCCCGATGTGGCCTACCTCGAACTGTCGCCGGACTGGGCCTGCGAGGTGCTGTCGCAATCGACGCGGCGTTTGGACCGTGGTCCCAAGCGCGACGTCTACCTAGCGGCCGGCGTTCCGTGGCTTTGGTTCGTTGAACCCTTGGACCAACTGATCGAAGTGTTGCAATTGGATGGCGCCACCTATCGCATCGCCATGACCGTGACCGGCGGCGACCCGGTGCGGCTGCCTCCCTTTGACGCCATCGAGTTGCCCTTGTCGGCGTTGTGGCAGCGGTGACTCTGCAAGGCGGACGCCGAAAGCGGAAGCAGACGCCCACGCAAACGCAGAAGCGCCAACGCGGAAGCCGACGCCAACGCGGAAGCGCACGCAGAAGGCGGAAGCAGACGCCGACGCTAGCGCGGAAGCGTACGCTGCCGCCAACGTGGAAGCGGAAGCAGACGCCGACACCAATGCGGAAGTAGACGCATACGTGGAAGCGGATACCGGCGCGTACGCTTTCGATGGGCGGGGTGGTGTGGGTGCGACGGATTTGTGCAACCCCGTGCCAGCTGTCGCTGTCACTTGGGGTTGCATTCAAGGTGTGCCGGGAGACGGCTGGGTACGCGATTCGAAACCTCCAACCCTTCGGGTGATTGGAGGTTTCGATACAATGAACGAGTCCACTACATCTTTGCTTCCGCATCATCGGTTGCGGGCGTATCGCGTTGCGCTGGAGTTCCTGGCCGCGGTAAAGGCGGCGAATATTCGGGAGCGGGTTGACCGTGACCAGGCCATCCGATCCGCCAAGAGCGTCTGTCGAAACCTCGCCGAGGCTACGGGTCGCGTGTCCCGCGCGGACAAGGCGCGCGTGTTCGGCATCGCTCGGGGCGAAACTGTCGAGGCCATCGCCACCACCGAAATCGCCGTGGAAGCTGGCGAGGCGTCACCCGCGGCGCTGCCTCGCGTGCTCGAGCGCGGCAATGCGCTGTACGCCATGCTCACGGCGCTATCGCGCTGAGCATGATTGCCCGCGGGCCAAACAGCGAGATTAGTGCACCAGGGCGAATAGGGCCACGACCCCAAAAACCAAAACCGTATAGCGCTCTGCTCAGTCGTTGCTATTGGCTCGTGGCGTCACTTCTGAGAACGCCTCGCGTTTTGGGTGTGTAATCGGGGAACACTTTGGCCAGCTTGGTGCGGGGCAATCGGGCGAGGGCTAGTTCGGCGAGCACGTCCCGGTAGTCGATGGTGACGCGCAGATCGCCCGGGGATTCGAGATCTCCCGGGGCGAGGCCGGGCCATTCGGTGATCACCCGGCCGCCGCGCACCTCGCCGCCGAGCACGAACATCACTCCGGCGCGACCATGGTCCGTGCCGAAGGTGGTGTTTTCGTAGCTACGTCGGCCGAACTCGGTCATCACCACGATGGTTGTGCGCTCCAAGTGCTCACCCAGGTCTTGTCGGAATGCAGAAATGCCTTTGCCCAGCTGGTCCACTTGGTCCGAAAAGGACGCTTGTTGTCCGAAGTGGGTGTCCCAGCCGCCGAGGTCAACACTGGCCGCGTGAACGCCCACGTCGGCCTTGATCAGCCGTGCGACGTCTGCGAGCTGTCGGCCAAAGGAATGCTTGGGGTAGCTGTCGCGCGGCGGCGCGGTTCGGTCGAGCTCACGCAGGCGCTTCAGGGTGGCGAGGGCGTCGCGGCCCGCTTTCCCCAAGTCGTCCCGACTTGCGCCGTAGAGACGGCCGAGGGCGGCTTCGAACCCTGCGTCGACACTGTTGCCCAAGGCGTAGTCTGCCAAGCTTGCCAGCACGCTCGCGGCCGGCGCTGCGCGGAGGGATTCGGGGAGTCGCGTGCCCATGGCGACTGCACTCAGGCTGCCTGCCCGCCCCTGCGCGCGAAGCAGGCGAGCGAGCCAACCGCTGCCCAGTGCCCTGCTCGCGCTCTCTCCTCGTTCCATTTGGTCTTGGGCTTCGAAGTGAGAGCGGGTTTGGTCGTCGGAGCCGATCGCGTGCACGATGGCAAGCTCGCCGCTTCGGAATGCGGGGAGCCAGCTAGCGAGGCGAGGGTGAAGTCCGAAGCGCTCGTCGAGGGGCAGGCAGCGGGATTCAGTGTCCGCGTGGTCGGGGCGGGGCACTGCAAGGGAGGGCCGCAGCGCGTAGTAGCGGTCTTCGAAGTGAGGCACCACCAGGTTCAGGGCGTCCGCACCACCGCGCAAGAACACGCAGACTAGCGGTGCTAGAGCGCGCCCGCTGTCTGGGAGCGATAATCCGAGCTTGGCGTGCGCTCCGGGCATCAGTGCCTCTGAAACGCGGGGCTCGCGAGGGCAAGGGCCACGACATCCGGGTTCACCTCATTGGCATAGGCGCGGATGGTGGACAGCTCTTTGGCGGTGGGCGCACGTCCAAACAGATGCCCCAGGACGAGCGCGACTTTCGGGTGGGGGCCGGTAACGGCGCGCGCGAGTGCCGCTGCGTTGATCTTGGTTCCCGGGATTTCGTTTGCCGTGAGCGAGCGGGCGAAGCGAAACCGCCCCAACAATCCCGCGGTCCAATGCCGGGAGTGGATTGGGTAGCCATCTGGGGTGGGGAATTGAAACAGACCTTGCCCCATCTGAACCAACGACGAACCGAAGGGTCCACGACCGTGGGTTTGTGCGCCGAGAGCCCTGAGTGCGGACACCACGAAGCGAAAGGGGCGCTTCAGTTTCTGGCCGCGGGCCGCGCGAAACTCCTCGCTGGTCAGGACGGTCCGGACGACGGGTTTCAGGTCGCCTCCATGGGCGCGAAACGCGTCAGCAGCGCGGCGCACCAAGGCTGCAGGTGATTCGTCCGAGACGAACCAGCGGCATAGTTTGCCCGCGACGAACTTCGAACAGGACGGATGCTGCACCACGATGTCGATGAGGCGGTCGACGTCGGCCGGGCCGCCGCCGGAGCCGATGCGCTTTCCCAAAACGATCTTCTCGCCGTCATCGTGGCGTGACGATACGAACTCGACCTTCCCCGGCGTGCGCCCCTCGCGAACGACCCAGCCTGTGAGGCACCTCGCCGCCTCCATCACGTCGCGCTGGGTGTAACCACCCTTCACGCCAAGGGCGTGGAGCTCGAGCAGCTCCCGGGCGTAGTTTTCGTTTGGCTGTTCGTCGGGTTTGGTTCGCTGATTGTTCCTGCCGTCGAGGTAGACGAGCATCGCTGGGGACAGCGCTGACGCCTTCAATAGCTCCGGAAAACGACCCAGAGCATGCTTGCGAATGACTTCGCGCTCGTCCGTTGGCTTGAGGTGTTTGCAGAGCGACTTGCCGATCGCGATGTTGAAGTGGTCGCGAAAGAACATCACCATCACTTCGTGCAATTGCCGGCGCGAGTACACGGCTCGAAGTAGCGTGTAAGTGATCAGCTGCTTCTCAATGGCTTCTGGTCGCAATTCGAAGGCCAAATCCGGAGGCCAATGCGCGGCGTCGATGAATGCCGTGCGCAGCCAAGCCCCGGGGTCATCGACGCCCTCGGGCTGTAGCTGTCGTTCAACCCATTGAGCTTCCCCCAGCGCGCGAACCTCATCGACTTCGCCTGGAGTTGGCCCGAAGGCAGCCCGGGACAGCAGATGGTGGGCGGCATCGATACCCTTGGACATCGGCGGCGAAAACGATTCGAAGGTGCTGCCTTCGAACTGGCGCGCCACGGTATCGACGACGCCGTCGCAGCCGAGTGCCAGGCTACCCAGGGCGCCCGACTTCAGGAAGTCACGCCGCGTGGACATGGCCTTCGGAGTTGGCCGGAGTGGGTGCACCCAAGAACTCTGGCGCGCTGACCAGGGTGTGCTCTCGAATTCGACGCGGACTTTTCGAGAACACCGCCAGGATGGCTGCACCGACGCTGCCGAAGAGAGCGATCGGTAGCGCGACGAACCAACCCAACAATGGGAATGCGAAAGCGAGCTCCAGGATGACCACTGCGCGTACCACTGGCGTTCCGCCCCTCGGCGCTGGCGTGTTTCGGGCGATGCGCAGGACCAGCCCGCTCATACCCACCAGCCCGACGGCGACGACCATCATGACGCCCACCATTCCGATGAACTTCAGGGCTCCCGTCGGCGCCTTGGTCAGTGCCAAGGACACAGTCAGCAGCACCAGCGCAATCGGAACGCCGATCACGCAAGACAGGCCTGCATTGTTCGTCCAACAGCCCTCAGCCCGCTCCGCAAAGCGCGGCCACAAGGCGGTGACCAGCAGGATGCTCGCTCCCATCGAGAGCAAGAGGCCGACGGATAGCGCAGTGAAAAACAGCGTACTCCCCACATATGGCATATGTGGCCTTCGCCCGAGCCCCCGACCTTATTTCGCCGTCGGCTCTGACTTTCCAATAAGACGCCCACGCGCATCGGGGCACAGTGTCGGACAATGTGGGCAGGCGATGCGCCAAGCCACGAAACGGATGGGTTCTTCCAGCGTCGGCGCCACAGGAGCGCCAGCAACAAGACAAGCGACCAGCCGCCGCGTGAGTGCCCGTCATCGTGCGACAGCCGCGTCCGGGGTCTTGGCCCTGCGAGCTAGATTCGAAACACGCGAACGCATGGCTTTGCTAGCGAAAGATGCATGATCCATGCCCGTGGGTGCTGGAACACATTTGTTGAAAGCCGGGCTATGCGCTGGTCTGAGAGAGGATGACTTGCGACGGTGCCGGCGATGAGCATCAAGGACTTTTTCAGGGGCGCCGTGCGCAAGGTGTTGCGATCTGACAAGGCGTCAGAGGTGGCGGAATGCGTTGCGACCTCGGAGACGGCCCAGCAGGTGGCCCGGGATGCGGCGCGATCCCCCGCGGCCCGCAAGCTGGTGAAGCAGGCGGCGGAGTCCGAGTTCGTGCGCGACGTGGCCAAGGAAGTCGCGACTTCCGAGCTTGCGAAGGACCTGGCGCGCAGTGCGGCCAGTCGCGCGGCTCAGAGCATCACCCGGCGTGTGAAGGACGAAGCCGGCAAGGTTGCGGCGGAGCTTTTCGACGACGATGCGGATGGCCGCGCCGATGCTGGTAGCGGTTCAGGGGCACCCGGTGCTCGGTCGGATGTCGACGACCCGCGCACAGCCGCTGAACTCGAAAGTGCGCAGCGCGCAGCTACCGAGCGGGCGCGCTGGGATCGTCAACAGGCCCAGCAACGTCGAGATTGGGCGGCGGCGGAGCTGCGCCGAGCCGAGGCAGAAAAGGTGCGCGAGATCGATGACGAGTTGGCCGCGCTCAAGAAAAAGCTCGGCAAGGGCTGAGTCAAGCCATCTCTTCGCGTAGACGGATCGGTCCGAACTTCTCCGGGTAGCGCGGCTTGGGGTTCGCCTTGTCGTAGAAGGCGCGAATTGCGTCCATGTCGGTTTTCACATCGCCTGTGAGTTCGATGGGTGGACCGAAGCCGCCCTCCTTATGGCGGTAGTCGAGGAAGCCCGGCACGATCGGGACCTTGGCTCCCAATGCGATTCGATAGAAGCCCGACTTCCAGAAGTCCGCGCGTTTGCGCGTGCCCTCCGGCGGAATGGCCAAGTAGAACTCGTCTCGACGCCCGAACTCTTCGACCATCTCGCCGACCATGCCGTGGGGCTTGCTGCGGTCGATGGGCACGCCGCCCACCTTGCGGATCACGATGCCGACGGGCGGCTTGCCCCAATCGTCTTTGACCATCCAGGAAATGGTTAGGCCGATGGACTGGGCCAGCAGCACCAACAAGAGTCCGTCCATGTTGTCGGTATGGGGTGCGGCTAGGCAAACGGCGCGCTTGGGTTCGGGACGCTCGCCGACGTAGCGCCAGCCTCCCAGGGCTCGCAGTCCAGCGCGAGCGACCCGCGCGGTGAGGGTTTTCGGGTCGCGTCGCTGGGGCATTTCACCGAGGGGTCTAGCACGAGTCAGGTATTTCCAACTGGACCATGGCCCGCGCTCCCCATGTTAGGACTATCAGCGAGCTTCCCGCGCTGCCTCAGCGCTTGGAGACATCATCTAGCCACCCCAGCGAGGTCATCATGTCAAATACTCAACCGGCCAAGGGCCAATGTTTGTGCGGCGCCGTGAAGATTATTGCCAAGGCGATGAGCCGTTCAGTCGGAGCTTGCCATTGCAGCATGTGTCGGCGATGGGGAGGTGGGCCGCTGCTCGTCGTGAACTGCGGTAGCGACATCTCGTTTGAAGGTGAAGAGCAGGTGCGCCGCTTCTCGTCGTCCGAATGGGCCGAGCGCGGTTTCTGCTCGCAGTGCGGCAGTCACTTGTTCTACCGACTGAAGCAAGCGGACAAGTACATCATGATGTCAGGTGTCTTCGACGACGCGGAAGGCATGGTCTTCGACCATCAGGTCTTCATCGACGAAAAGCCCGCTCACTACGAGTTCGCCAACGAGACCAAGAACATGACGGGCGCGGAAGTCGTCGCCATGTTTGCCCCGCCACAATCGTGACCTAGGCGGAGTGCTTCTCTACAAGATCCTATCCACGTCGCTTTGGGAGGCTCGTGGTGGAGAAGTGCCGCCCGCGCCTATCGACGAACAGGACGGCTTCATTCACTTGAGCACGGGCGCCCAACTGCGCGAGACGGCCGAAAAGCACTTCGCCAACCGTACGGAGCTGACCCTCATCGTCGTCGATTCCGACGCCCTCGAGGCCGATAGCTTGCGCTGGGAGGTTTCCCGCGGTGGCGATCTATTTCCCCACGTGTATGGCGCGTTGCCCCTGAGCGCTGTGATCGAGACGAGCGAATTGGTCGGTGACCAAGCAGGTGCGTTCGAGTTTCCAGCCGACATTGTCGGAACAACCGCCTGAGCGCGCACACCTCTTGAAGTCGGCGCTGCTTCAGCGGTTGCGGTTTGGTTTTTGGGGGTCGGGTCGCTGGGGCACCGAGGGCCACTATTCCCGCTAAAGGCCACAGGCGAATCGCAACCCCTGGCCTTGTGTGGGAGTAGCGGCAGAAGGCGCGCCAGGGGACGCGCTTCGTAATACCCGAAGGGGTGCGACCCCAACCCCAAACCAAAATCCGTGCCTGGTTTCGATCAAATCGGCGCGTTGTAGCGGCGGCTGCTCGGTGCCAGGCTGCGCGCATGGAAATCGCGATTGCATTGTTCGAGCAAGTGACGGCTCTCGATGCGGTGGGGCCCTATGAGGTGTTGCAGCGGTTGCCGGACGCCACGGTGCGTTTCGTGGGTCACGAGATCGGTTCGGTCCGCACCGACAACGGTTTTCTAGGATTGAACGTGGATTGCTGCTTCGACGATGTACCGAGCCCGGACGTCCTCTTGGTTCCGGGTGGGATCGGCACGCGCGCGCTGGTGAAGGACGAAGCGATACTGAAGTGGCTCCGGCGCGCGCACGAGACCACGCGCTACACGACTTCCGTGTGCACGGGGTCGCTGCTGCTCGCTGCTGCGGGACTGCTCGATGGCGTGAAGGCGACGACGCACTTTTCGGCGCTGGGCCTATTGGAGAAGTACGGCGCGGTGCCGACCTCCGAGCGTGTCGTGGCCATCGGCAAGATCGTTACCGCAGCGGGGGTTTCAAGCGGTATCGACATGGCGCTGCGATTGGCAGAGTTGCTCACGGATCAGACGACGGCGAAAGCCCTGCAGCTGATGATCGAATACGATCCGCAGCCGCCCCACGATGCAGGCGCGCTTATCAAGGTCGACGCGGCGGTCATCCAGCGCGCCCAAGAACTCTCGAAGCTTCGGAACTGACGCGATGGCGCCGCGGGTACCTAGTAGGTCTTGCGTGAAGAAAACGCATCGCCACGCAACAGGAAGAGGGTGCCGGTTGCGTCGATGCCGGCTCCGCTGAGGCTGGTGTTTTGGGCTTCGGGCAAGGGCACGCCTTGCCAAGCTGCGCCGCGATCGTGAGTGACCTGCAGATCCGTATTTCCGTCGGTCCACAGCACGAGGGTTTTGTCGTCGGTGGGGGAGAGGGCC
Organism: Polyangiaceae bacterium; assembly: GCA_965222375.1. Lineage (GTDB taxonomy): Bacteria > Myxococcota_A > Polyangia > Polyangiales > Polyangiaceae > JACKEA01. Next base: position 1,834,233 of record CBDCTZ010000016.1, read on the forward strand.
AGGTTGAAATGCTTCGTCCCGAAGGGATGCGCGATGGCCTGGAACGTCTTGCCGCCGTCCGAGTTGCAGCTCGTTGTTGGAGCCTGCGCCGGACGACTTTGCATGCAGATAGAGGGATTGGGGATTTGCAGGTGTGACCCAAGCTCGCGCGGGCGCCGAGGCGGAGGTGTGGATCTCGCTGCACAAGATCTTGAGGCTGTTCTTCGGGTCCGGTCCGCAACGAGCCAGGGTGTTGTGGAGGCTTGCCGCTACGTAGAATTCGCTCGGGGAGCCGGGGAGGCTACGCGCCCCGCGGTCACCCATGCAGTTTCGCTGAGCGCGACTGAGTGGAGGCGTCCAAACTAGGCTACGCGCCGACATGCTATGACTTGAAGCATGGGGAAAGCTGTCGGGATCGGCGTTGTGGTTTTAGTATCGGTTGCGGTCTGGGCATGTGGCTCCGACGATAGCTCTGGCTCGAGCCCCGGCGGCGCGGGCGGGACTGCGACCGGAGGCGGCGCGGGCGCAGGGGGAAACAGTGGTGCCGGTGGAAGCGCTGGAAGCTCTGGCGCAAGCGGGTGTCCCAAAGGAGCCTCCGGCACCGCGCCCAGTGACTACTTGACCCAGTACAAAGCCGGTTCACGGTTGCAGCCGCGGTTGGTCACCGCTCCGGGCGCCCCGCAGATCTTCGATGGCTTCTTCGATACCAAACTCGGCGTGGCGTGCACGTTCGAGCTCGCGACTGATGACAAACTCCGCTGCTTGCCACTGGACGCTGACTTGGCCGTACTCCTGGGCTACGCCGACGGCGCTTGCGAAGACGCCCTGTGGGAAGCAGACCCAGCCTGCAAGACCACCACTGGCTATAGCCGCAAGAGAACTGAGTGCAGATGGAAGTTCGCCATCCACCCGCTGGTCGAACACGTCGGAGGGGTCGTGCCGTACAACGGTTCGCCGGGCAATTGCACTGCGACAGGAAACACGACGCCAAATCTCAACGTGTTCAAACGCGGAAGCGAGGTCAGCCCGGACAACTTCGTCTTGGGCACGGTGCAAGACCTACCCGGGGTGTGTGACGCAACGCTCAGGATTGTGATGGGCGAAGATGGGTCCTCGGGGCCCTTGTCGATCGCGGACGTCGGTTCGTCGGTTCCGTGTGATGCACGACCTGGACCATGTAGACCATCGCGTTTGGCCTTTGAAGAGGAGCTGTACACGGACGCTGCCTGCACGGCGCCTGCGCCTTTTGCAACTTCGCTGGATGCCGAAAGCTGCACGCCACCGGACTTCATTCGGGGCACATCGGGCCAACCGCAGTCCTACTATCGCGTGGGGCCACTCGTGAAAACACCGGTATTTGCCAAAGCTGGCGGTAGCGTCTGTGAGCCCGCCAAGGACAAGCCGTGGATCGGATCAGTCTACGAGCTCGGAACCGAAGTGCCCGGCAGCGAGTTTGCCACGCTGGTGACGAGCCAAGTTGGGACCGGCAGGCTTCAGGCGCTGTTGATCGCGGAGCAGTCGTCGCCGCTGCTCGGCGGCGGACTGGAAGGTGGCTTCCACGACACTCAGCTCAAGAAGAACTGCACCCCATGGCTCTTCGACGACGACAAGTGGCGTTGCTTGCCGGTCAACTTCGTCTCTGGTGCGGATCGGTTCGCCTTCAACGATGCCGCCTGCACCGAGCCGGTCGTGAGTTGCGTGGGAGATTCCTGCTCCGGCAACCTGTACGTCGAAGACTCGCCGGTGCCCAATGTGTGTGCGCCCGGTCGCCACGTGGTTCGTGTTTTGCGGCTTTCCGCCAAGGCAACTGGCCACTATCGGAAGACGGGGCCCTCCGCGCCATGCGTGGACCAGGGCGCGCCCTTCGCTGAACACTGGGTGGGTGTGCCGGCGGCCTACACCGAGTTCGCCGAAATGACGGTCGAACTCGCCAAATAGTGGTTGCGTTGGGCCCTCCGCCGGGTTCGGTTCTTGCAAAGCAAGCGCAGCACCTGCGGCCGCGCCGGCATGAGAAAAATCAACTCGGCCAGCCGCTCGACGCGAAGCAGCTGGAGAACGTAGCGGTTATTGTCGCAGGATTCAGGAGGGAACACATGGCGGACGACACTCAGGCAGACATTCTGGAGGAGCACCGTCGCATCACAGGTCTTTTGGGGCGCCTGGAAACGGCGGTAAACGAGCCCATGGTGCGGCCGGGCTGGTCTCAGGAGCTCGCCGGCATGTTGGGTGAGCTGATGGCTCTTCTCAAGGAGCATTTCAGCGGGGAGGCCGAGACCAAGTTCTTTCAGGAACTGATGGAGACCGAACCCCGGCTGAGCAACCAGATCACGAAGCTGGCCATGGAGCATTCTGGCATCGTCAAAGCGTTCTCGGAAGCCGGCGAAATGGCGCAACGGCTCGACGTTGCAGACGAAAGCCAAGTTTCGAAGGTCAAACGCAAGGTTCAGCTCGCGATGGCCACGTTGGAACGGCATGAGGCGGAGGAAAACGAATTGATCATGCGCGCCTACTGGGAGGACATCGGAGCAGCCGACTAGGCCTTCCAACCTGGTATGTTGCCCGAGCTAAGAACCTGCCCATCTAGGCATCGAAATGAGTTGTCGCGCCTTGGTCCCAATTGACCGGACGCAACTGCGCAATAGCTGCGCTTCCCGGCGTACGTCGCGCAAAAGGAGAGGGTCTCTAGGATGACCACCACCGCTTCTGGTCCAGCAGAACCACAAGAACCTACATCGAAGAAAGTGACCCCTGTTCACGCGCAGGAGCTCAGCCAGCACGTAGTCGAAATCGTGTGCGACTCCGGGGAGGGAGCGCAGACCGCGGGTCAGTTGTTCGGAACCATCAGCGCCCGGATGGGCAACGGGGTTTGGACGGTGGAGATCATCCCCGCCGAAATCGAACCACCCCACCGCTCACGCTCGGGCGCGAGCGGGAATCGAATTCGTATCGGAAGCTCGGAAGTCACCAACATGGGTGACGAGGCGGATATCGTCATCGCCTTCAACGAACAGGTGCTCTACAGCCGCATCGACCTGGGTGCACTGCGCGCCGGCACGATCATCTTCCTCGAGAGCAAGTGGAAGGACGATCCCCAGGAATCGATCCGCAAGGAGTATGCGGAGGCCATGGCCGACTTTGCCGAGCGCGGCTACGTCGTTCGCGAGATCCCCATGGAGGAAGAGTGCCTAAAGGTCGTGGCGGACGCGCGCCGAGGCAAGAATATGTGGGCCCTCGGCCTGCTGTGCGAAGTCTATGGTCACGATCTCGAGCGTGTGCTTGGTGAGGTGACGCGCAAGTTCGAGAAGAAGGGGGAGAAGGTCGTCGCCGCGAATGTGGCCCTGGTGCGCGGCGGCTTCGAATGGGCCAAGCAGAACCTGGACGTGCGCTTTCGCGTGCCAGCGCGTGAGCTGAAAGAAGACTACGTCGTGATGAACGGCAACCAGGCTGCCGCTCTGGGCATTCTGGCCAGCGGGATTGAACTCTGCTCGATGTATCCGATCACGCCGGCGACCTCCGTCACCCACTACCTGGCTGCCACGATGGACAAATGTGGCGGTTTCATTCACCAAGCCGAAGACGAGATTGCTGCTATCGGTTTTGCCATCGGCGCGTCCTACGCTGGAAAGACCGCGGTGACGGTGACCTCCGGGCCCGGACTGGCCCTCAAGACGGAGTTCATCGGCTTGGCCGTCATGGCGGAAGTGCCCTTGGTGATCGTGAACGTGCAGCGCGGCGGTCCGTCGACGGGGCTTCCGACTCGGGTCGAGCAGGGAGACCTGCTGGCGTCGCTGTATGGCGAGCCCGGGGATGCTCCGAAGATCGTGATCGCGCCCACCACGATCCCCGAGTGTTTTCACTTCATGATCACGGCACGCAAGTTGGCAGAGGCATTTCGCGGCCCCGTGATCGTTCTGACTGATGCCAACCTGGCGACCGGCCAGCAGCCTTTCGTGCGCCCCGAAGTTCAAGAGGAGTGGCTCGCTCCACCGATTGATCAATCGGATTGGAATTCGGAGGTCGCGCCCTATGAGTGGGACGCAGAGACCGGCGCATCCGCGCGTCCCATTCCAGGTCAGCGAGGTGGCGAATACGTGCTCACGGGCCTCGCCCACGATGAGAATAGCAAAGTCGCCTACGAGTCAGCGATCAACCAGCGAAGCATGGAGCATCGCAGCCGCAAGTTGGCAGTGCTGCAGCGGTCCTTGAAGCCTCCTAAGGTGTATGGCGACGAAGAAGGCGACCTGCTCGTGGTCAATTGGGGATCCGCGCGCGGCGCGGTGGAAGAAGCCGTGGATCGAATTCGCAAGGACGGTCAGAAGATTGGTTCGCTGACGCTACGCTTCCTGCAACCCCTGGAGCCCGGCCTGGAAGAGATCTTCAAGCGTTTCAAGCGCGTCATGACCGTCGAGATCAACTACAGCGATCCGACGAACGGGCCCAACATTACCGCGGAGAACCGGCGCTACTCGCAGTTGGCCTGGTACCTCCGGGCGCGAACTCTCGTCGATATCGACTGCTGGTCACGCGTCCCAGGCATTCCGTTGCCGCCAGGGATGATCGAAGTGGAACTCAGGCGGCGGCTTTCCAACGGCGCGAGCGCCTGACAAGGAGTCGATTGATGCACGGTCTCAAGTTGGACTGGGTCTGCGAAATGCCTCCGCGGCATTTCGTGCTCGAAGACTACGAGGGTGCGACGCCGCGCTGGTGTCCTGGTTGTGGCGACACTGCGGTTCTGACTGCAGTTCAGAAGCTCGCCCGTGATGAGCAGCTTTTGCCGGAGAAAATCGCCGTGGTCAGCGGTATCGGCTGTTCCAGTCGGTTCCCGCACTACATGAAGACCTACGGTTTTCATGGGTTGCACGGGCGGGCGCTGCCTGTCGCGTGCGGAGTGCGTTCACGCCGACCCGACTTGCACGTCTTCGTCGCCACCGGGGACGGCGACTGCTGTGCGATCGGAACCGCCCACTGGATACACGCGATTCGCTACAACATGAAGATGACCGTGATGATGTTCGACAACAACATCTACGGTTTGACCAAGATGCAGACGTCGCCCACGACGCGCATGGGTTTCTCGTCGAACACCCACCCCGGCGGGCCGCCCCTGAGCCCGATCAATCCACTGTCCGTCATCTTGGGCATCAAGAATGCTTCCTTCTTGGCGCAAACCGTCGACTGGAATCCGGCGCACGTGATGTCGACCCTGAATCAGGCGTACCACCACGAGGGGCTGAGCTTCGTTCGCATCCTTCAGCGTTGCCCCCACTACATGGATCATGTCTGGGACGAGGTTCAGGACGACCCCTCGAAGCTGCTCTTGCTCGAGCATGAAAACGGCATCCCCATCGACCCGAGTTTGAAGCGCCTATTCCCCAACTCGACGAGCCATGATCCCTCGGACTTGTCCAAGGCGCGAGATATTGCCGGCCGCGAGGACGTGATGCCGATCGGTCTTCTGTACCGCGACGAGGACGGCGAGCGTTACGACCAGGTTTCCGCCCTAGGCGTGGGCACACCTCCGGATGTGCGGGTCAAGTCCGTGCAGGCTGCCATTGACCGCTTCATGGTCTGAACAAGGAGTCGCTGAAGATGCATGTGACACCGCGCGGCGATCGAAGAGGCGCGGAAACCGTGGCGCAGAGCGCGCCTCCGGGCACGTCAGCTGCGCCAACCGCTTACCGGGTTTGTTCCGGAGCTAGCGTGGTCCAACAGGTGGAACTGGCAATCTGCGGGATTGAAGCCGTTCCCACGGACGCCCAGGCCGAAGGGCTCGCATTGGCGGGTCAGCGCGCGGCTCGGGCACTCTCGGCGGAGCCGCCCACGTCCGAGCCCCGCGCGGGCTGGGTGTTGCACAAGAGCGGCAAGTCCGCGCGCTTCGGGGCGTACAGTTTTGCGGCCGCGGACGCACAGGAAGCCGTAGACCAGAGCCTTGTCGCGCAGCTCTTGTGCGCACTGACAGGCAGGCCGGCCGAGTGCGTGGTCGGGCAGCGCTTTGCCTCGCAGCCCTGGCAGTATCAACCGCTCTCGCGGCAATTGATCGACGACACGTTTGCCCTGACCCTCCCGACGGGAACGAGCAGGTGCGAGGCGGTCGACCTTGCGCTTGCGCACGTGACGAAGCTTTCCGGCCGAGCACAAGCGCCGCTGGTGGACTACCGTCGGCAAGACGCAGAAATTCTGCTGATCGCCTACGGCGAAGACCGCCAAACGATGATCGACCTGATCGAGGCGCTTCGCCGCCAGGGAGTCGCAGCGGGTGGCATCGGTGTTGCGTTGTTGCGTCCATTCCCGGACAAGGCGCTTGCCGAGCTGGTCTCCGGCAAGCGTCAGGTTGTCGTGCTCGGTAGCGACGATGCCTTTGCCGAGGATGTACTGCGGAGTTCGAGGGGTGGGGACGGCAAGGGCATCGAGCAACACCGGGCGCTTTGTGAACTCTCCGAAGTGCAGAGTGTGCTCGGGTTGGAGGTGGAGCCTGCGGGCGGTGCAGACGAGCCCTGCGTCAACATGGGCGTCGTGCCCGCCGGGCCTCAGGCTCAGGAGCTCCTCTTCGAAGCGCTCTCCCGAGTTCGAGAGCCGATTGCCACGTTTTCCGTTCCCGCGGCGCCGGATGTCACTGCCTTGGGTATCGCGCGCCGCGTGGTCGCGGAGCCGACCGACTCCCTGGATCTCGCGCTCCTGGCGCACCCGTCACTGCTCGACGCGAGCTTGGGTCTGCGTCAGGGCGCTCGGGTCATCTTGGTGCAGGAGGCAGACAGCGCCACGCAGGTCGTCGCTGGGCTTTCGCCAGCCCAGCGCAGGCTGTGCGCGGAACGAGCGCTCGCGGTCGATTGGTTCAATCCGGCCACCGCAGGCGTTCCGAGCACGGGGCCGGGCGCGGACTGGGTCTTGCTTCAGGAGGCACTGCTCGAAGCTGCGGTGTCGACTCTGTCGGAACGCGTCGGGTTGACGCGCTTCGTGATACCCGACGGGGTGAGCAAGTCGCCCAAGTCCATCGAGCGACTCGTGCGCCTCGACACCAAGCAGCTCCCGGACCAAAGGGCCGCAGAGGTCAGCTTCAAGCCGCCGCGGCAGCGCCCGCTACTGCCCGACACAGCGGACGCCCCGAGTGAAGAGTGGCGCATGGCGTTGCGTCGATTCCATCTGACCGGAGTTGGCGCTGCGGGTGGCGCTGCGCTGCTGCCCCTTGCCCCCGCGGCGGCCACTTCGCTGGTGCGCAATGCCCCCAGTCTGTACCCCCTCGTCCTTCAGGAGGGACAAGACGCGGAGATCGAGCCCTTCGTGCAGGTGCTCCAGGGCACCCTTGATTCCCTGGAGAAATCCGGAACTCCACTGGCCATCATCGCCGAACACAAGCGCCGCTTGGTCGCCGCGGCATTGGCGATCGTTGCGGAGCGCGGAACTACCGATCTGAGCGAGGTGCTGAGCCCGGCTTGCCAGCGCTTCGAAGCGGAACTTTCGCTGAGCAAGAAGGGTCGAATCGCGCTGGCTGAGGAAACCGGCATACTGAAACGCGCCATTGCTACTGGCGGTCGTGTCCTTGGTCTAGGCAGCCACGCACATCTGGAGATGTACGCCGCACAGGTGTTGCCGGAGCGGCGGCGACGGCGCGCGGCTCTCCGTGGTCAACTGCAGCAGCTGCACCAGCGGCTGGCCGATATGTTGCAGGTCGACGAGGGTCATTCGGAAGACGCCAAGAGCCCCGAGAACGTTGCCAAGAGCCTTGGCGAAATGGACTTCGTCGATCCCGCTGCACTCGCTCAGGCGATCAAACCCCGGCAGGGCTCCAAACGCTTGCCTGCGGCGCGACGGGCCAGACTGCAGAAAGCTGCCGCCGTGCTCGGAAACTACCTTGCACGCATGGACACGCTGCCTGAACTGTTCTTGGTCAGCGCTGAACGCGTCGAGCTCGGGCCATGGCGAGTACATCAAGTAACGCACCCGAGCCCCCTGGGCGTCGCGGCGGGGCTCTTTGACGGATTGGTTCGCGAAATCACGCCGGTGCTCCGCTCTCTGCGCATTGCTCGCCTCGAGGTGGACTCTCGCTACGACGACGCCGTGCACGGACCCGTACTCGCGGACTTCGACTGGACCCGGTTCGAGGAATGGGAACTGTTGTTCCTGCCACCGGTGCTTGCAGTTGAAAAGGCCGCAAACGTTTGGCATTCCTCCCAGCGGTCTCTGTACGACGTCTTGCAGAGTGGTCGTCCGCTTCATCTCATCGTGGAAGAGGCCTTTGGACTCGACCCAGAGCAGCAGCCAGCCGGCCTGGGATACGCACTGGTCGCCCAACGTGAAGCTGTTGTGGTCCAAACCAACCTGGCCCGACCGGAACACTTTGCACGAGGACTGTCGCTGATGGCAGCCGCGTCCCGGCCGGCGGTCGCGGTGCTGGCTCCGCGCCCACCGTCCGGGCCGATGCCAGCGTGGGTACGTCTGGCGGCCGCGCATGAAGGCCGCGCCTTGCCTTGCTTCTACTACGCGCCGGATCGAGGCCTGACCTGGGCCGACAGTTTTGACATTCAGGACAATCCCGCGCCGGACGAGTTCTGGTCCGCTCACGAGATTGACGCTGAGGACACATCCGGCCAGGTCCGGACGATTGTGGAGCGTTTCACGTTTGCCCACGCGGCCGCGTTGGAAGTGAACTACCGCCATCACTTCTGGTCGATACCGTCGGAGGCGTGGAGCGACGAGCAAGTCCCTCTGGCCGAGTACGTGGACCAGTTGCTGGAGGGTGACGCCACGAGCGTTCCTTACATCTGGACGACCGACGAACAGGGCAATCTGGGCCGGGCAGTCGTATCTCGCGCCCTGGCCGTGGAGAGTCACCGTCGCCTTCGCCTCTGGCGCGTCCTGGAAGAACTTGGTGGGGCGAGGAACGAACACGCGAGGCGCGCTGCCGCGGCGGCCAAAGAAGCGGCCCAAGTAACCGCAGCCGCCGAACAGAGTGAGCTCGAGGCTCGGCACGCCGGGGAGCTGGAGCGAGTCCGCAACGAAGTGGCGGCGGAGGCCCTAGGCCGACTGGCTCAGGCCCTGATGGACCCCGGCGCCCTCGCCCTGGCGGCTGCGACCTCCGCGCCCGCCGCTGAAGCAACGCCGACCTCGGTTGCGCTGCCCGTCGCCCCTGAAGAGCCCTCGCCGGACACGCTGCCGGAGCCAGCACCCGAGGCGGATGACGATGACGAAAGTGTTTCGTTCTCGGATCCTTACATTGACACCCTGCTGTGCACGACCTGCAACGAGTGTATCAACATCAACCCGCAGATGTTCCTGTACAACGCCGACAAGCAGGCAGTGCTCGGCGACGTGAAGACAGGCACGTTCTTGCAGATGGTCAAGGCTGCCGAGAAGTGTCCGGCTGCTTGCATTCATCCTGGTGAGCCGCGGAAGGACGACACCACGGTCACCGACGACCTGGTTGCCCGCGCGGCGAAGTTCAACTGATTGGAGTGGGCGAGGTGCTGCTCAGCGAGATCTTGACCGCCGGGGGGATCATGTTTGGGGTCGCATTGACCTTCGGCGTGATACTGGCGATCGCGAATAGCAAGCTGCGCGTGCAGGAAGATCCCCGCATTGATGAGGTCGAGTCGATGTTGCCCGGCACGAACTGCGGCGCCTGCGGCGAGCCTGGTTGTCGAGCTTTTGCCGAAGTGGTCGTTGCAGGAAGCCAGCAGGCCAGCGCCTGCACCGTGAGTAGCCCGGAAGGCATCACCGACATCGCCAGTTTCCTGGGAGTGGATGCCGGTGTGCGGGAGAAGCGCGTGGCTCGCTTGCATTGTGCTGGAGGAAAATCGTCGGTGCGGCGCCTCGCGGACTACGACGGCATGCGGTCGTGTCGCGCGGCTTTCATCGTCAACGGCGGCGGCCGCGCCTGCGCGTGGGGCTGCTTGGGCATGGCGGACTGCGAAAAGGCTTGCACCTTCGACGCCATCGCCATGAGCGACGAGGACTTGCCAGTAGTCGACGTCGACAAATGCACGGCCTGCAACGACTGCGTGGATGCCTGCCCGCTCGACCTCTTCACGATTGAGCCCCTGAACAATCCGATTGTGGTGCAGTGCGCGAGCCCTCTTGCGGGGTCGGCGGCTACGGCAGCGTGCACCGTGGCATGCGACGCCTGTGGCCGCTGCGCCCTCGACGCTGCCGATGGCGCGATCGTGATGACGAACGGGTTGCCGAAACTGATGAGCCCGTCACGCCTGGATGTCAGCTGTACTGTGCGCTGCCCCACAGGCGCGATCCAACTCGTTGACGGCAACCAGTTTCAGCGGCGAAAGCTCAAGGTGGTGGCATGAGTAGCTGGGCACGGCTGGCGGCGCGCTTCATACGAGAACTCGGAGGTCGAGGGAAACCGCAGCAGAGCGACGCACCACCCACTCGAGACATTCGCACTGGTGCCCACGCCGCCTTGGCCGTCGAGGTCAGCGGCAGCGAGCGGATCCTGCGAAACTTGGCGGCGGGCGAGACTCGACCGGGTCGGGATCGGCCCATCGGGCAGAATGCATTCGGCGCCGAGGTGCGCGAGATCATCGGAGATGATGCCACGGCGACCTTTGCTGCCGCCACGGGTTGTGCGCTCGGGGGGCAGCGCGCAGCGGTGCTCATGGGGGAGGCGAACTTGAGTGACTGCCACGCACCGCTTCTGTCTGCGGTCGCACGACGCGTGCCGCTGCTGGTGCATGCGGTGACGTCTGCGGATACAGGTTCCGCTGCGACCCACGGCGCGAGGGGCCACGCCGCGTACCACTCTCTGGCGGACGCGGGAGCAATCCTCGCTCTGGCGGAGGATGCCCAGCAGGCTGTGGACAAGGCGTTGATAGCTCGCCGCGCTGCTGAACGAGCTCTCACTTGTGCCGTGGTCGGGATGGATGGTCCCGAGACTGCGTGGGCGCCGTCGTCGCTCGTATTGCCCGATGCCGAGTTGGTGCGCGAGATGCTCGGTGCTCCAGGCGATGAGGTCGATACACCGACGCCGGAGCAGCGTTTTCTCTTTGGTGCAACCAGGCGGCGGGTGCCACGTTGGTTCGATCCCGACCGCCCTGCTTCACACGGAATGCAGCAAAGCGGCGGCGACCTGGCAGTGGCGCTGGCGGGGCAACGCGTGTTCGTGGCCAAGCCGGTGCTCGAGGCGTTGCAAGAAAGCATCGCGGAATACGAGCGACTCACGGGAAGTCGCCTGGACCTGACTTCGCGCTACCGCATGGAGCGGGCGGACTACGTCTTCGTGGCGCAAGGTGTCGCCCTTGGTGCGCTGCGCGCCTTGTCGGACTACTTGCTGAAGGAGCGCAAGATCAAGGTGGGCGTTTTGGGAATCGAGTGGCTGCGCCCCCTCGATAGCGCTGCCATCGCCGAGGCCTTGCGCGATGCCAAGGCAGTTGCGGTTCTCGAGCGCACCACGGATCCCCTCGCTCAAGGCGGGCCGCTGCTGCGCGAGGTACAGAGCGCCGCTGCTGTTCAAAGCCACCGCAAGCTCTTGCATGCGGTGTACGGCGTCGGCGGCCAGCCCCTGGCCAATGCCGAGCTGCTGGCCTTGTTCGAGCACATGAAGCAAGGCGACGCCGGGCGTCGAAGCGTGATGCTTGGCGTATCGCCTCCCGAGATCCAGAGCGACCACCCACGCCGGGAAGCACTGACCCAACGCGTGAGGGCCGAGTTTCCCAAGCTCGGAGCGGAGACCCTCAGGCTCGATGCGCTCCTAGACCTGCGGCCCGAAGGCGCCAAGAGTGCAGCCATTTGGGCACGCGAAAGCGAATCATCGGACTTGGATCTCGAGGCGGCGGCGCAGGCCTTCGCTGCCGTAGGCGGAGGCTTCGTGAAGAGCCGGGTCAGTGTCGGGGAGCAGGGCACCTGGACCATCGAGCTGACCGCGGCCAAGGAGGCCTTCACGGATCCCGCGTGCATGGTGTGGCACGACCTCGCAGTCGTGGCCACGCCAGAGCTGCCTGGAGCTCTCAACCCGTTGTCGCGGGTCGCGCGCCAGGGCCAGGTGCTGCTCGCCAGTCCGCTCAGCCCCGAAGCTCTATGGAAGGAGCTGCCCGAGACCTGGCGCGCCGCGATTCGCGAGCGCGAGCTGCGGCTGTTCGTTTGCGACGCGCCTCTGTCAGCCCTCGTGACTGCCATCCCCTGGCTGGCTGGTGCCGAAGAAAGGCCCGCCCTCGAACTCACCAAACTCGAGTGGCGTGATCTCGCGGAGGCACCAGCACGTGCCGAGCACGCGCCGCCTCTTGCCGTGCGCCGCTTTGCCAACTTGAGGCGCCGCTACGACAATCTGCCCCGGTTCTGGACCGAACTAGCCCTGCCCCGTCTCGAGCGCGGCGGCGCCGAACCCGCACCGGACCCGTATCTGTCCCTGGCTGCCGTGCCGCCGTCCACATCGAGTTTGTTTGAAGTCGCGGTCCACAAGAATCGCTTGCCTCTGTTGGAGATGGAAAAGTGCATTGGCTGTGGCGCCTGCTGGACCGCCTGTCCGGATTCGGCCATCGTGCCAGGCGTCATCGGCACGGAAGCGTTGCTCAATGCCGCAGCGGACCAGGCCGCTACCCCGGGGGCTGCTAACCCCATCGCCGACAAGCTGCGTCGAGCGCATCGCCAGTTGGCAGCGCGGGTCGATGGCCGTCTTGCCAAGGGCAAGGCCAAGGAGCTCGACGAGTCGCTACTTCGAGACAGCTACGCCTGGCTCGTCGAACAAATGAAAGTCGGCGCGGACGAGCGCGCCCAGTACGATCAGGCGTTTGAAGCAACCCTCAACGTGGTCCAAAAGCTAGCGTTTGCCGCGACCGAGCCCTTTTTCCACGCGCCCCATGCGGACAAGAAGAGTAGCGGGGAACTCGTCACCCTGAGTGTGAACCCCGCGGCTTGTCAGGGATGTGGCGGTTGCAGCGCCGTGTGCTCGGAGAACGCTATTGTCGTCGGTCAGCGCAGCGACGATGCCGTGCAGCATGCTGCAGCTGGCTGGTCCGTGTGGGAGCGGTTGCCAGATCCGAGCGGGGACAGCGTGGCGCGTGCGGCGAGCTGCCCCGGGGTCGGCAACATGGCGGCCGTGATGAGCTCCCGCCACACCCTGCTTGCTGTGACCGGTGGAGGTGGCCACGAACCTGGCTCCGGGGCCCGCGTCGGCACGCGACTGGTGGCAGCGGTGGCCGAATTCGACAAGCAACGACGCATGTTGACCCAGGTGCGCGCCCTCGAGGACTTGAGCAAACGTCTCAAGGAAGCTCTACACGGCACCCTGGCGGGCGGCCTGCCCAGCGACGATCTGGCAGCCTTGGAGCGAGCGCTAGATGGCGTGCCGGACCGCACGGCCAATGTGAGTGCGTTGGTGGCGGGATTGGAAAAGCAAGGTGCCCACTCGACCGTGGACAGCGAGGCTGCGCGTCGACTGGTAGCCTATGCCAAGAACATCGACGCGACGGTGTCGGATCTCAAGAGCGGCCAAGATGGGATGGGGCGCTCGCGCTTTGGACTCGTCGTTGCTGGCCAACCCTTGGCGGAGTGGGCTGCCGAGTTTCCCCGAAACCCCTTTGCCGTCCCGGTTGTCGTGGACCTGTCGAGCCAGGCTCTCGACGTGGCGTTGGGACTGGCGGAAAGCATGCTGGCGCGCCATGCAGCGCAGATCCGGCTTTCGCGCCTCGCCGAGGCGTCCCTCCTGCCGCCCGCGGACGCGGCTGCCGCTGAGCCGGAGCTCGAGCACTTGGCTTGGCAACAGCTCAGCGGTGCGGAGTTGTCGTCTTGTCCGGCCGTGATCGTGTTGGCGGGGCCAGAGGTGTTCAGCGCCGGCGCCCACGCGGGGTTGTCCCGAGTGTTGGCGTCACGCCTGCCGGTCAAGGTCGTCGTGTTGGACGGGCGGGAGCGTTGGCTCGGTTCCACCGAGCCAGTGTTGCCCTTCGTAACGCAGCGGCGAGCCTTCATCTTGTCGTCAACAATTGCCCACCACGAGCATCTGTTCTCGGGATTCTCCCAAGCTCTGCAACACCCCGGGCCCGCGCTGGCTCATATCTACACGCCGAGCCCCGGGCGCCACGGCTTTGACAGCGCGGACACCGTTGCCCGAGCTCGCGCCGCCGTGGACAGTCGCCTCCATCCTCTCTTCGTCTGGGACCCGGAGCAGCCGGGTGTATTCGGCAGTCGGTTTTCTCTAGCTGGCAACCCTGCACCGGCGTCGCCATGGTGCTCTCAGGACGCGAACGTTCCGACCACGCCTGCCCACTTCGCGCTGGGGGAGAAGCGCTTTGCCGAACACTTCGTGGAGCGCGACGGCAGGAAAGTGCCGCTAGAAGACTGGCTGGTTTCGAGTGGCGACGAGCGCGCAGGGACCGTGCCCGTCGTGGTGGCCGGCAGCATGGAGTGCGTGTTGGATGAAGCCTTGGCCGAGGGCGTGCTCGAGCGTTTTGAGAACTGGCGCACCCTGCAAGAGTTGGCTGGGGTGGTCACGCCTTTCACCGCGGAGGTCAGTGATCGCGCGAAGCAGGAGGTCGATCAGGAGCACCGAAAGGCTATCGAAGCGCTGCGCCAAGAGTACGAGCAGAAGCTGGCTGCGACGCGTGCATCACAAACCGTCGAGGCTACCCTGCGGCTGCGGGAGCGACTGATTCAGCTCGCCGGCTACCAACGCTCGCGTTCTGGGGAAGAGCCCTCATGAGTCTCGCCGTCGCCCCCGGCTCCCCGCTTACCTTTCGCCATGGTGTGCATCCTTCGGAGCACAAGCAGGCGACCCATGAGCTGACTATCGAGCGCATGCCCTTCGTCGATGAGTACCTTCTGCCCCTCAATCAGCACATCGGGGCTCCCTGCAGGCCCACGGTGTCCGTGGGAGAGACGGTGCATCGCGGACAGATCATTGCGGAGCCCGGGGGATTCGTCTCCGTGGCGCTGCATGCTCCAGTGACAGGCACCGTCAAGGCTATCGAGCTGCGCCCGCATGCGAACGGCAAGAGGGTGCAGACCATCGTGCTCAGCGCGGACGCCTATTCGAGTCAGAAGATCACACCACTGACGGTGCCGGATCCAAGCTCGAGCAGTGCCGGAGACTTGATTGACTGCATTCAGCAAGGGGGGCTCGTCGGGTTGGGCGGAGCGGCCTTCCCGACCCACGTCAAGCTGTCCGTGCCCAAGGGCAAGCGTGTCAGCTTCGTGATGCTCAACGGGTGCGAGTGCGAGCCCTACCTGACCTGCGATCACCGAGTGATGAGTGAACGCTCCGAAGCCGTGAAGCGCGGTCTCGATTTGATCATGCAGCTCACCGGAGCCGAGCGGGGATACATCGGTGTCGAGAACAACAAACCGGATGCGATAGCAGCTCTGCAGGCCGCTGCCGCTAGCGACAACGTTCAGGTCGTCGGGTTGCAGGTGAAGTACCCCCAGGGCGCAGAGAAGATGTTGATTGACGCGATCCTGAAGAAAGAGGTGCCTAGTGGCGGCCTACCTCTGGATCTGGAGATCGTGGTTCAGAACGTGGGGACTGCTGCAGCGCTCGCCGATCTCTTCGACCGTGGTCAGCCGTTGATCGAGCGCGCGGTCACCATCACCGGCCCGGGCGTCCGACGCCCCATGAACTTGCTGGTGCCCATTGGCACTCCCGTCGGTGAAGTGATCGACCACTGTGGCGGTCTGCTGCCTGACGCCAAGCAAGTCGTGCTCGGGGGGCCCATGATGGGCATGGCACAGAAAGACCTGAACGTGCCGGTCATGAAAGGCACCAGTGGGATCTTGGTTCTACGCGAGGTTCCGCAGGTATTCGAGGAGGAGCCGTGTATTCGCTGCGGTAGGTGCGTCGAGGCGTGCCCGATGTTCTTGAATCCGTCGCGCCTGGCGCAGCTCACGCGGGCCGAGCGGACCGAAGAGCTCAAGGAGTTCTTCGTGCTGGATTGCTTCGAGTGCGCGAGCTGTTCCTTCTCATGTCCCTCACACATCCCGCTCGTGCAACTCATCCGCATGGGCAAGGCGTTGGTGCGCCAGAGGGATGCCCGGTGACAAGCCCCGCCCAACAGCTCTCGATTACGACCGCACCCTTCGTGCACGGCGCGCCCAGCACTCGCTTCGTGATGCTCGAGGTCGTTGCCGCCACTCTGCCGGTGATCGGCGTAGCGACCTATTACTTTGGCGTTACGGCCCTGATGCTGGTTGGCGCCTCAGTCGTGGGCGCCGCGGGTACGGAATGGCTCTTGTCCGGCCGTAAAGGTCTGGACACCTTGCGCGACGGCTCGGGGCTCCTGACCGGGATCCTGCTGGCACTGACCCTACCCCCGGCGATCCCTCTGTGGATGGCGTTCCTGGGCGGCGTCGTCGCCATTGCCCTAGGCAAGACCATTTGGGGTGGTCTCGGGCGCAACTTGTTCAACCCGGCCCTGGTGGGGCGCGCATTCCTCCAGGCCTCGTTCCCGGTGACGATGACCACTTGGGTCGCATCCGGTCGCGGCTTCCTTCACCTGGAGCCCAGCACTCTTGCCGCTCCACTGATGAAGTCGAAAGTCGACGTCGTCACCGCGGCATCGCCCCTGGGGCTAGCGAAATTCGAGCAGCAGTTCACGGAGCTCAAGCCGCTGTTGCTCGGTAGCGTTTCCGGGTCACTGGGGGAGACCGCGGGCGTCGTGTTGCTGCTTTGCGGGTTGTGGCTCGCCGCGCGTCGGATCTTCGATTGGAGGCTGACGGTCTCGACGCTGCTCTCGGTGGCTGTTCTGAGTGCGATCTTCTTCGCGATCGCCCCTGACAAATACCCGAGTCCGCTGTTCATGCTCGCATCGGGTGGGTTGCTGTTTGGGGCGGTGTTCATGGTGACGGATCCCGTCACGACGCCCCTCACGCCCAAGGGCGCGTGGATCTTCGGGCTGGGCGTAGGCGTGCTCGTGGTCCTGATCCGGCTGTTCGGTGGGCTGCCCGAGGGAGTGATGTACGCCATCTTGCTGATGAATGGCGTGACCCCGCTCATCGACAAGAGGACTCAACCGCGTAGGTTTGGAGGCTGAGGTGAGCGAGCACAAGGAACCGAGTTCAGTGCGCCTCGCGGGAAGCCTTGCCATTGCCGGGCTGCTATCCGGGCTGCTCCTCGTGGGTGTCTTTCTCGCGACCAAGCCCCGGATTCAACGCAATCGGGCCGAGGCACTGCGTGAAGCCATCTACAAGGTCTTGCCGGGCACGACGGACATCGAAGCATTCAAACTCGACGGCCAGGCCCTGGCGCGCTTCGAAGGCGATCCCGGAGCGCCGACCAAAGCGACCCTGGTCTACCGCGGGAAGAACGACCAAGGCGGCGCAGTGGGGTGGGCCGTTCCGGCATCTGGGCCGGGGTTCCAAGACGACATCGTGTTGATCTACGGCTTCGATCCCAAGCGTCGTGCGGTGATCGGGATGGAAGTGCTCGAGAGCCGCGAGACGCCAGGTCTGGGCGACAAGATCGCCTTCGACGAACAATTCCGCGCAAACTTCAAGGAGCTACACGTCCATCCCGAGCTGAAGCTCGTCAAGAAGGGAGAAAAGACGGCTCCCAATCAGGTGGACGCCATCACAGGTGCGACGATCTCCTGTCGAGCGGTCGTCAATATTCTCAGCAAGAGCACTTCCGAGTGGATGCCTCGCCTGGATGCGGTTGGGAAAGAGACCAGCCAATCTGCCGCGAGCGCCAAATCCTCCAAGACTGCCATGGGCGCGGGTAGGTGAGCATGGCGAGCGACACCGACAGAGTTGCCTGGCCTGAATTCACCAAAGGACTTTGGCGGGAGAACCCGGTCTTCATTGCCGTGTTGGGTTTGTGTCCGGCGTTAGCCGTAACCAACTCGCTGAAGAACGGACTCGTGATGGGGCTCGCCACGATGTTCGTGTTGTTGGGGTCGAGTACGCTGGTTTCCCTACTTCGAAAGGTCATTCCGAAGCCGGTACGCATTTCGACCTACATCATCATCATCGCTACGTTCGTGACCACCGTGGACTTCTTGCTTGCGGCGTTGATGCCCGTGGCTCACAAGCAGCTGGGTGCGTTCATCGCGCTCATCGTAGCCAACTGCATGATCCTCGGGCGCGCAGAAGCTTTTGCCGCCAAGAACCGGGTCGGACTGGCGGTTGCAGACGCCATGGGCATGGCGGGTGGCTTCACCCTCGCCTTGGCGATGATCGGTGGCATTCGCGAAGTCTTGGGAAGTGGCACGTTGCTTGGCCTGCCGGTCATGGGCAGTCAGTTCGAACCCTGGGCTATCATGGTGCTGCCGCCTGGCGGGTTCCTGTGCCTCGGCGTACTGCTGACTGCCTTTGCCTGGGTGAAGAAGCGCCGAGAGCGCAAGCTGCGCACGTCCACGGCATCATCTGGCATTGAAGGCGAGGTGGCGTGATGGGCGACGCCGCAGAGCTAGCGTTCATCTTCGCGTCGGCGAGTGTGATCAACAATTTCACCCTGGCCTACTTCTTGGGCTTGTGCCCCTTCTTCGGAGTAACTAGCCGATTAGACACAGCATTTCGCCTCGGTCTGGCGAACATATTCGTGCTGCTGATCACCTCCTTCGCGGCTTGGGTGCTCAATAGCTTCGTCCTCGAGCACGCCCCCTACCTTCGCTTGATCAGCTTCATCGTGGTCATTGCCAGCACTGTGCAGTTCGTGGAAATGGCAACCAAGAAGCTCAGCCCGGCGCTGTTCCGGGCGTTGGGCATCTTTCTGCCACTCATCACGACCAACTGCGCCATCTTGGGTTTGGCGCTGTTTCAAACCAGCCGGGGATACGGGCTGGTCCAGGGGCTGGTTTACGCGACTGGGGCCGGGGTCGGGCTCACTCTGGCCCTGGTGATCATGGCAGGCATCCGAGAGGAAGCGGACATCAATGGTGTGCCGGACCTCGTGCGAGGCACAGCCATGAGCTTCTTCATTGCGGGGATCTTGTCCATGGCTTTCATGGGCTTCGCAGGGTTGTTCTCCAATGCCTGAGGTGGACCATGACTGAGGTTCTCGCAGTCCTTGGTCTGGCGCTGATGTGTGGCGCGTGGGTGCTGATCCAGCGTCGCGCCGAGCGAGAGGGTTGCAGTGGCGGTGGCGGATGCGGCGCCTGCGGCGGAGGCAGGTGCACCAAACAAATGGCGGATTCAGAGACTAGTTGAGAGAGACATGCCGCGTTTCAATGTTGAGGAAATCCTTCAGTTTGCCGTGACCATCGAGCACAACGGCGAGCGCTTCTATCGCGAGGCGGCCGCCCAGCTGGCCGAGCCGCGAGCTCGGGAGTTGTTCCTGCGATTGGCCCGGGAAGAAGTCGCGCACGAACAGCTGTTCTCGAGGCTGCTGTCGAAGGCAGGGCAGCTCGACGTGGATGTGCGTCATAGCGAAGACTACCTGTCCTACCTGCGCGCCTATGTTGATAACGTCGCGTTTCGCCACGACGAGGCCCAGGCGCAACTGGCGAAAGTGATCGACGAACAAACGGCCATTGCCTTTGCCATGCAGCGCGAACAGGATTCCATCCTCTTCTACACAGAGCTTCGCGAACTGCTGCCTGAGGAAGAGCGCTCCACCATCAACGAGATCATCGACGAAGAGCGTTCACACTTTCACGCGCTCGCAGAGCTGCAGAAGAAACGAAAAGTCTCGCCGAGCTGAACGCCTTCCCCGCTCCAGCAAAATCACGTGCTCGCAGGAAACGCGCGCAGAACCATCAATTATCCCGCGCTGCGCAGACTTCGCGTTGACGCACGTCAGAGACGGGATGACGCGGATCAACGCCTCGACGAGCGCGCAGTGGCAGAATCAGGAAAGCGAAGGAGGTATGACATGGCGAAGTCTGCAACAGCCGATCCGATCAGCGTCCTGAAAGCCTCCATCGCCGCGCTCGAGGAACAGGTTGCCGAGATGAAGGCTGCAACGGACGTACTCGCTGCAGCGCAGGGGCTGCCACCCGTCTACGGAGTCGTGCGGAAAGGGACGCCGGGCCCCGAGCCTGTGAACGAGGAGTTGCCCCCCGGCAGCTTCCGACTCGACGTCGGACAGTCGTTCTCATCGGACGCAGAAGACTGAGTCGGCTCAGGGCGCCCACGACAAGTGGCGACTTGGACTTCGCGCTACTGCCGCGAGCGCCATATGGGTTCGAGTAGGCCCGCATCCTGCACTTCGTCGCCCACATGATACCGCTCGCGGAGCAACCCTTCGCGGACGAAACCTAGACCGTCGAGCAAGCGTAGGGAGCGTTTGTTGCGAGGGTCCGCATCGGCTTCGACTCGGTGCAACTGCAGCGTATCAAAGCAAAACGCGAGCACTGAGCTGACCGCGCGTCGCGCGATGCTCTGCCCCCAGTGCTTGCGAACCCGATCTCACACCGACAGTGGTTGTGATCGAGCTGAAACACGGTGCATGTCCCCATGACCCGGTCGTCCTGTCGGGCGATGCCCCACTGGAATAGCTGGCGCTGCTCGAACCCAGAATCGATCTCTTCCAGCAGTTCGCGAGCCTCGTCTCGGGATGGCATCGCGGTTCGACTCCAATAACGGGCGACTTCCGCATCGCCGAAGATCTCGAACATGGCCGGCACATCTCGGCTGCTCAAGGCTCGAAGGGTAACGCCACCGGCGTCCAAGGTTGGCAGTCGCGTGCCCCAGTCGTAGTCGCGGACCTTCAATGCGCCTCGCTTTTGGCTCATGCCCTCTGGGGTGACGGGGCGCGGGCTGGACGGAACCCCCTTGCCCAGAAGTAGGCCAAGAGACAGAGCTCCAGGTAGCCGTGAAACATAGCCAGACTCAGGTACAAGCCTCGAGTGCGATGCACGTCCCAGAAGGCGCCGATCACCACACTGAGGGCGAGCACAGCGATCAGCGCGACACCAATGGTCCCGAAATCGCGAAACAAGTCACGCATCGACATACGAAATGTCGTCGTGCCTTGTCCCGCAACGTCTTCCTGGGGCACGAGCAACAGACCCGTGGAGTAGTGCACTGACTGCAGGAAGACATAGGTCAGGGTGAGCCCCACCGCATGTGCGGGTTGGAGGCCCGGCGCGATCCAGTCCGTAACCGTGAGTAGGTGCAGCCCGAAGGAACTCACACCGTCACTCGCTTCCGCGACCTGGTAGGTGGCGGTGCTGAAGAGAACCGCCGCAAGGGCTGCGATGATCGCAAGGGGTAGTAGCGCACTGCGCAGGCGATTCCGAAAAAGCAAGAGCCACACGCCGATGGCGATCAAGTTGTGGCAGTGCACGAAGGCGAGGCGCACCGAGAGCGGGTGCGCCCAGCAGGCATAGGCCAACGCTGCCAAGAGTGGCGCGGCTGCTAGCGCGCGGCGTGAATTGCCGGAGCTACGAGCTCCTGCCCACAGGGCGACGCCAACCCAACCGGTGGCCAGCAGCTGCTCGGTGCGCATGATGCTCTCACCGAAGAAACGCGTCTCTTCCAGCAAGCGCACGCAAATCAGGGCGATACATCCGATCCAAACCCAGGTCAGCCACAGCCTGGGCAGGCGCCGGCGCAGCACCAGGTAGCGAATGTCCGCTGCAACATGGGCAACGCCCAGCAAAACGGGGCCCAGCACGAAAAGCAGCATTGGGTACACCGCGACGATTGCGAAGGCGACGAAAGCGTGGGCAATAGCCCATAGCGCCACGCGGCGATCACGTCGGATCAAGATGGCGTGGAGCGGCGGCAGCGAAAACGCGAATCGCAGAATCGTGCGTCGCGCCACGTCCAGTGGCGCGACGACACGTTGGGCCAGGGCTTCCGCGCTCACGGGGCCGTGCTAACGCCTGCGGCGACCCAAAGCGATGCCCGCCAGGGCTGCTAGAACCAGCGCGGGCGTCGTGCCACCGCTTGGAGTCCGACTCACACTACAGCCACCGTCGTCGGACGAGCCGCCGGAGCTGGTGCCACCCGTGGCTGTGCCGGCTGAACCCGAAGTGCCGGAACCTCCTCCTCCCGCGCTCCCGCCGGAGCCTGTGCCTCCGTCGTCTGCCAGGCACAGGTTGCAGGGCACGATGCTGCCGTCCGGTGGCGGAAACGCCTTCGGGCATTGGGTAGCAGTGCAGATGCCCGGCGATTTGTAGTCCGGAGGTGCGTTGTTGCAGGCCTGCCCGGGTGTGGTGCAGTCGTTTGGTGGCGGTACGTCTCCCCAGGCCGCGGCCGCGAAACAGAGAGTGGTCAAGAACGCTGGAAGAGCCCACAGGGTGTATCTCATTTCGAAAGAATGTCGTAAGCCGACAACGGCGGCAACTGGGATGTCTCTCAGTCGTCGTCGAAGCGAGGTAACCACCCGTCCGGCGAAAGAGTTGCGCAGGCCACGCGGTCCACCGCTGCGCGGCGAATTACTGGGGCGTAGGCTGGTTGCAGCCGAAAACGACGTCGATGTCGTTGACCTGCTGGTTTTTCAGCTTGTCGCAGTCGCTGCCGTAGAACGTGATCTGGTTCGAGGCGGAGTCATAGTCCCAGCCGTTCTGCTTCGTGGGGTCTCGCGGAACGGATTGGTTGTCGAAAAACGCGAACACCTTGTTGGGGTCTGGCGGCGTCGAGTTGAGCTTGAAGGTGCAGCCCACGATGCTGCCCGCGATAGTACCCAAGGATTGCTGCAGCTGCGCGGCGTTGTCCGCTTGGTAGTACTTGGGGGAGCCGCTTCGTGGCACTCCGCCGGCGACGGCGAACTTGTCCATCTGCACCGGGTCGATGGCACCACCAAAGCCCACGACGAAGGTGCTGACTCCGCCCGAATGCATGGTTGCCAAGATCTGCTCGGTGCCCTTGTCGCCGCCCGCGTTGTTGCAGCCGGCTTGCTTGCCATCTGTGATCAGGACCGCGTAGTTCGCGCGGGTTGCATCTTGGAGCTCCGGTTGCTGGCTCGCCTGCTGCATTGCCGTGTCGATGTTGGTTACGCAGGGGCCATCGGGGAATTGCGGATCGCTTTGCTTGAGGGCATCCGTCAGGAGCTTCTGGATTGCACTCTCCTTCGAGGGACCGACGGTGACTGCCGGCGCGCCTTGTCCACACTTGCCGCCGGATGTATCGGGGAACAGAATTAGGCCCCAACGGATCTGACCCTGAAAGTTCGTGGTGAGTTGATTGATCGCGGCCACGGAAAGTGTCCACTTGTTCGGCCCCGCCGGAACCAGGTTGTTCTTCAAATCGCGTCGCATGGAGCAGGAGCGATCCAGAACCAGCATCATGTTGGGTGGGACCGCCTCGATGGTGAATTCCTGCGCGCCGCAGCCGCCGCCGGGTACGCACATCTTCTTGTCGTCACAGTCCAGCCCATCCGCGCAATCTGCCGCAGATTCGCACGTGCCTTCTGCGATGCAGTTGCCTGTCGTGCTGCAGATCTCCCCACTAGCGCAGTCCCCAGTAGCGCCGCACTTGCCGTCCGCCACGCAGACGCCCGCCACGGAACAATACTGACCGCTTTCGCAATCCCCTTTGTCGCTGCAGGTCGTCCCTCCGCCACCGGTTCCGTTTCCACCACTGCCGCTGCTGGCTCCGGTCCCGCTCGCGCCGCCAACCGTGTTGTCTGCCGAGCCATCGCTCTCGCCACCACATGCCAGCGCGATGCCGCCCATCATGCACGTAACTGAAGCCAGTTTCCCAAGTCGATTAAGCGTGCCCATATTTGTCATGGTGCACCGAAAAGGCGATCTTGGCCACCGACACAGCCGCATCCGCACCGCGACCGGCGCTCGCCTATTGCGCACCGCCTACCTAGCGCTCTGGCGCATTCCGAGGGCCGCGCCGATCATGCTGATCATTCGATGCACTACGACGACGAACACGATCGACCACAAAGCAGCGACCAAGTCGGGGAAACCCAAGGCCACACCACCAACCAGGCACCCAGAAGAAAATCAACCTGGTCGAAAAGATAGAACAACACTGCAGCGGGGCCGCGAGCGGCGCGCCCCGGCGCCACGCCCAGCTGACGCTTGAGCAGGCTGTAAGCATCGCTGCGGCGCCAATGCCGAAACCGACCAGCGTCATGGCCGGCATCGAAAGACCTCGAAAGCCCTCGGCCTGAAGCCCGGGTGCAGCGGACTGCAGGCCGTAGCCGCCGGCGGCGCCCAAAGCGACCGCCAGGATCCCACGAAAGGACTTGTTCTCGCCGAACAGCGGCCGCCCGCGCAGCTGCCGACCCCTGTCGATGGGCACGGCAAGCGATCGCATCCAACCGAACTTGATGCACAGGCCGTGGAAGACCAGCCCAAGGAACAACGGTCCAAACAGAGCAGCGGCAAGAGGCAGGTCGTTCACGTCAGGAGTGCAGAGCACTACCCGTGGCGAAGCTTGTCAACGGAGTTGAAGGTTTCAACTTGAGCTAACATCAAGATTGCCATGGCCTCTATCCTTCCTCGGCTGCTCGTGACGTTGTGCGGCGCGCTGTTAGTGATGGCTTGCGGGTTCGACTCTCGAACGCTCTCGGCTCCGCGTAGCCAGCGGGCCGCGGCGGCGAAGCTGACGCCCGAACTCGAGGACTCCCAGGCTCCCGCGTCTACGCTGCTGCGTCCCCTTAGCGTGCGCGTCTACGTGTCTCGACAACACCAGACGGAGTCTCCTGCGTGGCAGAAGCATTTGGCCGAGCGGGTCGCAGAGGCGAACAGAGTGCTGGCCGCCGAACTGGAGGCTCGGCTCCAACTCGAGCAGCCGCGCGATTGGCCGCTGGCGCAGTCCACGGAGACCCTCGACAAGAGCCTCGCCGCACTGCGCGTCTTGGACCCAGGCGAGGACGTCGATTTCGTGCTTGGGCTCGTTGCCTCCGAGCCGAAACTCTCTTTCGCCTTTCAGGAACTCGGCATCGCCCAACAATTCGGAAAGCACTTGGTCCTGCGCGGGGCCAACGATGCGCGCGAACTCGACGCGATCGAGCAGAGTTTCGGACAGCTGAGCGCCGGGGAGCGACAGAAGCTCTACCGCACGCGCCGCGCTCACAAGGGAGCGGCGGTGCTACTGCACGAATTGGCGCATGCCTGGGGCGCGCCCCACGCGCGCGATGGCCGCTCGGTCTTGAACGCTCGGTATTCGCCAAAAGGCACCGGGTTCGGGGCGGATGCCAGCCGCTTTCTCGGCGTGGCATTTCGTTTTCGCTACACCCACACGCGAACGACCACGCCATGGCTCGCGCCCTGCTCAAAGAGCTCGATCGCACGCGGAGCACGTGGGTCGCTTCCGAACGCGATGCCTTGGCGGTTCGCCTTGGCAAGTTCTTGGAAAACCCCGAGGCAGCATCCGCACAGGCCGAGCCCTCACCGGCCGCGGCGAGCGGGCTACCGGCCGAAGATCGGAAGCGGGTTGCCCTCGCGAAAGGCCAGCTATCCTCCGGCGACGCGTCCGCCGCCTGGAAGAGCGCCGAGCCCCTGTTCGAGCGCTACCCCGACAGCTACGAGATACAGGAGCTACGCTGCAACATCGCCATGCGACGCAGCTTGCCCTACGCCAAGGTTCGCGCAGAGTGCAAGCGGTTGATGGCGCTCTCACCGGGAACCAAGGGCTGGCGTTAGCGGCCACCTCGCGCGCTCGAGGGCTCAGAAGTCGTAGGGACCGGCAGCCGCAACTCTCGCAGGCATCCAGGTCTCATGCACGTGGAGCCAGCGCAGCGGTGAGCCTCGCTTGAAGATCACGCTGGCGAGCCGTGCGTTGTCGGGTGGCGTCGACGCCAGGGCATTGCGTTGCCATTCTTCGTAGGTGGCGAGCACATGGTCTCCGAGTTCGCGCCGCACCTTGACGTTGCGGATCGCGATGCGGAAGTCGGGATTCGAGCCGCGCCCCTTGCGTACGCTGGCCACGAGGTCGTCCAGCAACAGCAATGAGCCAGCGGGTGGAATCAGGATGAACTCGGGGTCGAACCGCCTCGTGAAGCCGGTTTCAAACTCGCTTTCGACCAAGGCTCCAGAAAACCACCCCACGAAGAACTCGTGCAGGGCCTCGATCTCAGCGTGAACTTCCTCTTCAGTGGCCGTCATGGAGTGCTACTGGTCTAGCGCAGGCGCCAATCGCCATGCAAGACTGCGGAGCGCAGCGATCCGACTCCTGGGGCAAGAGTGAGTAAGACCGTCTTCGACTTTCAGGTTCGTACTCTGGAGTGCGCAAGCTGTGGCGCGCCCATCGAGGCTCCCAAGCAAGGCGGGCACATGCAGTGCGCCTACTGCAGCACCACCAATGTCGTCTCCCACCGCGCCGCGGACAAGCGAGCGAACTTCAAACCGTCCATGGCCGAGGAGGTGGCACGGCTATCGCGCTTGAATTCCCAGCTGGCCAATCCCGTGTCGGGGCATATCTACGATTTGCAGCGGCGCCCCTTGGACTTTGCTCACTTGGAGCCCATGAGCGAAGCGGGGCACGCGCAGCTGAAGACGATCTGGGACCAAGCGAAACTCAGCGGCCCAGTTGCACCAGGTAGCGAACAAGATCGGCGACTGTGTTGGACGGCGTTGCGTCTCGCGGATCACTACTCGCGAGGGAGCGATGCTCTGCACGCGAGGGCTGTGCTCGAAACTGCCCTCGACCGCGTTGGCGATGCGGGCCTCTGCAACTTGATCCGATGTCGGCTGGCCACGGAAGCGGTGGCAGAGGGTGACCATGCGTCCGCGCAGGGTTGGCTCGACGAATGCGACTCCGCGCCGGAGGTCGCCGAGCTGGACAGCGCCTATCGGGAAGCCCTGGCCCAGCTGCGAAACGCAGAAGGCAATCCGGGTGGCGTGTTGGAAGTGCTTGGAAGGCGCAGCGGCGACGTTCCGATCCAGCGGGCTTTCGATTTCTCGGCAAGCTTGCTGCGCATCCATGCTTTGGAGCTGGGCGGCGCCGCGCAGGCTGCGGGGGAGGAGTTCGATCGGGCCAGTGGCAGGCACAACACGGGCAGGTTGGTGGAGGCCCTCGAAGCCCAAGGGCTGGCCCCGGGAGTCCGCGCCCGCCAAGCGCAGCGTGAAGCCGCGAAAAAGCGCGACGCGGCCGCCGCGGACGCCCGCCGAGTGCAGAACGAAGCCGCGAAAAAGCGCGCCCAGATGAACGCGCTGGCGCGCAATCGCGCCGAGCTGTCGACGGGGCTGGCTTCGTTGCCCGGCGCGCTGGCCAAGGCGCCTTTCATTGCAGCCGCGCTGATGATCGTCGTGTCCATTCCTAGGTGCACCATGGACGTCGACCCGCTCCTTGGTGTGCAGGGCTACGCGCTCTGCCCCGAAGTGTGTCAGGGCTGCGAGGGGCCGATGTGGGTCTTCACCGAGTGGCATCAGACCGGCCCCGGCGAGTACACCTCGGACGGTGCCGAGTACTACTGCATGCCGCCCAGCACCGCGGCTGTGCCCTCTCCGGAACCAATTCGCAACCAAAGCTACGAGATGAGCTGGGTCGCCGCATTCGGATCGACCTACGGTCTCTTGCTCTTGTTCGTGCTTCCCTTCGTGCCCGTCTTGGCGTTCCTTACCCACGCCCAGGCCGCGCAGAAGCGCCGCAAGCTGGATGCAGAAATTGAGGCCATCCGTCAGGAATTAGGCGGCCCTGAACCGGTCGTGAAGCGCAAGACAGTCTTGCGGGGGCTTGCCGTCGGCGTCGGGCTGATCACTGCCGGATTCGCGTTTGCCGGCGTGCTAACCGTCGTCGCGCTTATGTTCTGACTGTCCGCGCGTCTCAATCAAAGCGCAGCGCCAGCGGCTGAGCGAAGCGGCTCGAGCACGCCCTTTCAGCATCGCTTCGTACTTCCCGAAGCAGGTATACACGCCCATCCGATGCGACGTCGTGGTCGTCTGGACTTCCGCGATCCGCTGTCCGGACATGGCTTCGGCTGCCAGCAAATGTCGGCTGTTTCTCCGCTGTTCCTTGGGAAACGCCTTTGGCCTCGAAGTTGCTTAGTCATCGAGTATGAAGCGCTCGATCCCCCTCAGCCTCGTCGCCGTTGCGCTCCTGTTCGGTTGCGCTGCGACGAGCACCGAATCGGAGCCGCATCCGGCCAACCAGCCCGCGGGACCCACGAATCCCGGACCCACGAACCCAGGCCCCACCAATCCCGGGCCCACCAATCCCGACCCGAACCCCACCGATGATCCTCAGGCGCAAGCGAAGTTCGATGCCTTGATCAAGAGCTTCGAAGAAAAGCTCGCTGCCAATGGCACACCTGGTGGCGCCGTTGCGGTCTACTCCGGGGGGAAGCTCTACGCCCAGGGCGTCGGCGTACGCAAACAAGGCTCAGCCGAACCCGTCACCCAGGACACCTTGTTTGCGATCGGCTCGGTGACCAAGCCCGTGACCGCAACCGCGCTGATGACCTTCGTGGAAGAAGGCGCGTGGAGCGTGGGTCAGAGCCCGACAGACAAGATCCCAGAATTCGTCGTCAGCGGACCCTGGCCCACGACCTCGGTAACGAGCGGCCAGCTCATGGCCCACACTTCGGGCTACCCGAACTATGCCGATGACAACTACGACCCATTCGGCGATGCGGCGCCGGATGCCATCAGTCGGTATTTGACCTCCTACAACCACCTCAAACTCGACTTCCAACCCGGTTCGAGTTGGAACTACTCGAACTTCGGCTACGCTGTGCTTGGCCTGCTGGTCGAGCGCCTCGGCGGAGCGCCCTACGCGGATGTCGTCACCGAGCGCGTCCTGAAGCGAGCAGGGCTGCCCACGGCCACGTTTTCGTACACCGAAGCCGAGAGTCGCGATCACGCGGCACCGCACCTGAAGTACCAAGGCGCCGTCGAGACCTACCCTCTCTACACATCGCCCTTCTATCAACCCTTCGGCGGGTTGTTTGCGAGCGCCGTGGACCTCGTGACGCTGGCGCGCGCTTATTTCCCAGGCAGCGGCGTGTTCGCACCACAAACCGTGGAGCGCATGCTCAGCGACGAATACGGCGGCTACATGGGTCTCGGCTGGTTCCTGATCGCCTCGCCCGCTGGCACCATCGCGCACCACGGCGGCTCCCAGGGCGGCTACTTGACCTCCTTGTACTTTGCTCCACAAAAAGGCTTCGCCGTCGCCGTGCTCATCAACGCCGACTGGGACGACCGCCCCATCGCCGAAACCCCGGTAGAGGCCGTCCAGGCATTTCTAGGCGTAACGATCCCAGCTCAGTGACGCTTGGTCGTCGCCGCGGCCTCAATCGGCCGATGCGACTGCGGACATGAAGTCCGACAGCTTGGCTTCGTCCAGATTGCCTTCGGTGCGGATGCCCGTACACAAGTCGACTCCAAAGGGTCGGACCGTGCGAATCGCATCCGCGACGTTGCTTGGCTTCAGGCCGCCCGCCAGGAAGACGGGCACTGAGCACTCTCGAACGATCCGCGCGCTGAGGGACCAGTCGTGCGTACGCCCCGTGCCACCCAGCTCTTTGACTTCGAGGGCTTGATTGCCCGAGTCGAGCAGCAACGCGTCCACGCCCCGCGATACGTCTACGGCCTCCCGCACTGAGTCCTCGCCACAGACGTGCACGACCTGCACCAAAGATACCTCCGGCAAAGCTCGCTGCAGCTCGTCGTGACCGCCTTCCGCGAGGCGATCGCAGATCTGCACCGTCGTGACGCCAGAACGCTTCGCGTGCTCCGCAATCTCCGCTGGGTCCGTGCGACTCGTGAGCAAGAACGTCTTTATCGGCGTTGGCACTACAGCCGCAATCTCCGCAATGCGGCTATCCGAGATGACACCAGGCCCGCTGGGCATCTCAGACACCAGCCCCAACGCCGCGGCGCCGTGCCGCATTGCCAGCTGCGCCTCGTCAATCGACTTCACACAGCAAACTTTGACCTTGGTCATTCGTCGTTTCTCTCGA
This sequence comes from Polyangiaceae bacterium, assembly GCA_965222375.1. Classification (GTDB taxonomy): domain Bacteria; phylum Myxococcota_A; class Polyangia; order Polyangiales; family Polyangiaceae; genus JACKEA01. Next base: position 1,863,889 of record CBDCTZ010000016.1, read on the forward strand.
TTCGGGGCTTATTGGGTTTTAGGGTCGAGCGCTAGTGTAGCACTGGGCCGCTACTCCCGAGCCAGGCCACGGATTGTCGAGACTTCGCTGCCACTCATGGGCCGGGAGTGAAAGCCTCGCTCTCGTCGCTCCAACGTGAGAGCGTATTCGTCCGTCGTGTCTGAGAAACCTCCCGATATTCCGGCGCTCACGCCGCCTCCGGACGAATACGAGTCCGAGTACATGTCCGGTGGCGGTCAGGTCTTGCATCGGAGCAAGCTGGTGGCTCGCAGGCTGGCGCTGTTGTTGCTGACGTCGGGTGTGCTGACGGGCGTGCACGCCGCCGTTTCCTTCTTCAATGAATCGCTCCTTGCGGCCATCTTGCTTTCTTCCGGATCGCTAGCGATGCTGCTTGCTGGCCTGAGTCTGAGCGTGATGCGTACGAAAGTCACTTTCGAGGTGCTCCATGTTCAATACGGCCTGTGGGGCCCGCGGGTGCCAATCACGGCGATCACCTCCTGCAACGTGATTCCCTACGACAGGCAGAAGTTTGGCGCTTGGGGCATCAAGCGCTCCGTGGACGGCACCTGGTGTTACATGCCCACGATGGTCGAAAGCGTCGTGTCGATCAGCTGGACCGACGAACAGGGCGACACCAAGAAGGCCATATTCGCTGCTGAGGACCCCGATGCCGTCGCGGTTGCCATCCGCAGGGCTCGCGCGCAACCCGCCACGACTTCGGCCAAGGCGCGCGTTGCCGTCAGTGCCGCCGCGGACGACGGCATCGTGGACGCCGAGTTCGAGGAGCAGGAAGCCGAACGCTCCAACACCGCTACCCGCACACCTTCCGATTGACCTCCGTCAGCTGGGAGGAAGCTGCCAGCTGGGTCAAGATTGGCTCTTGGGGGGAGGGCGCTAGAGCGCCCTGGCTGCGCGTATCTCGTTCTGAGCCTGCAGCTCATCAGCCGGGTCCGTAGGTCGCGCGGCTGACGCACACCAGAAAACGGACGTTACGGAACGTTGACTTCAGACGTCCTCGCGCGACCCTGCTTGAACTGACCCTCCACCCATGCTGACATCCGTCGCCGAGGGCGATGATGAAGGGCATGCGAATGACAAACGCCATTGCGAAGAGCGTCGCGACTATGCTCGCGGCGCTGGCTGCCACCGCTGGGTGCAGCCGTGGTTCGGTTCCAGAGGGTGGCACAGCGAGCGGCCATGAACTGTACCAGCTTTGCGGCTCCTGTCACGGTGCCGATGGAGCCGGCAATCGAGCCGTGAACGCACCGGCAATCGCAGGCCTCAGTGCTTGGTACGTCGAAGCGCAGTTGCTCAGCTTCAAGAACGGCAACCGCGGCACTCATCCCAAAGACACGGGCGGGATGCAGATGCGCCCGATGGCTTTGAGTCTCAAGACCGACGTCGACATCAAGACGGTCTCGACCTACGTGGAGAAAATGCCGCGCGTTGCCGTTCCGCCCACCCTGACCGGAGGCAACGCGGAGCGCGGCAAGGCGCTCTATGGTCCGTGTGTCGCTTGTCATGGTGCTGACGGCGCGGGTAACCCGGGTACCAAGGGCGCGCCGCTCCGAGGCGCCAGCGATTGGTATTTGCTCGCGCAGCTCGGGAACTTCAAAACAGGTGTCCGCGGGACGAACAAGAACGATGCGAACGGCGCAATCATGCGGCCGCTTGCCCTGACGTTGAGCGACGATCAAGCCGTGAAGGATGTCGTGGCCTACATCGCCACGCTGAAATAGGAGCCCACTTCCGATGGCCGGTCCTGCACCCACTCCCCTTGGCTTCGCAAAAGCGACATTTTGGATCACCCTGGTGAGCACTGCCATCTACGTGCTCGCGGTCTTCATCTTCGTCCTTGGGAAGGCACCATGATCGAACTACTGGTTCCCGCCGCCGCGTCTTTTTCCAGTGATATCGACGGTATCATCACGCTGATCGCGGCGCTGGTAGGTTTCTGGTTCTTGGTCGCCGAAGGCGTCCTCTTCTACCTGGTCTTCAAGTTTCGCGCGAAGGACGGCAAAAAAGCTCAATACATCACGGGCGAAAAGAAAGAAGAGAAGCGGTGGATCACCATTCCCCATGCCTTGGTGCTGGTGTGTGATGTCGTGATCATCGCTTGGGCGATCGTCGTCTGGGTCGAAGTAAAGCAAACCCTGCCGCCAGCCGAACAAACCGTGCGCATCACTTCGCAACAGTGGGCGTGGTCGTTCCAGCATCCCGGTGCTGACGGGAAGCTCGACACCGAGGACGACATCCACACGGTCGATGAACTGCACGTGAAGGTGGATACCATCTACCATTTCAAGCTCGAATCCAAAGACGTCTTGCACAGTTTTTCAGTGCCAGTTTTTCGTCTCAAGCAGGACGCAGTTCCCGGGCGGGTCATCACCGGATGGTTCAAACCAATCAAGACCGGCAGCTACGATATTCAATGCGCCGAGATGTGCGGAATCGGGCACGGGTTAATGCCGGCTAGAATCATCATCGATACGCCCGCGCAGCACGCGGCGTGGATCGCTGAAAACAACACGAACCGGCTCGCGCGAGCCGAGACTCGCTGATTGAGGGACAGATGACGCATCAGCACGGCGAGAGCTTTTTCCAGAAGTACCTGTGGTCCACCGACCACAAGATCATCGGCTTCCAATACATGTTCACGGGCATGTTCATGGCGCTGATTGGCGGCTTCTTTGCCTACGCCTTCCGCGCTCAGCTCGCGTTCCCAGGCGCGCACGTTCCGGGCTACGGGCAGGTGTCGCCAGCGGAGTACAACGCTCTGGTCACGAATCACGGCACGATCATGATCTTCTGGGTGGCGATGCCAGTGCTCATCGCCGCGTTCGGCAACTTCTTGATCCCGTTGATGATCGGCTGCGACGACATGGTGTTCCCGCGGCTGAACCGCCTGTCGTTTCAGGTCTTTTTTGTGAGCGCCCTGGTGCTCTTGGCGTCGTTCTTCGTCGAAGGTGGAGCTTTTGGTGGCGCATGGACGGCGTATCCTCCGCTCTCGGCCAAGGCCGAATACAGCCTGACGCCGCTGGGATCGACGTTGTGGCTGTTGGCTGTGGCGCTGGAGTTCGTCGCCTTTTTGATGGGCGGCATCAATTTCGTGACCACGGCCATGAACTCCCGCGCCAAAGGGATGAAGCTCTTCGACATCCCGATAGTGATTTGGATGATCGTCCTGGCGAGCATCATCTTCATGGTTTCGGTCGGGCCACTCGTGGCGGGCGCAGTGATGCTCCTGTTCGACCAGAACCTGGGGACCGGATTCTACGACCCGGCAAATGGCGGGGATCCGATTCTATGGCAGCATTTGTTCTGGTTCTTCGGCCATCCTGAGGTTTACGTTGTGCTCCTACCGGCGGTGGGTATCGTTGCGGAGGTCATCACCGTATTCGCGCGGAAGAAGCTGTTCGCGTATCGAATTGTTCTCTACACGGCCATCGCGACCGGGATCCTCAGCTTCTTCGTTTGGGCCCACCATCAGTTCGTTGCGGGCATCGACCCGCGCATGGCAAACGTCTTCACAATCACCACGCTGCTGATCTCCATACCGATTGCGGAGATGATGTTCGTCTACATCGCCACCCTGTATGGCGGTTCAATTCGGTTGAAGACGCCGATGCTGTGGGCAATCGCGTTCTTGGCGGAGTTTCTCATCGGTGGTGTTACAGGGATCTTCCTGGGCTCGAGCAGCTCCGACATCTACTTCCACGATACCTACTTCGTGCTGGCGCACTTCCACTACACCTTCGTTCCCATCGCGATCATCGCGGTCTTTGCTGGCATCACTTTCTGGTTCCCGAAGATGTTTGGCCGTCACATGAACGAGCGCTGGGGAAAGATCCACTTCTGGGCAACGATCATCGCCTTCAACGGGATCTTCATTCCTCTGTTCATATTAGGCGCTGCTGGGCAGCATCGACGCATCTACAGCTACGAGAATTTCCCTGAGCTCGCGACGCATGGATTTCAAGATTTGCGAGTGGTGGCGACGGTTTTCACTGTCATCATGTTGGCGGTGCAGATCATCTTCCTCGTGAACTTCTTCCACAGCCTGTTCAAAGGAACGCGTGCGGAGAAGAATCCCTGGAAGTCGAATACGTTGGAGTGGACCGTGCCCTCGCCGCCCCCGCACGGGAACTTCGAAGAATTCCCGACCGTCTACCGTGGCCCCTATGAGTACAGCGTTCCCGGTCGCGATAACGATTACTGGCCGCAGGACATGCCGCCCGAAGAAGCGGAGGCTGCAACATGAAACCCGTTGCGACCCAGCGCAGCGCCACCGGAATTCCGACGGGACGTCTGGCCATTTGGTGGCTGCTCGCATCAGAAATCGTGATCTTCGGTGGCCTATTGGCTTCCTACTTGATGCACCGCCTGGGACACCCCGAGTTTGGTGACTACGCGTCGCACACCAACACTTGGATCGGCGCTTTCAACACGCTGGTCCTCTTGAGTTCGAGCCTCTCTGCTGTCTTGGCACACAAGGCTGCCGACGCCAAGGATGGCCCGGGTGCGAGGAAGTATCTTCTGCTGACGATAGTTGGCGCCGTGACCTTTCTCGGCGTCAAAGCATTCGAGTGGACTACGGAAATCCAAGCTGGCTTCACGCTGACGACGAACCCCTTTTGGTCGTTCTATTACACGGCGGCTGGCTTGCACGCTGCACATGTGGTGGCCGGTGCGATCGTGATGGCCTTTGTCGCGAAGGACGCGGGCAAGGGGCGGGAGTTGCAGCGCGTCGAATACGTTGGCCTGTACTGGCACTTCGTCGACATTGTGTGGATCTTCTTGTTTCCTCTTCTCTACATCGCCAAATAGGAGCTCCCATGGCTGACAGTGACTCCAAAGATACGAAAGCGACCGCTGAAGAGGAGGCGGAGCCGGAATCCAATCCCGCTGCCGCAGGCGAGGACCAGGACGACACACCCGACAGCGGGGCCGAAGAAGCCGAACCCGCGGCGGCAGCCCCCGACGAGGCGGAGTCAGGCGCTGCACCCGTGGCGGAGAAAGCGGACGCGGCGGCAGTCGCCGATGACAAGGCGAAACAAAAACCAAAGTCCAAGGCAGCCGCTGCGCCAGCCAAGAAGCCTCAGTCTCACGACACGGGTCACAGCCATCCGAACTACGTGAAGGTCTGGGCAATCCTCGTCGTGCTGCTTGCGGTCAGCGTAGCCGGTCCCTTCCTGGAAATTAGCATCGTTACTCTGATTACCGCTTTCGGTATCGCCCTGGTCAAAGCCTATCTCGTGGCCAAGCATTTCATGCACCTCAATGTCGAGAAGCGCTATGTCCCCTACCTGCTGCTCACGTGTTTGGCGTTCATGGTCCTACTATTTGCTGGGACAGCACCCGACGTGATGGAGCACCGTGGGCGTAACTGGGAAAACACTGCGGCCCAACAAGAAGTCGAACGCGCTCTTAAGCAGATTGAAAGCGAAAAGCCCCAGCATGAGTAGGCGATGACCGATACTGCTCTGCGTCTCCGATCGACGCCCCAGCCCCGAATCGCACCCAACGGGATCGTGGGCATGGTGATCTTCATCCTCGCCGAGGCAATGTTCTTCGCTGCGCTGATTAGCGCGTTCACCATCGTCAAAGCCGGCGCCCTCGGGTTGTGGCCGCCGCCCGGTCAGCCGCGCCTGCCAGTGGGCGAAACGGCGGTGAATACCGCGGCGCTACTGCTGAGCGGAGTCGCGCTCTACGTTGCCCATCGGAGTTTTCAGCGTGAGACGCGCAGTGCGAAGTGGCCCCTCCTGTTGGCAATGTTGTTGGGTGCCTTCTTCGTACTCTTCCAAGGCGTCGAATGGGTTCAGCTGATCGGCGAAGGCCTGACTCTGACTTCTAGCAATCACGGTAGCTTCTTTTATGTGATCGTTGGTGCGCACGCACTCCACGCCGTCGCAGGCTTGATTGCCCTGGGCTACATTTTCGCCAAGTGGCGCAAGCAAACGCTCAATCGCGTCATGTTCCGAACCGCGCAGCTATACTGGTACTTTGTGGTCGGGCTGTGGCCGATACTCTACTGGAGGGTCTACCTATGAGCGGGTGGAGGCAACGCTTGCTCCGTGCCTGGGCGTTCGCCGCAGTGTCGCTCACGTCGCTGTCCGCTTTCGCATGTCCGGTCTGCGGCGCGGCCAAGGACGATGCAACCCGTGACGCCTTCATCCTGACGACGGTCTTCATGTCCTTGCTGCCCTTGGCGATGCTTGGCGGTCTGGCGTGGTGGCTCATCCGCCGCCTCCGTCAGCTGGACCTGGAAGAGAAGTCCGCCCAGGAAACTGCGGTGCGCCTCCGCTAATCGCTCCCGCGCAGGCGCGCAGGGCGCGACGGCCACAGACTCGACTTGTGTGGGTCCCGGTCCCGGCGTTCACTGCCAGGCGATGCACAGCAAGCGGTACTGACCCGAGCACGACGGCGAAGCCGACCAGGAGATCCACTCGGAGTTGGCCACCTTGTACCGCCCTGGCTTTTGCTTGACGCCCGACGCAACTGTCGTCCAGCCGGTGCAGTTGTCGGGGTGAAGAGAACCGTCCGCGTTACTTCCGCTGTGCCAGAAGGAGTCGTTGTTGCCCGCGGCGCCGAGGACCGCGGTTTCGTCGAGGGCGACGTCGATCGTGCCGTCGAGCAGATCCGCCCAGTCATCAGCGATCTTCTTGCCGTTCACGTCCACGATCGCGCGGTTGGTGGGCAGCGAGTAGAGCGTGGGCATGTCCCGGATTTCGTCCGTGGCCGACACGGAAATGAATGCGTGTGACGTTGCGCCGGCTAGCTTTGCTTCGGATGAAAGTGCCGTCGCGCACAGGGTGTCGGCTCCTTTGCGCCCCTTGAGGTCGCTCTGCTGCTGACCGGCGTGGAATAAGACCAAGTTGTTCGCAGCCAGGCCGCCATCCGTCCCGGCGTCGGCTCCGCCGCTGCCAGCGCTTCCATCCGAACCGGCGTCGGCACTGCCGCCACTGCCAGCGCTGCCGTCGGTTCCTGCGTCGAGGACGCCGCCCGTGCCCGCACTTGCGTCCGAGCCGCCATCCACTCCGGCGCTGCCGCCGGTCGCGCCGCCCGCGCCACCCGTCGCCCCGCCGGCACCACCGGTCGCGCCGCCCGTGCCACCGGTTGCCCCTCCGGCGCCGCCAGTCGCACCCCCAGCTCCGCCCGTTGCCCCGCCGGTCCCGCCCGTGGCGCCACCCGTGCCGCCGGTTGCCCCGCCGGTTCCGCCCGTGGACCCACCCGTGCCGCCGGTGGCGCCAGCGCTTCCGCCCGTGCCGCTCTTGGATCCGTCGTCGTCGCTACTGCACGCCACGAAGCCCACGGCTCCAACCATGATCAGTGCAACTGTCCAACCCTTTTGCATGCTCATCATGGCTCGCGCTCTATCCGCGGCCCAGGCTGTCGTCAATCGCGCCTAGCTACCGAGTTGTGCGCAAACCGGACCGCAGGCGTGGGGGAAAGAACTGGCCTGGATGAGCGTAGCAGGGGTGACGGATGTCTGGCCGATCTCTGCAGCCCCCTCATGACCTCGCCCTGGCCCTGCTGGGGCTGTCCGTTTCGGCGTGCGGCTGTCAACCCGTAGCGCCACCCGTGCCGCCAGCTCATCCGGCGCCCTCGAGTGCCAACTGCCGCGCGCAGCTGACGCTCCGCCACGCCCAACAGCGCCCACGAGGCTTGGAGTCATACCTCCAGCCCTTGACCGTCGTGTATGCGTTGGACACCCCGGAGCACGTGGTTGCCCGTTGGGAGAATCACCAGCGCGAGCGGTCGTACATTGGCTCATGCATGATCGGCTTGGCAGGACTCAAACCCGCGACCTGGCGCCAACCGGCGGACACGACAATCGACCTCCCCGCGGGGAAACACGAGCTACTTGCTACTCATCGGCTTCGGTTGCCCGTTGGTGGCTACCCCGGTGCGTTAACCTTCAAGCTGAGCGCGAAACACAGCTTCGAACTTCGCTGCGGCGAAAACCTCATCGTCGCGGTAGCTCCAGACAGCACGGGTTCGATCACCGCACCGCTTCAAGACCGCCTAGCTTTGCGCATCGACGAGTCCACCCCGTCGGTGCTGCGTCGACGTTGACGTCGACGAGCGCGACGTCAACGGATACGTGAAGGTTGGTGTGCACAGCGGGAGTCGCGGCTAGCGGTTCGCACGAAGGCTCGGCTACCCCTCGGGCACGACTCGTGGTGTGTTCTCGGGGGCTTGGCAGAGGGTCGCACTGGCGGTATCACGCTCCAGTGAGGTGCGCCGGGGCTTCAACTGCATGGACGTCGCGTCTCGCGCACGTCGTTGCGAAGTTGGGGTGTGGCTCGAGGAAGGCAGGTGCCGCCGCTGCAGCGCATCTCTTGATACTCGGCGCCGCGCACGACGCTGCGTCTGAGAACGAATCGGTTACATCTGCGCTGAGTTGGGTGCGGCTCCCTGGCGCCGAGGCCTGTATCTCGAGCCCCGAGCTGGCCCAGGCGGTGGAAGCAAGGCTGGGGCGCAGTGTTTTCGTGTCGCCAGCGGCGGCGGGCATGCCCATCGAGGGCCGGATCGAACCGAAGCCCGGCGGGGGATTCCGCGCCCACATCCAGTCTGTAGACGATTCGGGCAAGCGCCGCGGGGTTCGCGAACTCTCCAGTGACAAGGCCGACTGCCGCGCCTTTGATGACGAGTTGGTGTTGGTCATTGCGATCACTATCGACCCCGACGCGGTCCTAAAGAGACCGATTGGGGAGGCCGAAACAAAGCCCGAGCGGCCCGCCGAACAGCCGGCGCCACGGACGGTTGTCAAGAAGGAGACCGTCTTTGTTCCGGTCGTTCGAGAGAAGCCGCAGGACAGCCCTGACCGCGAGTCGCCCCGCGAGCCGTGGGGGCTTTCGCTGCGCGCGGGACCGCGGGTTGCCGGAGGTGTGTTGCCGGGCGCCGCTGTGGGACTTCAGGTCGCCGCCGTCGCGGCCCCACCAGGCTTTTTTCCCTTGGCCGCGATGGGCGAGGGCTGGACCGACACCGACGAAACGGCAGCAGCGGGTGGCGCCCGAGTGAGCCTGCTTTCGGCTGCGCTCGCAGCGTGCCCACAGCTGCGGGTGACTCCGCTCTTGGCCACCGAGGGGTGCGGCGGCGGGTTTGCCGGGGCCATGCATGCGCGCGGCTTTGGCTTCGATACCAGTGATGAGACCACGGAATTGGTCGCTGGCGTCAGCGCGGGCGGTAATCTGCTGGTTCGAGCAAACTCATGGCTACTCCTCGGCGCTGGAGTGGACGCTCGGCTTGCCCTGAGCCGCCCACGGTTCTTCTTCCAGGACGCGACGGGGACTCGTCGTGTGCTGTATGAAGCGCCAGCTTTCGCGGGCACGGCAGGGCTCTTCGTCGGCGTGATGCTGTCCGGCAGTGACTAAAACGAGCTCGACGAGCACAAAATCCAATAATTGTCGGATTGCGCGTCCATTTCCCCCTGTGGAGGCGTTTAGATCGAGACGTGCCGGCTGGTCAGGTTCAGCGCGATGCCCCGGCTGAGGGGGGGCTATCGGTTCGTCAGGTTTACGAAGAGCACGGCGCTTTCGTTTGGAGAACTCTGCGACGCCTGGGCGTGCGGCCAGCGGATTTGGAGGATTGCGGGCAGGAGGTCTTGCTCGTGGTTCACCGCAAGCTGGGCGACTTCACGGGTGGTTCACCCAGGGCGTGGCTTTTTGCGATATCCAGCCGGGTTGCCTCCGACTATCGGAAGCGGGCGCATATCCGCCGCGAGGAGGCCACGGACGACTTGCCCGATGCGAGCGTTCCCTCGACCCAGTGGGACGATCTCGAGCGATCCCGCGCCCGCCAATTCTTGCAGGACACGTTGTCCGAGCTCGACGAGGCTCGACAGCACGTTTTCGTGCTGTACGAGTTGGAAGGATTGTCGATGCCCGATGTCGCCGCCGCGCTGGAGTGTCCCGTGCAGACGGCTTATTCCCGCTTGCGCTCCGCGCGCGAGCATGTGGAACGCGCGATTCGGCGAGCTCGGAGGATGTCATGAGCCGGCAGGATGACTTCCCGCCGCGCTGGCTCGACGAGGGATCGGATTGCGCCGAGGCGATTCGCGATGTCTTGCGTTTGACCGCCCAGGACGACCCCAGCAGTGAGGAATTCGAGAAGTTCGGTGCGCGGGTTGCGCCGTTGTTCGAACCATCTCCCCCTGGCGGTGGAACCGGCGGAGGTGAAACCGGCGCCGCGGGCAGTGGCGGCGCGGGTGCAGGTGGCTCGATTGCCCCCGCTGCGGCGGCCGCCTCGGGCGGAACCACGAAGTTCATTGCCGCAGTCGCGACAGGCGTGGCCTTGCTTGGTGGGGCGGGGCTCGTCGTGACCCAATCCGGCTCTGGGTCGGCGGTTCGCGAGCCGCGAGCACTCGTCCAGCGGGTGAAGCAGCCCGCGCCCGTGGCAGCGCCGCAGTCCAGCGCAGCTGCTCCGGCGCCGTCCGCGTCGAAGGCACCCAGCGGTCCGCCTTCGGCCCGCGCGCCCCGCTTTGCAGACGCGGCTTCGCGTCCAAGCGAGTCAGAGCTACTGCGCAGGGCGCACGATGCCCTCCGCTCGGGTAATGGGGCTGCGGCGCTCAAGCACGTTGCCGAGCACCGCCGGAGCTACCCACGTGGGCTGCTCAGCCAAGAACGCGAGGTCGTGACAATCGAGGCCCTGGCACAGAGCGGGAACCGAGCCGCGGCGCTGAGCCAGGGCAAAGCGTTCCTTTCTCGCTATCCTCGTTCCACCCATGCCCGGCGAGTGCGGGCCGTGCTGGGGATCCCTGACGACGACGCAAACGCGGGCGGCGGAACAAAGTGAGAATTTCTTCATAATTCTCCGGCGCCCGCTTCCATTTGTAGCGTTGTCCAGCCGATGTGCTTTTAAGGGAGTGGAAAACATGCTTCGACGACTTTGCTTTCTCAGCCTCGTTCCGGTTTTCGCCGCTGGGTGTTTCAGCGACGGCGACGTCGGCGCAAACTCCGGTGGAAGCGGCGGGCAAGCCGCAGCTAGTGGCGGCGGAGGCACCGGCGGAGTCCGCACCGGGGGCGCGGGCTCCGGAGGCAGTGACGACGCGGGTACGGCCAGCGATGCCGCTACGGGTGGCTTTGGCGCCGGTGGAAGCGGCGGAACGGCTGGCGGCGCAGGCGCGGGTGCAGGCGGTTTCGGTGCCGGCGGTGCCGGTGCGGGAGGCTTCGGCGCCGGTGGAAGCGGCGGCATTGTCGGCACCGGCGGCATTGCCGGCACCGGCGGAGGCGGGGCCTGCAATCCGCCACCCGGCAGCCAAATTTGCGTGACCTGCCTCGCCCAGAATTGCTGCGTCGACTACGCCGCCTGCGAAGGCGATGTCGGCTGCGCCGCCGCCCTCACGACGTTCATCAGTTGCCGCGGCGCCGGTGGCGGTTACGAATGCTGCGACAAGCTGTCCCAGCAGGGCGGTGCCCTGGGCCAAAAGCTATCTAATTGTTGTTACGCTCCGTCCCCCTGCTACGCGAACTGCGCGCCGTAGGCTCGCCGGCGGTCTCTGTGGATTGGGTCAGTTTGTTCGCGACAGCGCGCTTTCGCGCACCGCGCTTGCAACCTGAGTGACGCGCTTCGTCTTGATCTGGCAGGCCTCGGCAACCGGAAGGTTTTTACTGACCGCCCAGGTGCGAAGGCCCGCCAAGGTCGCTAAGCTAGACCGGGCCTTGGCCGTCGCGGCTGCCGAGCCTCCGAATACTGCTGCAGAAATCGGCTACGGGACCAGAATCGCGAGAGCTTGCCGTAAGAGGGCTACCAGGAGCTCGCCGCCTTGGCTGCGGCTGTCACCGTGCTGCGCCAGCGCGGCGATGGCTCTCTTCGAGTCTCCGCGGCGAAAGCCCATGTTCGTCAGCGCGCTCAGAAGCCTGGATTCCACCTCGGCCGCGTCCACGCAGGCTTGGTCGCGCACTTGGCCACTCGGCACGACCTCCGACTGCGGGTCGGCAGCTCCGCCCGCCACATGCTCGAGACAGCGGAGTGATTCACTACAGCGGGGTCCACAAGATTCTTCCATGCAGCACCTGGATGCGTTGGGCGACGTGAGTGGGCCAGCGTCAGTTGGGCGAGAACACGGCGGATTGGGTGACGCGGGCTCGTGGGCGTGAGGTTGCTGGTAGCTCAGCCGCTCGGGTGGTGTGGGTTCGTCTGCGTCACGTGGGCGCGAGTTCGGCGCGTCGATTGCCGTGGGCGATTCAGCGTCGCCTTCGACACGGGTCTGTGGTTGTGTGCGCCCCGATTCGTTGCTCGACGTTTGCCGGCGAAGGCGAATTGCTCCACCCATGGAATCGCGTTCGACTGCCCCCTCGACGTGAGCCCCATCGTCAAAGCTCTGTTCCGGCACTCGCGGCGATTCGCTGCTCGACTCTCGCTGGCGGAGGCGAATTCTGTCCTCGATGTATTTCCGTCCGAACACCTTCTCGGCTTCGAACAAGTTGTGTGCGCCACATAGCAGACGCCCGTTGCGAGCCGTCCCAGCGCCACCGCGGGCGCGCGGATCGTAATGGTCGAGCTGCACGAAGGCACGGGCTTGGCAGCGCTCCCCGCTCGGCGACGTGTAAGTGCACTGCTCGCCGTCGCGCTCGTAGATTTCCCTGCGGGCCCAGCGGGAGAAGTCGCCGCGCTTGGTGCCAGGAGAGCGTCGCGGTCGGTCGGTCTTGCCGAGCTTCTTTTTCTCCAGATCTGCAAGCAATAGGTCGAGCCCCCGCTCGATGACCGTTGCCAGATCTCGCTTCGGATTCGAGTGACTCATCAAGTCGAGGGCGCGCTCGAGCTCGTCCTTGAGAGCAATGCCCGCAGTAAACTGGATGTGAAAGCGGTGTGCGGAAAGCGGTGACACCCGAGGCCTGGCGTGGAGCTCAACGGTCGCCCGTGGTGAAACGCCCGCACTCGATTGGTCCATCGCAGCGAGGGCAATTGCCTCAGCCGTTGAGTCCAGCGCAACTGATGGGCTCGCCGCCGCGCCAACGGGTTGGCCAGCAGCTGCGGCGTCGCTTCCGAGCTGAGCTTGCACGGGCACCGGACGGATCGAGTCCGCCACATCTGTCCGCGGGAACCGCGAGCGGATCAGCAGCTCGACCTCCGCTTTGCTCTCGTCGCAGGCTTCGAGGAGCAGATCGGCGTGGCTGCTGTCCTTCAGATACGTCTGCAACATGCTGAGCGCGGTCACGTGGATCCGTCCCTCTCGTTTGGTGCCAGGGTGTTGGTTCCGCGGTGAGTCCCGTCTGCAGCCTTCGTCGGCCACGGGTCGCGTCACGGAGTTGTAGACCTCGACGTCTCCGTCGCCGCCAACGCAGACGTTGCCAAGTGTTTGCGTCCCAGTCCCATCTTCCAAGCGCAATCCCGTGGCCCCGCACTAGATTAGCGGCCCAGCGCCGCTCCAACGCACGCGACCCCCAAACCCACCAAGCTCAAGCAGTGCCTTGGCTCAGTTGCACTTGAACAAAGGCGCGAGTGGTGAAAGCGGGCCGCCGACGGGGCCAGGCGGCGTGTTGTCGTACTTGAGGAGTTCGGTCTCCAAGATGGTCCGCGTTTGCGCCAGGGTTTGGTCGAACTTGTCGTCGGTGCTGTCTTGGGCCAGGCAGAGGAACTTGTCGACACCGCAAATGTTGATGGTTTCACATCCAGGAGCGGCAGGGCCTGCAGCTTCGATGGCCTTGTCCCCGTAGGCGACGCGTCCGTCGACCATCACGAGGCGCACGTTTTCGGGTCGCGCTTTGAGCAGATCGTCGTAGGGCGTGGTCACGCCGCCGGAAAAGACGGTGATGTCGGCGCGCTTGCCGACTTCGAGACTACCTAGGTATTGCTGAACGCCCAGGGCGACGGCTGCTTCGCTGGTGACCATTTTGAACAAGCGCTCTGGGGAGAGCACGTCGCCGAACTTGGTGTTGTCCCAGTTGTCCGCGAAGCGTAGCTCCTCGAGCATGTTCAGGCCGCCGCCGAGTGCCCAGTCCGGCGCGAGGGCGATAGTCTTGACGCCCGAGCTGATCGCCAAGGGGATGTTCGTGGTGTCGTTGTAGAGGAAGACGTTCGAGGTCGGCGACCAGATCAGTTTCATGTCGGCCGCGGCCATCTTCCCGAATTCGAGGGCGGTCAAACTGGTTCCGTGAGTGATGGCGGTTTCTTTCGACTCGAAGCAGCCATTTTCTCTCGCCAAAAGCTTGTCGAATTCCTTCTTGGAGGTCGTGTCGATGCCTTCTGCAATGTGCACCACATAGGCGTTGGTCGTGCCCGCCTTGATCGCGTCGCAGGCACTCTTGGCGGCTCCGGTCGATGGCACCGAGATCGATGTGCGGATCTTGTCGTCGGGGAGCAAGTTGTGGGGCGTGTCGATGGTGCGGGCCGAGACTCGATAGCACTTGCGTGTCGTTGCGCCGGGCGCGAGCAAGAACGATGTCGTGCCTGCGATGATGGCCTTGGTCTCGGCATACTTGGCCATCTCGCAACTCACATTCGCGCCCGAGGAGACGGACTCCATGTACTGCTTGGCGTCGACCACGGCGCCATAGCGCGGCTCGCTGGTCGGGTTCCACTGGGTGTGGTTCTTGAAGAACTTGCCTGGGTTCCAGTCGTCCTCGTTGAAGATGTTGAACAAGCCGTGATTGTGCGAGTCGATCAACCCCGGCATGATCATGCCGTTGGTCTGGATGATGGTCGCTCCTGCCGCGCCTGTTTCGCCACTGCACGATGCGGCCACGCAGGTGATCATATTGCCCTCGACGAGCACCTCGCCCATGATTGGACCCGCGGGCGCGATGACCGCGCCCTGTAGCAGGTAGCGATCTGGGGCGCCCGGCGTGATGGACGGTGGAGTGCCTCCGCCCACGCCGCCCTGGCCACCCAACCCGCCCGTGCCGCCAGCCCCGGCGCTGCCCGCGAGCCCCCCTTGCCCCGCGCCACCGGCTTGACCCGCGCTGCCACCCACGGAGCCGCCGCTGCCGCCCAGCTGGATGTAGCCGCCGGCGCCTCCCGCGTCGCCGCCCTCGCTGCCACAGCCCGCCATCGCCAAAAGCCCCACCAAGCACCCGACCGAACAAGCAAACTGCCGCATGACCTTCAATTTATCAGCCGAGCGCGGCATTTGCACACCGGCCCCGGGGCCCAGCACTGGCGTTGCGCGCCCTTAGAGGGTATTGGGGGCGGAACATGTCGGCCTCGACCCAGCTTCCCCCGAAGAAAGACGTCGTGTTGGCTCTTCTGGAAAGTAGCGACGTTTTCGTGCACTTAGACCCGAGAGGGGAGCACGTGAAGGTGCCGGCGTGGTTCAAGCACCAGCCCCAACTCGTGCTCCAAATCGGCCTGAACATGCCCGTGCCGATACCGGATCTGGAAGTCGATGACGAATCCGTGTCCTGTACACTGAGCTTCAATCGTTCGCCGTTCTTCTGCTTCGTGCCGTGGAATTACGTCTACGCTTTGGTGGGCGCCGACGGCCGCGCGATGGTCTGGCCCGAAGATGTGCCGCCAGAAGTGGCCGCCCAGGCCGCCAAGGTGGAAAAGAAGCTGGCGGCGCGCGCTCATTTGCGCGCGGTGGATGATGACGACGACGCCGAGGCTCCCGGAGTGGATCCGCTGATGGCGGAGCTGGCCGGTGCTGGCACCAATGCGGTGCTCGAGCCAGAAGTGCCCACGCGATCGGAAGCGCGAGCCTCCAAGCCGCCGGAGCCGGAGCCACCGCTGCCACCGGAGCCGGAAGCCCCGACGCCGGTCGCTGAAGAAAAGGGCCGCAAGCTTCCGCCCTATCTTCGCGTGGTCAAGTAGTCGCTCGGGTCAGTCCGTCGCGGCATCGCCTGAGGCGTCGGTCGCGGCATCCGCACCGGCGTCTGCCGTGGCATCACCCGTTGCATCGACGGCTGCGTCACCTGGGCTAGCGTCGTCGTTGCCGCCGTCGAGAGGTGGCAAGCCGCCGGTGCCAGAATCTGCGCCGGCCTGACCCGCGTCCGCGCCGCCTTGGCCTCCTGCGCCACCCTGCCCACCAGCGCCAGCACTACCCGCGTCCTGGGCTACGCAGGTGAAGGTGCCATCCACAATGTCACAGGCGTAGCCCGAGACGCAGCCGTGAAAACTGCAATCACCGATTCGGCACTGCCCCTTTTTCGTGCACGTTTCGTTGATGCCGCAATCCGAGGGTGCGGTGCACTGCGTGCCGGAACTCCCCGCGCCGCCACCGGACCCGCCGGTGTTCGGTACGTAGCAGGCGCCCGAGGTCAGGTCGCATGTTCGGCCGGGGCCGCATTCGGCGCTCGACGTGCAGCCGTGGGGCTCTTCGGGGTAGATCGGGCAGCCGACCAGAATCAGGGGGGCGCACAAGACAAGGCTGAACATCCAGAAGCGTCGCATCGATGACTCCGTCTCCAAGCGACATGAGGTTAGCAAGCGATATGCCTCGGACAAGGCCCCCGAGTTTCGGGGAAATACGCCTTGCTGAGTGAAAATCCGTTCACGCCGAGGGCGTAACCTCGCAGATCGCGGCTCAAAGGCCGTTTTTTTGGGCCACTCGTGGTGGTGGCAGGTCCAGCTAAGAAAACAGGGTTGCCGCTCACCTTCGTGCTAAGTTCCACACGTTTTCTAAGGGCTTGCTGAATGGACGTCCGCTGTGGTCGATGCGGCACTGAGTACGAGTTTGACGACGCCCTCGTTTCCGAGCGCGGCACGACCGTCAAGTGCACGAATTGTGGGCATCAGTTCAAGGTGCGCCCCCCGGATGCGGGCGCGGGCGCACCAGAACGCTGGGTAGTTCGCACCGCGACGGGTCGTGAACTGGTCTACACTTCGCTGCGTGAATTGCAGCGCGGGATCGCGCAGCGTCAGGTTGGGCCAGAGGATCTGCTTTCCCGGGGCAACCAGCCACCACGCCCCTTGGGCAGCATCGCGGAACTCGAACCCTTCTTCGTGACCCGTGCGGTTCCCGCGGTTGCTGGGGCCCAGAACCGCACCTTGGTTGGTGTTGCACCGCCCGCAGCCGGCGCTCCCGCGCCCGCGCCGCCTACGCCGAATCCGCTGACTCAAACCCTTCCCTTAGAGAAGTCCGATCCCGAACCTAGGACGAAGCCGTCACCACCCGAAGCGGAAGCGCGACGGCAGCCTACCGACACGTCGCCGGAAACGCCCGAGGCGATCGAAGAGCAAGAGCCACCGACCCTCCCGCGCACCGTGAAACCCAAGCCCATGGAGCGCGGGAGCACGTCGACCAAGCCATCCCCGGTCGTGGATCCGATGCTCACACCGACGCCCAGCGCCGTGCGGGAAGCGATGGTGTCGTACTCCGAGATGCCCGCCGGGGGGCCTGCCAGCTTGCCGGTCGCTCGCCGGGCCACATCGCGCTGGATCATCGGGGTCGTTTTGGCCGGCATCGTCGTATTGGTAGCGCTCACCGTGGGCCGGCGGTACCTGGAGAAGTTCACCTCCCAGGGCGACAAGATTGCGCAGAAGACCGATGCTCGAGTGCAGGGCTTTCTGACCCGGGCTGAGACCCTGCTGGAGGAGGCGGACTTCGAGGCGGCTCGGGAGCAGCTGGACAAGGCGTCGGTCCTGGCAGAAGGGGACCCGGCGGTGCTGTCTGCGCTGGTCCGCTTGGAAGCGCTGCGTGCAGACGTGCTGTGGCTGCGTCTGCGTCTCTTGGACCCCGCCGACGAGCAGTTGGTCAAAGCGACCCATCGGCAGCTAGGGAGCCGCGTGGGGCGCGCAGAGCAGGCCCTCGAAAAGGCCAAGAGCAGTGCCGCCAAGGAGCCCTCGGTGCTGCGCGCGGAAGTGAATGTGTTGCGTCTGGCGGGCAAAGTGAAGGATGCCCGGGCCAAGATCGGGCCGATCGCATCTCAGGCCAGCGAGCCGGCGAACGCCTACGTGCTGGCGGCTTTGGACCTGGCGGAGCCGTCGCCGACCTGGGCCTCGGTGATCGAGCGCTTGCGCACGGCGT
This sequence comes from Polyangiaceae bacterium, assembly GCA_965222375.1. Lineage (GTDB taxonomy): Bacteria > Myxococcota_A > Polyangia > Polyangiales > Polyangiaceae > JACKEA01. The sequence goes on from CBDCTZ010000016.1 coordinate 1,881,797, forward strand.
CAGCGGCAGAGCGCGGCATGGGCCGGGCGCGGGCAGCGTTGGTGTACGCACTGGTGCGATCCGGAAACCTCTCCGGGGCGAGCACGGAACTCGACAAGAGCGGCGCGCGAGCCAAGAGCCACCCGCTGTACGATGACCTCGCCGCGTTCGTCGCGCGCCACGAAAAGGTTGCAGATGCTGGTGCGGACGCACAGGCCGAGGTGGCCACGGTGGATCCCTCGTCCCTGCCCGTTCTGGACACCTCGACGACTCAGGAGCCCGAGATACCCGCCGGGGACTTCCGCGGCCAGCTTCGACAAGCCTCCAGTGCGCTGAAGCACAACGATCTCGACCGCGCCGAGCGCCTATACCAGGCCGTGTTGGCCAAGCAGCCCGGCAACACGGAAGCCCTTGCGGGGTTGGGCGACGTCGCGCGACTGAAGCGCGACCCCGCGAAGGCCGAAAAGATGTACGAAAAGGTCCTGGAGAAGAACCCGAGCTACCTGCCTGCGATGATCGCTCAAGCAGATGCCAAGTGGGCAAACGGAGATCGCAAGGGAGCGCTGGTCATCTACCGAAGGGTCCTGGAGCAATCCGGTCCAAGTACGAGCTACGGCAAACGGGCTGCGCAACGGATCTCTCAAGGCCCGGGAGACGAAGGGCCGTCGATTGGCGGCAAACCGTCGCCAGCACCCGAAGCTGGTGCTGCTCCTGCCCCCACCGAAAAGCCGACCCCCAAAGACGAGCCCAAGAAGGAAGACAAGCCCCACATCGACACCACCGATCTGCCGGGGTTCGGTAAGTGATTCGCAAGCTGATTGCGCTTGGGGCCATCGCGTTGTTGGCGACGGGCGCGTGTCGAGGCCGACCCCGCTCCGGGCCGGTGACCAAGACCAAGCAGTCGAGCGCCTTCTTGAGTCTGTCGTCCAAGAAGGTCGTGGAGTTTGATCTCACGGGTGGCGTTCCCGAAGGCACCGACGGTGGTGGTTTTTTCCCCTTGCCTGCGAATCGAACCTTCACTGGCTTGGTTCGCGCTTTCGAGCGTGCAGCGCGGGATCAGGACGCCAAGGGCGTGCTCGTGCGTTTGGGCGGTGCCCGCCTGGGCTACTCCAAGAGCGAGGAGATTGCGCGGCTGCTGACGGGGCTGCGGGATGCGGGCAAGCCGGTGGTGTGCCACGCGCACGCGCTGAGTAACGCAACCACGATGCTGGTGCTGAAGGCCTGCGATCGTTTGTGGCTCAGCCCAGCGGGCGAGGTGGAGACTGTCGGCCTGGCCGGGCAGGTCGTCTACTTCAAGGGTGCCTTGGACAAGTTCAAGATCCGCGCGGATTTTGTTCGCGCCGGCAAGTACAAGAGTGCCGTCGAGTCCTTCACGAATGACGGTCCCAGCGATGCTGCGCGGAAGAGTACGACTGGCGTATTGCGCTCTATTCGCAAGACCTGGCTGGACACGACGAAGAAGACGACCCGCAAGGTCAAAGACCTGGGCAAGAGCATGGAGCTCGGCCCCTGGAGTGCCCGGGAGGCCAAGCAGCGCGGCTTCGTCGATGAGCTGGGCTACGAGTCCGAAGCCCTTGCGGACGCCAAGCAGCGCGCCGGCGCCGAGCGGGTCAAGGCGCTATTCGGCAAGAGCTCTGCCCCCGAGGAGGGGCCGAACTTTGGCGAGATGATTCGGATCTTGGCCGGCGCCGACGAGGGCTCCGGGCGACCCCATGTGGCCGTGGTGGTGGCGGAAGGCGCCATCACGATGCAGAGCGGCGGCTTGTTCGGCGGGGGCATCACCGCCAAGGCCATGGAGAAGGTCTTGCGTCGGTTGAAGAAGTCGGACGCTGCCAAAGCAGTGGTTTTGCGAATCGACTCCCCGGGGGGCTCTGCTCTGGCCAGCGACCTGATTTGGCACGAGCTGATGGAGCTGAAGAAGAAAAAGCCGGTCATCGTCTCGATTGGCAGCATGGCGGCCAGCGGTGGCTACTATATCGCTTGTCCTGCAGATCGGATCTTCGCCGAGCGCTCCAGCATTGTCGGTTCAATCGGCGTGTTTGGCGGAAAGCTCGCCCTGGGGGAAGCCCTCGGCGAGTACGGTATTACCAGCGCGACGTTCCCCGCCGCGGACGATCCGGATGCACAAGCTCGGGCCACCTATCTCTCCGGGCTGACTCGCTGGGACGAAAAGACCAAGCAGCGGGTTCAGAAGAACGTGCTGGATATCTACAGGCTGTTTCTGGAGCGCGTTGCGACCGGGCGCGGGCAAACGCCGGCGCAAGTGAAGAAGAGCGCCGAGGGGCGGATCTGGTCGGGCACCCAAGGGCTCAATCGCAAGCTGGTGGACGAACTGGGCGGACTCAGCGAAGCCATTGCTGAAGCGAAGAAGCGGGCCAGTCTGGACGAGCGCGCACCCGTGGTGCTCGAGGGCGGGCGTGAGAGCCTGTTGGATGCGCTGCTGGTTGGAGACAGCGCATCGGAGCGACAAATCGCCGAAGCCGCCTTGCGCGCCAGCTCCCAGCGAGCCATGGCGCAGCAACTGCCGCAGCAGTGGCGTCCCTTCCTCGCTTCCATCAGCCCACTGATGTACGGGGAGCGCACCGTCGCAGCACTGCCCTTGGCGTTTCGGCTTCGCTAGCGACGGCGTTTTCAGCGCGCCGGATTCGTGGCTGCTACGGCGCAGGCGAGCGCAGGCGGTTTCGTTTTGTTGGTTTGGTTGGGGTCGCGACGCTGGTGCGAAGTGGGCCGCTACTCTCGACGTGGGCCACTCACCAACTGCAATCGAGAGTTTGCGTGCGATCTCGCAATTCGGATTGGCCGCATGCATACCGTGCGGGCAACAACATCGTGCTCACCAATGGCCGCGGCGAGATGTGTCGTGTCAAGGACAGCGCCCCTGCGGCCGCCCCGCGTGGGTGTTCCGGTGGCAGTGTGCGTTGTTCGGTTCAACAGAATGTGGGAAGAGCCGTGTGTGGAGTTCGGCCAACTGTCCCCGGAGCAGCGCGACCTAGTGGCCCAAATGCAGCCACTATGGGAGCGCGCCCACCGCATCGTCGAGCGACAGCCCGCCCTGGATATCTCGGACGTTTTTCACGCGCTGCGGAATCTGCAACGCACGCCGTCGGAGCGCCTTCGCCGCGCCGTAACCTATGGTCGACCTCGCGCTAACGCCCGCTGAACGAACCTTTTTGGAGGCCCTCGACCAGTTGGGGGTGCGCTACCTGATCGTGGGGCTGGGTGCAGCGGTACTTCAGGGCGCGGACACAGTTACTGCCGACATCGACTTGTGGTTTGCGAATCGCGAGGATCCGGGGATCGCCGAGGCGGCACGACGCGCCGGTGGCGTCTGGGTTCCGGCTAGCTTCGGAATGATGCCGCCGATGCTGGGCGGCAATGAATTGGGAGACCGCTTTGATGTTGTGCTCAAACTGTCGGGGCTCAATGAATTCGACGTGGAGGCACGCGCTGCGAAATCAATAGAGGTGGACGGCCTAGCTGTGCCCGTTTTGCCCCTCGAGCGCATCATTCATTCCAAACGTAGCGCCGGCCCTGCGAAGGACCTCGCAGTGCTACCAGCACTCGAGGCGGCGCTTGCTGCGTCCCAGGACGTCTGAGGGGATTCCCCTGGTCATGTCGCCGGCGTAGGTCGAAAGCCCACCTGGGATGTGCTCGGGCCCTCCCGGGCCTGCGCGACCTCATGTCCCCGCCGTGGGGCTCTTGACCACGGAACTGCCGTGCGAAGCGGTCCGGGTCTGGCGCGCCGGAGCGAATCCCTCCCTCTTCGCAACACAGGACGGACGCAGGTTCAGCATGGAAAGCGTGCTGAGCGGTAGGCAAGGCCAATTGTCTTGACGAAGCTGGTGGGACGGGTAGCTTTCGGCGTCCGTCAACTGGGAGAGGTGACCGAGTGGCCGAAGGTACCCGCTTGCTAAGCGGGCGTAGGTCAAAAGCCTACCGAGGGTTCGAATCCCTCCCTCTCCGCAACTCAATGTGCGAGCAACGTGCGGGCACCGAGGGTGTGCTCGGTCCTGCGGGCCTGCGCGACCTGATGTCACAAGGCTAGGGCAGGCAAAGCAGAGCTACCAAGCGAACCGACGATGGGCTGATAGGGAGAAGGGTTGTTCCCGCACGGTAGCCACAAAGGTCCCAGGGCGGGTTGGCAACTTGTTCGGCCCACTGCAGATGTCAGTTGCGCGAAATGTGTACGGCGCCCACCCATCGGGCGGGAACACTGTGTCGGGCAACGGCGATGCTGAGTTGCGGAGTTTGCGCCGGCGACGGGGTTGAATCCGACCGGAAGGGGCTTCGATGCGGGCGGGCCTTGGGGGGCCCGCCACATCTGCATCTCCGCCGGGGCGCCGGCGCCAAAGTTGTCAGAGAAGGATCGAGAAGTGCGTGCGCGAGTGACGAAGAGTTTCCACGCTTGTGACGCACTTTGTGCTTGACGGGTTTCTGGGCGACGTCGTTTGAGTTTTCGAGACTAGCGATTCAAGTGCGCGGTGCGCACGCGAGATTGAAGCCCAAGGGCGCTTCGACTTCGAAACGACTTCGCCGGTAGCCGCATCGCCGAAACGCCAACTGCGGGCCAGCGGTGAAGGTAATTATCCCCGTGTTACGAAAGAAACATGGACACTCTCGACTCTCTCAGCAACGAACAACTCCTCACGCGGCTGCCGGTGCTCTGCTCCGAAGAGCGACGGGCGACCGCTGAGGTCATCGTGTATTTGGCGGAGGTCGAGCGTCGAAAACTCTACCTCCAGGAGGCCTGTTCCTCGCTGTTTGCGTTCTGCGTCGAGCGGCTTGGCTACTCGGAGCAAGCTGCCCTGAAGCGAATGCGCGTAGCTCGCCTCTACCTGGAGCTGCCGCAGATCCTCGACGAGCTGAAAAGCGGAGCAATTCACCTGACCGGGCTCTTCCTGCTCTCGGGTCATCTAACCGAAGACAATGCGGAGTCGCTGCTGGCCGAGGCTCGCGGCAAGACCCGCCGTGAGCTCGAACTCGTGATTGCACGCTGGTTCCCGAGGCCTGATGTACTGGCCAGCATCACGCCCCTCGGGGCGGAATCAACTCGTCCTGGGATCGGCGCAGTCGCCGCTAACCCCGCGAAGAAGGAAGTTTCCGCCGACGCGGCCGACGGACTTACCTATCCTGGGACGAGCGATTGCCTCGACCTCGCCGGAACCGCGGGCGACGCTACCTATCCTGAGACGAGTGACTGCCTTGGCGCCGGTGAATCTCGCGGAAGCGGACGAAGTCAGCATCGAGTGAAGCCGCTCTCCGCGCAGAGCTACCGAGTCGAGTTCACCGCTAGCGCGGAGCTTCACGCGAAACTCGAACGCGCCCAGAACTTGCTCAGCCACGCGGTGGCGCCGGCGAACCTGGGAGAGCTCTTCGAGCGTGCGTTGGACGAGCTCATCGCGAAGGAGACCAAGCGCCGACAAGGCGTTGTGAGCGACAAGTCCCGCAAGCTCCGGTCGCTCAAAGAAGACTCTCGACACGTGCCCGTCTCGGTGGCTCGAGAGGTGTGGGAGCGCGACGAGTCCCGATGCACCTTTGTCGACGCGCACGGACGGCGCTGCAGCGAGAAACGCTATGTGACCCTGGAACACGTGGACCCACACGCTCGCGGTGGTCCTCCCAGTGTCCACAATCTCTGTCTACTTTGCGGACCTCACAACCAAGACGCGGCCAGGCGCGAGTTCGGTGAGGACCACATCCGGCGCAAGCGGCGAGAGCGCGAAGCCTATTCGAAAGCGGGAAAGGTGCTGGTTGGCCTCGGATTCAAACGCAAGCAGGTCAACTCCGCACTGGACACGCTCCGAGAGCGCGGGATTGAACCCGAGGTCGAAGCGTTGTATCCCGTCAAGCAGATCGCACCGCACTCTGGTGCCACAGAGAAACCAGCTGAGTCGGGGGCTCACGCTGGGCCGCGCCGCGCTGTTGAGCAAGAACCTATCGCGCGGTGACCACAGGACTGACGCCGCAGCAAACGTATGCAGAGCTTTGACTCGCGCAGCTCCCCTAGTCCAAGCCCCGAACGCGCTGCATGTGCCCTGACTCGCGCGGCTCCGATAGTGCAAGCCAGGGCGCGCAGCACATGCTTTGACTTGCGCAGCTCCCTTGGTGCAAGCCTCGGGCGCGCCGCTCGCAGTTCGCGCTCTTTCACTCCCCACCAGATGAGACGACGCCAGTCGCCGGCGCGTTTTTCAGCAACTCAGCATCGCGGTCGTCCGACAAGTTGTCCACCCGGGGTGGGCCTCCGTACAAAAATCGAGCAACTAAATCAGCAATGGGCCGAACAAGTTGCCCTCCCACCCTGGGATTTCTGTGTGTGCAGATTGTTGAGGGCCTGTTGCCCTATCAGCCTTCCGTTGTTCGGCGGTGAGGTGCGCTTGTTACGTTGGAGCGCTTCCGGCAAACGCCGACAGCCGTGATTCGCCCAACGTCCACAGGCTCGACTTCTGCGACGAACATCTACTTCCATAGGTCTTGGATAGGCAGCAAGACCTCCGTCTCCTCGCTCGCAAAACGCAAACCGAGGGTTCACGTCGGGTCGTCGCAGTGCGATGCTACGGCATGGCTGACAAAAAGCCGCTGAACAAGAACCTAGTTGGCTTCATCGCCAGCGTGCTGGCGGTGATTCTGGCGCCGTTGCTGGGGCTTTTGTTCACGGTGTTGTTCGTGCAGGGTGCGTTCCGCGCCACGGCGACTGCGGATCCATCTGAAAAGGCGCGTTTGCTTGCCGAGGGGATATCCAACGCCATGAACGGGACCGCCTTTGGCCTGTTGCTGTCGTGTGTCGCTCTGATTCCGGCCGTCATCTTCGGCGTGCGCCTGTATCGGGATTCCAAGCGCGGCAAGACGGCTGCGGTGGGAGACTAGGCTCAGAGGCTCTACACTGCAGGCTCCCGCAACCGCGGCGCGTTTCCGCACTGCGCGAGGTGCCGATGACGGCCATGGCCGGCACATCAACAAACCAACCACCCCAAGTCAGGTGAGTCGCGATGGGTGACAACTGGCTTCAGGGCGTTCCGCGTACGAGCAAGACACCGAGCGCCACTAGCGTGAGCGCGAGGAGCAGGTTGATTCGTGCGAAGAGGGATGCCCGGCGGCGCGCGTTCTGGGCCTCCGGGGAGCGCGGGTTCTTGGCGATGGCGTCGGTTGCCCTGGGGCCCATCACGAAGTCGTGCACGGCGCTCAGAATCAGCACGACAACGAAGATGCCGAGCTTGCTGAGGACAGTGTGTCCGGCCGGCGATGCGAGCCATTCGCTTCGTCCGAAGTCTGCCAACTTCACGCCACGGACCCAGAGGTTGAAGCTGCCGGTGACGAGCACGATCAGGAAACAGACCCAGGCCACGTTGCGAAAGCGCGTGCCGGTTTCTCGCAGAAAGGTGGCGGCGTCGACTCGACCTCCCCGCCTCAGCCACGGCACGACCACGAGGACCAAGAACAGCATGCCGCCGACCCACACCGTCGCAGCGATGATGTGCAGCCAAACGGAAACCAAATAGAGCGTATGCATTCGAAAGGGGACTCGAGCCGCGAGTCTAGTCCCCTCGAGGCGTCCACGCGGGGATGTTTGTGGGCAGGTGAAGGTGGACTACTCGGCCTTGCGAACACTGACGATCGAAAAGGGGAAGCTCAGGCGCGCGAGGCCGTCGCCCACGTCCGTCTTTTCCAGCACTCGCAACCACTGGCTTCTGAGTTCCTGCTGGGTTTCCGGGCGTTGCAACTCGACGGAGTAGAAGAAGCCCATTAGCCGGTCACAGACCGTCGCCGCGGGCTCGGCGATCGCGAAGGTGTACTCCTCGATCGTGAATCCGTCGCTCAAACCGCCAGCGGCCAGCAGGCCTTGCAAGTCGGCGGCGTTGAACAAGCGCCGATCGCCCCAACCGGTGAAATGGGGTGCGTCTCGCCTCGTCAGTGGGCCGAAGACGTTCATCAGCTCGGTGGCGCAGGCGTCGTCGCCGCCACTGAAGCTCCAATGGGCCGTGGCAAACACGCTACCTGGGCGCAGCACTCGGGCGATCTGCGCAATCACCGCCTCCGTCGGCTCGAACAAGTAAAACGCATGATGAGTGAGCACCGCGTCGACGGAGGCGTCGGCCAGACCGACCCGGTCAGCGCGTTCCCTTCGCAGTTCCACTCCCTCGCCCAGCCGCTGGCGAGCGAGCTCTAGATCCGCAGCGCACAAGTCGACGCCCACGATGCGAGTCAGATCCGGTCGCCCTCGCTGCAGCGACTCGAGCAGCGGTCCGTTGCCCGCCCCAAGCTCCAACACAGCGCCCGCGTCGCGCGGCACGTAGTCGACTAAAAGCTCGTAGCCCGTCTTGCCCTGTGCCGTGGTCCACGCGCCTAGGGTCCGTTCGGTGATGCCTGGGCGCGCTTCGTGCAGGTCGACAATGTCGAGGCGCCTCTCATCAGCCGTTGGGGCCCGCGCTGCAGCCTTGATTCGAGCAAGTAGCTCTGCCACGCCGCGCAGCATAAACCGTTTACAGCCACCGCGTTGAACGGTTCAGCAACCGTTCGGGGCGGCCCGCACGTGCACAAAACCTTGCAGATCTGGGTTGGCGCAGCCGTTAAGCGCTTCGACCTGCGATCAGCTCGAGGATTGCGACAGCGGAAGTGGCGGAACGTCAGAACAAGAACGCGAGGGCAGTCAGGGCGACGACGATGGCTCCACCGGAACACACGGCGGCGACGATCAGTAGCCGCCGGTCTTCCGTGCTTCGCCGCATCGGGATGTAGGCGAATTCGTCCACGTAGAGTTCTTTGGAGTCGGACTGTTGCGCGGGATCTGCCCAGACCGACTCCTGGGCCTTGGCTTTGGCGGCCGCCTGAGACGTGGCTTCGGCGACTGCGCTGTCGGCGTTGCGTTCTGCAAACGCGGCGAGTCGCTCGCGGGCTTGCAGCGCCGGCATGATCTGCGCGTCGGACTCTTCTTCCGGTTCTTCACAGGGGTAGATGGGTTCGACACCGCTCGGTGGTGGAACGCTCCAGCGTTCTGGGTGGAAGGCATCCGAACACGGGGCGCTCTCGACTTCCGCCGCCGTGCTCGATGTCTCGGGGGCGGGCAGAGGGGCGGCGGCGGCCTCGGAGTCCAGGTTGTTCAGGGCCAGGGATACGGAGGCCTCGACGTCGGAGAACCCAGCCGAATCCACCGGCTCGTCCAGGGGTTCGGGTGAAGCCGCTGGGGCCGAGGAGTAGACCGAGCGCAGGGTCGTAGATTTGAGCCGTTCGAAGTCCCGAGCGGCGTCGCGCTCAGCCTTGGTCGGCACGATTGCCGGCATGCCCACGATGGTGCCACCATCGCTGATGACGCGGGGCTGCGTCTCGGGTTCGGGGGTGGAGGTCGGAACTGGCATGGCGAACGTACTACGCAGTAGTTGCGCGTCGCCTTCCTCGAATTCACGCGGGTTTTGGGGCGTCCGGGAAAACTGCAGGCATTTCCATGGACTAGCAGGGACTGGTCGTTCCCGGGCGCCGGCCTCATACTCCTGGGCGTGTCGATTGGGACCCTATCTCGCCGGGATCTACTTCTGGCATCCGCAGCCGCGCCCGCTGCCTTGGCGGTGGGCTGTCAGAGCTCCGAGAACAAGCCGGCCAGCGCGACTGCTCAGGCCAACAAGATCCGAGAGGCTAGCTTGGTGGTGCCGGCTCAAGCCACGACCGATGGCGCTGGCGTCCGCCTGCGCCGCGCTCTGGGCGGTTCCGCGCTGCCGTTGCTGGACCCGTTCTTGATGCTCGACGAGTTCCGCAGTGAGAGCGCGGACGACTACATCCGGGGTTTCCCCGACCACCCGCACCGCGGCTTCGAGACCGTGACCTACATGCTGCACGGCGCGATGGAGCACCGGGACAGCTTGAACAACCATGGCCGTCTCGGCCCGGGCAGTGTTCAGTGGATGACCGCCGGTCGCGGCATCATCCACTCGGAGATGCCCAAACAGGTGAGTGGTTTGATGTGGGGCTATCAGCTGTGGGTCAACTTGCCCGCGAAGTTGAAGATGACCAAGCCTCGCTACCAGGACATCGCGCCCAAGGCCGTGCCCGAGCTGGACACTGGATCGGCGCGAGTCCGAGTGTTGGCGGGGCAGCTTGGCGGAACGGTGGGTCCGGTCAAGGACATCGTGACCCAACCCCAGATGCTGGACGTACAGCTCAAGCCTGGCGGCAACTTCCGCCAAGACCTGCCGAGCAGTCACAACGCCTTTGCCTTCGTCGTCGATGGTGCGGTGGCATTGGGCAGCTCAAAGCGGCTCGTGCAGCGGGGACGCTTGGCGGTACTGGGGCCCGGCGATGCGCTGTCGGCGACATCTCGTGGGGGCGGGCGCATGTTGCTCTTGGCGGGCAAACCCATTGGCGAGCCCGTTGCCCGCCGAGGTCCCTTTGTCATGAATACCGAAGAAGAACTACGCCGCGCCTTTGCCGACTACCGCAGCGGCAAGTTGGTTCAGGGCTGACGCGCTCGGACTTCCGGCGCGAAAAACCTGCGAGCTGCGGCACTCTTCGTGACGGTAGCTGGCGCGGGCACTAGATTGTATCCATGCTCGCCCCGGACGAAGCGTTGCCCGAACTTTCCGCGGAGAAGCGTGACAAGGCGCGCCGACTGCTCGAGCAGGCTCTGGGGCCGAGCAAGGTCCTGACCGACCGTGACGCCTGCGAGCGGTATGGCATCGACGACAGCGAAGCCCCGGCGCGCACGCCTGAGGCTGTCGTGCTGGCGACGACGGCGGATGACATCTTGGCCGCGCTGTCCGTGGCACGGCAGGCCGAAGTTCCGATTACGCCTCGGGCTGGTGGCACCGGGCGCACGGGCGGCGCCGTGCCCGTTCACGGCGGCATCGTGCTGGCGACCCAGGGGATGAATCAGATCAAGGAGATCGATCGCGAAGAGGGCGTTGCAGTAGTCGAGCCCGGCGTCGTGCTCGGCGACCTGCACGCGGCCGTGGAGGCGGAAGGCTGGTTCTATCCGCCGGATCCGAACAGCTGGGAAACCTGCGCCATTGGCGGCAACGTGGCCGAGAACGCGGGAGGCCCGCGGGCGTTCAAATACGGGGTGACTCGACACTACGTCTTGGGGTTGGAAGCCTTCTTGATCGGCGGGCAGCGCTTGCAGGTGGGCCGCCGCACTCTGAAAGGCGTGACAGGTTACGACGTCACTGGGCTCTTGGTGGGCAGCGAGGGCACTCTTGCCGTGTTTGGAGACGTCACGCTGCGCCTGGTTCCGAAGCCCCCCGCCGTGATGACCCTGATGGCGTTGTTCCGGGATGTTCGAGACTCGGCCCGGGCCGTCGCGACCATGACCAGTCGGGGACTCGTGCCGCGCTGCATCGAGCTATTGGACGGCCGCACCTTGGAAGCGATGCGCAAGGGCGGCAATGCGATCGACGAAAGCGCGGGTGCGATGCTGCTGATGGACGTCGACGGAGCGCCTCGGGATTGCGAAGAGCAAGCCGAGCGTGTGGCAGACGCCTGCAGCGCGGCGCTGGACGTGCTCGTGGCTCAGGATGCGTCGCAACGGGAAAAGCTGTGGAGCGCTCGGCGGGAGATGTCTCTTTCCATCCGACGCCTGGCGAAACACAAATTGTCCGAAGATGTCGTGGTGGGTCGACAGCGCGTGGTGGAGTTGCTCGACCGCGTGGACGCCATCAGCGAAGACAACCGCATCGAAAGCCTGACCTATGGCCACGCTGGCGACGGTAATTTGCATGTCAACTTCCTGTGGAACGACGACGACGAACTGCCTCGGGTCAACGCTTGCATCAACCAGCTGTTCATGGCGGTCGTCGAGTTGGGTGGCACCTTGAGCGGCGAGCACGGCATCGGCGTGCTGAAAGCGCCCTATCTCGGCCTCGAGCAATCCGCGGAGCTGATTGCGCTGCAGCGAGATCTGAAGCGTGTGTTCGACCCCTCGGGCCTGCTCAACCCCGGCAAAGTCTTCCCGAACCCCAGCCACGGGGCCTGCTAAACGGGGTGATTCGCGTGAGGTGAGTTGGAAGCCGAGCCTGAGTTTTTGGGCTGCCCCCACCCCATCCGTCCTCGCGCCTTCGGCGCTGCGGGCGGGTGGCCTCCCCCAAATCCCGGGACGGCGGCCTTCGGCCTTGCCCGCTCAGGGGGAGGAAGCAGAATACCGGAGCCGAACGCACAGCTCGGTGTTCTCGAGCAACCCGATCGGTTGTTTCGCGACACCCGGCGGCGGCCGGTGGGAAGCCCGGCCCGCGAAGGCACGAGTTGGCATTTGACCGCACACGCCGTTGGCACCAGTGTTGGCTCGATGGGAAGCGACAGCCATGACACCCAGGACGCAACACGGGCCCGCCCGCGCTGAACGCCACACGCTTCGCGCACGTTTGCGGTCTGGATCGCACTGGACCGCACACTTCGCGACGCTCACGGCCGTCATCACCAGTTGCGTCGTGTCGAATCCGCCCGAGTACAGCAGTGCGGAGCAGACGCCGCCCCTGTTGGTCTTGTTGGACGCCGATCCACTGGTGGGCAAGGTCGTCGGAGTTCCCGTTGGGGAACGATTGAGTCTGAACGTGCCCGTGCGGTCCGAGGACGCGCCGGGGGACGAGTTGATTGCGCGCCTGTACCTGGACTACGGCAATCTCGAGACAGAGGAGGTACAAGCCCCCCTAGTGCTCCTTCCTAGGGGCTCCTACGACGATGTGGAGCGCAGGGTAGAAATGACCTGGGTCGTGCCGCAGCTCCAGCCCGGCTGTCGCCAGTTGTCCCTGGTTGTCACCCACCGCTCCAATCTCGATCCAAACGGCAGACCTCTAGACAACCGCGATACGGCCGTGGCCGTCTGGTGGCTGAACGTCAGTGATACGAACTCGGACAACCCTATGTCGGATTGCATCACACAGGCGTTTGGGCAATAGCCGCGCGACTAGTCTGCTGGTGCGGTGCCCACGCCCCACGCCTCGGCCAGCGCCCGCGCTTCCTCCAAGCGCGGGCTCTTTTTCAATACGCGACGCAGTTCGTTTCTGGCGTCTGCTTTGCGACCCAGTGCGTGGAGCGCTTTCGCCCGACTGAGTCGCGACAGCGCCGTGTCCCGATGCGCGAGCTGCCCGTCGGCTTGCTTCAGCGCCGCAATGCGATTCTTCTTTGCCAGCGCCGCTTTGCCGGCTTCTTCGTAGATCTCCCCGCGTAGCAGCAGATAGTCCGTCTTGATGGGCGCGCGGGCCAGGATGGCGTTTACTTGGGTCAGAGCCGCCGGAAAACGACGCAGTTTGCGCTGGACGCGAATCAGGGCCAGCCGCACCACTAGCGCCCCACCGAGAGGCGTGAGCGCCGCCCGGTACCCTTTGGCCGCGTCGGCGTGTTTGCCCAGACGTTCCTGCAATGCGCCACGAGCCAGCACCAGGTCCGGAGTGGGGCCGCGGCGGATGGCCTGGCCATAGTCCGAGATCGCGCCCGCCCAGTTCTTGCGCTGCTGTCGGATCCGCGCTCGCGCGGCCCAGGCCGAAGCCACGGGTTTCTTGCTCGACAAGTAGCGGGACAGATCCGCTTCAGCGCCTCGAACGTTGCCCAGGGCTTCTCGGGTCAGCGCGCGCTCCAAGAACAGCCGCGGCAGCTCGGGCTGTTGGTGCTGCACGACTCGAATGTCCGCGACGGCGCCCGCGAGATCTCCCATCCGTCGGTAGAGCCGCACGCGGTCCAGGCGAAGTTTCGCGTCCTTGGGTCGTTTCAGCAGTCGCTCGCTCAGGCGCTGCAGCTCTTTGGAGTAGCCTTCGTGACCCGCTGCCGGCCACGTCGCAAGAGACAGGGCAGCCGCAAGAAGCGCAGCCAAGACAAGACTGCGAGGCCGTAGCGGTGTCAGGTTAGGAAAGGTCCGACCAGCTAGCCCCGGCATCAGGGACATGTCAGTTTCGCGACTCGGACGTCGTCGATGTACCAACCCGGGGTTCCCGGGTGACATGGGTCGCTGTCGTAGCTGGCGAAGTGAAAGCGCAACCTGAACTTGGAATGGGTGTAGCTCGAAACGTCGATCTCGACCGGGGTCCAGCCGCCGGTGGCCCCCGCGAAGCCCTTCTTCCCATCCAGCTCGCACGAGGAGCAGGTCACGCCGCCGTCAGAGTTCACGTAGTAGCAGTCGATGGGCGCGTTGGAATAGCCGGTGATCGGGGTGACCTTCTTCCAGCTCGTGCCGTCGTGAACCTCGACCAGGCCGCCGGAATAGGTGCTGTTGTCGAGGGCGCAGGGCAAGCCGCACAGGCCCAAGGGCAGCCCGTTGGGGTCACAGACGCGCATGCTGTGCCAGTGCCAGAACTGAATCCGCACCGTTTGGCCCGAGTAGGAGCTGAGATCGATTTCCGGCGACGTGAGGGTGGAATCGGAACAGTTCTTCGAGTTTCCGTTGAGGCTCGTGCCCCACGCTGCATTGCCGCTCCCTGTATGATCCGAGCCGGGGCCGTTGCTCGGGTTCCCGCAGGCCCAGTCCGTGTTCTTTCCGGCCGCTTTGAAATCTCCGGGGCAACCCGTGAAGTCGTAGCTCTTGATGGCGCAGCCGCCAAAGCCACCGCTGCCGCCAGTACCGCCGCCCGTGCCACCTGTTGCAATACCTCCGGTGCCACCCGTCGCTCCGCCGGTGCCGCCGCCGCCCGTGCCGCTGGTGCCACCCGTCGCGCCGCCACCGGTACCACTCGTGCCACCCGTCGCTCCGCCGCCGGTACCGCCGGTACCGCTGGTGCCACCCGTCGCGCCGCCACCAGCTCCCGCACTGCCGCCGGTGCTACCGCCGACCCCCGCGCCGCCACCGACCCCCGCGCCACCGCTAACGCCTGCGCTGCCACCCCCGGTGCCGGAGCTCGCTCCTACGCCGGCAACCCCGCCGTTGCCACCGAGGCCTGCGTCATCGCCCCCGGCGCCACCCGAGAAGGTTCCGCCGATGTTGTCGGAAGGCCCCACGCCTTCTCCCTGGGCGCAGCCCAACAGCGCGGCTGCGCTTACCACGCCCCATCGCCACTTCGCCGCCGCCACAGCCGGACGATAGCGCCAAGGGCACCGCCGCGCCAGGGTTTGGCCCTCCCGACTCCACCCGGCCCGGCTCCGGAGCGCGTGGACTACTCTTGGAAGAGCTGTTTTCGGTAGTGAGCGAGCTCGGCGATGGACTGCTTGATGTCGAAGAGGGCGTCGTGGGCTCCGTCTTCCGGCTTTTTGTAGACGGCCCTGTCGCCGTACCAGAGCCCGGCCAGCACTTTCAGCGAGCTCACATCCACAATCCGGTAGCTGAGGTAGCCGTTGAGCCCGGGCATGTAGCGCTCGATGAATCGCTTGTCTTGCCCGATGCTGTTGCCACACAACACAGCGGGATAGGGGCACCAGCTCGCGATGCGTTCCAACAGCAGCCGCTCCGTGAACCCCGTGTCCTTGTTCGTCTTGGAAAGCCGACCTAGCAAGCCCGTCTTCTCATGCATCTCGCGCACGAAGGGGGTCATGCTGGCGAGTAGATGATCCGGTTGCCACACGTCGCAGACGAACTCTTCGAGGGGCTCGAGCTTCGAGTTGGTGATGATGAGCGCAGCCTGGAGGATCACATCTCGCTCCGGATCGAGCCCAGTCATTTCGAGATCGACCCACGCCAAGTTCCCCGCGGCTTGTACCCGCTTGACTCGTTGCATCAGCTTTCCTGTGGTTCGTGGATCTTTTCTCGGACGACCCACACCGGGCAGCCAGCCTTGCGTACGACATTTTCGGCGACAGAGCCGAGTAGGAAGCGCTCCACCCCAGTGCGACCTTCCGTCCCCACCACGATGGCGTCTGCATTCAAGTCCGCCGCGAGCTGCACGATCTCCGTCGAGGGTGTGCCGACGCGCAGATGCGTCTTGACTCGCGAGGCGTCGACTCGGGACTCGCCTTTGGCCCAGCCCTCGAGGGTGGCTTCCACGTACTCCTGCAAGAAGCCTCCAGCTTCCTTGGGGGTGACGGAGCGTTCCTCTTTGTCCAGCTCGAGGCGCACCATGGCTCCCATGGCCTTGGCCACATGCACCACGTGAAGCCGAGCTTCAGGGCGACTAGCAGCTATCCTCAGGGCTTCGTTCAAAGCGTGTCGGGCCAGCCCCGAGAAGTCCACGCCAACGACGACGTTGCTCATGCCCCGAGCATAGCCAAGCTTGGCGTGGACAATACGAGCTTTGTGCCGGCCCTCGGATCAAGCGCTGGGCTTTTTCGCCTTGCTGGCGTTGGCCTTGGCGCCGGGCAGGGAAATCTCGGGGTTTTTGGGGCGCTGTCGGTACAGCACGAAGGTGCGGCCAATGTGCTGGACCACGTGACAGTGCGCTCCCTTTTCGATCGCGCCGCGAAGAGCATCCGCGTCCTCCGCTTGGTCCGAGTCCAGCTTCACCTTGAGCAGCTCGTGGGTCTCCAGCGCACGCACGAGTTCCGCGGTCAGCGTTGGGGTCAACCCCTTTTGGCCGATCTGCACCACGGGTTTGAGGGAGTGGGCGAGGGCTCGCAGGAAGCGGCGTTGCTTGCCGGTCAGGATGGCAGGGAGGCGTGTCACCGCGGCCTCATAGCACGCTGCCCGTTGGGGTGACGAATCGGCCCCTCCACACTAGGCTGCGTCGACCATGCGGATTCTGTACGGAGTGGTGGGGGAGGGGATGGGTCATGCGACTCGTAGCCGAGTCGTGCTCGAGCATCTCGCTCGCGCTGGCCACGACATCAAGGTCGTGGTTTCCGGGCGCGCCCACAAGTTCCTCCTCGAGCGGCTTGCGGAACACAAGAGCATCACCGTCGAGGAGATCCATGGACTTTCCCTGCGCTATTTCGGCAACGAAGTGGACCGCAGCGAAAGCCTTTTCGAAAACCTGAAGAAGGCCCCGAGCGGGATCAAGAAGAACGTTGCCGTGTATCGACGCGTGGCCGAGCAAGGCTTCGAGCCGGAGTTGGTGATCAGCGACTTCGAAAGCTGGGCCGCGCTCTATGCAATGAATCACTTCCTGCCCGTGATCAGCATCGACAACATGCAGGTCATCAACCGCTGCAAGCACGCAAAAGCGGTGACTGGCAGCAAAGGCTACGACTTTGCTCTGGCGAAGCTAGCCGTGAAAATGAAGCTGCCGGGGGCGTACCACTACTTGATCACCAGCTTCTTCTACCCACCCGTGAAGAAGAAGCGCACGACGCTCCTGCCACCGATTCTGCGCCCGGAGATCCTGGCGGCGAAACGAGAGCCCGGGGGCCACGTTCTGGTGTACCAGACCGCATCAGCCAACGAAGCGCTCGTTCCCACGTTGAAGACGCTGCCGTATCGCTTCCGCGTATACGGAATGGGCAAAGACGGCGTGGAAGGCAATGTCACCCTGTGCCCATTTTCCGAAAGTGGCTTCGTAGATGATCTGCGCACTGCTCGCGCGGTCATCGCCGGCGGCGGCTTCTCCCTCATGAGCGAAGCCGTCAGTCTGCACGTGCCCATGCTCAGCGTGCCTATCGGAAAGCAGTTTGAGCAGGAACTGAACGCGCGCTACTTGGCTGACCTGGGCTACGGCGCTTGGTCCCGCCAGCTAGGGCACGACGTGATTCGGGAGTTCTTGGGCAATGTGGACGACTTCTCCCACAGCCTCGAAAAATACCAGCGCTACGACAATCGCATGCTGCTCGGTTGCTTGGACGAACTCATCCTGCGTCGGGATCGCAAGGAAGACGACCCCAACGTGCTCACCTCACCGGCCCTGCGCAAGTCGAAGAAGTAGCCGCCGAACTAGCGCTCGATCATCACCGGACGCAATGCAAAGTTGTCCAGCTCGTCGGTCTCGAACACCTGCCCCATGTGGTCGGTGACCATGATCAGGAAGCGGTAGCCACTTCGGGCGTTGGACGGCAGCGTGACGTTTAGCTTGTGCTCGCCTCGCTCTGAGCCCTTGCCCAACCTGGCAAAGCTCGTTTCACCAATCAGCTTGTCCGAGGAGTCGTAGCGAGGATCGTGGGAATAGTAGACGCCTACCTTGAACGCCCCGACGGCATCTGGTCCTAGGTTGCGTAGGCTGAAGCGTACGCCGAGAGTCGCCCCGGGTTTGGCTTTGGCCTTCGAGATGAAGAAGAAGCGGTCGGTCAGGTTCGGTCGGATCAGTTTGAATGCAACAGCCTTGTCGTTGTTGTGCTCCCGCAGCTCTCCGGCCTCAGACTTTTCATCGACGATCACGCCGACGTAGTAGGTCCCACTGGGCAGATCTGGAACGAACAGGTCGTTCTGCAACGTCATCGTCTTTCTGCCCGGCGGCAGGCTCGCGATGGTGCGTCGAGCGAATCGGCGGTCCTTGGTGGTGATCTTGCGCGACTTGCCCATGTACACGCCGACGCCAACAGGGCCCACAGCCATCTTGCCGGAGTTGGTAGCGGTGAAGGACACGACCACCGGTGTACCCGGAGGCCCGGAGTTGGGACGGATCGCTACCACACCGGGCTTGAGATCCGGCGCACGGAACACCCAGTAGGGCGCGAGCTGGCCGTTGTCGTTTTCGTTGGTCTCTACAACCGCATCGTCGATGTCTGCCAGGATTCCGAGCTGCGTGTGCTGCCCATGCACCGCGCAGCCTGGGTTCACGCGCACTTCCTTCTTCACGTTCACGGACGCCCCGGGCTTCAGGAAAGTATGGGTGAAGGTCTGCAAGCGCGTGTCCCGCCGGTCCAGCTCGAAATCTTTCGAACAGTAGATGCCCATCTTGACCGGGCCGTAGGCGACGTACTTGGACGTATTGGTCAGCTTGGCGCCCAGGGTGATGACGCGCCCTAGGGAGCCTCGCTCCGGGCTGATCGAGGTATCGCTGATTCGCAGGTTGGGGCGGTACTTCGGGCTGACGTCGATGGGGACTGCTTTGAAGTTGTTGAAGCCGGAACTTTCCTGAACATTGCCCCACGCATCCGCGTACGCATACAGGCTACCTGGCTTGCAGCGTTCGCAGGGTGGCAACCGAACGTTGACCCTGAAGTTCTCGCTCTGGCCCCGGCGAACACCCATGTACGCGCGCTTCGCGCCCACTCGGGTCACGTTGCCCCGTGCCGGAGTCACCAAGCCATCGCTGTGATAGATGGCGATGCGAAAGGGGCCAGCATCGGCGCCGCCGCGATTGGCCACGCTGAAGTTGACGCCGACTACAGTGTCCGGCGCCGCCTTGTCGTGAGTCAGTTTGATCGAATCGACGACGAGATCCGGGAGCGCTGGCTCCTGTGCTGCCGCCGGCCCTGCCCCTGCTGCGACGGACATGAGGGCTAACTTGATGCTCATGCGCGTTTTCATGGTATCTGCTGACGCAAGCCGCGTGCCGGTCGCCAACTATCGAACATGATGCGAGCGGGCGCGCAGGCCCCGCGCCAGCCCATTTCGCCTACGCAATCAATGCGTGAATGTCGCGAGGGGTTTGCGGCCACTTCCCTCACCAAGTGCCGACAGATTGCGTTAAGAGGATCAGGCCCATGCTCGAGGAATCGCCGCAACCCGCGAGCGCGCTGTTGGAAGCTCACGACAAACTCGAGACCGCGTTCGCGCTGCACCAGGAGGCGATCATGCTGCTCGACTTGCGTTCGGCAAGGTCGATGTTGAATGCGTATCGCGCGCTGCTCGCGGTGCACATGCGTCATGAAGAGGGAGTCGTGCTTGCGCTGTTTCGTCGCGCCGGAACCATCAAAAGGTGGCCTGAAGTCCTGTACACGGGCCAGCACACCAAGATGAACGAGCACCTCTCGCGTATCGACGCTTGCCTTGAAAAGCTCACTGGCTTCGACGGTCGCACGCTCCGCTGCCAGCTGCAGGCGCTTCTGGATCTCGAAGCCAGCTACAAACACCTGGTTGAACATCACGATGGCGCCGAACGACAAGGGCTATTCCCAACCGTAGACACGCTCCTGAGCGATCACGAATCCCGCGTCTTGATCCCCAAGCTACTGGCCGAGTGGCGCAGTGCCGTGGACCAGCACCGGCCTACTTACGAGCGCATTGCAGCGAGTCTCGACGCGCGTGCGGAGCGACTGAGCCGGGCCGAGACTTGACGGCACCCGAGGGGCACTCTCGCGGGAAGATCACGCCGAGCCGCCGGAGGCCAAAGTCAACTTCGGTGGGACTGCGCGCTCTCCAGGAAGCAGTTCTGCCACCACACTGCGCAGTCGGTGAAGGTCGAAGGGCTTGCCGATGGTTGGACGCCCGGCAGAGTCCAAAAAGTCCTTCGCCTCCTTGGTGAAAGCTCCACCGGTCATGAATACGACGCGGTCGCAGAGGTCGGGGTCCCTGGTCTGAAGTGCTTCGAAAAACTCCATGCCGGTCATCTCTGGCATCATCAGATCGCACAGCACCAAGTCGAACTTCTTCTTGAAGCAAAAGCTCAGAGCCACACGACCGCTCTTGGCCACGCTGACATCGTGCTCATTGAGAGCGCGTTTCAGCGCTCGACCCACGGTGGGCTCATCATCCACTACGAGCACGTGCGCCCGACTGACGGATCTGGGGGGCGCCGTCGAGTGACCCACGGTCTGCGCGGCGGCGTCATCGTCCGCGGCCGGCAATATGACTCGCACTGCGGTGCCCTCGCCGACGCAGGACTCGACTTGGATATCTCCGCCCATTTGCCTGACCAGAGTGTGGCAGATGCTGAGCCCCAGGCCGGTGCCCACCCCGGGGGATTTCGTGGTGAAGAACGGGTCAAACACCCTTGGTAGCACTTCTGGAGGGATTCCCGACCCGGTATCGCGGATCTCGATTACGACGCCGTCAGCACGGCTCTCGAGAGTGAGCGTCAGTGCCATCTCGTTGGCGCTGCCCACGGGCATCGCCTGTGCGGCATTCAGCAGCAAGTTCAGCAGGACCTGGCTCAGACGCCCTTCGCTGCACTGGACTCGGGGCACGGCGGAGTAGCGGCGGATGATCCGGGCTCGATGACGCACTTCGTTTTCGGCCATGTGCAGGCAACGATCCAAGATCTCCTGCACCGAGTGGACGCGAACATCCGCATCCACTGGGCGGCTGAGTTGCCGCAGATCTTCCACGATGCTTCTGACACGCGTGCAGCCGTCGATGGCGTCCACCAGGCACTCACCTATGCCTTCCGCGGGGAGGGGTTTCGTTCGGGCGAGCTCCTGAGCTACCTGTAGGTTGGTCATCACATAGGTCAGGGGGTTGTTGATCTCGTGAGCGACTCCTGCGGCAAGGGTCCCCATCGACACCATGCGGTCGGCAACTAGCAGCCGCGCCTGCATCTCTCGACGTTCGCTGATGTCTCGCATTGCAAGGACGAGGGAGTCGTCCTGGGCGCGCGACACGAGTTCCACTGGAAAGGTGCGGCCGTCTTCGTGTTTGGCGACCGCCTCGACCGGGCCCTGGCTCTCTCCGGTTACGACGGCCAAGATTTCGGGGCTTGGCTGAGTGAGCAGTGTGGACGCGCTGGTTCCGTACAGGAAGCCCGGCGACTTACCGACCAGGGTGGTCAGCGCCAGGTTCACGTCGACGATGCGGCCGTCCTGCGCCACGAGGATGCCCTCGAAAGTCGTGTCCGCGAGCTGCCGATAGCGAGCTTCACTCGCCATCAAGCCGTCCACGGCTTTCTCCAGACCTTGAGTGCGCCTAGATACGAGGTTCTCCAAGTCTTTCACCTGTGCGCGCAGCTTGCGGGTCGAAAGCAGACTGACCCCCACGCTGCAGGCGACGATGCCGTACTCGAGCAGGTGGATGCTGCGGAACATGCCCTGGTTCATGCCCATGTCGTGGATGGCCATGGCGCAGCTCCCAACACCAATCAGGTACCAGACCCAGGGCGGCCAGGTGGCCCAGGCCTCACGTTGGTGGGATGCGCGTAGCCAGCTGATGCCTATCCATACGCACAGCGGCATGAGCACGAGAGTGAGCGGCCCGTTCTTCACAGCGAAGTACTGGACGTCAAACGCGCTCACTCGCTCAAAGGTCACGCCCGGCACGAACAGCTTGGTCGTGAACAAGAAGATGGTCGCTGTAATGGGACCAATGGCTAGCCAGCGCGGCATCTTGCGCTGAGGCATGAGCAAGAGCGCGCTGCCCATGCAGAACAGCCCCGCGTACTGAATCTGGATCCCCAAGATGGCCCCCGCCTCAGTGGCAGTCCACAGCTGAGTCAGGCGCCCCAGCAGGAACACGCCGCTGAGCAGACACAGCAGGGCCACACCCACGTGAGGGCTCTCCGGTCCACTGCGTCCGGCGAGCAACACGTGGTGAAGCGCCAAGTACAGCACGACACCCAGAAGTGGCAGCAAAGGGACGGTGACGATGGGGATGGCTTCAAACACGAACAGGCCCACCTGCGAGAGCGGCACTTCAGCCCGATCCCTTGAGGCCACGCGGCCAACACGCCGAAATCACGCCTTTCTTTTCCGAGACCCGGATTTGGCCGTAGACAAAGGTCGTGGTCATGCGCGTCGCTGCCGAGCCTCGCTCCCGCTACGCACAGGTGGATCTGTGTAGCGGTGAGGACGTCTACGAGCGTGTGATTCTGGGCGACCTGCCCGAAGCGAGGGTGTCCGTCTGGATTGCGACGGCGAACCTCAAGGACCTGCGCGTGCCAGCGCCGATTGGGACGCGAGCGCGAGCGCGCGGGCGCTACATCTCCATCGTCGAGACTCTCTCGGACCTGGCTGCGCGCCAGGTCGACGTGCGCATACTACACGCGGGAGCGCCCTCGGCGCCTTTTCGCGATTCCCTGGCCTCACGTCGCAAGCGCTCTCTTCAGTTGCGGAAGTGCCCGCGCGTCCACATGAAGCTCGTGATCATCGACGGACGCCTGATGTACATGGGCAGCGCGAACTTCACCGGCGCGGGCCTGGGCGCCCGCGCCGGCAAACGCCGAAACTTCGAGCTGGGTATCTTGACCGAAGACGAAAACCTGCTGGATCGCGCGCAGGCTCAGTTCGACGAGATTTGGAGCGGTCGACAATGCTCGGGCTGCGGTTTGCGCGGGAAATGCGAGCGGCCCATCGACGTACTTCCGTTACTGAAGCGGCAGCGCTAGGGATCTGGCGCGGTGCCTGACTACCCCACGCGATTCGCCAGCACGCGGGAGCTCGCGCAGTTGCCCTGGTTCGATTGGGTCGACGGCTTGCTTACTCTCGACCCCGCAGTCGGGGGTAGCGTGGACGTTCATACCCACTTGGCCCTGGCCTATGTGCTGAAGCAGCGCCTCGACCTTGGCGCGCCCTACGAGGAAACCGAGCACTATTTGCCCGTCGACTGCGCTCTCGACCTCGACGTATACGCCAACAAGAACTTCACCCGATTCGACCTGGCGAGAATGAAGAGGGACTTGTCTGCCGGCGCCCTGAGCAGCGGCGGAATGCGTAGAACCCACACCACCGCCAATCTCTTGCGGGAGATGCGCGCCTTGGGCGTGAAGACCTCCGTGCTGCTGGCCATCGACTTTCCCGTGCTGTCCGACAACGCCGGGGACTGGCTGCGGGAGGCTCGTGGCCACGACGAACTCGTGGTCTTCGGCTCCGTGCACCCCTACAAGCCCAACCCGGAGGCGGAGCTCGACCGTCAGGTCGCTCTAGGCGCACGCGGCATCAAAGTGCACCCTGCCGTGCAGACGGTGCACCCGAGTGCCAAGCGCTGCCTGCGCCTGTACCGGGCCTGCGCTGAGCGCGGGCTGCCCGTGTTCTGGCACTGCGGCCCGGTGGGCATCGAGCCGCCTCTGGGGCGCTATCTGACGCGGGTGCATCGCTACGCTCGAGCCATCGAGCAGTGCCCCGACACCACCTTCGTGCTTGGGCACACTGGTGCCCTCGAGGTCGACGAGGCCCTCGAGCTTCATTGCAGTTTTCCGAACGTTTGGGTCGAGGTGGCCAGCCAAAGCCTCACCAGCGTGCACAAGATCCTCGAGCGCGCCGACCCGGACAAGATCATGACCGGCAGCGACTGGCCCTTCTATCACCAGTCGATGCCGCTAGCGAAAGTGCTGATCGCGAGCGAGGGCGACGCCGCTTTGCGCGCCAAGGTCTTGCGCGAAAATGCCCAGCGCTTGCTCGACTTGAGCCAGGGCAATTTGGCCCCGGCCAGCCTCTAAGCTAGCCAATTCCATCAAGAAAACGACAGCGGCCGCGGCGCCCAGCCAATTGGCCCGCGGACCGTTTTGCCCCAAACCCACGAGATCGTGCTAAGAGCGGCCGGCTTTTGCGGCTCGCGCCGCTTTCCATTAGCCTAGTTTTTCCGCACTACTGTTAACCGCAGAAGGGGTCGTGGCATGAAGCGCATCTTCGTTAATACAATCATCTTTGGTCTTCTTGGTGCCCTGGCGGGCGGCTGCAGCAGCGACGACGCCAGCGGTCCTGGTGGTGGCTCCGAGACCCCGCGCGAGAAGCCCAAGAGCTGCAGCGGCAAGTGCGACGGGATCAACGACAACTTCAAGAGCAACTACGTCATGGACATGGCTGCTGCCAACGCGATTTGGCCCGGCGCCGTGCCCATCGAGAAGGCTGAGGACGCCTTTTCCGTCCTGGTAGATCTGGGCGAAGCGAAGTTCCCCGCGCCCACCCATCTCTTCGGCGTACCCGTGAACGTCATTCCGTACTCGAATGACGACAACGTCGCCGACGCCGAGGGCAAGATGCACGAGCGTGGCGATTCGGTCATCGCTCAGGCCTTCCCCCAGGGCGTGGTTGGCTATGCGGTCAAGCACCACCGCCCCGAGCACCGCACCATGTCCCCCGCGGACATCCAGGCCAACCTCAAGGAGCAGGTCAAACTCCAGGACACCCACATCCAGATCGTCGTGGGCGTGGAGCGCGATGGTAAGCCTGGTGCGATCACCCTGAACAACCCCCAGAACTACGAGGGAGGCCTGTTCGGCAACAAGACCTACTCCATGTTCTTCGTGAAGCCCGCCTGGCCGTCCTACCTCGACGGCAGCAAGGTCAAGGCCTTCAACGACAACGTGCGCACCATGATCACGGCCTTCAACACGGTCAGTGATTTTCCCGGTGACTACAACGGCGGTGACCCGCTCGCGGCGCACAACCCCGAGAAGCTGAAGACCCACGTCATCAACATGGCCAAGGCCATCGCGGGTGACACGGCGGCGCAGGACTTCTTCAAAGATCCGGCGAACCTGGTCTACTGCGCGGAGCTGGCATTCCTCGGCACGACCGCCGGCCTGCACTACCCGCTCAACGCGGCCACCTTCGTGCCGCTGGTTGGGCAGCAAACCTGGGACGCTTTCGTCGCAGAGCTCAACAAGCACAAAAACGGCGAAGCCAGCGCGTTCACCTCGATGAACGACAACCCGAAGGTCAAGTACGTGGACCTAACTCTGGCGGACGAGTCACTCC
The DNA here is from genome assembly GCA_965222375.1 of Polyangiaceae bacterium. Classification (GTDB taxonomy): domain Bacteria; phylum Myxococcota_A; class Polyangia; order Polyangiales; family Polyangiaceae; genus JACKEA01. The sequence continues at coordinate 1,907,045 of CBDCTZ010000016.1, forward strand.
AGCCCGCGTACGCCTACGCGCCGGACCCCGCGTCCGAGGGTCAGAAGCTGGCATTCAAGCCCATGACCATGGCGGACATCCTGCAGCACTTCCTGCGCACCCATGTGCCCCGGGAGCAGCTCGGCGAGCAGCTCGCACCCGTCCAGGGGCAGCTCCTCGAAGGCATGAAGCCCGGCATTCTGGAAGCCATGGCCATGGACCAGCTTCCCGACACGGATCCGAAGCGCATTGCCGTAGAGCAGCTCTTCGGAGCACTCATCGACGTGGTCAAGACGCCCCACGCCGACTACGCCGCATTCCAGGCGGCGCTCGAGCCGTTGATGCAGCAAGCGCGCAAGGTCACCGGCCCTCGGGATGACACAGGGACCGGTTACTTCGTCCCGCCGAGCCTGCTGCACGTGGTTGCCCAGGGCAAACACCCCGGCGGCATGCTGGGCCTGAAGTACGTTGGCCACGGCGTTCACTTCTCGGCCGTGCGGTTGCCCGCAGCGCCTCCGCCGGACGATCCCAACGACGACGGACAGGTGGACGGCATTCCCGGCGGCACGCCCTTCGCGGGATCTTGCACGGCATCGTGCGGCGGCTCTGCGCCGGACGGTTCGTGCTGGTGCGACAACCTGTGCTCCCAGTACGGCGACTGCTGCTCCGACATCGCGGAGAAGTGCCCCGGCGGCTGAGCGTGCAACGCACATTGACCCACATCGCGGCGAGCCCCTCTGGGCTCGTCGCTGTGGTTTTGTGCGTCGCCGTTGGCAATGACACGCTGCTGCTTCCACTAACGGAGTTATGAGATCCGTCAAGTGGTGCGCGGATCGCTTACAATTGATGGCACATGGCTAGCGAGAAATCCGCCGTCCTGGGCGTCATGCCCCTCCCGGGTGATGTCATCGCTGGCAAGTACCTCATTCTGCGGACCATCGGCGAGGGCGGCATGGGCATGGTCTTCGAGGCCGTGCACGAGCGCCTCAAACAGCGGGTCGCGATCAAGGTTCTGCGCTGCCAGGAACTCGACAAAGTGGACGAGTACTCTGGCCGATTCGAGCGCGAGGCTCGCGCAGCCGCCAAGCTCAAAGGCAAGAACGTCGCGCGAGTGACGGACGTGGACACCCTCGCCGATGGGACACCGTTCATGGTGATGGAGTACCTGGAGGGGGTCGACTTGGATTCAGAAATCGAGCGCCGCGGCCGAATTACGGTCTCGGAGGCGGTCGACTACGTCATTCAGGCCTGCTCAGGCGTGGCGGAAGCCCACTCCCGAGGAATCGTGCATCGGGATCTGAAGCCTCACAACTTGTTTCTCACCCAAGAGGACAACGCCGTCGTGGTGAAGCTGCTGGACTTTGGAATCAGCAAGGTTCAGGACGAACGCGAAACCTCGGTTACATTGACGCGCTCTACTCTGGGCACGCCTTTGTACATGTCGCCCGAGCAGATTCGCGCCACTCACAATGCGGATGTCCGCTCTGATGTCTGGTCGCTTGGTGTGATTCTGTATGAGTTGCTCACTGGCAGAACGCCCTTCGATGGCGAGAACCCCGCAGCCGTGATCGCTGCCATTACGGCGGACGAGGTTCCACCTCCGAAGACGCATCGTCCGGATCTGTCAGAGGCCCTGGATGCGGTCGTCATGAAGGCGCTTCAAAAATGCCCCGACGATCGCTATCAGTCCGCGAAAGAAATGGCCCAAGCGCTACTGCCTTTCGGGGAGAAAGTGTCCTGGCTGCCCCCGCCGCGGCTCTCGGGTGTGGATTTTCGGGCGTCGGTGCCTGACTCCCCGACCCTGGACTTGAAGGAGCTGGAGGATCCCAGGCGCCCCTCACCCGAGGCCTCGGCGTCCCAATCGAGCCCACAGGCCTCGTCCCCGGCGGTCAAGAACTGGATTGTGGTCGCTCTGGTCGCGGTTGCCGTCATCGCCACCGTGCTGTTCTTTGCCACGAGGCCTGCGGAGTCGACTGAAGGGGATGCCAGGGCTGAGGCTGGGGCGACCCGCGAGGCCAAGCCCGTGAGCGCCTCGAAAACCGAAAGCCGACCCGAGCCCTCGTTGGCTCCGCTCGCAACTAGCGCGACTTCCGCGCCCTCTGCGCCCAAACACCAAGGGCAAGCGAGCCCCCCTGTCCCAGCTCCCACGAAAGCGGTTCGGCCCAAGAAAGCACCCGCCCATACCCCGCCCGCCGCGAAACCAGTTATAAGACCCGCCCCGCCGAAGGCAACGACCGCGGAGCCAGCCCCGAAGCCCGCACCCGCGCCCCCACCAGCCACTGAAAACCCCGTTCACCTATGAACCGCGTTTGCGCTTGTCTCGTCTTGCTCGCCTGTGCGTCCTTGGCGGATTCCGTTGCGGGTGCGCCGCCGGGAAAACCACCCGGCGCGCCGGGTGACCCGAGTGAGAAGCAGGAACCGAAGCCGCCGGCAGAAACCGGGGCCGATGCGCCTGCCAGCGAGCCCGAACCCGCGCTGCCATCGAAAGCCGAATCGCTCAAGGCCCAAGGCGATGCTGCGATGAAGCGCCTGGCGTATGAGCAAGCGCTTCGGATGTACCGAGACGCCTACGCGCTCGAGCCGTCCCCGGTGCTGTCCTACAACAAGGGGCGTGCATTGCAGGCATTGACCCGCTACCCGGAGGCGTTGACAGAACTCGAGACCTTCGAGCGAGAGGCCTCGCCGGAGTTGAAGGCGAGAGTGCCAAAGCTCCAGCAACTCCTCGATGACCTGCGCGCCCGGGTGGCGACGCTTCAAGTTAGCTGCAACGTAGCTGGGGCACGGGTGCTGCTGGGGCGGAAGGTCATCGGTACGACGCCCATGAAGCAGCTGCGGGTAAACGCCGGGCGAGCGATCTTGGAAGTCTCGAAGGAGGGCTACCGTCCCTACCGCAAACGGGTGACCCTTCGCGGAAAGACCGCCCAGTCCGTGACGGTGAAACTTCTGTCCAAGAGCACCACAGGCGTGCTGGAGGTGACCTCTCCCGTTGCTGGAGCGACGGTGTTTGTAAACGACAAGAAGATCGGAACTGTGCCCGCCCAGGCTCAGCTCACGGCCGGCGAACATGAAGTGGTTGTGCGCCGGGAAGGGTACGATGAGGCCCGAACCAGCGCCGTGGTTCGCGTCGGTCGAGTGGCCAAGCTGAACGTCGCCCTCGACGAACCGCCGGGCATTACCTCCCGCTGGTGGTTTTGGACAGGTATCGGCGTCGCCGTGGCCGGTGGCACCGCGCTGACCATCGCCTTGTTGACGGAACGTTCGTCGGACGAAGGCGACATTGCACCCGGCAAGGTAGCAGGGCCCTTGGTGCGGTTTTGAGCATGCAACGCCCCGCGCTATCCCTTGTCCATCGCCTGGCCCTAGTGTCGACCGTGTTGTCAGCACTGCTGCTGACTCAGTGTCGGGAGCCGACCCAGTTCATGTTGGAGGTGACCACGGACGCGCAGTGCGTGGACGTTCGCGGCACCAGCATCACCGTGGGCAGCGCTAGCGCTCTGGCGGCCAAGGCCCCAGCGGCGCGCACCTCGGCATGCTCCAGTTCCGGCCGAATCGGCTCTCTCGCGGTCGTTCCGAGCGGGGACAAGGATGACGAGGTGGCGATTCGCGTCGTCACCGGGGTTGGCAAATCTCCCGAAGCCTGCGTCGACGACGGTTATGTGGGTGGTTGCATCGTTGCTCGGCGGATCTTGCGATTTCTCCCGCACACGCCGCTGAACCTGCCGGTACACATGGACGTTGATTGCCTGGATGTGCCCTGCGGAGCGACGGAAACCTGTTTCAAGGGTCAATGTGTGCCGGCGAAGATCGACTGCACCGACTCGGGCGGCTGCTTGCCGCAGGTGGGAGACGGCGGCGCGACGGACGCGGGCATCGATGGCTCGGGTGGTGCGGGTGGTGCGTCGGGAAGTGGTGGCACGGCAGGCGTCGATGCGTCCGCAGGAACGGGAGGCATGGATGCTGGAGATGCGGCGGCGGATGCCTTGAGCTGCACGGCCCCTCAAGCGGATTGTAACAACAGCGCCGCGGACGGTTGCGAAACCGACTTGAACACCGACGCGCTTCACTGTGGCCAATGCGGGCGAGATTGCCAGGGAGGAACTTGCGCCCAGGGCATGTGCAGCGCGGTGACCATGTGGTCTGCTGCCAACGCCAGGCCGCGGCGTATCGCGCTCGACGCGACCCATATCTACTTCTTGGAGTTCACCAACGGCGTGTTGCGTCGGCTACCGAAGGCCGGTGGAGCCGTCGAGACCTTAGCCACAGCGAAGAAGCAGGGGACAAACCTCGCTGTGGATTCCACTCACGTCTACTTCGTCGACGACTTCGAGCTCACGGTGAACCGTGTGCCGAAGGCTGGGGGGACCGTCGAGCAACTCGCGACCCTGGCCGGAGCGGCGACTTGGCTGACCTTGGATTCCGGCAACGTCTACGTCTCCGAGTCGGCCGCTCAGGGCAAGATCTACAAGCTCTCCAAGGCGGGTGGCGCGCCCACGGAGCTAGCCAGCTCGCTGTGGCCGGCAGGTGTAGCGGTCAGTGCAACCCACGCCTATTGGCCCAGCTTTCAGCTCAATGCCGGACTTTGGCGCGTACCTTTGTCTGGAGGCACCGCGGAGATGCTCGATCCGACCACCAGCAATGGCCAGGAGACTGCTGTGGATGCGACGCACGTCTACTGGACGGTGCTGAACGCCGGCGCCAACAAGGGTGAGCTGCGCAAATTGCCCCATGCCGGAGGAAATGTGGAGATCCTTGCGTCGGGGCAGGCTGGGCCAAAAGGCCTCGCACTGGATGGCAGCCACGCCTATTGGACGAACGCCGACGACGGCACCGTCAAGCGCGTTGCCCTCGACGGCAGTGATCAGCAGGCGGCTACGCTCGTCGATAGCTCCGGGACCACGCCCGTGGGAATCGCCGTCGATGCGACCAGCGTCTACTGGGTCGACGAAAAAGCCGGTCTGCTACGCCGCGTCACCAAGTGACCTGCGCGCTCAGTAGAAGCGTTCGAAGCTCTTGCGCCCGTGGCGATACTGAATCGTGCCGGGCTCGAAGCGGAGCCTGGACTTTTCGACGATCGCTTCGATCAGTGGTTTGCCCGGCCGCCCCTTGATCTTCATCCGCTGAAGCTTGTGCACTCGACGCATCTTGCGAACCGGTGCCTTGCGGACGGTCTTCGACGTTGCGCGCTGTTTGCTCGCTGGTGCTTTCAACGCGGGCACTTGGGCAGCCTTGACGACGGGCGCCTTCTTCGCGGACGCCTTGTCGGCTGCCAGGGCGGGCACGGAGAAGGTGAGAGCGGCGGCGACGAGGAGTAGGCGTTTCATAGGCATGTTCATTCTGACACAGCTACCCCGCTCCGCCTTTGCTGCTTCCCTCAGCGGCCTAAGTATTCGTAAAAGGTCGCCAAAATCGTCCGACGCCGGGGACGCGCTATGTTCGATTGATGCGTAGGTTGCTCATCCTCGCCTTGCTGGCGACCGGCTGCGGCTCTGACGAATCCAGCCCCGGCGCACCGGGCGGCAGCAGCAGCGGAGGCGGTGCGGGAGTCGCTACCGGAGGCGCCAGCGGCGCGGGCGGTGCGGGCACGGGCGGTGATGCGGGCGCCGCGGGAACCGCAGGCGTCGGAGCTGGCTACGCAGCGGCCACCTTCCTCGCTTCTCACAACTCCTATTCCCCAGGCGCTGACCTGGGACCCGTCAAAGCGCAGCTAGACGCCGGCGTGCGCTTCCTCGAGTTCGACATCCACGACAACGACTTTGCCGCACAAGGCTTTCGTGTCGGTCATGACGCGCCCGGCGACGAGGTCTCGCTGGGTGGCGATAACCCGAGTGGGCTCGGACTCCCAGCTTGGCTTCAGGTCGTGGCGGACTGGACGAAGCAGAATGCGGGTCACGCTCCGATCACCATCGGTATCGATCTGAAAGACCCCTTGGACGACAACCCGTCGCATGCCGCGGGCAACCTGGCAGCTCTCAATGACGTGATTCAAACCGCCTTCGGCTCTGCCCTCTACTCGGCATCGCAAGCGCCGAGTTCGCTACCCGCGCTCGATGCCATGCGCGATCGCGTCGTGGTCGTGCTCAGCGGCCACTACAAGTCGCGACAAGCCTACCGCCGCGACGAGGGCAAGAACCCCAGCATCGCCCTCAACTCCAAGGGCCAATTGCTCGAAATCCACGATTCCGGGGGCGGCGACCTGTGGTATTGGACCGGCAGCCTTGCATCCTCGAAGGCCCGCTTCGCCCGCCACACCAAATACGATACCGGCAAGAACCCCGCGGTCCTCTTGGACGACTCCGGAGTGGTCGTGGAGGTACATGAACATCAGAGCACTTCCCAGCTCTTCTACCGGGTCGGGCAGCTAACAGGTGACCTAGAGGTCACATGGCACGGAAGCGCAGGAAATCCCTTTCCCGGTAACGACAACGGCCAGAATCCCAGCCTGGCCTGGGTCAACGAAGGCAGCACCCTGCGAGAGGTGCACAAGAGCCAGAACAACAGCCAGCACTGGTACTGGGACGGCGCCCTCAACGCCGCCAAAACCGACATCACCTGGACCCGTAAGTCCGCCGACGGTGGCAAAACCAGCGACCCTCTCTACGACAAGACCACTGCCACCTCCGGCGCCGACAGCGTCAAGGTCAGCACTGGCGCCCACGGCCCTTTCACCGGCGATGTCCTGCTGGTTTCCCTCAACGGTGGCGCGCTGCAACGCGTCCGCTACGAGCAGAGCATGTTCACGGAAGTGCAGTGGGGCAATTCAGATCTCGAAAAGGACGATCCCTGGTTCTTCGCCGCCGACGCTCGCAATCCCACTACCAGCGCCTGGGCCGCGGGTTGGACGGCCTCGGGCAAGCTCTCCCGCCTCTGGGCCTTCAACGACGTCAAGCACGCCACGATCCCCGCCACCAACTTCGCCGCCACCGACGAGCCTCTGGCCAGCTGGTACAAGAACTACTGCGCTGGCGTCGGTTGCGTAGCGCCGTAGCGGATCCGACAGCTCTGCCCCGGGTTGTTTTTTGGGGGGATGGTGCGCCCAGCGCGTCATCGGGAGTTCGGCGCGGTCCGGCGCGGGGTCACTCCGTGCTTCCACTCGCTCTACCCGAGCCACATGCAGGGCCTCTCAAACCTGTCAAGCTCACCAGCGCAGGTCAGCGCCCTTCGAGTCACATGCGCCGTATGAAGTTCAGCACCATCGCTAACAGCAACAGCCCCCCGATGACGAATGCGTAGATCATCGCCTTGTTGCGGCGTCCCGGGTTGAAAGTCGTGTCCCCAAAGGGGTTGTCCGCCTGCCGCGGAGTTGCGCAAGCTACTAAAATGGTGGTGAGCGACAAACCCCAGCTCGCGGCTGGAGCCGGTGGCGTGAAGGTCACCTTCGACCGACAGCTTCACGCAGAGACCCGCGCGGAGATCGTTCGCGCTTTCAAGCGATTGAAAGCGGTCAAGCTCATCAAGGCCCCACTCTTTCGGCTTGTCGTCACCGAGAAGCGAGAGCCAGTTCTCGAGGCGCTGGGCTCGAGTCGGGGCGCAAACACGAATTTCCCGTTCGCCTTGCGGTCGGCAAAGGCAAGGCGAGCTTGGGCAAGAGTCCAATGCGTCCGGGGTCCGTACTGTGTGCCTTCATCGTACCGCTGAAAGGCAAGCTGCCAGATCTCCACTATCAAGTCACGGTGCCCGACGGCATGGCCGATGGCCCCCAGAAGAAGTTGCTCGAAACACTCTCGAAAGTACCCGGCACCGCCGAGTACGAGATTGTCGGAGCAAACGCCGAGCTAACCGCCTTGTCCAAACGCATGGAGTTTTTTTCGCCCGGTGACGCCACCTTCGTCTTCGACGAGAAATCGGACCTCGGCTTGCCTACCTAGTTCGTTTGACGTGGACGAGTGCGAGGGCAAAGTGATGAAAAAAGCAAGCGACACCTTCTTCGTCAACGTTCTATTTCCAAACCTCGCCGCCGCCATCGGCGGCCACCGATTCGAGGATGTGCGTGAGAAAAGTCATGGACGCGCGCGTCGCCTACGAGGAGCACCGAGCCGAACACGCGAATCGTGCAGAGCGGTTGCGGTTTCGGGGCAATGACGATCAGCCCTATCCGATGCAGCTGGCGTTTGCCACCATCCAGGCGGCTGGCTGTCAGGCATGTGCCGTCGTCGAGACGTACCGAGGTCGCGTGAGTGACGAGTTCTTCGAGCAGGCGCTGGATCACGTGCGAGGTTGATTTGTTGTAGCGTTCCGGCGCCCGGGCCCGTCGCAGCGGACTTGAACAAGTCGTGCACGCGAAGCTGCCTTGCGTGGCACATGGGGCGGCTGGGCCGCCGTCCACATCAGTGCATGGCTTGCCGTCGCTGCGCCTCTTCATTCCTTCGCATCTGCATCACCACACCAGCGGCACCAGCGCCTGCTCCGGCGGCGGTTGCCATCATCAGATTCTTCTTGGACGCTGACTGGCCCGGCACCGAGCAGACGCAGCCGCTGGTGTATTCGCCCATGTACACCATGCCTGCGACCTCCATGCCCTGCGACGAGCACTTGGCGTCGCAGCCCTTGCGGCCGTTTTCTATGTGTGGGCTTCCCGTGAAACTGGTGGCGCAGCCGCCGAGCAAGACGAGCAATATCGGTAGTCTGAAAATCTTCATTGTTGTGTTCCCAAAGGTTCCGTCCAGGTGGTCGATGCGCCTTTTTGAATGGCGCCACGTTGTGCGTCGTACATTAGAATCCCACCGGTGATCGTGATCGCCGCTCCGCCGCCCGCGATGAGGATCCCCGTTGTTCGTGTGTCTTCGGAATCGCTCGCCAGAGCAACACCGCCAGCAATGGCCGCGACACCCAAGACCGTCAGCAATGTCGGTAACACGGGGATCCACGTGGGCTCCTCGAACTTGCCAGGTGCGCGCAGGTAGTAGTTTAGGCCCTCGCGGACTTCCAACATGTCCGTGTCGCTCTGGTCGTAGGAGCCATCGGCGCTGGTCATGAACAGCTTGTAGCGACCGATGGGAAGGTCCGTGACGCAAGGAGTGGTGCACAGCTCGCCGGTGCGGTTTGGCGGGACGGGGTGGCCCGGTGGAACGAAGGCCGTGTCCGAACGTGCAGTGATCTTGAGGGAGTCATCTGTGCTGTCCAACACAACTCGCGCATGGTGGGGAGCGACCGGTGCGGCGGGGAGTTGCACGTTTGGCGCAACTCGCGGCGGCGGGCTGCGCGGTTCGAGAACCTTGGGCTCTCCGCGGCATCCGCTCAACAACGAGGTGACCGCCAGGCTCAGAGCACTGATTCTGAGCGGCCCCCAGGATCGGACTGGCATGAGCTACGTCGATACACCGCGCGGCGTTGGAACGAAATGGCAAGCAAACCGCTGGCGCTCGGAGTCGCCAGAGCCTCGCGTGTTTTGGAATATCTATTCTAAAACTGTGGAACAGGAACTCACGGATGTAGCTCGAGCACCACCCTTGAGGGATGCAGTACCCGTCAGCTCGGACCGACGCGAGAGCAGCCGTGGCCCGGTGCCCCCGCAAGGCCTGATGTGAGACTAGTGGCCCAGCGATGCCCCACTCCCGCGACCCCAAACCCAAAGAAACCCACATGGATGCGTGACGTGGCGGGTCGCATGCGACGGAGGATCCCGCGGTTTCTGTAGCGCGTCAGGATCGAGCAACAAGCCTTAACCATACGTAATTATTAGCAATTTGTAGTGTGCTCCGAGATGCGGAAAGGTGCGGCACTGTCGTTGCACAGGGGGAGGGGTATGACACTCCGCATCGCGCCCGCGTCCGGGCCCCGGCCGCGTCCGTGGCTTCGGATCCCCCTGGTGGGCATCGCCGCGCTGGCCGCTGCTTGCGCTGGAACCATCGTCGAGCCGGACGAGAATGGCATCGGGCCTGGAAGTAGCGGCAAAGAGCCAGGCGGCGGTAGTGGCATGAGCGCGCAGGCGCTGTGCGTGGATAGCTCCAAGGTTGATGTGGGGCGCGCGCCGCTGCGTCGGCTGACTCGCCTCGAGTACGACAACATCATTCGCGATCTGCTGGGCGACACCTCTGGCGCGGGCCAAGCGTTTTCGCCGGACGAGGCCGTGGCGGGTTTTGACGCGAACGCTGTTGCTGCGGTGTCTCAATTGCAGACCGAAGACTACTTGGCGGCGGCAGAGACTCTCGCTGCGAAGGCCGTCAACGACAACCTGAGCAAGCTGACCAATTGCGACATCAAGGACGCTGCCTGCGGCACGTCCTTCATCGAGAGCTTTGGTCGCCGGGCGTTCCGGCGCCCCCTCGACCAAGACGAGAAAGACACCTACGGCCAGCTCTACACGTCGGCCAAGAGTCAGTGGGGAGCGACCAAGGCGGTGGAACTCGTAGTCCAAGCCTTCCTGGCGTCGCCGTCGTTCCTGTACTTGGTCGAAGAGACGGAAGCGCCGGCTCCGGGCGAGAAAGTCGCTCGGGTGACCCCCTTCACGGTGGCGTCACGTATCTCCTTCTTCCTGTGGGCCTCGGGACCCGACGACACGCTGCTCGACGCCGCGGAAGCCGGCAAGCTCGACCGTGTCGAGGACATCAAAGCCCAGGCGCGCCGCATGCTGGATGACCCCCGCGCCGCGGAAACCGTGGCATCTTTTCACGAGCAGTGGCTCGGGGTGGCGCACCTGGATGAAGCGTCCAAGGACACTTCGATCTTTCCGGAATGGAACGACAAGCTCAAGGCCAGCATGCGCGAGGAAACGCGACGCTTCGTCGAGAGCGTGGTGCTCTCCGGGGACGGCAAGCTGGATACGCTGCTGACCTCCAACGAGAGCTACATCGATGGCCCCCTGGCGAAGGTGTATGGCGTGCAGGCTCCCGCGAACGCCTTCGACAAGGTGACCTTCGACGCGAGCGAGCGCTCTGGCGTGCTGACCCACGCCAGCCTGATGGCGGCACACTCGGGCGCTAGCGAAACTAGCTGGGTGCATCGCGGCAAGATGATTCGGGAGCAGTTCTTGTGCGATCCGGTGACGCCGCCGCCAGCGAACGTGGAATCCAATACGATTCAGGATCCGGGTCGCCTAACGGATCCCTCTTGCTCTGGTTGCCACAAGAAGATGGATCCCATTGGGATTGGTTTTGACGCCTACAGTCCTATCGGCGCGCTTCGCTTCACGGACGAAAGCGGCAAGTCCGTGTCGGAGCTGGGCGAGATCTTCGAAACCGAGGCGGAGGTGGACGTGGTTGGCACCTTCGAAGGTCCGGTCGAACTGGCGCAGAAGCTCGCTTCGAGTGAGGCCGTCGGCAAATGCGTGGCGGTGCAGTGGTTCCGCTACGCCAATCGACGTCTGGAAACCGCCGCCGATGCATGCAGCGTGGCCAAAGTGCAAGACGACTTCACGGCCTCTGGCGGTGACATCCGCGAGCTCTTGGTCTCCATCACCGCAACGGACGCGTTCCGTTACCGCGCGATCACCGAGTAAGGAAGAAGATGACCCAGTTTTCCCGCCGTCGTTTGCTGCAAGGCCTTGGAGCCGGAGCCGCGCTCTCACTGCCCTTCCTGCGCTCTACACCCAGCATGGCTGCTGGCACGACGCCGCCGAAGCGCTTCGCCGTGTTCTTCAGTGCCAACGAGCCCATCAACAAGACCTTTTGGGACCCCGGTGTCAGCAGCGGCGCCGCTCTGCCGAGCAAGCTGCCCGACATGATGTCGCCCCTCGAGCCCTACCTCTCGAAGATCAACATCATCGGGGATCTCAAACTCAAGACCCGCGACGTCGACCCACACAAAGGTGGCCATACGGGCATCGGGCACACTCTGACCGGACGCATCAACTCGCCGTTTCCGAACGCCAGCTCCGAAGGTCAGTACTGGGCTGGCGGCATATCCCTCGATCAGTACTTGGCTCAGAAGATGGGCGTGGAAGCCCTCACCCTCGGCGCCATGCCCGGTGGCGGATCAAGCGGCGCATCGCGGATCAGCTCCCTGGGCAAAGATCAGCCTGTGCATCCCATCGACGACCCCAAGAAAGCTTTCGACAAGCTTTTCGCCAACTTCAACCTGAGTGAGGCCGAAGCGACCAAGCTGCTGGCTCAGAAGAAGAGCGTACTGGACGTCGTGGCAAAGGACATCGCGCGTCTGAAGACACGCCTGCCCAGCTCGGACCGAGAGAAGATCGACATTCACCTCGGGCACATTCAGGCCATCGAGACCAAGCTCGGCGAGGTGAGCCAGGTCACCTGCTCGCCCCAGAACCCGAACTACCCCGGAGGCTACGAATTCAAGAAGAACGAATGGTTGCCGACGACGGCGCGGCTGCAGATGGACATCTTGGCCCAAGCCCTGGCCTGCGGCTTGACCAATGTGGCCACCTTCCAGCTCGGCAACAGCGGTTCGAGTCAAATCACGCCGATGTGGCCTGACGAGAACATGAGCGTGAACAACAGCTATCACAACGTTGCTCACGACTGGAACAAGAAGACCTCGGGCAAGGCCGACCGCACCGCCATCGAGAAATGGAACTTCAAGATGTTCGCCTACATGCTGGAGAAGCTCGACGCGATCCCCGAGGGCAACGGCACCGTGCTGGACAACACCGTCGTGCTCTATGCGAAACCGATCGGGACGAAGCACAGCCCTTACCCCATGCTTTACATCTTGGCTGGGAAGGCCGGTGGTGCGCTTCAGACAGGTCGCTACCTGTCCTTCGATCAAACCCCGCACAACAACCTGCTCACCAGCATTTGCAACTTGATGGGCTACGACGACAAGAAGTTCGGCGACCCGAACATCTGCACTGGCGCGCTTGCGCTGTGATTCCTGAGGTACGCAGGAGGGCGCCAACGCCGACTGGCCATGCGGTGCGCGCGGTTGGCGCAAGATGTCTGTGCGTACGTGTGGCGCAGTGCCCACCTAATTGCGGTCTGTAGACTACAATCTGGTGTCGTCTCTAGACTGCGTTCGAGTCGCAACGGCCTGCCGGAACAGCCCCCTTGAAATTGGCTTAGAGTTTGCGTAGGTTCCCGCCCACTATGAGGGACCCCCTTGTCTTGAAGCGCACTTTTGGTTGTTCCTGGGTTCTTGCCTGCCTCCTCGTCGCGCAGGTGACCCCCGCTGCTCCGAGCCTGCGTCAGCAGATTGATGTGAGGGGGGATTTCGCCCTCATTGGCAACACCCTGGCTCAGGACTGCGTCAGCGGGACCCCCGCACCGGTCGTAGGTACCGTGGGCGCCTGCGGCACCAATACCGCGGATTCGGCTCCGGACGTCTTCTGGCGCTCTCAGGCGCCAGGTGCAGGGCAGGCGCAAGCCAACACTGCGATCGGCGTCACCGAGGCTCGTAGTACGTCGGTGCTGAGCTTGCCTGTGGGCGCGACCGTGAAGTACGCGCGCCTATACTGGGCAGCCGAAAATTCGTCGGCCACGGCGGATACCACGGTTACCCTGGATCGCCCAGGTGGATTCAGCCAGACCATCACCGCGGACCAGTCGTTTACGGCCGCGGGCAACGCCTACCAGTCCACGGCGGACGTGACGGCGCTGGTTGCTGCCCAAGGCAATGGCGCGTATCGCATTAGCGGCGTGGCCTCGAAAGGCTTCGTCAACGTCAATGACAACGTGAATTTCGCGGGATGGTCCCTCGTCGTTTTCTACGAGGATTTCACCCAGCCATCGCGCAACGTGGCTCTTTTCGACGGCCTCGACCTCGTCAATGGGACCAACAGTCAGAGCGCGACGCTATCGGGGTTCTTGGTGCCCAACGCTGGCTTCGATGCGAAGCTCGGAGTCATCACTTACGAGGGGGACGGCCAGGGCACGGGCGACTCGCTGCGCTTCGGAACCGCACCCCTGACCAACGCCGACCGGTTGAGCGACGCGCTGAATCCCGTGACCAACTTCTTCAACAGTACGCGGTCGAATCTCGGTGTTGCGGTGACCGTACCCGGGGACCTGCCTCAGCTCAGCGGCGCCGCGCGCAGCATGAGCAGCTACGACATGGACATCGTGGACATCACGAGTCGTGTAGCAGCCGGTCAAACCTCTGCCGACATCGAGGCCACGAGCTCCGGTGACGTTTACTACCTGGGGGCTTTCATCACGTCGATCTCGACGTTCAAGCCTGACTTCACCGGCACAGAGAAACTAGTTGCGGATCTCAATGGTGGTGCAGTGCTTCCAGGCGACGTGCTGGAGTACACTATCAACGTCGTCAATGGCGGTAACGATACGGCGGTCAATACGATGCTGGCCGATGTGGTGCCGGCAGGTGTGACCTATCAGCCCAATTCCATTTCGATCACCTCTGGCCCCAACGCGGGCGCGAAGACGGACGCCAGTGGTGACGATCAAGCGGAATACAGCGTGGGCACCTCCACAGTCACTGTACGCCTCGGCACGGGCGCGAATGCGACACAGGGAGGCACATTGGCGCCGGGAGCCACGACCGTCGTCAAGTTCCGCGTGACCGTGGATGCTTCGGCCAGCGGTACCATCAACAACCAAGCAAACGTGACGGCATCCGGACAACTGGGCGCGCCCCCGGATAATTGGCCGAGCGATGGCAACGGCTCGGGCAGCGGCTCTCCGCCCACCCCAGTCATCATTGATGAATGCGGCACGAATGCGGACTGCGCGGCGCCAACGCCGCTCTGCAAGACCGCCGCAAACCCCAATGTGTGCGTGCAGTGTCTCAGCTTCGCAAACTGTGGCGGCAACACGCCGCTTTGCAATGCCAATACGAACAAGTGCCAAGGCTGCGTGGCGGATTTCCAGTGCCCAGCCGCCACACCCGCGTGCCAGCCCAGCGGCGCATGTGGGCAGTGCTCGGCGACCAACACCACGCAGTGCACCGGTGCGAACCCCCTATGCGACGTCACCACGGGCACCTGCACGGGCTGCACCACCGACGCCCAGTGCTCTGGCACGACCCCGGCTTGTCAGCCTTCGGGCGTTTGCGGGGAGTGCTCGGCGACGAATACCAGCCAATGCACCGGGGCCACGCCGAACTGTGACACCACGACGGGCACTTGCGTGGCCTGCATCAATGACACTCAGTGCTCGGGTGCTACCCCCAAGTGCAACGCCTCCAATAACACCTGCGTGGAGTGCCTCACGAACACCGATTGCCCAGGGTTGACTCCAACCTGCAGCGCCAGCAACACCTGCGTGTGCGTCCCGACCGGGGCCGAGGTCTGCGGCAATGGTCTCGACGACGACTGTAATGGCACTGTCGACGATGGCTGCACCGACACGGACGGTGACGGGCTCTCGGACGACCAAGAGAAACTCATTGGTACCGATCCCAACGACGCGGACAGCGACGACGACGGCGTGATTGACGGCGACGAGCCCAAGCCCGACGAGGACACCGACGGTGATGGTCTGATCAACGCCCTTGATCCGGACAGCGATAACGACGGCCTCTTCGACGGCACGGAGCTCGGCAAGGACTGCTCCAACTCGGCAACAGACGCTGCCGCTGGCGCATGCCGTGCGGATGCGGATGCCACCACGACGACGGATCCCCTCAACGCCGACACCGATGGCGGTGGGGTGAACGATGGCGCCGAAGACGCGAACCTCGATGGCAAGGTGGACTCCGGGGAACAAGATCCGACCACCGGTAACGACGCCGACGACGCCAACGTCACTGACACAGATGGTGACGGACTATCCGACGCCATGGAGACCTTCCTGGGCTCGGATCCCAACGATGCAGACACTGATGATGACGGCCTGCTCGATGGCGACGAGCCCAATCCAAGCCACGACACGGATGGCGACGGCCTGATCAACCTGCTGGACGTGGACAGCGACAACGACGCGCTCTTCGACGGTACGGAGCTGGGCAAGAACTGCGACGACCCCGCCACGAACACGGCCCTCGGTCACTGTCGCGCCGATGCCGACGCCGGGACCACCACGACG
The DNA here is from genome assembly GCA_965222375.1 of Polyangiaceae bacterium. GTDB lineage: Bacteria > Myxococcota_A > Polyangia > Polyangiales > Polyangiaceae > JACKEA01. Next base: position 1,922,902 of record CBDCTZ010000016.1, read on the forward strand.
AGCGCGCTGCTCCGGGATACGGACGGGGGCGGTGTGATGGATGGCTCCGAAGACGCCAATCTCAACGGCGTCGTCGATACGGGAGAGACGGATCCAGTTGTCGGCCAAGGCGCGGATGACGGCAATGTCGTCGACACGGACGGCGATGGCCTGTCGGACGAGCTCGAGGCGACTCTCAAGACGGATCCCAACGATGCTGATAGCGATGACGACGGCCTCGTGGATGGCGACGAGCCCAATCTCAGCGACGACCATGACGGAGACGGCACCATCAACGCCCTCGACGAGGATAGCGATGGCGACGGGCTCTTCGATGGAACCGAGGCGGGGCGGGACTGCTCTAACAGCGCTACGGACGCGAGCAAGAACAAGTGCCGCGCGGATGCCGACCCCACAACTACGACCGGCGTGCTCCAGAAGGACACGGACGGCGGCAGTGTGGAAGATGGCGAAGAGGACGCCAACAAGGACGGCAAGGTCGATCAAGGCGAGACGGACCCCAACGATCCTGCTGACGACACTTGTCAGTCAGACGCAGACTGTGGCACTGCCAACGATGGTCTGGTGTGCGATGACTCCACGAACCGCTGCGTGTCTGGTTGTCGCGGTGTCGGCGTTGGCGCCGGTTGCCCCAGTGGTCAAGTCTGCAGCAGCACCGACGCCAGCATTGGCCAATGCAATCCCACGGGTAGTGGTGGCGCCGCCGGCGCGGCTGGTGCGGCTGGCACCGGCGCTGCTGCTGGCGCTGGTGGCAGCGGGCTCACGGGCAGTGGCGGCAGTTCCGCCTTCCTCGAGGGGTTCACCCTGGAAGGTGGTGGTTGCGGCTGCAGCACGCCGCGAAGCACGAATACGCCAATTGCTTGGGCCCTGGCCGCCTTGGCCGCGGGAGGAATCGCATTCTCCCGCCGCCGACGGCGTCATGGCTAGGATCCGAGTGCCGGGCACCCTAGCGTTCCGCAACCCCGAGAGATAACGACCGACCCACACGTTCCCGTTGATTTAGGTGCACTCATGAAACGCGTACTCACTTCCCTTCTGGCACTCTCTGCAACCCTCGCGGCTCCCGCCGCCATGGCTCAGTCCGAGGGCTTCTCTCTCAACCGCTTCGACCCTTCGGAGCGGGGCAGCGATTGGTTTTCTGCGGAGTCCCTCGATCTGCGCGGCCACATGCGGCCGGCGATCGGTGCGGTGTTCGACTATGGCTACAAACCCCTCGTGTTCTACGATCAAGCCACCGACGACGAAGTGGCTGCCATCGTCGAGCACCAGCTCTACGCACACCTCGGTGGCTCGCTGATCCTGTGGGAGCGCCTGCGTCTTGGGCTCAATGTGCCGGTTGCAATCGTCAACGAAGGCGAAGACCTCGATCTTGGTGGTGGCAACGTCGTGACCGCTGAGCGCGGTGGCGGTATTGGCGACGTGCGGCTCGGAGCAGACGTTCGCCTGCTCGGGAGCTATCGGAAGCCGTTTTCTCTCGCGGCCGGCTTGCAGCTGCACCTGCCGACTGGCAAGCAAGAGGCGTTCACGGGCGACGGCAAGGTGCGCGTGGTGCCGCGCTTGTTGGCCGCAGGCGACATCGGGCCGCTAGCCTACGCGGCGCGGGTGTCCTTCAACTACCGTGCACAGCAAGATGATTTCGACGGTGAAGCCTTCGGCAGTGAGTTCGGCTTTGGCGCGGCCATCGGCGTACGGGTTCTCGAAGACAAGCTGCTGCTCGGACCGGAGCTCTACGGCTCCACGGTGGTGAGCGACGGCGGGGACGGTGCTTTCGACCGGAAGACCACGCCCGTGGAACTCGTACTCGGCGGTCACTACAACGTCAGCGACGACTGGCGCATCGGCCTCGGGGCCGGGCCTGGTTTGAGCCGCGGCTACGGCTCGCCCCAGGTGCGGGTATTGGCCAGCATCGAGTGGTTCCCGAAGTTCGAGGAAGAAAAGGCCCCGGAAGGGCCGAAGGACACGGACGGGGACGGCATTTTCGACAAGGATGACGCCTGCGTCGACGTACCTGGTGTGGCGACGGATGATCCCAAGACTCACGGTTGCCCGCCTCCGAGCGATCGCGACGGCGACGGGATCTTGGACGAGTTGGATGCCTGCCCCGACGAGAAGGGCGTTGAAAGCGAGGATCCGGAGAAGCACGGCTGTCCGCTGCCTGGTGATCGCGATGGTGACGGCATCATCGACGGAGAGGACGCTTGCCCGGACGAGAAGGGCGTTGCGACCGATGATCCGAAGACCAACGGCTGTCCGCCGCCAAAGGATACGGATGGCGATGGCATCATCGATCCCGAAGATGCGTGTCCCAAGCAGGCGGGGCCGCGCAGCGAAGATCCGAAGAAGCATGGCTGCCCGAAGGCCAAGATCGTGGGCACCAAGATCGAGATCCTGGAGCGCGTCGAGTTCGACACGAACAAGGCGACGATTCGCAAGGAGAGCGATCCGGTGCTCAATGCGGTGCTAGACATCTTGAAAAAGTATCCGGGCATCAAGAAGGTGAGCGTCGAGGGTCATACGGACAGTCGCGGTGGCGTCGGCTACAATATCGCTCTGTCCAGGCGGCGTGCGGCCTCGGTGGTCAAGTGGCTGACCTCCCGCGGTATCGACAAGGGTCGGCTGACTTCCAAGGGCTTTGGTCCCAAGAAGCCCATTGATACCAATGACACCGCCGAAGGCCGCCAAAACAACCGGCGCGTGGAGTTCCACATCACCGAGGGCGAAGCCCGCAAGGACGTCAAGGTCGAGACCAAATAGGTCCTTCGGGCAAAGTGCGGACTGCCCCGGTTAGCGGGGCAGCGCCGCCTGCGTGATAGCGCTCCAGTTTTCGCTCAAGCGTACCGGCGTCGCCGGAGGAGCAGCATCGCGAGCAGTCCTGACACCAGGAGCACGGCCGTTGGCTGTCCCGTGGGGGAGCCAACGGCGCAGCGGCCGCAACCGCTTTTGCCCGGGGGTGACGAGGCGGATTCCGGTGCGGCAGGCGCGGCTGGCGACTTTGGAGTAGCGGGCTTGTCTGCTACGGGAGGTGCGGACTTCTTCACCGGAACGCCTTCGACGGGGTCAACTAGGACCTTCGAAATCGTGCACGCTCCGGCGGCGATCTTGGTGGCGGACAGTCTATCTACGATTTTCGAACGTCCGTTGTCCGAGGGCAGCGAAAAACGGGGTGCCGGTCCGCCGGTGCACTTCACGATGTCAGGTCGCTTGATCAGCGCATCAAGCGCCGGGTTTTCATGATCGGCCCTGGGCTCGTAGCTTTCCTTCCACCTATCGTAGGCTGCCCGTGGCATGGCGTAGAGCTTTGGGGTGGGACTGCGGCGGCCGACCCGCACGGGCTCGTCGTTCTCGATCACGGTGTGTTCTCGAGTCGGAGCGCCGTTCGAGAGGCTCCAAGGGTAGGCGAAGACCACGAAGTCTTTGAACCCGGCAAGGCCCTCCACCGTGAAGCTATAGCTGACGAACTTGGTACCATCGAGTGGCGGCAAGTCGGCTTTGCTCTCGCCGCCGAAACTGAGGCTTGTGGCAACGACGCCCAGGCAGACCAGCGCTTGTAGCTTTGTCACGGCCGCAGTCTATCGCCGAGCTCGGCTCCAGGCGAGTTGGTGCAACAGATGCCAAGAATTGGGCTCGGGACGCGATCCGCACCTAGGCTGCCCGCATGAGACCCGGACAACTCCGCCGCGTCGCCAGTTGGGCTGGAGCCTTCTGCTGCTCGAGCCTGGTGGTCGGCTGTATGGCCGTGTTTCCGGTTTCTGCTACTGGCAAGGGCTGCTCGGGAGAGGCCGCGGATTTCTACCCCGCCCGCGCCGTGGTGGAAAAGCGGGCCGCCCTCGAGCTTTCGTGTCCCGAGGGCCTGCAGGTACAGCCACGCTCGGATATCGAATTCACCGCAAGCGGCTGTGGCCAGAGCCAGCGTTATCTGTGTGAGGCAGACGCCGTCTCCGGCTGCAGTCTGGACGATGCCGCCGAGCGCGAGGGCTGCCAAGCCCTCGGTCGCGTGATCCGTCCTCGTTCCGCAGCATTCTGAAACACGAGCGGCGTACGAGAGGTACGCCGCCCGGCTGGCGAATCGCTATTAGCCCGTCTTCAGTCCGGAGCAGGAGGACATGATCTCGATCTCCTTGGTGCCTTCGCTGACGGAGGCATTGGAGAGCCCGTTGTCCTTGTCGTCGACGATCCAAAGCTGATCGCCCGGCTTGAAGGTGTGGCTAGAGCGCGAATTCGAGCTGACCGTCGAGTACTTGCCGCTGCCAAACTTGGGCTTGTCGCCAAAGAAGACTCGCACGGTCTTGCTGCAAGAGCTCTTGATCGTCACGCTGACCGTAGAGGGCGCTTTGGCGGCTTCGGGAGCCTTGCTCTCTTCGCCAGCGGCTTCGTTGACCTGCGCTGTGGAGGGCGTGGCACCGGGCGTTGCGGCCGCGCCGGGAGTGGCCTGCCCAGCTGCGGGCGGTTGAGCCATCATGCTGCCGTACTGACCGAGGGCGGAGCATCCGCTGATGAGGGAAATGAGGCCAAGAGCGGAAGCGAGTCGAATGCTAGTCATCTGAGTTTCTCCTGATGCGGCGCGCCCGCCTTGGGTCACGCTGGTTTTCGCGCGCCCTAGTGCAGCGCCTGTGCCATCAGGAAAGTTCAGTAATTACAGCCGGTTAGAGTTCTGGCGCTGGGGCTTCGTGCCACGAAGCCCGCGCGAGCTGGGGCTCCATGGCCCCAGCTCTGGCTCGACGGGTAGCCGCCCGACGCCCTGGTGCCGCGCACCATCGCGCGGCCATCCCCCTGCTCGAGTTCAACCCTCAGGCGACGACGCGGGAAAGAGCCTCCGCGATTCTCGTCCAGCCACCCTCGTGGTTGCTGCGCGACTCCTCATTCGGAAAGCCCGCGTGGTGCAAGGTCAGTTCGGTTTCTCGTTCGCCCAACTCCTTGAAGGTCAGAGTGACCAGACTATCTGGCACCGTGTTGGCGGAGATCCAAGTGAAGGCCAGTGTCTTGTACTTGTCGATGCGCCTGTACTCGCCACGGTGGGGCAACTCCTTGTCTCCCGCTTGCATGACGATCAGGAAGCTCCCGCCTTCCTTGGCATCTACTTCCGCTTTCGGCACGTTCATGTTGTCCGCGGGACACATGAACTTCATCAGTGCGTCAGCACTGAGCCAGGCTTCGAAGACGTCCTTGGGAGATGCCGGAATGGTACGCTTGACGGTGAGTTCGAAGTTTTGAGTCATTTGTCTTTTCCTTTTGTTGTCTTTACGTAGTCCACGAGCGAGTCCAGGCGGCCGCTCCAGAAGTGGTGGTAGAAGTGCAGCCACTCATAGGGTTGCTGCAGAGCCTCCCAATTCGCGCTGATCCAGTGCTCGCGCCCGTCGACTCGGCGCAGCACCAAGCCGGCTTTTTCGAGCACCTTCAGGTGCTTGGAAACGCCGTTCAGGCTCATCGAAAAGGCCTCTGCCAGGTCCCCCACCTTCAGCTCGCCCGCTTCTCGCAGCAGCTCGATGATTCGCCGCCGAGAGGGATCCGCGAGGGTGTGGAACACCGAACTGAGGCGCTCATCCCGCGCGGCATCGACCTTTTTCCGGCTGCGTCGTTCAACCATGTGGTTGATTGTATGTTCAACCACATGGTTGATCAACCCCCTGAGAGTATTTTTGTGGGTTTGGGGTCGAGCGGAGTTGGGGCGGAGCTGGGCGCTCATCCCGCGTCGGGGCTCGCGGAACGCGAGTCACTCGACTTGCTTCGGGTGGCCGGCGTCGCAGTACCACTTCTCCGGCAGAGTGGTCAGGTGGTCACAGGTGGCGGACGACCAACCCCGCGCAAGGCTGGCCGTGCTTCCCACTAGATCGGCCCCGCGCACGTCCGCTTCCGTTAGGTCAGCGCCACCCAGCTCGGCCTCCATCAGCGCAGCCGCGGTGAGCTTGGCCTGCCTCAGGTTCGCGCCGCGAAAGTTCGCTTGTGCGAGATCGGCCCCGCTGAGGTCGGCTTTCTCGAGATTGAGGCCCGACAGGTCCCGGGCACCCAACCGGGTGAGTTCGTTCACGGCGCGAGCACGTGTGCCGAGATCGGCTTGCTGCGCAGTGAGCCGCAGACGGTAGACCAGTAGCTGAGCTGGTTCCGCAACGAGCAAGCACGATGCAACCAAAGCGATCGCAGACAGGCGCAGCGCTACAAATTGTTTCTTCGGTCTGGGGAGAAGCAGCGTCGCCATCGCGAGGCTCAGGATCACCGCCACGGTCAGCACCGTGCCGAGGCGCTGGTCTGGTACTGGAGTCAGTCCACCAGCGGCCAAGACTGCGAGCATGCCAACGATTCCAGCCGCACCGATTCGCTTCTCAGTGGGTCGCGAAATCCACTTTGCCTGTACCGCCAGCGGTGTCGCGGGCGGTTCCGCAGCTCGCGGCGGTTCTGCATACGGCCCAACCTCGAACGTCGGTCCGCGGGTGGGGGGCAGGCTGCTGATTTGGTAAGGCAGAAAGTTGGTTTCGATCTCGCCCGCCAGCCCGACGCTTTCGAACTGTTCGTAGTTCTCGAGATCTTCGATCAGGCTTGCCACCCACTGATAGCGCGCCGGGGGGTCGAGCAGCGTGGCCTTGCGCACGATTCGCACGAGTCCACTCGGTTGTTTCGCGAGGGATTCGAGGGTTGGGACCTCCTCCACGGCGTCTTCAGGCGTCTCCCCGAGTAGCAAGAAGTGGAACAGCCGACCCAAGCTGTAGATATCTACGGTGGGGCTTTGTGTGCCCGAGCCCAAGACCTCCTCGGGCGCGGAATAGGCGCGGTAGCCTCGGAGATCTCCGGACTCGGCAGCTAGGCTTGGAAGGTCGGCAACGTCGACATCAGCCAAAATCGGCTCCAAGTCCTCACTCAACAAGACGTTGGACGGTTTCAGACAGCGATGGATGACGCCGGAGTCGTGTAGCTTCTCCACTCCCTTGCAGAGTTTTATGAAGAAATCGACTAGTTGCCGCGTTTTCAAGTTGAGGGCAGGCAAGCTCTCGAGATTGCCGTTCGCGTGGTAGGGCATGACGTAGGCCAGCCCGTTCAGATCATTGGCCAGCACGCTGACAACCGGGGGCGCCTCCGCGGCATCCATTTGATTCAACCGATTGAGCGTGCGGACGCTGCGACGAAACGCGGCCGAGCAAGTCCCGGACGAATAGCTCCGGAGATTGAAGAACTTGATCACCGCCTTGGCGCCGTTGCTATCCATCCCAAACCAGGTCTCAGAGTGCATTCCGCGGGCCATGCGGCGCTTCAGCCAGGCGCCGAGGACCTCGTCTCCTTCACGACGGTCTGCGATGACGATCCCCGGAAGCTCTGAGTCGGGCGCCCGCGGGCGGAGCGATGGCGGCGGGCGCGAAGGAGCGTCGAGGCCGGGCGGCAGCGACAGCATTCGGAGTTCCTCGACGTACAAGCTGGATGGGGGCTGCGACTGTTGGTGGGAGACCCTTGCCCGACGCTCCTTTAGTTCTGCCGTGGCCAAGGCGCGAATGGATGCTGAGACCGCCGTGGCGCCGCATGCGTGTTGCACGCGTTCGGAGAACTCTGAAAGCCCGACGAGCTCGGTGCCGGCGCGCCACAAGGCGATGACGCCTCGGTCATCGAGCCCGGATAGCTCGCATGCGGCAAAGTCCATTCGGGCGCCAACCCAACTGGCTGGCTCGCCGCGCATTCCGGACAGGTTGGCGCCAGTGAGATTAGCACCAGCCAGACACGCCCCCTCGAGACGCGCCTGCTCGAGGTTGGCTCCAGAGAGATCTGCATCCGTGAGGTCGGCGCCGTTTAGGTCGACCCGTTCAAGGCAGGCATTCTGGAGTTGAGCGTTGCCGAGCTTCGCTCCAGACAGCGTCGCGAAGTCGAGATGGGCGGAGCGCAGATCCGCGCCGACCAGGTCGGCCCTCAACAGGTGGGCGCCGCGAAGATCGGTTTCTCTCAACTCGATCGTCGCCGGCGTTCCTGCCCGCCGCGCGTCGAGGACTGAGAACAGATGCTTCAGAGCAAGGCTATCCATCGCTACTCGTCCTGGTCCGCAATGCCGATCGCGGGCCCCCGGAACGCCTGCCGCTCATTGTTGACTGCGCCATACATGACGAACCAGGAGGTCTCGCCATCTCCGTCGAGGTCCCCCCGAGCGTACGCGGACCATTGGCGCTCCAAGGGGATGCCTGGGGGCGCGCCGCCTTTGGGCAGCCGCACGGTGATCGGTGGCCCGCCCAACTTGTATCGGTACTGATAGTATTGAGCTTGCTGCTTGTTGAACCGCAGGCAGTGCCAGCCTGTCGAAATGTCGCCGGTGTTCCATTCTGCGGGAGTCGACTGATACTTCTTTCCCGCGACCATGTTGAACTGCTTGGGAACCGCTTCCGAGCTGCCGCACAGCCCCGGCACGCTAAAGGTGACCGTCGCGCCGCCTCCGCCGCTCTTGCCCTTGCCGCTCGTCGAGCCTACGACCTTGCCACCGCCGATTCCGGCTGTAGTGCCTGCCTCCAGAATATCCGCGGACATCGATTCGCGAGCGGATGCCGCGACGACCGCATTGCCGATTCCACCGAGGGATTGGATCGCTTCGGCGGATTTGCTCATCGCGACGTATCGGCGGACGCCGTAGGTGGCCAGCGCTGCCAACGTGCCGACGATCGCCACGACGATCATCAGCTCGATCAGCGTGACCCCTCGGCTACTTCGTCGTGCTCTCGTCTTCACTTGCCGTTTGGTGCTTTGGTGCTGCGACCCAACCGTGAAGGATATCATCCGCGACGTTGAAAGGGAGCTTGATTTCGCTTCTGCCCATCGGGCCCATCGGGGGGCGCAGGCATTTGGCGCCGGCGCCGGCTTACGGGCGGATCCAGATTTCCGAGGGGCGTTTTTGTTCGGGTCGGACGTACTTCTCGCCGCCCCGGGTTTTGCGAACCGCCGCCCGATGGAATGCATCAGCATACAGTGCGGGGAGCACTTGCTTGGCGCACTTGGGCTGGACCACGACAAAGGAAGCTCGCTTGACGAGGTCCGCGGGCACGCCGGTCTGGCTCGGTTTCGGATATGTGGCGCGATCCTCGTTCTTGGGCACGCTGGGCTTTCGGAATACCCGCACGTTCAAATCTGAAAGGCGATATAGCCCGTCTTTGTAGGAGTCGTTGCAGCCGAAGAAGGCGACTTGGTCATCGTATTTGAAACCCGCGGGACGCTCACTCGGCGGGGTCGTCAGTCGAAACCCACCCGACAGTCCGATCTGATGGCCGTGTTGGTGAAGAAAACCGTAGAAGAGTAAGTCTCCAGAAAGGGGCAGCCAGGCATCGGACTTCGTCGAGTCGGAGTAGATGTGAGTGACGCCGTACGACCTCAAGCGATCCCAAACCTCTCCCGGATCACGCGCGTCTTCCCAGCGAATCACCGGTTGCATTCGCGGGCTGTCGACGACGAAGTTCGCGCCCAAGCCCGTGGAGGTGAACACTCGGTGCAGCAGCACCGTTGACTTCTTGGGGATCTGCTTGCGCATGCCTCGGGTCAAATAGGGCCAGAGCCTATCTTTGTACTTCTTCCGGTAACCCGATTCCAATAGGTCGTTCACCTTCTTCAAGGGTGCGGTGGACATGGCGTGGGTCTGGATGAAGTACACGTCTCCGCCCCAGATGACCTGCGCGAGGACCACGAGCACAACGGCACCTCGGGCCACCAAGTGTTCCCTCCACACCATGATGAACGCGGCTGCAGTGGGCACCACCAACAGCGGCATGATTCCCTGCAGGTATCGATCCTGATGGTTCATGCGGTACCAGAGGGTGAGGGCCACGAGGGCGATCCCCCCAACCGCCATCCCCCGCCAAGAGCGGGGTTTGGTGAAGGGAAGCGCGACCGTCAGCAGCGTGAAAAGGGAACCGAAGACGGGGACCTTGCCGTGGCGCTTGCCCCAATCGTGGGGTTCGAAGGAAAACGTGAACAGCGCCTTGGCCGTGTCGATCCAACCCTCCTGTCCCGGGGGAGGGCGCCAAAACGCCGAACTGAAACCAATCTCGAACAGGTCAGCCGTACGCTCGTCCCACAGCGGGCTCTTGAGCAGCCCAGCCTTGGCCAGTACGGGAAAGAGCGGGTCGCCATACCAGATCCAGTTGGTGAGCCAGAACGGTGAGGTGACGGCCAACCCGACCCCGGCTGCCACGAGGGGGGCTTTCCACCAATTCGGTGATGCCATGCCAAAGGGCCGCTTCCGATAGCGTGCCAGCCCGCACCAGGCCACGCGCCCCAGAAAGGCGACGATCACGGCGGGTGCGACCATGATTGTCGTCATGGTTTTCGTCAGCGCCATGCCCGCAACGAACAGCGCCAAGAGCGCGGACCATCGAACGGTTACGGATCGCCAGACGTGGAATAGAGCCAGCACCACTGGAGGAATGAAGGCCGAGCAGATGTGATCGGCGCCTCCGTTCAACGTCGAGCCGTACAGAAAGACACCTGGGAAAGCGAAACGCATCGCCCAGGCACCCGGCGTGCGGCTTCGACCGACGCAGCGGGCGACCAGGACGTTGATGCCAACCAGGGACCACAGAAAAAGGCAGAACTCGAAGTGCAGGCAGAGCTCCACCTGGTCGAAGAGCACCGAACCTGGGATCTGGAAAGCCCAGGCGTAGAACACGCTTGCCAAATGCGGCTGCGTCGACGGGTACCAGGCCTCGACAGAGCGATCGATCCCGCCGGCGGCCCAGTACTTTTCGCCCAGGGGGATGTGGTACCAGAGCGCGTCGTAGCCCGCGTTTTCCGGCGACAGGAGCTGGAAGTACACCATGCCGATACCGAGGGCACCGGCTAGCCCCACCAAAACGAGTAGTGGGCTTGGAGGCGGGCCGACCAAGCGACGTCGGCGCCGCCAATAGCGCCAAACGTATCGGCCGAAGGGCCATCCGCCCACCAAACTCATCAGGCCTGGCATGGCGTAGAAGAACACGGGTCCAAACAGGTGCAGCAGGCCCGCCAGGTAGGTGATCACGAAGGACACCAGGACGCCCGTGAGCATCGACAGCAGCAGCTGTTCTTGAAAGCGCAGGGTTCGACGCAGCAGCTTCCGCAGTATCAGGTGGCCGGTGGACAGGCAGCCGAAGGTCCAGAACCCCATCGCCAGCCAATAGGTCGTGTAGCGCCAGAACAGCCAGCGCTTCAGCGGGTAGTGCTCGTGCACGACCGAAAGGAAGTAGGCGCCCGCGAGCAGCAGCAGGACCGCTAGTGCCACGCGCCGTGCGACTTGCAAGCCTTGCCCGAGTTTCCCGCCCATTCGCGTAGACCTGTGTGATGTTCGTCGAAGGATCGAAGTGCCAGCGCAGCGCCTCAAGGCGCACCCTGTCGTTTCTCGTCGCGCCCTGTCGCGCCCTGTCGCGCGACTGCATCGTGTGTGCCAGTGCACATGCTCTTCGCAGGCCTCGAATCCGTAGGTCAAGAGCGAATTGAACTGGGCGAAATAGAAGCGGATCCGTCGAGCCACGCCAGCCGCCTGCTGGGCTTGGTTGGCACAGATTGGCCGGCAGATCTGGCAGACTCGTCGTGGTCAGGCGACTCTGCTTTCTGGCGCGAAAGCGACGGACCGCGAAGAACCGTCGATGACGGCAGGGTCCGCCACATCCCCCAAAACAAAAAACCTGCCCTACTTGGTTGCGATGTCTCCAACGAACCATCGGGTGAAACCAGCTCCCAGGGTGGCCGGTAACAATTGGGTCAAGGTGAGCAGTAGTAGCGTGGCGCCGACGATGTCCTGGGCGGGAACGAAGTCGGACAAGAGCAGGAGCGCGGCGGCTTCCCGAGTCCCGAGCCCGAGGACGGTCAGGGGCAACTTGGCGGCGAGTAAGATGATGGGAGTGCGTGTCAAAACGACGCCCCAAGGGATGTCGTGACCCAGAGCGCGGAGCGCAAGCAGGAAGATCACGACCTCGCCCGCGACCAGGATGAAGCTGTGAGCGGTTGCGACGAGGGCCGGGCGGCGGGTGAGCAGCGGTCGCCTGGTCAGGGCCGTTGCCAGTCGCTGCAGCCCTGACCACGGCATGTGGCGCGCGAGCCGGGGAATGAGGAAGTGGGCCATGGCGCCCAAGCCAATCCAGGTCGCGGTGGTTGCGCCCAGGCTCAGTTGAGTCACCGAGCTGGCCAGGGGCGTGAGCAGGCTGCCAGCGAAGGCCAACAGGAGCAGGCAGGCGAACTTGAGCCAGAGTAGGAATGAGGTCGCGAGCAGCGCCGTGGGCAGCGGGATGCCATCGCGGCGGTGCACGACGGCGACGCGACCCAGATTGCCGCTACCTGCAGGTAGCAGATTGTGCAGCGTGAGGTTGGCCAGGGTTGCACGTAGCGCGGACGGCCAACTGAGGCTGGCTCCTGCCGCGACGACAGCGTTGCGAAACGCCGCCGCGGACTGCGCGGTGTTGAGCCAGAGCGCAACAACGGCTGTGCCCAGGATCAAACCCAAATTGGTCCGGCTCAGTGCGTCACCGACCGCAGCCAGGGGCACTTTGGAAAAGACGAGGACCAGTAATGTGGCCGTCAGCCCCGCCGTCAGCAATTGCGCCGCTCGTTGGCGCGTTTTGGACCTGCCCGGGGCTGTTGCTTGTGGTGGCTTCAACGGTTCGGGTCTCGTCGCTGAGCCATGTAGTTGCGGGTCGCGAGGTTCCACACTGCCCCGGGGCTGCCTGAGAAGATCAGGTTCTTCTCGATGCTGTGCGCGGCCCAGCATGTGCCGCCGCTACAGTCAATTTTAGGCAATCGACGAAAGGCTTCTGCGACGCCCAGCTCGATGGCATTCGGGGCGGGGAGGCAGCGGGGATCCGAGAGGCTGCGGGAGCAGGGAAACATGCTGCCGTCGACTTCAATCCGGCAGGTGATGCGCCCGGCGTGACAGCGCAGCTCGTGCATGCGGGGAAACTGCATCAGTACTTCGAGGCCCGGCGTGGAGTTCCACACGACGGGGCGATAGTCCGGCTGCATCAGGCGTCGTAGCGCGGCGCGATAGGAGCTCAGCTCCGGGGTCTCGGGGTTGGCCTCCTCGGAACCCAGGCGATGCACCGCGCCGGGTTGGACGACCAAGTAGGTGTCGTACTGCTTGGCCAGACGCACGAAGAAGTCCAAGTGCTCGAGGTTGTTCTTGAACAGCGCGACGTAGAAGGCGAAACGCTTGCCTCGAGCTCGCAGGGTCTCCAGGCCCGCCAGGAGCTTGGCGTAGGCGCGCTTTCCGCGGTAGCCATCGTGCACGGATTCGGGGCCGTCGATGCTGATAAGAAACGTGTCTGCGGCGTCGACCACGTCGTGCCGTTCCGCGATCAGCGTGGCGTTGGTGTTGACGCTCGATGCCATCTTGCGTGTCCGAATGCGACCCAGCAGGGCGGGCAGGTCGTCTCGGAGCAGCGGTTCGCCGCCGGTCAGATGCACTCGCTGACAGCCGAGATCGGCGAGTTCATCGATCAGGCGCAGAGCGGTTTGCGTATCCGGGCCCTTGGGGCCGCTGAAGCGATCGCAGAATGGGCAGCGTGCGTTGCAGACTCGTGTGACTTCCCAACCCACTCCCAAGAGCTGACGTGGTCCGCCGGCCGCAGCGGTGGCAAAGCGCGCGGCAGTCTTGAGCTGGCGTCGGATTGAGCGCACCACCGAGAGGAGGTTAGCAGCGCATCAAGGCGAGAGCTTAGCGGAAATGCGGCCGACGTCCGCGGACCAGCGCAAGAGGTCGACCAGGGTGTCGTCCAAGGGGCGCGGAGAGAAACCGAGTTCCGCAACTGCCCGGCTGTTGTCGATGTAGGCGAAGCTATGCAGACGGTTTTCGAGTTGGCGCGCAGTGACGAAGGGCTTCTGCCCCGCGCGCAGCGCAAGCCCCTCGTAGACCTTCACCGCAGCGATGAGGGACTTGTCCGGGACCCGAAGCCAGGGCGCGCTGGACAGCTGGCGTAGGCGTCGCAGTGCGGTCGACAGCTCTCGGAAGGTCAGGTTGTGGCCGCCAATCAGGTAACGCCTTCCCGGGCGTCCTTCTTCGAATGCGGCGAGCTGTGCGTCGGCGAGGTCTCGAACGTCGAGCACGTTGAGTCCTCCCGTGAACCAGACCGGGATTTGGGCGCGTTGGTAGAGTTGCTCGATGCGCCCGTTGGATGCGCTCTGACCCGGGTCGTCGGGTCCCACGGTCATTCCCGGCAGGAGGGCGACGGCGTTTGCGTTGCTGGCTTCCCAAAGCCGACGCTCCGCGGCGATCTTGGCCTTGGCGTAGGGTGTGATTGGGTCTTCGTTCCAATCCTCTTCCGTGCGCGGTCGAAGAGGGTCCTGGGTCTCACCGACCGCACCTGCGGTGCCGGTGTAGACCAGGCGCGGCCGCGTCGGTGTTGCTTCGATGGCCGCGAGCATGGCCTCCAGGCCGTCTACCGCGATGCGGCTCAGTTCCCGTTCGGCCTCGGCGCCGGACAGATGCTGCACGTGCTTCATCGCGAGGTGGAATACGGCGTGGGTGCCCTCCGCCGCGCGCCGCATGGCCTGCTTGTCACAGACATCCCCGGAGACGTACTCGTAGCGCTCCGTGTACGGGAAAAAGCCCCGGGGCGGCCGTGCGATATCGAGCCCGCGGACTCGCCAGCCTTGCTCCAGCAGCGTGCGCGCGACCCAGCCTCCGATGTGGCCGGACGCACCTGTGACAAGTGCCAACTGTCCGCTGCGACTCATTCAGATGCGGCCTGCTTGACCCGGAGCGCAACCGCGCTGGCGCGCTGGAGCTTGTCGAAGAAGGCGACGTAGCGGCTGTCGATGCCCGCGCCGTCAGTTTTCGGGGGTTGCACGTCGAGGCCCTCGACGACCTCGCTGGACAAGGTGGACTCGGGACCGGGGCGGCGTAGTTCGGATCGAGCCAGGTCCCAAGCACCTCGCAGACCACCGCCGCTCTTGAATACCGCGTGTCGTGCCCCGGGGTTGGCCACCGTGAGCGCCGCTTCGACGAAAGCCAGCGCGGCCCGACCGTAGCGACGCGGCCGGGAAAGCTGCGCGGTGGGCCGGAGGGGACGCAGGGCAAGCTGCACGCCCACGCGCATGTAGCGGGCAAGCTCTTCGAAGGATTCAATGCGGCGCAACATCGACACGGCATATTTGGGGCGCGCGTAGAATCGGAAGTACGCGCGGCGGGCTTCCTTCTCGAGGTCCGCACGGGAAAGCTCGGTCCAGGGCGTTGGCAACAGGTGCTCCTTGACGCTGCCCTTGACGTACTCACGCCAGTAGTCGATTCCCAGAGCGTCCACGACGTGCTTCCGCTCGAGCTCAGTATGCGGCTTGATGATCGCGATCTGATACTGCGCGTAGGTCAACGGCACGGAGAGAGAAAAGTCGACGGTCTTGCGCAGCGTTTCGCGAGTGTCGCCAGGCGCACCGAGGATGAAGAAGCCCAGGGCCATGATGCCCGCTTCCTGCACGCATTGAAGGGTCCTGCGCAGCTCGCCGGTCGTGGATTGGCCCTTCATCATGCCCTTGAGCACATCGTCGTCACCGGCTTCGATCCCAAAGTAGATCCGCCGACAACCGCCTTCGGCCAGGGTCTGGATGAACTCTTCGTCGGGGCCACGCTTGGTGCTGTGGTTGGACAGGGAATCCACCCTCGAGCGGCAGGACCAGATGACGTCGAGGCGACGCCGTTTGATCTCCCTCGCTATGGCCATCGCCCGCTCCCGGTCGTGCAGCATCAACGGGTCGAACCAGTCAATCTCACGAATCCCAAGTGCCATGCACTCTTCAATCTCTTGGACGACCTGTTCTGGCGCCCTGGCGTCGAAGCCGCTCTGCCGCATGCAACAGAACGTGCACGGGTACGGGCAGCCAACCTCGCTCATGCCGATGGTGAAGTTTCGGCGCTGAGAGACGTGGGAGTAGTACAGAGAGTTGTCGAAGATGCTGCGATCCGGCGTGGGGTAGTCGCTGAACTTCGTGCGCTTGCCGGGAAAGGTGATCCGGGTCTGGCCACCGGAGCGGTATGCGAGGTCCCCGATGCGTTCGTAGCCCCTCTTGCGCTCGAAGGCTTGCAGGAACTCTGGCAGAAACAGGTGCGCTTCGCCGCCACACAGGTAGTCGAAGCAACCATGGCTCATCAGCTCTTCGACGTAGACTTTGGCTTCATAACCGCCAGCAAGGATCGGTACACCTGTGCGCGCCCGGAACTCCTTGGCCCAGGGGATCATGTCTTGGATGGTTTGGGCGGCGTGAGCGGAGAAACCGATCAAGTCCGGGTCGTATGCTTGGACTTCGGAGATGATCGTATCCAGGCTCTTCTTCGTCGCTGGCGCGTCCCACAGCCGCACGTCCCAGCCCGCCGCTCGAGCGCCCCGGGCAACCCAGCCGAAGCCGATGTGCGGAAAGAGCCCGAACTCGTCATCAACGGTCGCCAGATTCTCGTTGAACGCCTTGGCAAAGAAGGGCGGGTAGACGAGCGCAAGCTTCAACGGAACACCTGGGATTCATTATAGTCTGTCGCTGGCCGGGTGTAAGGCCGATCCGGTCCCTGCCTGATACTACCATCGCCAGCTCCCATGTTGCGTCGCCTCCACCCCGTGATCACGCTGAACTTCGCCATCACGGCGGCGTTCGTAGTTGCTGCGGTGTTTGCCCCGGACGCCTTCCTGGCGATTCGTGCGAAGCGGGAAGGGCCCATTGAACACGTGTCGCACGTTGCCCTCTTGGCGGCATCGGTAGTCTGGCTCGCGGCGCTGCGGTCGCTGCGGGGACGAAAACGCAGGTTCGCCATTGGTGTGGCGGGCTACGTGCTGCTGCTCTTGCTCGAGGAGATAGACTGGGGACTGGTCTACGGTTTGGACATTGGGTTCAAGAACGTGTTCGGCGTCCCGTCCTTTCATCAGACGACCTGGGAAAACGAGTACGTTTGGCAAGACAAGTTGTACTGGTTCGGTGCGCCCATCGCTTTGTTCTTCGTTGCACCTTGGCTCGGTCGCTGGACCGAGGGGTTGCGCCCCGTCGCGCCGACACGCGCCGACGGCATCGTCTTCGTTGTCGTGTTGGCTACCTTCTTGGTCGTGGATCAGTTTCATCGTCACGCGATGAGCAGCTATCAAGCTGTGATTTACCTGCTCATCGCGTGGGTGGGCGCTGGGGCCGCCGGCTATCGCAAGCTGAGCGCACCCGAGAGCGCCGGCCAACGCCAGGCATCGAGGGATCACTGCGCGCCATGACGCCATGCAGGGGCGACCGCGCCGGGGTCCGCATGGCTGAGACCAAGTAGAACCTGGACGCGCCGCCAACAAAGTCAGCGAAAACATGTCTCGGGGTGTGGCGACTTGCATGACCGAAGTCAATCCGGGAACATGTTGGACATGAGGCGGCGACGTAAGGGTGTGGGCAAGAAGCTGTTGGTTGCGTCGGTTGGCGTTGCCGCGGTCACGTACGTGGCAGCGTGCAGTAGCGATGACGACGGCGGCACGAATACGTCGAAGGATGCCGGTGCTGATACCAATCAGTTCGATGTCGTCGCGAACTTGGTGGCTCCGGACACGGGTACCGGGGGCAACGGCGGAAGTGGTGGCACCGACGCGGGCCAAGACGCACCCGATGACGTCAATCAATTGGACGTGGTCGCAAACTTGGTCGCCCCGGACACCGGCACGGACTAAAATAACTCCATGAGTGGAGAGTTGTTCGAGCTCGAGCTCTTTGGCGAGGGTATGGAGCGTCGCTATCGGCGTGCACGCCCCGAGGTCGAGGCGATGCCCTGGGGGACCATGAACCCTAAGGACTATCCTGAAGCTGCCCTGCTGAGAGCCAGGAAGCAGTGGACAGGCGCTGCCTTCCAAGAGCATCGAACAGGCATTGCTTGTGCCTCGGCGTTGCGCTCCTTGATGGAGTGCCGCGCGCCTCTGGATCTGATCGCCATGGCCTCCCGCTTTCCTCTCGATGAGGTGGTGCATGTCGAATTGTGCGCGCGCATGGCGATGGAACTCGGAGGTGGCACCGAGATCACCCACGACCCCGACGAGATGATCGTGGACGCTCCGCCGGAATTGCGCCCGATGATGCGGGCGGCGGACAAGGTCGTACGTTACTTCTGCGTGGGCGAAGCTCTGAGCATCCCGCTGCTGCGCGGCACCTGGAAAGCCGCGAAGCACCCGTTGCCTCGCGCGGTGCTTGGACGCATCGTCAAGGACGAGGCGGCCCACGGCGTGTTCGGGTTTGCGTTCCTCGAGTGGGCCATCGACGACTTCTCGGAAGACGAACGCGCCCACCTCGGCCGCGCTGCAGACCGAACCATTCGCGCGATTCAGCGGCAATGGCAGGGTATCGAGCGGGGGCGGTCAGCGGACTACGACGAGAAGATGGGCGACGCTCTTGGATGGATGCAGACCGACTCCTATTTGGAGCTGGCCAAAAAGTCCATGGAGGACCGGGTTCGCGCTCCTCTGCGTGAGTACGACATCCCCATCTCGGCTTGAGCGCAGCTACTTCAAGGGCTGCTTGGGCACAGCACGTACTACCAACACGATATCGACACGCCCCTTTGCCGGGTCCAGCTTGGTTTCTGGCGTGACATTCACTTCGGGTGCGTTCTGCTCTTTGTGAAGCGCAACCAGTCGCGCCAGATCAGCCTGCAGCTTGCTGCGATTGAAAACATCCCCGGCCTTCATGCTGAGCCGACGCAAGTAGGCTCTCTTCGTCGTCGCCAAGTCGCCCTGCACTTGGATGGACCCGATCTTGAACACCCGGCCTTCGGTGATCGAGATGCGGACGACAAGCGCGCCATCAACCACGCTGATCTTCGGTGGCGCGACGTTGGCCGTGATGAAACCACGATCGTAGTAGAGAGCCTGCACGCTCAGGATGTCCCGCTCCAGCTGTGCATCGCGCAGCGGCTGGCCGGGGCGCGCCTGCACCAGGGAGGCAAGCTCTGGGGTGGGCACTTTGGCGTTGCCGGTGATGGTCACGCGTTTCAGCCGCAACTTCCGCCCCTTGTGTAGATGTACGCAAACGTCGACGCGTCCGTCGTTCACGCGCTGCCCGGTGATCGTAATTCCAGCCTCGCGAAAGCCTTGCTCGAAAAGCTGCTCCTTTGCCGTCGACAGCCCCGCCGCGACCGCCGCGGCTTGATAGCTCTTTCCGGGCGCAAGGCCGAGTCCGAGCTCCTGCGTCCCCCTGTCGCCGCGGTGATACACCGAGCGGACGGTAGGCGCGCTCCGTGGGGCGAACTCCACGACTCGAGCGTTCTTGCTGCCGAAAGTTCGTACTTGCACGTCCTCCAGGCCGCCCAATGTCCACAACCGCTTCACGTCGGCTCGGATGGCATCGTCGCTAGCAGCCTGGCCAGCTCGAGTCTTCAGGATGGCTTTCGCTCTGGCTCTGAGGTCGGGACTCGTTGCCTTTACCCGCACTTCCGCGATCTTGCCGTCAAAGGACTCGAAAACGCTGCTCACGCTGTCTGCCGGGTCGGTGGCGTCGAGAGCCGTCGCGTTGGCTTCACACGCCGCGGCTTCAGCATCTACGGGTGTGGGGGCCTCTACAGGAGAGGCCGGAGGCGTGACCGGTGCTGGCGCCGGCGCGCCGCCACAGCCGAAGGCGGCCAAGCTCAGTGCGACGAGCCATCTCATGGCCGAACCCGAATCGTGATCCGGCTCTTCTTCTTCAAACCGTCGACCCAGCGTTTTCGTTCAGCCTCCAGGCGCTTCAACCCTTTCGGACCCGTCGCGTCGATCTCGCGTCGCGCAATGTGGAGCTTCAGCAGCTTGGCCTCGAGAAGCTGATGCCGAAGCTCTGAGCGGTAGATGCTCTCAGACATTCCCTCCTTGCCGACTGCAACCAGCAGTTCCTTTTGCGAAACCCCGTTCTGCTTCGCTACGGCCGCCACGGCCCGGTCCACCTCCCGCGGGCTGACCGACATCTTTACGGCGGCGGCCTCTTTGGCCACGACGGCTCGTTCGATCTCTCGCGTCAGCAGTTGCTCGAAGATCTCTTTCCGAGCGCTGGGCCTTTTGCTCTTGGGCAGCCGCTGCAGTTGTTTTCGCATAGCGAGGGCGGCGCGCCGCAGGTCCGATAGCCAGATGGGACTGCCATCAACGAACGCTACGACTCGTTCGATCGTTCGTGCTGGGGGCGGGTTGGGTGCGGCCGTCGCGGCCGCAGGAATGAGCAGGCCAAGGCATACCAGAGTTGCGATTCGCATGAGCTCCCCTTGGCTAGTCGCGTGACGGTTGTGTGGGAATGGCCATTCGACGTCGGTAGGACCTCGGCGGAAAGAACGCGATCCAAATGCTGATGGCACTCACCATCGCGAACCCCGAGACAAGACTGATCGCCCAGAGATGCGCGCGAATCCCAGTTCCGTAGACCAGGCGGTGGACGATCGGCACGACGTAGGCTGCGCCGGACGCCAACATCGCGACGCCCCAAAGACCGACACGGTGAACAACGCGAGGCTCCGCGAGCCCGATGCGCTGGCGCCGACGGAGCTTGGAGTGAAACCGCAAGCATTCGAAGGCGAGCCAGACCGGCGGAAGACCGCGCGCCGCCAGGCCCAGTGGTATCCACGGCCCCGAGCTGGGCGTTGAGTCCGTGTAGCGCAGGATCTGACCAGAAACGACTTCTCCCAAGAAAGCACCGGTGCCTATGAGTGCAAGCGCAGCGACCACGCCAGTGGCCCAACGGTCCTTGGCGTGGAACACTCGCCACGCAAACAGCGCCAGCGCGGCGACACCGGCGTACTCGATGGCGACACCAAGCACCGTCAGGCCCATGCGTGTCGCGAGCGTGCCGTCCAGGAGGAACTTGCCCGCCGTGCCTACCGCGAATGCCAAGAATCCGGTGCAGAGTAGGGCGACCGCCATGAGCAGTTCGGGCAGTTTGCGGGTGCGCAGGTAGTGCCACACGAGGCGGCTGCCCACGACAAGAGACGTGAGCATGAAGAGCACTACGCCGATCAAAGGGGCGTATTTCATCGGCGCTTTCCTTCCGGCCCCTCAGCGTCGAGACGCGCAAACACATCGTACGCCGTGTCCTCCATCGGGGGTTCCGAAAGACTCGTGCCGCCCGCGCGAAGCTTGTCCGCGATTTCGTGGCATAGCTGCTCCGCGTCAGTGACCCGCCGTTTGTTCAATGCCGCGGGCATGAGACGCATCAAAACGACGTCCATTTGGTACGCCGCCACGCTATTCGGATCCAGTCCGGCGTCTTTCAGCATCAGGCGCACCGTTCCACGCGCCTCGAGACGAGACAGATGGGTCCTCTCCTCCAGCTCTTTGGCGACCCAGGCGAATACTTCCGACTCCGCCATCCCCTCGACTGACCCCACAACTACGCTAGCAAAAGCGGATGCCCTGGATCAATTGGCAGATGGGCGGCGCCGCCGAGGCTAGGGGCCTAGGGTGAAAAAGCGCTCCGACCCGACTAGTCCTCCAGCCCAATCTCCAGCAGCTGTCGACGCTTCTCCGGAGGTTTGCCGCGGTCTTCTGGCCGCACGCTCAAGGAGTCTCGATACATCCGCAGTGCCACGGCGCCTTGGATCGCGTGCTGGGCTCGTGTGCTGAGCAGTGCCGTCTTCAAATAGGCACGCAGGCGTCGCGTGGAGGCTGCGCCGTACACGCCGGCCAGGCTCCACAGCTCCGCCCACTGGCGCTGAGTCCGATAGCCCGAGCTGGTTCTGGCGTGGGGCACCTCCCGAGTCGTGCCGTCGGGCAGTACGGCGACGATGCCCAAGTCAGGCATCCTAGAGGCGGCTCGCCACTCGAAAGTCGGGTAGCAGGCGAAGGGATAGGAGTGCATTTGGCCGCGCGCGCCCTGGACCGTCGCGAAGGTGAGCAAGGACGCCGCCACACCGATGCGCAGCCATGCTGGTAGGTCCCTGCTAGGCAAGTCCTCTGGCGGCGCGCTGTTGGACCTGCCTTCGGTGGGCTCACCGGCTTGCTTTCGCTGCTTTCGCCACTCCGCCAGTTTGCGCGCCAGGGGGCGCAGGATCGGACGGGGATCCACCAAGGCGACGTAGCAGAGCCACAGGCTGGCGAAGGGAATGCGAAAGATGGCCTCCGTCATCAGGTGAAACAGCACCCCGCACAAAGCCAACCAGGGACGAAAGCGTTGAAAAAGCACCAGAAAGATGAAGCCCAGCTCGAACGCGATCACGAAAACGCCCCCAGCCTGCAGCGCGTATGGGATCTGATCGATCCGAAAGCTGGGCACTTCGCCGTGCTGCAGCCACTTCCAGTGCAGCTGGTTCTGCAGATTGTCAGACAAGACCCAAGCCGTGCCGGAGACGTACAGCTTGCGAAAACCAGGAAAGAAGTAGATCACCCCGAACAACAAGCGCACCACCAACAGAGGCAGCGCGTAACGTTCGTGTGCGTGGTCCCAAGGAAACTCGGCGTCGAAGGCGAGCACGTCTCCGCAGGGGCTGACCGCGAGCACCGCCGAGAACCAGAGCAAGTGCATGTCGTGCCAGACGAACCCCGTGAGCTGCGCTATCGCGAATAGATAGAATCCACTCAGGGTGAGCCCCGTGAAGGCGGCACGGGTGTACACGCCCAGTGCACCAAGGACCGCAAAGAACAGCACCGCCCCTTGCGCTACCCGCGCGACGTCGACGCGGATGGGCACGACCGCGACGAACCAATGCAGGCCCTCGGGCACGACGAAGCGGGCCGGATCCCAGGCTGCAACTTGCACCCCCGCCGCAAAGCCTGGCGCGAGCAGAAACATGAGCGCCACCACTACGCGCAGCAGCGCCAGACTCAGGGCGGGCTCTGCAGGGAGCCTTTTGGCAACCAGGGCCACGCCGCGAGAATGCCACGACTCGCTCTACGGCGGCGCTCGAGTGCTTGTATCCGGCGCAAGCTGGCCCCATCTTCTGGAGGATGTCGGAGCGAGACACCAAGATCGGGCCGACCGCCCACTACACGGCCTACGTGTGGCACCGCTTGGGCATGCCCCATGCTGAGCACTTCGCGACGGCGAAGGGGCGCGGCCTGTTCTGGAGCTTTCGGCTAGCCGGCGAGTGGATTGCGTTGGCGCTTCCCACCCATCCAAGCATGGAGCAGTACCTCGAGATGCGTCACCGCGCGCTGGAGAAAGTGCTCTTCGACGAACAGCCCGACTGCGTCGTCGAACTGGGCGCAGGGCTATCTCGACGTGGGTTGACCTGGGCCGCCGATCACGGTGTTCGCTATGTGGAAGTGGACTTGCCTCACATGGTCGATGCGAAACGCAAGACCATCCAGACGCGTGTGCCCGCGATAGTTCGAAGCCGCGCAGCAGATCTGCTTTCCCATGTCTCGATGGACGTGCTTTCGGATGGGTTGATTGATGAACTGGGGAGCGTTTTGGCTGGCGCCAGGAGGCCGGTCGTGTTGGCGGAGGGATTGTTGGGCTACTTCCCGATGGATGAGCGAGCCCAGATAGTCGCTCGCATTCGCCAAGCCCTGACTCGTGCGGGGGGTGGGAAGTTCGCGTGTGACCTGCGCGCGGCCGAGGGTGGCGCCGCCGTCGCAACCGCGGCCAAGGCGCTCCGGGGAGCGGTTTGGATTGCGACCCGGGGGCGCGGGCTGCGCAAGGACTTCGAAAGCCACGCGCAAGTGCGGGAGTTCTTCCGCACCGCGGGCTTTGCGAGTGTGGAGACCGTGGACATTTCCGAAGTCAGCCCGGAGCTGAACCGGGTGAAATCCCCTGCGCGAGTGTGGCTGTGTAGTGTGCCGACGGCGCGAATCGCGTTCGGCGCCGCCTAGTTACACTCGAGATTGTCTTTCGCCGTCGGATCCGGCACGGCGCAGTTCAAAAACACCTTGTGGGGCTGGAACTGACTCTTCACGAAGATCTCCACAGTCTGTCCGGCCTTGAGCTGGGTGAACATGGCGGCCGTCACGGTCACCGTGTGGCTGTGGGTGGCGCTGCCTTTGATGTTGTACTGCTGCGATGCGCCCAGGGCGATGTGCGCCGCTGGCACCGTCAGAGTGTGACCATGCCGACAGGTGATCTGCGCCTCGATGTCTTTGTCGCAGCTGGCGCTGCTTCCGCCGCCACTGCCTGCGCTGCCCGAACTTCCAGCGCTACCGCTCGTGCCAGCGGTACCACCGCTGGAGCTACCCGAGCTGCCGCCGCTCGCGGAGCCTGCACTGCCGCCACTTGCAGAGCCAGCGCTGCCACCCGAACCGCCGCTCGAGCTTCCCGCGCTGCCCCCACTGCCGCCATCGTCAGAGTCGGAGCTGCAGCCGAGGACGGCTGTGGAACCGAGGGCCGCCAAGGACGCCAAGAACTGGTTTCGGGAAAGGTGCTTCATGGTTGGGCCTCCGAGCGAGCCATGCAGAAAGGGTGAAGCCACCAATTTAGATGGAAAACGCCTGACTGGCCAAACCGTCGAGGGCCGCCGAACTCAGGATTGCAGCGGCTCAGGCGACCGAGCGACGGCCGAGGCGATACTCGTAGGTGGATTTCGCCAAACGTAGAGTGGAGTGCCAGCGTTCCTCGAAGCGCGACCTTGGGAACTTCTCCAACACCTCGCGCCGCGCGGCTGCGCCCATGGCTCGGGCTAGCTCTGGATCTTCCAGCAAACGATCGATGCCCCGTCGCAGCACGCCGATGTCGTTGGACACGTAGCCGGAAAGGCCGTGAGACACAGGTAGACTCGCATGAGGGGTCGCCACGATGGGCATTCCACTGGCCATGGCCTCCAATAGCGACAGATTGTAACCATCCTCGTCGGAGTGATGCGCAGTGTAGACGAAGTATCGGTGGTCGCGGTACTCCGCACGCAGCGCGTCGAAGCTTGGCGCCACGGAAGTGCCCATGTCGGGGTTTTCGCCGACGAGCTTGAAGTCGAATCCCTGCACCACTGCCTGATGCACATCCCAGGCGAAGCGCCTCCGTCTAAGACTGACCTGGTTGGCCACTCGCAGGCCACAGCGCAGTTTGCCAGTGTAGCCGCCGTACTCTTCGGGATCGACGGGCGGCGGAATGACGAGTCCGGGCAAGCCCCAACTGTGGAGTTTGGCTTCCGACACGCCTACCGCCACGCCACCGGTTTGATCCAAATAGGTTCGGAGCTCTCGGGACATGTCAGATCCGCGAAAGTGCACGCCCTCTTCGCGCATGCGCGCCCGCAAGTTCACATGCGCGACGAACACTCGGGGGGCAGCAACGTCCTTCGCGCTCAGCAGGTCGGTGAGGTTATGGGCGATGACCGCGTCGTAGGGGCCAAGGGCCAGCGCGGCACCCAAGCTCACCAATCGCACATTTCTGGGGATTGGGCGGGAGCGGCGATCCCAGTGTCGGGCGCTGCGGCCCGGCAATCCGTCCACTACGACCATGTCCCAGCCCAACTTGCTTAGGCAGTGGATGTAGGGTTCGTGACAGTTGAAAGTGAGAAGTGTGGGCACGTAGCAACCTCGGTGGCCGTAGGGTGCATGTTGCGTGCCTGCCGCTCAGTCCCGGCTAGCTGTCCAAGAGCCGCCGAAATTGGCGATCCGGAGGTGTCAACGGGATGACAGTGACCTGATTCTGACACCCCAGGCTCAGTCGGTGCCGTAGTCGCGCAGCATCTTCTTGAGCTCGATTTGGTGGCGTTCTTCCTGGCCGATCATGCCTCGCGTGAACTCCTCCAGATAGACGCTGGCGTTCTCAACCACAGAGAGCAGCTTCTTGTATCCGTTCACTCCCTCGAGTTCGTGATTCAAGCTCTCTTGGAGCAGCGCGCGGGTCGAATGCTCGTTGGTTTCATCGATGGGCGCGATCCGCATGCTGGGATGGCCCTCGAGGCCGGTAAGCAGCTCGCCGACCTGCTGCGCGTGCACCAGGGATTCCTGCGCCTGCCCATTCATGAACTGCACGATGGGAATGCGATTCGGCCCCGTGACCATCAACGCGTAATGCGTGTAGCGTACGACGCCGGCAAGTTCGTGCTCGAGAATCGAGTTCAGTATTTCGTTTGTTGCTTTGACGTCCAGCTCGCGAAGGGGCATGGCCCAAGTCAGGCGCTCCTCCGTGCTGAAGTCAAGGGGTGTTGCCCCCCCCTGCCTCGCTCCGCTCGGCTGGCCTCCGCCCTTATGCCGTGCTCGGCGGCCGGGGTGGCTTCGCCTAGGGCGCCGGGGAGCGGATTGTATCGCAGGGAACGGCGAGCCGCCTGCGCGCGGCATGGGCGGGGCTCAGTCGCGTTGGCGTGAAAGGTGACCCCAGCTGCCCAAATGCCGGCTTCTGGGATGTAGTCGTGCTCGTAGTCGTAGCGCTGTCGAGCACGAGAGCGTGCTAGCGCCGAGTCCGTGCGTTGCATGGCGGCCACGGCGCCAGTGAACGGCTGGGACAAGCTCGCGAGGTCGCACCTCCGTTTCGCGCGCCAGTGTAGGCAGCAGTCCACCTGCTTCATGAACCCGCTCACACCCTCGGCACACGGCTTGCGGTCATACTGGAATGTGAAGGCAAGAGCGAACGACCGTGTCGCTGGGCCGGGTGGAGTCGCTGGGCGCTCCAGGACCGGGAGATCTGCGTCGAGCACGCCTACGGGTTTTCGCCGCGAGCGCCATCTCCGAGTGATTCGTCGTAGATCGCAACACGCCATGGCATCCACAGCGCGGGCACTGCGCCCGTCGTTTCCAGGTTGCAGTGGTCGGCGCATCGACGTGCATCGTTCAACTGGTCGAAGAAGCCCCAGCGATTCGGTTTGAGCTCGAACACGTCAGCGAATTCGGTCTCGAGGCCGTTGCAGATATAGGAATGGAAGCCGCCGAAGTCCCAACCCAAGACATCGTAGCCGAGAACTTGGCCTTCAGCAGACGGTGCTCTTCCCGCACGAACTGCTGTTACCACACCCGGTTCGCCCTGACCTGCCTCGACGCGGGTCTCAGCAAGAAAGGTCGAGACAAGATCATACGGGAGGGCAATACCGATCACCGCGAGGCTGGTCGCCCGCGAGAGGAACTCGCGCTTGACGCGCAGCGCAACGTCTAGGCTCAGGAAGACGTCCGGCCACCCGAGCTCGCCACCCGCGAGAGCCGACGTACACCAAGCCGTGAAGGACTCAAGCTCGCTGCCCTTCAGCCCGAATTTTGCCGCCGCTTCCTGCCTTGCCGCTTGAGTATCCTGAGTCCACTCGATCGACCAGGTGTTCGGCACTAGATCGACAATGCAGTCGGTCGCGGTGAAGAGCGTCTCGGGCAGCAGGCCTGCATTCATGTGAACAGAGCGCTTAGCTGGCCTCGCAAGGAAGTAGCCACCACTGATGTGGTGGCCGGTGCCTCTCCCAAATTCGCTCATAGTCGTCCTCGCGCCGTCACACGCAGGACGATTGCGTTGCCTACGACGCGAGTGCCCTCCAAGAGCAACACCCCCACCAGCGCCAACTTCCATCCTCGTGCTCGATCGGCTGGTGCACCGTGGACGATGGTTGGCTCGGTGTCTGTCGACGCTGTGTCCGTCGCGGGGGCCGGCGCGTCAGTTTGCGGGGGCCGCGCGTCAGACTGCGTGGTCAGCTCGTCAGAATCCGTGGCTGCGGGCTTCGAGTGCGCCAGCGTGCGCAGGCTCTTCTGCGTGGTCGCGCGCCGTGGATCCGCTTCGGGATCGACCTTGATCGTCTTCGTCTCGATCGTCTTGTGATTTGCTGCCCCCGCCCCGCCTCGCTGCGCTCGGCTTGCCCCCCCCTTATGCCGTGCTGTGCGTCAAGAAAGCTTCGATCAGGAGGAAGTCATGTAAGAGCCAGACATAACTGAAACTTGATGTAGTGACCCAGCGGGTTGGAGTCCCGCTCAGCCAAGGGTGCGCCGCCAGCTGAAAGCGAGTCTTGCGTGGCAGTCACAACCGAAAGGGAGGACTGCTGCGAAGCGTAGACAGCGAGCGTGCAGGCCGTGCAATTGGGCCGCGAAAGGTTGGTAGTCGTGGGAGCCGACGGCTCAGCACAGGCCGGAAGGCAATACCAGCGGAGCAAGAGTCAGGGGCAACGCCCCGACGGCGTGTCTCCGCGGTCCCACCGAGGTCGTAGAACACGGCATGTGCGCGAAGGGGTCACCGAGGAACTTGAGAGGTCCTGTCCGCTCCGGGAAACCGGAACTGCCAAGCAAGCGCAAGTGAGCGAGGTGGGGCGGGCGGGAAGTCCGAGCGCCAAATAGTAGTCGAAGCCGGGGAAGCCTCCCAAGCGACCCGGTGGAGCGAAGGATGGCGCCGGGTCACGGAACCGAAAGAGGGAAAGATGAGTGAGACATCGAGCTCAACAAGCATCTCAACGAAAGTCGAAAGGATAGCAACGCTGGCGCAGCAAGCGCCCGACATGGCGTTCACGACGCTGGCCCATCACATCGACCTGGAGTGGCTGCGCGAAGCGCACCGCAGGACTCGCAAGGATGGTGCTGTGGGCGTGGACGGGCAGAGCGCGCAAGAGTACGCGGCCAACCTGGAGGAACATCTCCAGTCGCTGCTCGACCGCGCGAAGTCCGGCACATACCGAGCCCCACCCGTGCGGCGTGTGCACATCCCCAAGGGGGGAGGGAAGGAAACGCGCCCGCTTGGGATCCCAACCTTCGAGGACAAGGTGTTGCAACGAGCAGTCGCGATGGTGCTCGAAGCAGTCTATGAGCAGGACTTCTTGAACTGCTCCTATGGCTTCCGGCCAGGGCGCTCTGCGCACCAGGCTCTGGAAACGCTTCGGACACCGATGGTCAAGATGGCTGGCGGTTGGGTTCTGGAGATCGATATACGAAAGTTTTTCGATACCTTGGACCACGGACGACTACGGGAAGTGCTGCGCTGCAGGGTGCGCGATGGCGTGATCCTGCGCTTGATCGGCAAGTGGCTGAATGCAGGAGTGCTGGAGTCCGGGCGGCTGAGCTACCCGGATGCCGGCACGCCACAGGGCGGGGTGATCTCGCCGTTGCTGGCAAACATCTACCTGCATGAGGTGCTTGACGTCTGGTTCGAGCGACAAGTGCGTCCCCGCCTTCGGGCTCGGGCGCACCTCGTTCGCTACGCGGACGATGCCGTCATGCTGTTCGAGTTCGAGGAAGACGCCAGGCGTGTGTTCGAGGTCTTGCCGAAGCGATTCGCCAAGTTCGGGCTCACGCTGCACGCCGAAAAGACAAAGCTCGTGCCGTTCAAACGGCCGGACCGGATCCGACGGCGTCGCGGCGGCGAGGGTGAGGGGCCATCGGGGCCTAGCTCCTTCAACTTCCTCGGCTTCACCTTCCACTGGGCAAAGAGCCTGGCTGGCAAGTGGGTGGTGAGGACGCGAACAGCGAAAGACAGATACCAGAGAGCGGTCAACGCCATCGCACAGTGGTGTCGGAATCACCGGCATGCTTCTGTGCGAGTACAGCGTCAGGCGCTGGCTGCGAAACTTCGCGGTCACTACGCCTACTTCGGCCGTACCGGCAACTTCAGCCGCCTCTGGAGCTTGTACTTCGCCACTGTGCGGAAGTGGAAGCGCTGGCTGTCTCGACGCTCCGACAAAGCGCGACTCACCTGGCCTGCGATGGATCGGCTACTGGAGCGCAATCCGCTCCCGAAACCCGATGCCTCGCGCCGCTTCGCGTAGCAAAGCCGTGGCCTGAGGAGCCGGATGCGGGAAATCCGCACGTCCGGATCTGTCCGGGGGGCGGCCCGTAAAGGGCCGTCCCTACCGGGAGCGGCGGCCGTCAGAGTTTCGCGCGAGGCGCGGGTAAGCAAGTGGTCTCGCGCGGTGCGACGAGCCGCCTGCGCGCGGCATGGGCGGGGCTGCGTCGCGTTGGCGTGTAGTGGAATCGCGACGGCACAACTGGCGGCTTCTGGGTCGTACTCGTACTCGTGCTCGTACTCGTTGTCGTGCTCGTACTCGCACTGGTGCTCGTGCTCGCACCCGCATGACCCCCACTTCGAGCATCGCGTCGGAGTCTAGCTCGGGGTGCGCTTGGCTCAAGGCAATTGCGTGCACCAGGGCGTATCGGGCGCTGCAGCGCTCGAGTTGCTGACAAAGAGCGTTGGCTCGCGCTTTCGCCTCACGTCAGCCCGGGGCTGCCGTCGGGCTTTTGGGGTGAAGCCCGCCAGCAGCCCCGGGCCTCGGAGGTCGATATGCAAAAGCGCAAACAGAGCTTCTCTCGTCGTCGCCAGCTCGAGGAGCGCGCTCGCCTGATGCGCGGGTCGCCCAGTTGGCCGGAGCAGGTGCTGTTTGGCGCTATCCGTGGTGGCCGGTTGGGAGTGTGCGTGAAGCGTCAGGTGGTGCTGGGCGAGTACATCGCTGACTTCGTGGTGGCGTCTCGGAAGCTCGTGATTGAGGTCGACGGGCCGCATCATGCCCTGCGCCGCAGTGCCGATGCGCGGCGAGACCGTGCGCTAGCGCGTCTCGGGTGGCGCGTGTTGCGGGTGAGTGCGGAGGATGTGTGTTGTCGGTTGGAGGATGTGGTGGGCGCGATCCGGGCTGCGCTGGGGGCGTAGCAGAGGCCTCGCACGAGCTTTCAGCTCAGCTTTGGTTGCCCGACGTGCGGGTCACGCTCGACCGACGAACGCGGAGCCGAAAGCGTCCGGAACTGACCCGCTCCGATTCGATCAAGGTGCGCACACAGACCATATCGGTCCGGGCGCGCTTGCAGTTGCGTGAAGAGATGAATGATCTCGTGCAGGTGCGGCCCGCGGGCTTGCGACCGCGGGCCTCGAACGTGCGGTCGGTCACTGCACGGCGCAGCAGGAGCTGCCTGCTACAGGGTGAGTGTGTCTTGGCCGTCACCAGCCACACCATCGTTGCTACCTGGCACCCCACCGATCCCCTTGGCCCCGCCCTTGCCCTTGGCGAAAGTTGGCGTCGTGTTGGTCACAGCCGCGGCCGTGCTTTGCAGAACACCCACGCTGATGCCTCCAGCAGCGCCTCCTCCCGCGCCTCCGTTGCCACCCTTGCCGCCAGCACCGCCGTTGCAGCCGAACGAGCCCCCCTTGCCGGGTGCACCAACCTGCGTCGCGCCGTTCTGTCCCTTGGCACCATCACCACCCTTGCCCGCATCGCTCGCAGTGAACGTGCAGTCCTGGGTATCGAGCGTGGAGTCGAAGACCATCAGCGCGATGCTCGAACCGCCGGCTCCACCTCCCGGGCCTCCGGCTCCGCCGCAGCCGCCGCAGCCGCCTCCGCCTCCGGCGGAGCCTGCTGCTGCGGTGCCAGTTCCGCCGCCGCCACCTTGACCGGGCGTGCCATTCTTGCCGTCCGTCCCGACGGTGCCCTTGAAACCGTCGGCGGCGAGTGTACCGACAGTCGCGGCCCCCGCTGCGGCTCCCTCGTGTGAAGCGTTGGCCCCGTCACCGCCCGTGCCGGTTCCCGCGCAGGCCTGCCCGAACTTCCCATCGTTTGCCGCGCCGATTAGCGGTTGCCCCGGACTCCCTCCTCCTGCACTCAGCCCACCGTCGCCGCCCTTCCCGCCAACGCTCTGGCCGCCAGCGGCGCACGTGCACAGCTGGACCTTCCCCCCCGAATCCCCACTTGCGTCGTTGCCGTTCAACTTCGCCTGGCTCGTCTCATGCGTCACCGGCACGAGCACGCCGGCTTTGCCGTCAGCGCCTTTGCCAGCCGTGAAGTCCACCCGGGTGAAACGAACGTTGGCGGAGTTCTTCACGAAGGCTGCGATGCTCGACTCACCGGGAGCAGCCCCTTCCTTCGCCGTGAATGCAAAGTCCTTGAACCCCGTGGCCTTGCTCACACCGTCAATCGTCAACGCGAATCCCGCGGCTGTCGGGGTCACTGGCGTCTTCTTGCCTGGGTCGTAGCTCCAGTTGGTGCATTTGAAACCGCCGTGCACGATGACGCCTTCATGGGCGCTCGTCAGGTTTACGGGCGCCGCGAAGGTGTCGTTGCACGCGATCACGATGAGGCCGTTGGTCTTCGCGGTCTCCATGGCCTTTTCGATCGTGCCGAAGGGCGTGCCCCTCGATCCGTCCGTGGTGTCGTTGCCGCTTGGTGACACGAAGACGGCATATTGCTCATCGACCAAGCAGGACTCCTCGCTTGGGTCTTTGCTCGTGTCGCAGGTGCCGCCGTCGCCGCCGCTGCCTCCTGTGCCGGAGGTGCCGGAAGTGCCGCCCAGGCCGGAGTCGCCACTTGCACCAGACGCGCCGCCGGCCGCGGCGCAGGTGCCGTTCTTGGCGCAGTCGTCCGCGCGATTCGTGCAAGCAAGGGCCATCACAGCCAACGCGGAAACCGAAGACAGAGTCACGGCCAAGGAAAAGCTTCGTCTCATTGTGTCTTCCCTTCGAAGAATCCTTGCTGGGTTAGAAAAAGCCGGACAGCATCAGTGCTGCTGAGTGGCTGTCAAAGACTGCCGAAGGTCGAAGTTCGGCTTTCGAGAGCCCGCGGGCGTGCTTGCGTGAGGTTGCGCTGCCCTCGTCGGTTGGCCAGAGCAGGTACGTGACCGTTACCGCGGTACTGACGGCAAAGACCGAGAAACCCGCGACGGCAAATCGGCTGTGGCGATCGGCTGCCTCGTTCTTGTCCCCTAGCAGTGTGCAGTCGGCTTTGGTGGCTGCTCCGGTCGTGCAGCCCGTCTCTCCGACCTTGTCTGCGAGCTCGTCTGCGTCGCTGGCCTTGCCCTGTGCTGACAGTGCGAAGCCAATGCCCAAACCCAGGCCAATCACTGCGACTCCCCCGGCCACAATGGCAGGAGTGATGCTTCGGTTCGAGTTCGCCGGGCCGCCGTCCGGTGTTCCGTCTGTGCCCGCGGGCCGGCCGGCGCCTGGCCCTCCTGACTCCGGCTTCAGGGCCAATGTGATCTCCACTTCCTGGCCGGCTCCCACTTCCATCGATCGCTGTGCTTTCTGATGCCCGGCCAACTCCGCCTCGACCACTCGACTGCCGGGGTTGACAAAGGCCGGAGCGCCAAGCGGCGCGAGGCCGACGCTCTTCTTGTCGATGCGGACCCGAGCGCCTTCTGGCGTCACGTGGACCTTGAGTATTGCAACATGTTGCTTCGACTCATCGAGCCACGCCTTCAGCCGGCTCCGCGGCTCTTCGTCTTCCTTGGGGGGGAAGTGGCGCAGGGAATACTCGATGTGCTCTGCAGCATCGCGGTAACGTTTCAGTTCGTACTCGACCTGCCCGAGCATCGCTGCAATGTCGAAGCTCTGCTTCAAACGATACGCTTCGTCGAGCAGCTTGTGCGCGGCGGGCCAGTCTTTCCTCACAATCGCCTTGCGACCGTCGCGAAAGAGCTTTTCGGCGCGGGCGTCGAGATCAGTCGCGGTCTCGGGCCCAGCATAGGCAGTGCGAACACTGCAGATTACGCCAAGCAGGGTGATGGCAACGACGAGCAGCACGTTTCGAGGCATTGGAAGACTCTGGCAGCAGCTAGAAGACCGGGCGTTGTGGATCCTTCGGGCCGGCTGTGGGCGTAGGTTTCGCCACAGACGGCGATGAAGCAACGCCCGTACCAGACTCCGCCTTCGGCTTGGCCGAAGCACTCGGCGGTGCGGCCTTTGGTTTTGCGGCAGGTCGTGACTCTGTGCCCGCTTGCTTGACCTTTGTCTTCGAGGACGCTGGCGCCTTGACTGGCGCTGGAGCCGTGACTGGTACGACTGGCGTGGACTTCGCTGGCGTGGCTCTCGTGGGAGTTGTTTGCCTCGCAGTTAGATTTGGAGTCGCGAGTGGTGCAGGCGCAACTTGAGTTGACGCACCTTCTGGTTCGGTGGTGCGCGCTTCTCGATGGTTCTTCGACCAACCCGTCGCCAGCACCGCCACCAGTCCACCCAAGAGCAACACCCCCACCAGCGCGAACTTCCACCCCCGTCCTCGATGGGTTGGCGCGCCGTCGACGATGGTTGGCTCGGTGTCCGTCGTTGCCGTGTCCGTCGCGGCGGCCGGCGCGTCAGACTGCGTGGGTGGCGCGTCAGACTGCGTAGGTAGCGCATCGGATTGCACAGGCGGCACGTCTGACTCGGTGGGTGACGCGTCGGGGTCGGTGGCTGCCGCCTTGGCTCTCGCCAGCGTACGCAAACTCTTCTGCGTGGTTGCTCGCCTCGGATCCGCCTCCGGATCGACCTTGATCGTCTCGGTCTCGATCGTCTTGTGATTTGCTGCCCCCGCCCCGCCTCGCTGCGCTCGGCTTGCCCCCCCCTTATGCCGTGCTCGGCGGCCGGGGTGGCTTCGCCTAGGGCGCCGGGGAGCGGGTTGTATCGCAGGGAACGGCGAGCCGCCTGCGCGCGGCATGGGCGGGGCTGCGTCGCGTTGGCGTGTAGTGGAATCGCGACGGCACAACTGGCGGCTTCTGGGTCGTACTCGTACTCGTTGTCGTGCTCGAACTCGCACTGGTGCTCGTACTCGCACCCGCATGACCCCCACTTCGAGCATCGCGTCGGAGTGTAGCTGCGCAGCCGGTGTGCTCAAGGCAATTGCGTGCACCAGGGCGTATCGGGCGCTGCAGCGCTCGAGTTGCTGACAAAGAGCGTTGGCTCGCGCTTTCGCCTCACGTCAGCCCGGGGCTGCCGTCGGGCTTTTGGGGTGAAGCCCGCCAGCAGCCCCGGGCCTCGGAGGTCGATATGCAAAAGCGCAAACAGAGCTTCTCTCGTCGTCGCCAGCTCGAGGAGCGCGCTCGCCTGATGCGCGGGTCGCCCAGTTGGCCGGAGCAGGTGCTGTTTGGCGCTATCCGTGGTGGCCGGTTGGGAGTGTGCGTGAAGCGTCAGGTGGTGCTGGGTGAGCACATCGCTGACTTCGTGGTGGCGTCTCGGAAGCTCGTGATTGAGGTCGACGGACCTCATCATGCCCTGCGGCGCAGCGCGGATGCGCGGCGGGACCGTGCGTTGGCGCGTCTCGGGTGGCGCGTATTGCGGGTGAGTGCTGAGGATGTGAGCTGTCGGTTGGAGGATGTGGTGGGCGTTATCCGGGCTGCGGTCGGGTCGTAGGAGGGGCCTAGTGTGGGCGCCGCTTCGCTTGGTTGCACGACGTGCAGGATGCGTGGCCAACGCATGGGGTCTTGCTAGGCGCGCTTCTTGCGCTTCTTAGTCGTCTTCTTCTTGGGTCGATTGCTCGTGCGCTTGGCGGGCTTCGTCTTGAGTTTGGCGCGTC
Organism: Polyangiaceae bacterium; assembly: GCA_965222375.1. Taxonomy (GTDB): domain Bacteria; phylum Myxococcota_A; class Polyangia; order Polyangiales; family Polyangiaceae; genus JACKEA01. The sequence goes on from CBDCTZ010000016.1 coordinate 1,957,832, forward strand.
GAGCAGCGCCGCGGACCATTTGTCGGGTCCAGTCGCTGACGCCCTGGCCAGCCTGCTCGGCCAGGGCGTGCACCATGCGCCATTCATCCTCGCTGAGCATGACGTGTAGGCGCTTGTTGCGGTCGATGACGGCCATGGTGCTATTTCACCTCCACGACGTCCTGCGCGAGGCCGTCGATGCCGTCGTTGCTGCCGGGTTTGCCGCCGATGCCTTTGGCGCCCTGGGTGCCGAGCTTGACGTTGGTGCCGGTGTCGACGACGGGTGCTGTTGCGCCTTTCCACAGCACGGCGGCGCTGACACCGCCTGCGGCTCCGCCGCCGGCTCCGCCATCGGCGCCGGGGGCGCCGTTGCCGCCGTCACATGCAGGCGCAGTGCTGTCTCCGGCGAATCCGAACTCCTTCTGCCCTGTCTGCCCAGCAACGCCGTTCCCGCCCTTGCCGGCGGCGCCGGTGGTGAGCGTGACGGTGGCATCCAGTGTGATCGGCGTATCCAGCAAGAGCAGTGCGATGCTGGCGCCGCCGCCCTTGCCTCCTGGGCCTCCGGCCCCGCCGCAGCCTCCGGCTCCGCCGCCGCCACCGCCGGCCGTGCCGGTGCTCGCGCCGCCTCCGCCGCCTTGCCCTGGTGAACCCACCTTGCCGTCGGTGCCGCTGGCTGGCGTCCAGCCGGTGGAGGAGAGCGTGCCGAGGGTGGTGGCGCCGGAGGCGGCGGGGGTTGGGGGTGGGGTGGCGCCGTTCTTGCCCACGCTCACCGCGCAATTCACTGGACTCGTGACCGTGCCGCCCTGTCCTCCTCCGTGGTCTGGCGCTCCCTTGCCGCCGGCTTGCGACGGTGCGCTCCCACCCGGCCCGCCAATGGAGGTCGGACAGATTTTGTTCGGCTTGGCGGCTCCGCCGCTGCCACCTGTCGCCTTGTTTCCGTCCAGCTCCGCCTGGCTGGGGTAGGAGATGGGTACCACCACGCCCTTGGCGCCGTCTGCCCCCTTGCCCGCTTTGAGGTCCACTCGTTTCAGAGTGACCCCACTCGAACCGCTCCCAAACATCGCAATGCTCGACGCTCCCGGCGTGGTGGCGTCCTTGGCTTCGATGATGACGTCTTCGATGTGGAAGCCAACCACCCCATCCAAAGAAAGCGCAATGCCTTCAAGGGCGGGGGCCAGCTTGGTCTTCTTTGCCGAGTCGTAGCTCCAGTCGCTGCATTTGAAACCGCCGTAGAGCTTGGTGCCGCTGTGAGCGCTGGTGAGCGAGACTGGCGAGGTGAAGTCGTCGTTGCAGGCGATGACCACCTTGCCCGCGGCTTTGCCGAGCGACAGCGCTTTTTCCCAGGACTGCACTGGCGCACTCTTCGTGCCGTCGGCCGTGTCGCTTCCGCTCGGGCTGACGAAGATGGCGTAGTCGTCCGCGACGAGGCACGACTCCTCGCTGGGGCTTTTGGTGGTGTCGCACGTGCCGCCGTCTCCGCCGCTGCCGCCGGTGCCACCGTTCCCGCCCAGACCCGAGTCACCCGACGCGCCGCCGGTTGACGCGTCGGGGGAAGTACAGCCAATCCCATCGTCACAGGTCGTTTCGGTCGGCCCACACGAAGCCACCAGAACAAGTGCGCTCGAGCCAACGACGAACAACGTCGAGGAGACAAGTGTCTTCAGCATCTTAGGTTCCTCACAATCCGTTCGAAAGCGTCCTAGAAGAACGACCCCTGCAGTCCCAGTCCGAGACGCGACCCAGACACAACCGGCACCACCCGGGTTGCTGCACGGCCCGTCTGCTTCTCACTCGTGGGCCACAGCAGATACGTCGCGACCGTGGCAGCGCCCAGCACACTTCCCGCCACAAACGCAATCGTCGCGTTCTTGTTGGCTGTATTCCGTTGGTCTGCCGAGTCCGCGAGATCGACACACACGGGCGCGCCGGACCCGCTTGGACAGTTTCCCCCCAATTGCGCGGTCGCTCTCGACTTGAGCGTATCAACGTCGTCCTGGGCGCTGGACGCGCGGACGGCGAAGAACACTCCCGCGCCGACCGTGACGATAGTGAGCGCGCCCCCAACAATCGCGACGCCAGTCCGAGCCGTCATGCCGTCCGACTTGATCTGGCCTCCTCCACCACCACCCTGCCCAGGTCGGTCATCACCCGCTTGGCCCGTTACCGCCCCACTTCCACCGGCACCGGCTACTGGCCCGACGCCTCCAGCTTCCCTATCCAGCACAATCGTTTTTGCAAGCCGCTGCTGCTTCTCCACCTCGAGCACAATCGTCTTCGCGATACGTCCTGGTGCACCGACTCTGAGCACATGCTTGCCCGGCGGCACGAAGACCAAACCGTCGCGCACACGAGTTGCCATTCCGTTCACGCTGACACTTGCGTCCACGGGATCCAGATCCAGCGCGAGTTCGGCGACTTGTTTCTTTACGAGTTCCAGCGCGGTTTTGATCTTCTCGCGTTTCTCCGGTTTTGCGCTCGGCATCATTTTGGTATGCGCAAACTGGAGGTGCTCTGCCGCGGCGGCGTACTTTCCCATCGAGGCTTCGCAACCCCCGAGATTTGCTGCAATGTCGGGAGACTCGTGGAGCGCGAACGCCTCCTTCAACAGCTTCGCCGCCTTGACGCACTTCCTAGCATCCTGCAGCGGCTTGCTCTTCTCGAATAGCTGTCGTGCGCGCTCTCGCTCCGCATTCGTTGGGTTGGAGGGCGAAGCGGACGCCGCGGCAGTGACGGCGACCAACAGAACGAAGACTTGGAGTGCTCTCATGAGGCGAAAACTGAGTGACGACCTGTCAGAAGAATCGGCCAAACGGATCGCTCGCTTTGGGCGCAGGAGGGTTTGTGCTCGGCCGAGGCGCTGCGCTGGGCTTGGGCGAGATCGGGGGGCTCTTCGCGGTCGGACTGATTGGCGACTGCGCGGTGGTCGTAGGCGCCGGCATCTTCGTAGGTGCGGGGGTCGCAACCGGCGTCAGTGCCGTGGACTTCGCTGGCGTGGTTTTCGCGGGAGCCGTTTGTCTGGCAGTCGGACTTGGAGTCGCGAGTGCGGCAGGCGCAACTCGAGTTGACGCACTCTCTGGCTCAGTGGTCCGTGCTTCGCCACTTTTCTTCGACCAACCCGTCGCCAGCACTGCCACCACTCCACCCAACAGCAACACCCCCACCACCGCGAACTTCCACCCCCGCGCTCGATGGGTTGGTGCGCCGTCGACGACGGTTGGCTCGTTATCCGTCGTTGTGTCTGACTCGGTGGCCGGGGCATCCGACTGCGTAGGTGGCGCGTCGTGCTCCGTGGCTGCCGCCTTGGCTCTCGCCAGCGTACGCAGGCTCTTCTGCGTGGTCGCGCGGCGTGGATCCGCCTCCGGATCGACCTTGATGGTCTCCGTCTCTATCGTCTCATGATCCGTGGTCGGCGGCAGTGGGCGCGCTTCTGCGTATTCCGTCGCTTGCAACGGGATCTCGATTGGAGTGGGATCAATGGGCTCAGTGCGCTGGTGACTTCCTGCCAGCGGTGCAGGCGCCGGTTTCGGCAGTGGTTTCCCCTGCTTGGCCGCCTCGATGAGCTCGGGAGGCAAATCTCGGAAATCGTCTGGCTGAAATTCCTGGGTGTGTAGGGTGTTCGGTTGCGACTTGGGTCCTTGCGATGGGCCTAGGCCGGCTAGTGTGTTCTGCTCGCCCTCGATCGGCGCAGCCGAGGCGGGGGGCTTCGAGTCCTGGTTTGGTGGTGGATTCAAGCCGCGAAGTGTCCTGCCACTGCCGGGCTTGGCGCCGGTGTCGACGCCCCGGAGGGTGCTGCCGTTTTTGGCGCCTTCGCTCATGCGAGGGTTTGCTGCCCCCGCCCCGCCTCGCTGCGCTCGGCTTGCCCCCCCCTTATGCCGTGCTCGGCGGCCGTCAGAGCTTCGCGCGAGGCACCGGGGAGCAGGTGGTCTCGCGAAGCGCGCCGAGCCGCCTGCGCGCGGCATGGGCGGGGCTGCGTCGCGTTGGCGTGTAGTGGAATCGCGACGGCACAACTGGCGGCTTCTGGGTCGTACTCGTACTCGTGCTCGTGCTCGAACTCGTTGTCGTGCTCGTACTCGCACTGGCACTCGTACTCGCACCCGCATGACCCCCATTTCGAGCATCGCGTCGGAGTCTAGCTCGGGGTGCGCCTGGCTCAAGGCAATTGCGTGCACCAGGGCGTATCGGGCGCTGCAGCGCTCGAGTTGCTGACAAAGAGCGTTGGCTCGCGCTTTCGCCTCACGTCAGCCCGGGGCTGCCGTCGGGCTTTTGGGGTGAAGCCCGCCAACAGCCCCGGGCCTTGGAGGTCGATATGCAAAAGCGCAAACAGAGCTTCTTTCGTCGTCGCCAGCTCGAGGAGCGCGCTCGCCTGATGCGCGGGTCGCCCAGTTGGCCGGAGCAGGTGCTGTTTGGCGCTATCCGTGGTGGCCGGTTGGGAGTGTGCGTGAAGCGTCAGGTGGTGCTGGGCGAGTACATCGCTGACTTCGTGGTGGCGTCTCGGAAGCTCGTGATTGAGGTCGACGGGCCGCATCATGCCCTGCGCCGCAGTGCCGATGCGCGGCGAGACCGTGCGCTAGCGCGTCTCGGGTGGCGCGTGTTGCGGGTGAGTGCGGAGGATGTGTGTTGTCGGTTGGAGGATGTGGTGGGCGCGATCCGGGCTGCGGTCGGGTCGTAGGAGGGGCCTAGTGTGGGCGCCGCTTCGCTTGGTTGCACGACGTGCAGGATGCGTGGCCAACGCATGGGGTCTTGCTAGGCGCGCTTCTTGCGCTTCTTCGTCGTCTTCTTGGCTCGACTGGGCTGGGCGCTCGCCTGTTTCGGCGGTTTCTTCCCGAGTTTGGCGCGTCGAGCAGCGCCGCGGATCATTTGTCGGGTCCAGTCGCTGATGCCTTGGCCGTGTAGGGCGGCCAGAGCAACGACCATTGCGTGCTCCTCTTCGCTGAGCACCACGTTGAGGCGCTTGGTGCGCTCGATGACGGCCATCGTGCTACTTCACCTCGACGACGTCCTGCGCGAGGCCGTCGATGCCGTCGTTGCTGCCGGGTTTGCCGCCGATGCCGGGCGCGCCCTTCTTGCCCGGGGTGATTGTCGTGTTGCTGTCGACGGTGGGTGCGGTGCCTTTGTGGACAATGCCAGCGCTCACTCCTCCGGCTCCGCCGCCGCCGGCTCCACCGTTGCCGCCCGGACCGCCGATACCACCCTGGCAGCCGAAGTTGTCTCCGTTGCCGCGTGCACCACCCGGTGACTGTCCAGGTTGGCCCGCAACGCCCTTTCCACCGGCTCCTGCGTCGTCACTTGCTAGCTGGCTCTGCGCCACTGACACATTTGAGTCCAGCACCAGCAGCGCGATGCTTGCTCCGCCTCCATCGCCGCCACTCGCGGCAGCTCCGCCGCAACCACCACAGCCCCCGCTTCCGCCACCGCCGCCGTCCGTCGAGCCGCCCCCGCCCCCCCCACCCTGGCCAGGCGCGCCGACAGTGCCCTGCGCACCCGATGTTGCCGTCCAGCCTCCCGACGTCAGACTGCCGAGCGTGGCTGCCCCAGTGCCATGCTGATCACCTGCTCCCGCGCTTCCGTCTTGACCGCTGGTGCACGTCTTGCCGGCACTCCCGCCACCCCCAAGTGTTCCGGTCTGGCCGGGCCCGCCGCCGGTCGCGCTAACCCCACCGTTGCCGCCGGTTCCGCCAATGGTCGTGCCCCCCGCAGGACAGATGCAAGACTTGACCGCGCCGCCGGTGTCCGCGGTTGCTGAATTGCCCTTCAGACTCGCGGCCGAGGGTTGGGTCACTGACTGCAAGGTTCCATCCTTGCCTTTCGCGCCCTTGCCAGCGACCAGGTTCACGCGGGCAAGGGCAGCATCAGAGCTGTTCTTGACGAAGGCTGTGATGCTGCTTTCGCCCGGGTCGCTGGCGTCCATGGCTTCAAAGTTGATGTCTTCAATCACGACGGGCGCGCTGGCGGCGTCGATGTCGAGAACAATGCCTCGCGTGGTGGGTTTGACTTCGGGGCGGCCCGTGGCGGCGTAGGCCCACGCGCCACAGTCGAAGCCTCCGTAGAGCTTGGCGCCGCCATCAATCGTGAGCCTTTCGTCATAGGTGGTATTGCACACCAACACAATCTTGCCGCTGGACTTGGCTGCGGTGAGACCCTCGGAAATTGTCTTGAACGGACTGTTCTTGGACCCGCTCCCGGTGCTGCTTGCAGTGCCGTCGACGAACACCGCGTGCTCGTCCGCGACGAGGCACGACTCCTCGCTAGGGCTCTTCGTGGTGTCGCATGTGCCGCCGTCGCCGCCGCCTGTGCCACCTTGGCCGCCTGAGCCGGAGGTGCCGCCGAGGCCGGAGTCGCCACCTGCACCAGACGCGCCGCCGGTGGTGGCGCAGGTGTCTGTGTTTTTGCAGTCACCTGCGAGATCGGAGCACCCTCCCACAACGCACACCGCCACGAGTGCAAGCGGTCCAGCTCCAATGTAGTGGTACCTCATACTCAAACCCTCCAAGCAACAGACACCGTCTACCTAGAACCGACCACCCAGCGACAGCTTGGCGCCTGTGGGTGCAACGTTGAGTTCAGGTCGCACCCGCGCGGCGCGTTCGGACGCTGGCCACATGATGTAGGCGACGGTGCCCAACGCTGCAGCGCCTGCGATGCCAAAACCAACGTAGGAGATGTTGCGTTTGCGGTCGGTGGAGTCGATCGCTTCGGCCAACTCGTCGCACCTTGGGTCCGAGCTTCGCGAGCAACTTCCATCACCAGGCAATTGGTTGTCCAAGTTCTCGGCGTCGGACTCGCTCCCGTCTGCTGAAAGCGTGAACCCCACGCCGACCGCAAGGCCCGCCAGGGTGACACCGCCGCCAATCAGCACTCCGGGAAGAATGTCGCGCTTGGTGGCTGCGTTTGTGCTGTCGTGACCGTGCTGCGAGCCTGACGGTCGCGATCCTGAGTTGGAGAGCCCGCTGTCAACAAACGGTGGCGTCGCCGTTGACTTTGCCAGCACGAGTGAGACCGACTGCTTCCCTCCACGTGTCGCCGTCACGCTTCGTTCCTTGGGGTCGTGACCTTTCGCAGACGCTCGGATCGAGTGCTGGCCGGGTGCTAGGAAGAGCGTTTCGGCCTCAAGGTCGACTTTGTCGCCGTCCACACGAAGAACTGCATCGTTTGGTTCCACGCTGACGGTGAGAACCGTCACTTCCCGTTTAGCGGACTTGAACAGATCTTCGACGGCAGCACGCTTCTTGGCATTCTCGCTGGGCGGGAAATGGCGCAACGAGAAAGAAAGGTACCGCGCTGCGTCAGCATGCTTTCCCAGTTTCAGCGCGGCGTGACCAAGATTCGTCGCCGTATCGTAAGAGGGTTGAACTTGGAATGAACGCAGAAACAGCCCGTGGGCCTTCGACCATTTCTTCGCTTTCCAGGCAGCCTTGCCTTGCTTGAACAAATCGGCCGCCGCTCCTGCTTTCGCCGCTCCATTCGCAGGCTGCGCCATCGCGCTGGAAGGCGACAGCAGCGCCGGCCCAACCAGTGCCAAGACCAACATTGGCCCGAATGCCGGGGATCCGAACCGTGGGAACAACGAGAAGCGTCGACTTTGGAAGAAAGACATCGCTGACATCAGAAAATCAACTCATCAGGGCCCGAAGATGAAGTCCCGGGATCTGATGGCGCGGGCTTCGGTGCGGACTCCCGTGAAGCGGCTCCAGCGCCGGCCTGCGTCTTCGGCTTGGCCGAAGCACTCGGCGGTGCGGCCTTTGGTTTTGCGGCAGGTCGTGACTCTGTGCCCGCTTGCTTGACCTTTGTCTTCGAGGACGCTGGCGCCTTGACTGGCGCTGGAGCCGTGACTGGTACGACTGGCGTGGACTTCGCTGGCGTGGCTCTCGTGGGAGTTGTTTGCCTCGCAGTTAGATTTGGAGTCGCGAGTGGTGCAGGCGCAACTTGAGTTGACGCACCTTCTGGTTCGGTGGTGCGCGCTTCTCGATGGTTCTTCGACCAACCCGTCGCCAGCACCGCCACCAGTCCACCCAAGAGCAACACCCCCACCAGCGCGAACTTCCATCCTCGTCCTCGATCGGTTGGTGCTCCGTCGACGATGGTTGGCTCGGTGTCCGTCGTTGCCGTGTCCGTCGCGGCGGCCGGCGCGTCAGACTGCGTGGGTGGCGCGTCAGACTGCGTAGGTAGCGCATCGGATTGCACAGGCGGCACGTCTGACTCGGTGGGTGACGCGTCGGGGTCGGTGGCTGCCGCCTTGGCTCTCGCCAGCGTACGCAAACTCTTCTGCGTGGTCGCTCTCCGTGGATCCGCCTCGGGATCGACCTTGATTGTCTCCGTCTCGATCGTCTTGTGATCCGTCGTCGGCGGCAGCGGCCGCGCCTCCGCGTATTCCGTCGCTTGCAACGGGATTTCCACGGGCGTCGGATCAATGGGCTCAGTGCGCTGGTGACTTCCTGCGAGAGGCGCAGCTGCTGGCTTCGGCAGTGGCTTCCCCTGCTTGGCCAGCTCGATGAGCTCGGGCGGCAAATCTCGAAACTCGTCCGGGTGGAACTCCTGCGTGTGCAGGGTGTTCGGTGGCGGCTTGGGTCCTTGCGACGGGCCCATGTCGGCTAGTGTGTTCTGCTCGCCCTCGACCGAGGCGGGGGGCTTCGAATCCTGGTTTGGTGGTGGATTCAAGCCGCGAAGCGTCCTGCCACTGCCGGGCTCGGCGCCGGCGTTGACGCCCCGGAGGGTGCTGCCGTTTTTGGCGCCTTCGCTCATGCGAGGAGTGCCTCGGGTGGAGGGGACGACGACCCGCATGGACGATTCGTAGCCCTCTCGGTGACTGCGGCCAAGTCTTGTGGCTTCATCGGTGGCCTCGCACATCGACCGCCCCCAGTCGGTCCCATCTCGATCGAGTTTCCACTTTTTTTCAGCATCACAATCCGGAGGACGGGAGCCGTCTCGGTGATGGGGCAATGGTAGCAGCTGGAGCGGGGGCGACGCCGGTTCTGGCCGGTGATTTGGGGCGTTTCGGCCCGGCGACCGGTGGTCCGGGCTGGGCCGCTGGGCTGGCCCGCGGAGTGCTGGGCGCCTTGTCAGGCTGAGCTCGGGGTGCGGATGCGGTCGGGGTGGGTACGGGGGAGGCGATCGCGGGAGGGGCGATTGCGGGAGGGGCGATTGCGGGAGGGGCGATTGCGGGAGGGGCGATTGCGGGAGGGTGCGACACGCCAGGCGCTCCTTTTCCAGCCGGCGGGCCAGGCACGGGGGGACTGGGCGCTGCCTCATGTACGGGTTTCGGGAGCAGCCATCCGAGTGCACCGACGCACGTTGCCGCGGTCAGCGCGATCGCGAAGGCCAGCAGCGGGTCGAAGCGTGCGCCCTCCGCCCCGATCGCTGGGGGCGCGTTTGGCTTCGGTCTCGCCACTTGCGCGTGGGCGGTCTGGTCGCGGGCGGCCTCTCGGCTGGGGGCTGGCACGGCGTTGGGTTGCGCGGTGTCGTTCGCGCGTTCGGGGGGCGGGGCTGGGGCTGGTTCTTCGGATGGGTTCGGATCGTCGGAGAGATCGATGGACTCGGTTTCGACGCCCAGGTCCCGGGTGCTAGCGGCGGAGAGAACGAACTTTGCCAACTCGGCACGCGCCAGCTCCGAGTCCTCGGGGCCGCCGAGAGCGAGTGCCAACAGTGCGCCGCGCGGTGCGGGATGCGACTCGCTGGGCGTGCGCGCGAATGCCACCAACACGGAGAAGGCGAAGTTCCGCGTGTCCTCGTCCAGCTGGGCCATTCGCTTCAATGCGTTGTTTGCGGCATCGGACAGGTGCTCCGGCGCAAGCAAGACGGCAGCTCCGCGCAGCAGGTCGATGCGATCCGTGTAGTGCGGTTGGGAACGACCTGGCTTCCAACCGCCCTCCAGCGCCGTCCGTCGAATGGTGTTCAAGACATAGCCAACTCGAACGCCCTCGCGCAGCCCTGCAGCGCCAAAAGCATGGCGGTGACTCGCGAGCACGGTTGGCCTGGTCTGCGCCATGCCCGAAGCGAGGTCTCGCAGCAAGCCGCGGAAACGCCGGTCCTGACCTTCCACGGCAGCCATGGTGCGCATGCCGCGTTCGATGTCGGTGAGCTCCGGCGACGCGCAGGCGAAGCGTGCGGCGCCACACACCAGTGCGGCGTCCATCGAGACCTGAGGCTCAGCTCCGCCAATTGGCACCGGCCCGGAGGCGTGGGAGGAGACCAGTTTGCGGGAGCTGCGGTTTTTTGCGGGATCAACGTTCGCGCCCGTGCGGTCTGATGGGCTTCGTGCGGCTGGCGCTCCGACTCGCGTCAGTGCCTTGCTCAGATCCGAGGAAAGCTCCGCCATGGATTGCTGGCGCGCGTCCGGCTCTTTGGCGAGTGCTCGCATCACGATCGCGTTCACGTAGTCCGGCACGTCCGGAGCGAACTCGACCACGGACCGGGGCTCCGTGAAGATCTGGCGCAGACCGAGCTCCATGGGTGCGGGAAGGTCGAGCGGGCCGTCGCCTTCGCTCCAGCAATGCCGTCCTGCGAACATTTCGTACAGGATATGGCCAACGGCGTACACGTCGGAGCGCGCATCGGAGCGCCCAGCCTGCAATGCCTCGGGCGCTGCATAGGCCTGAGTGCCGAGCACTCTCAATCGGTCGGTGGTGCGAAGCTCGACGGGTCGGAGCTTGTTCCTGATCTTGCTGACCCCGAAGTCGAGGATCTTGATTGTATCGTCGGCTTCGAGCACGAAGACGTTCTCTGGCTTCAGATCACGATGCACGACGTCGAGCGCGTGGGCCGCGGCGCAGCCATCGGCGATTTGCACCCCGAAACGCAACGCTCGCGCGAGCTCCAAGGCCCCGCGTTCGTTGAGCTCTTCGCGCAGGTTTCTGCCCTCCAGAAGCTGCATCGCGATCCAGACCACTCCGCTGCAAGGCGATTGCTCGGTGGTCACGCCGCCGTCGCTGATCGGGACCACGTTCGGATGCGAGATTTTCGCCAGCGCGCGGGCTTCCGCCTGCATTCGCTGGGCGTAGTCCTTCTCCTGTCGGAAAAGCACCTTTAGGGCGACTCGAAGCCCACTCCAATTGTGTGTGGCCTCGTAGATGGCGCCGATGCCACCCTTCGCGAGCGGACGAACGATGTGGTAGCGGCCCTCGATTTCATCCCCGGCCTCGAACGGCCATTCGCTTTGGTCATCTCGGGTGTCCATTTTGGGGATCTGCAGTTCGGCGCCGCGGTGGTGCGAGTCTAGCTCGCGGAGTCAGCTCTGTCAGTCGATGCGGCGGAGCTGGCCGGTTTGGCGTTATTGACGCGCACTGGCGAGCGCCACGCCGGTGCCGAGGACTGCACTCGCGACGATTGCGGCGACGAGCGTCGTGCGGGAGTGCAAGCCCACCACGAAAGCCAGCGCGCCCATCACCAAGGCGGATGCGACCGCCCCGGTTGCGTATGGATACGCGGAGAGGCCGAACGGCGCCGGCTGGAGTCGAGCGAGATCGGACGCTCGCTGGGCTGCGCCGTCGCGCTTGCCGCGTGTAGCCCCGGGCCGCGCGCTTCTCGTCGAGGCAACCGAAGTGACCGGGGGTGGTTGTTCCGCAAGGGGCTGGGTCGGGTCGCGCCTCGTTGGTTCAGAGGTAGGGACGGCATGTGGAGGCGTCCGATCTCGTACGGTTTGATCGGTTCGATGGACAGGTGCATCATCGGCGGCAGCAAGCCCGCCCGTCGGCTGCGTTCGATCGGACGCAAGGGCGTCGGCGACGGGCGGCCCGGCGGTTGGCTGCGTGTGGCCTGGCCCGGCCGTGGCGGCATCCTGCTGCGCTGGGCTGAGCAGGGTGTCGATGCTGCCGATGGAGCGGTCTGCAGCCGGAGGGGGCGCAGGCTGCGCGGCATTGGTGGCTGACGGAGCGCGACTGACCGCGGCGAGCGCGGACGAGAACTCCGCTGCATCGCGGAAGCGATCTTCTGGACGTTTTTGGAGCGCCCGCAAGACGACTTCGTCCAACGCTGGCGGCAGCGTCGGGTTGATGGAAGTCAGCGGCGAAGGAGCTGCAGTTAGCTGTGCTTCGAAAAGCTCGCGCGTCGAGTGCAGGTGCTCAAAGGGGCCCTTGCCGTTGACCAAGGCGTAGAGCAGCAATCCAACGGCATAGAGATCAGCCCGATGGTCAACCACTCGGCCCAGGACCTGCTCCGGACTGATGTAGCGCGGTGTCCCGATGACCGCGCCCTCGGCCGTTGGAATGGAGGGTGGCGCCGGTGCGCCCGAGGCGCCAGCCAGTACCTTTGCGATCCCGAAATCCAAAAGCTTGACGACCTGGCGGCCTGCTCGATCACGGTGCAAGAACACGTTCTCTGGTTTGATGTCGCGATGAACCAGGCCCCGGGAGTGTGCGGAGCCGAGGCCGTCGAGCACCTGCCGGACGATCTCGAGCGAGTCCGAAAGCAGCGGCGGCCCCTCTCGCCTCAGGCACTCGCCGACCGTGCAGCCATTCAGGCACTCCATCACGTAGAACGGCCGGCCGGCGGCAGTCGTACCGAAATCTGTAACGGAGACGATGTTTGGGTGGGAGAGCGCGGCTAGCGCTTGGGCTTCCAGGCGCATTCGCTCAACGATGCCAGGGTCGCGCGCAAACTCGATGCGTAGCAGCTTGGCAACCACATCTTTCCCGAGCACCTCGTGCTCCGCAAGGTAGACCTCGCCCATCCCCCCCTCGCCGAGCAGTCCCACCGTTCGATACTTCGTGCCCGCGAGCGGGTTGGTGTCAGGTGTCAGGATTTCCTCGGTGGGTCATGGTGATTCGGTGTAGCGCTGCTTTCCACGAGCCAGCTTCGCACGTGTTGCCACGAGCCGGAAGATGCCGCCGCCGAGGGGGCAGAGGCTATCCGGCGGATACCAAGTCCTCGGCGCTGTGGCGGGCGATCGCGGCCAGAGAATCCATGTGGGGCCGCCCTTAGACCTCTTCGGGCGGAGTGGTTCCAGGAACTGGACGCCGGGCCACGGCCGCGACCACGGCGATCCTCGATCGAAGTCCCGTCTTTTGGAAAACGCGTCGCCAATACGTGCCGGCCGTCCACGGGGCGCAGCCCAGCGCCTTTGCGGTCTGCTCGAGGTCGAGACCTTCGACGGCGCAGCGCACGACCCCAGCTTCTTGGCGGCTGAGCGCGTGGACGTGCGCAAACTCTTTGACACGGTGGACCCAGTGGTCATGGCGAACCACCACCTCCATGATCAAGGCCTCGAGCTGGGCGCCGACCAGAGGTTTGTTCAGTGCCAGCACGCCGCGCGTCCAACACTCCAGACTCACTTCGGGATCGAGCTGACCCGTGACCACCAGGGGGACAGTGGCGGGAAAGCGGGTGCGGATGTCCTCGAGCAGCTCGAGGCCGGAGCCGTCTGGCAGTCCAACGTCAATCAGCGCGATCACGAAGCCGCGTCCCGCGTGGAGCCTTGCACGCGCATCGGCTAGCGTGGGGCAGATGTCGACGTCGAAGCCCAGACCACGCAGCATCCGTGAATAGGTTCGCGCAACTGTGACATCATCCTCCACGACGAGTATGCGGCCCCGAACCTGCTCGGTTTCGCTTTGGCGCGTCATGGGCGCACCGAAAGGCGTCGAGTCGGTCTGGTCTTCCTCATTCTCCGCTCCCCATGGTCGCTTGCCTTGCCCCGCCGCATACGTTCGGAAGGACCTGCAAACCGTGTCGGACGTCCTGGGACTCCAGTTGCTAGTTTTTCGGGCTTGGTTCGCGCCAATCGCAGGCCCATGAACCCACAGCACCGTTGCCTAGTACGAGACTCGGACTCCCGTCATGTACCTAAGAATAGGGACACGACGGTTGGTGGCATTTGTGAGATCCTGTAGCGGGCCCGGGTGCAATGGCTGCGCGACATTGCAGAGGCCAGCCGATCAATGTTGTGCAACTTTGGCATAATTCAAAAAGACGGATGCTGCCCAAGCAGTTGCGAGGTTCACGCCGGGCAGAAACCCGACATCCCCGCTGACCACGGTCCCGCACAACATGCGCAAAACTCGAAGTCGTCCCTCGCCGGCCACACCACACCTGCCTGCACCTTTGACCAGCTTGTGAAAACGCGGAGCGCTTGCTCACATGAGCTGGGGTCATGACGGGGCGGGCGAGCAAGAAGCGTGCGACGAAGAAGGCGAGGGCGTTGGCGAAGCGAGTCGGCGGCCCCGCGTCTCACATCCCGTCGTCTGCTCGAGAGAAGCGAGCGAAGTCCGTCACGTCTTCGCAGCATGGCGAACAGCGGGGACGCCAAGTCATCCGACACCTGAAGATCCTTGCCGCGCTGAGCCATGCTTCGAGGGGCCTGAGCGTGACGCAATTGCGAGAGGTGACCGACGAGGACTGCACGATTCGCACGCTGTATCGGGATCTGGAGCATCTCCAGGCAGCCGGGTTTGCCCTCACCAGCGACGACGGGCGCTGGTCAGCGAATCCCAACGCGCAGATACATGCGCCCGTTCAGCCCGAAGAACTGCTCGCGCTCATCCTGGCAGAACAAGCGCTGTCCGCCGGCGGCGCCACACCACACGCCGCGCCGCTCTCAACGCTTCGAAGCAAGCTACACAGCGCGCTGACGCCGAACGCACGAGCGTACTGCGAAGAGCTGGCCCAGTTCAGCATCGCCACTGCCTTTGGACCAAACATCGATGACGCCCTCGAACCCGTTGCCGGCGCGATTCGGGAAGCCATCGCCAAACTACACGCCCTGGCCATCACCTACGAGACGCCAGGCAAGCCCGCAGGCCGCCGAATCGTCGAACCCTACGCAACCTGGATCGCAGGGGGCCGCCCGTACTTGGTCGGCTTCTGCCGAACCGCGGGTGAAGTCCGCACCTTCGCCTTGGTCCGGATCCACGAGGCAGCGGTCCTCGACGAGGAGTTCGAACCCGACCCCACGTTCAACGTCGCGGACTTCGCCGGCAAAGGAGTTGGCGTCTATCACGGCGCGGTTCACCGAATCGTGCTGGAGCTGGCACCGGAAGTCGCACACCTAGCCAAAGAACGCACCCTGCACCGCACGCAAAGCGTGGAATCGCTCTCCGACGGGCGCGCCCTCCTGCGCATCGAAGCAGCCGGCTTGCCCGAGATCGCCGCCTGGGTCGCCAGCTTCGGCGGCAAAGCCCGCGCCGTCGAGCCCCCTGAGCTGGTGGAGATGGTGCGGGCGTTGTTTACACAGGGAGCGGAGGCGCACAGTGGGGGCGCGTGACCTGGGGTGTCACAGCTGCATGCCAATCATGAAAGCGCCGATGGAATCCGCTGCTCAGAGGAAGACCGCGTGACTGGTTCTTTTGACTCTACCCGAATTGAAAACACAGCACGGAAGGGACTTCTGCATGGTCATACCTTGCCGCGGCGAGCGTGGAGCCGATCGCGAGGGGAAGCAAACCGTGGAGTTTTCGAAGTACTCTTTGGAGGCGACGTGACCGCGTTCGCAACGCACGTCACACCGGCAACCGTCGAACGCGGATCCGAGCGCCGCGAACGGCAACGATTGCTCCGCTGGCCAGCTCGCTCGCAGCACTCTTCATTGCGCGCAGGATTAGCTCGGCCTGTTCGTTCGGTCTGTTCACCCCGGGCGTGCGCAGATGAAGGAAGGACGGACCATCCGCGCCCGAATGAGCTAGCAGCGCTGAAAAATCGCCGTCCCGCGACACGACGATTCGCGATTCATCACGTGCACGTTGCAAGACCTCCCGATCGCTTGCACTCGCCAAACCGAGTTCGCGCACATGAACAACATCGTAGCCTTGACCTCGGAGGAGTTCCGCCGTCGCTGGCGAGATGGCGTTGTCGATCAAAAGCGCTAGCTGCTCGACGCGAGTGGGAGTTCGCGCTCCCGCAGCACCTCCGCGGCGAACCGCAGCGCCTCGGGAATGTCGGCCGGCTCCAAGTCGGGGTAAAGCTCCGTGATCTGCGCGGGAGTCATGCCATCCGCGACCAGGTCCACGATGATCGAGACTGGGATCCGCAACCCGCGAATGCAGGGGGCGCCACCCATCTGGTCCGGCCGAACTGTGATGCGGGGAAACGGCATGTTCCAAGGATACTGGCATTTTTCTTGGTGCCCAGAAGTCGGTGTCGTGGGGCTGGGCCGGGGAGAATCTCGGCCGCCAAGCCCTGGACGACGCAGGCCGTCCAACGTCGGTCCAGCACGATCGACTCAGTCCTCGTCGCCACCGTTCTTCTTGCGGAAAAAACCAATCCGACGCACCGGAGGCGACTCGCCGACAGGCGGATCGGGCCAGAGCCATCGAAAATCAAGGGTAAACCTGCCCCGTTCAACTGAAAGACCCACGAGTATCACCATGGCATTGTAGCCTAACATGTCTTTCGATGGACGCAACTCTGTGATCCTAAAATCACGCCATGAATACCCCCTACACACCAACAATTAGATCCCGCGCGAAGAAATGGTACCCTGTCGCTGAACTGGGAGAGGCGACGGCCCCATTGAAGCTTGGTTTGTCGCGGCGCGTCATGACGCTCTCGGCACCCACTCCGACGCTTCTCCCAGCTTCAATCCAAGTCCCAAGAAACGGCACAGCTCGAAGACCTGCCCCATCAACACGCCGAAACCAAAACAACACGGAGCCCATCCCATCATGACCACTGAAAACCCCCTCACCTTACCCATCCTCCAACAGGCCGTCGCTGGCGGTACTGCCGCGATTCGTTGCCTCACTCGCTTGCAGCCGGCGGGGGGCAGTGGCGACAAGGTGTTTCCGCCGACGTACGCCACTGGCGACAAGGCGACCACCCGCTATGCCTTCGAAGAACGGCGGATCGACGGGCAGAGCATCAGGACGGTGTTGCTCGATTCGGTCGCGTCTCAAGCGAATCGAATCGAAGAATCTCTGCAGGCAGCATGGGAAGAGGAGCGGCTTAGTTTTCCGGTTATCACCGTCGACTTCAGCAAAGAAGAGGACATCGGGGATCTCGACACGATCAGCGTGCTGCAAGCTCCTCACCGCATTGCCGACGCCTTGCTGCGCGACAGCGTGGATGCCAGCGAAAAGAAGATCCGCTTTCGCGAGACGGAAATCGGGCGCGCTTACACCGACGCTACTGTCAAGAACGCCACTGCCGTCTACATGAACTGCCCCACAGCGCTGATCTTTGGCGTCTGGGACTCGACGGGCCCCAAAGGCGGCATGGGCAGCAAGTTCCAACGGGCACTCGTTTCAGAAATCGTCGGCGTCGGCGCCGAGCCCGGGGTCAAGACGGCCAGCCGGCTCGACCCCACTGGCATCCAGGCCAATGTCCCCGTCTTCCACGGGAAAGACGATCCGGAGGATTGGACGACAAACGAAGAGTTGGCTCTCAAGAAGGGCAACAAGCCGGCGCTCTTCAGTCGCAAGGGCGCCCAGGGCAAAGGTAACCCCTCCGCCGTCAACCACAGCAATATCCCTCCGACCATTGAAGACAAAGCCGGAGGAGTGACCATCGACTATGCCCAACAGACCACCGTGCTCTCGTTGCCGGCTTTGCGGCGGCTCCGTTTCCCAACGGATGGAGAGGGCCAACAACTCTCTGGCAAAGCGCGGCTGGACGCAGAAAACGCCGTCAGGACGGCGCTTGCAGCCTTGGCCCTGGCGGGCGTCGCGGAGCAGCGAATCCACGGATATGACCTGCGTTCGCGCTCCTTCCTGATTCCAGAAGATGGTCAACCATTGAAGTTCGAGCTCATCCCCGCCGACGGCGGCAAGGGCGAATTCTTCTCGCTCACCAGCGACGCCGCAGCCGAGCTCGTCTCTGCTGCCGCTGCCGCTGCGGCGCAAGCAGGGTTTCCGTGGAAGCGTATACCGCTAGCACTGGTTCCCTCACCGAAGCTATCCGACTTGATCCGCGAGAGCCGCAAGCGCTCAGCTGAAGGCGAGGGTGACGAGAGCAGCTCATGAAGCATCTCGTCCTTCAGCTCCGCTACCTGACCGGGCGCTGCGTCGCGACCGCGTACAATGATCGAGAAAGAGCCGAATGGCCTCCGCATCCAGCGCGCGTGTATTCGGCCCTGGTAGCCACCTGGGCAGAAGGTGAAGCCCCCGTCGCCGCGGAGCGGGAAGCCCTGGAGTGGCTCGCCCAGCTTGACGCTCCTGCCATGTACGCGTCGGAGGCTGCGCGTCGCCCAGCTGTACCCCACTTCGTTCCCGTCAACGATGTCGCAGTCCTGGGCGACTTCAGTCGCGCACGCCACAAGCTTGCCGAGACTGAGCGGGCCCTCGAACAAGCCAAAGCCGACTACGAGAGCGCCAAGAACTCAGGAGATCAGAAGGCGATCAACCGCTTCAACAAATCCGTGGCCAAAACGGAGAAGGCTGTTGGCAAAGCGCGCCAGAAGCTCCAGCAGCTGCTGGAAGCAGACCAGCAGCCTTTCGCGACGGGCAAGCATCCTGCCACCGGTTTGAAGAGCGCCCGAGGCTTGCTCCCCGAGCATCGCGGCAAGCAGCCCCGCAGCTTCCCTTCCGTGACACCTGATGATCCTCGCGTGTGCTTGCGCTGGTCCGGACCAGATGAGGAGTTGGAGCGCCACGCACCCGCACTGGCCGACCTCGCGAGTCGGGTCGTCCGCGTCGGCCACTCCACGTCACTGGTAGCCTGCTCCCTCACGGACGAGTGCCCGCGCGTCACCTGGCAGCCCGACGACAGCGGAGACGAAGTGCTCCGCGTGCCCGGTTCTGGACAGTTCGGGCGGTTGATGGAGGCGTTCGAGCGCCACCAAGAGATCGAGCCGCGCGTCTTGCCCTGTCGCTTTCAGCCGTACAAGAAAGCCGGAAGCGAGGAACAGATCCAGAGCGTGGCAACGCTGTTTGACGATGACTGGACCGTGTTTCGTCACGTCGGCGGGCGGCGGCTGTCCCAAACCAGCTGCGCCGAGTTCGCGCGGGCGATGCGGCGTGCGCTGATGAGCCACGCAGACGATCCACCACCGGAACTGCTCAGCGGCCACACCAAAGACGGCGAGCCGACGAACCAAGCGCACGTGGCAATGGTCCCACTGCCCTCCGTGGGCCACATCCACGCCAGGGGCGATCTGCTCGGCATTGCGCTCGTCTTTCCGCGAAACGCAAATCCAATCGAGCGGCAAGCTGTATTGCGCGCTATCGGTCTGTGGGAAAACGAGCGACGTCTAGAAGACGACGATGAGCTCGTCGACACGCCCGTCCTCGAGCTAGCCCTGGGCCGAGCAGGAGTTGTCATGCTCGAACGCGTGGACTGGGGTGTCGCCCCCCTCAAGACGTTGCGCTCAGACCACTGGTGTCGCCCATCTCGCCCATCTCACGCCTGGGTGACGGCAACGCCCATCGCGCTGGACCGGAACCCCGGCAACCTGTCGTCCCAAGATTCGACAACAGCTAGGAAAGCTTTTGAGGCAGCGGAGCAGTCGATCGCCATTGCCTGCGGGCGCATCGGTCTTCCAAGCCCACGCTACGTGCAGATCCACCCGTCCGTGCCTCTGAATGGCACGATCAAGGCCCGAGCTTACCCACCATTCCCCAAAGACCCGAAGAAGCACCAGCGCGTGAAGGTGCACGCACGCATCGAGTTTCCGGTGCCGGTGTCAGGCCCGGTGTTGCTGGGGGCGGGGCGCTACCATGGACTGGGGCTGTGCTTTCCCCAACCGTATGAAGCGATGGTTCAGGAATGACTCCGCCGCAGAGCATCAAGTTCGGCCAGTACTTCACGGCGCTGCACGGCCACGAGCCATTCCCCTGGCAACAGCACCTCGCTGAGACCATTCTGGAAACTGGAGTCTGGCCGCCCCTGCTAGATATTCCAACGGGTCTGGGCAAGACGAGTGCTATCGATGTTGCGTTATTCACGCTGGCCGTTCGCCCCGAGATCGCGCCGCGCCGCATCATCTTGGTCGTCGACCGACGAGTCGTGGTCGATCAAGCAGCGGACCACGCACGCAAGATCCAGCACTCGCTCCGGACAGCCCGGGAAGGCTCACTGGCGTCAGTAGCGCGAGCGCTCCGCAGGCTGTGGGACGGCCCGGATGATGCCCCCCCATTCGAAGTCGGAGTGCTTCGTGGGGGAATGCCCCGGGATGAGGCCTGGGCCCACCGCCCCGATCGTCCGGTAGTCGCGCTGAGTACGGTCGACCAGGTTGGGTCCCGCCTGCTCTTCCGCGGATACGGGGTGTCGCCCGGAATGGCACCTGTGCACGCCGGTCTGCTCGGTCAGGACGCGCTGATCATGCTCGATGAAGTTCAGCTTTCAACAGCCTTCGCCGAAACCCTCCATGCGATCGGTGAGCGTTGGAGACCATGGCGCGAGAGCGCGGCCAGAGCGGCCGCAGCAGCGTTGGAAATCCCCGATCGGTGGGCCTTCGTTCGCATGTCGGCAACGCCAGTGGGTACCGCAGGCCGTGAAACTACCCGCTTCCGTCTCTCGGAGGGTGATCTAGCCCACCCAGTCGTGCAGCAACGTCTCAACGCGAGCAAGCTCGCAACTTTGGGTCAACCCGTGGTGGCGGCGCGTAGCATCGGGACTTTTTCGTCGGAAGCTTGCCGTCACCTCGAAGCTGGCGCGAAACGACTAGCCGTGATCGTCAATCGCGTGGCGCTGGCACGGCAGGTCCACGAAGACCTGAAGCAGCGGATAGGACCAAAGGCGGACACTGTACTGCTCACCGGGCGGATGCGACCGCTCGACCGCACCAACATATTTGGCAGTACCGACGATCCCACGAGCGTTGCAGCACGCGTGACGGCCGGAGCCCCCAGGGTCGCAGGGAGGCGTCCGATTATCGTCGTGTCCACTCAAACCATCGAAGCAGGCGCCGACTTCGACTTTGACGCGCTAGTAACCGAATGCGCGAGTCTCGATGCCCTGCGACAGCGCTTCGGTCGCCTCGACCGCCGGGGTGAGATCGGGCAAACGCGCGCGACGATCCTCATCCGCAAGGACCAGGCCCGCGACAGCGAGGACGATCCTGTGTACGGGGCAGCGCTAGGCAAGACCTGGAACTGGCTTCAAGATCGGGCGGACGCAACCGGCACCGTCGACTTCGGCATTGCGAGCTTCCCGTTCCCAACCGGCGACGCAAAGGACCTCGAGGAGCTGTGCTCACCGGTACGGCACGCCCCAGTGATGCTGCCCGCACACATCGACGCTTGGGCCCAAACGAATCCCCGAGGCAAGCCCGATCCGGACGTCGCGCTCTGGCTACATGGACCAGACCGAGGACTGGCTGAAGTCCGCGTTATTTGGCGCGCAGACGTCGATTCCAAGAACTTGAATGATCCCACCAGCGAAGTAGAAGCAAACGTTGAGCGCTACGCGACAGCAAGCCTTGCCGTGGCTCCGCCAAGCAGCCTCGAGAGCATCAGCGTGCCGCTACCGGCGTTCCGTGACTGGCTTGCAAACAGAGCCGCCGGCGAGCTGACGGATGTCGAAGCCGCGAGCAGCGACCTTTCTGGGAATGTACGCCGTAGGGATGACGAACAGCTCGAGCGTCGCGCGTTCTTGATCGTCACAAAGGCCGGAGCAAAGGTCTGTCGCACAGCGAACGACGCCTACCCCGAGGCAACCATCGTGGTTCCTTCGGGCTATGGTGGCATTCGGGACGGGAATTGGAACCCACGCGCCACGGAGCCCGTGAGCGATCTTGGGGACTGGGCCCAATTCGTGCATAGAGGCCGGCCGGTACTGCGGCTTGTGCCTCAGCTGACCCATGCCACACGCAGAGTCGGTAAACGTGGCCGCGCGGAAGAAGGCGGTGAGGCTGACGGGGAATCCTCGGGGGCTCTGCTGCCAGCAGCGGTCGCGGAAAGCATCCCCATGGTTCCCGAAGTAGACGACCCGGAATACCGTCCGCGCAATGTCGTGCACGAGTGGTTGGTCGACGCACGCACGGCGGGATCCGACAATTGGAAGCTGGTTGCCAACGCCTTGACGCAGAAAAGGGCGCAGCTCCGCATCGTCCAGCTCGAGGGCTCCCCCTACTACGCCGTGATCGGCAGGCGGCGTCTGGACTTGCATCGTGAGCCAGTTCTTTACGGTTTCGACCTCGCCAGCGACATCGTCAACGACGACGACGATAGCGCCTCACACATTGGGAGAGAGGTCGGTTTGGAGGAGCACTTGGGCGACGTGGAGCGCTGGGCACAGGGCTTCTCCAAGAATGTCGACCTTCCCGAGACTCTCGCCCACGATCTTGCCCTGGCTGCCCGTCTGCATGACATCGGCAAAGCCGACGCGCGCTTCCAGCGGATGCTGCATGGCGGCAGCCCAGTTCGTCTGGCTGCGAGCGATCAGTTGCTTGCCAAATCGCGCGGCAACGCCAGTGACCGCGCAGCCCGCAAACAGGCTCGCATACGTTCTGGCTACCCCGTGGGGTATCGTCACGAGCTTCTCTCCGTCGCGATGCTCGAGGGTACAGCTGATGCACTCGCCCGCGCGAATGATCCAGAGCTGGTTCTGCATCTTGTGGGTAGCCACCACGGCTGGTGCCGCCCGTTCGCACCTGCCTTGGCCGATGGGCCTTCAGGAAACGTGGAGTTAGTGTTCGATGATACGCACTTCGCAGCCAACACCGCCCATGGCTTGGCAATGCCGGACTCCGGAGTGGCAGAACGCTACTGGCTACTGACCGAGCGCTACGGCTGGTGGACCTTGGCCTGGTTCGAAGCCCTGGTTCGGCTCGCTGACCACCGCGCCAGCGAGGAGAGCTCTCTCGGGAAGCGTTCCAGCGCACGCGCAGGTGCGGCTACCGTTGATGTCGCGCAAGGAGTCGTTTGAAACCATGCCGGAGTCGAAGGTCACCCTCACTGGTCTAGACGGCGCGAACCCACTCGGATTTCTCGCCGCCCTCGGTGTGCTACGCGTCTTGGACCACCGGTCCCGTGGGCACAACCGCGCCCGCCCCGGGCTGTCGTGGGTTGACGAAGGGTCCTGGCGACCCGTTGTTCACGGCTGTCCCAGCCTGGACGCCATCATCGGTGAGATCCTGGAAGACAAGGCCACCTGGCAGGACGATCCAGCATTTTTGCTTTCGTACGACGGGAGCGGTGACGCGCTTGTCGATCCGCGCCGTGCCAAGAGCAAGCTCACGCGGGACCTCAAACCCAAACCCAAAGCAATGCGACAGTTTCTCGAAGCGCTCGCCAGTCGCGCCGGTGCCGAGCGGAGTGCGACGGAGCTTCCGCTGCTCCGCCGTGCCCTCGATACCGCAGCAGCCTATGGCAGCGAGACGGTGCAGGACAACAACGGCAACACCAAGCCCACGGCACTCCACTTTACGGCAGGGCAACAACAGTTCCTCAAGGCAGTTGCAGAACTGCAGGCCGGCGTCACCAAGGAGGACCTGGAAGAAGCCCTTGCTGGCCCCTGGCGGAGGGAAAGCACGTTGCCCAACATGGGCTGGGACTCGACAAACGCTCGATTCTACGCCCTGCGCGCCACCAACCCATCCGGCGACAAGAAGACGACTGTTGCCGGCGCTGACTGGTTGGCGTTCATCGGTCTCGGCGTGTTGCCAGCCTTCCCTCGCGGGGGTCGCCTGGTCACAACTGGCATCTCGGGTGGCTGGAAAGATAGTGCTATCACCTGGCCAATATGGACTCGACCCGCTTCCCTGCGGATCGCAGGAAGTCTCATCCGCAACACGCCGCCACCTGACGCAGGACCCGCGGCTCGCGCTGCTCGGTCAATCGCCACAGTGCTCTCAGCGGCCATTTCTCGCTCCGACCAAGGCGGATACGGGACGTTCGCACCGGCGAGAGTGACATAGGACCAAAAGGGCTTTCCGTTGGAGGTTGCCTATGGCCTCCCTTCGGGCTGTCCGATTTGGCTCAGAACGGCTGCCGCATCCGAAGCGTATTTGAGGATTGCTTCCGGTGGGCGCCGACCATGGATGACGTCGTTGCGGGCATTTATCAGCCTCCATATTGCGCTCCTCTTGCCAGTTAGGCTCAAGTCTTCTGCTATAGGCGCGACAATCACACGCTCTCCAGCAGTCTCCCCGAAGTTCAACCACATGCGTGTAATTGTCTTGGCGATTTTGGACGTGTTTGTACGGTCCAACGAGGTCGCGTGGGGATCCTCTTGCTGCAGTTCCGCGAGCGGATCGACCAGGTGGCGCTTGGCCAGCCACCGGAGCGTGGCTTGGAGCACCCGCTCCAATCCGTGAGCAAGCCTAAGACTGCCGCCAAGTCGAACAGTCGCGCTCGACATTCTTCGCTCTTCCGTCTGAACACGATAGACAAACTGCGCACAGAGCGTCCTGACATCACCCGTTAACACATCGGTCGGCACGTCACCCAACCCATTGGCCAGCGCACGGGCGGGTTCCGCGCATGAATCGAACCGCTGTTCGGGGTCCTGAGAAAGCGCCCTCCGCACGATTGCGTTCTGAGATTCGGTCAAGCGCTCAAACGGATGAAACTCATAGTGCGGCGAAGTCTGTACGCGCCCCTCGAGCAGGGAACAGAAAACCCGAAACAGACTGTACTGATCCGAGCGACTTCGTGCGTTCCCCTCGTGTTGCTCGGGTGCTGCGTACGCCATGTTGAGGGAGTGAAGCGAGGTGGCAAGGCGCGTTGCGTTTCCATCTTCCGTCTGCCTCAGGCGAGCAAGCGAAGAAGCGCCAAAGTCCGTCAGGCGGACGAAGTCCTCCTCGTCCATCAGGATATTTCTTGGACTCACGTCGAGGTGGAGTACGAGGTGGTCATGCAGGTAGTCGAGAGCGTCGGCCACACAAACCAAGACGTGAACTGCCAGTGCCAGGGGAAACGGCCCGGGCGAATACTGATGGATCAATAACTCAAGATCGTTGCCAGCATAGGGCATCACGAGAAATGGGCGGCCCGTGTCATCATCACGATCGGGGAAGGCGGGACAGATATTCGGATGAACGATACGAAACGCTTGGCGGAGTTCGTTTCTTATCGCACCACCGTCTTCCTCTTTCGGGATCTTGAGGACCAGCTCCAACCCGGTAAGCCGATCCTGCGCCAACCAGGCCGTACCGAACCCGCCCTCCCTCAACTCGCGCAGTAGCCGGTAGCGCGCACTCAGCAAGGTGCCAGCCGAGAGGGGCGGGGGCCCACTTGGTTCGAGGAGTTCCGTGTCGTGCTCGTCATCCAGGTCGCCACCGTCGAGCACCGTGTCACTGGACCCTTGCTCCTGGCCCGGCGCTTCATCAATCTCTGGCCAATTATCCCAGAACAGGTTCCTGAGGAGCGTCCTGCCGTGCGCAGCGTTCAGACGTCTTGCCACGAGGTGGCGGGTGGTGCCCAGAGCCCTGCGAATCTCGTCATGCAATCGGTGGTCCCGCGCCAGCTTTACGTTCAGGTTCTCCAGTTGTATTGGCGTCAGCGGCCAGTGTTCCTGAAACAGGTTGCGCACCTGATGCGCACCGTGAGCAGTATGCAAGCGCTCCGCCACCTGTTGCTGACTCAGGCCAACTACTTCCGCAACTGCTGCAACAAGCTCCGCATCGTCGCGCGCTTCCCCTGCCGTCAGCTTCCCGGTTGGTTTAGCAGCCCCCATTGACTCCACTAGAGAGTACCAGAAAGTGCGGCGGGCGGAGGGGAATCAGCTGCGCGAACCGGCACTCCAACAACGTGCGTTCTGTGCCGCCGAACGACGCACTCTTGAACCCGGCCGATGGCCCGCCGCGCCATGCAGAAATCGAACTCCATGGCGTGGAAGGGGACGGGCGGCTGCTTGTGTGGACCACCGCGGAAGCCGCAACACACTA
Organism: Polyangiaceae bacterium; assembly: GCA_965222375.1. Lineage (GTDB taxonomy): Bacteria > Myxococcota_A > Polyangia > Polyangiales > Polyangiaceae > JACKEA01. The sequence continues at coordinate 1,983,498 of CBDCTZ010000016.1, forward strand.
AGCCGCTTGAACGCACTGATCGACGGTCGTGGGCGTGCCTCATGCGGTTGCGGGTCTACATTGTCATCACGCATCCCAACCCGCGGCTATTCGGTGAATACCGCTGGAAGGGGTCGATTCGACGCCATTTGCGATCTGTACCGAAATGAGTACACTGTCCATGTGGCGGCGAAGCGACTCCGCAGTCAAAAGGCAGTGGGAAAGAGAGATCGAGACGAGGAAGCACGCACACCGAGGAAGCCGCAGCTGGAATGCCGATTCTTCGTCACGGCTGCGGGCAACGAGCCCGTCCGCGAGTGGCTCAAGGAGCTCGATGTCGAGGTGCGCCGAGAGGTCGGCTCCGACATCCAACTCGCGCAGTGGAGGTGGCCGGTCGGCAAGCCGCTCGTCGATGGTTTCGGCGAAGGTTTGTTCGAAGTCAGAACGAGCTTCGACGACGACATCTACCGCGTTCTGTTCTGCCTCGATGGCTCTGCCATGGTCCTGCTTCACGGGTTCAAAAAGAAGCCGCAGAAGACGCCAAGACGTGACCTCGAACTTGCCCGAAGACGACAGAGGAAAGTGAAAGGAAACCCATGAAAAAGAACAAGCACATCGGCTCGACACTGGACTCGCTGTTTGACGAGTTGGGGGAGACCGACGACGTGGGTCTGCTGACTCAGAAGAAGCTGCTCGCTGACAAGATCGAGCGCGTGATGAAACGTCGCGCGATGAGCAAATCGGCCCTGGCTCGTGCCATGAACACCAGCCGAACGGTGGTTCACCGCTTGCTCGATCCAAGCGACACGGGCGTGACGCTGGCCACGATATGGAAGGCGTCTAAGGCGCTCGACGTGAAGCTCGTGGAGCTACGCTAGGTGGCGCAGACCACGGCAGGAACGACGGATTTCTCCGCCTCCACGACGGAGAGCATTACCGACGTCGAGGTGAGGCGATCTTGAGGACCCAATCCGCCGCCTTTGGGCTTCCCGCGTCGCAAGACCGCTGAACTACTCCTCTGTCTGGGCCAACCACAGATCGCCCAGGTGCAATTCGATGGCGGCGAAGGGGTCGATTCTAGCGACGGCATCCTCGCGGTGTGCCGCATGCACGGTCCACTTGTCTTTCTCCAGGCGCAGCACCTCGAGGGTGTGCATCAGCGGGTTGACCAGCCAGACCCAGCTCACGTCGGCGCTGGCGTACACGCCCAGCTTGTCTGCGCGATCGAATGCTTCGGTCGAGGGCGACGGCACTTCGCAGAGCCAGTCTGGCGGAAGTGTGAAGTGGGGCACGTTTGGCACGGTGGGCATGCGTTCCCGCCGCCAACCAGCGAGGTCCGGAACGACCACGTCCTCGCCGAAGTGCAGTTCCGGTTCGTACAGGATCCACCAACCACCGGGGCCATTGCGCCCTCGCTGGAAGGGAGAACCGATGTCCATACCCAGTACGCTGGTCGCGTGGGCGTGGGGCGCGGCGGGGCGCGGCGACGTGACCAAGGTTCCAGCGACCAACTCCGCGACCCGATGCGGTGGCGCCGCCAGGACATCCGCGTAGGTTGCTCTCTTCTTGGCGGGGTCGTTCACACTGCTGAGTCTAGCATCGGGCGGGCATGTGCCGCGACATGCTCCCCGTGGTCGCGTGCTTCCGCCCCCGCCAGCCTCCCGGTGGCACGTCAAACCTCATTGTGCCGCACGCAGCTGAAGTGGAGCGATCAGCGCTTGGCGGACACCCGCTATCACGGTCTTGCTTCCCGCGGCGCCCGAGTCCGTCCTGCTTGGTGGCGCTCGCTGGGCTCAACCGCTTCCCCGCCACACCATTCCGAGATCGAGTTCGATAGCGTCGAAGGGCTCGGCGCGAACGGGCGTGTCGCCGGTGTGGACGGCGGCGACGACCCAGAGGTCGGACTGGAGGCGAAGTACTTCGAGGGTTTTGGCGAGAGGGTCTAGGAGCCAGAGGTGGGCGACGCCGGCGCCAGCGTACTCGGGTTGCTTTTCACCGCGGTCGACGGCAGCAGTCGAGGGCGAGAGGATTTCGCAGACCCAATCTGGGACAGCGGTGTAGGGGCCTGACTCGGGCTCGGCGTAGCGTTCCCGGCGCCACCCAGCCAGATCGGGAACGCGAACGTCGTCGCCAAATCGTACGCGCGGCTCCGCAAGGATCATCCAGCCGCCCGGAGAGCCACCGCCGATTCCGAAGCCGAACGGACCGCCCACGAGCACGCTGAGCGCGGAGGCAGCCCGAACGTGTGGCGGGTTCGGCCGAGGGGTGGCGCGGATTTCGCCCGCGACGATTTCGCCAATCACGTCCTCGGGCAGCTCGTCGAGCTGGTCCCAGAGTTGCGTGAACGTGCCCAAGGCGTGCTGCGTCATCGGCAAGCACACACTCTAGCCTCTCGCGCCGCCCAACGCGAGGGCATGGGCTGTCGCTACAAACGGTCCTGCGCCGGTGAGAACGCAGTCATGGTCCACGCTGCCCAGCGCGAGGACATGGGCTGGCGCCGCCGCGACGAACCCCGAAGAACTTCCGATGATGGGCTGCGCGCCACATCCCCCAAAAGAACCAGGCAACGTCGGGATAGCGCGGGGGTGGTGGCTGGGGCTACGGCGCTGTGACCTCCGATGTCACAGCGGAGCCGTAGGCTTGCAGCGAGATGGCGAAAGACCGAAGTGATGCTGGGCCCCTCGCCGTCGAGACGATGGGCGCAGCTATGCCGGGCGCCACCGCGAAGCGCCTGGCGCGCGTGCTTCCTGCGGTGGCGAAACAGGAGCAGCTCGTTCCAGCGCGGATGGTGAACGAAGTGCTGTATTGCGAGCGGTTGATGTACCTCGAATGGGTGCAGGGTGAGTTCGCGGACAACTATTTCACCGTTGACGGTCGCGCAGTCCATCGGCGCGCAGATGCGCGAGCGAAGCCCTTGGGACGAAGGCGCCACGGGTCGCGAACGGAAGATGGCGACGCCAGCGCTCACGCGGAGGAGAACGACAGGCCCTACTCTGCAAGGTCGGTCTGGCTGTCGTCGGGGGTGCTCGGCGTCACGGCGAAGATCGACGTGGTGGACGTGGACGAATCCGGATCACGGGTCGTTCCCATCGAATACAAGCGAGGAAAGCCGCCTGACGTTCCCGAAGGTGCGTACCTCCCGGAGCGGGCTCAAGTCTGCGCCCAGGCGCTCTTGCTTCGGGAACACGGATATCAGTGCGGCCACGCCGAAATCTACTTCGCAGCGGCGCGGCAGCGCACGCGGATCGAGCTGTCTGATGAGTTGATTGCCACGACGGTCGGCGCGATCGCGCGGGCCAAGCGGCTCGCCTTGGAGGATGAACTCCCGCCGCCACTCGTGGACAGTCCAAAGTGTAACGGGTGCTCGCTCGTAGGGATCTGCCTGCCGGACGAACTGTCCGCTCTCGAGCGCGGGGCCAGCGAAGAGCGCAACGAATCGGAAGCAGTCGAGGGAGATCGTGATCCCTGGGGACTGGCTCCTGACCCCGAGCAGGGCCCGGTTCGCCGATTGCACCCGGCACGCGACGATCGCGTTCCGTTGCTGGTCCAAGAGCAGGGCGCGCGGATCTGCCTCGATGGCGAGAGAATCGTGGTCAAGGCGGCGAAGACGGGCGTGAAAGTCGAAGGCCGCCTGTCGAACACGTCCGAGGTGAATGTGTTCGGCAATGTTCAGGTGACGACGCAGGCACTCCGCGCCGTGCTGCAGCGCGGTATTCCGGTTTCGTTCTTCACCTACGGCGGCTGGTACATTGGCCGCGCAGCAGGACTCGACTCGAAGAACGTCGAGTTGCGACTTGCTCAGTACTCCGCGGCCACGACCCCAGGGGTTTGTCTCAGCGTTGCGAAAGGCTTGGTAGTGTCCAAGGTCTTGAACTGCCGCACGCTGCTTCGGCGTAACACAGAAGCACCGAGCAAGGTCGTGCTGTTCGAACTCCGTCAGCTCGCACGGAAGGCCGAACAGGTTGACTGCCTAGAAAGCCTGCTGGGGATCGAGGGCTCTGCAGCTCGAACCTACTTCGGGAGCTTTTCGGAGATGCTGAAGCCCAACGACGGTGATGCGTCGGATTTCGACCTTGACGGGCGAAATCGCCGTCCGCCCCGAGACCCCGTCAACGCCATGCTCTCATTCTGTTACGCGTTGCTCACGAAGGACTTCGCCACGACCCTTGCCAACGTCGGGCTCGATCCGTTGCTGGGCTTCTATCATCAACCGAGGTTCGGTCGACCCGCCCTGGCGCTGGACCTGATGGAGGAGTTCCGTCCACTGGTCGCGGACTCCGTCGTGGTCTCCGTGGTCAACAATCGCGTGATCGGCCCAGGGGATTTCGTGCGCGCTGCAGGCTCGGTTGCCTTGACACCGCCAGCTCGCAAGCGCCTGATCAGCGCCTACGAGCGGCGGATGGACCAGCTCGTGTCTCATCCCGTGTTCGGCTACCGCATCAGCTACCGACGAGTCCTCGAGGTACAGGCTCGGCTGATGTCGCGGTTCCTGCTGGGCGAGATCGCGCGCTACCCGGCGTTTCGCACACGCTGACGGAACCAACCAATGCGTCAAACGTACATCGTCGCCTATGACATCTGTGATCCGAAACGCCTCAGAAAGGTGTTTCGAACGATGCGTGGCTGGGGCGATCACTTGCAGCTATCCGTATTCCAGTGCGAACTCAGCAAACGCGAGCTAGTCGAACTGAGAACTGCCCTGGCCGAGCTGATTCACCACGACGAAGATCAGGTCCTGTTCGTGGACGTAGGCCCCGTGGAAGGTCGCGGCTCGACGTCCATCACCGCGCTTGGCAAACCGCACACGCATCCCGAACGTCACGCCCTGGTCGTTTGAGCTTCAAGGGACGCCCGTGGCAACCTCCGCCATTCCCAAAGCGGCTCGGCCCGAGTTAGAATCGAGCGGTGAGGTGGTGCCCGAACCACCCTACCCGCTCGCACCGGGCCAGGTCATTGAAATCGCAACGCTATGACTTGCAGTCGCGTTCCCCCTGACGCACACGGCCGCAAGTCATTACTCAGAGAATGATCGTACTCGCACCCAGCTCTCCAACTGCACGATCTACAACGGCTCTCTCGAGAGCTGTCTCCGCCGCGAACATGCGGCGGCCCCATTGAAGGTGGATGGCATCGCTTCCGCCATGAAGGCGATCTTCAAGTCTCCGCCGCGAACATGCGGCGGCCCCATTGAAGGACGATGATGTCGTTGCCCGCCGAAGGCAGGTGCAGGTCTCCGCCGCGAACATGCGGCGGCCCCATTGAAGGTAAGGGTAAGCTGCAGCAGTGCACCGCCGGATCGCTAGTCTCCGCCGCGAACATGCGGCGGCCCCATTGAAGGGTGGCAAGCCTGTTCGGCAAGACCGACCGCTAGGCCCGTCTCCGCCGCGAACATGCGGCGGCCCCATTGAAGGGCGATCGACCAGTCCCGCCGCGTACGCACCATCGCTGGTCTCCGCCGCGAACATGCGGCGGCCCCATTGAAGGGCCTCTTTTTCCCCTTGGGGGGTAGGGGGGAAATGGAGTCTCCGCCGCGAACATGCGGCGGCCCCATTGAAGGGACGATCGGGTATTCCTCGAGCAGCCGGTGATACTGGTTGTCTCCGCCGCGAACATGCGGCGGCCCCATTGAAGGGCGGAATTGCTCCCACGCAAAGAAGTCGTCCACCCCGGTCTCCGCCGCGAACATGCGGCGGCCCCATTGAAGGTCCCAGAACGCCCAGTCACACGGCGCCGCGAAGATGTTGTCTCCGCCGCGAACATGCGGCGGCCCCATTGAAGGACGGCCTCGGCGGACCGCTTCGGGGTCGGCGGGCTGTCTCCGCCGCGAACATGCGGCGGCCCCATTGAAGGCGCCGAAAGTCGCGGAACCCCTTGGCGTAGAACGTGTCTCCGCCGCGAACATGCGGCGGCCCCATTGAAGGTTCCGCTGCTTCTCGTCGTCGACCGCCTTCTTCTTGTCTCCGCCGCGAACATGCGGCGGCCCCATTGAAGGCAGTGGGACGCGTTCGTTAGCCCACTTGGTGTCATCGTCTCCGCCGCGAACATGCGGCGGCCCCATTGAAGGCTGCCAATGAGAATGGTCGAAGTAGGTGGACGCCGTGTCTCCGCCGCGAACATGCGGCGGCCCCATTGAAGGAAGACGTGGTTGGGGCGCAGCGTCAAGGAGATGGAGGTCTCCGCCGCGAACATGCGGCGGCCCCATTGAAGGCCGGAGACCCACCTGTCTCGCACGGTGCGGGCCCCTGGTCTCCGCCGCGAACATGCGGCGGCCCCATTGAAGGGCCCGTGGTGAGCTCGACTCGCTTCCCGTCCGGGAGGTCTCCGCCGCGAACATGCGGCGGCCCCATTGAAGGCGCGTAGATCGCTCGAGCCGCTCGTTCAGCTGCCGCTCGTCTCCGCCGCGAACATGCGGCGGCCCCATTGAAGGGTCGATTAGGTCCCCGCACTTGTACGGGTTGACCGTGGTCTCCGCCGCGAACATGCGGCGGCCCCATTGAAGGGACGACATCCGCGTAGAGGAAGGCAAGGGCCGCGGGGGTCTCCGCCGCGAACATGCGGCGGCCCCATTGAAGGGTATATACCCACTGCCCCACTGCCCCACTCACGCACGTCTCCGCCGCGAACATGCGGCGGCCCCATTGAAGGAGGCTCTCTTCGTCGAGCTCACTCACCAAATCGTCGAGTCTCCGCCGCGAACATGCGGCGGCCCCATTGAAGGGCCCCAGTGTGCACGCGCCCAAAGCGCGTGATACGGTCTCCGCCGCGAACATGCGGCGGCCCCATTGAAGGAAGATGCCAACTAACACTAATAAGTCCGACTCAACTAGTCTCCGCCGCGAACATGCGGCGGCCCCATTGAAGGTTCGGAGCATCAAAGAATGAGCATCGTAGTACCTCGGTCTCCGCCGCGAACATGCGGCGGCCCCATTGAAGGCTAGCAATAGCTCGCCAGCCTCCGTTAAGGTGCCATCCTGTCTCCGCCGCGAACATGCGGCGGCCCCATTGAAGGACTATCTCCCTCTCCTGCCTACGTCGACGAACCGTAGGTCTCCGCCGCGAACATGCGGCGGCCCCATTGAAGGTCCTCTCGACTCATCACAATGTATTCAGCCATCTCTCCAGTCTCCGCCGCGAACATGCGGCGGCCCCATTGAAGGAAAAGGCTCGCCCGCCCAAGCACGTGCCCGATGATGGTCTCCGCCGCGAACATGCGGCGGCCCCATTGAAGGGAATGGAACAAGTCCTGTTCCGCCCCCGTCGCCAAGTCTCCGCCGCGAACATGCGGCGGCCCCATTGAAGGGTCGCGCTAAACGGCGGTGCAAACCTCGGGGGCGGGTCTCCGCCGCGAACATGCGGCGGCCCCATTGAAGGTACGCAGTTGGCTACCGCCGGGATCGAAACGTGCTCCGTCTCCGCCGCGAACATGCGGCGGCCCCATTGAAGGGAGAGCACCAGGTGCGCGTGCTCGATGGCTTCCCGGTGGTCTCCGCCGCGAACATGCGGCGGCCCCATTGAAGGATGCAGCGTCAGGCTGCAGAAAACGTAATGCGTCTGGTCTCCGCCGCGAACATGCGGCGGCCCCATTGAAGGAACCATCATGTCGCGAAACTCCGGGTCGGGCTCGATGTCTCCGCCGCGAACATGCGGCGGCCCCATTGAAGGTCGCTTGAAGCCGCATCCGGTGGACCCGTCTCGACCTTGTCTCCGCCGCGAACATGCGGCGGCCCCATTGAAGGGAGGACCTCTTCGAGGACCCAGAGGCGACCGTCCCTGGTCTCCGCCGCGAACATGCGGCGGCCCCATTGAAGGAGGTGGAGTGATGGGCAAAGCCAGTCGTGACAAGGGAGGTCTCCGCCGCGAACATGCGGCGGCCCCATTGAAGGCCGGGGGCCTAGGCCTTTACCCTCGACCAGTAGGACGTCTCCGCCGCGAACATGCGGCGGCCCCATTGAAGGCGAGCCGCGTCGGCCAAGCATCCTCGGCTCCGGTTGTCTCCGCCGCGAACATGCGGCGGCCCCATTGAAGGCTGGTAGGGGGTGAGCCGACACGACTCGCGATAGATCCGTCTCCGCCGCGAACATGCGGCGGCCCCATTGAAGGAAGATCAAGGGCCATCACACCTCGCTTTCGAACAAGATGTCTCCGCCGCGAACATGCGGCGGCCCCATTGAAGGTTTCGGTCGCTATATCGGTGCGGGTGGCGGGTCATCAGTCTCCGCCGCGAACATGCGGCGGCCCCATTGAAGGCCGTGGCGGCGCTGAACCCGGCCCCGGTCTCGACGTCTCCGCCGCGAACATGCGGCGGCCCCATTGAAGGAACCTCGACCCACGACGCGCCGGGGCTCACTCCGAGGTCTCCGCCGCGAACATGCGGCGGCCCCATTGAAGGATCTTTACCAGGCGCTCACACGCCGCTTCGATGTCCTGTCTCCGCCGCGAACATGCGGCGGCCCCATTGAAGGGAGATCGACTGCAGCGCTGGTGCTGGGCAGATGCCAGGTCTCCGCCGCGAACATGCGGCGGCCCCATTGAAGGAAGGGGGGCGGCTGATGGGCTACGACGACTTCGAGGTCTCCGCCGCGAACATGCGGCGGCCCCATTGAAGGCAGAGGTAGGTCGCCATGACGGTCTCGGGGTCGACTTGTCTCCGCCGCGAACATGCGGCGGCCCCATTGAAGCATCAGTGACGAGGACGGAGGCCATCGGGGCCCCCGAAGTCTCCGCCGCGAACATGCGGCGGCCCCATTGAAGCCGGCCTCGTGCACGAACACAACCCGGCCGACCATCTCGTCTCCGCCGCGAACATGCGGCGGCCCCATTGAAGCACCGAGTGATAACCAGCCGGTCCGCCGCCCAAGTTGCGGTCTCCGCCGCGAACATGCGGCGGCCCCATTGAAGCCGCGTCGAGGCCAGGCGGTGGGTTCGCCCAGGTGATGTCTCCGCCGCGAACATGCGGCGGCCCCATTGAAGCATGCTGACGTCCTGCGGATGCAGGGCCAGCTTGACGTCTCCGCCGCGAACATGCGGCGGCCCCATTGAAGCTCGCGAGAGCGCAGCAGCGCGCCACCGCCACCAACGCGTCTCCGCCGCGAACATGCGGCGGCCCCATTGAAGCATCAGAGAAAAGCGCGGGTCGATCTCCTGCAGAAGGTCTCCGCCGCGAACATGCGGCGGCCCCATTGAAGCCGCCTGGCTGTGCGCGACTCGACCTGCTTGATGCGGGTCTCCGCCGCGAACATGCGGCGGCCCCATTGAAGCACGACTTCGCGGCGCACCTGGGCGTCGGCGATATCGCGTCTCCGCCGCGAACATGCGGCGGCCCCATTGAAGCCATCCGGCCCTCGCCGCGCCACCAGTCCACGAATCCGTCTCCGCCGCGAACATGCGGCGGCCCCATTGAAGCGTAGTACTCCAGGGCGTCGGTGGCTTTGCTTGGGAGTCTCCGCCGCGAACATGCGGCGGCCCCATTGAAGCTGCGAATTCGAACAGGTGACAGAGGGCGTCAACGAGGTCTCCGCCGCGAACATGCGGCGGCCCCATTGAAGCGTCGATGACCAGCGGCAGCTTCGAGAGCTCCTGAATCACGTCTCCGCCGCGAACATGCGGCGGCCCCATTGAAGCAGAGTGGCCTGGGCATGCGCGAGGGTGCCTTTCACTGTCTCCGCCGCGAACATGCGGCGGCCCCATTGAAGCGGGATCTGCAGGAGCTGCTCGCGTACGAATTCCGCGTAGTCTCCGCCGCGAACATGCGGCGGCCCCATTGAAGCAGCACGACTTCGTAGGTGCCGCCGCCCGTGTCTTCGGTCTCCGCCGCGAACATGCGGCGGCCCCATTGAAGCCCGTCGTGGCGAAAGTAGTCTTGGCGCTGGGCGATCATCGTCTCCGCCGCGAACATGCGGCGGCCCCATTGAAGCACCGGCTCCACCATGGGCTCGGTCACGGCAACGGGCACGTCTCCGCCGCGAACATGCGGCGGCCCCATTGAAGCCACCAGTTCCTGGTGAGCGGCTGAACCACAGTGCTCGCGTGGTCTCCGCCGCGAACATGCGGCGGCCCCATTGAAGCCAGTGCAGGATGTGCCACCAAGAGGTAGAGGGGGGCCGTCTCCGCCGCGAACATGCGGCGGCCCCATTGAAGCCACTCACAGGCCCCAACCTCGATGCCGCGGCGGTTGGTCTCCGCCGCGAACATGCGGCGGCCCCATTGAAGCTCGATCTGCTCCGTGCCGAGCGCGTAGGCCATCGCGGGTCTCCGCCGCGAACATGCGGCGGCCCCATTGAAGCAACGGCTTCCCGTTGACGATCGCTCCCGCCTTCGGTGTCTCCGCCGCGAACATGCGGCGGCCCCATTGAAGCTCGCAGCCCTCCCACGGGTTGAAGGTGTGGTGAGCCGTCTCCGCCGCGAACATGCGGCGGCCCCATTGAAGCCGAACCGGTTCCTCGTGGGCCCGCACCTCGCTCGTTAGTCTCCGCCGCGAACATGCGGCGGCCCCATTGAAGCCAGAGCCAGCAGCGGCCCCCGGTGGCGTAGAGCGTGAAGTCTCCGCCGCGAACATGCGGCGGCCCCATTGAAGCGGCGATGGCGGCGAACGCAGCCAACGGGGAATACCACTCGTCTCCGCCGCGAACATGCGGCGGCCCCATTGAAGCCACGACCTGCGCCCCGAAGCCTGCTGCGTGGCGTTTGGTCTCCGCCGCGAACATGCGGCGGCCCCATTGAAGCGCACACTGCGCAAGGACGTTCGAGCGTTGCAGCAATAGGGTCTCCGCCGCGAACATGCGGCGGCCCCATTGAAGCCCACCTCCCGAGCCGCCATCTTCCTGGCGGCTCGCTGGTCTCCGCCGCGAACATGCGGCGGCCCCATTGAAGCATCCTCCGCCCACTCCGCATACCCGCCCCAATGCACCGTCTCCGCCGCGAACATGCGGCGGCCCCATTGAAGCACGGACACTGAAATCGCCCAACTTCGCACTTGGGCCAGTCTCCGCCGCGAACATGCGGCGGCCCCATTGAAGCGAGGCAGACGAGGAAACACCCGTCGCCGTCGAGAGGGTCTCCGCCGCGAACATGCGGCGGCCCCATTGAAGCGACCCCTTTCGCTTGTCAGCACCCTGTAGCCTTCGGGTGTCTCCGCCGCGAACATGCGGCGGCCCCATTGAAGCACTCCCACCGGGCTGACGCCGCCGACCATCCAGTCCCGTCTCCGCCGCGAACATGCGGCGGCCCCATTGAAGCTCGGTTTCATCGGCAGCGGCTCGGCGGCAATGCCCGAGTCTCCGTCGCGAACATGCGGCGGCCCCATTGAAGCCTGGACTTTTTGCCGCCGAGTGAGCCCAGCGCCCTGTCTCCGCCGCGAACATGCGGCGGCCCCATTGAAGCCAGTCGACTACCAGCGAGTAGCTGAGCGAGTCGCTCGTCTCCGCCGCGAACATGCGGCGGCCCCATTGAAGCAAAAAACGCGAGGTCGTGACCGAGGCCGTGTTCGACGTCTCCGCCGCGAACATGCGGCGGCCCCATTGAAGCCAGTCGACTACCAGCGAGTAGCTGAGCGAGTCGCTCGTCTCCGCCGCGAACATGCGGCGGCCCCATTGAAGCAAAAAACGCGAGGTCGTGACCGAGGCCGTGTTCGACGTCTCCGCCGCGAACATGCGGCGGCCCCATTGAAGCCGCGACATCGGCTTTCCCGTCGAACGGGTTCCGTACGTCTCCGCCGCGAACATGCGGCGGCCCCATTGAAGCCGGGAGAGCGCGACCGAGGAGATACTGTGATCAAGAGGTCTCCGCCGCGAACATGCGGCGGCCCCATTGAAGCGGGAGACGCCGCCGTCCTTCCAGAAGGGGTCAAAGGCGTCTCCGCCGCGAACATGCGGCGGCCCCATTGAAGCGTGGCGGTGACCTGTCACTACGATGTGGTCGACTGGCTGGTCTCCGCCGCGAACATGCGGCGGCCCCATTGAAGCTAGCCGACTTCACTGGCGGCGTCGACGCTGAAACTGATGTCTCCGCCGCGAACATGCGGCGGCCCCATTGAAGCGACATCGTCGTTGATGGCTTCGCCCACGAACTGGCCCGTCTCCGCCGCGAACATGCGGCGGCCCCATTGAAGCGTCTCGTTCGCGGCCAAGAACCCGCTGCTAGCCGGCACGTCTCCGCCGCGAACATGCGGCGGCCCCATTGAAGCGGACCCGCTGTCACTGGAGAGCTACGCGCTCCCGCCGTCTCCGCCGCGAACATGCGGCGGCCCCATTGAAGCGACTTGGTGGAACCGTTGGTGGAGGAGCAGGGGTTGGTCTCCGCCGCGAACATGCGGCGGCCCCATTGAAGCCCTGAGGGTCCCCATCCGCCCGCACCGAGTACTCTATGTCTCCGCCGCGAACATGCGGCGGCCCCATTGAAGCGAATCGTCAGTTTGTCCTTTCCAGACTGAATGACTTGACCAGTCTCCGCCGCGAACATGCGGCGGCCCCATTGAAGCAAGGGTAACATGCTTCACCCTCAATAACCTACGGTGCGTCTCCGCCGCGAACATGCGGCGGCCCCATTGAAGCACCCCGTTTGGTTTCTGTGACCTGTTGCGTGAGGTGCGTCTCCGCCGCGAACATGCGGCGGCCCCATTGAAGCCCGCCTCCAAGTTCTCACGCCTGAACGCAACCACCGAGTCTCCGCCGCGAACATGCGGCGGCCCCATTGAAGCTGATTGGTGGGCAGCAAGTCCGTCCACAAGCCGTCAGGTCTCCGCCGCGAACATGCGGCGGCCCCATTGAAGCCTATTCTTGAGACGCGTCGTCGTCCCAATTGCACGGGTCTCCGCCGCGAACATGCGGCGGCCCCATTGAAGCTCTGCCTTGTTCTGACCACCGGCCTGCGATTTCACCGGTCTCCGCCGCGAACATGCGGCGGCCCCATTGAAGCTCAACGAAGTAGCCACGCACCCCGCGCTTGTCCGGGGTCTCCGCCGCGAACATGCGGCGGCCCCATTGAAGCGGACGTCCTACCTTCGCGAACGCGTTGGGAATATCGAAGTCTCCGCCGCGAACATGCGGCGGCCCCATTGAAGCCAAATCAACCGCCTCGGTAAGCGCTTCGCTCTCAGCGTCTCCGCCGCGAACATGCGGCGGCCCCATTGAAGCTGCCGGAGCTGCTCGAGCTCCTGAGCCGTCTCAGACTCGTCTCCGCCGCGAACATGCGGCGGCCCCATTGAAGCGGACGTCCTACCTTCGCGAACGCGTTGGGAATATCGAAGTCTCCGCCGCGAACATGCGGCGGCCCCATTGAAGCCAGCTCCTCAACGGTGAGACGACGAATCGGTATTCGTCTCCGCCGCGAACATGCGGCGGCCCCATTGAAGCAACAAGGCAATCGAGCGTCAACGGTACGACGCATCTGGTCTCCGCCGCGAACATGCGGCGGCCCCATTGAAGCACCCCGTTTGGTTTCTGTGACCTGTTGCGTGAGGTGCGTCTCCGCCGCGAACATGCGGCGGCCCCATTGAAGCAGCCGCGCTTCTTCGGCCTCCCGTTCCGCCCGGAGGTCTCCGCCGCGAACATGCGGCGGCCCCATTGAAGCGCGCAGTCCTATCCCCTCGATCTGGCGCACTCGCTCGTCTCCGCCGCGAACATGCGGCGGCCCCATTGAAGCAACTTGCCGTCCAGCGAGGTTTGATCCAACCGCAGGGTCTCCGCCGCGAACATGCGGCGGCCCCATTGAAGCCCGCATCGGACTGCGCTGGCAGCCGTTGGCTACACCGTCTCCGCCGCGAACATGCGGCGGCCCCATTGAAGCTCCGTGAAGACGGATGTACGCACCTACGCCAGCATTCAGGTCTCCGCCGCGAACATGCGGCGGCCCCATTGAAGCGAAGCCGGTGGTGTGTTCCGTGCTCGTGACCTTCACGTCTCCGCCGCGAACATGCGGCGGCCCCATTGAAGCTTGGGTCTACCCGTTCACTGTAAAGCGTTCGCATATGTCTCCGCCGCGAACATGCGGCGGCCCCATTGAAGCGGGAATTCTTGCGGCGGTCCTTGGTGCCCCACTCTCGTCTCCGCCGCGAACATGCGGCGGCCCCATTGAAGCCGCACTCTGGCCTCTGCCCGCTTTCTTGCTACGTCTAGTCTCCGCCGCGAACATGCGGCGGCCCCATTGAAGCCGCACAATCGGACGCACGTTTTACGACTTGGGGCTGTCTCCGCCGCGAACATGCGGCGGCCCCATTGAAGCGCGCACAGCTTGCATCAGCCCAGACCCCGTTTTCCTGGTCTCCGCCGCGAACATGCGGCGGCCCCATTGAAGCTAACCCATGGGTAACCCATGCAAGGTCAGTCAGTACTGCGTTCGTCGGCGATGGACTCTGCACACTTCGGTGGCCCTGTACAGGCCGCGAGCGCGGCGGTGTCAGCTTCTGGGTGGGGGCCGATGCCGTGAGGAGGTCTCGCCGGCATCGACGTCCAACTCCAGCACGACTGGTCCGTGGTCACTCAGGCGACGAACGAACTCGTTGTCCACAACCTCGCAGGAGGTGGCTCGCGGGATCCATGTTTTGGACAAGAAGAAGTGGTCGTCTTGGTACTGCTCCTTGGTTTGGTGCCCCCAGAAGCTCTGGGTCTCCCGACCATGGATGCCGAAGTGAACGTCGTGGAGGCCGCCGGCCTCCATGGCGGCGAAAAAGCCCCTGTGTTTCTTGCCGCCGTACACCTCATCGAAGCGCCGGGCGGAGTTGAAATCGCCGCCGAGGAGCACGGGTAGGTCGCCGTACGTGGTGCTCGCCAACTCGGTGAGCTTCGCGAGGTCGCGGTGGAGGTTTTCCTTGGGATAGACATGAGCCGCAACGACAATGAGGCGGCCAGCCGGCGTCGTGACCTTGACAGGAACAGCGTAGGTTTGATCGCTCAAAAGCAAGCTTGCAGCCGGTGCGACCTTCCAATGTCGGACGAGCACCGCTGTTCCTGCTTCGACCGTGTCGTTGGCTCGGTCGCAGAGCGTGACCGCGTAGGCCGCTTGGGCTCTCGTGACTTCGGTGACCAGCGCCTCCTGGACGAGGGCGACATCGGGTTCAAGCTCGTTGCGAAGGTATTCCCAGGCTTCGCCATGGCTGTGTCGGTAGCGCGACCGGGGTCCGCAGCCCATGTTCCATGTTACGACGCGCATTCTGGCAGCCACACTACCACTGCATGGTGTGCGGGACAATCGGCCGTCTCGGGGCTACGAGTGACCAGAATGCGCAACGTCTCCGGTGGTTCTCACGCGACCGCTGGTGACTCGCCGTCATCAGCTCATCACCAGGCGGCGTACCGCGGGCGAATGTTCTAGAGTAGTGCCCCAGCGACGGAAAGGGCCGCGACCCCTAACCAAAAGCAAGATCGAACTTCAGGCGTCATACGCGCGTCGTCCCGGGGCGAGACCGCAGTTGAGCGCTGGTGCGAACGGGTAGTTGCCGGAGGTGCAGCTTGCTGGCGTCGCGCGCGTCCCACAGGTGGCGTTTGCGAACAACGTCGCTGCGATTCGCAGCGTCTCATCCGGTCGAACGCCGATGTTCCAGGCCTCTGAATAGAACGACTGGCCGGGGGTAGCTGCAGATCTGAAAACGCTGTAGTCGTGGCGTCACACGGCCGCGCTGTGCGCCGGGCCCACCCCGCAGGGCTTTTAAAGGGAGCGGCTGCTCCGGCCCCGGTACCTTCCGCAAACACGAGTTTCAACCTATTCTTGGCAAGATCATGAAACCGGACGCAACGATCCGCGTGCTTCTGTTGGGGAACGACGCGCGCAGACGTGACGCCGAATGCCAGGCGCTGTCAGGGCCTACCTTTGAACCCGAACCAGTAGAGTTCGCCACACATGCGGTGAGCCGCGCCTTGGAGAAGCACTACGACGCGATCGTGGTCGATTCCGCGCGCACTGCCGACGACGGCCAAAGCGACGGCCTGGCCGTGTGCGAGCTCTTGCAGGTGGTCGCACCCCATTCCGTGCTCATCATTCTCCAAGAGCAGGAGGCTCAGTACTCCGAAGAGCTGGGCGGGGGAAAGGTTCATCTCCTTCTTGGACGGTGTGACCGAGATCTAGCGCCCTACGTGCGCAGCCGCGTGCTTGAACGTCGCCGAATGGCTGCGCGCGCGCAAAGCTAGAGAAGCATGTCCGACGCCCAAGGTGGCTGCCCGGTAGACTTCGGCAGGTGGAGACACGAGTCCAAGCAGGTAGCGTCCCTCAGGCGACAGATGCTTGTAAGAGGCACTTGCGGTTTCAGTTTCAGTGGATTGGGAATCGCATGGGCATCCGGAACGTGCAACTGAGACTGCTCCTGTGCATCGCAGCCGGCGTGGCTCGTTGCGCTCAAGTGAGGAACTTGGATTCAGCGGGAGTGGCGCACTGCTCTTCCAGCTTGTGATGGGCTGCCGGGCTGTGCGAGCTGCGCGCCGCAGGCGAATGCTCTGGAGGTTCCCGATCTAGTCTTCGATCCAGCGTTCCGCCGCGCCCCAGAATTCACCAGGGCTGCACGCGGTCACGCCGCGAGGCAGTGGAAACGAATCGCCTACCGGTGCGACGACGAAGGCTGCGTCTACCTCCAGCGCCTCGCACAGTCCGTGGAACCCACGGCTGACTTTCGGTGCCGAGTTGGCCTTGCACTCCACGACAATGCGCCGACCGGCTCGTTCGAGGATCAAGTCAATTTCTGCGCCGTGCGTGGTGCGAATGAACGACGCTTGCCAGCGTGCGCTCGTTGGCTTCGAGAGGATGTTCTCGAGCGCATACGTTTCCCAGGACGCACCGTACACTGGATGCCCTAGAAGCGCATCCTTGGTGTCGAGCCCCAGCAGTGTGTGCAGCAGCCCCGTGTCTCGAATGTAGACCTTGGGGGCTTTGACCAGGCGCTTCTTCAGATTCGCATGGTATGCCGGCAGTGAGCGAACGAGGAACGTCTGCTCGAGGATGTCGATGTATCGGCGAACCGTGTGCGCGCTGACGCCCAGAGAGCCGGCAAGCTTGGCGCTATTGAGCGTCGAGCCCTGGCTGTGGGCGAGCATTGTCCACAGTCGGCGCATCGACTCTGCTGGAATTGCGAAACCGAGCTGCGGCACGTCGCGTTCCAAGAACGTTTTCACATAGTCCTCGCGCCATTGGACGCTAGCTGCCTCCGATGGTGCGAGGATGCTGCGGGGGTACCCACCGCGAACCCAATGCAGCGAGCGTGCGGGCTCCGTGAGTTCCCGTACGGAAAAGGGCCCGATTTCGAGGTACGAGATCCGGCCAGCAAGTGTCTCTGCGCTTTGCTGGATCAGATCTCGCGATGCGGAACCTAGTATCAAGAACTGGCCGAACCGGTCGCCGCGATCAATTGCGACGCGCAGCGCGGTGAACAGTTCCGGCATGCGTTGGATTTCATCTAAGCAGGTGAGCGTCGTATGATCGAGCGACGCGAAATATGCAGCCGGATCGGACAGTCGTGCCCGGTCGGGAGCGCTCTCCAAGTCGAGGAACACGACCTTGCCGGGGTGCTCTCGCGCCAGTGCGCGAGCCAGCGTGGACTTGCCCACTTGCCTGGCACCGAGCAGCGCAACTGACGGGCTCGTGGCAAGGCGCGAGCGGACCACGTTGCCGACCTCGCGAGGAATGTAACCGTGCATTTAGGAAGCACGATATCCCATTTTCACGGTTCAAAACAGCGTGTTGTCCGCGAGGGCTCGAACAGCGACTGAAGCCGAAGGCGCCCCGCAGTTCCGCCATCTTGTGATGGGCCGTCTGGCCGTGCGAGCAGCGTCCCGCTGGCGAACGCTCTAGAGTAGTGGCCCAGCGACGGCCAGGGGCCGCGACCCCAAACCAAACTCGATCATCCACAAGCGTCTTGCGCGCTTGTCGTGGACGCATTGCCGGAATCCAAGAGCCGCGCGGGCAAGAGTGGGGCTGCCCAAGCTGGGGTTTCGCCAGTCGCGTGTTGTGCGGCCAGCTCTCCCAGCGCGGGACCGACGCTCATGCCGAAGCCGCCTAGCCCCGCGACCCAGATTAGGCCGGCGGCCCGGGGATCTGGGCCGACCACCAGGCTGCGGTCGGAGGCGAACGTCCGTAGACAGGCCCAGCTGGTGCGCACGCGGGCTTCGGCCAGAGCGGGCGCCAGTGCTGCCAATCGCGAAGCAAGAAGCTCCAGGGCCGCCGGATCTCGAGGCGGAAGCTCGGCGCGCCAGGGAGTTTCGTCGCAAGGGCTGGCGAGTACGGCTCCCGACTCGGGACGAAAGTAGGTTTCCAGTTCTACGTCCCAGACCGTGGGCTGCTGGGCGGGGACGATGCTCGCACTCTCCAGCACCGCAAGGTGCCGGCGAATTGGGGTCAACGGTAGCGTGAGCCCGGCCTGCCTTCCCAAGTCGCGAGCCCAAGCACCGGCGGCAACTATCACCGCATCAGCGCAGAGGCGCTCGCCCGCGAGACTGACACCGACGACCCGGTTGTCTTCGCGCAGCAGCTCCAGTGCGGGGGTGCTGAGGCGCAGGACGCCGCCGTCCGCCTTGATGCCGCGTTCGAGCTTGGTCGCGATGGCATGCGGGTCCACGACTCCAGCTGTCGGCACGAACAACCCATGGCGCGCGCGCCCACCGGCCAGCTGTGGGGCGTGCTCGTGAATGCCCGAAGCGGAGAGGGGCTGCGTGGCGACACCGTCCCGCGCGGCCACGCTGCGGAGTCTATCGAGGGAGGAGCTCTCGGCGGCTACGAGCAAGAGACCGCGTGGTTCGAGCCAGGGTTCGGACTCGAAGAGGGCGTTCAACAGCGCGTTGCTCTCGGAGGCCAGTCTGGCAATGCAGGGGGACGTTTCCAGAGGCCGAAAGATCGCGGCGTTGCGACCCGAGCTATGGGAAAAGCTCTGCGCTTCCTGCTCGACGATGATCGCGGCCACACCGCGGCGCGCGAGGGCCCAGGCCGTCGCGAGGCCTGCGATGCCTGCCCCGACTACGATTGCGCGCATTGCCCGAGGGAGCCTAGGAGCCGAGCACGAGGCCGACCAGAGCGAGGACTTGGTTTCGACAAAAGCGCAATAACTTCAGCTGGTTGTCCTTTTGCGCTTGCCGCCGAGCAACGTTAGCACAAGCTTTCCGGCGCCTCGGCCCCGGCGCGAAGAGCGTGATGTCCTCGAACCCAACTGCCCCTCGTGGCGTGATCGCGTGGCTCTGGATCACGTGCGCGCTTCTACTGGCGATGATCGTCGTCGGCGGTGTCACGCGCCTTACCGGCTCAGGGCTTTCGATCGTGCGCTGGGAGCCCATCATTGGCGCGTTGCCGCCGATGAGCGGCGCGGACTGGGAGCGGGTCTTCGCGTTGTATCGGGAAAGCCCGCAGTACTTGCTGGTCAATCAGGGCATGGACCTGGAGGGCTTCAAGAGCATCTTCTGGTGGGAGTACTTTCACCGCCTGCTCGGACGTAGCATCGGCCTCGTCGTGGGCGTGCCGCTGCTTGCGTTCTGGCTCACGGGGCGCATCGATCGTCGCCGCGCGCTGACCCTGCTCGGGATCTTCGCTCTGGGTGGGCTGCAGGGCTTTGTCGGCTGGCTGATGGTGAAAAGCGGTCTGATCAACCTACCTCAGGTCAGTCACTACAAGCTCACCTTGCACTTGGGAATCGGGTTCCTGATCTTCGCCCTGGTCGTGTGGCAGACCCTCTCGGTGACATTTGGCGCTTCTCGCGCGCGCTACGTTGGCCAGCTGGACCCAACGCTCCGCAGATGGTGTGTGGCTTTTCTGGGACTCGTCAGCGTGACGGTGCTCTATGGCGGACTTGTCGCAGGGCTCAGAGCCGGCCACGCGTTTCCCACGTTCCCCCGGATGGCGGGCCATTGGGTGCCACCGGGCCTGCTGGCCGCCGAGCCCCTGTGGCGTAACTTCTTGGACAGCGCTATCACGGTGCACTTCGTCCATCGCGTGCTCGCCCTGCTCGTCACCGTGGCAGCAGTGGCGATCGCTGCCCGGGCTTGGCGCGCACCGCAGGAGTTTGGCTTGCGTCGCGCCGCGGCGATTGTCGTGGTCGTGGTCGGCGCGCAGGTGGCGCTCGGAATCGCGACGGTCTTGCTCAGCGTCCCGGTGTGGGCTGGGGCGCTGCATCAGGTCAACGGCGCGCTACTCGTTGCCGCGACCCTCAACTTGATGCACGTGCTCGCGGCCCGCTTGCCTCAGGCGACGCCGCGAGTATCTCCAGCTGCTGTGACCGAAGCGGGCGAACCCGCCTAGGTCGTTTCTAGAGCGGCTTGATCTTCGCATCGGCCGTTCTGCAGCCCCTTCCCGTATTCGGGTACTTGGTCCCTGCGCTCGCGTGGTTGGGCCAGCTTCCGCCAACGCGCGCGGTGCAATTCAAGTCAGCGAAGCGTGGGGCATGTCCGTCGTGGTGCTCAGCTGACCTCGCAAGGCTCGCAGCCAGGATCTGGGCCATGTCGCCGGTTTGGGATCTGATTCGGGGCCTGCCACGCCTGGCGGTGGCGGCTGCCCTCACCCTGGCGAAGGTCAAGTCCTCGACGGCACCGATCTGGCCCCAGGGGTTTGCGCCGATGGCGGCTAGCGCTGTGCAAGCGTCTGTGCTGGCGCACGCGGGCGCGAGGCCAGCGGATCGCGATGCGACTGACCAGCGCAACATCGACTCCGTGACGAAGAAGAGCGGCGACATTTACAATTGCCTCCAGACATGCGTAGCGCCGAAGAACAAGCAGGTGCCGGGTGGATGGCCCACGCTGGCCGTCAACACCAAGACGTTTGCCGTAGTTGCCAACCCGAACGGTGACGACGATCACGATGGCTACTCGAATCTCGAGGAGCAACTTCACGCCTATGCGGCCAACGTCGAGTAGGCGTGTGAGGGCTAGCGACTTCGCGCAGCCGCTGTCATCCCTTGCTCGGCGATGGGGCGCACCAAGTCTGCTGGCGCAATGAGCCAGGTTGGCTCCGCGACGTCTTGGGTTCGGTAGAAGCCGCCACAGAACACCCGGCGTGG
The DNA here is from genome assembly GCA_965222375.1 of Polyangiaceae bacterium. Lineage (GTDB taxonomy): Bacteria > Myxococcota_A > Polyangia > Polyangiales > Polyangiaceae > JACKEA01. Next base: position 2,004,430 of record CBDCTZ010000016.1, read on the forward strand.
GCATGGAGCGCATTCTTCGCGGAACTCTCGCTCGCTCTTCAGGTATTCGAACAAATTCACTTCTTCGTTGTCCACGAAGATCATGTGGCGCTCCAGCTTCATCATGTCGCCCACCACGAATTGCTCGTACCCGGGGAAGAAACACCAAGGCGCGTTGATGACAGCTAGTTTCATCTTGTCGCCATAGGCATCCAACACGCGCATGGTCTCCGCGGCCGCAGCTTTCTCATCGGGTGCCACCGTATTCGTGGCTCGGCCAAAGGGCGTGAGAAACTGGATGTTGAGCCAGTTCAAACCCAGGGACTGAACAAGCTCGGCGATGTCCATCAAGTGGCGATGATTCGAGAGGGTGACCGTGACGTTGGCACCGAGTTCCAGCGCGGGGCCGGCGTGGCGCTGGATGTTGGCAATCCCCTCTAGAGTTTGGTCGAAGGCTTCGGCGACACCAACGTTTGCCGCGTGGAGCCACGCTGTGTGCCCGTGCAGGCTGAAGAGGACGCTCGTCACGCCGCTCTTGCACAACTCTTTGGCGTACTCGGGGTATGCCGCCATGCGGCCGTTGGTCGTCACGTTCACTTTTTCGTAGCCGGCTTGACGTGCGAATCGGATCAGCGACAGCAGGCGAGGGTTCAGAGTCGGCTCGCCGCCGTCGAGATCGAGCAGCGTGACGCCGGCTTTGCGGTACTTGATCAACAGTTGTCGCTGCCGCTCGAAGTTGCCATCCAGCTGCGTACGCGTACCGACGGCGCAGAATGTGCAGTGGTTGTTGCAGCGATAGGTGACGTTCAGGATAGCCTTTTTTGGGCCTCCAGATGCCACGAGCCAGAGGTCGAAGGTCTGCTTGAAAGCCCGAAGGACACTTGGTGCGACGCACACGCTACTTGGGCTTGGGACTTGCTGGAAGCGTGGTCCCCAGTCTTTCACGACCTCTAGGGATCTTCTGCCGGGCGAGCTGAGCTGGGCTAGGCGAGTGCCTGCCAGAGGAGTCGCGAATTGAACGCTCGGGAAAGCACCGAAGCGTTCCTTGAGGGAGCGCGCGTATTCGAGGGTGCTGTTGATCTCGCTGGCGCGTTCACCGGGCAACCCGATCATGAAATGAACCAGCGTCGGCAGTTTTCGCTGCTGTGCTCCGCTGCACACCCGGTCGATGTTGGAAAGCTCCAGCTGTTTTTGGACGATCTCGTCGAGCACGCGCTGAACGCCACTTTCGGCGCTGATGCTCACTGTGGTGCTGCGACGGGCGAGAACGTCCAGGTGCTGGTCGAGCACGTAGTCGGCTCTGAGGCCATTGGGGATCTCGAGGGCGAGGTCCTGGGCGTCCAATGCCTCGAGCAATCCGTCGAAGTGGGCTTCGCCGACGTTGGCGAGTTCGTCCAAGACGATTGCCTTCTGCGCGCCGAGCTGTCGCAGGGCATCGAGGTGTTCCTTCAGGCGCGCGGGATCGAGCCGGCGTTGGCGCTTGGGAGTGTCCTCGCGGCGCCCTGGATTCGACGAGCAATGGATGCAGCGAAAGGGGCAGCCTCGGCTGGTCAACAGGGGCAGAGCACGTCCGGTAATCGGAAACGCCCAACGGGTTCGGCCCAAGCGCGAGGCGACGCTCTCGTGGAACTGAAAGTAGGCCTCGACGTCCACTAGATCCCAAGCCGGCAGGGGGAGCCCGCTCAGGTCTTCAACTTCGCCGCCGTCTCGGACCAGCGGCGCGCTGGGGCGGCCGCTGGCGAGCTCGGTAGCCAGGTTGAAAAGCGCGTCTTCCGCCTCGTGTTTCAGAAGCGCATCGGCCATCGGATACTGCTCCAACAGTCCCTCGGAGTCATAGCTCACGTAGTGCTGGCCGGATTGATACAGGTCGGCCAGGAGGATAGGCAGTTCCGGGCGTCCGGCTCGACACGTCTTCAGCAACTCCAGCAAGAGAGGAGCCGCAAGGGGAGGGCGATGAAACGGAGACAGCTGGGCGACTAGCACGTCTGCATTGTGGACGGCAGCTTGCAGTGCGGATGCCACACGTGCCTCGGCGGCGCCTAGCACGACCTCGTCGTCGACATGCTCCAGGGTCGCGCCGGGTATAGCCAGCGCGTCTACGACCTGCACTCGGGCGCCCTGCGCTCGCAGACACGCTGCGGCTTGTACCGCCCCGAGATCGGCGAAATAGGGATAGTCGATGAAGTCCCGCGAAACACGGAGCGACGAGAAAAGAACCACCACGTGCATCGCGTCAGAAACAAGTGTTGCGCGAAGCTAGCGGGATTACCAGGCGAGGCCCCTGCGCGGCGCTTCCTACTTGACCCAGCGGGCCTGAGACGCATCAAATGCCCGCCATGACGCGGGTCGTCCCCCTTCGCCCGAGCCACTTGCGAGGTCGTGCCCTTTGCGCCTCTGCCGCTGTGGTTTCGTGTCTGTGCTTTGGGGTGGCAAGCGTCCAGGCGCAGCCCGCGGAAAAGGACGACGAGGGCTCCTACATACCCGAGTACGAACGGCGTAGTGATTTCGCAGGCGGCGTGTCCCTCAGCATCGCCGCGGCCTCCGCGAGTGGCTATCCCAACGAAGCCGGCAAGCTCGACAACCCGGCTTTCGTGGCGGATCCGGGAGTTGGAGTGGGAAGCTACTTTGCGGTTTGGGTAGGCGGTGCGCTGCGCGACTGGTTCACTTTCGGTCTCGGGCTCGCTGGCTTCGGTTACGAAGCCAATGGGCTTCAGACCACGGGCTCGGGCTTCATCGTCCGCGTCGAGACCTTTCCCATGTTCTATGCCTTCGAGGAGGGCCGCGACATCGGTGTGTATGGAACTTTCGGTCTCGGGTCGGCGAAGATCAAAGACGACGACGACGACCGCGCGGATGGGGGTGCAGTGAGCATCGTGGGCTTTGGTGTGTTCTACGAACCATTGCGCTTCGGAAAGTTTTCGGCAGGTCCCACTGTGGAGTACACGCGCATCTTCAGTCAGAGCATGGACATGCAGTCCGCGAGTGCAGGCTTTCGCCTGGCGGTCTACGCCGGGCCCTGAGTGACTTGCGACCAGCCCATGAGTGGAGCTGGTTTGGTTTGGTCGCGGGTTGGTCCGGCACTCGAACCCTAATCCCGCCTTTGCACACAGCGTGGCGATTCCAAAGCAGGCGTTTACTGGCGCCAAACCCCGCTGACCACGCGATCGCGCTTTCCGTAGTCACGGCGGAGTCGGACTTCGTCGAAACCGCGCTCCTGGAACAACGACTGTACCTTCTGCCCGTGGTCGAATTGGATCTCGACCGCGAGGATGCCACCGTCAACCAGCCGCTCCGGAGCGTCAGCAACCAGGCGCCGCAGTATGTCGAGACCGTCGGAGCCGCCGTCGAGGGCGGATCGGGGTTCGAACTTCGATACACCCGCGTCGAGCCCCGGGATGTCCGCGCTCGGGATGTAGGGCGGGTTGGCGACCACAGCATCGAAGCGACGCCCAGCCGGCACTGCGGAAAAGAGATCCCCAGCGCGGAACTCGACTTGATGCACGACGCCGAGATTCAGTGCGTTATGCCGTGCCACTTCCAGGGCGGCCTCGGAATTGTCCGTCGCCAGCACTTTCCAGGTGCGCCTCGTGCGTGCGAAGGCGATAGCTACGCAGCCCGAACCCGTACATAGATCCAACAGGTGCCCAAGCATGGATCGCGCTTCGGTGCGCTCGAGAGCCTCTTCGACGAGGGTTTCTGTATCCGGACGCGGGATCAGCACCGCCGGTGTGACGCGAAAGGGCAGTCCGTAGAATTCGCGCTCTCCCAAGATGTAAGAGATGGGCTCTCCCCCGCGCCGGCGCTTGATCTGCTCGCGAAAGGTCGTCAGCTCCTCAGCCGCTAGGGGCCGCTCGCGTTCCATGATTAGCTGGATGCGATTCAAGGACAGGGTCTGGCCCAAAAGCAGCTCTGCTTCCAGCCGTGGGCTATCGATGCCACGAGCGCGGAAGTCTTGAGTCGCCCACTGCACGACGCGGTCGATCGTCCACGCTTCGTTCGCCACGGAAGTCAGCTGTCTCAAGAGAGCGCGCTCAGTGCGCTCTTCACGCTGCTCTCGACCTCGGCTCGGACTTCGTCGAGCCGCTGTTGCGTGGGCGCTTCGAAGCGGAGCACGATGATGGGACCCGTATTCGAGGCACGAGCCAGTGCCCAGGCGCCGTCCCCGTAGGTGATGCGTACGCCGTCGATCTCCGACAGCTGCCCCTTCCCTCGTAGGGATGACTTGACCTGCTCCACGACTTTGAACTTGAGGTGGTCCGGACAAGCCGCGCGGATTTCCGGCGTACTGATCCCCGCCGGCAGGTCCGCGAGCAACTCCTTCACGGTCTTGCCGGTCCTGCTCAGGATTTCCACCAAGCGCAAGGCGGCATAGATCGCGTCATCGAAGCCGTAGTAGCGATCTGCGAAGAAGAAGTGCCCGCTCATCTCGCCCGCAAGCAAGGCCCCTTCCTGCTTCATCTTCGTCTTGATCAGGGAATGCCCCGTTTTCCACATGATGGGGCGTCCACCATGTTTGGAGATGTCGGCGAAGGTGTTGTGGGAGCACTTCACTTCGCCGATCACGGCCGCTCCCGGGTTGTCCTCCAGCACGGACCGAGCGAAAAGCGCCAGTAGCCGGTCTCCCCACACGATTTCGCCGCTTGCATCGACGACTCCCACGCGATCCCCGTCACCGTCGAAGGCGATGCCTACTCGAGCGCCCTCCTTCTTCACGGTTTTGATCAGGGTCTCCAGGTTCTTCGGAACCGTCGGGTCGGGGTGATGGTTTGGAAAGGAGCCGTCCATGTCACAGAAGAGGGGGATCGGGTCCAACCCGACGTGCCGGAAAGCGCGGACGCCCAGCGGCCCCGCTGCGCCGTTCCCGGCGTCGAGCACGACGCGCATGCTGTCGTCGCGGATGCTCACGCTGTCTCGGAGTTTGTTGAGGTATTCATCTTCGATCGGGATCGTCTGCAGCGACCCTCGCGGGCCCACCGGCGGAGTGTTGCTGTCGACTCTTTCGCGCAGCTTCTGAATGTCCTCACCGAAGAAGGACGCTTTGCCGCGCATGATCTTGAAGCCGTTGTCTTCACCGGGGTTGTGGCTACCCGTGATCATGATGCCGCCGTCGGCGTCCAGATAGTGTACGCCGAAGTACAGTAGTGGCGTGGGTCCCAGACCGACGTCGATGGCATTGGCACCTCCGTCCACCAATCCTTGCATCAGGGCCTCGAATAGCCGCGGCCCTGACTTCCTGCAGTCCCGTGCGACCACCAGTCGCGGCGGCTCGTTTTCCTTGCCGTCGGGGCGGAGCATGCGCGCTAGCCCGACACCCAGGGAGCGCACCAGGGGGTCGGTCAAGTCTCGATCCGCCACGCCGCGGATGTCGTACTCGCGAAAGACATGGGCAGTCATGGTGGCGGGACCTTAGCGTATTGCGCCCAATTGCACAGTCGCTCCGCGTTTGGCACGGAGGCTAGCGCTCGTTCTGGGGCCGATAGGGTCGGGCCGGCGGAGAACAAGGGATCGGCCGGTTGCAGCGTGCCAGAATTTCCTGGTCGCTCAGGCCTGCTGTTTCGTTCGGATACCAGCGGGGAGGCGTATACAGCAGCGCGCCCAGCCCTCGCCCAGCCGACCAAGTCAGGCTTGGCGCCGCATAGTAGCAATCCTTCGGAGCCACGACCCATCCACCCGGTTGCCATTCCCAACGCCGCGCCTCCCAGTGGTAGTAGCCATCGAGCCACACGCAACGCCCGCCAGGATTGGTGCTCACAATTTCCGCGCGAGCCGGTGGTGGTGGGAATTCGGCGCTGTCGCTAGGCCACGCGTCCAGGTGAGAGCCGCGGGGTGGTCCGATCTTGTCGCGGCTGCACGCAGCCGCGAGCAGTAGCGCGAAGGACGCCACCCCTAGACCACGAACAACCACTGCCATACTGCCTCTTGGATTTGGGCGCCGAAGAGCAAATATTCGAGCATCGCAACGACTAAGAATGGACCGAAGGGAATGCGAGCGCGCCCCAGCCCTTTCTCCGGCTCGTAGAAGATCGGATCGGCTTCGAACTCCTCTAACAGTCGCTCCCTCTCTTCCCCCTCGAGGGCTTCTAGCTCGGCGTGCATGGCTTCTCGTTCCTTGATGACCGCCTCGGGCTCGTCGATCTTGCCGCGGGCGCCCATGACGAGAACGGCGACGGCGGTGCCCTGAACCGCGCCCGCTAAGAGCGCAAACACGGCGCCGGGCCACCCGAACCACGCGCCTGCGAGCATGGTGAGCTTTGCGTCGCCCAAACCCATGCCGGGTTGGCCTCGAAGTGCCCGATACAGCACGTCGAAGGGCAGCCAAATCATGACAAAGCCGATCCCAGCACCGATCAGTGAATGCACAAAGGGAACGTCGGGCCGCACCAGGGCTGAAAGGACACCGACCGCCGTGCCGCCAAAGGTGATCGCGTCGGGAACGAGCATATGCTCCAGGTCGATGAACGCGGCGGCGATCAACGCGAGTGCCAATGCCAGGTAGAGAGCAAACAAGCCCAGGGCCGAGAGCGCAGGCATGTTGCCTGGCAACGCCATGATGCGGGTTTGGAATACGGCGAAGCCAGCCAAGCCGCCGAGGGCTTCCACGAGAGGATAGCGTGGGGAGATCTTCGTCTTGCAACAGCGGGACTTACCCAGCAGCAGAATCCACGAAACCACCGGGATGTTGTCGAAGGACCGAATGGGCTCGCCACAACCTGGGCAGCGGCTGCCGGGGCGCACCACGCTCTGCCCCCGAGGCAGCCGATGAATCACGACATTCAGGAAGCTCCCGAAGGCCAGGCCCAGGGAGATTGCGACGAACGCCCAGAGTTCATAAGGCAGCTCGGCAAACAGCGGCACGGGCCGAGACTAGCCTGGATCCGAGGCGCGTGCGCGCCTTGCTCCCGCGTCTACTGCGCGAGCTGGACATGGAGGCTGGACTTGCCGCCGTCGTCCGCCTGTGCCGTGACGCGTAGTTCCTTCACGCCAACGCTGCCACCCGGGGTGAGCGCGTCACTAGCCCTACCGCGGTCCCCTCCTGCCACTTCAGGCTTGGACAGCGCTTGGTCGCTGTCGGCTTCAATCACCTCGACCGGGCGTATGGCTCCGTCTGGCGAAGCTGCGACGCGATACACGAGAGAGCCGCTTCCGGACGGCCAGCCCGCAGCAGCGTCCCAATGTCGCTGCTCGAGCCAGAGCTCCTGGCCATTGCCCAGGCTCACGGCGGCGGCGCGCTGCTCACCAAGCAGCAAGTGCTGCTCTCGGAGCGGGCGGCGATCCGGCTGCGACCAGCCCAGTTGACTCGACGACCACGCGCTGAGGGGTGGCGGCATGCCATCTACCGTCGGGCAATTCCAAGCGCCGCCGGCCATGAGGCCCCAACATCCAAGGACCCACTTTCGCTGCTGAGGTTGGTAGCCGAGACTCGTGTCGTACAGATCCGGCAGCCCCAGGGCGTGGCCCAGTTCGTGAGCCAAGACGACGATGGCGTCCTGAGGGCTCGTGCCGCAGCTTGTGGCACCAGCGAGCAAGTAGTCTTCGACGGAGATGGGCGCCCCAGCAGCACCAATGGTCTTGGTGACCAATGGGCCGCCCCGCCAGTAGGACAACGTCGATCGATGACCCCACGGGCCGTTGCCGCCGCAGGGCGCCCCCAGTTCCGAGAACAAAACGATGACCAGGTCGACGCGACCGTCGTCGTCTTGGGAACTCGGAACGCCGTCCAGACCATCGTTGTCGAAGTCGCGAAGATTGGTTTGAGCGGCTGCCTGAAGGATGACGTCTTCGAGGTGCTCGCCCAACCGTGCGTCACTGCCGAAGCCGTGCTCCGTGCCAAGGGCGTCGCTCATGCTCGTACTCGACCGCAACCAGGGTGTGACCTCGCCTTCGACTGCAAGGGCGCCCCGAGACTGCTGCTCGTAGAAACGCGCCACTGACTTGATGCCGAACAGGGCGTCTCCGATGCTCTCGCGGCTTGCTCCTGGCGCTGCGGAGTCCGAAAACAGCGCTGGCACGACCAATACACGCAGCTTCGTCGCTGGCATGTCCGCACTAAACGCGAGCTGCGGAGAAGCGGCGCGCGGTTTGCGTCTTGCGAAGCCGATGCTTCGCCCGGCGCGGTGCGCGGGAACGACGAATGCGGCTGCGCCCGGGTTCGTGGTGCCGGCCTCAAAGGCCACTGGCGCCTGAGGCGTGGGCCGCTGCGCGAGTGGATCGGCTTCCGGCGCCGCACCGGAACAGGCGGCGCAGGCACCACCCAGCACGAGCAAGGATGCGCGCCTCATGACTACCAGATGTACCGCAGGCTCAACCTTGCCGCCAGCTTTCGCCGTTCACTCCAGCCCAAGTAGCTCGTCGAGTTGCCCACTTCGATCCATGGCCATCAGCTCGTCACAGCCACCAATGGGCGCGTCATTAATGAAGATTTGAGGCACCGTGCGCTGGCCGGACACCTGCCGCAGCCAGCGCCGACGCTCCACGTCGCTGGTGACGTCAATCTGCTCGAAAGCCACGCCCTTCTCTCGCAACAGCCCTTCTGCCCGCACGCAAAACGGGCACCAAGGCGTTCGATACATGACGACTCTGGTCGGCAAACTAGCGGATAATCTAGGTTTTTTTCCTGGGGCCGCCAGTCCCCAGGTCACAAATACTTCCGGCGGGTTCAAAACGGCGCCTGTCCATGTAGCGTGCTCTGGCTATGTCGACATCCGACACGACCACCCTCTCCCTCGATCGTTATTCTGCTGATGCCCGAGCCCTGGTTGCTGGAGCCCAGGCTCTCGCTGACGAGAGGAAACATGCGGAGGTGCAGCCGCTGCATCTCTTGCTGCGCGCCCTGGAGCGCGACCCGGGTGTGGTTGCGGTATTCCGCGCTGCGGGGGCGGAAGTGGTCGAACTACAGTCCAGCGCCGAGCGGGCGGTTGGCGAGCTCCCCAAAGGCAACGAGCCCGCGTATCTGTCCGCGGGTATGTTGGATCTGCTCGAACGAGCGCAGCGTGAGTCGGAACGGGATCACGCTCCGGAGGTGCAGATTGAGCACGTGCTCAACGCTCTGTCCCAAGAGATTCGTGGACCCGCCGGAGAACTCCTGGGTGCGCACCGCATTGGGCCAGGCGCGTTGCGTCCGCACCTCGGAGCGCTGCACTCGGTGCCGCGCCACCAGCGACACACGGGTGGTGGTACAGCGGATATCGAGCGCTTCACCTACGACCTGATCGATGACGCCCGGAACGGTCGCATCGATCCGGTGATTGGCCGGGACTCCGAGGTGCGCCGCCTTTTGACCATTCTCGAGCGGCGGCAAAAGAGCCATCCGCTGCTTGTGGGCGAACCTGGAGTGGGCAAAGGCGCGGTAGTGGGTGCCTTGGCGCAACGCATCGCTGCGGGGGATGTCCCGACGAGCTTGGCTGGCGCGCGCTTGTTCGAGCTGGACGCAGCTGCCTTGGTCGCAGGCACGCGCTTGCGCAGCGATGTTAGTCAACGCGTTCGTGCGTTGCTCGCATCCCTGCGGGATGCCGAAGGCAGCATGCCCATTCTCGTCGCTCGAAGCGTCGAGCAACTATTCGCCCAGGGGCCAACGGGTAGCGCGGTCGGAGACTTGCTCAAGTCGCCCTTGGCGCGCGGCGAGCTCCGAATGCTCGCCACCACCACGCCGGAGGGGTTCCGCAAGATTGCTGACAAGGATTCCGCCGTCCTGAGGCATTTCACCAACCTCGCTATCGAAGAGCCGAGCGTGGACGAGGCGATTGAGATCCTGCGGGGCATTGCTAGTCGCTACGAAGAGCGGCACCAGGTGGAGATCACCGAGAGCGCGATTGTGGCGTCAGTGCGCTTGGCCAAGCGCTACGTGCAAGACAAGTTCTTGCCCGACTGTGCGATCGATCTGTTGGACGAAACTGCCGCAGCCAAACGCGTCGAAACTGACGGCATTCCCGCGGTTGTCGACGAGGCGATCCGGCGACTCGAGTCCATCAAGGCTCAGCTTCACTCCTTGGACAAGAGCACGGACGCAACCACGAAGGCTGCACGCGCCAAACTGGAAGCGGAGGCTACGGAGCTGGAGCCCAAAGTCGGCGACATGCGCGCGAAGCTGGAGTCACGCCGCGGCGCAGTTGCTGCGGTGCGCGCCCTCAGCAACGAGTTGAATGCCGCCCGCGCTGCTTGTGAAACTGCGCGTACAGAAAAGGACTTCGCAAAGCTGGGCGAACTCGAGCACGTCACGGTTCCTGACTTGGAGAAGCGCTTCAACGCTGCCGAAGCTGCGGCGAGAAGCACCGGCGCACTCGAAGTGTCTCGGGACGTAACCGAGGAAGACGTTGCGGCGACCCTGGCCGTCTGGACTGGGATCCCAGTGGCCAAGATGCTGGAAGAAGAAGCCGACAAGCTCCTGAAAATGGAGGAGCGCCTGGAGCAAAGGGTCATTGGTCAAGACGACGCTGTGGGTGCCATTTCCAGAGCCGTGCGCCGCGGGCGTGTGGGTCTTCGGGATCCGGGCAAACCGATCGGGTCGTTCTTGTTCTTGGGTCCCAGCGGCGTTGGCAAGACCGAGCTGGCCAAGGCGCTGGCTCAGTTCCTCTTCGACGACGAACTCGCACTCACCCGCCTGGACATGAGCGAGTTCGTTGAACGCCACATGGCTCAGCGATTGATTGGTGCGCCGCCCGGCTATGCGGACAGTGAGCAAGGTGGGTTCCTGACCGAGGCAGTGCGCCGCCGCCCCTACTCAGTACTCCTCTTCGATGAAGTCGAGAAGGCACATCAAGACGTCTTCAACCTCCTACTGCAGGTCTTGGATGACGGCCGCCTCACCGACGGGCGTGGGCGCCTAGCGGACTTCTCCAACACCGTCGTCATCATGACCAGCAACATCGGCTCGCAACGAATCCTGGAGTCTGATCCGAAACTCTTCGACAATGCCGACGGTCGGGAAGCGCTGCGCGATGTCTTGCTAGATGAACTGCGTGAGTTTTTCCGTCCCGAGTTTCTCAATCGGGTCGACGACGTCGTCGTCTTCCGCTCCCTCATGAAAGAGCACCTTCGTCTCATCGTCGATATTCAGCTCCGCAAGCTCGAGCGCATGCTGTCGGACCGCAACCTCAAGCTCGCCTTGGACGACGCTGCCAAGGACAAGCTCGTGGACCTCGGCTATGAGCCCGCCCTGGGCGCTCGGCCGCTGCAGCGGGCGATCCTCAAGCAGGTGCAGGACCCCCTCGCGGAGTCGATCCTCTCGGCTCGCTACTCGGAAGGCACGACCATCAAAGTCAGCATGAAGGGCGACGAGTTCGTTTTTGACGCCTAGCAACGCCTCGGGGTCCGGGCTTGCATCACCAGCGATTGAGTCGCGGCTTGTGGGCGACAAGATCGCCGCCGAAGATCCCGCGAGGAGGACAGGGGATTTCGAAATCCTCGCAGTCTTCGGTGAGCGCGAAGCTGAGCCAGACTCCGACGTTGACGTGTCCTAGGCCAAAGGTCTCTTCTCGCGTGTTGTGTTGATTGCTGAAATGGTGGCCTAGGCGCAAGCCAGCGCTCAAGGGCCGAAGCAGCCGAACGGCGATGAACTGAACGTGGGGTTCGATGAACATCCCCGGCGCTGGCGCGAACACGTTTCTCGCCTCGGGCTCGGAGCCGGTAACTGTGTAGCCGACGGATGCACCAAGCCCTGCGCTGAAGTTCCCGGAGCCGAAGTTGAGGAGCAAGTCGCCCCCGACGGGGACGAAGTTGCCATCCGGCGTCCAAGTTGGGGCCACGAATGCGCCAACACGTAGTCCGAAACCTGCGCCCTCCGGCTCCGAGAGCGGCGTGAGGTAGTACGGCACGAACCGAAGGCCATGCCCCACGCGCCCAGAGCTTTCGTCATCGGCGATCTTGAACCATGTCGCGTAGCCTGCATCGATTCCGAAATGAGGGGAGTGCACTGGCGGCGGAGGTGGGGGCGGAGACAAGCACGGCATGCACAATGCGGGATTCGCACTGCAATCAGGCGGCAGCAGGCTCTCCAGGTTTATGGTCAGGGTTTCTCCCGGACCGACGTGGATTGCCGACTCGACGCGCTGCCCGTCATCCGTCGTGGCCGCCACGACGTGGCCGCCCGGGTTCACTTGGATCGGCCCATCGATTTCGTCTTGGACTCTTCCGTCTATTTCGACGGTGGCGTCATCGCGTAGGTTTTCTATGCTGATGAGCGCGATCCGCTTTCGTGCGGAGTCGAGTTTGTCTTTTGCCAGGGCGGCGGCACCTGCGTCGCCGCAGTCGACCACGCGCTGGAGGTGGCCGGTGGCTTCGACGTACTGCTGCAGTGCTAGATGCGAGAGCCCCAGATTGAAGAGAACTCGAGGGTTGCCGCTCAGCTCATAGGCTTTTTTGAACAGACCTATGGCTTGTTCGAAGTCCGCGGCCTTTGCCGCTTCCTGCGCCTGCAAGTAGAGCGAGCGTGCCTCGGAAAGCGCGGCCGCATCTGGCGGGTGCTCTAGTGCACACGCCTCGTCACTTGTCGCGGCTCTCGGCCCGCTTTGGATCCCCACCAGCGCAGCGCCGACGAAGAGCGCTCGTCTTGAGAGGATTACGTCGCGTTCCGGCGGCGCCACACCTGGGAACGTATCTTCCATTTCATGCGGATGCCACGTTGACCTTGGTCCTCGGTGGGCGCGTGACCGGGATTTATCGCTCAGAGTTGACGGCCAAGCCTCCCGTGTCAGACCATGGAACGAGAAATGGCGAAAGCGAACATCAGTCGTAGAGCTTTTGGAGCAGTGGTGGGAGCAAGCGCGGCCACCGCCGCAGCGGTGCCCGCGCGTGGACAGGGGAGCGCGCCCGCTGTGGCACAACCCGCTGCCGAGCGAACGTCAGATCCATCTCAGCTCCTCGCGCCGCTGAGCGCCGGAGACAAGTTGGGGGCTTGGCTGGTGATGAGCGTGGGGGAGCTCCACGGCGGAGCTGTGAGCCTCGTGATGCGAGATGCTTCCGGCGAGGACTTTCAGCTCGATGTGTGTGCGCGGGACCCGCAGTCGGATGCGCCCTGTGGTCCAAGTCAGACCCAGCGCTTCTGCGTGTACGTAGCGAATTCTGGCAAGGGTGACGTGCCTACGTCTGAAAGCCACGGGCTGGCCGCCATGGCGATCGCGGATGTGATCCGCAGCAACGAGGCACGGCTGGATGTGTCAGGGTTCTTGCCTCTGCGGGAGCGGGAACGTCGCGGCCTGGCGCGTCGTCACTTGCGCTAGGTGGCGACTGCCGCGGTCCGAAGGGGAGGGGAGTTGCGAAGAATTGAACTAGGCTTCGGGTGCAACAACGCGTGCTTGTTTTGCGCGCCAGGCAGCTTGCGCGAGGAGCTGCGCAAGATCGCCGAGGAGGTCGTAGACCGGCAGATTGAAGAGGTTGTCACCGGGGATCGCGTGGCCTTCGTCGGCGGCGAGCCCACTTTGTTCGACCAGCTGGCCAGCTGGGGCACGCGCGTTCGGGAGCGCGGCGCATGGTCTATTCTGGTTCAGACCAACGCGCGTCGCCTGGCGGTCAAGGGCTACGCGCATTCCCTAGTCGCTTCCGGTATCGACGTGCTGGATGTTTCGCTGCACGGCTGTAACGAGGCGATGCACGATTATCACACGGACGTCGACGGCAGCTTTCGCCAGACGGTTGCCGGCTTGCGCCGAGCGCGAGCCGCAGGCCTCACCTTCGGCATCACCACCGTAGTGACCCGTTCCAACTACCGTCATCTTTCCGAGATCGTGCACGTAGCTCACATGTTGGGAGCGCGCGCGGTGCACCTGCCCGTCGCTGCCCGCAAGGGCTCTGGGCTCGTCAACTGGCCCAGGCTGCAAGTGGCCCCGGCATTGCTCGAGCCGCACCTCTCTCGCGCCGTAGCGCGGGCGCATTCCCTGGGACTCGTCGTGGTCCGTGGGGAAAACCTGGGCAAAGCCGGGTCGCCTCAGCTCTTTGCCGGTATGGGACGGGCCCAACCGTCCTCAGCTGAAGGCCTGGCGCAAAGGCACCTGCCCGTCGCTCGCTAACCGCCGCGGCGTGCGCCTTAGTCAGATCCAGGGTCTGTGTGGCTCGCCGCGGGGGTGCGGCTCTGTTAAATCAGGAACTCATGGCCATCGAGAACACCACGAGCGAGGACGGGCTCGTCGTCGAATTGGACGAGAGCCTGTACCCCAAGGACGCCGTGTATGGCGCGGCCTATGTCTTCATCGATCGCTGCTATGTCAAACTCGATCGCCCCTCGCCAGGCAGGCTCTCGGTGCGCCTGAAGCCCAAGCCGGGAGTGACTCTTTCTGCGGATGCCTTCGCCGGTGAGCTGGAGAACGAACTTTTGGCGCAGTCTTGGCGCCGAATGATCGTCGACGAAAATCGAAAGCTGATCGAGCAAGTGACGACCCAAGCACTTTCTGGCGCCGCCGGTCCTCCAGGCCTGGACGATTTGCTCGCCATGGACCTGGACGAAGACACGGCCTTCGAAGACCCCCTCGGCATCGCGATGAGCTGGGAAGAAAAGTACAAGAAGAAAGAAGCACCAGCGGACCGTGAATCGGAATCGTCCAAAACCCCATCGGAACCGAATGCGGGCAAGAAGGATCCGGAACAACCTTGATGCAGCTCCGCTTCAAGAAAGAGCTCTATGCGAGCGAGGCTCTGGATCAGGCGCTCGAGGCCTTCGCGGACCACGCCGAGTTGACCCGGAGTGAAAGCGAGACCGAGTGGCTCGTAGAGCTGAAGGCAGAAGCAGACGAGGCGCTGGTCGCGAACGAGCTGGAGAATTTCGCTCTCGGTTTGACCATCGAGTCCCGAGGGGGACCGAACTGATTCCCCTGACGGGAGGGAGGGCGCGGTGTTGTCTGAGCCCGTGCTGCGCTCGAATTCCTACCACCTGATCCCCATCCGGGACGTTCCTCGGAGCGCTGGTGAGCCCTGCCCTCTGGTTCAGGATGAGGCCGCGCGCCAGGTGCACAGCCGCGCCCGGACGCTTTGGCTGGTGCTCAAAGATCGGATGCGCCTGTTCGAGACCCCCACGCGAGATTTCGCGGAGGACGAACTAGACGCGATCAAGTACTCCAGTGGTCAGATCTACCTAGATGTATCTCGCAAAGCTTCCGTCGACGATTTCGCTCGGGATCTGAGGCGACTGGCGCCCGCGCAGGAGTGCCGCCGCTGCTCGGCGTTGGAGCAGTGCGCAGGTGCTTACCAGATCAGTCGAGAGCTGGACTTTTCTACGGAGGAGGAGCGGCTGCGTCGTGTCCTGGGTGACCTCCGAGGAATCGTTGTCGATCTGGGCTGCGGTCACGCTCCCTACGCCGACTGGCTTGCGCCGGCGGCGGAGAGCGGACGGTTGCAGTACTTCGGCGTCGAGCCTGACACCGCGGCGCGCCAGCGTTTGGCCGAGCGGCGACCCTGGGCAGAGTTGTCCCGCGGCCTAGACCAAGCGCCGTCGAGAGTTGACCACGCGTTGCTGCTGCGCAGCATCAATCACCTGTCCGAACCCAAAGCCGTGGTTGCGGACTTGGTCGCACGCTTGGCGCTGGGCGGCACCCTGTTGATCGTCGACAATGTGGCATTCGGCGTCGTCCGGACTCGGGAGCAAGCACTGCGCGCGGAAACGTCCCCTGCGCGGTTCGAACACGTCAACAACGCATCGGCGCAGGACATTCAACGACTATTGACCGATCTTCCCTTGGAGTTGAAAGAGCAACATGCCGTCACACCCGAAACCAGCAATCAATGGATGCTGAGGTACGAGCGCCGCGCCGGCTAGTGGTATGCTCGATTCGCGCATGCGACACGACGTGGTGGTCATTGGCGGCGGTCCTGCAGGGAGCACCGCCGCGGCGCTCCTGGCCAAAGCCGGGCACGACGTGCTGCTCCTGGAAGCAGACTCTCACCCGCGCCCGCATGTGGGCGAGAGCTTGCTGCCCGGTATCGCACCGATCCTGCAGGAGATGGGCGCCCTCTCCGCAGTCGAATCCGCAGGCTTCGGCCTGAAGACGGGCACGACCCACTGGCAGTGGGGTGCGACGCGACAGTGGGATCTCTGGTTCCGTGATTCGGACCAGTTCGACCACGCTTGGTTGGTGGATCGTGGGCGCTTCGACAAGATCCTATTCGACACTGCGCGCAGCGCCGGTGCGACTGCTCGCGAGCAAACCCGCGTGCGTGAGCCCATCTTGGCGGACGACCGAGTCGTTGGCGTCAAGCTGCGGAGCCGGGGAGGCGTGGATGATGAAGTTGCTCGCGCTCGCTTCGTCATCGACGCCAGTGGGCAAGCCGCGCTCTTGTCCCGGAAACCGGGAGTCCGCCAGCACGTGGACGGCCTGCGGCATCAGGCATCCTGGGCCCACTATGAAAACGCAGGCCGGCTACCGCCGCCCCGGGAAAACCAAGCGCTTTTCGTTGCGGAGCCCGGCTACTGGCTCTGGTTGTTCCCCTTTGGTCAGGGGCGAGCATCCGTCGGAATGGTGCGACTGGATGGCGCGGAAAACCTTGCAGCGCGGGATAGCGCATTCGAAAAAGGAATTCTGAGGAGCAAAGCCTTTCGGGATGTGCTGGGGGCCTCGGCCCGCCGCGCCACGCCGATTCGTCACCAGCGCGACTTCAGTTACCGCATGCGGGAAGTGTCAGGCCCCGGTTGGCTCTCCGCGGGCGACGCTTCCGGCTTCATCGACCCGGTGCTTTCGACGGGAGTCTTCTTGGCCATGCACGCTGGGCGTCACTCTGCCAATCTGGTCAGCGACGTACTGCACGGGCGCCGCTCCGAGGAGGAAGCGCTGCTCAACTACTCGACTCACCATCGAGAGCTCTTCGACGATCTGCTGCGCATGGTTCGCTTCTACTACCAGCAG
This sequence comes from Polyangiaceae bacterium, assembly GCA_965222375.1. Taxonomy (GTDB): domain Bacteria; phylum Myxococcota_A; class Polyangia; order Polyangiales; family Polyangiaceae; genus JACKEA01. Next base: position 2,021,232 of record CBDCTZ010000016.1, read on the forward strand.
AATCTGGACAAGAACGACTACTTCTGGGAATCCAAGCGGATCTTGATGCGACAAGACACCGAGCTGAAGCCTCAGAAGGCGTTTCTGATTCTGACCAGTGGGTTGGTGCGCAATCTAGCGCTGAGCGACGCTGCGCAGCGCGCTCTCGAACAGCGAAAGTGCGCGATCTCCGGGGGCGCGGAACTGGAGCGATCGCCGTCGGGCAGCGTGAGGCCGCCGCCGGGCAGCGTGAGACCGCCGCCGGGCAGCGTGAGACCGCCGCCGGAGCACCTGGGGTTCCTGTGCGTCCACTTGGAGTACGACGATGGCAGTGCGAGCTTGGCTCAATTGTACCTACTGATCGAACCGACGGACCCTGGTGCGCCCAGCCTGTTTCGCACCGAGCACTTCGACATCAACTGCCTGGCGCCCCGCTACGACAACGACCCGATTTCCCATCCTGCCCTGGAACCTCATCTTCGCTTCCTGGAGCGCAGAATCCGTCCTCTCGACACGGAAACAACCGACAGCGTGGTGGCGCTCTGGCGCGAAAAGGGCGGAGAGCTCGAGCGGCTTTTTTTGGAGCTACCCGCGGAGTTTCGGATCAAGCGAGTCTTTGGCGAGTAGGCGCCGGCGCCGTGCGGCGAGCAAGAGCAAGAGCAGCCCGCCCAGGCCCGGCGGCGATGCGGGGTTACCACCAGCCGACAGCGAGCAGCCGCCGCGCGCGGAGTACTCTTCGCGAATGGGCTCTTCATCCAGGCTCGAGAGGTAAGCGACCAACTCGCGTTGTTCGCTCTCGGAGAGGCGCGCCACGTTGCCATGGGCCGTGCCTGCTGCCACAGCCGCATCGAGCACGTCGTCCAGGGTCTCAGCGCTGCCGTCATGCAGGAACGGTGCGGTGGTCCACATTCCCTTTAACGTTGGTGTGTCCAAACCCTCGAGGGTTTCTCCTAGCCGCATCCCGCTCTGCGCCCCTTGGGTTCCCACGTTCTCCAGGTTGGCGGCCGCCGAATTGGTCAAGTCGGCTCCGCTGTGACACCGACCGCAGCCCAAGCTCTCGAAATGCCGATGCCCACCGCGTGCAGCGTCGGACAAGCGACCGTCTGCGGCTCGATGGGGGCTGTCGTACACCCGGTCCAAGGATGAAACGTACGCTGAGAGCGCATCGAGATCTGTGCTCCGCCCGGCCTTGGGGGTGCCGAGGGTTTCCGAAGTCAACTCGAAGTCTGCGTCAGTAAGCAGACCGGTGCCGCCAAAGGCATTGCGAATGTCGTTTTCGAAATCGTGCACTTCGTCGAAGTTGGCGCTCCAGTGCAGGTAGCCCTGGGACGTTCCCGCCTTGCCCAGCAGGGTGATGGTATTACGCAGCCCTTCGCCGCGGTCCATGAAGTCCCACACTCGCCCATCCTGCTCTCCGTTCAAGTGACAGCTCGCGCAGGACAGGTACTTGTCTCGACTCATGCGGCGGTCGAAGGAGTCGTAGAAAATCTGCTTGCCGACAAGCACATCCAGCGCCAGTGGCTCGCTTTCGACGGTGCGGGTTTCGAACAAGCGAGCCGCCTGATTACTGCCGGCCAGAACGATTGCAGATACGTCGTAGACGTGAAGACTGCGGGAAATGAAGCTGTGCACGTAGAGGGTCTTGCCGTCCTTTGACAGCCGTACAGCGTCTGGAGCCTTTCCGACTTTCTCGATGCTCGTGATGTGGCTCGCGTCGTAGCTGTCCAGCACCTCGATCGTGTTGGTGCCTTCGGTTGCAACGAAGGCCAGATCCCCCAACGGTGAAATCGCCACATCCGAGGGCAGGTTGCGATCGTTCAGGTCTCGTCGCAGCGAGAGGTCTTCGCTGCCGTCGCTCTTCACCTGGGCTACCACAGCGCGCACGGTGCTCTCGAAGGTCAGGTTGTTTCCATCCTGCCAGAAGCCGCGCCCGGTATTGTCCTTCTTTGCGGGCACGAAGGCTCGTGTCCCGTCCGGGGAGATCGCCGGGGAGCGCAGGTAGTTCAAGACTCCGCGCCCGCTGGCTTCGGTGTCCGGGCCCAAGTCCATTGCCAACTCGGACGTGCGCTCGACCGCGAAGTCCATGGCGTTCACCAAGTAGATCTCCGCATGCTCGGCGGGTGAGATGAATCGCGTCACCCAGACCGTCGCGCCATCCGCCGACACGGATAGGCCTCGGGGCTGCGCCCCGAGCGACAGCTTCCGGCGCAGCGCACCGGTCACTGGATCGAGTTCGGCTAGCTGTCCAGTCGCGTACAGGGTGACGTAGGCCGCACTGCCGTCAGGCGCGAAAGCGAGCCCCGCCGGCCGCGTGCCCCGACCCAGATTGACGGTTTCCGTGTTGCCACCCGCATCCAAGATGCTCAGGGTTGACGAGCGTTCGCTCACCACCCAAGTTCTTCCGTCGGCGCCAAGGGCAACCGCGCGCGGCTCTGCGCCCACTGGGAACTCCCGGTCCAAGGTGCCGGTCGAGAGGTCCACTCGGCTGACGCTGCTCGAATCTGGATTGGCGACCCAAGCAACCTGTTTGGCCTCATCGACGAACAGCCCGCTGCTCTTGGTTGGAAGGCTGGAGGTCAACGGACGGTGTGCCGTGAAGGGCGCGGCACACGCAGTCAGCAAGCTGCCGTCCTTTTCGATGCGAACCACGACCGTGTAGTGGCCAGGACTGTCGAAAGCATGGGTCGCTTGCTTGCCGGCTTGTGGCGCGCTGCCGTCTCCGAACACCCAGGAGAAACTCAAGTCGCCGCCGGCAGGGGTGCTCACGTCGAAGTTGACCGCCGCGCCCACTTCGCTAGCCCCCAAGCTATCCACTTCGCACAACGGATTGTCGATGGCGTTGCCCGTGGAAAACTGTGACAGAAAGGTCTCGGCGAGGGGGTTGCCGGCGGCGTCGCGGGCGCCGCCCTTCTCCAGTCGGACCTCGTAGGATTGATTGGGCTTCCAAGGAGATGTTGGTGCGAAGCTGAGGAAGTTGGACTGATAGCTCATGATGCCATCTACCGGCGCCCCACCGACCTCGCGCACCACGAAGTTCTGCTCGGTTATCGAGCTGAAGTCGAGTTGATCGGTGAAAGACAGTCCGACTCGTGACGTCACTGCGACACCCAATGAACCCGCGGGAGGCTCCGCACGGTTGACGACTGGCGGCGTAGTGTCCGGTTTGGCTTGGTGGGGTGTGATGTGGGTGCCCTTGCCGTGGTCGTCGCTAATGAACACCAGGTTGCCAAACACGTTCGCGAAGTCCTCGTCACGACCGCTCAGTTCGCTCGACGCGGAACCGACGATCGGGAACATGGGCTTCTGTTTCAAGTCGACTTTGAAGTAGCGCTTTGACCCGCCAATGTGCGCAAAGCCATCTTGAACGGTGATGTAGGCTCCGCGACCGTTGAACTGCTCGCTTCGCCCCGCATCCGGGATCTGCCCTGGCTTGGACACGTCGACCGCGACGACGCGTCCAGCAGTGCCGGCTCCAAGTAGCAGGTCCCCGTTCCAAATTCCGGCGTAGACTTTGTCGACATCGTCCTTGCGAGCGACCAACAATTGGGGTCGCACCGGATCGGTGATGTCGACCATGGCAAAACCCTGTTGGTCCATCGCTGTGATGGCCAGCTGGTTGCCCAATGCGAATACCGGCCCCGTCTTGAAGGCACCGAGGCGGCCAATGGGCACCGGGTTGTCGCTGCCCGCGGGCACTTCCGACAGTTTGGCTTTGGCGGGGTTGGCGGCATCCACGATGTACAGACCATTGCCCGATCCACCCACGTAGACATGGGTGCCTTGCCAAAAAGTCCACCAGGCTCCGGTGCCGTAGTCGCTGTCCGTGATGCCGGGCAGCTTCAAATACTTCACGAGTTTGGGTTGTGTGACGTCGGTCCAATCCCAGAACTGCACGCCAAAGGATGCCTGCAGCACGATGTAGTCCCGCCCGCCGATGCGGCTGACACCGAAACCGTGCGCTTCTCGGATGTCTTCGGTTTCCGCATCATCCTTGGCGAATACCAGCTTGGGGTTGCGCGGGTCGGATACATCGTAGAACGCAAAACCGCCGTCACCCTCTCCCGAGTCCTTGGAGAAGATCACAGCGAGATAGCCGTTGTGCATCACCAAGGTGCCGTGGGCGCGTGGTGCGCCGAGAGCACCATCGATGCGGCCGATGATCTGAAAGACTTCGGCCGCGGGGTAACTCTGGTTTGCCAGACCGGGGCCGGCCGCGTGGAGCCCGGAACTGACCAGAGCGCCACCCAGCGCACCTGCCAGGCTGAGGCTGAGAGCTGCACGTCGCATCGGCGCGCCGGAAAATAGCACCTCGAACGGTGCAGGCGCCACGCCGGGCTTCTGACGCATCGGGTCAGATAGGAAAAGTGACGCTCAAGCTACGCGACCGGCGTACTCGGGAGGCGCAGAAAAGCTCTGTTGCACGTCAAAGCCGACCCAACGGACGCGCGCATCGCCGTCTTGAACCGGATCCGGCAGAGCCAGGGCGCGCTCGATCACGTAGTCCTGCGCTCGACGCAGGTCCTCGGTCGACATGGTCGGTGTTTGAGTCACCCGGTAGTACCGCTCGTCGTCGACGCCCAAGCGGTGCAGTCTCCGACGTAGGTGAAGTTCCGTGCCGGGAAGCACGAGCAGGCGATTGACCACGACGCGGGCAGAGCCAAGCTCCAGGGTCCGATCGAAGGTCTGCTTGAAGGACTGGAGTGTCTCGCCGGGTAGTCCCAGAATCAGCGACAGCTCGAGAGGGCCGACCCCCTCGAAGACTTCAACCGCCCGAGCCAAATGCGCCATGCGGGTCCCCCGCTTGATGGGCGCAAAGGTCTCCGGAGTCAGGGACTGAACCCCGAAATGCAACGCACCGACGGGCACGCCACTCAGAGCTTCTCGCTGCGCTGGTCGGGCCAGAGATGGGTAGAGTTGGAACCCGTAGCGCAGTTTGCCCTTCGGGTCTCCGTTCCGAATCGCTTCGCAAACCCGCGCGAAGGCCTGGTCTGTCACGTTGGCGGTGCTGGCCCCTGCGTCCAACCATTCGGACTCGGGCCATGCAACGACCGCCGCCACCTCGGCCGCAAGCCGCTCTTGGCTTCGCATCTGCATGCGACCCTCTCGGCTCTGTTTGGCGTCGCTGCAGAACGTGCAACTGAAAGTGCAGCCTCGCGCCATTTCTATCGTGGGGCGAGCCACGCGATACAGGGTGCCCATCAAATAGGGTGACGGAAAATCGTCCAATTCTGGGACGCGAGCCTCCGGGCCGAACTCTGGCGTGCCATCGATCACGCGGACGAGGCCAGGCATCCCCTTGGGGATACTTCGACGGCCCTTTTGCCCAATGAGCGCTTGGGTCAAATCGATCAACGTGTGCTCGCCGGAGCCGCGTGCGATGGCGTCGACCGCGTCCCACCACGAGAACCAGCTGGCATCCCGATGCAGGAAGGCGAAAGAGACGCCGCCCCAAAGGATGGGCGCTTCGAGCCCCTGGGACTTGAGCAAGCGACTCACCCGCCCGCACTGCCCTAGGTTCCAGCTGTACGCCGACATTCCAACGAGATCTGGCTGCGCTTCTGCAATGGAGGCCGCGGCCGCCTCCGCCGAAAGGCCAACCAAGAACAAGATGTCGACGTCGACCGTGTCCGCGAGCTCCGGCTGCGACAGCACCGCTGCCCGCAGGTACTCGCTGGCCCCCGGACCATAGCCCCAAGTGGCTTCGGACAGGTTCACGAGGACCAAGCGAAAACGACCGGCGCGCCGGGTCAGCTTGCGTTTGTGAAATCTCGCAAGGGCTTCGGGTTCGTTTGCCCGCCTCCGGCTTGGAGCAACGGGTTGGGACAGGGGTGAGAGTCCACTGCTGCCGTGGCGCTGCAGGTACCAGGTTGGCAAGCCGCCGCAGCGAGGAGCTTCCGCACACGTGGTGCACTGCTGACCCATTCGCGCCGGATCTCGGCTTGCTGCGGGCAGCGCAACGTGGCGGTCGCTGCGCGCTGCTTCTGGAAGCGCGCATGGTGGAATGCCGCAATTCGGCAACAGCTGAATCTGGATCGAGAGCCGCTGTGCTTCCTCGAAGGCCGCTGCGAGGCGAGGGCGCAGTCGGCTGAGATCTTCGGGTAGGTACTCGCTGGCTTCTGCCGCGGGAGGGATGCCGGAAGGGAGTAGAAGTTCGACTCGGTGTAGCTTTCTGGCGCGGGCGTGGGTTTGGCGAAGCAGCGCGGCTAGATCCTGTTTCTTGGCGGACAACAACGGGACGCGCAGTGAGAGCTCGAAGCCCGCCCGCGCCGCTTGGTCCAGGCCCTGGAGCATCCGAGCGTGGGCGCCCTTGCGACCGGTCACGACGTCGTGGACTAGAGGATCCAAGGAATACGCGCTGAGGATGACCTCATCGAGCCCCGCTCGAGCTAGCGCTTCTGCCGCACCGGACGCCCCAAGGCGGACTCCGTTGGTCTCGACGGCAACGTGCACGAATCCACGCCTCTTGGCATCGGCGATGATCGTCGTGAGGTCCGGACGCCTGAGCGGGTCACAACCCAGCACCCGAAGTTGGCTGCTGTCGCCGCTCGGCATAGGCGACGGCTGCGCCACATCGGCGGGTTTCGATCGGGAGCAGAACCAGCACGCGAGATCACACTCGGCGACAAGGCGCATGCTCTCGACGCGATTGCCCGACACGGCCTGAGCATAGCGCGAGGACTCGGGTCGTCCTCGCAGCTTTCGCGCGAATGCCCGCCGCCTGGACAAATCGGGCTCGGGTCTCGGCGGCAATGGCCCGCTTTGACTCCAGTCCCAAAGCTAGAAACACTGCGGGGCATGGCGGAGCGACGCGTGCGATGGCTGGAAGTCAGCGGCGACTTCCAGTGCAACAATCGTTGCGTCGGCTGCTTTTCTGTCAGCGATAGCGGCGAACAGCGCATGTCGTCTCGGGACATCGCTGCCGAATTGGTACGGGCCCGCTCCCGCGGCGCTAGCCACCTATGGTTGGGTGGGGGCGAGCCCACGCTACGCAAGGACCTCCGCGGTGTGGTGCGCAAGGCGCGGGAGCTGGGCTTCGAGCGGATCAAGCTCCAGACCAACGGCATGCTGCTCGCTTATCCCGAGTTCACGGACCAACTAGTTGCAGCCGGCATCACGGAAGTCAACTTCGCCATCAAGGGCGCGAACGCCGAGAGTCACGACAGGCTCACGCGCACCCCGGGTTGCCACGAGTTGATGCTCCAAGGCATTGCGGAGACACGTCGCCATGGCTTGCCCATGGAAGGGGACCTGCTCGTCTACACAAGCAACCAAGCCGAAATCAGCGACATGGTGCAGACGTACTTCGACCTTGGCCTGCGCCGCTTCAACATTTGGCTCTTCTCCGCGACGGATCAAGGTGACAAAGACCTTTCGGCCCAAGTGCCCAAGCTCTCGGAAGTCGTGGTCGAGATCACCCGAGCGATGGATCTGCGCCTCTCGGATGCCCCCGACTTCATCACGTCGCTGCATACGCCGCCCTGTGTCGTGCCCGCGTCACACCACGCTTGCTTGTTCCACGCCGCCGATCTCGAACTGTGGGTGGCAAACCCAGGGGGCTATGGTTTCCTTTTGGAAGAGTCTCCCATCGAGGGTGGGCACTATCTCGAGCGTTGTGACCGGTGTTCTGCGAGGAAGCAGTGCGGGGGCATTCGCAAGGACTACCTTGGGATCTTCGGAGATTCCGAGTTCCAGCCCATCTGATGCGCGCCATGACCTACTACGAACCGGATCTCGCCTTGGTGCATCACGAGGGCTTTGGTTTTCACGTAGATCGTACCGCCGAGGGGATCTTGCAGATCTTGTCCCAGACCGTCGTAGCGGGAGCGCGGGTGCTAGATGTGGGTTGCGGCAGCGGTCTGTTGGCGGCTCGCCTAGTCGAGGCGGGCTACGAAACCCACGGCGTCGACGCTTCTGCTCCCATGATTGCGCTGGCTCGCAAGACAGCTCCCGGTGCCCACTTTCGCGTGGCGACGCTACCGGGTGCGAGCCTGCCCAAAGTGGACGCGATCGTGTCGACGGGCCACGTGCTTGCCTACCTGCCCAGTCCTGAATCGATCCTGGCAGCTCTCAAAGAGCTTGCCGACGCTCTCGAGCCCGGGGGCGTGCTCGCCGTGGATCACATGACGCCTGACTATTGCGAGCGACGGGATATCGACGACGTGGTTGCCCGAGTCGAAGAGGAGTGGACAATCATCGTTCGTTTCGCTCGCCCCAGCCCGGAAAAGTTTGTCCGTGAGATCACGACGTTCGTCCGTGAAGGTTCCGGCTTTCGCCGGGCTGACGAGACTCACTTGAACTTTGCCGTTGCTGCCGAGGACGCAAGCGCCGTCCTGTCTCGGGCCGGGCTCTCCGTCGAGAAACGCTCGTCCTTCGGCGGTGAAGCTCTGCCCCCGGGGTTGGTTGTACTGGTGGCGCGGCGGCCAAAATAGCGCCCGTGGCACTAACTCTGACGGGCCCGCTGTCGCGCGCTAAGGTTGCGCCCATGCCATGGGTCCGCATTGCCGCCGTCGTTGGCTTCCTGGGTGTGTCTCTCGGCGCTTTCGGCGCGCACGGTCTTCGCGGGAAGATCCCCGACAAGCTACTTTCGGCTTATGAAACCGGCGTGCTCTATCACCTGATCCACGCGGCGGTCATCGTGGCATTGGCTCTCTACGGCCGAGCGACTCAAGTGAGCATATCTGCGCCCGCCGGCGCGATGTTGGCGGGCATCGTGCTCTTCTCTGGGTCACTGTACTTGATGGCCATCACGGGCGTCACCCGATTGGGGCTCGTGACGCCCTTCGGCGGCGTGTCCTTCTTGGTGGGTTGGGGCCTCGTGTTTTTCCAGCTAGGTAAGGCGCAGTGAGTCAACGCGGTCCATTCAAGACGGCGCTGGGGCACTTCAACACTTGGTGCCTCTCTCGTCTGGACGGCACCATGCACAAGGCCCTGGGTGCTCGCAAGCGCGCTCTGTTTCGAGACTTACCCAAGCGGGTGCTGGAGATCGGACCGGGTTTGGGTGCGAACTTCCGCTACTACCCCGAGGGCACTCGGGTCGTTGCGCTCGAGCCCAGCCCGTTCATGCACGACAGCCTTCACGCCACTGCCAGTCGCTACGGCATCGAGCTAGAGATTGTCGAAGAGTGGGCGGAGAAGCTGAGCTTGGAGGACGCTTGCGTGGACGCTGTGGTGGGGACGCTGGTGCTCTGCTCTGTGCGCAAGCCCGACCGAGTCATGAAGCAGGTGCATCGAGTGCTTGCGCCCGGCGGCACGTACGTCTTCTTGGAGCACGTCGGTGCGGCCCGCGGAAGTATCCGCAGACGCGTTCAGAGCGCTCTGGCACCACCGTGGCGTGTCGTATTCGAGGGTTGTGAGCCCAACCGGGACACTCGTGGGTTGATCGAGCGGACAGGTTTTTCCGAAGTCCAGGTGGAGGAGTATGTTGCGCAGTCTCCGTACTACCCCATCAATACTCAGATTGCTGGCTGGGCTATCAAGTAGAGCCATGCGCGTCGCCTTCGTGATCCAGCACGGCGAAGCGCGCTACGGTTTCTTTGACGACACACTGCTGTCACTGTTGTGCGCGGATGCACGTCGCTCGGGCCATGAAGCCGAAGTCGTGCACGTATTTTTCGACGGACGCAGTGCCGACCGAGATGCCGCGGTCCGGGCGGAGCTGAAGGCCTGGCTCGCGGAACATCGCACCCAGCTCGTGGTGGTCGAACGTTGCGTGGACCTCCCGTCGCTCGCTGACTTCGCGGAGTCTCCAGAATGCACCTTGGTGCAGGTGACTCGTGGCGACTCCCTCGACCCTGCGCCGTGCGCCAGCTTCATGGTCGGCGCACTGCCCGGCTTGACGAGTCAAAAGCGCGTCGCGCGTACGCCGCCCATCGACAGCCTGCGTCAGAGCTTCGAGGATTTGTTGAGGTGCCTGCGAAGCGGTTCTGCCACCGAGGGCGTTGCCGGGGTGACTCGTCTGGTGGAGGGCGAGTTCCTCCCCGGGCCGCCGATAGAACCGAACGCAAAGTCTCGGCCCTTCGAGCCCGTCGTCGAGCACCAAGTCATCGCTCTCGACGTTCCCGCGGCGTCGACCCACAAGACCATATTCGGAAACGTGGGCTGCCCCTACGCGCAGGATCCCTACAGGTCGTCCCATTTCCTCGGCGCGGAGGCGCCGGACCAGGTTGGGCTGAGTCGCCTCGGCTGCGCCTTCTGCCCCATGGGTGGTGACTACCAGGTGCGCGCGGACCCGGAAGTCATCGCGAGCCTCATCACTCAAGCGCAATACTACGCGGACGCCTTGCCGAAGCTGGATGCGCTCGTGCTCTCGGACCAAGCTCCGGCCCGATATCTGGCTGGGCTGATGGACGCGGCGGGAGCAGCGCGCATTCGTCCACTGCGCTGGCTGTTTCCTTGCCGGGCTGACGCCTTCTTGCGCGAGGGCAAGGCCCTCGTCGCTGCTGTCGAGGCGGCTCAAGCCGCCAACCAAATCTTGGAGTGCTACCTGATCGGATTCGAGTCGTTCTGCCAACGCGAACTCGATCGCTACAACAAGGGCGTACAGGTGTCGGAGCTGGTGCAGAGCGTCGAGGGCATGCGAGAGCTCAAAGCGAAGTTTCCGCACAACTTCGACTACGCGCGAGCGCGGGGCCACAGCCTCGTTCTCTTCAACCCATGGACGTCGCCTCAGGACGTGTTCGAGAGCACAGAGGCGTTGAGGCAGCACGGGCTGTTGGAGCTATTTGATGAAATTGCGCGCAACCGATTGCGCCTGTATTCGGATCTCCCAATCACTCATGCGGCGAAGCGGGATGGCGCTCTCGAGGTGCGAGATGCGGTCGGCTCGGGTGCCGGTCGCCGCAAGGGGTACAGTCAGGAATTACCTTGGCGGTTCTTGGATCCGCGCACGCACGCTCTGGCGGATGTGTTGGAGCTGCTACGGGGGCAGCTCGGCACTGAAACCGAGCTGTCCCAACTGCGAGCGGCGACGCAGCTCTCGCTTTCCACCGATGAGCTCGAGCTTCCACAGCTCGGAGACCGACTCTCCGCACTCACCGAAGCCGTCACTGACCTGCTGCACGACGAGCGCCGACCCGCAGCATTGCCACGCGCCCGCACGCAGCGCGCCTCGGCCGTCATATTCGCTGGCGCTTGCAACAATGGCTGCGTTGCATGTCCAAATCGAGACCACTTCTTCTCGGACGACGAAGGCGCCCTATCCGAGCGCGTGAAGTCCGCGCGCCAGCAGGCACAGCCCGTGCTGTTCGCCGGGCGAGAGCCCAGCATGCACCCGGCGCTGTTTCGCCTGCTTCAGGCAGCTAGAGGCGAGGATGCAAGAGCCGTCGGCGTGGTCAGCAACGGCCGGCGTTTCAGCTACCCTGCCTTCACGGAAGCCTGCGTGCAGTCGGGTCTCCGCGCCGCAAGTGTCAAGCTATTCGCGCCGACGGCGGCGACGGCCGATCAGATCAGCCGTGCCGAGGGGGCGCATGCCCAGGCCCTGGAGGGTTTGCACCGACTGTCTGTTGCCGGCGTCGCTCTGGAAATCCGTGCGCCCATGCATCGAGCCAACCTCGATGCACTCGAACAGTTCGCAGCAATCGCGGGCGAGTTCGGTGCTTCCCTCCGGGTCGAAGTCAATCTCGAGGCCGTCGGCTTGACCGCATTGGAGGAAGCTGCTGGCGCGCTGCGTCGCCTCATTGCCGCATGCATTTCGGCGCGCATTGCCTTGGAAGCCGCGCCCCTTTCCGCAGCTACGCGGGACTTTCGCTATCTGCCCCTGCCCGCCGCGCTAAGGGTCCAGCGCAGCCGAACGCCTTTGGCCGACGCGGATTCACAGGACTGAGTCACGCCCACGACTCCTGTGCGCTAGAGTCCAGGGTTGCATGCTTCGGTTCTTTCCGCTTGCTGCTTTCGCCTTGGCTCTCGGATGCACCACCATTCTGGGAATCGATGGCGAGTTCCGGGATGAGGCTCCGGGTGGAGCGGCCGGCGCCTCAGGTGGTGGTGGCAGCGCTGGGGCTGATAGCGGCTTGGGCGGGAGTGGGGGCATGGGGCTCGTCGGGGTCGAGGATTGCCTCAATGGCAAAGATGACAACGACGACGATCAGGTCGATTGCGCGGACAGCACGTGCCAAGACAAGTTCGGTTGTGAGCCTGCCGCGCCAGCTGGCTTCATGGGGCCCGTGGTGGTGTGGACCGGCGCCGGGACCGAAACCCCACCACCGTGTGCGGATCCTCAACTCGATCAACTCTCCCTCTTTGATGGCCTGACAGCGCCCCCCGCAGATTGCAGCTCGATCACTTGTCAGTGCTCTAAAACGAAAAGCCTAAACTGCCTGGCCTTGATCAAGTATCAAGGCGGCACCTGCACTGCGAGCGGCAGCTACACGCCCCTAAGCGGCGGCTGCTTCAACTTCTCGGTGGGCGTGCCCTCCAATGCGAACTTCCTGCCTGGGTCTTCCGGCAACCTCGAGTGCACGGCCTTTCCGCTGGGCCAGGCAACGCTCCCGGAAGTGAACTGGAAAAACCGCTACGCGTTGTGCTTTGCCTCCAACCCCGGCGCCGGTTGTGCAGGTGACCTGTGCGTGCCCAAGCCGGATAGCAACTACACCAAGCGCTGCGTATACAAGAAAGGAAGCGCGAGCTGCCCTGCTGCGTTCCCGACCGCCCTCAATCTATTCTCGGGCGTGACCGACCAGCGAGGCTGCACGCCCTGCACTTGCGACGACACTGCGTCCTGCAGCGTGAGCGTCGAAGAGTTCTCCGGCAAAGACTGCCCCGGTAGTGGTGCCATCATGCCATCAGGCGGAGCCTGTTTGCCGGTAAGCGGCTCATCCCAGCGTTCGGTTCAAGTTACGGCGACGACCCCCGACTGCGTGCCCCAGGATGGCGCCGCCGTTGGCACTGCAACTCCCTCAGGGCCCATGACCGTTTGCTGCGAATGATCAGGTCGCGGGAATAGGCGCGGGGCTCGGCCTGTTGCGCCGACAATGCGACTTCGCTTGCTGGCTCTGATCCTGACTGTGGTGCCCTTGGTCGGCTGTGATCACGCCACGAAGTACTGGGCGGAAACCAAGCTGCAGGGTGCGGCGCCCATCGAGATCCTGCCGAACATGCTCGATTTGACCTACGTGCGGAATTTCGACGTCGCCTTCAGCCTGCTGCGTCACGTCCCCGACGACTGGAGGTTCACGCTGATCGTGGGCCTGGGGCTCCTCGCCATTGCCCTGGTCAGCTTCGTGTTGCTTTGGCGCCGATTGCCCTTGATGGAGGCCTCCGCGTACACGCTGGTCCTATCGGGTGCCATCGGCAACGTGTCGGATCGGATCCTTCGCGGCTACGTCGTGGACTTCGTGCATCTGCACTATTGGCCCGTCTTCAACGCTGCGGATGTGTGGGTCGTGCTCGGTGTCGCACTCCTTGCCGTGTCCGCCATCCGCAAGGGGCCCGGACCGGGCAAGCTCATCGTCGCCCGCGCGCCGCCCTAACTGCTCCCTTTCATGATCCTACGCCGTGTGGTTCGCCACGAAAGCATAGGCCGCAGGGTCGAAGGGCCTGCCCACTAGCGTCGGAGCATTGCAGTACGGAGCCCCGCCAGGCTCGGGAACGCCCCAGCGCACGGCCTCAGCGATCCGCTGGTCTTGTAGCCGCAGTGAGAAAGCGACGCCCTCGCTCCCCATCACATGCACCCGCGCAGCAAGTTCGCGCCAGGCGGCCTCGAAACCTGGGTGCGTGCTGCCCAACTCCGAGAGCAAGCGCTCGCCCAAGAGTCGAGTCGCGTCGCAGCGCAGCGAGCACGGCGCGTGTGACACCAGTGAGAGGGGCCCCACCAGCCACAGGGTCTCCGCGGGTGCCGCATCGGGCTCTCGAGGCAGCAGCGCGGCGAGTAGGGCGTCATCGTCCTGCACTTCGAGCCCGACAAAGCGCGTCACGCAACAACTCGGGTAGCCGAGCAGCTCACCGAAGGCTGCTTCGGCTCCTTCGCTGCGCCGTCTCGCGGCCATCTCGAGGGTATGCGCTTGCTCCAAAATACGACTCTCGGAGGCCGCCAGAATCACGATCTGACCATCCGGCGCCGGAGACTCGATGCGTCGAAGCTCGAGCCCGGCGCCTGCGAGCCAAGCTTGAGCAATCGCGGCGTCTGCGCTGCCCTGGCATTCCCGCTTGATCAGCTTTCGCAGCCCCAAGCCCAGCGCTGCGAGTTCGGGATCCGCTGGAGATACCGCGCCTTGCCCCGGCGTGCCGGAACGCAGCCGTGCTGGCCACTTGGGAAACGCCACTCGGTCCTTTTAGCAGCCAAAGCGCCGAGCTACGACATTGCCGTGGCCTACGACCGAGATGCGTTCATCGAGGACTTCTTGGCGGCTCAGCCGTCGGCGCATGTCTTCCAGGGCTTTCGCATCAGCCGCGTCGAGCCCGACCGCGTGCGTCAGGCCCTCGACGTCGAGCTGACCCACGACGATGGACGCGCACTCGTCTTGTTTCTCGAGCGTCGAGTTCCCGGTCGCGAAGCGCTGGCTACGACGGAGGCGCTGTCCGTCTCCTACTATCCTTCTCGAGAGGTCAGCGACGCCGAGGCCGCACAGCTGGGGCGAGCGTTTGCGTCCTTCCTTTCGCAGCGCGAGAAGGCGTTGGGGCCGGAAGCGGCACAGCGCACCCTGCGCCTGGGGGTGCGCCAGGGCACTCCGGATCGCTGCTTGGAATTGCGCATCAATCGCGAGTGCAACGAGCAATGCGTGTTCTGCAACACCCCCGAAGATTCCGAGACGATCTTGCCGGGCCCTGCGGCGATTGAAGACGCCTTGCGGGTCGAGCAGGCCGCTGGTCACAGCAGTGTCTTGTTCACCGGGCGCGAGCCAACTCTGGAACCAAGGCTACTCGGCTACGTACAGTTGGCGAAGTCTCTCGGATACTCCCGCATCCGCGTCCAAACCAACGGAACCCGACTGGCCGACGAGGGTTTCTTGCGCAAACTGCTGAACGCGGGCGTGACGGAATTCGAGATCTCATTGCACACTCTGCAAGTCGCGACCTTCGAGCAGCTCGTCGGGAAGCGGTCCCTGTTGCTCAAGACCGAAGGCGGAATCGGCGCTGTTCTTCGAGCAGGGGCGCGGCTTCATCTGGTCACCGTCGCCACCACGCAGAACCTGCATGAGTTGCCAGACATGCTGCGGACTCTGGGCAAGCGCTACGCGGGCCGTCTGCGCCACCTGACTCTGAGCCCCATGGCACCGGTCGGGGACGGCGAGCAGCGCCTGGACCTGATTCCCCGATTTTCGAAGCTGACCCAGTCGCTGCCCAAGATCGTTGCTGCCGCCCGCGAGGCGCAAATTGACCTGGAGATCCCCTCCCGCTGCGGGCTACCCCTGTGCGTGACGCCGCCGGAGCTGCGGAGTCTCAATCTGGAAGCCAAGAACACGCCGGGCCTGACCCTCGAGACCGGCAAGCACAAGCCGCCCCAGTGCAGCCAGTGCCGCTTTGATGCGGTGTGCACCGGCGTGTGGTCGGCCTACCTCGATCGCCACGGTAGCGACGAATTGGTCGCCGTGCCCGCGAGCTAGATTCGGGCTGTTTTGTTGCTGGCAACAGATGCGGGTTCGGGAGGCTTCCCGGAGACTTATATCGAGCTAGATTCGGGCTGTTTTGTTGCTGGCAACAGAGCTGACCTAGGCCCAACGGGGGCCGCTCCAAGCCCCTGGCCCGAGTTTCGGCGGGGCAGCGCGGAGCCTATGAGCGCGCCCGGTCGCAGGCCGCCGACCCACTCCATACACCGTACACCTATGTGCTCCATCATCTCACGCTATGCGACTTTCGATGCGGTCGCGCATACCGCGAGACTGCCTCTTCCGGTACTATTTGAATGTGGGAGATCACGCTCCGCCATCCATCCGTAGCCGCAGCTTCACCGAAATCAATGTGCTCGCCGAGCGCATCCATGCCGAGCTGAGCCCAACCGAGGGCATCACGGTTCAAGAGCTGGGAAGCCGCTTGAACCTGCGTGCATATGATTTGAGTCGACCGTTGCAGCGCTTGGTGGACGCCAAACGCGTCACCAAGCGCGTCGAAAACCACATGACGGTCTACTTCCAGGCCAACGAGACGCAGATCAACTTCAAGCCTTGAGGGCGTCGCAACGCTGCACGCGTGCAGCTAGTTGCTCGCGAACGCATGCGAGCTGCCTAGAGTGTTCCATCGGGGCCTGAGGCAGCTCTGTTGTCAGAACAAAAAAAACAATCCCACAACCGAGATGCCGCACTTCGCAAGCGGAGTGTCACGTCCCTGATGGGTGCCTGGTCCCTCGCTCCGACCTGCTTGAGACGTTCCGGCGCGTCGCGCTGGCCCCGGCCCTGCTCTCAGCATCGACTGATTTCTCCGGCCTCCAACTATTGGAAAGCACACGAGTTTACGAAGCGGCCGCAGAAAGTGTGAGCCATTGTCAGCCCCGGCGGCCATGTTGGCTCGCGGATTTGCGATGGCTCGGCCTGTCCTCAAACTACCCACCGACACCCTGCGTCTACTCGCGCCGGCGGAGGAGACGGAATCCCTGGTGGATGCGCTCAAGGTGCGCAAGCCCTGGGCAGAGCGTGCGCTAGTTGAGGATCACACCGGCCACGTTCAGCGACTGATCACTCGGGTCCTGGGCCCGCACCCGGATCTAGACGACTTGGTCCAAGAGGTGTTCATCCGAGCTTTGGATCGCGTGGACCAGCTTCGAGACGAAGGCGTCAAGCGCTGGCTGGGAGCGTTTGCCATCAACGTTGCCCGAGAGGCGCTCCGCAAACGGCGACGCTGGAGGTGGATCATGAGCGTCGCGCCTGAAGACACACCTGAAGTGGACTCAGGGGTCGCGTCGCCCGAGGTACAGGCGGCAATGCGCGCGCTGTATCGGCTGCTCGATGACATGGATCCCGATGACCGCGTTGTCTTCACCCTGCGTAATATCGAAGGGCTCCAATTGCTCGACGTCGCAGCCATGGCTGACATGTCGCTCTCGACTGCCAAGCGCCGGATCAAGCGGGCAGAGGGTTGGCTCGTGTCGCACGCCAAACGGGATGTGCTCCTTTCGGATTGGGTGGAGGCACCATGACTGAGGCACTTGCCAACCTGACTACCAAGGTCCGCGCCGCTCAAGACGAGGAGCTGGAGGCGCGCACCGAGTTGCCGGTGGAGCAACGACTGGCAGAGATCCACGCGGCGTTGGGGCGGCGCAGCGTTCGTGCAAAGCGCTCTCCCTACCTCGCGGGAGGTCTTGCGGTTGCGGCGGCCGCGGGAGTGTTGCTGTGGCTTTTCTTGCGCCCGGCGCCTCCACTGACCGCAAAGCTGCAGAAGCGCGAAATCGCTTCAGGCACCTGGCTCCGCTCTGCCGGGGAGGCGGAGCCGGTGACTTTCTCCGACGGCACTGCCCTCACCCTCGCTCCCAACGCGGCGATGCGCCTGGTTCACGTGGACGATCGTGGCGCGACGGTCGCCCTGGAACGCGGCGAGCTGCACGTTTCGGTCGTGCATCGGGCGGATGCGCGCTGGCAGGTTGCCGCGGGGCCCTTTCACGTGCTCGTGACCGGCACGCGGTTCGACGCAAGCTTTGATCCTGCGGCTGAAACTCTCCGCGTCGCGATGGCCGAAGGGTCCGTGCAGGTCAGCGGAGGCTGTCTCGAACGGCCTCGTCGCCTCGCCGATCAAGAGGTTGCGGAATTCAGTTGCAAGCAGCAGGAGGGGCCGAAGCCGTCCAAGGCGTCATCCAAGTTGGCGCGGCCCAACAGGCCGGCGCAGCCCAGCTCGGCGCAGCCCAGCTCGGCGCAGCCCAGCTCGGCGCAGCCCAGCTTGGCGCAACCGGAAAACCCGCAGCCGACCATGCCCACACCATCGGGTGTGAGTTCGGTGGCGCTGCCCGCCCAGAGTTGGCAACAGCTCTCCAAGAACGGCCATTTCAAGGCGGCCTTGGCTGCTGCGGAGGCGCGAGGCTTCTCCACCCTATGCGCGAGTGGGGGCAGTGGCGGCTTGGTGGAGTTGGGCAATGTCGCTCGGTTGGCCGGCAACCCTGCCCGGGCTGCTGAGGCCTACCTGGCGCTCAGAAAGAGGTTTGCGGGTAGCGCGGCCGCAGGCACTGCTGCGTTTCAATTGGGGCGATTGGCCTTCGATGGCTCCGGAGACTACGCCGCAGCGCGGCGATGGTTCGGGGTCTATCTGCGAGAACAGCCCGGGGGTCGCTTCGCTCAGGAGGCGCTCGGGCGGCGAATGGAAGCGGAGCAGCGCCAAGGAGATCGCGAAGCAGCGTCGGCGACGGCCGCACGCTACCTCGCGCGGTTTCCCTCGGGCGCTCATGCGGCGCTGGCTCACTCTCTCTCGAGTGAATGATTTCCGGAGCCGCCAGAGCCGTCGGACTCGGCTGTGCCCTGCTGCTCGGGGCGAGCTCCGCTAGCGCAGCGAGCGTTCGTTACTTTTCCGATGCTTCCGAGCCCTTCAATCGCCGAGTCGTTGCGGAGATCGAAAGCGTCGGCTTTGAGGTGGAGCAACCGGAATCGGAGCTGAGTACGTTGCCCCAGGATACTGTCGCCCTAGTCCGTGTTTCGACAGCGTCCCCATTGGTCGAAGTGTGGCTAGTTGACGGCAAGAGCCTGCGACTGGCAGCGACAATGAAGCGTGACTCGGCGCTTTCTGACGATCAGGACAGCGTGCGCATTGCCGAAAGGGTTCGTGGCTTGCTCGCCCCCCTGGCGAAAAAGTCCCAAGCCGCTGCGGGTGTCCTTCCGGTCGCGCCGGAACCGATCCCCCCGCCGGCGCCCAAGCCCGCGCCAAGTTCAACCCCGCTTGAGCAGCCCGTCTCGGAGCCGGCGCCCGCGCCCGTCGACCGACAATCCACCTTCCAGGGGCCGCATCATCCAGGCGATTGGGATGCGGCGGCTTCTTTAGGCGTGCAATCCCTGCCCGGAGGTGCCGGTGCGAGCGCCCTGCTCTCCCTTCGGCGCAGGATTGTGGGACCGTCCTTTGGGCAGCTCGGAGCTGCGCTGCCCCTCACCGCGTCGACCATCGAGCGACAAGGCGCTAGCGCCGACGTCGATGCGCGTCTGGTTTTCGCGACTCTGAGCTACGCTTGGCTGGAGAGCAGCCGCTTCGGGCTTCACAGCGGCGCCGGCGCGAGTGTGGCTTGGGTGGAAGCTCGTGGCAACGCACGACTGCCTCAACGCGCGCAGAACGACTCCACGACCGCCGTACTCCCTCACGTCACGACGGATGTGACGCTCAAACTCACCTCCCGACTCGCGCTTGGCGCTGGCGCGCTCGTCGCCTACTCGCCCAAGGATGTGGACGTAGCGTTCGGCGACGAGGTCGTCGGTAGCTTTGGTCGCCCGCTGGTGCTGGGTTTCGTCGGCATGTCGATACGTCCTTAGCTCCCCGCGTCTGTGAGGCACTAGTCTGCGGGCGCTTCGCTTCCCATACTAAGCAGCTCGCGCAAGCTGACGGCGGCGAGTTCCTCCAGGCCGAACTTGTCGGCGTACGCTCGCAGCACTTCTCGGGGGCAATGAGCGGAAAGAGCACAGTCCGCAACGTGAGGGCAGGCCACGGCAGACGCGACGAAGGCGTCATGCTGTTCTGCCGCCTCGGAGTGCGAGTAGGCGCCTTCGGTGTATTCGCGCCCGGGCAGCCCGCGCATTTGCGCGCTGTGCGCCAAGAAGGCGTCCAAGCCGTGGCCACCCTGCGCCAAGCGACGCGACGTGACGCACGCGGGTAGGCCATCAACGAAGACCGCAGCGTCTGTGGTGATCGTAGACTTCGCGATTTCGGAGAAACTGGCGGCGCATTCTCCAAACCGGTCTGTTGGCAACTCGCTGGATGGGTACGGCGTCGCAATGCGCAGCCGGAGTCCCCTTCGCGTCGCGAAATCCTGTAATTGCTGTAGTCCGCCGAGGTTGCCTCGAACGGCGACGCTGCTCAGCGTCACGCGGACGCTCGGAAGCGTGCCAAGCACGTCCAACGCGCGCAGGACGCGTGCGTGACTCCCACTCGTGCCCGTGACGCGATCGTGTACCGCGGCGGCGGCAGCGTAGAGGGGAACGAAGACTTCCGTTTCGGGGAGCGCTGCAAAGAGCTGCTGGGCAAAGCCTGCATCTTCCAGGCGGGTGCAAGGTGAATACAGAGCAACCTCGCGAAAACCCAGTCGGGTGATGCTTTGAGCTAGGTCGAGGATGCCGTCGAGGGCCAAGGGGTCGTAGCCGTTCAAGCGCAGTTTTCGAATGCCCTGCGCTGCGGCGTTTTCCAGGTCCCGCAACAATGCGGTGGTCGGCAGTTCGTGAGACGCCCACGCTGGGGATAGGTCCTTCACCGAACAGAACGTGCATGCTTGCCCGCATTCCGCGTCGATAGCCAAGTTCAGCCACTCGGAGCTGCCCCTGACCACGGGTAGCTGGTGCGTGGTGGGGGCCAGGGCGTTCGCTTCCGGGAAATGCACGCGCAAGTTTGGGCCGTCTCGCAGGCTGAGATGGGTAGCCAGCCAGGTAACCAGAAGTTCCGCCTGCGCGGGGACTTCGCCCCGATTGGTCAAGTAGGAAATGGAAAAATGGCTGGTCTGAGCGAAGCTGCGAGCGGCGCTCTTCGCCGCAATTTCGACGCGCAAGGTGCTGCCCGTGTCGTGTTCGAAGTTCAGCTCCAAGGCCAGCTGCATCGCTGCGGTCGCCCGCGACGATGGCACCACGCCCTTTAGCCTCCAACCGAAGGGCGCCGGCGCCGTCAAAGTAAGCTCAGGCCCGAGTAACTCGAGCAAGCTCTGGGGGGACAGCTCCATTTCCGTCCCAGCTTTCGGTCCGTAGAACAGCAGCGAAGTCAGGGGTGCATCCTCGGCGTCCAGAGCGTCTTCGATCTCTTGCGCCAAACCACCCGCGAGGGAGAGCAGGGCGGCATGTTCCGCGGCTTCCAACTGCTCCGGGGCCGAGAGGCGCGCGCTGACCCGCGTGCCGCAAATCGCGTCACCCCCCACTCCCGGGGTGCGCACGGTGATGCGCTGGCGCTTCCCAGCCTCGGAGCAGAACTCGAAGTTCAGAACGTCCGCCCGGCCCGCCACCTGCAGTAGCACCCAACCAGGGGTGGGCTCGAGCTTGGTCAGCACTAGCGTTGTCCCCGAATCGCGCTGGAGAGTCCACCGCGTGCCGCTCGCCAAATGTCTTCCGCCACGGCCAAAGACAGTTCCGCGCGCTGCCTCAAGCCTTCGAAACGGGACTTGTCCGTGCCGGCAAGAAGCCTTTCGCACTCCGCTGTCCGCTGGCGACAGCGCGCCAAGAGCTCGCTTCGTCTGACGCCCACGGCGCGCTCGAAGTCGTCCGGTGTACTTAGATGTTCCCAGACTTCGCGGCACACCTGTGGCAAGTCTTCTTCGTAAAAATCGACCAGGGGCAGCAGTGCGTCTTTACGCCCCGCATTCTTGCAGCGGCGCAGAGTCGGCTCCGCGAGAGCGCCGAGCTCCGAGATCTGTGCGACGGGCATGCGATGGGTCAGCAAGACGTGTACGGACATGTCGTGTCCAACGACGGCGAGGTGTTCACACCAGAAACGATTCGGGACCCGCAGCGCGAGCTTGCGTGCGTGCCTGGCGTAGAATGCCGCGGCCCCGACATTGATGCCGATGCTGCCCTCGACATAGAGATCCAGCCAGCTGCGCGGGTCGACGCGGTAATCATCCACGGGCATCAGCCGAGCGCGAAAGCCGGTGTTCAGCACGTCCATTTCGACGAGTAGCCGGCGGAGAGTTTCCGGGGTCGGTACTGTGCGCACCAGGCCGTCCTCTTCCACAAAGTAGCCCAGAGCGCGAAGGTAGTCCGAAAGAACGCGTCGCTGTAGGAAAGGCTCCGGCGCCGCAAGAAAGTAACTCGGCCCTGTGGCGAGCCGGGAAGGTATGGGTGCGAACAGGACGCGGAGCGCCGAGCGTGGCGCTTCGAAATACTCCGCGTGACACCGGGCTCCGAAATACTCGCTGGCCGCTGTGAGGGTGGGCTGCAGTAGCGAAAGTTCCTTGCTCAGCGCTTCGTCGTCGGGAGCTTCCACCCTTCGGAGTTTGCGTTGCGGGCTCCACGGCCCGGAGTTGGATGAGGTACGCGACGGAAAAGACAGCTGAGTTTCGCGCAGGGTCAGCGCCAGGGCACAAAGCTGAGCTAGGGCGCACAGCTCTGGTCTGGCCTCGTCCTCTTCCGGGCCGAGGGTCTGCATGGATATCGAGAGCCTGTCGGATCGCAGCATCGCGCGCCGGGCGTGACCCCGTGCGATGCCGAGAAGTACGCGGCAGCGGGAGCCTTTCGCTCCGAACTCGATCGTCAGCACGTCGCCAGACCGAAATACGTCGGAGATTTCGGAGCCCTTTGGCAGGTCCGTGGTCATCATTTCAGCGAGCAGGGCGCGCACGCCCTTTGGGGCAAAGTCGAATTTCCGATCACCCGGGCAGCCGGCGAGCCCCTGGGGGAATCGTGCGGTGTCGGTTTGGGTCAGCCAATCGTCGACACTGCTGCCAACGACTTGCATCAGTTCGGCAGCGTTCGCACGATGCTCCAAGTTGCCAGTTGGCAGCTCGGCCTCGTAGAACAAAGACACGTGCCTCAGCCGCGCTATCTGCCGATCTAGCGAGGTCGCGGGCATCACGATCACTTTCACGTGACCGGCCCCGTCCGTGGCGTCATAGCGCAACACGAGTCGGTCCGAACCGTCCTGCCGCACGCCAGCCAGGCGAAAGCCGTCAGATGCGAAGGGGATCCCAAGCAGTGTAGACATCCCGGGATCCGAGTGTAGCAGGTTGTCGATCGCGTCACATTCGGGGAGCTAGAGGAGTCCGACGGCGGCAATGCCGATCTGATCCGAACTGACCCAAGGCACGACAGCGACGTTGCGCTCTTCCAGTATGCCTGTGCCGAAAGCGCACGGATTGTCAGCGCAGCGTCAGTGTCCCGTCACCGCTTGGCTCGTTTTCAAGCGTGCCGTCGCTGCTGCGCGTCAGCTTCGTCCCGCTTCACTACGCGGTTGCCAAACTCCGGGGGTGGTGCCGTGTGCACCGGTGTTTCCTCCGCTTTGGGCCCTCCGCCGCTGATGGGGTTCGCGGGTTTCGGTGGTGGCGGGCGAGGTGGCGGAGGAGCCGCGCAGGCGACGGCCACTAGCGCGGAGCTGCTCGCCGCCACGATGCTCGTGAGCCAGCCTTGTCGCCGCGTGACGTCCATGGGGTCTCCTTGGCCTACTCTGAAAGCTACTCGGCAGCGCTCCGGAGCACCGGAGCGAACTCGTCCCAGCCAAACCGCACTAGGTAGTTCTTCCAAACGCCTTCACACTGGGATTCGTAGCGGCAGTCGGCGCACTCGCCGCGCTTCTCGCGTTCTGCGTCGTCCAGGTCCGAGCGCATCACCATCAGCAGCTTCTTGCCCCCACCCTCTCCGCGACGCTCGACCTTCTTGTCTACCGGCAACTCGACTCGACTCTCTAGATCGTAGTGCCGGTACTTCTCGACGTAACCGCGGTTGAAGTCCGGGATTTGCTCGGTCGTGCACAGGGGGATGTCCACGAGAAATGCCATCGGCTGCGGCTCTCGCAAGCTGTCGAGGCAGCGCCGGAATTTGGCTGCGGTTTCCGTATATGAAGCGAAAAGCTGTTCGAAGTAGGTATGCGCCCGGCCGTTGGCTTGCATGACATTGAAGACCACCTGGTCCACTCCCTGGCTGCGCAAGAAGCTGTAGATCTCTGCCATATGAGGCAGGTTGCGCTTGGTCAGCACCGTTGAAGTGTGCAACTCCACGCCGTAGGGTTTGAGTCGCGCGGCGCTCTTCAGGCCTCCGACGGTTTGCTCGAAGCTGCCGGGGGTGCGAGTCAGCCCCTCGTGGAGCGCCTTTTCATGACCGTGGATTGAAATGTAGACGCGGTTTAACCCACGTTTGGCCAGAGCCGCCGTGTAGGGCAGGTGACTCATCCGCCGGCCGTTGCTCATCACACTGATGAGCCGGTATCCGAGTTCCTTCGCCCAGCCTACGAACATCGGGAAGTCATCGCGCGTGGTGGGTTCCCCACTCGTGAAGCAGACTTCCTCGTAGCCTCTGTGTTGCTCCAGCACCCAGCGGACCCGCTCGGGGGTCATGGCGGAGTTGTTGATGTAGCGACCCTCGCGGTCCTCCTCCATACAGAAGATGCAGTTGTTGTTGCACACGGCCCCAATCGGAACGTGGAGCCGCTCTGCGCGCTTCTCGATGCGCTTGGCGATGTCGCGCTCGCTAGCCACCAAGAAACAATGGTTGTGGCCTGAGCCAGGGCGGTCAAGCCGACGCCAAAACGCCGCCGTTTTGTCCCCGAACCCCGGTGGCGTTGTGAGGAGACGTTGCAGCGTCCCGCCGCCACCGGCTCGGCAGCGAGGGGAGAGGCAGCTGCGGCGCCTCCAAGGCCGGCGAAGAAGAAACACGCCGCCCTCGACACCGCTGGCACGATCCTGGCTCTGGTCTCCGGCTGCCAACCCGATTTGGCCCATTTCGCCGCGCCACCCCCACGGAAGGCGCGTACTGGTTTCGTTTGTCCGGCAAGGGTCCCGAAAAATCTGCGCGTTCTGCCCGGGTCGGCTTCGCCACGTCCCTTCAGGGCCGGTTTGTTCTTCTGCTGATGTTGATGGGCCTCGTGTCCGTCGGCTCCTGGATTGTCACCGCCCAGGTCGACGCCGAACTCGATGGATTCGCCAAGCAGATCGACGTAGCAGGATCCCTAAGATACCGGCTGCTCAGGCTCGCCGCCCAACGGGCGACGCGTTCGGCAGCGAACGACGCTGCAGCGGCGCGCCTGATCAGCGAGCAGCGCCGAGTCCTGGACGATCTGTTGGAAGGCGACCCCGCGACCGGATTGCCTGCCTGCGGCTCGCCACTGATTTGCACGCGTCTTCGAGAGCACAAGAAGCGCCTCTCTCACCTCGCGGTTGCCGGCTGGAAGACCGACGCTGCTTCGGGGCTTCCAGCTCCCATCGTGGCAGAACTAGAGAGCTTGGATGCGACGGTGCATGAGATCGCCACGGAAGTGCAGACTCGCGTCGATCGTGTGGCGCTGACTTCTCGCTTGTCCGCCGTGTCCACACTGCTCCTCCTGGGGCTGAGTGGCTTCGGAGTCTGGACGGTGTTTCGCCGCATCGGCAGGGTCAGTGCGGCTGCTGGGCAAGCTTCCAGCTCAGAGCTTTCCCGCATCGCCCGGGGAACGGACGAGGTCGCGAACCTCGCGGAAGTCCTTGCTTCGACCCTTGGTGGACTTGAAGCAGCGGGGGCTCGCTGACCGTGAGCGCGCCGCCAACATGGAGAAGCTCCAAGCCGCCGCCAAAGTACTCGCTGAGAGCCTGGACGCGTGGCTTTCCACGGACGGCGGCCGACGGATGACCCTGGGTGAGCTCGTGGCAAGCCTAGGGATCAAGGGCGCCTGGGTGGACCGTCGGGCGGATGCAGGCGGTTTCGAAGTCGTCGCCACCGAGAACATCGGATTCGAGGAATGGCGCCGCATCGCTGAAGCGCGCTACGGCAGGTCGGAGCGGCATGGAACGGGCCTGGCCTTCTCCGGTGGTGGCGAGCAGGGCCTCGCCGCGGTGTTGTCTCTCGGCTTTCAAGACGAACACATCGGTCACCTGGGGCTGTTGGCGGACGACATGGTCGAGCTCAGCTTGGAGCAAAACGCCGTGGTGGAAACCATGGCACAGAATCTGAGCGTCTCACTGCTTGCGCAGCGCCTGCTCAGTGAACGCCACCACCGCGAGTCTATTGCTGCGTCCCTGGCCGTGATCACGGACTTGGAGCACTCAGGTGCCGAGATCGGACGGCACCTGCGCCAGCTCGTTCCCCACGACGTGATGGAGATCGCGGTCCTGGGTCATACCGGTAAGGTGGATACGGTCTGGCGTGTCGATGCAAGTGGATCCGTTGCTCGACCCCCGCCGGTCTTCCTGGAAGTACCGCGAGAGCCCACCGAAGCGTCCTTGGATGCGGCCTTCCCGTTGCTTCAGGACACTCAGGCGCGCTGGGTACTGGTGGTGCCGCTTTCCGCAGGGGATCGCGTGGAAGGCGCGGTCGTGTTCGGGCGAGAAAGCGAGCGGTACTCTCCTCGCGAAATGTCCGCAGCTGTCGCCCTCGCACCCTTGCTCTCCACCGCGGTCGCCCGCATGCGCTTGGAAGAGCAACTCAAGCTGTCGGAACAGTTCTCGGCCCTCGGCGGATTCTCGCGCATGTTGGCTCATGAAGTGCGAAACCCACTTAACAGCATGTCCCTTCACGCCCAGCTGTTGGACAGAAAACTGCGCAAGCTGCCCCTGCACGCAGACCAGGAACTAGCCCTGAAGGATCATCTCGGTTTGCTGAAAGGGGACATGCAGCGACTCGAAGATGTCGTCAGCGACTTCGTGTCTCTGGCTGCGGGGGACGCCGCCCACAGCTCCGAGCCCCTGGATCTTCGAGGCTTGGTGCAAGAGGTCATGGACGTGCATGCGCCCAGCTTTGATGAACGCGAAATCCAGGTCCACGCCGAGTTGGGAGAAGACCCCGTGGTCGTGCGCGTGCATTCGGAGCGTATCCAGCAGATCCTGCACAACCTGATCAAGAACGCCATCGACGCCCTTGCTGACGCCAGGAATCGCTCCCTGCGTATCGCGATCCAAAGAAAGGACGCTAGCGTCGAGGTGCGCGTGCGCGACTCTGGCCCCGGCCTC
This sequence comes from Polyangiaceae bacterium, assembly GCA_965222375.1. Classification (GTDB taxonomy): domain Bacteria; phylum Myxococcota_A; class Polyangia; order Polyangiales; family Polyangiaceae; genus JACKEA01. The sequence goes on from CBDCTZ010000016.1 coordinate 2,047,867, forward strand.
GCGGACACCAACATCGTGTTTTCGCCGAACTACTCGACCAAAGCCGGCGGCGGAGGCATGGGCCTGGCAATCAGCCGACAAATCGCACGGCTCCACGCGGGATACCTCGGCGCGGAGAAGCCCGAGAGCGGTGGCGCAGAATTCGTTCTCTCGCTGCCGCTCGCAAGTTAGCCTATCCGTCCTGTCGCTGCGGCAGAGGGGCGCTATGGCAAAAGGCAATCTCATCGCGGACATCTGGGGAGGGTTGGCGGCGATGCTCGTCGCCTTTCCTTCTGCGATCGCCTTTGGGGTCGCGATCTATGCGCCCCTCGGTAGTGAGAGTGCTGCCGCCGGAGCGATGGCGGGCATGCTCGGGGCGGTCCTTCTGGGCGTGGTCAACCCATTGCTTGGTGGCACTCAACGCTTGATCTCGGCGCCCTGCGCTCCTGCCGCCGCAGTCATGGGCGCCTTGGCTGCGGAGCTGGCTCGGGACCGTGAGCCGACGGCGGTGTTGCTGATGATGACGGCTGTCGCGCTACTCTCGGGCTTGCTGCAAATCGCCTATGGCGCGCTCGGGGGTGGGAAAGTCATCAAGTACATCCCGTATCCGGCGGTGTCTGGTTTCTTGAGCGGCGTCGCCGTTCTGATCTTCGTGAAACAGCTACCCGGGCTTCTTGGAGTGACTCCAGCTCGTGGGCTCCTCGATGCTGTCAGCGCTCCTGAAAGCTGGCGCATGGAGTCGATTGTTGTAGGTCTCACGACCATAGCGGGCGTGTTCCTGGCACCGAAGATCACCAAGGCCGTCCCCGCCGCGATTCTTGGCATCGCCGCTGGAGTTGCGACGTACTTTGCTCTGTCCTTCAACGACCCAGCCATGCGCAGCTTGGCGGATAACTCCTTGGTGGTCGGTCGCGTCGACGTGTCCTTCGACTCACTGGTGACCGGAATGCGGGAACGCGGCTCGGCCCTGCTCGGCTTCCGGGCGGCCGATGTGGGCTTTCTGATCGTGCCCGCGTTAACGCTCTCGGCGCTACTTTCGATCGATACGATGAAGACGGGTGTCATCGTTGACGCCATGACCCGCAGCCGCTCGAACTCCAACAAAGAACTTCGCGCCCAAGGCATCGGCAACTTCGTGACGGCCATCTTTGGCGGCGTGCCGGGAGCGGGCACCATGGGCCCCACGCTGATCAACGTGACGAGCGGTGGCAAGACGCGCCTGTCTGGCGCCTTGGAGGGCGTGTTCTGTCTAGTGGCTCTGATCGCCCTGCGTGGGGTTGTCGCCTGGATCCCCATTGCTGCGCTGTCTGGGATTCTCATCGTCATCGCGATTCGCATGGTGGACACCAAGAGCTTCCAACTGCTGAAGAACCGCTCAACCCTGCTCGACTTCGGTGTGATCGCCACGGTCGTCGTCGTTGCAGTCAGCGTAGGGTTGATCCATGCGTCCGCGGTGGGTTTCGGGTTGGCGACGCTGCTGTTTGCCCGCGAGCACATGACGGCCGCGGTCGTGCGCCGCATGCTTGCTGGTGGCCAGCTATCATCGAAGCAACGTCGCGTGCCCGCGGAGCTTTCCGTGCTCAAAGAGCACGCGGATTGCACGATCGTGTGTGAGCTCCAGGGGAACCTGTTCTTCGGCACCACCGACCAACTGTTCACCGAGCTTGCGGAGGACCTCAAAACGAAGAAGTACGTGGTGCTCGATCTGCGCCGTGTGCACAGTGTCGACTTCACGGCGGCGCGTCTACTCGATCAGATGGACGTGCAGCTCGAGGACCACGGTGGGCGCCTAATCCTGTCTGGGATCCCCGCCAACCTACCTACCGGCCGGGACATTCGCGCCTATCTGGCCGATCTGCAGATCGGCAAGGATAGCGGAGGCATCGAGATGTTCGACGATCTCGACGCCGCCCTCGAGTGGGTTGAAGATCACATTCTGGAGGCGAAGCTAGAAGAGAGGTACAAGAGCGCAGCGGCTCTCGACTTGAACGAGATCGACCTCTTCGAGGATCTAGAGCGTCACGGGCTGCTTTCCACCGTGGCCGAATGCATTGAAGCACACAGCTACAAGGCGGGCGACGTGATCTGCGCGCAGGGTGACGAGGGAGACTCGTTCTTCGTGATTCGACGGGGCACTGTGCGCATCCTGCTGCATCTCAACGGCGACCGTACGATGCACGTCGCGTCATTTGGTCGTAACAACTTCTTTGGCGAGATGTCGTTTCTCGATCACCAGGCTCGCTCCGCGGATGCTATCGCGCTCACCGACGTGGAACTGTATTGCCTCTCGCGCAAACGCTTCGACGCGCTCTCACGGCAGCAGCCCATAGTAGGTGTCAAGGTGTTCGCGCGGCTTGCCCGTTCGCTGGCTCTACGCTTGCGCAACACGGACGCGGAAGTCAGCGCGCTCCAAGAGTGATGCAGCGTCAATGCACTCGGCGTGCGGCCGCACGAGATTAGTGCCGCAATGTCGCACCATCGCCACGACCCCAAAACCAGGACGGAGTCGAGAGGGACTTTCAGACGTTTCAGGGCGCTGGTACTGTCGGTTAACAGCCAAGCCACCCAATTCTTGGTCGCATCGTTGATCTTCGGCGAGCCTGATGGAGTCAGAGCGTCTCTAGGTACGCGACCAACGCTCGGCGGTCTTCACTGGCCGGCGTTCCTGGAGCGTGCTGAGGAGCAGCGCGGTCTGCCTCGCTTCGTAACGGCCGAGTTTGAGGAGTACCTGCGCTGCGGTTTGCTCGAGCATGGGTGTCTGCGCCTTGCCTGTCGCGACGGCGGCTATTCCGAGTTGGTGGCCTTCAGCTGCAACCGACGTGGCTTCTGTCCATCTTGCCTCGGACGCCGGATGAAGGACGCTTCATGATGCATCACCTCGCTATGTCTTTGGAATTGTTAGGTTGAGTTGGTTCGGTGCAGGTCCAGTGTTCTTGCCTTGTCGGTATGCACGTGCTCGGGTGGTGATGCGCTCGGCTGCGTCCGAGCCCACGACATCGCTGCGAGCGAAGATCCAGGGTCCATTCGGTAGCGGATGCTGCGAGGGAATTTCGTTTCGCTGCGCTGCGCGTCGTAGCGTCTTCGGATCGACCTGAACAAGAGCTGCAGCTTCTTCGCAGGTCAGCCATTCGCCCCGATCACGCTGCTTCGAGCACGGTTCGATCTTGTATCGATGGCGTACAGACGCGACCAGCGCCCGGCTGTAGTGGCCTCCCGTGGGCGTGCGCACACCAGCGCGCCCAAGCCATCGGGCGATCTGCATGTCGCCCATGACGCGCGCGAGCACGCGCACGGCTTCGACGACTTCGGCAGCTGTGGTGTTGCGACGTTGGCCAGTGCGACGCTTGGGGACACGTAACTCGGTGTGCACCCCTCCCTTCCAGTGCACGACGAGGAGGATCTCGGAGCGCTCGGTGTCCACGTCAACCCAAACCTGCTCCACCACAGCGCGCGTGATGCGCTTCTTCGTGGATGGCTTGGTCGTAGGCGCTGTCCACACGCGTTCCACGTCGCGTGCGAGCTCGAGATATCGCCCGATGTCGGGTGGGCGCGAGACCTCTGCCCGCGTTGCCGTGGCCTCGCCGATGCGCTGCTCGACTGTGCGTACGGCTTCGAGGGCAGTATTCCATCGGCGCTCGAGTTCGACGGCCACGGTGCGGTTTTCAGGCTCGACAGCATCGTATTGACGTTCAGCGCGTTGAGCCTCGTAGCGCGCCTGTTGCAGCTGCAGTTCCAGCGCAGCCACGGCATCATCACGTTCCGCCACGTCCTGGTCCCATGCAACGTGGGCAGCTTCGATCGCACCCGGCCGCACGACAGCGAGCACCCGCTCGACGATCTGCGCGTCCACGTCGGTTGCGCTGAACGAGATGCATCGCGGTCCACCGGAGCGGTCGTGGTCATCGTTGCATGTGTAGCGAGCAATACCTTGCTTTGTCCCGCTATAACTCACGCCCAGGCGGCGGCCGCAACGGCGACACCAAACGAGGCCGCCCAGGAGTGCAGCGCCACCCTTGGGTGCTCCTGCTGCTCCTCGCCTCTGTTCGTTCTTTGACAACATTTGTGACGCACGCTCGAACTGCTCCCAGCTGATATATGCCTCGTGACGGTCCCGAAGCAACACCGACCACTGGTCTCGAGGCACTCGCGTAGCGGCACGTCGGGGCTGTCCGTCCACGATACGGGTGTGGACTTTGGTCCGTCCGTACACGTAGGCGCCCGCATAAATCGGATTCTTCAGTGTCCGATAGACGAAGTCGGCCGTCGGCTTCTTCCAGACAACCTCGCCACGCCGATTGCGGTTCACGGGTGTCTGAATGCCGCTCTCGCGCATCCATATCACCACCTGTCGCGCACTACCCAGTTCGAAGAACTTGGAGAAGACTAGCTCGATGGCCTGCCGGATACGTGCGTCCGGCGCCTTCTCGAGGCGTCCATCACCTCCCACTCGGTAACCCACCGGAACGCCCGCAACCAATTCCCCGCGCTGCGCTTTCTGCCTTTGTGCCTCCAATCCACGCATGCGTAGCAGGTCGAGCTCGTACTCGTTGAGGCTGCCCTTGAGCCCCAAGAGCAAACGGTCGTTGCTATGTCGCGGCGCATACACCGTGTCGTGATCCACCAGCAGCGTGTCGACCACGCGACAGATCTCGATGAGTTGCTGCCACTCCCGACTGTTGCGCGCGAAACGCGAAACTTCCCGGGCGGCCACGGCACCCACCTGACCAAGGGAAACGTCAGCGACCAGCCGGCGGAAACCTCTGCGCTCGACGGACCCAGCTGCCGATTTGCCCAGGTCCTCATCGATCACGTCGACCTCGCGAAACCCCAACTCGCGCAATCGGTCACGCATCGCGTATTGCTGCCGCTGGCTTTCGCGGTTGTTCATCAGCTGTTGCTGGGACGACTGGCGTACGTACAGGATCGCGCGTCGCGCCACGTGGTGTTCGCCGATCTTCTCATTCATGATGACCTCCCTTTCGTCTTCCGAGTTGTCGTCGGCTGTGTTGTCGGAGCGCTTCGGCGAGCAGCGTGATGACCTCCTTGCGCGACGCTTCGGGAAGTGCCTTCCACCTCGGAAGCGGCGGGCCGGGTTGTGGCAGAACCATTTGAACCCCGCGTCTTCGTCTGCGCTTCTTCATGCGCCGTCAGTGCCCCCGACTCGTGCCCCATGTCCAGCGCTCGGGACTCCTCCAGCAGGCAGCGGAGCTCTTCGAGCGCGCTCATCGACACGCGCGGTTCAGCTTCGACCCGCATCCCCGCGCAGGACACCGGGTCCAGCATCCACGCAGGGATGCTCACGAGTCGGTCCGGCGCGCCCGGGCCTACCAAACAGCGGAGCATGCCGAAAGCGCCACGACAAACCACCGCGACGGCCTGACCATGCAACGGGTGCCACGCGTAAACGACGGTACGCACATCGGTCTTGTGCGCATCATGTTGTATTGCTGATGGCTGACACGGCTGTGCATCTGGAAGCGCGCGTACTGCCCCGCGTTCCCATCCGTCACTGGATCTGCTCACTGCCCTGGGGACTGCGAGCGCTACTCGGCTATGATCGCAAGCTCTGCTCCGAGGTGGTCAGCGCGCTCATGACCGAGGTGCGTCGCTCACTCCGTTCGCGCGCCAAACGACAGTTTGGGCTCGCCAGCGTACGCAACCTGCTAACCGGTGCGCTGGTCGCGGTACAGCGCACGGACAGTGCCCTCCGACTAAACGTACACACCCACGCTCTGGTGCTCGATGGCGTGTACGCGCACCAGGGCGACGACCCTCGCGAGACCGAAGGGAACCCCGGGGCTCCGCTCGAGTTCCTCGGGCTCGACGCGCCGACCCACGCCGACATTGCCGAGGTCGCGTCACGCATCGAGAAGATCCTGAAAACGTGCGTTCCATGCGACGAAAGGCCATCTCATCGGTCAATGTCGTCGGGGAACCAGAGGCATCGACGACACCAAATACCTCGAACCCTTCTTCAACCGCGCTGATAGCTGGTGGGGCGAGGCGCGTAGGACAATCGAACTGTGAAAACGCGGGTGGGGAGGGCCGAGGCGGGTGGCAAAGAGCGGCGACGATAGCACCGGGAGCGGAACGGCTGGGTGGTTTGCAGGCGAAGGGGGGTCTTTTGCTGAGATGTCGGCGAGCCCAAGACGCAGCTCCGCCGAAGCGGCCTGCGTGTGGCGCTCAACCCCGTCTGGCCGGGAACTGGAGCACCAGTTGCTCGGGCACGGGCAGCTGGGCCCGAGGGCTCGGAGGAGCTCGCGGGCCAAGACCGTGCTCAGCGAGCAGCCGCGTGATGTCGACGCGGGTGGTCGCGATGTCAGCCCAGCGCAGCGGTCCGTTACAGCGTGGGCAGTGCTCCAGGTCCGCCCTGAAGACGTGCGCGAGGAGCCAAGCCCAGCGCTTGCGTGATGGTGGAGCGTCGTCCAACTCGTCAAGCAACTCTAACTGATCGCCGGGAGCGGGAGGAGGCTTGTCTGCGGCGTGGTCGGCGTGGTCGGCGGCCGGATTGGGGACGACTCGTTCCCGGTGCGACGAATGACTAGAGAGCACGCCGAAGTAGCGCAACATGTGGAAGCGCGGGGGCGGTACTGCCGAGACCATACGTGCAATCAGGTCGTGGGGCTCGAGAACGAGCGCGCGCGTGCCGTCCCGCCACGGCTTGTTGAAGCTGAGCTCGAGCTTGCCGTCTGTGCGTCGCTCGAGGCGGTCCTGGGCGACAGGCGGTCGCGTGATGTACTTGCAAAGTCGCTCGACGCGGCGGCGGTCCCGCCCGTCCACGAGCTGCGCGGCGTAGATGTTGATGCCGCGCACTTCGGCGATGGGCTGGTCGGTGATGTCGGAGGCGCGAGGGCGCGCGGGGGGCTCTTGGGGGAGCAGCAATCGCAGCAGAGGCTTGCCGGCGCGCTGCCCGCTGAGGGAAATACCTTGCGCAGCAGCGGCATAGCAGCCTGCAAGAGCAGGCTCATCCAGGCAGAGCAGCGGCGGCTCGGCGTCGCCGAACTCAGGGTCGAGGCTGCGGCCGTGGGCGTGCAGGATGCGCTCGACGCGTACGGCCGTGCGTGCGGCAACCTCCGCGATGTCCGCGTGGGTTGGCGCGTCAAGCTCAAGGAACTCGAGTGGAGCGTGAGGGTCGTCTCCTTGGTGCCAGTGCACGCCGTCGAGCACGAGTGCGTGAAAATGCACGTTTAGTCGGAGAGCACTGTCCGTGCGCTGCACCGCGACCAGCGCACCGGTCAGCAGGTTGCGCACACTGGCGAACCCGAACTGTCGTTTGGCGCGCCAACGGAGCGAGCGACGCACCTCGGTCATGAGTGCACTGACCACCTCGGAGCAGAGCTTGCGGTCATACCCCAGCAGCGCTCGCAGTCCCCAGGGCAATGAGCAGATCCAGTGACGGATGGGCACGCTTGGCAGCACCCGCGTTTCGAGATGCACAGCAGTATCGGCCATCAGCAATACAACATGATGCGCACAAGACCGGTGTGCGTACCGTCGTTTACGCGTGGCACCCGTTGCATGGTCAGGCCGTCGCGGTGGTTTGTCGTGGCGCTTTCGGCATGCTCCGCTGTTTGGTAGGCCCGGGCGCGCCGGACCGACTCGTGAGCATCCCTGCGTGGATGCTGGACCCGGTGTCCTGCGCGGGGATGCGGGTCGAAGCTGAACCGCGCGTGTCGATGAGCGCGCTCGAAGAGCTCCGCTGCCTGCTGGAGGAGTCCCGAGCGCTGGACATGGGGCACGAGTCGGGGGCACTGACGGCGCATGAAGAAGCGCAGACGAAGACGCGGGGTTCAAATGGTTCTGCCACAACCCGGCCCGCCGCTTCCGAGGTGGAAGGCACTTCCCGAAGCGTCGCGCAAGGAGGTCATCACGCTGCTCGCCGAAGCGCTCCGACAACACAGCCGACGACAACTCGGAAGACGAAAGGGAGGTCATCATGAATGAGAAGATCGGCGAACACCACGTGGCGCGACGCGCGATCCTGTACGTACGCCAGTCGTCCCAGCAACAGCTGATGAACAACCGCGAAAGCCAGCGGCAGCAATACGCGATGCGTGACCGATTGCGCGAGTTGGGGTTTCGCGAGGTCGACGTGATCGATGAGGACCTGGGCAAATCGGCAGCTGGGTCCGTCGAGCGCAGAGGTTTCCGCCGGCTGGTCGCTGACGTTTCCCTTGGTCAGGTGGGTGCCGTGGCCGCCCGGGAAGTTTCGCGTTTCGCGCGCAACAGTCGGGAGTGGCAGCAACTCATCGAGATCTGTCGCGTGGTCGACACGCTGCTGGTGGATCACGACACGGTGTATGCGCCGCGACATAGCAACGACCGTTTGCTCTTGGGGCTCAAGGGCAGCCTCAACGAGTACGAGCTCGACCTGCTACGCATGCGTGGATTGGAGGCACAAAGGCAGAAAGCGCAGCGCGGGGAATTGGTTGCGGGCGTTCCGGTGGGTTACCGAGTGGGAGGTGATGGACGCCTCGAGAAGGCGCCGGACGCACGTATCCGGCAGGCCATCGAGCTAGTCTTCTCCAAGTTCTTCGAACTGGGTAGTGCGCGACAGGTGGTGATATGGATGCGCGAGAGCGGCATTCAGACACCCGTGAACCGCAATCGGCGTGGCGAGGTTGTCTGGAAGAAGCCGACGGCCGACTTCGTCTATCGGACACTGAAGAATCCGATTTATGCGGGCGCCTACGTGTACGGACGGACCAAAGTCCACACCCGTATCGTGGACGGACAGCCCCGACGTGCCGCTACGCGAGTGCCTCGAGACCAGTGGTCGGTGTTGCTTCGGGACCGTCACGAGGCATATATCAGCTGGGAGCAGTTCGAGCGTGCGTCACAAATGTTGTCAAAGAACGAACAGAGGCGAGGAGCAGCAGGAGCACCCAAGGGTGGCGCTGCACTCCTGGGCGGCCTCGTTTGGTGTCGCCGTTGCGGCCGCCGCCTGGGCGTGAGTTATAGCGGGACAAAGCAAGGTATTGCTCGCTACACATGCAACGATGACCACGACCGCTCCGGTGGACCGCGATGCATCTCGTTCAGCGCAACCGACGTGGACGCGCAGATCGTCGAGCGGGTGCTCGCTGTCGTGCGGCCGGGTGCGATCGAAGCTGCCCACGTTGCATGGGACCAGGACGTGGCGGAACGTGATGATGCCGTGGCTGCGCTGGAACTGCAGCTGCAACAGGCGCGCTACGAGGCTCAACGCGCTGAACGTCAATACGATGCTGTCGAGCCTGAAAACCGCACCGTGGCCGTCGAACTCGAGCGCCGATGGAATACTGCCCTCGAAGCCGTACGCACAGTCGAGCAGCGCATCGGCGAGGCCACGGCAACGCGGGCAGAGGTCTCGCGCCCACCCGACATCGGGCGATATCTCGAGCTCGCACGCGACGTGGAACGCGTGTGGACAGCGCCTACGACCAAGCCATCCACGAAGAAACGCATCACGCGCGCTGTGGTGGAGCAGGTTTGGGTTGACGTGGACACCGAGCGCTCCGAGATCCTCCTCGTCGTGCACTGGAAGGGAGGGGTGCACACCGAGTTACGTGTCCCCAAGCGTCGCACTGGCCAACGTCGCAACACCACAGCTGCCGAAGTCGTCGAAGCCGTGCGCGTGCTCGCGCGCGTCATGGGCGACATGCAGATCGCCCGATGGCTTGGGCGCGCTGGTGTGCGCACGCCCACGGGAGGCCACTACAGCCGGGCGCTGGTCGCGTCTGTACGCCATCGATACAAGATCGAACCGTGCTCGAAGCAGCGTGATCGGGGCGAATGGCTGACCTGCGAAGAAGCTGCAGCTCTTGTTCAGGTCGATCCGAAGACGCTACGACGCGCAGCGCAGCGAAACGAAATTCCCTCGCAGCATCCGCTACCGAATGGACCCTGGATCTTCGCTCGCAGCGATGTCGTGGGCTCGGACGCAGCCGAGCGCATCACCACCCGAGCACGTGCATACCGACAAGGCAAGAACACTGGACCTGCACCGAACCAACTCAACCTAACAATTCCAAAGACATAGCGAGGTGATGCATCATGAAGCGTCCTTCATGCGACGCCCGAGGCAAGATGGACAAAAGCCGCGTCGCTTACAGCTGAAGGCGACCAGCTCAGAGTAACCGCAGTCGCGACAAGCAAGGCGCAAGCAACCATGCTCGAGCAAGCCGCAGCGCAGGTACTCCTCAAACTCGGCAGTCACGAAGCGAGGCAGACCGCCGTGCTCCTCCGCGCGCTCGAGGAACGCCGGCCAGTGCTTCTGCACCGTCTGGTAGAGCACGGTGGTTTCAGGGCGATGACGGAACCGGGAATGCTCGGGCTCGCGGCGAGGGTGTGCGTGCGCTGGGTGACCCACGCCATGGCGTTAGCCAGGAGCGTGCCGCTCACGCTATGCCAGCAATTGCGCGCATACAGGCCTCTCGCGGGTGGCGAGGCGCCCGCCTCGGCATTGGCGAAGTGCCAGCGGAGGGCAGCAGCAGGAACTCGGGCTCACGGCCAGCACGCTTTGGCGGATGGCGCTGTGCATGCACGCGGGCCCGCGCCGGAAGGGCGGCGCTGTCGCCGTGCCTCCTTGCTCGCCCCGCTCGTGTCGTGTGCTTAGGAGACGCTCGGCCCATTGCCGGACCTCGAAGAAACGGTCGATGACGGGCTGGGTGGCCCATCCCCCCAAAACAAACCGGCTCGATCAGGTCAGGACTTGGTCGACTCGCTTGAAGGCTCGGCTGGAGGGGCCGAGTTTGGCGGAGACGCCGGCACTCCGAGTCGCAAGATTGCGCTCACGCTGACGCGGCAGCACCGCCGCCCATCCCTGTTCAACCAGCCGGCTCTAGGCTGCGCGTACGTGGCCATCTTTCATTTCTGAGCGCTTTCGGCTGCTCCACGAATGCACCCGCGCCGCAATGTCCCTCAGGTCATCTGTGCTCCCACCGTGGGTCCTGACCCAATGCACGGTACCCAGGAGCTCCATCCCAAGAGGCGTCTCGAAGCCCTTCGATCAGCTTCGCGACTCGTGCGAGGCGCTGCACCGACTCGGGGCGCTCTCCCAAAAGCTCTGCGCCGCCTCCACAGAGCCTGGGAAGGCTGCAACCTTCACTTGCTCGCACCGTTTGGGGCTCGATGTGGCTCTGGCGCCGGCCGCCGCTCCGGGCTTTCGCGGTCCGGCGCGGGCTCGGCGCGGGGCGGAAAGCTGACCCGCTTGCGGACGCCACCGGTGACCAGGAGAGCAGTGAGGCCACCGGCTTGGTTGGCGTCTTCGGGAAGCATCAACCGGACCCAACCGTCTTCGGCGGTCGTGCCAGTGACGAGGCGACCGTCGGGTAGGCGTAGGTGCACCTTGCGACTGGGCGCCGGATCCCGGTCCGTCGTGCGCTTCAATCGGCTGTCATCGCGGAACAGTTCAACGCGTTCGTGGGTGCTGATCAGGCTGAGGTCGTAGAGCAGTCGCACCGTGCCGACGGGAATGGCGACGAGCGGCACGCCGTACCGGAGCTCCGGACGCGCATCACGAACACCCAGCAGAGCGGCCCCGCCAAGGATCACTCCCAAGTCGACTAGCATGACGGCGAGCGGAGGTTGCTCGGAACGCGTGATTCTCACCTGCTGGGTGTCAACTGTACCCTTGGCGCACCGCCGAAGCTCGCGCACGCGGACGTCCACCCCATCTGCACGCGGGGTAACCGTTGCATCGTGCTGCTCTTGGCAATTGTGCACGAACTTCGAGTCGCTGGTGATCAACCGCCGCGTCTCGCTCGTGCTTGCACCCACGCACGACAGCAACACTACGCTAGTCGCCGCGGCTGAAGCTATTGGTAGGCTCGACCTTGCCAAAGACCCTTCCCAGCAAGGCACTAGTCCGGCGGCGTTCCCGGTCCGAGGGAGTCGAGACGAATGCGCACGATGGTGGTGGAATCGTCGGGGAACTGTGCGGTGGAAAAGACCTCGTCGTTGCTGAAACCGAGCGGCTCGTCGAAACCGGCGCCCTTGAGAATGGAGGGCATCTTCACGAGCCAGGAGACCCCGTCCGCGAGCCGAACGACCAGCAGATCCTTCGTAATCTTGTCGGCGCCGCCTACCCAGGTGTCCACCTGACGTGCGGCGTAGCCCACGCCCACTGCGAAGCCCGTCGGAATGAGCGGTCCGGGATCGGACCTGAGGCGCCGCGCCGTCGTCTCAACCGTGGCCTGGTCCGTCGAGAACGGAGCGGTCATGACTGACTGCGTGCTGAACTTGCCCGTGGCGGTCGTGAACGTGCCTTCGCCATGGGTCCAGACCAGATCGCTGCCGTCGGTCCCGAAGTTGGCAGCGGCGCGGGTGTAGTCTCCGGGGTAGCGAATCAACGGCTGCGCACCCGTCTTCTCCGTCCACGCCATGACTCCAGACGCAACTCCAGAGCCAACACGAAACAAGACCGTGGGTCCGACGCCCTGCACGTTGTACGGAGGCAATCCCTCCACATCCTTGCTCGGGTCGAAGATCGTCACCTCGGCACCCGGACTGTCGAATCGCCGGCCGAATAGTCCGCTCTTCCAACGGATGATCCACTCGCTGGTCATGCGCCAGCTGGTGTGGTTGTACTGCTCGAGAGGTTGCTGGTAGGAAGCGTCGGGAAGGTGACCAATGGCGCCGCCCACGAACCCCTCGGTTCCCTTGACCTCGCCGCTATTGAAGTCACCGACCGCACCGAACAGGAACTTGCCGCCCTGCACGCCTCGGTCAGCGAGGGAACAGCCGAGCCCCACCTCCACGAACGCGTTGCGCACCACGCCATCCGCTTCGGCCACGACGCTGTGACGCACAGCGTTGGTGCTATCGACCAGACGGAGGCGTGCGAACTGCAACACCACCTCCTTGGTTGCCTCGTCGTACCAGAACTTCGGGTGGAGCCGCATGGCCCCACTACTCGCCGTCCACGACGTTTTCATTCGCCGGCAGGACACACCAATCGGCCCGGGCTCTGGGCAGGGCTCCCACTCCACCGGGTCGAGCGCCTTGGCGCCAGGTCCGGGCACGTAGAAGCGACAGCCGCAGGAGTAGCCCGTGTACTCCAGGAAGCCCGCCGGCACCTCCTTCGGCAAGGGTTGTGACCCGCAGCCACCGTCGTTGCCGCTGCCTCCACTCCCACCACTCGAGATCGTACCGGCAGTTCCACCTCCCCAGACCAGGCCACCGCTACCTCCTGCACCACTCGCGCCCGCTCCGCCGCCACTGGGCTCTGCTGCGGAGCCGTCGTCCTCACTACAGCCACAGCCCGTGCTGGCAAGCAACGCAAGCAAAGCGGCCAGTCGCCGTGGATCCGTCATCACATCCCGTGGGGTGCGCACTTGTGCCGATGAATCGGCTTCAGCGGCAGCGTTTCCAAGCGCTTCACGCGTGGTGGCTTCTTCTTGCCCTTGCGCCGCGTGACAAGCCAGTAGCCGGCATCGTCGACCACCGGCGCCATCGCCAGACGATGCTTTCGCAGCGTGGAGGTTTCTATGCTCAGCTCATCGCCGTCTTTGGAAAACCGCACCAAGAGGTGCTTGGGCCAGAGCTTCCCCGACAGCGCTAGGAGCACAGAACCATCTCGATCCGTGACGAGATGGTGCTCGAAGAGGTGGCGAAACGAAAGCCGCTCCAGGAGCACGTCTACATGGCCGCTTTCCGGATCGATGGTCAGCAGGCGCCGGCGCACGAACGGCTTCCAATGCGCGGGGATCTCGTCCAATAGCCACAGCAGCCGGTCGCGATGAGAGTACGTAGCGGCACGTATGGATCCGAGCGAGGCATCCAGGCCAATCGATTGCCAACCGGGTTCTTCCAGGTACGCGATCCGTAAATGCCCTAGCAGATCCGAGACCGGGCCGCCCAACTGGAACAGCCGTCCGGTGCTTCGACTGTACACCGTAGTGAACTCTGAACTCGGACCCGAGGATGACGAGGGCTTGACCGGCGAGGCCTTGGCCGATGTGGACTGAAGCGACGGTCCCGGGCCGATGATGGTGCCTTGCACGTCCGCTTGTGACAGCAAGCGACCGTTCGCAAAATACGCCGCTTCAGCCACCGAGCCGGTCGCTGGCTCGATGCCGACGGCCAAAGGAGCCGACCAGCTCTTGCCGAGGTGAGCGGATGGTTCGGCCTGGTTCACCCATTCCAAGCCCTGCGCGAAGCTCGCGCCGAGGCTCTCACTGATCGGCGCGCGCAACGGAGCCAGCGAACCGACCGTCGTGAGCACTCCCGCGTCGCCGCCAGGCAGTACCGCGAGCACCCGAGATACCCGCAGGGGAAGCGCCGGCAGCTCTTCGAGACTGCACACGATGCATTCCGCAGCGGGCAGGCCCAGCGCCGGGCCGCAGTGCGGGCAATCGCGGCTGATAATCGGGAAGAACTGGGCGGGAAGCGGGCCGAGCAGGTTGACCGAGCGGTGGTACGCGTCGACCGGCTCGTAGTGGTTGGCAAGGCCTGTCGCGGCCACTGGCGCGAGTTCCGAAAGGTGAATGCCGGTGCCCAGGCTGTTGTCGGTCGTGCCGATGGGCGTGCTGGCATGGGGCATTCCCGGTTCCGTCATCGCCCTGAAACCACCGTGCTCTACCAGACGGTGCAGAAGAAGTCGTTCTTCGCACCGAGCACGAGTCGTGCCCGAACCGCCCGCCGACGATGCCACACACAAGCCCCCTCCCGCTCGAGGCGACCAGCTAGAGTTGCTCGACGAGTCAGACGACGCTCCGCCCTCTCGCAAGCGTTGGGCCTGGCTGCTCGCGCACGTCTTCAGGGCGGACATGGAGCACTGCCCTCGCTGCAACGGCCCGTTACGACGCGCTTCGTGATACCCGACGGGGTGATGGGCCGAGATTGCGACCACCCGCGCCGACATCACGCGGCTCCTGGCTGAGCAAGACCCTTGGGAATCCCACCCCTTCGGGTGTTCCGCAGCGGCTCCGACGGGGGACGGCCTTGGCCCGCGAGCTCCTCCGTGCCCTCGGGCTCAGCTGCCCGTGCCCGACCAGCTGCTGCTCCTGTTCCCGGGCAGCCCGATTGAGTGACCCGCACCGCGGTTCGGCCGACTTGCATCCTGCGCCTCGCCGACATCTCCGAAAAACCACCCTTTCGGCGCCCGGCTCACACGTCTGTCCGCTCCCCCTCCAAGCGGCTCCGCTGTTGGCCGCCCTGCCCAAACCGAAAACTGCCTCCCCTACGCTCCCCCTCCCTCCTTTTCACACTTCGAATGTCCTACGCGCCTGAAGGGGATCTTACCGTTGGCAGGCACCCGCAACGCCGACATTTTGACCAGCTTCGGCGCCTTCCCTGCATAGGCTGCCACCTTCGGAACCAGCGCGAAGGGAGTGTACGCTGCCAAATCCCCGGGAGGCTTCGTTGTGTTGCTCATGTCCGTTATGCAACCACACAGGGCCAGGGCCGACAGCCCTAGCAACGCCAACCTCCACATCAACCGGAGGCTAACATGGATCAGTCCGTACACCTCGGCTCGGGTCCCGACCTTCACGAATGCGCTACGATGGCGGGGGCGACCAGCAGTGCAGCAGCGGCGTCCCCGGTTCACGATACACGCCGGTGTAGGTTTCGCCGGGGACCTTCCCTCGGCCTGGATCATCGTCCAGTGCACGCCGTCGTTCCGTGCGCTCTCGAGCCACACCATCATGCGGCCGTAGAGGACGTTGTTCGGTACTGGAAACACCGGGGCGTTCTTCAACTGTAGCCCCAGTACAGGACGCTGCCGTCACTCTTCAACGCACAAGAGTGCCTGTCCCCAAGCGCCATACTGACCACCGAGGTTAGACCGGGTACTGGTCCCGGAGCCAAGAACCCCCCAAGGGTTCCGCGCCCAAGCTTTCCCGACACGTTGCTCCCCCAGCATTCCGGCGTCCCGCCAACCAACGCGCAGGCGTGGTCCACCCCAACGAACACCGCGGTGGGTTCGCCGCTCAAGGACACGGCGACAGGCGCGGTAGAGGATACCGGCGGGAGAATCCCCCAACACCAGACTTTCCGACTACCGTCGGGACCATCCACCGCGCACCCGGCCCATCTTCCAGCACGCACGCTTCGCGGCTGGGTCAGCGCTGGCAGCTCAAACGGCACGGATGTGGCTTCCAGGGTGGTCTTCTTTCCGATCTGACCGCCCGTCGTGCGCCCTCCGCAACGCAACTTGCCACCGCGGTTCGGCCGACTTGCATCGTGCGCCTCGCCGACATCTCCGAAAAACCACCCTTTCGGCGCCCGGCTCACCCGTCTGTCCGCTCCCGATGCAATCGTCCCCGCCGTTGGCCGCCCCTCACAACCCGAACCCCTGCTTGCCCACAACCTCCACACCCGCGTTTTCACAGTTCGAATGTCCTACGCGCTCCAGTAATCTGTGGTGAGGGAATGGCTTAACATCCTTGAGCTTGCGTGGGGTGTTCGGAGCCTCAGACTGCGGCGCGAGCTCCGGATCGACGTATATGAAAAGCTTCCATGTTAGCGTCCCCGGGAAACTGTGAGGGTGATTGCATACATTTCCCTGTTGCTGGCAGCCGCGCCGGGATGCAGTGATGATGACAAATTGGTTCGGTCGTCGCCCGGCGGCGGAGGTGTGGCTTCCGGCGGGGTGGGCGGCGCTGCGGGCGCGAGCGGCGCTGCGGGCACTGGTGGCGCGCCCCTTCCGGAAATATCCCAGCTGATTTCTCTGCACCCCGACTCGATCTACGAATCCGAGCCCCACATTGCCGCTGACGGCAGGGGGCATCTAGTGGCGGCTTGGATCGCACTAGCGCCGACCCCGCGCGTCGCCTACGGGGTCTCCGCTGACGACGGAGCTACCTGGTCCGTGCCACGGTTTGCGCCCGATCCCGGTCTCCCTCGCGCAGGCGATCCCGCAGTCGCCGTGGATCGAGATGGTCGTTTCTTCTTGGCCTGGCTCGCCTTCAGCGGACCTGCCGGTGCAACTCCGAACGACGGCCGGGTGGTCGTCGCACAGATCGACCCGCAGACGGCCGGTGCTGGACCGTTTCGAACGGTATCGGACAGTAGCGATGCCACGCGAAGCCTCGACAAACCTTGGATCGCCTCCACTCCTTCAGGGGTACTCATCATCGCGTGGGTAGATTTGGCCAACAGTCGAACGTGGGTGGCGCGCTCGACCGATGGCGGGGACAATTTCGAAACCACCGTCGTGCAGGAGGGCAGCCAAGAGTTTGCGCCCGCGCTCTGTGCCGACCCGGCCAATGACAATGTGTATCTGCTGACTTGGCGAGACCAAGTGTACCGTTCAGGAGATGGCGGACTGTCGTGGAAGCTTGCGGCAGGGGATCCCGATGACTCAGGGACCCCCGCGCCACAGATGTTGTCGTGCGCCGCCAAGGACGGACAGCTGTGGGTCGCTTATGGCGACGGTACTGGCTCGCCAGGCGGGCCAACCTCACACCCGGCCAATCAAGTGCACGTTGTCCGTTCGACGGATGGGGGTGAGAGCTTTCAAGAAAACGTGACCGCGTCTGGGCCTCTCCCGCCGGTGGGGTTCTTGGACCACCTCAACTACATGCTTGTCCCACATGACGACGGCATCCTCGACTTGCTGTACTACGTTGGCGAAGAGGGCGGGCCCGCGACGCTCGAACGCAGCATCTCGAGGGACGGAGGATTGACGTTCGCAAGGCGCACCCACGCGCTGCCGGGTACCTACACCAACTCGCGCTCATCCCAGGCGTGGCTGGGCGACTACCTCGGCGTCGCAGTAAGCACCCATCACTACGCCACCTTCGCGGACAATAGCGGGGCCCTCGGCCGCAGTCACATTCGCTTCACCCGATCTGCGCGCTGAAGCGGCACCTCGAAGGCCTATGACGCGCGTGAGCCCCATCGTAGGCCTTGCCCACCTCGCTCAGCAGCAATCGCCGATGCACAGTGGCCCACAGATGGCAATAAGGAGGGTCCACCCCTCGAGATTGATGGCAGCCTGGGATGTCCGCGTAAATGCCTGCCGTCACCCGGCGCCCCTCTCAGGAAAGCCGCGCCTCCGGGCGCCGGACTGGAACAAGCAGGGAAGAAATATCCCACCTGGCCGTACATCGCGGGACATGAACCGTTCCCGGCCAGTTTTGTCGCTGATTGCGGCCCTGCTTCTGGGTTGCAGCAGCAGTGGTGTGGGTGGCGGCTCTTTGCCAGACGGTGGAGCGCCGGCCCCGGGTTTTGGGGGGTTTGGCTCTGGGCCGGGCCCGGGAACCGGCGCCGGCCCGGCAACTGGCACCGGAGCTACGCCAGGCTTCGGAGGCTTCGGCAGTTTCGGCTCGGGAGGTAACCAAACAGGTGGCACCGGCGCGACGGCCCCGGGTGGCGGAGGAAATGCCGCTACCGGCGGCAGCGGCGGTGGCGCCCAGACCTGCAGCGGATGGCCGTCGGGAACCAGCGGCGTCACTCAAGGCAAGACCTTGCCGTCCCACCTCGCTTGGCAAGGCTATGCGGCCGGTCAATCGAATCCGAGCTCCGTATCGGTCCAAGATCTCTACGACTGCAACGGGACGCGCGGGGTCAACGCCATCTTGTTCATCAGTGCGAGCACGTCTTGTGGGATCTGCAAGTCCGAGGCGAGCAAGCTCGAATCCAAGATGCAGTATTGGAAGACCCTTGGCATCCAGGTCGTGACCCTGATGCTCAGCCCGAAGAATGTCGAAGCGGCCAAGTCTTGGAAGGACGCCTACGGCTTGCATTCCTCGGCAGTGGTATCGGATCCGAACTACTCCATGGCCTACACCACGACGGTGGGCACGCCCCTGCACACCGTGGTCAATCCGCGCAACATGCAGGTCGTGAAGACTCAGATGGGTGGAGGTAGCGGCTCCTACTCCGCCCTGGAGACGCTGGCTCAGCAGAACAAGCAAGGCGGCGGTGGTACCGGTGGCAGCCCCGGTACGGGCGGGTCGACAGGAACCGGCGGTTCCACCGGCGGCTTGAGTTGTATGGGCTATTGCGGCACCGAAACTCAGGTGGGTGGCTCTTGCTACTGCGACAGCCAGTGCATCCAATACGGTGACTGCTGCCCCGACTACGGGCAGGTTTGCTGACTGGAGTCAGCAGCGGGCAACCAGCCAAGTCAGCCACGACATGCGCTTCCGAAGCCCGCGTTCACGAACCAGTTGCAGCCGGACGCACTCGCCGCCGTGGGTGGCACCCTGTACTGGGGCAACTAGGACAAGTGTGAGGCAGGGCCCGACCGTGCCACCTGGCGTGGCAAGGCTGCGCGGTCGGATACGGTCTAGAGGAGTGCGAACATCGGCGTCTGGCTGAAAACGGTGGCCTATAGGAACCAAATAGCACCCGCGCAGCAGAACTCACTAGTAGCGCAGCTGCCGACGCTTCAAGGCGTCAGCACCTCGCGGGGGCCCAATGTAATCCACTACTTGGAAGCGGTACGGTGATTGCTTGCTCAACCCTGAAACCCGCATCCGATCAACCCTGCGGGAGAGGACTGAGACAATGCGCCGATCACTGCAAGCAATCATGGCGTCCGCGATCGTTCTCCTCGTGTCAGGATGCGGGCAAGAGGATAGCCTTGCCCCTTCGGGCAGCGCCGGCTCGGCCGGTGCCGGCGTGAGCACTGGCGGTGCCACTGGAGGGACGGCCGGAAGCGGGACAGGAGAAGGTGGCGCCGGCAGCGGGGGCGTTGCCGGCGGCATGATCGGTGGCTGCTTCCAACCAGGGGAGCGCCCGTCGACCGTCGGACCCCATGGATTTCACATGCCCGATCTGAACGCCGAACGCGCAACCTACAAGAAGTTTGGGTGGACCTGGGACGCCGGCGCGGAGCCGGATTACCCCGAGGAGTCCGGCTACAGCGTCTCCAATCCGGACATCCATCATGACACCGAGGGCGACGACCTCTGGACATACTTGATGATGTACCAGCGTACGAACCAGCGCGGGTATCTGGACCGAGCCAATGCTTGGGCTCGGTACTTCAAAGAGGACTTCGCCAGTTGCGTGGGCTCGAAGAGCGCGACCCACTGCTACGATCGCACGGCGTTCGGCGCTTGTCACACATGGGGTTGGGGTCTGATCGCGCTCTACGAAATCAACGGCGATCAGCGCGCGCTGGAAGCTGCCGAACAGATAGGGACCCTCCTCGAGGAACTGTACGGTCCGAATACGACTCACGGCTGCTTGCCCGTCAACGCCTGCACCCAATACGGAGTCCGGGGGGCTGGTCGACACCTGCTGCTCGCAACGCGCCTCGCTGAGGTCACGGGCAAACAGCGTTGGAACAATTTGCGGGACAAGGTGCTCGACCTGATCCTGAACTCCTCCAGCTGGGACGCGCAGCGCGGCATGTACTTCATCGGCGAGTTCGCGACCGACAAGAGACTCTGGAAGGGTGCGTACGCCGCAGGCGCGCGCGTTGCGATATCCTTTCATATTGGCTGGCTAACCGAGGCATTCGATCATGCCTACCGCACCACAGGGCGCGAAGAGCTCCGTGATCGCATGGTGAAGATTGCGGAGTTCGTGAAGGCGCACGGACTGGACCCCACTTACGACTACAATGGCCAGGTCTTCGGAATCGTCGACGGCCAATCATGGAACCGATACGGTTCCGCGTCGCCGGTCACCTACTGGGATCCAGTGTACACCACCTCGCTCGTCAACACTTTGATGCGCGGCTACCGTTACACTTGTGATTCGAGCTTTCTCGAAAGTGCGAAGCACTACTTCGAGCGTGGCAACCGCGGCCTACATGGTGAGCCGACGAAGACGGCAACGCCTGACGGCGTGATCCACCATTTCGTGGACACCAAGTTCTCGTCGTCCAGCGGGTTCTTCTACTTGAAGTACAACAAAGGCGAACTCCAGTATACCTATCTACTATTCGAGGACTGAACGCTCGCGAGCGGCCGCGTCGAGTTTGACTTGCCTGTGCCTCCTTCGTCATACTGTCTTCTGTGGAGAGTTGTACGTGTCGCCAGAGATTTCTCTTCGCCTCCGTCGCCCTGCTTAGTGTCAGTTTCCTGGGCTGCACGCTCAGATCTCTTGACGAACTCGGCAGCGAACACTCCGAGGCGAGAAGTGAGCGTCACGTGCCCGGCTGTACTGGACCCGGCTGGTGTCAACTTAGCGGAACTAGGCTCCGCGACGTGTGCCCGGGCAACGAGTCAGTGTACGGCGATTGCCGCCAGATTGTAGACCGCCACAACAGCGCGGTCGCTGATCTGGCCCGCAACCGACTCGTCATCTGGGGGGGGGCTTGGTCCGGTGCCAGCTCGGCGTACTGGGGCAACGAGCTGTACGCCCTAGATCTCACAACGGCAAAACTTGCACGCCTCAACAGTCCGAGCCCGTTGGATGCAAACCACTGCGTGACCGACGAGAACCCAAACACTCGCGACACATTTGACACCATGGCATATATGACCAAGGCAGACCGGATGTTCGTGTTCGGGGGCGATCAAGCGTGCGCCGCCGGGTCCGCACAGGAAACGTGGACTCTGGAGATGGACACGCTGGAGTGGCACTTGATGCCACCGACCGGCGGTCCCCCGGAGGTCTCCGGGAGTCGCATTGTCGTCGACTACGATCCCGTGACGGGGTCGGTCTTCCTCGCCACCTCGGGGGGGCTGTGGAAGTACGACTACGACCTTTCGACCAATACCGGTGCGTACCAGAAGCTCGGGACCGCGGGCATTCAGCGGAGCGCAACCGGTCGTGTGGATCCTGTTCGCCACAAATTCGTGGTGATCGGTAATGACCAGGCTGTAGCTTTCGACATCGACCCTGAGGGCGTCTATTCACATGAGGACTGGTCGACGGAGCAGTCAGGATGCGACGCTTTGATTAGTGCCAGCTATCCCGGGCTCGCCTTCGACTCTCGAGTCGAACGCTTCGTGGCGTGGCCTAGCGGTGGTACTGTGATCTACGAGCTCGATCCCGAGTCCTGGACCTGTACCGCGCGAATGGAACCCAGTGGCCCGGGAAACGCGGAGGGCGGCATGCTGGGACGGTTTCGCTACTTTCCCGATTTCGATGTCTTTACCGCCGTGGTCGACGCCGACCAGGATGCCTTCGTGCTAAAGTTGGCGCGCTGAGCCCTGCTGGAGCGGAAGCGAATTGGTTTGGGAGCCGGCAATGTCACCTGAAGAGCGCACGCGCTCCCAAGTAGTCGGCGGTGTCCCCGTTCAGCGCAAACCACGGGTCTTGGTTCTGTGGGACGGGGGATTCCACTCCCGGGACCTGGAGCCTGACCAATCGTTGGTCATCGGTCGCTCGGAGAACAGCGACTTGCAAGTCGACGATGCATCCGTTTCACGACGGCATGCCAGCGTCGAGTTCAAGGAAACCGTGTACGTGCGTGACTTGGGCAGCACCAATGGCACGCGTGTCGGCGGGACACTTGTGCCCAAAGAAACGCCGATCGTGGTGCAACCCGGGGAGATCGTCGAGATCGGCATCGCCATGCTGTTGGTGCAACAGCCGACACGTACTGCGCCCGCGACCGCTGGTTCCAAAGAAACCGCCGAAACGCCAATGCAGCGCTTGCATCGGCTCGCGGGGCTGGTCGCTGCCAGCGACCTCAGTGTAATCTTGGTTGGGGAATCTGGCGTCGGCAAGGAAGTGATCGCCGAAAAGATTCGTTGTAGCTCCCTACGAGCATCTGCCCCCTTCATCAAACTCAACTGCGCCGCCCTCAGTGAATCGCTGCTGGAAAGTGAGCTGTTTGGTTACGAGCGCGGTGCGTTCACCGGCGCGGTGCGTGCCAAGCCGGGTCTCGTTGAGGCCGCCGACACGGGAACTCTCTTCCTGGACGAAATCGGTGAGCTTCCCCTTCCAATCCAAGCCAAACTGCTGCGAGTAGTGGAGACACGCGAAACGACGCGACTTGGCAACGTTACTCCGCAGCGCGTCGATGTTCGCTTCCTCGCCGCTACCAACCGGAACCTCGAGGCGCTGGTTGCCAGCGGTGGTTTTCGCCAGGATTTGTACTTCAGGTTGAACGGCATCACGTTGCCTATCCCACCGCTCAGGGAGCGCCTCGACGAGGTCCCCGCGCTCGCTCGCCAATTCGCGGCTGAAGCCTCGGCACGCCACGGGCGGCCTACTCCTGCAATTCGAGCGGAGACGTTGAATGGACTTTGCAGCCATTCCTGGCCAGGCAACGTGCGGGAACTCAAGGCCGTCGTCGAGCGTGCCGTCGTGCTGAGTGCGGGAGAACCGGTTCTCAGCATCCCGCCACCCGAGCAACCTCTGACGCCCGGGGTACCGCCGCGGGAAGTCGCACCGATGCTGTCCGCGCCTCCTCCCGAGAATGAGCGCGAGGCCATTGAGCGGCGCCGCGCTGAGTTGGAGCGCGAAAGCATCATGAATGCGCTTGCGCAGGCGGCCGGAAACCAGACCAAAGCGGCGAACATTCTTGGCATTAGCAGGCGAACCCTCCTAAAACGTCTGGACACCTACGGCCTCCCGAGACCGCGCAAAGGCGGTTGACAGCCAGTTTCAACGGGCCGGTGACATTCCTACGTAAGCTATGCTCGGGATGATGAGTGGTGCCTCGGAACCTGGCGTCGCGGGACGGCGTGTCGGTCGCTACATTCTGTACGACGAGATCGCATCCGGTGGCATGGCGGCGGTACACCTGGGTCGCCTGGTCGGACCGGTGGGTTTCGGGCGTACGGTCGCGATCAAGCGGCTGCATCGCCAGTTCGTTTCGGATCCGGAGTTTGTTGCGATGTTCTTGGACGAAGCGCATCTTGCCGCCCGCATCCAACACCCCAACGTCGTTGTTCCGGTAGACGTGGTCACGGCCGAGCGCGAGCTCTTTCTGGTGATGGACTACATCCACGGCGAGTCGCTGTCGCGCCTCTTGGCGGCTGCGCACAAAAGGCGCGAGCGGGTACCGCCAAAGATTGCAGTTGCCATTGTAGTTGACGTGCTTTACGGGCTGCACGCCGCGCACCAAGCCACCGGTGAAAACGGCGAACCCCTCGAAATCGTGCATCGGGACGTCTCGCCGCAGAACATCCTAGTCGGAGTCGATGGCATCAGCCGCGTCGCGGATTTTGGCATCGCCAAGGCGGCCTCGCGCCTCCAGACCACGAGTGACGGCCGCGTCAAGGGCAAGTTTGCATACATGTCCCCAGAACAGTTGCGGCGTGGCAATCTCGACCGCCGTACCGATGTCTTTGCTGCCGCTATCGTGCTGTGGGAAGCACTGACCGGGAAGCGACTCTTTCGAGCCCCTGACCCGGGTGCAAGCGTCCTCGCAGTTCTGGATGGCCCAATCGAGCCGCCGAGCCGCTACGTGAAAACGCTGCCCTCGGACCTGGACGACGTCGTGCTCCGAGGACTCGCTCGTGAACCCAACAAACGATTCTCGACCGCTCGAGGAATGGCCCGCACGTTAGAAGCCACGTACCCGTCGGCGAGTCGTGCCGACGTGGGCGACTGGGTCAAGTGCTGGGCCAAGGATGCGTTGCTCTCCAGAGCCGAAAGCGTGTCGGAAATCGAGAGTAGCTCGAACGACACCTCTTCCCCCGCCGATGCGGCGAGCGTAGAAGCCCCCACTGCAATTGTCTCCGAACCGACCGCGCGTCCAACTGAGCGGCCAAGCCGCGCGCGAGTGTGGCTGGTCGTATCCTTCGTGGTGCTATTGGCAGTCCTTGCCAGCGCGTGGCGTGTTTTCCGGTCCGAGGCCTCGACGCTCCATTTGGCCCGCCTGCCGGTGATCTCTGCCCCGCCGCAGACCGCCAGCGCATCACCCAGTTCCTCCACGGCCCCTTCGGCGGCGACCGAGAAGTCGCGGGCGCCGGTGACCCCTGCACCCAGTTCGAGGCCGATTGCCAGTTCTCACGCCGCCCCCAAACCGACTAGGAAGCCACGGGCCGACTGTCTGCCGCCCTACACTTGGGACCCAGTGCGCAAAATCAAAGTCTACAAGGAGCACTGCTTTCAATAGGTCGCCGCCCCATAAAGCAATGCCATGTCGCCTGGCGTTAGCAACACGCCGGAGTGATGCTGGACAACCGGCTCAGCAGTGTGGGTCAGCGCTCCATCTGGCGTTACGCGTCTTACTTACCCAGACAAATCTGTCGCAGGCATCCTGGACCCGCACCAGACTCCTATGGACATGCATCTCTGGCTTTGCTAGATCGAGTGGTCTGATGAGCCACCGGGCAGCACTTGAATTCGTGTTTTGCTGGCTCCGGGCAGGGGCATGAGTATTCACTGATGCGTGGTGGGTTTCGCTTCCTCGCTGTAGTGTTGTTGTCATGTTCGATGGGCCTTGCCCAGTCTGCCGACACTCGTATGTGCTTGAGTGCCCACAAACAGGCACAACTCGACCGTGCGGACGGCAAGCTGAAGGCGAGTCGCGACCAACTTTTCAGGTGCGCGCGTCGGGAGTGCCCAGCGCCCGTCCGCGCGGAATGCTCAGGCTGGTTGGACGAGGTTAGCGCTGCGCTGCCGACGTTGGTGATCCAGGTGCGCGATGCACAAGGTGCGGACCTGTCGGACGTGCGCGTATTCGTCGACGGGGAGCTGCTCACGAGCCGGCTTGATGGCAGACCGCTGGACGTCGATCCGGGCGCTCAGACCTTTCGCTTCGAGGCCAAGGATGGGAGGCGGTTGGAGCAGTCCGTGATTGTGCGACAAGGCGAGAAAGATCGCTTGCTGCAGGTCCGATTCGAACCAGCTAGAGCCCCCAAAAACAAGTCGCGCAAGCCGCCCGTCGCGTCGCGGCCGCCGCCAGAAGGTCGACCTGAACCGGGCCAGGGCGCACCAACACTCAGCTACGTGCTCATGGGCGTGGGTGGGGTGGGTGTCGGTGCGTTCGGCTACTTTGCGGCCACTGGTTTTTCGAGGGAAAGCGATCTGAAAGACCAGTGCGCGCCGCGCTGCTCTCAGTCTGAGATCGACTCGGTGCGCCACCGGTACATCGCCGCCGACGTCTCGTTGGGTGTGGGAGTCGCCGCGCTTGCTATCGGTGGCTGGTTGTGGTTGGGGTCGGATCGCGGCGACAGCCACACGGGTGCCAGCGGGCTCCGACTTGGGCTGGGGACTCGAGGAATCATGCTCGGAGGCCCGCTATAGCGCGGAGCATTGCTTGAAGTGGAGCTGACGGGCGGGTCTGAAATTTCGACGTCGGGCCCAAGCGCTATGCCACCCGCGCAGACACGGTTGCGCCCGGCGCGGGGCGACTAGCGCAGCTAGATTCGCAATTGGCGCACCCATCGGCCCCCTGACGTACCGCGACCGCCGATAGTAGCCGTTAAGACCAGTCGCCAGCAATGGCACGGCCATTGCTCCACTACACACGATGCGTATCGTTCTCTCCTCGGCTCTTTTAATAGGCGTCACCACGGCGTTGGTTGCGTGCGGCGACGGTCCTGACGCCGGTGGCGCTAGCGCCGCCGGCGGTTCGGCCACGGGCGGTTCGGCCACGGGCGGTTCGGCCACGGGCGGTTCGGCCATGGGCGGCTCCGCTGGAACGGGTGGTGGGGCTGCGGGGGCCGCAACCGGAGGAAGTGCCGGGCTGGCTACAGGCGGCGGCCCGGGCACAGGTGGAACGCCCGGCGGCCCCAAGCCGTCGTGGTACACGGCCGCCCCGGACAAAACATGGATCGCGATGTCGCAGGCTGCGGGCTCCAAACTCTACAACCACAGCACGATCAACCCGGAGGCTGATGCGGGTTTCGTCCTCGGTTCTGGCAACGATCATCGAGCGGCTGTCCGCAAGTGGAACGGCGCAACCGCTTCCGGGGATTACTACATTCTCGCCTTTGGCGGCGGACACCGTGGCGGCTCGGGCAACATCGTCTATCAGTTCGGGCCGCTGTCGAGTGAGACGCCGGATTGGCATTGGTGGTACACGGACCAAGCCGCTTTCCAAAAGCCGTCGAACAATTTGAACTGGGCCAACGAGGAGCGTCGAAAGAGCGGCTACTACACGGACGGTCTGCCGGTATCGCGCCACACCTACAACTCCCTCGTCTACGTGCCCGACCTCGGCGGTGGCGATGGCAATCGGGTCATTGCCTGGGGTGGCGCCGCGATCTGGTCTCCGATAGGCGGCGATTCCACGAAGGCCGCGGCGTCGTTTCACCTAAACCCAGACCAGCTTGGCGGCACCTACGACGCGCAGGGTTACCTCCCCGACGCCTACGGTGTTGGTGTAGGGACCGGTGCTGCGTGGGACTCCGTCACCCGGCGCGTGTATCACTTTGAGACGAACGGCCACAACTTTGCCTGGCTGGACCCGAAGACGAAAACGCGGAACCTCATAAGTGGCAGCATCGCGCTAAGCGGGGTAACGGCCGCCCTGGCGATTGACCCGAACCGCAGGATTGCGATTACCCATAGGAACGCGGGCGGCGAACACTACCTCGGTGTGATCGACATCGACCACGATGGCCGGGTAGGCGGCACCGAAGGCAGCCTCGAGAAGCACACCTATGCGTCCCCCTTGGGGTCTCGGGCTTCGATCGTCTATCATGCGCCAAGTGATGCGTTCTTCGCATATGACGCAGGCGCGAAAATCTACAAGCTGACGGTGCCGTCAGACTATCGCGCAGGCGGGAGCACCGGGACACTGAATTCGAGTGCTTCCTACTCCTGGGTGGCGGTGAAAAACGGTGCGGGGGGCGCAACCCCACCAAGTGATGACGACGAGGGAGGCATCATGTCCCGTTTTCAGTGGGTGGAAAGCATCGACGCTTTTGCTGTGATCGTTAACTCGGGCCATAGCGCGAGTGACGAGATGTTCGTCTACAAAATCCCCAAGGGCGGTATGTGATGGCCTGCGTTGATGTCATCGTTGCCGACCTCACCAGCCAACGGCCTGAAACGCTGCTGCCCGCAGCGTGATACTGCAAGTTGAGACCAGCGCTTGCGCCGCAACACAGACGAGCCTCCTCGGGCCCATGCTTCCTCACTCAAACAAAGTCTGTAGCTCGCATTCCGTGTCCGAAGTCAGATCGCGAATTCCGCAGGCCGTGTCCCCGATTCCGCTCACGAGCAGATACGCAGCGGCCATGACCAGAACGACGTACCCAGCGGCCCGGTCGCCAGCGTCTTCGGCTGGCCCTTGCCATCGATCCTCGGGTGGGTGCTCTTTCTTCGCTTTGGCAGAGCTGGCTCCCGATGCGACCGCAGCAATGGCCGCCCCAGCGACGCCGATTTCCACCGGGCCCACACTGGTTGCCACGAGCCCTCGCGTGCGGCGTAGTCTCAGGTACTCGTGTCGATAGGCCGCGTCATCATCTCGGTATTCGGCGCGCAGGGCGTCCTTGTCTGGGGTGGCGAGTCGAAACGCGCAACCAGGCAGAAGTAAGAGCGCGACGACGGCCGCGATCAAAGCACGACGTCTTCGAGCCACTGGTGTGCGCCCCTCATGCAAACGACATGCCCGTCTTGGCCAGAGGCGAACCTGGCGAAACGCCGCGGTACTCGGGCAGCGAGTGTGAACGCACCGCACAGCTTCCGTGCCCCGCCATCTACAACTGCAGGGCGCGCACTTGGGCTACACTCCTACGCCTGGATGAATGGTCGGCGATTGCGTTCGGAGTGGGCTCTAGTGGCGGTGGCGTGCGCGCTGAGCTTGGGCTGCGACGGACTCACTGCGCAGGCGCAACCCGCGGCTTCGGGCGAGGTGCCGATGAGGCCCAAGGCGAGCAAGCCCCCAAAAAACCAAATCTTCCTTGCTCGAAGGAAATGACGAGGGTGTCGGGCTTCTGCATCGATCGCTGGGAGGCGCACACGGTGCTTGCGGACAATCCGAGCAAGCGACGCTCGCCCTACGAAACCTTGCGCGATGGCGAAGAGCTGATTGCCAAGAGCGCGCCGGGAGTCACCCGCCAGGGTTACATCAATCGCATCGAGGCGAGTGCAGCCTGCGTTGCGGCGGGCAAGCGGCTGTGTAGCGCCAAGGAGTGGTACCGCGCTTGCGCTGGCGCTATCCCTACGC
Source organism: Polyangiaceae bacterium (assembly GCA_965222375.1). Lineage (GTDB taxonomy): Bacteria > Myxococcota_A > Polyangia > Polyangiales > Polyangiaceae > JACKEA01. Next base: position 2,076,755 of record CBDCTZ010000016.1, read on the forward strand.
AGGGAAGAAGGAAGAGCGCGACACTTGCAACACTCGCAAAGGCCATGTCTTGACCAAGGTGTTTGGCAAGAAGGTCTTCTTCACCAAGATCAGTCACTACAACAACCCGAAGGTCAATCAGGAGCCCGGCTTCCTCGCGCTCACGGGGGCGTACGAGAAGTGTGCGACACCCGAAGGCGCCCTCGACATGGTCGGCAACCTGCACGAATGGGTCGCCGACGACGTCAGTTCGGCGCTTCCGGAGCAGATCCCCTTGGAGTACGGCGAGCACCGCCTGGGTCCACGCGGCAGCGGGGTTTTCATGGGTGGCTACTACTCGTCGAAGAACGAACACGGCCGCGGCTGCGCCTACACCACCGCGACCCACGCGCCGGACTATCACGACTATTCCATCGGCTTTCGGTGCTGCCGGGACGCGCAGTCGAAGCGTTGACTCTGGACACGCGGACTTCGCGACCCATACTACTGCGCCCCGAGACGCCGCGGAGCCATCATGAAAGAGCAGCTGCCGTTCATGCTCCCGCCCCCTACGAACCAGAATCTCGAATGGATTTGCCGGGGCCGCCAAAGGGTCTCGGCGACGCACGCCTGAGGCTACTTCTTGCCCTCGGCCATGATGCGGTCAATCGTCTGCTGGCATTTGTCTGCCAGAGAGCGGAAGCAGTGCACCTCGATGGGATAGGGCTCGCCTTCTTTTTCTTCCCGCATGTTCTCCCCAGAGTCGCGCCCGAAGACGATGCGCCCTCCATCCGGACAGTCGATCATGATGCCCATGAGCTCGTCGTGGCCACCGGCTTCGCAGCCGATGGCTTCGGCCCCCCGGGTGATGACAGCCCGCCTGCGCTCGCTGCGCAGCAGCGTCTGCGCCTTGCGCATCGCGCAGGCCGCCAGAAAACTCTTGAGTGAGGTGCACGCGACCCTCCGTGCTGGCTGGCCGGGGACAAAACGCAGCACGCTATCGAGCTGCTCGCCGCTCGGGGCCCGGCCGCCGATGACCATCGTCACGTCCGTCAGTCGCGAGTATGCGGCGACGAAGCCACTTACGAGTCTTGGGATGCGATCTAACTAGCGGCAGTGCCGCCAGGCGGTTCGCCAGTGCCGCCAGGCGGTTTGCCACCCGCTCAGGGCCCGTATGCGCGCAAATACCGGCAGAGCGTCCCTGGCACGCCACTAGCTGACGCCGTTGCGTGGGTCACCCAGCGCACGCACACCCTCGCCGCGAGCCCGAGCGCTTGCGTCATCGCCCGGAGACAACTGTCCTCTACCGGACGGTGGCCGAGCACTGGCCGGCGTTCCTGGAGCGTGCTGAGGAGCAGGGTGGTCTGCCTCGCTTCGTGACGGCCGAGTTCGAGGAGTACCTGCGCTGCGGTTTGCTGGAGCATGGCTGTTTGCGTCTTGCCTGTCGCGACTGCGGCTACTCTGAGCTGGTCGCCTTCAGCTGCAAGCGGCGCGGATTCTGTCCCTCTTGCCTCGGTCGCCGCATGAAGGACGCTTCATGATGCATCACCTCGCTATGTCTTTGGAATTGTTAGGTTGAGTTGGTTCGGTGCAGGTCCAGTGTTCTTGCCTTGTCGGTATGCACGTGCTCGGGTGGTGATGCGCTCGGCTGCGTCCGAGCCCACGACATCGCTGCGAGCGAAGATCCAGGGTCCATTCGGTAGCGGATGCTGCGAGGGAATTTCGTTTCGCTGCGCTGCGCGTCGTAGCGTCTTCGGATCGACCTGAACAAGAGCTGCAGCTTCTTCGCAGGTCAGCCATTCGCCCCGATCACGCTGCTTCGAGCACGGTTCGATCTTGTATCGATGGCGTACAGACGCGACCAGCGCCCGGCTGTAGTGGCCTCCCGTGGGCGTGCGCACACCAGCGCGCCCAAGCCATCGGGCGATCTGCATGTCGCCCATGACGCGCGCGAGCACGCGCACGGCTTCGACGACTTCGGCAGCTGTGGTGTTGCGACGTTGGCCAGTGCGACGCTTGGGGACACGTAACTCGGTGTGCACCCCTCCCTTCCAGTGCACGACGAGGAGGATCTCGGAGCGCTCGGTGTCCACGTCAACCCAAACCTGCTCCACCACAGCGCGCGTGATGCGTTTCTTCGTGGATGGCTTGGTCGTAGGCGCTGTCCACACGCGTTCCACGTCGCGTGCGAGCTCGAGATATCGCCCGATGTCGGGTGGGCGCGAGACCTCTGCCCGCGTTGCCGTGGCCTCGCCGATGCGCTGCTCGACTGTGCGTACGGCTTCGAGGGCAGTATTCCATCGGCGCTCGAGTTCGACGGCCACGGTGCGGTTTTCAGGCTCGACAGCATCGTATTGACGTTCAGCGCGTTGAGCCTCGTAGCGCGCCTGTTGCAGCTGCAGTTCCAGCGCAGCCACGGCATCATCACGTTCCGCCACGTCCTGGTCCCATGCAACGTGGGCAGCTTCGATCGCACCCGGCCGCACGACAGCGAGCACCCGCTCGACGATCTGCGCGTCCACGTCGGTTGCGCTGAACGAGATGCATCGCGGTCCACCGGAGCGGTCGTGGTCATCGTTGCATGTGTAGCGAGCAATACCTTGCTTTGTCCCGCTATAACTCACGCCCAGGCGGCGGCCGCAACGGCGACACCAAACGAGGCCGCCCAGGAGTGCAGCGCCACCCTTGGGTGCTCCTGCTGCTCCTCGCCTCTGTTCGTTCTTTGACAACATTTGTGACGCACGCTCGAACTGCTCCCAGCTGATATATGCCTCGTGACGGTCCCGAAGCAACACCGACCACTGGTCTCGAGGCACTCGCGTAGCGGCACGTCGGGGCTGTCCGTCCACGATACGGGTGTGGACTTTGGTCCGTCCGTACACGTAGGCGCCCGCATAAATCGGATTCTTCAGTGTCCGATAGACGAAGTCGGCCGTCGGCTTCTTCCAGACAACCTCGCCACGCCGATTGCGGTTCACGGGTGTCTGAATGCCGCTCTCGCGCATCCATATCACCACCTGTCGCGCACTACCCAGTTCGAAGAACTTGGAGAAGACTAGCTCGATGGCCTGCCGGATACGTGCGTCCGGCGCCTTCTCGAGGCGTCCATCACCTCCCACTCGGTAACCCACCGGAACGCCCGCAACCAATTCCCCGCGCTGCGCTTTCTGCCTTTGTGCCTCCAATCCACGCATGCGTAGCAGGTCGAGCTCGTACTCGTTGAGGCTGCCCTTGAGCCCCAAGAGCAAACGGTCGTTGCTATGTCGCGGCGCATACACCGTGTCGTGATCCACCAGCAGCGTGTCGACCACGCGACAGATCTCGATGAGTTGCTGCCACTCCCGACTGTTGCGCGCGAAACGCGAAACTTCCCGGGCGGCCACGGCACCCACCTGACCAAGGGAAACGTCAGCGACCAGCCGGCGGAAACCTCTGCGCTCGACGGACCCAGCTGCCGATTTGCCCAGGTCCTCATCGATCACGTCGACCTCGCGAAACCCCAACTCGCGCAATCGGTCACGCATCGCGTATTGCTGCCGCTGGCTTTCGCGGTTGTTCATCAGCTGTTGCTGGGACGACTGGCGTACGTACAGGATCGCGCGTCGCGCCACGTGGTGTTCGCCGATCTTCTCATTCATGATGACCTCCCTTTCGTCTTCCGAGTTGTCGTCGGCTGTGTTGTCGGAGCGCTTCGGCGAGCAGCGTGATGACCTCCTTGCGCGACGCTTCGGGAAGTGCCTTCCACCTCGGAAGCGGCGGGCCGGGTTGTGGCAGAACCATTTGAACCCCGCGTCTTCGTCTGCGCTTCTTCATGCGCCGTCAGTGCCCCCGACTCGTGCCCCATGTCCAGCGCTCGGGACTCCTCCAGCAGGCAGCGGAGCTCTTCGAGCGCGCTCATCGACACGCGCGGTTCAGCTTCGACCCGCATCCCCGCGCAGGACACCGGGTCCAGCATCCACGCAGGGATGCTCACGAGTCGGTCCGGCGCGCCCGGGCCTACCAAACAGCGGAGCATGCCGAAAGCGCCACGACAAACCACCGCGACGGCCTGACCATGCAACGGGTGCCACGCGTAAACGACGGTACGCACACCGGTCTTGTGCGCATCATGTTGTATTGCTGATGGCCGACGTCGCCGTGCACCTCGAAGAGCGCATCCTGCCCCGCGTTCCCATCCGTCACTGGAAGTCATTCCTCGCACCGAGTGGGAGTTGTCCCAGAGCCATCCGACGACGACGACGCACCCAAGCCGCCTCCCGCCCCCGGCGATCAGCTCGAGTTGCTCGACGAGACCGACGACCCTTGGGAATCCCCGACGGGGACGACGCTCCGCACTCACGCAGGCCCTGGGCTTGGCTGCTCGCGCACGTCTTCAAGGCGGAAATGGAGCACTGCCCACACTGCAACGGTCCGTTGCGACGCGCTTCGTGATATCCGCGGGGGTGCCGGGCTGAGGTAGCAACGACACGTGCCGACATCACGCGCCTTCTGGCCGAGCAGGGTGACGCGGCCCGGAAGGCCGTCAAGCTCCCCGGAGACCAAAGACCCCTCCCTGCACAATTGGCGTGATCCACGCCAGCTGCTCGAGGGTCGGATACGCCGCTAGTCCACGCTCACCCTGGGGCGCGCCGCGGTGGTTCCGAATGTGTGCTTCTGACCAGAAGAACAAGCTGCGTCGCGCACTGGGTTTCGACCCGGCACTTGATCGTCTTCTTTCTCAGTTGCCCTTGCACGAAGGGTGTCGCTAGCGCGTCAACCGCTCAGGCGGCCCACAGCTCCGGCCCGTCGTCGATGCGTACTTGATGCGGGGTGGGATCGACGGTCAATGGATATACCCAAGTGACGTCGCCCCGCTGGTTGCAGACCAAGAAAGCTTTCCGCCGCTCGAGCCGCGCCAAGATGTCCTTCACGCGGTCGACAGGCAGTTTCATCTCGTCGGAAATTTCTTGTGCCGGGATCGGACGGGCGACATCTGCCAAGTGCGTCGTGACAAAGGCTCTCACTCGGCGGTGTTCGTCATCTGGCAGCGCGTCGAACGCTGCCCGGAAGCCACGCTCTGCGAAGCGCATCGCCCGCGACCACAGACCGTGCGGGATCCGAAGTAGGTGGCGTCTCACTCCAACTCGCAGCGCGTCTTGCATCACGGTCGCGATGCTGCTCGACAAGCCCACGCTTGTCGAGGGCCGTCTGCGGCTGGCTAGCGTCAAGGCGTGGGGCCGTGCGGGAGTAGTGCCCATACTGGCAGTAGCGGCGGCTCCGGCGGCTCACGGACCCCTGCGTGCCCGGGCTGACTTTGTGTCGAGTGGTGAGAAAAATACTGCACCCAGACCGAGCAGTCGCGCGTGACCGGCTCGGCCGATGGCTCACGTCGACCACTGACCCTCAAAACAGCGACGTGCCATACTACTCGCCGGATGGAAGCAAGATCGTTTTCCACAGCAACAGAAGACGGCGAGGTTGGGCTGTACGTGCTGGATACGTCGACTGACGAGAGCGCCCATCTGACTAGCGAAGTCGAGTGGTGCGACTGGATTGAGCTTTGAACACGAGCTGGCGGAGTCGCGAACGAGAGCGCTTTGGACAACGAGTGAGGTTGCGCAAATGAAACGAACAACCGCGAAGAGAGCTGGGGCCGGATCGCTGATGACGATGCTCGCCTTTTTGTTCTTGGGCTGTGGGAGTCAGGCGCCTGCGGACGAGGGCAGTTACGACGCCGGTGGGAGTGGCCAACTCGACGCAGAAGTGGACAGCGCCGTGAACTCCGGCCGTTGCACCGGAAATGGGCTGATCGCGCTTGTCGACCACGATTCGAACGGTCGGCAGCAGTTGTACACGGTGAAACCCGATGGAACCGACCGCAGGCAGTTGACGTTCTTCGAAAACGGTGACGGCTACAACGGGCTCCCCAGCTGGTCCGGTGACGGGTCGAGGTTGGTCTACAGTACCACGACCGACCCCGCGAGCCCGCAGCGGGATGTCTGGATGATGAATGCCGACGGTTCCAACAAGCAGCTACTCATCGAAGACGCACTCTTCCCCGCCTGGGGGACGAACGCGATCGTGTACATGCGGCACAGCGACCTGAGCCTGTACATCGTCGACGTTGCGGGCGACAAAGCGGGAGCGCCGCGACTACTGGTTGCGCCTGGGTCAGAGTTCTTCGTGGCTCTGCACCCAGCCTGGTCTCGGGATGGCAAGACCGTTGCCTTTGCGGCCTACACGACCCAAGACCCGGATCTCGATGACGTCAGCTTCGGCTGCGAAGCGCAGAGCTTCTCGGCAGACGTCTGGCTCATCGACGCCGATGGTCAGAATCTGCGCAAGCTCACCACCGATGATTCCCACTTCAATCAGGATCTGGCGGGGAAGCAGCTCAATTCGGCGTTCGACGCGAACGCGCCAGACTGGTCGCCGACCGGCGACCAAGTGGCCTTTTGGTCAGGGCAGGAGTTTTGTCGCGGCAATCTCTGGAAGATGAACGCCGACGGCACGGGGCGCGTTCAAGTGACGTTCAACGACAGCACGAAGTTCAACAACGACGATCCGGCATGGTCGCCTGACGGTGAGTACCTTCTGTACGGAACCCAGAAATCAATGACCAGGCCCGAGCTCTGGGTGGTTCGAAGCGATGGGTCGAGTGCCGAGGACCACTTCGTGACCACGACGACGCCCTCACCGTTTCCGGGCGATGCGGCTTGGCAGCCGCGGTGCAAATGAGGCCCGCGTGGGGCGCCAACGTCGCCAACGAAAGTGACGTCGGGCAGCGGATGGGAGGCAAGCACGCTGGCTCTACGCTTGCGCAACACGGACGCGGAAGTCAGCGCGCTCCAAGAGTGATGCAGCGTCAATGCGCTCCGCGAGCGGCCCGCACGAGAATAGTGCCGCAATGTCGCACCATCGCCACGACCCCAAAACCAGGACGGAGTCAAGAGGGTTGCTTGCCTCATCCGGGCTGAGACGAGCCTAGGGCAATGCGCTCGGTAGGCGTCGAGTAGCCGGCGCAATGCCAACGGCGATCGCGGGGAAAGCTTCGTCATCGTCGCTGCCCGCTCGCTGAGTCACGAAGAGCAGGGTGTACCCGTCGCGGGGCAATACCGCGGGCGCTCGGGGGAGGCGTGGACCGGTCAAGGCGGGTGCGGGGTTGCGGGACATGGGTCCCGAACTCGCGTAGCGCCCGGCCAGGCCGACTCCAGTCGCGCCGCTGTTGGATGTGCCAGTGTAGTACAGCCGCGTGACGGCGCGCCCTTCGGCAGTGGTGGCTGCCCACGCCTCCGGATCTCCTACCGCCATCGCGTCGAAGGCATCGCCCGCGCCTGCTTCCAGCACCGGCAACTCTTCCCTCGTCCAGGTAGAGCCATCCCCGGACCGAGCTTCACCGATGCGGCCATTGGCTGCGAAAAACAGTACGGTGACTCCGCTGCTCAAAGGGAGCAGGGCCGGCGCAGCGGGCACCGCAGAGCCTTCCCAGGGTTTCGCACCGCTCACGGAAAGCGCTGGCGAAGCCGCGTTGCTGAAGCTAGTCCCGTCCCCAGAGCGCGCGATACCGATCCCTTCCGCGCCGGAGTAGGCCAGCCACACCTCGCCGCCGACCCGCGCAACCGATGGCGCCTCGAGCGTCGCACCTTCCCAAGCCTCCGCGGCCTGTAAGATCGGTGCGCTCGGGTCCGGCTGCTCCAGAAAGCTGCGACCGTCTTCAGCGATGAAACGATAGATACCCGAGACGCCACCGATGGTGGCCGGCGCGTAGAGTGCTACGCGCTGTCCATCCAAAGCCAATAGGGTGGCATCTCGGTGGTCTACGGAGCGGCGCCGCAGCGTGTAGGGCGCGTTGCTCGCCAATTCCGGGCGCACCAGGTAACGAAACGGGCCCGCCTTGTTGTTGGGCCGCACCGCGTCATCGTCCCCGGCTTCGTTGGCCAAGGTGGCACAAGCCGCCGCAGCCAAGCAGGGCGTTAGCCAACCGAGTCGCGCCACCGTGCGCTTCATTGAAACCCCACGCCTAGCGTTGCTCCCAAGTTCATGATGGTTCCGCGGGCGCGGTAATCGCCGACGTAGTCCGCTGGATTGTCCTTCAGGGTGACTCGCGTTGGTAGCACTGACCACTGGAGGTGTGCGTCGAAGCGCAGATCCCCGGGCAGGACCTCGCCCGGATCCGACATCACGAAACCCGAGCCCACAGAAAAGACGTGACGGTGGGCGTCGACGAAGTTGGTCACGCCTGTCTGAGGCGGCACCGGCGAGTGCTCGTAGAAGTACCCTGCGCGCAAGGGCACGCTGAAGTCCCGAACGACCTCCAGGAAGTACTCGACGCCCACGCGCGGGACCAAGCGGTTCTTGAAGTTTGGGTCCTCCACCTTCGTGGGCTTTGGGTTTTCCGGAAGCTCGAAGTTCGCCGGAACGTTCACATCCAAGACGGTCTGAGAACGGCTCACCGGGCTCTTGTACGCCGCCCAATTCACCCAGGTCACGTCTGCCGAAACCCGGAGCTGTCTGGTCAGCTGGTAGCCACCGCCGACCACGACCTGCTGGGGAATGAAGGCGTTCACGGTGGCCGACGTGAGGGTGTAGCGCGCTGGTACCTGCAACAGCGTGGCGTCGATGTCGCCGGCGAGCTCTGCGTCGATGTTCAAGGCGATTTCGGCTTGCCCCCGATACACGGCCGCCACGTCGAGTTCGCGCGTGGGGCGCACGGTCACGCCGAACTGCGGGTAGCGCACCGAGGTTAGATCCGCGTCCACTTCGTGCTCGAGTTCCGAGTCGTACTCAGTGCGGCTGCCACTCGGCAGGACTGCAGTTCCTCGAATTCCAAACCGGCCCTGGGTGGCGGCCAGCCAAGTGATGCCGCCGCCGACCGAAAGCCAGTGGACGGGACGAAGAGCTACGCCGGCGGACAAGTATAAGAGTTGGGGCCGGTTGTCGTACAAGAGCCAGCGAGGTGTGTCTTGGCGTGTGCTCCGGGCTCGAGACAGTCTTTCGTCGGACAGGTGGGTAGCAATGCCAAACGCGAAGGGCAGGGTGCCCACGCTGCCTGGTGCGACGATTCCTCCCACCAGGCCGCGCACGGGATCCAATTGGCTATCCTGGCCGTTCATCTCCAGTCGATGAGCAACGCTGGCGTAGCCCACGGACAGATCCGTTCCGCGGGTAAGTGCCAGGCCGGAAGGGTTGTAGTAGCAAGCGGAGAAATCCCGAACGCTCGCACTCATGGCACCGCCAAGGGCCGTCGAGCGCGAGCCCAGACCGTAGGTGTCTACGGGGCTGGCTGCAGCGGACGTCGGCAGCAACGAGCCCGATACAGCCGCTACCACAACGAGTCCAAAACGCGCTCGCATCAGAACTTCACTCCCAGGATCAGCCCGAAGTTCTGTACCGTGCCGCGGCTCTCGATGCTCGGCGCGCCCGGATTGTCTGCGGGCACGGTCGAGTCCTTGTCGTGGCTGCGCGGTGCGAGGAATTGCAGCTGGTAGAAGGCGTCCACGCTGATGGGTGGCAGCGGCTCTACGAGATCGATTCCGTATCCGGCAGCGGCTACGTGTCGGTGGCTATCGAGCACATTCATGCTGCCCGTTTGTTCGGGCAGCGGGCTGGGCTCGAAGGCGTATCCGGCGCGCAGCTCTGCGCGTGCGCGAGCGGAAAGGTCGAATCCAAACATCGCTCCGACCCGAGGCACGACAACATCGTGAAAATCGATGGCCTGGACCTTGAGCGCAGCGCAGTCTGGCTGCGTGCTTGGGCATTTCACGGTCGGTCGCTGGAAGCCGTCGAAGGCCGACCAGCGCTTCCAGGTCGCACCGGCGACCACGGTCAGCTGATCGAAGCGATGGCTGACTTCAGCCTGAAGCGCCATGGGATCGTATTGCGCGATGCCAGAGATGTTCAGGGTAGGCACGACGAGGCTACCCAGATCGCGAACCTCCACGATGACGTCGAACTCGCCTTCTAGGGCGCCGCGCCAAGTGAGGCCGAATTGGGTGTCCTCGAGCTGGTAGGCAGCGCCGAAGATCGGCGCGTAGGTGGCGATCAACTGATCGTCCACGGTCGTGCCCACGCGACCCGAGGTGTCCGTCTGCACGACAACTGTGCCCACCAGTTCTGCCAGCGCCAGAAAGCCCGCTCCGACTTGCAGCCCATGTCCCAGATCCACCCCCAAGCCCAGGTTGAAGTTCAGAGTCTGTGCGCGGTCGGTCAGCAGCGGGAACTGCGCCCGCTCGGGGTAGAGCAGCCGGGCGCGCGCGATGAGCTGCGTCGGCGTGTAGGTGCCTAGACCCAGAGTGAGTCGGTCTTCCAACACGCCGCCAAAGGGCAGAGGCAGTACCACTCCGATGAACGTTCCCGCGACACCGTCCTCGGACAGATCACCGGGGGCGTTGGGGCCACGCGCTTCCAGCGAGAGCTTGGCGGCCTGATAACCCAAGCTCAGCTGACGATTGCGGCTGAGAGCGAGTAGTGCCGGGTTGGCATAGGTCGCGGAAAAGCCCCTAGCGACGGCAGGGCCGGCGCCGGCCATGGCTTGGGGGCGCGGGCCAAAGCCGTAGAGTTCTGCGGGGGACGCACTCGCAGCGCCGCACAGCGCGCTGCACGCCAGCCCGACAAGGTACGCATAGGATCTGTGGTGGGTCACGAACTCGACTCTACGGTGCGGGTACGCGTCCGACGGGTTCATCCATGAAGTTCCGAACGAACCTCGCGCTCTGGGTCATGGCGGCAGGAATGTCGTAGATCACGAAGTGTCCGTCGGATGTTTTGGCGGGCTCCCACTGCGCCAGTACGCCGCTGGCCTTGCCATCTGCCAGATTGCCGGACAGCCCTCCCTTCGGGATCGTGACGGGCGCGAGGCTGGCGTCGAACTCAGCTTCGTAGACTGGATGGATCACGGGTTCCTGCGGCGGCAAGCCGAGGGCCACTGCTTGGGCCTCGATCCCCCGTGGGGTCGAGAAGTTGTCGCCAGAGCCGTCGGCGTTGACGCCCTCGGTCATCAATATGCTTTTTGGCGCGAAGCCGGAGCGAGGATTGCGGGTGATGTATGGGACGTAGTGAATGGGATCTGTCGGGTCCACGATGGTCTGGGCCAGGTTGAGCGCGGGGTGGAACTCGTCCAATTCGGCTTCTTCCTCCACAGCAAGTGCGAGAAAGACCTTTTTGACGAGCCCGGCGATGTTTAGGGGCTCGGTCTTTTCCAGCAGTGTGATCATGATGACGCTTGCGGAGCCGCTCAACACGGCCCCTAGGGAACTGTCGTCAACTGCCAAGTACAACGGGCCATTCAGTCCGCCTTGGGAGTGACCGAAGAAGCCAAGCTTGGAAGCGTCGAAGCGGATCTCTTTGCCGCCGTAGGCAACGCTGGCGGGCACCGTGGCCTTCGAGACCGTGAACAAGCGAGCTTGCTGCACCACGTCGATTGCCGACTGCGGGCCGTTGGCACGCGCCGCCACCAGGTTTTGCACGTTGAAGAAGAGCAAATCCGGGGTCCCGGCAGCGGCGCCAGGGCGAGTGCCGTGGAAGATCTGGTCGATGCCCATGGTGGCAATGCACTGCTTGGCCAAGGACTCTGCTTCGTCGCCAGCGCCGAGAAGCGAACGGTAGTTGCCACCTGTGCCATGAGCGTAGAGCACGATTGGGTAACCACTCGCCGGGATCGGACACTTGGTTGGATCCGGCACGGCCAGGGTGAACCGCAGGTCGAATTCGCGCTGCAGCTCGGGCGTTCCGCTGTCGTCGAACGCAAGCGCGCCGCCATCCCCGTACTTGGCGAAGGGTATGCTTCCTTTCTGAAAATCCGGGGACGGCCCGTAGATGCCCTCGTAGACTTCCATCACGCCGGGGCGGTTGTCTTTTGGCCTGGTCTGCCAGCTGCTCAGCTGCACTGTGGGTGCCGGGTACTCCTTCACCACCCAGTCCCGAAGCGCCTGGACCTCGGCGACAGGGTCATTGGTCGAATAGACGGCCAAGTGAACGATCGTCTCGCGGGGCACGCCGGCTGCTTCAATTGCTTTCACGTCTTCGGAAAGAGCCCTTCTTAGCTCCTGGGTGGCCTCGCCCGCCGGTCGTGCGCCAAGCACCTCACCTAGCTGTTGGGACGCTTCGACTCTTCCACCTGCCGCGGTGCGTATTCGATTCGTTACGACCAGCGCGTAGCGGTGCTCGGGCTTCAGCGGGTAGCCGAAGACGGGCAGGAAGGTCAGCGTGTTGTCCGGATAGTACAGCGCAGGGCTCGGAGCCAGCTGCACGCGAATCAGCTGCCGTTCGCCGTGCTCAGTGGCGCCGGGAGTGATGTCGATGAGTTGCACGCTGCTATTGGCATCCATCGCGTCGAGAGGGGTCGCTGGAAGCGAGTTCGGATTCAGAGCCGTCGTAAAGCGCAAGAAGCCGCCAGCAGCGGGTGAGAAACCGGTGAGCAGCGACTGCATGGACTCCGTGAACTGGTCGAGCAGCGGTAGCTCGCGCGGATTCGGGAAGCCGGCGAACCTGACTGTTCCGTCAGCTCCTCGGCGGAAGTCGCTAGGCCAGGGGTGGTCGAAAAAACTTTCGTCTGCCAAGGCATCCAGCGTCGCCGGCACCACGTAGATGCTGTGGCCCGGGGGCGGTTCGTCCGACTCACCGTCGCCACAGCCCACGACCGAAAGTCCGAGCACCCCGATCAGCGCTAGCCAGCCCCGCATCGCTCATAGTCCTAGCCGATCCGGCCCGCGGCCGCATGGTCCAGCCGGTTTTCGTTTCGGATCCGAGGGCCTGCGGGATCGGGATTGGCACGATTGACTCCGGACCACGCCCAGCCAAGACCTCCGACCCTACCTGCAAGGAGATACGACATGCGCATCGGTACACCGCTCAGTCCTTCGGCAACCAAAGTCATGTTTCTTGGAGCCGGTGAACTCGGCAAGGAGGTCGTGATCGAGTTGCAGCGCCTCGGCGTAGAGGTGGTCGCGGTAGATCGGTACCAAAACGCGCCGGGTCAGCAGGTCGCCCACCGCTCCCACGTCATCGACATGACGGATGCGGAAAGCCTTCGGGCCCTCGTAGAACAAGAAAAGCCCGACTTGGTGGTCCCTGAGATCGAAGCCATCGCGACGGACGAGCTCTTGAAGATCGAAGCCGAAGGCGTGGCCAAGGTTATCCCCACCGCCAACGCTGCGCACATCACGATGAATCGTGAGCGCATCCGACGCCTGGCAGTCGAGTGCGGCTTGCCATCATCCGAACACGCCTTCTGTTCGTCCCTGGAGGAACTCGAAGCCGCCATCGACGGCGGTATCGGCGTGCCCTGCTTCGTCAAGCCGGTCATGTCGTCATCCGGCAAGGGTCAGAGTCGGATCAAGCAGCGCGAAGGTGTCGCGGAAGCATGGGAGTACGCCATGGCCGCGGGGCGCGTGAAACAACCGCGCATCATCGTGGAAGCAGAAGTGAAGTTCGATTTCGAAATCACACTGCTCACGGTGCGTCATGCAGCGGGGACTTCGTTTTGCGAACCCATCGGTCATCGCCAGGTGGATGGCGACTACGTGGAGTCCTGGCAGCCTCAGCCCATGAGCGCCTCCGCCCTCGAGAAAGCTCGGGGCATGGCCAAGAAAGTCACTGATCGGCTTGGAGGGTACGGCATCTTCGGCGTGGAGCTATTCGTTCGTGGGGATGAGGTCTGGTTCTCGGAGGTCAGTCCTCGGCCTCACGACACCGGTCTGGTGACGCTAGCGTCTCAGTTCCAGAGTGAGTTTGCTCTACATGCGCGGGCAATACTTGGCTTGCCCGTCGACACGACGTTGCATCACGCTGGGGCCAGCGCTGTCGTGTACGGTGGCGTTGATGCCGAGGGTATCGCTTTCGATGGCGTAGAGGCGGCACTCGCGGTCCCTGCTACGGAGCTCCGACTATTTGGCAAGCCCGAGTCCTTCAAGAAGCGCCGCATGGGCGTCGCCGTTTCCCGTGCGGAAGATCCCGATCAAGCGCTGGAGCGCGCTCGACGTGCCGCCGCATGCATCAAACCCAGCGCTGCTAGCTAGCCGGCTCGCGGCATTTCAGCCTTGGGGCCGCGCGGGCACCATGACGACCGGCACGGTGGCAGCTCGCAGCACGCCATCCGCTACGCTGCCCACGAGCAGGTCGTACAGCTTGCCGTGCCCATGGCTGCCGAGCACGATGAGCTCCGCGCCCAGTCGCTGGGCATGATCGAGGATCCGCTCCACGGCAACGCCCTGCACCATCAGTGGGCGAGCTCCCACGCCACGCTTGACGAGGTCTGCGACCTCTTCCTCCAATAGTCGATGCTCCCCTCGAAGGTGCTCGGCGACATTGTGCCGCACACTATCCGGACCCGCTTCGTAGCCGACGAAGTCTGGGGACGGGTCTGCGACGAACAGCACCACCAGTTCCAGCTTCGAGCTGGAGGCAAGGCGCGCAGCGCAGCTCAACACGTCGCTCGTTACTGGCGATAGATCAACCGCTGCAAGCACGATCCCCACGCCGAGGAGCTAAGCATGCGAAGCCGAAGTGGGCGAGCGCACGATTTTCGCCCGCTGCGGACTGGGGGAGTGGTGGGCCGACTCAGCGCGGCACAGGCGTGGTGCTAGAGCCCGTGGCCTCGTCCGCCGAGAACTGGAATTTGTCGATGAGAACTGTGGAATCCAAGATCTCGTCACCCATATCCCAGATCGCGAATCGCAGCGTGATCACACTGCCGGGCGTCACGGGCGAAACCGTCTCCAGCCAGCCAGTTGCGGCATGACCTTCGAAGCCCGTGCCCTGAAGCTGGCCGGTGCCCAAGCTGCAGGGGAAGTTCTTTCCGCCCGCATTCTGGGGTGAGCATACCTCCAGGAATCCGTTGTTCACGCTGACTGGATTGCCCTGGGTATCGAAGGAGATGTTGCTATCCACAGCATTCGGAGGCGCCGGATTCTGCAGCGCGATGAAGAAGTCGTTGTAGATTTTGCAAACGAATACCGGGAACTCGAAAGTGTAGAAGTTGAACAGATACTTGAAGCTCTTGGCGTTGGTTGGAACGCGGATCTTGAGCTCCAGCCCAACCGGATTGTAAGTGGTCTTGTCGTTGGCGGTTTGAATGCTGCAGGCGCTGGAGTCTTTGGGGAAGCCAGCGGGTGCAAACCCGGTGATGCCCGTATCGTATCCGCCTGGACTCTGGTAGCCGGCGTCGGAAGGCTGACGCGCGGTGCCACTCGAGAGCACGAACAGGCGCATGCCCTCCTGCGGCTTCACGTTCGGGCCGAAGCCATCCAGCATGCCGTGGCTGATGTCGTTGATGCCGGGGGTGCCGTCGGCCTTGACGTATTTGGCTTCGAGCACTCCCCAGTTCACCTCCCCGGGGGTGGTGAAGTTGCAGATGCCCATGGCCCTGGCGGCATCCTGGGGGTTCGCGGTCGCGATATCCGTAATGAAGTTGTCACAGGAAGCGGGCGTGTCGTCGGGCGTGTTGTTGCAATCTTCGTCAACGCCGTTACCGGGCACATCGTAGGCGCCCGGGTTGGCATTCGCGTCGCAGTCGTTGCAGTCCCCGTTGGACATCGTGTAGCCGTCCGCGTCGGTGTCGTCGTTAGGGCCCGAAGTGCAGTTGACCGGGGCGTTGCCACCCCCACCACCGCCACCGACGCCAATGATCGCGCCGCCGCCGCCCGAGCCCGAGCTTGCGCCGCCTCCAACGACACCGCCGGTAGCGCCACCGCCCTGCAGCGGGCTTCCGCCGCCGCCCGTAGACGAGCAAGCCGTGGCCAGCAGCCCGACTCCAAACCCAAGACAGATCAATCCAATCGCCCGATTCATGGCGTGCCTCCAGACCTGAGATTCTGGACGACTACGCGCCTCCCGTCGAGGCATTTGCCGGGAACCACTGCATTCGGTTGGCTTCTGCGCCGACGCAGCCAAGCGATCGCGCCGGCTAGGCCGAGCCAGAGCAGGTTGGACCCTGGCGATTTGTTCACGGTCCGACAGCCGCAGCCGCTGTCAACGTCCGAATCGCCGCTCGCGGCGCCTCCGCTGCCCGTCGAAGCGCCCGTGCCAGTCGAGGCTCCAGTGCCCGTCGCGCCACCAGGTCCAACGCCCGCGGTTCCGCCGTTGGCACCCGTGCCTGGCGCCGCACCCGTGCCGGGCGAGCCGCCGCTCCCAGGTGTGCCTCCAGTGCCGGGCACGCCGCCGCCGCCAGGCGAATCCTTGAAGCCAGGCCCCACGGGCGGCTTGGGGTTGCCGCCCGTGTCGTACTTATATGCGCCGACGTCAGCGACTCCGCCGCGCTGCGTCCCGTTGTAGTCGTCCTTCTCCACGTAGGTCGGGTCGCCCGCGCCAATCAGCTTGCCGCCCGCCTTTGGGTACACGTTCATCTTGTTCGAGTAGTCGGCGTCGACGAAGTCGCTGGCGATGTTGCCGCTGCTGTCAAAGCCACCGCTCACGCCCTCCAGGCCGCCCTTGCCCACGTTGCCCTTGACCGTGCCTTGGCCACCGCTCAGCCGGATAGCATAGCTGTTCTGGCTGTAAATTGCGTTGTTCGCGATCACGATCTTGCCGGCGATGTGCTGGACGCGAATTCCGGTGCCGGTGTTGATGATCGTGTTGTGCACGATGGTCAGATCCTTGACCTGATTCTGTTGGTGATTGCGGCTGTGAATGGCGTCGCCTCCGGCGCCGAGAATGATGTTGTTGCGGATGATCGCATCGGCTTCGGCTTGCATGCCATTGTCCGAGCAATTCCACATCGCGTTGCGCTCGATCAGGTTCACGGCCTTCCCCGCGGAGCCATACACGATCAAGCAAGGGTACTTGGTGTCGTGAATGACGTTGTCGCGAATGATGTTGTTGTAGCTGCCTTGCTTGAGCTCGATGCCGTCCCCCTGGTTGCTTGAACCCATGGGCATGTCGTGGATGTAGTTGCCCTCCACCAAACTGTCGAACATCTGGCATTTATTGTCGTTGCAACCCAGGTACATGCCTTCGCCGGTGCCATTGGTGTGGTGGATGTGATTCCGGCGAATGGTGAGGCCCTCGTACGTGCTGCCACCGACGTTCGCGGAGAGCCCGACATCTCCCGTGTCGTGGATGTGGCAGTCCTCGACGGTAACGAAGTCCGAGTCGTTGATGCGAATGCCGTGGGAGCCCTTGGATATCTCTAGTCCGCTCAAGACGATGTACTCGGTCTTGTCTACGTTGAGCACGTTTTGATTGGCGTTCTGAACGATGTGCGCGGTCTCGCCGGCCTTGGAGCGGATCGTGATCGGCATTGCCGCGGTGCCTTTGGCGGTGACGCCGACCCGCGAGTTGAGCGCATAGGTGCCGCCTTTCAGCACCAGTTCATCCCCGGCTTTCAGCTTGCCTATCTCGGCTTTCAGGTCCGCGCTGGGCCCTATCTCGATGGTGGCGGCCATGGCTGGCGCGCTCAGAGACATCAGCGATAGTACACTCGCAATGATCGGTCGCTTCATGATCCGTCCTCCAGGCCAACCTAGAGGATAGCAGTCTGGCGCGCTTTGGGTCCGGATTTGACGGGTAAGTGGAGGCCACGGCGCCGCGTCGCGTCAGCGCAACTGCTTTCCGGTTGGAAAGTGCGCGCTGGGCAGCTCCCGCTGCTAGTTCATGTCGATCGCGTGCCGCTTCAAATCCGCAAGTTGCACTATCTCCAGAGCCCGCTCGTGGGTCGCAGTCAGTACGACGAGAGGAGCCTTTTCGGCTTCGAAGGCTTCTTGCCAGCGCGCTGCGCACAGACACCAGCGGTCCCCAGCCTTCAGACCCGGGAAGCCAAACTGTGGCATCGGCGTGCTGAGATCATTGCCCCGCGCTTTTGAGAAACGCAGGAAGTCTGCCGTCATGACGGCGCAAACCGTGTGGGAACCCACGTCCTCGTCACTGGTGAATTCAAGTCGCGTTGTGAGCGCTGAGCGCTGGCGTCGGGGTCTTGGGAGGAAGCGCCCGGGCGTGCTGCAGCCCCAACATGCGGCGTTTGGCGAAGTCGATCAGCGCTTCCGGGATCAGCTTGTAGAGAAAGACGAAGAGGCGGCCCGTCAGCGGCATGATGTAGCGGCTGCGAGCTCTGCGAGCGAAGATGGCGTGCTCGATGGCGCGAGCCACACACTCCGGGCTCACGGATTGTGCGTCGGTCTGCTTCTTCATTTCTTGAGCGCGCTCGTAGACCGCAGCGAAAGGGGAGCTCGCGTCGCTGTATCGGTCGACGTGGCTCATGGTCGTTTCCGCGAACTCCGTCTTGATCGGCCCGGGTTCGATCACCGAGACTTGAATGCCGAAGCCCGCAAGCTCCAGGCGCAAAGCATCGGAAATCGCCTCCACGGCATGCTTGGAGGCGGTGTAGGCTCCGAACATCGGGAACGCGATCAGACCGCCAATGCTGCTGACGTTGATGACGCGACCCGAGCCACGCTTCATCATCGCCGGCACGAATGCACGAGTGACGGCCATCAAGCCGAACACATTGGTCTCGAATTGGTGCCGCATGTCGGCGTCGGTCGTCTCGATCATCGGCGCGGCCATTCCGTAGCCGGCGTTGTTGATCAGAACGTCGATGCCGCGCCCTCCGGTGAGCTCGTCGACCTGCTCCGCCACTTCTCGGATCGACTCAGCGTTCGTAACGTCGAGACGGAGCCCGTGCAGGTCGTGATCTCCTGCCTCTTGTGCGAGGGACACCAGGCGCTCCTCCCGTCGACCCGTCGCGATGACCTTGAGCCCGCGCTCGGCCAGTCTCAACGCCACGAGCCGACCAATGCCCGCGGTTGCCCCTGTGACCAGAACTGTGCGTTGTGTCGTCATTGTTGACCTCGATTGAATGAACATTCATTCTGTTTATGGTTGAGCAGGTTGATTGAGGGCCGGGTTTGTCCCGAAACGGCCGTCCTGATGCCCCGCTGCCTCTAGACCGATACCTGGGTTCTGAAAACGGAGTGAATGTTCATTCTGTTCGTCGGTCTGTCAAGGGGACGTCTGCGTTTCTGAGAAAAACTCTTGATTTCAGGTGTTTAGCCTCCGCCCGTTGGGTATCGCGACGTCGGGGTGCTCATCGGTCGGCCGCAGCAACCCGATCTGACGGGGACCGGTGGCGCTTGGTGGCAGAGCAGTGCCCCAATCTCGATGTGTATTGGCGCAAAGGGCCGGAGTTGGCTGCCGCCCCTGGTACGTTGGTTCGAGGAATGGGAGCGGTGCCAGAAGACGAAACCAAGATCCCGTCGCGCAACTCCTGGATCGGCCCGACCATCGTCGCCGTGGTCTTGATCCTGGGTGGCATGCTGTTCTTCTACCTGCGGTCCGCTTCGAAGAGCGAAGTGAGCGGCTCGCTAGCCGTCGACGGTGCGTCTTTCAAACCGCTGCGCTGCCGCTCTGGCAAGCTTGGCGAGGACGCTCCAAAGGACCGACCCGAGTTCCACGGGATCGACCTGCTCAGAGCCAGCGACCGCGGGCCCAGTGTTCGGGTTTTGGAAGATCCCACTGCTGGCATGCGGGTGCTGCTCATGAAACCCGGTGCAGAGCACCGCTTGGTGGAACGCGCGGCCTGCAAGCGCTTCGAAGTCAAACTACGCAAGACCGGCAGCCTGATCATGGATGTTTGGGGCATGGAGGGCTCCGTCGATCTAGACTGCCCAGACGTGAAGGGGAAGGTCACCTTCACGAGTTGTTATGGCGGGCGTTGAGCGCGCCGCGGAGGCGGTGAGCGGAAGTAGCCTCGCGGACCCGGCCTCGCGGATGTATTCTTTCGCCATGCTCCTGAATCGCTTCCGTGGCAGGAGTAGGGCTGACGCTCCTCTTGGCAGGCTGCACTTCGAAACAACGTGAACCCAATACCGGGTCCGTTCTTCATGATCGGCGACAGTGTTGACAAGCCTGACGCCGCATTCGATGACCTCAAACTCTGCGACGAAGTGGTTGCGCATTGAGTCACTCTGGACACATGAACTTCACTGCCTGGGGCACCACTGTGAAGCGAGCCGGCCTGGTGCCGACCAGGTCGCCATCAACTTCAACCGGCGATGGGGGGTCGCTGCCGACTTCGATGCTGCGGGTCCGAAAGTACGATACCTCAGGCTCGCGCACCTGAGCCTCAGTGGGATCTTGGGAAACAGCTGCGTGAGTATAATCAACGCTCCGCCGCATCCGCTCGCGGGTCGGGTCGTGGTAAAGATCCAGAGGCGGGGGGGGCCTCGATGCAGATAGACAAGGGGACGTTCTTCATTCTCGTCGGCACGATCGCAGCATCCGGTGCCGGCGGGTGGTTTGCTCGGGACAAGCTGCCTGCACGGCTGCGAAGCTCGATGACTTTGCACGCGCGGGTGACGAGCGACGAATTGGGACCCGCCGCCCGCACCACCCGCCGCTGACCGCATTCACCCAGATGCGGCGGCCGCTCGCGCGGCAGGGGAAGTAAGGGACCCACGGCAGTGTGCTGCGACGGTCGCCGGTGCGGGCTCGACCTCTACTTCGACATCGGCGCGTCCGTCGGGGGCCTCGACGGGACGATCGGGTATTCGAGGAAATAGACGCGGCGTCTGTCGGACGGCAGCACCTTTACGGTGACTCGTGCCGCAGGCGCACTGCGCTCACGCAAGGCTCCCTCCAGCACCTTCGCGCGAGCCCTGGCCATCTTCTCCTTGTCCGCTTGCTCTCGGTAATCAAAGTGCACACGGACCTCAGCGCGCCGCGTGGTTTGCTCTTTCAAGTACGACACCACTTCGTCCAAAACCTTGCCCGCCTGAGGTGACAGCTTCGTGCTGAGCCGCGGAAACGTGAGCGTAAGAGCCTCCCAACGATCATCGATCTTCCGCGAGATCGGCTGGCCACAGTCGCGTGCGTTTACTTCCCAGGTGCCCTGGCGACACCGCCAATTCTGACACAGGTTGAGGCGCGGAAGCGTTGTGCCATCACCAAACCAGACGCCGCCCAGAAAGCAGCTCCTTCGCGAGTCCGTCTGGCAGTACGCACGGCCCTTCGCGCAACCACAAACGGCTGCGCCCATGGGAAACGCCTCGCTGGCGTCACTCCTGCCCTCGCATTGCACCTGCGTCTCGAGCTCCGCTGTGGGATCGCAAAGGTGCGGCTCGTGCAGCGCAAGGTAAACTCTGGTGTCGGTGGCTTGCACTGCCAACCTGCCTCGTATCACCACTTCGCCCAGCTCGAACCCGCAGCACCCGCGAGATTCGTCCCCGCGACATCGGAACGCGTTCGGGAGTCCAGCCGCCACCAGCCGTATCGCCGGGCGCTGCGCCTCCGGGGGATTGGCCCAAGCGTAAAGGACGAGCGGCCCCTTTGATCTATTGCAGCACTCCCACCCGCAACCCAACGTCGTCACAGCACCCCCCGATCCTAGGTGTCCACGTACGAGCACCTGTTTGCCGTCTAGCGTGGTTGCCCGGGCGTGCAGTTCTTCAACACGCAGAGCATTGAGCTTCGTGTTGCACGGCGGCAACCGGACACCTTTGTGCGCACACCCCCTGTCCACCAAGCAGCTGCCAGGGACGTGTGGATTCGCGCCTTCTTCGAAAGTGGAATCAGCAGCGCTGGCCCAGCTACGTGTGTCGATGGCGTCCGGCGATGCATCTGGTGTTTGGGGAGAGGCCGATTCCGGAGCGCCGCTCGGAGCAGCCAGTGGGGATGGGGTGCAGTTGATGCACGTCCAACACACTGCGAACTGCGCGGCAGCGACCCAAAGCCAGCGGCTCATGATTGAGCCTACCCCCGCCTCACGGCGCGCAACAACGTATCCCGCAAATATCGTTCGCGGCGCTGCGGTCATTCGCGTTGCCGTTGGCGCAGAGCAAGTCCGCGCTGCCATTGAACCAAAACGAACCACCGCGCAGACGGCACTGATCTTTGCCGCCCGAATTGGCCTGACAACTGTCTTCCCACTCCCACACGTTGCCGCTCATGTCGAAGAGGCCCACTTCGCCGCCTTCGCACTTCGTCAGCGACTTCACGGGCATTGCCGCGCCAGCGCCATAGTCCACGCCGTTGCAGGCTTTGCCGTCGTAGATGTCGCCGTAGGTTTTGTTGCCCCCACCCGTCCGGCGGCGGCAGTCAGAGGTCGTCGTTGCGGACGCGCGTCGATCGCGATGCCGCCGGCGGTCGACCTCCCCCAAAGCCGGGCTGCGCGAGACCGAAGGGAATTCCCCAGGGACCCGCTGCGCGAACTGTGTCCCGATGAACACATTGCGCCAGGTCCCTTCGGTCTCGCTCGCGCGGCAGGGGGAGGTGTGGGGCTCACCTGGGCGTGCTGACCTTGCGCGGTGGGGCTTGATCCGTCTCCCACTACTTTGACTTGGGGGGGCCACCGGGCTGTCCGACAAGACAATCGGGTGCTCGAGGAACTGACGCTCAGACGGCAAGCTCGGGCTCAGCTTCAAGAAACCGCGGACCGGCGCACGTACCCTCGTTCTCGAGTCCCACGACCTGATCCCGCGCCTACCCATGCCAGCTGTGCCTACGCGCCGAGTGGGTTGGTGTCGAAACGTTGGGATTCCGCTACGGTTTCCACTCCGGCGTGGGCACGCAATCCCAGGTCAGGCTCGGGTGCTCCAGATCCAGATCGGCGAGCCAGACTTCGCTCGAGGGCAGGTCGAACCAGCTGCCGTAGACGTGGGTTCCGTGGAGGGACTTGAAGGACTGGAAGAAGTTTCGCGAGGTGAGGCGGCAGCGCTGTCCCGTCTTCCTGTCGAACTTCACCAGGGACTTCGACGCGCCGATCAGCTCGCCCATGGACGGTGGATTGGCGGGATCGGGATCGGCGGGCTCGTTCCAGACGACGAGATCGCCATCGACGGCGGGGTAGACCTTGCCGCGGGGTGAACCCGGCGAGTCGAAGGTGACGCGCTTCGTCTTCTTCGTCGTCAGGTCGTGCACGTAGACCTCGCCGCCACTGCGGTTGAAGGACGTAGAGCCGACGCCAGGGGGATCGCGGTAGTCGATCCAGGCGTATTGGGTGCGCTTCGGCGAGCAGGTGCCGTGGGTCTGCCAGGAGCCGCCGTAGTCGAGGTACTCCTTCTCGCCGGTGTCCTGATCGATGAGATAGATCCTGCCGGCGTCGCAGAGCATCTTGTCCTCGGTGGGGCAATAGGTGAAGCACTCCCCGCCCAGGTTCTTGACCTCGCCGGTTTGTAGGTTTCGCGCCCAAATCCCACCGGGGAAGAGCCACAACACGTGACGAGGCCCGAGGACGGTGCGCCACACGGAGTTCTTGCCGGCCTCCTCGGGCGTGTAGCGGAACGCGATCTTGGTCTCGCCCGTGATCAGGCTGGCGACCTCGACTTGGCCGTCGGCGACGCCGAAGGAGCGCAGGTAGCTGACGTGGTCGCCGTAGACGAAGGGTTGCAGCAGTGCCTCGTCGACGCGTCGAATGGCAAGGGTGATGTCGCTTCCAACAGATGTGAAGCCGATACCCTTGTTCGTCTCGCTGACGAACCGGCTGGCTGTGAAGGAATGGCCTCGAGTCGCCGGATTTCTCAGCGGAACGTTCATCGCGATGCGACACCCCGACCCACAGTCCGGCAGATTGTCCGGCGGATACGACGTCCAGTTCTTCGGCTTGGTCTCGTGCCAAACTGGGTCCCAGGTGTTGCCCGCCGCCCCGCTACTTCCCGATGCGCCCGCGGCGCCACCGGAAGCAGCCCCGCCGCCCACGCCTCCGCTGCCACCCGGCTCATCGGATGGGCAACCGGTGAGCACGGCAACCGGGGCGATCCCGCCGAGAACGAGCAGGGCGGCGATGGTCTTCAAGGCGTGACCCATGCCAGCTGTGCCCACGCGCCGTGGCGACGTAGCCGCAGATTGCCGGAATCTCGGCGCGTGACCCAGGCTCGGATGTTGTGGTTGCCACTGGGCGCGACCGTGGCGCCACGCAGGTCGAAGACAGGTCGATGCTTCTTCCTCACACCGACGCCGTAGGCGCGGCCGCCCGTGGCGTCCGCACGCAGTGCGGACAATTGCTCTTGCCGATACACCACCGTAGTCTGCCACCGAATATGCCCCCTGCATTCCAGAGGGAGTTGATTGGTTTGGGGTCGGGGCGCTGGGTCGCGCTGGGCCGCTCCTCCCGAGCGAGGCCGCGTTGCCGGGTGCGTCGCTGAGAGCGCGGGTCGTTTCAGTGCGGGGGCGATAATGGAGTCAGATTGGTGCAGTGCGGCGCGGGCGATCATGCGTGCGTCGCTACAGCTTCCACTCCGGGGTCGGCACGCAGTCCCAGGTCAAGCTCGGGTGCTCCAGATCTAGGTCGGCGAGCCAGACTTCGCTCGAGGGCAGGTCGAACCAGCTGCCGTAGACGTGGGTTCCGTGTAGTGACTTGAAGGACTGGAAGAAGTTTCGCGAGGTGAGGCGGCAGCGCTGTCCCGTCTTCATGTCGAACTTCACCAGGGCTTTGGACGCGCCGATCAGCTCGCCCATCGACGGTGGATTGGCTGGATCGGGATCGGCGGGCTCGTTCCAGACGACGAGATCGCCATCGACGGCCGGGTAGACCTTCCCGCGGGGTGAACCCGGCGAATCGAAGGTGACGCGCCTCGTCTTCTTGGTCGCCAAGTCGTGCACGTAGACCTCGCCACCGCTGCGGTTGAACGACGTAGCGCCGACGCCGGGCGGATCGCGGTAGTCGATCCATGCGTATTGGGTGCGCTTTGGCGAGCAGGTGCCGTGGGTTTGCCAGGAGCCCCCGTAGTCGAGGTATTCGTTCTTGCCGGTGTTGGGATCGATGGAGAAGACGATGCCATCGTCGCAGAGCATCTTGTCTTCAGTTGGGCAATAGGAGAAGCAGGCGCCGCCGAGGTTCTTGACCTCGCCGGTTTGGAGGTTGCGCGCCCACAAGCCGCCCACGAAGAGCCAGAACACGTGCCGAGGCCCGAGGACGGTGCGCCAGACGGAGTTTTTGCCGGCTTCCTCGGGCGTGTAACGGAAGGCGATCTTGGTCTCGCCCGTGATCAGGCTGGCGACCTCCACCTGGCCGTCGGCGACGCCGAAGGAGCGCAGGTAGCTGACGTGGTCGCCGTAGACGGACGGGAAAAGAGGCGTACCGGGATCCAGCGGTATCGCGAACGTCTGACTGCTTGCCGATTTGGTGAATCCGATTCCCGCGGGAGTCTGGCTCACGAATCTCTGTTCTGTGAACCCGTGTCCGAACACTGCGTGATTGCGTAGCGGCAAGTTCATTGCGATGCGGCATCCCGACCCACAGTCCGGTAGTTTGTCGGGCGGATGCGACGTCCACTTTTTTGGTTGGGTCTGGTGCCAGACCGGGTCCCAGGTGTTGCCCCCCGCCCCGCTACTTCCCGAAGCACCCGCGGCGCCACCGGAAGCGGCGCCCCCGCCCATGCCCCCACTGCCACCCGGCTCATCGGATGGGCAGCCGGTGAGCACGGCAAAGGGGCCGAGCCCGCCAAGTACGAGCAGGACGGCGATGGACTTCAAGGGCTGACCCATGCGAGCTGTGCCCAAGCGCCGTGGCGACGTAGGCGCAGATTGCCGGAGTCTCGGCGCGTGACCCAGGCTCGGATGTTGTGGTTGCCATTGGGCGCGACCGTGGCGCCACGCAGGTCGAATACGGGTCGGTGCTTGGGCGGCGCCCCGACGCCGTAGGCGCGGCCTCCTGTTGCGTCCGCCCGGAGCGCCGACAAGGGCTTTTTCAGGTGAGTCACGCCGCGAAGCTCGGGCTCGGCACTGTTCGAAGTGTCGACATCGAACAGGTGTTTGCCATTGGCAACGAGCACTCGTCCGCCGTCCACGGCGGCAACTGCCGTCACTCCCTTCAAGAAGCCCGCGAAGTGGCCAAACTTGTTCGCGAGCTTGCAGGCCCACACCTTCGAAGGGTCGACGTGCAGTGGGATCAGCTTTCCGTGCGGGCCGAGGGGCACCAAGAGGGACATGGAGTGCACGCGCAGCTCGCTATCCAAACCGCCGCCAACAATGGCGAGGCCCAAAGGAGTCATCACGGCCCAGGAATCGTCGCCCAGGGCCTCGACGTCGTAGGGCGCGCCACACAGCTTCAGCTCGGGGCTCAGGGAAACGCCGCCAGTCGCCAGGCTTGCCAGACGCACGCCGCCACGGGTGGCAACCAACGCGGTCGTGCCCCTTGCCGCGATGTCGAGGGCCTTGTGTTGGAGGCCCTGGCCGAGCGGCGCAGCCAGGCTCCCGGCTTCGGAAGCTGCGCGGTACTCGACGCGGTGGGGTCGCGCGAGCCAAAGCGCGCCGTCGCTGACATCCGCGGCGACGATGGGTGGCAGAAGCTTCGTCTCGTGCAGCAACTCGCCTGCAGCTCCGGAGCAGGTGCCCCCGCCACAGGGGATGCGCCCGGTGCCGGACCACCACGACTTGTCGAGTCGACACAGCTGTCCGCCCACTGGGTCTTCAGGCTGGCAGGTCATCAGCTGCCCAGTGTCGTCCAGGGGCTGCCAGCCATGGGTCGTCCGCTCACTCAGCGCCAGCGCTTCGGGCAGGGCTGGGTCGAAATCCAGACGGGTCAGCTCAGCTGCGATCGGGTCGAAGGCCAGAGCGGACTGGGCGAGCCCCGCGCTCGCTGCGGAAGTATCCGCGAACATCCGCGTTGGCGCTGCCACGCCCGGGACCGCCGCATAGCTCGCGAGCTGCCACACGTCGTCGTGGCTCTCGCCCATCGCATCCGTGCCCCCGGCGTAGAGCACGTGGGAGCCGTTGGGCGTGACCGAGAGCTGGGCGCCGCGCCGGGCCGGTAGATCTGAGCGCAGTTTCGCCGTGGTGCCACTGTACAGATCGACCAGCCACAGGTCCGACTCCAGCGCGCCGTCGACGTTGACGCCGCCGGCGACGAGCAGAAGATTGCCGCGGAGGCGCAAGGCGGCTTCGCTTCGGTACAGCAGTTCCGGCGGCAGAGCGTGACGCATGGGCCGCTCGCCATCGGGGAGCACGGCTTCAACGAAGCCCGTGGCCAGATCGACGACTGCGGCCACTCGCCCCTCGGCGTCGGTCACGGCCTGGGCGGCGGAGGACAGCGTGCCGCGCAGCTCGCCGAAGCGAGCGGCTTCATAGCGGATCGTCGTGTCGCTCACCTCCACGGGCGCGAGGCGCGCGAAGCGGGCGGGCCGGTCGCTCACGCCGCGCTCGAACACAAAGAGATCCGGCTCGGCGTTGATGTCGCGCTCCGCGGCCGCGGCCAGCGTCAGCCCCGGCAACGGCCCGCTGAAGCCTCGGTTGCTCTGCAAGGGCGAGATGCTCACGGAGCTGGACGATAGCCAGCTGTCCATCGCCACCACGCCGAGCTGGGGCGTCATGTAGTTGCCCTCGGCGGGGCGGAGCACGGCCATGGTCAGCAAGCCGGCGTCGTCATGCACTACGCCGCGGACGCGACTGAAGTCGCTCCGCACGGGTGACACCGGATCTGGGCCGAACCACAACTCCACCTTCGCGAGCTGTTGCTGCAGGGTGAGCAGACCGCAGGTGATCCCAACGGTGAGCGAATCGTGGGCGGAAGTGAGTGACGCGGCGGTTTGCTCGGAGAGGGAGGAGCG
This sequence comes from Polyangiaceae bacterium, assembly GCA_965222375.1. Taxonomy (GTDB): domain Bacteria; phylum Myxococcota_A; class Polyangia; order Polyangiales; family Polyangiaceae; genus JACKEA01. The sequence goes on from CBDCTZ010000016.1 coordinate 2,104,162, forward strand.
TACGAGCCGGCTCACTTGACTATTGACGTTGCGCAACGCCAACGCGCGGTTCAGCGGGTCGAACTCCGGATCTGGAAACGGCGCGCTCGCGCGCTTCGGCAAGCCGAGGTGATCGTCGAGCTCGACCAAGGACCACACGGCGTACTCGTACACGGTGCGGGTGTGGGCGCCGTTGAAGATCGAGCCCGGGAACGAAACCAGATCGCCTGGCGAGTAGTGTTGGGTTGGACTGCCGGCAGGGAACAACGTACTCTCCTGCGTCCAGGCCCAATGGCTCTTGCTGTGGCCCACATCGAAACGCGGCACGGGCAGGACCGAGGGGTTGCACCAGGTGTCCGTGCGCGAGCAGCCGCTGCGATCGAGAGCGCGCCAACCGCGGCCGCTATAGGTTTGTCGAACTGCCTCGGCGACGTTGTCGCGAAAACACTCGCTTGCGGGGTCGGCGACGCATGCCGATCCAGTGAGAGGTGCCCCTGTAAGCACACTACGACACGCACACCGATACGCGTTCCCCGCCCAGGTCTTCGCCGCCTCAGGCTGCGCCGTGTCCCAATACGGATCGTTTGCGCTCGCCCCCCGCGCTGCAGCGGTGCGGGTGAGCACGTAGTCCGTGCCGCGCGCCACGAAGCGCGGCGGCCCGCACTTCGTGCTGCGCTGAAACAGCGTGCGCCACTTGGTATGGGACACGGGGTACGGGTCACAAGCATCCCCGCGCTGGAAGAACCCGAAGTCATTGTTGTTGACCGGGTCCGGAGGCCAGTTGACGTTCTCGGCCCAGTGGTTGCTGATGCCTTGGGACGAGGTGACGAGGGTTGGACAGCCGTCAAAGCCGTTCGCCCCGCGATCCTGATCTTGATCCCAGAAGCCACCAAGTCCGTGGACGGGGTTTTCCCAATTCGGTTCCGGCGGTGGCACGGGCGGAAAGCCGGGCTCGCCGATGCCGACGTACTTTTGGCGGAAGCTCAGGTGGGGGTCGCATTTGCCGGTCAGGCCATCTGCGTCCAGGTCATCTGCGGCAGTGGCGATCTTGTCGAGGCCGCAGGCGTCTTCGGGACGGGCCTCGATGAAGTCGACATCAACGAAGGACATCTCCGACTTGCCGTCTCCGTCCGCGTCGAAGGTGAACGCGCCATCAGGTTTCACGACGCTCCACACCGAGTCGGCGTCGAAAAAGGACGTCCCAACAAACTGTCCAGGAAAGCCAAGATTGGCAAGACTTGGGGGCTGAAGGCCTGGGGCGGGCGCGACGGCCCCGCTTCGCACGAATTCGCACACGTTCCCGGTGCTCGTCGAATTGATGAACACCCGGCTGGGGGCCACCTTGAACAAGAACGACGGGAGCCTTATCGGCCCGTTGCCGCGGTGAGGATCGAGACACGGTCGGTCCCCCGAAGGGAAATCGACAAACGCAACACTCGTCCCGGCGACGCACTCCAGGTGGTGCTTGCCCGCCGTGGGATAGAGCACAGGGTGAGTGCCAGCCATCGTTGGCTGCGCGCACGTGTCAAAGCGCGCGAGGGACGCTCGCCATACGTCCGTATCTGACACTCGCACGTCGAAGTTGAACTGCTGAGTGTCGCCGTCATGATCGTCGCCACACCAAAAGGAGTCGTCCGCCACGAAGCCTCCGTCACGTCGGAACATCACGACGAAGCGATAGCGAATGAGGATCTCATCGTCTTGCGCTGCGGCAATACGGTAGGCGGAATAGCCGAGGATCGGCTCACAGGGGCGTAACGAGTCCGACGGCTCGTCCTTGTCGAAGCGAAATTCGGGCACAAAGCAGTGCGCGATCTGTGCCTCGATCTCGTCATCAAGGCCATTGCCGTCTTGGTCCATGTCGCAGCGCGCGGTCAGGTTGGGATCGAGCATCAGCGGCGAGCGCGGCAAGAACTCGCAGGTCGTAGGGAAGTTCTCCAGTGAGATGGTGCTCGGGGGCGCGAAGGGGCAGCTCTGCGCCCCCGCGCCCGAGGACATCAAGATCAAGCTCGAGGCCAGCAGCGCCGAACCGACAAAGGTGCCCCCCCCCCCGGCCGCTTGCGTCAACCTGATGGGACTTGGCGCTACCCATCGCCGCTTGGATTCGTCTTCGATGCATCTGCCCACTCCCCGTGAGCTTCCATTCTGACTGCCCGCAGGTGCACTGGGCAATGTGGGTTCCTGTCCCACCCCGAGCATCCCGGCGAGTCTCCGCGCGACAAACGCCGATTCGCGAACTGACGCTCGTCAACACCGTGCTCAGGCGATCGCGACGTGAGCCATGCTCTGGAGAGCTGGGGCATATGCCAGCGACGCGACTCCCAGAGAATCGCAAACCGCCCTCGCTCGCCGGTGTCCGCGGCGTTGCGCTGCGCCTATCGCCCCAGCTTGGCCCAGGACGAGAGTAGCGGCCCTGCCTGCCCCAGAGAAGCGACCCCAAAAATACAAACGGATGAACGTCGCTCTTAGCCGCCGTTGTTTCCCCCACTCGGGGCGCCGCTGGGTGCCCGCGGGTGATCAGCGACGAGCTGGCGCTATCCCCAGATTGCTGCGGTCACTGACGGGGCCTCGGTCTTTGCGCCCGCTCATGCTGGGAGCGGTCAAGGCGCGCAACAACGTATCCCGTAGATATCGTTCGCCGCGCTGCGGTCGTTGGCGTTGCCGTTGGCGCAGAGCAAGTCCGCGCTGCCATTGAACCAAAACGAGCCACCGCGCAGACGGCACTGATCTTTGCCGCCTGTATTGGCCTGACAGCTGTCTTCCCACTCCCACACGTTACCACTCATGTCGAAGAGCCCCGTCTCGCCGCCTTCGCACTTCGTAAGCGACTTCACAGGCACCGCCGCGCCAGCGCCGTAGTCCACGCCGTTGCAAGCTTTGCCGTCGTAGATGTCGCCATACGGGTACTTCTTCGTGCCTTTGCCGGAGCAGGCGTAGAGCCATTGGCTCTTGTTGGCGTCGGCGTAGTCGCCGTAGGGCAGGGGGCCGCCGCCGACGGCGCCGCACAAGCGTTTGCCTGCCCACTGGCAGTAGGCGAGGGCGTCGCACCAGTCCACGTACACGACCGGGTAGGCATCCTTGCCTGTTGCCGGCCAGCCCTGGGATGGCGTGAAGGTTACGTTCCACGAACAATGCGCCGGAGACTTCGTCGTGGACTGCGGCGTCACGTTAGCCGCGAGAAACTGAGCGTATTGCGCGTTGGTGACCTCAGTGCTGTCCACGCATTGGGCGCCGACCTGCACCATGGTTGGCCCCTTGCCCACCGGGCACCCGGCGCTGCCACCGGATCCGCCCGCTGCGCCTCCGCTGCCGGAGCTTCCGCCGCTACCTCCCGCGGTGCCTCCGCTGCCAGAACTTCCCCCGCTAGCTCCCGCAGCGCCACCGACACTGGCGCCGCCCCCGCTGCTCGCGCCCGCCGCGGCGCCTACTCCCGCGCCACCCCCGCTACTCGTGCCACCAGCCGCGCTACCACCGGTGCCAGTGCTCGCGCCCGTGCCAGCTTGCCCCCCGCCGCTCGATCCGCCTGTGCCCGTCTGCCCCGCGTCGTCTTCGCTCGTTGCACAACTCAGCGCACTAGCAAAGACAACTGCGCACAACGACGGCCGCACCAACGTCATCTCACTCGACTTCCGCGCGATGCAAACTCAATTCACAGACGGATCCCGCGCCGCATTGACCGCGCTTGCGAAGCCCTTCGGATCTTCGAGTGAAATATAGAGCGAGTTCCACTTCACAGGCAGATACCAAACGCCCGTCGGGTATCTCGAGCGCGTCTCCAACTTGGCGATCCCATCGAGGGAGCCGATCAATCCCAGGGTCTTCGGACCCACGCGCCATCCGATACCGCCAATCAGTGGCCAGCTCGCGCCGCCGTCGACGTCCACGACGTCCGACAGAGGAACCGTCACGTCGACGGCGCCGAATTTGAAGTGCACCTCATCGTTCTTGAGCTCCGCGTAGGAGTCATCTCGGCGGCCGCCGAAGACACGAATCAGTGGGCTGAATAGTCCAATCTTCATTGGGAATCGCATTAGCTGGGCCTCCAGCTACGAGGCTAGACCCCCCAGGCGTTGGCGCGCAATGGGCCCGACCCGCGCCGGGACTGAGCTTGGTTGGTTTGGGTCGACGCGCTTGTGACCCGCTTCGGGATACCCGACGGGGTAACACCCGAAGGCGTGAGCACTGCGGCCCGCCAGGCCACTACTCCCGCCCTAGGCCACGCGGCGCCATCGCTCACTGGCGCGCGGACAGTCGGATCCGTATGCTCCTGCGATGCGGGCGCCACGGGATCCCCTATCGCAAGACGAGCGGCGTGAGCTCGAAGGCGCATCCCGTCCGCGCCGAACGCTGCCCCTCGTGCCCCCTTCCAGGGGACAGTTTCCCCTCCTCGACGACGTGCGAGACGTGGACCGTGAGTACCGCCCCACCTACGTGGTTTGGGAAATCACGTTGCGCTGCGATCTGACTTGCCGTCACTGCGGTTCGCGAGCCGGTGCGGCGCGTCCGGACGAGCTGAGCTTGGATGAGTCTCTCGACCTTGTCAGCCAGCTGGCCGCGCTTGGCGTCCGGGAGGTCACGCTGATCGGCGGCGAGGCGTATCTGTACGACGGTTGGACTGAGGTGATTCGGAAGATCCGCGCCGAGGGCATGGATTCCACCATGGTCACGGGTGGCCGCGGCATCACAGCGGAAGTGGCCAAGGCTGCAGCCAGCGCTGGCCTGCAAAGTCTTGGAGTTTCCATCGACGGTGATCGCTCCAGTCATGACCGACTGCGCGGCGCGAAGGGTAGCTGGGACTCGGCCGTGGCCGCCCTGCACGCCGCGCGGGAAGCTGGACTCCAGGTGTCCGTCAACACCCAGATCAACCGACTCAGTTTGCCTGTGTTCGAACAGGTTGCAGATGTGCTGGTCGACGTCGGAGCCCACGGTTGGCAGCTCCAGCTGACAGTGCCCATGGGCCGCGCTGTCGACGAGCCGGAAGTGTTGCTTCAACCCTACGACTTGCTCGACGTGATGCCGCGCCTTGCGGCCCTGAAGCGGAAGTTGACGCCCCTCGGCGTAAAAGTAGTGACCGGAAACAACATTGGCTACTTCGGCCCCTACGATCACTTGCTGCGCCAGAGCTTTCCTTGCGGTCACAGTACGCAATGCGTGGCTGGGCGCTATGGACTCGGCATCGAAGCCAATGGCGACATCAAGGGTTGCCCTTCCTTGCCTACGGACGGCTGGGTCGGTGGCAACATTCGCACCGAAAAACTCGTCGATATCTGGGAGCGCTCGGAGCCGCTACGCTTTCAGCGGGTGCGCAGCGAAGAGCAGCTATGGGGGCTGTGTCGAGACTGCTACTACGCCGACGAGTGTCACGGCGGCTGCACCTGGATGGCGACGTCCCTGTTCGGCAAGCCAGGCAACAACCCGTTTTGCCACCATCGCGCGCTAGAGCTCGAGAAGGCGGGAAAACGAGAGCGAGTCGAGAGAATCGAGGCTGCGCCCGGGACCCCGTTCGATCACGGGCGATTTCGTGCCATCATAGAGTCGCTGCCGGCGGAAGCAGCAAAGGGAGAATGAGTATGAGTCGCTTCGTTGTATGTCCCAGCTGCGAGCGCCATGTGCGGCGCAGTGAAGAGAGCTGCCCCTTCTGCAACGAGGTGGTGCCCAGCGCCGTGCGGCAGCATGCGCTCCCAGCTCCGCCCGCGGGCTTGTCACGCGCGCGAGCCTACGCCTTCCGCGCGGCGCTGTTGGCTAGCAGCGCTGCCGTTGCTTGTTCCTCCAGTGGCGAGAGCCCCCCTGGAGACGGCGGGACATCCGGAAGCTCTGGCACCGGCGCCACGTCGGGTACCGGCGGAACCGCCACGGGTGGCGCCAGCGGCAGTGCCGGCAGCGGTGGCACCGCGACGGGCGGAGCCGCTGGAAGCGGCGGCATGGCAGGTAGTGGTGGGACCGCGACCGGCGGTGCTGCCGGTACGAGTGGCGCCAGCGGTTCGAGTGGTTCGAGTGGCGCAAGCGGTGCTAGCGGAGCCGGTGGCAGCGGCGGCGCTGCGGGAAGCGGTGGCACGAGCGGCAGTGGTGGTACGGGAGGCTTCCCGCTGCCCTACGGCTGCGTCTGGCCCGGCGAATGCGGGCCGATTCACGCCTGAGTGAAGAAGCTCTGCAGCGCGCCGAGAACTTTCTCTGCACCTCGCGCGGGGCCCATCGCGTGATCGACGCCGTCGAGCTGTTGGAAGCGCCCTGCGGGAGCTAGCTCCGCGATTTCGCGCGCCTCTTCGGCGCTGCTGATCCAGTCGTCGCTACCGTGCAGCGCGAGCACCGGACATTCGAGCTTCTGCCAACACGCGGCCAAGTCGACGAGTTGAAGCTGCTGAAAGAACGACGCCACGCGACCCGCCACCCGCTGTCCGGCGTAGGTTGGAGGCCCGATCCCCTGCAGTTCCGGATACTGCTCGAAGGCTTGGGCAGGAGTCAGACCATGCACGTAAACCAGCTCTTCGAGCTCCGCTAGCTGCTCCGCGCGCTGGCGTCGCTCCGCCTCCTCGAAGGATTGCCGCTCGAGCTGCCGCACGGCGGCGCCGTGGGCACATTCCATCCACGGACGAGCCGAACTGCCGAACGCGACCACACGATCCAGCGTTGCGCCCTTCGCGCGCTCCAGAGTTGTCGCGAGCACTGGGGCCACCATGCCCCCAAGGCTCACGCCAAACAGCACCACGCGCCTGACTTGCTCCTGCGCGAGCAGCGCGCTTAGTCCGCTGTGGAACCCTGCGATTTCGGCGTCCCAATCCAGATCGACGCAGGCCGGACCCTCGCTGTCACCGATGCCGGAGCGCTCGACGCGATGCACGGCGACGCCCGTCGCCGCTAGCCCATCGATCAAGGCATGATCCACGGAGCCCAGCGCGAAGGGACGGTCCACGCTGGTCCAACTCGCGCCGGGCAGCAGCATCCAAGCCGTGTCCGTAGCTCGCTGGGGCCAGACCGTCAGCGTACGTAGCCGCCCGTGCGGCCCCCGACACTCTCCCAGTTCGAGGCGACCGGAAGGGAACTGCTCCGAGGGCATGGGCGATAAGGGGACCTCGAGGGAAACTTCGTCGCCATTACGCCTCACCGCGATTCGTGTCCCGGACTGGTCCGCAAGGGAGCGCATCGCGGCGTCGAGTTCCGATGGGGCGCGCGCCCGCTGCCCGCCCACGCTGACGAGCTCATCGCCGGCACAGAGGGCCGAGGCGCTTGCGGGCGACTGCCCCGGAACATCCGCGACGACCAATCCGCCTGCTTGCGCTCGCAGTACGATTCCGAGGTGAGCGCGCCGAGGCAGCCGTGTTTTTAGCTTCGAAGACTCCATCAGGGTGGACTTTCGTCACTTTGATTCATGCCGAACTCCGCCGAGTCGCGGACGCGGCCTGAGTCTCGCGCACTCATCCGGCTTGCGCCATCGAAGAGATGCTGTCCCGGCTCGACCCTCTTTTCACGTGCTAGTCTGCGTCCGCCCGGCCATGAATTCGCCCAGCGTTTCCGGTCCCCTTGCCTGCGGCTTGCGGGACGTTGCCGCCGAGCTGCTTGGCGCCCAGGCCGTGCAGAGCGCCCTGTCTCGGGTCAGCGCAGACAACCGGCAGCGCTACGAAACCCTCACGGCTGTCGAGTGGGTACCGATCGAGGTGATGGAGACGGTGTTCGTGGAACTGGCCCGGGATGCCGGGGTCAGCGTGGGTACCCTCCACGAACAGGTCGCTGTCATTAGCATTGAACGCACCATGCGTACCTTTTGGCGCATGTTGCTGCGGCTGACCACGGACAGGGCCTTGATCAGCCGCACACCTGTAATCTTCAGCAAGTCCTACAATAGGGGCCGTCTGGAGGCCCACATCCCCAGGCCCGGCCATGGTGAGATCGTCCTGTACGATTGGCCCGACGTGCCTCCGTGGCCCGTTCGCGCGACGCGTATTGGCGTGCAGACGGTACTCAGCATCGCTGGGCGCAAAGATGTGCGCGTCCAGAGCTCCCGCACCAAGACGGGCGCTCACTACGTGGCGAGTTGGCGCTAGGCCGATGCATCGGATTTCCTTGATTCATGCTTACCTGCCGCCGACGCAGTCGTTCCGCGATGAGGCGAGGGCGAAACTCTCGAAATCCGGTCGACAGGTGCGCTTCTTGGAAAGCGAAGATGACGTGCGAAGCGCTCTTCCAGAGATGCAGGCGCTGCTGTGTGCGATGCGTATCACCGCAGATTGGTCGAAAGCCGAGCGCCTCGAGCTGCTCCAGGTGCTTGGGTCCGGAGTCGAGTTCCTGATGGAAGGCGCGCCCTTCCCACAGCAGCTACGGGTCGCCAACGCCCGCGGAATCCACGGCAGTGAGATGCGAGATCACGTTTTGGCGATGGTGCTCGCTTTCGCGCGGGAGCACCCCCGGCTGGCCCGCCAGCAGCGCGAGCGCCGTTTCGAGCAGTTCCCAGCCGGAACGGTTGCGGGAAAAAGGCTGTGCATCGTCGGCTTGGGCGAAGTGGGTCGCAGCGTCGCCGGCGGGGCCGCCTCCCTGGGAATGACCGTGCTTGGGGTTCGCTTCCAGCCGGTCGAAACGCCTCACGTGACGGAGGTGGTTGGCCCGACCCAACTGAACGCAGTGCTGCCGCAGAGCGACTACGTTGTGGTTTGCGTGCCACTGACGCCACAGACACGCGGGCTCCTGGGTCCAGCCGAACTGTCCGCCGTGCCTCCCCACGCCGTGCTCATCGATGTCTCTCGTGGCGGCATCGTGGATCACGAAGCCCTGCTGCGCCAACTCGAAGCGGGCAAAGTGCGCGGCACAGCCCTCGACGTCTTTCCTGAAGAGCCGCTGCCTGCCGACAGCCCGTGGTGGGCGCGGGACGACGTCATCATCTCGCCTCACCACGCCGGCTATCACGAGGAATACCTGGAGCGTGGCCTCGCGGTATTCCTAGAGAACCTCGCGTTGGTCGAAGCCGGCATGCCCCCACGCACGTCCGTCGACGTTGAGCGAGGCTACTGAGCGCCGTCTGCTCGCGATGCCCCAGCGTGTCTGCGAGGCGGTTGCTCCGGACGCGAACCGCTAACCGTCCGGATCCGTGGCTACCGTGCCCTGGATTTCCATGCCTACCACACGAGCCGCGGATGGCACACGTATTGCTTGGCTCCGTTCTTCGATGGCAAGGCACACGATGCTCATGGCCGCTCTACTGGTGTCGTGTGGGGCGCCCGACGACAAAGCGCTCTACGCAGGAGTGGCGGAGCGGATAGCGGCCCGGATGTCGCCGTGGACAGTGGCCACGCCCCCGAGAGCAGCGTGAGTGTAGATACGGGAGTCGCGCCAGACAGCGCCGCAACGCCCGACGGCGGTGTCGACGATGCAGGCCAGCAACCTCTCGACGTCGTCGAATTTGCTGCAACGGCGCGCAGCAAGGCTTCCTTCGGCTCCTGCACGAAGGAAGAAATGCCCGTGCTGGGTTTTGCGCCGGCAACTTCGTCGGCGGAGTACCCGCTATTCGTCTGGGCGGTGGGCTCCCTGGCGAAGCACGACGGCAAAGACGTGCGACTCATTCTGCGCGAGATGGCCTCGCGAGGTTTTGTCGCCGTGTCTCCGTCCTACGACAACGGCCTGGTTCTGAGTTGCGCTGCCCAGCTCGAAAAGACGATGTGCATATACAAAAACCAGCCCGGATCCCTCGTGGCCAAGATGTGCGCCCGCCCGGACGTCGACTGCAACAAGGGGATTTTGAGTGGCGGCCACAGTCAAGGCGCGATCATCTCGCTCACGGCGAAGAACTACGAGCCGCGCGTTCAAGCCGTGCTCGGTATGGGAGCCACTTGCGACTACTTGCTCGATCTGAATGACGGCATGTGCAATCCCAACGGAGCGCTCTTGAATGCCGATTGCGTCCATCACTCCAAAACGCAGCTGCCCGAGGATCGCCTCCGAATCGTCAACGGTGAGGTCGATGAGTACGGCAGCCAACCCAAACCCTAGCCGCCGAAAAGCCGGCGACACTCACCTAGGGCGCGAGCTTTCCCTCGGCGATCAGGATCTGGCCGTCCAGCTCGGCTTCGCTCTCGCGGTCTGGCTTCAGGTGTGCCACGCGATCGTAAGTGACGCGATAACTGATGGCCTCGCGCTGCGCGGCTTTCGGCAGGTACACGTCGACCTTTGTGGGCGTGCGGTATACGCGGTCGTCTAGGGTTTCGCGGCGCTTGCCGCCCGAGCCCTCGTAGTGGCGAGCGAGGTGGCGACCGAAAGAGAAGCCACTCTTCGCCTCGACGCTAACTGTGACACGTCGAAACAAGTCTCCCGTGGGTACGGCGTGAGTCGTGTTTTTGGGAGAGAGGCGGATCTGAACGTGCCCGGCCGCAACCCGCTTGGCGGTGACCTTCAAAGCAGAGCGCACGAGGGCCACGTCGTGGCCTCCAGGAAAGCCATGGCCACGATGGCGCTCGGCACCGGAGCCGCTCCAGGGCATGTGACATCCGCTACAACCCACGGATTTGCCGGCTGCCGCGCGGTGCTCGCTCATGGTGCGCTGCATCTTCGACTTGTGATTTGGTGCCGGGAAAAAGAACTCGTGGCAGCCCGCACAAGATTCGCCATTGCTCATCTTGTCCGTGCGCAGCACCCCGTGGGGCGCCGCACGCTTGCTTCGCCCCGGAGCGGCCAGCACTGGCCCCAGAGGCGTGTGACACGTGACACAGGCCACGCCGATGGACGCTGTTGCCGCGAAGGCGCCAGCCGATGCTTCCGGTGCGTGGCAGCGCACGCAGAAATCCCGGAACTTCTTGGGTTCCCGTTTCAGAGCGGCCTGAAACTCTGGGTTGTCGTAGGCCGAGCGGTGCCGTGAGCCGCGCCATTCCTTGGCGATGTCCGCATGGCAATGCTCGCAGCCGGCATTGCGTTCCAGGGCGCCTCGAGGGTGGGGCTCTTGGCGCAATTGGGGCGCCGGTCGCGGTAGCGCGACGGTCCCATCCATTGCCGCCGCGAAGGGCGAGAGCAACAGTGGTCCGAGCCACAAGAGGCGGCCGTGTCGTGCCATCAGTGGAAGCGTTTCTCCCATTCGAGGTGTAGCCGTATGCCCGAACCCAGATGCATGAACACGACGCGCATGGCCTCTGGCGGTGCGGTGTACGGGTCACCGATGTGTCCAACCGCGTCGAGGCAGCCGAGCTGAGGTTTCATGCCCGGGATGTTCTGCTTCACGAGGTCCATCAACCTGCGAGCGGCCGCTTCGTCCTTGGCTTGCGCTCCGAAGTAGTAGATCTTGCCGCGCCGGTATTCGACGAAGGTCAACTTGTGTGAAAGCTCGTGATGACCCTTCAGTCCTTGGCCAGTGATCTCGTAGCGGCCTCCGAGATTCGGCGGTGTCGCCAGGAGCACGAAGGGCGTCTTGCACTTGCTCGAGAATCCCACCGGCGCCGGCATCTCGCTCAAACCGCTCTGACCAGCCGCGCCGTCCGCGCCGCCATTCGCTCCGTCGGCGCTGGCGAGGACTCGGGGTTTGGAAGGCTTCTCGCGCTTCTCGGGTGGGCGGACCCGCAGCTTCGCAGCTTGGGTAGGTTTGTACACGCGCAGCCCGCTTTCCCAAGACAGAACGCGCAGTGCCTTGCCCAATGTGAGGTAGGCGAGCTTTGTCGGCGCTTTCTTCTCGCCGAGTTTCACCTTCGTGACTTCCAAGTTCTTGTCGAGCAAGTAGGTGTTATTGTCATCGATAACGAACGTGTCGCCACCCTCGAGTCGAACGAGCCGAGGCCCGTTGCCCCAGGGTGCAGGGCGCGTGGCCCAAGCATCCTTTTCGTAGACGTGCAGCTTCTTGGGTCCTGCGGTCAGCGTGGGCCCCCCTCCGCCGTAAGCCAGCATGTCGACTGGGTCCTCGCTTACGGGTGCGGTCACCAGCACCGCGTCGTAGCGGCGGGGGGTACTGGGCGGGAACGGATAGTGGGCGAGGTCCGGTTCTGCGGGCGACCAATACTTTTTTCGAAAAACCAAGGCCGGTAGCACCTCGCCCGTTCGCGAGTCCGTATAGGCCGTTGCCCGCACCTTCGGATACTCGCCGAAGTAGCTGACCGCGATGCCCTCCCCATAGCCTTCGGATTCCATGTTTGGAATCAAGTGCTGCCAAGCATGCCCAGGCCACAGTTTTGGATCTTCTCTGACGCCGTCTTTGTCTACGAGCCACGTCTTGTTGGGTGGTCCTTTCTTGAACACGCATGGCTCGGCGCAGACCACGGCAGCCGAACCGACGTCGAAGAGCCGCACCTTCTGCTTGATGTGTTTGTCCAAGCTGAAGCGCACCACTTTCGGCGCTTCTTTCTTGGGCGGCTCAGGCGCCGAACGCACGGAGCCACTTGGAATGGGCTCGGGCTTCGCTTCAACCGGTGGCTCCTTCTTGGAGCAAGACAGGCCGAGCAGTCCGGCCGCGACGATGGTCAGCGTACGCATGGGTTCCCTCCGCGCTCATCATACACGCAACAGCCCAACGCCCTCTCTGCGGCCGACATTCCTCGTCGGCTGTTTCGAGGCAACTCGGCGCGGACCGCGCTTCAAGTATGTGGGGTTTTGGGGGTCGCATCCCTGGCCCGTGGTGGGGCACTACTCTCGAGCGTCCGCGAGCCGGGGCGCCTGCGCGCTCTACGAGGGATTAGGGCCATCGTCGCCGGAGCAGCGCGAATGGGGCGTGCAGCGGCTGCACTGCGGCTCAGTGCTGCAGCAGCGTTTCGTGGCGCACCGGCTGCACTGCGGCTCAGTGCTGCAGCAGCGTTTCGTGGCGCACCGGCGATGGCGATGGCTTTGGCGCACAGCGGCGAAAGTAGTAGCGTTCGAAGCGATGGACCGGCCGTACCTCAACGAACTGACCATTCGTGGCTACGGATGCGTGCGGGACGCCACCATCAAACTGACGCCACTGCACGCGCTCATTGGTCCCAACGATAGCGGGAAAAGCACCATTCTACGCGTCGTGCAGACGCTGGCGGAGTGTGCAACCTCAAGGCTCAGCGGGCCACTGCTGGCTGCGCTTGTTGCGCCAAGCGGTGGCGGTGGGTTGCGGCTAGCTGCATGCGTGGGCAAAGCGTGCTGGTTGGTTGAAACCGCGGATCGACAGAACTTCCGTGAGAGCATCAGCCCAGGGCCCGACTTTAGTTCGAATTTGCCGACGTCGAGCAACCTGCTCAGGTTGAATGCAACTCAATTGACTGCCCCTTTCTCTGCTGCCCTTGGCGGGGTACGCCTTTTCCGTCTGGATCCAGACCACCTCCGCGAACCGAGCCCACTTGTCGTCGAGGGGCAGCCTATTCAGCTCGACGCGCGCGGCGTCGGGTTGGCAGGTGCGCTTGATGCCGTCGTGTCTCGTGACATCGACGCGTTCTCGAAGATCCGTCATGATGTTTGTCGGCTATTCCCTTCGGTGAGCAACCTGCGCCTCGTCAACGTTGCCAACAACAAGAAGGCGCTCCGCATTGAGCTCCAGGACGGAACCCAGGTGGGCGCCGATTTCATGAGCGAAGGCATGCTCTACTATCTTGCTTTCGCTGCGTCGCCCTACCTTGCTCCCACCCCACTTCTCTTGATCGAGGAACCCGAGAATGGGCTGCACCCCGCGCGGATCCGGGACGTGATGCGCGTCTTGCGTGAGGTGTCCAAGAACACGCAAGTATTGCTCGCGACCCATAGTCCGCTTGTGGTCAACGAACTCGAGCCGGACGAAGTCACTGTCGTGACGCGGCCGTCGAATGAAGTCGGGACGCAAGTCGTAACCTTGAAGGATACGCCCAACTTCCATGAGCGGTCTTCCGTGCATTCGCTCGGCGAGTTGTGGGTCAGCTACGCGGATGGCGAGACCGAGGCTCCGCTGCTCCAGGGGCAGCCGCGGGAATGACGAACGCGTCCTGCTGTGCGGCGAGGGCAAGAGCGAACTCGGGAGCCGAGCCGGATATCCTGTCTACCAGTCCGATGAGCAACCTGGTGTCTTGGAAGAGCTTCTCAAGCACGCGTGCGCCGCTGGCTGGGAGATTGCCGGGGCTCGCTCAGCCGCTGGCTGGTTTCGGCACGCGGGGTTCTGACCCGCGACGAGTAGCGTTTCGCCACAGTTTGGTGGGTCGAGCGCGGACAGAACTTGATCCTGGAGTGTTGCTGCCGGCCCGCGGCGAGCCGGGAGCGCCGGCAAGATTCGGGTTGCGCTGACGCGGCTCGGGCGCCCGCAAGCTGGGGCGCCCGCGTGCGTGTCGGCGAGACTGGGTGCCGAGCGGGCTGGGGCGCCCGCGTGCGTGTCGGCGAGACTTGGGTGCCGAGCGGGCTGGGGCGCCCGCGTGCGCCTTGGCGAGATTAGGGACCCAAAGCCGCCCCAGTGCTCGACCCAAAGAAAACCACACCCTGGGTCAAAAGATGGATGGCAGCTGGGGGCTCCCTGCACTCAGGGTTCTGTGACGCACGAGAGCGACGCGATGAGTCGCCGACAGGCACTTTTTGCCTGTGCGGCTGCAGCTGGTTCCCTTGCGGGTTGTAGCCGTGATGCCTCCTGGCAAGCTCAGCGGCCGACTTCTCCTCTGGTTGGAGGCGTAGCCCCAGGCGCCAGGCCGGGGGTCGGTCGCCTACAGGCTCGATCCACGGCGGCTTGGTCGATGTTCGGTGGTGATCCGAGGCGCACCCACTACTCGCCGGTGCCCGTACGAACCGAGCCGGAACTGAGGTGGCGCTTCGAAACCGAAGGGGAGGTGTGGGCATCTCCGGTGGTGGACGCAGGGGGTAACGTCTACGCAGGGTCCCTTGATGGCAAGCTGTATGTGATTGGCCGCAGCGGCGCTCTGAGTTGGAGTCTGCCAACTCGAGGCGCCTTGTGGGGGTCAGCGGCCGTCGGGGGTGACGCTACGGTGTTCGTGGCCGGAGTGGATACCTATCTGTATGGGATCCGACAGGGGACATTGCTGTGGAGGCGAAAGCTGGACAACTGCGCGTTCTCGTCGCCGGCTTTGGGACCCGACGGCAGCGTATACGTCGGGGCGAGTGGGCGCCGGTTGTACTCTTTTCGATACGACGGCAGCCCGAAGTGGGCACGGCACTTGGGATCCCAAGTGGAGTCTTCCCCGGCGCTGCTACCCGATGGCGGCCTGGCGGTCGGAACGCGAGACGGACGCTTGGTTCAGTTGAGCGATAGCGGAGACTTGGTCAGCTCGGTTCGCGTTCCCGGGCCCATTTCCTCGACGCCCGCAGTCTTCGAAACGGGTACCGTTGTATTCGGCGGTGGCGACGGTGTGTACGCGGTTCGAGGTGGCCGGTTGGCGTGGCGGCTAAAAACCCACGCTCCCGTCACCGCGTCTCCGGCGCTGTTTCCCGATGGCGCTGCTGTTGTGGGCGACCTAAAGGGCAACTTGTACGCCGTCAGTGATTCTGGCCGCCTGCGTTTCGCTGTGAGCTTGGGCTCGCCCATCTCGAGTTCCGCCGCGACCGCCGCCAACGGTGCAATCGTCGTTGGCACCCACGCCGGGACATTGCACGTCCTCGATGCGGCGGGGCGCCGTCTGAGTGAGTTCAAAACCAAGGGGCCGATTCACGCATCCCCGGCAATTGGTCGAGACGGCAGCATCGTTTTCGGTTCCCGGGATGGTTCCGTGTACGCGTTGGCCTGACGCCGCTATTGGCGCTCGAGACGTCGGACTACAACCGTGGCACCAACGAATAGGAGTGCCAAAAGGAAGCAAACGATGGCCACCTCGATGCCGAGCGCCCCCTCCGGCAAGAGGAAGCGCGCTGTGGTCCACTCGAGGATGGCGAACCCGAGGAAGTAGACAACAAGCAGCTTCGGCCGCTGCCAGGTCCGGTAACGAAACGCAAAGAGTGCCGTGAACACGGATGCGACGGAGGCGGCAACGATCAGCGCGAGCATGGCTGCTCTGGCTACCTAGCCCAGGAGTCACTTCACAGACAATAGTCGTACACGGGATCTTCGATGCAGCGCTTGGTGCAGCATTGAGTGTCCAAGCTGCATGGCGTTGCACGTTTTTGGCATGCCGCGGGCGTGCAGTCGGGATCTGCCGAGTCGACCAGGCCGTCGCAGTCGTCGTCGACATCATTTTCGCACTCGGTCTCGCTCGTGCTGGTCGGCTCACACCCGGCAGGCTCGGAGAGCTGAGTGAAGGCTGCCTCGGCCTGCACCAGGCCAAAGCCATAGGCATCGTCGCGTCCGCTCGGTCCGAGGTCGAGGGCTGTTTCCGACAGGGCGATTCGAATCTGCGCGGCGGACCAAGTCGGGCCGCGACTCATCAGCGCAGCGGCAGCGCCGGATACGTGGGGCGTCGCCATGCTGGTTCCGCCCCATGCTTGGTACGTGCCGTGGGTTGTAGACAATACACCCACACCTGCTGCCACGAGCTCCACGTCTTCGTTCTGCTGCGAGAAATCCGCAATATGTTTTTGGGAGTCCACTGCACCCACGGAGACGACCGAGACGTAGGACGCTGGGTAGTGCGGTTGCGTCGTGCCATCGTTACCTGCGGCGGCAACGATCAGGAGCCCTTGAGCTTCCGCTTGTTCGAAAGCGAGGCGCTCGAGGGTGCTTTTCTCGGGGCCGCCCAGACTCAGGTTCACAATCTGCGCCCCGATACTTGCGCATTCCTGCACCGCCAAGATCAGCCCCGACACGTAGGCCCACTCGCAGTCGTCCCGAAATACGCGGACGATGTGGAGCTGCGCGCTGTCATGGGCAACACCAAGCACTCCGATGTCGTTGTCGACTGCCGCGATCGTGCCAGCCACGTGGGTGCCATGGCCGCAGCCGTCGGCATTGAAAGGTCCAGCGCCCCCCTCCGGGGCTCCGGTCACATTCGAAGGAAGATCCGGATGAGGCGCGTAGCCCGAGTCGACGATGCAAACCGTCGTCTTGGCGATCGGACTCGGGAGCGGCGGCAATTGGAGCGAGGTGGTCTGGGTAACGCCGTAGGGCGTGGTTTGGCCCAAGGGGTAGCGGCGATAGTCCGGCTCGAGCAGACCGACCACGGCGTGCACCTGCTCCAGGTCTGCCTTGGCAATGGAAAGCAGATAGGTGTTTGGACCGATCCGTTGCTGCACCTCGGCGCCCGCCGCTGTAGCCCGTCGCAGCTGAGCCGACTCTCGCACTACAGCGAGGTAGCGCCCCTCTGGGCTCTGTACAGCGGGCGTTGGTTGCGAGCTGCTGGTCTCCCCTCCGCAGCCGAGGCTCAGCAGGGCCGGCAGGATGGCGGCCACGAATCGTGGAGGGCAGCGAGGGCGATTCCGAGGGGCGCGCGTCACGTGCCTAGGAACGGCCAGGGCGGGAAAAGGTTTAGGGCCGCACGGGTGGGAGCTGCAGTATGTGCGGAGCCGCTGCATTCAACGGCACGCCTTCGATTTTTGCCTACACCGTGGGCATGCAGGACGCGAACTTTGGTCTGGTCGATGCCATTGCGCAGGCCGGTGGGACCGGAAAGGCCTTCGACGCCGCAGGTGGTACCCAGGCGTTCATCGCGGCGTGTTGTGCCCCGACGCCTGCACCCAAGTCAAACAGGATACGAGTGGCCGCATTGACCTGATCCTCGGACGCAAATCCACGCCGCCGTCGTGAGGCGGCGCCGCCGCGCCGTCTCGCTCGATCAGTTGGCATCTGCGAAGAAGCGGCTGCTGAGCGACACGAAACGTGTGGCAGTCACCAGGACCAGGTTCCGCCAACCTCGATGAACGGAACCACATAGAAGTTCTGCGCTTCGTAGGTGACGGTCTCCACGGGTACACGAAACCGCCCTAACAGGTAGGCGTCGAGATCTGCCGTCAGTGCAGTTTTCATGCCCATTCGCAAGATCGTGGCGTCGTACTCGTACGCGCAGCATTCTGAGTCCACACACAAGCCCTTCGTGCCGACGTCGCTTGATTGCGGCGCCGGTGCGAGGCTTTTCTGGAGACACAGGGCTTGCTCGGCGTGGTCACGCCGCTGCCCGGGAGTGGTGCTCGAGCACGTCGCGTGCTCTACTCCCCTGGGAGGCGGAACATGCGAATACCTGTTGCGATTGCTCTAGCCATGACTGTGATGGGCTGCTCAAGCAGTGGTGGTGGTGGTGGTGGTGGTGGTGGCTCCCAGGCGGTACAGCAGTGCGAAGCGTTCATGGGCGTTACCTGCGACAGAGTACTCGAGTGTGTCCCCGGCGAGTATGCCGCGAAGGCGGATTGCCTGGGCGACCTCAGCAAGGTCATTCCGTGCGCTGACGCGGTGTCCGTCTCCGCCAGCTACGATCAATGCATGGACCAAATGCAGGGAGGCTCATGCGCCGTGCTCTTTCCCGGCGGAAAGCTGGCGCTGCCAAGCAGCTGTTCGGGCGTTATCCAGGTCCTGTAGGGGCGGTAGCTCCGCTTCATTCTGCTGCGACCATCTCCTTGATGTACACGTCATGCTTGCTGTAGGGGATCTCGATGTCGGCTACGCCCAAGGCCTTGTAGACGCGACAATTGAGGTCGTCGAGAATCCTGCCGCGCTTGGCCGGGTCGTCGATCCACACCAATAACTCAAAGTCCAAACCCGAGCCGCCAAAAGCGCGAAACCGAACTTCCGGCGGCGGATCATCGCAGACGAGGTCTGCGCCTTCCACGCACTGATATAGTGTGGCACGCGCCTGGTCGATGTCGCTTCCATAAGCCACGGAGACTTTGACTCGTATCCGCTGCTTCACGTGTCGTCCTCCGGCCTCGTTGACGATTTTGGAGTTGCCGATCACGGCGTTCGGAACGGTGATCTCCACGTCGTCTCGCGTCAGTATTCGCGTGGAACGAAGCCCGATGCGAGTTACCTGCCCACGCAAGCCATCGTCGAGGACGATGAAGTCGTCGACCTTGTAGGGAGCATCGGCGAGAATGAAGATCCCCGAAAACAGGTTGGCCAGGGTGTCTTTGGCAGCAAACCCCACGGCGATTCCGACGATGCCTGCCGATGCAAGCCAAGCGGTCACATTGATGTTCCACGCCAAGAACATAAAGTAGACGGCGCCGCCCACGACGACCAGCTTGACGAGCATGTCGAATACTGGAACTGAGCCCGGCTGAATGATCGAGGATGCGCCTCGCATTCGGCCAATGGTCTGCAGTACCGACGAACTGATGCGAAACGCCGCGCTCGACCAGACCAGGATCGCCAGCGTTTTCAGGCTCCGGTTGACGATCGTTTGCCAGATGTCCGGCAGCCCGAGATGTGACGTGGCAGTGAACAGGCCGAAGAACAGGACGCTCAGAAAGATTGGCCGCCGGAGCGCTTGCACGATCTTGTCGTCCAAGTCGGTCTTGGTCTTTCTGGCCAGCGCAAGAAAAGTCTTGCGGACGCAGAATTCCACGAGGAAAGCGGCAATGATCGAGACGGCAACGATGCCAGCTGCCATCACGCCATCAATGTCGAGCAGATCGCGAAGTTTCGAGTACATGCTCGGACAATAGGCGCGGTGTACTGAGCGCTCAATAGTGCCTGGAACTAGCGTCAAAGGTCACGGGCCCACTCTACGGCGCGGTGCCACAGTGGTATGGATGCGAAAATGCTCGGGAATCGGACTCGATGGATTGTCTTTGTCACGCTGCTCGTGGCGTGCCGGGGCAAAGGGCAGGTGGATACCCTGGCGAGCGCGTCGGCTTCGGCCTCGGTGTCGCCGGCGTTGCTCCCACCAGCGCCGAGCGCGTCGCCGCCCGCTACGAAGGTCACCATCGTCGAAAAGAAGCCCGGCGAGTATCGGGTAGACGACGATGTGCCGTTGTTGCTGTCACTCAGCGCCTTGGCCGGCGAAATCCCAACGGACAAGCTCCCCACAGGGTACCGCCTTCTGCGTGTCCCGGAGGGCTCGCTATTGGCGCGGCTCGGCTTCAAGACCGACGACGAGGTCGTGTCCATCAACGGCGTGCTACTTCTGAGCGTCAACAGTCTCAAAGAAGCCTACGCGCGGGTCAAAAAAGGCCACAAGGTCGCGGTGGTTGGCAAACGTGACGGTGCCAGCTTCGAGCACGTGTATCAGATGCAGCGCAGCCTCTCGCGCTCCACTGGGTCGCGCTCGAAAGCGGGCGCAGCGCACGAGAAGGCTCTGGCGGCGCTGGCGACGGGTGTGAAGCGTGTTGGTCCGAGTCGATACCGGATCGACCGCAAAGTGCTCGAGACCCTGGAGCAGCATCCGCAGCTGCTAGGCCGACGGCGCGGCTATGCTACTCGGGTTGGTGGAAGCGGCATTCGAGTCTCCAGTTTAGAGCCGTCCGTTTACACGCTGCTTCAGCTGCAACCGCGGGACAAGGTGACGCAAGTCGGAGGCGTTGCCGTCGCCGATCCGGACGCCTTCGGCGTGCTTCTGGCGAAGCAGAAAACGGCGTTCAAGTTCACCATCGACTACGAGCGTAGCCGGAGTCCTGAGACGCACAGCTACGAGGTATCCAGGGGGCTTGTTGACGACAAGAAGCTGAAGCCCGCATTGGCGGAGCTTCGCAGCGTGCCCGGTGCAGGGCTCAGCCGGCGCTCATCGTCCCTCCTGGCCCGCCGAGACTTCGAACGTGCCGTGAAGAAGCGGGGACCTTACAGTTACGAGATCAACGCGTCGGATGTCGCCCGGCACACCTCCCCCGCTTCCAGGATTCTCAGCTACGCCCGGGTCGTCCCGCTTACTAGCGGCCCAGAGCGCGGCTTGAAGCTGTTTGGCATTCGGCCCAAAAGCCCCCTAGCCATCCTGGGACTACAGAACGGCGACTTGGTACAGAGCATCAACGGCAAACCCATTGCCGATCTGGACGCGCTCTTCGATCTCTACGATGAGCAGCCTTCGCGCCTTTCTGTGGGTCTGAAGCGGCGCGGTAAGAGTCTGACCATCGTCTACACGATCAAGGCTGTAGGTTCCGCGACCGGTGGAAGCTCGCTTCGGCCCAAGCGAAAGCTGCTTCCGAAGATCGTGCGTTGATCCAGTGGGTGGGACCGCGATGTGGTTGGTGACGTTGCAGCTGATGTCGACAAATGCGAAGCGTGCAGGAATTGTGCTGGCGCTGGCGTTGCACGCCTGCGGCGGGAGTGGCGCTCCCCCGGCAAAAGGCGCAGAAGCGACCGACGTCGTCGTGCCCGAGCCCGCAAAAGACACGGAGGCTGAGCCCGAAGCTCCAGCGCCAGTAGTTCGGTCCCGCGCCGAACCCGGTCCCCAGTTTTGCAACGCCAACCCCACCGCTGCCGACACCGAGCGCGCCAAACAGATCTTCCAGCAGGGAATGACCGCCTTTGGCGAGGGTCGCTACGCCGAGGCGGCTGGGCTGTTCGGTGATTCCTACGATTTGAGCTGCGCTCCAGCTCTCTTGTTCAACATCGCAACCGCTCACGAACGAAGTGGCGATCGGGACCAAGCCATCGAGGCCTTCGAGCTGTACCTAGAGCGGACGCCGGATGGGCCGAACTCGGACATGGTCCAGGAGCGTCTGAGGAGACTGCGGGGACGCTGAAGGTCACCCCGCGCGTTGGAGGCGCAGCGCTCTTCTCCTTGTGTTTCGCACTTCGAGCTGCGCTGCACGTCAAGGAAGTTTGGCAAACAGCAACTGCGAATGCGCAGAGGTACGCTAAGATCAGGGGCAAGAACATTTCTGTCGTGATCGTGATCGTGCAATGAAAGACTTCGACCTCAGCGTGTACTTGACCAACGGCAGATTATTTGTCGGAATCTCACTTCCTCACCCTGAGAAAGAGTGGGGAGTTGGGCTGGCCACCGTCCATTCCCGTACGGTTACGATGGATCGGATGACCATCCAGCGGGCTGACACCAATCAGGCCTTTTCGCGCTGATCCGCATCGGCGTTGGTGATGCGGACCCTCCCTCGCTGAAACCAGAAGTACGGCCCCTCTGGGCGCTCGCTCCACACCGCAGCGTGGAAACGCTGCTCCCGCGACGCAAGCAGAATCCAATCCTCGTCCGAGAAGCTCACATCGGGATCAGCGTTGACGACTGCCTCCCAGTCGCTGTGCGCGACTGCTGGAGAGCGCTCAATGAAGACATCGTAACCTCGGTCCAGCTCGATCTCGTCGTTATCCGTCGTGACCAACGTCAGACCCATGCCCGCACGTTACCCCGCGAGTCACCACAGCGTCCATTCTTGATGCGCTGTCTCGCGCGCGTTTCCCCCGCTCACCAGCCGCGCGATCGCGCGCCGTCACGACAGCTCACCGTCTCCACTTGCGCTTTGGCGGCGCGTGGCACGGCCCGTGAGCGCGCATCTTCGGCTCGATATTTTCGTCGCGGGTAGGCGTGACCGCGGCGGTGGATGTCGATGCTCGCGTTCAGCGTCGCTCAGCGGTTGGTCATGGCGGAATTCCCTACACGAAATGTCGATGCTCGCGTTCAGCCTCGACATCGTCGGTGTCAGCCTCCTCCCACCAATCCTCGCTTTCGGTCTCGGAAGGGGCCATCACGCGGGAGCGCGGGCTGGCGACGCGCGCGCGAGGCGTTGGCCGGGCTTCGGCGTCGGTGTCCCGTGGCGGGCTAGCTTGCTGGACCTGTCGAGCCTCATGACGCGCGGCGGCAGCGCTGTCGGATTGCTCTCGCACATAACGTCCGGCTCGCCTCAAGCCCTGCCGCCCGCGCCAGCCGGCAGATGACACCGCTTTCGCAGCGCTGCGTAGCCGATGGCCGAAGACGACCGACAGCAGTGTCAGTACAAGCGGCAAGGCAAACTGGAAAAGCGCCCAAGTGGCTAGGCCGACGACCCACAGTCCCAACAGCGCCAAAGTGACGATCAGCGGGTGGCTGAGAAAGGACCTGCCGTGACGCCACCTTCGCTGACGGCCGCTTCGCCGTCGCAGCCGCCGACTTCGCTGACGGCGGCGATCGTTTCCCCTCGTGTCCAGCGCAAGCTCCGCGAGCAACGGCTTGAGCACCCGCGGTCTCTTGTCCGGGTCGGGCTCCAGCATGGCTGTGAGCGCTCGCGTCAGCCCCGGGTCTACTTGCCCGGCAAGCACTGCCGGGACGTCGATCGAAAGCCCGCGGTGCGGGAGCGTCTCGGGCTCAGCGCCAGCCAACATCGAAAGCGCTGTCGCGCCGACGGCATAGACATCACTGGATGGCTGCGCTCGGCCTTGAAACTGCTCGGGTGCCATGTAGCCGAAGGTGCCGACCACCGTGCTTCCGCCTGCCGGCTTCATACGATCTCGCACCGAGCCAAAGTCGACGAGGGCGAAGCTACCGTCGGGACGGCGGATGACATTGGCAGGCTTGATGTCGCGGTGAACGATCGGCGGCGCGTGCCCATGAAGATAGTCCAACACCGGGGCCATGGCGGCTAGGAAGGAAACCACGTCGCCCTGGGTGAAGCGATGCCCGCGCTTCTGCAATGAGCGCAGGCTTTCCCCTTCGATGCGCTCCATCACCAGATACAGGGCGCCATCTTCCTCGAAGGTCTCGACAAAGGCTGGCAGCGCCTCATGCGACAGAGTCGACAGGACCCGTGCCTCCCGCTCCGCTAGCTCGACGTCCTTCCACTCTTTGGCACCGCGAACCGAAAACCGCTTGATTGCCACCAGCCGGCCGTCGCGCTTATCGACCGCTTCCAGGGTCGTGCCCTGGGACCCTTCGCCCAGCGCCCCCACGACCGCATAGCGACCCCCGCGCAACCCTTCTGACTGCCTGAGCGCGTGCATCGCCCTCAATGTAAGCACGCTCGAACTGAGCTGCAGCGGACGCCGATGGGGTAAGAATCGAGGCGAAATTGGCGTGGGCGGATGAACAGGAAGGCTGGAAGGGGAGGAAGGACAGAGGAACCAGGAGAATGGTTCGCGGGCGTGGCAGCGGCGGGCCGCGTGTCTCGCCCAGGGCCGCGCAGCACGTATGGCGGTCGCCAGTCGAGACTAAGGTTCCTCTACTTGGAGCGAGAAATCCGAACAGACCCAAACCCTCTGCCTTCCCGACCTTCCCGCCTTCCTGTTTTCTCTCTGCCTCGAAACAGAGCACCGAAGCGGGCTGGGCAGGAAGCCGGGGAGGAGGGTCGGGGCGGCGAAGACCCTCCTCCCTTGAAGCGTTCAACCACCCGCTGTCGCGGGCTTCGCTTCGGTCGTGCGTGCGGCGGTGAGCGCGAGGACGGCCGGAAGCGCCCAGATTGCCGTGAGCAGACAGGTGAGTTCGCCCGCGGTGGCGAGCACGCCGAAAGAAAAGAGTGCCTGGTTTTGCGCGACCAAGAGTGAACCAAAGCCGATGATGGTCGTTGCCGAGCACAAGGCGACGGCGCCGCCGGTTTTTGATAGCGCCGTGCCGAGCCCACCTGCGCCTTCCGCCTGGAAGCGCTTGAGCATGTTGATCGAGTAGTCGGCGGCAATGCCGAAAGTGATCGGAAGAGCGACGAAGTTGGAGAAATTCAACTTCTGGCCCGCCCAGGCAACCGCGCCGAGCATCAACAATACTCCGGCCGACAGAGACAATACGGCGAGCAGCGAGAGCTTGAGGGAGCGAAATGCGAGGATCCCAATCAGCAGCACGAAGGCCAGGGAGAGCGCCGTCGCGCGAGGCCCGTCGGACTTCATGGCTCGGGCGATGTCGCTGGAGAGCAACAGCGAGCCCGCGATGTCCGCGTCCTTGCTCTCGCTGGCGGCTGCGGCGCGTACGTCTCTGGCGAAGGCGTCGATACGATTGGCATCCCAAGTGCCGCTGCCGAGTTTCGGGTACACCAGCACGTTGCGGTCCATGCGCCCGTCGTGTTCGCGCAGTCCCATCACCAGCGTGTCCGGCACCTGATCCGCTTTCAGGGCAACAAGCGCGCTGTCTTTCAAAGCACCATCGACGAGCTCGCGGTCTTCTGGTTTCAATTCGGAGAGCAACTTGGGCGTCAAGACGGCCTTCAGTGCCTTGGCCTCCTGCACCGCTTTTTTTCGACTGTCGGGTAGGGCTGTCCGTGCGCTGCGCACGCTGGCAATCAGTCCGCCGGCGCCCCCGTCGTTCTTCAGCGCGATCAGCTTGTTCTCGATCTTGCGCGCGGCCTCGGCGTTTGGCGCCATCACGACGGTAGGCGTCAGGTAACGGCCCAAGGTCTTGTCCATACGAGCGCCCCAGTAGCGCTCACCGCTTTCCCAGGAGTCCCGCCTGCGCAGTTTGGAAAAATCGTGCTCCATCCAGTCGTGGGTTCGCGTGCTCAGCCCAACTCCGGCGCCCACGGCGAGCAACACCGTGCTGGCGACCACGAGCTTGGGCACTCGCACGACCCAGGCCGAGAAGCTGCGCGTCGCTTCCTTGCCTGCGGTTCGCGCTAGCTTGCCACCCCAATACGAGAGCAACGGTGGCATCAAGATGAACGTGACGGCCCAACACGACAGCATTCCGAACAGTCCGATCCACCCGAACTGGTTGAAGCCGCGGAAGTCCGTGAGAATCAACGAGCCATAAGCGGTTCCTGCGGCGAGGGCCGCCGCCAGGGTGGGTCGCCAGGTTCCCTGCACCGCTCGATGTATAGCGGCTTCGAGCTCTTGTCCGGCACGGCGCTCTTCCCGAAAGCGCGCCAGCAGGATGATCCCGCTGTTGATTCCATTGCCAATGACGATGGAGCCCAAGAAGGCCGTGTTGGAATTCAGGTAGGTCACGGACCAAGGCGGCAGCGCCGCAACGGCAAATGCAGTCACGGTTCCGATCAGAAGAGGAATGCCGAGTAGGGGGAGTGCGCGGGCACTTCGGAAGTAGAGCAAGATCACGCCGATGACGAAGAGCAACACCAACGCGCCGGATAGCCCCAGGTCCGCCGCCAGGCCGTCCATCTCTTCCACCCGCGTGGCTACGTCGCCCGCGAACCCAATTCGCATGTTTGCGGCGTACTTTTCCGGGAAGCCCAGGTCGGCGACGTCGGCCTGAACGCGCGAGAGCAACGCTTTGTCGTTGCCGTAGCCCGTCGATTGGGAGCTGGCCTGCACCAACAGCACGACGGTCTGGCCATCCTCGGCGACGAAGCGGTCGTTCGGGAAGACCTTGGGTTTACCGTGTTTTTTCTCGTATTTGTCGCGCAGCTTCTTGATCGGCAGTTCTGGTGGAGGGTCCTCGTCCTCCTCCAGCAGGTCCATATCCATCGCGCGCGTGACCTGATAGTCCCGTTGCTTTTCCACGGCGACCTTCAGTTCGCGAATGTCCGCTGGTTCCACGAGCTGCAGTGCGTAGGTTTCGGCGAACTTGCGTTCTTGTTTGACGTCCACGCGCACGGCGCCCACTAGCTCTTTGGGGTACGCCTCAATCCGCTTGGCGAGATCGTCGACGAAGCGATTGGCGGCGTCGACGTTCTTGGGATCTGCCGTATCTACGACCACCCCGAGATGGCGAATGCCTGGCAAGCGGGAACGCAGAGTCTTGAGGGATTTGACGCTGGGTGCGCTCTCTGGAAGCAGCTGCTCCAGGTCGCTCCGAAGATCTGCGTAGGTCATTGCCGTGCGGCCCGCGGCGACTACGGCGGCTACTAGGGATAGCGCTAACACGGCGCGGCGGCGGCGCACGAGCCAAGCGCTGAATTGCCCGAAGCGCGTCACGGGTCCTGCTCACTCAGCCGTCGCGAGCGCCCTGCCGCTCGTCGGCGTAGCTCTCGGCGTTGCGTCGACCCATAGGCCGATGCGCACCAGGATGCGGCGCGCCGCGATCACCGCAATGACAGCGACGATCCAGCCCGCGATGGCGTCCACGATCCAGTGATGATCGAGATACACCGCCGCGGAGAACATCAGGATGGTGTAGGCGATGTGAATCGGGCGGGTCCGCCAACCCGCAGCTTTCCACGCGGTCAGCAATCCGAGCAGCGGGTAGGCGCAGTGCATGGAGGGCATCGCACCGTAGACCGAAGCGGCGCGGGAGTAGAAGCGCTGGAAGTAGTCCATGCCAAATAGCGCATCAACCCGAAGCAGCGCGGCAGCGCTAGGTTGTGCGGCCATATCGATGGTGCAGCCTGCTTCACGCAAGTACCAGGGTGGTGCTGCGGGAACGATCAGCCACATCGCGAAGGACATGAAGTTCGCCAACATGAAGGCCCACAGGTAGTGCCGCATGCGCTTGCGGTCGACGAAGAAGAGATAGCCCGCGTAGGCAATCGCCACGTAGGCGAAGATGGCGTAGGGCACCGAAAACAGCACATCCAGTGCCGGCGTGTTGTGAATGGCGAAATAGTCCTGAAAAGTGACGCCCGGGCCAGCTGGGAAGAGCGCCAGCTCGAAGTCTCGCAAGCCACAGCCCCACACTCGCTCGGGTGTCAGTACGGCAACTCGCGCATAGCGGACCAAGTCGTAGCCGAAGGCGACCGCAAGATAGGGCACGGCGTCGAGGAAGAAGCGCTTCGTCTTCTCGGACGTGTAGGCGAGCGCGCCAGCGATCAGCGGGATGATGACGTGCTCCGGTCGCAAGTCCTCTACCGCGTACATGACGACCGCGTAGAGCAGAGGGATCCCACCCGGCAGTAGCCAGTACACGCCCCAGAGCCTGCTGAGGTGCGCAGCGACGGCGGTCATCTGAGCCCTCCACGCACATTGGCCAGCGTGAGTTGGCAGCGCGCTGGGCAGTTGAAGTCGGCGCCCATCGAGCACCCTTTCGTGTCAGTCCGCTTGGGGCTCGTCGCCGCTCAAGGCGTGTCGCGCAGCAGAAAGCGCCACGATGGCGCCCACTGCGTTCAGAACGCCCAGGGTGCCGACCCCCAAGAGCATCAAGGCGTGGGGGACCGCAGTTCCGAATTCGACGGCTCCGAGGGCTAAACACAAGATCAGCAGTACCGTTCGCTCAGCTCGTCGCATGAACAGCGCTGGCAGGCGCGCGCCAAGAGCCTCGGTGCGGGCACGGACGTAGCTCACTCCAAAGCCCAGCACCATCGTGGTGATCGGCACGAGAGCCCAACGATCGTGACCAAGATATAGGGCGGCCACACCCATCAGTGGAAACGCGTCAGCAAAACGGTCGACCGTGGAGTCCAACAACGCACCCCATCGGGTCGTCGTGTCAGTTGCGCGCGCGACGATCCCATCCAACGCATCGAAGAGCCCGCTGACGAGCACCAAGCCCGCTGCCGCCCACACGTGCCCGGTCGCCACAGCAACGCCGGCCGCCGCCGACAACGCGAGAGCGAAGAGGGTGAGCGCGTTCGCGCTGATGCCGACTTTGCCCAACGCGAGCCCGACGGAACGAATCATCGAGTAGCCAGCGTGAGCTAGCTGCACATCCTGCCAAACGGTTCCGTGTAGCCGCTGGGCGATTGGGTCAACGGGGACGGTGTCTGAATCCGTGAGCAATTGCATGAGCTTGCCGTGGCCCTAGAGGAGTCGAACCACTTACTTGAGTAAGGTCGTTATAAGCCGCCGCAACCCCCCGGTTGCAGTTCGTTGCATAGCGTACGGAGCTCCAAATGGGCCAGTTTTGTCGAGGACTCCAGGACATGTGTCCATGCGTCCGAGAGGGCGCCAGGGTGTGAATATTCTGCAACAAAACCGGCCCCAACGCCGGTTTTCGAGCACCGTCGGGAGACCTTGCTGGGTCCTGTATTAGGTCACACAGTCTCGGTGTCGAGGCCATGAGCGAACTTCTGCAAACTTGGGGTGAGCGCGCTCGCGGGGCGCTGCCACGCGCGCTTGGCCAGCCCGACACGGCTCCGATTTCCGAACGCTTGGCCTGGCTTGCAGTGACGGTCGGTGTGTTCGCCCTGGCGGTGGTCATCGCGCGCCGTAGGGCTCAGCCGGCTGCCTCGGCTTCTCCGTCCAAAGGGGCGTTGCTCGGTCGTGGCGGCGTGGGTCGCAACGCATTCGCCGGTGGTGTTGCAACTGCCACGGATTTCGCCCTTGCTTTCGCTCTCGTTCAGCTAGCCATTGCGCCTGCGGCTATCGCCACTCTGGCGGGCTGCGCCCTCGGTGCGGTCGTGAACTTCAGCATGAATCGCAAATGGACGTTTGGCAGCAACGGTCCACCCAGCCGCGAAGCCTGGCGCTACTTGCTGGTCACGACTTCCAGTGCACTGTTCAATGCTGCGCTGGTGCACGTGCTGCTCTTGCCTGGAGCGCCCTTCGTGCTGTGCTGGCTGGTAGCGCGCGCTGCGGTGTTCCTGGGCTGGAACTACCCGCTGCATCGCGACTACGTTTTCGTCCGCGAACCTGGTTGACGCGGATCATCGTTGGCTTTTTTGGGGGCGACCTGCCTTGCGCCGTCCGACCAGGCGTGGCGTGGGCTTGGCGTTGGCGCTCCAATTCTCCCCGTTCTCCTCGGCGCCCGGCCTCGAGAGATTCGATTGCGCGTGACAGACGAAGCTTCGTGCACGAGGATGCCGCCGCTTCTCTTCCGGAGACCCTGGTGTCCAAGCTCAGCCTCGTCGCGCTCAGTGCCCTCTGCCTGCTCGCCCCATCGACCGCGCATGCGTCGGCGGGCAAGGCAGAGCTAGCGCGCAGCCTGCCGATGTGGAGCGTGGTGCCTTTCGTGGTGCTTCTGTTGTGCATCGCGGTGCTGCCGCTCGCTACGCCGCATTGGTGGGACAAGAACCGCAACAAGGGCATCGTTGCGCTGGCCTGTGGCATCGCGCCGGGGATCTACTTCGCGGTTCAGGCCCCGGGGATCTTGCTGCACACAGGGCTCGAGTACTTCTCGTTCCTGACTCTGCTTTTCAGCTTGTTCGTCATCAGTGGCGGGATCTTCATCTCTGGTGACATCCGCGCCACTCCCAAGGTCAATACCCTGTTCTTGCTGATCGGAGCGGTGCTCGCCAATTTCGTGGGAACGACAGGCGCGGCGATGTTGCTGATACGCCCGCTGTTGCGCACCAACAGCGAGCGCAAGAACATCCGGCACATTCCCGTATTCTTCATCTTCGTTGTGGCCAACGTCGGCGGTTGCTTGTTGCCGATCGGGGATCCGCCGCTTTTCCTGGGTTTCCTTCGGGGCGTGCCCTTTTTCTGGACTCTGAGCCTCGTGGCCCCCTGGGCCATGGCGATTGGTCTGATTCTGGCGGTCTTCTACGTGATGGACTCGATCGCCTATTCCGGCGAGGCCGCCAAAGACCTGGCTCTCGACTCCGCGCAGATCCATCCGATTCGTCTGCACGGCAAGCGAAGTATTCCGCTGCTGATGGGTGTGGTCGTGGCGGTAGCTACGCTGCCCTCCACTCACCTGCCTGCGACCCACTGGTACGGCTACGTACCCTGGCGGGAAGTTGTGATGCTGATCCTGGCAGGGATTTCTCTCGGCGTGGCGCCGGTAACCAAGCAGGAGCGAGCCGAGGCTCCGAGGCTTAACCCCCGCACGGCGAATCAGTTTTCGTTCCACGCGATCGAGGAGGTGGCCGTGCTCTTTGCCGGCATCTTCGCGGCAATGATCCCCGCCTTGATGATCTTGGAAGCTCGAGGTGGCGAGTTGCCAGTTCGGGAGCCGTGGCAGTTCTTTTTCGCCACCGGCGTGCTGTCCGGCTTTCTGGACAACGCACCAACCTATTTGACGTTCCTGGCGCTCGCTCAAGGGCAAGGAGTCGGCGGTCCCGATGCAATAGTGGGCGTTCGCCCCGACGTGCTGCAGGGGATTTCTCTCGGTGCGGTCTTCATGGGCGCGATGACCTATATCGGCAACGCGCCAAACTTCATGGTCAAGAGCATTTCCGATGGTGCTGGCGTGAAGTGCCCGAGTTTCGGTGCCTACCTGGTCTGGGCCTGCGTCATCCTGCTGCCGATCTTCGTCGCCGTGAACTTCGTGTTCTTGGGGCTCAAGGCCTTCTGACTGCGCTGCGCCCGCGGCGCTCCTCCTCCGTGCCATGACCGGCCTCAGGGGGGGCCGGGCCCCCTGGCGTGCGCCCTCTGGGCCGCATGTCGAGCCCCTGCGGGCGGGGTGGGTGCGCGGAATCATCCAGGTTTTTCGTTTCACTGACGATGCCGTCATTGAGAGATCTGCGCGGGCGTTCACGTGGCCAGACCGACCTCGGCTGGGGGCAAGGTGTCCGCGGGGCATTGGTGCTATTGTTTGCCCCGTCATGAGATTGGGTCGCTGGCTACGTTCGGGTTTCATCACTCTCTCGTTGGGCTTGCTGGCAGGCAGCGCCCTGCAGTGCTCCGCGGACAGCGGCTCGGGAGGTGGCGGCGGGTTCGGGGCCAAAGGCTCCGGGGGCAACGGCGCCAGCGCCGCCAACGGCGGAACGTCGGGGGATGCGGGGACCATTCTGATCGATGGTTCTGCGCCGGACTACGGCGCAGATGCCTTCTTCGCAAACGATCCGTTGCCGCCGGACTGCAGCGACGCGGGCGCGAAACCCATCGTTCCCGGTGGGACGCCCGAGTGTCCCGATGACAAGAACCTGCAGGGCTGCCCGTGCGGCCCCGAGGGCACGACGGCTCCTTGTTGGCCCGGCAAACGCAAGAACCGCAATCGGGGTCTGTGCAAAGACGGGATGACCACGTGCATCAACACCGGCGAGCTGAACCTGGCTTGGGGGCCGTGCGAAGGCTTCCAAGGCGTCGCGCCGCCGACCTTCGAGCCGGCACCCGGCGCGACCGGCGCCTCAGCCTGCAAGTGTTTCAGCGGTGGCTATTGGGATGTCAAGAACACCAGCCCTTGCTTCTACACCCAGGGCGCGACCGTCATTGGCGGCGTCTCCACCATTTTGGATCCCGGCGGCGCTCGTTGCCCAACCCAGACTGAAATCGACTTCCCCTCCGGCAAAGCACCCGCGCAGCCGTTCTCTCCAAACACGCTGCGGGTGGATTGCAACGGCTACTTCAAGCTCTGCTTCACGATCAAGGCGCTATCCGCCTCCGGTGCGGCGAAGAATTCCGCTTCTGACTGCGCTGTGACGCAAGTCTGCACCGAGGCCTATTACGGCATGGCGGGCAAGGGGCCGAATGGTAGCGATGGCGACCAAGCCATGCCGGACTTGCCGAGTTGGATCACCCAGGGCGCCGCAGAAACAGCCTGTGCCGCGAAGTTCTACGCCAACGGCGGCTACGGCGAGTTCTCCGTGTCTGGAACGAGCGACGAATGTGACCAGGTCGACAAGATCTTCCAGACCTTCGACTACTGCCCCTTCAAGTGCAATGACCCGGCGAACAAGAGTTTGCCGGAGTGTGTGAACTGCACGACCGGTAGCGGCGCGCCGTTCTGATCGTCAGGGCGTGCCGAAGGGCATCCAGATGCCCAACGGCAGGTTGCGCTGGGCTTCGGCGACAACGGATCCGTCTCGGAGGATCTGCAGCGCGTCAGGGCGAACCTGCAGCTGACCCGGGCAGGCAAGCACGCGTGCCAGCTCCACGAGCCAAGCTGGTGCGCCTTTTGGAGTTCCGACCTTGCGCTCGGTGTCGTTGAGGCGCTCTACACGAATGAAGGCGTCGTCATCGAAGAAGAAAACCGGCGCGGCCAGGCGCTTGCGCAGGTCTTGATAGCTTGTGGGTTCTGCGGCCTCGAGCAAGGTCAAGACTCGGTTGGCATCTCGCTCCGCGTGGGCACAGGCGTAGCTGCACGGGAAGAAGGGAATGACTCGCACGCCGCAGTTGTTCAGCGCCCACGGCCACGGACCCTCAGGCGACGTGCGCAGTGCCGTGGTGTAGCGAGAGCGTGTGTCATCGCCACGGTCGTGCTGGCGTGAAAAGGCCTCCACGCAGCAGCTGGGATAGCCCAAGAGAGAGCCGATTGCCCGCAAGTGTGCGTCAGGATCCGGCGCGCTGCGCATGGCGACCAACTGGTGGAGATCTTCTTCGCTCCGCGCGGCCAGCCACAGTTTGCCGCCCTCATGGGGTAGGGATAGGGAGTGGGGAAATCGGTGCGCTAGTTCTTGCGCTTCGACATCAGGGACCGCCAGGATGACTGCGGGTTTCTGTCCCTCGGTGAAAGCCATGAGCTCCAGGCGGGATGCACCTGCTGGGTCTTCTAGGTCGTCGACGGCGTCGGCTTGGGCGAGGGTTCCCGACACTTGCCAGGCGCCCGCGGCGTCGGGCCAGTGGTTCGCCGAGCCGCGCAGGAACTCGAACGCTGATGGCGGCGGAGGAAGCTCGTGCAAGCGGGCCTCCACCTCGTCGATGCCCACAGGCGGAAGCATGGGGTCCGGAGACTCTATCAACGGTGCTAGCGCAAAGGCGGCGGCAGGGGGCAAGGCGAGCTGTCGCGTCTTCGGCTGGCCGCGCCCATGAAGAATGCGCACTTCTTGCCCGTTTTCAACTCGCACTTCCACGCTGGATCGAAGTCCACGCGCTCTAATGCGCAGTGCGGAGCCGCCCGCTGACGCTTCCAAACACACTTCTTGGAGTGGTGGACTCTCGAGCTGCAGGCGTGCGCGGCTATCGCCTTCGAAGAAAAGGTCGCGAACCGATGCTTCATGGCCGAGGCGCGCGAGCACGCACATCCCCAAGCGCACGACCTCGCTGAGGTCTTCGCTATGACCGTCCGCGCTGCCCCGCAGCGTGAGGTGCAGCTCGGTTGCCGCGCTCAAGTGCTTCGCGAGCCAGCCAACTCCGGGCACTGCATCGAAGTCCGGCGCCCGGGAAAAGCCTGCCGGCAGCGAGGCGCCCGCCGGCGCACTGACCACGCCCGTCGCGCCCAATCCGCTGGCCGTTTCGGCCAGCCAGTGACCCAGGGCGCCACCGATGGCGATGGCAACTTGCGTGCTGGGGGACGCGGCTATCGCGCTCTTGATGGCGGCAGGGCTGGCGGCGGCCCGGCGCACTTCCGCGATAGCTGGCGACTGACGAAGAGCTGCGGCCCAGGCATTTGCCCGCTTCGTATCGCCCACGACGAGAACCGCACTCACGGGAGCAGTATACTCGGCAGGTGGCAGCTCCGCCCTCGACGCGGCTCGCGATTCTGAGCCTGCACAGTCATGGGGATCGCTCATATCTAGGCGACCGCGAGTTGTGCGTGCTCTCCGGGGAGCTTCGTGCTGAGGGCGTCGACAACGACATCATCGCTGCTGTGATCGACCCCGCGGCTCCCGATGCCGCTTTGAGCGCTTTGTCTCAGGCGCTGCAGTCGTATCCCGTCGTGCTGTACCAACGCGTTTTCAGCCAAGCCGTGGCCGAAGCGTTGCGCAGGATCCTACCGCGGCACACTTTGATTGCCGTTCGCGGGGAGCATGCTTTCGAGCCCCCCGCTGACCACGTGCTCGCGGCCCCCGCCACGGATCTGGTGCTGAATTTGCTGAAGCATGTGACTGACGCTGAGATGGCCGCACCGGGTCGGAGCTCCGGGGCCGCGCTCTTGCCCGAAAGCCGGCCGGTGCCGCCCGAGCAGCGCGCCTTCACACCGAATCTGGACCCGATTTGGATCGGGCCCAAGCCCGAGCAATCTGACTTCTTTGTCTTACATGGCAACGCCGGCTGCCCCTACCAGAACGACGCCCGGGACAACGAGCACTTCTCTGGCGTCGAATTGCCTCGGGGAGTGGGGCGAGGCTGTGGGTTCTGTGCCGCGGGCAATCGCTACGAAGCCTTGCCCCTGGAAGCCGTGCTCGAGCGAGTCCTCGAGCAGGTGCGCTACCTGCGCCGGCATGCGCCGAGCATCGAGCGACTGGTGCTCAAGGACCAGAACCCCTTCGCCTACTTGGAACAACTGTTCGATCGGGCCATGGGTGACAACCTGGCGCCGTTTACCCTCTTGCTCGAGACGCGCGCGGATTGGTTTCTCCGCGCGCAGGCGCGCGTCGAGCGCATCCTGAAGCGGCTTCGCGGAACGCGATTTCGCTTGGCGCCATACCTCGTCGGGATCGAGAACTTCTCCCCAGTCGAACTTGCCCGTATGAACAAGGGACTCGACGTCGAGACCCATGTCGAGTTCCTGGCCTGGCTGCGCAAGATGGTCGCACGCTACCCGGACGTGCTGGATTTGTCTCATTCAGCCTTTGGTTTCGTGCTGCTCACACCTTGGACCACGCGCCGGGACTTGGAGCTCAATCTGGATGGGATCCAGCGCACGCGCTTGCACGAGCTGCGCGGCGAGCTGCTGCTCTCCCGAGTACGACTGTACCCGGACAATGCGCTGTACTATCTCGCCCAACGTGACGGATTGCTCACGGATGCCTTCGACGAAGACAGCGAGGATGCGTCCAAGCGTTACGGCTACTTTCCGGCGACGCCTTGGCGTTTTCGCGATCCCTATGTCGCGCGGTTTTCTCGCCTCGCAGGAGAGGCGCACGTTGCCATAGCTGGACGGGACGAACCCAAACTATTCGCCGCGCTGCTGGATGCCCTCGATGCGCGAACGGAACCGGAGACGGTGACGGTGTCCGACGTGCTGGCGTGCATGCGTTCGGCCCAACCCGCAGCGGGTGGCATCGCAGCTGGCCGCACGGTGCAGGCGCACGTGCCCGGTGGTTGTCGCTTGTCCTGCCCGGTCTGCGACTGCGAGGACGCGCCCGGTCGCCCCAAGCCGAAAGATGCGATGCGCGCCGGCGGGAGCCGAGTGGAGCTGCGTGGCGGCACGGAGCCGGGAGATGGCCTCGCAGACGTGATCGCGGCGGCCCGGGACAGCGGCTTTTCCGAGGTCGTCGTTCGCACGCCAGCGCTTTCTTATGCCGAACCCGATTCCGCCGACTGGCTCGCGTCCGCGGGGGCCGACTCTGTCCTCGTGCCTGTGTTCTCCCACCGCGCGGACATGCACGACCGCATCAGTGGGCGTCGCGGCAGTCTGGTGCGCAGCTTGGCGGGCATGCGAGCGCTGGACCGTGCTGGGGTCGGCATCGAGGTCGAGATCCCGCTCTTGGCCCCCACACTCTCGCATCTGGGACGTATCCTCGATTTGCTCGAGCGTGCTGTCACCCGGGTTCGTGGCGTGCACTTTCATCTGCCCGACGACCGCCGGGCGCGGGCCCTTCTGCCGCAGCTGACTCAGGTTGCTGCGCATCTGCCGCCGCTACTGACGCACCTCAAGGCGTCGCATACTGCCGTTAGCATCATTCCGTCCGCTGGCGTGCCGCTGTGCGCTGTGCACCCTCACAGCGAGCTGCTCGACTTGTTCGCGAAGCAAACCGCCGCCACGGATGGACTGTTGCGACCCTGCCGAGAGTGCACCCTGGCGGATGGCTGTGCTGGACCGAACTCCAACTACCGACAAACCCACGGCAGCAATGGGCTCATTCCCTTCCAACAGGTCACGGGCGGCGCCAGGCGCCAGCTACGGCGGCGCAGCGCACGGCTCGGCGGTGGCCCCGAGCTTTTCGTGATTCGGCCCACCGTGCACTGCAACCAAGATTGCGGTTTCTGCAGCGCTAACCAAACCAGCAAGAACGCTTACGAAGATCCGCGCAGCGTGATGCGTGCGATCGTTCGCGCCGCAGGGCGCGGTGTTCCGCACCTATCGTTCAGCGGCGGTGAACCCACCCTGTCCAAAGAACTCGTCGACTACATTCGTCTGGCCCGCCGCCTGGGCATTCCCAAGATCGAGATCGTCACCAACGGGGTGCTCCTGGATCGACAAGATAGAGTGCAGCGCCTCGTCGACGCGGGGCTCAGCCATGCCTTCGTGTCCCTGCACGCTGATTCGGAGCGGGTCTCCCGTGCCTTGACGCGCAAAGATGGAGACTTCGATCGCACCTGCCGCGCCATCGAGCAGCTTTCGAAGCGAGGAGTTCGCACTGCAGTCAATCACGTGATTACGGCGCCGAGCTGCCAGCGCCTCGAGCAGTTCGTACAGTTCGTGGCGGGGCGTTTCGGCAGCCAGGTGATGCTCTCTTTCGCTTTCCTGACCCCGGAATACCGCGCCCTGGACAATCTCTCGCTCATGCCTCGTTATGCCGAGGTCTGGCCCCACCTGCGCCGTGCGATGCATCGCGCCGTCGACCTGGGCCAGCCCGTGAATATCGGCTCTCGGCAGGGTATTCCACCTTGTCAGCTCGGAGAGTTTGTCGCCTGGTCTGATGCCTTGTGGATCTCCAACGCCGCATTGCACGAAGACCTGGAGCACAAGGTCCGGGGCGTGCAATGCGACGAGTGCCGGTTTTCTCGGGCCTGCACGGGGGTGTGGCGTCCTTACGCCGAGCGCTACGGGCTGGACGAGTTGCGTGCGATGCCCGGGGTCGCCCTGTGCGGAGACGTTGCCAAGGAGATTGCAACGAAGTTGGGGGTGATGCCCTGGGGCGTGCCAAGAAGCTTCGAGGACGTCCCCCGAGAACTGCGCGACCACGCTCTGGAGCAGGAAGGGCGCGCGCTCTATGAACGCGATCCGACCCACGGCCCAGAGCCGTCGAACCTGCGACGGCTACCCGTGGTGAGCGCAGCGGGGCGCCGTCCGCTGCGCCTGGCCATGCTGGGCAGTGGCCGTCGTGCGCTGGATCTCCGGGGCGCGCTGCCTGACGTTCCAGAGCTGGCCCTCGACTCCGTGGCGTCGCCGAGAGGACCGAACTCCACGCAATTCGGTCACGTCGCCTGCTACGGCGATGCAGTGCAGTTGCTGGAAGAGCGGCGTCCCGATGCGGTCGTGATCGCCACTCCTACGCATACTCATGGGGCGTTGGTTCGGGCGTGCCTGGAACACGGAGTGCCATTCCTCGTCGAAAAACCCCTCTGCCACGACGTCGACGAGGCACGCGGGCTGCAGCAGCTTGCGGAGACACGTGGCGTGACCGCCATGGCCGCACACCAACTCGCCACGCTACCCGGAGTGGGGGAGCTTGCATGCGAAGCCGGGGACCATCTGTTCATTCGCTTTCAGATTCCTCCCGACGCCCTGGACGCACCAAACAGCTGGCATCCGAACGCTCTCTTTCAACAGCTCCACCACAGCATGGAGCTCGCATGTCATGTGGCGGGTGGAGCAGAGTTCAGCGTCGATCAGGTACAGCTGGGAGGTGCGGCGCGACCGGAGAAGATCCGCGCGCGGTTGATCCCGGCAACGCCCGGGGCTGCGGGAGCGTCGGACCACGTCATTGCAACGCCCGAACTCATCGTGGATCTCGGCATCGACTACGCCGCATCTCGAAGTGTATTGGAACTTTCCCGTGGGCAGCGGCGGGTGCTCCGTACTTCGGCAGGCGTCGAGGTTCGCGATCGAGGCCAGGTTCGCGACTACACGGGTAGCGACCGCGCATGGCTGTTGCGCGCCTTCACCGAAGCCGTCCGCACTGGGCGCTGTCCAGTCCCCTTGAGCCAGGCCGTTGCCACCCTGGCTACGACTCATGCGCTGCTGGGCGCATTGGCCGACGCCGGGGCACCCCTAGATCCAGAAGGCGCGCCACGGCGGACGGCTAGCCGAGCCTGGCGGGGCAGCTCCTGACACTGGGATGGCTACGAAGACGAAAGCGGGAACGACCACAACCTCAGGGCCCGGCGGCTAAGCCGAACCCGAACATGGCGGCGAAGAAGCCAAAATAGGCGAGCCAGAACAAGAGCATCAGCGTCGCGATCACGCCGCCGGTGATCATGCCCGCCAGTGCCATGCCCTCGCCCCCGACGGTTTGAGGGTTCTCCCGCGCAAGGCGACGCGCGCGGGCGCCGAGCCAGATCGCCAAGAACCCAATGGGAAAGCACGACCAGGCCATCAGGCCACAAACCAACGCAGCGATGGCTTCGCCCGAGGGCTGGGGTGAGGGTGGCCGCAGAGGCTGCCCATAGCTGCCGACGGGCGGGGGCGTGAACGCCTGATAGCCGGCAGGCTGCCCGGGGGGAGCGGGCGGCGCTGGTGGCGGTTGCTGTTGCGGCGGAGGCTGTTGCATCGGCGGCTCCCGGGTAGCCTAGCGCAAACCGTCGCCGGATTGAGACTCTAGCTCGGCGGGCACGCTGCGGCCGTCAGGGGCGCTGGCTAGTGTCAGCGCACGACGGCAAGTCGCACGTAGGGCGTCGGGCGCGCGGGCTCCGTGCGCTCGAAGGTGTCGGGTCGCGCCGCGTGCCATGCGGCGCGAAACTGCTCCGGAATCGCATTTTCCAAGAACGCGCCGGGGCTCCACGAAGTGGAAGATCTCGTCCAATGAGCGGACG
Source organism: Polyangiaceae bacterium (assembly GCA_965222375.1). GTDB lineage: Bacteria > Myxococcota_A > Polyangia > Polyangiales > Polyangiaceae > JACKEA01. The sequence goes on from CBDCTZ010000016.1 coordinate 2,142,971, forward strand.
TCTGTGGGACTGAGCCTGCGCTGTACGTGCCACGGTCGCAGATCCTCCGGACTATCGAGTCCGGCGGCACCGAGGATCTCGCTGAAGGCGTGCAGGGCTCTCGCGGCCTAAGGGCAGCTCCCGCCCATGTTCTGCGGTGCCTGCTTGAGGGCGTTGAGCAAGCTCTGACAAGCGACGGTCGGCGCGTTGCGAAACGTATTGCAGGTCTTGCCCACGCTCGGGTCTTTGGACGACAGAGTCAAAATCTTCAAGCAACAGTCGGCCGCTTGGTCACAGAGCGGGCCTCCGCGTGAGCCCGACGGATTCAAGCCACCCCATGGTGGTGGGCTGTCTTCCGCGATCTCGTCCGACTCGTCCTCCACTGGCTCTGGGCCCGCTGCGGGTCCCTGATTGCTGCTGGGTGCAGGTGTATCGTCCGGCACGGCCTCCCCAGGCGCGTCCGGTATCACGACACTGCTTTCGGCCGTCTTCGGCTCGCTATCGGCTTTCGGAGAACACGCGCCCACCACCACGCAGACGGCGATGGTTGGCAAGCGGAGCATGATCAAAATATAGCTTCGACGCCCAAGTTTGCACCAAAGGTCGTCTCACTGATCGGCAGTCCGCCAATTCGGGCGCGCAACCCATTGTGATCGATCGCTTGAACATTGTCGAAGGCACTACCGCTGGCGTTGCTCGTGGCGCCAGCGTGTAGGGAAACGACGATTCCCGCGTGATCCTCGATCACGTCGATGAGCGCGCCGAGTGCCGCGGTCCACTCCAGGAAGACCCCAGAGCGCTCGAAGCTCCGCCACTGGGGCTGTGTCTCCAGTTCTGGAGCGACCAATCGACTCCAGGCGACCCCGAGCCCCAGAAACAGCCGTGCGCGACGTTCGACGCGTAGTGTGGGTTCCAGCCGGCCCCCGATACTGCTCACGGTGACGTTGGGTTGTGAGGCCGTGGTCGGCCCCAACGCCCCGTCGTCGAGCCCAACGCTGTGCTGGCCCCGGGTGAAATAGGCACGCAGACCGAGGTAGTCGAGTAGCTCGGCACGCACATGACCGCCCCAGAACAGCCCGGGCAGGTAGCGCACGTCGTCGCGTCCGGACGGTCGCATCAAACTTGCTACATCCAGGCCGACGGAAATCCAGCGTCGCTTCTTCGGTGGCGCCGTGAGCTCCACCGGAGCTGGGTACTGATCGCCGGCTTTGGGTTCAGGGGGCGGGGGAGCGACCTTCACTTGATCGTCCCCTTCGGGCAGCTCCTCGGTTTTCTTAGCGTCGTCGGACTTCTTCCCTGGTTTCTTGCCGGCCTTCTTGTCGGGTTTTTTGCTAGCCGTGTCCTTCGCGTCGCCCTTCGGTTGGGCATGCGTCGGCCCGCCGATCCCAAGGGTCGACGCGACAACGATGGCCGCCAACATCCCGTGACGCACTAGGTCCTCAGCTCGGCTCCGAGTTCACTCTGGGCTGCTTGAACGACTTGCTTGTGGCGCTTGTCGACTTCCTTGTCAGTCAGCGTGCGGGCCTTGTCGCTATTGGAAGCCGCTAGGGGATCCCGGTAGACAATGTGAAAGGCGAGGGAGCGATGCCCCTCGGGCACGGAACCACCCCGAAACAGATCGAAGAGCTCGACGGCTTCGCAGAGATCACCAGCCTGCTGTCGAATCACCCGCTCGACCTCTGCGGCTGCGATATCCTGCCGCACTACAATCGCGAGATCCCGTGTGACTGCCGGCAACCGGGGGATCGGTTTGAAGCGAGGCACCGGCGCCGGCAGGGCTTCTATCGCCGCCAGGTCGATCTCGGTCGCGAATACTTCGCCCAGCAGGTCCAGTCTGTCGCTGACATCCGGGTGCAAAGGACCGAAGTGCCCCACCACCACTTCGTCGATGAGTAGGAAAGCCGCGCCTCGCGGATGCAAATGCGAGGCCTCGTCGCTGCCCTTAGCGGCAGAGGTGGTGACATCTCGACCACTGATTCTGCGGAGCAGCTCCTCGGCTAGCCCCTTGGCGTCCCAGACATCCACGCTTTGGGGCTTGCCCAGGTAGCCGGGGCGCGGTCCCGCAATGACGACGGCCAGGCTAGGGCGTTCCTCTGGCAGTACCCGTGGATCGCCCTCGAGACGTGGGCGCGCCGCAACGGCTGCGGGGCTGCCCCGGTCCGGGTTGGGTTTCAAGAAGAGTGAACCCACGCTGAATAGTCGCACGGCGCGCTGTCCATGGCGCTGCGCGCGGCCAACGGCGTCGAGGAGCCCGGGTAGCAAGCTGGTGCGCATCACGCTGCGCTCCTCGCTCAATGGGTTGAGCAAAGAAACGACCGGCGGCGGCGCGTGCACGGCGGTCAGCTCTTTCTCGGAGACGAAGCTGTAGGTGACGGCTTCCGAAAGTCCGAGCGCCGTAGCCACGCCAATCACCTGTCGCTCTAGATCGCCAGCGGTGCGCGGCTCCTGCGGCGCAATGGCGGGCAGCAGCGTCGGGATCTTGTCGAAGCCGTAGCCACGGGCGACCTCCTCGATCAGATCGACTTCCAGCGTGGTGTCGGGCCTCCAACTGGCGCCGGATAGTTCGGCGACGCCGTCCTCACTACTCGTCTTGGCGAAACCCAGGCGCTGCAGCAGGTTCAGCGCTTGGTCGAAGGGCACTTCGGTGCCCAAGAGCGCGTCGATGCGACTCTTGCGTAGACGGATCGTCGGGATTGGGATCTTTGGGCCAGACGCCAAGATCTGCCCACGCACGACTTTGCCTCCGGCAAGCTGCGCGAGCAGGGCTTTGGCGTGCTCCAGCACCAGCGGCACGGCGCCATGATCGACGCCGCGCTCGAAGCGAAAGCTGGCCTCCGTCGACAGACCGTGGCGACGAGCCGTCCGACGCACTCCTCGCGGCTGGAGGTAGGCGCACTCGAGTAGGACGCGGGTGGTGTCGTCTTTGATTTCGCTGTCGAGGCCGCCCATGACCCCTGCCAGAGCGCTGGGTGCCTCGGCGTCGGCAATGACTAGGTCGTCGTCGCTCAGGGTGTGCTTCTCGCCATCGAGAGTCGTGAAGGGTTCCTTGGCTGCGGCCCGGCGCACGATGATCTTGGCGCCGCCGACCTGGTCTAGATTGAAAGCGTGCAAAGGCTGGCCGAACTGCAAGAGCAGAAGGTTGGTGATGTCGACAATGTTGGAAATCGGTCGCACGCCGAGTAGCGAAAGCCGCCAGCGCAGCCACTCTGGAGATGGCCCTACCTGGACGCCTAGGACCACGCCCGCGCCGTAGATCGGGCAGCGTTCCGTGTCGCGGTTCTCGATTTCGATCAGGTCGTCCAGCTTGTCATCGACGAAACTCGCGATGTCCCCGGGCTGCGGCGGCGAGAACGGTAGATCCAGAATCGCGCCTAACTCACGGGCAACGCCGACGTGACCCAGGGCGTCTGGGCGGTTTGGCGTGATGCCCAACTCGAAGATGGTGTCGCGCGCAGCGGGCAACGCATCGAAGAGCGGACTGCCGGCAGCGAATCGACCCGCATCCAAGACCAGGATCCCCTCGGAGTCCTCGGCCAAGCCGAGCTCGGCTTCGGAGAGCAACATTCCTTCGCTGAGCACACCGCCCAGCTCTCGAGCCTTGAGCTCACCTACACCGGGTAGCACTGTGCCCAGAGGTGCGAGCACGACCTGACCGCCAGGTTGCGGCACGTTGCTTGCCCCACATACGACCGTAACCGTCGCGCCGCCGCGATCCACACTCACGAGCTTGAGCCCCGAACGCTTCGGATGGGGTTCGATCTTCTGAACGTCAGCAATTACCGCAGGTTCGGCGCCGGCGCCAATGTGCGTGATCGCTTCGACTTCCAGCCCCGCCTGGGTCAAGTGCTCGGCTATCTGGGCGTGAGGGATCTCCAATCCGGGCAACAGTTCTTTGAGCCAAGTCAGTGAGACGCGCATAGGACAGCCGCGCTTTTACCACGGGCCTGCTCAGCCGCGCGCGCCCTGTATGGGGTGGCAGAAAAGCCCTATACTTTCTGGTTGAATGCCTGGTCCCTCGCGTGTCGTATCGCTCGTGGGCGGCGCGCTTCTCGTGGTGGGAGCCTGCGCCTTCAGCGGAGATGTTCCGGAGGCGTTCGGGGAGAAGGGGAGTGTGCTGCGATACTGCCTGCGCTGACTCCTGTGGGAGCTGCCTGGGCACACTGGCTTGGAGGACGGGATCTGCACACTACCTCGCGCAGACTCGGCTGAAGACGACACGAGCTGCAGCATCACGACGGCTCGTAGCCACGCTCCCAGGATGCCGAGCTGGCTCGGCATCGGCGCCTTGTTGTTGGTGCTTCGTCGCCGTCAGCGTTAGTGCCCAGGCGGCATCTTCATGCCGGGCGGCATCTTCATGCCGGGCGGAAGGCCGCCACCAGGCCCACCCGGGGGCTTTGGCGCTGCTCCGCCATCCGGGGTTTCGGTCTTCTGAAACTTGGAGGCTTCGCCGAGCGCCCAGTCTGCGGCCCAGGAACCGATGCTAACGATCTCTTCGGCGTCGGCCTTCTTGGCCCAGCGGCTGGTGCCCTCCGCGGTGGCGCCGACCAGCAAGGTGCGCTTCGCGCCATCTCCGAGTTCGAACACGATCGTGCCTGCGGGCTCTTCCAATCCCACGTCCGAAAGGCTCTTGCCAACCGCGAAGTCGTCCGCATTCAAGCCCTTGTATGCCCGAATGGCGTCTTTCACCTTTGCCTCGTCGAACTTGTCCAGCTTTGTCGCCACCGGCGCCTTTGCCTTCTTGAACTTGGCGCTCCACTTGTCGCCGTCCTTGGCGAAGGCGAACTGACCGTGTTCGTTGGTGACGGTGATGGTCTTGACCTTGTCCTCCTCGAACTTGAACAAGGTGCGGTCACGCCAGTCCTTGATCTGGCGATCGTACAAATAGCTGGAGTAGCCCTTGATGGCGTAGACGCCATCCTTGCCCGCGATGCGCGTCATCTGGCCCCGGGAGCCGCTCTGGCCGAAGTACATGTCCGCAACGGCCTCTTTGCCCTTGTAGAAGACGGCGTGTAGAGCCTTCTTGTCCGTGACTTCGAACTTCTCGTAGGCGTCCTTGCCCGGGTCGATCGTCTCTTTGATCTCCAAGCTTTTCAGGTTGTCGAGCAGAGACTTGACGTTGGTGTCATTGGCGGCCGCCTCGACCGGCGCCATCACGTTCCACTTGTCGCCCTTCTTTTCCAGAGTGACCGCCGTGCCGGCGCCACCTTCTTTGGGCGGGGTTGAAATCGTGATCTTGTTGACCGCCTTGGTTTGCTCCTCGCCGATCCCGAGCTTGGGAAGCTCCGCTTGGCGAGACTCCGCCGTATAGCCCTTGAGCTCTTCTTTCTTTTTCTTGGTCTGCAGGTAGTAGACGCCGCCGAGGCCAACGAGCAGGACAACGGCGATGCCCAACTTCTTATCCATGGGAACAGCCATGATCACACCTTGTGGGAGAGCTTCTTGTTCTGGCGATAGCGCCAACGTCCAAACCCGAACAGGCCGAAGAGCAGAGGCATGCCCAGGGTCAATGACCACTGAACTTGCTTCTGCAAGCCCTTGCGTTTTTCGCGGTACTCCTCGTCCTTCTTGCGAATGGCCGCTTCGTCGTCTTCGGCAGCGATGCTGGGCTTGGAAATGCTGGAGTAGGTCAGGTTGGGATCACCCATGATCTTCGCGCTGGCAGCGAGCAGGTCCGCGTCGCCGCTGATCCAATCGAGGGTGTTCTTAACGCTCAAGATCGTGTTGGTCAGGTAGCGTTGCGCATAGGGTTGGGCGATCATCTGCAGTTGCGGGTCACCGCCGACGTTGCCCATCATTGCGAACTGGCCACCCAGCTCTGGGCCGTTGCCGGCGAACGCGAAGGGGTTCGTCACGAACAGTCCGGAAGCCACGACCAGAACCCGGGACGGCTCTGGCGCTTGGGCTGGCACCGTGACGTCGTCACCGGTGCCCATGGAGGCTTTCAGTTTGCCTTCGGCAACGGCTGCGATGATGTGCTGGCCGTAGGGCGGAGACGGCTTCCACTCCGCCTGGAGCTTCATGTCGACGTTGTCACCCTCGATTACGCTCGCCGCCGGTGTGGTGCGAGCCACGGCGCTGATCTTGACGTCTTCGCCTTGCTTGTCCTTCAGCAACTCGATGCTGGAGGGGAAGGGGAATGCCACTTCGTCCATTCGGAAGAAGCCAGCAAAGCTGTTGTCGAGCAGCTTCTCGTCGTCGTCATCAAAGCGTGGGTCATTGATCACATGGGCGATGCCCGGGTGGCGAATCGAAGAAACGCCGCCGGTTTGAGTCATGATCGGCAGCCGGAACTGCGCGCCGTGATCCATCACGGCGTTCTTTTTCACGCCGAAACCGTAGCCCTCGAGCAGCTTGTCCAAGCCGTGCCAGGAAAGCGTGGCGTTCATGCTCGGGTCTTGTGGTTTGAGGGTCACAGCCGAGGCCCAGACCACCAGCGCCTTGTTACCCCGCATCAGGAACTCGTCGATGCGCCGCAGCTCCTTGTCGACGTAGTCCTTGCGCGGCTGGGTGATGATCACGCCGTCCAGGTCCTTGTCGATGGCGGTTGCGCCGTCCTTTAGATCCACTTCTTCGAGGGAGTAGAAGGGGAACGCCTGCTCCAGGATGCTCTTGATACTCGGAGCGCCACCACGCCCCTGCTTCGGGATCAGGTTTCCATCTGAGAGCTTGAGTTCATCCTTGCCGGTGATGACGCCGACCCGGTGCTTGATGTTTTCGCTCTTGTCACGGACTTCTCGGATCTTGTTCGTGACCCAGAACTCGAGGCCTTCGGCCCGGTTTGGCGCCAACTGCGGGATCACGCCCTTTTCGCTGCCGTACTTGAGCACGAGGCCCATGTAGCCTTGGGCGATGGAGGCCTGATCGTTACCCGTTTGGCTGGTTTCGCCGAAGGCCATCTCCTGCAATCCAGCTTCCTTGGCCGCCGCACGCTCCTCGTCACTCTTGGCTTCGATCAGAGTGAACTTGAACTTACCTTCGCCGGCGCGCTCGTACTCCTTCAGCAGGTCCGTCAAGTCCTGCACGAAGGTATCCAGCTGTGCAAGGCCGCGTGTCACGTACACGTCGACTTCGATGGGTGAATTGAGGTTCTTCACCAAGCGGGCGCTGCCCTGCGAAAGGGTGAAGCGCTCGGACTTGGTGACGTCTATGCGCCCGTACCAGCCGAACGCGATCACGTTGGCCATGACGGCGATGCCGGCCAGGATCAGCAGGTAGAACCCGGTTTGGGTAGCGGCTTTGCGTTTTTGATCTTGGGTTGCCATGTCTCAAGCCCACTTGCGCCGTTCAAGCGCCCGGAAAGCGATTGCTAAAGCGACGACGGTCACGCTCAAGAAGAACACGACGTCGCGGGTGTCGATCAGGCCCCGCGCGAAGCCTGCGAAGTGTTTTTGGAAGCTGACGTAGGTCAGCACCGTTCCGAGCAGCCCCTTCACGCCGTCTGCCGCGTAGCCCATGAGCCACAGGGCAACGAGAACGAAGAAGGTCACGAAGAACGCAATTGACTGGCTCTCAGTCATCGAACTCACCAAGAGTCCGATGGCGGTGGCGCATGCCGCAAAAAGCACCAAGCCCAAGTAGCCGGACATAATCGGACCCATGTCCAAGGGGCCGAGATGCCAGGGAAATCGGAACATTGCGAGGGGGTAGGCTGCCGTGGAAATGACGAGCACCAGGACCAGCCCCAAGGCGCCCAGGTACTTGCCTAGAATCACATCGCTGTCCCTAACGGGCAGAGTGATCAGCATTTCCAAGGTGCCGCTGCGACGCTCTTCGGCCAAGAGCCGCATGGTCACGACGGGTACGACCAAAGCCGAGAGCCCCAAGGGGGCGTACTCGAACATGGATTGCAGGCTGGCCTTGTCCGCCTGCCAGAAGCCGCCTCGGTACATGAAGAACATCAAGCCGAGCGCCAAGAAGCTCAGGCAGATGACCACATAGGCCAGGGGTGAATCGAAGTAGGAGCGAAACTCCCGACGCGCAATTGTCAACATAGGTGACATGGCTCAGTCCTCATCCTCGTCGTCATCGTTGTCATCGTCGTCATCGTCATCGTCACTCGAGTCGCTCGAGTCGCCGGGATCTGATTCCCGCTCCTCGTCGTCGTCGTCATCACTGTCGTCGTCGTAGGGCTCGTCGTCGTCAAAATCCTCGTCCTCGTCCCACTCCTCTCCGCGGTCGAGGCGCTCGTCCCCGCGAGTCAGATCCCGGAACACCGCATCCAGGCTCTGCGCCTCGCGGCGTAGCTCGAGCAGGATCCAGCCCTTGTTGACCATCAGCCCATAGAGTTCTCGCCGCAGATCCGAGTCCTTGTCGCCCGAAACCTCGAATTTGTGAGCCGTCTCGTCCGTGGGCAATTCGCGAATGCCCCGCCCGCCTTCGATGGCACGAAGCGCTTCTTCGGCTTCCGACACGGACGGTGCGCCACCGTTTTGCAGCGTGTTTTTCTCGTCAATGGTGACGATGTAGCGAACCGCGCCCGTCTTGGCGCGGATGTCGTCGAGCTGGCCGTCCGCAACGATTCGCCCCTTGCTCACGATGATGGCGCGAGCACAGGCTTCTTCCACCTCGGCCAGGTTGTGGGTCGACAGCAGGATGGTGCGGTCCTTGCCGATTTCCTTGATGTAGCGAATGACCTCAGCCTTCTCGTTCGGATCGAGATCACTCGTCGGCTCGTCCAAGATGAGGATCGGCGGGTCGTGCATCAGCGCCTGCCCCAAGCCAACGCGCTGGCGGAAGCCGTGGGACAGGGTGCCAATGTCCTTGCCCAGGGATTGAGCCAGACCGCAGACCTCCACCACCTTCTTCAGTCGCTTCTTGAAGTCACTCTCATCCAGGCCGCGCACTGTCGCCGTGAACTTCAGGTACTCGAACACGTTCATGTCCGTGTACAGCGGCGCTCGCTGCGGCAGGTAGCCGATGGACTGACGCACCGCGAGCGGCTCGTCGAATACGTCGAAGCCCTTGACGTTCGCCGACCCCGCAGTGGGCGAGATGAAGCAGGTCAAGATCCGCATCGTGGTGGACTTGCCGGCGCCATTGGGCCCGAGAAAGCCAACCACTTCCCCCTTCTTCACCTCGAAGCTGACCTTATCTAGCGCCCTCACGGTCCCGAAGCGTTTGCTCAGGCCGCTGGCGGCAATCATCACATCCGTTCCCATCGAAACTCCTCGAACCGAAGACCCGGCCTCCGGTGTGCATCCTCACAAGCAGTCAAAAAAAAGCGCGGTCTGACCACGCCGTGGTGCTCGGGCGCGGCATCCTATCGGCGCCGCATCTCAAGTCAACACAACGTCGCACCCGAGTCTGACGCCTCAAAAACAGCTGGTTTGCAAAGTTATTCCCGTGCTCGAAGCGCTTTGATTCAACTCCATGCCAGGTCCGGCCAGTTGGGCGATCCTGCTGCATAAGCATTGGATTTTATTGTGTTTTGGATGGGGTCGCGTCCCTGGTCCGCCAGGATGCCCTACTCTCGACTTGGTTCAACAAGTGCGCGGAGCGCCCGGGCCCACGCCTTCGGCTCTCGGGGTGGGCTCGAGCCGAACCCCAGTGCGCTGGGTTCACTCTCCCCTTTCATCACCAGGCCCGAATGCCCAGGGGGCGCCGTCGCCGCAACCATGAATGCGCGGTCTCGCGAACACACCCCAAGTGTCGTCATCTTGCACCCCTCGAGCGAGAAAGCGCAGTTCGACATCCTTGTCCCACCATTCCTCCAGTGACACGTCCGAGAAGCGTCGCTCTTTGCCGTCTGCACTCACACGGTCTTTCACTAGGACCACGTACTCTCCACCCCTCACCACACCGAGCTCGAGGTCTTGCGGCGCACCGGCTTGCGTCGGTTCTAGAGCAAGGTCGACCGCCAAACAGCTGTCCCGAGGCAAGCGCAGAGGCACGCGGACCTCCGTGGGCGGCTTTCTTTGCGGCTGGGGCTGCAGCTGCAGCGTATCCCCCGAAACCCGCGCCTTGCCACGGAGCGTTTCCATTCGACCGTCCTGCAGGCGGTGCACGACACTCACCAAGGATTTGCATCTGGCCATGCGCGGACGCAGGAACCCCGCGCGTGGTTGGCGCAGGCCGTTGACGGGCGCACTGCCGAACCGGATCAAGATCGGAAGTCCGGCGTATTGGCCGAGGGGGGCCTCGAAGGGGCGCGGTGCGTGTCCCGGGCGGACCCGCCAGCGCAATAGTCGTGGTCGCTCGAAGCCATCCACAGCGTGCACCTCCAGGTCCGCGTCCCCGCCAGCATCTTGATCGATCCCAACCTGACCGTAGAGGCAACTGTCCTTGCAGGGGCGCACCGGAATGAATACCTCGGCGAGGGCGGCCCGCTCCGGGTTTGGCGGCAAGAGCATATGGCCCCCGTCGACCCGCGGTGATAGTGCGCGACTCATGGCGGCGCCGCTCTCGATGGCCTTGCGCAGATCTTGATTCGGGAAGCAGCTACCGGCCACTGGCGGTGAGGCCGGCGCGAGCCACTCGCGCAAGCCATGGACCCGCACCCGCATGTGGCGCGGCGACAGGTGGCGCGCGTGCAGGGACAGCACGACCCGGTCGGCCGAGGCGCGCAGCTCCGGCGCCGTGGGCGCCCGCCCAAAGCCGAACTTCCACTCCGCTGCTTCCGGGTGCACGGGAATCCACGTGCGCGCCGGTCCGTTGAAGAATAGCAGTGCTACTTCGGTGGCAGGTGCAATCGGCCGATCTCCGGTGAAGAACTGCGCTTTCAGCCACGGCGCTCCGCCCAGGGCCAAGCGCCAGTTTGGAAGGTCGAGCTCGTAGTGAAGCGATAGCGCGCTAGTCGACGCGATGGGCGTTCGCAGTGAGATGCTCAAGGTACCTGGGACGTCGACCCTCTCGTCAACGGGGTTCATGGGCACATCTCGAGTAGTGATGGCGGGCTCCGGCCGCGCCGTGGCTACGACCAGGTTGGGGCCGATCAAGTGTTCGGGTCGTGCGATCGCGAGGCGCGCCGGAGCGAATGCTGCACCGTGATGTCGCGGCGGCAAGTCGAAGGAGCGGATCGACGAAATGACGAGGGGGCAACGCTGGTGCGAGCTGCCGATCCGGTCGATCAGGGAGCTAGCGTGTCCCGGCGACCAGCGATGCGCGCTCAGGCTGGGGCCAGGCTTGCCGCTGATGGCGTGAAGGGCAATGAGTCTCTCGGGCAGGGTGACGCAGTCGTGCTCCGGATGCGTCTCCAGGTAGCGCAACACTCGGGAGAAGTCGCTTTGGTAGTGTGGAGAGACGGGGTGGTCGGAGAGCCCCAAGCCCCGCGCCCACTGGGAAGAACTCCATGCGTTCATGCGCCCTGAGTCCAGAGTCAGCCACGTCATGACCACGCCGAGCGAAGCAGCTGCCGTCGTCCAGCGAACCGTTCGCTGCAGCTCAGTCATGGTGCTCGCGAGCACGAGCGCACCTAGCCCCGGCAGGAGCCCGGCCCAAAGATGCTCCGGATCGCTTCTGAGCACACCCCGCGCTTGGGGCACCAGGGCGACGCATAGCAGCACGGCCGCGACGGATGCAGCGGTATTTCGACCTCGACGCGCGAGCCAAAGGGCTATAGCGCACTGCGCGCCGGCAATGCCGAGAGCCAGGTAGGCCCACCCGCCCTCAGGGTCCCGCACCATGGTCGTGCCGTAGGCCCGCAAGCTGGACCAAGAGCCAGTCCACAGCTTCTGCGCAGAGAAACCCAGTGCCCACAACACTAGCGTGGCGCCCGCGCCCGCGACTGCGAGGGTCAAGGCTGTCCGCCGAACGTGCTGGCCCCATGACGCGCGTCTTGGGGTCAACGCCAAGAGCCCTTGGGTCAAGACCACCGAGGCAAGGGCGATCACCGATGCATCGATCCCCATCAGGCACGACCAGATCACGGCAGCCGCGGCGATGAGCGGCCGCCGCTTCCCGCCCAGGTTTCCCGGAAGCAGAAACACGATCACCGCCAAAGACAGCACCGCACGAAAAGACCGGACGTCGTCATGGATCGCAGCGATGCCCAACGAAAGGCATACGAAGGCCCGTGCAAGCGGATCTCGGGTCACGTCCCAGGCCATGAGGGCAACCAGGGACAGCGACAGCAGTGGAAACGCAACGTGCATCCAGGCAACGAAGCGCGCCGGATCCACACTACCGGAAGCGGAACCAACGCTCGCTATCAGCTGCCATCCGGGGCCGATGGGAAAGAAAAAATCCCGCCCTACCCAGTCTCCATGCACAGCGCGCCAGGGCAGCACGAACTCCCAGCCATAGTCGAAGGCTCGCTCGTCCAGGGCTTTCAGATCGAAGAACAGCAGATAGCCGCGGGCATTCAGCAGCACCATGAGCGCCAGAAGCGCGATCGCGGCCAGCGGTAGCCAGCGGGCGCGCGCATTCATCGTCCGCACCTCACGAGAGCTGGGTCCACGATCACGAGCCTGCCTTTGCCAGCTCGTCGTTCGAGTTGGAATACCAGGTTGACAATGCGCTCTTGGAAGTCCTGCAGCGCAAAGGGCCCCAAGGCTCGAAGTGGCGCGGCCTCGTTGATGGTGCTGCGCAGCAGTCGCTGCCGAAGGCCTAGTTCCTCGATCCACACTCCGACATCGAAGCGGGTTGGCCCGCTGTCTTCCGACTCCAGGAGAAAGGTTGCTTGCAGGCACGAGTCCGCTCGCGGAGTGAGGCGCACGCGTAACTTCGCACTCTCCTCGACGAGCCAGTGCGCGCCCTGGGGGACTATCGCGCCATCGACTACCTGGGCCGTGGTGCCCAGAACAACTGGGCCGTGCTGCATGCAGGGTGCGAAGCGCGGGCGGAGGATTTCGAGATCCGTATGGCGGGTTTCGAGGGGCGCGGGACCTATCCGTACCCATTGGTGCTTTCCAGTCAGAGGAACGCGTACTCGTTCGCCTGGTCCCCCCGGAGTTAGGGTCGCGTCCAGCAGCTGCCACCGGTCGGAACCTGTGACGCGGTGTGCTTGCACCCGAAGGGGCCCCGAACCCGGTTTACGTGAACGCGCTGCCAGCTCTGCAAAGAAGCAGCGGTTGTCGCAGGGGGGGATCTCGAAGAAGACTGCGGCAAGCGCTTCTCGCGGCTTGCCCGGTCGAAAGCGCAGACTGGAATCCCTGGTCCGCACCGCCGCTCCTCGCGTCACGAAAGACGGTGTGGTCACGCTGCAGTCAACGGCTTGCCCCTTGCCATCAGCTTCGCTCGGAGCTGGGCGTAGCCGCGTCACCCCGTGCACCACCAAGCGGGCGGTAGCCTCGGTCAGCAACCCCCGAGGGCTGACGTCGAGACTCAGACTGGTTGCACGCCGCCTCATGGGCGGTGGCTGACGGAGGATCCAAGAACGCTCTGTGTTTTCGGGATCCAAGGCAAGATAGGTGACCGCCCTCCGGTTCACGGACATGTCGTAGACGTAGGTGGCGTCGTGCAGCGGTCCGTCGGGGCCTTGGAAGCGGAACATCAGTCCCGGTGCATAGCCAAGCTTCGCGCGCAACGCACTGCTGCGCAGGGTGTACTCCACGCGCAGGATGTCCCCAGTCTCGACAGGCACGTCGAGGGGCAGACGAAGCGGAGTGCCCGGAGAAACAACTTGCTCTCGCGTCGCTTGCGGGATCGGTACCAGCGTTTTGGCTGGCGGTCGCGGTGACTTCCGCAGCTTCATCGCTACGGTTGCAGGACCGAGATGCTTCTCGAAGGCGTACAGCTCCGCGATGGCAAGAAAGTCGGCACCGAGATGCCAGTTGATGTTGTTGTGGTCGAAGCCCGCCAGCTGACGAACAAAGCGTCTGCAGCGCGCGGTGCGGATGTCCCGCGCCAAGCCTTGCTGTAGTGACGAGTTCCACCGCAGCGCCAAGGACGTGGGGCCGGGGACATCGGTGAGGGCATGGGCGGCGGTCAGCATGGGCGGAAAGCCCATGCACTCTTCCTGGGAACCGGCTTCCTTGGCGAAGGCGACGATTCTCGCGAGATCCGTCTCGAACGCCGGGTCCGCACCGTTTCCGGCGCGAGCCCAGGCGTAGTCGGAGAAGATGCGAGGCGAAAACCAGGTACTCGGACGAGCAACGAACCAACCGCTGACCAGCAGCAGCGCCGTGAAGCCCGCGTAGGCGCGGTGAAAACCCTGGGCGCGTTGCCGCGCGGCGAGACGAAGCATCAGAACGACCAGGGGCAGGAAGGCAAGTGCTAGATGTCCCGGGTCCGGTTGGACCAACGCAAAGCCAGCCAGCACGAGCGCGCCCGTCAGGCCCATTCCCGAGTTGGAGCGTGGCCGTGAGCGCCCCCTCCAGGCTTCGTGAACCACAACGAAGCAGCCAACCCACCAGGTCACCACACAGACCCCTGGCAGAGCCCCGTGAGCGCTGTAGGCAAGGTTGACGGTGTAGCTGCCGGAAAGCGCGATCTGGGTCCCTAGCCAAGTTAGGGGGCTAGCGCCGAGTATCATTGCCAACACGGAAGTGACCGCCGTCACGCCGAGCGCGGCCGCTCCGAATCCAGCCAAGCGCATCCACGCCGGTCGCCGGCTCATCCCGCGCAGACGCAACACGCCGAGTTCCCAGCCGGCCATGCCGACCACCGACGCGGCGCCGAGGACGACGCGATCAAAAGACATCAATCCGCCGAGGACCAAGAGCGTGGCGGCCAGCAGACCCCTTTTCGCCGTAGGCAGAAGGCGCGACTCCACGCGTAGCTGTGAATATGCGACCACCAACCCCAGGGAGAGGAGCGCTCGAATCGATGCCGAGCCGGCGGCGCTCGTCCAAACCAGCGCGGCGCTCGCAAGCGAGACTCTGAGCAACAGTGGGCTCGCTCCCCCGCGAAAGAGTGCGAGGACACTTGCTGCGGCCACGGTTGCCGCGATCAGCTCGAGCCCGGCGACCACTCCGGAAACGCCTCCGCCAGCGAGCCAGCTCAGGTAGCCTAGCAACTGCCAGGCCGGACCCATGGGAAACTGGAAATCCCGTCCGCTCCATTGGCCGAGGGAAGCCCGCCAGGGGAGCTCCAGTTGCCAGGAGAAATCCGTGAGGTTGGTTTCCAGAAGCCGGTAGCCGAAATACAGCCGGGATGTCTCGTAGCCGACCGCGATGACCGTGACGAAGTAGCCGACTGCCAGCACGGCAATGGCGCGCTCGGCGGTGCGCCACCAGCGTGCGCGCCGGGAGCTCTGCGCCGGCGCTGAGTCCCTCGAGGTCATTTTGGCTGAATTGTATCCTGGGTGAGCGAAAGCTGTCGCAAGCTCCCGACATGCGGCAGCCTTCCGCCCTCACCGTCAGCCTGCTCTACGGGCTCGCGTTCGGCGCACGTCACGCCGCCGCTCTTGCCACGGTGGCGCTGCTTTCGCGCAGCGTGTCCGTCGAGGTCTTCGCCTACTACGTGCTCGCACGCATCGGGCTTTCCCTGGGAAACGTCGCCGCGGACATGGGCGCCAGCACGGCTCTGGTTCGACTCGTGCCCGAAGCGCCCAAGAATGACAAGGCGCATTTGGTCGGCAGCTACTTTGGATTCCGAGGGGCTCTCGCGGCGGGCATCACTCTGCTCTGCATCAGCGCAGCCGCGGCTCTGTACGGAATGAGTGCTGTGCAGCCCTGGTTGCTGCCCTCTGTCGCCGCCTACGCCGCTTGGGTGCTCTCGGATGCCAGCGGCCATGTGCTGCGGGCCTTCGAGCGCCACCGGCGCAACGTGGCGGCGATCCTAGTCGGTATTGCGGTTCAGTTCGCCGCCCTCGTACTGCTCGTGGTGTTTTGGAATGGAAAGCTTGCTGCCGTACTGTGGGCGTTCGTCATCGGAGATGCTGTCGTGTTCATTCTCGGTGCGGCCGCGCTGGGCGGCACCATCTCGGCGCCGGCTGTCCACTGGATGAAACGTCTGCTCGCGTTCGGGGCGCCCACCAGCGTTCCGCGTTGGGTGCGAGCCTTGTCCGCTCTCGACAGGCATCTGATTGCCGCCGTGTCCGGCGTTGCGCAGGCGGCCGTGTATCAGGTGGGAGCTCAAGCGGCGGCGGTGGTGGCCTGGCTCGAGAGCTCGGTGTCGAGCGGCGCAGAGCCGCGAGCCTACGCAAAGGCGGACGGAGGTCGATGGCTGTCGCAACTAACAGCTCGATTTGCTGCCCTGGCGGTGCTCGTCGCTGCTTTGCTGATCTTGTTCGCACGTGAGTTCGTGACTCTCGTCGCTTCGAAAACCTATGTGAGCGCGTTCTTAATCGTGGGGCCGATGCTCATCGTCGCGGTTCAGCACGCCGTACTCGCTCTGACAAATCTACGCGCCACGCAGACCCACGTTCCGCGCGTTTGGGCTTGGACCGGAGGTCTCGACTTCTTGCTTTCCTTGGCGTTGGCCCTCATTGCGATACCGCAGTTCGGCGCAGAAGGTGCTGCCTGGGCCCGCGTTGGCGGAGCTTGCTGTGGCCTCGGACTTTCCCTCCACCTGACTCGAGATCGCCTGGCCGCACGGCTGCCAACGGCGTGGCTGGCCGTCGGCGTTCCCGCCTTTCTGATGGCCGTGCATGTCTTCACAGTGGCCGTGCCCTCGGTTTCGGTACGCGTCCTTGCGATGGTGATCGGCCTCGTAATGTCCGGGCTGCTGTTCTTCCTTCAGCGCGCTCGCTCCAAGAACGCATGACGGGAAGCGAACCGCCCTTCCCGGGGGCCGTGTTGGCGTAGGCAAAACCCTGCTGGCGCTTGGCCGCGTTCTGCAACCACTTCGCCTAGACCCACGGGCTGTCGCAAGGCGATTCGGACCGCCTCTGGCGCGGTCTGTGCGATGCGCTCCAAGACCGCTTGCTTGTCTTCCACCAGGTTTGCAACGTACACGAAATCGCTACCCCGGAAGTCAAACTCAGCCCCCTGCGCGCGAACCACCTCCACCCGTTCGGCATGGCGCTTCAGCAGGGCGCGCGCAGCCTGCACCGCGCGCGGTTGCGAATCCAGCCCCACAGCGAGGGGTATCGGAGTGCGGTCGAGAACGTGCAGCATCGTCGCGGGCAGGGGCCCGCACCCGACCATGACAAAGCGCGCGACGTCGGCGAGTCGCTCCCCCTCGAATAAATCGGCAACCCGCGTGTAGGTTCGTTTCGCGAAACCCTCCGGCTCATCCGAAAGCGCGCCGCCGCTATCCAACTGCCTGCGTACATCCCTGAGCTCACGTTCGAATACCCAGCGTCGGTAGGCTTGACCGACAGCCGCGGCGACCTCTCGGGTTTCCGGCCGACGCAGCAGCAGCTCCGCATCCGAATCGGATACGGTCTCGAAGGCCTTGCTTAAACCCAGCAGGGAGGTTTCGGAGCCGGCTGTTGCCACTTCGCGGAGCAACTCGAGCACGCCGGGAGGGGTCACGAATCCCGCCCGTAGCGCTGTCGGCGCACCCAATGGCGCAGGCGATTTCGCAGCAGCGTGTGGTCCAGATCCTTCAGTGCGTCTTCCAGGTGGCCCTGCATGCGTCGCGGCATGTCCCGGACTATTCGCGAGAGCACCGCTCGCGCCAAGTCATCCCGCCCAATCCCAAGCAGGCCTGGCACGACGTCGGCGTAGAAGATGATGACACCACCTTCGATGGGCAGCCTGGCCAAATCCTCCGGCAGGACCTCGGATGTTTCGAAGGGGCTGGGGCTCTTTCGCGCACCAATCACGAGTAGTTCGAGCTTGACTCGAACGCACTTCTCGCAACTTCCGCAATTGAGGCGATCGACCGGAGACTTGGGGCAGACGCGCAACCGCGAAAGGTCCGCGCCCCAGCCCACCAGCTCACGCAACTTCTCTAGTCGCGTGAGGCGCTCACCTTGATGGTGAATTCGAAGTCCGTAGCTGGATAGCTTCGGGTCGACCGCTGGGTGCGTGCCGTAAGGGCTCAAGTTGGCGATGTCTGCGCTCGACGCCAGAAGCACGTCCGAGTAGCGCGGCGCGAGCGCGTGAGCCGACGCGGACAAGATCGCCGCCTGAAAAATGTCTCCCCAGAACGTGCCATCCGCATCGAGCTCACGCAGGTTCGACAAGATGGGAACTACCCCGACGTCCAAAGCCTCGGCCGTCGACCCCGCGTGCTCCAGGGCTAGCGCAAACGCATCTTCAGCGTCTGAACGCTGTACGCGGATCTCGAACCCGAGCAGGACGAGCGCGTCCTTCACCCGTCCCGGGTGCTCGCGGCCGAGGCCGCGCTGGTTTTCGTGCAGCGCGTGCAAGGAATCGACTCCGCCAGAGAAGAAGGCTGCCGTCGCGCGCCGCTTGCCCTCGGGCGCCGCATCTCTATCACCCTCGATCCGCAGTTTTCGCTCCGCCGCATAGAACCAATGGTCGTAGTAGGCGGCGACGGTCGCCAGATTGCTCCGCAGCCAGGGGCACGTGGGCGCTTCTACTCGAATTCGCTGCTCTCGGAACTTCAGCGCTGGCAGCAGGCCGCCTATCAAGAAGGGGTTACCACTGCTCGACAAATGACCACGCTCAGACCCTGACGCGAAGTGCACGCGCAAGTCCGGTCTGCTGCAATCCTCCCACTGAACGAGACCGCTCACGGCAGGACGGCCCAAGTAGGTTCCGTTTTCAATCCCCGTGATCAGCACCTTCGCCCCTAGGGGGATCTAAAACACACAACCTGCGCGGTGCCCAGCGCGGATCCATGCGTGGGTGCTCCGGCAAAGTCATGTCGAGTTCGAGCCGAACCCGGAGCTGTCCCTCCTCCTTGAGTCGTGCAAAGTCTCCTTCCGCATGCTCCCAGCCCACGCAGAACTCGGCTACGACGACCTGTGCGCCCCGAGCCAGGGCGCACAGCTGTGCCCATTCGGAATTGACGGAATTCGAGCCGAAGTGCCGCAGCGCCAAGCCAAGAAGAATGAGACCGTAGCTGCGCTTCGGTAGCTCCAGCGAGGCGTCCTGGTATCGTTTCTGCAAGTGTTGGATTCGACAGGCGCGCCCGTTCCAGACGTCGGCTTCGAAGGGGTCCACCTGCGGGTCGACGACCGTCACGCTTTCGTGCGATCCCAAAAGGTACTTTGTGATTGGAACCTTGTAGCCGCCAATCTCCACCACGTGAGGGCAGTCCCGCACGTAGTAGGCTGCGAGCACCTGCCGCACACCAGCTTCCGGTGTCAGTAGGTAGGCCATGCTCAAGTCCGATTCGGAGCCGTATCGATCCCAAACCCACCTGGGGGCTGAGCCTGTTGGAGGGGATTGGGTGGAATCCGTCATGAACAGCTCGCAGCGTCCGGGGTCAGTCTGACAGGGTTGGCGACAGGCTCACGCGGAATGTGTTGATTCCTGCGCCTCGCCGAAACTCCAAAATCGGTCGTTCATCCGTGTGACGTACGTCGACCGCGACCTCGCTCCATTTGCGCAGTTGAGCGCGCCCCAAACTCAACTGGCGTCGAAATCCGGCGAGGTCGCCCAGGCCTGTGTTGGGCAGCTGTTCGGATACGTTGCTGACGTTTGCGTCGGACGCGGCGAGGCGTGCGTTGCTCAGGATGACGATCGCCTCGTCCGAGGAGAGCGCTAGCGCCTCGGCGTATTCGAACGCAGTCCGGGCGTTGGCGAGGATCACGCTCGCGTCGTTGCCCCAAACGTATTGAGCAAGGACCCCGTCCGAGCGCAGCGTGGACCTAGCTAGTTCGAAGAACTCTCGCGTCGCCAAGCTGGCGCCCTGAGTTCGGTATTGGTGCACGCTCACTACAATCGCGTCTAACGGATGCCGTTGCTGCCTCAAGTATGTGCGGCCATCCTGCGTCAAGAAACGCAAGTTCGAGGCTTCATGAGCGCGCTGGTTGTCGATAGCGAACCCCCCGAGGGCGTCGAACACCGCCGGCACCACGTCCACGCCGTCCACGCGGCCAGCGCCCAAGCCCACGGCCAATGTGCCCGCCGTGATCCCATAACCCATGCCGAGCACGGCGACGTGCTCGCGGCGCGGCGCGAAGTAGGCCGCGCTGAGCGCGAGTAGACGCTGAGTGTCGCCGGTCTTCGCCCGCCCCAGCTCGCCGGCAAGGCGGGATCCCGTGTTGAAGATCGCCCGTCGCTCGCCGCTGAGCCTCGCAACCTCGAAGATCCCGCTTTCGCTTTCGCTGACCGTCTGCCGGAGTTGCGGGTGTACGACTCCAAGCGCCGGGCCCCGTTTCCAGAGCGAAGCGACTACGGCTGCAGTGCCGACGGCCAGGGCCCAGCGCCGCCGTCGCGACAAGAACACTGCCACGGCAGCCGCGGTCGTGGCGTGCAGCACCAAGATGCCGCGAGTGCCCAATGCGCTGCTCAGTAGGTAGGTCGTCAGCAGAGCACCCGCGGCAGCCGCCGCCGTGTTGAGAGCCACCGCCCGGCCCACGTTTCGGAGCCGCCCAGATTGTTCGAGCAGAGAAAGCGCAAGCGGGAAGAGAGTTCCCAGGCCGACAGCCGGGATGAACACGGCGCAACTCAAGAATAGGGCTCGGGCGGCTGATGCCTTCGGCTGGTAGCTGGGGCTATCCCGGAGCAAAGAGAATAGCGCAGCGTCCGCCGACCAAAGCGCCGCGGCGAGGCTGAGGGCGACGATCATGAGGCAAGCCGCTGCGATCCGCGCCGCAGAAGACCTAAGGACGGCGCGACTTGCCAGAACGCCACCCAGTCCCAATCCCAGCAAGATGCTGCTCAGGGAAAGTGCCGTCACGAAGACGCGGTCGCCGACGAGTAGTCCGAAGACGCGCACCCACGCCACCTGCGCCGACAGCACCAAAAAGCCCGACGCCGCCGCGAGTGCTAGCGCAGCGCCCGAGCTATCGCGTTCGTCGGAAGGGCGCTGTTTCGCCGCGGGCGGCGAGGGAGTGACGACAGAGAAGTGGCGCGCACTGGCGGCCGCGATGCAGGCTGCAGCGATTCCGAATACGGCGGTGGCGGAGGCCGTCGACACCGCGCCCCACTGAGCGACTCCCCAAAAGGTTGCGAGCAGGGGCCCGAGCGCGGCGCCGAATAGGTTGCTTGCATACAGGGTTGGTAGTGCCACAGCGCCTTGTGCGGCAGTCGCGAGCAAAGGCAGGGTGGCTCCAAAGGCCGCGCTGGCAGGGCCCACCAGAACAAGCGCCGCCACCATGTGCTTGACCACGGTGGGGCCCGGTACGACGTCGAGCAGTGGCCGCAAAAGCGCGGCGTGTCGAAAACAAAGCAGTACAGCCAAAAAACCGAGCCCCGCGGCGAGCAACTCGAACCAAGCGTAGGTGCGTAAGGCTGCTTCGGGAGTGCTCCGCGGGCGTCGGGAAATTGCCCAGGCGCCCGCCGCATGGCCGAGAAGGAATGCGGTGACCACACTCGATAGCGCCTGGCTCGTGCCCCCGATCAGGAGGAAGGCGCCGCGCACCCAGAGTGTCTCGAAGGCGAGCGCCGCCAGCCCGGACAGAAAGAACGGCACCAAGAGCAGCAAAGAACGCCAGTGGCGCGAAGCTGACATACGCTCGACCCAGCATACTGCGTCGGTGCGGCGTGAACGACGGCGAAGCCCATTGAGTGGATGCGGGCCAGCGAGCAAGCGCGCGCAGAAGCACAGGGCGCGAGAGATCGAGCCAAACCCCAATCCCCACCCAAAACGGAGGCTAGAGCGTTTTCAGATACTCGAGGACTGCGCGCCGCGCGGGCTTGGGCAAGTCGCTCAGGAATGGGTGCCCGCCGACGTCGAATCCCGGTTTTCGCGCGTCGTAGACGTAGCGGCCCGGGCTGAGTTTCAGTGGCGCCACGCCATCGGTGGTCTTCAACTTCAGCTGGCCGCCCTCTTCGACGACGGGTTGCCAAGCGACACCGACGCGCTGCAAGTCGTAGAGGGCGTTGGTATCGACCAGGTAATGCGTTGGGCGCTGTTCCGGTGGCGTCGCCAGAGTCTCCAAGTCCGGCCATTGCCCTGCGTGCCCGTACAGGCCGCGTGCCCAAACATCGACCAGTGGTCTAGGCACGTAGCCGCCGGTCTTGCGCGAAGAGAGCAAGCCCCGGGAGTGGTCCAGGGAGTTGACGACCTGGAGCAGCTTGTCGCTCAGAACCTCGAGGCGGACGGGATCTGTTTTCAACGAAGAAAGCGGGACGACCTTTTCTTGGTACGCAACTTCTCGCTTCATGGGGCCGCTGTAGCTGCCGTGGCAACCTGCGCAGCTTTGGCCGAAGTGTTTTGCTCCTTGGGAAGCCAACTCGTGGTCGATGGCTGCCGGGAACGAAGGCTTTCGGGATAGCTGTTTGAGGAACAGGAAGATGCTGGTGGGAATGTGACGCTGGCGCTGATACCAGGCCGGTCGAACACCGAAGCCGAAATCCGCTTCAGCCACCATGGCGACCGGGGAACCCACCGTGGCGCCGTCGAAACTGTTCGTGGTTCGGTAGCGCCAGGGGGCGACGTCGGGGATCTTCACCCAGCCGACGTGCTTCGGCATTGGGATGCGCGCGCCGTGCTGCAGGCGAAGCGCCGCAATGAACCCTTCCACGGGTGCGACCCGCCCGGGAAGCCCATCTGCCAGGCGCTCGACGACTTCTGCCCGCACTTGTGCGCGGTCACGCATCTTGCGCACGGCCTGTCGCACCACGGCGGCGCGACTGTTGGTGCCCCAGGGGATCTTGTGGCTGCGAGCCTCCCGGTTCGCGATGGGCAAGATGGCGTCGGCAGTGAAGGCTTCGTCCAGGGCAATCCGGGTCAGCGCGGCGTCGTAGGCATGCAGCCGCAGGCGCTGGTTGCCCATGCCCTTGATCAAACGTGCGCCGCTGGACGTGCGGACGACGTCCGTGTGGCACACCTGACAATTCATCATCAAGAATGGGATTCGGGTGTTGGGGTCTGTCGTGAGATGAAAGCCCACGGGCAGAGCATTGGGATCTGCGGGAGCCTTGGCGTTGGCAAAGGTGCCGAACTTGTCGTTGAAGGCGAGCCAGTCCTTGCCCAGGTGCTGCGGGTAGCGCTTCTGCAGCGCCAAGAAGAGCGGGTAGGGGATGCCCGCGCCGTAGGGATCGCCAACGCCGGCTTCTTCGAAGTAGAAGCGACCCGCTTCTACGGAGATCGTGCGGTCGCGGTACTCTTCCGGCACGCTGAAGCCCTCGCCGGCTTTGCGCTCCTCCGCCAAGGGGTCCACGACCCCGGCCGTGTGGGCAGGCTCCGGCGCGCCGCCGCAGCCACCGAGGACGCCGCCCAGCGCCATGGCCACGCCCAAGCTCGACCGAAGTGTAATGAACGTGTCACGCCTCGGGTGTCGCCGGGTGTTCGCGCTCCGCGCCTCACGAGGCACTCCGATCCTGGCTTGTGCTGGCCCTGATTGTTCTCGCATTGTGGTGCCGGGCACGAAGCACGAGGCGTGCCATGGCGCCAGCGGAAGCTTGCCGATTGGACACGCGAGTTGGGTTCGCGATAAGCAAGCACGATGGATTCCGGCGTGTCGACGCTCTGGCCCTTCGAGACGGGCGAGGCTCCGTTCCGGGTCAAGGGCATCGCGTACGCATTCCACATGGAATATGTCGAAATGGAGCTGCCGGGGGGCGCCGTCGCCCAGAGCGAGCATCTTGAAGACAAGGCGACGCGGGAGTTCTTCCAACAACCGTTCTTCGCGACCAGTTGGTACGACGTCTATCCCTTGGTCCAGGCGGGGCACGCCTGCGCCAAGGCAAGCAACGTCGGATTCGAAGAGTTTGTGCGTGTCCGCGGGCGCCATCAGGTGGAACGGGATCTCGGGATCATTCGTCGGGCGTTACTCGGCGTGCTCAGCCCGGCGTCCCTCGCAGTGCGGGTGCCGCGCCTCAATGCGTCGTACTTCGATTTCGTGGAGGCGGACTCACAACCCGTGGGCAAGGATGCCGTCGTCGGTCATTGTCACGGCCTGCCGGGTCCTGTGGTGCGTTGGTACCAGCTTGTCACCGAGACCTTTCTCGAAGAAGTTATCTCTCGCAGCGGCGCACGCCGTCGGAATGTGAGCTGGGAGCCGCCCACGCTTTGCGGTCACGCCCACGGCATTCCGCTCTACGCGGTCAGTTACGAAGTCAGCTGGACGAAGCGCTGACGCCGGCGCAACTTCGACGCTTCGGGCGGCAGCGCCGTGCTCCAGGGCGCCGCGGGTTTCTTGAGGCCTCCCGATGACTTATATGCACCTTGCATATAAGTCATCGATTGCCCCAATTGCCAGCCTTCCTGCGACGGCTGCGTCTACTTGCACCCGGACGTTTCGCGCAGACGCTGAATCTCGGCGAGTAGATCTTGGTCGAGCACCAAGGGCTCGATCAGTTTGTCGTTTATACCCAGGCTGCCGATGTTCTTGGTCTGCTCCAGGTAGAGCCAGCCGCGCCCCCAAGTCGTCAACGTGGCATCGCGCCAGCAAGCGTCCCCGCTGATGCGCTGATAGGCCTGTGGATACTGCTCCCGGGCCATTTTCAAGTAGCGCGTGAGGTACCAGAGGAAGGTGAGAATGCCGTCTTTTTGACTGGTCTTGCTGCCGCTGCTGAGCTGATCCTCGAAGGCCCAACTCGTTGCCAACGAATTGACGTACTGCACCGCTTCTTCCAGCAGCATGTTGTAGCCCTGGTCGCCGCCTTCGAAGGTGCCGTTGTTGGGATCGCCGTTCAGGTAGATCTTGCCGTAGGTATCGCAGCCAGATGAGGAAGAGCCGGTGCAAGGTGGGCGCAGCGCACTGTAGGAGTCCGTGTTGAGCAAGCTTCGAGCGAAGGTATCGCCGCCGCGCGCGACCGTGTCGCCACGCTGGCAAGTGAATTGCACGTCTGAGCGAATCACGTACACGTTGTTCGGTGATTTTCCGAGTTCCAGATCGTAGATGTGGCCACACTCGTGCACGACCGTGCCTATGCGCTTGATCGCGGCGCTGACGGAACTCGGGTTACCTGCGAACGCATCGACGCAACCTTGGCTGAGCAGCTTGCTGGTGAGCCCTCCGGCCACCAAGTCCTTTCCGATGGGGTAGCGAATGCCCAGCACGCCCAGGTAGAAGTCATTCAGGCCGCCCGGGTTGAAGGGCACGCCGCTGAAGTCGGCGCTGACGTTTGGCAAGACTTCGGAGTACTTGCCGTCGGTGCAGTTCGGGTCGACCCAGGGGCTCGTGTTTTGCGTGCCCCCTGCGGAGCCGCCCGCACCCGCAGCGCCGCCAGTTAGGCCAGCGCCGGCGCTTCCCGCGAACCCCGCTGCGCCGGCCGCGCCGCCAAAGGCACCAAAGGCGCCGAAACCACCACCACCGGCGCTGCCACCCGTCGCGCCGCCGCCCCCACTGTCAGATCCCGAGCACGCCAGTGAAAGCAGTGCCACGCCGACCGCAACGCCCTTGCTCATTCTCTTGTCGTACTGCTTTTTGGGGACCTGAGCAAATCCGAGGGCGCGCCGATCTTTCCTCACAGTGGTGTGCGGGTCACCCTTGGTAGCTTCCGTCCTGTGCGTAGAAGCTGTTGATGTAGTTTTCGATGTTCTTGTACTCGTCCTTGTTGATGTCTCCGTGGGCGTCCGACGGATCGTTGGGGTCGAGCCCGTTGGCTTTTTCCCAGGCGTCGGGCATGCCGTCGCCGTCGGTGTCGGTCGGCGGCGTGCCTTTGTTCATCGTTGGGAACCCGCAGTCCGTGGGCCCAGGGTGCCCGCAGAGCTCATTTTCGTCCGTGGGGTAGAAGCCAGTCCCGTTCATGTATTCCTTGACCATTCGCGCGTCGACGGGATCCCGAGGGAAGGCCCCAGCGTTCGCGAGTACAGACATCTCTACCTGCAGGCCGCTTGCGAAAGGGATCCCGGTGCCTGCGAAGGCTGGTACCGCGGAGACCTTTCCACGATCCGCAGGCTTGACGATGAGGTCCTCTGCTAGACCATCGTTGGGACGGTTCGGCCCGATGTTCCCCTTGACGTAGATGACGCTTGGCTCGTCGTCGTCGATGATTTCGATCGTCCGGTCGGCGTTTTGTAGTGCGGGGCCAGGCTTGTACAAGTTGCCGACCTAATTGGCGTAGGTACCAGCTCTGTTTTGTCCTGCCTTGTCCGCCCAGTTGTACGATAGGTTGTTGATGACCTCTGCCTCTTTGACCGATGAGCTAACCGCCGGCATTCTCTCGGAACAATTGGTGAGCAGGTTTCGATACACCGTGACTCGTCCGGGGCCTTTCGGTTGCTTGTGCTTGCGTGAGATGAGCAATCCGAAGTTGTGGGTGAGCAGTCCTTCTCCGATTAGCGAGTTTTGCACGGTCACGTTGGTGACGTCGCCAAGGGTGCCGAAAATGCCCATGACTTCGTCTGTGGACCAGCTGACGGAGATGTGATCCAGGATGACATTGTTCACGCCGTCGGCTCCAGCGACGATTCCGAAACCATCGACCCCCGCACCGGCGCCCCGGCCGGGTCGGAATCGCATTCCTCGGACGATGACTTCGTGGTTCTTTACGACGACTCTATTGCCCTTGATTAGAATTCCGTCGCCCGGAGCTGTTTGGCCCGCGAGCGTCAGATAGGGTTTTTTGATTTCGAGTTTGGGGATGGTCACGCTACCCCCGGTTTCGAAGATCACGATTCGCGGCTCGGGTGCTTCAATGGCGGCTCGAAAACTTCCTGGACCGGATGAGTTCGTGTTGGCCACCTTGATGATTCGAGGAAGGTCCTTCGGGTTGCCGGATTGCTCGAACTTGGCATAGGCCCCGCGTGTGTGTTTGCCGTAGCCGGCCGCACCGGGAAACGCGAAGAGCCCCTGCTTGGGCGGACCTCCGTCTGACTGGCCGCCTGCGCTGCCGCCGGTTCCCGCGCCTGCAGCTCCCGAGTCTCCGGAGGCGCCCGAGCTTCCTGAGCTTCCTGAGCTGCCTGAGGCTCCCGAGGTCCCTGAAGTTCCTCCGGTGGCGGGGCCGTTGCGGCTCGTTTCCTCGCTGCCGCACCCTCCGCTCAGCGTTGCCAGAGTGGCTAGGCTAACGACGAGACCCTGCTAGCGGCCGCCGAGAATTCCTGTGGTTGAGGCCATCGATATTCTCCTGATCTGGCGCCCAGCATGCTGGGGCGCTCACAAGTTGACCGAGTGAATCCAAGCTTCTACGAGTGTCCAGCCGCTCCAATCCCAGCCTCCGATGGATTTGGAAGTGCTGATCACGTAGCCGCGGTTGTCTTGGCCGATTCGGTCTTTGAATCCGTTGGCCGATAGCCAAGCGTTCGGAACGATCTGATTGGGACCGGTCACGGCGGGTTTGGTACCGCTCGAGTAGTTCTCATTGGCTAAGGGCGCGAAGCTGCTCTCACCATCCCAGCGATCGCTGGTGTTGGCATTGTAGTGATCGATCGCGGCCTTATCGACGAGATCAGTACCGCCAACTCGGCACCCAGAGTTTTTGAGGACCTCCGTCACCGCTGCGGAAACGTCGGTCAGGTGGTTGACCTCGGGAACCCAGCTTGGCTTGTTCGCCCCGCCGACCAGAACCGCATCGACCTTGACCTGATAGCTCGACCCAGTGTCGAGGTGCACGTCGTAGTTCCCGTTTGCTTTCGGGCCGACGACGTATACGGCGCCCGCATCCGAGCCCGCCTTTGGGAGCTGAGACGCGGAAGCCAGGATTCGATCGTCGCGGAAGACATGAACGTCATCCACGCTCTGGCTGGGGCGCTGCGCGGAGATGTTGCCCTCGATGTACGCTGTCCAAGTGGCGCCGACGCCTTGCGCGTCCATGGCGCGCGCCGGGTTCCCACTTCCCTCGTTGAAACTGTTGAACATCCAGGCTGACGAGGTCTGCCCACCTATCTCGCCGCCCTTGCTCTTCCAGTCATAGGAGATGTTGTTCACGATGGCGACGCGTTGACTCTCTAGTCCGACGCGGGGGTTGCGACCATCGGCCAATCCGAAGAAGTTTTGGAACAGCGTGACGTCGGCCGCGTACTTCACGAGCATGTTCAGATCGTGGGCGGCACCGGCGTAGGTGACGAAGGAATCTTGGACGGTGATGTTCTTGAAGCCGACGGTAGAGCTGCCTTCTCGCGAGATGTCAAAGCAACCGTCTTGGCTTCCTGCGACGCTCATGTTCGCGATGATGGCGTCAGTATTGCCCGCCGACGTGCCGATGAATGCCAGGGCATCCGCGCCGGAAATGCTGGGTTTGAACATCCTCACCCGACCCCCGCGCAAGATCGTGTTGCTCGCTTTGAAGACCCAGGGCGAGTTGGTGACGGCAAAACCCTTGCTGTCAGCGGGTGCCGTGTTCATTGCGATCGTCAGATTGTCGGATTTCACGGTCAGCTGACTCGTGAGCACCAGCTTGCCCCCGGTCCGGAACACGATCAGCCGACCGGGCTTGCTCAATGCGTCGGGCAAGCTGCCGGCGCCCGAGGTGTTCGTATTCGTCACTTCGTAGAGCTCCGGCCAGTTCGCGGCCGTTGGGTTGGCGTACCAAGCCGCGAGTGCCCCTTTGGTTCTTGCGCCAGCCCTGACTGCGCCCGGAAACGCCAGACTCTTCGGAGAGCCGGGAACGCCGCCACTGGAGCCTGCTGCCCCGCCGGAGGCCGCATTTCCCCCCGCGCCAGCGACGCCGCCTGTGCCTGCTGCGTTGCCTGACCCGCCGGTGCCCCCGGCGCCAGAAGAGTTTCCGACCCCCGCCGTTGCGCCGCTGCCCCCGCTGGCGCCGCCGGTCGCAGAAGATGGCCCGTCTCCATCGTCGGAACCGCAGCCTGCGACTGCCAGAAGAAGGCCAGACAAGGCGCAGAAGATAGCCCGCCTCATTCGGAGCTTCGTTGGCAATGAGGAGACAGCATCGCGGCCCAGCGCTTGGGGGAGGAATCGTGTCATGGCTACTGCACCTCCTTGTAGAAGGAATGCAGCCACTCTTCGAGGTTGGTGTAGCCGTCCTTGTCGGTGTCACCGCCCGGGTCCGCGGGGGGCGTCAGCTTGCGGGTGTTTTCGGCGAGCTTCGGATGCCCACCGACATCCGCTGGGTCGGAAATCAGCTTGCCCGTCTTGGCTTTGAGATCGGCGACCAGGCGCACGTCCACGGCGTCGCGGTCCTTGGGTCGCGCGCCGGCGTTTGAAGTGACTGTGTCAAGAACGCTTTCGACCGAGAGTATGTTGTAGGGCTTGAGGTCAACTGGAGATTGGGCCGCAAGAGGGAGCGGGGTCTTGCCGAAGTTGTTCACCACATTGGATTGGTCGGCCATGAACTTGTCGTCGACCTTGTTGCCCGACACGAATAGCTCAGCAGGTTTTAAGGTGGCTTGCCATTCTACAGGTGGCCTGCTGAGGTTGACCTTGCTGGGCCCGTTGAACCAATGGTTGTTGACGAGGCTAACATGCGTGCCCGGGTGTCCCGACTTGCCGTCGTCGAACTGCGACGCAGAGTAAGCGTAGTTGTACATCAGGTTGTTGAAGACAACGAACTTGCCTGCGCCTGCAAGCCGAGGATTGCGCCCTCCGTTGTGCGCGTAGTAGTTCCGCGCGATGACGACTCCATCGTAGGATGACGGAGCCGCACTTGGACCTTCACCAAAGAGGTTGCTGAGGGAATGAGGGATCAGTGTTTCTGAAATAATCGTGTTGCTGATCGTGACGTCGTGGATCTTGCCGGCGTTGCGCCAGGCATCCCAAGATCCATCCCTGCCCCAGCTCATGCTGCAGTGATCTGTTGTGATGTTGTAGACGTCCGTGCTTCCGGCTCGTAGCGCGAAGGCGTCGGAATTACTGCCCGCAGCGAGGGCCACGGTCGCTTCACGCAAGGCGCGTATGCACGCACTGACAGTCCAGAGATCTACCTCGTCACCAACACCAAGACGAGCGGGTCAGGCAGTATCTTTGACGCTGTCTCGAAACCCGACCGTGTGATCATGGTCGTGACGTCCGGTTGGGTCTGCCTCAACGGAGGTAGCTTGGTCGACGCTCAGGGCTACCACACGTTTTCTTTCCTCAGCAGTCCTGGTGGATTTGGCTTTGCAGGCGGTGATGTCCTGTTTCGCGGTTCCGAAACCGTGGTCTACGGCGGGTTCTATCGCTATGGCGGTGCCAAGTTTCGGGATTCGGTTGGGGCTCGGCCCTACCAGAGCGACATGAACAACCTCTACTTCGAGTGCATGACCATCGCCGATGGCGTTGACGAGAATTTCTCTGTCACGGGCACGGGGGACACGGATGTGTCTCTACCCAACGATCCGAAGCTATTGAGCATCAACAACGTCACCCTCAAGAACATCCTCATCGGCCCCGGCAACGACTCGAAGTCCCACGCCTTCGGAGGGCTGCTTGGCACGTACAAAGCATCTGGCATCAGCTTGAGCAAGAGTCTGTACATGGGCAATCGGCAGCGATACCCGGAGGCGCGAAACGCCGACCGGTACGAGCAGGTCAACTTCTTGGGATATCGCGCGACGGGCAGAGGCATCACGTTGTCTGCAACGCTGGACGCATTGCTACAGAACGGCCACATGAAGGTGGGTAGCGGGCAGGGCGGCAGCGCAAGGCAATACATGATCACAGGCGGGGCCGGTGGCAACAACATCTGGTCCAGAACGGAGACCAAGGCAATTCAAGGCAGCGGAACCGTCAAGTTTGGTGCGCCAGCTGGCTTGCAGCTACCGATTGGCGTCAACTACCTGATGACCAAGATAGTTGGGGACAAAGACAACTACATGGTTGGCCATCCGGTGGCCTATTCTGGCAGTTCGGTGACCTTCGAGATCCACTTTCAAGTCGGCGCTGGCACCTTCAACAAGTGGGACTTCGTTCCCTGGCGCAGGTACGAGTCCTCGAGTTCCGACTCGCTCACGATCAAGGGCACCGGCACGCTGGGTCTGACCATCGACAAGTCGTTGCGCTGGAAGCCCGGTCGCTATGCGAAGGTGTACACCTCGGAAAAGAACTGGATGGCCGGGGCGGTCATCTCCTACGACGAGTCTACGGGTGCCCTGAGCATCGAATTGAAGGAATCCGGTGGCTCCGGCACGTTTGCGAACTGGACGGTCACGCACAATCATTTGTGGCTATCCGGGAATTTGCACAGCGACGGCCGGCCGACCCTCGGGGCTGCGGGTGAATACGTGGTGTTCGAGAAGAACACGGCAACGGACGAGTTCCGCCATCGCCGCATGGTCAAACCCTCGTGGGCCAGCCCGGTCAAGTTGATCGACGCAGCGGACTTGGAAACGGAGCTACCCAAAACGGTCGGCGACTACTTGCACCGACAGTCGGAACCCGTGCGTGGCGCCGAAGTGCAATGGTTCGATGCACTGGCGAAGGGGACTGCCATATCGCGACCGTCTGACCTGCTTACCCCCGCTAAGCTCCCGCCCATCACCGACAAGGCTTACGGCGGACACGACTTCGGCGTGCCGCATAGCTTTTCCAAGGGGCGCGGCTGGAAGACCGGACAGGCCGAGGGCTACTACGCGGATCGAGCGCAAGGCGAGGGCGGCTACTCGAAGGTAGAACTGTACCAGCACAGCCTATTGCCAAAGAACTGATGCCCGAGCCTGCCGAGAAAACCTCGAGTCGTTGCCCGTGGAACAAGAGCGGCCAGCCCGACGCTGCGCCCCCGGTGAGTGTGGCTATTGTCCCGACTCGAGACAAGAGAAGTAGCAGCTGCCCCAGTTGGCCGTGTTGTTGGTGCCGTTGTCGAGTGTTCCCGGGAACGACAAGAGGGTTGCGCGCGTCCCGCCAGCATCCGGATCGCCGTCCGTGTCGTTGATGCCGAACACGCAGCGAAACTGCGGAGTCGTAAGTGCTTGGGCAGATAGAGTGCTGCTCCACTCCAAGTTGTAAGAGTCGTCCGGGGAGCTGTCGTTTAGGGTCCCTGTCGTTTTTGTCTTTGCCACGACGTTCGCGTCGTAGGCCACGTTCGAGCTGGGATAGTTCACGTCCCGGACGGTGCCCAGGAGACTGATGAAGATCTTCACCGCCCCAGCTTTCAGTGCCGCTTCCGTGCCGGGCTTCAGGAAGTACTCGATGGAGTCCTCGGTAAAAACCTTGCTGTCGTGGGCCGTCAGCGTGCCCTGCAGGTCCTTGTCCTTGACCGGACAACAACCGAAGAACCGAGGAGAGCCACTCGGGTCCCACAAGAACTTGCAGTTCGCGCTGTTGTCCGAGTCCGAAGGCCCGTCGAACTTCATCACTGGTGCGCTCTGCCAGGCACTCTCATTGCAGACTCCGTCGATTGTTAGGGTAGCGCCGCCGGGCATGCGCCGGATTTCGTAGTCCACCGTCACCGGAGCGCCGCAGTCCGGCGGCGCTCCGCCCGAGCCTTGCCCACCGCCTCCGCCCGCTCCGCTCGATCCGCCCGAGCCGCTAGCTCCGCCGGATCCACTCGCCGCACCCGCTCCGCCGCTGCCCGCGGCGCCTGCTCCGCCACTGCTGCTAGAGGCGTCGCGCTCGCCCACGATGCCCTCTGGATCCGGCGCCAACAGGCTGCACGCTTGGGCGCCCGCGGCGACGCCCGCCGTGAGCGCTCCGGACAGAATCGCGACCCTGGTTGCGTTTCTCCAGCGGGAGTTCGGCAGAGTGGTTCTCGACACTAGAGTGCACCGCCTGGCTGAGCCTGCGAACCGTCGCGTTCGACTATGACAGTATGGAGTTTCATGGCAAGTCGGGACACTCCGGTCAGGAAGTATGGTGGATTCGAGCGCGCCGACACGTGTTTCGGTCCGCCCACGGCAACTATTCGCGACCGCGCCGGGCAGCCGCCTGGCACGGCCCCGAGCGGGAGTAGTGGCCCTGCGCGAGCTAGGGATGCGACCCCAAAACCAAAGGCTAGTAGCGCAGGCCGACACTTTGGGGACCTTGTTCTCGTAGACGAGGTGCAACTCCATCGCTTGCGGAAGTAGTTTGCCGCGGCGTTCAGCCTGAGGCCGCTCGGCCCGACGCTTGCCGGCCCTAGAAGTAATCGGATGTAAGGGGCCCTAGGTCAGGGAAGCGCTACGTTGTTCGAAGCAAACACGGCGCATCGACCCCCACCCAGTGAGTTCCTTGAGCCATCACCGATTCGTTCTTTGGCGATGCGCCGTCTCGGTGGCGCTAACGTTTGGTGGCGGTCATGGCACTTGGCTGCAGCTATATCTCACCAACTTGCCGTGGGGTGCCTGGCTAGGGGTTGCTACGACGACAGGCGCGTTGCTCCTCGCGCTGCGGGAACGCTCGCCCGCTCGAGGAGCCTTGCTCGCGGCAGTCGGAGGCCCGGTCACGGCGTTCGCGCTGACCACGGGTCTGTCACTGCTCAGGACCGAAGACCCCGGTTGGCTTATCGATGTGTGGTTGTGGCAGTGGCAACTGCCCGGTGTTGTCCCGTTTCTCGGGGTCGGTGTGTTGGACGGGCTGTACGCCTACGGCGCTCGCGTTGCGATCCGGCGGCGACACGGCCTGGGTCTTCAATCGTCCGTGACCGCTGCGAGCCTACTACTCCTTGCCGCGCTAGCCGCTCTGTTCATTGGCCTAACGGAGAAGTGGTTGAGCCCATACGAGCTGCTGCGAACCGGCGCTGTGATGTGGAATAAGGGTTGGAGAGGCATGCGCATCACCGCGGGTCTGGTGGCGTTGCTTTCCGGAGGGAGCGGAGCGCTCATCACGGCCTCGGTCCGACGGGCTCAGCGTTGAGAAAAAGTACTGCCATCAGTCGACGATGCGACAACGCTGCTTGCCGCGGGCCACCACGCAGTGCCAGCGACCGCGCGGCGCGCGTGTTTTCGAACAGTAGCCCACTCCAGGTCTCGTTTTTCGGTCGGCGTCGCAGTCGAGGGCCCCAGGACCTTTGCAGCGGCAGCTATAGCAGCGCTCCTTGGTGCAACAGTCGTTCATGTCACGGCAGACTCGCCTTTCCAATGGAACCCAGCGCAGCGGCGTTGCCCACTGGGTGCAGTCGTTTGCGTTCGCCGCTGGATTCGGTATGTGTCTTTTTAGCTGCTTTGCGGAAATCGCCCCGCGGGTCTGCAGCCGGCCTTGGCTGACGGTGCAGACAGCTACGTCGACGTTGCCGGGCGGCGCACAGCGGCCCTCACCCAGTTGACCATCATGCACGGGTTGATTGCTGGGCAGGGGCTGGCCTTCAGCGGACAGCCCATTCGTGCACAAGCACCGCATACCCGGCGCGCACTCGCTCACATCCTGGCAAGCGCATCCTGCGGAGTTGGCTCTCGACGTTGGTGCCGCTGATTGTGCCGCTTTCCTCGGGGCACGGGCTTCGCGTGGAGGGCGCGAACTTGCTGGCGCGGCCGGGACGTTCGGTTGTGCGGCGGAGGCTGGGGGCGGCCGGTGCACTACATCGCGTTCCGCACAGGCCGCGAGCAAGGCCCCAGCGCATAGGGGCCAACACTTGTGTCGCTTGGGTCTGACGCCCCGTCCGCTACCGTCGGGCTCACGCTGCCGGCGCTGCTCCATGGAGCCTATCTACGTGGCATCCAGGACGGCCGCCATGGTCGCTCGTGCGAAGTAATTGGTCGTAATTCGTCCGGCAGCCGACCCACCAATCTCGAGCAGTGCCAGAAGGGCCCATAGTCGATAGAAGTGGCGCTACACGAGCTGAGAGGCGCGCCCCCAAACGTCAGTAGCGCATGCCGACGACACGGGGGACCTTGTTTTCGGATACGAGGTGCAGCTCCATCGCTTGCGGAAGTAGTTTGCCACGGCGTTCACCCTGCACGCGGACGATGGTGTAGTCGCGGTGGCGAATGGCCTCGGGCATCGCGATGTCGATGTCCCCGAGGGTGTCCGAGAGGCGGATGGTGTCCATCAGGGGCGTGCCCTCGTCGTCCAGGAACGTGATGCGATAGGCAGAGCCGACGCGACTGGCCATGCCGGCGCTGACCGCGGTGTCCGAGAGGGAAAGCAGCTCCGGGGTCAGGCTGGTGACTTTGACGGGTGTGACTCGTTTCATCCAGCGGGCGACGAGTTGGTCGCGGCGGGCGGCAATGGCGCCCTTCAGGTGGCGAGCGAGGGCTTCGTTCGGTAGCCGAGCTTCGACGATGGCGCGGGCAATGAACGCGTTGCTGACTCTCAGTAGACGCTTTGCGAGCCAATAGCCATCGCCCGGCAGCAGGTAGTCGATCGGATCGAAGGGCATGCCTAGCTGGTGATCGTGCTCGGCGGTTGGGCGGAACACCGTCAGCGAAGTCTGCTTGGAGTGCTCGTCCGGTCGATACAGCCCAAGGGTGATCAAGCTCCAGCTGGTGCTGCCGCGCACGGTCCCGGCAGCGCTGACGACCGGGTCGTACTCAGCAAGTGCGGAGGCTCCAAGAGAGGCGCTCAGCCCAACAAGGAAGTGTTGGACGTGCCCGCGGCCGGGGGGGCCAACGTAGATGTCCCGCAAGCGATGAGGCCCGAAGTCCGGGATCTCGAGCCAGCTGGCCAAGATCCCCAACACGCGCAAGGTGCGGCGCGCGGTTGGAGCGACTCGATCATTCGGGTCGTCGGATCGCGACTTGGACGGCGCAGTGGGGCCGAGATCGATCCCGACAGGCCAACGCACGATGCGCCACACGGGGCTCTTGGATAGCCTCGCCGGCACCATGCCGGAGATGAGACTCGGATCTGCGCGCACGACCCAGGTCGCCGGTGTCCGATAGCCGAGGGCGCGCACGAGCCTCGATCCAACGGCTGCAGCGGCGCTGGCCGTATTGGGTCGGCCATGCGGATCCGGAGCGATCCGATAGCTGATGCCGCGGGCGTCCAACGCTTCAAGCGGGCCGCGCTTCGGTATGCGGACAACGCTCAGGGGCGGGCGGGGCGGTCCATCCGGTGCGTAGGCTCTTGGGAACTTTGCGGCGTCCAGGGGGACGGGAGCAAACCAGGAGGAGAGAGGGACTTCGTCCAAGGCATTGATGTCTTGCGCATGGCCAATGCGCCGGGCGTCCAGGGCTTGAACCACGGGGCGCCGCACGTACACCTCAGCTCGGTAGATTGGGTCGATACTCGAAGTGCGTTGCGGCAGCGGGATCGGCGCGTCGTCGAGCACTCGGGTGACCGGTGGGGCATCCGCGAAGCGTGCTGGATGTGCTGCGCAGCCGACACAGGCGGCGAGCAGCGCTAGGGCCAAGGCCCGAGTGAGGTGTGACATCAGTTGCGGTGCTGCCTATCTCCGAAACCCGAGGATACGCCAAAGCCGAAGGAAAACAGAAAGCCCTCCGGGCTAAAGGCCGCGCGCACGGAGCCCAATTGCGACGAGCGGCTGAAGACATCGAAGCCAAAGCCGCCAACCAGTCGGGCATTCGTGAGTTCGAGATCGGAGACCTTCGGAGCGACGGTTGCGGCATCTGTAAATAGTCTCGCTGCCAGGTAGCGCGCGATGGCCCAACGGTAGTCCAGGGTCATCACGAGCGAAACGCGGTCGCGGCGATTGTTGAAGCCACGGAAATCAGGTTGATTCACGAACTCGTTGAAGGGAACCGCGCCATCCAAGTCGTCCAGACCGTCCAAAGCGATCTTCGGCGATAGAATATTCGACGCCTCGAGCACAGGCATGAAAACAGCCGCGCGGCCACCAACCCGCATGAAACGGGTGTCCGTGTCGAGCACGCCATTGGCTTGTCCCAAATAGCCTTCGACGAGCACACCTGAGGAGGGGCGACTGCGGGACGCTCGCGTGTCGCCGCGCAGCGCAACCTCGCTGTAGACGATGTGGCTTACGGCGTCGGCGCCAGGCACCGTGTTCGGCTGGAAAACCTCGCTGAGCGTGTCCGCTTCATCGGGTGGTTTCAGCACGCTTCGACGCGCGATGCTCGTGGAGGCGAGCAATTCCACATCCGAAAAGACACGCGTGCCACCGGATGCGATGAAGCGCCCGCGGCGTTCCCGGTAGGTCGCCGAGCGGGACGGGGCGGTGGCGCTGAATTGGTTGCGCGGATCTGATTCCGGGTCTTGGCCTAGGCCAAGGAAGCCGACGGACGAGCGAACATCATGAAAGGCTTCCAGAGATAGTGAGAAGGGTAGGGGTCGTCGAAAGCTCAGGCGCAACTTGGACTCCGCCACCATGTCGTTGGTGCCGCCAAAGCCGGCGCGCACGGTGGCTCCGAGGTTCTTTGCGCGGGCAATGGCGCGGGCACCCACATTGAAGCCGCTGCCGGTCTCTGCGAACAGGGTCGGAAAGGCGTGGATTTCGCCTTCCCCGGGATGCAGCAGATCGTGCACCCGGGGCACCACCTGCTCTTCTTCGATCAAGCCAGCGGCGGCGCCGGTGGCCAGGAACAAGACCTCAACGGCAGTCTTCGGGATGAAGAGCACGCCCGTTGCTACTTCACGCGCGGTGTCCTCGGACTCTCGCGCCGGCCGCTCCACACCTGTGACTTTTTTCGGATCGCGCTCGGTACGCTCGGCCATCGCCGCCGACGCCGAGCTCAGGGCGAGGCAAAGGACGGTAAAGGCTGCGTGCCGTTTCGGTAGCGTCAGCACGAGCGACGGTGAGTGTTGAGGATCAGCGTTGACTCACGGAGCGCACTGGAAAAGCGTCTTGTTCGGCTCGCTATTCAGAGCGGCACATGCGGGAGGGTCGGGCGCGACCTTCCCGCAGAGCTCGGTGCAGGCGTACTGGTTGAAGCCTTGGATGCAGGACTGCACTTGGGCATCGCTGGCGGATTCGGTGCCTTGGTACGCGGCATCTGTGGTGCAGTTCGAGAGGAAACCGGCCTCAGTGGTGGCACAAAAGTTCGAGTCCACGACGCCGGCCCCAGGGTTGGAGGCATTCTTGTAAACCTTGCAGCGAAGCAACGTACCGCACACCGCGGCGTAGAGCTGTTTGCAGCGTTCGAAGCGACTGCTCCCCGTCGCGCCACCAGTGCCGGTGGTCCCGCCAGCACCCGGGCCGGAGGCCGTGCTTTTGCTGCTGCAGCCGAGTGCAGCGAGAGCAACTACCAACAACAGGCTTCTCGCGAAGTGCATGGTGAGAAGAGTATCTTTGGAGCCCAACGGTGACTAGTGTGGCTCTCGTTGGGCGCGCTGCACTGCGCCCCGTCGATCTCGCTCTTGTCCGGAGCGAGCAGGGAGCATCCCAGCGCCATGCAACTCAAAGCGAGGCAGGACCAGGACCGGGACGCGCACATGCTCGACATCGGTCAAGAGTCTACCGTGCTACATCCCGAAGTGTGGCGACGGATTTCGCGCCCTGCGCCGGGAATGCTCTCGCAGCCGCGCCCGTACCACATCCGCCTGGAGTGAAACGCCCATGTCCGCCCGAAAAGTAGAATCTGCTGTCTCGGTTCGAGCGCGGCCGCTGCATGGGCGTGACTCCGAACTCGCACGCGTGATGGCGTTGGTGACGGAGGGAGAGCGGGTTACCCTCACGGGGCTGCCTGGGGTTGGGAAGACCGCACTGCTCAACAGCGCGATCCGAGCGCTGCGCGCTCAGTTCGAGGTCCAATGGCTGGTGCCTGGTGCGCCTCTGCCGCAGAGAGGAACCGGGCGCTTGCTCGTTGCTGACGTTTCAAGAGCCGACGCCGTCGAGGTGCCTGCGCTCACTGCAGCCGTGGAAGGCTGGGCTGGTCCGGCGCTGGTTGCCGCAAGTACAGCCCTCGGCGTGAGCGCTGAGCGCGTTGTGACTTTGCTGGGTCTGGGTGCACCTGCAAACGTCGATGGCCTCGAAGGTCATCCCGCTGCCGCCCTGTGGCTGGAGCACGTACGCGACAGCGCGGGCGATGGGTATGCCCTCCCTCCAAGCGAGCGAGGTGCGCTGAAGTCGCTGCTCGAGCAGGTGGACGGACTGCCTGCCGCCGTGGTCATTTCTGCCGAACTGTTCTCGGCGTTGAGCTTGACTGAGCAGCTCGAGCAGTTGAGGACTGACGACGATCCCCTGGGGCTGCGCCTGTCCAAGCTGTTCGTTGCTGCTTGGAAGGTGTTGAGCAACGACCAGCAAGCCATCATGTTGTCTGCCTTGGTCATGAGTGGCACCTCTCTGGCGGAGGTTCGCTCACAGTTGGGGGCGGGCGCGTCGGAGGACCTGCTCGCGTTGCAACAGCGTGGCCTTCTGCGGCGCGGCAAGGCGGAACGCCTTCAGCTCCCACCCCCCGTCGCGCTTTCGATGCGACACCTCGCTGGGTCGGAGGCCTTGGCGCAGGCCTCCGAGGCCTACGGGCGGCGTTTGCTCGAGCGTCTGAAGCAGGCGCTCATTCCAACGGGTGCCCTCGAGGGCGCTCGCGCCGCCCTCGAAGGACTGTTGAGCGAACCGGACCTCGTTCCGCAGCTGCGGTTCGATGCGCTGCTTGCGCTAGCGGATACGACCAACAAACTCGGCGACCCGGAAACCGCGTTGGATTGTACCGAGCAAGCGCATCGACTCGCGGTTACGGCGCAGCACCCCACGTGGGTCGCTCGAA
Organism: Polyangiaceae bacterium; assembly: GCA_965222375.1. Classification (GTDB taxonomy): domain Bacteria; phylum Myxococcota_A; class Polyangia; order Polyangiales; family Polyangiaceae; genus JACKEA01. The sequence goes on from CBDCTZ010000016.1 coordinate 2,182,091, forward strand.
CCTTGATTCAAACGGCAGCGGTCTTCACGCAGCTTGGGGATCCTGCCGGCGCCATGACCCACGCGGAACGTGCGGTTCAGGCCGCTCAGGAGGCTGACCCACATGTCCAGCTCGAGGCGGGTGTTGTGTTGGCATCCGCGCTTCACGTGGGGCAGAGCTTGGAAAACGCTCGAGGCCATTACGAGCAGCAGGCCCGGCGCGCTGCGGAGTTCGGGGAGCGGGCTGTCGAGGCGCGCTGTATGGCGTACCGAGCTTTCGCCGCGACGGAGCTGGGGCATTTCGCCGAGGCGCTGGTGGAGCTGCGGGATGCGGTCGCCCTGCTCGAGGCGGCCGGGGACTCACGCTACGCTGGATTCACCCGCGCTGTGTTGGGGCTCATCAGCGCGGCAGAAGGCCATGTAGATATTGGCGAGACGTTGGTAGCGAAGGCAGCGAGGGCCCTGGACAAGAGCGATGACCCCTTCCTGACGACAGCCGTGAAGTTGTGCGGGATGGCAGTCCGCGCTCGAGCGGCAGGGGAGGGACCGGAGCGCACCGCTCGCCTTGCCGAGCTCGGCGCGTTGTTGCGGGAGTGCAAGAACCCCGACGCCGAGACGCGCGCCCCCACTGCGCGCTCCTTGGAGTTACGGCGGCTCGTGGCCTACTTGGATGCCACTCTCCTTCCCGATTCGGCGGCGCGAGCCGTGCTGCTCCTGGGGCCGGCGTACAGCTGGATGAGCATGGGCGGCGAACCCCGCTTGGATCTGCAAAGGCGGACGACTGCGCGTAGATTGTTGCAATGCTTGGTGGAGACGCAGCAGCGGGCCCCCGGGGCAGCCGCCGCGAGTGCAGCACTTGTGGCGGCTGCCTGGCCGGAGCAGCGCGTCATCAACGATTCTTCTATCAATCGACTGCGGGTCGCGATCTTCCGCTTGCGCCAGCTCGGCCTTGGCGAACGCGTTCAGTATGCGTCAGACGGTTACCTGCTCGATCCGAGCGTCGAGATCCGCCACGACGACTCCCCCGCCGATAGCCAGTGACTTGGATCATGGGCGCACCCGCGAAGCTCTAGAGCAGCGGTAGCGCCCCGGCGCGCCCCCTCGCGCGCCGGGGCACCCCTGAGCTCAGCGTAGCGCGGCTCGAATGGCCGCCATGGCTCGGAGCGCGCTGATCTTCCGCTGCTGATTGCTTTCGTTGTCGTAGTACTTCGCCAGCGCCGGCAGGAGTCGTTTGTCGGGCACGACACCGAGGCCCCAATAGTCCGACAGGATGTTTCCATTGTGGTCACGCCCGCCCACGCCATTGCGCGCCGCGTCGCGGATCTTCTCTTTCGGGTCATCCAACAGCTTGATCAGCTGAGTGGTCGACTTGGACTTGCCGCGTTGGGCCAAAGCGATATGGCCATAGACCTTGGCGCCCCGGAGCGAGCGGTTGTCGCTGTTGGCCAGCCGGCTCAGGGCGGCGTTGATCTTGCCGCTGACGGACTTGGTCTTGATGAAGGTCGATTCGATTGCAGCCTGCCTGGCGATGGACCCGCTGATGGATCGCTTGCGGGGCTTGTACGTTCTGCCGCGCTTCTTGGCCCGGGCCTTGTTCTTTGCGATGCGCTCCTTTTCGCGAGCGGTCAGGGGCTTGTCACCCGAGATGTAGATGGTCAGGTCCTTCAAGTACTTGGTCTTGCCCAGATTGATCAGTGCACCGATGAGGGGCAGTCGTTTGTGGGGCGCTTTGGCTTCGGAAAGCTGAGCCTCGAGAAACCGTATGGCTCCTTTGTCCCCCATCCGTCCGAGGGAGCGCGCAACCTCCTTGGGATACTTCTCGAAGCTGCGCTCGAGCTTGCTCCTCGCGGATTTCTGCTTGAGTTCGCCAAGGTAGTAGATGCAGCTCTGGCGCACGCCGTCCGGGCCCCGTGAGCTCAGAGCGTTCTTGCAATAGCCGGCGGCCGTCGTCGCGCCCCAGCGTGCGAGCGCCTGCAGCGCCGGTCGCTTGTAGCGGGCGCCCTTGTCCCCGTATTTGATCAAGCCGGTCAGGGCAGGCACGCTGCGCTTCTTGTCGCCCATGTAGTAGAGCGAATAGGCAACGGCTTCCCGCACATTCGCTCCGGCGGGGCCGATGTTCTTGGCGGAGATCAGATTCGTCAACAGTGGTACGTGTCGCTGGTTGCCGACGTAGCCTACGCCAGCGATTCCGAGCAGGTGCTCGAATTGCCCGTCACTGGAGCCGCAGTCGCTCTTGAATACGAGACTGCCGAGCTTCTTGCCCGCTGGTCGGGTCAAATCCGCGAGCATGCCAACGAACCCCGGCGAAAGCTTTCCCTGCACCGCGTGCAAGGACGCGTCACATTTGTCGATGTTGATGTGGCACTTGTACTCCCGAGTCAGCTTCTTCAGCTGGCCTCTGGCGGCGCAAGTCTTGGGCTGTCGGTACTTGGATTGAATTGGGTTGGGCTCGACCGCACTCGCGGAACCCGCGACGAGCAGTGCGGCCGTGATGCCAGCGATGGATGTAGATAGTTTCTGCATGTTGTCTCCCGGCGAGCATACGGACGCGCGCAATCTAGATCCCCGCGCCGGGGCGACATGTAATCCGCTGTAATCCCAGCGCAGAAGCGTCGCTGGAGCCCGCCCACGCACAGCGGCTTAGAACGCGCCCTGGAGACTCAACCTACCGCCACCCGGCGTGGCGCGGGCCGCAACGGCGGTTTCGACCTTGGAGTTGGGTGCGGTGAGCACTAGGACCGCAGCGGTGCCCAGGGCGGCGACTCCAATCCCTAGCGCTATGTCGGCGAAGAGGTAGCGCTGCTTCATGCTGTCGTACTCGTCTTGACTGCAGAGCGGGGAGCACGACTCGAGGTCGTTTTCCTTGGCGCGTCCGGTGACCGCGAAATAGCCGAACCCACCCAGAGCCACGATGCCCACTCCGCCGGCAATCCACGCCGCGGTTGGAACGCCGGAGGATGTCTCCGTATCGGCAGTGGCGTTGTCAGCCCCAAGGGGCCGCGGACCAGTGGCGTCCTTCGCGGGCGTTTCGAAGCGAAACATTAGGGGCCGGGTCTTTTCTCCCTCTCGGATGACGACGCGAGCTTTCGCCGTCCGTTCGCCATCAGTGACCTCGAGATTCCGGATCCCAGGGTCGAGGATGATCGCTCGCCCATCGATTCTCGTCGCGACTTGCTTCCCATCTAGAAGAACACGCGCATCGACGACGTCAGCGCCGGCGCTGTCCGTAACGGCAACCACGACGGATGGAGTTCGATTACCCACTTCCTGAGATAGCCGTGCACATTCCTCGCGTACCTCGTCGGGGCAGTCGTCGCTGGCACACGCTAGGAACGCCCGCTTGGCCTCCACGAGCTTGGCGTCCCGACTTGCGTCCAGGCCAACGGTGTGATCTTGCACGCATTGCTTGGCGTCCGCCCGCGCGTCCAGCGCGGTGGCGAACCCTGGCATTGCACATGCAATGCCGACCAGGAGTGGGGCTGGGTGTCTCACTTGAAGCACTCCTCTTTGAACCGCTTTTGGCCGTGTTTGTCGATATAGTAGTTTGGGTTGCAGTTGACTTGGGGCTTTGTGGGCTTCGGCGGCGGCTTGGGTCGCACCGCGGTGGGGCGAGCGGCCGGCCGCGGAGGAGTCACGGGGGCGGGCTCTTGGGACGAGGCGGTAGGCGGCGGTGGCGTCGATGCGGTGACCGGCGGCGGGGCGGCAGGCTCGGTTGGGACTTGCTCGGGCTCAGGCGGTGCCGCAATGCCCTCCTGGCTCGCGGCACCGAGGGCGGCGTCGCGCTTGGAACTCGGACCCAACAGCGATCGACCGAACAGCACGGCTGCCAGCCCGAGCCCCGCCAGAAGTGCCAATGCTGCCAGCATGACTCTACGCTTCTGGCGGCGCCGAGCCCCGGGATCCGTCGTCGCAGATAGGTCGGTGTCAGTCACTTCATCCGCGGCAACTCGCCGGTCCACCAGATGCACGGACGAGTCGGTGGCGCTGCTCGACTCGATTTCTGCCAGGCGGCGAGCGCGCTCTTCAAGCTTGTCGCCCATGGCAGCCCTGACCCAGCGCCGCACCTCCGGTGCAGCTGCGCGCGGCACGGCCTGGTTGAGGGCTTCTGCCATTTGCAGGGCATTGTCGAAGCGCTCCTCTGGCTTGCGAGAAAGCGCTCGCAAAATCACCTCGTCGAGCTGAGCCGGTAGAGATGGGACCAGATCGGTCGGTCGACTCACTTCCCCGGAGAGTACGCGCGCCATGATCTGCGCTGGAGAGTCTGCGCTGAACAACCGTCTGCCGGTGCAGAGTTCCCAACTAACTATGCCGGCGGCGAAGATATCTGCGCGGCGATCGCAGCTCTTCAACTCCAGCTGCTCGGGCGACATGTACGCCAGCTTGCCTTTGAGTTGCCCCTCGGAGGTCGTTTGCATGCGCGACGCCGCTTTGGCGACGCCAAAGTCTACGATGCGCGCAATCCCATCTAGGCCAACCAGAACATTTTGTGGCGAGACGTCGCGATGAACGATCTTGAGGGGCTCACCGTGATCGTCCGAGGCTTCGTGGGCAGCGTGCAGCCCGAGCAATAGGTCGCTGACGATTGCGGAAGCGACCACTACGGGAAGCTTCTTGCCAGCCCGCAGAGCGGTTCGGAATACTCGGGCCAGGCTTTCGCCCTCCACGTACTCCATGACCACGAAGACCTCGCCACTCTCGTTCACTAGGTCCAGGGTCGGGACGACATTCGGGTGCCGAATGCGCGACGCCAACCTTGCCTCGTCCAGCAGGGTCGAGACGAAGGCGGGATCTTTGGCAATGTGCGGGTGCAGGCGCTTGATCGCGACAGTGCGAGCGAAACCGCTGCTGGCTACCAGGCGCCCAAAATGCACGCTAGCCATGCCGCCCGAGGCGATTTCCTCGAACACCAGATATCGGTTCACTTGCAGGAGAGGTTTCACTTTGTTCCCGGCGAGGGCGTCCCTGATCGGCTCGGCCTCGGAGCGCGGCAGTTTCGCAGTATAATGCGAACGAGCCGAGCGGCGCCATGAGCGAACATACCTCTACAGAAACGCACCACGGTCGCGCTGGGGATGCAGCTCATACGCCTCCGGCGTCGGCCATTGTCGGGTTGTTTTCCGAGGTGATCCCCCGAATCGGCGCCCGCTTGGTGTCGAAGCCATTCCAGCTGGGTCGAGGGGCCGAGTGCGATCTGACCCTGGATGACAAGAAAGTATCCCGCGCTCATGCGCGACTCGTTCCCGATGGGGACGCTCTGCGGGTGATTGATCTGGGCAGCCACAACGGCACTTATTTGAACGGTCTGCGCGTGGAGCAGAGGGGTGCTCGGGCAACCCATGGCGATGTGCTGCGTGTGGGGCGCAGCTTGTTTTTGGTCATCACCAATGGCCGGAGCTTCATCGAGTTCAATCCCCGTGGCTCGAGAGATCTCGTGGGTGGTCCAACCATGGAAGCAGCGTGGCGGACGCTCGAGGCCATCGCCCCTGAACCTGGCCCCGTCCTGCTAGAGGGAGAAAGCGGCACCGGCAAGGAACACTGCGGCGCATTGCTGCACAACATGAGCGGGCGACCAGGGCCGCTGGTGAAGGTCAACAGCGCCGCTCTTCCGGCGGCGCTGGCCGAGTCTGAGCTCTTTGGCCATGTTGCAGGCGCGTTTTCCGGATCCCAGAAGCGTCGCGGTGGTTTGTTTCTCGAGGCCAATCGCGGAACTCTGTTTCTCGACGAAGTTGGCGAGCTGCCTCTAGAGCTTCAGCCCAAGCTGCTCAGAGTCCTGGAAGAAGGGTCACTGCGGCCAGTTGGAGCGGACCGGGCACACGAAGTGGACGTTCGGGTCGTGGCTGCCACAAACCGCAATCTCGACGTGATGCTTGAAGAGGGGCAGTTCCGACTCGACCTGCTGCATCGCCTTGCCGCGCACCGGGTCCGGCTACCGCCGCTGCGTGAGCGCAGGGAGGACATTCCGGCCCTTGTTCTTCGCGCCATGGGGACGGAACCGCTGGTAGTGGAGGCGCTCGCGATGGAGCGCTGGTTGCTTGAGGATTGGCCAGGGAACGTTCGCCAGCTCAACAACGAAGTTGCCCGGCTCGCACTGCAGGCCCGCCATCAGGGTCACTCGGCCATCAGCGGCGAGATGCTGCCTGCTGAAGCTCATGCGCCCAGGCCTGCAGCCCCCAAGGTGAGCGCGCCGGAGCGAACCCGACTCATCACTGCCCTCGAACTATATCGAGGCAATGTGGCCAAAGTTGCCCGCGAACTAGGGGTCCAGCGGACTAAGCTCTACGATCTGATGAACCGCCACGGGATCGACCCACGCGAGTATCGTCGCGGCTAGTGTGAATGATTCGGTTGGGGCCCGGCTCGTGGGGCAAGAGTGCCCTGGCAGGTCTGGCGCTCGCGCACTCACCCGTCTCGGAGGATCTTCAGGCCGGGCACCAGCAGGTACCCTGCTGCATCGGCGCGTAGGTATTCTGCCAGCCCCATTTGCCTCAGGCGGAATACAGTCACACGGAGGCGGTTGATGGCGGACTCATTCAAAACGCGTTGCTCCGGCCAGGCGGCTGCGATCAACTGCTCGTTGTCAACCACCGTACCTGGAGCACGCTCGTTCGCATCCGCTAGGCAGGCCAGAAGGCGCCGTGCGGTTGGGCGCCGCTCTAGCTCCACTCTAGGCTCTGCGTTGAGCTGAATCCATCGTGCGTCCGGTCCGAGGTGGAGCGAGCCAAGTTCGGCGTTACTTCCGAGAACCTCTGCTTCCATGAAGGCCGCGAGGCGCCGCAACTCGACGGAGCGCGCGGTGGGCGAGCGGGTTTCCGCAGCCCGGTCTCGGAGCGCCTCGAGCATACATGCAAGCTCCTCACGCTCTGGTCCACGGCCATCGCCGCTGGCCGTGAGCGCGACGCGGGCCTTGCACAACCTCACCGCGGCGAGAAGAAGTGCGTCACCGGTGGGCTCGAGGGTTCGTTCCGCCCGATCTACAAGGCTCGAGCCCAGCTCGACGTGGCCCTGGCGCGCGTGGAGCACACCCAACAATGCGCGCGCGAACGCAGCGTACCGCTGGTCGCCGGCCGTTTCGAGTCGGGACGCCCCCTCGTCGAGCTCTACCCGGCTAGTTGCGAAGTCCCCGCTCAGAGCCGAGGCAAGCCCCTTGTAGGCGATGCAGCGCGCATGGACGGCGTGCTCACCCAGAGTTTCCGCGGTGACCATCAATTGTGAGTACTTCCGACGAGCGAGGGCGAAATCCCCCGCGCAGTTGTGGGCCGTGGCAAGTACCAAGCCTGCTTCGAGCTGCACGCGTTCTTCGGCGTCCGCAGCAGACTCTACGGCCCGTCGTGCGTAGCTGAGGGCGCCCTCGGCATCGCCCAGTTGCACAAACGTCGCTGCCATCTGCGTAAACGCGAGTGCAATGCCGGTCCCGTCTTGGGTCGATAGTGCGATGTGCAAGGCGTGTTCGGCGGAATCGACCGCTAGATCAGGATCCCCCAGCTTGGTTCCAATGTCCGATAGCGCGAGCGTCACTTCGAAACGCAAGTCTTCGCTCAGGCCTACATCGGCCAGGAGGGACTGCAGTGTCTGCCGAGCGGTTTCCAAGTCTCCCGTGGGCACTAGTTGGTTTCTGAGCTGCAATAGCAGTGCGTGGACCCGCGGAGATGAAGCCAGTGGTAGTGCGTTGCTCTCCAGCACCGCAGCTTCTAGGGCTCGTTCAGCTTTGAGACCCTGGCCCGCCCGTTGATGGGCCTCGACGCGCGCCAACCAAACCCGCGTCGCCAGCTCTGGCTCCAGGCCGTCGCTATCTTCCATCAGCGCCGCCCAGATTTCCGGGAACTCGCCCGGCGATAATGCACCACTGCATTCGAGCGCTAGTTCGAGGCGCAGACGTGAATCGCCAATCCTGGGCAGCACGTGCGCTGTCGTTTTCCACCGAGCGTCGTGCTCGAGACTACGAGTTTGGCGTAGCCATTCGCCGAGCTGTGCCGAGGCGTGCGCCAAGACCGACTCGGTGGCGAGATGTTCGACCGCGAATTCGAAGGGAGGCGCAAGCGCCAGGGAGGCCATGACGTTGCGGCGCATCAGGCCGCGCTGCTGGAGGCAAAGCACGTCCTCGAGCACATCGGCGTACGATCCCCCCGCGGCCTCGGGCGGCAAGGCGTTGGCCGCCGCAGCTGTCACGGCGACGAGACGTTGCTGCGGAACGCTCAACTGTTTCCATGCGGGCTGAAAGATCCTGGCCAGCCGCTTGCCAATCGGATCTTCTCGCGTGCCCAGGCGCCTGAGTTGTTCCTGAAGGCTCAACACGGAGTGAAGGGTTGCTGAAGCCACCACCGCCGCGGGCAAGCCACCGACGGCTTCGAGCAGCAAGCACAACTCTCCGGCCTCATCTGGATTCAGATCGAACGAATCACCACGGAGCCGCCGAGCGTGGTCGAGCCAGAGCTGAAACGCCGGGTGCCCGGGCGCCGCACTGGACTTGCCAGGAGCCTCGAGCCCCCCGACGAAGAGCACGCGCTCGCAGGGTGCACCAAGCGCTGTGAGCGATGTCACTAGCGCCGCCCCGCCCCAGTCCTCCATGGCCGCCGCAAGCGCTTCAGTTTCCGTCGTATCTCCAGAGTCACAGTCGGCAAGCAGCAGTGCAGATGGGTCAAGGGTCTCTAGCGGCATGCCGGGAAGCCACCAGACGATCCCTCGCTGTTGGCGCAGAAGCCGAGCAGCCTCGTGCAGGAGCGAAGTCTTGCCGGAACCAGGCAAGCCAGTCAGCGTGACTCGCTCTTCGCATTTCGAGAGCAAGAGTTCGAGCTGGCGGAGTTCCGTCTCTCTCCCATAGAGTCGCGGTGACCTCGCCACAACGCCAGATTGACGTCGTGATGGCAGTCGTTGTTTCGCGTGCATTTGCTTCGCCACACGCACTCTGCATGCCAACCGGTAGAGGGAGGAGCGCTCCGCGACGCGAGCTGGTTAAGACGTCTTCCCGCGCGACGCCCCGCCGCCCCGAGCCGCCGCTCATGGGCGACGGACGACGAGCCAACAAACAGAGATGTTTCGCCGAGTTGGGCCCAATCCCGGTGTCCGACAGGTGTCGGACGAAACGACAGGTCGCAGCGGACGCTGGGGTGCGCACTCGGGCGCCCAGGCCCGTCCGTGCCGTCAAGACTTGGATCGCCGCGGGCGAGAGCGGTTTGTTCGCTGTGGTCTCGGACCTGCAGCGCAAGGCGCACCTGACCAGCGTTTCGCATCGCACTCTGGTGACTGACTCGCCATCATCACGCTGCGTGTGACTCGGGCTCAGAAAGAGACGCCGCAGCGGCGCGGAGCCGAGGGAAACGGCGGCGGGCGCAAGGAGTGCAGGTGTTGCTAGCTGAGGTGGCATCGCTGGTTCGGACGGCAAGCTTGGGAACCGCCGGGTCTGAGGGCGGAACCGCCAGTTCGAGCGGCAATGGCTCGAGTGGCGCGCCCGCCGCGTCGTGAAGCCCCAGTGACAGCATCGCGTCGAGCTGCTGATTCGAACCGTGACCACGCGCAGGACCACCGCAGCATAGGCCTGTGTGGGAGCCCTATGCTACCTTGGACCCATGCGGCTGGTGCCAGGTTCATACCGCGGGTTCACGTCCTGCCTCCTCGGGCTTGTCGGGCTGCACTGCACTCTGCTTGCGCCGGATTCCGACGGCATCGTTGGTCAGGGGAAGAACGGAGGCGCGGGCACTGGGGGAATCTCGTCGGACGCTGGCGGGGACGCGGCTGCTGCCGCCGGTGGGTTCGACAGTAGCCTGGGTGGCGGAGCTGGGCTCGGCGGCGGAACCGGTGGCAGCGCTGGGGCCGGTGGTGATGCCAGCGACGCCGGTGACGCGTCCAGCGTTGGGATACCGGTGTCGGGACTCGTGCTTCACCTCGAAGCAGATAGTACTATCAGTAGCCCGGTCTCGCTCTGGGCAGACCTTTCCCCGGCTGGACACGATGCCGTGCAGTCCAACGCGAACAGGCAACCTCAGCTCACGTCAGTGGGGCTCTCGCATCCGGTTGTCGACCTGGATGGTGTGGACGACTACCTCTTGCTCTCAACAGGGTTCGGCGACTTCAGCAAAGGATTGAGCGCGTTCATCCTCGCCCAGATGAACGACGTAGCGCACTACCACCTGCTGGACTTGAATGTTAAAGGGAGTTCCGGGACGCTTCGATTCGGAACGATCGAGCCTGGAGAATTGCAGTACCGTGCGGGGGGCATCAAGTTTATCTCTGGCCCTTCGGCCTTCGCTGCGACTGCCCCGTTCCTGTTCTCCATCGTCCACGAGCCGACCGGGGACGCGGAAATGAGAGTGAACGGCAGTTTCGAGAAGAGCACGAAGATGCCGCTACCCAGTAATGGAGTCCACGATGAAAACTACATCGGCTTCCATGACGTGTCAGACAGTGCGCCCAGTGCGGACGGCTGGTACGGCGCGATCATCATGTACAATCGGGCGGTAACGACCCAAGAACGAGCGCAAATCGAGTCCTACCTGGCAAAGAAGTGGGGATGCTGCGGAAACTAGGCCTGGGTTTCAGCAGTACCGCCCAGGCGAGGAGTGGCTTGCCTGGACCGGTTCTTGTTCCTCGTATGCTCGCGTTGGCTCAACGACCGCACCCCTCGACGCGCCGCGAGACCCGCATGACTACGAACTCCCTCACAATCTTCGTCGCCGCTCTTTTCATCGGATGCTCCGGAAGCTCTGATGGTGACCCGGGAGGCAGCTCGGGTGCAGCAGGGTCCTCGACCGGCGGGGGCTCCGGCGCCGCGGGTAGTGCAGCAGGTGGTGCGGGTGCGGGCGGAGCCGCCGGCAAGGCGGGCACGGGAGGTTCAGGTGGAAGTGCCGGAGCACCCGGGGGGACCGGCGGCGGCGCAGGTGGCCCATTCGTCAACTGCGCGATGCCCCCTGGCGCGGATAAGAGTGAGACTAAGTTTCTCGATTTCACAACGATCAGCGATCCCGTCAAGAGCCTGAATGGCAGCGGAGGCCTCTGGATTCGCACGGTGTTCCCGGTCGGGCCAGGCGAGCCTGGCGACATGGTTTCCGTGCCCGAAGGAGTCAAGTTGACCCTCGACGTCGCGTCCCTGCCATCGGGCGTATTGGATGCGAAGTACCGCGCCGAACTCCGAGAGCGCAACATCAACACCTTTCCCCCGAACGGCACGACGCAGCTCTACCGTCGTCAGTTCGTCCGCGAGCAGCTGCCCTCCGTGATTTACGGAAAACTGCTGATCTTTCAGCGCTTCAATCGTGACAACGACGGCCCCGACTGCCACGTGACCCTCGTCGGTGAGCACCAATGGAAAGATGACACCAAGACTGGGTACATCTGGATCGACTGCGCTGGCGAGCGGACGCGGGACCAGCAAACATTCCTGAAGAGCAAGAACGATCTAGTCGTTGGGATCTACACGCATCCGACCAACGGCAAGTACAAGATCTCTCTGAACGGCAAGACTGTCGCGCAGGGTTCCGGCGTGGATACGAGCAGTGCGACCGCCGGTGGTTGGGTCCAATTCGGAACCTATTGGTCGGGGATGATCTACGGGAACGAAGCCCAGCGCAAAGAACAGGTCGCCAGTGGCGAGTCGGTCGCGTCCTTTACCGAGCACCGATTTGAGAAGCACTTCTACAAGGGCGATATCGACCTCAAGCCCGTCGAGAGCTACGATCCGAACGCTGTGGGCGGCTTCGTCTGCCCCTAGCCGCCTGCGCGCGCCCCGAGGTAATCACCGCTCTCGACGCTCCAGTCGAACGGCAATCTGCGGCTGAGCATCATTGCTCGGGCTCCTGGAAACACGCATCCAAGCCAGCGCAGGAACTCGCCTGGACCTGCGCGGCGCAGCCGTCTACCCATGCCGGGTCCTCGCACAACAGCGCGGCGCTATGTTCGGCACCACCCCAGCACTGCTCTTCACTGTCGACGATCAGCTGTGCGTTTTGGCCATTGCACGAGCTTCCGGGGCCACCCCCCGTGCCTCCCGTTCCGGGGTCCGCGCCAGGCACGTCGCATGACTGCTCCGTGCACGGGTTGCATTGTCCTGCACCGTTGCACGCTGAGCAGGAGCTGGCGTCACTGCCGGCGTCGTATTGGCACAGATAGGTCCCTTGGGCGCTACCGCAGGGCTCCAGCGCGATGAGCCATTGGTTCTGTTTCGCCAACGCCACGTAACAGAGCCCTTCGTCGCTCCACCACAGAGCGACGCTTCCGCCGTCATTGCCTTGCAGGAAGTTCAGCTTCTCGACGCTGCCGTCTTCATCAACGTCTTCGTCCAGGACACCCTGGTTGCCGTTCATCGGCGCTGACAGGTCCGCGCCGCCGACGACGCCTGGTGGAATGGTTATCCCGGCTGACTGGGCGGGGCTGACGCTACTCACAGGCGTCTTGCCAAGTTGGTCGAGCTTGGCGAGCTTGCCGTTGAGATTCTTGAGCAGCTTCTGCGCCTGTTCGGCGGTCTTGTTGGCGTTGTCGAGGGCTTTGTCCAGCTTCTCTTTGGTCGAACACCCTGCAGCGAGCCCCAACACTGCAATCGAGACAGCGGCGCCGATCCACGTGGCAAGGCGATGGGTGTTCGGTTGTCGCTGGCGCGCCGACGACTTCGATAGTGTATTCATGGCCACTCCTTTTTCCGCGGCGCAGGAGTAGTGCCCAGGCAACCGGAGAGCCAATTACACCTCCTTACAAGTGCTCACGGGTGCCGCGCGTTGGCGCCGGCAGGGCCTGTAGGCGTAATCTGATGTAACTAGCAGCGCAGCTCACCGCCAAATAGCCTGACCGTGAAGGAAGGCGGGTCATGCGTTTGGAGACGGGTAGTTTGGTTGCAGGGCGCCCTCGCGCCGAACGCCTCATTGCGGCCGGCGGAATGGGCGTCGTTTGGTCGGCGTCAGACATCCTGCTGAAGCGACGGGTAGCGTTGAAGATGTTGCACCCTGCCTGGGAAGACCGTTCTGAAGCCGTCCCCCAGTTATTGAACGAAGCTCGCATCACGGCGTCCTTTCGCAGCGAGTACGTTCCACGGGTTTCCGATGTGGGCTGGACCGAAGCTGGGTTCCCATTCGTCAGTATCGAGCATCTTGCGGGAACAGATCTGCGCACACTACTTGGGCGTCGCGGTCGATTTGGCATGGAAGAATCCGTGGACCTGGTTCTGCAGGTCTCCCGCGCTCTGGCGGAGATCCACGGAACGGGCTTTGCCCATCGAGACGTGAAGCCCGAGAACATCGTCGTCAGCGAACAGTCTGGCGGCGGCGCTGCGGTCAAGCTCGTCGACTTTGGGATAGCGCGTCCGCTCTTCGATGTGGGGCCAGAGCGCATGTCTGCGGGGTCCCCGGACTACATGTCCCCCGAGCAACTGTTGGGGCAGCAGGTGGACGCCCGCAACGACATTTGGTCGCTCGGCGTGGTGCTGTACGAACTCTTGAACGCGACCCTTCCTTTTGACGACCATTGCGACGCTGCGGTGCACACCCGGATCCTGAACTCGCTGCCGCGCCCGATGCGGCGGGTGATTCCTCAACAATTGAGTGCCGTGATAAGCGATGCTCTGCAGAAGAAATTGCAGGCCCGGATCGCGAACGTTGCGAGCATGGCGATGCGGCTGAAGCCCTCTGCGACCGCATTGGGCAGAGCCAATGCTGACGCCGCCTGCGCCACCTTTCGGCAGTACGGAGGATTGCCGTCATAGACCGGCACAAGCTGCACGCGTTCAGCGGCCCACCGAGATGTGATGGGGTGGCTCGTGACCTGGTAGGTAGCCGCCGAGGCGTCTTTCGGATGCGGAGGGCTGCCATGGTGGCCGTTCTGCATACGGTGTTCGCTTGGGCGCCGGACGCGCGAGCGATGGCTTTGCGCGAGGCGACAGTGGCTGTCTCCTCATTAACGAGGTCACCGGAAACCGGGCCTCAATCAACAGACGCGCTCAAAGGCGCAGTGATTAGAGGAGACAGCCATGGAGCATATTGGAGTCGATCTGGGTGGAAAACAATCGCAGGTGTGTGTGCGGGCCGCGGACGAAGGAATTCTGCTGGAGAAGAGGATCGCGACCAGCAGTTTGATGTGCTTCTTTCAGCACCAGCCCAAGAGCCGAATTGTACTGGAAACGTGTTCGGAAGCATTCCGAGTCGCCGACTGGGCTCTGGAATGTGGACACGAGGTGCGTGTGGTCCCAGCAACGTTGGTGCGCAGTTTGGGGGTCGGGGCTCGAGGCATCAAGACCGACCGGCGCGATGCGCAGGTCCTCAGCGAAGTCTCGTGCCGTATCGACTTGCCATCGGTGCACATCCCGGCGGAGCAGGCTCGCGACAGACGCACGATGTGCGCAATGCGCGAGCAACTGCTTGGTGCACGCACGGCATTGGCAAATGCAGTGCAAGGCTGGAGGCGTACGCAACTGTTGAAAATGTGCTCCGGCGAGCCCACGACCTTGCCCACACGCCTCCGCGCTGCAGCCCTCGCTCATCCCGATGGATTGCCGCAGCACGTCGAGCGTCTTTTGCAGGCCATCGAAGCTCTCAACGTGCAGATCAAGGAAGCCAACGAGGAGCTCAGGGCCCTGGCGAAGAAGGACCCAGTCTGTCAGCGTCTCATGACGGTGCCCGGTATCGGTCCGGCAACCAGCATGCGCTTTGTGGCAGCACTCGACGACAGGACACGTTTTCCGAGCGCTCACTCTGTCGAAGCCTTTCTTGGGCTGACTCCGGGCGAGAAATCCAGCGGCGATCGTCAGCAACGGCTCGGGATCACCAAGGCCGGACCGGCGATGGTGCGCACCAACTTGGTGCAGGCGGCGTGGACCTTTCGGCGTACACGGCCCAACGACCCAATGTCCAAGTGGGCAGAGCAAATCGAGCAACGCCGTGGCAAATTCATCGCTACCGTGGCGTTGGCCCGCAAACTAGCTGGCGTGCTCTTCGCGTTGTGGCGCGACGGCTCTGTATACGAGCTCAACCATCGAAAGGCAGCGCAAACCGTGGCGTAGAAAACCTCCAGACTCCGGCAGCCCACAAGGTTGACCTGAGAAAGCCAATCAACGGCTGTCCAGAGGCGGTGAGCGCGTTACTCTCGCTCCAGGCGTCCAGCGAAAGCTGGCCACGACCTTGTCACGGCGATTGCGCCCCGCCAACGGACCTCCACCTATGCGCCATTGCGAGCGCGAATAGTCGATTCAGACAGCCCGTTCTTGGTTTCCTCGTCTTCCGACAAGCCACGACCGCGAATAGTCGATTCAGACAGCCTGAGCTGGACTTTCTCCCCAACCAACGCGCTGCCGACGAAGAACTCCCCTCTACCTCAGGGCGACGGACCACTTTGTTCTGGACGGACAGGCCACCCCATAGTCGAGAGTAGCGGCCCTACCTGCCCAAACGCCGCGACCCCAACCAAACCCACAAAAGAGAAAAGGCCCGGCTCTTTCGAGCCCGGGCCTCAGTTTCTCGTTGCGCGAAGCTTACCAGTCGTCTCGGCGACCACCGCCGCCACCACGTCCGCCGCGTCCACCGCCGCGTCCGCCGCCTCCGCCACCACCGCGGAAGCCGCCACCGCCGCCGCCGCCACCACGCGGGCGTCGCTCTTCGGCTTCGTTCACACGCAAGGCGCGCCCCTCTAGGTCGGTGCCATTCATGGCATCCATCGCCTTGCGTGCATCTTCGGGTGTGGCCATCTGTACGAAGGCAAAGCCCCGCGAACGTCCTGTTTCGCGGTCCAGAATCAGCTTCACCTCTGCAACTTCACCGAACTCGGCGAAGGTGCGCTGCAATGTATCTTCAGTCGTGTGGAATGCCAGGTTCCCGACGTATAGCTTCGTGCTCATCTACCAACTCGTTCTTTGCTTGCGACTCTCGGAGAACCCGTGGCCGGGTATATTGGGACCTTTCAATCAGATGAGCCGCAGCTCCGAACGAAGGGTTCTAGCCTGAATGCTAGACTGGTCGCTCGTCGCCGGTGAGAGCCCCCTCAACCAAGAGGCGGGGATAGCTAGATCCAAGGCCCCAGAAACGTTCGCCCGTCCCGGATCTTCGCCCAGCCTGGCCGGCGCGCAAGGCGAAGATGAAAATTCAGCTAAATCCCTAGGATTCAACGAGTTTCTCCCGGCGATTTGGCCCCGTGCGGAGCCCGCAGCCCGGATCTCACCCTTTAGCCGACGCGATAACCAGTAACCAGCGCCTGCGCCAGCAGTCCCCAACCGTCCACCGCCACAAACAGCAGCAGCTTGAAGGGTAGGCTCACTTGAGTGGGATTCATCATCTGCATGCCGAGCGCGAGCAATACGTTCGAGACGACGAGATCGATGATCAGAAAAGGCAAATAGATAGCGAAGCCCAAGGCGAAGGCCTCGATCAGTTCGCTGATGACGAAAGCCGGAATCAAGACCACGAAGTCGTCGCGGCCAACGGCGCTGCGTTCGGCTTCCGGGCGCGCCATTCGAGCGATCTCGTAGAAGCGACTGCGCTCCCGCTCGGATGCGTTTGCCTTGAGAAAGTTGCGCAAGGGCCCACTCGTCGCGTCTACCAATCCACTGACGAGGGCGCTGGTGTCTTCGGTCTTGCCGTTCAGCAGCGGGCCGGCCCGATCTGCGATGCGAGAGCCGACTGGTGCCATGGCAAGCAGCGTCAGGGACGCGGACAGAGCCATGATCACGGTATTGGAGGGTACGTTCTGTGCGCCGATGGCGCCTCGGACGATCTGCAGCACGGTGGAGATCTTCACGAATGCCGTCAGGGTCATGAACGCGAAGGGCAGCAGGGTGACCAGGGCGAGAGCGACAACTAACGCGACCGGACGGGTCAAGAGATCGTCGGCTGCTTTGGCTGGTTGGGCTGTGGCCAGGGTCGGGCTCAGCACAGCCACGAAAAACGCCCCGCTACTCATCAGCGCGCGGTGGATCTTCGCCCGAGGGCGGGTCTTTGGCTGGCTCCCCATCAGCGTTCGGCGCGAGCCTAGGCCCCCGAGCCCATGGAGGGGAAGGCATCCGGGAAATCGCCCGGGATTTCCGAAGCCTGGCGCGGGAAGTTCCGCCTCCCTGGCGACGTAAGGGGGGGCGAGATGGGACACGTGCGCGCGCTGGCTGCTCTGGATCTGATTCTGGCCACGCTCTTCCTCATCGGCGGTGCGTGCTTCTTCGGGTTCTACGCGTTGGGTGCACACTTGGCGCCGGAGCCGTGGCTGGAGAGCCTGCTGCTCGGGGTGGGCGCCATCGCGGGCGCAGCCTTGATGGCGCTTGGGGTCTTGCTGGGATTGGCTGGTGCGCTGCTGTTAGGCGGCCCAAGGCCCTCGAGCCGCTTGGTTCAAACCGTGTCGGTGGCCCCGCACATCATCAACATGCCCTTCGGCACGGCGTTCGCCCTGTACGCGATTTGGGTGTGTTGGATGAACGAACCCACCAAGACTCTGTTCGAGAAGCCTCCGGAACCGTTGCCCTTCAGCGCGTAGCTCGCCGATGCGCGTTGCCGGCGTCAGGCGGCGCTGTTGCGATGGCGCTTGCCATCTTCGGAAGGTCCAGAACCTTCCTCGTCGCTTTGGGCGGCGTCATCCTGTGGCAGGATGCTCTCGGTTTCGTCGCCCTCCGGCGAGTCCGAGCTGCGCTTGTTGAGCACGCGGCTGAGCACTTCGGAAAACGCGTTACTGGTTTCGGCGGGAGCGGTCAGCTCCATGCCTTCGTCGTTCAGCTCGCCGAGCTTGGACAAGCCTGCTTCGCTGCCGCCGACGACGAAGACCTTGGCGCCGACACGCACCAGGTAGATGGCGCGCCGCCCGTCCAGTGGGAGGCGCCCCACCAAAGACAAGGGCCCGCCAGGTTTGCCCACGCCGACGCGTCGCGCGGCATACAGCACCAACACCGCCAGGGCGATGATCGCGAGCAACGTGACCGTGGTTTCCACCACGTAGCGGGCAACTGGTGACATCCCGCGGCCAGCCTTGCCACGGCGCTCCAGCCCCGACAACTCGCCAAGCGTGGTTTCCGGGCTAGGGAAAGGCGTCCAGGAGCTTGCGCGTGGTTTCCAGTAGGCGATCCACCGTCGGCGCGTCAAAGCGAGCCGGTTCTTGGGTCAAGGCTACGCGCCCAGGGCGCGTCTCCATGATGCCGGTGAAGCCCGAGTTCACTAGGAATTGACGCACCGCTGTGGGCAGCGCGAGGGCCGCCTCTTGGGGGGAGGGTGCGCGGACGTCGAACTTCGATTCGAACCACTGGTCGCCGAGCACCGGTGCGTCTTTGGGCTTGGCCGTGACAAAAGAGTCCAGCACCTTCAAGCCTCGCGATAGGCCTTCGCCCAAGCTGGTCAGCTTCTTTCCAGAGACTCTGCGCTCACGAGGCCATCCTACCTCACTGGCGCAGGCCCTTGTCGTGCGCGCCGTGCTCGAAAGCTCAACCGCGGCGTCGTCGAAGGCCGAGCAGTCCCAGCAGCAAGAGCGCCACCGCGCCTCGGGGGGAGCTTGATGTCACCCGGCAGCCGCAGCCGCCTTCATCCTCGGAGCCACCCGGCCCAACACTCGCGTTGCCCCCGCCGCCGAAGCCCGAGGTTGCCGCTGAGCCCCCGCCCGCGGCGGCGCCGCCGCCCGCACCAAATCCAGCGCCTCCCGTCAAACCGCTGCCAGCAAAGCCTGCGCTAGCGCCGTTGCCGGCGCTACCCCCGCTGCCCGTTGCGCCTCCCGTTCCCCCGCTGCCCGTCAGGCACGGGTTGGCGTTGTCATAATTCCAAGCGTTGGCGATGAACACGGCCGCCTCGCCTCTAGACGCGTCGTCGTCGGGACAGAACTTGTCCGTGCCGCAGCCGGAGAACACGCACTTGTCTTTGAGGGTCTCGATGTCTTTGTAGAAGGTGTGGTTCTTTGGAGTGTCGACAGGGAAGCTTGGTGTGGCGGGGTCGAGCAAATTCCAGCCTTGGGCGCGGCGAATGAACGCAGCGAGCTGGCCGCGAGTCACTGGGTCGGCCGGGCAGAATTTGCCCCCACCGCAACCGCTGGTGATGCCCGCTTTGACCGCTGCTTCGATGAATTTGTAGAAGCTAGACCCCTTGGCGACGTCGCTGAAGGTTGCGGTCGCCGGCGGGTTCGTCGTGTCGAGACCTGCCGCGCGTACGATGAAGGTCGCGGCCTGCGCGCGGGTCAGCCCGCAGTTGGGACAGAACAAGCTCGGCGTGGTGGAGCAGCCGTTCGTGATCTTCTGGTTCTTCAGGCTGATCGCGGCGTCAAAAGCGAAGGAACCCTTGGGCATGTCTTTGAAGACTTGAGCCGCCGCGCCGGGAATCGGTGTTGGGAAGCAGCCGCCAGGCACGAAGCAACTCCCTGGCACCTTGCTTTTCCCACCCGCGGCGGTGGCGTGCACGCCCCAGTGGTTCGCGACGGCGCGGATCCCGTTGCCGAAGTTGTTTCCACTCGCGTTGTTGACGTAGCTCTGGTTGGCAAACCACATCGCCGTGGAGCCACCACCGTCGATGTTGAAAGCCTCCCAAGCCCCCAACTTGCCCATCAGTTCCGCGAGCTCCGAGCCGTACATTCCCGCGCTCGAACTCGTCCGCCCGTCCACGGCTACCAAGATGAAGGTCTTGCGGTCCTTGGTCAGGCCCATCGCG
Organism: Polyangiaceae bacterium; assembly: GCA_965222375.1. GTDB lineage: Bacteria > Myxococcota_A > Polyangia > Polyangiales > Polyangiaceae > JACKEA01. Next base: position 2,201,634 of record CBDCTZ010000016.1, read on the forward strand.
GTCCGGGGGTAGCGCGCTTTGGTCATGTCGCCGCGATCCGGAAAGCAGGTCGAGGCCGTCGGTGAGCTGCAGGTATAGACTTGGCCTTCAATCACCAGCTCGGGAAAACCGCTGACCAGAGCCAAGGTGCCCTTGGGGATCTCCGTGGTGACTTCGCCGGGCTTGAAGCCGAACTTGATGTCGAACTTGTTGTTGTCGACGAGCTTGGTGCGCTCCGTGTGGGTGAACTCGACCCAGTCCTTACCGAAGGCGATCCAGCCGTAGCGCTTGTAGTACCACTTGGTCGGCTGACTATTGCCCGTCTTGGCGAAGGGCCAGGGCACGCCGCCGCCTACCGCATCGCCATACACTTGGGTGCCGGCGAAGAAGTCGCCGTTTACGGCGAACTGTGCCCCGATGCCGCTGCCCCAAGACCCGGGTGTCTTCACGGAGGTTGCAGGTTTGGTTGCGGCCACGTGGATGTAGTTGTTGCACAGTGCGATCTTGGCGACGTAGATGCGATTGGTGGGCCCAGATTCCACCCGCTTGATCAGCTCGATTCCAGGGTAGGGGTTGCTCTTGGTCTCCGACACCAATGTGCCACCATGAGCAGAACTTGAGGCGAAGACACCCGCAACTCCAAAGACACTGGCAACACCAATCACGATCCGGCGCATGAGCAAATTATCCCACGGTCCGCGGCGTTGGCCCTGGATTTCGCTGCGCCGGTAGAAAATCAGTGTGAGCGCTCGCTTCAGCATGACGAATTCGCCATCTCGGCTGCGTCTGCCCCGGGCCTGTGCGTGGTCGTTTGACCCACCGCACGAGAAGCGCTAGCCCCGGCGCCCAGTGGCACTGGTCGTTCAGAAATACGGCGGCACATCCGTCAAGAACCTGGAGCGCATGCGCGCCGTGGCGGAGCGCGCCCTGGCGACCCAAAAGGCGGGTCACCAGGTTGCAGTGATTGTCAGCGCCATGGCAGGTGAGACGAACAAACTGCTCAAACTAGCTCACGAGATCTCGCCCACGCCCGACGCGCGAGAGCTGGATGCGCTCGCCTCCACGGGGGAGCAAGTCAGCGCTGCCCTGGTGTCCATGACGATTCACGCCCTCGGTGGTAGGGCCTGCAGCCTGCTGGGTCACCAGGTGCGCATGCAGACGGACGCGGCCTTCACCAAGGCTCGCATCCGCACCGTAGAGGGGTCCAAGGTTCGCTCCACGGTCCAAGACGGCTCGATTGCCGTGATCGCTGGCTTCCAGGGCATCGACCCTGAAGGAAACATCACCACCCTGGGGCGGGGTGGCTCCGACACCAGCGCGGTGGCCATTGCGGCAGCGATCAAAGCAGACGTTTGCGAAATCTACACCGACGTGGAGGGCGTCTACACCACCGACCCGAACGTTTGTCCCCTGGCCAAGAAGATCGAGCGCATCAGTTTCGAAGAAATGCTGGAGCTCGCATCCCTAGGTGCCAAGGTGCTGCAAATTCGCTCCGTAGAAGTGGGCATGAAATACGGAGTTCCGATCCACGTGCGGAGCTCATACTCGAACAACACAGGTACTATGGTGACAAGTGAAGAGGGCCTGGAGGCCGTTGTCGTCGCGGGCATCGCCTATGACAAAGGCGAAGCCAAGGTGCAGCTCATCAACGTGCCAGATCGACCCGGCATCGTCGGGAACGTTTTTGGCACCTTGGCGGATCAGAACGTGTCCGTGGACATGATCATCCAAAGCCCGTCCCGAGAAGGTGGCACCACGACGGATGTGACGTTTACGGTCGCGAAGACGGATCTGGCTCGTTGCAAGCACCTGATCGAGGAATGCGCACGGGAGATAGGCGGTGCTGCCATCGAATACGATCCCGACATCGTGAAGGTCAGCATCGTGGGGCTGGGCATGCGTTCTCACGCGGGCGTGGCTTCTCAGATGTTCAAGCTCCTCGCTGACGAGGGCATCAACATTCAAGGCATCACCACCAGCGAGATCAAGGTTAGCTGCATCATTCACTCGAAGTACACGGAACTGGCGGTGCGAGCACTGCACACCGGTTTCGGGCTAGACGCTGAACCTACGGCAGAGTGATGAAAACCCCTGACAATTTGCGGATACTGGCCGGAGACGCTGGCATCCCAGTCGCTTTCGACGCAACATTGGCTTTCGTGCTTGGGCCTTGCCCGCGAACTTTGGAGACCTCATGAAGCTTTCATCCACTCTACGTCTGGGTCTGTACATCGCAGCCGGTTTCGGTGCTGCCCTTGCCTGCCGGGCGGAGGGGTCGAGCGATGGCGGTGGCACAGGTGGAGCCGGCCAGAGTCAGTGTGATGCATTCCAAGGGTGTTGCGCCGGAGTCGCCGACGCGAACGTTCAGAAGCAGTGCAACGACGCATGGACCAACGCTCAGAACAGCGCCGACCCGGAGGGCGCCTGCGGTGCGGCCTTGGCTACCTACGTGCAAAGCGGTGTCTGCACGGCACCCGGCACTGGCGGCACCGGTGCAGGTGGCGGCGCTGGTGGCACAGGCGCCAGCAGTGGCACGGGCGGCACGACAGGCGACGGTGGTCCCTGCGTGCAGGGGCCCGAGGACACCGAGGCGGCATGTTCCGACAACTGCGACAACGACGGCAACACCTACACGGACTGCGACGATTTCTCTTGCAGCAAGATCCCCGCCTGTCAGAAGCCCTCGGAGACTTCGAACGTGGCCTGCTCCGACGGCAAGGACAACGACGGCAACAAGTTCACGGACTGTGACGACAACGCCTGCAAGGAGCGCATCATCTGCAAGGGGGAGCAGAACAATGCGACCTGCTCGGACGGCAAGGACAACGACGGTGACGGCAAAAAGGACTGCGAAGACACCGGTTGCAACAACGAGGGCATCGTCGTGTGCAAGGGCGGCGCTCCGGTGAGCCCGCTTCCGGGCGAGAGCGAATGGCCCGGCCTAGTGAAAACCGCCTGCACCAACAAGGCAGACGACGACGGTGACGGCAAGACCGACTGCGCCGACTTCGGCTGCCGCGACAATTTCGAGGCTGTGGACTGCATGGACTTGCCGCCCGAGTCGGGCAACGCGGCCTGTTCCGACGGCATCGACAACGACCAGGACGGCTTCAAGGATTGCGAGGACAATCGCTGCCAGGACGAGGGTGTCGTGGTGTGCAATGGCGCCGTGCCAGCAAGTCCGCTGCCGCCCCAGGCCCAGTGGGGCAGCCTTTCCAATATGGAGTGCAGCAACAAAACGGATGAAGACGGTGACAAGAACACCGACTGCGACGACTTCGGTTGCAGTCAGAACCCCGACGTCACGATTTGTCCCCAAGAGAACACGGACGCTCTTTGCTCCGACGGTAAAGACAACGACAACAGTGGCAAGGCGGATTGCGACGACTTCTCGTGCAGCAAGAATCCCTTCATCACCGTTTGCGAGACGGGCTTCGCCAAGTGCAGCAATGGCTCGGATGATGACGGCAATGGCTTTGCCGACTGCGCCGACTTCTCCTGCACGCCGCCGCCGAACTCGAAGACGATCCTCCCGGCCTGCCTCTGAGGCCCGTGCTGACCGCGCGTGGCCTTCAGCGCCTCGCGCGGCCGCCGGCCTTGATCTGAGCAAGCTCGTACTTGCCCAGCACGTTGCGCACCTGCTGCAGCGTCCCATCGGAAAGCTCGCCGTCCGTGACTTTCACTCGGGGCATGCGGTCCTCCTGAACCACGCGCACGTTGGCCCGACGGACCTTGGCCCGGCGAAAGACGTCGGACAGCTCGTTGGCCAGACGCTGCGGAAGCCGACCTCGAACCACATTTGTGCGGCCTTTTCGCACCTGCATCACAAAAAGCTCGTTCGAGCGGTAGATCGACCACGCGAAGGGTATGGCCAGCACCGCGAGGAACAGGAGCCCATATAGAACACCCATGGCGCGCAAAAACTTACGCTAGACGCTCCTCGCTCGCTACCATCAAGGGGCGTTGACCCGACAGCTGCCCAGTCGCTTTGGCCGCTACGTGCTCTTCGATCAAATCGGCGAAGGGGGCATGGCACGGATCTACCTAGGCCGTGAGCAAACCGACCTGGGCGCGGAGCGCCGCGTGGTGGTCAAGCACATCTTGCCGCTCTTTGCAGATAGCACCGAGCTGTCCCAACTCTTGATTGACGAGGCCAAGCTCGCAGCGCGCCTCTCCCACGGCAACGTGGTGCAGGTCCATGACCTGGGTCGGGAAGAAGACACCCTCTACATCGCCATGGAGTACGTGGAGGGATTCGACCTCTCGGCGCTGCTCAAGACCTGCTCCAAGCGCAAAGTCCCCCTACCCATCGAGTTCTCCCTGCTCATCGTGACCGAGACCCTGCGCGCCCTGGACTACGCCCATCGCAAGAAAGACGATGAGGGCAACCCCCTGGGGCTGGTACATCGAGACGTATCGCCATCCAATGTGCTGGTTGCCTTTGACGGTCAGATCAAGATCTGCGACTTCGGAATCGCCCGGGCCATCGGGCTGGATGGAACCCTGCCCGACGCGGCCATTCAAGGCAAGGCGGGTTACATGAGCCCGGAAGCGGCGCGGGACGAAACGGTGGACGCGCGCAGCGACCTCTTTGCGGTGGGAGTGATCCTGTGGGAGTTGCTCGCCGGGCGGCGTTTCTACAAGCGCGAAGGCGGCAAACCTCCGAATCTGGAGCAAGTGAAGAACGTCGTCGTGACGCCTTTGCCCAGCCGCAACCTGCCCCAAGAAGCTGAGCTGTACGGCATCGTGATGCGGGCTCTGGAGAAGGAGCCCGACAAGCGCTTTGCCTCCGCGAAGGAGATGCTGCGGGAGCTCGAGACCTACATCGGCAGCAGCGGGCTGTTCGCCAGCTCCCTAAAGCTCGGGCAATGGCTCACCGACAATTTCGGAGCTGAAATCGTCGAACTACGGCGGGCACGGGAAGCCGCCAGCCACGAAATAGACTCCGGGCCGGCCGCCCCCGACCCCTCGGAGGTCGTGCCCGGCGCAGAGGCCCTCGAAGCCCCGCAACCCAACGAATCGGCTGCCCCGGGCGTGCCTTCGGCAGCTACTTCCGGGCCGCTGCCGGGCGACGCGCCGCCGACCCCGCCGGACTGGATGCAGCCACCGCCCGTCGTGCCACCGGTTCAACCCGAGAAGAGCAACGCCAAGCTGATCGGGCTGGTTGTCGGACTCTTCGTGCTGATCGTCATCCTGCTCCAATTCATGCGTCCTTGACCGCCCACGACCCCGGGCATCAGCGCTATACCCTCGGGCATGCGCCTCGCCCGCGTGGCCGTGCCCGTGCCCTTGGGGCAGGCGTTCACCTACGAGGTGCCGCCGGAGCTAGCCGATCAAGTTGTTGCTGGCGCCCGCGTCTTGGTGGAGTTTGGCCGCCGGCGCGTATTGGCGGTGGTGCTGTCGGCGTACGATGGGGAGCCAGACTTCGACGCGAACAAGCTCAAGCCGCTGGTCGCCCTCGTGGACGCCGAGCCCGTCTTTCCCAACGAACTGTTGGAGTTCTTGGTTCAGCTGGCGCGCTACTACCTTGCGCCCCTGGGTGAAGTGATGCGACTCGCCCTGCCGGCGGTTGAACGCTCCGCTAAGGCCCGGTTGCTCCAAGAGGGCATTGCTCAAGCACAAGCCCTAGCCACGGTTGGGCGAATGGTGCAGTGGGCAGCTGCGATCGACCCCGCGCCGGATGCTCCACTGCCTCGGGGCCAAGCCAAGGAGATCTTGGAGCAGTTGCGCGGCTCGGGGCCGAGTGCCGTCGCGGAACTCGCCAGCCAATGGTCCAATGCGCGCCCCGCACTCAAGCGCTTGGCGGCAGCCGGCCACGTCTCCCTGGAGCAGCGACCTGCCCAACGGGATCCCTTCTTTTCCCAAGCAGTGCCGACGGACACGGCCCCGAAGCTCACTGCCGCCCAAGCCGAAGCCCTGGGCCGCGTGAACCAGGCCTTGGGCGAGGGCGGCCCGAAGTCCTTCTTGCTGCAGGGTGTTACGGGATCCGGCAAGACCGAAGTGTATCTGCGAGCGGTGGGGCAGGTGGCTCGAGAGGGGCGCGGGTCCATCGTGTTAGTGCCGGAAATCGCGCTCACGCCCCAGTTGGTATCGCGCTTTCGCGCGCGCCTCGGCGACGACATCGCGGTGTTGCACAGTGGGTTGACGGAAAACGAGCGTCATCAAATGTGGCGTGCGCTGCGCAGCGGCCGGGTGCGCATCGCCATTGGCGCCCGCTCCGCCTTATTCGCTCCCGTGCAGTCTTTGGCGCTGATCTGCGTCGACGAAGAACACGATGGTTCCTTCAAGCAAGAAGAGGGCGTGCGCTACAACGCTCGCGACATGGCGCTCCTCCGAGCCCATCGTGCCGGCGCGGTGTGTCTGCTGGGCAGCGCGACGCCATCTGTTTCGAGTGAAGCCTTGGTGCGCGGACAGAAGCTCGAGCGCTTGGTGCTCCCGGATCGCGCCTACAGCGCTGCCACCTTGCCCAGCGTGGAGATCGTGGATCTGCGTCGCGTGGGCCCGGGGCCCAGCGGCCACCGCCTGCTTTCCCTCACACTGCACCGTGCTCTCGAGCGCACCCTCGAAGCCAAAGAGCAGGCCATCCTGTTCCTGAATCGTCGCGGCTTCGCGCCCACCTTGCTGTGCGAAGCCTGCGGACATCTGGCCGAGTGCCCCAACTGCGCCGTGTCCCTGACCTTGCACCGCCGCGGTGGTGCCGCGTTGCGTTGCCACTACTGCGACTACGGGATCCCGGTGCCGAACCAATGCAGTGCCTGCAAAAGCATTCGGCTCAGCGAAGAGGGAGCGGGCACCGAGCGCATCGAAGCTGCGCTGACGGAGACGTTTCCGACGGCTCGCATCGGCCGGCTCGATCGTGACGTCGCGGCCGGAGTGAAGAGCGAACGCATTCTGGCGCAGATGCGCGCCAAAGAGCTGGACGTCTTGGTCGGCACGCAAATGGTCACCAAGGGTCACGACTTGCCCGAGGTCACTCTGGTCGGCGTCCTCAATGCGGATTCGGCGCTCAGTCTGCCGGACTTTCGCGCGGCAGAGCGCACTTTTCAGCTCCTGGTACAAGTCGCGGGGCGTGCGGGGCGCGGCGATCGCCCTGGCAGTGTCTTGATTCAAACCTATCAGCCCGATCACCCGGCCATCGTCTTGGCCGCGCGCCACGATGTCGTGTCTTTTCTCGATCGCGAGATGCAGGCTCGCAAAGAGCTGCGCTATCCTCCCTATTCCCGCATCGCGCTTGTCAGGGTCGACGCCGTCGAGGAACGAGTTGCCGAGCGTGCCGCCGAAGGCCTGGCCAAAGTCGCCGCGGGGGCCTGCAAAGACGGCGCCGAGATCTTGGGCCCCGCGCCCGCACCGTTGGCACGTCTGCGCAATCGCTACCGCTATCGCTTCATGCTGCGCAGTGCGTCTCGAGGCCCCCTGCGAGATGCCCTCCTCGCCGTGGCCCGCGCTCGGGAAAACTCGAAGGTGCGTGTTGCCATCGACGTCGACCCGATGAGCATGCTGTGAGGCTCCGTCGCCAACCCAGCAGCGCCAACCACAGGTTGGCAGACACTCGCGCGACCCGACAAGAACAGTCGTTTTCGGCGGTTCCAGCACCGGCACGCCCCTTGCGAGGCATCTTGTTCCATGGGCAAACAATCCCTCGCACTGGGCGCGGTTGCGGCGACTTGCCTGCTTGGTTTGGCCTGCACCGGCGAGATTGCTGACGATCCAAACGGCGGCAGCAGCGGCACTGCAGGCGTCGCCGGTACCGGCGGTAGTGGCGGCAGCGGGAACGTCAGCAGCGGGGGCTCGGGGAACGCCGGATTCGGCGGAACTGCGGGCAGCTCGGGGTTCTCCGGTGTTGCGGGGCAGTCTGGGTCGGGCGGCACGACGTCGACGGGCGGTACGACCTCGACGGGCGGTACGACCTCGACGGGCGGTACGACCTCGACGGGCGGTACGACCTCGACGGGCGGTACGACCTCGACGGGCGGTACGACCTCGACGGGCGGCACGACGTCGACGGGCGGCACGACGGGTTGCCCCGCCAGCGGTGTCGTGAATCTCTCCAAGTGGAATTCGAGTCCGTGGGTGGCTGCCGCATCAGGCACGGCGGAGCAGGTCTTCACCTTGTCGAACCAAAAGTGGAAGCACTACGAACGATTCGACCTGAGCATGGACTTCACTGTGCGTACCCTCGAAGTCCCCTTTGTCTGCTTCCTGGAGCTGCGCGCGCGGCCCTGGCGCTACTTCTCGGTTTGCTTCAAAAACGGCAACTACCAGGGCGATACCAAGAAGAAGCTGATCTACGTGGCCTACGACGAGAACTCATTTGAATACCTCGTGAAGCAATACACCTTGGTCAACAACAAGGACTACTCCCTCAATATCGTTTGGGACGCCAAGGCACTGCAATCCACCCTCACGCTCACGCCCGCAGGCGGCGCCCCGATGACGCTCACGCGAAACCCCATCACCAGCTCGCTGGTTGCCCAGAACCAGAACCTCGACTTGCAGGTCGGCTTCAACACCAACCACGCCGACTACAAGAAGGGCATCATCAAAGTGCCGTGGAAGTGGGAGTTCCGAAACCTCAGCGTCAAGCTGACGCCCGGCGGCCCCTACGGCAGTGAGGCTCCTGCTTGCAAGTAGGCCGACGCCGTAGGGACCACGCTGACCGCGCCCGGGATGCGCACGCTGTAAGGCTTTTTCGCCGGCAGCGTTGGGCAAAAACGAGTAGAAAGTCTCCCCGTGCGCGTTTCCCTAGTGCTCTTGACCAGCGCGGCCGCCCTGGCCGCATTCAGCTGGTGCCCGCCCGCCCGCGCTGCCGAGGGGCAGTGGCATGTTGGTGGCGGTCTGGGCGCGGCGACCTTTTCGAACACGGATTCCGGCTTCGGCCCCGCCGTTGGTTTGCAGGGCGCCTACGAGTTCAGCGATATGTTCGACATTCACTTCGAGCTGTCCGCTTCCCAGCACCAGTTCGTCGACGGTGTCAGCACGAACTTCTACGGCGTCAATGCCGGCTTCGTCTATAAGATCGACATTATCGAGTGGGTTCCGTACATCGGCCTCTACGGCGGTGTGTACCGCTTCAACAACGAGGTCTTTCCCGCACCGCTCAAGCAGACCGAGCTCGGCATCGGCGTGCCCCTCGGTCTCGACTACTCTTTCTCGCGCAACTTCGCCGTTGGCGCCCAGCTCCGCTACCACGGCTTCATGAGCGACCCCATGAGCTCCCTTGGCGACGCGCCCTACTTCCTCGCGCTGCTGCGCGCTGAGTATCGCTGGGGTTGGTAACCCTAGCGAGCTTCCCGCTCGGTTGTTGAAGGATTGGTTTTTGGGGGATGGCGCGCTCGGGGCGTCATCGAGAGTTCTTCGCGGTTCGGCCTGACCGCATGACTCCCCCCTGCAAACTCGCAGCATACGATGCGGTGAGCTGCGGGAGCAGACCTCGCTCTAGAATCCAAATCCTGCAGCCGACTCCAAGTCATCGAAGAAAGGGCTAGGCAGCGGGAGTCGAGGAAGATTTCCCAGGCACATCCAATGCATTGAAGTGCCCGATTCCGCCGCAGTTCATAGCGACGCAGAAGCCGATTCCGGCATTGAAGCTGGCACTGATACGGGTGACGACGCGACGGTCACGAAGTTCGCCTGTAGCATCGGCCCTGGCGGCCGGTCCGCACTTGACGCTCAAGCTCATGGATGTCGGCGAGCCTGCGTTGGAGTTCAGCCAATCCATCTCCTGCGGCGCACAGATCGGGAAGCCGCTGCCGGATGAGATCGGCGGACGCGGTGCGAGCAAGAGCGCAGCCCGTCGGCGATTCGTGCAGATGACAGCTGAATGGCTTGAAGAATGGCGCCATCGCGACATCAGCGACCTCACGACTCGTGCTCAGTGTGATGAGTGACTGGAGAGCACACCAAAGCACCTCAGCACATGAAAGCGCGGAGGCGGCACCGCAGCGACACCGCACGCTCTTGATGGACAACTGTCCAGCGCGAGAATCCAGCGGAAAGCGGTGCCGGACATCCCCTGGCGGCGTCGCCATGGCACGGATTGGCACAACCCTGGGGAGCCCACGAAACATCCTCGCGCCAACCGCTTGGATTTCGCTGCTGGCGCGAGCTTTGCTTCGGAGTCGCGAGCCGCGCGCCAACGCCCTCTCGCAAGCACGCGACCGCCGGGCCAGCTTAGAAATGACGACGGATTCAGGACAGACAACGACGGCCAAAACGTTTGCGCCTGGTTGGCTGTCATCACTCAAGCAACGCCGGCCAGCCAGCGCTTGGCCGAGCGAACGGCCTCTGCACTGGGCGGTGACCGGCGTGGTTTGGGGGTGCTGTCTGTGGGCGATTCTGACTTGGGCCTACGTGGCCTTCAGCCGCGTGGGATATCCCTACGAGTTGGAATGGATGGAAGGGGGCGTGCTCGGGCATGTCGACAGAATCCTCCAAGGCAAGCCCATCTACCAAGCACCTGCCGCCGAGTTCACACCATTCCTGTACGCACCGCTCTACTACTACTTCGCTGCCGTCGCGACATGGCTGTTCGGGGTCGGGCTCCCCGCGCTCAGGGCTGTCTCGGTGGCGTCCACCTGTGTGACCCTGTTGCTGCTCTATGCGCTTGTGCGAAAGGAGACCGGCAGCCGCACCCACGGAATGCTTGCAGCCGGGATCTACGCGGCCACGTTCGAACGGAGCGCCATGTGGTTCGACGTGGCACGAATCGACTCCTGCGCCCTCGCGCTCGGCCTCGGAGGTCTGTACTTGGCGCTCAACGCAACCCGACTCCGCGGCGTCGCCTTCGCGGGGCTGCTGCTCGCTCTAGCAACTCTGACCAAGCAGACCGCCGTTGTGCTAGCTCCCGTGTTATTTCTGTGGAGTTGGCGGCGCTGGGGCTGGCGGGGCGCAGCTGCATTCGCGGGCACGCTGGTCGGCGTCGGGATCTCGTTTACGGCCATCATGACGTGGCTGTCTGATGGCTGGTACTGGTATTACACCGTCGAACTCCCACTCTCCCACGGCAATGATCGGCGCGAGTTCTTGATCGTCGACTTCTGGCGCCAGGAGATGTTTGCGACTCTACCGATCCTGGTCAGTGGCGCGCTGCTGATGGCGTTTGGGTTTCCGACCCTGACGGGTGGTGCCCGGCATTGGACGATCGTGCTTGGCGCTTTGTCGTTGGTGCTCGGGTCCTACGCGAGCCGATTGCATATGGGCAGCTACTACAACGACTTGATGCCCGCGCATCTCGCACTGGCCTGGGTCTTTCCGATCGCCGCTCATGGCTGGGGCGGGGCTCTTAGCGGGCTGCGCGCCCTGCGCGCGCGAAGCGCCGCCCTCGGGCTGACCGCCCTGCAGCTCTATCTGCTCATCGGCACGACCGACAAGCACATTCCCACGCAGGAAGATCGCGCGACGGGGGATGCCCTCGTTGCATACATTCGGGCGCAGCCCGGTGACGTGCTCGTCGTCAATCACCCGCACCTGGCGAAGATGGCCGGCAAGATCCCCCGTGCCCACTTCATGGCAATGATTGACGTAATGCTGACCAAAAAGGATCCTCACAAGCTGCGCGACAGGCTCAGGTCGGAGTGGGTGCCGCTGTTTGAAAGAAAGCACTTTTCGACAATCATCGCTGACAACGATTGGCACCCGTTCTGGCCCGAGTTGGCGCGACACTATCGCGTCGAACGCAAGCTCGAACGTTGGGACAAGGGATTGACCCCAAAAACGGGCACGGACTTCCGTCCCGCGCTCGTGCTTGTACCGAAGTAGCAGAGTGTTTCCGAGATACTCTCACAGAGGGAGGCCGCCGCTTCGATGATCAACACGGAGCGGGACATTCCCTGCGGCTCGGCCTGCCCCAGCGGTTGGGCCTGCATGTCCGTTGAGGGCACAAACGTGTGCTTCCTTGAGAAGCAAGTCGAAGCTTCGGGCGGTGGCTGCGGGTTGCCGCGCCACAGGCCGCAGGGCCCGAGAGTACCGAGCTACGTGTTTCTGCTGGGCGTGCTGGTCGCCAGCTGGCGGCGCCGCAGGCGCCAGCGTCGAGCCACAGGACTGAAGTAGGAGAGAGCGATGCGAATCCGGATGGTGAAGCGTGCAACTGTGGCAGCAAGTCTGATGGTCGCCACCATGGCCGGCTGCAGCGACAGCAGTGAGGAAAAGCTGCACCTGCTGAACGACAACAAGGTCGACGATTCGGAGCAGGTTCGCTTGCGCGCGCTGCAGACCATGAAGGTTGTGAGCATTGACAATACCTCGGAGGAACAGACGGAAATTGGGGTTCCGGTTGGTAGTTGGGATGAATTTGTGAACTCGCAGATCCCCGCGGCGATTCAAGCAGAGTGCGGTGCAAGCAAGAGCGCAGCCCGTCGGGGATTCGTGCAGGTGACAGCTGAGAGGCTTGAAGTGCAAAACTCAGAACTTCATCTGACAGTCGGCTCGGCTCATGTCATTGTCCGATTCTGGCGCGACTGTCGACCGCGCGCACTACGCCGCCAGCATCTTCTCCTTAGCAAGCGGAATGCTGTCGAGGAAAGTTTTTGTTGGTGTCTTTCCGTAGCACCAATGTCTTGCGGTCGTAGACAGCTTGTAGCCCGTGATTGGGGACTTGTCAGCTCTGGCCGTCGTCGGCCGTGAGCACGTGTCCTGATGTGTTCGCCAGCGGGCCAGCACCGTCGTAGACGAAGCGCATCCCTGCCGCGTCGAAGGTCACGCCCGCCGGCAGTGGTACGCTGTTGAGCGCGATGGAAAGCGCGTCGCCATCTGCGTCGGTGACGTATTCCGCGATCGAAAAACTCGACACCACGCCCTGCGTGAACAAGATCGTTGGAACGGTCGTCCAAACAGGCGCAGTGTTGCCCGCGGTTGCGTCACCGGGTCCGGCGTCCCCGCCCGTTCCGCCCGCTCCGGCAGCTCCTCCGGTTCCGGCAGCCCCGCCCGGCGTGGCGCCGTCCGAGCCACACCCGACTGCAAGTGCAAATCCGCCGGCCGCTGCGCCGGCAACGAACGTGCGCCGTGTCATCTCGTGGTTGTCGCGATTCATGTTGCTCCCTCATCACATCTACCTAGGTTCGTTAGCCCAGTTGATGCTCGTCTTCTGTAGCGCAACAGCGCAACGCAAAGACTATGCCGCGGCAGCGAGTCCACGTTGGTTGTGCCAAGTCGTTCCGGTCGCCCGAAACGGAGCGACTAGTTTGACGCTGCGTGGTCACAAACGCCTGGCGAACTTTGGCGGCGGGATCGAAAAGTGTCCGACACGTGTCGGACAGTGTTTGCTGTCGGGGCACGCGATCCCGCAGAGGCGGGCGCGAGCTTTGAGGTTCTAGTACGTCGATACGGCATGCGCCGAGTTTGTTGGTGGTATGATATAGGTGTTGGTTATGCGGATTTCCATGGCATTGGCCTGTTTCGTGGGCTTCTTAGGATGTGGCGATGGGGGCGGAGAGGCGCCCAATACTGGCGTTGATGCGGGCGGCGGTGCTGGCGTTGGCGCGGGCGGCGGTGCTGGCGTTGGCGCGGGCGGCGGTGCTGGCGTTGGCGCGGGCGGCGGTGCTGGCGGCGGCGTGGGCGGCGATGCGGGCGTTGATGATTGGCATTCGCGCAGCACGGCGTCCGGCGTCTTTTACGCGAACAATTTCAATTACGCGGACCGCGCAGCGTACTTGGCAGACGCGCATAGCTATCACTACAGCGAAACAGCGGACCAAAAGCCGAAGCTTGACCTCGATACGACCATCAAACTATCGGGTGCGGGTGCATCTCGCCACAACTGGTTTGCGAGCGAGGGAGCGAATGAGGGGGGGCCCGCATGGAACTTCTCGTTCGATGGCGTCGGCGCAGACACTACGAACACGAAGAAGACGGAATTCTATCTTCAGTACTCAATGTACGTGCACTCCGGCTGGGTCGACTTCGTGTACACGGATGGCTCTATCAAGACAATGATCATCTTCAATCCGGCGGTGGCGCCCTTTGCGACTGGCGAGATTGTTCAGACCCGAAGCGGCCGGGGACCATGGCCGACCGGTTTCCGCGTTACCAAGTCCGCCCTCGGCTGGCAGATGGTGTGGTCAACGCCGAGTTTTGTGGACGGCGACGACACCTACTACACGTTCTGGGATGGCGGACCGCAATCGGAAAATGGTGAAACAGATCTGACCGACATCAATCTTTTTGAGCGGCGTTGGGGAGTAAGAAGGCGAAACCGCGATCCGTCCGATCCGGACTACGCGAACATTCCGAAGTTAGAGGGTGGCAAGTGGTACACGTTTGAGGTCTATGTCAATGTGAACTCGCCGAATTCCGTGTTCAAGTGCTGGTTCGCTGAACGCGGCCAGCCACCGATTTTGTTGTACGGCTACATGGACATGGGCATCGCTGAAAACACGGACACGTATCGTGGCGCTCATCTCATCAACAGGGCCGAGAACACTACCGTTTGGGTTCCGCAGGACACCTTCATCAACTTCGATGAAGTAATCGCAAGTGACAATGAAGTTCCGTTCCCCGGCGGACACGCCTTGCCGAGCTCGGGAACCGTCACACCACCCAACTGGCCCGCGGCGGGCTCGGGGCCGCGGCCATGACAGTCGTGGCCAGTCATCCGTTTTCGGTATCGGTTGTTGCCGGTGGAGCGGCACCGTCCTGGGTATCACTGATGTCGCTGAACACTTGGTACACGATCGGCGGTAGTAAGCCGGACTTGAGTTTGTCGCCAACCAACCAGGGCGATGACGTCGATCCGGACCCGGCGCGAGTCGCCCCATACGACGGCACGACAGGCTTCGGCGCTGTATGGGGGGCGTGGAACTCGGCGGCATACGCGTCGAACCTTGGCAGCGCTGGTTCGCAGCTTCACTACGGCGGCGGGCACAGGGACTACTATGGCAACGGCATTGTTCGTTTTGATCTGGAGTCCCGTACTTGGTCCATGCTCACTCAACCGTCAGAAGCAGGACCGTTTTCTTCCGGGGCAGACGTGTTGAACGGCTACACGGACGGCACGCCATCTCCGCCGCACACCTACAACCATCTGGTGTATCTGAACAATCACCTCATCTGTATGAAAGCGATTTCGAAGATCAATGCGCCAGATATTGGTAGCGCGTCGGTTCCAATGCCGTGGGCCTACAATACGGTTGCTCAGGTGTGGCGACGCGGCGCCAGAGCATCAGGTATTGGCGCAGACACTCAGGGTTTTTCATGCGTCGACACACTCCGAAACGGCGTGTGGATGTGCGATAAGGACAACGGCGACTTTGGATTCTATGAGCCGTTTACCGATAACGGTGACGGGACGTTTGGATCGTGGACCGTGTACGCCTCATCGGGGACGTACTCGAGCGGCTCTGAAATGGTCCATGATCCGGTAGAGGACAAGTTGTTCATTCTGGGCAACAGCAAACTCTATCGGAAAGACCCCACGGACATGACGGGTGACCGAGTCGCGGTCTCAATGAGCAACACGCCCCCGCTCAACACTGCGAGCATGTTGCAGTACAGCCCAGTCCTTGGCGGGTTGGTCTACCAGCGAAACGGAACCGGCCACGTCTATCTGGCAACGACTAGTGATGGCTGGGACAGTTGTTCATGGTCAGCGATTACGACGAACGAGCAGGGCAAGGATTTCAGTACCTCCAGCGGAACGGCAGGGCTGTACCAGAAATGCCAGCTCTGCAACTTCGGTAGCATCGAGCTACTTGTATTTACTGCCAGAAGCGCAACCGATGCTCTTGCTTTGAGGCTGGCGTAGAGTAACCCCTCCACGAGCAGCGTAGTGCTTTGAGCTTGCCAGGGTCGGCTAAGCGGCGGAGGGTGACGCGGGGTGGTGGCCGTGGTTGCTTGGTTGGATGAGACTGCCGCTCGAGGGGACGTTGCTAGAGAAGCTGCGCAAGATCGAGGCTTTGCACGCCGGGACGAAGGTCGCGGGGGAGCGGGAAGCAGCGCGGCGGGCGGCAGAGCGGATCCGCGGTCGACTTGCGGAGCTGAGAGGCCGTGAGCAAGACGAGGTCTTCCGGTACTCGTTGCAGGATCCGTGGAAGCGGAAGTTGTTCTTGGCGCTGTGTCGCCGATACGGACTGAAACCATATCGAGAGCCTGGGCAGCGCTACAGTACGGTGCTGCTGAAAGCGCCGGAGACGTTCCAGAATCGGACACTGTGGCCAGAGTTCCTCGCACTGTCCGAGGAACTCGACGCGCACCTGCAAGAGCTGACGGACCGAGTGATCCGGGAGGCGATCGACGACGACGTCAGTGAGGCACCGGACGCGGAGCCCGCGGCGCTGCCCGCAGGTCAACCTGGGAGCGCTGCAGAGTCGGGCGACGGGGGCAGCTGAGCCGACTCGCCCACGTGGAGTTGTGGGTGAGACGTGAGCATTCGGTCGGGGAGCAGGTCGCGAAGCTTTTTCTGCGGCCAACCGTCGCCGATCAAGCGAGTCACCAGGTGAAGGTACGCGCGGGGATTGACGTCGTGAGCGATGCAGGTGGCGATGATGGTGAGGATGTTTGCAGTACGCTTGCCGCCGTCATCGAGCCAGGTAAAGAGCCAGTTTTCTCTTCCGAGAACAAGCCTGCGCAGTTCCCTCTCGCGCCTGTTGTTTGTGAGCGAGATATTGCCATCTTCGAGAAACAGGATCAGTCGTTTCCACTGGCGATGCAGGTAGCCGAGAGCGCGACCGAGAGGAGTCTTGGGCGGAACGACTTCACGCTGCTCGTCGATCCAAGCTCGGAGTGCGTCAACAATCGGCTTACTGTGCTCGCGTCGCCGGGTGAGTCGCTGCTCGGCGGTGTCACCGGCGAGTTTCGAGTCGCGCTCGATTTTGAAGAGCGGTTTGATGAGGTGCAGTCCGGCGCGAGCAATTTCGTCACCACCGCGGGCGGCCTCGACGAGTCCCCTTCTGGCGTGCGCCATGCAACCTGGGCGCTTGCCACCGGCGCGCTCGATGCAGTTGGTGACGCTGGTGCCGTCGCACTGGACGACACGGCAGAGGTCGTCATCGAGGAAGTCGCGCACGCTCTGGGTGTCTCCCCGCGGCGAGTAGAAGAAGCTGACCCAGCACGCGTTGGTCCAGCACCACATGGTGCCCGTCCGAATGCCCTCGAGGACACTTGGGTCGAGCACCGGGATCCCAGTTGCATCGGTGCCCAGATAACCGGGAGCGCGGGTCCGTTCGACGATGAGCTGCGCGATGGGCTCGAGCATGTCGATGTGCGCGCCCACACTGCGTCCGAGAGTCTGCGGCGTGATTTCGACACCCGCGCGGGCAAAGCGCGTGCACTGTCGCTCGATGGGCTGGTGCTCGATGTACTTGTCGCAGGTCGCCTCGACGATGAGGGAGTCGCCGAGCTTGCCCCGCTCGACGATCGCACCAGGAGGTGCCGCCGAGACGATGGTGTCGTCGCTGGGGCACGAAACCGTCTCGTCCACGCGTTGCTCGATGTACAGCCGTGCTGGGATCACGTTGATCGTCTCGCATATGGAGTGACCGACCGTCTTCATCTCGGTGCCGCACAATGGGCACACCCGTAGCTCGGGCGGTACGGGGTTGGGCACGGGGATCCGTGGAATGTGCTTGGGGAACTTCCCTCGTCCACCCCCGCCGCGGCGCCTCTTGTTCTTCGGTGAGTCGGAGTCATCCGTCTTGCGCTTCGCCTTCTTGGGAGCGACCAGGCCCTCCAGAGGCAAGACAAGCTGGCGTTCCAGGCGCTCCAGGGTCTCGGAGCGTGGACGCTTGCGAGTGAGATGTGCGACCCGGGCGACGAGCCGAGCGTTGAGGTCGCGCATGCGGCCAAGCAGCCCAAGGACCGCGCAGTGAAGGTGCCGTCCGGCGAGAGACTTGGGCGAAATCTCCCGCGCTCGAGACGTTTCGTCCACATGGCGATGCCGTCCCGATCCCAGTACACGATGCGGACGCGGTCACAGCGTTTGGTGAAGAAGGTGAACAAGTGCCCGCTGAACGGATCGTAGGCGAGCACATCGCGCACCAGTACCATGAGGCTGTCCGGGCCCTTGCGCCCATCGATGGGCTGGGTGGCCACGAACAGTCGCACGCTGGGCGGCAGGCTCAGCATTCGAGCTGCTCCAGGGCACAGAGCAAGCGCTGCAGCGCTCGCTCGTCCAGGCTGGCCGGAAACCGCAGCACGCGCCCGGACAGAAGCACGAGCTCGAGCTGGGCCGCAGCCGCCAAACCCGAGGCAGACAACTCGACAAACTTGGCGCCCCTCTTCCCACGCGGCTTCTTCCCCTGACGCTCACGCCACCAATACAGCCGCTGAGCGTTGATCCCCTCGCGCTGGGCAAACCTGCGCACCGACAGGCCCGAGGCTTCGAGCCGGTGGAGCACTTCCAGGGCCTCTTGATCGGTCCACCGTTGACGCTTCCCACGCACCCCTCGTTTCGCTTTCGCCATGCACGCTCTCCTGCCATCCGGCAGGCACTACCGTCCAGGCGTCCTACGTGGAGGGGTTACTCTTCAGCTGCTTGGCTCTAGGGTGCGTGTTCCTGTTTTGGAGCAACCGCCAGCTCCGTCAGGGTACGCTCTACGGTTTTATCGCTTCCGTGGCCGTGGGAACGCTCTACCAATTCATGCTGCTGTGAGCCGCGTCCCGCCAGATCGGCGCAGCCTGCCTCCTCCTGCTCAATGTCAACAGTGATAACATTGGCTGCCTGGGCGCGATTGCGGGGTTTTTGAGCGAACGGCTGCCCTCGTGCTAACCCACCGGGGATGGGACGGGTTTCGCTGGTCGCCCTCGGGCCTCTTCTGCTGCTCGCGTGTACGCGCACTCAGCCGGGCTCGGCCGCCGAACCCGATGGCGCGCCGGGTCTGACTCGAGCCATACCCAGCGCGAAGCGTGCGGCCACTCAAGCCAGCGGGGTGCTCGATGACAAGAAGCCCTTGGGGGATTGGGTCCAGCTCGTGCGCATGCACAAGTATGCTGACGCCGCCAAGAGCATCGATGCGCTTTCGAAGAAAGAAAGGGCGCGCCCTGAAGTGCGTTACGTGCGCGCCGTGGTTGCTGCCAAGCTCGGCAAGCACGCTCGCGCCGTCACGGAGCTCGATGGGGTCAAGCTGCCCCTGCTCGCAGCGGACATCGAAGAGCTGCGCGCAGCAAGCGCGCTAGAAGCGGGCCCCTTCGAGTTGGCGGCGGTGCACTACGGTCAGCGCCCGGATGCCGCGTCGCTGACCAAGAGTGCCACCGGCTTCGAGCGCGCCAAGCAATTGGGCAAGGCCCGTATCGCGGCGGATCGCGCGGTGCGCGCTGCGACGCGCAAGAAGAAGAAGAAGCGCAAGTCGGCCGAAGCTGAAGCCCGTGCCGTGCGCGCACGGATCGCCGAAGCCAAGGGGGACACCAGCACCGCTGTCGCGGATTTGCGCTGGCTCGCTGTGCACGCGCCCACCAGTTCCGCTGCTGACGGTGTAGACGCCAAGCTCGCGAAACTCGCGCCACCCAGAGCGCTGAGCAAGAAGGAGCGCTACGCCCGCGCATTGGCGCTGGCGTCCATTGGCGCCGTCGACAAGGTGGATCGAGAACTATCCGCCCTGGAACGTGCTCCCGGTAACAAGCCGAAATCCGCCAACGTCCTGCACGCCCGAGGCTGGGCCCTGTACATCGCGCGTCGCGACTACGCGAAGGCTGCGGAAATCCTGGAGCAAGCCAGCAAACAGGGCGGAAAGTTCGCCGTCAAAGACCTGTTCTACGCGGCGCGCTCGCGCTCACGGGCGCATCAGGATGACAAGGCCATCGTCATGTACGAACGCTTGGCCAGGCGCTTTCCGCGCTCTGGCTATGCCGAGCAGGCGCGCTACCTGGCCGCCCGCTTGCGCTACATCGGTGGCAAGTGGGGCGAAGCGGCCAATGCCTACGGTCGCTACTTGAAGCGCCACAAGAAGCGTGGGCGCTTCGTGAAGAGTGCGACCTACGAGCGCGCGGTTTCTTGGCTGGCCGCGGGTCGGAACGCCCGGGCGGCGGGGGCGTTCAAGGCCATGGCCGACGCGACGGATCATCCGCGCAAAAGTGCGCGCTACGGCGAGCTGCGCGCCGTGGCCTTGGCGGCTTCGGGCAAGAAGAAGGTCGCGAGTGCGGCCTTCCGAGAAGTGGTCCGAGACTTCCCGCTCTCGTTTCCTGCGCTGGCGGCAACTGCGAGGCTGCAGCAGATGGGCGAATCCTTGCCGGTTCCCATCGAGCCCGCGGCGGCTGCCAAAGCTGCCGTGCCAATCCAGGTGAAGCTGCCCGACAAGGTGCGGCTGCTCGTTCGAGTGGGGCTCGATACCGAAGCCGAGCGCAGTTTGAGGCGGCACGAAGACCGCATTCGACGCCAGCATGCGCCACGCGGTGACGAGGCCCTGTGCCGTGCCTACGGAACCCTCTCCAGCGCGAGCCGGCGTTACCGCGTCGGGCAACGGGCCGCGCAATGGAGCGCACTGAAGCGAGCTCCGGATGGCAACAATCGCTGGCTGTGGGACTGCATTTATCCGCGCCCCTATCAGACTCTGGTGCGAGACGCCGAGAAGAGCTTTCGGCTGCCTCCAGATTTCATCTACGCCATCATGCGCCAGGAGAGTGCGTTTGCGCCGGGTGTGGTGTCGCCGGCCCGGGCCGTGGGGCTGATGCAGTTGATCCCGCCGACCGCGCGCAGCGTCGCCAAAGAGCTGGAGATGCCCTACGACCCGCTCGCGTTATACAGCCCGCCCGTGAACATCAAGATGGGCGCGTACTACTTGTCCAAGGTACTCGGCACTTTCGGAGGCAACGTGGCCCTGGCTGCGGCGGCTTACAATGCCGGGCCCAACGCAGTCTCGCGCTGGCTGGAATCTGGCGAAGCGCTGCCTTTGGATATCTGGGTCGCGCGGATCCCCTACTCGGAGACCCGCGGTTACGTAACCCGCGTGGTCGGCAACATCGCGCGCTACGCCTACCTGACCGGTGGTGAGAGTCAGATCCCGAAGCTCGATCTGGCGCTTCCCAAGGGATTGCGCGCGCCCGACGACGCCTACTGAGCGAGCGCCCTTTGCGGCGGATGGAAACGTGCGGACGAGCACGAGCACCGAGTCCCGAGCCGTCAATCGTCAAACAGTGCAAATCCTGCTGAAAACGGACCCAATCTGAACATTCGCTACCCATGTAGGTTCATGTAGGTTACACTCGGACTGCAATCAGGTCAGACCCCCATGAAGCCCCCACGCCCCTCCAAAAGCCGCCGAGGTACTCTGTACAGCCTGAGCGAGACCGCCCTGCTCAGTAAGAAGCGCTCACCGGATGAGCGTCGTGTGTTCGAGCGCCACGAGGTCGGCTTCCCGGTTCGGCTGGAAAACCAAGACGGCGACTTCTTGGGCGTGTGCACCAACTACTCCCGCCGGGGGCTGCTGTTCCTAGCGCCTCACCGAATGCACCTCGGCTCTCGCATCCAAGTGGAGCTGCCCCTCGGGGGCACTGGCTCGGCATCGATCTGGCTCGAGGTCCTGCTCATGCGTATCAAGTGCGATCCAACGCATCCGCTGTTCAAGTTCCCCACGGCAGCGATGATCAAGTCGCACATGCCGGCCCTGGTGCATGAGGCGGTGCTGCGCGCGCATCGCCGCGCGGCTTGAACCGCAAGACGATTCCCGGGCGCTGAGACGCCGTTGCAGAGCCGTCCCAATTCCGCCCAGGGGTGTGTTTGGGAAGATCGAGCGCCGCGCGCACCGCACAAACTAGTACACGCCCACGCCGGTGCTGCGAGGTAGCCGAAGCGCGTCGCCCATGGGGCGCCTGCCGTCGGTCGCCCAATGCGCCGCGAAGGCATCCCGCAGCACGAGTTCGGCCAGCTTGCCGCGCGGCGAAAAGCCCCACTCCTGCTCCTGTGAGACATCGTTGGGATCCGAGTAGACCCGCCAAACGAAGAAACCCACGAAGGCCGGTTCGGTCATCAACGGTGCTAGCAGCGCCGCGTAGGCCTCGGCCTGCGCCCGCTGGTCCACGACCACATCCTGCATGTAGTCAGGCCATTCCCAGGGCTTCACGGCGGGATCTTTGCGGGTGGTGTAGCCAAACTCGGTGAACATCACCGGCTTGTTCCAGCTGCTAGCGAGCTTGCGCACTCGCTTGGCGATGTCTTGGCCGCCCTTCAGCAGCGTCGCGAAGTCCGCCCCGTCTTTATCGGCCAGGGGATAGAAGGCGTTGATCCCGATCACATCGAGCTGCCCTAGAATGACGGTGTTTTCCACGTCGTCCCAGTTGGCTGCATAGGTCAGCAGGCCCGGGTACACCTTGCGCACGCGCTCGATCATCGCCGCAAAGCTCGGTGCGCGCGTGGTGGTGACCCAGCTGCGCAGCTCGACTCCGACGGACAGCATTTCCGCGTTGGTCTCCGTCGCCAGCTCCGCCCAGGTGAGTAAGAAGCGCTCGTAGCTCGCAGCCCACCGCGCCCAGGCCGCGTCGTCCCCGGGGTCGATCAAGGCGCGCCACTGCCCGCTTTCCACCCACAAGTGCGGGACCAAGAAGACGCGCAGCCCAGCGGCGTGGGCCTGGCGGATCGCTCGCCCGACGGCTTCACGATTTTCCTCGAAAGGAGTCTCGAAAGTCAGCGATACGCCGCTCGGTTTCAGATCGTAGGTGCGCCCGAAGGGCGTCAAGCTGACCCAGGTTCCGCCCATGCGTTTGATCTCGGCGAAGGTTTCGGCGCAGGCCTCGCTGCCATAGCCAACGCCCGGGTGCAAAGCGTTTTCGATGGGGCCTACGGTGACGCCGCGGATCCCACGAAACGAGCCCTCGCGCCAACCCGTGGCTCGAGGGGGAACACGCTGCGGCGTTGGGCGCGCCCGATTGAGCAGGCTGGCGAAGGGTTGAACTTCCGGCGCTGCCTGGCTGCGTGCGTCGGAGCACAACAATGCGAGCCCAAGGGCGGTCAAAGCCGGGGCGGAGCGATGCACGGCCCGGCGCGGGTTCATGTCTTCGTTCCTCGTGCGAAGGTTGCGCTGAAGTCATCGTCGCAAAGCTCGGTGAGGGTGTTGCGTACGAGGCACGCCCCGGCGTCCAGGAGCTCTTGCCGCTCTGCACTATGCAGCACCGCAATGCAGGGCAAACCTGCGGCCCGAGCGGCTTGCACGCCTGCGACGGAGTCTTCCAGCACCACGGCCCTGGGATGCCCCAGCCGTTCAATCGCCAGCAGGTAGCCCTCGGGATCCGGCTTCGAACGTTGCGTATCCTCGGCGCTGATGACGAAGGCGACGCAATCTGTCACCCCCAGCCGCTCTAGACCGAACTGGATTTCGTCGCCGAGGGCGCCGGAAACGACGCCGACAGTGCCGAGGCGTGCTCGACGACGCACCAGCTCGCGCGCTCCCTCGAAGAGGCTCAGGCTTTCTTGAGCCCGTCGCAGATACAGGGGGCGCTTGGCCTGCACCAACTCATCCACCCGCTCCCTCGGAGCTGGCTGGCCCGCGTCTGCCAGCATCGCTTCGAATGCGCCCACGTCATCGAAACCGATGTAGCGCCCGAAATAGTCCGCGTCGCTGACGGAGATTTGGAGTGGCTGGAGCGCCTCGCGAAAGGCCTCTAGATGCACGGCTTCGTCATCGACTAGGACGCCGTTGAAGTCGAAGATTGTTGCAAAAGACACGGCAAAATTCGGGGTCAGGGTACCGCCCAGGAGACGAGCTTGCACCCGGCGCCGGCTTGTGTCAGCTTCCGCTCGCTTTATACCTTAGCTGCCCAAAAGGCAGACGGTTCGCACGATGAGTAAAGGTGATCTTCTAGAGATGGAGGGCGTCATTCAAGACGCTCTTGGCGGGGGGCAATACACGATCCGAGTCGACCAAGGTGGTGCTGTCGTGCGCGCGCAGCTCTCTGGGCGGATGCGTCGTCATCACATCCGCGTTCTTCCTGGAGATCGCGTTCGGGTAGCGGTTTCCCCCTACGATCTGACCCACGGCCTGATCGTCTACCGCGGCAAATAATCCGCCCCCAGGCGGGTCCCGTGAACAGCAGCCTGCGCCGGGTCCTACCCATCGCTGCTGCAGCCACCTTCGGTGGCCTGGTGGCCCTGGCCGTGATGCGGCTGATCGCCCCGGATGCGCCCCCACCCGCTGCGAGCGCGGCCCCCCTCGAGTCAACGCCGCTGCCCGCGCCGTCCGTGCCAGCTTCGCCTGGTGCACTGGTGCGTGGTCCGCCCCAGCTGTTGTACCTGCCTGATGGCGGGGATCTGGGCCCGGGCGCCGCCCACCCCGGACAGCGCGTGTTCCCGGGCCCCTGGAAGCCTGCCGCTTCCGCCTGCCCAGAAGGCATGGTGCAGGTTTCGTCGGCGTTGTGCATCGACCGCTACGAATCCAGCTTGGTGGACGCCGAGCAGGGCCGCAGGATTTCCCCCTACTACCACCCGAGGCGGGGCATCGCACAGCGCACCTATGGCCGCTGGCGCAAAGCCCGAGCCCGGGGCGAGACCGCTCTGGCTCGCAGCACGCCGGTGCCCGCACCACCCAGCTGGCAGCTACGCGAGGACTTCGAACCGCGCGCGGTCTCCAAAGCAGGCGAGGTTCCCAATGGCTACCTTTCCCGGGGCCTAGCTGAGCGGGCGTGCAAGAACGCAGGCAAGCGCTTGTGCACCAGGGACGAGTGGGTGCGCGCGTGTCGTGGCGCACAGGCTCAGCAGTTTCCCTACGGCGACAAGTACCAGCACAGGCGCTGCAACGTGTTCCGAGAATCCCATCCCGCGGCTGTGCTGCACGGCAACGCGTCCATCAACCACACCGACCCGCGGCTGAACCAAGTTGCTCCCGGCGGCAAGCCGCTACTGCGCAAGACTGGCGGGACCCCGGAGTGTGCCAGCCGATGGGGAGGCGACGTGATTTTCGACATGGTCGGTAACCTGGACGAGTGGATCGCCGACCCTGACGGCGTCTTCGTCGGAGGCTTCTTTTCCCGCAGTACTCGCGCAGGCTGTGACGCAAAGGTATCCAGTCATGGCCCCACCTACTTCGACTATAGTCTCGGTACCCGCTGCTGTAGGACGCTCTGAGTCGTGTCGTCGTCTCCTCTCACCCTGGCCAGCCTGCGCAACGTCGTTGACGGTGTATGGCAAGAAGTGGCCCATTGGTTGATGCAAAAGCCTCGGATCTTTTCCTTGGCTCATCCCGAGCAGCAAATCTTGTTCGAATATGCGTCCCGCCTTCGCGAAGCACTGCGGGCGACTGCTGGGCAGCCCCGCTGGGATCGCATGTACTTCGACGCGTCCACCGTGAGCCTCGGCTCGGGCGCCGTCTCTCATGTGATCGGGCGCCGGCCGCCGCTCTACATCGATACCCGGCGCCTATTCGGGATTTCGGACCACGAACCACGCTCAGCGGAATTCGCGGATTTGGCGGTCTCCATTCAGGTGCTCCGGGCAGCCCCCGCGCAGCTCGCCCTGGACGAGGATGGGCGTCCCCAGAGTCAGCGTTGGATGCCCGTGAGCCTGCGGGTACAGGACTTCCTGCTCCAGGAGCACGTCACCGAATTGGAGCGGATCACGAGTGCCCCCTGCGATGGCACGCTGATCGTGGTTTACAGCAACGAATCTGGTCGCCGCACGGGAGTCGACGTCCGGGAAATCGCGTCCTGGGCTTCTTGGCACCAGCCCGCGCCGACATTCTGGTGGGCGAGCCGGCACTTCCGAGCTCGGAATTCGAAGTAGAAGCAGTTGATGGCTCGGATGCGCTGCACCAAGCCGCTCGGTGGGGGCTTCACCAGCTCGAGTCCAGAGTTGCACGGGCAACACTGAATCGAGGGTTGGGAACGGCCTAGAGGATACGGGGACCGTTCAGTAACGGCCCAAGAGCTTGTCGATGCCGCGGTGAATCGCGTGATACGACAGCCCCTTCTTCACGTACATCACAGCGCAGCTGCCGGTCTCTACCTTCAAACCATGGGCCTGAGCTGTCGCGAGGGCGTCGGGCGTCTCGCGCCCCATGTGGATCCAGATGTTCTTGATGCCTGCGTCGGCGGCCAGCTCAACCCAGCGCTTGGTCTCTTCGCGTGGCACCTCCAGGACCGCGGCGGACACTTCCTCGGGCAGTGAGGCAAAGTCGTCGAAGGCGCGGCTACCGGCGATCTCACTGACACTTGGGTCCACAGCGAATACAGTCCTGCCCTGCTTCTTGAGCTCACCGAACGACAGCTTCGGAAATGGCCCCTTCGCAGAGTGTCCAACGAAGGCAAAGCTGTCGTTTTCCCAAAACTGCTCACGGCTTGATGGCATGGCGGCGGCCCCTGAAACCGGGTTTGTGGCTGGCTGACGCAGCCGGCGCGGTGGCAAGCCTACCTATCGGAGGCGCCACACACCTTGAGATATCGCAATTATCAGCCCGCGGATGCCACGTGGGTTGCGGGCACCCACTGCTGCTGGCCATTGGGGAAGGCGCACAGATACTGCCCCTGTGCGACTTGCGCGACCGTCGCTGGGTAGCGGTTGCCGTCCGACCATGTCACCAACACCGCGGCTCCCGGTGGAAAGACCGGAGCTACGCCGGGTGGGGGCCCGGCGGGAGGCCCCGCGGGTGCTGGGGCTGGTTGCGGGGGCGGTTCATGGCCTCCATCGCCTATCCAGGCCCGCTCACCGGCCCCGACAATCAACGTCATGAGATACAGGACTTGGGCAACACGCTCCGCAGCACTCTTGCTCAAGGTGATCTCGGAGCTGTTGAGGTACAGGGTCACCTCGTTTTCGTTGACCATGAAGTGCGTGCCATCCTTGGCAGTCTCTTCCATCAGTTGAATGAGCTGCGCCGTGAGCTCGCGCGGCAACTGATCCCAGGTCGTCTTGACCGGCCGAAGCTCGTCACGGTCGCCTTCGAAGTAGAGGTGAGGGGAGAGAAAGAGCTTCTGCTCCTCATCGTCGTCCCACTCGTCTCGGTCGAGTTGCTCCCCGGCGTGATCGGCCGCCTCAGAGTCGTACTGCAGGTTGAACGACCACGGAACCGACAGCTCCTGCTTCGGTTTGACCTGGAACCGCAGATTGGCAAACGTGACCCAGATGATGATGCGCACCGAGTACTGGTTGTACTGACCGGTGACGTGCACCTCGTCGCCGCCATCTCGAACCTTGACGGAGCCGCCAATCGCAGGGGCCATGCGCTCGCCGGCCTCCTTGCAGATCTTCAGCTTGCGCTCGTCGCCGTCAATATTCCAGTACGCCGAACCGCTCATCACAGCGTCGGTATTGAAAACCTTGTCGAAGAACCCCATCCCGGCGGAGGATACCAATTCGCCACGCAAACTCTACTGACTTAGTGATGCCACACTCCAGCCCCCTCGCTCTATGCATCAGCTGCGGCAGCGCCATGGCGACGCGGCAGGATCGCTGCGACTCTTGCGGCGGGGCCTATGCCGACGGCAGCGCGTCTGGGCAACTGTCGCCCGACTCCCGCTGGGCCCGAATCGAACTGTCTTTTCGCTGTGTCGGCTGTGGCACGACCTCGCCCCTCGATCACTTGGACATCGACGGCACGCTCAACTGCGCGCACTGCGGGCTCGATCAAGCGTTCGACGTGCGCACTTACGCCCGGGTCCTAGCCACAGCCCACGACGTCGTGGATCTAGCTGGAACAGATCCGGAAGTGTCGCGCTCAGGCTCTGCCCTAGCGCGGGACAATCCATATCACCACATCGGCGTTTCCGTATCCGAGAGTCGCTGGACCGAGCCCGGCGTGGTGGGGGGACGGGAAGCGCTTTCGAATCGCGCTAGCCCCGGCCATCCTCTGTGCCCGCGCTGCAAGCTCCCATTCTCGTCGCAGCTGAGCGCAGACCGAGTGACGCTAACCTGCCCCGGTTGTCACGCGGCTGAGACCCACGTCTCGGCGCCAGCCCAAATCTACCCGGCTGCTGTCGCTCTGGTCGCACCCGCCTACCGCCACGATCTGCGGCAGGCCAACGCGCAGCTCAGCAGCGGCGGTGCCGCCAAACTCACTTGCCCGCATTGCGGTGCACCGCTTCAGACGGATAGCCACGCCACGTCAGTCACCTGCGCGCACTGTCACGCGCCGGCGCTGATCGCCAACAAGCTCTGGTTCCGCCTAGGCGTGCGTGAACCGCGAAATCAGCCCATATGGGTGTTGTTTCGAGGGCGGTCACCCCGGCGCCAAACCCTGGAGCAACGCTCCGACGACGTGGATCCCTTCGAGGCCGAACTCCAAGCTCGGGCGCGAGCCGTCCTGGCCGCAAAAGGAAAGGGAGCTGCGCCGCCTTCCGTTCAGCCCGCGCCGTCCCCCATCGCGCGGTACGCGCCGGACTCGCCGGCTGCACCCCCGCCTCCCGCGTATGCGACCCCAGCGCTGATCGAGTCTTCCCCGACGCCCACGAGGAACTGGCTGCCGATCGTGATCTTGGCCGTGGTGGCTGTCGTCGCGCTGCTCGGAGGCGCTGCCGCTTTCCTGATGATTCAGCTCTGACCAGCTCCTAGAGCGCTCCGACTTTGCTCCAACCGCAGGGCCGCCGTTGGGTGGCCTGGGGAGCCGCCGTAGGGCGCCCCGTCGCCCCTCCAGCGCCAAAAAATGCCCGTCTTCTTGGACCGATGTAGGTGCATATCCTACAATGTTGTCAGAATGAAATTCCGCAGGAAAATCAAGATGTTCCGAGGGGGGAACGTTGTGCTCGCCGGCCTGATGGCTCTGGTGCTCAGCGCCTGCGGCCACCCGCTCCAGAAGAAACTCGAGGGGCGCTGGGTCGGTGAGAGTGTCGAAAACTTCGACGATCGCGACATGGCCATGGCCACTGGCTGGGCTCGTGGGACGAGCTTCGAGTTCTCCGGCGCCGCGGTCACCATCGCCATCCCAGCCGAAGAGCCGCGGAGCGGCCAATATAAGGTCGTCAAAGCCCACAAGAACGACGTCTATCTCAGGGTCAAGCGCTCGGACGGCAAGAGCGACCGCGCCCACTTCCGCCTCGACGATGAGCACAGCATCCGCTGGATGCTCGGCGAATCGCGCTCCATCGTACTGCGCAAAGAGAACTAGCTGCTCCCCGCGCCTTCGCCTCGCACGGCCTAGCTTGGGAGTAGTGGCCCAGCGCCGCCCCAGTGCTCACCCCGTCGGGTATCGCGCAGCGCGTCGACCCCCAACCAAACAAGGTTCAAGCTCCCGAGGCTCGCGTCGGCGTGTTTGACGCGGTGCAGGCTCAGGGGCTGAGCCAAACGGTGCGCTGACTCTTGGCGCCGTTTTGGCTGGCGCGCAGTTGGGTGCGGACCAAGCGGGATTGCACGCAGGCTTGGACTTGTGGTGCGAGGGGGGGATCGAAGCTGACGCTGCCTAGGCGGCCGCTGGGCGCCAGGCTGATGGTCATTTGGCTCTTGACGGTGATACGAACTCCCGCTTCCAAGCTGACGTGCTTGGTGAAGCACTGAGTCGCGACCGATGCCGCACGCGCCGACAGCGAGCTCATTTGCGCGGCTGGCGGAGCCTTGGGTAGCGCTGCCGGTCGCTGGCCCGTGCTGGGAGCCGGCTCTTCGGTCTCGGCGGGTACGACAGCTGCGGTGGTACCGCGTTCGACGGAGCCGGTCTGGCCGGAAAGCGCGAAAGCACCCGCATCGCCAGCATTGAGGAACCAGCGCGGCTTGGCTCCGCGTGGGCCAACCGCAACGATGCCCTCGGTCACCTTCACGCTGACGCCATCGTCCTTCAGCAATACGCTGAACTCCGTGCCATGCACGGCAACCCGGGTCTGCTTCACCTCGACCACGAAGGTCTCCGGCTTTTCGCTGGGCACGACTTTGGCGTTCAAGGAGCCACTCTTCAGGGATACGACGACGCGCTTGCCCACTTCCAAGGCGCGGGCTTCGCTTCCCGGGGCCAAGGTCCACTCGGAGTGTTTGGCGTGCGTCACGTGGACTGAGCTGTCCTTAGCGACGACCCGATCCGAGCTCGACAAGCTGTTGCCGTTGACCTCCGCGCCGGACAGCACGCGGGGAGCGGGAGCCATGGGGGGCGTGGCTGCAACGGGCTCGGGCGCATTGCGCGACTGGCCCATGAAGAGAGCGACGGCTGCGGCCGCGGCCAAGGCTAGGCCGCCACCAAACATGGTTCGTCGCCTCGAGCGTGCTCGCTCCATCTCGACGCTCGCGACGATCTTGTTTTCGAGAGCGTCGAAGTCGATATCCGCGACGGGTTCCTCTCGAAGCTCATCCGTTAACTGATCGAGCAGTCGGGCTTCGGGGGGATTGGAATCAGTCATTGGCCTGCCTCCGCGAGGGCCCGCTTTTCGCCGTCCAGCTCCGCGAGTACGGATGCCAGCGCCGGCTCCTTGCGAATCAACGCTTCGAGCTCACGACGAGCATAAAACAGTCTGGTGCGTACCGTCAGCACGGGCGCTTGCACGACCTCGGCGATTTCGGCGGCCGGCATGCCTTCCAGCTCGTGCAGGATGAACACCGTGCGCTTCTTTTCGCTGAGCTGCTCCAGCACCTTGGCGAAGACACGCACCCGCGCCGAGCGAGCTGCCTGCTCGTCGGGAAGAGGCTGGCGGTCTTCGGGGACCATGGTTTCGGGCTGCTCGACCAGCGTCGGCCGGCTGCGCGCCGAGCGGCGATGCATCAGCACCACGTTCACGGTGACCCGGTAGAGCCAGGTCGAGAAGCGGCTCTTGCCTCGGAAATCCCCGAGGGAGCGATGCACCTGGAGGAAGACCTCCTGGATCAGGTCATCCACCTCGTGCGCGCGTCCCGTCATGCGCTGCACCAGGCGTGCGACGTTGTTCTTGTGGAGGCGGAAAAGCTCGCGAAACGCGAGCATATCTCCCGCCTGACAGCGGGCTACGAGCTCCTCATCGAGTGCCACGCGCCAGTCTCTTGTTTTCTTGCCCACTCCCGTCGAAAACGAGGGCTGAAGGGCCAAAGCGGCCTGCATGACAACATTCGATGCGCGCCCCCCACCATCCCTTCATTTTTCGTGCCTCGCTTCGGCGATGCTGCAATGCGTCAATCGCGCATTTCGCGCTAGAACAGCTCTTTGAGCTCGACCGGCTTCTTCTTTTTTTGCTCCAGCAGATGATTGACGGCCCGGAGCAGGCGGGTCTTTGCCGCGCCTGAGACGGGTTTGCCGGCCTCGATCTTGGCCACGAGCTGCGCAGTGACTGGACGGCCGCTGCGGGGCTTGGCTGGGGGCGCCTTTTCGCCCTCTTCGCCGCCAGAAGCAGCTTCGTCGCCACCTTTGCGCTTCTGCAGCTTGATGCGTCGGTCTTCCAGTTTCAGCTGCTCTAGCTTGCGCGAGGCGCTGTAGACCCGCCGGATGTCGAGCTTGTTCTCTTTGAGAAACTCAGCAAATTTCGAGGCCATGAGTGTTAACTCCGCGAAAATACTAAATAATTTGTCGCGCAAGGCGGCATGCCCGGCGAATCGAGGGGCGCGGACCATAGCACCAGGTTGCGGGATCGAAAATCCGGTTGTCACGGGGTCGCAGCGAGCGTCGGGTCCTGGCTGAAAACACTAGGATTTCGCACGAAGTGACCACCTCCGGCTACAGTCGCGCATCATGACGTCCGCACACGGACAGCTCGCCGCCGCTCGGGATGCCCTCTCGAAGCAGGGGATCCAGGCCCCCGACGTGGGGGTGGTTCTCGGCTCCGGGCTCGGTGCCTTCGGGGACCAGCTCGTGGAGCTGCACAAGATCCCCTACTCCGACATTCCGCACATGCCCCAGAGTGGTGTCGTCGGTCACGCAGGCAATTTGTGTCTGGGGCGGGTCGGGCCTGCGCGAGTGGCCTGCCTGCAAGGGCGCGTGCACTTGTACGAGGGGCACGCCCTCGACCGGGCGACCTTCGCGGTTCGGCTCTTGGCGGAGCTCGGCTGCCGCGCAGTGGTGCTGACCAACGCTGCGGGCGGAGTCAACGAGGGCTTCAGCCCCGGCGACTTGATGTTGATCTCCGACCACTTGAACCTGACCGCGCGCAGCCCGCTGATCGGCCCGAACCCCGAGGGGTTGCCGCGCTTTCCGGACATGACAGAGGCCTACGATCCGGAGATCCGGCAGGCCGCTCGCAGTGCCGCAAAGGAGCGCGGAGTGACTCTACGCGAGGGCGTGTATGCTGCCTTGTTGGGGCCGAGCTACGAGACCCCAGCGGAGATCCGGATGCTACGCACTCTGGGTGCCGACGCGGTGGGCATGAGCACCGTGATCGAGGTGCTTGCCCTGCGTCATCGTGGCGTGCGGGTTGGCGCGATGAGCTGCATCACGAACCTAGCGGCGGGGATGTCCGGGCAGCCCTTGGACCACGCCGAGGTCGAGCAGATCGCCAAGCAATCTCGCGAGAACTTCGTGGGGGTCCTGGCGCGCTGGTTGGAACTGACCTCGGAGCTGACACGAGCATGAGCCCAGAACATCTGGCGAAGCTGGTCGAGAGTGCACGAAAGGTCGCTGAAAACGCCTACGCGCCGTACTCGAAGTTCCGCGTTGGCGCCGCGATTGCAGCCGAGGACGGCAAGACCTACTTGGGCTGCAACGTCGAGAACTCCACCTTTGGCGCCACGGTATGTGCCGAGCGTTCGGCGGTATCAGCGATGGTGGCGGGCGGCGGCAAGGCCGCATTGGCAGTCGCCGTCTACACCAGCGCGAAGACCCCGACGTTCCCATGCGGTGTGTGCCGACAGGTGCTCCACGAGTTTGCCCCCTCGGAGGATCCGGAAGGTGGCGGCACTCTTGTGATCGCGGCGATAGACGGCAAACAAGAACAGGTGCCGCTTTCGGAGTTGCTACCCCGCGCGTTTCTCCTCAAGTCATGACGGTCAAGCTCGACGAGTGCACGCTTCTGCAAGGCGCGACCATCGTGACCTGCGACGCCGACAATCGCGTTGTCCGCGGAGACATTCTGATCGACGCAGGTCGGATCACGAAGATCGGTAGAGTGAAGCCACCCAGCGGTGCGCGCCTTGTCGACGTCAGCGATCGGATCGTATTGCCGGGCTTGGTGATGGCTCACGTGCATCTCTGCCAGGCGCTGATGCGAGGCATGGCGGACGACTTGCCGCTACTCGATTGGTTGAAGCGCAGGATTTGGCCCTTGGAGGCCGCTCATGACGAGCGCTCCCTGCGCGCCAGTGCGGAACTCGGCCTTTCAGAACTCATCCTGGCGGGCACCACCTCGATCTTGGATTTAGGTACGGTCAACGGCCACGACGCCGTTTTCGACGCCTGCGTGCGATCGGGCATTCGCGTCGTCGGGGGCAAGACGCTCATGGACTCGGGTGCTGGCGTGCCGAAGCGGTTGAAGGAGTCTACACGGGCTGCTTTGGCAGATGCCGCGCGCCTCGAAGCTGCCTGGTCCGGGCATGAGAGTGGACGCGTCCGCTACGCTTGGATCCCGCGGTTTATCTTGTCTTGCTCCGAGAAGCTGGTGCGCGGCTGCTTGGAACGGGCTCAGAACAGTGGCGCACGCTTTCACACTCACGCGGCTGAGCACGCGGGCGAACGCGAGGCCGTGCGCAAGATCATGGGGGCTGATGACGTCGATGTGCTCCGGCGTTGGGGCATGCGCGGTAGTTTCGCGTCGCTGGCTCATGGCGTCCAACTGACTGCGGCTCAGCGCCGCCGGTTGGCAGCGGATGAGGTCTCCGTGGTGCACTGCCCGAGTGCCAACCTGAAGCTCGGCAGCGGCATCGCGAACGTGCATGCCCTGCGCAGCGCCGGCGTCGTCGTCGGTCTGGGTCCGGATGGTGCGCCATGCAACAACAACCTCGACCCTTGGGTGGAGATGCGCCATGCGGCGCTACTCGCCAGCGCCACATCCGGACCCGGGGCGGTGCCTGCCCAAGACATCCTGCGCATTGCGACGATCGATGGCGCTCGGATTCTCGGGCTCGATCACGAAACGGGCAGCTTGGAGGTCGGCAAGCGAGCGGATTTGGTCGTCGTGCGCACGGATGGCGTGCAGGTGGCGCCGGTGACGGATCCCGTGGCCACGTTGGTTTACGCGACTCAAGCGCGCGACGTGGAGCATGTATTCGTCGACGGTCGCAGCTTGGTGAAGCAGGGGGAGTTGACGACCTTGGACGCCGTCGCCGTTGCAGCAAAGGCTGCTGGCGAAGGAAAACGCCTGATGCGCCGCGCAAAACTCGCCTGAGGCGGCGCGCGGCGCAGCGCGCATGTCATACTTGCGACGTGGCGGTACCGATCCTGCCGGAGATCCCCCCGGAACTCGTCGTCTACGACCGACCCTCGACGTGCCCGTATCTGCCGGAGCGCGTCGCCCGCCTGCCTCTGCGTCTGCCTGTGCGGCGCCTATCCCGGGACGAATTGGATGAGCGCCTTGCGGCGGGCGATCGGCGTCAAGGTGTGCTGCTGTATCGCCCGAGCTGCCCGAGATGTCAGGCCTGCGAACCGATCCGCGTTGACGCAAGCCGGTTTGCCCCGTCGCGCAGCCATCGTCGTGTGCTCCGCCGCGCCGCGAAGGCCGTTCGTATCGAGATGGGATCACCACGATGCGATGAGCAGCGCGTTGCCCTCTACAACGCACACAAGGAAGGTCGCGGCCTGGCGGACGCACAGCCGCCCATCGACGAAGAGGGCTATCGGGACTTTCTGGTGGAGAGCTGCTGCGAGAGCTTCGAGCTTCGCTACTTCGTGGGCACGGAGCTCGTGGGCGTCGCTGTGGTGGACCGCGGCGCGGACTCCCTGTCCGCCGTCTACTGCCACTTCGATCCAGCCTACTCCCGGCTGAGCCTCGGGACCTTCTCCATCTTGCAGCAGCTTTCCTTGTGTCGGCGTTGGTCTCTGTCTTGGCTCTACCTGGGCCTGTACATCGATGACTGCGCGCCCATGCGTTACAAGTCGAGCTACTTTCCCCACGAGCGTTTCACCAAAGGGACGTGGCGTCGCTTCACGGCAGCTGCTCGCGCGCGCCCCCCAAGCGAAGCCTCCCACTCAGATTGAAAAGACAGCAGAAGAGCGCGTTTGAATAGTCCCGCAGGCGCCGTGGTTTTTTGGGGTCGGTTCGCTGTCCGGCCCTAGGCCACTACTCCCGAGTGGGGCCAGCATGGAGCGGGTTGCCGTTGGTCCCAGCCCGCTTGCTCGGCTCGGCAAACGCGCAGAACGGACCTTTGAAGACCACCTCGAGACCGGGGCCGTCGAGCCCTGTGTACAAATGGCGCGGGGGGCGCGACGAGGTCACCGTATGTGGAATCGGGCGGCGCCCGATTCGGGTGGCAGCGCGCCTGTTGCGTACGTGGAACGGTGGAGGCGCGTCGGTGTCGGCCGGTACCGTGACGTTTCGAAAGGTCGATCGACGGGGCAGAGCATGACGTGTACGAGCGTTGGCATTGGTGGAGCGAACGGCGGAGCTAGCTGAGTGGTGACTGGTAGGAAATCTGGATTTCTCCTGATCGGGGTGGCGCTCTTGGTTGGCGCGCTTGCAGTCGGGGGGGCGATTGGGTTCTGGGTGCAGTCCGCTGACTATCGACGACAGCGCTGGCTGACGATACTCGATGACCCGTCACTCGTGTGGGGAGTGAGCCCATTGCTGCTTGCGACATCCGCCCTGCTGGCGCTGGCTGTCCTCGCAGCTCCGATCTTCATCTGGAAAGGTACTCGAGGTCCAGGGCCCACACATGGCTCCGCCATTGCGGAGCCATGACACTGGCGCGACCGCCACGTTGGTTGGAGTGCTCGAGTTCCGACAGCGGCGATCTTTCTACACAAGGAGCATGCAGATGGTCTCGAGGCTGATGTGGGTCGTGGGCGCCTCCTGCCTACTCGTGCTGCCTGGCGCAGCGTGCCGCGACGGCAGCAGCTCACGAGTGCAAGAAGGGACGTGGTGCTACCTTGAAGGTATCGACCTTCAGCAATGCGCTGAGGGCCTGTACTGTGATCCACAGCTGGACAACGCGGGTAGGTACGTACGCAAGAAGGTCAAGTTTGACCAGCACCATGCTGTTGGAACCTGCAAGCAGCGAGGCAAGCTCGGGAGTGTCTGCAAAAGCAACAGCGCCTGTGACAAAGATCTGAAATGTGGATTCGAAAATGGCGGAGACAAGGAAGGCACCTGCATGAAGCAGTAGCTGGGGGCTTCGTCATCAGCGAACTCCAGAAGCGTGCATGGTCGTGAGCTGTCACGCGGTGACGGCATTCTTGCGCCGGAGCGTTGGAACCAGGCAAAGCGCTGCAAGGATGGCCAAGCCGACGAAGACTGAAAACAGGCTGGACCAGCCGTAGGTCTCGCTCATCCAGGGCACGAGCAGGCCCTGGAGTACGGCGCCCACGGAACCCATGCCGTTGTCTCAGTTGTACGTGTAGGTTCCCAGCAGCATAGGCGCGATGAGCACCTCGTGCTCGCGCGCGCCGCTCTTGCCGGTCGGAGGGTGCTTGTCAGTACCGCTAAAGCGACCGAACATGCCGCGCAGTAGCAGGCCAGCAGAGTTTTGCGCGCCGGTCCACACGTCGTAGCCGACTCCGCCGAAGACGATCCAGCCGCTTGACCCTTGTGCCGTGTTCCAGTCCCCCTGCCGCTCCGTCTCCCCCACAGTGAATAGGGCAGGGCCACCGCCGGCCTCGAAGCGCTGCAGAAGTATTCGCGCAAGTGAGCGCCGCGCACGTGATCAAGGTGATGAACAGACGTTGAGCGTCAGTTCGCATCCACCATTCTGCACTCCGCGCGCCACGAATTGGTGCGTGCTGTCGAACCCAAACATGATTCGAGTGTCGGACTACGGTTTCCATTCAGGGGTGGGCACGCAGTCCCATTGGAGGGCTGGGTGGTCGAGATCGAGATCGACGAGCCAAGTCTCGACCGAGGCATTGTCGAACCAACTGCCGTAGATGTGACTGCCGTGGAGGGACTTGTAGCGGATGTACATCTCGCGTGAAGTTAGGCGACAGCGCTGCCCCGTCTTCATGTCGAACTTGGCAATCGACGTAGACACACCCTTGAGCTCGGAGAGCGAATCAGGATTCGCCGGCTGGCTGTCGCCCGGTTCGTTCCAGACGACGAGGTTGCCATCGACAGCTGGGTAGACCTTTCCGCGTGGTGCGTTGGGCGAGTCGAAAGTCACGCGGCGCGTCTTCTTGGTCGCTATGTCGTAGACGTACACTTCGCCGCCGCTGCGCTTGAACATCGCTGACCCGGGGCCAGGCGGGTCGCGATAGTCGATCCAGACGTATTGCGTGCGTGCCGGGGAACAGGCAGCTTGCATTTGCCAGGCGCCGCCGTAGTCGACGGGCTTGGCGTCCCCGGAATCTGGATCAATGGACAGGATTCGCCCATCCTCGCAAAGCAACGCGCTGTCGCTGGCGCAGTACGAAAAGCAATCGCCGGTGAGCCGCTTGACGGCTCCCGTCTCGAGATGCCTCGACCAGATACCTCCGTTGAAGACCCAGAACACGTGGCGAGGGCCGAGCATCGTGCGCGAGACCGAGTTGGTGCCCGCCTCCTCGGGGGTGTAGCGGTGGGCGATCTTGGTTTCTCCTGTGATCAAGCTTGCAATCTCCACCTGGCCGTCGGCGATGCCGAAGGAGCGCACGTAGCTGGTGTGGTCGCCGTAAACTGACGAACGCTGAGGCGTGCCTGGGTCGAGCGGTATGACGAACGTGTTTTGATCCCCGACCTGGGTGAAACCAAGCGCTTTGTTGGTGCTGCTGATGAACCACTTGTCCGAAAAGGAGTGCCCGAACGTGGCCGGGTTTCTCAGCGGGAGGTTCAAGGCCACACGACACCCCGGCCCACAGTCGGGTAGGTTGTCCGGCGGATACGACGTCCAGTTCTTCGGCGCTGTCTCATGCCACACTGGGTCCCAGGCTTCGCCACCGGCGCCTGCGCTTCCGCTTGCCCCGCTCTCGCCCCCGGATGCGGCAACTCCACTGTCTCCTCCGGAACCGCCGTTTGCGCCATCATCCGAGGGACAGCCCACCACAAGAGCAAGTGGCAAGACGCTAGCCGCGCCCAGTGAGAGAGCTTTGCGTCGCCTCAAGGCACTACCCTGGCGAGCGCGGCAAATGCGCCATGCCTCTTCAACCGCAGCGTGCCGCCGTCGCGACGCTTGACCCAGCTGGCGACGTTGTGGCTGCCGGCGAGCGTGATGCGCTCGCCGCGCAGGTCGAAGACGGGTCGATGTTTCTTCCCGAGACCCACGCCATAGGCCCGCCCACCCGAGGCATCCGCCCGCAGAGCCCAGAGAGGCTTCTTCAGGTGCACGAGACCCGCTACCGTCGGCGCGCCGCCTTGCGTTGTGCGCAAGTCGAAGACATGTTTGCCGGTAGAGACGAGCAAGCGCGAGCCATCCACAGGAGCCAGCTCAGTGATGCCCTTCAAAAAGCCCGCGAAGTGCCCAAACTTCTTCGCCAGCTTGCACGCCCATACCTTTGCTGGATCGAGGTCCAAGGGGATCAGCTTTCCGTGCTGGCCGAGGGGCACGAGGACTGACATGGACAGTACGCGTAGCTCAGAGTTCAACCCGCCGCCAACGATGGCCAACCCCAGCGGGGTCATCACGGCCCAGCTGTCCTCCCCGAGCGGCTCCACATCGAGGGGAGCGCCACACAGCTCGAGGTTGGGCGAGAGCTCGATGCCGTTGCCACCAAGCGAGGCCAGCTGTACG
The DNA here is from genome assembly GCA_965222375.1 of Polyangiaceae bacterium. Taxonomy (GTDB): domain Bacteria; phylum Myxococcota_A; class Polyangia; order Polyangiales; family Polyangiaceae; genus JACKEA01. The sequence continues at coordinate 2,240,116 of CBDCTZ010000016.1, forward strand.
CCTCTGCGGGTGGCGACCAGCGCAGTCGTGCCGCGGGCCGCGATGTCCAGGGCCTTCTTGGCCAGGCTGGCGCTGCCCGTCAGGGCGAGCGCCAACGGCTCGGCCACAGCGTGGTGCTCCACGCGGTGCGGTCGCGCGAGCCAGACACCCGCGTCGGTGACGTCTGCGGCGATAGCGGGCGGGGACAACTTGGCCTTGGCTACCAGAGTGCCAGCGCTGCCTTCGCAGTTCTGCGCCCCGCACGCCACCCGGCCGACGCTGGAACACCAATCGGTTTCGAGCGCGCACAGCTTGCCGCCGGTTGGATCCTCTGGCGCACATTGCGCTATACGTCCCGTGTCATCCAAGGGCTCCCAGCCAAAGGGCGTGCGCGCGCGCAGCGTCAGCCCTTCTGGCTCTCCGGGCGCGTAGGCGACTCTTAGAAGCTCGTCGGCAAAGGGGTCGAAGAACAGCGCTGTGTGTGCGAAGCCCAGGGCGCTCGCCGACGTGTCCGAATACAATCGCTTCGGCGGGGCCGCGCCGGGGAAGTGGGCAAAGCTGGAAAGCTGCCACACGTCGTCGTGCATGCTCCCACTCGGGTCGCTGCCTCCCGCGAGGAGAACATGGGAGCCATCGGGGCTCACGCTGAGCAGGGCGCGGCTGCGAGCTGGCAAGTCCGAGCGCAACAGCGCGTAGGTTCCGCTGTACAGATCCATCAACCACAGATCAGACTGCAGCGCGCTGCCCAGCTCACCGCCGGCGACCAGCAGGTTGTTGCCGCGCAGGGCGAGGGCGGCGCCGGTTCGGTTGAGTAGCTCGGCGGGCAGCGCGTGGCGCAGTGGCGCCTCACCATCGGGCAGGATCCCTTCCACCACGCCGCTGAAGAAGTCCACCACGGCCGCCGAGCGCCCTTCCACATCCGTGACGAGCTGGGCGTCGGACGAAATCGTGCCGCGCAGCTCGCCCAAGCGCACCAACTCGTAGCGTGCGCTGACGTCCGAGACGCTCACGGGCGCTAGGCGCGCGAACTGCGCAGGCCGGTCGCTGACGCCACGCTCGAGCACGAACACATCTGGCTCGGCATTGGGGTCGCGTTCGGCGGCCGAGGCCTGCGCCAGCCCTGGTCCGGGACTCGTGAACGCCCGGTTGCTGCCCAAGGGCGCGATGGCGACGTCACTGCTGGCCACCCAGCTCGCCGCGGCCAGGGCGCCCAGCTCGCCGGTGGCGTAGTTGCCCTCGGCGGGGCGCAGGATCGCCAGGCTCGAAAATGTCGTGTTGTCGTGCACGACCGCGCGCCCGCGAGTGAAGTCCGTGCGCTGGGGCGCAACGGGATCTGGACCGAACCACCATTCGATCTTGGACAGCTGCTGTTCGGGAGTGAGCAGGTTGCAGATGATGCCGGGCTTGAGCTCCGTGTGAGAGGATGTCAGGTTGGCCGCGGTTTGCTCAGACAGGGACGAGCGAATGCGCAAGCTGTGCGAACTCAGAACGTCGTGCAAGGGCGCGCCCTTGATCGGATCGTCCTCTGGGTCCCGGAACGGGGCAACCAGCGGCCGCCACGGCAGTCCCAAGTGTGTGTTGAGCTCGACCAGGGACCAGATGGCGTACTCATGAGTGAGGCGCTCGTGCTGACCGGAAGCTGCGGTCCCGTCAAAAGACTGGACGTCACCGGGGGCGAAGTGCCGGGTCAGACTGGACGCTGGAAAGCTCTTGGTTTCGTCGTGCCAAAACCAGCCGCTACTGGTACGACCCACGTCGAAACGTGGCACCGCCAGTGGCATGCTGTCGCACCAGGTTTGGTTGCGGGAGCAGCCGGCGCGGTCGACGGGGCGCCAGCCACGGCCATCGAAAACCCCGGGATCAGCTTCGCCAACATCGTCCCGGAAGCACTCGCTGTCAGGGTCCGATACGCACGCTGCTCCTGGGATTGGATCGCCGGTCACCGCGTGTCGACATGCACACCGATACACATTGCCCAACCACGCCTTCGGAGCCTCCGCCTGCAAGGTGTCCCAATACGGGTCGTTGGCGCTCGCACCACGCCCGGCTGACGTTTTCGTGATGATCGCGTTGCTGCCCACGTCCACGCGTAGCTGGGAGCCGCACTTGTTCGTGCGCTGGAAGAGCTTGCGCCACTTCGTCAGCGACACCGGGTACGGATCGCACGTTGCGCCGCGTTGAAAGTGACCCAGATCGTGGTTTCCGTCCACGCCCGGGGGCCAATTCACGTCCTCGGCCCAACGGTTGCTGATGCCGTGCGAACTGCTCGCGAGGGATGGACATTCATCGAACCCGTTGGCACTTCGGTCCTGATCCTGGTCCCAGAACCCTCCATAGGCGGGCACCGACGAGTCGCCCCAGCTTGCTCCAACCTCCGGCACGGGTGGAAAGCCGGGCTCGCCGATGCCCACGTATTTCTGTCTGAACTGGGGGTCGCTGTCACACTTGCCCGTCAAGCCATCCGTGTCGCTGTCATCCGCCGCGGTGGCGACTTTGTCGAGCCCGCAGGCGTCAACGGGGCGCGCCTGGATCTGGTTCTGCGCTGCTTGATAGAAGGAGATCTCGGAGCTTCCATCGTCATCCGCGTCGAAGGTGAATGCAGCATCGGGTTTGAGTTTGCTCCAGGCAGAGTCGACGCCATAGAAGCTCGTTTCCAAGAACTGGCCGGAAAAGCCTAGGTTCGCGAGACTGGTGCCTTGAAGAGCCGGAGCCGGCACCTGGATTTGGCCGTTGCTGCGGACGTATTCACACACGTTCATGGCTGTTGCGCTGTCGATGAACAAGCGGGAGGGCGAGGTACGAAACAGAAAGGACGGCGTGCGCACGACACCATTTCCTCGGTGCGCGTCTGCGCAGGGACAGATGGGGAGGACGTTGCCGCAGTCGACCACAAACGCGCTCGTTCCGGGATTACAATACCAATGGTGCTTTCCGGCGCTGGGATACAGCACGGGACGCGTTCCCGAGAACTCGGGATGGGCGCATTCGTCGAGTTTGTCGAAGGATGCCCGCCACACGTCGCCCTTCGTAACACGCACGTCAATGTGGAACCCTTGGGAATCGCCAGGGTGAGAGTCGTCGCACCAGAAGTTGGTGCCGTCGTCCGCTAAGAATCCGCCATCCTGCCGGAACAGCGCTACGAACCTGAAGCGAATGATGATCTCGTCGTCAGAACTGCCCTGGATACGATACGCAGAGTAGCCTACGACCGGCTCACAGGGCGCGAGTGAAGGCGGAATTGTTCCGAACTCAGTCACCACTGGCTCGGTCCACTCGCGGCTGTCGAAGCGAAACTCTGGCACGAAGCATTGAGCGATCTGCGCTTCCATTTCATCATCGAGGCCGTTGCCGTCTTGGTCCATCTGACAGCGCGCGGTCAGATTGGGGTCGAGCAGCACGGGCGAGCGCTTCAAGAACTCGCAACTCGTGGTCGTCGGCGTCGGCGAAGAAGTGTTCGGCGGCGAGAATGGACAACTCTGCGCACGCGCGCTCGTGGACACCAGCGTCAAACTAGCGGCCAGCAGCGCCGAACCGACAAAGGTGCCCCCCCCCGGCGACTTGTGTCAACGTGGTGGGAGCTGGCGCTGCCCATCGTTGTCCGCGGATTTCCTCTTCGAACCATTTCAGCCTCCCCGCTACCTCTGATTGTGGCCGGCTGCGGGTGCGCCAAGCAATGTGGGCGCGTGTCGCACACGCGGCGGGGTGCGCAAAAGCGAGCCTGAAGTGGCCCCCAAGATCCGGCGCGCGCATGATTTCGCTCAATAGGACCCACTGCGAGAGGCGAGCTGCAGCAGCGAACAGGGTTGCGACCCCAAACAAACAAGAAAGCGTGCATCGGTGAGTTCCTGCTGGCCGATGCATGCGCTCCCGGGGCAGGTGCAGAGAGCGGTCAGCCGGCAGTTATCTGCTTGCGCCGGAGCGTTGGAACCAGGCATAGCGCGGCGAGGATGGCCAAGCCGACGAAGACTGAAAACAGGCTGGACCAGCCGTAGGTCTCGCTCATCCAGGGCACGAGCAGGCCCTGGAGTACGGCGCCCACGGAACCCATGCCGTTGACGAAGCCCGTGGCCATTCCTGCCGCGTAGCGCCCTCCTGCGTCCTGAGCGGCGGCTCCTGAGATGAGTGCATCGGGGCCGAAGAGGGAAGCGCCGATCAGAGCGAGGCCGAACACATTGGACAAGGTGCTCCTGGCGTCCATGCTCGTGAACAGCACGACGGCTGCGGCGAGGGCGACCAGGGCGATGGCGGCCAAGATGGACCGGGAGTAGCGCCGCAAGCGATCCGAGGCGATGCCGATGATGACGACGCCCGCGATTCCACCGACCTCGAAGGATGTCGACACGTAGCCGGCTTCCTCTTCACCGAAGCCGCGGGCCTTGGCTAGGAAGAAGGGCAACCAGAACAACAGCGCGTAGCGAATGAACTTGATGCAGAAGTAGCTGGCGCCGTAACACCACAACAAAGGGTGGCGCAGCATTTCGCGCTGCGCTGCGCGCCGCTTTGCTTTGTCTTCGGTGACGGGTGCGTGCGCTGCTTCCTTGGCGTGCTGGCGTGAGGGGCCGGGCTTGAGCAGCAGGTACACCGCGGACGCGACGATGATGATGCCGAGGGCGGGCCCGAAGAACGCCCAGCGCCAGCCGAAGCGACCGAGCAGAAAAGCCGCCATCGCCGTCGCGACGATGCCGCCGACTTGGTAGCAGGTGGCCCAGAAGGCCATGACCGTGCCGCGGTTTTCCAGGGTCGTCCATTCGGCCATGGCGCGGGTGGTGCCCGGCCAGCCCGTGGATTGGGCAAAGCCGTTGATCATGAAGAACAAGAAGAACAAGGCGGCGCTGCTGGAAGAACCGAACGCCAAGCAGCAGGCTGCCGACAGCAGCATGCCGAAGCTCACCAATCGGCGGGCGCCGATGCGGTCACCCAGGTAGCCGCTCCCGAACTGACCCAGGGAGTAGGCGATCAAGTAGGCAGTGTCGATCAGCCCTAGGGTCTGCGTTGATACACCCAGGGAATCGTGGATGGTCTTCTTGGCAACGCTGAAGCCTTTACGACCCGTGTAGTAAGTTCCGTACGCAGCCCAGGTCGTGATCCAAGCAACCCAGCGATCGCGACGTTCACTCACCCGGGCGACGGTAACCGGGATTCGCGGCTGTTGGAATCGGCATCTTTGGCGGCCATGGGCCTTCCGTGCTCGGCGCTAGCGGCTTTGCCCCGCCGCGCTGGCGTGGCAAGGGTACTCGAGCAAGATGCGGGTCGTTTCTCTGGCGTGTTCGAACACGGAAATCGTTTGTGCGCTCGGCTGCGCGAGGCTCTTGGTTGGGGTAGATAACCACAGCGACTACCCCGTGGACGTCGTCAACCGGTTGCCGCGTGTCGGGCCGGACTTGGACATCGACATCGAACGCGTGAAGGCGCTGCGGCCGGATCTAGTACTCGCGTCGCTGACGGTGCCGGGGCACGAGCGCATCGTGCAGCGCTTGGAGGCGTCGGGCTTGCGCTATCTGGCGCCAGAGCCGATTGCTTTGGCAGACGTGGTGCGCGACATCCGGGCAATCGCGTGCGAGCTCGACGCTGAGGCCGAAGGCGAGCGGCTTGCGGGGGAGTTTCGCCAGGGCATGCAGACCGAACCGAGCGTGAACTCGCAGGCTCCCAGGATCCTGGTGGAATGGTGGCCCAAGCCCGTGATCGTGCCGGGGCGGGCATCTTGGGTTAGCGAGATGATCCGACTGGCAGGGGGCGAGAATCCCTTTGAGCATCTAGATGTGAAGAGCACGCCTGTCAGCGATGAGCAGGTTCTGCGAGCGCGGCCGGATGCGGTGGTGATCTCTTGGTGCGGGGTTCGCACGGAAAAGTACCACGCTCACGTCGTGCGCCGGCGCCCCGCGTGGCAGGAGTTACCCGCCCTGCGAGCCGACCGCATCGCGAAGATTGCCGAAGCGCACCTAGGGCGTCCCGGACCCCGCCTCGTGGACGGTCTCCGAGAGCTGCGCGCTGTCGTTCAGAGTTGCGCCTCGAGCTGATGCGTCCCGGCGCCCTGGTTACTCGAGGCTGCGGCCTTCGGCCTCTTCGATCTGTGCCAGGGCTGCCGCCAGGGCGTCCTTGGCGCGCTCCAAGGAACCCTTGTCGTCGTTCCACTTGGCTTGAGCTTTGGCGACGCGGCCCTTCTCGGCCTCGAGATTGTCGCGCTCCTCGCTGAGCATGCCCCGGGTTGCAGCCAGCTCGGCCTCCAGAGTCGCAACCTTCTCATCGCGCTCCTCGATGGTCTGCCGCGCTTCGTCGCGCTCCTGGGTCTTGGTTGCAAGGTCGGACTCCAACCCGGCGATTTTATCGTCGCGCTGCTCGAGAGTTTGGTTCGCCGTGTCGCGCTCTTCGGTTCGCTCGCTCAAATCGGAGGTGAGGCCGGCGATCTTGGCGTCGCGAGTGGCTTCACCTTCTTCTTTGGCCTCACGTACCTCGGCCAGCTCTTGCTTCGTCGCGCTGAGCTCGCCCTTGGTGACGTCGTGGGCCTCACCAAGTCGCTGCTCGGAGTCTTCGCGCTCCCTTCCCAGCTCTTCGACGCGCTCGCTGAGAGCCAAGGCGGCAGCGCCAGCGGCTTCCTCCATGGCCTGCTCGTGTTCGGCCCGAAGCTTGCTCATCGCGTCTTCGTTGGCGCGATGAAGTGCTGCCAGCCGGGAGTCGGACTCCTTCTTCAACTCGGCTTCGCGCTCCGCGATGGCCTCCGCGCGCGCGGCCTCTGCAGTTTCCTCGGCTTCGGTCAGAGCTCGGACCTTCTCTTCGTTCGCTGCTTCCTTCGCAGCGGCCAGGGCCTCCTCCAGGGCCTCCTCCGCCGCGGACTTGGCTGCACTGAGGTCGGCTTCCCGCCTTTGCTCCGCTGCTTCCAGTGCTTCTTGGTGCTCGGCGCGCTGAGATGCATCCTTGGCGTCTCGAGTGGCCAGCTGCTCTTCGTGCTGCTGGACCAGCTCGGTCATCTCCTGGGTCTTCGCCTCGAGATCTCCCTGTAGCTTCTCGCCCTTGCGCTTGTAGTCGTCGGCTCGCTTGCTCGCTTGCTCCTTGTCCGCCTTCAAGGCGTCGATGTTCTTTTGCGCGTCGAGGAGCTGCTTCTCGAGATCGAGGATCTTGTCGTTGGTGTCTGTCTTTTCTCGCTCTAGGGCGATATTGCCATCGCGAAGCGAGATGAGCTCTTTGTCCTTGGCGGTCAGCCCGTCTCGGAGGTCGAGGAGCTCCTTGTCCTTCTTGTTCAGTGCCTCGCGGAGATCCAGGAACTCCCGGGCTGAACCGCCTCCCTTGCCGCCGCCACTGCCTTTGGCTTTGGCCTCTTCCAACTCGCGCTGCAGGCGCTGGACTTCGCTGTCGTTCGCAAGCCCTTCCGATGCAGCGCTTTCGAGCTCCGCAACTCGGTCCTTCGCCTCCCGCAGCTCCTTTTCGAGGTTTGCGGAGGCCACCTTGGCCTGATTGAGATCGTCTCGAAGCCGCGCCACCTCGGGGTTGGACTCCGGGCGCGGAGGCACCGAGTCGATCTTCTCCGGAACGGACTCGGGCTGTATGGACTCGGGCTGTATGGACTCGGGCTGTATGGACTCGGGCTCCTGCGTGGCCTCGGGGGCAGCGTCAGCCCCGGGCTCTTCGATCAGGGCGTCGAAGGCTTGCTCTGTGAAGTCGGCAACCTCGTCATCTACGTGGACCGGGGGCTCGCTCTCCAGAGTGCGGCCGCCCACGGTTTCTTCGTCATCCAGGGGTTCGTCATCAATGACGATGTCATCATCGATCACGATTTCATCTTCACTCACCGGCGGCAGCGAAGCCCCGCCCTCGGGCATTTCGACGAAGGCGCGGGCCCGGGACATCAAGTCGTCGAAGGCCACAGGCTTGTGCACGTAGTCTTCCGCATGGGTTCGCAGGCGGCGATGCTGGTCGAAAGTCTCCTCGGTCGAGTCGCTGCTCATGATGATGAGCGGGACTGCCTTCAGCGCGGGGTCGCGCTTGAGCTTGTTGCACACCGAGAAGCCGTTCATGCGCGGCAACTCGATCGAAAGCAGAATCAGATCAGGTCGATCTGAGGCAGCGGTCTGCAAACCGACGTTGGCATCATCCACGAGAGTTGGATTACAGCCGAGCTGTTTCAGACCAGCATCAAGGACGCCGGCAAACTCGGCATCCGCTTCGAAAACCAGGACCTTGAGCGACATGGGGATCTGCTTCGGGAGGGGCGCGGGGAAAGCGAAAAGACCTCAAAAATCCGCGGAGCGGCTACGATATCGGGCACTTGCGCTAGGGTCAAAGCTTTCGGCAGAGTCCGGGTTGTAGCGGTTTTGGGCTGGTTCCGAGCGACGTGGCGGGGCCAAGACCCACCTTTGGTTCTGGCTGCCGGCTTTTGCGGGATTCAACTTGAACCGCGGCTGCGTTTTTCGTCGTGACCACTGACACCTGATCGCGCCTGCAGTGTTTTCAAGACACTTTGGAGGGAAACGCCCCGTCCCGCGAGACCAACTAGGGCATGATAGAGAAGATCCGCGGCTTCCGAAGCCACTCGTTCGTCCGCTTCTTCGTTCAGGGCAACGGCGAGTTCATTCGCTTCCTCGCGGATCTTGTCAGCGATTCGCTTCGGACCTGCATCCAATAGCGTGCGGGTGTAGCTGCGCTCCGAGTCGCTGCTGCGGCGCGCCTCGATGGTTTCTTCCAGCTGTTTTATAGGGGTCAACGCTCTACCGGGCTCGGCCTTGGAGGGGGAAATGCGTCGAAAAAAACAGCTGGGCTTGCCGGTGTGGCAACTCGGGCCTTTGGGTTCGACGAGGAGCAAGATGCTGTCTGCGTCGCAGTCCGCCCAGACTTCGCGGACCTGCAGCTCGCTACCGCTGGTTTCGCCCTTTCTCCATAGGCACTGTCGAGAACGGCTATAGAAGGTGGCGAGACCCGACTCGAGAGTGTGGTCGAGAGCCTCTTGGTTCATCCAGGCGACCATTCGCACCTCCCCGCTGTAGGCGTCCTGGGCGATGGCCACGATCAGGCCGTTTTCATCAAAGTGCACGTTCACCGGCCCACTCTAACAGCGCCTCAGGTTCGATCTGGCGCGCTCGGCGGCCCTGGGGGCGTGCCCCCCCAGCTTGCTGAAGGTCATTTGGGGGCTGGCGCCCCCCAACCGCGATCCAACCCGTGGGTTTTCCGTAGATTTCAGCTGGCGCGGTTCCTGCTTCGTCTGTGCCCGGGCAAGCTCTGCCCTTTCCCGCTCTCGGAGGAACGACCCATGGCGAACATTCCCGCGAAGACCCGACTCATCGGAGCTCTCGCCGTACCTTTTCTGGTAGGCCTCGGCGCCACCGCGACCACGGCGAGCTGCTCCAGCTCTTCCGATGAAGAGACTGGAACGGTGCTGGGCAAGGACGTGCAGAGCCTCGTCTACATTGTTCGGCAGCACACCTCGGTCGAGGGTGACGGTAATGTCAACATCAACGTGGCCGGCGGCATGGGCCAGGTCATCAACTACCTGCGCTACGTGCCGGGTGCTCGAATCGAGATCAAAAACCTGGTTACCGGCGATGTCGAGAACGTCATCGAGGACTTCCCCACCGCGGACGTCTCGAGCATGGAGCTGTCCTTCGACGCCAAACGGATCACCTTTTCGATGAAGAAGGACGGGGACGACGACTTCCACATTTACGTCGCGGACCTCAAGCGTATCGATGGGAAGTTCCCCATCCGCCAGTTGACCTTTGGCCCGAGCGACGACGTGTACCCAATCTTCGTCGCGGGCGGCAAGATCGCTTTCGTTACGAACCAGGGCTACACCGAGATGGGCACCCGAGCAGATGAATACAACCACTCTCGTCAGGTCACCCAGATTGCGGTCGTGACGGAAGCCGGTGGCGACGCCGACCGGCGCCTTTGCTCTCAGAATCTGTCACACACCGTCAACTTGTTCCCCTTGAAGGACGGCCGGGTTGGTTTCTCGCGCTGGGAGCATCTAGAGAGCGTCAACGATGTGAAGCTGTTCGCGATGAATCCGGACTGCACCCAGATGGTCGCCATCGGTGGGCAGCACGGTAAGCCGAGCAACAGCCTGGTGCAGATCGCCGAGTCCAACACACCGAACGTGTTCCTCGCGATTGCCACCAATCGTGAAAACACGATTCAGTCGGGTTCGTTGATTCAAATCGATGCGCGTTCCCCGGCGGACCCCTCGAGGTTTTACGAGGAAGAGCCGACCTATGACATTCTGACCCCAGCCGTGCCGAGGGACGAGGCGCCGTCGCCGGTGGGTCGCTATCGCTACCCGGCGTCGCTGCCCGATGGACGCATCCTGGTGTCCTGGGCTAGCGGCATGGTCAACGAGCAGAACGAGCTGTCGCTCACAGCGCCGGACTTCGGGCTCTACATCTACAATCCCCAGACCCGCGAGAACCAGCTGGTCGTGAACTACGAGGGCAGCTGGGAGATGTACGGCCGCGCCGTCAGCCCGCGTGCGGAGCCGCCGATCATCGCATCGATTCAGGACAGCACGGACGCCACGGTCCCGACGCTCATGGGATCCATCGATGTCAAGCAAACTTCACTGTCGAGCGTGCACGGCCAGACCGTCTCGGGCGCGCAGTTCGATGGCACGCCGGTTGAAGAGGCCCTGAAGCAGTCCCATCGGGTCCGCATCATCGAGGGCTTTTCCAGCGAAGGGGCGCCCGGTACCCGTATGTTCGGCCTGACCATGGCTGAAGGCGCTGCGATGCTCGGCGAGGCGAAGGTCGAAGCTGATGGGTCCTGGCTGGCGGCGATTCCACCGTACGTGCCGGTGCACCTGCAGCCCATCGACCGCTACGGTCTGTCGATTCGAAGTCAGACGACTTGGATTCAGGGTATGCCGGGCGAGGACCGGGTCTGCGGTGGCTGCCACGAGAGTCGCACCAAACCGATTCTCTCGGGTGGCCAGCAGCTGACCATCGCGGCAGGTCGCGGCGCGGAGCAGATGAACCAGGCGGTTGCGGATCGGCTGGAGCTGCCCTGGTACGGCGCCGACGCACCGTACAAGGCCAACGAGGTTCAGGAGCTGTTGAACGCCAAGTGTGTCAGTTGCCACAACGAGAGTACCAACGGCAATGGCCCGCAGGAGTTCTACACCATCACGATGACGGACCCGCTCAGCGGTGCCGCCACGCCGTACCAGATTCCTCGCATGGATCTGTCGTCACGGCCCATCACGGTGGAGTACGACAACGAAATCAAGCCCTACGCCGCCTCCTATGTGAGCATCTTCTACGTGGATGCGTTGCAGATGGAGATGGAGGACGCCACTGTGACCGGCACACTGCCGCCGGTTTGGGCGATACCGAGTTCGGCACGCCAGAGTGCATTGATCGAGAAGATCAACGCCGTTGCCGAGGGCGACCCCAACGCCACCGCGTGGAAGCTCGGGGAGCCCTTCAGCGACCCGAACATCAAGGGCGGAAGCCGCACGCTGCATCCCGAGGACGTGGGAGTCACGCTCACCAGGGAAGAACGCTTGATGCTCATCCGCGCCATCGACATGGGTGGTCAGTATGAGGCTCGACAGAACAACGGCTTCCAGGCCTACGGGGGCGACCCCCTCGGCGGCGGTGGGAAGCAGTACTGAGGTTGACCGGAGAAGGAAGAGAAGGAAGCAAGCCATGAAACGCAACAACAAGACCGCTTTCGTATCCCTCGTAGCCGGCGCAACCCTATTTGTCGCCGGAAGCGTAGCCGCAGACTCGAACGTCAAGTCTCGCTACAAGTCCCACGACGCGCTGAGCCAGCACGAGACCTCTCTGGAGGGCATCACGCCAATCGCCCAGCTCAAGAACATCGGGGCTGGCAACGTAGCGCCGACGGAAATCTGGCGGCGCCTGGAGCACGGTGAAAAGGTGGAGTGCCTGAACTGCATCCCCGTCGTTTCGAAGCTGCTTTTCGACGGTCACCCCAAGACCCGCGAGATTGCGGCTTGGTGGCTACGCCGCCGCATTCTAGGCGTGTTCGGCCCTGGCCAGGTTTACGAGACCACTCGAAGCATGGTCACAGACATGAGCAAGACGGAAACCGAGCGCGCCTACGCGGTGGATGCCATGGGTGAGTTCCTGGTGGGAGCAGGAGTTGCCCCCGTTGCCCAGGCGTTGACTCAGGATCCCTCGGCCAGGGTTCGCAAGCATGCTGCTCAGGCCCTGCAACGGATGAACAACCAGGGTCCGAACGGTGAGCTTGCTCAAGCCGTTGCTGACAAGGACGTGGACGTTCGTCTGGCGGCCATCAAGGCCACCACCCGCATCCACGTGTTCACGGGAGTTGACGCTCTGGTCAAACGCATCAGTGACGAGTCGCCGCGGGTGCGCAAGCGCGCAGCCTTGGCCCTCGGTGCCATGCGCTCCAAGGATTCCGTCGTTGGTTTGATTGCTCTGACTTCGCCCGACAACGAGTCGGATCCCGAGGTGCGAGCCGCGGCGGTATGGGCACTGGGTCAGATCGCCGACCCTGCGGCGAAGGACGCCGTCACGGCGGCAGAGAAGGACCCAAACAACTTCGTGCGTGACGCGGCCAAAATCGCGGCTCGGCGAATCTAGTACGACAATCAGCAATAGGGGCAGTGCAGCTCGGTCTCAGGATCGGGCTGCGCTCTTTTTGTGGTCCGTCGAAGGCGTCACCAGGGCAGTGCTTCGGCACGCTTGAGCTCGCCCCCTCGTCCTCTTTGAGCGTCTGGAAAATCGACTGAGTTGATGGCCGTTGCAACATGACGAATGTCAAGTTTCGAGCTAAAATTCCCGGGGAATGTCGAGCTTTTCTCGCCTGGCCATCTTTCTGTCCGCCGTCTCTGGGCTCGCGATCTCACCGGGTTGCAGTCAGGAAGACCCTGGCGCCCAGAGCACGTTCTACGATCGCAAGATCGGTCCCATCCTGCAGCAGTCCTGTGTGTCGAGTCCCGCCACGTCATCGTGTCACACCGCTGCAGATGACCGCGGCAACGCCTTGGGAAACTTGAACATGGAGAGCTTCGATACGTTGTCGAAGCGCACCGATCTTCTCATCGACTACGGACCCTACGGGGTGTCTGGCTTGTTGTTGAAGGCTGTGCCGAACTTCGAGTTGAGGCTGACTTCCTGGGATGGAGAATCTCAGAGCATCACGACGGACATTGCACATGCGGGCGGGTCGCTCTTCGACTTCACGAGCGTGAGTTACACGCAGCTCGATCGCTGGATCGAAAACGGCGCGTCCGAAAATAACGCCGCGCCCAAGGTCCTCGAGCCCGTCTTGAGTGCCTGCAACTCGACCCTGGGCCTGGACCCAGCTTTCGACCCCAATAGCGATCCGGCGGCTGCGGACTTCGCTCAGTTCAAATCTCAGGTGAACGGTGTGCTGACTTCGAGTTGCGCGGCGGGCAACTGCCACGGTAACCCGTCGAACTCCCTGTACTTGACTTGTGGCTCCAGCGCAGAGGAAGTGCGTTGGAACTACTTTGCTGCCAGCGATTACGTTTCCGTAGACGCGAGCGCCAGCGAGATCATTCGCCGTGTGCTCTCTCCCGAGCAGGGTGGCACCTACCACGAGGGTGGTGCGGTGTTCCCGTCCGCTGATGACCCTGGCTACCTGGCATTGCTGACTTGGGCGCAGGCCCAAGGCGGCGCCACCAACGTACCCACGGATCCTGGCTTTCAACTCTTCGCAAAGCGCGTACAGCCCATGTTGGTCAAGCGTGGTTGCATGATGCTGGGCTGTCATTCGTCGTCGATCTTCCACGACTACCGCATCCGGGGTGGCAGTGGCGGCCACTTTGGCTTGCCTGCGACACGCCGCAACTACGAGCTCTCCCTGGAGCAACTCTCTCTCGAGTCGCCGGACCCAAATGCCAGCCGCATCTTGAAGAAGAACTTGCCTCCTTCAGCCCGCGGCATGTTGCATCGAGGCGGCGCGCTCTTCGCTGGTGCCGATCCGACCCAATGCGATCTTGTCGCGGCGGAGACGGGTCCGATCGACGATCAGGATCCGTACTGTGTCATCCTGGCGTGGATCGAGAAGGAACGTGCCGAGCGCATGCCTAGCGCCGCGCCCCTTTCAGGTATCGTGTATGTGCGACGCCCGCCCGCGACCGGGCCGAACACGCCCCAAGATTGGGATGTCTACGCCGGAGGCTCGGATTTAATGCTCGCTACTGCATCCATGGACGCAGCGGGGAGCGTGACCGCTGGACCGGGCACTAGCTTGCTGGGCCAATGCGGTCTGACCCCTGCCAGCGCCGATGTGCGCCGCCCCGCGGTATCCTGGGATGGCAAGCGGATTGCCTTCGCGGCTCGCTCCTCCGCCAGCGAGCCCTACAAGATCTACGTCATCGCTGGTTCCACTTGCGCCGAGGAGGCTACCATCAACGCGCCGCCCACGGATGAGAGCGGTGCGGCCATCCCCGACAACGGGGAGCTCGTGCACAACTTCGACCCGGCCTTCGCGCCCGACGGCCGCATCGTTTTCGCCTCAACCCGGGGCAATACGCGGAACGTGAGTGCGTTCAGCTACCAGGGGCCTCAGCGCACTCCCGCGGACCCATCGAAGCTCAATGCGAACCTCTACCTGCTCGAAAACGGCAAAATCCGGCAGCTGACCTTCGTGCTGAACCAGGAAATCCTGCCCTCCTTCATGTCCGATGGCCGGCTGATCTTCACCACCGAAAAGCGCACCCCCGGCTTCTACCAGTTGGCCGGTCGCCGCCAAAACCTGGACGGAGGTGATTATCACCCGCTGTTTGGCCAGAGGCAGACCATCGGCTTCAACCAGCTGACGGACGTGTCGGAACTCTCGGACAAGAATCTGGCGGCGATTTTCAGCGACAAGGGCGCGGCGCACAGTGCCGGGACCCTCGCGGTCATCAATCGCAGCATCGGAGTCGACCAATTGAGCAATAATCCCGACGACTACTTGCAGGATCCGGCTGCCATCGACTGGCCGAATCCGGCCTTCTATCAAAAAGCCGTGCGCATCATCGACCCCGCAGCCACGGGCAAGGCCGGCCCAACTCAGGGCGCCTACCGCAATGTGTCATCTCTGCCCAACGCGATGATGCTGGTCAGCTACGCCCCGAACGTCGCTGATCTCACGGCCTTCAGCGGCAAGTTCGAAATCGTGCAGGTGGACTCCGTCACTGGTGCACGCACTCCGCTCATTTCCCATGGGAGCGATGACCTGCTCTGGCCTGTAGGCGTATTCGAGCGTCAGAACCATGGCGTGTTCACATCGCGCATCGACGAAGCCAACGGTGCTTCCACCGTCTACACGGACGCTGCTCGCACCGACCGCAGCCAGATCACGGTGGTGGACATGCCGATTCTGGTTAGCCTGCTGTTCCAGAACACCCGCACTGGCCGCATCTTGCCGACCCAAAGCTACCCGGTCGAAATCTGGGAGAGCCTCCCGCCCGAGCCCGGGGTGAAGAGCTACGCTGATGGGGGTAGCTTCGTGACCGACGACGCCTTTGGCAAAGTCTACGCGCGGCGCCGTCTGCGGGGCGTGGCCAACTTGGAAAGTGACGGCTCGGTCAAATTCGAAATCCCCGGTGGCATGCCCATGGTGCTTGCGACCAGCGTCCGCCTCAACGGCGAGAGCGAGGACAACTACCACTTCCAGCGCGAAGAGATGCAGTTCTACCCCGGCGAGTGGGTGCGCCAATCCTTCCGCCGAGAGCTCTTCAACGGCATGTGCGCTGGCTGCCACGGCTCCGTCAGCGGTTTCGAGAGCGACATCGCCACCAATCCCGACATTCTGACCAAGGCCTCCAACGTAGCCGCCCGCAAGGCCAGCCCCCTCGACCTAGTCAACAAGACCCCCGGCGACGCCAAACCGCCACCCTTTCCGTGAGCCGTTAACCTCCGCGCAAACTGGTGACCTGATGGATGTCGACGTGCCATCACCCTGTCCCGAGCCTGAGCTCCCATTGCTGGGGTTCGTGGCTGAGCGAGAGTGCTGCTGGCTACACTCCACTCCCGTAGGGTCGCCCCAACAGGCATTGCTCCCCATCGCGAAAACCGCTCGGTCTCCCAAGAGCCGACGGGTTCGGAAAAGCGCTGTCCCGACGCCAGGCACACGCTTTGCGTGGTGCTTGCCATGGCGTTCAAGTCGATGCCCCCAAAGCTGGCGCTAGTTATCGGAGTCCTAGGCGCAGCTTG
Source organism: Polyangiaceae bacterium (assembly GCA_965222375.1). Lineage (GTDB taxonomy): Bacteria > Myxococcota_A > Polyangia > Polyangiales > Polyangiaceae > JACKEA01. The sequence goes on from CBDCTZ010000016.1 coordinate 2,256,234, forward strand.
CTCCGAGGGCAGTGTGGGTACGGAGCCGGAAAACGATGCAGGCAGCGAAACCGGGACGGCTGGTGCGGGCGGTGAGGGCGGCACTTCTGTCGTGGACGACGGCGGGATGGGCGATGCACTTGGCGCGGACTCCTCCGCAGATGCGGGCCAAGGCGATTCCGGGGCTGCGGGCGACGCGACGATCCCTGGCTCTTGCTCGAACTCCGTGCGGGATCCGGGGGAGGCGGACACGGACTGCGGCGGCATGTGCCCGATGTGCCCGCCGACGTTCATCGAGGGGTTCGAAAACTTCTCGCTGAAACCGCCGTGGGGCGTCGGTGCGACCAACCAACTGGGTGACGTCGTTGGGTCCTCGGAACAAGCGCTCGTCGGCGCCGGGAGTTTGAAATCCTACCTAGGCCTAACAACAGACCCAACCTCCGGGAAGCTGCGCGCGGAACTGCAGTTCAACGGAAGCTCGCAGACTCCCAAGTTTCGCGACAACGGCAGCATCTGGGGCACGCGTTGGGCAATGTTCGTCCCGTCTGATTTCGTGGCGGACCCGACCCAAGAAGAACTACATCAGTACAAGGGGTTCACTTCCCCTGGAGACACGATCGGAAATCCGCCCTGGAGCATTGGGCTCACGGGAAAAACACTCCACGCCTGGAATCGAACGCAGAACAAGTCCCCGGTAACCAGCTTCGTCTTGCAGAAGTTTCCCAATATACTGAGCATCGTTCCTGGCAAGTGGCACTACTTCGTGGAAGACATCCGCTGGGACTACAACCCGAAGGGGAAGGGATTCGTGAAGCTCTACGCCAGCGTGGGCTCTTGGCCTTCAGCTGCGGATCTGGTCGTCGACTACGTGGGTGCTACCGGATTCAACCAGCAGTACGGCGCCTACTTCAAACTCGGCGTCTACAAGTATGACTGGGCGAACGCATCGAAGTTCCAGGCGTCTTCTGCTGCCGGCGTGAAGGAAAGACGCTACTACTTCGATGAAGTCGCGTTTCGCAAGGATGGGACATTTTTGTACGCGCCCTAGCCCTCGCGTGAGCACCCCGTCCGTATCCGCTGGCAGCAAGACGCCCGAAGAGGCCACGTCCCCTGTGACGCGGGTTCGTCGGGGTCGCCGGGCTGACCGCTCAGCGCGTCGGTTGACGCGTGTGGGTAAGCGTTGCTTTCGACACCGGTGGGGCGTTTGCCGCGATTCGCCTGGTCTCCGGCCGACGCCCAACGCACCAGCGCGCGTGCAGTGCGCTTCACGGGCTAGCAGCTCAGGCAATCCCCGACTTCGTCCAAGGGAGGCCGACCAATTGCCTGCGGGTGACGCTCCACCTCGCACCGCGATGAACTGCCGATGACGCTAGCTTCCGGCACATCCCCCCAAGAACACGGAGTCTGAACCGCCGCGTTTTGCGCTTCCCCAATCCCAAGAGCCTGCCGTCACCGCAGAAGGGTGGTGAACCATCAGTAGATAGAGGCTGCCGCGAACTCCGAGGGCGGGCACCTAGATAGTGTCAGCCCAAGACCGGGGGGGGGAGAAGCGCAGGGTGGGCGCTCGACGTCCCCCGAGCGGGGTTGGGCGGGGATGGGTTGCGACACTCGTTTCCCCGATCTGGGCTGACACACACAATGTAAGACCGCTTTTGCTCGGCGCCAGCCCTCGGATTTGCGCAAGAAACGTGGTGCTTCGTCGAAAGCCCCCGTACGAATGCTGCCAACCCGCATTCGCACAAAACGACGCGCGACCGCCGGTCCCAAGACACGACGGCCGCGAGCGGTTTTTTCAGCGCGGCGTTTACACGCGCTCGATGATGGTCGCGATGCCCATGCCGCCACCAATGCACAAAGTAACGAGCGCCGTGCTCTTGTCACTTCGCTCGAGCTCATCGAGAGCCGTGCCGAGGAGGCATGCGCCGGTGGCGCCAAGCGGGTGACCCAATGCGATGGCGCCGCCGTTGACGTTGACCTTTGCAGGATCGATCTCCAAGCGACGGATCGTATTGATGGGTACTACGGCGAAGGCTTCGTTGATCTCCCACAAGTCGATGTCCTTGGCCGACATGCCCGCCTTCTTGAGCGCGAGCTCACTGGCCGGCGTGGGCGCCGTCAGCATGATCACGGGCTCGGCGCCGAAGGTGGCGGTCGCGCGGATCTTCGCTCGGGGTTTCAGGCCGCTCTTCCTTACGTAGCCATCCGAGGCCAGCAGGACCACGGCAGCACCGTCCACAATGCCGCTGGAGTTACCAGCGTGGTGGATGTGGTTGATCTCCTTGACCTCCGGATAGCGCTTGAGGGCGATTTGGTCGAGGGTTTCGCCGTTTGGCCCCATGGGCGCGGCTCCCATCATCACGAAGGAAGCGTCCAGGCCAGCAAGGCTCTCTTTGGTCGTTGCGGGGCGGGGGTGTTCATCCCGGTCGAGGGCCACGGAGCCGTCGTCCCCGAGGACTGGGAACATGCTCTTGGCGAATCGCTTCTCTTCGATCGCGCGGGCGGCTTTCTGCTGACTGCCCAGCGCGAAGGCGTCCACCTCTTCGCGGCTGACGCCATCCATGGTGGCGATGAGGTCGGCACTGATCCCCTGGGGGACCTGGAAGATTCGCTCCCGCAGCTTCATATTGAGGCCGTCGATCATGGCGTCGTCGGAGCCCATGGGGACTCGCGACATGCTCTCCACACCGCCGCCGACCACGAGGTCTTGCATGCCGCTCATCACGCCCATCGCAGCGAAGTTCACCGCCTGCAGACCGGAACCACAGAAGCGATTCAAGCTCACGCCGGTGACCGTTTCCGGCCAGTCCGCTGCGAGCACAGAGTTACGTGCGATGCAGGCGCCTTGCTCTTTGGCTTGCGAAACGCAGCCGACCACGACGTCATCCACGTCGGCCTTCTCGAGCTTCTGTCGCTTCGCGAGTTGGTTCAAAGTCTGAGCTAGTAGCTCCTGGGGATGAATACCGGAAAGTGCACCTTTGCCGGGCTTGCCACGGCCTCGCGGTGTGCGAACCGCGTCGAGAATGAATGCCTCACCCATTGTTCGTCTCCTCTTGGGGGTTTGGGGGTGCAGGAGGCTACCCCCATTTGGGCTGGCGTCGAGGGCGGCGGCGCTGGCAGCGTCGAAATTGGCGAGGCCGGGTGACCTAACGTACACTTTTGTCTAGTGCGCAGATTCATCGCCGTCGCGAGCATGTGCCTTGCTTTCAGCGGATTTGCCGCCGCAGAAGCCGACGAGGCCAGCGCGGGCGGCGTGAACGCGCCAGCGGCCACCTCGATGGCGCCAAAGGGCACTGCGAAAGCGCCGTCGAGAGCTGCAAAAGCGCCGCGGTCCCGTTCGACTTCGAGGTCGGCCAAGGCGGCGCAGCGGCCCAAGCGTCGCTACCTCGTCGCCGCCATCGGCGATTCCCTCACCGACACCCGGGTCGGTGGTGGCAAGTACCTGGCGGAGCTGCAGAAGCGTTGCCCGGAGAGCCGCTTCGACGCCTACGGAGTGGGCGGGCAGCAAACCCTGCACATGCGTTGGCGGTTCGATTCCGTGCTCAATCAGCGGCACCGAATGCCGTCCCAGCGCGTGGCGTATACTCACGTGATCGTCTTGGGTGGTGTGAACGATCTGTCGGCGGGTTCGTTTCGCCGGCCGAGGATCGCGCGTACCCAGGCGAACTTGACGGCAATGTATGCACAAGCTCGAAAGCGTGGGCTAGAGGTCGTGGCCGTGACGCTGCCTCCTTGGGGGCGCCTCATGGGCAACTATGACAAGCGAGGCGCGGCGACCCGCGCATTGAATGCGTGGATTCTTTCTCGAGTGGTCGCAGGCCAAGTGGACCAGGCGGTCGACCTCCACCCCCTGCTCAGTTGCGGAGATCCGGACGAGCTGTGTCCAAGTCATCGTCGGTTCCCCAATGATCGAGTGCATTGGAATCGCGCTGGTCACAAGGTTGTCGCTGACGCCCTCCACCGCCGCGTGTTCGCCAACTGCAAGTAGCGTTCGCGTCAGCTTTCGGCGAGGGCAGTCAGGGCCGCGCCGGTGAGCCGAAACAGATTCCACTCTTCCATCGGCGTCGCTCCCAAGGATCGGTAGAAATCGATCCCCAGCTGATTCCAGTCTAAAACGGCCCACTCCATACGGGCGTAGCCTCGCCGCTGGCAGGTCCGCGCCAACTCTCGGAGTAGCGCTCTGCCTACTCCATGGCGCCGAAAGTCCTCCGACACGAAGAGGTCTTCCAGGTAGAGTCCTGGCACGCCTCGCCAAGTGGAATAGTTCTGAAAAAAGAGCGCGAATCCCGCGGGTTTTCCTGCGTAGTCGGCGATGATGCACTCGAAAGGAGAGCGCGGGCTGGCGAGCTGCTCGCGGATCTTTGCGGGCGTGGTTTTCACCGCGTCGGGCTCCTTTTCGTACACCGCAAGATCGCAGATGAACCGAAATATCACTTCGGCATCCGCCACCGTGGCAGGGCGAAGTCGAGTGCTCACCGAATTGTGACGGTCTTGCTCACGGTTATCGCTGAACCGGAGAAGGGGGGAATGCGGGCACTTCGCATGCGGGATGCAATGCACCCGCCTGTGGCAGTGCCCGCGAAGGGGGGGCCGTTCACGGTAGCGCTCGTGACCCGACCACTCTTGGCGAAGGTCACGATGACCGTTGCTGTGCCGGTCGGATCGCCAGGCTTGCGGCAGCCCGAAGCACTGCCCGCCGCAGCATTGAGTGCCGAAACCGCTGCGTTCTTGTCGAAGGGCGCAGCGATGGGAACCTCTTTCGGTTCTTCTTTGGGCTCTTCCTTCGGTTCTTCCTTCGGTTCTTTCTTCGGCTCTTTGGGGTCCGCAGCCGTGGTCGGCTTGGTCACGCCGGTCGCCGGTGTCTCACCCGTGGGCGTCGTGGGCTTGCCCGCCGCAGTGGAGGCCGGAGTCTCCGTGCCGGTGGTCGCCGGGTCATCGATGTCGACCGGGTCTTCCGTTGGGGTTGGCGACTCCGCGGTTGGAGTTTCCGCCGGCTCCGGGGTGTCCGTCGCCGCCGAAGTCGGCTCAGAGGTGCTGGTAGACGCCGTTTCCGGAGGCGTGGGCGTCCTGCCGAACCACCAGGCGATGGCCGCGATGGCGGCCGCGCCAACCAAGAGCCACCACAGCGGCGAAGCTTTCGACTCTTCTTCGTCCTGAGTCGTTCGGGCGGGGGTGGAGCGCGCCGTGCCTTCCGCCTCGCGTTTCTTGGGGGCGTCGCTCTTGCGGTCGTCTTCCGCCGCGTCTTCCTCGGTTTCCGCGTCCTCCGGGACCGGTGCCGTTGTCAAGTCGATGGACGGTGCTGCCATCGGTGACCCAACGATAGACCCGCTCCCCATCATCAGCAGGGACTCGTCCACGCGCTCGGAGTCGTCTTCCTGTTTCTTGCGCGGTTTGGGACCGAGGCTGGTGGTCAGGGATCGCAAATCCGGCGTACCGCTATCCGGCGCACTGTCCATATCGTCGCCGGGATCTGGGTTGAGTTGCTTCGGCTTACCGGGGCGGGGCTCGGGAGCGGGCGGCGATTTGGCCTGAGGCGGCTCGGACGGAATGAGCTCCAGATCGGCATCCCGAATCGAAACCGGCGCCGAACTCACGGGTGCTTCTTCTTCTTCGGACTCCTTGCCTGCATCGAAGGTCCCCGACCCGACACTCCGGAACGGTCCGACCTCTTCGGTGCCGTCCAAGGACGCAATCGCTGACTTCTCTGGTTTCGGCGTCGCTTCGGCGCGCTCCGGCCTCGGCATCGTCTTCGGGTTGCTTGGTTCCGACGGCGGCGGCGCGAGGGTGGGGCGCTTGTTTTTCGCCTTCTTCAGGGCAGCCTGCAGCGCAGCGTCTGCGCCTCGCACTTCCATTCCCGTGCCCAAGAAGCCGCCCGTGTCTTCATCTTTCTGAGGTATCAGTTTCGCAAGATCGGGGATCTCTGCAATGGGCAGCCAATCCGGCATGCCCTCCCGCCACACGATCGTGTCGCCGTGGATCTCGCCTCGGTCGAGAGAGCGCCGGATCTGGCTGGCGGTCAGCTCACGATCATCGTCGGCCGAAAAACTCACCAACCACAGCCCTTTGACCGGCGGGATCGTGTTCCTGCCACTCTGGGTCACCAGAGGGATGGTGGGCGTGCCGTCCCCTGGACCACTGTCGATGGCGCTCTCTTCCAGAGTGAACGGCTTTGGGTGCTCGCTCAGTGGCCCCGACGCCAGTTCAACGCCGTCCACGGTGATCTCATTCTGGCACTGCTTGCATCGTACAGTGACGACGCGGCCTTTCACCTTGCGTTCGAAAAGCTCATCGCTCAGCGCGAACTTTGCGCTGCACTCCGCGCACCGGACCCCATACGCCATGATCGCCCGTCTATACGCGGATGGTCGCGCAAGCGCCACCCGTCTGGTTCCGCTCCGGAAGGCGTGTCGAGGTTTGTGTCATAAGTGCCTGAAATTAATTGGATTATTGTCGAGGTGGACGCGCGACGATCGCGGACAAATGACGCCCGCTTTTTGCGCCGTCTCGCCGAAAAGAAAAGAAACGCGCGGGCTCCATGACCGTGCAGCCGCGCACCCAGTCGATGTGCTGCTTGGGAAGCCCCGCATCCACGAGCTGCATTTCGAGGATCCGTGCGAGCGAGACGTGGGGTTTGGGAGTGCGCTTCCAATCCACTCCGCCCGCGCCAGGGCGACAGGCCTCGAGCTGTTCCGCCACGTCGGCGCCTACCTCGAAGGCCTCTTCACTGATGTGAGGCCCGATGGCGGCCAGGATCCGGGCCATAGACCCGGCGCGCTTCCGTAGTGCCTCCACTGCCACGACGGCCATTCCTTGCGCAACGCCCCGCCAACCTGCGTGGGCGGCGCACACCGCGCCGCTCTCAGGAGCTGCGAGTAGGAGCGGGACGCAGTCTGCGCTGCGTACACCACAGCCGACCTGGGGGGATGCGCTGAGTACCGCGTCCCCCTGTCGCTCCAAGCTCGCTGCGCGAGTCGCACTTTCATCGACCTCGTGCACGACGGTGCCGTGGACCTGGGACAGAAAGAGCAGCCTTTCCGGCTCGACTTGCAGGCTCTGAGCGGCCCGCCGCAGGTTTTCTTCGACCTTTTCCGGCTCATCCCCAGCGGCCACACTGAAGGACAGTGAGGCATACGGCCCCTCGGAGACCCCACCCAGGCGAGTGAAGAAAGCGTGGCGAAACCCCGCTTCCAACAACAGTGGGCTCTGCAAGTAGTCGATGCCGGAGGTGAGCATGTAGTCAGAGTACAGGGCTTTTGGCCCCTTCTGACCGACCCCAGGTCCGGCCTCGTAGCGGGGCGCAAGTTTTGCTATGAGCCAAGCTTGATGCGACCAGCCGATCCCTTCATCGGCCGGGAGATCTTAGGAGGGCAGTTCCAGATCCTCCAAAAGATCGGAACCGGCGGCATGGGTTCAGTCTACAAGGCTTCCCAGCCCGAGATGAATCGGATGGTGGCGATCAAGATCCTCCATCCCAAGCTGGCCGGGCGCAAGGATCTGGTTTCGCGTTTCCGCCGTGAAGCGCGGGCCATGAGCCAGCTGACCCATCCAAACACCGTGAAGGTGTTCATGTATGGCGAGCTCGAAGACGATGGCTCGCTGTACATCGTGATGGAATTCCTGGAAGGGCGGAACCTGAATCAGACCGTCCGCAAAGGAGGCCCTCTGCCTCCGGACCGCGCCATTCCGGTGCTTGTTCAAGTTTGCGGCGCCCTACATGAAGCCCACCAAATGGGGATCGTGCACCGGGACCTCAAGCCCGAGAACATCTTCCTCTCCGAACAGCGCGGATTGAAGGACTACCCGAAAGTGCTCGACTTCGGTCTGGCCAAGGTCACTGAGCGTCAAATGCGGCCGGGTTCGGTGATTCTGACCCAAGAAGGCATGGTCTTCGGCACGCCGGAGTTCATGTCGCCGGAGCAGGCACAGGGCAAGAACCTCGACGCGCGAAGCGACCTCTATTCCCTCGCGGTCATTCTCTACGAAGTGCTCACGGGAAAACTGCCGTTCAACGCCAAGACGCCCATGGAGTACATTCAGAAGCACGTTATGGAACCGCCGATTCTCCTGAATCAACGCGTACCTGGTAAGGCGTTTCCCCCTGGCCTCGAGGCGGTGCTGAACAAAGCGATCGCCAAGAAACCCGACGACCGCTACCAGACCGCCGAGGAGTTTGCCAACGCGCTGAAGCCTTTCGCCAGTGCGACCGTCGACGCCTCACCGCAGCCGCCGGCTACGTCGGCACCGGTTCACTCGGCGCCCCAGCCCTCCGCGCCCGACACTGCCCTCGGTGCGGTCGCTCCGCCGCAACCCGCTGCGTCCCGCGGGCCTGGAATTGGTCTACTGGTCGGGGTCGCAGCGGCCTGTCTCGCCTTGGGGATCATTCTCGCCATCGTGGTGATGAAGCTCGTGATCCAGTGACTTCCGAGCCCCCGCCGGGCTCGCCCTCGCAGCCCCCTGAGCCAGAATCTGCGCCGGATGGGGCTGGGGCGGAGGCCTCTGAGCCCAATTCCACGCCCGGTGAGCCGGCGCCGTCCCAGAAAAAGCCCGCAAAAAACTGGCCGGATGAGGCTGGGGTCGGCGAGCGTTGGAAGGTCGTGGCATACACCTGGCTCAAGCGCGTGGGGGTTTCCCTTTTGGCCCTGGCGGCTCTGGCTGCGCTCACCGTGGTTGGTGTTGTTCGCTACTACGAGGCGGACCTGCCCAGTGTGGAAGAACTGAAGCGGGGATACGAGCCACCTCAAGTGACGCGCGTGCTGGCTAGCGATGGGACGTTGCTCGCCTCTCTATTCACGGAGCGTCGCACCGTCGTCGCACTCGCGGATGTGTCGGATGCGGGCAAGCTGGCTTTTCTCGCCGCGGAGGATGCGAGCTTCTACGAGCACGAGGGTCTGGACTACCTGGGAATGCTCCGGGCGATGTGGGTTAACATACGCGCGGGCAAGACGGTGCAGGGTGGCAGCACGATCACCCAGCAGGTCGTCAAGAACCTACTCTTGGATCCCAAGCGCACCTACCGACGCAAGATCCGGGAGACGATCTTGGCTCGCCGACTCGAGCAGTACTTGAGCAAAGACGAGATCTACAATCTCTACTTGAACCACATCTATCTGGGGCACGGTCGCTATGGCGTCGAAGAAGCCGCGCGCTACTACTTCGGTAAGAAGGCGAAGCAGCTCGAGTTGGCGGAAGCCGCGCTGCTGGCCGGCATCGTTGCATCCCCGGAGCGGCTGTCTCCGCGAAATGCGCCGGAAAAATCCTTGAAGCGTCGGCGCTACGTTTTGGATCAGATGAAGGCCAAGGGCTTCGTCACCTCGGAGCTCCATGCCGCAAACGTCGACGCGCCGTTGCGCCTGGCGCCTGCCGTGGATGCCGAGAGCCAACTCTCACCCGAGATCGTCGCCCTGGTGAAACGCACCCTCGAGAAGGCGGCATCCGGTCGCGCAAAGAAGGGTGGATTCGTAGTTCATACCAGTATCGACCCCGCACTCCAGGCCGCGGCCCGCAAAGCGGTGCGGGACAACCTCGACAAGTACATGGTCCGCCAGAAACTCGCGCCGCCTTTCACCCTGAAAAAGCGGCGCCTCTGGGGCCCGGCGTTCCAAGGGCACCCCAAGCCCCATCACATCTACGTGGGCAAGGTGCGGTCACTCAACGACGCAGCTGGAACCATCGATGTCGAAGTGGGTGACGTCGTTGGCCAGGTGAACCTCGCAAAGGAAGAGCGCTTCAACCCCAAGCGGTTGAAGCCGAGCGAGGTGGTGAGCGTTGGCGCAGCCCTGCGGGTGGGGGTCCTGCAAGAGCCGAACGGTTCCGACATCGTACCCTTGCGGCTGGAGCTCGGTCCTCAGGCCGCGTTGGTGGCCATCGACCCACGCACTCGTCACGTCAAGGCGCTGGTCGGCAGCTACGAAGCTCTGGCAGGCGGGTTGGATCGCGCGACGCAGGCCATGCGTCAGCCGGGCTCGGCCTTCAAGCCCGTCGTTTACGGATACGCGCTGAAGTCTCGTCGGCTCACGCCGGCTACGGTGCTGGAGCTCGCCGCGCGGAAAGACGGAAAGGTGGAGACCCGTCGCGTAGGGGTGCGGATGGCGCTGGCAAAGAGCGACAACGCAGCGGCGGAGCATATTCTCGGGAAGGTTGGCGCGCCCAATGTCGTGGAGCATGCCCGGGCTCTTGGGATCGAAAGCAAGCTGGGGGCAGATCTGAGCCTGGCGCTCGGCTCCTACGAGCTGCGGCCCATCGAGATCGCCAATGCCTACGCGACGCTGGCGAGCGGCGGCCAGTTCGCTCCTCCGATCTTGGTGACAAAAATCGTCGGGCCTGACAACAAGGAAGTTCCGCTGCCGCCTCGAGTACCCGCGCGGCGTGTGATGGACGAAGCCGAGGCCTACCTTACCACGAGCCTGATGCGGAGTGTGGTCACGGACGGAACCGGGAAGCGGGCTCGCGCTCTCGGCAGGCCTGTGGCTGGCAAGACTGGAACCACCAATCGGGCGAAGGATGCTTGGTTCGTCGGATACTCCACAGACCTCGTAGCGGCAGTCTGGGTCGGTTACGATGATACGTTGCCCTTGGGCTGGGGTGAGTCCGGAGGGGTCACCGCATTGCCGGCCTGGGTGAAGTTCATGAAGGCGGCCCACAAGGGCAAACCCAGCACGGACTTCACGCGGCCGCACGGCGTGGTCATGCTCAAGATCGATCCCGAAAGCGGGCTGCTGGCACCACCCGGTCAGGAGGGCGCTGTGGAGGAGGAGTTCCTTGCCGGCACAGAACCCTCGGAAGTCGCGACCCTGGATGCCGGTGCGGATGCGGCGACGGACGCGGGCGCAGAGCAGCAAGAGGTGACGACGGCCGACGCCGCCTCCAGCGTGGCGGTGGCGCCCGAGTTGAAGCCCGATGCCAGCGCTGCGAGCACTGGACCTCCTGCGACCGCGCATACCACTCCCGCCGAGGATTTGCCGCCGTTCTAACGGAAGTCTGCGCTGCTATGCTGCCGGCGCCATGGCGCAGAAGAAGAAGAAGGCGGTCGCGAAGAAGAAGACGGGCACCAAGCGGCGCCGTGGCGTCAAACTGAAGCCCACGAACCTGACCGCGAGCGAACTTGGAGTTTTGGACTCGCCGCCGGAACTTCAGGTTCTGGAACAGCAAGTCGAGCAGGACGGTGGAACTGTACTCGGGCGCTATCGCGAACCCTTGGGTGGGCACGCTCAGCTCTTCGTGGCCCTACCCATCGAACGCGTCGAACCTACACCGTTTCAGCGCGACGTGTCTGACGCCCACGCGCGAAAACTCACCCGAGCCATGGACAAAACGAAGCGGTTTCTCGATCCGATCATCGTGGTCCATGACGACGGACGCTACTTCACGCCCAACGGTAACCATCGCTTGACAGTTCTGAAGGAACTGGGCGCCAGCGCCGTAGTCGCACTGCTGGTTCCGGACAAGGCGGTCGCATATCAGATCCTCGCTTTGAACATCGAGAAAGCCCACAACCTCCGCGAGCGCGCCACGGAAGTGCGTCGAATGGTGGAGGACCTGGCGACCTGGTCGGACCAGAAGGAAAAAGACCTGGAGTTCGAACTCGAGGAGCCAGCGCTAGTCAGCCTCGGCTTCGCCTACGCCGAGCGTGGTCGCTTCTCGGGCGGAGCGTATCATCCGGCGATCAAGAAGGTGGACGCATGGATCCCGGGACCTTTGAGCAAGGCCGTCGAAGAGCGAAGGCGCCGCGCTGCGCTGTTGTTGGACCTGGATGACGCCGTGGCGGAGGCAGTGAAGAAGCTCAAGGAGCAGGGTTTGACCAGCCCGTACCTCAAGGCTTTCGTGGTGGCGAGGGTGAACCCCCTGCGTTTCATCAAGGGGGAGCTACCCAGCTTCGACGAGCTGCTGGAAACTATGACCCGGCGTGCGCGTAATATGAAGACCGACAAGATCAAGACCGAGGACCTGGCTCGAAGTGGAGGCGCTTCCAGTGAAGACTGAAATCAGCCCGCGACGCTATGCGCGCATGTTGCTCCTTGGGACCACGGTGCCCTTGCTAGCTCTCGCGAGCGCGGGTTGCGGAAGCGATGATGATCCGAGCGGAGGCACCGGTGGCGCTGGCGGCGCCGGTGGTAGCGGGGGCGCCACGGGGATGTGCAATGCCGCTGTGGCGCCTTTCGGGACGGACCCTGCGGCCTCGCACTCCTTTCCAGATATCGAGATCACGGACTGCAATGGCAAGCGACAGACCTTGGATGAACTCCGCTGTTCGGCCAAGGTGACGTTGGTGAGCATCGGCGCTGGTTGGTGCCAGCCCTGCAAGGACGAAACGCCTTTGTTGCAGGAGCTGAAGAACAAGATGGGGCCGCAAGGAGTCGAAGTCGTCCAGATCATGTTCGAGGACGCCCAAGGCAACCCCGCAACCACCCTGTTCTGTGAGACTTGGCGCGATACCTACACCCTGACGCTGCCCTTATACGTGGACCCGGCGGCAAACACTCTAGCGTACTTCAACTCCGTCAAGGCGCCTCTCAACCTGCTCCTCGATCGAGATGGAAAAGTGTTGTGGAGCGAGATCGGCGTGATCCCGAAAGACCTGGAAGGCACCGTCACTCAGTACTTGAAGTGACACGTGGCACGGTCCCACTAGGCCCTGCTCTAGAGTCGTGGCCCAGGTCGCCCCAGGGAAGCGACCCAAAAAACCAGAGCAGAGCATGGTGCTCGATGTGACTTCAGCTTGGGTGGAGGTCGCTGGGACTCACTGGCGCGGCTGCAGCGCGCAGCTAAGGGGCAGCCCGAGCCAGCCCATGCTGGGGCGACGACGACGCCCTTGAGGGCCTCCCGCGCTACGGAGCCCGCCATGGAGCGCCCGTCTCGAGACACACGAACACCTTCCAGCAGAACGCCGTCCTTGAAGCCGGCGCGGTCGGCCTGCTCCAGCGCTCGTTTGGATGGGACGAACTCCACCAAGCGCCCGGGTGTCGTCGCTATGGCCTTGGCTGGGGCAGCGACGCCGTGGTGGCGGACCGTCGCGGTGGCGGCTGCCCCGCGCAAGACGCCGTGGCGGTCAGGATGAGCCATCCGAGCGCGAAGCGGAGTGTGCTGGCGCGGGGCATGCCCAGCACTTTACAGGGCCGCCCGCTGCGGTAAAACGCCAGGCATGACCCCGGTCCGTATTGGTCTCGTCTTGACAGCCCTTGCCCTGCTCTCCGCCTGCGAGGAGAAAAAGAGTGCGACGCCGGCCTCCTCCGCCAGCGCGGGAGCGCCGGCAGGGCCGGCCGTCGACCCGAACTTGGCTCAGGCGGTGGCGGCGGCTTCAGTCGGTGCGCCGGCTCAGGCAGCGCCTGCCGCCAAGGATGGTCCGCCTGAAACCGGAGTGTTCGCCCCGGGCAAGGCCGACGAGTTGCACAAGAAGGGTGCTGCGCCGAAGGTGTCCCTGGGGAACAACGGAAGCGAGCCGCGGGAGACCCTGAAGCTCGAGCTGAAGCCCGACTGGAAACAGACCGGCACCGTCGTGCTTTCCATGCGCGCCGCGCGTCAGATGCTCCCGCCGATTTCTTTCGATATCGCGATGTCGGCTCAAAAGGCCAAACCCGACACGGCCGGCACGCCCATCCTGGCCAAAGTAACCGGCGCAAAGGTCGGGGACATGCAAGGACAACCCATACCGCCGGAATTGCAGACTCAGGTCGGCAGATTGAAGGGGAGCAAGGTGCAACTGCAGGTGCTGGAGAGCGGCGCGGTTACGGATGCCCGCTACGAACTGCCCAAGGGGGGAGACCCCAACTTGAATGCAGTGTTGCGCACCCTCGCGGAGACGATCAGCGCGTCCGGCATCGTCTACCCGTCGGAGCCGGTCGGCGCTGGAGCCGTTTGGTTGGTCACCTCGAGGGGGTTTGCAGCCGGAGCGGATGTGATCAGTTACCGAATGATCAAGCTCGATGTGGTGAGCGAGGCGGGTCTCACCCTCAACATCAGCACCAAGCGCTACAGCGCTACCGACAAGCTCACGCTGGCAGGCTTGCCGCCGGGGGATCTGACCCTGGTGCAGTTTCAGTCATCAGCGACAGGCAAGGGCACCGCCTCGAGGGGATCGCTCTTTCCGCGACAAGGCGATCAGAACCAGGTGCTCAACGCGGTCCTCGTCCCTGGCGACAATCCGCAACAACGCATGGCCGTGCAGTCTCAGGCTTCAGCGACCCTGAATTTCCCCAAGAAGTGAGGACAAGGCGCTAGCAGCGGGGGCTTAGAAGCCGAGCTCGGTCTTGCGCGCTTCAGCACCGGGAAGGGCGTCACCCTTCTCGTTGATGACCGGCAAGTCCTTGGCGCGATCCGTGTTGATCTGCAGCCAATCGCTCTGATCTTCGGGCAACTGCGTTTCGTCGAATATCGCCTCGACCGGGCATTCCGGAACGCAGGCGCCGCAATCGATGCACTCGTCGGGATCGATGTACAGCATCTCATCGTCGCCGTGGAAACAATCCACGGGGCACACGGCAACACAGTCCGTGAAGCGGCAGCCTTTGCAGTTCTCCGTGACGACAAAAGTCATCTGTCTGTCTCCTTGGCCGCGAATCGCGGCCACTGTTCAGACGCATCCTTGCACAACGCGCCCAGTTTTCGAACCCCTTTATTGGCCCGTTGGATCCGTCTGATGAGACGGCCCATTCTCGGCTCATTGGAAGGGGACAGGGTCGCCGACGCCCTCGCGTACGACCACTGGATCACCACCTGTGAGGTCGACCACGGTGGTCGGCACGACGCCACCCGCGCCGGCGTCCAATACCATTCCGAGCCCAGGGAACTCGGTGTCGATTTCCCGAGGGTCGGGATCAGGCTGCTGCCCACTGCGCGCGGCGGTGCTGGAGATGATGGGTCGGCCGAGTTCACGCACCAGCGCCAGTGCTACGGGGTGGTTGGGTATGCGCACTCCCACGGTCTTTCGCGCCAGGTGAACCATCTTCGGAACTTCTCGCGTGGCCTCCAAGATGAAGCAATAGGGGCCGGGCAAGAACTCCTTCAATATGCGGTATACGTTATTGTGCATGACCGCATAGCGCGCGACGTCCGCAATGTCGCTGCACACGAAGGCGAGCTTCTTGTCGGCGTCCAGACCGCGGATCTTATAGAGTCGATCGACGGCTTTTTTGTTGAAGAGGTCGCAACCCAGGCCGTACACGGTATCTGTGGGGTAGGCGATGACTTCGCCCGCCTCGATGGCCTCGACGGCCCGGCGGATCTTGCGTGGCTCCGGGGTTTCTGCGTTGATTTCAAGAAGCATGGGGCGGGCTGCCCACTACTACGCTTTTTCGAGAAGCTCCAGCATGCGCACGCAGCGCGGCGGCATCGGCAGGTGCAGCGCACCGAGTTTTGCTCCGAATCTTTCTCCCGAGATGGCGTCCTGCGCGCTTTTTGCGCCTGCGGCGGTCACCGTTGCCTCCAGCCGAGCCGGAGACGGGTTGATGACAAACAGCAGGCGTGCCTTGCCCTGGGCGTCACGATGTAGCGTCACGAACACCTGATCCGGTGAGACCGCGAGGTGGGGCAGAGCCAGCTCCTGCTGGGCGCTTTCGATGGCCGCGGCCAGATCATCGTCCTCCGGACCAATCAGCCCGAAGGATGCCTTGCGAGCCTTGCCGTGTGAAGGTTTTGCTTTTAGGGCTTGGAAGCGATGGTCACGCGTGGGAGGAAAGGGGCCCACGCTCACTGCGCTGCCCGCCCGTCGCGTGCCGTCCAGCTGCTCGATGAGTTTGGGCTCCAGCCCGCCTGTGCAGGCGACAACCGTCCACCCAGACAACTTGGCGACCTGCTTCAGGCAATCGCCACTGGCGAAGCCAAACGGGATCTGCGCCGCTTCGAGTTTGGCCTCTAGGCGGCGCACGAACCGCTCCGTGTCGATGCTGACGGGACCATCCAGTCCGAAGTCGTCTTCGAAACAAGCCTCGGGTGCGCCTCCGCCCACGACTTGGAACAACGCAGCGCTGAGCGGACCAAAGGCGTGGCAGACTCGCGCCAAGCGCCGGGCGGAACGCGGGATCACGATTCGCACGGCAACATCGCGGGTGAACTCTCGCAACTTGATGCGCTCTACGGCTTCGAGCAGCGTTTGCCACCACTTGCTGGTTTGCCGGGGGTTGCCGCGCACGTCGATCGGTGCACCGATCCACCGGTCGCGGTCCACGGCCATGTAGGCGTTGAGCCCCGAGAGCCCGTAGGCCAGGGCGCACAAGGTCGTGAAGCTCTGGTCCTCGTGGGTTAGCGGCGGGAAGAACGGTGGAAAGCCCGCACCCAGTTCGCAGGCGAAGGCTGGAGTTTCGTGCACATCGCAGCGGGTTCTGAGCTCCGAGGTCCGCCGCGCGATCTCGCGCCGGCTCGGTGCGGAGGCTCCGTGGTAGTAGTCTTGCCCCAAAAGCTCGACGACTCGACAAAGGCGCCCAGGGTCGAGGGGGGTCACGCCTTCGGATAGCGGCAGGTTGTGCGAAAACGGGACGCCCTCGAAACCATGTGCTTCCAAGGAGCGGCGCATGCGTTGGAACGACTCTGCGAGCAGGTACTCTTGGAATTCCGCCCAGTCCAAGTGGGGCGCGAGCTCTGATGCCTGGGATGCACTGAAGCTGACCGGGGGTTGAGCGCGCGCGAATGTGGCGTCGGGGTCCGCGTAGCTCTGGCTGAGCTCTCTTACGGTGCCGTAGCGTTTCTTTAGAAAACGCCGGAATAGAGCAAGGGAGTCGGGGTGGTAGTCTTGATCGTAGACTCCATCTCGGAAGTACATCGCGCCTTCATTGTCGACCTGAACCAGCACGATCGGACCCTGGGGCCACAGCAGATCTGCGCACTGTTCTGCGACTGCGCGGAACCACTCGTCGGTTTCGTCCAAGAACGCCGTGCTGGCATAGCTCGGGACCGGAAACGCCAATGGCGGCACGGGTAGGACGACGGGTTTGCCATGAGGCGAGCGCGCTTGGCAGTCGGGATCCCACAAGACGCGCTCCGGAATCCCGAAGCCAGTGAGCTCAGCGTTGATGTGTGGCCCCGGCCGGAAGATCACGAATAGCTCGAGCTCCTGACACAACTCGAGGAATGCACGCAGATCTTTCTTGGGATCGAGCCGGCCGAAGTCGTAGTTTCCCTTCTCGAGTTCGTGCACTGCCCAGGGGACGTATATGTCCACCAAGCGAAAGCCGAGCTTCTTTACGGACTGGAGTGCGGGCGGCCAGTTCGCCACCTCCATGCGAAAGTAGTGCACGGCGCCGGCCCAGAGCGGTACCACGTCTTTGCCAAGCACCAGGCCTTGGGAGCTCAGTTTTGGGCGCGCTTTGCGCTTGCGCCGGGGCGGGGCCATTTTGCGGCGCCCACGTTAGCCCGAAATGTCGACCGAGTCATTCGTCCCTGAATGGCCGCCGGTGCTTGAATCCCGAGCGAAAATCCGGAAAGTGTGGCGGCGGCGCTGGGCCGTGACGAATGTAATGACTCCCTCACTCGCCAATCTATGGCCGCCTCTCGCGGCAGGCCTGCCTGACGCAGGTACGCCGTGGTTGCCCGTCTTATACGTCGTGCTCGCTTTGATGGCGGGTCTCATCGTGGCGTCTCTGCTGCTGTGGGCGTTGACGCATTGGGCAGGGCGAACGGACACGCACATCGATGACGCTATCGTCGAGCTAATGCCCAAGCCGATTCGGTTGCTGGGCGCTCTGATCGGCGTGCGCTTGGTGATGCCCGTGGTCGGGTTGCCTGAGGTCTATCGCGTCCCGGTCGCCCACGGGCTGTTGGTGGTGACGATCTTGGCAGCTGGCTGGGCGTTGATGAAGGCCGTTCGGGTCTTCGAGGAGGCCGCTCGGCGGCGTTTCGAAGAAGCCGAGACCGAGGATCTGCGCGCTCGCGCGGTTCGGACTCAGGTCCGCGGCGTGCGCAACATTGCCGACTTCGTCATCTTCGTGCTGACTTTTGGTTTCGCTTTGACGACCTTCGAGTCAGTCAGACAGATCGGCAACGGCGTGCTGGCGTCCGCCGGTCTGGCCGGCATCGTTTTGGGCTTTGCGGCGCAGAAGACCCTGGCCACGCTGCTTGCGGGCATTCAGCTGACATTGACTCAACGTATTCGCGTGGATGATATTGTCATCGTCGAGGGGGAATGGGGCAGTATCGAGGAAATCCGGCTGACTTACGTCGTGGTGTGCATCTGGGACAAACGTCGGCTCGTGGTTCCCGCGACGTACTTCATCGAGAAGCCCTTCGAGAATTGGACGCGGTCGTCGACCGAGCTGTTGGGCACGATCAAGTTGTGGCTCGACTACAGCGTGCCTGTGGATGAGATTCGCGCTGAGCTCAAGCGCATTTTGGACGAGTCCGAGCACTGGGATGGAGAGTCCTGGGGGGTTGTGGTGACCGACGCGAACGAGCGCGCCATGTTAGTGCGACCGCTCGTCAGCGCGAAGGATGCCGGCGCGCACTGGAATCTGCGCTGCGAGGTGCGAGAGAAGTTGATCACGTTCGTGCAGCAAAAATACCCGAGTGCGCTGCCCCGGATGCGCGCGGACGTGGACAGTCGCGCGGCCTAGGCGCCCGGCGGACGAGCCGCGCGGCCTAGACGCGGCTGCGGGTAGCCCAAACGCGGCGCGCACGGGAGCAACTTCGCGTGCGGGCGTCGGCGGCGTCAGATCTTCTCGATTCGATTGGAACCGCTGGGCGTGCGGAAGCCGGTCTTCTCGACCTTGCCGTCCCAGGTTTCGCTCTGGACATCTTGAATATCGAGAAAAGTGACACGGATTTCGTTGTCGCCGTCCACTTCCATGATGCTCACGCCATGCGCGAAACTCTTGTTGTACTTGTAGTGCTGGTTTGAATCGTTCAGCACCTTGTCGAACTGGGGCACGATGGGTTTGAGGCCGAACGTGCCGTCGGGGTCGAGGCCGTTCACCTGGCGTTCGGCGATCTCCTTGACGGGGCTCGAACTGATTCCGGCGGTGACGTACTCTACCGCCACGGGTTCGCCGGGATTGCCAAAGTCCAGTTGGAGTTCGGAAGCGCAAAACGCGTGGATGTCCCCGGTGATGGCTACGAGGTTCTTGACGTCTTTGAGCGCACCCAAGACCTCTGCGCGTTCAGATCGGAAGCCGTCCCATTGGTCGACGGTGAAGTAGTAGACAGCCTTGAATAGACTTGGAACGGGGAACGGATTGAGGTCGACGTTCATTTCGAGGAGCTGGGTTTCATTGCCCCAGATCTTCCAGCTAGCCGACGAGCCCTTTACCGTGTCGAGCAGCCACTGCTTCTGTTCGGCGCCGAGCATCGTGGGCTTGACGAAGGCCTCGATTCCATCAAAGCCACTCTTGCGCACGAAGTTGCGGGTGCCGATTGCGGAGTTCCCGAAAGACTTGCCCGCTTCTGCGTAGGTGGGCACCGTGTCTGGAGCGCCTGGGGGGCGATCTGCACCCTTGGCGTTCTCCGGGATCGCGTGGTCCGAGCGGTAGGAGCGCTGGTCCGTCAGGATGAGCTCCATGTGCTTGCCGTACCTCAGCGTACGGTAGATCTTCAGGTCGTTTGGGAAGCTCGCGTTGCCGTCCCAGGTCACGTCGGCGGGTAGGTACTCGAACCAGGCTTGATTGGCCGCCATCCGACGCTCTGGGCTCTTTTCGTCGCCCTTGGTCTCGTTGAAATCCGTGGCGTGATCCTGCCACGCGTCGTTCGCGAACTCATGATCATCCCAGATACAGATGAAGGGGAACAATCGATGCGCTTCTTTCAGGTGCTTGTCGGAGCGGTACTGTTTGTACACGCCGCGGTAGTCCGCCAGGGTTTTTGCGGCTTTGACCGCCGGCTTCGCGTCGGGCGGATCCGTGGCCTCTTCGATCACGAGCCCGTCCGGGATTTCGATCTTCCGCGCACTGCCCGTGAGTTGGAAGTCTGAGTCGCCGTTGGTTTCGTAGATGTAGTCCCCGAGGAAGACGACGAAGTCGACAGGGTCTTCGGTCTCGACCAGCGCGCGCCAGCTGTGATAGTAGCGACCGATGAAGTCTTGGCAGGACGCAAAGGCGAAGCGCACGTTGACGTCTTGGTCGTCCGTGGGTGCCGTTTTGGTACGTCCAATGTCGCTCTGCACCTTTTCGGCGATGAAGCGATAGAAGAGCTGGGTGTACGCGGCCAAACCCGTCGGCTTGATGCGCGCGGTCCAGTCCGTCGTTTCGTCGACGGTCACCTTGCCTTCTGCAACCAGCTGGGTGAAGGCTTCGTCGGTCGCCACTTGATAGTTGACGTCGACGGGACCCGAGCCCGAGTCCGGCACGGCGCGGGTCCACAGGATCACGCTATCGGGTTTGGGGTCGCCGGAGGCGACACCGTGAGGGAAGACCCGCAACGTGTCTGCGGGGTCTGTGCTGAAGGGTCCGAGCCCACCGGGGCCATCGCCTCCGTCGTCGTCGGATGAGCAGCCTGCGGCGTAGGGAACCGCGGAAGCGCTGACGACAATGGCCTGTAAGAAGCTACGACGTGAAAATTGCATGGCCCGGAATCTAGCGCGAACCGCGAGCTGATGCCCGCCGCAGATGTGGGCCGGTCACACGGGGCTCTGGGCCATGCTGGCCAATGTCTCTTCCAGGCTTTTTCCAGGGACGAAGCCAGTTTCTTCTCGAAACCGGGCGCCATCTACGGTGCAGGAGAACTTCAGGTAGTCCACCGCCCCTTTGGGCACCTTCGGAAAGCCCATGCGCCCGCCCACCATGCCGATGATGGGCTCGGGCATGGGGACCCGTGAAGCGCCGGACTGCTCCACGACTACGTGGAGCGGGATGGGGTCGTGCCCGGCTACGTTGAACACGCCGCGCAGCCCGGGTTTGAGGCTCAGGCTGAGCGCGGTGACGAAGTCGTCTTCGTGCAGCACCTGGTACAGGGGGTCGAAGCCCGCGACGGTGAAGACGCGGCGCTGGCGAAGGTAGCGACAAAACAGGTTGTCCTGAGTGGGGCCAACCAGGTTCACGGGGCGAAGCACGACGACCTCGCGCTCCAGCTGCTTCCAGAGTTGGGCGCTCGCGTAGAGGTCCGCGGCGACGAGATCCTGAATCTCAGGGTAGGTGCGTCCAGCCGCGGGTGGATGGTCTTCGGTCAGGTATAGCGGTTGGTCCGGTAGAGCACCGTAGATGGTATGTCGGCTCGGGAATACGATCTTCTGGACGCCCGCGGCTACGGCCATTTCGAATACGTGGACCGTGCCCTCGAAATTGACCCGGTGACGTTCCTCCGGAGTCGCGTTCAGGCGGTGCAAGCGCGCCAGGTGTACCACCGCCCAGGGATGCACCGTGCGCAGTACGTCGTCGAAGCTTCGCTTGCGCACGTCAGCGCGATGTTGGGTGACGCCTTCTGGCAATCGCCCGCTGACGCGATCTACCGTGTGCACCTCCCAGCCCTCGGCTAGCAGCGCGGCGGCCAATAGACGGCCACTGCCGCCCGCGCCGCCAGTGATCACGATGCGCTTTTCCACTAGAAGAACACACCTTTCCGGGTGCGCAACCCTTCTGCGAGCAGAGTGGCGACTGCAGTTTCGACCTTTTCGACCATCGGACGCAACACGTGATCTTCTTCAGTGCCGGTGCCTTCGAAGAGCAGGGGTTTACCGAAGTGGATGTGCACTTTTGCGGGCAAGGGAAGGGGCAGTAGCGTGGGTGTCAGAGGTGCGTAGGGCACGCCCATGAGCTTCGCGATGGGGCGCATCCGCGAAAAGCTAGGGCACATCTCCTCCCCGCCGATGAAACCGATGGGCACGATGGGCGTCTTCGTCTGAAGTGCCAAGCGCATGAAGCCCTGGCCGAAGCCCATGATCTTGTAGCGGTCCCAGAACACCTTGCCGCCGCCGCGCTCTCCTTCGGGAAAGACCAAGACTGCCGCTTCCTCCTCCTGGAGCAGACGGCGGCAGTTGGCTGGGATCCCCACCAGTTGCCCCATCCGACTCATCAGAACGTTCACGAACGCCGGCTCGGCGAAAAAGCGCTCGATCATCGCGCGCACGAATCGCGGCGGATTGGCCTCCAACACCATGGCAGCGCAGATCAACATGCCGTCGTAGGCGAGTTGAGCGCTGTGGTTGCTGATCATCAGCACACGGCCAGCGGGGACATTCTCGAGCCCATGGCACTCTACGCGGAAGTAGCGTTCGTACAGCAACCTTACGAATACGAGCAGACGCTTGGCGGCGGCGGGCGAAGCGCCCCAGCGGTCGTATCCGAAAGCGTTCGGCTGGAGGTCGAGGCGATTGACGCTGTCGTGGATTTCTTCGTCCACCAGCCGGTCTAGGGCGGCTTCCCAGCTGCGAAAAGGTCGGGGCACTCCTGGAGCATAGCCCCGGAGCCGCCGGGCTCGCTATGCTTCCAAGCATGCGCGCCCGTCGATTCATGTTGGGGCCCCTATTGCTCTTGCTCAGTCAGACCGCAGCCGCTGCGGAGACCACCCTTCAGCTCTCTGGCGATGTGCCCAGCACCGGTCCGGATCACTTTTTCGTCGCTTTCGACGTGCCGGCGGGCACCAAAGAGATCGAGATCAAGCACGACGACTTGTCCTCCGAAGACATTCTCGATTTCGGCGTCAACGACCCCAACGGATTCCGGGGTTGGGGAGGTGGCAACACCGAGCCCGCGGTCATTGGCGAACAGGCGGCCAGTCGCAGCTACGTGGCGGGACCGATTGCCGCTGGTACCTGGCAGGTCGTGATCGGAAAGGCGCTCATCAAATCCACTCCGGCCAAGTATCAGCTCGACATCACGTTTCGTGACACGGCGACCCTGGCGCCGCAGACGGAGCGAACTCCCTACGTACCAGCGGCGGCGTTGGAAGTGGGCGCACGTTGGTACGCGGGTGACTTCCACGTGCACTCGATCGAAAGCGGCGACGCTAGGCCGCCCCTGGACGAAGTGGCCACTTTCGCCCGCGGGCGAGGATTGGACTTCGTTCTAATCAGTGACCACAACACTCTCACGCAGTTGGAGTTCTTCGTCGATGCGCAGAGCCGGCACCCCAAGCTCCTGCTATTGCCGGGCATGGAGTACACGACCTATGACGGTCACGCGAATGCTATCGGCGCCACCAAGTGGGTCGATCACAAGATCGGCCAGCCCGGCGTCACCATCAAAGGCGCGGTGCAAGCGTTTCGCGATCAGGGTGCCATCGTCTCCATCAATCATCCAACTCAGGATCTCGGGGATCTCTGCATCGGCTGCGCTTGGACTCACGACCTCGATCCCAAGCTGATAGGTGCCGTCGAAGTCATGACGGGTACGCCGGCGACCATCGACTACTTGCCAAAGGTCAAAGCCATCGGCTACTGGGAAAAACTCCTGGATCAGGGCTACCACCTGCCTGCAATCGGAGGCAGCGACGATCACCGCGCCGGGGTGGATCTGAATGCCCTGCAGAGCCCGATTGGTGACTGCACGACCATGGTTTTCGCCACCGAGCTGAGTCAGCAGGGGATCTTGGACGGGGTGAGAAGCGGGCGCACTGTGGTCAAGCTTTGGGGCCCCGAAGAGCCCATGGTGGAGCTGAAGTCTAGCGTCGCTCCCGAGGGCGACACGGTGTCCGCGTCGAAAACGGTATTTTCCGCCGAGGTCAGCGACGGCGTTGGCAAGTTCGTTCGCTTCGTCAAGAACGGCAAGCCCCTCGCTCAGGAAGGGATCGACTCCGATCCCTTCACCCATACTCTCGAGGTGTCCGCACCGGCGGCTGGTGAGGACCGCTACCGCGTGGAGGTCGTCGACAACAAGGAGCGGCGGACGCTGACCAGCTACCTGTGGCTCAAGGCTCCCGTAGTCCACGACGCTGGCGCGGATGCGATGCCGACGGACGCCGGCGCTCCGTCGGTGCCGGGACCCAGCGCAGCGGGTGGGGGGTGCGATTGTCGTTCCCACTCGGGCTCCCAGTCCAACGCTGCCCTGGGTCTCTCGCTGACTTTGTTGCTACTCGTGGCACGCCGCCGTCGGCGTAGGCGTGAAGTATCTGATGGCTGACGTGTTCGAGTTTTATTCGGGGGTGCGTCCACTGCTGGTGTCGTTTCCCCACGATGGCACCGCGCTGCCGGCCGAACTCGCCGCGCGGATGACGCCCGAGGGGCGCTCGGTGCCGGATACGGATTTCCACGTTGCGCAGCTCTACGATTTTGTCGCGAGCCTAGGCGCCAGTCGGCTAGTGGCGCGCTACTCCCGCTACGTGGTGGACCTGAACCGAGACCCGGAGGGCGCATCCCTGTACCCTGGGGCGGACACGACGGGGCTCTGCCCCACCAGCACCTTTGCTCGCCAACCCATCTATGCAACCGGCCAGGAGCCGACCGACGAAGAAGTTGGCGTCCGAGTCCGACAGTATTTCTGGCCCTATCACGAGCAACTCGCGGTGGAGCTCGAACGCCTCCACCGCCGCTTCGGGCGCGTGGTGCTGTTCGACGCCCACAGCATTCGTTCTCAGGTCCCACGCTTCTTCGAGGGAACACTGCCGGACCTGAACCTGGGCACTGCCTCCGGCGCTAGCGCAGACGCGACACTAGCTGGCGACATCTTCAACACGCTGCTCCAAAACGCTGACGGCTATTCGGCCGTGAGGGATGAGCGCTTTCGGGGAGGCTACATAACTAGGAAGTATGGCGCTCCGGATCGAGGTGTGTCGGCGATCCAGCTCGAACTCGCCCAGAAGAACTACATGCGTGAACAATCGCCCTTCGAGTTCATGGACCAACGGGCGGCTCGCCTGAGGCCGACGTTGCGTCGCGTCTTGGAAATGTGCGTGCAGTGGGCGGAGGCTGGGCATGACGACGCATCGCTTTGACGCTTTGTGGCAGAACGGAGTGTGGCTGAAGCCCGCGTTCGTCAGCGTTGACGCTCGTGGTGACGTGACGCGGATTGCAAATACCGCCCCTGACGGTGGCGTCGAGGACTGCAAAGGCCTGGCCGTGCCGGGTATCGCGAACCTCCACTCCCACGCCTTCCAGCGCGCCCTGGTGGGGCGAGCTGAGTGGTCATCGGGTCACTCGGACAGCTTCTGGACCTGGCGTGACGCGATGTACCGTTTCGTCGAAGGGATCAGTCCTGAGCAGGTCGAGGCCATCGCCACGTGGCTCTACGTGGAGATGCTCGAAGCGGGCTACACAAGCGTCGGGGAGTTCCACTATCTGCACCACGACCCTGACGGCCGACCCTATGCCGACCCCGCGGAGCTTTCTTTGCGGCTGCTCTCCGCGGCTGAGCGTGCCGGCATTGGCATCACATTGCTACCCGTTCTGTATGCGAATGGCGGCTTTGACGGCCGCGGCGCCTCGGCAGAGCAACGCCGCTTCGTCAATTCCGTGGGCGAGTTGCTACGTATCGTCGAGCGGGCCCAGGTTGCCACCCAGGGCAACGCCAATGCCACCGTCGGTGTCGCACCCCATAGCCTGCGTGCAGTCAGTTTGGAGATGTTGCGAGAACTGCTCGCGGCAGTGCCAGCAGAGTCGCCGGTGCATATTCACATCTCGGAGCAGAAGCGCGAAGTTCAGGAGTGCCGTGCGGCGACGGGCACCACGCCCCTGGCACTGCTGATGTCGGCAGCGGAGCTCGATGGGCGCTGGTGCCTCGTGCACGGCACTCACGCGACGGAGTCCGAAATCGCCAGGCTGGCCAAGACCGGCGCCACGGTCGCATTGTGCCCCACGACGGAGGCAAACTTGGGGGATGGGTTGCCGCCCATGGCGGGGCTGATTGAAGAGGGGGTCGGCTTTGGTATCGGATCAGACAGTCAGGTTTGTGTTTGCCCGGCGGAGGAACTGCGGCTGCTCGAATACGAGCAGCGCCTGGTGCACGGCCGACGCAACGTGCTTTCGAGCGCAGAGCAGCCTTCTGTAGCCGAGCGCTTGCTCGGCGAGGTCGGGCGCAGTGCCTCTCGTGCGCTCGGGCGACGGCTGGGGGAGCTCGTCGTGGGGGCCCGTGCAGACCTGGTTACCTTGGACCCGAACTCGGCGGCTCTGGCCGGGCTGCCCCCGGAGCGTCACCTGGATGCTTGGGTCTTCGGGGCCCGCGTTGGCGCAGTTCGGGATGTGATGGTGGGGGGAAATTGGGTGGTATGGCGCGGCAGACACCCAAAGCGGGACGCACTGTTGCAGGCATATATGCGCGCCTTGGATGGGATTGCATGAGGCGGCTCGCGGAGGTGTCGGCCGCGGGTTTATGATCCGCTTCTCCGCATGTCGGACGAACCCAAAGACCCTTTCAGTTGGGTGGGTGCCACCCTCGACGAAAAATACCGCATCGACGAGCTGATCGGCGAAGGTGGTTTTTCCGTCGTCTACCGCGCTCACCACCTGGGGTTCTCCGAGCACGTTGCGGTCAAGTGCTTACGCGTTCCGGAGACGCTGGAAGGAAAACAGCGCGCACGCTTCTTCGAGAGCTTCATGGAGGAAGGGCGGCTACTCCACCGACTCAGTCGCGCGACGACCAGCATCGTGCAGGCCCTGGACGTTGGCGCAGCGGACTCACCCAACGGCCTATGGACGCCCTACCTCGTGTTGGAGTGGCTCGAGGGCAAGAGCTTGGAGCACGATCTGGAGGAGCGAGCAAAGGCCAGCCTTGGGGGGCGCACGCTTTTGGAATCCATCGAGCTACTCGACCCCGTCGCTCGCGCGCTACGCCTTGCTCACGATCAAGGCATTGCTCACCGCGACATCAAACCAGCCAACCTCTTCCTCACCGATGTAAGCGGCGAAGTCACCATGAAGGTGCTCGACTTTGGGATCGCCAAGGTTTTGGATGAGGCCAAGGGAACCAGCAACGTCTTCGAGAGTACCGGCAATCACCTGCAAGCGTTCACCGCGCCCTACGGAGCTCCGGAGCAGTTCAGCCGTCGCTACGGTGCTACCGGTCCCTGGACCGACGTTTTCGCGCTGGCACTCGTCTTCATCGAGGTCGTTTCCGGCAAACGGGCGCTGGAAGGGACAGACGTTGCGGAACTCTTCGTCGCCTCCGCCGATCCAAACTACCGCCCGACGCTGAAATCCCTTGGCTACCCGGATGCCCCTGAGGCGTTGGACGAAGTTCTGCTGCGCGCTCTGGCCATCGACCCCAAGGCAAGGCAGAGGAGCGTTCGGGACTTCTGGAACGAAATCCTCGCTGCCACGGGCATGGCAGAGCTGCCTGGTCCTCGCAGCAGCAGGACGACGATGGATTCGGGAACGCAAGAGTCCCTGCAGTTTGAGGTGGAGTCGGACGGCACGAGGCCCGTGGTTGGTCCGAAGCCGTTGGCGGACGTGGAGCGGCCACCCGCGCCGACCGAGCTCTCCAGTAGCACGGGGCTGCCCGTGGATTCCGCCCGTGTGCCCGAGCGAGCTCAGGGCGTTAGTCCCGTGACGATCGCGGTTGTTGGCATCGGAGCTGCTCTCTTGGGGATCGCGATTGTTCTCCTGACGGCGGTGGTGCTCGAGAGCCCGGTGCCCAAGACGGCAGCCTCCGCGGCGAGCGCGCTGCCCCTGGTCGCCAGCACCCCCCCGCCACCTGCATCAAGCGCGTCCACCGAACCCAGAGCACCCACGGAGCGAGTCCTGAGCAGCACGCCCCCGCGCACCGTGGGTCAGGGGCGAGTGCCAAACGAAGAGCGCTGGCTCGACGAATTTCGGGTTCAGCGCCTTGATGGCGCCATGGGCAAATCCCTCGCCGACTCCCAGGCCTTGTGCGCCCAGTCTGGCCTGAGTCTTTGCTCCGAAGCGCAGTGGGCGCGCGCTTGCGAGTTGTATCCGGATTTTGGTCGCATGTCGGTGTGGACTCTCAGCGCCCATCCAGCTGGCTTTGTGGTGCGGGGAGGCGCCAGCTGTGCCGTACGTGCTGTGGCACTCGGAACCAAGGGCACCCCAGACCGAGGCGCGCTATGTTGCGAGCGAGAGGTTGCGCTTCGCAGCGGAAACATGAACCGAACTTGGCTCAAGGCGACGGCGAAGCGCCTGGTTGGGGTGGAAGCTACGCTCAACCGACGAGACACGTCCCAGTTTGGTTCTCTAGTTTCCGAAATGGTCGACGTGGATGAAAAACTGTTGCGAAGGGAAGAACTGCGCAAGCAGCTGGAAGACAGCTTCGCACAGTACCCGAAGCAGTGGTTCGTGATTGACACGTGCAGTGTCTCCGTCCGCGTGTCCAGAAAGAAGGCCAAGGGGCCGACTCGGCTGAAGAAAGGCGTGCCCGAGCGCTTTCGAGAGAACGCAGCTTGGCTCGCCGAGTGTGAAGAGCTTCGCTATCGTGACAAGGCGTTCACGTCGGTCACCGTGGAGTACGTTTTCGGCGGTAGTGGGCGTCTGCAGTCAGTGCGGGACTTGAAAGCACCCCGCACCGTCCAAACCCAGTGACGCTGCTCATCCCAGGCCTCGGCGTCCCGCACGTCCGTCCGAGCGCTTCGACCCGGCGATTTGCTTTCTGCGGGAAAAGTCTTCTATGAGCGTCCCATGGCGTTCGCTACTCGGAGCCTCGCTCTTCTGCTCGGCGCCTGCGCTTTGGGCTGCGCGCCTCCGCGTACTGCCGCGGACCCTGAGCCCCCAGTCGCCACGGGGAGTGGCCATCGGCTGGCAGAGGGAGCGCTGCCCCCGGCAGCGGGGGTGCTGCCCCAACCGGCGCCATCGGTGCCCGCGCAGCCCGCCACGCCTCTGGCTGTGGAACACGGCAAGGCCACCTACTACTCGGACGGACTTGCGGGCAGAAAGACCGCTAGCGGACAGCCCTATATACCAGCGAACCTCACGGCTGCTCACAAAAAACTGCCGTTCGGGACTCGGGTCCGCGTCATCCGAACCGACACCGGGCATCAAGTCATCGTCGTGATCAACGACCGCGGGCCCTTTGCGGGTGCTGAGCGCATCATCGATGTGTCCGGGGCCGCCGCCCGGCAGCTCGACATGATGCGAGCTGGGGTCGTGCCCGTTAGAGTAGAAGTCTTGGAGTATGGCACTGGACGCCGCTAGCCCCACTTCAGAATAAGGCGTGAGCGAACGAACCGCGCGCTGATTCCCACCAGGCCCGGTGCATGGGCCACCTTGTCCAGGAGCGCCAAGGCCTGTTCGTGGGTCAGCACTCCGTTGGGGATGCGAAGGTCTAGCGCTCCCTGACGGATCACTTCTCTGGCCTTGGCATCACCGAGCGCCGGCGCGAGCAGTTCGATCAATACGCCCTGGGAGACCAGGTTGCCGGTGCCGCGATGCGGGGGTTCGTTCACAGTTTCGTATCCGTTCCCGCCCCTACACCGGAAAAGCCAACACTACCGTGGTCGTATTGTGGAAGCCGGACATGTCGCCGGTTGCCAACGCGATTTCGCCATAGGTCTCGAACCCCGCCAAGGGCACATCACCGAGCGCTTCCGAGACTTCCTTGACCGCGTCGTGGAAGCGATCACCGAGAATCAAGTTGCGACAGATGCAATCGAATACGAGGGCGCCTGCAACCTGGCCATCCCCCAACGCCTCTTTGGCCCGTTCGGCTGCGGTCCGCGCGCTCGCAATTTGTCGCTCGGGCACGCTCTCGGTGATTCGGATCTCCGCGCCTTCGGGAATGCCACACGCGAAGGACAAGGAGCCGTCCTCGCTCTTCGCGAGGGGAGCTCGAATCTTGAAGTCCTGGCCCGCAGCCAGCCCGGCCTCATAGCGAAGCAGGAACCCGCCGATCTGGTCGCCGCTCAGAGTCGCCGGGTCCAGGCCGTGCTCAGCAGCAGCTTCCTTCGTCTGCTCTGCCCACACGTCCCATGCTGGGCGACCGTCAATCTCGTGCACCACAGCACCTTCTGCTCTGGTGATCTTCAGTGGCTTGGAGAGGGGCTGATGACCGTGGCACACGCCAACTCCCAGGGGCTGCTTGGTGAACAGCTTGACCAGAACGATCGCGTCCGAGGTGACCCGGCTGCCCAGGCCGACGTGGGTGGTTTTCATGGCTAGGTCGTCGCCGGCAGCGCCCCCGGCGAGGGGTACGTCGCCACCGAGGAGAGTTGCCGCGAGCAGTGCTGCTTCCTCGCCGTTGCCGGTGAGCGGGTCCAGCAGCATGATCGCGGTGACGAAGGGGTAGCCGGCCTCGGAGTCAGGAAGGCCGTCCAGGGCCCCCCGGACGGCTTCCTCGGGCCCCTTGGTCAAGCCTGCGCCCATGCCAGCACGCACTACCAGCTTGCCCGCAACTGCGAAGGCGGAGACTGAACCCTTGGCGTCTCGGGCTTCGGTAAACTCCCCAGCGGTGCTTGCGCCCACGACGCACGCATCTGGGAACGCGCTGCTTGCGACACTCAGAACTTGCTCCAGGGGTTGTTCCGTAGATGCGAACACGCACACCAGAGCGGGGCTGTCGCCCTCAAGGCTGTGGCGCAGGCTCTCCACCAGGGCGTTTCCCGCGGCGTCCGCAGGTCCGGTTGCGAGGGCAGTGGCTACTCGAAAGCTCATTTTGGTCAAACCTCCCAAACCTAGGCTCTTAAGGCGACGACGCGTCCAGGCTTCGTGAAATGAGAACGGCTTTTGCGTCGAGCACTTGAGCGCGCGCCGAGATGAGTCCTACGCACTTACACATACATGGACGCCCTGCTCACGGATCTGCCCGGCGAAGTCTGCGAGCCACGCCTCGGGCAGGGCATGCACGGCATTGGCTTCCGGCTGATGGGAAGCGCGAGCAATCGTGTACAGGTGCACGCCCAGAATAGGGACACCGTCCTGCATCAGCTGGTGCAACGCTTGTAAGTAGGCGCTCTGTTCGCTTTTGCTCGGCGGGATTCCGTCCCACTGGAACAAGCAGGTTTGGAGCCACGTTGGGCAGAGGGTCGCGGCAAGCCGCAGGTTGCTGAGATGCTCCTCCGGTGCCAGGTGGCAGGAGTTGATTCGACTCGAACCCACTGCGGTGGCGCTGTCCAGTTTGAACCAGACAACGCCGTTCAATTGCTTCAGGCGCTTCAGCGCAGCTTGTACGTGAGGTTTGTGAACCAACGAGCCGTTCGTGATCAAGACTACTGGAATCTTCTGAGCCAAGCCGACGGCATTCAATACTTTGTCCAACACTTCCAGACAGCCTTCCAGCTGGGCGCTGCTGGTCGGTTCCCCATTGCCGGAGATCGCGGCGTCTTTCAGCTGCCGTGCGCCTACGGGAACCCGTTCAGCGAGGAAGTCGCCATGCTGGATCCAGTTGAACATTTGCCGAAGCTCCGTATCCAGTAGCTCCAGATCGATGATGGGTGCTTTGCCAAAGCTCAGGTCGGGCACCTGGCAGTAGACGCAGCGCCAATTGCAGGCGTTGTTGGGATTGAGGTTGATACCAATACTGACGCCGCCCGCGCGTCGAGACACGACTGGGTAGACGTAGGTCATCTCCACCGCGTTCCGATCGTGATCGACGACCGAAAGTCGGTGCTTCTGACGGCGTTGCATGTGGGAAGTCTAGTTGGGCGAGTCGACCTACCAAGGCCGAATTTCTAGCGTTCGTGGCAAGAGCCTAACGCCGAAGCCGCCTGGGGCCGCTCAATGACACAATCATGACGCGCCGGCACCTGCTGGGCATGGTACGCGCGCCGTCACTTTGAGCCCTGAAGCGAAGCGTCTCACAGCAAAAGCGCTGATCGGCTCCATGGGCTGGAGGCCTGGCGGGGTTGCGCCGAACGTCGACAAGGCGGTCGTAATCGCCGCTCCTCATACGTCGAACTTGGATGGGATCATGCTGGTCGCTTTCGCTTGGCACTTCGGTGTCGACATCCAATTCATGGTCAAAGACAGTGTGACGAAGGCTCCACTGCTGGGCAGTATTGTTCGGGGTGTAGGCGGGGTAGCAATCGATCGCTCCCAGAGCAAGGACGTGGTCTCGGCCATGGTGCGAGAGTTCGGGCTACGACAAAAGCTGCTGCTCGTAGTGTCTCCGCCGGGGACGCGCAGCCGGCGCGAGCATTGGAAGAGCGGTTTCTACTGGATTGCGCAGCGGGCACGAGTGCCGCTGGTGTGTAGCTACCTCGACTACGGGAAGAAGGAAGGTGGGTTTGGCCCGGCTCTCGAGGTGACTGGGGATCTCAAGAAAGACATGGATCAGCTGCGCGAGTTCTACGACGGTGTCAAGGGACGCTATCCTGATCGAGTTTCACCGGTTCGGCTGGCCTCCGAAGAGTAAGCCGATCCGAAGGCAGCCTCAGGGGCGCGCCTCGGGTTCGTCCTTGAGCTTGTCGCCAACGCTGGCCCGTTCGAGCACCCAACCCGGGCCTGTTTGGCGAAGCTCCGCCTGAAAGCGGTAGCGAGCCCGATGCAGGTCCCCAGCTTGGGACTCGCTGATGGATAGCTCCCCTTCGACGTGCGCCTGGTCGCCCTGCATTCGAACAGCGAGGCCCTCGAGGCTCACGACGGCGTGAGGTCGTCGCTTCAGCCAAGCGACTACACGCGCTTTCAATGCAACCCTTTCCAGCCCGCCAGCCCCTGGCAGATCGACCCGGGTATTGGAGGTCGTCGCCTCTTGAATGACCTCCAGGGCGAGCCGCATTCGCTGGTCTTGTGAGCGCCCGGTTTTCGCGCTCAAACGCTCTGCCGCGTCTCGCAAGGACGCTTCCGCGCGCGCCCTCGGCGATCGACCGAGGGCTACCCAGACTAGGCCCAGTACTAGAACGAGCCCGGTGAGGATCCACCATCGCCGGTTCATCGTTTCATCCTCGCATCTCCGGGCATCTGACGGGAATTTCTGGCGCTAGGGCAGGGTTGACTACGTTCCGGCGCTGCTTAACTTGAGAAGACGTTCGACACGCCGGTTGGGTCAGTCTCGCCGGCACCGAACCGGATACCACTTTGGATGCGCTGGGCCGTAGCTGCCCCCGCGCAAAAGGAGGCGACCATGTTGAGCCTATGGAATGGTTTCGATGACCTATTGCGATTTGACGATGTGTTTCGAGGAATGGCACCTAAGGGCAACCAGGACAAGCCCTCCTTCGTGCCATTGGTGGACATCAAGGAAGACGAGCAGGCCTACAAGATCAGTGCAGAGCTGCCGGGGATGAAGGTCGAAGACGTCGACGTTCAGGTAGACGGCAACGTGCTGACGATCTCCGGTGAGCGGACATTCGAGAAAGAGAAGGAAGGCGAGGGTTACCACCGCGTCGAGCGACGCTACGGTTCCTTCAGCCGTCGCTTCTTCCTCCCGGACTCCGTAGACGGCACGAAGACCGAGGCGAAGATGCGGGATGGTCTGCTGGGGATCTGGGTTCCCAAGGCCGCGGTGGCCAAGGCTCGCAAGATTGCGGTCAAGGCCGCCGACTGACCTGGTGGACCGGCTGGCCCGACCGGATTCGGTCTTGTGCGCCCGTCCAGCCGACAAAACGTGCTTCGTTTCAGCGCAAAGGGCTGCTCCAGGGCTGGCACGCGGAGTGCTCCATTGGGAGCCTGTAGGAAAAAACTCCTACCCCAAAAGTGGAGGGAGGAAACCGTCCCGCGTACGTAGAAGGCATGGCAAGGCGAGGGGAGCTGGGTACGAGCCTCCAGAACGAACTCAGCGAGCCACGCCGCGACAGAAAACACCCCGGGCTCCATAGGCCCACCATTGGAGCCCGGGGTGAGTCGCACTCCTGCGTGACTGAGACGATAGCGCGTGCAGAAGCGCACTGTCGCTGAGGGGTTGAGCAGCGGCTTTTGCCGGTATTTGGGAAGCCGACCCCCTCCATCGCGTAAGATGGGGACAGCGGTCTTCGCTTGCGAGGGTACAGAGTGAAACACTCAAATAGTCGATTCCGGTGGGGCGTGGTGGTGCTGGGGGCCAGCCTTGGGCTGGTGGCCGGCCCGGCGGCCGCTCAGCCGACGCAGATTCAAGTCAGGGCGGGCTCGACCAACGGCTGGGCAAGAAAGGCCCCTAGTGTCGAAAGCGCCGTCCGTGCCGGCAAGCCCATCGTGGTCGAGGTTTTCATTCCGCTTTGCTCGGATGAAAAAGGGGGCAAGTGCGGAAAGCACAAGGGGGCGGGGGACCCCGCCAACTTGGAGGACAACCTGTACTGGGGTGCGGTTTGGGGAGCGCGCCGCTATTTAGCCCGCCACTGGCTGGGCTGGAAGAAGATAGAACAGACCGCAGGTAGCGGATCCGTGTTGGAACGCGTGGTAGTCACTCGGCAGGCTAGCGGTTCACGTTGGGGGATCACAGATGGTGTCGAGCAGATCGTCGTCATGCATGGTTACAACGGCGACGCCGGCAAGGAGGCGATGGACCGTTTCAGAAGCCGCGCCACCGGCGGCGGTTCTGTGAGCTTTGACCGGGGTCAGCGCTCGGAAACGGTCTCTGTGGTCGGGTTCATGGGTCGCAATCCACTCTTGAAGAACGGGAAGATCCCCCGGAAAGTGGACCTGCCGGTGGCCAGTGCCAGCGCGGGTGCCATTCCCAGCTTCACGATCGCCGCGCATTCTCGCGAGACCATCGTGCCATGGCTGTACATTAGTGGTTCGCCGATCCTAATCGCTCCCCGCGGACCAGTGGCATCCGAGGCCTACGTGCTCGACAAGGTGCTCAAAGGCATCGGCAACAACCACAGCACATGGGAAATCTGGAAGCAGGTCGCCAAGACGTACATGAAGTACCAGAAGGTCCCCAAGAAGTTAGCTGAAGTCTACTGGGCGCCTTATCTGCCGAAGGTCTCGAGTTGGGCGAAGAAGCCGCCCCGACGTTAGCTTCCGCCGCGTGGGCACTGAAGCGTCGGTGCCCCAGCCACCAGCTTCACTCGCCGTAGGCATAGAGGGTCGCAGAGACCCGCCAGCTGCCTCCGTCGGCGACGTCCGCGATCTTCCAACGACCGAGTGGAAGTTCTTGCCCTTGCTGTCACTACCGATGCGCGCGCGGTCCAGGATGGTCACTTCGTAGGGCGACGCAAACGTGTCGGTCGCGACGTCGGCGCCCGCATCCCCGGTACCGCCTGAGTCCACCCTCGGTGTGCCGGTGGCTCGCTGGAGCTGCAAGCTGCCAACAACGGCACCAACAGCCACGAGGGATTCATCGGCGCAGGGATCCCTTAACCCTAGCGGGTTTTTTGGCGTTCCCAGCATGCTGGGTAGGGCAGGGTAGGGAAGGTTCCTACCCCCTGGTCCGTACAGAAAGGCGCGGAAGCTACGGCGGCCTTTTGAAGCGTAGCCAATACTATCGAGCACTTGGGAGTTTGCGGGATGACTGACTGGACCCTTGCCGACCCGTCGATGCGCTGGGCGTCCGAGCGTCGGAACCACCGCAGGGTTCCTGTCGAGGCGCAGGCCGCCATCGGTGAGGGGGATTCGGTGGCCCAGGTTTCTTGCGTCGATCTATCCGTCGGCGGCTTGCTTCTCGATAGTGCTGCGCCGCCAGCTTTGGGCCAGCGCGTTGCGATCGAGCTCACTTTGGATGCGACGACGTCTGTGAAAACCGAGGCCGAGGTGGTTCGCTGCGAAGGCACTCGAATAGGTCTCAGGTTCTTGCGCCTGGAGCCAAGCGCGCTCGGAGCGCTGCTCGAGAAGATCACCGCGCCTTGAATTGCTGTCGGGCTCGCCTTAGGACTGAGGCGTGCGCATTCGTTTCGCGGAACCCGGAGACGAAGAGGAGGCAGCCCGCCGCCAGCTATTCGACCAAGTAGAGCAGTGCGTCGAGCGGCTGTGTGAGCAGACGTCCGAGATTTCCAGGGGCCGGTTGAGCACGGAGTTGTGCGAAACGTTCCTCGCGCTGGAGTCTCGCCTAGCCCTCTCTCTGGCGGACGGTCGCGACGGTCAGAAGCGCCTTTGTGTGTCTGCCCGTGGATCGCGGGAGCTCGATCTCCTCGTCGACTTGCTAGCCAGCAAGGCTCGCGCGGCGGGGACGGCGCTGCAGAGCTATGCCGCTCCCATGGGCACGGGCGAAGCCCTGAGACGCGTGCACGAAGACACGGGCCTCGACCTTCAGCAGGCCCGCGTGCGGGTCGGATTCGGGCGGGGACACCTTTTGGATGTGCTCGTGCTGGCTCCGGCCTTTCCTGGCGCCGAGGATGAGGTGAGCTTGAACGCCTCCGAGGTTCTGGTCGAGGGAATTCTCGGGGAGCGGGTGTTGGACCATTGGGTGCGCGACATCAGCTGCGCCCCTCTGTCGAGAGGCGGACCCTTGAAGTTGATCCAGGCCGGGCCCGTCCAGCCCGAGACCTTGCCCTTGGTTGAGCTTTCGCCGGCCGTGAGCGCGGCCATCGAGGGGCTGGTGGCGGGCCTTCCGGACGCGCCTTGGTCAAAGCAACCCAGGACTACGGGGTGGACGATGTTCGAGGTGGAGCCCGAACTAGCCAGT
The DNA here is from genome assembly GCA_965222375.1 of Polyangiaceae bacterium. Classification (GTDB taxonomy): domain Bacteria; phylum Myxococcota_A; class Polyangia; order Polyangiales; family Polyangiaceae; genus JACKEA01. The sequence goes on from CBDCTZ010000016.1 coordinate 2,292,410, forward strand.
GACTATCGACACCAGGATGATCTCGCCGTAGCCACCACCATTGCGCCCGAAATGCTCAAGTGCTTCCTGGAGCGGGCGCCGTTTTCCTCGCTCAGGTTTTCCCGGCACGGGGAGATGTTTGCGTACTTGAAGGTAGAGGCGACCGGAGAATCTGTCGCGCGGCTGGCGCAGCGTCAGGTATTCGAAGATGCCCTAGGGGATGTGCTTGGCCCTGGGATTGGTTGTGTGGTTGGTAACGGTCTTGGAATTCGATACTTCTATCTGGATCTCGCCTTGGAAGACGTGACGAAGGCGCTACCCATCCTTCGTGGGACCTGCAGCGAGCTTCTGAACACCCGCCGTGCCTGGTTACTGTTCTGCGATAGCGCCTATGCCAACGAATGGGTCGGGATGCTTCCTGACACGCCGCCGCCACCAGCGTGAGCCCCTACGGCTCACGAGGGCAGGTGGCATCCAGGGCCCTTGCCAAGGCATCCATTTCCCGAATGTCCGATAGCCGCTGCAAGGCATCGCGCACTTTGTCGATGGTTGGCCCTACGAAGGGAAGGAAGTGGGGGTTGCCTCGTTCTTTCTCGATGAAAACGAAGCGCCCTGCATCCTTGAGCTTCCGCTGCACCGTCACCAAATCGAACTCTCGCCCGACCGAGCGACGGCCGTCGGTATCCAGTCCCGCCTGGCGCGCGTACTCATCCAGACGCTCTTCTACGAAGCTACGAGTGAAGCTCTGATAGCTGTCACTGAGAAGTGCCACCAAGTCGTAGACACGGGGACCGAGGAGGGCGTCCTGGAAGTCGATCCAAATCAGTTCGGCTCCAGCCGCTCCGGAGCGAACCATTAGATTTCGGCTTTGGTAGTCGCGATGCACGAAGTACCGCGGGAAGCTCGATATGGTTTCTGCGAGATAGTCGCGAGCGGTCGAAAACACCGAATCCTGCTCGGCGTCCAGCTGCGTGCCGCGAGCTTCAAGCGCCCACTCTCGAAAGTGGTCGACCTCCCAGCGCAACAAGTCTTCATCAAAAGCGCGGCTGCGCACGACGCTGTCTTCCGGCAGTGGTTCCAGGGCTTGTTGGGCTCGCGCCAAGTCCCGAACGGCGCTCTGGTACAATGAGACTCGCTGGTCTGGAAACTGCTGCAGATAGTTGGCTAGGGTGTCGTCACCTAGGTCCTCGACCAGAATGAAGCCCTCGTCACAGGCCTGGCCCAAGAGGTCGGGGACGCGCACGCCTCGTTCTTCGAGCAGCTGTCGTACTTCCAGGAAAGGCCATACCTTGCGCTTGCCCCCGGACTTGTCGATTTCGTCGGAACGATTCGCATCCGGCACGAACATGGCGATGGCGGCGCTCCCAGACGGCAGCTTCACACGAAAAAATTGCCGCGTTGATGCCCCGCCGGGCATTGGGTCGATGGCAACGGAGCCTGCGGATGCGCCGGCCATTTTCAGGACAATGGCCTCGAGTTGGTCTAACGGTGCGCTCATCGGTCGATTCTGGGCACTGCTTCTACCCCGATGCGGTTGGCTGCGGTAGACGATTTGCGTCGATGAGCCTGCAACCCATAGGCGACGCCTGGACTCCGCTTCTGACGCGTGCTGCAGAGATTTTGTGTAGCGAGACCGGTTTGGCGCTCCCCAATGCTGTGGATTGGTCCCGCTTCGCGCGTCTGCTCGATCGCGTCGCCACTTGGACCTCCCGTGTCGATCTCACGGCTGCCCGCGGCGCCGAGTCCCTTGTGGATATCTACTTGGTGGATGCGCTACTGCTGGCAGCTCTGCTGCCGAGGGACTGTGGACGCGTGGTCGATGTGGGCAGCGGTGGGGGAGCCCCAGGCCTATGCGCAGCACTTCTGCGTCCGGAGTTGCGCATCACTCTGCTGGAACCGAGAGCGAAGCGAGTGGCCTTTCTGCGCACAAGTGCCGAGGAGCTCGGCTGCAAGAACGTGGAGGTTCGTCGCGGTCGCAGTGAAGATGTTGCAAACGGCGCATTCGACGTGGCGCTGAGCCGGGCGACCTTTGGGCCCGAGGAGTGGTTGCGGGAGGGTGCTCGAATCGCGAACCACGTCGTCTGGGTCTTCCTGGCTGGTGCGGAGCCGCCGTCCTTGCCTGGCTGGCGCGTCACGAAGGACGTCGACTACCGTCAACCCTTCAGCAGTGCGCAACGTCGAACGCTGTGCTTCTCGAGGGAAGATGACTCCTAGTCCGGACTCAGTGGTCCACGGGCGACTTTGCCTGGAGCGCCGTCGAGGGTTGGAGGATGGCGTCCCGGATGACGATGCTGAAACCGGGCTGATTCCGAAGGATGCAGAGGAGATCTGCTGTCGGTCCTGCGGCGCCTCGATCACCACCGACGCTCATCTGTTTTCACCGGACCCGTCCGGCCCCGAGTACGTTTTCGAGAACCCCGCGGGCGTGATCTGTGAGATCACATGTTTCGGGGCGTGTTGGGGGTTGAGGTTCCTTGGGGGGGCGGAGCAGGCGCACACCTGGTTTTTGGGCTTCTCGTGGCGCATTGCATCGTGCGAAGCCTGCTCGATCCATCTGGGCTGGCGCTTCGAGGCCGACGGTGCGCAAGATCCCCCCTGGTTTTTCGGCCTTCTGACCGGGAAGCTGGCCAGGCGGGGCGCCGCCAGCCCCTGACCGGGGAGGGATCTCGCGACGGGCGCGTAGGATTCTGAGTGCCTGGGACCTGCCACGACGCACCTGGACCCAAGGCGTCGCGGCTCTAGCCGGTCGTGGCCGTCTTTTCCCGGCTTTTTCGGCCTGGCATGGGCGCTGCATCGACATGGCTTGCGAGCCGGTCGTCAAAACTTCGGACAAAGACAACCAAATCGCTGAATCTGACGATAATCAACTCCGTCCAATTTCGGTCTCGCCAAAGGAGCCCTCCGATCATGAAGCGCAGCTTTCTCATTGCATCCGCACTTGTACTTGGTCTTGCCGTTCCCATGGCGGCGTCCGCGAAGTTCGAAGATGCGGGGGATGAAGACGTGCGCTTCCTCGCGTTGGGTCCGGCAGGGATGAAGATCAACGGTAAGGCTTCTGACCTCTCCGCGAAGGAGTCGGGTGGGAAGCTCAAGATCTCGGTGCCCGTCAATGACTTGAAGACCGGCATTGGCCTGCGCGACAAGCACCTCAAGAAGTACATCAAGGCCGGCAAGAACAAGCGCGCGGTGCTCGTGGTGGAGCGCAGCAGGCTCAAGCTGCCCGGTGACAAGAAGACCGTAAAGGGGAGTGCCACGGGCAAGCTCAAGCTCGCCGGCGTGACCAAACCGCTGAGGTTCACCTACAAGGCAAAGCGCACGGGCAGCGACTATCATGTGCAGGGGCGCGCGACCGTCGACATCCGCAAGCACAATATCGAAGTGCCCTGCTACCTCGGGGTCTGCGTTAAGCCCAAGGTGAAGCTGAAGGTCAAGTTCAAGCTTCGCGACAACTAAGGCCTGAACTCACGTCGATACCAGCAAGTATTTGACGCGACAGCAGTTGTGGTGAAAAAGTCGGGGCAATGAGTTCCCGCCGCTTGGCCCCAAGCATTGCTCGCCTAGGGCCCATGCTTGCCGCTTTGACAGCCTTTGCGGCACTGGTCGTCTGGGCCGAACCTGCCAGCGCATATTCCTGGATGATCCGCCACGGGTACGGCGGCTGCAACGTGTGCCACGCGGATCCGTCCGGCGGCGAACTGCTGACCGCCTACGGGCGCACCCAAGGCGATCTGATTCTGCGAATGCGTTACGGATCCGATAGCGATTCCGCCGCCTCCAGCGCCACTGAGTCGGAGAGCACGGATTCCTTCGACGACTTCGATGACTTCGACGATGAACCGAAGGGCAAAGAGGCCGGCGATGACGACCTGAAGAAGTCCAAGAAGGGCAAGAAAGCGCGCCGGGAAGACGACGTGGAGGATCTTGACTCCGCAGATGCGGCAGACGAGGCGTCCAAGAAGAAGAAGGAGAAGAAAAAGAAAGCGGACGAAGAAGAGGACGAGGACGTAGACGACGGTTCAGGCAATAGCTTCCTGTGGGGCTTGATCGGGCTGCCTGACTCTCTATTGTTGGGCGGAAGCTATCGGCACGTCAGCTTGCTCAAAGGTGGAGAGTTTCGGAACTTCCCGATGCAGGCAGATCTGTACGGGCAGTTGACCGTCGGGAGTATTCGTTTCGGCGGCAGCATCGGCGCCGCTCGCGTTCCGGCTGGCTCACCTCACGCTCGTGGCGCACAGGTGACAGCCAACCAAGGAGAGGAATTCAACGTCATCTCCCGCACACACTGGATTGGCTACGACTTCGGTAGCAGTCGCCAGGTAACCCTGCGGGCTGGAAGGTTGAATCTGCCCTTCGGGGTTCGCATCCCGGAGCACGTGATGTGGGTGCGGGAGGCAACGCGCACGGACCGGGAGAGCGACCAGCATCACGGCGCTGCGATCTCCTACAATGGTTCGCTTTTTCGCGGCGAAGCGATGTTTGTTGCGGGCAACTACCAGGTGAATCCCGATCGCTATCGGGAGCGGGGCTACAGCCTATACGTCGAGACCCTCGTAACCGAGCCCTTCGCGACTGGAGTCAGTAGTCTGATGACTTTCGCAGAGGCCGACGTTCTCACCCTCGAAGAAGAGTCTACAGCCAGGGGGACCCACGGGATCTTCTTTCGGGTCAAGGTTTCAGAGCCCGTCGTCTTGCTCTTCGAAGCTGATGCACTTCACAAGTCCCGGCGAGAACTCGGCTATGTGGGTTTTCTTCAGGCGGACTACGAGCCTATTCAGGGTCTGCACTTGGGAGCGACCGGAGAGGTGCTGGACAAGGGCTATAAGCCCGAAGAAAGCAGTGTGCCCGGCATCGACGTTCCGCGCGTAGCGGGCCTGGGCAAGCCACGACTCGGCGGGTGGCTCACCGTTGATTGGTTCTTCTTGCCGCAGTTTGAACTACGAGTGGACGCCATCCTTCGTCAAGAAGATCCGTTTCTGCTGATGGGGCAGCTTCATGTCTACCTCTAAGAACAAGCTTTGGGCGTTTGCGGTCACCATGGGGGCTGCTTGTCTGCTGTTTCCGGCGAAGGCGGTAGCCTCGCCGGGCTACCCGACCGAAATCTTCGACGCCATCGACATGGATTGTCCCCCGCCTTGTGCGGTCTGCCATCAGGATCAAACTGGTGGTGCCGGCACGGCGACGAAAGTCTTCGCGGATGCGATGGTCAACGAAGGGCTCGAGGGCGAAAACGACGGTTCGGTCAAGCCTGCCCTCGAAGCGCTGGACGCCGCGGGCACGGACAGTGATGGCGACGGGGTTGGCGACCTCAGCGAACTCAAGCAGGGGCGCAATCCGAACATCTCTGGGGATTCGCCCATCTGTGGGCCGCAGTATGGTTGTGGGGCCCGCATCGCGAAGCCGCCCGCCGCCGTGGACTCCCAGGCCGCTTTGCTCGCGGTGCTCGTTGCCGGGCTCCTAGTGCTCGGCTCCCGTCGTCGTCGGATCAGTCCGTCGAAGCGTCGCTGACGCTTCCGCCCGTTCCCGCGCCGCCCGTTCCTGCCCCACCGGTTCCCGCCCCACCGGTTCCCGCCCCACCGGTTCCGGCTCCGCCGCTGCCTGCTGCGCCGCCGGTTGCCGCGCCGCCACTGCCTGCTGCGCCGCCGGTTGCCGCGCCGCCACTGCCTGCTGCGCCGCCGGTTGCCGCGCCGCCACTGCCCGCTGCGCCGCCGGTTGCCGCGCCGCCGCTGCCCGCTGCGCCACCGGTTGCGGTGCCGCCGCTGCCTGCTGCGCCGCCGGTCGCCGCGCCGCCACTGCCCGCTGCGCCGCCACTGCCCGCTGCGCCGCCACTGCCGGCAGCGCCGCCGCTACTACCGGCGGAGCCGCCCGAGCCACTCGAGCCGGCTGCGCCACTTGAGCCAGCGCTTCCGCCGGACCCAGAGGTTCCGCCCGCGGAAGCGTCAGTGCTCCTGCCCGGGTCGATTTCACTGCGATCCACGTCAGTGATCAGGGCGCAGCCAACTGGTATCGCCAGCACCAACCCAAACGCAACCAACCGTTTTGCTGCTGGCATCTTGTAAGCGCTTTCTTGTTGGGGTCTCAATCAGAACTAGCGTCGCCCGCATCCGCGCCAGAGGTGCCGCCGGTAGCGCCGCCATCCGTACCACCGGTGCCGCCGGTAGCGCCGCCAGTGCCGCCTGTTGCGCCGCCGGTGCCGCCTGTTGCGCCACCAGTGCCACCTGTTGCGCCGCCAGTGCCGCCGGTTGCGCCACCGGTGCCGCCTGTTGCGCCGCCAGTGCCGCCGGTAGCGCCACCGGTGCCGCCGGTAGCGCCGCCAGCGCCACCTGTCGCAGCGTCAGCTCCAGCAGAACCTCCGGTGCTCGCGTCCGCTCCCGCGGACCCGCCAGTGCCTGCGTCCGCCCCCGCGGAGCCTCCGGAACCGGACGCGCCGCCCGAACCGGACGCGCCGCCCGAACCGGACGCGCCGCCCGAACCGGACGCGCCGCCCGAACCGGACGCGCCGCCTGTGCCCGCGGCGCCTCCGGTGGTGCCCTCGGGGATTTCGTCGCGATCTACGTCCGTGATGAGCGTGCAGCCCGCTCCAAAGGCGAGTGCTACCGCGCTATAAAAGACAAGCTTGTTCCAAGTCGTGCTCGTGCGCATCGGGGTACCTCTTCGGTCCAAATTGACCGGTGCCCATTGTTCTCGCTGGCCGCTCGAAAGGCAAGGCCGACCGCCCGATATCCTCGTGCCCTGGGCCCAAGAGCTAGAGTTGTCGGTAGCTGACTCGGCACAAAACGCCCCCTCCACGGGGTTTGGGCCCGCCGCAGTCGGTGCGGCATTGCGGCTGCGTGCGCCCGCTGCAAGAAGGGACGCTGTGCCTGGCGTCGATGTTCATTTGGTGGATGGTACGTACGAGTTGTTTCGCGCGTTCTACGGAGCTCCCAGCGCGACCGGCGCGGGAGGCGCGGAGGTTGGTGCATGTGTCGGTCTAGCCAACTCTCTCGCTGCGCTACTTCGACGCGACGATGTGACGCACGTGGCTTGCGCCTTTGACCACGTCGTCGAGTCCTTTCGAAATGACCTTTTCGACGGCTACAAGACCGGGGCAGGAATCGAGCCCGAGTTGCTGGCGCAGTTTCACCCTGCTGAAGATGGTGTTCGAGCGTTGGGAGTCACGGTTTGGCCCATGGTGGAGTTCGAAGCAGACGACGCCTTGGCGACGGCTGCGGCTGCCTTCGCGGACCATCCGGATGTCGAGCGCGTCGTGATCTGCACGCCCGACAAAGATCTGGCCCAATGCGTGCGTGGCGCGCGGGTCGTTTGCTGGGATCGGGCGCGAGAACGAATCACAGATGAACCGGGTGTTCACGAGCGCTTCGGAGTGGCTCCCGCGTCGATTCCCGACTACCTGGCGCTCGTTGGCGACAGTGCCGACGGCATTCCAGGGATCCCCAAGTGGGGCGCGAAGTCGTCTGCCGTCGTTCTCTCACGATATGGTCATCTGGAGGACATTCCCTCGAAGGTCGAGGATTGGGATGTCAAAGTGCGCGGGGCCAAGACCCTGTCCGCCAACTTGGAGGCCGGTCGAACAGAAGCTCGGCTGTACCGGACCCTTGCGACCTTGCGCGACGACGTGCCCCTGGAGCTGTCGTTGGCGAGGCTCGAGTGGCAGGGGGCGGATCGCGCCCAGCTGCAGCGCTTCGCAGATCGGGTCGGAAGCCAGCGAATCATGGACCGGGTCAGCCGTTTTTCGGACTAACGCCCGGACTTTCGCCGCAGAGCAGGGCTCGGTTTTGAGCTTCGGCGCTCCTCGGACTACGCTTGGGTGAAAATGACTCGATGCGCGCTGTGCCTGCTTTCGCTGATGCTCCTGGCGGCGCCTGCTGCCGCGCAGGGCTATCCCCCGCCCAATTCCGGACAGCCCGGTTACGGCCAACAGCCCGGCTATGGCCAACAGCCCGGCTACGGCCAGCAGGGCTCGGGGCTGCAGTCTGGTGGGTTGGCGCCGCCATCGGGAACTTCTACGGGCTCCGGTTCTGGGGCTGCCCAAACCGAAGCAGAACTCGAGCGTGCCGAGCGTGAAGACTCCGGTCGAGGGTTGGAGTTCTTCTACATCAACGCGGAAGTGGGTGGGGAGCACCTCGGCTTGCAGACCTTCAAAGCCAACGACCTAGTGGATGCGGGCGTCGTCAAGACCTCCCAGACAGGACTCATGCTCGGCGCCGGTCTAGGCCTGCGGCTCGTGTTCATCACGCTTGGTCCGCGCTTCCGCATCGGCATGTTCGAAGAGTGGCAACTCTGGACACTCAATGGCGAACTCGGGATCCGAATCCCCCTCGGAGACGTGGAGCCCTACTTCACTTTTGGCGGAGGATACGCATCCGTGGGAGCTTTCGACTCCGGCAATCTCGGAGGTTCGCTCAACAGTGACGACGTCGACATAACAGGTTACGACATCCGCGGGGGATTCGGGATCGACCTCTATCTCAGCCCCGCGTTTTCGATTGGCGCCAACCTGACCGGTGAGCTGCTGGTGCTCACGCGCCCCGGCGTAGATCCGAGCAAGCTCCAGGCAAGCGGGTCGACCGGAACGACCGGTGCGCAGGCTGCCTCTGAAGTCTACGCTGCGGACGGTTCGAGTATCGGTTCTGCCGTCACGCTGAGCGGAGTTCTCGGCCTCCACTTCTGAGATCTTCTCGTGCGACCCTTGCTGGGCATCGTACTCGCTCTTCTTCCTCTCGCTGTTGCGATCTATCTATGGCGCCGCGCGCGCGAGGTGTCTCGGGTGCCGCGGCGCTACGTGGTTTCGATGGTCTTGGGTGGCTTCGTCGTGGCGTTGGGCGCGTTGTGGCTCGAGCGCTTCGTGCTGGACTGGACTGGGCTCTCAGTGCGGTCTTCGGTCGCTGGTCCAACCGGCGCGCTGCTCGCAACCTTCTTGCTGGTGGCGCCGCTCGAAGAGGGTGCGAAGGTTCTCGTGGTGTGGCCCTTGTACGCGGCTCGCCAACTCGAGACGCGACGCATGGGCGTGATCTACGCGGCCTGCGCCGGCGCGGGTTTCGCGTCGGCGGAAGCTCTCGTCGAGGTTTGGCTAGCGCCGTCTGAGCAGCCGCTGCTTTGGCTGCGGGTGCTATGCGGTCTACCCGGGCACGCGTTCTTTGCCGGAGCCTGGGGCTTTGCCTTGGGAGGGGATCGACGGCGGCGTGGCGGCTGGTTCTCGCTCGCGTGGATTGTGGCGGCTCTTAGCCATGGCCTATTCGATCACATCGTCTTCGGCCGCGGCGCTGCCTTGCTGGTAACCGCGGCACCCATGCTGCTGGCGATGGCTGGGCTATCCTGGTTGGCACTACGCGAGGCGCTTCCGGTGTCAGCAAAGAGCGGGCCCGGGCGCTCGGTGCTCCCAGAGCCCCCATCTCTTCGTGCCATGCGAGCAGCTCTGTCGACCACTGACAGACCCGTAATGCTGCACTGGATTGCCGCGGGTGCCCTAGTCACCCTGGGCGTAGTCATCGTGTCCCTAGTTGGTGCCGTGTTTTTGGGTCATTCGGTCGGGATCGATTTCGCGCTTGCGGACGAGTCGGACGTCCGTTCCAGCGGGCCGCTGATTCTGCTTGGTAGCGCTGTGCTGCTTGCGTTCCCAATTGCCGGTTATCTGATCGCGAAGGCCAGCGCGGCGACTAGCGTGCTCGAGCCAGCCTTGGGGGCAGCACTGGCGATTGCGGGAACCGTGGCGTTGTTGAGCGTTACCTCTCCAATCGCCGTGCTCGTCGCACTCGCTGGAGCTCCGGTCGCTTTTGCCCTCGCCTGCGGTGGCGCTTGGTTCGGGCTTGCGCGCTGAGCCAAGCTGTCAACGAGTCAGGCGCTCCACCACCCGTCGCCAGCTTTTGCTGACCAGGGCGCTGGTTAGCCGGGGAGAAAGACGCTGGCTGGCGTCGAGTAGGTGGGCTTCGCGAGTGATGAGAATTCGGGGCGAGTTCTTTCGGATGGCCCTGACGATGAGGGCAGCAGCCTGCTGGGGCGGCATCATTTTCTTGAAGATCTCGACCGCTCGGTCTCGAGTGCTTTCAGCCAAGCTACCGTCCGCGTAGCGACTCTTGGCAGCTATGTCCGTGGCGATGCCACCGGGATGGACACTGGTCACCCCAACGGAACTGTCGGCAAGCTCCACGCGCAGGGACTCACTCAAGCCGCGGACCGCGAACTTGCTAGCGCAATAGGATGAATTGAGGGGCATTCCAACGACCCCGAAGATGCTCGAGATGTTCACGATGTGTCCCTCGTCGGCGGCGAGCAGGTGGGGCAGGAAGAGCTTGCAGCCATACACGACGCCCCAGAAGTTGATTCCAAAAAGCCACTCGAAGTCCTCCAAAGACTGATCCTGGAAGGAGCCCGCTACACCAACACCCGCGTTGTTGACCAGGATCTCGACGCGCTCGTGCACCCCCATGGTCTCCCGCGCCAAGCGCTCCATCTGATCTAGCTTCGACACATCCACCACGTGCACGGTGGTTCGGCCCGAGCCATCGAGGGACTCTCGAGTCTGCTCCAGGCCATCGCCATTGACATCGACGAGCGCCAAGTCGCAGCCCGCACGCGCTAACGCCTGGCTCGTGGCTCGACCGATTCCACTTGCGGCTCCCGTGACGACCGCCACCCGACCTTCGAGACGTCTCATGCGCCTCTTGTACCGCGTCTGTTCCCGAGGCTCGCGCGCTTTTGCGCCTTGGCTCAGTTCCGGGATTCCAGCAGCGCGCGGTAGCTAGGATCCTGCAGCAAGGGGTCCGCGGGGAGGGTGCGCGGCGCGGGCAAGGGCTGGACCTTCTCGAACATCGACTTCAAGTCGAAGGCCACGAACCGGCCCGCAAGGTGCGGCCCCTCGCTGACCCAGAGAGTGCCTTCGCTGAAGTCCACGATCACGCCGTGGGCCGCCAGGACACCATCAATCGCGCGACGGTCCCCGAGGGGCAGCGGCGTGCCATCCGCGGACTTGCGATCTCGAAGTAGTGCGGCTGTTCCCGCCGCGTCCTTGGGCACCTCCTGGAGCAGAGCATCTCCGCGGTTTCTGCGAGCTCGCGTCGAGGTGGATTCCAGAACGCGCAGGTTCTTGGGATCGCTCTTGGCCGGGCCTTCCAGGTGGTTGGTCACGCAGGCGCTACCTTTCAGCGGGCGCACGTGCTGGGGCGAGTCCACCAGGCGCTCAACGGCGTAGGCGTCGCCACCTTGGTCGGCCACGATCACCATGTGACTGACCATCGCGTGCCCCTCAGCAAGCAGCTTCACCGCCCGCCGGGCGGACGTGGCGTGGGACAAGACCCGGCGTAGACTGTGCACGACGGGTTCGCCTCGGGTCTTGGTCGGGCCAGCGCGTGCGCCATGGGCCATGGCGGCAACGCCCCGCTGGTTGACACCACTAACCACGCCGACCAACCCTGGCCAGGCCACGGAAGCAAAGGGGATGGTGCCGTCCTCATGCACAAAAAAGACGACCTTGCGCCGGTCGAACACGCGGTTCACGTCGAAGTCGAAGTTCCGCGCCAGCAGCAAGGAGCCACCCCGAGGGCGTGCATCCACGAAGAACGTCGTGCAACCCACCAGCGGCGAACGCTCGAAGGACAGCGCAATGTCGTACAGAGCGTTCAGGTACACCAGGCGCTGATAGGTTGGAAAAAGCTCCGTGAAGGGGTCGTCTCGAAAGCCCAAGGCCTGTCCCGCCAGCTCACGGCGCCGTTGTTCCGAGTAGCCCAGGGGTAGCTTGCGGTAGCGAAACCCCGCCCAGTCCATGAGTAGACCCCGCAAGAGTCCCGAGGGCAGACGTTGCTTGAAGTCGGTGTACAGAACGTCCTCGACGTGCTCCAGGTCCTCACGCAGCAGGCTCGCGTGGTCGTGGCCAATCTGCTCTGGGCTGCCCCTCAGTTCCACTGTACGCAGCTTCCCTACGTTCAGCACTCGACTACGACCGAGCATGTGCACTCCGTCGGCGGATTGGACCGCCCCTTCTCGAATCTCCACGCTGGGCGGGCTCATCCGTGAGCTCCAGCGGGCTCCCGTGCGGATGACGATGCAGGTGAGCACCAGACCCGCAAGCGCCAGGCCGATGAACCGAACTCGGCGCGAGAGCTTCATCGCGCGAGCTCAACCAGCGTGCTCATGACTCGCGCGACAATCCTGGCCGGATCGCGCCTGACACGAAAATGCGACACGTGTGCAGGGCCCTGCGGGTAGATGACCCGAACGGGCTCCTGCACGATCGACAATCCGGCGTGGCACGCTCGCATCAGGACCTCCGCTTCGAAGGCGTAGCCATCGTCCCGGGCACCAAGCTCGAGGGTTGCTTGGACGGGATAGCGGCGCAGACCGCACTGCGTGTCCGTCAAACGTCGTCGCATGAACATCGACAGGACCATGTTCGAGAAGCGGTTCGAAAACCGGTTCGCGCGAGGGGCGCCTGCAGCCGCCAAATCGCGGATACCAAGAACGAGGCTCTCCGCGGGCGCTGGCAACAGCGCCAATCGGACCGCCTCCTCGGGTGGGTGCTGACCGTCCGCGTCGACACTCACCACGGTGTCTGCGCCGGCTTCCAGGGCCTTGCGCAGGCCCGTCCGAAGCGCTGCCCCTTTTCCACGGTTTTCGGGCAGACGGACGATCACGGCCGAGTTTACGGCTGCTGCCGCTCTCGTTCCGTCGCTAGAGCCGTCGTCAATGACCCAGATCTGTGCCTCATGGCCTGCAGTGGACGCTGCGGACTCGAGCTGGGCTACGACGTGGCCCACACTGGACTCTGCGTTGAACGCGGGCACCACGAAGCGGAGCAGCATGACCGCCACGCAGCTTGCCACGGGCGCGATGCAGGCTGCGCCGAAAACTTTGCGGCGAGAGGACCTGTGACCTTCGGGGACGCGTGCGTATGGTACCTTGGCTGACCTTCGATATGTCCCTGGACGAAGAAACCCTGCGCGTTCGCGTGAAGAGCCAGCTCCGCAAGCGACTACGCCAGTTACGCCAGGGTACGCCGCAGAAAGCTCTGGAATCTCGCAGTGCTCGGATCGTCGAGCACCTGCTGACCCTGAGCGCGTGGAGCACCGCAACGCGAGTCGCTCTGTTTTGGCCCATGAAGGGCAAACGAGAAGTGGACATCGGGCCAGCGGATGCCGCGGCCCGTGCCGCGAACAAGCGCGTGGCCTACCCCTTCATGAGGCCGAAAGATGGCGGGTACTCGACGGGTTTCGCTTGGGTGGACAACCCAGAACAGCTAGCGGACCGCGGGCGTGGTTTTCCAGAGCCGCCGCCTTCCGCAGCTGTCGCCGAGGGCAATGAGCTGGACCTGATCGTCGTCCCGGCGCTGGGGGTAGCGCCCACGGGCCACCGCCTCGGTTTTGGCCGGGGCTGGTACGACGCGACTCTGGGCGAGTTTAGGCCTAGGGCCGTCTTGGTTGCGGTTGCCTTCGACTTCCAGATGCTGGTGGAACTACCCGCAGAGGAACACGATGTCGCGTGCGACTACGTCGTGACCGACGAGCGCATCATCGAGGTAGCTGCCTCTTGATCTGCCATTACCCCCGCTCGCGCTTTTCCAAGCAGCTGCGGCACGTGCCGTAGAGTTCGTGCTTGTGTTCCAGCACGTCGAACCCGTAGCGTGCCGCGATTTTTTCCTGCAGTTCTTCGATTGCTGGTGCCTCGAACTCGGTGATCTTGCCGCAGGTCAGGCAGATCAAGTGGTCATGGTGGGCCTCGTCATCAGCTAGTTCAAAGCGCGTGTAGCCGTCGCCGAAACGGTGTTCGACCACGATGCCGCTGTCCGCCAGCATTTTCAAAGTTCGATAGACCGTCGCGTAGCCTATTCGCGCGTCTTTTGCGCGGACCAGCTCGAGCAGTTCGTCCACAGTGAGGTGTTCGCGCTGGTCGAAGAAAGCATCGATGATCGTTCGGCGCTGCTCGGTGGATCGCAGCCCCTTGCGGCTCATGTACGCGTCCAGTTCCTCGCGCAGTCGGTCGAGGTCCGGGGGACGCGCCTTTCGTCCCTGTTCTTTGGTCGCGGCGTCGGTCACCGTGACTCCTTCATCACTCCCGTACCGGCGGCGGTCAAGGGAGGCCGCCTTCGCCCGAATCTCGAGGGCGAAGCGCTGCCACCCCCGCAGCGGCCAATGCCAGCGCCGGTGCCAGCGCTGGCGGCAGCAGTGCGAATGCGACTCCTAGGGATGCCAGAGCGGCCGGGATGAACGCGATGCTCAACCCCGTTTTCGCCCGCCGCCGCGCTTCGTGAGCGAGCCTGAGCGCCATGGCGGCGTCTCGTACGTCGTCGGATGCGAGCTGCACGCTCCATTCAGCGCTGGTGCCTCCCGCGCTGCCGATCGCTACCGATACGCTCGCAGCAGACAGAGCCACATCATCGCTGGGGCTCGTTCCAATCACGGCCACGAGTGCGCCACCGTCGGCAAGGCGAGCCACCTCGTCGCCTCGCTCGGTGGGCAATACCTCAGGGCGAATATGCTCGACGTCGAGGGCGCGCCCAATCGCCTCGCAGGTCTCGCGAGCGTCCCCGGAGAGCAATACGGGTTCGATGCCCACATCCAAGAGGTGTTGAACGGCGGCGCGTGCACCCGGTCGCAGTCCATCTTGCATGCCCACGACGCCCACGAGGCGACCGCCCAGAGCGACCAGCATTACGCTCCGGCCGAGGGCCTCGAGCTCGGATATCTGCGGCTCGGCTAGCGCGACGCTAATGCGCTCTCGCAACATCAGCGCCCGGCTGCCGACGACCAGCGGTTTGCCGTTCGACGCGATTGCGGATACGCCAAGCCCAGCTACGTGAGTCGGGCTTCGCACACCATCCGGGCGAATGCCTCGAGCCCGTGCCGCCCTCTGAATAGCCGTGGCCACCGGATGAGTGGATCCCGCCTCCGCGCCGGCCATGAGGGCCAGCACGCGCTCGGCGTCCACGTCGCCCAGCAACTCGATGTTGGTGACCTCGGGCTCTCCCAGGAGCAAGGTGCCGCGGGCGCAGAATGCCGCGACTCCGACCCGGCCAGCTTCGTCGAAGGCCTGGGCGGTGCGAAAAACGATACCTCGCCGCAGCGCAGCCAATACGGATTGGAGCATGGCCACCGCTCCGACCTGAGCCAACACTGCGTTGGCTAGAGTCGCCTGGGCAGCAACCGCAAAAAAGAGGATCGCCGCGCTGCTCTGGGCCTCCGCGTAGGCTGCCAAGGCGGCGAGACCCGCCGCGACGGGCGCGCCGCGCTCTGCGAGCAGCTTTCCCGCCCGAGCCAGGGGTGACATCAGGTCAGCCCTGCGGCGCGGGTCGGAGGTCAGACGGAGAAAAGCTCGATCGAATCCCGCCCAAGCAACAATGGCACGCAGCCGCCCGTCAGTCACTAGCGCGCTTGCGACCAGCGCGTCGCCTTCGCCTCGGGTGACGCTGCCACGGGAGCCCCACCAGGGGGCGACCGTCGCCGTGCCAGCGGTGATGGTCGCATCTACGGGGACGACTTCACCGGGTTCCACGACGATCTCCTCGCCGGGGCGGAGGTCCAAGGCGCGGGCTTCGACTACCTCGTCGCCGATCACACGATGAGCTGTTCCGTCCAAAAGGCTGACTAGCCCTTGGCGCTCGGCATCAAGCGGTCGACGCATGCGCTGCGCGAGCAGAATCGACGCGCCCGTACACGCCACCACAATCCCGCTTAGGGTCAGTCCCGAGCCGGCCTGGTCCGGGTCCGCAACACGCGCAAAAATGCACCCAATCAGCGCCGCTGCCGGTGCCGCGAGCAAGGCGGCGGGGTGGGGTTCGCTCGCGTCTCTGCTCGCAGTGACGATATGAGCGCCCAGAGCGATCGTGCTGACCGCTGCGACGATCAGCCGGCTTGTGAGAGCCGCCCCGGAGTTGCCGGTTAGTACCAGCGCGACGGTCAGTAGGCCGCCGACCGCAGCCAGCGAGAGAAGCAGTGTGCCCGCTTCTTCGGTTCGCGGTGCAGCGCCGGCCAAATGCGCTCCGTCTAGCTCAGGAACTTCCTCGGTGACTACCGGCGCTTCCGCGCGTGCCACGCGATCAAGTGCCACGGCAGTTGGCAGACCCGCGGCTTGGGGGCTGGGCGCGCCCGCCGCTGCGGACAGCGGAGTGCGCACTCGCGGTCGCGGCTGCGGAATTGGCGTCGCCCGCGAGGGATCGTACTTCTGCCGGCACTCAGCGCTGCAGAAGTAGCGGAACCTGTCGAAGAAGATCGCCACCCGCGCCGCTCGCAAGGGATCCACCGGCCGGCCGCAGCTGGCGCAGGGCAGCGCTCCCGTGAAGCGGGGCTCCGGTGACATGCGCGGCGTATCGATCTGGCTACCCGCCTTCACTCAATGCCCACTCCAGCGCCGCTTTCGCAGTGTGCAGCCGCGCCTCCGCCTGATCCCAAACGAAGCTACGCTTCCCCTCCAGCACCTCTTCGTCGATCTCTTCGCCACGGTGAGCGGGAAGGCAGTGCAGTACGACGACTTCTTCGGCTGCCTGGCCGATCAGATCCGGCGTGAGCCGATAACCCTCGAACGCCTTGGCTCGGGCTTGGCTTTCCGCCTCCTGTCCCATGCTGGTGAACACATCCGTGCTCACCACGTCAGCCCCATCCGCCGCAGCAGCGGGATCCTTCACTACTTCGACCCGCGCGCCAAGGGCGGTGGCCGCCGCCAACACTTCGGGGTCGGGGCTGAACCCAGCCGGACACGCCAAGCGAAGATCCAACTTCAACAATCCAGCGGCTTCGATCCACGACGCCGCCATGTTGTTGCCATCGCCCACCCAGGCGTACTTCAAACCATCCAGTCTGCCGCGCACCCGGCGCACGGTCATCAGGTCCGCCAACAGCTGCATGGGGTGACTTGCATCCGTCAGTGCATTCAGCACCGGTACGGTGCTCCATTCGGCCATCTCGAGGAGACGCTCGTGCGCACTAGTGCGGAAGGTGATGCCGTGAACCATTCGTGAAAGCACGCGGGCGGTGTCTCGAATGGGCTCTCCACGCCCCATCTGGCTGCCTTGACTCGTGACCACGACGGGGTGCCCCCCGAGTTCGTGAACCGCGACCTCCAGAGAAATGCGCGTCCGTGTAGAGGCCTTTTCAAAGACCAAGGCGACGGACTTACCCTGGAGCAGCGAGGAGGTACTTCTTTGGCGTGACTTCTTGTATTCGTCAGCCTTGTCCAAAACGCCGACCAGCCCGGTGGGGCCCATATCGGACAGGGATAGGAAGTGCGGCATCAGAGCGCACCCAACACCTGATCCATTGCCGCAACACCTTCCTCGAGCTGTGCCTGCGTAATCACCAAAGCCGGGCTGAAACGAACTCCTTGCCCGCCGGCCAGAGTGACGAGCACGCCTTTGTCTCGAAGGGCTCCGAGCACCGCTCGGGCGTCGACTTCGGGCTTGAGAACAACAGCCCAAAGCAGTCCTCGGCCGCGAACCGTTGCAACGTGCTTGGCATGCTTTTGGGCCAGCTTTTCCAGTCGCTCGGCCAAGAATCCGCCCAGCTCTTCGGCATGCGCCATGAGGCCGTCATCCTCGAGTACCTGCAGGACGGTGAGAGCTGCCTGGGATGCCAAGGCGCTACCACCGAAAGTCGTTCCGTGGCTGCCTGGGGGCAACGCATCTTTCAGATGTTCTCCACACAACATTGCGCCGATGGGCACGCCACCGGCGAGCCCCTTTGCGAGGGTGACGGCGTCCGGCGTGATGTCGGCGTGGTGACAGGCAAGGAAGCGACCCGTGCGACCGACGCCAGTTTGGATTTCGTCCGCAAGGAGCAGGGCGCCGTGCTCCTTGGTCAGCTTGCGCAGCCCGGCTAGAAAACCCTCCGGCGCCGGAATCACGCCACCTTCGCCCTGTACCGGCTCGACGACAATGCCCGCGACATCGGGGCCCATGGCGCGTTCAACGGCGGCCAGGTCTCCATAGGGCACGTGGGTCACTCCCGGCAGCGGGCCGAAGCCGTCCCGGTACTTGGCCTGACCCGTCAGCGCCAGGGCGCCCAAGGTCCGCCCGTGAAAGGAACTCTTGAAGGCGATCATCCGGAAGCGATCCGTCTCTCCCTTGGCGAAGAAGTGTCGGCGGCACATCTTCAACATGGCTTCCATCGCCTCCGTGCCGGAGTTGCAGAAGAAAGCGCGGGATAGCCCCGTGAGTTGGCAGAGCTTCTGCGCCAGCTGGATGTTCGGGGCGTTGTAGTAGTAGTTTGAAAGGTGAATCACCTTTGAGCTCTGAGACCGGAGCGCCTCGACGAGCTTGGGGTGTGCGTGACCCAAGGTGCTGACCGCGATGCCCGCAAATAGATCCAGGTAGCGCTTGCCCGACTGATCCCAGAGCTCTACGCCCTTGCCGTGACTCATGATGAAATCCGGCTGGCGGTAGTTGGGGTAGAGGTACTTCTTGGCTGCCTCGATGAGCTCTTTCTCGCTGGACATGCCCGAGGACTAGCGCAGCGCACCGTCGGCGCCAATCTCCACGATTTCTAGGCGTCTCGCGCCTGAATCAGATGCTCCGCGAGTTCTACGAAGCCTGCGCTCCGCGGCGAGCGAGTGATGAAGCGCGGCGGGATACTCGGTCGGCCTCGCAGGTTGGCGACCGCCACACTGGTGCGAAAGGCTGCGAAACACGCGGCGTCATTCTCGCTGTCTCCTACAAAGGCGTAGCGGGACAGTGCAGATGTCGAGTTCTCCTTCGCGACGCGCTGCAAAAAACTCACGCTGCCCGAGGCCTTATCCTGGCGGTCGAACGTAATATGCAAATGCACGCTGGATCGTTGGGTTTTCGCGCCGCGCCGCCGCGCGAAATCCATGATTTTTCGCGCCTCTGTGGGGGGTACTTGGGCGTGCTCGCCGATGTCGAAGGTGTAGTCCGAGAGCCGGGCCGGGTTGTCGTCTGCGGCCTCCAGACCCGGAAAGGTCCGTCGGATTTCACTCGCCAGCGCCAGCAGTGCACGCCGGCGCTCAGCGCGCTGTGCAGCATCGAGGGTGTCCAAAGCGCGGACCCGACCGTCGAGCCGCGCAAAAGCCACGTTCCCGTTTTCCGTGATGGCACCGAGCAGTGGCCATTGGCGGCAGCTCAGTTCGCCCCACAGTGCCGGTCGCCCCGTGACGGCCACCAACGCAAGGCCCACCTCCCTCAGTCGGAACAGAGCGGAATACGCCTCTTGGTCCAAGCGCCCGCCGTCCAAGAAGGTGTCGTCCAGATCGAAGAGCAAGCCGCGAAGCCGCTTGGCTTCCTGTCTCGGCAGCTCGGTCAAGGTGCGCACACCCGCCATGCTGCGCGAAGAAACTCGGGGCGTAAACACGCGAAACGAACCGACGTGCTCCCGCCCCAGCGCTGCGCTATGGTCAGTGGAGTGCAACCTGCGACGCTGTATCGGCTGACGCGGCGGTGCTGGCGGTGGCAGCTCGCGCTTGGTTGGCTCATTCGCGGGTTGGCGCTCGTCGCGCTGCTGGCGTGGCCAGCAGTCGCCTTCGCCGGGGGCCCGGACCCTTCGGGCGCTGGAACCGAGTCCTTCGAATCTCCTGGTGAAGTGCTCGTGGACCTGGAGGACGACACCGAAGAAGCTAGCTACAAGAGCCTATTTGCGGGTCTTGCCGTGGAAGTCCGGCCCACCGCGCTGTTCAAGCAGACTAGGCGTTTCGTCTTGCGCGCGGCTCCCACGCGGATGGACGAGCTGAGGCGCAAGCTGCAGGGGGACAGCCGGGTCGAAATCGTAGAGCCCAACCACCGAGTCCGCGCGCTGTTCGTACCCAACGATCCGATGCTCTCGGAGCAGTGGCACCTGAAACGGGTGCACGCCGAGCGAGCCTGGGACTTTTCCACTGGTCGGGGCGTGACAGTTGCAGTCGTAGATACTGGCATCGCCTGCGAGAGTTTTGGCCCGTTCACGAAGGCGAGCGACTTGGCGGAGACCAAGTGCGTTCGTGGTTTCGACTTCATCAATCGGCGCAGTGAAGTTGCCGACGACCACGGTCATGGCACCCACGTAGCCGGCACCATCGCTCAGTCTACGGACAACGGAGTGGGAACCGCTGGGCTTGCGTTTGCGGCCAGGCTCATGCCCGTGAAGGTCCTCAATGGCATGGGTTGGGGAAGTTTTGCTTCTGTAGCTGACGGCATTCGTTTCGCCGCGGATAACGGCGCCAACGTGATCAACCTGAGTCTGGGAGGGCCGTTCCCCTCTCGAGTGGTGGAAAAAGCCGTGCGCTACGCCCGGGGTCGCGGCGTGGTGGTGATCGCCGCAGCCGGCAACAGCGGTGGGTCCGTGGACTATCCCGGCGCCAGCAAGCACGTCGTCGGAGTGAGCGCCACGGATCCGAATGACAAGCTCGCCCCATTTTCGTCGCGGGGCACAGGCGTGGACATTGCCGCTCCCGGCGTTGGTGTCGTACAACAGTCGATCTGCGACGGCGGCAAAAACCACTGTGAGCTGTTCCCAAGTTGGAGTGGAACCAGCATGGCGGCACCTCACGTGGCCGGTACCGCCGCCTTGCTCGCGAGCATGGGAGTCACTCGACCCGAAGCGGTGGAGAAACTGCTGCTGGGCACTGCGGTCCAAGTAGAAACTGGTCGAAAAGGCCGCGCCCATTTCGGTCGTGGAATCGTCGACGCAGGGGCGGCGGTCACCCGCGCCGCGCTCCGCAAGGTCCTGGCGCGCACTCTGGCCCTATCGCTGTTGATCTACCTCGTGTTTCGCTCGGTTCGACGCAAGGAGTCTCACTCTGCGTCACCCTGGCGGCCCGGCTTCTTGTTCACGGCGCTGTTGACCGGGCCTGGGCTGCTCTTCTTTGCGCCGTTGCTGTTGCCGCGCACCACTTGGGCAGTCGATTGGCTATCGCGGCCTCTGGCCGATTGGGATTTGCTTTGGAGCGTTCAAGTGCATTCCGCGCTTCCCCTAGCCAACGTGTTCGTGCCGTTGGGGGTGACGCTGCTCTGCTTCGGAGTTCGAGGGATTCGTGGGCCTCTGGCTGGGCTTTGTCTCGGGACCGCGAGCTACCTGGTTGCTGAAGTCCTGCTGCAGGATCTTGCCTTCCCCCTGGGCAGCGTGGTTCTGACGATCTGGTGCGCGCTCAACGCGCTCCTATGCGCGGCTCTAGGCCGGCTGATCCTGCTTCGCCCCGCCTGAGTGTGTCGCTCAGCAAGCGCGGTTTGCCAAAACTCTTCGCGTTGCCTTTCTGGGGGTCGCGGGCTTGGGCCCCGCAGCTGCACTACTCCCGTGCGTTGTCTTGCATATGCGACTGCGCTTGGGTTCTCGCTGCCGCTACGTGCAACACGGATTGCCGCTGCAGGGCGGCGTCAGATCGCATACGCCCGGGCCGAGGCAACAGGTGCCAGCGCTCGTTTTACATTTCGCGGGGCAACCCGCGGCGCCAGCCGCGCCACCTGTCGAGAAACCACCCGTGCCCGTCCCCCCGACGGCGCCAGACCCGCCAGTGCCCGAGCCCCCCGCCCCGAAGCCTCCGCTGCCGTTGGTCGGATCCGCGCAAGTGCCGTCTTCGCAGATGCGGTCTCCCTTGCACTCGTTGTCGTTCTTGCAGCCGTCTTCTTCTGCGGAGCAGGAGGCCCCCAGCAGGATCAAGGCCAAGGCCGCAATTCTGAAACGGCTCACTCGCCTTCCCCGCTGGTGAGCTGGGCTTCCGCGTGTTCGTGAGCGTCAAAGGTCTCGAGGGTCGCTCCGATTCGTTCCACGAGTTGCCCCAGGGGCGCTTCCGCGGCGTCCGTGACTAATGCGTCGAAGTCCTTGCGCAGGACAGCGTGTTGCCCCCGAAGCTCCTCTGCCACGTCACGGAGCTCGGGGCGGTCCCGAACGAGATCTGCCAGGTAGCCGCCCTCTTCTTCGCTGGCAAAGTGGCCGAGTAGGAGCTCGCGCAGGGATTCCAATTCGTGGCGTAGAACCCCTCGCAGCCGCGCCTCGGGCAAGACACCTCGTGGTGCCGAAATGATGACGTGTAGTCGGTCCGCGCTGCGTCGCAGCGGCACCGAGGGCGCAAGTTCCTCTAACCCTGTGCTCACAGCCCAAGGCTAGATCGCGTCAGCGAATGTACAAGGGGAAGCGACGTGTCAGCCTGGCGTAGGTGCTTTTTGGGGCGTCTTCGGGTCAGCGGCCCCGGGCTTTTTCGGCGCTTTGATAGCCGCTACAGCCTTCGCAACGATGTCCTTGGGCAGTCGTTCTTGCAGCTTGCAGGCGGGCCCGAAACCGGCCGCGCATGCGCGCACGACCAGGTCCGCGGCACGAGGAATGTCGCGTTTCACGCCCTTGCCTTGCCCATACGCGACACCTGCGATCAGACAGGACTGGACCTCACCAAAGCGACACAACTTCTCCGCGCGCTCGGCGCCTTCGGCGATGCGCTCTTTCCCACCTTGCCCCAACACCAAGGCACGCGCGTGCATGCTGCATCCCTGCAGAGAACCCTGACCGCGACAGGACCGCTCCAAGATGGCGAGGCCCTTCTCCTTGTCCCGCTCCATGCCTTGGCCTTCAAGGAGCTGAGCGCCGTAGTAGGCGCAGCCGTTGCCGTCCCCGCCTTTGCAGCCTTTGCGGAACAGCTCGCCTGCTCGCGCTGCGTCGGGTTTTCCGTCTAGCCCCTGTACGATGAGTCCACCAAGTAGGGTGCAGCCGGGAGGAAAGCCGGCGTCACAAGCCGCGCGGGCCCGCTTCAGGGCGCTCTGTGGATTTTGCTTGATCGTGCTGCCGCCGGAAAGCTCGAAAAGGGCCAGGGTCGTACAGCCATGGGGGCTACCCGCATCGCAGGCGTCTTGAACCAGCTTCGTGCCGCGCGAGATGTCTCGTTCGATCCCGCCGCCCCCCACGACCAGGGCGCGACCGTAGGCGGCGCAACCGTCGGGCAGCCCGTGGGAGCAGGCACGCTCGAAGTAGGTCACGGCCTTCTTCGCATCGGGCTTTCCCGCGCCGGCGCCAGCGTACATCTCTCCCAGAAGCGCGCAGCCCGCCGGCGGCGCGCGGTCACAGGCGCGCTCCAGGACACGCATGGCCCGTGGTGGATCGCGTTCGGCACCAATTCCCGACAGATGGGCCATTCCGACGTAGGCGCATGCGTCCTCCAGTTCGCCGTCGCAGAACTCGCGGAACTTCTTCACGGCGCCCTCGGGGTTGCGCTGGACCCCTCCCTGGCCGTGGTACTGCAGCACTGCCAGACCCAAGCAGCCCCGCTTCTCGCCGCCATCACAGGCGGTCTTGAAGAACTTCTGTGACTTCGTGGCGTCGCGTTTCACGCCGATGCCATTCAGACTCGCCAGCCCAAGCAGCGCACAGCCCCGCTGCTCGCCAGCGTCACAGGCGCGCGTCGCGAGTTTTACTCCACGCTTTGGGTCGGCACCTTTGCCGCCGCGCCCGAATATGAGCAGGTGCCCAAGCCCGGCACAGCCCAGGGGGCTGCCGCCGTCGCACGCGCGGACGAAGTTCTTCTCCGCCGCCTCGGGGTCACGGGGCGTGCCGCGACCATTGTACTGCGCGCGTCCGAGCCGGGCACAGCCCTCGGCACTGTTGCCCGCGCAAGCCTTGTTCAAGATCCGAACCGCCCGCAGGGCTTCTGAGTCCGACCCATCCGCGAGTGCTTTTCCCAACGCGAGGCAAGCTTTCGCATCGGGTGGTGTCGCTTTGCATAGGGTCGAGCACGCGAGTCTCTCACCATTCTGACAGGCGACCGCGAATTCCGCCGTGTCGCTATCGGCGGTGCTCTTGGCCCACATCCAGAACACGATGCCGACCGCCGCAGCGAACGTAAGCCCCACGGCCGTCCAGATCACGGGTTGGTTGGATTCTTCCTCGCTCATTTTCGCCGGGACCCTAACGCCAGGAGCGCCACCCTGGGAAGCCTTGAAGGGGATCTGAAAGCTCAGCACGCCCATTTGGGGCGCCGCTCTGTTTTGGGGCGCTCAGGTCGAAGGCCAACCTGCTTTTTCCCGGCAATTCGCTTGGCAATGTCTTTGCACTGGGATTCCGGAGGAGGTTGCATGGACAACGACGCTGCCGCTGACACGCTTTCGGAGATTTCGAAATTGGTTTTTGGTCGAGAGTTCGGCGAGGCGCGCGAACGCGCCCGACGACTCTGGGCCAGCCTTTCGAAGAACGAAGATGCCGATCCTTTGCTTCGGGGTTGGGCACGCTTCTATGACTTCAAATGCAGCTACGAATTGTGCGACTACCGCGCGGCCTTCGACCTGATTAGCTCGCCCCCAGGCGTGCACTTCAGCATGACCGCCACCAACGTGGCTTGGATGTACTCGGTTGCCGCGGAACTCGCGATGCATCTGGGGCTGGCCCAGGAAGTCGTGCGCTTTGCGCAGCGCTGTTTGGAGCTGCGCCAGGGAGAATCGCATCGCGTCGCCCGCGCGCAGTGCCTCCAAACGGCATGTGTTCTACTTGCCGAGCTCCGCAGGGATGACCTCAACCTACCGTTTTCTCGCGAGCTCATCGACACATCCGAGCTCGCCGGTATCGAACTCCAGTTGCTTCGCGGCTGCCGCTATCTGATGGCGGCTTCTGAAACCCCGGCCAAGCAGGATCAACATCGATTGATTGGTGTGCTGCCGCGCCTCTCCCAGTTCTCGGATGACCGCGTTTCCGCTGAAGCCATCGAGTGCATTGCAGCGATTGAGCGCGCGCCTTGGTTTGAGCCAAGCCTGTCCCAAGGGTTGCGGAGGCGGCGCGAACATTGCGCCGTCATGTGCGAACTCGCCCGTCGGGGTGATGCGGGCAAACTGGAAAGCGTCTTGGCGAGTGATCCCGAAGTAGATCCCCGGGATGGCTGCGCGCGCAGCCCGCTGCACCACGCGGCTTTCGCAGGTCATGTTGCGGCGGTTCGAGTCCTGCTCGATGCTGGAGCTGAGGTTGACGCTCAGAACATCCAACGCCGTACGCCTCTCGTGCTCGCGGCAGACCAGGGCTACACCCACGTTGCTGCCTTGCTCCTCGACGCTGGCGCGGACCCCAACCTACTGGGGATTGCAGACCAAACGGCGCTGCACGTCGCTTGCTGGCAAGGGCACACCGACTGTGTGCGCTTGCTGCTCGCTCGCGGCGCAGACGTCGCGCTCGTGGACGCGACTGGCAACACCGCACTCACCTTGACGGCTACGGAGCCCCAGCCGACGGTAGTCGAGATGTTGGTGCGGGCGGGAGCCAGTGTGAATCAGACGACCAAGCTGGGTCACACGCCCCTGATGAAGGCAGCCATGGAAGGGCAGTCGCGCGTCGTCGAAGTGCTGCTAGCTCTAGACGCGGACCCGAGCCGACGCGATTGTCACGGCTTGAGCGCACGGGACTGGGCGGAGCGGGAGGGGCACTCGCCGGTAGTGGCGCTGCTGGCCGATGCGAAACGAGCCAAGCGCGAGAACGGGCACGCGACATTGCGGCTTGGCTGACGCCGGGTTGTGCGATTGGTCAGCTACCAGGCAAACACCAGTTGTCCGGGCTGCCGCTGAAGTTGATGGGAACGCAGCTCTTCATGCCATCTGGGCAGTCTGCCGGGGTGGTGCAGGTATTGGAGCAGCGATATGCGCTACCTACCTCGACGCAAACTGCGGAGGCACAATCGCCCTCGCCGGTGCAGGGGTCTCCGACGGCGCCCTTGCCACGCAATCCGGTGACGCAGCAGGGCACGGGCGCCAGCTCGGTGCCGAGATTCTGGCATCGCTGGTCACTGGCACACTCGAAGTTAGAGAAACATTCCTTCGCACTCAGCTCCGTGCAGTTCGAGATGGGCGCTGCATCCGCGCCTGCGTCCGCGCCGCCAAAGCCCGAAGCGCCACCGCTAGCGGCGCCGCTGCCACCTGCGCTCCCGCCGCTGGCCGCTGCTGCGGTGCCTCCGCTTCCTCCGCTGGGCACTCCGCCGCTCGCGTTCCCCCCGCTCGCGAAAGCGCCGCCCGTCCCTCCAGCGCCGGGCTTCGGGTCATCGGCACTGCACGCTGACAGCAGCAGCCCGAGCAACAGTCCCGAGGTGATTCGCATGCACTGAGTGTACAAGGTGCTACGGTCGGCTGCACATGGCGAAGCCGTCCGAAGCCCAGCTCGGCGCTGCCTGCGCGGATTGGGAGCGTGCCCTCGGGCCGGGCCATGTGATTCGGGAGGCTGCACCACTTCGAGCGGCGGCGACGGCAACGTTCGCGACCTCCGCTCGAGTCTGCGCCATCATCCGCCCAAGTTCTACCGATGAAGTTCGCGAGTCGTTGCGCATCGCTACGCGCCACGGCGTACCTGTCTATCCCACGAGTCGCGGCGCGAATTGGGGGCTCGGCTCACGGGTGCCTGTCAAGGACGCTGTGTTGTTGGATCTGGGGCGAATGGAGGCGATCACGGACTACGATGACGAGCTTGGCTGCGTCAGCGTACAGCCGGGAGTCACCTTTCAGTCGCTATTCGAGTTCTTGAAGCGCAACTCCTCGCGCCATTCTCTCAACGTCATCGGTGGTAGCCCGCACGCCAGCGTGTTGGCAAACGCTCTCGAGCGGGGTGACGGCAGCGGGCCCAATGCCTACCGATTCGATCACGTGGCCAACCTCGAAGTCGTGTTGCCGAGCGGGGAGCTACTCCACACAGGTTTTGGCCGCTGGGGATCGGGCGACCTTGGCGCTCTGCACCGATACGGCGTCGGTCCGTCTCTGGACGGACTGTTTTCCCAAAGCAATCTAGGCGTCGTTACCCGAATCACGCTGTGGTTGGCTCGAACGCCGAACGCGTTGGCCGCGATTCGGTTTCGCTTTCGCGATGCCCACGCTCTGGCGCCGGTCGTGGATGCGATTCGCGATCTGCGGCGCGAGGGCACGCTGCGAAGCGGCTCCGCATTGAGCAACGATCTCCGAGTGCTCTCGACGTCCCGCCAGTATCCCTGGGAACTCACCGGTGGTCGCACGCCAATCAGCGCCGCAGAGCGCAGCTCTCTTCGGGACGAACTGGGTGGGGTTCGCTGGTTTGGTTTGAGCTCCGTATTCGCGGCATCCCCGGAGCAGCGTGACGCCAACGTGGCCCGGGTGCGCGCGCGACTAGCTCCCCTAGTGGAGGGTTTGGACGTGACTGAGCTGGACGGAGACCGGCCTGCGGATGGACAGTTCGGTCCAGAACCGGCTTTCAAGTTCCTGTTGGGCATGCCCCACGAAGCCAGCATGCGCAGCATGTACTTCCGAAAACGCGGTGCAATCCCGTCTGTGATGAAACCGGATCAAGACGATGTTGGCGTGTTGTGGGCCTGCCCAACCGCCGCCTTTCGCGGCGCGGACGTGGAGCGCGCCGTCGAGTTGCTGGAGAGCGTGTTTGCCGAGCATGGCTTTGAACCCCTGCTCGTCATCGCTGCGCCCGTCGAACGCGTGGTGTTTCCGGTGCCGCTCATCATCTACGATCGCGCGATCGAGGGGGAGGATGAGCGTGCGCTTGCCTGCCACGATGACATGCTGAGCAAGCTCGTTGCCGATGGCTTCTTGCCCCACCGCCTCGGAATTCAGTCCATGAACGCGCTTCCGAAAAGCCGCGACGACTTCGACCTGATTCTACATCGGCTCAAGCGGTTGCTCGATCCGGCCCTGGTGCTGGCACCAGGGCGCTACGACTTCGGGGCCGAATCGGATTGACCCGCACCGACCCAGCCGCAGCTGCCACGGAGCAACTGGTGCAGCGCCTGCGCCTAGAGGCGGCGCTGCCGGTGGATTGGTCGGTACTCGATTGGGACGTCGACCATGGCCCGAGCATTACCCTCGTTGCCGGAGACGATGTTCTGCTCGTCGAACTATCCGCTCGAAGTGAGACGACTCCTTGCTTGGCGCGAACTGAGCGGTTCAACCTGAACGCACGGGATCCCTTTTTCGAGGGTCGCGCCCTGGGCCCGACGCTACGGACTGCCTTCGACGCTCTGGTCCGGGTTGTTCGACAATGGGAGCGCAGCTTGCCCAGTTTGGAACGCGACGTGGACGAAAGCGCCAAGTGCCACGTGCGTGAGGTGCGCGTGCGCCGCGCCCTGGTTCGCGAAGGGCGTGGTCAGTACTACCTGAACCCCTACGTCGGCTGCACGATTGGCTGCAGCTTCTGCTTCGTAGAAGAGCCGGCAGATCTCTCCCGCAGCCTCTCCGGGCTCCCCCGTAAGGCGTGGGGAGGATGGGTTGACGTGAAAGACAATCTTCCGGAGGTACTGCTCGAGGAAGTCGCCCGCTTCGAACCTGGAGTGGTGCGGCTCAGTCCGGTCGTTACGGATCCCTACCAGCCGTTGGAACGTCGACACCGAATTACGCGACGCTGCCTGCAGGTCCTGCTCGACCATGGGTTTTCGCCCTGCGTTCTGACCCGAGCCGTGCGAATTGCCGAGGACATCCCCCTACTCGCCAAATTCGAGCGGGCTTGGGTCGGGCTATCCGTTCCGACAGATGACGACGGCATTCGGCACGCCTTCGAGCCCGGCGCAGATCCCATCGAGGCGCGACTATCGACTCTGGAAGCTTGTCAGCGTGCGGGCCTCGACACCTTTGCCGTGATCCAGCCCATGTTGCCCATGGAACCCAAGCGCCTCGTGGAACGCCTAGCGCCTCGAGTTCGGGTCGTGCGCATCGATCGGATGCACCTGGAAGACCGCGTTCAGTCCATCTACGCGCGTACGGGCACTCTGCACTGCACGCGCCCCGAGTGGTTTTCGGAGACGCGCCGGGAGTTGGTTCGCGGCTTCGAGGCGCGTGGGGTCGTCGTTGACGATCTGGAAGACCTGCAAGTGCTCTTCGCCAAGACGGCGGCCCGCTAGCGAACGCGATCAGCAGCCCGTGGCTCAGAGCTTGACGCCTAGCGCCTTGGATACGGGGTCCAGCACGCGCTGCCGGGTCGCCATTCGGAAAAAGAAGATCAAGATCGCGTGGCCCAACACGGGCGTCATCAGCAGCGCGGGTGAGGCGCCCTTCGCAATGGTGTAGATGAAGCCCGCCCAGATGATCGCCAGCAGGACGAAGGCCGGCAGGGGTTGGCGCATGTCTAGGCGCAGGGTGGAGCCATCGCCGCGGGCAGTGACAGCGCCGTATACGATGACGAGGGCTCGCTCGTGCCGCACGTAGTTCGACGCAACCCCGGACGTGGGGATGCGTACGGCGAGCTGCAAGCGACCTTTCTCGATTTCCCCGCGGAAGGGTTTGTCGTCGCTGGTACTCGTCTGCTCACCGGCTATCAGCGTGCTCAACTTGCCTACGGTCTCGTCCACCGTTGACGGAAGATCGATCACCTGACTGCGAAGGGGCAGCACGAAGGGATCGAAGTCGGAGCGTTTGGTCACGCGACGCAGCCTAGTCCCCCGGGGCGCGAAGGAAAGCGAATCGATATCGGAGCCTGCGGGTGGCTGCCCCCAGGCTTATTGCAGGGTGGAATTCGTGACCGTGACGTCCTTCGCGATCACGAAGATCCCGGGGTAGCCCTTGGTCTCGAAGCCAGCGCTGGGATTGTTGCTGAGCACCGAGTCTTTGATCACCAGGAAACCGCTCTTGTCGTTGCTGACGAAGAAGATCGCGCCGCCGCCTTCATTGGCCGTGTTGTCGTTCATCTGCACACCGCAGAGGGTCAGAGTGAACGTGTTGCCGTCGTTGTAGATCGCGCCGCCGCTGCCGCCACCTGGCGTGTTCGGTTTCGCCGGGTTGGCACCCTTGCCGATGGCTTGGTTGTGGGAAAACAGACTGTTGAGCACCGTGTAGGAAACCCCGATGCTGGAAAGGCCGCCGCCGTTGGAGCAGACGCCGCCCAGGTTGGGCCCGCCCCCGAAGGTGCTGTTCACCACGTACACGGGCAGGCCGTTGTACTGGCTCAAGGTGCGGATCGCCGCGCCGCCGACATCTGGCCCCACGGCGTCACAGGCGTTGTTGAAAAAGCGGCTGTTGATGATCTTGAAGCGTCCGCCACGCACGAAAATGGCGCCGCCGCCCTCCGGTGTCTGGCCCGAAGCGTTGCCATCGACGAAGGTCAGGTTCTGCACCGTGAGCTGGGGGTGGTCCTGGTTTTGACAGTGGGAGGTGGTCCACTTCTGATTCTTGTCGCAGGTGTTCATGTACAGGATGCGGCGCTTGCCGTCGCCGCTCAGAGTGACCTTGCCGCCGCCGTCAATGACGATCTTCGGTCCTGTATCGTTGAAGATCTTCGCGGTCTGAGTGAGCTTGATGGTGACCGGCGCAGGGCCACAGTTGAACGTGATGACGCCGCCCTTCGCAACTGCGGCAACGAATGCGGCTGAGGTGCAGCTTACGGCAGTGCCGGTTCCAACGACCGTCGTGGGTTTGGAAACATCTTCGGGTTGCGCGCCTGCCGGCACCGCGCACTTGCCGTTTGGATTGCCCGGCGGTGGCAAGCCGGTGCCGCCCGTGCCCCCGGTACCCGGCGACCCGCCCGTTGCCGGGGAACCGCCCTTCGCTGGTGAGCCCCCCGTCGCGGCGCTTCCGCCGGTCGCTGTGGAGCCGCCACTTGCGGTCGCGCCACCGGTCGCCGTTGAGCCCCCGGTGGCCGTGCCCGCGCCGCCCGCGCTCCCTCCAGCGCCGCTGCCTCCCGAGCCCGCACCGCCACCCACGGCTGCCCCCGCAGCTCCCCCGGCCCCCGGCGTCGAGCCGCTATCTTCTCCACAACCGGCGCAGAGCGCCAACATGAACGGCAACGCAAGATGCTTGGTGTATCGGTGCATGGCTGGCTCCCTGTACTCCGAGTATAGCGCTGCGGCCGCCACGCGCGCATATCGCCGCAGTTTCTCGGGTGTTCGGAAAATCCGACCCACGGGAAACATCGGGTGTTATGGTCTGGCCGCTTTCTCGCACTAGGGGAAGCAGACGCTTGTGCAAGAAGGAGCGACTAGGATGCGGTTAGCGAGTGGAGTGCGGTCTCTGAGTATTCCGGTGATGGTTGTCGCGGTAGCGTTGCTCGCCTGCAAGAAGAAGAAGGCGCCGCCGCCGACCACCAGGTCTCCCCTGCCCATTCCGACGAAGACGGCACCTGTGCTCCCCGAGACGCCGAAGGGCAAGTTGAAGCTCAAGCAAGCAGCGAAGCTCGACGGCGTGACGCTCACAGTGGAGGAGTTCAAGGACTGCCGCCTGTCGAACTTCTACAGCCGGCGGAGCCTCAAGCGGAAGAAAGAGAAGCTCATCGGAGTCAACGTCATCTTCGAGGGCAACGGCGAAAAGGACCACAACGTTTCCTACACCCAATTCAAAGTGAAAGACCCGGAGGGCATGACCTTCCGTTCGATCATTCGCTCCGGCAGCGACTGCAATCCGACGTTGAAATCAGGCCGAGTGGGTCAGGGTGAGAAGACTCGAGGCTGGGTGCTGTTTTCGGTTCCCCAAACCGTGGAAAACGTAGAGGTGGTCTTCACCAATCGCCGCCCCTACCGCACCGGCACACCTTCTAGCGAGCGCGAGCAGAAGGTCACCTTCGACCCCAGCAGCTGAGCCAATAGCGGCTCGCGCGCGTGTCCGTGGGGTTGGTCAGGATGCGCGGCCGACGTAGCCGATCAGCGCGACCAGGGCGCGCTGATCGAGCTGCAGGAAGCGCACTCCTGCGTTCTGACCGTTGATCCACATGACTTCAGCGCGGGTCACGAAGGTCCGCCCCAGGCCCAAGGACAGCTCGCACTCGATCTCCGCGCCGGCGTCGACGCCGGCGAGCCCCGAGAGGTTCAGGCCGCCCACCGAGACGTTGTTGGCTCTCGTCACGCAGGTCTCGCCGGCGCGAGTCACCCGCACATCGCTTTCGAGGGGGACCCGCCGGTGGGCCCGGCGCTCTGATGGAGGCGCGAGCATGGCCATGACGCTTCACGGTTTCTGCAAAGTTTGGTCCATTCTCGCGCAGCTGAAAAAGTGAGGGGTTCGCGAATTGAACTGATTTCCCGCTACGAAAACTTTTCAAGGCTGCGCAGGATTTCAATGCCCTGTCAGGCCCGCAGAAGCCGCTACTGAAAGCGAGGTCAGGGGGCCCACGCGCACCCGCCGCCGCTTCCTACCGACTCAGCGTGGCGCGCGCACGACGGAGCCCGGGCCATCCACGGGGCCTTGGTCGGTGAAGTAGACGCATTCCGAATCGACCACCACGCGCCGCGGAGCCCAGAAACCCTCCGCAACGATCGTTTCGAGACCAGAACCCAGATCAAGGCGCCGCACCCGGCCGTTCATCCCAGCACCGCCTCGCTCGGTCACGTACACGCTCCCGTTCGCGACGGCGACGCCGTCCACAAACACTCCACTCAGCAGCTTCGACTGGCTGCCGGATGCGCGGTTCACACGAAACAGCGACGTGTTGGTGGTGTAGAAGATGTCCGAATCCGTCACCGCCATGTCATTGGACTGCAGCTCCGTCGGATACGAGTTGATGACCTTCGAGTCGGTGATCGAATACTCGACAATCTCTGGGTCCGTGCCGTGAGCCGAAAACAGGAGCGAGGTGCCGTGCAAGACGAGAGTCCACGGATCCCGAAGTTTCTCGAGTAGGTCTTCGACGGCCCCGTCGAAAAGGTTTAGGTGACGCAGCCCGCCGTTGACTGCCGCACTGGCGTAAGTCCAATACACGTCGCTCCCGGAGGTGACGACGCCCCGGGGGAAGTGCTGAAAGTCGGCCAGCACCTCGAGCCCCCCGAACTTGCTCAGGCGCTTGACCTGACCGTTCACACTCGTCGTGTAGTAGACGTGCGTCGCGCTCAAGCTCATGTGAAAGGAGCGTCCACCCTTGTCGGACAGGACGGTGACTGGCCCGCCGACTTTGGCAATTCGTTGGACCCCGCCCTTGTCCACGGATTGCCCCACAAAGACATTCAGGTCGTCGATGGCGAGGGCATAGGGACTGTCCAGGTAAGCCATGGGGATGGGTCCGGAATTCGGAGGACACAATGTGGAAGGTGTTCCGCCTGTCGAAGTTCCGCCTGTTCCCGTTCCGCCCGTCCCCGACGAACCAGACGTGCCACCGCCACCTTGTGCGCCTCCACCCGTGCCGAGCCCACTTCGTGAGCCACACGCTCCGAGCCCCAGCGCTGCGCTGAACACGAGGGTGCGCGACAACCCACTCAACGTTCGGTCATGAACCGCGGCCGGCACGGCTTGGCTCTCACTGGGGCATGAAGAGCAGCGGGATGCTCACTCGGGAGATCTGGCCCGTGTCGGACTTGGGGAAGCGGAGCTGACGCAGGGTCTTGACCACGCAGCCAATCACGGTCTTGTCCGGCAGGTCCGCACTCGCGCTTTTGACAGCCACGGTCCGGCCGCCCTTGTCGATCACGATTTGAATCGTAATTCGGCCCTGCAGGTTCGGGTTGTTCTCGAGGCCAGTCTGGTAGCAGTGCCGCATCTTCGGGTAGCGCTGTCGCACGATGCGCCGTACGACTTCGGGCATCTGATCGCCCACGACGTTGATCTTGCCGAAGCGGATTCGTACCGCGCGCACGGGTGCCAAGCTGGAGCGCAAAGAAGGATCAAGTTTTTCCCCCGGCTCCGTGGCGACCTCGGGCAGCTGCGCGGCGGACACCTCTCCACTAATCAGATTGAGCACCGCGCTCTTTCTCTCCTCCGCACTTCCGGAACCCGGGCCCAGCGGTGCAGCCGATGGCGCGGTCGCGATCGTTGCGCTCGGGGCTTGGCTTTTCTCAGAGACAGCGGGGGCCGAGCTCTTTGCCGTGGGCTCTTCCGCAGCCGGCTTCTTGTCGCAAGCCGCACCGAGGCACAGCACCGCTGCGAGAAACAAGCACAAGCGTTTCATTTCTTGCTCCCCGCGCTGAGCCCCGGATCGAGGATTGGCAGATACGACGTCAACATGTGCTTGGTTGCGTCGTCCAGCTGTCGCTTCTGCTTCGAAACGAAGAGCACGTCGCCGAAGCCTTTTCGAGACCGCTTCTGGTCGATGAAGGTCTGCACTTGCAGCTCACCCTCAGGCAACAGTTTTGCTTCAGCTCCTAGTGCCGCTTTCAGGCCCGCGCCCGCGTTCGCGTGCTGCGTGCCCTCTGCGAGGGGTCGCACCCAGCTGACTTTGCCCGCCTGTCTTCGGGCTGCCACCGGCACGCTCGCTCGAGCCCCAACGACCCAGAGTTCGAGCATGCGCTGCGAGCGCGGCGCGATGCCCTTGGGCGTGTCGGGTTCGAAGTAGGGGTAGTAGGGCACCGGCGTATCGAAGGAGATGCGCATGGTCTCAGCCTTCACCGAGCTGAGCCTTTTTGCCGTCCCCTTCGGCGGATCGTAGCGCATGGCCACGTAGAAGAACTTCATGTCCACGTAGTGCTTCAGCCACACGTCTGCTTCCGGCGTGCTGACGAGTTGGTGCTTCTTCAGCCAACTTGCCAGCGCTTTTTCGTCGTCGGCCGCCAGCACGTAGGCGGTGAAGCTACCCACGCGCTTTTTCTCCAGCACCTTGACGCCGCCGCCACTGCCTCGCGCCCCCGAACCGAAACCAAGGCCGCCCTTGCCGAATACTCCGACCACGCGCTCATAGGGGAACTTGCGTCGCATCTCGCCGAAGGGACTCTTTTTGACCGCGTTCACTTGGGGGCGGGAAGGCGTGGGAACCACGAAGCCAAAAGCTTCGTCCGACGCGTTGAACGCCACCTCCCGAATGAAGTGCTGATGCTTCTTCTTCTCGTCGAACACAATCAGCGTTTGTTCGTAGGAAAGGGAGGGACGCCTCGGCCCCTCCACAGTCTGCCTCGAGAAGAACCCGCCACAAGCACTCGCATCGCTTGGCACCAAGCTCACCACAACCCCACACGCGATAGCTGCCACAGCCATCGATCGTATCCATCGTGTTACCGACATCCCCGCAAGCTAGCACGACTCTCCACGGGCGTGGATGGTTACGAAAGCACGCACCAACGAAGCCACAAGCACAAGCGCGCAGGCCGGCTGGTCCCGTGTATGGAGCTCACGCGGGGGAGAGCAGCCGCGTCGTTGCGCTGAGGAACAAGGCAGCTCTGTTGCATCCCCACACAAGCGACGCCTTTCTTTTGGTTTGTTTAGTTGGCAACAGAGCTGTTTTGGGTCCCGAGACCTTGCTCAGCGGGGCTCTGGCGGAACCTTCCGCGCAGCACGGCCGCCGCTTCACGCTGCGCCTGGCGTCGCGTCGGCGATCGCCACTCAGCCGAACAACGCTGGCAGCGTTCCCTTCACTTCGCCGAGATCTTGCTTGACGCCAACGGCATGCATGGTCGAGGCAACAACCTGCGCCGGGCGGGCATCCTGAGCTACGATGTGCTGGCCCGACTTGAGGCCACCGGCGCGCCCTGCCACGAGCATCACCATGTTCTCGCTGGAATGAGTGCTGTGCTTCTTGCCGGTCTGGGGGTCGAGCCCGCGTCCGCCTTCAAAGACCAACGACATGGCGCAGTGATCGAGCATGTTGCTGCCGTCTATCTCCTTGAGCTTGCCCAGCTTGGAGACGACCTGCGCGAACAGCTTCACGTGGAAGCCCACGCCGTCGGCAAAAGCCCCGTGGGGGAAGATGTGTTGGTGGGACAGGCTGTGGAAGTCGGACGTGTAGCCCGTCGCCGCGTAAGCGTTCATGTAGCACTTCCAGAACGACAGCTGGTACGACACTACGCGAGTCAAGTCGCAGGCGAAGGCCGTCGCGATGAAGTCGGAGAGCAAGTCGCCGCGTAGCTCCTCGTCGCTATAGCCCGTCGAAGAGTCGTAGCAGGAGCCGGACTTTTCATCGAAGGTGCATCCGACGGAGGTGAGCTTGCCGATGGGCGGATCGTCGCCCGGGTTGCTTGGCGGCACGCACGCGCCCACGGCGGGTCCAGCGGCCTCCAACTCCTCCACCCGGAGCTCTAAGGATCGGAGTTCGTCAAAGTGTCGCTCCATACGCCGCTTGTCCTGGGCGCCCAGCTTGGAGATCAGTCGCTGACGGCTCGCCTGCACCAGGTCGATCACACTCTTGCGCCGCTTGAGCAGGTACTCGGCTTCTCCAGTGTTGTTCGTCTGCGGAGCGAGGCCTTTGAATAGGGTCTCGAAGGCCAACCGCGGGCTGACGATGGGGTCGACGGCGACAGTGCCGCTGCCGCGCCGTTTGGAAAGTTCGAGGGGACCTAGGAAGCGCGTGACTTCTTCCGGATCGAGGGTGCGTCGGAATGCCAATCGGCCGAAGCGCGTCACGAAATGTTCGAAGCAGGCCGCGTCGTTCGGACCCGTGGGGGTGCAACCGACGACTTTTGCGAGGCGAGCGGAGTCGCTCAGCAGGCGTCCAACGATGTCGTTCGCCAGAAGCTTAGCATCTTGGATCAGAGCCTTCGAGGGCTCTTGATTGGCGTAGTCATTGTCGAGGGGCAGCCGTGCATCCGTTGGCAGGCCTGGCACTGACCGAAGTGCCCGTCGTGATCGAGGGCGAAACTGGGACCGGCAAGGAACAGCTTGCGGAAGCGCTGCACGAAGTCGGGCCGCGCGCCGCAGGGCCCTTTGTTGTATTCGACTGCACGGCGGTGACGTCCAATCTCATCGAGTGCGAGCTATTCGGGCACGAGCGCGGCGCGTCCACTGGATCTACGGGAGTTCATCGTGGTGTGTTCGAGCGAGCGAGCGGCGGCACTCTCTTGGTGGACGAAATCGGCGATCTGCCCAACGCGCTGCAGGCAAAACTACTGCGCGCGATCAAAGGGTCGCAGGTCACACGCGTTGGCGGCGAAAAGCCCCTCGACGTTGGCGTTCGGCTCCTGTTTGCGACTCGACGCGACCTCGATAAGGAGGTGCAGGAAGGGCAAGTAATGGGACGGGCTTTGGCGTGCTGGCGCGCAAGCTCGCGCTCGCTCTGGGGACGCTTAGGGCTACTTGGCGTGGACGCCGATGTCCTCGAAGCCGCCGCCGACGGTTGGCTTGAGAAAGTCTGCGGATTTGGGATCCGTGCTGATGAAGGACACGATGCCAGAACGCTGCCAGGAGTTGTCCTTGGGGATCCCGGTACCGCCGTTGTTGCTGGTCTCGCCGGCGATGTTGGCGGTGACCACTGTGTCGGAACCCAGAGTGTAGCCGCGCTTGTTGTCCCAGGTCGTGTTGTTCGTGAAGCTCGCGTTCTTTGCTGAGTTGAAGTCGATTCCGGCGGCCTTGTTGGAGTACGACAGGCAACGCTCTACGATCGTGTCCGCGCTTGGCGGCTGTCCACCGGCCTTGATGCCTTGCCCGTCGCCGTCGGCGATGCCGTTCGCGTAGGAGATGCTGTAGCCGACGTAGCTGCCCGTGGAGCGCCAGGTATCAATGCCGTCATCCGAGTTCTTGTAGACCAAGCAGTTTTCAACGCGGTTGTCCGCGCCGCTGGAGATGGAGATGCCGTCGGAATTGCCACCGTTGGCAAACTCCGCATCGAATATACCGGCGCCAGAGTTGTCATTTGTCGTGCAGTTGCGGATCGTGTTCCGAGAGCCAAACGCGCCGTAGGGAAAGTCGGAATAGGGGCTGTAGATCTGGATGCCCGTTAGACCATTGTGGTGGGAGTGCACGCCATCGAGCAGGTTGTCCGTGCCTCCGATCCACACGCCCTGCCTGGGCATGTTCTTCACTTCGAGTCGTCGGTACTTCGAGCTCGGGGGTGCTAACCGCGCTAGGGCAAGCCGCCAAAGGCGCAGCGATACGCGTACTGCATGCAGCGGGTACCGGTTGGGCAACTGTCTGTGCCGAAATCGTGGGGTGCCGCCCAGACGAAGACCTTTCCGGCGTCCACTTCCAGGGTCATGCCTTCATAGAAGATGGGGCGCCCCTTCCACTTCACCACGTTCTCTTTGACCTGGCGTTTGGCGATCTTGGACATGGAGAAGCTCGTGCTGCCCAGGTTGGATAGCGCCCACACGTCCAGCCAGTCGCCGTGCGACGCAAAGAGCAGCGGCTTGCCGTCTTCACAGCGCTCGGTCAGATACAGGGAATTGTAGGCGCCGACATTTTCGTCCACCCCGGACGTCACATGGGACTTCGTGCTGCCATGAGAGATCAGCTTCAGGGCAGTGGTCTGGTCTTCCCCAGAAGCTGAATACAGGCTGAGCGTCGCGCAGTCCCATCCGCAGCCGATGGCGTGGGTGTTGCCGTCGATATTGGCGTAGCCGACGGCGCCCACGTGGCTTTGGCTGTGACTGAACTTCGTACCCACTTTCTCCACCTTGCCTTCGGCGGTGATTCTGAGAGGATAGAAGGCGGACGGTCCGCTGGCGGAGCCCTTGGCCATGGCCACGAGCAACGTGCCGTCGGCCGTGATCTGAATCGCCGAGGGATGCGGCGTTTGGGCATTCTCCAGCAGCGAGACCCCGTCCGTAGCAAGCCACTCGCCACCACTATTCGCTTCGGTGGGAAAAGACAGAACCCGCCCGCTGAAGCCGGCGCCTTGATCTTGGCAGGTCACCACGAAACGTTTCGACGTCGGATGAAAACCGATCCCTTGAGTGTGACAATCGTGGGGTAGGCGCGCGATGGTCGCCTTCACGATGTGTTTGTCCTCGCATTCCATGGTCTGAGGGAGCGCGTCCAGCGCCGCGGTGGGGACGCAAGCCAACTTCGGCGCGCTCCCACCACTTCCGCCGGCTGTCCCGCCGCTCCCCGCAAAGCCGCTGGCGCCACCGCTGCCACCGGAGCTGCTACCACTCGCCCCGCTGGAGCCCGCAGCTGCACCCGTGCCCCCGCTGCTGGTCGCGCCGCCGCCGGACGAGGCTCCGCCCGACTCGTTGCCGCAGCCGAAGCCCGACATGAGCAGGGATAGAGCCAGGAAGGGCGCGGGATGGCATCGAGTCACCTTCTCATCCTACACCGACCCGTAGCGGACGCACCCTGGCGCCGCGGAAACCCGTGGCGCCCGGATGCGCAGCTCGAGCTCGTGGGCCCTAGCTCTGCGCCGGCTTGATCACCCCGATCACCCCTCCCAGCGGATCCTTGATGATCGCGAAGCGGCCTACGCCGTCCACTTCCATCGTGTTTCCCACTTGGCTGCCGCCGAGCTTCTTGGCGCGGCTGACCGTCGCGTCGCAGTCTTCCACCTCGACGTACTGCAGCCACATGGTCGGCACGTCGCTGCTCGGGGACTGCATCAAGCCGCCTCGTGCGGTCTCTCCAGTCTTCAGGACGTGGTAGTCCCCGTTGGGCATCTTCATGCTCTCGTGGGTGTAGCCGAGCACGCTGCTGTAGAAGTCGAGAGCGGCTTTGGGGTCCTTGGCCCACAGCTCGTTCCAGTGAAACGCGCCCGGGCCCTTGACTTCGGAGGGGTCGCCCTCCTGGGGCCGGAACAGCATGAAGGTGCCCCCCTCGGGATCCGCCACGGGTTGCATGCGCCCTACCGGCGCCACATCGAAGGCATCCATCAGAGCTTTGCCTCCGGCTTTTTCGATCTTCTTTGCGGTGGCATCCACGTCGTCCACGGACACATAGCTGACCCAGTGTGGAGGGATCCCATCTTTGGGCGGCGTCATGAAGCCCCCGACTCCCGTATCGCCGACCTTGAGCATCGGATAGCTCTCTCCACCCGGCATGTCGAAGCTATCGAGCTTCCAGCCGAAGAGCTCTGGATAGAAGGCCCTCGCCTTTTCGTGATCCTTTGCCACCAACTCGAACCAAACAAACCGTCCTTGATCTCGTGCCATTTGACTTCCTTCTGCATGGGGCGCGCTGCGCCCGTGGTGTCTTTCTCGCATGCAGGTCGTTCGGCCCGCTCTCGGATCGACAGTCCGGGTGAAAAAAATCCAAACTGCGGGTTAAATGCCCAAGATCATTGGGCAATAAAAATGGCTCGGGGTGGTGTCGAAAAACTCGACGCTGATTCGACTACTCCTGGAAGACCGACAACCAAGGAGGCTTTACCGTGCAGTACCTACTGTTGATCTATGAAAACGAGGCTCTGAAAGACGTGCGCAACGAGGCTGAGAACAAGGAGATCTTTTCCGGCTACATGAAGTTCACCGAGGAAATCAAAGCCGGCGGTCAGCTTCGTGGTGGTGATGCATTGGAGCCGGTCGCGACCGCGACGACGGTCCGAGTCCGCGATGGAAAGACGCTGACCACCGACGGTCCCTTCGCGGAGACGAAGGAGCAACTGGGCGGCTACTACATGGTCGAGGCAAAAGATCTCGACGAGGCGCTCAAGATCGCCGCGCGCATCCCCACCGCCACTACCGGGAGCATCGAGGTGCGACCGGTGATGACGTTCGAGTAAGCAGCTGGAGACCCACCGTCCACCGTAGTATCGGAGGGCGGTGGCGGTCAGTCGAGAAGAGATCCAAGCGATCGTGCGGCGTCACCATGGCGCTGTCCTCGCGCGTTTGATCCGGCGCCTTCGCAGTTTCGACCTTGCCGAGGACGCCCTCCAGGACGCCTTGGCTGCTGCCATGGTGCAGTGGCCAACGAGCGGCATCCCCGAATCCCCCCGCGCTTGGCTGCTCACCGCTGCGCGCAACAAGGCGGTTGACGAGATCCGAAAGCGCTCGCTGCGAGGAGCCAAGCACGACGAAATGGCGGCGGACGCGTCTCCAGACGCGTCCGTGCCGAGCCCCGAGGACGAGCCCGCGATTGGCGACGACATGCTGCGCCTCATGTTCACCTGCTGTCATCCTGCGCTGCAATTGCAGGCGCAGATCGCCCTCACGCTTCACGCCATCGCGGGCCTCAGCGTCGAGGAGATCGCGCGCGCGTTCCTCCTGCCGGTGCCGACCTTGGCGCAGCGCTTGGTGCGGGCGAAGAACAAAATCCGGGCTGCTGGGATCCCATATCGGGTGCCCGAGTCCGACGAGCTGGGCCCGAGAACCGCGGGAATCCTGCGCGTGGTCTACTTGACTTTCAACGAGGGTTACACCGCCACTCGAGGTGAGCAGTTGGTTCGAGCCGAGCTGTGCGAGCATGCGATCTACTTGGGACGCGAGCTAGTGTGGCTGATGCCCGAGAGTGCCGACGCCGTCGGATTGTTGGCGCTGATGCTGTTGCAGGACTCACGAAGAGACGCCCGGGTCGATACCGACGGTGAGATCGTATTGTTGGAGGAACAAGATCGCGGTCTGTGGCGGCAAGACCGCATCCAAGAAGGCTGCGACTTGACGCGTCGGGCGCTGAAGCTCTCTTCGCATTCGGTGTACCCCCTGCAAGCCGCAATCGCCGCTGTGCATGCCGAAGCATCGGCGCCTGAGAAAACCGACTGGCGTCAGATCGCCGCGCTCTACGATCGGTTGCTCGCCGTCGAGCCGACTCCCGTGGTCGCCCTCAATCGTGCTGTCGCCGTCGCCATGGCTTTCGGTCCAGAGGTGGGGCTGAAGCTCACCGAACAGCTTTCCGATCCCCTCGACACTTACTATCTCTTTCACGCCGCCCGGGGCGACCTCCTCCGGCGCGCCGGCAAGCTGGATCTGTCTCGTGTCGCCTTCGAGCGCGCCCTCGAGCTTTGCGCAAATACTGCGGAACAACGCCTGTTGCATCGGAAGCTCGCCCAAGTGAGCGACTGAATCGCGGGGCGCGAACCGGCGCGGCATTCTTCTGGAGCCCGCGCCCCCTCGTAATTCCCCGGACAGCCATGGCACACTCGCACCATGCCTCGCCGGGACCCTCGAGTGGACAAGTACATCGACAAGGCTCCGGCCTACGCGAAACCCATCCTTAAGAAGCTCCGCGACATATTGCTAGGGGCGGACAAGACCGTTCAAGAGGACATCAAGTGGGGTGCGCCCACGCTGATGAAGGATGGGATTGTCTGCTCCTACATGGGCTTTCGCAAACACGTGGCACTGTGGTTTCACAAGGGCACTCTGCTCGAAGATCCGGCGCGACTCCTGAACGGTGGCTCGACGATCGCCATGCGAGCCGCGCACTTCACCAAGGAGTCACAGGTCAAGGCCAAGCCGATCACTGCGATGCTCAAACAGGCCGTGAAGCTCAATGTGTCCGGCATCAAAACGCCCAAGCGCGCCGCGGTAAAGAAGGCGGTGGTCGTGCCCAAAGAGCTCAGCCAAGCGCTTTCGAAAAGCACAGGCGCCAAGAAGTTCTTCGATTCACTGCCGCCGTCGGAGCGTCGTGGCTACGCGGATTGGATTCGGGGTGCCAAAACTGCAGCAACCAAACAGCGCCGAATCAAACAAGCCATCGACAAGCTGCTCCGGGGTGAGCGACGCGACGAGAAGTACAAGCGGCCCCGCAAAAGTGCCGCGGCTAGGGGGCGCCCGTCGGCCAGGAAGGCGACCCGCAAGCCTGCCAAAAGCACGGCGAAGAAGACGGCCAAAAGCACAGCCAAGAAGAAGGCGCGCAAGTTCGCCATGAACGCAGCGAAAAGAACCGCGAAAAAGTCGGCGCGCAAGCCCGCCAAGAAGTCGCCGAAAAAGACGGCGCGCAAGCCCGCCAAGAGTGCCGCCAAGAAGTCGCCGAAAAAGACGGCGCGCAAGCCCGCCAAGAGTGCCGCCAAGAAGTCGCCGAAAAAGACGGCGCGCAAGCCCGCCAAGAGTGCGGCGAAGAAGTCGCCGAAAAAGACGGCGCGCAAGCCCGCCAAGAGTGCGGCGAAGAAGTCGCCGAAAAAGACGGCGCGCAAGCCCGCCAAGAGTGCGGCGAAGAAGGCAGCGCGCAGGCCTACCAAGAAGGGAGCGAAGAAGGCCGCCAGGAAGGTCGCGAAGCCACCGGCGCGCAAGCCGGTCAAGGGAGCGTCGACAACTCGATCGAAGGCCATCGGCCGCGCGCGTCGCGCCGGCTCCAAGGGTGCACCGAAGAAGGGGAGGTGAGATATATTTCGAGCCAACGTACTGAGTTGCGCTGCGCTGATCGCAGCCGGCGCGTGGTCAACCGCTGCTTTCGGGCAAGGCGCGCCACCGCCTCCTCCTCCCTCCACGGGCGAGGTTCCGCCCCCCCCCGCCCCCCCCCCCGGAACAGCGCAACCGCCACCCGGGCAACCGCCACCGGGTCAACCGCCACCCGGGCAACCCGGCTACGGTCAGCAGCCTGGTTACGGACAGCAACAACCTGGCTACGGTCAACAACCCGGCTACGGTCAGCCGCCCGGCTACGGCCAACAACAACCCGGCTATGGCCAGCAGCCCGGCTACGGACCACCCCCGGCACCCGTGGGCGTGCACGAGCACGATGGCTTTTTCTTGCGGCTTGGGTTGGGCTTCGCCTACGCAAGTGCGAGCGGAGAACGGACCTTGTCGAGCAGCAACATCACGACTGACGCCGAAATCAAGGGTGGCGGCGCGTTGTTCGAGTTTCTTGTGGGCGGCACTCCCGCACCGGGCCTTGTCATTGGCGGTGGCCTGATCGGGATCGCTCTCTCGGATCCTGACATCGAGCTGGATAGGCAGAACGTCGACTACGACAACGCTACAGCCTCGCTGGCTCTCATCGGCCCGTTCATCAACTTCTATATCGACCCGATGAGTGGCTTCTATCGGCGCCATTCGTGGGTTCGAAGTTCGGCAAAGGGTGGACGGCCCGCAAGTTGCTGCCCTCAACTTCTGGTCGAAGGAGCTTCCGAGAGCCCGCATGGCTGACAAGCCCAAGTTCGCTCCTCAGGCGTGGATTGCTGCGAACACGGATCGTGAGACCTATCGAATCCTGCTGACAACGCTCGGTCTAGCGTACGCGTTTCCATGGCCGACCGAGTGCGAATCCGGACGACTGCGCGGTGAAGCAATGCAGACCGCCAAGTGATGCAGATGCGAACGGGCGCGCCTTCGTGAAAAAGTTCGAGAGTAGTGAAAGCGCGCGACCCAACGGCGCGACCCAAAACAAAAACAAAACAAATTTGAACTTACGAAGTTGACAGGACACTAACTTCGGCGTATCCCTAAGCACACGTCATGAACATGCATTACAACTATCAAGCACTCGCCACGGGCATCTTGCCCGAGGGTCGAAGTGCATCTCCCGAGCAGCTAGCGCTGTTTGGAGATGATACGAGGTAGGCGGCAATCGTTGTTGCACCCACAGAAGGTGCAAACGAGGCCGCCGGGAACTCCCAGCGGCCTTTTTCAATTTCAGGGCTTTTTTCCTGAAAAAATGACCCAAAACCAAGACAAGACCTAGAACCAATTCGACAAGAAAAAGATCCAATAAACCGGGTCGCCCGTACGTCAGAGATCGAAACGAACCATGAAACCATTTTCCGAAACACGAAGCCTTGCATTGCGACATCCAAGTTCGCAGAAGGCCGAGCCTTGCCCCGCGCGCCCTTATGGCGGGTGGTGCAACGACGTCGGTAGTCTGCGGATAGCGATCCGCGACGCACAGGAGGAGATCACCTAGGGCGGCTCACGCGTAGAGCATTCGCTTCGCGATTGGCCGCTTCGGTGAA
Source organism: Polyangiaceae bacterium (assembly GCA_965222375.1). Classification (GTDB taxonomy): domain Bacteria; phylum Myxococcota_A; class Polyangia; order Polyangiales; family Polyangiaceae; genus JACKEA01. The sequence goes on from CBDCTZ010000016.1 coordinate 2,336,572, forward strand.
AACCAGAGGCGGCCTTTTTGCATTTTGGCATTCCGCTGCGCGCAGCTGCGGAATCGAACAGGAGAGCTTTGTCCAATCAACGAACAATCGATCAACGAACAATCTCGAACCCCGACCCTCATCGGGGGCATTAGCTCAACGGAAGAGCTACCGGCTTTTAACCGGTTGATCAGGGTTCGATCCCCTGGTGCCCCACCGCGATCTTCGGATTGCAAGACAACCTGCTTGTTCGTCTTCGGGCGCGCAAGCAAGCCCATCCGGGCTCGGCGACTCGTTTCGCCTTGGTACTTTGACAACTCATGCGACGAGAAGCGCCGCGCGCGTGACAAGGCGCGCGCGGTGACTTCTCCGATCTGTCCAGAACAGATCACGGGTGACTCACCACGGTCACCCACGCTTGCCCGCGTACGCATCTGGTGAAGCGACCGGATTGTCGATCCGGCGAGGGGAGTTCGATCCTCCTCGCGGGCGCCGGGAACATGGTGTTCCCGTTAGAAAGGACAGTTTGTCCACCAAAAACCTGGCCCGCACGGTGATTGAAGGCGGGCGGTACTACCACAATGCTTGGTTTAGGCGTTACAGCTCCCAAGTCGAACGGGTCCGAGTGCGTGAGCACCTGCGGGCGCTATGCCGGGACCCCGACTCCTGGGGCAACCTCGCCCTGCCGCAGCGTGAACCTGTCCCCAAGTTCTTTCACGACAACTTGGCGCCAGCGTACCGCTTCCTTTCGTCTCGGGCGGGCATTCCCTGGAACGAGTCGTACTCTTTGCTGCGACGGCGTTTCGACGACCGCACGACCGCGGGGCGTCACATCCTCTTCGATCATCTGCTCGACAGTGTCGAGTACGCCGGTGAAGACCATCACCCAGATTGGGTAAGCCGCTGGGGGCGCTTCATCGTGAACGAAGAGGGCGTGCTGCAAAAGGTCAACCGCCCCCGGCGGAAACGTCGGGGTGCGGCTCTCTCTCTGTCCTGCCGGAATGCAGGCATCGGTCTACGAAGCCGGTTGTCTTGGTTCGACTCCAAGCAGAGAGGCTACTCACGCGCCGCCACAATCTGGCTTGGCGCACTGCGGTCACGCATGACCGCGCTCAGACATTCTTCCCGTCTCCGGCCGACGAGGCCCTACACGCAACAACAGTGGTTCGAGTCCACCTTGGTTCATGGAGAACAATCGACTTCCAAATCGATCAAACGAAATGGCTTCTTCACTCGGACACGGGAATACCTTCTTGGGGTGAGGCGCTGGGACGCAGGTCCGGCCGTAAACCGGGCGCCTCGCGGCTAGGCAGGTTCGATTCCTGATCACCCCACCACCACACGCTCGCGGCATGGTGCCGCGGCGCTTTTTAGGAGCTGAGAAATGAAACAACCACGAAGGTAGGTGTCCCCATGACTGCGCGAGTACTCGTTCTGACTCCCTGGTATGCGCCCCAGTGCATCGTTTCCTGGCAGGACGCGATCACGCTGCTCTACCTCGGCAAGGCGGACGCGGTAGTGGATTACGACGAAGAGGTTCGCTCGCCGTCGGTCACGATGCCGCTGCCGGCCGTGATTCGCCTTCAGAAGAAGGTGAAGGTTCGTAGCCGGGTCGTGAAGTTCTCGCGCATCAACGTCTATCTGCGTGATGGTTTCACCTGTGCTTACTGCCAGCGCAAGCTGCCGGTAAGCCAGCTCACCTACGACCACGTGGTCCCGCGCTGCCGCGGTGGCCTGACGGTGTGGGAGAACATCGTCACCGCCTGCTACGCGTGTAACGCGAGGAAGGCGGACAAGACCCTCAAAGAAGCGGGCATGCGGCCGCGTACGCCGCCCCGCCGTCCGACCAGTCTGCCGCTGCCGCCGCTGTTCTTCGACCCGAAGCGCGCGCCGCGCGAGTGGCACGACTTCTGCGCATCGCTGCCGCGCACGAGCGCAGCCTGAGAACCCGCGGCTCACGACCCAGGTGGGCCGCGGGTGCCTCGCTAATACGATTTTCCCGTGCCCGGCCGAAAAGGCCCTACACGCAAAACAATGGCGGTTCGAATTCCGTTCAAATCAGCATTTTGATTTGTAGCCAAATGGTAAGGCATCAGTCTATGAAACTGACGAAAGTTAATGGCTTCCTCACTCGGGCACGGGAAGCAACCTTTCGTAGTCCCCCACACCCGCCGATCTTCAGCAACCACCTTTCCAGCGGAAGGCGAGTGGGGCCGGGGCCCCACGAGGAGGGGGCCCGGCGTTGAGCACCAAGTCCGTCTAGGGTGCTTGGGCTCTGAGTCTATCGCGTGCCGCGGAAACGGAAGCTTCCCCCGCGAGATTGGTTCCACCTCCGCTGAAAAGCGCCCCGCAACGACACAGCACGACCCGCGACGCCACAATGGGTTCGGCGCACCGAGCCCAAACATGACCGCGCATCAATAATCCCGCGTGTCCCAACTCGCCGACGCGCGGCCCTTGCCTCCCGCACTTTGTTCACCTCTAAACTGGAGTAGTCCCATGACGAACACGCACCCGCTACCCGAATCTCAGATGGGTCCGGCGGAGAAGCTCCTCGACTTGGTGCTCTCCTCGTCCGCCCACCTGTGGCACAACCGTCCCGGCGTCGACGTCGGTGGCGTGTGGCATCCGCGACGTGGCGCGCGCAAGAACCGCGAGCTGTTCGGTGGCACTCAGGTCCGCCCGGGCCTGTTCGTTCCGGCGGCAACGACTCTGTATTCGAAGCTGCTGGAAATCTACGAGCTCAACGTCGAGCTCTCGGCGCATTTCGCCAGCTATGCCCTGAAGGAAACCGATTGGCGCGACGTGAAGGTCGCTGCCGCAGCGTTGATGCTGGTGCAGCAGCGTTCGGGCCAGCCGGTGCATGATGATGATGGCAGCGTTGGCTTCTACGACGACGACTTTCGTCGCATTGGCGAAGCCATGCTGCTGTTCTACGAGAAGAAGTCGCAGCGCATGATGACGCCCAAGGGCGTGCTGCGAGTGGCTGAACTCCTGGAGACTCCGGAAATCGCCGAACTCAATCGCTTGGCGGGCTTCGGGGATCCCGCGGCCAAGAAGCCGCCGCTGGGTCGCTGGAAGAGCGCGGCGCAGAAGTGGCTCCGCGTGCGCGAGGCAAACCAGCCGATGCTGGAAGGGCTCGTCAGCGCCGGCTACAAGGAAACCATCAAGAAGATCGCTCGCAAGGCTGGCTACAAGCCCAGCAACCAGGTGTTCTTCGAGATCTTGGGCTGGAAGCAGAAGCAGGCTGAGGCAGGTCACCGCAGTGTGGGACTCGAGGGCCTCAACCTGCAGAAGCGCGAGCGCTTCGATGGTCTGAGTGAGGTCGAAATCTGCGAAGCCATCGACACTCAGCGTCTCAAGTTCAAGGACGTCGTGGGTCGACTGCCCAAGGACATGGGTCTGACGCCGGCGATCATGGTTGCAGTGCTTCCGACCCTGTCGGATCGGGATCTGCGCATCATGACGCCCACCTTGGAGGAGCTGGGGCTGCTCGCAGCTCCGGAAGTGCGGGACCGTTGGGAGCAAGCCATTGCGGCTTCGACGGACCAGCGCGCTCTGAACATCGCCAAGAACGTTCGCGATCAGGGTGTGCGTGACAAGCTGGAAGAGGCGGCTGACGTCGCTGCCAAGAAGGCAGTGGAGGAAGCCACTCGCGAAGTGGACGTGCACGTCATGTTCCTCATCGACAAGTCCGGCAGCATGCAGGGCGCCATCGAGCAGTCCAAAGAGGCGCTGTCGCGCGTCTTGGCGGGCTTTCCCGCGGACAAGGTGCACATCGCCAGCTTCGACACCATGGGAACTGTGCTGCGCCCGAAGGCCGCGAGCCGAACGGCGGTGCAGCACATGCTCTCGAGCGTCGTGGCGGAAGGCGGTACGCTTCACTCGTCCGGGGTTCACGCCCTGCGCCGAGCTGGCGTGCGCATTCCTCCGGATGCCAAGCTGGTGGTCATCGTCGTCGGTGACGAAGCCGGCGAAAGCGGTCGGAGTTTCGCCCAGGGCTTCGAGCGCGCGGGTTACGATCCGAGCGCAATCGCCCTGATGGTCAACGTGTCGGTGATGCGAGGCAACACCGTGCGGGAAGCCGCAAAGGAGATGGAGATCCCCTTCAGTGAGGTCTCCATCGAGCAGTTCGACGACCCGTATCAGGTTCCGCGAGTACTGCAGGCCCTGATGGAAGCACCGCTCTCCGCGCCGAAGAAGCAGTTCGGTTTGGTGGAGCGTGTCATGTCGACGCCGCTCTTGGAGCTGCCCGATGGACTATCGTAAGTTCCTGCAGAAGGAGTCTTCGTGTGTGCTGCCCTATTTCGGTGGCACGCGCGTAGACGACGCCTCCAGGCGCTTGCGAGTCAGTGTCGAGCAGCCCTCGGGTTGGTACCGCTTTGCCGTCAAAGGCAGAGTTGCCACCCCGGTGGAGCGGGCGGATCCCCCGGATCTGTCTCGGCTCGACGCAACCAAGGGTCACTACGCCTACGGTTGGGTCTTTTCTGGAGGGCGCCAGCTCGGCCGAGTCGAGCTGGTGCCCGACGAAGAGCCGCCGCTGCTCTCGCCGATTACGACGCGCCGCTGGCACTCCGGCGACTTGGTTTTCGACAGCCTCGAATTCGAAACCGAAGCCGAGGATGCCGTGCGCCAAGCGCTGGAAGAAGAGCGGGGCATCGACGAGATCAAGGGCGTGGCTGCCTCGCTGCGCGCCGCCTTCGCATTTGCGCTGGCTGCGAAAGTCGGGCGGGGCCTCGAAATCCGCGTGTCGCCTCGGGAGATGTCCGGAGCGGTGCTGGAGCTCGCGCGTGGTGGCCGGGAGGTTGCCGTGAGATTGCTTCGAGATCTCGAAGAGCGCCGTCGTCTGGAACGCGTTCGCTTGGACGCCTGGGCGGCGGCGGAAGGGCGCGGTCCGTCGCCGCGCACTGGCTGGCGGCGTCCGACGGCTGCCGCGGACACCAGCTCGCCCGTGGACCGAGCAGCGCGTGCCCTCGACGCGGCGGGCGCCGACCTGGTTGGCTCCCGCTCCATGGGCAATGGGCTGCTCGAAGTGACCTATCGCTTCATGGGCGAACGCTTCATCAGCGTGGTCAATGAGCAATCCCTCCAGGTCGTTGACGCTGGGATCTGCCTCAGCGGTTCCGATCGGGAGGTGACCCTCGAGAGCTTGCCCTCAGTCATCCGCGAAGGCGTCGATACCGATCAACTGCACATCACGAGGCATGGATGAAACGCGAAGTCTTTTTCTTGATCGGAAAAGGCGGAGCGGTGCTCTTCTCCGATGCCTCCGAAAGCCCGAGTCAACTACCGGATTCGCGCAAGCGCTGGCAGATGATTTGGGATCATCGCGACGATCTCGAAGAGCTCAGTCACAGTCACCCTAATGGTCCCTTGGCCTTCTCCAAAGAAGACGAGACGACCATGCAGGCTCTGGAGACTGCGCTCGGAAAGGAGCTGCGCTTCTCCGTGGTCGCGCCCGCTGGCGTGATTGCAAAACAAGGGGGCGAGGTCACCCCAGTCGACCCCGAACCCTGGTGGGCCAATCTGATGCGCCTGGCCTCAGGCATGTCAGCTAATCCCGCACCCAAGGACAAACACCCAAGCTCGGACGCGAAATCAGATAATCCCGATGCACCCCCGGAAAGCTCGAGTCGGATGTGACGGTCTTGCGAGAACCGGACCGGAGCGTACTTTCGTACGTGAGGACCGGAAGCGCAGTGAAACCAAGCAGACGGCCGAGATCTCCGGGGGTCGCTTCAGGATGGATGGACCAGAAAGGAGGTTCTCATGGCGATTTTGAACATCACTTACAACGGCTACAGCGCGGACTACCCGCGTGAGCTCGACGAGTACGTTTCGGACGCGGACGTGCGTCGTATCGCGATCGAAGTCATCCGTACTGGCGGCCTGCGTGGTTTGCACATCGCGAACCTGCCGGACAACGCGTTCGACTACTACATGGTCGACCGCTTCAGTGGTCCGGGTAAGCGTCGTATCTACCTGCGTCCGAAGGTTCCCTTCGGTGCAGCCCGCTACGGCCTAGACCGTTGCGTGGAAGGCTGAGGGCCCCATGCGCATCGTATTCTGCGGTGTGGGGGCCCTCGGTTCTCTAGCGGCGGTCAGTTGCCGCAACCTGGACGCCACGCTCTGCTTCGTGGACTTCGACCGCGTCGAATCCAAGAACCTGCTCTCGCAGGCCTTCGTGAAGCAGTCCGTGGGGAAGAACAAGGCTGATGCCCTCAAGCTTCAGCTCTTGAACTTCCACGGCATCAAGAGTGAAGCCTTCGGCGTGCGCGTATCCGACGACAACGTCGCGACGTTGCTCGCCAAGGCCGATCTCACCGTCGACGCCTTCGATAACCAAAAGAGCCGCTTGCTGCTCAGCCAACACGCTCGTGAAAACGACAAACCCCTGGTCCACGCCGCCATCTCGGCGGATGGCACGTTCGGGCTAGTGCGCTGGGACGAGCACTTCGTGGCGGATGAAGAAGACGAAGAGGGTCAAGCCACCTGCGAGGGTGGCGAGCACCTGCCCTTGATCGCGTTGGTGAGCGCAACTCTCGCACGCGCGGTCCAGGACTTCGTCAAAAACGGCGACAAGCGCGGCTGCATGGTCAGTCTGAATGGCGTAACCGAAGCCTGAGACGGCTTTCGTGTTGGCTCGTGGGGCCCCGGCCCCCATCTGTCGTGTTGGCTCGCGGGGCCCCGGCCCCCATCTGTCGTGTTGGCTCGCGGGGCCCCGGCCCCACTCGCTTCGGGACAGCGCGTGGATTTGCACGGGCGTGTCCCATCTATCTCCTGGGCGTAGCTTAGCCTGGCAAAAGCGCCGGTTTCGGGAACCGGAGACCGCAGGTTCGAATCCTGCTGCCCAGACCTGGATCACAGTTGACCCAACTGTTTCCCATGAGTGTCGGACCTGTGATCAGGATTCAGGCCTCAAGGGCCGAAGCGGTTCGGTTCTAGATCGTGATCGTCGGAGTGGGCCACGGTATTCGCCGCCGGCTCGAATCCTGCTGCCCAGACCTGGATCACAGTTGACCCAACTGTTTCCCATGAGTGTCGGACCTGTGATCAGGATTCAGGCCTCAAGGGCCGAAGCGGTTCGGTTCTAGATCGTGATCGTCGGAGTGGGCCACGGTATTCGCCGCCGGCTCGAATCCTGCTGCCCAGACCTGGATCACAGTTGACCCAACTGTTTCCCATGAGTGTCGGACCTGTGATCAGGATTCAGGCTTCAAGGGCCGAAGCGGTTCGGTTCTAGATCGTGATCGTCGGAGTGGGCCACGGTATTCGCCGCCGGCTCGAATCCTGCTGCCCAGACCTGGATCACAGTTGACCCAACTGTTTCCCATGAGTGTCGGACCTGTGATCAGGATTCAGGCCTCAAGGGCTGAAGCGGTTCGGTTCTAGATCGTGATCGTCGGAGTGGGCCACGGTATTCGCCGCCGGCTCGAATCCTGCTGCCCAGACCTGGGGGCCCCGGCCCCACTCGCAGTTGGTGCATGCGCGCCGACGCGTGTTCACGTTGTGCCGACGCGTGTGCGCTGAACTGGAAGGTGAACTGGTCGAGGACCAGGACTGTTTCGAAAACAGATCGGACCGCAAGGTCTGGGGAGCGTGACCTCCACCTTCCTCCCTATTGCACGGTAGCCAAGTGGAAAGGCACGCGGCTGTTAACCGCGGGACCGCAAGTTCGAATCTTGCCCGTGCAGCCAGTGACGCAAGTCACATCTACGGGAATGGCGCAATTGGCAGCGCGCAGGGCTCTGAACCCTGAGATCCAGGTTCGAGTCCTGGCTCCCGTTCCAATGCAGGCCACTCGAATCGTACGGCGCGGTCTGTGTTCCTTCACTCGAGTGGCGAAACGGAAAACGCAGCTGGCTCAGACCCAGTCGCTCCTTAGTGAGCTTGTGAGTTCGACTCTCACCTCGAGTACCAACACGCAGCACGTCCCCATCGTCTAAACGGAAAGGACTCGAGGCTTTCAATCTCGCAATCGGGGTTCGATTCCCCGTGGGGACACTAGAGATCGAGTTGCAGTTCCCCGTGGGGACACCCACATCTCGCTACGACCCAAGGTGGACCAGGCTCTCATAAGGCCTCGGGACCCGGTGCGAATCCGGGCGTAGCGCCCACTGAATATTCGCGTCGGAAGCTAACCTGGTGGAAGCGCTGGTTTGAAAAACCGGAGGCGTTGGTTCGATCCCAACCCGACGCACCAAGCAGATGGCAGAGATCCTTGGGTGCGCCCCGAATGCGACCGCCATCCTGCGCAAGATGTGGCCGCGGTGTGAGTAGTACGCACGGTAGGTTGTGGTCCTGCAGGTACGGGTGCAAATCCCGTCGGTCACCCCAATGTTTTTCGCTGCGCGTGCCGCAGCAGTTTGGGACGGTCGTCCAATAGGAAGACGCTGGTGTCGCAAACCAGAGATCCGGGTGCGATTCCCGGCCGCTCCACCATGGGTTCGAGGTCATAGAGACCAACCGGTTTCCAACTCCGGAGGACAGGGTGCAATTCCTTGCGGACCCGCTACAGCTGTTTTCCACAACTTCGCCCACCCCGGGGTGGGACAATCTGTTCGGACGAGGCGTATTATTCGATTTCACGTCGAATGGAAGCAGAATCGCCCATAGGGGCGAGCGTCGTTGCTAGCGACTGCGCACCGCAAGGTGTGGGGTGCGAGTCCTCCTGTTTCCGCTGCTGGTGAGCGCGCACGCCCGGGCGCGTCCGCGTTTGCTGGCCACTCTTCGGCCGCCCAAGGCGCATGCCTCCCCCATGCGGCGCCTTGGGCGTGCCCCTTTGCGACGGTCGTCCAATAGTAGGATCCGAGAGCGCCACTCTCGAGATGCGGGTGCGATTCCCGCTCGTCGCTCCGGTGTCCACCTGTCGGTGCATGTTCCTACGCCACGCAGCGCTGCGCGCGTTTTGTCTGGCGTATCGGTCTTCATGTGTTCCGAGGATATCGACCTGGTCGCGGGTTCGACTCCCGTCACGTTTTAGAGAAGCGTGTAGCTCAATGGTAGAGCAACGGACTGATACTCCGTCACCCCACAACACTAACTGTAAGTGTTAACCCCAGGTCGGGCGGGTGGGACAGCCCCTTCGTTCGGGGTGTGTAGACGCGTGGCTGTGGGGTGCTTCGGTACTCCGCGGGCCGCGTGTTCCGCACAAAACAGCGTTTCGGCGCCGCTCGCGAACGAAACCGGGCGCGCGCCCGAAACCCGTGCGCATTTGTGGCTTACGACTAGGACCATCGTTGCGGCGACCGTCCTAGCGACATCCACTCGTGCCCACGCGTTTCGCGCCGCACCCGGCCCGTGATGCTGCGTGCAGCGATCTGCGCGACGCGTGCTTTGCGAAGCGCGCGAGGCAAAGCCGCTCCACGTTCATCGGGAGGTCCCGCTCGCCAGGCCGCTATTTCGCGGTTGGGCTGGTGCTGACGGCACCAGAGTATGGGCCGACGCCGTAGCCTTGGTTGTGGCCTAGAGGCCGAATCCGTCGAACTCCGTTCGTGCTACTGTTTCGCCTGAATGAGTGAGTCAACGCAGGCCCCAGATGCGAGCGACGCGATCGACGAGCGCGGTGTTGACCGCGTGCAGATCCGACGAATGCTTTCGTGGTCGCCTGAGCGGAGGCTTCAGTGGCTGCAGGAATTCATGGAGTCTGTGGCTGAAATTCGGCAGCTGAATGAAGACCGCAAGGTTTGCTGAGCTACTGCGGGCGCTGGCAGCGGAGGACGTAGACGCCATTGTCGTCGGGCTGCTGTCTGGGGTCCTCCAGGGCGCACCGGTGACCACGGCGGATGTGGACATCGTGCATCGGCGCACACCGGAGAATGTCGAGCGCTTGCTTAAAGTGCTCGAGCGCGTCAATGCGTTCTACCGCCACGACCAACGGCGGCTCAGGCCGAAGGCGTCACACTTGTTGGGGCCGGGGCACCAGTTGCTCGAAACTGACTTTGGCGATCTCGATTGCCTTGGTGAGATAGATGGCGGCCGGAGCTTTGAAGACTTGGAGCCACACGCCACGCGGCTAGCTCTGGGCAAGGACTTGACGGTTCTTGCGCTGAACCTCAGTGAGCTGGTCGAAGTGAAGCGCAGAGCCGGGCGCCCCAAGGATCTCGCGGTGTTGCCGGTGCTCGAAGCGACCCTCGCCGAAACTGAGAAGCGCTGAGCCGACCGCTGCTCTCGAGTGTCGTGGGCGGCTGCGAGTCGCGCCGACGCGCGGGTGGTCATGAGCCGACGCCGTGCGGCGAGCCCTGCACTCTGGTGTGGCAGCACGCGCTTGCCGAGCGACCCGCGCTCCGACCCATCCTTTTTCGCGCGCTCTGCAGGGAGCGCCAAATACGACTCAAACCAAACCAAACAACAAGTCGAAGACATCTGTCTTCCCGCGTGCCGGCGGATCCGGTTGGAGGCCTTGAGCCATGATCAAAGTATTCAATGTAGGACTCAATGAACGAGTGGTGGTCTTCAAGGATGGACTGCCCCTTCGCGCGCTCGGTCCGGGCCGTCACACGGTGTGGGGTACGCGACTGATGGATCTGCGCTGGAACACGACTGAGATCCTGTTTCAGGCAGCGCCGGAAGTGCGCGGCCTGATGCCGACGGATTGGTTCGCCGAGGCACACCTCAGCGCTCTCGAGCGCGGTGTGATTTTCAAGGACGACGTTCCCGTCGCGTTTCTGCGTCCGGGTGTACACCGTTTCTGGACGGTGGACCCGTCGGTGCGTCTCACGGTTTTTCGTGTGGATGAGCCGATGCCGGAGCTGACGGACGAGCTGGTGCGCGTACTGCCCAAGGGCGAGTACGTGGTGACGACTGTCATCGCGCACCAGCGCGGCCTGAAGTTCGTGCGCGGTGAGCTGACGGAAATTCTGCCGCCGGGTCGCTACGCGATGTGGTCGTACCCGGGTGCCGAAGTGGCACTGCAGACCGTCGACATGCGCACCGAGCAGGTTGCCCTCGTGGGCCAGGAGCTGATGACCCGTGACAAGGTCACGCTGCGCCTGAGCCTGACGGTGGAATACGCCATCGCCGACCCGGCACGTGTCGTGACGGGTGTGGCGAACGTCAAGGACGCCGTCTACCTGCTGGTGCAGCTTGCTGCGCGTCAGTTCGTCTCGGGCGTGACTCTCGATGAGCTGCTGGAAGGTCGCGACGCCATGACTCGTTTCCTCGAAGAGGATGCGATGCCCAAGGCGGCCACCTTTGGTGTGCGTATCGAGCGCGTCGGTGTCAAGGACGTGGTTCTGCCGGGTGAAATGAAGACCCTGCTGAACCGCGTGATCGAGGCCGAGAAGGAAGCGGCCGCGAACGTGATCCTCCGTCGTGAGGAAACGGCCGCGACGCGATCCCTGGCCAACACCGCACGTGTCATGTCGGATCAGCCGATGCTGCTCCGTCTGAAGGAGCTCGAGAGCTTCAAGGAAATCGCGGGAAACATCCAGGAGGTGCGTCTCGTGGTGGGTGCCGACTCGCTCAAGGCACTGCTTCCGGCCGACATGCTCGGCAAGGCTTCCAATGGGAACTAAAGCGCAAGCTTCCCATGGGAGCTAGAGCGTCGATGCCCCGCCCCTAGAAGGACCGGGGGGTGGGGGCATCGGTTTTTTTCGCGTGGCGAAACGCGCACGCAGACCTGTTTCCGCGCGTGCGAACACACGCGGTGCTTCTCGTCGCATGGGTTGTTGATAAGTCCGACTAGTGAGTTGCAGTGCAGCGTTGCACCCACGCAACTGCCGGTAGACAATCGTCGTTCTCGAGAAGACGATGGCGCCTAGCGATAAGGACTCGGCCTAGTGGCACTGGTTCGCCGGATGCAACCCAGTCGCTGGTTCGCTGTGCCAGCGTTTGCGGCGGCCCCGCTCTTTGCTGCGTTTGCCCTGCCAGCATTCCGCTCGAGCGTGATCGCCGGGTCCATGCTCACGGCGCTGATGGTGATGGCTATCGTTGCGGGTTTCGCGATTCGACGCCGCGCCACCAAGGAGCGCCAGGCTGACTACCAGGTCGACAATGCCGGAGTCCACATCGCGGGCGAGCAGGTGGTCGACCGCCGCCGCATCGTCAACGCGCAGTTCGTTCCGCGCACGAGCCGAAAGCCTGATTTTGTCCGCCTCGATGATCGCGATCGGTATCGCACCGAGTTGGAAGTGGCAGACCAAGACGAGGGAGCAGCGATTCTCGCCACGCTCGGCTACGCACCGACTCACCACGCGTTCGTCCAACGCTGCATCGCTCCGTACTCGGGGCCCTTTGGGCGGTTCAGTCTGGCTCTGTTTGCCGTCGCTGGCCTCGGCTTGGCACTGGCGCTGTTGCTGAGTGCGCCGGCGTTCTTGTTCGTGATCCCGTTCGCCATCCTGGCTCAGGTGGTGATGGCGTTTGCCACGAAAGTGGAGGTGGGGGCCGAGGGGCTGCGGTTGTTCTCCCCGGTGACGCAGCAATTCTTCTCCTACGACGAGGTAGCGGCCGTCGGACCTTCCACCCGCGGGGTACGCGTCGCGCTAAGGAAAGGCTCTGTCGAAATCCCGCTGACGCCGAGCATCACTCTCGCCCACGAGCACGAGCGGGTGCGGCAAGCGGAATTGATCGCGCGCATGCGTGCCGCCCTCGAAGCCTACCGCGGCGCCGATCCGACCGCTCTCACCGGTCGCCTGCAGCGACGCGGCCGAAACGCGGAGCAATGGAGCGCAGCGCTCAAGGAGCTGGGGCGCGACTATCGCCAAGCGGCGATCACAGATGAGGCGCTGTTGGCCGTTGCCCAAAGCCCCGCCGCCGAACCCTCTGCCCGCGGCGGCGCCGCCGCCTTGCTCGCCGACAGCAACAACGAGGTGAAGCAGCGTCTCCGCGTCGCTGCCGAAGCCTGCGCCAGTCCCAAGCTGCGCGTCGTTCTCGATCGTGCTGCCACAGGCGACGCCGACGCCACGCTGGAGCTCGCCGCCGAGCTCGAAGAGACCGAAAACGACCTCGACGCAGCGGACACCACGTCCTCGAGCTAAGAGGCCAACGGCTAGCCAGGCGCAATGTAAGCGAACGCCTACATTGCAAATCGTAGGCGATCGCTTACAATTCGGGGTGAAGGCGAGCGCCTACTATGAGTCCAATTGTACGTACTCCCAGGGATTTCGGTGCGCTCGTGCGCGATCGACGGCGTGCTCACGGCATGAGCCAACGGGCGCTAGCCAACGCGATCGGCGCTAGCCGATGGTGGGTCAACGAGGTTGAGCGAGGCAAACCCCGGGCGGAGCTGTCGCTGGTACTCCGGGCGCTCGAGACGCTCGGAGTCCGACTCATTGCAGAGACGCAGGAGCCGGGCGGAACGAGCGCGATCGACGCCATCGTTGACGATGCTCGGGGAAAAACAAGTGAGTGACGAACTGCACGTCTACCTGGCGACCGAGCATGTCGGACAGCTGAGCCGGACGCGGAGTGGGCGCGCAGAGTTCACCTACGACGCGGACTGGCAGTCACGAGCGGATGCTCATCCGTTGTCTCTGTCCATGCCGCTGGCTGCGCGTCAGCACGGACCGTCTGTCGTGGAACCGTACCTCTGGGGCTTGTTACCTGACAACGAACTCATTCTGGATGCGTGGGCGCGTCGATTCCACGTTTCGGCGCGCAACGCGCTCGCCTTGCTGGCCCACGTCGGTGCTGACTGTCCAGGCGCTGTTCGCCTTGTCCGATCGAAAGCGTCCAAGAAGGATCCCAGCAAGATTGAATGGCTCGATTCAGTCGAGATCGCCGAGCGGCTACGCCGGCTCAGGAAGGACATCTCTGCTTGGCGCATACCCTCGGATACGGGTCAGTTCAGCCTCGCCGGTGCCCAACCGAAGACAGCCCTGTGCTTCGACGGCAAGCGATGGGGACTCCCTTCGGGAAGCACGCCAACCACGCATATCTTGAAACCAGGCGTCTTGGCCCTGGACGGATCGGCGTACAATGAGCACTTTTGTTTGAACCTGGCGCGTGAGCTGGGCTTGCCTGCTGCCGCGTCGACGATCGAGCGCTTCGAGGACGAAATCGCAATCGTAGTCGCGCGCTACGACCGCCGCGCCGACGATCACGGAGTGCAGCGCATCCACCAGGAAGACCTGTGTCAGGCCTTGGGCGTGCACCCAGCGCGAAAATATCAAAATGAAGGCGGCCCGGGCCCCCGGGCAATTGCCCAGTTGCTGCGCGAAGCGTCGACTCAACCCGCTGAAGACATCGGGACCTTCCTTTCTGCGCTGGCGCTCAATTGGCTCATTGCTGGGACGGATGCCCACGCCAAGAACTACTCGCTGTTGATTGGCGTGCAGGGGCGCAGCCGGTTGGCACCGCTATACGACATCGCCAGCGCGCTCCCCTACCCAGACATGCCAGCGCAGAAGCTGAAGCTCGCGATGAAGATCGGTGGCAAGTACCGGTTGCGAGACATCGGCCGATACGAGTGGGAGAAGCTTGGCCAGGAGCTGGGGCTAGCAGCTGAGCACGTGCTGTCCGTGGCCTGCCAGCTCGCGCGGCAGCTTCCGGACGCGAGCAGCACCGTGCTCAGTCGAATGGGCAGCGAAGGAGCGGAGCACGCAATCCTACCCGAGCTGCATGCTGCCCTCGTGGGGCGCAGCATGAAGTGCGTACGGCTGCTCGGCACGGCGTGAGCGCCGCAAGCGAACGTGATCCTCCGTCGTGAGGAAACGGCCGCGACGCGATCGCTCGCCAACACCGCACGTGTCATGACGGATCAGCCGATGCTGCTCCGACTGAAGGAGCTCGAGAGCTTCGAGGAAATCGCGGGAAACATTCAGGAGGTGCGTCTCGTGGTGGGTGCCGACTCGCTCGAGGCACTGCTTCCGGCCGACATGCTCGGCAAGGCTTCCAATGGAGACTAGAGCGTCGATGCCCCGCCCCTAAAAGGACCGGGGGGCGGGGGCATCGGTTTTCCGCTTGCGCGCAAACGTAGGCAGCAGCTTGTTTCCGCGCGTGCAAGAGCACGCGGTGCTTCTCGTCGCATGGGTTGTTGATGAATCGGCGGTGCAAGCAACCCCGCCTCCCAAACGATTTTCGCTGCGGCGCCCTTCGTCCCAGCCTCGCCTCGCTGGGCGTTCTTGCACCTCGCTGCGTCTCTAGCGTTTTCCCGGAAGCTTCATCCGGCCGCGGCTTGGGAGTTCACAGCCCGCCTCGAGATTGCACTTCTGTGATTCGCATTCGTTGTCGTGAGCGCAGAGCTGGCGATCAGGGCGCGAGCAGTCGCTGGAACATCGCGCTTGTTGACGTCCCAGGGGCAGTTTCTCAAAGCAGCACCTCAGTCCAGGCGCACAGTCTGCTGTCTCGTCACACGCAAAGTCCCAACCGGCGTCGGGACAGCCGTCGTGACGATCCACGCAGAACTTGTCGTGCTCCACATGACAACAGAACTGATCGGACGTGGAGCAGTCCAGATCGCCGCAACGGATCTTCCCGGGCCCAGACGTCCGGTATCGCGGTGGCCGGTATGGCATCGTGATGGCGCCGACGTCCGAGACGCTCCCGGATTCAGCTTGAGGCGGAGTGCGGGTTGTCGGTCGGGCTGTGGGCGGTAGCGGTGCGCTCCGGGGGTATCCAGCTTGTGCCGTTCGACGTGCAGGCGTATCTTCCTTTCTAGCCGGATCAAACAACAGGAGGGCAAGCCATGCGAGCAGTGCGCACACCAGCACAACCAGCGCAAATCTCAAGAGGAGCTTTGTTTCGGGTAGCTGCACTGGTGGCTGCAGTATGCACCCTGGTGGGGGGTGGGGTGCCAACTGCTGCCCGGATCGTCTCCGGATGTGGTTACGCCCCCGTCGGTTAGCGAGCGTGCGGAAACGGCGATGGTCACCGCCCGAGCCGGCGGACAACCGAACCTCGTGACCGTGTTGAACGACCGGAGTGGGCGCTTGCTGCCATCGGGCCAACTCGACTTCGAGATCGCCCCAGACAAGTCCAAGGCTACGCATCGCCGGCGCGTTACCGTCGTTGGCTGGGCAACCAGCAGCGATGGAAGCACGTGTACGTAGGTCGTGGGGCTCGAGCACGAGGGCGCGCGTGCCGTCCCGCCACGGCTTCTTGAAGCTGGGCTCAAGCTTGGCATCTGTGCGTTGCTCGAGGCGGTCTTGGGCCACCGGCGGTCGGGTGCTGGCGCTTTGGCGCCAGAATTTTCGAAAGCGGTCGCTGCAGCGCGCTGAACTTCGAGCTATGCTCCGGCGCATGCGCGCACTCGTGCCCCTCTCTTTTGTCGCCGTCCTCTTCACTCTCGCCAGTTGCTCCAGCGACGATTCGAATGGGGGCGGTGCGACCGGGGGCACGAGTGGCAGCGGAGGTTCGGTGACCGGCGGCACTGGCGGCTCCACGGGTGGAACCGGGGGTGCGACGGGTGGAACGGGCGGAGCGAGTGGTGGCAGCGCCGGCGCAACTGGAGGCAGCGCGGGTGCCACCGGGGGCAGCGCGGGTGCCGACGCGGGCAGCGATGCAGCGGCGGATGCGAGTAGCGATGGAGCGGCAGACGCGAGCAGCGACGCCCCCGCGGACAGCGCAGGCGACACCGCCGCGAGCTGCAGCGTCAACCAAGCGTGTTGCTCTGGCAGCACCTGCACCGGCGGTTACAACTGCCTCGGCACGACTTGTAGCTGCATCAAGGAGATCCACGGCGACAGCTATCTGCGCACCGATGGCACCGTGGTGTACTACGGCGCGCCTCAAACCGTGATCGAAGAAGGCACGACCGGGCAGCCCCTGGGCAACGTGAAACAGATCTATGACGGCTGGCGACAGGGCTGTGCGCTGAAGAACGACAATACGGTGTGGTGTTGGCCCAAGAGCACTTTGGGCAACAGTGCCGGGCAACTCGGCAACGGCACGAAGACGGCGCCGACCAATGCGCAGCTATTCAAGGCCACCCAAGTGCTGACCGCAGCAGCGACGCCGCTCACGGGCGTGAAGCGGATCTCTTCGGGCGACGCCCGCTGCTACCTGGCAACCAACACCTGTGCCGTGAAGACCGACGGCACCCTTTGGTGCTGGGGCTCCCACGACAGCAGCGGCGGCGGTGGCGGTAGTCTGTTCAACACGGTCTATGCGGCGCAGCCCTACGCCACGCAGATCAAAGCCAGCGCCTCCACGAACCTGACTGGCGTCGAGGAAGTCAGTCAGGGCACCCGCCACGCCTGCGTGCTCAAGGACGGCGGACAGGTGTGGTGCTGGGGCTCGGGTATCGGTGGCGCCCTTGGTCAAGGCGACGAAATGAAGCGTGACTATCCCGTCAAGGTCACTCTGCCGGCAGCGGCGAGCGTCGTCGGCGCTGGCTCGGACGCGACCTGCGCCCTGGTAGGCACATCCGTCCACTGTTGGGGCTCCAACAACGGGCAGATCGGGATAGGAGATCCGGAGACGACGAGCGACAAGGGCTGCCCGAACTTCTGCAAGAAGACCCCAGTACAGGTCATCGACGGCAGCTCGACGCCCATCACCGGCGTCAAGAGCTTGAGCATGAACTATTTGTCGGTCTGCGCCACCATGAGCGACCACTCTCTGCACTGCTGGGGTAGCGGCGCCGGCAACGTGGCCGGGCCGCTCATGCTCGCGGGCAACCCGGTTACCAACGTGGCCCAGCACACTTCATGCACCGCCAATCCGATCAATCAGTCGGTGCGTACCCTGTCCCGGGACAACGTGCTCAAGCGCGCCACGCTGACCGTGACGCAGCTCTGCCAGTGACATTCTGAACTTGTTGGTTTTTGGGGGTCGACGCGCTTCGTGACACCGGAAGGGGTGAGCCTTGGGTCGGCGCTGGGCCACTACTCTGTATCCGTCTTTACATGTCTTGGTGTCGGTCGCGGATGCCCTCGACTACCTCCACGAACAGCTGGTCCTTCACTTAGACGTCAGCCCAGGCAACATCCTGATCGACGAGGACGACCTCGTGCGCCTGACGGATTTTGGCGCTTCGGCTCGGGCGCGAGCGGCGACCGACGCTTCCGGCAACCAGACTTGCGTGGCCACTTCCCTGCATTCCCTCAATGCAGCCTATGCCGCTCCGGAAGTTTTTGCCGGACCAGCTCGAAGTCGCCCCGATCAATATAGCCTGTTTCGGGTTTTGCTCTCCATGCTTCAGGGAAAGGTCCAAACTTCGCCCGAGTGGGGGTTTGAGTCTCTCCCCTATCTGACCGAGCGCCAAAACGAGATTCTCGAGCGGGCGCTGAGCCGTGAACCCGATGAGCGCTTTGAGTCTTGTTCGGAACCCGCGCGAGCTTTCGCGGATGAGCTGGCGCGAGTTTCTGACGAGAAACTCGCTTCGGATGTCGAGATGCTCTGTTCCCGCTTCGTCCAACGTGAACGACAGCGCTTGGGTTGCACCACCCAGCGTCTTGGCGGCGCCCTTAGACTCGGTCAGGGTTTGGAAAGAATTCTACGCGCTGCTTTGGTGTGGCTTGCACGAAAAGAAGACGTCGATGCGCTCTTACTCCCTAAAACGGTCGATGAGAGAGCGACGTCTCTTTCGACGACCAACACAGGTTCCATCGTAAAGGCGCTCCTCAAAGCCGCGGCGAGTTCACCGCGAAATGCTCGGGCACCAGAAATTGCGCCGATTGTTGAGGACTCGATGAAAAATAAGAAACACAGTGCCATTTCGAAACTCCTCTAACGCTCGCAACGACGTTGTGCACGGGCGCCGCCCTGCCGACGTGTTTTTACCCTACGCGGAGCGGGCGGCTGCGGTTTTTTCCCACGTGGGGGAAGGCTCGGCGTGAGCCGTCCTCTCTCGTTTTTCTTCTGTAGCTTGTAGCGCTCTTTCGCTATTGCGGTCCCGGGCAACCGGCGCTTCAAACACGTTATGTGGACGCGTCGATGGGTGTTGCTCTTGGCGGTGGGGTTCTGGGGCTGCGGTTCGCGCTCGGGAGTCGATACGCTTTTGATGCGCGATGAGCCTTCGCCGACGCCTCAACCAGACTGCGCGGCTTCGCCCTCTAAGCCATTGATGCTGGCGAGCGTGGCTGCGGCAGGCAGCTATGACAAGGTCGTGGCGATGACGGTCACCCGGGGCTTCGTGTACTTCACGAAAGTCAACGGTTCAAACAATCCACTGGGGTTGTTTCGAGTGCCCATCGATGGAGGCGCGCCCGAGCTCGTCGTTCCCGTCGAGGGCGAGCCCTGCAATTTGTTTCGGCCCTTCGCCTATGGCAACCTTGCGAGCGACGGGCGTTACGTTTTCGGTGCGGCTAGCGAGTCCAAAAATTGCACGGGCTACTCAAAGCACATTTCGGCCTACGACACCAACGATGACACCTGGTTCCAGCTTCCAGTCCCCGCCGTTGCTAACTCCAAACCACGCGTGCTCGCGCCGCGAGCGACCCTTGATGGCGGAGCGGCTTGGGTGATCAACCCGGGAACTTACGAGGGGCCCACTGTCCTGGCGCGCTGGAGTGGAGGGCCTGTGTCAACCATCGCATTCTCGTTACCCGTTTGGGTTACCAGCTTCGTGCTAGCGGGCAACGACGCTTTCGTTAGCACGCGCGATAGCGGCATCAAAACGTTGCGCTACATGTCGCTAACGAGCAGCACGCTCAGCGAGCCTGAAACGGTCGGCCCAGACTTCAGGCTTCTGGGTGCCAACAACAACGCCATCTTCTACACGCCGGATGGGACCACATTGTCACGTCGCGATGTCGCCAGCGGCGTTGTGACGGCCCTTGGTGCGCCCAAACCCAGAGCTGGTCTTTGGGTTGACGACGACTTTCTCTATCTTGGTCCAGCTGAAGGAGTAACCAGTTCCGCTGCTGTTGTTATGCGACGGCCAGCTTCGGGTGGCCCGGCCGTCGAGATCTACCGCGATGATTCCCGACGCAGAGTTGACGCCATCACGGCAGACTCCTGCAACGTCTATTGGGCGGTTGGCCGCAGCTACGACGACGGCAATTCTCAACCAGTTGCGATCTTCGCGCGCCGACGCTGAGGTCGCGGCTAGCCGAAGAAAGGGGCGCCCAGCAACGGCACGATCAGCGGCACGGCCACGGACGTCGCGCACACGATTGACAAGTTGAAAATCGGACGCGGCTTCGACAAGCCATTCAAGAGGGCTCTCGACGAGATTCGAGTCTACGACAGGGCGCTCTCGCCGGTGGAAGTGGCGAACAGCAAGTCCGGGCCCTGAACCAAACCAGCGAGCTTTTTCGAACTCGCCAGCCGAGGGAGCGTTGGGCGCGATGGCTGCGTTTTCGTGATGGGAGGAACAGGCGGCTCGAACCTGAACGTTTCACCTTGGCCGGGCAGCTTGAGTGAGTGCCCGAGTCACCGCGCTGCCAACCTGCGGTTGGCATTCGGCACGTCCAGTGGCTGAAAGGCACGAAACCTGAGTCGAAAATCGAGAGGATGGCCTGGCATGGCGCATGCATCAGCCAGCGCCCATGAACTCGCCCCTTCGCCGTGTACTGCTCAGCTCAGGAGCGTCGCTTTCCTTCTTCAGTCTTGCCCTCGGTTGCGCTCCAGCCCAGGAACCCGGAGCCGGCGCGCCCGCTGAGGAAGTTGCCGTCGAGGTGCTGCTGGACGAGGACCGCAAAGCGGATCTACCGGGCGAACTCCGGCTGCGATCCGCCCATGCAGTGCGGGCCAACCAGCCGGATGCCGACAGCGAGATCCGTTTCGAGTTCACGCCCGACAAGGGCGATGTCACGGTCGGGAGTGTTCCGGATCCTCGCTTCTTGCGCTCGGAAGAAAAAGTCGCCGGCGCCATGGTTCGCGAAGACTTGGAGACCAAGGTCGGCGCGCTGCAAGTCCGACTTCCCAACGTCAATGGGTCGCTCCGACTGTACAACCAACACGGCTTGATCATCGGGAGCGGGACACACTCTGCAGTGCCCAAGGGGCAGCTTCAACAGCCACTGGCATCCGATGAGGACGTAGGGGAGCTGGTCAAGGTGGTCGACAGCGGCAGCGACGGCCCCGGAGTACGGCTGATGTTTCTCCCCGAGGGATACACCGGAGCCGAGCTTCCGCAGTTTCATGCCAAGGTGGACGAGTTCGTGGAGAAGCTCCGCTCGGACGAGATCCTAGGCGCGAACTGGAGCATGATGAACGTTTGGCGGCGGGACATTGCGTCTCGACAATCTGGGATCGACGACCCGAGCACTGGCACCCAGGTGGACACGGCGTTCGACGTGAGCTTTGGCGAGACGATTCGTCGATGCGCATGGCCCAAGACCTCCGCTGCCATGAGCTTCGCTGGGCGCCAGGGTGCTGCCGTGAATTCCGACCAAGTCATCGTGCTCGTCAACAACCCTACAGGCGAGAACATGGGCTGCGCGGGCAGTGGGCTGATCGTTGATGACAGCCCAGACTCCATCGTCCACGAGCTAGGCCATGGGCTGTTCAAGGTTCGGGACGAATACAGCACCAGTGCCACGACCAACTGCCGAACTGGCAAGAACGTGTCCTTGTCCTCGGATCCTAGTCAACTGCCCTGGAGCGATCTGGTCAACACGTCCACGTTCCCGACCACGCAGCACGACTCAAGCCTCATCGGCGCCTATGAAGGCGCTGGCCACTGCGCGTCCGGAGCGTTTCGACCCCAGCACCGTTGCAAGATGAAGTCGCGCAATGACCCCTTCTGCGCGGTGTGCCGCCGCGAAGCAGCGCGCTACTTCAGCGCGAAGCGCGGAGAGTGCGCGGTCGAAACCCTAGGTGGCATCCGCTACGCTTTCTGCAATCAGCCCAAGTCGTTCACTGAAGCCGCCGCCCAGTGCGAGCAGCTCGAGGGCTCACTGACCGATATTCGTTCCGAGCAGGACAACCACTTCATCTATCACGCCACCCGCGGCTATTCTCAGATCTCGGGCTGGTGGATCGGACTGAGTGACCAGCAGCCCGGAGGCGGCTTTCGCTGGCTCGACGGCAGCGAGCCAGCCTTTTCGACCTGGGCGAATGAACCGCCCGCTCAGCACTACCCAGAAAACTGTGGCTCCGTGGGTGGCAACTCGCCTACTTGGCGCACCAGCAATTGCCAGGCGAAATTTCCCTTCGTGTGCAGATTGCCGCCCGAGAAGTTCGAACCTTGGGCAGGCATGAACGAGTCCGGCAGTGTTGCTACAGACGAGGAGGCCCACTTCGCAACGCCGACCCTGCCCCCCGGCCGCTACAAGTTCACCCTCTCGGGCACGGGTGACGCGGACTTGTACGTGCGAATCGGCGGCCCCGCGTCGACGGCTGCTCATGATTGCCGCACCTTCGACGACGGACTGGACGAGAGTTGCTCGGTGCAACTCGATACCCCGGCCGAGGTGCACGCCATGGTGCATGGTTGGGTTTGGATTTCCCAGTTCACCCTCGTGGGCGCGCCCGAATAGTAAGCGATACGGCGAGCGTGACGGGGTGCCGCGTCGCACCGCGCGCCAAACGACAGTTCGGGGTCGCCAGTGTGCGCAACCTGCTAACCGGTGCGCTGGTCGCGGTACAGCGTACGGACAGTGCCCTCCGACTGAATACTGCCGCACGGTACCTGGCATGATCACCTCCATGATTTCATTCGAATAATTCGCTCTGCGTTTCCAAAGAGTCCCCCAATGCGAGCCGGCCCGAGCGCCTGAGCCGGTCGAGGATCTGTCGGACGCGAGGGCCATCGAGGTCAGCGCGCCGGATCTCCCACGGCGCGAACGGAACTACTTGCCGCATTGGCAAGACGCCGGCGTCGACAAGTTTCCGGATCGTGGTGTCGCTAGTTCCTGTGTACTTGACCGCGCCCAGCAAGGTGAGCACGTCTGGGTCTTCGGTCGTCTTGCTGTGTCCTTTGATGGCGTGGTTTCGCCGCGCACTCTTGACGGCCATCTTGCTCCAGCGCCTGCCCTTGCCTGTGCGACGTCCAAGCCTGTTGAGCACTATGGCGATAACGTCGTCACCGTAGCGCGATGCCATCTTCCGAATGACATCCAGATCTTCGTCCGACGTTCGGTGCATCGTCTTCGGGCTCGGCTTGGGGATCTGGAATGCCGTGTGGCAGCCGCCCTTCCAGTGGACGATGAATGCAAGCGTGCCCGGCGGGGTCTCATCGACAAGGATTTCCTCGATGGTCGCTCGGACGATCTGTTTCTTGAGCTCGATGGGACACTCGGCGTGATTCCAGACGTCGGCGAAGCGTTCGCCCAAAGCGATCAGTGCGTCGCGTTCCTCGGCCGAGACGACCCGACGTTGCTGCGCGAGTTCATCCAGTCGCTCTCGGAGCGCTTGAAGCTCTTCGAGCTTGGTGTCCCATCGTCGCTCCAACTCTGCGGCAACGAGTCGATTGCGCGGATCTGCTTCGTCGTACTGCTCGAAGGCGCGGGACGCTTCGTATTCAAGCTGCTCGAGCCGACGCTGAATGGCTTGGCGGCTGTCGTGCTGGCGTGAGTCGAGCCGTTCGAGAGCCCCTATGCTCGCGCGGAGGCCGAGTGGAGACAGCACTCGCACGATCTCCTCTGCAAAGCGACGGTCCGCAGTCTTGCCGCCGAAGCCGATGCAGTAGCGACCGCTGCTGGCGGCTCCGTAGTCGCCAACGCAGAGGTATCGCGGGCTCGTGCCTTTTGCGCCCCAGTAGCGCACGTGCAGCTTGCGTCCACAGCGTCCACACCGCAGCAGTCCTGCGAGCAGTCCGTTGCCTGCACGCGCTGCTCCCGCCGTCTCGTCCGAGTTGTTGCGCCAGTTGTTGCGAGCAATCATGCGCTCGTTCTCCTCGAAGGTGGCCCAGTCAATGTACCCTTCATGATGGTCGCGCAGGAAGACCTCCGCGTCTTCTGGAGCCAGCGGCGACACCAAGTCCGACGCTGAGCGCATCGTCGATATCTATCGTCAGCGGTGGCTGGTGGAAGAATTCTTCCGCGCCCTGAAGACCGGATGTGGATTTCGCAAGCGCCAACTCACCAACCGACAGTCCATCTACAACTCCCTTGCGCTGCTGGCCCCGATTGCTTGGCGGGCGTTGCTGCTTCGTCAGACGGCTCGAGATGCCTCCGCCTCATGACGCACCGTCTTCTCCGACGTCGAGCTGCGCGTATTGCGCGCAAAGGCCGGCAGCATCGGAGTAAGACTGCCCTCACACCCTTCCGCCGCTGAGGCGCTCGCCTTGCTGGCCCAAATCGGTGGTCACCGAAAGTCCAACGGTCCACCAGGTTGGGAGAAGCTCATCAAAGGTCTACAGCGACTCGACGATCTGGTGGCTGGTTGGACCCTCCGTGACACCCTCAAGAAGTGATCACGGGTGAGGCGCGTCAGCGGGCGCGCACGTTCTTGAAGCACCATCCGAACAGCCCACACGCAGCAACGCTGAAGAAGATCGCCGGCAAGCCCTAAGGCGAAGGCACGCGGCGGGGCCCTTCGATGAACTCGACTGTCTGCGCCGTCGCGCCGCTCTTGGCTTTGCTTTTCGTGAGCGAAGTCGCCGCAGCCGCGCCCCACGTTCCGGTTATCGAGGTCCGGCGTGACAACTCCGCCCAAGACTGCCCGGACACAGGCGGCATGGTCAGCCGCGTGAACGAGTTGACCGGACAAGCCTCCGTGCGCCCGGCAGATGGCGCCCCCGCTGAGCTCACTCTGCGGGTCACTCTCAGCGCGAGCGGTGCGGGCTACTCGGCGGCGATCGTGGCGGAAGGATCCCGAAGCGGGCGCCGGAGCATTGCCGACATCGGAGCCGATTGCGCTGGACTGGCCGAAGCCCTCGCGGTGACGCTGGCGCTCATCGGAGTCTAGGCGGACCAAAGCGTTCGCGCGAAAACACCACGAGGAAAGTTCACGTAACCTCCGGTCCACGATCTAGTTGTTTCACTCACGCTGGAACGACGGGCGATTTGGCGTTAGCGATCACGAGATCATTGCTCGCTGGCGCGGGCGGCGTAGCGCGCCGGCGAAGGTTCGCGTCGTCGTTCCACGAAACTGAGCGCGACCACGATCGAAGTGCCCGGCTTTGTGCCACTAGCGCGCTGTCCGCTTAGCGTTCACTCTGCCCGAGAGCCCAGAATTTCGGGCCACCGGGTCGCTCGGCGTTTGGCACGACAGATGCTGTCCCCAGGCTCCATGAGCCCAGTTCGAGCCGCCCTCGCCACAGTAGTCGTGTCGCTGACCATCGTCGCTGCCTGTGGCGGCAGTACCTCCAAGGACAGTGGCGGTGGAAGCGGGGGGGCTGGTGCTCTTGGAGGCTCCGGCGCGGTCGGTGGTGCCGGCGTCGGCGGGGGTGCCGGGTCGTCTGGAGGCGAGGTCTGCGGCAGTGCGCTCTGCGGTGCCGGGACCTACTGCTGCAGCGCCAGCTGCAGTCTTTGCGTCCCAGACGGCCAAGCGTGCATCACCATTGACTGCGGAGACGCCTGTGGAACCGCCGTCTGCGGCGCCGATGAATACTGCTGCAACCCCGGCTGCAACCAATGCACGAAGAAGGGGCAGCCCTGCCTCGAGATCGATTGCGCTCCGGTCGGGAAGAAGTGCGGCAACAACACCTGCGCGCCGGGTGAGGAGTGCTGCGGCCAAAACTGCGGCGTTTGCACCAAGCCTGGCGGGCCATGCCCGGCCATCTGCGTGCCGGATTGCCAAGCTCAGGACGCCACCGGCAAGGGAGCTTGTGCGCTTTCGTTCGGCGTCAAATGGAATGGTGCCGGTTGCGAGTTTGTGAGCGGTTGCGATTGCGTTGGCGCTGATTGCAAGGCGTTATTCCCTTCTCTACAGGAATGCGCCAAGGCGTACGCGGGCTGCCCCCAATTCACCGACGAGGGCTAACCCTCTGTCCTAAACGACGGCTTTTCGCATACCTCGCGTCACCGGGGCAGGTGCTCTCCAAGAGCGCCCGGGCAGGGCGGCTCTCCAAGGACCGAGGACCCGATCATCGCCTACTTGCCGGGCCGCGCGGACTGCCGCTCGGGTCAGCCGCCGCATCCGCGCAACGCCAGCATTCGGCACCGAGATGTCGTGGGGCGCAGGGGCGCGGGATAATTCATAATTGGGCTCCGCTCTTAGGCTGCGCCGCCGCACGCCGCAGCGGCACTACGCCAGCAAGGTTGTCAGCGGCCCCTTGTTCAGGGTTGGGTTGCCGAAGGTGTCTCCGGAGACGTCCATCGCTTTCATCAATGTGACGAACAGATCGTTGTGGGCGCGACCACCGACGTCGACCCAGCGCCCCGTCTTGAGCGCCCCGCCACAGCCGCCGATCAAGACGTAGGGCATGTTGTCGTAGGTGTGCTTGTTGCCAAAGCCGTAGCTAATCTCGGTCACAGAAACGATCACTGTGCTGTCGAGCAGCGAAACGCCGCCTTCGTCGATCTCGCTCAGAGAATCGGCTAGGTAGGCCAGCTGCTTCGAATACCAGTTTCCGATATCGATCAGGTTGGTGCGCGCTTGGGAGTTGCTTTCGCCCTCGTGGGACAGTCCGTGATGACTCTTGTCCGCGCCCACCTGGGTGTGGCGAATTCCCGACTGCGCGGTGGACCACTGAAGGGACGCAACACGGGTCAGGTCGCAGGTGAGCGCCATGCTCAGAAGGTCCATCTGGATCTTACCTACTTTGGCGAAGTTCGATGTCTTGAGCACGTAGGACAATCGAACTGTGAAAACCGGGGTGTGGAGAGGTGGGGAAGGTAGCAACCAGCGGCGCCGTTTTCGCTGGGAGCGGAGTAGTGGGGAGGTTTCTGTTGAAGCGCTGCTTTTTGGCAGCTGTCGGGCGAGCGCAAGACGCACGTCCGCGTGAGCGGGGCAGGCGTGTGCCGCTCAGCTCGGCCCGCCCGGGAACCCGAACACCAGCTGCTCAGGCACGGGCAGTGGAGCACGAGGGACCGGAGGAGCTCGCGGTCCAATCCCGTGCTCGGCCAGAAGGCGCGTGATGTCGGCGCGGGTGGTTGCAACTTCGGCCCAGCGAAGCGGGCCGTTGCAGCGTGGGCAGTGCTCCAGGTCCGCCTTGAATACGTGGGCGAGCAGCCACGCCCAGCGCTTGCGTGATGGGGGAGCGTCGCCGAACTCATCGAGCAACTCGAGTTGATCGCCTCGAGCGGGAGGGGGCTTGTTTGCGACGTCGTCGGCGGGCGGGTCGGGCACGACTCGTGCACGGTGCGAGGAATGGCTGGAGAGCACGCCAAAGTACCTCAGCATGTGAAAGCGTGGGGGTGGCACTGCAGCGACGAGGCGCGCAATCAGGTCGTGGGGCTCGAGAACGAGCGCACGTGTGCCGTCCCGCCATGGTTTCTTGAAGCTGAGCTCGAGCTTGGCGTCTGTGCGTCGTTCGAGGCGGTCTTGGGCGACAGGTGGTCGCGTGATGTACTTACAAATTCGCTCGACGCGGCGGCGGTCGCGGCCGTCGACGACCTGGGCGGCGTGGATGTTGATGCCGCGCACTTCGGTGGGCTGGTCGGAGATGTCGGAGGCGCGTGGAAGCGCGGGCGGCTCCTGCGGAAGCAGCAGGCGAAGCAACGGCTTGCCGGCACGCTCGCCAGCGACGGAAATACCCTGCGCAGCGGCAGCGTAGCAGCCTGTGAGAGCAGGCTCATCCAGGCAGAGCTGCTCGGGCTCGGCGTCGCCAAACTCAGGGTCGAGGCTGCGGCCGTGCGCTTTCAAGATCTTCTCGATTCGCGTTGCGGTGCGTGACGCGACCTCGGCAACATCGAGGTGGGTCGGTGTGTCCAGCCCGACGAACTCGAGTGGAGCGTGAGGGTCGTCTCCTTGGTGCCAGTGCACGCCGTCGAGCACGAGTGCGTGAAAATGCACGTTTAGTCGGAGAGCACTGTCCGTGCGCTGCACCGCGACCAGTGCGCCGGTCAGCAGGTCGCGTGCGCTAGCGAGCCCCAACTGTTGTTTGGCACGCCAGCGCAGCGAGCGACGCACCTCGGTCATGAACCCGCTCACCACCTCGGAGCAGAGCTTGCGGTCATACCCCAGCAGCGCTCGCAGTCCCCAGGGCAATGAGCAGATCCAGTGACGGATGGGCACGCTTGGCAGCACCCGCGTTTCGAGATGCACAGCAGTATCGGCCATCAGCAATACAACATGATGCGCACAAGACCGGTGTGCGTACCGTCGTTTACGCGTGGCACCCGTTGCATGGTCAGGCCGTCGCGGTGGTTTGTCGTGGCGCTTTCGGCATGCTCCGCTGTTTGGTAGGCCCGGGCGCGCCGGACCGACTCGTGAGCATCCCTGCGTGGATGCTGGACCCGGTGTCCTGCGCGGGGATGCGGGTCGAAGCTGAACCGCGCGTGTCGATGAGCGCGCTCGAAGAGCTCCGCTGCCTGCTGGAGGAGTCCCGAGCGCTGGACATGGGGCACGAGTCGGGGGCACTGACGGCGCATGAAGAAGCGCAGACGAAGACGCGGGGTTCAAATGGTTCTGCCACAACCCGGCCCGCCGCTTCCGAGGTGGAAGGCACTTCCCGAAGCGTCGCGCAAGGAGGTCATCACGCTGCTCGCCGAAGCGCTCCGACAACACAGCCGACGACAACTCGGAAGACGAAAGGGAGGTCATCATGAATGAGAAGATCGGCGAACACCACGTGGCGCGACGCGCGATCCTGTACGTACGCCAGTCGTCCCAGCAACAGCTGATGAACAACCGCGAAAGCCAGCGGCAGCAATACGCGATGCGTGACCGATTGCGCGAGTTGGGGTTTCGCGAGGTCGACGTGATCGATGAGGACCTGGGCAAATCGGCAGCTGGGTCCGTCGAGCGCAGAGGTTTCCGCCGGCTGGTCGCTGACGTTTCCCTTGGTCAGGTGGGTGCCGTGGCCGCCCGGGAAGTTTCGCGTTTCGCGCGCAACAGTCGGGAGTGGCAGCAACTCATCGAGATCTGTCGCGTGGTCGACACGCTGCTGGTGGATCACGACACGGTGTATGCGCCGCGACATAGCAACGACCGTTTGCTCTTGGGGCTCAAGGGCAGCCTCAACGAGTACGAGCTCGACCTGCTACGCATGCGTGGATTGGAGGCACAAAGGCAGAAAGCGCAGCGCGGGGAATTGGTTGCGGGCGTTCCGGTGGGTTACCGAGTGGGAGGTGATGGACGCCTCGAGAAGGCGCCGGACGCACGTATCCGGCAGGCCATCGAGCTAGTCTTCTCCAAGTTCTTCGAACTGGGTAGTGCGCGACAGGTGGTGATATGGATGCGCGAGAGCGGCATTCAGACACCCGTGAACCGCAATCGGCGTGGCGAGGTTGTCTGGAAGAAGCCGACGGCCGACTTCGTCTATCGGACACTGAAGAATCCGATTTATGCGGGCGCCTACGTGTACGGACGGACCAAAGTCCACACCCGTATCGTGGACGGGCAGCCCCGACGTGCCGCTACGCGAGTGCCTCGAGACCAGTGGTCGGCGTTGCTTCGGGACCGTCACGAGGCATATATCAGCTGGGAGCAGTTCGAGCGTGCGTGACAAATGTTGTCAAAGAACGAACAGAGGCGAGGAGCAGCAGGAGCACCCAAGGGTGGCGCTGCACTCCTGGGCGGCCTCGTTTGGTGTCGCCGTTGCGGCCGCCGCCTGGGCGTGAGTTATAGCGGGACAAAGCAAGGTATTGCTCGCTACACATGCAACGATGACCACGACCGCTCCGGTGGACCGCGATGCATCTCGTTCAGCGCAACCGACGTGGACGCGCAGATCGTCGAGCGGGTGCTCGCTGTCGTGCGGCCGGGTGCGATCGAAGCTGCCCACGTTGCATGGGACCAGGACGTGGCGGAACGTGATGATGCCGTGGCTGCGCTGGAACTGCAGCTGCAACAGGCGCGCTACGAGGCTCAACGCGCTGAACGTCAATACGATGCTGTCGAGCCTGAAAACCGCACCGTGGCCGTCGAACTCGAGCGCCGATGGAATACTGCCCTCGAAGCCGTACGCACAGTCGAGCAGCGCATCGGCGAGGCCACGGCAACGCGGGCAGAGGTCTCGCGCCCACCCGACATCGGGCGATATCTCGAGCTCGCACGCGACGTGGAACGCGTGTGGACAGCGCCTACGACCAAGCCATCCACGAAGAAGCGCATCACGCGCGCTGTGGTGGAGCAGGTTTGGGTTGACGTGGACACCGAGCGCTCCGAGATCCTCCTCGTCGTGCACTGGAAGGGAGGGGTGCACACCGAGTTACGTGTCCCCAAGCGTCGCACTGGCCAACGTCGCAACACCACAGCTGCCGAAGTCGTCGAAGCCGTGCGCGTGCTCGCGCGCGTCATGGGCGACATGCAGATCGCCCGATGGCTTGGGCGCGCTGGTGTGCGCACGCCCACGGGAGGCCACTACAGCCGGGCGCTGGTCGCGTCTGTACGCCATCGATACAAGATCGAACCGTGCTCGAAGCAGCGTGATCGGGGCGAATGGCTGACCTGCGAAGAAGCTGCAGCTCTTGTTCAGGTCGATCCGAAGACGCTACGACGCGCAGCGCAGCGAAACGAAATTCCCTCGCAGCATCCGCTACCGAATGGACCCTGGATCTTCGCTCGCAGCGATGTCGTGGGCTCGGACGCAGCCGAGCGCATCACCACCCGAGCACGTGCATACCGACAAGGCAAGAACACTGGACCTGCACCGAACCAACTCAACCTAACAATTCCAAAGACATAGCGAGGTGATGCATCATGAAGCGTCCTTCATGCGACGTCCGAGACAAGATGGACAGAAGCCGCGTCGCTTGCAGCTGAATGCCACCAGCTCCGAGTAGCCGCAGTCGCGACAGGCCAGGCGCAAACACCCATGCTCGAGCAAACCGCAGCGCAGGTACTCCTCGAACTCGGCCGTCACGAAGCGAGGCAGACCGCCCTGCTCCTCTGCACGCTCCAGGAACGCCGGCCAGTGCTCGGCCACCGTCTGATAGAGCACGGTGGTTTCCGGCCGGTGACGGAAGCGCGAGCGCTCCGTTTCACGGCGAGGGTGTGCGTGCGCTGGGTGGCCCACGCCATGGCGTCAGCCAGGGGCGTGCCAGCGACGGTCTGCTCGTATCTGCGCGCAATACGGGCCCATCAGGGTGGCGAATCTGCCCGCCGGCACTGGTGAACTGCCAGCGGCGGGCAGCAGCAGACCTCGACAAGCGACCCACCACTGTCGCGCGTTCCACGGGGAGCGCCAAATACGACTCAAACCAAACCAAACACACAAGTCGAAGGCATTCGTCTTCCCGCATGCCGGGGTCACCGGCTGGAGGCTGCGCCAGGATCGAGTTGCTCAATCTGGACGTGGTGCTGCCGGGTGAGATGAAGACCCTGCTCAACCGCGTGATCGAGGCCGAGAAGGAAGCGGCCGCGAACGTTATCCTCCGTCGTGAGGAAACCGCCGCGACGCGATCCCTGGCCAACACCGCACGTGTCATGACGGATCAGCCGATGCTGCTCCGTCTGAAGGAGCTCGAGAGCTTCAAGGAAATCGCGGGAAACATCCAGGAGGTGCGTCTCGTGGTGGGTGCCGACTCGCTCAAGGCACTGCTTCCGGCCGACATGCTCGGCAAGGCTCCCAATGGCAGCTAGAGCGTCGATGCCCCGCCCCTAAAAGGACCGGGGGGCGGGGGCATCGGTCTATTCGCGCTTGCCTGAAAACGCAGGCAGCAGTTGTTCCGCGCGTGCAATGAGCACGCGGTGCTTCTCGTCGCATGGGTTGTTGATGGACGGCGGGGCTAGCAACCCCACCACGCCCTGCAGCGTTTTCCCGGGAGTTTCACCCAGCCGCGAGTTGGGAGTTCACAGCCCGGCCCGAAACTGCGCTTATGTGATTCGCATTCGTTGTCGTGGGCGCAGAGCTGGCGAGCGGGTCGCGAGCGGTCACTCGAACATCGCGCTTGTTGATGGCCTGGCGGCGACCCAGGCCGCGGGTCGGCTCGGCGCCTGCCGCGCTGGGGTCCCTCAATCACTCAATCCAACTGCCCAGGTAACCAACTTTTGGAGCGTGCGGGGATTTCGGGGTGATTCTACATTCGGCGTGATATCACTGAAAAGACAGCCATGCGATCGACGATGAGCTTCCGGATTCGCGCGAAACCGTCCACAATTCCGCCTGGCGCCCCTGTCGCGAAAGCACTACTTTGTTGAGAAACGCTGCACTCCAGCCGATATTGCTGGAGCCGAAGCTTGCGGAAGCCAACAGCGGTACGCTATGTGGACTAGAGGTCGGATGGGCGCAACGGGCTTGGTGCTGGGGGTCTCGAAGGCGGTTGACCTGGCGCTCGACGCGGTAGCGGAGCGTGGCCGCGCGTGGATCACCGGCCAGGTTGGCTCGGGGCGCAGAACCGCCGCGCTGAGGCTTCAGGAGGCCTTGGGCAGCGAGGCAGTAGTGGTTGAGTTGATCGACTCGGAGGAGCCCGATGCAGCCATTGCCGGCCTGTTCAGTGCCGCTTCGAAGCTACGTGACGAGCCGAAGCGAGAGCAGTGCATGCGCGACTGGTCGACCTTGGGTGACGGGGCGGCGCGGCTCGCCGAGAGCTTGGGAAGTGGTGCCACTCTAATTGTCCTGATGCCAAGTTCCTGGGAGGACGACCTGCGCGGCCAGTCGGACGATCTTCGGCAAGAGGCTGCCAAGCGGAATCGCCAGTTCTTGCGAGGACTCACGACGACGGACCTGCGCATCGTCTGGATCACGAGCCGCACGATGTCGCCTTTCCTCTTGGGTGACCCAGCAGTGGATAGCGCGGTCGGCCTCGCTGCTCCCAAGAATGCGCTGGCCCTGCTGCACACTGTTGATTGGGGCGCATACGCCGGCGCGGCCGGCGAACTCGAGAAGCGCGCAGACGAAGATGCACAACCCTCACCACTAGCGTTGCGCCTGGGAGTCGGTGTGGTCGCACTGGGTGGCCACCCGGAACGTGTAGCTGGCGTCCTGGAACAGAACAACACTAGCGAAGCGCTACGGCTGCTCTGTGAAGATCTAGTCGCGGGGCTCGCTCAGGACGAGCACAGAGCCTGTCGACACGCCGTCTCGAAGCTGCTGCTAGCCCGTCGGCCGTTGAACCGTGCTCATCTGCCGGAATTGTTGGGCATTCCCGAGCAGCATGATGCTCTCATCACAAATTGTATCGGCTACGGCGATGACGAGGTGCGAGTCAGTCACCCAGTACGCACGAAGTTGCGGCGGGCTCCGGTGCTTCAACTTGATCCAAGCCGCACCGAACCGACGCATTCGAGGTTTTCCAAGCATTTCTCTATGCTCGACGGCAAGGCGACGGTTGCCGAAACTTCGGGAATGCAAACCCTTGCCTGGATCGAGAAGATCCATCATCAGGCCCGCTCCGCACAAGGCCCCTCCTTGGATAGCTTGCCCTGTCGGGAGATGTTCTGGGACCGGGGGCGCTACCTTAGCCGTGACAAGCAGGAGTACGCTGCTGCTGCTGAGGTGTACGCAAAGTGCGTGTCACGCTTTCGCGACGATTCCTACGCGCACCATTACCTGGCCTACAACCTCGAGCGGGCAGGGCAGCAGCGCAAGAGCGCTGAAGTTCACTTCCGTCGCGCAGTGGAACTCGAGCGCGAGAACCCTTGGTGGAACAGCCGTCTCGTGACGTTCTTGGTCGCACAAGGCCGACTGCGCGCCGCAAGAACTGCGTGGCAAGAGGCACTCTCGAACGTCGACCCTGACGGCGAGCGCGCGCAGTCGGACGACTGGCTCGCCCAGCACCTACATCACTGGGTAGCTCGTGGTTGGCTGGACGCTGGAAGAGTGGCTGACGCATTCGAGGTCTTGGAAGCAATCCCTGAGCGGCACTTCGAAGACAACACTCGGTTGCAGAAGTTGCGTGAGCGCGTGCTGGACGCCGTCGAGGCCGACGCAATCGGTGGAGCGGTGTATCCAGCCACAGTGCCCATGAAAGAACGGTGGACAGAGAAGCCCCGTGAGCTGCCGGAGGAGTACCAGAACTCGCCGCTTGATCAGTGGTTCCCGGGGCGCATCGTCCACGCCGATACCACTGGAGTCGACATCCTGTACGCCAGCCGACTTAGTACGACGGACTACGAGTCGCATACCACGCACATTGCGCCGGCCGACTGGCAGCGCCACGGGCTGGGGCCTAGCGAAGAAGCCCGCGGTTTTGTTGCGCTGGGCGTGTACCAGAACGGTCAGCGACTGATCCGAACTGTGGAGGAGAAGCGACCTGAGCGAGTCGCAGAGCTTCCGCTAGCGTACTTCGACCGGTGGCGCTCCCGGGGATAGCTCCAATTGGGGAATTGGGGGAGCTGGATCGCAGCCTCCTGTACCTCTTCGTAGCTGGCCCGGGTGAGGGCGAAGGCATAGCCATCGCGCTGCCCGGCGCGGGCTGGATTCTAGTGGACGGGTGCCGCTCCCAAAAAAAGGGTCGACCAGACCGATTTCCGCTGGAGAAGCTGGTTCGGACGTTTGCCAACGGCGACCGGGTCGAGCTGATGGTCTTGACCCATCCCCACCGCGATCACGTGCATGGATTCGCCGAGTTGCTTGAGACGCTACCTCCCCGACGCGTGGGCGTAGTGGGTGTGAGCGAGCCCATGCATACGATCGTGGACGAAGTAGACGAGCTGGTGCACCTACGCAAAACCGCGAGTACCGGTGACGCACTGAGGGCTGGCGCTGTCCTCACCGCTCTTCGTGCCATAGACACCTGGGTTGACGCAGGAGGAACACTGCTCGGCCTAAACGATGGGACCAAGATCGAGTACCGC
The DNA here is from genome assembly GCA_965222375.1 of Polyangiaceae bacterium. Taxonomy (GTDB): domain Bacteria; phylum Myxococcota_A; class Polyangia; order Polyangiales; family Polyangiaceae; genus JACKEA01. The sequence goes on from CBDCTZ010000016.1 coordinate 2,371,108, forward strand.
GATGTGGGACTGCTCGCGCGGGCTCCGGATCCGGGCTACCTAGCCGAACTCGTCGAGCAAGGAGCGTTCGGGAAGGCTTGCCGCACTCGGACAAACTCGCTTAGCTGTGTTCTCGAGCTGCAGTACCGAAGTACGCGGGTCGTTCTTGGCGGTGACCTGCCAGTGCGCGACCACGGTGGGGAAATACCTTCGGGATGGAACCTCGTAATGAGACGGCACAAGCACTTGGGCTATCACCACGCTCTGAAAGTTCCCCACCACGGGTCGAAAGACGCCCTGCACGCCGACCTCGTCGGGCCTTTCGCCACGCACCGGGCGTGGGTGTTGACACCGTACAACTCGTCATCTCTCCCATGTACGGACGAAGACGACGGACTCGATCTGCTTCTGCGGGGGCAGAGCCCCGTCATGCTGACAGCCATGTCGCTCTCCAAACGCTTCCAAGTCGCGCAAGGGCAGGGCCGCGTCACGCCGCGGCAACTCGAAAGGATGGGCCGCGCGCTGAAGAAGGGTGGGACCTTCACGGACGAGGACTCCACCTATCGAACCGGGACGGCCCTCGACGCGCTGGACCCTGTATGGTGCGTGGCCCTGGATGACCGGTCGAACATCGTCGGGCGTTGGCGCGGGAATGCTGCGCTCGAAGTGTGGCACCAGAGCCCGCAGGATGGAAACGACGACAAGCCCGCTAGCGCGCCAGCTCAGCGCACGAGGCGATGATCATTGCGGCCGCACTCAGCAAAAAGCGGGGGTGATGCCTGATGACAGAAGGTGTTCGCCATTCACGCGTGTGCATGGGCAACGCCCTAGTTCGGGGTGCAAGGAAAACGAGCCAATTCCTGACTGACGGCAACTACATCAAACACAAACGACAACTAGTCGTCACGACCACCGATCGCTGCCCGTAATAGATCTCCTGTGCTAGCTGCCGCTCTTGACCCCGAAAGCCCGCGTGTTCTGGTCAAAGACATAGGCGGCCCCGCCCAGCTCCTTCTTCACCAGAATCGTGCCGCTAAACTCCGACGGCTTCGAGACTTGCTTCTTGCGTTGATATATGCAGGTATCCCGCAGCGAGACTGCCGCGATCCATCAAGCCAAGAGCCTTCTGGGCGCTTGGCTCAAGGACCCTCACTTTCGTGTCGGGCGGCGCGACGGGCCAGATCTCCTGGTCCAGGACGGTCCGCTCAAGTTGGTGGTCCAGCTGAAAGCCAGCGCCGACGCAGCTGCCGTCAGTAGGGCTGTTGTGCAAGCGAAACAACATGTGGAGCGTCAGCGTGCCGTGCCCGTGGTTGCCACGCCGTTCATGGGCGAACTGGGCAAGCGTATCTGCGCCGATGCCGGAGTCTCGTGGTTCGACCTTTCCGGTAACGCGTGCATTGTGGCGCCGGGACTACGGATCATCATCGAGGGAAAGCCCAATAAATTCCTCAGACGCGGACGTCCCTCATCGGCATTCGCACCCAAGAGCGCGCGAGTAGCGCGGCATCTTCTTGTGCATCACCCAAAGACGTTTCGCCAACAAGACATCGCTCGCGACACGGGCCTCGATGATGGCTTTACCAGCCGGATCGTCCGGAGGCTCCAGGGCGACGGGTACGCCGAGCGAGACGACAGCGGGCTAATTCGGGTGCTCGCTCCCAACCTGCTTCTCGACGCTTGGTCTGCTGCGTACAGCTTCGACAAACACACAGTCCTTCGGGGGCACGTCACGGCGAGGAGCGGTGACGTGCTGCTCCGACGACTGGCAGTGCAACTCACGCGCTCGAAGCTCAGGCATGCCGCGACGGGGCTTGCGGCAGGGTGGCTTCTCACTGAGTTCGCAGGCTTCCGCCTCGTCTCGTTCTTCGTCGACTCGCTGCCGAGCGATGGGGCACTCCAAGCAATGGGCTTTCGCGAAGAGCCCAAAGGCGCAAATGTCTGGTTTGTGCTGCCCAACGACGAAGGGGTGTTCGACGGCTCGGCGAAGGTTGACGGAATCCAATGCGTCCACCCAGTACAGGCGTACCTCGATCTGCTCGCTCATCCGGAGCGAGCCAAGGAAGCAGCGGCCGAATTGAGGTCCCGTGCTCTAGGGTGGAGGTCCTGATGACGAAGCCGAGAACCGCAGCGGGGTACGAGTCCGTGCAGGTGCGGCACGTGCGGGCAGCATGCCTCTACCTGGCGACTAAGCTCGGCGACCTGCTGGACGAGTTGGTAGTCGTCGGTGGTCTCGTGCCGTCGCTGCTAGTCGATCAGGCCGAAGCAAAAGTGGAGAAGCACGTCGGAACGCTCGACCTCGACATCGGCATGGAGGTCGCGATTCTCGACGACAAGCGCTACGAAGTGCTCACCGAGAGGCTCCGTGCTGCCGGGTTCGAGCCGGACGAGAACGAAAAGGGCAACCAGACGTGCCAGCGCGCGACCATCCGCGGCGAAGAAGCACGACGGCAGATCTGCGTGTGTGGGGCAGGCGCGTTTGTCGTGATGAAGGCCCTCGCGTTCCGGAGCCGTGGCGAGAATAAGGACGCCTACGACATTACCTACCTGCTGCGAAACTTCGGAACTGGCCCTAGCGACGTTGCTGCCCGCCTCTTGCCGCACGCTGATAGAGCAGAAGTGAAGGAAGCCATCCGCCTGCTCTCCGAGGATTTCGAGACTGTCGACAGCATTGGACCGCGAAGAGTCTCGGAGTTTCTCTTCGATGCACGACACGACGAGACCCAGGCCGACGCTTTGGGCGCGGTTCGGGATCTGCTGGACGTGCTCGGGACATGAAGAGCTGGGCGCGTTGGAGAACGAACCGTGAAGGGCGCGGAAAGCGAGCGAGGCGGTTTTGGTTGAGGGCGACCCACCACTGTCGCGCGCTCCACAGGGAGCACCAAATACGACTGTAACCAACCAAACAAGTCGAGGAAACTCGCGTGCCTGCGTGCGCGCGTTTCCGGCTGCAAGCCCCGTGGTGCTGCCGGGTGAAATGAAGACCCTGCGCAACCGCGCGATCGAGGCCGGGAAGCGGCCGCGAACGTCATCCTCCGTCGTGAGGAAACGGCCGCGACGCGATCGCTCGCCAACACCGCACGTGTGATGTCGGATCAGCCGATGCTGCTCCGATTGAAGGAGCTCGAGAGCTTCAAGGAAATCGCGGGAAACATCCAGGAGGTGCGTCTCGTGGTGGGTGCCGACTCGCTCAAGGCACTGCTTCCGGCCGACATGCTCGGCAAGGCTTGAAAATGGGAACTAGAGCGTCGATGCCCCGCCCCTTTTGAAGGATCGGGGGGCGGGGTATCGGTTTCCGAGCTTGCGTGCAAACGCAGGCAGCAGTTGTTTTCCGCGCTGCAATGAGCACGCGGTGCTTCTCGTCGCATGGGTTGTCAGTCGTAGATCTTGAGCTCGTCGTAGGTACCGTCGCTCTCGCACCAGCGGGCTTTGGACGCCGTCCGCGCAGCCTTTGTCCCTTGCCATGTACATAATTTATAGCTACATATTATATAGGTAATGGGGCTCGGGCACGTGATTCTGGGTTTTTTGTCGGTTGGGCCGATGCATGGCTACGCCCTCAAACGCTGGCTTTCTCCGGCGCTGCCGAGGGGGAAGCGAATCAACGACGGCCTGCTCTACCCGACCCTGAGCCGACTGGAACAGGCTGGCTGGGTCAGAAAGTCCAGTAATCGAAAAGGGCAGGGTCCGCCGCGCAATGTGTTCCACCTGACCACCCCGGGCAAAAAGGAATTCGCGCGATGGCTGGAGGACGACAGCGATGAGGCCGACGAGGTTCGCTACGATTTTCTCGTCGGCCATCCCTTCCTGGCCAAGTGCATTTTCTTCCGTGAGCTCGCCCCGGACGTCATTCGCGACAAGATCGCCACTCAGCTCGAAGCATCGTCCGCCAAACTGCGACAGTTCGAGGCGATCAAGCTTGGAATGGAAGAGCGCGGCGTTGACCCATGGCGCATCTCCGTCTTGGAGCTCGGTATCGGGCAGCAACGCGCGCGGGTTCGCTGGCTGAAACAGCTGCCGGAGATCCTCGCACAACCGCGGCATCGCCGAAAAAGGAGTACGGCATGAAACTCGACGTAATCGATATGTGGGCACCCGTCGTTCCCTCTCGCGAGATAGGCGAACACATCGCTGAGCACTTCCCTGAAAAGTTGCTGAACTACTTGCGCGTATTTTGGAAGATGCAGTCGCCGACTCTGGAAAAGTTCGCCGAGCGAGGCAAAGCGATGATGCTCCCGGACGAAGACGTGATTGGCTTGCTCGACCAAGCCCGCATCCGCACTGCACTCATCACTGGCTTTGACGAGGCTCAGAGTGGCGGCACGACCTTCGTCTCCAATGAAAGCGTGGCGGCGCTTGCGAAGCGACATCCCGATCGCTTCATCCCTTTCTGTGGCGCGGACGTGTTTCGCGGTGCGCCAGCCGTTCGAGAAATGGAGCACTGGATTGTCGATCACGGTTTTCGAGGCCTGAGCCTCCGGCCCTTCATGATCGGCGAGCCGGCAACGGACCGTCGCTATTACCCCTTCTACGAGAAATGCGTCGAGCTCGACGTTCCGCTCAGCATTCACGCATCCGCAAACTGGACCGACAATCGGCCGAGTGATCTCGGCCATCCCCGACATTTCGATCAAGTTGCTTGTGATTTCCCTGAACTCAAGCTGATCCTGAGTCACGCGGGCTATCCTTGGGTGCTCGAGGCGTGCCTCATTGCCTGGAAGCACCCGAATGTCTACTTGGAGCTCGCCGCACACCGACCCAAGTACTTTGCCCGGCCCGAGGTCGGTTGGGCTCCACTGATGCACTATGGGCAGACCACGATCAAAGACAAGATCCTGTACGGTACAGGCGCATTCCTACTGGGTCGCCACCCCGCCGAGCTCGTTGGCGAAATGCGCTCGCTCGGTCTGCCCGACGACGTGCTGCGCCTCTGGCTCCACGACAACGCCGCGGCCTTGCTGAAGCTCGACGATCCCGCCAACTGATTGGGTGGGGGCGTAGGCGAGGCAGTTTTTCGGTTTAGGCAGCGCGGCCAACAGCGGAGACGCTTGCCGCGGGAGCGGAAGTCGGGGAAGGCGGGTGCCGAAGGGGTGGTTTTTCGGAGATGTCGGCGAGCAGCACGTCCGCCTGAGCGAGACCCTTTGTGGGGTGCCTCCTGAACGCGACAATCCGGCAGGGCAGGCCAACGCAACGCGGCGCGGCACCACGTTGGAGTCCTCGAGTTCACGGCCCACACGCCAGCGTGGCGGAGCTGTCGCCGAGCTGCAGCCAAATCCCAGAACTGGGCCGAAGCCTCAGTCGCGGCGCTGTGCTCGGGCTCGCCGTGATGATCTCGTCTTTCAGTGCTTTGGGCCCGACAGTAGACTCGGTCAACGAGTAAAGCATGCTGCGGGGCGGGTCCACGAGAGCGTTCCCGACAAGACGGTAGCTGCGGACAACCTTGTGCCCAGCGGAACTGGTCAGAGACAGCTGGAGGGATGCACGCACCGGAACCTTGCCCGGGCTTTGGCTTTGGCCGAGCTTAGTGTGCAGAGTCAGCACTGCTTCCGCGTCGAACTGAACGCCCGCCGTCGCAAAGGTTCTACTCGCCTTTGCTCGGCCCGCAAGGAAATCTGCCACTGAAAAGCAGAGGCTCTGCATAGTCATCGACGGCACTCCGTGATCTGGCAAGGCGACCGCGATGGACCATGCCAGCGGTCGCTTTGGCAACCGCTCGGGCAAGAATCCGCCGGAATCTCCTTCGTGAACGGCCTCGAGTCCCATCGGTGGGTCGCCGTGAGCCAGATCCCGCGCCGCGCGCAGCACGCCGCGCGCAAGGGCTGCGTTGATGGGCATGGATTGGGGCCCAATGTCTGCGTCCGGATCATCAAGTGGGACCTTCGCCCAATAGGTCTTGTGCGCTGGCGTGGTTTTGGAACCGCTCACTGTCTTCGTACCCGCTCCCCAGATCCCGCTGACTCGACTGAAGTCCCGGTTGAGTTCCATAGCGGACTCAGTTTCGACAAACACGGCGTCCGCACCGCGTGTGGTGACGGGCGTGAGCTGGCGCACGATGGCACGTCGAAACGCTCCGCGTAACTCCAAATCTGCACGGCGCGGCGCGAAGTGCTTTCGAACGCGCTCTGCAGCGGCCGCCCCACTTGCGGGCACCTTTGGCAGACTTAGGGGAAGCGCAGCGCGGCTGTTCCAATCCTCTGTCTCGACCAAGAGTACTTGGTCGCGGTGGACTTGCACGTTGTGGTACCGCACGCCTCCGGGACCGTGGACCCAGACCCGGAACTCGTGCAGGAACTCTCCGACTTCCGCAACGTACACATAGTTACGGTAGGGCCTGAGCGAATCAGGTGCGTGCTGGTAGCTGGTTGGAGGCTTGGGTTTTCCTGGACTGGCAGCTGCAGCGGCAGCAGCGGGGCTTCGTCCCCCGCAGGCGACTGCCAACAAGCCGAGCGCGGCGACGGAGCACGCTCGGCGCAACAAAAGTGGGCGCATTGCGCGTTGTACGCCCGGCAGTGTTTCTAGCTTCCTGCTTGGAATGTCGACTGCTTTTAGCGTTCGGGCCATGTCCGGTGATGTATTTGCACGACCTGCGGAGCATGTAAAAGAACGGCCTGCTCTGGGTTGGTCCCAATACGCAACACCAGCTTGAACGCTCCCACGTTTGTCGACTCGAGAGCAAGCCGCACCGCCCGCGCACCGCAAGACCAGGTTCGGCCAGCAAAGCCTCGGAATTGTGCTCGCGAACGCGCTCGCTCCAGGACACGAACCGATCCCAATTCCGGACTTCACCGATCGCCCACGCTTTCGTTTCATAGCGAGCTGGGTGTACTCGCGTGTCAGCTCCTCGCTCCTGGTGGCGTTCGCTTTCGCTAGGCCGCGGTGGTCCAGACCTCACGCTCAAGGCCGTGAATCAGCTGCGTGGCATGAGCGGCGCTGGGCATGCCGGCCAGCTCTCGCACCGCAGTGGCGGGCTCGGCTTGCACCCCACAGTAAAACGAATTTCGTCACGTCTTTCTGGGTTTGGTTTGAGTCGTATTTGGCGCTCCCTGTTGCCGCGCAACAGTGATGGGTCGAGGCGGCTCTGGCAAACCAGCGTCCGCGACTATGCACCTGGTGGATCGCGCTCGGGTGCTCGGCCGATGGCCTGCGCGTGACCCTTGCGCGTAGGCGAACTCCAAAGACAGTGGCGTTGGCTTCTGCTCAGCCCAACGGTGCGAACGGTGTCTCTCCGGTGCCAAAGCGTGAAAGCCGGCGGCGCGCGCGGAATCAACGAACCCAATGCGCCGTAGGCGCGGTCCGCGCACGTCCTGCGCGCCTGGAGGCGCGCGCCCGAGAGTGTCCGCTTGGTCTCGTCGAGCCAAGCGAAGACGCAAAGCGTGCCGGCAGCGGAACTCTACTTGCGGCACCACTCGCCCTGCCTCGAGCCTCCCCTCGTTAGGTGCAGCCGACCCTCGTCGTGGCATAGCTCGTGCTTCAAGACGTTGTGGAAACGATGTCCAGATCACCACCACGACGGAGGCCGCATGACTAAGGGAAACGAATACGACGTCATCGTCATTGGGTCCGGCATGGGCGGCTTGACAACGGCGCGATGACCGGTGCGCTCGATCCCGGCGATGCTGGCTCGTTCACGGTGACCGTTTACACGTTCAAGCATTTCACGGCGCCTACCATGCGCGGCTTCGACTACGTGCCGCGACTCGTGGCCGAGCCCGTCGTGATGCGCCCCCGCCGCGACGTGCGATGTGGCGAAGGAAAAGTCACGCTGACGTCGTCGCCGTACGACCCCTTGGGAGAGGTGCCCGTCGGCGAGCTGATCGTCTCTGCATACGGCCGATTCGACAACACGATGTTGCCCGGAGAGGTGGTCGGACGGGCCTGGTGGCTCCCTGGCTTCTTGAAGCACGCCTTCTTCAAGGTCGATGTGGCGGCGGCGAAGCTCGGCTGGCTGGATGAAGCTCCGTCGCCTGACCCTTGGGGCAAACCCAAGCGCTAGCTTAGGCCTGGGGGGGCGTAGGGCGTTGGACAGCCTACCGGTGCTCTCCAGGGGGCCCGTAGTGCCAGCGACGAAAACCGCGATGGAAGGACGCCTGCTCGCTGTGGCCCAGCAACTCGCTAGGCCGCGGCGGACCAGACCTCACGCTCGAGGCCGTGAATCAGCTGCGTGGCATGAGCGGCGCTGGGCATGCTGGCTAGCTCTCGCACCGCAGTGGCGGGCTCGGCTTGCACCTCGCGGTACAGTTCGTCGATGGCGCGACGTCGTGCGGCCTCCACTTGTTCGCGCTCCGTGGGGGAGAGTTGCGGCAGGAGCCACGCGTCGAGGTCGTGCGACAGCAAAGCGTGCGCCGTTTCCTCCTCCGCGATGTGCTGCCAGGCGCTGCGCACGTCGGTGTCATTGGCGGTGGTGGCTTGGTAGTGCGCACACAGCGCACCGTAGGTTTCTCGCACGCAACCCTCCACGGCGTTGTCCAGAGCCATTGCCAGCAGGCTGCGTGGCGGACGTAACTCCACGGACACGGCGGCGGGCTCTGCACCGTGGCGGCGCGCGAGATCACCGGTGACCTTCGCGTGGCGCACTTCATCGCGGCAGGCGCGTCGTGCGCGCTCGATCAGCTGAGGTGGCGCGCCGTGGGCGACGAGCTCGCGTTCCAACAATGCAAAGGCGACCACCGCGGCACCTTCCAAGTGGCAAATGTAGGCCAAGTAACGGCCCAGCGCGTCGTCTGCGGCGCAAGCCGCCGCGGGGGCCAAACCGTCGGGTCGTCGTCCTGCACAACCGCCACCAACTTCGGGCTCGGCTAGCGCGGTGGTGGTCACCTTGCGTCCGGCCCTACGACTGCGCGCAGCTTCTGCCAGGTGAACGGGCAGTCGTTGATCATCCAGCGGCCGTCGGCGGTGTAGCCGCTGGGGCTCTCGTAGATCTCTCCGCATTTGACGGGCTTGTGGTTCATCCAGAGCACGATCGCGGCTTCGTTCGGCGTGTCGATCGTGCCCAAGAACTTCAAGAGATCTGCAGCCGTGGAAACGTCATCCACTGCGTCGCCCTGCGTGCGCACGTAGTAGTGGTACTCCGGCGTTCCGCCCGTAGTGCCGAAGCCGTACTCGGTACACGTTCCGGGCTTCGGTTGCTGGTAGCAGTCGGGACCAGCGCTCGCCACCGCTCCAGCGCACGCCGTCGGATCCGTTGCCGTCTTGCACTGCGTGCCCGACTCGTCGACCAGCTCTGGCGCCGAAAAACCTCCGCGCATCAGCGCCAAGTACTCGTAGGGCTCTGTTGCGGACAGGCCGGAGGTGTACTTGGGGGTTTCGCCCTCGCACTCCATGGTCACCGGTGCGCCACCCAGGCCGGCCATGCCTCCGGCGGCGCCACCCGCACCTCCGCTCGAGCCGCCGGCGCCCCCGGTCGTTCCGGCACTGCCACCAGTCGCGCCTTCGCTACCGCTGGTGGCGCCTGCGCTACCGCCCGCGCCTGCCCCGTCGGTCGAGCCTCCGCAGGCCGAACTCAGCGTGGTGGCCACGATGCCACCGAGGATTGTGTTCATGGATCGCAACTTCATGCAGTCCTCTTACGCAATCCTCATGCCACGCCTCTGGCGTTACGAACCGCTTGCAAATACAGCAAAGGGGGTGGGCGCGTGGTACAGCGTGGCACTGATTCGGACATGCCGGCCGGGAGGTCCGTTCTGCGGACATGTTGGTAGCTCGAGCTGATTGCCGGGAGCGGGAGGGTTTTGTTTGCGGCGTTGTTGGCGGGTAGCTCGGCCACGACTCGTGCTCGGTGCGACGAATGACTGGAGAGCACCCCGAGCCGGGGTGGACGAAGTCCAGCTTGCTGGACGCTGTTCGTGCAGAAGGTTCCTTCAGGGCCGTGCAGATAAGGCGATGCGTCCGGACGGATGAGGCCGGCTGCCGCCGCGGGATCGTCTGGATCGGGCAGTGGCGGCGCGTCGGGCAGCGGTGGCGCGTCAGGTAGCGGCGGCGCCGATGCCTTGCCCGGCGAATGGTCGCGTGGCATGACAGGCTCCGCTACTTGGAAGCTAATATGAACGTGCGTGTCTTTGGGGCAGTTTTCGTTCTTGCCGCGATGTTTTCGGCGTGCGGCGGTACATCGTCGTCGGACGGCTCAGGCGGCGCGGGCGCTCAGGCAGGCAGCGGTGCAAACGCTAGTGGGGGGGCCGGCGCGGGCGCGGGCTCCGGTGGCACCGGCGCGACAAGCGGCGGCAGCGGTGGCGCTGTCGGTGGCAATGGTGGCGCGGGTGGCTCTGCGCTGACGAAGATTGAACAGTTCTGCGCGCAGTTGGACAAGCTGCCGTGCGTAGGCGACGGTTGCATCCAGGAAATCAACGCGATCGCGGCCGAAGCCGCCAACAGCGGCTGCACCGCCGAGTTCGAAGCCGTGCTCGACTGCAGCCTCGCAAACCCCTTCCAGTGCGTAGACGGCCTGCCGCAGTCCCCCGCCGTCTGCAAGGCCGCAGAGAACACCTACGATGATTGCGTCTCGCCGAGTTCCTGCGCCGTTGGCGTCGGAAGTGGTCAATGCAGCCTCAGCTGCAACGGCTATGGCGCAAAGTGCCTGGAGTCGAGCGGAAGCTCCCTGTCGTGCTCTTGCACGGACGGTCCACATGCGGGGACTAGCTTCCTCGTCCCAGGCACCTGCGGTGGCAACTGGAGGGACGAAGCCGACAAGAAGTGTGCTCCGTGACGACAGACGAGACTGCGCATCCCACCTGGGACTTCGAAATGCTCGAGCAAGCCGCAGCGCAGGTGCTCCTCAAACTCGGCACCTTACGCCGACCGCATTTCGGATTGGCGTGAAGCGCTGATGCGGAGGTTGTCAACAAAAGCCGCCGCAGCGGACGTTCAGCCTCACAGGTGAAGATCGCGACGGGGTACGATTGCGCCGACCAAGCGGGGACTGGAGGAAGCATGCAAGATCGATTCGATGCTGTTGTGATCGGCGGTGGACCAGCGGGGTCAACCGTTGGCACCATCGCCGCCCAGGCCGGCAGACGCATCTGTGTCCTTGAACGCGAAAACTTCCCTCGGTTCCATGTGGGCGAGTCGTTGCTGCCTCACAACAACGACCTCTTCGAGCGGCTCGGTGTCCTCGACAAGCTCCACGACCGAGCAGTTCACGTTCGCAAGTACGGCGCGACCTTCATGGATGAGACTGGCGCTCGGCGCCAGACCTTCCGGTTCGACGAGGCGCTGAGCAAAGATCATCCCTACGCTTTTCAGGTCGAACGGGCCGGGTTCGACCTGATGCTCCTGAATCGAGCCGCCGAGGTCGGAGCCGACGTGCGACAAGGATTCAAGGTTGTCGATCTGCTGCGTGACGGGAATCGCGTCGTCGGCGTCAAAGCCACCGATGCCGACGGCCAGTCCCACGAAATCGCTGCGAGCGTCGTGGTGGATGCGTCGGGTCGCGACACCTTCATGGCGTCACGGAAGAACCTGCGCGTGCCCCATCCGGAGCTGCGCAAGGCATGCGTATGGGCTCACTTCGGCGGCATCGAGCAAGAGCCCGGCGACGCCGCGGGGAACATTCGCATCATTGCCTTCAGCGACGGCTGGGCGTGGGTGATCCCCTTTGCGTCCGGCACCACCAGCGTTGGGCTCGTGCTGCATGCCAAGCGCTTCAAGCAGCGCTCCGGCGACATGCAGAGCTTCTGGGACGCGGAGGTCGCGCGGGCTCCAGCTCTCGCAGAGATCTTACGCCCTGCGAAGCGTACGACCGATCTGCAGACGATCAGTACCATTGCCTACACCACGAAGCAGTGGGCTGGCGATGGTTGGGTGGCCGTCGGCGACTCCGCCATCTTCCTCGATCCCGTGTTCTCGACCGGCGTGCTGCTTGCGATGACGTCGGGCGCGCTGGTGGGGGATATCATCGCGAGCGACGCCCGCTCCGATTGGAAGCCGAAGGCAGCGTCGTTCCGTAGCTACGAGCACACTATTCGATCGGCACTTGGCGAGGTCTATCCCTTCATCCAGGGGTTCTACGATCCTTCCTTCCTCGAACAGTTCATGCAGCCCAGCGATTTCCTCGGAGCGCGGCGCGCCGTCACCTCACTGTTGGCGGGTGACGTCATCACGCAAAAACGATCCCATCGCTTGCGTCGCGCCGTCTTCTGGACCGGAGTTTGGAGGACCCGCCAGCGTCGGGCCGCGGAAAACAAATCCGTTGAGAGCACGCTGACTGATTGACCGCCGCCGGCCTACACCGACATCGCCGATTGCTGCGCGAGACCGAAGGGCATCAGAGCGCGAAGCAGTAGAGGCGGCCGGAGCCGTTGGGTTGATCGAGGGCGCTCCTCCGCGACCTCGATGGTCTCTGCAGTCGCGCCCCTTGCTTCCAGGCCGCGGCGCAAGAGTAATGCCACGCGCTGTTCGCACACACGGCTCCCTCAGAGCCGCGTAGACAAGGCGATGCGTCCGGATGAATGAGGACAATTGCCGCTGCACGTCCGGACCAATTCGGGACGAGTTCAGGCTTTGGCCGCACGGGACGCAGGTAATCTCGAGTGCCGCATGACGCATGGCGCGGAGGAGGGCTGCGTCGCTGCCCGTGGGTGCGGCTCTTGCAAGACGAGTCATCATGCGGGTTGTCTTCCTCGTCGGTGTTCGGTTGGCAACGCTCTTGGGCATGGCCGCGCTGACTACGGCGTGCGGTGGCGAGGACTCAACGCAAGCAAAGGAGCTTGCCGGTTCGCACAGTCGCCCCCAGATAACTGGTGGTGCGCCGGCGACCCTCAGCGAGCTGCATTCTACGATCTGTATCTGGAGGCGCGAATTCTACTCGTGCGACTGCACAGGCACTCTGGTCGCGCCGACCGTCGTGGTGACTGCTGGCCATTGCGTGAAGATCCAAGAACACGGGAAGCTGCCCGCTGTCGTTGCGCCCGAGAGCCTCGGCGTGGTTGCTTGTGTAACGTCCGCGGACTCACAGGGGTCATGCTCGCTCGTTCGCGGGACACATTCGCGGCGCAGGAGCCTGGTATGGCTCGCGGTGTTGGGCGTGGCCGCGCGGCTGAGGCGTCGAGCGCAGCCAACTCCGCGCAGCGTATGGGGCTCGCCGAGTAGCCAGCAGGCTTTCGCGCCTGCGGCATACAGGGCGACTTCAACGGATCCCGGTCCAATCTCGGAGCGCTTGGGCGGCAAGACGATGCCTGCGCGACTCGCTCCGCTAATTGCGTGGCGCTGGGGCAGTCCTTTGCGCCCGCGTCACGTTCGACCCGGAGCCAGTTCGCGCTCGGTTCGGCCCCGTCCGACGCCGCGGCCGCTGCCGAAATGGCCGCCGCGAGCAGAAGCGCTCGCTGCGCTCGGCGGGCGCTACTAGACGCACTTTGGCCCATGACCCCCGCTTTGTTGCCGAGGGCAGGTCGTACGTTTAGGGCTGGATGCTGTTCACCGCGGCACGGAGTACAGGTTGTGCTCAAGCTGTCGGTCATTGATGGCCTGCGCTGGGTGGGTGCCTATGCCGCGCACTTGCGCGATGGACTGGTTGGGATGTCGGAGGCGGGCGAACCCGCGGACGGTTGTTGCGGAAGTGACAGCCGGAGCGGAGGGCGGCCCAGCAAACGTCGGCCAGCGACCCATCACTGTCGCGCGCTATCCGGGGAGCGCCAAATACGACTCAAACCAAACCAAGCACAAGCCCCGGCGCGCCCCCAGTGTTCGAACACCTGTCGAACACCAGTGGCCGCCAATGGTCCAAAAACCACGCCGAAATGCCTGGATATTGCCAGGATCGGACCGGCACGGATGGTGCAGGCCGTGCCTTGCATGAAACCCAGCGCAGAAACCCTTCTGGCCGTCGAGTACGTTCTGGTCGGCGACCAACGACTCCTCCAGCAGTCAATCGCTTCAAAGAGGGCACAGCGGCAATGAGTCGGCATACCCTGTTGGTTCAGATGGCTGCTCTTGCTCTGGCGACATGCGGGGCCGGATGCGGCGACGATGGCGCGGACGCTGGGGGACGCCCAGCAGGCGTGGGCGGGTTCAGCACGGGCGGTTCAGCCACCGTTGGTAACGGCGCCGGCCATTGGGGGATGGCGGGCTCGAGCACCGGCGGTTCGAGCACCGGCGGTTCGGGCACCGCGGGCTCGAGCACCGGCGGTTCGGGCACCGCGGGCTCGAGCACCGGCGGTTCGGGCACCGCAGGCTCGAGCACGGGCGGTTCGAGCACGGGCGGCTCGAGCACGGGCGGCTCGAGCACGGGCGGTAGTGGTGGTGACTGCACACTGTGGGACTACAACGCCAACGCGCCCTGCCCGCCCGGCGTCTACAATTGCGATTGTGCTAGCGGATGTGGGTCGTCGTCGAGTTGTGGCGGCGGCGGCGGTGGTGACTGCACACTGTGGGACTACAACGCCAACGCGCCCTGCCCGCCCGGCGTCTACAATTGCGATTGTGCCAGCGGATGTGGGTCGTCGTCGAGTTGTGGCGGCGGCGGCAGCGGTGGCCCGAATCCAAGTGGGTACGAAACCAAGTTCCATCATACGGCGACCGGCTCGAGTGATGGTGGCAAGTCCTTGGTGCTGTGCCCCGGGCAGACCATCAAGTTCGACTCGTGTGCCGTGGGTAGCGTGAAGATCCCGTGGCACGGGTACGACAACGGGAGGGAGACCTACTGGAACATGTCTCAAGAACCGGCTGGAGACATCGTCTGTACGAAGGGTGGGAAGAAATACAGGTACAGGGCTGACAAGACGTTCGTCTACGGCAAGTGCTCGTAACGTCATGGGTAGTGTGCCCAAACGAATGGCTGAGTTCCGTCGAGATTCCGTCCAGTCCGATCGCTCCGTCCGCCGCATCCACGAAGTCGAGGGTGCCGTCGGCCTTTCGCTCGACACGGACCGGTAGCGGCTGTGCATGCTTGTCGAGCACAAACAGACGTTGGTTGGCTGTGGGCGTTGCGAGCTTCTGCGGTTGCGTGGCGGCGGATAGGTCTAGGTAGATGTCCACCTTTGGCGTCTCCGGTGTCGCCAGCTTGCCCAACGCAGGGCCGAGCTCGCCCGGTGCGTGTGTGGCTTGCTCGCCACTGCGGAGTACGGTTCTGAACGCGCCATCGGGCTCGTGCGCGAGATACGCCACGGCGCGCCCAGCGTCATCGGGAATGAGCTTGAACAGTACGCCGGAGCGCTCCGCAGCAAGGGCCGCGCCTCCCGCGATGAGCGTGCCACCCTTGGCAGCTTTGCCTGCCGCAGCCGCGCCCTTGGCGCCCTTCGCGGCCTTGCCCGCTTTTGCGATGGCTTTTGCGATGGCGCCCACGATGGCCGCTTCGCTTGGGGCCGCCCACGAAGTCAGTGCGACGGCAAGCACCAAGAGCCGCCACAAACGGCGCGGCCCCGCCCAGCTCATGCGATCCCAGGCCATCTCGCCGCGATTGTACTCCGCATTGCGCGCAATGCTCCCCCCGCGCCTGAATCAGGGAGGTACGACCGCGCCGTAGATCTTGAAGTCGTCCAGCAACCCGCCGGCCGGGCCGGTTGGCCCACCGCTCACCGATGCGGCGCCGATGGCGATTTGTCCCATGTCGTGAGACGTCACCTCGGGCGTGCCGTTCACGCTCGATTGGTACTTCGGCTCGGCTCCGTCGAAGTAGATGCGCACGGCCTGACCCGAAAGCGAAAAATCCCAGGTCACGGTGATGCGAACCCAGGTCAACGCTGTGAAGGAGTACTCGGACGCCGCCACCGATGTCGTGCGGACTCCGCCCTGCTTGTCCCGGAAGCTGACCTGAAACTGGTTTCCGAGTCCGTCGCCGACCTTGCGAACGACCATACCGTTGGCGCCGGATTCGAATCCGGGCGAAACGAAGAAACCATGCAGCTTGCCATCGAGTTGGCTCAGGTCGGGGCGATACCAGAAGTCGATGCTGCCCCGGGAGAGATCGAAGTTGCCTTTCTCTGGAAACTGGATGTACTGGCCGTCGGAATCCACGCGAATCGCGTCGCCGCACTTGCCCGGCTCGAAGTTGGCCGAGGGGATAGTCGTCGTGCCCGCACCGGAACCCGATGCGGGCACCGTGATGTCCGGCAGCTTGTCTAGGGTCGTGTGTAAGAGCAGCGGCTGCCCTTGAACCGGCGCGCATCCAGGCGGCGTGCTCGCGTCGCCATCGCTTCCTGCGTCGGCACCGGCGGAGCCCCCGCTGCCAGCCACCGCGGCTCCGCCACCTGCACCGCCCACGCCACCACTGCCGCTCGCGCCGCCTCCCGCATCCGATTGCGGTGCAGCTTGCCGACTCGAGGAACTCGAGCAGGCCAAGAAGGCTCCGAAAACCGTGCAGGCGAAGAGTAGCCGCAGCACCACGGCGGCACGATACCACGCCCGCGACCCAGAACTCGGGGGCATCAGCCTTCGGAGTTGGGCCGAGTACGGGCGGGTTACTTCGAAGGCCACCTCAGCTACCGTCGTAGCGAGGGCGACAGCGAGGAACAGGAGTATCGCGGCAGTATCAACGAGCGACTGGCGACGAAGCAACGGGACGTCTGGTCCGGAATACCCGGGCAACTCCAACGTAGCTGGCGCGGCTACAGCTTGACATCAACCGGGACGGAGCTGTCTGCGTGGGAGCCATTGCCGAGTTGCGCATCCTTGTTGGCGCCCCAACACTTGAGAGCGCCGGTAGTGAGCACCGCGCAACTGTGGAGCCCAGAGGACATGGCCGCGACGTTTGCGGTCAGGCCGCTGACGTCAGCCGGAACCAGGCTGTCTGCCTTGCTCCCGTTTCCAAGCTGACCGTGATCGTTGCGACCCCAACACTTGGCGGCTCCTGACGTCAGGATCGCGCAGGTATTGTCGAGGCCAGCGGCAGCGGCCGCGACGTTTGAGGTCAAGCCGCTGACAGCTACCGGGGCGAAGCCTGTTTTGGAGCCGTTGCCAAGTTGTCCTCGGTCGCTGTTGCCCCAACACTCGAGCCCGCCGGAGGCGCTCACTGCGCAGGCGTGATTGCTGCCAACTGAAATCGAGGCCACGTTCGCGGTGAGGCCGCCGACGTTTACGGGAACCGGACTGTCCGTTTTGGAGCCGTTGCCAAGCTGACCGTAGAAGTTGTTGCCCCAACACTTGACCCCACCGGACTTGACAAGGGCGCAGGTGTGAGCGCTGCCTGCAGATACGGCCGCGATGTCGGCGGTCAAGCCAGTGACGTCGACCGGAGTAAGGCTGTCGATCTTCTTGCCGTTGCCGAGTTGACCTTGGCCGTTTTGTCCCCAGCACTTCAGGGCTCCGGAGGTCAAGACGGCGCAAGCGTGGTGGTCTCCACTGGAGATGGCGGTGACGCCAGTGACCAAGGCTTTGACGTCAACCGGCACTGGGCTCTGCGTCTTGGAGCCATCGCCGAGTTGACCGTGGTTGTTTTGCCCCCAGCATTTCACAGCGCCGGAGGTCAGCAGCGCGCAGGTGTGACTACTCCCGGCCGAGATCGCGGCTACCCCTGCTTCCAGGCCGCTGACGCTATCCGGAACAGGCGCTTGGTGCGTCTTGCCGTTGCCGACCTGGCCGTAGAGATTGAGGCCCCAACACTTCGCCGCTCCGGAGGTCAGGATGGCGCAGCTGTGGTGGAGTCCGACGGAAACAGCCGAGCCCAGCGCATTGGTGGAGCCGCCTTGGCCCGCGAAGCCCCCCGTGCTGGTGCCAGCAACACCGCCGACGCCCGCCATACCACCGGAGCCGGCTGCGCCGCCGGAGGTTGAGCCGGCTGCGCCGCTAGAGGCCGCTGCACCACCGGAGCTGGTCGCGCCGCCGGAGCCTGATGAGTCGTCCCCGCTACAGCCCAAGGCCGGGAACAGAAACGAGAGGAAAAGCGCTGGCACTGCCACCCGCATCAACGCGTCCCCCACCATATCGTTGCACTCGTGTTGATTGTCGTCGCTTGGGCGCCATCGGCCCGTCAGGAAATCAGGAGCTCACGCCGGCACCCTTCAAACCACAGCATACCACGAACTCGGGTGGTGGCCTTGGCGGGGCCGCGCAGGCGCGAAATGTACGCAGCGCACCTCGTCGCATGGGTGGTCGATGAATCCAAGTTGGTGAGTCCCCCTGCAGCACCTGGCGACAACGCTGCCAGCGCTGACTATTCTCTGCCGCCGCGTTAGAGTCCCGCCGCGGTGACGGCGGACGAAGATAGTGGCACTCTGATCGAAGCGATTTCGGTCGTCGATCATCGGCGACGATCAGGTCCTGGGCGGGGCCAGCGCTTGGAGCTCGCCGCGAGTTCTCCAGCGAACCGCTCGTCTTGCCTCGTGGCTATTCCCTCTACCCGCAGCGGAACAACTGAGTCATGAACGCCGCGTGGGTATGCATCGCCGGGCTCGCGGTTTTCTTCTTGGGCTATCGCTTCTATTCTCGGTTCCTCGCTGACCGCGTCTTTGGCCTCCAAGCCGATGAGCCGGTGCCCGCCCACGCCAAGGCCGACGGCGTCGACTACGTTCCGACTCCGCGCGCCGTGCTGTTCGGTCACCACTACTCGTCGATTGCCGGGGCCGCGCCGATCATTGGTCCTGCCATAGCCGTGGTTTGGGGTTGGGTTCCCGCCATCGTCTGGGTGGTCTTGGGCAGCGTGCTGATGGGGGCGGTGCACGACTTTTCGACCCTCGTGCTCTCGGTGCGCAGCGGTGGCCAGAGCATCGGTCAGCTCAGCGCCAAGGTCATCGGGCCGCGCACGCGCCCGTTGTTCTTGCTGGTCATCTACTTCCTGATCATGTTGGTGATCGCGGTATTCGCGAAGGCGATCGCCACATTGTTTGTCGCGCACCCGGGCACGGTGTTGCCCATCAACTTCGAGATCATCGTCGCGCTGGTGATCGGTTGGTTGTGCTACCGAAAGAAAGCAAAGCTGCTATGGCCATCCCTGGCCGCCCTGGCGGCCCTCTACGTGATGGTCTGGGTGGGCACGTTGGTGCCGATTCGACTCTCGGGCCTGGTCGGTGCAGAAAACCAACACTTGGCGTGGGTGGTGTTGCTGCTGGTCTATTCCTTCGTTGCCAGCGTGCTGCCGGTGTGGACGCTGCTGCAACCGCGCGACTACATCAACAGTCATCAATTGCTGGTGGGCCTGGCACTCTTGATCCTCGGTATCTTGGTCGCGCAGCCCCTGATCACCGCCCCCGCTTTCGCAACGGCTCCGGCGGATGCGCCCAGCATGCTGCCGTTCCTATTCGTGACCATCGCCTGCGGGGCGATCAGCGGTTTCCACGGTCTGGTGTCGTCAGGCACGACCAGCAAGCAGATCGCTAACGCTCGGGATTGCCGAACCATCGGCTACGGCGGCATGCTCGGTGAGGGGCTCTTGGCACTGCTCGCCACCCTGGCTGTCAGTGCCGGCTTGGCAGACTGGGCGGCGCACTATCATTCCTTCGCGGCTGCAGCCAAAGGCGGCATCGCGGCCTTCGTCGAGGGCGCATCGACATTTCTGACAGCGCTGGGCCTGCCACGTGGACCATCTCAAATCCTGGTAGCGGTGATGGTGATCTCCTTCGCGGCAACCAGCTTGGATACCGGGGTGCGGATTCAGCGCTACATCTTGCACGAGCTCGGGGAGCTGTACGGCATCCGGGCGCTGTCCAATCGCTTTGTGGCTGGCGGGTTGGCAGTGGTGCCAGCGCTGCTGCTGTACCTGACCGGTCAGGAAGGCAACCTTTGGCCGCTGTTTGGCGCGAGCAACCAGCTGCTCGCCGGGCTGTCGCTGGTGGTGGTGACAGTTTGGATGGTCCGCGCCCGGCGCCCGTGGGTTTACACCGGCATTCCAATGCTGCTCGTTCTCGGCATTGCCGGCACGTCGATGGCACTCAACCTCGCCAAGTATCTGCACACCCAGAACTACCTCCTTCTAGTCGTGGGCGCGGTGATCTCCGCTCTTCTGGTCTGGGTGGTTCTTGAAGGGATTACCGCCGTGTTGCGGCACTTACGCGCCCCGGTTGGTGCTGGCGCCCCGACGGACGACTGAAACTCGCCTCCATCGACAATGAGGCTGAGCTCGGAAATCTCTCCTTTGGTGACGAGGCGGACCGCCCCAGGGCTAGGGTTGGAGGAAGCTGCAGCCAGATTGGCAGTCGGCGAGCCAGCAGTCGGAGATGGGCTTGAAAAGTGGGAGAGCGCTGGCGCAACTAGCGCAAGTTGTTGAGGCGCAGCTCAGCCCCTTGCTTCCGCAGTAGGCGAGGTAGCACTCCAGCAAGTCGGTGCAGACCGGGTCGGCGAGGCAGGTTTCAATCTGAGCGCAGCACGACTGCTGGGTGCACAGGTTGCAGGTACCGGTCCCCGTTGAAACCTCTTGGCAGGAGGACCAGAGCCTGTTGCTGGGGCAGACGATGCTGCCACCCGAGCCGCCGGAGCCGCCGCCGCTGGTTCCGCCGGTTGCAACACCGCCGGTGGCGCTGGAGCCACCGCCGCCCGTGGCTGCCCCGCCGGAGCCGCCGCCGCCGGACGAACCGCCGGTGTTCAAGGCGATGCAGGTGCCGGTGGTGTCGCAGACGAAACCGGCGGGGCAGGCACCACCGTCGGCACAGCTGATGGGGTTACCGCCGCCGGAGCCGCCGGAGCTGCAGGCGACGAGCGCGCCGGCGAGCGCCGAGATGAGGACGGAACGGGTGCGGAAGATCATCGAGGCGTTGATGCGTGCAGGAAACACGAACCGTTGCACGGCCGCAACTCGTGGGCCGTGCGCCGCGAAAGTTGTGAGTTTCCGCGCCGGGGCGGCCTGGACTCTGGCGTCTGGGTCGAGTGGCGAATCCGCTCGCCGGTACTAGTCGAAGGGCAGTGGCCGACCTCGCCCAGCCGACCCATCACTGCCGCGCGTTGTACGAGGAGCGAAAAATACGACTCAAACCAAACCAAACCAACAAGTAGAAGCCATTCGTCTTCCCATATGCCCGCGTTCGCAGTTGTCGTTTTCGCAACGGATGCTGGTCCCGCCTCGAGCGTAGAAGCGGCTCGCTTCTCCAGCGTCGGTGCCCTGACTCGGTGACGAACACGACAGAAGATCAACGTTCTTCTCGTTTGCGAACGACACGCAAGACGTGCGCAATTTGTCTCTCGACCAAGCCCTCGCTCTGGCGTCGAATCGCGCAAGAAGTGCGTCCTCTGCGCGGCTTGCCTTCCCTAGGTCGTCCCCTATAATTCGCCCCCTTCACCCGAGAGTAACCTGATGAGCGTCGACACAGCGGAGCTGGGACCCTTCGCCGAGGGGGTCATCAAGAAGACTCGGCGAATCACCCGAGAGGACACCGTAGAAGTGCGGGAGATCCAGTTGCACATTGCCGATCCGGCGCTGCGCTACGTCGAAGGGCAGAGCATTGGGGTGGCCGTGCCGGGACCGCACGAATTCGGCAACAAGTTTCACGTGCGCCGATACACGATCGCTGGGCTCCAGGACCGCAATTACGAAGGCGTGGACCTCGAATTGGTGGTGCGGCGTTGCGACTACGTCGATGACTACAGCGGCGAGAAGTACCCGGGCATTGCGTCCAATTTTCTGTGTGACGCCAAGCCCGGTGCCAAGATCAACGTTCTCGGTCCGTACCCGAACCCATTCAAGATCCCCACGGACGACACAGCCAACCTGTTGATGATCGGCACCGGAACGGGGATCGCGCCTTTCCGGGCATTCATCAAGCACATCTATGATGAGCGCGGTGGGTGGAAGGGCGACGTTCGATTGTTCTACGGGGCGGAAACAGGGCTGGACCTGTACTACATGAACGACGTCGACGATGACCTCACGAACTACCTGACCAAGGAGACCTTCGAGGTGATCAAGGCGGTGGCGGGGCGGCCGATGATGAGCGCCGAGCAAGGGCTCGAGCACGGGCTGGACGAAAACGCCGCCGCGGTGTGGGAGATGCTGCGAAAGCCCAATACCCATGTATTCCTCTCCGGGCTGCAGCGGGTGGCGACCGCGTTCGACAAGGTCATGGCGAAAACGGCCGGCTCCGAGCGATCCTGGGAGGACCTCAAGCAGCAGCTTCGCGACCAAGAGCGGTGGTCGGAGCTGCTGTACCCCTAGGCAGCCTGGAGCGGAGCGCCTTGTTAGCGAGCGTACTGACAGCGATAGCAACGACGGGCGCGCTGACCCTTGTGTTGGCTACGCTGCTGATCGGCGCCAACCGCAAGCTGCACGTGGCCGAGGATCCGCGCATCGACGTGGTGGAGGAGCTGTTGCCGGCGGCCAACTGTGGTGCGTGCGGCTTTCCGGGCTGCAGGCCCTTCGCCGAAGCCCTCGTCGCCGGCACGACCACGCCGGGCAAGTGCACCGTCAGCCCCGAGGCGGGGCACAAGCGCATTGCGGACTTTCTGGGTGTAGACGTCGGCGGTGAAGAGAAACGCGTGGCCCGCCTCGCTTGCGCAGGGGCCAGCAACGTGGCGCGGGATCGGGCGAAATACCTCGGCACTTCCAGCTGTGCGGCGGCCAACCTGGTGGCGGGTGGCGGCAAGGGCTGCTCCTGGGGCTGCCTGGGGCTGGCCGACTGCGAAGTGGCCTGTGGCTTCGACGCCATAGTCATGAACGAGCAAGGGCTGCCCGTGGTCGACGAGGTGAAGTGCACTGCCTGCGGCGACTGCGTGGACGCCTGCCCCAAGAACCTGTTCTCGATTCACCCAGTCAGCCACCGACTGTGGGTCGCCTGCAGCTCGCTCGAGCACGGCGACGAGGTGGAGGAGGACTGCGAGGTGGCGTGCACGGCCTGTGGGCGGTGCGCTTTGGACGAACCGGAAGCGGTGACCATGGCCTCGAACCTGGCCGTGGTCGACTACAGCCGGCCCATCAAGACGAGCCGGGCGATCGAACGCTGTCCCACGGGCGCGATCGTTTGGCTCGAGCCCGGCGGCGGGATCCGTAAGGGGTCCGCGGCCAAGAAGGTCATCCGCCTCGGCGTGCGCCGAACCGCACCCACGTGAACGACCTACCCAACGACTTAGTCAACCCTGACTAACCCGCACCCACCCGGAAAGGGAGCCGAAAAAATGTCAGAACGAGGGCAATTCAAGTACCCCGGCACGCGCGCAGCGATGGACGGCAACACCGCGGTCATCATGTGTGAGCGGGAGTCGACAGATGCCGCCGGCGCCTACCCCATCACGCCCTCGACTCAGATGGGCGAGTACTGGGCCGAGGAGACGGCCCGGGGTCATCTGAACGTCTCCAATCGGCCACTGATCTTCGTGGAACCCGAGGGTGAACACGCCGCCGCGGGCGTCACCGCGGGCATGGCCATGTCCGGTCTGCGGGCGGCCAACTTCTCGTCGGGCCAGGGCATTGCGTACATGCACGAGTCCCTCTACGCGGCGGTCGGCAAACGCTTGACCTACGTGCTGAACATCGGCGCGCGGGCCATGACCAAGGCCAACCTGAACGTGCACGCCGGCCACGACGACTATCACTGCGTCGACGACACCGGTTTCTTCCAGCTGTTCGCCAAGAACGCTCAGCACGCGGCAGACCTCAACATCATCGCGCACCGGATCGCCGAGCTGGCCCTGACCCCGGCGGTGATCGCTCAGGACGGGTTTCTGACCACGCACCTGATCGAATCGCTTCAGGTGCCGGAGCGGGAGCTGATCGCGGAGTACCTGGGTCGTCCCGACGACATCATCGACACGCCCACCGCGGCGCAGCGGATGATCTATGGCGACAAGCGCCGTCGGATCCCGGTGCTCTGGGACGTGGACAACCCCGTGATGGCGGGTTTGGTGCAAAACCAGGACGCCTACATGCAATCCGTGGCGGCGCAGCGGCCGTTCTTTTTCGATCACGTCGGCACCCTCGCGGATCAGGCCTTCGACGAGTTCTACAAGCTCACCGGGCGGCGGTACTCCAAGGTGATGCCGTACCGCTGCGATGATGCCGACTACCTGATCCTCTCCCAGGGCTCGGTCATCCCCAGCGCCGAGGCGGTTACGGACTACCTACGAGACACACGCAAGCTCAAGGTGGGCGTGGTCGATCTGTTGATGTTTCGGCCGTTCCCGGCGGCCGAGCTCGCCCAGCTGGTGCGCGGACGCAAGGGCGTTGTGGTGCTGGAGCGGTTGGACCAGCCCCTCGCTGTGGATCTGCCGGTGGTGCGCGAGCTGCGCGCGGCCTTGGCCAAGTGCCTGGAGAACGGGCGCGACCCGAGGCAGCCCCAGCACCCCGACTTGCCGACCTACGCCAAGCTGACGGACGCGCCACCCATCTACTCGGGCAGCTTCGGCATGGGCAGCCGCGATCTACAACCCGAGGGGCTGATCGGCGCCATCGAGAACATGCTGCCGGACGGGCCGAAGAAGCGCTTCTTCTACACGTCCATCGACTTCGTGCACAAGAAGCCCGAGTCGCCCAAACTGCGGCTGCACCAGGACACCATTCTCCAGGGCTACCCGGGCGTGAAGGACCTGGCCGTGCGCGGTTCGGAGAATCCGAACCTGATGCCGAAGGACAGCGTGACCGTGCGCTTCCACTCGGTGGGTGGCTGGGGCGCCATCACCACCGGCAAGAACCTGGCGATGACGCTGTTCGACCTGCTGGGCTTTCACATCAAGGCGAACCCGAAGTACGGGTCGGAAAAGAAAGGCCAGCCGACCACCTACTACCTGTCCGCGGCACCGGAGCCGATCCGCATCAACTGCGAATACTTCTACGTGGACGTGGTTCTGTCGCCGGATCCCAACGTGTTCAAGCACACGAACGCACTGGCCGGGCTGCGCGAGGGCGGCACCTTCATCATCGAGAGCGATGGCCGGTCGCCCGAGGAAGTGTGGGCGTACATCCCGCCCATGTATCAGAAGGTCATCATCGAAAAGAAGATCGAGGTCTACGCGTTGGACGGTTTCAACATCGCCCGGGCCGAGGCTAGCGACGCCGATCTGCAGCTGCGCATGCAGGGCAACGTCTTCCAGGGCGCGTTTTTCGCCGCCTCGCCGGTGGCCGAGAAGGCGGGCCTGAGCGAGACGCAGCTGCTCGAGGCAATTCAGGCTCAGATGCAGTCCAAGTTCGGCAGCAAAGGCCAGCGCGTGGTGGACGACAACATGCGCGTGGTGCGGCGCGGCTGGGACGAGGTGCGCAAGGTCCCGACCCAGGCGGTCACAGAGCAACAACAGGGGATGCGCTTACTCGGGCCGCCCCTGCCGCCGATGCTCAAGCGCCTGCCGCAGAGCGAGGCACCCATGACCGACATCCATCGGTTCTGGGAGCAGACTGGCGCGTTCTATGCGGCGGGTCGTGGTGACGACCAGCTGACGGATCCCTTCATCGGTCTGGGCGTAATGCCGGCGGTGAGCTCGGTGTTCCGTGACATGACTGGCATCCGCTTCGACCACCCGGAGTTCATCCCGGAAAACTGCACAGCTTGCGGTGATTGTTACACCGTGTGCCCAGACACGGCCATTCCCGGCCTCGTCAGCGAAGTGCGCTCGGTTTTCGACACTGCCATCAAGCGGCTCCGAAAACGGGGCAAGACCCTGGAGCACGCACCGAGGGCTTCCCGCAGTGCTGAGCAGATCCTCAAGGGATTGCTCGCCGATTCGGGCAAGGACGCCAACGTCGACGGGCTGATCGACATGGCCTTCGAGCAGGCGGTCAATCAGGCCGACCTGGACGCGGCAGGCAAGAAGCAGCTGGAGAGCGAGTTTGCGCTGGTGCGCGAAGAGCTCGACGGCTTTCAGATGGCCATCACCCGGCCGCACTACACGTTGCTGGAGAAGAAGGCCAAAGGCTCAGGCGGCTTGTTCAGTATCACGATCAACCCTTACACCTGCAAGGGCTGCATGGAGTGCGTCACCGTGTGCAACGACGATGCGCTGCGCGCCGTGAGTCAAACCGAGGAGTCGATCGCCAAGTTGCGCAAGACCTGGGACTTCTGGCTGGACATGCCGACCACGCCGGAGCGTTTCATCAAGATCGCGAACCTCGAGGAGGGCATCGGGACCTTATCTGCGCTGCTGCTGAACAAGGCCCACTACATGGCCTTGAACTCCGGCGACGGCGCCTGTCTCGGCTGCTCGGAGAAGACGGTGCTGCATCTTTTCACTGCGACGGTCGAGGCGCTGATGCAGAAGCGTGTCGCCGCGCACCTCGAGAAGATCGAGGGCCTGATCGAGGGGCTCAAGAAACATGTGCAGGCGCGACTGGTTGGCAAGATGGACATCAGTGATCCGACGACCCTCTCCGACGCGCTGGCCAAGCGCGCCGGCGAGGATATTACGCTGGCATCGATCGCCGACCAGATGGAGCAGGCCGCCGAGGGCGAGCCCATTGACCGCGAATGGCTGCAGGAGATCTCCCAGCTGATCGACAGGCTGCAGCAGTTGAAGTGGCGCTACACCAAGGGCACCACGGGTCGCGGTCGGGCGGCGTTGGGAATGATCAACTCCACGGGTTGCACGTCCGTCTGGGGCAGCACCTACCCCTTCAACCCCTATCCTTATCCCTGGGCGAACCACCTGTTTCAGGACACGCCGTCCATCTGCATCGGCGTGTTCGAAGGGCATATGTCCAAGATGGCCGAAGGCTTCAAAGCGATCCGGCGCGCGGAGTTGGAGCTGTCCGAGGAGTACGATCCCAAGACGCACGACGAGTTCCTGACCTACTTCGACTGGCGGGACTTCAGCGACGAAGAGTGGGAGCTGTGCCCGCCGGTGGTGGGCGTGGGTGGTGACGGGGCGATGTACGACATCGGCTTCCAGAATCTGTCGCGGCTGATGATGTCCGGCAAGCCCATCAAGACCGTGGTCGTGGACACGCAGGTGTACTCGAACACCGGCGGCCAGGCCTGCACGTCGGGCTGGACCGGTCAAGTCAGCGACATGGCGCAGTACGGCAAGGCGTACAAGGGCAAGGAGGAGATCCGCAAGGAGATCGGGCTCATCGGAATGGCGCATCGCACCACATGGGTGATGCAGGGGGCCATCTCCAATGCCAACCACCTGATCGAGGGGTTTATCCACGGTCTGAAGTCGCGGCGGCCAGCGCTGTTCAACATCTACACCTCCTGCCAGCCGGAGCACGGCATCGGCGACGACATGGGCTACGATCAGGCCAAGCTTGCGGTGGAGTCGCGGGCGTACCCGCTGTTCACCTACGACCCGGACAAAGGGCTGACGCCGCAGGAGTGCTTCGACCTCGAGGGCAACCCCGAGCCCGAGGCCGACTTTCCGAGTTACACGCTGAAGTATCGGGACGCACGGGGCGAGCGGGAGATGGAGCTGCCCTTCACTTTCGCCGACTTCGCGATGACCGAGGCGCGGTTTAGAAAACACTTCCGCAAGGCGCCTCAGGACACGTGGAACGACGACATGGTGCCGTTGCACGAATTCCTGCACCTGTCGGCGGAGGAGCGCGAGGGCAAGTACCCGTTCATCTGGATGGTGGACGACAAGCAACGGCTGGGGCGGCTGTTGGTGGCCGACCCGATAGTGCAGGCTACCGAGGACCGTCGGGCGTTCTGGATCATGCTGAAGGCGATGAGCGAGGTGGCCGAGCCCGTTGCCGTCGAAACGGACGCGGACCAGGTGCGTGCGGAGACCGTGAACAAGATCGCGCAGGGGCTATTGCAGCTGGCCGGTGGCAGCGCGAGCGATGCGGCTGCAGGCCTGTCGGCGCTGGTCGGCGGCGACGCGGCCGCAGCGGCGTCGGGCAACGGAAAGGGCGGCGCTAGCGCCATGGAGCCCTGGATCGACAGTCCCGAGTGCACCGCGTGTGACGAGTGCATCAAGATAAACAAGAAGGCCTTCAAGTACAACAACGAGAAGAAGGCCGAGCTGGTGGATCCAAGCGCTGCCACCTACGCGCAGCTGGTCAAGGCGGCGGAGCTGTGCCCGGCACAGGTCATTCACCCGGGGCTACCGCCGGACCCGGACGCCCCGGGCATGGACAAGCTCATCGCGCGGGCCTCGAGCTTCAACTGATGAACCTGTTGGCGCGCCTCTTCGGCGCGGACAAGAGCTTTCGGCACGGGATCCACCCAGCCGAGGCCAAGGATGCCACCAAGGATCTGGCCATCCGGCAATTCCCGTTTGCGCCGCTCCTGGCCGTGCCGCTGTCCCAGCACATCGGCAAGCCCGCTGTGGCTTGCGTGCGGGAGGGTGAGGAGGTGGTCCGGGGTCAGCCCATCGGGGAGGCCGATGGGTGGATGTCGGTAAACATGCACGCGCCGGTGTCGGGGGTCGTGCGCAGCCTCGCGCTGATGCCCAACGTGCAGGGCAAGATGGTGCCCGGCGTTTACATCGAGCCGTTTCCCGGTTCCACCCAGGAGGTGGCAGTGGGGCCCGGCTGCGATTGGAAGACGGCCTCGCCCGGGGAGATCCTCTCGGCCGTGCAGTCAGCCGGGATCGTGGGCCTGGGGGGCGCAGGCTTTCCCACCCACGCCAAGCTCAAGGTGCCCGACGAAAAGAAGATCGACACGCTGATCCTCAATGGCGCGGAGTGCGAGCCGTGGCTGACGACGGATCACCGGGTCATGCTCGAGCAGCAGGAGGACATGTTCGAGGGGATCCGGTACTGCTTGAAGGTCACCGGTGCCGAGCGCTGCATCATCGGCGTGGAGGCCAACAAGACCGACGCGGCGGAATCCCTGCGCAAGGCGCTCGAGGCCCCCGACTACTCGGATCTCCCAGTGGAGGTCGAGGTCGTGGAGGTGAAATACCCCCAGGGCGCCGAGAAGATGCTGATCAAGTCGCTGCTTGGTCGGGAGGTTCCAGCCCGCGGTCTACCGATGGAGGTCGGGGTGGTGGTGATCAACGTGGCCACCACCGCGGAGATCGGAGCTCTGCTGCCCTGGGGGCGCGGGATCCAAGAGCGGGTCATCACCATCTCGGGTCCGGGGGTGGTGGACAAGGGCAACTACCGCATTCCCATCGGGACCACTTTGCGGTTCGTACTCGAAAACGTCGGCACCACCGACGACATCACGCGCGTGTTCATGGGCGGTCCGATGATGGGCAACGCTGTCGGGCACCTGGACGTGCCCGTCACCAAGGGCACCAGCGGCGTGGTGGCGTTCACGGAAGCGGAGACGGGGCGGCAGAGCACGATCCGTCCGCAACCATGTATCCGCTGCGCGAAGTGCCTGGAAGCTTGCCCGATGTTTCTCAATCCATCGGAGTTGGGCGTGCTTGCCGTAGCGGGCGAATACGAGCGCATGGGAGACCAGCTGTCGCTGTGGGACTGCTTTGAATGCGGCAGCTGCAGCTTCGTGTGCCCTTCCCACATCCCGCTCGTGCAGCACTTCCGGGTCGCCAAGGCGGAGCTCCGCAAACGGGGAACATCCTGATGGCAGTGCCGGGCAAGACCCTCGAGATCCAATCCTCTCCGCATGTCATCGGCGACAACAGCGTCGCGAGAATCATGTGGCACGTGGCGGCGGCCCTCGCGCCGGTCACGGTGTTCGCGGTGATCTCCTTCGGCCTCACCGGGCTGATTACCCTACTGGGTGCTGTAGGGGCCTGCGTCGCCACCGAGCACCTGTTGACGCGCAACACGGAGGGCGGGAGCACGATCGGAGACGGCTCCGGGTTCGTGACGGGGCTGCTCTACGGCTTGATACTTCCGCCGGCTCTGCCGCTGTGGATCGTGTGTGTGGGCGGGGTGATCTGCATCTGGCTGGGCAAGTGGTTCTTCGGCGGGTTGGGCGCCAACTCGTTCAACCCAGCGTTGGTCGGCCGCGCCGTGCTGCAGGCCGCGTTCCCAATCCCCATGACGAGCTGGTACGCGTCCTTCGCCGGCGATCGCTTCACCCACGTGGCGCAGTCGGTGTACACGCCGCCGCTGACGGCCCCGCCGGAGGTGGACATCATCTCGGCGGCGACGCCCCTGTCAGCCTGGAAGTTCGACGGGCAGGCCACACAGGTGTCCGATCTACTCCTGGGCACGACCACCGGGTCGTCCGGCGAGACCAGCGCGGTGTTGATCCTGGCTGGAGGCGCGTGGCTTCTGTACCGCAAGCTGATCAACTGGCGCACGCCGGTGGCCATTCTGGGCACCGCTGCGTTGCTTGCCGCCATCTTCCACTTGGTGGATCCGACTCGGTACCCCACGCCGCAGTTCGTGCTGCTGTCGGGCGGATTGATGATCGGCGCGGTGTTCATGGCCACGGATGGGGTGGGATCGCCGCTGACCAATCGGGGCTGCGTGATAGTGGGTGCCCTGATCGCGATGCTCACGATCGCGATCCGATATTGGGGCGGCATGCCCGAAGGGGTGATGTACGCGCTGCTCTTGGGCAACGCCGCGTCGCCACACATCGACGCGCTGATCCAGCCAAAGGTTTTCGGCGCGCGGGGTCGCAAGGCCCCAGAACTCAAGCCGGCGCCGGCCAAAGCGCTCGCCGAAAAAGCCGAGGCCAAAACGGCGGACGCCAAGCGGGCGGAGTCGGACGATGGCGAGTCCGCAGCGGCGGACAGCCTCGCTGCGGGCGCCACGGCCTTCGAGGCGCCCGCTCCGCCCAAGGCGTGGCCGATGTACCGAGCACTGGTGGGTGTGGGGCTGCTCTGCGGTCTACTGATTGTGGGCGTGTTCACGTACACGCGGCCCATCATCGAAACGAACCGCGCCGAGGCGCTGCAGGCCGCGATCTTTCGGGTGCTGCCGGGAGCCAAGAGCAGCCAAACCTACGAGCTGCTGCCCAGTGGAAGTTTCGCATCCCTGGACAAAGGCAAGAAGGCCACCGATGTGGTCCACGCGGGGTTCGGAGAGGACGGCAAGCTGGTGGGCGTGGCACTCGAGGCGAGCGGCATGGGCTACCAAGACATCGTGTCCGTGCTGGTGGGTTACGCGCCGGACAAAGATGCCATCGTGGGCATGGAGGTGCTGACCAGCCGAGAGACACCGGGGATCGGCGACCGGGTCGAGAAAGAAGCCGCGTACCTGAGCAACTTCGAGAAGCTGGACGTGAAGCTGAGCGACGACGGTAGCAAGTTGGCGCACCCCATCGAAGTGGTGAAGCCCGGTGAGAAGACCAGCCCCTGGCAGGTGGACACCATTTCGGGTGCCACCATCACCTCCAAGGCAATAGGCAAGATGATCGGGCGCAGCGCAGAGCGGTGGGTTCCGAAGGTCAAGAAGTCGGCCGCGAGCTTCCAGTCGGCGGCCGCGGGAGAGTCCAAATGAGTGACGCCGAGGCGCAGACGCCGAGCACGGACGAGTTCATCAAAGGCTTGTGGCGTGACAATCCGGTCTTCGTGCAGCTGCTCGGGATGTGCCCGGTGCTGGCGGTGACCAACACGGCCATCAACGGTCTGGCGATGGGGCTGGCCAGCATGGGCGTGCTGCTGGGCTCGAACACGGTAGTGTCGCTTCTGCGCCACTTCATCCCCAAGCAGGTCCGGATCGTGACCTACATCCTGATCATCGCGACCTTCGTGACCGTGGTGGACTACACGATCGCCGCGATCAGCCTGCCCCTGCACAATGCGCTAGGCGCCTTCATCGCGCTGATCGTGGTCAACTGCTTGATCTTGGGTCGGGCGGAGGCCTTCGCCTCCAAGAACACATTGGGTCGGTCGGTGCTGGACGCCCTCGGAATGGGCGTGGGTTTCACCATCGCGCTGCTCTGCCTGGGCGGCGTACGCGAGCTGCTCGGCAGCGGTTCGCTGTTCGGGGTCTCCCTCGTGCACAAGGGCTTCCAACCCTGGGTGATCATGGTCCTGCCCAGCGGCGGCTTCTTCACCTTGGCGGGCTGGCTGGCGCTGTTCAATTGGCGCAAGGAGCGCCAAGAGCGCAAAGAGCGCAAACAGGCATCGCCGAAACCAGCGCAGGAGGTGCCCGCATGAATGATGAAGCGCTCTGGCAAACGTTCCTCAACGCGTGCCTGATCAACAACTTCGTGCTGGCCTACTTCCTGGGGATCTGCCCCTTCTTGGGCGTGAGCGCCAAGATGGAGACAGCCACCCGCATGGGCGGCGCGGTGATCTTCGTGATGCTGGTGGCCTCCACTGCCGCTTTCGGAATCAATCACCTGCTGGTTGCCATCGACGCGCCCTATCTGCAGCTGCTCAGCTTCATCGCCGTGATCGCGTCCACGGTTCAGTTGGTGGAGATGTTCATCAAGAAGGTCAGCCCCACGCTGTTCCGCGCCCTGGGCATCTTCTTACCGCTGATCACCACCAACTGCGCCATCTTGGGCCTGGCGCTCTTCCAGACCCAGAAGGGCTACGATCTGATCCACTGTGTGGCCTACGCACTCGGCGCGGGCGTGGGCTTCACCTTGGCCCTGGTTCTGCTAGCGGGGATCCGCGAGCGCGTGCCGCTTCACAAGCCACCCGCCATCGCCAAGGGCGCGGCCATCACCTTGGCCGTCGCCGGCATCTTGAGCGTGACCTTCATGGGCTTCGCCGGGTTGGGGGGCTAGCCGATATGTGGGCTAAGATGAGGAGCGCGCAGTGGTCTGGATAGTCCTCAAAGCGGTGCTGCTGGTCACCGGCTTGCTGGTCGCCATGGCCAGCGTCGACTTGCTGTGGCGCCGCACGATGGGCAAGTGCGCCGGCGGCAAGGTCGGCGGCTGCGGCACGGGCTGTATGTGCGTGCGCCGCTTTCAGGACGAGGGACCGTCCGAGCAGGACGCGCCGATCGTCCTGGGCACCCGCCGCCCGGACGAAGGCCAAAACGCCTCGCGTTGATCAAGTGCACCCTGCAAGAAGGCAACGGACTTCCGGCTATGGGTTTGGTTTGGGATTGAGTCGTATTTGGCGCTCCCCGTGGACTGCGCGGTCCTCGGTTTTCCCCAGCACCTGGACGAGCTTCGGACGGAACGCTGCGTTTCGGGCGGCGCGCCGCGAGTCCGTTCTAGTTGCAGGGTGCGGCGCCTGCGGCGTGGAGGCAGTGAATGCTGTTTGGGTCTGGAACCGTCACCAAGCCGAGGTGAGTTTCGACGCAGGTCTGACGCGTCGCGATGTAGCCGTCGTACTTCGTGACACAGTCCTTGGTGTTGGCGTAGTGCCCGCTCTTCCCAAAGCTGCATTGGGCTTCGTACTTCGCGCAGAAGGTGGCCGCTGCAGAGCTGCCGCCGGTGCCGCCCGTGTTGGCGCCGCCGGTACCACCACTGCTCGCGCCCCCGGAACTCGCGCCACCAGAGCTCGCGCCGCCGGTACCACCACTGCTCGCGCCGCCGGTATTCGCGCCGCCGGTCCCACCGCTGCTAGCGCCGCCGGTGTTGGCGCCGCCAGTACCACCGCTGCTCGCGCCGCCCGTGGATCCGGCGCTGCCCCCGGAGCTCGATCCCGCGGTGCCGCCTGTGGACCCGGCGCTGCCGCCGGAGCTCGATCCCGCAGTGCCGCCTGAGCTGCTGCCGGCGGAGCCAGCGCTGCCGGCGGAGCCAGCGCTGCCGGCGGAGCCAGCGCTGCCGCCTGAGCTCGAGCCCGCGGTGCCACCGGAGCTGCTTCCCGCGCTGCCACCGGAACTCGTGCCACCGGAGCTCGTGCCGCCGGAGCTGGTGCCGCCGGAGCTGGTGCCGCCGGAGCTGGTGCCGCCCGCCCCCCCGGTCGCCGAACTCCCGCCAGTGTCGTCATCACTCCCGCATCCGACAGCTGCGATGCTGCAAAACCCCAACGCGATCACCCACGAGTGTTTGAAAGCCATGCGCGCGATAGTAGCGCAAATCCGAGGCTTGGCCGCCGCCATATCCGAGGACGCGGTTGTGGCGCCGAAGCCACGGGCCGAGGCGGGTGATTCATTCACAACGGCTTCCTCGTCGTATTGGGAACACACCTTGGGCCGCGACCCACCCCTGTCGCGGGCTGCACAGGGAGCACCAAATACGACTCAAACCCAACCAGGAAGTGCTGAAGACCGCGCCTCACCGCATGGGTTGCCGATGAATCGGCGGCATTTGGCGCTATGCTCGGGCCATGGTGCAGAGCCAAGGCGCTCCCATGGGGCCCGGCACAGTGCTGGGCGGCGACTTCGAGGTGGAGCGCCCCCTTGGCGTGGGCGGCATGGGCTCGGTCTATGTGGCAAAGCAGCTGTCCACGGGAAAACTCCGGGCGGTCAAGGTGATGCACCCGTCACTGGTCACCTCGCCGGACATGCGGGAGCGCTTCGTGCAGGAAGCGCGCATCGGGTCGCTGATCGCCAGTGATCATGTCGTCGAAGTGGTCGGTGCGGGCGTCGACACGGGCACGGGCGTGCCCTGGCTCGCGATGGAGCTGCTGAACGGCGAGGACTTGAACCAGTACGTGGCGCGCTGCGGCAGGCTTTCGACCGAGGACCTCCCGCGGATCATGCGTCCTGTGTTTCATGCACTGTCCGCGGCGCACCAACAGGGCATCGTGCACCGCGACATCAAGCCCGACAATATCTTCCTCGCGACGGCGCAAAGCACGACGGCAGCGATGACCGTCAAGGTGCTCGACTTCGGTATCGCGAAAGTCGCCGCTCAAGCCCTTGATGCCGGGACGAGTGCCATGGGCACGCCGCTTTGGATGGCACCCGAGCAAACCGAACAACGAGCGCACGTATCGCCGGCGACGGATGTGTGGGCGCTTGGGCTGGTGGTGTTCTGGTGTTTGACGGGGCGTAACTTCTGGCGAACGGCGGCGACCGGGACTGGCTCGGTGCCTCAGCTGATGCGAGAAGTGTTGTTCGAGCCCATGGGGCCCGCGTCTCCTCGGGCCCAGGAGCTGGCGCCGGGCCTTTCGCTGCCGCCGGGCTTCGACGCCTGGTTTGCCAAGTGCACCGCGCGAGATCCGAAGCAGCGCTACCCAGACGCCAGCGCTGCGGGAGTCGAGCTGTTCACGAACGTACTGGGCGTCAGCGCGAGCACGACCGCGGCCAGTGCGCCGATGACCTTGCCATCCACTTCTCGCGCCTCGGTGCCTAGCGCCGCGCCCCTTGCACCAGCGCCGTCGGCCGCGACCATCACCGCAGCGCCGGTAACCAGCACTCGCAGCCCCAATTCGGGCAAGGTGGCTCTGCTGATTGTTGGTGTCGTCGGCGTACTCCTGCTCGGTTTTGTCGCGATTGTCGGCCTCGGCGGTGTGGTGTGGTTCGGGACGAGCGAACGCGACACGCAGGTGACCGAAACGGGCCCTGTAGCTGCACCTCCCGCCGCCACACCGTTGGAGCCACAAGCCGAACCACCGCCAGAGGAGCCCAGCTCACCCACGCAGCCGCACAGCGCGGGCGTTGATGAGGGCACAGAACACTCCAATCCCGCGACGGAGTCGCCCCGCTCTCGTCCCGACGCGGGTGCGAAGCCGCCGACGAAGCAGGCCGCCTACCGTGCAGGACAGAAAGTCGATGTGCAGTGGGGGGGCCAGTGGTGGCAGGGGCGCATCATCGCGGTCAAGAACGACAAGTTCTTGGTGCACTACATTGGCTGGTCGTCATCCTGGGATGAATGGGTGACGACGGCGCGGCTGCGCCCCTGGACTGGCTCGGCGAGGTCGAAGTAAGTGCGCGGGTTGTGGTCGCGCCCCTCAACCCTCGACCAGATCCCGAACCACCCAAGCCGCGACGGGTAGCGCCTTCTTGATCTCCGGCGACAGCTTCTTGGCCAGACGCTTGGGTTTGCGAATGCCGATGCCGACGATGTTCACGCGTCGGGACGGCGACGGGTGCAACTCTGCGGCCAGTCCGAGAGCCCGCGCAACTCCCACGCCGTGGCTGGAGATTGGCGGAGTCCCCGTGTCGAGGGTATCAGGGAAGAGCACGCGTACCCGGCCTGGGTCCTTTTCGTCGAGGACTGCGTCGACGACGACGAGGTGCTCGACGCCGTCGGCCAATTCCACAATCTCCGCGGGATCGTGAACCTCCACCAGCTCCACGTCTTCGGGCAGCTCTTCAGACTTGAGCAGCTCCAACACGGCGAGGCCTGCGCCGTCGTCGCCGGCAGCCCTTTGCCCTACTCCAACAACACGCGTGTTCATGTCGTTTCCTCCTGCTCGATGCGCACCTTCAAGAAATGCGTACTGCACGAGATGCACGGGTCGTAGTTGCGCACCGTTTGCTCAGCCAGCCAGGTGGCATCCGCGTGGGACATTTCAGCCAGCCGTGGTGCGATCTGGAACAAGTCCTCTTCTATGCTGGGTTGGTTCTGGGACGTGGGTGGGACGATCTTCGCGTCGGTGATGGCGCCTTCTTCGTTCGTTGAGTAGCGGTGGTACAGCAGGCCGCGGGGTGCTTCGCTCGCACCGCGCCCAGTGGCTGCCGACATCGGCACGTCCTGACTTGCTGGGTCTGGAGATACGTATGCGTCGATGATCTCCAATGCCTCGTCCAGCGCCTGCACCGTCTCGACCAATCGCACGAGCAGGGACTTGAACGGATTGGTGCAGGGAGGTTCGAGGTCCGCGATGCGAGCTGCCTGCTGAGCCCGAGGGCGCAGCCGATCGAAACAGAGGTTGAAGCGCGCTAGCGGGCCGCACAGATACGCGCCGCGCTCTTTGACCACCGAATGCAATGCCGTCGAGTGCTCGACGTGACGCTCTTCAAAGACCTCGTCGTACTCCTGCACGTCGATGTCGATGCCTCGATTCGAGATGACGCGCCCTTCGCAAAACGGGTACTCGGGCCGCTCCGGGCGCAGGCACACGAGCTCGTAGTCGCGCTCGAAGTCGCGGAAGTCGAAGCCTTTGGCCCAGGCGAGGGACTCCTCCATCGCGCCGAGGGACCAAGTCAGATCCGGAACCAGGGCTGACAGCTCTTCTCGCGTCGGGGCGCGATGGAACCCGCCGACGCGGACGTTGATGGGATGGATTTCGCGACCACCGACGGCGCGCACGATGGCATTACCGGCCTTTTTGGCACGCAGCGCATCCCGGACGCGCTCCGGATGGTCTTGGGCCATCTTCAGCGCGTCCTGATAGCCCGCGAAGTCGGGGGCGTGCAGCATGAAGGCGTGCAGCACGTGGCTTTCGATCCATTCGCCGCAATACAGCAGCCGGCGCAGTAAGCGAATTGGCTCTGGCGTCGCGACCTGGAGCGCGTTTTCGATCGCTTGGCAGGCGCTCATCTGATAGGCGACGGGACAAATCCCGCAGATGCGGGCGGTGATGTCCGGCGCCTCCAACACCGAGCGATCTCGAAGGAACCCCTCGAAGAAGCGCGGAGGCTCGAAGATGCGGAGCTCCACGCTCTTGGGCTTCTTGCCCGCAAAACGGATCGTCAGCCCCCCTTCACCTTCGACTCGTGCCAATGCGTCGACCTGAATCGTCCTAGCCATGGTCTCCCTCCTTGCGAGGAGTGGAGTAGCGAGCGGCGAAAGGCTCCGTAGCTACATTGAACAATCCGTACAACCGCCGCACGCTCTGGTCCGAGGTGCCCGCGGCACCCAACGCTTGTTCGAGCCCGGTGACGTTGGGTGACGCGGTAGGACCGAAACAACCGAAGCAACCCCGGGCGTAGCTCGGGCACAGCGCCTCGCAACCCGTGTGGGTGACCGGGCCCAAGCAAGGCTCACCTCGGGCGACCATCACGCACACC
Organism: Polyangiaceae bacterium; assembly: GCA_965222375.1. GTDB lineage: Bacteria > Myxococcota_A > Polyangia > Polyangiales > Polyangiaceae > JACKEA01. The sequence continues at coordinate 2,408,468 of CBDCTZ010000016.1, forward strand.
GTGCCACGGCGCTTACAGTCCAGGCATACCGAGTGCTCGGGCAGACGAATGCGATTTTCGTGCAAGGCGGCCGTGATCACTTCCAGCAATTGCCCTTTGTCGATGGGGCAACCCCGCAGTTCGAAGTCGACCTTGACGTGGGCGGATACCGGCGTCGATGTATCCAGGGTGCGGATGAAGTCGGGTTGCGCGTAGACGACGCGGGTGTACTCCTTCACATCCGCGAAGTTGCGCAGTGCTTGAATGCCACCAGCCGTGGCGCAGGCACCGATCGTGACGAGCATCTTGCTCTTCTGCCGGATTTCACGAATGCGCTCGATGTCGTGGGCCGTGGTCAGCGAGCCTTCCACGAGGGTGAGATCGTAAGGCCCTCGCATCGTCGCCCGTGTCGCTTCCAGGAAGTAGGCAATGTCCACGGCTCCCGCCACGGCGAGCAGTTCGTCTTCGCAGTCCAGGAGGCTCAGCTGACAGCCGTCGCAGGACGCCAGCTTGAACACGGCGAGCTTCTTCTTTCGCTTTTTCTTTCGCGTGGCCATGTCAAAGCTCCCGGATTGCCAGCAACTCCGCAACGTCGTTCCAACGAAATACGGGCCCGTCCTTGCAGATGAACAGTCGTCCTAATTGGCAGTGCCCACAGGTGCCGACGCTGCAGTGCATGTTGCGCTCGAGGGAGACCCAAGTGTCTCGCGGGTCCATGCCGAGGCGAATTAGCTCTCGCACTGCGAAACGCATCATGATCTCGGGCCCACACAGCATCGCGACGGCATGGCCTGGGTCGAAGTCCGCGCGCTCGAGCAGCTTGGTGACGACCCCTGCGTTGCCCAACCAGTCCGCGTCGGGACGATCCACGGTCACCAACACCTGGAAGTCGAAGCGAGCGCGCCAGCGCGCTATTTCTTTCAAGTACAGGACGTCTTGGGGGGATCGTGCTCCGTAGGCGATGACGACGCGCCCGAAATCGCGACGCTTGCGGAGCAAGTGCATCACGACCGGGCGAAGCGGGGCCAAGCCGATGCCGCCAGCCACGAGCACGACGTCCCGGCCGCGGGCGTCGCGCACAGGCCAAGGCGTGCCATAGGGACCACGCACGCCGAGCTCACTGCCGCGCCGCAGCTCCCCCAGCTTGTCCGTGACGCTGCCCACCTCGCGAATCGTGTGCCAGAGGAACATCGGGCGCGCGGGATCACCCGATATGCTGATGGGTACCTCTCCGACGCCAGGCAGGTACAGCATGTTGAACTGTCCAGGCTCGAAGAAGAAACCGCCGCGCTCGGCGGCGTTCAGCGCGATGGTGAACGTGTCGTAGGTGTCGCGGCGGAACTTGGAGACCTTCAGGACCTCCGGGAGCATGGGCTCGACGACGGCTAGGGACGTCGGCGCCGGGATGGACTGTGGGTTGCGCGGCGCCGGGATGGACTGTGGGTTGCGCGTCACCGGCTAGACTCCGCATACACATCGAGCTGTGCGAAACGCGCCTGCTCGAGGCGGCGGTGCGCTTCGAGCAAGAGGCCGTAGACCATCGCGAATCCGAAGCTGTGATCTGCCGTCAGTTTGTTACGCAGGCAATCGCCGTCAATGGCGAAGGCCAGGGTTGGCTCCAATGCGCGCACGTCGATGTTCCAGGTTTGTGTCGGAAGGACGACGCTCCAGCCGAGAACCTCGCCTTTCTGGAGGGTCTCGATAGGAACGGCGCCTCGACTCGGGATGTGGATTTCGACGCTGGCCTTGCCACTGCGAATCAAATAGAGCGTGTTGGCGGGTTGATGCTCCCGAGCCATGTAATCGCCTGCGGCGAAGCGCACGTTCTTGGTGCAGCCGGCGAGGAACGCCACATGGGGTGCGTCGAGCTTGGCAGCGAAGGGATGCTGCTGCAGGGAGCGTCGTAGGTCTTCGGTTTCCATCTTAGCCCTCCGTCCCGGTTGCGGGGTCGCGCAGCGCGCGTACCTCCTCAGTGATGTCGATGCCCACCGGGCACCAAGTGATGCAGCGCCCGCAGCCCACACAACCCGACCGCCCGAATTGGTCGTGCCAAGTTGCTAGCTTGTGGGTGAGCCACTGACGGTAGCGGGCACTCGTGCCTGCCCGCACAGCTCCACCGTGCAAATAGGTGATGCTCTCCGTGAAGCAGGAGTCCCACTTGCGCACGCGCGCCGACACGTCGCCACTCAGGTCAGTGCTGTCCTCGGTGCTGGTGCAGAAACACGTCGGACACACGTCTGTGCAGTTACTGCAAGAAAGACAACGCGTTGCAATTTCGTCCCACTGCTTGTGCTCCAGGTTGGCGAGCAACAGCTCGGGCAGCTTCGTGGTGTTCATATGGCGCGTGATGCTTGCGGCGGTCTCGTCGCGCCGGGCGAGTGCGATGTCGCTGTCCGAGGCGGGGCTCAGTTCGAGGGCGTCGGCGACGTCTTGGCCACGTCGAGATTTGATTTCGACCACGAAGCGGTGCCCTTCCGCGTCTAGCAGCTCCGTGAGGCATAGATCGAAGCCTCGGGTCGCCTGGGGGCCCGTGCCCATGGAGGTGCAGAAGCAAGAGCCCGACGCTACGGAGCAATTGACGGCAACGATGAACGCGTTCTTGCGCCGAGCGACGTAGTGCGGATCTGCGCCAATGCCGCTGCCCAGCACGGCGTCTTGAGTCTCGATTGCCGCGAGGTCACAACTCCGGGCGCCGATGATGGCGAGGGGTGTTTCCGCAATTGGCTCGGGCACGAAACGCAGCCGGCCCTCTTCTTGTCGCGCGGTGAACAGGCGCTGGACAGGCACGTGGAAGAACTGTCGCCAGGAGTGGGGGCCAACCGCATAACCGAACAGCCGGTCATCGTCCCGCCGAGCGAGGCGGTACTTGCCGGGCTCCTGAGTGTCGGTCCAGCCCCCGGGCAGGTCGGCGTCACAGCGGATTTCGCCGTAAGCGATGGCGCTCTCGCGCAGCGTGGGCCCGAGCATCCGGAAGCCTCGCTCCTGCAAGTGCGCGATCAACAGGCGCAACCCGGCTCGGGACAGAATCCGCGCCGGCGAGCTGACTGGCTCGACATCCGACATCGGGGCCAAGCTCTGCAGGAACCGAACCACGTGGGGTCGTGGCGGGCTGGAGGCAGCCCGGTGCGGCTAACCTCGTCTCAACCCGCCCGTCCGTGGCGCAATCCTTGCGGAAGCCTCCCCTCGGTGCGCACAGCTGGCGCAACGAAACCGCAGCTATTCCCTCGCGCCGTGGCACAGAGGCGGGAGCATTCGCGGTTTGAGTTGACCTTGCCGAGGACACAGCCCAACGTGCCCGGCATGTCGCAGAAAACACGGAGCTTGGCTCGGGCCATTGTGGTGACGCTTTCCGCAACAGCGGCGATGCCGGCGTGCGGTGGCGCGAACGAGAATCAACCGCCTGTGCACGGCAATCCCCCGCCCCCGCCGCCGTCGCCCGAAGAGCCGCCCGGCGAGCCCTTGGACCCGACGGGGCCCGAGGGGCCGGCCGAACAGCCCATCACCACGAATCCACCCGGGCCAGATGGTGAGCCCGGGATCGGAGACGGCGCGGGGCCTCCTCCCGAGAACTAGTCGCGGGGGACGGCTGCTCGAACTCACACCGTCCACTCGAGCAACAGATCGACGTCGCAGAAGGAGCGCACGTGGATGCGGGTGGTGCCGCCGGTTTCAAATTCCCTCATCGCGCCTTCGAAAACGCCAATGTGGTATGCGTCCGGGAAGCTCCACAGATCGCGAAGCTTCACGACGGCGCAGCGCTCGCCCTGCCATTCGACGGACACTCTGGCACCGCCCACGGTGGCATAGGCTCGCGGTGCGAAATCCAGCACGGACGTCCAGCTCAGGTTCGTCATCGCTAGCAACACTTTGCCTGGCACCGTTTCGGCGAAGGTTGGGTAGGCGCTGATGCCAAGTCGCCGCAACCCTTCGCGCTCAGTGACGTTGGGAAAGGCGTGTCGGGCGCAATCGAGAAACACTTCCAATACCTCGGACGCTGGATAGTCGCTGAAGGCTGTGTAGCGCTTCTTCACCGAGAAACCGCCGCGCTGTTTCGCTTGCCGCAGGGCGCGGAGCAGAAACATGCCCTTGATCGTGACGTCTTTGGGCACTGCGGCGAGCCGCGCGTTCATTTCCAGGGGCGCGTTCCAATCCAGCGCAACGAAGTCTTCCCGCGAGAACGTCATCCAACCACAGGGTCAGCGTAGTTCTGCCATCCGGGGGCAGCAAGGTCCCCGACGTTGAGTGCCTTGTTGTGTCGCTCAAGCGCTCGAATCGAGCATTTCGTTGATTTCGTCCAAACAGCTACGAATGTCGAGGGTGCGCTTGTTGTAGATCTTGAGTACGTCGAGCTCGTGCAGCCGGCGGCGATTCCCGGCGTCGTCGAAGAACGTGGACAGGAACACGATGGGTAGTCTGAAGCCGCCCTCGCGCACGTCGGAGATGAAATGAACCCCGTTGCCATCGGGCAAGAGGCCATCTGTGATGATGAGCGAAACCGGGTGCTTGGCCAAGTGTTGTTTGGCAGCTTTGAGGGTGCGGCACTGCATGACATTGTGTCCGAACTTGGCGAGGCCAAGCTTGACCAAGGCTGCAAAGTCGTCGTCATCTTCAACCAGCAACACGTTCATGGATGAGTTCCGCGAGTTCGGGAATTCAGCCCTAGCGTACACACACTTGGACTCAGCAGTGTCCGGATCGCACCGTCGGGTCGATCCATAGCGTGACAAGCGTCACATCCCTGCGAAAGTCACGTCGCGCGGCTTGGCGGCATCGAGCAATACCCCACGGCATAGAGGGTGGGCCCGTTAGTTCCCTTACGCTTCAGGGTGTTTTCGCGCAACTGTTGAGGTGGTTTTGCGTGGCACGCGCCATGCTTTGGCGTGCGCCTCATGAAGCCTCGAATCCCGTTTCGCTCCGTCCTCCCTGCGCTTTTCCTGGCTCTGGCATCTGCGGGTTGTGGTTCTTCCGACGATCCGAGCGCAGAAACTGCTGGTGGCGCGGGTCAAGGTGGCTTCGCCGGCGTCGGGGGCGCGGGGGGCGCAGGAGGCATGGCGGGTGCGGGCTCGCCGACTGTGGGATTCGTGGTTGCGACGAAAACTGGCGACGAAGTTGTGACGCGGGTGTTTTGGGGAGACCCATACCGCGTGGTCGTGCGAGGACTGCCAGCGGGAGTGGCGGTACGGCTCATCGCGCGCGCGGACATCGTCGACAGCGAGTACGTCTCGGAGGCGGCGTATCACGCAGATTCGAGCGGCGTGGTGGATGTTGGCGTCGCCGCCGCAACCAACGGTAGCTACCAAGGCGTTGATGCGGATGGCCTGATCTGGTCTATGACAGCCGCCCCCGCGGCGGACAACAAGCTGCCCTTCAATCAGCTTCGAGTGATCGCAGAAGTCGACGGTACGGAAGTTGGTCGAGGCCAGCTGGAGCGCTTTTACCTTGCTGACGGAGTCAAAGAAACTCCCGTGTCCGAAGGCGGCCTGCTTGGCGCTTTCTTCATGCCGCCCCACCAGGCTGGCGAGAAGCTACCTGTGATCATTGCTTTCGGGGGTTCCGAAGGCGGGTTGAACAGCGGACGTTTCACCGCGATGTACTACGCGGCACTGGGTTACGCGACGCTAGGCGTAGCCTACTTTGGCGCACCGGGCTTGCCGTCCACACTCGCCAGCGTGCCGCTGGAGTACTTCGAGACCGCGCACCAATGGCTCGCCAAGCGGCCCGGGGTCGATGCAAATCGCGTGGGTGTTACTGGAGGCTCACGGGGTGGCGAGCTCGCGCTCTTGCTCGCCGCGACGTTCCCTTGGGTCAAGGCTGCCGTTTCCGAACTGACGAGTGGCGTGGTGTGGGGCGCCCTCAGTGGCAGCGGCCCAGCGTGGACCTACCAGAATGTGGGGCTGCCCGACATGCCGAGTGCCCTGGTGCAACCCACGACGAGTGTGGACTCAGATGGCATGACGCTGCTGCACTATCGCCCAACCTTCGAGGCGTCGATGAAACTCGCGACCCCGGCCCAGCTGGATGCGGCGACTATCAAGGTCGAAAACGCTCAAGGACCCATCTTGATGATCGGCGGCTCCGACGACCAGCTCTGGCCTGCCTGCGACCTGGCGCAGCCGGCTTGGCAGCGCCTGGTGTCTTCAGGGCATAGCAAGCAGTACGCCGACGAGCTGCTTTGCCTTCAAGACGCTGGGCATAGTGACCTGCGGCCAGGGTCGCCCACGGTCGGTGGGCATCGCGCGTATCACTCTGGGCTGAAGCAGTGGCTCGCCCTTGGCGGCACGCCGGAAGGGGTGGGCAGGGGCCAGCGCCTTGCGGACACCAAGACGCGAGCCTTCTTCGCCAGCGCGCTCGGCAACAAGTGAGCGCTCCGGCCCGAACCGTCCTCAACTAGCTGTTTCGCACCCCCGCGCCCGAGGCAAGTGCCTGGTTTTTCGGGGAAAGGGGCCAAGGCTGGTGGTCTGGGGCCAATGGGCGTAAATGAGCGCCCGACAAAAACTACCCATGGAGTAGCGGACCCCGATGACCGATCCCACGTACAGCATCATCTACACCCACACTGACGAAGCGCCGGCTCTGGCGACCTACTCTTTCCTGCCCATCATCCAAGCATTTGCGGGCGTGTGTGGGGTTCCCGTGGAAACTCGCGACATCTCGCTTGCGGGTCGCATCATCGCGAACTTCTCTGAGCATCTGACTGCCGAACAACGCGTCCCCGACGCTCTCGCGGAACTTGGCTCCTTGGCCAAGCAGCCGCAAGCGAACATCATCAAGCTGCCGAACATCAGTGCCTCCATCCCCCAGCTCAAGGCTGCGGTGAAAGAGCTTCAGGCGAAAGGCTACGGCCTGCCGGACTACCCCGATGAGCCCAGCAATGATGATGAGCGCGCGATCAAGGCCCGTTACGACAAGATCAAGGGGAGCGCGGTCAACCCAGTGCTTCGCGAGGGAAACTCGGATCGTCGTGCGCCGAAGGCGGTGAAAGCCTACGCGAAGAAGCACCCCCACCCCATGGGCGCTTGGTCGTCGGGCTCGAAGACTCACGTCGCGCATATGGTCGGTGGCGATTTCTACTCGAATGAAAAATCAACGACCATTGGCAAAGACGGCAATGTGCGCATCGAGCTCGTCGCGGCGGACGGCAAGACCACTGTGCTCAAAGAAAAGACGCCTGTCTTGGCGGGAGAGGTCATTGACGTCGGCGTGATGAGCGCCCGTGAGCTGAGCGCGTTCCTCGAGCGCGAGATCGAAGACGCCAAGAATCAGGGTGTGTTGTTTTCGCTCCACATGAAAGCCACCATGATGAAGGTCTCGGACCCCATCATCTTCGGTCACGCAGTGAAGGTCTTTTTCAAAGACGTCTTCGCCAAGCATGGCGCCGCCCTGGAGGAGGCCGGTGCCAACATAAACAACGGTTTCGGTAGCGTGCTGGCCGCCGTCGCGAAGCTTCCGGAGGACAAACGGGCTGAGGTCGAAGCGGATATCGAGAAGGCTTACGCGGCTCGTCCGGATCTGGCCATGGTGGATTCGGATCGCGGTATCACGAACCTGCACGTGCCCAGCGACGTCATCATCGATGCCTCCATGCCCGCGATGATCCGAACCTCGGGCCAGATGTGGAACAAGGCCGGCAAACAGCAAGACACCAAGGCCGTGATTCCCGACAATAGCTACGCCGGCGTGTACCAGGCGGTGATCGAGCACTGCAAAGAGCATGGTGCCTTCGATCCCACGACCATGGGTACGGTTCCCAATGTGGGCCTGATGGCACAGAAAGCCGAAGAGTATGGTTCCCACGACAAGACCTTCGAGCTCTCGGCGCAAGGAACCGTTCGGGTAGTTGACGACACGGGGGCGACGCTTTTCGAGCACAAGGTCGAGAAGGGGGACATCTGGCGCATGTGCCAGGTGAAGGACGCGCCGATCCAAGACTGGGTGAAGCTCGCGGTCAGCCGTGCCCGGGCCATGGGAGCACCTGCAGTGTTCTGGCTCGACTCCGGGCGAGCTCACGATGCCGAGTTGATCAAGAAGGTGAAGCAGTACCTACCTAACCACGACACGACCGGGCTGCAGATCGAGATCATGTCTCCCATAGAAGCCTCACGCTTCACCTTGAAGCGTGCGAGGGCTGGGCAAGACACCATTTCGGTGACCGGCAATGTGTTGAGGGACTATTTGACGGACCTGTTCCCGATCCTCGAGCTCGGGACGAGCGCAAAGATGCTTTCGATTGTGCCGCTGATGAATGGTGGCGGACTGTTCGAAACCGGCGCCGGCGGCTCCGCGCCCAAGCATGTCCAGCAATTCGAAAAGGAGAACCATCTGCGTTGGGATTCTCTGGGCGAGTTCCTGGCGCTTGCGGTTTCTCTTCAACACTTGAGCGAAGCCGCGAACAACAAGCGCGCCAAGGTGATGGGCGATGCTTTGGATGTAGCCACCGGCTCGCTGCTCGAAAACGCCAAATCTCCCTCGCGGAAAGTGAACGAACTCGACAATCGGGGCAGTCAGTTCTACCTGACGCTGTATTGGGCTCAGGCGCTCGCGGCTCAGAAGGAGGACGCGCAGCTCGCGTCGGGCTTTGCCGCATTGGCCAAGACCTTGGCCGACAACGAGAAGAAGATCGTCGACGAGCTCAACGCTGTGCAAGGAACCGCCATGGATATCGGCGGCTACTATGCTCCAAGTCGCGAGCTTGCTACCAAGGCGATGCGGCCCAGCGCGACCTTCAACGCCGCGCTAGCGACCATCGCGAAGTGAGCAACCACCACGCGGCTGTCGCCGCCCTACCAACTGTCGCAGTCGAGGCATACGCTGGGTCGTGCGGCGTCGGCACGGGTGAGCGCCGCGTCGAAGCGATCCGGGAAATCGGGATCTCCATCCATGCGCCGGATAAGCACCTCTCGGTACGCCTCGAGCTGAGCCGTGAAGAAGTCCTGCTGCTCCTTGACCACCCTCTCGTAGGCCTTGGCTTGCGGAGACGAGCCGCGACACGCAGGTGTGAGCTCGGATACACCATGGGACGTGGTCGAATACCATTGGGCCAAGAGCTCGATGACTGCGTCGGATTGGCAGAACTGAAGGTTGCAGCGCAACAGGTTGGTGACCAGCGTCGCGGTTCGGAATTGAAGTCGAGCGACGGACTTCTTCAAGTGCTCGTACATGCGGCGGGCCTCCTCGGAAGCGTCCGCCGGGATTTCGATGGGTGGTGGTGCGGAGGCGTCGGTGGGTGGGTTGCGTTTCGGCGGCCTGGCGGGATCCGACTCGGGCTGTCCGACCACGGGTTGGACCTTGACCACGCTGGCGTCCTTGCTAGTCGGGGTGCCGCCCCCACACGCGCTTGCCGCCACGGCGGCGCTCAAGAACAGCGCTCGACGCCGTAGCACGACGCGACGATCGTATTCTTGTTGATTGGTTGTTGGGGGTCGCGCCACTGCTTCTCCCTGGCTCCCTAATCTCGCCCGGGTGCCCGAAGGCGAGATTAGCGCACCTGGGTGAATAGGCCCACGACCCCTAACCAAACCGGACTCAGAATTTGACCGGGATGTCGATCTGGAAGATGTGATGAGAATCCATCGTCTCGGTGACCGGACCATCCAAGTGGCGGGCGTAGGCGATGCCGGGACTGATGCCCATGCCGCCGCCCAGTTTGAAGTGGAAGCGGGGTCCAATCGCCACGGTGGTGTCGTCACGGGCGCCGGTGTCCGGTCCGCCGGACGCTTCGTCTGCTTCCACGAAGCTAGGTGTGGAGAGCCAGCGCTGATGGCGCAGCTCTGCGCTGATCGCGAGCATGGGAATCACGAAGTAGCCCACGTGAATGCCGCTGGTGAAGTTGGTCTTGGAGCTGTCCTCCTGTACGTCGTCGCCTTTGACTCGAGTCAGCTGAAGCACCGTGACTTCACCTTGCACCGTCAGGTTGTCCGCGACGTAGGCCACGCCGAAACCAGGGAAGACGGTCAGGTCGTTGACCGCGAACATGGCGTTGTCCATCGAGCTACGCACCCGAATGCCGGTACGCAGGGCGGCGGACTTGGCGGCGTCGGGATCATTGCCCCCGTTGGAGCCCAAGGGCAGGGCAACGCCGAGGAACGCCGCGATTCGGATCGGGCCTCCCAGTTTGGGAGCCCAGGTGACGCCCAAGGCGGGGTTCATGAACGCTCCGGCGCTTTCGCCGGGATCCGGCGGCGAGTTGTTGACGTAGCCAACGCGAATCAGCGGGCCAATCTCGGGGGTGAGTTTGTATGCAAAGAGCAGAGTCGTCGCGATGGCGTTGCCGCTCTCGTCGCCGCCCTTGGGCTTGTAGAGCATGACCGCCGTGTCCGAGCGCAGCACCGTGGCCACGCCGGTGGGTCGGAGCTGCCAGGGCAGGGAGTACTTGGCCTTGGGCTTCGCGGCGGCCGCGCCTTCGTCCGCGGCACCTCCGCCAGCAGCGGCATCTCCGCCAGCTGAGACATCTGCGCCAGCTGAGGCATTTCCGGTATCCGACCCTTCCTCCATGCCCATGTCGGATGCGGTCGTGTCGGGGTCGGCATCTCCCTGCGCATGGGCGAAACCGGCGAAAGTAGTTGTGGCGAGTGCAATTGCGAAAGCAGCTTTCATGGATCACTCCTAATTGGGACGCCGTGCCCCCACGACGTTTTGTCCGGAATGTACACAGGAAAGACGCCTCGCCCCATGACAAGCCTCAGCTGGTTTTGTGCGTGAATCCGAGGGGTTTCAGCGTTTCGCGCGAGTCTTGCGGCTGGCTCCCAAGAGGCGTTGTCAAGGCCGCAGAGCTTGCGCGAACGAGTGCAGTCCGCGCAAATGCGCCGTAGAATGGGAAGTGGTGCGGTTAGCGACCCGATTGCTTTCAGTTGCTGCGGCAAGCTTGGTGTTGGGTGCACTGTTTCGGTGCGCTCCTGAGGAGTTCGCCTACGGCCCTAGCGGCGGGGACGTAGATGGTGGGGCAGGCGCGGACGGCAGCGGGACCGGCGGCTCGACCTTCGATGCTGCAGGCTGGATCGAGGTATGCGGCAACGGCGTTGACGACGACGACAATGGCCTGACCGACTGTGAAGACCCGGTCTGCAACGAATACGCCTGTGTGCCAGCTGCTCCTACGGGCTGGGCCGGGCCGATGGCGGTTTTTGCGGCTACGCCCACGATGCTGCCAGAATGCCCCGAGGGGCTCGACAAGATATCGGATCATCTACGGGACCCGCGCTTCGACCGCGCGCAATGTGAAAGCTGCGGTTGTGGCTCGCCGAGCAATCAGGGCTGCGCGGCCAGCGTCAAACTATCGACGTCGGGAAGCTGCAGCAGCACCAACGCCACCGTGCAGGTCAGCGGCGGCGGCTGCGTGAAGGGCGGGCTCAGTGGCGCGGTCACTGCCGCGGACGTGAGCATCAATGGAACCGGGAGCTGTAGCGTCACGAAGAAGACGTCAGCCACTACGACGCCCTCAACCTGGGCGACCGCATTCCGTGCATGTGAAGCCCCGAATCCGGGGGTCGGCGTCGGCTGCGACTCCGGAAGTGTGTGCGCTCCTGCGGCTGCGGGCGCCGAGCCGTGCATCTTGCAGGCCGGGGAGCACGCCTGCCCCGCGGAGTTTCCGAGTCGGCGGCTGGTGTTCGACAACCTGAGCGACACCCGAGGCTGCAGCAGCTGCCAATGCGGCTACTCGGGCTCGTGCACGGCCACGGTCACGGGCTTCCCCGACGAATCCTGCCTCGCCCCTCAGAGCTTTCAGAACAAGGGCGGCTGCGCCACGGGACTCACGGACGTAAAGGGGCTCCAGCTGTCCGGCGCAGCCGGTCCGACGGGTGGCAAATGCACCGCCAGCGGCGGCTCTCCCACGGGCTGCGTTCTGCCCGAAACACCCACCACCATGTGCTGTGCCGGCACCGGCGCCAAGTGTCCTTCGGGTAAAGGACCCGAGATGATCGAGGTGCCCAAAGTTGGCGGTGGGACGTACTGCATCGATTCCACCGAAGTCACCAATAGCCAATACGACGCGTTCCTCAAGACCAGCCCGGCAGTGCCGAACATTCCGGAATGCGCTTTCAAGACCGACCTCACTCCCGGGACGAGTTGGCCGGATCCCGACCTAGACGAAGCTGTGAACTTCCTGGATTGGTGCGATGCCTACGCGTTCTGTGCCTGGGCGGGCAAGCGCTTGTGCGGCGATGTCGGGGGTGGCGCGTCGCCGTTCGCCAGCGCGAACACGCCGGACAGCCAATGGCACAACGCCTGCAGCGCGGGTGGCACTCAGGATTTCCCGTACGGGACGGATACCGTGTCTGGCGCGTGCTCTACCAGTCTGAGCGACACGAGGGAGTTTCCGTGTTGCCAAGGTGGCTACTCGGGGATCTACGACATGACCGGCTACCTTCGGGAATGGGTCGATGCGTGTAGTGGCACGGCGGGTAAGGGCGACGACTGCCGGGTCATGGGCAAGACGAACTGCCAATCGGGGGATGCAGTCAAACGCAATCGGCGCGCAGGTAACATCGGGTTTCGCTGCTGCGCGCCCTGAGCCTCAGTTGCAGCTGCCGTCGGGTTTCATCACGCGCACGTGAAAGTGGCCGGTGTGACCGCTCACGGTGCGCATGAACTTTCCCTTCCACGGCTGGTGGGAGAACTTGGACGCGAAGTAGGCGTTGATGATGGGTTGCACATCTTCGTCGTTGTTGAGGATCCCGCACACCTTGCCGGTGTCGACGAAGAGCTTGGCTAGATCAATCTTGGGCTGATTGTCGGTGCATGCGACTTGAGTCGCGCAACCGGCAGTGACGTCCGCGTGAGTGCCGTCGTCATGGGTCGCGTGGTTCACCGTGCTGCACGAGCCTTCGTTCAAGTCCCGGTAGTTGATCGGCGAGAGGGACGGACGGATCTGCTGCCAACGAACGGCAACCGTGTAGAGCACGTCAATGAGCAGCTTGGTGCCCCGAGAGCAATCGTCGTCTTTCCGGGTGTACAGTCCGGCTGGGTCCGAGGGAGGCAGCAAGTGGAAACCGCCGACGACGTTGTTTGGATCGAAGTTGGGCGGGCTGAGCAGGGAGCCCGTGGGCGGAGTGCAGTCGGCGAAGTTCGTGAGAGTGTAGTCCGCGTCTGCCGGCAGATCTGGAACGAAGCCGTTGTCGATGGCGTCCCAACCGGTCAAAAAGACGGACAGCTGGCGGTCGGACTGCGCCGTGATCTGAACTGCCGCGGTGTCGGAGTTGCGGCCGCTGCTGACGCCTTGAACCGAAAGCGCTGCGGTCGAAAGGGAGAGCTCGCCATCATGAATCGTGGCGCCTTGCTCGTCGTGCAGGACCAGCGCCGGGCTCCAGCTGCCGGCGGTGCGCGTGGCAGTCAGCTCCAACGCCACATTTGCAGGCGCAGACAACGCGTACTCATGCACATTGTACAGACCGGTTCCGAAGTTTTCGTTGATCGTTGCCGTGCCACAAGCGCTGGAAAGCGTGGGTGCTTGCCAGCATCTGCCGCTATCGCAGGGCACGACCGTTTTGGGTGGGGCGTGCGGTGCGTCTGGGAACGTACCAGAGTCGGGAACGCCGACCGTCGCGTCGTTGCCCGCATCAGCGGGGGCGGCGTCCGTCCCAGTCGATGCCTCCTCTGCGTCGCTAGAGCAACCCGCCAACAACCCAAAGCTGACGAGAGCTGGCCAGAGCACTGCTGCAGTCGATCGCGTCATGAGTCTCGCGCCACAGCCCCTAGGTGGCCAATCACCCTAGCATGCGCCAGGGGCTGAGCCCGCCGGAGATGTTTCGAAATTTCGGCGCGACCGCGTAGTCGGCGGCGTCTAGTGCAGGGAGTTTGAAGTGCTAACCGCTCATGCGCTAGGCTCCTCACTTGGCCGACAAGGACTCCAAACCTGTCATTGGCGGGGGCGCCGACAAAGGCGGAGCGACCAGTGAGCCCGATCTCACACCCGGCCGCCCGACGGCGCCAGGGTTTCCACCGCCGCCGCCCTTGAAAGTCCGGCCTCCTCCTCCCATGGCTCGGAGCAAGGCCCCCAAAGCGTCGGCGAGCGCCAAGCGCCCGCTAGCGCCAACGATGTCGGAGGTACCGAAACCGAACCTGCAGGCCGAAGAGGCCTCCGAGGACCTTCCGCCGCCGCGCAAGGAGTTCTCCTCCGTTCCCGTTGCCGAAGATCTCGCCCCGGCCGTCGAAGCAGAGGCCCAAGGCCCGCCCATTTCCGTGCACGGTTTCCAGGGGTCACCCGCGGATCTCCTCAAGCAAGCGCGGGCTCCAATGCAAACGCTGCCGCTGATGGGTGGACCACCAGCTGGTGATACGGCGGCCAGGACCAAGCTCCCGGTCGGACCGTCTGTGACGCGAAAGTTGCAGACGACGCCCCGAACCTCGCCCACGCCAGGCCCGACAAAGCCACCCACTCCCTACGCCCCTCCGGCGCGCCCGGCCAAGCCCGCCCCGAAGGTCTTGCCAGTCCCGCCACAACCGAGCGTCGACGAGGGAGAGCCTCGCCCGTCACTCATTTCTCTGACCTCGGAAGTCGAGCCCACGCTACTCGTCGTCGGTGAAGGGTTCGAAGGGCGTGATGAGCTCATCGCCGCGCTCCAGGACATTGGCGCCTACGTCGAACCCGCTACGACTTCGGACGCGCAGCAGGCTGCGGTCACAGTCGCTCCAGATCTCGTCGTGCTTCTGGGTGATGCGGCCAGTGACCGCTTGGCCGACACGTTGGAGGCGTTGGGAACATCGCCGATGAGTTCAGTCGTTCCCGTGGCCGTGCTGTCCGAAGACGATGAGCTGGCCGCGCGGCTGTCCGCGTTTCGCCATGGAGCAGCGGCCGCAGTCTCCTTCGAAGATGGAGCTCTCGAGACTGCGGCAGAGCTATTGCGCCTGGCCAAACACATTCCCGAGCGCAGCGGTGCGAGTGAGGGCAAGCTCGGCGAAGCGACTTTGCCAGAGCTGATTACCGCGCTGTCCGAGGAAGTTCGCAGCGGGATCTTGTCGGTCTACGGCCCCGCGGACCCCGGCACGGTGTTGCGGCTCGCCCTGGGCGGGGGAAAGCCGCTTGCAGCAGCGGTTGACGACTTCGTGTCCAAGGTCAACGAGCTGGTGCTCGACACCGAACCCGTGCAATTCGAGTTCGACGAGCGCGCTGGCGGCACGGTATCCGTATTGTCGGACCGACCACCGCCGCCTCGAGCACCTTCCTTGCCGGGGACCGAGGTGGCCGGTTTGCGCATCCTGATCGCAGGCCAAGATCCAGCAGCTGCGGACGCCATGGCGCAGAAGCTCCGCGTGATGGGCGGAGAGGTGCAGCTGACGGATTTCGAGCCAGATGAGGCGCGCCTCGACCGGCTGCGCCACTTCGACCCCATGGTCGTGCTGATCGGTGAGGAAGATCTCTCCGGACCCGGCTACGACCTCGTGCGGCGCGTCCGCCTGGACTATCGGCTGCGTTGGGCCGCGCTCTTGGTCATTCGCTGGAGTGAAGTTTGGCCCGATGAAACCCAGCCCGCCGATCTGGATGACTTGGTCGGCAGTATCGCAGCCCTGGCAGAACCCGAGTTCAGCGCCAAGCAGCGGCTGAGTTCGGGCGCCGCCTTCGACGTGCGCTTGGAGAGTATTGGTGGGGCGCGGCTCCTGCGCGCGCTGGCGGACGCAGATGGCGTACGTGAGTTGGAGCTGACCAACCCTCGAATCAAGATCACTGTGCTCTTGGATAGTGGACAGCTCGTGGCCTGCCAGGGAGTCACCGGGCCAGATTCGGGCCAAGTGCTGGATGGCCCCATGGCGCTGGCCGCGCTACTCGTTCTGCGCTCAGGACGCGTTCGCGTCAGTCCGAGCCAAGTACCCCCTGGCACGCCGCGGATGGGGCACATTGGCGAGGTGTTGGATCACCTGGACAGCGAGCCTCCGATCACGCCATCGCTATTTCCGGGCCCACCAAGCGCCGCTCTACCCGAGCACCTGCGTCGGCCAGCATCCGACGGTCCGGCTGTGGTTGACGCCGCGCTGGCCTCCGCTGCAGACGAGCCCCTGGCCGATGCGATGGCCACGCCGCGGCAGCGCCGCGTGACCATCGCGGGGATCTCGATGCCCTATTGGGGCGTTGCCTTGCTGGCGCTATTGGGCCTGGTTGGCATCATCGCGGTCATCGCGCTTGCCGTCGGGCCGTCTGACACGCCAGAAGTCGCCTCCGGCGAAAAGCCCGTCGACGCTCCGCCGACTTCCTCTTCCGCGGTGGCCTACCTTCCCGCTCCAACTGGATCGGCCCTGCTGCTCGAGCGCGCTCGCCTGGGTGATGAAGAAGCTCTGAAGAAGTTGGAGGAGCTGCCGCCGGAGAAGCGCAGCACCGAACAAGCATTGGCTCTTTCTCAAGGTTGGCTGGCCAAGAAACGCATCGAGCTCGACGAGCTGGATGCAAAGCTCGAGCAGGACCCTGCTCTGCTCGAGAAGCGCGCTACTCAGCGCCAGCTGCTCACCTTCAGTCGTGATGCGAGCGTGGCGCAGGTCACCCTGCGCATGATTTCGAAACAGGACAGCCCCATTGCGGCGGACCTGCTGTACGAAGTTTGGACGGGTACCCGCGGGCGCACGGAAGGGACCCGACTCGCCCAAGCTCTGGTGTACAGCGCGGAGGTGCGACCTCGCGCGTCGCCGGCCCTATCGGCCCTGCTCGACCTGCGCAAAGAGAAAGATTGCGAGAAGATGCGTGAAGTGCTGGCGCGCGTCCGAGAGCATGGGGATCGGCGCAGCCTGCGCGGGCTCGCGAAACTGACGCTGCGCCGCGGTTGTGGTCCCAAAAAGAGAAAAGACTGTTTTCCGTGCCTGCGTGATGGCGAGGAACTTCGCAAGGCCATCAACACGGTTAAGGACCGGCCCGACCCACGCTTCTAGACCCTCGGCGACAGACTCGGGCCTCAGGCATGTAGCGGGGCGAAGGGGCCGCAGTTCTTGTCGTCGCCGATCCCGCTGATCTTGTGACCCATCAAGTGGGCCACGGAGGTCAGGATCCTGTCGTTGTTGATCGTGTTGCTGAGCTCCATGTAGCGGTTCGTCTTGAGCTGACCGGCGGCGTTGCCAAACAACACCACGGGGATCTTCTTCATCTGGTGGTGGCGCCCAAAGTGGGACACGGCCAGGATCAGGGTGTTGTCCAGCATGGTGCCGTTGCCTTCTGGGGTGTCCTGTAGCCGTTTGGCGAACTTTCCAAGCTGTTCCCAGTCCCAGGCACCTGACTTGATGTAGGCGTCTCGCCTTGCGGCGGCGCGATGGTGCACGTCGTCGTGAATGCCGTCCGTGTTGACTCCCGGCACCCACTCGTAGCGCCAGTGGTAGCCCGAGTAGCCCCAGATCATTCCGCCCACCTGCACGCGGTTGCACGCCAGAGCGGCGAACATCACGTCTAGGTGCGCCTGAGCTCTCGTGGGAACGTACTTATTCGTGGCCTCCCGCCCCGGCACGTTGCATTCGACGGCGGTGGCTGGCTGGCCGCCGTCCAGATCTGCGAGAACGCTCAACTCGGCGCGACGAATGGCGTCTTCATGGGCGTCCAGCTTGAGCTTTTCGAAGCCCGAGAGTTCTTGGCGAAAGCGTTTCAGCTCCGAGGTCAGGTCGTCTAGTACCGAGCGGCGCGCCCGGAGTGCGTTGAGGCGCGCGGTTTCGGCTGCCGGGTCCACCGCGTCTCCCGGCGAGAAGCCTTTGAACACTTTGTCCCAGGCCTGCTCCGGAGGAGCGATGGGCACTTTGAACTGATTCGGCCCCGTGGCGAAGGGTTTGCCGCGCATGTGATTGCTGGCGCCCGTGTGCACGATGGTTTCCAGGGAAGACAGACCGAGATCTCGGACCAGCAGTTGGTCGATGGAGATGCCGCCGGGCTCACCATTCAGGGAATCCGTCGGGTGTGCCAACACATTCTTGGCGGTCAGCACCTTACCCACGGTCCGGATGTGATTGTTGCCTTTAGGGTTCAGGCCCGAGTCCTTGATGTCCACACCTTTGACGATTACCAGTTCGTCTTTGACGGACTGAAGGCCCTGCAGCATCGGCGACAGCTGCCAATCGTTTTCGGTTCCCGAGGGGAAGAACGCCGCCTCGTCCGGGTAGCCACCGCAATGAACCCAGAAGAACACCCGCTTTGGCAACGCCGCTTCCGCGGCCGCTTGGCGCACGGAAAGCACCGGCGACAGCAACAGTGCGGCCTTCATGCTGTTGAATAGAAAGTCTCGACGCTTCATGTCAGCTCCGGCTGGATCGCTGTAGGGCTCATTGCTGCCACTTCTTCAGGTAGAAATCCGGGTCGGCTAGCAGGTCTTCCATCAGCTTCTGGATGTTCCCGCCGCTCTGGCCAAAGCCTTTGGCGAGGCTGGTGGACATGGCGTCCACGTGGTCGCCTTTGGCGCTGCCGACCGCGTAGGCGACCAGGTTGCGAGTGAAGCACGCTGAAACGACTTCGCTCGTGGACAGGGTATCGACGAAGTTCGAGAAGCTCTCGAAGGACTTGGTCTCCGTGCCAACGGCGATGTCGGCGACCGCCGTATCGATGGGACGGTCTCCCTTCTTGGTCTGAAACTGTCCCAGCGCATCGAAGTTGCCGAACAAGAAACCCAAGGGCATGAACTGCTTGTGGCAATTGATGCACTCTTGGCTCTGGTTCATCATCGTTTCGAACTGTTCTCGCGTGGTCATCTCTTCGAAGTTGGAGCCCTCGCCAGCGACGTTCATGGCGGCTGTGGCCGTATCGATCCCCGAGGGCAACCCAACCTGTTGACACAAGAGCTGGTTCTTGATCAGCAGGCCACGAATCACCGGCCGGTCCTTGTCGACCTCGCCCACCGAAGCGTGCACCGCCATGACGCTTGCCAAGCTCAGGATCCCTTTGCGTTCCGCAGAATCGAGGCTGGCGCGCTGCATCTTGTCGCTGTCTGAAATGAGGCCGTAGAGCGGCGCCGTGTGGCGATTGACGAAGGCCTGGGTGCCCGTCAACAGGCCCTGCAGCGTGCCTGGTCCGTCGAAAACGACATCCGTGACATACAAGGAGAATTCATCGCGCAACGCGGATGCCTGCGCCTGGCCGCTCAGCTTCGGGAACGCCTGGGGATCGGCGACCATCTCGTCCAGTTCGTTCACTCGCAGCCATTGCTGTAGGATCTGCACGAAGCGAGCGCGCCCCGCGTCGGTCGCGAGCAAGCGACGCACATGTGACCGAATGCGCTCTCCCTCGAGCAAGCCCGCTTCGGCGTCTTGGAACAGCTCTTCGTCGGGCATGCTTCCCGTGAGCGCGTAGGAGATCACTGACGCGCGTTCGTATTGATCGAGGGTCGACTCCTGCTGACCCGTCTTCTTGCCGACTTCCATTCGGTGTAGGAAGTGGACGGACGCCAATAGCCGAGTGACCAGGCTCTGGGTTGCCAGCACGCGGTCCGACGTCTCTGTGCTTACCCGCTTGAACAGTGACAACAGGGTGCTGCTCTCCTCTGAGGATAGCGGCCGACGGAAAGCGCGGCGGCCCAGGTCGTTTGCGATCTGGGTGATACAGGTATCCTGGACGTCGCTCGGCTCGAAGCAGGGGTAGTCGGTCGTGATGCGTGTCTCCACGTATTGGGTGCCGAGTCGCTCAGCCTCGTCCAAGAGCGCCACGAACAGGTTCTCATCCAGCTTTCCAGCGGAGCCCGTATCGAAGCCCGAGCCGAGATCTGCATGAGCAAGGCCTTCCGTGGCTTCGAGGCCGAGCAAGTCGCGAACGGTGTTGCGGTACTCTGCAGCGCTGAGCAGTCGGACTTGGGGCGGCGAGAGCGAGCGCAGGCTCGAAGACGACGCTCCCTTGCCGCCCGGCTTCGATGGATCTGGCTCGCCGGGCTTGCCAATGTCGCCGGTGCACGCGGCGAGCAGCACCGCGATCAGGGCGGCGACGAGCCATCGAAGGCGGATCTGGTGCGACATCGGCGCACACTGTGTGCAAGCGGCATGCCTAGGGATTTCAAAGGGTTGGCGGATCACGCTGCTAGGCTCGGATCCGGAGCCGCGGGTCGGGTCGACCTGAGCCGCGTCGTCCTTTCTTGGCCGTTTCTCGCGTTCGCTCTCGAGCCAAGGGCTCTGCGGCGCCCTTGGACGAGATTGAGAACCGAGGCGTCGGAGCGCGACGGACTCAGTCACGGCGGACCTGGCAGGTCGCACCGCCGCCCGATCTGAAGCGTCCGTTTCAGGACAGCCGCCACAACTCGCAAGACCAGCGTAGAGCCGGTGCTTGCTCCAGAGATGAAGGATGCACTTGCGCCCTCTGACAAGGCGCGGCCGCAGGCGGCGCACTTTCCGTCTGCTACTCTCCACCACATGCGTCGATTCGCTTCAGTCTGCGTGATCGTCATGTCTGTCGCGATATGGCCGGCCTGCAGCGACGATACGAGCGCCGATCCTGGCTCGCCGGCGGACTCCGGCTCGGGCACGGGCGGCAGCGCGGGTGCGGCGGCAAGTGGTGGCGCAGCGGGGACCGGCGGAGCTGCGGGTAGCGGGGGCGCCGCAGGCAGCGGCACTGGCGGCGTCGTTGCGGATGCCAATTCGGATAGCACCGCGACCGGCGGCAGCGATGCGGCTGCTGACGGCAGTGCCGGTGCGAGCGGTGCCGCCGGAAGCGACGCCGGCATTGAGGGCGGTGCGGGTACGGGTGGCTTGGGTGGAATCGATGCGGGCAGCGACGGAAGTGCGGCGACGGGTGGTACCGGCGGCAGCGCGAGCGGTGGGGCGGGGGGCAGCGGGGGCAGTTGCGCCACTTGCAGCGAGTTGCTCGCGGGAACGAGCGCCAAGCCCCTGTGCCCGAACTCATCCGTGTTGCTATTTGCGCTGAAGAAGTGCTTGTGCACCTACTGTGCAACCGAGTGCAGCGACGACACCTGCTATCCGGGCATCATTCCGGACTCCAAGTGCCTGGCCTGTGCGCAAACGACTTGTCTTTCGGAAGCTGCGTCCTGCAAGGCTGACAACTAACCCGTGCGCGGTCGGGCGCTGGAACCCGCTTTCGTCGTCAACCAACCGTGCGCGCCGGATCCAAAGTGTGAATCAGCAACCCGGTGGGTACCTTCGGGTGGAAGAAGGTTGACTTCTGCGGCATGACTTCGCCTGCTTCGGCAACTCGACGAATCGCGCTCACCGGAGTGGCGTTCATCATGAAGAGGACCTGAGCATCGCCCGCAGCCAGTTTGTCCAGTCCTTTGCGAGCATCCTGCAGGTAGATGATGTTCGTCTTCGCCGCCTGGGCCTCGGGCGACACACCCAATAGATGCTCGATGATGCCTGCGTGCAGCAGCGCCGCCGCGGTTGTGCGCACGACCTCTGGGCGCTTTCCCAGAACCGGGTGCGCCTCGAGATCTGCGCCTCGGCGCACGGTGAGCAGTACGGCTTGGGACTCGCTGGTTGCGGCGCATAGGGCCGCGCCGCCAGCCTGCTCCAGGGCCGCAGCCCATTTGGAGGCGGACCCGCCGAGAGGCGTGACGTCGAATAGGCCTCGCGCCTGCTGACAGAACTCCTCGAAGTCGAAGTGGTGCAGCGAGTGCAGCAAGCGATGCGTCGGGAAAACCAGGAGGTTCGGGTCATCTCCGTTGGCGAGTAGTGCCGGAGTGAACAGGTGCTCGCCGCGCGGCGCTTCCAACCCTTGGCCACGGGCGTCCGCGTCTATTTCGCCAGCCAGAGTCACGGCGGTTTCGTAGCGATGATGGCCATCGGCAATCAGCAGCTTGCCGCCGGCGAGGGCAGCTTGGATCCTGCTGATGGCTTCGGGTGACGTCACCAGCGACAGCTCGTGCTGGACGCCATCGTCCGTAGTGAAGTCCGCAAAGGGCTCCCCCGCGTCGAGATCTGCGTCCAGTTTGCGCGCTGGATCCGCGTAGAGCATGAACTGCGGAGAAAGCGTGGCTCGGGTGGCGCGCGATAGGCTAATGCGGTCGAGCTTGGGCCCTTTCAGTGTTCGCTCGTGGGGCAGTACGACCCCAGCGCTGAACGGTACCGCACGCACCAGTGCGAAGAAGCCCCGTCGCGTGCAGCGTTGGCCACCGGCGGGCGGGTCGAAGGTCTGCGAGTAGCGCCAAAACGCGCTCCGCCCCTGACGATGCAGCACGCCCTCCTTCTGCCATCGGGCAAAAAGGGCCTTGGCGTTTTCGTAGCGTTCGTCGGGGCCACCTTCGGGCAAGTCTAGGTGGACGACGTTGTGTTCGTGGCGAGCACCCAGAGACGCGCGCAGCTCAGGGCCAATCACGTCGTAGGGAGGCGCGACGACCTGAGGCAGCAGCTGCGCGTCGAAACACAACGGATCGAGCGGCGCGATCTCCATGCCTTCCAACATACACGCTGGCACACGAAACGTAGAGTTTTTGCGCTCGCCGGCGGCATTCAGCTCACCGGGCTCAGCCCTTGAACCGCTCCGATGGCAGCGGAAGTTCCACGAGTTCGCCGTAGAGCAGTGCGTGGGGCGCACCCCCAGTCGATCCATGAGTCGGTCGTGGTTCGTCGCGACGACGGCAGTGACCTCTGGATCTCGGCAGAAGCGCTCGATCACGTTGTGCACCAGGCCGAGGCTCTGGGTGTCCATGCCCGTGTCCGGATCGTCGAAGTAGACGAAGTTGGGTTCCAAGGCCATCGCCCGTGCCACCGCTACGCGCTTGCGAACCCCATGTGAGAGGTGGGCAGGCGAGGCGTGGAAGTCAGCCTGATTGATCCCCACCTTGTGCAGCGCCTCCCGCGCTCGGTCGTCGATAGTCTTGGGGTCGAGTTGGAGCACGTCTTTTGGACGAAGCCTTGGACCTGGCCGTTAGCGTCACTGGGGCTCGGCGGGGATACATCGAGTTGGGCTTCAAGGCCGAGCCGAGCCGGGACCTTTTGCAGCGGAGGACCAGGCGCTGGCCAAGATTTTCGCGCGGCATCTGGCTCCCCGGGCGGACCGAGTCTTGGCGCAAGAAGAGGACCAAAGGTCGCGCGACCATACCTCGGACCTGCGCACCCGGCTTTGCACCGATAAGCTCGTAGGCCGAAGCCCAGCGCTAGCGAGATTGTTCCAATCCATGTTGGTCGCTGCCCCCGTGGACATGTCCGTGCTGATCACTGGCGAAAACGGCACGGGCAAAACCGCCGTTGCCCGCGCCCTGCATGCTAGCTCGCCCCGCTCCGACGGACCCTTCGTCGAAGTGAATTGCGCCGCCATCCCTGGCGCACTCTTCGAAAGTGAACTTTTCGGTGCCGAGCGTCGAGGCTTCCCTCGCGAGGGTGCCTTGACGCTGGCCCCGGGCGGCCACAAGTACGCCCGCTCGAGGAGGCATCATGTTGCGCTATCGGCTGTTGGGACGATCTGGGTTGCGGGTATCGGAGGTCTGCTTGGGCACCATGAGCTTCGGCGAGGCTTGGGGTTTTGGCGCCACGGAGGCGGACAGTCACAAGGTGCTCGACGCCTATGCGGAAGGGGGGGGCAACTTCTTGGACACGGCCAACAAGTACCACGGTGGCGAAACCGAAGAGATCCTCGGCCGCTGGCTGGAGAACAAGCGCGATCGCATGATCGTGGCCACCAAGTACACGCTCTCCATGGACCACGAGAATCCCAACGCTTCCGGTAACCACCGCAAGAACTTGGTGCATTCCGTCGAGGCCAGCTTGCGCCGCTTGAAGACGGATGTGATCGACTTGCTCTGGGTGCACGCTTGGGACGACTACACCCCGTATCAAGAGACGATGCGTGCCCTAGATGACCTAGTGCGAACAGGCAAGGTGCTCTATGTCGGCGTGAGCGATGCGCCAGCGTGGGTCGTCTCCGCATCGAACGTCCTGGCAGAGCTGCGCGGCTGGACAGAGTTCGTCGGTCTGCAAATCGAATACAGCCTGCTGCAGCGAGCGCCAGAGCGCGACCTGTTGCCGATGGCGAAACACTTTGGGCTGTCGGTATTGTGTTGGGGGCCTCTCGGCGCGGGTGTGC
Source organism: Polyangiaceae bacterium (assembly GCA_965222375.1). Taxonomy (GTDB): domain Bacteria; phylum Myxococcota_A; class Polyangia; order Polyangiales; family Polyangiaceae; genus JACKEA01. The sequence continues at coordinate 2,432,352 of CBDCTZ010000016.1, forward strand.
TGACCGGGAAGTACACACGCAAAGGCGCCGAGAACGACTCGCTGCGCAAGACTGGGAACGAGCAGCGTGGGCGAACCTCCGAGAAGAGCCTCGCGGTTGCACGCGCCGTGGACGCCGTAGCTGACGAATTGGGAGTGACCTCGGCGCAGGTCGCGAACGCCTGGGTGGCTAGCCAAGGCTACGAGTTCATTCCGATTGTAGGCGCCCGCAAGGTCTCTCAGATCGAGGACAGCCTGGGCAGTACCGAAGTGAAGTTGAACGAGTCGCAACTGGCGACCCTGGACGAGGTCAGCAAGATAGAACTCGGCTTTCCCCACGATTTTCTCGCCGCCAGCGGCGTACGAGACCTCGTGCGTGGCGAAATCCGCACTCGCATCGACGGTCGTCCAGCCCCGGACTGAGCTGTCGGTGCGAATGCAGCGGCGAATCAACCGCCGTACTCGTTGGGAGTGCCCCGAAACGGGCGCGACGGAATATTGATGATCTCTTCCGGGAAGTTGTCGACGATGAAGGCCAGCACGTCTCTCAGCGATACCAACTGAATGGGCTTGCCTTCGTCGTTCAAGATCGGAACGTGCCGAAAGCCGCCGACCCGCATGGCGTTGAGCAAGTACGCGATCTGGTCATCCAGCATCAAGTGTTCTGGGTTCGGAGTCATGATGCTCGACACCGGTTGATCCATCACCGAGGTTTCCTTCGCGGTCACCTTGAGCAAGATGTCCCGCTCGGTGACGATCCCGATGAGCTTGTCGTTTTCCACCACGAGCAACGCGCCGATGCGTTTCGACTGCATTCGCTCGACCACCCCGGAGACATTTTCGGAAGGTGTCACCACTTCCAGCTCCCGAGTTTTGCCCAGGGCGTGGATCGGCTGCATGAACGCGTCCGACGTCAACATTTTCGGAGGGCGTGAGCGCTCCTCCAATATCTTCAGCTCCTCCTCGATGCTCTCGTCGTCCATATCTCCCTCGATGGCTACACACAGCGCGGGCCTCCCCAGGTTTGGCGCTCCCCAACACCTAGCGCTCCCCGGCTGCCTGCCAAGCCTAGCACACGGCGCCGCTTGTTTTGATACCCCCGCGCTGGGTCGCGAAGCCGCGTGCGGCGTGCTCGGCGCACGCCGCGTGGCCCCTAACCCGCGCTCCGCGCGGCCGGGGCCACGACGACGATCGCGCTGGGTCGCGAAGCCGCGTGCGGCGTGCTCGGCGCACGCCGCGTGGCCCCTAACCCGCGCTCCGCGCGGCCGGGGCCACGACGACAATTGGCTCACTGAAGCACGCCGACAAAAACGTCAGTCATGGATGCATGCTCGAAGGCGCCCGCCACGCTGTAGATGAATCCGCCATGTTCGGGGGTCTGGTGGGCGTGCGCGCGTGCCTTGGGGAGCGGCGCTTGGGTTTCCCAGGAGCTGAGGCCGCCATCGGCTTGGATGTGCGCGCGATATACAGCGTCCGTGTTCACGCCCAGCTGGCTCTGGCCGCTCACTCCACCAATCACGTACAAGGAGTCTGCGTGCACGACCGCCGAGTGAGTTGCCATCTCCGTCGGGAGTTCGCTGACCGTCTGCCAGGCGCTGAGGCTGCCATCGGCTTGGATCTCAGTTCGCCACACCGCGGCATAGGTCGTGTTGGCGCCAGCTGGATTGCCGCTCAAGCCGCCGATGCTGTAGAGCTTGTTGCCGTGGGCAATCGCCGCCTGATGGCTGCGCCTTTCCGGGTACGGAGTCACCTGCTGCCACGGACCCAGCTTGGAATCGGTCACCACGGCCATTTCCACCTCGGGGGTGCTGTCTTTGCCGTCGCCGGTCAGGCCGCCCAAGACATACACGAAGTTGCCCACGGCCGCGGTGGCGCCGTGGAAGCGAGACGTCGCCAGTTCCGGGCCCGCCTCCCAGTTTGTGATGGCACCGTCGTCGGCGACGACCGCCGTGCTGGTGTGAGTCGATGTGGCTGCTTTGCCAAAAGAATTCGCGCGCAGCCCCCCAGCGATCACCACGAATTGCCCCACGACGCCGACTCCGCCGCCGATCGCCGCCTCGTTCAGGTTGGATGTGGCGTTCCAAGCGCCCACGGAGCCGTCTGCCGCCAACGCGCTGACCTCGGTGCTGGCGACCGGCGTCGACATGTCGCGGACTCCGCCACTCGCGTACAGGAACGCGCCCTGAGGGGTCTCGACGATGAACGTCATGTGGTGATCCCGCGCGGCTTGAAGAGAGGGCGCGGGGTTCCAGGAGGTCACCGACGATTGGCAAGCTGCACCTGCGGGCTGACTGCCCGCGGGGCAGCTGCTTGCGCCAGCGGCGCCGCTCGAGCCAGCAGCTCCGGCGCTGCCGCCTATGCCCCCCTGGCCCCCGGTACTCGTGCCTCCGGTGCCCGGCTGCCCTTCGCTCGAAGACGAGCCGCAGCCAAAGAGCAGGCACGCAGCCGAACTGAACATTGCAAGTTCTCGAATCATGGCGCGGCGCAACCGCAATCGGTGTGCCAACGCGCGACAGGTCCGAACGCGCCTTGATTACACCTGAATTACGCGGGCCGTCAGTGACCGCACGCATGCTGTGTGAAAGTTCGCACGCTCAGTCCGTGTGGCGGCGTCGGGGTAAGGTTGCGCTGCGCGCCCAGAGTTCGTGCATGGTGTAGACGAGCAAGCCCGACGCCGCCCCGAACAGATGTGCCTCGGCTAGCAGCTTCACGCCAGGGCCGAGGTCCGGCGCCAGGATGGCGGAACCCACCGCGAATTCGTAGACGGTCTTGAAAACGTGGCCGGCTGCAAAGACGCCGATCAGGGCTCGGGAGTAGGGCAACTCGGCCACGCGCTTCGAGCGCCAGAGCACGCAGAGCAAAACCGTGGCAAGGGAAACGTCGATGGCGGAGAGGCCCGCATAGTGATTCACGTGGGGAGCCAAGACGAGGACGCAGAGCCCGACCACGAAGCACGAAACGAAAACGGTAGCGGCAAAGAGCCGCCGGCTGACGGCCTCGATCACCAGGCCCCAACCGAAGAACGCGACGATGTCGCCCACCGCGTGAGCGCTTCCGTAATGCACGAAGTGCCCCGACAGCACCCGCCACCACTCTCCCAGCCAGACCGCCTCGCGATCGAGCTCCAGTGCTCGCGAGGAACCCGCGAGCACTGCGAAGCAGGTCAACAAGGCGGTCAGCCACGGACCGCGGCGCACAAGCGCCGCGGTCCAAGTCCGATCAAGGGGCTTGATCGAGGCGGTCATCATCGTGTGCCGTCTCGCCTCCGCCGCACCAACACCAGAAGTCCGAGGCCGAAGCCGAGGGCGATGAACATGCCCAGGTGTCCGACTCCGATGGCGCCAGCGTAGTCATCACTGCCGCCGTATCCGGAGCCGGAGCCCCCGGAGTAGCCACTGCCGCTTTCCAGGCCGCTGCGTTCCTCGTTTAGGCGCTCCACGCCGAGCTCCTCGAAGGTTTTGTCGTCGACGACAATCATCGCCGTGTAGTCCGTGACCAATTGATACTCCACGCCCAGCTTGACGATCTTGGTCTTGGCTTCGTTCTTGGAGATCAGGCCCAACAGCGCCTGCTTTTCGATGGCGTGGATCATGTCCAAGGCCCATAGACGTTCGATTTCCGCATTCTCCGTATCGACGGCGGGCAGGTGCACGTTCTGGGTGATCACTTCGCTCTTGGCAAGGGTCTTTGCCTGCAGGGTCAGTGTGGCGTTGCCCGGCTGATCGTAGCGACCGAAGACAATCAGTTGCTGCCCCTTGTAGACCTTGGTCAGGCGAAAGTCCGTCGTCTCGGAGACTCCTGCGCCGCTGACCCCGATCTTCACGTCGTGCAAGGCCTCGTGCTTGGCCTTGTTGAACGCCAGCTGTACCTGACCCAGGATGTCGTCTCGATTGGAAACCTGGGAGTAGAAGCCACCCGAGGCCTCGCTCACGATCTCCATCAACGGCCAGTTGGCGTTGTTGCCCATCAGCATGCCATAGATACGGACGTCGCTTTTTCGCACCAGCTTGTCGAATTCGATCGGCTCGATGACGCCGGTATTTGTTTCTGCGTCGGTGACCAGGAACGTCGACACCACGCGATCCGTATCCAGACCGCTGAGCCCTTCGCTCAGCCCCAAATACAGATTGGTCCCGCCGCGGTCGTGGAGCTTGCCGACTTCGTTGGCGACATCCGAGATGTTCTCCGGGGTCGCGGTTCGATACCCGCCGCTGACGTCGATGGTGCTCGTGTCGAAGGCGACCACGCGGAAACGGTCTTCGGGGCTGAGCTTTTGCAGGGATTCCGTCACCGCTTGTTTCAGGGAGCTGAGCTTGCCCGCCATGCTTCCGGAAATGTCGAGCACGAAGACGTAGTCGCTGCCGTGAGTGATCGGCTGCAGATCGATGCCCGGCGTGTAGACCATCATGAAGGTACCGCGGCCGCCCGCTTCGGGTCGGTAGCGGACCAATTCGAGCCGCCTCGGCTGGTCGTTGGGAAAGCGGTAGTAGAAGACCAAGTCCTCACTGAGCGTCTTTTGGACCACTTCCAATCCGATCTTGTAATGCCCTTCGGCGAGCTTCGTCACCGTTGGGGCATGACCGGGCATGCGAACCTCTTCGACGGGCATGGCACTCTTCAACTCGAGGTCGAAGCGGAAGGTGCCGGTCACGGATTCTTGTCCCTCCCAGAACGATGCGGCAGTCCCGCCGTCCTCGAGGGGGTAGAGGTAGCGTCCAACTGCGTCATCGATGGAGAGAGGCTCGTAGTAGACGAAGCTCATCGTCGCCTGAGAGTCCGCGGGAATGTTTGCCACCGAGAACCGGAAGTTCTGATGCCCGTCTTTGGTGGCGAGCCCCGCCTGGTTCCCGGACTTTTTCTGATCGTCGTAGAGCTTCTGTGCTTCTTCTCGTGCAAGTACCTCTCCGTTCATCACACGATCGCCCACCTTGATCTGCATCTGGGAAAGAGCGGCGTCTTGGGGGATCGGGAACTCGTAGATGGCGTCGATGGGCGAGGTGCTCGAGTTCTTGAAGACTTGAGTCACCTGAGTTCGGGCGAAACCGTTGTTGAGCAGCACGCTCACGTGGTGATCCACGATCTGGGCGTACTTCCCAGTGGCTGGGTCCTTGAGCGTGCCGGCGGCTTGGGCCACCGTCGGGCGCACTACGAGCATCGCGATCGCCGCCATGAGGGCGATCCCCAGGGTCTTCCACCTCATTTGTCCTCCTTTGGAACTGGTTCAACCAGCCAAAGCAGGCTTCGTGCCGGCCTTGTGCCCTGGCGTGGTGCCGCGAGGCAACTCCATGAAATTCCACGAAACTCTCCGAGAAACCTGGCCCGTGCCTTGTCGCCACGCTTCGGTCATCCGTGAGTCGTGGGCAACACTGTGCGCACCAGTCATGCCTCAGCTGCGAAACTGGCGACGCGGTTATGAAGCACCCTAACTGTTTCACCGAAGATGCGGTTATCGACTACGAGGGGCGAACCCTCGAGCTGAGCCTGAAAGAACAGAAAGCACTGCTTGGGGGTAGCGCCCACTTCCACAGCGCAAGGGACCCGACGACCTGGCTCTCCGTGGCGGTGTTCAATGCCGTAACCCGCAAGTATCGGGATGTCCCCCAGACTGTGGTGCTCGATCTGTCGGCTTTGGCTTTGGGTATCGATCGCGCGGCCCTCATCAGTCGTATTCGTTGGAATGAAAACTACATGCGCTGGCACGACGGGGTCCCGTACTCGGTCCTGGACGACTCCATTGCCGAATAGCGGTCGCGGCAAATCTACCGCTTCCAGGTTGTGGAGTCGGCTATGTTGAGGGGCATGGCGGGCGTCGACCTGGAAGCCTTGGGCCAGGTCTCGGTCACCACGATGGCCGGAGATGGCGTGGCGCTGTCGACTCTGTTTTCGGGCAAGCCCTGCTTGCTCATCTTCTTGCGCCACTTCGGATGCGTGGCGTGCGCGGAGCAAGTGACCCAGCTTTCTCCTCGCCTCCGAGAGCTCGACCAACTCGGAGTAGGCGTCATCTTCATCGGCAATGGTGAGAAGCGCTATATGGAAGCCTTCGTGCAGCGCCACGCACTGTCCGACAAGAGCGTGCAAGTTGTGTCCGACGTCAGCCTGTCCAGCTTTCGCGTTGCGGGGTTGATGCGCTCATGGTGGTCGGTGTTCGGCCCGCGGGCGTTGTATGGGGAAATGCGCGCACGGGGCCAGGGCCATCAGTTCCAGGGAATCGAGGGCGACGGCCTGCAGCAAGGCGGCGCGCTCTTGCTCGATTCCAAGGCCTCGGTGCTGCTTCACTACAAAAACCGCGCCACAGGAGACTTCGTCGATCCAAACGCAATCCTCGGCGAGGCCCTCAAGTTTCGGGCGCGGGTCGGTCGGAGCAAGGGCGCCGTCGTGGCGTGAGCGGGTGTTTCTCGAAACGAGAGAGCCATGAACTATTTCGTGCATATCGCCAACGTGCTGTTTCTCGCCTCCTACTTGGTGCGAGACATCCTCTGGTTGCGGTTTCTGACCATTGTCGCGGGTAGTGCGCTGCTGCCGTACTACTTTGCGAACGAGCTGTACGCCCCGATTGCGTGGAACGCGGTGTTCATTGCCATCAACATCGCTCAGGTACGCGTGCTGTTGCTCGAGCGGCGCCCTGTGCGCATGACCGAGCAGCAGGAACGGATCTATCAGACGGTGTTTCGCGCGCTGCGGCCGCGGGAGTTCATGAAGCTTTTCGAGCTGGCGCAGCCGCGCAACGTGCCGGATGGGCAGCAGTTGGTGGCCCAGGGCGAGGCACTAGATTGCTTGCTCTTGGTCGAAGAAGGCAACACGGCGGTTCAAGTTGACGGCCGCGTCGTTGCGGAGGTCGGTCCTGGCCGCTTCGTGGGCGAGATGAGCTATCTGACCGGCGACCAGGCTTCGGCGAGTGTTTCCGCCAGCGGCGAGGTGCAGGTCTTCGAATGGCCCCGGGATAAGTTGGAGCAATTCCTGGACAAACATCCGGACATCAAGAGTGCGCTGCAGTTGGTGATCGGTACGGACCTAGCGTCCAAGCTCAAGACCGCTTGAGCTCACGTGCCGGGCGATAGCGCGCGGCCCAAGGCGAGAGTAGCGGCCCAACGCCGCCCCAGCACCCCGTCGGGTACCACGAAGCGCGTCGCTCGACCCAAAAAAAAACAAATAGCTGCGGCCTGTGGCACAATGGCTCGATGCGATCTGGCCTCGGCATTGTGTTGCTTTCTTGCTGCATTGTCAGCTGTGGCTCTGACGATTCTGAGGGCGGTGGATCCGGCGCGGTGTCTGGAAGCGGCGGGAACTCGGGTGGCAGTGGCGGCGCTGGTGCGAGCGGTGGCAGCTCCGGCGGCGCAGCGGGCAGTGGCGCCGTGGCTGGGAGCGGAGGCAACGCTGCAGCAGCGGGCGCGGGCGGTAGTGGCGGCGGAGCTACTTGGCCCGAGGGCAAAGTGCGCTACGTCGAGCGCACGTCGCCCCCAGACGATCCCTTTCTCAAAGATCCGGGCAAGTGGGCGAATTGGTATTCGACGCACCACTTCCGCATGATCGTGTTCAGTCCGTTCTTCGACGACAAACTGAGCTGGTACCCCAACGGTTGGGACTACTTCGATCTCTATGCGATCAAACCTGGCGACAGCATCTTTGCGCAACACCCGGAATGGGTGCTGAAAGATGCTCAGGGCAAGATGTTGTACATCCCTTGGGGATGCTCCGGCGGCACTTGCCCGCAATTCGCCGGGGACATCTCGAGTTCGGCGTTTCGGAGTTGGTGGATCGGTGAAGCCAAGACTCTGATCAACACCAAGGGCTACAAGGGGCTCTGGGTAGACGACGTCAACTTGGACTTCCGGGTTGGGGATGGCAACGGCACACATGTACCGCCAATCGATCCGAACACCGGATTGGCCATGACCGAAGATAACTGGCGCAAGTACATGGCCGAATTCGTGACTGAGATCCGCACAGCCCTACCGGGTGCGGAGATCGCGCACAACTCGATCTGGTACGCGGGCGGCAGCGCCCGACACAACCATCCGTCGATCCAAAAGCAGATCCAGGCTGCGGACTACTTGAACATCGAGTTCGGCTTCATCGACAAGGGCATCACCGGTGGCAGTGGAAGCTTTTCGCTCACTGCCATGCGCGGCTACATCGCGGACGTGCACAAGCTTTCTCGCGCCGTCGTCATCGAGGGGTTCGGGAAGACTCCGGAAGATCTGGAGTACTCCCTGGCGAACTACCTTTTGATCAACAACGGTCGCGATGCCCTCGGGCATCAGGATGGCGCCACGCCATCCAATTGGTGGGTGGGCAACGACGTGGATCTGGGCAAGGCCCAGGGGCCGCATACGACTTGGCAGGGCCTCGAGCGCAGGGACTTCGACGGCGGCATGGTGCTGGTCAACGAGCCAGGCGCGGCGCCGGTCACCGCGACCCTGCCTGGGAGCTTCAAGGCTCTGAACGGCTCGCCAGTGACCTCGGTGACTCTCGGGCCAAAACGCGGCGCGGTGTTGCGCAAATAGCTCCCGGCCGGATGGAGGGGCATGACCTGCCGCCGGAGGGGGGCGGCGCCAGCCACGCTAGTGAGGTTTCCCCTACAAAGCAGGTCGTTCCCACCAGGCACGCGTCTTGTACAGTGGCTCTGACAAGATGGGAGCGGCTGAGATGATCAAAGCGATGATGAGCGTGGCATTGGTTGGAGTGATGGCCAGCGGGTGTGCGCCCGCGAGATCGGCTGCGGACATGCAGTCCGACAATCCCTTGGGCCCGTCGTTTTGGTTGATTCCGACGCCAAGCTCGGACGAATCCTTGCTGGGACGTAGCTTTCACAAACCGCCGGACACGGCACTGTCGTTGGAGGAACAGTCGCAACCCAACCCTTGTGGGGAGTTCCTTGCAGAGGCGACGAGCTCGGAGATGCCCAATCGCTATGAAAACGCCGTCGACGCAACGACGAGTGCCGGCGGTGGCGGCATGTTGGGTCTGTTTGGATTCAGCGCGGACGCCTCCCATGCGACGCACCTCGTGTACAAGGTCGCTACCAAGAAGAAGATGACCCGCATGGACACCCAAGAGTATGTGGACTGCTGCAAGACCAAAGATTGCGGTTGGGGCTACGTCAGTGCGCTGATCTACGGCTCCGGCGAGTACGCGAGCGCTACCCGCACCGATGTCGCCGCCGAGGGCAACTACACCGTGTATTCAGCGGGCGCCTCGCACAGCTACCGTGCCATGAACAAGCGCAAGATCAGCGGCTACGTTGCGGCGGTGCTGACTGCTCACGATCGCTCCAAGTCCGTGCAGGCGTGCCCGCCGGGACATGAATGGGCAAAAATCGAGTGCGTCGAAAAGGGAGAAATCGAGTCCCAGCGGGCCAAGTGCCGGGGGCAGCGCAGTTCTGCTCTGGAACTCTTGGACGTCAAAGAGGTCGACGAGATGGTGAAGAAGAACGCCTGCGAGTGGCTCACGGAGCACGGGCAGAGCCAATGAGCACTAGCTGACATTTGCGCTATCATCCGCCCATGGCGGCTGAGCGGGGTGCCCGCACCCTAGCGAGCGTATTTAGAACGCTGTGTGCGGCGGGCATCTCGCTGGCTTGCGCCGAGAGTGCGGAACTGTCGGATGGTGCGGACGCGGATGGTGATGCCTCCCGCGGCGCCGGGGCTGGGGCATCAGGCACGGGGGGCTCTGTCGCGACGGGCGGCTTCGCATTCGGTGGTTCGTCCGGCTTGGATGCAGCAGCCGGAACCGGCGGCACGGCAGAGCTGGCACTGGAGGCATCGGGGGTAGCTCCGGTACCGGCGCCGTGGGAGGCAGCTCGGGTACCGGCGCCTTGGACTCAATGGACGCAGGAGGGTGGACCGGCCACACCCCGTTCCACCTGTTGGGGCGGCTGCGCCCCGGTTTGGTGGCAAGCTTGTTCAGGAAAGCCGTGCTAGGCGCCGCCTTTGGGAGTGGCATCATGATTGCACGACGCGCGAGAATGAGTTCATTGAGTCTACGCTTCGCTGGCGTGTGTTCCGCATTGATACTGGCCGCATGTAGCTCTGGCGCGGGTGGCGGCGGCGGTTGCCCGGATGGCAGCGTGTGCACGGGCGTTGATGGCGGTGGCGCGACGACGGGCTCGGGCGGCTTCGGCGCTTTCGGTTCTGGCGGCGTCAAACAATCGGGCGGTAGTGCCGGCGTAGGTGGAAGTCCGCAGACCGGCGGCACTGGGGCCTTTGGCGGCTTCGGAGGCAACAGCGGCAGCGGCGGGTCCGCCACCGGGGGCTCCAGCGGCACGAGTGGCAGCGGCGGCTTTGCAACCGGGGGTTCCAGTGGCACCAGCGGAAGCGGAGGACTTGCAACCGGCGGCACCAGCAGCGGGGGCGGTGGAGGCATTGGAGGCGGCTTTGGCGGAACCTCCGGCAGCGGCGGGAGCGGAACAGGCGGTGGCGGCGGTACCGGTGCTCTAGATCCGAACCTCAGTTTGCCGAACCCTGCGGGGCAGCCTTGCAACACGCCTGGCTACGGAACCGGTTGCCCGAGTTTGCAGGTGTGTCGGATCTCCGGACCGAACCAGGGCACGTGCGAAACCTGCACCCAGTGCGGAAACCTCGGCGCCTTTTGCAGCAGCAGCTCTCAATGCGACATCTTGTTCCAGTGCTACCTCGGCAAGTGCACGAACATCTGTCCCCTGGGCACCAGCTATTGCGGGCCACCTCAGGATTGCATCAACGTCGGCCACGCCACCCACGGCGTGTGCAAACCCTGAGGCGAGCTATTCGAAGCTGAGATCAACGTCCAAGGTTACGGACAGGACCGACTGTAGGAACTTCTCCAGCGCCGTTGGTTCGGCCCGCAATGCGTCCAAGCGCTGCTGTAAGGCGTAGTGACAGCGCGGGCAAGCGTGCCCCCGCTCCCGCATGAAGCTGCGCTCTGCTTCGAGCACGTTTCCGCAGTAGGCGCAGCTGGGGGCTTCGGCCGTGGCCGCCGGAGGCGCTCGATAGGCGCTCTGGGCCGGCTTCCTGGTTCGGTTCCGGGCGTCGCTTTCGCCGTATTCATCGGCGTCTAGCCAAACTCCGCCACAGCCGGTGCAGAAGTCCACGGCGACATCGAGGACACGGACCTCATGCGGAGTTTCTTTGCATCCTGGGCAGGCGTCGATCCCGCCGCCCTTTTTTCCGGTCAGTGCCGCCTCGGTTCGTCGTTCCGGGAGATGGGAAAGGGTTGGGCACAACACGGGCAAAGCCCGGGACTCGAGCCACACGCCGCTGCAGGCGTCGCATAGCTCCACCTTGACATCGGCCTGCCCAACCTGGTCTGCAAACCAGCGCTCGGACAGCGCTCCCTCACACCTTGGGCAATTCACACTTCGTTCTCCCCCGCGCAGAGTGCCCCTGACTCGGCTGCCTCGCAAGCCGGTCGCGGCCTCAGCACCGCGCGCCAGTCGGAACCCTTGGCGGAACACGCTGGGCGTGAGATTGTCGTGCCATGTTCGACAGCGACCGCCCGCCGAACGACGACACGAGGTCCGATGAGGACTCAGTCGCCAAGCGCGACCGTTCGTCGATTCTCGCGCGGCGCAAGTTCTTCATCGCATCGGCTCTGGCCGGTATTGCTGCGGCAGGTTGCAACAAAGAGCCGCAGGCCTGCTTGAAGGTTCAGGCGCCGCCCGAGCCGTCAGCAGCGCCCGACACACCTCCGACGGCAGAGTCGCCGCCGCCCGCAGAACCGACCACTGCCGCGCCGCCCCCGAGCGCGCCGGTTGCAACGGCGGATCCCCCCCCTCCGCCAGTTCCGACCAAACCCCCGACCGTGTGCCTGAAGGTTCCCGCGCCTTCGCCCACCGCAGACAAGCCCGAGCCGAAAGTCTGTTTGCGAGTGGCGGCGCCGCCGAAAGACGACTGAGGCCGATGCTGCGAGTTCGTCAGCTAGCCTTGCTGATCGCGCTGGCGGCCGGTTTGTGCACTGCCGGCGTTCGTGCCGACACGATCCATGAGAACTTGGCGAAGTACAACGCCCTCAAGGCGCGCAGCGCAGAGTTCATCGTGATTGGAGAGGGCACCGGCAAGAGCATTCCTGCGAGCGAGCGGCGAGAGCTCGATAGCCGAATTCGTTGGGGGGACGCCACGATACGGCTTGGTTGGTACATCGGCGTGCTCGCGACCGAGCATTACATGCGCTCGAACCCGCAGACTTTTCCGGGCGCCGACGGCGGCGATGCTGGCGCGGCAGCCAAGACGGCGGACGAGCTGTACCACGCACTGCTAGCACTTCAGCGAGTGGATCAGGTGGCGGACGCCGCGTTTCCACCGCCATGCAGCCAAGCGCAGAGCCTGAATGGCTTCTTCATTCGCGATGACGTGCCCAGTGACTTTCACAAGAACTTCGCGCCGCTGACCAAGACATCGTCGGACTTCGTCGATCCAAAGCTGACCAACAAGGAGATGAGTCAAGACCAGGTGTATCACGTGCTGATCGGTCTCGCGCTCACCAAGCATCTGGTGCCAGCCAGTGTGCAAGTGAAGGGCAAGAGTTTGCCTGCATGGGCCTCGGAGCAGGCAGAGCGCATCGTGAAGCACGTGGTGAAGGACGGCTGGATCATCAAGAACCCAGCCTGCAATCGAGACGTGGCTCGCGGCAAGGACGCCTTCGGCTACTCCGAGGGCACTCGCAAGGCCGTTTCTTTCATCACCGACGGCGCGTATTCACCGCCGGCTGCGCCGGGCTTCGTTGGCGTCTGGGACGGGCTCAAAGCTCCTAACCACCTGATCTACAGCAACGTGGACAATCTCCACATGGCCATGGCCATTGCTGCGATCGGAAACGGCTGGCAACCCACGACCGACCAACACCTGGCAACCCTCGCCGACAAGGAAGACTGGGTGCTGTATCCGCTCCTTCATCGCGCGTTGTACGGCAAGGCGCCCGCTTGTGTGGTTTGCTCCAAGATCGATCAAGACGCGCGGAAGATGCTCGACGAGCTGCCAAAGAGCGCTGACCCCAAATCGCCGCAGCCGAACCCGCCGGCAGTGCATGGCTTCACCAGCTCCAATCGCTTCATTCGCGGCAAGGCCGAGGCCTACGTGGGCAGTTCGGGCTCTGATGGGTACCGCTACAACGGCATGGACTACATGCTGCTGCACAACCTGTACGCCATCGGCGCTCCAGAGCTCTGGGGAGGCGTTGGTGGCGTAGCCGGTAGCGGCAATACTGGTGGCGGTGGCGCGGGGGGAGTTGGCGGTTCGACCGGCGGATCTGCGGGAGCACAAACTGGGGGCGTGGGTGGCGGCGGTACGGCGGGGGGCGGCGCTGCCTCGGCTGGGGGAGCATCGGCCGGCGCTGGTCCCGCGGACAGCTCGGATGAGTCGGGTTGCGGGTGCCGCGCCGTTTCGGCGCCGGCCAACAGAGGGTCGGTCTGGTTGCTGCTGGTGCTGGCGCTATGGCGTCGGCGCCGCGCGGCTCAGTGGTAGAGCACGGTTCCGAGCAGTGCGAAATTGGCTACAGTGATCTTCTCCTCGGTACGTGCGTCGGAATTCGTCACTGAGCCGCCAGTCGCCCTGCCGAGAATGCCCAAGGACCACTGATCTGCGATCCAGAAGTCGTAGCCCAAGAACAGCCCGCCTCCGCCACCAGTTGCGGTGCTGGACTTTTCGGTTCCGTCGTTGTTGGTGACGTTTGCAGCCGCCCCGCCGAGGATGATCCCGGCGTGGAAGCCACCGTCGGGCATGAAGAACCAGTCCAAGAATGGGCCGATGATGCCGAAGTTGAAGTTGTTGGGGCTCTCGTCCTCGAAGGACCCTCGCTTCACGTTCGGCTTTTGTGCTTGGCTAAAGAAGTAGGCGCCTCCGATCACCAATCCGTCTGCAGGAGTCCCGCCGAACATCAGGTCGAGGCTGAACGCACCGCCATCGACCTCGGTATCTTCCAACCCATCGACTTCGAAGACAGCGCCAAGAGCACCGCCGCCGATGCTTCCACGGAAGTAAAATCCGTCATGGAAACGCACGCTGCGGTCTTCGCCAGGTGGTGGCGGAGGGGGAGGTTCGTAGGCGCCCGGCTGTTGATAGCCGCCTGGCGGCGGCTGTTGGTAGTTTGCCGGAGGCGGCTGGGAGCCTGGCGGTGGCGGTGGTGGTGGCGTTCCCGTGGGAGGCGGCTGCGCGGCTGGGGCAGCCGCCGGATCCGCAGGCGGCTGCTCCGGAGGTGCACCTTGTCCAGCGGCATTCGTAGCGACAAAAGAAGAAGAAGCGACGACAAAGGCGACAGTTCGAAAGCGCATGCGTGGACTACATACTCAGGCGGGCTTGCCGTCAAGAAGGGATGCGCTCGACAAGTTTGCTATGGTCGCCGCCCATGTACCGGGCCCTAACGCTGGCAGTCCTGCTCGCGGCCACCGCGGGGGCTTGCGGAGGCGCGCCGGTGCCCGCCGAAGGCCCCCGAGAGAGTGCTGCCCCCAAACGTCGCGCGGCGCTCGTGGACGATTGCGCCCAACAGCCCGGCAAGCCGCCGCCGGAGCCTTTGAAGAAGCGTTACGAGGGGGTCGCTGCGAAGGCTCGCTGCCAGCGGGAGGTCTTCACCATCATGGGTGGGCTCACGCACTTCCTGGGCGTCAAGTGTGCTTACTGCCATGAAGAGCCCGACTACCCGAAGATGACCCACAACAAGCGTGTCGCAAATTGGATGGCGCGCGAGCTGATCCCGAGCTTGGAGAAGAAGAACGGCGGTGGCGAAGTCTGGTGCAATGACTGTCACCTGGTCGACGGCAAAGGCACCGCAAAGATCCTCAAGTCGCCTAGGGATCAGAAGTGGACGATCGAATGGATGACGGCCCACCTCTCGGAGAGGTTCGACTCCGCAGATGGAAAGCCCCTGCGCTGCAAGGCTTGCCATGGCGCGAACTTGGGCGATCCCGCGTTCCGCAAGAAGATCATCCTGACGGACCACCTGCCCGTTCCGCCGGAGAAGCGAAACCGTCCCGTTCCCGCGGGCCCTGCCGCCGAGGCCGAGCCCGCGAGCTCGGAGAGCCCGGGGCCGGATGCGGGAGCCAGCGGTGACGCTGGCGGCGAATAATCTGATCCCGGCTGCGTGCTGCCCCGCGCTTCCATAATTGTGCGCCAAATGCCGGGCTTTTGTCGGCTCTGGCCCGGCAATTGATGTGCGCGGCGGACAGGCCTACGACGTTGGCTCGCAGGGGCCGAGGGAACTTTGGTGGAGGGCGGAAGTCAGTGCTGAGCATGGGATTGTCGGATGGCAGCGTGCGCACAGCTGTGCGCGTGGTTCTTTGGTTCGCTCTGCTGGCCCTTCTGGGTTGCGGGAAAAAGGACGAGCTGGTGTCCCGGGGGCAGAGTTTCGCGGAGCTGCGAGAAATCCGCTCCGGGGCGTCCGTGACCCTTCCCGGGGACGCCGCACGTAGCCCGTACCCCCGCGAGAGGCTCGTCGATGGCACTCGGGTCGATGTGCAGGAGTCCGGGCTGGTGTGGCTGCGGCGAGATAGCGGCGCACGACTGTTGGTGGCTGGCCCAGCGACTTTCACCCTCGGCGTGGACTCCATCGACTTCGAGGCGGGGCGCGTGTTCGTCGACGCTCCGCTCGGTGTAGCCGTGCGCCTGGACACGCCGAGCGGGCGCCTCACGCCGAGCAACGTGCGAGCCAGCATCGACATCGGGGCGACAACCCGCGCCTACGTATTGCGTGGCGAGCTTGCCGTCGCCGACTTGCGCGTTCGCGCGGGCGAAGAACTGACCTTGCAGGCGGAAAAGAGTAGCGTCGCCCCGGTCGTCGCTTGGAACGATTGGACGGGTGGGCTCGCGACCGCTGATGAGAGCGCCGCGCCGTCTCCCTTCGGTGTGGGCACGGTGGGCGCGCGGGATCCCGGCCAGAAGGGGAAGCCTCGCTTTCCTCTGTCCATTCAGCGCCTGGACGTTTCGGTACGCGTGGAAGGCGACTTCGTCGTCACCGAGGTGGATCAGCGCTTCTTCAATCCCGCTTCCAAGAAGGTCGAGGGCATCTATCGCTTTCGCGCACCGCGCGGCGCTTCGATTCAGCGCTTTGGAGTGGATCGCGCTGGCAAGGTTGCCTGGGGGCGCGTGAAAGAGAGCGCGGCGGCCAGCGCGCAATACCAATCCAATGTCTACGCAGGCTCGACGGAGGACCCTGCGCTGCTCGAATGGGACGGGCCCGGCTCCTATCGCGCTCGCTTGTACCCCATCGGGCCGGGTGAGACGCGCCGGGTCGTCGTTCGCTACACCGAGTGGTTGTCCCGTACCGGGCCGAAGGGTGAGCGCCGCCTGTACGTGTATCCGATGGCGGCTAGTGGTGCCGAGGCATCTCTGCCGCGGATCGAGAACTTCTCACTGAGCGTCCAGTTCGGGCTTGCCCGCGCCAAAGACGTGCGTGTGGGGATGAAGGCGGAACGTCGGGGAAACGAGATCCTGGTCAGCGAGCATGATTTCATCCCACGTTCGGACTTCTTTCTCGAGCTCTTCGACGATGGCCTCACCCACCTGACGGCCTATCGCGCCAAACACGATCCAGATCTGAAGGTGCTTCCGCCCAGTGATCGCGCCCGCGCCCGTGAGTCCGCGTCCAAAGAGGCGCCCTATGTGCTGATTCCGGTACGAGCCCAAGACTTGCCGAAACCCGAAGGTGGATTGGATCTCGCCATCGTCGTCGACTCATCAGCCGCCAACGACGCCGGCGCGATGGCGCTCGCCAAGGCCGCGACCAATGCGCTGCTGAGCCACCTATCCCCTCGAGATCGCGCCAGGATCTGGTCTGGTGCCGACGGACTTCGGCCACTACTTCCGGACGTAAAGGGACCCGTCGCTGTCGATGCCAAGCTCCGGCAACGCGTCTCAATCGCGCTGTCGTCTCTGGAGCGAGGGGGTGCCACGGACCTCGGGGGCATGCTGGCTGAAGCGGCGCGCGGCTTGGACCCAGAGCGACGAGGCGCGGTCGTCTACATTGGCGACGGACGACCCACGGTGGGGGAACTGGGGCTCAAGGATTTGAACGAGCGCTTGGCGGCGCTGCCTCGCCCAGTGCGCGTTTTCTCTCTCGGCATCGGCGGCGAGACGAACATGGGCCTCTTGCGTGGGGTGGCTCGCGGCGGCTTCGCTGAACGGGTCGATGACGCTCACCAGGCGGCGGAAGTGGCGCTTTCGGTATTCGAGCAGGCGGAGCGCCCGGCGTGGCTCGGCGTGAAGATGGACCTGGGGCCGAATGTCGAGCGGGTGCTGCCCAAGGATGCGAGCACCCTGGTTGCAGGCGAGACCACCTGGGTGGTGGCCCGGGTCACAGGCACGTTGCCGAAGAGCGTGAAGCTGACGCGTTTCGGCGGAGAGGTTCGTGAACATCGCCTCGAGCTGCGCAAGCTGGACGACCAGGGAGATCTGCGTCGGCGTTGGGCGGATCTGCGCCTGAGCGAATTGCTGGAGGAGGGAGTGGGCCGCGCCGCTCTGGTCGACCTGGGAATGCGATACGGCGTGATCACTCCGGTTACCTCGTTTTACGTGCCGACGACTCGCGAGCTGCGCAAGGAGGCCAAGGAGCGCCGGCGGCGCAAGCGTTCCTTCAACGCGCTGAGCGGAGAGGACGACGACGTTGACGAAATCACTCTGGAACTGGAGGCCGAGGAGGAGGCCGACAACAAAGAGGGTGGGACCGGCACGCGAGCCAAGGGCGAAGAGGGCTCCATGGGCAAGGCCAGCTCCAAGCTCACGAACAAGCGCTACGCCGTGCGCGGTCCGGCGGACAATCCGGATCCGAACGTTGCGCGCAAAGCCGCGCTGGCGGAGGCCCAAGAGTTCGGGATGGTCGGCCTGCTGAATGCTGGCGCAGCCGGGGAGGCTCCTGCTGCGGCCGCGGCGCCCGAACCCGCCCAGGACGCGCCGCCGAAGCCAATGGAGCAGCAGGCGGAAGTGCTCAAGGTGCCGCCCGCGAAGAACGAGCCTACGGACTTGCCGACCGCGCCTTGGGGCGGCGATGATTCCCTGGCTCGAGACAAGACCGGCACGCACAAAGCCCAAGGCAATATGTGGGGGGCAGAAATCGGGGACGCGTTTGGATCCGGTGGCCTAGGGTTGAAAGGGATCGGAGAGGGCGGTGGGGGCCGCGACGAGGGGATTGGGCTGGGCGACATTGGCACCCTCGGCCACGGCGCGGGCACGGGCACAGGCCAAGGCTTTGGTTCCGGGCACGGTCGCTTGGGCGGCGGAAAAGGAAAACGAAATCCACCGCGAGTGCGCATGGGTGCTGTGGGCGTTACGCCTGAGCGATTGCCGAAAGAAGTCGTGCGGCGCATCCTTCGCCAGAACTTCGGACGCTATCGGCTGTGTTACGAGCAGGGCCTCAAGCGCAACCCGAACCTCGAGGGTGACGTGAACCTCGCGTTCACCATCAACCGCTCAGGCACTGTGAGCGCTGTTTCGACGGCGGGGTCTTCGCTGCCCGACGCTGGCTCCAAGGGCTGCATCAGCCGGGCCATCTACGGTGTGAGCTTCCCGCAGCCCGAGGGCGGGACCACGCGAGCTCGACTCAAGGTCAGCTTCACCCCGCCGGAGCCAGCACCGGCGCCCGCCGCAGAAGTCACGGCGAATGCCCTGACCACCTTCGTCGCCGTCGACTTTCTGCCGCGCACGGTGCGCTACTGCAGCCGAGCTGCGGACCAGCCGCTATTCGAGCGCATGGCGCTCTGGCGCGAACGGCTTGGCCAGAACACCACGCCGGCGACGGCCTTGACGGTGTATCGCCGGGCGCTGGCTCTGTGCGAGGCGCCGAGCTGGCGGGAGCGTCGGATCCTGCTTTCGATGATGCTGAACGCGCTGGGCAAAGTCGAAAAGCGCGTCGCGGTGTGGCGGGCGCTATCTCGCGACACCAAGGCGGCTGACACCTTCTATCGCGGATTGGTCGCTCGGGTCCGCTCCGCGGACGACCGCCGGCGACTGTTCGCTGCTCTGGGCTTGAAGAGCGCCGACCCCGCTGCGATCGAAGCCATCGTTGCCAAGACCGACGACACGAAAGAACGCGTCAAGAAGCTGCGTGCGCTGCGCAAAGAGTACCCCGGCGACTTCCCGCTCGCTTTGCGGCTGATGGAAGCCATGGAGGATGCCGGGGACCTCACAGCGGCCCGCGCCCTGGCCGACTCGCTCAGAAAACGTCCCGACGCCGATTCCCTGGTGCGCTCCGCGGTCGGCGAGTTCTACCTGCGTTTGGCCCGTCGCGATGCGCCCCGCAAAGTGGCCCACGAGGCCATGGCTAAGCGCGCGTTTGGCGAAATCGTCGAGTTTGCCCCGGACGACCCGGTTGCGCGACGTTTGTTGGGCGACCTGTTGCGCGCCCACGGGTGGCATTCCCAGGCCCGGCGTCAGTACGAGACCCTGGAACGCTTGACGCCCGACGACGCGAGCGTGCCGTTGCTCCTGGCCCTGGCAGCGCAGGGCGAGGGCCAGCTCGAAGCGGCGGTTAGGTTCACGGAAAAGGGTACCGGTGCAGGCGCTCCGGATGCGTCTCAGGGTCCGGCGGCAACCAGTCGCGCGCTGGCCCAAGTGTTTCTTGCCTGGGGGCGCGCCGACGCGAAGCGAAAGCGGCAAACCAAAGAGCTTGCGACCCTGCGGGCGCGTGCCAAGAGCCTGTTCGCCGCTGGCCGTACCAACCCCGGACAAGTCCGCTTGACCGTTACGTGGACGCATCCGGAATTGCACCCAATGGTGTTCACGGGACGAGAGAAGGCGCGTTTGCCGGCCCCAGAAGGGGACGTCACTTTGGGCTTGGCCCAAGCCTTCCTGCCCAAGTCCGCAGCCCACGTGGTCGAGTTGCGCCTGCAACCCAAGGACGCGCGGCATGCGGCTCGCCTAGGGGCGACTCTGATGCTGACGGCTGTATTCGATGAGCTCGGCGCCAAGGAACGCATCGTGGTTGTCCCCGTGAAGTTCGAACCTGGCGGGGACAACATCCTCCGCTTCCGGATCGCCGATGGTGAGGTGACTCGTGGCTAAGCGAGCTCTTCGCATCATCTTGGCGCTCTCGGCCGTGGCCGCGGTCGCCTTCGGTGTATACCGACTCACCCGCCAACATGTTGACGTCCTGCCTCCCACCGTCGCCGACGTGGAGGTCGTTCATGCAGGAGTGAGCATTGCGGGGGTCGACGCTCGAGGGCGAGTTCGTGCCAGCGCTGGCAACGTCGTCGCCACCGACGCGGATGGTCGGGCACGGGTGCGCCTGGACCAGGGCACGGTGATGCTGCTGGACCGCGACAGCGCCGTCGAACTCGGTCCCGAGCGGGTCACGCTGCAAAAGGGGCGGCTGTTCGCCCTATCCCGAGGTCAAAGCTCCGCTCACATCGCGGTGGGCGCCGCAGAGGTCTTCGGCAAGAACGCAAACCTCGGTGTGGAAGCCCAAGAAGGCGGCTCTCGTATCTACTCCGCCAACGAGGAGATCACGGTCACCGCGAGCGGCAAGGAGCACAAGGTTCGCCCTGGGGAGTCCGCAATCGTGCGGGGTTCCGAGGTCAAGGTGGTGCCGGAAAAAGCCTTCGACGATTGGACGGGCGGCTTGGCAGCGCCCTTCCTGTCCAACAAGAGCAGCGTGGGTCAGCTTTGGGGGAGGGCGTCCGGCGCTCCGCTCACAGACCCCGCGACTCCGCTGACTCTTCGCTCTCAGGAAGTCAGCGTGAAGGTGCTAGGCGAGGCGGCTGAGACGAAAGTGGTCACCACCTACTTCAACGGTGGCAGCAAGACCGTCACCGGCGACTTTCGCATGGCGCTGCCGGAGCAGGCCATCGTTTCAGCGGTGAGCTGGGGTCGTGGGGACGAAGTCCAGGACATGGAAATCGCGCTGGCTAAGAGGGAGCAGATCACGCTCAGAGCAAACGGTCCGCTGATCGAGTGGGCAGGCCGGGGGTTCCTGCGGGGCACGCTGCCCAGGATCGCCAGCGGAGACACCGCCACCATCTCCGTCACCTACGTCGAGTGGCTGCCTTTGCGCTACGACAAAAGCGGGCGCGCGCGGATGCAATACCGTTACCCCTTGGCGGGCCCGCCGGATGCGCCGCCCATTCCCGAACTCGGAATTCGAATGGACGCGTCGGCCGCCAAACCCACGGCCATCGCCGCCGGCCTGGGTGCCAAAGTATCAGGTGCCAAGGTATCGCTCCGGCGACCGGACTACCGGCCCACGGCGGATTTCGTCGTCGACCTAGTGGTACCGCCCTTCGAATCCAAGGCACGGATGTACGTGGCCTCGGGGGAAAAGGCCGGGGATCCCCGCACGGTGTTGGTGCGAGTGGACTTGCCAGAGCCCGAAGCCGCCGAGGGAGCCACCCTCGTGCTGGTGCTCGACACTTCGGGCAGTTCGGAGCCAGGCCAGCTCGAGGTTGCGCGGGGCTTCGTGCGCGCCGTGATGGACGCCCTTGGGCCCCGAGACAAGTTGGCGGTCGTTGCGGGAGACCAGAGCGCGCGGGTGATCGGTGCCAAGGGTGTTGGACCAGCCACGCCGGATCGTCGCAAGGCCATCTCGAATGCTCTGGATGAGCTGTCTCCGGGCGGGGCTACGAACCTTTCGGATATGTTGGACTTTGCTGCCGGGCTCGTGCCCGACGAGCCGTCGGCGACGGTTGTCTATGTCGGTGATGGCTATGCCACGGCGGGACAGTCCAACGCGGAGAAGCTGATCGAGAAGCTGTCGCAGCGCCCAGGTGGGCTGCCGAGGCTGTCCGCGGTTGCGGTGGGACCCGTCGTCAATGTGCGCACCTTGCGCGCGCTGTCGCGTAGCGCAGGGAGCTACTTCGCGGTGCAGGACTCGCGAGAAGCTGCGGGTGCCGCGACGGCGCTCATTGAGCACGCCCTCGTGCCCAGCGTTTCGAACGTCGAGGTCGACTTGGGGCCTGATGTCGAGCAGGTGTATCCCCGCACACGGCGCTCGGTGCCTTTGGGGGAGCCCTTCATTCTGGTCGGCAAGTTGCGCGGCATGGCGCCGAGCGCTGCGCGGGTCAGCTACCGCCACCGGGGCGAGGTGAAGACCGAGCGCCGGCTGTTGGCCTGGCGGACGGCCCCGCGCACGGACGACGTCGCGAGGCGCTGGGCTCAAGCGCGAGTCGATGACGTGTTGCGCACGGGCAAAGGCCGCGAAGCGGTCACGGACGTGGCGCTCTCGGTGGGGCTGCTCACTCCGTGGACAGCCTTTCATCGCACGCCCTCGCCATACGTAGCGACGCACCCGGCGGTGCGCATGCTCGCGCCACAGCACGAGGCGGACTTCAGCTTCGGCACCCACGCGGTTCGCGGCGCAGTGTTGAGCGGAGCCTTGTCCGGGAAGGGCGCAGCGACTGCGGCGTCTGACCTAGAAGCTCTGGTGGTTCACCGGGTCGGGGCACGCCTGGAGGACGCCTACCGAGAGATCACGGCCTGCAGAAACTCCCGCGCCGCAGGCAGATCGGAGCTGGCCGGCAATCT
The DNA here is from genome assembly GCA_965222375.1 of Polyangiaceae bacterium. Lineage (GTDB taxonomy): Bacteria > Myxococcota_A > Polyangia > Polyangiales > Polyangiaceae > JACKEA01. The sequence continues at coordinate 2,454,742 of CBDCTZ010000016.1, forward strand.
GCGGGTACAGATGGAAGTGGACGGCGACGGGCGCGCGAAGAAGGTGCGGGTCCGCGGCCGCGATCGGTTTTCGGATGACCCATCCGTCAATCTCTGTGTCGAGCTGGCCCTCGCTGCGCGGCGCTATCCGCAAAGCGGCTTGGGCGTCGTGGTGCGCGTCGACTACGATCTGGCTCTGCCACCTCCGAAGCGCGCCCGCGCAGCCAAGTGTTCGGAGGCATCGAAGACGGCGCTTCCGTATCGCCGCGGCGTTTGGCATGTGCGGCTTTCCTCTGCCGAGCCTTTGGATGTCTACATGGCGGCGAAACGCTCCTGCGAACTCAGGAGTTGGGCGGACCGGCGCGCCCTGTTGGAATTGATGTTGAACGCACGTCGGGACGGGCCTCGTCGCGTCAAACTAGCTGTCGCGCTGATGCGGGAAGGAGAGGCGGATGCCGCAGACTTCGTGCGCAAGGAGGCCGTGCGCAGAGCGAGGTCGCCCCAGGAACTTGCATCCGTTCGCGCCGCCCTATTCGGTGCCGAGCGTCTCCCATGGCCCGCTTTCGTGAAGGCCTACAAGGCGGAAAAGAGCGACTCGGCTCGCCTGGCGGTGGTGCGACGTTTTCTGACCGTCGCGCCCCACGACCCGAGGCTGCGTGCGCGTTTGGTTGCGTTGCTCGAAAGCACCGGAGACAAGGACGGGCTACTGGACGAAGCGCGCCGGGCGCGAAGCGACGCCTTCGCGCCCGTGGAGCTATTGGCGGAGATTGCGTCTGCGCTCAATCGAGCGAAGCGGGAGCAGCAAGCACGCCGAACCTTTGGTGAAATCGCCGAGCGTGCGCCCTTCGATCCCTGGGCGCGCGCTTTCCTGGGGGATCGCTTGATGAACGAAGGCTTCAGCGAGGCCGCCACCGCTCACTATGCCGTGCTGGAGAGCCTCGCCCCGGACGACCCGAGCGTGATCGTGCGGTTGGCGCGTGCTCATGCGAAGGCGGGGCGAATCGATGTGGCTCGGCGACTCTTGCTGCGCGTGGTGGAAACCGGCGGCCGGGATGGCAACGCGGAGGTGGCTCACCTCGCCGGTCGGCTGGCTTCCGTTCTGCTGGCCGAGGCGCGTGCTGGGAAACACTCCCCCGAGACGCTCGCCACGTTGAAGGCACACTCCTTGGAGCTGCCTCGGGGCTTGGGGCGGGTGGCCCTGCTCGTCCGGGCCCCCGGGGGTCAGCCGGCGCTGAAGATGAGCATGACGCGCTCGGGGCCCGCCGGAAAGGACGTGATGCCCGCCGACGTCACCGCGTCCAATGCCGGACTGTATTTGTTCTCCTTCGAGGGCAGCGCCGAAGAAGTCAGCTTGGAGATCGAACGAACCGAGGAACTCACGCCGTCTCGCACCATGCCCATTCGAGTCACTGCCCTTGCCTACGGCAACGAGCCGGATGCGCTACCAGACGTGAAGAGCCTCGGCGTCGAGCTGACCGCGCAGGGCAAACCTCGAGAAGTGCAATGGAGGGGCGGTGTGCTCAGCCTCTAGCCTCGTGGACTCAGCCCACAGGCGCGGCGCGCAGTGTGAACCGCGAGATCAGCAGGAACTCAGGCAGCTGGAGGAACCGTTGCAGGGTGCACACGCGTGCCAATCGCAAGTCGCCTTGTTGCAGTACTGCCACTTGTCGGTGCCGCAACACTGAAACTCGCTGCCGCCGTTGTACACGCACTTGGCGCCGGTCTTCAAACCACAAGCCCCCCAGGTGCAATCGTTGGCGCACTTCTTCGCTTCGCAGACGTCGGAGCACGCGGCCGTATCCTCGTCTCCCGGATTGCAGGCCTTCTGGTCCTCGCACTGCTCGGGCCCCCACTGACCGTTCGAGTCGCAGGTCTGGCGTTTGGTGCCACACTTGGCACAGGAGCCAACGTCCTTCTTCTCATTGGGCGTGCAGCTGCCCGTCGAGCCTCCCGTTGCGGCGCCGGCACTGCCAGCGCTGCCCGCAGCACCTGCAAAACCACCCGCGGCGCCAGCTCCGGAGCTGCCGCTCGCTCCACCTGTGTTGCCTCCGCTGCCGGCCGCGCCTGCATCGTCCAAAAGCTCGTTCGTCGCGACGTAGGTGTCGTCGGAGCAACTGGCACTCGCGACGACAGCCATGAGTCCGATCGCGGCGACCTGAATTCGAGCCTTCAACATGCGTTCAGACATCCCGATGATCCATTACATGACTGACACGGGAACCACTGGCAACTAGAACTGCAAAACTGCCACTTATCGGTACCACAACACTTGAAGTTCGTTCCGGATTGGTAGTTGCACTGGTTGCCGCTCTTCAGCTGGCACGCGCCCCACGTACAGTTGCTCTGGCACACCTTTTGGGAACACGAGTCGCATCCGCCCGCCTGGGTCGTGCCGGCCTTGCAGACGCCTTCTCCCGTGCAACCTAGGAAACCGTCCCAGGTGCAGTCGTTGCGGCATGTGCGGGTTTGGCTGCCGCAGTTGCCACAGGGTTGCGTCTCCTTCTGCCCGGGGGTGCACACGCCGCCGGGCACGCAGGTCGACCAGCCGCCCCAGGTGCAGCCGCTTTCGCACTTTCTGGTTTGGGCGCCGCAGCTGGTTCCGCAGGGTTGGGTCTGCATCTCCCCCGCTTTGCACGCGCCCTGGTTTTCACAGGTCGGGGCGTTCCATTGCCCGGCGGATGAACAGGTTCGCTCACTAGTCCCGCATTTGTCACACGCCCCGAGGTTCTGCTTCTCTCCGGGCGTGCAGGGGCCGCCCGGCAGCGCGCCCGTGCCGGCAGTGCCCGCGCTGCCCGCGAGCCCGGCACTGCCGCCGGCCCCCGCGGCCGCCGCCTGGCCGCCGCTGCCCGAGGTGCCCCAGCCCGAGTCGTTGACGCTCACGCCCGCGTCCTTGCCACCCGTGCCAACGAAAGGAGGGTCCTTGTCCTCGAGTTCTTCGGTGCCGAACGCACAGCCCGCCGCCGAGCCAGCTAGTAGCCCCAGGTAAACGCGAACCCAATACCTATGCACCGAGGCGCATTTTAGCTCAATTTGGCCGGCTCGGCGTCCGCCGGGGCGGCATTGCGTGGCGCGGGTTGAAATAATTCCGAAGCCACGGACGAAAGACCAGGGAGAGCGCGAGATTTTCGCGTCGTTCTTCTCGGAGATATCGTCATGCTGAAACTTTCCACCACACGCTTCGCCTCCGCCGCCATCGGCAGTTTGCTTCTGATGGGGTGTTCGCCAATCGACCGAGGGTTGTTCGATGCGGGCATCGGACTCTGGGAAGAGGCCACCGCGGCCGTCAGTCGGATGATCGTTCTCTTCGTCATCGGCGTCGTGCTGGTAGCCCTCGCACCAGCGCGTATGGAGAAACTGGAGTGCGAGATCGCACAGCGACCGATGCGTTGTTTTGCTCTGGGGTTGGTGACGACCCTGATCGGAGCCGTCCTGGTGATTGCCTTGTGCGTCACGGTTCTCGGCATTCCCATCGCCCTCGCTGGCGTCGTATTTGCGGCCCTTGCGGGCTACGCCGGGATTTGCGCGGCGCTCGCAACCGTTGGCGGTGCCCTCGTGGGGCACCGAAGCAAGAATGTCTACGTGCACCTGGCAGTCGGCTGCGCTCTGTGGCTGGTGCTCGGTGGGCTGCCCTGGTTGGGCGAGGCCGTCAGCTTTGCCTTGGCGATGGTGGGTTTTGGGACCATTTTCGCGACTCGTTGCGCCGGCCTCGTCGACGAAAAACACTTCTCAGCCTCGACCTGACTCGACCTCTGCGGATTCGAGCCGTACCCTGGCTGTCATGGCGAGGAGGCACCGGGTCTGCGGATTCGTCTTGCTCTGCGCGGGCTGTGGCAGCGAGGAAGCTTCGAACCCCGCGAGCGGGGGTTCAGGTACCGGTGCTGTAGGCGGCACGTCGGGAGCTTCAGGCGGCGGCCAAGGCGCTACTTCTGGGACCGGCTGGGGATGCGCACGCCCCTTATCATTTTCTCGCCGTTCACGAAGGCCGGCGACGTCAGCCATATCGTCACCGATCTGACCAGCGTGACGAATGGCTTGCCCTGAGGCGTCACTAGAGCCATGCGCGTCTACGAAGCTCAAGATGTCATCGAGGCTCAGCTCGTGCTCGATGTACTTCTAGAAGGCGGGCTGTCTGCCGAGCTGCGCAACGTCAACTTGATTGGTTCCTATCCAGAGGTGCCCGTGCGTCCCGAAATTTGGCTGACTCGGCCCGAGGATTTCGATGCCGCCCGGGCGTTGATCGACAAGTTCGAAGCCAACCGCAAGACCGTCTTGGACGACGTTCGTTGTCCCGAGTGTGGGCAGTCGAACCCCGGCAACTTCGAACTGTGTTGGAGCTGCCGAGCGGAGATCCATCCCAAGGACGACGCCTGAGCTCATGCCGGGATCCGAGGCGGAGGCGACAGCGAAGCCACCCAGATCCCTAGCTTTGTGTTTTTAGCGCAGCTCGGGAAACAAGCGGTGTAGCAGGGTCGCGAGAGGTCCGGTATCGGGTAGCGAGACGCTGCCCAATTCCTCTGCCAAGCCTGCCGCACTGGCCTGACGCTGGTCGGGATCCCGCGACAGCGCCCGGCTGACTATTTCGTCCAGAGCCGGAGGAACGCCCGGGCGGAGCTCCGAAACCCGCGGGACCGGAGCGTCCACTACGGCGAGCATCGTTTCGGCCTGAGTGCCGCGACGAAACAGCCGCTGCCCACACAGGAGTTCGTGCAGCACGACCCCGAGGCTGAACACGTCCGAACGTCCGTCCACGGCCGCGCCCTGCAGCTGCTCTGGAGAGCAGTAGGCGGCCTTGCCCTTGACGGTACCCGTGCTTGGACCCCGCGACGCTTGCTCCGCGGTGTGTGCGACCCCGAAGTCCAGCACCTTCACGGCGCTGTGGAATGTCACCATGATGTTGTCTGGGTTCACGTCACGGTGCACGACTTGCCAGCTCTGCCCGTCTCGCTCGTAGTTGTGGGCATGGTCGAGCCCCATCGCCGCCGCCGCGACGATGTGGACGGCCGCAGCCGGTGCCAGCCCCGAAGGCTGGGCCCAGGCTCGCCTTGCCAGCGCTCCGCTGTCTGCACCCGCAAGGTACTCCATCACGAAGTAGTAACGCCCTGCCTCCTCGCCGAATTCGAAGCCGCGTACCAGATTCGGGTGGGACAGCTCGGACAGGATCTGCGCCTCAGTTTCGAACATTCCGACTTGCGCAGCGTCACCGCAGAGGTGCGGCAGCATCAGCTTGAGCGCCAGGGGGCCGCCCGTTGCTCCCGCAGCTTCGCCGTCGGTCAAGTAGATCTCTGCCATCGTCCCGGTAGCGATGCGGCGACTCAGGGCAAAGGGCCCGATGCGTGTCGTGGACCCACGGCTCATGGCGGCCACCAATCATAGCCGGCACTCCCATGGCCGATCAGTGCATATTCGCGCCCTACGGCGCACCCGGCATGAGTGTTTGCGGCGTCAATCCACCGATGCCATTGTTGCTCTAGCAGTGAAACGACTTCTTCCAGCGGCGCTCGTGGCACTCGTGCCTCTGCTCTTGGCGTGCTCATCTCCAAAGTTCCAGGCCGAGCCGGGGGCGGGAGGCGCCGCTGCAGGCAGCGGCGGGTCTTCGGGCAGCGGTGGCGGCGCGGGCAGCGGCGGCGGTCCCGGCGGTGCGAGTGGCGCGTCTGGCTCCGGGGGAACTGCCGGAGCGGTTCCCGCAGCGGACTACTGCCAAACATCAGACTGCAAAGACCCGCGCTGTGCGCCGATCCCCGACGTTCCTTCGGGTTGGAAGGGGCCCCTCTTGCTCTCCAACCCCGTCGACACCAGTGGCAAGTGTCCTGACGACTACTCCGCGAACATCGCTACCGCCGGGAAGCTGGTTGTGCCGCCGGGCAGCTGCCAGAGCTGCGCTTGCAACGCCGGGACTCTCAAGTGTGACGATCCGGACCTGCACATCTGGACGCATACGAACACGACCTGCGCTGGCGCTCCCACCGTAGTGCACCAATTCCCCAGCAGTTGCTACAAGTACGCAACGGGCGGCAAGGGCTACGCTGCTTCCTTCGGCTTCACCAAGCCCAAGGTCTCGGGTGTATGCGGGGCCAGTTCGGTCGGCAGCGCCAACTTGCCCGACCCCTATCTCGACCAACCACACCACTTGTGCCTGGGCACGCCAGGCACGGACGCTGGAGGATCCTGCGCACCCCAGACGAAGCAGGCCATCTGCGTTGCCGTTCAGTCGAAAGGCGCGTCGTGCCCGGCTGGCTACCCGAATGCCCAAGACCTGGTCGAGGGAATTCTCAAGAAGAATCGCAGCTGCGAGACGTGCAGCTGTGGCCAAGCCCAGGGAAGTTGCGATGGCACGCGAATCGACGCCAACTACCCTGGGACCACCGGTTCAGACTGCGGCAGCACGAAGCTATCTGTCCAGGATTCGGACGGCGGATGTAAGGCAACCGGCAGTACTACTCTCACGCAGTACTTCTCCTTCGTGAAGAGCCCGAGCCTCCAGAACCCCAGCTGCGCGCCCAACAAGCCGAAAGTCGTTGACGAGATCCAAGTTTCCGGTAGCTGGACGGTCTGCTGCACGAAATAGAGTGCGGGACTATTCGCCGGGCCAGCCTGCATTTCTGCATCCCCAACTCGCAAGCATGCACTTTCCTTCGGACCTCCCCGGGCCCATGCTTTCCGACATGCCCGAATCCGAGTGGAAGCCCACGGCCTGCATCCTGTGTGAATGCAACTGCGGTTTGCAGGTACAACTCGGCGGCGACGACGGCCGCCATTTGGTGCGATTGCGCGGGGACCGCGCCCACCCGGCATCGCGAGGCTACGCCTGTGAAAAGGCGCATCGCCTAGACCACTACCAGCACGGGCTGGATCGCATCACCCAGCCACTGCGGCGACGGCCGGACGGAGGCTTCGACGAGATCGATTGGGATACCGCGATTTCCGAGGTTGCTAGTCGACTAGCCGCGGTCAGAGACCGTCACGGTGGCGAGAGCATCTTCTATTACGGCGGCGGAGGGCAGGGGAATCACTTGCCTGGCGCCCATGCCACAGCGACCCGGCGAGTGCTTCAGTCGCGCTACCGCTCCAGTGCCTTGGCCCAAGAAAAGACCGGGGAGTTCTGGGTCAGTCAGCGCATGCTCGGCACGTATACTCGAGGCGACTTCGAGAACTGTGAGGTCGGCGTGTTCTTGGGCAAGAACCCCTGGCACTCTCACTCGATTCCTCGGGCCAGGGTGGTCCTGAAGACCATTGCCAAGGATCCGGAGCGCGCGCTGATCGTGGTCGATCCGCGTCGCACGGAAACCGCTGCGATGGCGGAAATCCACCTCCAGGTTCGACCCGGGCAGGACGCTTACCTAGTCGCGGCACTCGGGGCCGTGCTGCTGGAAGAGAAGCTGCACGACCAAGAGTTCCTGTCGGAACGCACTACGGGTCTGGACGAAGTAGCCGAGGCTTTAGGCGCCGTCCCAATTTCCGATTTTTGCGTTCGCGCTGGCGTGCCCGAAGCACTCGTGCGCAAGGCCGCGCGTCGAATCGCGGCGGCCAAGAGTGTGGCCAGCTTCGAAGACCTGGGCGTGCAGATGAATCGGCACTCCACGCTGGTCAGCTACCTGCACCGCATGCTGTGGCTTTTGACCGGCAACTTCGGCAAACCCGGTACGCACTACGTTCCCACGACCTTGGTCAATCTGGCAGCGGGTTCCACCGGCCGCAAAAGCCCCGTCGTGGGGGCGGAAATCATCAGCGGATTGGTGCCCTGCAACGTCATTCCCGACGAAATCCTGACGGACCACGACAAGCGTTACCGCGCGATGCTCGTGGAGGCGGCCAACCCGGCCCACTCGCTGGCCGACAGCAAGCGCATGCGACAGGCCCTGAGTGCCCTCGACACCCTGGTCGTGATCGACGTTGCTATGAGCGAAACGGCCGAGCTAGCCGACTACGTTCTGCCGGCCTCGACCCAGTTCGAAAAAGCCGAGGCGACGTTCTTCAACTTCGAGTTCCCCCACAACTACTTCCACCTGCGACCACGCCTCTTTCCCCCGCCGGACGGCCCCCTGTCCGAAGCGGAGATCCACTGTCGGCTGGTCGAAGCTCTCGGCGCAGTCACTGCCGAGGACTTGAAGCCACTGCATGAAGCGGCAGCGCAAGGCCTGCAGGCTTACGGCCAAGCCCTCATGGCTCACGTGCTCCCGAACCCGAAGCTCGCGCCCTTGGCGCCGGTAATCTTGTACCGGACTCTTGGTCCGACCTTGCCCGAAGAATTGGCAGAGGGCGCGGTCGTGTTCGGTCTGGCGTTCAAAGCGGCGTTGGAAAGCGCCGAGCCCTTGGCCCGCGCCGGCTTCGGGGGTTCTCCAGGGCAGGCCGCGGAGCGCCTGTTCCAGGCATTGCTCTCGACTCCCAGTGGGGTCGTCTTCGCCGTCGACGAGTGGAGCGACGTGCAGGGGCGCATCGGCACGGACGATGGCAAGATCCACCTCGAGGTGCCCGAGCTACTCCGAGCCCTAGAAGAGCTCATCGCTGAGCCCGCTGAGCCTGACCCACAGTTTCCCCTGGTGCTGTCCGCCGGTGAGCGTCGCTCCTTCACCGCCAATACGATCATCCGAGACCCGGCTTGGCGCCAAAAGGACGCCCTCGGCGCCCTGCGCATCAGTCCCCAAGATGCTTCAGCGCTAGGTGTCGATAGCGGTGACCAAGTCAAGTTGAGCACCAAACGAGACAGTGCGATCGTGACCGTCGAGGTGTCAGACACGATGCAAGCTGGCCACATCTCCCTCCCCAACGGACTCGGACTTTCCTACCCCGCGGGCGACAGCCGGCACACCACGGGCGTTGCTCCCAACGAGCTCACGTCCAGCGAGGAACGCGACCCGATTGCCGGAACTCCTTGGCACAAGCACGTGCCCGCCCGGGTCGAACCCCTGGAGGCATGAGCCAGCGCAGCTCCCGGGGCGAAATCGGCCTAAATTGACTGCGTTCTGCCGGGTCCCGGCACTTGAGGTGTGAAAAGCGCCGGGCGCTTGGGTAGTCTGCAAGGCCATGGCAAAACGTCCAGCCGACGGGGGTGGCAGAAAGACGATGCCCAACGTCTTGGAGACGTTGCCCGACGACGCCTTCAGGCCTGAAGACAGGCCCGAATCCCAGCCCCCGTCCGGGGATCCCGAGGCTCTCAGTCGCCTCGCTGCCTGGTCTCGGCATGAGCCCGTCATGTTGCTGGTCGTGGCCGAAGGCCTCGAGAAGCAGCTGCGGCCGGCCCTCGAGCTCCGGGATTTGCGTGTGCATGTCGCCACCCCGGACCGCGCTGTAGAACGTGTGACGCGGTTGACGCCGGACCTGGTTGTCCTCGATGACACCTTAGACGCCGTGCCGACGCTGAGGGAGCTCAGCACCGATCCCGCTGCGGCAAGTAGCCCGGTGGTCGTGCTGACCGAAAAGGCCGCCCTGGCCGAACGCTTGCGCGCTTTCCGTCACGGCGCCGCGCTGGTCTTGCCTCTGGCGGAGGATGTCGGCGCCCTGGCGCTCGAAATCGAACGCGCTGCCCGCGGAGCAGCAGGTCTCGAAGCTCACGAAGTCGTTGGCGCCGCGGGGGAAGCCACCCTGGACGAGTTGGTGCAAACCCTGGAGAGCGAGCTGCGTACTGGCATTCTCTCCGTCTGGCCGAACGATGACACCGAGGCCACGGCAACGCGCTTGGTCCTGGGAGGGGGGCGCCCGCTGACTGCCGCCATCGATTCCTTCGTGCGCACGGTGCGAGAAAACGTCGTATCCGCCGAACCGTTGCGCTACGAGTTCGAGCAGTACGCCGGGGGCGAGGTCGAGGACGTCGTCGATTCGGACTTGGTTTGGGACGCGCCAACCGCCGAACTCTCCGGCCTGCGGGTCCTTCTGGCCGATGCGGACGCTCCCCGGGCAGACGCCGTCGCCATGGCGCTGCGAGACCAAGGAGTCGAAGTCTTCGTTGCGGATTTGGCGCCGCCGGAAGGCCGCTTTCGCCGGCTGCGGGAGACAGATCCTGCCGCTATTCTCATCTCGCGTCATGACGCGGAAAGGACCGGATACGAGTTCATCCGTGAGGTGAGGCGGGATGTTCGACTGCGCTGGGCAAATCTGCTGCTGGTGAACTGGGATGGGCTCTGGGATGACGCGTCCGGCGCATCCGTGGATACCCTCATTCCAGCACTCACACGCTTTCACGAGAAAGAGGCGGAGCTGGTTTCGGCGGCCTCCAGTGCGGAGGGACTGAACACGCGAGTGGAGTTGCTCGGGCCCGCCCGTCTGCTGCGCGCTCTATGCCAGGTGCCGACGCTTCGCAGGGTCTCGGTCAGCTCGCGCCGAGTGCACGCTGAGTTGGACGTCGCGGGTGGCAAGGTCGTCGGTGCGGCCGCCAAGTTGCTGGATTCCCAAGAGGCTGAACTGGAGGGTGCGGCGGCAGTGGCCGCGTTTCTGGTCATTGCCACGGGCAGTGTGCGTGTCGGCCCCTCCGAACAACCACTGGCCGAGACCGTTCAAGAGGCCGCATCCGCGGCCCTGCGGGTGGCCGAAGAGCAGCCCGAACGTCTGCAGCCATCGGTCTACGCGCCTCCGATCAGCGCACGCTTGCGCCGTCTCGCGCCCAAGAAGCCGGCGTCCGCGCCGCCCTCTGCTCCGCCTGCGACGTCGGTGTCGCGCACGGCGTCCACGACGCCTGCGCCGCCTGACTCGCCCGCACCTCCGGCCGCCCCGCCTCCGCTGCCGCCTGTGCACGTGGATCCCGATCTCTCCGAGGATGACGTGGACGATCTTGTGGAAACCCTTGGCACCTCTGCCGTGGTGGATCCCGGCGTGGACGCACCCGTCAAGTCGGAGCGAGCTGACGAGCGCGTGCTCGCGCCGTCCGCTCCGCCCCCCTTGCCGGGATCTCATCGGTCGCCCCTGAGTGACCCGAAACCGAAGTCGGTTCCGCCGCCGCTCAGCGCCCGTTCCGCTGGAGATAGTCCAACCGAGAGGCCCACCTCCGAGACGAAGCGAGTGGAACCGCAGGAGGAGGCAGAGCCGGCTTCGAGCCTTGCATGGCTCTGGCTCGTGGCGGCTTTGGTCGTGGGCGGCATCGTCGTCTTTGCGTTTCGTTCTGGGCCCGACGAGCCGGCGCCAGAGGCCCCCACTGCCGCGCCGACCGAGACGGTCACTCCGGCCACAACGACTCCACCCGCCCGACCGACGCCCGAGCCAGCGCCGGTTGCATTGAAGGTGCCCCAGCTGCCGCAGAAGAAGCTCTCCAGCTGTGACGAGCTGCTGAGCTCGGTTCCCGTACCGGAAGGTGTCTACCTCGGAGCCGCCCTGGCGAAACTCAAGCAGGCACGTGAAGCCTTGGGACGCAAGAGCCTGGATGAGGCTCGGCATCTTTTCTGTCACGCTCTGCGCTTTGATCCATCCAACGTCGCGGCCAGCACGGATCTGTCTCGCATGCTGGTGGACCTGCGTGACGGGGATCAGGCGCTTCAATGGGCCAAGAAGGCGAGTGCTGCTGCCGACGCACCCGTTACCGCCAAACTGACCTTGGCCGATGCTCAGGCGCTTGTCGGATCTTACGACGAAGCCGCCAAGACTCTTGCCGGGATTGCCTCTCCGGATGGCGGCCCCAATGCCAGTCAACAGCAGGCGACCGAGGCGCTGAAAAAGGATGAACCCCGGCTAGCCGAACGGCTCTTTGTGCGTATACTCCTGCGTCGCCCCGACGATGGCGATGCGGCGCGGGGTGTCGCGACTGCTCTCGGCGCACAAGAGCTGCCCGAGGCCGAGGCGTGGCGGACCTACGCGGACGCCCTGGATCGCCGCAAACGCTGAAACGCTCCGCGGAAGGCATTTCGGCTGGTCGGGGTGACGGAAGGTCCCAAAGCGCTAGGTTCGACCCGTGACATCCACGCCCTTCCGCGACGAGCTAGCGCGTCGGCTAGATGGCTTCGAGCGTAGGCCGTTGCAGCTGGGGTCGCGGCGCGCAGCGTCGGTTGCCTTCGCGATCGTCACAACCCCCGAGCCCGGATTCCTGCTCACCCGCCGGCCGACGAATGCGCCCAGGCACCCAGGTCAGTTCGCCTTGCCCGGGGGTCGAGCGGAACTTGGAGAATCCCCCGGGGACACGGCGCGAAGGGAACTTCAGGAAGAACTCGGCGTCGCATTGCCCGAGTCCGCCCTGCTCGGCTGCCTCGACGACTACGCGACCCGCTCCGGTTTCGTCATCACGCCTGCGGTCTTGTGGTGTGGTCCCGATCCGGCCGTGCAACCAGATCCAGGCGAAGTTGCGGAGGTGTACCGGGTGGCCTTGGAAGACCTCCGGGGCGACGACTTGGTACAAGAGCACGAGGCCACGGAGCCCGGGCGCCCCATCGTGTCCCTGGGCCTGGTGGGAACCCGTGTGTTCGCGCCTACGGCAGCGCTCATCCTGCAGTTTCGTGAGCTCGCTCTATTCGGGCGCACGCTGCGCGTGGCTCACTACGACCAGCCACGTTTCGCGTGGCAGTGAGCCCAGGCTCACATTTCGATCAACAAGAGGTGTCCGAGGCTGAAGCGACCGTCTCCGCCATCTCCGCGGACCTCAAGGGAGTTGAAGCCATGTCGTCGTGCGTCATCGGGCGTCGGGATCCGGTGCTGCGCAAGCCCGCCGCCATTCGCCCGAGGTTCGATCCGGCTCGTGGCGACTTCTTTTCCGTTCAGCAGGTAGCGCACTACGTAGATGTCGTTGTTGTCCACGGATAGATCCAGCCACGCAGCTCGTGCCTGCACCGGAAGCCGCACGATCAGCCCGCCCGTATCGAATAGGGCGTTGGTGGGGTGGTCCCAAAGGCTGTTTTCCTGCTTCACCTTGCCCAGCGCGGCCAGGGGAACGTCAGCCGGTGTGTTGGGCAGCCGGCAGCGCATCGTCGGCGTGTCATTGGTCTTCACGAGTGTCGCGTCGTACACCGGCTCGTTGCCGACGGACCCACGCAGTGCGAGCAGGATGTCCACCTTCATCTCACGTTCGAGCTCCAGCACCGCGCCCTCGCCACCCGTGCGCGTCGCGGCAGTGGACCCGCAGCGATAGCCTACCGTGAGCCGGGGCGACTCGGGGTTCACCTGAAGACGCCAGCGACCCGCTGGCAAGACGAGCGCTGGCACTTCGGCCAAGGTGTTGAGGCCAACATGCGCCACGAGGCGTTGCCCTAGGAGAGTGGCCTTGGAGCTGCCGCTGGCGAATAGATAACCTGGGATCTGCACGCGATCCGCGTGACGCCGCACGCCCAAGATCCCATCCTCACGCCGCATCCACCAATCGCCGGTGGCTCGGTTCCCCCGTTGGCCGACCACCCGCACGCGCTGATAGTGCTTGGCGAACTCCGGGGACCGTTGCATCTGCCTGCCCGAGAGAAAGGTCGGATTCCAAGCGCCCGCCGCATTATTGAACGCGATGATGTCGGGTTTGCGGCTGAGCACATACGCGCCATCCCCCAGCTCGTGCCCAATGCCGCCCAGACCAAAGTTGGGCGGAGGGTTTTCCGCAATGTGGATGTCGTTCAATCCCAGCATGTCGAGGCTCGGCAAGCCCGACCAATAAGGAAGCGCCCCGGCCGCATCGACCGCAAGGAGTGGCTTCGAGTGTCCGAAGGCGACACGCATCAAGTGACCCACGGAGTAGCCATCCCACTCCCAGCGCTCCTTGATCGCACGCTGGTTTTCTGAATCGAGCCCCTGAAAGTGAAAACTGGTGAGCAACGTCGGGATCGCCACCGCCGGCACCAACCAGCCACGCTGCCGCACCCTGTGCACCACTGCCTCGGCCCCCTCCGCGACCACCACGGCGAGGGCAATCAGCCCAAACAGCAGCTGGCGCCAGCCAGGGAAGATGTCGCCCCCGACTAGCGCCACGTACACGGACCACAAAACGAACACCGTGGTCGGCACCAGCCAGCGCCCGCGGGGAACTCGGCCTTTGGCGACCAAGATCCCCAGCACCGCCAAGGCGACGATGGGCATCACCGGGGTGAGCCCTTGCCACACGTGATCGTAGCCCCGCTCCACCCGGTGCCAATTGAAGCTCACCTTGATTGCCGCGGTCTGCGGCACCCACTTACCATAGTACAACACCCGAAACGTCATCTGCCCGCACCAGGCCAACACCGGCAGCCCGAGTACTGCGACCAATCGCTTGATGTTGCTCCAAGATAGCCGAGCGGAGAGCAACATGCCCGCGGCGATGGCAGCGACGAGGATGGCGCCGTCCCCACGCAGCAAGACGAGGGCGGCCAGCAACACGCCAGCCACCAAATAGGCTCGGCGTTTCTTGGTTTGAGTCTCCAGCACGTGGCGCACGGCCACCAAGGCGGCCGCCAACACCCCCGCCATGAAGCCATGCTCCAGGGCGCCGATGGCCCACACCGCCAGGGGCGCACACAGCGCCAAGAACAGCCCGCCGCTCAAAAGCCGCAGCGGCTCGATCCGCAGTCGGCGCGCGGACAGCGCCACCATCGCGATGGCGACCCCGGCGCCAATGGCGTCCATGGTCCGCGCGGCCTCGATCATGTTGCGCCGGAAGAGTCGCCCGATGGACATCATCAGGACCCAGAGCAGATCCGTGTAGCCCTCGACTCGCTGGCCGTCGGACCAGGTCAAGCCATGGCCGTCCGCGAGGCGCCGTGCGTAGACCAGCGAGATCATCGCGTCGTCGGATAGGAACGGCCAGTACTTGTGCGCGTGCCACGCAAGGATGGCATAGGCGGGCAGGAGCAGCAGCAGAGACCGCAGCAGGTCGCCGAGGGCGGCGCTCTGAGCCAGCTTTCGGTAGCCGCGGATCATCGCGCCGGAGAGTACGCGACCCTTGTGTCGATTCAAGCGCCGTGTGGTCTGCCTTGTCGAGCCTCGGAAGCCCCGGGCCGAAGTCTGCCAAGCTGTGCCAATTTGTGCGCGGGCGACACCTTGCCCAGGGTCACAAGAAGCGAACGGGGCGAGACATCTATCTCGCCCCGCTCTGATTGGGGAAACGCTACTTGGGCCTAATTAAGGACGGAACTTGAAGTCAATCGTACCGCCATGGGCGGCATGGTTGATCTGGGTGTTGTCGAAGACGGCCACACCGAACTTGTAGACCTTCTTCAAGTCGTCGAACTGGACATCTTCAGCTGTGCCGGCCGTAGTGGTCAGCGCGCGCTTGATTTCCAGTGTCCACATGCCGTTGGCGTATTCAGCCTTGGTGCTCACATCGCCACGGCTACCCGCGAAGGCCGACGTGACCATACCAGCGACCTGATCTCCGGTCTTGAACGTGTCGACGAACTTCTGCTTCTCGCTGTCGAGGATCCAGAACACATCGTTGGCGACGAGCTCCTTGCCAGCCGGACCCATGAAGCACGGCAACGTGAGTGCGCCGGTCGGGTCACCTTCACACGCAGCAGCGAACTTGCCGAAGTTGTTGTCGATGTAGGCGCCCGGGCCCGTCTTGGTATCGCTCTTGCGACCGTTGCCAATCGTTGCCTGGTAGACGACATGCTTGTCATCCAACTGGCCGTTGGGCTCTGTGCGTACGGTCTTCCAGTGCCACATATCGGTAACCTCGCCCGGCTTGTTGTTGTACTTCTTGCCAGGGAAGGTCGGCGACGTGGGCGTGCTGTCCAAATGGCAACCTGCGAAGCAGCCGAGGGTCGCAAAGTCGGACGTGTTGACGTCCCACTGCACTGCGAACTTGTCTTCGTAGTACGTATTCTCGTGACCTGAGGAGTCCTTGTTCAAGAGCTGCTTCCAGCTATTGTCGGCTTGCTTCTCCCAGGGATAGCGCGCCAAGGATTTGGTGGGGTCGGCCCAAGTTGCCACGAAGTAAACGTCCGTCGTGGTGTAAACGCTCATCATCGTGACCTTGGTCTTGGTCAGGCCAGGATAGGACGGTGACGTCGGCGAACCGGACGGCGTGTACACTGAGTTAGCCGAAACTTCTTTTTCGAACTTAGGTAGGCAGCCCCAATCGTCGATCTTGCCATCGAGGGTCGGCGGCGTCGTCGTCAATACGGACTCCAATTCCGCACCCGAAGTGGGCTCGGTGCACGGTGCTCCCGAAGAGCCGCCTGCGCCACCCGTTGCGCCAGCCGTACCACCGGTTGCGCCAGCCGTACCACCGGTTGCGCCAGCCGTGCCACCGCCGCCGCTGCCCGAGGAACCGGCCATGCCAGCCGTGCCGCCCGTGCTGGGGTTCGCGGGGTCATCATCATCGCTGCCGCAACCACTCATCCCCGCCGCGCCGGCGAGTATCAAGGTGGCGCCCATGGTTGACAGGTTGAATAGTTTCGTCATCACTCGTCTCGATTTCTCCCCCCGCGCCAAGGTAGGTTGGCTTGCCGCCAACGCATCGGGCGTGCCAACGCAAACCAACGGGGGTTTTGCGAATTCACATCCAACTTCCGCGCACATGCAGCGTCGGTGAATCTCAGCGTGCAGTTCGTGCGTGCCCGCAACCCTCGCGTCAAAACGATGATGCGCACTCCGTGCGCGTGTCGAAGGTTCTGAACGGGTCTGCGCTTGAAGACAACTCGTTGTCACAGTGCAACAACTTGACGAAGCGAAGGCGAAGTGGATCGAATTCGCAGTCCGCGCAGCATCGTGTCGAACTGCGACGCCGTGGCTAGTGTTTGAGCTGCGACGGCGTGTTGGGGTGTTGAACCAAGAGCCTGCGCAAGTGCGCCTGGCGCTTCACGAAAGGCTGCTTGAGCAGATGCGCGAGCAACTGCGGCGGGCACGCCGCAAAGCGCGCCAGATTCTGAATGAAGATGCTCGAATTGTAGGGGCGGCTGCAGAGCAGACTCGTCGTGCGCTGATCGAGCGTTTGCCCCGACAGTTGCACCAAGCACCGGCCCTCCGTCGACACGATCAAGTTGACCCGCTCCTCAGGCTGCGCCTGCGCGAACCGCGTTTTCAGCTGGGCGCGTACCCAGGTGCGGTTCTTGGAGGGCAATTCATGGTCGATGCTCGCCTTGAACACGTCGCGAAGCGGCCTCTGCCCCAGCAAACGCCGCAAGATGCTCTCGCTGGCCTGCCCGTTCTGCAGTAGCGCTCGCTGTACCTGTGGGTCACGCAAGAACTGAGCGCGCTTGACGATCATCTCGAGGCCCGCGGATGTGCCGTGGTGTCGTGCCGCCATGCGCGCATGAGCGAGCCCCGCCGAGGAGTTATCGAAGACCGCATTGATCACCTGCGGCTCCGGGTCGAGACACAACGCGAGCAACCGCGCTGCACCAACGTGCCTCGCCTGTGCCATCCGCTCGTCTCGTGAAAGTGGCTTGAGCTCGAGCTCGTAAACTTGCCGCACGTTCTGCGAATTGTGCGCGAGCTGTTCCAATTCCGGGCTCACCGCGTCGTCGCCGGCCAGCGCGGCAACGCTTTCCGCCGCGTCAACGCTTTCTCCTTGCGTAGAGTCGCCGCCCTGCTGCGTCAAGGTTCCATCTTGTTCTGAGCCATCCTCGAGCGGTGGTGGAGGCTCCGATCCGTCCGGCATCTCGATGACGCGGGCCTTGGGCAGCTCTTCCGGTGCCTCCTCCTCGGAGAGAAAGAACTCCGGTCCGAGCACCAAAGGTTCGTCGTCATCCCCGGGTTGCGTCACCTGCTCCAGCCTAACCCCACGTAAGCAGCCCAGCCAAGGGCGGCTCCAAGTATTCGCCCCGCCGACCCCTGCATTTCCCTTTCATTGGTTGGGGTCGTATCAATTGGGGCGCCCCGGGCCACTACTCCCGCCTCGGGCCAAGCGTGCCCGCCACCGCCAAGCTCCAGGATGCCCCACAAAGCAGCCATTCACACCCCCGCGTGCTGTCGACTATCCTCGGCAGCATGAACTTTCCGCCCGCGCTACCTCATGGCTCTCTCAGGGAGCTATTCAAAGACGTGTTCTTCGTTACGGGCACCGTGAAGATGAACATGCCCCTCGGCCCGGCCTTCAGTCGCAACATGACCGTGGTCCGACAGGGCGGCAGTCTGACCCTCATCGGCTCCATGCGCCTGAACGGCGGAGGGCTCGCCGAGCTGGACAAGCTCGGCAAAGTCGAGCACGTGATCCGGATCGCGGGATTTCACGGTATGGACGACCCCTTCTACCAAGATCGCTACGGCGCGAAGATCTGGGCGCTCGAAGGCAGCAGCTACGCCAAGAACTTCGATGCCACCAAGCCAAACGCCGAGGCGTACTTCCAGCCGGACGTGTGGATGACCAAGGACACCGAGTTGCCGATCTCCGACGCCAAGCTTTTCGTCTTCGAATCCTCCAAGCCGCGCGAGGGGTTGGTTGTTCTAGAACGCGAAGGCGGCATCGTCGTATCCGGCGATGCCCTGCAGAATTGGGACAGCCCCGACGAGTACTTCAACCTGCCCGCCAAGATCATGATGAGGCTGATGGGCTTCTTCAAGCCCTGCAACATCGGTCCCGGCTGGCTCAAAGCAGCCAAGCCCGATCTGGGCGAGCTGCGCAGTGTCCTCGACCTGAACTTCGCCAACGTACTGCCCGTGCATGGCAAAGAAGTTCTGGGCGATGCTCTCAATCGCTACCGCCCAGCCATCAACCGCGTATCGTAACCGTCGGCCCGAAAACTTCACCATCCAAGCGCGCCGAGCTGGAAGTCGAGCAGCTCGATGCGTGGTGGCGTGGGAACCGACCCGCGGCACCGGAGGTGCCCCTCGTGCGAAACGACCGTCGCGCTCTTCACTCAGTGGGGTCGATGGGGCTCGTGCCCTTCGCCTCCTCGTCCGCGTCCAGCACGCCATCGCCATCAAAGTCTGCGCGCGAGGGCGCAGTGATCTCGATCGTCGCGTTTCCTTTGGCGGCGGATTGGAGAAAACCCACCAGTTGACCAACGTGCTCGCGGATCGGCATTTCGATTTGGAAAGGCTTGGGCAGGATCGGAAAGCGCTCCTCCCCGTCAAAAGGGATCCCTGGCATGAACTCGCGCAGATCCCAGCGCCCGTAACCAAGACCGTGATTTGCAGGCGAATATTCGACCACGGCGGCTGCTTTTCCGCCGACGTTCCCCGAGATGGGGGTACTTGCAGTCGCGACTCCTGGTAGCGGCATGTGAGCCGGACCGGCGCGTTCGACTCCCAAGGGCGCGCACCAGAGCGAACGTCGCGATGTTCGGCAGCACCTCGTCCTGAGCGGCGTAGGTCAGCAGCAGATCGGGAGGTGACCGGCCCGCCAGTGGCTCTTGCATCACATGAGGCGCGTAGGCAATGGGGTCACCGGCCTCGGTGACGGTGGCCAGCAAGGTGGCCACCGGGTGAAACTCGTCGTGCACCTCCTGGCCTTTGATGTCGAAAGTGCCCGTTGCGAGCGTACTCACCAGGGGCGCAATCTTGGCGGAGCTCGTCGTGATCAACTGCACGAAGCTCGCGCCCGGCACCTGCAGCGCGAAGCCGCGGATATCGGGTTCAACCGCCGCGGTGATGGCCCCCATGATTCCGCCGAGAGAGCCGCCGTTCCAAAACACCCGGCTCTGGTCCAACTTGGGACCCGTGCCCGGACTGGACCCAAGCAAAGGTGACAGATCCAAGTCAGGGCTTTGGATCAGTCGTACCAGGCTCGTGTGATCGAGCACGGTCTGACGGAAGTTGTCGCGAACCGCCACGAAGTCCGCAAAGCTGGCGAAGAAGGCAATCGGCAGCGACATGCTATCGGGAATGCCATCGGGCCCGTCGTAGCTACCCGCAAAGTTGTTCTCGACGTCCTCTACGCCCTGCCGCGAGCCGTGCAGCACGTCGTCGATGCCAATCACGACGAATCCAGCTCGCGCTAGCTCGTTGGCTATCGAGAGCATGCTTCCGCGATTGTTCGACAGCCCGTGCGCATTGATGACCACCGGGTAGCCCGCGGCGGGCGGCGCTTGTTTGGGGATGACGATGGTCACCGGAATCGTCGCGTCAGCGTCCGCCACAACGTATGCGCCCTCGCCGTCTCGTTCGAAGTGCTTGGTCTTTGGATCGAGAAAGCTGGGTGCCACGAATGCGGCCGATGCGACCACTCCGATGGCGTCGTGGGCAATGCCCCCAGCGTTGTCACCGCCTGGCCACTCCACGCCGCTGTCGTCCTTTTCCGGAGTGCCCAGCCACTCGCCGAGGCTGGGGCTCTTGTCCGCGTGAAACAGCGCAACCGTGTACGGGCTAGCCTGGGTTTCGTCCAGGATCAGGCGCGGATCAGGAAGCTCTCTCAGCTGATCTCGCAGCAACGGCAGCTCGGATACCTGACTGGACGTGGTGAACACTGCCAGGCTAGCTACCTCGCTGGCACTCGCGACCAATACAGCTTCGACGAGACGGTCGATGGCGTCACCGTAGAGTTTGTCCGCACGACCGTCGCGCGAACCGCCGCGAGTCGCCGCGATTTCACGCAGGGATTCTGCCGGCGCCAAAGGTAGGCCAGCGGTCGTGCGTGCTCGAGAAGTCAGCACGGCAGCATGCTGCACTCCGGGTGGCAGCACCACGCCAGGGTACGGGATCAAAGCAACGCACTGCAGGCTGGGAAGCGGTTTGGCCAACGCTGGATAGCGCGTACCAAGAAGTGGAGAATTCGGATCCACATCGGCGATGAATACGGACGCCTGCGATCCCACAGCATCGTCCCAGGTCCGAGGAAGCGAAGCGGAGGCGATCTCCGCCTCGAGAAAGAAAAGTGCGCCGGTCGAGCGCCCGAATCCGTCCAGCTCTGACAACCCAGCCTGGATACTCTCGGAATTGCCCGCGACTCGCGAAAGGCCTGGCACCTCTCCCACTCTTCTTCCGCTCTCGTCCAAGTACAGGTCACTGGGCCATGGCACATCTCCAAACGGAGTCGCCCCTTCGGCTGCGGGTGCAAAGGGAACCACCTCGCCATCGCCCAGCGCTTCATCCTGACCGCAGCCAGCGCGCAGCAGCGCGGCAAAAAGAGCCGTGAGCCAGAACCGCATGCCCCACGAGGGTGCCAGCACTCGGTGACGGCGTCGAGGCACCTGCCTTTCGGAAACCACGGTGTGAGTTGAGCTTCAGGCCCGCTAGGAACAACTGAGCTCAGGAAGCGCGCAAGTCCCGTCTTTGCAGGTCGCTGGCGGGACGCAGCGGTACCAGGACAGGTTGGGACAGGCCATGCCTACCGATGGGCGATCAGCACAGCGACCGTATATTGGGAGCCCGTTCACCGTCTCCCAACTCTCCTTGCATCCCAAGCCCGCATCACATTCGTCCTTGGAATCACAGGGCTCGCCCAGCTTCTTGAACGTCTTCTGCACGCAGTTCGCACCATCGCAGCGTTGGCCCAGCAAAAAGTTACATCGCTTCTGCCCGTCGTCGACGCAGGCGCCGCCGAGGGGGAGGGGCGTGAAGCGTTGGCAGCGGGCGTCGAGACAATGGAAGGGCGCGGTGCACTGGCTGTGAGACTCGCAAGCGGCGTCTTCTCCGCCAGGCAAGGCGCAGTGTCGGTCAGACGCGCAGAACGAGCCTGGTGTGCACTCGCCCTGTTCGCAGGGCTGGCCGGGCTGTCGGGGCGCAACGCACACCGAGTCCTTGCAGAAGTTCGGCAGCGCACAGTGAGCGCCACACGGCTCGCCCAGGCCGGGCAGCGGCACGCAGATCCCGCACTGTCCCCCTTTGCCCTCACAGCGCCCAGCCTGGCACTGCCAGTTTCTACGGCACGGCGCATGAGGAGGGAGGTCACCGTGCGGCAGGCACTCGGGCCGCGGCGCTGCCACCTGACGGAGCAAGTGTGTCGCGTATTCTGCGCAGCTGATCTGATCGAGATCTTGCGCCCGCTTCATGTACTGCGCACGAAACCCAGGGCTGGCCCCCGGAGCGTTCAGCACCAAACGACACCCGTCGGCTTCAGCTTGCTCGCACTGCCCGGCGGTCTTGTAGTTCCGCATCGGTCCCCAGGTGCATCGCTGTTCGGCGTCGCACAGCGCCTTCGCAAACCCAACACAGATGGTCTCGACACTCTCCGGCGGGTTGCACGTTCCGCTCCCGGTGCCGGCTCCGCCCTCAGCGGCCGTTCCTCCCGCTCCTGATCCCCCACCGCTCGAGGCGCTGCCGCCTGCGTCTTGCCCCCCATCCAAGGCGACGCCACCGGCGCCAGCTCCCGTACTGCAGCCCGCGACAATGAGCACCGTCGCGAGCGCCCCGCCAATGACGGCCGAAAGTCCCCGTCTCCTCTCATGCATAGCCCCCGCAACATGAGCCCACGAGCGACCGGGATCCCGCAATCGTCGCTGATCTCCACTGAGCTGGTAGCCGCGCCCGGCTCAGTTTCTTGTTGGCCTGTGCTGAAACGCTCCCTCACCGAGAGCTGGGGCTGTCATCAAGGGCCAGGTTGGGCAACATCGAGGGGCACCTCGACCTGTGTGCCGGCCGCGGCTAGCTCGAAATCGACGACCACCTCGCGCAGCGGTTTGCGCGACGTAGCGTCGGACTCTGAGGCGTAGACCGGAACCGTGATCCGGTACTTCGCAGCAGGAGCGACTCGACTCGTGTGGCAGCTGCAGCCCGCTCGATTAGTGCCCAGCGTATAGATCTTGCCCTGCCATTCGCCCTTCCGCGGGGCGGTGGGAGTCACTTCCACGCCACTATTGGCGCAAGCGCCGCACTGAACGCAGCCATCCTGATCGGAACACTCGACGGTGCAGGGTGCGGATAGCTTCAAGGGCTCCTGATAGTCATCCGCGCACGCGCTGACCGAGAAGCTCAGCGAGCACCCCTGATGCATGAACAGCGTCTGGCCACTGGCATTGGTGAAGTTGAAGCTCACGCTGTACGGTGCACTGCCCGAAGCACTGACGCGGCACGCCGGCGGCACGCTGTCATTCGGATCGGACGAATCCGAGGATCCACTACACGCCAGCACTAGCAGCGTAGCGATCAGCAGAGCGGCACCAAAGCGCAAGCCGTTCATTCCGTACCTCCAACTGGATCGTCGCACATTTGCGCGCCACGACAACCCCATCCCAAGTAGGCACACTCGAGCGCGTGTCGTTCACCAGATGGCGCTTGCGTGCATAGCGCCCTGCGCCTTTCCGGGGGCGCTCGCTTTGCGAGGAACTAGCACCGTGCTACCCGACAACTCGGAGGAAGAACGATGATCAGAGTCATGGTTACCTACACCGTAAAACCCGAGCGCGTCGACGAAAACGAGGGGCTCGTCCGCGCCGTCTACGACGGCCTCCGCAAGATCGGCGACCCCGGGATCCACTACGCCACCTTCAAGCTCGACGACGGAAAGACCTTCGTGCACGTCGCACTCCTCGACTCCGAAGAGAAGCAAGCAGTTCTCGCGGGCTCGCCCGCCTTCAAAGCTTTCCAAGCCGAACTCAAAGACCGTTGCGAAGTTCCCCCCAAACCGCAACAGCTCACGGAGATCGATTCGTACCAGCTTCCGGGGTGACACCACCTAGCGGCTTGGCTTGCAGCGCGCCACTGTGGATTCGAACCACAGACCTTCGGCTCCGGAGGCTAAGCAGGCAGATTCCAGCACGCAAGAACCAGCGCAAAAGTACGCCATCGTGCCGGGCGTGAAACGGCCAGAGCGCCCCTGGAACGGGATGGATGCCAAAACTCACGGACAGAACTCCCCTGCGCTCTGGCTCGACTCGTGGATCGCTGATGTACTTCTGCGGATGGCGTTGAAGGAGATGGCGTTGCGGATTGGGGCGCGGGTGCAAGATGGCTAGCAGGCGCACCAAGAGCGTCACCGCCAAGCGCGCTACAAAGGGCACGAGATCCGAAGCACGTGTGATCGGGCTGGTGAAAGCGCGGACGGTGTTCCAGCAGGAGATCGACGCGAGCGCACTGGGCGACCGTGATCGGAGACGAGCCTCGGCGCTCCTGGACCTCGTGCTGGACGTTATTGTGGCGAGCGCTCCGCGGCCCGGGGACTTGGGCAGGTTGGCGCGTGCGTTTCGAGCTGCGGAAACCAGTGACGAGGCCGCCCGGGTCATCATGGTTCAGCTCTGCGTCGCCGCGCTCGCGGCCTGGCGGGGTACTGACGATCCGGAGCAACGAGCCAACGTCGCGGGCAACCTGCGGTCCTCGCTGGCGCGCGACGTTGACATGGCATTCCTGGCCCTCAGCGATGCGACCCTCGCCCACGTCCTGGGCAATCGACGCCTGAAAGGCACGGGCGCTGCTGCGAAGCTCTGTGCAGACGCAGCCGTGACGGGGTACGCACGCGAGCGCTTCGAATCCGGCAAGCGCAAGTCGGCGCTCGTGTTTCAGGGCACGTCAGAGAAGCACTTCGGCAGCGCCGTTCGCAAGATGCGCAAGTCCTAGCTGATCGCTGGGACGTAGCTCCAAGCTCAAAGCTTGGGCGACAAGAGTAGCCCGCGGGCGCAGCCTCTCTGAGAGGTGACCGATGGCCCGACCGCTACCCCCGCCCCCAAAAACCAAGCTCCGCGTGCGCGCTCTCGTGGACGAGCATGGCGTGCGCCGCACGGCGCGCGCACTGGACGTCAGCGACACGACCATCGCGCGACTCGCCGGAGGACTTCCGGTGCAGTCGACCACGGCTGAGGCAGTGGCGGCGCGGCTGGAGCTGCTCGGGGCGCCGGAGGCGCCAACATGAGTGGACCGCTCGTGGTCGTCCCGGCCGACCAGCTCCGCGAGCTGGTCAATGATGCCGTACGTGAGGTGATCTGCGATCACGCGCCAGGGGCGGCACCAGAGGTGCTCGATCGCGCTGGCGCAGCAGCTTTTCTCGGCGTCGGGCTAACAACTCTGCACCGGCTTGTGAAGGCCGGGAAAATCCGCGAGCGCAGGCTCGGCGAAATGCCGCGATACCTGCGGTCCGAGCTGATTGAGGACGTGTGCGGCGAGCGCGTCGACGCAGCAGAGTGAGGCTGACTGACCATGGCCTATCGGATGGTGAGTACGCGGATGTGGTCAGACCTACGCGTCGTCGGCGCCGCGCGCGAGGTCGTGGTGTACCTGATGACCGGACCATCACGCAGCGTGCTTCCCGGCCTCGTGCCTCTCGGTCCAGCAGGACTCGCTGAGGCGATGCGCCTACCGCCGGCCACCGTGCGCAGGGCTCTCGGAGAGCTGCAGTCCGGAGGGCTCGTCGAGCTAGACGCAGCGCTGCCGCTGATCCGTTTGGCGCCGGCGCCAGGATGGGATTCGCCGCCGACCGCGAAGGTGCTTGGCGCGTGGGCACGCGTGCTGCGCGACCTACCGACCAGCCCGCTCGTCGCTCGACACCTGATCACGCTAGCCGCCGAGGCGCGAAAACGTTGTAAGGCGGAGGACGTCGACGCTTTCGAGACTGAGGCAGCGAGCCTCGGGTACGGCGCCGAAGCCGCGAGTGATTCCGAGGGTTTGGGTGGGGTATCCGATACCCTATCAATAGCGTCCCCCATAGCCCCGCGTGCGCGCGCGCGCACCTCCGATCTCCGATCTCCTTCTCCTTCTCCTTCTCCTTCTCCTGCTGAGGCTACCCGCGGCGAGGAGCACGCGGTGTTCGATCATTGGCTGGCCGTGCTGGGCAATCCCATCCTCCGACCCAAGCGAAAGCTGCAGGCCACCAAGAGCAGGCTCGCGCCGATCCGGGCGCGACTCCGCGACGGCTACACGGTGGCGGAGCTGTGCACAGCGATCGACGCGGTCGCGCGAAGCGGATTTCATCGAGGCGACAACGAGGATGGCGCGCCCTACATCGAACCAAAAACAATCTTTCGGAACGAAGAAAAGGTCGACGGGTGGCTCGCCGCGAAGCCGCCACAGAAAACGATCGACAAGGCAAACGGCACGGCGACGCGTGCCGTCGACTTCGTCGAGGCCCTGATCGCGGAGGGACAGGCATGACGGAGGCGCAGACGGCTCAGATTGTCGCCGTGCTGTTTGTGGCGTTTCCGCGAACACAGGCAACTGATCGCACGGTCGATATGTACCGCAGCATGCTGGCGGATCTCGACTTCGACGCGGCGCAAACCGCGTGTGCGCGTCTGATCGCTAGCTCGACCTTTCTGCCGTCGGTCGCGGAGATTCGAGCGATGACGCTGGACGTCGCGATTGGTCCGCGCCGCACCGGCGCGGAAGCGTGGGGCGGCGTCGTGACGGCGTGCCGTCTCGTGGGCCACTACCGACCGGCGCCGGAATTCGATGACCCGATCGTAGGCGAGGTCGTCGGCGCCATGGGCTGGGAATATTTATGCAAGAGCGACGCGGAAGTCAGCGACCGCAGCAGATTCGTCGCGTTGTATGACGAGCTTTCGCTGCGCGCGCGCAGTGACGCGCAGGCAGGCCACGCGCTACCACCCGCAGCGAGCGCGCCAGCGCTGTCTCCGAGAAGAGAAGCGCCGGCGCTACCCGGACTCGGTGCTGAGCAAGAGAAGCGCGACACCAGGGGTGCGTCGTGATCATGCGAGACGCTCTGCTGTCGCTCGGAGCAAGTCGAGCAAGCGCTTGTTTCGCACTTGAGGCAGAGTGCGATGGTGCACGAGATACCCAAGGCCGCTGTACCACCCGGCTTGCTTTCCGCGCCGAGTTCCTCGCTCTGCGATGCGAGCTAGGTCGTCCCAGGTCGCTGCGCGTTCGACTTGACGCTCGAAGCGATCCCAGTCTTTCGCTTCTTGGATTGCTCGCTCAGCAAGGTTGCGCGGTTTGCGTGGCACGGAGGAATCCTAGCAGCGACACGGTGCGCGCAAAGCTCTCGACTCGGCGCCCCGGAGCGTCGGAGCAACACGTATGCGCATTGACGCGGCGATCCATACGCATGCGCATGACGGGTCAGCTTCGCTCGTCCACTCGCTCACGTTCGGCGATGCAAGCTGGCTGCACTAGCCGACTCTCAGTGATCGAAAAGGCCCGAGGAATGTGCGGTTTTTCGCCTGATTCCCGCGCGTTCTGTCCGCGGGGTTCTGTCCGCGGGTCGTTCACGAACAGCCCTGCAAAATTGCAGCGTTGGGTGCGGTCATGAGCATGCGCAAAGGCCATGGTGACTGCACCGGCACACCACGGATCGAGGTGCTGCCAGTAGACGAGCTGCCCGCCGGAGTGCCCGGTCCGTCCCGTCCTGCGCCTTCCCGTGACGACGCAGGCAGGTTCGTTCCGGGGCCCGGGACGCGTGCCATCGCCCGACAGGGCGGCGTAGCGGCGCGAGAGGCACGCGCGTTGGCGCGGTTGCTGGGGCTGAGGGAACCACCGGAGGGACACGCATACGCGCCCTACGCGAGGCTGGCTCGCGAGTGGCGAGACGATCACATCGCGCAGCTAGCGGCCACCGTGGGCGGCGGAGAGGTTGGGCCTGGGCCCGCCAGCGTGGTGAGCAGCGCGGCTCTGCAGCTCGCTGCATCCCGCTGGCTCTCTGACCTGGGTGCGGAGCAGGGCGACGCCAAGACGTTGCTAGAGGCGTCACGGCTTGCAGACGCCTCGCGCCAGAACCTGCTGGCCGCTCACGAGCTATGCGCGAAGGAGGCAGCGGCCCGCCCGAAGGGAGCCAACCCGCGCGTCCAGGCCATCCTCGACGGGCCGTCACCCGAGGGCGGTGCCTCATGACCCGTCGCGACCCAAACGCCTTCCTGGCCCGTCTCTGGCGTCTGGAGGCTGCCCTCGTCGAGGCAGGTCTCCCGCCCATGCCTCCGTGGTGGCGTGAGACCATCACGGGCTTCTACCTCTCGGGGAAGCGCCGCCTGGTGGTGCGCAAGGGCCGCCGGGTCTTCGCCTCGACGTGCGTCGCGCCCCGCCTCGCCGTGGCCGAGATGCTCTTCGGGCAACACCAGCATCACCCGGGCACGCCGCCTCTCAGCTACGTGTTCCTCAGCGTGAAACGCAGCGAGGCAGCCAAGCGCCTGCGCGGCGTCACTGCCATACTCGACCATCTCGGCGAGGCATACGCTGTCCGTGGCGAGTCGATCGAGCTGAGCACGAAGCCCGCGATCTTCTCCGTCATGACGGCGAACTTCCGAACGAACGTCGGCGATACGCTCGCGTTCACTTGGTGTGACGAGGTTTCCCGCTGGCGCGATGACGCCACAATGGCCAACCCCGCTGAGGAAGTGATCGGGTCACTCAGCCCTGCCCTGGCGACGCTCCCGGATGCTCCCCTTTTCCTAATCTCCAGTCCTCTCGGTAGCGAAGACTACCACGCGAAGGCGTACGAACTTGGCGACACGGACGTGCAGTGCACCGCGTTCGGCGAAACCTGGACGATCAATCCGGAAATCTCGCTGGAGCAATCAAAGGCGCTCGAACCCGACGAGCGCCTGTGGCGGCGAGAGTATGCGGCGATACCCATGCCCGCCGGTGGCAGCCCGTTCTTCTCAGAAGACGAGATCACCTTCGCCACGGACGTGGGCCGCTG
Organism: Polyangiaceae bacterium; assembly: GCA_965222375.1. Lineage (GTDB taxonomy): Bacteria > Myxococcota_A > Polyangia > Polyangiales > Polyangiaceae > JACKEA01. The sequence goes on from CBDCTZ010000016.1 coordinate 2,482,985, forward strand.
CTCGCCCGCCGAACCCGTCAACGGTATCAGGTACGTCGTCGCTGCCGACCAGGCCATCAATCGCGACCGCTTCGGCTTCGCCGTGGTCTCACACGAGGTTGGGCCGATCAGCGAGCACGGCGAGCGACTGCCCTCGGTTGTCATCGCGCATGAGGTCGGGTCCTGGAAGCCAGAAGGCAAACCGAGCGTGGACGCTCAGCGCTTGGCGCAGATTGCGCACCGATACGACCAGCGCAGGATCCTGCTCGACCAAGGAGCGGGTGGCGCTGTGTTCGGCGAGCTGCTTCGAAACTTCAACGCGTACGCTTCAGTCATTGCCTGGACGGGTGGCGAAGCCGAAGACTCCAAGCTGGATCGATTCCGACGTGTTCGTACCGCGATGGCGCAAGGCATATTGCGTCTGCCGGACAGGCGCGAGCTGCGCGGAGAACTGCGTCGCTTTCATTCTGACGTGACTTCCGCCGGCAATGAGCGTGTGTCCGCGCGACGGACGGATGGCGGCCACAGCGATGCGGCGACGGCACTCGTGCTCGCGGCTTCAGAAGCGCTCTCCCAATCGGCATGCCTTCCGCCGGAACGGGAGATGCCGTGGGAGCGCTACGAACGCGACCAAGCGCAGGCCAACCTCGGCGCGATCTTCGGCGCGTACAGCGGCCCTGAGGACTACTTCCCCGAGATCTTCGGGGGCAACGACATCTGACACAGGAGAAGACCCAATGGACAATCCCTACCGCCCCGACCCGATGGGCAAGGCCGCTCGCACGCTTCTTGAGTCCGGCGATGCCGCGACGATGAGCGAGGCTCGCGAACTTCGCGACAAGCTCTTGCGCATTGAAGCTCTCACTATCGACGGCGACGTACCGGTCTGGGCGCCATCCAACATGCGCGAAGACGCGCCTCTGCTAGCCGCGCGACTGTTTCCACCGGACCCCCACATCGACGGCCACCCGATCCGTACGGAGCGCGCCCAGATTGAGAAGGAGTTGGAAGCGCTCAAAGAGACTGGCAACCCGCGCGACAGTGACGAAACCAAGTTCAATCGCTCGACTCGCATTGCCCGTTTGGCGGAGCGCCTAGTTGTACTGGGCGAAGCCGAACGTGCGGCCGAGGTCGAGCTGATCGAGTCCGCTCTCGCGCGACCCAAAGCGCGACTGGCCGAACTCGACGCCGCCACGCCACGTACCGACGAAGAGCGCTTCGCAAGGGCCGACCAGCGCGCGGCTTTGCACTTGCAACTTATGCGCGCCAGCGGTGGTGTACTGTGACTGGCGCCGAACTAGTCGAAACCTGGCGAGCAGCGCGAGCAGTCCGCGACGAAGCTGCGTCGAGGGTCCGGAAGCTGCAAGTGCAGCTCGGGCTTGCGGAGCAGGAGCATGCGAACTCGGTGGAGCGCGCAACGGCGCTCCGCGATGAGCTGAGCGAAGCCGCGAAGCAAGCCGCACTCGATGGGGTCGACCCTCCGACCGATGGTCAAAAGCGTATTCGTGACGCGGACCATCAAGTGGAAGCGGACGAATCTCGGATTCAAGGTTTCACCCGGGCTCTGGAGGAAACCGCACTTCCGAATTTCCTCACGGCAACGCACAAGGCCCACGCCATTGCGGTCCAGCTTGTTGCGCTGCACGTCGCTGCGGCGGAACGCGAAGCGAAGTCCGCGGGTGCTGCACTTGCGCAAGCTCTCGCGCGTCGCGCGTCACTGGCAAGCCTCGGTGATCTTCTGGCTCAAACAGGCAGCAGGGGCGCGTCGCGGGATCCATTCCAGTTCTTCACCGGCCCGACGGAGACGCATCGCGCGTTGATCAATACGCTCCGTCGCCACGGCTTTGCAGAACGGGACGACGCATTCGATGCGTTCACGTATGCGTCCGCAGCGCACAGGCCAGCTCCCGTTTCCGTTCTCGAAACCGATCCGCCAGAGAGCGACGCATCGCGGGTCCTGGAGTTGTGCCCGATGGTGCTGCCACCGCTGCTGGACCGGCTGCCGCGAGCACTCAACCCGGTTACTATCGAAGATCAGAAGATAGCCGACGCCTACGCCAGCATGGACGCGGCGCTCTCAGTGATCGGGGTCGAGTTCGATTCGCTTGGTGGCGGCATCGAGCCGGATGCACCAGCGACCGCCGAGGCAGCGGCATGACTTGCGGACAGGTGCCCCTTACATCAGGCACCGGCGCCATCGTCGTGGCGTCGCGGCAGGCTCGTTTGGTTTGGGCGAGCCTGCCGTTGTCGGACGCATTCACAGAACTTGGCGGGGTGCCCTCCTATCCCCCGGCGCCACAGCCGCGGCGCCTACCGGGGCGGTCTTGTTGCCATGGCCGCTCCGGTGCCAAGGCGCACCTCAAACTTGAGGAGACACAGCAAATGACTCGAACCACGACTATTAGAAACGCTCGCGCCGAGCTGGATGCGATCGCAGTGGGCCTCGGCGAGGACGAGCTGCAGGTGCTCGTCTTCGTTGCAGGACGCCTGGCTGCGGGGCGTGAACGCTACGGAGCGCTGCACCTGTCAGAAGACCCACGGGACTGGTACCGCGAGCGTTCCGAGGAGCTTGCGGACAGCCTCGTGTACACCGCGTGCGCTGAGATCGCGCGGGTGTGCAAGCTGACGAAGGCCCAAGGGTCGACAGCCAATCAATGAGGCTGCTGCGACCACCAAGTTTCTCGCCGCCGGCAGGTTGATGCCTGCCGGGGCGCTTTGCCAAAACGAAAGGAAGTCGAATGTCACTCTGCAAGTTCCCAATCTTCAACTTCGCGTTCAACGTGCCCTTGGCGCTGCCGCAGATCCCGATTCCGGATCTGGACTTCAGCATCAATCTGAATCTGTTCTGTCCGCTCGACTGACGCGTTCCGGGCCGCCTGGTCTGTTGCCAGGCGGCCCGATAGCACCCTGCCCCGACCGCCACGCAAACAAGGAAACGCACCATGGTTGATACGCGTTACATTGTAGACATCGACCTTCGTCTGCACGATCACGCGACGAAGACGCTCGACAAGATGAGCGACGCCATCGGGCCTCTGGACAAGGGGTTCCTGAACATGGCGAGTGGCATGAAGCAGCTCGCCGGAAGCATCGGCGGGAAGTTCGTTGGCGTCTTGGACTCCGCCGCGTCAAAGCTTGCCTCGATGGGCAAGTACGCCGCGATGGGCGGCGCGGCTGCCGCTGTTGGTGGACTGACATATGGCGTCACGAAGCTGAACGCGGAGATCGACAAGACGAAGATCAGCATGGCGGCTGTTTTCAACGCCAACAAGATCAGCACCGGCGGAATGATGGGCGGCCTGAAGATGGCCGAGGGGATGTACGAGAAGATGCGTCAGGACGCCAAGCAGCTCCCTGGCGAACTCGAAGACCTGCTCTACATCTACCGAGCGGGCGTCATTCCTGCAATTCACCAAGGCCTCGACCCGGACAAGTTCCGCGAGATGTCCTCGAAGGTCATGGCGGCAGCCGCCGTTGCCGGCATGGACATGCACATGGCCGGCCGCGAGTTCGCGCTCCTCATGGAGGGACGCAGCGGCGCGCACAACGTCTTGGGCCAGCGCCTGATGGGGCTGAGCGGTGCGAAGGCGAGCGCTTTCAACAAGCTCAGCGGCGAGAAACGCATCGCACTCTTGAGCGCAGAGCTGGACAAGTTCGGTGGTGCTATCGGGGTTTTTGGCAAGTCGTGGGAGGGCGTCACGTCCACGTTTGTGGATGGGGTCAAGCAGCTTGGAGCGGCTGTCACCAAGCCACTATTCGACAAGCTCTCCAGATCGCTTGGGGACGCGAACAAATGGATCGACGAGAACGGCGAGAAGCTGTCTTCGTGGGCGTACGTCGTCGGGACGAAGATTGCCGCTGCGTTCGAATGGGGGCGCGCGAAGATCGAGGAGTGGTGGCCCGCCATCGAGAAGTTTGCAACGAGTGCGTGGGCCAAGCTCAAGCAAGTGTGGGTTGACCTTGCGCCGCACGTCGAGCGCGTCGGCAACGCCATACACGGCTTCTTGAAAGACCCTGCTGCGGTCGACAAGCTGATCTCGTTGGGCAAGCTCTACCTCGCGCTGAAGGTGGGCCAAGGTGCCCTTGGCGTCCAAGGCGGCATTAGCCAAGCAGCGTCGAGCACCGTACTGCCATTCCTGACGAATGGCGGCGGTGGCGCCCTAGGAGCGTTTGCGGGAACTGGAACGGGCGCTCTGAGTGCGATCGGCGCCCTGCTTGGTGAGGCTGGCGGCTCCACCGCAGCAGCCTACGGTGTGAGCGCTGCAGGTGGGGGTGCGCTTGCTGGCGGGGCAACGCTAGCCGCCTTCGCTGCGGGCATCGCCCTCGCCTACAACGAAGTGATGCTGTTCACTGAGGTCATCACGCACTTCCGTGACGACGCGCAGAAGACCGAGGACGCAAAGCGCGACTATGCGAAGCGGCATATCGCGAGTTACATCAAGATGACCTCGGACATGAGGTCGGCGTCTGACAAGTGGGCGACGGTGACGGAGTATGCGGCGCGCGACATCAACAACCTGCGCTTGCGAGGCGACGAGGCTGGCGCGGCTCTCTACGAACTCGAGCTTGCGGCCTACAGCGCCAGCGCTGCGATGGATGGGATGTCGAAGTTCGTCAATGACCGCAACAGCGACATCGTCGACCCCGCAATGGCGGCGGTGACCGCCAAGAGCGGTCAAGTGGCGAGAGAATGGCTTGCCAAACAGCCGAAGGGCAGGCGCGTCCCGAAGCACGGTGGTGGCGGTGGCGGCACGAGCATCCAGAAGGTGGAGATCGTGGTCACGTCCAATCAGCACCCGAGCCGAATTGCGCGCACGGTGTTCGACGAGATGGCCAAGCTGAAGCGCAACCGCCGGTCAAGCCCGCACGTCACCAACTTCTCCAACCCGAACTCGTGATGGCTGGTGGCTCATCAGCGCGGCAGCACGCGCCGCTTCCGCCGCTTCGCCCGGGAACTGCTTTTCCGCGCCATCGCGTCGACCTCGTCAACGAGGGCCCAGTAACCAATCGCCTGGCGAGCGATATGCGTCGCCGCATCAAGGTCGCCCTCAATTGCGCCAACGAAGTCGACGTTCACCTGTCGGTTCGGTTGGGGGCCCACCGGTTGCGTGATTTCTTGGCGACATCGCTCCTCCTACTGTGTTGGGGGTTTCGGCGTTGGCGGCGCCTTGTTGGGCAACTCGTACACGTGCTGCAACAGCATGTCCGTCAGGTAGAGCAGGGCGACTGCATCCGCTCTGCCCATTATCGTGATCTCGTGGTTCGCTTCGTTCGCAACTGTACGGATCTTGTCCACCCATGCCTTGGCGCCAGGAGGGATCCAGTGCTTTTCGTGAAGGAACTTAACGTAGTAAGCGAAGCGTTCCCCGGCGTCGGCCTTTTGCTCAACGGCTACGTGCATCAGGATCTTTCGGCAGGTCATGACGCTCGCAGTGTAGGCGCTGCCACCGAACGCGCTTCGAGCTTCGGTGCGCAGTGCGGCCACGTCCTTCGGCAAGTGATCAATCGGGCGGCCCGGAGCCGCGTCAGGCATTCGCCGCTCGCCCCGGAAGTAGTTTGGCGCCCAACAGTCCGGGCAAAGGTGAATCACCGATACGGGTGGTTGCCCTCCCTTGGTCACCCAGCCCCTCGCGCTCGTCACTCGTTGGCCACAGTACCCGCAGTCAAAAGGCCTGCTGCTGACCTGAACTGCGTTGTCCCACACTCCAGTTATTCGATACCATTCTTCGCTCATGGGTTTGGCGCCTCCTCGTCGTCGCCCCCCGCTGTTCCCCACTCTACGCAGAGCGTCAAGCATACCTATGCGCATAGGCATGACGCCATGCGCTCGCGCACAATGCCAACGAGGACGGGACGAAAGCGCTTGCGCCATGGAAAACGCGGTATTACCATGTTTTCCATGGCTGACCTGACCACCGTCTGCGTGAAGCTCCGGCCGGACGATCTGCAACTGCTTGAAGCCAGCGAACGCGTCGAGCGCCTGAGTCGCTCTGACGTAGTGCGCCGCGCCATTCGAGCGTACGCAGTTCAACTGGGCGTGACTGACCGCGACGTGGTGAGGCCGAAGAAGCCCAGGCCGCCACGACGCCGATAACCACCACAAACAAAGAATGCTCCCGCGCTGGGCAAACAGCCGGGAGCTTGGCCCAAAGGAGATACCCCAATGAGCAACGACAAGATCGCACAGGCACCCGGCGCGGACAACACCGAGCCCGAAACCTACACTCTGACCGCGGACCAGCTCCGCAGCCTTGCTGGCGGGCGTTGGGGCTGCGTGTCCGGCGTCGCAACTTCGCCCTTGGCGGAGATCGTCGCGGGTGCGGCGGACGACGTTCGCTTCGTCTCTGCGGCAATGCACGCGAGCGAGGATGACATGCGGCGGGAGGACGTCGAAACGGCGATGCTGCGGGTCGCAGATCGCCTGCAGACTGTGGCGAGCCTCATGGGTCGAGGCGAGTCATGAGCGAGGACTTTAGCAAGACGGGGTCCGCGGACCTCGCGGCGTACGCTCTCGACGAACTGGGGCGCGCGGTCAGCAGCTGGACGAAGCGTGGGACGCTCGACACGAAGGCTGCGGCCAACGCGAAACGCGCGCTGGAGCAACTTGAGAAGCGGCTACGTGATTCCGAAGCAACGGCATCGCGCTAGTGCGCTCGCCCCCGCTGCCTGCGAAAGGCGGCATGGCACGCCGCCGGGGGCACCACGAAAGGAGTGTTGGCATGGTCGTAGAAACGGCATTGGGGGCAATCACTGCGGTGCAGGCCACCACGTGGGCAGTGAAGAAAACGAAGGACTGGGTGAAGGGCCGGGACCCAACCGCGGACATGGCGGAAGCTGCGAAGGAGTACCGTGAGGAGCTGGAGCCGCTGATTGAACAACGGCTGTGCAACCTTGAGGACTCAAACGAGAACCGGCGACGCCTGGACGAGCTACTCGGCACGGAGCTTCTATTCATTCTTCAAAACTACGACATCGAGAACCGTCGGGAAGCAACGAGGAAGCGGCGCATCATGCTCGCTCACGCGGCGGCAGGATCGCTTCGGCTCGACCTGACGATCGCCGAGATCGCAAGGGTTGAACGCGTGATTCGGGAACTCGACCCCGATGATGTCGGTGTGCTCGCCCAGCTCGATCGGCAGAAGGATCCAGGGATGGCCCCGGTACCGGCCGACAAACAACACGTTAAGGGTGAACTGAGAGACGAGTGGCGACGGCAGGTCGCCAAGGTTGCGCACAACCGCTACCGCTACTGGATGAGCGTTCGACCAAAGGGCGAGATACTTCTGCCTGCCGGGTGCGTCATCATTGAGCAGAGCGCACCAATCGTCACCGTAGGCGAATCCACGGGGATCTACCTGACGGCGCTCGGTGGAAACGTCCTCCAGGTGCTTGAAACCTACATCCGCACTGAGGGGCTCGACCAGTGAGCGAGCCCGCCAAAAGCGGCCGCCCCCGCAAGGGCACCCTCGTCTGGCAAAAACGCGGTTGGGCCGCGCGCATCTGGACGCTGGTCGACGGCGAGTGGATCCGCAAGACGATCCCCCTCGGCACCACGAACAAGGTGGTGGCGCGCCGCAAGATGGCGCGACTCGTTGCCGAGGCGAACGCTGGTGCCGAAGTGGACTCAGTAGAGGCAACCGCACCGGAGACCTTCGCCGTTGTAGCGGACCGCGTGCACAAGCAGCGCGTCCGGGACGGCGTGAGAGACGCCAAAAGCGAGTTGCAGCGCTTGAAGGCGTACGCCTTCGACGTCTTCGGCGAGGTGTCAGTAGCGGCCATCCGGTCTGCCGACGTCAACGCATGCTTGGACGCAGCGAAGGAAGCGGGCAGGTCACGGCAAACCGTGGCTCACCTGCGCCAGGATATTCGCAACGTGTTCGCGGCGGCCAAGCGCGACGGGACGATCAAGACCAACCCGGTCGACGAGTCCGAGATGCCGAAGTTCCCTGAAGCGGTGCAGAAGGAAAGGGCCGTGCTGACGGATCCCGAGCTGGCCGCGTACCTGGCTTGGCAGCACCCCGACGAACACCACGCCATGGCGGTGCTGGAGCGCCAGGTCATGGCCTGCGTTGCGAGGATGTTCGGTGGCCTCCGTACGGGCGACCTCCACGCCTTGAGGTGGGACGCCTTCGACGTGGACGAAGGCGCGTTCACCTGTGGCTGGGCTCCCCGTCGGAAGACCAAGCGGCCGCAACTGCTGGGCGTTCCAGAGATGCTGCGACCGATCTTGCGGGACTGGTGGGAACGGGCCGGACGGCCCAAGGAAGGACTGGTTTTCCCTGCTCGGCGAGGCGAGCGGGCGGGAGAGTCCAAGCGTGGGGTGAGCCATGCAGCAGCTTTCAGGCGGGATCTGAAGCGCGCAATGGGGCTCGAGGTGTGCGAGAAGGTGACGACCACCCGGCGCAACACGCGCAAGCTGACCAGGAGCGTCTGGCGCCAGAAGCGCGAGATGACCCCGCGGGAGCGGCAGCTGTTCACAGACACGCCCTACACGCTGCCCGTGGACTTCCACAGCTGGCGTCGGGCGTTCTCCCAGGCCCTGGCCGATGCGGACGTCAACGCGCAGCAAGCGACGACACTGACCGGGCACGCGTCGCTGGCGGCCCACGCCCGCTACCTGGCGAACAGTGGGAAGCTCCGAGAGCTACCCGAGGCGGCGCTGCCTGCGCTGGGGGTTTTGTCCGTGCCACGGACAGAAGTCGGGTCGGGAAATCACGTTTCGAGGCGCGCCACTGTGGATTCGAACCACAGACCTTCGGCTCCGGAGGCCGACGCTCTATCCAGCTGAGCTAGTGGCGCGTAGGGGGATGGGGTGTAGCAGAGCAGGGGCGCTCGATCTACCCGGCGCTTGGGTGAATGGCGCACGCTGTGCTGCGAACTGGCTGGCGACCACCCGTGCCGGCGCTTTGACAGGGCAGCGAGTTGCGCGACGGGGGGGCGGAGTGGCTCCGGCGCTTCGGGAGGGCCACCTGGTTGCGCGCGAGCGGGTGCCGGAAGGTAAGTTGGTCGCCAGCTCAGCCAAACTCAGCCGAGATTCATGGCCCCGCCGGCCACCCTCGGGACATCTTCGATGGATGAGACGCAGTCGCATGGCATGGGCGGTCGTTGGGATCGCGCTGGGGATTGGGTGCAGCTCTGCGAACTCCCCGGGCGGGTCGGCTCCTGGGTCGAGTGGTGACGCATCCGTCGATGCGACAGCGGGCACGGGCGGCAGCGGAGGTAGCAGTGGTGGCACTGGCGGCTCCGAGCCAGTGATTGATGCCGGCCTGGGTGGCGACGCCGGTGTTGCACTGGTGTCCCCCGAGACCTGCGCGGAGGCCGCGCAGGTCAAGAGCTACGTCGGGTGTGAGTTTTGGCCCACGCCGGTCGCCAACACCTTGCCGTCGCTGTTCGACTTCACCGCCGTCGTCGCCAACACCACTTCAAAGCTCGCAAACATCGTGATCGAAGGCCACGGAACCAAGGTCCAAGGCCAGGTGGCTGCCAACAGCCTAGGCAAGTTCGCGCTGCCCTGGGTGCCCAAGCTGAAAGGGCCCAACTTCGATCCTGTCACGGGCAACCAGCCGGTGACGGATACCGAGCGTGTGGCCGACGGAGCTTATCGGCTCACCAGCAGTGTGCCGGTCTCCGTCTACCAATTCAACGCGCTGCAGTACAAGTCGGACAGCTCGGATCCAAACAAGGACTGGAGCGCGTGCGGCGCCGGAGGATGCTTCTCCTTTTCCAACGATGCGTCGCTCCTGCTTCCCACCACCGTTCTGACAGGTAACGTTCGGGTGATCGGCTACCCGGGTCTGAAAGACGGCGGGATCATGTCCTACGTGGCCATTACGGGGACGCAGCAGGCAACGACGGTCAAACTGAAGCTCGGTGCGAAGAGTCACGTCGCCGCCGGTGGTGGCATTGCGGCAGCGGGACCGGGCCAAGTCGTCTCCTTTGCCTTGACGCGCGGGGAAGTGGTTCAGTTGGTGGGCACGACGGGCGCGGATTTCAGTGGCACTTTGATTCAAGCTGACAAGCCGGTTCAGGTCATCTCTGGCGTGCCCTGCATCTTCGTGCCCGATGGCGCCGGGGCCTGCGATCACATCGAGGAGAGTGTGTTCCCAGTGGAGACCTTGGGTAGCCACTACTTCGTGACCGCGCCTACAGGACCCGACGGCAAACCGGTCAAACACGTGGTTCGCCTGGTCGGCAACGTGAACAATACGACGCTGACGTACGCGGGGAGTGTGCCGTCGGCGGCGCCCGCCACTCTTCAGGCGGGAGAAGTGGTTGATCTCGGAGTGGTTGACGGGAATTTCGAGGTCAAGGCAAGCCAAGAGTTCGGCGTGGCCACTTTCATGCTCGGTGCGACCATCGTGGACAAGAAAGACCATCTGGTTGGCGATCCGTCGCAATCCCTTTCGCCGGCGGTGCAGCAGTATCGGAAACGGTACGTCTTTCTGGCGCCGAACGACTACGACGTCAGCTATGCGGACATCGTTGTGCCGGATGGTGCGAGCGTGAAGGTCGATGGAAATCCGATCTCAGCCACGCCCACGTCCATCAGCGGTGGGCATTCGGTGGTGCGCGTGCAACTCGACAGCACAAAGAGCGGTGTGCACTCTCTCGAGAGCGACCTGCCGGTGGGGCTCCAGATCCTGGGTTACGGCCGTTACACCAGTTACCAGTACCCCGGGGGGCTCAACCTGGGTCTGATCGCGTCGCCGCCACCGCCCATCAAATAGGCCGGCCTCGAAGCAGTCGCCGCCGGGAGTAGCAGAGCAGGGGCGCTCGATCTACCCTCGGGCCGTCATGAAGATCATTCCGGTTCCCTGCTTGAGCGACAATTTTGCGTACCTGATTCATTGCGACGGTTCGACGGCGGCCGCTGTGGTGGACCCGAGTGAGCACGGTCCTGTGAAGAAAGCGTTGAGCGACCACGGGCTGCAACTCGAGGCGATCTTGAACACGCATCACCATTGGGATCACGTGGGGGCCAACGAGGCGTTGCTCAAAGAAAACCCCAAGCTGCGGGTGTTCGGACATGAGTCGGACTCGGGACGGATCCCAGGCCAGACTGACGAGCTCCAGCACGGGGAGGAGTTCGAACTCTTGGGACTCAGCTTTCGCGCGCTGCACATCCCGGGGCACACGACGGGCGCCGTGGCGTATGCGGTTCAGGATGCGGTGTTCACGGGGGATACGTTGTTCGCGGCGGGCTGCGGGCGGCTCTTCGAGGGCACGCCCGCCATGATGTACACATCCCTGAACGAGACGCTGGCGGCGCTGCCGGACGCGACTCGGGTGTTCTTTGGGCACGAGTACACGCTGAACAACTTGAAGTTCGCGGCCCAGGTGGAGCCGAGCAATGCCGCGATCACGGAAAAGGCCGCGCGGGTGAAGCAACAGCTTGCGGCCGGCACGCCCTCGACGCCCACCACTCTGGCGGAGGAGCGCTTGACCAATCCCTTCATGCGCTGCGACGAGAAGACGGTGCGAGCGCACTACACTCAGCTCGCCGACGGCGCGAAGGCCCAGGATGTTCTCGGTGCCATTCGCGCGGAGAAAGACTCGTTCTGAGCGATGACGCGGCTCTCGTGGGTCCTGCTCGGCGCCAGCCTACTTCTGGGCTGTGACGCGTGCGGGAGCCACCAGACCACCGACTCGGCCGCTGCGTCGACCCCGACGCCCATTCCCGCGGCCTCCGCGGCAACCGGCGCCACAGCTAGCGCGTCGCCGACCAAGCTCCGGGGCAAGCTGCAGCCCGCCAAAGAGCTTACCTTTAAATACGATGACACTCCCGCGGGGGGATTGGACGTGGTGGTTCGGATCCCGCCGCGCGTGAAGGGCGATCGCTTCCCGGTGCTGTTTGCATTCCACGGTCGGGGTGAGGCGTTCAAAGGACCTCGGCGCGGCGCTCGCGGCTGGATCGACGATTATTGGCTGCCCAAGGCGGAGGCACGGCTCTTCGCGCCGCCGCTGACGAGCAAAGATCTGCTGGGTCTGTCGGACGCGGCTCAGCTCGAGGGAATGAACGCGTCCCTGGCTTCGCAGCCCTATCGCGGGGTGATCGTGGTTTGCCCCTACACGCCGGACATTCTTCGAGGTCCTCGCAATCTGGATGCAGCTCGAGGCTTCGGTGGCTGGCTGGTGAAAGAACTGCTGCCCCGAGTGCATCGTGAAACGCCGAGCCTGAAGGGACGGGACTCCACAGGGATCGACGGCGTGAGCTTGGGTGGGCGGCTCTCGGTGCTGGTTGGCTTCGATCAGCCGAAGACCTTCGGTGTGGTGGCCGGTGTGCAAGCCGCCTTTGATGCGGAGGAAGTGGCCCGGGTCGTGGCACGAGCCAAGCGCGCGCGGGAGCAAGCCCAACAGACCGTTCGGCTGCTGACGAGTGACGGAGACTTCTTTCTCAATGCCAACAAGGTGTTGTCTACCCAGCTGAAGGCCGCGGGGGTGGCCAACCGCCTGGACGTCGTGCCCGGCCCCCACGACTACAAGTTCAACCGGGGGCCCGGCGTGTACGAGATGCTGCTCTTCCACGACCGCGCGCTGCGCAAGGGGAAGAAGTAGCCCCAGGCCTGTGCCGATGCGCCCAGGCGATGAAGTGCTACCGCCCCCTGTGACGAGGCGCCTGCGACGACCCTCCAGTCATAGCCGGCGTCATCGAAGGAGTGGCTGCGCCTCCATGAACCCGCCGCGTGTTCGGCGCGATCTCAGCCAGCGCCGCGTGCAGTGCCCCGTTCGACCGCAGCCTAGCCATAGCCTTCGTCAGCGAGCAGGCCGAGCAGGCCTCGCACGGATCCACCGCCCCGATGCTCGAACGCCAAGCCGGCCTCGCCTCCGCCTACCCACGCCACTCGAGCCTCCAGAGCCAGGGGCTCCCAGCGGTCCGGTGCCTGGACCCGAAGCTCCACGGAAAGTCCTGTGGATATCTCGTTGGCGAGCTCGATTCGCGCCCCTCCCAGGCACAAATCCACGATTTTCACGCTGTCGGAAAGGCCCATGCTGGGTGCCGAAAGCTGTCCACTCAGGCCGACGGGTCGGCGCTCGAACGCCCGAAAGTGCGAAAATCTCGGCATTGCCGGCTGGACGGAGCCTAACACGGTCCGCGCGCGAAGGACTTGGGGTCTACTCTCGGGCTCCGCTAGGATAGGCTCCTCACCTTGAAGTGCCGCGAGGCACATCCATCCCGGAGAACGACGGTACATGGCCCAGGACACGCGCAAGGACCCGCGGGCGAAGGTTTTGACGATGACAGTGCGCTACAAGAGCGCCACCATCGACGAGTTCATCGAGCACCACTCCCACGATGTCAGTCGTGGCGGAATGTTCATCAAGACGCCATCGCCGTTTCCACCTGGCACCTTGTTGAAATTCGAGGTGAAAATCGCCGACGACCAGAAGGTGATGCAGGGTGTTGGCCGCGTTGTGTGGAAGCGCGAGCCGCCCGAAGCCGGCGAGGACCAACCCTCGGGCATGGGCGTCAAGTTCATCAAGATCGATGACGGCTCCATCAAGGTCATCGAAGAGCTCGTCACCACGCGAGGAGACGAGCCCGGTGCCTACGATGCGGAAGCAACTGCCGCAGGCGCATCCCTGACTCCGGCTGCGAAGATGTCTGACAAGCCGTCAGCACCTGCCCCCGCGGCCGCTGCCAAGGCGCCGACGCCGGGGGAGCCGCCTCGCAAAGCCACGATGATCGGCTTGGGTGCGATCGGTACGACGCCCAAAAAGGCGGCGGAGCCCGAACCCAAGCCCAAGCCCGCCGCAGAAGAGTCCAAGAAGGTGGATGACGCCGGTGGCGGTGCCTTCTTCCCGGAGACGGATTCCGAGGCTGACCAGCCGCCGCCCGAGGACCGCACGGTGATGAAACAGGCCGCGGAACTGCTCGCCGACGCCCTGCGCGAGGCTGGCGGGTCCATGGACGAAGTCGGATCCGCGGACGCCAAGAAGGAGGAGGCGAAAGACGCCCCCGCCGACGAGGCCAAGGACGACGAGAAGGACGACGACAAGGCAGCTGCTGCGGCCGCCAAGGCCAAGTCCGAGCCTCCTGCCGAGAAGAAAGAAGAAAAGGAAGAGAAGAAGCCAGCTGCCGCCGCGGCGTCAGTGGAGAAGAAGGAGCCGGCCCGCCCGGCCGTGCCCGCCGCAGCATCGATGCCGCCCCCAGCTGAAGAAGGTGGCGGCGGAGGCAAGATCATCTGGTTGCTGGTCGGCGTGGCCGCCGTTGCCGGGATCGCGTTCTTCCTGACTCGCAAGCCCCCGGAGGAGCCGGCGCCCCCGGCGCCGCCCGTCACGGCGACCGAGACCGAAACCGCCGAAGAGCCCCCGGAAGAGCCGGCGACCGAGGACGCTGCCGCACCCGCTGCCGAGCCCGATGCCGCCCCGGAAGAGCCCCCGGATCCCGCGCCGGCGCCCAAACCCGTGGTGGTCGCGCCCAAGCCTGCGCCCAAGCCCGTGGTGGCGCCCAAGCCCGTGCCGGCGCCGAAACCGGTGCCTAAGCCGGTGCCCAAGCCTGCGCCTGTCGTGAAGCCTGCGCCGGCCCCAGCTCCGGCTCCCGCTCCCGCGCCCGCCCCGGCACCCAAGCCGACCACGGGCAGCGACAATCCGTACTGATTTCCAACATTTGAGGGCGAAACAATTTCGCCCTGGATGGGGATCGCCCCTTCGAGTCGGCCCAGCGCTGTTCTAAGCTAACCGCGATGTCGGGGCCTACAGATGCAGGGAGCTCCGACCCACGCGTCGGGACCACGCTTTCTGAGCGTTACCGCATCGACGCGCTCTTGGGCGAAGGGGGCATGGGCAAGGTCTACGCCGCCGAGCACGTGCTCATGCGCAAGAAGCTCGCGGTCAAGATCCTGCACCGTGAACTGACCAGTGTTCCCGAGGTCGTGCAGCGCTTCGAGCGCGAGGCGATGGCGGCAGCGAACATCGATCACCCCAACGTCGCCGCAGCCACGGACTTCGGCAAGCTCGGCGACGGTTCGGTATTTCTGGTGCTCGAGTTCATCGAGGGCGAGAACCTTCGAGATGAAATCGCGAAGGGTGTCATGCCCGTCGAGCGCGCCCTGCACATCGCGCGGCAAATCGCGTCGGCCCTGGCAAGCGCCCATGAGCTGTCGATCGTTCACCGGGATCTGAAGCCTGAAAACGTGATGCTGGTCGACAAGGGTGACGACCGAGATTTCGTGAAGGTGCTGGACTTCGGGATCGCCCGAGTTCCGATCGGGGAAACCACCGATGGCTCGAAGCCGATCACCAAGGTCGGCATGGTGTTCGGGACGCCGGAGTACATGGCGCCGGAGCAGGCCCTTGGACAGCCCGTGGATGGTCGCGCGGATACCTACGCCCTGGGTGTGATCCTGTTCGAGATGATCTCGGGAGTTCGGCCCTTTTCGAGCAAGAGCCCCGTGGGCATTTTGGGCCAACAGTTGTCCAAGCCGCCCCCCACTCTCGCGGAACGCTCCCCAGGACTCGTGGTTCCGCCTCAAGTCGAAGTCCTACTTCAGAAGTTGCTCGCGAAGGAGGCATCGGATCGCCCGGACCATGCCAAACAAGTTGTGGCCACGATCGAAGAACTGATTGGCCCCACTCCCGGCAAAGGCTCCCACAAGTTCACGGTGCCCCGGGGCTCCACCGGAGTCGAGGCTGGGGCCGCGCCGGGCCCGTTTTCTTCCATTCCGGATTTGGAAGCGCCGTCGGATCCGGCCTTGAGCGTGCCAATCCTATCTCCGGTGCCGCCGGTGGTCGCCAGCGCCCCCAGTTGGGAAGTGCCCGACGGCGAGCTGCCAAGCGCGCCCGAAGCCGAGCATCTCAGCGTGCCCGAGGCACGACCGCCCATGGGGAGTGTGGACCAGAGCGGACCGCACTCCGCGGTCAATCCGCTGCTCAGCGCCGAGCAGAGCGGACCGCACTCCGCGGTCAATCCGCTGCTCAGCGCCGAGCAGAGCGGACCGCACTCCGCGGTCAATCCGCTGCTCAGCGCCGAGCAGAGCGGACCGCATTCGGCAGCAGGCCCCCTGCTGGGCGTCGACCAGAGCGGGCCCCACTCGGCGATGCGCAGTGCCACGGACTTGGGGGATGAAGTGAAGCGCGGCTGGGAGCGACTCCTCGACGCCGTGGATGACTTGCGAGACAAGCTGCCGCCCAACATTCGCAAGCCGTTGAAGGACGTGCCGACGGTAGCTTTCGTGATTGCAGCGGTCGTCATCGTGGCAGGCGCTTTGGTTGGGCTGATAGCGATTGTGGTGGCCGTGGCCTCGAGCGACGACACGCCGGCGCCGACCGCGAGCTCATCGGCGACCGCCGTGCCGTCAGCCACGGTGGCTCCGCCGGTAGATGCGCCAGCCGCTTCCAAGGCTGAACTAGCCAGCGCCAAGGCCGAAGGCGCCGAAGGGCTGCAAGCCCTAGCAGAGAAGTTCCCGAAGGACGCACGCATCCCGGTGGAACTCGCGGTGATGCAAACCAGTAAGCGGAAATACAAGGAAGCCGTTGCCGCAGTCGAGGCCGCGCTCGGCGTCGATGAGAAATCCAGCGCGGATCCCCGGGTCGCTACGGTCCTCTTCACCGCAGCGCAAAAGCCTCAGGCCTCAGCCGATGCGTTTCGATTGCTGCAAGGGCCGATGGGGGCCAAGGGCGCGGATATCGTCTACGATCTGAGCCGCGCCGGAAATGTGACCGCCCGCCGGCCCGCCAAGAGGTGGCTCGCGACGCCGGAGTTCCAGCAAGCGTCGAGCCCGTCCCTCAACGTCTTGGTTGCTCTCGACTCAGCGAAGACTTGCCGCCAGCGCTACGCGCTTCTGATGCGGGCCAAGAACGTGGGTGACGCCCGGGTGCTCAAGACCCTTACCGGCTACAAGTCGAAGCGGGCGGGCTGTGGGCGTGGGGGCAACAGCGACTGCAACCCCTGCATGCGGGATGACGACCGCCTGGACCTCGCCATCGCAGAGATCGAGAAACGGGTCGGGGGTGCCAAGTAGCGCCCGCCGGCGCTCAAGGGACCTTGCGACCTGCTTTGCGGTCGGCGATGGCCATGCGGATGACTTGTTTGAAGCGAGCTAGCGGCTGGGCGCCGGATAGGAAGTAGCCGTTGATCACCGTGCCTGGAGTGCCTCGGATCCCGGCGGCTTTGGCAATGTCCTCGTCGGCTTTGATCTTCTTGTCATGGCGACCGTCATCGAGGGCTTTCTTGAACCGAGCCACGTCGAGGCCGATACGTGACGCATAGCCTTCGAGGTCTGCCCGCTTGAGGTTCTTCTGGCTCTCGAACAGCAGCTTGTGCATGGCCCAGAAGCCCTTGTTGCCCTTTTGGGCGAAGGCTTCCAAAGCCGCTGCCGCCGCGGGGCGGGCATCCTTGTGGAACGCCAGCGGCAGGTTCCGCCACACGATGCGCACCTGACCCGGGAAAGCTTTTTCCACTTTGTCCAGGGTCGGCTCCAAGCGCGAACAGAACGGACACTGAAAGTCCGAGAACACCTGGAGCACGATCGGCGCCCAGGCCTTGCCTCGGCTAGGCAAGCCCCGGCCCGCCGCGGGGATCTTCTTGGTTTCTGGCGGCTTGGGGCCCTTGCCGTCCTTGATGATCTTTGCGTAGACCATCGCCTTGGGCGTGCCGGCTTGAACCATCGCCTCGGCCTTGGCGAGCTGCTCGCGCACGAGTTTTTCGAACTTGGCCAGGGGCTGCGCACCCGAGAGGCGGCGACCGTTGATGAAGAAGTGCGGCGTGCCGCGGGCTTCGAGCCCGAAGGCCAGATCTTGGTCGGCCTGGATCTTCGAGTCGTGGGTCTTCTTCTTCAACGCCCACTTCACGCGGGCTGGGTTCAGCTTCAGGTCCTTGGCGATCTGTAGCAGCGCTGGCTCGTCCATGGGTGCGGGCGCCGCGAACAGAGCTTTGGTTGCCGCGAAGAAACCCTTGTTGCCGCGTTGGGCGCGCGCTTCCATCGAGAGCGCGGCGGCGGGGCGAGCGCCTTGGTGAAAGGGCAGCGGATTGTGCTTGAACACGAAGCGCAGCTTGCCCGGGAACTTCGCGTCCAGCTGCTTCAGGGTGGGCTGCACCTTGCGGCAGTAGGGACACTCGAAGTCCGTGAACTCGACGATGGTCACCAAGGCGTTCGCGGGGCCCTTGGTTGGTGACTTGCCAATCGGCACCTTGTAGACAGCGAGGTCGTTCTTTGGTGTGCGGCGGGGGCTCGACTTCTTGTAGGGGACGAAGTTTTCGGCGACGCGATGGGCGTATACGGCGTTGGGAGGCGTTCCCTTGCGTGCGAGCTGCTTGGCGGCCTCGAGCTCCGCGTCGATCAGCTCTCGGAACTTGTCGGCGGGCTGTGCACCGGCCAAGGTTGCGCCGTTGATGCGGAAGGCTGGCGTGCCCACGGCGCCGATCTTGTTGGCCAGCTCCGTGTCTGCCTCGACTTTGCTGCGCAGCTTCGGATCGCGAACCCGGTCGATGAGGGCGCGTTGGCTCACGCCAACGTCCTGAGCCCAGCCCACTAGGTTGTCATCAGTGAGCACTCGCTGACCCTGGAACAGAGAGTCTACGTAGGTATCGAAGGCGTCGATGCCGCGCAGTTCGAAGACCGCCTGCGCAGCGATGGCGGCGGGCAAAGCGTCCTTGTGAAAGGGTAGGGGGTGGTGCTTGGTCACGACCCGGAGCTTTTCGGGGCCGTACTCGCGCTTGATCTGCTGCACGGTGGCGTGGGCCCTCGAGCAGAAAGGACACTGGAAGTCCGTGAACTCCACGAGGGTGACGGGCGCGTTGGGGTTGCCCCAAACGGCGTCTGCGCTCGTTATTGGGATCTGCTCTGAACTCGGACCCGGGTCCCGCGACCCAGAAACGAAAGTGAGGCTCTCCTCTGCGGCCAGGGACTCTTCGACGGCGGAGGGCGTTGCGAGGTCGACCTCGGCCGCTCCAGCGGCTTCGCCCTTGCCCCCGGCGCCCGGGCCGCACGCAACAAACACGAAAGCCAGAGCAACTGCGAGGGTTGCCCTGGCCCAGGTGAGGTTTCGCGCGGACCGAGGGCGGAGCCCGCTTTGGGCAAGCTCCGCCGACGGCTGCGCTCGTGTCACTTGGCTTCCTTCAGCGCCCGGTTGATCAGTTTCTTGAACGCCGGGAAGGGCTGCGCACCGCTGAGGTAGTAGCCATTGATGACGAAGGCGGGCGTGCCACTGATGCCTGCCTTGTTTGCGATCTGAGCGTCCTTCTCCACCTTCGCCTTGTGGGTCCGGTTGTCGAGGGCTGCTTTGAACTTGCCCATGTCGAGGCCCAGGTCCGTCGCCACCTTGTCGAGGGCGGGCCGCTTCAGGTCCGCCTGGGTTTCGAACAATTTGGCGTGGCACTTCCAGTAGCCGTCGTTGCCCTTCTGAGCATGTGCCTCGCGGCAGGCCTCAGCAGCGAGCGGCGCCTCCTTGTGGAAGGGCAGGGGCAGATCGCGCCAAACGATCTTCACCTTGTTGCCGTACTCCTTCTTGATTTGATCCATGGTCGGCTCGACGCGCTTGCAGAAGGGGCACTGATAGTCGGAGAACTCCTGAATCACGACCTTCGCGTTGGCGCCACCCTTCCAAGGAGCGTCCGCGTCCGGCTTCGGCACGTCCTTCTTCTCGGGAGGAGGCGGCTCTTTGCCGGTCTTCATGATCTCTTCGTAGACCTTGGAACGGGGAGTGCCCTTGGCCACGAGCGCCTTGGCTTTCGCCAACTGCTCGTCGATGAGCTTCTTGAAGGCGTCGAAGGGCTGAGCGCCAGAAAGGCGTCGCCCGTTCACGAAGAAGTGGGGCGTGCCCCGAGCTTCGACCTCCATCGCGAGTTCGGCGTTGGCGTTGATCTTGGCCATGTACTTTTCGCCGTCGATCGCTGCCTTGATGGCGGGCCAGGGCACGCCGATCTTGCCGGCAACCGCTTCCAGGTCCGCGTCTTCCAACTTGGGCTGGCTCTCGAAGAGTGCATCGTGAGCTGCCCAGAATCCGTCGTCGCCCTTCAGCTTGTAGGCGTGGCGGGCGAGGATGGCCGTGGGCTTGGCGCGGGGATGGAAGGGCAGGGGGTTGTCCTTCCAGACGATGCGCACGTCCTTGCCGTAGGTATCGACGATCTGCTTCGTGGTGCCCAAGACTCGCTTGCAGAAGGGGCACTGGAACTCGCTCCACTCCACGATGGTGACCAGCGCGTCGCTGGGACCCTTCTGGGGGTCGTCCTTGAACACTGGCACCTTCCACACGGTCGTGTCTGGGGGCGGCGCGGCGGGCTTCTCGGCCTTCTTGGCATCAGGAGCGGCGGTGGCGTTCTTCTTGGACAGCTCGACGTAGACCTTGTCCTTGGGAGTGCCGGCTGCGATGGCTTTTTGGGCCGCCGCGAGCTGAGCGTCGATGACTTCCTTGAACTTCTCGAAGGGCTGCGCGCCGACCAGGGTCACGCCGTTGATGCGGAACGCCGGAGTACCCGTCGCCCCGACCTTGGTCGCCATGGCCATGTCTTCGTCGACCTTCTTGGCGTACTTCTTCGCCTTGTAGGCTGCGTTGAACTTGGCCATGTCCACGCCGGACTCCTTGGCCCAGGCTTGGATGTTCTCCTCGGTGAAAGCCTTCTGGTTGGCGAAGGCCTTGTCGTGGAACTTCCAGAATGGGTCGTTGCCCCCAACCGCGAAAATCGTCGCGGAAGCTTCATGCACCGGTCGCGCTTCCTTGTGGAAGGGCAGGGGCTGGTGCTTCCAGACGATGCGGACCTTCTCTTTGCCGTAGGTCTTCTTGATCTGCGCCATGGTCGGATTGACCCGGCTGCAGAATGGGCACTGGAAGTCGCTGATCTCGACAATCGTGACCGGCGCGTCCGCATTGCCCCAAGACGGGTCTGCGGCGGTGACGGGCACCGGAGAGTCACTGTGGTCCAAACCTCCAACGGAGGCGGATTCGGGCCCAATCGCTGTGCCTTTGCTGCGATCGATGCCCCACATCAGGCCCATCCCTGCCAAGAAGCAGAGGAAGAAGCCGACGATGGCTGTTCCCTTATTCATTTTGGTATCTCCTAAAAATCCAAATCACTTACGAATCAAGACTTGCGGCGGTCAGCTCGCGGCTTCGACGGATTCGCCGAACCACGGGCTCGCGCCGACTCAAACTGGCGCTCTCCCACGTGCAGTGGTGAAAGACTCTGACGACTACCGCACGCGGGGTCAGCCGCGCGGGGGTCGGTAGACGTTTCGACTGTGTTCGGACGGGCAACGGTAATGCGCTGCCCTGGGGATCTGTTGTCGGACGCCTTTGGGACCTGCTAGCCACGCGCTGCCCGTCGGAATCACCCGGTCGACGGAAGCCAGGGCTTCCGCCGAGCGCTCCTGTTGGGGCAGAGGTGCGTCGTCGAGGTGCTCGAAGTTGGGAGCGTCGCAGGGTAGGGCGTCGATGGTGCCGTTTTCGCTCGGCAGGAGCGGAAAGGGTGCTGCGATGCTTTGAGCCGTCTCGTCGCACATGGGCGCGGCGGCCCAGGCGGCGCTCGGAATGGCCACCAAGAGCACGAACACACTCAGCCCCAGCGCAATTTTCGCGCAGGCTCGAGAGCGGGAGCTCTGGTTGGGGTTGGCCACGACGGCGGGCAGTGTACTCGTCACCGCGTTTTGCTCAACCCGCCATGTCGCGGATCAATTCCGGCTCTCATCGAAGGATTTGGGGTCGTTAACTTGGCCACCTTTCCCTACATTGGCACCATGGCCGCATGTCCGACCCGGCCCAGGTTCATAAGCCACGGAAATCAAAAGACAAAAAGCCGGGCAGGGAACTGCCGCGACGCTTTGGCCGCCTGACCCTGCTTCGACAGCTTGCCCGCGGCGGCATGGGCGAGGTGTTCCTCGCTGCGGCTGGGAGCATCGACGGCGCGGAGCGGCCCTGTGTGGTCAAGCTCATCCGGCGAGAGCACTCCGACGACAAGTCCTTCCTGGCTCGGTTCCTGGACGAAGCGCGAATCCAAGCGCAGCTCCACCACCCGGGGGTGGCGCAAATCCTGGAGGCGAACGAGGACGAGGAGGGCAAGCCCTACGTCGTGGTCGAGCACGTGGAGGGGCGCAACCTCGGCGAGATCAGGACCCGCGCCGGCCAATTGTCGGCGCGAGTTACCTGGCCTGAAGCGGTCGCCATCGGCATTGCGATGGCTGACGCCCTGGCGCACGTGCATGAGCGCACCGACGCCGCCGGGCGCCCCCTGGAAATCGTACACCGGGATCTGAGCCCCCAAAACGTGATGATCGCCTACGGCGGTGACATCAAGCTGATCGACTTCGGCACGGCACGGGGCGAAAATCGCCGCTGTCACACGGTTGCTGGGATTGTCTTCGCGAAGCCGGGTTACGTGGCGCCCGAGGTCGCCAATCACACGCCGGGTGGCATCCCCTCCGACATCTACGCCTTTGGAGTGATGCTGTGGGAGCTGCTCGCGGGCCGTCGCTTCCTGGCTGGCGAGTCCACCGAGCACCTGGCAGCTGTGGCTGAGGGCCGGCGCTCGCCGACGCCCATCGCCCAATTCGTGGACGCGCCCGGCGAGCTGGATGCGGTGATCCAGAAACTGACCGCGACCAACATCGAAGAGCGCTACGTCTCGGCTCGAGACGCCATGAACGACCTGCTCGCGCTACTCAAGCGCGCGCCCAGCCTCCCAGACGGGGAGCGCGGCGTTCGGCGCCGGGTCTCACTGCTGATGCAGCGCCTGTATCCCTCGGAGCCGGCACGCACGCGGACGGAGTTCACCCGCCTGGTCGCCGTCGCCAAGAAGATCCCCAAGCCGCGGCCGGTACTGGTTCCGTCGCCCAGCCCCGCCCAAGCGGACGCAGATGACCCGACTCTGTTGCCGGGAACCCGCTACCGGCTGGTGCGGGAGATCGGCAAAGGCGCCATGGGCGTGGTGCACGAGGCCGTGCACGTCGATCTGGGTCGCAGCTTCGCCCTCAAGGTGTTGCCGAACCATTCCGCCAACGTCAATGCCGCTGACCGTTTGAAGGCGGAAGCTCGGACCATTGCTCGCCTCAGCCACGAGAACTTGGTCACCTTGCACGACTTTGGTTTCTCGACAGACGGACGACCCTTCTACGTCATGGAACGCCTCGAAGGTGAGTCTCTGGACAAGCGCTTGGATCGGGATGGCTCCGTGCCCTGGCGCGAGGCTCTACGTATCGGCATCGACGCGTGTCAGGCGCTCAGCGCCGCCCACGAAAAGGAGATCGTGCATCGGGACATCAAGCCCGCGAATCTCTTTCTGACCAAGACCGGCGCGCTGAAGCTGCTCGACTTCGGTGTCGCGAAAGCCTCCACTTCAGTCGAAGTAGTAAATGGCGGCGACGCCCTGTCCCTGGTCGGGACACCCGAGTACATGGCGCCGGAGCAGACCCTTGGCGGCAGCGCCGACACGCGAAGTGACATCTATGCCCTCGGTGCGGTGCTCTACGAGCTCCTCACCGGCCGACTCCCCCACGTAGAAGCCACCTTGGTGGCATTGCTTGAAGCCAAGAATGAATGCCCGGTCGAACCTCCGAGTGAGCGGGCGAAACAGAGAGGATTTTCCAATATGGTGGACCAGACGATTCTCCGCGCTCTCGACAAAGATCCCGAAAAGCGCTTCGAAAGTGCGGACGAAATGCGCGCTGCCCTGGAGGCCGCGTTGCGCGAGCCCGATGTGATCCGGCGCCGGCGTCGGCGCATGGGTTTCGTGGCTCTGGCCGCCCTGACCATGGGCCTCAGCGGAGCGGTCGCTTTCGCGGTGCAGAAACCCGACGTGCGCGCTCGCGCGCAAGCCATGGCGGCCCCGATCATCGCCAAGTTCAAGGGGGCGCCGACGACGCCGCCGGAGACCGCGACGGCCCTCGCCGCCGACGTAGCCGACGACCTGGCGGAGGAAGCGCCGCCACCGGCCGAAGCAACCCCCTCGGAGCCCAGCGCCGCCGAGGCCGAGAGCTCGCAGCCCGAAACCGGAGAGCCCTCCGAGCCTGCCGAGGAGAAAGTCGCCGCCGCCGATGAGCCCGCTGAAGGCGAAGCCGACTCGAAGGACAAAGACAAGGCCGATACTCCTGCAGCGGAGCTGTTTGCCGCAGCTCCGGCCAAAGACGACAAGAGCGAGGACGACCTCGAAACCAAGATCCAGGAAGCTCAGGATCTGATGGACAACGGCCAGAAGGTGAAGGGGTTCAACAAGATCCGGCGCATCGGTAAAAACAATCGCAAGGACGCCCGAGCCCTCAAAGCTTGGTACGAGGCCTCCCGAGCCATGAAGGCCTACGGCGAGGCGCATCGCGTCGTTCGTCAATGGGCAGCCCTCGAAAAGACCCCCGAGAGCCGGGTGCAGCTGGCTCGCATGCAGCGCGCTATCGGCAAGCGCGAGGCGGCCATCGCGACCCTGAATGCGCTGCTCACCGAGCGGCCGGGTCACGAGCAGGCCCGCCAGATGCTCCGCGTTCTGACCGGCGCAGATGCCCAGCTGGCACGCCGCTAAAAGCACCCCCCTGTCGCTGCCCCAAACCTGGGCGGTGTGGCTAAATGCGCGATTTCATGGAGATCGCGCTGGCCCCACCGCCCATTTTGCTTTCCTGAAGCCGACAAAGCCGCGATAACGCCGCTCGCCTGCGTGAACCCGGCGCGAAAACGGACACGCTCCGTCGGAAGCAGCCCTTCGGGCCCACGCAGCATCAGATCTTCGACTCGCTGCTGACATGGCCAGCATTCCCAACCCCACCGGCCTTCGCGTTGCCACCGAAGGCTCGCCTTACCGCGCTGTCCTCAAGCTTGCGACACCGACCGTGTTGGCGATGCTCACTCAGAGCGTCGTCAACGAGATCGACATCATCTTCTTCTCGTGGCTGCCCTGCCCCGAGTCCTCCAACGCTCAAGCGGCCCTGCTGCCGTCGCTGATCCTGCTGTGGCTCTTCGGTGGCTCTCTCTCGGCCATTTCCGTCGGCACTCAGGCGATCGCCGCCCGGCGATTCGCCCAGCGCAAGAGCGAGGACGCGGGCGCCGTCCTGGTGAATTCCTGGTGCTTCTCGCTGGTGGCGGGAATCATCTTCACGGTGATCGGCTACCTGTCGCTGCCCTTCATCCTCGACGTGCTGATCAAGGTGCCCGAGGTGCGCGAGGCCGCCAAGGAGTACCTGCACTGGCGGCTGCTGGGCATCGTCAGCATGGCGATGACCTTCTCGTTCAAAGCGTTCTTCGATGGTATCGGCAAGACCCACGTGCACATGGTCGGCGCGATCGTCATGAACGCGCTGAACATCATCCTGTGCCTGGCCTTCATCTTCGGCCGCTGGGGCGCCCCACGCATGGGCATCGCGGGTGCGGGCTTGGCGGGCTTCGTGAGCACCTGGGTCGGCCTCGCCATCATGATTGGCTGGGCGCTGCTGCCCAAGTATCGGCGGGTCTTCGCGCCCTTCCGGCTCAAGCGGCTGAGCAAGACCCTGACTTGGGACATCCTGAAACTCAGCATTCCCAGCGCCGTGGCCACCATCGCGGTGATGAGCGGTTTCGCGCTTTTCGCCATGATTGTGAGCAAACTCGACAGCATCAGCAGCGCCGCGGTGGTTCAGTCCAGCTGCCCCGGGGGCCGGGCTGAGGCCGTCAATAGTGCCGCCACGACGGTCATTGTCGGGATCCTGAAGCTGACCTTCACGGCCTGCTTGGCGTTCGGTACCTCGACGGCCACGCTGGTCAGTCAGTCCCTCGGCGAGGGCGATGGCAAGAAAGCGGCGCGCTTTGGATGGGTGAGCGTGCGCCTTGGTCTGCTGATCTTCGGCATCGTGGGCCTGCTGGAGGGCGTGGTCTTCCCGCGTGAGATCTTGTCCTTCGTGAGTCAGAGCCCGGCGGTGATCGAAGCTGCCATGATGCCGATGCAGATCATGGGCATCATCACGCCCCTCATCGCCGTGGGCATGATCCTGACCCAAGCCCTCTTCGGCGCTGGCAACACCCGCTTCGTGATGATCGTGGAGCTCATCCTGCACTTCAGCTGCTTGGTGCCGCTGGCCTGGTTCTTGGGCATCACCCTCGGCTACGGCCTGGTCGGGATTTGGAGCGCTGCCGTCGTCTACGTCCTGCTGCTGACCATCGTGATGGTCTGGAAATTCGCCAAGGGCGATTGGAAAGAAATTCGGATCTGAGCCACTCTCACGCCATGAGGTGGCGCGCTCTACGGGCTCTCGGCCTGATGGCTCTGGCGACGCCCCTGGCCCTGCACTGCGCTGAGGCAACGAAACCCGCCGCGCAACCCCGCTCTCCTGCTGTCGCTGACGATGCCGGACAGGTCCCGGTTCTGAGCGCTTTGGATTCGAGTTCGCCCCAGGCGGATAGCGGCACTGAGGCCCAGACGGACGCCGCGCTGGCACCCGAGGTCGCGCGCCCTCAGGGCCTGCAGCGGCTCGACCTCGGTGGTCGCCCAGCCCTGACCCACGCGCCTGCCGTGGGAGGCTCCCAGATGCCCCTGGTGGTCTTTCTGCACGGCATGTGCGCCATCCCCGAATGGGAATGCCCGGTGTTCACAGGAGCGAGCGCTGGCGCGTGGCTGCTCTGTCCCCCCGGGCCGGCACCCTGCGCGGGTGGGGGCCGGATGTGGGTGGGCACGCGCAAGAGGCTGACCGGCCAGGTGGGCCGTTTCACCTCCGCGCTAGTCGAGCAGGAGTCCCTCAGCGCCGGCCGTCGCGCCCTGGTCGGCTATTCCCTCGGGGCACCCGCGGCGCTGCAGATCGCTTTGGCAGAGCCCGGTCGCTGGCAGCGGCTGATGATCGTGAACGCGTCGGTGGTCCCCAGCGCTGCGCAGCTCAAGCGCGCGGGGGTGACTCGCCTAGCCCTCGTCGCCGGAGCCCACGACCGTACTGCGGGCAAGTTGCGACAGGGCGCCCAGCGCCTTGCTCGCAGCGGCGTTGACGCGCGCTTCTTCAGCCTCGGCCCCGTGGGCCACTTCTTCGACCGAACCAGCGCCCAGCGCATGGTGCCTTCACTCACCTGGCTCACCGCAGACTGGGAGAGCTGACTCCGTCCCAGTTCAGTTTTTTGGGTGTTTTGGGTTTGGGGGTCGAGCGCTGGGGCACGATGGGGCCCTAATCTCGATTTGGGGCGCGCTGGTGCGCGGGAGTGCTGGGGCGGCGCCAGATCCAGTGGCCGTGGCGTGCCCCGCGTCGGCGTCGGCGCCCGCGTCAGCGTCAGCGTCGGCGTCAGCGTCGGCGTCCGTGTCAGCGTCAGCGTCAGCGTCCGTGTCAGCGTCAGCGTCAGCGTCGGCGTTAGGACCCGGGATCAGATCAATACATCGCTGACACTCTCGTGATCACCCCCGACGGCTACGAGCACGGGGACGGCTACGAGCACGGGGACGGTTACGAAGACGGGGACGGTTACGAAGACGGGGACGGTTACGAAGACGGCTCGACGATCTTGTGACGTCGTTGGGCAACCCCGCGCCAGCTTTCGCTGGCACTGGGGGTTGCGTTCGTGGGTTGCGGGGGCGGTGACTGGGGGCGTGGGGTCGAAACCTCCTTCTGGGGTGAAGGAGGTTTCTATGAACATGAAACGATCGACACAGTCACTACTTCCGCATCATCGGTTGCGGGCGTTCCGGGTTGCTCTGGAGTTGTTGGCTGCGGTGAGGGCGGCGAACATCCGTGATCGGGGCGACCGCGATCAGGCTATTCGTGCAGCGAAGGCTGCTTGTCGGAATATCGCTGAGGGTGTTGGGCGGGTGTCGCCGGCGGATCGGGCTCGTGTTTTTGGTATCGCGCGGGGTGAAACTGTCGAGGCCATTGCGGTGACCGAAATCGCGGTTGAGGCTGGTCAGGGGTCGGCTGATGCGCTGCCTCGGGTGCTCGACCGCGGCAACGCGCTCTACGCCATGCTCACGGCGTTGTCCCGCTAGGCGCTTGCCGCCTCCTAGGGGCCACGCGCGCCCGTTGCCGCGTGGCCCCTGCGCGGCTGCCGCGGGCGTGCGCGTGCGGTCGCGCGGCCCAGGGATGCGACGCGACTGCAGTCGCGCCAAGTTACAGTTCGGCTCCCCCAAAAAACAAGCAAGCAGGTCTTCGAATCCCGCCGTCTTTGCCGGACGGCGTGGAGCTCCCCCCAAAACGACCGGAAGCAGGACTTCGAATCACGCCGTCTTTGCCGGAGCGGCCTGCCGACCACTTATATGCACTATGCATATAAGTGGTCGGCAACGCTCAAGAACGGCCGATTTCTGAGGCAGCCGGATGCAGGCGCTGGACTACTTCATCATTTCTTCGAGGAGGTCGTCGTCGGTGCCGTCTTTGGACTTTTTCTTGGGCTCCTCGTCGTCGTCGGAGTCCGCGCCGCCCTCGCCCGTCGAGTCGTCGTCAGTGTCGTCGGTGTCCTCGTCCTTGTCGGAGCCGGCGCCGCCTTCGCCCATCATCGAGTCGAGCAAGTCGTCATCGGCGTCGTCATCATCATCGTCATCGTCGTCGTCGGCGTCAGGATCTGCCTCGTCGGGATCCGGCTGGGCGCCGATTTCCTTGCCCGCTCCCCACTTGGCTTTGTCCTCGTCGGTGCAGGGCAGGGGATTGTTGCGGTCCTCTTGGACGCATTCCATCAGCCACGCGTCTCGGGGCGGTTCTCCGTGCTTCTCGGCCTTGGCGCGGGCCTTGGCGATGTCGCCTTCGACCGCGATGGTCGACAGCTTGGGCATCGTCATCAGCATGACCAAGCCCACGATCAGGATCAGGATGAATGGGATGGCGATGCGGTAGAGCTTCACCATGGGCCGGTTGAATCTGAAGCTCGTGACGAAGAGGTTCTGGCCCAAGGGCGGGGACAGGTAGGCGATCTCGAGGTTCAACAGGAACATCATCGCCAAGTGGAAGGGCGACAGGCCGAACTCCGCTGCGAAGGGGATCAACAGCGGCACCGCTACCAGGATGGCGCTGAAGCCGTCCATCACCATGCCCTGGATGTACAAGAAGATGTTCAGGGTGATCAGGAACTGCCAGCGCTCCTTCACGCCCATGCTGGTGACCCAGTTGAAGATCTTCTCGGGGATCTGTTCGCTGATGATGTAGTTCGTCAGCGCCATGGCCATTGCCATGATCAAGACGACGGCACCCGCGAGCGCGATGGCGCTGCGCGCGATGCGCGGGAAGTCTTTCCACTTGAGATCCTTGTAGATGTAGATCTCGATCAGCAGCACGTACAGCGCGGCAAAAGCGGCACTCTCGTCGATTTCCGTGAGGCCCGTGGCGAGCCCGCCGAGGATCAGGACGGGAATGCCGAGCTCCCACTTCATGTACCAGAGGCTCGAGCCCATCTCCGACAGGTTCGGCTTGCTGCGCGGGATCTTCGTCTTGATGCCAACGTAGGCGGCGTGGATGCCCAGCAGCCCGATCACCAGCATGCCGGGGATGATCCCCGCCTTGAAAGCCTTGGTGTAGTCGATGCCCGCCACCAGGGAGTAGACCAAGATCGGAAGCGATGGCGGCAGCAGCAGACCCAGGGAGCCGCCGGTCATCACGAGGCCGAGAGAGTAGCCTTCGGGGTAGCCGCGCTTACGCAGGGCGGGATACAGCAGCGCGCCAATGGCGACGATGGTGACGGCACTTCCGCCGGTCAGCGTCGTGAAGAACGCGCTAGCGAAGATGCACACGATGGCCAAGCCACCGGGCATCCAACCGAAGAACGCGTTGGAAGCCCGCACGATGCGTTCCGGCGTGTTCGATTCGGCCATGCAATAGCCGATGAACGTGAACAGCGGCACCGTGACCAGAATGGGCGAGCCAGCGAAGCGCTCGTCGAGGACGTCCGGCGCCAGGAAGCGCACGTGGTGCATGGACTCGTCCGGATGGAGCAACCACGCAAGCTCCGTGGTGCCCGCCATCACGGCGAAGACCGGCGCGCCGATCAGGGCGAAGATCACGACGAAGAGGAAGATGATCATGACTTCTTCTCCTCCTCGTCATCGTCGGTGTCCCAGCCGTCCTCGTCAGGTTCGTCGTCGTCCTTTGAGGCCTGTTTTGCTGGGGCGTCCTTGGCGTCGTCGGGCTTTTCGTCTTTTCCTTCGTCTTTGTCGTCGTCCTTGGACGCCTGCTTTTCAGCGCCGTCGTCGGAATCATCGTCTTTCGGGGGGTCGGACTTGGCGGCTTGTTTGGACGCGCCTTCGTCCTTGTCGTCGTCCGACTTCGACTCTGGCTTGTCGTCCTTGTCGTCGTCGCTTTCGTCGCTGGACTTGGACGCCTGGGCGCTGGGCTCTTGGTCGCCGTCTTCCTTTTCGTCCTCGTCCTCGTCTTCCTTTTCTTCCTTTTCTTCTTCTTCTTCCTTCTCGTCCTCGTCTTCATCCGAGTCGGGTGGTTTGTCGTCGGACGCCTTGTCAGGCTTCTTGTCGTCGCTGTCGTCTCCCTCCGCGTCGACGGCGGCGCCTCCGGGCTCGGATCCGGGTTCCGGCAGGTCATCGGCGTCGTGGGTCTTCGAAACGTCGGCGCCATCGGTTCCTGTATCCGGATCCACACTTCGATGCCCGCCTAGCGCCAGCAGGGACAACAAGATGAAGCGGATCGCGATGATGAACAGGCCGATGGGGAACACCAGGTTCGCGCCTTTGTTCAGTTCGCCTCGGGGTTCACCTCGATCGGGAACCACCACGATGGGTGACCGTTTGTCGTCACCCTCCAACTTGAGATCGTCGATCTTTTCCCTGCCGTAGCGCTCCACGAAGCCCGATGTCTCGAGGAACTCGTTCCATTCCTGGCCGCCCAGCCATTCCGAGTAGCGTTCGCCCTTGAGCACCTTGGGCAGCGTCTTCATGTCGAGGGCCATCTGCTTTCGGGCGATAAAAGAGTCTTCGCCCAGGCCTTTCCAGACCTTGGAGACCTTCGCCGACGCGCTCACATCGGCCTCGGCTCCGAAGTTTTCGATGGCGATGTGATCGAAGAAGCCCCAGCCGGCGCCGGCACAAATGACCGCGGAACCCAGCCAGCCAACGATGACCAGGGGCATCCGCACTTTGGGCTTCACGAAGCGGGTCACCAGATCGATGGTGATGTGCTTGCCACTCGCGGTGGCAAGGGAGCCGCCAATGAGCGCCAAGAGCAGAGTGAGCCTGGTGCCGACGCCCCGCAGGCCGCCGAATAGCGTCAGCGTGGAGGCCTGTTGGTACCAGTTGAGCAAGTTGCTCGACCAAGTGACGCCGACGTTCTGCCAATAGCTGGCCGCGATGACTCCCAACACGACGCCGCTGATGGACGCCACCCGTTGAGCGGGCTTGCCCTTCTTGCGCACTGCGAAGAAGCCGATCAACCCGAGGACCGCGGACCCCGTGAGAACTCGGAACACGTAGCCGGCACTTCCCGCGTCCGGCGGCGTGGATAGTCCCTTCAGCCCCACCCAGAGCGAGAGCACCAGCACTTCCAGCAGGAGCACCGAGGCGCAGAGAAAGCCCTCCCACTTGGTCCAAGCATCATCCAGACGGACTAGCGGGCGGCACCATGCCGCTGCTTTCACCGGTCCTGGCTCAGGGTTCGATTTTGGCGGTTGGGAGGCGGAGCTGGCCGAATCGCCGCTCTCTTCCCCTCCCTCGTCCCTCTCCTCTTCAGCCATCGCCCGCACGTTATCGCGAGTTGGCCGAAACGGGCTGGGATTTCTGCGGGATCCGGATATCTCGGGACATCGCCCCGGCGAGCCGCGTCACAAAAGAAAACGGGCCAAGCCCAAGGCCTGGCCCGCAATCGGGTCATGGGTCGCTCGCTCTCAGCAGGCGCCGACTTTCTTCAGGGCACCCGCCGGAATCGCGCCTTTTAGGCGCTTGCAGGCTTTCTTGAACACTTTCTTCCATTCCTTCTTCTCGGCACCGGTGGGCTTGTGCGTCTTCATCTTCTTCTTGAGGCGCTTGAAGGCCTTCTTGTCTGCCCGGCGAATGCGTTTGGTGAGCGCCTTGGCAGCCTGGGCACCCGTATCCGTGACCACCTCGCGCTGGTCCGCAGACAGCTTGTCCAAGGACTTCTGGCTCATGATGACCGCGCCGATACCGAAGTAGGTCGGGTGGGTGTTGATGTGGTCCAAGCGGGACGCCCACTGCAGCAGCTCGGCTGCCAGGGCCGGAGTGTTCATCACGTTGATGGCGCCAGAATTGAGCTTCGGCAGGAAGCCCGTGATGCTCGACGGCACCGGCGTTATCCCGCCAATGGACTCGTAGACTTTCGGGGCAATGACGTCCTTGGCGATGGCGCCGGGGCGCTTGCCTCTCAGGTCACTCGGGACTCTCACGGGAAATCCCTTCGAAAAGACGTATCCGACGCCGACGTCACCGAAGCCACCCAAGTGAAAGCCCTCTTTCTTGAGCGCCTTCTTGAGCTCCGGGGTCAGCTTGTCGCGTGCCTTGTCGAGCTGCCTCCAGCTCTTGAAGGCGCCGGGGATCTGCAGCGCGAGGAAGCGCTTGTCGATGGAGGCGAGACCGACTGCCGTCACGGCAGCGCCACTGAGCTGGTTGGCGCGAACTTTCCCAACCACCCCGCTCTCGGGGCCAGCGGTGCCGTTCCAGAGCCAGGTGACCTTGACCTTGCCCTTGGTCTTCTTCTTGACCGCCTTGGACCAGGTTCGGAACACCTTCCCCCAAGGGCTTCGCTTGGGGGCCTGGGTGGCCATCTTCAGCTCACTCTTCTTGGCGTGGGCAACCTCGCCCATGCCCATAAGTACGAAAGCGGCAGCGACGCATGCCGCCATCAACCTTGAAAACATTCTGTCTTTCCTCCTCGACGAAACCCGGAAATCCACGGGCAGACGCCGCCCGGCATCAGTGAGACGGGCCGCTGCCCCGAAGCGTTCAATCCTTTACGCGAAAAACATCCCCCGCGCCCCCTGAAAGCGCGTTCAGACCCGGAAGATCTGCCCCTCCTCAGGCGACTTAGAGCTGGAAACCGCACTCCTCCTGCCAGATCGGGTTGCCCAGATAGCGCCGCGCTCTGCGCTTGGCGATCACGTTGGG
Source organism: Polyangiaceae bacterium (assembly GCA_965222375.1). GTDB lineage: Bacteria > Myxococcota_A > Polyangia > Polyangiales > Polyangiaceae > JACKEA01. Next base: position 2,515,866 of record CBDCTZ010000016.1, read on the forward strand.
CAAGCGCGCCTCCGGCAGGGTGTCTCCAGCCGCCAAGATCTCGTTCAAGGTCCGGACATAGGCGGCTTTGTCGCCTTTGAAGCAGTAGTAGCGCTGCGCCAGGTTCAGCTTGGTCGCTAGGTATTTGCCGCCGTTGATGGCCAAAGCCTTGTCGAACATCTTCTTGGACTCGTCCAGCTCCGCCATGGCGGAGCGGGCATGGTACGCGCCCAGAATGGTGTAGCCCGTTCCGTATACGAGCTTGTCGTTCAACTCGACGCTGCGCTTGACCATCTCCACGCCCACGTGGAGCTCACCAATGATCTCCGGAACATCCTTGGAGACCCCGACGTGGCCGACCCAGGCATAGCCCGCCCACAGCAAGTCCTCCGCTTGCTCCTCGTCGTCGAAATTCTCGACTAGCCACTTCCGAATCGTTTCATGATTGCGCCGCGCCGCCTGGAACCCTTCGGCGTGGTGGCCAAGCAGCTCGATGCCGTAGTAGCGCGCTCGCAGGAAGCCCGCCCGTGCGCGGAGGATGTGGTACTCCGCCATCACTTCGTCTTCTTTTTCGTAGGCGACTTCATAGTCGTCCTCGGTGAAGCCGAAGGACAGGCCCGCCCAGCCGCGCGTCAGCATGAACAAGGCGTCCGTGTTGTCCGGCGCCAGCTTGTGCATGCCTTCGAGCTGCGCCATGCCCGCCATGGCCGCACCGCGCGCGACTTCGTAGTCGTGCAAGGTATTGACCGCCGCAGAACCCTGACGCGTGCCCTTGATCTGTCCGTTCAGGAGTACCTTCTTCAGGCAACCCGACACACCGGTTGTCAGCCCTACCAAAAGCAGCGCCGCGCAAATCCCTCTCCACCACTTCATGGTGCGCGGAATAGCCGTAAACCGCCGGAAATTCAACGCTAGTCCGTCGGCCCCGCTCAGCGGCCGAGAATCACGCAGGCGACTCGCATCCGAACCCAAGGGTCGTCGTCCGCCAGTGCCGTGGCGGCCCGACTGGCATCACCCAGAGACAGCAGCCCTTCCGCCGCAACCAGGCGCGACCGAGCCCGTTTTGCGGACAATAGGGGGGTCAAGCGGGGCGCCACGCTCTTTTCTCCTGCTGCCGCCAGGGCCGCACGAGCCTGCAGCCCGATGTCGTCATTCGCCGCCGCCAGCTTGCCGAGTTTGCGGATCGCGCTGGCGCGGCTGTCCTGAAAGCCTGCCAGGCGGGCCCAGGCCATCACCTGGACGTCCTTGTCTTCGTCCTTGGCGGCGTCGTCGACGGCCTTACGAGCGTCTGGATCTGCAAGCGGCACCATTCGAATCGCCATGCGCCGCTCGGCCTGCGTGCCTTTGCTCACCGCTCGCGTCAGCACGGCCTCTCCGACTTTGGCCTCGGCGCCGCCGGCGCGAGTCAACGCTGCGGCGGCCGACAGAGCCGCAATGCCACGCTCCGTCTCAGCGATGCGCAAGAGCTTGCCTCGCCCACCCACGTTCAACGCTGCGGGCATGGACCAGGCTGATGTCAGCGTGACGCGGGTGACTTCGTCGGCCTTCGCCCACAGGTCATCCAGGCGATTGACGATGTCCTGCCCTCCGACCGCACCCACGGCGCGGATCGCGATGCTGCGGCTGAGCGGATCTGGATCGACCCGGGCAGCTTCGAAGAGCGCCTCTGTGTCGTCAGATAGCGGCGCTGCCACCGCGGCCTGCAAGGCGGCTCGGCGCACGCGCTCGTCCGGATCCTGCATCAGCTCTCGCCGCACCATGCCATCTGCGGCGCGGGTTGCGGCGCGGGCGGCAACGGCTCGCCAGGAGCCCGCGGCGTTGTCTCGATACTTCGCGACCAGCCTCTTGCCGTCGCGCTTGCCCAGTTCATATAGAATGAGCGTGGCTTCGGCCGCCGGATCATCGCCCCGCTTGGCTCTATCCTCGAGCACCCGGGTCAGAGACGACGCACAGGTGCGAAGGGAGCGAAATGCTTTCGTTGCGTCGGGCCCTTTCGCGGAGTGAATTTCCCGTTCGGCAACGGCGTGGGCCAGGTCGCGCACGGCGGCCTCGTCGAGCTTGCCGGAGGCTTGAGCCGACTTGACCTCGCGCTTGAGGCTCGCCAAATCCCCAGAAAGCGCTGTCCGAACGACGGAACTTCCCCCGCACGCGCAAACGAGGCACAAGGCCGAAAGCAGGGCTGCAGCCCGACGCATCGTGGGCACGGTGATAGCACAGTGAAGACCGCCCTAGTCGTCAATCCACAAGCACGCGCCTTTCGGCGACGGGAAAAGCTGATTTCCGCCGTCCGCCGTTGCGCTCGGGGAGGCGCACGCGTCTGGGTCACGGACGATGACTGCGCGCTTACGACCGCCGCCCGGGAGATCATCGAGTGGGGCGCGGACCGCGTCGTACTGTGCGGTGGCGACGGAACCCTGATGGCCGGCGTGAGCGCGCTGCGGCACGTCGACGAACACGTGGAGCTGCCGGAGATCGTGGTTGCGCCGGCTGGCACCGTGGCCACGGTGGCGCGGAACTGGGGACAGCGCGCAGACGTGCTGGACACCGTTGTCAGAGCGACCGCCGGGGAGCGGCCCCGAGTCCGCCTGGTCTCGCCCACGCTGCAGGTCACGTGGAAGTACAACGGAAGCCGTACGGATTTTTCAACATCTGGGGTGTCGGAGGAGCGCGATGGCTCGCGGACGCTCGAGGTGGCGGAGACGCCGAGGAAACGGCGCGAAGGCTCTCCGACTCTTGGGGTGTCCGAAAGGAGCAGCGAGAGGCGCGTTGGTTTCATTCTCGGGACGGGATTGGTCGCGCATTTCTTCGAGAAGTACTACGCCCGCGGCGGCGGGGGTTACGCCCGCGCGGCCAGCATCGTGGCACGTACCTTCACCGGTTCGTTCCTGGGAGACGCTTACTCCCGTTCCGTGTTGGACCCGTTGCCCTGCCGCCTAACCGTAGACGGCAGCGAACTAGCGCCCACCGCGTTCAGCTTGGTGGTGACGAGCGTGGTGCGAAACCTCGGCCTCGGTATGCGAGTCACACACCGCGCGGCAGAAGATCCCGAACGCCCGCACTTGGTCGCCTCGCCTTTGTCGGCGCGAAAGCTAGGCCCCCAAGCGCCGCGGGTCCTGCTCGCCCGAGCCCTGAAGGGCGCTGACAACTTTGACGGATTGTACACAGAGCTCCGAATCGAGTTCCCGGAGGCGCGGGGACCCTGGGTCCTAGATGGCGACGTGTTCTTCTCGAACACGGTGCAGGTGAGTGCGGGTCCGTGCGTGCGCGTTGCGGCGTACTAGATCGGCGTGTTGCGTCGCGACGTACTAGATCGACGTTTTGCGCCGCGACGAGGTGTGGAACAGAGTCGGTGTGCCCCGAGTTGGCCGAGTTCCGGTGCGAATCGGAGGCCGCGACGGACACGAGTAGCCGCGAGGCGCGGTTTGGCTGCCTCGTGTAGGACACGCACGACTGCAACGGGCCAACCCGTCGGAGGGCGAGGGGCTGATAGGCAGGTGCGGTTATGTGCCTTGCGCGAACCAGAAAAGTCCCAGGGCGGGAGGGCATATTGTTCGGCACATTGGGCACGCCAGTTGCGCGAATTTTGTACGGAGCCCTCCCATCGGGCGGGTACACATTGGTCGGGCGACCGCGATGCTGAGTTGCGGAAAACGCGCCGGCGAATGATGTCTTGCCGACTGATAGGGGCTGCGGTGCGGGCGGGCCTTGGGGGGCCCGCCACATCCGCACCTCCGCCGGGACGCCGGCGCCTCGCGTGCCAGTGAAAGAGCGCAGAGCGCGCGCGGCGCTCGGGCCAGGTGGGTGCAGTGATTGTTGCGCCCCGCGCGCGAGTCAACGTGTTGTGTACGTTGCTGCGCGTCAGTCCTCTGCCTACGGCGCGATAGTTTCTTGCGCAGGAGCGCGGTGCGGTTGAGCGTGAGCCCTTGGCTCAGCTGGTTTCTCCGTGGCGCCAGAGTGCGGTGAGACTTGTTTGACGGGATACAGCAACGCGACGGCCTGTCGCAGCAATGCCTCGACCTCGGGCTCAGTCCTGCGCTCTCGGAGCGTGTCCAGCGCGGAGTTGACCTGCTTGCGTTTGAATCCGAGGCCAACCAGTACTTTGCCCGCTTTCGAATAGGCTTCGCGCTCTCGCTGCTTGCGCCGGATGTGCTCCTCCCCGAACTCGCGCCTGGCCGCGTCTTGGTTGTGAGGTCCGCAGAGCAGGCAGAGGTTATGGACACTGGGAGGGCCACCGCGAGCGTGTGGGTCTACGTGTTCTATGGTCACATAGCGTTTCTCACTGCAGCGCCGTCCGTGCGCGTCGACAAAGGTGCATTGGGACTCGTCGCGCTCCCACACCTCTCGAGCCACCGAGACGGGTACGTGTCGTGAGTCTTCTTTGAGCGACCGGAGCTTGCGGGGCTTGTCGCTCACCACGCCCTGTCGGCGCTTGGTCTCCTTCGCGATGAGCTCGTCCAACGCACGCTCGAACAGCTCCCCCAGGTTCCCCGGCGCCACCGCGTGGCTGAGCAGATTCTGGGCGTGTTCGAGTTTCGCGTGAAGCTCCGCGCTGGCTGTGAACTCGACTCGGTAGCTCTGCGCGGAGAGCGGCTGCACTCGAGCCTGCGCCCCATGCTTACCTCGTCCGTGAGATTCACTCGTCTCAGGATAGGTAGCGTCGCTCGCGGTTCCGGCGCCGTCGAGGCAATCCCTTGTCCCGGGATAGGTAAGTCCGTCAGTGGCTTCGACCGGACGCTTGGTGGGGTCGGCGTCGAGGCAACCGCTTGTCCCAGGATAGGTAAGTCCGTCGGCCGCGCCAGCGGGAACTTCCTTCTTCGCGGGGTTAGCGGCGACTGCACCTATCCCAGGACGAGTTGATTCCGCGCCGAGGGGCGTGATGCTGGCCAGGACATCAGGCTTGGGGAACCATCGTGCAAGCACGAGTTCGAGCTCACGGCGGGTCTTGCCGCGAGCCTCGGCCAGCAGCGACTCCACGTTGTTTTTGGTTAGATGACCCGAGAGCAGGAAAAGCCCGGTCAGGTGAATTGCCCCGCTCTTCAGCTCGTTGAGGATCTGCGGCAACTCCAGGTACAGGCGAGCCACGCGCATTCGCTTCAGGGCAGCTTGTTCCGAGTAGCCAAGCCGCTCGACGCAGAACGAAAACAGCGAGGAACAGGCTTCCTGGAGGTAGAGTTTTCGACGCTCGACCTCTGCCAAATAGACGATGACCTCAGCGGTCGCTCGTCGCTCTTCGGAGCAGAGCACCGGCAGCCGCGCGAGGAGTTGTTCGTTGCTGAGAGAGTCGAGAGTGTCCATGTTTCTTTCGTAACACGGGGATATTTTCCTTCACTGCTTGCCCGCAGTTGGCGTTTCGGCGATGCGGCTACCGGCGAAGTCGTTTCGAAGTCGAAGCGCCCTTGGGCTTCAATCTCGCGCGCGCACCGCGCACTTGAATCGCTGGTCTCGAAACTCGAAACGACGCCGCCCAGAGACCCGTCAAGCACAAAGTGCGTCACAAGGTCAGAAACTCCTGGTCAGTGGTGCGCGCGCTTCACGCTCCTGCACTGACAACTTCGGCGCCGGCGCCCCGGCGGAGATGCGGACGTGGCGGGCCCTCCAAGGCCCGCCCGCATCGAAGCCCCTTCCGGTCGGATTCAACCCTGTCGCCGGCGCTATTTCCGCAACTCAGCATCGCGGTCGCCCGACACTTTGTACCCTCCCGAGGGTGGGCCTCCGTACAAAAATTGCGCAACTGAATCTACACTGGGCCGATCACCGTGCCCACCCGCCCTGGGCCTGTTGTGGGTACGGTGTGGCAAAGGCATTTCTTTTTCCATACCCAGCCACCGTGCTGGGACGCGCATCGGCCGTGGTCAGCTCGTCCGTCGCCACCCAAGCAGCGCCCGCCGTGGTCAGCTCGGTAGTCGTCCCCCAAGCAGCGCCCGCCGTGGTCAGCTCGGTAGTCGTCCCCCAAGCAGCGCGCGCTATTCAGTCCGGCAGTCGTCCCCCAAGCAGCGCGCTGTTCATCTCGCCGGTCGTCCCCCGAGCTGAGCGCGTCATGCGGTCCTCGGAGCGACGATGCGCCCGAGGCTGGGTGTGCGCCCCGCGGCACCGTTCGATGTCCGAGTTTCCCGTTTGCCGCCCCACCAGAAAGGCTGCTCCGGAGCTGCAGATTACTTTTCTGTCTCGGCGACCGGATGCCATGATTTCACGATGCTCCAGGAACGTCGGAAAGCACGTAGTGATGTCGAACAGGTAGCCGCGCAGCTGTATTTGCGGGTGGCTACACAGCGCAGCAACCTGGCTGGGTTTGTGCTGGCGGATGACAGTGGGCTGGTGATTGCGGCTCAGACCAAGGGGGCGGCTGCGGAGACCCTGGCGGCGTTTGCGCCTTTGGGCAGCGCCAATCAGCACTGCGCGGAGGCCCTTTCGGTACCGGCTGACAGCGTGCATGTGCACTCCTTCGACCTGCTCGGTCAGCGTTGTCACTTGAGCGCGGTCGGACCGGCGAGGCCGAACATGCGCGACGCAGCCCAAGCCATGGGCCGCATCTTTTCTGAAGCGGCCTGAGGCGCCGCCGACAGCCTGGGGCTCCTCCAGGCGCGTTGACGCGAGCGGGTCCGCGACCAGGCGCCAAACACGCCGTGAGTTCTCGTCGCTGGCTCGACTGACCGACGGGCAGTGGCCCCGCGCGGCCCGGTGCGGGAGGCACGGCCCTGCCTGGCCTCGTGCTCGACCCCAAAACCAAACCGTAGAGTTAGTCGATCGACTAACTCCAGATCCCGCGGCGTTCGCATCGCTGACGATGCTCAAGAGTTCGCAGCGCTCGCCGAGCAACGCCGCCAACAGACTAAGGCGTCACGCTCATGCTCCCGAGCGCTCCGGCGCTGAACGTGAGGCCTGCGTTCGAGCCGGCGCCGTCGCTATCGCAGTAGGTCCAGGTCATGCCGCTGTCGACGCTCATGCGGTAGGTGTAGGCGTAGCTCTTGGCGCCGGAGATCGGGGGACCAGTGAATCTTGCGCTGTATTCGTCGTCGTTGCCGACTTGCACGTTGTAGGCGGCGTCCATGAAGGCCCAGGACGTTTGGGTCGAAGGATCGCTACCGACTAGGCCATAGCCGAGCTGGGCACGCACGGTGGAGTGCGCACCGGCCGCCTCGGTCACACCGGATTCGAAGACGCGGCCATAGACGAGGGCGCTCGGAGCTCCGGAGGTCACGGCTAGGTTGGTGGGGGACTGCAGGTTGCAGTAGTCGGCTTCTGTGGCTGCACCGGTTTCGTTTTGAGTATCTGCGGGGCAGGGGCAGTAGGCGGGCGCGGCGGCGGTGTTGCGGGGGATAGGTGTGGCGACGACGAAGTCGGTGGAATTGTCGTCGGCATCGGCGCAGCCGGCGACGTCGCGGAGGGCACCTCTGGTGTTGGAGAGGTTTGCCGTGCTGCCGCTGCCTTCGAAGCAGTTGGCGTTGTTGCCGTAGCCGACGAAGTCGACCAGGGGCGGGGAAGTCAGGGTTGGACAGGTGCCACTGAGCGCCGCGGTGCTTGCGACCAACGCGACCTTGGCGGCGGTTCCGGCCATGGATTGGGTGCCGATCTGGTCCGGGGTGGGCAGCGGCGAGCCCGTGCTACCGCCGGCCATGCGCAGCAAGAAGTAGCCGCCGGCGGGGATGCTGCCGGACAGGGGAGTTACGCTCCAATTGCTGCCGGTCGAGGAGGCGTACTGCACGGACCAGCCGCTCAGGTTGACGCTGCTGCTCGTGCGGTTGTGCAGCTCTACGAAGTCGTGGGTGAAGGCCGCGCCGGAGTTGCCGCCGCCGCCGTAGACCTGGCTGATGACGATGTCACCCATGCATGCGGCGGGGAAGGGCGTGGAGAAGCCCGTGGTGGATGTGTATTGGGATGCCATGGCGACGCCGGCACTGTCCGTCGCCGTAGTGGTGACGCGGATCTTGTAGGTCAGGCCGTAGGCGAGAGGCGCGGCGGGGGTCAGGCTGGCCGTGGTGTTTCCGCCGGACATGACGGCGGCGGCTTGGCTCATGCCGATGCAACTCGAAAAGTCGTCCGAGGAAACTTGGATCGAGCCGCTGCAGCTGCCCGACGCGGTCTGCGCGGATAGGGTAGCCGGGTTCATCGCCTCGCTGAAGGTGGCACTGATCCCGGTGCTGATGGCAATGCCATTCGCACCGTCTGCGGGAACCGTCGATGTGACGGTGGGCGCGCATTGGTTGTTGGTGCAGGTGCCGCCGCCACAGGTCGTGGCGGAGTTGCACTCGACGCAACTCCCCGCGCCATCGCAGAACTTTCCGCCGGATTCAGTGCAGGTCTTGGTTTGGTTTTCCGGCGGATTGGAAGGCGTGCCGGCGGTGCACAGGTCTTGGGTGCATTCCTTGCCGTCCACGATCGGATCCGTGTCCAAGTTGATGCTGCCGATGTTGCCGCTGCCGTCGCAGACAGCTTGCTTGCAGTCCCCGGCGGTTTGGCTAGCCAGGGGCGTGTTCGCGGGGGTGAAGCTCAGACCGCAGACGTTGGCAGTGCATGTGCGCTTCTTGCACTCGTCGTCGTTGCCGGGGCAGTCAGTCGGGGCGTTGCAGCCCACGCACTTTCCCGCGGCGTTGCACACGCCGGAGGCTCCGCACTTCGTGCCAGGGCTCTTGGGTGTGTTGGCGGGCGTGCCGGCGCTGCAGCTGTCGTCTGTGCAGGGGTTGCTGTCGTCGGGCAGATCCGAGTCGTCGTTGACGGACGTGATGTTGCCGGAGCCGTCACACTGCGCCTTCTTGCAGTCACCAGCGGTCTGAGCGGTCACGGGCGTTCCGGCGGCGCTGAATCCCGTCCCGCACACCCCGCCGGTGCATGTGCGCTGTTTGCACTCGTCGTCGGTGCCTGGGCAATCGTTGGGCGCGAGGCACTGCACACACTGGCCGCTCGTGTCGCACAGGCCTGCCGTGCACTTGGTCCCGCTCAGTTTGTTGTTGTGAGCGGGGGTGCCCGCGTTGCACACGTCATCGGTGCATTCGTTGGAGTCGTCCTCGATGTCTGTGTCGTCGTTGACGCTGGCGCTGTTGCCGTTGCCATCGCACTCGGCGCGCTTGCAGTCGCCCGGGGTCTGGGTGACGAGGGGCGTACCCGCCGGCGTGGGCGCGGCGCCGCACACTTGGCTTTCGCAGGTGGCCTGCTGGCACTCGTTCTGGGGCGGCGCGCAATCCGAAGGCGAGGAACAGCCGCCACTTCCCGCGCTGCCCGCTTGCCCGCCGGAGCCACCGAACCCCCCACTGCCACCCACGCCGGCGGCGTTGCCCGTGCCGCCGCCGCCGGAGCCGCCCACCCCGCATGCCGAGCTCACCAGGACGCCCGCCCCGATCGCCAGCTGAATCGCCAAGGAACGCATGGCGCGGAACCTAGCGCATGCCGAGGCCCTCGGCAGCCAGGGGCGGAGCCCCGGGATTTTCGTCGGAAATCCCGAGCCGGCGTTCGTCGGCCGGCACTTTCTTGGCGCTTCGTGGCCCCGGGCCGAGCCGTGGAAACCCTGCCTACTTGAGGGTCTTTTCGAAGGCGCAGGCAGTCTTGTGGCCGCGCGTGCACGCCATCTTGAAGCGCGATTTCGCTGCCTTAGCGCCCGTCGCGCCCTCCATCAATCCGGCTAGCACGCAGTCCGGTGGTGAGCCCTTAACGCATGCTTGGACTGCCGCATTCTTTTCTTGCGGCTTGAACATGATGGTCTTCTTCTCGCCGAATGCGACCACCAACGCGGCGCAACCTAGCTTCTCTTGCCGACTGCACGCCATCTTGAAACTGCGCTTGGCGCTGTCCGGGTTGCTCGCGAGGTCCAAGCGGCCCAGGTGGAAACAGCCCAGGGCCTTGCCGCTGTAGCACGCACGGCGATACAGCATGCTGGCGCGAATGGGGTTCTTGCCGAAACCCTTTTCGCCCGAGTCGTAGGCGTTTGCCACCGGAATGCAGCTTGCGGCCACGCCGCCGTGGCAGGCCCGCTCATGCAGCTTCAGGGCTTTCGTGGCGTCTGTCGCCATCATCGCCTTGCCGGCTTCTGCGCAGCTCTTGGGGTCACCGCCGGCGCAGCCCTTGCTGAACGCGGCCTGCGCCGCCGCAGCGTCGTCTTTCAGCGTGCGGCCCAAGACGGTGCAGCCCTCAGCGGCGCCAAGTTGGCATGCACGCTCTGCCGTCGACCTGGCCTTGGCTGGGTCAGCCGTGATGTTCTTGCCGCTCAGGAGCTCAGCCGCAAACCAGGCGCAGGCGAGGCCGTCGTCTCCTTGGCACGCCTTGTCGAGGAGCGCGACGGCGGTCTTCGGGTCTTTGCGCCCGATGAGCTTGGCCAAGCTTCGGCAGCTGCCCGAGTGACCCTTGTCGCATTGCGCTTTGCAGCCACTCTCGTCGCCGGGCTTGCATTGGTAAGCTGCTTCGGCGCTGGGCTTGCCGCACTTGCCTTCGACCAGCACTAGGCCTTCCGGGCAGCGTGCTTCTTCCGCGGCGGCGGGCGCTGCGGCCTCGGCGGCCTTTTGTTCCGGCGCGATCGGTGTCAGCACCAGGCGGATGGCCGCACCACATTGGGCCGGGGGAGTCGCGTCGTCGGGTTTGGCGCCCTTGCACGCGTTCGGATCGCCGTCTTGGTTTTTGGTTTCCCGCTTGCTCGAGCTCTTGGTGCTCGCCCCGGCTCCGAAGAGCTCGGCGGCAGCAGCCACTTTGGCGCTCGTGCCTGTGGACAGCACGAACGCGCCAACGGTCGCGGCGCGCACGATGTGGGTCGCGCCATCGCACTGGCCCTGGAGATCCTTCTTCGTCGGCGCCTGCCAGGTGGTGCGGTGCTTCCCGACCATGACGATGCCCACGTCCAGCGCCGAGCCGCGCTGCATCTCGCCGCCCAAGGTGGCGCCGGACAGGGGCAGATTGGCGCGCACCTCGTCGGCGTCAGAAAGGCGCACCACTTGCTCGCGTCGGGTCATGGCGATGTAGCCGTACTCGCCACTCAGCTTGCAGTCTCCGAGCACCTTCATGCCCTTGCAGTCGTATTGCACCACCGCGATGCCGTCCTTCATGGCGACTTCCAGGTCGCCGCGCTGCTCGGGCTTCCAATCCACGACCAGGGGTTCGGCGCCTTTGCTGACATCCCTGCAGTCGACAGGCTCTTCGCCCAAGGCGTCCTCGGCGGTCTTGGCTTCTGGGCGCACGGTCTGAGCGGCGCCACCGGGCCCGCAGCTCGCGAGCAACGCGGGTAGGACGAACAGTGCACAGCCGGATACAAACAGTTGGCGATCGATCATCGGTCTCTCCTGCGGCGGGTGTTAGCGAGGATCCCGCGCAGGAGCAACGGTGGCGCAACCGCGGCACTTACAGTTGCCAGTGCTAATTGACAGTGGTTTCTGCTGGAGCTGCGTCTTCGGACTTTTGCGCAGTTTCTGCGATCTCGTCTCGGCGGCGTTTTGCTGCGGCGACGAAGCCCGAGAAAAGCGGGTGGCTCGACATGGGCCGGCTCTTGAACTCGGGGTGGAACTGGCAGCCGATGAAGTGCGGATGGTCCGGAAGCTCCACGATCTCGACGAGGCGGTCGTCGGGGCTGGTACCACTGAGTACCAAGCCGGCCTCGGAGAGGGGCTGTCGGTAGTCGTTGTTGAACTCGAAGCGATGGCGGTGCCGCTCGCTGATGTCGCTCTCGTTGTAGAACCCCTCGGCGCGGCTGCCCGGGAGAAGCTTGCAGGGGTAGGCGCCCAAGCGCATGGTGCCGCCCTTGTCTTTGACTCCGCGTTGGTCCGGCATCAGGTCGATCACCGGATGGGGCGGATCTTTCTGAAACTCGGTGCTGCTGGCGCCCTTCAGACCGCAGATGTGTCGGGCGAACTCGATCACCGCCAGCTGCATGCCGAGGCAGATGCCGAAGAAGGGCACCTTGTTCTCGCGAGCAAAGCGGATCGCGCTGATCTTGCCTTCCACACCACGGTCCCCAAAGCCGCCGGGCACCAAGATGGCGTCGAGACCCGACAGCAGCGAGGCTGCACTGCTGCGCTCGATGTCTTCGGAATCGATGTACTCCAACTCGACGGAGACGTCGTTGGAGAGCCCGCCGTGAACCAGGGACTCGTGCAAAGACTTGTAGCTGTCCTTGAGGTGCACATACTTACCTACGACGCCGATCTTGACGCTGCCGCTTTCGGGCTTCTTGAACTTGTCGACCACCCGCTTCCAGCTCGTGAGCTCGGGTTGACGGGACCAGATGTTCAAACGCTCGGCAATTTCTCCGTCGAGGCCCTCAGCGTGTAGGAACAGCGGCAACTCGTAGATGCAGCCGACGTCCACGGCGCTGACCACGCTGTCGACCATCACGTTGGAAAACAGTGCGATCTTCTCTTTCAAGCCCCGGGCAATCGGGCGGTCGCAGCGGCAGACCAATATGTCCGGCTGAATGCCGATCTCACGCATCTCCCGAACCGAGTGCTGGGTGGGCTTCGTCTTGAGTTCGCCGGCGGTCGGGATGAAGGGCACTAGCGTGACGTGCACGCTGACGGCGTTTTCTTTGCCGGCCTCGATTTTCAGTTGGCGGATGGCCTCGAGGAAGGGCAGGGACTCGATGTCGCCAACGGTGCCGCCGATCTCCACGATGGCGATGTCGGCCTCTTCCGTGGCTGCGCGAACTCGAGCTTTGATTTCGTCGGTAATGTGCGGAATGACCTGAACCGTGGCGCCCAAATACTCTCCGCGCCGCTCCTTGCTGATCACCGCCTCGTAGATTCGGCCGGTGGTGATATTGGCGTCTTTGGCCAGGCGGCAGGTGGTGAAGCGTTCGTAGTGACCCAGGTCCAGGTCCGTCTCCGCGCCGTCGTCGGTGACGAAGACCTCACCGTGCTGATACGGGCTCATCGTGCCCGGATCCACGTTGATATACGGGTCCAGCTTCATGTGGGTGACACGAAGCCCCCGGGCCTCCATCAGGGCGCCGATAGAGGCGCTGGTCAGGCCCTTGCCGATTGAAGAGACAACCCCGCCCGTGACAAATACGAACTTCGTTCGCCGGCTGCCCGTGGTCGGTCTCACGGAAGCGTGGCCTAACATCGTTTTGTGGGGCGCGCATCTTTGTTTTCGATGGGCGCCCACAACTGCGGGTTTTGGCTGATGTATCTCATGCCCCCACTCACCCGCCCAGCTGCTCGGCGCGGTGGGGTGAGGGAGGGGTCTACTTGCCCGCGAAGAATCGCACGTGGCTGGTGCCGGTGTTGTTGTCCGCGAACACCCCGAACACGGCCAGATCTTTGGCGGCAATACCGATGTAGTCGCCAAGCCAGCGTTGGTCCGTTCGCGCTTTGGTGAATCGAATCGGGGTCCGGACGATTCGGCTCGGCGCGAAGGTCTTGCCTTCGTCCGTCGAGGTTGCGAGGCGCACCGTGCCCTGCGGATCCGGATCCTGATTGGTGCCCGCGTAGTAGAGCAAGTGCAGCGAACCATCCGAGGTGCGCGTCAGCTGCGGGTGGAGAAACTTGGTGCCCGCGCTGCTGTCTTCGGCGAAGATGTGGGTGAAGCTCTGCGCGCCATCACTGCTCATGGCCAAGCGCAGCCTGTCCGAGCGTGGGTTCTCGGAGGGGTCGAAGGTGTCGGTGCCGATGCCGTAGGACACCCAGACCTTGCCGTCGTGGGCGACGCAGGTGGGGTCGTCGAAAATCGGGGGCAGGTCACTCTGCAAGGCCACGGCTGTGACATGGGGCCAGGTCGCCCCGCCATCGTCGCTGCCACGGATGCCGATGCCGCCACCGGGGTGGTACACGACGTAGAGCCGACCCGTGACGGAGTCGTGGCAGGGATAAATCAGGTTGCGGAAGCCCTGGCCGCTGTCGATATTGTTGATTTGAACGGCTTTTGTCGTGGGGTTGATCACCGCAATGCGCATGCGGGGCTGCCCCGTATCCAGCCAGGTGACGTAGATGGTGCCGTCCGGCGTCACGATGCCCCAGGGCTTGTCGATGCTGTCACTTGCGACGGGGCCGGTCAGATCGATGGGTGCGCTCAGGGCCGTCGAGCCGGGTGCTGATTCGGCGAGATAGGCGCGCATGTCGAAGGGCTGACCCTGCGGGCTACGCTGGAACGCGATGAAGGTCATGTACAACTTGCCGTCCGGCGCGGCGAAGGCGACGGGATCGCTCGCAACCCGGCCCCCAGGGGCGTCCAGAGCTGCCGGTGCCGACCATGTCTTGCCTTGGTCCAGACTGACGCTGTAGCCGTTGGTGGAGCCGCCTTGGGGTTGCACGCCGATCCACACCGCCAGCATGCGACCGTCCGGCGCGATCGCCAGATTGGTTTCCGTCTCGGCTGCGCTCAAGCTGGAGGTGCTCACGTCGATGGTGCCATCGCCGCTGCCACCTGTACCACCCGTTGTCGTGCCGCCCGCACCGCCACCGGCGGTTGCGCCCGTGCCGCCTGAGTTGCCGAATGCCGCGAAGCCACCGGAGGCAGCGGTTCCGTCGGTGCCGCTGTCCTTCTTAGGCTTGGGCCCATCCTCGCTGCTGCCGCCACAAGCGATCGCGACGCCTAGAGTGCAGAGTCCAGCCCAGACTGTGGTGATGCGGAGCACGCACTCAGCGTGCCGCCAGTGCGCCCGGGGTGCAAGGACCGGGGCGCCGCGGGCGCACTGGCGGCTCGCGTCTGAGGTCCAGTCTCGCGTGTGGGTTTTGGGGGTCGGTGCGCCACACTTCTCGTCGCTCCGGCTGTCAAGGCTGGGCCTCATGGAGCAGCCCAGCTCGGCCAAGCGGATCCAGTGATCGCGAGTGCCAGGCCATGCGCACAGAGGGTGGGCGCGGCCGAGGCGCTGGATCGGCCAAGCAGATCCATTTTCCACTTGGTCGACTTCATGTGGTTGTTTCCTGGTAGTTGTTGCTCTTGCGTGATCGCTTCGAGCGCTTTGGGTTGCGGTAGGTCTCGCCGACGAGGCTCAGGACATATGCGTCGTGGAGAAGCCGGTTCATGGCTGCGCTGGCGAGCAGGGTGTCACCGAAGAGCTCGGCGAGCTCCTCGGTGTTTCGATTCGAGGGCACTCGTATTGAATTGGGAGGTCGCGCGAGTTTCATGTCTCGGGCGGCAAGCGAATGGCCAGCGGCTCGCCACCGTAACGCGTGAAGGTCACCACGCCGGCACCCAAGTCCCAGGTAGCCTTGTTCAGCGCACGGAACGGCGTCACTTTGACGGTATGGGCCTTGGCCGATCCTGCGGAATGGAGGCCGATACTCCCATTCAACTCGAATGCCGCGAATTGCTTGTCGGGCGAAACGAAGGTCTGACCTACACGACGCGCCACGGGTTTCTTGGCGTAGAGCAATTGCGAATAGTGAGCCACGGCTTCGAAGCCTCCCGAACGGACTGTGTAGCTCTGCTTGGCATAGGCACCAGCTATCGGTCTCACGGCCCCGTAGCTACGGGGTCGCCACGCGGAATTTGGAGGTGGTAGGGGTTGAGTCGCGCTCAACGGCGCCGTGGCTGGCACGGCGACAGAAGCGGGTGCTGTCGGGTTCTTGCGAGCGGCCTTGGCGCTGGCGAGACTACCAAGTTCCGCTTCTGCGATTGGCGCACTCAAGCGTTCTGCACTGTTGTCGCAACCAGTCGCGCAGGCAAGAACCGCCCCGATGAGTGCTGGGGACGACATTTTCAATAGAGATTGTGCTTTCATGCCATCGTGGCTCGAGGGCCGAGCCTGCATCCCCCGGCTCCCCGTGGAATGTCCCTCCCGCCGTTGATCACGGAAGTGGCGGTCTTGTCGCTTTGATGTTCATGCAGCTTGTCCTTGGTGGTCAACGCGGGTGGTTTGTTCAGGTCCCCGAAGCGCGACAACGAGCTTCGGAATGCGTAGCCGCGCAGTTTCCTGAAGCCGCGGGAGGCTTCCAAGATCGAAGTGGCGACCCAGCGGTGCACCATCGTACCGTCGCGCCAGCGTTTCACGTTGCGCGTACTTCGACAAGGTGGATTTGGAACGAGTGGGGTTTCCTTGGCGCTGCCGCAGCGCCTTAGCGGGGCTCGAACCAGGAGTTGGGCTTGGTGGCCACGAAGGGCGAGATACCGCTCGTGCGTAGATAGGTTCCATTGCCGAGGCTCACCAACACAATGTCCCTGTTGGCTCCCAAGTTTAGGGAGACTTCGGGATGGGTTGCCAGGGGGGTTCGGTACAGCTCTTCCCCCGTGTTGGCATCCAAAATCAAGAACATGCGCTTCTCATTGCGCACGGTAGTGGTTTCTTCTGTGGTGCGCAGAAACATGCGCGTGGTGGCCTCGTTGACCCGGTCGCCGTCTTGCGGCCGCAATGCGAGCCAAGTAGCACTGGGGACCTCGTACACGGTGTCGGCATCGCTGACAAGGGCGACGAGGGCGACCTCTTCGCCGATGGCGCGCACTTCGAAGACAAGAGCATCGCTGGTTTTGACATTGGTCAGGGTGATCTCTTTGCTGCTCGTCGAGTCACGAAGGAGATAGCGTTCAGGATCGAGAACGACCGGTTCGCCCGCCGGCAAGGTGATGTCGTCGCGCTCGACAGCGCCGTTGCGCAAGATGGTGACTTGCAAAGCGGGGCTGATACCCGAGTCCCCGTAGCCCATGCTGTGAATCTTCACCGATAGCTCTCCGTCTCGAGTGGGGCGCAGGTGGAATTTGCCGAAGAAGCCCTGTCCATCCGGGTTGGTGAGGCCCATGTGCAAGTCTTGTCTAACCGCGTCGGCGCAATTGTTCTTGCCATGGGCTACCCCTAAAGATGCACCAGCTAGGATGGGCAAGAGCTGTTTCTCGTACAGGCCATTGCCCAACAAGTAGGGGTAGTGTTCTACCGAGATGTCGCTCTGGTGGTGGGGCACGATTCCCGACAGGCCACAGGCCAAATCCCAGCCGATATCGATCCATCTTGGATCGCCGGTGACTTGGTAGCCGAACTGAACCGCGGCGCCGCGGGTGATCTTCTTGACCCCGCCCCAGGGCATGTCGGGAAAGCCGGCGTTTTGCAGATCGGTGAGGAGGATCGCTTGGGCATCTTCTAAGCCCCACTGTCCATCTGGATCGCGCAATCCTTCCCAACTGGCATCCCATGTGAGCGTCCCCCAGTCCTCCGCTTGCCAGCGAGCGATGGTGCGCAGCAGTCCTTGGTACAGATAGCCTTGTGGGTTTCGAAAGCTCTGGTAATCCGGGTGGTATTCCCGGCCGAGAGCTAAGAGGGTCCACTCCTGCGCGAGCTCCTTGATTCGCGGATCCCAGGTAGCCTCGTACATTTCGTGCAAGACTCGCAGTCCGTTGTACAGTTCGCGTCCCCAACTCCGTTTTCCCGCTGGCTTGCTGAGGGCGTGGTTTGCGTGAAAATCGATGACCCGGTCGAGGACTTCTCGAGTTCGAAGGTCACCGCTTAGATGCAAGAAGTGGCGTAGAAAGTGAATTTTGGGGGCTTTGGACAATCCTCCGGCGTACCAAGGGAAGGGGGCGATGGCTGCAGCTCCCATGTATCCGGGGGAGGCACCGTCGCGGGTGGTGTAGTGATTGGTGCCGACATCCATGTGGTACCGAGAGAGGATTTCGCCCTCTTCGTACAAGCTGCGGTCGCCGCCGCGGATAAACAGGATCCAGGGAATGACTTGTTGGCTGTACTGGGCGTTGTCGAACCAGCGGTACAATCCCGATTCGGGCGGCGCGCCCCAGCGGACCATGCCGAATCGCCAAAAGCCGTAGTAGTGGCCACCTTTGGGGCGAACGGAAACGATCTTGCCCAGGCTGTCGAGGGCGGTTTCGATGACCTCGGGCAGGGTGCCTATGGGGGCGATGTCGAGCCCTTGGATAGGAATTTTGGTGGCGTGTTTGGGATCTTGCCGGGCGATCACTGGGTGCTGGACGATGGAGTTGAGCTCGGCGGGGTGGAGGGCGCTATCGCTATCGTAGAACTGCACAGCAAACTCGTGGGTGCGGGCGGCGCCTTCGGCGGTGTGCTCAAAATAGGGGTTGTTGACGTACTCATGCTCTGCATGCCCTAGGCCCTGTGACCACTCGTGGTTTTCCCAGTAGTCGGAAAAGTACAGTTCGTCGGGCATGATGTCGCTGTAGCGAAAGGCCATGCGGGGGGCGCTTTGTGGCCATAGGGAGACGCGCATGGTGTGTTCTTGAAAGGAAAACTCGGTGGGGTACGTCTGCCAAGCGTGTCGCAGGGCCACGGCGACGCCGGTGCCAGTATCGCGTTCCGCCGCCGCCCACCCGGCGAGATGGGTTGCACTATCGGCGAGGGCGTCGCCCACGTAGACGCTCAGGCCATCGACCTCGAGCTGGCTGGCGCGGATGGGAGCGGTGGTCCCATACGAAAAATGGTCGGAAGAATTTTCTCCGTATCCAACGCGAAAAGTAGAGGCATCGGGGGCGGGAATGTCGATGGCCCATAGAGAAGAGCCGTGGTTGGGATTTCGGACCATCCAGGTAACGGTGTGAAACACGTTGAACCAGTCTCTGTCCTTGTAGAATTCGTAGCGCAGGTCGAGCTTGGCGATGGTTGTTTTTCCCGCGGTGCGGAAGAAGCCCGAGCTGCGCACCAGGACGCTGTCGCCCTCGTCGCGAACGACCTCGGTGGTCCAGTCCGCAAGCTGGGTCGGCTCCCTGGCGATGCCGTCGTCCGAGTCCAAGACTAGCGTGGCGGCCGGATAGGTGGTGGTGCCAACGCGGGCGCTTTGGTAGAGGCTGGGATTCTGCTTGGAAAGGACGACCTCGACCTTGCCGGTATCAATGGTCAGAGAGCTGTCGTCGCTTTGGAGCATGCTGGGCGGGTCATTGGCCGGTGCCAGCTCTTTCCAGTGAAAGGCGTAACGCTCCTCTTCGCTGGCGACAAAGCGCAAGACCGCGTGTTTGACGAAGCGCTTTTGCGCCGACCACCAGGCGATGACCTCGGCCTTGTAGGGCACCGACTGTCCCTGGCCATCTCGCAAATCGCCGGCGACCTGTCCTTCCATGTCGCCCTCTAGGAACGTGATGCCGACGGCGGTGTGCTGGCTGGGCGCGGTGAAAAAACGCTGGGCCGACAAGATGTCGATGTCGATGGCGATGACGTCGGGGTTGGCATCGCTTTTGTCCGGGCCGGGACCGGGACCGCTGCCAATGATCCCGTCGGTACAGCTACAGAGCAGGCACACAAGCAGGATCGATCGAAGAGTGTTGGCGGGTTGGCAACGCATCGTTGGTGAAGGTGGAATGGGATGAAGGTCTCGATGTCGACGAGGCAAGCCTGCCGGAGTGATCAGATTTGGCAGCGTCGGCGGATTCTCGCGAGGTCCGTCTTCGACGAAGCCTGCATATGAAACACCCCGTCTTTGTCGATCCTATGCATGAGGTGCTCGTCGCGGGAGGGGCGGGCCTTGTTCTTGCGGATGTGTCGATCGAGCGCCTCGGCATCGCTGTCGGTGACGAGGGTGCAGTAGAGATCCACCGAACAGAGGTTCTTGCATGACATGAGGGAGTTCACCGAGCGAACCGCGGTGTCGCTCAACATGATGTGCTGAAGCGTTTTGTGGCCGCTGAGTGATTGGATGCTGGTGATCGGCGTGCTGTCGAGACAGACTTGGATGACGGGGACTTTGGCGAGAGGTGATATACCGCGCACGGCGGATCCCTCGATGCTGACCGATCGGAGGAGCTTCATATTTGCGACCGGCTCGATCGAGCGAAGCTTCTTGAGATTGGACCAATCGAGCTTGAGCTCCCGGACCGCGCGAAACTGGGACAGGAACTCCAGGTCTGTGATCGTGAACTTCCGAAGGACGACGTGTCGAGCGAAGATCGCGTGGGGGTCCTTCATAAACTCCCGCAGCTGCTTGACCTGGCCTTTGGACTGGAGTCTGAAGTTATGCAGGTTGTCGAGAAGCCCGTAGCGAAACCCAAAGTAGCGGGAGTCTTCTTGCGTGAAGTGGACCATGTGTTCTGCGAGCCCGCGGTACCGTGGCCGAAAGTAGCCATCGACGTACTGTTGGAAGAGCTCTAGCGCGCGCTTCTTGTGCATCTCTTGTTGCGGTGGCTCTTTTTCGGCCTTGAGGTCGGCATGGACGAGCTCGGCCAGCGGATGCCCTTGCTTCTTGAGCCAATCGCCCCACTGCTTGACATGCTTGCGCTCCCACCCACTTAGTAGCTTTTCGTGCTGAGCATTGCGGGGGAGAGGAACATAGGCTTCCGCCGGCGGCAAAGACGGCACCTTTGTCTTGCTCGCACCTTCGCGTGATCCCGTAGGCTTTGCGGCACCGGTCTTTTTCGCCTTCTTTTTCTCGAGCCGACGCTTGGCTTTGGGCTCTTTGCGTTTCCCTTGGAGATGGCCCCGCAGGTGGTAGTCGAGAAAATCCTCGAAGCTCTCAGCTAGCCAATCATGTGCGCCACCACTATCCACCGAGACCAAGATGATCTGTCCCTTCGTGCCACCCTTGTCCGGGTCGAGGTCGATACAAAGGTGGTCGCGATTTCGCGCGCTCGTACCGATCACGATCCACGACGCAGAAAACTCGACCGGTTTGATTCGCGCGTCGACTTTGTGGGCCTGCTCGACTTCGTCGTCGCCCAGCATCCCGAGCAGCCACTTCGATTTCTGGGGGAGGTCCTGGACTTGATGCAACTCGCCCCAGACGACGTCGGCGGGGGTTCCGTTGTGGATACTCAGATAGGCCTTGAAGTCTGCTGGCAACGCGTGACCTAGCGTCTTTTCCGCTTTCTTGATCGCCGCTTCGGACGCGGGCTTCTTTTCTTTCCAGCACTCAACTTCGTCCGGAAACTCCTCCGGTGGGTTCTTGGTCAACCACTCCGTGATCTCTTGGACGCGCGCAGCGATTCGGCCCTTGATGCCGCTTCCTCGGCTCGCCTTGTTCGCAGCACCCTTGGCGCTTTTGGTCGCCGCTGTGCCCTTCTTCGCTTTGGATACAGCTTTACCGGAGCTTGACTTGGTCGCCATCGACTTGCCAGCGTTGATGTAGCCCTTCTTCCGCTTTGAATTAGCGAGCTTCTCCGAGGCCGCTTTCGCCTGAGATGGACCTGCAAAGCTCTTCGTCGTCTCACGGCCCTCGGTTCCAATGCGGCCGTACCGCACGACTTGCTTCGCGCCCTCGACAGATACCTGCCAAAACTTGGCGCTGGTACCTTTGCGAAACTCGAGTTTGATGGGATTCATTCCCAACCGACCGCCAGTACAATGACCGCAAATGGGATTCGCGTTTCCATGATAAACTCCTTTGTTGCCGCCTAGCGTGCCGGCTGATTTCCAACCGCCCCAAAGCTATTGAGAGTTGTGGCTAGATCATCAACACTCAGGACGCCGTCTCCGTTAGTGTCGCAGCGTGGGTCGAAGTTGAGATCGGCACCAACAAAGTGCGAGCGCCCTGGGGTTGGCTCTTCGGTGATCTGGTTAATGATACCGAGCCAGCGGGCGCAGCGCAGAACGTCCAAACCGTCCACCTGGGCATCGAAGTTGAGATCCCCCTGAACCGTCGAGTACGAATCGATCACCGCGTCGTGGCGCGGGTTCGGCGCCACGCTGATCACCGGGAAAGCGGTGTTGATGTCTATCGTAGTGGTGCCGGCGGCGGTGGTCTGCACCAGCTTTCGTGCCAAGCTCGCGCCCTCGCCGCGAAGCTTCAGTTCCAGCCAAAGCGGCGCGTCACCAGGCGAGGTGAGCCGAACCGTCGTCTGCCAATTTTCGCCGTCTTCTGCTCGCCTCGACGGTTCGAACCCCAGGGTTACTTCGGGCCGCTGGCTGCCATACACCAGTGCCTTGAAGAGTCCTGTGAGGTCCCGCGTCGAGGAGGCGTCGAGCAAGTTGCGAAAGTCCTCGAGAACGCACTGCGTGGTGCAGGTTTCGGTGTAGGTCTTCAAGAGCTTGCGGAAAGCCTCGGCGCCGACCACAACGCGGATTTGATCCAGTACCGCGGCCGGCTTGACATAGTCGCGTAGGGTTCCTTGAAAGTAGTTTCCACTGACGGGAAATGGGTAATAGATGGCGGTGTTGGGATGGTAGTATTTCTCCAACACGCTGACTTCGCGATGCCGGTAGGCGAGGTACTCGTCAAAGTCGTGGTCCGGCGCGTGGGTCAACGCGCTGTAGTCATGTTGGGTTAGGGTCGCTAGGCCCTCGGTCAGGATCAGATTGACTCCGGTGTCGGCCGGAGTGACTGCCCCGCCCCACCACTGATGCGAAACCTCATGGGCTAGCGTTTCTTCGAAGAGCTCATCGCCCTCCGCCAAGAACTGTTCACTCAAGATGCTCAGATCGAGTGTGTTGAACCCAGACAGATGCTTCTTTGGAAGCGGGGCTACTCTAAAATGAGGCGAAGGTAGCGGGCCGGGACCATGCTTTTCAAAGAACGGGAGGATCTTGGGCAGCCACGCAGAAAACTTGTCGCCGGTGGCTTGCAGCTCTGGTGTTGAATAGACCGTGGTCTTCGGAACCACGTTGGGCACGACCGCCTCGGTGAACTTGCCCTTGTAGAAGAGGGCCAAGGGCACGAAGCCTGACTTTCGGGTCAGGTCGAAGTCGAAGGCGGTTTGGCTGCCGAGCGGCTTTGACCCGAGAGCCCTGCCCGCGGAAAGAACGTCCCATCCGTTCGGCACCGCGATACGAAGACTGGCCTTCGCACCCCACATGTTGGTGGAGATTCCGGCGACCTCGATGCCCGGCAAACCGCTGTAGCCCATAGTGAAGGGAAGCTCGACGCTGCCATTGGCGCACAAACCCTTGCATACTTGGGTGCCCGAGTACGACACGTCGAGGGAAACCGCTTGTCCCTCGGCCAGCGGTGGCGAGAAGGTGATGACGTGGTTCTGGGAGCCCCACTGACCCGGCGCCTGAGTCACCGTCAGCGGGGTCGCTGAATCGACCTTGAAGGTTAGGCCCTGGGCGAGCCCAAACTTGATCGAGGTAACAACTTGCCGTGCTGTCCCGGAGAGCTTCGTCGTTCCTGACAGTTGCCCCGTCTGCGGGTCGATGGTCAGCTCAAGGTCGAGGCTGCTCACGTCGAAGGAAAAACCATTCGGCGCCTTGGAGCTCAACGTCCGCTGCACGGGTCCGAAGATTTCCGGCGGTGTGCCGTGGCTCACGCTCACTCGGGAAATGTCCGCTGCGCAGCGCTTTTTCGTGTTGGCCGTCTCAGCGTGGGCCATACCAACCCAAGGTATGGTGCCGAGGGCGAGCAGCGCTGAAATGATGCGAGTGTTCATCACTTCCTCTCCAAGCCAACCCACGCGATGTCGCTAACAAGGACGCCGCTTTCACGTTGTAGGGCGCTCCGTGCAGGCACGAACTTCAGGTATTCCAGTCCTCGGTCGGTGGTCTTGGTGAAGGACACGCGCGCCAAAGTCGTCACGCTCTTTTCGAGGGCTGAAGCTTCGCCGCTTCGAGTCACGACGCCGGCAATAGTGCCCGGATCAACTGCCGCGGCTTTGACGATCGCCGCTCCCCAGGCCGAACTGGCTCGCACCTCGTTCAGGACCAGGGCCGCCGGCGGAAACGAAAGTCGAAACGCCATACCGTAAACGTCGTCGGCTTCGTGGCGAACAAGATCGACAGTGATAGTCTGAGCGGTTTCTTCGACCATGGACAGCTGGACGCGTGGACCAGCAACCGCGCGCTCCGGTTGCAGGATTGGCGGTTTGGTGTTGGTGTCCGGCTCGCTTGAACAAGCCGGCGCCGCCAGCGCCGCCAGTAGTCCCAATCCTCGTTTCCAGTTCATTGAGTTGCTCGCTCCGGTTTCAATCGCCGTGAAGCTGATAACCTGCACGAGGCATGCCAGTGTGAGACAAAGTAGGTAGCAGGGTTTTCTTGCAGAAGATGAGTACGAAGCGCCGCAGCTGCGGCCTTCATCAACGGCGCCGTGGGTCATCCCGGGTGACCGGCCAAGTCATCACCAGACTCCCGCGGCGATCGGACTCGTTGGCAGAGGACGGTGATAGCGGACAGAATTGGTGGCGGCGTCAATTGGCCCCTATCTTGCGTACCTGGGAGCCAAACGCATGCCAGGCACTACCGACCACTTCTCTTCGCCTCTACCATTGTCAAGAGTTGCTACTTTCAAGAACACCAGCAGATCAATTGCGTTGCTCGTTGGTGGAGTGCTTTGCGCTTGCACTGGCGTTGTTAGCGGTGACTTCCGAGCGAGCAGCCGAGATGGCTCTGACTTTGTCGATGGCGGCAGTAGTACCGACGGCAGTAGTACCGACGGCAGTAGTACCGACGGTGGTAGCAATGATGCCAATACCAATACAGGGTGCTTGCCCGAGAACCCCAGGGTAACTGCTAATCCCTGTCCAGAAGGGCAGTACCAAGACCTGTCGGCCAGCCCACCGGTATGCCGCGATTTGCAATTGCCCGACATCGCATTTTCCTGCGATGAGCTCTCCGCCAATCTTCCATCGCGCAGCGAATCACCTTCTTGCAGCGAGAGCGAGATCAAGTCCGCTCTACAGCGCTTGGAAAATCCCAGCGCCGGCGAAACACAAGGTGGCACTCTCAACCTACCGGGTGATTGCACGATTACCCTGGACGGTAAGTTCGTCGTCCGAGGCGACAACATTGTCGTGCAAGGAAACGGCCCGAAGAGCACAGTTTTTGAGGCGTCCAGTGGGCACGTTGTAGAAATTGACGGCGGCCGCAACGTGGTACTCCGAGATTTCGCCGCTCAAGGCACTAGAGCTGTAAAATCTAACGACAACCCGGACAATCTACCCTCGCCCGTGATCGTCAAACCCGGTTCTACCAATGTATTGATTGAGCGCCTGGAGCTACGGGACGGCAAAACAGGTATTTATTTCTACAGCGCCTCCCAAGTTACGGTTCGCTACGTCGATAGCGGCTATCACTACTTCCACGGCGTTAGCACCAAGGAGTGCTACAGCCAAACCTGCTACGGGCCGATTACCAAGAACTACTCGATCTATTCCAACGAAACCCATCACAGTGCCATCAATGAGCACGGCATTGACAGTCACGCGAGCTATGGCGAAGTTGCCGGCAACTACATTCACGACACTGGCAAAGGTGCCAAATTGCCAGAAACCCAGTGCGTTTGGTTTCACCACAACAAGATCGTCAACGCCAACGACTACGGCCTCAAGATTTATCCCATTACGGAAAATCGCTCCGACATGGTCCCCAAGAACATCGCCATCTACGACAATGTCTTTGAAGGAATTGGTCACAGTCCCAGCGGCGACAACTACGCCATCCAAATCGACGCCACCAATTATCAAGGCACCCCCTTCACGGTTTCCGGATACTGGCTACTTCGCAATAGCTTCAGCAATCTCGCTGTCAGCACCCCGATTCTACTTCGCCACGGAGAGAACCAGTACAAAGACTTTCACCGCTGTGCCGGTGGACAAGAAACGTTCTCGCGATCTGGTTTCGATTTGACCGATGAGAGCGATTGCGACTCGATAGAGCCCGCGACCTTCCTATGTAGTCTTTAGGCCGACTTGGTCGCATTCGCACACAGGGAACACAAAGGCTCTCTCGATTGACCTACGTCGATTTGCTGGCCCCGCTGGGTCGTGTACGGCAGGATCGGGCTCGGCGGAAGGCGCGTGGGCGGGTGACCCGTGCACGAACGATGTGACGCGCCAGGGGCATCGTGCTGACTTCTTCGGCCTCCCCTTCATCGCACTCTCCCAGGACGGGAACATCCATGATTGCGTTCTCACCCATCAACTTTCTGTCCCAGCGGAGCGCTCGCCCTCGCCAGCCATCGTGGGGGACGAAGCTGAGCGATCCTGGGCCTCACGGGAAAACCCGAGAGCGCTCGCCCTCGCCAGCCATCGTGAGGGAAGAAGACCCTGACACAGGGCTCTGTTTCGTCTTCGTCGAAGAAACTGGTGAAGCGCGCTCGCCCTGGGACGGCGTCGCGAATACGGTGGCCTGACGGACGCGGCCATGCCGGGCGCTCGCGCACCCAACAGCGGGGCAAAGGACAGCAAGGACAAGCGGTGAAGGATGGTGAAGCAATCTGATCCCTTCCAGCGCTCTTCACCGAATAGCCGCGGTTTGGGATGCCTGGTGGCGCTCAACGAGCCGGCGTGCAAAAGTCGAGGAATCCCCCAACGTGGCCTTAACGAATGAACCGCTCGCGAACGAGCTGCCCGCGCAGCTGCCGAAACAGGTCGCTGACTACGACCTAATTTCACTACTGGGCGTCGGGGGCATGGCGACGGTAGCGCGAGCTATTCATCGGCCAAGCAATGCCCCAGTCGCGTTGAAGCTCTTACATCCCCATCTCTATCTCGGGGACGAACGAATCGTCCGCGACTTCATTCGCGAGGCGCGAGTCGCGGCGCAGGTCTCGCACCCCAATGTTGTGCGTGTTCGCGATTTCGGATGGCGATCAGAAGGCGTTTATATCGTCTTGGACCTGGTTGAAGGCATGACTCTATCGGAGCTCATTCGCGGCTGTCAGAGAAAGCCCGAAAAACTCAGCCCTGGCATCATCGCCCGCATCTTGGACGACATCCTAGGGGCACTGCACGCCGCCCACGAAGCGTGCGGCGAGGATGGCACGCTCCTTGAACTCGTGCACCGAGACGTATCCCCACAGAACATCCTAGTTGACCGCTCTGGAAGAGCCCTGTTGACAGACTTCGGCATAGCCAAAACCCATGACAAAACCAGCGTCACCACCACCGGAATTGTCAAGGGCAAAGCGGGCTACCTCGCTCCGGAACAATTGCGCGGCCTGAGCGTGGACCGGCGCACAGACATCTGGGCCGCCGGAGTCGTAGCTTGGGAGATGCTGTGCCTAAGACGGCTCTTCCCGAGATCAGATATCGCGAACGTCGCTCGAGCATTGGAAGGCGATGTGACTCCGCCAAGCAAGAGCGTCCCGGGACTCTCCCCAGCGGTAGACCGCGCCATCTTGCGTGCGCTTTCCGTGGACGCCTCGGACAGATTTGAAAACGCCGAGCAGTTCCGGCGTGAAATCGTGGGCGCACTAATCGAGAATCACCCAGAGGCCAGCTGCAATAGCCTGGCCGAGGTGCTGCGCCAGGTTGGTCCAATTCCGGACAGATCGGGGCCGAACGTTGCCGTCGCGACCAAGGTTGAGCCCATCGTCCCTGCGCGGCGACGCGCAACGGCGAGCAAGCGGACGGCAGCGTCCTCGCAACGGATTGCGGGCAGCCCTCGGTCGAGGCGACTCTGGTTAGTACTCGCCGCTGCGCTCGCGAGCGGCGGTGCGCTCGCAACGGCGTGGGGCCTCAACTCAGCAAGCAGGCCCGCGAAACTCAAGCACGTCCCGCACTTGGCTATCGACGTGGGAACGACAGCTGCCCCAGAGCCAACCCGGAAAACTGAACTGAAGCGCATCTCGGTGGAAAGCGACGCTCCGCTGCGCGACCTTCAGGTGGGGACGCGGCGCATTCCGGTCGATGGCAAGAACAAGAGCTTTGAAATCGAGATCTCGGAGCAGGAAGCCGCTGTGGGAAGCATCCTGATTGCCCATTCCCAAAAAGGACAAGAAAGCAAAGTCCCGCTGAAGCCGGAGACGACGCGAGTCAAACTGCGGTTTTTGGGACAGCACCGTAGCGGGACAATCCCAACACGCACGAAAAAGCCGGAGTTGATCGGTTCGCCATCCTGGGCCAAGTCTCCAAAACCTTAAGAACCGGAGCCGGATCGGGCGCAAAGAGGAAAGCTAGTCTTCCTCACCCTGGCGATACTTAGCTCGCAAGCGTTGGAAGTGGCGCTTCGCGACGCCGGACCCTGCTGCGGCTCGAGCGACGCCGCCATGCTGCCAAACAGCATGATCAAGATAGCGCGCCTCGAAAAGGCTGACCAAACGGTTGCGAGCCTCGGGGAGCGGGAGATCCATTGCGAGGATCTGACCAATAACGTCACCAGCCATCGCTGCTGGCGCCCGCGCGGGGCCGGACGAAGTCCAATCCACCTCAGCAAGCTCTCCGAGGGCCAAGCGACGCGCCACGGCATTACGCAGTTCTCGAACATTGCCTGGCCAGGCGTAAGACTCCCATCGGGCCAACAATTCCGGGCTTAGGTCCTCGGCTCGGCCTCCGGCAGCCTCCCAGAAGTGCTCCGCCAGTAGCGCGACGTCCCCGCGACGTTCCCGCAAGGGGGGTAGCTCAACGCGAGCCACAGCCAATCGATGAAAAAGATCGTCGCGAAACCTGCCCTGTGTGACTTCCTGATCAAGATCACGGCGCGTTGCGGCAAGCACTCGAACATCAACTCGAATGACTCGCTCGCCGCCAACTGTGGTGACTTCGGAACGTTCCAAAACCCGCAACAACTTGGGTTGTAAGTCCAGGGGCAAATCGCCAACTTCGTCGATCAACAGGGTGCCGCCATGAGCCCTTTCGAAGACGCCCCTGCGCCGAGACGTCGCGCCGGTGAAGGCCCCCTTTTCATGACCAAACAGCTCCGATTCGAACAGGTTGGGCGGTATCGCCGTGCAATCAAGTACGCAGAAAGGCTGCTCCGCCCGACGACTCCTTTCGTGAAGTGCCTCGGCTAGGCGTTCCTTGCCGGTCCCGGTCTCTCCCTCGATGACGACGGAGACATCGGATTCCGCGAGACGTTGACACAACGGAAACAAGCGCCGCATTGCCACGCTTTTTCCGACGATCGGCCCAAAGCCAACCAGCTCTGAGATGCTTCCATCGTCTCGAGTCTCCTTGGCTCTGCCAACGGAGAGCACCGTCGACCCAAGCTGCACACGCTCACCGCCATTCAGGATTGCGGAGCCAACGCGAACACCGTTGACTGTGGTTCCATTGGTGGAGTCCAGATCGACCAACCTGAGCCCGGCGCCGGTCACATCCAGAGCCGCGTGGCGCCGCGAAACAAGGGGATCGTCGAGTCTAATCTGACAAGCCGGACTCTTGCCGAACAAGACCCGCTGTGGATCGTTGGGCCTTATTTCGTAGCCAGTACCGACTGACTGCCCTTCTATGACTTCGACACGAAACGCAACGCCCTCGACGGGAGGCAGGCGCATCTTTGGATGCGCAGTTGTTTGAACATCATCGAAGCCTTCCTCAGACACAGCTCACCAGTTTAACACTCATCTTGTCGGATCCCAGCAGGCCCCCTTAGAAAGGCACTGCCACCGAGACTCGGGCACTCTGGGTTCTCGTTGGGGCGGTTAGCACCAGTGTCACACCCGTCAACAAGCTGACTCCGGCTGCACCCGCGCTAACAAGAGAATAGGTCCTCAACTCGATCGCACGCTCCCGCTGCTCGACATCGCGACTCCCACCATCAACGAATTCGTCACGCGCATCAAGAGTCAGTACTCCCAAGACAACAGAAGTGATTCCAAGAACAACCCCAGCGCCCACGGCCACAAAGCCCGCTGTCTTTTGAGCGCCCAAGCCCCCCGTATTGGGGGTCGATTTCGGTTCCTCGGTGCCGGCTTGCGAAGGCGGAGGCCGGGACA
This sequence comes from Polyangiaceae bacterium, assembly GCA_965222375.1. GTDB lineage: Bacteria > Myxococcota_A > Polyangia > Polyangiales > Polyangiaceae > JACKEA01. The sequence goes on from CBDCTZ010000016.1 coordinate 2,545,220, forward strand.
CTGTTCTTGCTTTCGGTTCTAGCAGGTCGCTCAGCGAGACCTCGTAGCTTTGTGTTGCTTCCAGCTCGAGACGCTTGGCCTTGCCGCCGCTGCTCAATCGTAAGAAATGCACGCCGGCTTGCGCGTGCAAAGTTGCGGGGAGACGCAGCCGTCGCGTGCCATCCAAGATGGCTTGAGCACCTACCGGCGCTGTCAGCGTCAAGTAGGCCAGCGAACGCCGCAGCTCGGCCAAAGCCTCTGTCGCTTCCTTGCGGCGGTCAGCGTCAAGGCCCTTGAGCGAAAGAGCCGTCTGGAAAGCGTCGGCGGCTCGATCTGGCGACCCCGCCTTGCGCCATGCCGTCGCGGCGTTGAAGAGGGAGTTTGGATCGGGACGCAGGCGGTGCGAAGCTTCAAAGCCTTCCGCCGCGACAACATAACGTCCTGCTTTGTAGGCGACGATCGCTCGATCAAAGTGGTGCCGAGCTAGCTCGGACCGCTGCTGCGGCGGTTTTCGGGCTGAGTCACCGAACGCCGGTGCCGCCAGCAGGAAGCCGCACTCCAGGGCGAGCAGGAAATAGAACCAAGTGCGTCGCAAAACTTCGAGCATGAACTCTAGCACGGAGCTATTACGTGTGCGTACCGATCAGGCGAAGAGTTTGGCAAGAGGCTCCCTAACCTCCCCGAGCTTGGACGGGCTTCCAGCCGTCGATGTCGCCCTGGCAATGCCATCGTTGGAGGCTCCTTACCGTCATGAACGACAGACTGCAGCTACCTACTTTGATGCCCAACGAGCATTCAGGTAGTCGTCGACTTGCACTGCAACCTCTTCATCGAGCAGGCCGCGAACGAAAATCACCTCGTACAAGTCTCCGGAAAAAGGTCCAATTGGCTGTTGCGATGAAGTGAAAGATGCGCCAATCAGACTTGCCAGCTTGAGCGAATCGGTGGCGACCAGCAAACTAGGACGGGCGGTAGTTGCATCAGGCAGTTTTTGAACTCCGCCGACAAAGATCGAGATCTTCGCCGCCGCCTTACGAACCCTTAGTATGTGAACCTTGTCTTTCGCTAGCGAGCCGGTGGACACCTCGGCGCTGAGTTTCGTGCTCCCGTCGAGAGCCGCGGCTACGAAACTTGCCGTCTCGTAGTCGGAGCGCACCTGCAGAGCCGGAAGGCCAGCGCCAGCGTGGATAGTAAACAGGTTGCCGGTTCCTACGGCAACGGTCTTGGGGATGGCGGTGACCAACCACAGATTTAGATGCTGGTCGGTCACATCAACCAGGTCCTGACCCGCGGGCCCGTTCAGATGCTGCTGCGCGGTGGCGCTGAAAGTCACTTTTTCGGAGTTCCAAATGGGCTTCCAGGTCGACTTCAGCTGCAGGCAGTGGTTTTGCGCTAGAGAAAGGTCGGACCACTTGCTGACCTTGCTCTGGTCTAGTTCAAAATGGGACGGGGCACTGGCATCCAACCACAAACGCAGACCCGGGAGCTTGGCTGGCGTCCAAGGGTTTTCCTCGCTGGCCTCGGAAGCCTCCGCGACCTCAGCAGGCGCGTCCTTCAAGCTAGCGTCTGAGGCGTCAGCGGGTTCGTCCGTCGCCACCGGGGGAATGTCGCAGGACGATAGAGCCAACGCCATTGCAAGGACAGCAAGTGACGACCGCAGCATCGGGTCAATAGTAGGTGCCGAAGGAGCTTTCTCCAAGGCGGCGGCGCGTCAACAAGCAGGTTCTTGGATTTTTCGAGGCCGTCCGGTGACCCCCGAGGTCACTCCACGGTGACCTGCCGTGTCGTCGCTCTCCCAGCAACATCCGCAAGAACGTCAGCGGCGTTAGCGGCACAAACCTTGCTGGTCCAATCGGGGAGACGGCCCTTTCGGCGAGCACGTTTGAGTGCTCACCAAGGGTAGCTCACTGCAGAGTCACATTCCCTGGAGACCTGGATCAATGAAAAAGAAGACAAGCAAGATCTTGGCCGCCCCTGCAGTTATCGTTCTCAGTTGCGCAGTGGGCTGCGGAGCGGAGTCGGGTTCGCCGTTGGACGGCAACGCGGGTCAGGCTGGCACGGGTACAGGCGGAGACGCGGGCAGAGGCGGCGCCGCGGGACAGACGGGAACCGGCGGCAACGCTGGTGCTGGCGGAAATGCCAGCCAAACTGGAGTTGACCCCTACAAGGAACTAGAACAACTCCACGTCAACGGGGAAGCCGCAAACACGAGTGACTCCAATCCCGGAACCAAGGACAAACCCCTGGCCACGGTTTCCGAAGGGCTGAGCCGAGCCGTGAAGAACCGGGGCGGCGGCAAAGGCACGCGCGTGTGGATTCATCCCGGGGTCTATCGTGAAACCGTCAAGGGAAACTACTCAGCGGCAAGTGGCGGCAAGCTCATCGTCTTGCAAGCGACGGATGCCAACAAGGCCAGGATCGCGGGATCCGATTACTTCACTGGCTGGAAGAAGGACGCCGGGATCTACAGCCACACCTGGACCCAGGATTGGTTCACGAAGGAGTGCAGTGGTGGTTCAGGGAAAGAGGCGTGCAACCCCAACCCGGGTTCCCTGAGTGGGCTCGGAGTTCGCCGCGAGCTGGTCTTCATTGACGGCAAATTGCTAGACCCGCAGAAAACGCTGGCCGATACGCAGAAGAACGCCGCAAGCTTCTATGTCGATGAGCAAGCGGACAAGCTCTACCTGAACCCACCTAGCGGCGTGACCCCTGACAAGGCACTTGTCGAAGTCGGCATGCGTGAGCGGCTTCTAGAAGTCCGAGGGCTGAGTGATCTGGTGCTCAAGGGGCTGACCTTTGAGCACGCCGTTACCAAGCAAAAAAGCACCGAAGGTGCGGTGAGGCTCGCCGACCAAGACAACGTTCTGATCGAGGACTGCCAGATCGTGCACAACAGCTGGGATGGCCTCGGGCTTGCTAGCACGAAGGGGCTTGTGATCCGTAGGAGCAAGATTAACCACAACGGTTTCAACGGTCTGGCTGCCCATATCATCGAAGACACGCTGATTGAGGACACCGAGGCGTCGTTCAACAACTGGCGCGGCGGCAAGCTCGGTGGCCTCTATGGCTGGTCAGTAGGAAACAAGATCCTAAAAAGCCGCAAGCTACTGGTCCGGCGAATGACGGCCAATGACAACGATACCCACGGTCTATGGCTCGACTACGACCACGAAGATACCGTAGTCGAAGACTCGGAGTTTTGTCGCAATCGCGAAGCCGGGATCATCACCGAAGCCAATCAAGGCCCCATCGTCATTCGTGGCAACAAGCTCTGCGAGAACGGCAGCGGTCTGCAGACCCGTGAAACACACAAGCTCGACGTCCTCAACAACACCTTCACTGACAACTTGGTCGGAGTTCAGATCACCGGACAAGTCAGTCGCCCGGTCCGCGAGTTCGAAACTTGCCAGAAAGGAGAGGAGAACAACTGCAACTGCGGCAAGACCAAGTGTATTCTGCCATCGGGTTGCGTATGCTACCGACTCAGCAACCGCAACTGGAACGTCAAAGGAAACTCGGTAACCGGCACGGGCGACGGAAAGACCCAGAACAATGACAGTGACAAATTGATCTGGGGCTCCCTTAAAGAAGACGAGATAAAGGCGTTGTTTGAGAGTTCCGTCTGGGAGAACAACACGTACTTCCACACCCACGGCGAGGGCGTGTTCTACGTCGCCGGTTGCGGGTACTGGTCAACGCTCTCAAGTTGGCAAAGCTGCACCGGAGCGGACAAGTCATCGGTCTGGAAGAAACCGTAGGCCCATCAACCAGTGACCCCTCCCGGGTGACGCATGGACGTTCGAAGTGCTGTTGGCGTCACTTGAGCGTGCCATAGCAGCTGGTCCCGCGCCGCTCGCAAACGGAATCAAGACCATGAAGAGGGCCGCGATGGGGGGCGCAATCCTAATGTTGACCAGTTCCAGCCTGGGCCAGGCAGCGCGCAACAGCACAGCGACGCCCTCCTCCGTCACCGTGGTCGCGGGCGCTGGATTGGGCGGGGGCAGCAAGCGCCTGGGCCCCATCCATGTGGCGGCGTCGTTGGATTCACACGTCTGGCTCGGCGAACTGGTCGGCATATCTGCGGGCGCCATCTTTCACAGTTCCGGCGCTCCCGATTCGCGCGGCGCAGGTGGACACTTCTATTCGGGAGCGCTGAGCCTTCGAACCAACTCTTCCGATGCCACAAGCTACGGCTTTATCAGCCTCGGCGCGGGCCTGCTCCACAACGACGGCTACGACCACGCTCATCACATCGAGGAAACGAGCTTTGATCAGCGAGGCTTGGGTTGGTCCGCCCAGGCCGGGGGCTTCAAACGCGGTCACTTCTTGGCTGCCGGGTGCGCACTGCAGGCCTACGGAAATCTCGACGGCAGCTTGGCGATAATGCCAAAGTTGCTGCTGGGTATCGATTGGTAGCCGCTTGCCTCGCTCTCGAGTTTGGCGAGAGACTCGACCAGCGGCTCAAGGAACGTGGTGCTCCAGCCCGTGATGACGTCGCATATCCCCGCTGTCAGCCGCGCTCCGGCGTGCTGCGTGCGAGCAGCTTCCGGGGCCCAACCCTGTTGTGGTGACCCCCTAGGTCATCCGTCCCGCGTCGTGGTGCCCGTTTGTGTCACCAGATCTCGTACGCGCGTAGAGAGCAACAGCTGGCAAGGTCCGGCGGCATGATCCATGCACTCTCAACCGCCGATGAAAGCGACCTACATGCGATCCAGTACTCGGCCCCAGATGCCGCTTCCCCTGTGCCTGGGTATGATCTCCGCGCTTGGTTTCTTCTTGCTTGCCAGCTCGGGAACGGCATGCAGTTCCCACGTCGGCGAGCAACAGCCTAGCTCTGGGGGGGCAGCCGCCAAGGGGTCGGGAGGCGCTGGAACAGCCGGCACCAGCGCGGGTGGCGCAAGCGGTCAAGGGGCAGGCGGTCAGGGGGCAGGCGGTCAGGGGATGGCAGGAGCCACGGGTTGCTCACCCGAATCCCTGGACAACGCCGGCATTCAAGCACCCGTCGAGGCGGGGGCTATCAAGCGAACCATCTGCAAAAGTGGTTGCGATTACTCGACGATCAAGGCTGCGTTCGCCGCGGCCAAGCCTGGATGGACCCTTCAGCTACGGGCAGGCACCTACAAAGAGCGCGTCTACCTAACCAAGACGTGGGGAGCAGAGGGCAAACCGATCAGCTTGGTAGCCTATCCAGGCGAAGCGCCGGTGTGGGATAATTCCAAAGACCCGTCTTTGGAGAGCCAGCTCACCGTAGTGACGAGCGGGTGGCTCTTGGTCGACGGCATCACGTTTCGCAATTCGTTTAGAAGCTCGATCGATATCTGGGACGGCTCCGGGCACATCACAATCCAGAACTGCCGAATCGAGAACTCACAGGCAATGGGGATGTTCGTCGTGAACAGCAACCACATTCTCATTCAGAAGAACAGCTTCATCAACAATGGAACACTGACCGGGAAGCTCCATTTCAAGAACGGACATCCGATCAAACATCATATCTATATCTCGCATTCAGATCGCCCAAGCCCACATACTTGCACCGGAGTCGACAGCGTCACGATCAGGAACAACTGGCTCGAACGCACGGAAGGAATGGGCGTACATGTCAATGGCCTTAGTTGCGTCAAGAAGAACTCGCCCAAGAAGATAAGGAAGCTAGTCTTTGCGAACAACATCGTAGTCGACGGATCGAGTGGCTTCAGCCTACACGGCGGGATCACCGAGAGTCGCTACGTCAACAACACCATTATCCTAAGGACTTGGTTGAAGCCAACCCTCAGCCGCCCCTCCGCAATGATCTTGAATGCTCAGGTGACCAAGACAATCGTTGCGAACAATATCTTTTATACATCCGCGAGCGACGGTGCCAAGGTCCACGGCTATTGGTCCTGGAACAGTAGCGGCTTTAGCGACAACGCAATAAACTACAACCTCTATCGACTCACCAACACCGAGTACAGCTTGGGGGGCAGCGTGTTCAAGAAGGACTTTGAGCACAACTTTAGCAATGAGACCGGATACGGAACCAAAGACCTATGTTGCAATGTGGACCCCCGATTCGTCAATGTTCCAACCAGCGCGCCTTCATCACCACAAGGGCCGGGCAAGCTAGACGTAGCGCTCAAGGCAGGCTCACCTGCGATTGATGCAGCCAATCCGATTCATTGCCCGGAGATTGACTTCAGGGGCATTCCGCGTACATGCGGAGGCGTTTGCGACCTAGGCGCGATGGAGCGGATGGCGGAATAACAAGCCGGGAGAGGGACGAAGGTCCAATCACGCTCCTGCAAGGTGCACACCTCGCCCGTACGTCGTTCCAATCCACGATCATGGGTGCACCGGGAGTGGCATCCTCTACATTGCGATGGAGGTACTCGAGGGCCGATCCTGAACCAGAGCGCAAGGTGATCTTGGTCTTTGTCCAAGAAGCCGCTGCAGGTCGCTACCGGCAGCGGTGACCAACTGGTGGGCGGCGGCACCGGCGGTTCTGCCGGCGAGCCAATTTCCACATACTCCTGTTGGAAAACCGGATCACCGGGCCCTCGAGCTGGGTTAGCGCGCACCAGTACGCGAGCGGCGTTGCCGACCCTTGGGCAGCGCGAGCCTCACCGAGTCATAGCCATAGCGCTCTCGGATCCCGTCGACGGTGCGATGCAGGGACTCGTGGTCGGCAAATAGCGGCAGCTGTTCGTCGTAAAAGCCGAGATTCGACAGTGCTAGCCCCAGCAGCCGGATTGGCATGCGCCGAGTTCGCGCGCGTCGAAACATGTCGCTGACCACCGGATAGAGCTCGAGCTCCGAGTGGGTGGGGGTCAGGGTCTTGCTGCGATTCAAGGTCCGAAAGTCCGCGTAGCGGAGTTTGAGGCTCACCGTGCGCGCCTTGATGCCCCGCTTGCGCGCGCGCCAGCAGACGCGTTCACACAAGGAGCACAGCATGCCCTCGATGCTGTTGGGGTCGGAAACATCTTCGCGGAAAGTGCGTTCGTTCGAGATGCTCCCCACCAACTGGCCCTCGGGATCGTACTCCTGAAACGCCGGGCGTTCGCGACCGAACTTGCTGGTGCCTTCTCCAAGCGCACCCCGCTGCATCTTCTCGCAAAAGGCTCCGAAGATGCGCCGCACCTTGGCTCCGGGCGCTCGGGCCAGTTGCCCCAAGGTTTCGACACCGATTTCGGCGAGCTTGCGCTCGGCCACAGGACCGATGCCAGGAAACTTGCGGACCGACAGGGGTGCCAGCGTGGTCCGCTCCGCGCCTGCGGGCACCAAGAGCACCCCAGCTGGCTTCGCGAGTCCGCTGGCAATCTTGGCCATCTGGCGGCTCGTTCCGATCCCGGCGCTGGCGGGCAGCCCCCACTGAGCGGCGATGTCTCCGGTCAGCTGGCGCACGGTGCGTTCGATGGTGGCGTCGGCGTTGCCGTCGCCGGGTTTGGCGTAGAGGTTCTCGCAGCCCGCGAAGTCGATGTACATCTCGTCGATGCTGGCGGCCTGCACCACCGGGCTGTAGTTCGAGGCGATTTCCCGAACCCGTTTGGAGTACTTGCTGTACTCGCCGTGTCGCGTCGGCAGGAAAACGGCGTGGGGTGCCAGTTCGTAGGCTTTGGTCAGCGACATGCCCGAGCGCACGCCAAACTCCCGTACCTCATAACTACAGGCGGTCACGACTCCTCGCTGACCGGCGTGGCCACCGACCACCACCGGCTTACCGACGAGGCTCGGGTCGAAGAGGCGCTCCACGGACACGAAGAAGGTATCCAGATCGAGACAGCAGATCCGAGGCGCCGCGCGAGTCATGGCGGGTCGACCAGGGTATACTGAACGAATATTTAGTTCAAGGGATCGGGGGTTTTTTGGGGTCGAGAGCTGGGTCGGGCTGGGGCCCTACTCCCGAGGCTGCGGCACGCGGCTCGGTCGATTCGAAGCGTCGGAGGTGGCTGAGACCGAAGGCGTGGACGTGCAGCTCACCACCGGCGGATTGCGCGGTTGCGCGTCCCTGAGCGGGTCTGGGGCCGCTCCGACCCAGCTCTGGTTTTGTGGTGGCGCTCACGCCGGCGTCATGGTGGGGCAGGGAGTTGGTGTGGCAGGTTATGTGACGGTGACCGGCCTCCACGACGGAACCAATGTCGACGTGCGCGTCGGATCCAAGGAGTTAGTGCTAGCCGGTGGTGGCATCAGTGGCACCGGCGCAGGCGGTGTCGTCTCGTTTCCGATCAGCAAAGGGGAGGTGGTCCGCCTGGTAGGCACCCCCGAGACGGATCTGGCACTTTGGTGAAGGCGACCAAGCCGGTACAGGTCATGACCGGAGTACCGCATATTTACCTGCCTTTCGATCTGGGATCTTCCTCCACTGCCCCCGGTCAGATAGGGGACGCTCGGGTGGCTGGTTGCGTTTGCTGCGATGCGGTAGTCGGGGTGGATGTCTCGCTTGCAGCCATCCACGGAGCTTCCGTGGAGTCTCCGACGCTCCACGGGCGAACGATTGGGCCGGATCTGGCCCATCTCCGAGCAGCTGAACTTTGGCGCGCTCCGCTTTCACCGTGAGCTTCTGCCGAAGGGCCACCGCTCTTCACCTCCCCATCGCCATTCCGCTCGTGAAGAGGTCGTCTACGTTCTGCGTGGTCATCCGTCGGTGTGGCAGGACGGTGACCGCTCGCGCCTCAGCCCCGGCGACGTGATGGGGTTCGCGCCCGGCGGGGGCTTCCACATGGTGTTCAATGATTCCGATGACGATGTCGAGCTACTCGTCGCGAGTGCCGTGAGCGGAGAGGACCGCGTCGATTTTTGCCCGGAGGATCCCTGGGAACCCGTCGAAGGAGATCCGTCGAGGTCAGAACTGCCCGACGATGCCCAAACCTAAGCCGTCTTTGCCGGCAACGAAGGGCACGGGGCGCCACTCTAATTTCGCGTCTTCGCGCTTGAGGCGGATGGGCGGGAGCTTCTTGCGTCGTGGCGCGGCTTCTTGGGTCGACATGGCGGCGGCTTCGACCATCACGGCGACGCCACCGGTCTGGCCCACGGCATCCATCGTCGTGAGGATGGCGCGGAGGACGACGGTGAAGGTGCTGCAATTCGGGTCGTCGTCGGCGCAGCCTGTGTCCGCGAGCGCCATCCAGGGGCCCACCACGGGGATACGCAGGTCATTGGCTCCCGGAGCGTCGGGCCAGAGGTACGAAAAACCCACGGCAGCGCCGTACCAGGCTGCGGTGGCGCCAGCGCCCGCGATCAGCAGATTCCAGCGCGCGTGAGGTGGTGGATAGTCGCCGGGGTCGAAGCGCTCCGGGCGCACCGGCTCGTCTGCCATCCCATGAGGGGCGACGAGCTGCACACCGAGCAGGAAAGCCAGGGCCGAAGCGAAACGCATCTGAGCCGCCTTGTGGCTCACAATCCCCTTGGAATCAAGGACTTGCGAGCTTCCGGGCAAAGCGGCGCAAATCCACCAGAAAAGCGCTCCGAGGTGGCTCAGGGCAGGGAGGCGAGGGTCAGCCAACGACCTTCGGCACTGAGGGAAAAGCCTCGCGCCCGGTCCGAGGTGACGGCCACTTGGTCCTCGTGCCACAGCGGGATCACCGGTAGCTCCTTTTGCATCAAGCGCGCGAGCTTGCCGTAGAACAGACGGCGAACGCCGATGTCGCGGTCGCCCCCGGCTTTGTCCAACAGCTCGCCGGCATCTGGGTGTCGCCAGCGCGCGCGGTTCTTTCCGATGCCGCCTTCGCCGGGTACGCCTTTGGGGTGGAAGAACCAGCTGAGCAGATGCGGCTCCGTGAGCTCCGGCATTTGCAGAGTCGCCATGTCGAAGTCACCGGCATCCAGACGCGCTAGGAGTACGCCGAAATCCAGACTGACCACTTGTACTTGCACCCCGGCGTCGCCGAGCATCTGCGCGATTGCGCGCGCGAGGGTGATGCGGGCGCGATCCGTACTGGTTAGCAGGGTCAGTGGACGCAGCCCGGACAGAACGGCGTGAGCGGCTTTGGGGTCGTAGGGTAGAGGCTGTGCTGGCGTGTACGCCCAGTGGCCCTTCGGGAAAATCCAGCGGGCCGTTTGCGCCCGCCCGGCCATGAGGGTGCGTACGATGGTTTCGCGGTCGATGGCTTGGGCCAGGGCGTGGCGCACTTCTCGGCGCTTGAAGGGCGGTCGGTCATTTTGCATCAACAAATAGGTGACGTTTGCGCCGGCCCGGGCGTTCAACGACAGGTGTTTGCGTTGCTCCAGAGCTGGTAAAAGCGCTGGGGAAATCGCGTTCGGGGCGATGTCCGCACGCCCCGCGAGCAGGCGCAAGGCTCTAGCGTTTTCGTCCCGCACGGTGCGAATCACCGCGCCGCGATTGGGTTTGAAAGAAGCGCTGAACTCCGCGGGTTCGAGAATGGCCTCCGTGGGGCTGGAACGCTCCAGCCGATAGGGGCCCAATCCGTCCAGATCGCCGAGAGGCCGAGGAGGCAGTCGCACCTGGTCTCGACGCAAGATGGGTACTTCCAGATCCGTGAGCAGCGTTGCTCGGGGCTCGGCGAGCTTGATGGTCAGCTTGGTCGGCGAGCGAGGCGTGCAGCTTCCGATGGCGCGCACCACAGCGCGATGGGGGCTTCCAAGCTCGGGGTCCTTGAGGGCTTCGATGGTCGCACAAACGTCTTCGGGGCCGAGGGGTGCGCCACTGTGGAAGCGAGCGTTGGGGCGTAGCTGTACGTCGAGGGTGCGTTCATCTACGTACTTCCAAGAACTCGCCACCAAGGGGATCGGGGCCAGCGTGTTCTCGTCCAAACCGACCAAACCCGCGTGCACCAGGCGCGTGACCTTGATGTCGAAGCCGCGGGTCGAAAAGCGCGGGTCCAGGGTCGAGAGCTCCTGGGGAATGACGAGCTCGTAGGGACGGTCCGCGGAATCCTTGTTTGAAGTGCAGCCGGCGCACAGCGCCGTGAGCGCGATGAGGCTCGCTGCGGCTGCCAGCATTCCGTTCTTGGTCGGGCGCAATGACTTCAACTCGCCTTTCATAGCAGAGCCGGGCCTTTGGGGTGGAATACCCGGAGCAAGGGAGCTACCCCTAGTTCCATGCGCCGGCTCATCACTGGCTTGGGGGCGGCGGCTGCCCTCAACGCTCTGCTCGGTCATCCCGCGATGGCGCAGCAGCCGAGTGCTCCGCCAAGCGCGTCGCAATCCGAAACGGCACGTGCGGCGCTACAGAAAGAGCTGCAAACCCTGTCGAGCTGGGTGAAGAAGAAGCGCGGGCGGTTGAGCGCCAGCTTCGTGGACGTAGATAGTGGGAAAGTCCTGGCGGAGCAAAACCCGCAGCTATCCCTCAACCCAGCGTCGAACGTGAAGTTACTGACCGCCGCGGCAGCGCTGGACTCCCTGGGGCCCGGGCGCCGCTTCCGCACCATCGTGTACGGAGACATCCGCCGCGGCACCGCGCGGCGGCTGGTACTGAAAAGCGACGGTGATCCGGACCTGCGCGCCGAGCACCTGGATGGCTTGGCCCACCAATTGGTCCAACAAGGGCTCAAGCGAGTGGCCGGCGATGTGGTGGTCGACGCATCGGCCTTCGACGCCAAGATCCTGCCCCCGGGCTTCGCCGCCCAGCCCAAAGAACGTGCGGCTTTCCGCGCGCCCGTGTGGGCGGTGTCGGTCGATCGCAACGCGGTGACCGTCTTCGTGGCGCCCGCTGCGGAAGGTGAGCCCGCGCAGGTGTGGGCCACGCCCGTCGGAGCGGTCACCGTCGTCGGCGCCGTGTCCACCGGGCCGAGGGGAAGCGGGCAAAAGGTCCGCCTGAACCTGCAGCAGCAAAATGGCCGAGTTACAGCGGTTGTTGGGGGCAGCATCGCTGCGGGCCTCTCGAGGCAGCGCTTTCGGCGTCGGATTGCTGACCCGACCCCGTGGGCAGGCGTCGTGTTTGCCCAGAGCTTGCGGCGTGCCGGCATTTCAGTCCCCGGCAGCGTGCGAGCCGGCAAGGCCGCGGGCCGGGTGTTGGTGCAGCGGGAGTCTCAGCCCGTGCGGGTGCTCTTGCACGCATTGGGCAAGAAGAGCGACAACTTCGTGGCCGAGATGCTGCTGAAGAGTCTGGGGGCGCAGGCCACAGGGCGCCCAGGCAGCAGCGCCGCTGGGGCTGCCGCGGCCGAGCAGTTCGCCACGAAGCTCGGGCTGCCAAAGTCGCAAGTGAAGATAAACAACGGGTCGGGGCTCTTCGATGGAGGCCGCGCCAGTGCGCGGGCGCTCACCACGTTGCTCGCCCGGGTGCACCGCGATCCGCGGCTTGGGCCGGAGTTCATGGCTCAGCTGTCGATCGGTGGGGTCGACGGCACGTTGCGGTCACGTTTTCGCGACCAAGCCAAGTCTCGACGTATTCGCGCCAAGACGGGCACCCTGGCCCGAGTGATCGCGCTGTCCGGCTACGTGTTGAACGACAAGGGGCGAGGGCCCATTGCGTTCTCGCTGCTGGCCGAGGGGACCCGGGCGAGCCACGCCCAGATCCGCGCGGGCATGGATCGCGTCGTGCAGCGTGCACTGGCGCCCTGACGCAAGGCGCCGGCTCGGCCGGTGGCGCCTTACGTAATGCCAGGGCGCAGCGCTGAGCCGGTGAGCCACAAAGTCGCTACAAACCCAACCAGAACCCGCCCACAAACGGCAAAAACGCCCGCGCCTGGGGGTGGCGCGAGCGTTTTGCTCCAAGCGGTGCCGGCTTACTCTGCGGCCTCGAGGGCCTTCATGTCGGCTTCTTTGGCTTCGATCTCGTGATGGTATTCCCTGTGGTCGGCAATGGCCAACCCGAGGAACAGGATCAAGAACAACACGGACGTCAGAAACGCCATCAGGTGGAACTTTTTGTCCCAGATCAAGTGCATGAAGAACGCGCCGACCAAACCGGCCTTGATGGTTGCGATGACCATGGCGACGACCAGGTTCCACTGAGAGCCGAGATCCACCGACGTGACCGCCACGGTCGCGATGGTGAGTACCAGCAGGACCGCGAGCACGCCCACCAGAAGCTTCACAGACATCACGTGCGCAAAGCCATGGTGCTCGTCGTCGCCATGGCCTGACTCGGCCTGCGCGGAGCTGGCGCTCGGCTTGGCCGCTGCGGGCGCCACCTGAGGGGGCTTTGCCGTCTCGATGTCTTCCTGGTCGTCCTCGTCCTCGTCCTCACCCGCCGGGGGCGGATTGGATTCGGCCAGTTCCCGCTCGGCCTCGGCACGCTTGGCGTCGATGGTCTCTACGGAAGTCTTGACCTCTTCTTCTTCTTCCTCGGGGGGAATCGAGCCGTTATTTTCGTCGTCTGCCATCGGTCTTCTCTTAATGAGACCTCAGTGAATGAGGTACAGCAACGGGAACAGGTAGATCCAGATCAGGTCGACCAAGTGCCAATACAGAGCGGCAAAGTCGATTGGTCCGAAGTAGTTTTCGTTGAACACGCCCTTGGTGGCCCGTATCAAGAGCCATACCCAGACCCCTATGCCGATCAGCACGTGTAATCCGTGCAACCCGGTCATGAAGAAGTAGATGCCGAAGAACGTGGCGGTGCGGTTGGGCGGCGCCATGTTCACGTCGCCGCTTGCGGGATCGAGTAAGCCAGCGTGAATCAGTGGCGTCTTCGCCTTTTTGGGTAAGGTCCGCGCGAACGCCCGCTGGGCCGCCTTGGGGTCGTTGTCGTCAGTTTTGGGCGCGAGGCCCAGGCCGACCAGGGTCTCGGCGGCCTGGGTGGCCTCCGGGTACTTGGTCTTGAAGGGTTCGGTTTCCCAAGCCATCTGAGTTGGTGCGAAGCGCTTGCCTGGAAGCAGGCCATCGTGGAACTTGTGACTGTATTCCACGTACTTGATGCCCATGAAGGTGCTGGCGCACAAGATCGTAACCACGATATTCAGCACCAGGCCCTGCTTGTTGCGCATCTGAGCACAACGCACCGCCCAGGCAGCAGACAGGCTGCTGACGAGCAGCACCACGGTGTTGATCGCGCCCCACTTGGTATCCAAGAAGAAGTGGGCGTAATAGAAGACTTCTGGGTGTTGTGCACGGTACAGCGCGTAGGCGCAGAACAGGCCTGCGAAGAACAGCACCTCGGTGACGAGGAACAACCAAATACCGAGCTTGCCCGTTTCGAACTGCTGCTGGGGAGTGTCGAAGTGGTGCGCTAGAAACGGGTATTTGCTGTGAGCCTCGTGCCCGTCGTCTTCGTGAGCCCCGGCGCCTAGGGGGGGCGCGTGGGACCCCGCCGTGGACGTATCGTGCTGTGTTGCTTCCGCCATGGGGATTGCTTCCTCAGCGTCAGGACGCTGAGGCCTCCTTGTTCACGTAGCCTCGGATCGTCTCGTCGTAGACAAGGTCCTCGTAGTCGTAGGGCCCCTTCTTGACGATCGGGGCGTGATGGAAGTTGTAGTAGGGTGGCGGCGAGCTCACTGACCACTCCAGGGTTGCGGAACCCCACGGGTTCTGGGGCGCGTCGGGCTTCTTACGCAGCGAGTTGATCAGAGACAACGCTGTGACGATGAAGCCCAAACCGAGGATGGCCGCCCCGGCCGTGGAGAGCTGGTGCAGCTCCTGGAACTCGGGCAGATAGTTGTAATACCGGCGTGGCATACCCCGGGTGCCCAGGATGAACTGCGGGAAGAAGGTGACGTTGAGGCCGACGAATACGAACCCGGCACCGATTCGGCCTGTGCGCTCGTTGTACATGCGCGCCGTTATCTTCGGCCACCAGTAGTGCAGCCCACCGAAGAACGCAGTGATCGCGCCGCCCATCATCACGTAGTGGAAGTGCGCAACCACGAAGTAGGTGTCGTGTAGATGCACGTCCGTGCTCATCGTCGCAAGGAACAGCCCGGTAACGCCGCCAATCGTGAACACCCAAAGGAAGGCGAGCGCGTAGAGCATGGGCGTATCCAAGTGGATGCTGCCCTTGTACATGGTGAACAACCAGTTGAAGACCTTGATCGCCGTAGGGATGGCGATCAGCATCGTGATGGCGCTGAAGATGGTTCCCACCAGCAGCGACTGCCCGCTGGTGAACATGTGATGGCCCCAGACCAGGAAGCCCAGGATGGCGATGGCGACACTGGACAGGGCGATGAAGCTGTAGCCGAAGATGCGCTTTCTGGAGAAGACCGGGATGATTTCGCTGATCACACCGAAGGCTGGAACTACCATGATGTACACGGCCGGGTGCGAGTAGAACCAGAAGAAGTGCTGGAACAGTACCGGATCGCCCCCGAGTGCTGGATCGAAGATGCCGATGCCAAAGGCACGCTCGACAATCAGCATGAGCAGCGTGATGCCGAGCACCGGAGTGGCCAACACCTGCATGATGCCTGTGGCATAGATGGACCACAGGAACAGCGGCATCTTGAACCAGGTCATCCCTGGCGGACGTAACTTGTGCAGGGTGACGATGAAGTTCAGCCCCGTGAAAATGGAGCTGAAGCCCAAGATGAAGGCGCCAAAAGTCGCTGGGATGACCGCCGTATTCGTGGTCGTGCTGTACGGCGTATAGAAGGTCCAGCCCGTGTCTGCGGCGCTGATGAACAGCGAGAGCAGCAAGAAACACGCGCCCAGGATCCAGAGATGGAAGCTGGCTAGGTTCAAACGCGGAAACGCGACGTCCTTGGCTCCCAGTTGGATCGGCAGAGCGAAGTTGCCCAGGGCTGCGGGAATGCCCGGGATGATGACCAGGAAGATCATGACTGCGCCATGCAGCGTGAAAAACTGGTTGAAGGTGTCCGCATCCATCAGGGTGCGACCGGGAGTGAACAACTCCGCCCGGACGCCGAGGGCGAAGAAGCCGCCTAGGGCAAAGCTGGTGATTACGCCAATGAGGTACATGACCCCGATGCGCTTGTGGTCCAAGGTGAACAACCACGAGCCAATGCCCTTCTCGTGGGTGAGGTAGCTGTCGCTCGGGCTGGATCGCCCGGGGGCGAGAGCTTCTGCGGTTGTGCTCGGGGACGCCATCGTTCGGTCCTTTACTTCAGTGACTTGATGTACTCGATCATCGCTGTGATCTCGTCATCAGATAGCTGGCCCTTGTAGGTGGGCATGGCGGGAGGGAAGCCTTGAACGATCTTGGCTTGGGGTTCCAGGATCGACTCCTTGAGGTAGTTCTCGTCAACCTTGACGGTGCCTGAGGTGAGCGCTTCTTCTTTCCCCCACAGGCCCTTCATGGTGGGACCCACTTTGGGGCTTCCGTCGACGGAGTGGCAGGTCGGGCAGCCCTTCTTTTCGTAGAGCTTCTTCCCGCCCGCGGCGGAGATTTCGACCTTGCCGCAGCCAGAGAGATAGTTGTCGTAAGCTTCTTGGCTCTCCACGACGACCTTGGTGAGCATGTCCGAGTGGTTCGTGCCGCAATACTCCGTGCACTCGAGGGGGAACTCCCCGGCTTCGGTCGCAGTGAACCACAAGTCCGTGTAGCGACCCGGCACTGCATCCATCTTGACCCTGAAGTTTGGGATCCACACTGAATGCAGCACGTCCACGCTGGAGATCACGAGGCGAACCGGCTTGTTGATAGGCACGTGCAGGACGCTGTCGTTGCAGCCGCCCGGGTGGGTGAAACTCCAGTTCCACTTCTGGCCCGTCGCGTGGATCTCCGTTGCGCCCTTTGGGGCCGTTCGCAAGTCTGCGTAGCCCTTGAATCCAAAGTAGAAGAACGCCACCACGAACGGCAAAGGCAGAATGGACCACACGACCTCCATGGCCGTGCTGTGGTCGTGTTGGCTCTGTGCGCGATCGTTGGCGCTCCTGCCCTTGGACCGGAAATTGACGAGCAGGTAGACCATCGAGGCCACGACGGCCACGACGGCGACCACCGAGGTCCAGTAGATGAAGAAGTAGAGCCAATCGACGTCCCCAGCTCCGGAGGAGGCCTGCTTTGGCATCCAATAGGAGTCCGAATCCGGGAAAGGAGGGATCTCCGGCTGGAAGGCGGCGATTAGGGTGGCAATCAGGGGTGTCGACATTAGGTCACCAAAGCGGGTTTGCGCTTGCGGTCCGAGATCCAAAGGGCGGCTAGGAAACCGCCGAGCAGCACCACCGCAACGGCGCCACTCACCTTCATGATGTTTCGGGCGACCGGAGCATAGCGGCCCTCGGTCTCGTCATAGTGAAAACAGTAGAGCAGGAGACGATCGACGGTGCTGCCAACCTTGCCCTCCGAGGCCTCGACTAGGGAGAGGCGGAGCGTCTTTGGGTGGTATTCCAAACCGTACAGGTAGCGAGCAACTTTTGCGCTGGGTGTCGCCACCAGGATCGCAGCGGGGTGTACCCACTCATCACGCTTTTCGTTGTAGCCGTATTGAAACCCCATGGCGTCGGCGAGAGCCCGCACGTTATTCTCCGAGCCGGTCAAGAACACCCAGCCTTTTTCGGTTCCTGGGCGACCGTACTGGGTCAGGTACCGGCTCTTAGTCTTCTTGGCCCGGGTCCAAGTCTCCTTGGGGTTGATGCTCACCGTGACGACGCGGAATTCCTTGCCCGCGGACCAGTCGAGTTGCTTCATGCCCTGGACGACACCGTTGAGCTGCATGCTGCACAGCATCGGGCAGTCGGAGTAGTTCAGGGTCAGGATGACCGGAGCTTCTCCGTCAAAGTAGTCCTTGAGAGTGACCGGTCGACCCTCTGCGTTCGTGAAGCCGAGATTCAAGGGTAGAGACGAGCTGAGCTTCTCGTCCACATCGATGCCATGCAGTCGCTTGGGCAGCTTCTCCGTGCGGGTCTTCCTCGGCGGCGGCTCCGTCTGCGCGTAGGCGTGCCCTGCCGGCAATGCGACCACCAGGGCTGCCAAGAGCAGCTGCCACAGAAAGCGAGAGCTACGGTGCATCGTCGGTGGGGGGAGGCGCTGGGGGCGGTGGCGCTGGGGCCTCAGGGGTCTCGGGCTGGGGTTGGGTGGGTGGAGGAGGCTTTGGTGCTTCGGGTGCGGGTGCTTCGGGTGCGGGTGCTTCGGGTGCGGGCGTTTCGGGCTTGGGTGCCTCGGGAGCTCCCTCGGTGCCCTCGCCTTCAGGCGCCGTTTCCTCATCCGCGGCCTCTCCGTCGGCGCCACCATCCGCGGCTGCGTCCGCGTCTGCATCGGCGCCAGCGTCGGGCTTTTCCGGCGCGTAGGGAGTTGCGCTCTGCGGGTCCGCCTTGAGGCCCGCAGCCGTAAGCTCTATGGCGCGCGCTACCGGCAGGCTGACGTGGCCCTTGCCTTTGTCCACCCAGGCGGCTGGCTTGTCCAGCTCCTCGAGCTGCGCCTTCTTGGCGTTCAGCAGCTCATTCTCCGAAACCTTGGAGATTGCACTGGCGTCCGTCTCGTCGCGCACCAGCGCCGTGAGCACGAGCGAGACCGCGAGCACCGCCACCGTCAGGACCGCCACGAGCGTTCCAACGGCACCTGCGTTTACATTGTCCGATTCTGTCGCCATCTGCTTCAGTGCTCCACGATCAGAAGTTCTCGAACGCCAACGACTTGGGAAGCCGCGGGTCCTTGACCGGTACGAGTCGAACCCGCTTTGCCTGCATCGCGGCGCTGGCCAAGAACAAGCCCAACACGCCGACTACGGCGGTGACATCCATGGCGAGGTCGCCGAGGGGAAGTGTCTTCTCGTGCAGCACGGGTTTCACCAGCCAGTACATGTCGAGGTAGTGCACGACCAGGATCCAAACCGCCCAAAAGCCCAGCGTCTTCTTGTTGCGTTTGATGTGCCTCGAGAGCAGCCCGAAGAACGGCAACACGAAGTTGAGTACCAACAACGCTCCAGAAACGACCTTCCAGTCACCCTCGAAGCGTAGCTTGTACCAGAAGGTCTCTTCGGGGACGTTCGCGTACCAAATCAGCATGAACTGGGAGAACGCGATGTACGCCCAGAACACGGTGAAGGCGAACATCATCTTGCCGAGGTCGTGATAGTGCTCGATGGTCACGCTCTTCTTCAGCACGCCCTGCTTTTGGGCCCACATCAGGATCAGGGCGAACATGGAGTGGAAGCTGACGACCGCGCCGGCGAAGAAGTACACGCCGAAGATGGTGGAAAACCACGCTGGCTCTAGCGTCATCAAGAAATCGATGGCTGCGAAAGTCAGCGTCAGCGCCAAGAAGATCATGCCTGGAGCGCTGACGGCTTTCATTCGGAGGTTCAGGGCTTGCGGCTCTTTGCTTTGGTCCTGAGCAAGGCTGGTCTTGAAGAAGAAGTGGCTGAGAAGCACCCAGAAGCCGAAGTAGATGCCGCAGCGCACCAAGAAAAAGGTGACATTCAGGTACGGCGCCTTGTGATGCAGCAGGTGGTCTGCATGCACCGTTTCCTCGTTGACCCAAATGTAGAGGGCGTCGTTGCCCATCGCCGTGGGAATGATGATGGGAAGGGCAAGCACGGCCATGAGCGGCATGCTCTGAGCCATGAGCTCTCCGACGCGGCGCAGCGCGATGCTCCACTTGGCGTTGACCAAGTGCTGCAGGGTGACCCACCAGAGTGCGCCGATCGCGATGCTTAGAATCCACGCATATGCCGTGAGATAGCTGAGCAGGAAGCGTTTGGTATCGCCGGTGTAGCCCAGCCCCAAGCAAGCCAAAAGTGAGAGGGCACCGATACCGCCGCCGATCTTGACGACGGAGTCCGCGGCACTGCCCACGCGGATGTTGTCGCCGAAGTCGTCCTTCTTGGTTTTCTTTTCGTCAGCCATGAGACAAATCGCTTTCGATTACTTGAGCGAAGCCCGATCCGCTTCCGGCAGATCCGCAATGTTGCTTTGACGACTGCGCTGCAACGCGCGCAAGTACATGATGATCGACCAGCGGTCCTCGGTTGGAATCAGCTGACCGTAGCCAGCCATGTTGCGCACGCCGTTGGACGCCGCGTCGAAGAGCTGCCCAACGGGCATGAAGCGCAGATAGTCTTGGTGTAGATTTGTTGGCGGGATCCAGGTTCCCTCTGCGAGGTTCGTGGCACGAGTCGCTATTGGACCGTCGCCATTACCGCTCAGGCCGTGACACGGAGCGCAGTAGATGCCGTAGCGCTCCTTGCCCCGCTCGATGTTTTCGGTCGTGGGTTCGATTGCCGGTGGGAACGTGCGTGCCCAAGCGCCGTTTTCCTTGCCAACATAGAGGTGGTCGTCGTCGCGCAGCTCGCCCACGGCGACGGTGCCTGGCACATCTGGTCGCTCCGCGCGCCCGTCGGCGAAGATGGTGTTCTCCTGCTGCGCTTGGTACTTCAGCTGCCAATCCATGTCCCCCATGACGTGGATCCGCGTGGCCTCAGTCTTCGCCGCCCGCGCCTTCGCGATGAAGGCGAAGGGCACCAAGGACGCGGCCCCCAGGACGACCAGGGCGTAGATGATTCCGGAAGGAAGCTTGCCGGAGCTGCTGCGATCCTCACGCACCATGTCCAATACCGCCGGATTGGTTTCGGCAAGTAACTGATGGGTTGCGTCTTCGTCGAAGCGGGGGTCGGCCGCTTCGATCAGGAGGAAGAACCTATCGTCGGTGACCCGGGCGAAGCGCTTCTTGAGATCCAACGGATGTGAGGGCTGCGGCAGGTTGTTCAAGGCCAACATGCCGAAGAGCGCAGCGAAGGCGCTGAGCAGCACCGTCAGCTCGAAGTAGATTGGGACGTTCGCTGGGATGCTCCAGAAGGGTTTGCCAGAGCTGATGAACTTGTAGTCGAAGGCGTTGGCGTACCACTGCAGCAGAATGGCTGTGGTCAGGCCCGTGAGCCCCGCCGCCAGGACGATCCACGGCAGCCGCGTCATCTTGATACCCATGGCTGGGTCGATGCCGTGAATCGGGAAGGGCGTGTACGTGTCCCACTTCTCGAAGCCGGCGTCCCGAATCTTCTTGGACGCCGTGACCAACTCACCGGGGGTGTCGTACTCAGCGAGGATCCCGTGAACGGGAGCAGCGCCAGTTTCGTCAGGGGTGTGTTTCGTGTCAGCCATGACTCACCTCAGTGATGATCTCCGCCAGCGTGTGCCGATGGCACCGCGGCTTTGACCTCGGCCATCGCCACCATGGGTAGGTAGCGGCAGAACAGCAGGAACAGCGTGAAGAACAGTCCGAAGCTGCCGGCGAGGGTTGCGTAGTCCCAGGGGGTCGGGACGAGATAGCCCCAGGAGGAGGGCAAGAAGTCCCGCGCCATCGAGGTCACGATGATGACGAAGCGCTCGAACCACATCCCAATGTTCACGACCACGCCGACCAGGAAGATGACCCACACGTTGGTGCGGGCTTTCTTGAACCAGAAGACCTGCGGGGAGATGACGTTGCAGGCGATCATCGTCCAGTAGGACCAGCTGTAGTTGCCGAAGAGTCGATTGACGAAGGCGAAGCCCTCGTAGGTGCTACCGCTGTACCAG
Organism: Polyangiaceae bacterium; assembly: GCA_965222375.1. Taxonomy (GTDB): domain Bacteria; phylum Myxococcota_A; class Polyangia; order Polyangiales; family Polyangiaceae; genus JACKEA01. The sequence continues at coordinate 2,566,487 of CBDCTZ010000016.1, forward strand.
GCGATGAAGAACTCCATCCCGTAGGCGTATCCAACCATCATGCCCGTCGCGAGGATGATCTTGGCCATCAGCTCGAGGTGGCTGATGGTGATGATTCGCTTGAGCCCGAAGAACTGCCGAGCCGGAACCGCCAGGGTTACGACCATCGCGAAGCCCCCGAAGATGGCGCCGGCGACAAAGTAGGGGGGGAAGATCGTGGTGTGCCAGCCAGGGATCTGCGCTGTAGCGAAGTCGAAAGAAACGACGCTGTGCACGCTGAGCACCAGAGGCGTGGCTAGGGCCGCCAAGATCAAGTAGGCGCGCTCGTAGCGGTGCCACTGCCGGCTGGAGCCTCGCCAGCCCATGGCGAAGGCACCGTAGAGGAAGCGTCGAATCGACGAGGTCGAGCGATCTCGGAAGGTCGCCAAGTCCGGAATCATGCCCATGTACCAGAACAGGAGGCTCACGGTGGCGTAGGTGCCGACCGCGAACACGTCCCACTCGAGCGGGCTGCGGAATTGCGGCCACATGCCCATCGAGTTCGGGATGGGGAACATCCAGTACGGCAACCAGGGTCGGCCCACGTGCAAGCCGGGGAACACCGCAGCGCAAACGACTGCGAAGATGGTCATCGCTTCGGCGAAGCGGTTGATTGCGGTGCGCCAAGTCTGGCGCAGTAAGTACAGAATCGCGCTGATCAGCGTACCGGCGTGGCCGATTCCGACCCAGAACACGAAGTTGACGATGGGGAAGCCCCAGAAAGTCGGGTTGGTATTGCCCCAGATCCCGATGCCGGACCAGAACAGCCAGGCGATGCTCGCGCCGAAAAGTCCCAACAGGCCGAGCGCGAAAGCGAAGGCGATGTACCAGCCTCGGGGCGGCTTCGGGGTCTCCGTGACGCGCGACACATTGTGGGTAATGCGCGCAAACTCGTTGTCGCCCTTGGGCGCCTCGATGAATGGGTTGACGTCGCTAACCACAGCCATGGCTCACACCAGCTCCGGGTTCGGGTTCTTCACGCGCGCCAGATAGCGCACACGCGGTCGGTTGTTGTACTCATCCAGCAGGCCGTAGGAGCGTGGCGAGTGCTGTTTGGCGGCGACCTTGCTGCCCGAGTCGTTCAGGTCGCCGAAGACGATGGCGTCCGTGGGGCAGGTTTGCTGGCACGCCGTCGTGACGGCTCCGTCTGGGATTGCCTGCTTGGCGTTCTTCGCCTTGATCTTGGTCTTCTGGATGCGTTGCACGCAGAAGGTGCACTTTTCCATCACGCCGCGAGCACGCAGGCTGACCTCGGGGTTGAACACCATGCTCTTGATGCGCGCGTCGTCGTCTTTGAAGCCGTGGTAGGGCGTGGTGCCCTGGATGTCCAAGTTGTAGTTTAGGTAGTTGAAGCGCCGCACCTTGTAGGGGCAGTTGGCCGCGCAGTAGCGGGTGCCGATGCAGCGGTTGTAGACCATGTCATTGAGCCCCTCGTGGCTGTGCATGGTCGCGCCCACCGGACAGACTTGTTCGCAGGGCGCGTTCTCGCACTGCATGCAGGGTAGTGGTTGCCACGCCAGCTCCGGTTCATCCGGGGGGCCCCGGAAGTAACGATCCACGCGCAGCCACAGCAGCTCGCGACCTCGTGCAACCTCCTCTTCGCCCACGGAGGGAACGTTGTTTTCAGCCTGGCAGGCCGTGACGCAGGCCGAGCAACCGATGCACTTGCCCATGTCGATGCTCATGCCCCACTTGTGCCCGTCGTAGGACACGGGGGCTTCCCAGAGATTCAGTAGCGGCGGGTGGTGCACGGCGTGCTTGGCGAAGTCGGGCTCCTTCTTGTAGGTCGCTAGATCCGTCTCTCGAATCAGCATGGCGTCCTTCGTAGAGAGCTTCTTGCTGCCGTCGGGCTGCTTCTTGTAGCCCAGCCGGTACTGCGCGCCGTCTTGACCGACTTGGTCGATGCTGTGCACGTCTTGGGTCGTCGCCATGCGCTTCTTTGCAGCACCTGGGGTGACCTGCAGCCCGCCGACGAACTCGTGGGCCTCGCTCGTGCGCAGCGTGTAGGCGTTGGCGCCCACGGTTGGTATGTTCTTGTCTTCCAATCCGCCGACGCGCCCGGCTCGAGTACGGCCATAGCCTAGGGCCAAGTGCACGGAGCCTTTGGCCATGCCGGGCACAATCATGGCGAAGGTGGGCAGGGTCTTGCCGCCGACGGTCAAGGAAACCGCTTGGCCGTCAACGGCTCCGACGGCGGCGGCAGTCGCAGGCGCCATGAGCGCGGCATTGCCCCAGGTCAACTTGGTGATGGACTCGGGCAGCTCCTGTAGCCAAGAATTGTTCCCAAAGCGGCCATCGAGGACTTTGTTGTCGGTGATGAAGCACAGCTCGAGCTGGCCATTGCCCGCCTCGAGCGCTCCTTTCTCACGCTCTGACAGGGCGACTGGCGCGAGGTCCTTCAGCTCGGGAGTTACGCGCTCGAGCTTGGGGCCCGATACGAAGCCATCGTGAATGGCGCGGCGGAGCTTGCGGGGGCTCCCCAACGCGTCCCGGTGGGTGTGTTTCACGAGGTCGAGGCCGTCCGCTGGGCTCTGACCCAGCAAGGTCGCCAGCACCTCGATGCCGCTCTTGCCGCCGAACAGGGGCGCAATCAATGGTTGCTGAATGCTGACGGTGCCGTCGGGTGCGATCACGTCGCCCCAGCTCTCGAGCCAATGGGCTTCGTTGACGTGCCAACCGCACAGCTTGCCGGTCTCGTCGTCGTAGAGACCGACGTGGACCGTCGTTGCCGCTTTGCCGATCCCGGCGGCGAAGTTGAAGTCCGCTGGCGCCGTGTATGCGGGGTTCGCGCCCAGGACGATCAGCGTGCTGATCTTTCCCCCGTTCAGATCCGCAGCAAGGGCTTTCAGATCCGCCAAGCGCGTGGGCGCTTCACCACGAGGGTCCTCGGTATAGAAAACCGTCTTGCCAACGTTCTCCAGTTTGGCGTTCAGGCGGGCGACGATCGCGTGGACTTCCGGAGGCTGGTGTTCTCCGGCTGCGATCAAAGAGCGGCCCTTTGCTGCCGCCAGGTCCTTGGCCATCACTTCCAGGAACTTGGCGACCTTGGGATCACTCAAGAAGGCAGCGCCGGGCTTCGGCTGCGCGCCACTGGCGCCCACACTGCTGCTCACCTGAGCGTCGAGGGCCGCGGCGAACGCTTTGATCAGTTCGGTACGCAGTGCCAAGCGATGATCCGCGATGCTGCCGAGGCGAGTGTAGCCGCCCTCCACTGCGTAGAGCCGGCTCATATTCGAATCGGGATCACGACGCTTGATGGCGGCCGCGGCGTTGGCGAGGCCGTTGGGATACAGTTCGCTGAGGATGTCTCCGTCGAGGGTCAAAACGACGTTAGCCGCCGAGAGATCGAAGTGAACGCGGTGGGCGGTCCCGAATGCCTGTAGGGTGCCCCGGCGCGTTCCTTCCCCGTCGGAAGCCTCCCACTCGACCCAACGAGCCTTGGGCAGCATGGTGGCGAACTTCTTCTTCAGCTCGGCCCGGGTTGGCGACGAGCTGGCCCCCAGAACGACGGCTAGACCTTCACCGCCCCTGCCCTTGGCCTCGCCGACGTGGGAGCGGATGAAGGCTGCAAAGTCATCCCAGGTCTTCTTGTCGGAGCCCTGCCGTGGATTGCGGCTGCGATCCGGATCGTAAACGTCCAGCACTTGTGCTTGGTGCACGGCGCCAAGAGCGCCCAAGCTGGAGGATTGGGCGACGTTGCCCTCTAACTTGATGGGGCGCCCGTCGTAGCTGGTTGCGTGCACACCGAGCGCAACGCCAGCGATGTCCACGGCGGTCGCGAACCTGCGTGTCTCGCCCGGGATGCGCCCTTCCTGCGACTTGCTCGGTGCGAGCACCTTGTCTTCGTGCCAGCGACAGCCGGCGGCAGCGGCCAGAGCTGAGCCCGCGCCGATGACCTGCATGAAGCGGCGACGTGCCGGGGAGCTCGGCTCAGCGTCCGGAGGGGTCTCGAACTCACGAGCTGCCCGTTCCAGGAACTCGGGCGAGTTCTCATGCTCCGGCAAGCTCCGCCAGTACTCGGGGCTTTGAGGGTCTTTCTTCAGCGATGACATGTGGAGCAATCCTCGGACGGGTTGATGTTGTTGTCCTCGCGGAACTTCTTGCCGAACTCGACGGGATCGCCCTCCGGGGCCCAAGTCATGTTCGTGGCTTCGCTCGGCGGGCGGAGGTGCTTTTCCGGTGCACGGTGGCAATCCAGGCACCAGCCCATGCTCATGGATTCGACCTGGTGGACCTTCACCATCTTGTCCACCCGACCGTGACAGCTCACACAACCCACACCGCGGGTCACGTGGGCGCTGTGGTCGAAGTAGACGTAGTCGGGAAGATCGTGGACCTTGATCCACTGAATGGACTCTCCGTCTTCCTTGCAGCTGCGCGTCTTGTCGGACCAGTCACAGCTCTCGCGCAGGGTGGCGAGCTGTGGGCTCTTGGTCTTCACCCGAGAGTGGCAGTTCATGCACGTTGCCGTGGAGGGGATTGCCGAATGGGCCGCCCGATCCACGGTGTTGTGGCAATACCTGCAGTCGAGCCCCAACTGGCCCACATGCAGCTCATGGCTGTACGCTATGGGTTGCTTCGGCTGATAGCCGACGTCAGTGGTTTTCGGTGAGAAGCCATACCAGACCAGTCCGGTCAGGTAGAGCGGTGCGATGCCCAATACAGCGCCTGCGATGGGACGCGTCTTGTTGGCCCAACGGGGAAATCTGAACAGCTTCATCGCTCCGGACCCGTTTTGATCGACCCAGCGGCTTCACGCTGCCGCCGGTGTCTGTTCATTGTTGGAAGTCGGCTCATCGACTCTGCCTCTCTCGCTCGCGCGTGAGGTCGGTTCGAGGCCCTTTTCAGGGCGCCCCCCGGTAACACGTTCGGGGGCCTTTTGGCGACAGAAGATGGGCCTGCCGCGCAATTTTGCCGCCGCCGGATGGGGGATGGCGATCAGAATGCGCAATGCTTGCGCAAGCGATCATGCACGCAGTTTTCAAGCGCTGGCGAACGCGTCAGCGGATACAACAACGTCTGTCGCTTGGGACGCCGGTGTTATGCGGCTCCCGCGGCCAAATGTAAAGCCTCGTCGCCGCCGGATGGAGCGCGCAGAAAAACGCTTCCACGACGAAGGTTTGAACGCCACTCAGCGCGGCGGCTGGTCGCAATACACTTCGGCGAGCTCGGGCGAGCCATGCGGTGGCGATGCATCGAGTCGACACCCGCGGCGCTGCCTAGCGACGGCCGGAGACAGTGGCCGCCCCAGAGCGCGCGGCTCACCCGGGAGCCGCAATAATGCTGCGAGCGCGACTCAGAAGTCGCGCATCTGCTTGCGGATCTTGCCGATCGCTTGCTCTTGCAACTGACGAATACGCTCTCGAGAGAGATTGTACTTGTCGCCAATCTCTTTGAGGGTGAGTTCGTCTTCGTTGTCGAGCCCGAAACGCCAGCGGATGATCCGTGACTCGATAGGAGTCAAAGTGCCGAGCAGACGTTGGACCTCTTCTGCCCACTTCTGGTTCGCGAGGCAGTCGTAGGGCGACAGACTATTTTCCTCGACGAGGAAGTCGAGGAAGCGACGCCCGTCCTCGTCTCCCACGGGGCGGTCGAGGGAAAACGGAGTGTCAGCGTATAGGTCCTTCACCTTGTCGAGCTTCTCCCGAGGCACACCGGTTTCCTTTTCCAGTTCCTCTGGGGTGGGCTCGCGGCCGGTTCGCGCAATGATGGTTTGAGTCGCTCGGGACACGCGGTTGTAGGTATCGAGCATGTGCACCGGAATGCGAACCGCTCGGCCCTTGTCGGCCAGCGCCCGGCTGATAGCGTGGCGGATCCACCAGGACGCGTAGGTCGAGAAGCGGTAGCCACGGGTATGGTCGAAGCGCTCCACGGCCTTCATCAGACCGATATTGCCCTCCTGAATCAAATCGATCAGGGGCAGGCGTCCGCGGTTGTAGCGCCGCGCAATACTCACGACGAGGCGCAGGTTCGCCTTCACGAAGCGGTTCTTTGCCGTGCGCTGCACGCGATCCGTGCGGCGTACCGACGCGAGATAGCGTTTGTATGCGGGCGTCTCGGGAATGATCGCGCGTCCGCTGCCGTCCGTGGGAGCCTTGATGACTTCTGTTGCGGTCTTGGCCGCATTGGCCATCCAAATCCGATCGGAATCCGGCAAACGCACTTCACGCGCAAGCCCTTCGCACAGAACAGCCCAATTGCGCTGCTGTTCTGCGCGCAGCTTCGAGCGCTGCTTCTTGTACAGCTTGAGCAGCTTGCGCAGCTCATCCCGCTGCTTTGCCGGCGGTCGGTCATCCTCGTTCAGCGTGAGGATGTCGCCGTCCAGCTGTTCGAGCAAAATGGCGGCGGCTGGCAGGTAGGACAGCAGAGCGACCCAATGGTTGACCTCGGCTTGCTCGACGTCTTGTGCCGTCTGCAGCTCTTCATCCGGACCCATCACTTGGTGGGTGGCCATGTCGCGGAAATATCGCGACAGCATGGTGTCGTTATTCGATTCGACCGACGGGCGCGGCTTGCCGGTTTCGTTGGCTGCCGCTGCGCGCAGGCTGGCTTCAGGACTGCTGTCTGCACGTAGAATGGCTGGGCGCGACCTGATGGACGTTTGCTCGTCGTGTTCTTCCACGGCGGCGATGTTTTGGGCGGTGCGGCTTCGGGACATGGGTCCTCTGGGAGTGTTTGGGGGTGTCAGAGGGCGTTTGACACCCGTAGGGCCAACGAAACGTCACGCGAGGGGGGATTCCCGTGACGGGAGGCTGGCCGGGGCGGCGGGCGGGTGACGACCCCAGGGGGGCCGGAGGCGGATTGGTTGGGAACCAGGGAAATTTGGCTGCAATCTTCATGCCCGGGGTTGGGCGGGATGACGTGCGCTTGAAACTCTTTCCGGGGGCTGGCGCTCGTCGTACAGGTAGTCGGGTTCATGGGTTGGTGGAAAATTCAGTCCAATGCTCTGTCTACGTCTGAAAGGCCCCTAGAGATCCGCGGGACCTGGGATTTGGCTCGGCGTTCTTGGGGGCTTCTCCCTGGAAAAGCGGCACTCGGCCTGGGGATCGCTGTGTGTGCAGGGATCTATGGCGTGGCCCACGGCGCGGTTGCGCTTTGTGCGGGGTTTCTGGGCAAAGCGCTAGTTCAGCCGGGCGCGCCCACGTGGCTGGTGACGCTTCTATGGGTGGGGCTCGCCGCGACAGTCGTCAAGGCCGGCTCGGGCGTTTTGCTTGCATATTCAAAGGTTTATGCCGCCAGATCGACGGGCCAGGCGCTGCGTGAGCGCGTGGCGAAGGCCCTGCTAGCCGGCGGAGCGTCTCGCCCGGCCCAGAGGGCCGGCGCCACCCTCGCCGTGAGTGTAAGAGAATTCGAAAATTCGGTTGAAAACGGATTGCTGGGAGTGGTGCTGGCCCTGGCGCAACTCGTGCCGTTGGCTCTAGGCCTGATCTTCGTGTCAGCCCCCCTCGCAGTCGGCGGCATGGCAACGTTGTTGCTCTTCGCTGCAACTCTTTCTTACGCGAGGCGTCATCTGCGGCGTGCGCACGAAGCAGCGCAGGCTTCGGCGCGGGATGTGCACGCGGGCGTCGACGAATTGGTATCGCACCTAGACCTACTCCGGACCTACGGTGCTGGGGGACGCGCCCTGGACATGCTTCGCGCTGCGGGAAGTAGCGCGATGCGCAGTGAGGCGCGCGCCGAGTCGATGCGCGCCGCGCTGTCTGGAAGCAACGAAGTCCTAGGTGCGCTTGGATTGGTAGCGTTGATAGTGCTGCTAGGTCGCAGTGGCGCTGTCATGACGGACGGAACCGTGATCGCGTTCGCAGCGGTCTTCTTCATGGCCTATCGACCACTGCGACAGCTGGGCGATGCGCGAAGTCATTGTGTGCGTGGAGCCGTTGCGCTGGCTGTGTTGGATGACCTCGCCAAGCACCATAACGAAGGCCAGGCCGGGGAGCTGACCGCGCGATGGCGCCCGGATACGCTTCGGCTGGACGGTTTTGGTGTTGCGCGAGGCGGACCACGCGTGGACGTTGTCGCGCGGCGAGGGCAGTTGATCGGCCTGGCGGGCCCGACGGGCAGCGGCAAAACCACACTGCTTCGCGGGATCCTGGGCTTGGAACCGTCCCTGGGGCGGCTGATGATCGGTGGACGAGACTGCACCGCCGCCGGAGTCGGGCCCTCGCAGCGCCCATTGGCCTGGGTGCCGCAAGATGCTCCGCTGGTGACTGGGACCCTCGCTGAGAACGTCGCCCTCTTCGCAAGCGGAAGGGTGGATGTTGCGACTGTGCTCGAAGCACTCGGCGCACCGCACTTGCTGCGTCTCCAGCAAGAGCTCATCGGGCCTGGTGGACGCCCGCTGTCGGGAGGCGAGCGCCGACTCGTATCCCTCGCCCGTGCCGTTGCCAGCGGAAAGCACATTCTGCTGCTTGACGAACCTACGGAAGGCCTCGATGCACAGAGTGAGCGAAGCGTGCATCGAGCACTTCGTGCGCTCAGCGTTGATCGCGCCGTGCTCATCGTTTCCCACCGTGCGCAGACGTTGGAGCTGTGCGACGAGGTGGTTCGTCTGGACGCTTCGGCTCTCAAGCCCGGCGCCGACACACCTGTTGCCGCCGAATGAGTCAGAAAGCCGGCTTGGTGGCGCTGTGGACCCGGGGCGGTGCCCTTGGGCGGACCCGCAGGCATCGCCAACGGAGGGTAGCGGTGGCTGAAGACGTCCGCCCCGCGAGGGCCGCGAGATCGAGTATCGTCCTCGGCAATGCCGCGCCAACTCCGCTACCTGCTGCTCGCGACCTTGGCCCTTGCCTGTGAAGAAGAGGCGAAGAAGCCAGACCCCGCCCCGAAGCCCACCGCCGCTCCCTCGCTAACGGCTCTTGCCACGACCTCTGCCGCAAAGCCCAAGAAGCCGAAGCGCAAGCTCAAGACCAAGGACGATTGCGGCAAGACCCTGAGCTTCGACGACGAGAAGATCGAGGCAGCCTTTCGGTTGAAGCTGCAGAAGCCCGAAGGCGACATCACGACTGCGGATCTGAAGCGACTGAAGTCGCTGAACTTGGCGCAGACCCAAACTCACCAGCTCGACCCCTGCGTCTTTCCCCACACCAAGAACCTGAAGGAGCTGTTCTTGGGACCGGGGGATGTCGATGATCTCTCCTTGCTTGCGGACTTGACCAAGCTCGAAACTCTGCGCGCCTCCATCAACAAGGTCAGTGACGTCAAACCTCTTGCCGGGTTGACCAAGCTTGACCGACTAGATCTCGGTCGCACCCAGGTGCGTGACATCTCGCCTCTCGCTTCCCTCACGAACCTGACGGAGCTCGCGCTGGACGACACGCCTGTGAGCGACATCTCGCCTCTCGCCAAGCTCGAAAAGCTCGAGCGCCTCAGTCTGCAACGCACCCGGGTCAAAGACGTCAGCCCCCTGAAGGAGCTGAAGAACTTGAAGTTCCTCTACATTCAAGACGCCCCCGTGAATGACACGAGCGCCCTGGCTCCTTTGCGCGCCAAGGGCCTGAAGGTTTTCGAGATCTGAGGAACCCTCCTCAGAATTGGGCCAAGAACCTCGGATCGTTCTCGAAAAGGATGCGGATGTCCGGGATTTGATAGCGGAGCATGGCCACCCGCTCCACGCCCATGCCGAAGGCGAACCCCGTGTAGCGCTCCGAATCGATTCCGCAGTGTTCGAAGACCTCCGGGTGAACCATCCCGCAACCCAGAATCTCCAACCAGCCCGTCCCCTTGCAGACGCGACAGCTCGCTCGGGAGCCGTCGTCGGGTTTGCAGAAGACACAACCGATGTCCACCTCTGCGCCGGGCTCGACGAAGGGGAAGTAGCTCGGTCGGAACCGCACGGGCGTGCCTTTGCCGTAGAGGCGCTCTGCAAACGCGGTCAGCACGCCCTTCAACTGCGCGAAGCTGACGTTCTCGTCCACCAGAAAGCCCTCTATCTGCGTGAACATCGGCGAGTGGGTGACATCGTCGTCCCGCCGGTAGACTGGGCCACCGCTCACGATCGCCATCGGCGGCTGATGGGTAGACATCTCACGCACCTGCACGTTGCTGGTATGAGTGCGCAGCAGGACGCGGGCACTCTCGTCGCCACCCTCGACCTTCGTCCAAAAGGTGTCCTGCATGTCCGTTGCAGGATGGTCCGGAGGGAAGGCCAGCTTTTCGAAGTTGTTGACCTCCAACTCGACCTCGGGCCCCCATGCAACTTCGAAACCGAGGGACCGAAAGATGTCCAAGATCTCGTTCTTGACGCGGGTGAGGGGATGCATGTGCCCGCGCGGCGCAGGAACCCTACCCGGCAACGTCAGGTCGAAAGGCGGAGCCTCGAGATCGGCCTTGCGTTTTTCCGCCGCCAGCTCTCCGAGGCGCTGTTCGAAAGCCTCCTCTACCGCCGACTTGGTTCGATTGACGAGCTCACCGATGGCTTTGCGCTTGTCGCCGGGTACTTCGCCCATGCGCTTCAACAAGGCTGTCAGCTGACCCTTCTTGCCGAGCACTTCGGCTTTGGCCTGGCGCAGGGCCGCCTCGTCGCTAGACCCGGCAAAGCTGTCCCGGAAGCGCTCACCGAAAGCGACCAGTCCTTGCTCAATTTCGGTTGCTGCGTCTGTCACGGCCTGCACCCTAGCGCGCACGGCGCACCTTGAAAATGCCCGCGCTGGGCGGCTCCACAAACGTGCAAAGGCCCGGCACAGCGAAAAGCGCCGGGCCTGTCTGCAGCTGTCGGCGTCTACTTTGCGGCTTGCGCTAGCGCCACCAGCTCTTTGAACGCCGCTTGGTCGTTCACGGCCATCTCCGCCAGAACCTTGCGGTCCAGTTCGATGCCGCTCTTCTTCAAAGCGCCCATCATGCGGGAGTAGGTCGTGCCGTTCATGCGGCAGGCCGCGTTGATGCGCGTGATCCACAGTCGACGGAAGTCACGCTTCTTCAGCTTGCGGCCGATGTAGGCGTACTGCCAGCTCTTCCAAAGAACGCGAATGGCCTGGCGGTAGCGGTTCTTGCGACCGCCCCAGTAGCCCTCAGTTTGATTCAGAACGCGTTTGTGGCGCGCATGCGAAGTCTTTCCACGTTTGACACGAGACATAGTGCTTCTCCGACCTTCATCCGTAGGGGAGCAGGATCTTCACGCGCTTCTCGAGCGCGGGATCGACCATGTCGTTGTCTCGCAAGCGACGCCGCCGCTTGCGGGACTTCCCGTTCATGTTGTGTTGCGCGCCACACTTGGGGCGGCGAACGCGGCCGGTGCCAGTCACTTTGAAACGCTTGGCCGCCGCGCGGTTTGTTTTCATCTTGGGCATGTTGGCTCCGTTTCTGGGGTGGGAAGCCGAGGCTTTCCGTTTTCCCGGCAGCACCCGTCGCGGTTCCTTTGGACCGGCGGGGCCGAGCAAGGGCCGGGGGCGGGGTTTCTGGCAGATGGGGCCGGTTTCGTCAAGAATGGCCCTCGGCGCGTTCGCCTGCAGCTGCGGATTGCCCTGCTTTCCTGGGGTTTCAGACCCGAGCGCCGGCTTCGAAGTCGGATTCCTCGGCGGGGAAGGTGTGGTTGCCGAAATTGGCTGCAAGCACGAGGCGCCTGCCCAGGCCACCGCCCAAGCGGGCGCCGGCGCGCCGAAGGGCGTTTCGATAGGCCTCGGGAAACATCTGGATCAAACGCCGAGTGACGTACACGTCGAGAACCATGTGCGCGCGAGTCGTGTCGCCATCGTTCACGACCCAATGGGGGCGCGCGAAGTCTCCGTACCAGAGTTGTCCAGGCTCCCAGTGTTGTTTGTCGCCATCAAAGATCACGAACACCTTCGGATTGGTCTCGATTGGGATGTGCAATCGCGCCATAGGCGAAGCCAGAGACAAGTCCGGGTTGCGGTGCGCCTCGATCTTGCCGCCGGGCTCGAGGGATAGCAGCCGCACGCCTTTCATGGGCAGCGCCAACTCGGCGAGGATCCGCCGAAAGTACGGAGTACGCGATAGGAGGGGCGTGTCACGATAGCTAGCGAAAGGGGGCGCCCCGGCCGCCGCGGTCTCCGCCTCGCCGGAACAGGAGCGAAGGCTGACGCCCTTCCAACCACCATTGTGATACGGCCCCGGCTGCGCGGCCTGCTGTAGCCCTCTCGCTACTTCCAGATCCCGGCGCAGCGCAGCCACGTCGAAGTCGGCGAGCTTCACGGCGGGAGAAACACGCTCACGTTCCGAGTCGGGGCTCCTCGAGGCGCTCACGTCTCGACAATAGCGCAGAGCGGTCCTCGAGTTGACTTGGCTTTTTTGGGGTCGCTTCCCTGTTCGGCATTGAGCCCCTACTCACGACCCAGGCCCCACAAATGCGCCAGCACACAGGAGCAGAGCCAGCCCCCGAGGCACAGCCGGGAGCAAGTCCCCCTGCAGGACGAGCTCCACCTCGCACCGTCGACGGCAATTTGGTGCGAACTAGGCGACCGGAACCTACGAGTGGGTTACCCAACCGCATATCGCCGCGGGGCAAATGGTGCTGGTCGCGCCCCAGGGCTCGAGCGCTTGCCTCGAGATGAGGCTCGACCCCTCGAGCGACGAACGGCCAACGCGCGAGCTCACCCGGACCGCGCACGTCTTGATATCGATCAATCGGTCCGGGCGGTTATCGGATCCGTGGCGCGAGTCGCGACCGACGTCACTGAATCGTGCACTTGGTGCGGCGCATTCGATTTCGACACACGAGGTGACATAGATGGATGGCGGCTGCGGCGTGCGGCCACTACGTAAGTGTGGCTGTCGCCTCCGATCTGCGCTGCGCGCTCACGCTGGACTTCGAGGACTGGTTCCACCTCGCCTATCTAGAACGCTCCGCTTGCGACGCACGGGTGACGGTCATCGACGAGCTTGCGCCGTTTGTGGAGCAGCTGCATCAGCGCGGCATCCGGTTCACGGCGTTTGTGGTCGGGGCCATTGCGGAACGCCACGCGAAGTTGCTCACTAATTGGGTGAAGCAGGGTCATGAAATCGGCGTGCACAGCTGGGACCACGAGCTACTCGATACCAAGGCGCAGCCCTGTTTCCTGGCCGAGCTGAGTCGCGCGCGCTCCGTGATCGAGGCGGTGTCCGGGGCCGCAGTCATTGGCTTTCGCGCACCTTGTTTTCGGCTGACCCACCACCAGCTACGCCTGCTGGCCGGTCTCGGGTTTCGCTACGATTCCAGCGTCGTTCGCTCCGGGCATCGAGCTCGGGGGTCGCCCTCACTGCGTGGCTTCCAGCAGGTCGCGTCGTTGGTGCACCAGCGGGGTGACTTCTACGAGCTCGAGTTACCGACGGTCCAGTTGTTCGGTGCTGGCGTGCCGATCGGTGGTGGTGGCCTGTTTCGGCTGCTTCCAGGAGCGGTGTCCAACTTCCTGTTCGGCCGCTACGTTGCGCGGGGAAACGACAACTTCGCCTTCGTCGTCCATCCGTACGAGCTGTGTGATCGGCCCGTCCCGCTGCCTCGGTCCACTTCCAGATTGTCGCGCTTTCGATTCGCCGCCGGGCGCCGCGGCAACGTGAAGAAGGTGCTTCGATTCGTCGATGCGTGCCTGGCACGGGGGTGCCGCTTCCTCACCTGCCGGGAGCTGATCGAAGAAGCCGCCCGAACGAGGCTCTTGTGATGACAGGGGCCGCAGGAACACTCCTCGTAACCGGAGCCAGCGGTTTCATCGGAGGCAAGCTCGTGCGTGTCGCAGCCGAGAACGGTTGGGTTGTCGATCCGATCGCTCGTCACGTAGTGGCGGGTGCAACCGCGCAGTCGAGTTCTCTGCGCTGGCATCGCGCGGACTGCAACGCGGATGCGGGGTGGAAGGCTCGCTGCGCTGTCGCGGACGTCATCGTTCATTGCGCGCCGACACCGGCAATGTGGCTCGCCCGCGGCGTGGCGGATCGAGCGGCTCGCCGAGTTACGCGAGGTATCTCTCGATGCCGGCTGAGCGGGTTCACCGAACCCGCCCTGCCGGCGGGACGGACACCAAGGAGTCGATGCGCGCTGTCCGCCCTCGAACTCACGGCCCGCGGGTGCAGTGCCAGCCCCCGGCTGGCGCGAGCACCGCAAGCGAGGCCCCCACACCGAACACACACGCACCCGCCACAGTCTGCGCCTCCGCGGTCTAGTTCGAGATTAGTGGCCCAGTGACGGGCAGCGATGCGACCCCTAAAAACCAAACTTCCCTGCCGCCGTCGACCGGGGTTCGCCTCGCGCCCGACTCAGCGCTATCGTGTAGTCGATGGCGAGTATCGTCATGCTGTTGATGGGAGGGGAGAGCCAGCGCGGCGCGGAAGTGGCTGCGCTGCGTCAGGTGGGGCACGACGTGCTCGTGGTCGAGCCGCGCTTTCCCGAGTGCAAGAAGCAGCTCGAGGCGACGCGGCCCCAGCTCGTGATCGTCGACGGCACGTCTGCGCCCTCCCACGGGCGTGCCACGGCCACTTGGCTCGCGTCCTTGTCTCGCTTGCGGGTCGTCCCCTTCTTGTTCCTGGACGTTCCCGACAAGGACGTAGCCCGCGTAACGAAAGAGCTACCGCGGGCTCAGTTCGGAACCTGGGCGGGCGCGGCCGGCGCGAGTGAGCGCTTGGTTCAACGCTAGTCCGGGTAGCAGACCCGATAGCGCTCCCACTGCACGACGTCTATGTTGCCCGCGGGCTCGATCCAGGCGACCGAGACCACGTTTTCATTGGCGACGGCAACCTCTGGCCAGTTGGGGCCGCTAGCTTGGCCGCCCAGGGAAGTGTTTGCGATCTCGCGGAGCTCGAGCTCTAGGGAAGCCCCACCGTCAGCATCGACGAGCAGCTCCCGAAGCCGCACCGACAGCGTGGCGCTCCTCGCCGCGGAGTCGATGGCTGGAAGGGCAGCAAACTGATAGCCTGAGGAGGGCTTTGCGTTGCGCTGAAAGAACGCCAACGTGCCATTTCTCGTGCCGACCCGCGTCGGTGGCGAGTTCACGCAGTCCGGCGCGGGGTTGATGCAAGAGCCTGTGTCGGAGCACTGCACGATCGATGATTCGAGCGTGGGCCCGTTGGTCGCGTTGCGCGTCCACACCGCCAGCCAGGCATCATTGAACTCCAGAAACGCGCTGCTCAAACTGCTCGGGGTGCCCGTGGTGTTGCACTGCGTGATCTGAACCGGGGCTGGGGAACCCTGCAGCTGTCCAAAAAGCCCGTCCGCCGAATGCCACAGTACACCGGGGAGGATGCCGCCCGAAAGCGGTGTTACCAGCAGCGGAGGAGGTACGGGGACAAACGGGGCGACGGGAGAGGCCGGAAGTGGTTGGTTGTCACTGCCATCGTGGAGCAAGATGGTTTTCGCGGTCGTGATCCAGCTGCCCCAGATTGTGTCGTCTTTGCCGCGCCAAGCTACGGGGGCGCGAGTCGTGACGCTTGGGTCGTAGCTTGGGACCGTTTCGGCTTGGCGAGAGCGCAGGAGCAGCGTCAGGTTCTCGTCCATCTCCAAATGAAAGACCGCCGGTGGGGTTCCCGCCGCCACGTAGGCGTGCACTCTGGGGGCCAAGCCCGCTCCTGCGACCAGAGCCGCCGCGCTCGCCGGTTGGCTGAGGTCGACGATGGTCTGAGTGGAAAGCAAAGGGCCCTCGGCGTAGTCGCCGCCTTCCGCGTCCCAATAGTGCAACCGCACGTCCCGGGCGCTCTTGTCAGGAGTTTCGTAGAATACGGACAGGTAGAAACGGGCGCCGGTTGCCGTCATGGACAGCCGAAACGCTCGACCGATGTCCTGGGTCAGTGTCTTGCGTTCGCCGATCCGAGCGAGCGTGCGCGCCAGGGATTCGCAGGTGTTCGTTTGGGTGTTGCAACGGTCTTCGGTGCAGGGATCGCCATCGTTGCATTCCCCGTCACTGGTGCACGAAATCGCACCATCGGCACCGTCGCCCTCCGTCAGTTCGTCGAAATCCAGGATCAGCGCGCACGAAACCGCCGCGCAAGCTGCGAGAGCTACGGCAGTCCCCGCGAGAAGGCGCATGGCTCAGAACTGCCAGAGGGCGTGCGCCGATGAGGGGCCGATGCGGACCCCAAAACGTCGAGCCTTCGGGCGCTTGGCGCTGTCGGCAGGTGCGTCATCTGCTCCGAACCACAGCACCGCGCCCAAGCCGGCGCCCACGATGGCTACGCCGGTTAGGATGGTGCTGGTCAGCGCCAAGGTGCGACCGCTGGAGAGCTCATCGTCCGTGCAGCGCGGGGAGCAATTGTCCTTGGCATCGCTGTGCTCCCCTTGAGCGAGCACACCCGTGAGCACCGCACCGCCGGCGGCGATGGCGCCAATACCGAGGGCGACGTAGGCAGGCACGCGGTTGGACTCGGGCTGGTCTGCGGCGGGCGGCGCTGGAGTGGGGGTGGGCGCGGGGGTCGTTTCCGATTTGGGCGGAGGGGGAGCAGGTACCGGCGCCGGCGCGGGCTCCTCTTTGGGCTGAGCCTCCAAGCGTCGCTTCAGGTTTTCGATCCGCGTCTTGACGGTCTCCGAATGGGCGCCGTCAGGCGCCGTTTTCAAGTAGCTCTCCAAGGCGTCAATGGCTTTCTGCAGCGCTCCGGTACGCTCATGCACCGTGGCGATGTTCAGCAAGATCTCCGGTCGCTTCGACAGCTCATGGGCCTTCTCGAAAGCTCGCAGCGCGTTGTCGTAGTCGCTTTCCTGGAGGTAGGCGACTCCGGACTCGAAGTGCTGTTTCGCCCGTTCGTCGGCTGTCTGCGCTTGGGCGACGCCCAGCAACAAGAACAGCGCGGTCAACGTCATTCTCAAGCTCCAGCCTAGGCCTCGCGGCATCCCCGACATGCCCTATTCATACCGCGGTGCGGGATTGTCCTCCAGTCCGCGCCGTAGATTTGCCGTTTCAGCCACCCGGACGCACCGCTTCGCGCAGGCGTTGCTGGCCGCCGCGAACTGGTCTACTCGCGAAACCTGCCCATGCCCCGCCGCCAAGACATCAGCAAGATCCTGCTAATTGGCTCTGGCCCCATCGTCATCGGCCAGGCCTGCGAGTTCGACTACTCTGGCACCCAAGGCGCCAAGACCCTCGTTGGTCTGGGCTACGACGTGGTGTTGGTCAACTCCAATCCCGCGACCATCATGACGGATCCGGAGTTGGTGCGACGCACCTACGTCGAGCCTCTGGATGTAGCGAACCTGACAGCGATCATCGAGCGTGAACGCCCAGACGCGGTCTTGCCGACCCTTGGCGGTCAGACGGCACTGAACCTGGCCATCAGCCTGCACGAGCAGGGAGTGCTCAGCCGAAACGGCGTCGAGCTGATCGGCGCGAGCATCGATGCCATCCGCAAAGCCGAAGACCGCCAGCTGTTCAAAGAGGCCATGGACCGAGCTGGGCTCCAGAGCCCCAAGTCCGCACACGTGAGCAGCGTGGAGGAGGCTCGCGCATTCGCCGAAGACGCCGGATACCCACTGATCCTGCGTCCCAGCTTCACCTTGGGCGGTTCCGGCGGTGGCGTCGTCAACACTGCGGATGAGCTGGACGGCCTGATCGAATGGGCGCTGTCTCAGTCACCCACGAACCAGGTGTTGATTGAAGAGAGCCTGCTGGGCTGGAAGGAATACGAGCTCGAGGTCATTCGCGACAAGAACGACAACTTCATCGTCGTTTGTACGATCGAGAACATCGACCCCATGGGCGTGCATACCGGGGATTCGATCACCGTTGCCCCGGCGATGACCCTGACGGATCGAGAATACCAACGCCTGCGGGATGCCGCCCGAGCCGTCATGCATGAGATCGGCGTTGAGACCGGCGGCAGTAACGTCCAGTTCGCGGTCAATCCGAAGACGGGTCGGGTGCTAGTGATCGAAATGAACCCGCGCGTGTCCCGTTCCAGCGCGCTGGCAAGCAAGGCCACGGGGTATCCGATTGCGAAGGTGGCGGCCAAGCTTGCGGTTGGCTTTACCTTGGACGAGTTGGAAAACGACATCACCAGGACCAGCGCGGCTTTCGAGCCCACCATCGACTACGTGGTCGTGAAGTGGCCCCGCTTCGCTTTCGAGAAGTTCCCCGGCGCGGACCATCGCCTGGGTACGCAGATGAAGAGCGTCGGCGAAGCCATGAGCATCGGCGCGACATTTCCCGAAGCGCTGCAGAAGGCCGCCCGCAGCCTGGAGCGCGGGCGAGATGGCTTGGTCACCCTGCTCGACCGGGTGGACTACCGCGCGTTGGCGCAGGACCCCAACGCGGCGCGGGATTTGGTCTACGACGCGCCTCCGGTCGCCAAGCCTCGCTCGAACTTGCCGCCCCCGCCCGCAGAAGAGCTAGCGACCCTCTTGCGCCAGGTCGTGCCAATCGCAACTTCCGACCGGTTGTTCTACGTTGCGGACGCGTTGCGCTGTGGCCTCAGCGTGGAGGAGCTCTACGAGCTCACTGCCATCGACCCGTGGTTCCTCCGCCAATTGCAGCGCATCGTCGAATGCGAAGCAGAGCTGTCCAAGCCTAAAGGGCGTGACCGCGACCAGCTGGAGGCGGCAAAGCGCCTCGGGTTCTCCGACAAGCAGCTCTCGCTGCTCTTGGGCAAGCCCGAGGCCGAGGTGCGCGCCCTGCGGGTGGAACAAGGCGTATCTGCGGTGTTCTCCCGAGTGGACACCTGCGCCGCGGAGTTCATCGCGCATACGCCCTATCTCTATTCGACCTACAACAGCCGCTCGGAGAGCGGGGTCAGCGCGTGTCGCAAGGTGATCATCTTGGGCGGCGGTCCAAACCGCATAGGACAAGGTATCGAGTTCGACTATTGCTGCTGTCACGCGGTCTTTGCGCTGAAGGAGCTCGGGATCGAGACCGTGATGGTCAACTGCAACCCCGAGACGGTTTCCACGGACTACGACACCGCAGATCGTCTGTACTTCGAACCGTTGACTCTGGAGGACGTGCTCAACATCGTCGAAGAAGAATCCAAGAGCGGCGAACTCCTCGGAGTGATCGTGCAGTTCGGCGGCCAGACGCCCTTGCGGCTGGCGGTGCCCCTCGAGGAGGCAGGGGTGCGCCTCTTGGGGACGAGCGCGGACGCCATCGATCGCGCGGAGGACCGCAAGCGCTTTGACGAGTTGCTGACCAAGCTCAAGCTGCAACGACCCAAGGCGGGACTTGCGCAAGGCGTGACCCAAGCCAAGGCCGTCGCCGACGAGATCGGGTTCCCGGTCCTGGTGCGCCCATCCTACGTTTTGGGTGGGCGCGCCATGATGATCTGTTGGAGCGAAGAGGATCTCGAGGCCTACGTCGGCATCGCCATCGAAGTGGCGAAGGACGAGGGCCAGGAGCCGATGCTGCTCATCGACCAATTCCTGAAGAACGCCATCGAAGTCGATGTGGACTGCGTTGCGGATGGCCGCCGCGCCGTGGTTGGCGGTGTGATGCAGCACATCGAAGAGGCGGGGGTCCACTCTGGAGACTCGACCAGCGTGCTGCCGCCCCACACCCTGAACCCGCAGGTCGTCGCCGAGATCGAAGATCAAGTTCGAGCCATCGCCCTCGAGCTGGGCGTGGTTGGGTTGATGAACGTGCAGATGGCGGTCAAGGACGATCAGGTATTCGTGCTGGAGGTCAACCCTCGAGCCTCGCGCACGGTTCCCTTCGTGTCCAAAGCGACCGGGCGACCTTTGGCCAAGGTGGCTGCCAAAGTGATGGTCGGTACGACCTTGGATGAGCTCGGTATCTCCGATGGGGCATTGCCGACGCACGTTGCGGTCAAGGAAAGCGTGTTTCCCTTCGCGAAGTTCCCGGGGGTCGACACCATCCTCGGCCCCGAGATGCGCTCGACGGGCGAAGTCATGGGAGTGGCCACCAGCGCTGCGCTGGCCTTCGAAAAGAGCTTGGCGGCCAGCGGCTACCTCTTGCCGGTCCGGGGCCGCGCCTTCATCAGCGTGGCAGATGAAGACAAAGCGCAGGCCTGTCAGGTTGCGCGACGACTGCGCAACCTGGGGTTTGAGATCGTCGGCACTGGCGGGACGGCGGATGCCATCGCCCGCTCGAGGGTCCCGGTAGAGCGAATCAACAAAGTGTTGCAGGGGTCGCCCCACATCGTCGACGCCGTTCAGGCGGGCAGCATTCAGCTCGTCATCAACACGACTCAGGGTGACAAGGCCATCCGCGATAGCTACAGCATTCGCCGCAGCACGCTGCTCGCCAACATCCCCTACTTCACCACCCTGAGCGCGGCCCTTGCCGCCGTGGATGCCCTGGAGGTTCGTGAAGTGCTGCGAGGGCAGAGCCATGTGCGCAGCCTTCAAGAGTGGCACCGGCGGGCACGTAGCAGCACGAGCCTCGCAGGTCCCTAGGGCTGGCAAACCCGGGTGCTCGCAAGCGCGGCGGCTGGGTCGCCGCACTGGGGCTTTGGTGCGGCCCCTGTGTATGGCAGGGTTTGTCCTGGAGTATCCGACGCTTACGTGCGTTTTTCCGCCAATTCGCCCAAATGCTCTGCCGCTGTTAGGTTGAGCGGGGTGAGCAAGGGAAAGGCATATCCCCTCGGAGCGCTACAGGAGAAGCGCAAGTCCGAGGTCGATGAGCGCGCACGGGCCCTGGCTCGAGAGCGCGCGCGCACCGAGGTGGCCAAGACCCGGGCCGTATCCGCGGAGCTGGCCCTCGATCGTCACGATCAAGCCACGAACGACGAACTGGAGTCCGAGCGCGCACAGCTGGAAGCCGGGGCGTTGCGCGTCCAAGACCTCGCTCAGGTGGCCGGTTGGGAGCACGCCGCCGCCGAACAGCGCGTGGCGCTCGAGCGCCAGCGAAGCGAGGCGGCGCAGGCTCTCGCCGCCCAGCGCGCCGCGGAAGGCACGTCGCAAGCAGAGCTGGTCCGGGCCGATGCTGACGCCGAGGCGGTTGCGAAGCACCGGAACGGATGGGAGGCGGCGCGGCGCAAGGCTCAACAAGATGCAGAAGCTGAAGCTGCGGAAGAAGCTTGGCTAGCGCGGCGTTCTGATACCGATCGGAGCGATCCTTGAGACAGATTGGTGTGATCGTGGTGGGGCTCGCCTTTGCCTGCTCCGGGCAACAGAAGCCCCGCGAGCAAGCGGCGCCACCGCCATTGAGCCAACCCAAACCGGCGGCCTCTGCCGCGGTGGCGAAGTCTTCCCCTGTCGGCGGCGTCTCCTTGGAAGCCTTCGAGCCGCTGCTGTCCCAGCCGGACCTGGCGGAAGCCAAGCAGGCGCTGTCACGGGGCGACGCCAAGCGCGCTGCGTCCTTCGTCCGAGCAAAAGCGCAGAAGGCGCCATCGGGCAGTTTGAGGTCGCTGCGCTTGCACTTTCTTTTGGGCCGCCTGCTCGACCAAGCGTCCGCGCTGAAAGCAGCGGCTGAGGCTTACAAGATCGCCGCGGCCAGCCCCTGGGCCCTTCGCGACTACGCCCGGTTCTTCCAGGCCAAGATCGCGCTGAGTCGCGGAGACTTTCGGACTGCTCTCGAACACTTCGACAAGATCACTCGGGGCCAACCCCTTCACACACAGTCGCGGGCTCCTCGCGCCGACGCCCTAGCGGGCTTGAAGCGCTTCGACGAGGCCATCGAGGTCTGGCGGCGGCAGATTTCGGCATCGACCAAGGGCGGCGACACGTCGACGGCGATGCGGCTTGTCGAAGCCCTGCTAGGCCGCGCTGCCGGAAACACTACGGACCCCAAAGCCAAGCTTGCAGATGTCACCGAGGCACTGCGCCTGTCGCGGCGGGTCGGCGCGGAAGCGGCAGCCAATCGTCGGACAGCCTTGCGCGCCGGAGGCCTATCCAAGCGCGCCCTCGAGATGCTCCCGCGCGCCGAGCGCGCACGCTTCAATCAACCTTCGCCTGATGAACGCCTAGCCCGAGTGCGCGCCCTGGCAGATGCTCGCGAGCACGAGTCGGCCGAGCGAGCTGCCAACGATCTGCTCAAAGCGCTGCCCCGGGGCCAGCGCTACAACGTTGTGGGTTGCGAGGCGTCCATCTTTCGAGGCAAAGCCATTTCGGCCCAGCGGGAGACCGGCCGCGCCGCCGACTCACTGAAGGAAGCTATCAAGCACTGCAAGGATCCAAACCAGCGCGCCCGCTCCTTGTACTTGGCCGGGCGCTACGCAGCTCGGGATGGGCGTCACGCCCAAGCGGTTCAACACTTCGCACAGTTGGAAAAAGAGCAACCGAAGCACCGACTCTCGGACGATGCGCGCATGCTTCGGGCCCTGTCTTATTTCGACATGGGCGTGGAGGCGCGCTTCACCAAGCTGCTTTCGGCAATGCCCCAGGACTACCCCGACGGCGACATGATGCTCGACGGCGTGTTTCGCCTGGCCATGCGCCGGATCGAAAAGGGCGATTGGTCCGGAGCGGCTTCGGTCTTGGATCGCGCGGCGGACATGGTCTCGGGCCGGGATAGCGCCCGCGGGACCGAGTTTTCAGGGAGGGAGCGCTACTTCCGAGCCCGGGCCTGGATTGAAACTGGAGAAGCCGAGCGCGGTTACGCGGAGTTCGAATCGATCGTGCGAGAGCTGCCGTTGTCCTATTACATGCTGCACGCCTACTCCCGCCTGGTGGAGCGAGACCCCTTCGGTGCCAAACGGGTCCGCGACGAGGCGGTGCAGAAGTCCGCTGCGGAGCCCTTCACCTTTCCGCAGCGCCCAGAGCTGTCCACTCCGGGTTTCACTAGGGCCATGGAGCTGCTGCGGCAGAGTGAATTCGAACTGGCGCGACAAGAGATTGAAGCGCTGGGTCTCGTCAAGCGCGGTGCCGCGCCGGAGCTGCTTTGGGCGGTTGCTCTACTCTATGCTCGCGCCGGCTCTGCCAAGGACGCCCATCAAGTGGCCCGGGGGTTGCTCACGGACTGGCTGGCGCGATGGCCCGCAGGGGATTGGGTCAAGGCCTGGGAGCTTGCGTTCCCCCGGCCTCACCGCGCTCTCGTGATTCGCGAGACGAGAAAGAACTCGGTTCCCGAGTGCCTGGTCTACGGCGTGATGCGAGAAGAGAGTGCCTTCGACGCCAAGGCTGTGAGTTATGCCAATGCCTACGGGTTGATGCAGCTGATCGTGCCCACCGCCAAGATGCTGGCCAAACCCATCGGGCTTCCTTACAGCCCTGCGGCTCTCAAACGCCCGAGCGTGAACATCTCCCTGGGCAGTCGCGGATTGGCAGAGCTGGCCAAGAGCTTCCGGACCAATCCGGTCCTGGCTATTCCTGGTTACAATGCCGGTCCTGGCCGGCCGCGCCGGTGGCTTCGTCAGCGCCCCAGCATGGACTTCGACGTATGGGTCGAGGCGATTCCCTTCAACGAAACGCGTCGCTACACGAAGCGCGTGCTCGCTAGCCGCGCCGCCTACGCGTTCTTATACGAGTCCAATATCGCGGACGAAATGATGGTGCTGCCCATTCGTCTTTCGCGCTGACGCTTTGCCCATGGACACGGCTGTCCGTGCCTGGAGCGACGCGCGGGTGAGGGTGGGCCGTGTTGTCACTTTTGTAGCAGTCGGGGTAGGCTTTATCCTGGATGAGACGACTACTTGTTTGGGTTTTGGCTGTCGGCTGCCTCGCCTGTGCAGAGCTGCCTGACGTGCCCGCGGGTGTGTGTGGCAACGGAGTGGTGGAAGATGGCGAGGACTGCGACAGCCTCGACGCATCTTGCGGCGCACCGGAGTCGGACGCCGCATGCCGCCAGCTGTGTGCGACGGACGATGAATGCGGCAGCGGGGCAGCCCGCTGCGGTTTCGATGGGGTTTGTCGCTCCGCCAGTGGCGGCTTCGATCTCGTCAACGAAATCGGAACCCCGGGGGCTCAATATGCCGACGCGGCCGACTTCGATGGCGACGGGGTCAGCGATGTGATGACCTTCGGTAGCCAACAAGTGCGCGCCTTGTTCCTGGAGGAGTCCGGAGGGCTGATCAGCGAGTCGACCCTGCCGGCCATGGCGCTTGCTCCGGCGATCGGTGACCTGACGACGGATCCCGAAGGCCAGCCGGATGGCCTGGGAGACATCGTGGATCTCACGACCAGGGGTGTGAGCGTCTTCCGGGGTCAGCCGGATCAGAGCTTTCAGAGCACGTCCTATTCGTCCATCAGCGTAGACAAGGACACGGTCACCTACGCGGTGGTCGAGGCGCGACAGCCCACGAATCAGCAGGACCGGGTCTTCGCCTCGAACGAAGTTCTGCGGTTCATCGGCAATACCGTGCAGCACGAGCTCGACAACGAACCGCTCTTCGATCTGCCGTTCCCCGCATCGGAACTGAATCTGCCGGTCGCCGTGGCCGATATCGATATCCAAGATGGCCGCGAATCAGGCGAACTTGCCATCAGCCAGAAGGACGGAAACCTGGTGCATGTGCTGGCCGTCGCGCAGCCCGGCGCCAACGCCTGGAACAAGAACGCCGGCCTTCATCCAACCGTGAAGCTGCCCCCGGGCGCCAAGATCAAGGGCAGGCTGTTCCTCCAGGACGTGAACGGAGACAGCATCGTCGATATTCTAGCAACGGCAGAAACGGTTGCTGAGCCCAAGAAGCCCGCAGTGAAGGTCTTGGGCATCTACGTCAGCTTCGGAGTCGGGGACGGGACGTTCCACTCCCTCGCGTCAGAGCTACCCACTCCTCCTGCTGCAGACCAGGAATTCAAGCTGATGGCCTCGCCAGTGCCAATGCCCCCCCTTGCTCTGGCGGATCTCAACGGAGACTCCGTCATCGATGGCGTTTTCGCGACGGCGGTCATCGTCAGCAAGCTCAAGCCCGGTGGCCCAGACGGCGACTGCAGCAAGAAAGTCCCGGGCTACTTCTGCCTGCACAATGACGGTCCACCCTGGATCGACGCAGCCATCGGTGACTTCAATGCGACGCCAGCCAAGGACATGGCGCTGCTGCGTCTTGGCGCCCTGAATGTCGAGTTTTGGAATGGGTTGGGCAAGGGCGCCTTCAACCCCTTCTTGATCCCCACTGAAGGGTTTCCCGCTCGACTGCTGAAAGGGGATTTCGATGGCGACTTATTGCCCGACTTGGCGGTCCTCGAGCGTAGCGAGCCGACGGATCCTGCGAACCCAACGCCCAGCCTAGGGGACGACACGGTGAGCGTGTTGTTCAGTCAAGCTTTTGGCCCGCCTTTGGCGCCACAGGTCTTTGCCGAGCTGGGCAGCGTCGAACAGCTGGTGGTCGGGCGGCTGGACTTCGCCGCGGCGGACAACGTCAGTGACATCGGTGTGCTGTCCACAGACGACCAGGGAAGCCGCGCCATCGCCATCTTCCAGGGTAGTGGGAGTCGCCTGCTTCAGTCTCCGTACCTCTTGGTAGATACGACTACGGACGATGCAGAGCTCGCGATGCGTGCGACCGTGGGTCAGTTCGGCGCAGGCGGCAACGACATCGCGGCGGTCGCCTTCAAGGCGCTGGAACCGGGGCTGGAGCAGCATTTGTGGATTCTGCCCACGGAGGAAGAGGCGTCCATCTCGGCGGCGAACGTGGCTCTGCCGATCAAGCTGCCCGACAACTTTGATGCGTGCTCCGCTCTTCTCTTGCCCGTGGACATCGACGCGAACGGCGTCAATGAACTCGTCATGCTCTCCCGAAACATTTCTGAGGGCACGGTCGAACGCAACAACGGCCAAGCGATGGTTTTTGCGGCGAAGGGCGAACCGCCGACCTTCGAAGCAGTGCAGGGGCCAGAACCCGTTGGCTATCGCTATAGTGCGCCTTTTGCACGGCGACCGACTTGTGACCCAACCCGAGGCACGCTGCTGAACAACTCCAAGCCGCTCTTCGATGCCCTGGGTACGGGGATTGTGCAGGCTGCGGAGTTGGATGGGCAGCCCGGCGCGGATTTGATCGCTTTGGGTAAGGAGAACGCTTCGAGCCTGGATGGACTTGTCGTCTACCCTGGCACCGCCGACGGCAAGATACGGTTTGATGCCCCCTTGGTGCTCGCGGTGCCTGGAGCCAAGCACTTGGTCGGCTTCACACTGATCCAAGCTGATCGGGATGACGCACCCGAGCTGGCGCTAATCACGGATGAAGGGTTGGTCATTGGCGAACTGGACGTAGGGGCCAAGACGGTCACCATCGCGGCTCCGATCGGGCCACTGGATTTCACCGGTGGCTTCTTGGGTAAGGACGAACCATTCCTTCCAGGGCTGGGCGCTCGAGAGTCTCGCGCTTTTGCCCTAATCGCCAATGACATCGATAGGGATGGCGTTGAGGACCTGGTGCTGGGCTTCAACGGTTTTCTACGCATCCTGAAAGGCAGGGAGTTTCGATGAGACGTGCGCTGTGTATCCTCGCCGCAGGCTTGTTTCTGAGCGGTAGCGCGCTTTCCCAGGACAAAGGTGGCGACGCGCGCGCTTTCTTCAACATCGGCGCCAAGGCCTACCAGGCGGGCAAGTACAAGAACGCCATCAGCGCTTTCGAGGAAGCCTACAAGCGCGCGCAGCGTCCCGGTCTGTTGTTCTCACTCGGGCAGGCCCACCGCATGCAGTTCTTCCGGGACAGCGATTCGGCTCGGCTCCGAGATGCGGTTCGCTACTACCGCGACTACCTGAAGAAGGATCCGGGCGGTCGTCGTGCCGGGGAAGCCACCGAGGCGCTGGAAAAGCTCGTCCCCCTGCTCGAAAGGCTGAGCGACTCGGCTGAGGGTGAGACGCCGTCGGCGCCGGCGACGAAGGCGAGCAAACCACGTGTGATGATCAGCTCTCCGACCGAGGGTGCCAAGATCTTCTTCGATGGCAAGCCCGTGGAGGGGTCGACCTTCATCGCCGAGGTGGCGCCGGGCAAGCACAAGGTGATGATCCGTGCCCAGGGATATCAGGATTACGTTCGCGAAGTGACTGTCGACCCGGTTGGCGGAGCGCCGCCCATCGATGTGGCTCTCACCGAAAAGCCCGCCGAGGTCTGGCTGGTCGCGCCGGGCGGTTCCGAAATCTCTGTCAACGGACGTTTCATCGGCACGGCGCCCCAGCCGGCAATCAAACTACCTGCTGGTAGCCACTTCATCGCAGTCACCCAAAACGGCAAGCGAGCGTTCACCAAGACCGTGAAACTCAGCCGAGGCGAGAAACAACGCATCACCGTGGACTTGGAGACCACGGGCCAGCGAACGGCGGCGTGGATCACTCTGGGGGTCGGTGCTGGCGCCGTGATTGGTAGTGGCGTGCTAGGCGCGCTGGCGTTCAAGGCCGAGAGCGACGCTCAATCCATCCTCGATGACGTGGACGGCGCGGGGAACGCCAAGGCCAGCGCGCTCGCGGACTACGAAGACAAACGTGATCAGCGCGACAATTTCCGCTTGGCATCCTTCATCGCCGGTGGCGCGGGTCTCGCGTTGATCGGGACATCCATTGTCTTGTTCTCTTTCGACGAACCCCGCGTGCAGGTACCCGAGCTCGACAAGAAGAAAGGCCCTTCGCCCAAGCCATCTCCCGGGGCGCCGGGCAGCATGGAGATATCCTTAGCTCCCAGTTTTGGGCCTGGCGGCTCGTTGATGTCGCTGCGCGGTCGCTTCTGAAAGCCCGGTATTTTCCGAGGGTAAGTAGCGACGGCTGCCCAGTCGGGTTACCCTCCTTTTCCCTGCTATGGCGACGTGCCCCAAGTGTCAGAAGCACTTCCCCGACGATGTGCACACCTGCGCGGATGACGGCACGACCTTGTTGCCGGACGTCGCTGCCCAAGGCCTGGACAAGGAGTTGGCGGCAGGCCACATGGTCGGTGAGTACCGCATCGAATCCAAACTCGGCGAAGGCGGATTCGGCATGGTCTACAAGGCGCTGCAACCGGTCATTGGAAAGCCCGTCGCGATCAAGATCCTGAATCGGGAGCTGTCGAGCAACCCGGACAT
Organism: Polyangiaceae bacterium; assembly: GCA_965222375.1. Classification (GTDB taxonomy): domain Bacteria; phylum Myxococcota_A; class Polyangia; order Polyangiales; family Polyangiaceae; genus JACKEA01. The sequence goes on from CBDCTZ010000016.1 coordinate 2,594,229, forward strand.
GGTCTCGCGGTTCGTGGATGAGGCACGGGCCGTCAATCAGATCCGCAGCCGCTACATCATCGACATCTTCGCCTTCGGCGCGCTGCCGGATGGTCGCCAATACTTCGTGATGGAGCTTCTAGACGGCATCACCCTGGAGGACCATCTGGAGGCTCAAGGTCGGCTGGCACCTGCGGAAGTGGCTCAGCTGCTGCGAAATGTGGGTCGCGCCCTGGAGGCCGCCCACGCTGCGGGCATCGTGCATCGGGATCTAAAGCCCGAGAATATCTTCTTGATCAAAGAAGAGGATGGCAGCGCGACGCCGAAGCTACTCGACTTCGGAATCGCAAAACTGGCTGGTGACAAGACCAGCGCCAAGACCCGTACGGGGGTGCCCATGGGCACGCCGTACTACATGTCTCCCGAACAGTGCCGTGGCGACAAGATCGATCACCGCACGGACATCTACTCCCTCGGCGTCGTGGTGCATCAATTGATCACCGGCACGCTGCCCTTCTCCGCGGATTCCTTCATGCAGGTGTTGTTCAAGCACGCTAGCGAGCCACCGCCGAAGCCATCCATGGTGTGTCCGGAGTTGGGCACGCGCTACGACGAGCCAGTTCTGGCCATGCTGGCGAAGTCGCCGGATCAGCGGCCCCAGAGCGCTAGCCAGGCCATCGAGAACTTCGCTGCCTGCGTGCCGGCCGGAGCCACTCTCAACGAGTTCTCGGCTGGAGCAACGGTCCCCGCCCACGTTGCCATGAGCGCCGCCACACCCGCCGATTTGGCGTCCCTGCGCGCGGCGACTCCGCCGGACCTCGCCGGGCGTACTGCGCCGCCTCTCGAGACGAGCCCTCGCTCTAGTTCATCCAAAGGCGTCGTGTTTGCAGCGGTAGGCTTGGTCGTGTTGGTGGGGTTGGGTTTGGGTGCTTTTGCGCTCACTCGTTCCTCGGATGCTTCTCCGCCGACAAATGAAACCGTGGCGGCACAACCCACCGCGCCGCCGGCGGGGACGCCTTCCGCTGCGCCATCAGCGGTCCCCGAAGTGGAGCCCGCACCCGTTTCCACTACCGTCAGCTTGGAGATCCAGTCGGAGCCGCCGGAGGTGGACGTCTTTCTGGGGGACAAGAAACTCGGGAGCTTGCCTGCCGATAGCATCGAAGTGGATCGCGGCGAAGAGCAGCTCGAACTGACCATCAAAGCGGAGGGCTACGAGCCGAGCCAATTGAGCGTCAAGCCTACTGCGAACGCGGTGCTTTCCGTGAAGCTCAAGAAGGTCGTGAAGAAGAGTCGACCGCGGCCGCGGCCGAAGCCCCCGGGTGGGGGGACGTCTTCAGAGCTCGAGTTCTGAGCGACGTAGCTAGAATCGACCCCGCACACCCGCGCTCGAGGGGCCGACCCAGATCGATGCCGAGCTGCTCGGTGGTTTTTCAGCGCCGCCGCGGGTCAGATCCCAAATTCCGATTACGGCGCCAACGCCTGCTACCGCAAAGGAGATAGTCGAGACCGTGCCCAGGGTTTTTCCGGAGTCGATGCCCCCCAGCACCACAGGGTCTTGTCAGACAGGATGGCGCAGCTGCTCTTCGGGCCCGCCGCCGCAGTTTTCCGTGCAGTCGACCTTCTCGAGGTCGCTGAGACCCGACAGGGCATTGCAGCCCAGGGCGAGGGCAGCGAAAAGCGCCATTTGTGCTGCTCGTTGCCCCATGGTCCCGGATTGCCTTGCGCCTCTTGATTGGGTCCGCCGCACGGCTGCGGCGGACCGGGGTGACCCGCGACTACGGGCAGCTGCAGCTGGCCTGCTTCTTCGCTTCGTCGACGCAGTAGTTGTCCCACTTGCCGAACTGAGCGTCGCAGCAGAAGGCGTCCGCTTGGCAGACGTCCTTTTCGCACTGACCGCAGGTCTCGCTCAGGGCGGTGCCCTCCACGCACGCGGAATGGTCACAGGTGCCGCCGGTGCCACCACCGCAAGCGGTGCATAGCTGCTTGGCCTTGCTCACACAGAGGCTGTCCCAGGTCCCGCTGCCCGTGGCGCCGCCACAGCAGAAAGCGTCGGCCTTACAGACCTCCGCTGCGCAGGTGTCACAGCTCGGGTCGAGGGGGCCGCCCGCACTGCAGGGGCTGTGGTCACACTTGCCACCCGTGCCGGTTCCACCGCCGCAGGCCTTCGTCGGATTGGAGCAGGGAATACACACGCCGTAATCGCCAGCGATGTTCAGGCACTGGAAATGCAGGCTGTGGTCCTCGTTTTTGCCGTAGAGCAGATCGATGAGCAGCTTGCCTGCGATGCTGGCCAAGGGGTCACCCTTGAACAAGCTGGCAATCAGCGGGTCGAGTTCGATCTTCTTGCAGTCCGAGTCCTCCCGGCACGGCACGCAAACGCCGCATTTGATGCTCTCGGTGATCTTGACGCTGGCACAGGCCGGCATGCCGTAGTTCACGTTGGCGTCGTTGATCTTGACCTTCACGCTGCCGACGCTGATTTCCGGCTTGCCAATCAGGTCCCGGATGGCCTCGCCGACGTTGTACTGAATGCCCACGCCCTTGCAGTCATCGTCCTTTGAGCAGGTATTGGTGACTTTGTCGTAGGGAGCCGGAAGCACCGCGACGCCTGGCCCGAGATCCGAGCATCCCTTCGCCGACGGCGAACACGTGCCGTAGACCCCGCCGTTGATCGGGAACTTGCACTTCCACGGGTTGGTTGGGTCTCCACAGCCCTCGCAATTGGTGTCATCGGTGCAGGCCCCGCTCGTGCTGCCGGGCAACCCGCAGGGCTTGACGCAAGTGCCCTTCTTGCATTCGAAGCCAGCGGGGCAGGCGTAGGTGTCCGAGCACTCCGCACACACGTGGTTGAAGCAGCCCCGGGCCTTCTTGCCGTTGGCCGTCTCGCAACGCGCGCACTCGTTGTCCGTGGTGCAGCTGCCCGGGCACCTGTTGGCACATTTGTTGTTCTCGCACACGTCCGTGGGAGAACACAGGCTCGTGTTCGTCTCCGTGCACGCCACGCACTTGCCGGTCGCCGTGTCGCACAGCTGGTGTTGGGGATCGCAGCCTAGGCAATCCGAGTTGGCCGTGCAGGTGATCGTCGGTTCACCGTTGGCATCCGTCAGGCATTCCTTGTCGGTGCAGGTTCCGAAAGAGGAGCAGGTCTTGCCGGGGGGACAACCTTCACCCGTAGACGGGTTGCAGGCGATGCAGCGCTTGGTTGCGGTGTCGCACTTGGTGCGGTCGAAGGAGCAACCCGCGCACTCTTGGTCGCTCGAGCAGTTCGTCAGGAAGCACACGCCGCCGGTAGAGGCGCCAGAGCCACCGGTTCCGCCTTGCCCGCCGCCGCCTGTTCCTGCGTCGGTTCCGGGCTTGCCTCCGCCTCCGCCTCCGCCGTCGTCGCTGCCACAACCCGGCAGGGCTAGAGAGATGGGGAGCAGCAGCGACACGGCTGCAGTCAAAAGGGTTCGGATGGGGTTCTTGGCCGACACGACAAAGCCTCCTGAGGCTGAGGAAAGGAACCCCATCAGGATAGCGGACGTGCCAGCGCCTGGAAACGTTTTCAGTAGGCTGGGAAAGCTCCCACCTTTACGCACCTGAACGGCTCATGCCATGGCTTTTGCGGCCTTTGGGGGTCAGGGCAGCCGGTACACAACTTCCGAGCCGACGACGAGATCGTGAACGGCCCGCTTCTTGGGGTGAAACGCGGCCAGTGCGAGGCCCGCGGCGTACAACATGCTCAGAAGTACGTTGCTGACCGCCACGGCAAGAACAAGCGCCTCGAAGGCGTCCATGTCCCGCAATTGGATTTGCTGCACTGCCATTTGAAGGCCGCCGCCGCCCTGGGTGAGCAGAATCACCAGGCCGGCCAAGAAGGGTAGCCACAAGCTCGCTACGGTGCGCGCGAAGGACCGACCCCACCCCAATGCTCCGCCATCTGAGCCGCGCACCCGTAGGCTCATCAGGTACTTGCCGGCTGTCTGCCCCCAGGTTGCGTGTGCCGCAGTGACATACGCCAAATGGAGCGCCAATCCCCACAATCCCAGCAGACCGATCACGATACCGGCCAAAGCGACGTCGATGCTCACTGCGGCGCCGCGTGCCCAAAAGCCGCCATGGCGGGTGGCCTCTGGTGCAACAGCTTCCAGAGCCGCGATCAGTTCTTCATAGCTGCCTGGCCGACTTCTTGGCTCTTTCGCCATGAGACGCTCGATGATCGCCGCCAGAGCCGTTGGAACCGCCGGGGCCCTTTCGGCCAGGGAGGGCGGCGCTTCAGTCAGGTGTTTGCTGACCACCGCAAGCGGCGTCTTGCCATCGAAGGGTGGCGCGCCGGAAAGCAGGTGATGGAAGGTGCAGCCAAGGGAATACATATCCGCGCGGAAGTCGATGTCATCACCCTTGGCTTGTTCCGGCGCCATGTACAAAGGGCTGCCTACGACAGCGCCCTCTTGGGTGATCTTCGAATCGGTTCTGCCAACGGGCTTCGCTACACCAAAGTCTGCGATCTTCACGTCGCCGGATGCATCGACCAGAAGGTTGCTCGGTTTGATGTCGCGGTGAACGATGCCCGCTCGCCACGCGTCACTCAGTCCACGAGCAACTTGGAGCATCAGCTTGCGCGCGCGTTCGGCATCGATTTCTTCACCCGCCTCGAGAGTGCTCTCCAAAGCGCCGCCCTCCACGAGCTCCATCGCGAAGTACAGTGATTGACGCCCAGCGTTTCCAGGTGGAGTTCGCCCGATGTGGTATATGTGTACGACGTGCCGGGAGTTCAGACGCGCCTGGGCCCGTGCCTCACGAATGAATCGCTCTTGAAGTTGAGCGTCGCGAGCAAAGTCCTCGGGTAGCACCTTGATGGCAACGCGGCGGTCCAACGAGCGATCGTGGCCAATGAAGACTGCTCCCATGCCCCCGCGTGCCAAGGGCTCGAGCACGTCGAAATGGTCCAGGCCACAACCGACCCAGCGTTGCAGCTCCGACCGCGTGCTCTCCACGGACTTTCGTGGGCCGCTTTCGGCGAGCAGCGTGGTGTCGAAAGCATCCGCGTCAGTGCTCATCCCCAAACTCCATCCGATCATTGCATGAGTTCCCCTCACCGGCGTGATGGCTTCCTCCCATCGCAAGGGTCATGCCACCCCTGCTGCCCCCGAAAATCCGCCATAAACGCTGGCCGGCAGACAGACACTGTGTCGTCGGTACCACGGCCCCCTGGGCGCCCCCGTCACAGTCACAAAACGCCGGGATTAGTTCTTTAATTTCAGGCATATAGCAGCAAGCGACTCGTCTGGGAGAATGCCGCCAGCGCGGCCGTCGTCTAAGCCGACGTTAACCAGTCCACGCTTTTTGGCCCTTGCTTCACAAAGACTCGGGTTGACCCGCGATGCCTCCTAGTGGCAAACCGGTGCCCGACCAAAGGGGGGCTTGAGCCCTTGGAAGCGCATCTACGGATGCCCAGGAGTTTCCACATGACCGCAACTTATCGACTGAAGCTCAGGAAAGTTGGCCTAACCCTCGGCGCCGTCGCCAGTCTGGCCCTCGTGGCCGGTTGCGCGGGTACGAAGGTTTTTGAAGGCCAAACCGCATTTGCCGTACAGGGTACGCCTCCGGCGCCCCCTCCACCGCCACCACCACCGCCGCCAGAGGAGCCCAAGAAAGAGGAGCCAAAACGCGTCGAGGTCAAGGCTGACAAGATCGAGATTCGCGAGAAGATCCAATTCGAATACAACAGCGCGAAGATCAAAGAGGCGTCCGACGGACTCATCACTGAGATTGCCGACGTCATCAAGAAGCACCCTCACATCAAGAAGATCCAGATCGAGGGGCATGCGAGCTCTGAGGGCAACGCGGCTTACAACAAGACGCTGTCCGGTCGTCGCGCGAATGCAGTCAAGGCTGCGCTCATCGCCAAAGGAGTCGAGGCTGGTCGGCTGACCTCCAAGGGTTTCGGAGCCGAGAAGCCCATCGCCTCGAACGACACCGAGGAAGGCAAAGAGGCCAACCGCCGTGTCGAGTTCAACATCACTGAACAGGACTCCAAGAAGGAGGCCCCCACTACGCCAGCGACTCCCGCAGTCGGGAATCTCAAGAAGCCCGGAGCGAAGAAGTGAGCGCCGCTCGCACTCGACAGGAGACAATCATGAAGAAATTCCTCATGCCTTTTTCGTTGGTGTTGCTCGCAGCCGCCACTGGCTGTTCCTTCGCCGCACGCTCTCCGGAAATGTACCGGGATGACACCGCGGCGTTGCTCGAGACCAAGAATGCGGAAATCCGCGCTTGCTATGACCAGCAGCTGCAGGCCAACCAGACCGCCGCGGGTACGGTTCGTGTTCAGTTCATGGTCCAAAAGGACACTGGGATGATCGTGGATCCCCAGGTGGATGCTGCGGGTACGACCGCTCCCGCTGAGGTTTCCACTTGTGTGGTGAACGCCATCAATGGTCTGACCCTAGCGCCGCCGGATCAGAACGACGGGCAGGCAACCTTCACCTGGGAATTCGTCGCAGGTGGTGCTCCCGCGGAACCGCCGCCTGCTGGCTGATTCGGGAATGACAAAAAGTGAAAACGGCGGCTCCTCGGGCCGCCGTTTCGCGTTTGTGGAGTGACGCCCAACCGTGAGCGGACCAGCCGCAGCTCAGCTCAGTCCAGGCGAGCACCGAAAGTCTCTCGCAACTGCTCCTCGAGCGCCATCACCGACCCGCCAGCGACGCCGATGCGCAGAGAGATGGTCGTGTCATCCCCCCAAGGCCACCACAGCCCGTAGGCAATCGATCCGCCGACGGGGTTCGTCGCTACAATCAGCTGATCCTGCCGCACGCCGCCCGTTCGGTCGGCGATCTGCTGCACGATGGGTGGCGCTTTGCTCAGCGTCCGATGGTTCCACTTGTGTGGGAACGCCACGGGAAGAGCGGCTCGGGACTCGTCCGACAGCTCGACGCCGAAAGCGGAGGCGACGCAGGACAGCCGGTTATCCCAGCTCCAGCCCCGCTTGGGCCACTGGGTCCGGAACTTTCCCAGCAAGATGAAGAGCTCGCTCGCGGAGCCCGTGGTGCTCATATCCAGGATTCATATCAAAATTGCGCTCTAGTGTGGGTCATTGAAAAAATGAGCCTACGCCGCCCGAGGCAGGCATTTCGGGCGAGCCACCCTTGAAAGGTCGACGGTGCTACAGTCCCGAGCCTAGCCATGTCTGCAGTTCGCCTGCGCAACCGAGCAGTCCTCCCCCTTTTAGCGATGGCACTGATGTGCCTGAGCGGCGGCGCTTTTGGCCAAAGCGAGGAGGAGTTGTCTCGAGCCCGGCAGCTCTACGCCCAGGGGCTGACCCAGGAAGCAGCTGGCGACTGGGCGGGCGCTCTCAACGCCTTTCAGCAGGTCTCGCGCATCAAAATGACGCCGCAAGTGCGTTATCACATCGCTCGCTGCAAAGAGAACTTGGGTCGCCTCAACGAGGCCCTGGGCGGCTATCGCCTAGCCGAGTACGAGGCTGAGCGAGCCGAGAAAAGGAAACCCGAGCTGATTGGGGAGATCAAGAAGGCTCGGGAATCCCTGAAGGCTCGCATCCCAAAGCTCGTCATCGAGCGGGGTGACGGTGCCGCTGCGATCAAGATCGAACTGGATGGTGTTGCCCTTGGGCCAGCGAAGGTGGGTCGTGAGGTGAGTGTCGACCCGGGCCCTCACTCTGTGGTTGGTGTCACTTCCGCAGGCAAGCGCTTTGAGCAGACCATCGAGGTAGCCGAAGGCGAAACGGAGCGCATCAAGCTACATGTGCCCGAGGAGATGCGGGGTGGTACGGGGGACGCGAACTCCGCAGCTGGCAGGGGCTCCATGACAGGAGATCGGTCTGCGGATTCCGCGAACGAGGCGGCGTCCAGTTCCGCGTTTCCGTGGGTCGTCACGGGTCTGGGCGTGGCCAGCCTCGCCGCGAGCGGAGTGTTTTTCGCGCTGCGCTCCCAGGCCGAGCAGGAACTGGATGAGGGCTGCTTGGGCAATGTGTGTCCAGACACTCTCGAGAGCACGGAACAACGCGGAAAGACCTACGCGCTGCTGTCAGGAGTGACATTGGGAGTCGGCATCGTCGGCGTGGGTGTGGGCACGGTCTTGCTTGTGACCCGCGGAAAGAAAGACTCGTCCGCCGATGGCGCCAGCGTCGCGCTGCAGCTCTCGCCAAATCGAGTCAGTCTGTCCGGACAGTTCTGAAGCATGCTCGACGACCACGCTTTCGTCGTCACCGGCGCCGGTAGCGGTATTGGCTGAGCGACGGCGGTTCAGCTCACGGCGGCAGGCGCACGAGTCGTGATTAACGACATAGATGGCTCCTTTTCTTGAAGGGAACGCGGAATGACACCAACCACCTTCGACCCTGCTTTCAAGGCGGCATCTGCCAGGACCCCCATCAGGCCCACACTCGCGCCGCCGTAGACGACGTCCCAGTGAGCAGCGGCAAGTGCGTGGCCGGTCTGCTTGGCGAGTTCTGTCGGCCAGGGAAGGGTTGGATCGCTGGCGCCCAAAAAGACACAAACGCTTCGGGGCGGAGTTGGTTTTGCGTCAGCTGGGTCGCGATGATCTTGGGGCACGGCGCAGCATGCTATCCTCGTCAGAGCAGATGGGTAGCTTCGCGCGCGCTTTTCTCGTCGCCATGGGCGCGGTTGGTAGCCTGGCTTGCGGATTGGACGACCGCGGCGACGGCGCCAGCACGACGGTGGTCGGGATCGGTGGCCAGAGCGCCGATGCTGGGCTGTCGGGTGCCGGGGGTGCCGGGGCAACCGGTGGCGCCGGCGCCGTGGCTGGAGCGGGCAGTGGTGGCTTCGCCGGTGGGACCCTGGGCGGCGGCGAAAACTGCACCGATGGCATCGACGATGACAAAGATGGCGCGCCCGACTGCGCTGATCCGGACTGTGCCCAGTACAGCTGCGTGCCTCGTCTGCCGGTGGGATTCACGGGTTTCGCCAGAGTGCGTGGGGAGGGCGTTCCACCCGTTGGGGCGGAGGGCCCAACCTGCCCAGATGGGTCACCCCCGACGCGCTACCTGAGCAACCTCGCGGGCCCGGCCCAATGCTCTGCCTGCAGCTGCGGCGGGCTCCAGGGGGCCACTTGTGGCCCAGCGGGTTTGTTCTGCAAACACGCCGATTCAGATTGCACCGGAGCTCAGGACTGGAGTGGCAAGATTGGCGGTGGTTGCACCAACGGGGATGGTGGACAGAGCAAGCTCTCCTGCTTCGCCACTCCCGCGGCGGTGGCTCAACAAGGTAGCTGTGAGCCAAGCACGAGTACGAATACCGACACCGATGCCTACTTTGGCGTGTCGGACGTGTGCCGACAGCCGGCGGGCCAGGGCTGCTCAGCCGGGCAGGCTTGCGTTGCCAATGGTACTGGGGAGTACGCGGGCTTCATTTGCGTGGAGCAACCTGGGGAAGTGCCCTGTCCAAGCGAATACAGCGTTGCCATCGTCGGCTATAAGTCGGTTCAGGACAATCGAAGCTGCTCGGCCTGCCAGTGCACTCCGAGCCAGGTGACGTGCGACGCTCCCGAATACAGTTTCTATGATGGATGGAGCTGTGGCGGCAGCAGGAAGACGGTGACGTCCACAACTTGCCAAAACCTTTCCGGACTGCTGGACTGGGGCACCTGGTCCTACAAGACGACCCACAATCCCCAGGCATTCGGTACCTGCCTGGCCCAAGGGGGCTCGCCACAAGGTAGTGTGGCTGGTGTAGGCGCAATCACATTTTGCTGTCGCTCCGTGCTCTAGGTTCACCCCATGCTCGATTTCACCGACCCCGATGAGCTCGTGGGCGCCGTGCTCGACCAGCGGTTTCGCCTGGAACGGGCACTGGGGCGAGGTGGGCTCGCCGTGGTCTACGAAGCATCATCACTCGACGGCCAGAGTAGTGTAGCGCTCAAGATCTTGCGGGCTGAGTTTGGAGATTCCTCCGAGATTGTAGAGAGGTTCCTGAACGAACTTTCCGCCAGCGCCCGAGTGGAACACCCCGCAGTGGCGAAGATCTTCGAGGCGGTGCAGGCAGCCGACGGGACGCCCTACCTGGTGATGGAACTCGTGCCTGGCATCCCGCTTTCTCAACGCATGAACCAAGGCCGGCTGCCCGTCGAGCAGGCGACGGGGATTGCTCGCAACATCCTCTCCGCCTTGGCCGTGGCACATCCGGGTGGTGTCGTTCATCGAGATCTCAAGCCAGGCAACGTGATGCTGATGGGTGACCCCAATTCGAGTACGGAACTAAAAGTGCTCGATTTCGGTATTGCTCGGGTCATCGACGCGGCGGGCGGCGCTCAGCGCAAGACCCGCACGGGCATGTTGCTGGGTACGCCGGGCTACATGAGCCCCGAGCAGATCCGCAGCATCAAGGCGACGGATCCCAGAGCCGATCTCTGGTCCGTCGGGATCTTGACGTACGAGATGCTGTCGGGAGAGATGGCTTTCGATGCGGAGAACGAGTTCGAACGCATCACCAAAGTTCTCAACAGCGCTCCGATCCCGATTGAAGAGGTGGCGCCTCAGTACGCGCACTGGGGGCCTTTCTTTCGGCGCGCTCTCGCCAAAGAGCTGACGGACCGCTTCCAAACGGCGGACGAAATGGCGCTCGCTCTCGAGCGCACGGCTCGAGGCGAGGACATCAGCGCGGCAACCATGGCGTCAGTTCCCCCGGCTGCATCCGGGGCGGCTGTGTCCTCCGGGGGCTTCGCCAGCTCGCCGCCTGCCCACTCGGCTCCCCCGCCATCGCCGGGTCAACCTCACTCGGGACCCTTCGGAACGTCCAATACTGCCGTTTCGCCTGGCTCAGCCCATGAGTCGTCGACCGCGCACCCGGAGCTCAACATTCCCGTCGTGGAAGTACCGCGCCGTCCGGCCAGCGTGCCCCTGACCTTGGCGGTCTTGTTGGCCCTGATTTGCCTGGCACTGGGTTTTTTCGGGGGCTTTCTCGCAGCACGCTATTGATTGCTCGGCCGGGGTTTTTACTGCCCTCGGTCGATGCTAGAAGCGGACGCGGAGGTTTTCAGCGGTGGAAGAACTGGATGCTCGTTGCTTGGAAGCGTTTCCAGGGTGGCTCAGGGGATTGAACGCCGACTCCCGCGCCTTGGGGGACTTGGTAGAAGGGGCGCGCGGCAGCGAGGCGGCGCGCCGGCACCTGGTAGGGGCCTTGAACTACTTGTTCAAGTCCCTCGATCTGATTCCCGATGGCATCGAGGACCTCGGATTCATCGATGACGCTTTCGTCTTTCGGGTCGCATCGGCTCTCGCTATCGCCGAAGACCCTGGCATATCTTCAAGTGAATCGGCAATCGGTCGAATGGCGGAGGATGCGGCGCTCATCCGCGAGTTCCTCGACGACGATTATCCTCGGCTCGAAGCCTACGTGCGTGGGTTGGGCCAGGTCAGCGCCCGGGGGCGCAGCGTTGACCAGGTGATCGCCGACGATTCCCAGCGCGCTGAACTCGCTCGGGAAGTACGAAGTTGGGCGGACGCTTACGATGCTCCCAGCTTCAACCGGGACGAGAAAACCCTAGTGAAGCTGAGAGCTTTTCTGTCGGCGAAATTGCCCTGAGGTCCGACCGCTAGACCGGCCGGGCGGCGGTTTGCGCCACTCGTTGACTCGTCTGTGGAGCGTTCCGCGCTTGCGCAGGGCTCGATTCGAGTTCCGCCATTAAGTCGCGACACTCCTGCTTGCCGCGCAGGCTGTCGATCAGAGTCTTCGACGCATCTTGGAAAGCCTTTTCGAACTTCAGGCCTTCTTTCGCGCGCTGCGCCACCTTCTCGCGACCCGCCTGAAGGTCTTCTTCCAAGGCCTCCGCGTAGCGCGAAAGCTGCGCGCGCAGTTCCTCGATTTGCCTACGCAGGTCCCGCGCCGTGGCTTCCCGCCCCGCTCGGCGTGCCTCCCGGGTTTGAAGCCATTGACGCTTCGCTTCCACCATTGCCACAGATGCGCCCGCCGCCTCGAAGATGGGCCGGGTGCCTTTGCCAGCACGATCCGCCTGGTCGGCCTGTGCCACCTTTTCCTTGGCGGTTTGCTGGGCAGAGCCGAGCTCTCGCCGTGCGATTTCTTCTTCTTCCGCGTAGGCGGCAGCATCCCGCAGGGCGCGAGACTCCTCCTGGGCTAGCTCTTCGACCTTTCGACCGATCTCCGCGCGGAGCGCCCGACCACGCCGCTCGAGGGCTTCGAGTTTACGCGTATGACTTGCGATTTCGCCCTCCAGGCTGTTCGCCTTGGCAGCAGCGTCCCACACGGCGCTCTGCGCCGAGAGCAGCTCCGCGGGCGAGTTTCCCGACGGGAAGGCTCGGGCCAACATGCGCGCGAACATTCCGGCGCGCGCAGCCCACTCGGTTACGCTCGGCGAGCGAGGTGGGGGAGGGGGAGCCGGGGGGGCGGCTGGCGCTTCGTTTCCCTCCCGATCCCAGGAAACGCTGGGTAGAGAGCGTTGGAGGGCCTTGAGCTCTTCGAGCAGGTGGTGGCCATCGCGGTAGCGTTTGCGTCCGTCCTTCTCCAGCAGCTTCAGGACGATCCGCTCGGCGACTGGATTGATGTCCTTGCGGATCGAGTTCGGGCGCGGCGCCGGTGCGGAACGCTGCATTTCCAACAATGTCTCTCGGTCGTTGGCTCGGAACGGCAGCTGACCGACCAGCATTTCGAAGAACAACACCCCCAAGGCGTAGAGATCCGACTGAGGGCCGGCCTGCTCTCCTCGGGCTTGCTCCGGTGACATGTACTCCGGAGTACCGAATACCGCGCCCTTGGGTGCCAACCGAGGGTCATGCGCCAGCGCTGCCAGACCGAAGTCAAGGATCTTCACGTAGTCTTTGCGGCCACCACGTGCGGTGAGCAAGATGTTGTCGCTCTTGAGATCTCGGTGGACGACGCCCAAGTCGTGAGCACGAGAGAGAGCCGCACCCATTTGTTCCAATATGTCCACCCCTCGATTGAGAGCGACGGGTCCGCGCGCAAGCTCAGACGATAGTGGCGTACCAATCAGGTACTCCATGACGAGGTACAGCTCACCTTCGTCGGTCTCACCGATGTCATAGATGTCGATGATGTGCGCGTGGTCGACGCGATTCGCGGCCCGGGCTTCTCGCAGCATCCAGGCGCGGAGATGGGTCTCACCCCTCAGATCGGGCCGTATCAATTTGACGGCGACAACACGGTCGATCAGGACGTGGCGCGCACGGTAGACGATACCCATGCCGCCCTCACCGATGCGCGCTTCCAATCGGTAGCGGCCGGCGATGACCTTGCCCAGGGATGGGTCATCGGCCCCTCTTCGAGATTTTTGCGGCGCGGCGTGTGCCATGGACAGCTCAGAAAGAATTCGGCGTGGTTCGAACCGCTGATGTTACGTGATCGCGGGGGCCATCACAAAGCCTCAGCGCTACTATTTCAGCCTGTTTGACGCCGCGCCGGCTCAAAACACGTAACTCAGGACGGGGACCCGGACTTCGGCTTTTTGGGTGACGCCGTAGCGGAACATGTCCTCCCGGGTATACAAATCCCGCACTTCCACCGCAGGTATGCTCAAGGTGAGCGCATCCTCGTGGATGCCTACGATCGACGGAGGAGCCACGGGCATGTGGGGCGTCGTTGCTTCAGGGGCAACGCGTCGACGCCTGCTGGTTGGAGCGGGCGCGGCGGGAGGCGAACCTGCTTCAGGCTGAGCCGGCTCAGCCACAGGCTCATCTATGGGTCCGCGGTCTTCCGTGTAGTCTGCGGGCGGCTCGTAGCGCGTGGCGCTCAGCACCGCGACGGTCGTCGGAATGGCTAGCGCCATGCCTCCAGTCAGGAGGTACATCGACAGCTTGGCGCTTCCATTCTGCTCGGCGAAGTAGCCGCCGACACCGCCGGCTACGCCGCCCGCTACGCCGCCTACGGCGTATGCCCACCAGGGCTTTACCTTGAACGCAGCCTCCATGAGCATGACCACTTCTCCGCCCAGCAGCGCGCCTCCCACGATACCTTTCCCAGTCGTGGGAACCTCGGACACATTTTCACCTGCTTGGGCCACCCGTGGGGAAGCCATAAGCGCAACGGCGGTCGCTGCCGCACCCAGCATGAGCTTTCGCATTTTTCCTCCGTGAGTCTTCACTCCCGACTTGGTTGTCCGGGGGGCGAAGAACGTTCGGCAGCATAACACTCGCGCCGCCAGGTAAAAGCCTTTCGCCGGCCGAGCAGAGTTCGAGGATGCCGCAGCTGTAACAGTTTGAAATAATTGTGTTTTATTTGGAGCGCCAGTCCTCGGGGTAGATTCCAGAGTGGCATGGGTGGCTTGGTTCGCCGCGGCTTTTTCTTGGCGCTGGCCGCCAGCGGCGTGGTGTTGCTGCTGGGCGTGCTGGCAGCCTCTGTCCGACTGCTGCCCTGGTGGCTGTCCCGTGACATTCCGCTGAGCGTCAGCATGCCTTTCGCCCTGGCTCTCCTCGCTGCAGCCATGGAAGCTGCGCTGTTGGTCGGGGCTCCTCTCGGACTTGCCCTGACCGTGGGAATGGCAGTCGAAAGCGGAGAGGTTCGCGCGCTGGAGGCCTTGGGGGCCTCCCCGCGGCAGATTGCGCGGTCTCTCTGGCCCGTGCCGGCTACCCTGGGATTGCTCGCTTTCGGGCTGGACATGGCCTGGGACGCACGCAGCGCGCCGCCCGGGGTTTTCGCCCAGAAACTGGTCGAAGAGGCAAAAACGAGTTGCTACAACACGGCCGAAACGCGCGCGATTTCGGTTCCGCTGGTGAACGTGACTTGGATGTGTTTCCAAGGGCAAGCGCCGAGAGTGGTGGCGCCCCTGCCCGGGGGCGGAGACGCCTGGGTCGTAGCGCAGAGCGTCGTGTTCAGCGCCGATCTGAGAAGCATCGCGCTCGCAAAAATGCGCATCCTGAGCCGCCCGGCGAAGGGACGACCGACGCTTCAGGTCTCCGTGGAGAGCGGGTCGATTCGTGGGCTTCCGGGCTGGGGACGTGGGACACGCCTGTCCGGGTCCCAGCGCGGGATCGTCGCCGCCCTCTTGCTCTTTGGGGTCAGCATCGCCGGGGCGTGGAGCGTGCTTCGCGGCAAGCTCCACTCCTTGATCGGCGTGGTGCCGGTGGGGTTGTTGCCTCCTGCGCTCGGCCTCGCCGTGATGTCTCGCCTGGATGCCAGCGACCTTCCCCTGAGCCTGTTCGCGGTGGTCCCTGCAGTCTGCGCCCTACTGCCAGTCGCCCTGCTCTGGCCGGCAGGGCGGCTCCGGCGCTGAATCCGCATTCGCGACGCGCTGGTCATACTCGGGCGGGGCAGTCGCGATGGGGCGACCGGCCCCCGTCGTGCAAAACCGGCGCTGCTGTGTTACGCAACGCCGGTCGCGGATGCGACTTTTGGAGGCGCCCAATGGCCGTCGGTCCCTGGCAAATCGTCATCGTCGCATTGATCATTCTGCTTCTCTTCGGGGCGGGTCGCCTCTCGGAGATCGGTAAGGGTTTGGGTGAAGGGATTCGGAACTTCAAGAAGGGAATCTCCGAAGACGAGAAAGACGAAATCGCCGACAAGGATCCCAAGAAACTGAAGGGCGATCCGAAGAAGAAGGCCAAGAAGGCCACGGACGCCGAGTTCGAGGACGAGGACGACGACGAGGAGAAAGCCTGAGTGGCTGCTGCCCTAGCGTCTCGGCTCGACTCCATCCAGCCCAGCGCCACGCTGGCCATGACGGCCAAGGCGGCCGAGCTCAAGGCGCAGGGTCGAAAGGTCTATACTTTCGGCGTCGGCGAGCCCGACTTCCGCACTCCTGCCCACATCCGCGAAGCAGCGGCGCACGCTCTGACTCAGTCGTCACACTATACGGCGGTCACGGGTACCGCCCAGCTCAAAGAGGCTATCTGTGCGGCCACGGAGCGCGACCGGGGTTGGGCACCTTCACCCGACGTCGTGACGGTATGCGTGGGCGCAAAGCATGCCTTGTTCAACCTGGCCATGGTGCTCTGCGATCCCGGAGATGAAGTGATCATCCCCGCACCGTATTGGGTCAGCTATCCAGCCCAGTGGAGCTTGTTCGGTGGCGTACCGAAAATCGTGCCGACCCGGACCGAGGACGGATGGCGCCTTTCCCCAGATGCCCTCGAGGCAGCGGTCACCCCCAAGACGAAAGCGCTGATTCTGTGTACTCCGTCCAATCCGACCGGCGGCGCCTATGCCGAAGAGGACCTAGCGGCCTTGGCCGACGTGCTGCGACGCCACGACATCTACGTGATCGTAGACGAAATCTACGGCGAGCTCGTTTACGACGGCTTCACTCACGTTTCCCTGTCCAAGATAGCGCCTGACCTGCGGGATCGAATCGTCGCCATAGACGGAGTGAGCAAGACCTACGCGATGACCGGGTGGCGGATTGGCTGGGCCATCGCGCCGCCGCACATCGCCAAGGCCATCAACAAGGTGCAGGGCCAGTCCACCACGAACCCAACGGCGGCGGCCCAAGTCGCCGCCATCGCCGCGCTCACCGGACCCCGTGACGAAATCCACCGGATGCGGGACGCTTTTTCGAGTCGGCGCAAGAAGATGGTCGACGGACTCAACGCCATTTCGGGCATTCGCTGTGCGCTGCCGAAAGGAGCCTTCTACGCCTTTCCCGACGTGACCGGCCTGTACGGGATCCGCTGGGGGGACAAGACCCTGAACAGCGATCTAGATGTTGCGCTATGGCAGCTCGAAGTCTGCGGAATCGCCGCCGTGGCTGGCACACCCTTCGGTGCGCCGGGGCACATCCGCTACACCTACGCTTGTGGCGAAGACGTGATCGATGAGGCACTCAGTGCGCTGGCGGCTGCGGTCTCGGACGCAAAACGCTGACCCGCGGTCCAACTGAAAACAGGCGTCACGCACGGGCAGTCATGCAGAAATTTCGCAAAAACCCCGAACCCCTCAGGAGCGCCCCTGGCTTATCCTCTGGGATTGAACTATAGGCGACGTCAGCCGTTTTCGGAGCGCTGCTTGCCAGCCCCGAAAGGGAAATCGTCGGCATGACCATCAGTGTGGAAACCGCGAGCGTCGGTCGGGACACTCAGAGTGTCGCGAAGGCATTGCTTGAGCTCACGAAGCCCGGCGTGACGCGGATGGTGCTGGTTACCAGCGCCGCGGGGGCCCTGGTGGCACCCCAGAGTCTGCCTTTGGGGCGTTTCGTCCTATGTCTCATCGGGACTGCCATCGTAGTGGGTGCGGCCAATGCGCTCAACATGATGCTGGAACGCGATGTCGACGCGCTGATGGAGCGCACGCGTAGCCGGCCTTTGCCATCGGGTCGCCTGTCTCCGCAAGAGGCGACGATTTTTGGTGTGCTACTTGCCGTATTCGGGCTCACGTTTCTCAGCTTTCTGGTGGCCCCCATCACCGGTCTTCTGGCGGCCATTGCCCTGGTTTCCTACGTGTTCGTGTACACACCTCTCAAACGTGTCACGCCCATGGCGCTGCACGTTGGTGCGATCCCTGGGGCTGTTCCGCCGCTTCTGGGCTGGACGAGCGTGACAGGGAGTCTGGACGTGCAAGCCCTTTCTCTGTTCCTGCTCCTGTTCGTCTGGCAGTTGCCGCACTTCCTCGCCATCACGCTGTTCCGGCACGAAGAGTATCGGCGGGCGGGGCTTCGAGTCTACGCCGCGGAACTAGGCGAGGTTCGCACCCGCCGCGCCATCGTCGCCTACTCCGTACTGATGGTCGCAGTGAGCTTGCTGCCGGCGTACCTCGGGCTCGGCTCGATGGTGTACCTGGCGGTTGCCCTGGTCGTTGGTATCCCGTTTGTTCTCTTCGCGTTGGTGGGGCTCACGCGCCGCGCCAGCTTGCGCTGGGCCAGGGCGCTCTTCTTTGCATCACTGCCGTACCTCGTGGTGGTGTACGGCGCGCTGGTCGTAACCGCACTGTAGACTCCGCCTGCGGTGGGCTTGTCGATTCAATGCTCGGCTTCCGAAGCAATTGGTGGAGGTGGCTCCTGTTCGCGCTGGTTTGTTTCGCCATCCCCGCGCTGGCCTATTGGTCCGGTCGCTGAACCCTAGCGTTTCTTGCGGAACCCGCTTCCCATGCGCGGGTCAGCACGGGGGGAGACCAAGGCTTGTCCGTTCGACACCAACACCGCCTGCCGCGATTCCTCCACGGCGATCTCCATCGTACGGGACAGAGCATGCAAGCCTTCGGCCTTACTCACGAACGTGCCCAGCTCGGACGCTGCCAGGCAAACCTCCGTGTTCGTCGACGCGCTGAAGAAGAGGATGCACGAGGCCTTCGTGTCGACGAATTCTCGAGCGAGCTCGAGCCCGCTCTCACTTGCCAAGTCTATGTCGAGTACGATGCAATCGAACGGGCCGGTGAGCTTGCGCGCCTCGGCGGCGTTCGAGGCTGTCTCCACGCTGTGCCCGCGCTGAGTCAAATATCGATGCGCAGCCCGTACCACGGTCCTGTCGTCGTCTACGAGCAGGCAGCGAAATTGCATCACAATAGAGTTGCAATAGTAGCAGCAAACGGCTCACGCGTCGCTTTGGCAGGTCAGTCCTTGGCTTCTGCCTCGAAATCGCGCTTGGTGGTCATGGCAGGCTTTGCAATGCCCTGGGCGGCACACAAGGGTGCGACCAAGGATGCGATCCCTAGCGCCAGCGCGAGTAGTGGAATGTCGGTTCCTGCTCTCGGCAGCAACGCTAGGCAAAGCGCCGCACGTCCCAGGGCAGAACGACCGCCGCCCAGAAGGGCGGCGCCGCTACCGAGCAGCAGTGTCGTGTTGCCCATTTGCTGCAAGGCTGTTGGCAGCAGTGGGTGCGGGTGCCGTGACAACTCGAACACCAGTCGGCTGACTAGGACCAGTACGGAGTCCCCAGATGAGCTCTGACCGAATTGGGCGGCCAGTGCTCCTAACACGCCCAGCACGACGGGAGCGCCCAACACCATAGCCAAGCTCGGGCGTCGCCTTTGACTGACCCAGACCGCGCCAACCACGAGCGCGATGATGCCCAAGGCGTAGGTCGCAGTTGCTAGCGCACGGGACACGGCGAACATGCTGGTCAGGGCTTCGGTGCTGGCCCGCAGCGCAAGTAGCCGGGACATCGTGGCGAAGCCCGCGCCTAGGCCCACTAGGCCGAGGGCAAGGCCAAGCCCCCGAGTCTGGGTGGAGCGAGAGGTGGTCCACGCGGCGCCCAGCGCCAGGAATCCCACCATCAGAGACAGCCCCAAGCTCAACAAAGCTGCCAGGTGCTGGGTGGAGGCCGCGATTGCGGTTGTCAGAACGGCAGCAGCGAGGGGCGCTGCGCCGATCCGAAACCCGATCCCGAGACGGTGCTCTCGCAGAACCTCGATCAGCATCCAGAACGCGAAGGAACAGCCCGCCACCAACGCTAATTGACTGAGCAGCGCCGCGGTCGTCTCGAGCCGTGCGATCCAGTGGCCAATGCCAGACTTCCAGCCCGGCAAGGCGGGTGCGATGACTTGGGCGACGCAGGTGGCGAGCCAGAACACCACCGCGACGCCGGTGGCGGCGGTGGCGCGCGCCTGGCTTGCCCGGGGCTGATTGCCGCGGTCCTGCTTTACCTCGAGCGCGCGGCGCTTCCCCGTGTCCACTGAGTCCAAGGACCCAGGGGTTTACCTCAGCGAGGCACGCTTTTCCAGAATGGGAGCGACGGGAGCCCGACGGCCGTGCCTTTGCTCGTCCTTTCGCTTCGGCGCGTCAGGCGGTGCGACTTCCGGTGGGGCCGACTTTGGCTGCACTTTCAGAATGTATGGACGCGCGAAGTACGTCGAGCACGCGTAGTAGGGGTTGCGATGGAACTCCCAGTGAAAGTACACATTCCCGTCTGGCGAAATGATCTCTTTGGGCGGGGCTCCGTAGGGGGAAGCTCGCTGCACGCTCTCGAGGGCGGCGATGTCGAACGCAGTTACACCACTGGTTCGAGTGATCCCCATCCGCACCACCCGGCCATCTTGTTGGCTCAGCACTATTTCGAGGTGGGTCTTGATGGACGGCCGGTTCATCGGGTGAGTGCCGGCCAGGCTGTCCAAGGAACCCAGGAAGGAGTCAGCGAAGATGGGGTGGAGACGATTGTGTATCGCGTTCAAGTAGCTGGCGAAGGGCACCCGCGCCGTGTTCAGCGCCGTTTGGTTGCCGGGCCGCACGCTGGGCACGTAGTTCTCGATCGCGGAACGCCACTTCTCGATCCCCAAGGACTTCCAGGAGCCTCGGTGGGCGCTCTTGCGTCGTTCGGAATCCAGCTTCTTCTCGAGCGCTAGGCGGTCGCGGCCAATTGCCGCAAAAGCCTGCTTGTGGGTCAGTCCCAGGTTGACGCCTCCGTGCGTGAGCGCCTTGGAGCCCAGGCCGAGCGCTGAAGCGTTGGGATCGTGTTTTGGCGGCGGCAGCCGCTTCTTGCGCCGCTTGCGCCGCTTCTGTTCTGCTTGCGCCTTTCTGGCGCTGCTCGTCGCGTGCCGCCCGTGTTTGGACGTGACGGATTCCGGCGCCGCTTCCTGCATGCGCTTCGCCTGTTGGCCCTTCACGCTCTTCTGGGCGGGCCTGGCGGCGGCGGCTGCTGCTGGCGCCGCCGCACGTTTTGGCGCTTGCGCGGCTTGGGCCGGCTTTGACTCGGTTGGTGGCACCGGGGGCAGTGGATCGGGTGCTTGGTCTGGGTTCCCTTCCCGGTCCTCGGATTGGGCGACCTTGGTATCTTCGGCGTTGCCTGGCGCGGGTGACGGGCCCGAGTGCTGGCCGCCCGGGGTCGGGTTCGGGTCGTTCTGGTCGGTGCTCGTAATCCGCGCCTGGGTCTGCTCCTTCACCCGATTGGCCTCATCCGCGATGAATTCGGCGTCGGGGTTGTCTTCCTGTTTCTTGTCCTTGACGTGCTGCCGGACAGCGATTCGGCTCTTGGGATCCAGAGTCAGCTTCTGCGCCGGATCTTTGGACTTGTCCTTCTTTTCGACCTTGATCGGAACCTTCTTCTCCTCAGGCTTCGGCTGAGGTTTGGGTTTAGTGGCTAGCGGCTTTGGCTTGTCGGGCTCGACGTCCGCGTCCTCTTCTTCAGGCTCCTCCGGGGGCTCTTCCTTTTGGGCCTCCTTCTCCGGAGCCGCCTCCTCCTCGAAAAGGGCGACCTCAACTTCGCCGCCGGAGCCCTCGACGTGGCGCGAGACGGTTTGCGCGAATCGCGACAAACCCAACACCCGGGTCAAGAATGTCGCGCTTACCCCCATCGCGAAGTGCACGTGCAGGGCCGCAGCGACCCAGAGCGCAAGCGGGATTTTGGAGTCGCGGACCATGGTTCAGGAGGATGCGTGCAGGCGCGCCCGAGACAGAAAAACTAACATTCGACCTTGATGCCAGCAATCTAGCGACGTTTTTCGCCGCGCCAACTGGCGAAACCTCAGTTCTTTCGGGTCCTTCAGGGTTTGTCGATGGCGTCGAAGCGGTCGGCGATCTCTTCGGCAGTCCACAGGCCCCCGTCGTCGTCCTTGAGCACGCCCGCAGATTCCAGGAGGCGAAACACGCTCAGCTTGCCGCCCGCTACCGCGAGGACAAGCCCGGTGCGGTCTGCTGAGAGGCTGCTTGCCAAGAACAGATGCACTCGAGCCACGTGCTGTGGAGTCAGGCTATCCAGCTTCTCGAACATCGGAAGGTCCTCCGTCAGTCGTGTCTTGGCGATGGGAGCGACTGCGTTGACGAAGATGCCAAATCGCTGCAGTTCGATGGAAGCCGCGCGAGTCAAACCGTAGATGCCTGCTTTGGCCGCGGAGTAGTTCGCTTGACCGAAATTTCCGCGCAATCCCGATACGCTCGTGGTGTTGATGATGCGCCCGCCACCAGCGGTGCGCATGTGTTGCGCGGCTGCTCGAAGGCAGTAGAAAGTGCCGTTAAGGTGCACGTCGAGCACGCTCCGCCACATGTCGTCGGACAACTTCAGCAGGGTCTTGTCCCGCAGGATCCCAGCGTTGTTGACCAGAACGTCCACACCGCCGAAGTGACTGATCGCAGATTGGACGATGGCGTCTGCTCCCGCTGATGTTGCGACCGAGTCCGTGTTCGCGACCGCCTCGCCGCCAGCCTTGCGGATCTCCTCCACCACTGCGGATGCCGCACCCTCGTCGCCACCCGTCCCGTCCCGGGGGCCGCCTACGTCGTTCACGACAACGCGTGCACCCTCTTCGGCGAAGGCCAGTGCAGTGGCTCGACCAATCCCGTTGGCTGCACCGGTGATGACGACTCGGGTGCCGCTGAGCAGTGTCATCTTGCTCCAGTCGTTCATTGCCGCGCCTGAGTCAAGCGCGTGACTGCCAGGGCTTTACTCAGGCCCTGGGTCAGTCCAGAGTGCGCGGCATGCGAGGCTGGATCTCGTGCTTGGCCGCGGTTCTGTTGGCCGCGTTTCGAGTTCATGCGACGCCCGTCCGTGCTTCACTGAAGGTCGAGGCGTCCGCGGCACCGGCCTGTCCGGACCGGGCTGACCTCGCGGAAGCCGTATCCGTTCGCCTGGGCCGTGACCCGTTCGCGGCGACGAACTCCAACATAGAAGTTTCAGTCAGGTACCGAAAAGCAGGGACCTGGCAAGCACTGGTCCATCTTTCGACAGCCTCAGGGCGCTCCCTGGGTGTGCGTGAGATTTCCACGGATGCCGCCGACTGCGCTGCGCTGCGCGACCCAGTCGCGCTCGTGGTGGCGCTCTTGGTCGACGTTTCTGCCGACGAGCTGCCCCCGGAACCCGAACCGGCGGTGGACGAGCCCACCCGTCCCACAAAGCGCTCCTTGCGGATTCCCGCGCCGACGCCGAGGGACCCATCGCTACGGGTACTGTGGGCCGTTTCCGCCAGCGCGTCCGCTGGACTGCTTCCAAATCTGGCCGTCGGCGCCCAGGTGGGCGTGTGGATCGCGCCGTCGAACTTGGTTGCCGTAGGGCTCGGCCTGCAGTTCTGGCCTTCGCAGCGTGACGAGCTCGCTGGACGCCCCGCCGGTGCGGATATCCGTGCCGATGCTCTTGCGGCAGAGCTATGCGGTCCTCGATTGGACTTGGACTCCCTGTGGCTGCGCCCGTGCCTCGTCCAGCGCTTCAGTCGACTCTCCGCCTCGGCATTCGGCTTCGATTCCAACCGGGAGTCCGGGCGGCTTGCCCTGAGCACGGGCCTTGGTGGCCATATGTTCGTTCCGCTGCTGGGCTCTTTGGGTGCATTTTCGTCGGTCTCAGCGGACTTTCACTGGCTGAGGGATCGTTTCGTATACGCGCGCTCCGATGGTACACGCGGGGAATTGCACCGCCCGGCCCCGGTAGTGGGGTTTTTGCAGGTCGGACTCGGGCTAAGCTTTTAGCGGTAATAACTTGAGCACTGGCCTCCCACTCACTTCTCCAGAGCTGCCCGCATCTGAGCGGGCAGAACAACTGGACCGAGGGCGCAATCGTCTGGAGATCGCGGAAGTATTTGGTGAGCACGGTGCATTCGTCTGGCGAGCTTTGCGGCATTTCGGGATCCGGGAGGCCGACCTGCCCGACATCACTCAAGAGGTCTTCCTGGTCGCTCACCGCAAACTGGCCGACTTCCAAGGGCGCTCGTCCATCAAGACCTGGCTCTACGGAATCTGCCTGCGCACGGCCTCAGACTATCGGCGCAAGGCTTACAATCGGCGTGAAGTCGCGGTCGAGGCCTTGCCGGAACAGGCGGCGGAGCCTCCGCAGCCACAGGCCGTTGAACGCAAACAGCTGCGGCAGCGCATTCAAGCGTTGCTCGATGCCCTCGACGACGACAAGCGTGAGGTCTTCGTTCTCTACGAGATCGAGGAGCTGCCAATGAAGCAGATAGCCGAAGTGGTTGGGGTGCCGCTGCAGACGGCCTACTCGCGGTTGCACGCCGCCCGGCGTGCGCTTGCAAAAGAGCTTCAGGGGGGCGACGAGTGAAGGAGCCAGCGCGGCTCAGTGAAGGCTCCGGCGAACTCGCGGCGCTGCTGCGGGACGCTCGCGGGGATCTGCCGACGCAATCCGAGCTTGCGCAGGTTGCGGCGGAGCTATCGAAATTGCCGCCCATCGTCGCCGGGGGCGCTGGGAGCGCGGGTGCGGCAACCGCAGTGGGTGTCGGCGGCGGCAAGGTCGTTGCGGTCCTAGTGGTGGCGTGTGGAATATTCGCTGCGTCGATTTATGGCGTCATCAAGACGTCGCGGCCCCGGCTCGCGCCGGCTGTGCCCATCGTTTCTCACACTCAGACTCCAATCCAAGCCTCTGTGCCGACGACGTCGGCGCAGCTGGCGCCACCCGCGGTCCAGGCCCCCGCCGTCGAAAAAGAGGCCGAACTCCCTTCGACGCAGCCTGCGCCTGCGGTCAAGCGCGGCCGACCTAGCGAGTCGCAGCTTCTGGACGCCGCCAGGAGCGCGCTGGCATCTTCGCCGGACCGAGCTCTCGCGCTGACGCAGCGGCATGCCCAGTTGTATCCCAAGGGGGTCCTCGTCCAGGAACGCGAGGTCATCGCGATCGAGGCATTGAAGCGGAAAGGAAGCGAAAGCGCTGCCCAGAAGCGAGCGACCGGGTTCGAGCGCAAGTTCCCGAATTCACCCCACAAAAACAAGATCGAGAAGCTCCAAGGCGCCAAGCCTTGATAAACCACCGCAGGCCCTGCCACGTACCGTCGAGCGGCATGTCGCGCCCGATCGGCCCCACTTTTCTTCTTTGCGTACTCTGCGCTGGCGTACTGAGTTTGGCTTCGGCCTGTGGCGACGACGTCGAAGTCGGTGCGGACGGGACGGGTGGCGGGGCTGGGAGCGGCGCCCAGGCCGGGTCCGGGGGCGCGGCCGGGGGAGGCGGAAACGCTGCATCTGGCATCGGCGAGTGTCAGGGCAAAGTCTATCAATGTGGTGACCTCCTCGACAACGACGGTGACGGCCTGGCCGATGCGGCCGACCCAGATTGCCTTGGCCCTTGCGACAACACTGAAGACTCGTACTACGGCGGGATCCCAGGCCAGAACAACGCGCCGTGTCGGCAGGACTGCTACTTCGACCAAGACACGGGCACGGGCAACGACGAGTGCTACTGGAACCACCAGTGCGATCCCCTCTCAGTAGCGCCCGGCTATCCTCCCAGCGGCGATAACAAGTGTGGTCACGACCCGAAGGCGAAAACGTCGGGCACGCCAAAGTCCTGCGCGGAGCTGAAGATGTCCCAACTGGCACAGTGCGAGAGCTATTGCGGGCCCCTGACGCCGAACGGCTGCGATTGTTTTGGCTGTTGCGAGTTGCCCGCGGGTAGTGGCACCCACATCTGGCTGGGCTCCACTGTCGCGAACGTGGGCAGTTGTGATCGCGCCAGTCTAAGCGACCCGAGCAAGTGCAAACCGTGTACGCCGGTTCCATCTTGTTTCAACGATTGCGGCGAATGCGAACTGTGCATTGGCAAGGACGCGCTGCCCGCCAAGTGCGCTCCAGATGCGGGGACCGATGCCGGCGTACCGGCACAATGCCCCACAGGGATCCAGGCCTGCGGACTCACAGGACAAGAGCCGTGCCCACCGGGTGCGTACTGCATCACCGGCTGTTGCAGACAGGTACCACGCTGAAAGGATGAAACATGAAAGGGTTGTTGAGAAAGTTCTGCCTCATAGCCATCTCCGTAATGGTGATTTCCTGCGGCAGCGATGATGAGGAGGAGCCCAAGGCTGACACTTGTGATCTCGCCGCTCAATCGGGCTGCGAAAGTGGTCAAGTATGCGAATCCGGCCCTGACGGAAAGCCAGCCTGCTACGCCCCCGTGAATATTTCCGGGCGGGTATTCGATGTTTCCGATGACAGCGCCATCGAGGGAGCGCGAGTGGTCGCGCGGGACGCGAACGAAGTTGCCATATCCGGTGTCGCAACAACCGATAAAGACGGAAGGTACACACTGCGGGTTCCGGCAGAGCGGAATGCTGACGGCAAGCCGGTCAAGACCGACTACACGCTGCGCGCAGACGCAGCCTCCTATGTGACGTTCCCGAAGGCACCAAGAATTGCGCTGCCTGTGGACGTTGCCACCGCGACAGGGGATCCGCTGACGGTTTCCAACGCGGCGACGGATGTCGGGCTGGTGCCTTTGGAAAACGCCTCGGGGTTGGGCGCCATTTCCGGAAAAGTCCTTGCGGACAACCCTGGAGGCACTCTGGTGGTTGCAGCTGGGCTCACGGCCACCTCAGACACGGATGGTGACTACACGATTTTCAACGTACCCGCCGGGTCTCACGAGGTGCGCGGCTACCTCTCGGGAGTCAACCTCGCCGCTCAAAGCGCGGATGTGAAGGCTGACGAAACCACCGGCGGCGTGGACATGGATGTACTCGGGGACGCGACTGCGACGGTGAGCGGTAACGTGAACATCGTCAATGCGCCCGGGGGCTCGGTCACCTCGGTGATCCTCGCGGTCAAGGACACTTTTGTCGCCACCGCGGCCCGAGGCGAAGCACCTCCTGGGCTTCGGGCGGCGGGCGTCACGGGTGCGTTCAGTATCGACGGCGTCCCCGACGGAACCTACGTGGTTCTTGCGGCGTTCGAGAACGACGGACTGGTGCGCGACCCGGATGTCAACATCGGTGGAACTGCCATCGTCGAGGTGACCGCCGCGGGCAACGACGTAACTCTATCTGACAACTTCAAAGTGACCGGAGCATTGGAGGTCTTCGCTCCTGCTGACGGCGCGACATCGTCGACGCCCGCTTTCAGCTTCGAGGACGATTCGAGCGAAGAAACCTACACAGTTTGGCTCTTTGACGTGCTGGGCAACGAGGTCTGGAAGAAAGAGGGCATCGTGGGCCCGAAGGGCAATAAACCCGTCGATGTGAGCTACGACGGGGACATTAATCTCCTGAAACCCAACACCTTCTACCAGTTCCGTGCGGTGAGCATCAAAGCGGGCTCGGCCATCTCGGCGACAGAGGACTTGAAGGGGGTATTCTTCTTCGAGTAATCTGGGGAGTCTCGGACTGTCGGCTACTCAGTTCGCACTGAGTTAGGGGATCATCATGCGGTATCGCTCATCATTCTTGGTGCTCACGTTTGCAGTTGGGCTGGGCCTCTCGTCGGGTTGCGGAGGCGGCGACGAGGCGGGTTCGACGTCCACGGGTGGCCAGGATGCCGGAGTGGACGGCGCTTCGGGTAGTGGAGGAGTCATCTCGACGGGTGGCACCTCAGGTAGTGGCGGCGGCAGCGCCGGCACAGGAGCAGCCGGCGCGTCGGGCTCGAGCGGCGCGTCGGGCTCGAGCGGCGCGTCGGGCTCGAGCGGCGCGTCGGGCTCGAGCGGCGCGTCGGGTTCAAGCGGTGCGTCCGGTTCGAGCGGTGCGTCGGGTTCTGGTGGCGCCGCCGGTGCAGACGGAGGCTCCACGGGTGGAGCGGCCGGTAGTGGCGGAGCGGCCACCGGTGGTGCGGCTGGCAGCGGCGGAGTGGCCACAGGTGGCGCCGCCGGTTCAGACGGAGGCTCCACGGGTGGAGCGGCCGGTAGCGGCGGAGCGGCCACCGGTGGCGCCGCGGGGAGCGCCGGCGCGGCCGGTAGCGGCGGAGCGGCCACCGGTGGCGCCGCGGGGAGCGCCGGCGCGGCTGGCAGCGGCGGTGCGGCGGGGGCCGATGCCGGGCCGCCCGAGTGCGTCACGAATGGAGATTGCGACAACCTCTCCTACTGCGACGGGGTGGAGACCTGCTCTGGCGGCAAATGTGTGGCTGGAACGCCGGTGGTGTGCGCCGACGATGGCAAGTCCTGCACTGCGGAGGTCTGCGACGACGTGTCCAAGACTTGTAAGACGGTTCTTCAGGACTCGAAGTGCTCCGACAACTTGTTCTGCACTGGAACCGAGAAGTGTGACCCCAGCGCGTCGGGCTCAGACCCCACGACCGGGTGCGTCGCGGGCACGCCGGTCGCTTGTGACGACGGGATCTCCTGCACCGTCGACACCTGCAGCAATTCTCAGGGCAAGTGCGTGTTCTTGCCCAACAACACGCTATGTGACAACGGCACTTACTGCGATGGTGCGGAAGTTTGCGACCCGCCCAACGGGGCAGTGGGCACTGGATGCAAAGCCGGGACCGCCATCGACTGCGAAGACGGCGTGGGCTGCACCCAAGACTCTTGCGACGAGACGTCGAAGTCGTGCCTGCACAACCCGAACCACAACGCATGCTCCGACAACGTGTATTGCAACGGCACCGAGGTTTGCAGCCTCACCCAGGACTGCATAGCGGGCACGCCTGTCAGCTGCGCTTCCGATGGGTACTCCTGCACGGAGGATGCTTGCGATGAAGCTCTGAAGACATGCACCTCCACACCGAACAACGCACTGTGTGCTTCCGGCGAGATCTGCACGGGTACCGGAACCAACCCGGGCACTGGCTGCACGACCTTGGCGTGCACCCAAAACTCTCAATGCGACGACCTCAATCCCTGCAACGGTGTAGAGACTTGTGACACCTCGGTGCCGGGCGGACAGTGCGTCAGCGGCACGCCGGTGAACTGTGATGATGGGATTCAGTGCACCCTGGACGAATGCGATCCCACAAACGGTCAGTGCAAGTACACGCCTTTCAGCGGGGTCTGTAACGACGGCAACGCGTGCAACGGAACCGAAACGTGCGTCGTGGGCACGGGTTGCACCGCCGGCACGCCGCTCACCTGCGACGACGGGATCGCCTGTACGATCGACACATGTATCCAGGCGCTGGGTTGCTTCTACCAGCCGGATCCAACCCCCTGCCAGGACGGCTCCACGTGCAATGGTGAGGAAACCTGCAGCGCTACTCTAGGGTGTCAGCCCAGTCCGGGGCCGCTGCAATGCGCGGATGACGGCATCGCATGCACGACGGAGGCGTGCGTCGAGGGTGTGGGCTGCGTATCCACTCCCGACAATAACAGCTGCGCCTGCGGGCAAACCTGCAACCCGACCCAAGGTGGTTGCGGGTTCTTCTGCAACGTTTCGACCTGTCAAGGCAAGACCTATCAGTGCGGAGATTGCTTGGACAATGATGGCGACTGCAAGATCGATAGCGCTGACGATCATTGCATCGGCGTTTGCGATAACAACGAGCAGGGGTTCAAGGGCAACATTTCTGGTCAGAATAACGCCCCGTGCAAAGCCGACTGCTACTTCGATCAGGATACCGGTTCGGGCAACGACGACTGCCACTGGAGTCACAAGTGTGACCCGCTTGCTGTCGCTCCGGACTACCCGCCCGAAGGTTCGAAGTGCAAGTACAACCCGAACACGAATATCCCTGGGACGGGCCAAACTTGCGCTCAGCTCCAGGCGGCGCAGTCGGCGCAATGCGGCACCTACTGCGGCCCCCTCGTGCCCAACGGCTGTGACTGTTTTGGCTGCTGTGCAATCCCCGGAGCCCCGACCACCGTGTATCTCGGATCCGAGGACAGCGGAGGCAACGGAAGCTGTGACTTGCAGAGCTTGAACGACCCGCAGAAGTGCAAACCCTGCACCCAGGTCGCCGCCTGTTTGAATACCTGCGAGAATTGCGAAATCTGCATAGGCAAGCCAACACTGCCGCCTGAGTGCACGGGTCAGACTTGTCCTCCGGGTCGGCAGCAGTGCGGCCTGCCTGGGCAGCAGCCTTGCCCGGCGGGTGAGTTCTGTGTGACGGGCTGTTGCCAGCCCGTCCCGCAGTAGTTTGGTCCCTGTGGACTCAGCCTAATTGTACCGGGCGCAAAATTTCGTCATGCTCCCGGGCCATGCGTACGTTCTGCATTGCACTAGCCCTCAGTGCGGTCTTGGTTGGCTGCGAAGAGCAGCCCAAGCCTGAGCCCGTCGAAAAGAAACCGGCGCGAGTCGCCGAGGGGCCACCCCCCATGGGGTCGGCTCTGCGCAACAAGCTGAAGGAGCGACCCAAGGGCGTCGCTAGTGCGGTGGCCCAAGCGGTTGCTCCACAACCCAAGGCGATCGAAGCGCCGAAGGATGTGGCGGCGCCACCAAAGACGGCAAAGAAGACCCGCAGCGGCATCGCGTACGTCGTCCTGGAGAAGGGCAAGGGAACCAAGAAGCCCAAGCAAGAAGACCGCGTGAAGGTGCACTACAGCGGCTGGACCAAGGATGGCAAGATGTTCGACAGCTCTGTCGCGAAGAACGCGCCCGCGACCTTCGGCGTGGGCCAAGTCATTCCGGGTTGGACCGAAGCCCTCAAGCTCATGGTGGAGGGGCAGAAGCTGCGCGTGTGGATCCCGTCAAAGCTTGCGTACGGAGACAAACCAGGGTTTGGCCCTGCTGGGCAGCTGACTTTCGAAATCGAACTGCTGGAGATACTCAAGACCCCCAAGCCCCCGAAAGCGCCGCCTGACGTGAGGGCTCCGCCGAAAACGGCAAAGAAGACGGCGAGCGGACTTGCATACCGAAGCTTGAAGAAAGGCAAAGGCACCAAACACCCTACCCGCGCGGATCGTGTGACCGTGAACTACACGGGCTGGACTACGAACGGGAAGATGTTCGACAGTTCGATTCCAAAGGGCGAGCCGACGACCTTCCCCTTGGGAGCCGTCATCAAAGGATGGGGAGAAGGGCTTCAGTTGATGGTCGAGGGGGAGACTATGCGGTTCTGGATCCCAGCCGAGCTGGCCTACGGCGACAAGCCGACGCGGCCAGGGGCCCCCGCGGGCATGCTCGTATTCGATGTCGAGCTTCTGGCGATCCACGCTGGTAGGCCTGATCCTCACGCTGGCCATGGGCATTGAACGCCCTAGCTCTTGATCTTCCCGCGACGGACCAGCATGACCTCGGAGGCCTCGGTCGCCTTCCGACGCACGAGAATGTTCGCGTGGGTCCCTTCCGGACCTCGAATGCGCTGGATCGCCCCTTGAAAGCCCAGTTCGGAGATAGGTATTTCGTCGACCGCCAGGATGGCGTCGCCGGGAACGAGACCTGCGGCGTCGGCGCCGCTCTTCGGCAGCACTTTGCCAATCACGAGGGCAGTGTCCTGCGCGCTGAGCACGGCGCCAATGCCGTAGAGCTCAATGGTCGGCTTTTCGCCTTCCTTTGTTGGAGTCAGCTCAACCGTAACCGAAGACAGCCGCTGCCCTTCTCGAAGGGAGAGGGCGCCGACGATCTTTCCGTGGTGACCTGCGGCCGCGATCAGCAGGGCGTGCTGGCCCGGCGCAAGACCAGGGAGCTCGAACTCGCCCTGGGCATTGGTCACGACGGCGCGGATCGCGCTGATGTCCCCAGGCGCGCGATGAGCCGTCTGCTCCAAAGAAACCTTGGCGCCCTCGATGGGGTTCTTGTCTTCCTTGCTGCGTACGACGCCTGCGATGGACCCACCCCGGGGCAAGCTCAGCTTCACTTCTGCATCGCCGCTCGTGAGATCGACCTTCGCTTCCGAGCTGGTGGCAAAGCCGGCGGCGCGAGCCGTTGCGATGTACTGCGACGGTGGCAGTCTGCTCAGTCGGAACCTACCCGCACTGTCGAAGACCGACTCCACTCGCACCAGAGCACTGGTTAGCGCTCCAGTTTTCTCGCGGACCAAGATGGTGAATGCCGCAACGGGAGCTCCATTGGTGTCGACGACCTCACCACTCAAGACAGCTCCGACGCCGAGCACCAACTCGATGGGTGAAGGCCGCGCTGATGCCACGATATTTCGAAGCCAGGTTGCGTTGCCGTAGCCGTCGTCTGCGCGCAGGATGTGCTTTTCCGGCGCAAGTCCTTTCAGAGTGAAGTTGCCGTCTTTGTCGGTCCTTGTCGCCGCGCCCACAGCTGGATCGTCCGTGCGGAAGCGTTGGCCCAAGGGCATCGCAGACACGAAGACGTCGGGCAGAGGGGTCTTTTCGTCGTCTACGACGCGCCCGACGATGGACGCCCCAGGAGGAGCTGTGCCGGGAGGTTTCAGTACGATTTGGAGCCGATGGCTGACCTGTGCGGAGAATCCGAGCACCGCTCGTCCCGGCGAGAAGTCCTGATGGCGTGCTTCCAGTACGGCGCCGTCTCGGGCTCCGAACTCGAAGGTGCCCTTGTCTCCGGAAATGAACACGGAAGCTTCCCCGCCGGCTGACGTGGGTGCGCCGAAGTCATCCAAGATCCGCACGCTGGCACCCGCCACGGCTGCGCCGCTGGGATCCTTCACTACCCCCAGGTACTTGATGCGGGGCACCAGGTGCACGCTAACGCCGCTCACCCCGAAGCCTTTGCGGGCCACCATCACGATGGGGCTCGTGCCTAGCTCGGGCGAGAAAGGAAAGAAGCCCTCGGCGGTCGCGGCACTGAGTTCGTAGCTTCCCTCGGTGGGTGGTTGGAAGGAAAACTCTCCAGTCTGGTCAGTGTCCACGCTCGCTGCGCCCTTGGGACCGACAAAAACCAAATGCGCCCCAGCGATGCCTTTCAGGTTTCCGCTCGAGACGACGCGACCGGAAAATGCGCCGGGCTTTCCCTCATCGCCCTCGGCGACTTCGCCGCCGCTCAGAATCAAAGGCGCGAAGCGCCCCCCGCGATGACGGGCACTGGGAAGGCCCCTATCCGCCGCTGGAGTCGGTGCAGACGCGGAGGCGGCGGCGCTCGAGGCAGCGGCGATGGTCGCTTGAACCATGCGCTCGTAGCGCCAACGAACTCCAAGAGCCATCGCTGCGATGGCTGCAGCCAGCAGCACGATCTGCGGCCAGCGCCGGGGGGCACCACCTCGCTTCGTCACACAGCGGAAGTAGCAAGTCACCCCTCCGGTGACCAGGGTCCGGCGGCGGCTCGAGCGGCAACCCTCGCTTCTGGGGCAAAATCGGCTAGGCTCGCCGGCCCCAATGACTCGCCGCATCTTGGTTACCGCCGCTCTGCCCTACGCAAACGGGCACATCCACCTCGGGCATCTGGTCGAATACATCCAGACCGACATCTGGGTGCGCTTCCAGCGCTTGCGAGGCAACCGAGCGCTCTACATCTGCGCCGATGACACTCACGGCACGGCCATCATGATTCGTGCTCGGCAGGAGGGCCGCGATCCCGAGGCGATGATCGAGGACATGTCTGTCGCCCATCAGAAGGACTTTGCGGATTTCCAAATCGCCTTCGACAACTACGGCAGCACGCACTCCGAAGAAAACCGTGCCTTGTGCCACGAGATTTGGGCTGCGATTCGCAAGGCAGGCTTGGTGACTGAGAAGGACGTGACCCAGCTGTTCGATGTCGAACATGGAACATTTCTGGCGGACCGGTTCGTCCGGGGTACCTGCCCCAAGTGCAAGACCGCGGATCAATACGGGGACTCCTGCGAGAAGTGTATGAGCACCTACTCACCCACGGACTTGATCGATCCGATCAGCACGCTCTCGGGAGGCACGCCCGAAGTGCGCACGGCAAAGCACCTGTTCGTGCAGGTGGAACAACTGCACGATTTCTTGACGGATTGGACCCAAGCACCGGGCAAGCTGCAGCCGGAGATCGCCAACTACCTCAAAGGCTTCTTCCTGTGCGAGAAGTTGCGGGACTGGGATATCTCGCGCCCAGCGCCCTACTTCGGTTTCGAGATCCCAGATGCGCCGGGCAACTATTGGTACGTCTGGTTCGATGCGCCCATTGGCTACATCGCGAGCACAGTTCAGTGGTGCGAAAAGCACAGGGAGAAGCTG
Source organism: Polyangiaceae bacterium (assembly GCA_965222375.1). Lineage (GTDB taxonomy): Bacteria > Myxococcota_A > Polyangia > Polyangiales > Polyangiaceae > JACKEA01. The sequence continues at coordinate 2,627,683 of CBDCTZ010000016.1, forward strand.
CACGATTGGTGGCGCAGCGACAAAACGGAAGTACGCCACTTCATTGGCAAGGACATCGTGTACTTCCACACCTTGTTCTGGCCTGCCATGCTCAAGACGGCTGGGTTTTCGCTGCCCACGCGAGTGCAAGTGCACGGCTTCTTGACCGTGAATGGCGAGAAGATGAGCAAAAGCAAGGGCACTTTCGTCCTGGCGCGCACCTATTTGGAACAGCTGGACCCGGCGTACCTGCGCTACTTCTATGCGAGCAAGCTCGGAACTCGACCCGATGACATCGATCTGAACCTCGACGAACTCGTGGCGAGGGTGAATTCGGACGTGCTGGGCAAGGTTGTCAATCTGGCAAGTCGTTCAGCGCGTTTCGTGAGGGACGCGGGGCTGTCGGCTCAGTACCCAGAGGATGAGGGTCTGTTCGAGGCGGCAGCCAAGGTCGGTACTGAAATCGCGGACGCCTACGAAAACGCTGACTATGCGAGGGCCATGCGCGGGGTGATGGCGCTGGCGGATCGCGCTAACGAGTACGTGGACCGGCGGCAGCCCTGGACCCTCAAGAAGGATCCGACCAAGACCCAGGAGCTGCAGGACGTTTGCACGGTCATTCTCAATCTGTACCGGCAGCTGGTGATCTACCTCGCGCCCGTGCTTCCAAAACTGGCTACGGACAGCGGCAAGTTGCTCAACACGGAAATCGCGAACTGGTCCGATGCCGCGACTCCGCTGGTAGGCACGCCCATTGCCGAGTTTTCCCATCTCATGCAACGGGTGGACCCCAAGAAAGTGCAAGCCGTGGTGGAGGCAAGTCGCGCTGTGGAGGCTGAGCCCGCGCCAGCGTCGGCGGGCAGCGGTCCCCTGGCAGACGAGCCTCTCGCGGAAGAATGCAGCATCGACGACTTTGGCAAGGTGGACTTACGGGTTGCGGAAGTTGTCAGAGCCGAGGCGGTGCCCAAGGCCAACAAGTTGCTCAAGCTCACGCTGAGCCTGGGCGGCGGCGTAGAGCGCACGGCGTTTGCAGGAATCAAGGCGGCGTACGCGCCGGAAGACCTAGTGGGCCGAAAGGTCGTGTTGGTCGCCAATCTTGCGCCCCGCAAGATGAAATTTGGTGTCAGTGAGGGCATGGTCGTGGCTGCCGGCCCCGGCGGTAAGGACGTGTTCTTGCTGTCTCCGGATGACGGCGCACAGCCCGGGCAGCGCGTGCACTGATTGAGCCTCCGGCGCCGGTAGCCTCGAGCAAGCTGCACCACGCCGCGCCAGCGCCGCGCATCATCGAGAATTCAGTGCACATCCGGAGGGAGCAGTCGGCGCGCGAATCCCGAGCGAATCGGGTGCCGCGCATCATCGAGAATTCGGTGCACATCCGGAGCACGGCGTTGTTTTGGCCGGTCGGCTGCGCCGAGGCCGGAAGTAGCTAGTATTATTATAGAATTCACCACGCTGCTCAGGGTGCCAGCCGGGCATTCCCAACAAGGGCAGCGGGAGGACGGAGCTGGGAGAGGGCAGCGCGTCCCAAAGTCGCGACTCGAGCTGTCCGTCAACACTGCGGAGGAACTCGGCGGGGGGTTGCTGCAGCAGTTGTGGCTCGCAGTTTTGGAGCAACACCTTGCCTACCAGGCCGAGATAGGGCGCGCGTAAGATGTCCAGCAGGCCATGGCCGATCACGATCAATCGCAGATGACGCTCGAGGTCGTTCCGCCGCTCCCAGAATAGCTCCTTCCAACGTAGCTCGCGAATGTGATCGAGGAGTTGTGGCGTGTCGCTCCACACGACCACGCCACACTCATCAAATAGAGCCGCAGCGTTCTGGCGTGCGGAGCGACCATTGCGGGGATCGCGAGGCTCGGTCTCGTCCAACTGGATCGCGTTCAAGACTCGCTTCGATCTGGGCAGATGCATCCACACCAGGGCGTTCATCAGGTCGTGCCAGTTCTCATGTCGGGTTGGTACCTGCATGCTGGCCACAACGCGCTCGTAGCGCAGGGGGGCGTCGACAAGGTGCGGCTCCCAATCGATGAATCGGGGTACCGCATCAGCCTGCGCAAGGGGATGGAGCTGCGTTGCCCACCTCGAAAGCACGCCCGGGGTCGGCCAGTCCCGAGCGCTCAGCAGGGAGTCTCGGATGCCCTCTGAGAAGAACTCGTAGGCGGGACGCTCCGCCACAACCCTCGGATCGAAGTCTCGCGACATCTGCCTCGCTCAGATTGTAACAGGCGCATCTCGGGTAACCCATCCACCTACGACGTCTAGACGGGCAGGGTTGGCTAGTGGCACGCGTTCGTTCGGAGGACCGGACGATGAAAGATTCGAATTTGGTTACAAACGAGGTGCCGCGAGAGGACCAGGAGCGCTGGACCGAGGCGCGGGCACGGGACGTGCTGCGGGCGCTGGAAGACTCTGGGCTGTCTGCGGCTGCGTTCGCAGAGCGAGAGGGGCTGCGGGTTCAGCGATTGTTCTTTTGGAAACGACGACTTGGGAGGCAACAGCCGGGGGCAGCGAAGTTCGTGGAGGTAGCGGCGCGCGCTGCCCACGGCGTGGAAGTGGTGCTGCGTAATGGCCGGACCCTGCGCATCCCAGAGTCGATTGATGTTCGCGCTCTGCGCCGGCTCGTTGCGGCTCTCGAGGACGACGCGACTTGCTGAGCCTGCCACCCAGTGTTCGCCTGCTGGTCGCGAGTCAGCCGGTGGACGGACGCAAGGGCGTTGACAGTTTGATGGTCATGGTGCGAGACGTTCTGGAGCAAGATGTCTTCAGTGGTCACCTCTTCGTCTTTTTCACCAAGCGCTGCGATCGGGTGCGCATTGTTTATTGGGACCGCAACGGTTTTGCCATGTGGACGAAGCGGCTGGAGCGCGGACGATTTCGCCCAAAGCTGTCAGCAGATGGCTCGCTGACCGCCTCCGCGATCGAGGCGGCCGAGCTGGGCCTGATCATCGAGGGTATCGAGTTGGCCGGGGCGCGCCGGCGCCCACGCTGGGAGCCGCGTCGAGCGGTTCAGCGAAACAATGTTCCACAGATCTTTTCTGCAGTGAGATGATCTTCTTTCGGGCGAGACGCGTCTAACGCGTCGGATGCGCCAAACGCCGACATCGCCGTATTCCCCGGACCTCGAGCAGCTTCGGCTGTGGCTCGAGCAGATGGTCGCGGCTATGCGGTTCGTGGAGCTGGTCGTCGCGATCCTTGGACTCATTGGGCGAATGCGCGACATCAACACTGAGCTCACCAAGCGCGTCGCCCACCTCACCCGCAAACGTCCTCGGTCAGAGACCCTCGAGCGTCTCGAGCGGCAGCTCGTGTTGCCGTTGATGGGCTTGGCCCAGCCTGCGAAAAAGCCAAATCCTGCAGCCGACTCCACGTCGCCAAAGAAAGGGCGAGGTGGCGGGGGTCGAGGGAAATTTCCCAGGGACATCCCACGCATCGAAGTGCCCAATCCCGTTCCACCCGCGCAGCGGCTCTGCCCACTGTGCGGCCAGGAGATGGTGACCATCGGCCACTCCGTCTGCGAGACCCTCAACGTGGTCCCGGCGCAAGTTTACATCGAACACCGTGTGGACGAGACCGTGGCATGTCCCAACGACGACGCCATCGTCTCGGCACCGCCCCCTGCTGCCATCGTCGAGCGTGGAAAGCTGGGCGACACACTCATCGTCGAGGCGACGTGCGACAAGTACATCGAGCACCAGCCCATCGAGCGCCAGTGTGTGCGCTTCAAGCGCGCTGGAATCGAGATCGCGCCACAAACCCTGGGCCGCAGCGTGGGCGCCCACATCGACCTGCTCGAGCCCGTCGCTGCCCTCATCGCCGAGCGGACTCGTGCCCCTGGATATCTCGCTACCGATGCCACTGGCATTCCGGTGCTCGACCCCGACGTCCTCGAGGGCGTCCGTGGTGGTGCCATGTGGTGCTGGACCAACGCGCGCTGGGTCAGCTTCTTCTACGCTGCACATGGCAACGCCCAGAGTGTGCGTGATTTCCTCGACAACGACCTGTGTCGCATCGTCCAGTGCGATGGCACGAGCGTCACCAACTGCATCGAACGCGCTGGCGGCAAGCGCCCGGGCTGCTTGGCACATGCTCGCCGCCGGTTCGTCGAAGCGGCGCGAGCTGGAGACTCGCTCGCCCTTGACGGCCTCCGCCTCATGGCGCCTCTCTTCGCGATCGAGCGCGATTCGAGGCTCGCCGGGGACACCGCGGCGCAACGTCGCACCCGACGGCGCGAGCACAGCAAACCCATCATCGACACGCTCCGAGCATGGCTCGATGCGCAGCGCGCGCTCATTCCTCCCAAGACCCCTCTCGGTCGCGCGCTCGGCTACCTGCACCGGCAGTGGCAGCGCCTCACCTTGTTCCTCGAGGACGGCAACATCGAGCTGACCAACAATCGCCGGGAACGCGAGCTCCGCCGGTTGGTCCTCGGAAGAAAAAATTGGCTTTTCACCTGGCTCGATGATGGCGGCAAGCGTACCGCAACCATCCTCAGCATCATCGCGACCTGCATCGCCCATGACGTCAATCCTCGCGCCTACCTGCACCTCGTGACCAAGCTCATCGTGCACGGATGGCCGCAGAGAAAGCTCCGTGAGCTGCTGCCCGATCGACTGCTCGCCGCCCATCCCGAACTCTACGTCGGCGACCGCTCCGTGTTGCCCGCGCCCGCACTATCATCCTGAGTCGACGTGGTTTCGCTCAGCTCCTTCGGGGACGCATTGTCCGGAGCCTCACTCACGTCTTCGTCAATTGCTTCGCGGATCACTCGGTCCGTCAGCTCCTGCAGATGCGCGTCGAGCTCCTCCGACAGCGCCAAAAACTCCGGCCACAGCGTCCGCTCCTGAAACGTCTTCGGCGCCCGCAGCAACACTGTGCTGTACCGTCGTCCCCGCTCACGGTACGGACTCAGGCCATACCGTCGGCAAAGCGCCAGGAAAAGTTTCCGCTTCCACGGATCCAAGAGCGAATACCGAAATACCTCCTCTTGCTCCCGTTCGCGTAATTCTGCGAGACGCGCACGGATCCGCTCTGCTGCCCGTCGTGCCGCTTCGCGCTCGCCATCGACTTTCGTACCGGCGTGCAGTGCCTCGATCTTGCGCAGCTTTTCCAGCAGCGTCCCTTCCAGTGGCAGTCTCATGCTCCCCACCCGACCACAGGGCCCCCCACGCGTCACCTGCCCAAGCACTTGCCGCGCAACTTCGCAAGCTGAATACCGCTACGTCGTTCGTGGACGGGTTACCATCTCGGGAGCCAGAGCGAGAGTAGTTACCCACCCGGCTTCGCCGGACCCACATCGAAGGAAACAGGCAATACTGCTGGGTGGTGGCAGAGAGGTCGAAGCCGCGATGGCGCCAGCGAGCCCTTCTGTTTCTGCCTAGTGCACCGGATTCGGCCAGCGCTCACCCCTTCGGGTGTCGCCCCTTCGGGTGTTGCCCCTTTGGGCACCACGAAGCGCGCCACAAGCGCGTCGACCCCAAAACAAAGGACGGAGCCAAGTGGGCCTACCGCGCAATGCGCTGCAGTAGCAGGGGCGTTGCTTTGGGAGCCGTGCGTCCAAGCTTGAACGCATTGCGCACGCGGTCGACGTGGGGCTTGGCCTTGGCTTTCGTTTGCGCATGCAATACGGCCAGGGTTTCGCCCCGCTTGACCCGGTCCCCGGGCTTCTTCGAAAGCTCGATGCCTACCGCGGGGTCGACAGCTTGGTCGGCGCGAGTACGCCCCGCCCCCATGGCAACGCCGGTCAATCCCAGCTCCAGACAGTCGCAATGGGTAACGTAGCCGCTCTTCGTCGACGCCACGTCGACGGTCGTCTTGGCACGTGGCAGGAGGCTGGGATCTCGCACCACGCGAGTGTCGCCACCTTGGGCCGCGACCATCTTTTCGAAGCGCGCCAGTCCCCTGCTGCTCGTTATGGCCGCCTCTAACTGCTTGCGCGCCTGCGAAGCTTTGCGCGTGACTCCGGCCACCACGAGCATCTCGGCACCCAGCAGCAGAGTGAGCTCGCGGGTGTCGTCGGGTCCCTCTCCCATCAACACCTCGATCGCTTCACGGGTTTCCAGCGCATTACCGATGGTCGTGCCGATTGGGACGTTCATGTCCGTCAGAAGCGCCACCACCTTCTTCTTTGCTCTGGAGCCGACCCGGACCATGGCGCGCGCCAGTTCCCTCGCAGAAGACAGGTCCTTCATGAAGGCACCCCGGCCGACCTTCACGTCGAGCACGAGGCCGTCGATGCCCTCCGCCAGCTTCTTCGACAGGATGCTGGCGACGATGAACGGAATGAACTCTACGGTGCCCGTGACGTCCCGGAGGGCGTAGATCCGACGATCCGCTGGCGCCAACCGGGCCGTCTGCCCGATGATCGCCAAGCCAGTCTCGCGAACCTGCTTCTCGAAGCGCTTTGCATTCAGGTCGACTTGGTAGCCCGGGATCGCTTCCAGCTTGTCGAGGGTGCCGCCGGTGTGCCCGAGCCCTCGGCCCGAGATCATCGGCACGGCTACACCACACTCGGCCACGAGCGGAGCCAAACACAAGCTGATCTTGTCGCCGACGCCTCCGGTTGAGTGCTTGTCTACCTTGGGTTTTTTGACCGACGGCAGTGTGAGCACATCGCCGGAGTGCAGCATGGTGTTGGTCAAAGCGACGGTCTCCTCGTCGCTCATGCCACGCAGATACGCCGCCATGAGAAACGCGCTCATTTGGTAGTCGGCGACTTTGCCCTTCACGTAGCCGTCAATCAGTTTGCTGATCTCGTCTTCCGAGAGAGTTCCGCCGTCACGCTTCTTGATGATCCAAGGTACTGGGTTCATGCGCTTTCCAGCATACCCGAGTGCCGCGGCTGTGGAGCGAATTGGTAGTGGGTCAGCGGACCTTTTGCACGCGCCAGAGCGAGTCCAGGAACCATTTTTTTTCGTCGAGGAATTCGGCCTCTATGGCAAAGCCCGTGTCCTTCGCGAGCGCCGTGATGTCACTTCGCAAATACTTGTAGGAATACTCCGTGTGAATCGGCTCCCAGGCGTCGAAATCGAAAGCGAGCTGCAGCGCGTCGATAGCAACGCTCTGTTTTTCCACGCTGACGAGGTAGCTTTCCATCGCGCCGCTGAAGACATCGTAGGTGCCGAAGTGACGGAACTTCTCGGGGTTGAAGTGACCACCCAGCTCGCGGTTGATCCGAGTCAACAGGTTGAGATTGAAGCGGGAGGTTACGCCATCTCGGTCGTTGTAGGCGCGAAGCAGGACCTCGATGTCCTTCTTCAGATCGAAGCCAATGAGCAGCAGATCTCCCGGGTTGAGGGCGGTCCACATTCGTCGCAGGAAGGCCCGAGCCCTCGCACGATTGAAGTTACCGATGTTGGAACCCAGGAACAGAACGAGGTTCCTCCGGTCTCGGTGAGAATGTGCCAAGTGTTCGAGGCCGTCCGTGTACTCAGCGACCAGGCCGGCGACTTCCATATTGGGAAAGCGCTCGCGGCAGCGCGGCGTCAGCGTTGCTAGGGCCCCCGCGGAGATGTCGATGGGCACGAAACGGAAGTCGACGCTTCGCTTCTCCAGGTGCTCCAGCAAGATGAAGGTCTTCGCGCCGTCACCGGCGCCGAGATCGACCACGTGCAGCGCGCCGTCGGCCACTGCGTCAGCGATGTCGCCGCGATAGGTCTCCAAGATCTCGCGCTCGCAGTTCGTGGGGTAGTAGTCCTCGCAGGCCATGATCTGCGTGAACAATCGGCTGCCCTCATCGTCGTAAAAGTAGCGCGAAGGCAGCCGCCGCGGACGTTCCGACAGTCCGGTCAGAACCTCGTATGCGAACTCGCGGTCAGAGGAACGGACTTCCTGGGGCTCCAGGGTGCGAAAATCCTCTTGGGTGGTTGAATTGGCCACGCTCTCCTCTTTGACGCGTGCACGGACGAGTGCCCGGGAGCGCGTCCGCCCATCGTTGCGAACCGCGAAGGTGATCGCAACCCGTCGGCGAGACTTTTTGCACAAAACCCAGCAGCACCGGCGAAAGGCGCCAGCGCTCCGAGGCTCGTAGCCCGCTCAGAGAGTCGGATTCTGGTCGAAGCAGCAGCGGAAGCCGGCGTCGAAGAGCTTGAAATCCTTGTCCACGCTGAAGAACGTAAAGTTGCACTCCGCGCCGGCCTCTGCGGCGGTGTTGAAGCCGCCGCCCATCAACTTGTACACGCAGGTGTTGGTGGGTGAAGAGCAGCCGCTGCCGCTCTCTCGAACGATTTCCCAGAGGTTGCCAGTCACGTCGCGGATGTTGTTGTTCGCTGCGCCGTTTCCGGTCGTTCCAGCCCAATCTGCCCAGCAGTTCTGCAGCGACCCTGAGGCCGTGGGCAACAGACCGTTCGTAATGCCATTCGCGGGGTTCCCATCGAAGTCGAAAGGTCCGATGTTGCAGCGCCTTCCGGAACCAGTGCTGTAGGTTCCGGGCAACTGGCAGGCGGGAGTGCCGCCACCGGTGCGGGGGTTGTAGCCCCACCGACAACTATTCGTGGTCGTCCGACATGCGGTCTGCCAATCGCCACGGTTACACAGGCGCCCACCTCGGGCCTCGCAGGTCTGCGCGGCTTCCACCGGTGTGAGGTTGAACCATGGAATCACGCCCGCGACAGAGCAACCTTGGGTCTTGTCCTGGGGCGTCCCGGCCGGAGCGCTCACCTGGTAGCCATTGCCGCTACCAGGATTGATGTTGGTCGCTCCGGTCCGGCTGATCTCGTACTGGCTGACCCAGAGATTCGAGGAAAGCTGGGTTACGGCCGGTCGTACGAAGTTCGCCGTGTTGGTGCCCTTGCCTCCCGGATACGAGGTCGTGACCTTGAAGGGTTCGTCCACGGAGCCGTCGCAGTCGTTGTCTGCGTTGTCGCAGAGCTCCGGACCCGCCGCGCCGTTGTTCTTGACGGCGTTGCAAGCCGTCGCCGATGCGCCGCTGCAGACGAACTGTCCGGTGGTTCGGCACTGCCCGTGGCCGGGGGGTGGCAGGCCGTCATCGCTGGCGCAGGCCTGACCGAGGTAGCCCTGGTTGAGCAGTGGCGGCTTGAAATTCTCATCCGTGGCACCGTTGCAGTTGTTGTCTCGGTTGTCGCAGGTGTCCGTGGTCGATGCGCAGTCCGGGGGGGTGCCCGTGCAGTAGTTGGTGGTGAAGGAGCACTGCCAGCCACCGTTGTTGCAGGTCACGTCCACGCCAATCGGATTTCCTGGAGTCCGGGCTAGGCAACCGTTGTCGGTGGCCGCCGCTGCAACGCCGCAGACCTGAACCGGACTGGGCGTCGGACTTACGCTCTCGTCCACCTGGCAGTTGCAGTTGTCGTCGATTCCGTTGCACTGCTCATTCGAAGAAACGAAGGAGCAGAAGCGCTCGCAGTCGTTGTTGTTGCCGTCGCAGTTGATGTAATTGGCCTCGCAACCCGTACGTACGCAAGTTCCCGATTGACAGGCCCAGGTTCCGTGACCGGTTGGCGAGATTTGTGTGCAATCGTTGCCACAGGTTCCGCAGTTCTTCACATCGTTCTGCAAGTCAGGTTGCCCGCTGAGGGTGCCGTCGCAGTTGGTGTCCTCACCGCATTTGTCCGTGGCGCTCTGCGCTTCGATGGCCCCTTGGCAGAGCTTGACCCCGCCCACGCAGGCAAGGGCGCCCTTCTGGCAGGGCTGGGGCACGCCGGGTGGCGGCGGGGGAGGCACTTTGCAGTCGCCCACCGCGTCGCCTGGCGGACTGGCGCATACTTTGTCGGCTGCGCTGGAGCGGACCAGGCACAGTTTGCCCCCGGTGCATTGAGCGTCGGAGGTGCAAGAAACCGGCGTACCGGGGCCGATGGTGCCGTCGATTACGCCATCGCAATCGTCATCCTGGCCGTTGCAGATGTCGGTGGTTGGGTCGGTTTTGCCCTGGCAGACCAACACGCCACTCTGGCACTGCTCGGTGCCCGTCTGGCAGTTGCCCACGGAGCTGCCACAGGTGCCACCCTCGTCCACCGGGCTGTCGTCCGGTGTTCCGTCGCAATCGTCATCCAGGTTGTTACAGATTTCCTGCTTCTCATTCGGTTTGATGACCTGGGGCCCGGTTGGAGCGTCACATAGCCCGTTTCGCAGACCCTTGACCGGAAAGTTCGGGTTTGTGCCGCTCAAGTTGTTCGAGTCCGGGTCACAGCAGGTAATCACACCGCCGAGGCACTTGTTCAGGCCCTGATTCACGGCCGCGGCACAAATGCCTTGGGTGCCGCCGAAACACGGTTTGCCGACGTCGGGATCCTGAAGCTCCAAGCTATCGTCTGCGTTGTCGATCTTGCCGTCGCAATCGTTGTCCACGCCGTCGCAGACTTCGTTGCCCGTGGGCGTGCACTCGTATTCGCAACCGTTGCCGGGGGAATTGTCCGCGTCGTAGAAGCCCGGGTTGCACTTGTCGACTTCGCAGGTCGTGTTGTTGGTGGTGCACTGGGCGCCACCGGTCGCGGTTGTGACGCATTTGGCGGTTCCGTTTGCGATGACGCACTTGTTGCCGCACTTGCCGCAGTTCTCCGTGTCGGTGCAGGTGTTCATGTCTTCATCCACCTGGCCGTCGCAGTCGTCATCCTTGCCGCAACCGTCTGCGCCACCGGTATCCACGGTGTTCGTCCCGTTTGGATTCCATGTGCACTGGTATTCGCACCCCAGGGTTTCCGGCTTGGTCGGATCATCCTTCTTGATGTCGTACCAATCCTGCTCGCATTTCTCGCGTTTGCAGGTGCCCGGGGTCTTGCCGTCCAAGGTGGCTGGGGGGTCGCAGCTGGGGTTGACGACGTGGGGGATGGTTGCGCAGTTGTTGTCGCACGTACCGCAGGTCTGGACCTTCGTGAAATCGATGCCTTCGTCGGTTTGACCGTTGCAGTCGTTGTCGAGGCCGTCGCAAATCTCGACTCCGTTGTTGGTGATCTGACAACCGTCGCTGCCGGAGTCCAGGTTGATGACGCTGCCGTCATTGCCACCCGTGCCGGACTCGATCACAGGACCGTCAAAGCCACCGCCGTCACCCGTCGTTCCACCAGAACCGGTGCCCTCACCTTCACAATCGTCGAAGCAATAGCTCGAGGTAGTACACCCGGTGCTGAAGACCAGGCCAAGAGCAGAGCTCACCACAATGGCGCTAAGCCACTTCATGATCGATCTCCTTCAGTCAAGCTGTTGCCGGGACGTTTCCGACGGCAAGTTTTGCGACGCCTTGCGGCGGCGAGAGTGATCGCAGCGCCCAGGAGGGCGAGGCCAGCGGGAGGCCAGCGGGAAGGTTTGGTGGTGCGGCAGGCGCAGCCGCCGCCACCGGTCGCTAGGCCCCAGACGCCCTTCTCGGGCTTGCTGCTGGTGGTGCGACCGCCCGTGCCCGTACTGCCACTGACACCCGCGTCCGGATCGCTGCCGCCGACACCGGCGTTGCCACCCGCACCCCCGGTACCACCGGCGCCGCCCGCGCCCGCTTCAGGAGCCCAGTGACACTCGCCGGCGACGCACTCTTGAGCTGCCGGGCAGACGACGCCTTCACAGGGGTCATTGCCGCAAGCTCCGGTCTTCGGATCGCAAGTAGCACCGTTGGCACAGGGCAATCCGCCCTCGGTGATGCACTTGTTGGGACCGCAGGAGAAGCCGCCGTCGCCGTCGCCCTGGCAAACCTGCCCGGTTGGGCAGTCGGAGCCGCAGCCCGTGGCAGTGCAGGTGCCTTCGACGCACTCTTCACCGGCGGAGCAGGTCACGCTGGCGCAAGAGCCGACGCAGCGGGCGTCGTCGAAGGTGGCGTTGGGCTTGCAGACTTCGTCCGCCTTGCAGGGGTTGGGGCTGCAAGGATCGGCGACACAGACGCCGTTGTTGCAGAGCTTGCCATCGGGGCAGCCGAAGAAGTTGCAGTTGCCCGTGGGTTGACAGGTGCCCGCGGCCGGGCCTTGCAGAGCACATTCCTGTCCGCTGGTGCAGACGATGCCGTCGCAGGGGTGCACGCACTTATTACCCTTGCACAAGCACTCGGGTAGTTTGCCTGCGGTCCCGCTCGGTCCGCACAGGACATCGCCGGTCGTCGGGTCCTTGACCGTCTTGGCGGAGCAGTCGCCACAGTTGTCGCTGACGCAGAAGTCGCCGGCGGACTGCTGAGTGCCGCTCTTCTTGACCTGCTTGCACTGGCTGCCGGTGGGGCAGGGGAATTCGCCGGTGCCGCAAGGCTCGGCGCACTGACAGGCACCGGCCTGCACTTCCACGCAGGTCTTGCCGGGATTGCACAGCGCCGGCCCGGTGGGCGGATTCTCATTGTCGACCACGCCGTCGCAGTCGTTGTCCGCGCAGTCGCAGATCTCTGGGCTGGGGCCTACGCCGCCAGCACAGGTGAATTTGCCCTTGTCGCAGATCCACTCGCCTTGCCTGCACTCGCCCTTGTTCACGCCGCAGGCGTCGCCGATCTTGGTGCCAGGCTGCAAGGGGTCTTCGGTGCCGTCGATGCCATCGGGAGCGGGACCGGACTCGTCGATCTGACCGTCGCAGTCGTTGTCCTTGCCGTCGCAGACCTCCGGGCTGGGCCCGACGCCGCCGTTGCAGATCTGCCCGCCATTGCCGTCACAGGCAGTGACGCCGGGCTTGCACTCACCCTTGGTGCGGTCGCCCGGGTAGGCGTTGGTGTCGTAAGTGGCGTTGCAGGCACCGCCGAGGGGGATGCCGTTGTCGATGGTGCCGTCGCAGTCGTCATCCTTGCCGTTGCACAGCTCGGTGATTGGGCCCTGCCCGCCATTGCACTTGATGGTGCCGTTGTCGCAGATATTGGTGCCCTTCTTACACTCACCGACGTCGGAGCCGCAGGCCACGCCGACGGGGGGCCCGAGGGCCTCGTCGGTCTGGTTGTTGCAGTTGTTGTCGGTGCCGTCGCAGACCTCGGGGGTGGGCTTGGTGCCGCCTTGGCACTTCCACCTGTTGGCGCCATCGCAGACGAGGGTGCCGGTCTGGCAGGGCGAGCTCAGCGTGCCCGTGCCCTGGCAGGTGCCACCCGCAGGCGGACACCAGGTCAGGTTTTGGTGCGAGCAGACCGGATTGCAGCCCGTGGGAGGCTCGGTCCAACAACCCGGAGCAGCGGGCTGATCCGTCAGGGGTGCGTTGTCGGCGGTGCCGTCGCAGTCGTCGTCGAGGCCGTTGCAGCTCTCGGGCTGAGGCGGGGTGCCGCCCTGACAGACGATGACGCCGCCGACGCAGGCCGTCGTGCCCTTCTTGCACTGGCCCGTAGCTAGACCGCAGCTGGCGCCCAAGTTGGGCACGCCCTCGTCGACCTGGCCATCACAGTCGTTGTCGATGCCGTCACAGACTTCCTGAGAGGGGCCCGTGCCGCCGGTGCAGGTGCCGTTGCAGGGCAGCAGGCCCTTGGTGCACTGACTGTTGGGGAAGCCGTCTTCCTTGTACTTCAGGCTCGGATTGGGCGTGCAGGGCACCGGCGGGATCCCCTCGTCGATGGTGCCGTTGCAGTTGTTGTCCAGTCCGTCGCAGATCTCGGACTGGGTGGTGAATTGGCAGGCGCCGAAGCCCTTGGGCTGGCCAGCCGGCACGCAGCCGCCCACGGCCACTGGGGTGCCCGGATAGCCCGGAGCTGGACCGGCGCTCTGGCAGTGGCGCACACCGGCGCAGTTGGCCGGGGGCGAGAAGCCGCAAGCGATGTCGGCGATGCCGTCGTCAGCGAAGCCGTTGCAGTTGTTGTCGCAGCCGTCACAGATCTCGGCGCTGGGCGTGCAGCCGCCCGGGCAAGCACTGAAGGGCACGCCGGAGCCCGCGGCGTTGTCGATGATGCCGTCGCAATCGTCGTCGTCGTTGTCGCAGACTTCGGGCTGCGGACAGGCCGGGGGGCTGCCGCATTTGTTGAAGCCCTCGTCGATCTGGCCGTCGCAGTTGTTGTCGACGTTGTCGCAGATTTCCTTGGGGTCGAAGCACAGCCAGGTCGCGGGGTTTTGCGACTGGGGCACCGTGGTGCAGGGCAGCAGATCCAGATTGCCCTGAGGGTTGGCCGGAGTGATCGAGTTTTGGTAGTTGGTCAGGCAGTTGTTGCGCTGGGTCTGATTGGCCCAGGAGCAGCAGGTCTTGCCCGCGCCAGTGTTGCAGAAGTGGCTGTAGCCCTCGTCGATGCAGGTATTGCAGTTGTCGTCGGCGTTGTTGCAAACCTCGGGCTTGATCGCCCCAGAGATGATGTTGGCCAGGGCTTGGGCCAGCTCGACCTCGTTGCTGGCGACTAGAGATGTCGTGGTGCCACCAGCCGCCGCGATGGCGTCCGTGTTGCCCTTGTTGGCGCCAGCGAACCCGATGACGTGGGTCTTGATCTTGTAGTTATTGCTTCCAAAGGTGACGCCAGTGGTGAACATGGCGGACGCGGCGGCCACAGCGGCCGTCTGGGTATTGCCGGTGCCGCAGTTGGCATTGCCGTCGGTCACGAGCAGCACGTTCAGATCGCGGCATGCCGGATCGCCCGTGGTCATCGGGGTGGGGCTCGTGGTTGTGAAACCACTTGCGCAGTAGTTGCTGGTGCCCCAACCGGGATTCCAGCCGCTGAGGAAATACTGGTGGACGCTGCGCAGAGCGCCGCCCGTTGGCGTGCCGCCCAGGGCATAGATCTCCCTACTGTTGTCCGTGCGCCCGTCGAACCATTCGAGCAGCGTGGCGACGTTGCTGGGGCCAGGAGGCGCCGTGTCCTGGAGCATATCTACGACGATGTTGCCCGCATTGCGCCAGGTGCCCTTCGCGAAGTTGGGCGCCGGGGGACCTGCGGCCGAGCAATTCGGGAAGTTTCCGCAGGTTGTGCCCGTGCTCCAGTTCGGAAATGAGGACATGGTGCAGCCTCGAGCCGAATAGAACTCCCCTTCCGTACCGAGGGCATTGGGTGGATTGCAGCTACCGTTGGCGTTGGTGCATGAGTCCGTGACAGTGCCGTTCGCGCAACCAGTCATGCGGGTTGCGAAAGTGGAGAGACCGAAGTTCACCTCTCCCGCGAAAGCCTGAATGGTTTGCCTAAGCGCGCACTTGGCGTCGTTGAGGCGGGTTGGCTCCATGTTGCAGCTGTTGTTCGGCGCGGTGCTGGGACATGAGTTGGGCCACTGATACGAGCTGCCGCTCGGATTGGTGCAGCCGAGCATGCTGCCGGAGGTATCCACGATCAGCATGAAGTAGGGCTTTGCGGGCGGCGGCCACATCGACGGATCTGGTGAAAGACAGTCGTAGGGCTGCGCCTGGCTCTCGCCCATCGGGGATAGAAGCGCGGTCAGGGCTGCCCCAGCGGTGATCAGCGCCTTGAGCCAGAAAGATCTTCGGTGTTTTGCGACGATCGTATTCATCTCGTTTCCTAGTCTCGAATCTTGCGATTCCCGCGACTCTTGCGACGCCTTGCGGCGGCGAGAGTGATTGCTGCGCCCAAGAGGGCGAGGCCAGCGGGAGGCCAGCGCGAGGGCTTGGTGGTGCGGCAAGCGCAGCCACCGCCACCGGTTGCGAGGCCCCAGACGCCCTTCTCGGGCTTGCTGCTGGTGGTGCGACCGCCCGTGCCCGTACTGCCACTGACACCCGCGTCCGGATCGCTGCCGCCGACACCGGCGTTGCCACCCGCACCCCCGGTACCACCGGCGCCGCCCGCGCCCGCTTCAGGAGCCCAGTGACACTCGCCGGCGACGCACTCTTGAGCTGCCGGGCAGACGACGCCTTCACAGGGGTCATTGCCGCAGGCTCCGGTCTTCGGATCGCAAGTAGCGCCGTTGGCACAGGGCAATCCGCCCTCGGTGATGCACTTGTCGGGACCGCAGGAGAAGCCGCCGTCGCCGTCGCCCTGGCAAACCTGCCCGGTTGGGCAGTCGGAGCCGCAGCCCGTGGCAGTGCAGGTGCCTTCGACGCACTCTTCACCGGCGGAGCAGGTCACGCTGGCGCAAGAGCCGACGCAGCGGGCGTCGTCGAAGGTGGCGTTGGGCTTGCAGACTTCGTCCGCCTTGCAGGGGTTGGGGCTGCAAGGATCGGCGACACAGACGCCGCCGTTGCAGAGCTTGCCATCGGGGCAGCCGAAGAAGTTGCAGTTGCCCGTGGGTTGACAGGTGCCCGCGGCCGGGCCTTGCAGAGCACATTCCTGTCCGCTGGTGCAGACGATGCCGTCGCAGGGGTGCACGCACTTATTACCCTTGCACAAGCACTCGGGTAGTTTGCCTGCGGTCCCGCTCGGTCCGCACAGGACATCGCCGGTCGTCGGGTCCTTGACCGTCTTGGCGGAGCAGTCGCCACAGTTGTCGCTGACGCAGAAGTCGCCGGCGGACTGCTGAGTGCCGCTCTTCTTGACCTGCTTGCACTGGCTGCCGGTGGGGCAGGGGAATTCGCCGGTGCCGCAAGGCTCGGCGCACTGACAGGCACCAGCCTGCACTTCCACGCAGGTCTTGCCGGGATTGCACAGCGCCGGCCCGGTGGGCGGATTCTCATTGTCGACCACGCCGTCGCAGTCGTTGTCCGCGCAGTCGCAGATCTCTGGGCTGGGGCCTACGCCGCCAGCACAGGTGAATTTGCCCTTGTCGCAGATCCACTCGCCTTGCCTGCACTCGCCCTTGTTCACGCCGCAGGCGTCGCCGATCTTGGTGCCAGGCTGCAAGGGGTCTTCGGTGCCGTCGATGCCATCGGGAGCGGGACCGGACTCGTCGATCTGACCGTCGCAGTCGTTGTCCTTGCCGTCGCAGACCTCCGGGCTGGGCCCGACGCCGCCGTTGCAGATCTGCCCGCCATTGCCGTCACAGGCAGTGACGCCGGGCTTGCACTCACCCTTGGTGCGGTCGCCCGGGTAGGCGTTGGTGTCGTAAGTGGCGTTGCAGGCACCGCCGAGGGGGATGCCGTTGTCGATGGTGCCGTCGCAGTCGTCATCCTTGCCGTTGCACAGCTCGGTGATTGGGCCCTGCCCGCCATTGCACTTGATGGTGCCGTTGTCGCAGATATTGGTGCCCTTCTTACACTCACCGACGTCGGAGCCGCAGGCCACGCCGACGGGGGGCCCGAGGGCCTCGTCGGTCTGGTTGTTGCAGTTGTTGTCGGTGCCGTCGCAGACCTCGGGGGTGGGCTTGGTGCCGCCTTGGCACTTCCACCTGTTGGCGCCATCGCAGACGAGGGTGCCGGTCTGGCAGGGCGAGCTCAGCGTGCCCGTGCCCTGGCAGGTGCCACCCGCAGGCGGACACCAGGTCAGGTTTTGGTGCGAGCAGACCGGATTGCAGCCCGTGGGAGGCTCGGTCCAACAACCCGGAGCAGCGGGCTGATCCGTCAGGGGTGCGTTGTCGGCGGTGCCGTCGCAGTCGTCGTCGAGGCCGTTGCAGCTCTCGGGCTGAGGCGGGGTGCCGCCCTGACAGACGATGACGCCGCCGACGCAGGCCGTCGTGCCCTTCTTGCACTGGCCCGTAGCTAGACCGCAGCTGGCGCCCAAGTTGGGCACGCCCTCGTCGACCTGGCCATCACAGTCGTTGTCGATGCCGTCACAGACTTCCTGAGAGGGGCCCGTGCCGCCGGTGCAGGTGCCGTTGCAGGGCAGCAGGCCCTTGGTGCACTGACTGTTGGGGAAGCCGTCTTCCTTGTACTTCAGGCTCGGATTGGGCGTGCAGGGCACCGGCGGGATCCCCTCGTCGATGGTGCCGTTGCAGTTGTTGTCCAGTCCGTCGCAGATCTCGGACTGGGTGGTGAATTGGCAGGCGCCGAAGCCCTTGGGCTGGCCAGCCGGCACGCAGCCGCCCACGGCCACTGGGGTGCCCGGATAGCCCGGCGCTGGACCGGCGCTCTGGCAGCTGCGCACACCGGCGCAGTTGGCCGGGGGCGAAAAGCCACAAGCGATGTCGGCGATGCCGTCATCGGCAAAGCCGTTGCAGTTATTGTCACAGCCGTCGCAGATTTCGGCGCTGGGTGTGCAGCCGCCGGGGCAGGCACTGAAGGGCACGCCGGAGCCGGCGGCGTTGTCGATGATGCCGTCGCAATCGTCGTCTTCGTTGTTGCACGTCTCGGGAAGCGGGCAGTGGACGGGGTTGCCGCACTTGTTGAAGCCCTCGTCGACTTGGCCGTCGCAGTTGTTGTCGACGTTGTCGCAGATCTCCTTGGGGTCGAAGCACAGCCAAGTGGCGGGATCTTGCGACTGGGGCACCGTGGTGCAGGGCAGCAAGTCCAGATTGCCCTGGGGGTTACCGGGGGTGATCGAGTTTTGGTAGTTGGTCAGGCAGTTGTTGCGCTGGGTCTGATTGGCCCAGGAGCAGCAGGTCTTGCCCGCGCCGGTGTTGCAATAGTGGCTGTAGCCCTCGTCGATGCAGGTGTTGCAGTTGTCGTCGGAGTTGTTGCAGACCTCGGGCTTGATCGCCCCAGAGATGATGTTGGCCAGGGCTTGGCTCAGCTGAGTCTCGTTCGTGACGAACAACGAAGAACCCGTGCCTCCGGCAAGCGCAATGGCATCAGTGTTGGCCTGAGTGCCACCCGCAAAGTTGATTACGTGCGTTCGGATCTTGAAGTTTGTGCCACCCACGGTCACACCGTTGTTGAACAGGTCGGCAGCAGCCGCCACGGTGGCGGGCTGCCCGTCACAGGTATCGTCTCCGTCCGTCAGTAGAATGACGTTCACCGTGCGGCAGCCGGGGTCCGAAGTTGAGAGCGGCGAAGGGAACGAGATGCTGGCGTCGGGAGCGGTCCAGCCGCTCTGAAAGTAGCGCTTCATGTCGCGCAGTACGCCGTTCAGTGGGGTTGCACCTGCCGCGAAAAGCTCAGTGTTTCCGCTACAGCTCGTATCACTCCAGGACAACAGTTGCGCGACGTTCGACGGGGGAGGCGGTGTGACGTCCGCTAACATGGGTACTCGAATGAAAGCACCCGCTCTCGTGGCTACGCCGCCCGGCCGCGGTCCACATCCGGCGCAGATGCCGGTTGTCGTGATTTCCTGCGGGAAACAGGAAGCGGTGCACCCGAAGGAATCTGACAGACAGCATTGCGAGTTGGGTACCGGAGCACACGCCGCACCCGTAGTGCACTGGCTGGTGCACCCCGCTGGACAGTTGGACAACGTGACGGCGAAGGTCCCAAGCCCGAAGTTCACCTCGCCTGCGAAGGCCTGCACGGTCTTCGTAAACGCGCATTTCGCGTCGTTGTAGCGGGTGGGAAGAAAGCCGCAGGAGTTGTTGACCGCGCCGCTTCCGCACTTCTGCGGATACGCGGTCGGCGGGTTCGTGCAGGCGGTCATGGAGCCCGACGTATCCACCACCATCATGAAGTACGGCTTCGCCGGAGGCGGCCACATCTTTGGATCCGGCGAGCTGCAATCGAAGGGCTGCGCAAGTGCGACACTCGGCGTCGCACTCGTCAGAGCAAATGCTCCCAGCGTGCACAACGCCACGGCGCTTATTCGCGCCAACCGACCGGCGGTCTTAGGGCTAGACTGCATTTGAAAATTCCGTATGGACACCTGTCGCGACTGCCCCGCGCAGCTGGCGACAAAATAAGGGGATATGACCACGGTACACCGCTGTACCCGCCCCCTCAAGGGGCCGTTCAGGGGGCGTGTCGCACCTTGTCCTACATCGTGACTATGCCGCTATCGTCCGTGGTGTCGATACAGGCGAGCTCCCCGGCCACAAGCTCTGCGCCGCAAGCTGCGCAGCAGGCTCACAAACCGCGCGAATCGGTCCAATCCGACGCCCTTCAAGGGCGCGTCACTCTTGACGCAAACCCGCACCCGGGGGACCGAAACGACCGCCATGACCAGCGTTGGTAGGCCCAGTGGGCGATTCACCCAACACCGTCGCTTGGATCGACTTCGCGAATTATTAGCGCGCCACCCCCGGGGGCTCTCCTTGTATGAGCTTGCCGACGCCCTGGATGTGAGCCCGCGCACGATGCGGCGCTACCTCAAAGAGGTCGAGCGCGAGTTCGATTTGGAGGCCAAGCCAGCCCGGGGTGGCGGGGCGCTGCTGTGGCGAATTCGCGCCAGTGAGATCCCCCGCAAGGTCGAACTGCGCCGCACCCAAGCCTACGCGATCCTGGCCGCCCGCCGCTTGTTCGAACCCATGCGGGGCTCGGCCCTGTTCGAGGAAATCGATCTGGCCATCAACAAGCTGCTCGCGTTCGCCCAGCGCCCAGGACGAGGGCCGAACGCCGGACTGGCCGACGCGCGGCTCGAGGATCGCTTTCTCTATTTGCCGTTCGCGCCGAAGAACTACGCCGACAAGACGGATGAACTCGACGATCTGTTTCAGGCCGTCTCAGACTTGCGTCCCCTTTCTCTGCTCTACAAGAGCGGCGGCAAGGCGAAGGAAGAACGGATTTTCGTTCACCCTTACGCCATGGTGCTCCATCGTGATGCCATCTACTGCGTTGGCCACCACGTCGACCGAGGCGAGATCCGCACGTTTGTGCTCGATCGCATGCGCGACACTCAATGCTCCTACACCGAGCGCTTTGCCTTGCCGGATGACTTCGACGTTGGCGAGTATTTCCAGGGCGAGTTGGGCGTGTGGAAGAGCCAGAAGCGGCAGAAGGTCGTGGTGGAGTTCGACGCTCAAGCGGCGGAATACGTGCGCATGCGCAAAGTGCATTCCACTCAAAAGCTGCAAGGCATCGCGGGCGGCGGTGTGCGTTTGACCATGACCGTCGGCAATCTGAACCCAGTGACGAGTTGGGTGCTGGAGTGGGGCGCGAGAGCCAAGGTGATCGAGCCGCCCGAACTCGTTGCACGCGTGAGCACGGAACTCAGCGAGGCGCTCTCTGCCTACAAGAAGCGCGCGCCGCGCAAAAAGCGGGCGAAGCGCTAGCGCCGACGAGGCTGTGGGAAGACGGCGCTCACCGAACGAAAGTAGCGATAGTAGGCCAGAACTTTGGCCACGTAGTGGCGCGTCTCTTCGTAGGGCGGAATTCCACCGTGTCGCGCCACGGCGCCTTCCCCGGCGTTGTAACCCGCAATCGTGAGGGACAAATCTCCGTTGAACAGATTGGCCAACACGCGCAGATAACGGACGCCGCCGAAGATGTTCTGCCGCGGGTCGAAGATATCGGTCACCATCATTCTCTCGGCCGTCTCCGGAATGAGCTGCATAAGCCCCCGGGCGTTGGCGCGAGACACGGCTCGGGGGTCGTAGTCGCTTTCGACTTTGATCACGGCACGTACCAACTCTTCCGGAATTTGGTAGAGCGTTGCGGCCTGGCGAATGTGGGCGTCGTAGCGTGTGAAGCGTTCGGCGGACGTGTCGCTGGGGAGGATGGGTTTGACTTTGGGCCGCTTCCTCTCTTTCGTGACCAGCTTGCTCTTCTTGCCGCGGGGAACGTTGGTAAAGGAGACCACCCCATGCTCGTCCACGGTCTTGTAGATGTCCGCCTGGCTAGCGGGCGACGTCAGGAGCAAAGCGAGCGCGCCACCGGCGGCGAGGCCCAGGGGAAGCTTCCTTTTTGCCGTGAGATTCATCGAACTCCGAAATGGTAGCGGTGCTGCGGGCGAAAGGTCCAGCAAACCGAAAAATACTCGTGCGTGATGGTAAACGCTCGTACAGCCAGACGCATTCCCTCAGGCCGCGCCCTCCGGCGCGGCTGCAGGCCACAGGATTGGCGGCTTTTTCCTCGATCTGCGCCAGCGCCTGAGCCGCCTCGTTGACTCGCCGAAGTCATCGGGCGATAGCTTTTTCATGATCGAGCTCCGACCGAAAACCCTACAGCGCATCCGTGACCAACTCCTCGATCTGGGGGCACCCCCCAGCACGCACTTCATGCGGGCGGCGGACGCCGACGATCCATTCTCCGGGGACGACGATGCGCGCGCCCGTTTCGAGGCGCTGTTTGAGGCCATGTACCTGATGGTGGTTGCTGACGGCACCGTGGCTGACGTCGAGCGTGAGGTTCTGCGTGGGGCGGTTCGGGGTCTGACGGACAACGCCGTGCGAACCAAGCACATCGAAAAGCTGATGGGGGAGTGCGACGCGCGAGTGAAAGAGGGTGTCAAGGCACGCCTCGCGGCGATCGCGCCCGTCCTGAAAGAGGACGAAGCGTTGATTGACGCGGCGTTCTCGCTCGCGGCGGCGATCGCTTTCGCGGACGACGAAATCCAGGATCAGGAAAACGACTTGATCAATGACCTGGCGGATGTCCTAGGCCTGGGTGCGGAACGCGCCGAGGACCTGTTGATGGCATTGGAGAAAGACTCCGAGTAGATCGAGCCAGACGTCCGGACTGGCTCAGGTTTCGGTGAGGTAGGTGTAGCTGCGAAGGGCAGATTCGTAGTGCTGCATCAGCGTGCGCATCTGCTCGTTGGTCAGCCTGCCACTTTGTACCGCTCGATCGGCTTGGCGGCGCACAGCTTCGACCATGTCTTCGGGTACGTATTCCACGTAGCGCAGCACTTCAGCGATGCTGTCGCCTTTCACTACATGGCGCACTTCGTATCCGTCGTCGGTCAGTGCGACATGCACTGCGTTCGTGTCCCCGAAGAGGTTGTGCAGGTCTCCCAGGATCTCTTGGTACGCGCCGTTCAGAAACATGCCCAAGTAGTAGGGGCGGTCCTTGGACCACTCGTGCACCTCGAGTACGTGCTTGTCTTCTTCCACGTCGATGAAGTTGTCCACGACGCCATCGCTGTCACAGGTGAGGTCCGCCAAGCGTGCCGTGACCGTGGGCCGCTCCGAAAGCCGGTGAATCGGCACGATTGGGAAAAGTTGATCGATTGCCCAAATGTCGGGTGCCGACTGAAACAGACTGAAATTGCAGTAGTAGATCGCGCTCAGGGTCTGCTCCAGGTGCGACAGCTCTTCGGGCACGAACTTCAGTCGTTTGAGTCGCTCCTGGATCTTCTCACAGCACGCCCAAAACAGTCGCTCTGCCTGGGCGCGTTCCCGCAGTCCCAGGTAACCGTATTTGAAGAGGTTCTGCGCCTCTTCTTTCGCCTGGCTGGCGTCATGCCAGCTCTCCTGAACGTTCTTTACGCTGATGCCGCGGTAGGTTTCGTACAGGTCTTTGAGCAGGCGGTGGGTCGCCGTGGTGGGTTCGACGGGATCTCCAAATCGGACTTCGCTGGTGCCAACTACCTCGAACACGAGGACTGAGTGGTGCGCCGCTATGGCTCGCCCGCTCTCACTGACGAGGGTCGGCACCTCCACCTCGGACTTGGTGCAGGCTGCCTGAATGTGAGACACCACATCTGCGGCGTATTCGGCGAGGCCGTAGTTCTTGGATGCATGGAAGTCCGTTTTGGAGCCGTCGTAGTCGATGGCCAAACCACCGCCCACGTCCAGGTAGCCCATGGCGCAACCCAGCTTAGCGAGCTCCACGTAGATGTTGGCAGCTTCTTGGATGGCGCTCTTGATCGGAATGATGCTGGAGATTTGGCTCCCGATGTGAAAGTGGAGCAGCACCAGCGAGTCGAGCATGTCGCGCTCGGCCAGGGTATCCACCAGTTCCACGATCTCGCTGGAAGACAGCCCGAACTTCGCGCGGTCCCCCGCGGAGGCTGCCCAGCGGCCAACGCCTTTGGTGGTCAACTTTGCGCGCACGCCCAACATGGGCTTGATGCCGAGCTTCTCCGAGGCACGCAAGACAACGTCTAACTCGTCGGCACGTTCCAGTACCACGATTACGGTCTTGTCGAACTTCTGTGCGACCAAGGCGGTCTCGATGTAGCTGTGATCTTTATAGCCGTTGCAGATGATCAGCCCGCCAACGTCTTGCATCGCCGCTAGGGCAATCAACAGTTCGGGCTTGCTACCCGCCTCGAGGCCGAATTGCCATTGCCGACCCGCATCGACGATGGCTTCCACCAAGTGGCGCTGCTGATTGACCTTGACCGGGAAAACTCCGCGGTAGCCGGCCCCGTATTCGTGTTCGCGAATCGCGTGGGCGAAGCACTCGTTGATGCGCCGAATCCGGTGCCCGACGAGGTCTGGAAAGCGGATCAACAATGGGAGTTCGATGCCGCGTGCTTTCAGCCCCTCGGTCAGCTCGGACAGATTGATGCTGCCCTCACGAGTCGGATCCGGACGCACCACCATTTCGCCC
The DNA here is from genome assembly GCA_965222375.1 of Polyangiaceae bacterium. GTDB lineage: Bacteria > Myxococcota_A > Polyangia > Polyangiales > Polyangiaceae > JACKEA01. The sequence goes on from CBDCTZ010000016.1 coordinate 2,651,638, forward strand.
GACTCGGACACGGAGAAGTACGGCGCGCCCCAGCCGCTCACCTGGTACAGTTGCGCGCTCTTGTGGGCCGACCACTCGTCGTCTTCTTCTTTCACAGTAAAACAATCCGACTGATGCCGGGGAGGGCTACCCGGCGGGCGACTCAATAGCGCGCACCTGCCGGGAGCGGGAGTCATTTTTTCGCTTGGCTGCGACCGATCAGGTTACGCGCTTGTCGCGATGCCTCAGCCGCCCGCCCAGAAGGTCGTGGGCAGGGCGTCACGTTTCCACAACGAGAGGAAATCCATGAGGAAGGCGACGGTGATGTGCACCAGGAAGCCCGAATAGATGCTCTTGGTTCGCAAGGCCAATGAGCCCAGGACGACACCAGCCACGATGGCGCCATGCGCTTCTAGATAGGGCTTACCGTAGTGAATCATGCAGTAGGGAACGGCCATCGCAAAAATTGCCGCCGCCCCCAAGCTCTTGCGCAGGGCGCCGACGATCCAGCCTCGGAAGAACATTTCCAGGGTCAGGAACTGAACGAAGTACATCGCCTCCCAGATCAGAAAGTCGAACCAACTTCGGGAGCTGTTCTTGTAGAAGGGATAGTAGGTTCCGAAATCGGGCTGGGATGCCACGATGGCCATGACCGGCAACACCACGGCGAGACATAGCCCGTAGATCCAGGCGTGTTTGAAGAAGCCGCGGATCCGGTAGCCCATGTCCAGCAGCGAGTCCTTGGGGAAGAGCAGTTTCCAGAGCGGGAGCGGTATCAGGACGTAGCCCCCGGCACGGGAGAGCACCCACCAGCCGTAGCCGTATAGCTCGTCGTACTTCTTGAGCTTGACCCAGGTAGTGCCGCCTGCGTCCCAGTCCACGAGAACGGGGCGAATCACCGTGTCGTAGAACTGACGCCCCCCGTAGTACTCCTGCAGGGTCAGCACGACCGCAACGATGCCCAGGCAAACCGCCGGCCGAAGATCCAACTCACCGGTGGCGACTCGCGCAGCGCGAGCTTCGGCGGCCTCCGCGTCGAGTTCCTTCCAAGTGTCCTTGAAGAACCACCAAATTGGTGGGGCAATGGCGATCAGGATCGGGATCGGTAGCAGCGCTTTGATGGGCGGATAGCCCATCATCGAGTCAAACCACCCAACCGTCTTGAGTTGGGTGAGGGGCAACACCAACTTCTCGGTTGGTGCTAGCCAGAACCAGAGCGCAGCCAGCATGTGGAGGTGCTCCTGCTCAGGCGTTCTTCGCGATCGCCGCGCCGCGTCGCAACCTAGCTAGACTCTGCTCTCGGTCCAACACGACCATTACGTCGAAGAGGGGCGGACTCGCGCTTCGACCGGTTAGCGCTACTCGCGCTGGTTGTGCCACTTCTTTCATCTTGATGCCGCGCTCCTCCACGAAGCTGCGGAACAACTGCTCCAACTGAGTAGCCTCGAAAGGCTCTGCTGTCTCGAACAGGTCGGCAAGCGCTTCGAGGTGCGGTGCGGCAGCTGGCTTCAAGAACTTCCCCTTGGCCTTCTCGTCGAGCTCCGGTTCTGCGCGAAAATAGTAGTCTAGAGCGTGAGCGGCTTCGACGAGAGTGTGCGCTCGCTCACGGATCGTCGGCAGCGCCCGGCGCAGAGTTTCCGGGTCGACCTCCAGGCCGCGTGCTCGCAGGAAGGGCGCCACTGCCGCCTCATACTCACGGCAGGGCATGAGGCTGTCTTGTTTGAGGTGTTCAAAGGCGACGTCGGCGAACTTCTTCTCGTCGAACTTGCCGTCACTCTTGTTGACCTTCGCCCAGGAAAACAGCTCGATCAGCTGCTCTTTGGTGAACAGTTCCTGATCCCCATGAGACCAGCCAAAGCGTACCAAATAGTTGAGCACACCAGCTGGCGTGAAGCCCCGCTCCCGGTACTCCTCGACGCTAACCGCCGCATGGCGCTTCGAGAGCTTCTCCCCCTTTGGCGAGAGCATCATGGGCAGGTGTGCGAACTCCGGCACTGACCAGCCGAAGGCGTCGTAGAGCATGACCTGCTGCGGGGTGTTTCCGATGTGGTCGCGGCCGCGTGCGACGAGCGTAATGCCCATGGCGTGGTCATCAACGACGCAACCCAAGTTGTAAAGTGGGAAGCCATCGCTGCGCACGATCACGAAGTCTTGTTGCACGGAGTTTGGAGTCGAAACCCGCCCAAATACCTTGTCCTCGAAATCCGTTGATCCTCCGGATTCGGTCTTGAACCGTACGACGAAGGGTCGGTCAGGCGCATCACTGCGGTTCCGACAGGTGCCGGGGTAGACGAATTGAGCCTTTGGGTCTTGCTCCTTGAGCGCGGCCCGAGCGGCGTCCAATTCGGCTTTCGTGCAGTAGCAGCGGTACGCCTTGCCCTCGCTTACCAGGTGCTCCGCGGCCTGTCGGTATTGGTCCTTGCGCTCGCTTTGAAAGTAGGGGCCATGGGGCCCGCCGACTTCCGGACCTTCGTCCCAGTCCATCCCGAGCCATTTGAGGGATTCGAGAATCGCTTTCACGCTGTCGATGCTGGACCGCTCTTGATCCGTGTCTTCGATCCGGACGATGAAGCTGCCGCCTTGACCTCGCGCCCACAGCCAGTTGAACAGAGCTGTGCGCGCTCCCCCGATGTGGAGGTAGCCGCTGGGCGAAGGCGCAAAGCGCACGCGGGGACCGCTCATAGGCGCCTCGGGTATCACTTCTGACAAAATCCGGCTACTACGGGCTACAAGTTACGGGCAGTAAATATATGAAATTATTGGATATTTGTGCCTGCCTTGCGACGGCCTTCGGCCCTTGCTAGAAGGCCCGCCCCGCACGCCTTGCGCGCGCGGCCTGGAGACGACGATGAAAAAGACCCCGCTAGCGCTCGTCAAAGAGCGTTTCGAAAGCAAAGAGAAGTTGGCTGCCGCCGTCGAGAAACTGGCCGTCAAGGGCTTGTGGCTCGATCGCACCAGCACGAGGGGCCTGGGCCGAGTTTCCAACGCCAAGCTCTTGCACCTGCACGACGTTCTGACTGAAGCAAAGAAGGACTTCGGAAGCCGGGACAAACTCATCGCCGCGATTCTGGAGGCGGAGAAGCGCTCCAAAGACGCTGGCTACAAGACGCGGCTCGAGGGGCACCCGCTACCCCGGCTCCTCGATCAGCACCGCGCTGCAACTCGCCGCCGAACTCGCGCAGAGAAGAAAGCAAAAGCCAAGCCCGCGCCGAAGAAGAAGGCCGCGAGCAAAGCCAAGTCCGCCTCGGCCTGAGTTTCCGCGCGGGGCCATCAAAGCACCCCTCAGCGCTGGTCGCCAAAAACTAGAAAAAGGCGGGCCACCTCGTTCGGGCCGCCCACCTCCAATCCTCGAGCACTACGCCGAAGCTGCGCCTCCTACAGGCCCTTTTCGGCGATGTACTTGTTCGTGAACTCCGCGCCCTTGGCGTAGCTGGTCTCCATGTCACCGATGACCTGCTTCTCGACCATGCCGCCGACTCCGAAGATCTTCACGTTCACTTTGGCTTCGAAGATGCGGTTCACCTTGCCGTCGCCCGCAGGCTCCACGTACAGCACTCCCTCAATCTTGATCTTTTCACTCAGCTTGTTGGGTGTGATCTTGATGCTGTAGCGCTTGGATTTTTTGTCGAAGGTCCCCTCTTCCCGATAGCCCAGGCCGTCTCCAATCAGTTTCTTGACGGGGCCGGGCATAGGGCCGAGCTTGGGCACCACGTCGATGGTGCGCCGAATGCTGGAGTTGTCTTCCTTCTGGTCGACTACCTCGTAGCCCGGGAATTCGAGGGCCTTCTTGAACAGCTCCTCGTTGTAGCCGGACTCGAAGAAGATCTTGTCCCAGAAAGTGTCCTCATTGCAGTTGTAAATATGCTCGATTTTGACGTCGGCCATGGTGCTCCCTCGTTGATGCAAATGGGCGGATCCCGCGACGGGGGCCGTAGCGTAGTCACTCGCCCGCGCTTGTCACCCCCTCTGGCCGGTCTTTCGAAACGGCGACATCGGAGCAGATCTCCAGAACCTGCTCGCGGCTGCTTTCCGCCGGGGCGGGGCCATCTGCGGCGTTGACGCTCCTCGAAATACTCTGGGTATTCCTTCGTCGCGCCGCCTTGCAGCTGGCACCGCCGCGGCCCGAAATCAGCTCTCTCGAGGTTCTGAGCTCTGCTCTTTGTTGCTGAGGATTCGCGCCTGGAACCATAATCCCGGCCGTGTCGGACGCAGGGACCCTCTCGAGCCCATTGCCACGCACCAACCTCAGCTGGTGGGGCCAGGCGGTTGCTGTGCTGGACAAGGATATCCGTATCGAACTTCGCACTGGGGAAGTCGTTACGACGAGCGGGTTCTTCGCTGTGCTGCTGGTGGTGATGGCGTCCTTCTCTCTCTACGGCGGCCCCATGAGCCGGCGCCTGGTGGTGGCCGCAGTGGTGTGGCTGTCCATCGCCTTCGCAGCCGTATTGGCGTTAGGGCGCGCCTGGCAGCGAGAGCGCGAGGAGAGCGCACTCGTGGGCTTGGTCGTGTCGCCTCTCTCGCCCAGCGCGTTGTTCTGCGGCAAGGCTTTGGCTCTGCTCGGCTTCTTGACCGTGATCGAGTTGCTGGTGATCCCTTTGTCTGCGCTGCTCTTCGCCGTGGACCTACTCGAAGTGGGGCCCGGGTTCGCGTTGATTGCTCTGGTGGCGACTCCCGGCGTGGCTGCAACCGGAACGCTCTTCGGCGCCATGACCGTGAGAACCCGCGCCCGAGATCTGATGTTGGCCGTGGTGTTGTTTCCGCTGTTGTCTCCCACACTCCTGTCCGCGGTCGCCGCAACCCGTGAGTTGCTCGGTGGCGCCAGCATTGCCGAGCTGGGGGACTACTTCCGACTTATGGGTGTCTTCGATCTGGTTTTCATCGCGGGCGGCTTGGCGCTCTTCGGGCTGCTGCTCGAGGACTAGGCAAGCGCAGCGCGCACGGCTTCGGCAACCCTCTCCGCCGGGGCCGCGCGTCCCACGACGCTGCCAGCGCAAAAGACATCCTCCGCCACCTTTCCCGAGTCGTCACAGACAGGAGCAAAGCCCGCACCGTTGAACCGGGTGGAGGCACCGGCCTGCACCGCCAGTTCAAAGGCCGGCGCTCCGGGGCCTTCGCACACGACCGCGTCGATCTTGATTCGCTTTTCCTTGTCCTGATCCAGGGTGATCAGATTGCGCACGCGGCCCCGCCCGGAGCAGCGCTTGACCCGCGCGGGGTCCACTCGCAGCCAGTCTGTTCCAGACAGCTTCACCAGTTGCTCCGAAAAGGGCCCCGCGCCCACCAAAGCAACTCGCCGCCCCAGCCGCACGCCACAGTGGTGCAGCCGTAGCGCCGCGCGGCCGCTGAAGATCCCAGGCAAATCGTTGTCGCCAAACTCGGGCATGTGGTCATGGCAGCCTGTCGCGAGCACCACTGCCCGAGGCTGCACCAGGCGCGCGCCGCGATCGTCGATGAGTAGGGCAAACAATCCCGGCCCAGGTTCCCGTGATAGCGATACCACAGTCGTTCTCGGTGTGGCCTGCGCGTGGGAGAGTGCGCCAAGCATCGCGTCGAGGCGATCCGGCTCGAGCAACGACAGATTGCCACCCAAGCGCGTAGCATCGTCGACAATGTTCAGATTGAAATCGGGCAGAGCGGCGGCCACGGACAGCCCTGCCTCTCCGCTGCCCACGACGAGTACGTCCGTGGTTTCTCGGCGGCCGGACAGGGCGTCCATCGCCTCACTAGGCAGGGTGCCCAAGCCCGCGACTTGGCGGGCGAAGCTCTGCACGATGGCAGATACCCCTCGGATCCCCGCGAGTAGCTTGTGATGGTCGATTCCGCGAGGAAACAGATAGTCCGTCGCCTCCATGAGATCGATACCTCGAGTGCCCAGCACGTTCTGCGTCTCGATGCGCTCGCCTCCCTGAGCGCTGTGCAGGCAGGTCATCACATTGGGTTCTCCGTCTACACGTGCCAAGCAACCGTCGCACGCTCCTCGCATGCAAAACGGGCCCCGAGGGCGGTGCAGCTTGGGGCTGCGCGAGAGCAGGACTCGATCCGCCGCGACCAGCGCGGCTGCCAGGGGCTCCCCTCGCTCTGCAACCACGCGCTGCCCATCGTGTTCGACCCAAACCGGATCGCTGGGAGGCGTGCTGCGGGAAGGCATGGCTTGGCTAGCTCTCCCCAAGGACAGCAAAGCCGCGCCCAGGCTTCCATTGTTTTGGTTTGGGGTCGCGGCTCTTGGGCAGGAAACGGCCCTAATCCCGCGGACCTCCCCAGAGCCCGCCGCGCCAAGGCGGTGGGCAGCGGTGGCGCGCGGCTCTAGGGCGTCCTGGGCTTTCGCACGCGTACCAGGGGGTGCGAGTCGAGTTCGGGTTGGTCCCCGCTTTCGAACTGCATCCGTAGTCCCCAGATCCGCTGTTGGCTGTCTTTCGCAATCAGCGTCACGTCGTCGATCTCGAAACCGTGCACCCGCGTCTTGCCAGCCACGCGCTTTCTTGCCTTGCGCAAGCGATCAGGTTGCTTCCGCTCATCCCGCTCGATCTCTTTGGCGATGTCTGCGCCCAGCATCTCCTTCTCGGCGTCCCCGAGCCACCAGCGCTCCATCCTGTCTTGCTGCACGTCTGACAGTATTTCCTGCGCCAAGCCGTGGACCGGAAGCCAGCTTGGCGCTGGGATCGCGCTGGACACCTGATCGGCCTTGAGCTCAATCAGCTTAAGTCCGTGACGGGAAAGGAATAGCCCGAGCTCCAAGCCGCCCGGCGCGCTTCCCCCGGGACCGGGAGTTGTACTCGAGCCGCGAGGCCCGACTGAAAACTCCAGCTCCATGGCCAGCGCAACGAACTCGACGTCGGCCGGCAGTGACTCTTTGTCGCCCGTGACCAAACGGTCCGGTTGTCGAACCGTTTCGATTGGGAACGACACCCTCGGAAGCGGTTCACTCGCGAGGGCTGCCCGAACCACTTGAATGAGTTCGTTGGCAAGGGGTGTGATGGGCGAATCCGCGAAGGGCCCCTCTGGCTCGGGGCGCGGCGTTTCGACGACCGCAACGGCCGGCTCCTGGGGTTCCGACACAGGTTCGGGCGCTGTCACGGTGCTGACGGGGGCGGTTGGCTCCGCAGCGGTGCCGCTGCTACCGCACGCTGCGAGCCACGCGCCCAATAGCCAGACCGTCTGCTTCATCGCGTGCGCCTGCTTCGAGATGGTCGGCTTGCTGGCGCCCACGTGACCAGCCCAAGGTCTCATGCGCGGAACGCTACCACGGAGGGTCGCGCGCTTGAATGTCGCCACTTGCTTCGACGCGTCCGGACCAATTCGTCGTCCGACGATGCAAGCGTGATGGCCATCCTGGGCTCAGGACGCTATCAAGGGTACGGAGGCCGGGAGCGATGAAGACGAAGAGACAGTCAGGCTCGCGCGAGCGATGCAACCGGCGGGTGGTGGCGCGTCGATCTGTGATGGCAGCCATTTTGGCTCTGTTCGCGGTCGGTTGCGGGGAGGACGGACAGCCTTTAGACGGAGGTGCGGTCGACGCGTCCTCGGATGCGCCGACAGATGCAGCGGACGCAGCGGTCGGAGATTCGGCAGGACAGCCGGATGTGGTGAGCGACTCCGCTGGGTCTCCGATCATCACCGAGGTGGAGCTGGTTGAACAGACGGGCACTCACCCGGGCGCGTACGTTTGCATCGAAGCAGATTGTCCCAGCGGCAAGGTGGTGCTGGGCGGAGGTGGCGAGTGGGACCCCGCCATCGTGCTCGGAACCATGCAACCGGATACGGAGACGTCGTTTCAACTATGCGGCGACTCGACGGCAGGAGGCGTGTGGACGGTGCAAGCCATCTGCGGTCGCGTTTCCACGAAAAGCATGATCGTGAAGAACGAAGAGGCGCTGCCCAAGTTCGTGGGTGCATGCATCGAGGCGATTTGTCCCGCCGGCATGGCCGCAGTGGGCGGTGGCGCCTCGTGGAACAAACAGGGCCTACCCGTCGCGGATCGCGTACAGACCCGGAGCGGTCTTAGTTCCGTTGCCAACTCGTGGGGGATCTGCGGCTTCACCCAAAATGACACCACTTGGTCTGCGAGTACAATATGTGTCGAGGGCATCAAGGCCAACTCCAGGGAAAAGGCTGCGCAGCACCCGGGACCGGGCGGCAGCTCTTGCTTCACGTCCCAGTGCCAGGCTGGCGAGCGAGCGGTCAGCGGTGGCGGGCTCTGGTCGTTGACCAGTTCGCTCACCAAGAACGCCTTGACCGCAAGTGGAAGCGAATGGACCTTGTGTGGCACGACGGACACCGCGGAAGAATGGACAGCCGTCGTCCTCTGCGTCCCCGACGGCTAGCTGACGGCGATTGAGGCCGACCGCGTGTGGCACGGCCCCGCGGGTCCATCCGCGGCCCGCCTTTCTGCGCCAAAGAACGAGAGTAGTGCACCTGTTCCGCCCCAGGGATGCGACCCCCAAAAACCAGCTGGGGACGCGATTACCCACAGGGCTGGTCCGCGTGTATTCCCTTTGCTCTCCAGACGCCTTAGCGTCTCTCACATGCGGTTAGGCTTGCTCGGCCCTGCGACGGATCGCCTCGATGTACTCGAGCGAGCGGCCAGATTTCTGCATAGCGAAGCGGGCGCAGAGCGGGTCATCTACCTGGGATTGGATGGCGCGCTGGACCGCGTCGTTGAAGGCTGGGCGGAGTCTTTGGTAGGCGCGGGCGCCGGGGATGAGCAGTTGTTCCGTCGCGCCGCAGAACGTTGTGCCGATGCCAGCCCGATGGAGATCGACGCCTTCGTGGCGGCTGAGCGAGAGCGCGAGGCGCTGCGTGCGTTCGAAGCGTTGCCTGGGGATGGCACCCGCTTGATGGAGTTACTCGGGGGGCGGGTCGCCGTACTGATCCACGACAAGTCGAACCTGGACGAAGACGACATCGCATCCGCCACCTTCTTGGTCTTTGGCAAGAGCGTGGACCCGCTGGTCAAGGCCGTTGGCTCGCGTTGGTTCCTGGCGCCGGGACATCTCGGCGATTTCGGAATGATGCTCTTGGAGGAGCGCACTGACGGTGTGCACCTGTCTCTCTTCGACAGTGTATGCCGTGAAATCCGGCGGGAACGCCTGGTTGCAGCGCCTGCGGCACGTATCAGCGTGTCGGACGCTTGAATGGACGCGCCTCCCGGAAACCCTGAGATGCCCCTCCTTTCAACTCCGCGTGGCTCGTGATGAACTCCTCGGAATCGATAATGCGCGTGGCGTTCTTCGGAGGTAGTTTCAATCCGCCGCACGTGGCGCATGTGTTGGCATGTACCTACGCGCTCAGTACCGCTTTGGCGGATCGCGTGCTGGTCGTGCCAGTGTTTCAGCACCCCTTTGACAAGCCCTTGGCGCCCTTCGAAGACCGCCTGGCCATGGCGCGCTTGGCGTTGGATTGGATCCCCGGCGTGGAGGTTTCGGACGTAGAACGCGAGCTGTCGACCCCAAGCCTCACCCTCAACACCTTGGAGCACTTGAGCCGTGAGAACCCAGGGTGCCAGCTACGCCTGATGGTGGGGTCCGACGTGCTTTTCGAAGCGCAGAAGTGGCACGCCTTCGACGCGATTTGCGCTATCGCGCCGCCGCTGGTGCTCGGTCGAGTGGGCTACAAACACCCGGATGCTCCCGTCGCCGTGCTGCCAGATCTCTCCTCGACCAAGGTGCGAGAGCTTTTCGTAGCGCTTCGCGACCGGAGCGCGGACTCGAGGGACGCCGCGCGCAAGTCACTGGCCGCGATGCTTCCACGAACGGTGCTCGAACACGCGGAGCGCCAAGGTTTGTATCCGTGAAGATCGTGATCATTGGTGCAGGTCGCGCTGGCAGTGCGTTGCATCGAGCGCTTCGGCGTGCTGGCGCTTCCGTGACGCTGAGACCGCTTCGGCGTGGGCTGCCCAAACGAGGGCTCTCGGCGGACCTGATCGTTCTCGCGGTGCGTGATAGCGCGCTGTCCCCGCTGGCAAAGAAGCTCGCGCGGCAACGCACGGTCGTCGCACGCGCTGTCGTGCTGCACATCGCCGGCGCAGTCGACGTGGAAGTATTGAGTCCGCTTAGAGAGCACGTTGCGGCTATCGGCTCTGCGCACCCACTGCTGAGTTTTGCGAGCTCGGACCACGACCCCAATCTGCGCGGCGCGTTGCTGTTGCTCCGAGGCGATCCGGCGGCGAAGCGAGCTGGCCGTCGTCTCGCGCGAACCCTTGGCGCTCGTGCCTTGGATGGCGAGGAGGTCGACGCGCGTAGCTATCACGCAGCGGCGGCGCTGCTGGCGAATGGGGCGGTGGCCCTCGCCGATTTCGCCAGCGACCTGCTCGTGCGCTCCGGGATCCCCGAGGAGCACACGGCTCCGGCCCTGGGCGCGCTCCTGGTCAGCGTTTCGCAAAATATTGAAATCATTGGCATTTCTGGCGCGCTAACCGGCCCCGTCGTGCGTGGAGACGCCGCCACCGTTTGTGGCCATCTTGACGTAGTCGGCTCAGACCCGGAGTTGCTGACGCTGTATCGCCTGCTCGCGCGTCGGCAGCTCGCGATCGCATCCCGTGGCTCCGGTGGCGGCGGGCCGTCAAAAGCCAAGCTGACCGCACTGCTGGCCGGTGGAAAGAAACCGTCAGGGCGGAAACTTTCGGCGGCATCCTCGCGACGCAAAAATAGCTAAAATTCAGCCGGATCGACGTTGCTCGGGCCTCCAGTCGAGGCTAGCGTTTTAACACCTTGGCGGCACAGTCTACCTCCCTGCAGTTAGCGCCCTCTGCGCCAGCACTTCCGTCCTTCGACGTGCTCGACGATGTGCTCCGCCAAGCAGGAACCCACGGCATCTTGAGCGTGCGGGTCGAAAGCCCGCGCGTCGCCTTGCCCGTCGCCCGTCATGCGGAGCGGCGCGCGGAGTTGATCGGCCGGAAGGTCGCCCGTGCGTCCTTCGCCGCCGAAAGTTCGGCGCGGGATTTGGCGCGCCGCCTGTCTTTGCCCGCGACCGGGAGCGACGCATTCGACCTCGCGGAAAGCTTGGCGAAAGCCGCGGATGAAACCAAGGCCATGCTCATCGCACCAGTCACTGCTGGCACGTGGGATGCGCAGGTCTTCAGGATCTTGTCGGAGAAGAGCACGAGCGCGCTCATCATCTTGATCAGCGAGCAGACGCCAGAGCTATCTGGCGCCACGGAATTCAGCGTTGAAGAGCGCTTGGACGACGCAGCTGTCGCGCGCTTTTGGGAGTGCGTTTCGGCCCATGCCGGCAGCGGCGCGGCAGGACATATCGGTAAGCTGGACGATTTCGTTCGGTCCGCAGCGTCCCGAAGCGTTCCGATGCTCAGTGCGGAGCAGAGCGAAACGCTGAGCGCGTTGGTCATGGCCGGCCGTCCTTGGCCCCGGGCTCACGCTTCGGAGCTTGGCGCTGCGGGACATTGGGATGCCCTGATCGAGAGCGGACAGGTGGAGGTGCGGGACGGGTGGATAGAACCCGCCCCCGGCATCGCCGCTGCACCTTGCTCGGCTGAGGTGGCTGTCCGTGTCGGCAAAGCCCTCGAGAGCGTATTCCCGCAGGATCCCTGGGCGCTTTCCCGCGCTGCAGAACTGTCTCTCGAGCAATTGGGTGCCGAAGGCCTCGAAGAGCGCATGCGGCTGGCGCTGGACGCCGCTCGAGACGCGTTCTGCCGAAGTGAGATGTGGAACCGCTGGCGGGAGCTGCTGTCCCGCATCGACGCCGGTCCCGCTGCGATGCTGCGCGCAGCGGAGCTCGCACTCGATCTCGGCGACGTCGATGTCGCATTGGATTTTGCTCGCCCCTGCGCTGAGGGCGCCGACCCCTTCCGCCAGAGCCTGCTGCTCGGTCGTGCCTTCTTGGCTCGGGGTGATTTGGTGAGCGCCGAAGCTGGCCTAGCCAAGGCACGCTCCTCTGCGCCGGGCCCGGAACAAGCCTCGGCGGCGGAGGTGGAACTCGCCGAAACGGCCTATGCGCGAGGCGACTACCAGGAGGCCGGGCAACTCGCCACGGCGGCCTTGGAGCATGCCAATGGCAAGCAGCGCTTGGGCGCTCGCAACGTGCTGGGTAAGATCTTGCTCGCGCAGGCAGCTTGGGACGAGGCGGACAAGCACTTCGCCTCCGACGTGTGCGAAGCCATCGCCGCGGGTGCCAGCACGTGCGAACTACGGGCGCGGGTCAACCGCGCGATCGCGTTGCTATCCCGGGGTAGCCGAGATGAAGCGCAGGCATTGCTCGAAGGGGTGCTGGCGGACGGTGAATCCCGTCGCGAGCCTCGCGCAGTTGCCTTCGCGCTGTCCAACTTGGCAGTTCTGGCCATCGAGCGTCACGAGCATGCCAAAGGGCTGGACTTGCTCGAGCAGACCACGAGCGTGCATCGGCGGCTCGGGGATCGACTGGGCTTCGCCCGAGACGTGGCCAACCTCGTCGAGCTGCGACTGCGGCTCGGCCTGGTGGAACATGCCGAACAGGGGTTGCGCTTCGGACGCCAGGCCCTGGGCGCTGGTGCTCCTCCGTCGCGCCTCACGGAGCTCGCGCTCGCCACGGCGCGCCTGCACCTGGTGTGCGGTCGAACCTTGGACGCGGAGCGAGAGCTCGGATGTGCGTTGCGGGCGGCGGCCCACGCCTCGGACGGCGACAAGGCCGGCGAGTGCCACCGCCTAGAAGCTCGCGTCGCCTTGGAGGACGGCATGGTGGCCCGGGCCATCAAAGCTACGGATGCTTCCGAAGCGCTTGCCGCGTCTCCCTTCGACCACGCGGAGATCGCGTTGCTCCGTGCTCTGATTGCCAGGTCGTCCGGCGCACGCGCGGACGAGTTGGCGGAGGAGGCCGTGCAGGCCGCACGTAGGACCGGAGACGAAGAATTGCGACGCGAGGCCCACGTCACGGCGGCGGAAATCGCGCTGGCTGTCGGCGATGAGGATACCGCTGCCGAGCACACTCGCTTGGCTGTCGCTCTGCGGGATCACATCGCGGACGGACTCACCGGTACGCTCCGGGATGCCTACCTCGCCCGCCCGGATCTGGTGCGCCTTGCGCGGCTGGAGCGTGCCAGCGCCGTTCCGACCGAGGCTCCGACGGCGGCCCCCGTCCGGACGCTGAGCCGTGCCGCCAAAAAGGCCGAGGCAACCTACGTGGGGCGGGATCCTGCGGTTCGCTCGCTGCTCTCCTCGGCTCGCCGTGTGGCTCCCACCGACGCGACTTTGCTGGTCCTCGGGGAAAGTGGCACCGGAAAAGAGCTCATTGCCGAGTTGGTACATCGCGCAAGTCGACGCAGCGACGGCCCACTGGTGAAGGTCAACTGCGCCGCCCTCGTCGAAAGCTTGCTGCTCTCCGAGTTGTTTGGGCACGAAAAGGGCTCCTTCACGGGTGCTACTTCTCGCAAGCGCGGTCGCTTCGAGCGCGCCAATGGCGGCACGCTGTTCCTGGACGAAATCGGTGACATCTCACCGCGCACACAGGTTGCTTTGCTCCGAGTCCTGGAGGAGCGCCGGATCGAGCGCGTGGGAGGCACCGCCTCCATTCCCGTGGACGTGCGGATCGTGTGTGCCACGAATCGCAACATCAAGACGATGGTCGAAAAGGGTCAGTTCCGCGAGGACCTGTACTACCGACTCGCGGGAATCACCTTGGAGATCCCCGCGCTGCGGGAGCGCTCTGGGGATCTGCCGCTCTTGGCCGATGCTCTGCTGTCTCGGATCGCTCGGGAGCGGGACGAAGCGCCCAAGTCCCTGTCGCCGGAAGCGATGCAGCTGATCATGCGCTATCGCTGGCCCGGCAACGTTCGAGAGTTCGAAAACGCGTTGCGCGCGGCGTCCCTCTTCAGCGCCGATCAAGTCATCGGGGTCACAGATTTGGTCGAGCATGTCGAGGCGCTCCGGCGAGTGGCCTCGGAGCCCACCAGCGCGCCCGCGGAATCCGCGCGGCGCACCACCTTGCCTCCCCCACCCGAAATGTTGGGTGACCTATCCGCTTCCGGGCAGGACCCGGTAAGCACCGTCGTCTACCGTGAGATTCGCCACGGTGGCACCAGCCTGGCTGATTTGAAACGCAACATCGAAAAAGAATGTATCGCTCGGGCTCTCTCTGAGACCGGGGGTAACATCACCCGCGCCGCAGCCCTTCTGGGCATGAAGCGGCCGCGGCTCAGCCAGCTCGTAAAGCAATACGAGCTGTCGACGGAGGAGGCTTCGTGATGCGCCGCATCCTTTTCCTCGCAATTCCACTGTTCGCCCTGGGCGGCTGCACAGCCGAACTCGTGGATCCCGACTATCAAGAAGACGACTACGAACTCGACGTCAACGATGACCCCGAGCAGGGGCATCAGGAACAATCCGTCACCTTGGAGACACTCCGAGATCCGGTGTTGTCTAGTCGGGATGGCGAGCCCAAAGGTCCGTCGCCCTATCCCTGGGTGGCGCGAGACCCCGCTGGCAGCCCTACTCCCTATCCCTGGGAGACGGAGAAAGACAACAACGGCAAGGGCGATTCTGAGACCGGTGAAGGTCAGAATCAGGGCGGCGACAGCAACAACCCGAGCGGCGCCAATAGCCAGGAACAGCAATCGAGCAATCACTGAGGTGAGCCGTTGCGACCCCTCTGAGCGCCCCTAGCTGCGGCGGACGGCCCACGGGATTCGGGCTACGCTGGATAATCGCATGGATCTCCGCACGCGAACCAGCCTGTTCTGCGGCGCACTTGCGTTAGCAATCGCAGGCTCCATTCTGCTGCGTGGGCGGCGCCGTCGCGCGGACCTCTTCTTTTCTGCTTTCGCTGCTGACATCGGGCTCTGGTACATCGCTCAGTGGCTGTACCACTTCGTTCAGGCCGACGTTTGGGTGCGCTTCACCGCAATCTTGGCTGTGCTGCTTCCACAGTTGGCGATCAACCTGTTCGAGGTCATCGTTCCACGACTGGAGCGGCGTTCCACCCTGGTGCGCGTAGCGGGCGTCCTCCTGGTGCCCATGCTGGTGTTGGTACTGTCGCCGCAACACCGCCACGCCCTGGTGCGCGGCGCGGTCATGCTCTACGTGTTCGGGCTCTTCGCGGCGGGTCTTTACAGCCTGGCCCGAAGGGGTGAACGCAGCCAATCCAGAGCCACTCAGCGACGGGTGCGCTTCCTCGTCTTCACGGGAGCATCTGCCGCTCTGTTTTCCCTCGCGGACTTTCTTTGGTTCATCGGAGCTCCGCTGCCCCCCGTGGGCGCCGTCTTGGCAATCGTCTTCTTGTTCATGCTCGCGGAATCTATGATTCGCGAGCGGTTGGTCGATCTCTACGACATCCTTGGCCAGCTCGTGGTGTCCACGGCGCTGGCGTTCTGCTTGGCCGGGATCTTCTACGTCTTCGTTGTGCTCGTGGGCGGTTTCTCCACGATGTACCTGAACGCGATCCTGGCCTCGATCGTGATCTTAGTGCTGTTCGAGCCACTTCGGGATAAGGTCGAGCAATATATCCACCGAGCGTTTTTCCTCGAGCGCGTGGATCTCGAGCGAGCCGTGCAGAACGCCCGGCGACAGCTCGTGCACGTGCTTCAGGTCAGCGAAATGGTCCAGGTTGTCATGACCGAGCTCGAGGCCTCGCGTCGCGCGACCGGCGCTGCACTATTCCTGCGAGATCCCATCGGTCAGGACTTCGAGCTCGGGCTGTCCTTTGGGCCCCCGGCTCCAGCGCGCATCGACAGCGCGGTCGCTCGCCCTTTGGTGGATCGCCTGGAAAAGGGTCCTCTCGTTCTGGAGGAGCTGGTCGACGATGTGCTGGAGCGCCGCAAGGCGCCGCGAACGGCGGCGTTGGAGTCGGAAGAGCGAGTCTTGGCAGCAGCGGAGGTGCTGGGGGCGCTCAAAAACGGGGTGGTGACACCTATCCGTGGCGAAAACAAGGGCGTGATCGGGCTGTTGCTCGTGGTGGACGATCGCGTCCGAGACGCATTTTCCCCCGATGACGTGGCGCTGCTGGATGCCTTGGCCGTACAGATCGCCGTCGTGATCGAGAACTCGAAGCAGTACCGCCGGCTGCAGGAGCGAGATCGCCTGGCAGCGCTAGGCCAGATGGCTGCGGGCTTGGCCCATGAAGTGAAGAATCCCCTAGGTGCCATCAAGGGAGCCGCGCAGCTTCTGGACGATCCCGAGGACGGATCCGAGCTCGAGCCCCAAGCTCAGGAGTTCATCGGGATTATTTTGGAGGAGGTAGAGCGCCTCGATCGGGTGGTCGGCTCCGTGTTGGACTACGCGAGGCCGTCCAAGGGTAACCCCGGCGTCATCGACGCGAACGCCGTGGTGCGCCGCACACTGCAGGTGCTGCGCCCAGAAGGAGAATCCACCCACGTCGAGTTGGAGCTGGCGGAAAACGTTCCTGCTGTTCGTGCAGATGCCGAGCAGCTGCGCCAGGTCTTGATGAACCTTGTGCTGAATGCCCAGGACTGCGGCGCCTCCAAGATCGAAGTGAGCACGGCGTTGCGGGATCGACTCGGGCTCTCAGAGGCCAAGTGGGTCGCGATTGCCGTGAAGGACAACGGACCCGGGATCGCTCCCGAGGTGCGAAGCAACCTCTTTGTTCCTTTTTTCACCACCAAGGACCGCGGTACTGGCTTGGGCCTGGCCATCAGCCAGCGCATGGTCGAGGAGATGGGGGGCCGGATTGAGGTCAGCTCCCAGCCCGGGCAGGGGGCGACCTTCACGGTCGTCCTGCCAGCCCAGCTACCGGCCAGAACGGGGCGGAAAGAGCTCCCGAGCGTCAATCCCGCAGGTGGCCCCGAGCCCAAGCTGGCCTGAGCGCCGGAGCCCCGACGGCCGTCCTGGAGACTGGCCAAACCAGCAGCATTTCTCCCGCATTGCTTGACCCTATCTCCGCGAAGGCCCTATCTTTTTGGGCAAAACAGAGCACTGCTGACTGCCCGCCGCCCCCGGGGTAGGACCATCTCGCCGTAGAGCAACCGATGACAATTCTCGTGCCCCCAAAACTGGTCATCGCTGGGGAGGAAGTGTCCTCCGCCTCCGGCCACGCGCGTGGGCGAAGATCCTTCGACGCAATGTCTTCCAACGGGAGCGCCTGCCGAAGCCCACGGGCTTGATGGCGATGCTCGGCATGACGCAAGGTTCCAGCAGCCGACTCGCGTTGCGGTTCATCTCTGGCAAGTACCAGGGAGGCGAGTTCCCCATCGAGGAGGGGCGTCCCATCGTAATTGGGCGCTCCAGCGAGCTCGATATGGTGCTGGTCGAAGAGATGGTTTCTCGGCGCCACGCGCAAATCGAAATGCGTGGCGGTGTCATCTCGATTCAAGATTTAGGGTCCACCAACGGCACATTCGTCAACGGCGAGAAGATCCAGAACGCGGTGCTCCGTGAGGGTGACCGCGTTTTGGTCGGCACCAGTATTCTCAAGGTCGTGACCGTTGCCGGGGACGCGCCATCATCCAAGAGCGATCTGGAGGGCGTTGCCGCCAAACACGAAGCACAAGGTCGCGGCGAAGCGCCACGCATGAGCGGCAACCTCGAGGAAATCCCGCTGCCGGACTTGCTCCAGCTCTTTGGCACCTCGCGCAAGACCGGTGTGTTGGTGTTGCGGAGCTCGGACCAGGTGGGGCGCATCTACCTCGATCAGGGCCGACTCCACTTTGCCGAGCTCGAAGGCGTGGCGCATCTGCCACCGGACAAAGCCTTTTATCGAATGCTCAAGATGCAGCAGGGGTTGTTCGAACTCGATCCACCCGCCGAGCAAGAGTTTGCCGAGCCCATGGACATGGGCGTGCAGGAAGCGCTGATGGAGGGCTTTCGTCAGCAGGACGAACTCCAGGCGCTTTTGGGGCGGTTGCCGCCGGTTGAGTCGCGGCTCATTTTGCGCACACCCCTCGAAGCACCACTGCACGAGTTGGAGCCCACGCACCTGGACTTGCTCCAGACCGCGCTGAACTCGCCTACTCTCGAGTCACTATTTGACCGCAGCAAAGTGACAGATCTGCAAACCGCAGAAATTGTCCAATCTCTGATCAAGCGCGGTTACCTACAGGTCGCCGAATAGACCCATCTCTGGTTTCCGGCGAGGCTGCGTCCAAGTTGCCGAGTAGTCGCGCCTCTGCTTTTGTTGGGGATGGCGCACCCCTGCCGTCATCGGGAGTTCTTCGGGTTTCGCGAAGCGCGTTCGCGAGGCAAAGGGTGTCGCTACTCGGTTGTGGCCCCGCCGTGACGCTCTAGTTGCCGCTGCTGCTCGCGCCGATCGCCTTGCGTAGCTCCACCGCCGCATTCAAGAGGTCGACGTAGCTGCGGAACTCCTGGGCATAGACGGCGCTGAGCAGGATCGGCTGGCCGTTGTCGTCGCGCTCGACTGTGACTTGACCATACTGATCGAGCACAGGGTTTTCGGAGCCGCCTTCGACCTGGTAGGCGCGGGCGAGTAGCAGATTGGCTGTGCGCAGCATGCGCGAGCCGATGCCCTTGTCGACGGTCTTGCCCATGGCAGTATCGGGACCGAACTTCTTTGCGACGTAGGTGAACTTGCTCTCAGGGTTGTAGAAACGAACCTGCTCGGCATCTGGGACGCCCGGCTCGTCGCTCAGCCCTGCGAGCCAGATCTGCAGCTTGTCCGAGAGGGCAGCGTCACTACTGCTACGGGCGAAGATGTGGGCGAACACCAGCGCGCCGACTTGTTGTTTGTAGCCGATGTTCGGGAACAAGGTGCGGGCGCCACCGGGACGCGTTGGATTGTCGCCAAACAAGTTCGTTGAGTGAAGCGCCGACGTTTCCGTGGCTGAACCGCCGACGACGTAGGGAGCAATTGTTTCGAAATCTGAGGAAAGCACTGCGCCTAGCAGGCGATCGAAGGCCTGGGGCATGTCCGTGCGGAAGTTCACGTTGACGTTGTCGCTGTCGAGGTACGACTCGCGCACGACCGAAAGAAACACCGAGCGGGTGTCGAGTAGTGCGCGAGTGGCGTCGGACTTTTCGACGCCGAAGCCCGTCCAGCTTGGCTTGAAGGGATAGTCCCACTGGTAGGCGCCGAAGGGGTCTCCCGAGAAGTCCGGGTGGACATGACGGCCCGTCGAGGCGTCCACGAGCAGCGACTTGCTCTCGGCGCCACCACAGTCCGCGTCGAGCAGACGCGTCGTCTGAGCTGGGCCTGGATCGCACAGCCCATAGGTGCCGATTTGGGGCATGAGAAGGGTGCGCGCGAGGGCTTCGAAAATGTCGCTAGCCGCCAGCGTTTGGGGGCGCGCCCAGTCGTCAGATCGAGACAGCAAGCCAAACAGTGCCCCATTGGCTTCCGCCAGCTCCGACGAATTCCATCCGGGTGCATCCGCGGGGCCCACAAGGCCACCAAGGCGCCCAGTGTCCATTGCCATGCTCCAGTGCAGAGCGCGAAGGCGTCCGAGCGCTGTCCGAGTTGCCCGGGACGGCTTTGGCGCTTGGAAAAAGTCCCAATCGTGATTCCTGCGGCTGAAGTAGGTGAAGGGGTACTGCGCGTCGAGTTGGTTGATGATCGAACGAGTAACTTCGTAGACATCCGCTCCTGAATCCGACGAATTGATGTGCGGATACGCGCCGCTCAGACGGCCCCAACGGTAGGGCCAGCGGATTGCGCCGCCCGCCGTGGACACGGTCGGCTTCACGCGCCACTTCAACAGTGGCTCGCTGATCTCGTTCGACGGTGGAGTGCCGTTCTCGAAGTCTCGCCAGAAAGCAAAGTCCCTTGGGGGCGGCGCGCAGAGTCTGCCGTGCACGACGCGCCACTGACCTTGCGCGCGTTCCTCCTTCGTCGCCTCGCGACAGCGCTCGGGGTCGAAAAGCTTCAGTCGGCGCGCCTGCTCGGAGTAGTGCATGGGTTGCAAGAACGGACCCGAGCCGAACAGCTTTGCTGTCGGAAGCGCTTTGCCCGACTCAACTGTTATGCCCTTCACCAGATCCGGGTTGGACCATACGACCAAGTTGGCTTCGGAAAGCTGCGACCAGTTCCGGTAGGCAAAGGGGGCCGTGTCGGCGTCCGAGTAGCCTCGCTCCCGATCGAAGGCCTGCAGCAGACGACCGTAGAGTGCGTTCATGCTCAGCAGGTCGAACTGACCCAGACCGGCAGTCTCGGAGAAGCGTTCACCTGGATACTCCAGGGCTGAGGTTTGACCGAAGTAGGAGAGCCCGGGACGTGACTCATTGCCGCGGCCCAGCTCATCCGGGGTTTCCGGGTCGAGGTAGCGTGGGCCCATGCATGCCGAACCCTCTTGTTGCGGCTGGCCTCTGCAATCGGCGCCCGCGCCGCTGGAGTTCACTCTGGTGAGTGCAGTCTCGCCGCTTCGCAGCTGCCAGTATTGTGGCAGGAAGTTCATGCTGTCGTAGCTAGAAGCGAGCTGGTGCAGCATGCCCAGGGAGTGACCTATCCCGTGCAGCTGCATCCCCATGAAGCTCTCCCGCCACAGTTCAGTGTAGATGAGCTCGCTGCGTTTTTGCGCAAGCGTATCGTCGCTGGCTTGCACCAGTTCTGGGGAGCCGTTTCGAATCGCTTGGTTGCTGTACTTCTCCGCAAAGAAGCGCGCGACGCCCTGGATATCCAGGTTGCCGATATTGGCTGCGTCAGTTTCTGGATAGCAGATGCCGCGCTCCTGCATACGCAGATCGATCAACTGCTGGGCGTGTTCGGTTTGCCCGTGGTCCATGCCTCGGAGCGGTGACACAATGTCCATCACGTCCGACAGCTTGGTCTGTTTGGGCTTCATGCCGGCCGCATCGAGCACCCAGTTTGGTGTGAGCATCTGGGTCTCGAATGCGGATCCCCTAACGTTTTGGGCGGCGGCGTCGAACTCTGGGTGGAAGGTGGAGGCGGGGCCTATCCCGGCGACACGATGGGCGCGCAGCTTCAACAACTCGAGGCTCTTGTGCTTGGCGGTTTCGCCAGTGAGGAGCTTCTTTCCCGTCACCTGGGCGGCTGCGTGCGACGCATCGACGTTGTCGACGCGTTGCTCCAGCTCCGACGCAGTGAAGGTTCGCGGCGCGCGGCCCTGTTGCAGTCGGCGGACGAGGAGTTGAGCCGAAGTGCCACTGGTGATGTCTTCGAAAGACAGCTCGCCATTGGCAATCAGAA
Source organism: Polyangiaceae bacterium (assembly GCA_965222375.1). Classification (GTDB taxonomy): domain Bacteria; phylum Myxococcota_A; class Polyangia; order Polyangiales; family Polyangiaceae; genus JACKEA01. The sequence goes on from CBDCTZ010000016.1 coordinate 2,672,647, forward strand.
TGATGTCTCGGAGCAACGCCGCCGTTTGCGCGGTAGCACGGCTGAGCGTAGTTGCCGACGCGCCGATGATCATGCCTGTCAGAGGGTCGGCGTTCCAGTTGGCGATAGCGCCCCAAGGCGCCCGAGTTGCATGGGGCCAGTAGTAGAGGAAGTTGTGACGTAGGTCGCCGACCCGGGCCCTGTAGCCCCGCTTGCCGCAGATCGGGTCGTCGTAGCTGCGCACGGGGTTGTGACACACGACCAGAACGTCCTGCATGGCCTTGGGCTTGTCGCTCAACCACGCCCCCAACCGCACCATCTCCTGCTCTGCGCGGAGCGGGCCAAGAGTGACGAAGTACTGCGCCATGCACGCTTGGCGCTCACCTCCAGTGCGTCTGCATTCGACCTCCCGAGCCTTGGCTACGGAGAATCGCATGAGCTGGTTCCAGCTCGCGATGGTTTGCTCCGACGGGCCACTTCCCAACCGAACGTCTTCGCCCGCGTCGTTTCTGAACTCGGGGTCGTCGGTTTCGAACGGATCCGTCAACTCCGCCGGGGTTTCTTCAGTCATCCAGTAGCCGATGGGCTTCACGCGCCGGTTGCGTAGGGGCAGGGTGCACCAATTGCGGGTGCTGCATTGAGAGCCAGCGGCGAGCTCCAAGCTATCCGTTCGGCCGGCGTTGCCGACCAGGCTCAGGGTCAGCTGCTCGCATTGAGCGTTGGTGCCGGGCACGGAGCTTGATTCGGCACGGTTGTCATAGTTGCAGGAAACGGTGCAGGCCTTTGCACCGCCAGCGCCTGCAATGGGCAGACAGGCCCCGTCGTCGCATTCATCGTCAGTGGTGCAGCTGCCGACCAAGACGTGGCTTTGCTTCCAGATGTTGTGAAGGTGCAGGTTTCGCCGTCGGTGGCTGTTGTCGTCACCCCATTGCGGCCCCTCGTTGTCTTCCTTTGGTATCGTGAACCCGTTGACGTAGGCATCCGCAAGCCCCCCGGGGTTGCCGATGATGTCTAGGTTGGCGTAGCTGTTCTCGAAGGGCTCGAAGTCTGCTGCGGACGGTACGCTGTCGACCTTCCAGTACGAACTGCGCACGACAGCCTCCTGCTTGTCGCAACTGTCGACGGCTGCGCCAGTCTGCAAACCCATCATCAGGCAGGTGGGAAGCTTCATGCCCCACAGCACGGTGCTCTCCGGTTCCACCCAGAACTTGTTCGTGATGTCGAAATAGCCCTGTTCGACATCGAAGTGTGGCGAGTTTGGATGTTGCGGTTCGTTCACGTAGTAGGCGATGGGCGTGACGCTGATGTCGCCAAAGATCTTGCCGGCGAACATGTCGTACCAGGACGGGTTCTCCACCAGGTTGGTTGACCAATCGACGTACATGTAGCGACGCTCGTGCCAGGGTCGGTCTGTGCTGTTTGTCCGGATTCCGTCTTGTGTCTGGATGAGACTGACGTGCTTGTCGATTGCGTAGGCGGCCACGATGGTCGTGTCGGTGCCTGCTGGATCCCTGCTGTCCGCGCCGGGAAACCTTGGATGCGCCTGACGCGCGACGAGCAGATCCTCCGTGATCTCCCAGCGAATGCGATCCACTGCGGACCAGGAGCCGATTCCGACCAGGGATTGGGCTTCAGAGCCATCGACGACGAAGTTGCGCCAGTAGAACTCCGGGTCGTCCGACGGGTCCGCGAGGTTGCCCACGAAAAACTCCTTGGCAACGGCGCCGTGGGGAACATAAGCGACCCTGCTTTCCCCATCTCGTTCGCAACTGACGATGCTCGATGCCGACAGGGCGACCGCGAGCGCGGTCTTTCTGATCCACTTCGATTGCATCGTGATTACAGAGATAACTGCAAAGCCCGAGCCAAGAGGATCTCGAGCGATTCACTGACCACGTCCCGGCGTCACGTGCGAATACGAGCAGCAGCAGGTCAGTCCTCTAACGGCGATTCAGATCTGGCGACACGGATCTGCACACGCGCTGCTCGCCAGTGCGAATACGGACTTGATCCAGGGTTCCCGTGCGTGTCCCCGCTTCTACGTGTTCGTTTGCGTTTGCTTCTGTGTCCGCGTCAACGTCCGCTCTCGGTGGGGTCCTTATGCGGCTCCCATCTGCTGCGCACCCGGTTCGCCCCGCGCAGAACCCTCGATGACGTCAATGGTGCGCCATCCCCCAGAAAACCAATCTCACAAACGGCCGACACGCTTGTCTACAAAAGCAGAAAGGCCCGAGCCGATTGGCCCGGGCCTTCTCGCGACGCGCCACCCTGGCGGTGGCGCGTCCGTTCTACACCGACCTCAGTTCAGGTCGATGCCGCCCCAACCGTTGAAGGGACCGTAGCCAACCATGTTGCTCAGCTGGGAAGCTGCGTCCAAGAGGCCCACGAAGCTGCGGTACTCCTGAGCGTAGACAGCGCTGATCAAGATGGGCTGGCCGTTGGCATCCCGCTGAACGTTGACCTGACCGTACTGGTCGAGGACCGGGTTCGCGGAGCCACCGTCCACCTGATAGGCCTTGGCCAGGAGCAGGTTGGCGGTGTGCAGCATGCGCGATGCAATGCCCTTGTCCACGGTCTTGCCCATGACTTGGTCAGGACCGTACTTCTTGGCGATGTAGGTGAGACCGCTCTCCGGGTTGTAGAAGCGGGCCTGCTCGGCATCCGGGATGTTGCCACCGAAGGACGTCTGGCCGTCGATCCAGATCCGCATCTTGTTCGACAGGGTCAGGTCGCCGTTCAGACGGGCGAAGATGTGAGCGAACACCAGGGTGCCCACCTGCTGCTTGTAGCCGACGTTGGGGAACAACGCGCGGGCACCAGCGGGACGGGTGGGATTGTCGCCAAACAGGTTGGTCGTCAACACCGGTGACGTCTCGATGGCCGAGCCGCCGACAACGTAAGGAGCAACCGTCTCGAAGTCCGAGGACAGCACACCACCCAGGAGGCGGTCGATAGCCTGCGGCATGTCGGTACGGAAGTTCACGTTGACGTTACGGCCGTCGAGGTAGTTCTCACGCGAGATCGTGAAGAACACCGCGCGACCGTCGGTGAGAGCACGCGACGCATCCGACTTCTCGAATGTGTAGCCTGCCCAGTTGACGTAGCTCTGGTAGTCCCAGGAACCACCGCCGTCGGGATCGCCCTGGAAGTCCGGGTCGATGTATCGGCCCGTCGAGGCGTCTACCATCAGCGACTTGTCACTAGCCCGACCGCAGTCCGCGTCGAGCAAACCCTGGGTCTGACCCGGCCCTGGGTCGCACGTGCCAAAGTTACCGATTTGCGGCATCAGGAACGCGCGGGTGATGGCATTGAAGATCTCGTTCGCCGCCATGGCCTGGGGGCGACCCCAGTCGTCAGCTTCTCCCAGAACCTTGTAGATACCGGCATTGATATCGTCGACGTCCTGTGGAGAGAAGTTGAACTGCTTGACGAAAGCCTCGTCCGGGTCGAGCAACGCACCCAGCCGGCCGGCGTCAATCGCCATGCTCCAGTGGAACGCGCGGAGGCGCTCGTAGAAGCCGCGAGAGATGCGAGATGGGATTCGGAAGTAGGCCCAGTCACGGTTCTTCCGGCGGAAGTAGGTGAAGGGGTACTGGTAGTCGAACTTCTCGATGGTCGACTTGGTGACCTCGTAGATGTCCGCACCCGCGTCCGAGGGGTTGGTGTGGGGGTAAGAGTTGCTCGTGGTGCCCCAGCGGTAGGGCCAACGAATGGCACCCGGCGCCGTCGCGGCGGTCGGCTTGACCCGCCCTTTGAGCAGTTCTTCGTTGACCTCGTTGGACGGTGGAGTCCAGTTCTCGAAGTCTTGCCAGAAGGCGTAGTCCTTCGGCGGGGGCGCACAAACCTTGCCGTGCACGACGCGCCACTGGCCCAGGTCCTTCTCTTCCTGCGTGGCTTCACGGCAGCGAGCGGGATCGAACACCTTCAAGCGACGTGCCTGCTCGGTGTAGTGCATGCCTTGCAGAATCGGAGCCGTCCCGAACAAGTTCTGACCTGGCAACACCTTGCCGGAGCTTGCTGGGATGTCTTTGATGACGTCGGGGTTGGACCAGACAACCAGGTTGTCCTCGGTCAGCTGGGTCCAGTTCCGATACGCGAAGGGTGCCGTTTCCTCGTCCGAGTAGCCTCGTTCACGATCGAAAGCCTGTAGCACGCGACCGTAGAGCACGTTCATGGTCAGCATGTCGTACTGACCCAGACCGACGTTCTCGAAGAAGCGCTCGTTCTGGTACTCCATGGTCGATGTGTGACCGAAGTACGAAATACCCGGGCGGGACTCGTTGCCTTGGCCGAGTTCGTCAGGCGTCTCGGGGTCGAGGTAGCGCGGGCCCATGCAGACCGTGCCGTCCTGGTTCGGATTGCCCTTGCAGTTGGCGCCCGAGCCCGTGGAGTCCGCACCGGTGAGCGCGGTTTCGTTGGAACGGAGCTGCCAGTACTGGGGCAGGAAGTTCAAGCTGTCGTAGCTCGATGAGAACTGGTGCAACATGCCCAGGGAGTGACCGACCTCGTGCAGCTGGATGCCCTTGTAGGTTTCCTTCCACAGCTCGGTGTAGATGAGGTCCGCTCGCTTGCGCGAAATGGTGAGCGCATCTGCTCCGGCCAGATCCGGGAAGTTGTTCATGATGGCTTCGTCGCTGTACTTCGCGAGGAAATACTTGGAGACACCTTGAACATCCAAGTTGCCCACGTTGGTGGCGTAGATGTCCGGGAAGCACACGCCGCGGGCCTGCATGCGCAGGTCGATGAGCTGCTGCATGCGCTCGGTCTGTGCGTGATCCATGCCGCGGAGCGGGGACACGATGTCCATCACATCCGATAGCTTGGTCTGCTTCGGGTTCATGCCCGCCGCGTCGAGCACCCAGTTCGGGGTGATCATCTGAGCTTCGAAGACGGAGCCTCGCACCTTCTCGGCGATGGCGTCGTACTCGAGGTGCGACGTGGACGCCGGGCCGATGCCAGCAATGCGGTTAGTGCGCATCTTGAGCATCTCCAAGGACTTCTCCCTGGGAGTGGCACCCGCGAGGGGATTGGCCGCGATCTGGGCTGCCGCGTGGAGCGGGTCGATGTTGTCGACGCGCTGCTTCAGCTCAGCCTTGGTGAAGGTCTCCGGCGAATGGCCGTTTTGCAGCCGTCGCTTGTACAATTGGGCTGGGGTGCCGTCCGTGATGTCCTCGAAGGTGAGTTCGCCGTTGGCCACCATGATGATGTCACGCACCATTGCTGCCGCGTAGGTCGCGGAGCGACCCATGGTCGTGGCCGATGCGCCGATGATCATGCCCGTAATGGGGTCAGCGTTCCAGTTGGCGATACCGCCCCAAGGCGCTCGAGAGGCGTAAGGCCAGTAATAGAGGAAGTTGTGCCGGATGTCGCCGACGCGGGCTTCGTAGCCACGCGCGCCGCAGATTTCGTTGTCGTAGCTGCGCACGGGGTTGTGGCAGGTGACGATGACGTCCTCCATGGGCTTGGGCTTGTCGATCAGCCAAGCGCCGAACTGAACCATCTCCTGGGTGGCATTCAAGGAGCCATCCGTCTCGAAGTACTCGGCCATGCAAGTGGCGCGGTCGCCGGTACCCGTGCGCCGACACTCGACCTCGCGCGCCTTGGCCACCGAGAAACGCATCAGCTGGTTCCAGCTCTCGATCATGTGCTCGGTTGGGCCCTGACCCTGGCGAATGTCCTCCGCGTCTGTGGCCTGGTAGGGATCCGACAGCTCTCCGGGGGTTTCCTTGTTCATCCAGTAGCCAATGGGCTTCACCGTCCGGCTGCGCACGGGCAGGGTGCACCAGTTGCGCTGGCTGCACTGTGAGCCGGGCGTGAGGGTGATGGTCTCTGTCCTGCCGCCGTTGCCGACGAGGCTCTGGTTGATTTCGCATTGGGCGTTGGTGCCCGGCACATTCGCAGACTCGCCCTGGCTGTCGTAGTCGCAGGGGATGGTGCAGGCCTTGGCTCCGCCACCGTCTGCGACGGGGATGCAAGCGCCGCCGCCGCACTGCGCGTCTGTGGTGCAGCTGCCGGTCAGGACGTGGCTCTGCTTCCAGATGTTGTGCACGTGCATGTTGCGGCGCATGCCCGGGTCTCGGTAGCCGTACTGGGGGTCCCATTCGACGCGCGGTGGCGTCACGATGCCCATCGTGTAGCTGGAACCCAAACCGCCCGGGTTGCCGATGATGTCGAGGTTGGCGTAGGTGTTCTCGAAGGGCTCGAAGTCCGCCGCCGACGGCACGCTCTCGACCTTCCAGTAGGAACTCCGAACCACCGCCTCCTGCTTGTCGCAGCTGTCGACGGCGGCGCCGGTGTACAGACCCATGAGCAAGCAGGTCGGGATGTTCATGCCCCACATGCGCGTGGACTCGGGCTCGACCCAGAACTTGTTCGTGATGTCGAAGTAGCCCTTGTCGGGCTCGAAGTGGGGAGCGTCGGGATGACTCCGGTCGTTCACGTAGTAAGCGATGGGAGTGACCGAGATGTCCCCGAAGATCTTGCCGAGGAACATGTCGAACCAGATCGGGCTGTCGACCACGTTGATCGACCAGTCGACCCGCATATGGGTGCGCTGGTACCAGACCCGATCCGAGGTGTTTTCCTCGACGATGTTGAGGTCTTCACCCGTGGACGGGTTGTAGGCCTTCTTGACGTCGAAGTGCTTGGTGATCGGGTAGGCGGCCATAATCAGGCCGTCCGCGGGGTTCTTGCCGATCGTGCCCTTGCCGTCTGCGCCGGGCGAAATCTCGTAGGACTTGCGCGCGATGAGCAGGTTCTCGGTGATCTCCCAGCGGATGCGATCCACCGCACCCCAGGAGCCGATACCCACCATGGATTGGGCTTCCGACCCGTCCACGACGAAGTTGCGCCAGAAGAACTCCGGGTCATCGGAGGGATCCGCAAGCTTCCCTACGAAGAAGTCCTTAGAAAGTGCGTCCGCTTGAACGCGGTTGATCGGATCGCGCTCTTGGGCGCAGCCGACCACGTTCAGGGCGACGAGTGAAAGGCCCATTGCGAGCCTTCTGGTCCACTTCAGGTCCATGCCGTTCTCCTTAACAAGTTGCTTGGTCATCGCTTTGCCGTCGGGCGGTGCATCCGAGCATGCAGCCGCACGAGGGCAGAAATCTCAGCCGACGCCTCTTAGGCAAGAGCCGAGCCAGAACATCGCATCCCAGAATTCCGCGGTTTTTGTTCCGACTCCCCCCGATGGGAAGGCGGCGGGGAACCTAGCCGTTAGAGGACTAACTCGCAACGACAATGTCGCACGCCAATGACGCAGAGCGTCATTGGTCGCGGCGGGTGCGCAAGCTGACGGCTCTAGCGTGGGCGTCCAGCCCTTCTGCCCTGGCGAACGCCTCGATATCCGGCCCCTGGGCGCGTAGTGCGCCCGCGCTGTATCCGATCAGGGAGGAACGGGAGACGAAGTCGTAAACACCCAGGGGGGCGGCATAACGGGCCGCGCCGCCCGTGGGCAGGACGTGGGAGGGGCCCGCCAGATAGTCCCCTGCCGCCTCCGGGGTCCCGGGGCCGATGAAGAGCGCCCCGGCCCGTACGATCTGGTCTGCCAAGGCGCTGGCATCGACCACGTGGAGCGCCACGTGCTCCGCTGCGAGCTGGTTGGCGACTTCTGCCATCTGAGCCCGACCGCTGACCTGCAGAACCCAGCCATTGTCCCGGAGTGCCGCTGTCGCCACGTCCTTGCGCGGCAAGCCGCGCAGCTGCTGTTGCAGTGCCTGGCCCACGCTCTGCGCGTGGGAGCCCTCAGTCGTCAGCAGCAGCGGGTAAGCTGCCTCGTCGTGTTCCGCCTGGGAGAGCAGGTCCGCCGCGAGAAGGACAGGATCCGCCGACGCGTCCGCGATGACCAGGATCTCGCTCGGGCCCGCGATGCTGTCGATGGCGACCTGCCCGAAGACGAGGCGCTTGGCAGCCGCGACATAGATGTTGCCGGGGCCGACTATCTTGTCAACGCTTGGGACGGACTCCGTTCCATACGCCAGGGCCCCAACGGCCTGCGCCCCACCAGCGTTCACGATTGCGTTCACCCCAGATAGGTGACACGCGGCTCGGACCTCCGCCGACGCATCTGGGGTCGCCACGAAGATCTCCTTCACCCCAGCAACATGTGCAATGAGTGCGCTCATCAGCACACTGGACGGATATCGGGCTTTGCCCCCGGGCGCGTAAACGCCGATCCGCTCCAACGGTGTGATGCGGCTTGCCAGCGTCACGCCCTCGGCTTCCATCTCGAAGCCGGTCAAGCCCTCGAGCTGTCGCTCGTGATAGCTACGGATGCGCTCCGTCGCGTGCTGCATGGCGTTGCGAACGTCCGCCGGAAGTGCAGCCAACGCTGCTGCTCCACCGTACTCTCGCTCCAATAGCTGTTTTGGGCGCCGTTTCTCCAGCTTCACGACCCAGTTCAGCACCGCGCCATCGCCGTCCTGCCGCACGCTTTCTAGGATTTCCCGTACTCGCGGTTCGACACGACCGAGATCGGACTCGCCCCGACGACGCAGCCTCTGAAGCGCCTCGACAAAGGCGTCGCTACCCTCGGTAACAGTCGTCAGAAGTGGTGCACACTGGCTCACGTCCAGTGGCCGGCCTTCAGCGCCGCGGGATCGTATTGCCGGATCTTCGGTCCGAAGGTGTCACGAAACACCTGCTCGTCGTCCATATCGATATTGTCGTCGGCGAACCCTTCGGCCACTTCCATTCCCAAGGCGAGAATGCGCGTGAAGAGGGCAAAACTGGACGCACACAATCGTGGCTTCCAGGTCTCTGTGCCACTCATGGCCGTGTACACGGGGCAATCTCCCTCCGCGTCAGGGCTTGCCACATCCAGAAAGTAAGGATCCCCCAGCAGGGTGCTGTGGCCCACGATGATCCAACTCTGACGCCAGCCCTGCGGGGACGGACCATCGCGGTTATTACCATCGTCGTTCAACGCGAAGCCATGCTGCTCTTGGAGCAACTCAGCCGCGGGTACCAGGCGAACCCGTTCGGATGGGGTGCGGGTCTCGACGTCCACCGGATCAACGGCGAGCAAGAACTCTCGATAGCGCCGGGGAACGCGCAGTTTGGACTTGAGTGTGTCGACGAGGGCCGGATCGGCCTTCCCGAATGTCGCGGATACGCTCCGACGCTCAAACGCGTCTTTGAGAGCCGATATCGCTTCAGCGAGATCGCTGTCCACGGTCAATACCTCCGGCCAGAAATGCTTCCGGCTACGCAAGAAGAAGCACCTCGCCCAGTTAGGGTGCGGGCGAGGGGAGCGAGCCTAGCCACGAAACGTCCAAAACACCAGTGGTTGGCCGACGGGCCGGAGGACCAAGCAGCTGCCCAGGGCTAGTGCAGCCGCGAGCGCCGGTTTTTTCCGGCGCGGTGCTTTTCGGCGAGCGCCAGGTAGTCCAATGCCGGGGCGCACGTGGTCCCCGGCGTCGTGCCAGCGACCACCTCTGGCAGGCTCTCGGTCAGGCGACTCAGTTCCTCGGGCGCGGTGGATCTCCCACTCGACCGGAGCTCGTCGTGGGCTGTGGCCAATTCCACCACGAGAGAGCCGCGGGCATGCCCGCGACGAATCAATTCAGCGTAGCTCCGCGCCAGCGCGTCTGCATCGAAGCGATGCTCCCGAACCAAGTCCGCAGCCACGCGCAAGATCCCTTCGACGTTCAACAAGCGGTCTTCCCCGAGCACAAGGGCGGCTTGGAAGTAGTTGTAGAAGGGCACGACCCGGGCCCCGTACAGGTCAAAGCGGCTGGGTGGGCTCTGGCGATCCAGATGGATGAGGATGCGCTTCACGATAGGCGCTCGGACCAGGTTGTCCGCGGCTGTGAGGCACATTTCTGCCTGATCCGCGTACAAACGGCCGCGCTCAAGGATACGGACGAGTTCGGAGCGCGTGACCCGCCCGGCGCAGATGTCTGCGAACAAAGAGTAGACGAACGCGTCTGCTTCAGCGTCGTCGCCGACCAACACTTCGGCGGTATCGCTGCCTGGGTTGAGGCGCTGGTCCCGTGCTCGCGCGGTGAGCAGTGTTGGCAACTTGTAGCCGAGTTGGTCGCGAAGGGCTCGGAATCGCAACCTCGCGACGTTGCTCAGGTTGGGTTTCAGCGTCAGTTCATTCCAGCGGACCCGGTCGATCAGGAGCTTCTCTTCCAGGCGTCCACGCATCTGCCGCGGGCTGCCACTGAGGATGTGGATGTGCGCGCCGGTGGACGAGAGCTCCCTGAGCAAGGCGGCAGCGCCCGGCACGCTGCGTTTCCGATCCGGTCTTTCGATGGCGGTTTTCAAGAGATCCCGCCCCGTGTCGAACTCGGTTCGCAGATAGGTCTTGTCCAGATCCCAGCGTGCGACCAACCGCACTCCAGTGTCGGCGTCGGTCACGACGCCCAAGCGCGACGGGTGTCGTTGAGCTTGTCGACCAGGTCGAATGCCCCCGACTCCGTTGCCGTTTCAATGGCCTGATTGATGAACCCGATGGCCTCGTCCGAGCGTCGTCGACCGTGGGCGACGTGCGCGAGCCCACTGAGCACCCGGGCGCGATCCGCGCCGCTGGGGCCTGCGAAGTCCAGAGCTTCTCGCAGTACGCCCTCTGCGTCGGCGAAGTTGCCGCTGCGCGTCAGCGCCATGCCCAGCTTGCGCGCGAATATCAGTACCGCGCGCATGGGGTCATCGAGCTCTCCCCGCGCGATCTCTCGCCGCGCGACTTCTAGTCCGCGGCGCAACGCTTCAATTTCCGTGGCCACGTCACCCCGAGGCGATGCCCGGTCAGCAACCTGCTCCAACAAGAGCAGCGCTTGAAAGGAGTCGCCGCACTCGAAAGCGTGAATGGCCTTCGCTTCAAGGGGGGCCGAGCGTTCGTCTGCGTTGTGTAGCGCCCGTGAGTGTAGCTCCTTGCGAACCGCCGCGGGCAAGCCTGCTAGGACGATTTCCCGGAGAAGAGGGTGCGACGTCGAGGCTTGGCCATTGTCCCGGGTGATCATTCCGGCGCGTTCCAACGCATCGAAGGCTGCGTCGAGATTCGAGTTGCCGGTGAGCAACTGCGCCACGCTTTCGGCGAACACTCGGTCGCCTAGCACAGCCAAAGCCTGCAAGGCGCGCCGCGGCTCGGGCTCCAGCGTGTCGATGCGCAAGGCGACGAGATCACCGAGCCTCGTGGGCGGATCCTGCCCGCCGTCCGACGCGAAGCGAGTCAGCTGCTCCACGTACATGGGCAAGACGCCCCGGCTGTCGCCGTCGCTCAAACTCGGGGAGCCCTGCACGCGGCGCAGCAGGCGGGACAGAGCCGGGGGAGGTAGGCCCGCCAACAATCGTGCGCCGTGACTCGAGCCCCAGCCAGACTCGAAGCCGGGCACATGGCTGCACACCACGAGCAAGTGCACTTCCGGGGGTTCACTCAAGGCATCTGCGAACGCAAACCGGCTGGGTGGGTCCACCCGGTGGAGTTCATCCACGCACAGTACGATTCGCTGCTTGGATTCCTGGGCTGCGGCGACCATCAGTGCCCAGCGCAACGCTTCGGCCACAGCGAAGCGACGCTCAGCCGGTGTCCTCTCGTCACCCCCGCGGGCACGTCCAAACACATCTTCCAAGCCTCGCCGAGCTTCCGGCGAGACGTCCTTCAGGTCTTCGAGCTTGACCTGATCGTCGATGTTGGCGAGCCTCATGACTGCAGCCCGCACTGTGGAAAAGGCGACTTCCGCCCAGAAAGGATCCGGGCCCACACGCACGACGTTGTCGCCATCCGCACTGGCTCGCTGGAGGAATTCTGCGAGTAGACGGGTCTTGCCGCTGCCCGGTTCGCCCACGACCCTAGCCCCGACGACTTGGTCGGCGGCTTGCCGGCGCCGGTCGTCCAGCCAGCTCAAATCGTCGTCCCGGCCTACAAAGGTGAGTGGGAATAGGGTGATGTCTGGGGATTGGCTGCGCACGGGCAGCCTCGCGCCACACTCGCAGCAGAAGCGCGCCACGGGCACGATCAGGTTGCAGGAAGGACAGGGGGTCGTCGTTCCCTGGACCAAGGACATCGGCGGGACCGAAGCGCTGCTATCCGGTGGACCGCTCTCCGCGAGGGTGAGTGCTTCCTTCAGAGCGTCAGCGAACTCGTGGGCGTCTTGGTAGCGTTCCTTGGCATCCTTCTTGAGGGACTGTAGGCAAACGTCCACTAGGGGATCCGGAATGTCTCGCTCAGGTGCGACCTGTCGCGGATCAGGCACCGGGATGGAGAGGTGCATCATCACGACTTGCGTGGGACTGTCCGCTTCGAAGGGCAGCCGACCCGTGAGAAGTTGAAACAGGATCACGCCGACGGCGTACAAATCGCTGCGACCATCGATGGGATCGCCACGACCCTGCTCGGGCGCCATGTAATCTGGCGTTCCGCAAACGATCCCGGGGCTCGTGACGTTGGTGGCGTGGTCGTCGCCGGCTTTCAGCTTCGCCAGGCCGAAATCCACGACCTTTACGAAGTCGCCGCCGCGGCGCAGCGGCTCCAAGATGACGTTCTCGGGCTTCAAGTCCCGATGCACGATTCCGAGGTCATGCGCTTCCCCCAAAGCGGCAAGGACTTGGCGCAACACGTCCACGATCCGCGAAAACGGTAGCGGGCCCTCCTCCCAGGCAACTCGTGCGAGGTCTTTCCCCCGCAGGAACTCCATGACCAGGTAGGGTTGCTCATCGTCCGTCCGTCCAAAGTCGAAGACTGCAACGGAGTTCGGATGATTCAGCTGGCTGGCTGCTCGCGCTTCCGTCATGAAGCGCACGGCAGAATTCTCGTCCGCCAGAAGGTGGGGATGGATGACTTTGACCGCGACCGTGCGCCCCAAGACGCTCTGCTCTGCCCGGTACACTCGACCCATTCCACCGACACTGATCAAATCGATCACGTGATAGCCGCCGGGCAGAGAGCGACCGATCAGCCGATCTTCCCCAGCCTTGCCTACGGTCCCCACCGGGAATCCGCACGCAGGGCAGTAGTGGTGCTCGGTGGAGCAAGAGGCCCCGCACTGCGGGCACGGTCTCACGGCTTCGGGAGAGCTAACCATTGACTTGGGTCACGTCGGCCCGTGGGCCGCCAGAGCGCAAGTATCAGGCGGATCTATGCTGAAGAAAAGGCCTGGTGGGGGCCGAGGGTGGTCTGGTAGGGGCGAACGCTGGGGTCCACATCCGGCTGATGGCCTCGACGTTGGGCCGCGAAACCCCCGAGTTTTTCGGGTGCCTCGCGGGATTGGGCTAGACTCCGGCGGTCATGGCGGCGCCGCGAGTACTCCTCGGAGAAATGCTGGTTGAGGCGCAGATCGTCAGCCGCCAGCAATTGGAGGAGGTGCTCAACCTCCAAAAAAAGGACGGTCGGCGCTTGGGCACCCTGTTGGTCGAGATGGGACTCGTCACGGAGACCCAGGTCACCCAAATCCTGAGCCAGCAGCTCAGCGTCCCTTGGGTCAGCCTCTACCACATTGACTTCTCCCGTCAGCTGCTCGACCTCGTGCCCCGGGAGGTCGCCGAGCGGCACTGCCTGGTCCCCATTTTCGTACGCCGGGTTCGAGGGCAGGGCAACACGCTCTACGTTGCCATGGACGATCCCGCGAACACGCAGGCTCAAGAGGAGGTGTCCTCCTTTGCAGGCCTGCCAGTTCGATCGATGATTGCGCCGCCTGCGGATATCCGTTCGGCAATTCGCGTCTACTACGGTGGTGAGCCGGCTGAGATTCTCGCGCCGGGGCCGACCAGTACCGCGACCGCTCCGGCGACGAGTCCAACGCCACCGCCGAAACCGAAGCCCGCGGCCGAGCCGGAACCCAGCTCTCCCGTCGAGGCTCCAAGGCCACGAAGGGAAACCCCACCACCGGAGAGCGGGCCTGCGATTTCTGCTCGGGAGATCGAGATGCCGCGGCCCAAGCGCGGCGGCACTTCAAAGATGATCACCTTGACGTTGTTGGATGGGACGCAGGTCAACCTGCCGGCGCGAGGCGCCAAGAAGCAGGAAGCCAAGAGTGCCGACGATGTGTTGACGGCACGGGACTTGGTTGCGGCGCTGCGGGCCGTTTCTCACGGCGCGGACGCCAGCGAGATCCTCGGAGAGGACTTGCATTGGCAAGCAATGTTCGCAGCGCTACTCAGCGTCCTGCTTCGAAAGCACCTGATCGCCGATTGGGAGTTCGTCGAAGAATACAAGAAGATCTAGCGCTACTTCTCGGTTTGACGCAGGGCGCCCGCGGCCTCGAGATCAAGCACTTCGCACTCGGAAAACCCGGCTTCTTTCAGGATCTGAGCGCTGTGTTCGCCGTGCTTGGGCGCCTGCTTCACCGGGGAATTCTTCGCGGTCACAGGTGTTCGGTACACGCCGACGCTTCCTTCAGCGAGTTGTAGATCCCGAAACAACTCTCGCGCCTTGACGTGGGCGTCGTTGCGCAGTTCGTCGGGGCGTAGGATTGGCTCCAAACAGCAGTCGTGCTCCGCGTTGAATGCTTCCCACTCCTCACGGGTGCGTGAAGCGATTACGTTTGCGAAGCGTTGCTGGAGTTCGTCCTGATGCTCCCCGGGTAGAAGTGCCGTCATATCGACCTCCACGCCGACGGCCCCGCAGAACTTCAACAAGAACTTCGGTTCCAAAGCGCCCAGGGACATGAACTCGTCGTCCTTCGTGCGGTAGGTTTGGTAGGGAGCAATTCCGCCGGTCAGCAATTCCGCACCACGGACGGGCGTTTCGCCACCGAGCAGCCGGCCAAACGGGATCGTGGCGAAGGGGATCACCGAATCGAACATGGCGATATCGAGCAACTGCCCGCGCCCGCTATTGTCCCGCTCTCGCAACGCCGCGAGAATCGCGATGACCGCCCACATGCCGCCGGACACGTCGGCGAGCTGGAATGCGGGCAGCGCCGGCTTGTCCGAAGCTGGGCCTTGCAACCCCAGTAGCCCGGCCCGGGCCATGTAGTTCAGATCGTGGCCGGCGCGATCCCTCAAGGGCCCGTCCTGACCGTAGCCCGTAAGCGCGCACAGGATTAACCGCGGGTTGTCTTCGAGCAGTCCGTCGTGTCCCAGGCCGAGGCGGTCCATCACGCCAGGGCGGAACTGCTCGAATACGACGTCGTAAGATGCCACCAGTTTTCGAAAGGCCTCTGAACCCTTGGGGTTCTTCAGATCCAGCGCGAGGCTGCGCTTGCCCCGATTCAGAATGTGAAAGGCCGCTCCCATCTCGTCCGCGACCGGTGGTGTATGGCGCAAATAGTCGCCTGCGCCGAGGTCCTCGACCTTGTCAATCTGAGCACCTAGATCCGCGAGCACCAAGGTGGCGAAGGGGCCCGGGAGCAGTCGGGTCAGATCGAGCACACGAACGCCGTCCAGTGCAGCCATCTTCGTCCTCAGCGGCCCAGACGTGCGCGATGAGTTGCGACCCAAGGCGCCATAGCCGTGCCGCCTTGTGCCTGTTCGGGCTCCGCGGTCTGCGCGTTATGGAAGGCGAGCGTGGCCAACGCCATGGCGGCGGTGTTCAGTTCGCCAACATCTGTCGCGCCCTTGAGCAGGCTGTCCTTGTTGTTGTCGATGAAGCCGGTGTCATAGCGGCCGGCGATGAATTCGGGGTGCCGCATGAGTCGATCGTGAAACGGCAGGTTTGTTGCGATCCCCCCGACCACGTACTCGGACAGCGCGCGACGCATGCGCTCCACCGCTCGCGGGCGATCCTGGGCCCACACACAGAGTTTGGAGATCAACGGGTCGTAATTGGCGCTGATGGTGACGCCTCCGTAGGCCCCGCTGTCATCCCGAACCCCGGGCCCGCTGGGCGTGCGCAAGGTATGAATGAGACCTGGGCTGGGCAGGAAACCCGTGGCGGGGTCTTCGGCGTAGATGCGGCATTCGATGGCGGCTCCGCGGCGTTGTATCGCGGACTGCTCGAAGCCCAGGGGCTGGCCGTCGGCGATTCGCACCATTTCACGCACCAGATCCAACCCCGTAATCAGCTCCGTAATGGGGTGTTCCACCTGCAGGCGCGTGTTCATTTCCAGGAAGTAGAAGGACTGATCCTCTGCCATCAAGAACTCGAAAGTCCCTGCGGAGTAGTAGCCAACTGCTTGCGTGCCACGCACTGCCAACTGACCCATTCTCTCCACTGTTGCCGGCTCGATCGCGGGGCAAGGCGTTTCTTCGACGACTTTCTGATGGCGTCTCTGAATGCTGCAGTCGCGCTCGAAAAGGTGAACGGCATTCCCGTGTTGATCTGCCAGCACTTGGATCTCCACGTGCCGGGGTCGCACGATGGCTTTTTCCATGTAAACGGTGTCATCACCGAAGGCCTTCTTGGCTTCGCTACGGGCACGCTCGAGAGCAGCGGAAAGGTCTGCTTCGTCGTGCACGAGGCGCATGCCTTTGCCGCCGCCACCGGCGGTGGCTTTGAGCATGATCGGGTAGCCGATACGAGAGGCTGTCGCTTTGGCCTCTTCGACGGTGTCCGCGCTGCCCCCGGGCACGACGGGTACGCCAGCGGCTGCCATCTTCTCTCGGGCGGCAGTCTTGAGGCCCATTTCCCTCATGGCGCTGGCCGGAGGCCCGATGAAGGTGATACCTGCTGAGGCGCAGGCGTCCGGGAGTTCGGGATTCTCCGATAGGAAGCCGTAGCCTGGGTTCAGGGCGTCGCAGCCCGCGCGCTTGGCCACGTCCAAGAGTTTGTCGATTCGGAGATAGCTCTCGGCGGCGGCGGCCGGTCCAATTGGGTAGGCCTCATCCGCCACGCGGACGTGGAGGGCATCTCGGTCGACGTCGCTGTAGACGGCAACCACGCCGATTCCCATTTCTCGGCACGTGCGTGCGATGCGTACGGCTATTTCCCCCCGATTTGCGATCAGCACCTTCTGGAGCATGGCGCCCGGCTCATACCCTAAAACTGAGTCCGTTCACAGCGTCAGAGCTTCGAATAACGCAGTCGAAGCGTAGCGTTCACCGCCATCTGGGAGCACCACGACGACCCGCTTGCCCTGCCCGTCCTTTTCTGAGGCGATCTGCAGGGTCGCCGCCAGCGCTGCGCCGCTCGAGATACCGGCTAGAATGCCTTCTGTGCGGGCGAGCCGCCGCGCCGCCGCCAGCGCAGACTTTTCGCTCACTACGACAATGCGATCGATCACCCCGCGATCCAAGACCTGGGGAACGAAGCCCGCGCCGATGCCCTGAAGGTGATGCCCGGTCGCGCTCTGGCCACTGAGCACCGCTGCCCCCTCGGGTTCGACGCCAACCACCTTTGCGCCCGGCGCACGGCACCTCAAGACGCGGCCCACCCCGGTCACCGTGCCTCCGGTGCCGATACCGGCGACGAAGTAGTCTAGTTGGTCATCGGTATCAGCCAGGATTTCTTCGGCGGTGGTGCGCTCGTGAGCCAAGGGGTTTGCGGGGTTTTCGAATTGGCCCAGGAGCACCGACCCCGGCGTGCTTTGAGCGAGCAACTGAGCTTGCTCCACGGCGGGTTGCATGAGGGTGCCACGGGTCAGCACGACTTCCGCGCCATAGCCCCGAAGCAACTGAACTCGTTCGCGACTCATTGCTTCTGGCATTGTGAGGATGAGCTTGTAGCCCCGGGCTGCGGCCATCATCGCAAGGGCAATGCCGGTGTTGCCGCTCGTGGGCTCGATCAGGGTCGCGCCGGCTTTGAGACGTCCGTCTTTCTCGGCGTCGTCGACCATTGCTCGGGCAATGCGGTCCTTGACGCTGCCCGCGGGGTTTACGCCTTCCAGTTTTGCGAGGAGTGTTGCTCCCACCTCAGCTGAAAGCCGCGAAAGCGAGATCAGAGGCGTGCCGCCGATTACCTCGGCAATGCTCGAGAGCAACATGCCAAGATCGTTACCAGAACTGCGTCGCGAAATCGTACACGATGGTGACCAGCGTCCCGAGGATCAGCCACGAGAGGCCCGTACGCAGTAGGCGTGGCGGGAGCTTCGCTGTTGCCAAGGCTCCTACCTGGGCGCTCAGGCTAGCGCCCACCGCCAACACCATGGCCAGCCCCAGGTGTACGTTGCCTTGGTAAGCATGAAACACGGTGCCCGATGCGCTCGTTACGAGCAGAACCACGATGCCCGTTCCGGCTGCCTGGCGCAGCGGGAAGCCAAACCCAAATAGGAGTGCGGGCATCAGCGCAATGCCACCGCCCACTCCCAGCAGGCCGCTGAGGAACCCGAGGCCGAGGCCGACATAGGCCACGGCGATGGCGGACACGCGGCTCAGTGGAACGCGAGGGAAGTCGACGTAGGGAGGTAGCGGGATGCGCGCCAGGGGGCCTCGGCGAACGTAGCTGAGGGCTTCTACCCGCGTGCTGGCGCGCTTCACCAACGCGCCGCCGCTGCCCAAAAGAAAGACTGCGTAAGCGCCGTACAAAACCAGAACGACCCACGGCAGTGTCGTGCCCCAAAGTTCGACGTTGCCTGCTCCAGCCAGCACCTCGACTGTTTTCGCACCGGCGAAGGCGCCCACGATGCTCGGCAGCAGCATGAGCCAGTCGAAGCGCAGTTCACCCTGGCCCAGGCGTTGATGCCGCAGCACGGATACGGTGGCAGTGCCCACCATTTGGCACAGCCCGCTTCCAACTGCGATGGGCAGTGGCACTCCGAGCACGGTCGCCAGCAGTGGGGTCAACACGAAACCGCCTCCGACCCCGAACATGCCTGCGACTATTCCGACCAGGATGCCGAGCCCAGCGAGAGCGAGGATGCTCACGGGCTCTCCCGCAACGTCGAGGTACATGGCGCTCAGATCGAATAGTCGATGGGCGGAGGTCGGTTTTCGAGGCTCTTGCCTTGGCGTCGGCGCTGCCACCAACCAAACGCGAAGTACATCAGAACGCCCCAGATCGCCGGAACGAGCACGCAGGCGGCGATGTACAGCCAGCCCTGGCTCACCCGAGTTGTCCCTTCGGCCTCATTGCCACCACGAGTTCTAGCGTCTTTTTCGGCCGCTTGAACACGCTGTTTTGAGCGGGACGGGGATCGGCTGAAAGCTCTGGCGAGCCATGGCCGAAAGCTGCGCTATAAGCCGCGCGGGGATGAGCACAGAAGAGGTCATTGGCGTTGCCGAACTCGATAGGCGTTTGCGCCGCGCGGTCGAGCGCGCCACGAACCAGACCTGGGTGGAAGGGGAAATTGGCTCGCTGCGCTTGGCGGCGAGTGGTCATGCCTATTTCGTTCTGAAAGACGAGCAAGAGGACGCGGTCATCGACTGCGTCCTGTATCGAATGGACGCTGGTCGAGCGCGCAAGCACCTGACCGATGGTGCGCGCGTGCAGATCGCGGGTCGCGCAACAGTTTGGGCGCCTCGTGGCCGGCTGCAATGGGTCGGTTCCCGGGTGCGCCCGGCAGGGCGTGGTGCGCTTCTCGAAGCCCTCGAACGTCTCAAAGAGCGGTTGAAGCTGGAAGGGCTCTTTGACGAGGAACGCAAGCGCACTCTGCCGTCTCAGCCCCGAGCCGTGGGTGTGGTGACCAGTTCGTCGGGAGCTGCCTTTCACGACATTCGAAGTGTTGCTTTCCGACGCGGAGGCGCTCACCTCATTCTGTCGCCGGCGCAGGTACAGGGAGACGGTGCGGTCAGAAGCTTGCTGGAAGCCCTCGACCTGATCGAGCACCACCCCGGCGTCGACGTCGTGATCGTGGGTCGTGGGGGTGGTTCCTTCGAGGACCTGATGGCCTTCAATGACGAGCGCCTGGTGCGGCGGTTGGCCCAGTTCCGATTGCCCGTGGTGAGTGCGGTCGGCCACGAAATCGACTCTACACTTTCGGATCTGGTTGCGGATGCGCGCGCCGCTACGCCGTCTCAGGCAGCCGAGTTGGTCATCCCGGATGGGTTGGCGCAACAGAAGTTGCTTTCGAAAACAACTCGGCAGCTTGCGCGCGCGGTGTCTGCGTCGATCTCAAGCCAGCGCGCGAATGTCGTGCGTCGGGAACGGCGCCTCGCCGACCCCCGCTTCTTGATCGCGCAGCGCCAGCAGAGCTTGGACGAGCGAAGCCACGCGCTGGAAATCGCCGAGGTACGTAGCCTGCGCCGGCGTCGCGGCGCGGTGGAGGCCCTAGGTGGGCGTCTGGCTGCGCGGCATCCGCGTGCCGTCTTGGCCGAGGGCAGGGGGCGACTGGCCCCACTGTCGGAGCGGCTATCGTCCGTGACGCGACTCAAGCTAGAACAACTGCGCACTGGATTGGCCAGTAGCGTCGCGCAGCTTCATGGGATGAGCCCGCTGTCGGTGCTGAGCCGGGGCTACGCTATCGCCACGGATGAGCGGCAGCGTGCTGTTCGGGACGCCTCCCCGCTGGAGGTCGGCCAGACGGTGAGCGTTCGAGTGCATCGGGGCGACTTTGACGCTCGGGTCACGCGGGTGAGGAAACCACGAGGTCACGAATGAAGCCCCTCGTATTCGCCCTCGTGGGTCACCCCGTGGCACACTCGCTTTCTCCTCGCCTGCACGGCGCCGCGTTTGCGGCGTTGGGGTTGCCGCACAGCTATGAGCTTCGGAACTGCCCCGATCTGGCGGCGTTGTCTGCTGCGGTCGGTGCGATGAGGCGTGGCGACTTGCACGGCCTCAACGTCACCATCCCGTACAAATCGACGGTTCTGGGGCTCGTCGATTCGGTCCACAGCAGTGCCGAGCAGGTTGGCGCCGCCAACGTCCTCGTGAAGCGAGGAAGCAGCGTAATCGCATACAACACCGACGCCTTGGCTCTTGCTGAGCGATTTCGCTTCCACGCGCTGGAGCCGGGAGCGGCATTGGTTCTCGGTGCGGGTGGCGCTGCACGAGCTGCTGCCACGTCCCTGTCCGACGTGGGCATGAAACCGATCTTCGTGGCTGCTCGTGGCTTCCGAAGTCAGGCGGCGCGCGAGGAGTTTGGGCTTGGCTGTGCGTCACCTCTGGCGCCGGAGAACCTGGCAGCGGCCCTTGCCGGCACGGCGCTCCGGGTTGTCGTTCAGGCGACCAGCGCCGGCATGGTCGGGAAAGACCCTGCCGGGGAGGTGATCTCCTGGGTGCCCTGGGACCAGCTGCCTACCGGTGCCTTGGCGCTGGATGTTGTCTATGTCCCTGAAATGACTGACTTCATGACGGAAGCCGCCCGTCACGGCTTTCGCATCGAAGGCGGCACACCGATGTTGGTGGCCCAGGCCGCCCATGCTCTGGGCCTGTGGCTTCAGGTGGAGCCTCCCCGGGAGGATATGCTGCGCGCCTTGAGTGAGGATCCATGAATCGGGCAGGGGCATCAGGCTTGCCTTGGGTCGGAGTGGAGACCAACGGTGAACTCGAGCGTGCCGAACGCGAGTGGATTCATTCCAACGGCGCCGGCGCCTATTCCATGAGCACGGTTGCGCTCATGCATACCCGCCGGGAGCACGGGCTTTTGGTTGCCAGCCTCGACCCGCCGGACCAGCGTATCGTCGTACTGAGCCACGCGGAGACGACCGTCACTGTGGGTAGCCGGAGGCATCGCCTGTCTACCCATCGGTTCCCGGGAGTTGCGCCGACGCCCGGTTTCCGATCGTTGATTCGATACGATCAAGATCCGATCCCTCGTTGGACCTACCGCCTCGGCAAACACGTGCTCGAGAGGCGGCTGTGCTTGGTTCCTGGGAAGAACGTGCTCGTGTTGCGCTACGACTGGTACGGCAAGGCTCCGGCTCGACTCAGCTTGATGCCCCTCCTGTCCATGCGACCGATCGGCGACTTGATGCGGGAACACGGGGCGATGGTTCAGCGCGTCACCCTGCGTTCGGGTGAGGTCGAAGTGCAGCCAGTGCGGAGCTTGCCCCCTGTGCTCTTTCGTCACAGCGGTATCTTCATGGGGTCGCCGGATTGGTGGCGACGATTCGAATACAGCGAAGACCGTGCCCAACGCCGTGGTTGCGAGGAAGACCTGTGGACCCCGGGCACTTTCGAGCTCGAGGTAGCTCCTGGGCAACCCTGCTATTTGGCGACTGCGTTCGGGGATATGCCCGCACCCAAGCCACCGGAACTGATGCAAGAGACCATTGACGGTCTGCTGTCACAGGACCCCGGTCCGGATTTCGCGCCTTCCGCCCGCAGCGTCTTTCTCGGTGCTCAGGATTTCGCCGCACAGTCCGAGCACGGTGAGACTTTCCTAGTTGCCGGGTACCCGGATCTGGGCGCTACCGCCCGGGACCACTTGGTGGCGCTGCCGGCTTTCACCCTATTCGACGGATCCCTTGATGTCGCACAGCGCATGCTCGAGACGAGTTGCCGACGGCTTCGCGCTGGGCTGCTGCCCCAGAACTTCAAGAACACGGACCGCACGCACCCTTGTCCTGACGCCACCCTGTGGTTGTTCGAGGCCGGGCGTCATTTCGTGGAACGGGTTGGTCCGGAGCACTCCTTTGCCCGAGGACAGCTGTTTAGCGCGCTGGTGCGCGTGTACCTCCGCATGCGGCGCGTCAGCTCGGACTGGGTTTGGACTACGCCCGAGGGCATGCTGGTCACGGCTTCCCGGGATGGCTTTCCAATGACCTGGATGGACGCGTTCCATGCCGGCCAGGCCGTGACACCACGCAATGGAATCGCCGTAGAGCATCAGGCCCTATGGGTTCGAGGTTGTGCGTTTCTCGGCGAATTGGCCGGCGCCTTGGGGCACGTAACCCTAGCTGAAGCAGCGTCGGAATCGAGTCAGCGTGGGCGACAGGCGTTTTCGGATCGATTCTGGTGCAACGAAACGGAGTACCCCTTTGACTGCATCAGTCCCGAAGGAGATACGGCGCAAGCGTGGGCGGATCCCACGATTCGTCCGAATGCGCTCATAGCCCTTGCCGTTGCCCCGGAGTGCTTCGAGTCCTGGCAGGCAAGCAATATCCTGGAACGCGTCGAGCGGGAGCTGCTCACCCAGCAAGGTGTGCGCACTCTCACCCCGAACGACGAGCGCTATCAAGGCGTCTGTGAAGGGGCAGTCGAAGAGCGTGCCAACGCCCTTCACCAGGGCACGGCGTGGAGTCACCTGGTGGGGACCTATGTGCGTACCGCGGCGCGGGAAGAAGCGGCGGAAGAAGCGTCCCTATGGGCCCTGTTGCAACAGGTCCTCGCGTCGAGTCAGGTCCTGGGTCACGTGGGCCAGATGGCCGACGGGGAGACGCCACATCGCGCGAGGGGATGTCCGGCCCAGGGCTGGGCGCAGTCCGAGGTACTCAGAGCCTTGATGCGGCTCGAGCAGTCTCGGAGTAGCTATGGTGACGGAGGGTAGTGCGTGAAGCCCCGCGATCTTTCCATGCTGGGCTATCGGCGCATTGTCATACTCCTCGTCGCGCTAGTGGTCGTTCCCAGCTTCCTGTTGCTCACCCTTGGCGCGGTGCTGCTCTTTCTCGGCGAAGCTCAGTTCAATCTGTTGATGGGGATCTTGGTGATCTCGCTAAGCGGCGCTGCCGCGACGGGGGTGATCTTGGTATGGGTGTTCGTGCGTAGGGAAGCCAACCTTTCCGCGCTGCAGAGCGACTTCGTGTCGAAGGTTTCTCACGAACTGCGCACACCCCTGACGTCCATTCGCCTGTTCACCGAGACTTTGGAGCTGCGACGAGGGGACAAGGAGGCCGAAGAGAAGTGCATTGAGGGGCTCGCCAAGGAGAGCGTCCGCCTTCAGGAACTCATCGATCGCCTCTTGGATTGGGGTCGCATGGAAAGTGGTCGCCGCGAGTTCCTGCTCACGCCCACGGACGCTGGCGAGGCTGTCCGTGAGGCCGTCGCCGTGTTCTCTCCCGTTGGCGAGCGCCGCGGCGCGGAGGTGCAGTGCAAGCTGCCCGACGATCCGGTCACCATCCAGGCCGATCGGGCAGCTCTGGTGGACGCCATCTTCAACCTGCTCACGAATGCTTTCAAATACGGGGGCGACCCGCCCAAAATCACAGTGAGCGTAGATACGTCGCCAGAGGAGGTGCGCATTGCGGTAGCCGACAATGGCGCTGGAATTCCACCTGGGGAGCACAAGAACATCTTCCAGAAGTTCTACCGCCTGGATGACCGTCTGGCGCGGGAGCGCGAGGGCTCCGGTTTGGGTCTGGCCATCGTCAAACACGTCATGCGGGCTCACAAGGGGCGCGTGGAACTGGACAGTGCACCGGGAGAGGGGAGTACATTCACGGTGGTGCTGCCCGTGGGCCGGGAAAAGGACGGCGATTCATGACCGAGGACCGCAAGAGGATCTTATTGGTCGAGGACGACGAGAGCATCACTCTGGGCCTGAGCATGAATCTCGAGGCCGAGGGGTACGAAGTGGTGATCGCCGCGGATGGCGAGTTGGCCTTGGCATCCATCGCGGAAAACGGTTTTTCCCTCGTGGTGCTGGACGTCATGCTGCCGAAAGTAAACGGCTTCGAGGTCGTGCGGCGGCTCCGTAGTCAGGGCAATCGCGTGCCGGTTGTGATGCTCAGCGCCCGTGGAGCAGAAATCGACAAGGTCATGGGCTTGGAACTTGGCGCCGAGGACTACATCACCAAGCCTTTCAGCTTGGCGGAGTTTCTGGCCCGTGTGAAAGCGGTCCTCCGGCGGGACGCGATCGCTCGTCCCCAACAAGATCGCGCGCTAGAAGTCGGAGCAATACGAATCGACCTGGACAGGCGTGAGGTGAGGCGGCAGGGCGCCGTTGTCGAACTGACCGCCACGGAATTCGACCTACTGCTTTGTTTGGCCGAGGCGTCCGGTCGGGTGCTCAGCCGGGATGAGATCTTGGGCAAGGTGTGGGGACCAGGGCACCATGGCACGCTGCGCACCATCGATAATTTCGTGCTGCAGCTCCGTAGCAAGCTGGAAGAGGACCCAGCGGCGCCGCGCCACATCCTGACTGTTCGGGGCGTTGGCTACCGTTTTCAACCCTGAGTCTTGGCATGCAGGCGGCGATCTCCTGGTCGCTTAACGCCCGGGGTGATCTGAGTTAAGGCACCCGTCGTGGATCAAAACCTTCTGCGTTCGTACTTCGCGACGGTCTACGAGCTGCCGGTGGAGACCGGCTTGCTGCGGGTCTCCATGGATGGCGAGATCGTCAAGGATGTCGCTAGTCTCCCCGAGCTGCTTCAAAAGGACTTCGCGGTATTGACCGCCTACAACCCAAGATCCATGCTGCTCCCCCGGCGGGTCAACGAGGGCCGCCACCAGGTGATGCGGGACTTGTTGATCCTGGGTTGCTACCGCGTCGAGCACTGTGTTGGCTACGACGAGGAGCCCGAGGGGGTCTGGCGGGAACCGGCGTGGCTCGTGCACGGGATCGAGCGGGACGAAGCCATCTACTTCGGTCGCACGTTTCGCCAGAACACCATCATCTACTGCCGCCAGGCGCGCCCGGAACTGATCGTCACGGACCCCACCTGTGACGAGATCGGCAAGACTTATTCGGGAAATTGGCGCGTCCGCCAATAAAAAGCGGGCCCAGTCGCATTTTGGCGTCTGAGCATGTTCGATTCGGATTGCGATTTGGCCCAACCGGGGCCATGAACTCCCGCAATGCGAAGCCAATTCGACGATCCCGGCGGACGCCCCGACGTGGGCGAAGTCGTGAACCAAGTCTCCGACGCCTTCCGGCGCAACATGCGGAACCTCGGGCCCATCATCGCAGGAATTGTGGTGCTGGTCCTACTGGCTACGGGCATCTACATGGTGGACCCCGGCGAGCAAGGGGTCGTGCGGACCTTTGGCCGTGAGTCAGGTAAGACCGGGCCCGGGCTGCACTATCGTTTTCCGTTCGTACAAAAGGTCGATGTCGTCAACGTCGAGCAGATTCGACGCATCGAAGTGGGCTTCCGTGGGGACCAGCGTGTACCCCACGAGGCGCTGATGCTGACCGGTGACGAGAACATCGTCGAGGCTCAGATGATCGTGCAGTACCGCGTGACCGACCCGAGCAAATACTTGTTCCGCATTCGTGAGCCCGAAGAAACTCTGCGCGCGACGGCAGAGGTCGCGCTGCGCAGCATGGTTGGGCGGACAAGCATTGACGAGGTGATCACCACCGGCCGCGAAAAGGTTCAGAGCGAGACGCGGGGATGGCTGCAAAAGCTGATGGATGAGTACCAGAGCGGTGTCAGCATCACTGAAGTCAAGCTCCAGACCGTGGACGCGCCCGATGAGGTCAAGGAGGCCTTCCACGACGTGGTGCGAGCCCGAGAAGAGAAAGAGAAGCTCATCAATCAGGCCAAGGGCTACAAGGCGGATCTGATTCCCCGAGCCCGCGGCGAATCTCGAAAGATCGAGCGCGCTGCCGAAGCCTACAAAGAGCAGCGCGTGCTTCGGGCGAGCGGTGACGCCGCTAAGTTCGATTCCGTGTTGTTGGAATATCGCAAGGCTGAGCGCGTCACCCGCGAGCGCATGTACCTAGAAACCATGGAGCGAATCCTCGGCAAGATTGACAAGAAGGTCGTGGTCGACAAGGACCTCGCGAAAGGCGCTCTGCCTATCCTGCCCATTGGCCAACAAGCCGCTGGTGCGGTTTCCGTCACGGGGGGCAAGTAATCATGAAATCAGGTCTATTCGTAATCATCTTGGCGCTGCTCAGTGTCGGCTGGTCCAGCATCTTTGTGGTGGACGAAGGCCAATTGGCCATCGTGGTCCAGTTCGGCGAATACAAGCGCACCGTGGACAAACCCGGGCTCTACTTCAAAACGCCGTTCGTGCAGACCGTGCACAGCATGGAGCGCCGCATCATGGGTAGCGATACGCCGCCCGCGGAGTACCTGACGCTGGACAAGAAGCGTTTGGTGGCCGATCCGGTAAGCCGTTGGCGCATCGTCGACCCTCTCAAGTACTACAAGACCGTACACGATGAGAGTGGAGCCAAGGCTCGCTTGGACGACATCATCAACAGTGAAATGCGTCGGGAACTAGCGAGCCATAACTTTGGTGACATCATCGGCAATGCACGTGACCCGATGATGCAGCGTGTGGCCCTTGCTACGCGCGAGCAGACCAAGGAATTTGGTATCGAGATCGTCGATGTGCGCATCAAGCGCGCCGACTTGCCCCGGGAGGTGCAGGAAAGCGTGTTCGCGCGCATGCGCGCCGAGCGTGACCGGGTCGCCAAGAAGTACCGTTCCGAGGGCGAAGAGGAGGCTGCCAAGATCCGCGCAGACACGGACAAAGAAAAGACGATTCTGCTCGCGAAAGCCTACGAAACATCGGAAAAGACTCGGGGTGAGGGAGACGCCGAGAGCACCAAGATCTACGCGGACGCGTACGGCAAAGATCCGGAGTTCTACGCCTTTACGCGCAGCTTGGACACCTATGAGAAGGCTATGGGCGAGCAGAGTACGCTCGTGCTTTCGACGGGCTCGGACTTGTTCCAGTACCTGTCGAAGGCGCGAGGGAAGCCGTGAGCATAGCCACGCCGCTCCTCCTCTTTCGTACGTAGGGCTGCTCGACAATCAAATTCCAGGCCTCGCCTTGCCGCCAAAAACGACCGGACAGTTCCGGGACACGTTTGGCACGGGCTCCGATGATCATGCCGACGATCGCGGAAGCGCTCGTTGCGGGGCGGCCACCCGCGTGAGTCAGCACATCCCCATCGATGAGCCCAACGCCCAGCCCGGACACGCCGGCTAGTGCCAAACCTGGGGGCCGGTTGCCGCGAGCGGGGACGAATATTCCACTTGGACGTGCTCCGGCGTTTGCGAGCTGGAGCACGCGTGCGGCGCGAATGCGGACGCCCTTCTTAGGGATCGCGCTACGAGCGACTGGGGGCCGCGGGCGCACGCTGGTGGGGCGGGGGGAGCTCACTTCGTCTGAGGGTTGCTTGGGGGCCTCGAGCGGCACGTCTGCTTCGACGAAAACGGCCGCGGGCTCGGGTGTCGCCGGCGTGAGCACTTTCGCTGCGTTTGCCAGGCTACGTGCAATGCTTGGCGCGGCTATCTCGACGCTGTACGCGCTGAGAGCGCCGGCGAGTGGCAGAAGCGTGAGCGCGTACAGCACGTGGCGCATGATGAGAGCAGTCTAGCGCGCTCGCCGCCTGAGGGGAATTTGTGAGCTGCGGGCCGGAATTTGGCCTGACGAAAAGGCTCGCCCTGAGGTCCGGATGCACGGTCTTGCGGCCGGACTCAGGCCCGAGCAGGTTGCTCGGAGGCAGTCGTTGATTTGTGTTGGAGGCTCTCATGGCACTAGAGAAGCGGTACCCCTACTACCTGGCCAGCGAAGCGGTCTTCGCGAACGAGGACCTGGCGGTCACGAACAAATACACGGGTGAGGTCGCCACCCGGGTCGCGCTTGCAGACGCCGCGGCGATCGATACGGGCATCGCCGCCGCATCGGAAGTCGCCCCAGCACTCGCCCGCCTACCTGCATACCGACGCCAGGACGTGTTGATGCATTGCGTGTCGCGGTTTCAGAGTCGCTTCGACGAACTCGCGCATAGCCTGTGTGTCGAGGCTGGCAAGCCGATCAAAGACGCAAAGGGAGAGGTTTCTCGCTTGATCGATACCTTCCGCGTGGCAGCGGAGGAGAGCGTGCGCATCTGTGGCGAGATCATGCCCCTAGATATCAGCGCGCGCGCTGCGGCCTATCAGGGCATGTGGAAGCGCGTGCCCGTTGGCCCGTGTTCCTTCATCTCCCCCTTCAATTTTCCCCTCAACCTCGCAGCCCACAAAGTGGCGCCCGCCCTCGCCGCAGGTTGCCCGTTTGTACTCAAGCCGGCGAGTCTCACACCCGTCGGGGCCATATTGATCGGCGAAGTGCTTGCGGAAACAGATCTCCCACCAGGTACATTTTCCATCTTGCCGTGTCGGCGCGAAGGGGCGTACCTGTTCACGACGGACGACAGGCTCAAGCTGCTCAGCTTCACTGGGAGCCCTGGTGTCGGCTGGGATCTCAAGGCGCGAGCCGGCAAGAAGAAAGTGGTGCTGGAGCTCGGTGGCAATGCCGCCGTGGTGGTGGATGCGGACGCTGATCTAGAGGACGCGGTCGATCGCATCGTCGTCGGTGCGTACTACCAGTCTGGTCAGAGTTGCATAGGTGTGCAGCGCATCATTGCCCATGAAGATGTGTACGACGCCCTGAAGGCCCGCCTAGTCGACCGAGTTCGGAATCTCGTTTGCGGGGATCCCCTGGATGAAGCGACCTTCATCGGGCCAATCATCAGTGTCCGGGAGGCCGAGCGAATCGAGAGCTGGATCTCTCGCGCCGTGGATTCAGGTGCCAAGCTACTTTGCGGTGGCCATCGGGATGGCGCGATGTTGACCCCCGCCGTCCTCGAAAACGTTGCCAAGAGCGAGCCGCTATATGCCGAGGAGGCCTTCGGCCCGGTGGCAGTTCTGAGCAAGTTTCGAGATTTCGAATCCGCCTTGGAGGAAGTGAACGACAGCAAGTTCGGGCTTCAGGCCGGGGTCTTCACCCGGGACTTGGAAAAAGCGCTGCTGGCCTGGGAGCAGTTGGAAGTGGGTGGGGTGGTGGTCGGCGACGTGCCCAGCTTCCGCGTGGACAACATGCCCTACGGCGGAGTGAAGGACAGCGGCCTGGGCCGTGAAGGGATCCGCTGGTCGATCGAAGACATGACGGAGCCCCGGCTGATGGTGCTCAGGCGCTCATCGCGGAAGTAACCTACTGAAACTATTAGTTAAAATCCAGGGGCTTGCGAAAACGGCGACAAGGATTATTATCAGTCGAATGATAAAGAAATGGCGATGGAATTGGACCCTCGTCCTACCGCTCTTGGGCTGCACCGCAGCCCGCGGCGAACCCCCTGGCGCGTTTCAAGGGGTCGTGGAACTGGACGAGCGCGACGTTGCCTTCGAGCTGCCGGGTCGCGTGAAGAGTCTGAAGGTCAAGCGCGGTGACCGCGTCAAGCTCGGAGATACTCTTGCGGCGCTCGACGAGTCGCTGGAGACAGCCGCCAAGGAAGTTCGCCAGGCAGAAGTCAACGCCGCCCAGGCGGACGTGAAGAGAGTCAAGGCGGGCAGCCGGAGCGAAGAGATCCGCGCTGCAGCAGCACAGGTGCGTGCGGCAAAGGCGCAGGAAGCCCGGATTGCACGCAATCTTGGGCGAGAGCGCACTCTAGCGGCACGGGATATCACGCCGAAGTCGCGCGTGGACGACCTGCAGGACCAACTCGCGGGTGCGAAAGCCGAACGCCAGGCGCTGGAGCAGAAGCTCAAGGGACTTCGGCGCGGCGCACGCAAGACGGATGTAGCGTCCGCTCAATCCCGTGCTCAGGTGGCCGAGCAAGGGGTTGCCCTGGAAGATCAACGCTTGGCCCGCCACACCCTGACCGCGCCGATGGCAGGGATGGTCCTTGACGTTCACATCGAGGCTGGCGAAGTAGTTAACGTCGGCACGCCCGTCGTCACGATCGGTGACGTGCGCGCGCCCCACGCAGACATATTCGTGCCCATTGGCAAGCTGGACGGCGTGAAGGTGGGGGCGCGCGGGACGATCAAAGTAGATGCGGTCAAGCAGGCACTACCAGTCACTGTCGATCACGTCTCCCGTCGGACTGAATTCACCCCGCGTTACCTGTTTAGCGAGCAAGAACGGCCCAGCCTCGTCGTCCGAGTCCGCGTGCGCATAGAAGACCCCGAGCAGAAACTGCACGCCGGCGTCCCGGCATTCGTCAGCTTGGATTCCGGGCCGTGACCGAGCCCATCGTTGTCACCGAGCACCTTTCCCGCTCTTTTGGGGCTCTCGTGGCCGTGCGCGACCTCAATCTGAGCGTGCAGCGCGGTGAGATTTTTGGGGTTCTGGGCCCGAACGGAGCCGGCAAGAGCACCACCATCCGCATGCTCTGCGGGATCCTCGACCCGAGCGGTGGGCGGGGCACCGTGGTCGGCTTCGACATCAAGCGCGACGCCGAGCGGATCAAAGAGCGCATCGGCTACATGACCCAGCGCTTCAGTCTGTACGAAGACCTCTCGGTTCAGGAGAACCTATCCTTCTACGCAGGCATCTACGGCGTGCCTTTCCGCGGCCGGAGAGCACGGGTCGCGGAAGTGATGGAGGCGACGGGTCTGACCCAACGTCGCAAGCAGCTGGCGGGCACGTTGTCCGGCGGATGGAAGCAAAGGGTCGCACTGGCGAGCGCGACTATTCATAATCCGCCGCTTCTGTTTCTGGACGAGCCTACCGCGGGTGTCGACCCCGTGAGCCGCCGAGAGTTTTGGGAGCAGATCCACCGATTGAGCGCGGAAGGAACCACGGTGCTCATGACGACTCACTACATGGACGAGGCGGAGCGTTGCCACCGCCTGGCCTTCATCTTCAAGGGGTCGGTTTTGGACGTGGGGAGTCCGGATGAAATCGTCGAGAGGCGAGGTCTCTCCGTGATCGAGTTGATGACGGACAATGCCATCGAAGCAGCGGACTTTTTGCGTGGGCAAGCCATCGTGGACGAGGTGGCGCCCTACGGTCACGTGTTGCGGGTCGCGACTTACGCTGCAGATGATGCAGAAGCCACGATCAAGAAATTGCTTGGCACGCAAGGAATCCAGGTCAGCCGGGTTCGGCAGGCGCGTACGACCGTGGAAGACGCCTTCGTCAGCATGGTGCGGGCTGAGCACCGGGGAGAAGAGGCCGCAGCATGAACAGTCGGCCGTGGGTGATCGCCCGCAAAGAGTTGCTTCAGCTTCGCCGAGACCGCCTCACCCTCGCCATGATGGTGGCGCTGCCAGTGATGCAGCTCTTGCTCTTCGGCTACGCGATCAATACGGACGTGCGCAACATCCCGACTATTGTTTACGACCAGGATCGGACGGCCGCATCTCGGGATCTCGTCCGCGGCCTCGCGGAAACCGGTTTCTACGACGTCGTAGGCAACGTCCGTGACTACTCGGAAATAGAGACCGCAGTGCGAAGTAGCAAAGCTCGGGTCGCCGTCGTGATCCCGACTCGGTTTTCCTCGGACTTGAAACTGGGGCGGCCCACTCAAGTGCAGTTGATTGTCGATGGATCGGATCCCCAAACCGTCGCTAGTGCAACCAACACTGCCGCGTCGTTGGTGGCAGCGCGTTCGGCAGAGCTAATGGTGCGGCGACTTGGGCAGAGTGGCGCACCTGCGCAGCCGATGCAGTTGGAACCTAGCACCTGGTACAACCCGGACTTGCGCACAGTCGTGTTCATCGTGCCCGGCCTCGTCGGTGTGATCTTGACGATGACCATGGTGATGCTGACGTCCATGGCCATTGCCCGTGAGCGAGAACGCGGGACGCTGGAACAATTGATCGTTTCGCCGGTGCGAAACATCGAGCTGATCGTCGGAAAGATCGTCCCGTACATCGCAATCGGCTACCTGCAGATGACGCTGATTCTGGTGGCCGGCAGCTGGGTATTCGACGTGCCCATCAACGGCTCTCTGCCATTGCTTTACGGCTTGGCCAGCGTGTTTATTGCCGCCAACCTGGCGATTGGTTTGTTTTTCTCGACCCTCGCCAAGACCCAGCAGCAGGCGATGCAGATGTCATTCTTCTTCTTGCTGCCGAACATCCTGCTCTCGGGCTTCATGTTCCCCTTCGAAGCCATGCCTGTGCCGGCGCAGTGGCTTTCGACGGGGCTCCCGCTGACTCACTTCTTGCGCGTCGTGCGGGGCATCACCTTGCGCGGCGCGGACTTCGCTGACTTGCAGATGGAGTTGGTGTGGCTCGTTGGAATCCTGGCCGCGCTCGTGACCCTCGCGTCCCTGCGCTTCACCAAGAAGCTGACCTGATGTCTCGCCCTCGCAGTGACATCCGTCCGCGCATTCTGCGCGCTGCTCGCAAGAGCTTTCTACAGCACGGTGTTGCCGGGGCCTCGCTGCGCGAAATCGCGCGGCGCGCTCGAACCAGCATCGGGATGATCTACTACTACTTCAAGACCAAGGACGACCTGTTCCTGGCAGTCGTGGAAGAGCACTACGAGTCTGTGATTGCGGACTTGGAGGCGGCTCTGCAAGGGCCGGGGGATTTCGAAGAGCGCCTCGTCCGGATGTCGACGCGCATCGGCGAGCTCAAAGATCTGGAACTCGATACTCTCAAGCTGGTCTTGCGCGAGGCCATGGTCTCGAGCGCGCGAGTGCCTCGCTTGGTCGAGCGTTTCAAGCGAGGGCACATCGGGCTCGTCGCCGCGGCTGTGGGTGAGGGCCTGGGCTCGGGCGCCCTTGCCGCCGGCCCACACCCCGGGCTCCTGGTGATGGCTACCTTGGCGGTCAGCGGAATGCCCCAAATCCTCAGGCGATTCATGGGCGACAACTTCCCCTTTTCCGATGCCCCGGCGGGGGAAGCCATGGCGCGACAGCTTGTCGGAATGCTGATGCATGGCATCGCGGCCGATGGCGACAATCCGAAAGAGGTAGAAGTATGAACTCACGTCTGTTGCCCCAAGTTACGATCGGGTTGTGCCTGACGCTCATCAGCGGCGTTGCCTCCGCGCAAGCCGAGCCAGCTACAGAAGAGCAGCCTGCCATCGAAGACCGGTCACCTGTGGAAGTGGCCGTGCCGAAGACGACAGATTTCGAAACGCGATTGCGTTCTATTGTCTCGCGCCCGGGCGGAATGACTGCTGTGAGTGCTGCTCGGATGGCGGAACGCACCAGCCTGGATGTAAAAGCGAAGCGTGCCGAAGTCGTGGCTGCGCAAGCTGAGCTAGACCGCGCGCTGGTCGCCTACGCTCCTCGGTTGACGCTGACCGCTCGCTACGTGCGTCTATCGCCCATTGACGAGCAGAGCTTTGGTCCGGACGGTGTCAATCTGGTCGCGACCCCCTCCGGGACAGGGCCTCTGCCACCGGGAGCCCCCCTGGTGGGCGTTCCCGGTTCCGCCTTGTCCTTTCCCGTCATTTTGGACCAGTACACACTCCAAGTAGGGCTGGTCGTGCCCGTGAGCGACTACCTGGTCAAGATCCCCAATACTCGACGCGCTAGCGCTCGGCTCTCCCAAGGGGTCAGCATGGAACTGCTCGCAGCGCGTCGAGCGTCCCGAACGAACGGCAAGCTGCTGTACTACGAATGGGTGCGCGCGAAGCTGTCCCAAGTTGCGGCGAAACAGTCCGTTCAACAGGCCACTTCTCACCTCAAGGTCGTGGAAGCCCTCAAGCAAGCCGAGCGGGCGTCCAAGGCCGACGTGCTGCGGGCGCAAGCGCAGCTGGCGCGCGCCGAGCTGGTGGATACGCGCGCGTCCACTCTCGCCCGGCTCACCGAGGACCGGTTGCGTACGTCTTTGCACGACAAGTCGCGCAAGCCCTACGAGATAGGCGAAGACGTGTTCGCGACGCCACCGGCGACACCCGTGCGCAGCTCCAGCGCGCTGGTTGCGGAGGCATTGAAGAAGCGCCCAGAGCTTTCCGCCCTCGAGCGTTCTGGCTCCGCACTCTCTGCACGAGCGAAAGCGACGCGTTCTGCCGGTTATCCTCGCCTAGATGCGTTTGGTAACGTGTATTACGCAAACCCAAACCAACGATACGTGCCACAGTCCAAAGCCTGGCGTGCTACTTGGGACGTCGGAGTCCAGCTGACTTGGACGCCAAACGATTTCTTCAGCGCCTCCGCCGGCGCCGACGCTCTGCACGCGCGCCGCTCTGCGGTCGACGCTCAGTCATCCAGGCTTCGAGATCAGATACGCACTGAGGTCGTCAACGCGCATGGCGCATTGACTGAGGCGACCAAGGCGGTTTCCGCGGCCCAGCGTGGCTTGGTCGCCGCAGAGGAGTCCTACCGAGTGCAATCGGAGCTATTCCGGTTCGGGCGTGCCACCTCAGTGGCGTTGACGGATGCGGAAACTGAGCTCCTGCAGGCTCGCCTCGAGGCCATCAACGTGCGTGTTGACTGGCGGGCGGCTCGAGCCCGCCTCGACCACGCTCTGGGGCGCTGAGGAAAACCAGTCTGGCTGCACGATTGCAGCCCTCGTACAAAATCTTTTTAGTTTCAGGCGTTTATCGACCTGTGCTCCAGTGTGGGACGATGTAGGCTTGTGTCTAGGAAGGCGACACATGGATCCACGCATGGTGCTCGACGAACAAACCACGACGATGCCCGCGCTGCGGGAATCGCAGAAGGGACCCGCAGAGCACCGCTACGGTGAGCTTTCGACAGACCCTCACACCTTGTTCGCCGGAGTTCAGAGCGTGATTCCGGAAGACGATGACGACGACGAAAACGTCTTCACGAAGCAACTCATTCGGTCCGTGCGTTCCGACACATCCGTGACCGTGCCTCGATCCTTCGCCCCAACCGGGCGCGGGAACCTGCCACCCTTGCCCAACTTGCCACAAGCACGCCCGGTGCAATACACGCTGCCGCCCGTACCGGTGTTTCCGAGGCTGGAGGAGCGCGACGATGTCGCGTCGGAGCCGGCTCCGCGCCCGCCCCCCACCGCCTCGGTGCCCGCGCCTCGCCCGCTGCCCGCAGTGGCACTTCCCGCCCCCTCGCCAGCTGCGTCGGGGGTTCCGGGTCCGTCTCCGGTATCCGCGCCGCGCCCGCCCCCCACCGCCTCGGTGCCCGCGCCTCGCCCGCCGCCCGCAGTGGCACTTCCCGCCCCCTCCCCACCGCCAGCTGCGTCGGGGGTTCCGGGTCCTTCTCCGTTGCCCGCCCCCCGACTCACCCCTGTTCCCGAGTACGACGCCGCGCGCGCCGCTGGGCAGCGCCCATCCGCCCCTGCGCCGGCACCGCCGCCTGGCACTGCCTCAGCCCCGGAGCCCGAGGCGCTCTTCGAGGTTTTCGATCCACGTAAGCAGCCGTCGGCGCGGCGCCCCGGCTACGTGGAAGCCTATGCTCCCTGGCCTCAAGAGCCGCCTGCCAAATCCGAGGCGCTGATTACCTTTGCCAAGGGCTGGGGACCCCCGCCCCGGGAAACCCAGGCGAGTGAATCAGTCATCGACCTCGCCCAGGCTGTGGGCTTTCGCCGCGGGCTGAGCCGGCTGTTCGGACCAGCCACGGATGCACGGCGATACATGCTGTTTGGCTTTGCCGCCGGCCTGGTTGGAATGATCATCGTATGCGTCGTGGCGCTCACCGTGCGCGCCCAGGATGCCCGAACCGCCGAGATGACGCGCACGGTCGCCGCTACGGATGATGACGGCTATACGGTGGTGCAGGCAACGGTGTTCGTGGATGGCGTGGCGCGTTGCTTCGAGCTGCCCTGCACCCTGACCCTCGAGCGCCAGCGGCAGTGGCTGACCGTTCGCTCCAACAACCACGAGTCTCCGCCAGCTCGCCTTCTGGAGCGCGGTGCGGGGCCAGCAGCGATTCATTTGGAAATGAGGCGCAGCAAGCGCGTCTTGCCGCCTCTGCCGCCAGAACTCGCGCCCAAAGCCGCGACCGCTCAGCCGCCGACCCTCAGTCCTGCGGCCGCGCCGCGTCCTCCGGCGCCCGTCGCGGCCGCTCCGGTGGTGGCGCCCACGCCCCAGCCGACCACCGGCGCCGCTCCTGCTCGGGCGGTGCCAGTGGCAGCAGCACCTGCGCCCGCGCCCGCGGTGGTCAAAACAAGACCGGTTGCCAAGGCTCCTGGCAAGTTGAACATCAACTCGATCCCCGCGTCCCACGTCGTGCTCGATGGCCGCCCCCTGGGCCAGACCCCGCGTCTTGGCGTTCGCGTCAGCCCTGGCCGGCACACGGTGATGTTCATCAATGGTGAAAAGCGGGCGGTTCGCGCATTCTCGGTCCTGCCCGGCGCGACCAAAGTAATCTCTGCGCGCCTCAAGTAGGCCCCGGCCGAAGCGGAGTTGGACAACAACTCGGGCTGGAACGACAATCGAAAACAATGCTGCAGATCGTCAAAGTGGTGTTGTTCAAGCACGGCATCGGGTTCTTCGAGCGCCAAGGGGAAGTGAAAGACGACGTCGCCGTCGACCTGCACTTCAGAGCTTCCGAAATGAACGACGTGCTCAAGTCGCTCACGGTCTTGGACCTGGCGGATGGGCACGTAGCGAGCATCAGCTACGAATCGACGCTACCGACGGAGAAGCGGCTGGAGGAAATCGCCTTTCGGCTGCCGGATGGCCACGGCATGAGCGGTTTGCTCGAGCAGCTCAAAGGCGCGCGGGCCGAAGTCGACATAGGTAGCGAGACCGTTCCAGGAACGATTGCTGGGCTGGAAACGGAATGGCGGCGGGTCGAGCGAGAAAACTTCAGCAAGCATCGCCTCGTCCTGATGGGAAACGACGCGAGCATGCAGGCCTTCGACCTAGAGGAGCTGAAACAGGTTCGACTCCTGGATGACAGCGTCAAGAAGGACCTGCAGCACCTATTGGATGTTCTCATCGGTAGCAAGAAGAAGGATATCAAGCGCCTGACGATTTTCGCCCGCGGCAAGGGTGAGCGGCCACTGGTGGCCAGCTACGTCGTGGAAACGCCGGTCTGGAAGACGTCTTATCGAATGATCCTCGCTGAGCCGGAACCGCTGATTCAAGGCTGGGCGTTGATAGATAACACCCAGGACGAAGATTGGACTGACGTGCGTCTCCGCTTGGTCGCTGGGCTGCCCGTCTCATTCGTGCACGACCTGTATTCACCTCGCTACCGGCGTCGTCCGGAAGTGCAGGTCGACGAGGAAGAAGCCTACGCTCCGCCGCTCGTGGAGGACATGCTCTATGAAGCGGAGGTCGCCGAGGAAGCGCCAGCCGTGGCAGGAGCTGCGCCGCAAGGTTTTGGGCTGCCGCCGCCACCGCCCGCCGCGGCGCCCGCGCGCCAGAGTCCGCGCAGGCGAGCGGCGGCCGTCGCCAAGTCCGTCAAGGTGCAGACTCGCACCAAGAAGGTAGGCGATTTGTTCGAATACGCCATCGAGCGGCCCGTCACCGTCAAACGTGGCGAGTCGGCCTTGGTTCCGATTCTGTCGTCTGCGTTCAAGGGCAAGCGCGTGGTCCTCTACAATCGCGACACGCGCGAAGACAACCCCTTGTCGGCGGTTCTATTCGAAAACACGACCGGTTTGACCCTCGAGGGTGGACCCGTGACGGTTCTTGAAGGGGAGCGGTACTTAGGCGAGTCCATGCTCGAGACCGTGAAGCCCGGGGACGAACGCATCGTCCCATACTCTGTCGAGCTCGCTTGCACCGTCGCGGTCGACCACGAGTCAGGCTTGAGCACAGTCGCGCGCACACGCATTGCTGGGGGCGTTCTCGAATTCTTGAGATACCGAGAGTTGAAGACCATCTACCGCATCAACAACAAGACCGACTCGGACCTGGACCTCTTTTTGGATCACCGCTTTCAGCGAGGATTCGAACTTGCGGACACGCCCGAGCCCAACGCCGTTACCGAGAACTACCGCCGCTTTCGCTTCGATGTGCCGAAGCGCGGCAAACACACCTTCGTGGTCAAAGAACGCGGGGACGAGCGTCAGACCATCGGGGTTGCCAGTCTGACGCGCGAGCAAGTCGAGGTGTGGGTCGAGAGCGAAACCATCGATGCCGCTGCGCGTGCGGCCCTGGATGGAGTTCTGGGTTTGAACGACTTGGTTCGAGAATTGAATGCGGTGCTGGCTCAACAAGAACGCGAAGTGAAGCGCATTCAAGACAACCAGAAGCGGGTGCGGCAGAACCTCCAGTCTTTGGGGGACAGCAAAGATGAACGGGCACTGCGGGAACGCTACGTAGCCGAACTCAGTCAGGAGGAGGACACGTTGAAGGATCTGTCCACGGCGATCGTACAGGCGCAGCGGGAGCGAGAACGCTTGGTGGCCGAACTGCAGAAGACGGTTAGAGAACTCTCCTTCGAGTCGAAGGCGTGAGGGTGGGCGAGATGCGTCCACGCCCCACGGAACTGAAGGACGTGTTGCTGATTGAAGGAAAACGCCTTGGGGACGAGCGTGGCTACTTCATGGAGACGTTTCGCAGCTCGACCCTCGAAGCGGTGGGTGTGAGCGCACGTTTCGTTCAGGACAACGAGTCCCTCTCGGCCGCGCCTGGGACGCTTCGAGGGCTGCACTTTCAGGTCTCACCCAAAGCACAGGGCAAGCTCGTTCGGGTTGTCCACGGCTCGGTGCTGGATGTGGCGGTGGATGTGCGACGAGGCAGCAAGAGCTTCGGCCGCCACGTTGCCGTGGAACTCAGCGCCGACCAAGCGAACCAAGTCTGGGTGCCCCCAGGTTTCGCTCACGGCGTTTGTACCTTGGAGCCGGACACGATCGTCGCCTACAAGGTGACGGAGTATTGGTCCCCGGAGCACGAGCGGAC
Source organism: Polyangiaceae bacterium (assembly GCA_965222375.1). Classification (GTDB taxonomy): domain Bacteria; phylum Myxococcota_A; class Polyangia; order Polyangiales; family Polyangiaceae; genus JACKEA01. The sequence continues at coordinate 2,711,660 of CBDCTZ010000016.1, forward strand.
ACTGCGCTACAATGATCCTGAGCTGGGGATCCCTTGGCCCTTCGCCGAGAACGAAATCACCATCAATCCGCGGGATCGCGATGCCCCTCTGCTGTCCGAGCTTGCTGACGGTTGCTAGACGAGGTTCACGCGCGCTCGGCGCGCTCTTCCCAGCCGTCCCAGCCCACGTGCAGATCCTCACCCCGGAGTAGGGCCTTCATGACGTCGGTCGGACTCACGACCCCCACCAGCTCACCGGCGCTGTTCAGCACCAGGACGCGGTGACTCCCGGTTTCGACCATACGCTTGGCAGCGTAGAGGGCATGATCGGTGTCCATCACCGCAAACAGCACGGGCGCCATGGCGTCGGAGACGTCTTTGCCGCTATCCGTCGCCAGCAAAGCCGTGGTGGAGAGCACTCCGACGATGTTCCCGGACTCGTCCTCCACGGGCGCGCCGTGCACGCCGCGCAAGATGAGTTCCAATGCTGCCTGCTCCACAGGGGCTTCTGCGCGCAGGGTGAGCACCTCTTTCGTCATGATGTCCGCGACGGTCTTCATGGGCTCACTATAGCCGATCACGAAAAGCGGAAATTGTACTTCTCGATCGCGCGGTACTGACGCGGCCAAGACGGGGGTTGGCCCAGCTCTCCCGCAGCATGCCGCGTCCAGTAAGGATCGTGGAGGTGCCCGCGGGCGATGACACATAGGTCCGCGCGCTGCGCAGCAACGATGCTGTTGGCGTCTGAAAAGCTCTGGATGTTGCCCACGGTCATCGTGGGCACCCCGGCCTCCAGGCGGATGAACTCCGAAAGCGGTGTCTGGAACAACCGGCCGTAGGTTGGCTTTTGGTCCGGCACGGTCTGCCCCGCCGATACATCGATGATGTCGGCGCCGTGTTCGTGGAAGGTGCGGCCGATGACGACGGCGTCTTCCGGCGAGATGCCCCCTGGAGCCCAGTCGCTTGCTGAAATCCGCACGCTCATGGGCTTGTGTGCCGGCCACGCCTTTCGCACCGCCTCGAAGACCTGAAGTGGGAACTTCAAGCGAGCCTGAACGGCGCCGCCGTAGGCGTCAGTCCGTTGATTCGTCAGCGGAGACAGAAAACTCGACAGCAAGTAGCCGTGAGCGCAGTGCAACTCCAAAAGATCGAAGCCGGCGCGCTCCGCCATTTCTGCTGCGCGAACGTGATCTGCCACCACGCGCCGCATGTCGTCTTCGGTCATGGGCTTGGGCGTTTGGCTGTTTGGCAGATAGGGAATGGCCGACGCCGAAAGAAGGGGCCAGGCGCCGTCCTCCAGTGGTTCGTCCGGGCCGTCCCAGAGGCGTTTCGTAGCGCCCTTTCTGCCCGCGTGCCCCAGCTGCAGGCCGATCCGCGCCGAGGTATATTGATGCACGAAATCCGTAATCCGCTTCCAGGCCGTGACGTGCTCGGGCGAGTACATGCCCGCGCAACCCGGAGAGATGCGCCCGTCCGCAGACACGTTGGTCATCTCCGCGATCACCAGGCCCGCTCCGCCAACCGCGCGGCTGCCGAGGTGCACCAAGTGCCAGTCATTCACCGTGCCGTCTTCCGCGGAGTACATACACATAGGCGAGACGACGATGCGATTGTCGAGGACCAGATCGCGGAGCTTGTAGGGTGTCAGTAGGGGAGGGGGAGGCCGTTGTTGTGGAAAGTCGACACCACTCTGTTTGGCAGCCTTGGCTGCAACGGCCTGATCCACGCGTGCGATCAACTCGGGATCCCGCAAGCGGAGGTTTTCATGGGTGACACGCAGGCTGCGAGTCAACATGCTGAAGGTGAATTCCAAAGCGGGCAGTTTCAGGTAGCGTTCGGTGTTCTCGAACCACTCCAGGCTGACCTGGGCCGCACGCTGCAAGCTTTCCACGACGCCTCTCCTCTCCCGCTCGTAGGCGTCGAGCGCCACGGATACGTCATCGTGTGCGACCACTGCATCTCTCAGGGCGATGGCGTCCTCCATCGCCAGTTTCGTGCCGGAACCGATAGAGAAGTGCGCGGTATGCACGGCGTCGCCCAATAAGACCACGTTGTCGAAATGCCAGTTGCGGTTCTTGACCGTCGGGAATTGGCGCCAAATGCTGCGGTTCTTCAGCAGCTTGTGTCCCGCAAGCTCCTTGGCGAAGAGCTTCTCGCAATAGGCAATGGTCTCGTCTTCGCTCGCCTTGTCCAGCCCAGCCGCCTTCCAGGTCTGTTCAGTGCATTCGACGATGAAGGTGCTGGTCTCCTTCTCGTAGCGGTACGCGTGTACCCGGAAGAGTCCGTGCTCGTTCTGGTTGAAGTAGAACGTGAAGGCCTTGAACGGAAAGTCGGTGCCGAGCCAAACGAAGCGGTTGGGACGGAAGTCCACTTCCGGCTCGAAGCGATCCTGATACTTGTCTCGCAGCGCGGAGTTGACACCGTCGCACACCACGATCAGATCGGCGTCGCCAAACTGAGAGACATCCGGACTGACCTCTCGTTCGAAATGGAGGTCAACGTCCACGTCGCGGCAGCGTTGGGTCAAGATGTTCAACAGCGTCTGCCGGGACAGGCCCGAGAAACCGTGCCCGGTGGAACGAACGACCTGACCATGAATGTGGGTATCAATGTCGTCCCAATGCGCCAGGGTCTTGGTGATGGCCTCGTAGCTTTGCGGGTCCGCCTCGGCGAGGTAGCTCATGGTTTGATCGCTGAACACGACGCCGAAGCCGAACGTGTCGCCGGCGCGGTGTCGCTCGAACACCTCCACTTCGTGGGAAGCGCTCGCTCGCTTCATCAACAACGCGAAATAGAGCCCGGCGGGACCGCCTCCGATGACCGCGATCTTCATGGCCGCTGCTTTTTGCATCGCTGCAGCCGGAGGTCGAGGGCCGGCTCCCGGAGGCCTCTGTTGGCCGCCAGATCCGCTGATTGTCGCCACAGACTTGACGAGCATCAATGGATGCCCCAAAAAGGAGAGACCATGAAAACGGCCCAATTCCTCATCTCCGGGCTCGCCGCGGCGGGTCTATTCCTCTCCGGCTCTGCGATGGCTGCGTCCACGCCTGACGTGAGCGCCCTATGTGGCGGTGGCAAGAAAGCGGAAGACGACAAGAAGAAGGACCGCAAGAATCCGAGCCCCGCGTGTGGCGGTGGCAAGGACGTGAAGAAGCCGGACACGGACAAGAAGAAAAAGCTTCCCAGCCCGGCGGCCCTATGTGGCGGCGGCAAGAAAGCGGAAGACGACAAGAAGAAGGACCGCAAGAATCCGAGCCCCGCCTGCGGCGGTGGCAAGGACGTGAAGAAGCCGGACACGGACAAGAAGAAGAAGCTGCCGAGCCCGGCCTGATTCTTCGGTCCACCCAGCGAACGGCCGCTCGCTACAGGCGACGCGGCCGTTTCTCATTTCCGGGCTGCTCGCGAGCGAGCGCCGCGAAGGTTGTTGGCGACCGCGGTGCTCAGCCCGACTTGCCGCAGCTGCGTTGGCTCACGACCGGCCACTGAGGCTGACACTGGTAGCCCTGGCAACTGTAGGACTTGCAGTAGTACCTGGAATTGCAGGCGCCGCTGTCCTTCGGCTCTTTACAGCTTCCACCACTGCAGTACAGACCGAACCCACACGACCACGAGGCGCCAAAGCAGGAGTCCCCAGCCTTCACGGCCTTGCAGGTGCCGCCGGAACACCGCGTTCCCTTCGCGCAGTACACGCTCGTGTCGCACTTGCCCCCGGGTTGAACCACCTCGCTCTGGAAGCACCGCCCGCTGGAATCTCCGCAGCCAGAGACGCCGTGGGGAGCGGGCGCCGTGGCGCACTCGCCATCTTCGCTGCAAGAATCCCCTGGCTTCTTCTTGGGATCGAATATCCCGCGGCAGCTGTTCAAGACCTCCGAATACGGCGCCAAGTTCTCAGAGTGAAACTTGCACGTCTGTAAGATCCCGGCGGCCTGGGCGAGGCAAATGTCGATGTTTTTCACGTTGAAGGTGGCGTCCCCAGCGCCCACGGCCTTGACACGAGCCTCGCAGTCTGCCCTTTCGTTTTCGATGCACTTGGGCTCGTCGAATCCGTAGATCGATGTGCAACAACTCTTGCGTAGCTTGCAGCGCTCTTGCGGGAGTTTGTCGCACACGTTGTCCAGGGAGTACCCGGGCGTGCCACCGCTACCCGGTATCCCGCCGCTACCCGGGGTGCCGCCGGAGCCGGGCGTGCCACCGCTGCCAGGCGTGCCGCCGGAGCCAGCTTGACCCCCCGTTGCCGGAGCGGCGCCCTGACCGGCTTGCCCAGCGCTACCACTGGTGCCTCCGCCGGAACCCGTCGTCCCGCCAGTCGTAGCTCCTCCGCCTGAGCCCCCGAAGAGACCCCCGTCGCTACTGCTCCCGCATGCCAGCGCCAAGGCCAAGGTGGGCGCGCACACGAGTGCGCGTCGCAGGAGTTGATGTGACATGAGAAGCCTCCAAGTTCGTCGTGACCCGAGACCAAAACGAATCGGCGCCGCGCCACAATTGTAGCCTGGACCGAGAGCGCTTTCACGCTCCCTGCGACAAAAGCCTATTTCTCGACGCGGCGCCGCAGGAGGGCGGCGCCTAGGACGAGCAGCAGCCATGCTGCGCTCCCCGGCGCGGGTTCGGACCTCGGCGTGCGGCAACCGCATCCGCCATCGTCGTCGTCAGCGGCAGAGTTGGCTGCTCCAGCGCCGGCGCCGGCGCCGCCCGCGGCTCCACTACCCGCCCCGGCACCACTACCGCCGCCACCCGTGGCTCCTGCGGCACCGCCGCTACCGCCGACGCCGCCGTCCGGACCCGTCGCTTGAACCGTCACGCTCAATTCCAGATCGAAGGAAACGTCGCTGGAGCCCGAGCTGCTCTGCTTGACCATTGCTGCGATGATGTTCTCGCCGCTGACGAAGGCACTCGTTGGCACCTGAGCGGTGGAAAGCTCGTTGTCTTGGGAGCTTGCGCTGTAGCTCGCGTAGTCCGTCGCCGTGATGTGCTTGCTGAGGACCTCCGTTCCGTTGACGAAGACGGCGACACCGTCGTCGTGGATCGCCTTCACTGAAGCATCCGTGACGAGGCCCGCAAGGTTGATCTTCTTTCGGAAGTACACTGTCGGAATGTTGGGGTCGGCATCATGGAGCTGTGTTGCTTCGTCTCCATCGCCGTAGCCGAGTTCCGCCTTGCCGCTCTTCCACGCGGAATCGTCGAAGCCTGAGCTGTTCCAACTCGCGCCGGGGTCCGGACCCTGATCCAAATAACTCCAGGTGTCACCGAAGCTGACCGGGACTTGTGGTCCGACGTTGCCGATGTTGAACCCGGCGTTGCTCTCGTCGAAGACGGCAGCTTTGGCTGATGCTGTGACCTTGACCAGCCCTTGGGTGGTGGTGACCCCAGGCACGGTCCAAGTGTACGAGCCCGAGTTCTGCACATGGGTCGCGATGCTGACCCAATTCTTTCCGTCGTCGAGGGAGTAGTCCAGGTTCACGCTTGGGATGGTGCCGACGGTTGCCCAGCGGATAGTGGTGGGCTGGTTCGGATCGAGAGTCTCGCCACCGTCCGGAGACGCGATCACCAGGGCTTCACCCTTCACCATCGTGAACCGATCCGTCACCTGAGCGTCGTGCCGTACGTTGATGATGCTCAGGCGATTGCCTTGAACATCCAAGATGCAGGACCCGTTCTGTTTTTCCGTGAAGTACATCAACGGGTGGTTGCCCGGTCCGGAAACACCGGTACCCCCGTGACCGGCGACGATGTACACGGCGCCGTTGCGGCCCGTGACGCCAGCCGGCTTCTGGTAGGGGCCAGTGCCGTCGAGCTTGCCGTCCCCGTTGTCCTTGATCTTCCCCGCTGCCGTCGTCGGCGTTTCGTAGGCGCCGTCCACTAGATAGGAGCGTTCGTAGATGTGGGAGTGCCCGGCCAATACCAGGTCGACGCCGCCCGCCTCGAGAATGGGCAACGCCTTTTCCCGCATGTCCCGCAGTTGGCCCTCGGTATCGGAATCGTGGCTGCCCTTGGTATACGCCGGGTGATGGAAGTACGCGACGATCCACTCCTGCTTGGTCGCTGAGATGTCGTTCTTGGCCCAGGTGAGCATCGGGCCCGATGGCGAACGGTCTGAGTCGTGTGAGTCGAGGATGATGAAGTGCACGTTGGCGTAGTCGAAGGAGTAGTATGCCTCGGTGCCCGAGGGCAGGCCGCCCGCCTCCCCAGACTTGGGCAGAACGTAGGCCGTGTAGTACGGGCCGCTCTGGGTCCCCGAATCTGATGAGTGCCCTTCGTGATTGCCCATGGTGGGCCACATCACGGTGTTGCGTAGCACCGTGGGGTACATGGCGAAGAACTTCGACGTGAACTCCGAAGTGGTTCCGTCGGAATAGGCCATGTCGCCCATGTGCAGGTAGAGCTGGGGTCGGTACTGTCCGACGTGGGTGAGCATTGCGTCTCGGACCTTGGCCTGCTGGGACCCGCCGGTTCCGGAATCTCCCACGATCCAAGCCCGGAACTTCGCGTCCGTGCCAACGGGGGGCGACGTCTCGAAGTAGTGACCAGCGTCGCCGCCAGCCCAGACCTGAGCCCCGGTTCCCACGCTGTAGTAGTAGCGTGTGCTCGGCGACAGTCCGGTGATCTTCACCTCGTGCTGAGTTCCGGAGGGGCCGCTTGCGGTCTGGGTCAGCGCTGTCGGGCTGGCGCCGTACTTCACGACACCTGGAGAACTCGTGCTCGTCGTCCACACCACCGTCATGGAGTTCGGTGTGCCCTGGTGCAGATAGGGACTCCGCGCGAGCTGGGCATTGGCCGTGCCCGTCGATAGCAGGGCTGCGAGCAGCGCCCCTGCGGTTGCGCCAAAGTGCAGTCGAGGCTTGCAGACATGGGCCATTTTCCAGAGTCTAGTCCGAACCCTGCGCCCGCGGCGGATGCTGTGTGGCGTCGCAGCCGCAAGTGCTTAAATGTATTGACTGTTTTTGCTAGGCGTCGCGGGCGGTGACGGCTCCGCACCGAAAGCGCCACTCCTGGCCATCCGCTCGCGCAGTGGCGGTGGGCAGGAGTTGACGCTGCTGCCGCGTGTTGCCAAAACCCTGGAATGTCGAAGACGGTGAAGTGCGTGAAACTGGGCCAGGAAGCCGAGGCCCTGGACAAGCCACCTTTCAAAGGCGAGCTGGGGCAGCGTGTGTACGAGAACGTGTCCAAAGAGGGCTGGCGGATCTGGCTCGAGCACTCGAAGATGCTCATCAACGAGTTTCGCCTGGACCTGACCAGTGAGCAGGGGCAGCACGTCTGGATGACAGAGTGCGAGAAGTTCTTCTTCGGAGAGGGCTCTGAATTGCCGCCGGAGTTCGTTGCGACCAAAGGCGGATGAGCGTGCTCCGCCGAGCTTGCGCACTGGGTATGGCCGTGGGTTGCGTGTTGGCGTGCGCTTCCAAGAAGCCCCCGCCGCCAATGATCGAGACGCGTGCGGCCGATGTGGGTGTCGGACGTGACGAGCCTGAGCGCGAACCCACGGAACTGGCGAAAAAGCCAAAGCCCGCGCAGGGGAGCGAAACGGTTCCTGTACCGGCGGGGGAAGCGCCGAAGCCTCTCGAGACCCAAGGCGGGCCCATCCCCGCAGCTGGAGGTGGCGCGCCCCGGGTTACACTACTCAAACCCGGTGCTGAGCCGCGCAAAGTCGCAAAGCACGCTTTTCGCAAAGGCGCGAAGCAGAGGCTCAAGTTTGCCTCGACGTCGAAGATAACGGGTGTGTCGTTGCCCTTGCCCGACATTCGCATGAGCGCTCCAATCAACATCCGCATCATTCAGGTGAGCAAAGACGGCGACGCGAAGTTCACGTATTCCGCGGGCCCCTTTGCGGTCGGCCAGGGCGGCGGCGCCCTGGGTGGAATCCTGGGCGGGCTCGCAGGCGGCCTGGGCAGCAAAATGCCCGAGCGCGTCGTCGCGACCGGGTGGGTCACCCCTCAAGGTATCGTACGGGAGTTCAACGTCGAGCAAGGGGGCAAGGACGGTGACGCCCCGGTGGAAGTTGGGGATGCCTTCCCCAAAGAGCCCATTGGAAGGGGCGCAGAGTGGCAAGTCGACGTCACCCTGGATGAAAAGAAGGGCCCCGTGAACCAAACCAGCCGCTATGAGCTACTTAGCTTCGCGGGAAAGACCGTCAAGGTCAAGGTGCGGCGCACTCAGCAGCCGGTCGGTGGCTCCGCGGATGGTGCTGGGTCCAGCGAGGGCACGCTTTCTTTCACCCTCGGCGGTTTCTATCCCACGGGTCGCTCGTCCATGGACAAGGCAATGAACGTCGCGCTGCCCGGGATGGGATCGACGCCGATTCGCATGAAGAGCACGGTCAACGTCACGAAGCGCTGACGGTTACTTGAGCAACGCCTCGAAGAGCTCGAGGTTCTCTTTCTCTGCTGGATCGATTTCGCCGTCCGCTGCGATCACCTGGCGCGCGGCGTCGATGAATAGCTGTCGATGCGCTCGTGGGACGCGGTTCGGGTCGACTTCCTCTGCCTTCGGTGGCGTCTTCAACCACTCCTCTACCTTTGCGGCTTCGTCGTCGGTCAGTTTCAAGGACTTGACCATGCGGTGGACCAAGGTGCGCTCCGAACCTCGGATCTCCAGGTCTGCCCAGGCGAAGGAACACACGAACTTCAGGAGCAACATGCGCTCGGATTCGTCGAGGTCAGAAAGCATGGCGGCGAGGCTACCAGAGGGAAGAGCCATCGCCACGCGTCAGATGGCTGGGGACCGCTATCCGCCGCTAACTCCCGGAGATCACGGGACTAATGCTCCAACCCGCCGCGGCCACGACAGTCCGGAGTTTGGCGCTTAGCAGTCCCTTTTGCTAAGGCGGGGTTGGCTCATGGTTAGGCCCGTCGCCATCATCGTTGCTGCGATCATGCTCTCCCGGCCGCAAATGCCGAGGGAGGAGGCCGTGGAGTTTGCCAAGGTGCTCAACGCCGTGGCCAAGGAGCACAACTTCGATCCGCTGACGGGCGTGGCGATCGTGCACTACGAAAGCGGCTGGCGCCCGGAAGTGGTCAGCCCCAATGGGGAAGACCACGGTCTGGGCCAGATTCGGGCCCGTTACATCGGGGCGTGTCGAAAAGACGAAGACCCTGTGAACGCCCCGAGCGAAGCCTGCAAGGCGGTCAAGAAGTCGCTGCTGGAGGCGGAGACGAATCTCCAGACCATGGGCCAGCTCATCACCAACAACCGCAAGCTGTGCAAAAAGAAGACTGGCACGGCTTGGTTTCCCCAGTGGCTCGCGAGCTATCAGGGCAAGAATCATCCGAAGCGCAACCACTGGTGCAAGGCCGACAAAGCGACTCATCGGGTGATTCGCTACCGGCTGCACTTGATCAAGACGGTTGTGCACAAGCGCAAGGCATCCCAGAAGCGCTCCAAGAAGCCTTCCAAGAAGTAAGCCCTCAGCCGAGCTCTGGGCGTAGGCCGGAGGCTGGTGCTATACTCCTGGTCGAAGGAGCTGCCCGGTGGAACTCCAGACCATGCTGGAAAAGTGCCGACGTGAGCAGTGGCGTGTCGGCGATTTGGATTGGAATGCTCGTCCCCGCGACATGAGCCGCGAGGATGAAATCGCCATCGTCCAGTACTTCACGGACATGGCGGGCATCGAGCGCCTGGCCGGCGCCCTCTTCGAACAGCAGCGCAAAAACACGGACGATTCGGTGCTGAGGGAGATCTTCGCGACCTTCGTCAAGGACGAAGTGCGCCACGCCCACGCGGCGCAGATGCTCGCGGACTTCTACGACGTGCACAAGTACCGTCTGTACCAGCCCAACGATGCGTTGATGAAGTTCACCCCGCATTTCATCAATGCAATTCGGTTCCTGCCTCCTGAGATCGCAAACACGTACATCACGAGTGGCGAGCTGATCCTGGATGTTGCACTCCTACGGTCCATTGGCGACCACGTCAAAGACGACATGAGCGACCAGGCAATGGAGCTCATCAATCGCGACGAGTCGCGGCATATCGCCATGGATTTTCACATGGTGGAGCACTACGCCACCGAGGAGTATCGACAGCAGCAGGCGAGCCGACCCAAGCCGAGCCTGTCGCGTCGGTTATCAGCGGTATGGGCGTTTGCCAATGTGCTCTACTACGGCGCGCCGTTCTTCAGAGACGTGTTCTTCGAGCCGATGCGCCATGTGGACCCGAGCGGGCGGCGGCTCCGACAAGCATTCAAGCGCATTCAACTCCTGGGCACGAAGGACGAAGTGCGCGACCACCCCTTCACGAAGTTCATGACCGGGCTGCAGGATGTGTACAATGATCACCTGGTTGCGCGGGTGGTATTTGGCCGTATCATTCGCCGCATTCTGGGGGTGGATGATTCGCTCATATCGCGGCTGTATTCCGACGACGAAGTGCGTCGAACCAAGCAAATGAGCTTCGACGAGATGGCGCAAGACGCCCTCGGCGCCAAGCACGAGAACTAGTCGCTCCGCGCCTCGGCCGCGCTGCTATTGTCGCTTGGACGATGCGTACCGTACTCTTGTCCCTTGCCGCTCTGGCCGTCGCTTGTGGCGGCGTGCCCCCCCAACCTGCCATGTCGAACGCACCGCCCCAGAGTAGCGCTGCACCGGTTCAAGCGCCCGCGGTCAACTGGACGCCGGACGCAGCGGCCGGCGTGGAAGACGCGAAGCTCGCGGCACTACTGATCGAGCATTGGCAATGGAACATGACCGAGTTCCCGATTTGGGCCACACGCCTCGGCATTCATCGTTTCGACGACAAGGTGGGGGACCGCTCCCGGAGCGCCGAAGAAGAGCGGCGCAAGGTTCGTCGGGGCTTCGCGGCTCGAATAGAGGAGATCCTGTCTGGCGAATTGAAGGGCCGGCAGCGACTGACCGCGAGCTTGTTCGCTGAAACCGTCCGTTCGGAGATAGAAAGCGAAATCTGCGAACTCGACCTGTGGACCCTCTCTCCTCGCTCCAACCCCGTGACCGAGTGGAATCGCTTGGCCGAGTCGCACCCAATCCGTTCGATGCAAGACGCCGAGAACCTGCTCAGGCGCTATCGGGCCGCCCCGGAGGCGATCGAGCGGCAGATTGACTCGTTGCGACTGGGCGCCAAGCGCGGGCTGTTCGCAAACAAACGGTCCGTGGCGCTCACGATCAAGATGCTGGAGCAGGAGCTCACCGTAGCTGACGACAAGTGGGGACTGCTGGGGCCAGCAAAGAGTGCCAAAGGCCTGTCGGACTCCCAGCGCGACACCTTTCGTTCGGACTTGCGCGCCGCCGCCACCGGGATCCGCAACGCGACCAAGCGCTACCTCGTGCTTCTCAAAGAGGAGATCGCGCCCCATGCGCGCGGTGAGGGCAAGGAGGGCGTGGGCGCGCTGCCCAACGGACAAGCTTGCTATCGAGCGCTTTCCCGCGGACACACCACGCTGGATCTGGAGCCGAAGGCCATTCACGCGATCGGGCCGAAAGAGATAGCGAAGATCGAGGAAGAGATGCGCGGCTTGGGCAAGCGCACCCTCGGTACTGGGGATCTCGTCAAGATCCGCACACGCCTGCGCACCGACAAGAAGCTGTATTTCGATTCCGCCGCGAGCATCGTGACCGCGGCGGAGCGGGCTCTGGCGTCCGCCAAAAAGAGACTCCCGGACTACCTCGGGCTGCGACCCAGTTCGGATTGCGTGGTCAGGCAGATCCCAGACTACGAAGCGGAGTTTTCGACGATTGCCTACTACCGCCAACCGCATCCAGATGGCACCAAGCCCGGTGAGTATTTCGTCAACGTTTTCGAACCCCAGACGCGGCCGCGCTTCGAGGCGGAGGTGCTCGCGTTTCACGAGAGCATTCCCGGCCACCATCTGCAAATCGGCGTGGCCCAGGGTTTGAAAGGTGTTCCCGCGTTTTTGAAGCACGCAGGCATGACTGCTTATGTGGAAGGCTGGGCGCTGTATACGGAACGGCTAGCAGACGAACTCGGGCTCTATTCGAGTGACTTGGATCGCATGGGCATGCTGAGTTTCGACGCTTGGCGTGCGGCGAGGCTGGTCGTGGACACGGGCATTCATGCCATGGGCTGGACGCGCAAACGAGCTGAGCGATATATGCTGGAGCACACGGCTTTGACCGAGGCCAACATCAAGAATGAGGTCGACCGCTACATCGGTTGGCCCGGTCAAGCGCTGGCCTACAAGTTGGGCCAACTGGAAATCCTCGAACTGCGGGCCCGCGCCAAGCGGGACCTGAAGGGCACGTTCAGCCTCGCCGAATTCCACGACGAGGTCCTGCGCCACGGCGCTGTGAGCCTCCCGGTGCTGCGACAGCTCATTGGCTCTTGGGTCGACAGAAAGAAAGGTGGCTGAAATGGCGGAGCCCGTGGACGAGCTCAGCCGACGGATTGTCGAGCTGGAGCTGCGATACACCGAGCAACAGGACGTCATCGAGCAGCTCTCGGACGCCCTCTACGAGCAGCGGCGCGCCCTGGAAGCTCTCCGGGCGCGGCTGGAGGCCGTGGAGAAGCGCGGCTCCGAGGGTAGCGGTGCCGACAGCCCCGTCGATCCTGCGGCGGACCGCCCTCCGCACTACTAAGCGCGCCAATTCGGCCATCGGCGGGTGCGGTGGGCGCCCTGCGTGATACCTTGTTTCCCGATGCGCCGCATCCTGTCCGCCCTGCTGCCGGCGCTGAGCCTGCTCCTGTGCCAGTGCTCCGTGGTCAACCAACTGGATGACCTCAAGGGCAGCCCCGACGCGAGCGTGGAAGCTGGCACGGGTGGGGTCGCGGGTAGCGCGGGCGCGGCCGGGAGTGCGGGTAGTGGCGCCAGCAGCGGGGTCCTTCCAACCGGGGCTCTCTGCGCAACAGACAATAGCTGCCAGACCGGTTTCTGTGTGGCGGGCATGTGTTGCGACAAGCGCTGCGACTCGCCCTGCCTGGCGTGCACGGCTGCGGCCAAAGAGGATGGTGAAGATGATGGCACCTGTGGCCCTGCCAAGGCCGGTACGGATCCCCGTAACGATTGCGCCGACGAAGGAGCCATGACCTGCGGCAAGGATGGCAAGTGCGACGGGAAAGGGGGCTGCCGCTTGTATGGCAACGGCACGCGCTGCAGCGACGCCACCTGCAGCGGGGGCATCAAGAAGCTGCCCAAGGCGTGCGACGGAAGCGGCAGTTGTCTGGAGCTGGGACAAGTCATCTGCAACCCATTGCAGTGCGCTGGCAACCTCTGCGTCGGAGACTGCGAAACCGACGCCGCTTGTCAGGCGACCGAGTTCTGCGACACGATCCAAAACCGCTGTGTGACCAAGCTGACGGACGGTACTGCCTGCACTACCGCAAACGTCTGCCAAAGTGGGTTCTGTGCGGATGGTGTGTGCTGCGAATCTGCCTGCCAAGGCACCTGCATGTCGTGCGCGGCAGCGCTCAGTACCGGAAAAGATGGGGAGTGCGCGCCCATTCTGGACGGCACCGACCCGAAGACCCAGTGCAACGACGAGGGGCCCTCCAGTTGCGGTACGGATGGGCAATGCGATGGCAAAGGCGCGTGTCGTTTCTACGGAGTGACTGCCGTCTGTGCCGCCGCGACCTGCTCCGGCACGACCCTGAATGCGGCGAAAACCTGCGACGGTAAAGGCAATTGTGCTTCCAATGGCTCGAGTAGCTGCAAGCCCTACATTTGTGGTTCTGGCGCTTGCCTGACCTCATGTTCTGGGAATGGCGATTGTGACGGCACGAGCATCTGCACCGGGAGCGTTTGCCAAGGTCCGAAGTCCAACGGTGCAACCTGCTCGTCAGCCGCCGAGTGCCAAAGCGCATTTTGCGTTGACGGCGTGTGCTGCAACAGCGCGTGCACGGGCTCTTGCAAAGCGTGCTCAGCGGCCAAGAAGGGCACCGGAGCGAACGGCGTTTGCGCGAACGTGGCTTCGGGCTTCGACCCCGATGGCAACTGCTCTTCGCAATCGAAGTCCACTTGCGGTAGAGACGGCCAGTGCGATGGCAATGGCGGCTGTCGATTGTGGTCCTCAGGCACTCAATGTGGTTCCCCCAGCTGCGGCCCGAATCCAGCCAGCCCGACGGTGTTCCTTGCCCACTACGCCGATACCTGTGACGGCGCTGGCAAATGCGTCGACAAAGGTACCGTTGCTTGCGGTCTTTACACCTGCAATGGATCGGCGTGTCGCACGAGCTGCACTTCGAGCACGCAATGCGCACTTGGCGTCTGTAACAGCACCAGCAACGTCTGCTACTTCAGCTGCGGTATCAGCCCGACGCATCAGGCGCCCCGCGGCCCCCTGGCGCTTCTGGCCCTGACGCTCGCTGGCGTGTTCGTCCGCCGACGCCGCAGCTGCGCTGTGCACGCCTTGAATTCCGGACCCGCCCTGCGGGTTGCCAGACAGGTCAACCGCCGTCTTCAGCGGAGCCGCTGGGACTGCTTCCAGGCAGATAGCCGTGAGTGAGCTCGGGCCCCTCCGGGCGAGCGCTCTCGCCGCCAGGTCCGAAGGCGTTGATGACCTGAACCAGTTTCGCGGACTCTGGGGCAGGGGGCACATGGCGCGTTGCCCCGGGTGCAGCGACGGAGTCCAGGTGCAAGGTCTGGGTCGGGAAAGCGAAGGATACCCCGAGCTCTTGGGCCAAGCCCATGATCTCCAAGTACACGTTGTGCCGCTGGGCGAGCTCCTCGGACCAGGACTCCACGTCGAAGAAGAAATACAGCATCACGTCCAGGCTCGAGGCCCCGAAGCCGGACATATGCACCTCGTATTTGTCTTTCCAGGTCTTGGGATTGGACTGGATGATCGCGCGGACGCCCTCGACGAAGGCCTGCATCTGCTCTGCGGTCGTGTCATAGGTGAGATTCAGCGTCACGAAGGTACGGCGATAGCGTCGCGCTCCGTAGTTGTCGATCTTCGCCTCCATGAAGCGCGCATTGGGGATCGTGATCAGCGAGTCGTAGAACGTGCGAATACGTGTGGATCGGAAACCGACCTCCTCCACGATTCCCTCGGCACCGTCCACCACGACCCAGTCCCCGATTTGAAACGGCCGGTCCACGAAGATGGTCACGCTGCCGAAGAAGTTCGCGATGGTGTCCTTGGCTGCCAGGGCGAAGGCCAGCCCGCCGATGCCCAAACCTGCCAGCAGCGAGCTGACGTTCACGTTCAGGTTCTGCAGCAGGAACAGCGCACCCGCGACGACGACGAAGACCTTGAGGGACTTGCGGAGAAGCGGCACCAACTGGTCGTCGAGCTTGGTATCCGTCTTGGCGGCCTTTTCCGCCATGCGCATGGCAACGACGTCGACCACCCGATAGATGGCCCAGACGATGCTGAGCACCACCAGGGTTCTCACAGCGACGCTCATCACTGTGGCTGCGCCGATGGGTAGACCAAGCTCCGGATAGGCGAGCCGGAGTACACCTGCCATCACCAGGGTGGCGCCTGGTGAAGCAAATACGTCGACGGCGTAGGTCGCCCAGGACTCCCCGGTTTTGCCGACGATGCTCTTGATGCGCTGACCGACCAAGAGCTGAATCAAGCGCCGCAAGACCAGACCGACGATGAAGGCGAGCAGCAGCGCGAGGTACTGCCAAACCTCAACGCCCAGGAGCTTGCCTCTCAGCTCCTTGGGCATGCGGTCCACGACCAGCCGGCTGATGGCACCCAGGGACTGATCGTAGAGGGCGTCGGCACGATCCAGGGAAGCACGGGTCCAGAGCCACTTGTCCCCACGACGTGCCAGAACGATGTCCGGCAAATCCGGATGTGGCGTGACGATGGGAGCGCCGGTCTTCGCGTCGACGAAGTTGAGGTCCTCACTCAGCGCGTCCATCACGATGAACAGTGCGCGTGCGTCGTAGACCGCTTTGATTCGGCGAGCGGACTCTGCGAGCGCCGCGGCGTTACGGCCCTCGGACTCCAGACAGGCCGTCGCACGAGCTACATCCATGTTCGCGGGCTGCTGCCACTTGAACACGGAGTCCGTGGCTATTCGCGGCGAGCCGCAGGGCGAGGCTTCTGATTCCTGGGCCCACGCCACGCCTGAGGCGCTCAGGCTGACGACGATGGCTAGCGTGGTGATGACAAATCGAAACGGCAAAGCAAACCTCCCGGGGCGATTGCTCGGAGTGGCGAGGGACTCTCGGTTCAGAAACCCACGACGCGCGTTCTGGTCAGAGCAGCCCTCGGCCACGGAAGTAGTTCACGGCATCTCTCAAGGTGTGGGCGATGGGCCGCACGTCGGCACCCAGCTCCTGTCGCGTTTTGGCGTTGTCGTAGTAGCCCGGTTTGAGGCTGTACTCGAAGAACTCCCGGGTCACCGGGGGCTCGATGCCCGTCCGGCGAGCTTGAGCCTCGAAGGCCTTGACGGCAGCGCGAGCAACGCGCACCGGGATACGATAGAAGCGCTTGCTCTTGCCTGCGGCACGACACACGCCCTCCATCAGCTCCTTGGTCGTGAGATTGTGCCCGGTCGCGAGATAGCGCTCCCCGGCCTGCCCCTTTTCGGCCGCCAAAACGTGAACCTCTGCGGCATCCCGCACGTCCACGTAGTTGACGCCGCTGTCCGAGTAGAACGGCGTCGGCGTCTTGAGAGTGTTGATGATCAGTTTGCCGCTGGGCGTGGGCCCGATGTCCCTTGGGCCCAAGACCACCCCCGGACACACCACCCGGACATCCATGCCCCAGCGACCGAAGTCTTCCGCAAGCTGCCGGCTGAGGTACTTGGTGCGGCTATACGCGAAATCCAAATCCCAAGCATCGTACGGGGTCTCCTCGGTTCCCAGTCGGCCAGGCTCCGGCCGCCCCAGAGAGACGATGCTCGCGGTGTAAACGACTCGCTCCACGTTGGCGCGACGCGCTGCTTCGAGCATGTTGAAGGTTCCGCTCATGTTCACGCGATACATCAGCGTCGGATCCGGGCACCACGCTTGGTAGATCGCCGCCGCGTGAAAGACCGTATCCACGCCACGTACGGCGTCCTCCGTCGCCTCTCGCTCCAGCACGTTGCCGGTTACTAGCTCGACGTCCAGCCCGTCGACGTTGTCCGTGGATTCGCCGGGCAGCACCAACACTCGCACTTGCACGTTCCTGTCCAGCAGTTTGCGAACGATGGAGCTCCCAAGGAACCCGCAGCCGCCGGTGACCAGTGCACTCTTGATGGCATTCACGAACGGGACTGTCTCAAATTTTCGCGCGCTTGGGGAGCGCCCAGACGGCGCCATGCTCGCCCTCCGGCGTTCGTGCTATGCCCCGCCTTTCGCGCAAGAAACTGCCCGTGATCACAGCACTAAAGAAGCGTATCGCCGATCCCAACATATGGCGGATCTACGCGACTATCTTCGCCCTGGGCGTGGCCTACGGCACCGCGCTGAGCGTGATTGCACTGCACCTGGATGAGCGGGGCTTCGACAAGACCGCCATCGGTTCCCTCGCGGCCTGGTTTGCCGCTGGCATCGTCGCCTTCTCCCTGCCCGTAGGAGCGGCCATCCGCCGCTTTTCCGCGAAGCGTGTGCTGGTGTTCAGCCTGTTGGGCTATGCCGCCGCGGTCTTCGCGTTCCCCCTGTTCCAAGAGTACCCGGGCGTGGCCCTGTCGCGCTTTTTCGATGGGGCGTTCAGTGTGGGCGTGTGGGTCAGTTCCGAAACCATTCTACTCAGCCGTGCTCCCAAAGAGCAGAAGGCGTTTGCTACTAGCCTGTACGCCATCTCGCTTGCCGTGGGTTACGTCGCGGGGCCAGTGTTGGCGCGGGGACTCTCCAGTGCGCTGCCTTTGTCGGCGAGCTTTGTCGTGGCGTCTCTGCTGGCGCTCGGGGCCGCCGCTTACGTGTTGGCTCGACTGGATCCCACCGAACCTAGGGAAGAAGCCGAGCCTGCTCACGGCGGTAAGCCAGGTTCCGATTCGGTGGCGCAGAGCCAAGGCTTGGCGAATGTTGCCTGGAAGATTAAAACGAGTTGCTTCGCAACATTCGCCTATGGGTACTTTCAAGCCAGCGTGGTGCTGTTCCTGCCCCTCTTCTTGATTGCGGACAAGGGATTGCTGAAGGAGCAGACCATCCTGATCCCAGCGTTCTTTGCCGCCGGCATGTTGCTATTCTCAAACATTGCCGGTCGCCTCGGAGATCGCTGGGGCCACCTCCTCGTCATGCGTGTGCTGTCCGTCGTTGGCCTGAGCATGGTGCTCGGCTTCGTATTCCTCGACAGCTACGTGAGCATGTGCGTGGCCGTCTTCATTGCCGGCGCGACCCTGGCGAGCATCTCCCCAGTGAGCCTCGCCTTGCAGGGCGTGATCTGTCCCCACGCCGAGCTGTCGCAGGCCACCAGCGTCTACAACGCCTTCTATGCGGCCGGCATGTTGATCGGGCCGCCCATCTCCAGCTTCATCTTCCAAGCCCAGAGCGGAGCCGCGATGCTCTATCATCTCGCTCTGCTCTGGCTCGCTTTTGCCGGCTTCACCCTCTGGTTCCGCGGCGACGACCCTCGGGCACGCAAGGTCGCGTTGTCGAATGCCGTGTAAACGTTTGAAATTATTGATAAATTCTGCCTGAAACGGTAAGCGGTTCCGCGGCGTAAGTCCAGGCATATGCGCCGGAAACCGATCCTTGTCCACGGCCTTTCCCTGCTCGAGCGCCGCGCATTTCTCGGTGGTTCTCTGGCGACCCTGGGCACCTTGTTGCCGGGCTGCTCCGGCAGTGACGATTCGGCTGGCGCGCCCGGCATGGGCGGCGTGGGCGGCTCTGGCGGCGGCGCCGGTTTCGACGCTGGTGGCTCTGGCGGCGCGGAAGCCGGCGTAGACGCGGGACCGGCCTGTGACGACCCCTTCGCGGGAGGCACCCGCCTCGAGGACGTGCCCTTCGACGGTGAGGGCAACCTCCCTCTTGATACCCCCTTGGGCCAGGGCTGGGACGGTCGCTTGTATACGGATCTGACCAAGCTCGATCCGGGCGCCATGGTGATCGACAACGACCGCTTCTACATCCGCACCCGAGCTCCCGATCTCATCGACCTGAACGGCCCCTGGAGCATCGAGGTCAAGGGTCTGGTCGACACTGAGATGAGCCTGAGCCCCGCCGATCTGGAGCCGCTGAAGAAACCCCAAGGCGTGCATGTCCTGGAGTGCTCCGGAAACTCCATCGGCGGACACTTTGGACTTCTCAGCGCGGCGGACTGGGCCGGGGCACCCATGAAGGATGTGCTGGCGCTGATGAGCATCAAGAGCTCCGCCACCCGCGTGCTCGTTTCGGGCTTTGATGGCCATTCCGTGCCTAGCGTTGGCGGGCACAGTACGCCCGGCGCCAGTTGGGTCTTCACTTTCGCGGAGTTGGAAGAGGCTGGCGCGTTCTTGGCTCTGGAAATGAACGGCGTGCCGCTACCGCCCGATCACGGCAAGCCCGTGCGTCTGCACATGCCCGGCTGGTACGGCTGCACCAACATCAAATGGGTCAACGAGATCCGTCTGGTAGACGAAACCGAACCGTCCACCGCACAAATGAAGGAGTTCGCCTCCCGAACCCATCAAGTCGGCGTGCCCCAACTCGCCAAGGACTTCAAGCCGGCGAGCATGGATCAAGCCGCCATGCCCGTACGCGTTGAAAAGTGGAACGTCGGCGGGCAGACCCGCTACCGCATCGTGGGGATCCTCTGGGGTGGGTCGGCCCCGACGGACAAGCTCGAAATCCGCTTCGGTGGCGGCGCCTTCGAGCCGGTGGACGTGTGCCCCCTGCACACTCAAAACAAGACTTGGAGTCTGTGGTCCCACACCTTCGTGCCGACGACGCCGGGCCTCTACGCCATCGACTGCCGCATCAATGACCCGGCAGTTCCCCAAATCCGGCTTGATGCCCTCCGCTACCAGCGCTCCATCATCGTCGACGCCGTCTAGGCGTTTGGTTTTTTGGGGGATGTGGCGGACGAGTCCGTCATCGGAAGTTCTTCGAGGCTCGGCGCGTGGTCGCTTCCGCAAGTGAAGCTGGGCCGCTTGTTCACGGAGTCAGGCCCCTCGAGTCTTCTCGCGCAATAGGTCTGGCAAGCCATCGTGATCGCCGCGCTCGCGCTCCGGCGCGTCCCGCCACAGATAGTCGCCAATCTCCTCATTGCGTTGCGGATGCAGCGGGTAGCAGATCTTGTTGCTCTTCTTGGTCGCCTCGCCGACTACCAATAGCCTGACCGTCTCGTTGCTGTTGTTGATGAAGGTATGGGCCACGCCCGTTCCCGCCGGAAAGCCCACGCCATCGCCTGGGCGCAGGGCGTGCAGCTCGCCATCGATCCAGGCCTCGGGCCTCCCCTCGAGCACGTAAACGAATTCCTCCTCGTCGCTCTCGGCATGGGGCCACGAGGTTCGTCGCCCCGGCGGTAGCTCTTCATGGTGAATGCCCAGGCGGGTCAGGCCCAGCTCTTTGGCGAAGGGCGAGCCGACGCTCAGCAATTCGTTGCTGCCCGGATAGTGGGAGTCGTCGGGTTGTTGGATATCCTCGTAGTGTCGGATGCAGACAGGTCGGCTCATGGCGCAGGCTCCCTACTGGGCCGCCTATACCAGAAACCGCGATGCGCCGACACGGTGCCGGCGACATCGCGCTGCCGTCGTGCGGCGTCACCCATCGCCTGCGGTTGCCGCGGCTGCTTCGTCTGCTCCGACATCGCCGTGATGCTCATCCGCGAAGGCGCCCTCGGGCTCGCGTAGGAAGAGGAAACAGTAGAGGAGACTGAAAGCCGCGCCCCCTGCGATGATGAAGAAGAAGGTCTTGGCGTTGACCAAGGAGAACACGACCAGGTAGCAGACCGCTCCGACGTTGCCGTAGGCGCCGGCCATCCCGGCGATCTGACCGGTCTGCTTGGGGTGGACCATTGGGAGGATGGCGAAGGTTGCTCCTTCGGCACCCTGAACGAACATCGAACAGGCGACCGTGATGATGACCGCAACGACGAGCCACCAGATTCCGTCAAAGGTGGGGACGAGGGTTTGTGTTCCCTCGACTATCGGACCGTACTTGCCGATGAACGCCATGCCCAGGAATCCCATGGTGATGCCGAACATGTACACGAGCATGGTGCGCTTCCGATTCTTCATGTGATCGGACAGCCAGCCGCCGAGTGGTCGCGCGAAGAGGTTCACGAATGCAAAGGATGCTGCGATGATCCCCGCCAAGGTGGCGGTCATGATCGGATTACCGTCGTCGCCGATCAGCGTGCGGAAGGTCGACTCGAAGAACATGGGCAGCATGCTCACCACCGCCAGTTCGGCGCCGAAGTTCGCGAAGTAGGTGCTGTTGAGGGCGGCGACGCTGCCCCAAGCGTATTTGTCCTTCTCCGGGACGCCCCGCTTGAGGTCTGGCAAGTTGACCTGAAGCGTACGCACCACGTGAGCGGCAAAGATGAGCCCGAGCACGACGTAGATGCCTGTCAGCATTCCGGGGGAAATCAGGCTCTCTCCCTCGACCTTCACACCCGAGATGCGCCACGCCAGTATTCCCATGGCTCCGACGAGGGGAAACGACCAGACCAGGTACTGCACCAGGTCACCCCAGCTGGTGACGTGCATTGGGTCTGTCTTGGTCGCTTTGGGGATGACTCGACCGGAGGGATTGTCCCGGACGAGAAAGAGGTAGATGAAGCCGTAGACCAGCGAAACCAGACCGTTGACCGCCAAGGCATACCGCCAGGCGTTGTCACCCATCCCGAGGGAGTCCTTGAATAGCCCGATGGCGATCCAGGGAAGGGTCATGGCCGCCCACGCTGATCCGAAGTTGCCCCAGCCAGCGTAAAAGCCCTCTGCCCGCCCCACCATCTTGGGCGGGAACCAGTTCGCGACCATCTTGATGCCAATCACGAACCCGGCGCCGATGGAGCCAAGGACGAGCCTGGCAACGAGCAGTTGGATGAAGCTGGTGCCCAAAGCAAAGGCCAGCGCGGGGAGGCTCATTGCTATCATCAACCCCGAGAAGGTCTTGCGAGGCCCGTAGCGATCCACCAGGGCTCCGACGACGATGCGCGCCGGAATGGTCAAGGCCACGTTGGAAATGGCCAGCACCTTGATGTGTTCCTTCGTCAGCCAGTCGACGCTCTTGAGCATCGTCGTGGCCATCGGGGCCATGTTGAACCAGACGTAGAAGGTGATGAAGAACGCGATCCACGTCCAATGCAGCACGCGTATCCGTTCTTGGGAGAAATCGACAAGCTCAGGCTTCTTCATCGGTTCGAACTCCATGTCCTCGGTATGAGCACTGCTTCACCGTCAGACCGCGCAATGCGTTCGCCTGCCACGGGCGTGACACGCATTCCTTTCCGGATCTTGGGCTGTTTGCAGCAACGAGAAGCGAACCCGGGCAACCAACATGCCCCTCGGGTCGCCTGCCCTGACGCCTGTCATCCCGGCCAGGGCTCGGTTTCGCGTGTGTAAGTGGCGTGTAAGCCGGCGTGGCTAGGGTCCTTGAGCGTCGTCAACGCCCAGTTTCATTGGGGGTCGGAAGGTCCTTCCGAACAGAAACGGCAGACCGAGGAACGACGCGAGGAGGAATGGCCGGATGAACTGCAGAATACTCTCCAAGCGGACACTGCTTGGGCTCCTGCTCACCTGTGGCGCATTGGTTTTGTTTTCGTCACCAGCCTCTGCCCAAACTGGTGAGGAGCTTTTCAAGAAGACCTGTGCCGCATGTCACAGCATTGGTGAAGGCAAACGCGTTGGCCCCGATCTCAAGGGTGTGACCGAGCGTCGCTCGGAAGAGTGGCTGATCAAGTTCATCAAGTCATCCCAGACCATGATCAACGAGGGCGACCCGGTCGCCGTCAAGCTGTTCAATGAGTTCAACAAGACGCCCATGCCGGACGCGCCTCACACGGACGCCGAGATCAAAGAGATCTTGGCTTTCATCAAAGGTGGTGCGACGTCCTCCGGCGCTGGCACGACGGTTGAGGCCACGCCCGAGGCCATCGCCCTCGGCGGCGACATCTTCCAGGGCGTCAAGCGCTTGAAGAATGGCGGGGCAGCGTGCAACTCGTGCCACCACGTCAAGAACGACGCGGTGATCGGTGGCGGTGTGCTCGCGAAAGACCTCACGACGGTCTTTTCGGCCATGGGCGCGCCGGGCGTAGAGGCCGTGTTGGGCTCGCCGCCCTTTCCGGTGATGGCGGCGGCTTACAAGGACAATCCGATTACCAAGGACGAGGCCGCTGCGTTGATCGCGTTCCTCCAGAATGCGGACAAGGAGCACGCCTTCCAGCAGCCACGTGACTACGGAATGAACCTGGTGGCCTCAGGCTCAGGCGGTTTCGTGGTGCTGATGGTGCTGTACGGCGTGCTCTGGCGGCGCCGCAAGAAGCTGCCCGTCAACCATGCAGTATTCGAGCGCCAAGTGCGCACCCAGGACGAGTGATCGCGCAGCAGCGCAACCTTTAGTGAGCGAAAGAAGGGTAAAGGCATGAGCTGGATTCAGGACATCATCTCGCCGCAGACGCGGCAGTGGGAAGAGTTCTACCGCAATCGCTTTCAGCACGATCGCATCGTGCGCAGTACACATGGCGTGAACTGCACGGGTGGCTGCTCTTGGCAGATCCACGTGAAGGACGGGATCGTGGTTTGGGAAACGCAGCAGCTCGACTATCCGTTGCTGGAGGACTCCTTGCCTCCCTACGAGCCTCGTGGTTGCCAGCGCGGCATATCGTACTCCTGGTACCTGTATAGCCCGTTGCGCATCAAGTACCCGCTGATCCGGGGTGCATTGATCGACGCCTACTTGAAAGAGAAGCGGGCTGCTGGGGGAGACCCGCTCAAAGCTTGGGAGAACCTGCAGAAGGATCCCAAGAAGCGGGCCTCATTCCAGAAAGCCCGGGGCAAGGGCGGGTTCCGCCGCGCGAGCTGGGACACGGTGCTCGAATTGATGGGGGCAGCGAACATCAGCACCGCCAAGAACTACGGCCCGGATCGGGTATTCGGCTTTTCGCCGATCCCGGCGATGAGCATGCTGAGCTACGCGGCCGGCGCCCGATTCATGCAGCTCTTCGGCGGCGCGAACTTGAGCTTCTACGATTGGTACTGCGATCTGCCGACGGCTTTCCCGGAAATCTGGGGCGAGCAGACCGACGTCTGCGAGAGCGCGGATTGGTACAACGCCAAGATGATCGCGGACATGGGTGCGTGCTTGAACATGACGCGCACTCCGGACTGTCACTTCTTCGCGGAATCTCGGCACAACGGCACCAAGGCCGTGGTGTTCTCGCCCGACTTTTCACAGGTGTGCAAGTACGCCGACCAGTGGGTACCGCTACACGCGGGCAGCGACGGTGCGTTTTGGATGGCGGTATCGCACGTCATCCTCAAGGAGTTTCACCACGAGAAGGCGACCCCGTGGTTCATCGACTACGTCAAGCAGTACACAGATAGCCCCAACCTGGTGAAGCTCGAGAAGGTCGGTGACCATTACGTTCCGGGGCGGCTGCTGCGGGCAAACGAGATCGCCAAGTGGAAGGACATTGAAAACGGCGATTGGAAGTTCCTCAACGTCGACGCGAACACGAATGACCTCGTGGTGCCTAAGGGCGCTATCGGGCATCGCTGGGACAAAGACGGCGGGAAGTGGAACCTGAAGCTCGAAAACACTACCGACGACAAGGACTACGATCCGACCCTGTCGTTCCTAGACAATCGCGACGAAACCCTGCCCACCGAGTTCACGGAGTTCGGCCTGGACAAGAAAGCCGTGCGGAATGTCCCGGTGCGATTCATCGAGACGACGTCGGGCAAAGTTGCCGTCACCACCGTTTACGACCTGACCATGGCGCAGTACGGCGTCGGGCGCGGGCTGCCCGGCGAGTACCCCAAGGACTACACCGACAAAGACGCGGCCTACACGCCGGCTTGGCAGGAGATCTTCACTGGTGTGGATTCGAAGACGGTGCTGCAGTTCGCCCGGGAATGGGCAAACACCGCCGCGACGACCAAGGGCAAGTGCATGATCATCATCGGCGCTGGTATCAACCACTGGTACCACGCCAACCTCATGTACCGAGCCGGCGCGATGGCCTTGATGCTGTCGGGTTGTGTCGGGCGAAACGGCGGCGGCCTGAACCACTACGTGGGTCAGGAGAAGCTCGCTCCGTCGGACTCTTGGGGGTCGGTTGCCTTCGCCAAGGACTGGCATCCCGCGTCGCGGCTCCAGCAGGCACCGCTCTGGCACTACATGAACACCTGCCAGTACCGTTACGACGGACAGTTCTCTCGGTACAACGCAGTTCCGAAGAACGAGTGGACCGAGATGCACACCGCGGACTCGATCTTCAAGGCGGTCCGCATGGGTTGGATGCCGTACTACCCGCAGTTCAAGCAGAACCCTCTCGAGCTTTGCGCGGAAGCGCAGAAACAGGGCGCAGGCTCCGACGACGAAATCAAGCAGTACGTCCTAGAGAAGCTAAAGAGCAAAAAGCTCGAGTATTCCGTCAGCGATCCCGATGCCGAGGAGAACTTCCCGCGCATTTGGTACATCTGGCGCGGCAACGCGATCATGGGCAGCATGAAGGGCCACGAGTACGCCCTCAAGCACTATCTAGGCACTCACTCCAACGCCATCGGCAAGGACTCGGAGGACCATACCAAAGAGGTCAAGTGGCACGACGTGGCACCCACCGGAAAGATGGACCTCGTTGTCGACCTGAACTTCCGCATGGATTCGTCGGCGCTGTATTCCGACATCGTGCTGCCCGCGGCCTCTTGGTACGAAAAGGCCGACCTCAACAGTACGGACTTGCACTCCTTCATTCACCCGCTGTCCCAAGCGGTGGCGCCGGTCTGGGAGTCCAAGAGTGACTGGGAGATCTTCAAGGCAATTGCCCTAGCCACTTCCAACATCGCCAAGAAGTATCTGCCGGAGCCGATGAAGGACATCGTCGCCGCGCCCCTCGCCCACGACAGTCCCGATGAGATCACCCAGCCCACGGTCAAGGACTGGTACCACGGTGAATGCGAGGCGGTCCCGGGCAAGACCATGCACAAGCTGGCGGTCGTCGAGCGCGACTACACCAAGCTGTACGAGAGGTACATTGCCCTCGGCGAAAACGTGCGCACGAAGGGACTCGGTGCCCACGGCGTCACCTACAAGTGCGAAGGGGAATACGACGAGTTGGTCGAGTCCAACCACTTCCCCGTCGAGAAGCTCAACGGAAAAGTCTACCCGTCTCTCAAGGAGGACTCCTGGGCCGCAAACGTGGTGCTTCATCTGTCTACTTTGACAAACGGCAAGATCACGAACCGCGCGTACGGCAACATGGAGAAGAAGACCGGGCTCGAGCTGACCGACCTGTCCAAAGGCAGTGAGGATGTCAAATACACCTACGCTGACCTGCAGGCGCAGCCGCGTCGCTACAACACTTCGCCGCTGTGGTCAGGCTTGATGAACGAAGGCCGTGCCTATGCGCCATATACTTACAACTACGACAAGCTGGTGCCTTGGCGCACGCTGACGGGCCGGCAGCACTTCTATCTCGATCACGAGATGTACCTCGCGTACGGGGAGAATCTCCCAACCTACAAGCCTAGTCCCAAGCCGGAGGTGTACGGGGATCTGAAGCAGACCCTGAAGGACGGCGACGCGATGACGCTCAACTGCCTGACACCCCATGGCAAGTGGCACATCCACTCTACCTACATGGAAAACCACCGCATGCTCACGCTCTCGCGTGGCTGCGAACCGTGCTGGATGAGTGAGGAGGACGCTGAAGCGTTGGGTATCCAGGACAACGACTGGGTCGAGGTCTACAACGACCACGGCGTCTACTGCACCCGCGCCTCGGTCAGTGCCCGAATCCCGAGGGGCGTGTGCATCGTCTATCACGTGCCGGAACGAACCGTCGGCATCCCCAAGTCCCAGGTACGCGGCAACCGGCGAGCAGGCGGACACAACAGCTTCACCCGCGTGCACCTCAAGCCCAACTTCCTCAGCGGCGGGTACGGACAGTTTTCGTATCACTTCAACTACTGGGGCCCCATCGCGCCGAACCGCGACACACATGTGGTCGTGAAGCGGATGGACAAAGTCGTTTTCTGAGAGACCAGCGGAGGAAATGAAGATGGATATCAGAGCTCAAATCTCGATGGTCTTTCACCTCGACAAGTGCATCGGGTGCCACACGTGCTCCATTGCTTGCAAGAACATCTGGACCGACCGCAAGGGCGTCGAATACCAGTGGTGGAACAACGTAGAAACCAAGCCCGGCACTGGCTACCCCAGCAAGTGGGAAGACCAAGACATCTATCGCGGTGGTTGGGCACGAGGCACTGACGGCAAGATCCACCTGAAAGGCGCGGGGAAGAAGAAGGGGTTGTTCAACATCTTCCACAACCCCAGCTTTCCGACCGTCGAGGATTACTACGAGCCCTTCACCTACGACTATCTCAATCTAATCGAGGCCCCCGCAGGCAACGATCAGCCGACGGCTCGTCCCGTTTCCCTCATCACGGGTGAACCGATGGACGTGAAGATGGGCCCGAACTGGGACGACGACATGTCCGGCACACCGGACTACGCGCGCAACGACCCCAACATGGAGGGGCTGACGCCGGCAGAGCAAGAGGCGATGTTCCAACTCGAACGCATGGCGTTCTTCTACCTCCCTCGCATCTGCAACCACTGCCTGAACCCCGGCTGCGTCGCATCCTGTCCCTCCGGGGCGATCTACAAGCGCGGGGAGGACGGCATCGTGCTGATCAACCAGCAAGTGTGCCGAGCCTGGCGCATGTGCGTCACGGCGTGCCCCTACAAGAAGTCTTATTACAACTGGCACACCGGCAAGAGCGAGAAGTGCATCCTATGCTTCCCGCGCATCGAAGCAGGGTATGCCCCCGCTTGCATGCACTCCTGCGTGGGACGTATCCGTTACCTGGGCGTCATGCTCTACGACGCGGATGAAATCGAGCGCATCGCGTCCCTTCCGGAAAAGGATCTGGTCGATGGCCAGTTGAAGATGATCAAGGACCCCTTCGATCCTGAGGTCATCAAGGCTGCCAAGGCCAACGGAGTGCCGGACTCGACGATCAAGGCGGCACAGACCTCACCTACATACAAGTTCGTAAAGGAGTGGGGCATGGCGTTGCCGTTGCACCCAGAGTTCCGCACGCTGCCCATGCTCTTCTACGTGCCCCCGCTCCTGCCAGTGATGGCCTCGGTCCGGGACACAGATGGCGCCCAAAAAGAAAACCTGAATTCCATCGCAAAGACATGGACCGACAACTGGCTCTACGACACCAGTACTGAAGAGCTGTGGGGAACCGTCGAGCAGGCACGTTTCCCATTGAAGTACATGGCGAATCTGTTCAGCGCGGGAGACGAGTCGCTGGTGGCGGACAAGCTCAAGAAGTTGATGGCGGTCCGCATCTATCGACGCTGGAAGACCGTCGGCGACATCGACGAAGCCAAGGTGAACAAAGCGCTTGGTGACACCAAGCTCACCAAGGAATCTGCCGAGGCCATCTACTACCTAACGAGCTTGGCCAAGTTCGACGATCGCTTCGACGTGCCTCCCGCGCACCGTGAGCAGGCGCTCGAAATGCTCGAATTCACCGGGGACACTCGAGGATCCGTTGGGTTCGGGTTCCGCGAAAGGCCGGCGCGAGGTTCATGATGGAATCGGCAGCCTACGAGCAGCTCGCTGCGGTCTTCGAGCATCCGACTCCGAGCTTCGGCAACGCGATCAGCAGCGCCGCGGACGCGCTGCGCAGCCGCTACCCGCGCGCCGCGGCTTCGATGGACGAGTTCTGCAAGCTCGTGCCAAGCGACGACTTGATCGCGATGCAGGAGCTCCACACCCGTACCTTCGATGTGCAAGCCATCACCACGCTCGACATCGGGTACACCCTGTTCGGAGAGGACTACAAACGCGGGGCCTTGCTCGCGAACCTGAGCGCCGAACACAAGAAGGCCGACAATGACTGCGGCGCAGAGCTGGGCGACCACTTGACTAACGTTTTGCGGCTGCTGCCCAAGCTCGCAGACAAGGACCTCCGGGCGGAATTCGTCCAGGTGATCTTGGCACCGGCTCTGCGGCAGATGATCCAGGAATTCGAACCGGCGCGCGTTGCCAAGAAAGAAGAAACTTACAAGAAGCATCACAAGACGCTGATTGAACACGCGGAGGCGGACCTTCGGTTCGGGTATCGCCACGCGCTTGAAGCGCTCTACGAAGTGCTCCGCACCGACTTCCCGCTCAGGGTCGGCCTGCCACTCGAGCAGGCTTCGGCGTTCGAGCGGGGCGTCGAGGTCGAGCTAGGTATCGAAGACAACCCCGCGCCTTGCGCGTCAACCTGAGAGTGTCGCCATGGATCTACCGAACGTATTCCTCTTCATCGGAGTCCCCTACATCGCCATGGTGGTGTTCCTAATCGGCACCATACAGCGCTACCGGAACACGGGATTCAAAGTCTCGTCGCTGTCTTCCCAATTCTTGGAGGGCCGCTCGTTGTTCTGGGGTGTGATTCCGTTCCATATCGGGATCTTGGTTGCCTTCTTCGGGCACCTGATAGCGTTTCTTCTCCCGGAGGGCACCCTGCTCTGGAACGCCAACCCAGTGCGACTCATTGCGCTCGAAGTCACCGGATTTGCGTTCGGCCTGAGCGTTCTGGTTGGCCTCCTCGCTCTCATGATTCGCCGCTTGACCAATCCTCGTGTCAAGATGGTCACCACCAAGATGGATGTGGTCTTGGAGTTCTTGCTGCTGGCTCAGACCTGCCTCGGGCTCTACATCGCCTTCGGACACCGCTGGGGATCAAGCTGGTTCGCCGCGGACCTGTCTCCGTACCTGTGGTCTCTGTTCAAGTTGAGCCCAGAAATCGCCGCCGTGAGCGCGATGCCCATCGTGATCAAGCTCCACATCATCGGAGCGTTCCTGCTACTCGGGATCTTCCCGTTCACCCGACTGGTGCACATGATGGTTGCGCCGTTGCACTACATCACTCGCCCATACCAGCGTGTGATCTGGAACTACAATCGGAACGCAGTTCGCAGTGCCAATTCGCCTTGGACGCACACCCGACCGCGGAACAATTGACATTGTTGGCGGCAGGTGACCACGCTACCCAACTCAACGTCACATAAGACGCTGTTCCTCAACACGCTCGCGTTCACGATCTGCTTCGCGGTGTGGATGGTCAATGGCGTCTTGGTGACGTTCTTGGCCGCGAACCAGGTCTTTGACTGGGGCCCGGTCGAGGTGGGTTGGCTAATGGGGATCCCGGTCCTCACCGGCGCTCTCTTTCGCTTGCCCGCTGGGATCCTCACCGACAAGTACGGCGGTAAACCTGTCTTTGGCGCGCTGCTCTTGTTCTGCGCCATCCCGATGTTCCTGCTTTCATATGCGAGCAGCTTCTGGCAGTTCGCGTTGTGCAGCTTTGGTTTCGGCATGGCCGGAACCGGCTTTTCCATCGGCATCGCTTACACCGCAGTTTGGTACCCCAGGAAGAACCAGGGCTTTGCGCTCGGCGTTTTTGGCGCCGGAAATGCGGGTGCGGCGGTTACGACGCTCATCGCGCCAAGCTTGCTGATCAAGTGGACCAGCGGCGGTGAAAACCTCGACGCATGGCGACAACTACCTGTTGCCTACGCGTTGCTGCTGCTCGTCACGGGAGTGGGGTTCCTGCTGCTCTCCACCAACAAGCGTCCTGACGTCCCGGACAAGAGTGTCGCCAAGATGCTCGAGCCGCTCAGGAGCGTGCGGGTTTGGCGCTTCGGCCTGTACTACTTCCTGGTCTTCGGCTGCTTCGTGGCGTTTTCGCAATGGCTCGTGCCCTACTTCGTGAACGTCTACCAGATGAGCCTGGTGACAGCTGGCCTTCTGGCGGCACTGTTCAGCTTTCCCTCGGGTGTGATTCGCGCCTTGGGTGGCTGGATGAGCGACAAGTTTGGCGCTCGACGAGTGATGTTCGGCGTGCTCTGGGCGTCCTGCTTGATCAGCCTCGCCTTGACGGTGCCGAGGATGGAGATCTTCTCGCCGGGCAGGGGCATCATGGCAACGGCGCCAGGCACCGTCACGCAAGCTTCGGCCACGGAAGTGCGAGTTGACGACGAGACCTATGCCCTCACGGAGAAGCCTGGGACCGCATCTAAGCCGGAACGCGATCTCGTCGTCTTTCCCACTAAAGAGATGTGGCAGGAACCCGTGGTCAAGGTTGGGGACACTGTCGAAAAGAAGCAGCTGCTTGCCCGAGGCGTGACCCGCATCTTCTTCCAGGCCAACGTTTGGATCTTTGCTGTACTGGCGATCGCCCTTGGGTCGATCTGGGGCATCGGGAAAGCCGGCGTCTACAAGTACATCCCGGACTACTTCCCGAATCAAGTTGGCGTGGTCGGAGGCATGGTCGGTGTGCTTGGGGGATTGGGAGGCTTCTTCTGCCCGATCCTCTTCGGCTACCTCCTCGAGGGCACCGGGCTCTGGACGAGCTGCTGGATGTTGATGTTCGCCATCTCGTTGGTATGCCTGGTCTGGCTGCAACGGGTGACGGCACGCATCACCGCCAAGGCTGCGCCGCATGTTGCCAATGACTTCGAGGAACACGCTGGCGGCTCACCTCACGAGGATGTCACTCTGCGCTGCCCGCATGCCGACAGCGTTTCGGCACTCGTGAAACTGCGAATGCGCAAAGGCGACCCCGCCGTTTTCGAGGTGGCGGAATGCTCCCATTGGAAGGACGGCCGCGCGCCGCAAGGTTGCGAATTTGGATGCGGTACGACCCAAGGCGCCCAGGTTGGGTTTGCCAAGGCCTGACTAAACTTACGAAATGAAGCTTTCTGAGGCCGACGACGGAGATGAACCATGTCAGCGAATATCGAGAAGTGGGATGTCGAGGACGAGAAGTTTTGGGAGAGCACGGGCAAGCGCATAGCGACTCGTAACCTGTGGATCTCGATCCCAAGCCTGCTGTGTGGATTCGCAGTTTGGCTCTACTGGGGAATCATCACAGTACAGATGCTCAACCTGGGGTTCCCGTTTTCCCAGGCTCAACTGTTCACCCTGATGAGCATCGCTGGACTCAGCGGCGCCACGCTGCGAATTCCCAGCACTTTCTTCATCCGGATCGCAGGTGGGCGAAACACGATCTTCCTCACGACAGCGCTCTTGATGATCCCCGCGGCCGGCACCGGTATCGCCCTGCGGGATCCAAACACACCGCTTTGGGTGTACCAAATACTGGCACTCCTTTCGGGATTCGGTGGCGGAAACTTCGCGTCATCCATGTCCAACATCAGCTTCTTCTTTCCGAAGAAGGTGCAAGGCACCTCCCTGGGGTTGAACGCGGGCTTGGGCAATTTCGGCGTAACCACGATGCAAGTCTTGGTTCCGCTGGTGATGACGGCCGGCGTTTTCGGCGGCGCGCCGTTGGTTTTGAAGAGTTCGAGCGGTACTCTGATCGGCAAGATCCCCGCCGGCACTGAGACCTACATTCACAACGCCGGCTTCGTTTGGTTGGTGCTCCTCGTCCCACTGGCTTTTGCAGGCTGGTTCGGGATGAACAACATCAAGACCCCGACCGTCACCCCGAAGCCGGGCAACCCGCCGGCAGCCTTCGTCAAGATTCTCGGGCTCTTGATGATCGGTCTGGTCATGGCTGCCGCTGGTCTGTACATCATGCTGCCCAAACCGACAGGACTTGGGCTGTTGAGCAAGTGGCTCGTCCTTCCCGCAGTCATCGCCGGGGTCGTTCTGGCCATGCGCTACCTGACGACCGGGCCGCTGCAAGAGAACCTCAAGCGGCAATACAAAATCTTCAACGACAAACACACCTGGGCCATGACCGTCATCTACACGATGACCTTCGGCTCCTTCATCGGCTATTCTGCTGCCTTCGCCTTGTCGATCAAGGTCATTTTTGGGTTCAAGCACGTCATGGTTGACGGAACGCTGACGCATGACATCGCGAACCCGAACGGCCCGAGTGCTCTGATGTACGCTTGGATGGGACCGTTCATTGGTGCCCTGATTCGACCCGTGGGAGGGAAGATCTCCGACAAGCTCGGTGGTGCCCGCGTGACCCATTGGGTGAGCGCCGTGATGATTGGTGCCGCTTTGGGCGTCGCCTACTTCATGAACAAGGCCTATCAGTCCGAAACGCCGGAGCAGTTCTTCTGGCCCTTCTTCGGCTTGTTCATCTTGCTCTTCACCGCCACGGGAGTGGGCAACGGCTCGACGTTTCGCACCATTGCCATGGTTTTCAACGAGGAACAGGCCGGCCCCGTGCTGGGATGGACATCTGCGGTCGCGGCCTATGGTGCCTTCATCATCCCCAAGGTCTTTGGTGAGCAAATCAAGGCAACCACGCCGCAGTACGCCTTGTACGGCTTCGCGGTCTTCTACGCCATCTGCCTGGCGCTCAATTGGTGGTTCTACTTGCGACCAAACGCCTACGTGAAGAACCCTTGACCTGCAGCGGGCTGCGCGGCTTCAGGAGAGCTCTTCGGTGAGCCGGCGCTGATACTCGACCTGTAGCTCCCGGGCCTCCGAGGGCCGCCCCAACGCATGCAAGAGATCACACAACGTCGTGAGAACGTCCTCTCGATAGGGTGCGATGCGGAGTGCCCGACGAAGGCTCGTGACCGCGTCTTCGCCCGCCCCTCGCCGAGCGTGCATCTGGGAAAGACGCTCCAATACGCGCAGATGAAGTTCCGAAAGCTCTCGGCGCTCTTCCTCGCACCATTCGGCGTAGGGGTCGTCCTCGAACAAGCCTCCGCCGTACAGATCTACGGCGGCTTCCAGGGATTCGAGCGCCTCATCTTCCGCGCCAGCGCCTGCACGTAGGCCCTTGTTGGCCAACGCCCTGAAACTGACAACGTCGACTTCTACGGGCGCGTCGAGATCCAGATAGTACAGCTCGCCGCGGTTCTTCACGTAGATCCACTCACGCTCGGTTCTGAGCGGCTCAATCACGGAACGCAGTGCGTGCACGACCCCATGTAGGCGATTCGCACCGCTCTTTGCGTCCGCGTCGGGCCAGAATTGGTCGATGAGATAGTCGCGGGTCTGAGGCGTTCCCGCTTTGAGCGCTAGCAGCTTCAGGAGAGCCAGAGACTTGCTTCTGGGAAACGCCTCGGCGGCGATCGCGCGGCCACCCTGCAGCACCGTAAACGGGCCCAAGCACCTGAGGGTCAATCCGATCTGTCGCGCCGAGGGTGCGCTGTCAGCGCTAGCGGAAGTGATAATGTCGACCTTCATGCCCGTGTGGTGCGCCTCGATTCTCAGCGCGACCTGATGCGCCATTGCCAGCAGTGGCACTAGAGGCGCAGTCTCCTCTTGAGCGAAATTTGAGCCGAGATCCAACGTGATGAGGCCGTGGAAGCGCCCGTGTGCACTGATCGGCAAGCAGCACGGGCTGTCCATGCGCTTTGGCAAGCCGCGTCGGCAGGGAACAGGCCAGGCGCGCCGTCCTTTTCCGGCAGCTACCGCGTGTCCGTCAAGCAGAGAGGGACAGCTCCGCCATGCGCCGGCCTCCGCGTGCGCGCACAACAGCCCCCCGGGCCCCGTGGAGATGACCTGGGCTGGCAGACCGGTGTCGGGATCGACGAGCGCCAGAGTCCCATGCGTGGAGCGTGCGAAACGAGTGACGGCGAGCAAGAGCGCGCGCAGCAGCTGGGATGAGACACCTTCCTCCGGCGACCCCGTGTCGTGGACC
The DNA here is from genome assembly GCA_965222375.1 of Polyangiaceae bacterium. Lineage (GTDB taxonomy): Bacteria > Myxococcota_A > Polyangia > Polyangiales > Polyangiaceae > JACKEA01. The sequence goes on from CBDCTZ010000016.1 coordinate 2,746,211, forward strand.
TTTTCACGCAGCGAAGCCAGTCCCGCCCGGATTGCACTCGCGATTGGCGTCGCCGCACGTTGCAGCAGTTCGACCGCCGCCTCTGCAGGGAAGTCTGGATCCCGAGAGAGCAGGTGGATGGAGCCCAACGGACCCTGTGGCGCCAGAAGGGGAGCGCAGGCATAGGAGGAAATGCCCGTACGCTGAACGCTGGGGCGCAAATAGCGCTCATCGCTCCCGATGTCGCGCCTCACCAGCGTCTCGCCGGTGGCCGCCACGATGCCGGGGTAGCCAAGGGCGCCCTCGAAGCGTGTCCGAGAGGTGAGTGCTTCGCCATCGGGCCCCGCCCAGACGGCGAGCAAGGAGTCACCGCCGCCCGGCTCCCGCAAAAAGAGTTCACAATCGTCTGCACCCGTCGCGTTCAGGAGAGCGTTCAAGGCGCGCCTGAGGCTGGGTAGGAGGTCATCGGGTGAAACCAGGGTCGTGACCTCCGACACGATCGCAGAGGTGTCGAACCGCGGACTGTCCTGCGCGGCGCGAATGTTGCGACTCACGCTCTCGATCAAATCTTGGTTGTCGAAGGGCTTGGTGATGTAGTCAGCCGCGCCACGCTTCATCGCGTTGACTGCCGCATCGATGCTGCCGTGGGCTGTTATCACGATGACTCTCGTGCGCGGCCAGCGCTCCATCACCACCTGCAGTAGCTCCATGCCGTCCATCTTTGGCATGCGCACGTCCGTTAGCAGCAGGTCACAGCCGGCGTGCTCCAACTCTTTGATGGCGTTGTGCGCCGAGTATGCGACGCTCACGGCAAACGACTCTTCTGCGAGCAGCATTGCGATGCCGTCCGCAAGATCGCGGTTGTCGTCAACTACCAAGACGCGCGGATCGCTCATGTTTCGTCGTCAGCCGTTTCACTCGGGGTATCAGTGTCGTGTGACGCCGGCAAGAGGATGCGAAACGTGGTCCCACCACCGGAAGCGCTTCGAACCGACATGCGTCCAGCATGACTTTTCACGATATTGTCTGCAACCGAGAGACCGAGGCCGGTACCGCTATCTTTGGTTGTAAAAAACGGCTGAAAAACCCGATCAAGATGTTCCGGCGCGATCCCGGGTCCGTCGTCCGATACCTCCACGACGTGAGCAGCCACCCTGCCGTCTTGCGCTTCGTAGGCGCTGATCTGGACCTTGCCGCCGCTGGGAGTTGCCTCCACCGCGTTGAGTGCAAGGTTGAGCAACGCTTGGCGGATTTCTTCCGGGTCGCATCGAGTCCAGATTGGAATACTTTGGGCGCGGGCATCTCCCTCCAGAACAACGCCAGCCTTGACTGCAAGAGGGCGAACCGAATCGAGAATCTCTCCGCAAAGCAAGCGTAGGTTGATGCGTTGACGTGTTGGTTTTCTCGGACGCGCCAACTCCAGGAGCTGCTCGGTGATCTTTCTGCAACTGTCGGCATTGCGCTTGATCACCTCCAGGTTCTTGTAGACCGGGCTGTCTGGGTCGAGTTTCGCTAGTGCGTGCTGGCTGTACAGCGACACAACACCAATCGGGTTGTTGATCTCGTGCGCGACCGACGCGGCGAGCTTTCCGACGACGCTCATTCGCTCTTCGTGCATGAGGCGCTTGTCCAGTGCCGCTCGCTCGTTCACGTCGCGCATGACCGCTACCAGGCCGATGACCTCGCCGCGGGGCGTGCGCACGGTGGAGAACGTGGGCTCGAAGAGTTGGTCGCCCACCTCTATCACGGCCTCTGTGCGTGCATGCGTCTGTTCTTCCAAGGCCTCGAAACGTGTCGCGAGGCTTTGTTTGGACAGCACGTCTTGTTTCGGCCCCCCGGCTATGTTGCGCAGAATATCCCGCGCGCGTTGATTGCTCAGCTGCACGCTGCCGTATCGGTCGGTGAACAGAACTGCGTCTGCCATTCCGTTCACGATTGCGTGGAGCCGAACGCGCTCGATCTCGGTCTGCTGTTGGCTCTCCCCGAGGAGTTCCTTTTCACGAGATAGCACCTCGTAGTTCTCGGCAAGCCGGAGACGACTCTCATGCAATCGGTTGGTGAGAAAGCGGGCGAAACCCGACGCCGCCGTGAGGGTCAACACCAGCCCGGACAGCACTCCCAGGGATTGGACCGTGATGCTGTTCGAGTCACATGCGGTGCCGTCCCCCTCCAGGCAATAATGGTCGAGCAACCCGGTTCCCTCGCCGAGCACGATTCCCGCAACAAGGATGACCGCTAACACCAGGATGGCCGTCGCAGCCCGTGGTCGCAAAGCGATGTTTGCGTTGACCACGTGCAGCACGAAAAGGGGCAGAAACGGATTTTCGACGCCGCCCGAAAAGTGCACCAGCATCGCTAATGCCGTGCAATCCACGACGATCTGAGACGCCGGATGCCGAAAGCCACTGCGACCGTTGCCTCGGCTCACGCTGAGCGCGAGGTTGTACGCAAACAGGGCCCCGGCAACGCCCCAGAGTCGCGGCGATGAGTCCGGAGGCAACTGACCGAAGACCCACTCCGATGCCGCTATGGCCGTCGCAACGCCCGCGAGCGCAACCCACCGGAGTCGCACCAGCCAGGCAACGAACTCAGCCGGAGCCTCCCGCGTATTATCGCGAGCGTCGACGGAAACCCTCGAGGCCACGGTCCAACCAGCGACTACCTATTCAAGGCGATCGAGTAGTGCCTCGAGTACGACGGGCATGAGGTCAGCGCGACTGATCAATCCAACGAGCTTGCCCTCTTCGTGCACGAGGATTCGGCGGAAACTATTGGTCATCAGGAGGTCGAAGACTTCCACTAGCTCCGCATCCACCGCGACAGATTCCGGATTCTTCGTCATCAGCGCATCGACGGTTTTGGCGTTCTCGTAGAATGCCTGCAGCAGGTCCTTCTCAGACAGAACGCCTTGGATGGTTCCAGCCCCGTCCACCACGGGAAGGCCGGTGATGTCGCGCTCGATGAGCAGGCGGACTGCGTCGCGCAGCGGCGTTTTTGGCTGAACCGTGACGATTTCCGTTGTCATTATCGATCGAATGCTCGACATCTGTCCGCCCCACTGCCGCTGACCAAAACGCGACTATCGAGACGTTGACACGTTTGTCGTGGTGACGGCAATCGGCACGCGGGATTCGGCGCCTCGGCTGCTTTTCGGCTGCGTGGGAGCTCACATGCGGTCGAACTCCGAAGCAGTGATGAGTTTGTGGGCCAGGGAAAACACGACGTTGTCCTCGCGGAAGATGTGCAACCGCAGCACCTCCGCCAACTCCATGCCTTGCTGCAAGGCAGTGTCGAATACGACCGTTCGCGACTTCGCGTCAGGAAGACGACTAGCGAGGGCGAACAAGTTGAAGGTGATGGCAGCCAGCTGAAGGATCTGGTCGTGCTCGTCCTCGAGTAGGTCCACGGCTGTCGTGCGCAGATGGCCCTTGCTGTGCTCGCCACTTTCGATGAGGCGCTGCGCAAGCAAGGGGAACAAGACCTTCTCCTCGCGCCGATTGTGGGGAAAGACCTCCTCGTCCAACTGCCGGAAGAACTCGCGAACGGTCGCGTCGGTCTCACGGTCGACTCCGGTGGAGGCCATTGTGTCCAGCGCGCTCCGAAACTCCGCCAGGACCTTTCCGAATGAGTCGTGCTCATCGCGGAACGCCTGCATCACCGGATGCATCTCGTCGTAGGGTATGGCCAGACCGTCGCCCGGAGGCGCATAAGCATCGGGGGGTGCCATGGGTGACAGCCCCTCATCATCGGACCCCTTGTCCGCGTCCTTTTTGATCGGGTCATCCTTCTTGCGCAACTTTACTAGGCTCATTCTGTCTCTTTCGCCTCTCGATGACGGGGCTGCAGCCAACCCTCGCTCAGCTCAGCCTGCCGGGTGGCAGTCAGGCACGGACCGGACGGCAATAGCACGGTTCCTTGCTCCACCGTCGTCGAGGTGGGGTTTTGTGGTCCGGATCACGAGGCTCGCGAACGGTGGGGCAGCTGCCAACCCGCTCGTCCGCGATCTTGCGTCGCCGGGGTTACGGGATAGCCTCCTGCCATGGAGATCAATGGAATAGCGCACGTCCAACTGAGCGTTGCGGACTTCAAGCGCAGTCAGGAATTCTACGCGCGTCTGCTCGCATTTCTAGGCCTCAGCCCAGTGATGGAATTCGACGGTTTCTACTATTGCGTGGGAGCTCGCACCGGCGTCGCCATATCCCAGGCAGACGAAGCGCATCGCGGCGAGCGCTTCGAGCAGCGGCGCGTGGGATTGCACCACATCTGCTTCCGAGCCCGGGAGCGCGAAGACGTCGACCGAGTTCATGAATTCCTCGTCGAAATGGGCGCAACGATCGTGCACCCACCTGAAGAAGCCCATTGGGCTCCGGGCTATTACTCCGTGCTCTTCGAAGATCCCGACGGGATCCGGCTCGAGGTCAACTACGTCCCCGGCAAGGGGCTACTGACCGACCAGAACCCCACCTAGCGAAAAACTCCGGCGGAAGCCCGCCCCTCCACCTTACTGATTGGGATCGATGCGGCGCACCCGCGAAGTCAGCATGTCCACGAAGTAGAGCTTCTTGTCTTCGGGGCCGATGGCGATGCCCGCGAGGGTTTTCGGCGGGAAGCCTGTTTCCAGGGTTTTGATCAGGGTGCCCGTCATGTCGAAGGCATGAATGCGGCTGGTGGCGTGGTCCGAGACGAATACGACGCCGTCGGCCACGGCAATGCCACTGGGCGCCTCGAGGGTGCCCGCCGGGATGAAGTCCGTGATCACGGTGCCATCCACGCGGTTCTTCACAGCGAAGTTGTCCTGTACCAGCACGGTGCCGTTGACGGTACCGGTGTTGGTGTCCACAGCGGCGACGCGCTTCTTGCCCGGATCTGCGACATAGAGCATGCCGGTCGACTTGTCCAAGGCGAGGTGTCCGGGAATGTTCTCGGCGCGGACGAACTGACCCTCCAGGTGGCGGTAGAGTTCACCATCGGAGTGATCTTCGCCGCCAGGCGGGTGGGGCTCCTTGAAATCGTAGCGATCGAGGGCGCCAATCTTCCCGTTCAAGCACCAGTAGATGGCGTCCTTCTCATGCTCGATGCCCATGCACAGCGGTGTGCCGTGCAGCATGTCCAAGTGAGAACCGTTGGGTGTGAAGGTCGCCCCGGGCGGTGGCGGTGTGATCTTGCCGAAAATGTTCGGGTCGCTGGACCACCAGGTCGGGCCCATGAAATCGAGGGGGTTGTCTTCCAAGTTGCCCGTGCGATGCTCACCACACGTTGCGAAGGTGTCACCCGGTCCGAAGGCAATCGCCGTCGGGCGGCGCATGAAGTGCCAGGCGTTCTGATCCTTCTTGATGACGGCGGTGGGTGCGGGGCCGCTGGCATCCGAGACCACCAGGACGCTGCCACCCAAGGCGCCGCAGCCCTGCTGCACGGTCGAGGTGCAGGGAGTGCCATCGTAGAATTCGCGCAGGGTCACCCACATCTCGCCGGGGCGCATGGGGTTGAAAGCCAGGTCTGTTGCTTCCCGGGCCACTGGGGGCTCCCAGATCTCGAGGTAGGTGACCGACGCGGCCGTGCCGTCCGTGCCCAGCTGCCAGCCTGGCGCGGCCGCCTGACCGCCTCCCGCGCCTCCGGTGCCGCCCCCGACGCCGCCTGCTCCTCCCGTGGCGCCGCCTCCACTACTGCCGTCGCTTCCGCAACCGGTGGAAAGGATTAGCAAAACGGACGCAAGTAGGCTCAGGTTCTTCATGACTTGGGTCAAGTACGTGTAGTCGGTCGCCGCGGTTTCGCCAGTGAAAACCTTGCGCCTGCCAAAAATGCTGCGGTCCGCCGGAATTTACCGGGCGCCGGGGCTACATCGCCGGGCCTACATGCCCAGAGTGGTCTCGTCGTCGTCGCCGACTAGCCAGGGGCTGGTCGGCGACGCGCCCCTCTTCGAGTCGCACGCTGCTGTCGTGCTCGTTCATCAGGTCGGCCAGAGCCACGGACGCGGTCGTGGCGGCCAAGAGAGACCCGGCAGGAAAGAACTCGCCCAACACGCTGCTCACATGAGCTTGGCACAACACGCGCGCAGGCCGCCCGGTGTAGCCCACTCGAAAACCGAGCTCGACGGCCCCGGTGGTGACCTGGGAGTGCAGATCCATCAACTCTCCAGCCCGGCGCGCTGCCCGCAAGCCGGCCACCCGAGCCAAGATCAGCGCTCGGCCATCGTGAAAGGCCGGATCTTCGATTTTACGCGCCGTGACCTGCTTCATGCGGATTTCCACGTGTGCCACTTCTCCCGTCCAAGCGCCCTCGGTGCCGGGCTCCGCGCCTTGGATCGCCATGCCGAGTTCCTCGATGGCACGCCACAGCAAGCGCGTGTTGCCGCGGATCATCGACAGCACATGGCGATCGATCGGCCTGAGCTGGGCCCACGCCGTTGAAGGAACGGTCCGACCTGGACCCAGGGCGCGCTGGATCCCCTCGGGTACAGCGGTGGGATCGGGATCGAAAAGCCGCTGGAACATCTTCATCTGCCGAGGTGGCGATTCCATCAGCGCGTTGCGTACAACCGTGCTGTCCACGACGGGTTGACTACCCGCAAGAGAGATCTTGAGCCGGGCTTCGTGGGGCGTGGCCTCCCAGCCCTCCCGGGACAGCAGCATGCCCGTGAGCCGCAGCGCACGAAGTGCGCATAGCGGCGGCCGCTCGAGCCTGGCCATATCGAGCGGGCCCTCGAAGTCGTAGAGGATGATCGTCACGATGGCTGGCCGAAGATTACCCCAGTCAGGGAGCGTGCTGGGCGCCCAATTCTCCCCAATTGGTCTTGGCGACGTGCTAACCACCGGGTGCCCACCAAGGTCGAGTTAGCTCATGGACGCCCTCCACCCGAATCGAATCGTCATCCACGTGGCCGGCATCGACCGCCCGGGTGTCACAGCTCGCTTGGCGCAGATCATCGCCGAGGAAAACGCCCAGCTGGTCAACATCGGCCAGAGCGTGCTGCACGGCTATCTGACCCAGAGCGCGATTGTCGACATTCCGCCGAACTCCAACGCGCTCAGGCAGATCCTGTTCTCGGCCAGCGAGCTGGGGCTGCGCCTGGAGGTCAGCGCCTTCGAGCCGAGTCAGATCACACGGCCCGCGGCTCTGGTGCCGGGGCTGTGCGTGACCGTGCTCGGCAATCTCGCCGACGGTGCAGCCGTCGCGCGCATCACTCGAGAGATGGCAGACCGCGCCATGAACATCTCCGAAATCCGCTCTTTGAGTGACGAAGGGTTGACGGGGCTGGAGCTGATTGCGGATCTCGGTGACAGCGCGAACGTGAACGACAAGGAGCTCTCCAAGCTGCGGGGACACTTACTCGAGTTGGGGGTTTCCCTGGGCGCCGACGTGGCGGTGCAGCGCGATGACATTTTCCGTCGCAACAAGCGTCTGGTGTGCATGGACGTGGACTCCACCTTCGTCAAAGGCGAGTTCATCGACGAGTTGGCGGCGCTAGCTGGCGTGAAAGACCGCGTCGCGGACATCACGGCCCGCGCCATGCGTGGTGAGCTGGACTTTCGGGCCGCCCTGGCCGAGCGGGTGAAGCTGCTGGAAGGGCTGAGCTTCGAAAAGGCCAAGACCCTATCCGAAGAAGTGGAACTGACTCCGGGCGCGGATCGTTTTGTGAAGATCCTCAAGCGGCTCGGCTTTCGAGTGGGTCTGGTCAGTGGTGGCTTCGACTTCTTCGTCGAAGAGCTCAAGACCCGTCATGGGTTGGACTTTGCTTTTTCGAACGAGCTCGAAGTCGATGGCGGCATCATCACGGGTCGCGTGCAAGGCACGGTGGTGGACAGCGAGCGCAAAGCTCAAGTGCTCAAAGACATGGCCAAGGTCTACAAAGTACGCCTCGAGCAAACCGTTGCCATCGGCGACGGCGCCAATGACATGTTGATGCTGCAGACGGCCGGGCTGGGCATCGCGTTCCGCGCCAAGCCGAAGCTACAGGAGGTGGCTCACATGAGTCTGAACCACCACGAGCGCCTGGACACGCTGCTATTCCTGATGGGCTTTGCGGCGCGGGACTTGGAATCCATCGCGACCTAGTCCGAAGGCCCGTGCGCCGGCTGGGGATCTCGAAGCGAGTCCCTCCTCCGCAGGAAGGTTTTTGGGGATGTGGCGGCTCAGCGCGTCATCGAGAGTTCTTCGAGAACCGTTGCTGGGTCGCTGCGTCTGAGTTGCGCTCAGCTCGGCTCGGACCAGCGCTTGGCCAAGGCGCGCATCACCGAGGGCACGACGCCGAAGTGAGCGCAGTGGTCGAGCTTGCCATTGCCCGCGTAGCCCCTGGCATGGAAGCGCCCAACCGAGAACATCTCGTGCAGCTCGAGGCCGAGGGGATCCCGTCGAAACACGCGCTTGGGCCGCCCGCCGAGGGCATGCACCAAAAAGTGGGTGGCCTCGGTGCTGGAGGCGTAGTCCGCCGTGTCGATGGCGGAGTGGCTGACGTAGAAGAACGTTTCGCCCTTGGCCGCGCGTTTGGCAAACTGCGTGAACGGGGCCAGAGCCGCTGCTTTCCGCGACGGCTCTCGAGACGCGTGCAAGCTATCGATCAGGACGACGGCGTCCACGCGTTTGCCCAGGGGTTGCTCGAGGATCTCGGCGACGGCCTCGAAGCCGCGGCTCCAACCCATCAGGGCCAAGCGCCGGACGCGCAGCAGTGTTTTGGCTCGCTTGCTGGCGTGCCTTTCCACAGACGCGATGATGCGCTCGAACAACTTTGGATCCTTGAAGGGTGGGCCATAGGCTGCGCCGATCCCCAAGCTGATCCCGAGCAGGGCAAGATCTTCGCCGCTGCGCACGACTTCTTTACGGGCGGGGCGGTGCCCGTGGAAGTGCACGACCAAGTCGAAGCTCCCGTTCGCGTCGCCTGGGCGGGTCTTGGGCCAGAGCAGCTGGCCCCGGGGACGCATCGCGGCGAAGGGCTCGTGCCCTCCCCAACCCGGGTCCGGCGCCTCGCAAGGCAGAACGCCGCCCCGTTCTTTGGGACTGCGGGAGTACTGCAGCTCCTTGTCTGGGCGTGCATTGGGAAACGCCGGGGCCCGCGGGGACGCCTTGGGGGCTGAAACGGGCGCGGGGGGACGACTCGGTTCCAGCGGGTCGCTGAGGGGGGCCCGGGCCGCAGACGGCTGCGCCTTGGGTTGCGCAGACGGCGCTGCGGCCGAGGACGCGAGCGCAGCCGACGGGGTCGGGGAAGGGCCCGACTCGGCACATGCCGCGAGCGCCCCAACCAGGCACAGACTCGAGAGCCTTGACGAGCGCGGCCAGCGGCTGGAAACCCTCATCGCGAAACATGAAGCTATCACGCCTGCGCTCGCTGCCCTTAGTCTCCAGTGAAGAGGAATTGGAAGGGGTTGCGCCCCTCGCATTCGAACGCTGCGCCCGGCAATGTCGCGCCGGCGACCCCCTGCACAGCGGGCTCTTGCGGGTCGGGGCCTTGATAGCGCGGCATGCGCTCAACACCGCCGTGGCGCCCGGAGGGCGCGCCGCATTCGCGAGTGCATTGGCGATTCTTGAAGACTTTGCGTCGGGCGGCGGCAGCCTGGACGCGGTCAAGAAGGCACGCAGCGAAGGCTTTGCCGCGTCGCTCGAAGCAGAGCGTCGCACGGCGGATGCCGTGCGTGCGGCTCTCGCCTCAGCGCCTCGCAAGCAACACACGGAAATAGACACCCACGCCGACGCCGTTGTCGTGCGCCAAGTGGGGCTAGGTGCCCACTATGCAGCCAGCGCCGTGCTGGTCGTTCTAGACGCTGCCGCCGAGCCCGCCGTCTTGCCCCGGGTGGTGCCTCAAGCCGCCGGCGCCGTCGCCTACCAGTCCGCGGGTTTCGGCCCGGCGCGGTCGCAGCAATTGCGCGCCTATGCCCTGGAACAGGCCGCGGTGGAAGTCGAGCGGCCGTTTTCGATTCCTGATCACGGTCCTCGAGCCGTGGCCGTGCAGCTCTTTCACGAATTCTTGGGGGCGCACTGGAAGGACATCAGCGACGCCAATCGCGTGTTCTTCTCAGAGGTCATCGAATGGGCGCTGCCAGCCCGGGTGCGCCCGAGCTGAGTCAGCGTTTGCGGGCGACGAACACGCCGTCCCCAATCGGCACCAGGCTGACGCTGACCCGCTCGTCCTTGCCGAGCTTGTCGTTCAACGCGCGGATCGCGACCGTATCCGTCTCGAGGTTTTCGGGATCAGCGACGTCGCCGCCCCACAGTGTGTTGTCCACGGCGACTAGGCCGCCGGGCCGCAACAACCGCAAGCACAGCTCGTAGTACTGTCCGTAGTTGCCCTTGTCGGCATCGATAAAGGCGAAATCGAAGCTGCCCTCGCGTCCGTCGTCGATCAGCTTCGTCAGGGTATCTAGCGCCGGGGCGAGCCGCAGGTCGATCCGCGACGCGAGGCCAGCGCGCTCCCAGTAGCGGCGTCCGATCGAGGTCCATTCCTCGTTGACGTCACAGGCGATGAGCTTCCCGTCCTCGGGCAAGACGGCTGCTACGGCAATAGCGCTATAACCCGTGAAAGTTCCGACCTCGATGGCATGCTTGGCGCCGATGGTCTCGGCCAGAAGCGCCAGGAACTGACCCTGCTCAGGCGAGATCTGCATGCGCGACATGGGCAGCCCTGCGGTTTCTGCTCGCAGCTCGGCCAGCACGTCGGTCTCTCGCGAGCTGACCCGTAGCAGGTAGTCGTAGGTTCGGTCGTCCAAACTAATGGTGCGTGTGCTCATGGCTTCGTGGAGAACTTGTGTACCAGATCGAAGAGTACGCGCTGGCCCCAAGTGTAGCCATCCACGGGAATGCGCTCGTTATGACCGTGATACATGCGTGTGAAGTTCAGGTCGGCCGGCAACTTGACCGGAGAAAAGCCATATACGGTGGCTCCCATGCGCGCGTAGGCGAAAGCGTCCGTGAAGCCCGGGATCATATAGGGAACGACCTCTCCCCCTGGGTCGTGGGTCCCGATTACGTCGCGGATGGCGTCATATAGGGGCGACCGGTCGCTGAAGGTCACACCGTCATGTTGAGTCTGCACGTTGAGGCGCACGTCCGGACCCACGATGTTTTGAACCTCGCTCAAGAAACTGCTCACGGTTTGCCCGGGAATGGTTCGGCCGTCGAGCTGGGCACGTGCCTCGGAGGGGATCACGTTCACTTTGCGGCCGGCGGAGAGCTGAGTCGGCGAAACCGTGTTGCGCAGCATGGCGCCAATGCCGCGAGCTTGATCCGGGTTCTGCTTGTTCAAGACTTCGAGTAGCGCACCCGCCAGGCGCGGATTGAGCAAGAGGGGCAGTGCCTTGTTCTGTGGAAACGGCGCCGCGTTGGCCAGGGTGTGCAAGAAGCGCTCGACGACGTGGGTATTGTGCTGGGGCAGCCGCGCCTTGCCGAGTTTGGCGACGGCACGGGCCAACTTCACCACAGCGTTGTCGGGGTGGGGCATCGAACCGTGGCCGGGCTCGCCGGTGGCCAGAACCTCGAACCAGCAGATCCCCTTCTCGGAAACCTGTACCGGGTAGAAGCGCGTATTGCCGAAGTGCAAAGTGTGGCCGCCCACTTCATTCAACACGAATTCCGAGCGCACTAGCTCGGGGTGCTTTTCCACCAAGAACACCGAGCCATACTCGCTGCCCGCTTCTTCGTCGGCCACGCCGCTGAAGATCAAATCTCGACTCAGCTGTGCGCTGCTGCGCTTGAGCAACACCAGCGTCATGGCGCTCATGGCGACCATATTCTTCATGTCGATGGTGCCCCGCCCCCAAATGCAGCCTTCCTCGATCTTCGCTTCGAAGGGCGGCTGAGCCCAGTGCTCGGGATCCGCAGGCACGACGTCCAGGTGCCCGTTGAGCAACAACGGCCCTTTGTCGCTAGCGCCCCGCAGTCGCGCCACGATGTTGGCGCGAGTCGGTGCGCTTTCGATCAGTTCGTACTCGATGCCCGCGCTTTCGAAGAGGCGCGCCAGACGCTCCGCAGCGGGTCGCTCGTTGCCCGGCGGGTTTGTGGTGTCGATCCGAAGCAGATCCCGAAATAGCTCGACGGACTCCCGGTTCGCTTGCTCCCAGTCGACGTCCTTCATCGCGATCTCCCGTACTGGCGCAGCCATTCTCACTGCAGTGACGAGTCGTTTCGGGGTTGCGGACCCGAAACCCGAGGGTGGGGCCCTGCTGCGCTGTTTGGCAACACAAGGCGAGTCCACCGATTCGACAGAATCGATGTACTAGACCAGCAGCTCGCCTGTAAAGACGGTCACGGCGCGGCCCACGAGGACGACCCGCTCACCGCGAAGTTCCGTAGCTACCCGGCCTCCTCGAGTCGAGGCCTGGTAGCCCCGCAGCGACGTTGGCCCGAGCTTACCGCTCCAATAGGGAGCCAGGACGCAGTGGGCGGAGCCCGTGACGGGGTCTTCGTCCACACCCGAGCCCGGTGCGAAGAAGCGCGAGACGAAATCCGTGTCCTTCATCGAGGCTCGTGCGGTGACGATGACCCCCCGCGCGTCGACGCTTCGTAGCTTTGGGTAGTCGGGCCGGAGCTGGCGCAGCGCCGCCTCGGACTCGACTTCCACCAAGTAGTCGAAGCGGCTGCGTCCGACCCAAAGCGCCTGCGTTCCTAGCGCCGCCAACAGACCCTCGGGGGCGTCGGCTTCCTCAGGGGGAAGCGCGGGGAAGTCCAAGCTGATGCCAGCGCTCGAGCTCTCCGCGGACAGCCGGCCACTCTTGGTCGCGAAGCGCGCTGGTTGTTCCGCCGATAGCAGCCCGCGCTGCCAGAGCACGTGAGCGCTGGCGAGGGTGGCGTGGCCACACAGTTCGACCTCCACATTCGGTGTGAACCAACGCAGGCCGAAGCCGTCATCCTGGCGGAGCAGAAAAGCGGTTTCTGACAGGTTCATCTCCGCGCCGACGCACTGCATCCAATCGGCGGGTCGCTTTCGATCGAGGATCACCACGGCGGCCGGATTGCCCGAGAAGGGCCCATCGGCAAAGGCATCGACCTGATACAGCTCAAGGGGCATGACCGGCAGCATAACGCGGTCCTGCACAGATGGGAGCGAAGGCGGCTTCGCTTTGACCTGAGGCTCCCTTTCCGTCACCCTTGTCCGCATGCGGGTCGTGGCAATTGCGAGTGGGATCCTGATTGCTGCCGCGTGCAGCGCTAGCTCCGATGACGGCAGTGGGGTGGCCGGAGGCGGGGGCAACGGTGGCGGTGCTGCCTCGGGAACGGGCGCGACCAGCGGAAGCGGTGGCGGTATCGTCATCAACGACGGTGGCAGCGCCGCTGCGGGGGGCACCCTCGGCGACGCAGCTTGCGCGACCAGCACCATCAACGGTGAGCGCACGCCCCTCGACATGTACATCGTCTTCGACCGTTCAGGCTCGATGGGCGGTACCCTGTGGACGTCGACTAAGCAGGCGTTCCTCACCTTCATTGGATCACCCGACACGGTGGGGATCGGTGTGGGCCTGCAGTTCTTCCCCCCCGGCACCGGCTCCGGGGCCAACTGCAACTTGCCGCCTTGTCCCGTTGGTTGCATTCCTTTCGGCCCCCTGTGCGTTCCGGCCGGAGATGAAGGCTGCTTGATCAACGACTACAAGCCGCCTTCGGTGTTCATCGAGCAATTGCCGGCCGTAGCGCCCAAGATCACCGCCGCCCTCAACGGTACGTCCCCGGGTGGCGGCACTCCAACGCTTCCTGCAATGCAGGCCGCAGCGCAGTCCGTCAGCGCTTACGCCGCACAAAACCTTGATCGCAAGGTCATCATCGTGCTTGCGACGGACGGCAACCCCAACGACTGCAATAGCGACATCCCATCCGTGGCGAACGTTGCGAGTGCCGCAGCGGCTGGCAGTCCTCCCGTTCAGACCTTCGTCATCGGCATCAACAACACCGGCGTCAACATCAGCGGTCTCGACCAGATCGCGGCCGCTGGCGGCACCAACAAGGCCTTGGTCGTCCAGCCTGCCAATGCGGGCAAAGAGTTCTTGGACGCGATCAAGAAGATCCAGGGACAAGCACTGGGCTGTACCTTCAAGGTGCCGACTCCGCCCCCAGGCGAGACCCTCAATCCCAATCAGGTCAACGTCTACTACACGCCTGCTTCTGGCAGTCCCCAGCTCATCTACAAGGTCGACAACGCAGCCGCCTGCGATCCGACTCAGGGCGGCTGGTACTACGGCAGTCCGAAAGAGATCGTGCTCTGCCCCGCGAACTGCACGGCCATCGAAGGCACCAAGGGCGAAATCCGGATCGAGTTGGGCTGCGCCTCGGTCACGCCGCCTAGGTAAGCGATCGCTCCGTCACCCCGCGGTGCTAGCGCCCCGGCGCGACCCCGGGCGAACACGGCCCTGCGTGAGGCAGGGAAGCGACTCCCAACCCAAGGAAACCAAAGTTAGTCGATCGACTAACTTTGAGCCGCCCGCCGACCCGCGCTGGAGCGATGGTTGGGGAGGCCTGCCGACCGCGACGCGCCAAGTTCGACACGCGCGGAGCGTCGCTCCACCGACCGAAGCGAGCTGGGTCCGGCTCCGAATCAGCCTTTTCTGACTTGGATCGCTCGCAATCAGCCGCTAACCACCTGAAAAACCTAAGAAATCACGTCGAGAGATCCGATCACTGGCGCCACCATCAGCGCTCGCGCTTCGGGAACCACCGCTGACGCCCTGGTGTTGAACAATGTCGACATCCCTGCAGGAGCCGTCGTCACTGCTTTCGCCATCGGCAACCTCGGCGGAACACCTCAGAGACCGTCGCTTCCCTGAACGAGCGTCCCTTTGACGTCGCACACAGCGCGGGCACGCTCTGGTACACGACGGCCGAGCCCGCCTGGTTGATGGAGTATGCGACCGCGGGCGATGTGGAACTCGCGGGACTGGTTCAACCGAACGCACCCCTCGCTCACGACGGCCAGTTCCTGTACTGGTCTTCGCCGGGCGTGGGAATCCTACGCCTCAAACGCTAGGAAGGGAGCGCGCAGACGGTGTCAGCCTGCCGCCGCTGCGGCGAGGCCTGAGATCGAGGAGATCCTGCGCCTTGGGCGCTAGGAAGGGGAGCGCGCAGACGGCATCAGCCTGCCGCTGCGGCGAAGCCCGAGGATTGAGTGGTGCTCGTCTCGCCGAAGGGCAGGAGGCGGGTGATGCCGCTCTTGGCGTGGGCGGCCAGGGCGGCGCCGGTATCCGGACCTTTCTCCCTGGCGATCTCCAAGAGCTCCTTGGCGGCTCCAAACATGGCCTCGGCCGTTGCGGGAGCGCTCTTGGCGATGCTCAGCGTCGTGCTTATGCTGCGCTTCGCCAGCTTGGCGGCGCTGCGCCCAGCGCGGACGTGGGCCGGTGTGGCCTTGCGGATACCCACGGTGTGGACCAGGTCTGCCGTGGTGCAACCGGCGAAGTGATCCGGCTTGCAGAAGGGGTGTGCTAAGCGGGGGTGCTTTCGCACGTACTCACTCACGTCCTCGAGGGTGATGTCGTACTTGGCGAGAGCGTCGGTCACTTCCTTGTGCGCGACTTGCTTTGCCTTGAACATGTACATCTGAACGCGGGAGTAGAAGTTGACGGCTCCGTCGCCGCTGGTCTCTACCGCGCAGTAGATCGTGCCCGGATACTTCTCGGTGATCAGGGACTGCACGCCGTCGCTCACGCCGCTGGAGGGCATGCAGCCGAAGGGCTTCACGCTCAGGGTCATGTTGCACTTGTTCTTGATCACATTGAGGATGAGCTTACCCACCTCCATATGACCCTCGCCGCCCCGCAGATCGTTGTTGTAGTGGGGCTCGGCAACGGCGGCGACCTCGTGCATGTCGGGTAGGTGGTAGCCGTACAGCCCGCCGGCGTGGGCGAAAGTCTGAAACACAGCGCGCAGGGCCTTGTCCGCTGCCCACAGTCCGACTCGACGGGTGAACACGCCCATCTCGTCCAGGTCTCCGAGACCGTACTTGCCGCCGTCGGCACCCCGCAGAGAGGCACGGTTTTCCGTGTCCCAGTGCACCTCCCAGATGTTGTAGAGGATCCAGGCGGTGACCAGCTGAATCTCACACTCGGCGGTCTCGCTCTCGAGGAAGCGCTGCAACGCGTAGTTTCCGTCACCCTCGGTGGTCATGGCCCAGAACTCACCGATGATGGCGGTTCGCGGACGGATCCGGGTTCGGTCGACTTCAATCTTGGCCAGCTCTTTCCGGGCGCGGAACAACGCCGCCAGGGCGCTGCGCCCCTCTCTCAGAGCTTTGTGAATGATGCCCTTGCATCGCGCGACGGCCTCATCCGTGGCGCCAGGAACCACCTCGTAGGGGCGGATCCGATACGCCAGCGCGTTGAGCACGTCGCCGGCGAGGATCCCCTTGCTCAGGTGAAGGAAAAACTGCGGTCCGAGTTCCAGCCCACTGTCCTCGCCCGTTGCTTGTGACAGCCCGCCCTGTTGCTGAAACAGCATCACGCGAAAGCCGTCGAAGCCAGCGTCCCGAAGCGCCTTGCGGTATTCGGTCGTATACATGCCGAAGCGGCATGGGCCACAGGCGCCAGCGGTGACGAAGACGAACTTGTCGACGATTTCTTTCGACGACATGCCCTTCTCGTCGCGCAGGTGCATCAGGAACTTCACGAGGTTGCCCACGGTGAAATAGGTTGGGTTGCACTGAGCCCGATTCCCGAACTCCTTGCCGACTCGCAAGGCCTCGTTGTCCGGGCAGTCCATGGCAAAGACGTTGTAGCCAAGGCTCTGGAGCGCCCCTTCGACGAAATAGTCGTGGGCCATGGTGAGGCCGCCGATGAGCAGCGTGATCCCTGGCTTCTCACTCTTGGTGAAGCCGAGGTCAGCCATGTCCTCGATCCAATGATCGCTATCCTCGAGGCCCAGACGGCGCTTCTCTTCCGCCTCGAAGGCGTCGAGCTCTGCCTGAAGTTCTGCCTCGTCCCGCGCGACGGGTAGGTGCTTTTTGGTCTCGACTTCGACGTGTTGGGTCATGAATCGGTCCTCCTCGGAGCGCCCGGCGCTCGACTGACGCGCGTGTCAGTGTACGCGGCGATTGACCGATCTCAAGTGACTGGGAGGAAGAATCCGGGTGCTAAGCAAAGTTAAGTAGATCCAAGTATTTATGGATGCGATCCCGCGCCCGGTCCTTCCAAAGCTGGTCTTGGCCGCCAGGTAATGACGGCGGTGTCGTTCCCGCCCGGGCCGCGGCACTCGATATAGTTCAGAGGCGCCAAGCAGTGTCGTGCGCGTCGGGCCGCCGAGCCCGGCGCCACCTCAGAGGCAGCAAGTAGACGCCGCGGGGATGGTCGCGACCTGAGGCGGCGCGGTGTCGATCAAGACGAACAGCGAGTCTTGGTGCCAGGTCAGCGCGATGACCCTCGCTACGAGTTCCGCGAGACTGTCAGGCTGGGCGTTGGGTTCTTTCTTCAACCGGACCACGCGCCCACTTTCCGTGCCCGCGTAGAGATGGGGACCGCCGCTCACCATGTCGACGATGCGTGGGAAGTCGGTTTGCGACAGCTCGTTGGTTCCTCCAAGAGTGCCATCGCTGGCGAAGATGTTGCTGCCGCCGCCGTCGGTGGCGAAGTACGCTTCGGCACTGCTCACGACCAGGAGGGCTCCGCTCGATATGTCCTTCAGTTTTTCCGGCGTGGCTTTGTCCCCAAAGGTCGCAGGAATATCGAAGCCGAAGAAGCCGGACTCGGACGTGTAGTACAAGCGATTGCCCCCGACGCCGAGCTGCCGAACCAAGTTCAGGGAGGTCACAAGATACGAGTCCGAAGGTTCTGCGCGATCGACGCGCATGATGCTGTTGCCCACGGTGATGAAGGCGTCTTTGGCGTCCACCGCAAATGCAATGACGGGGGACGCCAGGTTGTTGGTCGGAAGCCACTGGGTGACTTGGGTATCCTTCGGGGCGATTCTCGCCACCCGGCGTTCAGACGCGACGAATAGGTCATTGCCCTGCGTCTTGGCCACGCTCATGGGATCGGCGTGTTGAAAGGCTGTTCCGCAGTTGAAATTCTCCGGGGCGCACAACTCGATTCGCCCCGTGGCCTTGGAAGTCCCCCCGGGGATCGCGAGACGTTGCGCGTCGGGCCAAATCACCACGTCAGCGGGAATCGTCTCACTTGGAACCGGATCGAGCTTCGGCTTGCAGGGCGTGCACGTGCTCCCACCTCCGGTCCCAGTTCCGCCCGAGCCCCCGACAGAAGCGTCGCCGCTGCCACCACCCGAGCCCCCAGAGCCGCTTGTCCCTCCGACGCCGGCGCCGCCGCCAGAGCTATTCGAGCGCGACGACTGGCTGCTGCACGCCAGCAGTCCGAGACACAGGATGGCGAGCCCCTGGCGCATGCAGCTCAATTTAGCAGAGGATGCCCCGTGGAGTTGCCCCTTTTGTCCTTGAAATGCCGAAGCGCGCGGGCCGAGCCGGATGCTGCTAGGTTGCGCCCTGTGAAGCAATCTAGCCCGGCCGCGATCCGCAACCGTGACCCCATACTCAGCGTGTTGCGCAAGGTCTTGCCTCCCAACGGCACCGTGTTGGAGATCGGTAGCGGAACCGGCGAACACGTCATTCATTTCGCCGCTGCGCTGCCGGAGCTCGAATTTCAGCCCACGGACTCGAGCCCGGCGGCGTTGGAGAGTTTGAAAGCGCATCTGGCGGACACGCCTCTGCCCAACGTGTTGCCCCCGATCTGCGTGGACGTGACCCAGGACCCTTGGGAAGTCGAGTGGGCCGACGCGGTCATCTGCTCCAACATGATCCACATTGCGCCTTGGACGGCGTGTGAGGGACTGATGCGCGGAGCAGCCCGCCTGCTTGCGCCAGAGGCCCCCTTGGTGACCTACGGGCCGTATCGCTTCCACGGTGAGTTTCTAGCGGCCAGCAACGCCGCCTTCGATGCATCCCTCAAGCGGCGGGATCCCGAGTGGGGCGTGCGTGACGTGGACGATGTGCTTGCGTGCGCCGATGCCAACGGTTTCGAACACGAGAAAACCGTCGCGATGCCCGCAAACAACCACATGCTGATCTTTCGACGAGCCCCTTGACGAAGCCAATGCTTGGGCCGCTTCGTGACGCTTGGGCTGCAGCTGTCCGTGAGCTCAGACGTGCGCCGGCCGTTGCGATGGTTCTCCTCGGCGTGGCCGGATGCGTGAGCGCGCCGTCGAAGCCCGCAAGCCCCCAGCCATCCGAGAAAGGGCTTGCTTCCACCCCGCCAGCAGCCACTTCGGCCGCCCCTGCGGCCCTAGCAGCCCCAACCCCCCCGCCGCCCAAACCTCCTCCCGAGCCCCCGGATCCGGGCAAAGCCAACCTCGACCCAGCCGATGACGAAGTGGTCGGGCCGCCCGCGCCCATACCCGACTGCGAATCCCGATTGGAAGCGGCAGGCGTGAGTTTCAAAGCGGCCAAGCTGTCAGTGCGCACTCAAGCGTCTGGAGCGCAGTGTGGCGCCGAGCAGGTGGTTGTCTACCTGAAAGGGCCCACAGGGATCGCTTGGAACGCGAAGCCCACGGTGACCTGTCAGATGGCGCTGGGCCTCGCGCGCTTCGAGAAGATCCTGCAAGAAGAGGCCAAGGCGCTGCTCGACACTCAAGTGAAAGGCATTCAGCAGGGGGGCACGTATTCCTGCCGCCGAATGGCTCGCTTCGCGCTGCGAAGCGAGCACAGCTACGCCAACGCCATGGACATCTATGGCTTCAGCTTTGCGAACGGTAAGCGCATCAACGTCAAGCTTCACTTCGGCAAGTTGAGCGAAGAGCCCGACGTGCCCACGTCCAAGTTTCTGCGCAAGGTTGCTCGGCGTGCTTTTTTCGAAGATGTCTTCTCTGTCGTGCTCACCCCGTTCTGGGACAAGCTCCACGCAGACCACCTACACATCGACCAAGCGCGCTATCGCGTGAACGCCACCAGCTTGCGGGAGTGACGTCGTTCACCCTCGCGCCGCGGCTCACGCGGGCGCGACAGTCAGATTGGCCGACTCTTGCGCCTGCTTACGTCGGGCCTCGATGTTCCCGCGCTCCTCGTTCCACCAGGCGCGCGCGCGAGCGGGGGTCCAGTCGGTTGCATTCGGGCAATCGAGCAGGGCCTGGGCAAGTTCAGCTGCTGACTGAAAGCGCTCGTCGGGCGCCTTCTCGAGGCAGCGCATGATGATGGCCTCGAGGGGGCCGTCGATCGTGACACCGCGATCGCTCAAGGGGTCGGGCTTGCTGTGGAGATGATGCGCGAATACCTCGACCGAGTTGCCGCTGAAGACGGGCGCGCCGGTCAGTAGAAAGTACGCAACGGCGCCAAGGGCGTATAGATCCGTGCGCCCGTCCACAGAGTCCGGATCCGTGAGGGATTCGGGCGCCATGTACAGCGGCGTGCCCTGAATGGTGTCCACGCCGCTGAGCTTGGCTTCTTTGGGGGTTTCGATGTCCTTGACCAAGCCAAAGTCGAGTACTTTGACCACATCGGCTGCTCCGCCTCGCTCGCATAGCGCAATGTTGTCCGGCTTGATGTCGCGGTGGACCAGGCCCATCTCGTGAGCTTCGCTGAGGGCGCCGGCAACCTGAACCAGGATGTGCACGGTTCGCTCAGGGGGAAGGGGACCATACGATTCGACCAGATGTTCCAGACTGAGCCCGTCGAGGTACTCCATCGCGTAGTAGAAAACGCCGTCTTGGGTACGGCCGAAGTCGAAGATGGCGACGGTATTCGGGTGGGTCAGGCGGCTCGTTTCCTGCACCTCGCGTTCAAAGCGGGCGATGGCCTTCTCGCCTGCCTTCTCCGGCGGCAAGAGTTTCACGGCCGTCGGTCTCCGTAGCATTCGGTGGCGGGCGAGGTAGACCGCGCCCATCCCCCCTTCACCGATCTTCGTCTCTAGCGTGTACTCCCCGAGTTGCATCGCCTCGCGCACTCTGGTCTGCAAGCCGTACACCACGTGGGAAATCACCCCAGCGACGAAAGAGAGTGCAATGGTGGCGAAGAGGTGTACGGATAGCGGCAGCATCCACGGCTCGTAGGCCTCCTGACCTGGCATCGTGATGACCAAGCCCTCCCAGCCCATGGCGCTGGTGGCAGTCATCGCTCCACCCCAAACCAGCCCGACGAGTATCGACAGCCATGCTGGGCTGGGAATGATCGCCGCCCGCAGCATGAGCACGACCGCGAGCAAGATTGGAGTAAACATAGCCATCGCGCCGCCGGCGCCTTCGATCGGCGGCTTGAGGGGCAACATGGCGAAGGCGCTCAAGGCGACTGCCGTCCCGAGGAGCTCGAGCGAGCGACATGCCCACGCCGGGCGCTTGCCCGTTCGAAGAATGCCCCAGACGGTGGCGTTGGATACGAGGGCCACGAGGGACGCCACTCGTGTGCTCGAAAACAACGCTTCGCCTTCCGCCGGGAAGGCGAAGTCTGTAGCCAGCATAGCCGCGAAGAAAACCCATGCTACGCCGGCGAATAAAGCGACGCGCTGCTGCAAGTACGCGCGAGGGTCCTTCAGTGTGTCGGTCATCGAAAGCCGTGGCGGTAGGTCAGGTCGACGAACCACGCCTCGAGGTTGCTAGGGTTGGTCGGCGACCCCTATGTCTTGTGTACCGCCTCGATTCGGTGGCCGTCGAGGTCGATGATGAAGGCGGCGTAGTAGGTCGGGCCGTAGTGCGGGCGGAGCCCCGGGCCGCCATTGTCTGACGCCCCGTGCTGCAGTGCAGCTTTGTGGAATGCATCGACAGCGTCACGTGACGGCGCCGCGAAAGCTACGTGGAAGCGTGGGCCAGCTGACGCAGATGGGACGGCGTGTTTGAGTGCGAACTTGTCTTCCCCGTCCCTTACGCCATAGCCCGTGAACCCATCGCTAGAGCAGACTCGGCGGTAGCCCAACTCCTGAAGGGCCGCGTCGTAGAGGGCCGACGATTTTTCGAGACGGGCGACCGGCAGTGAAAGGTGGTGGAGCATGCCGACCGGCATTCTGGCACTCGGCCTCGAGCGTCAGCAATAGCCCACCTGTGAAACCAAGGGGGTTCTGTGGGGTTGGAGGGTGCAGCGCGGCTCCCAAAGCCTGGTCGGTTGGCAGTAACCGCGCCCGCCTGCGCGCCGTACTAATGCCCGTGCGCCTGGCTCTGCTTCTGATCGCGATCTTCGCTCTGGGATGTTCCCGCAAGGAGGATCAGCGGCCCGTACGCACCGAGCCGGAGCCAGCGGTGCTCGCGCCTCCAAAGGCCAAGGTTGCGGTGGCGGAGCCGGTGGCTTTGGTGGAGCTTTACACGAGCGAGGGCTGTTCGAGCTGCCCACCGGCGGACGAGAACCTGACGCGGATCGCTTACGCCGCGCGAGACTCTGGCCAGCGCGTCATCGCGCTTTCGTTCCACGTCGACTACTGGAACTACATTGGCTGGAAGGATCCCTTCAGCGCGGCGCAGTATTCCGAGCGACAGCGCCGCTACGCCAAGCGACTAGGCTCGGGCGTGTACACGCCGCAGATGGTGGTCGCGGGGCGTGAGCAGTTCTTGGGGTCCCGAGAGGGCAAAGCGGATGCAGCGATTGAGCGAGCACTCGCGCGGCCGTCGACTCATGCGGTTTCCATGAGCGCGAAGGGCGCTTCGAAAATCGGCTTCGAAGTCATCGGCCCTGCTGGCGACGTCGTGGTGCACGTGGCCGTTGCGCAGGGCGCTGGCGGCGTGAAGGTGAAACGCGGCGAGAACGCGGGGCGAACGCTCAGTCACGTGAACATCGTGCGGGCGCTCTCGAGCAAGCGCACCCGGGCTCCGGGGGGCGGCCAGTTGACCTTGGATATTCCTGCGGCCGTCGACAAGCGCTCCGCGATGGTGGTCGCTTGGGTCGAAGGTGCGGAGAGCGGACACGTGCTGGGCGCAGCTGCCAGAAGCGGTCTGCTTGCGTCCACGTCGCAATGAAGCCGTCGCGCCGGGTTTGCGCGTTGATGTAGCCGTCAGCCGAGGTGATGCTTTCGATCGCCAACGGGCCGCGGTGCCACAAGGCCTCTTCTCGTTTCCCCTGGACCATGATGTCATCCCCTCGTGCAACGGCGGGCACACATATCGCTCTTGATCTTCGCGGCGCTGGCTTGTCAGCGCGAGCCTGCCCCGCCGGCGCCCACCCCGAGCGTTAGCTCCAATCGAGCGACGGCGCCGCAAGCCAGCGCCGCGCCAGGGGTTTCGATCGCCCAATCGAGCGCTCCCAAATCCCCAGAGCCAGCCAGTCCCTGCCCGCGGGAGATGGTGCTGGTTTCCGGCCGTTATTGCGTCGACCGCTTTGAAATCTCACTGGAGGATCAGGCGTCGGGCGCTTCGCTGTCCCCGCATTACCCCGTGCGCACCGAGTACGCGGGATTCTTACGGATTCGCAAGAGCGAAGCCAAGAAGCTCGGGAAGACCTTCGACGCGGGCGAGGTGGGCGCGACGCCGTTTCCGGAGCTGTCGAAACTGCAAATGGGCGGCAAGTTCGTCGCTAAGGCGGTGAGCAAGAAGGGCGTCTTGCCCAATGGCTTCTTGTCTCGGAACACGGCGCGGGCGGCCTGCGAAGTGGCAGGCAAGCGCTTGTGCACTCGCTCCGAGTGGCGCATGGCCTGCAAGGGCGAACTGGGCACCAAGTATCCCTATGGCAGGAAGTACGAGCGGGTGCAGTGCAACTTGGGTCGCGGCAAACATCCTGCACGTATTCTCTTCGGTAAGCCCTCGGCCAGCGTGATCGATCCGCGGCTGAACCTGATGCAGCTCGACGGCGCGCCGCTGCTGCGCAAGACCGGCGACACGCCGACTTGCAAGAGCAGTTGGGGCAGCGACGCCATCTACGACATGGTCGGCAACCTGGACGAGTGGGTCGACGACGACCGCGGCATCTTCCTGGGCGCTGCGTACACGCGTTACACCAAAGCTGGCTGCAGCGCAGCCATCGACGCGCACCCCGCTGGCTACTGGGATTACTCCACGGGTGCGCGCTGCTGCCAGGACGCGAAAGGTGCGGAAACGCCGACGCCTGACGCTGCTGCCGCCAAAGAATTCGAGCGACGGGCGACTCGGATGATTCGCGACGAACAGGCAGCCGCGGCCCGCGGCTTAGTGCGAGAAGCGCTGCGCAGCTCGCCCCGCGACGCGACCCTAAACAAACTCTACGACAAGACTTTGGTTCGAGATCCGGGCTTTGCCATGCAGCCCCGAGACATCGATCTCTCGTCCGGGGTGGATGCCATCAAGTATTTGGGCGGAGGGTCGACCGTCACCATGCGGTTCATCGAGGACGAAAAGGTGACCGCTGCGTTCAAGCCAGAACAGACCGACGGCGCCAGTGATTACCAATCGGAGATCGCGGCCTGGCGCTTGTGCGAGATCTTGCGCTGTGACTTCTACGTACCCCGCAACGAACCCGTGCGCTTGGAAAAGAGCGTGTTCGAGACGTTGTACTCGCGGATCTCCAGCGACAAACAGCGCACCTACCGTCGCCGCCACTTCTTCAAGTTGGTGTGGCGCAAGGACGCGGGCAAAGAGTACTTGCTCGGCGCGCTGGAAGACTGGGTCAAGCACTTGGTCGAATTGCCGGTGGAGCACGTCCACGTGTGGCAGCCCTGGCTCTCCCAGCCCGCAGCAGGAGGCGTGGCTCTGTCAAGCCTCGAACGGCCCGCCATCGACGCGTTTTCAGTCAAAGACGCGCGCAACTCCGAAGCGCACCGGCGCAACATGCGCAAGCAGTTTCGCGACATGACCCAGCTGCAGTTGGCGCGGCTTCTGAGCCAGCTCTTCGTTTTTGACTACTTGATTGGCAACTGGGACCGCATGAGCACCAAGCCGGCGTACTACGGTTCCAATTGCCACATCGCAGACGGACGGATCGTCAGCATCGACAACGCGGCCGCGTTTCGGGACGGGGTGCACCCGAAACTGGAAAAGCGATTCGAACCCATTCAACGGTTCAGCGCCGCTTTCATCATGCAAATCCGTGATTTGAACCGCGACCGCACACTGCGGCGACTGTTCCCGGACGCAGATGCCGAACAAAAGACCCGGTTTGCCGTGTTCTGGAAGCAGCGCGAGCGCCTGCTTGCGCGAGTCGCCCAGCTCGAAAAGAAGCACGGTTCTCTGGCGGTCCTCAGCTTCGACTGAGGTGTCAACCAGTGCGCGACACCGCGTCAACTTGGCGCTGTCACTTCCGGTGGGATATTTGCCTACCTGTCGCAGGTTTTTCCTCTGGCCCGCGGCATGCAAGCAGCGCCAGTATCATCCACGATAGGAGACTCGAGATGTTGCTGCGAACCGCCTCAGTTGTAGTCGTCATGTCGTCCGTACTTGGCTGCGGCTCGGACAGCGGAGATGGTGCTGCGGGGGCAGCCGGTAGTGGAGCATCGGCCGGCGCGAGCGGTTCGAGCTCCGGTGGCAGTGGCGCGCTGGCGGGCAGTGCCGGCGCCTCAGGAAGTGGCGGCAGCGCTGGCTCCGGGGGCGCCGTGAGTTCGGGTGGCTCTGCTGGCAGCGCGGGCGCTGCAGGTGCCGGGGGATCGGCGGGTGCTGCAACCGGCGGGACGGGTGGCACCGGCGGCGCACCACCGACGTGCACCCTCAAGGCCTCCGGCGCCGTCACAGTGACCAAGGACGGTCAGATCGTGGAGAACCTGCGCATCACGTCCAACAGCGGCAATGCCATCACCGTCAGCGGCCACAAGAAGGTCGTGATTCGCAACGTCGAGATCCTGCACAAAGGGGGGCCGGGCATCCACATCTCGAACTCCGACGACATCGTGATCGAGAATGTGTCCATCGAGCACACCGGAGCTCCCGCGAGCGGCAAGAATCCGAGCGACAACCTGAACAACATCCAGTGCTACCAATCGGCGCGGCCGCGAGTGACCAATGCTCGGCTATCCCGTGGCTCGAGCGGCGTGTACCTCGTGCAGTGCCCCGACAGCACCTTGCAGCAGCTCGAGGGCCACGACTTCCGCGGGCCGTTCCCCCGAGGGCAATTGGTGCAATGGGACAAGTCGGACAATGGACTCCTGGAGGACTTCTCCGTCATCAACCCGTCAAGCTCCTGGCCCGAGGACAATGTGAATGTCTTTCAGTCGAAGAACGTGACGGTGCGTCGCGGCATGATCGACGGCAACAACTCTCCGTCCGGCGTGGGCGTCATCTTTGACGGTGGCCCAAGTACGGGTCTGGTCGAAGACGTGGACGCCATCCGCATGGGCAACGGCTGCTTCTCCGACTACGACGGTGGGCCCGGAGTCGTTTTCCGACGCACCCGCTGTCGCGAAAACATCTGCGGCGACCAGGGCCGCGGCAAGCCGCTATCCAATGCGCTGATGTGGACGGGCCATACCAACCACACCGATCTGAAAATCGAGCAAAGCGAATATTTCAAGGCCTGCAACCCGGGCAACTTGGTGTGGCCTCAGGCGTCGTTCTCCGTGGTGGACCTCAAGGAGAATGACTTCACCATGCGCAAGCCCATCTCCCACAAGTTCTGTTGGCAGTAGGGGTGCCCACCCCCCATCCGTCCTCGGCGCCTGCGGCGCCTGTGGGCGGTGGCCCCTCCCAAATGCCGACTATGAGGCGGCGTCAGGTCGTGGTGAGTGGTCGATTCATCACCGATTTTGCGGCTACCACGCAGACCGTGTTCATGCGGACGCTCGCCGCGACCGGATCCTTCGCCGGGCGGGCTGGCGCGTGTTGCGCCTCCCGGCGGCGCTCGTCATCCACGCTCCGGGTGAAGCAGTCACCGCGGTGCGTCGGGCGCTCCGCGACTGAGCGGGCGCTCCGCTCCGCACCTCAGCGATCGGGAAGGCAGCCGGCGCGACGTCGCGCAACCCTAGTGACCGCGTTGGGCCAGGTCGTAGGCTAGGTTGCGGTAGAAGCGGATGTAGTCGAAGCCGGTGTGTTTGTCGGGGCGCTTGTCGTTGATCTGTCCGACTTGGTCGAGGTGATCCGCCGGGATGCATCCCAGAAACTCGCCCCACTTGGCGCTCTCTACAGTGGCTACGCCGTCGTTCGGGCGCAGCTCCGTGCCGTGGGCCACGAAGACAGCGCCACCAACCAGCAGCGCGTCCATGCGATCACGGCGGTTCTCGTGCCAATGGGTCTTCACCTCTCCGGCGGCATTGCGGCAGGCATCCGTGACTTTGCTGGGCTTGGGGTGGGGGAGGCCACCGACGAAGCTGACTCCGGCCCAGGACATGTATTCCACTGCCGGGTGATCGACGATGGCCTGATTGAAGCTCGCTGAGTTCTTTTCACTCATGGCTTCAAAGGCGGCGACGATATGGCTGTCTTCCGCCACTTCGCTGAAGGTCTTTCCGTACAATGTTGCTAGCCAGTCAACGGCCTTGGACTTGTCGGATCCTGGCAGCACTTTCGTCGCGATGTCCGCAGCGTAGGAGCCGCGGTGCGGACTGGAGATCGTGGTGATGGAGGCGATTTGATCGCCACGATTCAGACCGGCCGGGCTCGCCAAGTAGCGACAGTCTGGGCCCCCAGCTGAAAAGCAAACCAGGTTGACCTTGCTGGCTCCGGACTTCGCGAGCACACCAGAACTCCAAGCCAACCCCCTCGCGCGCGCGTCATGCCGCCAGTCTGCGTCAGGGCACGTCTCACGTCACCCCCACTTGGCCGGAAATGGCCGTGCGTTCATGCACGACGGTTTTCCGGGGTTGCACGTCTCGTGGCCATCGAGGCTAGGTTGGGGCGGCACATGCAAGCCTGGCCAAAGAAGACCGTTCGAGTGGTTGCGACGGGTGCTGTCGCCATCGCTCTGGTCTTGGCCGTCGCGGCGGCCGTGATCGTGTCGCCAAAGGCGTCTGCTGTCGGGCCCATGGTCGGTATCGCGCTCTACTTCGTCTTCACCCTGAAGTACCGGAAGCGGCGCAGGCTCGTGCGAGAGCCATTCCCGGAAGACTGGCGACAATGTCTGGAACGCCGGGTGCCGTACTACGCTCGGCTGGATGCAGATGGGCGCCGACGCTTCCAGGACGACGTGCGCATCTTCTTGTCGGAGCAACGGATCTTCGCTGACCACGGCGCGGTGATCGATGACGAGACCCGACTGCTGATCGCGTCCTCAGCCGCCATGTTGGCCCATGGCTTGCCGCACTGGGAGTGGCCTAACCTGCGGGATATCGTGGTCTACCCGCGGGCCTTCGACGACAAGTACGCTCAGAGTGATCACGCTGACGTGGCGGGCATGGTGCACGCGCAAGGCCCCATTTTGTTTTCTCAGCGCCAGCTGCGCATGGGTTTCTCCAAGCTCGATGGGCACAACGTGGGCCTGCACGAACTCGCCCACGTGATGGATTTCGAGGACGGGCGCGCCGATGGCGTTCCAGGAGATCTCGGCTGGGTGTCCACGGCGCCCTGGGTCAAGATGGTGAAGAACCGCCTTGCTAGGCAGCGCCGACGCCAAGGGGGAGTGCTTCGTGCCTACGCTGGCACGAACGAAGCGGAGCTATTCGCCGTCGCCGTCGAGAACTTCTTCGAGCGCCCCAAACAGCTCGAAGCCACGGATCCGAAGCTGTATCGCATGCTGGCCGACTACTTCCGCCAGGACCCGGCCGCACAGGAATAGATGGCGAGCCCTGTCACGGCTGTACGCCGATGCTGCCGACGATGTTTTCCACTCCAGCACCGAAATCGAGGCGATCGACATCGGTCGGGGCCCCGGATTTTTCGAAGCGCACCTGGCGCACGCCTGTGACTTCTGCCACGAGCACCGTGCCCGTCAGCGCGCCGCGGCGGATCTGCACCATGTCCACGGGTATCTGCGGAGTGCCCGCAGCATAGCTCAGCTCTTTGAACGAATAGGGGGCCGTGGCGTTCTTCGAGTGGTGACTCAGCACGAACAGTGCGCTTCCGAACCCGCTGCTGACGAGGGCAGTGTTGTTGAAGGGGCTCGTTTCGATGTCCGCTGGGTCCTCGATGGGTGTGACTTCTTGCACTGCCTTCAAGGCGTTGCCATCGAGCTCGACGACTGCGACGCGGTTCTTGACCGAGGAAAACCCGCTGTTGTCACCGACGAGGACGTACCTCTCGTCTTGGGTGACCGCAAGATTGGAGATGATTGGGGTGTCTTTGCCGAAAGCGGTCGTGCTGGTGATCACATTGGGCGGGTTCGACCAATCCACCAAGTGAACGTGCTGGTCGAAGGGGCTAGCGAGCAGATCGTGCGCTGGGACCACCGCTCGGCTGCCGCTGAGGAATGCCAGACCTTGGGGCAGCTTGCCTGGCGCGATCATTCCGGCGTCGGTGACTTTGTCGTTGCAGTCCACGTCCAAGGCGTAGATCCCACCTCCAATGTTTCGCCATTCCGCGTCGATGACGTAGACGCGATTGCCGGCTTCATTCATCACCAACTTGGAAGCGTAGAACGCGCCAGAGAATCCTGCGTGCAACACTGTTATCGCGCCCTGGGGCTCCACCCGGAAAACGCCCACGGTGCCCTTCTCGGTGGCAACGAAACCGAGTTTGCCATCCGGCGTAAAGACGATCTCCCCGGTCGTACTGCGACCCATGGAGAAGTTCGTCCCGGTTTTGGTCAAGCTGCCGTTGCTCTCGAGGCGCAGCACTTCGTACTCACCGAGAGGCTTCTGGTTCGCATCGTAGGTGTGGCTGACGACGACGACGCGGTCGCCGTCCGGCGGCCCTGGTGTTCGCACGCAGCTTCCGGCATCTCCGGTCGTGCCGCCGCTGCCCGAGCTGCCCGCGCTTCCACCCGAAGCGGTGCCCGCGTTGCCGCCGGTCCCCGCGTCCTGCCCAAACGCCCCAGAGCCACCTGATCCGGCTGCGCCGGAGCTGCCCCCCGCGGCCTTGGCGCCAGTGCCGCCACCATCGTCGTCGCTGCCGCACCCCGCGGCCCCGGTGCACAATGCTCCGGCCAGAATGGCACCTAGAAAGCTCAAGGACGAGAAGCTGCGCTGGCTCATGGCAGCACGGGCTAGCACGCGACGCCTTCGCTGCAAAGGGCACCGTTGCGCTGGCGCTCAGTCGCGCGCACAATCCCCAGTTCAGACACTCCTTGGCCGTGAGACAACTTCACTGCGCTGAGCTGAAAAGCGGCGTTTGGTGGAGCGCTTCCCGCACCTGAGTCGCTTCCTCGCTACTCTCGTAGAAAACCAGCTGACGCCCCAGGTTTTGCTGCGCTTGCTTCGTCACCACGTTGACGAGCCCACCCTCGGCCAGGGCAGCGGCGCCGTCCTGCTTTGCATTGGATGCCAACTCCGTCGCGGTCGCGACTGCGCGCCGAGCCTTCTTGCTGTAGTCCACGGCCTGCTCGAGGGTGGCGCGTAGCCCAGTGGCTTCCGGGACGAAGCCAAGCGCGAGTTCCAAGAACCCCAAGTAGTCGCCGTCGCCGCGCCAAAGCCGGAGGATTTGTTTGTAGATGGCGGATGTGGGCAACCCCGTAACCTGGTCGATGAGCGTCAGGAATTGGCCGATGACATCCAACCGCTCCTGCTGCACCCGCAGCCAAGCGATGTACTCCGGGCTCGCCATGATCTCCCGGCGGCGATTTGCAGCGGCAGCCAGTGCGCGCTGCCGCTCTTTGCCTTCGGGATAGGCAGTGCTTGCGGCGTGGACAGCCGCGGTATCACGCTCCACGGCGAGCAGAACTTTCTCTAGGTTTTGAGCAAGGCTCAGGGATCCGGAGTCTGCCGCGCGTGCGGTGAGCCCCGTGGCCACCAGAGACGCTTCGAGGCGCCGCAGGCGAGCGGCGTCTGCGTCCAAGCGTTCGAGCAGGAGGCTCAGCACCACCTGGTAGTCGGAGGCGCTGACCTGATAGGGCAACTCGAAGGGTAGCTTGCCGCCGGCCTCCAGAGTCGTCAGCTGTCGGCAGAGACGGAATTGTTCGAGCCGCCCCGCATCCACGGCGTGACGTACTTTGCCGACCGAGTGCAGCAGCTTTCCGAGGGCACCGTCCAAGGCGCGCACTTCTTCGTAGTCGCGCTGAATGTGATCTCGGGCTTGTTTCCAGATCCGCGCTGCTTCGTCGCGCTGCTCCTGGCTCATCTCGGCGGTGAAAGTGAGGCGCTCCGGCATGTCACGCTCTACGCGAAATCCCGAAGCGTCCTCGGACACCCGAACCCAAAAGGGCACTTCACGCAGTTGGAGCGCATGCAGAGCTGCAACGCCACGTTTGGCAAGGACCTGGCGCGCGGTAAGACCCTCCTGTTCGGCGCCCGATTCCACGCGCTGGTGCGCCTGCGCATAGTGGGTGTACGCGCCCTTGACCCATCCCTGACCATAGAGATGCGCGAGGGGCGTTTCCGGTTTCTTCTGCACGCAGCTGCCGGCGGCCAGCGCTATGCCCCCGAGGGCGAAGCTTCGCCGCGACAGCTCGCTCATGGCTCGAGGACCGTGATGCCGCTTAGCCCCGAGAACTTCGACGACACGTCTTCGGATCGGCTGCCCGCGCTGCCGGGTGGACCGTTGCTGCCGGCGCTGCCGACCTGGCCCTCGCTGCCTTCTCCTCCGTCCGTGCCCCGCGCGCCGCTACCAAAGCCGCTACCGCCGCTGCCCGCGCGACCTCCCAGCCCTGCATTGCCGGGCGGGCCCCCGCGCCCGCCGGAGACGTCTAGCTCGATGCGCTGTGCCAGGTCCGAGAAGCGCGAGTCCACCACAAGATCAATGGCGCCACCGGCGCCGCCATTGCCGCCAGCAGCGCCGTTACCTCCAGCGGCGCCATTGGCTCCGTTGCCCCCAGGATTGCCACTGCCGCCGTCGCCGCCGTCGCCGCCGCGGCCGCCGTTGCCCCCCGGGCCGCCGTCGCCGCCTCGCGCGTAGAGTGTGAGCTTCGCATCCGGATGGGCGAGCACGAAGTCGCGAGTCGGGCCCTCGACCACCACCGCGATCAGGCGATCGTAGAAGCCAGTCTTGACGTAGGTGGCGTAGGCTGTCAGCCGCGGCCCGGCGCCACCACTCGATCCGGGCGCACCACTGCCTCCTGCGCGCCCATCGCTGCCAGGGCCGCCCGCCGAATCGCTGGACCCGGTGCTGCCATCGCTGCCCGGAGTCCCATCTTGCCCGTGGTTTCCGGGCGTGCCTCGCGAACCCTCGCCACCCACCGCGCTAATGCAGCGGTAGTCCGGCTTGTAGGTCGTTTTGAAGGTGAACTTGTCGGGCCGACGTCGGTACGCTGTCGTGATTTCGAATTCACGAGAAAGTGTGGCCAGCAGATCGCGGTTTGGCGAGAACCGACCTTCCTGGTCGAAGCGACCTTGCTCGCTATGAAAGGCGAATTCGTCGAACTCGAGCTTGTCATTGCGATTGGCGCTGCTGTCGCCATGCCAGGTTTCCAGCTTCTTGGGAACGGTTTCGCCCGCCAGCAGCACATCGGCGAAGACCGCCATTTGCACCGTCTCTCGAGGGCATATTGTTTTTTCGGTCTTGCGAATGTCGACGCTCATGGCTTTCACTTGAGCGCCTTCCAAGCTGACAGTGTTCCTACCCGCAAGCGCTCGCAGAGCACCGCAGCCGCCAATGGACAGGCTCAGGCCGAGCGCGAGCGTGAGGCGTCCCAGCACAATCATGACAGTGCGCGAGTAATCACCGTCTCCAACGCGGACGCAAGTTGCGGCCGTGCGGACTAGCTGCGGCAGTGTCGGGTTGCGGGATTGCCGCACTCTCGACGGTATATTCCCCACCGGAAGCAGCGCGGCGAGCCCCCTCGGCGCATGGCTGTGCTTTAGTCTGTGGTCGTGCGCAGGCTAGCTGTTCTCGTCCTGACTCTAGCGACTCCGCTCCGAGCCGAAGAATCGGGGCAGCCCACGCGTTTTCATTCTACGTTGCGAGCGCCGGAGGGCTGCCCGACAGTCTCCGAATTTGCCGCCGGGATCTCGGGCCGTACTCAGTTGGCAGCCCCCGTCGCGACTGCAGCCCAGGCCGACCTGGTGCTGTTTGTTACCGTGACCCCAGGTGGCAAGCAGCTCGTCGGTCGCCTGTCGCTTCGCTGGCCGGATGCGGGCAGAACTGCACGGCGTGAAGTAGCCGGTGCCTCTTGCGGGGAGGTCTTGGATGCACTCGCTTTCGTGGCCGCACTCGCCATCGACCCGAGGGCCCAAGCCACAGCAAGCGACCCAAACCTCGAGCCCGAAACAAAGGCGCCGGAGCCGGCGACGCTGCCGCCCGCCGAGCGGACTCCCGCCGACACCCCGCGAAGCGAAGGAACCGCATTGCTCACACGGCCAATCGTGTCGCCGTCGACCCCGGCCTCCACCTCCCGCTGGTATGGGTTGCTGGGAGTTACCGCTGAGCTCGGGACCGCCAGCTCGGGTCCGGCGCCGCTGTTCGGCTTTCGATTTGGCGGCGGCCTTGGCTATCAACTGAGTGTTGTTGCTGTGGAGGGCGTGGTGGAGGGGGTGCGTCGCAGGGCGCAGGCGGAAGTGGAGGGCTCGGGACAGGCAACGCTGACCCTGCTTGCCGCGCGTGTGGGGCCGTGTATTCGGGCGCCGCTCACCGGGGACCTGAACTTGCGTGGCTGCGCGGCGGCGGAAATTGGCGCGCTATCGGCGGAGGCATCCGGAGTCGTCCGGGCCCAGTCTGCTTTACAGAGCTGGATTGGCTTGGGTGCCAGCGGCGGGCTGACCCTGAGTCTTGCCGAGAGCGTTCTGCTCGGACTGGAGGCCGGCTTGCTGCTGCCAACCCGGCGTGATCGCTTCGTTTTCGAGGACCGGGGCGGCGGCCAAGACGTTGAAGTGTTTCGTGCGCCTCAGCTCGCTGGTCAGGGAGCGTTTGCCTTGCAGGCGCGTTTTCCCTGACAAGTTTCCGCATTCTCTCGGATTTCGTGATCGATTCGAGGCCGTGGCGGCCATTATCCATTCAGGAGATGGAGGACGGTGCCGCAGCTCGAAGTCCAGCCGCCCGGGATTCCGGAGTGGAGCTGCTAGGTGCCCACCAGTCCCAGGATCGTCTGACCGAACTCGTCGCGGAGCAGTTCGACTTTGTCTGGCGGAATCTCCGACGCTTTGGGGTGCCCGAGGCGGACACCGACGATGCCACCCAAGACGTTTTCATGGTCGTTTCGCGCCGGATCGATGACATCGGGGTGGGCAAGGAGCGCGCGTTTCTCGTGAGTACAGCTCTGCGGGTTGCGTCCACGCGTCGTCGTACGCGCGCACGTCGTCCGGAATCCCCAGAGGCTGAAATCGAAGACCGGCCTCAGGATGTAGAAACGCCGGAGGCGCTCACGGAAGCGCTTCAAGCAAGGCGGACTCTGGACGTCATCTTGGACGGAATGCCTGATGAGCTCCGAGCGGCATTCGTCTTGTTCGAGCTCGAAGAACTCACCGCCCCCCAAATAGCTGATCTCTTGGCTATTCCGGTGGGTACCGTGGCGTCCCGCGTGCGTCGGGCCCGCGAGATCTTTCGCGCTGCGGCTGAACGCTTTCGGCGCAGCGCTTCCCGAGAGGTTGCAAAATGACCGAGCTGATTCCGTTGGCCCGCAGTGCCTCCGACGATTTCGAAAAGGAGTTGATTCGATCTGCGCGAACGGATGGCCCCGGGCCGGGCGCGAAGCTGAAGATGCTTGTCGCGTTTGGAGGCGGGGCTGCGGCAACCTCTGCGGCCGGCGTCGCTCAGGCTGCTGCTACGTCGGGTGCGGTCAAGGCTGCAGCGACGGGCTCCACGCTCGCGGCGGGGACTGCCGCCGCTGGCCACGGCGCCGTCGCGACGGGCGTCGGCAAGGTTGCGACGCTATCTCTGGTGAAGTGGCTCGGCGCCGGCGCTCTCGCGGGGACTTTGGTTTCAGCTGGAGCCACCGCTGTGATGCCCAGCCGCTCGACCGGTTCGGAGGTCGCGCGCCCCCGCGCGGCGGCCACAGCTGACGTTACTGAACCCGCCGCACCGTCCCGCCCTGCTGCGGGCGCGCTGGCCCAGGTGCCCGCACCAGAGCTCTCTGACGAGACTGCGGCTGACGATACGGTATCGCCAGTAGTGTCTGGCTCTCCCGCGGCCAAGGGAGACGTAGTTGCGGAGCTGAAGCTGCTCGATGAAGCGCGCAAGGCTGTCGCTTCCGGGGATCCGAAGGCTGCGCTCACGGCATTGGACACCCGGGACCGCAAGCACAGCCGGGGAGCGCTGGGCCCAGAGGCGGAAGTGCTGCGCGTGGAGGCGCTGTTTGCCGCTGGCGACAGGCGCGCCGCTGCCGCGCGAGCGAAGCGGTTTTTGCGCCAGCATCCGGGCAGCCCGCACGAAGGACGCGTGCGCACGCTCCTCTCGCGTATGAATGTGGTCAAGGTGCCGGCGGTTGTGCGCGGCACGGCGCCAAAGTCGGACCTGCCTGACAAGTCCGCATCGAGTAGCGCTTCCTTCGGGGCACCGAAGGCGGCAGAGGCGCAGCCCGAGACCAAGCCCAACACGGCGAAGTTCCCAGCACCGTGATCGATTGTGATCGCTTGCCGTGTCGCTGGCCATCACAGAGGTGAGGTGACGACATGAGAGCAGGACTGACAGTGCTGGCGCTTTCCCTTCTATTTGGGTGCAGCGGTGACAAGGTGAGGTTGGGCGAGACGGGCGGTGCGGGCGGGCTCGCGGGTGCCGGGAATGCCTCGGGCGCGGCTGGTGGTGGTGCAGGCGGCGCTTCCGGCAACGGGGGCATGGGTGCTTTCCCTGGTCAGAAGAGCTTGGATCTCGATCTGCTTTTTGTGATCGACAACTCTCTCTCTCAAGCCGACAAGCAACAGGTGTTGAACCGCAGCATGGACGAGTTGCTGTCTCGGCTGACCAATCCGCGCTGTGTCGACTCGTCGGGCAAACCAGTCGCACAACCCGATACACCCGACCAAGCCTGCCCTACAGGGAGCGAGCGCGAAATGGCTGCGGTGAAGAGCCTGCATGTTGGCGCGATCAGTTCCAGCCTGGGTGCGCACGGAGGGGAAACCTGCAGCGCAACGTCGCCGAACTTCAAGCCAGATCAAGATGACCGCGCGCGATTGGTTGCGCCCCGGCGCGGAATCCACACCCACGAGAATCAGGGTTTTTTCAGCTGGGGGTCGAGCACGGGGCCCGGCGCGCTGACCAGCATTCCCGAACTGGTGAAGGCAACTGCCGCCTTGATCACCGCCGTCGGTGAGACGGGCTGCGGCTACGAGGCGCCGCTTGAGGCTATGTACCGGTTCTTGGTCGCACCGAATCCTCCCATGATTGTGAAGGAAGAGGGAGGGTTCACCGTTGCCTCCGGCACCGACACGGTGCTGCTCGAGCAGCGCGCGAAGTTCCTCCGTCCGGGCTCGACCCTAGCGGTCGTGGTGCTAACGGACGAGAACGACTGTTCCATCCGTGATGACGGCCAAAGCTGGATCGTGACCAGCGCCACTCCCGGGTTGCCTCGCGCGACATCCGCCTGTCAGGTCAACCCGGACGATTCATGTTGCACGTCGTGTGCAGCGCCACCTCCCGCAGGATGTTCGCCGCACGAACAGGACTCGGAGTGCAGCAAGAACGGAGGCAACTTCACGGCGCCCGAAGACCACGTCAACATCCGCTGTCACGATCAGAAGCGCCGCTTTGGCGTTGACTTCTTGTATCCAGTCGAGCGCTACGTCCGCGGGTTCTCTCAGAGCACGGTGGAGAATCGAGATGGCAAGGCCGTCGAAAACCCGCTGTTTGCCGAGATCGGAGGCAAGCAGCGCCATAGCAGCCAGGTTGTTCTTTCGACTATCACCGGCGTGCCCTGGCAGCTGATCGCAACTCAAGACAGCTTGGCGCCGACGGCACCTCTCGCGCTAATGACACCAGCCGAATTGATTGCATCGGGCACATGGGACAAGCTCGTACCCAAGGGAAATACACCCCCCACTGATCCGCACATGGTTGAGTCGCCCCTGCCACGCCCTGGGTTGCCGGGGCCGAGCGCGGGACTCCTGGAGGACCCGATGCACGGACACGAATGGGATGTGGCGAAGGCCTTCGGCGCGCCACAAGGGCCCGGAGATCTCCAGTACGCCTGCATCTTCAAATTGCCGGAGCCGCGCGACTGCACGAGCGCCATCGGTGGCTGTGACTGCGTCACGGCAGGCCCAAAAGGAAGCAGCCCGCTGTGCCAGGAGACGAACGGCGCATACTCTTCGATACAGCGATACGGCAAGGCGTACCCGGGTTTGCGGCAGCTCGAAGTCACGCGCCAGCTGGCAGACCGCGGCATCGTGGGTTCCATCTGCCCCAAGACCCTCGAGGGCAGCATCCGGGACTCCGGCTTCGGCTACAATCCAGTGTTCGAACCGCTGCTTACACGACTACGAGCGTCGCTTGAATAGCGCGCCCGGTCTCACCAGGTGTGAATCCCGGCGGCGGTAGCTGCCTCCGAGCAGGGGGCTGAGCCCCCGCCTGCGACCGTACGGACTAGTTGAACGTCGGCAAGTGTGAGTACTCCTTGGAGTACTCGAGCTGTTGCGTGGCGAAGGCCTCGGGGTACTCGACTTTCACTGCGGTGATGGCCCCGTCCTTCTCGGTAGCCACCAGTTTTGGCTGAATGAACGCCGAGAACGGCTTAGCGGGCAGCTTGCCGTAGCGCTCGAGTACTTCCTCGTGGAGCTTGCGGTCCACCTTCACGCCGTAGGTCTCGATGAGCTTCTTGCCCGCGGCGAGGTCGCCTTGGCTCTTGATGCGCTGGACCTCCTTCAACAGCTCGCCCCAGAGCTCGCGCAGAGCATCGTAGTCCCGGATGACGAAGTAGGTCTTGCCGTCCTTCTCCAGCTTTTCGATGATCTTCTTGTCCTTGCCCTTCTCATAGGCCCACCAGCAGACCAGGGCGCGATTGCGCATGTGGGATTGCTCTATGTTCGAGCCTAGCTTCACCCGGGCAAGCTGCACGAGGAGCCCGTTGCGCACGTAGCTGTCGTATGCAGCCTTGCCTACGTCCATGGACTTCATCACGCCCAGCTCCATGAGCTTCTTGTCCATTACGTAGTAGAGGCCGACCAAGTCGGCCCGAGTTTCTTCCAAAGCGGCGGAGTAGTTCTTCAGGGCGTCACCGGCGACGCCCTCTTCGAGCTGTCCCGAGGCGTGACCGATCACCTCGTGCATGTCCACTTTCAGGTTCATGCCCTCGTTGCCATGCTCCTTGGCGCGTTTGATCTCCTCTGGCGAGGAAGCAAACTCGTCCAAGACACCGCTGTCTTTGGACGCCTCGTTGTAGGCGTCGACGATGTTGCCCAAAAACACCGACTTGGAGCCGGCCTCCTTCCGGATCCAATCCGCATTCGGCAGGTTGATGCCAATGGGAGTTGTCGGCGCGGCGTCTCCGCTCTCCACGATGATGGTGATCACCTTGGCCGAGATCCCCACGACCTTCTTTTTCTTGTGCTCGTCGGCAATGGGAGAGTTGTCCTCAAACCATTGCGCCGACCCGCCGATGGTCGCAATCCGCTTGGAGCGGACCATGTCCTTCAGGCTGAGCACGGCTTCATAAGTCGCACGGTAACCCAGGGGGTCCCCGTAGGTTTCGATGAAGCCGTGAACCACGTCGATGCGGGACTCCGTGTCTTTCACCCAAGCCACGCTGTAGTCGTCGAAGTCCTTGAGGTCCCCGCTTTTGTAGTACTTGATCAATAGCTCCAGCGCGGTCTTCTGCTTGTCGTTTTCCGCGACGCTGACGGCCTTCTCCAACCAGTGCACCATCTTCTCGATGGCGGCCGAGTACATTCCGCCAACCTTCCAAACCTTTTCCGTCAGCTTCCCGTCTGCTTTGACGAGTTTGGAGTTGAGCCCGTGGCTGATGGGGCGGGTGTCTTTCGGGTCTTTGAGCTTCTTGTAGAAACCCTCGACTTCTTTCTGGCTCACGTTGCCATAGAAGTTGTTCGCGGATGCCTTGATCACATCCACGCCCGCCTTGCGATTGACCCGAACGGCGTACTTCTTGTCATCGAACAGAATGTCCGCGAGCTTTTCTGAAAGAGTGTCGGGTGCGAGTTTTTCCTCGCTGCCGGGCCAGGGGTCCAACGGCAACAGCTTGGCGTCAGCTCCCTTGATCAGTTTGGCCAGGGCTTCCTTGTCGAAACCGGGGTCGATCTTGGCGCTGGAATAGCCGTGGTGGATACCGTTGTGGACCCAGACCTGCTTGGCGAAGGCCAGGGCGGCCTTGTACTCTTCCGAGTCCTTCGCCTTGTAGCTCTGCAGGATAGCCTCGAGGGTTCGGCGCACGACCAGGTTGAACGCGAAGTTCTGATCGTAGGTGATGTCTCGACCCGAGATCGCCGCCTTGTAAAGGTAGTAGGCCAGCTCCTTCTGCTTCGGCGCCAAGGTGTCAAAGCCAGGGACCTGGTAGCGAAGAACCTGGTGGTCCGCGACGGTTTCTACAACCACCTTGAACGGTGCCGCTGGGGGATCGGGCAGCGGGGGCATCGAGGCCGCGGACGCCGATGGCGCTGCGGAGCCCGCCGTCGTGGGGTTCGTCGTCGGCTTGTCCTCACAGGCTGCAAGGCTCAATAACACGGTGGCTACCAGGTAATTGCGGAGTTTCACGGGCCATGGGGTGCCATGGGCTCTCGCCGATTGCAACGGCTGAGCGGTCCGGCGCGCGGCATCTGGCCCGCGAGGCGTTGGGGCACTGACTGCGGGTGCGTGAAGGCATTTCGAACGCGGACAAACAGCGTCGAACACGGCGTCGTCGTCACTCCTTTGCCCGCTGTTGCTACTTTTTCGGGGCGGGCAACAGCTGCGGCGCGGAAACGTTGTAAAGCCGCCGGCATTGCTTTACGCAGCAGAGCGTGAGCCAAGACGCCCTCATCGTCTTCGCGACCCTGGCTGTCACGATCATCTTGTTCGTCAGCGACCGAGTTCGCCTGGACGTCGTGGCGCTGATGTCTTTGCTCGTGTTGTTGCTGACGGGTGTGCTCACCCCCAAAGAGGGACTTGTCGGCTTTTCGAACCCTATCGTGCTGATGATCGCCGGGCTGTTCGTCGTCGGGGGAGCGCTCAGCGCCACCGGGGTGGCCGATTGGTTGGGCACGAAGCTCGGCGCTGTCGCGGGCACACAGGAGGTGCGACTTCTCGTCGTCATCATGGCGGCAACTGCAGTTCTATCGGCGTTCATGAGCTCGACGGGGACCGTGGCCGTTCTACTGCCAGTGGTGGGAACCCTGGCCCGGCGCGCGAGAATCAACCCGGCCCGTTTGTTGATGCCCATGGCATTCGCTTCGCTTCTGGGAGGCTTGCTGACGTTGATCGGCACTCCGCCGAACATTGTGGTTGCTGACCAGCTGCGCGCCCAGGGGGTCGAGCCCTTTCGTTTCTTCACCTTCACACCACCGGGATTGATTCTGCTGGTGGTGGGCATCACGTTCATGGCGCTGGTAGGGCGCTACATGTTGCCGGGTGGCAGTCGGGCCGCGAGCGGACCCGAATCCATGCCGCCGAGCGCGTTGATGGCGGACATCGCTCGGGAGTACGGCCTTGACGGACAACTGCATCACGTAGCGGTGCCCGAAACGTCTCCGGCTCTTGGCAAGACCCTGCGGCAGTTGAACCTGCGGGCGAGGTTTGAGCTGACCGTCGTCGGCATCCAACGCAAGACCGAAAGTTCCAGCTTTGCGGTCCCGGTGCTACCCACCGCCGCCCTGCGCGCCGGGGACGTCCTCATGGTGCAGGGCAGCGCTGAAGCGACGGAAAGTGCGGCTGCGGAACTATCCTTGCGCAACACTCCGGATCCCGTCGACCTCACTCTGCCCGGCGATGAGTCCATTGCTGAAGTCGTCATCCCACGTCGCTCTCATCTGATCGGGCGCAGCTTGCGCAAGGTCCGGTTTCGGGATCGCTTCCGCGCCACAGTGCTTGCCGTGCGTCGCGCTGGGCATCACACCGCCGAGCCCAACGATTTCTTTGCGACTCGAGACCTACGCTTGCAGAGCGGCGATACCCTGCTGATCAAGGGGCCGATCAAGCACCTGAAAGTGCTGGTCGACGAACGCCGGGACTTCATCATGGTTACAGAGCCTCGCGCGCCCGAGGACGTAGAGGTGAGTGGCTTCCAAGCCCTAGCCGCCATCGTCATCACTCTTGGCATGTTGGTGCTGATGGCGTTTGGCATCGTGCCGAACGTCGTGGCAGTGCTTTTGGCGGCCGTCAGCATGGTGCTCGTCGGCTGCCTCGATACGAATCAGGCATACCGCGGCGTCAATTGGGAGAGCGTCGTGTTGATTGCCGCGATCCTGCCCATGGCGACAGCGTTGGAAAGGACTGGCGGCATGAAGTTGGCTGTGGACGCCTTGGTGAGCGGCCTCGGCGGGCACGGTCCCTACGTGCTCTTGGGAGCACTGTTTCTGCTCACGTCTGCCTTCAGCCAGGTGATCTCGAATACCGCTACAACCGTGCTGGTGGCTCCCATCGCCTACAAAGTGGCGGTGGACCTGGGGCTCTCGCCGCATACGTTCTTGATGACCGTGGCGATCGCTGCTTCCACCGCCTTCGCGACGCCCATCTCGTCGCCGGTCAACACGCTGGTACTCAACCCCGGGGGCTACAAGTTCTTCGACTACCTCAAAGTGGGCGTCAGTTTGCAGCTCGTCCTTCTCGTCGTCACGCTGGTCATCGTGCCCTGGCTGTTCCCCCTGTAAGCGCAGACGACAACACACACCGTGTCACGTGCCGTGCGTAACGGGCGCGTCCTAGGAGGCGGGCCCGTCGGCGTTCCCTCGAGGGTGTTTCGGTCCCGTACCCGCGCTTGAGGCTTGGTTTTTGGGGTCGAGTCCCAGTCCAGGTTGGGCCATTACTTCCGCCCCTGGGCCCGTTGCGGCAGTACCGTCGGTGGTTAGTTTGACTCCATGGCTAGCGAAAGCCGCAGGGCCCACTGGGACGACGTGTACGGGCGCAAAGGGCCTGAAGACGTCAGCTGGTTTCAACCAAGCCTTTTTGTGTCGTTGAAACTGATCGATGACATTGGCCTGGAGCCCTCTGCTCGCATCATCGATGTGGGCGGTGGGACATCGACCTTGGTCGACGACCTGCAGGCACGCGGCTTTCGCGACCTGACCGTGCTCGATATCTCCCATCAAGCTCTAGCCGCGACGAGCGAGCGCCTCGGCTCCGCCGCGGAGTCTGTCCATTGGATCGCTTCGGACGTCACCGAAGCGAAGCTTCCCGAAGCCCACTACGATCTCTGGCACGATCGGGCCGTCTTTCACTTCCTTACGGATCTCGAGGCGCGTGAGAAATACGTCGAACTTGCTCGGCGCTCCCTCAAACCCGGTGGGCACATCATCGTGGCTACCTTCGGGCTCGACGGCCCGGAACAGTGCAGTGGCTTGGACGTGGTCCGCTACGACCCCGAGGCGCTGCACAGCGAGTTCGGCACTCCCTTCCTCAAGGTTCATCAGCTCGAGGAGTCTCACCAGACCCCCTGGGGGGCGCAGCAGGAGTTCATCTATTGCTACTGTCGTCGGTCGCCCTAGCTTCCGCTTGACCCTCGAGCCCTAACAAGTTGGCCGAGCCTCCGGTCTCGAAACCCTCAGCGCACTGGTCCGCCGCGGGTTCGGTGCAACGCTGCTCTTGCCACGGTGTATGCTCTTCGAGTTGGACGATGACGTCGGAAGCTCCCACTGGCTGGCACAAGTCCGTTTGCCCGTACTGTGGCGTGGGATGCGGCGTTGACATTGGTGTTCGAAACGACCGAGTCGTGGCCGTACGCGGCACCAAAGAGCACCCAGTGAACCGCGGGGACCTTTGCGCCTTAGGTAACAACCTCGTCGATATTCTCGAGACCGAGGACCGGCTCCACTATCCCATGCACCGCGTCGCGGGTGAGCTGCGCCGCGCTTCTTGGCCGGCAGCGACACAGGAGGTTGCTGCACGGCTGGGAGCAATCCTAGAGCGTAGTGGTCCGGATGCGTTTGCGATGTACGTCAGCGCATCGGAGTACATCGAGGAATACTACGTCTACAACAAGTTCGTTAAGGGTTGCATTGGTACGAACAACTTGGAGTCCAGCGCTCGGTTGTGCTGGGCGAGCGGCGTTGCCGGGCTCGTTCGAGCGTTTGGAGCAGACTGCCCACCCTGCGCCTACGACGACATCGAGCAGGCAGATCTGTTCATCATATCAGGCTACAACCCGGCTTGGTCGAAGCCTGTCTTCTTCAGGCGTTTGCTTCGGGCCAAGGAGCGCGGCGCGTCGATGATCGCCGTCGACCCTCGTGTGACAGAAACGA
This sequence comes from Polyangiaceae bacterium, assembly GCA_965222375.1. Taxonomy (GTDB): domain Bacteria; phylum Myxococcota_A; class Polyangia; order Polyangiales; family Polyangiaceae; genus JACKEA01. Next base: position 2,789,227 of record CBDCTZ010000016.1, read on the forward strand.
GCCGTCGAGCCGATCTGCACCTACGTTTGAAACCGGGAACCGACGTGGCGTTGCACAACGGCATCGCCCACGTGTTGCTCGAGCGCGGTCTGATCGATCCAGCGGAGGCAGCGACCATCACTTCGAACTCCGAAGACTTTGCACGCCACGTCAGTCGGTTCACACCCGAACTCGCGGCCGGAATCACCGGCTTGGAGCCGCGCCAGCTGGTGCAAGCGGCCGAGATGATCGGCCGCGCGAGTGCGGCGTTGTTCTCATGGGGGCAAGGCCTGAACCAGAGCAGCATTGGCACGCGAAAGGTGGCGACGTTCCTCAATCTGGCGTTCATCACAGGGAATCTGGGGCGGCCCGGGGCCGGCCCCCTGGCGGTTACCGGGCAAAGCAACGCCATGGGACTGCGCGAAGTGGGGGCGCTTCCCCATTTGCTTCCGGGCTTCCGCGCAGTTGGGGATGCCAGCGCGCGCGAGGCGATTGCAGAGATCTGGGGAGTCGACGCGAAACGCCTCAGCCCGACTCCTGGCAAGACCCTTCCCGCGATTCTCGAGAGTATCGAGCGTGGTGAGCTCGAGGCGCTTTGGGTGATTCACGCAAACCCCGCCGCGACCTTTCCAGATTCATCTTGGGTGCGGTCAGTGCTGGCGAAGCTGAAGCTGCTGGTTGTTCAAGACTGCTACCATCCAACGGAAACGACTCAGCTCGCGGACGTGCTGCTCCCGGCCGCGCAGTGGGCCGAGAAGCCGGGCACGGTGACCAACTCGGAGCGCGGCCTCAATCTCGTGGAGCAGGCCGTGGAGCCGCCGGGCGAGGCCAGAGCGGACCTCGACATCGTGTGCGACGTTGCTCACAAGCTCGGGTTCGGCGAACACTTCGACTATGCCGACACGGAGGCAATCTTCGAAGAATTCAAGGGCTGCACGTCGGGTCGCCCGAATGACATCCGCGGTGTGGACTATGCGCGCTTGCGACGCGAGCCGGGGATCCAATGGCCTGTTGCGACAGCCAGTGATCCCGGGACCAAGCGTCGCTTCGTCGATAGATGTTTTCCCGCAGGCAGGTTGCAGCTTGGAATCTTCCAGCACAGTGACGCGAAAGAGCTGCCTGACGACGACTATCCCTACCTGCTAATCACTGGGGTGACTGTCGCGCAGTTTCATTCCCGCACTCGCACCAGCAAGGTCCCGAGCCTGCAGCAGGCGGCGCCCGAGCCGCTCGTCGACATCCACCCTCGCGACGCATCGCGGGCCGGGCTGGATGACGGCGACTGGGTGGAGCTAGAGAGCCGCCGAGGTCGAGTCCGCGCTCGAGCCAGATTGAGCGACACCATCTGCGAGGGGTCGGTTTTCATCCCGTACCACTTCGGCCAGCTTGCCGGTGCCGACTGCGCCATCAACTCGCTGACCCACCGCGCCTTCGACGAGTTCGGTGGGCAGCCCGAGTACAAGGCCTGCGCGGTCAGAGTCACGCGGCTCTGACCCAAGCCCTCAGCTCTTGCTGGCCAAGCGCGCAGCAACGCCGGCCTCTCCGCCCAGCTCCCGTGAGTGTCAAAGCAAGTTGGACCGGGTGTCAGGGGCTCGACACCGCGGTGTGGTCATCGCGAGCAGTGGATCTGTGAAATCTCCGCTATTTGGCGTGCCTCCGTGAGTTGTCACGGACCTTGCAAAGGTCCCCGGGCATGAACTCCCACGCTCGAGTCTTCGACGAACTTGCCGACGAAGAGAAACATTCCGTCGATACGTGGTCAGACGAGCTCCGGCCCCCTTCGGATTCGGTCGTCCGCCTACGATCACCATTCATGCAACCCCGCGTTCAAATGCCGCCGCCACCGCGGCTGCCCGCCGAGCCCCAAAACGCCGTGGACGACGGCTGGCTCGCACTACTCGGTGAGGCCCTAGCGACGGCGCCCGAACCAGCCGTCACGTCTACTCAGAGTGAAAGTCCGTCAAGCACGCGCAGCGGTGTCGGCGCCAGCGAGCGGCCGAACGGTCGCAGCCTGAGCCCCAGAGCGGTGCTGCTGAACCAGGCCGATTCCATTTTCGTCGAGATCGACATGCCAGGTCTTGGCGCAGCCGATCTCGATGTCTCCGTGGCCCACGACGTCCTCGTGGTTTCCGCGGAGGTTCCCCGAGGAGCGCCGCCGGACTTCGAGGCGGTCGAGTTGGAACGGCCTAGAGGGCGGCTCGAGCGCCGGCTCAAGTTGCTTTCGGCGGTGGATACGGAAGATGTCTCTGCCGTGATGGAGGCTGGGGTCCTGCAGATCACCCTGAAGAAGATCGAGACGGACGCACCGAGCCGGATGCCCGTGCGAGAAATATCCTAGGAGCGGGACCAATGACTCAGCAAGCATCTCCCCAAAGCACCCGCTCGCCCAACGTAGAAGCGCCCCGGGTGGATATCTACGAAAACGAGCGAGCGTGGTTGATGGTCTTCGACGTGCCTGGAGTACACCATGACGGCCTCGAGCTCACCCTTAGCCAGGCCAAGCTGTCGGTGCGAGCGAAGCGCGCGTTCGAGAGCCGGGCGGGTGCTCGTGCCCTGCTCTACCAACGCGACGTGCCGGTGTCTCCGGAGCTTGGCCCGAGTTCCGTGGACGCGACTTTGAAGCAAGGACAGCTGAAAGTGCGTCTGCTGAAAGCGCCTCCGCCTCCGGTGCCGGTTCTTGTCGCCGAGCTCTTGCACGACGACTACTGACTAGCCGGGCCGAGGCCCGGTGAGCGCGGCTCCCGAGCCGGAGCGCTTACCGGTCGGGGCCACCCGTCACGCTCTTGCGCTCCACGGCGGCTGACAGCAGGATGCCGCGCGATGCGCACCACTACCCTCAGCCGGGTCTTCCGGTCACTCATCGCATGCGCGGCGATGCTCTCGGCGTTACCCTCTCGCGCCCAGGCCAATCAGGACACCACGACACGGGTTGATTCCGCGAGCGAGTGGTATGGGCCCTCCGTTCTCGCCGTTTACGGCGTCGGCTACTCCGCCGTAGCCGTCGGACTCCTCGGTAGAAACCTTGAGTCTCAACCCGCCCGGGTGGGCGCTGCGATCATCCTGTCAGCCGGAGTGGGAACCGCCCTATTCGGGGTCCCCATCACGCACTGGAGCCACGACGAACTCGGTGCGGGCCTCGCGTCGCTGGGGGGGCAGGTTGGTGCGCTCGCGGCGGGTGGTCTCATCGGCTACGCGGCCTCCGGCAAAGAGACGACAGGGCTCTTCGTTGGCGCTGCCTTAGGCCACGTCAGCTTCGCTCTCGCCGACGCGTTTTTGCTGGCGCACCATGAGCGCGTGCTCTCTATCGAAACGACGTCCGCCAGGGTTCAGTTCGTTCCCTTCGGTTTGGGCGGTGCATTGCGCGTGAGCTACTAGGTCGCCCAGGCCGTGGCGACGCTAACCTGGCGGTAGGACGCCGGTTCGTATCTGGGCCAAGCGCTTGTGGGTCCAGCCGGAAAGGTCTGCGAGTGCGTTTTCCTCGAAGAATCTGGCGAGGCTTTCATACCTCGCTACCGCATCGAAGCCGATGGCATGGGCCAGCTTTCTGAGACAGATCGGGCACAAGAAGCTCGGTTGCCGATCGAGTTCATCCAGAGAGTTCGAGCCGTTCATCAGGCATTCAAAGCTGGTGCAGTGCTGCATGGCAAACATGTGTCCAGTTTCATGAGCGAGCACGGCGATGCTGCGCTTCAGTCCCAGGCGAGCCGCCGCTGCAGTCCGCGGCTTGCCCCAGAACTCGGGAAAGAAGCGGGTCAGGGAGTAGACGCCGACGCACTCCTCCAAGCTCGCCATTCCGAACACGTAGTTCCAAGACTTGCTCGGGTACAGATCATCCCAAGTCACCCCCAAGCTTGCGATAGCGTCGTTGGGCAGCTTGGGCTTGAGCACCTCATCCAAGAGCACTTTCGTATGGTGCTGGGTTTGCGCGCCGCTTCCTCTACGTTGCCCCTTCGCCGGAAGCGCCAGCGGCTTTACTATGTCCACGGGCAAGTCGAAAAAGCGCCGCATGTAGTCCTGCATAGCGCTCAGCACGGCCTGCTGGGGCTTCGTCATGCGTCCCAAGGGCTGAAGTACGAGTCGGCGCCGAGTGGGCGTGGGGCGCACGGGGTCAGCGGAGCGGTACTTCAGAAAACTCTGTCCGGGCTCCTTGAACCGCGCGAGCCAGTCGCCCTCTTGCGGCGGCCGTTTGCGCTGGAAGAGCTTCCCTTCCGGGGGGTGGTAGAGGCGCTCGAAGACCGCGTCCCGGGTGGCGGCGGCCGACGCCTTCGGTGCGACTCTGGCAGCGCTAGGGGACGTCGCCGCTTCATTCGGCGCGGCGCGCCGTTCCCGGGCGCAGCTCAGCGGCGCCGTCAACAGCGCAAACAAGAGCCCCCGGCGCTTCAGCTGGACTGCGCACTTCACCGTATCTCCCGACACACCGGACGAGGCGAAGTTCCCAGACTCATGTCATGGAGCATACGAGCCGGCGTAACGGCGGCCAATCGATTGACGGCGCTGGGACCAGCGGCTACGTCCCAAGCACGAGAAAAACGCGCGTTTCGCTCCAAGTACAGGGCTGGGGCGGGCGCTGCAGCAGCTGCGGGCCATGGGGGTGGGTCCGGATCGGAGTAGCGCGTGTACCAAATAGTTCGGCGAGAGCAGTTCTCGGATAGGACCTTCCTCTGGGACATTTTCGCGCCGGATGTCGCGAAGGCAGCGCGGCCGGGCCAGTTCGTCATGCTGCGTCTCCACGAGGGTGGAGAGCGCATCCCGCTTACCATCGCTGACTTCGACGTTGATCGCGGCACGGTCACGCTGGTCATCCAGGGGCTTGGGCGTTCCACCCAGGCCATGCTCAAGAACTACGACGAAGGCGATTGGTTCCTGGATTTCGTCGGGCCGCTAGGACTGGCGAGCCCCATCGAAAACGAGGGGCATGTGGTATTCGTGGGTGGCGGACTGGGTGTGGCACCCGTGTTTCCACAGCTGCGCGCTTTCAAGCAAGCGGGCGCTCGGGTCACGGGCATCGTTGGTTTTCGCAGCAAGGATCTGGTTTTTTGGGAGGACCGCTTCCAGGAGCTATGCGACGAGCTGATCGTCTGCACTGACGACGGCTCCTACGGCCGCGCCGGCTTCGTGACCCAGGCGCTAGAAGAGGTCATCTCGAGGGATCCCGCTCCGGACAAAGTGGTCGCGATCGGGCCATTACCCATGATGCGGGCAGCAGCGGACGTCACCCGCGCGAAAGCCATACCGACCCTGGTCAGCTTGAACGCGATCATGGTGGACGGCACCGGCATGTGTGGTTCGTGCCGAGTCACCGTGGACGGCAAGCTCCGCTTCGCGTGTGTCGATGGCCCCGAGTTCTCTGCCCACGGCGTCGACTTCGCCGAATTGGAAGCGCGCCAACGCCGCTTCAAGCGCCACGAAGATGAAGCTGGCGAAGACTTCGATCGCGTGTGTAACCTGGAGCTGAAGCTCTTCGACGAAGGCAAGCGAAACTACAAGAAAATCAAGGCGCTCCCGGAGAAAGCCACTGCCATGCCGGAGCGCGATGCGGTCGAGCGCGCCCAGAACTTCGCAGAGGTCAACCTCGGTTACACCATGCAAGACGCCTTGCTCGAAGCGAGTCGTTGCATCCAGTGCACCCGCCCCACCTGCATCGCCGGCTGTCCGGTCAGCATCGACATCCCCCGCTTCATTCGACATATGCTGGTGCGGGATCTTGCGGGCGCTCGGGATGTGATTCACGAGTCGAACCTCTTCCCCAGTATTTGCGGTCGTGTCTGTCCCCAGGAGAGCCAGTGCGAGGCTCAGTGCATACTGGCGAAGAAGATCGAACCCGTTGCCATTGGGCGCCTAGAGCGTTTCGTCGGTGACCATGCTCCTGACGCGCAGTCGGAACGCCAAGAGCCCGGCAAGCTGGGCAAGGTTGCAATCGTCGGTTCGGGTCCGGCGGGGCTTGCCTGCGCGGGAGATCTGGCGCGCAAGGGCGCCGAGGTCGTGGTGTTCGAAGCGCTGCACGTCGTCGGCGGTGTGTTGCGCTATGGCATTCCGTCGTTCCGCCTTCCGCGGGAATCAATTCAGCGCGAAATCAAAACCCTGGAGGGCCTGGGGGTACGCTTCGAAGTGAACAAGGTCGTTGGCAAGACCTTCACCCTGGAGCAGCTACTGGGCGAAATGGGGTTCTCTGCAGTGTTTGTCGGCACCGGCGCAGGCTACCCAGTCTTTCTCGGTCTGCCGGGTGAATCGGCAGGTCAGGTATCGTCAGCCAACGAGTTTCTGACCCGCGTGAACTTGATGGGAGGCGACCGCTTCCCTCACGAAGACACCCCGGTGCAGTTAGGCGACGATGTGGTCGTGATCGGCGCGGGCAATACCGCAATGGATTGCCTGCGCGTGGCCAAGCGCCTGGGCGCGGCCAACGTACACTGCGTCTACCGGCGCACCGAGGCAGAGGCCCCCGCCCGCTTGGAAGAGATCCGTCACGCCAAAGAAGAAGGCATCGAGTTTCATTTTCTGCGTGGGCCGACGGAGATCTTGCTCGACGATCAAGGCGACGTGCGCGGCGTCCGTTGCCAGCAGATGCAGCTCGGTGAGCCGGATGCTTCCGGGCGGCGCAGGCCTGTGCCCATCGAAGGAGAGTTCTCCGAATTTCCCGCATCGACGGTGATCTACGCCCTGGGCACTCGAGCCAACCCCATCGTGCCCCGCTCGGCTCCGAAGCTCACTCTCAACCAATGGGGTTACATCGAGGCCGATCCGGTCTCTCAGGCCACGAGCTTGCCGGGCGTGTTCGCTGGCGGCGACATCGTGACCGGCGGAGCGACAGTGATCCTCGCCCTGGGTGCGGGGCGGCGCGCGGCGCGGCATATCGTCCAATACCTCCAGAGCGAAACCTGGCCGCCAAAGCCGATGGAAGCGCCCGAGGCGGCCGACGCCCCAGGGCAGGGGCGCTGCCCACGCTGTCACGGCAGCTTGGAAGAAGGCGAGCAGTACATTTGCTGCGCAGGCCAGGAACTGGAATGGCATTGCACGAGCTGTCAGAAGATCTACGAAGGATACGCGTTTCCCTTTGGGCTCTGCGCTGCCTGCGGCGGGAAGCTGGCCCGCAAGACCAACGGCGCGAGCCAAGACACCGAAACCCAGCGCACCATCCAAGAAGCGCTCGAAATCGAGCTGGGTGGCATGTCCTTCTATCGTCGCGGTGCCGAACTAACCGACGATCCGGAGCTCAAGACGCTGTTTCGGAATCTGGCCGAAATGGAGCAGGAGCACATAGCAATTCTCGCGCGCCGCTACCACGTGCAGCCCCCGGATCCCGAACACGTGAGCTTGAAGCCTGAGGTCTCGGCGCTCTTCGCGGGCCACGAGAAGGTCCCAACCACGAGCCTCGAGGTGCTCGGCGTCGCGCTCAGCCTGGAAAGGCACGCCCGTGATTTCTTCACGGAACGAGTGCAGAAGCTGCAGCGTGGCAGTGCAGCGTGGCGCCTCTGCCGGGAACTCGAAGCCGAAGAGTACGAGCACGTTGCCATGATCGAAACCGAGATCAAGCGACGCTCCGAAGGCCGCCCGGGTTTGTTGTAGAAGCGCCTCGAGTTCGCCATCTGCCGTTTGGAGTTTGGGGGTCGGTGCGCCATCTGCCGTTTGGAGTTTGGGGGTCGCATCGCTGGGTCGGCAGTGGGCCACTACTCTCTCGTGAGGCCAAGCTCCCGATTCGTGGCACCTGTTGCAGCTGGTTGGCACCGGAGATCGAGAAACTCCGACCGCGGTGACGCCCGCCGCGCCGCGCCGAGTTCGTGGTAGATCTACTCGGTGCTGAGCGAAGAGCGAGCCGCGGTCCTCAGTCGAGATGTGGCGTTCTACTCTCGTCTCGACTCATCTGAACGGGCGCGGTTCGCCGAGAAGTTGAACCGCTTCATCGACACGAAGCACATCGTGGGCAAAAAGGGGGTCGAGGTCGACGAACGCGTTCGTACTCTCGTAGCTGCACCAGCCAGTAGGCTCGCGCTCAACCTCGTCGCGGAGCGCTACTGCCGTCTCACGATCGTCAGCGTCTTTCCGACCTCGGAGAGCCTTGGCGGTCGGCAGGGCACTGCGAAGGAATGTTTCAGTGTTGAGCTCGCCCTCGATGCCCTCGAACGTGGTCTGAAGGATGGGAGCAGTGGGGAGAACGTAGGATACCACGAGTTTGCGCACGTGCTGGATGCCAGTGATGGGATCATGGATGGCATCCCCCCCCTCTTGCTCAATCCACGGCTACGCGGACTATGGGGTCGTACGCTCGGTGAGGTCCTCAAGGCCGTGCGCACGCTGGTCGAGGCAGACGCCTGGGATGTCCTCAAACCAGGAGCCGCCAAGGACGAAGCGGAGTTGTTTGCGTATGCAACCGAAGCGTTTTTCGAGACTCCTCAGGCCTTCCAACGACACTACCCAGCTTTCTATCGCCTACTGGCGATCTTCTATCGTCAGAATCCTGTCAGAGCTCGCTCCAAGCGCGCGTACCGCTGACCGCGCGGCCGACCACTGCGCCAAGGCTTCGGTGCGGCTGCTCATTCTGTGCATGGGAATCCGGGAATGCTTGGGCGGCCGCGTGGCCCAATGCCGCAAAGGGACTGCAGTCGACGCGCTTCGTGATACCCGAAGGGGTGCGCCCGGTTGCTTTTCGGCTCCCAAACCACTGCTGGGACACTGGATACCGTCGAGGATGAAGTCGTCTGGGCGGTCGCAGAACCAACGCGTCAATTTTGGCGTCTGCACGTTGTATTCGGTACGCAGGCAATCGCGTTCGTCGATCCGCAGGAATACCAACGGCGAGTGCGGCTTGCGCTTCAGTTTGGTGGAGTCACGGGCACTCTTGGTGCAGCGCACGATCCAAGGGTGACCCACCTCTAGGTTCACGCCGCGTTGCCGCAGGTAGTCGAGTGGTGCGCTTTTCATGTGGCCGCGCTTCAGGGAGCGTGTCGAGAGACGGGCAACGTGGCGGTCGGTCAGGCCCCACTGGTCGATCGTGGTGCGATCAGAGTAGTAGGCAACGGTGCCGGCCAACTTGGCGGCGAGGATGGTTTGAGGTGGAGTCTTCTGCTCGATGGCGGGTGCGCTTCGGATCCCTTCTTCGGCGAACTTGGTCATCAAGGCATGACTCTGCATTCCAAAGCGCTTCTCCATCTTGGGCTTGCCAGGGCCAACGGCAAAAACCAACCCAACCACGAGGACCGCGGCCGGTGAGGAGACTCGAGCCAACGTCAGCACGCCGAGGCCAGCCAACGCTGCGATCAGGGGGTAGACGTGAAACGCGAAGCGGTAGTGCATGAAGTCCCCACCCGCGTTGACTACGTATGCTGTGAACAGTGCGATTGACAAGCCCGCCCACGCTGTCAGAGGGCGCAGTCGTGGCTGGGGCGGAAGTCCGACTGCCAACACACACAGGGTGCCGAGCACAAACACGTGAGGGTAGCTGCTGAGGAAGAATTCGACATACTCGAGCCCGGCCTCCCGCATGGGCTCCGAAGAACGCTTTGCGTAGTAGGTGTTTGGAATCAGAGTGCCGTAGTAGGTGAGCTTCCAGACCGCGAACGAGATCATCGCTACGAAGAACAGGCCGTAGTGTCGAAGCAGATGGATCGACGTACTGAGGAGTGTGCGCGCAGCCCCGGCAAGTCGCCACTTTGACCTGGCGATCGCGATCGTGGTTACAAAAATGCTGGCGGCCACGAAGAGCGCGCCGTCCGGTCGCGTCAGGACGATAGTCGTGGGCAGTATTCCGTGCAGCCAGCGCCATCGCACGCTCTGCTGCGTCGGGATTGCCGGGAAGCTCTTGTGCTCTATAGCGGCGAACGCCAGGACTTGCGCGGAAAAGAAGGTCGTCTCGAGCCCTGTGCCGGCGAAGGACGCATAGTCGCTGGGCAGCAGCAACCAAGCGAGAGGAGCCAAGGCGAGCAGATCTGACCATCGGCCGCGCGCTGCTCGGTGCGCGAGTAGCGCACACAGAGGAACGGCGGCGACGTATGCGACGCGCCCAAGGGTCTGGGCTACAGCTAGCGGTGCCAGCTCCAATTTGATCCCGGCGGCGACAAGCAACACCCAGAGCAAGTTTGTGTAGCCCTCCACGGGCTCGCCCGGGTTGTAAACCAAGCCCCGACCCCGCGCGAGGTTGTCGGCGTACCGAAACGAGATGAACGCGTCGTCGCAAGGCGCGGAGATTGCCCATACCTGGCCTCAAGGCAAGGGCAGACAGCGCCAAGGTGCCGGTGACGAAAAGCGCTAAGATGAGGCGAGTTCGTAGTTCTGTTGAGAGGACGAAGTTCCCACGCGCCGACAACGGTCCGAGTACACCGCTCCACTTACGGCCAATTGACTTCATGGCCTCAGTTCCGACAGCAGAAGTCTTTGGCAGCGACCACTACGGCGCTGTCAGGTTTGGGGCCGCGGAGCAGTCGCATCGTGGCGCGTTGAGTTGCGTCGAAGAACTCGATCTCGATGGGATACCAACCGGTTCGAACGTGAACCGTCTCGCAGGTGCGCTTGACTGGATGTACGTTCCAATCGTCGATCAGCCTGCGCCCGTTGAAACGCACGCGATTGCCGTCATCGCTTTCCGAGCACAGCGAGTAGCTGCCAGCCGCCGGGAAGAATAGCAGTCCTTTCCAGCGAACGCTGAAGTTGTCAGGTGGGACCGCGGCGGTGACGCTCCCGGCACTGGAGAAATTGATGCTGGTGTCTACCTGCGACGTGAGCCGTTTCTGAAACTTTCGGCCTTGGAAGTAGTGACCCACGATACCGCCACGTCGTTCTGCAGCGGGTGCGCTACGCACCGGTGACTCAGGCCACGTATGGATCACAAAGGCGGTTGTGCCCGCGAGTACGGCGAGGAGCGGAGACAGGGCCACGGCTAGGGCCCAGCGCTTGCGCTGTCGACGCTCCGCTACTGTGCTGTAGTGGTCGATCACATAGCGCTCGAGGGTCGAGAGGAAGCGACGTGCGGGTGTAAGGTCGAAAGCAGCTGGTCGAGGAGTCCGAGAATCCCAATGCCGCAGCCGCGCCAACTCCGCGGCGCCGCGCAGTTCGAAGTAGTCGTGGAGCACATTCGCAGTGATGTCTGGCCGATCCGCGAACTGCGCGTCGAATCGCGCAAATACCTCCGCGTCTTCGATCCAAGGTTGACCAGCCACGGCCTGCAAGATCTGGAGTCCGTCGCGGACAACGTCGACTGCGGCCCCTAGACGCGCGTGGACCGGCATATGTATTGCTGCGTCGAGGGATTCCAGCACGGACGCGTTGTGTTGGACCATTCGAACCAACCCGCGGCGCACGGAGCGTGGGTCGCGCCGCAGGTCGTGCAACGTGGCGTACCCGATCCCACCGCCAGGTTCTTGGCGGTGGGGCACGCGGGCTACAGCCTCGCTCAAGCGATCCCAATCCGAGCGGTGAAGCAGAACCGGATAGGCGACGAAGCCCCTATCCGCGAGAAAACGCACCAGGCGTTTCAGGGTTTTGGTAGTGACCTTCCGCGAGTCACGTAGATGGATCGCACCGAGATAGGCGACCGGTGGCGACGGGAGCCGCAGCAGTCGCACCTGGAGCATCGCAAACCTGGTGGCAACGCGGGTCTCGATGGTCGCAACGTCGTCCCCTGCGGCCGCCTCGGAGGGTGGGATCGGTGATGGGGACTCTTTTCGCGAAGGCTCGAGCCCAGCTTCGTTCACGCGTGCCACATCGTTACCGTCGCCGTGGTCGCCCAACCTGCTACCTCGCTGGGCGGCACTGACGGGCGGGTAGCAATTAACGCGCCGTTCGAGTATCCCCACGCTCGGGCGCCAGGCCAGGCGGTCGCGGGCGTGCTGTCGTCACGCTCCCTGAAGGAACTCCGAGCAGGGTGGCACGCATCGGCACAGGCACCACGTCACCGATGTCCTTGATGAGTCTGCAGATGTGCCAGATCTCGTCGACCCTTGCGTGGGCGCCGGCATGTAGCGGGAGACCAAGGCGTCGCCGCACCTTGGCCGCCCAGCTACGAGCTGCCGCAGCTACTCTGCAGGGATGGCGGTAGTTTCGCGCTCGGGAGGTGGCGTGGTTGTGGGCGCGGCCTCGGGCTGGGTGGCGACGGGAACAACGCGGCCATCTCCGCTCTTCTTGCCCAAACGCACGACGCCTTCGGGCAGCTCGACCTCCGCCTCGCGCTGGGCTTCGTAGCTCGCGATACGGGCGCGGGTTTCCTCGAGCTGAGCGGCAAGCTGTGGGCTCATCTCGCCACGCGCATCTTTCATTTGCAGCAGCTCCGCGCGCTTCACGTCGATGGCGTGCGCCAACTTACGCTTCTTCGCGCTGAGATCTTCCAATCGCTCTTGGTGTAAACGCAAGGAGTGGGCGTAGGTCTTCACGCGGATCTTGATGCTGCCGCCGGGCTTGTTCGCGTCCAGGTCGTGCAGCGCGGCTGCTGGGGACTTGGCGGTCTGCAAGATGGTGTCGATCAGGCCGTAGGTGGGCGCGTCGTGCCCGCATTTGAAGCTCGAGAGATCGAGCACCGCGACGTTGGGGTGATGTGCGGCGAAGTTGGCCGCCCAGACCTTTTGCGCGCTGTTGGCGGAGTAGTTCTCGGGCCAGACGTGATTGAGCTGCATCGGGTGAGTCAGGATCCCTGCCTCTAGATCCTGCTTGAAGAAGCGATCCAGGTACTCCCGGGTGCGGGGAATACTGCGCACGCTGAGGATGGGGAAGCCGAGGACTTGGAACTCCTCCGGAATGCCGTGGTTGAGACCCGGGTCCGAGTGGTAGGGCCGGTTGATCACCAAGATCGCCATGCGATCCTCGGCCTCGACGGTCTCGAGGATGGCTCGCCCCTTGTCCTGCAGGTCGTTTTCGAACGCCAGCAGCGCCTTCTGTGCCTCCCGGCACGCGTGATCGCTTTCGTCCTCGGTGACTCCCAGGCGGGGGCCCCAGACTTCGAACATGCGGCGCGCTAGCAGCAGCGGTTCTGCAAAAGAGAGCGCCGGGTCGACGAATTCGATCCCGCGCTGCGCGAAGAAGTCGACTTCTTTGGTGAACGCCGCTTTGGTCACGTCGGGGGTGCCGCTGACGATGGGGCATGACGTATTGTCCATCGTGTCTTTCACGAAGCTGGGCACGTGGGTCAGGATCGGGAAGAACACGTAGTTGAGTGCCTTCTTGCGCTCAGGATCGTGCCTGCGGAACAGCAGGTTGTGCACATGGGCTTGCACGACTTTGCTCGGGAAGCACGGGTCCACGCTGCCGTACTTGCCGCCCTCGACCCACAGCTCCTCGCTGGTCGGGTCACTGAACACGATGTTGTTCTTCGCCACGCCGAGGGCCTCGAAGTAGGTGCGGAAGAAAGGCGCCGTGGAGTACATGTTCAGCACGCGGGGCATGCCAATGCGTGTCGCTTTGCGCTTCGCGGCGTTGTCGGGGTTGCTGCGTTCGAAGCCGCGCGTGAGTGCCTTGCGCTGAATGCGAAACAAGCCCTTCGTCACCTTGACGTCTTTGATCTCGGTCCCGGCGGCTGGCATGGGGGCCGGCTCGAAGAAGTGCTGGAATGCGCGTCGCCCTTCGTATTCGACCAAGTTCGGGAATTGGGACGCGGTCTTCTTGCGCTCTGCCACCAGCGAGAGCATCGCCTCTTTGCTTTCGACGGTGCCCTTCTCACAAGAGAAGCCGGAAATGTAGCGACTCGTCGAGCCATCCGGGCGCTGGGTATCGATGAAGGTGCGTTTGCATTCGTTGGCGCAGAAGTGGCAAACGGTGTCTTCGTCGTTCTTGGTCTGGTACTGCAAGTTCAGCAGACCCTCGATGCCGATGAAGCGTGTCTTTCCGGTGCGCTTGTAGCGTCGCAAGGTCTCCATGGCTGCACCGATGGCTCCAGCTTCTCCGGTGTGGGGATGCACGAAGACTTCGGCGCCAGGCACGCGCTGTTTGATGTAGTCGACCTGGGCTTTGACCGCCGCGAGGTTGTACTGAGTGCCGCCTTGCAGCACGAACTTGCGGCCCAAGGACGCGAGTCGCGGGATTTGCACCACGTACTGCCAGACGTTTTTTGGCAACACCTGCGCCAGGCCTGCGAGGAGTTCCTCCTTTTGGAACCCCTCCTTCTGAAAGTTGACCCGGTCCGTGTCCAGAAACACCGCGCAGCCATAGGAGAACTTCGGGGCTAGCTCCGCCTTGAAAGCGTTCTCGGCGTATTCGGTTACCGGGATCCCGAACTGATCTGCCATGGCTTGCAGCAGCATGCCGTTGCCGGCGCTACAGCTGTTGCTGAGCTTGAAGTTCTGGATGTCGCCGTTCTTCATGAACAGGACTTTGATGTCCTGGCCGCCGATGTCGCAGATGACGTCCACGTCTCCAAAGAAATGCACCGCACTCATCATGTGGGCGACGGTCTCGACCACGTTGACGTCCGCCAACACGCACTCTTCGAGCACGTCCGCAGCGTAGCCGGTGGCACCGAAGCCGATGCACTCGAGAATGGCGCCTTGGCTCTCGATGCTGTCCTTGAGGCACTGGATCAGTTCCTTGGCATCAGCGATCGGGTTGCCCTTCGAAAGCTGATACGCCTTGCTGATAATCTCGCCCGCCTCATCTACGAGGACGGCCTTGCTGCTCGTTGAGCCGCCGTCCAGTCCGATCACGGCTCGGACCACAGCGCCAGGTTGGTAGCTATGAGGCTTGAACTTGGGGATCTTGTAGGTTTCGACGAAGACGTCTGTCTCGGACTCATCCGTCGACAGCGGTGGCCCGGCCTGCTCGCCCAACCGGGCGCGCCGGCCGTTCTTGATGAACTCCTCCAGTTCGCTGACCCCCGTGTACTGGGCGCTGACGTCGCCCTCGGAAATGCCGTAGACCGCGGCGCCAAAGGCAGCGTAGAGGTCCGCGTTTTCCGGCACGAAGATCAACTCCTCGAGGGGCACGTCTTTCGGATAGTCGAAACCCCGGTCGCGCCAAGTTTCGGGGATGCGCTGACGCCAGCAATCCTGCAAGAAGGGCAGGTAGGTGTTTGGACCGCCCAAGAGCAGAACTCGGGGCTTGAGGGTATTGCCTCGGGTCAGCACACTCAGGTTTTGCAGCACGATGGCATCGGCCAAGCTGTTGAGGACTTCGTCCTTGGGAATGCCGGTCTTCACCAGGTTCACGATGTCTGTCTCGGCGAACACGCCGCATTTCGCGGCTACATGGTGCAGCTTCTCGTCGTTGAAGCGCAGGCTCGTGGCGAAGCCGGGTTCGGCGCCGACTTTGATCATGCATTTGTCGATGGTTGCGCCCGTGCCGCTGGCGCACTTGTCGTTCATGGAGGTGCTGGCTGTTTTCTGGCCGCTGTTCTTGTCCTCCTTGAACATGATGATCTTCGCGTCCTGGCCACCGAGTTCGATCACGCTGAGCACATCTGGGTGCCGCTGCTCGACTGCGATGGTGACGGCGTTCACCTCCTGCACGAACTTCGCGCCCGTGGGTTCGACCAGGGGGCCCGCGCCGGAACCCGTGATGAACATGCGCCAGGCCCCGTCCGGCTGATCCGGGAACGCGGTGTGGATGGCGCCTAGCAGTTCGAGCACCTTCTCGGGCTGCTTGGTGTGGTGCCGCTGGTAGTTGTGCCAGAGGATTTCGAAGCTCTCGGCGTCCAGCACGACGGCCTTCACCGTGGTGCTGCCGACGTCCATTCCGATCACTAGCTGTCGTGTGCTCATCCTGTTCCTCGGGCGTCCCCGCTCCTCGCAGAACTGACGCTGGCGTCAGTGTACGGAGGGATTGACGGGGGGCAAGTCCAAGGGCGAACTTCTGCCGGATAGGAGATGGTTGCCGGATTTTCAAGGAGATAGAGAGTCGGTGGCGGCTGCGGATCGTGGCCATCTGACGCCCGTGTCAGTCCCACGCAGCTCGGGGGCTCGCTCCCCGCCTTGATTGGGAGCACTCTAGAGGGATGCGGGTCCCTTGGAAGCACGTCAGCTTGGCCATCTCAAGCGGCCTGCTTCTCGCCCTGGCATGCTCCGCGAGCCCCGGTGGCGAGGATGGTCCGGCCGGCACTGGGTCGGCTTCGGCGACTGGCGGTGCGGGTGGCGGAACGGGTTCCGGCGGCGGGAATAGTGGAACCGGCGGCGGTATCAGTCTCGATTCCGGGACCGGCGGCAGCGATCCCGGTGACGCCGCTTGTCAGACGTTCTCTCAGGAAGCCAAGGAGGTCTTCGAACCGGCGGACATCGTGTGGGCAGTCGATACCTCCTGCAGCATGATTGAGGAGGCTGCGGCGGTACAGACCAACATCAACGCCTTCAGTCAGCAGATCGTGGCGACGGGCATTGATGCTCACGTCGTGATGCTGGCGGGTTACCAGTTTTTGATCCTGCCTGGCATTTGCGTGCCCGGCCCGCTTGGCTCTGGACTGTGTCCGCCCCAAGGTTCGGACACCAAGCTACCGAACTTCCTGCATCCGCCGAATGTGCTTATCGACAGCGTGGACGCGGCAAAGCAGTTGGTGCAGCTATTCCCGGTCTACAAGCAGATGCTGCGCCCGAATGCGCTCAAATACTTGGTTGTCGTCACCGACGACGATTCGCGTACCGGCACGGGCTCCGGCGGCACCGGGGATCCGGGGCCTTATGACAACAACCCGGACTTGTTCATCAAGGACTACACCGCGCTCGATCCGAGCCTTGCTGACAGTTCGGGCAATCCCAAATGGAAGCTCTCGGCCGTGTACTCCTTCACTCAGTGTGCGAACGCCGCCGCGGTCGGACAAGTTTGGAAGGACATCGTCACCAAAACGGGCGGCGTGCATGGCGACATTTGCCAATGCCCACCGGGGCAAGCGGCGCCTTGCGCCCAGACCTTCCAGAAGATCTTCAACGAGCTGGCCACGAAGATCATTCAGGGGAGTCAGCCCCTCACTTGTGAGTGGAAGATCCCTCCGCCGCCCGCTGGGCAAACCTTGGATCCCAACAAGGTGAACGTCGAGTTCATCAATCAAGACGCCGGCACTCAGGAAACCATCTTCCACGTCAAGGACGCAGCTGCCTGCGACCCAGTGGTGGGCGGCTGGTACTATGACAACAATGCCGCACCGACGAGCGTGAAAGCGTGTCCCGCGTCCTGCAGCAAGATCACGCCGGTGGTCAAAGGCCGCATCGATGTGGTCTTTGGCTGCGCCACCAAGAACCTGCCGCCTCGTTGAGCACACCCGCGCCACAAAGCCGCGTTGGCAGTGTAAGTGCCGCGGAGCGGGCTCGTTAAGCGGGCATGAAACGTTCTTGTTAGCGGTCATGAAAAAGGGCGCATAGATGGGCGCGTCTAAGTGGGCTTGTTCGCCTTTTTGGAGGCGGCGCGTTCTTTGGCTTCCTTTGCGCGGTAACTCTGGCCCTGGATGTGGATGACTTCGCAGCGGTGGATGAGGCGATCGACCAAGGTGACGACGCAGGCGGCGTGGGGAAAGACGTCGGGCCACTCGCTGAAGGGCTTGTTCGTGGTCAGCACCACGGGCTTGAGCGCCTCGTAGCGTCTGGTGACGACCTCGAAGAGCAGATCGGCATAGCGGCTGTCGTAGGAAAGGTAACCGACCTCGTCGACGCACAGGAGCTGCGGGTGGGTGTATTGGCGCAGGCGACGGCTGAGGGCGGCGCTGCTGTCTTGACCCGCAAGTTCGTTGAGCATGGCGCTGGCTGTGGTGAAACGCACCGTATAGCCGCGCATCACGCAGTGATGTGCGAGATTTTTGAGCAACATCGTCTTGCCGACGCCGTTGGGCCCAAGCAACACGGCATTGGCGCCTTCGGCGAATAGGTTGAGGCGAAAGAGCTCGTCGACGGAGCTCTTGTCGATCTTCTTCGGCCACTTCCAATCGAAGTCGGTGAGCGGCTTGAATCGACCCAGCCGGGCATTTTTGATGCGACGCTCCAGACTGCGCCGGGTGCGTTCGGCTTCCTCGTAGGCGAGCAACGGACCAAGCCAATCTGCGCTCACCACGTCGTCCCAGTTGGCCAGAAGACCGTGCAACCCCAGGCGGTGCGCACGCTCTCGCAGATCCTTGTCAGCCTGATCGCTCGTCGTCGTTGTCATCATCGTCTCTCCCAATACCGTCGTAGTCGCTGAGTGAATGCGGGGTGACGACCGGGCCTTGCACGCGGTCGTCGTCGGGAAGATGTCGCCCCACGGGTGGAGGGGTGCCGCGCTCGTAGCGGCGTCGCTCCAGGACGTGGTGCACAGCCGCAAGGTGTGGTGTGCCGAGTTGCACAACCTCGGCCAGCGCAGCTTCCAGCTCCGCGGCCCCAACTCGGTCCAGCTGCTTGAGCATCGCAATCGTCGCGCCGCCCAAGTTCTTGCCCTGCTCGGCCAGCACTTTGAAAAGCTTTCGGGAAGATGGCGCCGCGTGATGCAAGCGATCAAGGCCGCGATGCGCGTGGGCTTGCCGTTTCCACTCTGCAAGCGCCGCAATGTGTGCCGGCTCCTCGATCGCCTGACGGCGATCCCAGCACCGGGCGTGCTCCGCGATGGTGTCTTCACCGTCGAGGACACGCACGGTCGTCATGCTTGCCACCACGGTGAGGCTCCTGCGTGTATGCGTTGCCGGAATGGAGTAGTCGTTCAGGTCGAAACGCACGTAGGGCGTCTTGCCCACGGCAACCTCGATGCGCTCGTCGGTCAAAAATGGATTGCTCGGTAGCTCCAACAGACGCGGCTTCTCTTCGGCGAAGGCCTCCGAGACGTTCAGGGTCTCATCCTCGGGACAACGACGCTCCGCCGCAGTGCCCAGGCACCAGTCGAGTGCTTGCTCATTCAGATCGTCGAGATCGCGATACTCGCGTGCGGCGAAGAAGCTGGATCTGATGTAGCGGATCGCGCGCTCGACGCGGCCCTTCTCATTGCCGCGTGCCACCGCGACTGGGCGTGGCTCGTAGCGATAGTGGCCAGCTAACTCCAGCAGCGTGGGGTGAAAACGGATCGCATCGCCCTTGCGCTCCAGCACCGCACTCTTGAGATTGTCGTACAGCAGGACCCGTGGAACGCCTGCCCAGAAATCAAACGCAGACACATGCCCGTGAAGAAAACTCGACATGTTGGCGTTCAGGTAGAAGCGTAGAAACACCATCCGCGACCAGCTGAGCACCATCACAAATGCCATCAGCTGCCGGCTCGCTCGCCCAACTGAAAGAGTCCCGAAATGCGCCCAATCCACTTGGCCCTGTTCGCCAGGCAGCGTGCGCAAACGCATGTACGCTTCCGCTGTTGGTCGCGGTCTGTGTCGAGCGACGATGCGGCGAAAATGATCTGAGCCGCCCTGGTAGCCCCGCTCTTTCGCCATCGCGTAAACGCGGATCGCCGGCAGCTTCGGGTACTGCGCCAGCGTCTCGATGATCAGTGGGACGTAGGGATCGGTAATTGACGGACGCAGACTCCGGGACACCGTGTCGACCCCGGCGTCTCGCAGGACACGCCGCACCGTGCCGTGGTGGATGCCAAGCTGCTGGGCAATCGTCCCGATCTTCCACTTCTCCGCGTGGTACAGCCGGAGGATTTCGGCTCTGCGCTCCTTGCTGATCACCGCGCACCTCGTCCACGCATGCGACGAAAGTCACCCACGCCTCGTAGGCGCTTTGGGCGGGCGCGGCCGGCGACCTCGTACTGCACGAGTTGGCTTTCCCCGGGCCATAGCTCGTCGCCAAACAGCCCCGAGTCGAGCCAACTTGGGCAGTTCTGCTCCGCAGTAATCGCAACGCAGAGCTTCGCCCCGCTCCACAGCGCGAGCCCTTCGAGCAATGTCAGAAGAGCGCGAGGGTGAGACGGTCGCAGCGACAGCCTCGCTTTCAGCACATCCCCTTGTTCCGGAGACGTCACCAGAAGCTGCATCTCCGTTTTCGAAACCTGAAGCTGGGCTGTCAGACGCATCATTGGGGTTAGCCTCGAGGACGGCGTGCCGTGCCGCCTCACTCTCGGGTCCACTGCTGCGCCCGCTGGCGTCTAATGACGAGGGGTGATGCGTCACTTTTTCTCGCCGCCGCGCCCGGTGACGGGCTTGTCGCTCTGCGTGAAGCCGCGCTCCACGGCGCGTGCGCTGGTACCGAGCCCCCGCCTCTCGCACGCTTTGGCTGCGACTTATTGAAGCGCAGTCACTGCTGCAATACAGCTGCCCTCGGTCGCAACGTTGGCAAAGCTTCACCTGGCCGTGGCACCGCTGACAGTTGAAAAGCCGGAACGAATCGCTGATCGCGGACTCCGCCCAGCAGTTTTCTGGATCCGTACGCCGCTATCAGCGATGCTTGCGCCACAACTGATCGCGGTTGGAAAGGCTCGGGTTGCGCCCCGGGCCTTTCATCTATCTGGGCATCGAGATCATCCAAGCGCCCACCCGACCGGGCCCAATTTCACGCGCTCTATCCGACGGCGTAAATCCGGGCATCACTCACGCGCAAATATGGGCACCTCCGCCATGCCGCCCACTTAGACGCCGTTTCGGATGCCCGTTGACACGTTCTCGCTGGGTCCCAAACACCCTGGTCTTGATCACGCTGGCGGGCATCGCCGGCTGCGCCGCTGGCGGTGGCGCCAACAGTCGCGGCCCCAATCCAGCGCCCGCCGAGCCTGCGCCACCGGCCGCCCCGCCGCCTGCCCAGGCCGGAGTCCCAGAGCTGTGCAAACTTCCACCCGAGTCCGGCCCCTGCGAAGCGTTGATCCAGGCGTGGCATTTCGACGCCAAGACCGGGAGCTGTCGCGTGTTCGACTACGGCGGATGCGAAGGCAACGCCAACAACTTCGACAGCGAGGATGCGTGCAAGGCGGCGTGCGGTGCGCGTTGAGCCGAGCGGCCCTTCCAATCTAGAAGGCTGGTGATCGAAAAGCGGGCACTACCAGGCTCAGGCCGTGGCAGCATGGCTTGGGTGAGCACCGATCGTACGATTCACGTCCTCTACGAGAACCCAGACTGGTTGCCGCCGCTGCAAGCCGCGCTGCGGGGCGAAAGCCTCGCCTACGAACTCCACGAAGTCTGGCGCGGCATCGTGGACCCCACGGCGCCGCCGGCACCGGGCATCTACCTGAACCGGATGAGTCCGTCTTTCGACGGTCGGTACTTGTATGGCCTTCAGAGCAGCAATATGTGTGAACCGCGTGCCAAACGCGGGAGCGAACTGGAGCCTGCAGCGTGAGGTTTGAAACCTGGACGTCCGAGCGCTTTCGCCTCCTCCATGGGGTCACTGTAGCCCACTTTCGTATCTCGCAAGCTTCGTGCCGGCCGCCCGCGGCCTGAAGCGGCACGTCCGGCGTCTCGGCATGGCGCGCGGCGGCGTGGCTGTGTAACGTCGGCCCGTGGCTCCCGCCAAGAAGACCGCCAAGACCAAGAAGTCCAAGAAGCGCCCGCGCAAGGACAGCCCTGAACGCCGGCCCCCGCGTCGCAGTGGTGTCAGCAAAGCCGAGCGCCGCGCGCACATTCTGACCGCGGCTCGGGACGTCTTTGCCAAGCTAGGTTACCACCAGAGCACGATTGACGACATCGTGGCGGAGGCCGGGATCGCCCGAGGCACGTTCTACCTCTACTTCGAAGACAAGCGGGCCATCTTCGCGGACCTGATCGATCGCTACTTCACGCAGCTCACAATGGTCATCCAGCGAATCGATATCAGCGATGGAGCTGCACCGGTCTCGGAACAGGCCCGAGATAACATGCGCAACATCCTCCGGGTGTGTCTGACAGAGCGCGCGATGACGAAAATTCTCTTCGCGGATGCTGTGGGCGTGGACCCGGCGTTCGATCGCAAGCTTCTGACCTTCTATGATGCCGTCGTTCAGCTGCTCACCGAGAGCTTGAAGGAGGGACAGGCACTTGGGATCGTGGAAGATGGTGAGCCCCGAGTGCTGGCGTACATGATCATCGGCGCGCTCAAAGAGCTTCTGTATCAGGCCGTCACCCTCGGCCTGTCCGAGGAAAGCGCGGATGTTCTCACGGGGCAGCTCTACGACTTCCTCAGCCGCGGTTGTCTCGACGTAGAGCCGTCGGTCAAGCGCCGCATCCGTCACGCCTGAGTCCGTCTGATGTAACCATGTGTTTTCACCCGCGGCGGCGTGCGCTACACCCGCGCTGTGGAACCCTCCCGGGATGCCGACACTGCCCACCCCAGCTATTTGGCGGAGCGCCCTCAGCGCTTTACTGGTTTCGTACGCAGCTCACGCTACCTCACGATGCGTGACGGTGTTCGCATCGCCGTAGACGTGTGTTTGCCTCGAGGGTACGGCGCTCGACGGCTACCCACCATCCTCCGGCAGACCCGCTATTTCAGACGCTTTCGAGTGCATCCACTGCTGCGGCGACTTCTTGGCCAAGGCACGCTGGATCCCATGAACGCGCCAATGAGATCCCTGATGACGAGCCGCGGCTATGCCTGGGTGGACGTCGACGCGCGGGGTTCAGGCGCGTCCTTTGGGACGCGTCCGTGCCCTTGGTACCTCGACGGGGAAGTGGCTGACAGCGCGGAAATCGTTGATTGGATTACGAGCCAAACTTGGAGCAATGGCCGGGTCGGCTCCACCGGCGTTTCCTACGACGGTACGGCGGCAGAGTTTCTCGCTATCACTGGGCACCCTGCTGTCAAAGCGATCGCGCCGCGGTTCTCGCTCTTCGACGTGTTTACGGACGTCGCCTTTCCGGGGGGGCTGCACAGCTCCTACTTCACGGAGGCCTGGGAGAAGGCCAACGCAGCGTTGGATCGCAACGTGCCGGGCGAGATGATCGCGTTGATCTACACGCTGCAGGCTCATGGGGCTCTGCCACCCGAGGTTGCTCGACTCATCGACCGCCCACTGTCTCAAGCGGGTCTATCCAAGTTCCTCACTTGGGCTCTGGGGGGCGTCGCTCCCGTCGATGCGGATGGTGGGGGCAGACAGCTGCGCGATGCCCTCTCGACCCACTCCGAGAACTACAGCGTGCACGAGGGGGCCGTGCATACTGACTTTCGAGACGACTCGCCGCCGAACGCGCCCATCGACGGCCAAACATCGGATTTTTTCAGCCCGCATAGCTACGTCGAGCGTATGGGCGACGTAGCCGTTCTGAGTTACGGTGGATGGTTCGATGGCGGCTATGCAGGTGCAGCCGTCAAGCGGCACCGCGCTTTGACTGCAAGAGGAGCAAATACTCGCTTGATGATTGGCCCGTGGGTTCACGGGGGGCAGCTCGACATGGACCCGGATGCGCCAGGCCGGCGCGCTTGCTTCGACCACGCCACCGAGTTGCTGCGCTTCTTCGACGGCTACCTGCTGGATTCGGATGGACCGGACCCGGCGAAGCTGCCTCGGGTTCGCTACTTCATGATGGGGGAGGGGCGCTGGCATTCTGACGATGCTTGGCCGCCCGAAGGTACGAGCTCGGTCGAACTGTTCTTCGCGCCGGAGCGCCGGCTCGCGCCGGCGAAGTCTCGCGGCGGTGAAGAGACGTTCGAAGCAGATCTGAGCGTAGGTTCCGGCAAACGTACGCGCTGGAGAACGCTGCTCTGCCCATTCCTGCAGGCAGACGGGCGAGGACGTAGCCCTCAGGGATACCTCGTGTACGAAAGTGACGTACTAGATCGAGATCTCGATCTGGTTGGCCATCCGGTGCTGGAGCTGACTCTCTCGGCTTCGCAGCCCGACTTCGCGATGGTGGCCTACTTGGAAGACGTGACCCCGGGCGGAAAAGCGCGGTTGCTGACCGAGGGGGTGTTGCGCAGCATTCACGAAAGTAGCTTTTCGGCGGACGAGCGCGGCTTGCCGCTTGCGAACGTGACTTTCCGCAGGGCCGACGCCCGCCGCTTGCAAGTCGATGAGGTTGCCACTCACGTGATCGAGTTGCTGCCGGTCGCCATGCGTTTTTGCCGTGGGCACCGACTGCGCCTCTCTCTGGGTGGCTCCGATGTGGACCATTTCACGACCCCTGCTGGTACGAGCAGCGTGCGTTGGAAAGTCCAACTCGCTGGCTCGCGGCTACTTCTGCCCTGCCGAACCTGACGCGCCGCGCTTCACCGGCCGGCGACGGCACGAAGTAGATCGCGTTCGGTCACTAGTCCGACGAGCTGGCCGGCGGCATCCACCACCAGCGCGCAGCTCGCATGAGCTTCCAATACTGCCGTGACGCATGCGCTCAGGCGCGTCTCTTGCGGCAAGATGAGCGGGTTCTTGTCGCAGACATCACGAGCGGCGATGGCTTGGTTCTGGGTTCGGCTTTGAGCCAAGCCCTCGAAGATGCTGCGTGCGGTCAACAGTCCGACGACGGTTCCGTTTTCATCTTCGACAGGTACGTGGCGTACGCTTCGCCAACGCATCACACTGCTTGCCAAGTCGACGACGTCATTGGGGTGGATCGTGAACAGGTCAGTGGTCATGATCTCGCGCAGCGTCGGGTCTTCGTTCGCGTCTGCGGGCACGCTCGTGGTGCCCTTGAGTGCGGGCCAGGTGTGGACGGGGTCGCCGCGCTGGCCATACTCCAGCATGCGTTGCGCGAGCTCACACGCCGCGCCCAAGGGTGTCTTGTCTTCACACAAGTGTTCAAAGCCGTGCAGCATCCACTGTGCGGTGGTACGGCCACTGGCCACTCTTGCCTCAACCACCCCGAGGTAGTGATCGATCTGATCCGGGTCGACACCTGCGCCCGCGAGTCCACTCCTCGCCTGGGGCAAGAGCTCGAACAAAAGTAGTTCTTTGGCACCGATGCGTTTGCCGTCCAACCAGGTGAATTGTGCCTCCAGTCCGAGTTGTGCGGCCGCGAGAAAGTTCGCCCGAACTGCGTCGAAAGGAATGCGCTGCGGAATGCTCGGAGCGACGTCTCTCAGGCCCATCATGGCGCCCCAAAAAAGGGAAGCGTTGGCCACTTCATCGATAACTGTCGGCCCAGACGGGAGGACTCGGTTTTCGATACGCAGGTGCGCTGTCGTCCCATCCGAGCCGTAGCAGGCGCGGTTCCAGCGCCACACGGTGCCGTTGTGCAGATTCAGTGCTCGCAGATAAGGGGCGCCTCCGGCGCGCACGATGGCGGCGGGGTCCTCGTCGTTTTCTTTCGTCAGTAACACACGAAAGCGTGCGGCGTCCTCGCGGAACACATCGAGCACGCTTTCTGTGACCCAGTCTTCGCCGAAGCTGACCCTCCCACGCAATCCGCGAGCGGCTTCTGATGCGGAGCGGACATCGACGGAGCGTTCGAAGACTGCAACCCGCGTTTCCTTCCACAGCCGCTTGCCGAGTAGCAGCGGAGACCCCACCGCCGCCGCCAGAAGTGGTGCGGTCACCAACTGGGCCAAGTTGTACAGCGACGTAAACTCGTCAGCTTCCACTTGGATGTGAACTTGGAAGCTCGTGTTCGCGGATTCCAACATCACGCAGTCGTGGGTGATGTTGAGTTCGTCGGTTCCACGGAGTGCGAAGGTGAAGGGCCCCCCACGCATGTCCATAATCGCCTGATTCAGCGCGCGGTAACGCGGCTCTGGCGTCATCTGATCCAGGGTGAGATCGCTGTTCTTCAGCGATGGCAAGATGCCGGTGAGCAGCACTTCTGCTCCGCGAGAGCGCGCAGTTTCGTTCACGAGGTCTACGACGCCGTTCAGCTCGGCCTCGAGATCTTCGAGCACGTTGCCGCTGAGCAGATGTGGCGGCAGGTTGGCTTCCAGATTGAACTGCGCCAGCTCCGTGGTCAGACGTGAATCCCCGGCCGCAGCAAGCACTTCTGGCCCCACACAGGCGGGGCGCCCTCGGGCGTCTACGAGGAACAGCTCCTGCTCCAGCCCAACGCGGCGCACTCCGTTCTCGATTCCACCGCGCGCAAGCAGAGCTTCCAGAGCCTCGATGTCCGCAAGCAGAGCGCGCGTGAAGGCGCGGACCGCCCCTGCATTACCGGCCCCACTTACGCTGTGCTCACCCACGGGCGTCAGTATAGTGCGCGGGTAGGGCCGGTACGCCAGCAAGTGTTGCGGCGACTCCGTTCAGCGCAGACCGACGACGGAGCCGTCGTCGCCCAAATCCAGATGCTTTGCAGCAGGGTTTCCACGCAAACCCGGCATCGTGCGCTGCTTTCCGGCCAGCGCATAGACGAAGCCGGCGCCGGCCGAGAGCCGCACGTCCCGGATCGGAAACACGTAATCTCGAGGTCGGCCCAGCAGTTTGGGGTCGTGGGACAGTGACGCCTGTGTTTTGGCCATGCAAACGGGCAGGTCCCCGTAGCCCAAAGAGGTGTAGCGCTCGAGTGAGTCCTTTGCCTCTGAAGATAGCTCTACGTCTTTCGCGCCATAGATGCGCGTAGCCAGAGTGTGCAGCTTCTCTTCCAGGCTTTGGGAGAGTTCGTACAGCATGCGAAACTGGTTTTCCTCTTTTGCCGCCGCAAGGACAGCTTCTGCCATTTCCAGCCCGCCGTCGGCACCTTTGGAGAACACTTCGCTCACGACGGCACCGCGAGCACCCCGGTCCAAGGCCATGCTGCGCACAGCCGCGACCTCCTCGTCCGAATCCTCGGGGAATCGGTTGATCGTCACCACCACAGGTAGCCCGAACGCTCGGAGGAGGTCGATATGCGCCTCCAAGTTCGCCGCGCCGGCCTTCAGCGCTTCTGGATTGGGTTCGGACAAGGCTGCGGGCAACGCCTTGCCCGGCTTCACATCGAACTGCCCGCTGTGGAGCTTGAGGGCGCGAAGCGTGCAGACCAAGACGGCGACGTCCGGCGAGAGACCGGACTGCCGACACTTGATGTGGAACAGTTTTTCGGCGCCCATGTCCGAGCCAAACCCTCCCTCGGTGACCACGACTTGCCCCACGTCGTTTGCGATCAAGTCCGAAATGACTGAGCAATTGCCATGGGCGATGTTGGCGAAGGGGCCGGCGTGTACCAGGGCGGCTGAACCCGAAGAGGTGCGGACGAGATTCGGGTAGATCGCGTCGCGCAGCAGCATAGCCATCGAACCGGCGACACCCAGGTCGTTGGCGGTCACGGGTGTGCCACTGGTACTGCTTGCAACGACGATCCGCGCCAAGCGTTCTTTGAGATCCGGGATGCCCGCTGCGAGCGCCAAGATGGCCATCACTTCCGAAGCGGCGCTCAGATCGAAGCCGGTCCCGCGGGTTGGCTGACCGGACTTGCCGCCCAGGCTTGTGGTGACGTCGACGAGGGAGCGATCCCCGATGTCTACGACACGTTTCCAAGTGATTGTTTCCGCGTCTAGCTTCGGCTCGCGGCCGCGATACATGTGGTCGTCAATCACGGCTGCTAGCAAGTTGTTCGCCGCCTCGATGGCAGACATGTCGCCTGTCAAGCCGAGGTTGATGCGGTCGAAGGGTTCGAGACGGGACAGACCACCCCCAGCGCCGCCGCCCTTCAGTCCCAACACCGGGGCCAGGCTGGGTTGGCGCAGCGTCGCGATGCTCTGCTTGCCGAGCTGGTTGAGCGCCATCGATAGACCGATGGTCGTGACCGTCTTTCCCTCGCCCAAGGGCGTCGGCGTCATGGCTGTGACAGCGACGTAAGTTGCGCGCTTGTCTCCAAGTCGCGCAGCCCGTGTGATCTTGCAGATATCCCGGCCGAAAGGGATCCACTCATCATCACTTAGTGCCAGGCTGCGGGCCAGCTGCCCGATGTCTTCCGAGGGTGGTGTGCTCACCCTGCCAGGATACAGCGTCTGGGGCGCCCGTGGCGGGACTGTCCAGGTTCAGCTGCAACTCCGGCTTCGAAACTGCCGCCTCTGGACCTTCATAGGCCGGCATGATTGAGTCGAATCAGGAATCACATATGGCCGATCCCTGGCCCAACACTCTGAGCCTCCCCTTCGTTGAAGAGCTTTATCAACGCTTCCTGACAGACCCGGGATCCGTTGATGCGAGCTGGCGTAGCTACTTCGAGCGTATGCCGCGGGACGCCTTCATGGGCGCTCCGCAAATCGGTCCGCGTTTCGAGGCGCGCAGCGTCTTCAATCCAGAGAATGGTCGTGCGCGGAGTAACGGTGCCGGCATTGCTGGAGATCCCTTCGAGGTCGCTGTCCGTCAAGATCGTGTTGACCAGTTGGTGCGCGCGTATCGCGTCCGGGGTCATATGGTCGCTCAAGTCGACCCACTTGGATTGCCGCGTTCGGACCAACCCGAGCTGCACCCGGAGTTCTATGGGTTGACGAACGTCGACCTAGATCGCGTGTTTTCCAGCCGGACCATCTCGGGTGCCTCCACGCTGACGTTACGTCAGATTCTCGATCGACTTCGCGCCACATACTGCCGCTCCATCGGCGTGCAATTCATGCACATCGACGATCTTTCCGTGAAGCAGTGGCTTCAGGATCGCATGGAGCTCGAGGAAGACCGCACTCGCCTCAGCCGCGACGAGCAGCTGCGGATCCTCACCAAACTCACCGACGCCGTGATCTTCGAAGAGTTCATCCAGAAGAAATACCTCGGCGCCAAGAGCTTCTCTCTCGAAGGCTCCGAGAGTCTGATCCCGCTACTCATCTTCGCCATTGAACGGGCAGCAGAACACGGCGTTGACGAAGTGGTTTTGGGCATGGCCCACCGTGGTCGTCTGAACGTGCTCGCGAACATCTTGGGGAAGAGCGCCCGAGCGATCTTCCGCGAGTTCGATGACCGGGATGCCAAGCTCTACTTGGGCAGCGGTGACGTCAAATACCACATGGGTTACAGCTCGGATTACGTCGCTGCCAACGGCAATCGCGTGCATCTGTCCTTGTGTTTCAACCCCAGTCACCTGGAGTTCGTGAACACGGTCGTGCAGGGTAGGGTTCGCGCCAAGCAAGATCGCGTCGGCGACACGGAGCGCAGCCGCAAGGTCGGGCTGCTCATCCACGGGGATGCTGCCTTCGCCGGAGAAGGCATCGTGCAGGAGACCCTCAATCTGAGTGAGCTGCACGCGTATCGTACGGGCGGTACCATCCACGTGATCGTGAACAACCAGATCGGTTTCACGACGCCACCGCAACAGAGTCGCTCCAGCGTGTACGCGACCGATGTCGCGAAGATGCTCCAGATACCGATTTTCCACGTCAACGGCGAGGACCCCGACGCCGTGGCGGAAGTGATTCGCCTTGCGTCGGATTTTCGCGCCACATTTCAGCGGGACGTCGTGATCGACATGTACGGCTACCGAAGGCACGGTCACAACGAGGGTGACGAACCGTCCTTCACTCAACCCGTGCTGTATGCGGCCATCGCCCAGCGCAAGAGCGTGCGGGACGGCTACCTGGAGCACCTGTCTCGGCTTGGTGGCGTCAGTCGAGAGGAAGCAGACCAAATCGCCGTCCAGCGTCGGGAGCATCTAGAGGGCGAGCTGGATCAGGCGCGGACCGCCGACTACGTGCGAAGATCGGATTGGCTCGGCGGTTACTGGCAGGGCTACTGCGGCGGGCCCGAGGCGGATGTGCCCGAGGTGGATACCTGCGTCGACGCCGATCGACTCGCGCTGCTACTGGGCAAGCTCACCGAGCTGCCGGCGGACTTCAAAGCCCACCGCAAGATCGAGAGGCTCTTGGTGCTTCGCCGAGAGATGGGTCGCGGGGATCGCCCCCTGGATTGGGGCACCGCAGAGCAACTCGCTTTCGCCACGTTGGCTACGAGCGGCGTACGCATTCGATTCACCGGTCAAGACGCCAGCCGAGGCACTTTCAGTCATCGGCACACCCGCTTCTACGACGTGGAAGACGGCCACGCCTTCATGCCCCTCGCCCACTTGGCGCCCTCCCAGGGGGTGGTCGAGATCTACAACAGCGCCCTGTCTGAAGCTGGCGTGTTGGGTTTCGAGTACGGCTTTTCCCTGGATTGGCCTGATGGCCTCGTGGTTTGGGAAGCGCAGTTCGGGGATTTCGTGAATACCGCGCAGGTGATCATCGATCAGTTCATCACCAGTGCCGAAGACAAGTGGAAGCGGCTTTCGGGGCTCGTCATGCTGCTGCCCCACGGCTTTGAAGGCCAAGGCCCGGAGCACTCTAGCGCGCGGCTGGAGCGGTTCTTGATGCAAGCTGCGGAAGAGAACATTCAGATCGCACAGCCCACGACACCCGCTCAACATTTTCACCTGCTGCGGCGCCAGGTCCTCAGGCCATGGCGCAAACCGCTGATCGTGTTCTCACCCAAGAGCCTGTTGCGCCACCCCCGCGCGACTAGCAGCTTGCAAGAATGCGCCGAGGGGCAATTCCAGCGGATCATACCGGACACCAGCGTCAACCCTCGGGAGGTCACCCGCGTTCTGATGTGTAGCGGGAAGATCTATTACGAGCTGCTTGCGCACCGCGAAAAGGAGAGTCGGGACGACGTCGCCATCGTGCGTATCGAGCAACTCTACCCGCTGCCGGAGGCGTTTCTGAGGGAGTCGCTCAGCAGTTACGCAGCGGACGTGGACGTGGTGTGGGTGCAAGACGAGCCCGAGAATATGGGTGCTTGGCGGTACTTGCGCGGCCGCTTCGGTGGGAGGCTGTTCCGCCGGCACGCGTTTTCCTGTGTGTCCCGCGAAGAATCCGCTAGCCCCGCGACAGGGTCGCCCGCCGCGCACAAGCTGGAGCAAAAATCGATAATAGAGCAGGCGTTCTCGCGGGGCTGAGTGCCGAATGAACCAAGGAGAGAAGTGAACTCATGGCCGTCGAGTTGAAAGTTCCGAGCGTGGGCGAGTCGATCACCGAAGTCCAGATCGGAGACTGGCTGAAGGGTGTGGGCGACGCTGTGCGTCGTGATGAAACCCTCGTCATGATCGAGACGGACAAGGTCACCGTCGAGCTTCCCGCCCCGACCGACGGCGTGATGGCCGAGATCCGCGTCAAGTCGGGGGAGATGGCCACGGTGGGAGACGTCATTGGTGTCATGAACGAGGGCGCGGCTGCCGCGCCCCAGCCGAGCGCCACGGTGGCTCAGAGTGATGCGCAGTTTCCGGCTCCGGAGCCCACGCCGGATCCCCCGACTCAGCCCTTGGAGGCAGCGGCCGCGGTGCCGCCCGCCGAAAAGAAGAAGGTGGGTGTGGAGTCCCTTCCGCCCCAGGGCTTCGCGCGGGTTATGCCAAGCGCAAAGCGCGTCATGGCTCAAGCAGGCCTTAGCCCTGAGCAGGTCGAAGGGACGGGTCCAGGCGGGCGCATTCTCAAAGAGGACGCAATGCGGGCGGAAGCCAGCCCAGCGGCGCCGGCGCCCCCAGCGATGCCTGCTGTCGCCCAGCCTCCAGTGACACCCGGCGAAAACGAAGAAGTCGTCGCGATGAGCCCCATGCGCCGCCGCATCGCCGAGCGCTTGGTTCAATCGCAACAGACCGCCGCGCTACTCACGACCTTCAACGAGATCGACATGAGTGCCGTGATTGCGCTGCGCAAGGAGTACCAGCCGAAATTCCTGGACAAGCACGGCATCAAGCTCGGCTTCATGTCCTTCTTCGTAAAAGCCGCGGTGGAGGCTCTGAAGCTCATCCCTGCTGTTAACGCGGAGATTCGCGGTACCGACATCGTCTACAAGAACTTCTTCGACATTGGCGTCGCCGTCGGCGGTGGCAAGGGCTTGGTAGTCCCCGTGATCCGAGCTGCGGATCGCCTGGGCTTCGCCGAGGTGGAGCTGACCATTGCCGAGCTTGGCAAGCGCGCCAAAGAAAACAAGTTGAAGCTGGATGAGTTGATGGGTGGGACGTTCACCATCTCCAACGGCGGCATCTACGGGTCGCTGATGTCCACGCCCATCGTGAACCCACCTCAGAGTGGGATCCTGGGCCTGCACGCCATCCAAGATCGCCCCATGGCTCGTGACGGTCAGGTCGTGATCTTGCCCATGATGTATGTCGCCCTGACCTATGACCACCGCATCGTCGACGGCCGAGAAGCGGTTACGTTTCTCAAACGCATCAAAGAGTGCATCGAAGATCCCGCTCGCATCCTGCTCGAGGTTTGAGCTCGCCTTCGGCCGTCGCCACGCTTCGTGAAGGCCAAGTTGAGCGGCGCTTGAATTCTCTCTGAGCACTGCCGAAGTGCCCTGGTTATCGACGCCGTCCTGGCCTATTGAAGGAGTGTGAAACTGGGACGCGGTATTGGGAGCGTGGTCACGAATCCGGGGATCCGGTCGGCTACGTCTACGCCCGGGCGATCAATGCGCCTGCTTCGGACCCAGGCACGGAAATCGTGAGCGTGGATCAAGGGACCCACGGTGAAGTCAAAGCGTTTGTCGCGGGCGCGAGCGCTCTATACTGGTACACGATCGATGGGGGTGCCGACGAGGTACGTACCACGCCTCTCTCCGGTGGCACTCCAACGGCAGTACCGGTGGGTACTATCGCCTCTGGCTTGACCAACTCCCGCGTCGTGCTCCGCACGATGGGCAATACGCTTTATTGCAACCAGGAGGTTGGAACGTCCTTTGCGAACGGCATCTATCGTTGGGCACCTGGGGACGCTGCCGGCACCCAATTGGTCGTCTACGAGGGCGTGCGAGACTTCCTGGTGGATGCAAATTTCATCTACTACACCGACGGTGGCAACAAGACCTTCAAGGCCCCCATCGTTGGCGGTGCGGGTGTCGAGATAGCCGGTGTCGGGGGGCACCAAGTTCATTCACCAGGATGCCGACTCCATCTACCTGACCAAGAGCACCTGCTGCGTGACCAGCATTTATCGGATCCTGAAGTAGGAGCTCAGGGCTGCGCGCAAACCAGGTTCAGTCGCAAGGAGATTGCCGCGAGTTTCGGCGCGTCGTCCTTGCGCGGGATCCGACGCATGAGCCCGATCATCAAGGCTACCCAGGCCAAGCCGTTCTGCCTCTGCACGGAGCCCAATTCCGTCGTGTCCCACTCCTCGGGGCGCAGCTGTTGGAGGGCAGCCTCGAAGTAGGCGCGGTTGCTCGCCTCGTCGAGTTCGAGCCCCGCCGCAGCGAGCTCGTCGCTAAATGAGCGGAGAGCTTCCCACTGCGCCCGCCGCCCCTCCGGAAGCCGAATATCCACGGCACGAGTCCACTGAAGTCGCTCGCTTTCCTGCGCCTGCACGTACTTGATCTCGACGCGGGACCAGTCGTAGCGGAACGCCCGCGATTCGTTGGTGATGGTGACGCTCTTGCCCCGGCGTTCTCTCTCATCGATGAAGGTGAGCAAATGACCTGTTGTCGCAAACACGCGCTCCACCTTCTCGCCGTCGACGCTCAAGCTGACATCGCTGCCGAGTTCCTTTAGGTACGGTGAGGCAGCCGCGCTGACGCCCGTCTTGGCCTGCCTCGCTCGTGCTTGGGCCCACTCCAAGCACTTCGTCGCGGGCAGACTGCCGCAGCTGCAGATCTCTGTGGCTATCGGCCACGCGCGGCGCTGTTTCGATTGGGTGAAAGCGGCCGTGCGTAGTGCAGCATGGCTTGGTGCGAAACTTTCGAGTGTTCCCTTGTCGCACGTCGCCGCGGGTTCCAGTCGAAGCACACGCGGCTCTTTGCGCGCCTGGGTCGGCTTGGGTGAGGATGGTGCGCCACCGGCCACGGTGCAGCCGGTGGTAGCGCATGTCAGCAATAGAACGCTCCTCGATGACCTCAGCAGCGCCATACTCGCGAGTTCAGCTAGCCCTTCTTCGCACTCTTCGCAACTCGCGCGCCCGCGGCCCCCCCAGCGCGGGCAGCGCGGGGGCGATCTTTGTCGGTCAGAAGGAGCTCGAGTTGCGTTTGAGCCTAGCTCGCGGAGCGGCGAGTCAAGTTCCGTGCGCGCTGTCGCGAGTTAGGCTAGGCAACAGCACGCATGCAGGCGGCCAACACCACGCCGAAAGCTGAGCTCATCGAGCAGTTCGAGGCTCTGGGCGTGACGCGCGGCGGCGTGTTGCTAGTTCACACCTCTTTTCGCGCCGTAGGCCCAGTGGAAGGTGGCCCGCTCGGGTTGATTGAGGCCCTTCGCGAAGCCCTCGGCAAAGAAGGCACCTTGGTGATGCCCTCCTGGTCCGACAGCGATGATGAACCCTTCGACGCAACCGAGACCGAGCCTGCTCCGGATCCGGGAGTCGTGCCGCGGATGTTTTGGCGCCTCCCGAACGTGCTTCGTAGCAACCACCCGCAGGCCTTTGCCGCTGTCGGGGCCCAGGCTGCGGAAGTGCTGCGGGATGGGTTGCCGCTTCCGCCTCACATTCCAGAGAGCCCGGTGGGTCGAGTGCACGAGCTGGGTGGTCAGGTTCTGTTGCTCGGCGTCAATCATGACGCCAACACGACGATTCATCTGGCGGAGCTTTTCGCGCGGGTCGAGTATCGTACGCTCAAGCACTGCACCATCGTTCGAGACGGACAGCCAGTTCGAGTCGACTACGAGGAAAACGACCACTGCGGTAAGTGCTTCATCTTGGTAGACGAATGGCTTCGCGCCGAAGGGCTGCAATCTGAGGGACTCGTGGGCCACGCCGCTGCGAAACTGGCGCGCTCACGGGATGTCGTTGGCGTGGTGGTGGACCACCTCCGCAAAGACCCGCTCCAGTTTCTGCATCCCAGCTCCGCCCGCTGCACCGAATGCGATGCAGCTCGAAGGAGCGTGCCCGTGCCGGGCTGACGCGTTGGATGCCCCGCTGCGGGAAGCGCGCCCCTGCCTGCCCCAGGGATGCGACCCCAAAAACCAGGCCGCCGAAGGCGAGAACACGTGATTACGCCGCGTGCTGCCCAAAGTGTGGCCTGGGGCCACACTCGCGCCGGTCAATCGAAGAATCGCCGGAGATCAAGCAGATCCGAGGCGAACGGGACGACGGCACGGACCTTGCGATGTTCTCCAACGTCATGCGTTTCTGTCTCGGCTTTGGGCTTCTCGTAGCGCTGTCCTTTTCCCCGTCGGCCGCTGGGGCCCGTCCCAACTCGGCTGACGACACCGTGGAGGCCACACTAGAGGAAA
Organism: Polyangiaceae bacterium; assembly: GCA_965222375.1. Taxonomy (GTDB): domain Bacteria; phylum Myxococcota_A; class Polyangia; order Polyangiales; family Polyangiaceae; genus JACKEA01. The sequence continues at coordinate 2,823,968 of CBDCTZ010000016.1, forward strand.
CGTCCCGGGATGACGCTACAGAGCCGGAACCGGCTCCCCCGCCGCGCAAGCGCAAGCGCCCGGGAACGTTCTTCTTGGGTGAGCTCGGGGCGGGTGCGCTGTTCGGACCCGACGGCGGGCGGATGGTGGCGGGCACCTTCGGGGTCGGAGGCAAGTGGCGAGGCTTTCCTCCACGGTTTTATCTCATCGGTGAACTCGAGGCGGTCGGCGGCATGAGTCGTCAGGGTTACTACGAGGACGGTACTCCGCTTCAGGACGAGCTGAGCATGTTTGCCATGGGCCTTGGGTTGCGTATGTACATTCCCTTGGCGGGCCCGCTGCGCCTGCTCACCGAGGCGACCGGGGGAAGCGTCAAGCTGACTGCCCGCGAAGTGTCAGATGCCGGCGTGTTCGAGGAGTCCATCAATCGCGGCTACTTCGCATTAGGCATCGGACCGCAAGTACGGGTGTTGCATCATCTCTCTCTCGGCGCGCGCTTCGAGGCCATGTGGATCGACTACTCAGGGGTTTCCAGTGCTTCGAACCTCGCGAGGTGGGAGCCGAGTGCGTCGAGCCGCACCCGCGTGCTCGGCACGGCGACCTTTCACTTCTAGCGCTGCCGCGGCATCGAGCTGCTGAGGCTAGTTCCAGGCTTGCGGCCCAGACATCTCTCCGGGTGCTAGAGAAACCCGCAGCGAGCGTGTAGAAGCGAAGCTGGAGGTGGACCGTGGCTTCAGCCCGAGGCAAAGGCCCGCAGTCGCAAGATCCTGGCGACGGTGGTTACGAAGACGAAACCGAGCCCTACGTGTCTCAGAAGCGACCAGAGCCCGACTTCGCGAGCACTCTCGAACTCTCGTCGGATGAGCTGATCGAGGTTGGCGAGCCCAACAACGAGCCGGTGCACTTCATGGGAAAGCCAGTGGGTGCGATGGACTTTGCCGATCGCTACGAGCGTGTGGAGCTGTTGGGTCGCGGCGGCATGGGCGTGGTGGACTTGGTCGAAGACCGTCAGGTAGGCCGAAGTGTTGCCATGAAGACTCTGATGGACCCGACGGAGGGTCGCGACAGTGTCGAGGAGCTACGCTTCATGCGGGAAGCCAGCATTCAGGGTCAGCTCGAGCACCCGACCATCCCGGCTGTGTACGACGTCGGGGTCAATCCCCGTGGACAAGCATACTTCACCATGCAGCGGGTGCGGGGGGTGACCTTGCACGACATATTCCGCAAACGCGCGGACGGCCGCGAGACGCACTTCTCCCTACGGCGCCTGCTCGAAGCCTTTGGTCGCGTGTGCCTGGCGGTGCACTTCGCCCATCACCGACGCGTCGTGCACCGGGATCTCAAACCCACGAATATCATGTTGGGTCGTTTCGGAGAGGTGCACGTCCTGGATTGGGGCATTGCACACCTGGCGGCCGAGGGACCCAATGCGGCCACCCAACAGGAGGTCACATTGCACGACGTCTCAGTGCCGGCGGAAAGCCTGAGCTTGACCGGCGCCGGCCAGATGATCGGCACTATGGGTTACGCAGCACCCGAGCAGTTGAATCCCGAGTTTGGAGAGCGTGGACCCGCCATGGACATCTACTCCCTGGGGGCGATCCTGTTCGAGATCTTGTCCGGTGAACGTTTGCACCCTGACGATGAAATGGGTGCGGCCATGAGCACCTTGGAGGGGACTGCGGATCCTAGCCCATCGCACCGCAGTGGATCCCACGACATCGCGCGGGACTTCGACGCCATCTGCGCAAGGGCAACGGCTCTGGATCCGAAGAAGCGTTTTCGCACGGCGCGCCAGCTTCACGACGCCGTGGAGCACGTGCTGGACGCGCGTCTCGTCGGTACCGGACCAGTTGCCGAACCAAAGGATGGGAGGGTCACCGGAACCGAACCGAAAAAGTTTTTGCGCACCGAGACTCCGCAGACGCCAACTCGAGCCACGTCTTCCGAGGGTTTGGGGAGCGGTGCGGCCCAAGGGGAGGTGGCGACCAGCTTGGAAGAGGCTCACGACAAGCGTACTCGGCTCGTCGGGCGAGTGGCTGCGGTTGCGTACGCAAGCTTGGGGCTGTACTTGCCGCTGTTCTTGTGGGCAGGTGTCGCGAACGTTCGGTCGCTGATTGGTTTCTACGCGTTGGTGGTGGCCGCCGCCGTCATCAGCTTCTGGGTCTCCCAGCAACGAAAACCAAGCAACTACTTGGTTGTCGTTGCGATGCTCACAAGTACAGGAGCGCTTGTTTCCTCTGCGACGCTATTCGGCGCTCTCGTACTCATGCCGGGTCTCGTTGCCTTGAACACGACAGGGTATTCTTTGGTGCTTCGCCAACCCTGGCGCAGCTTGAATATCGCTCTGGGCGTCGTGTGCGTTGCGATTCCGGGCTTGATGGAGCTTTGGGGTGATCGCTACTTGTTCGAGCCTACGTCGATCACAATCTACCCGCGCGCGGTTCTCTTCGAGCCCGCCCCAGCCTTGCTTATGTTGATCATCGGCGGCATCGCGACGGTGCTCACCGGCGCACTAGCGACCGCCATGGTGCGGCAGAGCCTCGACGACACTGAGCGGAAGTTGGGGACGCTCGCGTGGCAGCTGGAGCAGCGCCGCGGTCCGCCCAGTGGTGGCTCCTCCAATTGAGCCTCACTGGTGTTTGGTTTTTTGGGCTGGCGCCAGCCGCGCCGCGAACGCTATACCCAGCGCCATGCCGGAGCACGACTTGGTTGTCATTGGCGCTGGGCCTGGGGGCTATGTCGCGGCCATCCGAGCCGCCCAACTTGGCCTGAACGTCGCCTGTATTGAAAAGGAGCCGGCCTTGGGGGGCACGTGCCTACGAGTCGGCTGCATCCCGAGTAAGGCACTTCTCGAGGCCAGTGAGCGCTACGCCGAGGCGCGAGACCACCTGTCGGAGATGGGAATTGGCGTCGGGGACTTGCAGCTGGATCTGAGCAAGATGCTGGCGCGCAAAGACAGCATCGTGCGCGGCCTGACCCAGGGCGTTGCCGGCTTGTTCAAGAAGAACAAGGTCACCCGCTACCAAGGGCACGCACGATTCGTGGGGCCGAAGCGACTCTCCGTCGAGGGCGACCACAACGTCGATCTGGACGCAGAGCGCGTGTTGATCGCGACCGGCAGCAAAGTCGCCCCTCTGCGAGGAGTGCCTTTTTCCGGCGAAACCGTCGGCTCCAGTACAGAAGCGCTCGGGTATTCGCCGGTGCCTGAGCACCTGATCGTGATCGGTGCCGGCGTGATCGGGCTGGAATTGGGGAGTGTTTGGAATCGACTGGGCTCACGGGTCACGGTTCTCGAGTACTTGGACCGGATCCTGCCTGGAATGGATTCGGAACTCGCCAAGGAAGCGAAGCGCAGTTTCGAAAAGCAAGGCATGAGCTTTCGCTTGGGCACTCGGGTCACGGGCGCCCGAGTCGAAGGTGCGGGTGCCGTCGTCGAGATGGACGGCGCGGAGCCCATGGCGGCGGATCGGGTTCTGGTGGCTGTGGGGCGCCTGCCCAACACCGACGGCCTGGGCCTCGACGCCATCGGGGTTGCCGTGGACGAGCGAGGCCAGATCCCCGTGAACGGCCAGTTCGAGACCGCTCAATCGGGGGTCTACGCCATCGGGGATGTCATTGCAGGCCCGATGCTGGCCCACAAGGCCGAGGAAGAGGGCATCGCCTGCGTGGAGCACTTCGTCACCGGCTACGGTCACGTCAACTACGACGCAATTCCGTCCATCGTCTACACGCACCCAGAAATTGCCAGTGTCGGCAAGACCCAGGAAGAGCTCACGGAAGCGGGGCGCGAGTTCAACAAGGGCGTGTTTCCCTTCATGGCCAATGGTCGCGCGCGCGCCCTCGGTAGCATCGAGGGGCGCGTCAAGATTTTGGCGGATGCAAAAACCGACCGAATTCTCGGAGTGCACATCATTGGCCCACGCGCCGGGGATCTGATAGCCGAAGCTGCGGTCGCAATTGAATTCGGCGCGAGCGCAGAAGATCTAGCGCGCGCGTGTCATGCTCATCCGACTCTAGCCGAAGTCGTAAAAGAAGCCGCACTTGGTGCATTGGGCCGTAGCATTCATATCTGAGCGGAATCCATCAACGAACGCGCAGGAATTTGCGCGAGGGGCGAATGTTCTACGCGCATGACGCATCAGACTTTCCGGCCCGCGGACCAGACGATGTGTACGCGAAATCCCCAGCGTTTTTGTGAGCAGCCGCTGCATGAATCGCGCATGGACGCGAAGCGTCAACGTGACACGACGCGTCGCAATTTTTCCTTTTCTCGCGCCTTGACACTAGGCTGCGCCGGTCGCACCCTTGGTGACGCTTCGGGGGGAAATACACGTCGGGGGATCGAACTCCGGCCTTGACTCAAAAAGTCGAGCGAACGGGAATGGTGTGGTGCTCCTGAGAGTTGATGCCAACACACAAAGCAAAGAGAAAAAGTTGGGTACGAAAGAAGTAGCACTGGTGATCATGGAGCGAGGCGCCCGCTGGCCGGCGGATGTCGCGGAGCTCCAAGCTCGGATCTCGCGCGCCGTCGTGGATGCGCAGCAGCCCGATGAGTCGCCGAAAGTTTTTGCGTCGCGCATCGTCAAGCGAATTCAAAAGATCGTTGACGGTGGTGAGCTGCCTGTTCGCGTAGTCCTGTCGACGACTGAAACCCATTGCCCTGATTGCGCTGCTGCGCGTTACAAGATCGCCCGAGCTGCCTTGGCGGCCATGGCAACTCATAGCAAGGGACAGTTGGTACTGTTTTCGGATCATTCGGTTTCGGACGACATCAAGCACGAGCTCTTCGCGTTTGCGGGCGCTCTGTGTGAGGGCCTGTCCGGGAGCGACGTCGGGGTGAACGTTCGTTTTTCCGCCCCCACGGCCAAGAGTGGCACCCACTCGGTGCGTCCAGAGGCACTGAGCGAGCCGCCCTCGGCCGAGCTCGCCTGAGGTCGAGCCCTCTGGCGCCTCATGTGCGGGCGCGTCTGTATGGTCATGGTCCCACTGCTGCGACCGCCAGACGCTCAGCCTATAAGTGCGTGGACGCCCGCTTGGAGCCCGAGAATGCTTTGCACCCTTGGAGGAGCGCGTTCATCCAAAGTCGCCCTCGGTGGCCGGCCGTTCCGCTGGTGCCCACTGGAGCCAGCGTCGCCTGAACGTCCCGGAGCGCTGCTGCCACCTTGACACGCCGCGTCATGGTGCTTAACCAGTGTCCACCCGCGGGCTGCGCGCCCGCGTTTCCAAGTTGCGCGCCCCTAGAGCGGCGCGCCGAAGGGAGCCGAGTTTCATGGGTAAGAAGAATGGTCGCCGCGTTGCGGTGGTGGCAGGGCTCAGGACGCCCTTCGCCAAGTCCGGCACTGCGTACAAGAAGCTTTCTGCGTTGGATCTCGGCAAGTACGTCGTCGCCGAGTTGCTCGAGCGCAGCGACGTCAAACCCGAGGAAGTGCAGCAGGTCGTCTACGGCCAAGTCGTACCTTCTTTGACCGCGCCTAACATCGCCCGGGAGATCGTGCTCTCGACCGGCATGCCCCGTGAGATCGAGGCCTACAGCGTGTCTCGTGCCTGCGCGACCAGCTACCAATCGACGGTCAACGTGGCGGAAGCCATCATGGCGGGCGCGATTGACTGCGGTATCGCGGGCGGCGCGGACAGCGCCAGCGACGTTCCCATCGCCGTGAGCAAGAAGCTGGCTGAAGCCCTGATTGCCGCAAGCCGAGCGCGAAGCCTGGGCCAGCGCCTCAAGGCGTTCAGCAAGTTGAGTCCCAAGGACCTCGTGCCAGTGCCGCCAGCGCTCAAAGAGCCCAGCACGGGGCTGACCATGGGCGAGAGCGCCGAAAAGATGGCGAAGGAAAACGGTATCTCCCGCAAAGCCCAAGACGAGTTGGCGCACCGCAGTCATTCCTTGGCCGCGGCGGCATGGGCGGATGGTCGCTTCGAGCAAGAGGTGATGCACGTCTTCGTTCCCCCCGCCTTCGAGGCCTTCGCTGAAGACAACCTGGTTCGAAAAGACAGCGAAGTGGAGAGCTACGAAAAGTTGCGACCGGCATTCGATCGCAAGCACGGCACCATTACTGCCGGAAACAGTTCGCCGCTCACGGATGGTGCCAGCGCCGTGCTCTTGATGAGCGAGGAGAAGGCCAAGGCGGATGGCTTCGACGTGCTCGGTTTCATCCGCTCCTACGCCTTCGCCGCGCTCGATCCGGCGGGCCAAATGTTGATGGGCCCGAGTCACGCCACGCCGGTGGCCCTCGATCGCGCCGGAGTGAAGCTCAAAGACGTTGGGCTCGTGGACATGCACGAGGCCTTCGCGGCGCAAGTCTTGAGCAATACCCAGGCGTTCGAGAGTGAGTCCTGGTCCAAGGAGAACTTGGGTCGCTCCAAGCGCATCGGGGAGATCAACTGGGACAAGTTCAACGTGACCGGTGGGAGCATTGCCATCGGCCATCCCTTTGCTGCGACTGGCGCGCGGCAGATCACGCAAACTCTCAATGAGCTACGGCGCCGCGGTGACGAGCTCGCGCTGTGCACCGCCTGTGCGGCGGGCGGCTTGGGTGCGGCAATGGTTTTGGAGGCAGAGTGATGGGCACGAAGAAGAGCGGCAACGGAAACGGCAAACACACATCCGCGCTCAGCGTGGAAAGGCGCCCGGATGGCGTGGCCGTGGTGCGCATGGACGTGCCTGGCGAGACCATGAACACCTTGCAGCAGAGCTTCGGTGAGGAGTTCGGTCGCGTTTTCGAGGAGCTGGATCAGTCCAGTGATGTGCGGGCGATCGTGTTCACCAGTGGCAAGCCCGACTCGTTCATTGCGGGTGCTGATGTAAAGATGTTGGGCGGCGTACGCACTGCCCACGACGCCCGGGAACTCTCCCGCGCCGGCCAGCGCGGCATGGACCGGCTGGAGGCGTTTCGTCTGCCCGTGGTCGCAGCCATTCACGGGGCTTGCCTGGGTGGCGGGCTCGAAGTTGCGTTGGCCTGTCATGCCCGCGTCGCCAGCACCAGCAAGAAGACCAAGCTCGGCCTGCCCGAAGTGCAGCTAGGGCTCTTGCCCGGTGCGGGCGGCACTCAGCGCCTGCCCCGCTTGGTCGGCATCCAGGCAGCCCTCGACCTGATACTCACCGGCAAGCAAATCGACTCGAAGCGTGCCAGGAAAATGGGTCTGGTCGACGAAGTCGTTCCGGAATCGATCCTGCTCGAGGTCGCGTGCCAACGCGCCCTCGCCTTGGCCGAGGCGAAGGGCGGCGACAAGGCGCGGGGCGGTTTCGATACCTCCAAGCTCGCGGACAAGCTGCTTGCTGAGACTTCCCTCGGTCGCAAGTTCCTCTTCGACCAAGCCAAGAAGAAGCTCTTGGAAAAGACTCGGGGCAACTACCCGGCGCCGGAGCGCATTCTCGAAGTCATCAAGGCGGGGTTGGAAAAGGGAATGGCTCGCGGCCTCGAGGCTGAAGCCGAAGCGTTCGGGGAACTCGTCGTCAGCCCCGAAGCGGCACAGCTGATGAACATATTCTTCGCCACCACCGAACTGAAGAAGGATTCCGGCGTCGACAACCCCAAGGTGAAACCACGTCCGGTGGAAAAAGTCGGCATGCTTGGCGCGGGTCTGATGGGCGCGGGCATTGCGTACATCACGAGTGCGATTGCCAAGACACCAGTGCGCTTGAAGGATCGCGACGACAAGGGTCTCGCCGCCGGTGTGAAGTACGTCAGTGACATCGTGGAAACGCGCTACAAGCGCAGGCGGATCAGCGCCAATGACCGGGACGTCATCATGGCTCGGGTCACGCCGACCACGGACTACAGCGGCTTCAAAGATGCAGAGATCGTGATCGAAGCCGTGTTCGAAGATCTCGACCTGAAGTGCAAGATGATCGCGGACATCGAGGCCCAGGGGCACCCCGAAGCTATTTTTGCCTCGAACACCTCGAGCATCCCGATCACACAGATCGCCGAAGGAGCCGCTCACCCGGAACGCGTGATCGGCATGCACTACTTCTCACCGGTTCACAAAATGCCGTTGCTCGAAATCATCGTGACGGACAAGACCGCGGACTGGGTGACGGCGACTTGTGTGGAGTTAGGCAAGAAGCAGGGCAAGACTGTGATCGTCGTCAATGACGGCGTTGGGTTCTATACGTCGCGCATCCTGGCTCCGTACATGAACGAGGCAGCGTACTTGCTTGCCGACGGAGTGCCTGTGGAGCGGCTCGACGGCGCGCTCATGGATTGGGGGTTCCCGGTTGGGCCCATCACGCTGTTGGATGAAGTGGGCATCGACGTTGGCGAGAAGGTCGGCAAGATCATGTTGGATGCCTTCGGGGATCGCATGATTCCGCCGCAAGGAATGGAGAAGCTGGTCGCCGACAAGCGTTTCGGTCGCAAGAACGGACGCGGCTTCTATCGCTACGACACCAAGAAGAAGGGTAAGAAGCAGGTCGATACCAGCGTCTACGACGTGCTTGGCGTCGATCCGAAGACGGACTTTCCGTCCCATGAAGTGGCGGAACGCTGCGCCCTGCAAATGGTGAACGAGGCGGCGCTGTGTTTCGGCGAAGGCATTTTGCGAAGCGCCCGAGACGGCGACATCGGTGCAATCTTCGGATTAGGGTTCGCCCCGTTCCGTGGCGGCCCATTCCGCTACGTGGACACGGTGGGTGTGCTCGAAGTGGTGCGACGTTTGGAGAAGTACGAAAAGAAGTTCGGCCGGCGTTTCGCCCCGGCGCCCATCTTGGTTGAAATGGCCCAGAGCGGCCTCACCTTCCACGGCGAGCGCCGGGTCAAACCTGGCGTTGTCGGCCAAAACACCGTGGCCGGTGCCGCACGCATGCGCGTCTAGAGACCCGATCAAATTCTAGCGGCGGCGTCGAAATACAAAGCAAGTTCGATCGCTTAGAAGCCAGGATCGACGCGCCGGGCGTGTAGTGATCAAACGGGGTCAGGAGGACCCCATGGAGATCTGGAAGGCGCCGGTCGAGCTGTCGCGTGGTGAGAAGTTCATCGCAAAGCGATGTGCGAAACGCAGAGTATTCGTATTCCTGCGCGAGCTGCGACATAGGATTTTTGACGAAGAGATGCAGGCGAAGCTGACGGAGGCATATTCGCCCGTGGAGCGGGGGCGTGGTCGCGTCCCGCCTGCTCAACTCGGCCTTGCGATGTTGCTGCAGGCCGCGCTGCGTGTGCCCGACCACGAGGTGGTTGAGCTTACGTTGATGGATCGCCGCTGGCAAATGGTGCTCAACTGTGCGGGAATCGAAGTGCCGCTCTTCTCGCAAGGCACGTTTTACAACTTTCGCCAGCGCGTCATTGCGCATGGGCTCGACGAGCTGCTCTTCAACAAGACGGTCGAACTCGCACGCGAGACGGGCGGATTCAGTGCAACGCACCTGCGTGCTGCATTCGACGCCAGCCCACTATGGGGCGCGGGTCGCGTCGAGGACACCTTCAATCTCATCGGGCGCGCCTCGCTACACGTCGTTCGCACGGCAGCGCGGCGGCTCGGTCAACCCGTCGACAAGGTCGCGGCTGCTGCGGGGATCCCAGTACTCAACGCCACCAGCATCAAGACAGGGCTCGACATCGACTGGGACGACCCTGGGGCGCGCACCAAGGCGCTCGGTCGACTGCTCAAGCAGGTACAGTCACTCGGCCGCTTTCTCGAAAAAGAGCTGACGAAACCGCTGAAAGAAGCGCCGCTGGCCGGGCAGTGGGCACTGGTGGAAAAGCTCGTCTCGCAGGACACCGAGCCCGATCCAGACGGGGACGGAGGGAGCCGGATCACACGCGGCGTGGCGAAGGACCGACGCATTAGCGTGAGTGACCCCGACATGCGTCATGGCCGCAAGAGCAAGAAGAAACGCATCGACGGCTACAAGCGACACATCGCGATACAGCTCGATACGCCCGGCATCATCTGCGCCGTCGCGATCACCCCCGCGAATCGTCCTGAACGTGTCGCTTCGGCAGAATTACTCGAACAGTGCGGCTCCGTTTCAGAACTCTACATCGATCGAGGCTACCTTGGCGACGATGCGATCGAATCCCGTCGCGCCGAAGGAACAGAGGTTTTCTGCAAACCGTTTCCGTTGCGCAACGGCGGGCGCTTCACCAAGGCCGATTTCAAGCTCGATCTGGCTGCGGGAATCGCCCGTTGTCCCGAAGGCGTTGCGGTTAAAGCGAGCGCTGGCTCCGTCGCTCGCTTCCCAGCTGCCCGCTGCGATGTATGTCGCAGCCGCGACGACTGCACGCGCGCCGCCCCGGGGCGTGGCCGCAGCGTCACGCTACACCCCCATGAGCCCTTCCACATCCAGCTGCGCGAAAACGCCCGCACGCGCGAAGGCCGCGCCCGCCTTCGCAAGCGTACTGCCGTCGAACACAGCCTCGCGACCCTGCATAACCGCCAAGGCGACCGTGCTCGCTACCGTGGTCAGCGCAACAACCTCTTCGACCTCCGCCGGCACGCTGCTCTCAGCAACCTGAGCGTTATCGATCAGTTGCGAGTTGCCGCTTAAGTGGTCAGGCCCCTAGGCACGCCCACTACATCGAGCTCTTCGCGCCCGTGAGGCCGAAGGCCTCGAGTTCCATCTTGTGCTTCTCTCCGACGGTTTCTGACTTGACCAGCCCCGTGATCGGCACCCACGGGTGCACGAAGGTCCGGTTCTTCGCGGTGATTTGCGAAACCGATGTGGTTCGAACGTCCTCGTAGCAGCCCTTGAAGGTGCCTGCCGGCACGGTGACGTCCTTCTGCGGAAGCCCGGCCATCTTGGGCAGCAAGGTCCCGCTGATGGCTTTGCGGAAGCCGTCCTTGTGCTTCTCGAAATCCTTGCCACGGGATTCCTTGATTTCCCCATTGGGTGAACGTACCCGGCCTGCGAGCAGTTCCGCGTCTTGTGCGCTTCCTGTCTTCATCAACAGTTGGATCACCGTGCCCGTGCCGTCACCGCTCGCGACTTCGATCCAGAAGGCACCACTTTCCTTACCGATCACCTGGTAGCGGATGGTGGACTGACTGCCGTCTTCTCTAGTGACGCGGTGCTTCGTCCACTGGCCGACGGCCAACGGAATCAGGGCCTTGGCGTTGCTTGGAGCCGCGCTGGCAGCAGGGGAGGGCGCCTCTTCACTCTTCGAAGTAGGGCAACCCGCCAAGCAGAGAGACAGGAGGACTGCGCAGCGTTTCACCGGCGGCAGGCTAGCATGATCGCGACTAGTTGCGACTCGCGAGATTGCGGAGCAGGATCCTGTGGACTGGAGCATTTGTGACCTAGCGAGGTACAGCCGTGGATCGAATTATCTTCTCGGAGGAACATGACCTGTTCCGCAAATCATTCCGCCAGTTCGTTCAGCGTGAGGTCGTTCCCAATCAAGAGCGCTGGAACGAAAACGGCAGCGTGGACCGTGAGACCTGGTCCAAGGCGGGGCAAGGTGGCTTTCTCTGTCCCTGGCTCGAGGAGGAGCACGGTGGGCCCGGTGGCGACTTGTTGCATTCGGCCGTGGTTATCGAGGAGTTGGCGTATGCCTACGAGTCCGGCTTTGCCATGTCGCTGCACTCGGACATCGTGGTGCCCTACATCCACGAGTTCGGCAATGACGCCCAGCGCAAGCGTTGGCTGCCCGGCTGTGCTTCCGGCGAGATAGTGACGGCCATCGCCATGACGGAGCCAGGGACAGGCTCCGACCTGGCCGGTATCGCGACTACGGCGAAGCGAGACGGCGACCACTATGTGCTCAACGGCTCGAAGACCTTCATATCCAACGGCATCCTCTGCGACCTGGTGATCATCGCTGCCAAGACCGACCCGGACCCCAAAAACGCCCACCGCGGTATCTCCCTGCTCGTCGTGGAGTCCGGCACGTCGGGATTCTCCAAGGGCAAGAAGCTCAAGAAGATGGGTATGCCATCCCAGGACACATCGGAGCTGCACTTCGAAGATTGCCGGGTGCCCGTCGCGAACCGGCTCAGCGAAGAAGGCGCCGGCTTCATGATGCTGATGCAGAAGCTGGCGCAAGAGCGTCTCGTTGTCGCGGCCGCATCCCAAGCCAGCGCTGAGCAGGTGCTGGAGGACACACTGACCTACGTCAAGGAGCGCAAGGCCTTCGGAAAGCCCATCGGCAGCTTTCAGAACACGAAGTTCAAGTTGGCGGAGTGCGCCGCGGACGTGGAGGTGGGGCGGGCGTTTTTGGATCGGCTGCTGTCCGAGCACATGCGTGACAGCAAGATGGTCAAGGAGTGCTCCATGGCCAAGCTCTGGCACACGGAGATGCTGTCGCGAGTCGTGGACAGCTGTCTCCAGTTCTTCGGTGGTTATGGCTACATGCTCGAGTACCCCGTGACCCGGGCGTACATGGATGCCCGAGTCGCTCGTATCTACGCGGGAACCAACGAGATCATGAAGATCATCATCGCCAAACAGCTGGGCCTGTAGGCTGCGCTGGTAGCCCGTTCAGGTGCCGCGGCCGGACCCAAGGCTAGCCCCTGCTGGCTTGTCTGATGGCCACTGATCGCGCAACTCATGCACGAAGGGGCTGGCTCTACATGGCGCACCGCAGTGACGACTCCATGCTGTTTTCCTTCAAGGGTCTCTTCGACCTAGAGGGGCAGCACGACCAGCTCGAAGAGGCTGCACGCATACGCCAAGCCGAGGTTGGTCGACTCGAACTCGAGCAGCGAAAGCGTTTGGCGGAGGAAGCCCGACTCGGCTGGCTGAAGGCCGAGGAAGAAACACGACGTCAATACGAGTTGCGCGCTCGGGAACAGGAGGTGCGGCTGAGCGCCCTGAAACTGGCCGCCGTCGAACGCGCGCGAATCCAGGCAGAGAGCGATGCTCGGTTGGCAGAACTCGAGCAGGAGCAGGCGCATCAAACCCGCGTCAAGACGTTGGTCGAGAGTAGCCGTTTGCGTAGTGCGCGGCGTTTTGCCGCGACTACCACCGCTCTGTGGTTGCTCACCCTGGCTGCTGTAGCCGCGCTGTACTTCGGCAAGTTGAGTCCGGAGAACGCTCGCCTCCAGAGCGCCTACGATCGACTCGTCAAGGCCGAGCGAGCCCGCAGCGCCGAAGCAACGCGATTGCTTTCCCAAGCGGAAGCTCGGCGCCTGGCCCTAGCCAAAGAAAACCGACGCCTGCGTGCCCAGCAATCTGCGCGCAGCGACGAGGCCAAGCCCGAAACCAGATCCGACCCTGAGAAATCAGTGGCTGAAACCAAGTAGTCGCCGCTTCAGGCGCACTCAGTTCAGTCGCTGTCTCCGGTGGAACCTTTGCTCGCGTCGCTGACGCCAGCGTCCCTTGCCAAGGGCTGTGCCTCGAAGGAGGTCATTTGGGGACCGAGTTTGTCTTCGCAAACGTCGATGTGATCAGCCAGGCTAGAGAGACGAGCTTCGACACCTTCGACGGATCGCTGACCGAGCACCGGTGCGAGGGCATCCTGGGACAAGGACTTGGCTAGTTGTGTCGACAGAACTTGCCGCCCGCGTCGCGCGCGGACTGCGATGACCGTCGCTTTGCGGAAGCGGCAGTTCGCGGTCAGCCGCTTGTTCATCTGAGACTTCCCGCGCCAGGGGTTGAAGCCTGCCGCTTGGTCCAAGAAGATCAAGGGGCCCCCACTGCCTAGGCTGAGCACGTTGCCGCCGCTCCAACGGTCCGTGTTGTGAATCAGGTGGTCAAAGACCAACATGTCTGACCACTCGGGTAGCCGCTCCGCAACGGCCCGGCGCAGCGGTTGGGCTGTGTCGAGGCCATCCGTGAAGTCCTGGGGCGGCGCAGCGGAAACCAGGCGGCCTCGGTGCCACGCGATCAACGCTCCATACACGCCTCCATCGTGATCGAGCACTTCGTCGTCAAAGCGTGTCAGCCACTGTTCGTCGGCGCCGCTATGCACCAAATGTGCGCGTAGCAGCCTACGTTCGATAATGCGCCCCGCCACGACGGCAACGCGCCCGAATCCCAAGAGCCGATCGAGATGGTAGGCCCCGATTTCGGCGCGAAACCCCGCCTTCCACTTCTTCTGCTCGGGCTTGAATAGAGCCCGATGACCGTCTTCGAACTTCACCCGCAGGGTCACGCTAGAGCCCCCGGCGTTGGCTTTGACCACAGTGATCGCACCCAACCTCAGGCGCGCCAGCCACGCTGCATCCCCCTCGGGCTGGATCGGCCCTGCCCAGCCCGTGTGGGGCGCCACCGGGCTCGGGGGCTGCGGAGCTTTGGCCTTTCGCGACCTCTCGGTGATGGGCGGAGGCGGTGCGGCATCAGAAGCATCCGCCACGGATGACGACGGGAGCGCTGACGCGGATGCTGCTGCCTTGGGTTGAGCCGGTGGCTGCTTTTTCGCCGGCGCTGAACGGGTCGCGGGGGCCGAGGGCTGCGCCTTGCGGGCGTCGTCCTGGTCGCAGGCGGTTGCGAGCAGCGCGCATGAGCACAGGAAAGCGGCGGGCTTGGCGATCCATTTGGCGCCCCGCCGGAGTATGCTGCGGGCAGTCGTGCGGATTCCTGTCTTGGTCATTGCGTTGGTGCCGTGGTTCTTCGGCGGCAGTGCGCCGAGCATGGCACGAGTGGAGCGGGGAGTCGCGCCGTCGCCGGAGCGGTACTTGCGCGCCGAGCCCGCCCAGACCAAGCCCCTGGCGAAGCCTCGAGCGCGGCTGCTAGCCGTGAGTCCCCAGGGCCCGCGCGTCGAGCTGAGGACCCCGATCCGAATCGTGATTTCCGAGCCCGTGGCGGATGCGGATGTTGTCGTGCGAATAGAGCCGCCCACGCCCACCCGCCGCCGCTGGCAAGATGATCGCACCCTCGTAGTAGAGCCCCTGCCTCGCTGGCGCGCCGGCAAGGCTCATCGCGTCAGCATCAGCGTCTCGGACCACCCCCATGTGGAAGGCATCTTCCGCACCCAGGTGCCCCCGCCCGAACTGATAACCCCCGGCGAGGGCAAGCGCGTGATCCTCACCTTTGACGATGGCCCCCATCGACGTCGCCAAGCGGATGACCTGCTGGACACGTTGGACGAGGCGAACGCCAAAGCGATCTTCTTTCCCACGGGTAAGTGGATCCGGGGCCGACCCGATTGGGTGAAGCGAGCCAGCGAAGCGGGCCACTGGGTGTGCAACCACACCTACAGCCATCGCAATTTGACGTTGCCGCCGATCACCGAGGAGGACATCATCTTCGAGATCGAGAACGGCGCGAGCGACGGCAGGTGCAAGCTATTCCGTCCGCCACTCATGGCAACCGACGCGCGTGTGGAGCGAATCGTCAAGCGCCTCGGCTACCAGATGTTCCTCTGGGACATCGACAGTCGGGACTGGGAAGACACGCCGGCCGAGGACATCGAGAATTTGGTGCTCCGAAGGGTGAAGCCTGACGTAGTTGTATTGCTACATATTCACTCAAAAGGTACGCATCGCGCATTGCCGAGTCTTTTGGAGCGGTTAACGGAGGCTGGCTATCGACTGACCCATGAGCCGGACCCGGATGTGGATGTAGGTGTGGGTGGGACACCCGCGGCACAGTTGCCGATCCCCACGCCAGCGCTGCTAGACTGAGTCTGGCTCGGGAAGTTAGCTAGCCGAGCGCTCGTAGGACTTTGAGGCAGCAGTCTGCTTCATTGCTTTGGTTTCAGTAGGAGAAAGAATCCCATGCGAAAGCTCATCACCGCGGTGGCCGGCGCCTTTGCCCTTGCCGCTCCTTTGTTCGTCACAACCCCGGCTCATGCCGATCTCAGCGCGTGCGGGGACATCCACGTCGAGGCCAGCGCGAAGTGCGACGTCATGGCGAAGGGTGGCTGCGCCGTCAGATGTACAGAGTTGAAGTTCGAGGCCTCGTGTCAGGCCGAGGGGTACGTGAGTTGCCAGGGTGAATGCAATGTCCAGGCCGACGCTAGCTGCACGGGTGCTTGCGATCTTTCTGCTTGCGAAGTCCGGTGCAATGACGATGAGCTGAAGTTCGACTGCGCCGCCAACTGTACGGCGGGTTGCGACGCGGACTGCTCGGGGTCCTGCGAAGCGGAGTGCAAGGCAGACGCCAACAAGGCTGAGTGCCAGTCCAAGTGCGAGGGCTCATGCAAGGCGACCTGTCAAGGTGAGTGCAAGGGAAGCTGCAGTGGTAGCGTCCCGGACTGCAAGGCCAAGTGTCAGGCCAGTTGTCAAGGCCAGTGTAAGGCCCAGGCCAACGCAAAGTGTCAGGGCAGCTGCCAGAGCAAGCTCCAAGCGAACTGCGAGGCCAACTTGCAGGGTGGTTGCAAGGCCAAATGCGAGAGCCCCGAAGGCGCCGTCGAGTGCGACGGTCAATTCGTCGACAACAACGGCAATGCCCAAGCCTGCGTAGATGCAGTTGGGGCATGGATCGCGTCGATCGACGCAAGCGCGACCGGAAGCGCGACTGCGAGCGCCGAGTGCAAAAATGGCGTATGCACGGCCTCTGCAGAAGCCGAGGGCGAAGCCAGCGCGGGTTGCGCGGTCGCTCCCGGCACCAAGGGTGGTGATCTTGCACTGCTCGGCCTGTTCGCCGCACTTGGTGGTGTGGTCGTCGCCGGTCGTCGCCGTCGCCGCCGCGCCTGAGTTCGGCAGCGCAAAGCTCGAGGCGTCGCACGACAGTGCGGCGCCTCGCTGCTTTTTGTGGCCCGCTGGTCAGTCCTCGAGCTGAGTCAGCCGTTTCGGGGTTGGGGCCCCGAAACCTGAGGGTGGGGCCCCGATGACTTCACGTCAGCGGGGCGGGAGCTGTGCTCCCGACAAACGGGCCTAGTCCTCGGGCTCGCCGCAGCGCACGCTGCTGCCCTCGGAGATGCAGCTTTCGCCGGGTTTGTCGCAGTCCGAGTCAGCGGCGAACTTCTTGGACTTGCAGATCAAGATGCTCTTCTTGTCCATGGTGCAGGCGTGCTTGCCTTCCATCTCGCCGGGGCAGACGTCCTGTAGCTTCGCGACGGTCAAGTCGCAGTTGAGCTTCTTGTCCACGATTTTGCAGCCATCCGGCCCGCGGCAGAAGAACAGCGTGGCCATTTTACCACCCTGACAAGACAGCAGCTGCGCGCCGTCCTTGCTACAGCTCTTGCCCTTTTCCGACTCGGCGCAGGCGTCGCCCGCCTCCGCTACGGAGGTGTCACAGTGTGCACGTCCGTCCTTCCGCTGGCAGCCATCGGGCCCCCGGCATGGCGATGGCAAGTACTTGCCCCCTCGGCAAACGACGATGGTCTTCGGGTCGGCGCAGGCCGCCGCACCCTCGTCATCCTTGGAACAGCGATCATCTGCTTTGTTGGCGGAGATGTCGCATCGGATTCCATCCGGAGTGATCGAACAGCCCTTCTCTCCCCGGCAGGGGGTTTCGATGTACTTGCCGTCTTCACACGCGAGTTGCGCCGTCTTGTTGAGACACTTGGCCTCTCCCTTGTCACAGGAGCTCCCGACGCCCGGTTTGCAGGAGGTCAGCAGCGCGACGAGACTCACGAAGCAGATTCGTTTCCACATCTTGGCGCGATCCTAGCCCGATTCGCCCGGGATTCGGGAGGGCGAAATCCTGCGCACGAGCCCCCCGTAGCGGCTTGACGTTGACCCGAGCCGCACCTAGGTCGAACGACCCAACACAAATCAAGGGAGGCGGACATATGGGACTTCACATCGGAAGCGTTGCACCAGATTTCGAGGCCGAGACCACCGAAGGCAAGATCAAGTTTCACGACTGGATGGGCGATTCTTGGGCGGTACTGTTCTCACACCCCAAAGACTTCACGCCGGTATGCACGACCGAGCTGGGTCGAGCGGCCAATCTGCGTGAGGAGTTTGGTCACCGCGGCACGAAGATGATCGCCGTCAGCGTCGACAACGTCGCGGATCACAGAAAGTGGATCGGCGACATCGAGGAAACCCAGAAGGCGAAGATGAACTTCCCGATCATCGGCGACGAGGCACGCAAGGTGGCTCAGCTCTACGACATGATCCACGACGAGGCCGACGACACATTGACCGTGCGCTCGGTTTTCATCATCGACAGCGCGAAGAAGATCCGCGCCATGATCACCTATCCCGCCAGCACGGGTCGGAACTTCACGGAAATCCTACGTGTGATCGATTCGTTGCAGCTGACGGACAACCACCAAGTGGCCACCCCGGTTGACTGGAAGGACGGCGACGACTGCGTCATCGTTCCCGCCATTACCGATCCGGCGGAGATGAAAGAGAAGTTTCCAAAGGGCTGGACGGAGCTGCGCCCTTACCTGCGCATGACGCCGCAGCCAAACCGCTAGCTGCGGGCGTGGGCGGTGGCGCATTTGCTTGCGCCGCCGCCGTGGTAGCGTGGCGGCGTGCTGAGCGCTCGCAGCGAACTCCTGCGTGACGAAGGTCGACGCACTGCTCTTGCTGCGGCCACTCTGGCCAGCGTGATTCTGGCGTTCGTTGCCGGAAAGGCCGCGCGGGACGCGCTATTCCTTTCTCAGCTGCCGACGGCAGCTCTGCCCGCCATGATGGCGGCGGCTGCAGCGGCTGCTCTGCTGTCATCCCTGGGCTTCGCGCGGTTGATGAAGAGTATCGCCCCGCAGCGGCTGCTGCCCGCAGGCTTGGCCGTAAGTGCGCTGCTGCACCTGGCGGAGTTTGCTGTGATGCCACGCGCGCCCAAGGCCATCGCGGTCGTTGCCTACCTACATGTCGCCGCACTGGTGCCGCTGCTGATCAGTGGTGTTTGGTCCGTCGTGAGCGAATCCTTCGACCCGCGCGCAGCCAAGCGTCGCGTGGGGCAGGTTGCGTCCGGCGGAGCCATTGGTGGTGTGCTTGCGGGAGTCGTCGCGGAACGCGCCGGCGCCTGGATCGGTTTGCGTGGACTGCTTGCCGTGATTGGCGCAGCGACTGCTGTGGCGCTCATGCTTTCTCTGGCTTTGGCCAGAGCGAAGCCGCGGGCTTCGGCGCCCACGGAAGAGTCGGCTGCCGACGCATCGCGCAGTGTGCCTTTTCTGACGCCGCTGGTGTTCATGCTGGCGGCGCTGGCCCTGGGCGGCAGCGCCCTGGACTATGTGCTCAAAGTGGCCGCCGTCGAGGCTCACGAAAGCACGCAGGGTTTGCTTCGATTCTTCGCGCTATTCCACGCCGGTGTCGGGCTCGTCACCTTCGTGGCCCAGTCGACCTTGACCCGCCGCGCCTTGGAGAGCTGGGGTCTGGCGCGGACAGCTGCGAGCGCTCCGCTTTCCGTTGCGGGCGGTGTGGCTCTGGTGTTTCTCTCCCCGACCTTTGGGAGCATCGCCGCCCTGCGTGGCCTGGAGTCTGTGAGTCGGCTCTCTCTGTTCAAGGCGTCCTACGAGGTCCTGTTCACTCCGCTCTCGGACGGCGAAAAGCGCGGGCTGAAGACGCTCTTGGACGTGACCGTAGAACGCTTGTCGGACGTGGTTGCAGCGGGCTGCATCTACATCCTGATCTTTGCGTTCGCGGAGCCCCGCACCCCATTGCTTGCGTTTGCTCTGCTGTTCATGTTGCTCGCGGCGCTGCTGAGCGGACGCGTGGAGCGCGGCTATGTGCGAGTGCTCGAGCAGCGCTTGCGACGGGACCCGAATCTGCCCCAGCCCGACGTATTGGATCGCACCACGCAGCGCACACTGCAAGCGCTGCGACCCAAGCCCGTCCGCGCTGCGTCGACGGAAGCTAGCGGGATCATCGAAGCCATCATGGACGGAGAACGCGAGGTGGATGACGACGCCTTCCACATCTTGATCGACTCCCTGGCCACGGAGCGTGCCCCGGAGGAGGCGCTACGCCTGCTCCGGACCGTAGCGGATCGACGCGCTCCCGAGTTGGCGGAACTGTTCTTGGATACCGGCACGCCTGAACGAACACGCCGCCGCTTGCCTCGCGTGCTCAGCGTTTCCCGCCGTCCAGAGATCGTCGACGCCCTGCTAGGCTCGCTGCAGGACGAACGCTTCGAGGTGCGCTTTCAATGCGGCAGGGCGCTGTATCGCATGGCGCACCGGGGCCGCGGCATGGCCCCGGAGCCAGCTCGGATCTTCGAGGCCATGCAGAGTGAACTCTCTTCTCAGCGCGCGGTGCTGGTCGCGGACCAGCAGGCCGACCTGGCTGGCGAGCTGCCACTGGAACGCGAGTTCCTCAGTCATCGCGCGAGTCGGGTCTTGGAGCACGTTTTCCGATTGCTCACCTTGGTCACGGAAAAGGACGCCGCTCTTGCGGCCTTTCATGCTCTGACCGGCGACGATGACCAGCTACGCGGTACGGCCTTGGAATGGCTAGATAGCGCCCTGCCCGGGCCCGTCAGGGTCGCCCTCTTGCCGCACCTGGATAGCGTCGAGCCACCGCCGCGTTCGTTGCGTTCGCCGGAGAAGCTCATGGCAGAGCTCATGGCCAAGAGCGCCACGGTGCGCATGGCCGCTGCCAAAGCGCCCAAGAGCGAATGAGCCGTTGCCAGTGCCGTCGCATGCGGGGAGCTGCTTCGCGCTCCCTTCTGTGATTTCGGACACGGATCCTCGCGTGCTCAGCGCTCTCGTTGCCGGCTACCGACGCATGTCCCTCGCGGAGAAGTTTAGGCGCGTGGAGCAATTGAACGAAGCGGTTCTGTCCCTCGCCGCCGCCCGCATCAAGAAGGAGCATCCGAGCATAGGTGATCGTGAGCTAAGGCTTCGGTTGGCATCCCTGTGGCTCGATGCGGAAACCATGAAGCGCGCATTCGGTTGGGACCCGCACGCCTCGGCTCGATGACCGCCCTCGCTGAACCCATCGAAGTTACGCTTCAAGTGACCGCAGCTTTCGAACGCCTTGGCGCGCGCTATTTGGTGGGTGTGTGGCCGTGCGGAGCGCTTCGAATCTCGCGTGCCGCTCCTCGGCTTGACGCCAGCATACTCCGGCACGGAAGAGAGCGGCCGGCAGTTGCCGTTTTCTTGTCCGGCCCGAGGGTCTTCAGCCATGCCTTTGGGGGCGCCGCCCTGGGTGGCGCGGGAGGCAGCAGATGACTAGTTCCGAGATGATTCCCGAGACCGGTGCGTCGCGACCCTTGGGGGTCGTTGTGCGACGCGGAGATGGCGATGCCGCAGGGCCGTGTCCACCGCCGTCCTCGCGGGTGCCGAGCGCCCACCCGAACACCATCATCGGTCTCGGCGAAGACTTCATCGACGAGCTGCGACTCACCCGGCCGTGGATCAAGAGTCCGTTGCCACCTCGTTCAGAATCGCTCACTGCGGATGCGACGCCGTCTGACGCGAAGGATGAGGCGTCCTGCTCCCCAATCCCCCCGCTGGCCGCGACGGCCGCCCGCTGCTCGGAGAGCCCACCTCCCGCCGCCGTTGCCTCGCCGACTCCGTCCGTCACGCCCCCACCGCCGACGGCTACGGTCAAGTGCAAGACTCCCGAGCCGACAAAGGCCCCGCGGGTCGGCGCGAGACGGAAGCCGACCGCCATCACCTTGGCTGCCTCCGAAGTCGGCGAGCTGTCTTCGGCGCCGGATGCCAGTAGCGCCAACTCGGCGGACAACGTCGACTTCCGCGCGCAGTTTCGCGGACACGTGCGCAACATCGTCCGCGAGTTCGGCATGCTGACCGTGGATGTGGTCGATGCGGTCGAGCGCTGGTTGCGCGGCCGATCGCCTGCCCCTGAGGACTAACCGGCATGCAGCGTCCCGCATGCGAGAGCCGTGGCGTCGTCCCCTTGGGGCCCAAGTTCAGCTCTGTTGCCCTCCCAAACCAGCCGGCTTGTTTTGTTGGAAGGCAACAGAGCTGTACTGGCGCCTCGAGTCACGTCGCGTTGGCTCTGGCCTGTTGTACGGGGCATTGTCCGCCTCGACAAGCTGGGCTGGAACACGTCTGCGTTCAAGCACAGCGGCATCGGCGCGAACTGAATGCAGCGGGAGCGCTGTACGACGGCGCCAGCATAGGCGTTTTCAACCCCAGTGGCGACTTCGCTACCGGCGGGCCGTCCCCGCATCTCCGAGACCTTTGGGACGTGGTCAACGGTGCTTCAGCTGCGCCGACGCCGCCTTCCGCCTCGCCAGTAGATAGATCGCGCAGCCAACCGCGGTAACGATCGCCGTCATGGCGATCGATGTGTTGCGAAGCATGAATCCGCAATCGCCGGAGCGCACGCTCATCCACCATCCCGGGTGGATCGCGGCGAGCACGGCCGGCAACCATCGAGCGCTCCAGGGAGGTTTGGGCGATCGGGTCAGAACGAGCACCGTCGCGGCAACTCCGGCGGCCACGGCGAGGAGAACCCAGCCGGCTAGCATGTTGTTGGTCATGGCGCGTGCCGCGCCGGGGCCGGAGCAGGCGAGCGCCGACGGAGCCAGGGTCGCCATGGCGCCGCCCGCGGACGCAGCTGAGCATCTCAGCATTCGGGCCGTCCTCCGAGTGAAAGCAAGACCGCGCATCGCGCGCCTAGCCTAGCAGCGGCTGGCCGTGAACGCGGTCGATGCCGTCGAGCGCTGGCAGCGTGGTCGGTCCGCAGCGCGTTCTCGCAGTGGTTCTCGGTCACAACGCCGTCGGAGCTCGAGCTCCGCTCAGCCCAGCTAAGTCCAACTCAGTGGCCCGGTTCTGACGCTCGCCCCACATTGCCGAGCGAGTCGGCCCGGCCGTGCCCGCGGGGGGCGTGCCGAGTCGGCCCGGCCGTGCCCGCGGGGGCGTGCCGAGCCAATGAACGATCGCGCTCACACGATCACCGGAGGCTTCGAGGATGGGCAACAGACTTCGACAGATTTGGATTGGCGTGGCCGCGGCGTTGCTTGTCGCCGCCTCAGGTTGTGGTGACTCCAGTTCCGATGGCGGTGGAACTGCGGCGCAGGCTGGCGTTTCGGGAGGGCAAGGGGGCTCGTCGGCCGGAGGTGCAGGAGGCTCTCCCTCTGGAGGCGCCAGCGGAGCGATCGGAACCGGCGCGGTTGGCGCCACCGGCGGCGGCGCCGGAACCGGTGCCGCCAGTTCCGGTGGCGTGGGAGCCGGGGGCGGCTCGAACGGGAGCTGCGCGGGCATTTGCAATAGCGCCAATCCCGCGCCGGGCAGCAGCCCGCCTTGTTTTTGCGACGGCAATTGTCACGCTGCGGGTGACTGCTGCACGGACAAGGTCGCCCTCTGCGGCTCTGCCGGCACCGGAGGTGTTGGCGGCACTGGAGGTGTTGGCGGCACTGGAGGTGTCGGTGGTGGTGGCGGTTGCAGTCAGGCGACTTGCTTCAACGGCTGTTGCGACGCGGC
This sequence comes from Polyangiaceae bacterium, assembly GCA_965222375.1. Classification (GTDB taxonomy): domain Bacteria; phylum Myxococcota_A; class Polyangia; order Polyangiales; family Polyangiaceae; genus JACKEA01. The sequence continues at coordinate 2,847,064 of CBDCTZ010000016.1, forward strand.
AGGCAGTTGTCTGACGGGAAATCACCAAACCAACGCAAGCTGCGGCATGCGGGGAACCTCCTGTGTCGACTGCACGAAGTTGGGGAGCGTTTGCGGAGCGGCCAACGTGTGCTCCGAATGCAAGCCAATCTGCGTCGGCAAGAAATGTGGTGACCCCGACGGTTGCGGTGGCGTGTGCAAGCTCGATTGCCCCAACGGGAAATTCTGCGCCGTTGACAAGCTGTACCAGGTGGCTCAGTGCCTGCCCTGCAACTCGAAGACCTGCACCGGTTGCTGCACGCCAGAGGGAAAGTGCCTGTCCGGCGCGGAGCGTAGCTCCTGCGGCAAGTTTGGCGAATCATGCAAGGACTGTGGCGCCCAGGCCTGCAACATCACCTTGTCGGGCTCGACCCTGGTCGGATCTTGTGGGCCGTGCGGTCAAAACTGCAGCGGATCCAAGTGTCGCGATGACGGATGCGGAAAGCTGTGTCCAGGAGCGACTTGCCCACAGGGGGCGGGCCCCCAAGAATGCCGTCTCGATTCCAAGGGCGAGGCCATGTGCCAAGCCACGGATTATTGCGATCCGTTCTCATGCGCGAGTGGGTGTTGTGACTACTCCAAGAGCATTAACGGCACCTGCATGACAGGCAACCTGCCGGCTGCCTGTGGAACCTCCGCAATCAGCTGCGTCAATTGTGTTGCCAAAGGCGGAAGCTGCGACGTCAAGACGCAGACGTGCACTAACTGCACGCCAACTTGTGGGACCAACAGTTGCGGCAAAGAGGACGGCTGTGGCGGGATCTGCACCGGGAGCAAAGGAGCCGACTGCAAGCAGCCGGGCAATGACCCCAGCCTGAGCTGCAGCGAAGAGGGCAGCTGTGCCTGTTCCGGCAACGCAGAGCTACATTGCTACGATCCCGCGACCAAGAAGAACAAATGCGTCAATGCGCTGTCCGACGTAAACAACTGCGGCGGATGTGACCGACGCTGTCCCGCTGGGGTCGCCTGCGTCGGCGGGACCTGCCAGTGTCCGCCGGGATCCTTGTTCTGCAAGGGCGGAGCGGGCCAAGCGGGTGTGTGCACGAACCTGGCGACGGACCCGCTGCATTGCGGCACCTGCGCGACCAAGTGCGCCACGGGCAGCTGCGTGGCGGGTCTATGCAGCGCCTGCTCCGGCGGTACGACTCTATGCGGGACCGGCTGTGTCGATACCTCCAAGGACGCCAAACACTGCGGGGCGTGCAACAACGCTTGTCCTCCCGGCATCGCCTGCTCCCAGGGCAAGTGTGCGTGTCCAGGAGGTCAGACGGGCTGCTCGGGCAAGTGCGTCGACCTACAAACCGACGCCAAGAATTGCGGAGCGTGCAGCGCGTCCTGTCCGACGGGCGTCGCCTGCTCCCAGGGCAAGTGTCAGTGTCCTGGCGGCACGACATTCTGCGGCAGCACGTGCACGAATACGAATGTTGACCCCAAACATTGCGGTGGTTGCAATGTGGTCTGCTCCAATGGCGCCTGCGTCGGGGGCAAGTGCATCTGAGCCCAGGAGCAGCAAAGGGAGGCCGGCGAAGGACTCGTCGCGATCAATGCCCGCGAGCAGCTCACCAACCGCCGAGGGCGCGCCTGTGTGCCAGAGCTGCTGCGCCGTCCCCTAGAGGCTGAAGCACAGCTCTGTTGCCACCCCAAACCAGCCAGCTTGTTTTGTTGGAAGGCAACAGAGCTGAATTGCCGCGCCGAGAGACGGCGCGCTCGCTCCCGCCCCTTGTGCGACGCATCACGAGTGCCGCGGCCCGACTCTCCGTCTTCAGATTGGACCTGAGCGACTTATATGCATGATACATATAAGTCTGGCTGGGCTCCGACTCTTTTGTTCGATTCAGAGGGAAAACAGGAAGGATGGAAGATCGGAAAGGATTGGGGTTTAGGACGCAGCCGACCGCAAAGCTCGACCTTCAGCGCGATGCGAGGCCCAGCTCACCCTAGCGATGCCAACCACCCCTCTCTTTCTCTGCCCTTTTCCCCTCTTATGTCTTCCTGTTGACTCTTTTCTGAGTCGGCGGGCGCGCTGCTTCGAGGCCTACTCGGAAATGCGCAGGACGACTTTGCCGAAGTGTTTCGCGCTTGCGAGGTATTCAAGCGCCTGTCGCGTTTCCGCCAAGGGGAAGACCTTGTCGACGACGGGAGCGAGCCGGTGTTGCACCGCGGCGGCGATCAGGGCCTCGAAGCTTTCGCGGTGCCCGACCATGATGCCCTGCAGACGTACGTTCTGCATCAACATCGGAAGCAAGTTCACATCGCTGGTATTGCCGGCCAGGACGCCGATCACGCTCACCGTCCCTCCAGGCCGTACGGCACGCAGGGACTGGGCCAAGGTGCCGCCGCCACCGACCTCGATCACGTGATCGACGCCGTCGCCGCCTGCCAGCTCTTTCGCCTTGCGTCCCCACTCGGGAGTGGACTCGTAGTTGATGGTCTCGTCGGCGCCGAGCTCTCGAGCGCGCTCGAGCTTTGCGTCGCTCTTGCTGGTCACGATCACTCGCGCGCCGAGCAGCTTCGCGAGCTGCAGAGCGAAGATCGAGACACCGCCGGTGCCTTGGGTGAGCACGACCTGTCCGGCGGTTACGTGTCCCTGAGTGACCAGTGCGCTCCATGCGGTGACAGCGGCGCAGGGTAGGGTGGCGGCGGCTTCGTCGGACAGCTCGGTGGGGACTTTCACGAGACCGTGTTCCGAGAGCACCATTTGCTGCGTGAGGGTGCCGTGCAGCGGGCCGCCAAGGGTGGTCTTCAGGATCGCTTTGTTCGGCTGGCCTGCGATCCAGCCCTGAGCGAAGATCGGACACACCCGGTCTCCGGTTTTGACGCGAGTCACACCTTCGCCCACTTCGACGACTTCGCCGACGCCGTCGGAGCCGAGCACCAGCGGCAGGGGCTGGCGCGGGTTGTAGTGACCCTTGGCCATCAGCAGGTCGCGGTAGTTGAGGGATGCCGCACGCATCGCGATGCGCACCTGCTCCAAGCCGATGGACGCCGCGGTCCGCTCTACCAGCTTCACGTTATCCAGTCCGAACTGACCTTCGACGACGATCGCCTTCATGCAGCTGAACATAGACGCTCCGTCTTCGGCAGGAAGGACAAAACTGCGGCGGGCTTTCCAGCGATTGCCAAGCAGTCAGATCCGGCTGCCCGTGCTACTTTCCGGCTCAGCTGATTTTCGTGCACCGACGAACACTCCCCTTCAGTGGCGCCTGGCTTGGGATCGCGGCCCTAGCGATGGTGTGCTTTTCTGCCTGTCCGTCGCCCCGAGAGCCCGAGGCGCCGGTTGGCCCGCACGAAATCTCTCGCAATGGGGTCACCGTACGCCTGATTGATCCCGGCAGCCCGGCCTGGGGGACGGGCGCGAGCAATGGCGACGCCCTGATGCAGTCCCAGAGCCTGCGCGCCGTGATCGCGTCGGCTGCGTCGCCCCGTCCCGGGGCGCTGGTCGATCTCGCCCACGGCGGCTGGGAGACGGACGCTCTCAAACAGCTCAGCGTCGTCGTATCCGTTGCAGGCAAGCCCGTGGCGCTGAAGGTGGACGCAGTGGAGTTGGATAGTCAGGGCTCGACGCCCGGTGTGCGCGTGCGCCACTCGTCCAAACATCCGGCTCTGAGCGTTGTTACCCGGTTTGGTTTGTCTCGCGACTCCGCTCGGGTCGACATCGAGTCGCGCCTGACTGCGGGGCAAGCGCTGAGTGGCGTACGCCTGGGTGACCAACTGCAGTGGTTTGGGGCGCCGCTGTTCATTCCGGGCGCCGGCTTCCTAGAAACCCCCAAGCAGGTCACTTCGCGCTGGGCGGCACTCGTCGGCGAGCAGGCCAGCTACAGCTTGCTTTCCCGGGACCCCCTTCACTGGGATGCGGGCTCCGCCCGGGGCGAGCGCCTGCAGACCGCGTGGACCAAAGCCGCAGCCCTTGCGCGGGGGGGGGAGCTTGATCTCTCGCCGCAAACTGCTGATGGCACCGGGGGGACTGGCCGCGGTGAGTGCACGCGCCTGGGCTGAGTTGCGCGCGCCCAGTGGGCGGCTTCGGGTGGCGCTTTCGTCCATGCCCCTGTGGGCCGTGGTCGAAGTTCACCGCGCGGGCGGCGGGCTCTACTTCGCCGGCCCACCGGGGCCCAAAGGTGTGCTTTCGGTGCAGCTGCCCGTGGGGGAATACCGCGTGGTGCTGAGGGCACCGGGTGGTCGGGATGAGTTCTTCGCCAAAGTGATCGACAATCGCGATTCCTTCGCCAACTTGATCGCGCCCACGGCGTCGAAGCTGGCGTTCACGGTGACAGAGGCATCCGGCGCCTCCATTGCCGCAAGGCTGGACCTGCGTGGTGTTCCGCCAACGCCAGACCCTGACTTGGGTTCGCCCCACTATGCTGGCGGCGCCAAGACAAGCGTGTACACCGCGACGGGTCAGGGTGAGATCGCGCTACCTGCGGGACGATACTCGGTGCTGGTGTCACATGGTCCGGAGTATTCCATCGCGCGAAGCGAAGTCGTGGTCACCAAGCGCGACGGAGCCGTGTTGCGAGAGAGCCTCGAGCGTGTGATCCGCCTCGATTCTCATTTGCCTAGCGATTTTCACCTGCACGCGCTGCCCAGTGGCGACTCCCTCATTACGCTGTCGGATCGCATTGTTTCGCTGCTGGCAGAAGACGTGCGCTTCGCCGTCGCGACGGATCACAACGAGGTTACGGACTATTCGCCGACCGTGGCCGCCTCCCCGCGTCCCCAGGCCATCATGACCGAGATCGGCTGCGAAGTGACCACCAACGATTGGGGGCACTTCAATGTGTTCCCGTACCCGCTGCACGAGCCGCTGCCGGACCTGTTTGCGCCGCCAAAGAAGCTGTTCTCGGCGCTGCGTCGCGCAGCGCCTGGGGTGCTGATCCAGGTGAATCACCCACGCATGCAGCCACGGATTGGCTATTTCAATCTCGGTAGGCTCGACGCGCGCCGGGCGGTAGCGGCCAACCCGGAGTTTTCCTGGGACTTCGATACGATCGAGGTGTTCAACGGCTTCGACCTGGCCAACCCGCCCGAGGTGGAGCGCAACTTGCGCGACTGGCTTCAGCTCATGAACCGCGGCCGTCGCTACGTTGCTGTCGGCAGCAGCGACTCTCATCGCCTCGACACCCAGTTTGCGGGTTACCCCAGAACCTACGTTCGGGTGGAGGCGGACGCCTCGCGTTCGCTGTCCGCGCGGGTCGTGGCCGCGGTGAAAGCGGGCCGGGCGTTCGTGACGAACGGGCCGCTACTGGAGCTCAAGCTGGGCGATGCAGTCGTTGGCGATATGGTGACGACATCGGCCGCAGAAGTGAACGTGTCCTTGCGGGTCTTGGCGGCCCCTTGGGTTGCGGTCGACAGCGTGCAACTTTTGGTCAACGGAGTTCCGGTCGAAAGCGCGCCGGTGCCGGATGGTGGGGGCAAGACTGAGCGGCTCGTACTGAAGCGCACACTGAAAGTGAAGAAGGGGCGCAGCAGCATCATCGCCATCGCGCGGGGATCCGAGCCCCTCGTCGTGCTCAACGGGCTCGAGGCGTTGCCCTTTGCTTTCACCAACCCGGTTTTCGTCGAGCGCAAGTGAGGCCCGGATCAGCGCCGCGGGGAGCTGGGACTGCTGTGCAGGGGCTAGGCAATTTTCGGAAAGGCTTCACGCTCCAAGCGCGCCAGCGCCAGGTAAGCCACCCGCACGTCGATGGGCCGCTCGCGCACTACTTGGTGAAGGTGACTGCGCAATAGGGACAAGCTGCTCTCAGGCAGTCGATCCAGGCGGTCGACGCGGGCCAGGGGTTCCAGGGCGCGAATCAATTGGTGTTCGGGTGCGGCGACGAGCCAGCGCACCGCGAGCTCTGGCGTTTCGAAGAGCCAGCGGCGCAACGCGCGCTGCACGGCTGGAGCCCCACGCTGCCAGGCGACGAGGGCGCCAGGTTCGGGTAGGCCCGGGGAAGCGTCGAGCAGGGCGCGCAGGGCGCGCAGCGGCAATGCTGTCCACAGGGCGATCTGGGAGCCGGCTGGAAGGTCGGCCAGTTGGGCTGCCAAGCTTGCGACGACTTCTTCGGACAGGCTGCCCAGCAAGGAAACGAGATCGTGATCGTCGCGCTGAAGCAGTTGCAGGAGCTGCTCTTCGGTCGCGTGCTTCCAGAGGGTGTGGGACGATTCGAGTTCAGGGTCGAGCAGAGAGCCCGAGAGCTTGGGTGCGCCCGCGAGCTTCCAGGCGGCGATCACGGATTGAGCGAACGCGGCCTCTCCGAGTGCGCTCCGGCCGGCGAGGGGCAACAGCGCGACGAAGTCTGCTGCAACCAGGGGCACGAGTGAGGACCATTGCAGCTTGCGTTCGGTTGCCAGTTCGATGGCGCGCCCGGGTAGTTGGAGCCTATGCCAGCTGCCCTTCGAATCGCATGAGCGGCCTGCGTGTCGCCTGAGCCGGTCGACCAAGGCCACGGCGGCCACGTGCAAGCCCAGGTCCTTGAAGGGGCCGTCCACGGCGCTCGCGATGGAATCCAGGAGTCGGTCTGATGGCATCGACTTGTCTGAGCCCCAAGGGTTGAGCTCGCTGGGCGGTCCTGCGCGGCGTCGACCCAATTCCAGATTCACGCTTTCCGTCAGCGCCAGCATGGCAAGGTGAAACCAGCCGTCGGCGAGGGGTGCGTCGTCTGACGCGGCGCATGCCAGTCGCGGTAAGGGCGGCTGCTCGGGCAAATCCACCCAGAGCGCGCGCGCTTCCTCCAGCAGCGCGGCAACCTGCTCGGCGTCGAAGCTGTCTTGCAAGGCGATGGCGAGCCCGACCGCGCGTGCTTCCGTTTCCAGGGCTGCCATGGCCGCAGCGCTGTCTTCCGCGCCCAAATTCGTGGTGTCCAGGCGAACCTCGCCGCTGCGGCGAGCGCGCGCCAAGCACGCGCTCATGGCTCGGCCTTGGGTCTCCGGTGCTAGCAAGGCTTCACCCCACTCGAAACCGGAGCCCTGGATGAGCTGTTCGAAGGCTTCCTGCTCTGCCACGCGCACGAGCCACTGGGGGCGCAGCACGAACTGCTCATGGCTCGTCTTGGTCAGGATCTCGCTCGCCTGCAAAGCGCGCAGGATGCGAAACGCACCCGGAGGGACGCGGCGCGCGGCGCGTTCGACCTCTCGGGCGGATAGACCCGCCTTTTCGTTGGTCAACGAGAGCCGCATCCAATCCAAGTCCGGACCACGGCGATGTTCTTCGGGCACGAGCTCGAGCCACTCGTCCATGCTCCGCGGCGCAGTCAGGCCGTGCCTGCCATCGGTTAGCGCACGCGCCACGAAAGGCATGAACACATCACTGACATGGCGCGCGAGCCACGCCGCGTCTTCACTGCCCCGCTCTCTGGCTTCGAGCAGTTTGCGACGAACCTGTCGCTCGAGAAGCTGGGCGCGGGACTTGCCGATCACTTCTCGACTGCCGAACTCGTCCAGTAGCCCGCATAGCCCGAGCACGGTGCCAAAGGTGTGCTCGCGCTCTGCTATGGGTTCGAGTTGCGAAAGCCAGTCCAGAGCCGTATCCACATCGAAGTGGCCGTCGGCGGGTAGGCGCTGTGCCATCCACAACACCAGATCTGGGATGAACTGGCTTGGCGCCGGTGCGCCGATGACTTCGAAGCCGTTTTCTTGGACGAAGGCGTGGGGAATGAAGCTCGCAGCGATGCACACGCCGTCGCGGGCCCAGGGCAGGAGTAGCGCGGTGCGCACGCGCTCCGGCAGCTCCAGGTAGGCTGGACTTCGGCCGCGCTGGGACTCGAGGGACTCACGGAACGCGAGGGCTCGGGCGGCAAGCCAGCGGCCGGCCAGAGTTCGGCCCGAGCCGCTGGGCGCGTGCCACCACAGCCGCCCCCAGCTCGAGGGCTCGCTGAGCCGACTCGGGATCCCTGGTGGCAACCCTTCGTCGAGCAGGTCCAGTGCTCGGGCGAAGCGCGCATCGTGGAAGCGGACGCGACGCGTTGCGTCATTGTCTATGCGATGGGGTCGAGCGGCCGAGTGGAAGTCTGTCAGCCCACAGCCGAGCAGCCGCGCAAACACGGCTCCACATTCTGGGCGCATGTTCAGCCAGTCGAGGTCGAGCTCCCGATCGAATCTGGACAGCAGCGAGGCTAACGAGCGGTGCTGCACCACGACGTCTGCTGGCCAACCCGAATCCGCCAAGGACCGTTTGGCCAGCTGGCCGAAACTGCGAATCGGGGGGCTCGCCTGATTCATGAGGTCGCGTAGCCAGCCCAAAGGACGCGCAGGATAGCATATTCCCATCCAAGTTGCATTCGATACGCATTATGCATCAATCTTGCAGATTGATGCATAAATAGATAATAAAAACCGATAATTAGCCCAATCTATAAGAGCAGTTACACTCGTTGTTGGTTACGGTTCTTAGGGAATAGAACTATAGGCCGGCGGGCCGATTCGTCGCGCCACCGGCTCTCGTCCACGCCCGCGCCTCCAACGGCCCATCAGCTTGGCCCCGCCGTCCCAGCGCCGTCACGGATGTCTCTTCGCCAGCCCCAAGGTAAACCCAGCTTGGTTTCGGAGCGCTGTGGTGACCGACGGAACCGCGGGGGACAGCGCTAGCTGACTGCGCAGGTGTTTCGTACGTGCGGCCCTGAGCAGATGCTGAGTAGCGGCGAAACCACTGTCAGATCGGATTACAGCGTCACTGGATGGGCCGCCAGCCGCCCTCGTGCAGCTGCAGGACGTAGCGTCCGCCGGCTTCGAGGCGCAGCTTGGTGATGCGCTGCTCACGCTCGCCGTCCCGGGCAACGACTCGTACGTCGTAGCGGCCAGGTGCCGAGATCGGGACCGGTACTTTCCCACCCAGCTCGAGGCCGGAGCGGAGCAGATCGTCCCCCCAGAGTTGAGCCTGCTCTGGGGAGCCGGACTCGAAGGCCTTGCGCCCCGCCGCCGCCACGTCCTTGGATTCCGCCAAGTAGAGGTTGTTGACGATGGTCTTGGTTCGGTTCTCCACCTCGAAGCTGACCGGGCCCGACCCCTTGGGGGTGCCGAGGCTTTTTAGCTTCGAGCTGGGGCCGGAGGCGCAGGCGACTGCGAGCAGGAATGAGAGTCCGAGTAGAGTGCGGCGCTTCACGCGTGCAAGACTACCCCTACGTCCCGGCTACGTTCAATGCTCCGGCCGGAGACCTGGCGATACTCATAGGTTCGTTGCCATCAAAATGGCCTGAATCAACAAGATCGCGATGATCGGGAAGAGCATCCAGATGTATCGAGACTGCAGCTCCCCCCCGACCACGATCAACTCGCGGATCTCCTTGAGTAGCACGACGATTTGCTCATTGGAGTCCAGCTCCTTGGACTGCTTGTCGTTGTCCTCTTCCGTCACTTCGTCCTCCGGGGTCGCCAGATCTTCTACGACTTCGCGGGATCATGCACCCTGAATCCTCTCTGCAGCAAAAAACGCACGCTTTCGGCGGAATCACGCGGAGTTAGGGGCTAGATTCCCCCGTGTGAGTCCTCCGCACTCGGCCCAGATCTCTGAAGCGGTGCGCGTGCTCGTGGCGGGCGGCGTCGTCGCTTTCCCCACCGAGACCGTCTACGGCTTAGGCGCGGATGCCACTCGGGATGACGCGGTCGCCAAGATCTTCGACCTCAAGGGTCGGCCCCGCAATCACCCCTTGATCATCCATCTCGCCGCTCCTGACTGGCTGGCCCGGTGGACCACCGCGGCGCCTCGGATGGCTCACCAGCTGGCCGAGGCATTCTGGCCCGGTCCCCTGACCTTGGTGCTCGCCCCCGCGCCGGCCATTTCGGAGCTGGTAACCGCGGAACAAGGCTCCGTCGCCGTGCGGGTGCCACAGCACCCCCTAGCCCGGCAGCTCATTGGCAGGCTAGGCCGCCCAGTCGCGGCACCGTCCGCGAACCGTTTCGGCAAACTAAGCCCCACCACGGCAGAACATGTCCGCCAAGAGTTTGGTCAAGTCGTGCCCATCGTCGACGGCGGAGCCTGCGGGGTCGGTGTCGAGAGCACGATCGTGGACGTCACCGCAGATCCGCCGCGCATCTTACGACCCGGGGGTGTCACTACGGAGGCCCTACAGGACTGCACGGGTGTGGCTTTCTCATACCGGGAGGATTCACGGCTTCGTGTTCCAGGAGCCTTGGCGTCCCACTATGCGCCCAAGGCGGTTGTGCAGTTGGTTCCCTCGGATCAGTTGGTCGAGGTGGCGAGCGCATTGGCCGCGGGGGGCACCCGCGTCGGCGTGCTCCTATTCGGCGCCCACGCCCAGCTGGAAGGGAACATCGAGCGGGTGACGCTGCCCGCTGAAGCCGAGCAAGCCGCTCGTGGTTTGTACTCGGCACTGCGGCAGCTCGACGAGCGCGGCTGCGAACGCATCTTGGCGAGCCTGCCGCCGGAAACGGGAGTCGGTCGAGCCATTGCAGACCGCTTGCGAAAAGCAGCGGGGCCACGATCTTGAATCTGCCCCACCGCGGGCTGCCCTAGCGTAGACTTGGCGCGTGCTACTCTCGCGCAGAGGGGCCCTATCGGTGGGGGGCGTCGCGGGCTTGCTCCTTCTCGGAGTGGGGGCCGCGCGCTTGCGATCTCTGGGGCCGGTGCAGCCTCATGGGGACTTCTTGGTCATCGGTCGTACCGAGCAGCGAGTGCTGGAAGCGCTGACGAGCGCGTTGTTTCCCAAGGATGGCGCGCTGCCGGGTGGGCTCGACTTGGGCGTCGTGCGCGACGTGGACGAGCAACTCTGGGCGGCGCAGCCGTCTCTACGGGCGGAGGTCCTGTCGGCCATCCTGCTCGTCGAGTATGTACCTCCGGTCTTCGGCCGCTGGGGGAAGTTCACCGCCCTGTCGAACGCGGATCGCGCTGCAGTGTTCGAGGCCATGCTCCGATCCAAACGCGATCTGCTTGCGCAGGTTGCGGTTGGGCTGAGGCAGATCCTGAGCATCATCTACTACGCCAAGCCGGCAACCTGGACCGTGATTGGCTACGACGGACCCTGGATCAAGAAAGCCAAGCCGCCGCCGAGCGCCATCCGCTACGTGCACCTGGTCAAGACTCGCAGAGAGGAGCAGGCCCCGTGAGCGGCCAGATCTTTCAATGGCCAACTCTGGTCGGCAAGGACACTAGCGAGCAGTGCGACGTCGCGATCATTGGTTCAGGTTGTGGTGGCGCTGCCCTCGCGATGCGGCTGGCGGAGGCCGGCAAGAGCGTCGTGATCATCGAACGGGGCGGTTACTACACCAAGGAAGACTTTGACCAGCGCGAGCTGAACATGCTTGCTCGAATCGCCGGTGGTCGCGGCCTGGATACGAGTGCTGACGGCTCGATTTCGCTCACCTACGGCAACAACGTGGGTGGAGCCAGTGTGCACTATTGGGCCGATAGCTACCGCCTGCCCGAGGACCGCGCAGCCCAGTGGCGCGAGGTGTTCGGAATGGAGGGCCACGACTCGAAACTCCTCGCCGAGCACTACGCAGTGATCGAAAAGGACCTGCACATCCATCCCGCAGGCGACGCCTATGTGAATCGTATGAACGCGATCGTGCGGGACGCGGCGCAGCAGCTCGACTGGGCCGTTCATCGCGTTCCTCAGGCGCGCCGGGGCTGCCTGGCCAGTGGCTTTTGCATGCAGGGATGCGCCTACGACGCGAAACAGAGTCAGTTGGTTACCTATGTCCCGCGTGCGCTCGCCGCTGGCGCACGGCACTACGCGGATACGCGCGCGGTTGATCTGCGCTTTTCGGGACGGCGAGTGGCCTCATTGCAGTGTGCCGTATTGGACCGGGCGACCGGGCGGCCGACGTCGGCGCGAGTCGAAGTGGATGCTAAGGCCGTAGTGATCGCTGCGGGTGGTTTCAATACGCCAGAGTTGCTCCTGCAATTCGAGTTGCCGCAGGCCTTGTCAGCCTTGGGGAGCAACTTCTTCTGTAACCCATGCCCGATGCTGCATGCACGCTTCGACGAGGACATCATCCAATGGCGGAACATCCCTGCAGCCTGGGGCGTGGAGGAGTTTCGCCGCGCTCGCTATGAAGGGCCAGAGCAGGTGTTTGGTCATCCGCCGGCGGGCAAGTATCGAGAGGGCGGCTACTTGCTGATGGCGAACCAGCTCCAACCAGGATTGCTTGCGGCGGTGCTTCCCGGGGTGGGCGATAGGCAACGCGAGCTGATGCGCGGCCTGCCGAGGCTCGGTGGCACTATCGCGTGGATTGACGACATAGAACCCGGGCGGATTTCCGTCGTGGATGGTCAGCGTCGCATTGATGCGCCGTTGACGGGTGGCAACGCTCAGCGCATTCGGGACAGTTGGAAAAAGCAAGCTCGACTCTTGCTGAGGGCTGGCGCGCGCGAGCTGATGTTCGGAGACGTGGAAGACACGCGGATCCAAAAGGAGCAGGACATCGACGCGGCGGTGGCGCACCTGGCGCTGCGGCCGGCGCGGAACGTCTTTGCGGCTCCGCACCCCGGCGGGGGAGCACGAATGGGACGCAGCGAATTGAATAGCGTGGTCGGTTTTGACCACCGGGTGCACGGGACGGACAACCTCTTTGTCAGTGATCCTAGCGTGTTTCCTTCACCACCTAGCGTCGACCCAAGCCTGACCATCATGGCATTCAGCTTCGTCGCGGCGGATGCGATTGGCAGCGCCTTGGGCTAGCCCGCGAAGCTGCGTCCATCTTGGCCCGCCAAGCCATCGATATGTGGCACGGGCCAGCTTCACCACCACGCTTCTGCCCAGGCGCGAACGTCAGGCGTGGCCTGGTCTGTGAACCGGGGGGTACGCCCGCGTTAGAGAATCATCAGCTGATGGGTTTTTTAGGGCAATTTCGAGCTGGCCCGATTCATGCTCTGCACAGCCGCCATGGCAAAGCTGGGAGCGAATTGGGCGATCGTGGTGGGGCTGACAAGTGCCCTCGCCGCGTGCGGTGGGTCGAGTGATGGCGGGCTGAACGGGTCGGGTGGGACCGCTGGCGGCGCGGGCGCCGGCGGAAGCGGGGCGGCGGCTGGAGCTTCGGGCTCGGGTGGAGTTGCTGGCTCCGCTGGCGCGGCGGGCAATGCCGGTAGCGGCGGCAACCTTGGCGGCGCTGCCGGAAGCAGCGGCAGCGCAGGTGCCGGGGGCAGCGCCGGTGCCGGCACGGGTGGCGGCTCGGGCTACACCTTGGACAATTTCTGCCAGCTCGCGATTCCGAAAGTGTGTGCCAGTCAGAAAGACTGCTGCAACACCAGTGGTTATGGCTATGACGAAAAGAAGTGCATCGCGTCAGCCACGGCGGATTGCCAAAAGGACATCGATGCGGTGAAGAAGGGCGAGCTGACCTTCGACCCGAAGAACACGGACGCGTGCCTCGCGGCTTACTCCAAGTACTTGAAGCAGTGCGTGATCACTTTCGAGAACTTCCCGCAGCTCCTGCGGGACCTCGACGTGTGCGAGCCCCTCTTCGAAGGCAAGGTGCAGACCGGGGGCAAATGCGACCGCGATTCTCAGTGCGCGTCCAGTAGCTCACCGAATACCTTCGTGAGCTGCGGAGACACGTCGATGGTCTGCGAAGCCTACACCTTGCTCGGTGAGAGTGCCCCGTGCACCCTCGAGGAAGACGCATCGAGCGGCTGCGACGCCGGCCTGTATTGCGACGTGAGCCTGATTACCGGGCCGCCCTACAAAGGGATCTGCAAGAAGGCGACCGCCAAGGGCAAGGCCTGCAACAAGTTCAAACCCTTCAACTTGGAATGCGGTCCAGGCTTTTACTGCAACAACTCGACAGGGGTGTGTACGACCGGCAAGGTCGGCGGCGCTGCCTGCGGCGGTGACGTCGAGTGCCGGAGCTTCTCCTGCGAGAACTTCAAGTGCGAACCCCTCTCACCCATCGTCGACCAGGACAGCTGCACCGGGTAAATGACGGACACTGAGCTGCAAGACCATGAAGCGCGTCATGGTCTTGCGGGGGCTCGTCTGAGGCCGCGTCCGGCGGTGGCAGCAGCGAGTCAGGAAACCAAGTGCAGAGCCCGCGGAGCTTCTTGCGGTAAGGCTTCGTGTACCGGGGTGACCTCTTCGAGGGGCACGAGCTCGGCATAGCGTCCCATCCACTGCGCGTACATCTGCACGTAGTACTGCGGCAGGCTGCTCTGCTCGCCAGTGTGGAAACGCAGCAAGTCGGGTTGCTCGAGCTGCCTCCGCCAACTGCGTAGCATGCGTCGCTGTAGCGTTCCGAAGGCGAATTTGGTGATGAACCCGAGTCGCTCTCGAGGGCTTCGCGCCGCTTGCACTCGGCGCTCGAGCAGATGCGGCTGCAAGTAGCGACTCTGGGTGGCGATGATGCCATCAATCAACTCGAGGGGATCGACGCTTTCGAGAACGAAGGGCACCCAAGGGAAGATGTAGAAGCACAGCGGCAGCTGCTGCAGGAGGCGGCCCGCGCCGAGCATGTCGAAGTAGAGCGGCGTCATGCCGTAGGCGACGGGCGTGTTCAGATACAAAGCGACGGTGGGGACGCGCTCCGCGAACTGACCAACCAGCTCGAAGGATTGCTCGGCATCGTCGCCGTCCAGCCCGAAGATGAAGGATGCGTGCGTACCTTCGATGAACCGCGAGACCTCACCGACCTCTTGGATGATGTGTTCCAGTTTTTCGGGCGGGGTCATGGCGCCGGCGCGGGACTTGTTGGAATAGTCCGACAAGCTCTCGATGCCGAAACAAGCGTGGACGCAGCGGGTGTCGCGAATTCGCTGCAGTCGGTCTCCGCGCATGTTGGTCAAGGAGGTCGCGACGCCGAAGGGGTTACGTTTTTCTATGGGAACGCGTTCCAGAATGCTCAGGGTCTCGTCGAAACGCACCGCAAAGTTCGGGTCGTGAAAGAGCATGTGCGCGCCGGGAAACTGTCGGGTGGTTTCTTCGATATCTTGCGCGAACGCATCTTTCGGAGCCGCCAGGTAGGGCCGGTTGTAGTCGATGCAAAAGTTGCATGTGTACGGACAACCGACGCTGCCCAGTAGCGGCACGGTTCGACGCTGCGGTGCAAACCGTGGTGGAGCCGTTGACGCTTCGATCTCGGGCATTCGCTGTCGAACACTCGGCGGATAGCGAAAAGGAGCTGATGACAGCACCTGCCCACGCGGCGGATCACTGGCGACGAGCTGCAGGATCAACTCCTCGTTGCAGTCGCCCACGACGTGATCGAAAAACCTCAGGGCGTCTGAGGGGAAGCTCTGCGCGTGGGCGCCGCCCAAGACGCTGCGTACGCCCCGCTGCTTGCAGATCCGAGCCAACGCGTAGGCCATTGGCGAGATCCAAGTGAACGCGGAAACGAACAGAACATCCAGGTCGTGGGGGACCAGGTCCTCCAAAGATCCGAGGCCCAGGTAGAACGTGTAGCGCACGTCGTGCCCCGCCTTGCGACACCACACGCTGGTGGCTTGCGCGGTGATGGATGCCTGGCGTGACGACAGCGCCGACGACAGCCAGGGCGCGCCGGGGGCATTGGCCAGGTCGACGACGCCGACCTGGCGCCGCCGTCCAGGGCGATCGGTGCACGGAGGCTTGACACGGACGGGCATAGCAACCTTAAGCTTAGCCTCCGAGCGCTTTCCGCCGCCCGAAAATGTTGTAGAGATTCAGCCGTGATGACCTATCGCGCTGGGTGTCGGCTCCAGCTTCGTTCCTTCGTCATCGGGCCTGGGGGTTGGAGCGCTGGGTGTGTAGCGCTGCCACGATCAACTCCACCGACGAGCTGTTTAACGCACCGCGGGCGGCAATGGACTCGCTGAGGCCTGCGTTGGAACGAGCCGCCCAGCTACTCGACGCGCTTCGTCGCGCTTGCTCTCGGAATGTGTCTTGGACGTATTCGCGCGTGTCATGCGTCGCGTGAAGCACCTTCAGCTGTGCCGGGGTCGGCCCAGGTGGTGAGCGTCAGCTCGACCGCCAGGACCGCCCAGGAACTCTCTTGTGGCCACCGGCTGCGGCTCATGCGCTTCCAGGATTCGCAGTCGCACGCCCAGTCGTCTTCAGAACCAGGGTAGCATACCTTGGCGTCAGCGACTCGCATGCGGCGACCGGCAGCGGGTCGATAGCTGATTTCTAAGGACACATCGTCGAGGGCCCGCGTGTCGACGACGACGCCTTCGCCGCAGCTGACGCATGAGCGTGCACTGCTCAGGGGTATCGCAAACGCGCTGCCGTTCGGCACCCACACTTGAAGGACACAGTCCTTGCCGTCCCCAACGACTCTGACTTTGCTGACTTCGCCTCGAAATGGGAACTCTCGAAATCCGAGTTCCTCTGCCATCACGAAACGCTAGCGTAGGAAGACGCCGCTGTCGACGACGTGTGAACAAAACTGTTGAAAGCCGCAATGCGTTTCGTTTCGCGATGCTTCGAGGCACACGTGCGTCTGCAATTTGGGATTTCGCCGCTGCATGTGCATCGCGACGCGCCAGCGCGTCCTTCCACGAATGCGCAGTGCAGCGTGGGCTGCGATCACAGCGCGAAATTCCACTCATGCTGTGCTCAAAATCTCCCAAAATTCCGGTGAACAAGTCGCTGACGCGACACACTGTGGAAGCGTTTTGCTTCGTCAATCACGCTCACGAAGCTCGCCGCCACGATGCGTCCGACGCCGGGCACGGTCGTTAGTTGAGCAACCATGGGTTCGGCGACGAGCAGTTCGTCTAGCTGTTGCTCGACAGTGCCCAACTGCACCTCCAAGGACTCCAATGTAGCCAGCAGGGGTTCGATGGTGGCCTGCACCTCGGGGCTGGTGTCGCTGTTGCGCACGCGAGTGACGAAGTTCTCCGCGTCACATGTCGGCAACTTGCGGCCATACTCGCGTGCCAAGCCGCGCATCGTCGTTATGTACTGCGCTCGAGTTTCCACCAGCGCGCGACGCACACCCAACTGTCGCCGGAGCGCTTGTCGATGCGGCGACAGCATGTGCGCAAGCGGAATCCCACCGCGCTCCACAGCAAACGCCATCGTCTCGGCGTCTATCTTGTCGTTCTTCCGTCGGTGCTGCCCGATCCCGAGCTTGCGACTGCGTGTCGTGTCCACCAACAGCACTTCGTTGCCCCACTCCGTCAGCTTACCGTGGACAAACCACGCCTCACGACAGGCCTCGATGGCCACGCAGGCCGGCTCTCGCTCTGGTCCAAGCCAGCGCTCGAGCGCCGCAATGGAATCAACGGTCACACGTTCCAAGACTTCATCGCCAGATACCTCGCAGTACGCGATCTTCTTGGAGCCCAGATCCAATGCTACACTTCTCATGGTCGAGTTCCCTTTCGCCCCCAGGTTGACTGCGCCTTTTGAGCGCGTGGGGGTGCCGGCAGGGCTACCCGCCGGCGGGAACTCGGCCAGCTCTTTCTTCGTCAGGCGCCGGCCTCGCACCGCCGCGGGCTTCGTCGCCGCGGCCTTTTTGCCAGCTCGAGCTCGAGTCTTTGTTTTCTTCGCTGCTCTTTTCCGTTGGGTAGACATGGTCGCTCCAGGACCGCCTCATCCCGTCTTGCTCGCGGCGCCTGCGAGCGCGAGTACAACTTGATAGACTTTCTAAAACGCGCGGCAGTCGCCGCTGCGCGAGACCCCGGGGAACACCCGACGGGGTGTGGCAGGGCGGGGCGGTTGCCGTCGAGCTGCGTCTATGACTTTCAACCGCGATGCTTTGGGCAGCGCTGGGGCGCCGGCACGGAGCTTTCGACGTGCGGTCTACGCTGCGTCTTGTCTAGACTGCTGGCGTCTAGGGAGCGAAGACGTCGTCCAGAGAGTCGACGGTGATGACGCGCTCTGCATAACGCTCCAGCTCCTCGATGGAGCTGCTTTGCACGCGCGAAGTCTGCTCCGCAGAGGGAGCCCCAAACTTCAGTGTGAGTAGCTTGAGCACGATCTCGGCTTTGCCTTCGGCTTTGCCTTCGGCTCGTGCTTCCTGCGTGAGAATCTGTGCTCCAGTCATGAATGCTTCCTCCAGCCTTGAGCCAAGTTGCCGAAACAGTTGCCGGGTCTCCTCGGGCTTCGTCTCGCTGGTGTGGAGAATATAGCGCACTAGCGCCGCCAATGCCGCTACCCCGTTGGGCGCCGCGCTGGCTTCTAGCAAAAGCTCCTGCCAGCCGAGTAGCTCCGGCATCAGATCCACTTGTTTGCGCGCCTGGCTGAAGCTCAGTAGGGTCAGTCGCCCCAGAGCCGTCATCACCCGGGACTTGAGTTCTTCGGAGCGAGCCGCCGACAGGTCGTCCAGCACGTACTCGAAGCGAGTGCTCGATGCGCTCAATTGTACCAAGTGCTGCTGGTGCAGTCTCTCGGATTCGCGCGGACGCTTGCGAAAACTCGAAGCCTTCTGGCACAACCAATGATCGTGCCGGTGGCCAGTGCCTCGTCGTACCAAGCTTCCGACAACGACTTCTTGCGCGGTCCGGGTAACGTTACTCTGGCAGGATGTCCAAGCTCCTCAATGTGCCGCTGCCGAAGTGCTGGCCTGAGCACACAAAGCTCGCCATCCTCCATGCCATCACGCAGGCGCACTTCGTGCTTAGCCACGCGCGCAGCTGGTGCATCAACAGTCGCATCTCCCGCGTCCGCCTTGCCGCCGAGCGCGACATCGCTATCGCCAAGGTCGCTCAGCTCGAAGAGATCGTGCGCATCCTGTCCGTCCGCCTTGCCCTCATCGAGCCCAATCGCAGGCCGCAGTATCCCCCCGCCGAGCGACTGGCCATCCTGCTGTTGCGTGGCTCCGTGGGTTGGACCATCGCCAAGACGGCTAGAATGTTCCTGGTCACGCCGCAGACCATCGCTCGCTGGATGAAGCGTCTCGACGACGACGGGCCAGATGCTCTCTTGGCGCTGCGCCAGCCCGTCAATCGCTTTCCGGACTTCGTCCGCGAGACCGTCCGCGCGCTGCGCGCGACCTTTCCTAGCTTGGGCTCCCAACGCATCGCCAACATGCTCGCTCGCGCTGGCGTGCATCTGGCTGCCTCGACCGTAGGCCGGATCTCGAAAGAAGAACCTCCGTCGGAGCCGAGTCCGGGCGAGCAAGACCGGGCCACCGACAACGAGCGTGTTGGCGAAACCGAGACCGACGCGACCACGCCTCGCGTTGTGACTGCTCGCTACCCCCATCACCTTTGGCATGTCGATCTCTCGCTGCTTCCCAGAGTCGCGGGCTGGTGGGTTTCCTGGGTCCCGCATTCGCTGAAACAAGCCTGGCCCTTTTGTTTCTGGATCGGCGTCGTGCTCGATCACTTCTCTCGCTCCGTCGTGGCTTGGCGACTGTACTTGTCTCAACCCTCCGCCAAGCAAGTGTGCTCCTTGCTCGAAAAGGCTCGCCGCAATGCCGGCGTCGCGCCCAAACACATCGTGACCGACCGCGGGCCGCAGTTTGCCAAGAAGTACAAGGCCTGGTGCAAGCGCCGTGGTGTCAAGCCGCGCTTCGGCGCCATCGGCAAGAGCGGCAGCATCGCCATCATCGAGCGCTTCTTTCGCTCTCTCAAAGACGAGATGCTCTGGCGCCTTCCGGTCTTGATGCTCTCGCTGCCGAGGATGCGCGCCGAGGTCAGCGCGTACATCGAGTGGTATCACGAGCATCGACCGCACATGGCTCTGGGTGGCGCCACCCCTGCGGAGTTTCGTGATGGGCGCACGCCCGCGCGCGACCTGCCTCGCTGGTCGCTTCGCGCGGGCGTTCCGCTCCCGCGAGGCGACCCCGCCCAGCGCGTTGCGGGCTTGCAGCTCGTGACCGGGCGCGTCCAAGGCCGCAACCACTTGCCCATCGTCTCGCTCCGCGACGCCGCTTGAATCGCGCAATGCGTTTTGTTTCGCCATGCATCGAGGCACTCGTGCGTTTGCGATTTGGGATCTTGCGTCTGGACGCGTACTGCCACGCTCGAACGCGTCCTTCCACGACTGCCTGCTGCAGCGTGGAGCGCGATCAGAGTCCGAAATTCCAGTCACGTTGTGCTCACAATTGCGCGGTTTTCTGGGTGAACAACTCGCTGACGCAACACAGCAAAACCAGCCCCGAAATACGGTAAAATAATGGCGATTCTTGCGCTACTTGCATGTATGGGAATACTTGCATATAGATCCCGCCCCATGGTGACCGCAGCCCCCCAAGTGGCCGAAGAGCGTTGGCAGCTCTATCGCCTGCTGGCCGATCCGAATCGGCTGCGGCTGCTTGCGCTTTCTGCCACAGAAGAGCTGTCCGTGGGGGAATTGGCCGAACTCCTGGGGGAACCCCAGCCGAATGTCTCGCGGCACGCCTCTCCTTTGCGCCAGGCGGGTCTGCTGGCGCATCGCAAGGACGGCACCCGCATCTTCGTGCATCTAGCCGACTCGGTGCAGAGCGATCCGGTTGTCGTGGATGCGCTCAGCGCCGGCCGCAAGCTCTGCGAGGAAGACGGCAGCTTGGACCGCGTCGCTTCCGTCATCGCTCGCCGCGATGCCAAGGCGCGGGAGTTCTTCGCGCGGCCGGGCAGTGTCGAGGTCAGCGTTTCACCCAACTTGCCTGTGTACTTGCATGCATTCGAAGGCTTGCTCAGCCCGGCGAACGTTGCGGTGGATGCCGGAACCGGAGACGGTGAGTTGCTCGACATTCTCGCGCCGTTGTTCGGCCGCGTAGTGGCGCTGGACCGAAGTGCGGCCCAGCTCGACCGCGCTCGAACCAGGATTGCGGCGCGAGGTTACGACAACGTAGAACTGATGGAGGGTGATGTCAGCGCGGTCACGAGCCCCTTGGGCGCCGACCTGGTGGTTGCGGCTCGCATGCTGCATCACGCGCCGCGCCCCAGGCCGGCGCTGTCGGAGCTAGCGAGCTTGGCGCGCCCCGGCGGCCACGTGCTGGTGATCGACTACGCCCGCCACGATGATGAGCGCTTGAGCGATGAACTTGCGGACTTGTGGCTCGGCTTTTCCAAGGATGAGCTGGCGAGTTTCGCGCGCGACGCGGGACTGGAGGACGTGGCAGTCCGCGACATTCCGCGGGGCCTGCATCGCTTCGGCCCCGACGCTCACCTTGGATGGATTTACGCAGTGGGGACTCGACCTGTCGACTCCTCTCCTCAAACGACCAACAGCCGCTCAGCGGCTCGAAAGCATAGAAAGACGCAACAATGACACAGAGTGTTTCAGTATCCGATAGCAAGAAGGCCGGCGGCAAAGACTACTTCGTCAAAGACATGGGCGAAGCGGATTTCGGTCGCAAAGAGATCACCATCGCCGAAAAAGAGATGCCCGGCCTCATGGCGACTCGGGAAAAGTACGGCCCGCAAAAGCCCCTGAAGGGCGTGCGAGTCTCCGGTTCCTTGCACATGACGATTCAGACCGCGGTGCTGATCGAGACTCTCAAGGATCTCGGTGCCGACGTGCGTTGGGCGTCCTGCAACATCTTCTCGACCCAGGACCATGCGGCGGCGGCCATCGCGGCGACGGGTACGCCCGTGTTCGCGTTCAAAGGTGAGAGCCTCGAGGAGTACTGGGACTTCACTTTCCGCATGCTGACCTGGCCGGACGGCAAAGGTCCGCAGCTGATCGTGGACGACGGTGGCGACGCGACCCTGCTGATCCATCGCGGTTACTACGCGGAGAAGAACCCCGCGATTCTCGACGAGCCCACCGACAATGAAGAGCTCCAGCTCGTCAACAAGCTGCTCAAGCGCGTGCAGAAGGAAAACCCCAAGCACTGGCACAAGATCGTCGAGGACATCGTGGGTGTGTCCGAGGAAACCACCACGGGCGTGCACCGGCTGTACGAGATGCAGAAGAAGGGCGAGCTGCTATTCCCGGCCATCAACGTCAACGACTCGGTGACCAAGAGCAAGTTCGACAACGTCTACGGCTGCCGCGAATCCCTCGTGGATGCCATCAAGCGCGCTCTAGACCTGATGATTGCCGGCAAGACCGCCGTGGTCTGTGGTTTCGGCGATGTGGGCAAGGGCTCGGCCCAGGCGTTGCAGGGTCACCACGCGCAGGTTCACGTGACCGAGGTCGACCCCATCTGCGCGCTTCAGGCGTGCATGGGTGGCTTCAAGGTCGTCACCGTCGAAGACGCTCTGCCCTACGCCGACATCTACGTCACCACCACGGGCAACAAGGACATCATCACCGCCGAGCACATGGCCAAGATGAAGGACCAAGCCGTGGTCTGCAACATCGGCCACTTCGACAACGAGATCCAGGTGGCGAAGCTGATGGCGTACCCCGGCATCAAGCGCACCAACATCAAGCCCCAGGTGGACATGTTCACGTTCCCCGACGGCCACTCGATCTACCTTCTTGCCGAAGGTCGCTTGGTCAACCTCGGTTGTGCAACTGGTCACCCGAGCTTCGTGATGAGCAACTCTTTCACGAACCAGACCCTCGCGCAGATCGACTTGTGGAAGAACAAGCGCAACGTGGGCGTCTACGTACTCGACAAGAAGCTGGACGAGGAAGTCGCGCGTCTGCATCTGTCCAAGCTGGGCGCGAAGCTCACCAAGCTCACCCCAGAGCAGGCCGAGTACATCGGCGTCGAGGTGGACGGGCCCTTCAAGCCCGAGCAGTACCGCTACTGATAGCCAAGCTGCCCAACAAACGAGCGGCGTGGTCCTTGCGGGCTACGCCGCTTTTTTTTGCTAAGCTGCGCGGCATGCGAATCAGCGCAATCGTGGTTGCCACGGCTCTGGCTGCTCTGGGCTGTGGAAAATCCGACGACACGAAGGGTGGCAGCGGTGGAAGCGCAGGGGACGCGGCCGCCGACGGAACCAGCACCAACTGCAAGACCGACAGCGCTACGAGCCTCATGGACTGCGTGGACACGGAGCTACTCAAGAAGGATGTGACCTTCATCGCCAAGCCGCGGGCGCCGGGCACGGCCCATTGGCAAGCGGTCCAAGACCTGTGCGCTGATCGCTTCGCTAAGTACGGTTTCACGGTGGAACGCCACAAGTACGCCACCGGCGTCAACGTCATCGGGCGCAAGCCCGGCACGGGCAAACCGGACGATCAAGTCATCGTCTCGGCCCACTACGACAGCACGCCGGGCTGCAGTGGCGCCGACGACAACGCCACCGGCGTCGCGGCGGTCTTGGAGACCGCGAGGATTCTGGGTCCTCTTTCCTTCGACCAGACCTTGGTGGTCGCGTGCTGGGACGAGGAAGAGGACGGTCTGATCGGCGCCCAGGCCTACGCGAATCGCGCCAAGAGCCAGGGCGAGAAGGTCACAGTCATGTATTCCCTCGAGATGATCGGCTACACCAACGACGCACCAAACTCGCAAACGGTCCCAGCCGGCTTCGACCTGTTGTTCCCCGAGGAGATCAAGAAGGTCGAGGGCAATCAGTTTCGTGCGGACTTCGTCGCCCAAGTCAGCATCGACAACGCCATGCCATCCCTCAACGCCTTTCGGGCGCATGCTGACGCGATCGGCTTGCCGAATGTCCTGTTGACCGTGACTCCTGCCCAGGCCCTCAACCCGCTTCTGTCCGACTTGCAGCGCTCGGATCACGCGGCGTTTTGGCAAGCCGGCTATCCGGGAATCATGGTCACGGATACGAGCAACTTCCGCTACAAGCAGTATCACTGCGCCGGAGGCGAGGACGATATCTCGCTGCTCGACTTCGACTTCATGACCAAGGTCACCAAGGCGCAGCTGGGCGCCGAGGTGGACGTCCTCGGGCTGAAGTAGCGCTCAGCGGAAGATCAGCGCGACCAGCACCACCAGCATCGCTAACGCGCACACCGCTGCAATCGCGATGCCCCAGGGGGGAAGCGCCGGCTTCGCGGACGGTGGCGCCGAGGCTGGTCGCTCTGCCGGACCCGACTGCGACTGCTGCGGCGCGGACTCGGCCTGCGTGTTGTGAAGATGCTTCTGCCGCTGCTGAAAGTGCGTCGTGATCATCGCCCCGAGGGCGGCAGTCGCGTCACCCGCGCCCTGCACCTCTCGAGCGGTAGCAAGAGCATCAGCAAACTCCGACGCGGACGCGAAGCGTTGCGTCGGATCCGAAGCACATGCCTTGGCCACGATCTCCGAGAGTTTGGCTGGCACATCCGGCCGAATGGCGCCGGGGTCGATGCGCTTCATGTGCAGTAGCCGTAAGATCGAATCTCCGGCGCTCTTGCCATCGAAGGCTCGCTGCAGCGTGAGTGCTTCGAACAGCACGATGCCCAAAGAGAAGATGTCCGAGCGGCGGTCGACGGTCTCGCCCCGAGCATGCTCCGGAGACATGTAGGCGAATCGGCCCTTGAGCAGCCCTTTGGCGGTTGTCATGCCGCGGTCGGAGAACTTTGCGATCCCGAAATCCGACAGTGCCACCCGACCCTGAAAGGAGAGCAGGATGTTTTGCGGCGAAATGTCTCGGTGTACGAGTTGAATCGGATTGCCGGAGGCATCCCGGAGCTCGTGCGCGTGGTGCAGACCCCGCGCGGCTTTCTCGATCACCCAGCTTGCGAGCCAGGGATCCAACTGGCGCCCATGTCGCCTGCAGGCCGCCAGGAGTTCCGAAAGCGACGCGCCCAGCAAGAGCTCCATGACCAGGAAGGGCACTCCCTCGTGGTCGCCGGATTCCAATGTGCGAACGACGTTGTCGTGGTCCAGGCTCGTCGTGACCCTCGCTTCCGCGAGAAAGGTGAGCAGCCCGCGCTCGTCCCGCTCGATCTTGTCCATCACCTTCACGGCATAGACGGCGTCGGGCCGCCCCTGCTGCTCTGCGACGTAAACCGACGAGGTGCCGCCGGAAGCTAGCTGGTACAGGATGCGGTAGTTGCCAATCTGCAGCGGAGGCGGCGGTTCGCTCGCTACGCGCCAAGATGGTTTGGAGCTATGCGGCCTGGAAGCAGCCGGCCGCGAGCCCAAGGGTCGGGAGCCCCGCATGTGCGCGCTGCGCGGGCGTGGCGACGCGTCGGGTTGCGGCGCGCGAGCGGCGGTGCGGGAGCGGGCGGGCGCGGTCACTGGGGCCGGGAAGTTAACACGCCGCGGTAGAAGAGACCGTTGGCAGGGGTCATATCAGCTCTTTTTGGTACCAAGCGTTGCAGCCAAAATGCCGTGTAGAACCCCGGTAGCTCGATAGCGGGCTGAAAGCCAAACTTCTTGTACGGACTCTGGGCGGCGTGCATGTGCTCCAGGGTTTCCAGTGTAGCGGAGGCCGCAGCACGCGATTTGGGGGAGGCCGCCCGCCCGCAGCGCCAGGGGCGCGAGGACGGACGGGGTGGGGGCAGCCCAACAAAAGAACGTCCTCAGGGCGTCAGCGAGACTTCGAAGCGATTGGCGCCGAACTGCTCCACGATTTCGTAGAGCGGCGGCGCGATGTCGTAGACGTCTGGTTGGTAGCCGAGGGTCGGCAAGTCGGTCCAGCGAAACGCTCGGTTCAGGTTGGCTACGATGGTCAGGGTGCCGGCGCTCGTCGGGGTGACGGTCAAGTCCAGGGGGAAGTACACGGCCCAAGCGCCATTTTCGACCTTGGCTTCGGCCTCCGCCGTCTTGGTGACGCTCGGAATCGGCGTGACGCCCGTGAAGTCCTTCGTGGCGCCTCCGGCGGCGAAGGTGTGCTCGAAGTCGCCTGCGGCGTAGGTCTTGCCGCTTACGCTCACTCCTTCGGACGTGATCTGCAAGATAGACAATTTGCCTGCAGTGGGCGTGATGCTGTCGTGCAGGGTCGCGTCCACGTCGAAGCGAGACCAGTCTTGAACCAAGCGCGCCTGCACGTAGTGCCCGGGGCGGATCTCGCTCGGACTCAGGGTGCCAAGCTTCGTGGTTGCGCCGTCATCGTAGCTCACGTTGACGGCTGCGCCGGAATACAGCACGAAGCGGCCACCCTGGTCGTCAATGAGTTCCAAGGAGCTGACGCCGGCGGTCACGTTTTGCGCCGTTTGGGATGCAAGCTTGTCTTGGTGCGGGTAGCTGGCCGTGCTGCCTTGGATCACGACGCGCAGCGTCGTTGCGGAGCCGCCGCCACTGCCCGCGGCTCCACTACTTCCAGCTGCGCCGCTACTGCCCGCGGCTCCGGCGCTGCCCCCTGCACCGAGATTGCTCGATTCGCCGGAGCTGCCGCACGCCATACACAAGACACCGATTGGAAAAAGGAATCGCAGTTTCATGGTCGCCCCGCCTTGCACTGTTCGTGCCGCCGAATCTGTCCGTTGGCAAGGCGTGATCGAGGTCAATTGCGTGCCGACAAACTTTGGGCCAATTCTCTGGCGTGGCGAGGCGCCCGTGGCAAGGGGACGGCCTACCGTGACTTTCGCTTCACAGCGGAGGGGGGACTTCGGAGTCACGCTGCCGGCGGACTATCCGGGGCTACGAACCCGGAGCCCTCGAATAAGGGCTCGCTCGAGGGCCCCTGGTTACGGCCCCGGGGACCTCGGCGGCAGCGGTGATAAGCTGGCGCCAATGGCCAATCTGCGTGTTTCGCTGCTCTGCCTGGGGATGCTCACGCTCGGCTGTGGCTCCGGCTCACCCGCTTCCCGGGCCAAAGCTCCGGAAATGCCAACGGAGCAGACCAAGTGCAAGATCGCCGCCGGTTCTGAGAATCCCTTGGTCACCGAGTGGCCCGCCTCCGAGAAGGCCAACCTGGAAGCACGGCTGCGCGAGGGTGGCGTCGTGGTGCAGTACGGCGGCTGCGAGATGAAGCTCCTCCCTCAATGCCGGGTGCGGGGGCGTTACGGCTGGCGTCGCACGACGACTGCCACGGACACCTTGGAAATCCGCGATGCGGACGAGCTGTACGCAAAGCTTCCCCTGGGCGCCGTGCAACTCGAAGGCGAGCTCGCCCGGTCTGGGCGACTGGCGGTGCAGACGACGGTCAGCGGTCAACTGGAGCTTTCCGGTCACGACTTCAACACCGTGGAGCGGGACCGCTCCTGCGATGGCGCGACCCATATCGTTGGTGCACTTTCCGTCGGCGCGTTCAAACTGCGCTCCGGCGGCACCGTGCGTGCGGGTGGTGGAGTTGGCGTGATGGGCGCCGGCGCCGGCGCAAAGACACAGAGCTCAGAAACGGTGATGCGGGAAGCTGGCGACCCCGCCGTGTGTGGGCAAGCTACGGAGCAAGCCCCGAATCCCGAATGTGGTTCGCCCATCCAGATCTTCCTACGCCCGTTGCCAAAAACCCTGAGAGATCGCGCTCCCGAAGGCACCATGAAGGTCGCTTTCGCGACCGGCGAAACCGATACGGACTGGGAAGTGATGGTTGGGGATCGCACGCTGTGCAAGACGCCCTGCGAGAAATTCATCGATCCCGTCATGCCCGTTTCGATGGTGCACGACGCGGGCTTTTTGCAGCAGGATCACGTCGTCGATGTGCCCGATCTGCGGGAGCATCAGGCGGATGCGCCGCTCACTATCAAGGCGCACAAGCGCAAGACGGGGCTGCTCGTCTTGGGCATCAATGGTGCGACCTTCGGCGGATTGGCGACCGCCGGTGGCATCGCCTTCCTGGCGATTGGCTGCCCGAGTGAAGACAAGAAGGGGCTGTGTACTGCGGGGGCCATCACGCTGCCTCTCGGCGCGGCGCTACTGGGCTTGGGGATCTACGCCATCGTCAACTCAGGCTCCCGGGCGGAAATCGTCCCGCAGACCGGTCTGCGCATGCCCTCGGAATTCGGAGTGGGCGGGAAGTTCTAAGCGCAGGAGTTTTCGACTCACTGCTTGCGAAAATAGCGCCCGAATACATAGAGCCCCGTCGACTTTTCGACGGCCCAGCGCGGGATCGCGAAGCGATTGGTCGTCGTGTGCACTTTGGCGCCGACTGCTGCAAAACCCGCTCGATAACCCGCAGCTTCGACCGCTCGTTGCACCCGCCTGTTGTGAGCACCCAGCGGGTAGATGAACGCCTCGGGGCGGACTCCCACGTGCCGTTCGATGAGCTCCCGCGAATGCACGAGTTCGAGCTCGAGATGGCGTGGACCCAGACGAGTGAGATTGCGATGGGTGTGGCTGTGATTGGCGACCGTAGCCAGGCCCGAGGCGACGAGCTCTTTCAGCTCGGCCCAGGTCATAGTGCCTCTCGAGTCGTGATTGACGACGGCCTCGGTTGCGATGGCGACTGTGAAGGGCAGCCCTCGTTCTTTCAAAATCGGGAAGGCCGTGGTGTAGCCGTTTCGTTCACCGTCATCGATGGTGATGACGGCGATGCGCTTGGGTAGCCGTCGCTTCCCTTCCAGGAAATCCAACAGTGCGCCGAGCGGTACGACCTCGATCTCGTTTTCCGCCAAGAAGTCCAACTGCGACTTGAACGCGGTTGGGGAAACCGCGGGGCGCTGGACACTGAACCAACCAAAGCTGTGATACAGCAGCACCCGAGCGTCGGTTTCTTCCCTTGCCACCAAGGCGTTCTTGGGCTGCCAACGGTCCTTCGATGGGTCTGTGGTCTGTTGGCTGTCTCCGCTAGCGTCGGGCAAATCCGCCGTGGCTTGTGAAGCTGGGACTTCGGGCTGGATAGTTTGCGCTGCGGCTTCGGGCCCGGGCGCGACGGTTGGCGCGACGCTGTCCACCATGCGGGTCGGGGCGGCTTTCGGCGAATGGCCGCAGGCCGCCACTGCCGCAAGCATGAACCACCCCGGGAAACGCCGAGTCACAGTGAAACGCTAGCGGATCTAGCGGCAGCGGCCCAAATTCCGCGCCCGAGAGCCGAGCGTCACCGGGCGCTAGAACGCCTTCTTCACGTAGAGCACCACGTTGCGATCGTCCGCGTTGCCGCTCTGGTCTTCGATCCAGCCGCTGGTGAGATCCACCACCGAGCGCTTGCGTCCGTCTTCGGCGATAGGGTCGCCTTCGGTCGAGTAGTCGAGGTTGATGGCGCGCAGTGCCATGAAGCCGTTGTCCTTGTCCCAAACCTCGATCATGCGCATCTGGTTCGGGTAGTCGGCCAGCGCCGCGGTGATCAACTCCCAATAGGGCATCGCCCCCGCGGCTTGTCGAATGTGCACGCGGTGAATGTGAGAGTGCCCTGTCAGGTGGGCTAATACGTTTTTGTAGCTCCCTACTACGGCGCGCCACTCTTCTTCCGTGAGGGCGCCCTCTTGGACTTTGCCGCCGAGGGTCCCGTCCGCGAGGGTATTCGAGCTGTGGTGCGACGCGAGGATCACCCACTTCTCATCTTTGACAGCCTGGTCCAGCGCGGGACGGATGAAACCAGACACATCCTTGTCCGTGATCACACCCTCGGCGCCGCCCAATTCTGTGGCCGAATCGATTACCAGCATGCGAATGGACGCATTGGGCAAGTCATAGACGAAATTGGCCTTGTTGCGCGCAACGACGCTTGCATCGATGCCGTGGCCGTCGCCGTCCGCGGCTATGCCCTCGAGGATCTGCTTGACCGTGAGGGGGATGCGCCGCTCGTCGGGAACCACCACGTCCCGAGTGACCGGCCCGCCCGGTTTCGACCAGTCTCGAGCGCCAAAGGGCGCTTCATCGCCGATGGCGCGGTCGCTGAGCTCTGCGATTGGCGTGATGCCTTGCACCAACACGTCATGATTGCCGGATACCCATAGCCACGGCATCGCCAAGCCTTCCGGGATGAGCGCGTCCTTGGGGTCGTTGTCGGGGCCCGGCACCGGATCGTCGTTCTTACCTGAGTCGCACTCCACGCGGCTGCCGCCACTGAGGAGTTTCAGCAGCCACTCGTGCTCGTTCTGCTGCGCGCTGTCGACGTTGTCCCCACCGAGAATCACGAACTCGATGGGAGTGTCCTGATGCAACCGATTGATGGTGCGCACGGCCGCATTGAGGATGTGGCACTCATGACCCTCTTGCGGGCGATAGGGGCTAGAGAAGAGCGGGAAGTCCAAGGCAGCGAAGCGCGACGGCGATTCGTCATCCACCAGCTGGATGTCCGCGAGATGCACGAAACGTGTCAGCAGTTTCGGGTTATCGCCATCGGAGGGAGGATCGGAGCCGTCGAGAGTCAGCTCTAGTACCGACTCACCGGGGCCGAACTCTGTGTCGCCGAAGCCCTGCTCCAGGAATGCGTCCATCGCTTCGGGCACTTGGACGTTCTTGTCGAGATCGGCTTGCTCCAAGGCGTGCGCGGGCACGAGGGTGCGCTCCGTCGTCAGCGGTGCCTCGCTCAGGGGTGGCAGCGGCTTGGTTTCAATGACCACCTCGTCGCTGCCGCAGGCCACGCACAGGGCCGCCGCCAGCGTGAGCCAAATTGTCTGCTGCGATTTCATCTGGGCTCAGTCTAGCAGCGTCCAGAGCGCAGCGTTGCCAAGGGTGTGGGGGATGACGCCGCGGATGCTAGCGTCTCGGCTCGTCCGGCGCGGAAACCTCAGCGCGGCCTGCTCGTGTGCGGGTAGTCGATGGGCCGATCGGCAACTCGGTGGCCGCGGGAGCAATGGGACGGAATCGAGCGTGTGGCGGATGGTGTCACTGTGCTGAAGCTAGCCGAAGTTCAATGCAGCAAGCCGCCGAAGGTCTCCTACGCTGCCGGGGTTCCAGGGGTGACCCCAGCCGCGGCCCGGACCCTGATTCTGGGGGGCGCGATCAAAAACGTCTGCGGGTGGAACGCCGACTCGATCGAGTTGAAGCGCGTCGACGACATCTCGCGCGTCTCGGTTCCTCCCGAAAAAGCCGGCACTCCATTCTTGCGGTGAGTTCCAATCGCGACTCAGCCAGGTTGGCTACCACGAAGCGCGTCGAACCGAACCCAATCCCAGACATCCACAACCGGCGTGGAGGCGGGCCCTCGAGCTCTTCAGACGCGAGACTGCCGCAACCGGCGTGGAGGCGGGCCCTCGAGCTCTTCAGACGCGAGACTGCCGCAATCCAAGCGCCAGAGCCAAACCCTGGTCGACCTGCATCATGACCCGCTGGGATAGGGAGCCCTGTTGTTCGGCAAACAGCGACTTGTCGACCGTCATCACCTGACAGACCAGAATCACAGACGGCTTGGGCAGACCGCTCTGTTTAGGGGCAACTTCGACATTTCCAATCGCCAAGGCTCGCTGGAGGTTGGATGTGAGGGGCGCGACCATGACCGTCCCGAGCAGGCTGTCGGTGAGCAAGTCATCCTGGACGACGAGTACGGGTCGTCGAAACCCTGGTTGAGACCCGTGAGGCTCAGCGAGATCCAACCACCAGACTTGTCCGCGCTTCATTCCCATTCCACGTCAAGCAGCGCTTGGCGGGTGACCTCTCTGCGCACTGCATCCGCTTCCGAGTCAGAACCCGAGCCGAACGCTGCGTTGTAGGAATCCGTGATGCTCCGCTCGAGCCGAGTCGCCAGAAATGCCCGGACCGCCCGAGTAAACAGCTCACTACGAGAGAGTCCAAGGCGTTTGGCTGCTTGCTCGGCTTGCTCAAACACATCGTCCGGGATGGAGATGGCGGTCTTCATGACTCGAGTATAACCCGAGTTATACCATTGGACCAGCTCCGGGAAGCCAGCACGTTTCTAGCAGCCGATCTCAGAAGGCGGCGTTGCCGGGAGCGGGGGGTAGGGGATGGCGTCACGCGGCAATCGGTCGAAACAAGCCATTGCGCGTGCACCCGATGCGCGCTTGGCCCCGAACCGAGAGACACGCTCGCGCGGCTCTGCGCTACTGCGCGGAGCGCGCGCAGCGGAACGCGTAGGCGCCGGCGTTGATCCCGTGGGTGACTCGACGTGCCACGGGATCCACAGCATCCGTAGCGGTGCGTCGATCGCCGCCGCGGGCGGCTGTTACTACTTTCTGCGGGGGCCATTCGCACTTTCCTGGACCGGCAGGGCAATCAGGTAGATTGAGCGGCATGGCGGTGTAGTTTTCCCCATACACCTCCGGAGATGGCGCTAGCATTTCCCAGAATCCGCCGATCAGGTCGTACACGCCCTCGGGAGAAGGTCGGTAAGTGGCAACCAGGCTGATGTCGGCGTGCCCATCAGACGGATTGGGAGTGCCGCAGCTGGTCGAATCGAGGTTGGCGTCGCTACAACGCGGCGCGCGATCACCCCAGGGAAACTGGCGCGTCCCCCCAGCGGTTACGATGTACTCCCACTCAGCCTCGGTGAGCCAACGTTTGCCGAAGCGGCCACACAGCTCTTGTACGTCCTCCACGGCTTCAACAGCGTCCCAGGTTTGGCGTCCGAAATGAATGCCGAGCGGTTGATACAGATGTCTGCCGCAACTCAGGTCGCCAGACGGACAATCCGTATTCTGCGCCGGCACCCGATGGAAGACTCGCACCGTAGCATCGACCCAAAATGGCTCGACCGTCACTGTCCTGGGCTGGTCGCGCAGCGGACACTCGGTCGGATCAGGCGGGATTTCTAGAGCTCCAGCCCGGTCGCAATAGCCTGCACCCATCACGAAGGTGCCACCAGCAAAGAAGATTTCCTTGACGGTGCACACGCCGTCGACCATCTCGTGGCTGGGGGGGCAACCTGACTTGGGATACGTCGGGATGGGCTTGTCCTCGTCGGTGGTGCCACCGCAGGCCACGGCGCATAGCGCGCAGCAGAGGACCGTGAATCGATGGCCGGGCACGATCAGCTCCAGCGCCGCAACCCCAGCCCAACGACGCCAAGTGTGATCAGGAGCATCGACCAAGGTGTTGTGGGTGAGCGTTCACCCGCAAGTGTCCACAAATCTCGATTCATCACCGCTTCCTGCGCGGCGAGACAGGCAGAGCTGACGAGTGCCCGCTAAGCACCAGCGCTACTCCCCGGAGCGCGCGCAGCGGAATGCGTAGGCGCCGGCGTTGATCCCGTGGGTGATTCGACGTGCCACGGGATCCACAGCATCCGGAGCGGTGCGTCGATCGCCGCCGCGGGCGGCCGTTACTACCTTCTGCGGGGGCCATTCGCACTTTCCTGGACCGGCGGGGCAATCAGGTAGATTGAGCGGCACGGCGGTGTAGTTTTCCCCATACACCTCCGGTGACGGCGCTAGCATTTCCCAGAATCCACCGATCAGATCGTACACGCCCTCCGGTGAGGGTCGGTAGGTGGCAACTAGACTGATGTCGTCGTGCCCATCCGAGGGGTTGGGTGTGCCGCAGTTGGTCGAATCGAGATTGGCGTCGCTGCAACGCGGCGCGCGCTCGCCCCAAGGGAACTTTCGCGTCCCCCCAGCGGTTACGATGTACTCCCACTCCGCTTCGGTGAGCCAGCGTTTGCCGCGTTTGACACAGGTCTTGTTGGTTCTCGCGACAGCTTTTTTTTCGTCGGCGATGTTGGGCGCAAACGCAACCCCGCTAGGTTGATAAAGTGGCCTGCCACAGCCGAGGTCTCGCGATGCACATTCAATGCCAGATCCCGGCGGGTAGCCATCAGCTGTTACCACTGTCGCATCCACATAAAACGGCTCGACCGTCACGGTCCTGGGCTGGTCGCGAAGGGGACACTCGGTGAAATCAGGCGGGATCTCTAGGGCCCCAGCCCGGTCACAATAGCCTGCACCCATCGCGAAGGTGCCACCGGGAAAGAAGACTTCCTTGACGGTGCACACGCCGTCGACCATCTCGTGGCTGGGGGGGCAACCTGACTTGGGATACGTCGGGATGGGCTTGTCCTCGTCGGTGGTGCCACCGCAGGCCACGGCGCATAGCGCGCAGCAGAGGACCGTGAATCGATGGCCGGGCACGATCAGCTCCAGCGCCGCATTCCCAGCCCAACGACGCCAAGTGTGATCAGGAGCATCGACCAAGGTGTTGTGGGTGAGCGTTCACCCGCAGTTCGGCAGGAACAGCCACCACCTCCGCCGCCAGGAACGTCGATTTCGATGAACGCAGGGGTTTGGGCGTTGGCACTGACGATGCAATTGATCGGGTCGTCGGGGCCCGACGCGGAGGCGAGGCATTGACGCAGCCGATAGTAGACTCGACCCGAGCCTTGTTCCGCTGCAGCAACCGCGGCTTGCCAGTTCGCGCTCGACGGTTGTTTGAGCGCAAACCCCGCTGGGGCGCAGTTGGTTCGAATCGAGGTGTCGATCACGATTAGCTGGCGCTGTTGCTGCGCGAACGCTGCGGTACTGCTCAGCTCGAAGTACACGATCTGACCGGTGGCACCCACACGCTGATAACGACTTCCGAACGGCGCGAAGATCTCGAAGGTCGGCACCGCACCGCCCGTCCATTCCAGAGGACCTCCAGCCGTGATGGACGCGGAGCTCATGCCCCGTGCCGTGCCGTCGTCGCACGTGGCCGTGTCACAACTGAGCTGCGGACGCTTGTCGATGTCGTCGTCCAGGCCCAGACCACCCCAAATATGAGCTAGGGGCGGAAACACGCCCTTTTCCGCGAAGGCCGCGCGTGCAATGTGAACGTACCGGCGCGCGCTCTCGCCCGGTTGAGCCGCGAGGAAGGCCAGCAGGCCACCGAGGTAGAACATCTCGTTGTCACTCGGCCTCTGGAGCTTGCGTTCCGCTTGAAGCAGGTGCTGCGCGAAGAACCCAGGCCCAATGCCGGCTTGGCGGAAGCGTTGTTGGTACAGATACATTCCGCCGCCCAGGATCAGCTGGCGCACTCCCCACTTATACTGCTCTCCCGACCCGGGATGGCAAACTGGGTCTAGACCAGGGCCACTTTCCCAAAACCCGAACGCCTCGTTGTTGCATAGCCGTCGTACTCCGGCTGGACCCACGCCAGTCTGGTAGGTCCCGCGATTGCCGCTGCAGACGGCCAATTCTGAGGGGCTCAGGTGGGCTGCACCCAAAGTTCCTTGTATTCCACGAGTGGATACAGCGGAAAACCCATCCGCGGTGCCCTCGAGCAGGTACGCGCGGCGACATTCTGCGCCGCAGCTGCTGCCCCCGGAACCAGACGGCGGAAAGGGAAACAAGTCCTCCCCCGTCACGAACTTCTGCCAACCAGCAAACTGCGCCAGGGACTCCTGGATGTGGTGGTGGTATTCGTGGGCGAAGACGTCGCCGCCGCCGGGACCGTCATATTCCACGAGGTCCTCGGCAGGGTTCTCGAACGCGCCCATCTTCAGAATGCGCCGGCCCGCCCGAAACCTGAACGCGTTCGGGGGCAAGCCATCCAGCTCCGGGTTCCAATGCACCGTCACTTCGGTGCGGAAGCGGTCCTGGCCGTTGACCACGAACTTCGGATCGAGCAGGGCGTAGAAGCGCTGCAGCTTGGCCATGTTGTAGAAGGCCTGCAGCTCGGCGTGGTGGGCGGGGCCAACGGCTTGGACCGGCGCGGATTGCTGGTCGCGGACGTAGGCAAGCAAACTGTTCGAGTCTGTTGGCCGACTCGCTACCTGGTCGTACACCCCGTGCACCGGCTCGCCGCCCCAGGTGCTCGCGAAGTCGAGCACCTGAGGCGGCAACGGATCGAAGCTGTCGGGTGGGTTGGTGAAATCGAGGTCTGGTCGAGGCGCGACCAGGGGCTGCGTGAGCGCACCGTCCACGTCGCGCAGCACGTCGTTGTAGCAGATCGCGAATCCCCGGGCGTACTGCTGCGGGCCCTGTCCGACGCAATTCTGTTTGCCCGCTTCGACCGGCGCCGTGTCTAGGATCCCCTGGCCGCTGCCCACCGGGATCGGCGTGTTTCGCTCGGCAACTCCGACGGTGTAGTCGAGATCGTAGCCGTTGAAGGTGAAGGGCTTCGTATTGTCGCCCACTGCCAGCACGTTTCCCTGGCCGTCGAGCTCCACGGCGATTTCTCTGCGGCCGTCGCTGAGTACGGCATAGAAGTGGGCGCTGGCGATTGGGCCGTCTGCAACCAGGAGCCGCTCGATGTCGCCGTAGCCTGCGGGCAGCTCCGCCGCATTGCGCGCGATATCCAAAGCGGAGTCTTCGGCCAATTGGAACGGTTCGAAGCGCGTGGGAGCTTGCAGCGGCAAGCGGCAGTACAAGATCGCTGCGGTGGTCTGTCCGGACTCGACGGACAGATCGCACTCGGCAGGAGACACGCGAACATCCTCGTGAAAGAACCCCGCTGTCCACATGCGTCGAGTGGCGCCGGCTTCGGTCAGCTCGCGTCGCTCCAGAACGGTGGCGTTTGCTGGAACCTGTCGTCCGGCCAGATCAACAGCCGATTCGATCAGCTCTTCGAGTTCCACCATCGTCGGCGATGCCGACGGGAGCTCGATGTCGGACAGAAGGAAGGTGGGCCAGTCGGGGTGGCCTTGCAGACTGGCTCGCCGAAACGCGCGGCGCGCGCTTGCGTTGAAGCGACCGGGTCGAAAGCCAGGCGCCTCGCGCACGCCGTGGGAGATCACGGGGCCGAAGGGATCGGCGGCTCGCTGGTGCTTGCGGTTACGGCAGTCGACCCAGGGTTGGTCCGCGCCGTGGTCACCGCCGTCGTCGTTGCCCGCGCCGGGGCCGGATAGGGGCTGCGTCAGCCGTGTCGACTCGGACTTCGAGTCGGAGGCGCAAGCGATAGAGCCTACCACTGAGAGAGAGAGAGAGAGAGCGTCAACGTGATGCGGTGCATTTTTCCTCCCCGGAAACCTTCGGTCCTGTGACTCGAAATGATGCGCCTCGGCGCGATGCGTCGCAAGCGTGTTTGTCATGTTGGCGTGTAGGCGCGCATGCGACATGTCGTCAC
This sequence comes from Polyangiaceae bacterium, assembly GCA_965222375.1. GTDB lineage: Bacteria > Myxococcota_A > Polyangia > Polyangiales > Polyangiaceae > JACKEA01. The sequence continues at coordinate 2,883,457 of CBDCTZ010000016.1, forward strand.
GGCGTTTGCACGCTCACGTTACGGAACAGTTGGCGAACTGCACCGACCGGCAGACGTACTCGCAACGCCTCGGATCCCAAGGTGATCTCGACGATAGAGCAGAATCTGCGCAACTCGTCGTGTGGCGAGCCTCGCGCGGCAGTTCGAGCGAGGTTGCAGGTTTCCGTGCCACGAAGTGCCATTGTCAACGCTCGGCCCGGCGTGGGAGTAGTGGCCCAGGTTGCGCTCGCGAACCGACCCCAAACCCAAACCTTCACAACCGGCGTGGAGGGGGCCATGAGCCCGTGGCAGCTCTTGCGGACCACGCGGCGCGTCCGGGGAGCCAGCACGCCTGTAGCAGCCGCTCAGAAGGCGGCGTTGCCCGGAGTGCGCGGGTAGGGGATGGCGTCGCGGATGTTGGCCACTCCGGTGGCGTACACCACGAGGCGCTCCAGGCCCAGGCCGAAACCAGCGTGGGGCACGGTGCCAAAGCGGCGCAGATCCCGGTACCAACCGTAGTCGGCCGGGTCGAGATCGAAGGCCCGCAGGCGCTGATCCAAGACGTCGAGGCGTTCCTCACGCTGAGAGCCACCGATGATCTCGCCAATACCGGGTGCCAGCACGTCCATGGCGGCGACGGTCTTTTCGTCGTCGTTCAGACGCATGTAAAACGCCTTGATTTCGGCCGGGTAGTTCATCACGACCACGGGCTTCTTGAAGTGCTTTTCCACCAGGAAACGCTCGTGTTCGGTTTGCAGGTCTGCGCCCCACTTCACCGGGAACTCGAACTTCATCTTGGCGCTTTGCAAGATCTTGATCGCGTCCGTGTAGTCAACGCGGGCGAAGCTGGAGTCCACGAAGCCTTCGAGGCGTTCGATGGCAGTCTTCTCGATACGTTGCGCGAAAAACGCCATGTCATCGGGTCGTTCCTCGAGCACGGCGCGAAAGACGTATTTGAGAAAGTCCTCTGCGAGATCTGCGTCGTCTTTGAGATCCGCGAAGGCGATTTCCGGCTCTACCATCCAGAACTCGGCTAGGTGCCGCGCGGTGTTGGAGTTTTCTGCACGGAAGGTCGGTCCAAATGTGTACACCTTGGACAGCGCCAAGCAGTACGCTTCCACGGCGAGTTGCCCGCTGACAGTTAGAAAGGCCTCCCTGCCGAAGAAGTCCTGGGCGTAGTCAATCTTGCCTTCAGGCGTACGGGGCAGGTTGGCCATGTCCAGGGTGCTGACCCGGAACATGTCGCCGGCGCCTTCACAATCGCTGGCGGTGATGATGGGTGTGTTCACCCATACGAAGTCGCGCTCGTGAAAGTAGCGATGAATGGCTTGGGCAATTGTCTGACGCACCCGCGCGACCGCGCTGAAGGTATTGGTGCGGGGCCTCAGATGGGCCACTTCGCGCAGAAACTCGAAGCTGTGAGCTTTGGGCTGAATCGGGTAGGACTCCGGATCGTCGACGAGGCCAATGACTTCGATGGTCTGTGCTTGAATCTCGAAAGCCTGGCCCTTGCCTCGAGAGCGCACCAAGTTGCCCGTGCAGCGCAAAGAGGCGCCGCTCGTCACGTGCAGGATTTCCTTCTCGTAGTTCGGGAGGCTGTTTTGCGCCACGAGCTGAATCGGCGCGAAGCACGACCCATCGTGCAGATGGATGAATGAGAGGCCTGCTTTCGAATCCCGTCGAGTCCGGGCCCAGCCCTGCACGGTCACTTCCGTGCCTTCTGCCACCTCACCGCTCAATGCGCGTTTGACCGAAATCGTCGTTGTCATGCTGCTAATCCTCGTGCCCGTGGGCGGCCGGAACCATACACGATTGGGGTGCGGGCGCGCCGCACCGAAGCGAAGCGAAGTCGCTATGGGAGCGCCGCGCTACTCGGCAGCCATGGGGCTGAGCGGCTGAAGGTCGCCTTGTGCTAGCTGCTCCTCCATCACCTCAGCCCAAGCCCGCAGGTATGAGATCACGTTGCCGCGGTCGGCATAGGGGAAGTCCACGGAGTTCGTTCCCAGCCGCCTACGGATCTGCGGATCCGATAGCCGCTCCAAGTGTGCAATGTCGGCTGCCTCCAAGCCCGCGGCAGCCATCTGCCTCAAGATCTGCGTCATGGGTACGCCCGTGTTCGGGCAGGCCCCGAGGTCTTCGGGCTCCCAAGCGCCCTCGTCTAGGGCGGGTCGGTCTCCGTAGTCGGGAAGGTCCATCGTCAGCGCCTGTTGGGCCCAGTCCCCCTCTCGCACCGCCGCGGCGTCGTAGATCTGTCGAGGCGACAAGCGGGTCAGAGTTTGAGCCAGGTTCCCGCAATTGCAGTGAGCGAAGTGAGACCAGCGGTACGTGCTGGCGCCAGTTTCCAATCGCATGGCGGTTTCTCGGAGTGCCTCGGCGAGTAGCGCGCTAGGTCGGGCCATCACCTTCAAGTGTAGCGCACAATCCGTGCGCTGGAACCGGCACCTGCGCCCAGCGGCTCGGGCGGGTTCAGCCGGCCTCGCGGCAACCCTGACGGCAACCGTTGCAGCAGCTCCGGGGCCCCAGCGGCTCGGGCGGAGTTCAGCCGGTCTCGCGGCCGCGGCCTTCGCGAGTTCGGCTCACGATGCGCACGTCTTGGGGCACGAGCTTTCGTCCGGCCTCGATGTCCGCCGGCAGGCCGCGCGTGATTTCCTGGAGCCGATAGCTCGACGCGCTCAGTCGCGCCGCCAGCGTCTCCACTCCATGGTTGGGGTCGAGTTCGCCACAAGTGAAGATGTCCACAGCGACGTAGGCCTGCTCGGGCCAGGTGTGCAGGGACATGTGGCTTTCCGCGATGACCAACGTCCCACTGACCCCCTGGGGCGCGAAGCGATGAAACGCCTCCCCCACGACCGTGGCGCGGACGGCGTCCGCAGTGGCCAGCAAGATGGATCGCACGGCCTGGACGTCGTCGATGACGTTCATGTCGCAGTCGTAGAATTCAGCGATTAGATGGCGGCCGAGGGTCTTCACGAATTGGGTCCGGTAAACAGCAAGGCGCGAACATAGCGCGAGACGAAGCGGTGTGCGAGAGTTGCCGCGTGGAAGGCACCGTCGATTTCACTACCAAGGACGGGCGAGCTGCTCGGCTGCGAGTCGCGAGCGTTGCGGATGCCGCGGCCTTGGTGGAGTTGGACACTGCGCTGCTCGAGGCTGGTGACGGCACCGTGGGTGGGCCAGAGGATGCTCGCAGCGTTGAAGAGGAGGCGCGCCGCATCGACGATCTGTATCGGGGCTTCTCCGCCGGCGATGCCTCGACCAGCATCGTCGCCGAGCTGATGGAGCCACAGTCCAGGATCGTGGCAATGGCGGGTTTGAAGCAGTTCGGCCCTTCGTTCTTGCGGCATGTCGCTTACCTCGGGATCGGAGTTCATCCGAGCTTCCAGGCCCAGGGCGTTGGCCGCGCGCTGATGCAGGCGTTGCTGGATCACGCGAAGCTGTGCGGAATCGAGCGCCTCGAATTGTATGTTCGCTCCGACAATGTCCGCGCACACTCGCTGTATCGCGCCTTCGGATTTTCCTATGAGGGCACGCGCCGCAAGTTCGTGAAGATAGCAGGTGGCACCTACATCGACGACCAGATCTGGGTGCGTTTTTTGGCGTGATTGAGGGCGCAGCCGTGCCCCGAACTCGCGGGCAGGGCTGGGCAGACAGCGCCAACGACATTTTTGCGCGCCCATTGTCGTGGGGCTGGCTATGGTGCCCAGCATCATGCAGCCAGGTGTTTTTCGATCCGTACCCCGCACCGGCGTCATCTACGTGATGGCCGAGGCGGCGCGCCACGGCTACCGCCAAGAAGATCCCGACTGGAGCAACCTGGGGCAAGGCATGCCCGAAGCCGGTGAATTAGCCGGCGCGCCCGCCCGAGTGCGACAAGTCAGTATCAGCGATGCCGACCAAGAGTATGCGCCCGTGGCCGGGTTGTGGGAACTGCGCGAAGCGGTGGCTGGCCTTTATAACGACTTGTTTCGTCGTGGTCATGGCTCCAAGTACAGCGCCGAGAATGTGGCCATCGCAGGTGGCGGCCGCGTGTCGATCATGCGCGCCTGCGCGGCCATCGGAACCGTGAACCTCGGACACTTCTTGCCCGACTACACGGCGTACGAAGAATTGTTGGACGTATTCCGGCGTTTCATACCGATCCCCGTGCTGCTCGATCCCGAGCGCGGCTACAGCTTCAGCGTGGACGAGCTGCGTCGCGAGATCTTGGGTCGCGGCCTGGGAGCCGTACTGCTCTCCAACCCCTGCAACCCCACTGGCAAGTTGATCGCGGGGCAGGACTTGGAAGCGTGGGTTCAGACGGCGCGGGAGCTGGATTGTACGCTTCTGACCGATGAGTTCTATTCCCACTACATCTGGTCGGAGCAGCCGAGCATCGTGAGCGCAGCAGAGTACGTCGAAGACGTGGACAAGGATCCCGTCGTCATTTTCGATGGCTTGACGAAGAACTGGCGCTACCCGGGCTGGCGCACCACGTGGATTGTCGGGCCGAAGCCCGTGATCGAGGCGGCCGCCAGTGCCGGTTCGTTCTTGGACGGTGGCGGCTCTCGCCCGTTGCAGCGCGCGGCGGTCGAGATCGTGACAGCAGAGCATGCGCGCAAAGAAGGCGCGGCGATCCACAGCGTCTTTGGCAAGAAACGTCAGTGCTTGGTTGCAGGGCTGCGCGACATCGGGGTGCGCTTCGACGTTGAGCCGGAAGGAACCTTCTACGCATGGGGAGACCTCTCAGAGCTGCCTGAGTCTTTCCGCGATTGCGACGATTTCTTCCGAATGGCCCTCGAAGAGAAGGTCATCACCGTGCCTGGGAAGTTCTTCGACGTGGATCCGGGACAGCGCCGGTTGGGTCGCGCTTCGCGCTTCAACCACCACATGCGCTTTTCTTTCGGACCGGAGCTGTCCAGGCTCGAGCAAGCCATCGACCGCCTCAAACGCCGGGTGGTGCAGGCCAAGTGACGCCCCGGATTCCCCTTTGGATTTATCAATACATTCAGGGAGATGCGTGCAAAGGCATAATCCATTCCCCTTCACGCCACGCACTCTTCGTGGCGTCGTCTTTCGGAGGAATATCCCATGCGCAGTGTGATCGGTTTCCTGGTGTTGCTTGGTGTGGGCGCAGTGCTCGGCACAGGCTGCGGTTCAGAGGATGACGACGACGGGAGCGGTGGCAGCGGAGGACGTCCCGAGCAAACCGGAGCGGCCTGCGAAGCGCCGTCAGACTGCTACAGCGACGTAGAGGACAAGTCCACGCTGCAGGGCGATGTGCGCTGTCTGGACAAGATCCGAGACGGATATTGCACCCACGTTTGCACTGCGGACACGGACTGCTGCGCCGCCGATGGTGAATGCAAAACAGGAATCAAGCAGGTCTGCTCGCCCTTCTCGTCGGACCCCGACATGATGTGCTTCTTGAGTTGTGAACCGGGGGATCTCGTGCCCGCAAGCGGCGGCAGCGGCAAAGTGGACGAGGAAGAGTACTGCCAACGCGAGGCGGGATCGGAGTTCATTTGCCGCTCTAGCGGCGGTGGAAGCAAGAACCGAAAGATCTGTGTCCCGGGTGATTGCGGTGCTGGCGCTGATTGCGCCACGGACGCCGATTGCGCCACGGACCTCACCTGCTTCACTGGCTTTGCGGGCGGCTATTGCGCCAAGAAAGGCTGCAGCGATAACGCTGGCTGCCCACAAGGCACGGTGTGCGTGAAGGGAGATCCGGACAACTACTGCGCCAGGCAATGCTCAGGAGAGACCGACTGCAGCTTCTGTCGCGTTCGCGAGCACTGGGCTAGCTGTGGCGATCAGGTGACTTTCGTAGAGACGGGCACGTCCGGCACGGTGTGCATTCCTCCGAAGAAGTGATCCACCGCGGAACGCGGCTCTTCAGTCAGGAGGCTCCGCTGCCGCTTGCGTACTCACTTGTCTGACCTTGTGTGGATGGCAGAGCACGACTGTTGCGCCAACGACGATGAGACCGCCTATTGAAACAACGGCCCAAGACGCGAGCGAGGATGCCAGGGCGACGTATGCGAAACTCGCGCCCATCATCGACACTGCCAAGAGCTTCGCGCGAATCGGGATGACGCGATGTTGTCGCCAGTGTTGGAGAGGTGGTCCAAACCATTTGTGGTGCAGCAGCCAATCATGTAGGCGATCCGAGCCACGGGCGAAACAGGCTAGCGCGAGCAACATCGGCCCGGTTGTCGGAAGGCCAGGCACCACTACTCCAATGACCCCGATTCCAAACAGGATCCATCCCAAGGCGAGCCAGGTCAGTTTCACCAAGCGCCCACGCTGGCGTTTGCCAGGAGGTTCAGGAGGTTCGACGCTGGGCTCGACGCTTGCGCTCACGGTTCCAACCTAGCACCCGAAGGCGGCGCGATCCGCGCGCGTGTGTCCTGCCCCGTCTGCCGCTGTTCTTGCGCGGTGAAGTCAGCTCCTCGCTTCTGGAGCAGGGGTATGATCGGGCGGAAGCCATCCGTCAGGGGCAATGTGTCGGAGATGCGAAGCACCTGCGGGACGGCGTGAGGCGGCAAGTGCTCCGCGAGGTGGCGGCCGAGGGCTTCGAAAGAGAGTGGTGGTCCTTCGAAGACGATGCTTGCGGCGATGGGTTCTGGCCCTGAATCCGTGGGCAGGGCGTAGACGGCTGCCATCGCAGTTTCAGGTAGCAGGTACAAGACGTCCTCGACCTCTCGGGGATACACGGGGCCACTGGCAGTGCGGATCACGTCGCTTGCGCGCCCGACGAACCAGTAGTCGCCGTCGTCATCTTGCCGCAGCATGTCCCCGGTTACGAACCAGGCGTCTCCGGGCTCGACCACGCTGCTGAGCACGCGTTGTCGGGCTGGCGACAGCTGGTCTGCCTCCACGCGCGCCAACAACAGGCCCGGCTCACCAACGCTTGCGAGTCGGGCGCCGCCGGTGTTGGTGCGCGCGAAGTCCTCACGCTCAAAGTCCCACTCCAAGAGCAGTGGCTGAGAGCTCCCGGGCAAGGGCCGGCCTAGGGCGCCGAGCTTCTTTCCAGAAGCGTTCGCCAACACTAGCGGGCACTCCGTGGACGCGTACATCTCGAGCACACCCACTCCGAAACGCGCCTGCACGCGCTCCTGGTGCGCCTTGCGCATGGCGCTGCCCGCCATCAGTCGCAAGGGGCAATTCCGCTCGTCGTCCGATTGGGGCGCCTCCAACAGCTCCCGCATCATCTCGCCAGCGTAGAAGGTCACCGTCGCGCCGTAGCCACGCACCTCGCGCCAGAATGTCGCGGGGTCGAAGTGGGTCGCCAATGCGAGGCGCGTTCCCGATACCAGAGCGCTGCCGACGGAAACCAACAAGCCGGATGGGTGGTGTAGAGGCAGACAGGAATACACCGTATCGTTGTCGGTCAATGTGGCGGCGGCCGCTGCACCCCAGGCAGATATGGCCCAGCGCCGGTTCGTGATCCGCGCGGCGCGAGGTGGCAAGCCATGCCCAGCGGTCACGAAAAGGAGCGCCAGATCTTCCGCGCGCCCGCTGTCCACAGAAAGTGTCGCCGGAAGCTCGACGCTTTCCGGATCGACCTTTTCCAGGTCATGGGTGCCCGTGGGGAGCGACCGGTTCGGTCCGCCGCCGCCGAGCACCCAGATCTGCTCCTCACTGTTTTCCCGCGCACGAGCCGCGGTATCTGGATCTGCAATGATGCGGGTGGCCTCAGCCACGTCGAAAGCGGCGCGCAGATCTGAATCCGAAAGCTCTGGGCTCACCAAGGCGGCCACGGCCCCAAGCCGGTTGAGGGCCGTCACGACCGACAAGAAACTGGGGCGCGGCCCCATCACCACTGCTACGCGATGACCTCGGCGCACGCCGGCGTGGAACAAGCCACGGACCACTGCGTCTACTCGTCGGTTCGCGTCGGCGTAGGAGAACGCACGACCCTTCCACAAGAAGAACGTCTGTTCGCCGATGCGCTCTGCCTGTTTCGCCAAGCTGCGCGCGCAACTGACCCGTGTCCCGTCCTCCAACCGCTGCAAGCGCAAGAGGCGAGGCAGCTGATAGCGCAACGCGTCGGCGGAGTGGGCGAAGTCCTCGAACCGGTTGCCTAGGTTGTTCCACAGCTGCTCCGCCGTGCCTCGAAGAGCATCTGTGAACAGTTCGACCTCCAGGGGCTCATCGAAGGCTGCGTCCTCGATCTCCACATCTTCCTGCGGCTCCTGGGAGGGCTCGTCGATGCTGAGCAAGCGCGGGCGGCCACCCGCGCCCTCCTGCCACTTCAACCATTCGACGACCGTGGGCCAAGAGTCCCGCAGCGAAGTCGAGCCAATCACCAGCCCAAAGTGGCCGGCGGGTACGAAAGCCTCGAAGACCTCGGCGTTGCGCACTGCTTTCTTGACTGCCCTTACGGCAGGTGGGCGAGCGATCTCGTCTCGGGTGCCAACGAAACACAAAACCGGGCAGCGAATGTCGGACAAGGCCACGGTACGGCCATCAATCACGAAGCCGCCGCTCATCATGCGGTTGTGTACGATGAACTCGTCGATGAACTTGAGCAGTGCCGGCCCGGGCCAGGACACGAAACCTTCACCGTTGAGGAAGCGTCGGCGCGTTTCGCGTTTCGCTAAAGCGTTGCGGTCGTGAAGGTTTTTCACGAAGCCTACGAGCTGCTCGAGCTCCTTCTTCGGTGAAAGCAGTTTGAACCCGGTGCTGGTCAGGATCGCCGGCAGGCCCTCGATACGTCTGAGCGGAGGTTCAACGACATGCCGCAGGCCGCGGATCAGCCGCGCGGTGATGTTGGTGCTGACCCGCGGCAAGGTCTTGTGAATGTCCACAGGGCTGCCGAAGGTCAGAATGGAGGCTAGACCGTCAGAGCCCAGAAAGGCCGCAGCCTGATACGCGAACATGCCTCCTTGGGAATAGCCTGCGAGGTGAACCGCGCGGCCAGTAGCGTCTCGAACGCGGCCAACGGCATCGACGACTGCGCGCACGTGATCATCCAAGGTGCGCGTCATGCCCTCCTCTTCACGCTCCGGCGCACCAAAGTCGACGACCCAGGGGTCGATCCCTTGCTTGAGCAGGAAGTCCACGGCCGACAGATCCGGTGCCAGGTCGTAGATCTCCGCCGTCAGCATGAGCGGAGGGATCAAGAGCAGCGCGGGCCGTTCGGCGTCGGTCTCGAGCTCGGGGCGGTACCTGCGTAGCTGGTAGGAGGCCTCGCGATGCAACACGTCGAAGGGCACAGCCTCGCGCTCCGTCAGACGCCCCAGGCGCATCAGCTCCAGGGTGTTCTGCACCCCTAGACTGACGCGCCGCGCGAGGCGCTTGCGCCGTTTCTTCCGTGGCGGCCGCGCTCGTTGCTTCATGTTCGCGCCGGCATTTTAGCGCACGAACCACTGCCGGGATACGGTGGGGCTGCCCTCAGGGCGGGCACAGCCGGATCGCCCTCAAGGGTGCGACTGCTCCAGGCTGGGCGAAGCGAAGGTGTCCGGACTGCTCGTCATGCCCACGTGGGCGCGCACCGCGGGCAGCGCGCGTTCGATGGCGGCCCGGGACTGGCCTCGCAGCCGGGGCAGGTCGTCGAGAGTCTTGCCCTCGGTCGAGATCGGCTCGAGAACCCGGGCGTGCGCGCGGGCCTTGCCGAACCAGAGGGAACCTTTGGGCCGGCACGTTCGGGAGCCCGCGATCGCCACGGGCAGGATCGGTACGCCTGCCTCGATGGCGAGGCGAAAGGCGCCGTCTTTGAAGGGCAGTAGCTTGCCGTCGGGGGAGCGCGTCCCCTCTGGGAACATCATGATGGGCATACCGCCTCGAAGGGTGCGCAGGCACTCCGCCATCATGGCCTCGACGCTCGCCCGTTGCCCTCGCTTCAAGGGGATGTCACCGCCCAAGTGCATCAGCCAGCCAAGCAATGGGAGTTTGAAGATCTCCTCCTTGGCCACCCAACGCATGTCCCAGGGCAGGAACGAAAGTAGGAATGGATCCGCCGTGGATTCGTGGTTGGAAATGACCACGTAGCCGCGCTTCAAGATATCTGGTGGCGGCACGCCGTCGGTGGAGAACCTCCAAACCGGCGTGAGCCGTGACGAAGTGCGACCGAATCGGCGCATCCAGCGGCCTTGGATCCGGCGCGTCGGGTCGCCCCGATGCCTCAAGTGTGACACCGCCATGCACGGCAGAAATCCGATCGCGCAGCTGAAGAACTCCGCGTAGGTGTAGAGGCCGAGAGCCGGATGGGTCACGACATCAGCTTGTCCCAGCTTGGGCTACCCGAATTTCATGATTTGGTCACGCCGCAGAGCTGCTCGCGCCGCCCTTGGAATATTTGTACTTCCGATGGGGCGCTGACCGTGCCCGGGCATTCGGCGCGGGTGGTCGGCAGCTTGCGCCCAACTCGCCCGCGGTGCGGTGCTTTTTGCGCCGTTGCCCGGGCTTTTCGGCGATCGGCTTGCCTTTCGGGCGGTGCGGCTCAACGACTTCGGTTCTTGGTTCGATCGGCTTTCAGCACGAGTTTCTTGGCGGCGACCTTCGTCTGCGTGGGCGCGAGTGCGCAAACACAAGCTAGGCAGACGGAGCACCAAGCTCGGGATCTGATCATTGACACGGAGCGGATCGTCGAATCCGAAGATCTCACCGGCTGGTTCACCGAGGAGGAGGCGCACCGATCCATGCGCCCCACTATGCTCAAGTCCGTATGTCGGGTGTTGCCTGAGGCGCGAGAGCGCGCCCTCGAGATCCTGCAGCGGCGAACTGAGGAGCTCGGGGACGCTCGGGAGCTCTTCGACAAGTACGGGGAGATGACTTCGGAGGTGCGCAAGGCCCGCCGTGCCGAGCGAGAGCGAGATGCCCTGGCTCGTGCACTCGGGGAAGTGGAGGACTGTCCGTTCTGGGTCAAGACCGACCCGTCCTTTCACGGTCTGCAGACAGACGCCGACCGGTTGAGTTTGAATCTCGAAACCGGTGGCTTGCTCCAGATCCGGCGCACCGCCGGCAGCTGGACCTTTGGTGGCGGTGGTTACGGAAGGATACTTGGAGGCTACGGCTGGGGAGGGGACTTCACCCTGCTATTGGGACCCGAGTTCGGGGGGGGAGCCATGCTGCGCCCCAACACGCAACCGACCGAGCTTGTGATCAACTACTTCCCTGCCATACCTGTGGTGTTTCGGTTTCACGACGTTGCTTGGCACTACGACGCAGAGTTGGCGCCGGTTGCGTTGTTTCAGGCCGACGACTCGAGCCTCAGCTACGGCGCGCGGATCGGGGGAACCATCGGCGTGAAGGCGCTCAGGATCCGCGGATTCATTCCCTGGGCTGGGCTGGCCGTCGCCTACGAGCACTACCTACCCAGTGGTGGACGCCCCCGCGCCCACTTTGCCCGTGGCGGGCTGCGCGTGGGCTTCATGTGGGCGCCCTAGGCGGGCGAGAAGAATGCCGCGACGCTTACGCCGCGGTGCATCAAATGACTCCATGATTTGAGTCATGTACGGCGCCGCGCTGCCGCGTTGGGTTAGCTGTGCGCGTAGTGCCCGTGCCTCGACGAACAACCCCTCGTCATCAGGCATGAAGCTCGGCGGGCGAGGGAGGTGGCGTCTCGTGGCAGAGCTGAAGGTCGACAAGAAGTTCAGGAGTTGTTGTAGCTGCCTGAGACGGGTGTGGACCGACAACTAGGGCTGACCTGGGGTGACGATGGGTTCGAATTGGCAGCAACAACCGACGGATGAGCCGCTGCTTGCGGCGGCGGGACACGAGGCCTGCCTACTCGGCAATGAGGCGATCGTGCGCGGCGCGTTGGAAGCAGGGGTCGTGTTTGCGACGGGCTACCCGGGCACGCCATCGAGCGAGATCACGGACAGCTTCGCGCGCCTGAGCAAAGACGACGGGTTGCTATTCGAATACGCCGTGAACGAGAAGATCGCCTTGGAGCTCGCCTTCGCGGCTTCCTTGGCGGGTGGTCGGTCCATTGCAGCGATGAAACACCTCGGCCTGATGGTTGCCGGGGACCCGCTCTCTACCATCCCCTATATCGGCACCGAAGCAGGCATGGTGGTTGTCAGCGCGGGTGACCCTTCCTGTCATACGAGCCCGAATGAGCAGGACCAGCGCCATCTCGGGCCGATGCTGCATTTGCCGATCCTCGACCCAACTGACCCCACCGATGCTCTCGAGATGACGCGGTTTGGTTTCGAGCTCTCCGAGCGCGCGCGTCTGCCCGTGCTGCTGCGCACTACGACTCGGGTTGCGCATGGGCGAGCGACCATGAGTCTTGGTCCGCTGCGCGAACGAACCGTCACCGCGTTCCAGCGCCAACCGGCTCGCTACGTACCGATCCCGAGAAACGCCCGCAGAATGCGGCTCGAGATCGAGGGGCGGATGGAGCGTGCGCTCGAGCTCGTGGAGGGGTCTGCGTTTCTGCGCCAACACGGCGACGGCCCGGTGGCGGTCGTGGCCCAGGGCGCGCCAGCCGCCATTTGCCGCGAGCTTCTGGAGGAGCCGCCCTTCGCCGGGCAGGTTTCGCTTTTCAGTGTTGGTGTGGCGCATCCTTTGCCAGAGAAGTTTCTGGCTCGAGCTTTGCGCTCGGCCAGCCGAGTGCTGGTCGTCGAAGAGCTCTCACCCTATTTGGAAAACGCGCTGTTCGCTCTGTCGGCGCGCCTCCGCATCAACGTCGAGATCCTCGGCAAGCTCAGTGGCCACTTGCCAATGGCATTCGAATACGAGCCGGCGCACGTCGGAGCCGCTCTGCGCGCCGCCTGCGGGCTGCCGGAGCAACCTGCCAAGAAGGTGGTGTCCCTGAATGTCGAGGCCAGGCCACCGTCGCTGTGCCCTGGTTGCCCGCATCGTGCCAGTTTCGTCGCCGCCCGCGCGGCGTTTGATGAGAGCCAGCTCTACTTCAACGACATCGGCTGCTACACCCTCGGCTACGCGCCTCCCCACAACGTTGCGGACGCTCTGGTCTGCATGGGGGCCGGGTTCACCTTGGCAGCCGGGGTGGCGCGGGTATCAGGAACGCGCACCGTGGGCTTCATGGGCGACTCGACGTTCTTCCATGCGGGAATGCCCGCGCTGCTAGATGCCTTGAAGGAGAACGCCAGCGTCGTTGCGGTCATTTTGGACAATCAGGTTACCGCGATGACCGGCTTCCAAGAGAGTGCCGCCCAAGAGATAACCAGCCCAGCCTCGATCGAAGAGGTGGTCCGCGGACTCGGAGCGAAACAGGTTCGGGTAGTGGACCCCTACGACTTGGGCGAGACAATCGCGGGATTCCGCGCCGCACGCGAGGAAGAGGGCGTCAGTGTGATCATCGCGCGACGGGCCTGCCCCGTATACGATGCGCGCCTGTTGGGACGCGCCGCACGTCCCCCGCCCCACGAGGTGGACGCCGACGCGTGCAGGAGCTGCGGACGTTCGAGCCATGGCATGCGTTGCGCGCAGACGATGACCGATGGTTTCGAGCGGAATCTGGCGCGCGCTCGCGCGATTCGTGAACGCGAGCACAGCTTCGACGTTGCGCCTTGTGCTGAACGTTGCCCACTATCCCTGTGCATTCAGGGCTACGCCGGACATGTCGTTGCCGGTGAGCTGCCCGAGGCCTTGGGTCACATCCTAGCCCGCACGCCGCTGCCCGAAAGTGTGTGTCGGGTCTGCGACCGCCCTTGTGAGGTCGGTTGCGTTCGCAATGCCATCGACGAAACCGTTGGCATCAACGATCTGAAGCGGTACGTCGTCGATTGGGCGAGCAGAGAGCGCCCGGAGCTGTTCGCGACGGAATGCGAGGCGCGACACGGAAGCCGTGTCGCGGTCGTGGGGGCCGGCCCGGCTGGCCTGTCCGCAACTCAAGAGCTGTGCCGCCGCGGCTACCGCGTGACCCTGATCGAAGCGGCGGATCGTGCTGGGGGCTTGCTCTCCCGCGGTATCCCGAGCTACCGCCTGCCTCCCGACGCGGTGGCGCGTGATCTGAGCAGGCTGCTCGAACTCGACGTAGAGCTGCGCACGAACACCCGCTTGGGTCTCGACGTGACTCTCGACGCACTTCTGAGCGAGGGGCACGACGCCGTGGTCGTCTGCGTCGGTGCAGACCGGGGCAGGTCACTGACCCTTCCTGGCGAAGGGCCGCGTCGGGCTGTGGCTCTGGAATACCTTCGAGAGCACGCCGACGGGAAAGGGGCCGAGCTGGCCGCTGAAAATGTAGTGGTGATTGGCGGAGGCAACGCGGCGGTTGACGCCGCCCGAACCGCGCTGCGCAGCGGCGCGAGGAGCGTGCAGCTCGCCTGCCTGGAAGCGCGCGCGGAGATGCCGGCGTTGCCGGATGAAGTCGTGGCGGCTCAGCGTGAGGGCGTTCGGATCGTCAACGAAGTGCGCCCGTTACGTACCGAAACCGGGCGGGTGATTGTCGAGTCTCTGGCAGAGCCGACCCGTGAGACGGCTCTTGCTGCGGAGCTGCTGCTGTTCGCGGTGGGTCAAGAACCGGTCCTCGACGCTTTGAGCGTCGACGGTCGGCCCCTTCGCCGCACTGAAGCTGGCCTGCTTCAGGTCGACCCGGAGACCTTGGCCACGTCGGATCCGCGCATCTTCGCGGCCGGGGATGTGACGGAGGGCCGGCGAATGGTCACGGCGGCGATGGGTTATGGGCTCCGCGCCGCGTGGGGAATCGATCGGCAGATCCGCGGCGCGAAGATCGCTGACCGCCGCATGCCGCCTCCCCCTGTCAAGACGGGGCGACCGGCTGCGCCGCCCACCGGCGGACCTCGCGCCGCACGAAACCACCCGCAGCACATGAGCCCCGCTGAGTCCGCAAAGACCTTCAGTGAAACCGCCGGCGTGTTGGACGCAGCGGCCGCTTACCGCGAGGCGCATCGCTGCTTGCAGTGTGGACAGTGTGGGAATTGCCGCGCATGCATCGACACCCTCGCGTGCCCGGCGCTCACCGAGCAGGGCGGCGTGGTGGACATCGAGCCCTCCCTGTGCATCGCGTGCGGTGTTTGTGAGCTGGTGTGCTCCAACCAAGCCATCACGCCGGGGGGGCCATCATGAGCGCGGAGCTGTGCAAGCTCTTGGTGGTTGGTGTTGGTGGGCAGGGGGTGCTCACGGCTTCTCAAATCGTCGGCAATGCAGCCCACGCCGCGGGGCTGCCGGTCCGGGTGGGGCAGCTGCACGGCATGTCCCAGCGCGGGGGAAGCATCGAGTGCACGGTGCTGTTCGGTCCAGGCCACTCGACATTCATCGGCGACGGTGAGGCAGACCTAGTGCTGGCATTCGAGCCCATGGAAGGTCTGCGCGCCCTGCGCCGGATGCACCCGACGACTCGAGTCCTGCTCAACGTCGACCCCATCGTTCCCTTCGAAATGATCCGCGCTGGCCGCGAGTATCCAGCGGCCGCCGAGGTGATCAGCAACATCGATTCGGTCTGTGGTGAGGTCATCAGCCTTTCCGGTGCCGAGCTGGTCCGAAAGAGCGGTGCGGACCGCACTCTCAACGCCGTATTGCTGGGCGCGGCCCAGGCTCTTGGTTTCTTTCCCTTCGACCAGGCTCAACTCGAGGCGGCGGTGATATCGCGATGCGGCGCCAGGTTCGCAGCCTCCAATCTTCAAGCAATGGCGCTTGGCTGCGATCGGGCGCGCGCCTTGGGCAATCTTCCAAAAGAGGGCCATGCATGATGGCGACGACAGGTAACACGCACTACAAGCTTGGTATCGACGTGGGCGGTACGTTCACGGATCTGTTTCTTTGGTCTTCGAGCGGGGCGGTTGAGACCTTCAAGGTCTTGTCGACGCCGAAGGACCCGTCTGTGGGCGTCCTCAGCGGTCTGGAGACCATCGCCAAAGCGAAGAACCTCGACACCAAAGCGTTCGCGGAGCGCGTCCGCACCATCGTGCACGGGACCACGGTGACCACGAACGCCGTGCTCACCCGCAAAGGTCCGAGTACGGGGCTGCTCACCACCCGCGGTGTGCGTGACGCCCTGGAAATGCGGCGAGGCATTCGCGAAGAGCAATACGACAACCGCTACCAAAATGTGGAGCCACTAGTGCCTCGCTACTTGCGCTTGGCGGTTGCGGGGCGACTGAATCGTGATGGCAAGGAAACGGAACCCCTTGATCTAGAGGATGTCCGAAGCGCCGTTGCCGAATTGAAGCAAGCGGGCGTGGAGGCGGTCGCAGTCTGCTTCATGAACTCTTTCGTGAACCCGGCACACGAGAAGGCCGTGGCGGAGGTGGTGCAGGCAGAGATGCCCACCGCCTTTCTGAGTGTTTCCAGCGACGTGCTACCGGTCATCCGCTTCTACAACCGCGTATCGACGACGGCCCTAAACGCCTTCAGTGGTCCGGTGCTCGATCGCTATCTGTCCAGCCTGACGGATCGGCTCGCCGCGTCTGGTTTCGGCGGCATCTTGCTGATCATGCAGTCCAGTGGCGGGGTTGCGTTGCCCGAAGTCACCCGAGCGCGGCCGGCGACCACCCTGCTGTCGGGGCCCGCCGCCGGCCCTCGTGCGGGACTCGAGTTCGCACAAGCGGCGGGCGCCGAGAGCTGCCTCGTGGTGGACATGGGCGGTACCAGCTTTGACGCCTCGCTGGTTCGGGATGGACGCGTGGAATTGAAGTCTGAAGGAGAGATCGCCAGGCTTCGTACGGCCTTGCCCATGCTGGACATCGTCACCATCGGCGCCGGAGGTGGAAGTGTTGGCTGGCTCGACGGCGGTGGGCTGTTGCGCATGGGTCCCCAATCCGCCGGAGCGGACCCGGGCCCCGCCTGCTACGGCCGCGGTGGAAAACTGCCGACCTGCACGGACGCCAATGTGCTGCTCGGCTTCTTGGATCTCGATTCGTTTGCGGGTGGCGAGCTCAAGCTCGATCGCGCTCGGGCAGAGGCGGCCATCGACACCCACGTCGGCAAAGCTCTGAAGCTCAGCGCCGAGCGGGCGGCGGTCGGCATGTACCGAGTGATCAACTCCAACATGGCCCATGGTGTGCGTGAAATCACCATCAAGCGCGGGCTCGATCCTCGGGAGTTTCCCATGGTCATTGCCGGTGGGGCGGGTGGCGTGCACGCCTGTCAGATCGCCGCCGAGCTCGATATCTCGAAGATAATCGTGCCAGCCTTCGCATCGACTCTATGCGCCACGGGCATGTTGCTCACGGATTTGGCCCACGACTACGTACGCTCCGCAGTCTGTCTGCTCGACGCCGCGGCATTGGGCTCCGTCGCCAGTCTCGTTCAGGAAATGTCGGCCGAGGGCGAAAGCGCCTTGGAGCAAGAGGGAGTGCCCAAAGAGCGGCGCGCCCACGAGATCGCCCTCGATATACGTTACGCCAAGCAGTACCACGAGGTCAGCGTCCGGGTGAGCGGGGACGCGCTGGCCACTGGGAATTTGGAGCAGATCAGCGAACCATTCCATGCCGAACACGATCGGCTGTACGGCTACAATCTGCGCGAGCAGGGCACGCCGCTACAGCTCATCAACGTGCGAGTGCGTTCTGTGGGGCGAGTGGAGCCGCCGGGGATGCCGCGTGTCGAGGCGGGCGGTCAGGACCCCAGCGCAGCGCAAAGCGGACAGCGGCGCGCATTCGTGCCTGAGCGGGATGACTTCGCGCCTCTGCCGGTGTTCGACGGGCACAGGCTGCGCGCCGGCAACGTGGTGCAGGGGCCGGCGTTGATCGAGCGCACAGACACGACGTTCTTCGTGACCGAAAACTACGTTGCTCACATCGACCAGAATGGAACAGCAGTCGTCGAACGAAGGGTAGGTGCTTGATGGGCGTCGAGATCGATCCCGTTTTGGTCAGCATTCTCGGCCGCGCGTTGCGCGCGATCACGGATGAAATGAGCATCAGCGTCGAAAAGACCGCGCGTTCTCCAATCCTGTGTGAAGCGCGGGATTTCGTCACCGGTCTATACGACGCCGAGGGACGCATGCTCGAGCAGACGGAGAATCTACCGATTCTCAGCTTCTCCCTCTCGCCGGTGTGCGAGTTCATCGCGAAACGCTTCAAGGGTAACGTCTTCCCCGGAGACGTCTTCTTTCACAATGACGTCTTTTCCCTCGGCAATCAGAACAACGACGTGGCTGCTTTCAAGCCGATCTTCGTGGAGGACACCCTCGTGGCGTGGGCCGCATGCAAGGGCCATCAGGCCGACATCGGTGGAGCCGTGCGCGGGGGTTACAACCCGAACGCTACGGAAGTCTGGCAGGAAGCCTTGCGCATTCCCGCGGTGAAGGTCGTCGAACGAGGCAAACTACGCCAGGACGTCTGGGACCTCATCTTCGCCAACATCCGTCTGACCATCGTGCAGGAGGACATGCGGGCGCAAATGGGCTCGTGCACTGTCGGCGAGCGGCGGCTGCAGACTTTGATCGAAAAGTACGGTCTAGAGGTCTTCGAGGCTCACAAGGAGGCGTTGTTCGCTTCGACTCAGAAGATGATGGAGGCCGAAATCCGGTCCATCCCAAACGGCGAGTACCGCGGCGAAGCCAAGGTCTACTACGACGGGAAGAACCCTGGCTCCGAGTATACGATCCGCGTTCGGATCAATGTCGAGGATGCGAAGATCAGCTTTGACTACTCGGAAACGGATCCGCAAACGACGGGTTTCGTCAACGGCACCTACACCTCGAGTGCGTCGGCCACCGTATTGACCTTCTTGCAGATGGTGAGCCCGGACATTCCGCACAACCACGGCATGGTGGCTCCTCTCGACATCATCATCCCCGAAGGCACACTGCTCAACGCCGCCTACCCGGCTGCAACGACCTTCGGCAACCACCTGTGCCCGCCCAATGCAGATGCCATCATTCGTGCCCTCGCACCTGTGATTCCAGAGCGCGTGACGGCCGGTTGGAATCAGTTGCTTTGCTCCCTTTCCACAGGTTCCGACGACGAAAAGCAGGACACCTACGTGGACATCTTCTTCATGGGCCTCAAGGGCGGCTCTGGCGCGACCAGCGATTGCGATGGCTACGACCACATCGGCATGATCGACGCGTCTGGGGGAGTGCTCGACCAGGACTACGAGATGTTCGAGCAGATGACGCCCCACTCGCTCATCGAGCACGAGTTCCTGTGCGACTCCGCCGGCCCTGGACAGTATCGCGGTGGGCTCGGCGTGCGTTCCCGTTACCGAGTCGGAGGCTCCGGGACCAAGGTGGTCGTTTTCGGTGATGGTGACGTCGAGCCTTCCTTTGGATTGCAAGGCGGTGGTTCCGGCAGTCTCAACAAGATCGAACTCGCGTTTCCGGATGGGACGACGCGGACGGCTCTGAGCAAAGACTTGATCGAGGATGTGCCGGCCGGCACTGAGTACGTCCAGGAGGCCGGTGGCGGCGGTGGTTACGGTCCACCGCAAGCGCGTCCCGCCGAAACCGTGCAACGGGAAGTACGTGACGGCATCATCTCCGTCGCCACTGCACGCGAGCACTACGCGGTAGTGCTCGACCCGAGCACTTTGGAGCTCGATGTTGCGGCCACGGCGTCTCTGCGCGGAGGAGCGGGCTGATGGACTTTGCTCTGACCGAGGAGCAGACCCAGGTCCAAAAGACCTTCCACGACTTCGCGCAGCGGGAGATCCGGCCGCGCGCGCGCTCACTGGACGAAGCTCCGGAGTTTCCTCGAGAGTTGTTCGGAAAAGTCGGTGACCTCGGCTTCTTTGGCATGCGCTACCCGCCGCCGGAGGGCTCCGGCGCGAGTGTTCTGACCTACGTTCTCGCGGTCGAGGAGCTGGCCTGGGGCAGCCTGAGTGTCGCCGCTGCTTGCACCATGCAGTCCTTGATGGGCACGCACTTCTTGCAGCGCTTTGCCCCCCCGGATGTGCGCGAGCGCCTGCTAGCCCCAGCGCTGAGAGGTGAAAAGATCGGCACCATTTGCATGACCGAACCCGGCGCGGGCAGTGACCTCTTCGCCATGCAGACCCGCGCCACCGAAGGCGGAGGCAAGTATCGACTAACTGGCTCCAAGACCTGGATCACCTCCGCACCCGTCGCGGATTTCTTCACGGTGCTCGCCCGAACCGGAGAAAAATCCCTAGGGGTTTTTCTCGTGGAGCAGGGTGCGACGGGCCTAACCGTTGGCAAGAGCATCGAAAAAATGGGAGTGCGCGCCTCCCTGACCAGTGAGGTCTACCTGGAAGGCGCTGAGGCCACGTGCGCGTTGGGCGAGCCGCAGCAGGGCACGACTTACCTCAAAGAAATCCTCGCGGAGATCCGCGTCATGACGGCCGGGCTAGCCCTTGGAGTCGGCCGCGCCGCATTCGAAGAAGCCCGGGCTTGGGCCCAGGAGCGCAGTCAATTCGGCAAACCCATCGAGCGGCACCAAGCGGTTGCCGCACACCTTGCCGACATGGCCGTTGAACTCGAAGCGGCACGTCGGCTGACCTACTGGGCGGCGTGGCGCAGTGACCAGAAGATGCCGAACGCGCGCGTAGCCTCCATGGCGAAGCTGTTTGCGTCGGAGGCCGCGCTTGCCGTGTGCGACCGGGCTGCGCGCGTCCTGGCGAGCTATGGCTTTTCGGCGGAAAGCGGCGTGCAGCGCTACCTTCGGGACTGTCGCTTCTTGTTGATCGGTGGTGGCACGTCGGAAATCTTGCGAGTGAACATAGCGAGGGAGCTGCCGTGAGCAAGAAGGTGCGCGTACTCGTCGCCAAGCCCGGGCTGGACGGGCACGACGTTGGAGCGAAACTCGTCTGCCGTGCGCTGATGCAAGCCGGCATGGAGGTCATCTACAGCGGTCTTCGACAGTCGCCGGCTGCCATCGCAAACACCGCGCTGCAGGAAGACGTGGACGTCATCGGATTGTCGGTCTTGTCCGGGGCACACCTGCCGCTGGTTACCAAGGTTCGGCAAGAGATGGAGCGTGCTGGCGTTGCAGACAAGATGCTCATCGTCGGTGGCAACGTACCGAAGCCCGATCACGAGGCACTGCGTCGAGAAGGTGTCGCGGAAGTGTTCCCGACCGGGACGCCGTTTTCCGACGTCGTGGACTTTCTGCGCCGAGAGGTGAGCACGTGAGTGAGAAGGAGCCAGGAAGGGTGATCTGGGAGTCCGGGATCGAGATTGCGCCGGTCTACACTCCCGAGCATCTCGAGCAGAGCGGCGGTGTGGCCGATCTGGGTGAGCCTGGGAAGTTCCCCTTCACGCGGGGGATCCATCCCGAGATGTATCGCAAGCGGCCTTGGACCATGCGCCAGTACTCTGGCTTCGGTACGGCCAAGGAAACCCACGAGCGATTCCTGTACTTGATCGAGAACGGTCAGACCGGGCTCAACGTAGCTTTCGATCTTCCCACCCAGTGCGGCCTCGACTCCGACGACGCGATGGCTGAGGGCGAAGTGGGTCGCGTGGGCATGGCGGTGGATACGCTTGCGGACATGGAGGAAGCCTTCGACGGGATCGACCTCAATCGCATCACCGTGTCGCTCACCATCAACGGTGCGGCTGTGCCGATCATGGCGATGTACTTCGCCATGGCCGAGAAGCGAGGCTTCGCCTTGAGCGAACTCCGGGGCACGGCCCAAAACGACATCCTCAAGGAGTTCATCGGGCGCGGTACATGGATATATCCCGTGGAGCCTTCGATGCGCTTGGTGGGCGATACCATCGAGTTCTGCGCCGAGAACGTGCCGCGCTACAGCCCGGTCAGCGTGTGCGGCTATCACGTGCGCGAGTCCGGCGCGACGCCAGTGCAAGAAATGGCCTACGGCCTGGCCATGGCGCGTGCCTATGTGGACCACGTCAAGGAACGCGGGCTTTCCGTGGACAAATTTGCTGGCGGCCTGTCCTTCAATTTCAACATCCACGGCAACATTTGGGAGCAGGTTGCCAAGTTTCGCGCCGGGCGTCGCCTGTGGGCGAAGATCTTGAAAGACGAATATGGCGCTCAGAACCCGCGCACGATGCAGTTGCGCATGATCGCGGGTGGTGGCGGCGGCGGTCTGACGATTCAACAACCCGAAAACAACATCGTGCGTGGCGCCTACTACGCACTGATTAGCGCTCTGTCGGGAACGCAGACGATGGCGCTCTGTTCCTACGACGAGGCGTACACGATTCCGAGCGAACATGCGGCGCGGATCTCCCTCCGCACCATGCAGATCTTGATGAAGGAAATGGGGCTCTGCGACACCGTCGACCCCCTAGGCGGGTCCTACTTCATCGAGACCATGACCAACGAAATGGAGCGACGCATCGCCGGTGAACTCTCGCGCCTCGACGCAGAGGGAGGCATCGTGAGAGCCGTGGCCGAGGGGCGCGTGCAAGCCGACGTCAACCGTCAAGCCTTCGAGAGCGAATGCAGAATCCAGAACGGTGAAACCCCCAAGGTTGGCGTCAACTGCTTCGTCGAAGCCGAAGAGGAACGGCCTGTGGAGTTCCATCCCTACCGGGTGGAGGAGGCCAATTCTCAGATATCGCGCTTGAAGGAGATCCGCGGCAAGCGTGATGCCTCGGCGGTGCGGGCGTGCCTGGCCTCTCTTCGCGACGACGCCGCGGAAGGCAGAAATGTGATGCCGAGCACGCTTTCCTGCGTGAAGGCCTACGCCACCGTGGGCGAAATCTGCGGCGTGCTCAAAGAAGTGTTTGGCACTTATCAAGAGCCGATCCGGTTCTGAGGGACCATGGCAGACCAGAACGAGAGAAAACCACAGCCAGTTGTCATCAGCGTCGAGCAGGCGCTGAGCATGAGCTACGCCACGCTGCGGTTTGCGCACTTGGGCTGGCGTGTGATTCGTGTCGAGGCAACGGCGGCGGCGGGTCGCAAGACGCCGGGGGACCCCAACCGCTATATTGGACGACCAACGGCCGGTGAAGATCGCCACAGCTATTTCGTTGCGCCCAACGTTGCGAAGCAAGCCATCGCGTTGAATCTCAAGGAAGCCCGAGGGCGGGAAGTGCTGCAGCGACTCATCACCGAACTCGACGTGGATGTGTTCTGCACCAACACCATGCCCGCGCGCCACCAAACTCTGGGTTTGGACTACGCGAGTCTGTCGAAGCTGCGTCCAGAGCTCGTGTGGTGTTGCATCTCCGCTTTGGGGCTGGCGTATCCCGACGTGCCCGGCTACGACCCCGTGTTGCAGGCGTTGACGGGGTACATGGACCTGACCGGGGAAGCGGATGGGCCGCCGCTGCAGTGCGGGCCGCCCATCATCGATCTAAAGGCCGGCGACGAAGCCTTCTCGCAGGTGATTCTGGCTCTGTACGAACGTCAATCGAGCGGGCGGGGCAGGGCCATCGATATCTCCATGGCGCAGGTGGCGACCAGCTGGCTGATGACGTTTCTCCCCATGTTGGATATGGGGAGCCCGCCTGACGAAGTCCGGCGCAGCGGCAACCAACACCGGCAGTTCATCCCAACCAACGCCTACCCGACTCGGGATGGATTCATCTACATGGCGGTCGGCAGTGATGCCCAGTGGCAGCGGCTGGTGAAGACACAGCTCTTCGCCAGCCTCGCGCAGCCCGACTTGGCCAAGAACGAGGGTCGGCGGGCGCGCAAGGACTGGTTGCACAAGGCCATAGGAGAAATCACTACGCAGCACGATAGCGGCGCCGTTGCGAAGTGCCTTGCGGAGGCGGCCATTCCCCACGCGCCCATCACGCCCGTCGAGGGAGTGATGGAGCTGGACTACATTGCCAAGGCCCTGCTGCGCACCCGCACCCCTGCGGGAGGTGAGATCCGTCTGCCGCCCCCAGCGGTTAGCACCGGTTGGCTGGAGCAGCACGGCCAGAACCTGCCGTTCGCACCCGCCTATGGCGAGCACACGAACAGTGTGCTTGCCGAGGTGGGCATGACTGAAACCGTCATCAACGAGTTGAAGCGGGATGGTGTCGTTGCCTGAGCCAAGGAGAACTCACTTAGATGTCCAGTTTCGAGTACTTCAGACCTACGAGCCTCGCTGAAGCGTTTTCACTGCAGCAGTCATCGCCGGGTGCTTGTTTCGTGGCGGGTGGGACGGACCTCCTGCTGCGGGTCCGCGAAGGTCGGCAGTCCCCCTCGGCCCTGATATCCCTACGCGGCCTGCGCGAGCTGGATGGCATTCGAGTTGGGGAGACCACGTCCATCGGCGCAATGACCCGAGTGGCTGACCTGCTCGCGAACGCTGACCTCGTCGCGACCTTCCCGGTGCTTCGAGTGGCTGCCCGCACGCTGGGCAGCGCGCAGATCCGCAACGTCGCGACCATCGGTGGCAACCTGATCAACGCCTCGCCTTGCGCTGACATGGCGCCACCCCTTCTGGTGCACGACGCGCGGGTGTTGTTGCAGCGTGGTCAAGAGACCCGCGAACTGTCGCTTGCGGAGTTGTTTCTCGCGCCCGGCGAAACTCGGCTGCAGCCCGGCGAACTACTGAAGGCCATCCTGCTCGACCGTCCTGCCCCAGGGCGCCGAAGCAGCTTCACGAAGATACGCCGCGTCAGCATGGACATCAGCATTGCCAGCGTGGCTGTGGCCCTGGACATGGAGGGTAGCCGTTGCGCTCGCGCGCGGGTGGCGGCCGGCTCCGTAGGGCCCCGGCCGCTGCGGCTGGTCGCGACCGAAGGATGCTTGGAGGGGGCCGAATTGGATGCAGACACAGTGGCGGGGGCGGCGGCGTGTGCAAGTGAGGAAGTCACGCCCATTACCGACGTGCGCAGCACGGTGGAGTATCGCCGACACATCATCGGCGTCTTGGTCGCCCGCGCCATCAGGGAGATTGCCCATGGAGGCTCAGCATGCGAGTAGAGGCTGCATTTCGCGTCAACGGCCAGACCGTCAACGCCTTCATCGAACCGAGCGCTCGCCTGATCGACGTCCTGCGGGGCCCGCTGGGCCTCACCGGCACCAAGGAAGGGTGCGGCAATGGCGAATGCGGCGCTTGCACCGTGATTGTCGATGGCCGCGCTGTCAACGCGTGCCTGTTTCCAGCCATGGAGGCGGCTGACAGCGAAATCACCACCGTGGAAGGTCTAGTCGGCGCGGGTGGCGAGCTATCGGAAGTGCAGCGTGCGTTCGTGGAGGGGGGTGCGATCCAATGCGGGTTTTGCAGCCCGGGTATGATCATGAGCAGTACAGCACTGCTGGGCAACAACCCCGATCCAAGCGAAGAGGAAATCCGTGATGCGCTGGTGGGCAACCTGTGCCGCTGCACCGGCTACACACAAATAATCGACGCGGTGCGCTTGGCCGCGAAGCGTACTCGCAAACCAGCAGGTGGGTCATGAGAGAGCTGGACTACGTTGGTAAGAACCGAGTCCGCCCGGACGCCGCCGACAAGGCCGCGGGTCGCGCCTTCTACATCCACGATCTGGTTCGTCCGGGAATGCTCTACGGCAAGGTGAAGTTCGCCGAGCAGCCTCACGCGCGGATTCGACACATCGACGCGTCCCGGGCGGAGCGCCTGCCCGGCGTTCGTGCGGTCATCACTGCCCACAACACTCCAGAGCTGCGAATGGGCTTTTTGCGCGACAACTTCGTCCTCAAGAAGGACGTGGTGCGGCAGCACCGCGACGAAGTTGCGGCAGTCGCAGCCATCGACCCCGACATCGCCGCGGAAGCCATCGAGCTGATCAAAGTCGAGTACGAGCCGCTGCCCGCAGTGTTCACCCCAGAGGCTGCGCTGGCAGAAGGTGCGGTGCTCGTGCACGAGCGGGATGCCACGGGCAAGCCGCGCACCGACAACGTACTTCCGGTGAGCGTGCACCACGAGTCGGGCGATCTGGCCGCGGCGGAGCGAGCGTCCAAGCACATCGCCGAGGGCGACTACTCCACGCCGCTGATTCAACAGAGCTGCATGGGTACATCGGGTTGCATCGCGGAATTGGACATCGCGGGCAACCTGACCATGTGGGCGAAGACCCAAATCCCGTTCTTGGCGCAGCGGGACTTCAACCGCGCCTTGGAGGCCATGGGTCTCAAAGACCGCAATGCTCGGGTCATCGTGCCCTGCCTAGGCGGGGGATTCGGAACGGGTCTGGATACCCACGCCTACGAGTTCATCGCGATATTGCTGGCGCACCGAAGTGGCCACCCAGTCAAGATCGTCTACACGCGGGAGGAAGAGTTTGCGAACCTCTCGCCCCGTCAATCTGCGCAGGTGCGCATCGTGCAGGGCTGCGACGCGGGTGGGAAGCTGACCTTTCGACGCCTCGAGGTGCTCCAAGACAACGGTGCATACACGTCCTGGGGAGCCACCTACCCCACGGTGATGCTGTTGCCAGCCACCTCTCTGTATCAGGTGAGCGCGGTGCATTTCGACGCCAAGCTCGTCTACACCAACAACACCTATTGCCAGGCAATGCGCGGCTACGGAAACCCGGAGGTGACCTGGCCCATCGAAAACACCCTGGATCAGCTGGCAGAAGCTGCCGGCATCGATCCCTTCGAGATGCGCATGCTCAACCGCAACATGCCAGGCGAAGTGACGCCAATGGGTCTGAAAGTAACGACCTGCGGCATGGGCGGGTGCCTCGAGGCCGCAGCCCGCAGTCTCGACTGGAAGAACAAGCGTGGCAAGCAGCGCAAGAAGAAGCGAGGGGTGGGCATGGCCTCGCTCGTTCATGTCGGCGGTTCCGGTCGCATCTACCGCGCCGACGGTGGCGGCGTGATCTTGAAGCTCGACGACTACGGCAATGTCAACGTGTCCTATGGCGGGGTCGAGATGGGGCAGGGCCTGCACTCCGCTTTGATCGTTACGGTCGCGGACGCTCTCGGCGTTCGACCCGAGAAGGTCATCATCAACCAGACAGATACCGCGACTTGCCCCTGGGATGTGGGTACGCACGCGAGTCGGGGTGCATTCATCGGATGCAACGCTGCGATCATGGCCGCCAAGAAGGTGAGAAAGAAGCTCTTCTCCCTGGCAGCGGAGGTGTTCCCTGCAGAGGTTGCGGCCAAGCTGGCCAAGCACCAGAAGAAGAACCCGGACTACCGCCCACCGAACTTCGACGTGGCCGCCGCGTGCCGAGCAGACGCCCTCGACCTACGCAACAGCGAAGTATTCCTGAAGGATGCGCCCGACGAGCCGTGGCTTCGAGTTGAACTCGGGCGCCTGCTGCGCGCGTTGCACTTCCGCGGTACTCGCGGTCAGTTGTTGATCGAGGAAGCCTACTACGAGCCCCCGAGCGAATTGCCTGATTGGGAGAAAGGCCACGGCAACATGTCCGCAACCTACGCCTACGGCGTGCAGGGTGCTGAGGTTGAAGTGGATGAGGACACGGGAGAAGTGACGATCTTGCGGATGGTGAGCGCCCACGACGTTGGCAAAGTGCTCAATCCCCAGGCCCTGGCCGGTCAGGTATACGGCGGGCTGGCGCAGGGCATCGGCTATGCGCTCTACGAGCAGGTGCAGTGCGCCGAGGGTCGAGTGCTCAACCCGAGCTTCACCGACTACAAGATCCCAACGGTTGGCGAGATGTCCTTTCCCGTGGACCTCGAGTTCGTCGAAACGGACGACCAAGCTGGGCCTTTCGGAGCCAAGGGCGTGGGTGAGCCCGGTTTGGTGCCGACAGCCCCGGCAATTGCCAACGCAATCTACGACGCGATCGGCGTACGCATCGCCGACTTGCCGATGACGCGCGAGAAGATCGTCGCTGCATGTAAGGAGAAGCAGACATGACTTTGAAAAACGCCTTTGTCCCCTACGGTGCCTACTACTCCACGCCCTTCTGTCGCTGGCAGGGGAGCCTGGCTGGCTACCATTCGGTCGAGCTGGCTGCCGCGGTCCTGCGGGAGTGGCTCGCGGAGCGGGAGACCGACGCCAGCGTTTTTGACTCGGTCATCCTGGGCACCACGGTGCCACAGCGCAGCGCGTTCTACGGCGCGCCTTGGCTCGGAGGGCTGATTGGTGCACCCGGAGTCACCGGGCCGACGATTGCGCAGGCCTGCGCGACGTCGGCGCGCGTGATTGCCAATGCAGCCATGGAGGTCGAACTGGGCACCAAGACCTGCGCTCTGGGCGTGGCCTGTGACCGCACCAGCAATGGGCCGCACATGTACTATCCAGCTCCCGACGCTCCCGGGGGTCGCGGTCAGTCCGAAGACTGGGTGTGGGACGCGTTCAACCGCGACCCTTTCGCCAAGAACGCGATGATCGAGACCGCAGAAACGGTCGCCAAAGCTGAAGGCATCAGTCGCGAGGAGCAAGATGAAATAACCGCCCTGCGCTATTCTCAGTACACCGACGCCCTGGCTGAGGACCGTGCTTTCCAACGTCGTTACATGCGAGCGGTGACCGTCGGCAAGAAGCGAGATTCGCGACAAGTTGCGGCCGACGAGGGGGTTCACCCCACGACCGCCGAGAGCCTGGCTTCGCTCCGACCTGTGATGAAAGAGGGCTCCGTAACGTTTGGCACCCAGACGCATCCCGCCGACGGCAACGCAGCCATCGTCGTGTGCAACGAAGCGCGCGCGAAAGAGCTATCCAAAGATGCTAAAGTACGCATCCGCGTCGTCGGCTACGCGGAGGCCCGCACCGACGTGGGCATGATGCCCAAGGCCGTTGCACCCGCTGCGCGGGCCGCCCTTCAGCGCACCAACGTAGCGTTGGCGGATATCAAGGCCATCAAGACTCACAACCCCTTTGCGGTGAACGACGTGCTGATGGCACGCGAGTTCGAACTTCCGGCAGAGCGGTTCAACCGCTTTGGCTCGCCCTTGGTGTACGGCCATCCGCAGGGCCCCACGGGCACTCGCTTGGTCATCGAGTTGATTGAAGAGTTAGTCGCGGCGGGTGGCGGCTACGGTCTTTTCAGCGGTTGCGCTGCTGGAGATACCGCGATGGCGCTTGTGATTTCGGTGGGGTGATTTCTGGCAGGTAGTCAAAGACAACGCGCGCGGGGGGGTCTCCTCGCGTCCAACAGACGGAGAGAAGTAGATGAGTGACACGGTCAAATATCAACTGGAAGAGTCGAAGCTGCCCAAGGCTTGGTACAACGTCGTTGCGGACTTGCCGCAGCCGCCGCCGCCACCGCTGCATCCTGGCACCGGCAAACCCTTGGGCCCCGACGACCTGGCACCCCTGTTTCCCATGGCGTTGATCCAGCAGGAGGTCAGCGCCGAGCGCGAGATCGAGATCCCCGAACCTGTCCGTGACATTTACCGCCAGTGGCGCCCGGCTCCCCTGTACCGCGCGCGCAGGTTGGAGCAGGCGTTGGATACGCCGGCGAAGATTTACTACAAATACGAGGGCGTCAGCCCCACGGGAAGTCACAAGCCTAACACCGCAGTGGCACAGGCCTTCTACAACAAAGAGGCCGGCATCACGCGTATCTCGACGGAAACCGGCGCAGGTCAATGGGGGTCTTCGCTGGCCTTCGCTGGCGCTTTGTTCGGCGTCGAAATTCAGGTTTTCATGGTGCGCGTGAGTTTCGAACAGAAGCCCTATCGCAAAGCGCTGATGGAGGCATTCGGCGCTACCTGCATCGCCAGCCCGAGCACAGAGACAGATACCGGGCGCCAAATCCGCGAGCGGTTTCCCGATACGACCGGCAGCCTGGGCATTGCCATCAGTGAAGCCGTAGAAGTTGCCGCAAAGAATGACAACACCAAATACGCCCTAGGTAGCGTGCTCAATCACGTGCTCTTGCACCAGACGATTGTGGGTCTCGAGGCCATCGAGCAGATGCAGATGGCCGGCGACTATCCGGATGTTCTAGTAGGATGCACGGGTGGTGGGTCGAACTTCGCCGGGCTGGTATTCCCGTTCTTGGGTCAGCAGCTACGCGGTGGAAAGAAGATGCGCATCGTTGCCTGCGAACCGGCAGCGTGCCCGACGTTGACCCGTGGCAAGTATGCCTATGACTTTGGCGACACAGGGCAACTCACTCCTCTGGTGAAGATGCACACCTTGGGCTCGGGTTTCGTTCCCCCGGGCTTTCACGCGGGCGGCCTGCGCTATCACGGTATGGCACCGCTGGTGAGTCATATTCAGGAGCTGGGCTTGCTCGAGTCCCAAGCCTTCGTGCAGCAAGCATGCTTCGAAGCGGGCGTCACCTTTGCGCGTGCCGAGGGGATCTTGCCTGCGCCTGAGGCCACTCACGCCGTCAAGGGCGCCATTGACGAGGCCTTGCGGTGCAAGAAGGAGGGCAAGTCGGAAGTCATTCTGTTCAATCTCTGCGGGCACGGGCATTTCGACATGACGGCCTACGACGCCTACTTCAGCGGCAATCTCGAGGATCGCTCCTACGACTCGGCTCTGTTGGACAAGGCGCTTTCGGAGTTGCCGGCCATTCAAGCACCGGCCTGACCTCGGCGCGCTCGTGCCTGCAAAGTGAATGGCACCCCAATCTGGGTTGGGGTGCCAGGGGCGCTTCACCAAGCTGCCGAGGGTGCGCATCCCAGCTTCCAGCTGGGAGCTCACGGGCCGGCGGCTCGCGACTCGCCGCTCTCAACGCGGTTGCAGTACGTGCTGCTTCGGTACCACGCATTTGAAGTTTCCCGAAAAGACCGTCTTTTCATCGAACTTCACTTCGACGTCGACGCTGGCGCGTTTGCCATCGCTTTCGCGCACCGTGGCATGGGCGTGCAGCTCGTCTCCCACTCGTGACGGAGCCAAGAACTTCACCTCAGCGCCGGCCAGGACGACCAGCGGATGATTGACCGCAAGCATCGCGGCATAGTCGGCGAGGCCGAATACGAACCCCCCATGCACCAAGCGTTGCTCGTCCGCAGCCATGGCGGCAGTTGTCTTCAGCTTCACGTGCGCGGAGCCTTCAGTCAGCTCGACAGGCTCACCACAGAGCGTCGCGTCGATGGCTAGGTGTGTGTTGAGGTTCATGCGTGCATTGTCCCGGTAAGCCGCGGCTTTGCAATCAGATTCCACGGAGGCGGCGAGCTGCCTGCACATGTATGCTGCGGCCATGGCGGCCCCGGCCCGCAGCGCTTTCCTCCTAGACCCCGAGATCGTGTTTCTGAACCACGGTTCCTTTGGGGCGTGCCCCATTCCGGTGCTCGAACGGCAGACCGAGTTGCGCAAGCGCATGGAGCGGGAGCCGGTGCGTTTCTACATGCGTGAGCTGCCTGTACTCCTCGACGCCGCCCGACAACGGGTTGCGCAGTTGGTTCGCGCCGATCCGGAGGACGTCGTCTTCGTGCGCAACGCTACGGTCGCGGTCAACTCCGTGTTGGCCAGCCTACGCCTCGAGCCCGGGGACGAGGTCGTGACGACGAACCACGCCTACCGAGCCTGCCACAACGCCTTGGAGCACCACGCGGACCGCGCTGGCGCACGGGTCGTCGTCGCTCACGTGCCGTTTCCCATCGAAGGACCCGAGGCGGTCAGAGACCGCGTGCTGGCTGCCCTCAGCGATCGCACTCGCTTGCTGATGATCGATCACGTCACCAGCCCGACCGCCGTCATATTCCCCGTCCAGGAGATCGTCAGTGCGGCGGAGGCTCGGGGTGTCGCCACGCTCGTAGATGGCGCCCATGCGCCCGGCATGCTGCCCCTCGACATGGCAGCCATCGGGGCCAGTTATTACACAGGGAACTTTCACAAGTGGGTGTGTGCGCCCAAGGGCGCGGCGTTCTTGCATGCGCGTCGCAACCGCCACGCCGGGCTCCACCCAGCAGTGATCAGTCACGGTCTGTCATCCACGCGGCCGCGCTCCCGATATTGGGAGGAGTTTGACTGGTGCGGTACGGACGACTTCAGTCCCCCGCTGTGCGTGCCGGAGGCCTTGTCTTACCTGGAGTCGCAACCCGACGGGCTTGCAGGAGTGATGCAACGCAACCGACGCCTAGCTCTGGAGGCGCGTCGCATTCTGATGTCTGCGCTACAGCAACCATGTCCCGTGCCAGACGAAATGATCGGTTCCATGGCCACTCTGCCCCTCCCGGTCGCTGGGCCCGTGCTGGGTTCTGCCTTCGACGTGGACCCTCTGCAAACCGAACTGTTCCAGCAGTATCGGGTCGAAGTACCAATTTTCGCTTTCCCTGGCCCCGGTGCCCGGTGTCTTCGCATATCTGCCCAACTGTACAATCACGTGGACGAGTATCGAGTCCTCGCTCGCGCTTTGACGGAGCTCGTCTCCTGACCCCTTGATCGGCTGCTGCATGCCACGCTATCGCAGGTTGATGTTTCGTTTCGTGATTCTTGGGCTCTGCTGCATGCTGGTCGCCTGTGGCGGTGGCCCACGACCACCCGCCAGTCCCAGCGCCGGACCGGCTGCGAATACGCCGCCCGTAGCTGAGCCAGCGTCGAGCTCCCAGCCCGCAGTCACGGGCCCCTGGGGCGCGCCCCCGGCCTCCTGCGCCGAATCCATTGCTGACAAGACTGCGCCGGGTCCGTGTCCCGCTGGCAGCCCCCAGGACGCCCTGGCACGAGCGCTCCGTAAGAAGGGAGCAGCGTCCGACGCAGAACTATTCGCGTTAGAAGCGTGCACGGCCTTTCCCGTTGGCGCCGTTCGCGCGTTGCGCGCGGAGCGGCTGCCCGCCCAATGTCGCGACCTTCTGACCGTCAACTACGCCGTGCCCAAAGGCACGCGTGCTGATCTTCGCGATGCTCTCATGGGCTTGGGCATATCTGCGCAATTGAGGCGGCTGGTTCAAAACCCGCCAACCTTGCCGCCTCCCCACGATCGCGCCCGCGTCGAGGCATTCGTCAAGGGGCAGCTAGCGAAGTGGATTCAGAGCCAGGCGAAAGCGGTATTCACACTCTCGAGTCGGGGCGCGGCCTTGTCCGGTTACGCGAAGGGCATCGTTGCCGTGGAAGCCGGTATGGCGGACATGCGCTTCGTCGAGGCAGCGCGGTCGGCGCCCGTCCCCGAAGAGATCAAGGGAGACAGCGAACTCACGGAGGCCTATTACGCAACCCTCGACCAAGCCCTCGAGCCGAGAAAGACTCGTGGACGCGATGCTGCCCTCGTTGGCCTGAAGCACTTGGCCCAGGTGGGGGTGCTGCGCGACGAGCGCGTTGTCATGGCTCGGTCCATGCTGAGCAAGTTGTACGCGGGGCGTCGCATTGATGCTCTGGATGCCTTGCTGCTGCCGACCCCGGAGCTAGAAGAAAGGGAGCAACCAACGAGCGAAGCCATCGCGGAGAAAGTTCCGAGCTTCTACGTTCCGTTCTTCGTACCGAAGCTCGATGCCACGGTCCCGTCCACTCTGACTGCTCTCGCTCGACGGGGCTTGCCCCGAATCGCGCGCCTGCAGTTGGTCAAACCGGCCGTGCCGAAAGAGGCCCGCGCGCTCTACGCTCGACTTCTATTCGACTTGGCGCGGACCTATTGGCGGGCAGAGGACTTCAAAGCGGCAGCGAAGGCGTCTGCTTCTCTCAAGGGCCCGGCGGTCGAGCTGATCGCGGCCCTGAGCCAGGTGCTTCAAAACGGTCCTAAAGACGCGGCCGACATGATGGTCCGCGGACCGCTGCTACCCAAGGGGCTCACCAAGGTCGGCCCCTTGGACCAACTTCAGAAACGTAGTCCGTCCCTTTCGGGGTTCGCTGCCTTTGACGCGGCGGTCCTGTTGGAGACAGCCCCACCCCCGGATGCCAAGGCAGCGTACTGGAAGGACATTGCCGCCCGCTACGCGGTCGCGGCAAAGAAGCTGCCTCCGGACCTACGTAAACGCGCGGCTGAGCGCCGCAAAGCTGCCGAGGAAACTGCGCGGGCAGTGAAGTGATCGAGAGCGCCCGATGACGCCTTCCCGCGAGATTCGCCGCCTTGGCCTGTGCCTCGGGCTACTTGCGCTGCCTGCGGCGTGTCAGCGACCGGCCAAGCCTCTATCCAGCGGACCTACGGCTGAGGAAGCCCCCGCGCAGCAGGAGTCCAAGCCCCCTGCATCGTCCCCGACGCCGACCCAGGCTGACGCTGCTTGGGGGGATGCCAAGCCTCACGCCGCGAAGGCACTCCCGCCCTGGCCTCCGACCCTGCCGCCCCGCGCCGAAACGGACTGGTGCATCGAATCCGTGTTCGCCCTGGACGAGGAGACCTGCCTGGTCATGCCTGAGCGGCGCTCCGAGCGCCTCCTGATCTACCTGCACGGCATCGTGCCCCCGACCAAAGAAAGCGTTCAGAAGACCAACTTCGAAAAGGTGGTCGCACGCGCGTCTCGTCGCGCCAACGTTGTGGCGCTGATTCCACGAGGAGAGCAGGGCTTCGCCCCAAAAGGCTATGCCGGCTGGTGGAGCTGGCCGACGTCCAGTTTCACCTTTCGCAAAAAGGGCGCGCCCTTCGTGGCGAAGCTGAAGGCCAAGCGCGAGAAGCTCGAAAAGCTGGTCGGCTACCGCTTCAAGAGTGCGTACGTCGCAGGCTCGTCGGCCGGCGCCTACTTTGTCGTCGCGCTGGCGCTTCATGGCGTCCTCGAAGTCGATGGCTTTGGTGCCATGTCCGGTGGCACGGGCTACGAGACCGAGGGCATGAAAGAGCTTTCACCGAAGCCGTTCTACATCGGCTTTGGAAAGCACGATTCCGTCGCTGGCTCCGCCCGAGACCTGGGTCGACGGATGGAGAAACTCGGTTGGCCCGTGTTGGTCCGCGCACATGCAACGGGGCACGGCGCGCGGGAAGTCTACCTAGACGAGGCCTTTCCGTTTTGGCTCAAGGGTCGAGCTCCGGGTAGTGCCGAAAAATCCCGTTCTGATTGAAAGCGATGCGCCGATCCGAAGCCAGGTAGCCAGCTATTCCCTCCTGCTCGGCCACGCGTTGCGCCAGCGCCATCACGTTCGGAAGCTCGTGGCTCAAGCGCCCGAAGGCGTTCGGAAAAGCGTAGCGCAGACCCGCGACGACCTGGAGCAGCGAGAGATCGACGTAGGACAGAGTCTTTCCCAATGTCCAGCGGCGCTGCGCTTCGGAGTTCTGCTCCAGAGTGCGCTCGAAGTAGCGTAGATACTTGGGCATGCGTTCGTTGACGAAAGCTTGAGAGCGGCGTCGGGCAACGTCTGCCTGCTCTTCGAAGTGTTGCATGGGTGAGATGGGGTGGTGGGTGTCGTGCACTTCGCTGACCAGGTCAGCGATCGTCAGCTGGTAGGCCAACGCCCTGGAGCGCGATGCCGGGTCTTCGGCGACGAGGCCTAGAACTGGAGCGATCGCGTTGAGAATAGCAGCGCTCTGCGCCAGGACCTGCCCATCGAACTTCAGCACCGGCGGGGCAAAGGGTAGCCCGTCATCGCCGCCATCTTGCAGGATGGTGATCAGTGCCGCGACACCACCACCGGCTTTCGAGGGTTGCCGGGCAACGTCCACGTAAGCTTGCCCTGCGGCTTCGAAGGCCAAGCGGACGAATTCTCCTCGGCCTTGAATCGTGGGCCAGTAGTACAGGGCGTAGCCCGTGGCCTCCTCGCTGCTCATGAGACCAATTCCTAAGGTAGCGCGGGCTCCCTGCAAAGGCTCAAGGCTCTTGAAAATGTGCCGTTCTGATGGCTGGAACATGTCATCCGCATGGCCCTCCATTGCTCCGCGTAGCGTGCCCCTGACCATGATGCCCCCAAGGGGGAGAGCGAGCTTTTCTGCGCTCGTTTTGGTCGCAATCGCTTGGGTTTTGTTGGGTTTGGTCTTCGCGCTGAGGACAGAGCTGGCGGACGAGTATGTGCGCAGCGAGGCGTGGCGGGGACAGCTACGTCGCGTACTTTTGGGTGTTTCCGGGCTCCTGGCGCTGGGCAGCCTCGTGCCTGCCATCAGCGGTGTCCGGAGGGCGGCACTTCGGTCTGGGCTCGCCGTGCTGCTGGCCGTTGGCTGGTGCGTGCTGGTTGGCTGGCGATTGCTCAGCAGCTGAGGCGATACTCGGTTCGAGGCTGCTCCCGAGTTATACTTCCGAGGTATGCGCCCCCAGGCCACGGCTATTGTCGCGTTCACGTTGAGCGGGTGCGCTGACAAGCCCGAGCCCATCGACAAGCCCGAGCCGCCCGATATGAGCGATGTGGTGGCGCGATTCGAACAGCCGACGGGTGTTTTCGACGCAGCTGGTGCCCAGAGAATCCTCGATGCTTATGCGGCCCAAGCGCTTCAGATCACTGAACTCGGTCTGCACGAGAGCGTTATTCAGTCGTTGCAAGCTTCGCTGGATGAAGCGCTGCGTGAAAGCAAGGAAACCCAAGGCTTCGATCCCGGTTCTGGAGATGGAGAGGCCGTGGCCACCACGCAGGCAGCCCTGTCATTGCAGGCCAACGGCACGATAGGCATCAAGCGCATTTGTGACGGGTGGGCGGCGATGCCGGCGCCAGACCCTGACAACGGTTCGTTGACGTTGCGGGTGAACTTTTCGGAGCAAGGATTGGACCCAGTTGTATGGGGCGAAGCACTCGCGTGTCGCTATCTAGCGCCTGCGGATGCCCGAGTGCTGGTGGACGACGGCTCTGGCCGCAAGGGTGATTTGCGTATTTGGCTCGGCCGATCCGCGACCTTCGAGAACTTCGGTGACGAATCCCTTCTCTTCGACTTGGACCTGAGCGCAGAGGTGCAAGGGGTGAGTTCGGCGGCGGTGCTTTCTTTTCGCTTCGACCCCGTCGATGGCGCTGTCGCAGTCTCCGTGGACGCTCAGCCAGGACACGTGGTCGTTTCCCCCACCAAACCGAATCAGCTTACGGTCTCGGCACAGAACGGTATGTTCGAGTGCGATCTGTCTGGCCAACAATGCACCTCGGACGTCGGTCAAAGCTTCAGTTACTGACGGTGGGGCTGGCGCTGCTGACCGCGGTGGAGGCTCTGGGCTACCACAGTGAAAAGGAGCGCAT
Source organism: Polyangiaceae bacterium (assembly GCA_965222375.1). Taxonomy (GTDB): domain Bacteria; phylum Myxococcota_A; class Polyangia; order Polyangiales; family Polyangiaceae; genus JACKEA01. Next base: position 2,920,015 of record CBDCTZ010000016.1, read on the forward strand.
CACCGACCAGACCGCCTATACGCTGCCCGCGAAGCGGCTCAGGCTTGGCCTGTTCAAGCTCCAGTACGGGGTTTGGGATCCTCTGACTGTAGGCACCTATACCTTGCCCTGGGTAGTTCGAACCGCGAACCTCCACGTCAAGGGGCGGCTCTATTTCGACGACCCCTGGGCAGTTGCCATGCACGTGGGTGGCTACCGTCTGGATGTCAGTAAGCTCAAGGCCTTCGAGGACGAGCCTGGCGACGCCATCATCACCATTGGCACATTCGAGCCCAGCGTTTCCTATCGCTTCAACTCACGGTTTTCGCTCAGTGCCAGCGTGCCGTATACGGAAGTGCGCGCAGAAGGCAGCGTGAACACGGAAGCATTCGACGGTGCTCTCGCGGGCGCAGTGGACAATCTCCAAGTCACCAGCACCTTCGAGTGGCGAGTCAGTCGCTTGACAGCTTTGATCCTGCACGCGCGCTATCTGGTATTCCAGCGGGTCTTCGCAGATGGCAGCGCGACCCTCCGACCCGACGACTACACCACGGTCGTGGTTGACGCGGACGCGGAAAGTGACGCCCTCGACTTCGCAGGCGCGTGGTCCGTTGTGCCCTCCGTCTTCTTTTCCTGGAGTAGCTTCAACCTTCGGTTCGGCGTGGGCTACGGCAACTGGAGCATCCCACCCATCAACTTCGTGCTGCCCAAGAAGGTCCCGATCCCGGAACTGGAGCTTTTCTGGGTTTTTTAGCACTGACGCGCGTCCCATTCCGGCGTATTGGTATTTACGCCCAGGACAATCTCTGGCGGGGTACAGTACGGGCAAGGGAGCGAGTGAAATATGGATCCTTTTGCGCCGATCAACGGCATCTCATTGGAAAAGTACGCTGACTTGGGCGCCGCCCTCGACGGCAAGGAGAAAGACAAGAAAGCCGTCGCGGAGATCTTGGCCGCGGAGGGGGTCTCGGAGGCGGACTACGAAGCTGCCAAGACGGGGTGGACCGCACGCATGCAGGACATGTCCCTCATGGGCAAAGTCGCCACCGCGTTCATGCCGCTGTACCAGGCGGCACTGGCGAAGCGTAAGGGCGGTGCGGCGCGCGTCAGCTACGAGGACTTCGTGCACGTCAGCGCGTTGATCAAGATCTACGGTTACGAAGCTGCGGTCCAAACAGTCGGCGTTTCAGGTAGCGAGTGGGCGGAAGCCGCCGGTGCTTGGACCCAAGAGATGACCGCCAAGATGCAGCAGTACGCTGGCCACCACGGTAACGTCTCCCAAGAGGAGGCCAAGATTCGCGGTGGTGCGCAGCCGCGCAAGATCCAGATCACCCGGGACTCCAGTGCCGCCGCAATGGCGCAGCCGGATGCCGCTGCGGTTCAGGCACAAGCGAGCATGGACCCCGTCGCGGCAGCAATGCAAAACCCCGCGATGGTTCAAGCTCAACAAGCACAGGCGGCGATCATGCAGAACCCGATCGGTTTCGGCCTGGGCCAAGCTGCGAACTTCGTCACTGGCGGAATCGTCGCAGGCTCCAAGGTCGGTGTGAAGTGGTCCGACGGGAACCAATACCCTGGCAGCGTCATGCAGGCGGCGCCGGGCCAATACCTCGTGCAGTTCGAGAACGGTTCGCAGCAGTGGATCCCAGAGAACTCCGTCGTGAAGCTCTGAGCTGATGAACTGCGAACACTGCGGCGCCAACCTGTCCCTGGAGGACATGACCAAGCCGAACTGCCCGTTCTGCAAGAACGTGCTCAAGCACCACGCGCGGGCCGCAGAGCACGCGGTGCTGGTCAACAAGATGATGGCCGATCGGATCGGGGCTCAATACCCCGGCCTCAAGCCCGGCGAAGTGCCGCAAATCGGTTACCAGTTCGGTGCGCCAATGGATCCTTCCTTTGGCCGATTCCAAGCGGCGCAGACCGAGAAGGCGGTAAAACGAGCGGCGTGGATCACGATCGTCGCGTTCATCGTGCCAGTCGTGCTCGTGATCGGGATTGCGATGGTGATCGCGGTGTGGCTCTTCTTCGTCGCCGTGTAGTGTCTGCCCCAGGAGGCCCTGGAATCAGAAGCGGCTACCGACCCGGAGCATGGCTCCGCGATCTTGGTCAGTGGCTGTCGTCGGCCCGGCGGAAAAGAACAGGTAGCCGGCGGTCCCCAAGGCGCCGGCCGATGCCAGCAAGGAAATGTCCGCCAGCAAGTAGCTCCGGTGCATACGATCGGCTTGAGACTGCGGACAGCGCGGTGCGCAGCTGTCGCGCATTTCGCGCTCTCGGCTGCGTCCGTCTTGAGCGAAATAGACGAATGAGCCCAGCGCCGCTGTGCCGACTCCGAGGGCGACCCACATCCAAGGGGTTGTCGCGCTCTGCGCCGCCGGCTTTTTCTCTGGCGACACAGGCTCGGCGGGACGGGGCTTCAGGGCTTCGGTTGGAAAAACGACTCGGAGCGTCTTCTTGGCTTCACCCCGCTCGATCACGAATCCAAGCTCGCGGGTGTTGCCGTCGAACAGCCGGACGCGTAAGCGCCTCTTTCCCGGATCGAGGCGAGTCGGCCTGGTTTCCGAAAGCGCCACCGGCGTCCCGTCTATCTCGACGTCCCGCACTTCCAGCTCGCGGCCGCTAGCGTCTCGGACGACGAGGAGAATGCTCGGCGTCTCCCTCTCGAGCTCTCGAGCCAACCGGCTGCACTCCTCCCGGATCATCCCTGGACAGGGTGCTTTGCTGCATGTGCGGAGCGACGCCCCTGCGCTGAGCAATCGGCCATCCTGCTTGTCCTTCAGCGCTTGCTCGTGGGTTTCGATGCAGGCGGTGCCTTCAGACTGCGCAAGGGCGAGCTGGGGTGCGAGAAGTGCTGCCAGGCCCAACAGCCAGAATGGGCGGCTCACTTGAAGCACTCCCGGCGGAAGCGCTTGTTACCGCTCGCATCGATGACGTAGGGCGGGCTACACAACTTGGCTGTGCGCTCAGCCTTGCCGCGTGTGGGTTGGGCCTCAGCGCGGCGGGGCTGGGAGCGCCGCCGAGTTTTCTGAGGGGGCAGCTCGTCAAGGGACTTTGGTGGGGCGAGTACCGCCTGTGATCCTTCGGCGCGCAGCACTCCATGCCGTTCGAGCTGGAGGGCCGACTCGCCCAGCAAAGCGATCGAGCAGATGAGGGCGACGAGTGCGGCACTCGCTGCAGCCGCCACGGTTGCGAGGCGGTTCCTGCGCGCGCGCTGCGTTCGTTCCGTCCATTCGGAAACCTCCTCGTCCTGTCCCTCGTTTGCCGGGCAAGAACTCGCGGATCGCACGATCTGGTGAAGGGGCGGTGTGGGCACGATCCCGTCCTCGATGTGCGTCGCGAAGTCCGAAGTGTCGACCAAGCTGCTCTGCTCGGCTCGCGCGATGCCGCGGGCGCGCTCGCGCAGCAGCTGCCCAGAGACTTGTTCGACCCAAGCACCGATTTCGATGGTGCTTGCGGGGGGCTCAGCCAGCGCCAGGGCCCGCGCCATGTCGCGAGCGGAGGCGTATCGGTGTTCTGGGCGATAGGACAGTGCGCGCAGTACGACCCGCGCCAACGCGGAGCTGATGCGGACATAGCTACCCGGATTCGGCACGTCGTCCGCGAGAATGCGTGCCATGATTTCGCCGGGGCTCTGACCATCGAAGAGCCGCCGTCCGGTCAAACACTCCCACGCCACGACAGCGGCCGAGAACAAGTCCGAGCGGCGATCGACGCTGAGTCCGGAGACCTGTTCTGGGGACAGGTAGCGCAACTTGCCTTTGACCTGGCCGCCGCGGGTACTCGAAACCCGGGAGGCGGCTTTGGCAATACCGAAGTCGACGATGCGCACGATGCCTTCGACACCGAGCATCACGTTCTGTGGCGACACGTCTCGGTGCACGATGTCGAGGGGGGCTCCGTCTTCACCCCGGGCCTCGTGGGCCGCGTGTAGCCCCTGGAGCATTTGCACCAGAATGCCCGTGACGATTGCCGGCGTTGGCAGGCAATCGACGGCGTGTGCTGAGCGCATGAGTTGCGACAGCGGTGCGCCTTCCACGTACTCCATGATCAACGAAACGTCGGCGCCGTTGCGTTCGACGTCCAGAGTCGCCACCACGTTTGGGTGGCGGATCCGGGCGGCGATGCGAGCCTCGTCGAGCAGCATGTCGACGAACTCGGGATCCTCGGCGCAGGCCGGATGAAGCTTCTTGATCGCCACGGCTCGGGTGAAGCCCTCCAGGCCCACGTGATGGCCGAGATAGACGGCAGCCATTCCACCGCTCGCGATGCGCTCCAGCACGCGATACCTGCTCACTGCCGGGGGTGCGCTGGACGTCCGGCGCGCGGTCCGGGACACTTCCCGGACCGAGCTGTCATCCAGCTCCTCATCGATGCCCACGTCGAAAGCGGCGCTCATGACGCACCGTCCCAGCGAGCGGCGCGGCGCGGCGTACCAGTGGTGGGTTGTTCCATACCGCCAGCTGGCAGCGGTACGAATGAAGAATTCGGACGGAACCCTCGTTCTTCTGCGGCTTTTGTCCTCCAGTTTCCCATGGCGTTACAGCTTCACTGCAATCGCTATACCGGCCCCCAGCGAGGTCAGCGAGGGGCGAGACTGGGGAAGTCGGCTCGGGTCTGCTCCTCGTCTCCGAAGATGATCCCCAGGGAACGGGCGGTCCGGACCAGTGGGTGGCCCCGGGTCACACGCTTGGGGTCGCTCACGGCGTCTGCGATGGGCACTGAGACGATGTCTGAACCCCGCAGCGCAGCCATACGGCCAAACTCACCCCGGGCAATCATGTGCACCGCATGCTCGCCATAGCGAGAGCCGAGGATGCGATCGAAGGCCGAGGGGCTGCCTCCCCGCTGAAGGTGACCCAGCACCGTGTAGCGCAGCTCCAGCTTGATCAACTCGTCCAGTCCCTCCGCGACTCGCGCGGCGGCGCCGTACAGCCTCGCCATAGCGCCAACTTCGCGCTTGCTCAGCACGCTCTCGCCGCCTTCGACGGGGTGGGCTCCTTCCGCGACGACGATGATGCTGAAAGGGCGACCCGCGATGCGTCGCTGACGGATTTGCGCCGCGACGGGCTCGAGGCGATAGGGGATTTCCGGGATCAAAATGGCGTGGGCGCCTCCCGCCAGACCCGCGTGCAGCGCGATCCACCCTGCGTTGCGACCCATGACCTCCACCAGCATCACGCGGTCGTGGCTCTCCGCCGTGTCGCGCAGACGATCGATGGCGTCCGTGGCGATGTTGACGGCGGTATCGAATCCGAACGTCGTGTCCGTGCAACCCAGGTCGTTGTCGATCGTCTTGGGCACTCCAACGATCTTGGAAAGACCACGCTCGACTGCTTTTGCCGCGATGTCCATGGACCCATCGCCACCCACGCTGACGAGGGCATCGAGATTCAGCGATTTGTAGTTTTCCAGAACCCGCTCGAAGACGTCCTCTTCTCGCCACTCGCCGTCTCGCTCTACCGGGAAACGAAACGGATCCGAACGGTTGCTGGTACCGATGCAGGTGCCGCCGCGCGCGACCAGATCGTCGACGTCTCGTTCTGTGAGCCAGGCGTTACCCCGGGGGCTACGGTAGTTCAGGTCCACCAGGCCGTTGAAGGCGTCCTCGATGCCCAAGACCTTCCAGCCGTATCCCCGAGTCGCGGTTCGCACCACGGCACGAATTACCGAGTTGAGCCCAGGGCAGTCGCCGCCGCCCGTCATGATTCCAATGCGCTCGATTGCCATTGCCGCGAGTCTACCAACTCGGCGCCCGACTTTGAATCATTCGCGCATGTAGTGGCAGGTATAGCCGCCTGGATTCTTCTGAAGGTACTTTTGGTGGTATTCCTCGGCGCGAGTGAAGCCACTCGCCGGAGTGATCTCTGTCACGATCTTAGCTTGCCATTTGCCACTGGCGTCCACTCGGGTTTTCACGGCCTGTGCGATGCGCTTCTGCTCCGGCGTCAGGTAGAAAATCGCTGAGCGATACTGCGTGCCCACGTCGTTGCCTTGACGATTCTTGGTCGTCGGGTCGTGCATTCGGAAGAACCACTTCTCCAGCAGTTCCTCATAGCTGAGCTTCTCGGGGTTGAACGCGATGCGCACGGACTCAGAATGTCCAGTTTCGCCCGTCTTGACCTGCTCGTAGCCGGGCGACGCCGTTGTGCCACCGGTGTAGCCAACCTCGGTGGCAATGACCCCGGGAATGCTCCGGATGATTTCTTCCATGCCCCAGAAGCAGCCACCGGCCAGGATCGCGACCTCTTTGGGTTTTTCGCAGCCCGGCTCGCTGCGTACGCAGGTGCCGCCGAACAAGTTCGATTTGGCGGGGGGCTCGTACCGCGGCGATTCGGCGCTGGCCTTCTTGGCCTTGCCGGTGTGGTCGCTCTTGGTGCAACCCGTCAGCGTTGACGCCAGCGCCGCTAGCGCGGCGATCTGGAAGAAGCGGCGAGTCATTGGTTTCGTCACATTCCAGCCTACGCGTTCGCTCTCGGGCTGGTTACCCTCCGGGGCGCGAGCCCAGGAGGGCCCCTTCGCCGGCCCGTTGGTCGTGCTTTGTCGCTCGGCTATCCCAGTGGCGCCTGCGTAAGTACGCGAAATCAGGCGAATAGTGACGCCAGTATGGTCAAATCCTGACATTGCTTCCGCTAGCTTTGGCGGGATGAGTGTCGCGTACCATATCGATCGAGCCACTGATGAGCGCGTGAGCTGGCTGAAGAGCATTCCGTTCATTCTGATGCACCTGATGCCCTTAGGCCTGTTCTGGACCGGCATTCAGCTCCGCGACGTGCTGCTCTGCGTTGCTTTGTACGTCGTGCGGATGTTCTTCATCACCGCCGGCTACCATCGCTATTTCGGCCATCGCTCCTACAAGATGGGGCGGATCATGCAGTTCATCATGGCCTTCGGCGGGGGCATGGCTGCGCAGAAGGGCGTACTGTGGTGGGCAGGTCACCATCGCGATCATCACAAGTACAGCGATACGGAAATGGACGTTCACTCCCCTAGGAAGGGCTTCTGGTGGAGCCATGTGGGGTGGATTCTGTGCACCAAATACGAAGAGACGCCGCTGCACCGCATCAAGGACTTCGCGAAGTATCCGGAGCTACGCTTCTTGAACAAGTACCACTTGCTCCCCGCGACGATCCTGGGTGTGGCTTGCTTCGTGCTCGGCGGACCAGGCGCACTATTCGGCGGGTTCTTCCTGTCGACCGTGCTGCTCTACCACGGCACGTTCACCATCAACTCTTTCACCCACATCTGGGGATCCCGTCGGTACAGCACGACGGACACTAGCAAGAACTCCTTGCTATTCGCTCTGATCACGCTGGGTGAGGGTTGGCACAACAACCACCACTACTATCAGTCGAGCGCGAATCAGGGCTTTTTCTGGTGGGAGATCGACATCAGTTTCTACGTGCTCAAGGTTCTGTCTTGGGTTGGGCTGGTGCGGGATCTGCGCAAGCCATCCGCCAAAGTGCTCCGCAGCAACCTGGTCAGCGAAAAGGCCGTGGACGCAGGTAGTGAGTTGATTGCAGCTCAGGCCGCCGCGCTGAAGCCGGCGCAGCAGGCGTCCTAGGCGTTGTCAGCGACCCTAGACGCCCGACCCTAGACACCCAGGGTCGCTGAGATGAAATAGAAGTACAGGCCGCCCAGGGCCCACAGCGGGAAGGTCACGAAGCTCGAGTGGCCTTCGTCGATAGGCCAGCGCTGGTAGGTCCAGAGCCCCCGCGCGAAGAACAGGCTCATGCCGCGCCCGTAGGAGTACTCCGTGTAGAAGCCCACCACGGCGAAGGCTGCCATGGCAGCGGGCCACCAGGGGCCACAGGTCACGCCCAACGCGACGGCCGTCGTAGCGATGGGCAAGCAGAACACAGCGAACCCGCCGCGGGAAAACTGCCGCTGGCGCGCGGAGGTCAGCATACGGAGGGGAAAGCCAAGCAACACCCCCCCGGCCACGGCCAGGGTAGCGACCAGCATCGGTCGCTGGAGTTCCGCCAAACTCTCGTCAGCCCCCAGAACCTTGCTGGTCAGGTGAAACAGCAAGGCGCCCACGGCCCAGGGAAGGAAGTTGAGCGTGCTGGTGTCGCCGCGCACCTTGGCGCCATACGAGTAGATCCAGATTGGCTCGTCGAAGTAGCTCCGCCACAGCAAAGAAACCAGCAGCTCGCCGATGATGCCGGCGGTGCCTGCAAGGAAGAAGAACGCAAGATAGCGCGGGCTGACCACCAGTCCGAGGCTCAGAAAGGTCAATGGTGCCCAGCCCATGAGGGCGTAGAACTTTGTGAGTGAAAAGGGCGTGGGCAGTGGGTGCGTGTTGGCGCGCACGGCCAGGGTCGCGACAATCCCGCTCCCGTAGAGGTTGGATACGATCGCGAAAACCAGTAGCGGCCGCAGCGACTCCGGGACCATCGTCTACTTGTTAGCCGGGGCTACGAACCACTTCTCGTAGTGTTTGTCCCCAAACTCCTCGAAGGCGGCGTTGAGCATTCCGGTGTAGATCTCCGTTTCGGCCGTACCCGCGGGATCCGATCCAGAGAACTTGGCAATCTTCTCCACGGGTACGTTTTGTCCGGCCGTGTATTTGGACAATACGACCGGCTCCTCGCCGGGTAGCTCGATTCGTGCGCGGAAGAACACGTAGAGCCCGATAAACACGCCACGAGGGACTTTGCTGGCATTGGCGCCGCCAGACCACTCCACACGGTAGTGCACGACGATCCTCGGCGACTTGGCGGGGGCAACGTCTTCTTCCGGACCGACCCAGTTTTCTCCCGCTTCGAAACGCAGGATCTCCGGGTTGAAGCCGGCGCTCAGCCGTGCGCTCAGGGCCTTCCCGGTTTGCGCGGTGTGCACATTCAACTTTTCATCGGTGAAGTAACGAGTCGGCAAGGAACTCACGCCGTTGAACATCGGGTTCTTGCTGACAGCCTGGTCCGCGCGATGCAGCGTTTGAGACTTCAGGCGATTGAAGTGCAGGGTTACGGCTGCGCTCAGGAATTTGTCGCCCTGCCTCTTCGCGCCAGTCTTTTCGGAGTAAGTGATCAGCTTTTGGACTATCGTCGGGAGTTCACTCTCGGGTGGAGCTCGCTTGGCGTAGCGCTGCACCTCGGTCAGATACAAAGCGTGACGGGCTTGCTCGAAGGGTTTACCCATCCCGTGATCCGGGCGGCGCGCTGCATAGTCGAGGAGCGCAGCCAATGTGCCCTTCTTCCGCACCTTCTCGAACTCGGCGATGAGCGCATTGCGACGGGCGATGTCGATCTCGTTCTGGATCTTCGTGCCCTTGTTGTCCGACATGAAAGAGTCGATGGCGTCCACGCCGCCCTGGGCGATGGCGAGGCGCAGCTTTGCTCGAGGAAGCAGTTCCTTCTCCACCACCTCTCGATGGGCCTGGCCTCGGGCCAGATAGGCGGAATAGGCGGCGACATCGTCTTTCGCTCGCGCCTTGGCGAACATCTTCTCGTCGCTCATACCGTTGCGCACGGAAAACAGCCCCACACCGAGCAGCAAACCCAGGCCGCCGCCGATCGCGAAACGCAGCTTCGCCCAAATGGGTCGCCCGAGCTTGAGGGGCTGCTGAGGCGCCAGAGGGCTCAACACGGACGGCTCCGCTAGGGGGTCGAGTTCGAAGATCTGTTTGTCATCGGCTTGAGCCAACTGCTGTGCGGACGCCTGGATTCGCGAAACGGCCTCGTTGGTGAGGGCCACATCGGAGACGGGCAGCACGAAACGCGCGGTACCGATTTGTAGCGCCACGTTGGACCCGGCAGCGGACACCTGGCTGAGCTCAGCCAGGCTGTAGACGGCCATGCGGTGGCCGCGGGCGTCCACCAGACACGCGGGAAATAGATAGATGCCCGGGGGAAAGGGCAGGCTCTGAACATAGAGAATGTGGGCGACCGCACAGATCAATCCGGTGGCCAGAGCCCCCAGAGCGATGGCGAAAATGACAGCGAAGGGGGCCGGGTGCAGGGAAAAGAAGCTGCCGGCGTTTCCGAAGCCAAGGGTCCAAAGCAGCAGGGTGAGCACGGCTCCAGCAATGCTCAGCGCGAGCCATCCCAGGGCAGTTCGGCGACCCCCGTGTTTGACCAGAATGGGCAGCGGCGCATAGCGAGCGTGGAAAGAGTCAAGCAGGCGCTCTTGCACCGGTCGGCTCAGGCTGTAGAAATCCCTCTGGGTCATGGCCGCTCCGGGTCGAGACCACCGCGTGGCGCGAACCCAGTTGCTGCCCACATCCTCACCCGACTGGAATATGCCAGCAACAAAACACTGTGCGCTGCTGAGGTGCGGTCCGAGCGCAGCGCCATGCCTGACAAACGCCCAGTATTTGTGGGTTTTTCCGGGGGTGCCGGGTGGCGTCGGCCTTTCGACCGGCGCCGATCCGTGAAAACATTCATGCCCCCACCGACCAAGTGAGACCAGCCGAATGAGTGAAAGCCAGCGCTACCACATCGTGCAGCGGATTGCCGCGGGCGGAATGGCAGAAGTCTTCCGCGGCGAGAGCGCCGGGATCGAGGGGTTCCGTAAGAAAGTCGCGATCAAGCGCGTCTTGCCGAAACTGAGCGCGAATCGCGAGTTCATCAACATGTTTCTCGACGAGGCAAGGCTAGGGGCCTACCTGAGCCACTCGCGATGCGTCCAGGTCTTCGACATTGGCCAGGGTGGTGGCGCACATTTCATCGTGATGGAGTTCGTGGATGGGGCGGATCTCAAAGAAGTGCTCGAGTACCTCGCCCGACACCAGAAGCGCATGCGAATCGAAGTGGCATGCCGCATCGCTCTAGATACATGTGAAGGCCTTTCCTACGCCCATGGCGCCAAGGACCATGCTGGGCGACCCTTGGAAATCGTGCATCGGGACATATCCCCACACAACGTGTTGATGACACGCTTCGGCGAAGTGAAGCTGGTCGACTTCGGACTCGCCAAGGCAAGCTCGCACCTCACCGACGAGGACGAAGACATCGTCAAAGGCAAGTTCGGCTACCTTGCTCCAGAGGTGACTCGGGGGGAGAAAGTCGACCGTCGCGTCGACATATTCGCTGCCGGAATTCTGCTGTGGGAGATGCTCACCGGTCGCCGCCTGTTCCAAGGGGCGAGCGACGTCGAAACCTTCAAGCTGGTGCGGGACGCAGTGATTCCAGACCCGCGCGAAACTAGGTCGGACATTCCCGACGAAGTCATGACGGTTCTGGGGCGAGCTTTGGCTGGCAACCCGGCTCAGCGCTACCCCACGGCGGACGATATGGCCCGGGATCTCAGCGTCGTTCTCACACGGCTGCCCCCGGCCACGTACCTGGACATTGGAGAGCTGGTTGGCGCAGCCGCCGACGAGCGCGCGGCACGCAAAGCAGCGAGCCCCGCCGACGCCAGCGCCATCGGCGATATCATCATCGACGCTCTGCACGACTTTTCCGCCAGCCCCGGAAGCGTGATGTCGGAAGAGCCGTCGCGACTCGGCACGCCGGGGATCGAAGCGAAGGCGGGCGGCTTCGAGGATCCGAGTTCGTGGGGCCTGGACGCTCTGTTCGACGAAGCCGCACAGTCCGGCGCCGCCGCAGCTCCCGCACCCCCCGCGCCCCCGCCAGCCCCTGCCGATGCACCAGCACCTCCCGCAGAGGCCGCGCCCCAGGCGCCCAACGCGCCAGCGAAGGCTCCTCCTCCGCGCCGTGCGCCGCCACCTCCTCCACGGCAGCGAATGCAACCAGCACCATCCGCCGAAAAGAAGGAAGGCCCCTTCTGGCGTCGCTGGTTCGGCGGATGAGTCGACCCGCGTTCGTACATCCTGTTTCGGTTCGCTACCTAGAAGTCGACCAGCAGGGCGTCGTCTTCAACATGTGGTACCTGGCGTGGTTCGACGATGCCATGACGGGGTTCTTGGACGCGCTTGGCTTTGACTACCTCCAAATGGTCGAACGAGGCTTTGACGTGCAAGTGGTTCATACCAGCGCGGACTACTCTGGTGGCGTCCGCTTTCGTGACGCCGTCGAAGTGCACGTCGACCCCAAGGCCGTGGGGACAACGAGCTTCCGTTTGGGGTTTCGAGTGGTGGTGGACGAAAAGGCGTTGGTAACCGCAGAGATCGTCTACGTCTGCGTCGCGACGGACGGCAGCGGAAAACGTGCGCTTCCGGCGGAGCTGAGCGACGTGCTGAAAGAGAAGATGTGCTTGGACGCATCGCCGTTAGGTGACGATTCGCGTTAGCATTCGCGTGCGGCCATGAATCGAATCGAAGACTACGGACTGATCGGAGATTGCCACTCGGTAGCGCTAGTCGGAAAGGACGGCTCGATCGATTGGGCTTGCTTCCCTGCGTTCGATTCGGCTGCCGTGTTTTGCAAGGTCCTGGATGCAGACACCGGTGGGCATTTTCGCCTGGCGCCCAGCGCTTCACGGGGCGTCAAGCGCTACTACGAGCCCGACACGAACGTGCTCGTTACACGTCATCGGTGTGCGGAGGCCGAGCTGGAAGTGACGGATTGCATGCCGACTCGGGATTTCGACGCCGACGACCCGGGCGCGGTGCGATCCCACCATGCAATCTTGCGACGGGCGCGGGCTGTGGGTGGAAGCGTGGAGTTGGAGCTGGAGATCGTCCCGCGCTTTGGTTATGGCGCGTTCACACCACGGTTCACGAGAACCTCTGAGCAGAGCGTCGAGATCGTCGGAGGAGCGGACGCACTCTGGGTGACATCGTCGCACCCACTGCAGGTCAGTCGCGATGACGCGACGGCCCAGATCACCCTCCAGGCGGGCGAGGAATTCTGGGTGGAGGTATCCTGGTCACCCTCTCACGAGCCACACCGCAGCGCTCGAGCTCCTGCGACGTCCGACTACCAAGCGCGGTTGCAGAGCACGCTTTCCTTTTGGCAGAAGTGGATGGCGCGGTCCTGGTACCGAGGCATCTACCCGGAGAAGGTGAAGCGTTCGGCGCTCGTCTGCAAAGCTCTCACCTACGCGCCAACCGGCGCGGTGGTCGCCGCTCCCACGACGTCCCTGCCAGAGGAAATTGGGGGGAGCCGCAATTGGGACTACCGCTTCACCTGGATTCGCGACGCAACCTTGACTCTGACCTCGTTGACCGTTTTGGGTTATCGCGCCGAGGCCGAGCGGTTCAAGCTTTGGTTGGAGCGCACCGGCGCCGGCCGTCCAGAAGACCTCCAGATCATGTACGGGATTCGTGGAGAGCGTTTTCTGCCCGAGATCGATCTTGCCCACTTGTCAGGGCATCGCGGGTCTCGCCCGGTGCGCATCGGCAATGGCGCTGCCAAGCAAATGCAGCTCGACTCCTATGGGCAAATCCTGGAGGCTGCCTATCTGTTTTCACGGATCGGTGGCGAGCTCACGGACAGCAATTGGCAGTTCTTGGCCGGATTAGTGGACACGGTTTGTGATCGCTGGCGCTTTCCGGACCACGGGATCTGGGAGATGCGAGACGACCCGCGCCACTTCATCCACTCCAAGCTCAATTGTTGGGTTGCGCTGGACCGGGGGTTGCGGATGGCCAAGGCGAGCGGGATGCCCGCGGACCAGAAGAAGTGGCAGGCGCAACGAGATGCGTTGGCAAACTACCTCATGAGCGAGGGCGCCCCGAACGGTTGGTTCCGCCAGGCGGCTGACAACGATACCCCGGATGCCAGCACACTGTTGGTTCCCGCGCTCGGTCTCCTGCCGAGCAACCACCCGGCGGTGCTTCAAACCGTCGAGGTCATCCGGCGCGATCTGGAGCGAGACGGCTTGGTGTATCGCTACTTGAGCACCGACGGCCTCGAGGGAGGGGAGGGCGCGTTCTTGCTCTGCTCCTTCTGGCTGCTGGATTGCCTCACCTGCTCCGGGAACCTCTCAGCCGCGGAGGAGCTTTTCGAGCGCCTGCTCAGTTTCGAAAACGACGTAGGGCTCTACGCCGAAGAAGTCGAGCCCGGCTCGGGCGAGGCGCTGGGCAACTTCCCGCAAGCATTCACTCACATGGCCTTGGTTGCCAGCGCGGCGCACCTATCCGCGGCTCAGCAGGGACTCATCCCCGCCGACCGAGCCGTGAGCTACAATGAACTGGCTATCGAACGCTTGCTCAGTGCCAAGACAGCTTCCGGGTCCGAATGAGTCGCGCCGCGGTCGTCTCCCGAATCGCTCACGACGCGTCCTTCGAGGCGCCCCCGCGGCCGCTGGCCGACTTCTGGTGGGAGGATCTCCCCCGAGACTTCGCGCGGGAGCGAGAAGCCTTCGCTCTATCCTGGCAAGACCGCGCAACCGTGGGTGCCGCCGCGGCATCTGATGTCGTCCTGCGAACCGTGGGCGCCTGCCTGGTCGGTGGACTGGCGCTCCCCTTCGGCTATCACCCTGGCAAGCTCAAGGGCGCCTTCGAGGATCTGCAGATCTACGCTCCCTTGGCCGAGAGCGGTGATGCCTCACGCTTCTTTCGGGCGCCCGAGCCGGGCGTACGTGTGCGGAGCCGGCGGGCTCGGTTCGCTCGTTTTCGCCCCCGCGGTGGCAACTGGGAAGATCTCACCTTCGAAAGTCAGTACGAGCCCTTCAACACCCGGCAACGCTCGAGCTACCTGCGCCACAAGGACAATCGTACTGCGCGCCTGCGCCTGTGGCAGCACCCTGGGCCCCCGCGCCCAACCGTGCTGGCGATCCACGGTTTCAGTGCGGATCTGTACTGGTTGAACGAGTGGTTCTTCGCGTTGCCGTGGCTATACCGCATGGGCCTCGATGTCGCGCTGTTCACCATGCCCTTTCATGGCAGTCGCCAGACTCGATTCTCTCCCTTTTCCGGTCACGGGTTTTTTGCCGGAGGGCCCGCACGGATCAACGAAGCTTTCGCTCAAGCTGTTCACGACTTCCGGGTCTTCGTCGACTACTTGCTCGCGGAGCGCGGTGTGCCTCGGGTCGGCGTGACCGGCGTGAGCTTGGGAGGTTTCACTTCGGCGCTGCTCGCTGCGACTGAGCCGCGACTGAAGTTCGCCATACCCAATGTGCCCCTGGCCACCCTCCCGGATCTGGTTCTCGAGTGGGAGCCCATCGGCGTTGTGATCCGCGCGTCCCTCAAACTGTTCCGGCAACGCATTGAGGATGCCCGCGCGATGCTCGCCGTGAGCTCCCCCCTGTCCTACGCGCCGCTCCTGCCTCGAGAGCGCCTGATGGTTATCGGGGGGATCGGCGACAGGCTCGCTCCCCCGAAGCACTCACGCCTCCTCTGGGAGCATTGGCAGCGCTGCAAGCTGCACTGGTTCGTGGGCAGTCACCTGCTTCACTTCGACCGCGGCGACTACTTGCGGCACACCGGCAGGTTCCTGAACGAGATCGGTTTCTTCGAAGACGTGCCTTCCGGGCGCTGAGCCCGAAGTGAGCTAGGCGCTGACCGCTTCTCGAACTACCGGCAATCGCCCGCGTTGAGGTTCCGGCTCCCGGAGGTTTTCCTCCAGCCAGGCCTCGCTCCCCAAATCCCGCAGCTTCTGCTGTTGCTCCGCGAGCTTCTCGTAGCAGTACGGCAACATCGATCGGAAGTGCACGTACAGCACGGATAAGGTAGCCAGCGCTTCGATGCCCGCGCTGTTCTTCGTGGCTACTTTTGCGAAGGCCTTCCAGAACGGGCCACGAGTGTCACGGTTCTTCGTCATCTCCACGGTCAGACGCAGGAAGGTGCGCGCATTGCGCAGGAAGATGTACGACCCTGGAATCAGGTTCGGAACTGTGTTCAAGCGCACCGCCACGTCCGCGCAGCGCTGAAAGTACTTCTCCGCATCGAAGGAGTGGTGCATCACTCGCACCAGGTCCTCGAGCACCTCTTCTGCCGGGCGTTCAGTCTTGAATTGAATGCCTGCACTGATCTGGTCGCGGGCGCCGTCGGCAAGGTCCTTTCGAGCTTTCGGGAAGAGCCGCCCCTCTCGATCCAAGCGCTTGGAGAGAGCCGTGCCCGGCAGGGGATACACCACGCCTGCCATGACCCAGGGGATGCAGGCGTCATCGATGCAGCGAATGATCTGATCGGCGATATCCTTCGACTCACCGTCCAGCCCGAGCAAGAAGCCGGAGTGCAACGTAGCCCCAGCCTCGCGATAGAACAGGTCAGCCGCTTCGGCGATGGAAAAGCCCGTGTTGTGAGGCTTCTTCGCGCTCTTGAGCGCGTTTTCGTCCGGAGTCTCGATGCCGACGAGGAAGTACTTGAAGCGTGCTTCGCGCAACAGTCTCAAGACCTCAGGATCCTTGGCGGTGTTCAGGGTCAGAGACGTACTCAGCGCGAACGGGTAGTTGTGCTCCTTTAGCCATTTCGCTAGGGCGCGCAACAGTGGCTTCACGTCCTTCATGTGACCTACGAGGTTGTCATCGAAGAAGTCCAGCTGTCCCCGATAACCGAGGTTGTAGAGCGTTTCTAGCTCGGACAGGACCTGGGGGATCGTCTTCGTGCGGTACTCGTTCTTGAACAGATCGATCACGTTGCAGAATTCGCAATGATACGGGCATCCGCGGGAGTACTGCACACCGACATAGAGGTAGTCCCGATGATTGATCAGGTCGAAACGAGGCACTGGGCTCTTGGTCATGTCCGGCAGTTCGTCGGAGCGATAGGTCTTCTTCTTCACGCCGGCTTCGATGTCCTTCAGCAGTTTCGGCACGATAGTCTCGCCCTCGCCGAGGCAGAGGTAGTCGACATCCACATCTTCATAGAATTGAGGACTCATCGTTGGGTCCGGCCCACCGACCGCTACGGGCTTGCCCCGTTTCTTGGCGCGCCGAATCACGGCCAGAGCCCGGTCCCGATGCACGATCTTGCTTCCCACCAGCACCATGTCCGCCCAATCGAGATCTGAATCCGAGAGTGGATTCACGTTCTCGTCGATCAGGCGCAGGTCCCAAGATTTGGGGAGAAGTGCGGCGACCGTGAGCAGGCCCAGGGGCGGCGTCATGTATTTCACGCCGGCGAGTTCACAGACTTTCTCGAAGTTCCAAAACGAAAAGCTGTCGAACTTGGGCCAGATTAAAAGGACCTTCATGAAGCACTCCTTCTCACGCAAATGATGCGGGAGGCTATCTGAGAGGGGGGCCGCGCCACTTGACCCCAATCAACGTTCAGTTCCAGGTCTGGCTGAGCGCACCCGGATGCAAGCGATCCCCCAAATGGGATGGCACGGCGTAGCGAAGCGTTGGGAAGTCGGAGCCGGGGCGGCGCCTGAGCGCGGCACCGCTTAGCTTTCAGAAAACCTCGAAGGCGCCCGAGGGCGCCTTACACTCGGATACCGTTTTTAGGAAGATCTGCTGTCCGGAGCAATTCGAGCTGTCGGTGCAGGAACAACGGTTGTTGACACACTCGGTGCCGGCCCTGCTGCCGGCACAATCCGCTTTGGTCTCGCAACCGCAGCGCCCTAACGACTGAATGCACCTTGCGCCACCGTGGATTGTGCCCGTTGTCCGAGCCCGCGTGCAGCTCCACAGGCGTGCTTGCGCCAAGCTTCAGGACCCAGAGCCGCTTCTTGTACAGGTAGTAGAGATCTTTGCTGCAGTTGCTGGCGAAGCCACGAATCTCATCCGCGGCTGAAACCACAACAGTCGGCGTACCGCCGCTGACCGGCACAGATGCGACCTCCCGGGTGAAACCGCAGGTGCTGCATTTGAGATACTGCTGTCCGAGCCAAACTTTGTCGCCAACCACTCCGAGTGCCGTGATGGCGCGCAGGTTCTCGGCGAGCAGCACCGGTTCGCACGCACCGGCAGTGCACGGCCCGTCCCCGCAATTACGCGTGCAGCTACCGCTGTTGGCAGGTGCTGACAGGTCAACCTCGCACCCGCTGGCGTCGTTGCCGTCACAGTTCGCAAAACCGCTCGAGCATTCGATTTCGCATTTGCCCGCAGCGCACGCCGAGCTGTCCGCATTGGTGGTGCCGCACACGTTGCCGCAAGCACCGCAGTTGTTTACGTCTTTTTCGACCGGCGACTCGCAGCCGTTCTTCATGTCGCCGTCACAGTCATCCGTGAAAGCGTCGCACTGGATGCCGCATTGGCCGTTGTCGCAAGCGGGATCCGCGCTCGGAGCACTCGGGCACGCGCGCCCGCACACGCCGCAATTGAGGGGGTGGGCGTTGAGGTCGACCTCACAACCGTTGGCGGAGTTTCCGTCGCAATCCGCCCGCTGCCCCGTACAAGGAGCCGGTCCGCCATCTAGGATGGTTGTCGGAGCGCCCTTGAGCGAATCCAAGTCGTTGGTCGCCGTACAACTGGCAGTGGCCAGCGCAAGAAGTAGGCATCCGCCGCGCACTGTCCGCAGCATAGCACCGCGTGGTTGTGGGCATTTCTCGAGCGCGGCTAGTCGCCGAAATTCCAGGCGATACCCAGGAAGGGAGTGAGGTTTTGAGTGCCATGCACTGTGTCGTCGGCCAGAGCGTGACCGCCTCGGCGGTCGTAGTAACGGACGCGGTACTCGACGCGAAGTGCGACGGCGAGTTCGTCCGTCACCGGTACAGTGCCGCCCGCGCCGAGCATCCACGCGATGGTGGGGTGCGTGCGCAGCGCGCCAGAAGTATCGCCGCTTTCGCTCGGCAGGTCCGAGCGGGCCGTGTCGTGCCGTCGGCCTACAGCGCCGTAGCCCAGCTCGACGAACAGCCTTCGCCAATGGGCTCTAATGACGGGGCCGGCCCACATCTCTAGATAGGAGCCGCCAACTTCGCCCTCGACCTGCGGTGCGCCGTCGGCGTCGAAGGCGACGAAGCGTGCGGCGCTGCGCTTACCCGCGTCGAGTTGCTGGAATACGCCGACCTCCAGGGGCCCCCACACGTCGTAGGTGAGCATGTGGAGCAGTCCGATCTCGCTATTTTCGACCAGGCGATCTCCTCGTGCACCTCCGACCTCGGTTTTCACCTGCTGCTCGAAGCGCGAAACGGTCAGCCCGGCGTCCAGGCGCCAGGGACCCTGGGCGGCACCAATTCCACACCATAGGGTGATGCCGAAAAAGACGAGGACGGCGCGCATTTGTGCTCAGCCTACCCAGGGTCCGGGTGGTAGTGAAGCGGAGTGCACCAACTCCTCATCGCGTCCCTGCCAGTTTGGCTGACCTACGCCTTTTATGCCGTCGTCGCGTGGGGCGTGGCCGCCGTGCTGGCTACCTTTCGGGTCGTCACCACAGGCACGACCATGTCGTTGCTGATGCGCGTGGGCTTCGTGCTGTGGCTGGTTGTGCCCGCTTGGCTGGCGAACTCGGGGGCACTTTTGGATTTCAGTGTCATTCCACCGATGATCTTCGGGGTCGTGGTTCCCATGGCGCTGATCATCACCGTCTTCTCGTTTTCTCGCGCAGGCAAATGGGTTGCCGAGCGCATGCCACTAACGCTGCTCGTGGGGTTTCAGGTGTTTCGGATCCCTTTGGAGATCTTGCTGCACCAGCTGCATTCCCACGGCGTGTTGCCCGTTCAGATGACCTTCGCGGGACTGAACTTCGACATCCTCAGCGGTGTGGGCGCGCTCGTGCTGTGGGTCATGCTCCGGCGTGGGCATGTTGCGCCGACGCTGCTGAAGGTGTGGAACGTTGCCGGACTCGTGCTGTTGATTACCATCGTGTCCATCGCGGTGATGGCTTTTCCAGCACCCTTTGGCCTGTTCACGCCGCAGAATCGGCTCGTCGCCTATTTCCCCTGGGTCTGGTTGCCGACGTTCTTGGTGCAGTTGGCGTTGGCTGGTCACCTGCTCATGTTTCGCAAACTGCAGGCAATGCCGCCTGAAAAATCCGCTGACTGAGCCCCCCGGCCCGATTGACTCCCCGGACGGGGTCGGTAGAAGCTGCGTGACATGGGCGCACCCGACTCTCCTCCCAATGCGCGCATATCCAGAGCCGCTTCGAGCTTGCGCACACACGCCCTCGGGTTGCCAGAAACCACCGAGGACTTCCCTTGGGGCCATAGCGCTTTCAAGGTGCGCGGGAAGGCGTTCGTTTTTCTCGTGGCGAGTGGGGACGGCCTGAAGCTCTCGGTCAAGCTGCCAAGCTCGGGTTTCGAAGCGCTTGCGCTGCCCTTCGCGTCCCCCACCGGCTACGGGTTGGGCAAGAGCGGCTGGGTCTCCGCGGGGTTGGGGCCGCGCGACGAGATCCCCGTCGAGCTCTTGATGGAGTGGATCGATGAGAGCTATCGAGCCATCGCGCCGAAGACGCTTGCGCGGGAGCTCGACACGGCGCAGCGGTCCGAGCAGACGCAGGCCGACGCGGGTGCGACGCCGGTCTCGCCGAAGCGGAAGGCGAAACGCCGGGTCGCCAAAGGCACCCTCGAGAAGCGCAGCGCTGCGAAGAAGAAGCCGGCCAGCAAGCAGAAGCGCCCTCCAGTCAAGAAGACAGCCAAGAAGAAGACAGCCAAGAAGAAGACAGCCAAGAAGAAGACAGCCAAGAGAAGGGCCGCCGCGAAAAAGGCCCCTCGCAAACCGAACCGCCAGCGCCGCCGGACCAGCGTCAGGAAGAAAGCGTGAGCCAAGACTTCACTGGGCTAGCTATTCAAGATGGCGATGAAGACGTCCAGGCGGCGGCGCCAAGCACCCTGGTGCGCATCGCGGGCCGCGCTGCCACCTTGACGGGCGTCTTCACCGTGGTGCTCGGCTTTCAGACCCTTGCGAACATTCGCTTGGTCGGCATCTTCGCTGTTGCCCCCTTCGCTCAGTTGCTTTTTGGGGTGGCGCTGGCCGTCGCCGGGTGGAAGCTCTCTCGCGGGCGGGGTTGGGCTGCGATTGCCAGCGCGGTGCTCGCTGCCTTGACCGTGTTGGCCACGTTGGGGTTTTCGATTACGGCCCTGCTCGGTGGCTACGTGTCTCTGATGCCCGTGTTTGTGATCTTCTCGGGTGTAGTGAGCGCTGTCATGGCGGGGATCGGCATCGGCGAATGCCTGCGCGGCGACAAAGCGCGGGAGCGCCTGGCGGCGCAGGGCCTGGACATGGGGCTGTGACCGCGGGCGCATTGGCCAAGCCCTTTCGAGTCGCCGCGCCAGCTATTACCCGTGCGCCGTTTCCGCGCTAGATAGGCCTGCCGTGTTCATCCCCCGCCGTCTCGACAAGTACGTGCGTGACGCGACTCCACTGACCGTGGAGCAGGTCCGGGCCGAACTGTCAGCAGGGCGCATTGCCGTGAACGGGACCGAAGTCCGAGTCCCGATGCAGCTGATCTTCGAGGATGACCTGGTCACGCTAGCTCGCGAGCCGATCACGCCCAGGGCCGTCCACAGTCACTTCGTATTGAACAAGCCCTTGAGCGTCACCAGCACGGTTCGTGATCCGGAGGGCCGAGCGGATCTGAGTCCCTTCATGCGCCGCATGCCACCGGGGGTATTCCCGATCGGGCGGCTCGATCGTTCGACTTCTGGGCTACTGCTTTTCACGACGGATGGCGACCTCGCCCACGCCGTGCTGCACCCGGATCATCATACGGAAAAGCTGTACTGGCTATGGCTCAACGAGCACGTCGCCGACGACGACCCGCGCCTGGCCCAGCTGACCGAGGGCTTGCTCTTGCGGGGTCGACGGGAGAAAGCGAGGTCCGTTCGGGTTCTTCATCGCACGGCGGATTTCACCGAGCTGCACGTCACCCTGAGTGAGGGAAAGAACCGGCAAATCCGTCGGATGATGCGGGCGCTGGACTTCTACCTCCACGCCCTGCACCGACTGCAAATTGGTCCGATTGCGGATCCTGATCTGGCCCCTGGCGAGATGCGCAGCCTGGACGATAGCGAGGTTGAAGCTCTGTGGCGAGCTACTGGTAGCCGCGAGAGCGTGAACAAGAGGAAGATTGCGGCTCTGCAGCGGCTGGCTGAGCGCCGCCGCACGCAGGCGCCAGACTCGCGCCTCGAGGCGTGGCTCTACGGGGCCCGCTCAGGCTCATGCAGCGGCGCTGGTTAGGTCAGCGCTTGCCCGACGATTCAAGCGCGCGATCAACTTGTGCTTCTTGGAGTACACCGTGGCCACACTGATGCCCATGTCCTCGGCCAGCGCCTTTGGATCGAGGTTCTCCGTGCAGATCTGCTCGAGAAAGACCCGGTCCCTCGGATTCAGATCCCTCATCCAATCCCGCACTCGATTCGTACGCTCGGTGCCGAGGTAGCACTCGAAGGGATCCGGATCGATGCTGGACACGGACTCGAGCACGGACACGGAGCTTCGCTTGGCGTCGCGCTTGTGCTTGCGCAAGAAGTCGTAGGTGGTGCGAATCGCGATCGTGCCCAGCCAAGCTGCCAGGGAGCAGCCGCGGCTGGGGTCGAAGGCCGCCAAACGCTTGCCGCCGTTCTGAACCAGTCGCAGGCATACTGTCGAGTAGATGTCTTGTTCGTCCTCGGGGCTCGCCACGGCTCGGAATCGCGAGGTCACGCTCGTGATGCACCGACGCATGGTGGGACCATGCCTGCGCAGCAGCTCGGCCCAAGCCTGCTCGCTGCCGCTGAGCAGGGCCTCGAGCAGTGCCGGGTCGTCGAGATTTTCGGCGTCGAGACGGATCGTCGCCGGACTGGGGGCGGAAGCTAAGTGAGGGATGGTGTGCATGGCCTGTTTCATGCGCGAACTTACGAGGCCGCCTAAAACCTGCCCCCTCAAAGATCCTCAAAGTCGACCCCTCGCATCCTTTGAGGCGCGGGATTAAGACCGGATCCGTGGTCGCCGCCGCCCGTCCCCGCATGCCGTCTATCAGCTCGGAACGAGACGACTTTGTCGGCCGGGAGACGGAGCTCTCTGCCCTCAAGGCAGCCTGGTCTGGGGGCGATCGACTCCTCACACTCCTTGGCCCGGGAGGAAGCGGGAAGACGCGTCTGGCCAGGCATTTCGCCTTGCGCGTCCGAGATTCCGATGAGCTTGAAACCCGGGTTTGGTTCTGCGATTTGGCGCAAGCCCGGGCCGGGCTCGAGTTGATCGAGGTCGTCGCCCGCAAGCTGGACCTACCCTTGGCGGGGTCCGGAGAAGTCGAGGCCTTGGCGCGGGGCGTGGCGCACGCCTTGGCAGAGGCAGGGCGCTGCTTGTTGGTACTGGACAACCTGGAGCAGGTCGTCGATGACGCCCGCGCCGTGATCGAACAATGGCTCGATCTCGCACCAGAAGCGATGCTGCTGGTGACGAGTCGGGAGCGACTACGCGTGTCGGGTGAACGTTGCATCGCCTTGGGCTCACTGCCCCTGCCCTCGGTTGGTGCCAGCGCCGAGGCCATTCTGTCCGCAGACTCCGTGAAGCTGTTTGTCAGCCGTGCCAGCGCCGCCCGGATTGAATTCGCCGGACAGGCTGTGGACTGCGCCCCGGAACTCGCGGCCCTGGTGCGCAAGCTCGAGGGTCTTCCCTTGGCCATCGAGCTGTGTGCGGCACGCATTGTCAGCCTCAGCCCGGCGCAGTTGCTAGAGCGTTTGGACCACCGTTTCGAGACTCTGGTCGACCGTCGTGGACGCTCCGGGCGACAAGCTACGCTCGAGGCGACCATCGACTGGTCCTGGCAACTGCTCGGTGACGTCGAGCGCCAAGCCCTTTCCCAATGCACCGTGTTCCGCGGAGATTTCGACCTCGACGGAATTGAAGCGGTTACGTTGACCGAGCCACCGCAGTCCGGACTCGATCTGCTCGAGTCGCTGATCGACAAGTCGCTAGTCAGCGTGAGGGAGTCGAGTGCGGGGCCGCGCCGATACTTCCTGCTGGAAAGCGTCCGGGAGTTCTGCGAGGGCCACCTCGAGGGGTCCAAGCGGCAAGAGGCCGAAGAGCGCCACGCCGTTTTCTACCTGGCGCGCTACACTGAAGGCCCCCGAGGCTCCTTCGCCAGTCAAGCCGATGAGCCCAACCTGATCGCCGTCCACGAACGGGCGCTGCGCAACGGCAATCCCGGGCGCGCCCTCGATGCCGCTCTGGCCCTCGAGCCCGTTCTCTCGACTCGAGGCCCCGTACAGCGTCTGATTGAATTGCTCGACGCCGCCATGCAGGGCGCTCCTGCAAGCGCGTCATTGGCTCGCGCCACGATGAGCAGAGGTCTCGCGAAGAGTTCGGCGGGGGACATCGCCGGAGCCGCCGAGGATTTCGTGGCAGCCGCAGACGCGGAGGACAAAGCGCTCGCCATGCATGCTTGCGCGCGGCTCGGCGTGGCACTCACCTGGCTCGGCAAGCTCGATGCTGCGGAGGCGGCCTTGGAGCGGGGAGTTCAGCTGCGGGCAGAGGAGCGCGACCCATTTGCGGCCGGACAGGTGGAAATGGCGTACGGCATCTTGCGCTCCTTTCAAGGACGCATGACCGACGCCTTGGAGCACTACGCGGCGGCCCTGGAGCGACTTCAGGCTAGTGGGGCGAAGCGCGATGAAGGTATGGCCCTCGAAAACCTCGGCAACCGCCATCTGGAGCGCGGTGACTTGCCCGAGGCGGCCGACTACCTGAACGCCGCCTTGGAGCTCTTCCGCGAGCTGGGGGACCTGCGGCTCGAAGCACACACCTTGGGAGACGTCGCGGTGCTGCACGCCGAGCTGGGCAACTTCGAGCAGTCCGGGAGCGTGCTCGAGCGCGCCGTGTCCCTGGCTCAGCGCGTTGGTGACCGGCATTGGCAAGGGGTCCTAAGAGGCTTTCTTGGAGATCTCGCGCTAGAGCAAGACGACCCCGCTGCGGCATGTGAGCACTATCGCTTTGCAACGGACCAACTGAGTCGTGTGGGTAATCGGCGCTTTGCTGCGGTATTCAAGGCCGCCCTTGCCGCGGCCGAGGCGCTGGCGGGTCGCACGGCCCGCGGCGGCGAGCTTTCCCAGGCCGCCCGCAGCGAACTGGAAGCAGCCGGAACTCCGGACGATCTCTGCGCCGCCGATCTCTGGTCCATCCTCGTTTCGCTCGCGCGCGACACGCCTTCGGACGCCACGGATGCGTCCAAAGCGGAGCTGCACCGCGCGGCTAGCCTACGCCGTGACGAGATCTTCCAAGCCTACGCCGCTCCCGATGCGCGCCCCCCCAACGAAGTGCGCCTGGCAGATCGCGTCGTTCGCCAGCGGCTCAGTGGCAGCGAGCAGCCCTCGGGATTGCGCATTGCCGAAGACGCCAGCTGGTTCGAGGCAGGCGGCGAGCGGGTCAACCTCAGCCGGCGCACCAGTTTGCGCCTGATCTTGGCGGAACTCTGCCGCACGCGAGAAACCGCTCCTGCTGAAGTTCGTGATGTCAACCAACTCTTCGAAGCGGGTTGGCCCGGCCAGCGTGTGAAAGCAGGCTCGGCAGCGCACCGAGTGCATGTCGCCATCGCTAGCCTGCGCAAACTAGGACTCGATAGCGTCCTCGAGACCCGCGGCGACGGTTACGCTCTCGGTGTCGATCCAACTCGAGCGCCACCCTGAGCATCGCCACTCGTTTTTGGTAGCGGTATCGACGATGATCTGTGGTCCCCTCGTGCCAGCCAATGAAACGCTACCACACTAGTTTTGGGTTTGGGTCGACGCGCTTGTGACGCGCTTCGCGATGCCCGAAGGGGCAACACCCGAAGGGGTGAGCCCTGTGTCGGCACCGGGCCACTACTCTAGAGCTGGGCCAAGCGCTGCGCCTGAGCGTACTGCCGCGCGAGGTACAAGCGGCGCGCCTGGGCGTATTGCGGCGCGAGTTGGGCCAAGCGGCGCGCCTGGGCGTATTGCCGCGCGAGTTGGGCCAAGCGGTACGCCTGGGCGTACTGCCGCGCGAGGTACAAGCGGCGCGCCTGGGCGTATTGCGGCGCGAGTTGGGCCAAGCGGCGCGCCTGGGCGTATTGCCGCGCGAGTTGGGCCACGCGGTACGCCTGGGCGTATTGCCGCGCGAGCTGGGCCAAGCGGCACGACCTAGGCGTATTGCCGCGTGCGCCGGGACTCAACGCATCATCGGTAGCATCATCGACAGCACGTAAGCGAACCATGCGAATTGCAGCGCCAGGAGAACGCTACGAGGATCCCGCAGACCTTGCCGGCGATCGTCATGCTGTACCCTTCCGGGTCCATGTTTCCGTAACGAATCTTGGGCAGATCTTGGTTGGCCAGGTACCAAGCGGCCGGCCCGGTGAGCGCGCACATACCGATGCTGACGATTCCCAAGATCAAGATCAGCAGACCCCGATGCGGCGCCTTGGGTTCCTCGACCTGATAGGCCGCCGGGGCAAAGCGGATCGGTGCAGATCCCGCGCGAGGTGCGAAGGCAGAATCGAAAGCGGTAGGCGGAACATTGGCTTGGGTCATGGTATTTCTTTCGTTGATGTTGCCCGCCTCTTTGCGAGCGCTGTGCCAAGTGGTTTGAGATCCTCTTGACTTGTTCGAACAGGTCCTGTTCACCCACGGCAACGGAGCCGCCCTTATCGACCTTTGCTTTGATCGACCCGCTGACGGCCAAGTACAGATCCGTCGCGGCGCAGCCGAAGGGGCTCTGGCGCGGAGCTGTCTGCTCATTGGCGAGGGTCGGTACGTGCTCCGCCGGCAGTGGAGCCTCGGCTCTCATCGATGCGTCTTCTGCGTGAGCGCGCGCATCGATGAGGCCGTTCAGGCGCAGCAGCTATTCGCCGCCAAGGGTGCCAGGCACCCGAACCGATTCTGGCGACCCACCCGGGGCACTCGCCGCAGCAGTGGTGGCTGGGTGCACGGGCGGTAGTTCGAGATCCGCGTCGTCGACGATCAACGCCTGACCGTCTTCAGGGGGAGCGGGCTCGGCGGCCATCTTTCCCGCGGAAGGGTGGGCCGGCTGTGCATCCGGCGTACCCGCGGCAAGGCGGTTTGCCAGGCCTTCGGCCACACCTTGTACCCCGCCGACGAGGCCTCGTGCCAGATCCAGGGTTTGGTCATCGGCGGAATCGAGAAAGCCCCCGATGGTGGTGGCTAGGCGCTGTCCGGAGACCATCGACGACATCACTTTCGTCACGTCTTCGGGGGTGCCGTAGAGGTTGGCGCTCATCTTGGTGAACAGGCTGGCTTGCGCGTTCGCGAGCGCGACTCGAACTTCCTTTTCTGCCTCAACTCGGAGTTTGCTGATCTCGAAGTCTTGCGCCACTCGTCCGTGCTTCTCACGGGCTTCCAATTCGGCTTTGACGACGTTCGCGATCCGATCTTTCTCGAGTTCCAGCTCTGCCCTGGCCACCTGGACGGGAACCATGGCTTGGGCCTGAGCGCCGGCTGCGCGCAGCCGCTCGGCGTCGGCCTCGGCGTCCGCTTGCTTGCGCAGCGCTTCAGCCTGGGCGTTGGCCGCTAGCTTCTGCGCGTCCGCCTGGGTCTGGTGGGCGTAGGCGTCCGCATCTGCCTGGCGCTGCTGGGCGACGTAGATCTGCTCGGCGGCAGCCTGCGCCTCGATCACCTGGCGCCTTTTTTCGCGCTCGGCGGCCTCGGTCACTTGAACCGTCTCGACTGATTGGCGGGATCGCTCGCGCTCTGCTTCGGCATCGGCCAACTCGCGCTCCGCCGCCGCTCGCTGCCGCTCGGCCCGGGCAATCATTTCCTGCTTCTCGTGCTCCGCGACTTCCACGGCCTGTTGTTGCAGCCGACGGGCGACCTCGAGGGCTTTGCCCTTTTCGACCTCCGCGAGCTCCACCTCGCGCTCGGCGACAATTCGCTTCTCTTCGGCCTGGCGTTGGGCGTCGGCCTCCATCTTCTTGATTTCGGCGTATTGCTGGGCTCGAGCGCCGCGCTCCTGGCGGTCGAGATCGAGGATCCCCTGCTCGGTCTGAACATCCTGCTGTTTGCGGGCGTGCTCACCATCCCGCACCAGCCGGTTGCGCTCGGTGAGGTTCAGCTGAGTGATTTCCGCGATTTTGCGGCGCCCTTGTGCGTCGAAAATGTTCTCGGCCTTCAGGAACTGCTCGTCAGTTTGGTCCAGCTTGGAGATGGTCACCGTCTCTAGGATCAGACCGTTGGAGTTCAGGTCTTCGGCAACCAGCTTGATGACCTCGGTGAGAAACTCGTCCCGCTCGGAGTTGAGCTGCTCGAGGGTCTTGCCCGCAGCAGCAGTGCGCAGCGCCGATACGAGCTTGTCTTCGACCAAGGCCTTGACGGCTGGGGGCGAGGTCTCGCCCAGGGAGCGCGCTGCTTGCAGGATGCTGTCCCGGTCGGGCTGAACGCGCACATAGAACTCGGCTCGGATGTCGGCGCGCAACTTGTCTTTGGTGATCAGCGCATCCTCGTTGGCGCGGGTCACCTCGAGCTTCAGGGTGCGCAGGGAAACTCGAACCAGGTCGTGGATCACCGGAATGATCACGGCCCCGCCATCGCGGATGACCTTGATACCGCCCGCGCCGCTCTTCACAAAAGCTTCGGACGCCTTGGTTCGCTGGTAGAGCTTCGTGATCACCAACAGTGCGCCGCTGACGATGAAGGTCAAGATGCCGCTGACCGTCAACAAGATGCTGGTCATCGGGTCGAGGCTGTGGCCAAGGCTCGAAAGCGCGATGGGGGTTGCCACCATCGCAGCGGCTAGTAAACAGAGTAGAACGACAACCATTGGATTCTCCTTTTTGGGTCAATTGCCGCGGTCTTCGCGGATTCAGATGGGGCTCTTGGCGACGGTGAATTCGTGCTGGTCACTGTCGTACTCGGTGACCAGCACGGGGCTGCCCGCTTCGATTGCGCCGTCGTAGGTCCTGCAACGGATGCGCATCTGGGTGCCGTCTTCATCCGTGACGTGCGCGATGCCGAAGTCACGGCTGATATCGAGGGTGGCGACGCCGGTCTTTCCGACCAGTGCGTCCATCGGAGATGCGTAGGTCTCAGTGCTCGGCAACAAGCGGGCGAGCCAATGTGCAGCGGCTCCCGTGAGTACTGGCGTTGCAAGCAGGGCAATCCCCAGTGCAACCCCGGCTGCAGCGTTCGGGCCGAGGGCTGCAGCGAACAGGGCTTTGACGACCAACCCAACACCTCCGAAGGTAAAGGCTGCCGTCATCAGCAGAATCGAAAGCGGCACTCGGCCTACGCCGAGCAGGGAAAGCGCTGCGGCGAACCAAGACGTTTCGGTCTCGCCATCTGCATCGGCGTCGGCGTCCGCATCCACGTCGAGGTCACCACCGAAGTCGGCTAGCCCAGCTGCCGACCCGAAGAGCAACGCGAGTCCGATGCCGAGAGGCAGAATGAAGACGAGGGTATGCCAGGTGAGAAATGCCACTACGAACTCCTTTGGCGGGAGGCATTGCGATTGCCGTGCCGAAGGCCAAAGCGCGGCGCGGTCGGAGTTTTGCTGGCCGGAGCCGCTGGATGCTGCGCTGTGTAGATGCGAAACGCATATGCATAACGCAGCAATGATGCTAAATGTGTCATATGCGCCTACAGCGGACCCTAGAGTTGGCGGTTCGGAATCCCTTCGAACAGCCACCTGGGGTCTGGGCCGAGGTGTGTGGTCGGCTACTCGAAGCACGGCCCGCCGCACTGATCAGCAAGGAACTGTCGCGCAGTGACGTTGGACGGGCGAAACAGGTGATCCTCGCCGTGGCGCACGCCCAAGCGTGTGCCAACCCCGACGCGCCCAAGAAAGTCCTGGCGGACAGCCAGGTTTCAGCCCGGTTGTTCAAGAAGCTGTCGTCCTGTCGTGGAGATTTTCTCCGAATTGCGATGGCTGCGGGGCGCTGCTTCCGCGCGTTGCGGTCCCTGGCTGGTGGGTCCCGGGCCATGCAGCAAGTCCGGCGCGAAACTTGGGCTGCTTGCTTTGGACGGTCGCTGCACCACGCGCTCGTGCTGGAGAACGTCGTCCGAGACCACGACGTACTGATTCTCGGCGGAACTGGAACCGGCAAGGAGTCGATCGCCTACGCCATACAGGAAGGGACCCCTGGGCCCCCAGATGGTCGCCCGGCACCGCGTGCCGCGCTCAACGCGGCAGCGGTGCCCGAAACCCTGGTTGAAAGCGAACTATTCGGGCATGTAAAAGGCGCGTTCACCGGAGCCGCAGCGGCTCGTACTGGCCGCATTCGCTCGGCGGCGGGTGGATGCTTCTTTCTAGACGAGATTGGTGATCTGACGACCACTGCACAGGTGAAACTGTTGCGGGTCATGGAAACGGATCGCGTCAGCCCCCTGGGCTCGGATACAGCGCATCCGGTTGCGGTTCGATACGTCGCTGCGACCCATCAGGACCTGGCGTCCATGGTTGCCGCGGGGCGATTTCGAAATGACTTGTTTCAGCGCCTAGCCGGCAACGTCATACGGCTACCGCCGCTCAGCGAGCGGCCCGGCGACATCGAGGAGATCGGACGGGCGTTCGTCGACCGCTACGCCCAGGGGGAAGCCAAGGAGATGGACTTCAGCGGCGTCGAGCGCTGGTTGAAGAGTCCGGAGGCGCGCCGCTACCACTGGCCCGGCAACGTCCGAGAGTTGCAGAACGCGCTACGCAACCTGCTGCTGGGATTGCCGGCTGGCATCAAAGCGGGTCGCGAGACCAGCACCGCAGGTGCAGCGGAGTTGCCCGTATCGGTGCGCGAGCGGACTGCCGCGCTGGCCCGCGTCGAAGATTGGTACATCAGGCGCGTCATCGAAGACACGGGTGGCAACTTGACCCGCGCCGCCGAGCGACTCGGAATCAACCGCACGACGCTGACCCGCAGGGGCTACGACGCCGGCTGAACGTAGGGGTGACAAGCTCAGCTGTCGGCTCCTGAAACAAGCCTCTCTGCTTGGCGTTTCGACGGAAGTTCGCGTTATCGATGCTGGGGTCGCACCCCGTATGCAGCGCCCGGACACAAAGCGCGGTAGGCTTAGCGCCGTTATGCGTCCTGTGGCCCTCTTCTGGCTCAGCGTGACGGCTGTCAGCGTTGCCTGCGGTGGGCGCTCACAACTCGAAGGCATGCCGGGAAGCGCGGGCGGCGGAGTTGCGCCGGGAGGGGTTGGCGGTCAGGACTCGCCAATCGGCGGGTCGCCTAGCGGCGCGGGCGGCCTGCCCTCGAGTGGCGGAGCTGGTGCGGGTAGCGGCGGTCAGGCGGGCAGCGGGGGGAGCGCAGGTCAGCTCGGCAGCTGCGCCACCTTCACTCCGCGGACCGCCCGCCGCGTAGTGCCGTACTGGAACACGGACTCGGAGTTCGAACCCCGTCTGGTCTTGGCTGGCAATGACGAGAGCGCTGTCGCGCTCGCGTTCCGAGCACACAAGAGCAAGCTCTTCGCCACGCCGCCCATCGAAGGTTGGGGCTGGCTGGCCAACCTGACGTTTAGCCCCTGGGCAACCTGGTCGTCTGCAGATCTGGAGACCGCGGAAATCGGAGCTTCGGCTGTGAGCTGGTCTGATTTTGCCCAGGGAAGCTCACCAGCAGCCGCCCACGCACTGCTGTATCGCGCCGCCGGTCTCAGCGAACCCAGCGAACGGATGTACTTCGCTCCCGATCTGGTGCCTGGAGGAAAGGCAACCAACACGTTGTTGAATGCCCCGGGCAAACGCGCGCTGTTCGTCGCCGGCGGCGGAGGGCACCACCTGCTCGGATTCGAACGGCTTATTGCTGAGGGACATCACGCGCTGACATTCGGGCGATTCGCCCAGGGAGCGTTTTCGGCGGAAGGAGCTTCCGGCTGTGCGACGGCACCACTGGCTGCTGACGCGCTCTGGTCGCCAAACGGCTACCTGCTCGCCCTGTCCACGAGCCGTCCATTTGGGACCTGCGCTGACGCGGGCGCGGACGGCCCGCCCACGCGACTCGAGATCGCGCGGCTTGCTGAGGGATCGGTCCAGCCACAACTGCGCGAGGGGTTCGACGTTGGCGCACCGGTGGCGCAAGTCCGCCTGGTGCGCCGTCCGCAGGGAGCATGGCTCTTGTGGCGAGTCTCCGGTTCAGCACAGGCAGGAGCGGTGAGCGCGCTGCGTCTGGGCCCGACCGGCAAGGCGATTGGTGCCCCGATGGAAGTAGTACCATCGGGAAGCGCAACGAAGGGCTTCACTACAGCGAGCTTGGGTGAACGTCTGGTCGTCTTGTGGTCCGATGGCGTGGAGCCACCTCTTGCCAGGGTTTCTCTGCGGGCGTTCGACGAAAGCGGGGTGGTCTCGTCGGCGTCGTGGGTGCCGGTTCCGCCGCTGCGCCAGATTGGTCTACCTGCTCTTGTCGGCTCGCCAGACGGCGCTGCCCTTGTCATGGCGTGGACCGGCGATGACGGTAGCACTGGGGTGTTCGTGAGCCGGCTGGATTGTATGCCCTAGGGCTCGAGTGGCCGCTTTGGCCATCCCGCCTTGTAGCTCACCGACTCTACGCGGGCCGTCTCGCGCTCGGTGGGGGGATTCTGCTCGGCCTTACGGTTACGATGCTGCTTCGGGGCTCGACGTCAGACCCGAGCAAAGGGCGTTGCCGTCGCTGAGTGTCGAGGGCGACAGGGACGCGCATGGGGCTAGGAGCTTGGGCGGCCTAACGTGGGAGTAGTGGCCTAGCGCCGCCACAAGTCCGCGACCCCAAACTAAACAAGAAGAAATGGGAGTCGCTAGTCCAGCAGAGGGAGGTCGGCGAGGCGGCGGGAGGTGATATCGCTCAGGGCCATGATGGTTGCTTGGGGATTGACCGCGCTGGGGCTGGGGAAGACGCTGGCGTCGCAGATGTAGAGGGATTCGACGCCGCGCACTTTGCCATCGGGCTCGACGGGGCCCGAATCGTCTCGGGTCATGCGGCAGGACCCGAAGGTGTGATTGAGCGTCATCGTCAGGTGCTTGGCTTTGAGCCTTGGGCCCAACAGGCTGGCGGTGTCTTGCTCGTTGCGCATCTCGTCGACCACTCCGGGCAAGCCCGTGTGCACGTAGCGGGCGCCGACTTGCAGTAGGGCGTCGGCGGCGGCCTTCATGCCTCGAGCGATCGGGTCGACGTTGGAGTCATCGATCCACAGCCGCATGCTGGGGGAGCCGTTGCGCTTGGCTTTGACTCGACCGTGCACCTTGCCGCGGTAAACCAGGGCAATCACGGTCGCATGTTTGACCTCGTGCAGGCGCTCCACGAAGTGAAGGCCAACGTCACCCCAGCGCACCATCAGCACACTTGGGGATGCCCACAGCCCTTCGTATTTCAACCCTTTGATATCCTTGCTGATGGCAC
This sequence comes from Polyangiaceae bacterium, assembly GCA_965222375.1. GTDB lineage: Bacteria > Myxococcota_A > Polyangia > Polyangiales > Polyangiaceae > JACKEA01. The sequence continues at coordinate 2,952,905 of CBDCTZ010000016.1, forward strand.
CCCAGCCCTGGGTGGCGCCGACCCACGGGTCGACGACCTCGTCCATGATGCCGACCATGCCGCCGCCGATGTGGCAGAACATGGTCGCACCGACTTTGCCGCCGGGGTTGATGCCGCTGCGCTGCAAGAGCACGGGCGTTTGCATGGTGCCTGCTGCGAGGATCACCGTTTTCGCGCGGACCTTGAAGCGCGCCAGCTTGCGGTAGCCGCGGGGGTCGATGATGTCGCCTTCGACGCCGATGGCGCGGGCGCCCTGGGTGAGCACGCGGTCCACTTCGGCGCAGGTGTAGATCTCGGTGCCGTGTTGCTCTGCCGCCGGCAGGTAGGATCGGTCCACGGACTGCTTGTGACCGCCGACGCAGCCTGTCAGGCAGTCCGAGCACCCCTCGCAACCCTGCACGGCGCGGGGGAGGGGATAGCCGGGGATGCCGAGCTTGCCCTCGATGGCGTCGCGGACGATCAAGTTCCGGCGCCCGAGCACCGACATGGGCGTTGGCGCCACCTTGCAGCGGGAAAATACGCGGTCGTAAGCAGCTTCGAGCTCTGGGGTCTCGAACAGTTCGATACCGGTCTCCGAGCTCCATTCTTGGCGCACCCAATCCGGCAACTTGAGCATGATGGCGGAGTTGACGACGGTGCCGCCACCGAGGCAGCGCGCTTGTAACGAGGGGCTCTGCGTGGTGCCACCGATGAGCCGCAAGCCTCCGTCCCAGAAGTTTCGCGCCAGAAACATGGGTGCGTTTCGCGTCATGTCTTCGTAGCGAACTCGGGGGCCCGCTTCGATCACCACGACCTTTTGGCCTGCCCTGGCGAGGTTCAGCGCGGCCACGGCGCCACCCGCGCCCGAACCGACTACGACGCTATCGCAGTCGACATCGAAGCCTTGGCGCAGATCGTCGAGTCCGTGGATCACGCCGTGTCCCTCATTTTGGTGAGCGCATCGTCGCGGACATCGATCTTCACGGGATCGCTCGACCAATCGCAGACGCGGTACTCACCGATGTGAGCAATCACGGAGGGGTGCGACATGTAGATCATCGTAGTGGTCGCCTTGACCGAATCACCCAGCACCCGGAACGGAAAGAAGGAGGAGCGCCGCCAGCCGCGAATCGATGCCGTGCGTCGCGCTGCGCTGAGCTTCGAAAAGCGGCTGAAGCACAGCAGCAGCAGCGGCGCCGCGTATTCGATGAACAAGAACATTGCGAGCAACAACCGACGCTGGGGAGGCGGAAGCTCCTCCAGGTAGTCCACGGTCCGTTCGACCATCTTCGTGCTCCGCCAATCGGGTGCATCGATGTCGTTTTCCGGAAAAGTCGCTTCCGACAGCGCGGCGATGCTCGGCAGCGCTCGATTCATCCAGAAGCCGGTGGAACTCAAGGGGGGCTAGGGTACACCCAGCTGCCTCTTGACCAAGGGCCGCGAGTCACCTATTGGTAACTGTCAGGTTACCAATGGTTGCTGCCCGGAAAATCCAGTCAGAAACCGTGTTCGACACTCTGGGCAGCCCGGTGCGGCGCCAGATCGTCCGATTGCTGTCAGCGGGACCCAAACCCGTCGGCGCGATCGCCCAAGCCTTGCCGGTGACTCGCCCCGCCGTTTCGAAGCACCTGAAGCTTCTCGAGTCGGCCCGCTTGGTGCGGCATGAGAGCCATGGAACCCAGAACGTATTCCGCTTGTCACCGGAGGGGTTTCAGTTGGCACGGCGTTGGCTGGACGACTTCTGGGATGATGCCCTGAGCCGCTACGCAGACGTTGCAGAACGTTCCTATCGGGAGGGCAAGTGAGCGAACCCATCCGGAGAACGTTGCGATTGACGGTACCCGTCGAGCACGCGTTTCAAGGTCTTCACACATGACGTGAATGCATGGTGGCCCCACAGTCACCGCAGGTTCGACGCATCCACGCTCTCCTTCGAGGCCCATGTGGGCGGCCGATTTGTCGAAACCAGCCCCAGCGGAGAGGAGGCCGTGTTCGGTGAGGTGTTGCACTGGGAGCCGCCGCACCGAATTGCCTACAGTTGGAACCCTGGATCCAGTGTTGGACCGACCGAAGTCGATGTGCGCTTCATTGGCGAAGGTGCGGAGACTCGCGTAGAGGTCACGCATAGTGAAGCCGAAAGCGGACTGGGTGATGAGTGGCGAAAGCGCGTGCAGATCTTCGAGCGTGCTTGGGACAGCGTGCTTCCCGCGCTGTCCGAGCACCTCGCGGCGCAGTCGGAGGAGTGAAGTGAAGGAATTCAAAGCCAGTGGGCTGATCCGAGCATCGACGGAGCGCGTTTGGTCCGTGCTCATTGCTACCGACAAGTGGCCCGAATGGGATCCGAGTTGCGAGCGCATCGAAGGGACACCCGCCCTCGGGTCGAAGATCAAAGCGTTCTCGAAGCTCAGCCCGGGGCGAGGCTTCGCGGTCAAAGTCAGCGAGCTCTCGCCGAATTCGAAGATGACCTGGTCCGGAGGCATGCCCCTGGGCCTCTTCAAAGGCGAGCGCACCTTCGTCTTGACCCGTGTCGAGGACGAGCTGACGGAGTTTACCGTGCGCGAGGTGTTCAGCGGGCCCATGCTGGCGCTGATCGGAGGCAGTATTCCCGACATGACCGAGGCCTTTGCAGGCTTCGTCGAGGGGCTCAAAGCACGAGCGGAGGCCTGAGCCCACGTCGGAATCCGGGATTGATCGCGGGGCGGAAACCGGCGCAGGATAGCGCATCATGCAACGCCTCCTCATGATTGCCATCGCCGCGCCACTGCTTCTTGGGTGCACCACCGAAGAGATGCGTGCTTACACGCCGGTCAAAGAGAAGACGAAGATGTCCGAGGATGTCTTGCTCACCGCTACGCGGCGGAGCCTCGATGCCAATCGCTTCGTTGCGATCGAAAAGAGCGAGCCGTATTCCCTGACCACGCGTGAAAAGGAGGTATTCACCTCCAGCGTGCCTCGCTTGGCTTATCGCTACTCCTTCGACATCACGACCGAGGGCGGTGTTCTGAGGATCAATGCGACCTGCGTCCAGAACAGCGCCATGAGCCGCGAATCTTACGAAGACTGTGGCGCGGAGCGGCCCGAGCGGGTGATCCGGGAACAAGAGACGCTACGCAAAGACATCCTTGCGCGCGCCAAGAAGCTCCAATGATGGCGCAGTAGCGCAGTGATTTCGCGCTGAGCTTCGCCGTCGGCCCGGCGCCGCACCCCTTGCGCGCAGCCGCGGGCCGCAACGTGAGTTTTCGGGCAGTGCGGTCTTCCCTCCCGCTTTCGGCGGCCACACACTAGCCGGGATGCCAGGACCCGCTGCTCTGCCTGCCGACACACTATACCGCCGATGCGACGTCGAGGGGCTAACCTTTGCCAGCACTCGCGAATTGAAAGCGCTCCGCGGCCCCTTCGGACAGGAGCGTGCTGCGGCGGCGACGCGGTTCGCACTGTCGATGCGACGCTCGGGGTACAACCTCTACGTTGCGGGACCGGGGGGACATGGCAAACACGCCTTCGTCGAGCATGAGCTTCGCGCCTTGGCGCGGACCAGGCAGGAGGCTCGCGACTGGTGCTACGTGCGAGACTTCGCGCGCTCCGACGGGGCGCGCGCGCTTTCTCTGCCATCGGGCAAGGCGCAGAGCTTTGCCCACGACATGGACAAGCTGGTTGACGATCTGCGGGTCGGCATTCCCGCGGCCCTTGAAAGCGACAGCCACCGAGCGCGCCTCGAAGAGATCCGCGAGGAGCTCGAAGCACGCTCTCAAGCGGTGTTTCGCCGCGTCGAAGAGGATGCACGTGCCTTCGACGTCGCCATGCTGCGGGTGCCTTCGGGTGTGGGTTTCGCGCCGATGCGGGACGGACAGGTCCTAGATCCTCAAGAGTTCGAGAAGCTTCCCCGAGAGCGTCGCGAGCTCATCGAGTCCAGCATCAAGCGATTGCAGGACAAGCTTTCCCGAGAGCTCCGCCAAATGCCCAAATGGGCCAAAGAGGCCAGAGACCGCGCCAAGGAGCTCACTCGTGAAGTGGTGTCACAGACCGTGGACCAGGCCTTCGAGGAGCTGAACGCCACGTGGTCCGATCACGAAGATGTTGCCGCCCACCTGGCGGCTCTCCGGGATGACATGCTCGAAAACGCCGGCCGCTTTCATGCCCAGGAGGATGGGGAGTCACCCGCTCAGTTGAACGTACATCGAGTCTTCGATCGCTATCGAGTGAACGTGTTGGTGGATACTTCCAATGCCCGTGGCGCTCCGGTCGTATTCGAGACCAAGCCCAGCCTGCCGAGGTTGGTTGGGCGAGTCGAGCATCGTGCCGAGTTGGGAACTCTCGTCAGCGACTTCACGTTGATCCGGGCCGGCGCACTGCATCGTGCGAATGGTGGCTACTTGGTGCTGGACGCAGTGGACATCCTCACGAATCCGCAGGCGTGGGCAGCGCTGAAACGGGCGCTGTATTCCGAGCAAGTTCAGATCGAATCCCTCGCGCAGGCGGTTGGGTTGAGCAGCGGGGAGAGCCTCGAACCGGATCCGATCCCCTTGGAGATCAAAGTCGTGCTCGTCGGCGAGCGGCGGCTGTACCACCTCATGGCCGAGCACGACCCGGATATGCCCGAGTTGTTCAAGGTCCTGGCCGACTTTGATGATGTAGTCGAGCGCAACGGGGAAAGCGAGATGGAGTTCGCTCGACAAGTTGCTGCCATCGAGCAGCGTGATGCTCTGCGTGGCTTCGAGCGTGCTGCGGTTGCTCGACTCATCGAGCATAGCTCGCGCCAAGTTTCAGATCGACGGAAGCTCTCCACGGCGACCCGGGACCTCGCGGATCTTTGTCATCAAGCGGACTTCTTCGCAGCCCAACGCAAGTCCGAAGAGGTCCAAGTTTCGGATGTCGAGCAAGCGCTCTCGGAGCGGGATGACCGGCATGCGCGGTTGAGAAAGCGTTTCGTGGAACAGATTCTGCAGCGAACGGTTCTACTCGACACGAGCGGTGAAGCCGTCGGCCAAATCAATGGTCTGTCCGTGCTCGAGTTTGGAGGTGCACGTTTCGGTCTACCGACGCGCATTACGGCGACGGCTCGCGTTGGCGACGGCAAGCTAGTCGACATCGAGCGCGAGGTTGCCCTCGGTGGGCCTATGCACTCCTACCCGGGTAGCTTCTTTTCGATCAATGCCAGCGGTACGGCGACCAACCCAATCGTGATCCGAGGCGCGAGCCAGACAGGTGTCGTGCTCGATGGCGGCGACTGCAGTGGCTGCAACATCATCGAAGTCTACGGTAGCTACGTGCATGTGGAGCGCATGACGCTGAAGAATGCGCAGCGTGCGCTGCGCTTTCAGGGGGGTGGATTCCGTCGGGAACGTCGCGCGACACTTGAAGATCGAGAACGTTGTGCACGGGATCGGTTCCAAGACTGGGCAGAAGGACTTCTGGATTTGCGATGACGATATCGATGGAAGGCTGATTTGGCCTTGGGTATTCCAGTCCAACGCCACGAGCCATTGGGATGATCGGGGCATCGAAGTGACCGGAGACGGACACGTCGTCTGTCACAATCGGATCCGGGGGTTTGGAGACCCCGTCGTCAACAAGAAGAGCCGAGCGCGTTCCTGGGACATCTACAGCAACGACATCCTGGATTCCTTCGACGGTACGGAGCTGGACGACGGTGAAGGCAATGTGCGTCTGACCCACAATCGCTACACCAACGTGATGGACCCGGTGAGCATTCAGCCGATTTGGGGAGGGCCTGCATACGTGTTGCGCAATGTCGCGCTGAACGTGCCCGAGGAGCCGATCAAGCTCAAGAGTACCGGTGGCGTGAATGAACCAAGTGGCGCGATCATTCACCACAATACCTTCGTCAGTCCGAATCTTTCGTTGAACCTCCAGACACCCATCACGCAGCACAACTTCGTCATCTCGAACAACCTGTTCGTCGGGCCCAAGCAGCTGGCGGGGAGTCGAACCGTCGACTGGACCGCGACGATCAACGGCGGTCGTTTCGACTATGACGGCTACTTCCCGGACGGCGGCTTCTGGTTCGGCAAGGTGGGTGGGCAAAACCAGATCTGGAACAGCTTTGCTGAAGTACAGGCCGCGGGCAAAGTCGAGCAGTCCGGTGTTCTCCTCGGCGAGCCGATTTTCGAGGCAGGATTCCTTGGCCCTGCAGACGAACAACAGCATCAGAGCCCCAAGCAGTTCGTTCTTGCAGCCGGCTCCAACGCCATCGACAAAGGAGAGCCCCTGCCCGGCATCAACACGGGTGCGATTGGTGCTGCGCCAGATCTCGGCGCTCTGGAACGAGGCTGCCCCACGCCGACCTATGGGCCGCGCCCTGAGGGGCAAGATGCCGTGACCAATCTCGTCGACTGCAATGCATCCACGCCGCCACCGCCGGGTACGGGAGGCAGTGCTGGTGCCGGGGCGAGTGCGGGCGCAGGCGGGGTTGCGGGGAGTGGAGCTGCTTCAGGCTCGGGGGGCAGTGGGGGAGCAGGAGCACCGGGGAGCTCTGACGACGACAGCGGCTGCGGGTGTCGCATGGGCGCGAACACATCGGGAGGCGCCCAAGCGCTCTCTCTTGCGATTCTGTTCGGGCTTTTTCGACGGCGTCGGTGCACTCGGGCGAGCCGCTAAGTAGTGGAATTGTAGACACAACCTGCTTGGTGAGCGGCGGAGTTCGGCTTCGGCGTCCGGGCGGCACACCGACGGAGAATGCGGTATCATCTTCTGCGATGCGAAAGTTTGCGAGCCTCGGAGCTGTCTTTGGTCTAGTGGTTGCGAGCGTCGCCTGCGGCAGCGATGACGGAGAAGGAGTCGCCGGGCCACAGTTCGGCACTGGGGGCGCCGCCGCGGCGAGCGGTAACGGTGGAAGCGGTGCTGGCTCCGCCGCCACGGGCGGCAACGCGGGTGGCATTCAGATTGGCGGCGCGGGTGGCGGTTCCGGTGGGGGGCAAACCGGCTGCACCAAGACGGACTTCTTGTTCGTCGTGGATTCGTCCATCTCGATGCAAAACGAACAGGCCGCGCTCACTGCGGCCTTCCCGAAGTTCATCTCGTCGATTCAGAGCGCCACCAAGATCAGCGACTACCACATCATGGTAGTCGACACGGACGCCGAAACCCGATGCACCAAGAGCGCCTGCTCGGGGTCGCCGCACAAGACTTGTAACAACTACGCCTGCAACAACGTCTACTCGGGCTGCGACAAGCAGCGAGGCGCGGGCGTCATTCAGCCCACCGGTCAGGGCTCCAGCAACCAGGTCTGCCCCATCGACGGCGGCATTCGCTACATGACCGAGAGCCAGACCAACCTCAGTGCCACGTTCTCTTGCGTGGCGACCCTTGGCCTGGCCGGCCACCCATCCGAGCGTCCAATGGAGGCCATGGTCGCTGCGGTCAGCCCCGCCATGAACGATACGGGTGGATGCAACGCCGGGTTCTTGCGCAAGGACGCGATTCTGGTCGTGACCTTCATCAGCGACGATCCGAACAAGGAGGACACGGGTAACGCGCAGCAATGGTACGATGCCGTCGTGGCCGCCAAAGACGGCAAGCCGGAATCCGTGGTCATGCTCGGGCTGATCCCCGACGGTGCATCCCCGAATCCGACCAAGCAGTTGCACTGGCATGACTTCATCAAGCTATGGGCAGCCAGAGGGCTCAAAGGTGACGTGACCAGTACGGACTATTCCCCGTTTTTCGATAGCGCCATCGCCATCATTGACGAGACCTGCAACAACTTCGTGCCACCCCCGCGGTAGTCAAGCGTCGAACAGGGTCGTCCGCTGCGACGTAGGCGGCACGAAACACGCCCGGTACTGGTCGTTCATCAGTAGCCAAGTGGCATTCGGCCATCGAGCGGTGCCCAGAGCCAGCTCATGCTGAGCCCCCGGCAATTGCCTTGGAGCGCGTCGAAGACCAACGCATCACGTGGGCCATCGACGAGATCTGTCGTCGCGAAGAATTGACGCCTCGGGAGGTGGACTTGCTGGTTGCGGCGGTTGCTGGCGTCCCAAGAAAGACCCTTTCGGATGAACTTGGCGTCAGCGAAAACACGCTGAAGACGCAGGTGCGTGGCCTCTTGCGCAAGACGGATGCTGGCACCCTCGAGGAACTGGCGCGTAACACCCTTCAACTCGCCCTCGCGGATTCCAATCCCCATCGGGTGAGCAGCATCCCGCCCGAGTCCAAGCATCGAGGCCCGCCGAGCATTCGACCCTCGGGCACCCGCACCCGCGTGAATCCCGACGACGAAGAGTTGGCGGAGTTCCGTAAGCGTTACGGTGACGGCTAACCCAGCTGGTCCACTGCACTGCGGGGTGATCGGGGACGATTAAACTCCGATTGACGACCGGAGTTTTGTGGTTGATATTTGTCGCGTGTCGAAGCGCGCGAAGCCCTTGCCAGCCTTGGGAGACCTGGAGTTGGCCGCTTTGGAGCATCTGTGGAACGCAGGTGAGTCGGATGTGGCGACAACTCACGCGGCAATTGGGCGTCGCAGGGGGATATCCCTGAACACAGTCGGATCCGCTCTGGAGCGCCTCTACAAGAAGGGGCTAATCGCGCGGAAGAAAGTTTCCCACGCGTTTCAGTATCACGCGGTAGTGAGCCAAGACGAGCTGACGGCTCGGCGAGTGATGGACGCCGCTGGTGGCGTTGAAGCCCTCGCGGGTGCGGGGCTGCTTGCTGCGTTCGTCGACTTGGTGGCAGAGGCAGACGAAGCCGCTTTGTTGCGCCTGGAACGCCTCGTCGCGCAGAAGCGCGGGCAGGGGGACTCATGACCCCCACACTGGTGGTTCTATGGGTCGCCGCCACCGCCGCCGTGGCCTGGATCACGTCCCTGGTCGTGGGGTTGTGCTTGGCGGCGCAGCGTCACCGGATCGACGAGCTGATGCCGGCAGCGCAGACCCGTGTTCTCTCCGCTGCCGCCGCCGCGCCCCTATTCGTTGCGACGCTGGTCATGACAGCCGCGCTAGCGCCAAACTTCGGGTGGGTTGTGGATCACTGTCTCGATCTTTCCAGCCACGCGGCTCATCCGCACATATGTATCGATCATCACGGCACGACGGTGCCGTCGCTATCCCTACTGCTTCTAGCGGGGCTGATGACAACGCGGCTTGGAGCGATCTTGGTTGGATTGGTTCGCAACGCCTGGACGTCAAATGACGCCAGCGAGGGGTTGCGGCGGTCGAGACTGAACCGTGCGCGCCTCAATGTACTGCCGCTGCCGGAGCCCCGAGCGTTCGTCGCCGGTCTATGGCGTCCCGTCGTGTACGTGACAGAGGGACTGCTGGATCATCCCCATCGCTCACATCTCAGAGCGGTGCTTGCCCATGAGGCGGCGCACGCGCGAAACGCGGATCCGCTGCGTAAATTCGTCCTAAAGCTGCTGCTTGCCTTTCATCTACCGGGAATTTCCCATTGGATTGAGCGCAGCTACGGTCGTGGTCTAGAGGTGCGCGCTGACGAGCAGGCAGCCCGAAGCGTTGGACCCGTTCGAGTCGCCGAAGCGCTGATCCACCTCGCCCGTTTCGGCGCGACCCGATCCGCGGGGGCAGTGAGTTTCGTGCGCTCAGATCTCGAGTATCGTGTGCACCGGTTGCTGCGACCGAAGACTCCTCAATCAGCAAACCCAGACTGGACGTTGATTGCACTCGCCGCTGCGTCCCTGATGGTCGCCACCGCGTTCGGCGCGGACGGTGTCCACCACGGCGTCGAGCATCTACTCGGCGTGCTTTCCACCTGAGGACGAAGGGGGATCGGGGAATGAACTTCGCCACATCTCAAATTCCGATTGGCGCTCGGATTTTGGCTCTCCAACTCTGCCTCGCGTTGACCTTCGCGAGTGGCAACGGGAATGGCCAAGAGCTGACCGAGGCCGACATCGTTCGCCGAGTCAAGTCGACGTCCCCCGATGTGCTCGCGGCGAGAAGCGAGGTTCGGATGCTCAAGGCTCGAGAGCTGACGGAGCCTCATCCGAATCCGGAGCTCAGCATCGATCGAGAGCAGCTGCTTGGCGACCCCAAAGAGATCGAGGATACGCTGGCGCTTTCAGTCCCCATCGACTTGTCCGGTCGCCGCAGCGCGCGAGCTGCGTTGGCGCGCGCCGAAACCCAGAGCGCAGCCTCGGGCGCCGCGCGCCTCAGCAGTGAACTCACCCGGCGCGCTCTACGCACGTTCTATCGTGGCTTGGCAGCGCGCGAGCGCGCCAAGTTGGCGCGGGCCCTTGTTGCACGTCTGGTCGAAGCCACTCGCGTATCCAAGAGCCGCCTCTCCCAAGGCACATCCAGCGGCTACGACGTCAGTCGCATCGCTCTCGACGCGGATCTCGCTCGCAGTGACTTGGCAAGCGCGGAGGCGACAGAGCGCCGTTGTGCCGTCGAGCTCGGCAGCCTGCTGGGGCTGCGTCCTGAGGGGCTGAAACTGACGGGCGACTTGGCAGTTGCGCCCATTCGAGATTCGGGCGGCATGCGCCCATCCGTCGAGAAGCAACGCATGGCGCTCAACGCCGCGAAGCAAGCTCGAGACAGCGCGGACAGTGCTTGGGTGCCCCAGTTGGCGGTCAATCTGGGCGCCCGTCGGGCGGACTCTACCTCGCCGCGTTACGGCTACGTGGCGGGCCTGAGCGTGGAGCTCCCGATCTTCTCTCGCAGCCGCGCGGTCAAAGCCGAAGCCAATGCTCGGTTGGAGCATGGCGCAGCGCAGCTGCGCGCCCTCGAGCGTCGTGCAAAGACAGCGCAGGCGGTTGCTCGGTTGGAGCTAACCACGGCACTCACAGAGCTGACGCGTTTCGATCGCGCAACAGAGCCCCATGTGAAGCGATCTCTCCGTGCGGCTCGCAGTGCGTACCGTGAGGGCGAGCGCGGCGTCACCCAGCTGCTCGATGCGGAACGGGCCGGTTTGCAGGTTGCAAAGCGCTCCTTGCAGCTCCGCCTGCGAGCCAAGTTCGCTGAATTGGACTTACGAGCGGCGCAGGGGCAGTTCGAATGAGACGCCTGGCCGTTGCCCTGAGCTTCGCGCTGAGCCTGCTGGCTTGTGACGAGGACCATGACCACGAGGATGGTCATAAGCACGAGTCTGAGCACCCGCCGGGTCATGACCACCACGAGGAGGGCCATGGTCACGCTTCCGGACAGATTCGAATCACCCGATGGAGCAAGGAGCTCGAACTCTTTGCCGAGCACGACGTTCCTGTCGCCGGAAAGAAAGTGGACTTCTTGGTCCATCTCACGGTGCTGAAAGGCTTTCGCGCCTTGACGGAAGGCACTGTCACCTTGGAGCTGAGCGGGCCTGCTAGCGTGAGTGCTTCGGCAAAGGTGCCAGTGAGGCCGGGCATCTATGAGCTTTCGCTCACGGCGCCGAAACCCGGAAAGTACCGCGGCAAGCTCAAGGTTGGCTCTTTTCCAGCAATGACGGGTATCGACCTCGTGGTGCATGCCGCGCCGCCCAAAGACGAGCCCAGTGAAGAAGATCCGCCGGACGCAATCGAGCTGCTCAAGGAGCAGCAGTGGGGCATCAAATTTGGCACGGCGTTTCCAAGACAAGGCGAAGTCACGCCGATGATTGAAGTGGGAGGCATCGTCGATACTCCGCCCGGTGGTAGCGCCGAGGTCGGGGCGCCCATTGCGGGCCGGGTTGTTGCCCCGCCTGGTGGGTTTCCAAAACCGGGGCAACTCGTGAAGAAGCGCCAGCTACTAGCCAAGCTCGCTCCGACGCCAACGTCACCGGAAAACTCCGCGGAAGTCGGGCTTGCGGTGTCCGAGGCCCAGACGCGGGTCGCAGCGGCTCGTGCGGCCTTGGCGAGAGCTGAACGATTGCTGGCGGACCAAGCTATCTCTCAACGTGAAGTGGACGATGCGCGTCGGGAGGCCAAGCTCGCGGATGACGTGCTTCGTGCAGCAAAGAAGAAGAAGTCGGTCTACTCCGGTGCAGCAAGTGGGCGTGGGGGTGCTTCCTGGCGATTGCTGTCGCCAATTAGCGGGCTCATCGTCAGCGTGAACCTGACGGCAGGCGCAGCCGTGTCTCAGGGGAGCGTGTTGTTTCGGATTGTCGATCCCGAAGAGTTTTGGATCCGCGCGCGCGTGCCCGAGCAGGATGCACCCCGCGTGCGCAGCGAGCAAGACGCTCGCTACCAAATTGCAGGTCTGAAAAAATGGGAGCTCATCCAAGTCACCGGCGATTCGCCGAAGGCTTCGGTCGTGAGTGTCGGACGCGCTGTGGACAAGCGGACCAGAACCGTCGATATCATCTACTCGCTGAAAGAACCGCCCAAGAGCCTGCGGGTCGCCGGCATGGTGCGGGTTGCGCTTCCAGCTGGCGAGCCGGCCAAGGGACTGCTCGTGCCTCGCTCGGCGGTCTTGCATCGGGACGGCCGAGACATCGTATACGTACAACTCGACGGTGAACACTTCGCCCAACGGGTCGTACGGGTTGGAGCCAAGGCCGCCGACGAGGTCGTGCTGCTATCGGGTGTCTCCGCCAAGGACCGCGTCGTCACCCAAGGCACGCAGGTTGTCCGCCTCGCGAACCGGCCGAAGGGTGAGCAGCCCCACGGGCACGTGCACTGATGATCGAAAGGCTCCTAGCGGCGTCGTTGCGCAATCGCGCCTTTGTCCTGATTGCGACCGTGTGCCTAGTCGTCCTCGGCACGTATAGGGCGTCGCGGATGCCCGTAGACGTGTTTCCAGACTTGACGGCTCCTCGGGTCACCATCGTCACCGAGTCAACGGGAATGGCAGCCGTAGAGGTAGAGCGGCTGATCACGTTTCCCATTGAGGCCGCGGTCAACGGTGCGGCCGGGCTGCGCAGGGTGCGCTCGGCGTCCGCGGCTGGGATCTCCGTGGTGTGGGCCGAATTCGATTGGCGCACCACCTCGATTGTGGCGCGGCAACGGGTGACGGAGCGCCTGCAGACCGTGGCGGGCACGTTGCCCCCCGAAGCCGAGCAGCCCATTCTCGCGCCAGCGGCCAGCGTGATGGGGGAGATCGCTTTTGTCGCTCTCACCAGTGACAAGATGGACCCGGTTTCTCTTCGACGCGTCGCTGATGTGCAGGTGCGCCGGCGGCTCCTCGGTGTCGAGGGTGTTGCTCAGGTGGTGCCCATTGGCGGCGGTAGGAAGCAATATCAGGTTCTCGCGGACCCCCTCAAACTCGAGTCGCATGCCCTGACGCTGATGGACCTCACGTCGGCCCTCAGCCGAGCCAGCCACAATGCGCCGGGAGGGTACGTCGTTGAGCAAGGCCAGGAGTCCGTTGTGCGCGTGCTGGGGCGCGTGCACGATGTCGCGGGGCTCGAGGATGTCGTCGTAGAGGAGCGGGGTGGCACTCCGATACGCATTCGCGATGTCGCGACAGTGCGAATTGGTTCAGCCCCACCGCGTGGTGCCGCCAGCTATCGGGCAAAGCCCGCGGTTATGCTCACCGTAGTCAAGCAATCCGAGGCCGACACCGTGTCGACGACTCGGCGACTCGATCGGGAGCTGGACCAGTTGAGCAAAGACCTGGTCCTCCGTGGCGTCGAGCTCAAGCGTGATGTCTTTCGCCAGCAAGACTTCATCGACACGGCCATCACCAATGTGGTCCGGGTGCTCCGGGACGGTGCGGTTTTGGTCATCCTCGTGCTCTTCTTGTTCATGTGGAGCCTCAGGCCCACGCTGATCAGCGCGCTGGCTATCCCTCTTTCCCTGCTGACTGCCGCGTTGGTGCTCGACCTGGCTGGGATGACCCTGGACACCATGACCCTCGGCGGCTTCGCCATAGCGATCGGAGAATTGGTCGACGATGCCATCGTCGATGTGGAGAACGTCGCACGACGCCTGAGACAGCGCGCGACGTTGCCCGAGGCCTCACGCCCCCCCATTGTCAAGACCGTCCTCGACGCGTCGTTGGAGATCCGCTCGTCGATCGTCAGCGCGACCTACATATTGATGCTGGTCTTCGTGCCGCTACTGTTGCTCGACGGTCTGGAAGGTAGGTTGTTGCGGCCACTCTCGATTGCGTATCTGGTCGCGATCTTCGCGTCCTTGGTCGTCGCCGTGACCGCGACGCCGGTATTGTGCAGCCTGTTCCTGGGGCGGTCTGGCGAAAAGGCCGCCGTGGAGCCTCCAGTGATGGGTTGGTTGTCGCGGCGCTATGCGCCGGTGCTCGCGACTGGCCTACGCCGACCGCACGCTGTGTTGGCTGGCGCCATCGCGCTGGTCCTCGTCGGCGTGGGGGCGCTGTCGCAAATGGGGCGTTCCTTCTTGCCGGAGTTCAACGAAGGCAACGTCACGATTGCGATGGTCCTGGCGCCAGGGACTGCCCTCGGCGAAAGCGACGCATTGGGAGCCATGGCCGAACGGGCGCTGCTGGCGGATCCAGGGGTGGTTTCCGTTGGGCGACGCACGGGCAGGGCCGAGCGAGATGAGCACGTGCTGGGAGTCGAAACGAGCGAACTCGAGGTGCGACTCGATCCAAAAGACCCCCGCCGCAAGGAACAGGTTTTTGCAGATCTTCGGCAGCGGCTCAAGGTCGTGCCGGGTGCTCATTTCACCTTGGGGCAGCCGATTTCCCATCGCATCGAGCACATGATCTCCGGGCAGCGCGCCGCGCTTTCAATCAAGTTGTTTGGCGAAGACCTTACTGAGCTTCGCAGCACAGCCGCCAGCATCCAGGAGGCCATCGAGGACGTTCCTGGTCTGGCCGATCTGGGCGTAGAACAGATCGTGGACGTTCCGGAGATCGTCGTGGACGTAGACCGGGAACGTGCCGCCGCCCACGGCTTCTCTCAAGGGGCAGCGGCCACAAGCATCGGTGGCCTGCTATGGGGAACCGTCCCCACCCGCCTATACGAGGAAGGCACGACCGTGGACGTCGTGGTCAAGCACGAACCCACGGCGCTTTCGGATCTCGATGCCCTGACCCGGGTTCGTCTGACCGCTCCCTCGGGCGCTGTCGTCCCGATCTCCGCCCTCGCCGAGTTGCGCAGGGACGTCGGCCCGAACTACGTGCTTCGGGAAAACGTTGAGCGGCGCCTGGCGATCACGGCAAATATCGCGTCCAGCGATACGAGCCGGGTCGTCGAAGAAGTCGAGCGGCGAGTTTCCGAGCGCGTGAAGCCGTCTCCAACCGTGCGCATTGCCTACGCCGGGAATTTCCAACGCGCCTCGGAAGCGAATCAGCGCCTGTTCTTGTACGGCGCTCTTGCGATGCTGGGCATCGCGTTGATCGTCATGACAACTCTTCGGAGCGCGCGGCGAACAGCGATCGTGTTGTTCAACCTGCCCATGGCCCTTGTTGGCGGGGCACTCGGAGTCTATTTGGCCGGGGGCGTACTATCCGTCGCTACGACCATCGGGTTCATCACTCTGTTCGGGATTGCGACCCGAAACGGCATCCTGCTCGCGACCCGTACACGGGACCTGGAACTCGCCGGGAGCGACAGAACCGATGCCGTGGCCCGGGCTTCCCAAGAACGTCTAGCGCCGATCCTAATGACGGCGGTGACGGCCGCGCTTGGGCTGTTGCCCCTTGCCCTTGCGTCCGGGCAGCCCGGTAGCGAGATTCAGGCGCCGATGGCGCTGGTGATCCTGTGCGGACTAGTCACGTCCACCATGCTGAACATGCTGGTCGTACCGGCCATGCTGGCCCGCTGGGGTGGCCCACCTTCGGCGCAGTCTGCAGCCTAGTTCAGTTCCGACAGCATAAAACGCCGCCGCCGGAGGCTTGTGGCACCGCAGGCGATCATAAGCAGCAAAAGGACAATGCGGCGATAGCTAGGTTGCGCATGGCAACACTATAGCAGCGCCGCTGCTGCCGAGCATCAGTAGCACACACTGTAGGACAACGTCGGCCGGGGTCAGGCCGCGTCGATTGTCAGTGGATAGCTGAAGGCGATCCCTACTCGGACCGGCTGACAAACCTCCCCAACGCACAGGCCCTACACTGTAGGCAATGAGTTCAGCCGTTCTCGAAACAATGCGCCTGGGTGTTCCGCCTTGGCCTACCTTGGATCCGTTTCTGTTTTGCGTGCACCACCGTGACGCCTATCCGGTTGGAAACGGGCAACTCGGACCGAAGGCGTCGCTTCAGGGACGCAACATCGGACAGGATTTCGCCGGCAAGGACGGCTGGAACATGTACCACGGCGACGTGGTACCGGGCTTTCCCGCCCACCCGCACCGCGGCTTCGAAACCGTGACCATCGTCCGCAATGGCCTCGTCGATCACTCGGATTCCCTTGGCGCAACGGCTCGCTTCGGCCCTGGCGACGTTCAATGGCTCACGGCCGGCGCAGGGATCGTCCACTCAGAGATGTTTCCACTGACGGACTCTAAAAGCGCCAACCCCCTCGAGCTTTTCCAGATTTGGCTCAACTTGCCTGCAGCCGAAAAGATGGCGGAGCCCCACTTCGCCATGCTCTGGGGCAAGACGATCCCGCGAGCCAAATTCAAGGACGATGCGGGTCGCGAAGCCGAAGTTACTGTCATTGCGGGCAGCTTCGGCGAGCACCGCCCACCGGCGCCACCCCCGCGTTCTTGGGCGTCACGCGACGACTCGGACGTTGCGATTTGGAGTGTGCGCATGCAGGCCCGCGCTTCGTGCACGCTGCCGGCAGCCGAGGGCCCAGACACGCTACGCGCGCTGTATTTCTTCGGAGGTGATTCGTTGCGAGTAAGCGACGATACCCTCGATAGCCACGTCGTCGCCGTCGTCCGTTGCGATGACGCCCTCACACTAACCGCGGGCAAACAGGATGCGGCCGTGCTGGTGCTGCAGGGCCGGCCCATTGGCGAACCGGTGGTTCAGCATGGTCCCTTTGTGATGAATACCCGCGAAGAGATCCAGCGCACCTTCGCCGACTATCAGCGGACCAAGTTCGGCGGCTGGCCGTGGAAGTCTGAAGACCCGAATCACGGCCGCAGCCAGGGCTGTTTCGCCAAACACGCCGATGGGCGGGTGGAGCGCCGGCCCGAGTAGATCAGTCTTCGAAGATGGCCGGGGTCCGCACCAACGCGGACGCCAGTTCTGGGTTGCGGAATCGGATCTCGAGCTTCGGGCGCTTCGCGCGCAGTCGCCGCACTGGGACGATGAGCTTCTTGCTGGGCCGTTTGGGTGAGCCGAAAGCGTGACCCGATTCGCCGCTCAGGGACAGGACGCGCAGGCTGCGGAGCCCCGCCAAGGGATCCAAACGCGTCACCTTCGTTCCGGAAGCGTCCAGCTCCTGTAGTTTTGCCAGACGTGCCAACGGCGCCAAGTTCGTCAATGTGCTTTCCGAGGCATCTAGACGCGTCAGCTCTGGCATCGACGCGATGAAGGCGTAGCTGTCCAAGTTGGCGTCAGCGATGTCGAGGGTTTGGACTTGGGTGACGTTCGACAGAGCCCGCGCGCCTCGGCCCTGCACCGAAGACAGGGTGAGGTGCCTGAGCTTGGTGAGTCTGGACAGCGGACGCAGATCGGCGCGTCGACAGGGGTTGACGAAAAGCGTCGTCATTTGAGTGGATGCCGCCAGGGCGGAGAGCTGCCGGCAGGGTGCGCCGAAGAGCACGACCTGTTCGAGGCGCGAAAGGCCTGTGAGCCCGGTCAAAGCGTCTGCGGGTGCTTCCACGGACAGCAAGCCGAGGCGACGCAGCCCCTTTGCCGCGGCAATGGGCTCCAAGGATTCGACGGCGATGAAGCCAAGGACGAGTCGTTCGAGCTTGGTCAGGGAACCGATGGGCGCGAGATCGACCTTTGGCGTCGGACGATTTAGCGCAGTCAATACTCGTGGGTGATCCGTGACCATGGTGGTGCGGTAGACCAGTCTCAGTCGCCGCAGCTCCGTCAGCTTGCTCAGAGGAGAGAGATCGGTGACATCCGTGCTCTCCAGGTCGAGCCTGCGCAGCTTTGGGTGCGCCGCCAGGGGTCGAAGATCTGTGACTCCGCTCTGGGACAAGACTAGGTCTTGCAGCTCCGTCAGCTCCGCAAGTTCGCCCAGGTCTGCAAAGCTGAGCTTCTTGCATTCGAAGCGTACGGCGTTGATGGGAACTCTCTGCTCACAGGCGGAAATCCGGCGTACCGCTTTGGGTGGGGGTGCCGACGGTGTGGTCGCTCCGCCGGCTCGCTGCGTAGCGGTGGGCGGCTCGGTGGCAGGCGCCGCCGGCGGTGGTGCTCCCGCGCAAGAGAGCAGTGCGGCTGCCGGGAGCCACGTGGCGATCCTGGCGCTTTGGTTCCGAAACACAACGTGGGTCACGTGGCGCGAGCCACGATAGCACGCTTAGCGCCGAGCTTTGATACCGCCGCCGGGCAGGCCGCTGAAGACGTCCCGGGGCAGAAGGCCCAGCCAAGGGTCGCTGGCTGGGGTCAAGAAGAGATCCGAGTACACCCGTCGATTCAGAGTCGCGAAGTTCATGGGTTGGTTCGCCAGCCACTGATGAATGCGCCTGCGGAGCATCAGTTCGTTCTTCAACGTGTCCTGGGCGATGTGGTCCTCCAAACGGCGGAGCATCCGCTCAAGGTCCTTGCCGGCAGCTGTGTGCACGCGCCCGTCTCCCCGGTTCCAGGTAACGGGCCCCTTGCGGGCGATCACTTTGCGGCTGCTTTCGTCGAGGACGACCTTGTTGGCGTCGAGCTTGGCCAGGCGTGCCCAGACCGCATCTGTGTCGATTCGGCGCTCCAGCTCGGTGAACGTGGGAATGGTTCGCTGAATCACAGGTCGCTCGATCACGGCCTTGGTCACTGCAATTGGCACCGCTCGCTTCGCGCTCGGGGCAGCCGTTTTCCCACGGGGCCGCGCGAGCGGTGGCACTGCGTTGGGCGCCAGCCCGATGGCGCTGAGGCTTGCCGTCAGCTGACTTCGCGTCCTTCGCAGCGCACGGCGGTGGTGTGCTTGCGCGTACTGTGACCAGGCCGCGCCCTGAAGAGCTGACGCACCCCTGGCGACGCCACGCAAGTGTTTGAGGGCCGCCGTGAAAGCCCGGGCGCCGTATAAACCAGGCAGGGCATCCACGACGCGGCCCCGGGCATCCATGACGTAGTGGATGCTGTTCCCGGTGATGGTCCGCTCCAAGGTGCGCCCGTCGCCGTAGTCGATGGTAACGCGCGGGACCTTCCGTTCTGAGGTCCAGTGCAGCACGAAACTCTCTCGCAGCAGCCGAGAAACCCGGGCGTCCGGGTAGAGGGTGGTTCGGAACAACCGGCTGTTCGCACAGGACAGTTCGTCGTCCAAACGGCCCAGCATACGCAGAGAGACAATCGGCTTCCGCTCCGCCTGTGCCTGGGCCAGTGCTGCCTTGAAATCCGTGTGCCAATAGAGTCGAGAGACATCTGCGTCCAGCTGGCCAGCAACGGAGTCGATGACCCGACGAGCATCCACCCCGGGGTTGGGTCCCGCCGAAGCGAGCGCGGTGGCAAGCCCCTCGGGGCCCCGCGCTCTGAGGGCTCGCACTTCGGCCGAGCCGCGCGGCGCGGCTTCCTTCAAGGCGCCCGCAACGGCGTCCGCGGGCATCGCTGCACTGGCTGCACTGGCTGCACTGGGAGAGTGTCGGAACGACTGTGACTCCTGGACTTTCGGAGTTTTTTGGGGGGAGCCCGAGCAGGATATGGCGAGCAGCAGAAGGCCAATAGACAGCCCAGTGGCTCGCGTCAGCGCCGCCGGCTCCTGCGCTTGTCCCAAAGCCCTCAATATTCCATCGAAACGTGACGCCATGCGCACCTCCAACCGCTCATCGTGGGCTCGGCAAGAGTGTGACGCGCGGGTACTCAATTTTTGTTTGGGGGTCGAGCGTTGGGTCGTTCTGGGCCCCTAATCTCGCTCTGGGCCGTGACGGGCCGCAGGCAGCAGCGCGAGATTAGGGCTGCAGTAACGCCCCAGTGCTCGACCCCAAAAACAATCAGCTGTCGAGCGACTACCGATGTTCGACCCGAGTGCTACATTGATGGACGAATGTCTCCGCGATTTCGCTGGTTGCTCGCCGCCGTTGCCTTCTTGGGGGTAGCGCCCGCGGTGCAAGCGCGGCCCGCTCGAGGCCTGGTGCCCGCGCCGTCGCTGAAAGCGGCCAAGGGCCAGGTGGTGACCCAACCCGGTCGGACGGCCACAGCAGACACGAGCCTCGAGGCACGGGTGCTTGCCGCAAGTGTGTTTCTGCCCGCACGTGCCTGCACCGGCGTCGTCGTCGGGTCTGCTAGAGTCGTGGCTACGGCGGCGCACTGCCTCGTGCCCGGCAAGAAGACCACGCGAGTCAAGTTCTCCGACGGCCTGAAGACGACTGCGCGGGTGGCGCATGTAGACAAAGACCGCGACGTCGCACTGCTGGTGACGGACCAGCCGAGCAGTGTCGCGCCTCTGAGCCTGACTAGTTCGATGCCGAGGGTCGGCACCAAGCTGCTATTCCTCGGTCGCCCGGACCGCGCCCGCGCGCGCCACACGCGAGTCACCCGCCTCGGTCCATGTCCGGGGCTTCCAAAGCTTAGAGCTGCAGCGTTCACCACCTTGTCGGCCGTCCCCGGGGATTCCGGTGCGCCGCTGGTGGATCCGGCAGGGCGAGTCGTGGCCTTGGTGCACGGCGGAGTGCGCTGCCACATTGCCGTTCCGGTGCGCCCGTTGCGCAAGGCGTTTGTCGGCCTGCCTCCGGATGTGCGCACAGCAAGCCCAGCACTCCCGGATCCAGCCCAGCCGTCGAAAGCAGCCCAACAGCCCGAGCCGGGCGCGCCCGCGGATGCGGCCGCTGATCCAGATGCCAAGAAAGGCGCGGCCGCGTCGGATCCGGGCGATGGCGCTCGCTTCGGGCCTTTCGTATTCGAGCGGACTAAGAAGGGCTTTCGGTTCCGCTTTTCGTTCTCCGTCGGCAACAAGAAGTAGCCGAGAATCGACAAGCGCCCTCAGGCGTTGCGGTTTTTCCAAGTGCGGGAGCGCTGCCGCCAGGGCATGGCTTTTTCCAATTGATGCGATAGCGATAGCACGACGTCGTCCCGTCCCTGGCGGCCGACGATCTGAACTCCGAAGGGGAGCCCCGTGTCGGAGACTCCCGCGGGGATATTGGCCGCAGGTTGACCGGTGACGTTGAAAGGTGCGGTGAAGGTGCCGATCGCCGAGATGGCCCGGAACGCCTCTTCGGGCTCCATGTCGCGGAAGGCGCCGACCCGGGGTGCGAATAGTCCCACGGTTGGCATCAGCAGCACGTCGGCGTCGCCATGAAAGTCCAAGACCCGTTGGAGCAAGACCCGTTTGACTCGCTGAGTTTCGGCGTGGTCGAGTTTGCGTCCAGCTTGGCGCAACCAGCGAGTGACTGGCTGCAACACGCGCTCACTGACCGCTGGCACGTTGGCGAGCATGCGCTGCCATAGGGGCAGGAAATCCTCCAAGCGCCCCTCCACCATGGGAACTTGCTCCACGTGGTGCCCCAGGCCTTCGAGCAGCTTTCCCGTCTCTACTACGGCCTGAGCAATCTCCGGCTCTACATCGCCGATCATGGCTTCGGTGCAGAGGCGGACTTTGAGGGCCGTTCGGGGAGGGTGGCTGCTAGCCGTCAAGCAACTGTCCTGAGCAAACTCCACATGAGTCATGGGGTGGCGACGCATGACGTCCAACATCGCCGCGGCGTCCGCGACGGAATGAGTCAGCGGGCCCATGGTGGACAGGCCAAGAGTATTGACTCGGCCGTGTAGGTTGCCGAGCAAACTCAGCGATGGTTTGAAGCCATATAGATGACAGAAGGCGGCAGGAATGCGCACGGACCCGCCACCGTCGGAGCCGTGGGCCAGAGGAACGAGTTCCGCTGCAACGGCCGCTCCGGAGCCGCCGCTGGAACCGCCCGGGGTGTGCTCCGGGTTCCAGGGGTTGCGGGTTGCAGCGTGGATCTCTGGTTCGGTTACGGGGAGCGCTCCGAATTCGGATGTTGCCGTCTTGCCCACCACGACGAAGCCGCCTCGCTTCAGGAACTTGGTTACCGGCGCGTCCATGGGCGCGCGGAAGTACCTGAAGGCTCTGGAGCCGAGGCGCGTGGGCGTGCCGCGCATGAGCGCGAGATCCTTCAAGCCCAGGGGAACGCCGTGAAATACCGGGAGCTCGTCTGCCTTGGTCGAGAGCGCCTGCGCGTCTTTGCTTCTTGCCGCGCGTAGGGAGCTTTCTTCGAGCACGGCGACGAAAGCCGTGTACTTGTCGTCGAGCTGTCGGATCCGATCCAGATAGAAGCGGCAGAGCTCTTCGCTGGAAAGCTCACGCGAGCGAATCGCGGCTGCAAGTTCCAGAGCGGTGGCATCGAGGGGGTTTTGCACGGCAGATCCGCTAACCCGTCCTCGGGACGGATGCGAGGACCGAAATCCCTCTCGGTTTGGCTAGTCGGAGCCTCGCACGTCTCGGGCCGGCTCCAGAGGGCCGATGCCCAGATCCCAGTAGGCGTCCAAGCAGGCTAGGGCCGCAGCCACCCGGGGCGCTGCAGATGGGCCCACCGGGGTGGTGCTCGAGTTCAGATCGACTTTTACGAACCCGCCTGCGGCAACCGGGCCCAGCATGGCAGTCGCGTCCGGCTCCGAGGCGGTGTCATCCACCTGGAACTGGCCGGAGCGCCACACCAAGCTGGCCTTCTGGGGATCCTTCGGTCGTTTCTTTACCATGGCCATTCCGCCGCCTGCCCGCTCCGCGTCGGCGCACGAGAGCAGGTGCTGCTCGAGCTGGCGCGGCTGGAAATCGAGGTCTTGTCTTTCGACGATGGCGGCGTTCAGCAGCAAGAGAGGAAGATCTAGCTTCGCCGTCATGATGCCCAGCGCAGCGCCGAAGCGCGGATTGAGCTCGGTTGGAAGGAAGCCGTCCTCGCTGAGTACGCCGTCGATGGTGAAGGCACCGCGGTAGCGGTATCTGTCCCGCAGATACTCGCCTGCGCGGCGGGCTGCGTCGCGCATTGCCTCTCGGTCCGCGGAGGGCGGGTCCCAAAAGGAGGCGGCGCGGCCATACTGGAGCGTGCTCCTGCCGGGCTGCCGGAACACGAGCATTTCGCAAGGGCGCAGTGTGACTATGTATTCCGGGAATACGAATCCGTGAATGCTGCATGGGATGCCCTCCAGGAAGGGCATCACGCGAACTCGGTCGCAGTGATCGGCAAAGAAGCCGGCTGCGGAAGTTGCGTCTTCGGCACTCTGCACCCAGCGCAAATAGGTGGCGCCACCGTTGAAGCCCTCCTTGTTGTCTCCCGCCCAGGCACAGCCGCCACCGCGGTTGAGTTCGTCGTGGGCGCTGGCTAGGGCGGCTGGCTCCGCGGGGACGATCCGGAACGGCGCGTGCGCAATGCCCGCGTCAGTCCACAGGGCGTCGATGCGCGTCTTGTCCTCCAGCTGCTGCCACTCTTGGGGACGTGCGCCATACTTTTCGCGACCCGCAACTGGACGGCCATCATCGAAAATGGTTCCGAGCACCCGCACCTCGCGCGCTGGGTCGAAGGCATCGACTCCTTCGACTGCCTCCTTGGGCAGGTCGGCCAATGCGTCCAAGGAGCGGCGGATCCCCGCCATCATGTCGGGGGCCGTGACCGGCACGACAATCGGATTCGGCGCGAAATCAGGATTGGGTCCCGGGCCGGCCCCGGCCGACGTCGCGATGCACAGGCAACGCTCTGCCCCCAACGCTTCGAGCGCTTCCACGTAAGCTACGGAGCCCGCCAAAACATCCGTGGCAACGATCCAGCGGCGACCGCCAAAAACGCTCTTCAGCAACTCCTGACAATGCTCAGTCATCGACCTCGGTGGTCTAGCAGTCTTCGGCGCCGCGGTTAAGCGTACTATGAAGCCGAACGGTTCAGAGCATCTGCCAGCAAGCGGTGGAAGTGATGCACCCCGGTCTCATGGCTTGGCGAATAACGACCGCGGTCGTAGAGGCGGGAGCGGACGCCTCGGGCGACCTGAGTGACGACGGCTTCGTCTTCGAGTTCCACGGTATGCAGATCTGCCGCGGCGCCGCGACGTTCTTCGGCCGGATCTGCCACGTAGGAGAGGAAACGAACTCGCGTGCGGCTCGGGCCGAGGGGCTGAACGATGTTGAGGCTCAACCCGAAAGGATAGAAGTTGAGCATCGTGCAGGGGAACAAGAAATAGTAGTAGCCAGCGACGCGGCGCTGAGCGTCGACGTGGCCGGGTGGCAGCGTGAAACAGTCCTCTCCCTCCGCCGCGATGCCGACCTGCAGTACCCCCTCGGCTAGCAGCTCCGTCGAATAGTCCGAGTAGGACAGTGCTTTGGCGAGGCTTGGGTGCACGTAGGGCACATGTAGCCCCTCCAGATAGTTGTCGCAGTACAGCGCCCAGTTCGCGTCGAAGGTGTAGTCTCGGCTGGTGTTCGGGTCGAAGCTCAACGCAGAAAGATCCAGCCAGCCCAGGCGCTCATTCACCGGACCGATGAGCGTGTCGAAGCTCATTGCTGGATTGAGGGATGTGAACAGTAGAGGGCCCCACGCCTCCAACGGAGTTCGAGGGAGGCGGTCTGCAGGCCCGGGAAAGTCTACGGCGTTCGCGAATTCCGGCATGTGCTGCATCGTGCCGTCGAGACCAAAGCGGCGTCCGTGGTAGCCGCATCGCAGCCCGCGCTGCTTGCAGGGGCGATCTAGGATGAGGTTGCCGCGGTGGGTGCAGACGTTCGAAAGAGCGCGGAGAGTTCCGCTGTCGTCCCGGGACAGAATCAAGGGCTCCTCGAGGGAGCCTGGAAGTAGCTCGTAGGGGAGGGCCTCGCCGGGTGCGCTGGGGATCCTGGCTGCATCCACGACGTGCCAGCTGCGCGCCAAGACGTCTCCAACAACACGGGTGTACCAGGTGAGATCCGTGTACACAGCGGAGGGCAGGGTGAGTGCCTTTCGGATATCGGGGGCGATTTCAATTCGGGGCTGGGTCAAGCGAAACCTCTGGCCCATTCTACGCCAGCGCGCCCGGTGCGAGGGCGAGCAGCGTCGAGGGGCGGGAATCCGGCGCGGGTGTGCCTGGGCTAGCCGCGCATGTACCGCGTCATGGGGTTTTCGCGTCGCCAGATTACGTGATCCATGAAGTAGTGATGAATGTTCACGAAGGTGACGATGACGGCGGCAAACGGGGTCAGCCCCAGGGCTAACTCCGCGTTGGGGTCAACCGTGCCCTGGAGCACCCAGACCTCGTCCAGGAACTCTGGGCCACCACGCAGCACGATGTAGCCGAGGGCAAGCGACGACAGCGCTAGTATCCCCAGGCGTACCGCGACGGGTCGGCCGAACTTCGGTGGACCTTGCGCTTCCCGCGCTTCGTTTCGCTTCAACAGCCACACAAAGTACAGGTACTGAATCGAATGAAGCCCCGGGATGACGTAGGCCATCAGCGGATCCAGATTCGAGTACACGGTCCATAGCCAAATCGTAATCAGCAGCCCGCTGAAGGGGGCAAGGGGCGGCAACCGCTTCTCTCGCATCCACTTGAGGGCGAACACGACCAACACTGCAGCCCCGCTGACGAAGAACAGGCTGCCAGCGGCGATTTCCAGTCCCGGCGGGTGGCCCAAGGAGCGGTACACGACACCGCTTTCTTCGAACAGGGCTCCAAAGTCTCGAGGGCTTGCCCAGCCGTACGCCCAACCGCTGAAACAGTGTGTGAGGACGACTTTGCGCTCGACAGACGTGAAGCGTACGCCTCGACGCGCCGACAAGACCGTGAGCACACCGAAACCTTGTTTCACGTAGTGCCAGCCGACGAGCACGTACATCAGCTGAACCATCAGGCCGATGCCTTGAGGCGAGCGTGAGGAAAGAGCGATGACGCCCCAGCCCGCCAGCACCGCAGGTACTACAAGCCCGGCGATCCAGTAGCGCACCTTCTGGAACGGCGTGAAGACGTCGCCAAACGCACGCTTCTTCGCGTCTTTGTAGAAGAGCAGATATGTTACGGTGAAGTGCGGATCGTTGATCACGTGCGCCAGGTAGAAAGCGACCATGGCCACCATCAACTCCGAGTCCTGCAAGCCGACGGTCTTGCGATACAGCCAGGCCAGGGGAAACAGCACGATGGTCGCGCCCCCCACCAGCAGGAACTCCACGATGCGCTTGCCCCAATCGCCGGAACGCTGAGGTGCGGTGGAGCTGACCAGAGGCGCGGCGGCGGCGGTCATGCTCTGAAGCTAGCATTTCTTGTGCGCCTACAAGGCGCGGGCGCGCCCTCACCTCGGCTCGGCGGCTCTGTTGCACGGCTCCGGATTGATTTATGCCATGTTTGCTGTTTCGGCGCGGCCGCCTGGGGGCCGCTGCCGCGCCAATTCGAGGCCTCGAAATGCGCTCTCACCCGTGGTTGGCCTGAGGGTTGTCATTGTGCATCGACCGCCCCACGCTTCCGGTGGCTCGTGACGGGCAAGCTACAGGAGGCGAAGAATGCGCGCGGTATTCAACGGCGAGACCATTGCAGATAGCGGCGAGACGGTCGTGGTGGAGGGTAACCACTACTTCCCGGCTAGTTCATTGAACATGAAGTACTTCGAAGAGAGTGATGCAACGTCCTATTGCCCCTGGAAGGGTCAAGCGAGCTACTACTCCATTCGCGTCGGTGGCAAGTTGAGCGAGGGCGCTGCCTGGTACTACCCGGAGCCGAAGGAAGCGGCTGCGGAGCTCAAGGACCACGTCGCATTCTGGCGTGGAGTTGAAGTTCTCGAGTGAGGGCTTAAGGCTTGCGTGCCCGCCAACGCTCCAAGCCACGTTTGACGGCCTGCACTAGGAACGGTCGCAGCTGAGCGGCAGGAATGATGTGATCGAGGGAGCCAACTGAAAGAGCCCGCTCCACGCTGTGAATCGAGTCGAACTCTTGAGCAACAGCGGCGAGGTGCTCGGAGTGGACGATGGGAGTCAGCTCCGCGAGGCGCGAGCGGATCGTGGCCTTCTCTGCGCCACTTGCTGCCGCGAGTTGGTTCGAAAGCTCTGCAAGACGCGGGTCCTTCTGGGTGCGCCTCTTCACATCCCGCGCGAACACGACGGCTGCGGCTGGTGCCCCTCCAATGACCGAGGCGTGAGCACCCTCGAGCGCGATGACCTCCATCTGATCATTTAGGGTCTTGGAGAACACTACGAAAGCACCACCGTGGTAGCGCGACACCACGCAAAACACGATCGGCCCGTCGAAGTTGACGATGGCACGTCCGATCTCCGCGCCGTACTCGAGCTGAAGTCGACGCATTGATTCGGGCGAACCGTCAAAACCCGACAGATTCGCCAGGGCAACCACCGGGCGATTGCCACTGGCGCTATTGAGAGCGCGAGCGGTCTTCTTCGACGACTGCGGGAACAGGGTTCCAGCAGTCCAGGTCGGGGGACCATCCGCTGGCAAGAAGCCGTAACGTGGAACGGGCTTGCTCTCCAGCCCAAGCAAGCACACCGGGTAGCCGCCCATATGAGCGTCCCAGACCACGGTCACCTCGGCGTGTCGCATGTCCGTCCACCGCTCCAGTGGCGTCGAGTCAGTATCGACCACGGCGCGCATCACCGAGCGGATATCAAAGGGCTTCTTGCGGCCGGGGTTCATTTCGGCGCTGAACACCTCGCCGATGGTCTTGAATTCGCCGCCATCGTGAGGTGAGGCAGAGACATCGCGATCCTTCGAGTCCGAACTCTGCGCTCGACGAGGAGAACCCTCACCGGGCACGACGTAGGTGTGGTCGTAGTGGGCGAGGAGAATTCTGCACGACCCTGCGATGTCTTGAGCGTAGTACTGCGCTTGGCCGTTGGGTCCCATGATGCGCTCGTAGCCACCGATGCCCTGGTTGTCCTCGGCGGAAACGCTTCCGGAATAGTCGAGGGCTTGTTTGCCTGTCAGCACCATGGCGCTTTCCGGCGCCATCACCAGAATGCCGCGGGTATGCATCAGCATCGTAGCCTCGGCGTTCCAGTACGGTTGCGCTCCCACGTTGATGCCGCAGACGACCACGTTGACCTCGCGCCCGTCCTGGGTGAAGTCGATCAGGCCCTTCAGCACCGCGGCAACCCAGTCCATGTTCTCGGTTCCGCTCTGCATCGCGATCTTTGCGCCGGCAGAGAGGGTGAACCACTCGACC
Source organism: Polyangiaceae bacterium (assembly GCA_965222375.1). GTDB lineage: Bacteria > Myxococcota_A > Polyangia > Polyangiales > Polyangiaceae > JACKEA01. Next base: position 2,980,856 of record CBDCTZ010000016.1, read on the forward strand.
GGAACGTCTAGCTCTCTAGCAAGGTCCAGTGCTGCGAGAATGCGTCGACACTCGGGCTCGGCCACGGAGCCCATTTCTTTGCTGGCATCGCCCAGAATAGCGACCCGCTTCATCCCTTCAGGCACCTTGGCTGTGAAGTTGGTGATCACACCGACGACGACGTGAGCCGTGTTCTGACCAGGTGGGCGGTTTATCGCCACCAGCTGGTTCTTGTCGTCCAGATCGTATTCCTGAAACTCTCCCGGAGGAAACTCGGTGCCTGCTTCGACTCTGGCTGCCGTCAGGAGTTTCACGATCTCGTAGGGGTAAGTCAGGCCGCGGCTGCGCAGCCGCACTACGTTTTGCTCGTAGGCCGTCAGGGTCGGCTGCGGCTCGTCCACCGGCTCTTCAAAGCTGACGTGCAGACCGCTGCCGACAGTCGTAGTCGTACGCATGACGCGTTCGACGAGCTTGCCAGTTTTCGGGTCCGGCACATTCATGTGCACCACCACTTGCTCTAGGCCGAGCCCCTCTGTCGCCGGCGCGAGTTTGCGCACGATGGTGTGAAGCTCGGACAGCTCTTGCCCCACGGGCGGCCAGATGTAGAGCAGGACACGATTCCATTGCAGTCGGGCCCGCGCGTCTCGCTTGGCCTGGAACGCACGGATTACAGCTAGGGTCTCCAGCAGCATGCCTTCTAGGTGCGGCAACGCGACGATGCGCCCCTCCTCGTCTCGCACGGGCGTCAGGTCGCGGATCTCGGCGACGGCGAAAATTCGTTCATCTTTGGGATTGTCACGAGCGATCGCGTGAAAGACGTTTACGTCCTCTGGCGACGGAAGGCGCTGGAGCTTGAAGTGTCGAAGACGCCACAGGTGCATGCGTTTCGCCATGAGCGAATGCAGTCCGGGCCAGGTCAGGTCCTCGTAGAAGCTCCCATCGCGCTCTCGCAACGTGAGGTGACGGCATTTTTCGTCGTTCTGGAGAGTGTCGGTGGGACCAGTGAGGGTAACGGCGACTCGATCGATATCCGAGTCAGCGAGGGTTCGATCGAAGACCTTGATCAAGGCATCGGCGCTCGGCTGTTCTTCGCCGGTTGGGCACCACAAGTGGAGGTCCGCAACGCATCGCTCACCGGCGGGCACCTTCAGTGCCTTGGACGCAAGGTGTTTCGCTGCATCTTCGAGGTTGCTGGCCGTCGCAATAGTCGCGATCAGAGTCACCTGCTGCTCGTCGTGCTTGTAGCGCGCGCCTACATAGGGCCGGCCATCTGTCTCGCGGGACCACAGCCCTTCCAGGCTGCGGATCCGATACAACCGGCGTGTTAGAGCTTCGAGCATGACCAGCCGTGCTTTGGCGGAAGCGTCTTGGCTGCGTGCAATCAGCCGATGGGAAAGGGGCTGCGGACACTCAACCAAGGCGCGCATGATCTCGTCGGGAGCGGCGTCGGGGGTTCCGATGCTGTCGATCACACCGGTGACTCGGTTGTAGGTCGCGCGTCGCGCGGCCTCGAAGATCTTCTCATCGAAGCAGATGTGGCGGAGCTCTCGTGCGAGGTCGTTGACGTTCGGCAATGCGCCATGGGTGGCCGCGACGAGCCGATCCAGAACGCGATGCAGGCGGTCTCCCGCCAGAGATTCGAGGGTTCGCTGGTGCTCTAGGCGCCTGCTCAGGATTGCGATGATCGCCAGCGCTTGATGGGCGACGCGCTCATGAGAGCGATTGATTCGTACCAACGCCGCCTCGAGCTTCGGCGTGCGCTCGAGAGACGAAACTCCGTAGTGGCCTACGGCGCGGGATAGCTTGTCAACGAAACTGGCGGGCAGGCCAGCGCCTTCGGGGTCCATGGTTGCTAGCCAGTTGATCAGATACTCTTGGGTCGAACCGCGATCTGCGCCGTCTGGATCGTCGATGACTGGCCGACGACGGAACAGCGAATGCACGTCGACGAAGGCCTCCATGATCTGGAGCTCCGCGTCGTCCAACCTCGGGAGGTCCGCGGACAAACTCCGCCACTCCGATGCAATCTCCTGGGCGGCGCCCGCGTCGATGTCGAAACCCAGTACGAGTGCTTGCAGTCTCAGGAAGGTCCTTTGAAAGTCATGTCGTTCGCTTTTTGCCAAATCGCTGCGGAATTCGACGGGAGTTGAACGCTTCCCGGTTTCGTCATCCTCGCTCGGCTCTAGCGTGAGCAGTTGAGCACCCGCATCGACTTGCACGTTGGTGTTGACCACGATCTCTTTTACGCGGCCACTAACGGGCGCCGTGACGCTGAGCTCCATTTTCATGGCTTCCAGCACCATTACGCGGTCCCCGGCGGCCACTGTGTCGCCGACCGCCACGGGAATGCGGAGCACGACCGCGGGCGCGGGCGCGCGTATGATACCTCCAGCGTCCCGAGATACGCGATGCGGTGTCCCGTCTACCTCAACCAGAGTGTCGGTTCCCTGGGGGATGGCCAAGGTTCGATAGGTTTGGTCTCCGACAGTGAGGCGGCGCTCGAACCGCCCCAAACGCTCGACGGTGACCGGTATCCAGGTTTCTTCGGACTTGATGCGAAGCTCCTCCGGTCCGACTTGCATCACGCGAAGCCGATACGAGACCCCGTGATAAGTGAGGTCTACGGTGCAACCCACTTCCGAATCGAGCTTGGGGCGACCCCGGGCCGCCGACGCGAAGAAGCTCGCGGTTCGAAGGCCAAACTCCTCCCAGTACGCTTCCGCGGCTGCCTGGAGCAACGCGATGTCCGCGTTGGCCGGAAGCCGGTCGTCTACCTCGGCCGTGATTCGGTCGAGCCAGGCATTGTCCACACTGGAGTCCCGCACTTCTTGGCGCGACACCAAGTCCAGTAGGAACGCCTTGTTGCTGGTGCCGCCGCCGATGACCACCGTGGTCTCGTCTAGTGCGCGACCAAGTCGGGCTAGCGCCTCTTCGCGCGTCCTGCCGTGAGCGATCAGCTTTGCGATCATCGAATCAAACTCAGGTGCAACAGAGTCACCTTCGCTGACACCTGTGTCGACGCGCAGCCCAGGTCCGGCCGGCAGTCGAAACAATTCGATCGCACCCGGGGCGGGCGCGAAGCCGTTGTCCGGGTCCTCGGCATTGAGTCGCACTTCGATGGCGTGCCCCAAAGACGGTGGTGCCTCGCCTTCCAACAGGCCCCCCCGCGCCACGTGAAGTTGTAGCTTCACCATGTCCAGCCCGGTGGTCATTTCCGTGACCGTATGCTCGACCTGCAGTCGCGCGTTCACCTCCAAGAAGGAGAACGTTTTCGTGTCCGGTTCGTACAGGAACTCCACGGTGCCGGCGTTGTGGTAGCCAGCCGCCGCCGCGAGGCGCTGGGCTGCCTGCCGAATGCTCTGGTCCTGCTCGGTGTCGAGCGCCGGTGACGGCGCCTCCTCCAGGACCTTCTGGTGCCGCCGCTGGATCGTGCAGTCTCGGACTCCCACGGCCCAGACCGTACCGGCCTGGTCGCCAATGACTTGGACTTCGATGTGTCGCGCTCCGCCAACCCGACGCTCCAGGAACACGCGCGGGTCGCCGAAGGCTGACGCCGCCTCTGCCTGGGCAGACTCGAAGGCCTCCTGCAACTCGGCTTCCGAGCGCACCTCTCGAATGCCGCGCCCTCCCCCGCCGGAGCTGGCCTTGACCATCAGCGGATAGTCGAGGCGTCGTGCGTGCTCGAGTGCCTCCTCGACGCTGTTCACTGCATCTCCGCTCCAAGGAGCGATGGGAACTTCGGCCCGTTCGGCCAACTGCTTCGAGCGTATCTTGTCCCCGAGCTTTCGCATGACAGCCGACGTGGGGCCGACGAATACGATTTCCTTCTTCTCGCACAGCTCGGCGAAGTCGGCGTGCTCAGCCACGAAGCCCCATCCCACCCAAACGGCGTCCGCTTTTGCTTCGTCCAGAGCTTGCTCGAGGGCCGCATAGTCGAGGTAGCGGTTCTTACGCTTGCCGCCTTTTGGGTCCTCGAAGGTGGCGCTGCCTAGGCTCACAGCTTCGTCGGCCTCACGCACGAACATGGCGCGGGCGTCGGAATCTGTGAAAAGGGCAATCGTCCTCATCTTGTCGCCGCCCTCGCGGTTGCTTTCGCGCACGGCGTGAATCAGGCGCATTGCGGGTTCACCGCGATTGACGATAGCTAGACGTCGGATCTGGCGCTTCATCGTATTCATCCCTCCGTCGACTCGTCGGATAGCGCAACTGTCTTGTAGCCCTCGAGGCGAAGATGCACTTTTCCGGACGCATCCACGATTCGGGCGTCGAAGGCCCCACTCTCCGCGGGCGTTACGCGCGCATAAAGGCCGCTGACCCCATTGTCGGGTGCGCCACCGAGGATCACCCGGCCGATCTTCCAGGGTAGCGCCATCCTCCCGCTCTGGTTCCGTTCCCAAATCCCGGCGGTCTGGAAACACAACTCGATCCAGCGAGGACTGGCCAGGGTTGGGCTCGCTGCGGGCTCGTGGTTTGGTGGAAGCGCATTGGCCCAGCGCCCGAGGGCCTGCTCTCCTTCTAGCCAGAGTCGGTCGAGAACCTGATAGGCCGGCCCGTGGAAATAGAAGTCGTAGATGTTGGCCGACTCCACGGCTTCGGCGTTGGGCTCTTCCGGCGCTTCCTCGACCGCCACCTCGGTTGCGTCAATGGGGACCATTCGAACGTCGGCAACGAAATGAGTCGTCACCTGCGGTTCCTCATGCATCGGCAATTTGCGGGACCCCGTGAGCTTGCATTGCACGATGACTTCGTCACCGACGACATAGGGAAGTGCGTGCAACGTCAGCGTCCGCGGCTCCGAGCGGTACAACTTGAAGGGAGCCAAGAACTGAACGCCCTCGACGGCTCGGACCCGAAGGTCTGGGGCGACGAGTTTGGCGAGTTCGGCGAACGCCTCGATGCCCATCACGCCGGGAAGTACCGGCGTGCCGTCGATGCGGTGGTCGTTCAAGAAAGGCTGTGAGGCTTCCAAGTCGGTTTCGACCTGAAGACCACTGTAGGGGCCCATGGACGTCACCCGGCCGAGCATCGGCCCGTCGCGTTCCGCGTCGAGCGGTCTGGCGGCGGCCCCTCCCGCCTCGGCCCGCTCGGCCAAAAGGGCGCCGAGTTCTAAGGCGACCACGAGTTCGGCTCGTGTGCCGGCGGTGAGTTCATTTCGTATCACGGGGATACCCAGCTCCGGTGGCAACATGCCGATACCAGCCATCTCCATCATCTTTGGAATCGACCCGCGGGCTGCCATGCCGATGTCGGCCCAGGCGGTCCAGTCCAGAGCAATGCCGAGGGTCTCGGGCCGCGACGAGCGAAAGTTCGACACCATCTTGCAAAGCAGATCGTTCGCTGCGCTGTAGTCGGTTTGTCCTCCGTTGCCGAAGCGACCCGCGATTGAGCTGAATACGACAGCGGCGCGGAGAGGCATGTCTCCGATTGCGCTCAGCAAGTTGAACCAGCCATCTGCCTTGACATCGAAGACCAGCTCGAACTGCTCGTCGGGTTTGTCCGACAGGTTTCGGCTGATTTCCAGACCGGCGGCATGCAGCAGCACATCAACCCGTTGGTGGTCAGCGCGCACTCGGTCGATCGCAGCGGATACGGCGTTCGAATCTCGGAGATCCACCTGGTGATACACCGCTCGGCCACCGGCTTCTTCAACCGCGAGCATCGCATCGAGCGCGGATCTAGCGCGTTCAATGCTAGCGAGTTGTTTTTCGACCGCCGCAGGTGTGGCGCGCTCCCCAGCCGCTTTCATGCGTTCGAATAGGTCGCGTTTGAGCCCATCGCGATCTGACTGGAACCTGGAAAGGTCTGCATCGTTTCGGTCTGGCTCGGGGGCGAGGTCGAGCAGATGGAACGTCCCGCCCGAAGCCGCCGCTAGGTCCTTGGTAATCGCTGACACGATGCTGCCAGCAGCGCCGGTGACGATGAAAACGGTGTCGTTGCCGAGCGCCAGACCACCGCCGGGTGCAGCCGCGCCGTGCTCTAGAAGAGTAACCGAATAGCGCCGGCTTCCTTGTCGGCCTATTTCCATCGCCCCTGGGTCGTACAGGGTTTCGTCGATTAGGGCACCGGCGACGGCCTCTCTGTCGGCGTCGGATTCCACGTCAACGACCTTGACCAGAGCAGCGTCACGCTCACGGCCTAGTGCTTTCGTGAAGCCACTGACTGCGCCGCCCATGGGCGATTGTGCCCCTCCGGCGTCATAGCCGTGTCGGCCTCCCATCCGGGTCGCGGAAACGAAGAAGCGGCCTGAGCTCTCGAGTTGGTCATAGACAGCGCGCGCAGTGGTCGCCAGGAGCTTCACCCTGAGCCGCAGCTCTTCGCGCCAACGAGGCAGGTCCAGTTCGCCGATGGGCGGTTCTGCATCTGCGCCAGCCAACCAGTAGACGCCGGTGACGGGGCCGGCCGCCGCATAATCGGCCAGGCGTTGTTCGAGTTCCTCTGCTGAGGGCGCCCCTTCGACCAGGAGCGTGTCGACGCCGCGCCCGCGTAACCGCTCGACCAGCGCGGTGCCGACTCCACCGCGGTCGAGCATGACGACAACCCGGCTGCCTTGGGCGAGTTCAATGCCGGTGGGGTTGCATGCGTCGAGGGTTGGCCGCAGCGTGGCCACTGCCTCTCGCCTCGGGAGGGTCTTGGCTCCTGCGGTCTTCGCCGCGGCCTCGGGTGCGGCAGCCACCGCACTGCGTTCGCTCGTCGCTCCCAGATCGGGTTTCCGGTCAAAGACGAACTGAACGACGTGGGCGAGGGTGGGGAAGTCGCGGAGCTTGAGGTTTTCTTCTCGTGGGATGTCGTAGGCTTCCCGCACGGCCGCAAAGGTTTCCGCTTGTTTGACCGTATCGATTCCGAGGTCTGCTTCTAGGTCGAGGTCCATGTCGAGCATGTCCGGCGGGTAGCCGGTTTGTGCCGCGACTATCTCCAATACGCGGGTTTGCACGGGGTTGCCCTCGCCCTGGCCCGTCGAAGATGCTTCAGGGGCTGCGGTGGGTTCGGACGCCGCCGCCTGCAAGTCGGGCTTGCGGTCGAAGACGAACTGAACGACGTGGGCGAGGGTGGGGAAGTCGCGGAGCTTGAGATTCTCTTCTCGTGGGATGTCGTAGGCTTCCCGCACGGCCGCGAAGGTTTCCGCTTGTTTGACCGTATCGATTCCGAGGTCTGCTTCTAGGTCGAGGTCCATGTCGAGCATGTCCGGCGGGTAGCCGGTTTGTGCCGCGACTATCTCCAGCACTCGAGCTTGAACGGGATCAACGGCCTGCGCAGCGGGTGCAGACGTTGCGGCGGGCGCAGCCGGCGAAGTTGCGGTCGCCGCGGCCGTCTGCGAACGCAGATCTGGCTTGCGGTCGAAAACGAATTGCACGACGTGGGCGAGGGTGGGGAAGTCGCGGAGCTTGAGATTCTCTTCTCGTGGGATGTCGTAGGCTTCGCGAACGGCCGCGAAGGTTTCCGCTTGTTTGACCGTGTCGATGCCGAGATCGGCCTCCAGATCGAGATCCATGTCCAACATGTCTGGCGGGTAGCCGGTCTGTGTTGCGACAATCTCCAGCACCCGGGCCTGTACGGGGTCGACGCTGTCAGCAGCCGCTGCGGGCGCGGGTGTTGCTACGGGCGCTGCCGTCGAAGCAGTGGTCGCCTGGGGTGCCTGTGATCGCAGTTCGGGCTTGCGGTCGAAGACGAATTGAACGACGTGGGCCAGGGTCGGGAAGTCTCGCAGTTTGAGGTTTTCTTCCCGCGGGATGTCATAGGCCTCACGCACGGCGGCGAAGGTCTCCGCCTGTTTGACCGTGTCGATTCCCAGATCGGCTTCCAAGTCGAGGTCCATGTCCAACATGTCTGGGGGATACCCAGTTTGCTGAGCCACTATCTCGAGTACGCGTGCCTGAACGGGATCCACGGTCGGCGCGGTCGGCGCAGGTGCAGGTGCGGGTGCGGGTAGTGCAGCTGCGGCGGGCGGCGCCGGTGCGACGGGCCTGGGAGCGGCCGGAGCGGCGGGCTGCGTCGTAGGTGCCAGCCGTGGCGTCACCCGCACAGGAGGCTTGGCCGGCGTTACTCGGTCGAGATCGCGGGTGGCTGGGCCCCGGTCAGCGATCTTCAGAGTTCGCTTGTCTTCGATCAGTTCCGGTGAGGCGTCACCGCTGACTCGCGCCAGCCAGGCTTGCCAGGTTGCGTCATCGTGGATGCGGTAGCGATAGCCCAGTGAATCCGGCTCAGGGTGTCCGCCTCCGGGTGGCGGAACGCGGCGCATCAGCGTCATGCTGATTTGGGATCCGAAGCCGGCGCCCAAGCGCAGGGCATAGCGTACCGGGTAGTTGCCACCCTTCGACAGGTTGAGTTGCCCGAGTTCTGGATCTACCTCCGAGTAATTGGCCACGGGGGGGACGACCGACGTTTCTAGCGCCTTGATGGCGACGACATCTTCGATACCAACTCCCATGGGGTGGCCCGTGAATCCCTTGGTATTCGCAATGACCACCTCGTCTGCGTTCTTGCCAAACACGCTTCGCAAAGCGTGGATTTCGGCGCTTGCGCTGCCACCGCGAGCCGGCGTGTAGGTCTCGTGAGAAACGAACATGAGCTCCCGCGCCATTTCGGAGCGGGACACGCCGGTCACCGCTTCCGCCTGGCTGACCAGGTTCTCCATCACGCCGCAAATGTGATTGACGTCGAGGCGTGTGCCGTGGAACGCGCTGTTCGCAGTCGTTGTGGCGAGCACATCGCACAGAGGGGTCAATCCTCGCTGCGCCGTCTCCGACTCGGCCTCAACCACCACAGCGGCTGCACCCATCCCCAAGAGCATGCCGTGTCGTCGCTTGTCGAAGGGCAGCGCCGCTTTCTCTACGACGTCATCCGTGGCGGCGGCTCCGGTAATCAGGAACCCAGCGCCCATCCACTCGAGCAGGTTGTCGCTCGTGACATCATCCGCCGCCACGATCACGACGCGTCGACAGCGGCCCATTCGGATCCAGTCTTCCGCAATTGCTACTGCCTGAGTGGTGCTCGCGCAGGCTGCGTTGACCTGAGTGTTCGGCCCCCGCGCGCCAATGAACTCAGCGAACTGCGAGTGCCCCATGGACAGGATGCGAAACAGGTAGCGGCGGTCGAAAGTGAAACCACTCTTTTCGAGTTCATGCTCGAGTTCGTGGGTCCGTCGCTCCAGCTCCTCCACCAGCGCAGGCTCGCTGCCGCTGGATAGCTTTGATCGCAGCGCGGCGATCAGATCGAGCTGCTCGTGGGCAGCTCGATCCTGGTGATAGCGCGCCATGTCCGCGGCGAACTCATCGTACCCGGGAAACGCGGATGCGAAGACCACGCCAGTCTCGTCGCGGAGCTCCTCGGGCAGGATCCAGCGCTCGGGTAGATAGCTGCCTGTGGTCGTCTTCTTGTAGTGCATCACCAGTGGGATGCCGGCATCGCGCAGTGCGTCCAGCCCGGCTGCCATTGCCAGCTGAGTGGCTCTCCCGAGAGCGGGCGTCCGGTCATTGCTGACTCCGAACTCGCTCTCGAGATCGAACTCCTTGGCGCGGGCCGCGAGTCGAATCACGTCGTCTTGGTCATCGATCTTCTCGAAGCTCGCCCCGCGCTCTTCGCTCTTGACCAGCCGGGTGATGTGCTTGTCGAGCATGGCCTGGCGGAACTTCGATGGAATGACATCAATGAACTGCTCGCCGTGGAGAATTCGAGAAACGTTTCCGTCGTCGAATACCTTGGGCGCACCTGGCAGGCCCAGTGCCGCTCCTGAGACCACCACGGGCTCTGTCGAGCCGCCACCGACACCCAGTAGAGACGCGCCCCGCTGTACGAACTCCTCGAACAAGTGCCCAAGCTGTTGGTATCGGTCCCCAGCACCCGCGAAGTTCGCGGCCTGCTGCGTGTACTGGGGAGCTGGCGCCGGCTGCGGGTTCGCCGTGGGTGGTACGCCACTACTGCGGACTTCCGGGGCGGGAGCCGATGCTCGAGAGTCTTGTGCCTGGACTCCAGCCGCCCACATGCCACACAGCGCACGCGTGAAGCCTTCCACATCCGTGAACTTCGGGTGGTTGGTGAACAGGGACTCGAAGTCCCGACCCCGGAGCACATCGTCAACCATGCCCTGAAGGGCCCGTTTTGGTCCGACCTCAACGAACAGTCGTGCGCCGGCGGCGTACAGTGTTTCGAGTCCTTTGACGAACTGTACGGGCGCTGCAACCTGCCGCCCGAGCAACTCGATCATCTCGCCCTGGCTGCCTTCTGCGTCTGCGTGGAACTCGCCGGTGACATTCGAGATGATCGGGGTCTTCGGCACGGTTAAGTCCATCCGCCGCAGTACCACTTTCAAGGGTTCGCTGGCCGGCGCGACGATCTCCGAGTGAAACGCGTGACTGACGTTGAGGCGGATGGCGTTGTAGCCAGCTTCTTCGACGGCACGGATGGCGCTCTCTACGGCCGCGGTCGCGCCGCCGATGACGCTCTGATGATGGCTGTTGATGTTTGCGATGACGACGTAGCCGTCTATGCCGTCTAGAATCTTCTGCACTTCGTCCGTGGGCGCAGCCACGGCGGCAAGGATCCCGTTGTCCTCCACGGTCAGCTCCGCCATTTCGCGTCCGCGGGCGCTCACCACTTCGAGGGCGCTCTGGAACGTGAGGGATCCGGCGGCTACTAGCGCCCCGTACTCGCCGAGGCTGTGACCCATGACGAGATCTGGCTTGAGTCCGTGGTCGGCGAGAAGTCGAGTGAGTGCCACGTCTGCGGTAAGCACCGCAGGTTGAGTGATCTCGGTGCGTCGCAGTGCGGCCTCGGCGGCCGCTTTCTGTTCCTTCGACGCGTCATTCGCGACGAAGATGATGTCAGTCAGGTGCTTGCCAATGAGCGGCTCCATGACCCGGTCCGCCTCCGCGAATGTCTCACGCACGACGGGTTCGACCTCGGCGAGATGATGAAGCATGTTCGCGTACTGAGAGCCCTGGCCCGGGTAGAGGAAGGCGACCTTGCCGGGCTTTCCGCTACCGCGGAACACGCCGCGTCCTCGGAGCAACTGCCAGCCCTTGGGTTCGTCCTTCGCGAGGGCCTTCAGGGCGCGTTGAGTCTTGTCAGCCAAATCCGTCGCGTCGTGAAACTCGATCGCAAGCCGTTCTTTTGCGCCTACGGACTCTCGAGAAGGCGCGGCTGGCATGGGCGCATGGTTCGAGGCGGCCTGCTCGTGCAGCCGTCGGAGTTGGCTTTCGAGCTCATTCCGGGAGCCCGCTCCGAGCACCACCGTGCTGCTCGCGGGCGTCTTGCCCGGACCGGCCTTATGAGGTCGGAGCGCCGCGCCGCCGACTGGAGCTGTCGCGGGTACGGACGTCTGGCTGCGCCCGCGGCGATCCGTGAGTAGACCTGGCACGTGCTCTTCGAGCACGCAGTGGAAGTTCGTGCCTCCGAAACCAAACGCGCTCACCCCCGCCCGACGAATACCGTCGCCATTGCCGTTGGGCTTGGGCCAATCTCGGTACTCCGTGTTTACGGCGAAGGGGATCTTGCCGAACGGGATGTTTGGGTTGGGTGCGTTGAAGCTCAGGCTCGGGACGAGCTTCTTTTCGTGCAGGCACAGCGTGGCCTTGAGTAGGCCGGCCGCGCCTGCTGCAGCCTTGAGATGGCCGATGTTCGACTTCACCGAGCCCAGAGGGACTGAGCCCGTCGCGAGCCCGGCCTTGCCGAAGACCTCGGCGAGACTCTGTACTTCGACGACGTCGCCCACTTTGGTGGAGGTGCCATGGCCTTCGATCATGGACACGCCTGCGGGGCTCACCCCGGCACCCTTCCACGCTCGTTCAATGGCAAGCTTCTGCCCCACAGGGTTGGGCGCAGTGATGCCCTTGCCCTTGCCATCACTGGAGCCGCCCACCCCACGCAGTACGGCGTAGATCCGATCGCCTGCCTTCTCGGCGTCAGCCAAGCGTTTGAGCAGAAACAGCACGGCGCCCTCCCCCATGACGAAGCCGTCCGCTCCATCTGCGTAGGGTCGCGTTCCGGTCGCCGAGAGCGCACCGATCTTGCAGAATTTCACGAAGGAGCTCGGGCCCATGTTGCGGTCGATACCGCCCGTGAGTACCGCATCGAAATCGTGCTCCGTCAGCCCTTCAACTGCTGCGCTGATGGCTGCCATGGCTGAAGCGCAAGCGGCGTCGACCACGTAGTTGGGACCGCGGAAGTTGAAGAGATTGGCGATGCGTCCCGCGATGCAGTTCGCCAGCTCACCAGGCATCGTGTCTTCGGTGATGGGCGGAAGCCGCTCGCCGAGCACGCCCTGTAGCTCTGTTTCGATCTTCTTGCGAAGGGCTGGATCGAGGGAGGCGAAGCTCTCGGTGCTCTCCAGCGCCGCAGCATACTCGGGAAAGAAGATCCGCATCGTAGTGAGATAGTGTTTCTCACCGGCCATGGCGTTGCCGAGGATGATGGCAGTTCGCTCCAGGTCGAGGGGCCGCTCCGGATATCCGAAGTCGAGCAGCGCCTGGCGTGTGCAACCAACGGCCCACTTCTGGCCGACGTCCATGGCATCCCCAACCTTCGGAGGCAGCGGCAGCCGCCACCGGAATGGGTCCCATTCGAAATCTCGCACCCAGCCACCGATCTTGGAATACGTCTTGTCCGCGGCAGCCTGGGGATCTGGATCAAAGTAGGCGTCCGGATCCCAACGCTCCGGATCTACGTCGGAGATCGAATATCGGCCCTGGGAAACGTTCTGCCAGAACGTTTTCGTGTCCGGGGCGTCGGGCAGCACGGTGCCTACTGCGCAAATCGCGATCGCGCGATCAATCGGTGTTTCCATCGTCTCTCTCGTCCCTCAGAAAAATGCGGGTTTGCCCCGAAAAATGGCGTCGTTCAGGCGCGCCGCTCGTAGAGCGCGTCAGCCACATAAGTCATGTCCAACAGCAGTCCGCGCTGGGCGCGGTGGATCTCGTCGAAGCGAAGTGCAGCGGTGAACGCAGCAACGTCCGCATCCTTCACTCCGTCAGCACCGCAGGTCAGGCTCAAGCCCTCGTGAGCGATCTTGCTTGCCATCTCACGAGCGAAAACTCGACTCATGGCGGCCCAGGCATCGGCATCGAATCGGCGGGGGGCTTTTTCGTTGATGGTTCCGTCAGCGGTCTTCGCCGCCCGCCTGGCCATCGCAGCCGCGGACTCTGCAAAAGCGATCAGCTCGCCTAGGCGAAACAGCACATGCTGGTTGCGCGTCAAACGCTCGACACGCGCACGCTCCATCACGTCAGCGAGGGCATGTAACCCCAATGCGATCGTGCCAGCCCCCGTGTTCGGGTGGCTACGGTGCAGCGCCTCCATTTCTTTAGCCGCGCCGTGATAGTGCTCGCCCCGGCTCTTGAGGTGTAGCTGCCAGCGGTCCCGAGCGATGGTCATCTCCATGATCTCGCTGGTGCCTTCGTAGATGGTGGTGATGCGCACGTCGCGTTTGATCTTTTCGACCATGTACTCGTGGGTGTAGCCGTAGCCGCCCAAGGCCTGGATGGCACATTCCGCCGCGCGGTTGCCTGCCTCGGTGGCCATGTACTTGGCGATGGCGCCTTCTGTGTTGAGGCGGTCCTCCCCGGAATCGAGGCGCTCGGCACACTCTTCGAGATAGGCCCGGGACGCTTCCAGTCGCACGACGTTTGGTACGATGAGCTTGTGGGTGTAGCCCTGCTTTTCGCTCAGGGGTGAGCCAGCCTGAACGCGTTCCACAGAATAGGGGATGGCCCGATCCATGGCGGCCCAACCCGCACCCAAACCAAAGGCAGCCACCATCAGTCGCGTGTAGCCAAACACGGCTTGAGCTTGTGCCAGACCTTGGCCTTCCTTCAGGCCAACCAAGTCATCAGGTTTGACTCGAACGTTGTCGAAGGTCAGCGCCGCCGTATTCGACGCGCGAATGCCGTGCTTTTCTTCCTGCTTGCCCGCACTCAGGCCTTCAGCGCCTTTTTCGACGACAAACCACGTCGGCCCGTCGGGGGTATTGGCCAAAACCGTGTACAGGTCGGCAACCGCTCCGTTGCTGATCCATTGCTTGTTGCCGGTGATCTCGTAGCCAACTATCTCGCCGTTTTCGATCACACGCTCCGCGACCGTGCGCAGCGCCGCCAAGTCGCTCCCCGCCGCCGGCTCCGTGGCACCGTAGGCCATCAACACGCCCTCGGCGGCGATCCGCCCTAGCCAGCGTTCCTTTTGCTCCGGCGTGCCACCGACGCTGATCGGCTCACTGCCCAAGAACGTTGCCAGCACGCCGGTCGCAATGCCGACGTCCGTGTGCGCGACCCGCTCGCAGATTCGGTACAGATCGTAGGAGCCGCCGCCCATGCCACCGAGGTCTTCCCCAACGAAGAACAACTGGATCCCGAGTTCGTCTCCGCACATTGCGTTGATGATGTCGTCAGGAAAAACATCATCGCGATCCAGCTGCAGGAGACGCTCATCGGGCATGTGCCGATCGACAAACTGCTGAAGAGACGAAAGACCGATTTCGAGCGTTTCGAGATCCAGACCCGCTGGCATTTCTCCCATACCTCCGTGAGTGGCTGAGCCCCCGAGCATAGGTCATGCAGGCGGCGCCGCACTTCGCGATTCTGTCATTCGCGGGCCGTCGTTGACACGTGCTCGACGTGCTCGGAGGGCGCGAGAAGTCGGCGCAGTTTTCGCGCCCTCCGGAAGCCAGCTGAGGCCGACCTGAACAGACGTCCTCAGACTCCCAAAGCCGTGTTTTGCTGGCTCGTTCGGAACGCCATCTACGTGTCACATTTGACTGCGCTCACAGCCGCGCAAAGTTGTCGCGGCGCACGTCAGCCGTCGCGGCAGCGAGCACGGCCAACTCAAATCAGGAGTGAGTCGGCGATGACTTCTACGCACGACGGGCCGTCGTGGGCGAGGGCTCGGTCCAGGGCGTCGTCCAACTGCTTCGCCTCCGTCACCCGAATCCCCAAAGCACCGCAAAGTTCCGCATACTTGCTGAAATCTGGGTTGTGCAGAGAGGTTTCCCAAGCGTCCCAGTTGCCGGCGAGTTGCTCCTTCGTGATCTTGCCGAGTTCGTCGTTGTGGAGGAGCACATGCGTGATGTTCATGCCGTACTTCACGGCCGTCGTGAGCTCAGCGAGGTACTGCCCGAAGCCGCCGTCTCCACTCACCGCAACGACTTTGCGCCCGCGGAAGCGTGGGTCGTCTTCTTGGGTCGCACACCACGCGCCCATGGCAGCGGGATAGGCAAAGCCAATCGAACCAAGATAGCCACTCATGAGCACTGCCTGGCGTTTGCACTCGAAGTAGCGGCCGAAGGAGTAGGTGTTGTTACCCACGTCTACGGCGATGATGGCGTCTTCCGGCACCCGACGACTCATGGCAGCGAAGATTGAAGCGGAGTGGACGCCCTTGCCGCGTGACTCGAGCTCGCGCTTGGATTTTTCGGCACGCCAGATTGACCAGCGCTCGGCTGTCTCGGCGGTGTGGTCGATGCTTTGGTGCTTGCCCGTGAGCAACTCGCGAAACAGAGCGACAGTGACGCCTATCTCTCCCCACACGGCCACGTCCACGGCGTGAAACTTGCCGAGAACCATGGGATCGAAGTCGACCTGAATAGTGGGCTTCTTGGGCGTGATGCCGGTGTGATTGCTGAAGCTGGCGCCAAGCACGAGCAGCAGGTCAGCCTCGTTCATGAACCAGCTCGCGATGGGAGTGCCGCTGCGCCCCAGCACGCCCCCGGCAAGCGGGTGCTCGTCACTGATCAGTCCCTTGCCCTTGAAGGTGGTGATCACCGGGCAGCGCAATAGTTCGGCCAGGGCAATGACGCTGTCCATGTGAAAGCGCGCGCCATGCCCCACAATGATGACGGGCCGTTTGGCCGCCACCAAGCGTTTCACTGCTTCATCGAGCTGCGCCGGGGGCGGAGCAATGTCCCGCTCGGTCAGTCGACCCTTCGGGCCACCCGGCTTGCTTCCTTCGGCCGCGGGAATGACCTGAACTTCATCGGGGAATATCAGGTGAGAGACGCCACGGTTCAAAATGGCGCTCTTGCAGGCCAAGTTGACGAGCTCCGCGTGGCGGCTGGAGTGCAGGACGGTCTGGCTCCACTGCGCCACTTTCCCGAACGCGGCCGCCAGGTCCACCTCCTGGAACGCACCCGGACCCAGCACCTGGGTGTCTACCTGACCGGTGAGTGCCAATACCGGCGCGCGGTCCACGTTCGCATCCCAGAGCCCGGTCAGGAGGTTCGTCGCGCCGGGGCCCGCGATGCTCAGGCAGGCTGCTGGCCGGCCGGTGAGCTTGCCGTAGGCGGAGCAAGCGAAGGACGCCGCACCTTCGTGGCGGATCCCCACGTAGCCGAGGGCGCCAGCCGTGGTCTGGCGCCGGATCCCGTCGGCAAGTCCGAGGTTGCTATGCCCGACCATTCCGAAAACCCACTTGATTCCCCAAGCCGCCATGGTCTCTGCCATGAGATCGCTGACGGTTGCGACGTGGTCGTCCTCGGCGGGAAAGCCGACGTAGACGCCGTCTTCGCGTACTTCAGTTGGAAACGTCTCCACACCATCGTCGTAGCCACCTGGCGGCTTGCCGGTGATGGGATCGAAGTCCCAGCCATGCCAAGGGCAGCGCAGCATTCCGTTTTCGATGGAGCCTTCGCCCAAGGGCCCGCCTTGGTGGGGACAGCGGTTGTCTAGCGCCGCGTATTGCCCTTCGTGGTGGGTCAGGCACAGGGTCCGGTGCTCGCACGTCACCGGTTTCACGCGGCCCTCCGGGAGCTCTTTGGGACCCAAGGCCTTCAACCACACACGCTTTGTTGGAGCATTCATGTATTCGCACCCTTCGATGAGCGACCAAATGTAGCCCGTGCCTGGCATCGAGGTGGCGAAGGCTGATGTCCCCGGCCGCGGTGGCGTCGAGGCCGTCAATCTGCTCAATCCTCGCCTCCCTGTCGAGCCAGGTAGTCCATATCGCAAGTAGGCGTAGCCTATCGTGCTGGCCACATTGCTATGTCCGACTTATCACGAACTGGACGGCAGAGCGCCAGCAAAGCCCACCTCGAATACCTCTCTGTCTCAACTCCGGTTCATCTGTGCCGCGGTCCAAGCCGGCAGTGTTCGGCGCGCAGCCAAGGCTCGTCGGGTGTCCCAACCGACGTTGAGCGTGCAAGTTCAGCAACTCGATGAGGAGCTGGGCATCCAGATCTTCGACCGGTTGACCCAGCCCCTCACGGTCACCGCCGAAGGTCAGAAGATCATCGAGGAGGCCACCGTGGCCCGCTACGAGCTCAAGAAACTGCGTTCCCTCGTGCGAATACATAATCGCCATCTGCAAACACGCGTACGAGGTTGACCCGCGGCGAGCTCTTCGGGAGACGCTTGAACAACGCTGCCAGCCCGTCTCTCCCCTCGTGGGTCTGGGGGTTGTGCTGAATGTATTTGTCCGGATTGATGACCTCCACGGAGGCGCAGTCACCCGTCTCGATGCCCCTGAGCAGCGCGCAGATCCGTTTCTTTCGTTCTCAGTTCAATAGTTTTTCTCACGCCCCAGGTTGAGACCGCGATTGGATTGTGATGCGCGTTGCCTGCACCCCAGGTTGTCGACATAGGTCGAATCCTACCCGCTACAAACGGGAAGAGTCCGCCAAAGGCGGGCTCGACCATCTGGGTGCGCGGGCAGGATTTGCACCGCTCGAGTCAGGGAGGCCCAGGCATGCCGCTCCGCGGCCCATAGCGCCTCAAGGCGTCGCCAGAGGTCGAAGCCTACCCGAAATGAAAACGGCCCTGCGCCAGCAGGGCCAGTCGGGTGCGCGGGTAGGATTTGAACCTACGACCTTCGGGTTATGAGCCCGACGAGCTACCAGGCTGCTCCACCGCGCGCGGGCAACATAGTCTCGCCACTCTACGAGTCAAGCTCGATCGCCTGGGGCCGTATGTATTCAATAAAACTCGACAAAAATGCCGGTGTAGGATGGGCTCAATGCACCCGGACGCTGGCCTGGTGGGTCTCGATCGCGCTGCAACTCGATGCCAGCACACATCCTCGGCCCGTCGTTTCAGATCGCTGAAGCCGCGCACACTGTTGGGTCCACCGGGTCAGGCTGCTTGATACCCGGGAGAAAGCCGGAGCCGCAGCGGTGACGATTTTCCGTCGCCCCCAGGAGGCCGTGCACCCGCTTCAGGTAGGAACCCGCACGCGGATCGGTTCCACGAGCCCAGCGCCCGCGGCGAAGTTGGCGAGGCGCCCAATCAACGCGGTGCTCAGCTCGCGATCCTTGCCAACCACCACATTGCCATTCTCTGCTCTAACGTCCTCGTCGAGCACCATGCCGCTCCGCATCTCTCGCACGAATACGGCCTTCACGGCATCCACGCGGATCGACGACCGGAAGCCCGCCATCGCATCGAGCAGCTTGGCACTGTGGTTGCCGGATTTCTTCACCTCTGCCAGCCCGGACGAAACGCTCGCTCCTCCTGCAACCCATCGATCAAGCGCGAGAGCTAGGCTCAGCATCTCTGCTCCCAGCTGCTCTTCTTCCCCCGGAGGTTGCCAGGTCCCGAGCTGCCCGCGGATCATCGCCGCGGTCTGCTCGAGGCGCGGAATGTGAGCTAGCAACTGGTGCCCGATCTCTGGGTGCTTGTTGAGCATTTCCTGTTCAGCGGCGCTGAGGTCCTGTCCCGCATAGACCCGGTCCAAGGTCTCTGGCGGCAGACTGATGCAGCCCACCTGGCACAGCAGCGCCGCCAGATCGTATTTCCACGGGTCCTCGATACCGAGCTTCTGGGTCATATGGGCGACATAGGACCGCACGTTGCGGCACCGGCTGAACGCAGTCGGCGAGGCGATGCTCAGCACCTCGCTCAGCACTTCCACGGCGCCGCGCAGCGTGTTTTCCAACAGCTCCTTTTCGGCAACCAGCAAGCGGTTCTGCTCGGCTGCTGCGCCCAAGGACCGCAGCAAAACGTCTTGGGGGCAGGGCTTGCACAAGAAGCGGAAGATATTGCCGTCGTTGACTGCGGAAATCGCGGAGTCCATGTCCGCCTGACCCGTCAACAGCACCCGCACGGTGTTCGGCACGGCTTCCCGCGCTTGAGCCAGGAACGCCGCGCCGTCCATGATGGGCATGCGCATGTCAGACACCACGACCGCGAAGGGATCCTCGGATTGCAGTATTTGGAGCCCTTCGGCCCCGCTCGTCGCGGTGGTTACGTCGAAGTGCTCGAAGAGCGTTCGTTCGAGGCCCTCCAGCACGTTGGGTTCGTCGTCTACGCATAAGACCCTCGGCGGGTCGCTCGCTTCATGCATGCTCAACTACCTCAATTCCCCCTGAGTTCGTCCGCCATTCGCCGCCACCTGTCGAGCTGGTCCGCGACACCGAAGGCTTCCAAGTAGCCTGCGTCCGGATCATTGCCATTGGAAAGGCAATTGGCGACATAAACAGCTTCGTGAATTCCGAAGCTCGAATGGGCCGGCGTTCTCGACGGGTCGTGGTGGTTGGCGACAGCTTCCACGATCGGATAGGGCAGCCCCCACAATCCGAGCAGATAGGCGCCGACTTCCGCGTGAGACACGGACAGCAGCTGACGTTCCGCTTCGAAGGCTGGGAGGCATTCGGCTTTGGCAAGCGCCAGCGCCGCCTCCAATTTTTCGGGATGCTCCACGGCAAGAACCAACTTGCCGGCGTCATGCAGCATCGCGGCCATGAAAGCATCGTCGGACCTCTTTCGGTCCTTGATTAACTTTTTTGCGAGCGCGGCGCAGTGCAGGGCGTGAGACTGCACCTTGTCTATCGAGAAGCCTTTCACCTTGCAGTCCTTCGGAAGCGGTTGAAAGACCTCGACTGAGAGGACCAAGTTCTTGACCGTTTGAAACCCAAGCCGGACCACCGCCTCTCTCACGTCCGTAATGGCCGCACCGCGGCTGAAAAACGATGAGTTGACCAGCTGCAGGGTCTTTGCGCTCATGGCAGTATCGCGACACACGATTTTCGCTATCGCCTGGGCGTCGACGTTCGGTTCTGCCAATGCCTTCGTCAGCGCGGAGTACACCTTGGGGACCGAGGGCAGCTTTTTCAACTTACCAACGGTTTCCCGCAGTGTCACATCCCCGAGGACGGCGTGCAGTCCACATGCGCGGGCAACGGTTTCTTCCAACACGGCGGACTCGCAGGGCTTGGTCAAGAATTGATGTGCCACAGGAATGGCTCGCATGGCTGCCTCCAGTTCGGCGTGGCCAGACAGGATAATCCGCACGACGTGTGGGTACTTGCGACTCACTTCCCGCAAGAGCGCGGCGCCATCCATTCCGGGCATCCGCATGTCTGTGACGATGACGTCGTAGGGGCCCTCGCTGAGCTCCTGGAGGGCGACCGTGCCGCTCTCCGCGAACTCCATTTCCCATTGGTCGGAAAGATGAAAAAGAGTCCTCTCGATCCCTTCCAAGATGTTTGGTTCGTCATCAACGAATAGAATTCTCATGCGGCTTCCCCTTCGGCTGGTGGGATCTGACTGTCCCGAAGCGGAAGACGAATCACAAACGTCGTACCCGCTTGAGTACTAGGGTCGATTTCGATTGTGCCGCCGTGCTTGTCGACGACCACGGACCTGGCGATCGCGAGGCCCTGACCCGTTCCTTTGCCGACCTGCTTGGTCGTGAAGAACGGATCGAAGATCCGGTCACGCACTTCCTCGGGGATGCCGCTACCCGTGTCGGATATTCGGAGCTCCGCCCAATCTCCGTTCTGTTTGGCGGACAGTCGGATTGTGCCCTTGCCCTCGTTTCCGCCGTCGGTGACGTCGGAGATGGCGTGGGCGGCATTGACGATGATGTTGAGCACGACCTGATTCAATTCGTCTCGAAGGCACGGAACCGGCGGCAAGTCGGGATCGAACTCCGTGTCCATCTCGGCCACGTACTTCCACTCGTTGCGCGCGACCGTGATAGTTGTTTCGACGGCTTTGCGCAGGTCGACAGCCTGCTTCGCCCCCTGGCTCGGATGGGAGAATTCCTTCATTGCCGAGACGATTCCCGCGACTCGCTGCAGCCCTTCCAGAGACTGGTTCACGGCTCGGGGGATCTGCTTCATCAAGAAGTTGATCTTGGCCTTCTTGAGTGCCTTCTCGGCACGCTTGATGGCGTCGGGGCAGGCGTCCGCCTCTTTGGCTTCTTCCAGCAGAAGCTCGAACGCCTCTAGCGCAATGACCAGGCCGCTGAACGCTCGCTGTAGGAATACCGTGTTGTCGCTCACGAATTGCACCGGCGTGTTGATCTCGTGGGCGATACCCGCTGCCAGCCGACCGATCGCTTCGAGCTTCTGACTCTGCCGAGCGCGGTTTTCCAGCGCAACCTGCTCCGTGATGTCCTTCTTGACCGCGACGAAGTTTGCGATGACACCGCGTTCGTTGACGACCGGAGAGATGGTAGCCTCTTCGATCAGGGTGGCACCGTCCTTCTTCTTGTTGCTCAAGCGGCCCGACCAGACCTTGCCGCTGCGAATGGTCTCCCAGAGGTTCGAGTAAAACTCATCGGATTGGATCCCGCTCTTGAGGACGCGTGTATGCTGACCGATCGCCTCTGACTGTGAGTAGCCCGTGGCCGTCTCGAAGGCAGGGTTGACGTACTGAATGACGCCCGCGGCATTGGTAATGACGATGCTCTCGTGCACTTGTTCGACAGCCGTGGACAGCCGCTTGTGCCGGTGCTGTGCGGTGATGTCGCGAACTACCAACACCGAGCCCAAGTACCTGCCCATCGCGTCATGGGCCGGGGAGAGGCGAATCGAAAGTTGTGCGCCGCGGTGCGAGACTTCGCCAGAGTAGCGGCGTTCCCTGGTATTTGTCGCCTGAAGGGCAGGTGCCAGGCGGGCGTGCAGCTTGCCCGCGAGCACCTCCAGCAACTTCTGACCATCTGCGGCGTCGTCGAGCTTGCGTATTCCGTGACGAGTGACGGCGTGAACCAACTCCACGAACTGCGAGTTGTGTTCGACGATGACTCCATCGCGATCGCAAAACGCGATGCCGTCGGAAGAGTCTCGAATCACTGCACTCCACTGGCGTTGTCGCTCCAGCGCTCGCTCGAGAGGAGTGCCGTCGATGCGCTCCGCGCGGACAGTCCAGGACGCATTTTCTTGTTGCCAGATGTGGAGGCGAGCGTGGTGGTTCGCTCCCGCTACTCGCAGAGTGAGCAGGATCTCGTTCGGCTCATGTGAGGCGCGAATGATCGCCTGCAAGTACTCGCAGCGACCCGCGTGATTGCGTTGGTGAATCAAGTCGTCAAAAATCAGGCCCAAGACGTCGCCCGGAGAGCATGAAAAGGCGTCGCAGAAGCCATCGTTGACGTGGACGATTTCTCTGTGTTTGTTCAAGTCCAGTGCTCCACAGGGCACACGTGCTGCAACTGGCGCTTGCTCGTCTTGAGCTCGGGCTTCAGCCTGCATTCGAGACTTTCCTTTCGAAGCCGAGGATGGCGTGGAGGCGCCCCAACGCCTCTGGGCGCCACCCGCGCTTTTGGATTACGGTTGTTGGGTTGCCGACCGAGGTTGCGCGCAGCCGGAGCTGCTTGCCGTCTATCTCCCGGGTCGGGAGCACGCGTCCTCGACGCACCGGACCGAAGGTAGCGGCCAGCTCCACCCACACCCGGTCCACACTCTCGCTGGGCAGGTAGTAGTTGTAGGTCTCTGCGTGGCGGCAGCCATGGTCACGTACCCGAAAGGGAGTGGTCATGAGTTTGCCTCCACTACGAAGCGGCAGGCGTCGGCGCCGCTGCAAACACAGGTCGTCTCCGCGGACGCGAACTGACCGTAGCGATCGCTGATATTTCCCTCGCCGTAAACGAGTTCCATGATGCCCGCCGCAACGCCTCGGAACATCCAGCACGAAGGGTGCGCTGCCTGAGGCCGCAGGGCGAGGTAGCCCGCAGCCTCGTAGCCGTTTCGCGAGATGAGGCTCAGGCTTTGACCCGGTGCGTATTCGGTCACATCCCAGCGACCCCAGCCCAAAGCGTTCGAGACGGCGATGATTCCAAAGAGGGTGTCGTCGTGCACCTTGAGCATCGGACCGACGAGCTCATCCCATTCCGGTGACGAAATAATACCCCGGAAGGTGTTCATGCCGCACACCTCGGCGACTTGGACCAGTTGGGCAGCTGCCGCGCCACCGAGGTAGCGCGCTTCCAGGGCTTCCACGAAGCGGATGCTGAGCAGATTGTAGAAGTCCGCTGGCGTATTTGCGAGGTAGACACCGAATGCGGGCGTTAGCCCATCTTCATTCCCCGTGAAGGGTGCCGCCGCTAGCGTCTTGATGATTTTGTCGGCGTCGATGTTTGGGGACGTGACGAAGTCGCCTCGGGTTGCTAACTTGGGCGCGACTTCCCTCCGCTCGAGGCGCTCTGGCTCAGCCCGAGCTGATGTTCGGTCGACTATGAAACGGCACTCACTGGCGCCACTCAGAGTACACACCTGCTCGTGTACCGACACGGCATCCCCAGTCGCAGCGAGGTGTGCCGCCTGAATGTAGCCCGCGGCGAGGTGGCAAATTGGCTCCCGAACTTTCGGAAAGGCTGCCGCATAGCCCTCGACAAAGTGGGATGTGTCGGCGGTAACCACTCCTTGGTCGATTCTCGAGAAGTCCAGGCGCCCGTAGCCCAGATACGAGTACAACTTTGCAGCGACCTTCCACTTATCCGCTGGATCATCCCCAGCGCCAAAGGCCCTGGCAAGCTGTTTCGCGAAAACGCTTTCTGCGACCTGCACGACCATTGCTGTACCGGCCTCGCCGAGCCCAGCGCAAACGGTCTCTTGCAGCCTGGCGTTGTAGTGGTGGCAATGGATCACCATGTTGGCGCCCATGACCGAGCGAGTGCTGCTGCGAGCGTAGTAGCTCGGTGTGAGGAGAGATTCGTTTTCCATCGCGTTCGTCACGGCTGCACCTGAAAAACATGGGTGCGCCGACGCACCGGAACCCCGGAACGGAGCTGTCGGACGCCAGCGCGTAGGTGATCGATCGCGTTGTCCAGCTCGGTGCGCGAGGTGCTGCGCCCCATTGAGATGCGAATCGCAGACAGACACAATCGCGGTGGAATGCTCAGCGCGGTGAGTACATGACTGGGCTGGCTTCGCATCGCGCTGCACGCCGAACTCGTGGAGACAGCGACCCGGTCCACCAACCCAACGAGGGCGTCGGCCTCCACGTCGTCGAAGGCCACGCACAGCAGGCCCGGTATCACACCCAACTTGGGCGTCAGCACGTGGGTCCCCGGGATGGCCTGTGAAAGCCGAGTACGCAGATGCCGAGTCAGTTCGGCCAGCTCCTCTGCCGCTTTTGGCTGCTCGGCGGATGCCAACTCACACGCTACGCCCAACCCAACGATTCCCGGGGTATCAGCTGCACCGGGGCGCAAGCCGTTCTGCTGCCCGCCGCCGTACATCAGCGGCGAGAGCACCTCCGGATCCCGGATGTAGAGGGCGCCGGTTCCCGGTGGCCCATACAACTTGTGCCCGGAAAGGGAAAGCAGGTCGATGCGACATCTCTCCACGTCGATGGGCACCTTGCCCACGGCTTGGGTCGCGTCGCAGTGGAGCAGGACCCCCTTGCTTCGTGTGACTTCCGCGACAGCTTCGATCTCGTGTAGCGTACCGATCTCGTTGTTGGCCCACATCAGAGAGATCAGGGTGGTGTCCTCGGTGATGGCGTTCTGAACCTCCGCGGCCGAGACCCTCCCGTATCGGTTCACAGGCAAATAGGTCACCTTCCAGCGACCGCTTCGCTCCAGGGCGCGGCAAGGTCCGAGAACCGAATCGTGCTCGGTGACACAGGTGACGATGTGGCCCTTGGCGCCTTCCGGCGCGCGGAGGCCCAGGAGCGCCAGGTTGTTGCTCTCGGTGGCCCCGCTCGTAAAAACCACGCGCTGAGGTGTTGCGCCGATGCAGGCGGCAACCCGGCGGCGAGCCGCGTCGATAGCGTCGCTCGCGGCGCGTCCGTGCTGGTGGTGCCTGTTGTGGGGGTTGCCCCAATAGTCGTGCTGCGCCGCCTGGACGGCTCGCTGCACGGCTGGCGCCACCGGAGCCCTGGCGGCGAAATCGAGGTAGATCTCGTCTCGGGATCCCCGCGGGGGATCAGATTCCCGGCGTACTGGCCAGCTCAGCAAAGTTTCAGCCCTCCCGAGCGCAATTCCCTTTTCGCGCTCTTTATGGATCAACGGCGCCCTTCGCTGCAGCTTGAGGGTTCTTAGATGAGGCACGGCCGAGGCGAGAGCCGTGGATCTGAGCTCACCCTGGCTTTCGTTATAACGCGGCGCGGCATACGCAATCGCGGGTCTTTTCCGTTGACGGTGGTCGGGTTGGCGACTAAAAAACTTCCGCAACGTCACCCTTACCCATACGTAAGGGTTATACTTTTGGAAGTGACCACGAAACGCCAACTCGAGTTGCTGCCGGAAGGCGGATCCCAGGTGTCGGAGCCGGGGGAGGAGCTGATGCTCGTAGGTGAGCTGGCCAAGGCAGCCGGCAAGACCGTGCGGGCCATCCACCTGTACGAGAACCTCGGCCTGCTCAAGCCGCAAGACCGATCCAAGGGCCGCTACCGGTTGTTCGGCCCCGACGCTCTGCTTCGTGCGCGGTGGATCGTCAAACTGCAGAGCCTCGGACTATCCCTTTCAGATATTCAAGAAGTAGTCCGTGGGCAGACGGGAGCAGATTCCGCGTTGTTCGCAGCGGCCCGGTTGCGCGAAGTCTACGTCCGAAAGCTCCAGGAGACCCGGGACAAGCTTGCGGAGCTCCAGGCTCTGGAACGGGAGCTGGAGCAGAGTCTGAACTACCTCGGGGATTGCGACTCGCATTGCGAGCCCGCAGTTCCCACTGCTGGTTGCTCGAGTTGCGACCGTCATGAAAGCAACGCTGCGCCTGAGCTTATCGCGGGCGCCCAAGCTCACTGAGACACCCTATGTCCCTCAAGCTCCCGATCTACATGGACTATCACGCTACGACCCCGGTGGACCCGCGGGTTGTCGAGGCCATGTTGCCCCATTTCACGACGCAATTCGGCAACGCGGCAAGTCGCACCCACCGCTTTGGCTGGGAGGCCGAGGCCGTCGTCGAAGACTCCCGAGAAACCATTGGGGATTTGATCGGTGCAGACGCGAAAGAGATCGTCTTCACGTCTGGCGCGACGGAAAGCGACAACCTCGCGATCAAAGGTGTCGCGGAGTACTACGAGCGCCGGGGCAAGCACATCGTCACCACGCAGATCGAACACAAGGCGGTGTTGGATTCCTGCAAGCGCTTGGAGAAGCAGGGCTACGAGGTGACGTACGTGCCGGCGGGCACCGACGGCATCGTCGACCCTGACGACATCAAGAACGCTCTGACCGACAAGACCGTGCTGGTGAGCGTCATGCTTGCCAACAACGAGGTCGGAACGATCCAGCCCATTGCTGAAATCGGCAAGATCACGCGAGAGCGCGGCGTGTTGCTGCATTGCGACGCTGTTCAGGGCATTGGCAAGACGCCCTTCGACGTGAAAGCCATGAACGTGGACTTGGCGTCCATCACCGCGCACAAGATCTACGGGCCGAAGGGGGTGGGCGCGCTCTACGTGC
Source organism: Polyangiaceae bacterium (assembly GCA_965222375.1). Classification (GTDB taxonomy): domain Bacteria; phylum Myxococcota_A; class Polyangia; order Polyangiales; family Polyangiaceae; genus JACKEA01. The sequence continues at coordinate 3,007,376 of CBDCTZ010000016.1, forward strand.
GGCGCAGCAAGCCGCGCGTGCGACTCGTGGCTCAGATAGATGGTGGCGGGCATGAGCGCGGGATGCGCTCGGGAACCCTGAACGTCCCGGGCGTCGTCGGCTTGGCCAAGGCCTGCGAGATCATGAAGAGAGAAGGCGCTCAGGATGCCGAGCGCATCGGCAAGTTGCGTGACTCTCTGCACCGGCAGCTGTTGAAGGAGCTCGATGAAGCCATATTGAATGGCCACCCTGACAATCGCCTATGTGGCAACCTGAACGTTTCCTTTGCCTTCGTCGAGGGTGAGGGGTTGATGATGGCTATCAAGGACGTGGCCGTCTCGAGCGGCAGCGCCTGTACCAGTGCGAGCCTGGAGCCGAGCTACGTGTTGCGCAGCATGGGGCTCGACGAGGACTTGGCGCATTCGTCGATTCGATTTGGTCTGGGTCGTTTCAATACCCAGGAAGAGGTTGATTACGTGGCCGACTTGGTGACAGCCAAGGTCAAGAAGCTCCGCGACATGTCGCCCTTGTACGAGATGCACAAGGAAGGCGTGGACTTGAAGAGCATCGAGTGGGCCGCCCACTGAAATACGAGGAACGACCATGGCGTATAGCGACAAAGTCATCGAGCACTACGAAAACCCAAAGAACGTTGGCACCTTGGACAAGGGCGCGGACAACGTCGGCACCGGTCTGGTTGGAGCGCCCGCCTGCGGTGACGTGATGCGTCTGCAAATTCAGGTCAGTGATGACGGCGTGATTGAGGACGCCCGCTTCAAGACCTTTGGCTGTGGCTCGGCCATCGCCTCCAGCTCACTGGCAACCGAGTGGATCAAAGGTAAGACCGTCGACGAGGCGGCAGGCATAAAGAACAGCCAGATCGCCGAGGAGTTGAACCTGCCGCCGGTGAAGATTCACTGCTCCGTGTTGGCCGAGGACGCCATCAAGAGCGCCGTGGAGGACTACAAGAAGAAGCGCGCAGCCCGCAAGGCGCTGGGCGCTGAGGCCCCCAGCTCGGCGAAAAAGGAAGCAGCTACTCCCTGAAAAGACAGCTATGGAACTTTCTGCAACTATGAATGCCGCAGCTCAGACTCCCGCCCCGCCACCGGCTGAAAGCACAGTCGACCGAAAGGGGTTGAACATCAGTCAGGGCGCCGTGGACTTCGCTCGGACCAAGCTCGACAAGCGTGGGACGCCCGACGCCGCCATTCGACTCGGGATCAAGGGCGGCGGCTGCTCAGGCTTTTCCTATGTGATTCAGTTCGAAGATGACCCGCCGCGGGAGCGGGATCGCACCTACGAGTTGGATGGCGTGCGTTTCATCGTGGACAAGAAGAGCCTCGTGTACTTGGCGGGCGCCCTGCTGGACTACGAGAAGACCCTGATGTTCCAGGGATTCAAGTTCCGCAATCCCAACGAAGCCGCGAGCTGTGGCTGTGGGCACTCGTTTACCGTGCGCTGAAGTGCACGCCTGAGTCTCAGTGGCCTCGGATCCGTTCGAAACGCTCGGCATCGACCCGTGCTTCGACGTCGACATGGAGCAATTGCAGGTTCGCCACCGCGAGTTGAGCCGCGCGCTGCATCCGGATCGCCATGCTGGCAAGACCCCTGCGGAGCGACGTCACGCCCTTGGAAAAGCCATTGAGGTCAACGATGCGTTCCGGCAATTGAAGAATCCGCTGACGCGGGGGCGGGCGCTGCTGGCCAGGTTGGGGCACGCGTTGGAAGAGGGCCAAGAAGCCAAGCCGCCCGCAGAGCTCCTGATGGACATGATGGAGCTGCGCGAAGCGTTGGCGGAGGTTCGCGATTCCCGTGACCAGCAGGCCCTCGCGCTTCTCTCGCAGAAGATCGAGTCTCGTCAGAAGCAGGCCATTGCCGCTCTAACGCAAGCTTTCGCAGCGGCGGAACGAGTTGACGCACCCAAGGCTGAGGAAATCCTGAGCGAGCTGCGCTACTACGCGCGCTTCTTGGAAGAGGCTAGCGCAATCGCTGACGAAATGCTCTGAGAGCCGGTGTGGACTGATGCTGCTAGATATCTTTGATCCCAAAGCGCCCCCGAAATCCGTGGGTATCGACCTCGGCACGACGCATTCGATCATCGCGAGCACTCGGGACGAGCGTCCTGTTGCCCTGACCACCTGTGACGGCACCGCGTTGTTACCGAGCGTCGTTTACTACGGTGACGCCGGCAACGTCATGGTGGGGCAAGTGGCCAAGAGCTACGCAACCCGCGAGCCCGAGCGCACGCTCATCAGTGTCAAGCGCTTCATGGGCCGAGGTGCTGGCGACGCAGAAACGCGGAAGCTCGGCGCCTACAAGTTTGCCGAGCCCGAGACTGACGCTGATGCCAAAGTAGTGCGCTTCAGCGTTGGAGATCGCAGCGTGACCCCTGTGGAGGCGAGCAGCGAAATACTGAAGAGCCTGAAACAGAGTGCCGTGGATCAGCTGAACGCCGTGGGCGGCTGTGTCATCACCGTGCCAGCCTATTTCGACGATGCGCAGCGCCAGGCGACCAGAGATGCAGGTCGGCTCGCTGGGCTTCACGTGCTGCGATTGCTCAACGAGCCGACCGCGGCAGCCCTCGCCTACGGGCTCGAGAAGAAGCAGGACGGGCTGTTCGCTGTCTACGACCTTGGAGGCGGAACTTTCGATATCACCATCTTGCTCTTGGATGACGGTATCTTTCAGGTCAAGAGTACGGGAGGCGACAGTGCGTTGGGTGGGGACGACATGGATCGTCTCGTTGCCGAAGAGATGCTGGTAGCCATGGGTTGCGCCAGTGCAGAGTTGCACACACCGGAGCTCGTCAGCCTGGCTCTGGATGCCGCGCGCCAGGCAAAACACGCACTGTCCGAAAAGGCAGTCGTTGAAGTCAGTCTGCCCAAGCGCGGGGGCGGCGACGTGATCTATCGAATCGAGCGCCCCCACTTCGACGAACTCATCGCCCCTTTGCTCGAACGGACGGGCCGGGCCGCGCGCCGAGCCCTGCGCGACGCAGAGCTCTCGGCAGCGGAGGTCGATGGCGTCATTCTCGTAGGCGGCTCCACGCGCGTGCCGCGGGTCCGTGAGTTCGTTCAAGGGGTCTTTGGCAAGCCGCCCCTCGCGGACATCGATCCAGATCTCGTGGTGGCCTACGGCGCAGCGATTCAAGCGGAACTGCTGTCCAGCGAAAGTGACGAGGTGTTGCTCCTGGACGTTCTGCCCCTTTCCCTCGGCATAGAGACCATGGGCGGTGCTGTGGACAAGATCCTACCCCGCAACACCACGATCCCCGCGGGCGCAAAAGCCGCTTTCACGACCTACGCGGACAACCAAACGGGATTCGATCTGCACGTGCTGCAGGGTGAGCGCGAGCTGGCCAAAGACTGTCGCTCGTTGGCTCGCTTTGTCCTCAAAGGCATTCCGCCCATGCCTGCGGGCATGGCGCGGCTGGAGGTCGAGTTCTTCGTCGACGAAAACAACCTGCTCAAGGTCGAGGCGCGGGAGCTGACGACTGGCATCAGTCAGCAGATCGAGGTGCAACCCAGTTATGGCCTCAGTGACGATGAAGTCGAGCAGATGCTCATCGATGCTCTGGATCACGGAGAGGAAGACCTGGATGCGCGTCGGCTGACCGAGGCTCGCGTCGAGGGCGAGCGTATGCTGCTTGCCACCAAGAAATCCCTCGAGGGCGAAACCGGGGATCTGTTGAGCACCGAGGAACGCCATCGCATCGAGTTTGCCGCGGCGGACTTGAATCGTGCCATTCAAGAGGCGACCAAGCCGGGGCAAATTCAGCTGCGGATCGACGCCTTGGACGATGCAACTCATGAGTGGGCCGGTCGTCGAATGAACCGCGCCATCGTGGGGGCAATTGGAGGCAAGGTCTTGGGGGATGTCGAGAAAAGCGTCGAGCATGCTGACGGCGTAGAAGCTCACTTGCGCGCCCACGGACATCTGGATACAGAGGCGGGCACTGATGGCTAAGGTGCGCTTCGTCGATCAAGGATTGGAAGCGGAGGTGCCGGTGGGCAGCTCCTTGCTCGAAGCGGCGCAGGCCATCCACGCGCCCGAGGGCCACGCCTGCGGTGGTGTCTGTGCCTGCTCCACCTGCCACGTGTACGTGGATGAAGGCCGCGAGCTGCTCAGTGAAGCGGAAGAAGACGAGGAGGACATCCTCGACAAGGCCTTCGACGTTCGAGAAAACTCGCGTCTGGGCTGTCAGGCAAAGATCCAGCGCGAGGGCGTGGTGGCTATTCGGATCTCGCCGGAGAGCCTGGACGCCTACTATAATGAACACCCGGACGTGCCCCGGCCCGAATGAGCCGTCTGTTCGCTTCCGCCGGGAATGCGCGACCGCGGGCCAGGGCTACCTGGGGTATTTCAGCCAGGCCTACAATTCAGCTCTGTTGAAAACCCAATCCCTCCAAAAGACTCGGCACGAGCTTCGCAAGGCAGTGGCAACAGATGCGGGCCTGGTCGCGCATGGAAGCGCCACCCCTACGGGACAACCGCCGCGAATCTAGCGGCTTTATCACGCTTGGTGCGAAGCAGGGCGGCGCTTATCGAAGTGGTGGTGTCAAACCGCTGACCCTGATCGCGCTGACAGGTGTCAAAGCGCTGGTGCGTAGCAACGCACCCACAACGTCGCCGTTCTTTGCCGGGTTGGCAGCGGCATCGCTACGATGTTCACAGCAGTGACTACCTCCCGACACGTGCGCGCGTTGGCCGCGCTTTCCTGTAGTGCGACCCTGGCCACGCTTGCGCCCGAGGCTTCGGCAGAGGCTCCGCGTTGGCACGGCACGGTGGGTCTTTCCAAAGCGGTCGGGGAGCATCAGGGGGACGAATTCAGCATTGGCGTCGCAGGCCTGGCAGCCGGAGAGTTGCCGCTTTCACCCGCCCTGGGCGCGCAGCTGGAGCTCGGCGGGCTCTGGTTCAACAAGGCGGAGGATCCCGCCGACCCAAACATCAAGCCCGAGGGCTCCTTCACGAGTGGCCAGCTCGGTCTCGGGCTTCGCGTGCGGCCATTCTATCCAAAATGGGACTACGCGAGCGGCTGGAGTGAGGCGGGGCTGTGGGCCTCCGCCGCGGGCGGAGTTGCGCTGACGGGTCAGAAGGTGCGACCAAGCCTGGATATTTTCGTGGGCTGGGATCACCTCTGGGCGCGCGGCGCAAACGGTGTCGGACCGACCATTGGTTACATCCATGTCTTCCAGCCAAACGACGAGATCCGTCCGGCGGACGCCAACATCCTCGTTTTCGGGGTTCACGGCTTTTTCGGTCAGGGCAAGGCCAGCGTGGACGGCGACCGAGACGGTGACGGTATCAAGGACTCCGTGGACCGCTGCCCAGACGATCGAGAAGACCCCGATGGTTGGGAGGACGAGGACGGCTGTCCCGAGCTGGACAACGATCGGGACGGCATCGAGGACATCAACGACCAATGTGCCAACGATCCTGAAGACAAGGATGGTTTCGAAGACACCGACGGCTGTCCGGACCGCGACAACGACCAAGACGCCATCTTGGACGGAGACGACAAATGTCCGAACGATCCGGAAGATCGCGACGGATTCGAAGACAAGGACGGCTGCCCCGACAAGGACAATGACCAGGACGGCATCCCGGACGCGGAGGACAAGTGCCCGGATGAGCCTGAAGTCAAAAACGGCTACGCGGACGAGGATGGCTGTCCCGATGCCAAGAAAGTGCGCGTAGTCGGTGACAAGATCCTTCTCGACGATCGCGTTCACTTCTGGGTCAACAGCGCCAAGTTGCGGCCGGTGAGTTACCCACTGCTTGAACGCGTCGCGAAGCTCATTCGTGAGAACCCCACCTGGGTTCATGTGGAGGTGCAGGGGCACACCGATGCGCGCGGTAAGGAATGGTTCAATCAGAAGCTCTCCCAAGACCGGGCTCAATCCGTGGCGAACTTCTTGGCCACGAAAGGCCTGAAAAAGAAGCGCCTTTCTGCGAAAGGCTTTGGCAGCAGCCAGCCAGCGGTGGACAAGTCCAACGAGCGGGCGTGGTTCTTGAACCGCCGCGTGGAGTTCCAGATTACCCGAGAAGTCAAAGTGCAGCCGGGAGCGCCTGCGCCTGGCGCCGCTTCGGGCCAGACTAAGCCAGGAGCCGCCAAGTGATACGGACCCGCACCTTGATTCGCAGTCTGCTCGCCGTGGGCATGGGCGTCGCCCTGTCGGCTTCCTGCACCTCCGGCGGCGTGGTGGGCGGCGAGTGCCGAGATGGGCTGACGATTTGCTCCGGAGCATGTGCCGACTTGGCACGAGACGAAAAGAATTGTGGAAGCTGCGGCAATGTCTGCCCGGACGGTGTGTTCTGTTTCTCGGGCGTCTGCGGTGGCGACGCGAGCATCGACGCTGGTGATGGTGGTGACGCTGACTCCTACGACGGCAAGGCGGATCGATTTCCGCCAGGGGATGCACAAGGTGACGGCACTACCGGTGATGGAACCACAGGTGATGGCGGGGATGCTTGCACTCCGCCCTACAACACGGCAGCACAATGTGGAGACTGCTTCACCAAGTGTGTCAGCCCCACGGGGTTATGCGATTTGGTTGATGGAGGGTTCGCTTGCGTGCCTCTGTGCAACCCGCCCCTCGTGGAGTGCGCGGGCCAGTGCGTCGACACCAATAGCGACCCCCAGAACTGTGGCAAGTGCGGCAACGTCTGCCCGAGCGGGATCTGCCAAAGTGGGCAATGCGTCGGCGCTGTGGTGGGACACGTGGTGACGGCGTGCATGAACTACGCGCAGGCGTTCCAGAACTCGCCCCAAACCCTGCTCTTGGGCAATGCGGTGTTCTTGCCGCTCAAGGATCCAGTTCGCATTTTGGCCTACGAGGAGTTCACGCCAGCCAACGTGAAAGCCAAGGTGAATCAGGCTCTGAGTTGGGCTGCCACAGCCAAGACCCGTACTTTCGCTGTGACGGCCGCGCCGACCTCGAACGACGTCATCGCCAATCTCAGCGTGCTCAACTACGACACGCTCCTAATCTACGATCAGTCCGGGGCGCCACCGGGGACGCTGGCTGCCATTGGCACGAGCCTCGCGGGGCCCATCGATCAATTTGCCAAGGCTGGCGGAACCGTCGTGGTGTTGGCCAGTGCGGGCGGTGAGATGCATGAGCTGATCGACAACGCGGGGGTGCTTCAGGTCAGCGCCTTGACCCAGCAGTCGGGGTTGACCCTCTACAATCGGGCTCCCGGAGACGCCGTGGGGATCAACGTGCTCTCGCCGTTCATCTCTTTGAACGACACCTGCACGATGACTACGAGTGTTCCGCCAAGCACGAGCAATGTCTTCGTCGTGACGGATGCGCCGGCGCCTGGAGTGGGCAACGTCGTGGTCGTGCACCGCATTCAAGCACCTTGAGCCGTGCTCGCCCTGGTTAAGGTGCGGCCGCGGAAGCGTGAGGGCTAGCTTTCCGGCGAGTAAGGGGCGCTTGCGTCCGGTGCGTCTGTGGCTTCAGTCACGCGGAACAAGGCTGGCTCGGGCTGGGCAGAGGATGGAAGTGGCGTGCCGGCCTTGCCCCAACGCTTTGGCTCGAAAACTCGCTGCCGGAGGCGAACGAAGGCATCAGCGATTCCCGCACCCGCCTCCTTGGCCGCAGCGGTCGACAACATGGCTCGAGCGTGGTCGAGACCGGTCTTCTTGCCGAGAGGCACGAAGCAAAAACCCAGAGCCGCAAACAGCACCAGAGCCGCTTCGATGACGCGACGACCGAGACGAGTGACCACTACCGCGGGATGCTAGCCCCCGGGTGCCCCAGGACCCCAATTAGCGGCGTGGATTTGGCGACGGGCACAGGATAGCTAGCCCTTGCCCGTGACTTTGAGCACCTTCTTCACCAGGGATTTGGAAAAAATCGAGCCCGCCAGCCCCTTGACAACTGGCACGAGCACCTTGCGCCACGCTTCACGGTCCGCCTTGGACAATTCGACCACGGTCATCTTCTTCTTCAGCCGTCGATATGCACGCCGATCCAGGCGGCGAATGCGTTTCGAATTGTGTTTGCTCATGCGCCGTTGGATAACCAGGAAGGTTTCTCGCAAGTCTGGGGGCAGGTCGTCCAGGGCTCGCTTGCGAAACGTGAGCGCGCCGATGGCGCATACGCTCGACGTGGCTGCAATGTGGTCCAAGCTGGATGCCCATTGAAGCTGCTCGGCGGCTAGCGCAGGAGCGTTGACGATATTGATCCGACCCGCGCGCAGGGCTGGCAAGACCTCCGTCACCGACACCGGCACGGGCACGACACCGCCGATCTTGGCGTAGACCTTGGGGCCGATGGGCTCGTTGCGCCAAACCGCGGGGCGCTTGCCCTTGATGTCGCTTGGGCGCCTGACCGCGAAGCCTCTCGACATCTGCCGGACCAGCCCAATGTCGCCCCAGCCCAGAATGATGAAGCCCTTCTTTTCGAAGCGTTGCTCGATGTCCGGCCCGATCGCCTTGCGCACCTTGTCCAACGCGCGCCAGGAGTCGACCACGCCGGGCATCTGCATCACCAATACGTCCCGGTGAATCCTAGAAAGCCCCACGCTGGCCAACGCTGCGCCGTCGAGTTGGCCAGTCTTCATCTTGCTGACCATGGCTCCTTCGTTTCCCGCCACGGCGTTGTAGTAGACCTCGAGCTCGAGGCGCCCCTTGGTCTTCTTGGCAACGGCCTTCTTCCAGACGCGGAACACCTTGCCCCAAGCGCTGCGTTTTGGTGCCAAAGTGGCGACCCGGATCTTCTTCTTGGGAGCCGCTTCTGCGTTGGTGCTGAAGGTGGCGAAACCGAGCAGGAGGCTGAGAGCAACAACCGGCTTTGCGTGACGCAATAGGGCGGAGCTGCGCCGACGTCGGCGACCGATGGCCAAGAGTAGTCCCGCGAAGGCAAGCAGCGGCCACGCCGAATGCGTGGTGCTCTTGGTCGCGCGACAGCTGCACCCGCCATCATCGGAACTGGTTCCAGCTCCGGGAGTTGCGCCGGCGCTACCGGCCGCGGCGCCAATGCCGGCGCCCCCGCCGGAGCTCGCACCGGCCGTCCCGGATCCGCCGCTGCCGGACTGTCCTCCCGCTCCGGAACTACCACCCCCTGCTGCGGCACCCGCAGCCCCTGCCGCACCGGCAGCCCCACCGCTGCCCGTAGTTCCACAGTCTGCGGGGCAGTTTTGGGGTGTCTCGATGCCAGCGCTGCAGGTCTTGTCCCCACACTCGGTGGTGAGCTCCAAGGTGACGCGCGAATACGTCACGCCCAGCGGGCCGCCTTTGGTTGGGCCGTCCCACAGCCCGCAGGAGTTGTGACTGCTGCCGCCGCAAGCGTTGACGGTGACGTACCATTGGGATGCCGAAATCACGCCCGCCGGCGAGGTTGCACTGAGGTCGACGGTCTTCTTTCCCCCTCCCGGCGTGAAGCTCAATTGGTCGACGTTATCGCTCCAGTCCTGGACGATCGTGAAAGGGCCTGCGCCGTTGAGCCATCCCTTGCTCGAGCCCCCTTCGCCTGTGCACAGTTTCCAGTCGCTGCATCCGGCGTCGAATAGATTGAAGTATCCGCGCCCTTGCGCCATGACGGTGTTGTCTTCGCGGTACGCGATGTACAAACTCGATAATGAGGCATTGCCCGCTCCAACAGGCTTGAAGGGCTTTGTGTTCGGCCGGAGCGCGACCAAGTGGTAACTCTCGAAATATCCCTTGGGGCCAGCTAGTTCAGGGGACGAAAACTCCGTGGTGAGCTTGCCCCGACGCGCATCAATTCCCGTCGGCAGGGCGAAGTGCATGAAGTCCTTGCGGGAAGTCGTCTTCCAGCCCTGATTGGAAAACGTGCCGCCGCTGACGCTGCCGTTCCGAGCCTGCAAGAAGGCGTCGAGCGCTGCTTTGCCCTGGGTCAGAGGAACATCGACGGAATAGGAAATGGGTACCGCTAACGCCGGTGAGGACAGAGTGAGGCATGCTGCAAAAGCTCGAATCAAGCGCATCCACGGTACTTTAGCGCGTCCAGCGGACTTAGGCCGGCGCTTCCCGATGCTAGGGATTTCTGGCTCTTGGCCGCTGCGAAATTGCCGTATTCTGCGCGGGTGGGGAGCAATCGATTTCGTCGGGCGCCGACGATGTTGCACAGCATCAACCGCGAAGGACGGATCGTCGAAGTCAGCGATCTGTGGTTGGAAACCCTCGGCTACACGCGAGAGGAGGTCGTGGGCCGCCTCTCGACGGAGTTCTTGACGGAAGACAGCCGGCGCTACGCTCGTGATGTGGTCTTACCCGCGTTCTTCGAAACGGGTTACGGCGACGTCGAATACGACATGGTTTGCAAGGACGGTCGCATATTGCCTGTTCGACTGCGCGCATCTGCCGAGCGTTCTGAAGATGGCCAAGTCGAAACCAGCAATGCGGCCCTCGAAGACCTGACAGAGCGTCGAGAGCTCGAGAAGAAGATGCTGTACGCCCAGAAGCTCGAGAGCTTGGGCCTAATGGCGGGTGGCATCGCCCACGACTTCAACAACTTGTTGGTGAGTATTCTAGGCAACGCCCAGCTAGCCCTCGCGGAGGTTCGCAATCAACCGGGCGCGACGGCCCGGCTCACCGACATCATGACCGTGTCACGTCGTGCTGCCGATCTCTGCCGCCAGCTCTTGGCCTACAGTGGGCGTGGTCGGGTCGAAGACAGCGTGTTGGACGTTGCTGAACTGGTGCGGGACACTACTTAGGTGCTCGAGGCCAGCGTGGGGCGTGACGCCTTGGTGAAGCTGGACTTGGCGCCCGGGCTCAGCGTCACCGGGGACCCGACGCAGCTCCGCCAGGTCATCATGAACCTGGTCCTCAACGCTGGCGAGGCGCTGGAGGGCAACCGCGGCCTGATCAACATTGTGTCCTCCGTGCGCCAGTTGGATGAAGCCACCATAGCTCGGAGCTCGAATACAGGCGTCCGACTCGGGCCCTATGTCTGCATCGAGGTTGCGGATACGGGCTGCGGGATTTCGCCGGAAGCCCTGGAGTGCATCTTCGACCCCTTCTTCACTACCAAGATTCGGGTCACGGGTTGGGGCTCGCGGCAGTACACGGCATCGTGCGCGCTCATCACGGCACGATCACCGTTGGCAGCGAGCTGGGCAGAGGTTCGAGCTTCCGGATCTTCCTACCATCCAGCGATCCCCTGGAGGTGCCCGTGCGTTCGGGGGGGCGGGTCTCCCCAGGCACTACCCTGGTCGTGGACGACGACGAGGCCGTGCGCAACACGCTCTCACGCCTCCTGGAGCAAGCGGGCTACACGGCCCTGAGTGCATCGAGCGGCGAAGAGGCGCTGTTGATCGCTCGCGCGCGGGGCAACGAGATCAATGTGTTCTTGGTCGATGTCTCCATGCCTGGGCTGACCGGGCCGGAGGTCTTCGACAGCATTCGCGAGATGATTCCAGATGCGAAGGTCATCTTGATGAGCGGCTACAATCACGTTGACAGTGTGCGGCGCTGCGCATCCCGGGGGCTCCTCGGATTCTTGCAGAAGCCCTTCATGTTGGAGGACTTTCAAGCGCTGATGGAATCCAGCCAAGGCGAGTAGCCCGGGCGCCGGGAGCCCCCGCTTTTCACAGCGGTGGCGCCAAGCCAAACAAAGCAAGTTCGCCCGAGCGAGCAAGTTCAAAGCCAACGCTGCGGGCGACGTCGCGATGCCTGCCGCCACTTGTGACCAACAGGCTGGCCTGCTTTTCTGCAAGGGCAGCGCGCAGTGAATCGCCGTTGGTGAACGGATCCAGCGACGGCGTCTTGCGAGGATCGCGATCGTCGAGGGGCTGAGATAGCCGCGGATCCCCATGCCCGGCAAGCACGGCATAGAAGCCGAAATCGGGCGTATCCACCAGCAGTCGCGCCTGCGGGTTGCTGACTCGGGCGGCGCGGCCCAGGGCCATGTGGGTGCTCCGGTCGATGAAGCCGTCCCGACGCGCAAACCACGGCCGCAGCCAGAGCAGACTGCCCAGCACGCCCATCGCCAAAGCCGCTGTGAGCGCGCGCCGAGCAACCGGGGAAAGAGACGGGGGAACTGCGACTGCCAGCCCACCCACCCAAAGCGCCGTCGCCAGCCACAGAGCCAACACGACTCGCTCTTCATGATGCGTAGCGGCTGCGCTACGTACGTCGGCGGCGACCACGAAGCCCAACAGCACTGCCAAACAGACAAAGAAGCGTCCTTGCCCACCTCGCATTCGCTGTCCCGCGACACGAGCTGCCACGAGCAGCACGAGCAGAGCCGCAACCAGTTCTGGTTCACAGCGCAAGAAGGCGACAGGTTTGGACAGCAGCGCGAGCACGAAGGAGTCCGCCTCCGCTCCAATCGCGCGCTGATAGTCCGCTACCCGTTTTACGAAAAAGAGCGGATGGCCGTGGTTTACGCTACCGTGAATCATCCACGCACAAGGTCCGCTGACTGAGACCAAGGCCACCCACAGTTTAGAAAGCTGGTGGCGGGCGTCCCACAGCGCGAACCCCGCAAAGGCGGCGGCGACCGGCCAGGCTTCGTATCGTGACAGACACGCGGCGGTCAGAGCCAAGGCTCCCAATAGCTGGGTCCTCAACGATGATTGGGACAGGCTGGTACTGGCGCCGAAGACGATGAGCGCCGCGGTGGCGAGTTCGGGCACCGTCGCGACCCCCAGCCATGCGGAATAGGGGAAGGCGCCCCCGAGGGCAGCGCCCAGCAGGGCCTGCCTAGGCGAGAAACCGAGCCGCTGCGCGGCGGCGAAGCAGAGCGCCACGGCCGCGAGTCCGAGCGCCAAACTCACGCTGCGAGCGACCCAGGGCTCCCGGGAAAGCACCAGCATGACGCCGCCATTGAGCCAAAAGGGGAGGGGCAGCCAGCTGGTTTGGCTTGGATCGAAGGACGGAGCGACGGCGAAACGCTGAGCAATCACGATCCGTGCGTAGTCGTCATCGGAGAGTGCTTTGAAGCCTCCGAGCACGACTAAAATCGAGACTAGTAGCTTGAAGCCGATGGCAAGGCCGAGGGCTCGAGACCAGGACCCACTAGAACCGATTGAGCGGACTCGTTGCGTCACGACGCGCCTGAGAGCACGCGACGGCCCTCGCGCTACTTGGAGTCAGCAGGCTTGGGGCTTCCCTGGCCGATTTCGACTTTTTCCGGAGCCGGCTTGGTCCCTCGCTCCAGTAGCGATTCATCGGTACTGGTGGAGAGGTAAGCGAGCGTGATGCTGCTCAGGAAGAAGATCGTCGCCGTCACCCAAGTCATGCGAGTCAGGAAGTTTCCAGCGCCACGGCCACCGAACACCTGCTGAGCGGCTGCACCGGAGAGAGCTCCGAGCCCACCGGACTTCCCTGGCTGGATCAGAATGACCAGCATCAGGAAGATGCACGCCACGATGTGCACGACAGTGAGTGGGGTTTTTATGAACTCGCCCATGGCAATCAGACCGCTGAAGGTGCCGCTTCCACGATTTTCGAGAAACTCTCGGCGGAAAGCGAAGCGCCTCCCACTAGCGCGCCGTCTACGTTCGCACAACCCAAAAGCCCTTTGGCGTTGTCGGGTTTGACGCTTCCGCCGTAGAGAATCCGAGCTGCATCCGCGAAATCATTGGAGATTTTTGCGAGGCGGCCCCGGATGGCGGCGTGGACCTCTTCAGCTTGCTCGGGCCCTGCAACCTTTCCGGTCCCGATCGCCCAAACAGGCTCATAGGCAATTGCGCCGAATGCGGGGCGCTTGGAGAGCAACTGTGCAAAAGCATCTACCTGCCGAAACACCACATCCATCGTGTTGCCAGCGTCCCGCTCCTCCAGGGTTTCTCCGACGCACACCATGGGACGCAGGCCCGCTTCGAGGGCCGCAGCCACCTTTTCGCTCACCGACTCGTCCGTTTCCCCAAACAACTGGCGCCGCTCGCTGTGTCCGATGATGACCCAGGTGCAGCCCGCCTCACGCAACATCGACGCGCTGACCTCACCCGTGAAGGCCCCCTCGGGCTTTGCGTGGAAGTTCTGTGCGGCTAGCCCGACACGGCTGCCACCTAGCTCATGAGCGACGGCAGCCAGCGCAGTAAACGGTGGGGCGATCACGACCTCGATGGCCGCGAGATCCCCGCAGGCCGTGACGATGCCTTGTGCCAGTTCGACGCCCTCCGCGCCGCCTTTGAACATCTTCCAATTGCCTGCAATCAGCGGTTGGCGCTTCATCGTTTTCCTCCAAGCGGATGCGAAGCCTCAGGCGCGGGAGCCGCGTAGAGCTTCGACACCGGGTAATTGCTTGCCTTCCACGAGTTCCAAGGCCGCGCCACCACCTGTGGAAACGAAGCCAACCTTGTCCGCCAGTCCAGATTTTCGAACCGCCGCTGCGCTGTCACCACCCCCGACCACGGTGAAGGCGTTGCTGTCCACGAGTGCGCGAGCGACGCCGTCAGTCCCCGCCGAGAACGCTGGACTCTCGAACAACCCCATGGGGCCGTTCCAAAACACCGTCTTGGCGCCGAGCACGTGGTTTCTGATGGCTTCCACGGTGCCAGGACCGACGTCGAGCGCCATGTGCCCATCCGGAACGGCGCCAATCTTGACGGTCTCGCCCGAGGTGGCATCTAGGCCGGACGCGACGACCACGTCGCTGGGGAGCACGATGGCGACGCCCTTTCGTTCGGCCTTCTCCAACAGGGTCCTGCCCGCAGCCAGCCAGTCAGATTCGAGCTTGGATGCGCGCATGTCATTGCCCTTCGCCGCCAGCAAGGTGTTGGCCATGGCTCCGCCGATGCAGATTGCATCGCACTTCTCGAGCAGGGACTCGATGACGCCGATCTTGTCCTTGACCTTGGCGCCACCAAGCACCGCGACGAAGGGACGTTCCGGTGTCTCGAGTACACGAGACAGTGACTCCACTTCGCCCTTGAGCAGGAACCCCATGGCCCGCTTTGGAGTCTGCCGCGCCAACCCGTTCACGCTCGCATGGGCGCGATGCGCGGCCCCAAAGGCGTCGTTGACGTAGACGCTGCAGAGCTTTGCCAGCTCTTTGACGAAGCCCTCCTCGTTCTTCTCTTCTTCGGCGTGAAAGCGCAGGTTCTCTAGCAAGCAGACTTGGCCTTCACGCAGGTCGTGAATGACCTTCTTGGGCGCTTCGCCAATGCAATCATCGGGGACATGCACTTCCAGCTTCATGAGCTCGGCTAGCCGTTTGCCCACGCGCTCCATGGACAGCTCAGGACTGACTTTGCCTTTGGGGCGGCCTAGATGCGAGGCGAGGATGACTTTCGCTCCGCTCTTGACCGCGTGCTCGATGGTGGGGATTGCCGCGACGATGCGCTCGTCATCCGTGATTTCCCCCGTCTGCTTATCCCGGGGCACGTTGAAGTCCACGCGGATGAACACCCGCTCACCCGCGAGCTCCAGTTCGTCGATGCACTTGATCCCATCGAGCATGCTCATGGTCAGGCTCAGCCTTTCAGTGCCACCAGGCGCGCCAGGTCGATCATTCGGCAGGAGAAACCCCACTCGTTGTCGTACCAGGACATGACTTTCGCGAACTTCTCACCCTGCACTCGGGTGAGGGTGGCGTCGAAAATGCTCGAAGCCGGGTTGCCGATGTAGTCGTTGGAAACCAATGGTTCTTCGGTGTAGTCGAAGACCTTCGCCAAGGGACCGCTCTCCGCCGCTGCCTTCATCGCCTTGTGGATCGCATCCACGCTCACGGTCTTCTTGGTTTGCACTGCAAAATCCACCACCGAAACGTTGACGGTGGGCACTCGCATGGCCATTCCGTCGCATTTGCCCTCCAGCTCGGGGATGACTTGTGCGATGGCCTTTGCGGCTCCGGTGCTGGTTGGGATCATGCTGACTGCCGCGGCGCGGGCGCGTCGCAGATCACCTTTGCGGTGAGGCAGATCCAGCAAGTTCTGGTCGTTGGTGTAGGAGTGGATGGTGGTCATCAGCCCGTGTTCGATTCCGAAAGTGTCGAGCATGACCTTGGCCACGGGGGCGAGGCAGTTCGTGGTGCAAGAGCCGTTGGAAATGACCTGATGCTTGGCTGGGTCATACTCGTCGTCGTTGACGCCGATCACGATGGTCTTGTCGTGATTCTTCGCTGGAGCGCTGATTAGCACCTTCTTGGCACCGGCTTCCACGTGAGCAATCGCCTTGGCCTTGTCCGTGAAGAGGCCCGTGCACTCGAACACGAGATCCACACCCAGGCTCTTCCAGGGCAGTTCCTTTGGGTCTCGAATGGCGCTCACGGCGATGTCCTTGCCGCCGACGGTCAGGCCGCTGTCTTTGGTGCCCACTGCCGCCGCGTTGAAGGTGCGGTGAACCGAGTCGTATTTCAGCAGGTGTGCCAGCACCTTGGTGTCAGTCAGATCGTTGATATGCACGACCTCGAGGTCGGAGACCTTTTGCTCGGTGATTGCGCGCAAGACACAACGGCCGATTCGGCCAAAACCATTGATCGCGATTTTCGTTGCCATCGAAAACTCCTAGACTGTGCGGCGGTATGCGCCGCGTCCCTCGGTTGTGCCCCCGCGGGTCGCGCCGTCTTCTCACTAAGGTGGCGCCGCGAGGGGGGCAGCGAAGCTAGCCACGCGCCACTGGACGGTCAAGGACGCCCAGGGCGCAGGAATTTCACCTTCTGTCGCTGGCCTTCAGGGACTCGCCCACCGCCGCGCGACTCGTAGCTTTTCGGGGAAAACCGGGGCTTGCGCTGCGAGCTCCCAGCTCACGATCCGGGCAGCAAGCTGGGCCGGACAGGTTGCCCTGACCGAAGTGCGTGCCTGTATCTATGCTCGCTGCCCAAACTTGTCCTGCCTTCGCGCTGTCAACGCCTTGAATCGGCGGGGCAACCATGAGCACTGTCCTCGCGTGAGAGTGTTCCTGGTGCGTCATGCACAGGCCATCGAATCCGGAGAGCGCCGGTCGGACGAGCAGCGCTTTCTGACACCAGATGGTCGCGAGACCGCGCGCAAAGTGGGGGCGTGTCTCGAAGCAGAGGGCGTGAGCTTCGACGCCGTTTTGACGAGCCCACTGGTGCGCGCCGTGCAAACAGCGGAACTGTTGGCGCAAGGCACTGGCTACGCCGGAGTCGTCGAGGCGTTCTTCGCCCTAGCGCCTGGGCTTCCGCCCCGACTGGTTGCGGAGGAAGTGGGCAATCATGGGCGGGAGGTCGCTGTGGTCGGGCATGAACCCACCATCAGCGCCCTAGGCGCGTTCCTGACCCAGTCGCCGAGCTTTCCGCCGTTTCGCCCAGGGCAGGTCGTGCTCATCGAGCGCGGCATGCCCAAGTGGGCGATTCGTCCCGACACCTTGGAAAAAGTCGACGTGCGCGTGAGCTAGCCAACGCGCTTTCGCGCCTCGACTCGCCTAGAAATGGTAGTCGACGGTATAGCCGGCGCAAGTGCTGGACTGGTCGATTTGGATGTAGATCGCCGCCGAGTCGTTGTCGGTGATTCCGGGGCAATCGTGCTCGATTTCCAATTCGACCGGTGCTTGTGCACAGCAGCCCACTAGGCCACCGGGTCCGGTCATCTCCGTGCCGTTGCCACACTTCTTCATGGTGGTGGTCTTGCCGTCTTTGCACTGCGCCCACATGCAAAGGCGGAAGCCCGCATCATCGGTCTTGGCGTAGGGATTAACGCCACAGGTAATGGTGTCGTTGCCGAAATAGGTGTGCAGGTCGACATCTCCCGGGGCAGCAACGCCCGTCAATGTGCCGAGTGGGGTGTCCTTGCAACTCAGCTCGCAGGGCGCGCTGGAGCAAACCGGCGTGGCCTTGGGCAGAGTGTCATTGGGTTCCGGCCCCGGGTCATTGCAGGAGCCGCCTCCGGAGCCCGCTGCCCCGCCGGTGTTGCCTCCACCGGAGCCCGCGACGCCGCCCGTGTTGACCGCACCGGTGCCGCCGGTCGCCGAGCCCGCACTACCACCGGTCCCTGTCGCACCAGTCCCGCCAGACCCACCGGAAAAAGACCCAGAGATCCCTGCGGTACCACCGCTCGCCGGGCTGTCCGCGTCGCTGCCACAAGCGACGAGCCCACAAGCACCGCCGACAATCAAAACTGAAAGGCCAACTAGTCGCATCACGTGATCTTACACGACTCGCCGCCGCGCACAGGGGCGTTTTTTGTCTGGGATTCGGCGGGGTTGCAGCGGCGCCGCCCTCGCCACCCGGGAAACCGAGCCCGGACACACGCCCAGCCCACTTCTGGCTCAGCGCCCGAAACACGCCACAGCTCTCAAGCGATGTAGGAGCCGAGGCGGCGGAAACGTTGGTAGCGATCCTCCCGCATCTCTTCCTCGTCCAAGCCGTCGAGGGATACCAATGCCTCGTACAACGAACGGTCCAAGCGTCGCGCAGCTTCGTCATGATCTTGATGAGCTCCGCCAGGTGGCTCTTCCACGACCCAATCGACGCAGCCGAGTTCCAAAAGGTCTGGCGCCGTAATGCGCAGGCGCGCGGCGGCTTCCGGCGCTAGGCTGCCGTCTTTCCAGAGGATGGCCGCACAGCCTTCAGGCGAGATGACTGAGTAGTAGGCGAACTCCAGGACCAACACGCGGTTGGCGACGCCCAAAGCCAGGGCTCCGCCGGAGCCGCCTTCTCCGATGATCGTCGTGACCACGGGCACGCCCAAGCGGCTGAGGGTTTCCAAGGACGCCCCGATGGCTTCGCTTTGACCCCGCTCCTCCGCTTCGATGCCTGGAAAGGCTCCCGGGGTATCGATAAAAGTGATCACGGGAAGCCCAAAGCGATCGGCGAGCTCGTACACACGCATCGCCTTGCGATAGCCCTCGGGGTTCGGCATCCCGAAGTTCCGAAGCATGTTGTCTTTGGTGCTGCGGCCCTTTTGGTGGCCCACCACCGCGACGCTGCGTCCGTGGTACGTGCCCAAGCCAGCAACGATGGACGCGTCGTCCGCGAAGCGTCGATCGCCATGCAGCTCCACGAAGTCGCTGAACAAGCGATCGACATAGTCTAGGGTGTAGGGGCGGTTGGGGTGCCGTGATAGCTGCACCTTTTGTATCGGCGAGAGGCGTGCAAACACCTCTCGGGCGACGCGTGCAGCCTTGTCTTCCAAGCGTTGAAGCTCGGCCATGAGCCGCGCGTCTTCGGCTGCAAGCTCCCGCAGCTCCCGCACTCGGGAGACCAGCTCAACGACGGGTCGTTCGAAAGACAGGACGTGTCCCATGGGGCGGTCTGTCTTTCGCCGAATCCCGTCTGTGTCGCAAGTCGCAAAAGACGTGAATACAGAAGCCACGACTGCGTAAGAAACGACGCAGCTGTCAAGCTCAGACGGCACAGCTGGTTTTTTTGGTTTTTGGGGATGGCACGTCGCTGGGCGTCATCGACAGTTCCTCGCGGTGCGGAGTGGGGGCACTCGCCCCCGAGGCCAATCTGGAGCGACACCCTAGGTGCAGATCGCGTGGCCCCAGGATGAAGATCGTGTGGAGCTAGCGGCGTTTGCCTTGCCATCGGGAATGGGGCTGGGACGTTGTGCGTAGCCCGGATCAGTAGCGAGGGAGCAGGCCAAGTGAAGGGAATATGGGAAGATGCCAAGCGGCTGCGACTGATACCACTCGGTCTGGCGTCTGGCTTGGCGGTGGCGCTGCTCGGCGCGCGCATCGTCCGCGCCGAGCAAGGGACGTATGCGTTGTTGCTTTGGAATCTAGCACTGGCCTGGATCCCCTGGGTCGCGAGTGTGTTGTGTGTGCGCGCACGTGGCGCATGGCTGGCAACCACACTTGTCGGCTGGCTGTTGTTCTTTCCCAACGCTTCCTACATCGTCACGGACTTCGTGCACCTCAGGCTTCGACCGCCGATACCGCTTTGGTATGACGTGGGAATGCTGGCTGCCTTCGCCTGGTCGGGATTGCTGTTGGCGGTTACGTCGTTGTCTGCCGTGCATCGTCGAGTGGAGCATGCATTGGGCATCGCCGCGGGTTGGTGCTTCGTGCTCGTGGCGTCAGCGCTGAGCGGGCTAGGGATTTACCTAGGCCGTTTCTGGCGCCTCAACTCCTGGGATGTCGTGTTCGCGCCGTCGGAAATCGCTCGTGGTTTGTTCGCGCTGGCAGCGCACCCGCTCGGGCATCCACGCGCTTGGGGGGTTGCCGTGATGTTTGGTGCTCTCACATTCGTGGTCTACAGCGCGTTTCGAAGCGGCTCACAAGCTGCGGAAGCCAGCTAGGCCGCCGAGTCGACTAGCGGTTTGAGGCCCCTCAGGGCGCGTCGCCGCTCGACGACTCCAGGGAGACCGGCACTTGAGACTTGGCGTGGGGGCCGAGGATGTTGAACATGCGGAACGGCTTTTCTTTGCCCTTCAGGGGTTTAGGCGGAAGCTCTTCGTGGGCAAAGTGCTTGCTCACCTGATTGAGCGTGTGCTCGCTCACGAGGATTTGGCCTGGGGTTGCGACACCACACAGCCGAGCGCTGGTATTCGCCGTGTCGCCGATCACCGTGTAGGACAAGGCGCGGGAGCTGCCGATATATCCCGCGACGACGGGGCCCGTGTGCACGCCGATTCCGATGGCTAGCGGCGGGTCATTGTTCTCCATTCGCTTCCGGTTGAAGCGACCCAGGGTCTCCATTTGCTCGATGGCGCAGCTCACCGCGCGCAACGCGTCGTCGGGGTGGCGAACCGGGGCGCCCCACAACGCCATGATTCCATCGCCCATGAATTTGTCGAGGGTTCCTTCGAATTTGAACACGGTCTCGACCATGTGCTCAAAGTACTCGTTGAGCATTTCAACGATGCTCTCCGGATTCGCGCCCTCGCTCATCTGAGTGAACCCGCGAATGTCGGAGTTGAAGATGGTGCATTCCTGCACCAGCTGGCCGCCCTTCTTCACGTCCAGTTCGCCGGACAGCACCCGCGCCGCAATGTTGGGAGACAGCAGGCGACTGAAGCGCTCGCGGTTGACGATTTCTTGCTCGATCTTCTTACCCAGAATGTTGATCTCGATGAACATCGCGGCTTGGGCTGCGATGGCAGTGACGATCTCCATGTCTTTGGGCTGAAACTGCGCCAAGGTTTCGCTGTCCAGCCAGATCACGCCGAGGATCTCCTCGTCGTGAAGCAGTGGGGCCACGATGGCGGAGCTGATCCGGTTCAAGATCATGCTCTTGCCCTTGGACGTGGCGAAATCCATGGCAGCGTCGTGGGTGAGCACCGTGGCGCGCTCCTTCATCACATGATCCATGATCGTGGACGACACGGTGATGGGTGTTTCGCTGCCATCTCGTCGCAAGCTCGCTCCGGGCACGAGCTCGTTGGCGGCATCTCGCAGGAAAATAACCCCGCGATCTGCCCGTACGAACTTGAAGATGGTCATCAAGATCTTGTCGAGCAGTGTGCGGAGGTCGCGCTCCATGGCGATCTCCCGCGACAGCTCATGGGACAGTCGGAGGCGCTCATAGTCCGCGGATATTTGCCCAGGATTCGAGGCAATCTGGTCGTAGGGTAGGAAGCCTTTCTGCGTCGCCGCTATCTGCGTGCCGATGGCGCGGGATTGGTCGTTGACGTCGACCCGCGTCGAGTTCAGTGGCGTGATTCCTGCGCCCTCGGGATCGTCCAGGGTTGGCGTTCGGGTTGGCGCTGGTTGCGCTGCCTCATAGGGTGCCTGTGGTTGCCCAGGCGCAGCCGATGGCGTTTGAGGAACGGGAGGCACGGCCTGCACGCCATCCCCCGCCACCGTGGATGGAGGTGCACTCACCGGACGTTGCAGGGATTGCGGTGGCACGACGCCCGGCTGCCACGCAGGCGGTTCAGCGCTCGACCCCGCTGGGGGCGGTGGGGCAACAGGCTTGCCGGTGCCGTCGTCGAACCGTCCGCGGGTGCTGCCAAGGGAGATGTCGTCTCCATGGCTCAAGCCCTTCTCGCCGTTGACGCGCTCGCCGTTGATGTAAGTACCGTTCAGACTGCCTAGGTCACGTAAGACGTATTCGGTGCCTCGCAGCTCGACGATGCAGTGCTCTTTGGACACAATCTTGTCGAGCAACTGGATCGTGTTGCTGGGGTGCCGCCCCAGGGTGTTGAACGCCCGAAGCTCGACAACCTGCTGACCCTCTGGAGTCGCGAGCAGTATTCGAGCCATTATGGTTTCGAAGGCTACCCTCCGCGCCTCGTGGCGACAAGGCCGCAGAACGCCCTCTCCGCGACGGCCGCGAGCCGACAAACTCCGCGTTTTTCCAGCCTCGGGAATAAATCCGAAAGTTGACCTTTTTGGTGTGGGCCCGAGGGACGGTTCGACCTCCTTGGGCGCCGGGGTCTGATATCCTGCGCGCGTGGGAAAGCACCTTCTAGCGATCGATCAGGGGACGACCGGCTCAACCGCGCTGGTCATGGACACAAAAGGCAGGACTTTGGGTCGCGAGAACCACGAGTTTTCGCAGCACTTCCCCAAGCCAGGCTGGGTCGAGCACGAACCCGAGGAAATTTGGCAGAGCGTGGTGGATAGCGTCGGCGGGGCCCTGAAAAGCGCGGGTGTGAGCGGGGACGACATCGCCGCCATTGGCATCACAAACCAGCGGGAAACCACGCTGCTGTGGGACCGGGGCACAGACAAGTCGGTCCATCGGGCCATCGTTTGGCAGGATCGCCGCACCGCTGAGCACTGCTCTCAGCTACAGGCGGCAGGGCACGAAGACGCGGTTCGCCGGGCCACCGGGCTCGTCCTCGATCCCTACTTCGCTGGCACCAAGCTGTCCTGGCTTCTGGAGAACGTGGACGGCGCGCGGGCGCGAGCCCTCGCCGGTGAGCTCGCGTTCGGCACCGTAGATAGCTACTTGGTGTGGCGCCTCGGCGGCGGCGCGGCTGGGGGCGCGCCCCACGTCACGGATGTCACCAACGCGTCTCGGACGTTGTTGATGGATCTGAAAGAGCGCGTTTGGCACAACGGCATGGCTGAGCTGCTCGACGTTCCGAGGGGCGTGTTGCCGAAGATTGTGCCTAGTGCAGGGGAGATTGGTCGCACCAAAGGCATGCCAAACTTGCCGGACGGAATCGCGATCGCGGGTATGGCTGGCGATCAACATGCGGCGTTATTCGGCCAGGCATGTTTCGCCGTCGGCGAGGCCAAATGCACCTACGGCACAGGTGCGTTCGTGTTGGTGAACGTGGGCAACCAACCGGTTCAGAGCCGATTTGGGTTGCTGTCGACGGTAGGCTGGCAGATCGGTGACGACGTTGTCTACGCCTTGGAGGGCAGCGCGTTCATCGCAGGTGCGGCGGTGCAATGGCTACGCGATGGTCTTGGCTTGATCGACAAGGCGAGTGAAATCGAGGCCCTCGCAAAGTCCGTGGAGTCGAGTGATGGCGTGCACTTTGTGCCGGCATTGGCGGGGCTAGGCGCCCCATATTGGGATCCCCACGCGCGTGGCACCATCACTGGAATCACTCGCGGGACGACCAAAGCACACTTGGCTCGTGCGACCTTGGAAGCCCTGGCCTTCGAAGTGAACGATCTGGTACACGCCATGAGCGAAGACCTGAAGAAGCCCGTCAACCGCATGCGAGTCGACGGTGGTGCGGCCGCCAACAACCTATTGATGGCGATGCAGGCTGACTTTTCGGATCTGGTGGTCGAGAGGCCTACGGACCTCGAATCGACCGCTCGAGGGGCCGCGATGCTGGCTGGCATCGGCTCAGGGCTACTTCCTGGGCCCAAAGCTGCACAGGGAATGTTGCATCTGGATCGCACGTTTGACCCCGAAATTGCCGAGAAAGAAAGGGAAGCGAGGCTCTCGGGCTGGCGTGACGCAGTGCGTCGCGCGAGAACGGATCTGGGCGTCAGCTGAGGCTTACCCGATACTAAGACAGCCGCAGCTTGCAGCGGCCCCATCCCCCCATCTTAAACAACATGTCGGACTCCGAAGCGGACGGCGGTAGCCGTGACGTACCCGTGGATTGGGAGGCGCTCGAAGATGCATTCGAGAACAACGCCCCGGAAGTCCACAGCTACTTGCACATAGACACAGGCGAAGTACTGCGTGTGGTGGATGGGATCGCCGATCCTGAAATGCACGCGCGAATTGCTTCGGATACTTCCTACATGCGCATCGACCCGGTGAGTTCGCGGGAGCAGTATCGATGGATGGAGCGCTTCATCCCAATGGTGGAGGACAAAGAGCTTGGGGACAAGCTGACTCGCGCGATTGATGGCAAGGGCGCCTTCCGCCGCTTCAAAGATGTACTCATGGCCTACGGCCCGGAACGAGAGCGTTGGTTCGCGTTCCGCAGTGAACGGCTGCGCGTCTTCATGGAGGCGTGGCTGTCCACCCACCACTTGACTCCAGTGGCGCGCCCCGCAGCAGCAGTTCCGGTGACTCCGAAGGATACGCCGCCCATTTCCCAGGAACAGCTCAGCGGTCGCCGTGGTCGCAGCGCCGACGCCCTGCGCACCCAAGTCAAGGAGTTGGTGGACATTCTCGGCACACGAGACCTGGAAAAGGTCCTCGCCTTTACCGAATTCGTCAAAGCCCGGCGCGCCGCGCGTAGCTTTTCCAATCGCCAAGAGCTGACCAAAGACGGTGACACGCCGAGTGAAGACGAGGCGTCCACGGATGACGATTCGAATCCGTCGTCCAGTCAACGGGCAAGTCGCGGATGAAGCTGCGGCCCCTTGCCGCATTCCTTGCCCTTGGGGCGCTGCTGCTCTCCGCCGGCGCGCAGGCCGACGGCAGCGACATCGATCGCGTCGTCGTGCGCTTCGCCGCGCCCGAAACGGGCGGCGTTCAGGCGCCGCGCTTCATCTTCGAACGAGTCTTGGCGTTCGAGGCCCGGCTCGAGGCGCTATCGGACCCGGACCATTCCCGGAGTGACGAGCGCCCCTATCGGGAGCGTCACATCCGCGCGGCCCTGGAGAGACATGTGGCCGAAACGCTACTGGCTTCACTGCGCATCGATCCGGAGCCCAGTGCCAAAGATCTGAGCCGGCAAACCGAAGCCGCTCGTCGCATCCTGTACGAGCGAAGTGGTAGCCGACTGGACGTCGACAGGGCGGCGCGAGCCGAAGGTATTGCGGATCGTGAAATCCTGCGTCTGTTGCGCCGCCGAGCGCGCGCCAGCCTGTACCTCGACCGCATGGTCGCGCCCATGCTCGCCCCGAGCCGTGCCGAGCTATTGGTGCTGCACAAGACCGCCGACACACCCTTTCGATCACTGCCCTTCGACAAAGCCGAGGCTGCCTTGTCTCGCTGGTACGTTGCTCGACGTTTGAACGAGGCATTGAGCAACTTCTTTCAAAACGCGCGCTCGCGGGTCGAAATCAAAGTCATTCCCTTGGATTGAGCTTGCTGCGACCGCGACGGTCCGTGACGGGCCTGCGTCCGCCGGAGGCGCGAACCCTTCAGGAATTGCGTAGAGGCGCGCCCGTGCTGGGTCTTCCGCCGGTACCGATCAGGCCAAGCAGCACACAGGCGACGGCACGCAACGACAAGGGCGGTAAGATAAAAGCCGGGATCTTAGTGGTCAACGCGAGTGGACACGCGACGATCAAACCCGGAGCCCAGGCGTGAAACGCTACCGTTTGAAACAACGCTTCCTGGCGACGCGCGCACTAGGGTGCATGGCGCTCGCTGCAGCGGTGCCGACCTTGGGGGTTGCGTTGACGCTCGTGGTCGCTGCGCTGCCCGTGGTGCTGCTGATGTTGCTGTTCGACGGCTCGACAGTCGGCGCCACGCTGACGTTCCTGGTTGCGTTCGTGACTTGGCTTGCGGCGGCTGGTGCGGTCGCGGTTGGTGCAATGCGCGCAGCCGGTCGAATCCTCCGCCACCGCATTCCTGCCGGATATGTGGCTCTCGGCGACGATGGAGTGTCTATTCGTCGATTCTGGCGCATGCGCTTCATCCCTTGGCGCGATGTCGCTTCTTTGGGCCAAGACGATTCCAGGCGCTCGGTCTATGTCTTCACGAAGGATGGTGGCCAGATTGAGCTGCCGGTCGATCACCCTGAAGTGCTGATCGAGTCTCTACGTCAGGAAGTCGAGCGCTATCGAGAGCGAATACCCACGGAGAAGCTCAGAATTCTGACGGCGCCAGAAGAGGTGGACGCCAGCTGGATGAAGCGGGCTCGCGGCGCCCTAGAGGCCCAGGGCTATCGCAAAGAGGGGCTACGGGAAGAGGAGCTGGCGATCATCGCCGAGGACCCGACTCAATCGGCGGATCAGCGGGTGGGAGCGGCGTTGGCTCTGTCCGGCGCGACCGAGGATGCCAAGCGCCGCGTGAGGGTGGCAGTTCAGGACAGCGTCGAACCCGGGCTCAGCGAAGCCGTCGAGGACGCACTCGAGGACGAATTGAAAGAGCGCGATCTGCGCCGCTTGTTCGCACAATCCAGCTGACCTCTGCGTTTGGTGGTCGGGACTCGAATAGTGACCCAGAAAAGGACCGGATCCGGGAAGAGGTCGCGGAGGGCGGGGCGCAAACGGGGCAGGCTAGGTATTGGGGAGGGGTAAATCCGAACAGCCCAACCCCTCGTCCGGGGCCCGATGGCTGCCCAGCTCGCTGGCCCTTCCTGTTCAGACAATCCGGAATCTGGCGATCGCGATCGAGGTTGCGCCGGTTTCGTCGAGGACCTGGATCTCGAAGTCGCCTCGTTTCGTGATGTTCCAGGTCTTACGCAGCACGTTGTTGTCGGACTTCACGGGTGACGTCTTGGCCGTCATCAGCTTGCGCTCGCCGCCAGAGGTGAAGAACAGCCGCACCAACAGCGCGGAGAGCCCGAACTCGCCTTCGACCGCCTTCGTGGTGGCGCGCCAGCGTGCGATGGCCTGATCCACTTTGGCCGGATCGACCCAACCGCCGCCCGCGAGCAAGCTGTCGAAATGCGAAGAGCGCCGCCATCTGCCCCAGCCACAAACCCGGGTCCGCCCCCCGCAGCTCCAACGCCAACCGCAACGCCGTCCCGTGGCGGTTGTGACGCGTGCTCTGTGGGCATCCCGTGTCGCGAGAACGCACCGCTCGCCTGGCTCGCATTCGCTGCGCTGCTGTGGCGGCGACGCCGAATGCGGTGCTAGTTCGTCCTGCAATCGGCGATCTCTGCGATCGAGAAGGCGGCTCCAGCGAGCCGCGCTACAATGCGCAACCGGCGCACCGACGGGCCGACAAGGGCCGGTCGGAGGCATCAATGGGGAGAATCATGGCCAAGCTAAAACTCATCAACAACACCGATCGGGACCTTGCCGTCCAGGGAAAGATCCCCACGGACGAAGTCCGCTGCGTCGAAATCGAGGCCCTGGTCGACACCGGCGCCACGCAGCTCGCCCTCCCTGCGGATGTCGTGGAGCGATTGGGGTTGCCCACCTCGGGGACCCGCAAGGCCCGCGACGCTCAAGGCGTCGTGATCGATCTGCCCTGGGTTGGCGGCGTGCGCTTGGAGCTACTCGGTCGCGAGATGACCTGTGACGCGCTGGTGGTCCCCACGGGTGCTACGCCGCTCATCGGCCAAATCGTGCTCGAGCAGCTCGATCTCTTGGTCGACCCGAAGTCGCGGGAGCTACGAGTCAATCCCGAGAGCCCGGATGTCCCGCTTTTGGACCTGATGCGCGTCGCCTGACGCCATGCTCACAAAAAGCTAACGGCCCGAGAAGTTCGTAGGAGTCCCGGGCCGCTAGGCCGCAAAGTCTTGCTTGGCGTCCGCGCTCAGTCGTGTCGGACGTATTCGTAGTCGACCGGCTTACCCTTGATGCCGCGGTTGGGAGCGGCGATCCAGTTGGCCATCTTGCCTGGCTCGTGAATCGCTTCGCCCATCAAGCTCTTGATGAACTCACGATCCTTTTCGTTGATCAGCCAGTCGTCCTTCTTGGCGTTGTATTGTTCTTCGCTGATCAGCTCGCCCTCGGGTGAGAAGAACATGCCGGCATAGATCCCCACCTGGCGGTTGAAACGGCGGCTGGGCAGCGTGAGCCGGAAGTCCGAGCCAATTTCGGCCAGGGTCTTGTTCCACTTGTCCACGCCGCGCTGGGCGTCTTCGACGTAGGCGTCACGCAGCACCTCATTCATCGCATTGCGCATGCCCACTTCTTCGCGGGTGATCTTGCCGTCCTTGATCACGTCCATGTCGTAGTGGCCTTCGAGAGCCATGTGATCCTCGAAACGGTCCTCGTGAGCGCGGCCTTTCAGCCCGGACGCGAAGTACTGCGCCGCATTGCTGGAGATCTCGCCGCCGAAGAGATCCAAGGAAAGCGTGTACCAGTAGTTCATGTAGCGTTGGACAGTCGGCAGATCGATGAGGCCCATCTCCCGCGGATCCTTGCCAGGGTTTTCCTTCATCATCTCCGCGGTGCGTTTCACTATGCGCTGGACGCCGGTCTCGCCCACGAACATGTGGTGCGCTTCTTCAGTCAGCATGAAGCGGCAACTTCGGCTGAGCGGATCGAAGGAGCTCTCCGCCAGCGCCAGCAGCTGGTACTTCCCGTCGCGATCCGTGAAGTAGGTGAACATGAAGAAGGACAGCCAATCCAGCATCGGTGCGTTGAAGGCCCCGAGGATGCGGGGGTTGTCCGGATCGCCGCTGCGCCGCTCGAGCAAGGCTTCGGCCTCTTCGCGGCCATCTCGCCCGAAGTAGCTTTGCAGCAGGTACACCATCGCCCACAGGTGGCGACCCTCTTCCACATTGACCTGGAACAGATTGCGCAGGTCGTACAAGCTGGGGCAGGTCTGCCCCAAGAAGCGCTGCTGCTCGACACTGGCAGGCTCCGTGTCGCCTTGAGTGACGATCAATCGGCGCAAGGCGTTGCGATGCTCACCGGGCACCTCTTGCCACGCGGGCTTGCCCATCTCGTCACCAAAACCGATCTTGCGGTCCTTCACCGGATCGGCAAGGAAGATCCCCCAGCGATATTCGGGCATCTTCACGTAGTCGAAATGCGCCCAACCATCGCTGTCGGCGCTGATGGCGGTTCGCAACCAGACGTCATGGGCCTGAAAACCATCAGGTCCCATGTCCACCCACCATTTGATGAAGTTGGGCTGCCACTGCTCGAGGGCTCGCTGCAGCCTGCGGTCCGTGGAGAGGTCGACGTTGTTGGGGATCTTTTCCTGGGTGGCAACGTTACTCATGATCAGTTCTTCCTTGAGTTTGTGCGGTTCGAAGTGGTGCGCGGAACGCCAAAGCACCCCTGTTCGGCAGTGGACGGCTTCCCACGCGTGATTGCTCGGGCTGCGTCGATCAAGTCCTGCGGTAGTCGAAGACGGGTCGTTCCGGTGAGCCGTACAAGGTGAGCGCGCCTTTTTCGCCGACGGCGTTGGGGCGCTGGAAGATCCAATTCTGCCATGCAGTGAGCCGCCCGAAGATCTTCGTCTCCATGGTCTCCGGCCCGGCGAAACGCAGTGAGGCTTCCATGCCCGTGAGCGCATCTGGAGAAAACGCTGCGCGCTCTTCGATGGCGATGCGCACCTCGTCATCCCAATCCAAGTCGTCGGGAGCGAAGGTGACCAGCCCGAGGTCCAGTGCGTCTTGGGTTTCGAGAGGCTCCTCGCGCCCACGCAGCTCCGCCACGCGCTCTGGGGTCGCCAGGAAGCGTGTATCCAGACGCGACAAACCGTTGCTCATGGGCAGCGCGCCGAAGGACAGCGGCGACAGCTGGATCTTGGGACCATCGTCCACGTCCAGCATGTAGGAACGATCCGCAGATAGTGCGAGTTCGAACAAGCTGCCGCCAAAGCAGGAGTCCTGCTCGATGATGGCGAAGCTCGTCTTGGCAGAAAGATCCAGGCGCTTGAGTACGCGCTTCTGCAGGTGCAGTACTTCCTTCGCGAACCAATCGCTTTGAGAGAGCTCCGCGATTTTCTTGTCGTGTTCGAGGACCTTGTCCAGGTCGCCCTCGGTTTTCAGCACAATCAGACCGATTTCGAGGTGATTGAAGCGTAGATTGAGCAGCACGTGGTCGAGCTCGCGGAACGCGCGCAGGCTCCAATTGTCGTCGCCGGCTTCACGCAGCGCGGCGGCGTCTTTGGCCGGCGCGCCCTTGGGGCCACGCATCGTGACCGTCGCGACTCGTTTTTCGGAGTCGATGTCCGCCGTGACGTGGCGATACTCGACCAGATTGCCGTCCCGCTTCGGGGCCAGCTCCGGAAGGGTGACGCCCTCGCCGCCGCGCTCTTGCCCTTCGGCCACGAGTTTGTCGGCTGCGGCCTTGAGCTTGTCGTCGAACTTGCTGCGCGGGGCGATCTCGTCGACCAGCCGCCACTCGATGGCGCGCTTGCCTCGGACGCCCTCGGCCACCGTCGAAAACGCATCGGCGAGGTCGCGGCGCACCATGCGCTTGTCCACCAGGCGGGTGAGCCCACCGGTTCCGGGCAGCACACCGAGCAGCGGAACCTCTGGCAGGCTCACGGCGCTGTTGCCGTCGTCCTGGAGCAAGATGTGGTCGCATGCCATGGCCAACTCGTAGCCGCCGCCAGAGGCGGTTCCGTTGAGCGCCGCGATGCTTGGAATGCCGCTATGCTCGCTCAAGTCTTCGAGGTAAAGCCGAGTTTCGTTCGTGAACTTGCAGAAGTTCACCTTGAAGGCGTGGGTCGAGCTGCCCAACATGTAGATGTTGGCGCCCGAGCAGAAGATCTTTTCCTTGAGGCTCGTCACCACGAGCACCTTCACCTCCGGGTGCTCGAAGCGGATCCTCGAGATGGCGTCTGCCAACTCGATGTCGACACCTAAATCGTAGCTATTGAGCTTGAGGGTGTAATCCCCGGCGACGGCGCCGTCCTCGGGCACATCCATGGCGAGGGTAGCGACGGGCCCTTCGAAGCTGAGCTTCCAGCGGACGTATTGATCGGGGTGGGTGTCGAAAACGATGGGCTCCATGGCGGATGGAGATCTAGCGACATGACCTGGATCAATCAAGCACTAAATTGCATTTGACTTGAATCAACAAGGAAATATAGTGCGCAGATGGAACCCCGGGACAGCCTGCTGTCCGCCCTTGGACGAGCCCTGAAAACCCGCAGAAAAGAGCGGAATCTCACCCTCTCGGAACTCGCGGAGCGCTCCGGCCTCTCGCCTCGCTTCATCGCTCAGGTCGAGTCAGGACAGGGCAATATCTCCGTCACCCGCCTCGAGAATGTGGCCCAAGCCCTCGGCACGACCGCATCGGATCTGCTCGCCGGTGCCGAGCAGGCGCCGGACCGAACCCGCGTCATAGCGTTGCTGGGCCTGCGGGGAGCCGGCAAGAGCACCGTCGGCCCACTGCTCGCGGAGCGCCTGGAGGCCGAATTCATCGAGCTCGATCAACTCATCGAACAACAAGCTGGCATGAGCCTGGGCGAGGTGTTCGAACTTCAGGGCC
Organism: Polyangiaceae bacterium; assembly: GCA_965222375.1. Taxonomy (GTDB): domain Bacteria; phylum Myxococcota_A; class Polyangia; order Polyangiales; family Polyangiaceae; genus JACKEA01. The sequence continues at coordinate 3,038,568 of CBDCTZ010000016.1, forward strand.
CGGCGTTTTTCCGCAAGCTGGAGCGCAACGTGCTGGAGCACCTGCTATCCAACACGCCGCGCGCTGTGCTTGCCACGGGCGGCAGCATCGTCAGCGACACGGACTCCTTCGACCTGCTGCGCCGCGCCACGACCACCGTATGGCTCAAGGCGCGCCCAGAAGACCACATGGAGCGCGTGCGCGCTCAGGGTGACGAGCGCCCCATGAAGAACCGCAGCGACGCCATGGCCGAGCTTCGCGCGCTGCTCAAGGCGCGTTCACCGCTCTACGCCATGGCCGACCATGTCGTCGACACGTCCCTGTTGGGAGTCGATGGGAGCGTGAGCGCTCTCTTGGGCACCTTGTCTGACTGAGTCTGGAATTGGGTTTTGGGGGTCGCGGAGATGGGGCGGCGTTGGGCCACTACTCTCGTGCGAGGCCGGGCGGGGGCGTTCGGCGCGTGGTCGGGCTCGAGTGTGAAGATGGGTACGGGGACGGAAACGGCAACGGAGACGGAGACGGGGACGGAAGCGGCAACGGGCGTTCCCCGTGCGCGTCTCCGCGAATTCCCGGGTCGCGCCGCGCGCGTGATCCGGCTACCCTCGGCCCATGGCCACGGAAGAAGAGTTTGAGCAGGCGCAGACGCGGGTGAAGGGCTTGAAGAAGACTCCTTCGAACGATGAACTCCTGGAGCTGTACGCCTTGTACAAGCAGGCGTCGGTCGGAGATGTCTCGGGCAAGCGCCCGGGCATGCTCGATCTCAAGGGTCGCGCCAAATACGACGCTTGGGAAAAGCGCCGCGGAACCGACGCCGAGCAGGCGCGCACCCAATACGTCGCGCTGGTCGAGAAGCTGATCGCCAGCCACGGTTGAGAGAACTCTGGAGCGCTCGTCGAGACGACGGCGCCCATTTTTGGGGAGAGCACAGAACATTCGCTTTGCTGGCGAAGGTGGAACGATCCAACCCGCGGCCGACGCTCGGCGCAAACGACTCGGCGACAAAGGCGCGACCGGCGGAAGCGAATCTCGTTGCCGGGCGTTGGCCCCTTGGATGGGTCCCTCCGCGGAACAGTTCGAGGGTTGCCTCCTTGGGCTCGCCTTGGGCGACGCTCTCGGTGCGCCGCATGAAGGAGGACCCGTCGAACGCGCGTTGTGGAGGCTCATCGGGACCACGCGCTCGGGCAGGCGGCGATACACCGATGATACACAGATGTCGTTGGACCTGGCGGAGTCGCTGGTCGAGCGCAAACGGTTCGACGCAGAAGACGTCGCCATCCGCTTCGCTCGCAGCTACCGATGGAGTCGGGGGTATGGCCCGGGTGCGTCTAGGCTGCTGAAGCGCATTCGTGCCGGCGTGCCATGGCGGAAGGCGAATCGTTCGGTCTATCCAGCCGGATCATTTGGAAACGGTGGCGCGATGCGCGCGCCCGTCGTGGGTTTGTTCTGCTGGCGCGATCGGGACCGGCTGCTCGACGCAGCCCGTCGGTCCGCTGAGATTACGCACGCGCATCCTCTTGGCGTCGAAGGTGCGCTGTCCGTAGCCGCCGCCACGTCGACAGCTCTGGCCACGCGAGATTGGCGCAGCATTCTCGGAAGCGCCGCAGCGCCCTGCGGGAGTTCCGAGTTCGTGAGACGCTTCTCGACTGCGCGCAAATGGCTCGAGGCCAGCGTAGCGCCGCCACCGAATGAAGTTCGTGTCTGTCTTGGAACAGGTATCACCGCCACGGAGTCCTGCGTTACCGCCGTCTATGTCGGCTTGCGCTTTGTCGAGCGCCCCTTCAGCGATCTGCTGGCGTTCGTTGCGGACTGCGGCGGTGATGTCGACACAGTCGGCGCCATGGCAGGCGCAGTGTGGGGCGCTTGCAACGGCGCCCGTAACCTTCCCGAGCGTGCCCTCGACTCCCTAGAGGACCGTGAGCGAATTGCGTCTCTCGCTATTTCCCTGCACAGCGTCGCCAGTCCGGCGAGCACCCCCGGGCTCGACAGCTCGATGGGTTGATTCATAGGCTCCAGCCGACGGAGCCACCAATATCCCAAGCGTGGTGGAAGTCTTGGCTGTCGCTGACGCGCCGGGACCAGGTTTCGTTTTCGCTGCGCGAAACGGGAAGAATCAGGCCGGTCCGGATCATGATGTTGATGCCGCCGCCGTCGGTGGACCAACGCACGAGTTCAACGCTGACCGACTGAGTGAACGCCTGCACCCGCTCACGCGGGTCAAAGCCATCGTCGCTGCTGCCGCGCCATTGAGCTTCGAACCCGACCCAGGGGCCGGCGTTGATTGTCCATCCGCCTTCGATGTCTCCGGAGTTTACCAAGGTCGGTGTCACGCCGAAGCGTGCGTAGACGAACGAGGTCGTGAAGTCTCCGCCACCCTTGACACCCAGTCCGGCTTCGCTCGCCCAGGTGCCATCGATCAAGACCGCGCCGCCCAACCCAAGGCCGATGTATTCCGTTCGCTCGTTGCCGTTGACCACCGAGAAGTTCTGAAAGGGCAACATGAAGCGCAGTGTTGGCGCGACGTCGGATCTCGGCGCTCTTATTTGAGCGCACAGTACACTCGAAACACAGAACGCTGCGACACCCAGCAACCAACCTGCGGCCTGCGCTCGCATGGGGCGCACTATACGTCGGAGTCAGGGGCCCCGCGCGCCAAGTTGGTTCCGCTCGTCGCGGGTGGGCACTTTGTCGGTCGCGTTGGCGTCGAGTTGCGTCGGAAGGCTCATCCGTCGCTCTTCTTTGCGGCGCACTTCAGGAATTTGCCGCCGCCGCAGATGCAGTCGCAGGGGGGCTTGCCGGGGCAGTTTTCGTCGCACTCACAAAAGCAGTCTTCGGTGACGGCGCCGCAGTCCGGGCGCGCCGCGCATTCGCAGTAGTTGGAGATGATGTCGCAGGGGGGATTGGCCTGCGGCGCACAATGCACTTCGCCGTTTTCGCAGCGGCAGTTGCAGTCTGTGGTGTTCAGTGGGCCTTCGAATCCGTTGCAGGTGGCGCAGAGCAATTGTGGGCACGCTTGCAGCGCACCGAGCTCGGGCTTGCACTCCCAGCCATTCTTGCCGCACTTTTCTGCAGGGAGCGGTACGCCCCAACAGGTGCCCGGAGGGCAGTCCTCGGGGAGGATGGTGTTGACGGGGCACTTCCACTTGTCGTCCACGCAGGAAGCAGTTTCCGGGAACCAATCGCTGCCACAACCAGCGGCACACATCGGCGCAGATCCGGAACATCCTGTCGCGCCGCCCGAGCCACTTGTGCCACCTGTGCCGGCGTCAACGCCTCCGCTGCCACCGGAACTCGCGCCGCCGGTGCTGGTACTTCCCCCGGAGTTGGACCCATCCGCGTCCGTGGACCCGCCACAACCGAGCAGCGCAACGGCGCAAAGAAACATGAAAACACGGCGCATGATGCACGGCGATATTCAGGAAGCGTGCCAGAGCGGTGTCCGCTAGGCTGGCCGTCCGATGAGCATCGAATTCGTCCGCACGCCCGACTCGCGATTTGCGAGCCTTCCCGACTTCGACTTCGCGCCGAACTACGCTGCCGACCTGCCCGGCTTTTCAGGACTACGTCTGCACTATCTCGACGAAGGCCCCAAAGACGCGAAACACACCTTCTTGTGCCTCCACGGCGAGCCCACCTGGGCCTATCTCTACCGCAAGATGATCCCCGTGTTCCTCGAGGCGGGAGGCCGGGTGGTCGCGCCGGACTTCTTCGGCTTCGGGCGTTCGGATAAACCCGTCGAGGACGACGCCTACAGTTTCGCGTTTCATCGCAACACCCTGCTGCGTTTGATCGAGCATCTGAACCTGTCCGGCATGACGCTAGTGCACCAGGATTGGGGAGGCATTCTCGGCTTGACCCTGCCCATGGACATGCCCGAGCGCGTAAAGCGCATGATCGTGATGAACACCGCACTGACCACCGGCGAACTTCCTCCTAGTGACGGCTTCACGAGTTGGAAGGCCTACGTCGCGAGCACTCCGGATTTGAATGTGGGCGCGCTCATGAAGCGCGCTGTGCCGACGGGGCTCTCCGACGGCGAGGTTGCCGCATACGACGCGCCCTTCGTCGACGTTTCCTACAAGGCCGGAGTGCGCACTTTTCCTGAGCTGGTGCCAATTACCGAAGACATGGCAGGCGCGGATGTCTCCAAGCGCGCCCAGCAGTGGCTCGCGGAAAACTGGCGTGGCCAATCCTTCATGGCCGTGGGCGCCCTCGACCCGGTTCTCGGCCCGCCGGTCATGAACGGACTGCGAAAGCTGATCCCGGGTTGCCCGCCGGCCCTGGTGCTCGACAACGCGGGACATTTCGTGCAGGAGAGCGGCGACCGAGTCGCCCGGGCCGCGCTCGAAGCCTTCGGCTGAGAGCCGCGCGACCGAGGCGTCACGTCACGCTGGACTTTCGCGGGCGCGCTTTCGCCGAGCATTCCTCAGGCGGACGCTCCGGCGTTTGCTTCGTGGAGAAAAGTCCGCTGCGCAGCTGGCGCCCCGCTGGTGAGCTTGGCTGACGAGTATGCCCAAGGTCTGCGTGGGCTGGGTGCGGGAGGCACGGAGACGGAGCCGTGGGGGCCAAGGCAGCTCTGTTGCAAACCAAAATCCTCCTTCCAACCCTGCTGTGTGCAGTGTGTGTGGAGAAAGCGTGGAGACGGAATCAGAAGGCCAATACTGGCGTTAGTGTCCCCGTCCATCAGCGGGTGGAGGATGAGGCATGCGGCGTTTTTTCGCGATATTGGTGATTTGGTTGGGGGCGGCGGCGGCCTGGATGGTGCTTGGGTCGACGCTTTTGGTTCGGTCCGGGGATGTCAGTCGCGGACTCGAGAGCGAGGTGCACCAGCTGTGGGGAGCGCCCATCGAGCAACGCCCGCCCACGGGCGTGCTGATCGCGCCGACCCCCGAGCTGGTCGTGGGCGACGCCACGGCGAAGACCGGCGTGGCACAGCCGAATAGTCGTGAAAAGGTGGCGGGCGCACCTGCCGAACCGAACGGGCCGCAGGGCAAAGCGCCGAAAACTGCAGCTGGCGTCGGCGCGGCGGAGCAGGTGACCGCCACGGATACGTCGGGATCCGACAGGCCCGCGCAAGACGCTCCAGTCGAATCCGCGACGGATCCAAACACGCAGCCCTCCGCGCCGCCGAACTCGACCCCGGCGCGGCTCAACGCATCGAAGCTGGATGTTGAGTTGCACTTGGAGCACCGCAAGAAGGGCCTGATCTGGTTTCCGACCTACACCGTGGATTTCGGGGGAACCTACAGCTTCGAAAATCCCGAGAGCGAGAGCCGGGAGCTGGCGGTGACCTTGCCGCTGCAAAAGACGAACGCGCTGTACGAGGGATTCGAAGTACTGGCAGACGGCAAGCCGATCCGCGCCGAAGTGCAAAACGGCCAGGCGGTGTTCCGGGACAAGCTGGCTGCGAAGCAAACCAAGAAGTACACGGTCCGCTATCGCTCCCGTGGCACCGAGCGCTGGAACTACCACTTGACCGCAGGCACCGGGCGCGTGGATGGCTTCGAGCTGAACCTGAAGACGGACTTCGCAGACGTCGACTTCCCGAGCGGAACCCTGTCACCCTCGGAACATCAAGCCACGGCGGACGGCTGGCAGGGCAAATGGAAGTTCTCCAGCCTGGTTGCCAGTACGCCCATTGGCATCGCGATGCCGCAATTGCTCAACCCGGGACCGCTGGCCTCGCGCATCACGTTCTTTGCGCCCCTGTCGCTGTTGTTCTTCTTCTTCGTGGTCGCAATCCTCGCCACGTCGCAAAAGCGAGAGCTGCACCCGTTGCACTACTTCTTCCTGAGCTGCGCGTTCTTCGCGTTTCACTTGTTGTTCTCCTACATGGTGGACCACGTTGCGGTGGGGCCGGCCTTTGCCATCAGTGCGGGGGTCAGTGTGCTCTTGGTCGTGAGCTATGCGCGCCTCTTCGTGGGCTGGAAGTTCGCGTTGCGAGAAATGGGCCTGGCGCAGCTGATCTACCTAGTGCTGTTTTCCTTCACCTTCTTTTTCGATGGCTACACGGGGCTCTCGGTCACCGTGGGCGCCATCGTGACGCTGTTCTTGGTGATGCAGATCACCGGACGCAAGAGTTGGCGAGAGCTACTCGGTGAACAGGAAGCACCCGCGCCCAAATGCGCGGCACCCTATCGTTGCGGCGTGCCGGCTCTGGAACAAGCCGACCCCGCCGAGTGATGCCGCGCCAGGGGCGCCCCGAGCTGGGAGGCCAGCGGCGCTCGCAGCTGCAAGGCGCGGCGAGTCACGTCCGTGGGCCGGCCCGCTGGGACGCGCGGGCCGCGGTCCCCGTGAACCACTCGCCGCCTTCGCTCGCGACGCGTGCGGAAGTCGCCCCTGGTCCATCGCGCCGCAAACACGCCGCCCCCAAGCATTCCCGCAGGCTGATAAAGGAAGCCGCGGGCTTGCACAAGGTGCACACACAAGAATCCCAGGGCGGGTGGGCAACTTGTTCGGCACACTGCAGATGTCAGTTGCGCGAAATGTGTACGGAGACCCTCCCTCGGGCGGGTACATCTTGTCGGGCAACCGCGATGCTGAGTTGCGGAGATTCGCGCCGGCGACGGGCGCCGTGCCGAATGCTAGGGGCTACGGTGCGGGCGGGCCTTTAAGGGCCCGCCACATCTGCACCTCCGCCGGGTGCGCCGGCGCAGCCACTGTCAGCGCAAGAGCGTTCCAGTAGCAGGGCGCGGTACTTTGCTCGCGTTGCAGCTCTTGGTACCGGGCGCACGGAGTCTGCCAATCTCGAGGGCGGCTGTGACGTTTGCTACGAGTTCCGTTTCCCCGATCTGAAGATCCCTCCCTGCAGTTCGGCGTCTGCTCGAAGCACCCGATGGATGTTGCTCCGCGCTGGTCATGCTGCAAACCCCTGGCTAGGGGACCAGCATTGTGAGAGCTTGACGCAAAAGGGTCACGAAGTGCCCGTCGCCACAGCTGCCTCGGTCACTCTGCCACGCCAGCGCAGCAGCGGCCTTCTTTGACTCGCGTCGTCGAAAGCCCATGTTTGTCAGAGCGCTAAGGAGCTTGGATTCAATCTCGGCCGAGTCCGCACGAACTCGGCTCGGCGCGTCGCGCGGGTATTCGTCAGCGTCACTTGGGCGAGAGTTCAGCCCGTTGATTGACGCGGCCGGGTCAATATCTCCTTTCACACGGGTCTGTTCAGGCATGCGCCCCGATTCGTCGACCAACCTCTGCTGGCGAAGGCGAATTCCAGCCTCCATGGACTTCCGTGCGTCCGCCTCCGCGACGCCTGCAGCGCTATCGTCAAGCGCACGCCGCGATTCGCTGTTCAACTTTCGCTGGCGAAGGCGAATTCTACTGTCGATGTACTCTCGTCCGAACACCTTCTCGGCTTCGAACAAGTTGTGTGCGCGGCATAGCAGACGTCCGTTGTCAGTTGTGCCAGCGCCACCACAGGCGCGTGGATTGTCATGGTCGAGCTGCACGAAAGCGCGCGCTTGGCAGCGTTCTCCGCTCGGTGATGTGTATGTGCACTGCTCGCCATCGCGCTCGTAGATTTCCCTGCGGGATTGGCGAGAGAAGTCACCGTGCTTGGTACCACGCGAGCGTCGCGGTTTGTCGGTCTTGCCGAACCTCTTCTTCTCCAGATCTGCCAGCAGCAGGTCGAGTCCTCGCTCGATGACCGTTGCCAGATCCCGTTTCGGATTCGAGTGACTCATCAAGTCGAGGGCGCGCTCGAGCTTGTCCCTGATTGCTGTGCCGCCCGAAAACTGGATGTGAAAGCGTTGTGAGGATAGGGGAGCTACGCGGGGCCCGGGCTCATGCGGGGAAACGGCCGCCTGTCCCGGGCCCGCTGCATCCGATTGGCCCGTAGCCGGACTACCTGATTGGCTCATGGCTGCACCCTCGCCACCGACCCGAGCTTGGACGGGCATCGGGCAGACCGCGTCTGCCACATCAGGCTTGGGGAAGCGCGAACGGATCAGAAACTCGACTTCCGCTTTGCTCCTGTCGCAGGACTCGGCGATTAGCTCCGCGTGGTTGTCGACCGTGAGGTACGTCTGCAGCATGCTGAGCGCCGTGACGTGGATCCGCCCCTCTCGCAGCAGGTCCAGGACAATCGGATAGCTGCGTGCAATCCGAGCCGCTGCAATGTGCCGATGAGCGCTGCCCTCGCTGAGCTTCAGCTTGCGGCAGCAGAACTCGTACATGGAGGAACACGCCTCCCTCAGCTCCAACCGCCGCGCTTCCACCTCGCCGAGGTAAGCCACAAGCTCCGCGGTGATCTTACGCCGGGATCCAATCACGCTGCCTAGATTCGCCAGGACTTGGTCGTCCGAGAGATGAGCCATGCGTTTCGAAATACCCGGTGACGTGAGTTTCATGCTTCCTGCCTAACACGCGATTTTTGGGCTTCTCAGCTGCCCCGCTGCGTGACGATCGCGCTGCAAATCGCCACGCGTGCCATCTCGATGCTGGAACGGCGCTGACGTGTCACACGCGCGCGGCATACCCGTACAAATCGCTGAGCTCGCGTTTCACGCGCGGGCGCACGCGAAAACCTGTCAACAAGTTTCTTTAGAAATTTGCGAGGCGAGTCGCGCAACCACCGATGCAAATCGGTGCACAACCGAGAGCACGTTTGAGGCACACCGAGCGTCAAGCACCGCTAGTCGCATTCGGTGCTCATCCGCTGACGCCCATGGCGCCGGCGCCCCGGCGGAGGTGCGGACGTGGCGGGCCCCCCAAAGGCCCGCCCGCACCGAAGCCCCAGCAGCCGAAACGACGCCGTTCGCCGGCGCGTTTTTCCGCAACTCAGCATCGCGATCGCCCGACAAGTTGTCCCACCCGGGGTGGGCCTCCGTACAAAAAATCGAGCAACTGAATCTACAGTGGGCCGACCAAGTTGCCCTCCCACCCAGGGATTCTTGTGGCAGCAGTTTGTGCATGCTCGCATCTCCCTATCAGCCACCCGTGATGCGGGGGCGCGTTGGCCGCCATGGGTCAGGGCTCGGGCGCCCGCGTCTCCGAGCGCCCCGCGCAGCCCACGACTCCGCCCGCGTGCCCCAGGGCGCCCGCGATTCCGAGCCTCACCCGAAGCCCACCTCCTCCGCTGTCAAGGGCGCGGATCTTTTTCGCCGTCCCGTGCCTCGAGAGTTATATGCATAGTACATATATGTGATATGCATATAAGGTGACTAGCGAAAAAGAGTCCCTCCAGAGTTACGATCCGTCGGTTCTTGATGCCCTTTCGGTCGCCGTGGACGTGGTATTGCTCAGCGTCAGTGAAGGCGCGCTGCACGCGCTGGTCCTGAAGCGAGATCAGCATCCCAGTCGTGGGAAGTGGGCGCTGCCGGGGGGCTTCGTGCAAAAACGGGAATCCTTGGACGCGGCGGCGGAGCGCGTTTTGCGCCGCAAGGCGGGGCTCTCGGATGTTTTTCTGGAGCAGTTTTACACCTTTGGGGCGCCGAATCGGGATCCCCGCACGCGGGTGATTTCCGTCGCGTACTACGCGCTGGTGGACATCAAGCGCTTCGAGCAAGCGCACGACCAGAGCGCGGACGTGATCGCGGCGAAGATCCGGGTGCCGTGGGAGGGCGAGCGAGGTGGTGCCGTCCAGCTCTTCGGTGAACGCGGAAGCAAACTCGCGGTCGCCTTTGACCACGCGGAGATCATCGGCGCGGCGGTCAAGCGAGTGCGTGGCAAGCTCGGCTATGCGCCGATCGGATTCGAGTTCCTACCCAAGCGCTTCACCTTGTTCGATCTGCGCCAGGTGCACGAAGCCGTGCTGGGGCGCTCCCTGAACAAGGACTCCTTTCGTCGCAGCGTGCTCTCATCAGGTTTGGTTCGCGCCACCGGGAAGCGTGAGCAAGACGTGGATCATCGCCCCGCGGAGCTGTTCCGCTTTCATCGCAGGGAAGGGCGCGCATGAAGCTCTCGCTCACGGATGCAAAACCGTGGTGGGAGCCGGTGCGCTACAGGACTGGTTCACTCGTGCCCGACGGCGACGGCAACCAGGGTGCAAAACAAGCCCGAATCTCGGTGCGGTCATGAAATGGCGATGGTGGTCACGACGTGAACGTGCAGCGGGGCAGTGCCGCAGTGGACTGCGTATCTATCTGGGCACCACGGCAGCCCGGCGCCGCGCGAATGCCGTCGTGCTGCTACCACTTGACGTTCACACTGGGCGGCTGGATCTCGGCGTCTGCCTGGGCCAGCTCGACCACCACCTTCGCGGTCGTGGAGCCATGCTTCATCTTGTCCAGATCGACGCCGGGTACTTTGCGCAAATTGACCCGAGGCACAATTTGATCGGCTCGCAAGGCTCGCACGACCTCCGGGGGCCCGATCACCGTGACGTCCACGGTTCGCGGCGAGGCGATGCCGCCCTGAATACCAAGCACTTCCACGGGACGCTTGGGAAAGCGTGCTTCACTCACGCGCCTGGCGATTACCACGCTGACCGTCGCCGTTTTCGGGCCTAGGTAGCTCATCCGGTTTGGAGGGGCATCGATGGCGATGGGGCGCCGATACACACCCTTGGTCAGCCCCGAAACGTCGAAAGCCGCGAGGCGTACGAACTGCATCGTCTCGACCAGGCTTTGGGGGCCGCGCACAGTCATCTTCTTCGGGTCGACTTCTGGCTCGCCCTTGACCACGTAGCCCGCAGCGGTCTTGCCGGTGATGGAGGCCTGGACGGGGATGAGACGCGTCACCACGTCTTGCCATTCCAGCTCGATGCTGGGCGGGTCCACGATGGTCAGCTCGACCTCAGGTGGTAGCGAGAACATGCCGGGTTCGAAAACCACGTTGGTCTTCTGGCCATCTCGAAGGTCGAGTTCCACCGGTGCGACTCCGGCTTGGATCAGTCGATCGATGGCGCGAGTGGAACCGCGAAGCGTCACGTGAATGCTGACTGGGGGAGGCGTCATCAATTCACGCTTCTCTGCGTCCAGGGGCATGCGCATCACGACGCCGACGGGAATGGTGCGCTGCTGTCTGTCCTCTTGCCCTCGCTGGTAGGCGAACAGCCCGAGAGCGAAGGTGAAGGCCAAGGCCTTGAGGCCCAGGTTGGACGTGAAGGCGTCCCGGAACCAACTTACGATCCACGCCGGTATGTCGGCGATCTTCACGCGTCACCTCCACGCGGCTCCGGGTCACTGCTAGCGGCGGAATCGTCGTCCTCGCCGGTCACTGCCGCCAGCTCCGGTGACGCCTGGATCAGCTCCACGGGGCGCGGACCCACCGGAGTCGTGATGGTGGCGGCGCGGCCGGCATTGGGTGTTTCTTCGACCACGGAGCGCTGACGCAGGGGTGCGGGAGCCGGCCGCTTGGATTCCGGGGCGTCCTTCGACTCCCCCGAGTCCTTCGAGCGATCCGTATTCGGCTTGATCTTGGGCCGCACGCTCGTCGGGGGCCGCACGCTGGCGCGGGAAATGGGCGCCGGCTCCTCGACCACCGAACGCTGGCGCAAGGGTGCGGGCGGTTCGCTGTCCCGTGCTGCGGGTTCGCTCGATGGTGGTTCGGGTTCGGAGACGGGCTCCTCTTCGACGGACTCCCGAGTCGAGGGGGGCACTGCGTCGGCGATCACACTGGGCAGGGTGGAACGGCGATCCTTCTTCGGCTTCTTGTTCCGGAACTTGGGACTGAAGATCGCTTCCAGCATGGCGCGCAGCTTCGGGCCGTCCAAATTACTGGCGATGTTGCCGTTGAAGACGAAGCTGATCGTGCCTCGCTCCTCGCTGACCACGACGACGACTGCGTCGGTCTCTTCGCTGATCCCTATGGCTGCACGGTGCCGAGAACCGAAGCTCGCGTCCATGACCTTGCCCTCGGGCATGGGGAAGAAGACTCCGGCTTTGGCCACGCGCAAGTTTCGCAGAATGACGGCACCGTCATGGAGCTGGTTCATGGCTTCGGGAATGAACAGGCTGACCAGGAGCTCTTTGGTCACGACCGCGTCGATGTTGTGCCCCTTGTTGGTGCCAACGAATTCGTCGAGGTTTGCCTCTTGCTCGAAAGTGATGATGGCGCCGATGCGGTGGCGGGCGAGTTCCGTAGCCGCTTCCACGACTTCGTCGATCACTTTGGATTCTCGCGCTCGGGACATCCCGGAGAGCCATGCGCGGCTGCCGACCCGCATCAGGCCGCGTCGAATGTCGTTCTGAAAAACGACCACGATCACCAAGATGATGCTCGAAATCAGCGCCCCGAGGATGCTGACGACGGTAACCAGCTGAAGCCACTGGGCAACGAGGTAAAACAGGAACACCATCGCCAGGCCGACGCCGACCTGCATCGCGCGGGTGCCGCGCAGCACCAGAAGTGCGCGATAGATCACGTAGTAGACGAGTAAGACGTCGAGGGCGTCTCGGGCCAATTGCGCGGGGCTGCGCTCGGCCAGATTGGAAAGGAGGCGCTCAAGCACGGATGGGCTCCTCCTGCATCGTACCGTGGGCGATGGCGTGCCGCACGCCGAGGGCTTGTCGTATGGCCAACACGTCGTGCACGCGGAGCACTCGCGCGCCCCGCGCTGCCGCTTCCAGACACGCCGCCACCGTGCCGCCCAAGCGCTCAGACGGCGTGGCCCCGTCCAACGCTGCAATGAACGACTTTCGGCTCGGCCCGACCACCAGCGTGCCCAGATCGGCCAATTCATCCAAGCGCGACAGCAGCTCGAAGGAGTGCCGTGCGTTCTTGGCGAAGCCGATTCCGGGGTCGAACCAGCAGCTTGCACTGGGCACGCCCTGCGCCACCGCTCGATCGCGAGCCGCGCGCCACTCGGTGGCCACGTCCAGCACCACGTCCTGGTAGCCGTCTTGCGGATAGGCCGAAAAGCCGGGCATTTTACTCATATCGCCGCGGCTGTGCATGATGATGAGCTTGGCGGAGTGGCGCGCGGCCACCCTGGCCAGCTCGTCTTCTGCCAGGCACGACACGTCATTGACGATCTGGGCACCGCGCTCCAGAGCGTAGCTAGCCACCGCGGGCAGGGTGGTATCGATGCTCACGATGGCGCCCCGGCGAAGGGCGTGCTCCAGAGCGGGACCGACCCGACGGATCTGTTCCTGGGCTGGCACCCTCTCGGCGCCTGGCCGTGTGGATTCGCCGCCGATGTCGATGATCTCAGCGCCCTCGTGCAAGAGCTGATCGACTCGCTTGGCTGCCGCTTCCTTGGCGAGGTACTGACCGCCGTCCGAAAAGGAGTCCGGCGTGGTGTTGAGGACACCCATCAACACGATACGCGCGGAGGCCCCCTTCGCAGCCATCACCGTATCAACAGACCCCACCGTCTTCCGGTAGCAAGAGCCGGGCCGACAAGCAAGAACTTGGGGAAAAATCGCTACTTTTGCGTTTGACCGCCGGTTTGTCGTTGCCGCCGCCAGAGGGAAGGGATTAGCGTGGTGCGCAGGAAGCGCCCGTCTGGCGTAGCGCCATGCTGCGAACGCGCGTCAAAGCCGGCCCGGTACCGGGCCTTGTCATGAGCCTGCTGTTCGCGGTGTTTCTCACCGCCGTGCACGTTGGCGATCACTATGTGTCGTTGTGGGCCCCCGCCATGGGCGTCGCCACGCCGGTGACCTTGCGGGTTCCCTTCGGCCCCCGGCTTACCCAGGATCAGCGCTCCGGCCGTGCAGATCTACGCCACGCCCACGGCCGCACCGTGGTGCCTCGGGGTACGATCCTGCGCACCGAGTCTTCCGTGCATTGGACCGCGTACCTATACGACTCGGTTCGCCGCCCACCCAGAATCGCCGGTCTCGCAGGGGTCTTTGCCATCTTCTTCACCTTGGCGATGGCCTTGACGGCGTATCTGCGGAACTTCGGCCAAAGTCGGCTCCGGCTCTTGCGCGCGCAGGTCGGCCTGCTGACGATGATGGGGCTCATCGCCGGCGTGGCCAAAGCGATCCTGCTCTTTACGGCACTGCCCGAGTTCTGGATCCCGGCGGCAGCCGTTCCGTTGTGGATCGCGTCCAGCTACGACCGTCGAACCGCATTCTTGGTGGCGGTCGTGATGGCGTTCGTGATCGCGGCGCTGCTCGATCTCGACCTGGTCTTCCTCTGCGTGCTGTTGGCGCGAGGCATGAGCGCCACCCTGCTCTACTTCGACCGCAAACACGCCCGGTCCATGGTTCTTTCCGGGGCTCTGGGCGGGCTGGCCGCCGCTTTGGTCTTCGTGGCGATCGTGGTCACCTTCGAGGGGCGTTACGACCTGCTCGCAGATCTGATGCGGCCGATGGAGTCACCGATCTTGGGCTGCCTCGGCGGCGGCTTGTTGGGCGGCGTTCTCGGCGCCTTGGGTCGTGCTCTGGTCTCCCGCGCTTTCGGAGAAGTACCGCGGGACCGTCTCGTCGACCTGTCGGATCTGGAGCAGCCGCTGTTGGTCAAGCTGAGTAAGGAAGCGCCAGGCACCTATGAGCACTCCCGGGCCATGGCCAATCTGGCGGAGCAAGCCGCCAGCGCCATTGGCACCAATGCGCTCTTGACCCGCGTTGGTGCCTACTACCACGACCTCGGAAAAACCGCGCAAGCCAAGTACTTCGTGGAAAACCTGAGCCCTGATGATCGCTCGCCCCACGACGAGTTGGATCCAGAGGTCAGCGCCGACGCGATCATGGCCCACGTCGTGTTGGGCACGAAGATCCTACGCGATGGTGGCGTGCCGGAGCCCGTCGTCGAGTTCGCCTACACCCACCACGGAACTCAAACCGTGGAGTTCTTCTGGAACCGCTGTCTGCAAAGCGGCAATCCCAAAGAGCTGACCGAAGACGCCTTCCGCTATCCCGGCATGAAGCCCCAGACGAAGGAAACCGCGATCGTCATGCTGGTGGACTCCATCGAAGCGGCGTCCCGCACCATCGATCCGCCGGAACGCAGCTCCTTCGAGCACATGGTGCAGCGCGTCGTCTTCACCAAGCTGGCCACGGGCCAGCTAGACGAATCCGGTCTCGAGATGCCGGACCTGCGCGTGATTGTCACGCGCATGGTCGACACCCTGGTCAACATGCACCACCACCGCATCAAGTATCAGTGGCAGGCCAAGCGAGCCGAAGAGTTCGGCGTGCCGGCAACGGCAGTGCGCGACTCGGTGCCGGACATCGAGATCCACCGATCTGCGACCGAGCATCCATCGGAAGCCCCGCCGCCTTCCACGGAACCTGGGACGGCGGAGACGGGTGTGCGGGCTGCACCCCTGCCCGACGTGGTTCCTGTAGACCCGCCTAGCGCGGCCAAGGAGGAGAGCTCTTGAGTCGCGAACAGAGCTTCATGAAGGCGGCGTTCTTCGGCGTCGTCGCCGAAGATCTCATCTTCCCGTATCCGACCCTCCCCGACGCTGAAGCCAAGACCGTGCACGAGCTGTCGGCAGGCATCACGCGCGCTCTCGAACCGTCCGACCCCGCGGAAATCGATCGAAGTCGCGAAATCCCCGAACCGGTGCTCGAGTCGCTGCGAAAGGCGGGTGCTTTTGGCACTTACATGTCCAAAGATGTTGGCGGTGCCGGCTTGAGCGTTCTGGGCGCCACACGAATCGCCCAGGATGTCGCGGAGCACAACCCAGCTATCGCCCTGATGCTCTTGACCCACGGCGCCATGGCCGCTCGCGCCATTGGGCTCTACGGCACGGACGAGCAGCGCAAACGCTACCTGCCCGATCTCGCCAGTGGTCGCATCTCGTCGGCGTTCGCTTTGACGGAACATGCTTCCGGCTCAGACGCGGCCACGACGCGCACCCAGGCCATGCGAGACGGATCTTCCAAGGGTTACGTCCTCGACGGCGAAAAATCCTGGGTCAGCAACGGTGGACGTGCCGGCTTGTACACGGTTTTTGCACGCACAAATCGCGCGGATGAGGGCCACAAACCCGCTCTGACGGCCTTCGTCGTGCCACGGGGCGAAGGCGTCAGTGTGGGTGAGCACCACCGAACGTTGGGTGTGCGCGGCCTAGGGGTGACGCCAGTGCGGTTCGAAGGTGTTGCGCTCTCGGACGACCAAGTGATCGGTGACGTGGGCAAGGGCTACCGCGTGGCCATGGCCGTGTTGAACGACGCTCGCATCGCGCTGGCGGCGGTCAGCTTCGGGCAGGCCCGTTCCCTCTTGAACAAGATTGTCCATCACGTCGAGCATCGCCGAAGCTTCGGTCGCGCCATCGGCGAGTTCCCCATCATCAAGGACAAGGTCGCGAAGATGATGGCGGAGTGTTACGCCGTCGAGTCCATGGTGTACCTCACGGCGGGGCTTGCCGACCGCAATGTCGAGGACTACTCCTTGGAGAGCGCCATCTGCCGCGTGGCAAGCGTCGAGTCCCTCTGGCGAGTCGTGAATGAAGCGCTGCAGGTGGTTGCTGGCCGTGGCTACGTCGAGGGTGGCGGATTCGAGCGTGCGCTGCGGGATGCCCGGGCCGGCTTCGTCTTCGACGGGACCAACGAGACCTTGCGTTGCTTCATCGCGCTATCCGGTTTGCGGGGCCCCGGCGAGCGCATGGAAATGGACAGCGCCCTGCTCGAGCCCCTCAAGGGCTTCGGTCTGCTGCGCCGTTTTGCTCCCCAGAAGCTACGCGAAGCCTTGCGCCGCGAGCGGGTTGCCAAGGCTCATCCCCTGCTCAGCCGAGAGTCGGTGTTCTTCGAAGAGGCCGTGACGGAGTTTCACGCCGCCGCCACCCGGGCGCTTAAGGAGCACGGTCGCGAAATCGCGGAGATGCAGTACACCCAGAAACGCTTGGCCAATGTTGCCATAGACCTTTACGCTCTGGCCGCGTGCCTATCCCGCACCAGCATGGCCATCGAGAGCCGGGGCGAAAGCGGCGCGCGGCGTCAGATCGATCTGACCACGATGTTCGCGTCCGGCGCTCAATCCCGGATGCGCGCGCACCTGAGGCGCTCCGAGCACAACGACGACGAACTCCGCAAGTTGATTGCCGCGCGCACCTACACCGACGGCGGCTACCCCTTCGACGTGATTTGAAGTGGAGGGTTGCTACTCGAACACACGAGCGACCGGGATGAGCAGATCCGGGAACGCCTGCGGAGACAGAGTCTCGCTTTCAGGGTGCGTGCTGACGCTGCGGTAGTGGCCCGCCTCGGGATCGCGGTACACCTCGATGACCTGGCGGTTCGTGTCGACGATCCAGTACTCCCGGAAGCCCGACGCGGCGTAGAGGGGAGCCTTGACCTTGCGGTCCTTGTCTAGGGAGGTATTGGCGACCTCGATGACCAGCTGCGCGCGCGAGGGATGCTCTGTCCGATAGTCGCCCTGGGGCACGACCGCGACGTCCGGCTGGGGTTCCGACTCGTCGGCGGCGATGAGGGGCGCCTGGATGCGGATCCGAGCCCGACTGGCAAGGGCCTGCACCAGGATCACATTGAGTCGGTCAATGGGATTCGTGTGCGCGGCATCGATGGGGCTCATCTCGACAAGCACCCCGTAAAGCAGCTCGATGCGCTCGTCTTCGAACGCGCCGGAGGCGACGAGCTGGTCATATTCGACTCGTCGCAGCTTGCGGGGCCGCTCGGGCAGCAGGAGATCCGTATCCAGCACGAATCGCAGCTTAGCATGTGGCGGCAGGGCTGCCCTGACGCGAACGGCAGAAGGATCCAGGTCGTAGTCATTGCTATTCGCCATGGCGTTCAGTCCGCGCAAGATCGGTGGCCGCACGAGAGTGTCCTGGCACGCGGTATCCGGGCATGGGAGCATCTCGGTCAGAGCACCGCTCGAGTTGCGTGGTATCTGTGCGACGAGGAAATCGGATGACGACGGAGCTGTGGAAGCTGCCGTGGTTGCCAACCCTCATCCGAGAATCGTCACGCCAGTGCTTCGTGCGCGCCCGCGCCCAGAAACCTGTCAAGAAGATTCGTGGCCCGTCGACCTCCTAGGCAGTTAGGAGCCCCCGCATAGTGCTCGGAAGTGGCGACTCCGACGAAGACGTCTGCCGCCAGCGGATTGATGAAACGAGGTGGCAGTGAGGGGCCGCACCGACTCGAGGGGGGACTTGCGCTGCGCACTCGCGCTTCGGCGGTCGCTACTCGAACACTCGAGCGACCGGGATGCGCAGATCCGGGAACGCCTGCGGAGACAAAGTCTTGGTTTCAGTGTGCGTGCTGATGCTGCGGTAGTGGCCCGCTTCGGGATCGCGGTACACCTCGATGACCTGGCGGTTCGTGTCGACGATCCAGTACTCCCGGAAGCCCGACGCGGCGTAGAGGGGCGCCTTGACCTTGCGGTCCTTGTCTAGGGAGGTATTGGCGACCTCGATGACCAGTTCTGCGCGCGAGGGATGCTCTGTCCGATAGTCGCCCTGGGGCACGACCGCGACGTCCGGCTGGGGTTCCGACTCGTCGGCGGCGATGAGGGGCAGTTGGATACGTATCCGTGCCCGGCTGGCCAGCGCCTGGATGAGAATCACCGCCAGCCGATCGATGGGATTCGCGTGGGCGGCATCGATGGGGCTCATCTCGACGAGCACCCCGTGGAGCAGCTCGACGCGCTCGTCCTCGAACGCGCCGGAGGCGACGAGCTGGTCATATTCGACTCGTCGCAGCTTGCGGGGCCGCTCGGGCAGCAGGAGATCCGTATCCAGCACGAATCGCAGCTTAGCATTTGGCGGCAGGGCTGCCTTGACGCGAGCCAGTGGGGGATCCAATTCGTAGTCATTGCTATGCGCCATGGCGTTCAGTCCGCGCAAGGTCGGCGGCGCTATCGAGAGTGTCCCGGCATGCGGTATTCGGGCATGGGAGGATTTCGGTCAGGGCGCCGCTCGAGTTGCGTGGTATCTGTACGACAAGGGGAGCACTGCGGATAGACTCGGGAGCCGGGCGCCGCGGTGACGTCGATGAGGACTAGGAACCAAAATGCTTGCCGTTAGTGAGAAATACACCCGCGATGTCGCGGTTCAGGCGCTCGCCGGCGCCGAGCCGACGCTCACGCTGGCCGATGGTCAGTTCGAAATACTCGACGACTACGTGCTGTGCTTCTTCGAGACAGCCGAGCACGGCTCTCAGCTCGTCGGCCCGCGGGAATTCAAATGGGTCCCGAGCCGCCTAGACTACGAACCCGAGGGTGAACTTCCATTTCTTCCGAGCCTGGTGTGGCAAGTTTTGGGTCACCGTGACGCTTATTGCTGCGTGATTAAGCAGCACCATCTATTCGTGCGGCGATCACCCAGTGCTCCGTTTGTATATTTCGGCCGATGTTATTTGGGCAGACATGGTGACGACGCGGGTGGCAAGTTCGCCATGTTCTCGTTGGGGAAGTTGCCACGGGATCTGGTGCTGGAATTCGGGGCGAGCGACCATTGGGAGGTCGAGGTCGACCATGATGAGCCCCATGAGGTCGCGATAGGGGATGTGCCGACGCTGCGACGGCTTCTGCAGGGCCTCGAAGGACAACAGCCCGCTCAGGTCGCGATGACGCGCTACGACGGCGATAGTCTGAGCATTCACACGAATGCCACACGGGCTTGGTTGATGTTTCTTCGCTACGACTCCAGTTCCGGGTTGTATCCGGATACCCCAAACCTGCCTGATCCGGATCGCATCGAAACCTTCGAATGTTTCTGCGACGGTGCTGTGGAGTTCCCCGCTAAGAACACAGTGCGGCGCGCTGATGCTGCCGCCATTGCCGAGGAGTTCTTCTCGAGCGGTGCGCTGCCAGCATCGGTCTCTTGGACCGAGGATTGCTGAGGGCGGCTCTGGTGGGTGGCCGAGCGCGCGGTGACGGCACCGCCGTGCTGGGGGAGAGTAGTTACCCACCCGGCTTCGCCGGACCCACATCGAAGGAAACGCTCGAATTCCAGGTCACCCTCAACCCAGCCGCCTAGCTAGAGGGCCCTTCTGTTTCTGCCTAGGGGCTCATGCCGTCCAGGGCTTGCATCTCGGCCAAGTCCGAGGCTGGTTGGACTCGTGCCAGTCACGTCGTGGCTCAATCGCCAGGACGCACGCGCGGCAGCTGGCCGCGGCGTCGCATCAGATTGCACTTTGGACAACCGCCTCCGCGGCGGGCGCGGTTGCGGATGGGAGCACGCCAGCTGTGGCCGCGCTCACAGCGCCACCAGACCTTGCGTATCAAGCCGGAGGTCACGTGCTCGGGAGTGAGCTTGCCGTTCCTGGTGGGGTGCCACTGAGCAGCGACGTGGGGTGAGACCGTGGCGAGGCAGTGCCACTCGGCGAGCAACCGCGGTTGGCCGGCCACGGTGGGCGAAGCATCGGCAGCAGTGCTGCAGGCGGATCCGGGAGACGCCTGCAGTTGACATTTGTCAGGTTGGCCGAAGTTCCTGAAATGGAACGCAAGCGTCGGCGCCACTCGTCTCGTACGTGAGTGAACTCCGACCCGCCGGCGTCGCCCGCGCAGATCCAAGTGAATCAAGCGACTGCCACAAGGCCTACATGTCGACGGATGTCGACCCTTGTCGCCAGATGTGCTCCGCCCGTTGGAAAACAATTGGATTTCGCCACCGCCGATTTCGCGTACATTCAACAGTGCGGAAAACTCCGCGCTGGGGCGACAGATGAAGGGTGGAAGCGAAACTGGATGCAGCGTGTGGCGGCGCGGCTGCAGCTCGCGTTCGGAAGTGAAGGACGGCAGATGACCAAGCGGCAGATGGCATCAAGTGAAGCAATCAAGAAGCGCACGGCCGCACCGCACTGGGCAATGCGTTGCAGCATCTTGCTGGGCGCCCTGCTCACAGCGGCATGCGGGCAGAAAGCAGAACGAAAAGCCGAATCGCGCCACACGCTCGGCCGCACTGCCGAGGCCGCGAGCGTCGCGCCCGACTGGCCCGCCGAGGCGCTCGTTGGCGTGCGCGGCATCCGCCTCGACAAGAACGCCGACGTCAGCGGCGATATCGCCGTCATCGATACCGGCGATAGTCCTGAGCTGGACGTCGACAAAGACAGCCGCATCGACGGTAGCGTGCGCGCCAACCGCATTCGCCTGGACAAGGACACCGTCGTGACCGGCGACGGCGCGTTCAACACATTGAGCGGCAGCGGCACCGTGCAGGGAACCACCACCACGCCCCTCACACTTCCGTTGGCGATCACAATCCCGACCATCGGCGCCATCACGCCCGGCACGACCGACGTCACCGTTGCCAGCGGCGCCACGCAAACTCTCGCCCCCGGCGCCTACGACGAAGTCACGCTAACCAAGGACGCCACCTTGCGCTTGGACGGCGGAAGCTACGCGCTGCGCAGCCTCGACGCAGCCAAGGACGCCCGGATCGAATGCGCCACCGCCTGCGATCTGCGGATCTTGGAAACCCTGGAACTAGCCAAAAATGCCTACCTGGGACCCAGCGAGGGCGCGAGCATTGGCTCCGAGGCTGTCGACGTGCGCGTCGCCGGTGGAAGCAATTGCACCCAAGTCGCCGTCGACATCGACAAGGACGCGACGCTGCGCGCCCGTATCGCAGCCCCTGACGGAAAGCTGCACATCGACAAGAACCTCGACGCCCGCGGCATCCTGATCGCCTGCCGCATCGTCCTGAAGAAGGACGCCAAGATCGTCAAGGACGCCACCGACCTGTGCGAAGGCGTCAACATCGACGACGGGAACCCGTGCACCACGGACGCCTGCGATCCAGCGACGGGCGTAGTGACCCACACACCGCGGCCAAGCGGATCGAGTTGCAGCGACGGCGACGTCTGCAATGGCGACGAGCTCTGCAACGCCTCCGCAGTGTGCCAGCCCGGCACGCCACCCACCATCGACGACGGGAATCCGTGCACGACCGACGCGTGTGACCCGGTCGCGGGCGTGACGCACACGCCGCTGCCAAGCGGTACCGCGTGCCCCAATGGCGACGTTTGTGATGGCGATGAGGCTTGCGACGCCTCAGCGGTGTGCCAACCCGGGACGCCGCCCACGATCGACGATGGCAACTCATGCACGGCGGATGCCTGCGATCCCATCACCGGCGTGACCCACACGCCGCTGCCAAGCGGTTCAAGTTGCGCCAACGCCGACCTCTGTGACGGTGTGGAGCTATGCGACGGCGCCGGGACATGCCAACCGGGTACGCCTCCGACGATTGATGACGGCAACCCGTGCACGGCCGATGCCTGCGACCCAGTGGCGGGCGTGACCCACACGCCGCTGCCGAGCGGGACTGCCTGCACTGACGCAAATGTATGCAACGGTGTGGAAACCTGCGACAGCGCCGGCGTTTGCCAACCGGGCACGCCGCCCACCGTCGACGACGGCAATGCCTGCACGGTGGACGCCTGCGACCCAGTGACCGGAGTGAGCCACACACCTGTGCCAAGCGGCACGAGTTGCGCCAACTCCGACCTCTGCGATGGCAACGAGCTGTGCGATTCAGCAGGTGTGTGCCAGCCCGGTACGCCACCCGTCATCGACGACGGCAATCCGTGCACAGCCGACGCGTGCGATCCAGTGACCGGAGTGAGCCACACGCCTGTGCCAAGCGGCACGAGCTGCAGCAATGGCGATGTGTGTGATGGTCTGGAAACCTGCGACGGCGCGGGCCTCTGCCAACCGGGCACGCCACTGAGCTGCGACGACAGCAACGTGTGCACCGCGGATGCGTGCAATCCCGCATCCGGTTGCGACTTCGTGCCCGTCTCAGCCGGCTCCAGCTGTGCCGACGCGGATCTGTGTAACGGAGAGGAGCTGTGTGACGGTGTAGGCACCTGCAGCCCCGGGACGCCCTTGCCCATCGACGACGGGAACCCCTGCACCGCGGACGCCTGCGACCCAGTGCTCGGCGTGACGCACACGCCGGTGCCGAGCGGTACGGCGTGCCCCAATGGCGATTTGTGCGATGGCGACGAGCTCTGCGACGCCTCCACGGTCTGCCAGCCAGGCACGCCACCGACCATCGACGACGGCAATCCGTGCACTGCGGATGCCTGCGATCCCATCTTGGGCGTTACGCATACGCCGGTGCCGAGTGGGACCAGCTGCGCCGATTCTGACGTTTGCAACGGAAATGAGCTCTGCGACGGATTGGGCACGTGCCAAGCGGGGACGCCGTTGACCTGCGACGACGCCAACCTGTGCACCACGGACGCGTGCAATCCCGCTTCCGGTTGCGACTTCGTGCCCGTGGCGGCGGGCAGCTCGTGTGGCAACGGCGACGCCTGCGATGGAGACGAGCTCTGTGACGGAGCCGGGACATGTGACCCCGGCACGCCGCTCGTCTGCGACGACATGAATCCCTGCACCATGAATTCCTGCGCGGCGGCGACAGGCTGCGAATCCAGCTTCGTGCCCGCCGGCGTCAGCTGTGGGCCCAATCAAACCTGTGACGGCGCTGGGACCTGCGAGTCTGAGCTACCCCCGGATCCGAGCCTGGTCGCGCCGCCGCTGGATCGCACAGTCGCCACATCGCTCTTCGACCAGACGACGTTTCTGTACGACGGAGCCAATCCGATCCAAACGGGCGTCGCCCCCGGCACCATCTCCCCAGAGCGCGTGAGCGTGCTCAAGGGTCGAGTGCTCACGGTGACCGGCGCGCCGTTGCCCGGCGCGACTGTCACCGTCGTCGGCCGCCCAGAATTCGGCAGCACGCTGAGCCGAGTCGACGGCCAGTACGACATCGTGGTCAACGGCGGACAGCCCATTTCGCTGAGCTTCACCGCCACCGGCTACCTGGAAGCGCAGCGCACGGTCACTCCCGAGTGGCAGCGGTTTACGTTTGTGCCGGATGTATCGCTGATCACGCTCGACCCAGCGGTCACGAGTGTGACGATGGGTAGCAGCAGCCTGCAAGTCGTTAGCGGCTCCACCAGCAGCGACGCCGATGGCGTGCGCCGAGCGCGCCTGTGCATCCCCGCCGGCACGACAGCCTCTCTGGTCATGCCTGACGGCACCACCACCCCCGCTCCGTCCCTCTCGGTGCGCATCACGGAGTACACGGTGGGGCCCTACGGTCCGATGGCCATGCCGGCGGAGCTGCCAACGAATCTCGGCTATACGTACGCGGTCGAGCTCAGCGCGGATGAGGCGGTGGCTGCGGGTGCAACGAGCGTGGTCTTCAGTCAGCCGACGTTCCTGTACGTGGAAAACTTCCTCGACTTCCCAGTGGGCACCATCGTGCCCGTTGGTTTCTATGACCGTGGCGATGCTTGTTGGAAGCCCTCCGACAACGGTCGCGTTATCGAGGTGCTCGGCGTCACCGGCGGTGTGGCCGATGTCGATGTCGATGGCTCGGGAACACCCGCGAACGCCGCAACGCTTGCAGCAATTGGCCTCACCGCCGAAGAGCTCACGAAGATAGCGCAGACCTATGCGGTCGGGGAGTCGTTCTGGCGCTCGCCGATCCCGCACTTTACACCGTTTGACTGCAATCTGGGGCTCGTACCCGACTACGGCGATGACGGAAGCGGCGGCACGGGTGGCAGTGGGGGCTCGGGAGGCACTGGTGGCACCAGCGGCTCCGGCGGTTCCGGTAACAGCAGCGGCTTTGGTCCAAAGTGCACGAACGATTGTCCGGACGACGGAGACAGTGACAAGGACGACCCGTGTGAGCGAACGGGCTCTGTCGTCGAGTGTCAGAACCAGTCTTTTGGCGAGATCTTGCCCGTCGCCGGCACGGACTTCTCCTTGGTCTACACGAGCACGAGAGCTTTTGGCCGACTATCGCACAGGACGATGGCTGTCCCACTTACCGGAGCCGCAATCAAGAGCAAGCTGCGACGACTGGAAGTAGAGGTGAGTGTGGCAGGCAAGATCTTCAGGACGAGCGAGGGACCCGCTGCCAATCTCACCTTGCCCTTCACGTGGGATGGCAACGACGCCTATGGGCGCAAGGTGCAAGGTGGGCAGCTGGCCGTGGCGCGGGTTGGCGAGGTGTACGACGCGAAGTATGTTGGGCCAGCCAAAGCCGGACAAGCCTTCTCGCAGTACAATGATAGCGAGGCTCTCTCGCTCAGTGACTCCCGCCGCGAGTTTACGGCTTGGCGCACCGTCAAGATGCGCAATCTAGGGCTTTGGGACGAAAGCGGCAGAGGCCTGGCCGGCATGAGCCTGGATGTGCATCACGCCTACGATCCCATCGGGCAGATTCTGTACCTGGGAAGTGGCCGACAACGGAGTAGCGACAGCTTGGTTGCTGCAGCCAGCGCGCTAACGCGCATAGGTGGCAGTTCTTCCCCCGGCGGCTCGGGCGACGGGGGCCCAGCTAGCCTGGCCCTCATTCGGCCGGAGGCCGTTGCTCAGGGACCGGATGGGTCGATCTACGCGAGCGATCGCAGCGGTACATCTGAGGCGCGTGTTGTCCGACGCATCGGCCCTGACGGCACCATCACCCGTTTCGCGGGGAATCCGTTCGTGCCCGGGTTTTCTGGTGACGGGGGATTGGCGGCAGCCGCGACGTTTAGAGATGTCGACGACATCGCTGTCGGACGAGACGGATCCGTCTACGTGCTTGACGGAGGTGCGACGCCGACGCCGCGTGTGCGTCGCATCGCGCCAGATGGGATCATCAACACGATAGCGGGCGGAACGTCTGGGTTTGCGGGTGACGAGGGACCTGCAGTCTCTGCCGCCTTTCAGAGCCCGCGCTCCATCACCGCTGGCAAAGATTGCAATCTGTTCATTGCCGACAACGGCAACCGCCGCGTCCGCATGATTGACTCTTCCGGGGTGATCCACACCGTGGCCAGCGAGCCTGCCGGGCTGCCGTTGCCGTGGCTTCCAACTTCGGTTGCCGTTGGCCCGGATGGATCCGTGTACATCGGAACGTTCTTCTATGAGGTATTTCGCCTCGACCCTTCAGGCCAACTACTTCCGTTTGCCGGAACCGGAACGAACGGATTCTCTGGCGATGGAGGACCCGCGCTGGACGCGACCTTGGGCAACGTTCAGGACGTCGCCGTTTCGCCTGCCGGAATAGTCTACATCAGTGGAAGCGGACGAGTTCGACAGGTGGATCAGTTCGGGCTGATCTCGACCGTGGCGGGCACCGGTAGTGTCTCGAGCCTGACACCGTTTGTGCCCGACACCCCCGCGACGGGAACTGCCCTGGTCGCAACGGGACTTGAAGTGGCGAAGGACGGCGGTCTTCTCGTCGCCGACGTGACCCATCGGGTCCTCGCCAGTGTGCGGCCGCCGTTGCCGAAGTTCAGTGCAGGCGCGAGCATCGCAGTCGCGTCCGAGGACGGCAGCGAGCTATACGCATTCGACGGCCGTGGCAAGCACCTGGCGACCTTCAACGCGGCCACTGCCGCCATGCGCTATCAATTCGCCTACGATTCCAATGGCCTGCTCAGCCAGGTTCGCGACGGCGACAACAACGTCACGACAATCCAACGCGACGCCAGCGGCACGCCTCAAGCCATCATCGGCCCGTATGGTCAAGTAACGAGTCTGACGCTGGACGCCGATGGCTACGCCGCAACCGTGACCACCCCTGCTTCCGAGCTGCATCAGCTCACATTCACGAGTGACGGTTTGCTGCAGAGCTACATCAACCCCCGCAATCAGCTCAAGGTGCTGAGTTATGGGCCGTTGGGACGCCTCGCCGGCTTCATCGATCAAGCAACAGGCAACCGGACGTACGATCGCACCCAAGCCACGAGCGACTTCTCGGTGCTGGAAACCACGCCGCTCGGGCGCCAGACGACCTTCGCCTACACGAGCCTGCCCACCGGAGACGAGCAATACACAAACACCTTCCCGGATGGTACCCAAAGCACCCAATTCATCGGAAGCGACCGGACGCTCACCACCACACTGCCTGATGGCATGGTCATCACGACCACAGAAGCTCCGGATCCCCGTTTCGGCTTCACGGCCAAGATACGCTCGACCGAAGCCCGCACCCCATCTGGACTCGTGCGCACCGAAGCGACCAACCGAAGCGTCACGCTGAGCGATCCTCTGGACCCCCTGAGTCTTCTGACACAGTCCGACACCACAAGCATCAACGGCCGAACAATTACGAGCGTCTTCGACCGCGCCACCTTGACCACCACCACGACGAGCCCCGCCGGCCGCCAGGTGATCACGATCCAAGATGACCAAGGCCGCACCACCCGCCGCGACGTACCGGGCATCCTCCCCGTGGACTTCGCCTATGATTTCCGGGGACGCCTGTCCACCATCACCCAGGGCACGCGCGTCCGCACGACCAACTACTTCTCTACCAGCGACGATAAGAACGGCTACGCCCAGTCGGTCACGGACGCGTTGACCCAGACGACAAGCTTCACCCCCGACGCCATCGGCCGGGTGCTCCAACAGCTCGATCCCGACGGCGCCATCACCAGCTTCGCTTGGGACGGCAACGGAAACCTGACCTCGGTGACCCCACCCGGCCAACCCGCCCACGGCCAAACCTTCACGCCGGTGGACCTGCTAGGCAGCTACGATCCGCCAGTCGTGCCTGGGGTGACAACTCCGAGTACACTGTTCGGGTACGACCTGGACCGCATGCTCACGCAAACCACGAGACCCGATGGCCTCATCATCGGACGCACCTATGACACAGCGGGCAAGCTCGACTTCATGACGACGCCCTCGGGCATCGTGGACTACACATACTTCGGGCTGACGCCATGTCCGGGATGTGCGCCGGGACGGCTTGCGAGCATTACTGACCCGAGCGGAGTCATCTTGAGCCATGCCTACGATGGGCAGCTCATGTCCTCGATGAGCTGGAGTGGGCCGTTCAACGGAAGTGTGGCGTTCGGGTACGACAATTCGTTCCGCACCATCTCCGAAACCGTCACCGTGGGGGCAACCACGTCGCCCGCCTTCTTCGGGTACGACCCGGATGACATCGTCATCTGCGCGTCGCAGGCGAGCTGCGCGCCGCCGAGCGCTGATTCGCTCGCCGTCACCCTCGATCCCCAGAATGGCCGCATCACCGGCAGCGCGATGGGCCTGGTCAGCGACACCTGGACCTACAACGCCTATGGCGAGATGGCTTCGTACGTGGCCGACACTGGCGGCACGACGCTCTTCTCGGAGGTGGTCGACACCGCCTCCGACCCCCGCGACCAACTCGGCCGCATCGTCACTCGCGTCGAGGAAAACGGCGCAGCGCCTATTACGTGGGATT
The DNA here is from genome assembly GCA_965222375.1 of Polyangiaceae bacterium. Classification (GTDB taxonomy): domain Bacteria; phylum Myxococcota_A; class Polyangia; order Polyangiales; family Polyangiaceae; genus JACKEA01. The sequence continues at coordinate 3,066,526 of CBDCTZ010000016.1, forward strand.
ACACCTATGACTTGCGGGGCAGGCTCACGGATGTGTTCCGAAACGGGACGCTGTTCGAGCATTACGGATATGATTCCAACGGGAACCGCACGCTGCTTCAGACGAGTTCGTCGTCGATTGTTGGCACCTATGACGCGCAGGATCGGTTGCTCACGTATGGGACGCTCTCGTACACGTACACGGCCAACGGCGAGCTGGGCTCGAAGACCGACTCCGCCACGAGCGAGACGACGACCTACACCTATGATGTCCGCGGGAACCTCACCCGCGTCGACCTTGCCGGTGGGGACGTCATCGAGTACCTCGTTGACGGCGAAGACCGGCGCGTGGGCAAGAAGCGCAACGGCGTGCTCGAGAAAGCGTGGCTCTATCGCGATGGGCTCAATCCGGTGGCGGAGCTGGATGGCGCGGGCGCCCTTGTCTCGCGATTCGTCTACGCGTCGAAGCCCAATGTGCCTGACTTCATGGTGCGCGCGGGCGTCACCTATCGCATCTTGAGCGACCACCTCGGCTCACCGCGCGCGATTGTTGACGTCGCGAGTGGTGCCACCGTGTGGCGTGCCGACTATGATGCTTGGGGCAACCGCACCGTGCTCACGGGCGCAGCGGATTTCACTCCGTTTGGCTTTGCGGGCGGACTGCACGACGCAGGCACCGGGCTCGTGCGCTTTGGGGCGCGAGACTACGATCCCATGATGGGGAGGTGGACAGCAAAAGACCCGCTGATCTGGGGCGGTTCGTCTAGTGGACTGTATGTGTACTCGCAGAACGATCCGATCAATTGGGCAGATCAAGGCGGAACGGTCCCTTGCCCCGCAAAACGCGACCTGGGCCACGCCTGGAGTGCAGCCTGCTTTACCGCGTGCCTTGTAAGCATTGAGATCCCGCCACTGGCGGCGGCCTGCGTGGCTGCATGTGCGGTTGCGACTGCTGAACTGGCACGCCAGTACGACAAGTGCGTACAAGACGAGTGTACGAAGCCGAATGCGCCTGTCTACTGCTGTCTGGAGTTCCCGCAGTTTTGCAAGGAAGAGCGTAACTCATGCCTGCCGCCGTCAGAGGAATCGAAGTCGGGGTGAAGATGCGCAGCGAACGGCAGCGGTGGATGCTGATCAGTTCCGCAATGTTGACAGCGCTAGGCGGGTCCTGGGCTAGTCATACGGCGGCCTTTCCGCATGCGGTTGCATTGGCATCCGGCACGCTGAGCGCCCTCGTAGGGTTCGGCCTTTGCGAGCGTGGCGCTCGATCAATGTCCGCTGCGCGTTATCGTCAGATTCTGACGCTTCTCGTTCTTGCCACGTTGGCAGCGGTCACGCTTCGAGTCTTGGTCGGCGACGCCCAGACGTGGATCGCGTTCGTGCATAGCGGCCTGGTTGGATCCAGTGTCGGAATGCTGGTTGCTTTGGTGATTCGCTGGCGGCGTCTGATGCCATCGGACACCGCAACGTCATCAGATCGTTCCGCGTACATGCTCATGTTTCTGGGCGGTCTGATTGGTGCAGCCTGGATCGTCACACTTCATTTGGGCTCTCCCACACTATTCTATCTGATCGCGGCAGCGTTGACGGTTTTTGCCGCCGCCTCGTACTATGCCCGTCGTACGGACCCGTCCAAGTGACGGCGTCCCAGTCCAGCGACATTCGTCCTCGAAAACAACGAAAAATGACCTCCGTACTCCGCAAAAAGTCATCGCAAGGCATCGAATGAGTGACTTGGCCAATCGGAACACGTACTGCGACGCACACAGCAGCGCGGTTGTTTCATGCACGCACCAGCGCCCAGGCACCGCCCAAAGCATCGCGGTCGCCAGCCAGCACGACAACGCGCCGCCAAGGTCCCTCCCTGCCACGCGCAGCGGCGCCTGCCGCGCGGCGCAGAGAGTTCATCAAGTCGCACTCGCGCGCGCAGGCGCCGCGAGCATGGCTTTGGGAAGGGACCGCGGAGGCGCCGCGACTCATCGCACTCTGCTATCATTCATCGCACAATGATTCGCGGCGCCGACGCGAGGGTGGGCAACAAAACCACGAGACCCGATGGCCTCATCATCGGACGCGCGTATGACACAGCGGGCAAGCTCGACTTCATGACGACGCCGAGCGGCATCGTGGACTACACCTACTTCGGGCTGACGCCTTGTCCGGGGTGTGCGCCAGGGCGGCTTGCGAGCATTACTGACCCGAGCGGAGTCATCTTGAGCCATGCCTACGATGGGCAGCTCATGTCCTCGATGAGCTGGAGTGGGCCGTTCAACGGAAGTGTGGCGTTCGGGTACGACAACTCGTTCCGCACGATTTCCGAGACGGTGACCGTTGGGGCGACCACAAGCCCAGCGTTCTTTGGCTATGACCCGGATGACATCGTCATCTGCGCGTCGCAGACGAGCTGCGCGCCGCCGAGCGCTGATTCGCTCGCCGTCACCCTCGATCCCCAGAATGGCCGCATCACCGGCAGCGCCATGGGCCTGGTCAGCGACACTTGGACCTACAACGCCTACGGCGAGATGGCTTCGTACGTGGCCGACACTGGCGGCACGACGCTCTTCTCGGAGGTGGTCGACACCGCCTCCGACCCCCGCGACCAACTCGGCCGCATCGTCACTCGCGTCGAGGAAAACGGCGGAGCGCCGATCACTTGGGACTACACCTATGACTTGCGCGGCAGGCTCACGGACGTCTTCAAGAATGGGGCGCTCTTCGAGCACTACGGATATGATTCCAACGGGAATCGCACGCTGTTGCAGACGAGTTCGTCGTCGATTGTTGGCACCTACGACGCGCAGGACCGGTTGCTAAGCTACGGGACGCTCTCTTACACGTACACCGCCAATGGCGAGCTGAGCTCGAAGACGGATTCCGCTACGAGCGAGGCGACGCTCTATCAATATGATGTGCGAGGCAACCTCACTCGCGTCGACCTTCCCAGCGGCGACGTCATCGAGTACCTCGTCGATGGCGGAGACCGCCGCGTCGGCAAGAAACGCAACGGCACACTCGAAAAGGCGTGGCTGTATCGGGATGGGCTCAATCCGGTGGCGGAATTGGACGGCGCGGGCGCCTTGGTCAGCAGATTTGTCTACGCTTCGAAATCCAACGTACCCGACTTTATGGTGCGAGGCGGAACAACGTATCGCATCTTCAGTGACCATCTCGGCTCACCAAGGGCGATTGTCGACGTCGCAACAGGCACCACCGCGTGGCGCGCGGACTATGACGCTTGGGGGAATCGCGCAGTGCTCATGGGCACAGCGGACTTTGTGCCCTTCGGCTTTGCCGGCGGGCTACACGATGCAGACACGGGGCTCGTGCGCTTTGGGGTGTCCTAGCCCAGCGACATTTACCCTCAAAAATACGGCCGAAATGACCTCCCATTCGTTCACCCATCTCGCCCTCGCATCAGCGGAAGCTCGGTGCATGACGGGCGGCGACAGCTCTGGAGGAACAACCACAAGCAAATGTGGACGCAAGAGGGAGCAAGCGGACGCAGCGAGCCGTTTGCGCGCTAACCACGCGCGCACAGAGTCCATGGGACGCACCCGGTCAAGCCGCTTCGGCGAGCTCGACGATGGGCAAGTGCTTACGCCCTCGAAAGGGCGTGACGACGAGGACGGGAGGCGCACGCGCGGTCAGATCGAGCTTGGGCCGACAGGCATAGCCTCGGAGTTTCTCGAGGGGCGTCGCGCCCTGCAAGGATTGATGCGGCCGAAATTCATTGTACCAAGCGATGTACGCATCCAGCTCAGCACGCATGGCTTGGACGGAAAACGGCACGTGGATGATCCGAAAGGATTCGTCCTTCATCGACAGCCAGAAGCGCTCGATGAAAGCGATGCTGCCACTCTTGCCGACGGCGCCGAAGCGCGGCTTGGCTCCGACGCACTTGCACCAGGCACGATACTTGTTTCGAAACTGCGCGCCCTGGTCACTGATGATGTGCTTGGGCGGCGTAGCGACGTGCTCTACCGCACGGGACAGCACTCGACAGACATCTTCAGCACTCGGCTGGGCCTTGAAGACGCCTTTAGCGAGCACGACGCGGCTGTACTGATCCATGACGGCGCAGACCCACCAGCAGAAAGGCCAGCACTGGGGCAGACTGAAGGGCAGCCAAGCGGTCCAGAATCCTCCGACGATGGGCACCAAGGTCATGTCCACGTTCCAGACGTGATGGGCGTATCGAGCCCGGACACCATGACGGCGCGGCGGTGTCGCCGCCTCCAGTCCGCAGGCTTCGGCCGCCTCGGCCGCACCGCCTGGCGGAGCGTTCGACTCGGGAGGGCTCGGCGGCTCGGGCGGCAGCTTTCGCTCTTGCAAACGCTCGACCGTCGAGGCTGCGAGCACGAGCCCAGCCCGAGCGAGCAGCTGAGCCTTGCGCACTTTGCCAAAGCTAGGCACCTGGGAGGCCAGCTGCTGCACGACGAGGGCGTAGTAGTCAGGCAACTTGTTGACGGGGTGGGACAAGTCGAGCAGCGCCTGCTGCCCACCTTCATCGACGCGCTTGGTCCAGTTGGCGATGGTGGCTGCCGACACCTGGAACACTCTTGCTGTTGCAGCAGCATTCCAGTGAGCCTGCGCTCGCACCGCCAAGATGCTCATGCGCTCCTTGGGGGCGTAGTGAGGACGCTGAGCCGGCGGGATCCGCGCCATGCGAGCGTCTTTGATACGCGCCACTTCGGTGAGCAGAGCGACTTGCCTTTCAAGCCGAGCTGCCTTTGCCGCAAGGCGGACGCGGGACAGACGACTGTTGAGGCACCAGGAGTGGCTGCGCACGACGGCATCATGAGCCAAGGCCACGGCACACAGGAAAGCTCGTTGCACACAAGCCGGCCAAACGTCAGGCACCGGCACCTGCAGATCTTTCCCCATGAAATCATGGTCTCGACGACGCGGCAGCGCGTCAATTGCCGGCAACCGCCTTCACTCGAGCGGGCCGACCCAGCCCGACGGCATAGTCATTGTCCATGCCACCCGGCAGCGAAAGGATGGCGTGACGCAGCTCTGCCTGAGCACCAACGCTTCACACGCCCCGGGCACGATCATTGTACATGCCAAGTGCCTCGAAACTTCGCGCAGGTGCGCGCACGAAACCGATCAACACAAGGCTCGAACCACGATAAAATGATCCGCTGGGGCCTTCCGATCCCGCGGAACGCGGATGGTCTTTGACAGCTCAACACAGCACGGCCTGCGGCACGAGGCGCCGCAGGCCCACGGCTGAGTTCACCCGAGGGCTTGGCGCACGAGGGCCACAGCCGCGTCGATGTCGCGGACGACGAGCTCGGCGTCGATACGCAGGACGCGCCAACCGGCGCGCTGCAGCGCCCGGTCGCGGCGGGCATCCCTGGTAGCGAAGCGAGCATGATAAAGACCATCCACTCCACGGCTAGACGGCGAGAGGGCGCGCACAGGTCAACGATAAACTGACCGACGACATATTCACGCCTGAAGCCAACTCCAAGCTGCTTGCCCTTCAAGTGGGACTGTGAGCATGCATGAGAAAGTGATCCACTTGCATGCACGAAAAGTGATCCACTAACGCGGCGTCAGAAGCAGGTCTCGGTATGAACAGCTGGGCAGATAGTCGCTTCGAGAGCCGAGAAGGCCGAGCTTGTCCGAGAGGAGGAGCGGCGAGGACGGGCGGAGTACGCGCGGTCAGATCGAGCTTGGGCCGACAGGCATGGCCTCGGAGTTTCTCCAGGGGCGTTGCGCCCTGCAGGGATTGATGCGGTCGAAATTCATTGTACCAAGTGATGTAGGCATCCAGCTCAGCATGCATGGCTTGGACGGAAAACGGCACAGGGATGATCCGAAAGGATTCGTTTTTCATCGACAGCCAGAAGCGCTCAATGAAAGCGATGCTGCCACTCTTGCCGACGGCGCCGAAGCGGGGCCTGACTCCAACGCACTTGCACCACGCACGGTACTTGTTTTGAAACTGCGCGCCCTGGTCACTGATGATGTGCTTGGGCGGCGTAGCGGCGAATCCGGGGACCCAGCTCACCGAGGGTCAGCGCTGCGCTGCACGCGGAAACCCGATGGAAGCTGCAGACTGCAGATAGACCTGTGAGCGCGGAACCGCGCGGCGCTGCTGCGGGGCCTAGGGCGGGAGTAGAGGCCCAATGCCGCGCCATTGATGCGACCCAAACAAAACAACGATCCGCTTCTGGTTTCGGCTGCCCGAACCGCAGGCGCTAAGCGTCGCTCTATTCCACTGTGTCGATGTGCACGGCGGCGAACCAGCCGCGGGCGGTGAAGCTTTGGAACCAGCCGGAGAGTTCGGACTCGAGAGTGGCTTCCGAACCAGGGTGCGCCTTCGCTACAGCTTCGGCGGCCGGGACCAGCGGCGTGCCACGGCCGAGCTCTTCGAGCAGGGCGAGGGCCAATTCGGAAATGACGTCGTGATGCAGGTTGCGATCCTTGCCGCGGTAGACCACCAGGTGCTGAGGCTCGGGGGCTTCGGGCAGCTCCCACTCTTCTTGCAGTCGGACCTTGCGGCGTAGCTGGGCAACCGGGTAGCGAACTGTCTGCAACCGCAGAGCCGGACAGAGCTCGATACGGGCCGTTTGCCAGGCGGACTCTGGGATCGCGCTGAGTTGCTTCGAATCCAGAGGGGCGCTGTCTTCTGCGTCGAAGACTTCGACGTAAGCCCACTCCAAATGGGCCATGTCGACGCAGAGATCGTGATTGGGCAGCCAATCGCATTGGGTCGCGAACTCGGGGAGCTTGCCCCCGAGGTCGCGCAGCGTGAAGGACTGCGGGGGAAAGGTCGCCAAGTACTCCTCGATGAGCCGTTCCCAGTGTTTCTGGCCGATGATGGCTCCTAGGGCTTCGAAGTCTTCGACCAGGCAGCTGGTATGGCGCAGCCAGAACTGCTCACGGTAGACTTCGAGTTGATCCTCGGGCCGCAGGCGCTCATTGCCGCCGATGTTCTGGCGTGCTTGGGCCGTGAGCTTGTCGTCGCGCTCGATGGCGCGGCGGCGTTGGAGGGCACCTGCCATCCAGATCTGGAGTTCGTTCAAGTCGCTCATGCGCCCACCTCGCGCTCTCGGGGCCCGCCCTGCTTCCAACCATGGGAAGCGCTTTTGGGTGGGGCTTTGCGATTGAAGCGGTAGGGCTGCGACGGGCGCTTGACGGCATTTTCGGCCACGCCCCGACCCTTGCGATCGGCACGGGCGGCCAGCGCCTTGCTGCGCACGCCGCGCGCGCGCTCTGCCTCTGCCAGTAGCTCGGGCAGCGGCGGGATCTCGTCGTCCCATTCGATCAGGGTGGAGACGGGGCCTGCGAGTTCGATGGTCTGTCGGTACAAGTCCAGCACCGGGTCGATGACCTGCCCGGTGTGGGTATCGATGATGTAGTCGCCGAGGTTCGTGTGCCCCGCGAGGTGGATTTGCGTGATGCGCTCGTGGGGGATGTTGTGGATGAACTCGTAGGGGTCGAAGTCGTGGTTGTAGGCCGAGACATAGACGTTGTTCACATCGAACATCAGGCCTACGTTGGCTTGTTCGGCAATTTCGGAGATGAATTGCCACTCCGTCATCGTGCTGTCGTTGTAGGTCAGGTAGCTGGATGTGTTCTCCAGCGCGAAGGGCAATTCCAGGAAGTCCTGGATCCTCTTGGCGCGTTCGACCACGCGCCTGACTGCTTCCTTGGTGTAAGGAAGCGGCAAGAGATCATGCAGGTTGGTGCCGTCGGCGGCGCACCAGCAGAAATGATCCGTGACCCACGGGGTCTTGGTTCGTCGGGTCAGTGCTTTGAGTCGTTCGAGATAATCAGCGTCGGGTTCGGCAGGGCTACCGATGCCCAGGGACACGCCGTGCTGCACCACGGGGTACGTCTCGAGTACGCGATCCAAGTGGTAGAGAGGCTTGCCACCTGCGACCATGAAGTTTTCGCTGATGACCTCGAAGAAGTCGACGGCCGGCCTTTCTTCGATCACTTTTCTGTAGTGCGGAACGCGAAGGCCCACGCCAACACCCAGGTCATTGCCGGTGAAACTCAAAGGTCGCTCCCGTTGATATTCGTCAAGTGTCAGGTCCAAACATGCGAGCGGCCCGCATCGGAAACGATACGGGCCGCCAACAGCAGAGTGAAGTCAGTCAACGCTTACTTGGGGCAGTGGGCGTTGCAACCGCCGTGACCCTTGCAATCGTTCTTACCCGCACAGTCGTTCTTGCCCTCGACTGCACAGCCACCTTTGCCCTTGCACTCGTTCATGCCCTTGCAGCACTCCTTGGCGCCTGCGGCGGCGCCCGCCGGATCAGACGCACCAGCGGGAGCGTCCGCGGGGGTACCGCTGCCACCACAAGCTGTTAGAGCGCCGAGCATCACGCCGGTCGAAGCGGCTGCTGCAATAGTCTTGGAAAAGTTCATCCACGATTCTCCTGTTGTACGGGTTGGTCAAAACTGCTGAGCGGCCCGAAGTGCCGAGTCGCCCTGGCTTCCTCTTACGGTGCTGCCGGGATAACGGTTTCCGAACAGCGGGGCGAAGTCTATCTGCTAGAGTCTCGCTCCGACTAGTCCGCTGAGTTATTTGGCATTCTTGTCGGAATACGAGCGGAAAGTGGGGTCGGATCGGAGTTTGACCATGTGGCCGAATCGCAGCCCAAAAAGAGCCTTCGTGGAGCGACGCAAGCGCCTGGAGCAAGGATTCAGTGGCGCCTTGGTCTTGGGGTCCGGGCTATCCCGGCCCAAGAACTTTCCCCATAATCGCTTTCCGTTTCGGGCCGAGAGCCATTTCTTGTATTTCGTGGGCCGGCACCTGGAGGGTGCGGCTCTAGTGGTCGCGGACGCAGCGTCCACGCTGTACTGTCCGGAGCCGGATCCCGAGGAGGCGCTGTGGACTGGGGACAAACCGAGCCTCGCAGACCTCGAAGCGGTACTGGGACTGCCCGTCCGCCCCATTGGAGAGCTGCCGAAGGCCGACTACGCGACCCTTCCCACGCAGGACTTGGACTCCACGGCGTGGCTCTCGGAGCTCATCGATCGTGATCTCGAGGCAGGTAGCGGAGCTGAGCTAGCCGGCGCCGACCTCGCGCTGGGAGAGCTGATCATCGAAATTCGCCTGCGCCACGACGCCGCCGCCATCGCGCAGCTAGAGGTCGCCGCCGAAGCCACCGTCGAAGCGCACCGGGCCGGCATGAAGCACACCCGTCCGGGGATCCGAGAAGCCCAGGTGCGGGCGGCGATGGAGGCCTGTTTCACGGCCCGTGGCATGACCGCGTCCTACAACTCCATCGTGACGATTCAGGGGCAGGTGCTGCACAACGAACGCCATGATGGGCTGCTCGGCAACGGGGACCTGCTGCTCGCGGACGTTGGCGCCGAAACCGTCGAAGGCTGGGCGGGGGACGTCACGCGCACTTGGCCCGTGTCCGGGAAGATGTCAGCGACTCAGCGTGCCATCTACGAAGTCGTATTGAAGGCGCAACTGGCGGCCATCGAGGCGGTTGCGCCCGGTGTGCGCTTCTTGGACGTGCACCGTACGGCCGGGCGCACTCTCGTCAGCGGGTTGGTGGAGCTGGGCGTACTTCGCGGCGATCCCGCAGATCTGCACGAACGGGGCGCAGGAGCGCTGTTCTTTCCCCATGGCGTTGGGCATCTGCTCGGACTGGACGTGCACGACATGGAGGATCTCGGGGACCGTGCTGGCTACGCTCCGGGGCGCAGTCGCGCGCCGTCGCCAGCGGATCGCTATCTGCGCTTGGATCGAGACCTAGAGCCCGCAATGGTGGTGACCATCGAGCCAGGCTTCTATCAAATCCCGCGCATTCTCGAGCGTCCGCGAGAAGTGGGAAATCTCGAAGGGGCGCTGGTGCGGGCGGAGCTGGAAAAGTTCGCCGACGTGAAGGGGATCCGCATCGAGGATGACGTGCTGGTGACGGACACCGGGCGTCGGGTGCTGACCGAACAGGCTCCGAAAACGGTCGATGACGTCGAAGCGGCGATGAGCTGAGGGTCAGGCGTTCGCGACGGAAAGCCGCTCTTCTGCCGCCCGCACCTCATCGGCCCAGCTGGCTGGGGGCGGGGCGACAACCTCCACGACTTCGTGGGGTTTTGCGCCGCTCACGACGGCATCCCGGGCCTTGTCGGATCCCGTGAGCAAGTCGAAGGCAAGCTTGTCGGTCTCGAATTCGTAGGCGCGGGTGAGAAACTCGAAATCTTTGGGGGCTTGCTGCTGGGCCAGGCTGATCAGTGCCACGTAGGCCGCGACCGGGCGGAACAGGGATGGCTCGGTCACTTGAATGAAGGCGCCGTGGCAGACCTTGCCGGCGTGCTTCTCGAAGGTGGGGCGGAAATGCGCCGGGCGGATGTTAGCTCCCGCGATACCGAACTCGGCCCCCTCTCGGGCGAGCTGGTCGGCGTCCAAAAAGGGCGCGCCCACGAGCTGGAAGGGCAGGGTCGTGCCTCGCCCCTCGGACAGGTTCGTGCCTTCGAGCAGACAGCCACCTGGGTAGACCAGGGCGGTCTCTACGGTCGGCATGTTGGGGGATGGCGGCGCGAAGGGGCGGCGCCAGGCTTGGGCGGTGCGGTAGCGTTCCCACCCGGCGCAGGGCAGCACGGAAAGTGCGCCGTCGGGACCGAGAGCTAGCTCGTCCTTTGCCGCGAAGTGCGCCAACAGCTCACCGATGCTGAGGCAATGCCGAATGGGGAGCGGCTCCATACCGACGAAGGAGAGGTACTCGGCATCCTGGGGGACTCCCTCGGCTTGAGAGGGATCGCCGGAGATCGGGTTCGGTCGGTCCAGTACCACGCAGTGCACGTTCGCTTTGGCAGCCGCCCGCACGGCGAGCAGCGCCGACCACGCATACGTGTAGTACCGGCTTCCGACGTCTGCGAGGTCGATCAGGAGCATGTCGATCTGCTCTAGATCCGATTGCTCGGGGGTCAGTGATTCCTTCGTCTTGCCGTACAGGCTCACGATCCGCGGGCCGTCATCGAGAGGGCCCGGTGAGTCCACTGCTTCCTCGGCTTGGGCCACTCCGTCCAGACCATGCTCTGGCGCGAACACCACGCTCGGGGCCGCCCCGAGATCTTCCAAGATCTCCAGTAGGCTGCGGCCCCGCCGATCCACGGCCGCCGAGTGGGTGAGGACGCCCACTCGAGCGTCTCGGAGCCTGCGCCGCAGGCGGCTCCGGGAGCTGCCAGTGAGTTGATCAATTCCAAAGTGCATGCGGTTTTCCCTATCAGATTCGCCCAGATACGGGAATTCACCCCGACTACGCAACAAGGTGCAACTGGGCGACCGTTGGTGTAACCTTTTTGCACAGTGCGGCGCGTGCTCGTAGTTGATGACGAGGAGAACCTCCGGCTCGTGCTCCGCACGCTGCTGAAGCGCAACGCCTACGAGGTCGAAACCGCGGCCAGTGGCGAAGAAGCTCTGGAAATGGTCGAGACTTTTGGCCCCGACTTCGTGATTACGGACGTCCGCATGCCAAAAATGGGCGGACTGGATCTGCTCGCGACCCTCAAAGCCAAGGGCAATCCCGCGACGGTCATCGTGATGAGCGCCTACGGCAACACGGATCTCGCGATCGAGGCGCTCAAAGCTGGCGCCTACGATTACGTGCAGAAGCCCTTCAAGCCCGATGAAGTGGTGCTGGCCCTGCGCAAGGCGGAAGAGCGAGAGGTGCTGCGGCGCGAAAACCGCGCTCTGCGGGAAGAGATCCGCAAGGAAAACCAGTTCGAAGACATCTTGGCGAAGAGCGCCAGCATGCAGGCGATCTTTCGAACCATCACCAAGATCGCCGACTACAAGACGACGGTTCTGGTCAGCGGCGCGAGCGGGGTGGGCAAGGAGCTCGTGGCTCGAGCGATCCACCATCGCTCATCTCGCGACAGCGGCCCTTTCGTGCCCGTCAACTGTGGCGCAATCCCCGAGAACCTTCTGGAAAGTGAGCTATTTGGCCACAAAAAGGGTGCCTTCACGGATGCGGTGGCGGATCGTCGCGGGCTGTTCGAGGAAGCGGACAAGGGGACGCTGTTTCTGGACGAGATCGGCGAGCTGCCTCTGGGCTTGCAGGTCAAGTTGCTGCGGGTGCTCGAGGACGAGCGGATCCGGCGCTTGGGCGAGGCGCGGGACATCCAAGTGGACGTGCGGATCATCGCCGCCACACACCGAGACTTGTTGACCGAGACCAAGGCGGGGCGGTTTCGCGAGGACCTGTTCTACCGACTCAATGTCTTGCCCATCAACGTGCCACCCCTTCGAGATCGTCGAGACGATATCCCGCTGTTGGTGGACCACTTCATCACGCGAAACAACGCTCGCTTGGGCACGGAGATCCGCGGCCTCGACGGCGAGTGTCGACGCCTACTCTACGAATACGCCTGGCCAGGCAACGTGCGAGAACTCGAAAACACGATCGAGCGAGCGATGGTGCTCGCCGAGGGGCAGCTGCTGACCGCGACAGATTTGCCGGAACGCATTCGGGAGGCCCGGGACCCGGTGCAACTGCAGCTGTCCAGCGGGGAGCTCTCGGTCAAGAAGACCATGCGGGTCATCGAGGAAATCCTGATCCGCCGCGCCCTGCAGAAAACCAAGGGCAACCGTACCCGCGCCGCCGAGGTGCTCGAAATCAGTCACCGGGCGTTGCTGTATAAAATCAAGGATTACCAAATCACGGACCTCTGAGCCGGGTCGAAGCAAGGGGAACTGGCTGCGCGCCGGGCCTCAGAAGGATTGTCGCCATCGGCGAAATGCTGAACTAGGATAGGGATCATGAAGAAGCTGGGTTTCTCATTGTTGGTGTTCGGGCTGGGTTGTGGGCCGTCCTACGGCGGTCAGGGCGTCAAGACACCGGAAGAACTGGTGGCCGAGCAGGAGGCGTTGGGCGCTGAGCAGGAAGCGGAAAGCGCAAAGCACAGCGATACCTACGACCCGGGTGACACCGAAACCGATCTGGAGAAGAAGGCGAAGTTCGACAAGAAACAGACGATCTTGGAGCTCAAGCGAGCTGCGCGTTCCGGCGAAACCTGCGCTGGGGCGGTGAGTGAGCCGGGGCCGACAGGCAAGGCCATGGTGACCATGACGTTCGCGAATGACGGACACGTCAAAGACATCTCCATTGGAGCGCCTTTCCCGGAAACGTCCACGGGCAAGTGCGTGCTCAACGCTATGAAGGCCGTGATCGTCCCCGCATACGTCGGGCCCGAAGAGACGATGGAGTGGGAAGTCGACGTCAAGGAAAGCGAGAAGAAGGACGACAAGAAGAAGAAGTGATTTGGTCCAGCTCGGCCTAGCGCCGGCTTGGACGCACTCGCGACTTCTTGGGCTTGGGCGCGGCCTGTTGGATGATTTCCACGAAGCTCCGGCCGAGTTGCACGCCAAACTGATCCTGCACCTCGACCCGTAGCACCCATGGGCCGCGACCGCTGCGTGGCTTCACGCTCACGACGTAGCTGTCACCGTGTTGTTCCGGGATGGCCTCGATCTCCTCGATTCCGAGGGAAACGCGGATCTTGGGGCTGATTCCATCCAGTGCTTGGGGCCGCTTGGCGCGGAGTCTCACTCGCGCGCGGACGGCGTGGCGCGGCCACTTCGGGTTCTTCGGCGCGAACTCGATTTCGGCGCGAATCCCCCGCGGCTCGATTTCGGCGCGTGCCACCGAGAGCGTCCCCGGGACTTTGAAGAACACGGACGTGCCCTGGGGCTGCCGCAGCGTGACTGCACCTGTAGAGCGTCGGAAACGCCCATCCCGCCCTGTGGCGACGTCCAAGCCATCCAGCGGAGAAAAGCGTACGGTTTGCCCCTGCCCGATCAGCACGACGCCTTGCTCATCGACGCGCCCGCCAGCGGGAAGCTCGGCGCCGACCACGGTTATGCGTGTCGGGGCGGCGGAGTGGCCGGGCAGGCCGCTGGGCTCGACGGCGCGAACGCGCACGGTGTAGTGGCCTGGGGGCAGTGGACCGATGGGCGCCGCCAAGGGTGTGCCGCGCACGGTGGTCACGATCGGGTGCTTCAAGTTGCTGCCGCGGACATCGACCAAGTAGGCCGCGGCCTTGGCCACTGGTGTCCACCGGAGGCCGGTCAGCCGTGCGCCATTGGATGGGGCGAAGACGACATGGCTGTCAAGGGATACTCGAGGGGCCGGGAGGAGCGCACGGGTCGTCGTGGTGCGGTCCGGGGCCAACTCGAGAGCCTGAGATCGTGCCAGCTTGCTGTACGCGCCACGCGTGGCCGTGATCACGTCGCCACCCAGAGATGCAACTGCGGAGCTCTGCTTGGTCGAAGCGAAGGCCATGCTGCCTCGTTTCACGATGGCGTTGAGTCTGCCGCGCCCTGAGACCAGCACGGCGCTTCTACCTTCTCCGACGTCGGCTTGCACCAGGCCACGGATCAGCACGACGGTGTAGGTTGGTGTTCGCTTCGGAGGCTCCAGCATCAGCCCTTGGGGCTTGTTGAAAATGCGCAGCTGGGCGCCGGCTCCGGCCTCGATGCGCCCGCCCTTGGGCAGCGACCATGTCGCGCCATCGGTTCCAGCTTGAAACAGCCCGCTGGCGTTCTTGCCGCCTCCTCGGATCAGTTTGGGCTTGGTGCGCTTGGGTGAGGCATCGCCGGGGCGCGCCATCACTCCGACGAGGGCAACAATGAGCAGGGCAATCCAGTGGCGTGAGCACATGCATAGGTCTGAACGGCCGTATCCCTGGGACCTTGAGCCCCTGGGCCGAAGCGGCAAAAATGCGGCAAATCTTCGCTCGCGGATAAGCGTCTAACAACCAGGCCCCCAGCGGCGTTATGAGTATGTAGCCATGTTTCCCTGTCCCGCATGCCAGCAAGAAAACAGCGAAAACGCTCGTTTTTGTCAGGCCTGTGGCGCGCCCATGCCCGATCCCCATGCGGACCCGGGAGGACTGATTGGGCAGATTCTTGGCGGCCGCTACCGGATCACTCGGGTCATCGCCGAGGGTGGCATGGGCGTCGTCTACGAGGCTGAGCAGAAGATGGGCGACAATGTCCGCCGGTTGGCGGTCAAGGCGCTGCTGCCGGCGCTGAGCCAAGACGCCAGCATCGCCAAACGCTTCCACCGCGAATCGGGATTGATCGCCCAACTGGAGCACCCGAACACGATTCGAGTCTACGACTTCGGGGCGACTCCGGATGGGCGGCTCTACATCGCGATGGAGTTGATCGACGGCCAGCCGCTGACCCAAGTCATTGATGAAGGGTCCATTCCCTTCGACCGCGCGATCGGAATCCTGAAGCAGATCACCGGCGCTCTGGGGGAAGCGCATCGCTTGGGCATCGTGCACCGGGATTTGAAGCCGGACAACGTTATCCTGACGGAACGGGGCGGAGAGCCGGACTTCGTCAAATTGCTGGATTTCGGTATTGCAAAGCGAACCGGCACCTCCGGTGAGCATCGCACGAAGATCACTCAAGCAGGCATGGTGCTCGGGACTCCGCCCTACATGAGTCCAGAGCAATTGGCGGGCGAAGAAGTGGATGCGCGAAGTGACATCTACTCATTGGGCGTGCTGGCCTACGAGATGATCACGGGGCGTCTGCCTTTCGATGCGGATACCCCCTGGGAGTGGGCGAGTAAGCACATGACGGAGGTGCCTGCCTCCCCGCGTACCGTCACGGACGCGCCCATCCCCGAGCGCGCGGAGCGGGCCATCCTGCATGCACTGGCTAAACGTCGAGAGGATCGACCTCGAGACACGGCGCAGTTCTTTGCGGAGCTCAGTGGTACTGCGCCTCGAGTGGCCACCGCACGCACCCAACTTGCGGCCGTGGTGGCCCCTCCAATGGCGACCCCCATCCGTACCGAGTCCGCGGTGGCGCGGCCGGTGCTGGTGCCCCCGCCGCGACCTCCGTCTCGGATGGGTTGGGTCCTAGCGGCCACCGGGATCGCCGTGGGGGCTGGATTGAGCGCTTTCGCGGTGTGGCAGATCCAGCACGACCCAGAGCCGCCGCGTCCGCAGCTCGTCGCCTCGGTGCCCGCCACCGCAACCATAGAACCCCTGGTTGAAGCCGAGTTTCTCACGGAAGCGCCCGCAACCCCCAATCCATCACTGCCACAGCAGCCGTTGACTTCTGCCAAGCAGCGCCCCCCGAAGAGGCCACCTAAATCCACGCCGCCGAGGGTCACGCCGCCAACCACGCCGCCCGTCGTGACGCCACCACCAGCGACGACCCAGCCGCCGGTGGTGCCGCCGCCAGCAACGACCACTCCGCCGGTCCTGCCGCCCGCACCGCGCACGCCCCCGAAGCCGCCCTCGGGTCCGCAGGGTGATGCCGCCTGCGACCGGGCCCAGTCGGCCGCGCGGGCCGGGAATATCGAAGGTGCCGCTTCCCTGTATCATCGCTGCAAGGCGACGGGCGGGAGCGCTAGTGCCTTGGCCGGCGTGAGACGCCGGGTTCGAGATGCGGCTCCCAAGGAGGTCCGGCGTCGGGCATTCTTGGGGGACTGTGCGGGTGCCAAGCGCGCAGTCAATGCCGCGTCGAGCGTCGGCGAAGGCGCCAGTGCCCGCCGTGGACTTTCCGGAACGACCTGCAGCGGCTGAGGTTCAGAGGAACCAGACGCCGAGCACGAGCACGAGACATGCTACCGCCACGGACGCCATGGCGGCCATTTCCCAGGGGCCGGTCCGGGGATCCGAGAAACGCAATTCGATGGAAGCGAACCGGCTTGCTTCGCGGTGACGCTGGCCACTGAGCGCCAGGTTGGCGGCGCGCAGAGCGGAGTCCATCGGCTGTGGCTCTTCCATGTGGGAACACTGTTTTCCATGGACGGCGCGGCGGGGGAAGACCCCTTCCAGGTCCGATTTTACAACCCCTGCAATTCCATGGTGTTAGTCGCGCTGTTGGCCGGTTTGCCTGGCGCTCAGTAGAAGCGCGCCTTGCCCTTCTCTTCCCACCACTCGGTGTACTTGCGCTGCACCCGGGCGCGTTCCTTCTTGGGAAGGTCTTCGTAGTAGCCGAAATACTCTTTGGTGATGGCCTTGAGCTCTTCGCCTGCGGCGCGGCGAATGTTCGTGTCTTCGTGCATGAGTGACGTGATCAACCATTCGACGCGGTGTTCGGAGGAGTGCTTGGCCCACCAAACACTCCAAGCCTTCGAGTCCTGGTCGAACCCCTGGCGCGCCAGAATGGATAGCGCCCATGCCGCGGACTTGACCAGGGATTGAGAGTCGTTTTTCAAGAGGGGGATCAGTCGCGGAACCGCGCGGCCGTCCCGGATGTCCGCCAGGGCCTCGACGGCCGCCTCTCGGTTTTCTTGTGGTTGCTCGGGGTCAGAAGCCAGGGTTGCGAGCCCATCCCGAAGCGCGGTTCTCGCGTCCAGATCTCGTTGCAGCATCCGGCCCGCGGCGACCGCCGCCTTTCGCACGTCCGCATCTTCGTCGCTAGCACGTCGCACGATGGCGCGGGCGCCATCGCAGCTCGGGATCTCGCCCAGCAGCCAGGTCGCCCATCGACGCGTCTTCGGGTCGCCGTCGGCGGTTCGAACGATCAAGTACTGGCCAGCCTTGTCTCCGATTCGGGCGAGGGTCCGCAGGATTGGTCCGCAATCTGACGCTCGGGTCGAGTTTTCTCCGAAGCGGTGTGCGACCTCTCCGTGAATAGGGCCGGGGAAGCGCGCAACTAGCACCAAAACGGCCGGTTCGCCCATTTCCACCAGGCGGTCCCCGGCGGCTTCATCGCCGTTTTCCAGGCGATCCACCAAATGCTGACAGTCTGCCTCGAGATCGATGATCACCGAGGGCAGCCGGATCCCAGGCGAGCTGTGCCGTTTCCGAGGACGCAGCGGCCCATAGGCGACTTTGCGGGATGACGGAGCTAGCGGCACTTCCCGGGAATCGATCTGCTGTGTGACCGCCGAGTCGGAATCTGCCCGCTTGTACTCCCGGGCCAGCTCCTCGGGATCGACCTCGTCTTCGCCCACCAGTTCCAATCGGGGAGAGCTATCGGAAGTTGGAGGCGGGGAGGGTAGTGGCTCGCCTCGGCCCAGGCCTCGCGCGGTGTCCACGTTGATCTGGGGTGTTTCGTCGTCGGAACCGTCGGTCTCATCCCAAGCATCTTCCTCGGGAAGTTCCTCGGTCGCTGGCGGCGAGGAGATGGGCCGCCGGGTCAAAGGAAACGGTTTGGCCTCGCCTTCTGCGGTCGGCGTGCCATGGGGTGGCGTGTGCTTGTTGGCCCCTACGCGCACCATCGGCCGGCTCGGGATCGAGCTTGCGCGCGCCTTGGGGCGGGGCGCTTCAACGGCCGTGCTTGGGGGCTCATCGGACTTGCGAGCGCCTGGTGAGGCCGCGACGGTCGCGGGGGCCTGTTCCACCACCGCAAAAGGCGCGGACTTGGGTGGTTCGGAGCGCAGAGCGCCCGGGGACGCTTGATCCGTGCTTGGGGGGGCGTCGCTGCGTTTGCGCGCTTGAGGCGAGGCTTCGTCGGTGCTTGGAGCTTCGGTGGGCGGGGGCGCGTCTCTGGGTGGGGGCGCGTCCTTGGGCGACGGCGCGTCTTTGGGCGGTGGCGCTTCGCTGGGCGGAGGTGCCCCGAAAGCTCGGGCCAAGGCGTCTCGCCGTTGATCAGCGCTAGCGATGGTGTGGCGGCGCCGTGCGGGTGGGGAAATCGGCGTGGGCATGGCTCCGTCGGCGAGTTCGCCGCGCGCGCGCATCTTCCGCAGCATGATCACGCGTTCCAGTGCGGCGGCTGCCAGGGGTGCGAAGGACAGCACGTCGCCGATGTCGTCCAGCCCTACGTCTGCGGCGCCCAGATCTCCGTACAGGAGCAGCACGCAGCGACCGCGAACCACGACCGGGACGATGGCTACCATCGCGCCCGAGCGCCGCTCCAAGTCCTTGGCCAAGCTGGCGTCCAAGCCGTCGCGCTCGAGACGCAAAAGTTGCCAGGTGGCCGCGGCCCGGGTCGTGCTGAGCACTCCCGGCAGATCCAAGGGCACGCCAATCCCGCGGATCCTCGAGCGATCGGTACCCGGGCCGTCCGCATCTCGGCCTTCCGCGAGATCCGAGTGCACGGCAAAGAGCGCCGAATACTCGAAGAATTGCGACGCGAAATCGAAGAATGCCCCGAGAACGTCGTCTCGGCTCTCGGCCTCCATCAGGTCCGCCTCGGCCATCGCCGCGGTGTATGGCCCACGGTGGCGTTTGCGGCCGCGAGCACGTTGACCACTCCGCTTCGGCTCGGAGGGTTTGTCTTCCGGCTGCGGTGCGGAGGGGCTTTGACGTGGAGAAATCAGGGTGCGCAGCTCGCTACTCTGACCGCGCCCGGACATTTCCACAGGGGGTGAGCTACGTTCTACTGGCGCGCCGTCCCTCGCATCTCGTGGCGTGATGAGCGTGGTGGGATAGGGCATGGGCGGAACGCTCGCCGGGCGGGGCAGTGCTGGGATGGAGTCGGCGTTGCGGAAGGCAGCCGGAATGGAGCTGGGGCTCGGATCAGGTCGGCCTTCGAGCTTCGCGACCAAGCGCAGGGTGCGTCGGTCCATGGGAAGATCGTAGTCCCGCGAAACGGCCTGGCGGATGCGAACCAGGGGTGCGGCTCGCTGCGCCAGGGTCGCGCCCAGCGAAAAGCTGAGGTCTTGCTCGATCTCTGGTGGCAAGGGTTCGCTCACAGCGATTACGAGCTCGCCATCGCGCTCCCCCAAGGGGTAGAAGCCATGCCGCAGCGCCAGGTCGCCGGGTACGATTTCGAGGGTGGTTGCTGACGCCCGAGGCAACTCTCCAACGGGTGCAGGAAGTAGTTCGTGGCTCTCGGCCAACAACGTCGTCAGTGCGCCTTCACTGACCGCCGCGAGCTCGAGCAGATTCGTGGCGAGGTCACCGCCGTAGAGGACTTGGCGAGCCAATGCCTCCTCGACGTCGCGCATGCTCGCGAGTTTCTGCTTGACGATGCTCGAGCTGAGAGTAGGCATGTCCGCTGGGTGCCGGGACCCCAAATACCCCAGCGACCACGGGAATTGTCCTTTCGCGCCCAGGGATGTCAACGAAAGTCGGGCTCTTGGGCAGGAGCCCCAGGTTTACCCGCTATCCGGGTGCCATCGCAGCCGCCAAGTCCGTCAAAAGCCAGCGCGCCAGGGTTAGATAAATGAGGATGCCCAGCACGTCGACCAGAGTGGCGATGAACGGCGTGGAACTCGTAGCCGGGTCCACGCCCAGCCGATGCAGCAGCAGAGGCATCATTCCGCCCACAACGCAGCCCATGACGACGATTGCCACGATGGTTATGGCAATTAGCCCCGCGAAGGACCAGGTGCCGCCAGCCATGGCGACTCGGATCACTCCCAGCAGCGCTAGCAGGACTCCGAGCAGCAGGCCCTGGCTGAGTTCTCGGCCTAGAACCCTCCACCAGTCGCGGGCGGCGATATCCCCGACAGCCAGTCCGCGTATGACCAGAGTCGACGACTGGGAGCCGGAGTTTCCGCCGGCCGCGATGAGAAGGGGCACGTAGACGGCTAGCTCCGCAACTGCCGCCAGGATGGTGCCGTAAGCCTCCATCGCTGTGGTCGTGAAGTAGCCGCCAATGAACAGAATGACGAGCCAAGGTGCACGTTTGCGGATGTACTCCAGAAACGAGGCGTCGAAGTAGCCTTCCCGGATCGGCTCGATGGCGCCCATCTTCTGGACGTCTTCAGCTTGCTCTTCGCTGATCACGTCCAAGATGTCGTCGGAGGTGATCACTCCTAGCAGCTCGCCTTTCTCGCTGACGACCGGCAAGGTGTTGAAGTCGTACTTCGCCAGTTTCTGGGCGACCTCTTCCTGGTCCATTTCCGGCGGCACGGAAATGATGTTCGTCTGCATCACGTCCAGGACTCGCTCCGTCGGCTCAGCGAGCAGCAGGATCCGCAGCGTCAAATAGCCCAGCAACTGATCGTCCTCGCCGACGACGTAGATGGAATCCAGCGTTTCCGCCTCCTGGGCAGCGCGGCGCACTTCTTCAATGGCGTCGGCGATGCGCAGATGGGGTGGCACTGCAGCGAAGTCTGGCGTCATCAGCCCGCCGGCAGAACTGTCCGGATAGCGGGAGAGCTCCTCGACCTCTTCGGCGACCTCTGGATCGACCTTTTCCAGGGTCTCCAGGATCGGTGCCACGATGTCCGGTGGCAGCATGCTGACGAAATCCGCCGCTTCGTCCTTGTCCATTTCGGACACCAGCTGAGCGGTTTGATCCGTGCCCAGGCGGTGGGTCAGGTTCTCCTGGCGGTCTTCGTCCAGGCGCTCGAAGACCTGGGCGGCATAGTCTTTCGGAAGCTCGGTGAGGAGCTCCGTCGCCTTGGCGTCATCGAGCTCGGCGACAATGTCTGCGAAGTCCTCCGGATGGATTTCTTCCAGCAGCTCGCGGACCTCTCCCGGGCTCTCTCGCAGGAGCGCCTCCAGTTCCGGACCGATGAGCCGCGCCAGCCGCATCGGCGCCGCCTTAGCAGAGCTTCCGCCTCCCGTGCAATGCAAGAGGTGGGTTTTCCGAGGCGAGCGCGCTAAGAACAGCGACATGTCGGTGCACGTGCATGACTTGACCCCCGTCGCCGGCCTCGTCCTCGATCGCCCGAAAGCCAACGCTTTCGACGTCGACCAACTGGCGGCACTGACCAATGGCCTGGAGCAGGTGGCACGGATCGAAGGGTTGCGTGCCGTCGTGCTCAGTGCAAAAGGCGATGTCGCATTCAGTGCAGGCGCAGACCTTGGGGCCACTGGGCCGTTGGCAGAACCCGGGGGCATTGCGCGATGGACGGGCAACGCTCGCGCGCTTCTCGATCGGATCGCGGACTTCCCAGTACCGATCGTCGCATCGATTCGGCGCCCCGCGGCGGGTGGGGGCTTCGAACTCGCACTAGCTTGCCAGTTTCGAGTGATGGCAACGGACGCGCATCTGTCCTTGCCCGAGATCGACCGCGGCTATCTACCGAGTTGGGGCGCCGTGGAGCGTCTCTTGCCGCTGATCGGCTCTGCCCGGGTCCTCGACCTGCTCGTGACCGGTCGGCGCATTGCTGCCGAGGAGGCTCACGCCCTCGGCTTGGTGCACCGGGTCGCTGAAGACTCGGATGCGGCGGCCCGCCTCTTGGCGGAAGACATCGCCCGGAAGCCTCCCCTCGCGGTGCAGGCGGCGCTCGGCCAAGTCGGTGTGGGATGTGCGAGTGTTGCGGAGCTGCGAACTCGAGAGCTCTCGGATCTGGAGCGCCTCGTTCGCAGCGAAGATACCGTCGAGGGCGTGCTCGCCTTCTTCGAGAAGCGGGCGCCCGCTTTCAAGGGCCGCTGAGCGGGCGATCGCGCCGACTCAAGGGCAGTCGCCGTTGATCTTGAAAGCGGAAGCTGAAAAGTCCCCTTCGAGAATCCACGCATCGTTGCAGTTGGCATCAGCAGGTGAGTTCGTTGCCGCGCACCAGTCCCCCGCGGGACGCTCTCCTGCGATCCATTTGTCGCTGCTTTCGCAGTCCTTCTTCGGCCCGTTCCATTGAGTAATGCCCGCCAGAAACACACACAAGGTCGTGCCCAGATCCTCGATGAACACCTTGTCGGCCTCGTCCACGCGGATGTAGCCCTTCAAGTTCGCGGCCGTAGTGAAGGGGCGCTCGCCGGCGCCGAAGTCCCCACGGCAGGCCAGGCCAGGAGAGAGCGTGTCGCCGTTGTGCTTGCCAATGCAGTTGTGGGAGTCGTCGCTGAATTTCCCTTTGAGCACGACCTTGTGAAGGGGCAGCAGGATCGGGTTGGTCGTCTTGTCTGGCGCATCGAAGATGGGTACCACCACGTCGATATCCGACGCCGTGAAGCCCAGACCATCTGCGTCGTAGTTCACGTCGACTTCGATCGGCGCGATGGGTAGCGCCGTCGTGGTCATGGTCAAGAAGCACCCGCCGGCTTTGGGGTCCTTCACAGGCAAGCTACCCCCGGTCTTGAGCTTTCCGGTCGTTCGATTGAATTCGAATAGCCACGAGAAGGTGCCTTCGCCCTGTTCGAAGCACTCGGGTTGGTTCAAGAACAGTCCGCGATCCAAGATCGCGTCGTGAATGAACTTCGTCGACAGGACCGATGGGGCCTTCACGGTGATCTGATTGATCCGCCCCTGCCAAATGTCGGAGCCTGTGTTGTCGTGCTTCGCCAGGCACTCGGCACCTGGCCCCGTTGGTCCGGCCACGTAGCAGAGATCACTCTTAGGCACGCAGCTGCCCGTGACGCCGCCGGATCCACCCTTCTCGCCTTCGTCACCGTCACCTCCACAGGCTGCGAGTGAAAGCGACAGCCCAAACAAGCCAATCAAGAATGCACCGAAACGCATGAAACCTCCGCGAGCCGCGCAGTCTAGCACGGAAGCCTTTCATGCCGTCTGCGCGGGCTCCGCGAGCCGCGCGGGTTTGGACTAGGTTCTTGGTGATTTGCCCTCGCCCCGTCTAGGCTCAGGCGGGGTGATTCTTCATTGGGCGAACCGGCCGGCAAAGCGAACTACAGGATCTGGGCATTCGCCTTCGGGTATTTCGCCTGCTACGTCCCGTATAGCGCGCTGACGAAAGCCCTGTCCTCGGGACTCTTTTCCGGCATGCCGCGGGGCATCGCGGGCTTCGAGCTTTTGCCCCTGACAAGCGTCGCGTCGCTGTGTGGGATGTTCGCATTCATTTCGGCGCTGCGCTGGTGGCGGTTCGCGGGCAAGCGGCGAGTGCTGGGGGTGTCGATTCCAATGCCAGGCCCCTGGACGTTCCTGTCTGGGCTGTGCACCGCAGGCATCATCGCCACGACGACCTTGGCGTATACCTTCGAGGGCGTATCCATTGTCTTCATGATGCTGCTGATGCGAGGCGGCGTGTTGGCCATTGCCCCGGTGGTGGACTTCGCGAGTCGCCGCAAGGTGCGGTGGTTCTCTTGGGTGGCGCTGAGCTTGAGTTTGTCTGCTTTGCTGGTTGCGTTCTTCGGCGGCAGCCGCAGCGGTACGGCGATGACCGTCGTGGCGGTTGTGGACGTGGCTGTGTACCTCACGGGCTACTTCGTACGCCTCCGATTCATGAGCCGGTTGGCAAAGTCCGGCGATCCAGACGTGACCAAGCGCTACTTCGTTGAAGAGCAAATGACCGCAACCCCCCTGGTCGTGACGTTCCTGGCGGCGCTGGCATTCGTTGGGGATGGCGCGACCGCCGCGGAAGTGCGCAACGGTTTCCTCGGCCTCTGGGGTCACCCCCGGCTGCCCCTCGTCTTGCTCGTGGGGTTGCTTTCCCAGGGCACGGGCATTTTTGGCGGACTGATCTTGCTGGATGGGCGTGAAAACAGCTTCTGCGTGCCGGTGAATCGGGCCAGCAGCATCCTGGCCGGCGTGTTTGCGAGCCTTTCGCTGGCGATCCTATTCGGTCGGCGGCCGCCGGGCGGCACCGAATTCGTGGGTGCGGCGCTGGTCGTCGCGGCGATCGTCGTGCTGTCGCTGCCTTCGCTGCTCAAGAAGCGCAAAGCCGCCCCCTGAGCATGCGGGTTCGGGCTAGGTGAAGGCCTCGAGGGACTGTTCGAGTAGGCTGGATGGATCTGCTGATGTTTCGCCCCATGCTCCGACGCTCCATGCGAAAGTTCCTGCTTGGGTTGCAGTATGAGGCAGAACAGAACGCAGCGGAGAGCGAACGCCCGCCCGCGGGATCGCGTCCGGCGTTTTCATGAACTGGCTCAGGCGCTGCCATGGCGCCGGGAATCGCCCGGCGCCATGGCTTTTTCATGAAGCGCCGGCTCAAGCGGCGCGGGCTCGCTGAGACACCGACTCGGGTAGTTCCGCATAGGTGCGTAGCTCGATGGCGCCCCTCAACTCAGGCGTTTTCATCAGGGCATCTCGCACACGCTCTCGGCCCTGCCCGATGCTCTTGCCATCCAGGCTCAGATGCGAACCGTTGCGCTCGATCACGCCGTAGCGGACGGCTGTGTCCAACAAGTCCGTGGCCGCATCGATACCGACGCCCCATCGGATGTCGAACTCGGCTTCAGTGAACGGTGGAGCCACCTTGTTCTTGACCGCCCGCACGCGGGTGCGGTTGCCGACGACGGCGTCGCCGGCCTCCACTTTTCCGATCCGCCGGACGTCCAAGCGCACGCTGGCGTAGAACTTCATGGCAGCGCCGCCGGGCGTTGTCTCGGGGTTTCCGAATACCACGCCGATCTTCTGCCGCAATTGGTTGATGAAGATCAAAGTGGTGCCGGTCTTGCTGGCTACGCTAGCTAGCTTGCGTAGCGCCTGACTCATTAGGCGGGCCTGGAGCCCCATATGAGAGGCTCCCATGTCGCCTTCGATTTCCGCCTTGGGTACCAGGGCGGCTACGGAGTCGATGACGATCAGGTCCATCTGCCCCGAACGGGTCAACGTCTCGGTGATGTCGAGAGCCTGCTCCCCGCAATCGGGCTGAGCGATGAGAAGCTTCGCGAGATCGATGCCAATCGCCTTTGCATAGCGCATGTCGAAGGCATGCTCGGCATCGATGAAAGCGGCCACCCCGCCGGCGCGCTGTACTTCGGCGATGGCGTGCAGGCTCAGCGTCGTTTTGCCGCTGGACTCGGGGCCGAAGACTTCCACGATTCGCCCACGGGGGTAGCCGCCGACCCCGAGCGCCTGATCCAACGCCAAGGATCCACTCGGAATGACCGGGACCGGCTCCCTTCCCGCGTCGCCACCGAGGCGCATGAGGGCACCCTTGCCGTGGGCCTTGTCGACCATGCTCACCAGCTCGTTCAAGGTGTCGTCGCCTCGCTTCTGGGCTGGCTCTCGCTTTCGGGGTTCTTCGTTCTTCTGGGCTTCATCGTTCTTTCGCGCCATTGCTTGCTCCTGTCGTGTTTCGAAATAGCTGAGGTGTGTGTCAGCCTGCGGGCTCTCGGTCGAGCAGCCGACCTTGGATTGCTTCGGCGAGGTGTCCGCTCCGCACGCACTCGCTTCCTTCCAAGTCCGCAATGCTGCGCGCCACGCGCAGGATGCGAACGTACGCGCGTGCGGACAGGCCCAGGCGGGTCATGGCGGACTCCACGAGGGTGCGCCCCCTCTTGTCCAACTTCGCGACACGCTTCAAGTCCG
This sequence comes from Polyangiaceae bacterium, assembly GCA_965222375.1. Lineage (GTDB taxonomy): Bacteria > Myxococcota_A > Polyangia > Polyangiales > Polyangiaceae > JACKEA01. The sequence continues at coordinate 3,092,494 of CBDCTZ010000016.1, forward strand.
TGTGGGACAGTTCGCTATTGAGTCGGCCACTGAGCCCGTGGTCGACTGCGCGCTGGCGCTGCGCTTGTCGCACCCTCTCGACACGTGCGCGAATGACCGATGAGCTCTCTCCACTGTGCGCCCGGGTGATCGCGCGGACCTCCACGGGCGGCACGCTGACGTGAAGGTCGATTCGGTCGAGCAACGGGCCCGAGAGGCGGGCCAGGTATTGACGCCGGGCACTGTCGCTGCAACGGCATGCTCGGCGTGGATGTCCCCAGTAGCCGCAAGGGCAGGGGTTGACCGCCGCCACCAGCAACGGGCGCGCCGGGAACCAGGCCCGAGCGCGCGCGCGGGAGATGCACACTCTCCCGTCTTCCAGGGGCTGTCGAAGCGACTCCAGGGTGGAGCGACGAAACTCGAGCAGTTCGTCCAGGAACAGCACGCCATGGTGGGCCAGGCTGATTTCACCCGGGCGAGGAATGTCGCCTCCGCCGACTAGCCCTGCCTCACTGACGGAGTGATGGGGCGCACGGAACGGGCGAACCCGGACCATGCCGTCCGAAGGATCAATCAGCCCAGATATGCTGTGCACGGCCGTGGCCTCCAGTGCTTCGTCAAACGATAGAGGCGGAAGGATCGTTGGCAGCAACCGGGCGAGTAGGGTCTTGCCGCTGCCCGGGGGGCCGATGAAAAGAAGATTGTGCCCCCCAGCGGCGGCGACCTCCACGGCACGGCGTGCGGTGGCCTGACCGCGAACATCCGCCATGTCACCAAAGGCCGCTTCTGAGGTAGCTGGCACCAGCGCGGTGGCGGCGACCTGGGGCAGACGGCGCTGTCCCTCTAGGTGTGCGATGACGTCGGCGAGGTGCCCGGACACTCGCACATCCAAGTTGCGCACCAGGCCTGCTTCCCGGGCGTTCGGTGCTGGCACGATGGCTTTTCGCTTGCCACGGGCCTTCGCTCCTTCCAGCTGCGGAAGCACACCGCGGGTTGGGCGCAAGCTGCCGTCCAGGGCCAGCTCGCCAAGCACTACGGTGTCTGCGAGACAGTCGGCCTCCAGCTCGCCAATCGCAATCAGCACGCCAAGCGCGATAGCGAGATCGAGGGCGCCACCCGTCTTGGGAAGATCTGCGGGTGCCAGGTTGACGGTGATGGCATGCTCGTCGAGGAGCACGCCCAGGCGGGCCAAGGAGCTCGCGACACGCACTCGCGCTTCGCGCACCGAAGCCTGTGCGAGGCCTACCAGTTGGAAGAAGCACGGCCCTCGCGTGCAACACACCTCGACCGCGATAGGTCGGGCATCCAACCCGACCAGCGCGCTGGAGTGCACGGTCGAGAGCCCGATGGGCTTGTCGATGATGTTGGCGGTTGCAGCGCTGTCGCGGGGCATGCCCGGGCGTTGAGCATCCAGCGTGCCGCCAACAAAACCCGGTAGTTTCTCCGATCTCGGGCTGGCAATGCCGGCGACTGCGGTGGCGAGCGCCAGCCGCGCACCACCCCTTTCGCTCCTGACCGCGCCCCGCTATGAGCGAGGCATGACAGCTCACAAAGTCGTGCTCGTTCCCGGCGACGGCATTGGCCCGGAGGTGGCGGATGCGACCCTCAAGGTGTTGGAGGCCGCGAAAGCCCCGGTCCAATTCATCACCCGCTATGCGGGGGAAGCCGCGCTGGAGCGGGGGCACGAGCACGTCCTGCCTCCAGAGACCATTGAGGCCATCCGCGAGCACCACGTGGCCATCAAGGGACCGTGTTCCACGCCCGTGGGCCGTGGCTTTTCCTCGGTCAACGTCGCTCTGCGGCGAACCCTGAACCTGTACGCGGCGGTGCGGCCCTTCCGCTCGTTGCCGGGCGTCCGAACTCGCTACGAAAACGTCGACCTGATTGTCGTGCGGGAGAATACCGAGGGCCTGTACAGCGGAATCGAGAATCAGATCACTGATGGCGTCGTGGTCAGCATGAAAGTCGCAACCCGCAACGCCTGCCATCGCATCGCCCATTGGGCGTTCCGCTACGCAACGCATCAGGAGCGCAAGAAGATTACGGTGTTTCACAAGGCGAACATCATGAAGCTTTCGGACGGCATGCTGTTGGATGAAGCCAAGAAGGTGCACGAGGTCGACTACCCCAACATCAAGTACCAAGAAGTCATCGTGGACGCGGGCCACATGCGCCTGGTACAGGATCCGAATCAGTTCGATATTCTGTTGTGCGAGAACCTCTACGGAGACTTAGTCTCGGATCTGTGTGCCGGCTTGGTGGGAGGACTCGGCGTGTCCCCGGGGGCCAACATTGGTGACAAAGAGGCTGTCTTCGAAGCGGTGCATGGCTCCGCGCCGGACATCGCTGGCCAGGGCGTTGCCAACCCGCTGGCGTTGATGATGAGCGCCAGCATGATGCTCACGCACCTGGGCGAGACTCGCAGCGACCCGTCTGCTCGGAAAGCCGCCGCACGCGTGCGTGCGGCGTTCGACAAAGCCCTGCTCGACGGCGAAAAGACCCGGGATCTAGGTGGCAGCCTCGGCACCCAGGACTTCGCTCAAGCGGTCATTGATCGTCTGGAGGGCTAGGCTCGAGCGCCGCGCCTTCGCTGGAAAAGGCCTTGTAGTAGCCCTCCACTCGTTCCTCGAATGCTCGGGGCTTCTCGGCGAATAGCCGAGCGCCGATGCGCAAGGCGTCCCCCCGCAAGGCCGCTCGGCGCTGATCCAAGGTGCGCAGCAGCTGTTTGAGGTCGCCGGAGAATTCCATGGGTACGGCCTTGGAAAGCAAACTGTCCCGCAGATCGGACAGATCGTGCTCGTCCCCCAAGGTGTCGGCCAAATGCTTGAGGCTTTTGGCGCGAAGACCGAGTTCTTCGGGCCAGACCGGCGTGAGTAGTTCCACCTGGTGCCACTGGTACTTGACCCACTTGCGCCACTCGTGGAACGCGTGGGTCGATGGTCGCTTCAGGCAACGCCTCATGAAGCCGCGACCTTTTGCGTAACTGAAGCGGAGGCCCTGCCCCACCAGATCCCAATCACCTTTGCCCGGCTTCAGGCGGCCAAACATGGCTTGGGCTTCCAGCAGGAGTTGTCTTGCCTGAGCCACGTTGCTGCCACTGGGCAGCGGGGATTCGTCGCCCTTGACGACCATCTTGCGAACGGTTTGGGAGAACGCCTCGTCCTTCTTGGGTTGACTGCGCAACATCAACTTGAGGCCCCGCTTGCGGACGGCGGCTTCTCGCGCGGTGGCCAGCAAGCGAGAAGCGTCGCGCAGAGCCGCATTGGCTTTCGCGTAGCTCTTGCCCGGAATGGAGAAACGCACCAAGCGTAGGTGTGCGCGCAAGCGCTTCACACGCTTGCGCACGCCGTGAACATGGAGCTCCGCGTCCTCGTCCAGTCGAGCAAGAGCCGCCAAGCAGTGATCGATGTCACGCGTGGCAACGCGGACAACGGCTTGCGCGGGCTTTTCTCCGGGTTCGATGTCGAAACTCATGTGGCGCTCTGGGTTGCGCGGTCGAGCGAGGGGTGGGACAAATAGCCGTCTTGGCCAGCGGAGTCGAATCGACAAATTCCCAGCCTGCGGTTGACCGGGATCAGCTCGAAGCGCTCATTTCTCGGGTGACCGCAGGGGTAGATCGGCCCGAGTGCGGGCTGTTCGGGCCCGGGAGCGTGGCTTGGCAAGTGGATCGGGAGTCCGCGCTGTTTCTTGGGGGCGGCCGGGCGGCGCTGCTGCAGTTGGCCCACCCTTTCGTTGCCCATTCGGTCGATCAGCACTCCAAAACTCGAACGGACCCCTTGGGGCGCTTCAAGCGCACGTTTGAAAACGTGTACGCGATCGTATTCGGAGATCAGGACCAAGCCCTACGTTCCTCGCGTCGCGTTCATGCCATTCACCAGCGCATCGTCGGGACAGTGACCGAGGACGTTGGGGCCTTCAAGAAGGGCACGCCATATGCCGCGAATGATCCCGAGGCCTTGCTTTGGGTACATGCGACGTTGATCGATTCGGGCTTGATGTTCTACGAGGCCATCCTCGGGCGCCTGCCGCCAGCCCAGCGCGAGGCCTACTACCAGGAAAGCAAGAGTTTCGCGCGGCTGTTCGGCATCGACGATGGTGTGCTGCCGCCGGACATGGCCGCCTTCGAAGCCTATATGCGCCGCATGCTCGACTCGGATGTGATCACCGTGGGCAAACCCGCTCGCGAAATTGCGTCGTTTCTCTTTCGTCCGCCCAACTCCGCGCTGGCGCCCGCGATGAGCTTCATGAAAATGATGACCGCGGGCGCGCTGACGCCGCGACTCCGAGCCGAGTTCGGCTTTTCCTGGAGTGTGGGCAGAGAGCGCGCCTATCGTTCGTCCTTGAAGGTGCTGTCTCGACTCTACCCAGCCCTGCCCCTGAGGGTTCGATGTGTTCCGGCGTACAGCCACGCCCTGCGACGCATTGCAGGCAGATCGGGTCCAGATCCCTTTGCACGTGCGGTCGAGAAGCTACTCGCCGAAGGATTGGTTCGCGTGGGCATGCCGAAGCCCGGCGCCGGCTGATAGCCACGGATTGGTTTTTGGGGATGTGCCGGCCAATCGCGTCATCGGCACCTCGCCCTGTACGCGCGGACCGCCCGGCCCGGGCAGCGGCTTGAATGCTCGGAAGCCGCCCTCGGGGGCCCCGTCAGTGGCCCCGACTGCCCGTCTTCAAGTACGGGAATTCGCTGACTCTCGCCGACAGTTGGGCCGGCGGAGTGGCTGCGCCACTCGGGTCGACGCCCGTGACGCTGAAGGTCTGTGCCGGGGGGCGCCGCGCTGGCCGCGCCAAAGTGCCGCTCTTGCAGGGATCACAGCGACCGCAGGCATTGGCGCGAGCGCCAAGAGCGCGCTCGAGAGCTGCCCGATGGCAGCCGGCGTCGAGCAGCACATCACGCATCGCGCTCAGGCGTCGCTCGTCCTCCCGCTGTTGCCGGAACAGCCGCGCGGAGATCTCCGTGGCGCATTCCATGATGTCGCGGGCCGGTGCCAAGGTTTCCACCCAGCCGGAAGTCACGCGGAGCAAGCCGGCCATCTCGAAGACGGTGCACCAGCTGGCCAGGGTTGTCAGAGATAGGCCCGTCTCCAGGGCCAGGGCTTCGAAGTTGGTCTTGCGCGTTTCCAAAGCTTGGCCATCCAGAGCATCGGCAACTGCGGCAGCGTGGGGAGGATGCAATCGATGACGCATCAGCAGCGCACCGCCGCGGTTCGAGTCGCCGACGTCGCAGTAGATGATGGCGCGGGCTTGATCTCCGTCCCGGCCGACCGCGCCCACTTCACGCGCCAGCTGCTCGGCGCTGGTGGGTGCACCCCAATGCACGATGAAGCGCAGATCGCGCTTGTCGAGCCCGAGGCCAAACCCTTTGGGTGCGCCCTCGAGTAGTCGCTCGTCGTCGGTACCGACCACGCCAGAGCCAGGGCTGAAGGCGCTCTGGGCGACCATCACCGTCTTGCGGCCCGGCAACATGAAATTCAACTGCTCCCCGAGCCGCTCAGACGCTGTCAGATCCGCATGGTAGCGATGGGATGGCACCCGGGCGCTGACCAGAAGGCCATGGATTTCTTCGACTTCTCGAGGAGTCTGCGCCAACACCAGGCCCGGGCGTCGCAGCTCCTGTACCAATCCGCTGAATGCACGTCGCCGGGGATCGCCACTGAGGCGATGCAGCTCCAGGACCACGTTGTCTCGAATGGGTTGAGACTCCACGACGACCGGCGCGCTGAGCTCGAGGCAGCTAGCCACCTCGCGCCGAGTGGTGAAGCCAGAGGGCGCGAGTAGGGCAACCACGTTGGGGCGCCCCAAATCCACGAGCAGTTTGCGCCAGATCAACAACGACGGGCAGATGCCGTGGCTTGTCTCTGCCAGGGAGTGCGCCTCCTCCACGATGCACACGGCCACACCCCGTGTGCGCAGCGCGGCGCGCACATCCTCGGCGCTGGCCAAGGCGCCCGGCGAGGTGAACAGCGTCAACGGCTCGCCCGCATCCAACTGCGCGCACAGTTTGCCTCGCTCTGCTTGCGACGGGCTGGGATCCAAGCGCGCGGCCGGAATGCGACGATGTTCGAGGCGTTGTTGCTGTTCCCGAGTCAGGCGTGGGCTCGGCGACAAGATCACTGCTACGCCACCACACAGCTGGGCCAGTATTGCGGCACAGGTCGACTTGCCTTCACCCGCGGCGAAAGTGGCAACGACGTTGCGTCCTTCCAACCCCGCTCCGATCACCCGCTTCTGCAGATCCGAGAGTTGAGCTGCGCCCAGTCGCTCCGCCATGGTTTGAGCGGCCTTCCACGTTGCCGTAGTCACGCTGCTGGGCTTTGGAGCTGGTTGGGCGGCGTTGGAACTTGCTCGTGGCGGGAGCCGGCCCACGCGAACCGCCGAGCGGCTGTCAGCGATTTCTAGCGGCGCTTCTCGAGGGGGCTCGAGGCAAGCAGGTCGTGCCGCGGACCCCGTGCCACTTTCGCCGCCTCGCTTCGCGGCAGCAGCGCTGCCTTTGGGCGCGATGGCGCGGATGGTGGAGCGGGTAGCGACCGGCTTGCGTTCGGCGACCTGCTTCGCGGGCCTGCGCTTCGTCGCCGCGAGGGGCTTTCGCTTCGCGAGGGCCTTGGTCGGCTTGCGCTTGGCTCCGACCGCGGACTTACGCTTCGCTGCGGGTTTGCGTCTCGTCGCGGCGGCGACGGGCTTGCGCTTGGCGGCGGGCTTTGTGGGCTTGCGCTTCGCTACGGAGTTCGCGGTCTTGTGCTTGGCTGGAGCCGCACTCTTGCGTTTCGTAGCGGCGGTTGGTGTTCGCTTCGCGAGGGCCTTGGTCGGCTTGCGTTTCGTCGCCACCGCGGTCTTGCGCTTCGCCGGAGCAGCGGACTTGCGTTTTGCGGCGGCGGACGGCCTGCGCTTCGCGACGGCCTTGGCGGGCCTACGCTTCGCGAGGGCCTTGGTCGGCTTGCGTTTTGTCGCCACCGTGGTCTTGCGCTTCGCTGGAGCAGCGGACTTGCGTTTTGCAGCGGCGGACGGTTTGCGTTTCGTGAGGGCCTTGGCCGGCTTGCACCGGGTCGCGGCCTTGGCGATTTTGCGTTTCGCCGCGCTGGCCTTCTTGGCGGGTCGCTTCCCAACCGCGCGCTTGGCAGCCGGCGCCTTGCGCGCCGGCTTCTTGGTGGCCCGGGCGCCCCGCGCCTTGGGCGTGGCCTTGCGAGTCTTGGCCTTGCCTCTTGCCTGAGTTCCGCGATGCTTTGTCATGTGAAATCGCCCACATGCGTACCATCGGCGATCGGGATTGTGAACACAAAAGCAGTGTACGGGCGCTCAGAGGGTGCAGACTTTCAGGGGCTGCCCGACGCCCCCGTCACTTTGCGTGGGAAATCGGCCAACCGGGCCCAGCAAGAGCCATTCGCGCCAGGAACCCCGAGCGCGAGGCGCGCAAGGCGAGGTGCCGATGACGGCAGGGGCCGGCACATCCCCAAAAAAACCATCCAGGGCCAGGGGCCTCTTCCAATCCTCGCGCGGTCGAGCGAACCCTTTCGATGCTGGATTGGCTCTCACAGGGCAGGGACGTTCAAGTCCGCGAGGAGCCGTCATGGATATCGCCATCAGTTTCGTCGGAGGCAAGCGGGTGGATGCACAGTTGGGCGATCGGGTGATCCGCACCGACCAGAGCCCAGAGCATGGTGGGGAGGGGCGCGAGCCGGAGCCCTTTGAGTTGTTTCTGGCCTCCCTCGCCGCCTGCGCTGGAGTGTACGTGCTGGGTTTCTGCCAAGCTCGGAACATCCCTACGGATGGGATCCAACTCGTGCAACACCAGGACTTCGATTCCGACACGGGGCGCCTGGAACGAGTGCGCCTGGATATCTCGGTTCCATCGGGGTTTCCGGAGAAGTACGTGCCGGCGCTAGAACGGGTCGCGGCCAAGTGCAGCGTCAAGAAGGTGATCGAGAGCGCGCCACAATTCGAGATCCGCGCGCAGAAACACCACGCGGTGCAGCTCGACGCAGCGTCCTAGCCGCTGACGCAGGCTGGCGGAGATGAATCGCGTCGGATTGTCGAGCGCTGGCGTTTGCGCCGAAGCAACACGCCGAAGGCTAGGGCCCACCAGGCGGCCGAGGCGGAACGCGGCGAAGTACTCACGCTACAACCATTGGCGGGCGCCTTAGGCTGGGGGTTTTGGATGGGGGCGGGACGGTGCGCGCTTTCGACCCGTCTTCGACGTGCGGGAGCACTGCGATACTCGGCAACGCCCATCTCTCGCAGCAGGCCGCCAGCGTCTTCCACGCGGTCCAAAAGCCAGAGCATGTAGCGGATGTCGACGCCAATGTTCCGGGAGCGCTCCGTGCTGTAACCGAAGTCCCCAGCGATATTCTCCCAAACGCGATCGAAATTGAGGCCGATCAACTCGCCACGCCCGTTGACCATGGGGCTTCCCGAGTTGCCGCCGGTGGTATCCGCGTTGGACAGAAAACAAATCGGGACCGTGCCCAGCCCAGGGTCGGACCAGAAGGAGTTCTTCGCCGCAGGCGCCTTGTCGATGACGGACTTGGGAAGATTGAAAGGCCAAGTGCCGGTGTGCTTGGCCACGGCGCCCAGCAAGCTGGTTTGGGGCGTCGCAACCAAACCATCCCGGGGCGCGTAGCCGTGCACCTTGGCCAGACTGATACGCAGCGTGCCGTTTGCGTCAGGGTAGATCGCACCGCCCCGAACGGCTTTCAGGGCTTCGAAGAACTTCGGACCGTTGCGGCTGAGCTGGCCAGCGCGCTGGTAGTCGATGTCTTGTTGCGTAACGAGCTCTCGTGCCAGAGCTCGACCCAGGTCGAGGATCGGGTCCTTGAACGCATCGATGGCGTCCGCCTCGCCGTCGAAGAGCTCCTGTACCTTTTCCAGGCTGCGTAGCTTCGAGGCTTTCAGCCGCCCAACCAGGCCTCGGGCGATGGTTTTGCGGTCGCGGCTGCCGGGCGACAATTTCGCAAAGGCGTTGACCTCCTGACCTTTGGGCAGGGCACGGGCGCGAGCCACCAAGCTGGCCAGCATCTCCGCGTCGACTTCAGGATCGAAGTTTCGCAGTCGACGCTGTTGGCTTCGCCACAGAGCTGGCTCGTCGCGCTTTTGGTAGCCAGGGCTTCGCTCGAGGTCTGGCTTCTTACGCTCCAGGGCGAGGCGAGCCAGGTCCGATGCCGTCGCCACGAGGTTCACACCTCGCGAGACCGCGTGCAGCAACTGTTCGCGCGCGTAGGTTTCGCGTCTGGCCTTGCTCAGGGCAGTCAGTTCGCGCAGGGCGGCGGCGTGCTCGGGCTTGCCCTTGGCGAACTTGGTCAGCGCGTCGTCTTCCTTGGCGCGGCGCTCTCGCAGCTTGATCGCGGCGATGCCCTCCAGCATGCCCCGTGCATTCTTGTGGCGATTCGCCAGGGACTTTTTCAGTGCGGCGACCTTGATCGCGACCTCTTTGGAACGCTTTGCGTGCTCCGCGAGGATGTCCAGCCACTCGCCATACAAGTCGATGCGCCCGGGCAGGAACTGTTCGATCTGCCGGGTCACCTCCGCAGACGGCAAGTGACGATTGGTTCGGCGCGGGTAGCCCATGACCATGACCGCGTCGCCGGGCGCGACGCCTTGGGCGCCGATCTTCAAGTGCACCTTCGGTGCGTAGGCAACGTTGGCTTTGGAGTGATCGGCGGGTCGCCCATTCTTGCCCACGTAGGCCCGAAACAGCGTGAAGTCCCCGCTGTGACGCGGCCACATCCAGTTGTCGATGTCTCCGCCGTACTCTCCAACCGACTTCGGGGGCGCGTACACGATGCGGATGTCTCGCAATTCGACGGCCTCGAACAATCTGTAGCTAGCCCCCAAATAGAAGGACTTCACTTCGCATCGCGCGTCAGGCGATTTCTTCTCGCATTCGGCAACGATGACCTTCTTGGCCTTCAAGATGGCTCGGTAGCGCGCCAAGTCGTCTTTGGCGCCGCGCGCCGCCTTGTTCACGCGCGCGGTGACATCCTTGATCCGACGAAGGACTCGTACCGTGTATCCCTTGGCGGCGATTTCGGCGTCGGGAGTTTTCGCGATGAAGCCATCCTGGAGCAGATCTCGCTCAGGGGTGCTCTGGCCTTGGATGGCACGGTAGGCGCAGTGATGATTCGTTGCAATAAGGCCACTTGCAGAGATGAACGAAGCGGAGCAGCCGGAAAGGTTCACCGCAGCACGAGCCAAACCAGAGCTGTCGTTCCAGATCTGTTTGGGTGCGAGCTGAATCCCGAGCCCGGCGAACTTGCTGCTGACCTCTGGGAGCTGGCCTGGCGGCCACTGGCCCTCATCCGCCGCTGCTGAGCCGGCCAGGCCGAGGACCAGGGCGCAAGGGCCCAACCCATGGCGAGCTTTGAAGCCAGGCCACATCCCGGAAGGAGGATGGACGTGCTGTGCGAACAGAGCAAGCCCAGAGCACCAAGCCGCGACGGCGTCCTGCGCGCTGAGTTGTCATGCCCGCTTCACCAACGGATTGGCAGGTAGGTGAGTGTAGGTTCGACGCATTGCCACGACTCGCGAAACGCGGGAGACTGCTGATACCAATGAAGATCCGAGCGGCTTTTTGGCTTCTGTTTGCTTGCGCTTTCTCCCTGGCGCTGCCGGCGCTGGCCAAACCCAGCAAGGCGGACATCGTCGCTGCGAGGAAGGCAGTGAAGGAAGGCAAACGCGCCGAGCGCAAGAAGGATTGGGAGGCTGCCCGGGAAGCGTACGAGCGCGCCTCGGAGTTCAAGGAATCTGCCGCGATCCGCATTCGGCTGGCGCGTGCGGAAGACAAGGTCGGCAACCTGATCGAGGCTGCGGAAAACCTGCGCGTTGCGTTGGAGCACAAGAAGATCAATTGGGCGCAAAAGCGAACGGCCAAGAAGCGCCTGAAAGACCTGGAGAAGAGGATTCCGACGATCAGCCTCGAATTGCCCGAGGGCTTTGACGGTGACGTGTTCGTGGACGACGAAGAGATCGAGGCCGACGCCCGGGCGCAGCCCATTGCCGTCAATCCCGGCACGGTAAAGGTGCGTGCAACGGCGGAGGGGTTCGAGGAGTACAGCGAGAGTTTCGAGCTGAAGGAGGCCGAGAACCTGCCGGTGTCGATTCTCCTGACCGAGAAGAAGGCACCACCCCCACCCAAGAAGCCCAAAGTAGAGGAGGAAGCTGGCTCCGGAAGCACCCAGAAGACCCTGGGCTACGTGAGCTTGGCGGTCGGAGGCGCGGGGCTGGTGGTCGGCACAGCCATGGGCCTAGCGGCGCGCTCGACGAAGAGCGAACTCGACAAGTCTTGTGCGAACGACGTCTGCTCCGAATCCGAGCGAGACCTCTTCGACAAGGGGCAGACCCAGGCCAACATCGCGACCACGGGGTTCATCGTCGGCGGCGTAGGGCTGGGCCTGGGAGCGTTCCTATTGCTTACGGCGGATGGCGGCGATGACGCCAAACCTGCGGACGCTGATTCCGCGAGGCTGCGGCTGCAGCCGGTAATCGCGCCCAATCACGTTGGTGTGCACGGAACTTTCTGACCGCGCGATGGCGAGAGTTGGTCTCGGCGATCGCTCGGCGTTCCCAAACCTCGAGCCGCGCAGCTATTTGAACCACGCGGCGATTTCGCCCGTGAGCACGTTGGTGCAAGACGCCGTGCAGAGGGTGCTCGCGGACTATTCGCGACGGGGCGTGGCTGCGGTCTTCGACTGGGTGGAGCAGCGCCAGCGACTCAAGGCGCTCTTGGCGAGGCTGATCGGCGCCCGGGAGTCCGAGGTTGCGTTGTCTCCCAGCACGACTCGGGGCCTGTCGGACATTGCCCAGTGTTTTCCTTGGCAACCTGGGGATCGGGTCGTGCTTTTCGAGGGGGAGTTCCCCGCGAACGTCACGCCCTGGCAACGCGTCGCCGCCGCTCGGCAGCTCGAAACGGTGCTGCTTCCGGCGGATGGCTTCCGCACGGATCCCGACGAAACCTGGAATGCCTTTGTAGAGCAGCTGGATCGGGGCGTGCGCTTGGTGGCGGTCAGCGCGGTGCAGTTCCAGACGGGCTTTCGCATGCCAGTGCGCCGCATGGCTGAGGCGTGTCATCAGCGCGGGGCGCAAATCTGCGTGGACGCGATCCAGGCGCTGGGCGTCGTTCCCACGGACGTGAAAGCCGAGGGCGTCGACTATTTGGCTTGCGGCAGTCAGAAGTGGCTGATGGGCATGGAGGGTCTCGGCTTCGTTTACGTCGCCCCCGAGCGTGTGCGCGAGTTGCAGCCGGTCGTCGCCGGCTGGCTCAGCCACGAGGAGCCGCTGTCGTTCTTGTTCGAGGGCCCGGGCAAGCTGCGCTACGACCGTGCAATTCGAACCAGCACGGACTTCTTGGAGGGCAGCGCGACCAACGTCATGGGCGGCGCCGCTCTGGAAGCATCCGTTTCCGCGATCGCGCTGCTTGGGCCGGCCGAGATTTTCGCTCACGTACAGAGGCTGTTGGACGTGCTGGAAGCAGGCTTGCTGTCCCTCGGTTTTTCGAGCCGTCGCTCCGGCGCGCGTGAAGAGCGTTCGGGGATTCTCTCTCTGGAGCCGCCGCCAGGCGTAGATGTGGTGCGGCTGCACGAGCAGCTCATGCAGGCGGGCGTATCCTGCACCCTGCCCGATGGCCTGCTGCGCTTTTCCCCCCACTGGCCCAACGCATTGGACGAAGCACCCTTCGTGATCGATTCGGTGCGGGCGGCGCTCGAAGCCCTGGGCTGAGCTGCAGCGCCGGTCTGGACACGAGCTTCAATCTCGAGCCTTCAGCATGGCTGCATAGCCGTCGCGGAACGTCGGGTATTCAAGGCTGTACCCGCTGGCTTTCAGGCGCTGGTTGCAGCAGCGCTTGTTGCTTCCACTGCGTCGCGGCTTGGCGGGCTCCGTCGCGACCCGGGCAGCCGGTGCAGAAAGCAACGTGGCGAGATACTCGAGTACTACGCGACGATCCGCCGGCTCGTCATCCACGCCCAGGTAGAGCCTCGCTGGCGAAGCCATGAGGCCCAGGTGTTGCAGCGCACCTGCGCAATCATCGCGATGGATCCGATTGGTGTAGCGCGGTGGGCCTTCGCGATATGTTGCTCGCCCCTCACGCACGCTCGAAAGCAACGACTCCCGGCCCGGTCCGTAGATCCCCGCGAGGCGCAGCACCACGTGCGGCAGCCCGGAGTTCTCCAGCGCAGTCTCGGCGCGGAGTAGCAGTGTGCCGCTGAAGTGGGTCGGCGCAGTCTCGCTGTCTTCGTCGACCCACTGGCCGTCCGCTTGCGCGTACACCGCTGTACTGGATGTGAACACCACGCGTGGCCGCATCCGCTTCTGCGAGAGCGCTGCGACCAGGGTTTGCAGTCCCGTCACATAGGCTGCGGCATAGGCCCGTTCGCTGCTGTCGTCCGCTGCCGTCGTGTAGAACACCACGTCCAGGTCTCCAGGCAGGGAGTGCAGGGTCTGCTCCTGGGTCAAGTCGGCGCTGATGGCGTGGACCGGCTCCGGCAGGAGGTTCCCGCGCCGGCGCAAGCCCCACACCTCGTGACCGGCGCGGGCGAGGCGTAAGGCCAGCGCAGTGCCCACGTAGCCACACCCCGCAACCAGCACGCGACTCACGCCGCAACAATACACTACTATCGACAGCGCGCCGGGGCCCCAAGCGTGTATGCTCGGCGTCGAGCGCATGGTGTGGATTGCCCCGAACGTTCGGAAGCGGTTGAAGCAGCTCGAGCTGTCCTTCAATCGGGATGGCATCGACCCTTATGGGGTCTCGGCAAAAGACGTGGGGCGCTTCATGTCCTTGTTGTCGGTGTTCTATCACCGCTACTTCCGCTGCAGCGTGCACGGCATCGAACACGTCCCCCGCCATGGCCGCGCCATGTTGGTGTGCAACCACTCGGGCGGCTTCGCTATCGACGCCGGCATGTTGATCGCCGCCTGCTTCTTCGAAATCGATCCACCTCGCTTGGCCCAGGGCATGGTGGAGAAATTCCTGGCGCGCCAACCCTTCGCCGGGATGATGCTGCAGCGCGCAGGCCAGTTCACGGGTCTGCCTCAGCACTGCGTGCGCTTGTTGAACGACGAGCGGCTCTTGATGGTATTCCCGGAGGGCGCACGCGGCACAGCCAAGCTGTTCACCGAACGCTATAGCTTGGTGCGTTTCGGAACTGGCTTCATGCGCTTGGCTCTTGCCACCAACACTCCCATCATTCCTGTCGCCTACCTGGGCGGCGGTGAAGCCGTGCCCACGGTCATGAACCTGGAACGTCTGGGCAAACTTCTGGGCGCCCCATACATTCCGGTGACTCCTTATGGCTTGCCCATGCCTCTGCCCGTTCATACGGAGCTGCACTTCGGAGAGCCGGTGCTGCCCTCCGGAACCGGCAACGAAGAAGACGCCGACATCCTGGTCAAAGTCGACGACGTCAAGCGTCGCATAGCGGACCTGATCGACCGCGGTCGCCGCACCTACGAGCCAACCTGATGCGGGGCAGAGAGATGCGAGTACTGATCACAGGCATATCCGGCAAAGTGGGCCAGCAGGTCGCGGCTCTGCTGTTGAAGCACGGACACGAGGTCCTGGGCATCGACCGCCGGGCGTGGCGCGGCGCCCCTGAAGAGATCCGCATCCACGAGGCGGACATTCGAAAGCGCGCTGCGGAAGACGTATTCCGCAAAGAGCGACCCGAAGCCGTGATCCACATGGCCACGGTCACGCACCTCACTGCCCAGAGTGAAGATCGCTACCGCATCAACTTGGGTGGAACCAAAGCGGTCTTCGACTACTGCCACCGCCACGGTGTGAAGCACGCAGTGTTCGCTGGGCGTCACACCTATTATGGCGCGGCCGCGGATTCGGTGCTGTACCACACCGAAGACGAGCCTCCTTTGGCCTTGGAGACGTTCCCCGAGTTGGCCGATCTGGTTGCCGCAGATCTATTCGCCGGAACGGCCCTGTGGCGTTACCCGGATATCAGCACGGCCGTCTTGCGGATCGTCTACACCATGGGGCCGAGCAAGTCGGGCACTCTCGCGGCGTTCTTGCGCGGACCCCACGTGCCCACGGTGATGGGGCACGACCCGCTATTCCAGTTCATGCATGAGGCCGACGTCGCCCGGGCCCTGGTGCTGGCGCTCGAGAAACAAGTGCGTGGCGTCTACAACGTGGCCGGCCCCCAGCCCATGCCGCTGTCGTCGATCATTCGCCACGTCGGGCACCAGCCCGTTGCGGTGCCGGAGCTACTTTTCCGCATGGTGATGGGCCGCTTTGGCCTGCCCAAGTTGCCGCCGGGTGCCCTGAGTCACATCAAGCACCCGGTCGTCGTGGACTCCAGCGCTTTCAAGGAAAAAACGGGCTTCAAGCACGAGCGGGACGAGTACGAAACGCTGGAAGATTTCCGGGCCGCACTGCGCGCGTGACCCAATCCTCGGCGTTGTTTTTGGGGTCGGGGCATTGTGGCGGCCTTGGGCCACCAGGCAGAAATAGAAGGGCTCGCTGGCGCCATCGCGGCCTCGACCTCTCTGCCACCATCCAGCAGTATGGCGCGTTTCCTTCGATGTGGGTCCGGCGAAGCCGGGTGGGTAACTACTCTCTCATTGGGCCACGCGGGTCGGTTGGTCCGTCCAGGGTGCGAAAGGCGCCGGCGCGTGCACCAGTTCGAGATTAGCGCAGCAGTGACGCCCCAGGCCCGCGACCCCAAACCCCACCCATGACGCCGGACGCCAAATGCTAAACTCCTTGGCATGTGTGCGTTGACTAAGATCGCTCTCGGGTTGGCCTGTTTGCAACTCGGGGCTTGCGGTGATTCTGAGGACTCGCCTGCACCTGGAGCAAAGGCGCAAACCTTGGACTTCAGTTTTGAAGCTAGTGTGGGCGTGGGTGAGGAGATCCAAAAGTGCAAGTTCGTGCAGCTGCCCAAGGACGAGGGCGAAATCGCCGTTGGGCGCGTGTTTCACAACTACTCACCGGGTAGCCACCATTTCTTGGTCTACCGCACACAGCTGACGGAGATCCCGTCCGGAGGCGACGTCTTTGTCGATTGCGACGAGAGCGACTGGATGAGCAACGTGCGAGGCGTGATCTACGCCGCCCAAGAGACCGACGGCGAGTTCGCCATGCCCAAGGGTGTGGGGCAGAGGTTTTCTCCTGGTGAGGTGATGCTGGTTCAGACCCACTACTTGAATACGACTAGTGTTGCATTGGACGCCAAGATCGATCTCCGCATGGAACTGCTCGACGTTGCAGATGTGGAGCAAGAGGCGGGGGTGCTCTTCTTCTACAACCCAGCCATCAGTCTAGGCCCCGCGGCGAAGGGCAGCGCCGAGCTCACCTGTCCCGTGCCTTCGGACTTGAACCTCGCTTTTGCGGCGTCCCACATGCACAAGCGGGGCACCTATTTCCGCGCTGACACGACGGATGCCTCGGCCGCTGCAGCCCTTGGTCCGCTGTATGAATCCACCGAGTGGGAGGAGCCGGTTCCCCGCGTGTTCCCTCTCGATCCGCCAGCGATGCTTCCGAAGGGAAGCTCGATTCGCTACCGCTGCGACTTCCAGAACCCGGACGCAACCCCGGTCGTGTCCGGCCCGAGCGCGGATACCAACGAGATGTGCATGTTCGTCGCCATGTACTGGCCCAAGGTGGACGAGCAGACGGAGTTTTGCCGTGCCGGCAAGACAACCAGTAGCGGAACCGCGTCCTCCATCGACACCTTCAAGTGCCTCGTGGCCTGCGGGAGTAGTGCAAAGAACCCAGCGTGCTCGAGTTCGTGCTGGGAAAACGCGTGCCCGGGTGCGCCCATGCCCATCCTGGACCTCGCCTTCTGCTTGCAAAACAGCTGCGGCCTCGAGTGCGCCGTGGATCCTCTCGGGCAGCCCTGCAAGTCATGCACGGCGAAAACCTGCCCCGATGCCTACGATCGCTTCGCGACAGCGAGCTGCAACTGAGCGTGTCGCACCTTTGCATACATTAGGCGCGTTTGCGCAGTCTTGAGCGCGCGGCTCGGCAACGTCATGCTTAGTTCATGCGTTGGCTTTGGATCGCTCCAGCCGCTGTGGTGGCGTTCGCTTGCAGTGCTGGAGACGGCGGCGGCGAAATTGCCGGCGGTGGCGCGATCGGCGCCGGCGCCAATGCAGGTAGCGCCGGTGTAGGTGCCGGTGCGGGAGCTGGAGGCAGTGCGGCCAAAGGTGGCAGTGCGGGCAATGACGCCTCGACGGGATCTGGAGGCAGCAGTGCGAGCTCCGGCTTCGGTGGCGCGGACGCGGGATTCCCCGACGTCAACTTCTACTACGACGCACCCGTGATTCAGCCCGAGGCCTGCGCGTCGACGATCGTCGAGGGCAAGCTCACGCCGTTGGATCTCTACTTCATGCTGGATACGTCCGGCTCGATGGGATCGAAAATGTCTGCGCTGAGGGGTGGCGTGGTCAACTTCGCCAACGGCGCGGGAGCGGCCGGGATCTTCGTGACTGGCCAGCGCTTCCCAATTGGTGGCTTCAACGAAACCTGCGCGTCGAATGCCTATGCTACGCCAGCAGTGCCCTGGGGCGCGCTTCCGTACGGAGCCTTCACGAGTTGGGTGAATGGCTTGAACGCCACGGGCTACACGCCGAGCGTTCCCGCCCTTCAGGGCGCCGTGGACGCTTGCAAGGCGCGCATCGCGGCCCAACCCACCCACAAGTGCGTCGTCGTGTTCGTGACGGATGGCAACCCCGAAGGCAACTGCGCACCCACCGGCAGCTCGGCTCAAACCCCCTTGGGCAACATCGCTGCCGGTGCCTTCGCAGTGGGCATTCCGGTGTTCGCCATCGGCTTCCCGGGCTTGCCGCCCCTCGGGCAAGGCATCATCAACCATGTGGCCCAGCAGGGCGGCACCAGCAGCGCTTTCATTATCAGTGGCAACAACATCGGCGCGCAATTCACGACCCAGTTGCAAGCGATTCAGAACAAGACCCTGGGCTGCGAATACGTGATGCCCACCACGACCAAGGGCGTGATCGATCCCAACAAGGTCACGGTCACCTTCACTCCGGGCGCCGGCGGCAGCCCCCAGACCATCGGGCGGGTGGCCAATGCGGCGGCGTGCGGTCCAAACGGCGGCTGGTACTACGACAACCCTGCGGCGCCCAAGCTGATCAAGCTTTGCCCAACGACCTGCACAGCGGTGCAAGCGGACTCCAAGGCCAAGGTTGAAATCAACCTCGGCTGCTTGGGCTCCTGAGCGCCGCCCCCGCTACGATGCGCTCATGCAGCGGCTCGGGCGAGCTGCATGCGCTCGGCGATTTGAGTCGCCAGCGCCATGATCGTGATCTGCGGATTCACGCCGATGGCGGTAGGAAACAGGCTGGCGTCCGAGACGTAGCAACCCGGCAAGTCCCAAACCTGGCCATCTAGGCCAACCACTGAGTTTTCGGGTCGGGAGCCCATGCGCGCGGTGCCCATCAAGTGTGGAGTGAACAATTCGAGGGTCGAGGGGCTGGTTTGGAGCTCATCGATCTTCTTCAGATCGTCCATGTTTCGGGCCATGGGCTGATTGAAGAACGGCAGCAAGATGCTCTCGGCCCCGAGGGCGAAATGCATTTCCGCGAGCAGCTTCACTCCGCGCAAGAAGCGCTGATGATCCAAGGGTTGGATGTCGTAGCGAACCAAAGGCATGTCCATGGGTCCCCGGCGCACGCTGCCCGTCGAGGAATCCTCCACCAGCACTCCGCTCACCACCATTTGGTTGTAGCGCTGCATCAGTTCGAAGGCCCGAGCTCCGTGGAAAGGCAGATAGGCGGCGATCACTCCCGGCGCGACGAAGTTTTCCGCCATCAGAATGCCGTCTTCGTGGAAGTGACGGATCTGCGTATTCTGACTGACCCCCTGCCAACCACGTACGTCATGGGGATAGATCGCGAGTACCTTGGCGTTGGGGTGGCACAAGAAGTTCTTGCCCAATAGCTTGCTGGGTCGACCCAAGCGATGGCGCTGCAGGAGCCATGGCGTCTGCACGGCGCCGCAGGACACGATGACTGCTCGTGCGTGGACTACGACTCGCCGACCCGGGCGCCGGGTGACCGGGTGAACGCTCCGGCCTTCGATTCCCACTGCGCGTCCGCGCTTGATCAGCAGGCGATCGACCCGGACTTCAGTCAGACAGTCTGCCCCGGCTCGGAACGCCCGAGGCAGGTAGCTCACCAAGGTGGATTGTTTGGCACCCGTTGGGCAACCCAAGGCGCAGTTGTTTGCGCCGACGCAGGCTGACTGGTTGCGCTGGTTGACGGTGTACTCCCAGCCCATCTTTTCCGCGCCTCGGCGCATGATGCGGCTGTCTTCGCCGACGCTCTGCGGGTGCTGCTGGGCGACGGAGACATTCCTTTCCACCTTTTGGTAGAGGCGATCCATCGCTTTGGGGCCCAGCTCCGGGGCGTTCATGCTCTTGGCCCAGCTTTCCAGCACGCGGGTGGGCGTGCGGTACGCCATGCCGCCGTTGATGACCGTGCTGCCACCCACCGCGCGGCCTTCTACGTAGGGGATGGGCGGGTTCCCCAGGATGATCGTTGCTGCGGCGTCACGGTACAGCCGGGGGATGCTCTCGGTCGTGTATGGGTTGAAGCTCTCGGTTGGCGTGTAGCTGCCTTCTTCCACGAAGAGCACATCGACGCCGGCTTCTGCGAGTTCCGTACCCACAGCCGCGCCCCCCGCGCCGGTGCCCACGACGACGACGTCTACGGAAAACTCGTGGCTCTTTTCGTAGTCTGCGTGTGAGTAGATCATGGCGCTGCCCCTTGGGCTGGTGGTGGAACCGACTCGGTCTGTTTGGGCAACGGCGGCTGGAGGGAAAGCCGAGAAGGCTCTTCCTCGAGTAGCCCGGCACGCAGTGCGATGCGTTCCCGCATGAAGGCGACAGGTCGGTAGGCGATGGCTCGGTGCACCTCTTCCTGATCGAAGTAGGCGCTCATGACGACGCCCCGCAGGGCGACAACGAGCAAGCGGAGGAAAGCGAAGCGCCCGTGCACCATTTCCGACAGCAGTGCAGAGGCTCGCTCGGGGCGCATCTTGTGCAGCCGGCGCGGTGCCACGAAGAGGAAGATGGGAGCGAAGTCCAATAGCAAGATGCTCAAGGACAGCCCACGTGCAGAGAGGGGCAGCATGTAGGGCATCCAGGAGCGCACGACATTCTCGACCTCGTCGACCAGCTCTTTGGAGTTGGGCGCCGGGGGAGGGGGCATCATGCACTCGACCAAGAAGCGGAAGACCCGTCGCACATAGCGACCCATGGGGTAGGGCGCCGCTCGTTTCCAGCCATCCGTACTGCGTCGTGCCAATCGATTGGCAGGCACGAGGTTTGAAGTTGCACTACGGGTCTGGATGGGAGGGCGCTCAGGTTTCATGGCTAGTCCGGTTGCTTGGGTTTCCTGTCGACTTTCTTTTGCTGCTTGTCGTGCTCGGTGCGATGCGCCAGCACGGCCTCCAAGGCCTTGATGAACGCACCGTCCACGCGGCTGTAGTAGTCACGGGTCGCGTCGATGGCGCCCTGCTCATCGCCCTCCTCGAGGGCGGTGATGAACTCACGAAGGTGTTCCGGGAAGCTGGGTTCCAGCACCCAGAGTGCAGGAAAGCGATCGATGATCTCGCGATACGCCTCCAAGAATGGATTCGCGATCCATCGGATAGATACCGAGTGCCCTGCGTCGATGAGCGCATCGAGCCAACGCTGGAATCCATGTCCGACGACTTTGGGATCGCCGCGCTCGAAGGCTGCGATGAGCAAGTCCGTGATGTCCCGAAGCCGCTCGACGTCGGCTTTGTGTGCCCGCGCGATTGCAAGACGGGTCGCGAACTCGATCACGAGCAAGCGGGCAGGCAGGATGTCTTCGAGCAGGTGCACCACCTCGCTCAGATCTGGAGCGGCTTCGAGATAGGCCGGCAGTAGCTCCATGGTGCCGGACTTGCGAAAGTCGGCGACGGTGACGCCCTGACCGTGGCGTACTGTGACCAATCGCGACTGCTCCAACTTTCGCACCGCCTCGCGCAACGTGTTGCGGTTCGTGTTGTAGTGGGCGGCGAGTTCGCGTTCGCCGGGCAGACGATCCCCTGCTGGCAGTTCCCCGCGGAGGATCTGTCGGCGCAGCTCGCGAAAAATGTTCGCGGCGATATTGGAACCCGGTGCTGTCTCGTTCATTCGTTGCTTCCCCGTGCTGGGGACCAACTGGTTAAACCAATAATAGCTGGTTAAACCAGTTGGTCAAGGCGCTTGTTCTACGAATTCAGACTGGTCGTCCATTCGCGCCGGATTAGCGAGACAAAAATTCTCGAGCCTGGCCGCACCGGTTGACCAATCTCAGTTCAGGGCCACTCCTGTCGCACTTTCTCGGGGATTTTGGCGCGCCCCCGCGCACTTCCCCGCGCCTCAGTTCCCACCCCCATGCTGGGTGGGCACCCTGTATCGGCCAGTGCTCGGACTAATTTCTAAGAAACCCCGGCCAGCTGCGTTGTCCTGTTGAAGGCGAGGATGATCGGAGAAACGCAACAGCCAGTCCGTCGGTGGGTGATCGATGCCCTCGACCAACACGAGGCCAAGCTGCTCCGGTTCGCGCGCTCCATCGTGGGCGACGGATTGGCGCCGGACGTCGTGCAAGACACGTTCGTGCGGCTGTGCAACCAGAAGCAGAGTGACGTCGAGGGTCATCTCGCGGCCTGGTTGTTCACGGTCTGTCGCAATCGCGCCCTGGAGCTGCTCCGAACTCAGCGTCGCCTTCGGAACCTGGAGGAGAGCGACGTGGAAGCACACCCTGACAGCGGGCCGGCGACCAAGCTGGAACGCAAAGAAGACGCGACGCGAGTCGGCGCTGCGATTCGCCGCCTGCCCGAACGGCAACGAGAAATCTTGTTGCTCAAGCTCGACGCGGGCCTGACCTACAAACAGATCGCCGAGGTGATGCAGCTGAGTGTGTCCAACGTCGGTTTCATCCTGCATCAAGCAGTGAAGGCCATCCGGGAGCAAGTCGCTGATGAACCGCAGTTCGCTGCTACCGCTCGGAGGACATCATGAGCGAACAAGAAGAAGCCAAGTTGACCGCATACGCTCTGGGAGAGCTCTCGCCGGAGGAGGCCGCGGCCATGCAACGTGAGCTCTCCGCGTCACCCGAAAAGCAGCGCGAGCTGGAGGCGATTGAAAGCACCTTGGCGTTGATCCGAGAGGAGCTAGAGCAAGACTCGCCGGCCCTCAGCACTGGCCGGCGTCAGAGCATCGAGGCTGCTGCTCGTGGCAGTGCAGGAGCCGAGTCCGAGGAACCAATTCCAACGTCGGGACCTTCGGCACCGGTGCCCGATCGTCAGCTGGAAACGCCAAAAGTCGTGCCCTTTGCGCCGAGGCGTCGGCGCGGGCGCCTGGTTTTCGGTGCAGGCATGGTCGCGACAGCAGCCGCGGCAGCGGCCGGGCTGTTCTTCGTCGTCAGGTCCGAGCCGGGGTCATCGGAGAGCGATCTGATGGAATCCCAGGCCCACTACGCGATGACCAAAGGGGCGCCCGGGCTGGCAGCGTCCGCCGCTTCACCGGCGACGATGGCGGACCCACAAGAGCGCAAGCAAGAGGCGAAGCCCGACGACGGTGACAAGGACGAGAAGGGGCGTTTCAATCGCGAACGCTACGACCACATCGTCGACAATCCGTTCGTACGAGTCGATACGGACCCGCGCTCGACCTTCTCCATAGACGTGGACACGGCATCCTACGCCTTGATGCGTCGTCATCTCAACGAAGGCAAGTTGCCACCCAAGGGCGCCGTGCGAATCGAAGAGATGCTGAACTACTTCAGCTACGAATACCCCGAACCCACCGGCCCCCATCCGTTTTCCGTGACCACGGACGTGGCATCAGCGCCTTGGTCGCCAGAGCACCGCTTGGTTCGGATCGGGCTCAAAGGCAAACACGTCGAGCCTAAGGATGTGCCAGGCACCAACTTGGTATTTCTGATCGATGTTTCCGGATCCATGAGCGCCCCGAACAAGTTGCCATTGCTCAAACGAGCCTTCGGCTTGCTCGTCAATCAACTGGACGCGCGAGACAGTGTTTCCATGGTGGTTTATGCTGGCGCTTCGGGTTTGGTGCTGCCGCCCACCCCGGGCGACCGGAAGCAGGAGATTCTGTCGGCTCTGGAGCGTCTGGACGCTGGCGGCTCGACCAACGGCGGTGAGGGCATCCGGCTGGCTTACCAAATGGCGAAGAAGCGTTTCGTGCGAGGAGGCATCAACCGGGTGCTGCTGGCGACAGACGGCGACTTCAACGTTGGCACCACCAGCGAGAGTGAGCTGGTCGATCTGATCGAAGACAAGGCGAAAAGCGGCGTCTTCTTGAGCGTGCTCGGTTTGGGAGGTGGAAACTACAACGATTCCACCCTGGAGAAGCTCGCGGACAAGGGCAACGGCAACTACGCCTACATCGACTCGATTCGTGAAGCGCGCAAAGTGCTGGTGGAGCAGGCAACGGGTACTCTGATGACCATCGCCAAGGACGTGAAGATCCAGGTGGAGTTCAACCCGGCTCAGGTCGCAGCCTTTCGCCTAATTGGTTACGAAAACCGCGTGCTGGCCCATCAGGACTTCAACGATGACAAGAAGGACGCGGGCGAAATCGGAGCGGATCACACGGTGACGGCTCTGTATGAGGTCGTGCCCGCCGGTGGCGCCGTGCCCACCATCAAGGGCGACGAGCTCAAGTATCAAGCGCGACCCCAGCCGACTCCAGCGGCGGCGAGTGGCGAGCTGTTGACGGTGAAGCTGCGCTACAAGCAACCCAGCGGCACCACCAGCCAGCTATTCGAAACGGCCGTGCGCGACGGACGAGGCAAGATCGAAAGTGCCAACGCAGAGTTTCGCTTCACCGCGGCGGTGGCCGAGTTCGGCATGCTGCTGAGGGATTCCCCCTACAAGGGCAAGTCGAGCTTTCAACAGGTCCTCAGCTTGGCAAGCGACTCCAAGCGCTCCGAGGCGATGCGAGAGTTCAGTGAACTGGTCAAGAAGGCTCAGAGCCTCAAGGCAGGTGCCAAGAACGCGGAGCAAAACTGCGAATGCGACCCCGCCGACCCATTGTGTACGTGTCTCTAGCGACAGAGCACGCGCACTGTCAGCGACCGCTACTGCGCGAAGCCGTAGCGGTCGCCGTTTTGTAGCGGGGGCAACTCTTGCTCGGGCAACAGGATGGTGCGTATGGCCCAGAGCTCGTCGAAGATGCGATAGCGGGTGGTCTGGTCCAGGTAGTCCACGCCCGACGACCCTCCGGTCCCGACGCGCCGGCCGATGATGCGCTCCACCATGCGTGCATGGCGAGTTCGAAACAGAACCAGCTGCTCCTCGAGCTCTACGGCGGTGTCCGTCAGCAAGCGCGGCCAGGCCAAGAGCGGCAATTGCCGATAGGACTCGATGAATAGCGCGCCGGCCCGAATCCGCTTCAATTTCTGACGCTCGCCCTCAGGGGCGTCTTGGGCCATCAGGAGTTGCTCTGCGACGGACTCTTGTTCGGCGATGCGCGCCGCGAAGGGCTTTGGGTCCTCGTTGAGCGCGGCTGCCAGGCGCTCGGCTTTACCCTTGTTGGCGTCCCGCAGGCGCTGCAGGTAGTCGCTGGCGAAACGATCGATGACCCCCGCGTCGCCGGGATCCCCAGGGCTCGACCCCATGATCGGTGTTCGGTACAGCCAATCGTGCACCGCGGTTTTCAGGGTCAGTTCTTTGCGCGCCGCTTCGATGCGCCCCCAAGCCATCTCGCCGGCGGGGGAGTGCTCGGCAAGATGGCGGATGTGTTCCATGGGGTCCTTACCGCCATAGGTGACTCGGCGCTTCTCATCGAAGCCCAACACGATTTCTACCTCGCGGAGCTGAAAGGACTGAAAGCCACTGGCGGGGATCAGTTTGTCTCGGAACGCCAAGAAGTCCTGGGGCGTCAGAGTTTCCATCACCTTGAAGTGCTCCACGGCGAGCTCGAAGATGGTGCTTGCGCGCCGCAGGTGGTGCACGACGTAGGGGATCTTTTCCTCGGGCACCTGGGGAGAAGCTAGGTGGTCCCGGGCTTCACGTAGCTCCCGTAAGGTCAGCTTGAACCACAGCTCCAAGACTTGATGCACGACGATGAAGTGCAGCTCGTCCGGAATGAGTTTCGAATCGTCCCCATCGAGTCCGTCCTGGAGCGAGAGCAGACGATCCACCTTGAGGTAGTCCCAGTAGTTCGGAACCTGGCTTGTCATGGGCCGAGAGTAGTGCATCGATTCGAATCGATGCACTACTCTGTTTGTCGGGAGCACAGCTCCCGCCCCGCTGACGTGAAGTCATCGGGGCCCCACCCTCAGGTTTCGGGCCCCAACCCCGAATCAGCATCGGTTCGAATCCGTGTGCCCGCCGAATGTCGACCGCGCATAAAACGCGAGCGGCTAGCGCTAGGGCCCGCCGCGTTCGCTACTTTTGGGTTGGGGGAGGCTCAGCCCGTGCCGGGCAAGGTGGCATTGGTCAGCCACTTGAAGCCGTCGACCAAGGCCAGGGAATCGTAGGCGGTGTCCCCCACGTCCCAGATGACCAGGCGAACCTCGACGATGCCGCCCGGCACGACGTTGCCGGCCGTGGTCAGCCAGAATGTGCCACCGCCTTCCACGTCACAGCTGCCGGAGGTCTTGGCTTCAAAGCCCGTGCCTAGCAGGTCGCCCACGCCGAGCTTGCAAGACTGCGCGTTGACGTCGGCGTCGAAGCAGAGGCTGCCCGAGTTGGAAACCGCCGGGTCACACACCGCGAACAGGCTAGTGCCCTTCGCAACGTTGATCCCGATGGGCCACTTGCTCTTGGTCGTCAGGTCCTGATGGGTGAGCAGGTTCTTGTCGACTGGGTTCGGGATCGGGGAAGGCGTGCCGCCGGGCGTGTCCACGAGCGCCACGAACTGGTCGTTGTAGTCGGAGCACACGAATTCCGGGTACTCGCTCGAGAAGAAGTAGCTGTTGAAGGAAAACGCCCGTGCATTGGTCGGCGCGCGCAACTTGAGGCGAATCATTACCGAGTCATTCGCTTCCGCGGGGTTCGAGAAGCCGCCGGTCGAACCGCAGCCGGGTGCCTGGGGCAGCCCGTTGGCAGCCTTGAGTGGGGCGTTGGCCGCCGCGAACCAATCCTTGACGCAACGGGGATCCGAGCAGGATTGGATGTTGGCCATGCTTGCCGGTGAGTGAGTCTCGCTTGGGTAGTCGACAAAACTCCCTGAAGAGATGTTCGGGCCTGGGTTGGTCTGCGTCCCGTCCGAGGCGATGCCGCTGGACATGACGACCATATTCTTGCCTTCGAGGGCGTTGATGCTCTTGCCGAAGGTGGCGCGAATGCTCTTTGCCTTGTTGTCGCCGAGCGGAGTCCCGTCCGCGCGCAGGATTTCCGCGGAAATCAGGCCCCAAGTCTTGTCCGCCTTGTTGGGCGGGGTCTCCTTGGTGTCACGGCAGATACCCAACGCCTTGGCGTAGTCCTTGGGCACGTTCGAGGCGCTGCTCAGACCCGAGTCGCAGTCGAAGGTGTCTTCGGTGTCGAAGAGGTCGACTTTGCCGTTGCAGTTGTCGTCGATGGCGTTGCCTACCACCTCGAAGGCGCCGGGGTTGACCACGGCGGGGTTGGCGCCGCAGAAGCCGGACTTGTCGCAGCAGTCGCCGTCGCTGACGAGCCAACCGTCGTTGTCGCAGTCAGTGACGTTGCTGTCGCAGATACCGCATTTGCCGGACAGGCAGTCCTCGCCGGCCGCACAGGCTTTGCCACAGCCGCCGCAGTTGTTCTTGTCCGTGAGCAGATTGACGCAGGCGGTGGAGCAGTTGATGGAACCGTCCGGGCACTGGCCCACACAGGCGCCTCCAGCGCAAACCTCACCGGCCTTGCAAGCGTTGCCGCAGGTGCCGCAGTGCGCGATGTTGGTTTGCAGATCCACGCAATCCGAATCGCACTTCGTGGTGCCGCCGGCGCACTGGACGCCGCACTGGCCGAGGGAGCAGACCTCACCCTGCTGGCAGGCGTTTCCACAGCTGCCGCAGTTTGCTGGGTCCACGTTGGTGTCGACGCAGCTGCCGTTGCAGCCCGTCGTGCCGCCGCCGCAGGTCGACGTGCACGCGCCCTGGGAGCAATACTCGCCCTGCTGGCAGGCGGTGCCGCAGGCGCCGCAGTTTGCCGGGTCGTTTTGCTGGTCGACGCAGACGCCGTTGCAATTCAACAGGTTGCCGCAGAGGCCACCCCCGACGCCGCCGCCGGTGCCTGGTGTTCCCCCGCTGCTGCTGTCACTTCCACAGCCTGGTGCGACCGCGACCATGGCACTTGCCGTGAGCGCGCATGCAAAAACGCGCCAAGCGGAGAGTCCCCCGCTGCTTTGCTTGCTCATATTGACCTCCCGAAGAGATGCGGGGACTAGCTCCGAACCGGAGCCGGCGCAACCACATTGTCCTACATTGGAGCCAAAACGAGGCTAAGTGACTGAGAACCAAGTGTTTATGCCCTTGAGCCAAGTCATTGCCGCTGACCGGGGTGCCCCAACCGGCTGGCGGGTCAGCGCCGCATCAAGTCGGTGGCAGCCTTGCGATCGATGCTGGAAAAGGCGTCGATGACTTTGGTGAGCATCTCGAATTGGCGTGAAGCGGTCACGAGCCCCGTCATGCTCGACACCGCGGAGGCATTGCTCAGCTCGAGGGTCTCCTGGTCCACCAGCGCCTCGACCACGGCTGGGGGTTGAGCCCCCTCGATTGCGCGCAGCAGAACGTCGCCGTCCTTGGTCAACTGCCCCTCAGGAAAGCGCACCGTGAGCAGGCGGCTGGTGCTGGCGACGTCGTCGATCACGAAGCTGCCGTCCTGGGCCACGCCGATCCGGGCCGCGCTGGGGTCGACCTTGATCGGCTTACGGTCCGGGCCGAGATAGGCGTGCCCCTGTTGGGTCACGATGGAACCGTCCGCCCGCATCTGCAGGCTTCCGGCGCGAGTGTATCGCTCGCCATTGGGCGTGCTCACGACAAACATCGCGTCCTGGTCACGCAACGAAACGTCCAGCCCTCGGCCGGTGTGCACCGACGTACCCGCCATCAAGTTGGGCGCCGAGCTGCGGACTACCGCGTAGCGCATGCTGTCCGTGCCGACGGATTGCACGGCCCGGGCAAGCTCCTGACGAAAGACCGCGCGATCGGCGCGGTAGCCCGCGGTTGTCGCGTTGGCGACGTTGTTGGCGTGCACATCCAAGGCGAAACTTTGTCCCACCGCGCCGGACGCCGCTGACCAAATCCCCGTGCTCATTGGCTATCCCTTAGTTTTCGAGCCGTCTCACGCCAGCTTTCCAATCGATCGTCCACGGAGAGTTCCTTCAAGTGACCCAGGTCGATGCACTGCGCCGGGTCGTCGCAGCCTTCCTCGGCAGGTAGTTCCGGATCCTCCACCAGACGATTGGCGAGGCTCACGGCCAGTGAGATGTCCAAGTAGGTGCTGACCTCGGCCTCGCGCTTGTGGTGCCAAGCAACGGCCTGGATCACGGGTTGGGGCAATCCCCAGATCCCGAGCAAATAGGCGCCCACCTCGGCATGAGTGACCCCGAGCATCTCGCGTTCGACCTCGAAGCGCGCGCGGCCCGTTCGCTCACATTCTTCGTTGACCTTGGCGAGGATGTCCGGCGCCCGAGCCGCCAAGAGCAGCCTTCCAACGTCGTGGAGCATTCCGGCCAGAAACGCATCTTCACCCATACCGGTGCCCGCGAGGATGCGACGGGCGAGATGGGCAGTGCGCAGCCCATTTTGTTGCAAGGCATCGATACTGAAGCCCTTGACTGGCCGCTTGGGGGCGAACTGCTCACACAGCTCCGCGCTGAACACTACAGCTTTTGTGGTTTGGAATCCCAGATAGGCCACAGCGCCCAGAGCCGTGCGAACCCGACTGGGCAGGCCGAAATAGGCCGAGGAAACCAAACGTACGACTTGCGCTGACAGCGCGACGTCGCTTTCGATGATCTTCGCGACGTCGGCCACGCCCGTATCCGGGTCCGAGAGTGCCTTGGATAGCTGGGAGTAGACCTTGGGCGGCGAAGGTAGGCGGTTGCTCGTGCCAACGAGGGCCCGCAATTCCGGATCATCCAAGAGCGCCCGCAACTCGAAGGCCTGTCGCAGCTTCGCTCGGAAGTTCATGGGTTCGAAGGGCTTGGTCAGGAACTGATGGGCAACCGGGACGGTACGAAAGACGAGCTCGGGACTGGCGAGGGCCGACAGGACCAGCCGAACCACTTCCGGATGGTTATCTTGCACGTAGGTCAGCAGGGTTGCGCCATCCATCTCCGGCATCAGGAGATCCGAAACGATCACGTCGACGGGACGCGCCTCCATTTCTTGAATGGCTGCGTCTCCAGAGGGCACGAAGGCCAGATCCCAGGTCGGCTCAGCGGTGCGCATGAGTCGCTCCACACTGCGAAGCACGGCGGGCTCGTCGTCCACGAATAGGAGTCGCGGCGCCTTGCGCTTCAGTGTGGACGGGGGGCGCGTTGAAGAGCGCGCGGCTGCGTGCATGTCGTCGAAGCACTGAGCAAAGAGCGGGCCAGCGCTGGGGTCGACCCAATTGGGCAAATGCGCGGGCTCAGAGTCTGGGCATTCACGCGTATGGCGACGAGTTGACAGCGACGAAGTCACCACCTTGGCACATTGAGGGGGCTAGGGCTGGTGTCAACAGGTTGACACGATGCGTTTCAAAAGCAGTTGAACTGCCGGCTCCGGCGGGTCTGCCATTAGATCACCGGGCGCCCATCGCGGTCGGTGGATCGGCGCGGTTTTCGCATTGGCTGCCGCATCCCATGGCGCAGTCGATCAGCCCGAACGTGAACCCCGTCGCCAGCGACGGCGTGCTTCGCCCGTCGGACCTCGTATACATCGACAGTTTTCTCGATCTGCTGCACTGCTTGAACGATCCCTTCGCTGGCGGCCCCAAGATAACCGAGCTGGTGAGCAAGATCCCGGTCTTGTCGGCGCGCGTGATGCGCCGCGCGCGGGGTCGCTCCAAGCGCCGAAAGATCGATACGGTCGCGCAGGCCCTCACTTTGATCGGCAACGGTGGGCTCGAAACAGAGCTGATACAGCTCCTCGAAGATCTGACGATCTTGAAGTCAGAGTTGGAACCGTGATGCTGGCGCGCTTCTTGCGAAGTCTCTGAGCTCATGGCGATAAGTCCAGTTCTGCCCGCGTCGATTCAACCGACAACTTCGCGACCCCAACCCGCGGCGGAGCGTTTCCAGGTTCCACAGCAGCAGCGCGGCACTGTCGCCGCGACTCGCACGCGACTCTCCGGGGAGCAGGCCGCGGATGCCTTGGAGCGAGCCCTGACTCAGACTACGGGTAGTCGGCCACCCAGAGAAATGGTGGCTGTGCTCAGCGCCCAGTGGGCCCACGAAACTGGCCGCGGCGCAAGCATGTACAACTACAATTTTGGGGGCATCAAAGGCACGGGGCCGAGCGGCCTCTCGGTCGTACAACGCACTCGCGAGGGCTGGGGTGCCAGCGAGCGAACGATCCGAGATCGTTTTCGCGCTTACGCCACGCCCGAAGAAGGCGCAGCTGACTTCGTCGGTCTGTTGGCCAGGCGGTACCCCGCCGCTCTGGAAGCCGCCGAGCGCGGGGATACTCACAGTTTCGTCCGGGCTCTGAAGGCCAAAGGGTACTTCACCGGAAACGAACACGCCTACATCCGCTCTGTAGACGGATTGACGACCCTGGCGCTGACCGAAGGTTTCGGCGCGCTGGGGCATGATGGGCCGCCAGCGCCGCGGAGCCTGGCGCATTTGACGGTTTCGCCGAATGGTGCTGGGCGAGTTGATGCGGCTGGCGAAGGCCTCGGAGAACTGAGCGCTGTCCTCGGCGGCCAGGCCCACTTCGTAGACGCCATGGCCATTGCCGACGAAATTGGTCGCAGCGCCCTGCGTTTGCTCGCAGAAGAAGCGCGCCGAGAGCGCTCCCCCGAGGAGACGGCTTGACCGCAGGGGTAGCAGGGCGCGACGCCCTTCGCAGCTACCTTGACGTTCGCTACGCGGTAGTGGAGCGCCCATACACCGAATACCCTGCCCAACTGGCTCGCTATCTGAGCGACACACATCTGATCGCCCATCAGGGTGGCCGGCTCTTGGATCTGGGCTGCGGCCGCGGCGAGTTCCTGCATGGCTTCGCGCAACTTGGGTTTTCAGCTCGGGGCGTCGACCGCTCGAAGCCCCAGTCGCCGCGCTTCAAGGAACCCGTCGTGGCTGCAGACTTCGAGCGCAGTGGTTTGCCCTTCGAGGACGCCAGCTTCGACGTGGTCTTCAACAAGAGCGTGCTCGAGCATCTGCATGACGTGAGCTATGTGCTCCAAGAGTGTCGGCGGGTCCTTGCGCCGGGCGGACTCCTCGTGAGCTTGGTGCCAGACTGGCGCTGCCAATGGCGTCATTTCTATGACGATTGGACTCATGTACGCCCCTTCACGCTGATAGGGCTACGGGAGTGCCTGACGAGTCACGGATTTGGCATTCGTCACGCAGAGCGTTTTCGTCAGCTACCGTTCTTGTGGAAGCGGCCGTATCTCGCACCAGTGGCCGGGATTTGCTCGCTGCTGCCCGATCGAATGAAGCGTCACAAGCTCGTGCGCTTCTCCAAGGAGTGGATGCTGCTGGTCGTAGCTGAACCGACGACCGATGGTTAGCACGGCCTTTGCAACACGCAGAGTCGTCGCAAAAGGAGAACTCAATGGGTCAGGTGAAAATCGGCGAGTCCACGGTTGGTGACGGCGCCCCTTGTTACGTGGTTGGGGAAATCGGCATCAATCACAACGGCGACGTGAAGATCGCTAAGAAGCTCGTCGATGTTGCGGCGATCGCTGGATGCCAGGCCGTCAAGTTCCAAAAGCGAACCCTGGATGTGGTGTACAGCCGTGAGGAACTGGCGCGCCCCCGGGAAAACCCCTTCGGTGCGACGAATGGAGACCTCAAACGCGGGCTCGAGTTCGACGCAGATCACTACCACCACATCGACCGCTACTGCCAAGACAAGGGCGTGGCGTGGTTCGCATCCTGCTGGGACGAAGCAAGCGTTGACTTCATCGAGCAGTTTTCGCCTCCGGCCTACAAGATCGCCTCGGCGTCTCTGACCGACGACAAGCTTCTCAAGCACCATCGAACGACTGGGCGGCCCATCATCATCTCCACGGGCATGAGCACCCTGGCCCAGGTGGACCACGCCGTTGAAGTTCTGGGCACGGACAATCTGATCCTCCTACACACCACGAGTGCCTATCCCGCCAAGACCCAAGACCTGAACCTCAACATGATTCCCACACTGATGGAGCGCTACCAAGTGCCCATTGGCTACTCGGGACACGAGGTCGGTTTGGCCACGAGCTACGCCGCGGTGGCTCTTGGAGCCTGCATGGTGGAGCGTCACATCACGCTGGACCGCGCGATGTGGGGTTCGGATCAGGCTGCGAGTGTGGAACCCCAGGGCCTGATGCGCCTGGTTCGGGACATTCGCAACATCGAGGCTTCGCTTGGTGATGGTGAAAAACGCGTCACCGATGCCGAGGTCCCGATCATGAAGAAGCTACGCCGGGTTGGCTGAGAAAGGGCAGCGAAGGCAGGTCATGACTTTAGCGACACAAATCGGAGTGATGCAGGGCCGCTTGTCGCCGCGGCCCGAAGGCAAGCTGCAGGCGTTCCCGATGCAGACTTGGCGGCAGGAGTTCGCTCTGGCCGAGGAGCTGGATCTCGACGCTATCGAATGGATCTTCGAGGCGGATGCCGCTTCGGACAATCCAATCGTGTGGAAGAGCGGTCGCCAAGCCATTTTGGACATGCAGGTCGAGACCGGTGTGGTGGTCGACAGCGTATGTGCTGACTACTTCATGGTTCGACAGTTGGGCGGCATCGGCATGAGCGAACGCCAGGCCAATGCTCGGGTCCTGCAACTCCTGGTGGGCTGGGCTGCCGAGATCGGGGCGCGGCGCATCCTGCTCCCCCTGTTGGAACAAGCGGCGCCTGGGGACGGTGACAAGCGCCAACAGATCATCGAGAGCATCAGCTCCGCACTGCCGGCGCTGCAGCAGCACCAAATCGTGCTCGGTCTGGAAATGGAGCTGCCTGGCGACGCCTACGCTGACTTCGTCCGTGGGTTCAACAGCCCCTACGTGCGGGCCTACTACGACACCGGGAATTCCGCCGCTCAGGGCTTCAACATCGCTGAAGACATTAGGCCCCTGCTGCCCGTTCTCGATGCCGTGCACATCAAGGATCGCTTGCTGCACGGTCAAAGCATGCCTCTGGGTAGAGGCGACGCGAACCTGCCAGGCCTGTTCAAGACGTTGGCGGGAGCAGACCTCAGTGTGCCATTCACGCTGCAACACTACTTCGAGCAAGACCCGCGATACGACGCCCTGCGCGCTCTGAACTACGTGCGCATGGAGCTGGGGCGAGCAGGGCGGGAGGCTGCGTGAGACGACGCGCCATTCGTCGCGCCCTGTTCGTGGGGCTCGGAGGTGTTGGTCAGCGGCACTTGCGTAACTTCGTGGAAGTGGTCGGGCCGGATGTGGAGCTCTTGGCCTACCGAGTTCGCCGGGAACGCAAGGTGCTCAGCAACAGCTTGGCTGCCCTCCCCGACGCCGACATTGAAGCCGAATTTCCCCTGCAGGTGTTCTCGGATTTGAACGAGGCTCTGGCCCAATCGCCGGATTTGACCATCGTGGCGAACCCAACCAGCTTACACGTGCCCGTAGCGCTGTCCGCGCTCGAAGCGGGATCAGACTTGTTCGTGGAGAAGCCCTTGTCCCACGACATGGACGGCGTGGAGATTCTGCAGCGCACTGCTCAAAAGCGGGGCCTGATTGGCTTCGTGGCCTACCAGCTTCGACAGCATCCGGATTTTCGGCGAGTTCAGACCTGGCTCGCGCAAGGGCGAATCGGTCGTGTCTACTCCGCCCACTTCGAGGTTGGCGAGTACCTGCCGGGTTTTCACCCCTACGAAGACTACCGGCGCATGTACGCCTCTCGCAGCGATCTAGGCGGAGGCGTGACCCTGACTCAAATCCACGAGCTGGATCTGAGCTATGCATTGTTCGGCGTACCGACCCGTGTTTACTCCGTGGGGGGTCGTGTGAGTGATCTCGAGATCGACGTCGAGGACCTTGCCGTCTCGATCTTGGAATACGAACACCCCGATGGGCGCGTGCTGCCCGTCAGCATCCACCAAGACTATTTGTCGCGACCCAAGAAGCGCGCCGCTAGCTTCATCGGTGAGGGTGGACGCATCGAGTGGAGCCTGAGTGAATCGCGCCTGACTCTCCAGGACGCACGTGGCCAGACTCTCGAAGACCACGATACGAGCGACTTCGAGCGCAATCGGATGTTCCTCGACGAGATGCGCCATTTCGTCGACTGCGTTCGGGGGCGGCACCAGCCGGAGATCACGTTGCGAGACGGCGCCGCGAGCTTGCGAATCGCCCACGCATTGAAGCGTAGCCAGCGCTCCCGCCGACCCATGGACGTCGAAGTGCCGCCGCCCTCGGCCCGAGCGCGCCAAGCGTTGACCTTGGAGGCGGCGCCATGATCAAGGTTCTTGCGCTGATACCGGCGCGGGGTGGCAGCAAGAGCGTTCCTCGCAAGAACGTCCTGCCCATCGATGGGCGTCCTTTGATCACCTATTCCATCGAGCATGCCCTTTCGTCCTGCCAAGTCACCCGCACAATCGTATCGACCGACGACGACGAGATAGCCTGCATTGCTCGCGGTGCCGGCGCGGAGGTTCCCTTCGTGCGCCCTGCCGAATTCGCCACGGATACGGCCACGGACTGGGACGTGTTCAAGCATGCCCTCGAGTTCCTCTCCGATTCCGAATCCTACGAGCCGGATTTGGTCGTCCACCTTCGCCCTACGGGCCCGGTGCGGGACGTGCGACGCATCGATGCCGCCATCGAAATGATGCTGGACACTCCCAAAGCAGATTCCCTGCGTTCCGTGAGCCTTGCCGAGCAGACCCCCTTCAAGATGTGGCGTATCGTCGATGGGAGGTTGACGCCGCTGCTGCGGGTGGAAGGCGTGCGGGAGGCGCACTCCATGCCGCGGCAGAAGCTGCCCGAGGCCTACTGGCAGAACGGTTACGTCGACATCGTGCGGCCACGGACCGTATTGGAGCTGGGGTCCATGGTCGGCGAAACGGTTCTGCCCTTCGTCG
The DNA here is from genome assembly GCA_965222375.1 of Polyangiaceae bacterium. Lineage (GTDB taxonomy): Bacteria > Myxococcota_A > Polyangia > Polyangiales > Polyangiaceae > JACKEA01. Next base: position 3,127,618 of record CBDCTZ010000016.1, read on the forward strand.
TCAATGGCCCCATCGTCGAGTTGGACTACCCGGACCAAATCCCCGCCTTGGAAGAGGCCGTCATCGCCGCCAGGAGCGGCACTCACAAGGAGGAACCCCAGTGGACGCGGCATCCGGCTTGATGACCAGCATTGATTCGCTGCACGCGAGTGTGATGCGGCGCTTTGACCTGACGGGACGCGTCGTCGTGATCACCGGCGGTGCCGGCCTGTTGGGCCGTCAGCATGCCGAAGCCATTGCCGAAGCTGGCGGCTTGCCGGTGATCGCCGACATCCGGGGCGAAGACGCCAGCGCGGCTGCCGAAGCCATTGCCTGGAGGACGGGTACAAGCACGGGCGCGTTGGAGATGGATGTCGCCGACCACGGATCCGTCGTTGCAGCGTTGGGCGAGCTGATTCGGCGACATGGGCGCGTGCACGCCCTCGTGAACAACGCAGCGCTCAACCCGAAGGTCGAAGGTAGAGGACTCGGTCCGTCCCGCTTCGAGACGTTCTCCGTCGATGCTTGGCATCGCGAGCTGTCCGTGGGGCTCACCGGCGCCTTCGTTTGCGCCCAGGTCTTCGGTAGTCACATGGCTCAGGCAGGGGAGGGCGTGATCGTCAACGTGGCTTCAGATCTGGGATTAGTCGCGCCGGATCAACGCATCTACCAGCAGCCCGGCTTGCCCGACGGCCAACAGCCCACCAAACCCATCACGTATTCGGTGATCAAGGGCGGCCTCCTGATGATGACGAAGTACCTGGCTACCTACTGGGCTGACGCGGGCGTGCGAGTGAACGCGATTTGCCCTGGTGGCGTTTACGCCGGGCAACCCGACGACTTCGTGGGGCGACTGACCGAACGCATTCCCATGGGGCGCATGGCAGAAGCGGACGAATACAAAGCCGCGCTGGTTTTCCTGTGCTCAGACGCCTCGAGCTACATGACCGGCTCGAATCTAGTCATGGACGGAGGCCGAACGTGTTGGTGAGCGACATCGAAGTACTGGCCCTCGACATCGACGGCGTCCTGACCGATGGCCGAGTGGGCCTCAGCCCCGGCGGACCGGAGCGCAAGGAGCTTGCGTTTCGGGATCTGGATGCGATCACGGCCGCGCGGCGCGCCGGTTTGCGCATCGCTCTCGTCACCGGCGAGGACGGCCCCATGGTGCGAGTGATAGCCGATCGCATTCAGCCCGATCACGTCATTGCCGGCGCCAAAGACAAGCACGCCGCTCTGCAGTCTTTGGCTCAGATCATGAGCTCGGAACCTGGCAACATCTGCTTCGTCGGCGACGCCGACCGCGACGCACTAGCATTCGGTGGTGTCGGGCTGGGGCTCGCGCCCGCAGATGCGTCCCCCCGAGCCCGGGCACGAGCCCACCGCGTGCTCGCCAACCGCGGAGGTGCCGGCGCCGTGGCGGAAGCCGTGGACATCGTGCTCGAGCTGATCGACGACGTCCGCCGCGGAGCGGAGCGAGAGACGGCGCTTAGCCGAGTCATCGACGAGAGCCTGGCCGCCCATCGACGCATGCGCGATGAGTCCGTCGCTGCTCTGAGCCAGGTGGCGCAGATGCTCGTGCGCTCCTTGCGCTCTGGCAACAAATTGTTGCTGTGCGGCAATGGAGGAAGCGCGGCAGACGCCCAACACGTCGCTGGCGAGATCGTCGGGCGCTTCGCCCTGGACCGTGACCCCTGGCCCGCCATGGCGCTGTCGACGGATACGTCCATCTTGACAGCGATTGGAAACGACTGGACCTACGACGACATTTTTGCTCGTCAGGTGCACGCCTTCGCCAAGAGCGGCGACGTGGTGTGCGGCATCAGCACGAGCGGCGGCAGCACGAACGTCGTTCGCGCTCTCGAGGCGGCTCGCGCTCGGGGTGCAACGACCCTGGCCTTCACGGGCGAAAACGGCGGCGCGGTGGCGGACGCCGCCGACCTCGTCTTCCGCGCGCCCGCAACTCAAACGCCACGCATTCAAGAGCTTCACATCCTGGCATGGCACGGGATCTGTGAAGTCGTGGAACGCACCCTGGTCGAAGGTTCAGCTCACGAGTTGGCTGCGGAATGAGGTGATTCGTGGATCCCGGAACTCTGATTGGAATCATCGTTGGCTTCGGGCTGATCATCGGCTCGATCATGCTGAACGGTTCCCTGATCTCGTTCATGGACGCACCCAGTGCGCTGATCGTGATCGGCGGTACCTGTGCAGCGACGCTGATCATGGAGAAAGTTCCGCACGTGATCGGTGCCTTCAAGGTCGCCAAGAATGCGTTTCTCTCCAAGCAGAGCGATGCGACGAAGACGATTCAGACCATCTTGGAGCTGTCCAACACCGCGCGCCGAGAGGGGATCTTGGCCTTGGAAAGCGTCGAGGTGGAAGACCCGTTCTTGGCGAAGGGCCTTCGCATGGCTGTGGATGGAATTCCCCGGGAAGAAATTCGCGAGACTCTCACCGTGGAGCTGGTCAGCATGAAGCAACGCCATAGCCGTGGGCAGAAGTTGTTCAAGTTCGCAGCGACGACGGCGCCGTCCATGGGCATGATCGGGACGCTGGTCGGGTTGGTGCAGATGCTCCAGACCCTGGACGATCCGGCGTCCATCGGTCCCTCCATGGCCGTCGCGCTGCTGACCACGATGTACGGCGCCATCCTCGCGTTCCTGGTTGCCGGGCCCATTGCTGAAAAGCTGTCTCGGCGCTCCGCCGAAGAGTCCGCGAACATGACGGTGATTATCGAGGGCATCGACTCGATCGTGAAGGGCCACAACGCCGCCGTGATCAAAGACAAGCTAGAGGCGCGACTGTCACCCAAGGATCGCTCGCCAGAAGCCGAGGCCGCCTAGCGCGCGGGGCGTCATGGAGATCCCCGAGGACGAAGAGGAAGTTGCCGAGGGCGCGCCGCCGTGGATGGCCACCTTCAGCGACATGGCCACGTTGCTGCTGACCTTTTTCGTGTTGCTGCTTTCCTTCGCCAACATGGACGTGGAAAACTTCCGCGTCGCCCTTGGCTCCGTGAAGGAGGCCTTCGGTGTGCAAGTCCAAACCCGCGGCAACATCGAGGGCATGACGACGAGCCCCGTAGAGCTTTCCACGGTGCAGAGCCTACCCTGGATTGAAAAGCCCCCAGATGTAGACAAAGACACCGCTGCGGTGGCGGAGTACATCAAAAAGAAAGGGCTGGATAGGAAGATCCATGTCGTGGGTACGCCGCGGGGCATCGTGCTTCGCATCAAGGACGTCGTGCTCTTCGATGTCGGCTCCGACGAGCTGAACGAGAGCGCTGCTCCCGTGCTCGAAACTGTCGGCGAGGTTTTCGGCGCCTTCGATGGCGACATGACCGTGGAGGGTCATACGGACGACGTGCCCATCGCCAGCGGACGCTTTCCCTCGAACTGGGAGCTGTCCGCAGCCCGGGCCATCTCCGTGATGCGGGAGCTCACTGGCAAGAATTCGGTAGCCGCCGCTCGGGTTCGGGTTGCCGGCTACGCGGACTCCAAGCCCATCGCGTCCAACAAGGACGCCCAGGGGCGGTCGAAGAATCGTCGCGTGGAGTTCCTGTTCGAAAGAGGGCTCAGCGAGGCCGACTCCAAGGAGAAGAAGAAGAGGGGAAGCAGCCCCAGCGCGTTCCGCCTGCCCTTCTACACGACGCCGCACTGACTCCGGTCGATTTCGCGCGCGAAGCCACAATGACCCGGGCCGGTTTCGGGTGCAGCGGCGGGTTGAACTCGGCCGATTTCGGGCGCAACTCAGCACCTAGGCGCCGCGACCCGCGGCCAATGAGGCCGCGCCATCTGACGCCCTCGACGCCCGCGCAAGCTGGCCCGTCACCTCCACCCGAACGCGGTGCATACGCGGTGTACTCCGTTCGCTACAGGCCGCGCACGCCGTCGATGGTCGTCTTGCGCGCCTTGTCAGGTGGATCCGCGCTGCCCGCGCCGCCCTTGCTGCCACCCCCGCCCACGCAGGCGCCATCCTTCGCCAAGCAACGCTTCACCTTCGCGCACACGGACGACCCAGCGCAGTCTGCCGACGACGCGGCGATGCACTTGCCGTTCTTCAACGAGCAGTTGCCCTCCAACTTGCAGCGCGCGCTCTTCTTGCAATCTGCAGTCGCGACAGCCGCGCACAAGCCATCCTTCACACCGCACTTGCCGTCGTTTTCGCAGGCGGCGGACTTTTTGCAGCCCTCCTCGGTGGCGACGCAACGGCCGCCCTCGGCGCTGCATTGTGCGCTGCCTTTGCACACGACGGATTTGGCGCAGTCCTTGTCCTCGCCGGCAACGCACTTGCCGTCTTTGGCCTTGCAGTGGCCCAGCTTGTGGCAGGGAGTGTCCTTTTCCGGCTTGTCATCGCTGGTGCCCGCACAGTGCTGTCGCGACAGCGCCACGCAGCTGCCGCCTTGAGTGACACACAGTCCCTCGCTGCTACAGGTCTTTGCGCACTCCGTATGTATCGACCGCGCCAGGTTCACACAACCGCCCTGGTAAGCGCTGCACATCGCCAGCTTGCTGCAGTTCTCCGAGCCCTTGCAGTCCGAGTCCTGCGCCGCGGTGCACGCGCCTTCCTTTTCGCTGCACTTGCCGTGCTTCTTGCACGCCTCGGAACCCTTACAGTCCTCGCTCGACTTGACCACGCACAGGCCGTTTTCGTCCGGTGAGCACTTGCCGTCCTTCTTGCACTCAGGAACGGTCTTGCACTTGTCCGCGTCGTCACAGCCCAAAAGCGCCAGCCCAAGAAGCGCAACGGCGGTGCCCATGGTTTCGATCCGAATGCGTCGCAACATCTCTGTCTAGCTACCGTTGTGGGGTTGGGGTCGCAACCCTGTCGCAGCCTGGGTCACTACTCTCGAAATGGCGCAGCCTTTGCGAGTGGCTCAACCTGGGCCGCCCCTACCAAGCGAATTGGCGTTTTCTGGCGGGTGTCCAGCTGACACGTTCGGCAAGGGTGCCTCGTCCAACCTACATAGCTTGGCTACTCTCGACGTTGGCGAGCGCTGCGTCCGCCTGTGGTGGCTCGGACTCTCGCGTCCGCAGCGGCAACACCGGTGGCGCTAGTACAGGTGGCAGCAACACCGGTGGCGCTAGTACGGGCGGTAGCAACACGGGTGGCGCGAGCACCGGTGGCGGCAATACCGGTGGCGCTGCTGCGATGAGCGGAGGTGGCGCCAACAAATTTCCGTGCGACAGCCCCCAACCGATCGTGTTGGGCGGGCAAGACACGGGGCTCGAGACATGTGCGAAAGAAACCGTCAAGCGGCAAGAGGCGAAGACCTGTCCCGATCTCAGGCCCAGCGCCAAGCCCTGTGCTGCAGCAACGACGGAATGCACGACCGATGGCGACTGCAAGGCGAACCCCAACGACTATTGCCGGTACCATGCGTTTGCGGGACCGGGGTCGTCATCCATCTGTAGATGTGCGCCCGGCTGCACCATGGACTCGGATTGTCCAGCGGGGCAGGTGTGCCTCTGCGACGACCCGATAGGCGATTGTGTCCCAGCGGATTGCGCGACCTCCGCGGATTGCAGCGCCGGATTCGACTGCATCATATCCGTCGCAGACTGCGCGCGGTCCCAACTGCACTGCCAAACCCCCACGGACGAATGCCTCAGCAGCGACGACTGTTCCCCTCAGCAATACTGCGGCGTCGGGACCGAAGGTAGTCTCGTCTGCAAAACTGGCGGTTGCGGCGGCGCCTAGCGCGTGAGCTTCAGGGTTCTCGTTGGGGTTTCGCTCTCAGGGCTGATACTCGTTGGCGTCGGAATCGCACAAGCCTACGCGTTTCTCGCCACCCTGGTAGAACTCGCTGCAGTCCTGGGTCACGTCGATAGCGGGGCTGCCGGCGGCCCTTGACAACTCCCCCTCTAGGAGGTTGGAAGGTCGAGAAAGTCTTTGACTTCTTTCCGAGGCGATCCCGTTTCAGATCGTCCGGTTCACCGTGGCTGAGGCGCCGCGTCTTGGCCTCGCGCGAGAGTAGTGGCCCTGGACGCCACAGTGAACCGACCCCAAATACCCATGCTCAGACTCGGGAGCAGACGGGGATGTTAGGAGCACACCATGGGCGAAGACAAACGTGCGGTTCTGCTGGTGGCTCATGGAAGCCCGGCGCGGGATCTACCGCGTGCGCTGCTCCAAGAAATGCGCCAGATACATGGCAAGGCGGATAAATCGCCGAGTGATGTTAGACGCGCGCGCGAGCTCGACGACCAGGTGCGCCACTGGCCTCGCACCGCATGGAGCGATCCGTATCGCGAAGGCACGGAAGCCTTGGTGAGGGAGTTGCAAACCGTTCTGGGCGACACGCCCGTGAGTGCAGCCTACAACGAGTTCTGTGCGCCGAGCATCGAGGAAGCTGTCGCGCGGTTGGTTGGAGCGGGATTTTCTCGTGTCGACGTGTTTTCCACCATGATGACTCCTGGAGGCGGGCACTCGGAGCGTGACATTCCGGCCGCGTTGAAGCGATGTCGCGAACGGTTCCCGAGTCTGGAGCTGCACTACCGCTGGCCCTACGACTTGAGCTTGGTGGCGCGCGTGATCAAGGAGCAGCTATGACTGAAGTTCGAGACTGCGGCACCCCCTGCATGGAGCGGGCGCAGCCCAATCCAATGCTCGGCAGTCGAGTGCTCTCGGGGGAACCGAAGGCTGTCCTTGCTCGGGGTCAAGCCTCGATGGCACCAGCGCTTCCCGGTCGCGTCAGGGGTCGAGCCGCAACACGCCGGCCGCAGTGTATCCCACGATGCTACCGCCTGCGGTGATGCCCACTTCGTAGGCGTAGGTCGATAGGCCCGGAGTGTTTGGAATGGACACGGGCGGAGTGACGTCCGCGAACGTGGCACCTGCATTCGTGCTGCGCCACACCGAATGCCCGGACGCCCGGTCGTTGACCACAACCGTCTTTCCAGCGGGCCGCGGGTCGACCTGGAGAACCCAGAATCCATTGGGCAGCGCCTGCACCGAGCTGAAGCTCTTGCCGCCGTCGGTGGATAGATAGATCTCCCGGCCTTTGCCGCTGCCGCCCAGGGCAACGAAGCGAGCGGGATCCGACGCGAAACTGCGCACCGTCGACGCGCTCGTTCCCGCGGGAAGCGTCGCTGCGCTGCAGCTCGCTCCCTGGCAGCTGTAGATGCCGTCTTTGCCGCAGGCGAATACATTGTGGGTCGCGGTGTGAGCGAAATCCGAGACCGCATTGCAGCCCGCGGGAGCCTTGACCGGCGTGAAGTTCACTCCGAAGTCCGTAGATGTCTGGATTTGACCGTCGACGCGAGCCAATAGCAGACCCCCGTCCCAAGCCAGGTGGTCGAGCTGCACGATGCTCTTCAGCTGAAACGCCTTGCCGCCATCGGTAGATGTGGCGAGGCGCCATAGGTCTTTGTAGTCGAAGCCGTAAGGGAAACCGAATGCAGCGCCGAGGTTGTTCGGCTGCTCTGGGTCCCAGACCAGCCCGTGGCCATCGATGTTCGAGGTGTCTGGAATGTCCATGATCTTGGTGCTGCTGAAGGTCTTGCCCGAGTCGGTACTGGTTGCCACCGTGACCGAGAGCGCCTGCCCTGGTGCCGAGGGCGACTGCTCGATCAAGAATGCGATCGTGTTCGGATCCGTCGGGTGGCCGGTGACGGCCTTCACGCCATGGAGCTGGTTGTTTTCGATGACGGTCCAAGTGCTCGGGGTGCCTCCGCCCGTTCCACCGCTGGCGCCACCCGTTCCACCTCCCGCCGCGCCGCCGCTGCTCGCAGCGCCAGCGCCCCCATTGCCGCCGCTGGCGCTGCTGCCCCCAACAGCACCCGTGCCACCAACGCCCCCGGTCGACCCCGCGTCGGCGCTGCCGCCGCCTCCCGAGCCGCTGGAGCAAGCGAGGCTTGCCAACGAAATCGCCAACAAATAGCTGGAGCGCAGGGTCATGGGGCCATTCGTTGCAGCTCGGGGCCATACATTCACAGTTCCGGGTCGGAGCCGACGGCCCTGGCTCCTTCCAGCGTCGCCGCGATGCCTTGACCGTCAGCTCTCGGCGGAGCTCAGCAGCTCGCGGCCGCCGTCGCGCGTATCGGGCAGCGCCAGGGACGAAAACGCGGATACCAATACGAACCCCGCCGCGCTCAGCAGGCATAGCTGCAGACCGCCGAGTTGGTACAGCAAGCCCGACAGCAGAGTACCGATCAGGCGCCCGCCCGCGTTGGCCATGTAGTAGAAACCGACATTTGCGGCGACCTTGTCGGAATCCGTGTACGCGAGCACCAGGTAGGAGTGCACCGCGGAGTTGACTGCGAAGACGGCGCCGAACACGGCTAGCCCTACGAGTGCGACGAGTTTGGGATCCTGCTGAGCTGATAAGGCGTAGGCGATTCCCAAGGGCACGAGCACCAGCAGGAACGCCCACAACTGTGCAGGACGGGCTTCATTGTGTTCAGGCCCGTGACGCAGGAACCTCGGTGCCAGGGTCTGCACAGCTCCATAGCCGACGACCCATAGCGCCATATAAGTGCCGACCTGCACGAAGCTGAAGTGCAGTGCTTCGTAGAGGAATACGGGCAAAGCCACCACGAACCATACGTCGCGAGCGCAAAAGAGAAACATGCGAGCCAGAGACAACACGTTGATGGCGCGAGTCTTGGATAGCAGCTGTGAGAACTTCAGCTTGGCTTTGGCGCGACCCAGGTCCGACGGTAGGAATGCACCGGCGACGGCAGCGGCAACTATTACGCTAGCCGCCAGCGCCCACAGGGACTTGTCGAATCCGAGCCAGGCAAGCAGGGCGCCGCCGACGAAGAAGCCCCCGCCTTTGAGGGCATTCTTGGAACCCGTGAGCAGCGCAACCCAGCGGAAGAGGGTGCCGGGCGCGTCCTTGGGCACCACCAGTTTGATCGCGCTCTTGGAGCTGAGCTTGGTCAGATCTTTGGCAATACCGCTGATGCCTTGAGCTAACAGCACGTAGACGACCTGCTGGGCTACGGGCCATTGCGCGCTGAGCAGGCTCAACATGACGAGCGCTGAGACCTGTAGACACAGGCCCGCAATGAGCGTGGTCTTGAGCCCGATGCGCGCAGCTAAGAAGCCGCCGAGCAGATTGGTCACAGCGCCGAATACCTCGTAGAGCACGAACAGCAGCGCCAGGGAAAACGGTGTGTACCCCAGGGCGTGAAAGTGCAGCAGCACCAACATGCGCAGGGCGCCGTCCGTGAGCGTGAAGGCCCAGTAGGCCCCGGTCACGACCATGTAGTTGCGCACTCCGATGGCGTTTGCGGTCGCCACCGTCAGCTCAGACTGCGCGCCACGAGCCTGGCCAGCTCGCTCATACGATGCACGTAGCCCATCTCGTTATCGTACCAGGCCAGGATCTTCACCTGGGTGCCGTCTACTACCATGGTCGAGGGCCCGTCTACGATGGATGAGCGCGGATCGTTGAGGTAGTCGATGGACACTAGCGGGCGAGTTTCGAAACCAAGTATCCCAGCCAGGGGACCGCTTTCGGATGCCCCCTGCAGGAGCGAGTTGACTTCCTGTTTGCTGGTGGCGCTGTCGACTTCGAAGACGCAGTCGGTCAGAGATGCATTGAGCAATGGCACCCGAACCGCGACGCCGTTGAGCCGGCCCTCGAGCTCTGGGTAGATCATGCCGATTGCGGTGGCCGAACCCGTGCTGGTCGGGATCAGCGAGAGCAGCGAAGAACGCGCCCGACGCAGGTCCTTGTGGGGCCCATCGACCACGGTTTGAGTGTTGGTGACGTCGTGGATCGTCGTGATCAGCCCATGACGAATGCCGAGCCCTTCGTGGATGACCTTGACCACCGGAGCGAGACAGTTCGTGGTGCAGGAGGCCGCCGTGATCATGTGGTGCTTGTCGGGCTGGTACAGGTCGTGATTGACGCCGACTACGATGTTCAGGGCGCCCTCCTTGACCGGAGCAGCGACGATGACTTTCTTCACGCCGGCGTCGAAGTAGGGTGCGAGGCTATCGGGGGTGCGAAACTTGCCGCTGCATTCCAACACGATGTCCACGCCATGCTTTTGCCAGGGCACAGCACCCGGTGTGGTGTTGCGCGTGTAGCCGAGTTTGGATTCGCCGAGGCTCAAACTGGCTTCATCGTGGTTCGGGCTCTGCGAAAAGCGGCCGTGCACCGAATCGAATTCGAGCAGGTGTGCGGACAGCTCGGCGGTGGCGTTGGGCTCGTTGATGAGCACATAGTCCAGTTCGGGCCAGTCCCAGGACGTGCGGAGGGCCAATCGCCCCATACGTCCAAAGCCATTGATGCCAATCCGTACGCTCATGCCACTGCTCCCGCTTTGCCCCGCTCTGGCAAACACACTTCGGGGTTTCCGCCGCAGCAGTCGTTACTCAAAAACCCAATCAATTCGTTCATGGTGTCGAAGCGCGCGACGTAGCGAATGCTTCGCCCCTGCCGCCGCGCCTTGAGCAGCCCCGCCCGCGTCAGGAGCTTGAGGTGGAAGGACAGCGTGCCCGGTACCACGTGGAGCCGTTCCGCGATCGCGCCGGCGGCGACGCCTTGGGGCCCCGCGGCGACGAGCAATCGAAACACCTTGAGACGAGATTCTTGAGCGAGAGCGCTCAGAGCATCCAGAGCCTGGTCGGAGTTCATGTTTCGATATTTATAATAATATCAAAATATAGTCAAGGCCGTACGTCCGAGGAGGGCCCCTCACCACGCCATCCCAGCGGGTCCCCGACGCATTTTCCAGTTGACTCGAACGCAAAACTGCTCCCCAGCGCAAACCCAGCAGGAGGCCAAGCAGCCGTACTGCGGGGTGCCTAAAGGCAACTCCGATCCGACCGAATGAGATACAGGAAGGAGTTATTGCTGAATGGCGGAAGAAATCGTCGAGGAGTTCCTCGTCGAGAGCCGTGAGGGGCTCGACCGAGTGGAGCGTGACCTGGTCACTCTCGAGCAGGATCCCGCAGCCGGGGAGGTCGTCGATCGCATCTTCCGAGATGTCCACACCATCAAAGGCGTGTGCGGCTTCTTGGCGTTCAATAACCTCGAGCGAGTCGCACACGCCGCCGAAAACGTCCTGGGCAAGATCAGGGCCAACGAACTTGTCGTCTCCAAGCAGGTGATCGGAGCGCTCCTTGGCACGGTCGACGCGATTCGGCGGATGCTCGAGCTGATCGAGCGGACGGAGTCGGACGGGGATGAGCCCTATGCAGAGCTCGTCGCGCAGCTCACGTCGATGATTGAGCCGGCACCCGAGGCGTCCGCCCCCGCGGGCGACCAGCCAAGCTCTGTTCGACCCCTTGGCGAGGTGCTTGTTGCCCAGGGCGTGCCGCAACAAGCAATTGACGACGCGATTCGGGCGCAGGAGGAAGGCGACCCGCGGCGTATTGGCGAGATCCTAGTCCGGCGCGGCAGCGTCCGCCCGAAGGACGTGGCCGATGCTCTCGACGTACAAGACCAGGCGCGACAAGACATTCTGAGCGCCAAGGACGCGACCATTCGCGTCAGCGTCGATCTGTTGGACAAGTTGATGAACCTGGTGGGAGAGCTCGTCTTGGTTCGCAACCAGATTCTCCAGACCACGCTCGACACCAATGACGTTGTCGCAGGAAACAACGCGCAGAGGCTGAACCTGGTTACCACCGAGTTGCAGGAAGGTGTCATGAAGACTCGGATGCAGCCCATCGGTACCGTCTGGGGGAAACTCCCGCGGGTTGTACGTGATCTGGCGAGTGCCTGCGGCAAGCGCGTGCGCCTCGAGCTCGAAGGCAGGGATACCGAACTCGACAAGACCATCATCGAAGCGATCAAGGACCCGCTCACGCACCTGGTGCGAAACGCTTGCGACCACGGGCTGGAGACGCCAGCGGAGCGCACCTCGGCCGGCAAGCCTGCGGAGGGAGTCCTTCGCTTGCGGGCCTACCACGAAGGGGGGCAGGTTATCATCGAGGTCTCTGACGATGGCAGGGGCATCGACGCAGGGAAAGTCAGGGAGAAGGCTTTCAAGAAGGGATTTCTCACGCCGGGTCAAGCCTCCGCCATGGGTGAACGCGAGGCACTGAATCTGGCGTTCCTGCCAGGCTTGTCGACGGCCGAAAAAGTGACGAACGTGTCTGGTCGTGGCGTCGGAATGGACGTCGTCAAAACAAACATCGAGCACATTGGTGGGACAATCGACCTGAACAGCAGCGTGGGCGTGCAGACGACGATCCGCGTCAAGATCCCGCTCACCCTCGCCATCATCCCGGCGCTAGTTGTCGGCTGCAAAGGCGACAACTACGCGATCCCTCAAGTGAGTCTCGTGGAACTCGTACTCCTCAGGGGAGACGAGCGGGATCGTGTCGAGCACGTGAACGGCACGCCAGTCTACCGCCTGCGTGGGAAGCTCCTACCCATCGTCTTTCTCTCAGAGCAGCTCGGCCTTGGGGAGGGCGAAATGGCAGGTCAGGGCGACGTCAACATCGTCGTGCTTCAAGCAGACGGTCGGCAGTTCGGTGTGGTTGTCGACGAGGTGCGCGACACAGAGGAGATCGTCGTCAAGCCCTTGGGCAAGGAACTCAAAGGCCTCGGCGCGTACGCCGGAGCGACGATCATGGGAGACGGTGCAGTCGCTCTCATTCTTGACGTGCTTGGACTTGCCCAGCGTGCGCGCATCGTCTCCGAGAAGGGGCAGGGGGTCGTCGAGGATGCTCAGGTTTCGGAGGAGTCCGCGACCGTCGAAGCGGAGTCCCTCTTGCTTTTCGATGCGATCCAAGGGGCGCCGGTTGCGATCCCCCTTGCGCGGATAGACCGGCTAGAGGAATTCGCCAGCGCACGGGTCCAGACCCTCGGTATGCGCGACGTGGTGCAGTATCGCGGCATGATCATGCCGATTGTTCACCTCGGCCAAGCGGTGTACGGGGTCCCTCTGGCCGAGGCGCGCCAAGGTGACACCTGGCAGGTGGTTGTGATTCGGTGCGGCGAAACCGTGCTTGGGTTGGTCGTTGATCGACTGGTGGACATCCTCGATGCCCGATTCGAGCTTCGCCCCGTGGGGCGGCGCCACGGAATTCTAGGAACGGGCATTGTTCAGGGACGGGTCGTGGAGATGCTCGACGTGGACACGATCTTGGCGACAGCCGTGCCGGAGCTCACCGAAGGCCAGTCATGGTCGGAGGCTAGCTGAGATGGGACAGTACTGCACATTCCATGTGGCGGACCTTCACTTCGGGGTCGAAGTCGAGCGAGTACAGGAGGTTCTGCGCCATCAGTGCATCACGCGCGTACCCCTCGCAGATGAGGTTGTCCGCGGCCTGATCAACTTGCGGGGAGAGATCGTTACCGCACTCGATTTGCGACGTAGACTCGGGCTCGCCGACGGCGACAGCATCGAGGAGCTAATGAATGTGGTCGTTCGCACCCCAGATGGCGGTGCGGTCAGTTTCCTCGTCGACAGGATTGGCGATGTTGTTGATGTTCCGAGCAGCCAGTCGGAGGCACCACCCGAGACTCTAGACGGGGTCACCCGCGCGCTTGTTCGTAGCATTTGCAAGCTCGATGGCAGCTTGCTTCTGATTCTCGACACCATCGAAGCGCTGAAGTTTACGAATGGCGAAGAGCGCCAAGGGAGCAACTGATGACGGACCTACTGGATAATGAAACCGCGACGAACATCGAAGTCCCGCAGACACAAGGTGGCGTCAAGACCAGGAATGGTGCGGGCAAACGAACTACGGCGAGGACGGCAAAACGCGCGTCGACTCGATCGGCTGTAGACGACTCCGAACTGCTCGACCTTCGTGGTCAAATCGACGCCATCCGCAAGGCGCAGGCGGTGATCGAGTTCAATATGGATGGGACGATCATCGACGCGAACGACAACTTCCTCAATGCTGTTGGCTACCGTCTGGAAGAAATCAAGGGGCAGCACCACCGAATGTTCGTGGAGCCGGCCTTCGCACACAGCGCTGAATACGCCGAGTTCTGGGCGAAGCTCAGTCGGGGTGAACACGAGGCGAAGGAGTACAAGCGCCTCGGCAAGGGCGGCAAGGAAGTATGGATTCAGGCGTCCTACAATCCCATCCTCGACCTGAATGGCAAGCCGTTCAAGGTCGTCAAGTACGCCACCGATGTCACCGAGCAGAAGCTGGAGACCGCCAACTTCGAAGGTCAGATCGAGGCTATTGGCAAGGCGCAGGCGGTGATCGAGTTCAATATGGATGGGACGATCATCGACGCGAACGACAACTTCCTCAATGCTGTTGGCTACCGTCTGGAAGAAATCAAGGGGCAGCACCACCGAATGTTCGTGGAGCCGGCCTTCGCACACAGCGCTGAATACGCCGAGTTCTGGGCGAAGCTCAGTCGGGGTGAACACGAGGCGAAGGAGTACAAGCGCCTCGGCAAGGGCGGCAAGGAAGTATGGATTCAGGCGTCCTACAATCCCATCCTCGACCTGAATGGCAAGCCGTTCAAGGTCGTCAAGTACGCCACCGATGTTACCAAGCAGAAGCTGGAGACCGCCAACTTCGAAGGTCAGATCGAGGCTATTGGCAAGGCGCAGGCGGTGATCGAGTTCAATATGGATGGGACGATCATCGACGCGAACGACAACTTCCTCAATGCTGTTGGCTACCGTCTGGAAGAAATCAAGGGGCAGCACCACCGAATGTTCGTGGAGCCGACCTTCGCACACAGCGCGGAGTACGCCGAGTTCTGGGCGAAGCTCAATCGGGGAGAATACGAGACGAAGGAATACAAGCGTCTCGGCAAAGGCGGCAAGGAAGTTTGGATTCAGGCGTCCTACAATCCCATCCTCGACCTGAATGGCAAGCCGTTCAAGGTCGTCAAGTACGCCACCGATGTTACCAAGCAGAAACTGGCTGCGGTCGAACTTCAAACAAAGGTCGATTCCATGCTTGTGGTCATTGCGGCCGCGGCGAAGGGGGACCTCACCAAGACCGTCGATACTTGCGGAGACGACGCCATCGGTAAGATGGGAGAAGGGCTCGCAGGGTTCCTCGGAGACCTCCGCGAAACGGTAGCCGGTATCGGGCGCCATTCATCTGGTCTTGGTGCATCCTCGCAGCAACTGCTCGAGGTCAGTCAGACCATGGGGGCCACCGCCGAAGAAACTTCTCGCCAAGCAACTGTCGTGTCGGCCGCCGCCCAGCAAGTTAGTCAAAACGTCAGCACCGTCGCCGCAGGCGTCGAAGAACTCAACACCAGCGTCCGCGAAATCGCTGAAAATGCCGCGGAGGCATCCTCGGTGGCGACCGAAGGCGTGCGCGTCGCCGAGTCAACCACCGGCAGCGTTGCGAAGCTAGGTGAGAGTAGCACCGAGATCGGCAAGGTCATCAAGGTCATCACATCTATCGCGCAGCAGACGAATCTCCTGGCGCTCAATGCAACCATCGAGGCTGCTCGTGCAGGCGAAGCGGGCAAGGGCTTTGCGGTTGTTGCGAACGAGGTGAAGGAGCTTGCGAAGGAAACCGCCAAAGCCACCGAGGACATCGGGCAGAAGATCGAAGCTATTCAAGGAGATACTGGAGACGCGGTCACCGCCATCGAGCGGATCAGCACCATCATTGGGAGAATCAACGAAATACAAACCACCATTGCAACGGCTGTGGAGGAGCAGACGGCGACGACGACAGAGATCAGTCGCAACATTGGAGAGGCGTCGCGCGGCTCCAGCGACATTGCCGAGAACATCGAGAGCGTCGCGCAAGCCGCACAGAGCACGGCTGAAGGCGCCGCTGCGACGCAGACCGCGGCGCAAGAGCTTGGCGGAATGTCCAAGGACCTGAATGAGATGGTTGGGCAATTCAGCTACGGTGCGGTCCAATAGTGACCCAACACCGCACTGCCCTCGTTGGCGAGAGTCATGCGTCCTCAGGTTGCGACCGAGATTCCTTCATGAAACGTCTCCCTTCTTGCGAAGTACGGCTGACGATCCAGCTGTTCTGGGCTGTGGCGTCGTGTTGAAGCCGGTTCGAGTCCTGCTGGTCGACGACTCGGTTGTGATCCGCCGGCTCGTGGCGGACGCACTCTCTGCGGATTCGCGGATCGAGATTGTCGGTACCGCACCCAACGGTCGGATCGGCCTCAGCAAGATCGAGCGCCTGAAGCCAGAAGTCGTCGTGCTTGATGTGGAGATGCCGGTTCTTGACGGCCTGGGTACGCTTGCGGAGCTGCGCAAGCTGGTGCGCGCGCCCCGCGTGATCATGTTCAGCACCATAACCACGCAAGGGGCCAAAGCAACTGTAGAGGCGCTCGCTCTGGGTGCAGCTGACTACGTTACCAAGCCAGCGAATGTCGGGAGCGTCGCGGAAGCGCAGCATCGCGTGCGCGAGGAATTGGTCCCCAAGGTTCTCGCCCTCGTGCGGCGATACGTCACCGCGGAGCGTGCGGCCCAGAAGAGCCTGCCCTGTGCGAGACCTCGTGTCACTCCGCCTGCCTTTCGCACGCGTCCTGCACCAGTGGATGTCATCGTGATCGGCTCGTCAACCGGGGGGCCCAACGCGCTCGCCGAAGTGATCTCGCAGCTGCCATCGCCGTTGCCTGTGCCACTGTTGATCGCGCAACACATGCCCCCGATGTTCACAAAGATGCTGGCAGCACGTCTTGATGAGCTCAGCCCGCTTACCGTGACCGAGGCAAAGTCGGGCGATTCGCTCTCGCCCGACCGCGCCTACGTAGCGCCGGGTGGGCTTCACCTATCCGTCGCGCCGGGCGGCCTGCAGGGGAGTGGGTATATCACTCGCGTGCACGATGGGCCTCCCGAGAACTCATGTCGACCCGCGGTGGATGTGCTCTTCCGGTCTGCTGTGGAGGCGTTCGGTGCGCATACGTTGGGTGTCGTGCTCACCGGAATGGGCAAGGACGGGCTCGTTGGGTGTGAGCTCATCAAGGCGGCCGGCGGGCAGGTGGTGTCTCAGGATGAGGAGACATCTGTGGTCTGGGGAATGCCGGGCTGGGTAGCGAAGTGCGGGGTGACGGATCGCGTAGCGCCTATTTCGGACATTTCCGTCGAGATCGAGCGCCGGCTCAGACCCCAGCGACCTGGGGTGGGGCAGGTGCGGTCGCAGAGATCCGCATGACCAAGCCCGTGCTGCACCAGTTCATTCGAGACTTCCTCCGACAGCGCTGTGCGATCGTGCTCGACGCGAATAAGGGATATCTCATTGAGTCCCGCCTCGGGCCGCTGTGCCCTTCTCACGACTGCGCCGACCTCGGAGAGCTGGTGGAGACTCTGCGGAAGGAACCGGGCGGAGCCCTGGCCCAGGACGTGATCGAAGCACTGACCACGAACGAGACCAGCTTCTATCGTGACCCTAACTGCTGGCGCGCCCTCAGGGAAGAAGTCCTCCCCGAGTTGATTAGACGTAGAGCGCGCTTTCGTACGTTGAACATCTGGAGCGCCGCGGCGTCTACAGGGCAAGAAGCGTATTCGCTCGCCATGATACTCTACGAAATGCCAGCCCTTGTAGGCTGGCGTGTCAACATTGTCGCGACAGATATAGACGAACGTGTGCTTGCACATGCTTCCAAGGGTGAGTACTCGCAGCTAGAGGTGAGCCGGGGACTCCCCAACGCCCTGCTCGAGAAGCACCTTAGCGCGGTGGGTACAGCGTGGCGGGTGCGCGGCCACATTCGTAGGATGGTTACGTTTGAGAAGCTAAACCTCGCGCAACCATGGTCCAGGAAGGAAACCATGGATCTGGTACTCATGCGCAACGTGCTCATCTATTTCGACCAGGCAACGAAGCGGGACGTCTTGGTGCGCGTGGCCGACATTCTCCGACCGGACGGGTATCTCTGTCTGGGCGGCGCGGAAACAACTCTCAACATCACTGGCAGATTCATCCCCGTGCGAATGGGTCGGACGACCATGTATAGGCTGCCAAAAGGAGCACCGTGACGCGGTCGAAACATACGTGGCGCGGCCTGCCGCCGCGAAGTCGGCGAAACGGTCTGCCGGCCCCGTCGGGCGAGCAGCGTTGTCCCAAGTGACCGAAGCGCTACCAGCAGACCGAGGTGCCGCCCGTCGAGCCGCACACCACGTGTCAGCGGGCATCCGAAACAGCGTCTAAGTGGGTGGCATGGCGGTGGTGCCCAGATTTGCGCGTGAGTGAAGCCCAGATTTACGCCATCTGTTTGAGCGCGTGAAATTGGGCCTGGTCGGGTGGGCGCCTGGAACGGGGGGCAGCCGAGGGGCCAAGAGTGAGGCGGCACGGCACGCCGTCCTCGAGGCCAAGCCCAATGATGCGTCTGTCTGCCCAGCTTCAGGTTTCGAAAACGGAGATGCAACTTCTGGTGAGGTGTCCGGAAGAAGGCGATGTGCTGAAGGCGAGGCTGTCGCTGCGGCCGTCCCACCCTCGCGCTCTTCTAACATTGCTCGAAGGGCTAGCGCTGTGGAGCGGAGCGAAACTCTGCGTTGCGATTACTGCGGAGCAGAACTGCCCAAGTTGGCTCGACTCGGGGCTATTTGGCGACGAGCTATGGCCCGGGGAAAGCCAACTCGTGCAGTACGAGGTCGTCGGCCGCGCCCGCCCAAAGCGCCTGCGCGGCGTGGGTGACTTTCGTCGCATACGTGGACGAGGTGCGCGGTGATCAGCAAGGGGCGCAGGGCCGAGATTCTGCGCCTGTACCACGCGGAGAAGTGGAAGATCGGGACGATTGCCCAGCAGCTTGGCATCAGTATCGCGATCTCGACGATCTGAATCAGCAGGCGCTCGACTGGTGCCTGGGCACTGCGGCAGAGCGTCGCTGTCCGGAGGATGGGACCCTGAAGGTCTCGGAGGCCTTCGCCGAGGAAAAGCCGCGCCTGTTGGAGCTGCCGAACCATCCATTCCTGACTGACGAGCGCATCGAGGTTGCCGTGGGCAAGACGCCTTACGTGCGTTTCGACCTGAACGACTACTCCATTCCGGCGCCATCGTCCCGAAAGCTTTTCAAAGTGCTGGCCGAGCAAGGCAAGAACCTGGGCGGCGCGACGATTGCGATGCTCAAGTAGCTGGACCGAGTTGGGGCTGCGGAGCTGGAAGCTGCGCTCGCCGAGGTTGTGCAACTCGGCACGCCACACCTTGCCGCTGTGCACCACGTCCTCGAGCGACGCCGCTACGAGCGCGGCACCCCTCCACCCGTGGGGCGACACCTTCCCGACGACGACCGTGTGCAAGGCCCGGTCGTCACCCCGCATTCACTCAGCGACTACGACGATATTGGGAGAGACGATGATGACAACGACGACGAGCGATCAGGCTGACAAGGATCCGCGAGAGCGTGCGCACCGCCTGGGGTTGCACGGTCTTCTGGCCAACTGGGACGACGTGGTGAGCGCAGATTGGCTTGGTCCCTTGCTCGCCTGCGAGGAAGCCGAACGCACCCGGCGCAGTCTGGAACGTCGCATCAAGCATGCCCGACTGGGTCGATTCAAACTGCTCGCCGACTTCGATTGGAAGTGGCCGAAGAAGATCGACAAGAGCGCCGTCGACGAACTCTTCCGCCTCAATCTATTCGCCGAAGGCGCCAACGCCGTGTTGCTCGGGCCCAACGGCGTCGGCAAGACGATGTTGCTCAAGAATCTCGCACATCACTGCGTGATGCGCGGCTACAACGAACGCGCCGCCTCCAAAAAGGCGAACAAGACCAAATAGACGCCCCCATCTCTGCGCTCAGACGCTCCATTCCTTCCACCAGTTGCTGACTGTTCGCTGTGTTCGTCATGCGGATTCATTCCCACGACGAACACACTCGCTCAACACCAGGCCTGAAGGGTTACACTACGTCTGCTGTGCGACGGCCACGCAGATACGGCGCTGGTGCTCCGACGCCAAGTTGCCCCCCGTCTTTGCGCAGAACGGAGACACGAAGGGCCTCCCCTGCGCAGATGAACGCCTGGCGTGCCTGCACCTGCGTTCCAGGAATTGACAGTCCCTCGAACCCTATGGTGACGGTGGGCAAGGACAGCTGACAGGGGCCTGGTACAAGCGACTTGATGTTGCCACCGATCATGTTCGCTAGTTCCCCGATGGCGTCCACGATGTCACTGTCATGCATCGCTTTGGGGGGCATGTCGAAGAGCGTGGCGGTCATTTGGCGTGCGAGGATTGTCGAGCAGTCCACAGCTACCGCGAGCTCCCACGCGCCGACGATGTGGATGCAACCCGTCACCATCGCTTGGGCGCCCGGCGACCAAGCGGGCGCCAAGTCGGGTTCATCTCCAAGCAGCCCAACCCATACTCGCCGTGTAATTTGAGTAACGTCATCCTCTCCCAACACCGGAGCCCCCTGTGCGCCATCGACCGTCCGGCTCGGCGCGGCCCGACCGCGCGCCCTTTGCAGGAGGTACACTATCTTGCTTCGCCATACCGTTGGGAACGGTGCGAGTGGCCGAATCTTGAGCAACTACTCATGGGTCGAAGAATCCACTGCTTGTTTCGTTGATTGTTCGGGGTCAGAGTGCGTACAGGATTATCACGCCGCCGTCTTCATCCGTCATCGCTGCGTGCGTTCGAGCGAGCCTGAGCCAGTCGTGTTTCATCTCTTCGACTTCGGTTAGCGCCCCCACTTTCGAGTGGCAGTTCTCGGGCATCGTGTTGAACTCCGCGCTGAGCACGTTGCAGATTTCTGCTGTGGCTTCGACGCAGCTTTCTGATGGGACACCGTCTTGAAGCTGCTGTTGAATCTCGGGCGTCGGCAACATGAGCAAGGTGCCACCCCAGCGTGTGATCGCGTTGGCGTTGAGGGCCATGGCTCCCACCGTTGCGTCACCGTCGTTTCTCAGTTCGCAAACGTATGCCATCTTCCCCGGCTCCGTGGGATGGAGGGCCACTCTCTCCCCGAGCAGCGCGCCGAGTCGTTCGCCAATCTCTTTCGCCTGGGGTAGCACGAGTGGCACCTCAGGTATCGGTGGCGCGTCGAGCGCACCGGACATCTCCTCGGAGTTGCCTTTGGACGCCTCGCGACCGTCGAGTATGTGCGCAGCCGCCGCCTCTCCCTGGTGAGTGTCGACCCTGGCGTGGTCCGCTGCCGCAGTTGCCTCCGTGCTGACCACGCCGTTGTCAGCGGGCGTTTGTTCCGCTCTGGCTGGGTGAGCTACGGGGCTCCCTGTCGGGGTTGGCTGGACCACCGTGGCGTCCGACTTAGCTGCCGCTGCTGCGTGTCCCGCCCTTGCTTTCTCTGGCTCCGAGTCAGTGGCGGGCCGGACTTGCTGATTCGGCCAGGAGGAGTGGCCGAATGTCTTCTGGTTGGTTTCGGACAGCGCCCGTTGCCGTTCCAGTCTTGCCACCTTCTTTTGCAGACTGACCTGAGATTGTCGCAGGAGCATGAACTCAACCTGCAATTCGGCAATCGACGCCGCGTGAGGACACGGACCACAACCACTTAGGTCAGCACCTCCGAGCTGCCTTGCGCGCTCGCCGCTAGCGTTGACAAAAGACGGGCTCTGACCCATCGGCATCCAGGCCTCGCCCCTAGCTCTATAGGTGGAGTTCTGATGATCTGTGCTTCGAAAGATGGCCTCCGCACCAAGAGCCAACTTTCTGCTGCCCAGATTGCGTAGCTTGCTCAAAATAGCTACGGCCCCTGACACCAGCGTAGTCTCCGGAGAGAAGACCTGGCCGTCGCTCGACTTCAGTCCGGTAACTTCGAGCACCCATCCGGCGCGGTCCCGCCAAAGACGGTTCGGTTTCTCATCTAGCGCTGTGCGGGGCATCCACTAGTACAAGAACGGCAGGTTCGACCAGAACCCTGAGTCCGCACTTGACGACTCCCGCACGGCTCTTCGATCTTGTTCGCCGTGCATCACCTTCGGGACGGGCGGTGCACAGACTACGTTTTCAGGTTTCACTCTGGGTACCCTGGCGCGACCGCATGTCGACGGACAGGAGCTCACGAAGCGGAAGTGCATGGGCGACCTTGGAGACAGGCCGATGGAGATTTCGGGAAGCGTGCTCATGCTCGAAAGCCCCCGCAGTTCGTACTACTAGTCTTTCAATACGGGCTCTAGCGCCGCTTGCATGTCATCAGCCGTGAACGGCTTGGCAAGCAAGAACGTGGCGCCTGCCTCCTCGGCGCGAGAACGCATATGAGGCGTAGCTTCTGACGTGACGAAGCCGAAGGGCAGTGTGCACCCTTCCGCGCGCAGCTGGATGAGTAGCTCGATTCCTGTCATCTCAGGCATGTTCCAGTCACAAAGAACAATCTGGGGCGCGTTTGCCCGGATTGCCTTCAGCGCTTGCTTCCCGTTTTCGAACTCTTCGACTACGTGGCTTCCCGGTACGGCGTTGCGCAAAGCCCGTTTCACGATGTGCCGCATGACTTTGCTGTCGTCCACTACCATAATGCGCATTTTTCTTACTTTCGATTCTTGCTGCCCTTGCATCAAGGAACGGCAGGCAGGAGGAATCCTTGAGGAATCCAGTTGGAGTATCGAGTACGGCGTCGAAAGGAACATCCACCGTGACGAGAGCGACCCTGTCCGACACGACCTGAGAGGACGGGGCGACTCGGTGCTTGCACAGCTGAACTCTGTGGTCACTGAGGAAGGGCGGACTCGCGAATGGCTCCCCAGAGTTCTGCGACGGCGTCGTCTTCTGGGGCGAGTTGGACCGCTAGTTCTGCCTCGAGGCGCGCGTCTGCCATGCGGCCGTCGCTGAGCAAGAGCCATCCAAACGTGACGTGGAACGCCGCGCTGTGGATTTCGCCGTAGGCGCGCAGTCGGTCAAAGACGTGGATGCCCCCCGCGTAGTCACCGCGCTCGGCGCAAATACGTGCGACCTCACCGGCGACGTCGACCCGATCCGGTGCTAGCGACAGTGCGGTGCGCCATGCGGCGGGCGCGTCGGGGTGGCCAAGCAGCTCGGCGGCGTGGGCGGCAATGCGAGCTGCGCAGGGCTCCGTGGGCTCGAGCTCCAAAGCGCGGACACTGAGGCCGAGGGCGCCGCGGGGATCATCGGTTAGCAATGCGATTTCGGCCATGGCGGCGTAGGTTGCTGCGCACTCCGGGTCGGCGGCCTGCGCTGCGTTGAGAGCGCCGACGGCGGCATCTCCCTGGCCCAACTGGATCTCGCACCGCGCTTCACCTAGGTGGGCTTCTCGCGTTGTCGCGGCGTTGCCTCCTTGAGAGCCCCGGCTGAAGGCGTCCCGCGCGGCCTCGAAGTCCCCGGCGTGCTCTGCCTGGGCGGCTTCGACCAGAGCGTCAGCCCAGAGCGTACGAACTGGCCAGGCCCAGCAGGCGACGAAGCTGCCCCGCTGCATGATCCAACCGTCGAGTGCCAGGCCAGCCCGGGTCAGCAGGCGCTGCAGCTCTTGGGACGAAAACGCTCGTCGCAAGGGTGCCGTGAGTCGCTGTCGGACGACGGCGCTCGGTTCCGCGATCACGATCTGCGCGTGTGCTTCGGCTGCCTCGCGCACATGCATCAATACGGCCAGAGGTTGCTTCACGTGGCCCAATACGTCGGCGATGATGACATGGCTCGCTTGCAGCTCTGGAAAGGGCTGCTCGATGTCATGACTGACTACTTCGACATCGTCGGTGTATTCCCGCGCGAAGACCAATGCTTCGGAGTCTCGCTCCAGCCCAATGACCCGGCCTGCGCGTCGCCGCATCACACTTGCCCCTTCGCCAGCCCCACAACCGACATCCAGGCAGACACCGCCCCGGCACCGCCGGGCGAGCTCCGCGTAGAAGGCACGGGTGGGAGGCGCGCCCCCGCGCAAGCCAGGATAGCTCCGGCTGCGACTACGAGGGGTGCGCACGATGGTGCCCGATTTGAAGTGGGCGTAGACCTCTGTTCGATTGGCGCTGCCGACGAAGACGGGCTCCCGACCGGGCTGCTCGGTGGGCTGCGTGCTGAGGCGCGTTGTCATCTACTTGTTGGCTTTCTCCTTCTGCGCTTCGACCACGGCGACCGCCCAAGCCTCGCGCAGAGGCGTCAGAACTCGAATGACTTCATCCACGACTTCCGGGGTTCCTTTGAGATTGGCAAAGGTGATCTTGTCCATGCAAAAGCCGTACACGCCTTCGAGGTTGGCGCAGAGCTCTGGGTTCACGTCGTGGTCGAGGGCGATGTAGAGTTCGGAGACCACCGAGTAGGCCTTGCTCAGCAGTTCGCCCCCTCGGGCTTTGTCGCCCTTTGCCAAGCAGATCCGAGCTCCCTTCAAGAACCGAAACAGCCCATCGTACAGAGCGATGAGCAGCTCTCCAGGGTTGGAGGTGTTGGCTTGGACTTCTTGGTAACGGAGCGCGGCTGTTTGCATCATGATGTCAATATGTTGACCGGCTGCAGGGCGCCGAACCTGAGCCCCCGAGAGTCATTCTTTTGACGCTGAGCGAGCGTCAACCACCTGAATACAGCTGGATCAGGTAGTCCATCTGCGCGTTCGACGCCGCTACGCGCGTGTCCATGGAGGAGAACTGCTTGCGGAGCAGATCGGCGTAGCGCTCCAGGCGCTTTTCCTCCGCGGCAACCCGGTCGTCCAGGCTGTCGGCGCGCTCTTCGAGGGTCTCTTTGCGCATGTCGAGCAGTCCGGTGCCGGTTTCCGTGAAGTTGCCGACGACATCCCGGAATACATCCATGGCGCCATCGTTTCCGGTCACTCCCGCGAGCATCTGCTTCACGGAGTCTGGGTCCGTTTGGACCGCCGTAGAGAACTTGGCTGAGTCCAGACTGAGCTTGCCGGATTTGTCGGCGGTGAGGCCGATGCTACCGAGCGTCTGGTAGTTGCCGGAGCCTGCGACGACGGTCTGCAGGGCGGCAGAGAGCTTGGTGCCGAGGCCTCGCAGCATGGAATCCCCGGCTAGTACCGGATTGGTGGGTTTGATGCTGCCGTAACCCGCCGTGGCTTGGATCTTGTCCACGACGGCGTTGTAGGCGGTCACGAGGCTTTCGAGTTTGGTTTGAAGGCCGTCGGGGTCTGCGGCGACGCTCACGGTGACCGGTGAAGTCGTCGTCTCGGTCAAGTCGAGGGTCAGGCCTTGGATGGCGCCGCTGATTTGGTTGGTGGACCGGGTGACCGTGAAACCGTCGATGCTGACTACAGCGTCCGACGCGGCTTGTTTGGTATTGGCTGGGGTAGTCAGCCCCAGAGTGGTCGTGGTTTCTGCGAAGCTGATGGCGTTGGCGGTACCCGTGTCCTGGCCGGACACCTGCATGTAGTAGTTCGTGCCGTCGTAGAATACCGAGGCGTTGACTCGCGCGGAGCTGGAGTTGATCTTGCCAACAATGTCCTCAAGGGTGTCCGCCGCATCGATGGTGATGCTCACCGGGCCGTCGGTACCTACGGTGATATCCAGGTTTCCGGACTGGCCGAGGGCCGTCGTGCTGGAGGCGAAGGCATCCGTATAGGTGCGCTGCTCCTTGGCCAAGCTCGTGACGTCGATGGCGTAGCTGCCGGGTTGGGCCGTGCCCAGTGCTGAAACTCCGATGGCCGTCGATGAAGACGACGCGGTGTAGCTGGCGGCGTCTGACGGCTCGTCCAAGGCTTCCAAGGACGTCTTCAGAGTTGCCAGCATGCTGCCCAAGTCCGACAGGGTGCTGACGGCAGCATGAGTCGAGGCTGCACGACTCTTGAGGGAAGACACCGCACCGCTGGAAGCGCCGACCAGGCCATTGACGATACCTTCCGTATCGATTCCTGAACCGATGCCGCCGAAAGAAATGGTACCGGGCATCTATCAACTACCTTCCGTGTGCTGGGCGTTCAAAAAGAGAAAAGGCCGGATCGAGTCGGTTGACCCGATCCGGCTTGGTGTTGTCGCTATCGTCCGATCAGCCCGAAGGCCATTTGTGGCAACTGATTGGCCTGAGCAAGGACGGAGATGCCCGCCTGACTCAATACCTGGTTGCGGCTCATTGCGGCGGTTTCCTCGGCCACGTCCACGTCGCGGATGCGCGAGTTGGCGGCAGAGAGGTTCAGACGCATGGTTTGGATGTTGCTGGTTGCGACTTCCAAGCGGTTCATCGCAGCACCGAACTTGGAGCGAGCGCTTGACGTTGTCGCGATCGCAGTGTCGATGCGGCCCAAGGCGGCTAGGGCTGCCGTGGTACCGGCACCGGATACGACGGTCGTACCGGCCAGAAGCGCGGTATAGCCGACGCCGCCGAAGGTCACCGTGATCTTGTCCGCTGCGGTGTTGTTCAGGCCGACCTGGAAGGTGACGCTGGACGCGGTCGCGCCGACCACTGCCTTGCCGTTGAACTTCGCCGAGCCCTGAATACGAGTGATTTCGCTCTTCAGGAGTCCGAACTCGGTGTTGAGGTAACCGCGGTCGCTGGAGCTGAGAGAACCGTTCGAGGCCTGCATGGCGAGTTCGCGCATGCGGCCCAAGGCGTTGTGGACCTCGCCCAACGCGCCCTCTGCTGTCTGGGCCATGGAGACGCCGTCTCCTGCGTTGCGCTCTGCCACCGTGTACGAACGGATCTGCGACTTCATGCTCTCGCTGATGGCGAGGCCGGCCGCGTCGTCCGCTGCGGAGTTGATTCGGAATCCACTGGAGAGCTTCGCGAAGCTGCCCATCAGGGATTTCTGGTTGGTGTAGACTGATTTCTGGGCCTGGAGAGATGCGACGTTCGTCTGAATATTCAGTGCCATGGGTAGACTCCTTCTTGGAGAGAACCGATGGCGAATGCCACCGGGGGGCTTCATTGCCCGTCAGTCCATGCGAACGGTCGCTTCGACCCTGGCTTGAGAAAAAAAACGTCATCTCGCTGACGCGGGCGCTCTCCCTTAGAACTCCAGGCGAAAGTCCCGGGCAAACCCCCAGGACGCCTTGGGCGCCCTGACCCGGGATTTTCACGTGGTCCGTCCGTTGGGCGCGGACGTGCCGCGCCCTGCCATCGAGGGCACCCGGGAGTACGGGTGGCGACTCGATGTGTAGGTTCACATCAGGCTCCCGGCGGCCTAGCCACCGCGGACCAGGTTCAAAGCGAGCTGGGGCAACTGGTTCGCTTGCGCCAACACCGCCACACCTGCCTGGCTGAGCACCTGACTTCGCGCCAGCTGCGCCGTTTCCTCGGCGACATCCACGTCTCGGATCCGGCTGTTCGCCGCCGAGATGTTGAGGCGCATGGTCTGGATGTTGCTGGTGACGATCTCGAGCCGGTTCATGGCCGCACCGTACTTGGCGCGGGAGGTCGAGATGTTCGACAAGGCCCCATCGATCCGGCTCAGCGCTGCCAGGGACGCGGTCGTGCCCGCACCCGCGAGGGTGGTGGTTGCCGCTAGAATGGTAGTCAGTCCGGGCCCGCCGAAGGTGACTTGAAGCTGGTCGCTAGCAGTGTTGTTGAGGCCAATCTGGAACGTGACCGACGTCGCCGTGTTGGACAGCAGCTTCACGCCGTTGAACTTGGTCGAGTCCTGGATCCGGGTCAGCTCGTTTTGAAGCAGCTTGAACTCCGTGTCCAGATAGCCTCGGTCCGTGGAGCTCATGGCGCCGTTTGCGCCTTGCATGGCCATCTCACGCATTCGGCCGATGATGTTGTGCATCTCGCCCAGTGCGGCTTCACCGGTCTGGGTCATGCTGATGGCGTCGTTGGCGTTGCGCTCCGCGACGACGTAGGAGCGGATCTGGGTCTTCATACTTTCGCTGATCGCGAGTCCCGCGGCATCGTCAGCTGCGCTGTTGATCCGAAAGCCGCTAGACAAGCGCTCGAAGCTCTTGGCCAGCTTCATTTGCGTCTTGCTTATGTTCTTCTGGGTTGAAAGTGACGAAACGTTGGTTTGGGTCACCAGAGCCATGGTTGGGTTTCCTCTCGTTTATGGGTTCGGACGGCTCTCCGGCATCGCTTCGATTGCTGCGGCGACGGAGAGAAACTTGTTGCGGAGTTGCTTGCTGGCGTGGGAGATCGCCAGCGCAACGATGGTTTCCCGCTTCAAGGACACACGAGCTTCGTCGGCGGCATCACCGATCCTCACGTCGTGCTTTTCCTGCAGCGCGGCGTCGACCGCAGCGAAGCTGAAGGTGTCTACGAGCGGGGCCTTGCGAACTGCGTCCCGCAGGGCTCGTTCCGCTTTCTCCAACTTGGAGAACAGGCCGGCGATCTTGTTGCGCTTGCCCAGGCGCATTGCCTCCATCGCCCCTTCCGCCAGCACCCGCGCCTGGCGTGCGCGGCGCCCGACATTGCCCGCGCTCTCCGCTTTGTCACGTAGATAGCTCACGAGCTCGGCTCGGCTGATGGCGCGCATTCGCTCGCGCGCGCGGCGCTCCAGGTCTGCCGCACTTAGTGGGTGCTCCGCTAACCCTGCAAGCACCTCGCTCAGCGTGCGTTCCGTGAAGTCCTCTATCCGCGCTCCGCCCTCGGTCGCGTTGATCAGGGAAAGGGTGGGGCGCTGTCGAGCCAGCACGCGCGCGGCGTCTCCGAACCACGCGCGCACGGGCGTGAAGGACATGCCCGTGGGCACGATGCCGTCGCCGCCCCAGGCCGTAACCCACTCCACGGCTTCCTTGTCATGCATCGGCGTCGTGCCGGCGTCGTGGGTCTGGCGCAAGGTCTTGCACCAATCGAGCTCGAGGTTCTTTCCGTCTTCAGAGACCCGCGCTCGAGACTCGGCATAGGCGGTTCCCGGCGCGTAGGCTTGGCCATCGGTGTAGGCGAGGTCCTGACCAACGAGGACGATGGGATTGCAACCAAGACGCTCCGCCAGAGAGAATGCGGCGGTCGTGACGCTGCCGCAGACCGGAAGCCCGACGTGCCCGGTCAGCTCTTCCATTGGCTGAGAAATCTCTGGAAGTGCCTCGTATACCGGCAGCAGAGGCCCGTTGCCGGTCCGCAGCGTCTTTGGATGGGCCGTCAGGCTGAAGGCCCGGACGACGCGGTCGATGAATGGCAGGTCTTTCAGCAAATGTGAAACGTCGACGGACTCGAGACACGCGAGTACTTGAGGTTCGACGTCATAGCTGGCCAGCGCCCGAGCACTGGTGTTGACGCAGATGACCAGACCCTTCTTGCTCGCTTCCGCTAGGAGTGCGCCATTTTTTCCCAGGGAAGGGCCGGCGCCGACGATGAAGGCTGGGACGTTGGGTAGTGCCCCGGCCAGCGCAAGAGCCGTGGGCTGGTCCACGAGGAGTTCGATGTTGTCGAGCAAGTCTTCGACCCAAACCTGCGCCCGGGTACGAAACGTGTTCATGTTCACGCCGATCCGGGCGACCAGTTCTTCCAGTTTCTCGGTGAGCGCCAGCTCTTGCTCTGGGAACTGCGCGCTGTAGCCGGAGGTTCGCACCACCGTAGCGGTGCTCTGACTCTGAGCGATCCCCGGCCAGATCTGACTCAAGTCGAAGAGATCCGTGACGAGCTCCACGTCGCCCAAGTCGATGGGGCCGTGCTCGAGGACTGCCCGCGCGATGCCTGGGTCGGGCTCGAAGACGACGACGCGCCCTAGCGTCTGGGCACGTGCCGCTCGTGCGGCATTACCCGCTCCGAGCCCGAAGACCACGACGATCGCGTCTGAGTCCCCAGGCACGGAGAGCTCCGTAGGTGTGTCGAGCAGTCCGCTTGCAGTACGTACGACCAGATCCCCAGATGAGAGCCGTGTGAGGTCACCGCCCGTGCTGGCCGCCTGCACCGCTTTGAGGGTCAGGGGCGCGAGCCCCAAACAGCGCAGGTTGTCGTCGAAGACATCTTCTCGGAAGTCGGGCTCCCGCCGAGCAATGACAGCTGACGCAGTCGACACGTTCACTTCCGCGAGTACTTCACGTCCCGTGCCAACGCGGTATTTGCGGGTGAGGGCCCTGATGCGGCGACAGCGTCGCCTTTGTCCACAGGTTTGTCCCCTTCCGTCGCTGGCCTGACGCCCGTCAGCGCCAGGGGCGTGACGCTGGCGCAGTGTTCGTCACTCGGCGCCGGCGGCAGGCGTCGCTGCCACCGGGTCGAGCTGCTCGAGGGCGTCGTCAGCACTCATGGACAGCGCTTCGCGGTTGGCGCGCTCGATGTCATCAAAAAGCTCGCCGCGCAGTATCGTCGTCGACTTGGGTGCGACGATTCCGACCTTCACCTGGCGCCTGCTGATGTCGGCAATGACGACTTCAATGCCGCCGCCGATGACGATCCGCTGGCCCCTCCGTCGCGCGATCACGAGCATTGAGCTACTAGCGAAGCAGTGACCATGCCATGTCTCAGCCGAAGCGATGCAAGGCGCTCAGATCCAGTATCTGACGCGACACGGTGACGGCCTGCTCCAAAGATTGATTCAGGGACATCATCTTGGAATAGGACGAGAAGGGGTCGGCCTGGCTCACGCGTTGGTCTTGAGCGGCCAGGCCCAAATTGGTTTGCTCGAGGAGAGCGTCACTGGTCCGGAGCTTTTCGCTCAGCAAGCCCACCTTGGAGCGAGCCTGGATGAGCTGTTTTTGAGACGCTTCCAATCCGTCCAGGGTTGCCGCGACGGCGGCCGGGTCGTCGTTGCTGAGGGCAGTTTCGAGGGCGTCGAGGTCGGCAAAAACGTCGCGCCCGCCTGCCATGGTGAAGGCTTCGGCGCCGGCAAGATCGATCACGGTCGGCCCGCTCGCACCCAGGTCAACCACGAGGTCCGTGGCATCCCCGGAATACACGCCAGCCGCGTCGAAGGGCGCCGTGGCAGTTTGACTGCCTCCGAATAGGTAGCCGCGAGTGCCTTCGGTATTGCCCACGGTGACCAGCTGATCTCGGAGGTTTCGCACGGCTTCGGCCAAGGAATTGCGCTCGTCAGCGGACAGACTGCCATTGGCGCCCTGGATGGCGATTTCGCGCGCGCGGGCGAACAGGTCGGAGGCTTCCGCCAGGGAGCTCTCGGCTTGCTCTGTGTCCCCAAGGGTGTGGCGTACGGTTTGGCGTTGGGCTTCGACCCGAGCCTGGGCTGAGCGATTGCGTATCAGCTCTGCCGCCGCGATAGGATCGTCGGAAGGCGCGGAGACTCGAGAGCCCGATAGCGCCTCGCGCGCAGCTTCGTTCTGTCGGGAGCTCAGCTCAGCCAAGGTGCGCGACACGTTGGCGTACTTCAGGCCTTCGGTGACTCTCATGACCCGACTCTCGCCATCAGCTCACGCAACAGTTCATCCACGGTGCTGATGACTTTCGCGGCGGCTTCGTAGCCTCGCTGGTAGCGTGTCAGGGAGATCATCTCTTCATCCAAAGACACCCCGCTCTCGCTCTCTCGCAGAGCTTCGACTTGAGCCAGTACACCCTGGCGAAGCTGGCCTTCGCTTGCGGCACTGGCCTTGCGCATTCCGAAGTCGCCCACGATGTCCGAGTACGCTTCCGTGAAGGTGCGGGTGCCTCCGCTTGCGGCGTTCGCGGTCGAAAGCGCGGACAGCAGCGCCGCATTGTCACTGCCCCCGGGGAGGTCGGCGACGTTGGCAGAGGCGGCCACGCGATCGGGTTGCCCCGCGAGCTGCGGGTCCACGCGAATGGCCCGGGCGGCGCCGGCTGCCGTTGCCGTGATCTCGAATAGGGGGCGGCCGCCCACGCCATCGAGGCCGACGCCTGCGGCATGCTGGGTGTTGACTGCCGTGGCCAGATCGAAGGCGAGCTGATCCAGCCGCTGCGCGGTGGCCGCAAGGTCTACGTCCCGAGCATCTCGGATCCCGGCCAGCGCGCCGCCGCTCAGGTATTTCGTGATTTCCGTGGGTTGTCCGCTTCCGGAGCTGGCAAAGAGTCGAATGTTGCCGTTCGCAGCCAAGTCGATGGAAAGGGAGCGTGCGTTTTCACCCTCGACCAAGGTCGTTCCCGCAGCCTGTACGACCAAGTGCCCCTCCCCGTCGGTGAAGGTGTGCACGTCGACTTGGTTGGACAGCCCGAGCAGCATTTGATTGAGGCGGTCTTTGAGGTCCGCAGCGTCCTGACCCGAAGCTTCTGCCAAGGAGATCTGCCGGTTCAGCTCCGAGAGCTGGATCGCCTTCTGATTGATTTCGTCGACCACGGCGCGCCCGCGAGACAGCTGCTCTTCCCGAGCACTGGCGATGCCGTCGGCGATGTCGCGGATGTGGCTGGTGAGCTGCTCCGCGCGCTGCAGCAAATTGACTCGCGTGGTGGGATCCGACGGATTGGACGCGACGGAGCTGAACGCGCCGAAGAGCTGGTCCAAGGAACTGCCTAGGCCGGTGCCCAAGAAGTCGTTGAGAAGCGGTTCCACCCGGCCCAGCTGGCCATCTCGTTCACTCGCCGCCGAGGCCAAGCTGGCGGCTGCGTAGTAACGCCGGTCCACATACTGATCCGCCGCGCGGCGCAGCCCCACGGCTTCGACCCCGCCGTAGGTTTGAGTTCCCAAGACGACGTTCTGGAGGATGGCCTCCCGGCGGACGTAGCCGCCCGTGTTGGCGTTGGCGACATTCTGCCCGGCGACACCGAGC
Organism: Polyangiaceae bacterium; assembly: GCA_965222375.1. GTDB lineage: Bacteria > Myxococcota_A > Polyangia > Polyangiales > Polyangiaceae > JACKEA01. Next base: position 3,159,852 of record CBDCTZ010000016.1, read on the forward strand.
CCATAGGACTGTGCGGAAAGCGCGTCGCGGGCCGTATAAAGAAGCTGCGACAGGGAGCCCATGGGACTAGACCTTCACGTCCAAGCGAACGGGTGCCGTACTCTGGCGCGCCAGCGGATGCTCTATGCTGGGAGCTCCGGTCATGGTTGCGATCACTCCCCGCACGGTGTCTCTGGCGTGCACCAGCAACATCTGGTTGTTGAGTGCTGCGACTCGCACGCGTTCGGCGATCTCGCGATCTTCTTGCGCCAGGGGACCAGCCTGAGCAAGCCCGCGCTCGACTTTCAGTTTGCGCGCGGCGATTTGCTCCAGCTCCTCCCCCTTGGGGCTGCGAAGCGCGAGGGCCTCTTCAGCCAGGATGACCTCGAGTTCTTCGAGGAGCTTGCGCGGCGTTTTTGGCGTTCTCTGTGGCCCTGATTCCATGACTACCTTCCCCCCACCCCGTGCTATCCGAGCTCGTCCAAAATGCGACCTGCGATCTGATGCGGGTCAACCTGGAACGAACCGTCTTGAATGCGCGCTTTGAGCGCCTCCACCTTTTGTGTGTCCACGACTCCCCCAGTTCCACTGGCTGCAAGATCTCGGGCTTCCGCGGAGATGCTCACTTTTGCTGCCTCTGCTGGAGCTTGGGGTGAGCTCGCGTCCACCTTCTCCGCCGGGCGTGCCTCCTTCACCGGTGACACCGCCATGCGGTGGTAAGCGTCGAGCGCCGGGTTCCCAGTGATGCCTTTCATTCTGTCCTCCGATTGACCGGGGTCGACTCGCTAGGGGTCGCCCTAACATGGGTGATCGGCACCGCATCAGAAGCCTTGAGGGGAATTCGTGGACCCGTGCCTAAGTCATTGGAAGTATTGACTAATTTTCCTGACGCGGGGGCCAGCTGAGTGACCATGTCGCGGGCGAGGCCCAGCCCTCCAGCCTGGGCAATGGCGTCCGAAAGGGCCTCGACCACCATGGAGCCATAGGCCGTCGCCCCAGCGGGACCCGAACCCGTGCCGGAGACCCGAGCAGATTTTTCCAACGCGGAGAGCACCCGCCGGAGCAGCATCGATTCAAACTGCTGGCTCGCCTGGTTCAACTTCGCATTGCGCTGCTGCTCTCGGGCAGCGTGCAAAGCGAGATTGGGCGTGGGGCTAACGTTGGTCATGAATCCATACCTATTGGACGACGATCTCTGCACGAAGCGCGCCAGCTGTGCGAAGGGCTTGCAGCAAACTTGCAAGCTCGCGCGGAGGAACCCCGAATGCGCTCAGGGCTTGAGCCACGTCTGCCAGTGATGCGGCGCCTCCCACATAGGAGAGGGTAGGTGGAGTCTTCTCCGCAGCTTCGACCTCCGTGCGGTTGACCACGGTTGTCTCGCCTCCCGCGAGGGCCTCGGGCTGGCTCACCACCGGGGCCTCCTTGATCGTGATGGTGATTCCGCCTTGAGCGATCGCAACTGGAGAAAGCTGCACGTTGCCACCCGCAACGATGGTGCCCGTGCGTTCGTTGATGACCACCCTCGCGTTCGAAGACGGCGCAACGTCCACGTTGCCGACCCTAGCCAGAAGCTCTACGGGCTTGTTCTTCAGCTTCGCGGGAGCCTTGACGACGACCGTGCCGCCATCCACAGCTCGGGCGGAGCCCTTGCCGAATTCTTTGTTGACCGCTTCGACGATGCGTTGGGCGTTCGCAAAGTCCGGCGCACGCAAAGCCAGCTGGATCTTGCCCTTGCTCGAGAAAGTCGTCTTGATTTCGCGCTCCACCAAGGCCCCGGAGGGAATGCGCCCCGTCGTGGTGGAGTTGCTCTGCACCGAGCTGCCCGAGGCGCCACCTGCCGAAAACCCACCGACCAGTAGCGGTCCTTGAGACACCGCATAGGTACGCCGGTCTGCGCCGCGCAGGGGCGTCTGCACCAAGACACCGCCCCGCAGGCTGCGGGCGTTTCCTATGGACGAGACCGTGACGTCCAGTTTGGAGCCCGCCCGAGAGAAGGGCGGAATCGTCGACGTGACTAGAACGGCCGCCACATTGCGAAGCCGCAATTGGCGGGCGCCGACCTGGACCCCGAGCCGACGCAGCAAAGACATCAAGGACTGTGCGGCAAACGGGGCTGATACGTCGTCGCCGGTACCGTTGAGGCCCACGACGACGCCGTAACCGACCAGCTGGTTGTCTCGGGCTCCCACCACATCGCACAGATCCCGGATCTTGTCGGCTTGCGCCGGCCTTGGAGCCAAGACGATGCCGAGCAATAGGGTGGCCGTCAGGGCTACGCGAGGCAGAGTGGTCAAGAATGTCGATGGCTGGTGCATGGGTGTGGTTGTTCAGAATGGATTGATGGAGTCCAGGATCTTGGTCAGCCAGCCACGCTCCACTTGGTCGGCGATATCCCCTCGTCCCGTGAACTCGACGCGAGCGTCGGCGATGCGAGTCGAGGCCACGGAGTTGTCTTGGTCGATGTCCGACGGGCGGATCACGCCGGAGATGTAGAGGTGGTATTCTTCCAGATTGAGCATCACGACCTTCGTGCCCTCGACGAATAGGTCACCGTTGGGCAGCTCCTTCTTGACCCGAACGCCGATCATGCCTTTGAGCTTTCCGGCGCGTTGGGTCTTGCCCTCGCCCGCAAAGTCAAACTCGCTGGCCATGGCCAGGAGGTTCTCGGGGTCGATATTGGGATAGGCTTTCTGGATCGCGGGCACCAAGCCGAGCAGGGCGCTCACGTTGGCCTCTCGGCTGGAGCCCTTGGCCAAGTTGGTTGACGCGCCGCCTTTGGCATCGGCTTCTTCTTGAATGCGGACTAGTACGACGTCTCCCACCCGCAGCGCGCGCGTGTCCTCGAGGTAGCCGGGCTGTGCTTCCGAGTAGATGGAACCCGTAGAAGGTTCGTAGTCCTTCTGGGTGGCCGCATACTCTCCCACGTCGTATTTGCGTTGGCGTGGCTTGAATGGACGAATGTGGGGTGGCCCACATGCACCCAGGGTGAGTACGGCAAGGCCGAGCAGTGCGCTACGGCGGTTCAAGCGCCGCCTCCCACTACCTTGGCCGTACTTCCGGAGGTGACGCGGGCTCGAAGGATCTTCTTCGTGGACTCGACGCGAAATCGACCCACTTCATGCAGGTCCACGTCTGCCAGCGCCACCGCGGTTGCGGCCACACGGGCAGGTCCACGTTCGATCACCAGATAGACCCGGGCGCCCCGGGCGATGGTTGAGCGGGCGCCGTTCTCGTCGATGTCCAGGACCGCGGCCACGGGCGCGCGCGCGACGATCCGCCCGTCCGCCCGCCACGCAATCGTCACCGTGGTCGTGGTCGTGCCGACGCGCTTGGGCAGCTTGGGGATCTTGGCCACCGTGAGCTTGGCGGATTTGGGAGTGGTCACGCTCCGGCGAACCGACAGCCGCTTGAGCACGATCCCCTGGCTGAGGCGAGCCGTGATCAGCGGTGACGCCGCGCTCTCGATATCCGCGGGGCCCCAGCGCTTGGAGGCTGTGACGATGCGCACGACCTTTGGCAACTTGACTTCCTTGGGTTTGGCACCGGCGCTACGAATCGCTCGGGCGAGCTCCGCGCGGGCGATCAACCTCGAGCTGCCCGCGGGCGGCGCGGGCCCTAGATCGATACCGGCGAGATCCTCGGGTGCCGTCGGAACGACGTCCTTCAGCGTCACCCGCGCCCCGTCGACGGTGCGTTCGGGCTGTGCGCTACTGGCCGGACGTGCCGCCAGCAGAATGAATGCAAGGAGCCAGGCCGAGCGCTTCACCGTTACCTCATTTGAGAAGCTGCACGCAGCATCTCGTCGGCGGTGCTGATGACCTTGGAGTTGATCTCGTAGGCGCGCTGGGCGCTGATGAGCCCAATCATCTCCTCGACAATGTCGACGTTGGCTTGCTCCAACGCCCCCTGAAGCAGCGTGCCGCGTCCGTCACTGCCAGGTTCGCCGAGCTGCGCCTCTCCGCTCGCGGCCGACGGCAAAAATAGGTTGTGCCCCACGGCGTTGAGCCCCGCAGGATTGACGAAAGTCGCGATGGAGAGTTGTCCCAACTCGACGGGTGCGGGCTGACCGTTGACGGTCGCGGAAATGGTTCCATTAGCCGCGACGGAAATCCCTGTCGCCTCCGCCGGTACACTGACCGGCGGGTCGAGGGGGTAGCCCTCGGCGTTGACGACGCGGCCATCCCCATCCAGGCGCAGCGCGCCGTTTCGAGTGTAGGCCGGCGTACCGTCGGGCTGTTGCACCACGAAGAAGCCTTGCCCCTCGACAGCCACGTCTAGGGGATTGTTGGTGGTTGTAATGGTGCCCTGCTCGAAGAGCTTGACCATGCCGATGACGCGAACGCCGTTTCCGATCTGGAGCCCCGTGGGCGACCGGGTCGTGGGACCTGTCGGTGCGCCCGGCGCGCGCACCGTTTGGTACAGCAAGTCTTGAAAGTCGACTCGCTGCTTCTTGTAGCCAACGGTGTTTGCGTTGGCGATGTTGTGCGAGATCCCTTCGAGGTGCATCTCTTGGGCGGACATGCCGGTTGCGGCGATGTTCAGCGATCGGAACATACGAGCTAGTTGTGCAACTAAGGTGCCAGTGCGCTGGCGGCTTCAGACTCAGCCGTCCGCGCTGGCGTCGCTGGCGTCACTTTCGCCGCTATCTGCCGCGTCTACATCAGCTGCGTCGTCTAAAGAATCCGTGGGGGCGTCCGTTGAGGCATCTGTAGGAGCGCTGGCATCCGCGTCGATCGACGCATCCTTGGCGCTCGCTTCCGTCAAAGCGTCGACGCCGACATCTTTGGCCGCGTCCAGGTCGGGCCCTGCGTCAGTCGCGGCTGCAGGGGTTTCCGATACACAGCTGCCTGATTGGCAAACTTCTCCACTCGCGCAATCCGAGTGCCGCAAGCAGGACCCATCCTCCGCACACCCTGGAGTGATGACGCTTAGGGCTAGCGCGAGCAGGCCGTGACTGGTTCTACAGGCCAAGGCGCACTCCCGCCGAAAGCAGTCCCCACATCAGCACGCTATCGCCGGGCAAGTCGCTCCCTAGCGGCATGGCCGAGAAAGACGGCTCGACAAAGATGCCGACTCGCTCCCCAAAGGGGATGATGAAGTGGCCTCCGAAGGTGCCCCCGAACAGCGTTTCTGGCGCGATCGTTCCGATCACCCCGGCATAGACGCCCACTGTGGGATGGATCCACCGGGCGTAGCGTGCTTCCCCACCAACGCTGCCGCGCTTTTCGATCTCGGCAAAGGCCCGAAAGGCAGTGCCGTCGCTTTCGTTTTCGTCCGTGCGAAGTTGGAGCCCCGCGACGATGCGGGTTCGAGCTCGTTGCCACTCGAGACTTCCGCTTCCTGGGTCCGCACCTTCCACCCCGGTGGCAAGCCCCGCCTCTCCGTCAATCAGCCAACCCTCACCGGCCCAGGCTGACGTGGCCCAGAGCAAAGACAGCGCGGCGGCCGACGCCTTGGGGAGCCAATTCGAACAGGAGCGCATCGCATCGACACAGAGAGCAAGCTTCGAGCCAGATCGGTTCGATGACGCGCTCGTAACCTCACGCTGCTTTCGGCGCGATGCGCTTACGCTTGAGCATCTCGACCAGCGTGGTGCGGTTGAGGCCAAGCAGCTCAGCCGCCTGCTTCTTATTCCAATTGGTTCGCTCGAGGGCCTGGCGGATCAGGTGGTTTTCGAAGGATTCCACCGTGTTGCGCAGGTCGAGCCCGGTGTCCGGTAGGCGCGGGGACACGCGGCGCTCTTGGCCCAGTCCGCAAACCCGCGAGGGCAAGTCCCGCGGCATGATCGTGTCGCTGTTGCAGAGCAGGACGGCACGTTCGATGGTGTTCTCGAGCTCGCGAACGTTGCCGGGCCAGGGGTACTCCGCGAGGAGTTGCGCGGCGGAACGGTTGATCTGCGAGACGCTGCGTCCAGTTTTTTCGTTCGCGCGCTTGAGAAAGTGGTGGACCAGTAGCGGAATGTCCTCCTGCCGCTCCCGCATTGGGGGCACGTGCAAGTGAATGACGTTGAGTCGGTAGTACAAGTCCTCGCGAAATCGACCGTCTCGGACAGCTTCTTCGAGGTTGATGTTGGTTGCCGCGACGATGCGCACATCCGCGTTCATGGTGCGAGTGTCGCCCACCGGCGAGAACTCACGGCTTTGCAGGACCCGGAGCAGCTTGACCTGCAGCGACAGAGGCAGCTCCCCAATCTCGTCCAAGAAGAGCGTGCCACCCTGGGCTTGTGCTATCCGACCGACCTTGTTCGCGTGGGCGCCGGTGAAGGCGCCACGGGCGTGGCCGAAGAGTTCACTCTCGAGCAATGCTTCCGGGATGGCGCCACAGTTCACGGCGACGAAGGGCTTGTCCACTCGCGGGCTGGCATTGTGCACGGCGCGGGCGACGAGCTCTTTTCCGGTTCCGCTATCCCCGGTGACCAAGATCGTGCAGGTCGTATCCGCGACCCGGTCGACCACTCGGTACACGTCGACGAGGGATTCGGCGCTACCGATCACTCCGGACATGCTCTTGGGGTGAGCGGGAAGATCGAGGTCATCCTCGACCACCGGCGTCTGCGCTAGTTTCCGCGTGCAGGATGCCGGGTAGACCCCGGAGTCGAATTCTTCGAAGTTGTGTTGGCCCCCCAAGTTCTCGTCTTGCATCCGCGCCGCTTCGAGCATTTTGAGCCTCCTTAAGTTCCCGTGAATGTCGGTAGCGGGAGTGCACCAAAGCAATGCGCGGTCCATCATGTCGAAAGGCTGACGATCACCGGGAAATACGTTGGCGCGTCAGGCCGCTGACTGGGTCGCCGAGGTCAGGAATGACCCACCCTTCGCCTGTGGATAAGTCTTGGATCCCCCGGCTTTTCCACAGTTTGTTCACGGCGTCCAAAGGGGGGTCACAATTGACCCAGGGTGGGTCAGCGGCGCGTGCGATTGTGCTCCATGTGACCCAACGGTCGTGGCCGACAAACCTTGAGCGCGTCTGGAGCACTCGACCTCCCGCGCGGCTGACCTCGGTGGGTAGCGATCAGGAGATGAGTTGGGTTTGGGGTCGAGCACAGCTGCACGTTGGGCCACTGCTCCCGAGCTAGGCCACGGCTGACGCCGGCGTACTTCCGCGTCCCCGGACGCGCGGCTCGGGGGAGCGACAGATCCGCCCAAGGCGGCGTCAGGGGGTTGCCGCGACGGCGGGGTGGCACGACCCCATGCGAGAGTAGCGACCCAGCGCCGCCCTAGTGCCGCGACCCAAACCCAAAGCTGGCATGGCGTGTGCTCGTTGCTTGCGGCGTGAGTGATCTGTTTGCGTCGATAGCCCCATTGAATGTCGCGATGGACTACCACCTCGAGCGGCACAACGTGCTCGCGTCGAACATCGCGCACGTGGATACACCGGGGTATCGCCCTAAGGACATGGCACGGGTCGAGGGCTTCGACGCTGTGTTTGGCGTTGCCTTGCGGCGCACCAGTGAGCGTCACTTGCTTGGCGGCGCCGTCGGCACGCCGACGTTCGGCCGGGTTTTCGACGACCCGACAGCAGGAGCCGGCAACGATGGCAACTACGTCTCCATCGACCGCGAAGCTTCCAAGATTGCCGCAAACCACCTGCGCTACGACGTCACTAGCGCGATTGTGCGGGCTGAACTGCGTCAACTTCGTTTTGCCGCCAATGAGGGCCGCGGATGACCTCTGAGCTGAAAGGATCCTGAAATGCTGGGCGTTTTTAGTGCAATGGAAGTCGCCGCCTCTGGGCTCTCGGCCCAGCGGATCCGGATGAACACGATCGCGGGGAATCTGGCGAACGCTCGGACGACTCAGACCGCCGAAGGCGGTCCTTACCGCCGTATTGATCCCCTGTTCGAGGCGGTTGGGCTGGATCGCAGCCGCGGCGCTTTCGCTCAGAGCCGCGGGGTGTCCAAGGTCCAAGTCACGCGTTTGGTGGCGGATGAGCGACCCGGCCAGATGATGTTCGAGCCCGGGCATCCCGATGCAAATGCCGACGGATACGTAGAGTATCCCAACGTCAACGCCGTCGAGGAGATGGTCAACATGATCACGGCTTCCCGTGCTTATGAGGCGGGAGTGACCTCCATCGACACTATCAAGCAGATGGCCCGGTCAGCGGTCGAAATCGGTAAGGGCTGATCGTGATTGTCGTTGACGGCCCGACGATCCCTCTGCGGATCCCTGAGCAATCTCCGACGCCGGAACTAGCTCCGGCGCCTGATACCGGCGGATTTGGCGAGGTCCTCGAGGGCATGGTGGTTGGTGCAAACAACCAAATTCGGGCCGCGGAATCCGCCGCGGAGGCATTCGCGGCCGGCCAGCGAGACGACATTCACGGGACCATGCTTGCCCTCAGCAAGGCTGACATCGAACTGCGCGTCGTTGGAACCATGAGGAACAAGATCGTGGACGCATTCTATGAACTTTGGCGCATGCAAGTCTGATTGAGGAACCATGCCATCCAAGGTGCAGACCGTTATCGAGCAGCTGAAGACGTTTTGGGCGGGGCTTTCGACCCCCAAGCGTTTGGCGTTGGTGACGCTGACCGTGGGCGCCCTGGTCGCCGTTCTGGCCATCACAACCTTCGGCAGCCGGCCAAATATGGCGTACCTGTACACCGAGCTATCGACGGAAGATGCCGCCTCGATCGTGCAGAAGCTCGACAGCTTGAAGGTGGAGCACGAGCTCGAGAGCGACGGAACCGCGATCAAGGTTCCAGAGGACCGCGTACACGCGCTGCGCCTGGAACTGGCCGCCGCGGGTCTGCCCCGAGGGGCGGGAGTTGGCTTCGAGCTATTCGACAAGTCGCAGATCGGTGCGACCGAGTTCGAGCAGAACGTGAATCTGCGCCGGGCCCTAGAAGGCGAGTTGTCGCGCTCCATCGCTACGGTGGACGGTGTGCAGCGTGCGCGCGTGCATCTGGTCATGCCGGAGCGCCGGCTGTTCTCTGCCCGAGGCGATGCGGCCAGCGCGTCGGTCGTGCTCAAACTGCGCAATTCCGGGGCATTTGGTAAGCGCGAGGTTGCGGCCGTCGTGCACTTGGTCTCGGCGGCGGTTCCCGGGCTGGGGCGGGACAGGGTCTCCGTCGTCAGCACTGAGGGCTTGACGCTACACCGTCCGGTTTCTGACACCGGTACGGGCGTTGGCGACTTGGCGGACGCTCATACGGAGAACGCTAGGAGCGTGGCAGCGCAGCTGGAAGCCCACGTTCGAGAACAACTGGAGCGGGTGGTGGGGCCTGGAAACGCCGACGTCCGGACCAGCGTATCCTTGGATCCGCGCTCCAAGGAGCGCACTGAAGAGCACTACGAGCCCAGCAAGACTGCGCTGCGCAGCGAACACAAAGTAGAGGAGGGTGCAGGTGACCAGGAGGGCGGCGTCGCAGGGGTGCCCGGGGCGCGCGCCAACTTGCCCGATGCGATACCCGAGGGAGAAACGGCGCCTCCCGAGGAAGCCCTGGCTGGGCCCGCGGCGGGTGGCCCCGGTGGCGGTCGGCGCAGCCATACACGCAACTGGGAGGTGGACAAGGTCACCGAGAAGACCCTGACTCCCCCCGGCGGAATCGAGCGTCTATCTGTCGCGGTTCTGCTCAATGGCCGCTACGAGAACAAGGATGGCGCCCAGGTCTACGTGGGTCGCAGCAAGGAGGAGCTCGCGAAGCTCGAGCAAATCGTAAAGAACGCGGTCGGATTCTCTGCAGCCCGAGGGGACAGCGTCGAGCTGCAGACCCTGGAGTTTGCCCGCCTCGGTGGCGAGGAGCCTACACCCCTGCCGCCGGCACCTTGGTGGCAGAAGCACTGGAAGATCTTGGCGGCTGCTGCCGGCGCTGCGATGTTGCTGCTGGTGACCATCATCTTGGTTTGGCGACGCAAGCGAGCCAAGAAGAAGGCTGCCGCGGCGGCCAAGACCAAAGCGCTAGCGCAGAAAGGTGAGCTTCCTGTCGCGGCCTTGGGTCCTGGTGCGGAGCCCAGCGCCGAATTGGAGGCCGTGGAAGAGCCCGAACTGGACGGCGAAGAACTCAAATCCCGTGCGCTGGAGTTGGCAGCGCATGATCCCGCAACGGCCGCCGTTGTTCTTCGGCGCTGGCTGAACGCCCCGAACCCGGCCGGAACGCCGGCACGTTCTTAGCATCCAAATGACTCCATCAATGGAGCTCACGGGTGCAGAGAAGGCGGTGCTGATGCTCTTGTCGCTGGACGAGACGGCCGCGACGCCCATTCTGGCGGAGCTTGATCCGGCCGACGTGCGCCGGTTGCGGGAAGTGGCGTCCATGATGCGCTCCGTGCCCGTCGTCGCCTTGGACCACGTGTACAAGGAGTTCATCGATACGGCGCAAGAAGCGGTCGCCGTGCCCCGCGGCGGCGTGCGCTACTTGCGTCGTATCGCCACGAAGGCCTTGGGTGAAGCAAAAACCCAGGAAATTTTCGTGGACGCGCCCCAAAGCGCCATGGAGCGGCTGTCCACCTCGACCCCCCAGGGCATCGCGGCTGTGCTCGAGGGTGAGCACCCGCAGATCGCGGCGGCAATCCTGTCCCAACTCGACACAGAAAAGGCCGCGGCCGTTCTGGAACAGATGCCCGAGGCGACCCGGCCCGTCGTCTTGGAGCGACTCGGTAACATGCGCGACGTTCCAGCAGGTCTGCTGGAAGAAGTGGCGGAAGCACTGGGCGCCGAGCTGCCACCCACTATGGCGGAAGCCAGCGTTTCCGTGAACGGTGTAGCCCAATCTGCAGCGTTGGTCCGGCGCATGGGTCGGGAGACCGGCGAGCTACTGCTGACGGTGTTACAGGAAGACAACGAGGACTTGGCCGGGGAAATCCGCCGCGCCATGTACTCCTTCGAGGATCTCAGCGTACTCGATGCCCGGGGGATCCGCTCGGTACTCGAGGCCGTGCCCTCGGAGCGGCTCACGGTTGCCCTCAAGACGGCCAGCGACAGTCTGCGCGAGCACATCTTCAGCGGCATGAGCAAGCGGGCCGGAGATCGCATCCGCGAAGACATGGAAATCCTGGGCAGCGTCAAACTATCCGATGTCGAAGCCGCCCAAATGGAGATTGTCGAGGTGGCGCTCCGGCTGGAGTCGGAGGGCGTGATCTCGCTGGAAGGGAACGAGGGCGGTGTCGTCTGAGAGCACACCTGTCGCGCGTTTCGCCGATGTTACGCCGAGCAATCGCCGCTGTCCGTCGTGGATCGCGAAGCAGCACAGTACCGCGGAGGTGCTCGCTCCCAAGGCAGCGCGGTTGCCGCGAGAGTTTGTCGCGGCATTCCAGCAGGAAATCCAATCGGCATCGGAGGTTCCACCGCCGTCCATGCCTCCACCACCGCCTCCGCTGGCGCCGCCGGAAGAAAAGGAGCCCCCGGAGGTCGAAACGGTTGCCTTGCGCGAGACAGTCGCGAGCATCTTGCCGCCGGCTCCTGCGCCAGAGGAGGAAGCGGAGCCGGAACAGGATCCTCGACTGGTCGAGGCGCTCATGGGGGCCATCGAGCAGGTGATGCAGTCTCGCGCCGAGGTGTTGGCGCAAACCGCCAGCCAATTGGCGGAACTTGCGGTGATGATCGCCCGCCGAGTCATCGCCCGTGAGCTGTCGATTGGTGCAGAAGTCGTGCACAGCCTGGTCGCAGAGGGGTTGGACGCCCTCGGCAACCATGACCGGGTGCTCGTGCGCTTGGGAGGCGGGTTTTCCGAGCTTCGAGACGACGTTCAGTCACGCCTGCTCAGAAATGGCGCATCCTGTGAGGTCCGTGTGGACACGAGCCTCGCCAAGTGGGGATGCGTTGTGGAGACGGAGCTCGGCCGCGTCGACGAGTCGGTGGAATCCCGGTTGGCAACGTTGTTGCAGGCATTGAAGCCGGACTCGAACCCACCCACCTGAGGGTTCGACCGAGCCATGCTAGAGCGACTAATCGAGCGCGCCACCACCGCCCCGGTGCACCGCCCCCACGGCGTCGTGCTGGATGTGGTCGGACTGATCGTCGAAGTGGGCGGATTGCGCGCAGCGGTGGGCGACACCCTGGTGGTTCAGGCCGAGGGAGGCCAGCTCGAGCTCGAGGTGGTCGGCTTCAAATCCGGGCGGCTGCTGACGACTCCCCTGGGGTCGCTCTCGGGTATCCGCCCCGGGGCCAGGGTGAGCCGAACCAACCGCGGTGCCACGGTTCCGGTTGCCCCAGCCCTGCTCGGACGTGTCGTCGACGCTTTCGGGCGGCCGCTGGATGGGCTGCCGGCCGTGGAGACCGAGCGGGTCTACCCTGTGCACGCCGCGCCCCCACCGCCCTTCGCACGCAAGCCCATCGCGGATCCCTTCGCCACGGGCATCAGAGCGATTGACGGGCTCCTGCCCTTGGGAGTCGGGCAGCGCATGGGCATCTTCGCTGGCGCTGGCGTCGGCAAGAGCACCCTTCTGGGCATGATCTGCCGATCTTCTCAGGCGGATGTGAACGTCGTTGCTCTGGTTGGTGAGCGTGGCCGTGAGCTGAACGACTTCATTCGCAATGCACTCGGCGCGGAGGGCTTGGCCCGGTCCGTCGTCGTGGCCGCGACGAGCGATCAGCCCCCGCTGGTGAGAGCGCGAGGCGCGGAAGCGGCTACCGCACTCGCTGAATACTTCCGCAACCAGGGCAAGAGCGTGCTGCTCGTCATGGATTCGGTCACCCGATACGCCATGGCGCTGCGAGAAGCGGCGCTCGCGGCCGGGGAGCCGCCCGCAACCAAGGGCTACCCCCCCAGCGTGTTCGCGGCGCTTCCGCGACTCTTGGAGCGAGCGGGTACAGGCTCTGGCCCCGGCGTCATCACGGCCTTGTACACCGTGCTGGTCGAGGGTGATGACCTGTCCGATCCCGTTGCGGACGCCGTGCGATCCATCCTCGACGGCCACATCGTCCTGTCGCGAGAATTGGCGGAGCGCGGGCATTTCCCCGCGATCGACGTGCTTTCCAGCGTGTCTCGCCTGGCACCAGACATCGCCGACGCCGGCGACCTGCGGATGGCGAGTTGGGTGCGGGATCTGATGGGCGCTCACCGAGAGGTAGCCGATCTGATTCAGGTCGGGGCGTACGTCGCGGGCAGCGATCCCCGGGTCGAAACCGCACTGGCTGCGATGCCACAGATCGAGTCGTTCTTGCGTCAGGACGTTCGGGACGCCACTCCAGCGGATGAAAGCCGTGCGCGCTTGGCAGCGCTGACCCGAGCCATCGAGCGGAGGGGTGGATGAGCGGTCGCTTGGGGCGCCTCAAGAAGCTGCTCGACCTCCGGCAGAAGCAATTGGACGAGTGTGTCGGCGAACTCAAGCGGTCCCAAGAGCGTGAACTCCACGCTCGAGCGCGAGTGGACGACGAGCAGCAAGAGCTGAACACTGCGCTGACGCGTCGCGCAAATCTGACGACTCAGGCGGCGAACAACGATTGCTGGGAAAGCGAAAACGACTGGCTCGAACTGCGTGGCATGTACCACCAGGCGGCCGCGGCGGCTCTGGGCAAGGCTGCGCTGGCCCGTGAGCGCGCTCATGCAGAGGTCATGACCGCTCGCGCACAGCTCAAGAAGATCGAAATCCTCCACGAGCGTTTGCGCCGCGAGCAAAGGCGAGATCAGGAGCGCCAGGATCGGCGGCTCCATGACGAACTCGCGCAGAAAGCGGCAAGCCGAGGCCCCCGATGAGCATCGAGCACCCCTTACCTCCACCCACCCAAGGGGACATGACCGCCCATGAACTCACCGATCTGCGTCGCCGAGAGCGCGAAGCCGAGCGCTGGGCGCAGGCCTTGGGTGCGTCTTTGGCGTCCGCGGTAGAGCCGCCCCGGCCGAAACTCGGCCAATCCGCTGCAACGCCGACGGGTTGGCAGGGGAGCGACGGTTCCATGACGCAGTCCAAGGACGTGACGAAAATCGTGTCGGGCAGGGACAGCGAGAACGAAAACCCCCTCGATCGAATTCGGCTGGATGTTCGAACCGGGGAGTTGGGCGAAGTGGCACTCGTCGTCGACCGCTCGAAAGCCGGAGTTCGCGTGTTTATCGGCCTGGAACAGGACAAAGCGAAGTCTCTCGTCGAGCCTGAGCGGGCTCTGCTGGAGCAAGCCCTGCGGGCGTCCGGACTCAGCGTTCGTTCAGTTGAGGTCGTGCGTTCCAACACACTCGGCACCGTCCTTGCAGAACGGCGAGAGAGGCAGAGGTTTTCCGATGCAAGCGAAACACCCCAACGACACGATGAGACACGAAAGCGGCGCGACGCGCGGCGCTTGAACTTGATTGGGTAACGACATGGTTGATCCAGTGACAGGTCCCGCTTCGACGACTTCTTTGAGCTCCAGTCTGACCGGCGGGCAGGCGATGGGGCAGGACGCCTTCTTGAAGTTGCTCGTGGCGCAGTTGAAGCACCAGGACCCTCTGAAGCCTCAGGACGGCTCCGAGTTCGTTGCAGAACTGGCCCAGTTCTCCTCCCTGGAGCAGACCATGGGCATCAATGAGCGCCTGGACACCTTGGCGCTGCAGAACCAAGGCCTCGCCAACACCGAAGTGGTGGCTCTGGTGGGCAAGCAGGCAACCGTTCGTGGCAACTTGGTCACCTCCGACGGCACGGGAGTTGGCACTCCCCTGGCATTCGACCTGGCCAGCGCGGCGAGCGAGGTCACGGTGACGATTCGCAACCAAGCCGGACAGGTCGTGCGTAGTTTCGACGTGGGCGCGAAGAACGCCGGTACCGTGCAACTGCAATGGGACGGTCGTAACGATGCGGGCATCGTACAGCCCGCTGGTAGCTACAGCGTCGCAGTGACTGCGAAGGACGCCGGAGACAACCCGGTGGGGGTCACTCAAGAAACCAAGGGCATCGTGACCGCGGTGTCCTTCGACAAGGGTTATCCGGTCCTGCATCTCGGAAACGGGATCAGTGTGCCGGTATCCGACCTGCTGCGGGTCGACACAGTAAACAAATAACCAAGAGCGAGGAAATGCGAGAGCAGGAGGCCTAAATGGTATTGCGGGCAATGTATTCAGGAGTTTCAGGCTTGCGCGCGGAAGGCGAAGCGCTCGGTGTGGTTGGTGACAACATCTCCAACGTCAACACCGTGGGTTTCAAGGGCCAGCGCGTGATCTTTCACGATGTGCTCGGGCACTCGATTCTGGCGGGCAGCGCTTCTGCCCTTCCGGGATCTGGCGTTCGTGTCGGCGGGATTCAACAGCTCTTCACCCAGGGCTCGTTGGCGAACACCGGCGTCGCTACGGACCTCGCCTTGAACGGCGACGGCTTCTTCGTAGTGGAAGGCTCGGTCGCAGGGGTGTCGGGTAACTTCTACTCGCGCGCCGGACAATTCGTGATCAACAACGAGGGCTACCTCGTCAACTCGAGTGACCTCAAGGTGCAGGGCTATGCGGCCAACCCGGATGGCACTTTTGCGGCGAGCATTTCGTCGCTGAAGGTTCCAACCGCGGCGCTGCCACCCAACGCCACCACAGCCGTCGAGATGACTGCGAACCTAGACTCGGCGGCCACCGTGCCGACGCTGCCCTGGGACGCGCAGGATCCGGCGAACACTTCGAACTTCTCGAGTTCGATTACCGTCTACGACTCTCTCGGCAACTCCCACAGCCTTGACGTCTACTTCCGAAAGACGGGTGCAAACACCTGGGAGTATCACGCGCTTGCGAATGGCGACGAACTTCAGCCGCCGTCCCCCGGTCTGAACGTGGAAGTTGGTACCGGCAGTCTCGACTTCACCACTAGTGGTGCGTTGAACACGGTCACCGCTGGCACGCCAATCAGCGTCTCCTTCGATGGAGCGACAGCGGCCCAGGCCATCACCCTCGACTTCGGCACGCCGATCGCTGGTGGTGGAACAGGCTTGGACGGCACGACGCAGTTCGCGTCACCCTCCAACATCTCGGCACAGTCCCAGGACGGTTACTCGTCCGGAGACTTCGCTGGTGTTGCCGTCGACGGCCAAGGCGTCGTCATGGGTCTGTACACCAATGGTGAGAAGGTTGCCGTCGGTCAGCTTGGAATCGCAAAGTTCCGAGCCAACGAAGGGCTCGGCCGAGCTGGCCAAGGCCTTTGGATCGAAACCCGGGAGAGCGGCAACGCTGCGATGGGTACAGCCGCCAGCGGCGGCCGAGCAGCGGTCTCAGCTGGAGCACTCGAGAGCTCGAACGTGGACTTGGCGGAGGAATTCGTCGGGCTGATTCAGCATCAGCGCTCGTTCTCCGCGAACTCCAAGACCATCACTACCGCTGACGAGATGTTGCAGGAACTCATCAACATCAAGCGGTAATAGACAAACCATACGACCCGCACCACGAGGCACTTCGTTCTGAAGCCGGTCGGGGACGTAAGTCCCCGGCCGGCGACTCGCGGCCCACGGGAGTAGTCAGATGGCAGAAGACGAACAAGAGACCCAAGAACCGCCGAAGAAGAAAGGCAAACTGGTTTTCATCATTGTGGGCGTCGTTGTGGTCCTCGGCGTTGGTGCCGGAGGTGTTTTCTTGGGATCCAAGATCATGCCGGCCAAGGCAGAGGTCGCAGCGGAACCGGCGCCTTCAGCTCAAGAAGCCCAAATTTCCTCCACAGCCAAGTTTCACCCGATCGTAGTGGACGTGCGCGGTGAGGAGGGCTCTGTCCACCACATGAAGGTCGTGCTGAGCTTCGAGCTCGCCGACGGTGTCAGCGAAGAGGAGTTCAAGAAGTTCGCGCCGCGCGGCCGGGAAGCCGCGATCAGTTACCTGCGCGCTCAGACCTTCGAATTCGTGACTGACCCAAAGAATTTCGAGAAAGTGACCACGGAACTTACCAAGCGCGCGACTGAAGGCATCGGTGCCAAGCGGATTGAGCGCGCCCTGATCACGGACTTCGTGTCCCAGTGACATGATCCGGTCTCTCTCTCCAGGTACCTTACCCGGCAGCGTCGCTCCCGGTGCGCAGCCCGAAGGCCCGGTGGTACCGTCTCATCGTCCCGTCAATCTATCGGAAAGGCCACGCCGGCGTTCGGAGCACGCAGGCCCCAGGTTACTCGACCTTACCGGCAAAGAGCGCCACTTGCGTGCGGCGTTGCACGCGATGGGGCTGGTGGCGCAGAACTTCTGCAGAGCGGCGCGCCGAACACTTCCGTTTCTGGTCCGCCGACGGGCGCGTCTGGTGCCCGCTGCAGTGGCCATCAGTGACGCGTTTTCGTATTCCGATACCGCTCCAGAGCTTTCCTTCGAGGTGCGGCTAGAAGACCACGATAGCCCTGCCTGGGGGCGACTGACCGTGGACCCGCGGGCTCTGGGCTTGCTGTTGGATGGCGCGCTGGGCGGAGATTCCAGCGACGTTTCGGCCCTGGATGCTGACCTCACGTTGGCGCAAGCGGCGTTGGTCGGGCGCATTGCTCGCTCCTTGGCCGATGATCTTTGCACAGCTGTGGAAGAGGAAGTCGGCCTCGGCATGAAGGTCGTGTCCTCTCGCTGTCTGCGCGCGGGGGAGCACCTGGATGCCCCGGACACGGACGGGCTCAGTGTCAATTGTCTGTTCGAGGGCATCGGCGACGGAGCCGCCATTCGCATTGCGGTTAGCGCAGAAGTTCTGGAAGCGGCGGTACGAGAACAGAACGGCGAAGACGAACCCGTCGCGGGCGACCCACGCATGGCCGACGCAATCCAAGAGGTCCCTCTCGAGGTCGTCGCTGTGCTCGGAACTTTGACACTTGGACTGAGGCAAGTTTTGACACTTCACACCGGTCAGGTGCTTCGGCTGCCCGCCGCAGTGGATGACCCTGTCACGGTGCGAGTGGCTGGTTTGCCGAAGTTTTGGGCCGTTCCGGTGGTGTCGCGAGGGCAAATTGGCGTGCGGGTGCACGGTCGGCACGAAGAATGAATGTAGCAGTCGATCAGCATGAGCGACTCGAGCGTCAGTCCCCCGCCCAGCCCGGCAACGGCTGAGCGCCGTCCTTCCGTTTTGCCTACCGCCGATGGGTCGGTGTCACCCATCGCGGCCACCGTAGCCGAGGCCCCGCCGCCGCCAGCGTTGCGCGGGATCGACTCCCTCGGCTTCGTGATGGATGTGCCCGTCGAACTGACCATCGAGTTGGGGCGGAAGGCGGTCAAGATCTCGGAGGTACTGCGACTCGGCCCCGGTTCCGTCATAGAACTGTCGAAGGCCAACGGGGAACCCCTCGACATCTATGTCAACAACCGACTCATTGCTCGCGGCGAGGCGGTGGTTCTCGGCGAGCGATACGGCATCCGGTTGACCGAGGTGCTCGTCAACGACGACGGGCGGAAGGGCGCGCAATGAATCGAGCCATTCCAGCAGTGCTTGCCGTCGCGCTCATGCTCGTGTCGGGGGTTGCCTCGTCGCAGACGGCAGATGCGCCGGACGCGTCCGTTGAGGGGTCGCGCTCGTGGCTGTCATCGCGTTCCAGTGCGCCCCCGCTGTCGGTCGCCACCAAAGACACGGCACCGAGCCCTTGGCGCAGCGCCGCCCTGCTGTTGGTGCTGGCTGGGCTTGGCGGTGGAGCGCTTTATATGCGTTACAAGCGGCGCAAGACAGTCCCGAGGCGTGAGACGCCAGCGCTGTCGATCGTTGCTTCCACCCGAGTAGGTCCGAAGGCGCACGCGGTCATGGCCCGCGTGGGTGGCCGCACACTTTTACTCGGAGTCACGGACCACTCGGTTCAGCGGATCGCGTGGTTGGAGGACGAACCAGAACCCGAGGCAGAAGCCGTGGAGGACGAGCAGCCTGATCTTTGGGACGGGCCTACGACGACCGCGCTGCACGCACCGCCCGAGCGCCAGCGACGCGTCATGCGTCCCACCGTTCCCATTGCCACGACCACGCAGAGCCCTCAGCGCGCAGGGTTTCGGGATGTGCTCATGACAGCGTTGGGGCGCCCCGCGGACGCCGCACCAGTCACGGCTCCCGCTCCGCGGACCGCCGCCCTCGCTATCGCAGAAGAAACCCAGGACCGCTACGTTCCTAGTCGACGACGCGAAGAAGTCTTGGAGGTCGAGAGTCAAGCCGCTGGGCTGATTGCCCGGTTGGACGGATTGTCATGAACGGCGTGGACGGGCTTCTGCAAGGGCAACAGCTCGCGCCATCCCTCAAGATCCTCGCGATCGTCACGATACTCTCGCTGCTGCCGGCGATTGTTCTGACCTGTACGTCCTTCGTGCGCACGGTGATCGTGCTGTCCTTCGTACGTCAAGGCATCGGCACGCAGACTCCGCCAAGCCAGGTGATCATCGGCTTGTCGCTATTCCTCACGCTGTTCACCATGGCTCCCGTCTTCGACGAAATGAAGAAGGCTGCCTATGACCCCTACCAGGCGGGACAGATCACTGAGACCCAGGCCTTGGACAAGGCCGTTGTTCCCCTGAAAAGGTTCATGCTGCGCCAGACCCGGGAGGCAGATCTGCGCCTCTTCTACGACGTGACCAAGGAACCACTGCCCGCGACGGCGGATGAGGTGCCTCTGCGTTTGGCAGTGCCAGCCTTCGTGGTTTCGGAACTGACCACTGCGTTCCAAATGGGCGTGATCGTTCTCTTGCCCTTCTTGGTTGTGGACCTGGCCGTTGCTTCTCTGCTCATGAGCATGGGCATGATGATGGTCCCGCCGACTACCTTGTCCCTACCCATCAAGTTACTCCTATTCGTACTAGTTGACGGATGGAGCCTACTTGCCGGCTCGTTGCTGCGGAGTTTCGTATGAGCACTGACGGTGCAGTCGAGCTCCTCCGTAATGCCATGATCGTCACGGCCATGGTAGCCGGCCCGTTGTTGTTGGCCGCTCTGCTCATGGGCCTGGTGGTTGGCGTGTTGCAGGCGGCGACCCAAGTCAACGAAGCCAGCATCAGCTTCGTGACCAAACTGATCGCAATCGCAACGATGTTCCTGCTGCTCGGCTCTTGGACCTTGCGCCAAATGGTCGACTACACGCACCGCACGATTGCATCCATTTCCGATGTGACGCGGTGAACACTCTCAATCAGATCGCGACCCTGGAACTATACGCCTTCCTCTTGGAAGGCGTCCGCATATTGGGCGTGCTGCTGATCGCTCCCCTGTCTTGGTCCGTGGCCCCGGCGCGAGTGCGCGCTGGCTTGGTCATCGTGCTGGCGGTCGTTGCGCACGGGCAAACCCCCGCGGACTCGGCTGTGCTCGACTCCCTCGTCGCCCTGGCCCTGGCATTGGGCGCCGAGTTTGTCTTGGGCCTGGCGATGGGCTTCGTCGTGCGGCTCAGCATCGCTGTCGCTGAGATTGCCGCCGAGGGTGTGGCGCCACTGATTGGTTTGGGCATCGCCCAAGTGTTCGACCCGGCCATCTCGGGCAGCCAAAACGTGCTTGCGAAGTTGTTCCGCAATTTCGCCATCTTGTTGGCCGTCGTTGCCGGAGTGCATCGCGTGGTGCTGGGCGCCTTGTTGCAGAGCTTCAGGATCCTGCCCCCAGGAACACCGTCCTCGGTTCACCTCACGGTGCCGTCCATCTTGCAGTTGAGTGCGGATGCTCTGGCGTCGGGCGTGCGCATCGCCGTTCCCCTTATCGCCATCCTCTTCATGACCCAGATCGCTCTCGCGTTCATTTCCCGAGCTGCGCCTGCGATGCAGATTTTTTCGATCGGCTTCGCAGTCACGTTGCTCGTTGGAATGAGCGTGCTGATTCTCGCCTCCCCGGATATGGGGCATCAAATTCTCGTTGACCTCTCCCACGTCGGGCGGCGAATCGAAACGCTGCTCCTCGTTCTGACGACTGGATGAGCCGATGTCCCAGAACGACGATGCCGAAAAAACAGAGGAGGCAACTCCAGAACGGAGGAAAAAGGCTCGCGAGGAAGGCCAGATCCCCAAAGCGAAGGATGCCGGCGCCGTCGCCGCATCCTTCGCCGTGCTGTTGGGATTGGTGGCGTTCGGTGATGAGCTTGTCGCCGCCGTTCGGGTCTTTGCGACCAGCTGCCTCGGGCAACCCCGGGAGCTTTCCCAAGGCGGGTTCGACCGAGTGGGCCAGATGGCGGGTGGAGTCCTTGCCGTGACGTCCATTCCTCTCGCCATGGCTGCAGCAATAGCGGCTACCGGCATGGGATTCCTTGAAGCTGGATACATGCCTCGCGCGGAGCTGGTGGCGCCGAAATGGAACCGCTTGTCACCCTTGAACAAGCTCAAGCAGCTGTTCTCGCCGGTGTCCGGCACGACGAACACCCTGCTTGCTCTCGCTCGGGTGGGCGTTGTGGGTGGGGTCGCCTACTACGTATGCGCCGATGCATTTCCTGCGCTGACGCGCATGTCTCGGGCGCCCCTGTCTGGAAGCATCATCGCGATTGCAGATGTGGCGGCGCGATTGGCTCTATGGGCGACTCTCGCGTTGGCGGCCCTGGCCGTCGTCGACTACGCGCAAGCCTGGTTCAAGCACGAAAAGCAGATCCGCATGAGCCGCCAAGAGGTCAAGGACGAGATGAAGCAGCAAGAGGGCGACCCTCAGCTGAAGTCACGCCAGCGGGCAAAGGCTCGGGAGTTGGCCAAACGCAACATTGCAAAGGAACTCAAGACTGCCGACGTCGTCATCACCAACCCAACCCACGTGGCCGTTGCTGTGCGCTATCGGCCTCAGGAGGGAGCGCCGGTAGTGGTAGCCAAAGGTTTCGACGACGTTGCCCAGTACATCAAGGAGTTGGCCAAGGAGCTAGAGATCCCGACTGTGGAGAACGTCCCCCTAGCCCGTGGTTTGGCGGACCAGGTGCGAGTCGGTCGCGCTATTCCCGTGGAGCTCTATGCAGCCGTCGCCGAAGTGCTCGCCTTCGTCTACAGACTGCAGGGGCGCGGGCGGAGGGCCTAGCTATCATGCAGGTACCGGACTTTGTCCTCAAGTTCTGCCTGCCAGGCCGTTCCATTCCCGTAGGAGCAGATGTTACGCGGGGCAAACTGGCGGGCGTCGCGCTGCATGTGGGGATGAACGCTGTGGGCCGATCTGACGACTTCGACAACCGACTCGCCACGGGCGCCGGGAGCCCTCGATGAAGTTGCTCTTCGTCGACGACGAACCCAATGTGCTGCGAGGCCTCTCACGCTTGCTTTTTCAGTACAGCGACGAGTGGGACATGCACTTTTCGTCCAGTGGGGAGGAGGCATTGCGTGTCTTGAGCGAGGACCCCATCGACGTCCTGGTGACCGACATGCGCATGCCCGGGATGGACGGCGCCAAGCTGCTCGAGATCGTGCACGAGAAACACCCTCGGGTCGCGCGGGTCGTGCTTTCCGGTCATACGGAGCTGGAAGTTGCGCTGCGAGCCATGCCCGTGGCGCATCAATTTCTCGCCAAGCCGTGTCCAGCCGAGGCGCTGCGTGGCGTCCTGGAGAGGGCTGCGCGTTTGCATACCTTGGTTGAAGATCCGGTTCTTCAACAGCTCGTCGGCGGGCTTTCGGCCTTGCCCGCTCGACCGACGGTGTTCTTCGAGTTGAATCGAGTGCTGGCTCAAGACAAGGCCGGCGCGCGGGATGTTGCCAAGGTGATCGGTGACGACGTCGGTATCAGCGCGACGGTGTTGCACTTGGTCAACTCTGCCTTCTTTGGTGCGTCATCCCAGATAAGGGCCGTGGACGCCGCCGTGGCGCGCCTGGGAGTCAACGTGGTCAAGTCAGTTGTCCTGAGCGCAGAAGTTGCCCGAGCATTCCAAGTGGCACCGGCCCACGCCGACTACATCGACGCGGTCACCCAAGCCTCGCTCAGGGTCGCCCGCGTCGCCCAGGCCATCGCACCAAAGCTCGTGACCCGTCGCGGAGCCGCGGATGCCGTCTCGGATGTGTTCATGTCGGGCATTCTGCACCGCGTGGGTCTGTTGGTGCTGGCCGCCAAGGCGCCCGCGCGCTTGCTCGAACTGCGAGAAGCTCGAGAAGGCTCGGACGAGTCGGAAGCCGAGCTGGAACGCAGGATTCTGGGCACGACCCATCCGGACATCGGCGCCTATCTGTTGGGCCTGTGGGGGTTGCCCTACGACATCAGCGAGGCGGTGCAGTTTCATCGCCTGCCCGAGGCGCTTGCTGGCCAGGGTTGGTCCCCAGGAGCGGTGCTCGCTCTGGCGCGCGCCCTGGTCGACGAGCTCGACGCACCTTCAGAAGCCCCAGATGTCGAAGTCACCGTCGATGCACTGCGATGCGACGCGAACCTCAGCGAGCTGCGCGAGGTTCGAGATCGTGTCTGCTGCGCTGAGCACGACAGCGGGCGTCGGAGCGGTGACGACCTACGGCGCCAGTCCTCTGGCGCTTCAGGCCGCAAGCGCCGCCATCCAGGCAGCGGCGATGTGTGAACCGCGTGCTTTGTTGGTGGACGTGGACACAGCGCGCGCCTGAACACGTGGCACGCTTCTGGCACTCGCTTGGTGCGTGGCCTCCAGCATCGCTGCGAATGATACGACGAGTACCGTCAAGGAATTGACGATACCTCTCGCCATCGTCGGCATCGTGCTGATGATGGTCTTGCCGCTGCCGGCGTTCTTCATCGACCTGCTTTTGGCGTTCTCCTTGGCTGTGTCCATCGGGGTTTTCCTGATTGGGCTATTCATGGAGTCTCCCCTTCAGTTCAGCTCCTTTCCCGCGGTCATTCTCGTCGCCACGTTGTTGCGACTGAGCCTGAACGTTGCGACGACGCGGCTGATTCTGCTCAAGGGTCACGAGGGTCATAACGCTGCGGGGCAGGTCGTCGAGACCTTCGGGAAGTTCGTCGTCGGCGGCAACGTGGTTGTCGGCCTGGTCGTGTTCCTGATTCTGGTCGTGATCAACTTCGTGGTGATCACCAAGGGTGCGGGCCGCGTCGCAGAAGTCGCCGCGCGCTTTGCCTTGGACGGCATGCCCGGCAAGCAGATGGCAATCGACGCTGACATGAATGCTGGGATCATTTCAGCGGACGTTGCCCGCGATCGCCGCCGCGGCATCGAGCGAGAAGCCGATTTCTACGGCGCCATGGATGGCGCGAGCAAGTTCGTCAAGGGTGACGCCATCGCCGGCCTGTTGATCACCGCGATCAACCTGATCGGTGGCTTGTTGATTGGCGTAGGTGGTGGGATGAGCCTCGCGAGTGCCGCCGAGACCTTCTCGATTCTGTCCGTAGGCGACGCGCTGGTATCCCAGATGCCCTCGCTGTTGGTTTCCACGGCCGCTGGTGTGGTGGTGACACGGTCAGCGACCGGACAGCAACTGGGGCGAGCATTCCGTTCACAACTGTTGGGCAGTCATCGTGCTGCCGCGGCAACCGCGGGCGTGCTCGCCGTGTTCGCGGTTCTGCCGGGAATGCCAGCGCTGCCGTTCTTGGCCATCGCGGGCGCGCTGATCTGGACGGCCAAGAATGCCAAGGCCCTCGAGCCCGTGGAAGCCACCCCGGAGGACGCTCCAGAAGAGTCTGGGCCGCAGCCGGCGTCTCAAGAAGACATCGAGGCTTCACTGCCTCTCGACGTCATGTCGCTCGAGGTCGGCTACGAGCTCATTCACATCGTCGATCCTAAGATGGGCGGCTCCTTGGTGGATCGCATCGCTGCTCTTCGCAAGCAGATCGCCATGGACCTGGGCATTGTGATCCCTCCAGTTCACATTCGCGACAACCTTGCCCTCGGCCCAGGAGCCTACCGCTTCATGCTGTTAGGCACGGAGATCACAGGTGGCGAAGTGCGCGGTGGAAAGCTCCTGGCCATGGACGCCACGGGAACCGCGGCTCCCATCGAAGGCGAAGAAACCAAAGACCCTGCCTTCGGCACGCCGGCGCGCTGGGTCACGACACGCGACCGCGAGCTAGCGGAAGCGCTCGGCTACACCGTTGTCGATCACACCACCATCGTCGCCACTCACCTGGCGGAGATCGTCCGACGCCACGCTCACGAGATAGTCGGGCGTTCCGAGCTTTCCCACCTATTCGAGGTGTTCTCTCGTTCGACGCCGAAGCTGGTCGAAGACCTGATCCCGAACCAATTGTCCCTGGGCGAGACGCTCAAGGTCGTGCGCAACCTGTTGCGCGAGAGCGTCTCGATTCGGGACCTGCGCACGCTACTGGAAGCGCTGATTGAGCTTTCCGTGGGCACGCGGGATCCCGAGCAGCTCACCGAGATGGTTCGCCAGCGGCTGTCGCGTCAACTGACCACTCAAGTCAGCAGCGCCGATGGCACCGTGTCCACCTTGGTGCTCGACGCGGCCGTGGAGGAGATCTTCCGCCGCTCTTTGCGCGAGATTGCCAGTGGCACCGGCGGTGCCCTGGACCCAGAGCAAGCAAAGACTCTGGG
Organism: Polyangiaceae bacterium; assembly: GCA_965222375.1. Classification (GTDB taxonomy): domain Bacteria; phylum Myxococcota_A; class Polyangia; order Polyangiales; family Polyangiaceae; genus JACKEA01. The sequence goes on from CBDCTZ010000016.1 coordinate 3,185,027, forward strand.
ACAAGCTCTGGAGGCGGCCTGTCAACGCATGTTGGCGGCAGGTCGCCCTCCATTGGTCGTGACTGGGCCGGACGTTCGGCGCTACGTGCGTGCGTTCGCAGAGCGCCGCTGCCCTATGCTCACGGTGCTTTCGTTCCGCGAGATCGAACCGGAAGCGACGATTCGTCCTTTCGAGGTGATTCAGCTGGAGGAGCAGGTGCAGAGCCAATGATGGAGGTGACCGTTGCAGTACCAGTTGTTTAGGGGAGTTGACGTGCGGGAAGCCCTCAAGGCAGTCAAGGCCGCCTTTGGACCCGACGCCGTGATTCATTCCACGCGGGAAATCAGCAATGGCCGTGGCGGTGCGCTTGGCGCGACCTTCATCGAGGTTGCGGCCGCGCCGGCGACGGAGGTCCAACGCTGGCCTTTCAAGGAGGCCCGCGGCCGCGGTGACGGCGCCCGGCGCGAGAGCACTCGCGCGCGGGCTCGCTCCCTGGGCAAGGGCATGGGCGTTACCCGCACCCTCGGGCTCGATGCCCGAGAGATCGAGCGGGAACTCTCGGTGTTGCGCTCGATGTTGGAAGACCTGAATGCGAGTCGGCCGCCCCGCCAGCGCGCCTATTCGATGCTGGCTGGGCTCGGCGTCGAGGGCACGCTGGCTCGGGAACTCGCGAACGGTTCAGCGCGAGCAGCACGTCGCGGGGAGGACGCCCTGAAGACATGGCTGCGCCAGCGGCTCACGGAGCGGCTTTGCGAGTGCGATGACGTCATCTTGTCGCAGGAGCCGACACTGATCGCAGCTGTGGGGCAAACGGGCGTTGGCAAGACCACCACCCTGGCCAAGCTCGCCGCGCGCGCGCGACTTGACCACGGTCGCTCTGTGGCGATCATCAGTCTGGATACCTACCGGGTTGGCGCGGTCGAGCAGTGGCAACGCTACGCGACCTTGATGGGTCTGCCGTTCTTCACGGCGCAGGACGAATCCGAGTTTCAGGCAGCGCTGGCCGAGTGCCGTACGGACATCGTCCTCGTGGACACGGCGGGTCGCAGTACGCTCGCCGACGACCAACGTTGGACCGTGCCGGCGTGTCTGCAGCTGGCTTCAGGGCGCATACCTCACGTCCTGTTGGTGATGCCGGCTTGGACGCGGGGCAGCGACGCTGAACGTGCAGTGTCCGCGTACGCGGAGGCAGGCGTCACGGGCCTATGCGTCACGAAGTTGGACGAGACGTTGCAAGCGGGCGGAGTGCTGCACGCCGCCATCCCCGCCGATCTCCCCTTCTACTACCTCTGCGATGGCCCTCGGGTACCCGAGGACATTCGCTCCGCGTCCGTCAACGCCGTCGTTGACGCCCTATTCGAAAGTGCGCCGTGACGACCACTCAAGCAGCCGGAACCAAGAAAATGAGTACAGCAGCCCTGAAGCGGGATCCGCTCGCGGACCGTGACACAGCGAGTCGCTACATGCCGCTCGTACGGAGAATTGCCATCCGAACCGCACGAACGTTGCCATCGAGCGTCAGCTTTGACGACGTACTCAGCGCGGGCTGGGTTGGAATGGCCGAGGCGCTCACCCGGCGTCGCCCAGACATGGACGAGGAGCACTTCGAGGCGTACGCCTCGCATCGCGTGCGCGGCGCCATCTTGGATTACCTCCGCGGACTGGATCCGTTGTCCCGCAAGCTGCGAGGGGCGTCACGGAAGATCACGGAGGCTGTCCGGGATTTGTCGCGGCGTTTCGAACGAAACCCAACGGAAGACGAGGTTGCCGGTGAGCTTGGGCTTGAGCTGGCGGAGTACCAGAAGCTCTTGGCGCAAATCTCCGAGGCTGGATACGCCCGGCTGGAACTGTCTGGCGACGAGCGAACCGACGACCCATCACCCGAGGCGATGGCTTCCCGCAGCGAAATGGTCGGGGCGGTGACCGCTGCGATTCAAACTCTGTCCGAGCGCCTGCAAATGGTCTTGGGGCTCTACTATCAGGAGGACTGTAGCTTCCGGGAAATCGGTGAAATCCTCGGAGTCACAGAGTCCCGAGTCTGCCAGCTTCACTCCGAAGCGGTTCACCTGATTCGCGCTCGACTCGGGCGCTCTAGACCCTCCTGAACCACGGGCGATCCGGCGGCCAAAGTTTTTGCTCAAGGATCAGCGGAGGGCGCCGATGGACTCTGGTGGAGCAAAGTTCGTGTCTGCTGCCAAGAAATTGGGGGAGGTCGACCCCGAAAATGCCAGTGGGGTCTACCCCGTGCAGTCTCGCTTGGCCTCCAGCGAAACCACGACTTTCGCCCTGCATGACGCCAAGAACCTGACCTGTGCCCTTGCGGCGAGCGTGGAGTGGCTCAGGAGTCAGTACTCCGTCGCGAGTGCAGATCGAGAAGTCGTGGAAGCCGTGCGCGACATGTCCAACACCTGCACGGAACTCACTGAGTTGCTCTCCCAGGCCCTCGCGGCCTCTCGCTCGGGGCGCGCGGCACTGTCTCTTCGTCGAGAGCGCGCGAGAGCATCCGAGCTGACTCGCCAGGTGCAGCGCCGCTACCGTGCCCGCGCGGCAATCCTCGGCGTCGAGCTCGCAGTCGAGGGCGGGGAGGACGCGGCATTGTCGGTGGATCGCGTGCTGTGGGTCCGAGTTATCGATAATCTGGTAGACAACGCGCTCCGTGCTGCGCCGCCCGGCTCTCAGGTGAGCTTGTTCTACGGGCAGGTGGGTGACGACGTGGTCTTCAGCGTGTCGGACCAAGGCCGCGGCGTGCCCGAGGCACAGCGCGACGGCATCTTCGGTATGTTCGCAGGTTCCGCACCCAAGACAGAGCGCACGGCGTTCGGTGTGGGGCTTGCGTTCTGTCGCCGCGTTGTCGAAGCGCATGGCGGAGAATTGACGGTTTCCGATTCGCCCGGTGGCGGAGCGACGTTTGTTGCTAAAATTCCAACGGTGTAGAGCATGAAAAAACTGGCATCCCGTTTGCACAACCCTGATACGGACGACGATTCCTCGTCCCCAAAGCAAGGGTGCTCAGTAATGAGGATAGAAACGGATAGATTCGGCATGATCGAGCTAGAGAGCTCGGAGGTGATCAACTTCCCGGCAGGGGTGATCGGGTTCCCCAGCGACAAGAACTTCGCCCTGATTCCCCACGGCAGTTCGGAGTGCATTGGCTGGCTCCAGTCCCTCGACAACGGGGATCTGGCGCTCCCAGTGGTTTCCGCCCACGGTCTTGGCGCGGAGTACCCGGACGTGCCCATCGACGGTGCGGCTCGGGAAGCTGGTATCGCGGAAGACCCGACGGAGGTTGCCGTGCTTGCGGTGCTGTGCGCTCCGCGGGGCCAACCCGCGACGGTCAACCTCATGGCGCCTATCGTCGTCAACTCCAACACGCGGACGGGCGCACAGGTCGCTCTGGATGGCACGCGGTTTTCTACCCGCGAACTATTCCTACTCGGGCCCACTGCCGACGACAACAACGCCGCTCCCGGGGAGCGTGAAGCCGAGCAAGCGGCGGGACCAGCTATTGTCCCAGCGGAGTAGGACCAGGCAGTGACCCGAGCTGGATCGGCGAGGTGCGCGGCCTTAGAGCCCGCGCGCCTCGTCCTTCTTTGTGCTGTGGACAACCACCAATCCGGAACCCCTCAAGCACCACCCCTAGTGGCCGTATTGATCAAGCGAGTATGCGACTAGTTCGAGACAGCGGAATCTTTCGACGCATTCAGCGAGACCCCAGGGAACGGGCACGTCGCGGCGCCGAGGAAGTGACCGGCCACCCCTGCGTGGTCGTGGATCTAACCGGGGATTCACCTGGGCTGGTCAGTCAGCGCGTTGCCGGACCGAGCTGGCGTGCCACCCGCTTGCTGGCCCTGCTCGCTGAACTCGAAGGGCCCAAGCTACTCCGGGGCTTCTGCGCTGGCTGCTTCGGCCTCGACGGTATTTGGGCCGTTCCCGTTCAGTCTCCGGCGCGCGACTGCGGCTACTTGATCGTCTTGGGGCAAATCACGGCCCCGGGCTTGAAGGAACTCGAGGCCATTGCCGCGGAATTGAGCCTTGAGCTCGAAGCAGAAGAGCGCAGGACCGGTCTGATGCTGCCCCAAGAGCAGGAGTGTTGCCTCTCGACGCGGCGAGTTGCCTAGCGCAGCGCTGAGAAGAGACGATTAGCGCACAGCCCCTCGATGGGCACGCCCCTTCTTTTTCCCTAAAGATCCTGGGCTGACGGCCGCTCATCTCAGTATGCGCGTGAGTGTCCAGTGCCTGTCGTTCGAGAGGCGACCTGAATGAAGCCGGTGGGGCACGTGATGCACGTCGCTGCCGCAGGTGTGGTCCGCGCCCAAGACGCATTCACCAAAGCAGCCACGGAGCTTCCGAAGTCCCTCATCGTCGACTCCGTGTCCCTCACTGGCGAGGCACGCCCGGACCCTGCCCAGACCATGATGGACATGCGAGTGGCCAAGTACGCCTTCGTTGCGAATCTGCGAGTGCTTCAGACCGCTGACGAAAACCAGCGAGAGCTGGCGGATATTCTGAAGCGCTGAGGGTGTCAGCGGCGCGGCCAGCGGCGGCGCAGGTGAGTGCGGAGTACTTGTCGATACACACCGAAGTGCGCGCAGTGGTCCATTTTGTCGTTGCCTGCAAAACCACGCATGTGGAAGTTGCCCCGGGCGTACCAGCGAATCAGATCCAAGCCCATCGGGTCGCTGGGGCGAGATTTGGAGGGGCGGGGTTTGCCGCCGACACTTGCGACCAAAAAGGCACTCGTCTCGGTAGTGGATGCGTAGCCGGGCGGGATGATCGACGAATGGGATACGAACATCAGTCGCTTCCGACGCGCCGCCAGCCGGGCGAAATCCGAGAATGGGCGGAGTTGACGCTCGTTCAGAGTGCCCCCCCGCCGCTGGTAGCCCGAGTGCAGGCCATCCAGCAAGATGACAGTGTCCACCCGCTTCTTGCCCAGCGGCTGCGACAGAATTCGGCCAACGGCGCCATAACCCGCACTCCACGCCGACAGGCCGATGTAGCGCGCCTTGGCCTGCTCGAGGCCGCTCTCCTTCGCCACCGCCACTTCCACGCTCGCTAGGAGATCGGCGAACACATAGCCAGCGGAAAACCTGCGTTCGTAAGGGCCCGACCCCGTGCCCAGGTCGATGCCGACGAATACCGGGCCGTCCATGGTGCGAACCCACTCCTTGCGCGCGGCTTCATGGCCATGGAAATGAACGACCAGGTCGAAAGTTCCGCGACGCGACAGCCGGCGAGGCAGCATCATCTGGCCCAGTGTCGGCGACTTGTCCCAGCGACGGTACGCACCGAAGCCCGGGTCTGGGGTCTTGCACGGATTGACGCCCCCACGCTCTGCGGGGCTCTTCTGGGTCTGCGTGCTGGCCGGGGGCCGCTCTAGAACCCAGCGCGCGGTGACGCGGGGGCCGCTCCCTTGCGCGGCAGCGGGGGTGCCCAGTCCAAGAGCAGCGCCGGCGACGGCCACTGCGGTGACGGCGGCTCCACGCACTGGTGTCAATCGCTTGGCACCGCCTGAGCTAACAACTCGCTCCGGCCTCGGAAGTTGTGCGCCCGGATCTTGCTTGGGTTTGGTCTTCATGACGAATGCCTCTATGCGCAGCAAGAGCCGAGCCACCTCTGCCTCGAGCATGCCGCCAGTTTTCACTCAAGGTCGGGGGACATCGTCCGTTCCTCAGGACGTGCAAGCTGTAGAAGCGAGTTGGTTCGGGGAAGGGGACGGTGGTGAGTCCGAGCGCCTAGCCGAGCAGAGTATGGCCGCCATGGTCGGCCGGGTGCTCGGTGCCAAGCCGTTTCCTGAAGCCGCCCGGGAGCTCGACCAGCTCACCCGCTCTGAGGCTCACATCGACAAGGTCGTGCGCGTGCTAGAAAGCGACCCTGCGTTGAGCGCGCGGCTGCTGCGCCTGGTCAACTCCGCGGGCTACGCCCTGAGAATTCGCTGTACCTCCGTTCGCCACGCTGCCGCCTTAGTGGGCACCGCGCGCCTGCGTCAGGTCGCGACGACCGCAGCTATCCTGGACATGTTTGCGGCCGGGTCACAACGCGCCAGAGAAATCACGCGTCACGCGGCCACAGTGGGCTCCTTGTGTCGCTACCTGGCGGTGCACTTTGGTTTGCCCCGGGACGAGCTAGCCACCTGCGGCTTCCTGCATGACATCGGTAAGCTGATGCTGCTCGAGACCGAGGGCGCGGCGTACTCCGAGTTGCTCAGCGCGACCGACTCCGCGGACCAAGTCCATGAGCTGGAGCGCGCCCGCTACGGCTTCGACCACGGGATGCTCGGCTCTCACGTGCTCGCGTCCTGGAACATCCCAGAGCCTGTGCCCCAGGTCGTGGCGTGGCACCACAGCCCGGCTCGCGCCATGAAGAAGGGCGGTCCCATCGCGTCCATGGTGCAGGTGCTGCGCTTGGCCGATCAATTGAGCCAAGCCCTACAGGAAGATCGATCCGGAGCGTGCGCTTGTGACATAGCGGCCAGTGAGGCCGCCCAGTACCTGGACATCTCCGAGCCTCAGCTTGCAGCGATGTGGCCTGAGCTAGTTGCCATCCACGACGAGAGTTGCAGTGGAGGTGCCGACGCCAGCCAGAACATTGCGCCGCGAACCAGCGTCTCACCTTCGCTGCGCTCCAAGCCCAAGCCCTCCAAGACACCGAAGCAGTTCCCCTGTGGCGTGTGTGAAAAGCCCTCCTTTGGCTCGACGTGTTCCGCCTGTGGGCACTACGTCTGCCCGGAGCACCAGGTAGGGCCCGACGCATGGTGCGCCAACTGTGCCGCTGAGTTCTCGCAGAGCGAAGAAGAGGCCTCCATCTCGGGCGAAACCCGCAACCTGCTGATCGTTGCGGGCCTGGTGCTGGCTGCGGTCGCCGCCATTTCGGCCTGGGTATCCGGTGCATCCACGGCGGCGATCATCGTTTCACCGGTGCTGGTTTGGGCCGTTTTGGGGGTCGGCAGCGTCGTGGGGTTGGTCGCGTGGAAGCGCATGTCGTTCTTGCGCAGCCGTCGGCAGCTTCCCGAGTCGAGCTTGAAAGACCTGGACCCGATGCCCTCCGAATCGATCCCCGACGATGCTTGGACTGAGTCCGTGCGCTCCATCGCGCCGCCGGCGGAAAGCGATTCAACTACGTTGAACGACTTCGAGACTCGCGATACCCACGTCCACGAGCCTCCCACCGAGGTCGCCGAGCCCCCCAGCGAAGCTGCCGAATCGGTTCTTTCTCGGAACAGCACCCGCGCTTTCGCGCTGGGCGACGTATTTCCACAGTCCGCAATCACCGAACTCGACGCCGTCGGCGACGGGGAGTCCTTCCCCGAGCCGACCGAGCCGACCGAGCCGACCGAGCGGAAGTCGGAGGCAGCCGCGCTGGGGCGGCGCCCGTCGCAAAGCCCCGATACCAAAGAGAGCCCGCGAATCTCCCGTGGCGCGCGTGGTTACAACGACCCCGCGCCCGCCCTTTCGTCCTGCATGGCACCGTTTCCGTGGAAGGCGTGCTCGATGTTCTCTGACGCTCGCTCCCCCGAGGACGCCGTTCGCAGTCAGCCCACTCTGCCGGCACCACCGAGCAAGCCGGCCGCGAAAGAGACCCCCTCCTTCGCGTCCGTCGCAGCCTTCGAGCAGTGGGCCGAGTCCATGCCGCCCTCGGATATCGTCGTCACCGAAGAAGAGCGCGCGGCGGGTTGGATCTAGCTGCGAGCGTCCGCCCAATCGAGCAGTGACGCTTTGGGCACCGATGCGCCAAGGCTACTCGCCACGTCTCGGATGATGCGCGGCGACGCCGCTTCGACCGCCTCCCGCGTGTCCTCTGTCCAGGTTCGGAGTTGGGGCAAGTCCCGACGGGCCAGCGCCAGTCGTCTGCGGCCGCGAGTCGCGTAGTCGATGCGGCGAGCCACCGCGTCGGCGGAGGTGTGCGCCCGCTCGACGCCTCGACCGTGCAGTGATGCGACCACCGACAGCAGCGCCGGGCTTGGACAATGATCGACTAGCAAGTCGGACCCCGACGCGACGCTCGCCAAGTAGTGCTCGCGACCATGTTCGTCGTCGTAGAGCCAGCCGTCGATCAAGAGTTCCACGCCGATATGTGCACTTGCCCGCGCGCTACCACGAGACAACCCCAGCTTCTGCAAGCGCTCGAAGGCTGCCGAGCAGAGCCGGTGGAAGTCCGAGTGCCGGTGGAATACGTCATCAGCGCGTTCATGACAGTCAATGCCACGCCCCACCATGCCACCCACCTCCAGCGGCTTGTCACCCGCCATTCGACACAAGTCGGGCAACATCGAGCCCAGCACGAAGCCCCGCTCTGGCGAGACCCAGCTGGCGACGACCGCGTGGGAGTAGAAGTTCATCAGCGGGGGTCCAAGAGCCGATCCACCATGGCTTTCGTCTCATCGGAAACCCAGACCGGCAGCCCGTGGGTCAGGAAGTCTACTTTCTCTCTGGTAGTGCAGCTCAGCTCTCCACTGCGCAAGTCACGCTTGTTCGCTGCGTAGGCGACCGGCGGATGTTTCGCCATCGCCCCCAAGCGTTCCCCGGCGATCTCGCTCGCGTTAGGACCGACCTCGTCGACCAAGCCTAGCTCGAGGGCGGCGTCTGCGTCGTACAGCAGTGCGCCCAACACGATCTGCTCTCGATTGCGCACCGAGAGGCGGGCCTTGGCCAGCCGCGCGACTACTGGCGGTAGCGGCAAGCCAATTGCAGTTTCGTTGAGACCGATGCGTCCGCCGCTCTCCGAATTCATCACTCGGTAGTCGCAGGCGAGCGTCGCTACGCAGCCGCCCGCAATGGCGTGGCCGTTGACGAGGGCCACAGTCGGACCCGGGTATTCATACAGCTCCACCACGAGCGAATCCAGACGCTCCAAGAACTCCCGCGCCGAGTCCAGCGTGAAGTCTCGCACCTCTTTCAGATTCAATCCGGCACTGAAGGCATCACCGGCGCCAGTGAGCAGCACGGGTTGACTGTCGGCCTCTTTCAGGGCCTCCCGAGTTCTTTGGATCAAGTCGGTGCTGAGAGCGTTCTTCCCGGGGGCGTCGAGAATGATTTCCTTCACGTTCTTTCCTCCTTGGCACTGAGAGCAGATCCCAAAACCTACTCGCGGTTGCTTTCCGCCGGGGGGGCCGTCTGCGGCGTTGACGCTCCTCGAAATACTCTGGGTATTCCTTCGTCGCGCCGCTTTGCATCCGGTACCGCCGCGGCTCGAAATCAGCTCTCTCGAGGTTCGGAGGTCTGCTCTAGCCGTGGAGCGTACACTAGCCTCCGGATGCGAGCACCCTCTCCGAAGCAGCGCTTGGGCACCCTGGTCGAAACCTACTCGGCGCTGCGCGACATCATTGATGGGCGGGTGGTCGAGCCCGTGCCCCCCGAGTGGTGCGTGCGCCGTGGGCTGAGCGAGTACCTGCTGTCTCTGAGCGACGAGGCGCTGCTGCTAGCTGAGACTCAGGGCCTGGCGCGAGTTCGGGACCGCTTGCCGCCAGCACCGGCGGAACTCACGAAGATCTGCGACTGGGTGCAGAGCCAGCATGACGCCTGGGAGCGACTCGATGTCGTCGAGCGTCCCTTGGAAACCACTCACGTCAACGCGCGCAAACGAGTGCAGATTGCGACCTTCGTTAGCCATGCAACTCGCCGACTGCCCAAGCCGCGCCGCGTCGTGGACGTCGGCGCGGGCCTCGGACATCTCACCCGCGCCCTTGCGGACAGCATGCAGGTCGAAGCTATCGGCGTGGACGTGGATAGTGCCCGCTCCAAGCGGGCTGCGGTTCTGTCCGCCGGGCGCGTGCGCTTCGACGCCAAGGACGCGCGCACGACGCCGGTGATCGGATATGGGGACTTTGCCGTGGGGCTTCACGCCTGCGGCGATCTCGGCGACGCCATGCTTCGTCAAGCCGCCGACGTTCGCGCCCACGTCATGCTCGTCTCATGTTGTCTACAGAAAGTGCGTGCCCCCCAGCGTCCTGCGCTTTCGCTCACGGGTCAGCAGGCCGGCCTGGTGTTTTCCAAGCTGTCTCTGGGGCTATCCAACCTGAGCAATTGGGAAGAGCCAGAGAAGATCCAAGCCATTCACCTGGGGCGTAAGACCCGCCATGCCCTCAAACGGTTGCTACGAGCTCGGGGCGAGCAAGTTGCCACCGGCGAGGAGACCCACGGCGTGCACCGTCGCAAGTTTCGCCGGGGCTTGGCCGAGGCTGCACGTCTGGCCTGCGCGCGGCGAGGGCTGTCACCGCCAACTGAAGAAGAAGTCCAGTACTTCGAAGGCCTTGCTGACCAACACTATGCGGTGATGCGCCGTCTTAGCCTGCCCCGCGCCATGTTGGGGCGTGTCGTCGAATGCGCGGTGGTGCTCGACCGTGGCGCGTTTCTAGAAGAGGCCGGCTACCAAGTCGATCTGGGCGTTCTAGTGCCGAATGAAGTGACGCCCCGAAACTTGGCGATCATCGCGCGAGCCTGAAGCTATTCGCCGGCGTCCCCTTCGGGGGCCACCACGGCCAAGACCACATCCGCGTCCACCTGATCGCCCTCGGACACGTCGAGGGCTGTCACCTTGCCCTCATGGGCGGCCTTCACGCTGTGCTCCATCTTCATTGCTTCAAGGATGACGAGGGTCTGCCCAGCCTCGACTTCGTCGCCCACGGCAACTTCCACCCGAACCACCTTGCCCGGCATGGGCGCAACGCAGGCACCCGCAGCGGCGCCACTGTCCTTCACCGGAAAACGCGGCTGCTCTTGGAGCGCAAAAGCGGCGCCGTCGAGCTGCACGAACCAAGTGTCCCGCCAACTGCCCACGCTTACTCGGCGCACCACGCCGTCAGAGGCCTCGAAGCTGAGCGACGCGCCATCTCTCTTTACCCGTCGGACCACGCTTTCCTGATCGCCCACCCACAGCGCAACCTCTTGCCCCCGAGGAACGTACTCGACCTTCAGTTCGGTGCTGCCACAGCGATAGGAGACGCGTTCAGCGCTGAAGCGGTTGTTGGAGTAACCCGGGGTCAGCCCCGGCAAGCGGGTTTGCGACGCTTGGCGTAGGTCCCGAGCGTAGAGCGTCGCGGCGATGGCCGCCCAGGGCAAGAGCTGCTCCCGCGCCGCACTGGGCCGCAGGGACTCTTGATGTTCATCGATGAAGTGCGTGTGGGAGTTGCCTGCACCAAACTCCGGATGCCCCAATACGCGACCGAGGAACTCGCGGTTGGTCACCACGCCCAACACCACCAAGCGGTCCAGGGCTCCCCGCAACCGGCGAATCGCGTCGCCCCGCGTGTCGCCGTGAGCGATCACCTTCGCGAGCATGGGATCATAGTGGATGCCGATCTCCGACCCGGCTTCGATACCACTATCCATGCGGACCCCGTCAGGCTCTCGATACTCGACCACGTGCCCCGTCGTGGGCAAAAAGCCCGCGTCGGCATCCTCTGCGTACAGCCGCACTTCGATCGCTGCCCCGCGGATGCGCAGCTCGTCTTGAGTGAACGACAGCGGCCGCCCTTCCGCGATACGCAATTGCTCGGCGACGAGATCGACTCCCGTCGTGAGCTCGGTTACCGGGTGCTCCACCTGCAGCCGGGTGTTGACCTCCAAAAAGTAGAACTCGCCATCCGGCGCCAGAATGAACTCCACGGTGCCCGCGTTGGTGTAGTCCACGGCGCGACCCACGCTGACCGCTGCCGCGCCCATGCGCTCCCGAAGCGCGGTGTCCACAGCCGGCGAGGGCGCCTCTTCCACGATCTTCTGGTGGCGCCGCTGAATCGAACATTCTCGCTCGAAGAGGTGCACCAAGTTGCCGTGGCTATCGCCGAGGATCTGCAGCTCCACGTGGCGCGGCTTGTCGATGTACTTCTCGATCAAGATCGTTTCATCACCGAAGGCGCTTTTGGCTTCGCGCTTGCCCGCCTCGATGGCGTGGGTCAGCTCGTCTTCGGAGCGTACGATGCGCATGCCCTTGCCGCCGCCACCCGCGCTCGCCTTGATCAACACTGGGAAGCCAACAGTCTTGGCCGATTCGCACAGCGCCTTCACACTCTGGTCCGAGGCGTCGCCACCAGGAATCACGGCCACGCCAGCTTCGCTGACCAAGCGTTTTGCCTCGCGTTTGAGGCCCATGGCGCGGATCGCTTTCGGGCTTGGCCCCACCCAAGTGAGCCCCGCATCCACTACGGCCTGGGCGAAGTCAGCGTTCTCCGCCAGGAAGCCGAAGCCAGGGTGGATCGCATCAGCGCCAGTACGCTTGGCTGCGTCGACGATGCGCTCCACCTTCAAGTAGCTCTCGCTACTCGCGGCGGGCCCGATCCTCACCGCCATGTCTGCACTACGAACGAAGGGCGCGTCCGCGTCCGCGTCGGAAAAAACCGCGACCGTGCGAATGCCCATGTCTCGGGTCGTGCGTTGGATGCGCGACGCGATCTCACTCCGATTCGCGATCAGCAGACACTGAATTTCAGGCATGTCAGCGGCGGCATCCTATCCTGCTTTGCCGGAGAGTTGTCCACCGCATCCAGCCTGGAAAAACGCGCGACCAGCGCTTTCCTATCCCTGGGTAGACCCCAGAAGATCCCCAGGTTTTCCCCAATGCGCAGGCGGGATCTGAGCGGCACCGGCGTTGCGACCCGGGCCGGTACTGGTCTATCAGGAGCGCCCATGGCCGGCAGCTCGCAGTTTTCCGTCGAGCTTACCTACGCGAAGAGTCTGTCACCCCGCGTGCGTGGATTGACCTTGCGCGCTTTGGGGTCGCCGCCCTTCGAGTGGCGTCCGGGACAGCACGTGAAGGTCGCGTTCCAAGAGTCTGCGCCAGCCTACCCGTACTCCATCGCGTCTGCGCCCAACGCCGAGCGGCCAGGTGAATTCGAACTCGCCATCTCCCGTTCTCCAGCCGCGCCAGATCTCGCAGTCGGCGCCGTGCTCCAGGCCGAGGGCCCCTTCGGATCGCTTTTGCGGCGCGAGCCCCGCGGCGCCCCCGTCCTCTTGGTGGCTGGCGGAACCGGCCTCGCCCCCTTGCGTGCATTGCTCCAAGACGACATTGCCCGAGGCGGAGAGCACGCCGTCACGCTGCTTTTCGGTTGCCGCAACGAAGCTGAGATCTTGTGGCGCAAAGAGCTCGAGGCATTGAACGATTCCGAGCCCCGCTTCACCTTCGAGCCCAGCCTATCCCGCGCCGAAAACGGCTGGACCCGTCGCCGCGGCTACGTCCAGAAGCACCTCGCAGAGATCTTGGATCGCATGCCCGACGCCGAAGTGTACCTCTGCGGTCTGCCCGAAATGGTCCGAGATTGCCGCGCTCTGCTCGAAGGGCGCGGCACCCCAGCCGAACTCGTCATCGGCGAAGCCTATTAGTTTGGGTTTTTGGGGGTCGAGCACTGGGGCGGCCCTGGTGCCCTAATCTCGCACCTGCACCCGCGGTGCATGGACGCGCGCGTCGCCGACGTGAGTGGCTCCCTTCGCCGCCGTAGCCTAAGCTCAGAGCTACTGACATGCGTTGGCTGCTGCTCCACATCCAGCGGCGTGACGCCGTTGTTGAGGTAGCCTAAGCTCAGAGCTACTGACATGCGTTGGCTGAGCACTGTCGGCGTTGCCGCGGTAGTTGTCTTCCTGGGCGCCTCCTGCTCCCGCAGACCGCCGCCTCCTTCCCGAAACAGCGTCGCCTCTTCCGCCCCGGCCATCGCTGGCCCCACCGAATCCGCTCCTGCCGCGCGGCCGTCGTCGAGCCCGCTAGATCGGCGCGTGCGGCGTTTCCTCGACGACAACCGGGAGTCATGGCGCGACTTCAACGTGCCCTACGAAGATGGGCGCGTGCTGCATGACCTGGTAGTTCGGGGAAAGTTCCGCTCGATTCTCGAAGTCGGCACGTCGACCGGGCACTCGACGGTGTGGCTGGCGTGGGCGGCGAGCAAGACCGGTGGCAAGGTGCAGACTATCGAGATCGACAAGCGCCGCTACGACATTGCCCTCGCCAACGTCGAGAAAGCCGGTCTCAGCTCCTACGTCGAGGCCTTCCACGCCGATGCCCACGAGTTGGTGAAGACGCTCCCCGGGCCCTTCGACTTCGTATTCTCTGACGCGGACAAGGCCTGGTACATCCAGTACTTCGAGGACGTTCACCCGCGCATTTCGCCGGGGGGCTGTATCGCTGCGCACAATGCTCTGAACGGCTTCAGCGGCGTCGACCGCTACATCGCGCACGTGAAAAGGCACCCAGCCTACGTGACTCGAATCGAACGGTCGAGTCCGTCCGGCTTCGCAATCAGCTGCAAGAAGCCGGCGTCAAATTGAGCGCGACGGGCTTGACCCAGGCACGGCCCTTGTTCGTATGCTGTGCTCGAGACAAACGCAGCACCAGTGTCGTGGCCCTCAAAGAACCCCGAAGCGCTGCTCGCTCCATTCCTCAGACGTTGCTAGCCGCACTGAGGGGAACAAGCCTCTTGGCACTTTCGCACGCGTCGTGTCCGTTACGGTGCGCTTCTTCATTGGTTGCTGATTGTCCGAGGGTGGCTCAGAGTGGCGCCTACGGGAGGGAAGGCACGAGAGTAGTGCCCCAACGCCGCCCCAGGGATGCGACCCAAACAACAGCAACTCAACCTCGCGGGCGCACGCTTCGGGGACCGATCACGATGGCCCCAAGTCTCTCGACGCGAGCCGATAGCTCGCGGTCGGCAGTCGCGACGAAACACGGCTGGTCTTCGAACGAGTCGCCCACGACCTCGACGATGGTGTCGTCTCCGGATCCGGGCGACGCCACGACACGGACCCCCGGCACGCCAGCCACGCTCTTGGCGGCGCCTTCGACGACCAACACGACATCGATTGGGCCCACGCGCAACGCATCCGGAGCGCGTCTTGCGTCGAGGCCGTGCGAGGCGACCGCCGCCAGGCTGTCTCGCAGCCGGACCGTGGCGCCCACGCGATCGCGCCACCAGCCGTCGGGAACGGAACCGACGACGTTCGCGGCGTCGACCACGAGCAGTGGAGCGTCATCAGCCATGAGTCAGTCTACCCGTGGAACTCGCTAGCGTGCGTTTGGGGGCCAATGCCGACCTGAGCACTTTCGCCGCAACCTCGCGTTTTCTCTGGACGAAAACTGGGCGCAGGGGGAGCGGCACCCCGTGCCCTGGCCGGTCGTCGGGAAGGTTGAAAGGACCAGGGGGCTTGCTTCGAGGCCCGGCACGAGTCAGGCTCCGCGCCGCCACTGCTTTGGCTGGTTGCCGCTTGTCTCTAACTCGAGCGTCTACCCGCCGTCGTGGGGCAGGCGTTTCCCATTCAACCAAACCAGGTGGTTCCGATGTCATTCCTTCGCCTTGCCGCAGTTTCGGCTGTTGCGGTCCTCACAGTGCCCTTTGCCGGCGGTTGCTCGGCTTCGTCCGACGAAGGAGTCGGCGGTACCAGCGGCGGCGGCAATGTCGGAGGCTTCGGCGCATTTGGCTCCGGTGGCACCAACACGGGCGGCTTCGGCGCATTTGGCTCCGGCGGCACCAACACGGGCGGCTTCGGAGCGTTCGGTAGCGGTGGCGTTGGTACCGGGGGTATCCCCGGCACAGGCGGTGCTGCAACCGGCGGTGCCGCGGGCAGCGGTGGATCCGCGGGCACGGGCGGCGCAGGCGCATTCGGTGGCACTGCTGGTACCTCGGGTTCGGGCGGAACTGCGGCAACCGGTGGGGTTGCCACGGGCGGCTTCGCTGGAACCGGCGGAGTGGCTACCGGCGGAACGGCTGGAACCGGCGGAGTGGCGACGGGTGGCTTCGCTGGAACCGGCGGGGTTGCTACGGGCGGAACGGCTGGGACCGGCGGGGTTGCCACAGGCGGAACGGCTGGGACCGGCGGGGTTGCCACAGGCGGAACGGCTGGGACCGGCGGGGTTGCCACAGGCGGAACGGCTGGAACTGGCGGCGTGGCTACGGGCGGCACTGGCGGCGTGGCGGGTTGCCCCGGTACGACCATCGGCAGTACCTGCTACTACCTGGCGGACAAGAACGGTCAGACACACTCCGCGGCGAAGGGCAAGTGCACCGCCCTCGGCGCCGGTTGGGATCTGTGCAGCTCCACTCAGCTCTGCAATGCGTCCGTCTACACCTATTTGGGTACCGCGGGATGCGACTGCAACGGCGGCGCCGCTGCATGCGCCTGCGGCTCGGCCAAGAATCTCTATATCCAGGTCACTGACAGCCCAAGCGCCCCTTATTACATCCGCACGGCGAACGCTCCGAACTGCAACTGGGCCAGCGACGCCTGCACCGTTTCGGTCTCGGAAACCTGCGGCGCCGCCCTCTGCTGCAAGTAACGGCGAGGCTGAACCTCCCAGCTAGCACGTCGGTCGTTCTCTCGACGCGGCGCCCACTTACGCGCAGCTATTGATAGTTGATGCTCGGATGTACGAGCTTGAGCACCAGGCTGAAGGCTGGGCCGGCGATATACGAAAACAATTGCCACGCGACGATCAGCCCAAGCAAACCCATCATGGGCGTTTCGTTCAGACGCCCATAGAAGGACCCCGTGTATCGCGGCAAAGCACCCTCGACGACTCCGGCTCCGTCTAGCGGCGGGATCGGGATGAGATTGAACAGCCCAAGCAGCACATTGAGATTGACCATCACGCTCAGCGCCATGGCGACCGCGCCCATCGGCGAGCGATAGGTGGGGTCACCGGCCACCGCGACGATACGGGTGAAGCTCACCTGTTCGGGAGCGAGGAACACTCCCGAAGCGATCAAGACCTTGATGATCACCACAGCGAGCGCCGCTAAGATCAAATTGGCTGCTGGGCCCGCCAAAGACATGAGCGCCTGCTTTCCAGGGTTCCGTCTAGCCCACTCGGGGTCATATGGAACGGAGGCCCAGCCGATCATCCAACCCATCTGAACGAAAGAAATCAACGGCACGAGCACCATGCCAAAAGGTGAACGCCGAATGTGCGGCAGCGGGTCGAGGCTGAGCACGCCGCCCTCGTAGGCCGTAGAGTCACCGCCTTTGTACGCGACCAAGGCGTGCGCGTACTCGTGACAGGTCGTCGATAGGACGAAGACGAGGTACCAGACGATGAGGTTGGCGATCATGAGCAGGAGACTCGGCTGTCAGGTGCTGACCCAGACCTCTTCCGTCACCCGCCGAAGTCCGGCCTCCCGGAACTTCGGCGGAGCGTCCTCGATGTCGTTGCGGACCTCGACGCGTCGCAGACCAGGCCAATAAGTCAAAACCTCCGCCGCTGGCACCGAGAACGGTGGCCCCCCGACAACGCTCTGGTCGTACTCGAAAGAGATCACTAGTTGGCGGGCGTTGGGCGCTAGCAACGACGTGGTATGCGCCGCGTAGCGAGGTCGAAGGTCCGGATTCATTGCTACCAATGCGCCGCGGTCGAAATGGCCGTCGAACTGCTCGCCCGAGAAGGCGAAGTAGTCGCCGCAGAATAGGCTGATGCGCCGGTCGCGGGCGCGGTACTCGGTCAGCGCTCCGTCACGACGAGAGAAGGCCAGTTGGTTTTCCTCGAAAAACGCTTCGACGGCGATTTCCGACAGCTCGACCCCAACAACCTCGTTGCCCTGCTGTTCGAGCCAAAGCAAGTCGCGGGCCTTGCCGCACATGGGCACCAGTACACGTTTGCCCGAAGCATTCCAATGCTGTTTCAGCAACGGGCTGCCGTCTTTCTGATGCCAACCGATGCGGCCTTCGTGCCAGCGCTGTTTCCAGTCTTCGGTCATGGTGACTACTTGGTGTCGCGGCAGCCTAGCCGCAACTGGCGGTCCCTTGCATGCCAAGTTGAAGTCGCCTCTACTTCGCCCACGAATGCTGGACGCACGAGTTGCCGAATTCTGGGACGCGTTTGCCGCGGCGACAGGGGTCAGCGCGCGCTACACCGCCTGGGCCTTTGGCAGCGACAACGACCCCGCGACCCAGACGGCCCTGGGCCAGCTCGTCTTGAAGGGTCCCAAGCGGGCAACCGCTGGCTTGCTCGAGGAATACCAACAAGAGGGCGAGCCCCTACCGGCGCCTGGTGACTACAGCGTCGTGCTAGATGGTCGCGGAACGCCGCTGTGCGTCATCGTCACCACCGCCGTCGAAGTGCGGCCCTTTGGCGAGGTCGACGAGGAGTTTGCTTGGATCGAAGGCGAGGGGGACCGCACCCTCGCCTGGTGGAAGCGCGCCCACCTGGACTTCTTTGCGGGCATCGGCGTCCGCGTCGACGACCACTCCCAGATGGTGCTGGAGCGTTTCGACTTGGTGTGGCCGGTGGGCGCACCCTGAGGTTCAGCATGTGCCGCGAGCGCTAGCGGTGCCGCGCCACCACCGTCGAGTGTTGCTCGCCCCGCTCGCCGGCACACAAGAGCAACGTCAGATTACTCGCGAGCAGGTTGCGACTCCTATCCGGGAGCGTGATCCCGAAGCGCGCGAGAGTATCGAGGGCGTCGCGTACAGTGTCCAATGCGCCGGCGACCAGAGTACGCCGGGCATCGACTAGTGCCTGGGCTTGCTGGCGTAGCAACATGGATTGGGCGATCTCCGGCGCGTAGGCCAGATCGTTGAGGCGGACGAGTCGGATCTCGACGCCCGCTTCCGCCACTTGCGCTCGTAGCTGGGTCATCAGCGCGTGGATGATCTCTGGGCTCTCCTTCTTCAAGCAGGGCTGATTGGGGTCTTCACTTTCGTAGGGAAAGCGGGAGCACACGCTCTTCAACACCGTCGAGGCCTGGTTGTGCACGAAGCGCCGATAGTTCTCGACGTCCAAGCTCGCCTTCACCGGGTCGACGACATGGTAGACGCAGACCGCTGAAGCCTGAATTGGGTTGCCATGCGTGTCGACGATCGTGGTCAGAGGAACCTCGGCGATGGCATCGCGAAGCGAAACCTTGCGCCATCCGAGTCCGATGGAGAACGCCCAGCTAATCCCTGGGCTCATGATCGTGCGTCGGTACTTGCCCCAGTACAGGATTACGAAGGCTGTCCGGGGCTCGACCACGAAGAAGCCTCGCAGGATCAGGATGAAGACAATCAGCGCCGGAATGAAGCCAATGCCAGCCGCAGCAATGGCCAGCTCGAGGAACTCCTCGGTCATGCCTGCACCTGCGTGGCCGGGCGAGCTGGTTCCACCGTCACTGCGATGGGCATGACCGTCTGAACCCGCTCGCCGCTGCACAGCACCATCATCAGGTTCGTGGTCAGCGACTCCAATGCCTGTGGCGGAAGCTGGAGGTTGGAATGGGACATGCGCTCGAGGGCGCCGCGCACGGTTTCCGTTGCGCCCTTCACCATCGTGCGGCGTGCATCCACCATGGCCGCAGCTTGCTGACGCAACAGCATGGATTGAGCGATTTCCGCCGTGTAGGTCAGATCGTTGAGCCGCAGATCGAGTACCTCGACGCCCGCAGGATTGAGTAGCTCCTGCAACGTTGTGATCAGGTGTCTGGTAACCACCTCACTCTCGCGCTTCAGGCTCGGCTGATTGGGGTCAGTCGCTTCGTAGGGGTAGTGAGCACAAACGTTCTTGATCACGACGGTCGCCAAGGAGTTGACGAAGGTCGGATATTCTTCGACTTCCAGCGCTGCCCGAGCGGCGTCGCGAACGCGGTACGAGCAGATTGCCGATACTTCGATCGGGTTGCCGCTCGACTCGACCACCAACATGGTTGGCAGGTTCGTGGTCACGGTTTGGCTCGAGACCCGGTAGAGCTTGCGCCCCAACGGGAATACGTAGCCCAAACCGTTGTCTTCGATGGTGCGTTTGTATTTGCCAAAGCGCAGCACCACCACCTTGGTGAAGGGTTGCACGATGATGATTCCCATCAGCGCGTACAGGATGAAGACGCCGAAAGCCCCCACCCCCGCGAATAGCGAAACCGCGATCAGTTCTTCCATGCCCGCGACATAGTCGATTCCCGGGTGCGGGAAAATCGACGCTGAGTGGCGATCCGAGTGCCGCCTTTGGGATTGGTGTATCCTTATTGGCAGCGGATGCGGAGCTTCGTGAAGGACAGTTGGCGCGGCGGTGCGTTGCTGACGCTGTGTATAGGGGTGTCGGCGGGTTGCTCCACTCTTGCCGGCATCGACCAGGACTACCGGGAGGTTGCCCAACCCGCATCAGATGCGGGCGTGGGTGGCGGCGCGGGGCTCGGGGGCGCCGCGGGCAGTGGCGGCGGCGCGGGGGTAGGCGCAGCGGGAGCGAGCGGTGCCGGGGGAGCGACCGGTGGCACGTCTGGAAGTGGAGGCAGCGCCGGTAGCACCGCGTCCTGCTCGTCTCTGGGTAAGCAGTGCGTGCCCGCCGTGCCGAGTGGCTGGTCCGGGCCGGTTGCCATGGCCAGCGGCCCATCGACTCCTCCCGCTTGCACCTCGGAGTATCCGACCCAGACGACCTCTGGCGTACTGGCCGACAATCTCTCCGCCGATCCGGCGACCTGCGGCTGTACCTGCAAGAACCCAGTGATCGCGATTTGTTCCACGGCCACGCTGAACGTTTACGGGGGTGGTACCTGTGGCAGTACCGGCAACAAGGTGGCCGACTTGGTCAATGGCTCGAAGTGCACGGCCGCGTCCCTGGACTCCCTTGCGACCCACATGCGCGCGACGGGCAACTTCATCTCAGGTTCTTGTGTGGCCCAGCCATCCGAGCAAGTCCCCTCCGCGACTTGGGGCCTGCAAGCGCGAGCCTGCGGTGGCGCGTCCACGGCAGGGGCCTGTTCCGGAGGACAGCTCTGCGTTCCGCCTGCCGCGACTTTCGAGATGTGCATCTATCAAGCTGGGAACCTGGCGTGCCCGGCGGGCTATACGAACAAGTCGGTCTTCTATGAAGGGTTCGACGATACGCGTGGCTGCACCGCCTGCACGTGTGGCACCGCGACCGGCAACTGCGTCGGCACCGGAACCGTGAGCCTGCACAACAAGAACGACTGCACCGACGACGTCAAGACGATTGACCTCGGGACTTGCGCCAGCGCCGTGACCGCTACCCACGCGAAGTACAACGACGGTCCGGCAACGAACGTAACCTGCCCGCCTGCGCCAGGCGCCGGCATGTCCACGGGAACCGCGACTCCAAAGGATGCCGTGACGTTCTGCTGCCTCAGCTGAACCGCTTGTCTTTGGCACGATGCGTCAAGCTTTCCGTGTATAGCTTTTGCCACACTGAGTCTGCCTGCGACTCGGCACAGCAGTGGCCATCGCGTGGGATCGACTACACCTCCGGTTGCCGCAGTGGGATGGACTGGTTCCTGCAGAACTACTGGCATGCAGCCAGTCCGCCCCGTGCCATGTTGCGTTGTCGCTTGCGTGCTTGCGTGGGGGGCCAACACATCAGCGCAGCCTGCGCATCGAGCTTCCGAGACAGCCGAGCGAGACTCAGGGCGTTTTCACAAGCGTCTCGGTTTGGGGGGTGGGGTGGCGCGGGCTTCGTGCGCTTCGGCGGGGAGGAAGCTGAAGAAAAAACCTTGGGGCCGGGCTTCGACGCTGGCGCTGGCTATCGATGGCACGTCGGACGACGGTGGCGGCTGGGTTTCGACGCTCGCGTGTTCGCGATTCCTTGGTCTTCCGGCAGCTACGATGGCAACGACGACAACTCGCTACACGAAGATATTTCCGTCCGTGCCATGGCCGCGAGCCTGCAATTCACGGCCTCGTACAACTAGCCTGCGCCCTCAGGGCCCACCCGCGCCGGCCAGCATGCCGATGCCCATCAGGCCGAACACGAACACGGTCAGGATGACGTTCAAGAGCAGCAAGCCACCGTTCACGGCGAGCCCGGCGATGGCCAGCCCCCGCCCCTGAAAGCGTTGGGGCTCGTTCTTGATTCGAGAGATGCTGACGAAGCCGAGAATCAGGCCAACCAAGTTCGCCGCCAGGGCGAAGAACCCGCAGCACATGTACAGCGGCAGGCTGACGGCAGCGAGCACGAGGGACACGATGCCCATGGGCTCTTGCTGTGCCCCGAAGCTTCCGCCCATGGCTTGGCCGGTTTGCTGAACTGCGACGCCCGGCGGCATCCCGGCGCCCCAACCCCCGGGTGGACCCTGGGGCGGAGGCGGCGCTTGTGGCGTGCCCCAGCCACGAGGACCTGGTGGCTGTCCGGGAGGTGGCGGCTGCACCCTGCGAGAAAAGAGGACCCCCGCGGCTGCGTCAACACTTCATCTGCGCGGACGGGCCTTCTCCCCTTGCATCGCGCGCACTTCTTTTGTTCGCTGTCGCCAGCCCATCGCCGCTTGGAGACAACATGACTGCCGTTCGCTTCTTGGTTCACTCGATGATCGCTCTGGCCTTTCTCGTCACGATGGCGAACTGCAACCAGGCCGGCAAATTCGGCATGCTGGGGGCAGCGTGCCCCGTGCTGAAGTCTGGCGATCCGCTGAAGTTCAACTATTCGGCGAACGTCAAGGCGAACGGCAAGGTTCGCGCATTCGTGAAGGCGACTCGGGATCTAGTCGACGCGTCCATTCAGATGGAGACGCTAGCCACGACCGCATGCAAAAACATGGGTCGCGACCTGGGGCTGACCGAAGCCGACATGATGGCGAAGAACGACGAGCCAGGCGCGAGTGCTCAAGCGGCGTGCGGTGCTCTTGGCGTGCGCATCGACGCGATCTTGCGCAGCGGCATCTTCGTACGGGCGCAGGTGACTCCGCCCCAGTGCCAAGCCGACTTCCAGGCCAAGGCCCAGTGCGACGCTTCTTGCGACGTCCAGATCGATCCGGGGCAAATCGTAGCTCAATGTGAGCCGGCGAAATTGAGCGGCTACTGCCAGGGCAAGTGTGTTGGCCGTTGTGAAGGGCAGTGCCAAGGCCAGTGCAATGGACAGTGCAGCGCCGTGGACGCCAACGGGCAATGCAATGGCACCTGCAACGGTACCTGCACCGGGTCCTGCGGCGCTACATGCCACGCGCGCTGCGATGGCACCTGGCAAGCGCCCAAGTGCCAAGGCATGGTCCGCGGTCCAAGCGCTGATGCCGAGTGCAACGCCAGCTGCAACGCCAGCGCCAATCTGCGAGCCCAGTGCACGCCGGCCGCTGTCTCCATCCAAACCAGCGCGAACACCGAGGCCGCCATGCGCTTGGCCACGACGCTTCGAACCCACTTGCCCTACTTGCTCAAAGCCGAGCTGGGCCTGGGTCGCCGCATTGCGGGAGACGTGAAGGTCGTCGTCAACGTCGGGGCGCAATTGCCCAAGATCATCGGTAACGCCGGCGCCCAGGCGGTCGCGTGCGTTGCCGCCGCGGCCCAAGCGTCGGTGCAAGCCAGCGTGCGCATCAACGTCAGCGTCAAGGCGAGCGCCAGCGTCAACGGCAAAGTTGCCGGTTGAATCAGATACCACCCGACTGACTAAATGAACTCACGCCGGTATCGCTTCGCCGGCTACGTCATGGTGGCCGTTGCGGCCACGGGCTGGGGACTGTGGAGCCTGTTCTTTCGCCCGGCGGAAGCGATCAGCGTCGTACACCCGGCGGTGCAGGCCTTCATTCTCTTCAGCACTCAAGCGCTGGTCACGCTACCGGCGGGGCTCAAAGGGCTGGCGAGGCCGCGGCCGCGCAGTGCGTGGCTCGCGGTCGCCTACATCGGTGTGGGCGACGCGCTCAACGCCGCGTTGTTCTTCGCTGCGATGCAGAAGACGTCCTTGGCCATCGCCGTGCTCTCCCACGACCTTGCGCCCGTTTTCGTCGCGTTGGCAGCACCACGCGTGCTCGGCGAATCCCCTCGCCGCGGGACCTGGCTGGCGCTCTCCGTCGCGCTGGTTGGGCTCGTGCTGTTGATGCGACCTTGGGCGGAGCAGGGCAAAGACGCTCTGCTGGGCGCCGCCTTCGGCGCCGGAAGCGCCATCTTCTACGCAGCGAACGTGTTGGTGACCAAGCGAGCGCAGAGGCACTTCTCGCCTCAAGAGCTACTGTTCTTCCATGTGCCCACGGCGCTGCTCTGCCTCGCGCTGATCATGCCTGCGGGCGCCCTCCAAATAGCGCCTCGGGCGGTGGCCTGGGTGTTCGCGGGCTCCATCCTGCTGGGTGCGCTCGGCGGCATCCTCTTTCTGAAAGGGCTCGAGCGCGTGGACGCAACTCGGGCCAGCGTGCTGACCCTGCTCGAACCCGTGAGCGCCGTACTCATTGGCGCCCTGGTTTGGGGCGAGAAGCTCAGCCTGCTTTCCGGCTTGGGCGCGCTGCTCGTGCTCGGAGCGCTGGGCCGAGTCCTGGGCGGCGCCGCCCGGGCTCCAAGCCGCCCCGCCAATGCGCCTACCAGAGATGCGCCCGCCGAGACGAGCAGCTAGGCTCTGCGGGATGAGCCTGCGGCGCCTGACTCTATGCAGCTTGCTGTGCGCAGCGCTGGGAGCCGCGTGTAGCGGCGACGATTCGAGTGGAGCAGGGCCCGCTGGCGGGGGGTCGTCGGGCGCGGCGGGCGCAGGTGGGCAGAGTGACGCCGGCATCCTCGACAGCAGTTGGCCCAAATCCGACAGCGCGACGGATTCAGCGAGCGATGCGCTTCCCGAAGCGTCGGGCCCTTGTCCCAGCGACATGGCGCTGGTCGCTGGCGCCTGCATGGACCGCTATGAAGCTCCGAACCAAGCCGGCGAACTTCCCTTGGTGATGTATTCCTTCGACGAAGCCGACGCCTGGTGCTTGGCCCGGGACAAGCGCTTGTGTTTCGACGACGAGTGGACCGCAGCTTGCGCCGGTCCCCTCGAGGAAAAGTACTCCTACCCCAATGGCAAGACGCACCAACCCGGCGTGTGCAACGACGACAAGCTCTGGAAGCTCTACGAGCAGTCCAAGCTCAACGGTTGGCCCTTCACGGTTTCGACGCCCAAGGTGCAAACCCTGAAACAGCTTCTCGACGCGGCAAAGGCGCAGTCCGTGGCCGCGGCGGCTGCTGCCGATCATGTCGAGTGGCTCTATCAGGCAGAGCCATCGGGCTCCAAAACAGGTTGCGTGCGCGAAGAAGGCATCTTCGATCTCAGCGGTAACGTGGAAGAGTGGACTCAACGCCGCGACGGCGGCACCGCGTCCTTCCACGGCAACCTCAAGGGGCGCTATTGGGCCGACACCCGCACCTGCCAGAACAACATCACGACCCATGGCGACGGGTTCCGCTTCTACGAAATCGGATTCCGCTGCTGCCGCGACCCGGCAAACTGAGCCCGCGCGCCGACGTTGAGTACGCCGTCTTTTTCCGCACGCACCGATCTGTGCAGATGTACAGCCTCGAAGATCTGAGCTACCCTCAGACGGTGCCGTTTCGCTACGAACCGGACGAGAATCCAAAGCAAAAACACCGCTGGAAGAAGAACGAGCCAGGGTTTCTCGAGATTCGCGGTGTTTTCATTGGGAAGTGCCCAGCGAACCTCTCTTTGGAGGAGGCGGAGACGCTTCTGAACGCAGGAATCCGTTGGAACAGGCCCCGCACACCAGATCTGGGCTACCCTGACTCTATCTATGTGGTGTACGAAGGCGCGGTTTATCGGGCGAAGCCAACAATGCCTGGCGAGTCGTATCACGCATTCCCAGAGCTTCCGAAGCGACTGCGAGAGCTGCCCGCGGACCTAAGAGATCGCATACTGGAACGCGCACGCGAGCTTGGGTGCGAAACTCAGGTCCGACGCTGGATAAACTCATGACGACGACCTCGACAGAAGCCATCCGATTCGGCAAGGCGGCGCTGCGATTTCAGCTGGAGTGGACTGGGAGCAGCTCCTCGACGGCTGCCGATGCGACTCGAGGTCGCCTCGCCGTGTGGGTGGGCGAACAGCTCGTTTGGGGCGGCCTGGAAGCCGGGGAGGCGGTCGGATTCGAATGGACGTGGGTTGAACTTCTTGAGCACCTCGCCAACGCTTGGCCATACCTGGAGTATGAGCAGGCTGACCCAGTGGGTCTAGATGAGCCACCGCCGCTGCTACGCACCGCCGCCGAGCAGCGTTGGGCCGAACTGCCGAGTCAAGAACGCAGCCGCAAAGAAGAACAGTTGCTGGGCTTCTTGGACACGCACGATCTTTCCCGCGGTTTGCACGGAGCGTGGCCCGAGCCACTCTGGCTCTTGCGCGAGGGCGACGAGATGCGGCTCTGGTGCGGGGATGCATATGTTCGTGCGTCCAAGCAGGGGGTTCTCGGGGCCGTGGAGGAACTGGGTGACGCGATTCATGCGCGCCTGGGTCCACTAGCCGATGCTCGGGCGGAGGCGGTTCGAAAGCAATGGCGCTGCCGTGGCGAAACGACAGCTGCCACGTTCATCGAAGTTGCTACGGGTCTCGACAGCGAAACGATCGAACTTGTAGCTCAACGCGCCGGGCTGGGGACCAGATGGGAGCTCGAGTCCAACGATGGCTGGGAGGAAAACGAGTTCCTTGCGGTTGCGAGAATGGCCTGGACATCCGTTGGTCCTGACGACTTGGTTGAAGTCCTTGGGGCCATTCGGACGCTTCCTCACGTATGGACTCAGCAGATTGATGACCTTAGTGAGGAAGTGCGACGAGAAATCGCGGCATTGGACTCTGCACGGCCCTACGAGCAAGGCTACGCCGTTGCGACATGGCTGCGCCGGAAACGGCAGGTTCCGACGGACGAGACGTTCGACGTTGACGCGCTGCTCTCCGATTGGAAGGTTGAGGTAAGAGAGATCAAACTCAACGCACGGACGATAGACGCGATCTCGTGCTGGGGACGGGGCCCCGGGCCCGGCATCATCTTGAACCGGCGCGGAATACACACACGTTTCGGTGCGCGACGCGCCACGTTGGCGCATGAAATCGCGCATCTACTGCTTGATCGACAGGGCGCACTGCCGGTCGCCGAAGTGCTTGGAGGCCGTGTGTCCGAAGAAATCGAGGCGCGTGCTCGCGCGTTCGCGGCGGAGTTGCTACTCCCCGCGGAGGCTGCGGCGCGGGAGGTCGCCCGCACGTCGGAAATCAAATCGGTCGTATCGAATCTCGTCGAGCGCTTTCGTGTGAGCCAGGCCCTCACCGCTTGGCAAGTCAGGAATTCCGGTGCTCGCATCACCGCCAACGAACGAGCGTACTTGCGTTCGCTTGTTTCCGCGCCGTCCTTGTTCTGACGTTGCCGCGGAAACCGAGTACGTCCCATCCACCCTGGCTTGTCATTTTGGCGTGATAACCGGGGACGAAACCGAGGGTCTCATCGACGACCTGCGCATTTTCGACGAGCCTCAGTAGCGCCCAGCTTCCCAGTAGCGTGGCGCGGAGCTCCCAAGTAGGCTGCGGCCGTGCGCGCCGCGTCGTTGGCCCTGTTTTGCTGTGTTCTGAGCTGGGCCGTGAGTGGAGCGGCCCAGCCTGCGCCTGAGCCGCCCGCAGACACGGCGCCCAAGGCCCAGCCGAAAACCGCGCCAAAAGTCACTCGGCCCGAGCCCGAATCCGTCGAGGTGTTCTACCCGCCAGGCGGAAAAGGAGACGCCGTCGTGGTGCTCGAAATGGTGGTGGACGAAACGGGCCAGGTCACCGGCGTCAAAGCCGTGGTCGGTGAGCCGCCCTTTTCCACCGCCGCCATCACCGCTTCGAGGAACTTCCGCTTCAAACCCGCCACCCGGGGCGGCAAGCCGATTGCGGCTAAAATCCGCTACGAGGTCAAGTTCACCGAGCCGCCGCCCCCGGAGCCCGAGCCCGAGCCCAAAACCCCGCCCAGCGAGCCGCCACCCACCGGCGAGCCGCCTGCGCCACCTACGCCGCCACCGCCACCAGGCCCCATCGAAGTCACCATCGAAGGCGAGAAGAAGCCGCCCTCGGTGACGACCTTCACCCGCGCCGAAGTGCGCGAGCTGCCCGGTGCCTTTGGCGATCCCTTCCGCGCTATCGAAGCCATGCCCGGGGTCACGCCGATCATCAGCGGTCTGCCCTACTTCTTCGTTCGCGGCGCGCCTCCGGGCAACATCGGTTACTTCCTCGACGGCATTCGTGTGCCGCTGCTCTACCACGTGGCTCTGGGACCCAGCGTCGTCCATCCTGGCATCGTCGAGCGCGTCGACTTGTACTCCGGTGGCTACCCCGCGCGCTATGGACGCTTTGCTGGCGGCATCGTCGCGGGCGAAACCACTCCGCCCAAACCCGAGTTTCACGGCGAAGCCAATGTGCGTCTGCTCGATGCCGGCGCGTTGGTGGAAGCACCGGTCTTCGACGGCCGTGGAACCGTGCTCGTCGGCGGTCGCTACAGCTACACCGCGCTGCTGCTCACTCTTGCGGCGCCGGAAACCATCTTGCAGTACTGGGACTACCAACTGCGTGCCAGCTACGACGTCGGCCCCAAGGATCAACTGAGTGTGTTTTCCTTTGGTGCCTTCGACTTCATCGGTGAAAAACGAGAGGAAGGCACCCGTGTGTTGTTCTCGACGGAGTTTCATCGCGTCGACCTGCGTTGGGACCATCGCGCGTCGGCGCGCACCAACGTTCGCCTGGCGACGACCCTGGGCTTGGAGCTGACCCGCGGCGACGAGGACGACTTCTTTCTGCGCGACCGCTCCGTCTCCGTACGCACGGAAATTGCCCACAAAGCCCACAAAAACGTGAAACTCAAGCTCGGCGCGGACATGTCCACGGACACCTTCGACGTCAATTCCCCGGATCTGGTTGACGAAGAAGATCCAGCCCAAGCCGCCGAAGACCAGAAGGACTTCGAAGACGCGTTCCCGCTTAGGACCGACATA
This sequence comes from Polyangiaceae bacterium, assembly GCA_965222375.1. Taxonomy (GTDB): domain Bacteria; phylum Myxococcota_A; class Polyangia; order Polyangiales; family Polyangiaceae; genus JACKEA01. The sequence continues at coordinate 3,213,578 of CBDCTZ010000016.1, forward strand.
GCCACCGGCGTGTGGGGCGAGGTCGCCTTCAAGCCAGAGCCCTGGCTCACGATCACACCCGGGCTTCGCGTGGACGTCTACGTCTCCGATGGAGCCTCCGCGGTGGGCATCGATCCGCGTATCTCCGCCCGCTACGAACTGAACGACAAGTGGCGCTTGCTACACGCCTTCGGAATAGCGCACCAGCCGCCGAGCTTCGTCATTCCCATTCCCGGATTTCAGATTTCGAACCTCGACACTGGGCTGCAACGGGCCGCGCAACACAGTGCCGGCGTCGAAGCGGATCTGCCCGAAGAGTTCAGTGCGGGGGTCACGTTATTTCAAAACGCGTTCTTCCGAATGACCGACGTGCTCGGAACCATCAAAGACGACGGCAACGACGAAACCGACGAAGATCCCAAGATCGACGATCGCAGCTTGGGACACAGCTACGGCGTGGAAGTCTTCGTGCGTCGCTCCCTTGCCAAAAAGCTCGGCGGGTTCTTGTCGTACACCTTGTCGCGCTCCACCCGCAGCATCGGGCGCGAACACTTCCCGTCATCTTTCGATCGTACCCACGTGCTCAACTTGGCAGCGGCCTACGACTTGGGCCGGCGTTGGCGCGCGGGCGCACGCTTGGTTTTCTACACGGGCTTCCCCAACCAGGGCGATCGCAACCCGATCGGGCGGGTGGAGCGTCCGGATCGCATTCCATCCTTCTATCGAGTCGACGCTCGCCTCGAGAAGCGCTGGCGTCTGGGCAAGAAGGGCTACTGGGCTTTCGTGATCGAGTGGCTCAACGCCACGATCCAAAAAGAGACCGTCAGCGTCGATTGCAGCTCCGGTCGTTGCATCCCGGAGGAGATCGGCCCCGTGACCATCCCGAGCATCGGCCTAGAAGCCTTCTTCTAGGGGATTTGGGTCGGCGCGCAGTTTGTGGCTCCCTGTAGGCTCAATTCGGGCCAAATCTCGCCAAATTCGGCCCGATTCGTGCCAACCGTGCCAGCCTCGTTTTCCCCCGAAGGTGGCTGCGCGTGTCCAAAGCCACCTCAAATCGAGGCCCGAGCCCCTAGTCGCCTCACCAACTTACCCTCGGGCAGTCCCGATCCAGCAAGAACGCGCCGAAATCGGCCGTTTTCGTCTGACGCGCAAGGTTAGTCGATCGACTAATCTTCGGTCCGGGACGTTAGTCGTTGTTTCGCAGCGGCACCCAGGGGCGCGCTATCTCCCGCGAACGCGATTTCTCGTCAAACCCCTGACGAAAATGCGTTAGTCGATCGACTAACCGTGTGGATCGCGGTGCTTCCGGGTCGCCACGGGTGTTCGCTGACCCGCAGTCGGTCGACTAGCATGGCGAACATTCGGTGTTTCGAGCGTACGCGCTCTGCGGTCGAGCGACCAACCTGTCCGATCCAGGGCTCAGAACGCACCGAGCGTCCAACTCGGTGGTGCAGCCGAGCGACTAACCAGCGAATCTCGCGAAATTGACACAATTTGCGCCTGCGGCACACGGGTGGCGCACGCGGCACAGCCGGGAAGTTCGGCACACCAGGTGGCGCACGCGGCACAGTCGGGAACTTGGGCGCTCCGCTGGGGTCAGTTGAGTTCATCATGACGCTCTGCTCCCGCCGCGTGGCCAGTTCTGCTCTCTTGCTCTTCACCGCCTGCGCCGGATCGCCCGCGCCCAAGGCGACCGTGGCGGCGGCGCCCTCTGAGGCAGCCCCGAAGCCCGCGCCAACCAAACAGATCGCGACGTCTCCGGCGGCATCGACGGCTTCGAAAACCTCGCAAGCCAAAGCGCCTGGGATCGAAGCGCCGGCGATCGTCTCGCCGAAGCCGCCACGACAAGCGGCCCTGAGTCACCCCGCAGTCGTGCACAAGGTCGCGCGCATGACTCACAACGGCCAGCTGCGCGCGCGAGCGCGCCGACGCGGCCTCAACGTCGTCAACGTTGCCTGGGAAGACACGGGCCGCGCGAAGGGCTCCGCTCTCGGGCCCAACATCTCCGACCTCACCCTGCAGGTGAACTACAAGGACGCGCGCGGTCGTGAGCGCAAGAGCTTGATGCCCGTGTTGCGCTTTCCGAACTTCAGCGACCGCACCGCAGACATCAAGCGCAATCGCTTCTTCGTGCGCAGCGGCAACCACAAGAAGTCGAAGTCACTTTCCACGGTGTCGCTGGTGAACGTGCTGCGTAACCTGCGAGGTCACATGAGCCGCCCCTGGGCGCTCAAAGGCAGTGGCAGCTTGGTAGCGGGCCGAGATACCCACTTCTTGGTATCGGCCCAGGCCGTGTTCTTGCCCGTGCCCAAGAAGGGCAAGGCCGAATTCGTTCCCGTGGTCTTCAACTATCAGTCCGCGCCCGGTTCCCCCGCGGTGCTCAGCATTCTCGCCACGCGCCAGGGCACGAGTATGAGCATCATCGAAAACCGCGATGACGACGCGCCGGCCTATGGCAACGGCCAAGAGCTGTACTTCAACAAGGCCGGCAAGCGTGCGCGCTTCACCGCCGAGCGCTTCAAGGAGGTCAAAGCCCGCATCGACGCGCAGGGCGGCCCCAAGAATGAAGACGAGCGCAGCGCCATCTCCCGCAGTGCCGACGTGATCTTCTTGATTCAGGTTCCTTTGGTCCACAAGCAGCGGGGCTTCTTGGGCGGCTTGCCGGCCAGCGGAAATATGTGGGGCTCGGGGATTGGCTCGGCCTATGGCGCCGGCGGGTTGGGGCTCTCGGGTATCGGCGCAGGTGGCGGCGGCAAAGGCTCTGGCAGCATTGGCCTCGGGTCCGTCGGTACCCTGGGCCACGGCGCTGGCCGCGCGAAGCCCAAGAGCGACATGGACCGCGCGGTGATCGGCCACGGCGACGTGCTCGGCCTGTTCCACGAGGCCCGTGGCCTGAAGCTACAGCGGGACGCACGCTTTCCGATCCGCATCACCGTGCAGTTCTACAAGGCGACCAGCAACGGCGTGGTCAGCGACAAAGATCTCGCCGCGATCGAAAAAAGCATCGGCAGCGTCTACGAACACGCCGACTTCGTCGGTTCCCTCGTCGTCCCCGAAGGCGATCGCAACCGCCCCACCGAGTGGCAAACCATGCAGAGTCAGTGGTTCCCTTGGTGAGCGCGCAGGTCGCTAGGGAGCAACCAGTACCGGAAGCTGTCGCGCCTTGTGGTTCTGCAAGCGAGTCGCTAGGGAGCAACCAGTACCGGAAGCTGTCGCGAGGACGGCATTGCCTGCGGCTGCGACGTGATGCTGGTCAGATCGACGCGGGCGTGACTCGGGGCATGGGGGTCGCGGCCGCTGAGGCGGTTGGTGGTTTCTACTCTCTCCGACATGGCATTGAGTGGTGTTCGTTCACCGCTCTCCGGGTCGCAGAGGTGCCTGTCGAGTGGCGCGCATTGTGGCTCTTCAGGGTTTGCAGCGCGGCTTAGGCGAGCCATCTGGCAGCCAGGGCTCGTCTGCACAGTGCTCGAAGCCAGCGCCGGGCTGAGTCAACCAAGAACCAGCCGAGCCGGGTGGCAGGAGGTACGCGCTGGCGTCCGGCTCGGTTCCGCGGAGGCAGAACTCGTTCAAGATGAACAGCAACTCCGGCCCGCAGCCAAGATGAACCGACTTGTTCTCGACACAGCTTGGCCCGATGGGCGAGCCGATCACTGGGCGGCACCCGGCTGGACAAACCGCTACGGAGGTTGGGCACGGGCCCGCGTCCGAGTCTTCGGTTGGTGAAACAGCACCCCCGCAGGCCGCGGACAGCGCGATCAAACCCAAGGCCAAGTCGGCTCGCCCCCGTGACCCCTGCCGGGACGAACCCTGTTCGTGGGCTCGCGAAGGCTGGTTGACCCGCTGAATCCCGTGCCCACTTGGAAAAGTTCCCTTCGTCAAAACTACGCCTGGCGACTGATCTTGTGCACTTGCGCTCCTCACGGGTCGCACACGGGCTTGGGCGTGCCATTGGGCAACATGCGCTCGTCGGCCGTGCACGGCTCAAAGCCACCGTCGGGTTGCGTGAGCCAGGTGCCCCAGCTTCCGGATGGCACGATGTACGCCCCCGCGTCCGGTGTGGTGCCGCGGACACAGACTTCGTCCATTGTGATGATCGTTTTGGGTGCACAGCCGATAACGCTTCCGCCCTTCTCGATGCACGTCGGCCGAACAAGCGAAGCGGAAACCACTTGGCAGCTGTCAGGGCAGGTATTCGCAATGGTCGGGCAAGACGGCGAATTCCCAGCGTCGGGCTGCTCGGTTGGTTCGGAAGAGCTGGCGCAGCCAGCAGTCAGCAGCAGCGTGGTGACTAGTCCGAGCGTTGTAGCGCGCATGGCATTGTCCCTCAGTGGAAGGTCCATCCGGTCGGATCCGAGTGGAAGAAGTCACCGGAATACATGGTGTAGCTGCCCCACATGCTGTACGGGATGACGACCAATTGAAGTCGTCGTCCCCAAATCTCCGCATCACGCAACTGAATGCGCTTCGTCAGCGAGTGAGACGTGTCCTGCCGGATCACCTGGCCGGTGTCCAGGTCCTTCACCTGAATCCCAACATGCGGAGTCCATGTCAGGTCCGGGTCTTCGTAGAACAATACCCAGTTGTACTGCCGAACGCTGCTGGGCATGGGCTGACAGCCGTTCACGCAACCGTAGGCAGTGACGTTCGGCTGGAGTGTGAACGGGCTCTGTCCCCACCAGCTCGGTCCGGTCGCCCAGCCTGGCGCGGGCACGGTGATGTGAGGTCTGCCGTATCCCCAGGTGTAGCCTGTACCAAACAGCCGATCTTGAGTCGGACCATCGCCGGCGTCGCCCATCAACGACATGTTCAGTCGAAGCGTACGGGCATTCTGCGGCCACCCGATGGTGCGAAAGCCGTCGAGCACGCGCGCCGCGCCGCCCGCCACTGCCGGGGCGGACACGGACGTGCCGTAGAAACGCGTGTTGGCCGAGTTTGCGTACCAATCCAATGCGCTGGCCCCAGTGAAGTTGACCACGTACGGCCCGAGCAAATCCAGGACGGTGTCGTAGCCGAGGCTACCCGTCGCCATGTGGATGATCATTTTGCCCCCGCTGCTATTGATGTGAAGCGAGGTGGAGTTGAAATCTGCCAGGCGATTCCAGGTGTCTAGCCCCCCGACGGTCAAGACCTCGGGGCGCATTTGAGGATAGCCAACCTTGCACGTGCCGTCCCAGGGCGTGTTCCCAGCGGCACCAACTATCAGCACGCCCTGATCGGTCGCACTTCGGATGGCCGAGTTGAGGGCGCCACAATCGTGGTTTCGATCACAAGCACCGCTGTAGAAGTAGCCTACTGACATGTTCACGATGTCGGTGCCTTGCGCCACTGCATCCTGCAAGGCTAGCCGAGCTGCGTCGCAACCAGCCGCTACATCGTAGGCCAAAATGTGAGCCCCGTACGCTCGGGATCCGCTACGCACGTCACCCATGATCCAGGAACAGTTGGGGTCTCGTCCGGACTCGACGTTGCCCAGCGCCCACTGGGTGACTGGATTGGCGTGGTTCAACGCGCCAGGCGTCGAAGTAAAGGTGCAGGACGAGTTCGAGCAAACCTTGGCAAAGAGAAAGCGATCCCCAGGAGGGCTGGAAGGGGCGAAGCGGAATGCGTGATGTGCCTTTACCGCGATACCGCTATCCAGTATGGCCACACGAACTCGACCTCCTGCACGCCCGCCCGTGTCGCCACTGTAGTACGTTGTCAGCAAGTTCTCGCGTGTTCCAATGCGCCAGGACTGTCCGCCGATCCCCAAGTTGTTTCCCGGAAGCGCCGCGTAGCACTTGTCCTGATCCGCGAATTCGATCACCGCCCCGTCGTTCAGCGACGCACGCAAGACCTCGGGCAGCTTGATGAGGGTCGTCAAGGCCGCAGCGGATCCACGCACGGCAATGCTGCGATTCAACCAGGCCGCTCCGAATGTGCTGGCCCCGGCCGCACTGGCTTTGCTCGTGAACGCATCAAAGCTAGGTTGGAGCGACGCGGTGTAGGCGGAGATTTCCGCGCCGCGCTGCGCGTCCAGGTTGGATAAGCGCGGAAGCGGCGGACCATCCAGTTCGACGACAACCTGAAGCTCGGAACTTTGCGCCGACGCTGCCAGGGCGTCGAGCACACGTGATTTTCCGTCGTCCACGGAATGGGCCTCTGCGGGCGCTTGAGTGGGACTGGCGCTGCTGTTCGCCGAGGCCAACTCGGCCTCGCTCGTCGGCGCGAATGTCCAGCGGGATTCTCCCGCGGCGTCGCGTCGCGTTCCCGTCGCGTCTTCATGGACGGACCGCGTTAGGTACTGAACGTCGGCTTCGGTCAGCTGCGTTTCGTCGGGTGGAACCACAAGCTGTTGTGAAGAGGCACGTGTCTCGCCCGAGTCAGTGGCTTGACAGCCGTAGCAGCCAACCGAGATCACGAGCGCGCAGGCGAGTCGAGAGGCGATTCGACGGCTCTGGCTGTCTGGTTGTTTGGTTGTTTGGTTGTTTGGTTGTTTGGTTGTTTGGTTGTTTGGTTGTTTGGTTGTTTGGCATGTGTCTACCTTGGTGAGAAGGTACAATGAGCCGTGCGGTCAAAATGGCTTGCGCCTGAGGCCGACGCAAGGGCGTGCCGACCGGGAGGTTGTATATGGCTGACACAACTACCCGAAAGCGTTGGCTTGGTTGGCGGTTGCCTTTCGCCGACAGGGTGTTGTTCGATGTGACGGATGTCAGGTGGGTTCGTCGCACGACCGGCCCTCGGTTGCCCCGCGACGGAAATGGAACGGGCCCGTTCGGAGGCGTCGGCAAGGCTGCGCCGCGGGCCCACGGCACTCGGTGTCGTCGCGGTTGTGACGGAGGCGGTCGTGACGGCCGGGGAACTGCGGCGCGCAGGCGCCGAGGCCGTGATCCGCATCGACATCATCCCGGAAGCGAAGTCGCTGCGATCCCACCCGCAACGTGAAGGCGATCGCAACCGCCCCACCGAGTGGCAAACCATGCAGAGTCAGTGGTTCCCTTGGTGAGCGCGCAGGTCGCTAGGGAGCAACCAGTACCGGAAGCCGTCGCGCCTTGTGGCTCTGCAAGCGAGTCGCTAGGGAGCAACGAGTACCGGAAGCTGTCGCGAGGACGGCATTGCCTGGGGCTGCGACGTGACGCTGGTTAAATCGACGCGGGCCTGACTGGGCGCGTGGGGGTCGCGGCCGCTGAGGCGGTTGGTGGTTTCTCGGAAATGCATGGCCAGGTCGTCTGCCAGCGCTCCGAACAACCCTGCCGAGAGACCGCCTTGGAGCCGGAAAGCATCCTGAGTCGTCTGGGGCCGCCCGCCGGTGCGATGCTCGGTACGTAGCAGCCCCGGTTGCTGCAATAGCCTCAGTTTGCGCAAGCCCCAGGAGCCCAGATACATCGCTGGAGCACCGGCTGCGAGAGCACGCTCGGTAGCGGTGGGCTCGCCGGTCCACTTGATCAGGTCTCGCCTGAGCGCGATCACCTGCTCCCGCACCTGGGGGCTCGGGGGAAAGGCGACGGTTGCGGATATCAGTGGAAGCACGCTGCGGGCGTCTCGACGCAGTCGCTCCGCACGCTGTCGCAACAAGGGGCTGTCGTCGGAGCGCAGGTTCTTGAATCCCTCCAGCCACACTCGGGCCAGTCGCAACGGACTGGGTCCGAGGCGCTGGAAGTCGGTGCGGTAGATCGCGCGCTGCAATTCCTCGATCTTCTCCGGGTTCGCGAAGCGCGGGTGCTTGAAGTGCATCGAAAAGCCGTCCCAGCGGCGCAGATCTGGCGACCCTTGGTAGTGGTCTCGATAGCGGTCTTCTTTGATCACCTGCTCGTGAAAGGGCGTTCCCGGGAAGGCGAAGTAGATCAGGCACTGCACCAGCGCCGGCTCGAGAGCCATCAACGCTTCGAACTCGCGCCACACCGTGGCCTCGTCCTGGTAAGGGAAGCCGATGATCATACTGGTCAGCGTTCCGCAGCCCACGGATTTGAGTTCGCGATACAGCTCCGGCAGAGGCTTGCCGCGTTGCTTCGTGTAGCCGGACTCGGCGCCCTCGAAGGCATTCCAGATCAGATCGAAGCCCATCTCCGCGACTTCCCGGGCTGTGAACTGGGACAGCCCGCGGACGCTACCGAAACCCATGATCGACAGCGCTTGCCCGCCCTCCCGAACACACTCCAAGAACTCCATCGCGCGCCGGCGGTGCAAGAAGAAGTCTTCGTCGATCACGATGTACCCGCTCATCTCCTGGCCCTCTTCTTGGCAGCGAGACCGGGTCGCCATCATGGTTTCATACAGGTCGCGCCCGCCGTGGGAGAAGGGTACGTACTTCTGTTTGAAGAAGTGGGACGTGCAGCAGAAGTCACACCCGCTGGAGCAACCTAGGCCCGCCGTGACGTGGCCAACGACGGTCGGGATCTGGAAGTCGAGAATACGAGCGCTCGGAATCGGTGCGTGGGGGTGACGGATGGGCGTGTCGAGGGCTTCGCCCAGCTCGCGACGAAGATAACGCACGCCTTCTTCACGGCACACTCCGTCGCTGAAGGGAGCGAGCACTGGATCGGGCAGCACTGTGCCGTAGCCGCCCAAGATGATCTTGGCGCTCGGCGCGTGTTTCCGGATCAGTGCGACCATCTGGCGCACCTTGTGAAACGTAGCGACGACGAAGTTGATCCCGATGTGCGTGTAGTTCTCGCGCTGAAGTTCACGGATGAACTCCCGCTCGGATGGGTAGTGCAGCGTCACCGTGGGCGTTTGAACGTTCTCCGCGAGGTAATCCAAGGCCCAAACTCGAATCACTTGGCGCAGACTGAACGGACCCTGCGCTCGGGTGACCTGCGCGTGGAACAACTCGGCCCCGACCGAGTCGCCCTCCCCAGGTCCGCCAAAGGGACGAATGACGCTCGTGAGCAGCAGCCTGTGTGGTGACGTTTGCATCCGCGCAGCCTAGACGCGCTCGCTTTGCCCGCGTGTCACGTGCGGCAACGTTGCGGTCACGATTCCGCCAGCACTTTGATGGGCGTCAAGAAGTGACGTGAGCTAGTTCAACACGCGGGCGCGCGCCCAGCGTGAGTGCAGCAGCGCGCACAGAAGCGGGCTCTCGAGCGAGGAACGCACCGCTCGGGCCAGTTCGAGAGTAGTGCCGCAGCGCCGCCACGCGTCCGCGACCCCAACCCAACCAAGATCATCGACTCAAGCGTGGAAGGCTTTGCGGAAGACTTCGCGCTGCTTGCGCGTGCCGATCAGGACCAATTCGAGCTCCGAGTCGAAGACGGTCGACTTCGCGAGTTTGCAGTTGGTGCGGCCCTGTTTGCGGGTGCCGATGACGCCCAGGCCGGTTTGATCCGTGATGGCGGCGCCTTCAAGGGTGACGCCGTGCAGCGCCACGGGAGTCTGTACGACGAATACATCGACCTCTTCCCCAACCACGACGACTTGGTCCAGCAGGTAGCCGAGCAGGAGTTTGGCGCCGAGGGAGCTCTCGGACAGCACGAAGTTGGCGCCGGCGCGATGCACGGATTCGAGGTTGTGCTCGTGAGTGATGCGGCTGACGATGTGGCAGTTCGGGTTGAGGCGTCGGGCGTAGAGGGTGAGGAAGATGTTCGTCGCGTCATCATGGGTGGAGAGCACCACGGACGGCGTGGTCTCGATACCTGCCTCGCGCATGATGTTGATGTCGGCCCCGCTGCCAACGACGACTCGGTCTGCGATGGTCCCCAGGAGTGGTTTGAGGGTCTCGTCCTGCTCGATCACATTGACCCGGACGCCCTGAGCTTTGAGGGCGCGGACGGCGGCTCGCCCGACAACGCCGCCGCCGATGACCAACGCAGGCTCGGTGAGGGGTTCGATGTGAGAGAAGGACTCGTTCAACGCCTCGAATTGCTCGTCGGTTCCCATCAATACGATCACGGAATCGTCGGTCAGTCGAACGTCCGCGCGCGCCACCACCAGGTTGCCCTTTTCCCACGAGGCCACCACGGTCAAGCCGGTGCGCTGCCGCAGCTCGGTTTCGGCCAGGGTCTGGCCGGCGAGCCCCGAGCGACGTACCGGCAGTTCCGAGATCGTCAGATCGCCGAAGTTGCCGATGGGGTGCGCGGCGAGCACGCCGGCGTTGGCGTGGGCTGCCAAGTTTTCTCCCAAGCGACGCTTGAGTGCGATGACATGGTCCGCGCCACTCAGCTCCAGGACGTCGATGGCGTCTTTGTGGACGACGATTGCAGCGACGGGGATCTTCTTGGAGATCTCGCGCACGGTCAGCGTGATGCTCGTGTTCTGTGCGTCGGAACGGTTGGCTACCACGAGCTTGGCATTTTGGACGCGTGCTGCCCTCCAGGTTTCAACCCGTTCGGGGCTGCCCACCATGACGTTGATGCCGTCCAAGTGGTGCGCCACCGCCTCTTTCGGATCTGGCTCGATCAGCACGTAGCTGACGCCCTGGGCCTTGAATCGAACGATCAGCGCTTGGGCCACGGGATCCATCCCGCAGATGATGGTGTGCCCCTCGGTTTCGGGCGGCACTTCTCGCGGCGCCTTCAACTTGAGTTGGGCCTCCATCCACGGTGCGTAGAAATGACGGATGAAGGAAAAGGGCAAAACGATGAGTAGGAGCACCACCCCTGTGAGCAGGACGATCAGGCTGAAGGCGCGCCCAGTGTCGGTGTGAAATGTGATGTCCCCGAAGCCGAGGGTGCTCATGACCGTGAGGGTCCAGTACACGCCTGTGAGCCAGCTGTGGTCCTGGCCTTCGAGCAGCATGAGCATGTGGAAGAGCACGCTGTAGACCGCAACGAAGACGACCAAGATCACGAAGATCTTGCCGAGGGCCCAGATGTTCTGGCGCATGTCGCGATCCTTGAGGATCGCCATCATCTGCGAGGTCAGGAACTTCACGCTGCCCACGCTATATCAGGACCAAAAGCTTCGCCAGTTCGTGTCACAGCTTGTCGATGTGCACGGTGGAGTTGAGACTAGCTTCTATTTTCACCACGGGTCGTAGGCTCATGCCGCGTTTTCGATAACCCACACCGTCCTCTTCCTGCTGCGCCTCTTCGGAGACTTGCGCGATGACGCCGCGGAGCTCAACTCGGTCGCCGTTGTTCAGCGTGCTGAGCTGCGCGTCCGTGCCTGGGGTCCGCCATTTCGCGCTCGCGTCGAGGCTGCTTGCGTGGTTCGTCACCAGTCTGTCGAACCACTCTTGGGCGCCAACCTTGCGCGTTGGCGCGTGCAGCTCGGGGGCGGCGTCGAGGTCCGCCACGACCAGGACGCCATCGGCCTCGAGGGTCCAGGGTACGGACCACACGACGCGCTCTGCTTTGCCCGTCTCGGTCAGCCACAAGTCGTGCATCAGTCCGGGCTCTGCTCCGGATTCATTGCCAACTAGATGGCCACGTACCCGCACCCGACTCCCGACCAGGTGCCGTAGTTGCGCCGCGCTATCCGACTTGGGCAGCAACAGGGTGCGGGGGGCCTTCACTCCCGCTGCCAGCTCTGGAGGCACGACGTCGAATACGAGTTCGTCTCGCGTGCCGCCAATCAGCCGCATCAACACGAGTCCGACGAGCGACGCAAAGAAGCCCACCACGATGCCGACGAAGACCAGCAGCAACACATCGCTGAGCAGGCTGTCGACGAAGCGGAGCACCGCTTTTGGCAGGATCAACAGCGGGCTGAGCCACAGCCCATGGCCGAAGAGCCGCACCAGCTTGCCGAACAGGGTCGCCAGGCGTGCCGAGAGCTGCGTAGGCGGCGCCAGATAGGCCTTTGGGGTGCCAAGTTCGCTCTTTTCGAGTTGGTCGCCGCGGACGCGGGTTTCGATCAGCTTGTGGGGCCCGAGCCTCTGGAAGAACAGTCGGTGCGCTGGCACGGCCGCAGCATACTCCCCAGGGACGCCAAATCGGCTATCCTCGAAGCGTGAAGCGCCTGGTTGCCCTGATCATTCTCATCGTCCTGACGACTCTGGGGCTCGCTGCGTTCACGGCCACCTACGAGGCTTCGCATGGTAGTTCACTTTCCTATTCAGAGCTGTGGGGTATTCCGTTTTTGGCGATTCACAGCAGTGACGTCGGTTTTGGCGCGCCGTCGATCATCAGCTTGGGCCTGCCGGGAATCGGCGTGCTTTCCGTCGGAGTCGGCGGAATCGGGTTGGTGAGCATTGGCGCCATTGGCGGCGGGCTGCTCTTCGGCATTGGACAGCTCGGGGCCGGGCTACTCTCGATGGGTCAGCTGAGCCTCGGCGGGCTCATCGGCATTGGGCAGCTGTCCACGGGTTGGGCAGCTCTGGGGCAGCTGGCCCTTGGTGTACGCGCGCGGGGGCAGGGCTACAAGTGGCGCAAGGGCGGCAAGTTCTTCAAGTCCATGCACGCAGAGTTGGAAGAACTGCTTCGCTTCAGTTTCGTCGAAGATCGGCTCTGGGCCCGCAAGCGCTGACCTCGCGATCAAGTCACCTTGGCACTGCCCCGCTGTCGCTAGCGCGCTCGCCGCGGCGCAACCTCCCGCAGCTCGCGCGCTAGCGCCGGAGCAATTCTGTCAGAGTATGCCGGCGATGCCGAAGACCAGGCCGTAGTTCCGGTCCGTGTAGTCCGCGTCGCCCGCCTGGGTATCGACGGATCCGGTCAGGCCGAAGTCGATGACCGGCCCAGCTGTGATCAAGAATCCCGGTGTCGGCGCGAACGCTATCTGAAGCTCGGCCGCGAGGGCGAACTGGGAAGCGTCTGGATCTTGCAGCTGGTAGTAGGTCAACCCGAGTCGCGGCCAGAAGCCGAAGCTTTCGCCCAAGCCGAGCATGTAGCCGACGCGAGGTGAAAAGAGAAAACCGCTGGAGTCGTCGTCCGTGGTGTTCGCTCCTCTGTCGATGGACGTGCTGACATAGCCAACGTTGCCACCCACGCTGAGGTTGTCGATGACGAAGTAGTCGATTCCGACACGGGGCAGGTTGAAGGCGCTGCGTGGCGCGTTCCACAGCACACCCAGCGTGCCGTAGGTATCCTCGGACTCGTTGCCGCCGACTTCGACGGTCTGGGTATTGGACGTGTAACCCATCAAGCGCTCGGCGCCGAGAACGAGGTTTCCCTTCTTGCCGAGGCCGCGGGCGCCACCGTCTTCTTGCGCGCCAGCGATGGGGGCGATGAAGAGCGCACCGAGTGCGCTAAGAATTACGAGCTTTGTTCGCATGCTCCAGTCTCCTTTTCTGCGGGGCACAGGAGCACGCCGCATGCCGAGGAGTTTTTGAGCCAAAAGCCGGAAAAAGTGGGGTTCGTGCGTAGGCTGCAGACGACGATCCGTGGCGCCGAGACAACGCGAAAACACCTTCGCGCTGTGACGAGAATGTCAGTGTCGGAAAACACGCCTTCGCGCTGCGACGCCAATGTCAGTGTCGGAAAACGCCGAAGCTCATACTCGATTCCAGCGGCGCGCTGTACGCCGCGGAGAGCGAGATCCCGAGTACGTCGCGGGTGTGGCGGGGATCGATGATGCCGTCGTCCCACAATCGCGCGCTGGCGAAGAAGGGATCGCTTTCTTGATCGATCTTCATTTCGATCATCTGCTTGGCCATGGCGAGCTGCTCCTCGTCCACTTCTTGGCCACGTTTCGCGGCGGCTTGGCGCCGAATGATCTCGAGAACGCCGGCCAACTGCTTGCCGCCCATGACCGCGATGCGGTGATTGGGCCAGGTGAACAGGAAGCGCGGATCGTAAGAACGCCCGCACATGGCGTAGTTGCCCGCGCCAAAGCTCGCGCCGGTCATGATCGTGAAGGCTGGCACGCGGCTGTTGGACACGGCATTGATCATCTTGGCGCCATTCTTGATGATGCCTTCTTGCTCGTACTTTTTGCCGACCATGAAGCCGGTGATGTTCTGCAAGTAGATCAGCGGCGTGTCCGCCTGGTTGCACAACTCGATGAACTGCGCTCCCTTGTTGGCACTTTCCGAGAACAAGATCCCGTTGTTGGCGAGGATGCCCACCGGGTAGCCGTGCAAGTGGGCCCAGCCGCAAATCAGGGTATTGCCGTAGAGGGGCTTGAATTCGGAGAAACGTGAGCCATCGACAATGCGCGCGATGACTTCCCGCGAGTCGAAGGGAATTCGGATGTCGTGGCTCGCGATGCCGAGGAGTTCGTCCTGATCGTAGACGGGCTCTTCGATTGCCCGGGAGGGAGCCGGGCCCTGTTTGCTCCAACTCAAATGCGCCACGATTTCCCGAGCGATGCGTAGCGCGTCGCGCTCGTCCTCCGCCAAATAATCGCTGACGCCGCTGATCTTGGAGTGCATCTCAGCTCCGCCGAGCTCCTCGTGGTCCGTCTCTTCGCCCGTCGCCATCTTCACCAGGGGCGGCCCCGCCAAGTAGACCTGGGCCTGGTTCTTCACCATCACCACGTAGTCGCTCATGCCGGGGATGTAGGCGCCGCCGGCGGTGCTCGAGCCGCACACGACGCAGATGGTCGGCACCTTCATCTCGCTCCGACGGGTGAGATCTCGAAAACCGCGGCCTCCAGGTACGAAGATCTTGTGCTGATTGGGCAAGTCGGCTCCGGCGCTTTCGATCACGCTGATGCCGGGTAGGCGGTTCTGTTCCGCGATTTCTGCAAGCCGTCGTGTCTTCTGCACGCCCAGCTCGGCGATGGCGCCGCCTTTTACGGTGGCTTCGCTAGCTGTGACCAGGCACTCCACGCCCGAGACGACACCGATGCCGCCGATGCTCGACGCGCCGGTGGCGTGTCCGTCGACGTCGTGACCGGCAATGGCGCATAGCTCCAGGAAGTAGCTGTCGCGATCGAGCAAGAGTTCGATGCGCTCGCGAGGTAGGAGTTTGCCGGCGTCTTGATGACGCTTGACGTACTTTTCGCCGCCGCCGGCTCGCGCCTTTTCGAGCGCTGCGCTCAGGCGCTCGAGGCTCTTGCTGTTTTCCTCGACGTTCTTCTTGAAGACGTCGTTGCGGCGGTCCACCTGGGTTTTCAGTACCGGGAACGGCTGCTGGGTCTGCATGCTGGGCGCAGGCTACATTTTTGTGCGCGGTGAGCCAACGGCTCGTGTCATCGCCATGTAACGTTCCGGCTCCGCCAGGGGCTCGAAACCCATCCGTGCGTAGAGGGAATGGGCGTCCAAGGTGCTCAACATGACTCGCCGCACGTTCTGTAGCTCGTCCAGATCGAGAAGCAGCTGGATCAATCCCCGAGCGGTACCCCGGTGGCCGTGCTCCGGCAGGACAAAAACGTCCGCAAGCCACGCGAAAGTCGCGCGATCCGTCACCACCCGGGCGAAGCCGACTTGCTGTCCATCTAGATACGCGCCGGCCACGATCGAGCCTGCGATGGCCCGCTCGACGCGCGCCTTGTCGATGCCTTTCGCCCAGTAGCTCTGCTCCGACAGGTAGCGATGCACGAGAGCCACGTCCACCCGGGAAGCATCCGTACTGAGCAGGTAGCCTTCGTGTTCGGTTTCGACGATCACGACGCCATGAGCACGCAACTTGGCAGCCACAGCCGGATGCACGCGTTCACCGGCACCGGCATTGGGAGCGCGTACTAGAGCTGTGGGTACTTCAGCCAGAGAGATCTCGCCCGCCCAACTGCCGCGGCTCACGTCCGCGACGGCGTCCTGAGGCGGTCCGGTGCGGATCTTGGCGGACGCCTCCGTCAAGGAGATAGCGACGACACTCGTGGCGCGCAGCTCGCCGTCGCTGGGTGCCCGAAGATCCTCGGCTCCCAAGGTGAGTTTTTCCACCATGGCGTCGAGGGCTGCGCTCTTCTCCGCGGCGTCTTGCACCAGTCGCCCTTTGCCAAAGACGACGACGGAACGGTAGTTCATCGAGCAGCGAAATGCCGAGCGGGCGATGACGATTCCGTCGGTGAGTGCCACACAGAAACTGACCGGAGCGCCGACCAGGGCCTGCATGAAGCGCCCGGCTGCCGCACCATGAACGTAGACCTCGCCGCCGATTCGCGCGAACGCGACTGGCAAGACGGTAGGTCCTTCGTCGTCGCTGAAGGCCAGGCAGGCGACTAGGGCTTGATCCAAGATCCCGTTCAGCGTGGCGGCGTCGAAATGACCTCGCTCGGCGTGTCGGACCAGTCGGGTGCGCTGAGAAGGGGATGCGGGTGAGCCCATGCCCCGATCCTGCAGCCAGTCTGGTATATCAAAAAGAGCCAGAATGAAAATATCTACTAGACCAGTTGGCGCGACGGATGCCGAGCTGCCGATCGCTCTGGCCAACGCGCCCGGCCAACCGCGCTTTGTCGGGATCGCGCGAGCCGTGACCGAAGAGATCCGGCGTGGGCGCCTCGCGCCCGGCGCGCGCTTGCCGGGCTCACGCTCATTGGCGCGCCAGTTCGGTGTGAATCGCAACACGGTGCTCGCAGCCCTGTCCGAGCTCGCTGAAGAAGGTTGGATCACGACGGAGCCCGCGAGCGGCACCTTCGTGTCCAGAGATCTGCCCCAACAAAAGCCGCGGGCGTTCTCTCGGTCCAAGCGCGACGCGAGCAAGCTCGGTTTCGCGCTGCGGGGCGACGTGCCGAAGCTACCCGCGCCGGGCTTCGACGGTGCGAAGCCCGGCGGCCTGAACATGGGCGGAGGAGTCCCGGATTTGCGTCTCGTGCCCAGCGCCGCTCTGGCGCGGGCATATCGCGCGGCTCTGCGCCGGGGCCAAGGCGCGCTGGACTACGGCGACCCACGAGGTGACGCGCGCTTGCGCAGCATCCTCGCAGAGCACCTAGCCAAGGCGCGCGGCATCGCCCTCACCGACGACGATCTGCTCATCACTCGCGGCAGTCAAATGGCCGTGGACCTCGCGGCTCGCAGCCTATTCGCTCCCGGAGATGTGATCGCCGTGGAGTCCCTGGGCTACCGACCCGCTTGGCAAGCCCTCGAGGCCGGCGGCGCCAAGCTCAGGCCCGTGCCCGTCGACGCTCGGGGGCTCGACCTAGGCGCCCTCGAAAAGCTGTGCCGAGCCGAGTCTCGCCTGCGCGGCGTGTACCTCACGCCGCATCATCAATACCCCACGACGGTCACGCTCTCTGCGCCACGCCGCCTGCAGCTGCTCGCCCTAGCCCGCCGCCACGGTTTCGCGATTCTCGAAGACGACTACGACTACGAGTTCCACTACGAAGGCCGCCCGATCTTGCCCCTGGCAAGCGCCGATGACGCCGGGGTCGTGGTGTACTTCGGCACCCTGAGCAAGATCCTGGCTCCGGGTTTACGCGTCGGCTACGTTGCCGCGCCGCAGCCGGTGCTGCACGCCATGACGGTAGCCCGCTACTACGTGGACCGCCAGGGAGACCCAGCTCTCGAACGCGCCGTGGCGGAACTATTCGAAGAAGGCGAAGTCATGCGCCACGCGCGCCGCATGCAGCGGCTCTACCGCGCTCGGCGCGACGCGATGATCGAGCAGCTGCAGCATCAGTTCGCAGACATACTGAGCTTTCGCGTTCCAGCGGGAGGCATGGCGCTGTGGGTCAAAGTCGCCCCGGACATCGACGTCGACGCCTGGTGTGCCGCCGCTCATCGTCGCGGCGTCACGATCTACTCCGAGCGGCGCTACGCCTTCCGTCCCGCGACGCCGCGCTACGTGCGCTTGGGCTATGCGACCGCCAACGACGAAGAGCGCGCCCACGCCCTCGAGGTGCTGCGCGCAAGCTTGGTGAGGCGCAAGGCGCGGGGGCGAACGGTCAAGAGACCTAAGTAAGTAGGTTGGTTTGGGGTCGAGCATTAGGTCGGACGAGGCCACTACTCCCGCGCCAGGCCACGGGGTTCGAGGGGACGAAGGAGACCCCGTTTAGAGCGACGGGTCGACGAGTTGGTCCAGGGCGGCTCTCGCTTCGGCCTGGCGCTGCGGTTGAAACTCGCTCCGGGGCATTCCCTTGCGATCCCAAGACCGTGAGTGAACACTGGAGTGCATGGAGTTTCGTGTCCCCACCTGGCCGACGCTGCTACTCGTCGGGTTGATCGCAGGCTGTAGTGACGGCGGAGGGGACAGCTCTGGCGGCACGGCGGGCAGCGCAGGAGGGGGCGGGGCGAGCTCCGGCGGTCGTGCAGGTGCCGGAACTGGCGCGGCGGGTGGCGGTGGGCTGGCGGGCTCCGGCGCGGGCGGCATGACGAGTGGCGGCGGTGCGGGAGCCGCGGGTTCCGGCGCAGCAGCCAGCGGCGGAGCGCCCGGTGGGGGCGGAAGCAGTAGTGGCGGCAGTGCCGGTAGCGGCGGGGGATGCCCCAGCAACCCGCCGTCCGGACCGTTTCCCCGGAGCTTCGATGTCGCGGCTCTGAACTGCAACCCCACCGGCGCGTGCACCGGCAACGAAGACAAGTGCTTTTGTAGCCAGGACTTCGACGCGTTGAACGTCTCGCCCACCCACTTCATGGCCATGGGCAGTGACAAGCACAAGTCCAAGATCTGGAGCGCAGGAAACGGCCAAGCCGCTTACGTCGACGATCTGAACACGAATTGGACCGCCGGCGGCGCCAACCGCGCGAACGACGTCATGGCTTCGGCAAAGAAGCTGTTCCCCTGCGGGGTGCCGAAGTGGTTCATTGTAAACGAGGTTTCCCCCGCTCTGTGGCCTGGCAACGCGACCTATCGAGACTTCGTGGTCGAGTTTGCCAAGACGCTTTCCGGCACCCACGGACGCACCGTTGTGGTCACCGCACCCTTCGATAACCCTGGCAAGAACGGGGCCTGGTGGAGTGCGCTGGCGCAACACGCCTTCGTCGGTGCGCAGGTGTACCTCTCCGGCAAAGAAGTCAACGCCAAGGGCAATTCCGTCGCGTGGTGTCAATCCCAGTACCAAGCCAGCATCAACGCCTACGCCAACCGCGGCGTAGCCAAGAACCGTCTGTTCCTCTTCGAACACTTCGGCAACACCCTGCCCAGCGTCGGCTGGGGGCGGGCAGGGGTTTCCAGCGCTGGCTGGCACAACGCGATCAAGGCCCGCGCCCAGGCCCTGAAGAATCTGAAGCTGACCGGCTTCGTCAGCTACGGCTGGGGCGGCAACGACATGCACGCTCCTCAAGCAGATCGCCTCGCGTTCATGCAGACCTATCTGCAGCAACGCCTGCCTTGAGCACCACCGCCAGCAGCCCGCCGCCCTGCTCAGTTCGGGCCAACGCTGCAGCTCACGTGCCCGAAATGCACGTTGGCACCGAGTCCGCCTCGCGCATCGCTCCAGACGAGTCCGTAGGCCTGCCCCGCTATACGCCTGCGGCGTATAGCGGTTGTACTGCTTTTGCATCGCTCACTTGCAGCGCCGCTTGTGGGGCACCCGACGCCGTGATGCGAGAAAAGTACAACGCACGATGCCGGCCCGGTCCACGCCGTGGACAAGGCGTCATAGCTGGGCGGCGGCTTTTGAGCATTAGATAGAATCGGACATTCCTGGTGTGTACTGGCGGCGCCACGCACAGCATTGGTGCCGGCCTCGTTTGGCGTGCAAGTGTCGACTTCATAATCCGTTCTGCCATCGCGCACCGGGGCGTTTCAAACCACGCGCGTTCGGCTGCTGGGGCGTCGCGGACCTGGCGCGGGAGTGGTGGCGAGCGCCAGCTCCGCCACAGGGTTGCAGGTGCCGGTTGACGGGTGGTCCGTCCTGAGCGTGCTACGTATGGGCCTTTCTCGAGCTCGACCGATGCGACTTGCCGTACCACTGTGTGCCTTGGCTTTGGTGTTGCTTCCGTCGAGGACGACGTTGGCTGAGTCCGAGCTCGATGTCAGCTCCGCTGAGGCCGCCTCCGGCTCGGGTCATGCGGCGGGCGACGCCTGGCCACGATTGAGATTCGGAGGGGGGCTCTTCGTCGGCGCGTTGGTGCCCTTGGAAGCAGGAGACCGGCCGGGACCCGGCGCGGGTGTGGGTGGGCGGATCGGTGCCATGTTCAGTCGCGACCTTGGCGCTCACTACGAGCTAAGCGGGCTGGACAACGTGATTTGGCGTGGGGGCAGGAGCAATGCGCTGCTGTCGCTCAACAACAGTGTTCTCGGAAACGTCGTGTTCTTCGACCGGCTAGAGCTGAGCGTTGGAGCTTCCTTGGCGTGGACACACGTGGCGTTCCGTGAAGAAAAGCCCCGCCAATTTCTCGAGGTATACGAGGGCATTTGGTTCGGTCCCACTGCACGAGTCGCGCTGCACTTTGCCGACACTGGAGGCGCGCTGAACGCCACCGAGCTTCCCTTTCGTGGTTCAGCCTTCTTTCAGGTAACCCACTTCATTCAAACCGCTGTCATGTACTCGGCGGGTGTGGGATTGGAGACTTGGTAAAGATTCTTCGTCCGGACCGGCCGCCTGTTTTGTCCCCGGCGGCCCACCTCAGCGTGTACGATGCTCTGATGGCGCAATTCGCTGAGCCCTTGATGAAGGCAGTGCTCTTCTGCATCTCTCTATCGGCCTGCTCGGGAGCGGGCGGCAAGGTCGTCCATGGGAGCGAAGTGGAGCCCGCCGTCGGGAGGCGCGTCCGGGTCGTTGGCACGGCAGCCAATGCCAAACTATCCGCCATCGTCTTGGTAGACGAGCGGCCCATCTACCTCCTCGGCAGAGCGCATTGGAGCGAGGAAGAACTGGGCGACACGGTGGAATTCGACTGCGTTTTGAAGAAAACCGAGCACCACAAGATGCGAACCGTAGACGGTGTCCCTCTTCAGGGGACGGACGGCGCGATCGTGTTCTGCGAGCCACCGGGCGGCTCCGCGTCCCAATGATGTTGGCACACCGCCCGGAGTCGGCAGCTGCCGTCGAGGGAGGCCCACTCGGTTCGAGGGCGTCGTGGGGCCTCGCTCGGGAGTAGCGGCCTGGCGAGAGGTAGGGATGCGACCCCACAACAAAACGACCACCATCTCGTAACCGAGTGTGTTTACCTACGGACGTCATGCGGTGGCTGCCTGTCGCGTTGGTTCTGGCATCGTGCCACGCTGCTTCAGTTACACCTACACCTGCGCCCACACCTACACCGGCGCCGACCCGTCCCAACGTGCTCAAAGACGTGGAGGCGGCGCCGCAAGAGCCGATTAGTCGCGAGTTGCTCATCGCCGATATCGAGCAGCTGGCGGCGGTGTTGGGGAGTGCGCACCCTGATCCCTTCACACGGATCGGTGGTCGAATCGCATATTACAGAGTGGTGCGTGAAGCCATTGAGCGCGTGCCTGCCGCCGGCATGACGCGAAAGGCGTTCTTCAAGCTCATCCGGCCCATCGCTGCTGCGGTGCGAGATGGGCACACGTTCATCCGTGATGAATGGCGCGATGGAGATGACAATCGGGTTTGGCTCGAACTCGAGCCGATCGACGATCACTTGGTGGTCACCCGCGTGTTCGATAGGCGACACGAGAAGGCGCTTGGTCACGTGCTCGTTTCGGTAGATGGTGTCGCTTTTGACGAGCTAACCCGACGGATG
The DNA here is from genome assembly GCA_965222375.1 of Polyangiaceae bacterium. Taxonomy (GTDB): domain Bacteria; phylum Myxococcota_A; class Polyangia; order Polyangiales; family Polyangiaceae; genus JACKEA01. Next base: position 3,234,876 of record CBDCTZ010000016.1, read on the forward strand.
GCGGAACGTCGTGGCTACGATAATCGGTTCGGCAATCTCAAGCATCTGGCCCGCGCCTTGTCGCGCACGATGACGACTAGGGACCTGATGGAGAAGGACCGGATCCCAGGGTCATTGGTGTTCAAGGTCTCATCTCCCAAAGGCAAAGAGACCAGCCTCGACGTCGCGACGGGCGCAATTGCGCCCGGGCCGCCTATCCTGCCGCCTTCCAAGCTGAAGCTTCCTCAACCAAACGCAGCCGACATGGCATGGGGATACGTAGGTAAGAACAAGCGTGTCGCCTATTTGCGTCTCGACTCCATGAGGCGCTATCGCGAAGCATTCGAGCGGTGGAGGAGTGCGGGTTACGAACGCGGTTTGGGAAAACATCTCGACCTTGTGGCTGCCGCCGCGTCGCCGGGGCACAAGGCCAGAACAGTAGCGGATAAAATCGCGCTCGTGCCGTCAGCCACCGAGATGCTGACCGAGATGACCGAAGCAATGAATGCCGCCGGCTCTCAAGAATTGGTCCTCGACTTGCGGCGTAATGAGGGTGGCAACTCCTTCATGGACCTCATCGTACAGTATTTTCTTTATCCTCTCGACGCGATCATCAGAGCGGAGCGCGGGTATCAAGTTCCCCGTTATTCGAAACTGTACTTCGACAACTACAAGAACGCCGACGCGTCGACGCGTTCGATGCTCGGTCGATATGACTACCAATCCGAGATGAAGTGGCGCCGCGAACGCAGCCGGAAAATCGATTCCGTCGAGTACGACCGCCGCCTCAAGGTGCTCGGTGAATTGGCGGAAAAGGCGCCGACCTTCGCCCGCGCCTTTTCCTCGCGACAACTCAATGCGAGCTGGACGGGTAGCGTGTTCGTTGTCATGTCAGCATTCACGTACAGCGCCGGATTCGACTTGGCGGTCGCGCTGATGCGCCACGGCGCCACCTTGGTCGGCACTCCCTCATCACAGGCAGGCAACTGCTTCATCGATACCCTCGGATTTCAGCTCAAGAACTCTCGTTTGACCGTGAACGTTTCTTACAAACTGAGCCTATTGTTCCCGGACAATGCCGAGATGGGCCGAGTGCTGCCGCCGAAGCGCCTGCTCTCCTACGCCCGGTTTGCCGAGTTCAAGTTCGATCCGAACGCCAGCATCATGCTGGCGCTGGGCAAGCCGGGCGCTCGTGCAGCGGATCTGCCTGGGCTTCGTTGACACCTACTTATCCAGTGTCGGTTTCCGCGACGGGGTTTCGCGCTCTCCGAATCAAAAAGTAAGCCCGCCGGATAGTCGGGGCACGAGTAGCCAGAAGCGGCCGTAGCTGCGTTCTTCGGCGGCGGTGTTCTGGCGTTTCAGGCAGGTGACAGGCACCGCGGGATCGCAGGGTGGTACTCCGGTTTCGCTGTGGTCGTGGTCGGGGCCGCTGGTGATGAAGATGGGCACTGCGATGTCGAAGCCGATGTGCCTGGGCTTCGTTGCGCCAGCGCACACCCGCGCTTGGCATCACGAAGGGCGCGATCCCGGTTTGGCTCGTGCCGGAGCCCTCGACGAAGGCATCCGTCGTCGTGCCCGACGCGGTGGCGTTTCCAGAGATACGATCCCGTGCGGAAAAAAGCGCGGCGCTGGCAGGTGACCATCCACGTCCCAGCTCTTCGACAGCTCGTGGCGATAGCCGGCGCCCAGGGTGACGAAGGGGCCGCGCCCGCGGACCGCGTCCGCATAGTTGTAGTCCACGTTAGTCTGGGTCGCTCCGCTGCCCGAGGTTTCGCTGGCACTGTGAGTGACGCCCTTCGCGAGCCAGAGGTAGCCGGCGCTGGCTTCGACAGCGAGGCGGAATGGAAACTCGTAGCCCACCAGGCCGTCTGCCATCAGGCCACCGGCCAGGCCGTTTTCGGAGCGGTCTCCGTCGTCGAGCTCGTGATCTGCTCCGGCCGATTCGAATCAGCTGTGCGCCCAAGCCGCGGCGCTGAATATGCGATCCGATGCTCGCAACGGAGGTGCCACGATGAGCCGCTTCCGCAATCTGGTTCGCTTTGGCGCCGCTTTTCTGGTTTCAACGGCCGCGTCGGAGGCGTGGGGCCAGCAGCCAGCTGGCCGAGTGTTGTTGTCTTTGGACTACGAAGCCCCGGCAAAATGTCCGTCCCGCCTCGAAATTGCAGAGCGGATTTCCCAGCGCAGCGACCGAGTGTCGGTCACGGACGGCGTAGGCGACTTCCACGTGCGTGTCAGGATTACCGGAACCGCCGGTAAGGCAATCGCCCACTTGGAGCTCACTCGAGGTTCAGACACGAAAGTGCGCTCAACACCGGTGTCCGCTTGCGAGGATGCAATGGACGCGATTGCGCTCATCATCGTGCTGGCCGTTGATCCGCGAGCATCGCTCACCCCCCGGCCACCTCAGCCCGCGACCGGGAAGAGCCGGGGAGCCCGGGTCGCGCGAGCGTCCAGACACGCCGGTGCGAAACCCCAGCAGGTGCCCCTGGCTGTGGACCGCGGTAGGCGACCGTCCCCACCGCTCGTCGGCGAGGAGATGGGGATTGCACCCGAAATTTCGATACTCGGAGGCGTGGGGCCACGCCCGCTCGTGGCCGGTGGGCTGGCTGGGCGCTGGACCTTGGAAGCGGCCTCCGGCCTCAATCCGACCCTGCACGTTGCGGCGCTGCGCAGCCTATCCCAAGACGTTGCCACACCTGCCGGCACGGCGAACCTTCGCTGGACGGGTGTGGCGGGCCATATTTGTCCGGCCCGACTGCATTGGGAGAGTCTTGCGGCGCTCTTATGCGCTACCGCTGACGTGGGGGTCGTGGAGGCTGTCGGGCGCGACACACCGAACCCAGAGGGGGTATCCAGGTGGTGGTTCGCGCCCGGGGTGGGTCTTGGATTCGAGTGGCGCCCATCGCCGGGCGTGCTGGCTCACAGCGGCATCCGGGCCAGCGTTCCGGTCCTTCGTGACCGCTATTTCCTGCGGCCGGATGAGACGGTGCATCGACCGCCGGTCGCCACAGCAGCCGCCAATCTGGGCGTCGGCGCCAGATTCTAGTGATCGAAGAAGGCGACCCCAGCGATTAAGCGGCGTGCGGACAATGACCACGACCTCCGTTCTGGGCCCCGTGTGGCCGGCGCCCATGGGCGAGATTTTGTCACGCCCTTCCCACAGCCCGCCGCAAGCCGGAGTCGATCTTTGCTCCCACGTCGACCTCGTGTGGCGCCTACTTCGGCGCTTGGGTGTCCCGCGTGAGCTCGCCGACGATGCTGCGCAGGAAGTCTTTGTGATCGCCACGTCCAAGTTGGGCCAGATACGACCGGGCAAGGAGCGCGCCTTTCTGTTCGGAGTATCGCTGAATGTTGCAGCGCGGTTTCGTCGAGCTCGAGCTCGTAGGCGAGAGGTATCGGACGAGCAGGAGCTAGAGCATCAGCAAGCTCCGGGCATTCAACCAGACGACGCCGTCGAGCTGCGCCGAATCGGCCGTCTGCTCGACCAGGTCATGAGCGAGATGCCTGAGAAGCTCCGCATCGTGTTTGCTCTTTTCGAAATCGAACAGATGAGCGCACCAGAGATTGCTGAGATCCTGAGCGTGCCTCAGGGGACGGTTGCGTCCCGGCTCCGGCTGGCTCGCAAGGCTTTTCACAAGGGCGTCCAGCGGGCGAACCAACGACACTCGAGGAGGCGAAAGTGACGGAACCGAAGCCGTTGAAGGGCTCCGACCTGACGAGCCTTGAGAGGCAATTGCTCGACTTTGCGCGCAGCGAGCGCGCCAACCCCGCCACGCGGCGACGCATCATCGCGAGTACGCTAGCTGCAGCAAGCGTCACCACGGGTGCGCAGGTTGGCGCCGCTGCCGCGGCGGGCACCTCCGTGAAAGTGGGCGTATGGGGCATCGTCACATCCCTGGGCATAGGCGTTGCCGTCGGGATTGTTGCCGTAGCGGACAGCGAGGTGACCCAAGATGAGCGTGCTTACCAGGCTCCCGCTGCCGTGGCGCGTATCCAGCCTACGGTCACAGCGCCAGTTGTGACAAGCAGGAGTGAGGCACCAGTCGAAAAAGCTGTCGAGCGCTCATCCCACTCGACAGCGTCCGTTGAGCGAGCGCCGGCTTTCGGACCTTCCCGCAGATCGCGGCCGGTCAAGCGAGCGCCGGCTTTCGGACCTTCCCTCAGATCGCGGCCGGTCAAGCGAGCGCCGAATCACGGCACGCCACTCAAGAGCGTTGGTCGAAGTCGAGCGTCGTTCTCACTTCCAACGGCGAGCGTGGTGAAGCCGCAATCGCGGGGCCTGCAAGAGGAAGTGGCGCTTGTCGATCGCGCTCGCCGGGCGTTTGAAAACGGTAACCCAGACCAGGTGCTTCGTCATGTTGCGGCCCATCGGAAGAAGTTCAGGCACTCTGCCGTGTTGGCACCGGAGGCTGCGTTGCTGGAAATCGAGGCGCTAGTGGCGCGCGGCCAGCTGTTGGATGCCGCCCAGCGTGCACGAGTTTTTGTCAGTAAGCATGCTGACGATCCTCAGTCGGATCGAGTTCGTCGGCTTCAAGATGAGATTCGCGCCAAGAGCGCGGGGCGGTAGCGAGCGGGAGCTCGTTGCGAACCAGCCAAGAAGTGAGGAAAATGATGAGGGCTCGAGAAGATTGTGCGGTTGCATTGGTTGTTGGCCTGGTTGCTGGTTGCTCGACGGACGTGCCGTTGGGGGGCCCTTATGGCGCTGGCGGAAACTCCACCGGCGGAGTCGCGGGGGCGGCAGCATCCGGCGGCTCGTTGGTGACACCGACGGGCGGTAGTAGTGGGGGAGGAGGCCAGGCGGGTGCCAGTTCAAGCGGCGGCCTGGCTGGGGTTGGCGGCGGCGTTGCGGGCGCTGGCGCGGTCGCAGGTTCCGCTGGCGCCGGCGGTTCGAGCGGTGCCGGCGGCAGTTCGACAGTTGGCTGGTCTGCGATCCCGAACAGTCCCTACTTCGGAGGGGTTGTCGGCCTGAGTTGGTCGGGTGTCGTAGCTCACGGCGCGAGTATGTTCGTGGCTGGAGGCGTTTGGGATCCGCATATCACATCGCTCAAAACCACCGGGGAGTTTCTTCGCTACGACACCGACACGAAGAGTTGGTCTGCGCTTGCGCCGCTCCCAGTCGGTGGACGCATGGATGCACCCATGGCGCACACAGGTACGCACGTGATCCTGTGGGGCGGCAGTGGGGGTGGTGATGTTTTGACGAACCAGCAGCTCCCGCTTGGGGACGGCGCAATTTACGACGTCGCAGCGTCGAGCTGGACGACCATCAGTGCCGGTCCGGGATCGCCTGCTCCGCGGACCCGTCACGCATTCGCTTGGGATGAGGGTAGCGGTAGCATTCTGGTCTGGGGTGGCTCAGGCCCGAAGGGCGTGGCCCTGTCGGACGGCTACGCCTACAACCTGGCGAAGGGGACGTGGTCACCCCTTCCTCCTGCGCCTCTCAGCGGTAGGTATGCTTTCGCACAAGCGTGGGACCCCAAAGCGCGACGCCTTTACATTTGGGGCGGCAACGCAGCGGCGCACCCGCCGCATGCCGATGGTGCCTACTATGATTCCGGTTCGAGTACGTGGCACTCGCTGCCCGCCGCACCCGGCGCTTTGATCGCAAGTGGACAGCAGTCCTACGGGACCTGGGCTGACGGTCGTTTCTTCGTGTTTACCAGCTATGCGTTTGGAGAGGCGGCGGCAGTTTTCGATCCCCAGACGAGCAAGTGGACTGCTGTGCCCAAGCCGCCGAGCCTACCGTACGTTGATATTCATCGGGAGGGTGTGAGCCTCGCCGTGGGCGCCGGGCGAGTGTTCTTGTATGGCTCCTCGTCGCTCTACACGGTTGACCTGAAAAGTCTGGCTTGGCAGCGCTTGGCAGCTCCTATCTCTCGCACAGGCACGGCGTTTGCTTGGACTTCCGAGGGTCTGGCGATCTGGGGTGGCCACACATCAAACACGGTCGCGTCTCCCGACGGCGTGCTGCTCCAGCTCTGAAACGGCTCACCCCTGCGCGCTGACCTTCCGCAGCTGGTTGCTTTCCTTCGGGCTCGCACGACCACGCGCCGACATCACGCAGCTACTGACCGAGGCACGGGTCTTGGCACGCCAGCTCCTCCGAGCCTTCGTGCCCAGATCCCTGTGCCCGAGCAGCTGCTGGTCCGGGCCCCAGCACTGTGGCTCGCCCTATCAAGACCAATGCTGGGTGCAGTGTGCAGACGTGGCAACGAGAGGCGTGGAAACTGGGTCCCATCCGTGCGATGGTGGGCTCAGTGTCCACTGGTTTCGCATCTATCACTGGGCGGAGCGTCGGCTATCCCAACAGAGCCGGCGGCATGACAGCTGCTACGCTGGACCACATGAATGGGTTCTGCTCGGCTGAGGTCGTCACGCCTGGCCACGGCCGATTTCGATCAGAGCCAACCGGATCGTCTCAGTCGTGAGCCCCAGCCTACGAGAGGAAGCATGAATAAGGACAATAGCGAGATATCACGCCGCACATTTGTGGTCCTGACAATTGGCAGTGTCGCTCTAGCCGCCGCTTGCGGCTCGGACGACGAAGGAAAGCCCGGCAGCAACCCGGGCTCCGGCGGTGGCGCAGGAGCAGGCGGCAGCGCTGGAGCGGGTGGTGACGCAGGCTCCGGCAACCAGGCACCCGTTTGGACGACCGTTCCCACAATTCAGTTCGTGCAGGGCATTGCGTCGAGCGTTTCGATTGCGGAATACGTTAGCGACGCGGATGGCGATGCGCTAACCATATCCCTCAACAGCGTTCCACTACCTGCCGGGGTGACCTACGACCAACCGGGCAAGCGCTTCGTCTACGATGGCGTGGGCGCGGTCTCGACTACGTCCGGTCACGTACTTACGGCCGACGACGGGCAAGGTTGAACGGCCGGGCTTGGAGCGAAACAGCAGTTGTGCGGACCGCGCCAAGGCGCATGGCTCTGGTGATCTGCGGTGGGAGGGACCCCTCTGTGCCAACGATCATGAGACACCTGGGCGTGGAGCAGCCGCCGCTGCCGGACGAGCTGAAGCACGACGAGCACTGATGGTCGCCGTGAACAGAGCCGCTGGCGAACTCGGCAGCAAGAAGGCGGCATGTGAAGCGCTCGGGGTGCCCAGAGCGACGTACTACCGAAGTCATACTCGTTGACATTTTCCGGGGGCCTTGGTCCAATGGCAGCGTCATCAGCGGCGCGCCGACCGAACTTTCGAGCACCACGTTCGTCGCGAGCGCCGAGGTTGAAGAGCCATGCCTTTGATTCACAGCAATCCATTCGACATTGTGGTGCGAGCCCCCCCCATCGCGGAGGAAGATTGGCAGTCTCGCATTGCCGACCCAGGCGTCGTCTGGTACCACGATTTTCGGTCCGACAAGGAAGTCGACGCCTTCCGCTGGGCCGGAGGTTTCGGAAACGACCCCAACGATACGGCACGACCGGGAACCTGCGTTCGCAACACAACGGATGGGATTACTGGAGGCGGCTGCCTAGAGCTCATCTATCGAGTGGGAAGCTCTTCCGCTCCCGGATGGTGGCGCCCCTTCGCGCCGATGAGCGCTGCCTCGACAGGCAAAGCCGTTGACGATCCCGCCGCCAACGGAGCGCTTCCCCTGCGACCGTGGGATCCTTCATCCAAGGGCGAGAACGAGGCCTTTCGCGAGGCGTACTACGCCCATCCCTCGTACATCGGGGCGGAGGGGTTCAGTGCTGACAAGTTCGACGGTTCTGAGTTCTATCTCCAATTCAGAATGAAAATGGATCCGAATCGCTATCTCGCTGGAACGCCACCGGCTGGAAAGCTTTCGTTCTTGGCGACAACACAGCAAACACTGAATCAAGAGATTGTACACCAGAACATGCGCAACCGTCGGAGCCTTTGGTATACGAACTTTGGCTCCTCACCAGACACTGGCGGTTCAATGGGTGTCTACAATGGTTCGAAGCAGCCAGGAGGCCCATACCAAGCATGCGGCACGCCAGGCGGTGCGGCCGGCTGCTGGCTCTTCAATGACGCGGAGTGGGTGACATTCCTCTATCACCTGGTGCCCGGCACCCTCGACAACAAAGACACCCTCTTCGAAGTGTTCGTTGCAAGGCAAGGCCAACTTCAATATGAGACCCTTTTCTCCCAGCTCAACACCATTGTGTTTAGCAATCCGAGCACCGGGCACCCCCGCGGTTACAACTCATTTCAACCCTCAAACTACATGAACGGCCAACCCACGTCCGTCGAGTGGTACCAGCGATACGATCAGATCATCTTCTCCCGATCATTCATTCCGTGCCCTCTGGCGTAGGCTTGTCAATGGCCAACATTAGCAGCAGTCCATTTTCGGTCGCCATCGTCGATTCAACCGCGCTTTCGCGTGCGGCTACCGCACTCAAGCCCGGCGAGTCTGCGAACGTCACTCCGAACAGTGTACAGTCGCCATTCGATATTCAATGGTCACTAGCCACAGTTTTCTACGACGCGGCTCGTCTCGAGCTACAACACATGGGCAAACCCGCGTCGAGTCAGCCAAATGGGACTGAGTATTCGCATTACCTGTACTCAGAGCTCATGGACAAATGGACGGCTGTGGCCAAGCCGCAAGCCGAGGACTTTGGTCACATATGGTCCTACGCTTTTGATCCAGCCACCGGGGACTACTACTACTCGATCAGCAATTCCAACGGAATTCGCCGATTTCGCCGCGCCGATGGCGTTTCGGCCAAGTCGTGGATTGTTGGGGCCGATACTGGACCGACGACCGCTGGGCAAACCCTGAGTTCCGGTGGGCTTGGGGCAGCGATTCTCGGGTGGCATCCAAATCTCTTCGCATCAGGTGTCGGTGGCGTTTTCGCCCTCGGCGCTTTTCGCGCATTTGCCTACAACCCGGCCACCGATCAGTGGTCGCTCTTGATGAATGAGACCTTCGCTTCGGGCTCCGAGTTCCGAAATCGAAGTAACGGCCAAGCCATCTACTTGCCCGGACCGGATCGCCTGGTGATCTTTGGGAAGAGTCAGGACAGCGCCGATCCCGATTACGGCTTGTGGCTCGAGGCGGGTGCCGGTGCTTCAACCAATATCATCAACGATGGCTTGTTTCTCTCGAGTAAGACGTCTCCGCCGATCCGGGTTGTCGGGGGTGGTGGCAAAGCCGTTCACGGCCATGTCACAACGCACCCCGATGACCCCAACCGACTACTCTTGCTAGAAGAACACGGTACCTCGAGAGTTTGGGATTCGACAGACTTCGGTGCCACATGGAGTTCCAAGAACTACACGCATCCATTCCAAGAAATGCTCAACGCGTCGGCCGGTGAATACATCGTGGGAACCATCGCTCCCTATGGTGTCGTCGTGGGAATGACTTCGAACAACAGTGGCGGCGAGTCCGTCATATGGAAACCCGACGACTAGTGTGCTCGAACCTTCCGCTTCTTGGTAACCCGTCCACGAACAACATAGCGGTTGGACCCGCAGCCCCTCTTGCTCCACGAACGCAGCCGCAGACAGCCCGGAGTCTTCCAGCGCTCGCGGCACCTCCCGCGCTCGCGCCTCGGTCCATCGCTCCTGGTCCTTCCGCGGCGCCTCGCTTGTAACCAATCCCCCATCGTCCGGTCCTCCGAACGAACGCGTGCCACTAGCCAACCCAGCCCGTCTAGACGTCGAAGGTGGATGGGTTACCTTCCAAGTGACAATTCGCGCCATTCCCATCAAGCCTACGACTGGGAACAAGTACTACTGCGTCGCCGGCACTGGTGGTGGTACTGGAACGAGCGCCTCCCCGTTTCGGGGGGCTTGCCGAAGCTAGTGCCAATGTTGCACCGGGCGATGTTTATAGGTCGCGCGACACAAACGGCAACTTCGCTGCTGCGACATTGACTACCTCGGGCGGCGAAGCAAATCACATTGTTTATGAGCCCGATGCGGGGCACTCGCCAGTGCTCGATGCTATTGAAATAGACGCTGACCACCTCTGGATCGAGAATCTAGACTTCCGTTGGCCGGCAGCCTGGTTGGTTGGGATATCCACAATGTGAACAGCGTGCAGTACCCAGGCTATGGCAGCTCGAGCTGCGTGGTGGAGGCCGGCTTCGTCTCCGCCATCACTGCGCTGGGCCCGGCTCTCGACATGACGCAGTAGGCGTGACGAGCAGGCTCGCAGCGCTCAGAGCCGGAACGGGTTCGACGATTCCACGTTGCGCTTTTGCTGGACCTTTCCGGCGCGTTCGCCGCCGGCAGTGCCGGGCTTGGGTGCCGCTTCGAGATCTTTGGCGGCCTTGTCCAGGGCGCCCTCTTGGTTGTCGAGGTCCGCCGCGAGTTTGGGTCGAGCTTTCGGCTTGGCGCGCTTGGCGAGGGTCTTGCGCTTGGCTCGTACCTGGGCGAGGGCGCGCTGCAACTTCTTTTCAGCGCCCTTGATGTCGCCGCCAGCAATGGCGCGATTGGCCTCGACCAGCGCGTCGGCACTTTCGGTGCGAGTCACGCGTGCTTCCACCTCCGCATCCAGAGGCAGGACCAGGTTGGGGTCTTTGGTCAGACCGACGTCGAGCTTGCCGCTGGTTCGTTCGCGATTCCCCTGCGGACCGGCGTAGCTCAGTTCGACTTTGGCGACGTTCATGGTCAGGTCGTTGCCCGGGGTGGCGCGCACACGAAGCAGCACGGTCTTCTCTTCGTTTTCAGCGAAGGTACCCAGGGGCACGATGATGTCCCGACCCTCACGACGGAACGCGCGGTCCACGACTTGCTCCAGCTCCACGCCGTCGGCCAAGGCAATGCGCACTTCCGCGTTCTTGGCCGTAGTCTTCGATAGCGTGGCGACCTCTTTGTCGAAGGCTCGGGAAACGTCCGAGGGCGTCTCGGCAAAGTAGTGAGTGCCGTTGGACTCGAGGGCCAATGCCGAAAGCACACGCTCGTTGTACTCGACGTCGACTCCCACCGAAGACACCGCGCAATCCATGCTGCGAGCGCGGGAGGCCAGCCGCCGGAAGCCGGCTACGTCCTTGGTGCCGCTGGTGGGCTCTCCGTCGGAGAGCAAGAGGATGCGATCCACCATGCCGCTGTTCTGCCGCAGCGCCGCCATGCCCGCGTCGATACCGCAGGAGATGCACGTATCACCCTTCGCGCGCACGTTCGAAAGTGCCGACAGAGCGCGGTCTCGCGAGAGGCTGTCCATGCGGGTCGGGGGCAGCAACGTGTCGGTGATGGTGTCGTAGGCGATGATGCTGAGCACATCGCCATCGCTCAGCCGCCGAATCATGTTGCGTGCGGCGTCCAACGCATTGTTGAGTCGCCGCCCCTTCATGGAGCCCGAGCGGTCCAGCACCACCGAGAGGTTCAGCCCTTGGCGCTGGTTGCCTCCGGACTTGCTGCGGACCGTGGCCAGCACGTAGCTCTCGCTCTCTTGGCCGGACAAGAACGTGGCGTGGCCGAGGCGGCTCGATAGCGAGAGCGGGCCATCGATGGAGAACTGGGCGCCGGTGTTGTTGCTCAGGGCGCCCGTCGCCAGCGCGGTCTCAGGTCCGGTCTCCGGGGTGGTCGGGGCCTGCCAGCCCTTGGGCTTGGTCAGGGACCACACCGCGGCGCTGCTGAGAATCATCCCCAGTGCCGCCATCCAGCCGATAGTTTTGACTTTCATGCCCAGCTCCCTTCGCGCGAGTCAGTTGTACGCGCCAGCCACCCCATGGATTTGCTGATTATTGCCCGGATGAGGGGCGGCCGCCTCCGAGGGGCATGCTAGATTCCCGGCCACGTCATGAAAAAGGCAGGATTTTGGGCATTGAGCGGGGCTGTGTTGCTAGCCTGGGGTGCGATCCCAGCTTGTGGCGGGGACTCGGATTCCGACGGAAGCGGCGGCAAGAAGGCCGTCGATGCCGGCACGGACTCGGGCGCGGGGGGCAGCTCGGGCAGTGGTGGCAGTTCCGGCAGTTCCGGCTCTGGCGGGAGCGATGCCAGCGCGACCGGTGGCAGTGGAGGCGGTGCCTGCGTGGCGGCCAACTGCCCTAGCTTGGGCCAGTTCGCCCAGGGCTGCTGCAAGCCCGACGACACCTGCGGCTACGACGGCGCGGCGATTGGACTGGGTTGCGTGAGCTTGAGCGATCTCCAAGACGGTGGCTTCGATGCGGCGATTCCGCCAGATGCGGGTGATCCGAATTGCCCGACCCTGACGGTCGCTGGCTACACGCTGCCGGGTTGTTGCTTGGGCAGCGGGTTGTGCGGCTACTTCGCACCGGTGATCAACCAGTGTGTCGACCCGGCGAGCTTGCCGCCTCAAGTTCCGGTTCCGGATACCGGCCCGCCCAAGCCTTGTGGCCCAGGCGTGGAAGGCGGCGCGAGCGACGCCGGCTCTGACTGAGTCGCGTTGAAGCGCAACGCGCTGAGCCACTTGGTCGGTAGACCGAAGGGGTGTAGCAGCTGAGCGACGTAGCCCCGTGGCCACGCGTCGACCAAGCCTAGCTCATAGCGCTCGCTCTTCGAGGGCAGGTGATAGGTGCCGAACAGCACGTCGAGCCAGGGAGCCAAGTTGGCGAAGTTGTGCTTGGTCTCCGTCACCCGCGCATGGTGGAAGTGATGCAGCTCCGGCGCGCCGAACAAGATCCGCAATGGTCCCAAGGGCACTCGGGTATTCGAATGGATGAAGATTGCCCAAGCGCCGCGAAAGGCGATCAGGCCGCCAACGGCTTCGAAGGGTAGTCCGATTGCGACTGCGGGCAGGTTCAAGAACAACACCGTGACCAAGCCGTCCAAGGGGTGCTCGCGGTAGGCCGCAAGCCAATCCAGGTGCTCGACCGAGTGGTGCACGGCGTGGAATCGCCACAGCAGATCGAAACGGTGGCAAGCGCGGTGAAACCAATACACGCAGACGTCACCGACGACGAGCGCCAACGCAGCGCGAAGCGCGAGCGGCAGCTCCGAAGACCAGGGCCGCAATCCGGAAAGTGCTGGGACACCGAACCAACGATCCACTTGTACCAACAGCAGTGCGCTGACCCCGCCGAAGACGAGGAACTGACCCAAGAAGAAACACAGATCCGTCGACCACTGCGGCCGAAAGAACGCCTGATTGCGTGCGGGAAAGGCGCGCTCCAGGCAGCCGAGCACCAGCGCCAGGGCGCCCAGATTGATGCACGCGGCAATGGCCAGATCGATCACTTGCCGACCGCTTGCTGCTGCATGTTCGGCGCCTTGTTTCGGGGGCGGAAGGGTGCGGCCTTGGTGCCGGGGAAGAACTCCGGCTCCGGCGCGCTCTTCTTCTTCGCGGGTGGAGGTGGTGGCTGCGCTGGAGCGTAGGTCGCCGCGGGCGCGGGCGCTTTCGTCGTTGCTGGTGGCGGATTGTTCCAAGTGCTCGGCGGTGGCCCCTCCTTGTTTGCTGCGCCGGGTACCACTGCCCGTTCCGGGGCGACGGTCGTCTTGGAGCTCTCGGCTTCCGCCGAACACCCGCCAGTTCCTCGCACAACCAGCAAGCCAAGGGCGCCAACGGCCAGACCCAGCGCGCCGATCCGCGCTGCGAGGGGAGTTTTCGAGCTTTCTTTGGTTTCTTCAGACGGATCCATCCCAGGCCTCCTGAGGCGCGAGAGCGCAGTTTCGACCTGCGCCACAGAGGTGCATCGCCCGAGGCGGACGGATCGTGACAGCCGCCTTACGCTTTTCTTTTGTTTGGATGTGCCGGCTCAGCCCGTCATCGGCACCTCGCGCGGAGCGAATGCCCGCGAGCTTGCTCTGCGGCTAGGGGTTGCAGGTGGGCCACCGCCGCTGCCCAGCTGAGCGCTTGTGGAGAAACCCGGTTGCCATGCGCCGACTATAGCGCCCGAGCGGCGCGCGCCATCTACAGCCAGGCGTTGAAGACCACGGTGAGCACGCTCGCGGCGAAGAAGACGATGCTGGCGGCCACGCCCAAGAACAGAAACATCAACGGTTCTTGAGAGTCTCGCCACAATTCGCCGTGGATCTCGCGCCGAGCCCACTGGGGGCGCTCCGGATGGTAGCGGACCTGCACCACGTCTCCCACCGTCGCTGGCGCCTGCGCCTGGGTGACGATGGCGTAGTCGTTGCTGCCCACTCGATACGCCAGGCGGTAGTCGAAGCCATCGCCGCCGGTATCGACTTCTTCGACGACGCGCGCGTTGGTGACGACCCCCTCTGCGACGAGCCTTGCGTCTTTGCGACGCAGCTTGCGCGTCGCGAAGCCAGCGGCCACCGACAGTAGCGCGCTCATCAGAAAGAGCGCTGAGCAGATCCAGGTCAAGGCGTTGATCCCCACGGCAGGCTCGCTTCAGCATGGAGCTTAGATCGAGATGCGCATCAGTCCCAAGCGCCTTACGCGCGCCACTAAGAACGTGGCTGCAGGCACAGGTCAAGCTGCCCCGCGGGCGCCGCGAAGAACTCCCGATGACGGCAGCAGTGCTACATCCAACAAAAGAAGCGAGATCAGCGAGGGGTCGTCACCTTCAAGAGCCGGCATGCCTGTTTGCTCCGCTGAGCCAGCACAAAACCGCGCTGAATTGGGGAACGTTGCTCGCGGGTGGCTGGGTCTGCAAAGATCATGAGGTTGGGGCCTCTTGTCAGAGATGTCCTTTCTTCGCCTCCGAAAAGGCGCACCCATGGCAGACGCGAGCCACTCCTCCGAACAACCTGGGCCCAGCCGTGACGAGCCCGTGGGCTGTCTCTCGGAGAGCGTGCTCTTGTCCCTCGCTGAAGGACAGCTTAGCGGCGTCGAGCGCAGGCGCGCCAATGCTCATGTGGATGGCTGTGACGAATGCCGAATCGTGCTCGCGGCGCTGGTGCGCGCCTCGCTGCCCCACGACGAGCCGACCGTCGACTTGGGCAAGGACGGCAAGCCCCAGGACGATGCCCCCGAACGCCTGGAAGTGACGCGGGTAGTATCGGTGGTCGCGGGTGCGCGGCTGACCGTGACGCGGCGAGCTCGGACGGACACGACGCATTTCGCTACCTGGATTTCCCAAGAGACGGCTCAAGAGCGTGGCGAGGCGGTCCGAGAGTTGGTCAAGCGCTTGGTGACGTTGGATCACCCCAGCCTGGAGCGGGTCAGCGGCTGCTTGGAGCACGCGGGGCAGCTCGTGATCTTGTCCGAGTTCTTCGAAGGCGACACCGCGGCGTCGCTGCTCGAAGACGATGAGCTGCCCAGCTCCTGGGTACGGGAGGTCACGATTCAGCTCGTGAATGCCTTGGCCACGGCGCATCAAGCGCACGTGGTGCATGGGTCGCTGACACCGGATGACGTCTACGTCGACCCCACGGGGCATGCCACGGTGCTGGGCTTCGGTGTG
The DNA here is from genome assembly GCA_965222375.1 of Polyangiaceae bacterium. Taxonomy (GTDB): domain Bacteria; phylum Myxococcota_A; class Polyangia; order Polyangiales; family Polyangiaceae; genus JACKEA01. The sequence goes on from CBDCTZ010000016.1 coordinate 3,250,115, forward strand.
CGCTACGCCATCACGCCCGAGGCCGTGCCCCTCGAAGTGGCGCGGCGCGCGGACGTGTTCGCGGTGAGCTCGCTGTGTTTGGCGCTCTTAGACAAGACCGGCGACAACGACTCGCCGTTGCGCACTGTGTTCAAACGCGCCAAGGCCGACGAGAAGCGCTACCCGACGGGGGGACAGCTCGAGCAGGCCGTGCGGGGCGTGTTCGATCGGGCTCTCGAGCTGTGGGGTGGGCGCGCTCACAAGATCATTGAAGATTGGATCCCGGCCCCGGGGCAGATCATCGGTGGCCGCTATCGCGTCGAGGGACTCGTCGGCAGTGGCGGCATGGGGGTCGTGATCACCGCGATTCAGCAAGATCTCGGGCGTCGGGTTGCGATCAAGTTGCTGCCGCCGCGAGCGGCCAAGAAGCGCTCAGCGGTCGAGCGCTTCGAGCGTGAAGCTCGCGCGGCTTCGGCGGTGCAGAATGAGCACGTCGTGCAGATCTACGATGTGGGCCGCCTCGACAACGGCACGCCCTACATCGTGATGGAGCACCTGGTGGGTGCGACCCTGGCCCGGCTTCTGGGTCGCAGCGGGCCGCTGCCCTTGGAGCGCGCGCTGACCTACATCCTGCAAGCCTGCGTCGGCGTTGCGGCGAGCCACGCCCGCGGCGTGATTCACCGCGACATCAAGCCCGACAACATCATGGTGCTGGAGCGTGCTGGCCAACGCGGCTTCGTCAAAGTGTTGGACTTCGGGATCTCCAAGGCTGATTTGGAAACCGAGCTGCGGGACTCGGAGAGCCTCACAGGGTCCATGGACGTGCTCGGCACGCCCACCTACATGGCCCCGGAGCAAATCCGCAGTTCCAAAACCGTTGACGCACGCGCGGACATTTGGGCGCTCGGAGTCGTATTGTTCGAAGTGTTGACCGGGCGCCCTCCCTTCGTGGCTGCCAACCTACCAGCGCTGTCCGCTGGGATCGTTCGCGACGAACCGATGCGCCCGACGGAACTGCGGCCGGACTTGCCCGTCGGACTCGAGCGCGTGATTCTGCAGTGTCTGAGCAAGAAGCCCGAAGAGCGCCCGGCGAATCTGGTCGTGCTAGCCGAGCAACTCGAAGCTTTCGCGCCGCCGGGTGTGGCCGGTTGGGTCGATAACATTCGCGGCCTGCTTGCGCCGGATAGTCTGCCGCCGACAGGCGAGGGGCTGCCATCCCGGCCCTCGCATCTACCGCCGGCACCCGCCGTGCCTTCCTTCGTGCCGCCAGTGGATCTGGCGCCACCGACGCCGACCCTCGGCGACACCCTGCAGCGCTATCTGCGTCGTCGAAAGCGCTGGCAACTCGTGCTCGCGGGCGTTGTCGCCATCATGGTCGTGGCTTTTGGTATCGCTCTGGTGACTGCGCCGAGCGATGAGGTCGCCGAGGTGGAAGCTGCGCCATCGGCGTCGGTGGCGGGTGGGCGCGCGGTCGGCGTGTCCTCGGTGGTCGGCGCTGCTCCGACCCTGGCGCCATCTGCCGGCAGCCCTTCGCTTGAGAAAAAACCGGCGAAACCCAGTAAAGGCGGACGGCGTTGGGGGCCCTCCCAGGGGCCGCTGGATACCCGCTACTAGGGCCGAGGAACGGGAAAACTCGATCGCGACGGCCCAGCCGTGACAACCTTCGCTTGGCGTATGACTGGCCCAGCGCTCGGCCCCTTTTTCGACCACGGTGTTCCCGCTAGTTGGCAGCCGGAGGTTCGAGCTCAGGTGGCGCCTATGCTGGAGGCGACTCTGGCGAACGTGTCCGTCCAGCACGCGGGCCTGGGTGAGCGACGAAGCGAGTTTCTGCGGTTTGCCGCGGAGCGCTTCGCCGAAACCGATGACCCGGTCGCAGCGATCAGGAGTCTGCGCTTGGAGGAACTGTGGCTGTGTTTTGCCGCTCTGTCCGGCGAAGCGGAGTCGGTCGCTGAGCTCGAGAAGATGTTCAGCGCCGAGGCGGAGGTCGGTCTCCGTCGCCTGAGCCTGTCGCGGACGGCCAAGGAGGAAGCCGTTCAGCGGGCACGGGTGAAGCTCTTTGTCGGCGAGCCAGAGCGCAGCCCGAAGCTGGCGCAGTATTCCGGACACGGCAGCTTGGCGGGCTGGATGCGAGTGGTGGTCGTGCGCACGGCCCTCAACGCTCAGCGGGGCGAGCGGCGGCATGCGCCGCGGGACGACGATGTGCTCGCTTCTCGGATTGCCGACGATGCTCGAGATCCGGAACTCGAAATCATCAAGGCACGCTACGCATCGGCACTGTCCGAGGCCGTGGCGGCCGCCTTTCGCCGCTTGACCAGTGAACAGCGCAATCTATTGCGCATGTACGTGATCGACCGCCTCACCTTGACCGAGCTGTCGCAAATCAACAATGTGGATGCCTCCACGATCTCGCGTTGGCTGGCGAAGATCCGCGCCAAGCTGCTCGAGGAGGCGCAGAGCCACCTGATCGAGCGCCATGCCATGCGGCCCTCGGAGTGCGAGAGCCTGTTTCGGGCGGTGCAGAGCAATTTCCACGTCACGGTTGAGCGGCTTTTGGTGGCGGAGCCCGAAGACCAAGTGGAAGATTGAAGTCGGCCTCAGACCGGCTGATTTCGCGAAAAACGACCAAGCTGGGCGCCGAATCGGCCCGCGGGTCGCATTTCCATGCAAGCGATGGCGTCAGGGCGTGTCCGCAAACTGAGTGCGGGTGATCTCCGCGCGCCGTGTTTCAGGTCGCCATGCCCTTTGTCTCGAAATACCGAGTTGCTGTCGCGGTTTCACTGCTCGTCTTGGCGGCGGCGCCCCTGGCTCAGGCCTCGGAGCCCCAAGCAATCTACGGCGGCAACAAAGTCCAGCCCTGCGCCTGGCCCACCACGGTTTCCATCGGCGGATGCACCGGTACCCTGGTGCATCCGGAGGTGGTCGTGTTTGCGGCCCACTGCCTGGAGGGCGGCAGCCCCGGCAGCGTCCGATTCGGGGACAACCTGAACTCCCCTGCGTTTTCCCGTTCGACCACCACCTGCAAGGCCGACCCGAAGTACTACAGCTCGAGCGGGCATGACGTCGCGTTTTGCCGGCTCTCCAAGCCGGTCACTACGGTGCCGATCGTTCCCATACTGATGGGCTGCGAAACCCAGGCACTCACCCCCGGCGCGCAGGTCACCGCCGTCGGCTTCGGACAGGCCAACGACAACCTCGGCTGGGGGCCGAAGCGCCAGGTGACGATGCAGATCAACTCGATCAAGAACGGCGAGGCGTTCATCGGTGGCAATGGCAAGGACACTTGCTATGGCGATTCCGGCGGCCCGGTCTACATCCGCATGAAAGACGGGAGCTGGCGCGTGTTCGGCATCACGTCCTACGGCGAGTACTGCGGTGGCGGCGGCTACTACTCGATGATGCACACGGCCATTGCTTGGCTCGAGCAGAACTCCGGCGTGGATCTGACGCCGTGTCACCAAGGTGGCGCTTGGAGTCCGACCGCGGGCTGTTCCGAATTCCCCATGGACCCCGGTGCCAGCAACAGCAACTGGCAAAACGGTTGCAAGGGGCAGCTCTCGGGTCCCTCGGCGACTTGTGGTGCCCCCTTCGGCGGCGGGGGCACGTCATCAGGCGGGGGCCCAGGTGCGGGCGGCGTTGGCTCCGGTAGCGGCGCGGGCGGGCCCGGCTCTGGCGGCTTTGGCGCCGGGAGCTCTGGCGGTGGCAACACGCCCGGCGGTGGGAACCCCGGTTCGGGTGGCTTTCCGAGTGGGGGCGGGGACACGGGTTTCGGCGGCACGCCCGGAGCAAGCGGCGGCGGCCCCGGTGGTCCCAACTTGAGCTACCCCGGTTGTTCCCTTGCGCCGGACTGCAGCGCCTGCGCGAGCTGTGACGATCGCTGCCGCTGCGCGACGGGTGACGCCGTGGCCTGCGCCGCAGCCTGTACGCCCTACGGCGGTGGCTCCAACACGTCCGCTTCCGGCGGCTCTACGGGGCTCTCGGCCCCCGAGGAGCAAACCGTGACCGGTTGCTCCCTCAGCTCTCCCAGCGGCCGTCGCGGCGGCTGGTTCGCGTTGATTTTCTTAGCGGCGCTCGCCACTCGGCGTCGACAAAACCGAGGACCAAGATAATGCCAACGCCCTGCACCGAACCCACTTTCACTGGCAGCGTGGTTCTGCTCGACCCGTCGGCGGATGCCGGGCCGCAGAACGAACCGAACAGCACGCTGACGGGAAGCGTCGTCTTCCTCGATCCAGACGACGTGAAAAATGAACCGAGCAGCACGCTGACGGGGAGCGTCGTCTTTCCCGAGCCCGACATCGACGCCGAATCCAATTCGACCCTCACGGGCTGCATGAAGTTCAGCGACGACGATCTGGAGGTGGAGGATCTCTCCATGTCCTACATCGTGCCCGCCGAGTATGACTCCGAGTCCGGCCTGGAGACCGTGGTGAGCGGCCCGCCCGACGGCATTCAACCCGTCAGCGAGGAACCCCGGGAGGAAACCACGGGCGTCGTGGATTGCGTTCCGGAAGACGACGAAAGCGAAGAGACTCTCAAGCACGACAGCTCACCACCCAAACCCAGGTGGCATGCGGTGCCGGCGCCCTGTCCCCCGCCGGTCGCGAAGAAGCCAGCATTGCGGCTGCTGCCGCCCGTCTCTCCCCGGCCGCGGGTGTCGCCCCTGCCGCCGGTGGCACCGGTGCCGCGAACATCGCCGTTGCCACCGGTCCCGCGCTTCGAAGCTGCCGGCGCGCTACCTCGCTCCAGCCGTGAGGATGTGTCGGCGCAGCGCGGGGCGACCGTGTCGGGCGCGAAGCAAGCGTCCCTCATGCCCGCAGTCCCACGGCTGTCATCGCTGCCCCCACCACCTCGCATTCCCCACGGATTGTTTTCACGGGCTCCGGCCAACTCCCCGCCCCCCACGCGAGTCGGGCTATCCGAGTGCAGCGCGACGCGAGAGTTGCCGGCGGCCAAACCCGACCAAAGCGAAGCGGACGCCGTGACCACGCCCGGACGTCGGGCACCCGCGAGCGAGCAAGTGCGCTTGCGTGCCACGCCCTCGGGCTGGGAGGATCCGTCCGCTGACGACCGAGACAGCGTGGTGCCTGTGGTCGGACGGGCTTCGCGCCGACCGACCAAGCGCCGCAATTGGTGGGCCCTCGGGATCGCCGCGGGCGCCCTCTGCGCCGTAACGGTGTTCCTATTCGGCTTCTTGGTCATGGAAGCCCGTGCACGCGCTACACAGGCTGCGGAAACTCCCGCGTTGATCGTGACCGTGGCTAGGGTTGGCGGTTTCCGTGTCGCAGACGTGTCGGTCTTCATCGACGGCAGTCGACAGTGCGAAGCGGCGCCCTGTGTCGTATCGACCTTGAGCCCGGGGTTTCACTTCATCACCGTGGGTGCTCCCGGACATGTCGCTCCGGCTCCTCGCGCCATTCGCATCCTGGAAGGCGAGACCACGAATCTCCACTTCGATCTGATGCCGGAAAAGGCAGCCGCGAAAGCCGCGGCCGCGTCCATCGACGTATCCGCGCTTCCGACCGAAGCCACGCTCCCGGCGCTTCCAGTGGCAGCTGCGACGGCACCCACCGCGCAAGCTCCGGTGGCGGCGCCTGAGCCAGCTGCACCAGCACCCGCGCCCAAGCCGGCGATCAAGTTCGGGTACTTGAACTTCAATTCGATCCCCGTGAGCAACGTGGTCGTGGACGGGCGGCCCATCGGCACAACGCCGAAGACCTCCGTGCGAGTGCGTGCGGGCAAACACAGCGTCGTGTTCGTGCACTCCGAGCACGGCCGACGCGCCCAGAGCGTCTTCGTCGCTCCCGGGGCCCGACGCACCGTTGCCGTGCGCTTTTGAGAGGAAGCCGCCGTGCAACTTCGAAAACTCTTGTTGCTCTTCTTCGCGGCTGCGCCTTTGGCGTGTGCCGCGAGCACCTCCGATGATGACGGAGGGTTGGGCGTCGGCGCAGCTGCTGGGACTGCGGGCGCGATTGGCTCGGCAACCTGCACACCCGCCGCCGGGTGTCAGAACTGCGGTTCGTGTTTCGAGCGTTGCTTCTGCGCCACGGGCCAAACCGACAAGTGCGTGAACGCCTGCGTCGGGTCGGGCGTTGGCGGTGGTTCGAGTGGTGGCGGAGGAAACGTCGGCGGCAGTGGCGCCGGTACGAGCAGCGGCGGCACGCCGAACACCGGGGGTACGCCGAGCAGCGGTGGTGCCAGTAGCGGCGGCACTCCGGGGAGCGGTGGAACGAGCGGTGGCGGCAATACAGGTGGCGGCAACACGGGTGGTGGCGGTGGCACGCCGAGTGGCGCGTGCTGCACGCCAACGCCGGGGACGCCGGGTTGCGGTATCACCACGATCTCCGCCTGCGTCTGTGCCAAAGATGCCTACTGCTGCAACACCGAGTGGGATCAAGTCTGCGTCAACGAAGTCGACTCCTTCGGCTGTGGCAGCTGCGTCGGCGGCGGTTCCGGCGGCACTACGAACACCGGCGGCACCACCGGCAGTGGTGGCTCGACGAGTACCGGCGGTACACCTGGAAGCGGAGGTACGACAAGTACCGGCGGCACGACTGGAAGCGGCGGGTTCACCGCGGGCTCGGTCACTTGGATCGACTGGCCAGCGCAACACAGTCAGTCCAACAGTGGCTGGAGCTCATACATGACGGACGTGATCCGGCACCTGCCCACTTCCTACGGCAGCACCTACTACGACGCCGACAAGGTCACTTACGTGCACGAGACCACCCACGGCATCAACTCGCACTTGCGCAACTACAAGAACACGACCGGCAAGAAGGCCAATGGCTTCTACGTTGGCCACAACAAGGGCGTCATCATCGTCGAGCCGAACATCTGGAAGAACGATGCCAACGCCTACGTGCCCCAGAGCCTCAGGGACACACGCTACAGCCTGTACATGCAAGGCTCTCAGGCCTGGAACGACACGCCCCTGTACCTCTGGGATGAGTGGGTCGCCTACGCGAACGGGACGGAAGCTGGCTTGAACTTGGTCCTGGAGGGCAAGTGGACTGCCGGCTGGCGGGACGTCTTCGGTTCCATGGAGTTCACGGTGTATGCCGTAGCGCTGGCCATGGCAGTCGAAGCCAAGGATCCGAGCTACTTCTCTTCCTACGCGCAGTTTCGCGAGTTCCTGAAGTGGAACATCGAGCGTTGTATGCGTCTGTACAACGACACCCACAACCGCACCGAATTCAAGTGGAACAAGGTGGACGACTACTACAACAAGATCCGCACCAACTCCGACGCCGCGAACATGCGCGCATTCCTGGTGAAAACCTACGGAGCGACCTGGACGAAAAACGTCATGGGGTTTTGACTGAGCCCGCTCGTGCGTGCCGCCACGAACTCGTCGTCACTAGCGGTCTACGGACACGCTAGGTCTTGATGTGCGTACGCGTGACCAACGGTGGTCAGGGACCGACGTCGATCGTTTTTTCGCATGAAGCGGTAGACGAGTCTTACGCGCAATTCGACGTGATGTTCACGGCCATGCGTCGTGCGGACGAGTCCGCTCGCGCCCTCCACGGCCGAAAGGACCCGCAGAAGTGGCGGGGCTTCACCGAGAACATCGAAGAGCTGATCTGGGCGACCGAGTGGGTCCACCTGGCTCTGGCACGTCGCCCGGGCGAGTAAATCAGAGTACCGACTGATAAACCGCCGACGGGGCGCCACTCACGTTGAAGGAGTCCCACGTGAGACTTTCAACTGCCCTGGTCCTTGTGCTCAGCGCCCCGCTTTTGGCTTGCTCGGAGGCGGAACCGGCTGCCGGCCCGGGCGGAAAAGGGGGACCTTGCGTGTCTGGGGACCTGTGCAACCACGGGTTGCAGTGCGTGGGTGGCAAGTGTCAGCCCGGGCCATGGGGCATTCAGGGAACCGGGGCGGCGGGCGCTGGCGGCTCGTCTGGCGCGGGAGGCTCGGCGGCTCAGGGCGGAGCGGGCGGCGTTGGCGGCGAAGCGAGCGGTGGTACCTCGTCGGGCGGAGCATCAGCTGGGGCGCCCGGGGGCGGAGGTGTCGGCGGAGTCGTAACTGGAGGCACTTCGAGCGGAGGCGCCGCGGGCAGCGGTGGCGTGGCGAGCGGAGGCACCTCGGCGACCGGTGGCACGACTGCGACCGGTGGCACGTCCGCGACCGGCGGAGTGACCGGGACCGGTGGAGGTGGCAATTGTGTTGGGATCCCCGCTGTCAACGGCTCGTGCAACGCGGCGTTCTGCTATTGCTCGGCGAGCGATAGTTGCTTTCCGAAAGCGCTGGCACAGGGTTGCTGCAGCGTGGCGCCGAGCTGCAAATGATGTCTCGGAGTCGAACAGCGAACTTCGTACTCGGTGCCACGATAGTGTTGGCGGTCGTATCGATCTTTGCCGCACCAGGTTGCTCAAGCGGTGAAGTTGGCGGCAGCGATCCGAACTGCGACGCCACCCTCGAGTCCATCCGTAGCAGCATCTTCGTCCAAAGCTGCGGCAGCCCGCTCTGCCATGGTGGCGATGACCCAGCCGGACAACTCAATCTAGTGGATGGGGACATCGACGTCCGACTCGCTGGGGTCAATGCCGGAACTTGTGACGGTTGGCAGCTCGTCGTGCCCGGCAAGCCCGAGGAGTCTCTGCTTTGGCTGAAGTTGTACTCGGACTCCCCGCCCTGCGGAGACCCAATGCCCCTTGGTACCTTCCTTCCCGCCACTCAGCTGGCCTGCGTGCGAGATTGGATCCTAAACCATCCACCCGTGCAAGGCTGTGAGACTTGCGGCGGTGCTGACTGCATCGACCTGCAGTCCGACCCCATCAATTGCGGCGGCTGTGGGGTGGCCTGCCCTGCAGGTTCCGCTTGCACGAACGGTAGTTGTCAGTGTGCCGGCACGCTCGATTTCTGCGGTGGTGGTTGTGTTGATACGCAGTCGTCGACGAGCCACTGTGGCGCTTGCGACAACGGATGCGGGACAGGTGCCCTATGCAACGTCGGGCAGTGTGTGTGCGGTGCTGGTCTAGAGGCGTGCGCCGGAGCGTGTAGCGATACCAACGCCGATCCAGCAAACTGCGGCGGTTGCGGTACGAAGTGCGCCAGCACCGAAGTGTGTTTCCAAGGCAGCTGCGCATCTGGTTGTGGCGCCCTCACCCAGTGCGGTCAGAGCTGCGTGGACACCAACGCCAGCGCGTTTCACTGTGGCGCGTGCGACGCGGCTTGCGCCGCTGGGGCGTCGTGCGTGGGAGGCAAGTGTGCGTGTCCGGCAGGTACGGCTGATTGCGGCGGCACCTGCATCGATACGTTTTCGGATCCCTCCAACTGCGGAGCTTGTGGAAACGCTTGCCCCGCCGGTCAAGTCTGTAGCGCCGGCGCTTGTGAATGCCCCGGCGGTGGCACGTACTGCTCAGGCAAGTGCGTCGACACCGCGTCCGATCTGCTCAATTGTGGAGGGTGTGGCAAGGCTTGCGGCGGCGGGCAGAGCTGCAACCAAGGTGTGTGCACGTGCGGTAGTACGACGGCGACCTTTGCAAACGACGTGCAACCCATCTTCAGCGCGAGTTGTGCGTCAAAGGGTTGTCATAGCGGAGTCAAGCCGGCGGCGAGCTTGCCACTGACCGAAGGTGCCTCCTACGCTGCTTTGGTTGGCGCGCAAACGAATCAGTGTGGCGGCGGCCGAGTACGCGTCGTTCCCGGCGACCCCGCTCGAAGCTACTTGATGCAAAAGCTGCTGGGCGTGGATCTATGCACCGGCACCCAGATGCCCAAGGCGGGTCAGAGCATTCCTTCGGCGCAGATTGACGCCATCGGTGCGTGGATCTGCGCGGGTGCCGCGAACAACTGAGGTCGTAGATCACAGTACCGCCACGGCGGCGGCTGACGCCTCGACTGTGTTGCCGCCCTGAGTCTCTACCAGGCGAATCGTTCCGGATCCGGAACATCGCCCCCACGACGCACATGATCTGCGATCATCGCGCTGAGAAGATCCCGGGCCTTTTCACAACGCTTTGCGGCGGCGTCCTTGCTGCAGCGCTTCCGGCTCAAGTCGAGGCGGAACTTGATCTTGCGGTTCTTCTCGAGCACGTCGCGGGTTTCATCCTTGAGCTCGCGCCAGCGGATTTCGGCGGTTTTGGGGAATGTGGGCCGCCGAAGCGTCACCTCGTCTGCCATCACCGATGCACACGTCCCGTCCCAGCGGTACACGTCGTAGCTGCCCGAGCCACTCATCTGAACCGCGCCGCTTCCACCCGAACGGTGTTCCAGAACGACGAGTTCCTCACCGAACTGGAGCTTCTTGGGATGGGTCCGGCGCGCCTTGGCGTACCACGCCTTGGTGCTCACGCGCATGTACGCGCGCGTCCACGGCATCTTCTTTCGAAACATCGCCAACGCGATGTTGGGCGAGGCCTTCTTGCACACGTTCTTCGCGAAGGCGGGAGGGGGAGTGCATAGCTCCGCGTTCGCGTCGTTGCACTCCGTTGGGATCTCCCGGGCGACCTGCACGGGCTTGGCCGGCTCTTTCTTGGCAGCGCCCGTCGCCGCCGGCTCGATTTTGGCCGCGGCAGTTGATGGATCCTCGTGGTTCGGAGCCCTCGGCGCAGAGGCTTCTTGCCCGCTGACTCCGCCGCAGGCGGCGAGTGCAGCAGCAAACAGTGTGGCGGTGAGCGTTTTTGAGATTTGGAAACTCTTGACGTCCATGACCACTTCCCCGGTTGAATTCAACGCTTCGTTTGGCCGACTTCAGCATTCGCATCCGCTGGCCACATGGTTTCGGTTTCCCCAACGACGAGGGTCACCGAACCGGACTTTCCCAACCTCCGACTTTCGCCGACGTACTTGCTTCGGTCAAGGCATGCGGACCGAATAGAAGTCTGGCGGCTTGCGAGCCAAGGCAACACCTACATTGGATACGACCGACGCCACAGGTGCGAGGTTGACCCGGCGGCCCAATGCGTGAGCACCGACGCTGGCAACGAAATCCGGCCGTTGGCTTTTTGTTTGTTTAGGGAATGTGGCGGATCGGTGCGTCATCGACGCCATCGCGGAGCGGCCCCTTCGCGCCCAGGGCCTCGATGTCCGAAACTGTTCCGCTGCGCCAGCGCGCTTCGGGACTCGGCGAGGTTAGGCAGTCGTTAGGCGTGATGCGCCCCGAGCGGATGGACTTCGGCCAGCTTGGGCGACGGGGCCCAGAGCGAAGCAGGGCGCCAATCAAAAGCCGCATTTCCGCCGCGACATGTGCGTCGCGGCAGGCTCAATGGGTCGATGACGACCTCTCTGATTCAGCGTAACGCTGGAGCGCGCCGACGAAATCCGGCGTTTGTGCCTTCTTCGAGCCTGGGCATGGCCTTAGCCGGCTTCGCGTTGGTCGTTGGCTGCGGCGGCGGAAACGGTGGTTCGTCCTGTCCCGAGGGTGCAGATTGCGCCACTGGGGGCACCTCCGGATCCGGGGGGCAGAGCACCGGCGGTTGGGGTACCGGCAACTTCGGCGGATTCGGGGCAACCGGCGGGGCTGCAACCGGTGGTTCGGGCGCCATTGGCGCCGCCACCGGAAGTGGCGGCGCAGCCCCGAAGTGCGGCAACGGCGAGGTCGAGCCCGGGGAGACCTGCGACGGCAATTGCCCAGTGTCGTGCCCCGGGGCAACGGGTCCCTGCCAAGAGTGGAAGCTGATTGGCAATCCACTGACCTGCAACGTCGAATGCGGGCTGTTCGCCGTGCCGGGCTGCGGGGTCAACACCTGCCCGAAGAACGCGAAACCGAGCTCGCAGCTGGGCGCCAAGTTGTTCTCCGGCGAGTTCATGGACGAAAAGGACGTGCTGACCGGTAGCGGTAGCTGCAAGTTATTCGGCAACGATGCGGCCTATTGGTGGCAAGCGCCGACAGCGGGCACCTTCGACTTCAGCATGTGTGCCCTCGGCTCCTTCTACTCCTTCGGCGACAAGGTCGACTGGGACTACTGTCGGGGCACGATCACGGTTCTAGAAGGGGCCAGCTGCTCTGGCGTACCTAAGGCGTTGGCATGCAAAGGTCACAAACCCGGCAACGGAAGTGTGCGACTCCAATTGAGTGCCGGTCAGCAGGTGCTCGTGGTGGCTTCGGGCTACGTGGATGTCGACAAGTCGGATGGTGTCTTCACGGCCAGCGCGCCCTACACCGTATCCATTGAGCAATGCGTACCCAGTTGCGCTGGGAAGAGCTGCGGTGATGACGGCTGTGGCGGCAGCTGTGGTAGCTGCTTCGGCAAGGACAAGTGCAATTCCGCGGGCCAGTGCGTGTGCGTGCCGAGCTGCAGCGGCAAGAAATGTGGCGATGATGGTTGCGGTGGTAGCTGTGGCACCTGTGCGAGCAATGCGACCTGCAGCGCTTCCGGGCAGTGCGTGTGCACGCCCAACTGTAGTGGCAAGACCTGCGGTTCCAACGGATGCGGGGGCAGCTGCGGCAGTTGCGCCCTGGGTAAGTCCTGCTCCGCTGGCACTTGCGTCACGGATCCCAATGCTTGCGATCCCGTGCTGGACGCAGGTTGCGCCCCCACGGAAGGTTGCTGGCTCTTGAGCAACGAGGATACGGCTTGCTCAATCACCGGCTCGGGCACCCACGGGAGTAGTTGCAGCACGACGAGTAACTGCGCCGGCGGGCACGGCTGCTTTGCAGGCACGTGCCGCAAGCTGTGTCAGCGTTCCAATGGTGCGGGCTGTGTGGGCAGCCAAGTGTGCAACGGCGTTTCCGGGTGGACGACCTACGGCGCCTGCTACTAGCCACTCGTTTCCCCGCCCAGTGGCGCGAAACACGGACCAATTTACGCGTCCGTTGGGAGTTGGTTGGTTTGGGGTCGCGGGGCTGTGTCAACCCAGGCCGCCACCCTCGAGCGAGGCCACGCGGCACGCCGCTCATGAGGACACCACAGCCTGCTGAATTACCGTAGAAGCCGCCCTCTTTGGCCCAATTCGAGAATAGTGGCCCGGCGTGGGCCAGGGCTCGACCCCAAACCAAAAAAGTCCATGATCGGCTGCAAAGCCGGGGTGTGGCCCGTGTCAGCAGAGGTAGGAGCGTGGTGCATCTGCGACTCCGGCTGACTCGTTTTGCTGGGTTCTCCCGGCGAAGCGCAGGGAGACCTCCATGTTTCGCAAGCTGCTTTTCATCTCCTTTCTGGCTCCGGCGGTGCTGGCCGCGGGTGGTTGCGCGGCGGAAACCGAAGAAGCTGCCGATCCTGGCGGGGCATGTCTGCCCAACGAGACCGTCGAGTGCGCTTGCCCCGGAGGCGGCAGTGGGGTCCAGGAATGCAGCGAAGACGGCAGCGGCTATGGTGCGTGCCAGGGATGCTCCGGTTCGGTGGGTGGGGGCTGCACAGCCGCGCCGGACTGCGGAGGCTGTACCTCGTGTTTCGATAGTTGCGCCTGCGAAGGCGGCGACGCGAACGCATGCCTGACTCAGTGCACCGCTGGAGGTAGTGGTGGTGCGCCTGGGGCAGGGGGTGGCGTGAGCACCGGCGGCAGCGGTGGCAGTGGTGGTTACGGCGGTGGCGGCAGTGGTGGATACGGTTCTACGTCCAGCACCGGCGGCTACGGTGGTGGTTCATCCGGTGGCGGTGGCGGTGGAACGTCGACCGGGGGCTGCGAAGGTTGCCTCGCATCCGCGTGTGGGGCGCAGTACTCGAGCTGTTCCCAGACTTCGGGTTGTTTGCAACTAGTGAGCTGCGCGGCGCAAAGTGGCTGTTCCCTTTCGGACTACGGCTGCCTGCTATTTTCTTGCGGCGCATACATGGTGAACATCGGTGCCGTGACGCCTGCGATCGCTCTTGGTGGGTGCGCCGCGCAGTCCTGCGCCGTGCAGTGTTCGTGAGGGAGCCATGCGCCGTATCTTCGTAGCCCTGTCGTTCTTGTCCGTCGCTGCTTGCTCATCGGTACCCGAGGGTTCCGGCGAGGGTCGGTCGTGCGTGCCTGGTCTTCAGGTTGCATGTGTGTGTCCGGGGGGCACCCAGGGCGTTCAGGTGTGCTCAGCCAACGCCAAGGCCTTTTCCAAATGCGAGTGCGGACTCACGGGCGGTGGCGCTGTCGGCGGTGGCGGCTTTGGCAATGCGACGGGCACCGGAGGTGACATCGGGGGCGGCGGCGGCGGTAACACGCAGGGTGGCGGCTTCGGCGGTGGCTCCGCTGGCGGTGGGAACAACGGTGGCGCGGGCAACGGTGGCGGCAATGCCGGCGGCGGCAATACTGGCGGTGGCAGCGCAGGCGGCGGAAACACCGGGGGTGGCAGCAGTGGCGGCGGTGGCTGGGGCAACACCGGCGGTTGGGCTGGCGGATCCCTCGGGCAGGTGGGCGACTACGCCGGCAACGTGAACATCTCGGAGATCGCCATCTATCAGGGCGTGAAGATCTCACTGATGAAGAACGGTCAGGCCGTCAATAAGCGGAACGCCCCCGTGGTCGAGGGGCGGCCGGCTCTGGTGCGGGTCAGTGTTGCGCCGACAGGTGGTTTTCAAAACCGCAACATCGCCGCGCTGCTCGACCTGAAGTCGAGCGACCCGAATGTGAAGAGCCAGACGGCTACTCTGCAGGTTAGCGGTTCGTCGACAGACAGCAGCCTGGGTAGCACGATCAACTTCCAAATCCCGCCGGAACAGATGACCGGTGACTTGAAGTTTCGTGTCTCGCTCCACGAACCCAGCGGCGGCAGCGTGGGCGCAGTGCAAGGTGGCGCCGTGTTCCCGTCTCAAGGCGACGCCAACATGGGCGTCGAGGCCTCAGGGCCCGTGCGCTTGGTCATCGTGCCCTTCATCTACAACGGCGACGGCTCCGGGCGCGCGCCGAATACGTCGAACGCGCAGATGAAGATCTACCACGACGCCGTTTTTGGGATGTACCCGACGACCAAGGTCGAGATGCAGGTACGCAATCCCGTGACCTATTCGGGCTATGTTGGCCCCGGATCCGGCTGGTCTCAGTGGCTCGATTCCCTCTGTGATCTGCGCCAGAAAGACGGGGTTGATTCCAAGGTCTTCTACTACGGGGTGATGGCTCCGAAGACATCCTGGAACAGCTACGGAGGCGGCATCGCAGGATTGGGCATGGTGCCGTCTGCAACCCTGAAGTGGGGCCGCTGCTCTGTGGGTCTGGGCTTTCAAGGTGCCGACAAGCAGGGGCTGATCATGGCGCACGAAGTAGGGCACAACCATGGTCGACCCCATGCGCCCTGCGGAGTGAGCGGAGAGCCTTTTCCCTACCCCGGTGCGCGGGTCGGCGTTTGGGGACATGACCTGCTCGGCAGCGGGCTCAAGAACCCGAGCAACTTCCGGGATCTGATGAGCTATTGCGATCCGCAGTGGATCAGCGACGTGAACTACGGGAAGCTGTTTACCCGAATTCGCTACATCAACCAGAACGCCTACGAGGTGCCCGGCGAGCCCCAGGCATATCAGAAGCTCCTGGTCGACGTGGATGGCTCCCTGGTTTGGGGTGGCGCCATCACGCTGACCGAGAAGGTCACCGGAGTGGACACCGCTGTGCGCTTGCTCACCAAAGAGGGGCGCGTGAAGCAGAGGTTGGTCGTACCCTTCTTGGCCTTTGGTGACGCTCCCGCTGGGGCCTTCTTCCTGCCGAAGCTGCACTCGGACATCACTCGGGTCGAGGTCGAGGGCTACCCGGCCATCGCCGTCCACTGAACGAGCGGCGGGTCGGCCGAGGGAAAGAGAAGAAAATCCCGATCGACTCTGCAAACTCGGTCAGCGGTGCGTGTCTGTAGTCCTAGGAGGCCTCTTTCTTCGAGGTCTATTCGTCATGATTGCCCAAAAACTCGCGCCCTTGGCCCTGACTGTCGCCGCCTGCTCGGCGTCGCCGGATGACAACATGGTTGCTGGCGGCACCCCCGTTGGAGGCAGTGGCAGTGGTGGCGTGACCATCGGCACGGGAGGCGCGGCGGCCAGCGGGGGCGGCGTCGTCGTGCCGGGCAGCGGCGGGGCGCCGGGTGGGGAGTGTCAGGCGGTTTCCCAGCAGGCCGAACTCGGCGCCAAGCCCGTGGACATCATCTGGGCCGTCGACACCTCCGGCAGCATGAAGGTGGAACAAAAGGCCGTGGAGCAGAACCTGAACGGCTTCGCTCAACAGATCGCGGCGGCAGGCGTGGACGTGCGCGTGGTGTTGATCTCGGACCCGAAAGCCATGTGCATCGGAGCGCCCCTAGGCAAGGGCGGTTGCCCCGGAGGTTCCAAGGCGCCGTCATTCCTGCACGTCGAGAAATACGTTGGCAGCCACAGCGCACTGAGCGCCATGGTCGGCTACCACAGCAGCTACAGTCAGGTACTGCGCCCGAATTCGGTGAAGTACTTCACCGTGGTCACCGACGACAACACGGAACCGGGCAATGTGAACTCCGCTACGGAGTTCAGCAACAAAGTCGCGGCTCTCGGCATCAGCGACTGGAAGTTCTTCGGCATCTTCTGCACTGGCGGCTGCTCGTCGAACTGCGTCGCCGTTGGTAAGACCTACGCGAACCTAGTCAGCCAAACCGGTGGCAAGGCCGGGGATTTGTGCGGCGGCAACCTCACGGGGTTCAAGCCCGTCTTCGATTCTCTTGCGGCAAGCGTGATCGAAAACAAGACCCTGGACTGCTCTTGGGAGATCCCACCGCCGCCCGAGGGCCAAGCCTTCGACAAGGAGCGCCTGAACGTGCGCTTCACCTCGGGCAGCGGGACCCTCACGGACATCTACGCCGTTGGAGACCCCAGCCAATGCGGCGCTGCCGGTGGTTGGTTCTACGACAATCCCGTCTCGCCCACTCGCATCGAGGTGTGCCCGTCGACGTGCCAAGCGCTGCAGTCCGATTCGGCGGGCAAGATTGACATTCTTTTCGGGTGCGTGACCGTCGCGCAGCCTCAGTGAGAAAGGCGAACTTGATGGCTTGTGCAACTCCTGGGGCTGATGCATCGCGCTCGCAATGCCGCCGACGCGCCGCCCTGAGCCGCTCAGTCTGGTGGGGCGGTTTGCTCGCCTTGTCCCTAGCCTGCTCCGCTACGCCCGAGGGCGACACGGGAAGCGTGGCCAACGGTGGCACGCTCACGCCACCTCCGCAGGACACCACCTGCACCTTCGAACCAGACCGCTGCGAGGGCTGCGAAGGCTGCCTCGCGCGCTGCCTGTGCCTGACGCAGAACACGGTCGAGTGCCCTATCGCCTGCGGCGACACGCAGCCCCCGCCTCCGCCTCCGACTGGCGGCAACGGTGGCGGCGGCGGCACACCCCCGCCTCCGCCGCCGCCTCCTCTGACAGGTGGCAATGGAGGAAACGGAGGTGGCGGCGGGACGCCACCGCCGGCAACTGGCGGAACCACGGGTGGCAATCCTTGCCCCTATCCGCCCGGACCCTACGGCACGAGCGTTGGTGCCACCGTCGCTCCCAGCTTGAGTTGGCAGGGGTTCGCCGAGGGTTCCCATCAAGCGGGCACGGTGAACATCACCGACTACCACGACTGTGATGGCACGCGAGGTGTGAACGCCTTGGTCGTGAACCAGAGCGCGGTCTGGTGCGGCGTGTGTAAGACCGAAGCCAAGAAATACAATTCGAAGATGGCGGGCGGTTTCAAACAGAAGGGGATCCGCATCTTGAGCCTGATGATCGAGAACGCCTACGGGCAGCCGGCGACGCTAAAGACCGCTCAAGGTTGGAAGGACTCCTATTCGGATGGCTCCTGGGCAGTGGTTGCGGATCCCGACTTCACGTTCAGCAGCCCCGGCTCGAATAGCTTGCCTACGTATTTGATCGTCAATCCCCGGACGATGAAGATCATCGATCGCCGCTCCGGTGGCATGAACTACTCCAAGTTGGAAAGCCTGGCCGCCGGCAACGCCAAGTGATCGCACGCTCTGGGTGCAAGATCCTCGACGTGAGGGTGTCTCCACTGTGCGGGTCATGAACGCTCAGAGAGCGGAGACCCAGCAAACAAGGAGGCGTTAGCGATGAGCACATGGTCGTCGACAGCAGTGATGGGGGTGATGGCACTGGGATTGACCGCGGCCTGCGGCGGGTCCGATGACGCTGCGGGACCCGGCGGGCAGGGGGGCGGCGGCGCGATCGGACAGGCGGGCAGCGCTTCTGGCGGCCAAGTCGGAACCGCCGGCAGCGGTGGCAGCATCGGAGGCGCGGGCGCGACGGGCTCCGGCGGCACTACGACCACGCCCGGGGGCTGCGCGAACAATCAGACTAAGGCTACGAGCGGAAATCACATCATCGCTGAAGTCAGCTGGCCTGCGAAGACGGGAATCGAAGCGGGCAGCGGCACGATGCACATCTGGACGCTGACGGTCCTCGACATGCAGGCGCCAGATCCCAGCACTGGAGCCATTCCGGCAACGGGTCAGGTCAAGCCCTGCGGCAGCACCATTCCAGCGTTGACCAAGACCGCGCTGGCCGGAGGCGGCAAGGTGCAGACCATCATCCCCGACGAAGTTTGGGACCAACCTGGCATTCCCACCTTCACTGCGACGGGGACCCTCAGCGGATTCGACGTGGGAGCGACGGTTCAAATGGATCCCGTGGTCAGCATGGTTGGGCTGACCATGGACAATCCGGACGGGCCGTGGCCTTCGTCTTTCAAGCAAGTCAAAGCGATGGATCATGACGGTGATGGCAAGCCAGGGATCTTCGCGCGACCGCGCACGGATGCGCCCTTCGCAGCGCCACCTACGTCCTTGTTCGAGGCCTTGAACCCGAATGGCAAGCGCGCAACGGCCATCTACGTGGCAACGCGCACGAAAGTGGAGCTCGGAGGCAAGCGCGATACCTGCACCACTGCGAGTGGAGACGCCAAGGTGCATCTCTTCGATTCCCATGTGGTGGGTTGTGCGCGTAACGACAACAAGCCTTGCAGCGCAGGGGAAGTCGACTTCATCGATCAGAACCAGCCCAAATTCAACGTCAAGAGTGCCACGTACAAGATGGTACAATTGCCCGATGGGGCGAGTTGTGCGGACGTTCGTGCGGCACTACCGAACTAGCTGGCTCTGTGTGGCCGCGCTCTGCGCGCCACTCCTGGGCTGCGGAGACGGTGAAAGTCCGCAGGGCAACAAGAGCGGTCCCGTTGAGATCGTGGTGGACGACCTCGGCGTGCCGCACATCTACGCCGAAACCGACGAGGACCTGTTTTTCGCCTACGGCTACCAGCTCGCGTCCGACCGTTTGCTGCAGATCGAGATGTGGCGCCGCTTCGCGTTTGGGCGCCGCGCGGAGATCCTCGGTGCCGACTTCAAGGGGTCCTTCGGTTCCACTGCGCTGGAGGACGACAAGCTCGTTCGCATGTTCAACTTGCCCCACTTCGGGGGCATGGACGCCGTGTTGATGAAACGGGACTTTCCGGAGCGCTACGCCCTAGTCCAGGCCTGGAGACAGGGAATCAACCGCCGCGTCGAGGAAGTGCGCTCCGGAGAGGTGCCGCCGCCCTTCGGTTTTGGCAAAGAGGACCTCGACTTTTTGCCGGAGCCCTGGGACGAAAACGATCCTTTCGTCGTGCAGAAGATGATCCAACTCGGCCTGGATCAAACGCTGCTTTTCGAGATTCTGGTGACCCTGCTGGGGCAGCTCGCGCCGCAGGCTCTCGATAGCATTCAGTTGTTCAAGCCCGCCCGGGACGTACAGATAGTTCCCGAAGCGGAAGTGCCCGCGGCCAGTGCAATGTGGAGGCCGTTTCGACGGGACGCGACAGCGCGCGGCGGGTGGCAGGAAGCCCTCGGCAGCGCCGTGCAGCAACACCCGCGCGCAGGAGCTACACGACGCATAGCGCGCGGTGACTCGACTCCTCCGGCGCGCGAGCTTCCGGCTTGGGCTGGCGCTGCGGACAGCTGGGGTAACCTACTGGCTGTGCCCAAGGCGGGCAGCAACAGCTGGGCGGTGGACGGTCGCTTCACCGAGAGCGGCAAGCCCATGGTCGCCGGGGATCCACACCTGGTGTTCACGTTGATGGGCGCCATGTATGCCGTGCACCTGAATAGCAAGGACCAGGGCGGTAGTTTTGATGTCGCTGGTTTCGCGTTTGCCCCTGCCCCGGGGATCTTCGCAGGTCAGACCCGGGGCGTGGTGTTCACCCCCACTAGTGCCTTCGGCGACGTGATGGACCTGTGGGCCGTGCAGCGCGACGGCGACCGCGTCAAGGTGGGCGAAAGCTGGGTCGATCTCAACGAACGCGAAGAGATCATCGAGGTGCGCAGCGGGTCCGCGGAGAGCATCACGCTGTACGACGTTCCTGGTCACGGCGTGCTCTTCGATCCGTCCTTTGCGGGGGTGCCCGTACCTCTCTCGGCGGATGGTCGTCCAACGCTGATTGGGTGGACCGGGTTCGCCGCGCGCAGTTCGCTGTACTTCCTCGAACTCAATCGAGCGGAGACCATCGACGCTTTTGACGAAGCGGTGAAGCGCATCCCCGAGATGAGCTACAACTGGGTGGGCGCGGACCGCGACAGCATCGCGTACCGAGTCAGCCTCGAGGTACCGCGCCGGGCGCCGATCGCCCCGGGGCGCGAGCCCTGGCGAGTCATGGACGGGAACGACCCCAAGGCGTTTTGGCTGGGCGAGAGCTTGCCCTTGGACCAGCTGCCCCACACTCGCGCCGCCGGACGTGGCCTCATCGTTACGGCGAACAACGACCCCTTCGGTTTCACCGCGGACGGAGATCCCGCCAACGACCCGCTCTACTACGGCGCCTTTTTCGATCCCGGTTATCGCGCGGAGCGCATCGACGCCGAACTCGTCCGGATGTCGAGTTCCGGCAAGCTCACGCTGTCGAACATGCAGGACCTGCAGATGGACGCGTACTCCTTGATGTCCGAGGACTTTCTGCCTTTGCTCGAACAAGCCTGGCAGCAGGTAGGCAAGGACCCGGCGCTGGCAAACTACGAAAGCCGTCCCGAACTATCCCAGTTGGTCAAGCTGCTGACCCAAGATTGGGACCGGCGCATGGTTCGAGACTCCGCAGGCGCTGTCGCATTTCATGCCTTCGCACACTTCACCGCTGGCCGAACTCTCGAGGACGACATTTTCGCGATTCTCTACGAGCGCGTGCTGGAGGCGGCGCCCTTCTACTTGCTCAAGGTCGCAGCACAAGCTCTCGCTGGCGCGTATCCAAAGGGTGACGCCATCCTGCAGGAGGGCCGAGACGTCATAATCTTGAGTGCCCTTTCGGATACCGCGGCGTTCCTCACGGATCGCTTCGGCAGTGTCGACCCGGCCGGCTACAACTGGGGCCGAATGCACGTGACGAACTTCGACAACGCCTATGGGCTAGGCGTTTCTCTGACCAGCGTGCCGAGTGACGGCGGAGAAAATACCGTGAATGTGGCCCACAGCGTGTTTCGCAAGGACCTGAAGATCCCCGAGCAGTGGGTCAGTGACTACGGCCCCGTGGAGCGGATGGTGGGCCATTTCCTGGCGGATGGCTCGCCGGAAATCTGGGTCAACTTCCCCATGGGCAACGTGGCTGATCGGCAGAGCGCCCACTTCGACGACCGCACCCAGGACTGGTCCGAAGGCAAGTATCGCAAGTTCGCCTTCGTACGCAGCGAGGTGGAAGCCCGCTCCGAGCGGCGATTCGAGTTGCGGCGCTGAGGGGCCGCCAAGTCTCCGGGTGAGCCCGGGCGTGCCGGGCCAGCTCCTGGAGGCCGGCAAATCGGGCGGGAAAACAGTGCTGCGGATGGGTGCTGCGTCCTGGAAGTGCTTCCGCCGCAAGCGGCAGTGCGCTAGTCCCACAGAACATGGAGGCTGAGGTCGAAGCGGGCACCCGCATCGGCGAGAAATACGTGGTCGAGCGTGTGATCGGCGCCGGGGGCATGGGCGTCGTGGTGTCGGCCCGCCACGCGGATCTGGGTCAGCGGGTCGCGATCAAGCTCCTGCGCGAAGGCGTGTTGGCGGATTCCGAAGCTGAGCGGCGCTTCTTTCGCGAAGCCCGCGCCCTGGCCACACTGCAGAGTGACCACATCGTCCGTGTGCATGACGTTGGGCGCCGAGACGAAGGCACGCCCTACATGGTCATGGAGTATCTCGAGGGCCAGGACCTGGCGCACGTGCTGATGGAGCGCAAGGCGGTGGCGCCCACGGAAGTCGTCGATTGGATCCTGGAGGCCTGCTCCGGGCTGGCCGAGGCTCACGCCCGCGGGTTGGTGCATCGAGATCTGAAACCGGGCAATCTGTTCCTCGCCAAGCGGTTGGATGGCTCCCTCCGCGTCAAGGTCTTGGACTTCGGAATCGCCAAGTCCACGAAGAGCCAATCCAAGCTCACGGGTGCGCGCGTCTTCTTGGGTTCGCCGCGCTACATGTCGCCAGAGCAACTGCACAGCTCGCGCACGGTGGACGCGCGCGCGGACATCTGGTCCATCGGCTGCGTGCTGTACCGCCTGCTCTCTGGCAAGGCACCCTTCGATGGTGAAGAGTTGGAAGACATCTTGGCCAAGATCCCCGCCGGGAAGCGCGAGGACTTGCGAAAACTCGTTCCAGATCTGCCCGAAGCGTTGTGCGTGGTCGTCGATCGCTGCCTCGAGCCGGACCGGAACAAGCGCTTCGGAAGCGTCGTGGAGCTGGCCCAGGCTCTGTCGCCCTTGGGGGGCGAGAAAGCCACGGAGATGGCCGACCGCGTCGCGAAGATCACTGCGCGCCCCATGACGACCGGCACGGCCATGGTTCAGGGGACGCATCCGGTGCCAAAAGCGGCGTCCGTGCCCAAGGACGTGGACCGCGCTGCGGCAACCCGCGCGGAAGGCTCCATTGACGGCAGCGCAGACACCGAGCTGGGTCCGCCGAAGCGCGTGACCCTCGAACCCACCGTGGATGATCCTCAGCTTTCGGCGGTTCCCATTTCCGAGCCTGCCGTCGCTGATTCGGGCTCTGACGCGTCAGCGCCCACGCCTGCTTCCCAGCTGCCCGCCGTCGCACCGTCAGCGCCGCCAGAAGCGATGCCGAGTGACCACCCAGCGCCTCCCGAAGTGGTCAGCTCCCTGGCCCCACGCCCGAAGACGCGATGGGGTGCAGGAACCCTCGTTTTGTTGTTGTTTCTAGCGGTCGCGGTGCTCGTCGTGGCCTTCGTGGGTTTCGGAGCCTTCGCAAAGTGACAGCATCGGCTAGGGTGAACTCGATGCGCCTCGCTGTGTTGCTCGCTGTGCTGTTGTCGATGCTGGGCTGTGCTGGAGGCTCCGCAACCCTACCTAAGAGCGCCGACAGTCCGCTCTTAGAAGGCACACTTCCGGACTTCCGTCGCAACGATCTCGCTGGCGCGACGATCAAGAGCAAGGAACTGGTGGGTCGCGTGGTGGTGGTGAAGTTCTTTGCGAAGTACTGCAAGCCTTGCAAGAAGACACTACCCGCCACCGTTGCCATGGCGGAGGAGCGACCGGAAGTGACGTTCCTGGGCGTCAGTGTGGACGAGAGCGAACGGGACGCGCGCGAGATGGTCAACCAGTATGGCCTGTCCTTTCCAGTGATCTACGATCGCGGTGCGGTCTTGGCTGGTCGGTTCCGCATTTCCGAACTGCCGGCCACGTTCGTGGTGGGCAAGAGCGGCAAGGTGGTTTGGGTCGGCGCGGAAGCCGTGGACGAGTCCGTGCTGGCCTCGGCCATCGATGCGGCTGAGTCTCGCTAGCGAGCTACGCGCCCGCCGCGCTTCGGTATCGCTCCAGGGCGGTTTCGATCGCTCGGCGCACGCAGTCTGGGGCAGGCGCACCAGCGCTATTGCGGCACGCGTTCAGGGCTTGCTTGAGCGCGTCGCAGGTGGCGCCGCAGTGCTCGCATTGGTCCACATGGGCTTGCATCTCGGCGCAGGACTTGGCGGAGAGGTCCCCCTCCAGCTGCTTGGATAGTTGCTCGACGACGTCTGGGCACCCGCTTGGTGCGGCCTGCGGGCGAAGCACTGGATACAGGGCGTCTTTGAGCGCTCTGCGGGCACGGTGCAGGCGGCTTTTCACTGCGCTGACGCTCGTGCCCAGCGCATCCGCGGTTTCTGCCGCGGTCAGACCTTCTGCGTCCCGGAGCCACAAGACTTCCCGATACTCCTCGCTAAGCCCATCCAGGGCGCGGGCCACGCTGCGAGACAGTTCGCGTTGGGCGGCGCGCTGCTCGGGGCTGCCGTCTGAAGCCGGCAGTGCCTCATCGAGTTGCTCGTGGGGTCGGTTCTTCAATCCACGTCGCCTGCGGTGACAAGCACTACGCACGATCGCATACGCATAGCTTGATATGGCGGAGCGTCCCTGGAAGTCGGCCAGCTGGGTGGATAGGTGCAACAGAGTTTCTTGAGTGGCGTCTTCCGCGTCTTCCGCGGAGCCACAGAGCTTGAGGCCAAAGCGATGTACCTTGGGCCCCAGCTCCGTCAGCAGCTCGCGCATTGCGGCTGCATCGCCGGATTTGGCGCGGGTGATCACGTCAGTCACATCGGGATCATAAGTCGCCGGCCGCCGCTTCGCCAGAGTTCGAGGCGCCTGCTCTGATGTCGCTTACACCTGAGCAGCATGGGCTTTTTCGTGCTCCGCGAGCTTCTTCTTGACGTCCAACATGTCCAACTTGCGGAGCTTTTCCACTAGCTGGTTCAGCGCAAACGCTTGCATGACACCAGGTTGCTCGAAGACGAGTACACCGTCCTTGAACGCCATCAAGGTGGGGATGGCTCGGATCTGAAAGGACGCGGCGAGGGACTGCTCCTCGTCCGTGTTGATCTTTCCGAACGTGACGTCCTTGTGTTGCGCAGCCATCCGTTCGTAGATCGGGGCAAAGGCGCGACAAGGCCCGCACCAAGGGGCCCACCAGTCGATCAACACGATTCCCTCTCCGACGGTGGCTTCGAAGGTGCTTTGGGTGAGTTCTACGGTCATTGATGTCCTCCACAGGTGAGAGCCGCTGAGCCGCCGAAAGGGTTCGCGAGCTTCCAACCCCCGGAGTTTCATCGCGAAATCCCGGCGCCTCCCGGGCGCCGCGGCACCCGAAAAATGCGTCGATTCACTGCCGGGTTTGCGGCTACCCTCGCGCCAGCCCGGAGGACCTCGTGACCGATCTCGCCGTAGAGCGCTTCGAAGTGGGCATTCGCCCCGAGCACAAAGACGCTCGCGCGGACGCCGTGGCAGCCGCTGCGGAGCGCCATCTCGGTATCGTGCCCAAGAAGGTTCGCACTCGCGATGTGTATCGCGTGCTTTCGGACATGCAGGGAGACGAAGCTGAGCGTGTGTTGAAGGAGCTCGTCGACCCTGTGCTTCAGGTCGGCGCCCGGGGCCGACTGAAGGAGGAGGACTTCGACGTGGCGGTCACGGTGGGCTTCAAGCCTGGCGTGACAGACCCTATTGGCAAGAGCGCGTTGGTTGCGGTTGGGGATACGTTGGGGCGCGCGGTGCCCGCGGATTCCGCGGTCTTCACTTCGACGGTTTACTTGTTCGAGGGCATTGATACGCAAGAAGCGGAGCGGATCGCCTTGGACCTACTGGCCAACCCGGTGATCCAGACCATCGACGTTCACACCTCGAAGCAGCTCCTCGACTCCCCGCCGGATTTGAGCGTTCCCCGGGTTCTGGGGGAGGGCAGCCGACCAACCGAGGTCGTTGAGTTGCCTGACGACGACGAGCAGCTAGAGGCCATGAGCCATTCGCGCTTGCTGGCGCTGACTCTGGCGGAAATGCGTGCGATTCGTGCGCACTTTCTGGAAGCCGGCAACAGCGAAGCCCGGCAGGCCGTTGGGCTTTCGACCTCACCCACAGACGCGGAACTGGAGTGCTTGGCACAAACCTGGAGCGAGCACTGCAAGCATAAGATATTCAACGCCAAAATCCGGTACGAAGAACCCGGCGCTCACCCAGAGGTCATCGAAAGCGTGTTCAACGCCTACGTGCGCGGAGCCACCCGTGCGGTGGAGCGCGCAGAAGGCGATCTGCATCGCCCATTCTTGATCAGCGTTTTCCACGACAACGCGGGGGTCGTTGCTTTCGACGAGGACTATCACCTTGTCTACAAGGTGGAGACCCACAACTCGCCGAGTGCCCTCGACCCCTATGGCGGCGCCATGACGGGTATCGTGGGAGTGAACCGCGACCCCTTTGGAACCGGGATGGGCGCGGAATTGCTGAGCAACGTCTGGGGCTACTGTTTCGCCTCGCCGGATTGGGACCGAGAGCTGCCCAAAGGCTTGCTTCACCCGCGCAGGATCCGAGAGGGCGTGCACCACGGCGTGATCGATGGTGGTAACCAGAGTGGCGTTCCCTACGCTCGCGGTTGGGAAATTTTCGACTCGCGATTCGTGGGCAAGCCTCTGGTCTTCTGCGGAACCGTCGGCCGCTTGCCGGTCAGCGTTGCGGGAAAGCCCGGCCATGAGAAAGCCGCACGACCCGGCGACAAGATCGTGATGGTCGGCGGTCGCATCGGAGCCGATGGCATTCACGGCGCGACCTTCTCTTCCGCGGCCTTGGATGAATCGGCTCCGGTGCAAGCCGTACAGATCGGAGATCCGATCACTCAGAAGCGCATGTTCGACTTCTTGCTCGAAGCCCGCGACGCCGGCCTGTATAGCGCCATCACCGACAACGGCGCGGGCGGGCTGTCCTCCAGTGTGGGTGAGATGGCCGAAAAGCCTGGGGGCTGCAAGATGGATCTGAGCCTCGCGCCGCTGAAGTATGCGGGTTTGGCGCCCTGGGAAATCCTGGTGAGCGAAGCTCAGGAGCGCATGACCCTCTCGGTGCCGCCAGAGAAGTTGGACGAGCTGCTAGCGCTGTCTGCGCGTCGCGAGGTCGAGTCCACGGTGCTCGGGGAGTTCACGGATAGCGGCGTTTTTCACGTGCTCTACGCTGACGAAACCGTGGCGCACTTGCCGATGCGATTCCTACACAAGGGCAACCCCCGGCTCGAGATCTCCGCTCGCCACGAGGTGCGGAAGTTCGAAGAGCCGACCCTGGACGAGACCGAGGACTATTCAGCGACCGTCGAGGCCATGCTGGCCAGGCATGGTGTCGCCTCCAATGAACAGATTGCGCGTCACTACGACCACGAAGTCAAAGGGCTGACCGTGGTCAAACCCTTCGTCGGCGCGTCTTCGGATGTACCCGCGGAGGCCAGCGTGTTTTTGGCACGGCACGACAGCCGGCGCGGCTACGTGCTCAGTGAAGGCGTCAATCCCTTCTATTCGGATATCGATGCGTACGCCATGGCAAGCAGCGTGGTGGATCTCGCCGTGCGCCGCGTGCTGTGCGCGGGTGCACCTCTGGCTGGCATCGCGCTCTTGGACAACTTCTGCTGGCCGGACCCTGTAGAGAGCCCCAAAAACCCCGAAGGCGCGTACAAGGCAGCCCAGCTCGTGCGTGCTTGTCGTGGCCTCTACGCTGCCTGCGTCGCCTACAGCGCGCCATTGATCAGTGGCAAAGACTCGATGAAGAACGACTCCACCATGGGTGGCGTTCGAGTCAGCGTGCCGCCGACCCTGTTGGTGAGCGCCATGGGTCAGATCAGCGATGTGGATTCGGCGGTGACCCTCGACCCCAAGAACGCGGGCGAGTACGTCTATGTTCTGGGCGAGACCCTGGATGAGCTTGGGGCCAGCGAGTACTACCGGCACCTTGGAAGCGTGCGTGGGCCGGCCGCGGCTCTCGGGCAGCCGGCGCCCTACGTTGGCAATTCGGTGCCGCAAGTCAGGTTCGACGCCACCGTGATGCTATATCGGGCGCTAGCGATCGCAACGGGCGCGAAGATGCTGTGCAGCGCTGCGACGCCTGGCCTTGGTGGCATGGCGCTCTGCCTAGCGCGCATGGCCATGGCGTCCGAACTAGGCCTCGACGTCACGTTGGGCTCGGACGCGGACCCGCTCTTGCCAGCCGCGGAGTTGTTCAGCGAATCGAACGGCCGCTTTGTCGTCACCGTCGCGCCACCAGATGCACCAGCGTTCGAGACGCTGATGGTTGGGCGTCCCGTGCGCCGCGTGGGCGTGGTCACCCAAGAGCCCAAGCTCGTGATACGCAATGCCAAGCGCGTCCTGGTCGACTGCGAGGTCGCCACGCTCAAGTGCAGTTTCAAGTCGCGCTGAAGAAGCTCGGATGGGCCGACCTGAGGCCCCGTCTACTGTGGTTTTGGGGGTCGAGCGCTGGGGCGGCCCCGGGCCACTACTCCCGCCCTAGGCCCCTCGGGCCGGAAGGGCCGCACGCTTGCGGCCTCGGACCTCAGTAGCCGTCGACGGTGATCTTGATCACCTGGGCTGGCGTCGTGGGTCGATCTCCCGCGCCGGTAGGCGTGGTCTCGATCTTCTGAACCGTGTCTTGACCTGAGGTCACTTTGCCAAACACCGGGTGCTTGGACTGCCCAGCGGTGAACCAATCCAAGTAGTGGTTGTGCACGGTGTTGATGAAAAACTGGGAGCCGCCGCTGTTGGGGCGCCCCGTGTTGGCCATGGAGAACGTGAAGGGCTCGTTGCTGAGCTTGTGCTCCTCCGGATGCTCATCCTGGATCGTGCCGTGGGGGGGACCACCAGTCCCAGCACGGGTGCTGTTCGGATCCTTGGAGTGAGGGCAGCCGAACTGAATCATGAAACCCTTGATCACCCGGTGGAAATGCAAGCCGTCGTAGAATCCGCTCTTGGCCAGGTCGAGGAAGTTCTTGGCCGTCAGGGGCATCTTGTCCACGTAGATCTCGGCGGTGAAATTGCCCAGGGAGGTTTCGAAGGTTGCAGTCGGGTTCGCCATGGTTTCTTCCTCGCTCGCTTTCGGCGCCTCTCATAACACCTCCGCGGCCCGTTGAGGAGCCCCCACGGACTCTGCGGATCCGCTGATGGTCGGTCGCGACCGGTCGCCGGCGGGCTGCTACACTGACCCCATGATGGGGCTTCAGAATTGGCCACGCGGGTTGCTGTTCGGACTGAGTCTTGCGCTGGTCGCGACCGCGTGCGGATCCGACGACGATGGCGGCACTGCCTTCAACAACCCCGGCAGCGGCGGCTCTGGCAACGGCGGGTCTGGCGGAAACGTGATCAAGGTGGATGGTGGGGGCGGAAGCGACGGAGGCGGCAAGGGGGGCGGCTTTCCCATTGGGCCCGACGGCATCCCCGTGGGGTTCACCAAGTCGGACCGCGGTGCATGGAAGCTAGGGCCCTAGTTCACGGGAACACCGCCGGACATCGGCGAGTGTGGCTCGGTGTTGCTCGGCGTCGTGCGTGACTTCAAGGACGGTTCCAAAGGCGGTCACCCAGACTTTCAGACGTTCACCGGAGATGGCTTGAAGGGCATCGTGAACAGCGATCTGGGCGCTGATCAGAAGCCGGTTTATGCGCATTCAGGCGGTACCGCCCACACCACCACGCCCGCGAATTTCCGCGATTGGTACGTCAACACGCCTGGCAAGAACCAGGCCTTCGTCGTCTACTTCTTCTTGGTTCCGGAAAACGGCGTTTTTACGTTCGAGGACAACTCGTTCTTTCCGCTAGACAACGCCGGCTTCGGAAACGAGGGGCACGATCACAACTTCCATTTCACCACGGAAGTGCACACCAAGTTCAACTACAAAGGCGGCGAGACGTTTCGCTTCCAGGGCGACGATGATTTGTGGGTCTTCATCAACGGCAAGCTCGCGATCGACCTGGGCGGGCTGCATCCCATGCAACAAGACCAAATCAGCCTCGATGCCGAAGCCAGCCAGCTGGGCATCAGCGTCGGCAATACCTACGAGCTGGCGCTGTTCCACGCGGAGCGACACACGAGCGAGAGTAACTTCCGCATCGACACGAACTTGGACTTCGTGGATTGCGGAACGACGGTCCCCGAGCCGCGCTGACTGCGGTGCGCCGCGCAGCCGCGCCGTGCTCTGAGTTCGACATGAGCTTCACCCTTGCGCTGCGGCGCTCGAAGTGCGTGAGATCTCGCCGCTATGAAGGCGCTACCCGGGATCCCAACCCTGGCGGACATTGGAGCGTTCGCTCGCTTGTTCGAGTTCCGGGCCGTCAGCCGCTGGGTTGGCTTGGGCCTCGTCGCGGGGGTCTTCTCGGGCTTGGCCGCGTCTCTGTTTTTCATCGGCATGGACTCCCTGCGCCAGGCGGCGCTGGTGAGTGCGGCCGGCTTCTCCCTGCTCGAACCCGCCGGTGAACATTCCCTATTCGCCGCTCGCCGCGCGGACGCATTGCGACCCTGGCTAATCGTGCTCACTCCCGCCGTGGGGGCGCTTCTAGCGTACTTCCTCGTCTCGCGATTCACGGCCCGCCCGTTTCAAGGTACCGACGCCATGATCGACGCGTTCCATCAGCACGATGGGCGCATTCCAGCTCGGGAGTCATTCTTGAAAGCCGCCGGGGCCGTGCTCGTCATCGGCACGGGTGGTAGCGCGGGGCGCGAAGGCCCCATGGCGCATTTGGGCGCCGGCATCGGGTCCCTGCTTGCTCGCGTGTTTCGACTCAGTGCTCGGGAGCGGCGGCTGCTGCTATTGGCGGGTGCCGCCGGGGGCATCGCTGCGATCTTCCGCACTCCGTTAGGTGCGGCGTTGTTCATCGTGGAGGTGTTGTATCGGGACGACTTCGAAGTCGATGGTCTGGTGCCGACAGTGCTTTCCTCTGTCGTTGCCTATTCGGTATTCACCATGATCTTCGGTGAAGGTCACATCTTCGCCACCGAGGGTCGCTACGAATTCGATCCGCGCCAGCTACCTCTGTATCTCTTGATGGCCATCGGCGCAGCCGTAGTCGGCGTGCTCTTCCTCAAGGTCTT
This sequence comes from Polyangiaceae bacterium, assembly GCA_965222375.1. Classification (GTDB taxonomy): domain Bacteria; phylum Myxococcota_A; class Polyangia; order Polyangiales; family Polyangiaceae; genus JACKEA01. Next base: position 3,280,720 of record CBDCTZ010000016.1, read on the forward strand.
CTTCGGCGTCCGGGACGGGATCTTCTCGCGCCTGCGATTGCCTCGTGCCATCAAGCCGTTCTTGGGTGGCCTGGCCGTCGGGGTCATCGCGCTTTTGGCGCCCCAAGCCTTGGGCGCCGGCTACGGCTGGCTGCAAGAAGTCATCGTACCGACTCGGGACGCCCTACCCGCTGGCTACATGGGAGCGGCGTTTCTCCTCGGCATCGCGTTGCTCAAAGTGATCACCTCATCTCTGACCGTGGGGTCCGGCGGCGCAGGCGGCATGTTCGGCCCCTCGGTCGTGATTGGCGGCATGGTCGGGGGCGCTTTCGGACAGACCTTCCACCTGCTGTTTCCTGAGGTCGTTCCACAGCCGGGAGCCTTCGTCATCGTCGGCATGGCATGTTTTGTTGGAGGGGTGGCACATGCCCCCATCTCCACGCTGGTCATGGCTTCGGAGATGACCGGCAGCTACGACTTGCTCGTCCCGATCATGCTGGCAGAAGTGGTGACCACCACTCTGATGCAGAAGCCGACGCTGTTCCCGACTCAAGTGGCGACGCGGCGGGATTCCCCGGCCCATGGCGCCGAATACGTGATGGACATCCTTTCGCAAGTGCGGGTTGGGGACGTTTACGACGCCGACGCGACCGTCGAGCCCGTTCCCGCAACCGCACCTCTCGGGAAGCTGTTGCGGCATGCCACGGACAGCGACAAGGCGGTGTTCCCGGTAGTGTCCGAAGATGGTTCGACCTTGGGGCTAGTGACCATGGACACCCTTCGAGCGTTCTTCTTCGATGAAGACATCGGCCGTATTGCCATCGCGGCGGATTGCGCGCTGCCCTTTGTATCGGTGAGCGTGGACGATAACCTAGACGTGGCTCTGGAGCGGTTCGCTTCCTCGCACTACCCGGAGTTGCCCGTCATGGCCGCCGAGGACCCGACAGCGATCGTGGGACTCTTGAACTACGAGCAAGTGCTACGTGCTTACAGTCGCGAGCTGCTTCGCCGGCGCGTTGGCGAGGAGAGCGCAGCGACCCAGTAGTGCCAGAATAGGGCTACCAGACTAGCTGCGGGGCAGTGCGTCGACGTCGGTTGCGGCGTCCAAGTACTTGCTGAGTTTGCCGTTCAGGTAGTCCTTGGCCTTGCTTCTCCAAAGCATGCCCGGGTCCTTGCCGCTGAAGCTCACCTTGTCGGCTTTGACCTCCACGCTGCCCTCGATGGTCACCACCAGGTACTTCCCATTGATCGTCGCGGTGTCGTCGCCGGTCCAATTCACCGAGAGCCCGTGCTTGTTTTGCAGGTACTCGCCCAGCGCGCCGATCCGCGCCCGCGCCTCTTCCACTGAAAATGAGTGCTTGTGCTCGATCTCGAAGGCCATGCGGCGAACATCGTCGAGGCCTCCCGCTGACGCAACCCCTGCGCTCCTTGCGAGGCCGGCTGGAGCGGGGCGCAACGTCTGCGCTGAGAAATCCCCGGGATGGAGCCGCGCCCCGGGGGCGATTGGAAATCTAGCCGATCTCGGTTACCACATTCTACATGACGAACGCACTGCAACTCCGCCCCGGCGTGATCACCGGAAAAGCGCTCAACGAGCTCTACGCGTACTGCAAAGAAGCCGAGTGCGCTCTACCCGCCGTCAACATCATTGGCAGCCACAGCGCGAACGCGGCCCTTGCGGCTGCCCGCGAGGCCAAGTCCCCCATCATCGTGCAGCTCTCTCAAGGAGGTGGCCATTTTTACGCTGGCAAGTTCCTCGACAACAAAGAGCAGCAAGCCTCCATCGCCGGCTGCGTCTCGGCGGCGCACCACGTAGGTGTGATGGCCAAGGCCTATGGCGTTCCGGTGGTGATGCACACCGACCACTGCGCCAAGAAGCTTCTTCCCTGGGTTGAGGGGCTGATCGCGGCGGGCGAAGCCTACTACGAGAAGAATGGAGTGCCTCTATACAGCTCGCACATGCTCGATCTGTCCGAGGAACCCATCTCCGAGAATCTCGGGATCTGTGCTCGCGTATTGGAACGCATGGCGAAGATCGACATGCAGCTCGAAATCGAACTTGGCGTGACGGGCGGTGAAGAGGATGGCGTCGACAATACCGACGTCGACGACTCCAAACTCTACACGCAGCCGTCTGAGGTACTGCAGGCCTTCGACGCCCTGAGCAAGGTCGGAGACTTCTCGATTGCGGCTAGCTTCGGCAATACCCACGGCGTGTACAAGCCCGGGAACGTAAAGCTGCGGCCCATCATCCTGAAGAATAGCCAGCAAGTCATCGCCAAGGAGCGCGGCATCAAAGGCGACAAACCCGTCAACTTCGTGTTTCACGGCGGCTCCGGGAGCACTCCGGAAGAGATCACCGAGGCCGTCTCCTACGGTGTCATCAAGATGAACATCGACACGGACACCCAGTGGGCCTTCACCCATCCGATCCGTAGGTACATGGACGACAACACCGCCTATCTTCAAGGCCAGATCGGCAATCCCGATGGTCCGGACAAGCCGAACAAGAAGAAGTACGATCCACGCGCCTGGATTCACGTGGGTGAAAAAGAAATGGTGGCGCGCTTGGTCCAGGCGTTCAAAGACCTGAACAGCTTCGAGAAGTTCAAGTTCTAAGGCACGGGCTAGCGGGCCGAGCCTAGAGCTCGTTGATGGTGCAGACCGCGGGCTTGTGGTCGAAGTACGTCCAGTTCAGGACGTTTGGATGACCGGGGGTGATGCCTGCGTGCCAGCAGTTGCCAGCAAACTTGTCGGCCATCACGTGGTCGATGTTCAGGATGTTGTAGGTCGGTGGCGCGCTTGGGCCCACGGCAGTGATGAACTTGAACTTCTTGCCCGGCCCGACGAAGTCGTTCCAGCGCTGAGCGCTCAAGTCCAGCAGCGTGGCACGGCCGGGATCCGTGTTCAGATCCCCCATGACGACGTTGCGCAACCCGCTGGCAGCGGGTTTGCCGTCCATGTTAAGGAACACGTGCTCAACCTGCTTGACCCTGCACAGTTGATCCGCCGGCAAGAAACCGGATGTCCCGTGCACGTTGACCACGGTGAGGGTGCCCCCTCCCATCAATTGAATCGTGCCCCGGCCGACCCGTGAACCACCCCCGCAATTCGGGATTTTGGCGCCATCGAGGCCGTTCAGGCACAGATCGCTGTTGCAGCCAGCGAAAGTGCCGACGCTCTTCTTCACCGCGGCGCACTTGTCGGGTTTGTCCAGATGGCAGGCAACTTGATAATCGGAACCCAGAATGACGTTGACCACACTGGGGTCGCCGGCTTTCCAAGTCTCACACACGAACCCCTTGTGATGCTGCGGGGCAATGTTCGCGCACTCAGGACTGTGAAAGAGCTCCTGAAACACCACGATGTCGGGCTTGAGCGCGGCAAACCACTTCTTGGTGCCGTCGACGGCAGTCTGCCAGGCAAGTCCGTTTCCGTAGTGCTTGTCGGAGAGCTTTGCCTCGTTGTCGGTGTAGCCGTCGCTCTTGTCGGCGTCGTGGTTCAGATCTTTCGACGTGCCCGTATTGACCGTGACGACAACCAGGGGGCCGAGCTTGCCGCTGCCGCCGCTTCCTGCGCTGCCTCCGCTTCCCGCGGTGCCGGATGATCCTCCGGCTCCTGCGCCGCCCCCGGCTCCTGCGCTTCCCGCGCTCCCGCCCGCGCCGGCACTTGTGGCGCTGCCAGCCGTGCCGGCACTTCCACCGCCCGCCGCTGCTCCGGCCGCTCCGCCCGCAGTAACTCCCCCAGTCGACGCACCGCCGCTCGCGCTCCCTGCCTGGCCCCCGCTGCTCGCGCCACCAGAGGACGAGCCCCCGCTGCCAGAGTTCGAATCGGATGCGCCGCAGCCCAGGGCCAAAAGGGATGCGAACAACACCAGTCCAACTGCCAGCGAGTCACGTGCCATTGCCCGGTCCTAGCATCGGCATGCTCGTCGGTCGATCCGTTCAGAACAGGAAGTCATTCACGCGTAAGTTCAACTCGACCCCGGCAATCGCTCCGGCGCCCAGCCGTGGCAGTGCGCCGTATCCGATGAACGCACGTGTCCATGGGATTACTGATGGCACGTAACCTATGGCGCCGTAGCCGCCGTTGGCTCCATCGGCCGCCAGTCCCGTGCCCTCCAACAGCAGCCCGCCGTACCAGCGCCAAACCAACTCCACGCGACCCGTGAATCGGGCGTAGATGAATTCGGGTGAGTCCCCGTTTGCACGCCTGAGCCCGCCGCCCCACAGGAACACGGCGCGGCCGGCCTCGAGAGGATAGGACGTGTCAACTGAGCCCTTCGCAAGGCCGATGAGCGCAGCTGGGTCCAAGGCGCCGCGGCTGTACAGGTAGCCCGCACCGACCACCGGGAACAGCTCCCGAAACGGACCATAGATGTCTTCCCCCGCTTCGATTTCGGGCTCGACTCGGCGGCGGCGTGAGGGGGCCGGCGGGCCTGTTGGCTCGAAGCGCGTCAGGAACCGTGACAGCACCGCGGCAAGCCGACGAGGTGCTTCCACGTGTGGCAGGTGCCCAACGCCGTCGAGTTCATTGAATTCGCGAGTCTTGGCGGAACCGAAGTCCGAGAGCGGTGGCGCCTCCCAGGAATCGTCCGACCCGTAGACGAACAGCGTGTGCGCTTGGACCTTCGTCCGCTCTGGGATCATCTTGTCCATTTCGTCCGAATGCAGGATGAAGCGGGTATAACCTTCGAATGCGGCGGCGCGCGCGCTGTCTTCCCATTGTCGAGCTACGAGTGAGAGGGAAACCGCATCTCCCGCATCTCCCGGTGGAAGCATGGAACGGTAGGCAGCCCCCATCGTGGTGTAGGGCCCAAGCAGCCGAATCCCCGGCATCACGCTACGCCAGTGCTCGAGCAGAAAGCGCTGTTTCTCGCCGAGGGAGAACCGATCGTTGGGCGCACTGATAACCACTAGCCCGGCGATGCGTTCGGGGTAGCGCGCCGCCAGCCGCAGCGCCAAGGTGCCCCCTAGCGAGTGACCGACGAGGATTGCGCGCCCACCCGGTGCCTCTGTTTCGATGATGGACGCAATGCTGCCGAGTACGTGCCCTAGCGTAATCGCCTCGGCGCCGGATGCTGTCGGGCTCTCTCCGCTGCCAGGCAGGTCCACTATCACGCGCCGAAAGCAAGGAGCCGCGCTCTCCGCCAGCGGTACCAGGGAGTAGCCGACGTCGCCCAGCCCGTGCAGGAAGACGATCGGCTCGGAGCGGGGGCGCCGGCAAGAGCGCTCTGGTTCGATCACCCGGTAGTGGGCGGGCAGGGCATTGCCTGAGCTGTACACAGGTCGGTCGAAATGAGCAGGCGCATGAACCGTGGGTGGTACGCGCGGCTCGGGTAACTCCTCGAGCAGGGTGCAGGCTGTCCCCATCGCGCAAAGGGTGATCATCAACGGGGAGCGGCACAGCACGATCCCGGCATATTGGATTGCGTCGCGGACTTTCGCAATCGCGCCCTCAGCGCACACAACGAACGCGGTACTGCGTGATCGCGTGACCGCGAAAAACCCGGCCGTTACTGAAGTTCAGGAAGTAGGCAGTGGCCGGGTGCGAGACATCGTCGGGATAGGCCGTTGCGCTCCAGTGGCGCGCAGACTGCGCGTTCGGAAAGAGGTTGGTATCGATGACAGGCGAGGTTGTTTTGCGATCGACCAGCGTCGCCAGTTCTTTCACGTTCGGGAGCCGCCAGTCCTTTGCGCCCGCGAAGTCGAGTTGTTCGCAGACGTCCAGCGCTTCTGCCCACGGGTGCACTCCCTCATCGGCCTGCTTCCAGCTCAAGTTCGTGCGCGGATCCGACACGGTACCGTCGCCGTTGTCCATCATTGTTGTGGGAGCTCCACCCCGGACGCACCGCAGGTGCTGCTTGCTGTTCTTGCCCCGTGGCTCACTCGTGCCGTCGTCGAAAAATACCACCCAGGCATTGGTCAGGATCTTGAGATCTTCGCCCGCACTCCATGTGTTGCCGGAATGATCCATGACCTCTGCGGGTAGTAATGCGCTGGCCTGCCCGAAGTCGGCCAAGGAAAGCAACTCAGCTTGAGATGGCACGCGCCAGCCTCCACCGCCCAGCTTCAGGTCTTGGCATGCGCTCGGCGCGTCAAGCCACGTGCTTTTCTGGAGAGTGGGCGAGTTGTCCCATTCGAGCCCCGTCATCGGGTCGAAGAGAATTCGACCGTCGCAAGGGTTGGCGTCATAGGCAGGAGTTGGATGGGCGTACTCCCCGTCCTGCCCGGGCATGCTGCCGACCGTGCCGCAGGGCGCACCGGTCTGGCCGAGGAAGTCCAAGCAGAATTGAGTCTTGGAATCCGGCCAGCCTCCGCTTGCGGGCGGCGCCTGTTGCAGTCCCGGGCAGGGGTCTTCGCCGCTGACCGGAGCGTCGCTCGAACCGCCGTCTGTAGCGCCGCCGCCAGTCCCAGCGTTGCCGGCCGTTCCCGCAGAGCCACTTGCGCCGGAGAAACCGGCACCGCCTGCCAGCCCGCCCGCCCCGCCAGTCGGGCGGGACTTCGAATGACTCGATTTGGAACTACAGCCGACCAGGGCGAGCAGGGTGGCTGCGGCGAATACGGTCGCTCGGCTCCAGGACATGCGCCTCAGCAATGAATAAACCGTGCCACAGTCGAACACCGGTGAATCCGTCGGTCGGGGTCAGCATCATGGAGGGGGCTGAGGCTGGCCCAGACCCACCGGGGCGGGGCGCCATTTCTGGGGAATGCATCCGTGTCGTCGGGCGTAGTGGCAGCAACTTGTTTCGGCTTGGCCATTGCTGTAAGTCGACCGGGATGCTGCCCGGTAGGGTCCTCGCTGCGGCCTCGATACTGCTTTGTGTCCTGACTGCGGGCTGCGCCGCTGGCGGCGTTCCGACACCTCGCGCGGCGGAGCACGATCGGCCCGTACCCAGTAGCGAGCCCCGCGGCGAACTATCCCTGGTCGTGGATTTGGCTCGGGCCAGCGATTGCGAGGAGCGTTTCGATCTCGCCGTATACGCTCACCACGGCATTGACCTGATTCAGTGGGATTCAGCTACCGGGGCGTGCGGGTCGCGTCGCGTCATCATTCGCTTCCTCCCCAACCGAATCAGCGCCGAGGAAGCCCAGCGTCTGGCCCAGAAACACAGTCTGGGCGTCAAACAAGCGCCCACTGAGAAAGCCAAACCATGAAGACCGCTTGGAAGATCCTCCTACTAGCCGTTGGTCTGGCGCCAGCGGTGGGTGTGACCATCGATGCGCAGGCTGAAAAATCCGTGCGCCAGTTGTCACCTCGCCAGAAGGTGCTTGCGCGCATCCCCCACGACCCCAAAGTTTTGGTGAACGTCACGCGGCGCGAACTTCCCGCCAGTCCGGATCTATTGCACCTCGGGCGGCGCAGTACCCGAGCCCTCGAGCGTTGCTTGGCGGACAACGTCGACGTTTACGTGCGAATGCACTGCGCCAAGGTGCTCGCGGCCCTCGGAGATCGCCGAGCGCTGCCCACGCTGCATACGGCACTGGAGGACTGGGAGGCCGGAGTGCGCCTTCAAGTCGTCTTCGCGTTACGGCAAATGGCCGACCCGAGCTCCTACTCGGCGTTGCTCAAGCTGTTCCAACGCAAAGACGAGAAGCCGCACATCCGACACGCGGTGATCGCTGCCATGGGCGCAATTAGCAACCCCAAGGCATTGGCGGTCTTGCGCAAGGAGCTTCGCCGCAAGCCCAAGCCTAACGACAGACGTGGCGACTTTCGGGCATCGGCGTTTCGTGCTCTGTGGCGAAGTCGGCACTTGATGGCTCGTACCACCCTCGAAAGCGATGTCGCCCATGCTCTCAAGTCCGACCACGATGGCGTTGCTCTTGCCGCGACCGAAGCCTCAGCCGAGTTGCGATCGCGACGGTTGGTGCGTCCTCTAACGGCCTTGCTCTCCCATCAGAACGCGGAGATTCGCAACAAGGCTGCCTATGGGCTGGGGCGGATCGGCGATCGGGGCGCAACCCGCGCGCTGCTTGCGCAGCTTCCGAAGGTGCGCGAAGCGCGCATGCTCAACAACATCAGCTTTGCTTTGGAGCGCCTCGACCGCAAGGCGTTCTACAAAGCCATCTCGAAGATCATCGGCCACAAGCAGGCCGTGATTCGTCTCAACGCCGCATTCGTCGTGGGCGATGTGAAGCGAGCCGAAGGCTTGCCCGTGCTGGAGGCCGCCCTCAAAGACCCCAGCGACTTCGTCCGCACCAGCGCCATCGTTGCCGTGGGTAAGGTGGGAGATCCGCGGGGTGTGAAGTTGCTGGAGCCTTTCGTGCGCTCTGCGAATTCGACCATTCGCCAGGAAGCCATCTATTCCCTACACCGGCTGACGGGTGGGAAGCGCAAGGAACTGATCTACGATAAGCTGTTCAACAGCCGATTCGCCAAGTCATCCCGCGGCCACGCCATGCGAAGGCGCGCCGCCCTGGTCCTGGGCAAGGCAGGTGACCAACGGGTTCGGGACTACCTCCTCGGTTGTTTCGAATCCGACGGCTGCAATTACTGGCAGGTGAAGCCGTACTTGCTTCAGGACAAGGCCGCTGCCGTCAACGGTCGGTTGCTGTTGTGGTGGGCCAACGGCAGCTACGAAGTTGGTGGCTTGGTTGCTCAGCGGCGCCCTAGCGGGACGCGTACTCTCGCAGTCAGCGAGCTCGCGTCGTCGGTATGGGGCGGCAACGACAAGTCGACGCGAAAGAGCATCGACCTGGTAGGTGCCGTCGGCACGACGCGCGAGCGGGCCCGGCTTCGGCCCTTGTTGACCGCCAAGAACACTTGGCATCGCGTACACGCCGGCGCTGCACTGCTACGCCTGGGCGATACTCGAGTATCGAAGCCGTTGCTGGCAGACTTCGACAACCTCCCGGCGGAATGGCTGCCCTACTACGTGCGTGTGGTGGGTGGTCTCGAGAACAAAAAGGCCATCGCCACGCTGAAGCCGGAGCTCGACGCACGAGCGCGCTCGGCAGATGTCGATCACGCTGCCGCAGCGCGAGGGATTCTGCTCTCCTTCGAACCCGAGACGGGTTTCTTTGGGATGCTGTCGAGCTTGGCCTCGAAAAACGCCCGGGAGCGCGAGCTTGCCGAGCGCTACCTCCGCAGGAATGAGGATCGCAAGGTGACCTGGGTCATGCGTCGTGCCCTCGCTCGAGAGGGTCGCGCAGATGTGCGCGATCGTTTGCGCAGACTACTCGACGAACGCCGCGAGTAGTTCGTGCCAGCGCGTTGGCTGCCGCTGCTGCTCGCCGCTACGGCGGCCCTGTGCATCGTGCCCGGCGTGCCTGCGACGGTCAGCAAGACCCTAGTGGTTGCGCTGGGCGTGTGTGTGTTGGGGGCGCTCGGAGTTTCGGACGGCCAGCGGGGTCGCGCCTTTCTGGCGACGCCGCTGGGCCTCTGGGGCATCCTATCGATCTGGGTCGGACTCGGGCTCGTCTGGGGTAACCCAGGTGGGCTGCCTCGCGTGTTGCTTCTGGGCCTGGGTTGGTGTTTTGCCGCGACGGTGGCGCAGCGGCTAGCGGCCGGATCGCGGCGCGCCTTGGTCGAAGAGGTTGGCGCGATCGTTGGCTTGGCCAGTTCGGGCGCCGTGGCTGTGGGACGAGTCCTCGGCACGGACCTGGGAGCGTGGGTGTTCGGCAACGAGAACTGGCTGGGAGTGGCGCTCTGTCTATCCCTGGCCACTACCGTCGGGGCCGTACTAAGCAAGTCGGGTCGATCGCGTTGGCGGTGGGGCGTGATCGCCTTGGCACAAGCCCTCGCGCTGGGTGTCACGCCCTCTCGGGTGGCCTGGGTCGCTGCGGTCGCCGCCGGAGTGACACTGGTCGCTTGGCACAGGTGGTGTCGGGGAAGAGCGCAGGGCAGGGCACTTGCTGCACGACGCCTGGCGACCGGTGTCGTCGGGCTCAGCCTCTCGCTCACTGCAGTTGGCGTGGGCATGCCTCGAGGTGCGGCGACGGTCGCTGGCAGCAGCACGTCCCGGGCCCTGGAGGGGCGAAGCTGGATCTGGAAAATCAGTGCGACTGCAGCTTCTCGCGCGCCCGTGCTCGGACGCGGCAGCGGCAGCTTTGGCCACGCCTTTCTCGGTGAGCAAGGCGGCCGCCTCGCGGGGCTATCGGAGCAAACTGCGTCCCGTCGCTTCGTCAACGCGACGACGGCGCACAACGACTTTCTACATCTTGCCGTTGAGCTTGGTTTCTTGGCTTCCGTGCTGCTAGCCGGATTTTTGTGGCTACTGCTGCGGCGAGCCTTGGACCGGTCCCCGGCTCAGTCAGCCATGTTAGCCGCGCTTGCGATTTGCATGGTGGGTGAGTCCTGTCTCACCCAACCCGTGCCAGTGGTGTTTCTTGCTCTTTCCACAGCTGCGCTGTCACCCCGGCCGGCCCGGGTTATGGTCATGGGCAGCTTTGCCACGGGTGCCCTTGGGGCCGCGCTCCTCGTCCAGGCTTTTCTCTCAGAACGCGCGCTTTCCGAAGCCGACGCACGCGCGGGCTCTGAGCGGTTGGGCTTTGCGATGCGCGCCGCTAGCGTGGACCCGCGCTCCGGAGCGGCCGCGCTCACGCATGGGCTGGCGCTCTTGGAGCTGGGGCGCGCCAGGGAAGCCCGCCGAGAACTCGAGCGCTCGAGGGTGCTGCTGGCCAACGTCGGCACCCATGTCGCCCTTGGCAACGCGTACCAAGAGCTGGGCGAGCTGCGAGCCGCGCTTGCCAGCTACCGGGTCGCATTGAGCTACCATCCAGCCTTACTCAAGGCGCTTGCCAATGAGACCGTGGTTCTGACACGGCTGCAGCGGCTCCCCGAGGCCAGACGCTCGTTGCGTCGTGCCCAGCAGCTTTGGCCGGGTCACGCAGCGCTTCCTCCCATAGAGGAAGCGCTGCGGCGCGCCGAATTGAACCAAGCGACCGGAGCGTCGGCACCCTAGCTGAGCCGGCCGCGGCCGTTCATTGTCTAACGCCCATCGGGCTCCAGCCGCGTCAATCCGTGCTAGGGCGCGCCCGCCTCAGCGCGCTGGCGCAGGGATTCAGCGCCTAGCCATATGGCACGGATTTGGCTATCAGCCGCGCCATGTCCTGCCTGAGAACTCTTGGCACAGTCGCGGCCTTGGGCGCCACGCTGTGTATGGCACCCCACCTCGCCCACGCCACGCCCATGCCGACGCTGCAGCAAGCCGCAAGCGGAACCTGGAGTATTGCGCCCGCTCACCCTGCCCATGGCGTCCACGCCGCTTTGCAGGCGCCGCTGCCTCCCAGCTTGTCCGCTCCCCCGTTCAAGAGCACCAAGATCCTCGAGACCCGTCTCGACCTCAGCTTGGATCCGACGAGCGGTCAGACGGACGGCAAGCTCGTCGTGAAGCTCAAGGCAGAGCAGGGCTCGGTCGGCAGTTTTGGCATGCTCCTGGATCAGGGGCTGAGCGTTACGTTGGCGACGGCACCCGGTTCGACGGTGACGCCCACCACGCAGCCCTATCCGCCGCTGAGCTGGGTGACCTTCACCATTTCTCCGCCCCTAGCGCCCGGCGAAGTGCGAGACGTGACCATCGACTACACCGGCGCGGTGCAATGCAAGCCCAGCGCTGGCAGCAGCATGAGCGACTACTGCTCGAAGGGTCCACCTCTGGGCGTGATGATGGAAGGGTCAGCGCTTCCGAGCCTGGTGGATCAAGACAGCCTTGGCGGCTACAACGTCTGGTCTGCCAAACGCACCTTGGTTCTGCATATGCCGTCCGGGGTCGATGTCGTGGCCGCGGGCCAGAAGACCGAAGACACGGACGACGGCAAGACCCACACAACGCGCTGGGAGGTTCCGGGCTACCACACGGCCGGACCGTACTTGATCCTCTTCGGCGACTTGGCGTCAACGGCTGTGGCAAACACCAACCCCGCGACTACCGTATTCACTCCAACATCACTGCCCGCCTGGCAGGGTGAGATGAGCACTTGGATGACCAGCATCCTGCCCTTCTTGGACCAGCAAACGGGCGCCAAGCTGCCCTTCAAGGAGCTGCAGGTCATGAAGTTGCCTGCGGGTTGGACGCTGCCCGGGACCGCGGGGGACAGCTTCGTTCTGTTGGCAGAAAACTACGGTGATTACGGTGCGGAGTACTTCGAAGAGACCCTCGCTCACGAGACGTCCCACGAATGGTGGGGGATCTTGGTGGCCCCCACGGACTTGAACAAGACCCGATGGTTGACCGAGGGCTTGGCGACCCTGACCCAGATTGACTACTCATCGGCGAAATTCGCTGGCGGGCTCGATCGGGATAGCTACTTGGCCCGTCGCTACAACGAGCACGCCATGATCCTGAGATACATGGCCGACCCCAGCTTGCCGCCCCTGGTCGCCCCATCGGCGCAAGTGGTCCCACAAGACCCGATCCAGACGACTATCTGGGCGTACATTCGTTCTTCCGCGACTCTCGACCATCTCCGCGTGCTGATCGGTGAAGATGCTTTTGCCCAGAGCCTGCGCGACTACGTGACGCAGTGTACCAAGGCGCACTGCGACACGGCTGACTTCCAGAAGATTCTCGAGGCGAAAGGTGGCAAAGACCTCAGCTCTGTATTCGCTACCTTCGTCTACGACACACCGGCCATTGCGCCGACCCTCAACTTCGCTCAGGCCAAGAGCGGGGAGGGCGTCAAACTCACCATTGCCAGCGAGGGCGTGAATCAGACCTTGAGCTTGGAGCTGGTCATCACCTACCAGGACGGAAGCAACGAGAAACGGTTGGTAGACTTGCCCGGCAGCGGCCAGCTGGAGCTGCAGGTCAAGCAGCCGGTGATCTCAGTTCGACCCAATCCTCGGCACGATGCGGTGGTTTGGAGTCGGCCCGCTCAGACCGGCGACGTCGATTTCGACCAAGAGGTCGACGGCTTGGACGTGATTCATTGCGCCTTTCGCCAGGGAAAGACATCCGGGACCGGTGCCCCCGATGGTGAGGGCGCGTGGCGCCTCGACTTGGACTTCGATTCACGCTGCGACCAGAACAACGATGGCACCTTGGAGGGGGCCGATCTGCAGGTCCAGCTCGACAACTTCGCGACCCTACGTCAGGAGGCGCTATGAAACCGATGACCGCTCTGTTGTGCTGCGCGCTCTTGGCCGCGGCGTGTGGCTCGAGCTCCGACGAAAGCAAGTCGCCCGGTCCGACTCCTGGCAGCGTCAGCTTCGTATCTGACGCCACGCCGTCTGGGGCCGCGGTTAGCCTCCGTGCCAAGGAGGTAACGGACGGCAAACTCGTGCTGGAAATCGTCGGCCACGACCTATCCAGGCTGTACGGTGTGGCGACTCGAGTGAGCGTCGATCCCGCAGCGCTCGGTTTCGAGAAGATGGAAGCCGGGCCCGTATGGCAAGGTGCTGGGGACGCCATCGTTCAAGCCAAAGAGGGCGCACCGGGCAAACTCGTCTTGGTGCTGACCCGAAACGGCAAGCAGCCCGGTGTCGAGGCCCAGGATGCGGTGCTAGCGACGCTGCACTACAAGCGCTTGAATCAGGATCTCGAGACACCCGTGACCTTCGCGCCCGTTCGCAGCGCCATCTTTGGCGATGACGGCAGGCGAATTGATGGCGCGATATTCATCAGTGGTCAGCTCAAGCGCAACTAGTCCGAGACGCGCTCAGAGTGTCGTTACGACCGAACAAGTATCCTTGGCTCGTGGATTGGTGGCATGCCGCGCCGCCACGGCGGTGCAGCGCTCGGTCAACGGGCTCAGGGGATCGCTGCCGTACACAGGGGGCGGAGCCTGGTGCGATTGCGCTCCAAGCACATCAAGATGCGGCCACCGCCGGGCTTGATGCCCTTGCGGTGCTTCTTGATGTCCCGTGCGCAGACTAGGCGCCCTCGCACTGCTAGTCGCAGCTGCCTTCGCCGCATTGCGCCGGCGGCGCTAGGACGTCATTCGGCTTCAAGTCGAGCCCATTCCCTCGCAGCGGAATTGGATTCGGATCGCAGTCGATGCAACGGCATGGCTTTTCGGCATAGAATGCCGAGTGGTGGCGCCAGCGCTCGTCGTAGATCCGTTCATAAACCTCTTTCATGCTGCCCGAGTGGCGGGGGTCGCTCGGATCCAAACGCACCGCCTTCCAAACTCGGGCGGTTGTGTTTCGTAGCCTAGCGCGCAGGTCTGGATCGACTTGTTCTATGTCGAAGGCGTTGACGTAGTCGCCCTTGTACATGTGTCTTGCCCAAATCAGCTCGCGGCGAGCCTTGTCATCCTGGCAGATCTGATGAAGCACGTCGACGTCGAATTCGTAATCGTCCTCATCGGCCTCCGGCGTGTTACATTCGATGTTTTCTTGCATGCTCGCCGCGTCAGCAGGAGGTGTGCCATCGGAATGCTCCGGGCAGATCCCGCATGTTGACTGGCGAACGCTCGGCTCGCCACTGGCGGTGGCCATGTGCCGATATGGTCAGCCGCGCCGCGCGCGGCGCTTGCGCGCGCGCACCAGGCCCGCCAGGCCGAGCAGCGCCAACATGAGTTGGGGCGGGGTTGGCGCTCGACGGGGTGTGCGACAGCCGCATCCGCCATCATCGTCACCACCTCCCCCACTGCTCACGCCTCCCGACCCAGCTGCTCCGGCGCTGCCACCAGCAGCCGCGCTGGCTCCCGCTCCCGCAACTCCCGCGCTCCCTCCGCCGGAGCCTGCGACACCTCCGGCGCCGCCCTGACCGCCAGCACCACCGGCACCAGCTGTTCCGGGGGTGTTTCGGGCTTTGGGCGAGATGTTGGGCGTCAGGCCAGAGCCGGTCTCCAGCAAACGCCCCAACCAGTAGGCCGCGTGGAACCCGCCACCAGGATTGAGCCGGGTGGTGCCAGTGCTGTTCACCCGATGGGGATCCGAGCGAAACTCGAAGTTGCTCGGTGGGCGAATTCGCATCGGGACCGGCGCGGTGGCAACGACGATGTCGTTCCAACCCTTGCCGGACTCGAGCGTGATCGGCGTACCGTCCGTGCCGAGGCAGCTTCCTTTGGCGATCTCAGCGGCGTCGCAGTTTTCGACCGCGACGTCCCAATAGGGCGCTGAGGGGTGCTCCGTCATCATAGACACACCGTCGCTGAGCGCGGTCTTGCCAGGTCCCAGCGAGCCACCGGAGCGAAAGCCAGCGTAGATGAAGTCGAAGAGCGCTTGCTTGCTGCCTTCTGGCTGTCGCGGCTTGCCCGGCGCGTACAAGTGTTGGTGCAAGATGTCCCGACTGCGCTTTGCCAAGGCGGGATCGCCTTCGTACCGCAGCAAACCGTAAATGCTGACGAAGGCCATGTTCACGTTGGAGTAGTTGGTGTTGGTCCCTGTGTACATCAAGCTCACGCTGCTTTCGACGACGTCGAAGTACTTCCGCTTGGTCACGAGTTCGTCGTAGTAGAACTTCTCGAGGGTTGGGTCGCCGGTGATGTGATACAGGGTTCGGATTGCGCCCAGGGCCATCAGCGCGTTGAAGCCGTTGATCGGGCTGCCCCAAACGACGCCCGGCGAGATCTCTTCCGCGCTGATGTCGTGGAAAGACGTGGGGCGCCCATCCGCGTCCATCAGAACCAAATCCGCTGTTTGCGCTGCATTGACCAAGACCTTTTTCATTAGGGATTGGCCCAGGGCTTTCGCGTCGTCGATCAAGGGTGTGAGGGCTGAAGCGGGAATGGACGGATCGGCGTGCGCGGCGTCGTACACCGCACCGAGCGCCATCACATAGCCGATGAACTGGTCCTTGCTCGTGTCGTCGAGCCAGATCAAAAATGGCAGCTTGCCCGAGCCGTCCGCGCGCCAGGTCGGCACCTTCTTGGCGGGCTGGGGCTTGCCATTCGAGTCGAAGAGAGGAACCGCGGGTTGCGGCGAGCCCGGAAGCGGTGGGTCGCCAGCAGCGGGCTGGTGCCGGTAAATCCCTCGAGCAAACACTCCGGGTACGCCGGTGACCTGCTGGTACCAGTGCAGCCCCTGCATCGCCGCAAGCAGATGCGCGCGAGCTGCGTCCACCTCGGCCTTGGGTGCTCCGCTATCCCGCAGCACCACATAGCGAAAAGCATCTCCCGCCGCCTGGACACCTCCGAACATCCCGAGATCGCCGTGCTCCCCGTAGGCGTCGACGACCTGGTACGGGTGCTTGCCGGTTTGAGCCTTGAAGTCCGTCGAACTCGACGCCATGAAGGCATCGATCACCGCGCGGTCAGCGGGTTTGGATACGTATGCTTCCAATCCGAACCCCAGCGAAGGCGTCATGATGGCGTGGATTTGGCGCTCGAAGCCGCTTGCCTTCTTCGCCAACCCAGCGTCATGACCCACCTCACCGGGGCCCGGGAGCAGAGCAGGCGCGGCGACGGCGCACGGAGAAACGAGTAGCGAAGCAGCGACGATGGTTCGGGCCAGGTTGCGCATGGCCGCGAGCCTAGCAAAAGGCCCCCTGGGATCCAGCTGCGCCCTGGTCGTCTCTCTGCGGATGCTCGTTGACGGCGGCCGCTACGGGACGCACAGTGGGCGATATGCGCAGCGCCAATCCCGCCCTGAAGGAGTCCGTATTCAAGGGCCTTGATTCGCTTGCGGGCGACCCCAAGGTCATGACCCTGCAGGGCGCCGTCAACAAAACCGGCTTCCTGCTGCTCGTGCTCATAGCGACCGCGACCTTCACCTGGCAATTCGTGATGGCTGGCGGCGCCTACCAGCCCTTCCTGGTAGTTGGCGTTATCGGCGGGCTCATCTTCGCCCTGATCACGATCTTCAAGAAGACCTGGGCGCCCGTCACCAGCGTCATCTACGCGGCATTCGAAGGCTTGGTGCTCGGAGGGATCTCGGCGTTAGCCGAGAGCATGTATCCCGGCATCGCCTTTCAGGCTGTTGCCCTCACTTTCGGGACACTGGGCTGTCTGCTGGCCGCTTACACCACCCGTCTGATCAAACCCACCGAGAACTTCAAGTTGGGCATCGTCGCCGCCACCGGCGGGATCGCGATGCTGTACCTCGCTAGTTTCGCCCTCAGGCTCTTCGGCATCAATTTTCCGTACATTCACGAAAGCGGGCTGATCGGAATCGGCTTCAGCATGTTCGTCGTCGTGATCGCGGCGCTGAACTTGGTGCTCGACTTCGACTTCATCGAAACCGGCGCTGCCGAAAAGGCGCCGAAGTATATGGAGTGGTACGCGGCCTTCGGCCTGATGATGACCCTGATCTGGCTCTACATCGAGATCCTTCACCTACTGATGAAGCTGCAGCGCCGCGACTAGAGTTGCCCCCGTTGCAGCGGCGCAACCCGCGGCCGGGCGGGACGTGCGCGTCGTAATACATAGATGGTTGGCAACCGCGATGCTTTGAGGCGCGATGGAGCGTCTGGGCGTTGCTGTAACGGTACCTCCGCAACCGAGTGGCCTTGTCTTGGGCAAGAGCGCTGGTGTGAGCAGCTAGGTGCCAATGAGCGCTGCACGCCCAAGGAGCGCATCGACGCGGCTGTTGCGTGCTGCAGACAAATTCGCAATCATGTTGGTCATGAGCAAACGGGAACTGTTGGAGTCGCTTGCTGTCACGATTGCGGTTGCAATGCTGGCGCCGTCGGCGCTGGCATCGAGCGGGAGAATTGAAAACAAGTTTGCTGCACGCAGCCAAACCCTGCCGAAGTACACGCTACGCTTGGACGACGGACCTTACTGGCCTCTTCCGGCAGGTGTGATCGAGACGACGTTCCTCGAGGTCAACGACCAACGGGACACGGAAACGACTCTGAACTTCGGGGCAGGGTTTGGGCTAATCGAAAACCTCGAAGTTGGCGTGCACCTGGTCAAGTTCAACAGTTCCAAGCTGGCCGCGCCAAGCTTCTACGGGCAGTTTCGTTTTCTTCCAGAGAAGGCCGTTGAACTCAGCGCTTTTGCCGAGGTCACGCCGCGCTTCGGCGACGATCCGAGTTTCTTGCTCGGCATGCCGGTCTCGTTCCATCTTGGAGACAGCGTTCGCCTGGACACCGGGCCGTTCATCTTGTTTCCACTCGAGACGAACATCGATACCGTGTTCATCGCACCGCTTCAGGTTCCAATCAACGTGACCGACCAGGTGTTCTTGGGCCCGGAAGCTGGCCTGTTCTTGCCGGAGTTCAAGAACGAAATATTCCTGGCTGGATTCTTCGTCGGCTACACGATCCCCACAGCGAGCGGCGCCTTCGGCGACGTCGGCGGACGCTTCCGCCTGCCCAACCTCGACATCGGCTTCGACGTGTTCCAAATTATGGCGGAGCTTTCGATCTACTTCGACTTCTAGCCGCCCGACGGCCCGCGACTGCGCGCCTCCGTCAAACCAGCATGCGCACGCCGTGACTCGGATCCCGGGTGCCGATCTCGAGCGCGGCAGAGCGCGTTGTCACTGTGAAGGGCGCGCGACCTGCGAGATCCAGGGTTAGGCGAGCTTCGGCAATCTTCGAATTGAGGCAGTGGGTCATCGCGCCGTCGGGGTTTTCGTAATACAAGCCGCCGAAATCGTCCGTGGCGGCGAATATTTCGCCCTCGACGCGGGCCTGGGGGCCCGTGGCGGTGAAACGCCAGCTGCGCGGTGTGATCTCACCGCGATTCTTGAGCAGGCTCTTGGGTGCATTGAGATCGAAACGCACGCCGCGGTGGCGCACACACAACAGCGTCAACGGTGGCGCAAGAATCGGCCCGACTCGGACGCGTCCGGTCAAGCCCTCAACGACGAGCTCATCACTTTCGTGCCACTGGTTGCAGTGTGCCCAGGCGTATTTCTCAGCGTGCCCGCGCCCCCAGTTGTGTCCCTGCATGCCGCGCCAGGCGTCGACCTCCACACGCTTACCATCCACCAAATAGTGTCCCGAGAAGCGCGAGTCAGGGTGGGGTGTGACCAGCTTACTGCTTGGTAGCTTGGCCTCGTACATCTTCATGTACGGAAACGGCACGAGGGCAGGGGAGTCGGTCGTGAAGTTCAGATCCCACTCGATGCGGTGGCCGTCGTGTTCGATGCTGCCGCGGGTGCGACCGTTGTCCATTTCGACGTCCGCGACGCGCACGGCGTACTTCTGCGCGGAGAAAGACGTTTCGTCGAAGGGTATCTCGTTCTTCACGCCGACCGCCGGGCTGCCGCGATCGAATGCGATGGCCCAGGCTTCGCCCATGGCTTCGTGGCCGTGTTTCTTCAGGATGGTCGCTTTGAGCCAGAGAGCACGTCCCTCGTCAGCGCTGTTGAGCTTGATGAAGTAGCTCTCCACATGGCCGCTCTGGCTGCCGTCGAAGCGCACGGCATTCCAATCCCGCATCACGGCGTATTGTTCGGATAGATCCGCAGCTTCGTTCATGGTGGTAGTTGCCATTAGGCCTCAACTTTCGTCAGCGCGAAACTCCTCAAAAACTGCACGATATCCGCGCTGAAATCGAAGTCCACGCTGGCGGCGCCAATTTCCTCTCCGGCGTCGTTCAGCAGACGCCCTGGCAAGCGGGTCATCGAAAACAGCGGCGCTCGGATCTGAAAACGCTTGTGGCCGACAAAGCGATAGCTGCGTCCGTCGTCGCCCGTGAAGGACAGAGCGTAGGGCAACTTACCCGTACGGATCAGGTCCATTCCCAATGTGCCTTCGGCAGGCTGAGCGGTTGCCAGGCCTTCGGCTGTGAGCTCCCCAGTGATGCGTACCTCTCGTCGAGCCGCAAACTCAGCAAGGCTGCGAGACTCTGCGCGGATCGTGAAAGACAGCTCGTGCACCGAATCGTCACTGCGGCGTGTCCAGGTTCCGCTCATGGTTTCCTCGAAAGCGAAACCAGCTTCTTGCTCCGGCAACTTCGCCGCGGTCTGCCTCTGTGGTCGATCCAGGCGCGCGTCGATGATCTCCCCACTGCGCAGCGCCATCGCCATGATCGTCAGCTGCGGATTCACTCCGAGGCTCGACGGCACCGCGCTGCCGTCCACTACGTACAGCGCTTCCGTGTCGTGCACTTCATGGTCCGGCCCCAAACAACTCCGCGCCGGGTCGGTGCCAACGCGACAAGTCCCCAGGGGATGATACGCGCTGACCTCGAAGTCCCCGGGCGAAAGACGGCGCTGGCGCAAGCGCTCCACGTCCTCTTGGCAGTTGATGACCGCATCCCGATGCACGAAGGGCAGCACGCGCTTCGCGCCGGCTTTCAGGAATACCTCGGAGAGCAGCGCGATGCCTTTTTGCATGCGCTCCAAGTCGTGCCGGTTCAGATCGTAGCGAATAATGGGCAATCCCTTGGGGCCGGCGAATACCTCGCCCCGACCCGTGTCCTGCACCAAGAGGCCGAAACTCGCCAGGTGTGAATAGTCCGCCATGAGCTGCATGAATTCATCGCCGACCCAGGGCACGCTGATCGCTGCAACATCCATGGGCACCGATGCGCCTTCACACAGGATCCCCTCATGATGCAGGCTGTCGATGGAGTAGCCCTGGGGAATGCCCCGAGACATGTCGATGACTTCATCGAAGAGCGCCAGCACCTTGGTGGCCGGGTGAATCGACAGGTTCTTCCCCAAGTAGCGATTGCCTCGAAGGACGCCACTGCGTTTCAAGAGCAGCGGCGTGAGCAACGCGCCGCCCGCAACCACCACGCTCTCGGCTTTTACCTGCATGTGCCGCCCCGAACGAAGTCGCGCTTCGATGCCTCGTGCGTGGCCGCCCTTCACGACCACCCGCTCCACTTGGGCAGCGGTCACAAGGTGAGCGCCATTGGATAGTGCGCCGGGCACGTAGCTCACATCCGTGCTGCGCTTGGCGCCAGTCGGGCAACCGAAGCAACACACGCCCTGACCGTCGCAGTCCGGCGCGTTGCGCAACAGGGGCGCGTGCTTCAAGCCCAGAGCTTCCG
Organism: Polyangiaceae bacterium; assembly: GCA_965222375.1. GTDB lineage: Bacteria > Myxococcota_A > Polyangia > Polyangiales > Polyangiaceae > JACKEA01. The sequence continues at coordinate 3,301,479 of CBDCTZ010000016.1, forward strand.
CACCCCGTGCGATCACTCGCGCCGAGCCCCCCAAATAGCGGGGATCTGCCGGCGCCACCTGCAGCATGCTCTCGACCCGATCGTAGAACGGGTCCAACTCTTTGCGGCTGAGCATCGACAGGCCATAACGGCTGCCCCAGCGCGATAGCGTCCGTTCTGGCGCGCGGTAGCAAGTGCCAGAGTTGATTGTCGTGGTGCCGCCCACGGTGCGCCCGGCCCATACGGGAGCCGCCACGTTGCCTAAGGCAACCGTGCCGCCCTTGCCCACGTACATTTGCGAATACGCCAAGGTGGGCCGCCCCGAGAACTCTGTGCGCTTGTGGTAGTCGCCCGCTTCGACCATCAACACGGCGCGACCGCGCCGCGCCAGCTCATAGGCCACTGCGGCGCCACCAGCCCCGGTGCCGATCACGACGACCTCACACTCCAGCTCGAGGTCGTCTTCGACTTCCCGCCCGTTGATCACCCCCTGCATCCAGCGCTCGGTTTCGGTCGTGGTGGGTGTGTCCACCTTGCGCCGACACCCCACATGCTCGAACATGCTGTCGTCGTCGAAATGCGCTGCCTTGAGCGGTGTCAAGATCATGCGTAGCGCCCAACGAAGCTGCTTCGACGCGCTCTCGTTCCACCGCACGAGCATTCGCTGCCGCGTGTCGACGGAGAGATCCGAAAAGCGCTTGCGGCGTGTCGGAAGCGTTGCCGCGTCGATGACGCCGAGGGCGGCACGAACTCCGCGAGTCACGTCAGGCCCCAATCGATGCAGCATCTCTTCGAAGCGCACCATCGTTTCTCCCGAGCCCCCCGGCAATCCGTGCCCGCTTGGCATTGCCGCTTCCGCCAGTCGCAAAGCGATCCGAGCATGGCGCTCTCCCAAGTGCGCCCGCGGCGCCCTTGGCCGCACTTCCCCGACCGCCTCGACCCGACTGACCTCGTCCGCCCCGAGCTCCTCGTCGCTCACCACCCTCAGCTGCGCCGTTTGCATGAATATTCTGTAAACGCAGAATCTACAGAATGCAACAGTCGCCTAGTTTTTCGGGGAATTGCTCGACCTTCGCTCCCTAAGATGCCTCGTTGCAGGCCCGCCTCCGCCAGCCCGCCGGCAGTGGTTTTTTGGGGGGTGGGCCACCCAGCACGTCATCGACAGTTCTTCGAGGCCCGACCTCCGCCGCCGCACACACCTGATACCCCGCCACCGCACGACGCCTCGCTACCGCACGAACCCGCACTGCATCGCACATGGAGCCCACGCAACACGCGGGTGGGCACGCTTGGTCGGTCTGCGGCGCACCGAGTTGCGCGAAAGCGCCACTGCCACGCGTACTGCCTCGTCGCAGGCGCTGCGCGGCACGTTGCATCGCACATGGAGCCCACCTAGCACGCGGGTGGGCACGCTTGGTCGGGTGGGGGGGCTCGGGGTTGCGGAAAAAGTGCTGTCGGAGTTGCCGCGACGCCCTTGGTGCTATTTCAGGTTCGCGCAGCAGCGGAAGCCTTGGTCGTAGCGCACGTAGTAGGGGCCGTGGCCTCGGGTCTGAGGGCGACAGCGTTGGCGGGCGGGGCCCCAATGGCCGCCCTTCATGATCATCGGGTAGCCGCCACGACGCACGCTGCTGGTCCATTCGTCCACGTTGCCGGTCATGTCCATGACGCCGTAAGGGCTCTTGCAACGCGGGGATTCGCCTGAGCGTTTGCCATGCCAGGCGAAATCGATGCCACGAGCGGTGCGTCGGATCGTGCGGGGGCTGAAGGTGTTCTTAGGTGCGCCGGCTTTCAGGATGTCGATGCGGCAGGCGCTCTTGTCGCGCTCGTAACCGTACGGATACGGCTTGCCCTCTTCGCCCTCGCAGGCCAGCGTCCATTCGCTTTCGGTGCAGATGCGCTTGTCCAGCTTTTCGCAGAAGCGCTTTGCTTCGGAGAAGGTCACCACGACCAGCGGTGCCTCGCCGTAAGCGTTTGGGAACTCGTAGCGATCGATGCAAAAATCGAGGCGCTTGCGCGGCAGGTCTTTGGACAGCTCGAGCCATCTGGCGCGGTCGAAGCTGCTACACAGGGCGTACGTCCCGCGGCTTGCGGTCAGAAAGTGCGTGCAAGCTCGGTTTTGCAGCAGCTGAACCGCGTCGGTGGTCTCCCGGGAGCGGGCGTCTAGTAGCAGGCCGCCGGAAACGCGGAGCATGCCCGCTGGGCAGCCCTTCGCTTCGACCGCCGGCTCAGCTGGCAGTGGTGGCGATGACTCTGTGGCCGCCTGCCAACTCAGCCCCTCGACTTGTCGCCATGCGAAACGCTTCTCTCGATACGTCTGGGTGAACGAGAACCCCAGCGCGAGCAAGCGGGGGCGCTTTTCGACGGCAACCTTGGGCGCCGTCGGCGGCTGGACAGTTGCAGACACAGGCGGTGTGCCGGTCGATTCCGGTGCGGACTTGACGAGTGCAGGCGGTGCGCCGGTCGATTCCGGTGCGGATTTGACGAGTGCAGCCGAGCGCACCGCGGAGGGCGTGGGCTTGTCGGCGTTCCGGTCACACGCCCAAGCACAGGCGCAAAGCGCCAGCAGTGCGACCGCCGCTCTCGGGTTCACTATCACCTGTCTGAAAACGCAGCCCACCTCGAGCCTACTCCCGAACGTACGCCAAAGCGTGACGCATGCACGCGGGTTGTGCGGTATGGAACTTCGCTCGCGAAGCGTTTACGGCCTCGGAGCTGTGACCTGCGGCCGTGGTTCGAGGTGTCTGACACCTGCTGGCAGCGTCGCTAGCGTAGCGGGTGAACATGAACCGGGCGTCGTTCACGGGCGCAGTGGATGCTGTCTTGTTCGCAGCGGCGGCCCTGTGCGGCTGCGCTGTCGGCTTCGCGGTGGCCTAGGTACGCGCGCAAAGCGTTGTCGGCTGATGGTGCTTTCAGGCCTGCGAGACTGAGGGCCTGAACTCGCAATAGGGGTTCGCTGCGCGGCGCGCTGACGAGCCCGCTGCGTGCCGCGGCCAGGGCCTGCTCATGCTTACCCACGCTGCCGAGCGCCATTGCGTAGCGCGCCCAAAGTCCATCATCCCGGGGCGACGCCCGGGCCGCGAGCCTCAATGGTGTCAGCGCCTGATCGAAGCGCCAGACCTGCGCCAGCGCTTCCCCGCGGATGCGCTGAACCACGGGGTGAAGCTGATCGGGAAGCTTCGAGAGCGCGGCTAGTGCGTCTGCTGTGCGCCCCTGGCGAGCGAACAGCGCAGCCAAGGCTAGGCGGCTTTGGGCAGCGACTCCGCGACTGCCGTCGCGCTCCGCCGCCTCCAGGGCGGTCTTCAGTACAGCTTCGGCACGCGGTAGCTGCTCTTGAACGTCTGCGAGCAAGGCACGCCCATAGGCATACAGCCGCGCGGACGTTTTCGCGTCAGCAGCCGCGACCTGCGCCGCGCCAATCCTTGCCTCCGCGGTCGCGATGACGGTCACGGGCTGCGGCGCGCAAGGATCCAATACGTTCCGGAGGGCCTTCCTTGCTGCCGCGGCATACGCTTGCCCTCTGCTCCCATTTGCCTCGCGACAGGCGGCGTCCTGCATCGGCCGGTCACGGCTCCGATGGCGCAGGGCCGCCTTCACGACCAAGTGTGAGTCGACGAGGCTGGCGTCGTCTGGCAACGCGAAGGCGAAGCGGACGACCCGAGCTTCCCGCGGCCCCAGTGTGTGGTCGAAAGCCACGCTGCGAAACTCGTGAGTCGCGTGGGCCCGCACCTCTCTGCCGCTCTCATTCACGATCGACGCACGGAGGCGATGGGCGCTCGGTTCTTCCCGCCCACCGTGCTGGGCGCCCGACGCCGCGAGCACTGCACCGTCTGCGGAAAACACGCGAACGTCCAGCCAGGTGTCCTGAACGTCCCGCACGCCGCCCGGGAAATTATGGCCGACGCGGAGGTTCTCGAGTACCAGGTCGAGGACGAGTGTGCGTCCGGGAGAAAGCGCAACCGCGAGATCCGGCAGCAGAGCTTGCTGCCCATCGACCGTGGCTGCTGCGATATCGAGTCGCGCAGCGCCGACGAGGAATCGCTGTGCTTCGGAGAGTCGCTTGGCGTCGTCTCGCATCGCTTGCAGCCAGGTGTGGCCACCGGGGAAGAAATGCGAGGCCACTCGGCCATTCTTTGCGGCGGGGTCGACGGAGGGCACTTGGGGCATATGGCAATCGGTGCAGCTCTTCTGGGTGACGCTATCCAGCAGCTGCCCGTGGCTGCCCGCGTAGGGCGAGCGCGCCCAGGGGCCAAAGTCGTCGGCTCCCGCAAGAAAGTGCGCGTTGCCGGAGTCGACCCCAAGAAATGCTCGGTGACAGCTGGCGCACAACTCGGCCTGGGCCAGAGCGTCGGTCCTTGCGGCTGCGCGGTGCTTTGCCCGCTGGTCAGGGCTATCCGTTTGAGGGATGAAAATGGGCGTGCGCTTCAGGCGGTAGCTGCCGTTGCCATCCGCCGAAGCTTTGGCGATGCCGTGGCAGGTTCCGCAGCTCACGCCTGCGTGGGCTCGCGGGTCGCTTGGGTCAATCTTCTTGCTCATTGCGTTGTCAACGAGCAGCGCGGGATCATGGCAGCCCCCGCACGCCAGGCTGGCCGACAGGGGCCGCTCAGTGCGCAGCGCCTCGACCGAGACGCGATAGATCGGGTTGTTGAACGAAGCGAAGGCGTGAGCGCTGGCTTGCCAGGCCTTCACGATGTCGGCGTGGCACGGAGCGCAGCGCTCGGGTTCGGAGAGGGCTGCACCGCTGAGCTGTGCGGGTGCGGCTACCAGCGCGGGCCATAAGCGAGCTTTCGTTTTGGGCAAGCGCGGCTGAGGGCGCTCGGTCCGCTGCGCGGTGGTCTTACTCGTGTGTGGCGGCGATTGCTGCGCGACCGAGTCGCCCTGGCCGCAACCCGCGAACGAGGCCAGCACCAGCGCGCCGCTCGCGGCCGCTCTCCATCTCCGCGTGCTGTTCACGACCGTCGACGACGGCGTCGGATCCCCAGGGCTGCCAGCGCTGCAAACAGCGCCGCGAACGCGCCGCTTCGACCCGACATCGACTCGATGTGGCAGGCGCCGCATCCCGCGCGGCGTTCTTGGGGAACTCCGCCGGCGCTAGAAGCCGGCGCGGCCCGCGTCTTCGGTTTGGGCGTGGGCGTCGAGGGTACGTCCACCCGCGCGGGTGCGGAAACGCCGAGCTCCGTCAGATCTTTGGTGAGGAAGGTCGTTAGCTTGGCCTTTTTGGGCGGTGCAAATCCGAGGTTCGACGCTGCACGCGGCTGGGTGCTGCCCGACTCTCCCGCCGGCGGCCCACCCCATCGCCCCCGAATCGGGTTGTCACATTCGATCGGTCCCTTCCACGGGTGTCGAATCGCGTAGCGGGCCTGGAAGTTGTTGACACCGGACGGCACTGAGCCTTGCTCGAGCTCTCGATCGGCGCCTCGCCGCTCGCGTCCGCCCGCGATCGGAGGCGCCGCGCGGAACACCAGATCTTCCCCCAAGCTGTCCTTCTTGTAGCGGGCATGCAACCGCGTCAGCACGAAGCCGCCGCCGCCCCAGAAGCGACGTGGAGGCCGACGCCTCCCGCGGGGGCCTGACCGGCCCGGAGGCGGGACGAGCCCCGGCTTTCCAACGGCGGACGGCAGGACATCTGCTCCCAGTGTCGCCAAGTCGTTGGGCCGAAGGGGCGGCGTCGGGCACGGATCGCAGCTACCCGCATCCCAGGAGTATTCGGTGATCACCGACTTGGGGCGCTTTTCCAGCACCTTGGCGAAGAGCGACGTGTAAAACGATCCGAATTGGTCGCGGGCGGCTTCGGCGACGTCGAGGTTCGTGGGGATCGTCACGTTTTCGTAGTTGGCAACTTCGTAGCGTTGGCCCTTGGCCAGAATGTGTACGATCAGATCCTGCTCGCCATTGGAGTTCAGCAAGCCCAAGCGCACTGGCAAACTGAAGTCCTTCGAGTCGTAGTGAAAGCGCAAGGGTGAAAGCACGACCTTGCCGTCTTCGAAGCGCACCTTCTTCACGTCGACCTTGGCGACAAAGAACTTCATCCCCTGCTGCACATAGGGGCGCAGTACAGGCTCGGCACCCTCGGGGATCTTGTACTTCTTGAGCCGCAGCCACTTGTCCAAGCCGCCGGAGTCCTTGGCGCTGAGTATCAGGATCTCGTATTCACCAACCTTGAACTGAGCCTCGATCTTCACTCCCAGACCAGCGCCGCTGCCCTTGGCTTTGGGGCGCGGCTTGGCGCCGGGGCGCGCCGCCATTGCCATCTTGCGGGGGTACTCCGGCGCGCATGGGTCCTTCTCCCAGTATTCTACCAACCTCGGCGCGGCGAGCTTGTCAACGCGATCGAACACCTCCCGGGGCAGCGTCTTGACGTTCTCCTTCTGCAACACGACCGGGACGGGAACCACCAAAGCAAAGTCTTTGGGTGGCCCTTCGTAGTTGTTTTGCATGTTGAGCACGGTGAGCTTGCCGTCGCGCATCATCACCACCATGGTGGCGTTGTTGAACAACTCCGCATCGGCGCCGCTCACGTAAAAGCCGCAGAAAGCGTCGGCGTTCGCAGTCGCCCCCAATGCCGCGACCAGGGCTCCACCGAAAACTAGTCTCTTGAGCATCACTTGGGCTGCATAACATGGCCGCCAGTGCGCCACGAGGCCCAGCGCGAGAGTAGTGGCCCAGTGCCGGGCAGCACCCCGTCGGGTATCTCGCAGCGGGTCACAAGCGCGTGGAACCGACCCAAAAAAACTACTTCTTCACAACGATGAAGAGTGTTGCGCCGCTTCGATGCACGAGGAGCAGTACGCGCTTCTTGGAGGCGCCGAACCTTGCGCGAAAGTCCGCTGGGTCTTTCACGGCTTTCCGATTCACTTGGAGAATCACATCGCCGGGGCGCAGGCCCGAGTGAGCGCCGGCGCTGCCGCGGTCGATGCCCGCGACGACGACGCCTTGTTTCACGTCCTTGCTGATTCGCAACTTGGCACGTGTCTTCGGCGTGAGTGCTTCGAGTTGAACGCCGCTCATGGCTCTCGAGTTGCTGGTGGAACCCGGGCGAGCGGCTTTGCGACGATCGTCGGGAACCTCGCCCAGAGAAACGTCAAAACTGCGCTTCTTGCCCTTGCGCAGCAGCTGGATTCGCACCTTCTTCTTGCCACCGGAGGCTGCGATGACGTTGCGCAGGCGGCCGGTGGAATCCACGACCTTGCCGTCGATGGCCAGGACCACGTCACCCCGGTCGAGGCCTGCCTTGGCGGCGGGGCCACCCCGATGAACATCGGCGATCAAGACGCCCTTGGTGTCGGGGAGGTTGAGCGCTTCAGACAGTTCCTGATCGATATCTTGAATCGTGACGCCCAGCCAGCCGCGAACGACGCGACCCTGCTTGCGCAGGCTGTCCAGGATCGGCTTGGCCATGTTGCTTGGGATCGCAAAGCCGATGCCCTGGTAGCCGCCGCTGCGGGAGAGAATGGCTGTGTTGATGCCGATCAGGCGGCCCTCCATGTCGACGAGCGCGCCTCCCGAGTTGCCAGGGTTTATGGCGGCGTCGGTTTGGATGAAGTCCTCGTAGTCCACGATACCGACGTCGGCGCGCCCCTTTGCGGAGACGATCCCCATGGTCACGGTTTGCCCGACTCCAAAGGGGTTACCGATTGCGAGTACGACGTCGCCCAGGCGGAGCCGCGATGAGTCGCCGAAGGAGAGAGGCTTCAGGTTGCCGCCCTTCACTCTTAATACCGCCAAGTCGCTCTTCTTGTCGCTGCCGACGATTTTGGCGATCAGCTCCTTCTTCTTGGAGGTCGTGATCTTGATCTCGTCAGCGTCGGCCACCACATGGTGATTCGTGACGATGGTGTCTTTGGCGACGACGACGCCCGAGCCCAAGCCCTGTTGGCGAAACGGTCCCTGCCCGCCGGGCCCGAAAAAGCGATGAAAGAACGGATCTGAGCCCTGAGGCGCCCGCCGCAAACGTGTCGAGGAGATGCTGACCACCGACGGAAGCACGCGCTGCACGACGTCAGCGATGACGGCGGTGCCGCCGACCTTGGCGAGGCCGGGTGACGGAAGGACCTTCACGGGCTTTTCGGAGTTGCGAGCGCGTTCCGCGGTCGGCACGGAACTACCCCGCTCTGGCGCGGCAGGGCGCGCGCAAGACGGCGCTAGCGCCAGGGCAACTAGATACGCTCCGGCTCGAGGAGTTGGACGCTTCAGCAGTTCGACAACCCGCATGACTTAGGACCTTTTGGGCGTAACCGACGACTCTGGCCAGGCATTCCCGGACATCCGCGACTGCCTAGTCCGATAGACCCGCGACATAGTCCGCGATCTTGGCAATCGGTAGGGAGCGGGTCACCACTCCCGCGCGCACGGCGCTGCCTGGCATGCCGTAAATGACCGCCGTCTCCTCGCTTTCTGCCACCACGGTTCCACCCGCGTCGATGATGGCTCGCGCGCCCAGGACGCCGTCGTCGCCCATGCCGGTCAGGATGATGCCGATGGAGCGATCCCCGAAGACTCGTGCGACGCTGCGGAAAAGCCTGTCCGCGCTAGGGATGTAGCGGTCCGACTCCAAGGGCGTCAGCACGCGCAACCGCAATCTATCCGGGCTCTCGGGTTCGATTTCGATGCAGCGGCGGCCCGGGCAAATGAAACCGAATCCCGCGCCGACGATGGCGCCATCGTCGGCCTCGGATACTGCGATCTTGGCCCGCTTGTCCAAGCGCTGGGCGAAGGTCTTCGTGAACTTTTCGGGCATATGCTGCGCGACCAAGAGCGCGTTCGAGCACTCCTCGGGCAGCCGAGTGAAAATCTCGATCAGGGCGGTGGGGCCACCCGTGGACGATGCGATTGCAATCACGCGTTTAGGAGGTGTGAGTTCACGCACTTTGGGGGGCGGGATGGCGCTGAGTTTTGAGACGCTCTCCAAGCGCGGCCGGGCGTTTAGCGTACTAGGGCGCAAGCTGCGCACCGTCAGGACCTTGCTGATCAACTCGTCTCGGATGCCCGAGAGTTCCTGGGCGCTCCCTTTTTCGGGCTTTGCCACGAAGTCTAGGGCTCCCAGCTCCAGGGCTTTGAAGACGTTTTCTTTCTGGCTGTAGCTGGAAACGACGACGACTGGGGTCGGCTGACGACTCATCAAGATGCGTAGGAACGTGAAGCCGTCCATCTTGGGCATCTCGAGATCCAAGGTGATGACATCTGGCCTGAGTAGAAGCGCAAGGCGCAGCGCTTCCTCTCCATCGGCTGCCTTGCCTACGACTTCGACCTCGCTGCTCAATGACAGAGCGTCGGAGATGCTGCGGCGGTTGACGGCGGAATCATCCACGACCAAGACGCGAAGTCGTTCCGTAGTGGCCATGTCTACTCTAGGTCCAGGTTCCCCGACGCAATGGGCTTGCGGTACACGAGGTCTTCCTTGAGGTGTACGAGTTCAAACGCGGTCGACACATTAATCAGAGATTCGGAGTGTCCGAGGAGCAGGTATCCGCCCGGCAGGAGGCGTTGGTAGAGATTGTCGATGACCCGCCGGCGCGAGCCAACATCGAAGTAGATCAGCACGTTTCGGCAGAAAACAACGTCAACTCGCCCGACGATGGCTGCTTTGTGTGCGTCCAGCAGGTTGACCTGGCCGAAGTGCGTGGATTTTCGCAGGTCTTGGTGGATGCGCCAGCCTCCGTCGACCTGCTCGAAGTAGCGCTTCCTGGTTTCCGGTGGAGTTGTGCGGAAGGAGGAATCGCGGTAGATCCCCCGCCGTGCTGCCGCGACCGAGGACTTGGAGATGTCCGTCCCGATCACCCGGACGTCCCAACTGGCTAGTTGCTGCTGCTCCCGAGTCAGTATCGCCAGCGTGTACGCCTCTTCGCCCGTAGCGCAGCCCGCGCTCCAAATCGTAATGCTGCGCCTGGATTCGTTCTCCTGAATGAAGCGAGGCACGAGTTCATCCGTGAAGGCACGCAGCTGGTAGTCCTGGCGGAAAAAGTAGGTTTCCTTCGTCGTCAGTGCATCGATTGCCTCGTCCAATTCGGCCGCACCGCGCACGGCGAAGCGCAAGTGCTTGTAGTATTCCAGGAAGCCTGGCAGGTCGAGGGCCACCAGGCGTTCGCTGAGCCTTCTTTCGAAGGAGTACATGGCACCGTCGTCGAACACGAGCCCCGCGTGCTCGTTGATCAGATCGCGCAACAGGCGAAACTCCTCCGGACGCAGCCGCGCTCGAACTCCCGGTGTTCGCAGCAAGCTCACCGTGGCCTTCCGCGCGTCGGTGGCGGCACTGTGTGTCTCAACCCGCGGGCAGACTCCAGGGTTTCCAGGCCTCGCGTCAGCGCTTCCAGTACGAGGGGCTCGCGTTCGGCGGTCATTCGCGTGCGAAGCAGCCCCATGGCGCTTTCCTCACCGCTTTTGGCCAGCAAGTCCGCTGCCAGGCGACGCACGTCCCAGGCGGTGTGGTCGAGGCAAACACCCAGGTGCGCTTGCGCGCGGGCATCCCCGGGGCGCGCCAAGCCGCGGAGTGCGGCTTTCACTACCTCGGGTTCCGCATGAGCCAGAGCATCCACTAGGGCACCGGCGCGAATGGCATCGGTGCGCCCGGTGAGTGCCTCCACGGCGGCAACCGCGAGTGCGACGTCTTCAGACTTGAGCAGGCCGCGGAGAGCCGGCAGTACTCGTCCATCCGTCAAGCGGCCCAAGGCGTGCACCGCTGCAGCCCGCACCTCCAGGTTTGCTTCGCTTGCGGCGAGCTCGAGCAGCTGCGGGAGTACCTCCTCCGCGGTCTCCGGGGACGAGAGCCGGCCCAAGGCGTGCACCGCTGCGAGGCGGACCTCTAGTTCCTCGTCACTGACGGCAAAGCTGACTGCGCTCAGCGCGGAGGATGGCCCCAGTTGGGCCAGGGCGTCCAAAGCAGTGCGGCGGAGATGCGGAGAATCGCTGGACAGGAGGGATTCGAGAAAAGTGACGTCTTGATCACGGGAACCACGAACTGACAAGGGGCTCGATGCGATGGCGATGGCCACGGCTGCACTGCCGTGTTGCTCCTCTTCGAGCCGCGAGGCGCTGTGGGGATAGCGCGCGACCAGTGCTGACAGGGCTGTTTCTGCCAGTGAGCGAACCGCCGCGTTGCCTGCTTTCAGCAAGATCCGCGCTACCTTGGGCACGCACTCAGGGCCGCCGTTGTTGGCGGACGCGGCGAGGGCAGCGCGCTGCACCATGGTGTCCTGGGACTCGAGCGCGCCGCCTATGGCGTTGGCCACGGTGGGTGCGGGTTCGGAACTAATGCGACGAGAGAGCAAGTCCATGGCCAAGGCTTGTTCGGCTGGGGAACCGCGCTCCACGCGCAGCGCCAATGCCACGTCCGCGGCGCCCCCCAACAGTTCCACGGCGTACTCGGCGGAGTCGTGCAACGTCTCGTCGTCCAGGGCGTCCAGGATCGCGTCGACGGCTGCTTGATCGGAGATCATTGCAAGAACCAGCACCGTTGCGCGACGCACGGCCACGTCTCGTGTGCTGCGCAGTCGGTCAACTAGGCTGGCGCTGACGAGCGGCCCAACTTCCTGGAGGGCTGACCTTGCTGCGCTTCGCGCCGGCTCGGAGGATTCGATCAGATCCGCCAGGGCTAAAGCGAGTAACCCGACGCGGGCAGAATCGGCTCCGATGAGCTCCTTTTTGAGTAACTCTGCCGCCCGTGGATCGCCCGTGCGACCAACGGCAATGGTGGCCACGGGCGCGAGCATTGGCTCAGCGAGCAATTCCGCGGCGTCCTCGAAGGGCACGACTGCGTGCAGCTGGTTCAGGCCCTCGAGTGCCGCCAGGCGAGCCAGCAGCTCCGGGGCTCGAAGACATTCCGAGAGCAACGCGACCGCGTCGCTTGCACAGGCGCTACCAATTGCGGCCACAGCTTCGACCGCGGCGACTCGCACGTTGGGGTCTTCATCCTTGACCAGGGAGCGGAGCAAGATGATCGCGCTGGGGTGTCCACCCTTGGCGACCGCCTCGACTGCAAGCTTTCGTCCGTCCGCATCAAGGGACGGAATCGCGAGGGAAAGAGCCTTGATGGCATCTTCCCCATGCCCCGCCAGAGCCTCGACAGCTGCGTTGCGCAGACCGACGTTTTCGCCGGGGCGCAGAGCTTCTACCAAGACCCCAATCACGTTCGCGGAGGAGGCGTGGCTCACTGCCGAGTTGATCGCTTCTTTGCGGACGCGCCAGTCGTCGTCACCAAGCGCGCTCGAGAGCAGCTCAGCGATGTCGCTTCCTGTGTAATTTCGAAGCTGAGATGCAGCGCGTCGGCGTGTCTCTGGATCTTCCTCGGCCAGTGCTTCGCGCAGCGTGCCGGTCATCCGCGGGCCTTGTTGTGGGGGGCCGCTTCGAGCAGGCCGCTTTCAGCAAGGGGCGAGGTGAGGCGCTCGAAACTCCCGACGTCCAACACGAAGACCATTTCGTCTCCGTAGGTCGTCACACCCAGAATACCTCGACTGTCATCGCCGTCGCCGAGCGCGGGGGCTTGGCGCAACTCGGCGCCGCCGGTGCCGAAGACCTCGGTGACTGCATCGACTCGCAGTCCCACCGCGCGATCCTCTACGTCAACGAGAATCCACTTGGCGCGATGATCGTTTTCGTCGGACTGCAGGCCGAAGCGACGACGCAGATCGATGATGGGCACGACCTCTCCACGGTGGTCTGCGACGCCGGTTACGGCAACCGGCGCGTGTGGCAAGCCTACTACGGGCAGAGGATTGACGATCTCGCGCACCGAGCCGATGGGCACGGCGTAGTGCACCGCGCCGACCAAGAAGCCCACCAAGCTCTTCTCTGGATCCGGTCGATGTCTTGCCATTGCCAAATCTTCAAACTTCCTTTCCGCTGGACACCAAGGAACGGATGTCCAGCAGAACGATGACGGGCCCCGTATTCGGTCTGCCGACACCCATGACATGTTCGGAGACGTCGCCTCCAAGTACGCCGGCCGCCAACTCGACTTCGGCGGCGTTGAGCCGCATGACGTTCTTGACCTCGTCCACCACGAGCCCAACGACCTCGTCATCCTTGGCTTGAGCGAGCAAGATACGCGTGCGTCGTGTGTCGTCGGCTGCATCGACGTTCATCCGCCTCCGCAGATCGACGACGGTCACTAGTAGCCCACGTACGCTGCACACCCCGAGCACATCGGGCCCAGCTCGAGGCACGCGGGTGATCGGAGGCGGTGTCAAGATTTCTCGAATGCCGGCAAGCTCCACACCGTACAGTTCACCCGCCAGAGTGAACACCAGGAGTTCGCGCATTGCCGTGGTCGAAACCTGTTCGGCTGCAGGGGGGTTGTGAGTGAGGTCAGGCATGCTCACGCTCCCCCTCAACGACGGTCTCGATGGTCGAAAGGACTTCTTCGATGATGGCGGCTGGGTCCAAGACCAATCCGACCCTTTGGTCTCCCAGCTCGGTCGCGCCGGCGAAGCCCTTCACTTCGCGCAAGCTGGCTCCCAGGGGCTTGATGACGATGTCCTGTTGACCAACGAGATTGTCGACCACAAGGCCGAGGCGACGGTTCGCCAGGCGAGTCACCACCACGAATTGTCGGCCGGGGGCTTCGCTCGGACTGCGAAGCGCCAGCAGAGCCTCCAACCTGCAGACCGGCAAGGTCGTACCTCTGAGGCTCATTGTTTCGCGGCCATCCACGGTTCGGAGCCCTTCGGCTTCGAAGGCGATCGCTTCCGAAACGCTCGCCATGGGCACGGCAAACGTCTGCCCGGCCACCTCGACGATGAGCGCGCCGACGATCGCCAAGGTGATCGGCAGAGTGATTGTCATCTTCGTGCCAATACCCGCCTCGCTCTGCACGTCGATCACACCGCCGAGCTTCGCTAGGTTTGTCTTGACCACATCCATTCCAACGCCTCGACCGCTCAAGTCTCCGGCTTCGGCGCGAGTGGTCAGTCCCGGGAGGAAGATCAAGCCGAGGATATCGCTGCGGCTGAGTTCGGTCACGTCCGTTGCGCCCAGCTTGCCCAGCTCCAAGGCCCGCTCGATGAGCGCGTTCGCGTCGATACCGGCGCCGTCATCCTCAATCTCGATCATTACGTGGTTGCCCTTTTGGTAGGCATTCAACGCGATCGTGCCTGCTGTGGGTTTGCCGACGCGAGTTCGCTCTTCCGCTGGCTCGATGCCGTGGTCGATGGCATTGCGGATCATATGCATCAGTGGATCCGAAAGCTCCTCCACGATGAGTTTGTCGATTTCCGTATCGGCGCCGGTGATGACCAGGCGGATTTCTTTGTCGAGTTCGCGACTTATTTGGCGAACCACCCGAGCGAGCCGGTCGAATACCTGGCCAAGTGGCACCATGCGTACTTCGAGAATGGCGCTTTGCATCTCGCTGAGTCGGCGCTCGAAACTCCGATGCAGACGTTGTAGAGACGTGGCCAGAGGGCGATTGCCATCCGCGCGGACCCGCTCGAACACGCGGCCCAGGGCGCCGCGTACGATCGCCAGTTCACCGACGATGTTCATCAGCTGATCAAGCTTGCGGATGTCCACCCGCACGGTCTGGGCCACTGATCGCAGTGACGCCTGGGGGTCTTGTTGCGGGGGCTCGAAGGATTCGATGCCTCCGGGAGGAGGGAGACTGATCCGGGCGGGCGCCTGAGAAAAAGGCGGGGGAAGGGTCGCACTCCGGCGGCGCGGCACCTCCTCGATGACCACGTTGTCGGCGCCTAGGGAACCTATCAGGGTCGCTAGGTCATCTCGAGATGCCATCAGCAGATCGAGCTCGATGGTGTCCGGGGACGGTGCCTCGCCGGTGGGCAGGTAGGTGATGATCTCGCCGTGCTTCTTGGCGCGATCCTTCATGTCCTCCAGAGCCTTGTCGATGGTCGCGAGGTCGAATTGCACGCGCAGACGGTACAGGGACAAGCCTTGCTCGATGTTGGTGCGCAGGCGGTGCTCTTCGTACTCGGTCAGAACTGCAAGAAGCCCGGGGTCGAATTCGTACTCCAGATCGGCAGGTTCCTCGGGTTGGGCGAAGGCGCCCAAGTTGTCGAGGCGCTCCAGCAGGCCGTCTACCGTGGCGAGGGGCTTGTCCAAGCCGGTCTTCTCGTTGCCCAGCAGTTGATGGTAGGCGTCGATGGATAGGAACAACATGTCCAGCACTTCTGCCGAGAGGGGCATGCGTCCCAGGCGGAGGTGGTCGAGAACGTCCTCCAGCTTGTGCGAAAGGGCGCCCATGCGAGCGGCGCCAAAAAGACCCGCGAGGCCCTTCAGAGTGTGAACAGCTCGGAAGGCCTCGTTCACCAATCCCGGGTCATCGCCACCGGCCTTGACGGCTGCGTCCAAGGCCAAGAGATTTCGGGACAGCCCTTCGATGATCTCCTGCACTTCGGAGTAGAACTCTTCGCGCGCCTTGTCGGAGTCAGCCATCCGGCGGCACCTGCGGGACGGTCGCTAGGTGGCGCAACGCTTCTCCGCAAAGCGATTCTGCTGAGAACGGCTTTGCCAGATAAGCGTTGGCACCCAACCCCAAGCCACGTTCTCGGTCCCGATCCGATGACTGCGTGGATATCAAGAGCACCGGCGTACCCTTGTGTTGTTCGTTTTTGCGAATGAAAGACAGCAATTCGAGGCCATTGATGTCTGGCATGTTGATGTCGCTAATGACCAGCTGGTACGGCCCGCGGGGCAACAGGCGCAGCGCCTCGAAACCGCTCTCGGCTTCTACGATTTCTGCGTCCCGAAGGCGCGGGTCGGCGGAAAGAGCGCCTCGCACGAACGTGCGCATCGTCGCCGAGTCTTCCACGAGCAAGATCTTCGCGGCCATTAGGGTTTCTTGTCCTTGTTATCGGCTTTCACGACGCGCGCTGAAGGCTTCTCGTCGTACTGGGAAACCAGCCAGGCGACCAGATCGGTCCAGAGCGCGGGATGCTCCGCCGCGAGGTGCCCTGCGGAGTGCCTCGAGCCGGGGTACTGTTTGACGGTGCCCTGTTTGGCCATCTTGGAGAGGGAGTCGACGGGCGCCAGGCTCACGTTGTCCCGCACCCCGCCCGAGATGAACGAGGGTAAATGACGTACTTCAGCGTAGGGCTCATAGACGTCCAGGCCCTCGATGGCCGCACCCGGCGAAAGCAACGCCATGCCGGTCACTTTGGGCTGCGCCTTCGTGACGCGAGCCACGAGCGTTGCGCCGAATGACGAGCCGACCAAGACGACTCGCGGCACTTTCTCTTGGGTCACTTCGACGACATGGGCAATCGCTGCCACGACATCCGCATCGAAGCGCGCGGCGTCCTTCTTGTCCTTTTCCGGCGGCTTGCTGTCCCCGTGCCCTCGCAGGTCGAAATTCAAGATCGTGAAGCGCTTGTCCGCGTTAGCCAGCTTGTCCGCAAGCGGTGCGAGTTCAAGGCGCTGCGCGTGCATGCGATGCACAAGCACGACGGCGGGTGCGGCGGGGCTCGCGAGGTATAGATCGCCGGAGAGGCTGGCGCCGTCTGCAGACTCGAAAGTCGTGGCTTTCTTGGGCGTTGCGGGCACGGCCGGTGGCTGGTCCAGCCTGGGTTTGGGTGGCGCCAACTTGGGCGATGGCGGTGATTCGTCGCTCGAATCGCAGCCCAGGCAGAGGACCGCCACAATCCACCCGTGGACCCAAACGCGCATAGTCTCGGCGCCATCGTAGCAGCAGCGCAGAGCGCAGGGAACGCGGGTTTCCCGGGGCCGCCTGGCGCTAGCCCTGCCTCGCCGCCATGGCCTCTGAGCCGATGAAACGGGCCAAAAACCTCCCTAGCGTCGAACCCGCGCAAGTCGCTGCGCGCCTTGAATTCCCCGCACGGCTGCGAGCGGCTATGCTGGATATGATGGCCTCTGAACCGAAGCGGGCGTCGGAATTCCGCACGTCCGGCGATACCAACCCGGGCCTTGGCCAGCACAAGGTGATCGAGGTCGAGGTGGCACCCACCCATGGGGGCAAGGAGAACGAGCTGGGCGCCGTTCTGGCAGCCAGCACCCGCGCCGGGGCCAGCCTGAGCGCGCTGTACCGGGCGATTCAGCAGGTGACAGATGGCGTCACCGACGCACGCCAAGCCAACGAGCACTTGACTCAAGAGCTTTCGCGGGTCCGAGAGATGCTCGGAGCCAGCAACGAGGAGCGGCTGGCGCTGAAGAACCAGGTAGCGATCTTGGAGCAGGAGCTCGAGCAACTGCGCGCTGCTTCCGTGTCGGAGCGAGAGTTCCTGATCTCGGAACAGGACAACTTCTTGGTCGGCCTGCTCGAGGAGCATGATCAGCAACTCGCGCGCCTCATTCGCGAACGTGAAACCGCGCAGTCCGAACTCGCCGAGGTGCTGCGAAGCTCTTCCCACACCCAGCCCGTCAGGAAGCCGGGCCGGGAGGCTCTGGAAGAGGAGGGCGCGGCGCAGCTACTCAATCGGATCGACAAGCTCACTCAGGAGCAAGAGGCGTCTCGGGGCACGCTCCGAAGACTGCAAGCGCAGCGCGATGGCGCCCACGAACAAATCAAGAAGCTGGAGCAGTCCCTTGCAGATGCGCGTCAAGAGGCGGCCACGCTCCGTGCTTCTGGAGTCACGGCACCTCCCGACGACCCACGTCGGACCCAGCCCGCGTGCCCCGAAACACCGAACGGTCGAGTGCCGATCAGCGCAGATGGAGAGAAACGGAGAAAGGAGGGAGTGGCCGAGCAGAGCGCGGGGCAGCCTGCCAAGAGCAGTGACAGGCCCACTCTCGATGCCGTCATGACCCAGCGCGCAACCGTACCGCCGGCTCCAAATGAGTTGGCGCAGGCGCTAGTCGAGTCCCGGCCATCACCGCCCCAGGGCACTCGGAAAGCAACTTCGCCGGAGGTCCCGCGCGCCGTTTCCGAACCGGAGCCGACTCGGACACCATCCAAGCGCCCACCTCTCAAGCGTAAGCCCGATCCTGCTCAGCAGCCCCTGGGCGGCTATTCGGTCAGCGGTGAAGACGTAGAAGCCGAGACCGTGGTATCGAGCAAACCGCCCCGCACGTGAATGAAGCGACTCCGCTCACCAAGGCCGCCGTCCGTCGGCTGACCATTGCGACCTGTGTAGCGATCCCACTGGCCGTGGCGGGCATTGTCTGGCCGAAGTTGGGGCTTCCGTCCGCGCTGATCACCCTCATCACTCTCGCCAGCGGCGCGCTGCGAGCGCCACGGGTCAAGCCGTGGGCCATGATCGCTGGCGCGGTCACAGTCGTGGCGTTGATCCGATTCGTGGTTGCCGAGGCCGTTCCTGGGGTCGTGCAGGGTGGCAACATCGCGGCGAGCAACTCGGCGGTGTCTCGTTTGCGGCAGATCGTCTTCGCGCAAGACGTGATGCGGCAGCGGGCTTTCGTCGATCCGGATGGGGATCGCATCGGCTCGGCGGGTCTGCTTGGCGAACTGACGAGTTCCGTTCCGCTGCGCGGAATGCGTGCATTGCAGCCTCCGCTATTGGCCCGGGGCTTCGGGCCATTTCACGACACCAAGATGGGGCCCGCCGCACAATCCGGGGCTTACCTATTCATGGTGTGTCTGCCCGCAAAGGCTGGGGGCTTTTTGGCACAGCCCGGCATGGCGGTGGATGAAGAGTCCGCAGAGCGTCGCTTCCTGGCCTACGCCTGGCCCATGGGCAGCCGCGGCCCGAAGGAAATCTACGCGGTTGATCAGCATGAGCGAATCCTGGTCAGCCCCAACCAGCACGTGAAAGAGCTCAAGTTCGTTGGGCCGTTTCATGCGCCGAGTTGCGACGCTGCCGTCACGGACGAGAGCTTCTCTGCTTGGCGCGGCAAGGCGCCGCGCGCGACTTTGCCGGGCGATACGCCTTAGGGCGACTCGCAGCCCGCGCCTGTGCTATTCCAATCAGCATGCCGGAGCGCGAAGATGCGCTGAGCGAGACTCGCGACAAAGTCCTCGCGGAGGCCCCTGACGAGCCCCCCGTAGTTGCGCGAATGGTCGTGGAGATCCGCTCAGATGGTCGACGCACAATCGCCCGAGGGGCAATGGAGGACGCCGCAACCGGCGAGCGCGTGGCAATCGAGGCCAATGGAACGACGCCTATGGCCCTGGCGGCATCCTTGGCGCGCACTATGCTCAGCGCACCTGCTCTGGCGAAGCACGCTGTCAAGGCGCTGCTGTCGTCGCGCAAGAAATGAAACGCGCGTCCGCTTCGGGGCAGCGTCCGCTACGGAGTCGATTGCCGAGCTATTTGGGGCAGATCGCTCTGGTGGTCGCAATCTACGTTGGCATCAGCGCTTGGCAGACGCGCACGCATCTCGACTCAGTCGCCGCACCCGAATTCGAGTTGCGGAGCTTGAGCGGAGCCACCGTGAAGCTCAGTGAGATGCGCAACAAATCCGTCGTCTTGCACTTCTGGGCTACCTGGTGCGGCGTGTGCAAGTTGGAAATCGGCAGCCTGAAATCCCTCGCCAAGTCCCTCGGTTCGGATCAGGTGCTGGTCAGCGTGGTTGCCGACGCTGACGACGAGGCACAGCTGCGCCGTTTCGTCCAAGAGCACGAGATCGACTACCCCGTTCTGCTGGCAGACGAGAAGATCTTGCGCCAATACCGCGTAACGGCGTTCCCAACGACCTACTTCCTCACGCCGGACGGAAGCATTGATTCCTCCACGGTGGGGCTGTCGAACCGATTCGCGTACCGGGCGCGCCTCAGCTTGGCTCGCTAGCTTGAGCTGCGTGCGCTTCGACCGTGGTTTCCCCTTCTCCCACGGACCCCGGCCGCTCGGCAAGTTGGGTGCCGGTTCTTCGACGGCACCGACTGCACTTGCCGACTGGAGGGCACCAGCGCCCGCTACAACGCCGTCTCGCTCAGAACTTCGTGAATGATCCGGGCTAGCCCGCGAGAGCCGGTTTCTTCGCCACCACCAACTTGGATACAAAACAGGGCTTGACGCTCTGTACTTCGAAGCCTGCGTCGGCGAGTTGACTCCCGAGTTCATCCCTCAAGTACTCACGGTGGTACGGCTCGTGAAACTCCTCTGAGAAGCGCTCGAGAAAGAACGCGACAGATCCCGACTCGGCGTACTGCGCGGAGTCTTCAACGACTACGAGACCCCCGGGCTTGGTGACACGATACATCTCGGCAAGCACGTTTCTACGCGCGCGCTTTGGCAGCTCGTGGAATAGGAACACGCTCACACTGACGTCGAAGAAGTCGTCCCGGAAGGGCATGTTCTCGGCGTTGTCGGCGACCACTGAGGCATCCACGTTCACTGATGAGAGCATGCGGCGCGCCGCGCTCACGTAGTAGGGCGAGAGGTCCAGTCCGTAGAGCTTTGCGTCGGAGACGGTTTGAGCCAGCTGACGCAGGGTCCGCCCGGTCCCACACGCCACGTCCAGAATTCTGGGTCGCCCGGCCTCCGTGCGGGAGCGGACGTGCTCCACCACGGGCGGGATGACTTGGCGGCGCATGATGTCGGCGGTGCCGAGAAAGAGGAATTCCACGCCGACGTCATAGAGTTCGGCGGAATGCTGGCTGAAGTAGCCGTCGGTCTGCCAGTGGAAGTTCCTGCGGAAGTACGCGGGATAGTTTTCGAGCTTCGCGGACGAGGGCAGGTCTTTGAAGTTCTTGCTCTTCAGTCGGCGGATGGTCCGCGGGAAGTCTCGTACCAACTTGGGAAAGCGCTTCGCGTATTGCCGAACCGGAACCTGGAAGAGCAGCGCCCGGGGGTAGAGTCCGCGCTCGACGTTGTCCAGGTCTTGCTCCAGCAGTTCGTCGTAGCGCTGGCGCACCAGTTGCACGGCTTCTTCGTCAGGCTCGATGTGAAGCCCCGTGATGCTGCGAAGGACTCGATGTGCCGCCAGGCAGTTGAACAAGAAGGCCGTCTGCTGGGCGCGATACGCAGCGCGATACGCAGGCTGCGGGAGGATTCCAACCATGTCTAGATTCTAGCTGAAACCTGCAGCCGAGTCAGGCGCGGCCGCAATCTCACCTTCGCACGGCGAGGTTCGGATACTCTGCGCACATGGCCGAGCGCGACAAGCTGTCCGAACTCAACCTTGGATTCCGACACAACTACCTCGACTACGAGACGTTGTCTTCACAACTCCGGGCTTGGGTTGAGCGCTTCCCGAAATACGCCCGACTCGAGTCGCTGGGGACGACTCCGGAGGGGCGCGAGCTGTGGTTTCTTACCGTCGGTCCCGAACCGAAGCGTGAGCGCCCCGCGGTTTGGATTGATGGCAACATGCACGCTAGCGAATTGTGCGGTTCCAGTGTTGCCCTGGCCATCGCTGAAGACATGCTGCGCCTATTCGTTGATCAAAAAACGTCAACTGTGCCCGCGGCGCTCCGCCCCGCCCTTCAAGAGGTGCTTCTTCACGTACTGCCACGAATGTCGCCGGATGGGGCCGAAGCGGTGCTGCAAGCCGCCCGCTGGGTGCGCTCGGTTCCCCGGGATGAGCGCGCCCACGGTGGCACGGCCCAGTGGGTGGCTGAGGACTTGGACGGTGATGGGCGCGCCCTGCTCATGCGGGTCGAAGACGCCACCGGCGAATGGGTCGCGCACCCGGACGCTCCCGAGGCTCTAGTGCCCAGAAACCTCGAGGACCCGGGACCATTCTACAAGCTCTACCCGGAGGGAACGATTCGCAACTTCGACGGAACCACCGTCCCTTCGGCGCACTTTCTGTCCGACAACTTCCCGGATCTGAACCGAAACTTCCCTTGGTCATGGGCGCCCGAGCCGGAGCAGGTGGGTGCCGGAGCATTTCCCGGTAGCGAGGTGGAGTCCCAAGCGGTCATTCGAGCGGCGGTTGAGCGGCCGAACCTGTTCTTCTGGCTCAACTTCCACACTTTCGGTGGCGTGTTCATTCGCCCCCTGGGTCACGCGCCGGACAAGAAGCTCCCGGACTTCGACCGAGCGGTGTTCCGTCAAATCGGTTGCTGGTGCACGGAGCTGACTGGCTACGCCATGGTCAGCGGGTTCGAGGAGTTCACCTATGAAGAGGACAAGGCGCTGCATGGTGACTTGAGCGACTTCGCCTACCACCAGCGCGGGTGCATCTCATATGTCTGCGAGCTGTGGGACCTGTTTGCGCGCCTGGACATCCCACGCCCCAAGCGCTTCTGCGATTACTACACCTCCATGGGGCGAAAGGAGCTCGCGAAACTGACGAAGTGGGACCGTGAGCACAACGCAAGCCGGGTGTTCCAGCCCTGGAAGTCTGTCGACCATCCCCAGTTGGGCCCGGTAGAGGTGGGGGGCTACGATCCCCGAATTGGCGTGTGGAATCCCCCCACCAGTGCTCTGGCCGACATTTGTGAGACTCAATCCGTTGCCGCGCTTCGGGTGGCAGCACTTTCGCCACGAGTTCAACTTGGACTCACATCGGAGCGTCTAGCGCCGGGGCTGAGCCGCGTGCGCGCGATCGTCGAGAACGTCGGCTACCTGCCCACTTACGTGCTCGAGTCTGCGCGAGAACTACCGCATTCGGTGCCGCTGTTCGCCGAGATCCGAGGCATGGGAGGGGTGCGCGTCAGCGAGTCCACGCGCAGGGAGGTCGGCCATCTCGACGGCTGGGGGCGGGGAATTGGGAGCCGCGAAACGGCCTTCCACGTCCCGCGGAGCCGCGGCTCCACGGCGCGGCGGGTGATAGAATGGACCGTTTCCGGTTCCGGAACGGTGGAAGTGCAGATAGCCAGCCCGCGTACAGGAACATGTAGCGCGAAGCTCGAACTGACGGAATGACCTCGACGAAGCAGGATGGCGCCAAGATCGCCTTCATTGGAACCCATGGCGTGGGCAAGACGACGCTGTGCTACGGACTCGCCGCACGGCTGAAGTCCAAAGACGTCGTGCTGGATGTCGTGCATGAAGTTGCTCGCCGCTGCCCGTTGCCAATCAACGAAACGACGAGTGTGGCTGCGCAGTCGTGGATCCTACACACACAAATTGCCGAGGAACTCGTCGCGGCGGCGCGGCACCCGGTAGTCGTATGCGACCGAAGCGCTCTGGACAACTACGTCTACCTACTGCTGGCTCAAGGCAACCAATCGGACTTGGACGTGCTCGTCGACTCTTGGATGCAGACCTACGATCTCTTGATATTCGTGCCGGTCGTTGGCCGCGCCGACTTCGGACGGCGTACGCGCGACCGACCCCGCCTTTCAGCTAGCTGTTCAAGAACGCTTGCGTGAAGAACTCAAAGCTCGCAAGCTCGAGGTCAAGGAACTGGTGGCTGAGCGGCGCGAAGCTTGGTTGGACGACAGCGCTGCGCTGGTTTGGCAACACTTGCAGCCGCCCCAGCTGAGCCTGCTCTGAGTCGCAGATGGACCCCCGCTACTTGAGCCTACAAAACCGGGACGTAGGCCCCGCGGAGACGGGCGAGTTCGAACCCCTCGAGATCGGTCCGCTTCGGGTCTGGCCGCCAGTAGTGTTGGCGCCCATGGCCGGAGTGACCAACTATCCGTTTCGAGCCATGTGCCGCCAGTTTGGCGCGGGCCTCTACGTCAGCGAGATGATCACTGCGCGCCCGCTGGTCGAAGGGCGAGAGAAGACCCTGAAGCTGTCGGATTTCGGGCCGGATGAGATCCCGCGTTCACTGCAGCTGTACGGCGTCGACCCCCACTACGTGGGTGAGGCCGTAAAGCGTCTAGTTGGCGAAGGGCGCGTCGACCACATCGACATGAATTTCGGCTGCCCCGTGCGCAAAGTGACCCGCAAGGGCGGCGGCGCTGCCATCCCCGTGAAGCCGAGATTGCTGGCAGCGATCGTGCGCGCTGCCGTCGGCGGAGCCGGACGTATTCCGGTGACGATCAAGTTTCGCAAAGGCATTGATGACAGCCTGCTGACCTACCTGAGGACGGGTGAGATCGCCGAAAGCGAAGGTTGCGCCGCGGTCGGCCTGCACGCCCGGACTGCAGCACAACTCTACGATGGCGCCGCGGACTGGGATGCGATTGCGCAGCTAAAAGCCCACGTGAACATCCCGGTGCTCGGAAATGGCGACATCTGGGAGGCCGGTGATGCTCTGCGCATGATGCGGACAACCGGATGCGATGGCGTCATCGTGGGACGTGGCTGCCTGGGCAGGCCGTGGCTGTTTCGGGATCTCGCCGATGCGTTTCAGGGTCGGGCCCCACGCAATCCGCCCACGCTCGGCGAGGTAGTGACGGTGATGGTGGAACATGCGGAGCGCCTGGCCGCGTGGTTCGGAGAAAGCCCCGCCATGCGCCAGTTCCGCCGACACGCGACTTGGTACACCAAGGGCTTTCGCGGGAGCGCGGCTTTGCGCGGCAGGCTAATGCTTGTGCGGACGCTTGCGGAGCTGCGGGATGTCCTCGCGCAGCTGGACGCCTCTGAACCCTTTCCGCCAAGCGCTATGCGGGTTCCGCGAGGCAAGGCCGCAGGGACTCAGCAGGTTTCACTGCCCGACGGTTATCTGGACGATCTGGAGGACGCGACGGTTCCGGCAGCCGCGGCTGAGGACGCCTTTAGCGGCGGATGAGCCGGAAATGCAAGGCCTTTTCCCTGTGCCTCTCGGGGACTGGTCCTGACCCGCGTCTGAGGTAGACTGCCCACCGGGACGGACGGGATGCGGGCGATGCAAGCAGTGACCGAGGCGCTGGGTTGGCGTTGGATGCCAGCAGTGGGCTTGACGGGCGGGGCGTTGCTCTTCGCAGTCACCGTCGCATTGGTCATGCCCCCCAAGTTGGGTGGAGGCGGCGCCAACGCGCTCGTCATCGCGGGGGACGACGACGACGATCGCTCATCCGTGAGCACTACGATGCGGCCGCCGCCCAAACGCACGTTGCCCAAGCGGCCCATGGAGCGCGCGCGGCCAGCTTTTGCGGCGCGCGCGCCAGTACCCGCTCGCGCACCATCGCCTCCGCCTGCACCTCCCCCAGCGGAAGTCGCGCCCCCGCCGCCTCCGCCCCCCCCGCCTCCACCACCCGCGGCGGAGCCTCCCCCCTTGATCCCAGCTCATGACCGTGAGGCGCTCGCCGCTCAGGAAGCGGGACGCAAGCCCGCAGCGGCCGGCGTCGTTACGCCGCGCGCTCTCGCAGCCCCCCTGCGTGTATTGAAGTCGGCGGAAACGCCGCCGCCTCCAAGCCAGGATTGAGACGTCTCAGCGCCCACGCAAGCGACGCATGGCACGTGCTTCCGCTTTCGTGGGCCGGCCGGCGCCTCGCGCTCGAAAGACTGGCCGCTCCTCCCTCGGCGGAGGCGGAGGTGATTGGTCCTCGAAAAGCTCCCGCGCCAAAGCCGGAGAAAGCCGCTTTTCCCACACCTTTTTGACGATGGCGATGACTTGTCCCCGAGGAGCTACCGCTTCGACGCGATCCCCGATCCGCACCGCGTGGCTCGGACGAACGGAGTTGCCGTTGATCTTCACGTGCCCACCGCTACACGCGTCAGTAGCCAACGTGCGCGATTTGTAGATCCGGGCTGCGGACAACCAGCGATCGATGCGAACCGACTCGTCAGACACCGCAGTCAGCATAGCAAAGCCCTTGGCGGTGGTGCGCGAACTCCTTCGCCTCACCTGGCCCGCGGTGATGACGAGTCTGCTTCAGACCCTCGTGTTTCTGGTCGACCGCGTGCTTCTGGGCCGCTACGGCCAAGATGCGCTTGCCTCCATGCAAGTCCAGGGCCCCTTGGTCTGGTCACTATTCAGCGTGCTCTCCGGGGCGGTTGTGGGGGTCGTGCCCCTGGTGGCGCGGCACGTTGGCGCAAACTCGAGGGGCAAGGCGCGAGACGTCATTCGTGCGGGGGTGCTGCTGTCACTCGTTCTGGGGCTCGGGTTGGCACTGGCGCTTTCGCTTTCATTGGGGGGCATCGTCCATATCCTGGGGCCGGAGGACCAGGGTGTGCGTCGCCTGTCCGAGCAGTATCTGGCTGTCGTGGTTTGGGCATTGCCCCCGATGTTCCTGGCGACCACTGCTGCGCTGTGCCTGAGTGCAGCTGGGAATACGCGTACGCCCTTCATCGTGGGTCTGGTTTCCAACGGCGTGAACGTCGCCGTGAGTTTCGTGCTCATTTTCGGGATCCCCACGGAAGGGGGCCGAATCCTCGAACTCGGGGTTCGGGGCGCCGCGATTGGGTCGGCCGTGGCGCTCGCCCTCGAGGCGGTGTTGTTGTTCTTTGCTCTGAAAGCTCAGCTGGACCTGCGCTTCGCGTGGGGGCGAGAGCTCTGGCGAAGGGTGTCACGGTCGCTATCCAGCGTTCTGTCGATCAGTACGCCCGCCGTTGGGGAGCGAATTGCGATTCATCTGGGATTCCTGGCGTATGTAGCGGTCATCAACGCCTTGGGTCCGCTGGTGATGGCGAGCAATCAGGCGCTCATCACATTGGAGGCCGTGTGCTTCATGACGGCCGACGGATTCGGCATCGCTGCCGCTGCCGTCGTTGGCCAATCCCTGGGCAGAAAAGACGCCGGCGCGGCGCGGCTCGCGGGGTTCGTTGCGGCCGCAATAGCCGCAGCAGTGTTGTCGTTCTTCGGGCTGGTTCTTTGGCTGCTGGGGCCGACTTTGTTTGCGGGCTTCACTCCCGCGGGCGTGAGCGGCATCGAGCTGAGGCGGGAGGCGACGCGGGCCCTCCCGCTCTTGATGGCGGCGCAGCCATTCATGGCGCTTTCCATCGTGCTCAGTCAGGCCTTGCGTGGCGCCGGAGATACGCGGTCCCCCCTGATCGCGGCGGTGCTGTTCGGCTTGGTCGCGCGGGTCGGTCTAGCTTGGTATTGGGGGATTGTCCAAGACCTCGGGATCATGGCGATTTGGAGCGCGAGCCTGGTTGACTGGGTGTGCCGCGCGGCTTTCGTCTTCGGGGTTTTTGCCAGAGGCCGCTGGCGGCGGGTCGAGATTTCGTGATGCGCGAACTTGGCCCTGTGGGGCTAGGGCAGGAGACAATTTCGCCTCGCGCGTCATCCGACCGCGAAGGAGGCTCGGAACATGTTGCTCGCTCAGTCCGCCGTACACGCACCGCCAAAGCGCCCACCTCCGCTGTGGTACGTGACGAACGGGGAGACCACCGTTGGCCCCGTCCGCTCCGAGCTCTTGGTTCGAGGTGTCTGGCACGATCGAATCCCCGAGGACTGTCACGTTCGCGAATCGCGCTGGAAGAGCTGGCGCTGCCTCTCGGAAATCCGGGAAGTGGCGGCGGTGAAGCGCGCCAAGCGACACGGCTTCGATGCTCCGCGTCTGCGGCGACCGGTACTCACCTTCGACCGATTCCATGCCAGGTTTCGCCACGCCAGTGACGCCAGCGAAGTACTGCTGCTGCTCCTGGCAGAAGCCATGGATCGGACCCGGGCCAGCTACGGCATGATCCATCGCGCACGAGAGCGCTTCGGTGCCCCGGTCATCTCCTACGCCCGGGGGCCGGGAATGAGTGAAATGCTCGGTCAGACCGTCGAAACCAACGACGCGTCTCTCGCGGTCGCCCGGATGGGAAAGATCGTCTACGGACCGCCAGCTCACGGATTTGTCGAACGCACCATTGCCTTGCGAATCGGAGCGCCGCGTCAACTCTCGGGGGTGGCCATGATTCCCGTGACAACTGCACAGCACCTCCTCGCAGTGATGGAGTTGGGACGCCGAGACCATTCGTTCCGAGTGCAGGACGCCAAGACCCTCGCGTTTCTGGCTCGCGCCGCCGTATCGCGCCTCGAGCGTCGCGGCTGAGGGACTCCGCTGGCCCCTGCTGCCGCCGTATCGCGCCTCGAGCACGGCGGCCGAGGGACTCCTGCGGCGCGATAGTCCGCCGTTGGTGTAGGCTCAGTATGGTTGGACTCGTCCAGACTGCTCGCATCGCGTTTCGAACTGTCCCGCGTTGCCCATAGCGGCGGCATGGGCCAGTTGTTCGCCGGACTGGATCGGCAGACGGGCGAGGCCGTAGCGATCAAGATGGCGCTACCGGTGCCGGGCGCGTCTGAGCTGCTGAGTTGGGAAGCGCGAACTCTCGCGCTACTCGACCACCCATCCGTGGTCCGATACGTGGCTCACGGAGAATCGAGCAGCGCGCTGCCCTACCTGGTGATGGAGTGGCTCGACGGCGAGAGTCTGGCTGGTGTCTTGGGGCGGGGACCACTGCCCGTACAGGACGTGATCGAGATTGGGATCCGGGGTGCGGCCGCGCTCGCGCACCTACACGGCCGCGACCTGATTCACCGTGACTTTTCGCCGGCAAACATCGTGCTCCGCGCTGGGCGGGCCGACCACGCCAAACTCGTCGATTTCGGTATCGCCCTGCCTCAACGAGAAAGCCCAAGTGAGGCGAAGTTCGTGGGGTCACCGTCCTACGCTTCGCCGGAGCAAGCCGCCGGCGTGGCCGAACTCGACCCACGATCCGACCTGTTCTCGCTAGGCGCAGTGCTCTACGAAGCCATCACCGGGAAGGTCGCCTTCGACGGCAAGAACGCCCTGGCAGTGCTCGCGAAGGTTGCCCTGTCAGAACCGGATTTTCGAATTCTCTCGAACCTGGCCCCGCCTGGGCTCTGCCAACTCGTTCGCGCACTGCTTCGCAAGTCACGGGACGAGCGCCCAATTTCTGCCAACCACGTGGCAGAAATGCTTGCGGAGCTGTCTTTTGCGCGTCCGTCGCTTCGCTCGAGTCGGCACGAAGTGTCAGCGGTCACGACGGCGGAACGTCGCCTGGTCACGGTCGTAGTGGCGCGACAGCAGTCGGAGCCTCCCACGCCTTTCATCCCGCAGCCCTCGCTAGCCAGGGATGCGCTCGTCGCGGCGATCGATGGCAGAAGTACTGCGCTCGCATTTCTCGGCCGCGGGTCGGCGTCGGACCAAGCGCGTCACGCCGTCCGATTGGCCGCAGATCTGGCGGAATCGGGACCTGTCGCGGTGGCCAGCGGCTGGGCCAACCTGAGCGATGACAATGCCGTCCCCAGCGAGTGGATCGACCGCAGCGTGCAACTGCTGGCTGAGGCCCCCGGAGAGGTGCGCCTCGACGAAACGACCGCAGGTTTGGTGTCGAGCCACGTGCCCATCCAGACCGTGGATGCGTGCTACCGCCTCACTCGAGACACCGAGCCGCCCCGAGGCAGCACCAAGCGGACGGCTCCGCTGCTGGGCCGCGAGCGTGAGCTTCGCACGTTGCGAGCCGTCGTTGCCGATGCCCTGGAAACGCCTCGGGCCTTGGCCGTTCTGGTCAGCGGGCCCGCCGGGATCGGCAAGAGCAAGCTCGCACGGGAGTTCTATTCAGAGCTCTCCAGCACCGAGAGCCCGCCGCAGCTCGTGCAGCTCAGCGCCGATCCACTACGCGAGAATTCTCCCCTGGCGCTGGCCCACGAGTTCGTGCGCGAGGTGCTCGACCTGCGCCAGCATGCCACGCCGACGGAGCGCGTCGCCGAGATCGCAAAGACAATCGAAGCATTGAACTGCCCAAGCGCCGCCCAAACGACGGGCTTTCTATGTGAAATCCTCGGGCTCGGGGATGCGACGGTCGCTAGTCACGAGCTTGCAGCGGCCCGCCAGGATCCGGTTCTGATGGGGGACCAAATCAAAGCGGCGCTGACTCGTCTGGTCGAGACTTTGTGTAGTCGCCACCCTCTCGTGATCGGGATTGACGACCTGCACTGGGCAGACGGTGCGACGCTACAGCTACTCGATGACGTGCTCCGGGTAGCATTGGACCTGCCCTTCGCCATCGTCGGTCTGACCCGACCCGAGCTGCATGAGCGACTGCCAGACCTGTGGCGCAGTCACGATCTGCAGGAGATCCGTGTGACCGAGCTGACTCGCCGCGCCAGCCGCCGCCTCGTGGCTCATCTCCTCGGCGGGGAGGGGGACGAGACAGCGGTGGAGTGGATGGTCGAGACGGCCGCGGGAAACGCGTTCTATCTCGAGGAGCTGGTGCGCGCGCACCGCGCTGGGCGAGGTCGAGACGTGCCCGGCAGCATCGTGGCGATGGTGCAAAATCGCCTAGAAGACATGGAGCCGGAAGCACGTCGGGTTCTGCGAGCCGCTAGCGTGTTTGGTGCTCACTTCTGGCCCGCAGGGGTGGTCGCGCTCGTCGGGGGCGATGTGGTCGAAGATGACGTTGCGGCGTGGCTGTCCACGTTGGAAGAGCGCGAACTGGTTGAGGCAAGCGCGGAGAGTCGCCTGCCCGACCAAACAGAATACCAGTTCCGCCACGCTCTGATTCGGGATGCCGCCTACGCGACCCTGACAGATCTCGATCGACGCTCGGCGCATATGTCCGCAGCACAGTGGCTGGAGGCAGCGGGCGAATTGGACGCTTCCACGCTGGCGGAACACTACGAACTAGGCGGGCAGCCAGAGGCCTCGGGACCCTTTTGGCACCGCGCCGCGGTACTGGCGTTGGAAGGAAACGACTTTGCGGCCGCCGCAATGCATGCGGATCGAGGCTTGGCGAGTTCCACCAACAGCGCTTTGACCGGGGCGCTTCTATCTTCGGCCGCCGAAGCCGAGCGGCTGCGAGGCGACCTGGACCGCGCTGCACTTCTGTCAGCAAGGGCCCTCGAGATACTGGAGTGCGGCAGCGGTCGCTGGTTCGCTTGCGTGGGGGAGCGTGCCTTGGTCCTACAACGGCTCGGCAACCGCGAAGAGCTGAGCAAGCTTGCTGAGCAGCTGTTGGGTGCCTCCTCGCTGCCGGGCGCCTCGGAAAACGGCGCTTGGGCCAAGCTGAGGACCGCCCTGGCCTGCTTTCGCGTAGGCGAATTGACCTTGTCCAGGACATGTTGGGACGAAGTCGCGGAGCTACCCGAGCTGTCCAGCCCGCTCGTCTTGGCCTGGCGCCACGCCGTTGCGGCCATCTTCGCGCTCAGCTCTGGGGACCGCGGAGAGTATCTGCAGGAAGCGGAAGCATGCCGCGCCCGCTACGAGCAGATCGGGGATCGTCGCGCCGTTCTGGAGCAAACAATCAATTTGGGCAGCGCCTACGTCGAACTCGGGCGTGCCGAGCAAGCGGAGCAAATGCTTCGCGCTGCTCTGGTCGAGGCCAAGCATCTTCACTTGGAGCACCTGGCCGCCGGTGCACAGCACAACCTCGGCCTGGCCCTGGGGCGGATGGGAAGATTCGAAGAAGCTCTTGCGCTCGAGCACGAGGCCCTCGCGAACTTCCAGCGTCACGATCGCCGGTTGGAGGGCGGAGCCCGCGTGTCGATGGCGCTGATCGCGCTTTGGGCACAGGATTTCGAACTCGGTCAGCGCGAGGCCGAACTCGGTCTCGCGATGCTGCGCAGCGCCGCTCCGCCCCTGGTACCCGTGGCGCTGGCGACTCTGGCCGCTGTCGAATTGGCCCAAGGGCGCGCTTCCGCGGCCTTAGCAGGTTGCGTCGAAGCCCAAGATCTGGTGCGTGCCGCTGGCGGCGTCGAATACGGTGAATCGCTGTTGGCGCTGACGCACGTCAAGGCCCTTGTCGCGCAGGGCAACTCCCACGAGGCCAAGGCCATCGCCACGACAGCGTCGCAGCGCCTGGTTCAACGGGCCGGTCGCCTCACCGATCCAGCGCTCCGCACCAGTTTTTTGGAGGACGTGCCGGAAAACCAGCAGCTTCGCAGGCTGGCGGCTGAACTGGCGACACCCTGAGCAGCGGCCCCTTCGCGGCGCGGCTTCCCGTTCGATGCCGCATGCGGAATCATTAGTAATTTCAATATATTATGAGGCTGCTCGCCCCGGGGTCTCGCCAAAACGATTCGAGGGGTAGCAGCTGACGAACACTTTTCCGGATCCTGCGGGCTAGACTGCCCTCCCAATGCCCCGGGCGCCCTTCGATACCGTCCAGAGTTCTACGGTTGCGCTGGAACTCGAGCGAACGTTTGCAGCGAGCACATTCCGTCTCGTCGTGATCGAGGGCTCCGATGCGGGCAAGGAATTCGTGCTCGACGGCGACACCGTTCTTCGGGTCGTGATTGGAACCAGCCCGGCTTGCGACGCGCGGCTCACGGACCACAGCGTTTCCCGTCGACATGCGAGTGTCGAACTGACTGGCAGGCGTTTGCGGATCCGTGATCACGATTCCACCAACGGCACATTCGTCGATGGTGTCGCGGTCATGGACGCGTTCCTGCGTGGAGCTGAAATCGTTCGTGTCGGCGGCACGGCATTCCGGGTCGACGAGATTGGCCCCTATCGAGAACACAAACTGCCGGGTGGTGTGCAATTCGGGAGGGTCATCGGCGCCAGCCCGGCCATGCGCGTGCTCTACCCGCTCTGCGAGCGCCTCGCGAAGTCCGACGTGCCAGTCGTAATCGAGGGGGAAACTGGCACCGGCAAAGAACAACTGGCCGAGGCCCTCCATGAGCAAGGGGTCCGAACCAAGGGCCCCTTCGTCGTGTTCGATTGCACTGCCGTTGCTCCCAGCTTGATCGAGAGCGAGCTATTCGGTCACGAAAAGGGTGCCTTCACCGGCAGTGTCGGAACGCGGCGCGGCGTGTTCGAGCGAGCGGATGGTGGCACTCTGCTGATTGACGAAATCGGTGACCTGCCCTTGGAGCTGCAGCCCAAGTTGCTCCGCGCCATCGAGCGTTCGGAGGTGACCCGAGTCGGTGGCGAGCGCCCGACTCGGGTCAACGTGCGCTTGCTTGCGGCCACGCGGCGGGATTTGGACCACGAAGTCGGGGCAGGGCGTTTTCGGGACGACCTCTTCCACCGAATCGCGGTGACGCGCATCGAACTGCCACCGCTGAGGGAGCGAGAGGGCGACCTGCGGCTGTTGGTTTCATTCTTCTGCGCGCAGATGAATGCCGACGCGGAGGCAATCCCGCCCGAGCTGATGAAGCGATGGGAGGACTACAGCTGGCCAGGCAATGTGCGCGAGCTGCGCAACGCCGTCATGCGGCGCGTAGCCCTTGGGGATCTGGCCGATTCGGTGCCCACCGAGGAGTCTCCGGCCCAGGCACGCGCGATGGGTGCGCCCACCGCGCCCTTGAGCAACGATGCCATCGCCCGCGTGCTTGCGTCAGACCTGCCCTTGGCGGAGGCGCGGCAAAAGCTCGTAGACGAATTCGAGGCGCGCTACGTGGAGCATGTCCTCGAGCAGCACGGCGGCAACGTAACCCGCGCGGCAGCTGCGGCCGGCGTGGCTCGCCGCCACCTGCAGCGACTCAAGGCTAAATCCGGGCGCTGATTCCTCCCATCCCAGCCGCGCGTTCAAACCCGCTTCTTGGCGCCGCTTCGCTGCAGAGGATTCACAGGAGGCGGGAAGGTTGGGAAGGAAGAGGCTTGGGTCTGTTCGGATTTGTAGCTCCAAACTACATCACTTGGGGTGCTCTTCGCTCGCCCCCGCGCGCACCGTCAGGGCCAGCCCGATGGTCGTGTAGATTTTCGTATCAGTTCGCTCACCGTTGCGAACCTCGGGCATCAAACCCACGGCGGCCATACCCTCGATGCGGGCGCCGTGTAGGGGAATGTCCAGGTGCCGCGCCAAGTCTAGGCCCCCTCCGAAAAAGAGTGCGGGGAATGCGCCACTGAGCTCTCCCTTCACCTTGTTGCCGGTACCATCTTCGTTGCAATCCACGCCGACCCCGGTGGCGGGCGCAACGCAGTAGGTGCCCTCCGCGTCGAGACCCAGTACGGACGCTCCGATGAAGCCGTGCAGCTCGAGCCAGTGGCTCTCTGGCGTCACGCGTCCGTTGACGGCGACTTCGGCACCCAGGCGCGTGGCATCGTAAGAAGCTCCTCGATGGGACCCACTGGCCACCGTGCCAAAGCCCGCGGCCTGAAGCGCGAAGCGGTCGCTGGAGTCCAAGCCGTGACGATAGCGCAACATGGGTTCGCCATAGCCGCCGCCATAGCCGCCACCGACGTAGCGGCCCCCAGCGGCCAGACCTTCCGCGCCGATGAGCTCCCCGGCGTCCAGCCAGCCCGCAAGCTGTTGTGAAGGCGCGCCCTTGGGTTCATCCGACGTCGTCTTGCTCAAATAGAAGCCGGGAGTCGCCGCGACCTGCGCTTCCACGCCCATGCGGCGTTCCACGTTGCCGGTCGAGCCGGTCATCACGGGCATCGGTCCAAGCGTAGTGCAACCGGAGCTGCCTACCGCGATGAGTGCCAGGAGTGTTGTTCGCATGCCCTGGGATCGTGCAATGCATGTGCCGCTGACCAAATACAGTGCTTGTCGCAAAGAAACAGTCCGAGTCTGGCTTCAGAACCTCGGGTGTGCCGTTTGGTGCACACCACACTGCGCAGGATTTTTCCCGATGTTTGCGAAAGATTTTCGCGCCCTGTTTGGCTCAAGCGGCGAGGAGCGAATCGTCCGATAGAGCTCGAGACAAGCGCGACATCAACTTGTGCTTCTTGCTGTAAACCGTGGCAATTCGAATTCCCATCAGCTCAGCGGCGCGCTCGGGCTCTTCGTGAGAGCGGAAGCACAAGTCATACAGTTGTCGCTCGCGTGGAGGCAGCGTGCTGACCGCGTTGTGCAGCAGGTCACTTCGCTGTCGTGCGAGACAGTCCGCGTGCGGGTCGTCCTGGGACGACAAAACGACCTCCGCCTCCAAGGGAGCGGTGCGGCGTCGACGCAATCTGCGCACGTGGTCGTAAGCCGCCTGTTTGGCGATGCGCATCAGCCATTGCTCGAGGGTTAGACCGCGACCGCTGCGGAAGGCGAGCAACTTGGCACCATCGCTTTTGAGCAGTCGGATCGACAGCTCTGCGTAGACATCTTCTACGGTGTCGGAGGCGCACAGTCCGGGGAAGCGATGGATCACTCTGGCGATGCTGCGGCGGATCGTTGGACCCTGGTCCCGCTCGAAGCGGCACCAGGCGCGCGGATCGGCTTGGGCGAGAGCTGCGGCATTGATTTCGTCTGAAGTGGGCAAAGCAGGCTGTGTCATCGGGAGAGCCCTTTCGCAACTGCCGTGCCACGCGCTAACTCCCCGAAATTACAGAGTGTGCCTAGCGTAGTTGCGGCAGCCATGCCCCGATCTGAGCCAGCCACTGGGTCAAGGTCGCCCCACCCGCTCAGATTTCTCTGCTGTCACGGCGGGGATCCGCTCTGGGCCTGGTGAGAAGGAGCGCGCGTCGCCCCACCCGCTCAGATTTCTCTGCTGTCACGGGGCGCTACGTCCGGGCCCTTGGGATCCTTCCCTCGAAACCTCGGGTGCCTATCCGCTCAAGGCCGCTGCTGCGTTCACGCCGCGCTGGAAGATGGCCAGCCCACCGGCCGAGCGCTCTCGACCCTGGGCCCGCTCCCTGCGAAACGCCGGGTGCTGAAAGGGAAAGAGGTAGGCGTCGGGGTGAGGCATCAGCCCGAACAAGCGGCCGCTGGGGTCACACAGACCTGCCGCGCCTCCGGGTGAGCCGTTAGGGTTGTCCGGCCAGCGTTCAGTCGCGGCTCCGTCTTCATCGACGTAGCGGGCCGCAATCAGCTGAGCTTGGTCGACTCGCTCTTGAACCCCTTCGGCGAACAGGAGCTTTCCTTCACCATGGCGCGCGGGCAGATCCAAGCCCTCGACGCCCCGGGTCCACAAGCAAGGGGATTCCTGGTCGAAGCGCAGCTTGACCCAGGCGTCCCGATAACCAGGCCGATCGTTAGGCGCTAGAGTTGCCTGCGGCGTTTTGTAGTTCCCATCCAGCCCGGGCAACATGCCCAGCCGGGTCATGGTCTGGAAGCCGTTGCAAACACCGAGCGCCAATCCACCGCGTTCGATGAAGGCGATCAGTTGGTCGTATAGCCGATAGCGGATCTTGTTCGCGAATACGAAGCCGCCGCCAAGGTGATCCCCGAAGGCGAAGCCCCCAATGAAAGCGAGTACTTGATAGTCGAGCAACGCCTTGGGGTTTTCCAGCAGGTCCAGCAGATGCACCTGCACCGGCGTCGCACCAACCGCGCTGAAGGCGTAGCTCGTCTCGGCTTCGCAGTTCAGCCCCAAGCCCGTGAGCACCAAGACGCGCACGGAATTGCGCCTCGCTTTCTTCTCCTCGTCTGAGCAGCTGTCGAAGGCGGTGAGTTTCTGTGTATCGGCGCTAGGAGCAGTCACACGCCGCGGAGCTTAGATCGAATTGCTGCGGGATAGGCCCCTGGAGTGGGCTCATTTTCGCGCCAATTCTTCACTGCCCAGGCTGGATGTGGCCGCGCCCATTTGAGCCCAGCGGCCCAGGATTTTGCCGTTCTTTCTGGTGTACACCACGACGCCGGTGCCGGGGGCGCCCCAGCCGACCACCAGTAGCTTGCCCTCCCGGATGCCAATGCCAGCGTACTGCTCGCGGGGCAGCGTCCATTTGACGTCGAACACGTCGCCCCGTGGGGTGATGGAGACCTTGCCCGTATAACCCTTGCGGGCCGTGGGGGAGTAGGAGCTGATAATGCGGTAGGTGCCTCGAAGCCCAGTCGGGCCTTCGAGTTCTTCGCGACCGATCACGCTGCTGCCCCCGGCCGTCGTCCATTCCCCCACGAGTCGCTTGCCGATAATGCGGTAGACGACGACTCCAAACGCTCGGTGTGCTGCGAAGCCCGCGCACACCACGCCGCTTTCGATCAATGCGACGCCGTTGTGAGTCGGTGTTTTGGGCACTATCCAGGACAGCGCCAGCTGTCGCGGTGCACGCTCCGTGATCAGCACCTCCCCGGTGTAGGCGCTGCCGCCGGGCGCACGCCCCCGGGCGATGTTGTAGCTTCCGACGAAACCGGTTTGAATCGCCGTCCCGACTGGGGTCTCCGCGGTTGCCGTGGCTGGCGGTGGGGGTGGGGGAGGCAGCGACGCCGACCGCGTCTTGGATGGGCGCAGCGCCCAGAAGATGGCGCCGGCGATCACCAGAACCCCGAGCACCAGCGCGGCGATCCCACCCAAGGCACCGATGCCCAAGGCCCAGCCTGCCGCGCTCGAGCCCGAGCGCTCGCCGCCCATACTGCCCGCCATGATCGGGCTGGCGTACCCCGGAGGTGTTCGCGGTGCGTCGTTGACCGTCGGTGCCAAGGGAGTGGCCGCTCCCAGGCCGGGGCGGTTCCCCCCGAGGGAATCTCTTGAATCCGAGAAGTTCGGTACGGCGCGACGCAAGGCTTGGCGAAATTCTGCCGCGCTATGGAAGCGATCTGTCGCCTTCTTGGCTAGGGTCCGCTCGACCACGGCCTCGAGGGCCGGGGTGACGTCCGGGCGCACCTGACGGATCTGAGTTGGCTGTGCCTCCACGTGAGCTTTGAGGAGATCGTAGAGGGTCTCACCGTCGAAAGCTCGCTGCCGAGTCAGAGCCTCGTAGGTCAGCAGTCCCAAAGAGTAGACGTCGGACGGCGGACCCGCCTCGAGACCCATGGCTTGCTCGGGCGACATGTAGTGGGGCGTGCCGACCAGCGCTCCGGTACGAGTCTCGACCTGCATGTTACTCACGTCCGGCGCGAGCTTCGCCACACCGAAGTCCAAGACCTTGACGCGTCCCGTCTGAGTGATGAACACGTTGTCCGGCTTCAGATCCCGGTGCACGATGCCCCGGGCGTGCGCAGCCTCCAGGGCGTCTGCGACGTCCGAGATCAGGCGCACCACGTCATCAATTGCGAGGGGTGGGCCGTTTTCGATCCGGGAGGACAGTGCTGCGCCCTCCAGGTACTCCATGATGATGTAGGGGCGCCCGTCGGGCAGCACGTCGAGGTCGATGATACTGACGATGTTTTCGTGACGGATCACGTTGACGGCGCGCGCTTCGGCGAAGAACCGGTCTACGATCGAGCGGCTCATGGCCGTATCGTGCAGAACCTTGATCGCGACCCGGCTGTGAATACTGGGTTGAACCCCCAAATAGACCTCACCCATCCCCCCGCGGCCGATGCTGCGAGCAACCCGGTAGCGGCCGACGGTCGTGCCCAGCAGCGGGTCGTCGCTCGAAGCCATCGCCGCGCCGTCCTCGGTGCAGAAACCGGACGCGCTGCTGCTCAGACCGCATTCAGGGCAAACAAACACCGTATCTGTCTCATCCTGAACGCTCCCAAGGCCGTCGTAAACCCACGACCGTCAGTCAGGCCGCAGCCCTAGTCGTTTTGGGCTTTCGAGGCCTCGAGGATCACTGCGGTCTCGCAGGCCGCGCGCATGGCTTAGACGAACCGCTCTTCGCGCTTCAAGAGTGCGACACTGGAACACTCGCTGAAGAAACGGGTGTGCTCGGCGCAGCGCAGGCTACGAGCAGCGGCAGACCGAGCCACGGAGCGCTGCGCCGGGCCTCAAGTCCCACCCGCGTCCCAAATTCGTTCGAGCACTGCGGCGCAGCCCTCTGCCATTCCGTCGTTGCACATGGCCAGCATGGCGCCGTCGGTGGCCGGGCCGATTCGAATCGTGCCTTCGTCCCTTTCCGGATCTGGCTTGCCCTTCGGGCATCGGATCTCGATTTCTCCTGACGAGTCCGGGGCCGAAGCCGAGCATCCGAGTTTCGTCGCGCCTTGCTGCAGGTGGGCAGTGCTGTCCGCGCCGCCCTGCCACGGCGTTTCGACCATTTTGAAGGTCGCACCCCCACCGCAGGCCGCCAAACACAGTGCCCAGCCCCACAGCGTGAACGTCACTTTGATCCGCATGCTGATGTGGATACCAGAGTTGTCCCGGCTGAGCGCGCGAATTTTGCGGACTTCGCCGGTCGCCCCGGCGCCGGCACGCTGATACACCGAAGCGTATGTCCACTCAGGAGCAGGACGATGCGACGGATGCCGTGTGGCAACGCTTTCGAGCCAGCCAGCACAGCGTAGTCATCGGAAAATTGGGTACCGTACCCACAGATCTGGAGCGCCGCGTCGTTCGCGTGGACTGCAGCGCAATCCCGGCCACCCTGGGACCTCTGCTCGAGGCTCGGCGCCGTGTCGAGCAATTGCTCCAACGTCAGGAACGCCCGTTGTTCGACTCCGCCGCGGATCAGCTGCGAGCGGCACTACGCAGACGGTTGCTTGGGGATGCGCCCGAGTCCGAGCGGGGTGGCGTCTTCATTGCGACCTACAACCGCCTCGCTAGTGAGGGAGATGGCGGGCTGGTGTTCGACGCCATCGAAGACGCCGATGCAGCCACCGTGCAGTGGTTGAGCGACGTGTTGGCTCGGAAAGGTTGGTTGCGAGCGCCGGTCGTTATCGTGCACCGAAGTGCGCAGCCGCAGGGTGACGCATTGCGGTTGATGGAGATCGTCCGGGAGTTCTATGGAACGGATGCGATCGTGAGCGCTCCGGGCGTGGACGGACCAGCAGGCGAACCCGAATGGTCCGCGGACGTGTTGGAACGGCTGCCGTCGGGCGCGTTGCGCGTGCTCCGCGCCGCGTCGATGGAAGGAGCGTTGTTCGACGCAGGAATAGTCGCAGAATTGCTTGCCGCCGACGAAATCGAAGTCTTGGAGCAACTGCAGCTTGCTCGGGACGAAGGCGTTCCCATCGCAGATCTCGGACGTGGGCGGTTCCGTCTCCCGACCGCTGCCGCGGAAGAGTTGATGGCAGGCACGTTGCCATCTCTGGCCGAGGCATGGCACCGGCGCTTGGCGCGGATCCTAGGTGACCCAGCGGCTCCCTCTATCGCCGCCCCCGCAATCAAACCGCCGGACGAAGACGAGGATTCCACCAAGGCCATGCCGGCCGGTCCCGAGACCCCAACTACCCGTCTGGGCCGGCGACTCAGGGAAGATCCTGCCAAGGCCGCACAGCATGCCTCCGCAGCTGGGGAGTCGGACGTTGCAGCAGAGCAATATGTTGCGGCAGCGGACCGCGCTGCCGCAATGGGCGCGTACCAGGATGCCTTCACCCTCACCAAGAACGCTCTCGAGCTCCTCCACGCCCAGCCGGTCACGGGCCATCGGCGCCTATTGCGCGTACGCGCGCTGACGACGCTGGCGCGTATCCAGTGGCAGACAGTGGGGCCGAGCGAGTTGTTTTCTCTTCCCGCTGCGCTCTCGTCGCTGGAGGAAGCTCGGGAGCTGCTCGTCGAGGACGACCCCGTCACCGTGCGCGCCGAGCTCGGATCGTTGATCGGAAGCATCTGCTACGACATCGGCTCGAAGGATGCGTTGGAGCGGGCGCTGACTGAACTCAGCACCACCAGCCGCGAATTGCTCGACGCGGATGAACCCGTGTCTGCGGCTCGCTTGCTCAATGATGAGGCAGCCGTGTGGGTCCGCTTGGGGGATGTAGTGCGCGCCAACCACCTGCTCAAGAAGTCCCGTGAGATCTTCGCTCGGCTCACTCCCGAGAGCGAGGTTGCACGACAAGAGCTCGCGGAGACGGATCACCTATTGGCACGCTTGATTCTCCACACGGCCGCCAAGCCCGGGCGAGAGGAGGACGCGGTCCAGGTGGGCGTCGAGCATGCTCTGGCCGCGGAAGAAGCCTACCGAAGCCTTTCCCGACCTCGGGAGCTGGCGCGGGTATGGGAAACCCTCGGCCGATTGGAAATGTCTCGGGGTCGCACGGAGGCGGCGATCGAGCATCTGGAGGCGGCAGCAAGGGCTCAGCAGCAGATCGGCGACGTGCTCGGCCTAGCCCGCACGACTGCGGCGCTTTCGGATCTCCTGGCCAACGCTGGGCGGACCCGCGAAGCCCTGGGACTGCTCGGGGAATCCATCGCCTTCAACCTGGACAAGGGGTCTCCTCTTGGTTTGGCCTTCAATCGGGCGGCGCTAGATGGGCTCGAGGGCGAGGTCGGGGCGGGTGACTCCAAACAGGCCCAGTTCTTGGCTACCCTGCGCAGTCGTGTGGCCGCCGGCGAGAAGATCCTGGGGCGCGCCGAACCGCCGCCCCATGGTTGACGCTGGGCCCCGGGAATTTCGCCGATGGATCAAGATCTCCGCGGAAATAGCCGGGGATTTGACCGTTTCGGCGTGGGTAGGTACGACTGAGCGCTCATGCGCGCGTTGCGGTCCCTAGTGTGCTGTTTTGCGATTGCGGCGACGTCGCAGGTCGCTGCTGCCGCACCGAAGAAAGCACAGTCCGCCAAGAGCGCGCCAAAAAAGAGTGAGTCGAAAAAGGCGGAGCCAAAGAAGCGCCAGACCAAGAAGGGTGCCGCCGCCAAGAGCAGCTCCAAGAAGCGCGCGTCCGCCAAGACGGACTCGAAAAAGACCAAGGCGAGCAAGAGCGCTTCCAATAACGGTGCGGCCAAAGCCAGTCGCAGCACGAAGGCGCCGTCCAAAAGCAGCGGTGCACGCTCCAAGCAAAAGCGAGATGCCGACGACAAGCGCAGCAGCAAGGCGTCCAGAGCCCGGGAGATGCGCAAGAAGGCCGCGTCTTCGATGCTCGCCGACGAGCCCACGGCGAGAGTTGGGCCCGGCGCCGGTTCAGGGAGCCGCAGCGTTTCGAAGACCAAACCCAAGACGAAGGCAAAACCCTCCGCCGCGGGCGAAACGCCCAAGAGCAAAGCTGCAGAACCGGGGCCTGCCAAAGAGGCCAAGAAGGACAAACCCAAGAGCCACCGCAAAGGCCGCCGTCCCAGGAAACCCAAGGCGACCTTGCCCAAAGGGGTCGAGCGCCCCACTCCGAACCCGACCGTTCGGCGTGCTATCGCTGGTGGCAAAACGCTGTCGGATCTCCGTGGCAAGCCGGCGGATCCCGAGCTGGAAGCACTGCGCGCCGCAGATCGGGTCTTGTTCCCCAAGCCGCTCTACGGCTTGCAGCCGGGTTGGGCCTGGAGCAGCGCCGTGCCGCAAGTGCCGAAAGGGCCCGAGGTCGTTGCATCCGGGTTGCCTGTCGCCGCGCGAATAGCCCCCAAAACCAGAAAGGGCGAGCAGATCGCGACGGCCAAGTGGCTACGCACCTTGACCATGCCGAACTTGCCCGTGCGCATGGAATCTCGGGTCGTGCGCTACTTGAAGTTCTATCGAGACAACAAGCGTGGTCGAACCATCGCGCGGATCTGGGCCAAGAAGAGTGGACGCTTCGCGCCGGCCCTCAAGGCCGAGCTCGCCAAGGCTGGCCTGCCGACGGATCTGGTCTGGCTCAGCTTGATTGAGAGCGGACACAATCCCAACATCCACTCCGTGGCCGGAGCTGCGGGCTTGTGGCAGTTCATGCCCGATTCCGGCCGCATGTATGGCCTGGTCGTGGATCGCTGGGTCGACGAGCGTCTGGACCCGAAGCGCAGCACTGGGGCCGCTATCGCGTACCTATCCGATCTGTACCGCCGCTTCGGCAATTGGGAGCTGGCCATGGCCGGCTACAACATGGGCCACGGTGGCCTCAGCCGCGCGATCAAGAAGTTCAATACCAACGACTACTGGGAGCTGTCGAAGCACGAGGCCGGGATCCCCTGGGAGACGACGCTGTACGTGCCGAAGATTTTCGCGATCGCCATCGTGATGAACAACAAGCGGGCCTTCGGTATCGCCGATGTGCGCCCGGCGGCGCCGGAGCGGTTCGAGTCCGTGCGCGTGCCCGCGGGTACGCCGATCAAGGAGGTTGCTCGCGCGGCTCGGGTGCCTGCCTCCACGATCCGCCAGCTCAATCCACAATTGCTCTCAGGCCGTGTGCCGCCGAAGAAGCCCGGGCAGTCGCACAAGGCGTTCTTTGTCCGAGTTCCCGCGGCAATGGCCGTCAGCGCGAGCCGCCGCCTAGCCAAGACTTCCGGGACGACGCTCAAGCCCTACATTGCGAAGCTGGGCGACACCCAGGACTCGGTCGCTCAGACGACGGCGACGTCCACCACCCAACTCAAGCGCATCAACGGCTTGCGTTCCGGCGAAACTCTGGCGGCGGGGAGCGTGCTTTTGGTGCCCAATCGGCGCCGAGCTGCTGCAGTTCGGGCGCCCGAGGCCGTGGTCGTCCCGAACGTCAAGGTGCGCTATCCGGATCGCGAACGCGTGTTTCTACTCGTTCGCAAGGGCGATACCCTCGCGCAGATCGCTCGCGCGCTGGGCGTCAGCTCGTCGGAGCTCCAACGTTGGAACTCCCTGGACCCAACCGCACGCTTGCATCGCGGAATGACGATTCAGGCTTGGGTCAAGAAGGGCAGCGCCGTCCAGGCTCGCGTCTTTCGGCCACACCAGACGAAGGTCTTGGTCGCTGGCACGCCCGAGTTCATCGAGCACTTCGAGGCCCGCCGAGGCAAGACCCGAATGGTCGTCAAGGCCCGTCGTGGCGAGACGCTGGCTCGGATCGGGAAGCGCTACGGTGTTAGCTCGGGCTGGATGGAGCGAATCAACCGTCGATCCCGGCGCGAGAAACTCAAAGCTGGCGACGAGGTAGTCGTGTACGTGCGCCAGAGCAAAGCGATTGCCGCCTCCACGTCAGCAGAGTCTCGACGGCCTCAGCCGCTGCCGCCCGTGGCAGCGCCAGCGCCAGAAGGTTTGCCGGGATTGCCCCAGAGTCCGAGCGCGGCGTCTCCAGGCGCGAAGCCCGTCGACGGCTGAGAGGTGACTTCGAGGCGGCGCGCCTCGGCCTACTTCTTCTTTTTCTTCTTCTTGTCTTCGACCGGATCTGTCTTGTCGAGATCTTCGAAGGCCTCTTCAAAACCTTCGTCGTCGTTCTTGGCGTCAGCCGCTTTGGGCTTCGGGTCCTCTTTTGCCGGCTTTGCTTTTGGCTTTGGCGTGGGCGGAGCGGAGCCCGGTCGCGTGATCGGCTCCGCGGGCGAGTCGAACTGATACGCCAGGCCCATGCCGATCACATTGGCGCTGGCGGAATATGACCCGCCATTGATGTAGTTGGGGAACTGGGGCGGATTCGAGAGCACCGGATTGACCTGACGTACGCGCTGATCCTCCGGCTCGACCTTGACGCTTGCGGTGAACACCCGCGCAAACACAGCGTCGAAGCGCCACTTGCCGATGTGCAGGCCACCTCCGATGCTGGCCACGACCTTGTCCAAGTCGATGGTCGCCGCGGACAGGTACTCGGTGGGGATGGCGCTGCGCTCGGCCATCAGCCCGCCGCGCAGTACCATGCGGTAGCTACCCGCTTCGAAGCCGAACTCGGTGCCGAGGCGTCCCGAGTAGCTGTCTTGGAATCCGCGGTCGATGGAGATCGGCGCCAGCTTGTACTCCCGAGGA
Organism: Polyangiaceae bacterium; assembly: GCA_965222375.1. Lineage (GTDB taxonomy): Bacteria > Myxococcota_A > Polyangia > Polyangiales > Polyangiaceae > JACKEA01. Next base: position 3,345,274 of record CBDCTZ010000016.1, read on the forward strand.
AAGCCCGCGACGTTCACCAGGCTGACGTCGGGCTCAACGCGGATCTCGTCGTGCATGCTCCAAGTTTCGTAGCCGACGCCGGCCTCGATGCGCAGGGCGTCTGCAGGTCGGAACTCGATTCCACCGCGGATGATCCACGGCAGCTTGAACTTCACGGTGGCGCTATCCCCGTCGACGCTCGCGTTGTCGAAGACCGCGGCGCTGGCCAGCCGGACGTCTTGAGTCGCGTGGGAGTTGACGAAGAAGGGCAGGTGAACCGAGGCGCCGATGCGCACCGCGTCACTCGGTTTGAAGATGGCGCCCAAAATCCCGGATGGTGCGAAGATCGGCCCCACCCGCAGCTGGGCGGCGGTGTCGTATTCCGGCTGCTCCGGAGCGCACAAGAAGCGCTCCGGCACGCAAGCGCTGAAGTAGACGCTGGTCTGGAAGTAGCCGGTGAGCATTTCTACACCCGCACCGAAGGCAAATTCCTCGCTTGCGCGATACGAGGCGTACACGCCCGGAATGGCCAAGGCGGACCCGTCCAAGGAGATGATTGAGTAGCGTTGAGGGGCCGGCTGCCCTTTCACCTCTTCTGGGAAGCTGGTGATGGCGGAGTAGGGCGCCCACAAGGCCAGAGCGAAGTTGAAGTCTTCGCTGCCCAAGGGGTCTGCATAGGCGATGGTCGGGATCGGCAGCACCGGAGTGGTGCCTTCGACGGGCGCAAACGTTTGCCTCCATTGTTGACCCGTTGGTTGCCCCGTATTCGGGTCCACCTGGCGTACGATGGTTTCGCGCTGGTACGTGGCGGTGTACTGCAACCAGGATGCGTCGAAGAGAAACTGGTTGCCCGTGAACGCGAGCCCGGCGGGGTTGTACGCAACGCTGCCAGCGTCGTCGGCCCCGGCAATGAACGCACCGCCCCGCCCCAGAGGTCGCACGCCGCGATCCGTGAAATAGAGCCCACCCGCGTGGGCGGCCGTACTGACCAGGAGCAGGGGTGCGCACAACCCGGTGGCAAGCCAGGTCTTGGGTTTGCGGCGCGTCGTTTCCAAAAGGCGGGAGCGCTTCAGCATCGTTTGGCGGGGAGCGAGGGAGGAGAGGGAGCGGTGGATTGAGGCCAGGGCGGCGTTTCAGCTGCCGTCCCGATGGCGCATGATTTCGTACAGCTGCTCCATACCCCGCGTGGGGCTGGCCATGAAATCCCGAAGGGTTCCAAAGACGGCCTGCATGTCCTCGGGGCTCAGGGGCTCTTGTCGGGCCGCGTCCGCATCCATGCGGTTCACCTCGGCGATCGTGTCCATGAAGATCTCGATGGGCGTCAGGCTCTCAGCATTGTTCGGATCCATGGGCGTAACCAGATTTCGCAGAATGCGATCCATGATCCGATACGGGTCATAGCGATTCGGCTTCACGCCGCCATTGCCATCGGGCTCTTCTCGAGTGATGGCATCCATCAGCTCCAGCACCCGATCGGCAGTGCCTGGACCCGTGGAGCCCTCCTCGGGTGCCGCCGCCAGGGCGATACCGTTGTAGATCAGCGGCATGTTCAGATCGTCTTTCAGGATCTGCATCATGTCGCTGGCGCTGGTGAGCGTGCTGTGCAGCGCGTCGTTGCCGCTGGCCTGCTGCATCAAGTAGCGCAGGTGGCGCTGCAGCGCGGCGCGAGTCTCGGGATCCTCGTTGATGCGATCGACCAGATGCATGCTGGTCGAGAACATCGGATCCCCGAAGGTCTCCGCGGCCTTGGCGGCCATCGTCTTGGTTGCCCACTCGCACGCCACCGGGTTGGTCTCCCGATCCGGGCAGTTGGCGTTCAGCTGTGCTCGCAACACGTCCACCAGGATCGGTACGGCTTTGACGAAAGCCTTGTTGCGGAACTGCGCATTGGGCCCGTCGCCGTCCACGGCCAAGAACTGATCAACCAGCTTCGAGCGTGCCGCCTTCCAGCGCACGTAGCGCGGCGAGCCGGGCTCCAAGGTCTTGTCGATGCTAGCCAGGGCGTTGGCGAAGAGATCGTAGTTGGTCAGCTGGGGCTTGTTGATGATGCCGTTGGACCAGGTCGTCGCCGGATTGCCAGCGCGATCCTTCATGCCGACGCTGGCCGCATAGTCCGGGTCGAACATGGCCGTGGTCAACTCGGCCATGATGTCCAAGCCCTTCATGCTCTGCTGGGTACGGTCGTTCGTCACCGTCATGCCCTCGATGAGCTTCACCAAGTCACCCAACGCCGGCAACAGATCGGACGCGAAGATTTCCGCCAGCATCGGTTCGTACGCGGATATGCCGCTGCCGTTGCACCAGCGCGGGTTGTAGTTGGGATTGATCTTGTGGGCGGAGCGGTCGGCCTCGCTCAGGTACTTGAGCCAGGGCTTGTCGCCGAAGTTGCCGTTGTCGTTGCACTCCCCGCCGTGTTTGGGGCCCGCCCAATGTCGATACAGCACCTCGATATTGTCGAGGAAGAGCTGGGAAGACTTGTTCAGGTCGAACACCGCGAGGAGCGGCTTCATGCCCTTGTAGAAATCGTACTTCTCCCAAGCAAAGATGGTGCCCTTGGCGCGCAAGCGGTAGAGTTCGCTCGGGTTGCCTGGTTCGCCATTGTGCGCCCACTTCACGTTGGGGCTGCAATCCGCGAGATGGATGTCGCCGAGTTGGTTCAAGGGATCCTTGACGACACGCTCGGGGCACGTGGCGGAGGAGACCGGGTCGATCATGCGTGAGATGAACTTGTTGGTATCGTCGTTCTTGCCCGTGAAGTTCGGGTCCCGATCCGGCATCTTCCCGCTGAAAAAAGGGTCGAATTTTGGACTCTCGGCGCCAAAGAATACGAGGCGGTTCAGCGCTTGAGGCGAGGGCTTGAGGCCCATGCCGACAATGCCGGCGGAATCCGCGAGCATCTTGTTCGGGTCAGTAAATACTTTGGCAGCGGCCATTATGTCGTTCAGAAAATCCGAACGGATCTCCATGTTCGCTTTGCCCAGGATCGAGTTGAGATAGAAGATGCCCATGTTCTTGAACACGAACAGCTCGCACTCCTTGTAGCCGCCGCCAATCGGCCAACTGAGCGCTCCTACGGGCAGCTTGATCCGCACTTGCGCTCCTTCTTTGTTGCATGCATTCACGTCGTTCACGTCATGGATGATCTGCAAGATGCGATGCATTTGGCTGCGGTTCGGTCCGGTTTCGGGTTGCGTGTAGTCCGGTGCAACACTCGGATCGCCGTTACCACCCGTAGTAAGGTTGATGGGCAATCCGTTGATGTTGTTGGTGTCGTAGTGGAGCTCGTCTTTGAACGCGTTGAATTTGGAGTAGGACGGCCCGATGTAAGCTTTGACATCTGGGTGATAGAGTGCCTGAAGCAGCTCTTTGAGCAGTTTCGAGTTCTTGCTGATCTGGGAGATGAGCTCCGCCATCTCGTCCCAGACCGTGACCCCCGGGTCGAGGCCGACGTCCGGGTACTTGTCCGCAATGGCTTTTGCATTCAGGGCCGCGCCCAACACCCGCGCGACCGCCTGCTCTCGCACCGGATCCGTCACCAGTTCTTTCAAGAACTTCAGATGCAAGTCGCTGTTCTTGTGCGCCAGGGTCCACCCCGTGGCGTGGATCAGATCTGCCATCGGCGAGGCGTTGGTATCGAAGCTGTCGTACTGGCCGTCTACGCCCCAATCCGCCGGCTTCTTGACCGCAGCGCCGTAGAGCACGAAAGCGCCGCTGAGCAGATCCGCCATGGCCTCGGAGCCCCCGTCCACGTCCATCAGCGGCTCCATGTCGCGCAACATGGCAGCGGTGTAGGTCTGGCTCGTATCCAGGTAGCTGTACAGCGGCTGTCCGCCTGGGCCGAGGGCGCGCCCAAAGGGATCCGGTGGGAACTGGCGCGCCAGCCCCGGTACCACGAAGGGCGTGTCCACGGGTGCGAGCGCTCCGGGACCACCCAGGAAGCGGCCGAAGGCGTCCACGTCGGCGAAACCGTCGTTGTCACCATCCGAGAACGGGCCCGGCACGGTGCCGAGAGTTCCGGGGATACTGCCCGCCGGGATCGCGTAGCCTCGCACGTCGCGCGCGACCAGATAGCGCGGCTGGGCGGCAGGCCCCGCAAAGGCAGGATCCGAAGCCAACATGATGGCTTGGGCGATCTCCATGTTGGTGCGCGGCCGGTCCGGCTTGGCCGGGTCAAACTTCCCCGGGAACACCAGGGGCTGTTGCACGCTGGTATCGAGCTCGTTTTGAGCCATTCCCAGCACGTTTTGGAAGGCTTCGCGCATCGGCCCGCCGGGCGCCAGGCGCGGGGCGAAGGCCTGGGTCAACTGTCGCAGCTCGGGATAGGCCAGGGAGGGACGCAATGCGCCCAGGGCAACCCGAGACGGCCGATAGCCCAGTCGCCCGGAGAGGCGCGAAAGAGCTTCCCGCGCCGCCAATGCCTTGTTGGGGTCGATGCCACTGGTGATCTTGTCACGGCCGGGCCCCGCTAGGCCTGCGAACAGCCGCCCTGTTGCCCGGGTCACGCTGGGCAACAGCGCTTCCCGTGCTCCCGAGCCCTCTCGATCGATGGGGTTCGAATCGTAGAGCGGCACGACCCGCTTGAGAAACTCGTCCAACGCCACGTGTCCGCGAATGGTTCCACCCGTAGGCGCGGGAACCGGATCGTCACTGAAGGTGGCGTTGAACGCAGCAACCAGGTCGGCTCGGCGACGCGCCACGGCATGCACCTTGGAGACCGCCAAGCGCCTGGCCAAGGCGGCGGCGCCCACGGCTGGAGGCAACACGCTTTCGTCGACCGTGTCTGCGTAGTTGCCCGCCGCGTCCCGATGGCACACCGCATGGTAGCTCGCGCCGCGCAGATCTTCCGTGAGCACGCTCGCGCCAACGCGATCGCAGACCGCTGAATACAAGTCGTCACCCAAGCTCGCGACGGGTTCGGTGCGTTTGCGTTTGTCATCGAAGTCCGTGGCGCAGGACACGCTCAGCCCGAGGGCAACGCTCGAGAGCAAGACTGACTTGAGGCGATAGGACATGAGACCCCAAGCATATCGCCCTCTGGAGTCCCGGGGGATCGTAACGCGGCGCGTCATGGGCAAATTGCGGCACAGAAGCGTGCAGTGCGCTCTGGGCCGTGCGAAAAGTCGCCGACATGACCACCCTTTCCGCCATCGTGCTCGCCGCGGGCGAGGGCAAGCGCATGAAGAGCGCCACCAACAAGGTGCTCCATCGCGCTGCCGGTCGGCCCTTGATCTACTACCCCGTGCGCGCTGCGCTGTCCGCGGGCGCAGCCTACGTGGTCGTCGTGCTCTCGGAGGGCAACCGCGACGCCGTGTATGCGGAGCTTGGACGCTGGTTCGGTCACGACCACATTCGGATTGGCATTCAAGCAAAGCCTTCCGGCACCGGAGACGCGACTCGCGTCGGGCTCGAACACGTCGATACGGAACGTACCCTCGTTCTGTGCGGTGACACGCCGCTCTTGAAGGCACCGCACCTCGAGCGCCTTGCCGCAGATCTCGCGCATGCCGATCTCGTCGTGACGAGTGCGATCTTGGATGAGCCAGCGGGCTATGGCCGAGTGCTGCGGGACGACGCAGGCAAGGTGCTCGAAATTCGCGAGCACCGAGACCTAGACAGTGACGCTCAGCGGGCAGTTCACGAGATCAACGCCGGCGTGTATGCAGCGCGCACCTCGTTCCTCGAGCAAGCTCTGTCGCAGATATCGAGCGACAATGCCCAGGGCGAGCTGTATCTCACGGATACCGTGGCGCTTGCGGCCAAAGCCGGCCGAGCTGGCGTCGTCATCGGCGCTGCCGACGAAATGCTCGGCGTCAACGACCGCGCGCAGTTGGCGCAAGCCGAGGTGGAACTATACGCAGAAAACGCTCGGGAACTCGCGCGTCAGGGCGCGAGCGTTGCCATCGGTAGCCTGGTGGACACGGGCGTGGTCGTGGAGCCGGACGTCACGGTGCGCCCCGGGGCGGCAATTCGGGGCAGAAGCATCGTTCGGGCTGGGGCCAGCGTAGACATTGGCTGCGTCATCACCGACTCGGAGATTGGCGAAGGCGCCAACATCAAGCCCAACTGCGTGATCACCGAGAGCCAGGTGGGCGCCGCCGCGCAGATCGGCCCCTTCGCCCACCTGCGACCCGGCAGCGTGATCGAAGCCGAGGCCCACATTGGCAACTTCGTCGAGACCAAGAAGACCATCGTGCGCCGCGGCGCGAAGGCCAACCACTTGGCCTACCTTGGTGATGGCGACATCGGCGAAAAAGCGAACGTCGGTGCCGGCACCATCTTCTGCAACTACGACGGATTCCAAAAACACAAGACCACGATTGGCGCTGGCGCGTTCATTGGCAGCGACAGCCAGATCGTTGCGCCTGTCACCATCGGCGCTGGCGCCTACGTGGCTACGGGCACGACGGTCACCAAAGACGTGCCCGCTGATGCGCTGGCCATTGGTCGCACCAAGCAAGAGAACAAAGAGGGCTACGCCAGTCGCCTCAAAGCGCGGCTTCAGAAGGCGAAGAAGTAGGCATTCGCCGGACCCCTAGATCGAGTTGGCTTTTGGGGTCGCGGGCGTTGGGCCGCGTTGGGGCACTACTCTCGCTTTTTGGCGGGCGGGGCCGAGTCCTCGCTGTGCCTGGTGCGACTGCATTTTTGGGGGGAACGGCTGGTGGTGACGGGGACGGTTGCGAGGACGAAGGCGGGGACGGGTACGAACACGGCGACGAGCACGGCCACGGGGACGGTTACGAAGACGGGGACGGTTGCGAAGACGGCTGGCGGTCATGGGGACGGCCGGCGGTGACGGGGACGGCTACGAAGACGGTTACGAGGACGAGGACGGTTACGAAGACGGCTGGCGGGGACAGGGACGGTTACGAAGACGAGGGCGATCTTGTGACGTCGATGGGCAACCCCGTGCCAGCTTCGCTGGCACTTGCGGGTTGCGTTCGTGATTTGCAGGGGACGCGGCACAGTACGTCGGATTCGAAACCTCCTCCTGGGGTGAAGGAGGTTTCGATGAACATGAAAAGATCGACACAGTCATTGCTTCCGCATCATCGGTTGCGGGCCTTTCGGGTGGCTTTGGAGTTGCTGGCTGCTGTGAGGGCGGCGAAGATCCGGGACCGTGGGGACCGCGACCAGGCCCTTCGGGCGGCTAAGGCGGCTTGTCGGAATATTGCTGAGGCGGTTGGGCGGGTGTCGCCGGGGGATCGGGCTCGGGTTTTCGGTATCGCGCGGGGCGAGACCGTTGAGGCAATTGCCGTGACCGAAATCGCCACGGAGGCTGGGCAGGCTTCGGCCGATGCACTGCCTCGGGTGCTCGATCGCGGCAATGCTCTCTACGCCATGCTCACCGCGCTGTCGCGCTAGGCGCTCGCGTATTTTGGCGGATGGGCGCTTGGCGTTGTGTTCGGCGTCGTCTCAGGCCGGCCACGGCCAAGAGGCTCAGTCCCGAGAACAGAACGACGTTGGACGAACCACGGGTCGTTTGGCAGCCGCCGTCGGTATTCTGAGAATTGCTGCTGGCGGCTGCATCGGTGCCCGAACCGCCTGCGCCAGGGCCTGCATCGCTGTTGGAGCCACCACCGCCAGAGCCGGCATCGGGGCTACCTCCATCAGGCGATGAAGATGGGATCCCGAAGCACTTGAACTCGATCACTTCCGCTTTTGGATCCGAACTGGCTGGGGTCGTGACCACCAAGCGGATCTTGGTCACGTTTGGAACGTCAGGAAAGTCCACTTCTTGAAGAGTGCTGGAACCGGACGGCGTCATCTCGAACGCGTCGTTCCACGCTCCATCGAAGTACTGAACCTTCCAACTTGCGATCTCGTGATTGCCCGCGTTGTCCTCCAAGATGCTCGCGTGGGTGAGGGTGTAGCTATCCTGCAAGTCGTATTCGATCCATGCCTCCGTTCCAGCTGCCAGGGATGCGGAGTGGGCTTTCGTTGCCAGGTTGCCATCGTGTGCTCGACCCACCGCATACTCGCCACTCGCGTCCCACCCGCTGTCGGCGGCGTAGGTTGACGCATTAGCGAGGCTCGTGGGCCCCGGCTGAGTTGGGGCGTAGTCGACATGTCGCACCCGATAGCCCCAGTTTCGAGACTTGTCCGGGACGTTGGGCCAGTTCAAGACGCCTTTGCTGTCCGATTTGAGGGTCGTGGTTCCCTGCCATCCCCCGTTTTCCACGTGCCACCATTCGAAGATGTAGTCGCTGTCGGGTTTGAGTCCTTTGACGAACGTGGGCGGAAACCCCTTTGTGGAGAGCCCCAAAGCGAAGCTCTCGTCGTCGGAAGAAACCGCCAACGCGTGCATGTCCCCGTGGCTGTTTCCCAGATGCGTGTCCGAGGCGGGTTTCAAGATCCGGTAGTCATGTTCCTTGTCGAGCATGAAGTCCTTCAAGTGCTTCATCGCGTAGGACTTCCATTTCGTCAGTGAGTGCTTCTGCTGCCGTTCGTTCGTCGGGATCGGGTACTTGTTGTCAATCCAAAAGGCGATTCCACCGAAATAGGCGTCTCCCCATGCATGTCCGGCGAATCCGCCGTTCAACACGGAGCCGTACATTTGGAACTGCGCCATCTGTGTTGCGTCGAGGCCGGCGACTTCACCGACGGGTACTGCTGGGTAGTACGGTTCCACGTTCATCGCGGGTAGTTGCGGGGAGGCCCAGTACATGTCCCGCAACCATAAGTACATTCGTTCGTCTCGATACTTGTTGCTGACGTTGTGCACGTCCAGAAGGGCAGGTTCATCCTTGGCCCACGTCTCCAGACTGCTGCCGTAGGCCATCGCAGAGCGAGGTTGGCCATAGGGCATTTGACCCGTGCCGTTCATGCTCTTCAGATAGGCGTGGGCGTTTTCGACGAGCGGCAACCAATCGGGGTAGACGGCGTCTACGGTGTCCCAGTGGAGCCAGCTATAGATCATGTTGTAGCAGCCGTACCGCGCCCAAAGGTATCTCGTGTAGTTCGTGAACGCCTTCTTCTGAGTCGCGTTCATTCGCGGCCATTCTTCGTGGCGCCTCACCGACTCAAAAAAAGTGATGAAACCGTGATCCGACAAGAACTGCATCTTTTGGTCAGTTTCCTGCCAATACTGCGGATTGATGCGTGTGTAGTCGGCCTGGTCCGAAACGATTTTGAAGGGAGCCAGACCGCCTTCCGAGATCTTCTGTTTTTGGACCTGTTTCGCCCACACCTTCTCCGCCGAGCTGGTCGTGTCCGTGGGGTAACTCGCGAGGACATTCACGCCGTTGAAGCCTTGCTTCTTCCGTTCCAAGAAGTAGTCCTGGAATGAAATCCCCGCGATGCCTGCAGAGTTCCAGGGAAATATCTTGGTGAATGCAGTCCAGACCGTGTCCGCGGTGAAGAAGAACGGCGTTCCGTCGGCGTACTCCAGAGTCGTTCCGTTCACGCGTATGAAACCTCGCCTGTTCGGGTTGGCCTGCTTTTGAGCCTCGGTCGCTTTCGTGGCGACGAACGCCCCGCTCTGGCCGTCCAACCCGGAGTCGTTTGTCTTTGTCCCTGTTGACCATGTCCACTGGCCAGCCGAGGTTGCGACCAACCGCACGCGGAACACTGCTCCGCCGTCCCAAAACGCAGGAACGAAATAGCTCTCGCCGTTTGGTCCGGAGAGTGTGACCCACAGGTCCACGTCCATGTATGGGTTGCTGTAGTTCTTGGCAGCGTTGAAGCTAACTTCGTTGACCTCCATCACCCCAATAGCGTGAACACGGGGAGCGATCGCGATGGAGAGCAACAAGGACGCCAGTGCGAATGTCTTTTTCATCTTGAGCCTGCCTCGACCGTCCTGAGACGGTGAATCCTTTGGGCCAGCGATGAGCAAGACGCATGCCGCACCAGCACGGGGCAAAACGTCGCGGAACGGCGAGCACTGAGCTGGTATGGGAACTTTCGTTGCTCGCTCGGGAACTCTCAGTTCCCGGTTCGCCTCGACGTAGCCGTCGCGCCGCCACGGCAGTCGTCTGCTTTTCCGTCGTGTCTTTCTCTGGCGCCGAATGCGGGACCGCTAGTTCTTTCGCGGGATCCCGTCGGTGCAGGTGAGGCCGCCTTCGTGCTCGATGTCGGTTGCGCGGATGGTGAAGGTGGCGTTGAGGAATAGGTTGATGCTCTCGGCGGCGCGGCAGAGGGGATCGCTCGGCTTGCCTTGAATGGCGGTGTGAGGCGGATTCACTTCGAGCTCCAGGGAGAAGGTGCGCTCGAAGTCGTTGCTGACGGGAGTGTCGCCGTCGGGCCAGGTTTGGCCAGCCTGGGTCGTGAAGCTGACCTTCAGGGTCGCATCGTTGATCATTCGGCAAAAGTTGTTGTCTTTGTCGATGGCCTCGACGAAGACCCGTGCCTCTTCACGGGGCTGCTCGAAGGGAGCGCCGGGGAAGAGCGCGCCGGTACTGACGCGGTACTCGGGTTGCTCACCACACTTCACCACGAACTGCGTGCCCGATTGTGAGAACCGCCCCGTTGTTGGGCTCGCGTTGATGATCACGTCCGCGTACGCGAGGCTCACCGTGCACATCGTGGCTAGGTCGAAATCCGTGCCGTCCGTGTTCAGGGTCCCGCCCAGAGTCGTCGGCGCGACCGCTAGCGCGACGGTCTGGCAAGGCTGCGGATCCGGGCTGCACACACCGCCGAGCATCAGCAGCGAAAGCCCAGCGACACCGAGCTTCCATGGGGTGGAAAGGGAGCGCGCCTGTCGCCGAAACATGCTGGGCGCAAGTGTGAACACCCGCGGTAGGTCTGTCGAGGTCGCCGTCTTATTCACCGTCTGAGCGGATTCGCCGGGCTTGCGCCGGCTTGGTTGCGCGCCGCCGGAGCCCCGTGACATGCTGGTCGTTCATGTTTTGCTGTCGTTTCTTCGTCGGGATCTCGGTCTTGGTCTTGGTGGTTGGCTGTGGTGGCGACGAATTCTCGGGTGACGCATCGGGTGGTGCGGCCGGAAGCGGCGCGGGCGGTAGCGCCGGTTCTGGCGCTGCTGCGGGCAGCGGCGGAGTTGCGGCCAGCGGGGGCAGCGCAGGCAATTCCGGCGCGGCGGGCAGCAGCGCGGGCGCTGGCGGACAGGCAGGCGGAGGCGCTGGCGGGACAGCCGGGGGTGCGGGCGGCGCGCCGCCCGTTGGCTGCGGTCCGGTTGCGGGGATAAAGCCTCTGCTGTTCACGACGCTCGATGACGCCCAATCCATTCTTTCGCCGAAGGAGGGAAGCGGCGCGGGATCCTTCCAGACATTGCCGGAAGAAGACTTCCGTCCGGGCAAGTGTGGCAAGGCCATTCGCTTGGACGCGAAAGGCGAAAATGTGCAGTTCGATGAGAAGTCCAACCTGGAGGTCAAGAAGGGCACCATCGACTTCTGGTACCAGCCCGAGTTGCCGCACACAGATGGTGTCCTGCGCAATTTCTTTTCTTCACCCGGCTACTGGACCAAGGCCAACGGTCTGCTGATTCGCAAGACTGGTGGCGGTCTCGGAAACGCGTTCCAAGTCGCTTTCCGAGACAAGGCGGGTGGCAACCGAACGACCGAGATCGACTCGAGCGCCTACACGTTCAGTTCCAACACCTGGGTGCGAATCACGGTGACCTGGGACTTCTCCCTCTCCGGCCAAGCGGTACGCGTCTACTTTGACGGCGTCGAGGCGAAGTACAAGAGCTCCGTCAACGGCACATCGGAGATTGATTCGCATCAGGTTGGCCGGGTCAGGATCGGCAACCCAGATTCCGCCCAGAGTCCCGTCGGCGGTTTGATCGACGACTTCAAAATCTACGATAGAGTCGTCAAACCCTGAGCCGCAGAAACGCGCTCGGATCCTTAGGGTTCCCGCGGCGCCTCAGGCACTCACGATGAGTCTGAGGTATGTTCCCCTCGTCCAGAGGAGGGACTGCGTGACGGAAACGATTGTGCTGTATGGCTTTGGCGACAACGATCGCAGTGGGAAGGTGCGCTGGGTCGCAGCAGAGCTCGGTCTGGAGGTCGACGAGCGCCGCGTGACACCCGGCGATCATCGGGCTGCCCCCTATACCGACAAGAACCCCCTCGCTCAGATCCCCACGGTGGAGTTTCGCGGGGAGACGCTGATTGAGAGCACGGCCATTTGCCATGCGTTGGCTGAGGCATTCGACGAGCCGAAGCTATGGATCGGTCCTCGAGAGCCCAATCGCACCGCGTATCTGTATTGGCTGGCGGTCTTCGGTGAGAATTTCGAGGCAAGGCTAGTGGAGTGCACGGTCAGTCGTGGCGGCCTGCTCGGTCCCGAGTACTTTCAGGCGCACGAAAAAGGTCTTCGCTTCAAGTTGGGCGTCGTTGCTCAGCGCTTGCCCACCGAGGGCTACCTCTGTGGAAAGCAATTCACCCTCGCGGATATAGTTGCGGGCTACAGCCTTCGCCTCGCGGTGCAATGCCAGCTCCTCGACCGCGACAAGGCCGAGCCCTACCTCGCTCGCCTGGTGGCTCGCGAAGCTGCCACGAAGGCCCGGGTCTTTCGCAACTTCCCATGAGGCCTCGGGCCAATCAGCACGTCGCCCAGCCGTATCTCGGGCGGACCGAGCTCTAGTCCAAGCAGAGCGGCTCACGACTCCGGCTCTTGATCGCCGCCAGCAGGGCGGATTCGAACTCGTCGAGGCTCAGGGTCCGCTGTTTGCGCTGGCCCAGCTGGCGCAGGGTGACGCTTCCGCTGGCTTGCTCCCGCTCTCCGACGATGAGCAGGTTCGGGACCTTCTGCTCACTCGCGAGGCGGATCCGGTTGGCGACGGTCTCGCTACCGTCCGTCACCTCGGCGCGCACCCACTGGGAGCGCAGGCGGTTCACGATCTTTTGGGCGTAGGCCTCGAAGCGATCCGAGACGCCGATGATCCGCACCTGCTCGGGAGCGAGCCAAGTGGGCAAGGCGCCGCCGCTACGCTCGATCAAGAAGGCCACGAGTCGTTCGTGGGTGCTGAGCGGCGCTCGATGGATGCATAGGGGGTGATGCGCCTGGCCGTCGGAGCCAACGTAGGAAAGCCCGAGCCGCTCGGGCTGAACGAAGTCCAGTTGCACGGTGCTCAGGGTCTCTTCACGACCACTGGCGGCTCGAAGCTGGAAGTCGATCTTCGGGCCGTAGAACGCAGCTTCGCCGGGGCCGTCGCGGTAGTCTGCGCAGGCTTCTTCCAACACCTCCTGCAGCACTTGCTCGGCCCAGCCCCAGGCCGCGGGATTGTTCACGTACTTCTCACGGCCCTTGGGGTCCTTCGGGTCCCAGCGGCTGAGCCGAATCGAGGCGTCGTCGATACCGAGCACGTCGAAGACCTCTTCGTACATGGCCAGGACGCGCTTCAGCTCATCGCGTACCTGCTCTTCAGTGCAATAGATGTGCGCGTCGTTCATGCACATGCCGCGCACGCGCAATAGGCCGCTCACGGCGCCGGAATCTTCGAAGCGATAGACCTGGCCGTATTCTGCCAGACGCAGCGGCAAGTCCCGGTAGCTCCGTGGCTGTGCTGCGAAGACACGATGATGATGCGGGCAGTTCATCGGGCGCAGGGCGTAGGCTTCGCGCGCGCGTTCGTGGCGGGGCCTGGCGCCGCTTTCGTCGCTCTGGTCGTCCGTGGCAGCACTTTGCTCCACGGCGCTCGCCTCGCGGAGCTCCATCAGCGGGTACATGTGGCTGGCGTAGTAGGGCAGGTGGCCGCTCTTTTCGTACAGCTCTATCCGAGCCAGGTGCGGTGTGGCCACGCGCTGGTAGCCGCCGCGGAACTCGAGTTCCTTGGCGAGCTTCTCCAGCTCGTCGCGAATGACGGTGCCTCGAGGCAGCCACAGCGGCAGCCCTTTGCCGATCAGGGGGTCCATGGCGTAGAGGCCCAGCTCCGGCCCGAGCTTCTTGTGATCCCGAGCGCGGGCCTGTTCATGGCGCGCCACATGCTCGTCCAGATCGCGCTTCGAGGCGAAGGCCCAGACGTAGATCCGAGTCATCATCACGCTGTCCTGGTCCCCACGCCAGTACGCTCCTGCGATGCTGCGCAGCTTGAAGGCGTCCGCGGGGATCTCGCCGGTGCGCTCGACGTGGGGTCCATCGCACATGTCGAGAAAAGGCCCATTGCGATAGAAACTCAGCTTGTCGTGACCCCGCTCGTCCAAGAGCTCGCGAGCGAACTGTCGCTTGTAGGGCTCACCCATCGAATCGAGGCGCGCGAGGGCATCCCTTGCTGGGAGCTCCTCTCGTTGGAAGGCTTGATCCCGCGCCAAGATCTCTCGCATGCGCTGCTCGATTTGGGGGAAGTCCGCGTCGCTCAGCGGCGCTGAGAGAACAAAGTCGTAGTAGCAGCCGTCGTCGATGGCCGGACCGAAACCCAGCGTCGAACCGGGGCGCAGGGTCAGCACGGCTTGCGCCATGACGTGTGCCAGGCTGTGGCGGATTCGGTGTAGTGCGTCGCGGTCCATTTTCTTACCTCCAGAAACGAGAAACCCCCGAGGGCGATCGCCGTCGGGGGTCTTGGGGCTTCCGAAGGCGACCGCGGTGTCGCCTTCTGCTCACAAACGAGTGCAAGGCGACCTAGCGCGTGGTGGTCGTGCCTTCCGTCGTCAGTAGTGAGAGCCAGTTCATTGCCCGCTCAGGTTAACTCCTTTGCGCGAGAGCGCAAGCAGCGAAGGCAGCTGCCGAGCGGTAGGTCGAATCTGCCCGTGATCTAGCGGCAGAGAGCGGTCGGCAGGCGAGGCGGTGGCTCGAGGGCAGCCGAGAGCCACGATTGCGTCTGCTTGCGGTACTCGCCGGCTCGATTCATGAACCCGATGATGTTGGGCGGCTCGGGGCAATCGCAGCGCACCGCCTCGCAAAACCATCGCGCGTACCACCGAACGTGCTTGGTTCCGTCCGGTGCACGAGCATACTCTTCTGGCATGCCGCGAACCTGTTTTTGCAGCGCGTCGCGTGCGTAGGGCGCCACCTCCAACTGAAAATCCGACGCCAACCAGTGATAGCGGTCCGCAAAGCGCCTGCACTGACCCAAATGGGCTCGGCGCACAACCTCCTGAGTGTAGTCGCTCCGCGCGGGCCCGTGGGCCCGGTCTGCCGGGCAGCCCGAAGGTGGGGTGGTCACCTCGTTCCCGAGGGCGCGTACCAGAGTGATCCGATAGCGTCCGACGTCGCGCAAGGCATCGCAACCGCTGTTGAGGATCAGTTCTTCTTCGAAGCTAGCATCGGGGGCTAGAGTGAGGCGCCTAGTGACGGAGGAGCCATCGCCGTCAAGGGGCGCCGCGGACGTGTCACACAGCGCCTTACCGTGCTCGTCGCATACTACCAGGTTGTACGCAGCGTCCCAGCGCCGCCTGCCGGTTCCCACACTGACTGGATCCAGCTCGAGCTCCATCTTGGTCTTGCTCGAGTTCTTCGCGGAAAACTGAACTCGAATCGGCTCGCCTTGGGTGACGTGCGTTCTCTTAGGCATGAAGCCGCCGGACAGCTCGCCCCGGTGTCTGTGCGACGCAGTGCCGCTCTTGGCGCAGGGGGTGGCGGGAGCGGGCCGTCCAGCTGATTGAGAGCGGATCTTCATTCGAACGTTGCCGACGATCTTCGCGGCCGAACTGCTGGCGGATGCCGTTCCGCGAGCCTCGGTCTTGGCCCGATTCGACTTGCAGCCGGCCAAGCAGAGCGTGGCGTAGAGCCAAATGCAGTGCCGGGCCACGCTTGCCAGTCGCCGGTGTGCGCGGCCCGGCTCGAGATTAGGGGCCCGGATCGGCCCAGTGCTCACCCCTTCGGGTGTTACCCCGTCGGGTACCGCGAAGCGCGTCACAAGCGCGTCGACCCCAAACAAGACCAAGGAACCATCAGCCGCAGGTTTGCATTCAGCCGTAGGTCTGCTTGAGGTAGTCGACGATGTCCTCAGACTCGTACATGGCGGTATTCATATTCGGGTCGACCAGGTACGGCACCTGCATCTTGCCACCCAGCGCGATGAGCTGCGGGCGACGGGGACTGTTCTTGCCGACGTTGAGCACGTGGTAGTCCAGATTCAGTTCGCACAGCGCCTCTCGCACTTTGCGGCAGTAGGGGGAGGCCTCGAAGTTCCACAGGGAGAGGAGCTTTTCGGGTTGCACGCGGTCTTCGCTGCCGACACGGATGCGGCTACCTCGCGGACGTACCATCGATGCGAAGGCGGACGACAGCGTGTTGAGCGGTGATGCGAGCCGTGCGGGCAGGGACCGACCGCCAGCGTAGGTTTTCATCAGGTGCGTGATGATGTCCTCGCTCTCGAACATCTCGTCGCCGGTATTGGGATCGACCAAGAACGGAAACTGCTCCCGTCCCTTACTCCGCACGAAGGGCCGCTTGGTTCGATCGCCCTGTGGGCAGCTGCGCTCGATATATTCCAGATCCAGCTCGGTCAGCAGGTCCCGGACCTTGCGACAGAACGGGCAGGCTTCGTGGTCGTAGAGCTCGAGAGTCTGCTTGGGCTGACGCGTGTTGCGCGCCGCGAACAACCCGCGACCAAAGCGCAGCACAGATGCGGCGTGAGACTGAACATCGCTGGCAGACATGGGCGTCGGGCGTTCAGTCGCCGGTTTCGAAGTCCTCGTCGAGGGGCTGCTCGAACACGCCGCTGGGCAACTCGTGCTGCATGCGTTGCTTCTTGACCGCCAAGTACTCCGCGCTGTGCGGGTTGGCGGCGACGACCATGGGAATGCGCTTGCGGACTCGCATCCCGAGCCCGCGCAGCGCCCGGACTTTGGCAGGGTTATTGGTCATCAGTTCGATGCTCTGAACGCCCAGATGTCGCAGCATGGCAACGGCGACGTCGTACTGACGCGCGTCTACGGGCAAATGCAGGAGCTGGTTGGCCTCGATGGTGTCGGCACCTTGAGCCTGCAGGGCGTATGCACGGATCTTGTTGGCCAGGCCGATGCCTCGGCCCTCTTGGCGCAGGTAGATGATGACGCCCTTGCCACGCCTCGCGACCTCCGCCATGGCGCTGTCGAGCTGGTCCTTGCAATCGCACTTCAGGCTGCCGAAAACCTCGCTCGTCAGGCATTCGGAGTGAACGCGCACCGGGACCGCGCGTGCGCCCTGCACCTCTCCCATGACCAACGCCAAGTGATCGTTGGACAGACCGTGATCCGCGGGCTGCCGCGATCGATACACGTGTAGTTCGAACGTGCCGTGCTCCGTAGGCACGGGTGCGGAGGCTGCGTGGTCGACTATCGCGCTCATGGCCGCGCTCGGGTCGATAAGCTGCTGGGTCATCAAGGTTGAGGCAGGTGGTCTCGTTTCGAGGACTGAAGACGTGTGCCCCAGCCGAGCGAGAATTTGGGGCCCAGCCGCCTCGGGGTCAAGCCGTATAGCGAAAGGAGCGTCAGCGATAGGTGTTTGGCGAGGCGCCGCACATGCCGAGGATGGCGTGTTCCAAAACCGCCCTCGGCAGGCGTTTTGACCCGCCTTTCAGTGAAAAGTCCACACGGGCCAGGGTCTCCAAAAAGCCCTCGAGTTCGGGGCGTGAAATCCGTTTGACTTGCTCGGCCAGTTCACGTGCTTTGAAGGGCGGAGCGCCTGCTCGTTTCGCCGCTTCGTCAGGTCGGGCGCCATCTCGCGTTGCGGCTTCGAAGCGGATCAGCTGGCGTGTGGACCAGGCCAGGACCCCAACCAGGCGCAAGCCTCGGTCCTGAGGATCGTACACGCGATTGAGGGCGGCCAGGGCTGCGCCAGCATCGCGTCGGCCCACAGCACCGACGAGTTCCCAAACCGTGGTGGGCCGCACCCGAACCACGCACTCGGTTACGTCATCCTCGGTGACCTGCTTGGTCTCGCCCACGAACAAGCACACCCGCTCCACGGCATCGTTGACGGCGGATAGCTCCGGGCCAGCGAGCTCTGCGAGAAGCTCCGCGACACCCCGGGACATTTCGTGGCCGCGTTCGGCTGCTGCCGCTGCAATCCAGCGGGGTAGCTCGCCCTTGCTCAGGGACTCGCAGCTGACCACGGCGCCGGCCTTCTGTGCGGTCTTCATCAGGCCACGGCGCTTGTCGAGCTTGTCCGCTACCAGGATTAGGACTGTGGAGGGCATGGGCTCTTTGATGTACCCAGCCAAGCGCTCGAGGGCGTCGGTGCTCTTGCCCTTGGCGGCTTCCCAGCGATCGGCGCTGCGGATCATGACCAAGCGCCGCTTCGAAAACATCGGTGGCGTGCGAGCCGCGGCCAGGACCTGGTCCACGCTCGCCTCGCCAGCGACCAGATTTTCTTCGTTCATGCCCGCCACGTCGCCCCCCAGGGCGGCTTGGCGCAGCGCGGTCAGTACTTGAACCTGAAGATGCCGTTCTGCGCCCACCACCACATAGACCGAGCGCAGCTCACCGCGCTTCGCTTCTTGCACTGCTTGGTCCGGCGTCACTCGTCTTTGGTAGCCCGCGCCGAGGAAGGCGACAACTGACCTTTTTGGCCTCGGGCGTTTCGCGTTGCCCTGCGCTGTAGTAAGAGCGCGGCGCCGTGAATCATCGCGTAGACGGTAGCAAGAGCTTTTCGGCTCCAGCGGCAGGAACGCTGGTTGCGATCGGTAATTTCGACGGTGTGCATCAGGGGCACGTTCGCGTCCTGACGGAAGCACGTGCGGAGGCAGAGGCGCGCGGCTTGGCGCCCCTCGTGCTCACGTTCGATCCCCACCCCGCGGCGGTTCTGGGCAAGAAGGCCCCAGACGTCCTCACGCCCTTGGCGCGAAAGATCGACCTGCTGGTCCGGGCAGCGCAAGGTCTCGAAGTCGTGGTGGAGCCCTTCACGCTGGAGTTGTCTCGCCTCTCCCCTGACCTGTTCGCCGACCAACTGTTGCATCGAGCTCTCGGCGCCCGGCTCGCCATCGTGGGGCGTAACTTCCGCTTCGGACAGGGGCGGGCTGGAGATCTGGATACCCTGGTTCAGCTGGGCAAGCAGTACGGCTTCGAGGCTCGGGCCCTCGACCTTCTGGGCGACGGAGCGGGAGCGTTTTCTTCCAGCCGCGTGCGGGAGCAGGTGCGCGCTGGGGCCATGGATGCCGCGAGTCAAATCCTGGGGCGACCCCACGCTCTGACCGGGCAGGTCGTGAAGGGCGATGCTCGAGGCCGCTCGATCGGGTTTCCCACCGCGAACCTCGACGGAGTCCACGAGCTGCTGCCGCCTCACGGGGTGTACGCCTGCTGTGTGGATAGTGTCGGCGAAGCGCCGCGGGCTTTGGCCCACGGAGTTGCGAACGTCGGTGTGCGGCCCACGGTGAGAGGCGGCTTCTCCGTGGAAGCGCATCTCCTGGACTACGAGGGGGACCTCTACGGCCAAACCTTGCGGGTTCACCTGCTTGCGCGGCTGCGGGGAGAGCAGAAGTTTGCGGGCCTCGAAGAGTTGAAGGCGCAGATTGCTCGCGACGCCGCAGCGGCCGCGAAAGTTGCCGCCGAGAGCTGCCCCCTGCCCGCTTCCGGCGGGGCGTTTTTCTGAGGGAACACGCTCAAAAAAAGCTATGTTCACGGAGTGGACCGTCAGGCGCTCGAGAAGCTGTCCCGCACCGAGCTGATCTCGAAGGCATCCGGCATTGGTGTGCCCCGCGCGGAGGTCATGACGCGCATGGAGCTGGTCGACGAAATCGTTCGACGTAGCATTACGGACGAAAGCCAGCGCCGACGAGCTCGGGGCTGGCTGGGGGTGGCTCGGGACTTGGTGGCAGGCCTGATCGACCAGGGCTTGAACATGAGCGACGCGGCGGAACTGGTTCGCGGAAGCGGCACCCGAAACGTGTCGCTGAGGCATCAGCCGCCTGTGGCGACGGTGACTCTCGCGGAAATCTACGCGTCCCAGGGCCATACCAAGCGTGCCCGCAACATGCTCGACGAAGTGCTCGCCAAGGAGCCCGATCACCAGTTTGCACGCGCTTTGCGGGAGCGACTTTCCGAAAACAAGCGCGCCAAATCAGATCCGCCGCTGGAGCAGGAGATTGCCGACGAGGTTGCCGCGGACGCCGCAGTCGAGGTGCCCCTTTCCGTGCCCCCGCCGCCGGATGTGGACGTCGATGCCGCGGTGGAAACGCCCGTCACGCCATCGCAAAGTGAATTCGTGGACGTGGAAGCGGCGACGGTGGCAGGCCAAGCCGCCGCGGTGAGCGAGCCGGCGGATGCCGAAGCGACCACGGATCCCGCACCCCCCCAAGAAGACGACGCAGAGGCTGCCACAGGCCCCGCGCCTGCGGCTCCTGCGCAAGTGGAGGAAGTGGACGAAAACGCCGTGACGCCACCGGCACCCGGTGTGGCGTCGGCGAGCGCCGATCCCGAGCCGGTACGTCCGAGCGCCGAAGCGGGTTCGCCGGAAGTCACGCCCTTCGTGCCCACGCGAGACGTCCTTTTGGTCCGCCGCAAGAATGCCACGCAGGTTTCACTGTATTGGGAGCTGGTCCCCGCACACGCCATGGAAACCGTGGTGCGCTTGGTCGCCTTCGTGCCTGATTGGTCTGGCGCCAAGCGGGTGGAGCACCAACTGCAGGCTCATAGCGCTGTCGGGCAGGCCACGGTCGAGGTTCCCGAGGGCGCGGAGGTGCGCGCCGTGGTCGGTTCGCACCTAGGTGGCGCGTTCCGGCCCTTGGCGGTGGGAGTCGAAATCCGTGGCGACGCGAAGCCCGAGGTCGCTTGGGCGCCGTCACCGGTGTTTCGCCAGCGAGTCACCCCCGCTCTGCAGCGAGCATTTGCCGCCTTGCAGAGCTGAGAGCCGATTTCACGCAACTGACGCTGCTCCCACGCCGACCGGCGAGACATGTTCGCTGGTCGATGCCTTTTCCTCTGCGTGGCGGTCGCAGCTCTTCTGCTGCCGCGCTCCGCTCGCGCTGAACTCACCTTTTCTGCAGAAGCGTCGGTGGTTCGCAGCAGCTACGGCAAGCGAGGTTTCGCGGCGCTGCTCTCTCTGACGCTGCCCATGCCCGGGGCGGGGTCGAGGTCGGGCGTACTCGCCCAACCGGAGATCGATCGCGCACCCAGAGTCAGGCCGAAGCCGGCGGTCCGCCTCGATCCCCGTTTCGTGCGGCGGGTCGTCCTGGCTGCGCACCGCGCGGCGCGACGCCCCCGAGCTCTGGCGCGCCTATCCAGCCTTGCCAGCCGCTCCAGAACATCCGCAGCATTGCCCGAAGTGTCTCTTCGGGCAGAACGCAGCGTCGATGAATCTCTGCGGCTCGCCCCGACCATCAACGATCCCTACCGCTACACCCAGGCAGGTGGCGTGCGCACGGTGGTGGGCGGCAAGCTGACTTGGCGGCTCAATCGCCTGGTGTTCGCTTCCGATGAGCTCGCGGTGGAACGCCTCCGCCTCGAGCGAGCGCGCCTGGACGCTCGGCGCGTGAAGCGCGTGATTGCAGAGCTGTTTCGCTGGCAGCGAGCCAGAAACCAAGAGCGGTCGGCGGATTTGCCTGTGGAGGACCGCGCCGCGGCCGCTCTCACGGCGTTGGAAGCCGAGCTGACCTTGGACGTGTTGACTGGCGGCTGGTTCTCGGCGGCGGTGGCCAAAGGGCGCCACTGACTGTCGTGCGGTTGCACCCGCCGACAAGACTCGTCGGTTTCGCCGCTGGTTTGCTCGTCACCGACTCGGCCGTTGCACTTCCAGGAATTCGTGGCTAAATCCCGCCCGTCATGTTGGCCGAAACCAGAAATATGCTCGACGACCTCAACCAGCGTGTGGAAGCGCTAAGGGGGTCTCTTTGACGTCCCTCAATTGAAGAGGGAAGTCGAAGAGTTGGATCAGGTCTCGAGCGAGCCCGGTTTTTGGGACGACCAAGCCAAAGCTCAAGTCATCCTGCGTAGGCGTGCGGCCGCCAACGACAAGCTCACTCAAGTGGAGAGCTTGATCAAAGAGGTCACTGACGCGAACGAGTATTTGGAGCTCTGCGCCGAGGAAGATGACGAAGGGGCGCTCAGCGACTGCGCTAAGCAGGTGCAGACGCTCGCGGAGCGAGTGCGTGTGGCGGAGCTGGCTCGCATGCTCAGTGGGCCGGCGGATCACGCCGACGCCATCGTCAGCGTGCACCCAGGGTCGGGTGGCACCGAAGCCAAGGACTGGGCCGAGATGCTTTTGCGCATGTATCTGCGCTGGGCGGAGCGTCGCGGCTTCAAGACGGAAGTCATCGACTACCAAGTCGGCGACGAGGCGGGCATCGACGGAGCGTCGATAACCGTCAGTGGCCCCAACGCCTACGGCTATCTGCGATCGGAAATGGGAGTGCACCGCCTAGTCCGGATCAGCCCCTTCGACGCCAACGCGCGGCGACAGACCAGCTTTGCCGCCATCGAGGTGTCGCCGGACATCGAGGACGAGATCGACATCGAGGTGAAGGACTCGGACTTGGAAGTGTCCACCATGCGAGCAGGCGGCAAGGGTGGCCAGAACGTCAACAAAGTGGAAACCGCGGTGCGCATGAAGCATGTGCCCACGGGCATCAACATCGTGTGCCGAGCAGAGCGTAGCCAGCATCAGAACCGTGCCCTGGCCATCAAGATGCTCAAGGCAAAGCTGTACGAAATCGAACTTGCCAAGCGGGATGCCGATCGCGCGGCCGCCGAAGCCCAGAAGGGCCAAATCGCTTGGGGCAATCAGATCCGCAGCTATGTGATGCAGCCCTATCAGCTAGTCAAAGACTTGCGAACGGACTTCGAGGTGGGAGCGGTGGATGCGGTACTTGACGGTGAGATAGATGGCTTTATCGAGTCGTACTTGATGATGAGCGCGGACAAGAAAAAGCAGAAGCAGCTGGTGACCGTTCGCGGGGAGGCCTAGATGACCGTCAGCATCCACTACTGCTTACGCTGAAACTACAAGCCCCGCGCTGCGAGTCTCGCAGCGGAAATCGAAAAGGCGACCGGTCACACCACGCAGTTGGTGGAGGGAAAGGTGGGACAATTCGACGTCCTGCTGGACGGCGCGATGGTGTTTTCGAAGGCGTCCGAGGGGCGTTTTCCCGAGCATGACGAAGTCATCGCGAAATTGAAGAGCTAATCGTCACGCCAGCTTCATTGGGGTGAGGCCGACTCCGCGCTAGGCTCATGGGATGCGAGGCAGTCTCGTTTTTCTTGTCCTCTTGTGCTCGGCTTCCTGCGCCCGAGAGAACTCCTCTGACTTGCTCGATGGTTTGGACGGCAGCGCCGCCACGGGTGGTGGCGGCGGTTTCGGAGCCGGTGACGGAGCCCCAGGCGGCGGGGGAGGAGTGGCTGGAGCCGATGGCGGAGTGTTGATCGACTCGGGACCCTCGGACGCTCCCTTCGACCCGGATGCTGCATGCGCCACCACGACCGAGAAGGCCACGCCGGAACTACTGCCCGTCGACATCATCTGGGCGGTCGACAACTCCATCAGCATGAGCCCCGCGATCGACGAAGTCACCAAGGGGCTCAACGCCTTCGCGCAGCTGATTGGCGGCAAGAACCTCGACTACCGAGTGATCATGCTCAGCTACCGGAGCAAGACGAATCCCGTTACCGTCAAAGGCTCGCCACGCTACGCCGTGTGCATTCCTCCGCCCCTCGCCGGGGATAGCGGCTGTGGCAACGGTCCGCGCTTCTTCCAGTCCAGCATCGATATCCGCAGCACCCAGCCCCTGGAGCAAATCCTGGGCACTTTGGGCCAGACCGACGGCTACAAGCAAGGTCAGGAGAAGGGCGGTGAACCCTGGAAGGACAAGCTGCGCCCGACCGCTAGCAAGACCTTCGTGATCGTCAGCGACGACAATTCGCGGCTTGCGGCCAGCGATTTCGAGAACTTCCCCGGCGGCAAGAATCCGTTCAACTCCTCGACCCTGCCGCCGGGGATTCTGGATGCCTCTTGGAACGGGTTGTTTACGGGTTACGTTTTCGACGGCCTGTATGGCTGGGGTTCCACCAGCAGCGCGAGTGTCAAATGCCAGTACCCGGGGGGTAGCAGTCCGCCGAGTGCCGGGCCGACCTACACCCAGCTCGTCTTGAAGACGGGCGGCGTGCGGGCGCAGATCTGCGACGGCGCCAGCGCCTGGGGGCCCTTCTTCAATGACGTGGCGCAAGCCGTGACCCACAATTCGAAGCTCTCCTGCGAGCTAGCGCTTCCAACGCCCAGCGTGGGCACCTTGGACCCCCTCAAGGTCAATGTCGGCATCGTGAGCGCGACGGGCAGCACCACCTTGCCCAAGGTCGCAGGTGCAGGTGCTTGCACCGCGTCCGGGGGCTGGCATTACGACAACGATACGGCGCCCACGAAGGTCATTCTCTGCCCCGCATCTTGTGCTGCGGCGGAACAAGCTGGCCTGAAAACGGGTGCTGTGGAAATCGCCGTGCAGTTTGGATGCACCACGGTGGTTCGCTAGGCGCGGGCGGCGTGGGAGTTTGCTTCGCCGCAACGCAGGCTAATGGAGCGGCGCCGAGCACCGGAAATTCCGGGGGGGTCATCGGGTGCAGCCACAGAGTTGCGAGCGCAACTCTGAATGGGCGCGCGGCAGCAAACGCCCTTCGCGGCGAGGCCGGGGCGATCCACGCAGTCGGTCCCGCTAGCGCGCCAAGAACTGAGCGGCTTCCGACGGCGTGTCCCGGGTGGCGCTCGTGGCTTTCTTCCACACGGCCAAATAGCCGTCGCTGATTTCAGCTCCGTCAAGCTCGCCTTGCTCTTTCAGCGCACGGTGAAGCGCTGGTAGGCGGTACTGGGGAACGAACTGATACAGATGATGCTCCAGATGGTAGCCGACGTTGTGGGGCGCAATGAGGGCACGCGCCCATAGCGGGGAGAGCGTCGTGCGAGTGTTTCGGAGCTCATCCTCGGGGTCATCGATGGCCGCGTGCTCGGCGATGCTGCGCAGTCGGAGCATCAGAGAAAACAGCGTCAACGACGGCAGCAGCCAAAGCAAGAAGTAGGCTTCCACCCGGCCCACGGCGGCAAAGACGGAGAGCAGTATCAAGTTCATCAGCACATAGCGGTACTGATTCGACAGCAACGTTTTCGTGAAGGCCCACACACTCTTGCCCTCCAGGCCCGAGCCCTTGACTGAAAGGCCGCCGAAGGCCCGCGCCAACCCCACGTGGCGTTTCAGTCCGACAGAGCCGCTCAAGTCGCGCAGGACCTTGCGCAGCATGCTGCGCTTGGTGACCGGGAAACGGTTGGCCAAGGGCAAGTCCGGATCTTGGTCCGTCCAGGTGTGCTTGTGGTGAGCGAAATGAATGCTGCGATAGGCGGCGGTAGTCAGCATCAGCGGCGCCGCGCAGAGCCAATCGCTCACCCGATCGTTCCACTTGCGGTTGGGGAGCAGCAGATAGTGAGCGGCTTCATGCATCAGAATGGCCAGGGCGTGCTGGCGGGTGCCGACCACGACGAACGCCACCAAGAAACTCAGGGGGCCGGGCGCGAGGACGTAAAAGGTCAGTGCGCCGGCGATCAGTCCGAGGCTGAGGCCAACGGACGCAAGGCCACGGATGGCGCTGACTTTCGAGAGTTCGCGCAGGGTTTCCTTGGGCAATCTCTGCGTCGCTTTCACTAGCAGGCCTCCTTTCGCGCCTGTCCCGACACGAGGCGCAGCTGTACGCCGCGGGAGCGCGCCAGTTCTTGCCACTTGCGCCGGCCCAGTTGGTCGTATTTCAGCATCGCGGTGGTCAGCTCTCGCCGCTCCCTGCCGACGCAGATTTCCTCTGGCAACAGTGGGTCCTGGCTCAGCGTACGGATGGCGTCGCCACCGCGCAGGAACGCCTCCACCAGCGCTTCCTTCTGCGGCAACTTCGCCAGGCGGTCCGTGCTGCGAAGCAGCGCAGCATGGGCGCGGGCGGCGCGCTTTCGGATCTCACGCGCGTTCCAGGAATGTCGCATCAGCAAGTCGGTTGTCTTGTCGGAGAAGTGATCCACGACGAAGTGTTCCGCATCTGCATGGAGCCCCCGCACCGAAAGCTGGGCCTCGGCACCTGCTGCGCCTGCGGCAAGATTGTCCGGGCGTACCCACAGCGCAGGGAAGAGCTCGACGAAGCCTGCGCCGCGGAGCGCTTTGAGGGAGTGGGCGCGCGCAGAGCGACCCAGCTTCGGCAAGCTCACCGCCAAGAACGCCCCGGACCAAGGGCGCAGGCGCGCATCCCCCAGACGCCAGGTTTCGATCAGTTCGTGCTTGGGGTCGTCGGCGGCCGCGCGCCGATACAGCCCCCGCTCGTCGCTTTCGACCCGCCCTTCGGCTACTAGTCGCGTGAGCGCAACTCGCAACGCACTGTCCTTGAAGCCGAAGAGTGCGCCGATCTCGATCAGACCGCTCACCGGCGTCGCCGTCGGCGACACCCGCAGCAGATCGAGCAACATGCGTTTCGGAGTCAGCGCCTGCCGCATCTGGATTTATTACATCAGAATGCAGCTATGATCAAAACTATGTAATAAATAGGGCTTTTCCCGTTGAAATCAGGGCAATTTGAGGCGTCCGGAGCCCAGCTGCCAGGCTTCGTCCGTGATCGCCTCGGCGAAACGGCGGTCGTGGCTGACCAAGACGACCGCGCCGGCGTACTCCGTCAGGGCCTGCTCCAAGCGCTCGATGGCCGGCAGATCGAAGTGGTTGAGGGGCTCATCGAGGATCAGCAGGTGCGCGCGCGTCGCCAGCGCACGTGCCAAGGCCAGCTTGCGCGCCTCTCCCGGCGACGGGCAGGGCGAACGCACGACCCTCGCGGGGTCGAGGCCGAGGCAGGCGGCCAAGGTCAGCCATTGTCCCCGCGCTGCGGCGTCCTCGCTCTGCAAACGAGCCGACAGCTCTCGGCGCTGCTGAAGGCTGAGTTCTTGCCGCAAATACAACATGCTTTCAGGCTGCCCAGCGTAGGCAGCGGCCAGTTTGCCAAGCAGCGTCGATTTGCCGCTGCCGTTGGCGCCCGTCACGTGGATGCGGCTTTGTCGTCCCACACTACAGCGCACGTCTCGCGCAAGCACGCTGCTGCCGGCCCGCAGCTGCGGCGAGTCCAAGTGGATCAAGACCCGCGAGCGAGCTTGCTCCCCCTGCAGCCGCACCGCGCCGCCTTTCGCCTTCTTCGCGGGTAGCGACGCAAGTTGTGACTGAACTTGCTCCAGCTGGCTACGCAGCGCGCCCGCGCGTCGCGAGGCCTGTGCCTCGGCTTTGGCGGCCCGAGCCTTGCCATTGACCGAGCGACCGTCCGAGTCCTTTGGGCTCTTCATGCGAGTGCGCGCGCTTCGTGCCGCCTGCGCTTCATTGGCCTGGCGTTGCTTGTCCTGGAGTTTGCGCGTCGCGCTCTCCTGCCGCTGCTGCACGTCACGCCGGGCCCGTGCTTGGGCGACTTGGTCCTGCTGCCAAATCTCCTGGGCTCGGCTCACCGAGCCCGGGAAAACCTCGGCTCGACCCGCGTCCAAACGCAAGGTCGCCGTCGTCAATTCGTCCAAGAATCCGCGGTCGTGAGCCACCACCAAGCCGATGCCGCCATAACCGCGCAGAGCCTGGAGCAACGTGTCGCGGGCTTCGATATCGAGGTGATTCGTAGGCTCGTCGAGCATCAAGATGTCCGGCTCCTGGGCGAGGGCCGCGGCGATTTGCCAACGCTTGCGCTCCCCGGGTGACAGGCTGGACCAACGCTCCAGATCCTCCGGGGTCAGCAACAGCCGCGCGCGCAGGCGGCGGCTCTCACCGTCCCAGGCTTCCGCGAAGCGCTCGACCGCCGGCTCGAGGGTGTCCACCACCTGCGGACACAGGCAGCGAGTGGCACCTGCACTGACCCGCACGCAGCCGCTGCTGGGCTCGAGTTGGCCGCGTGCGAGCCCGAGCAGGGTGCTCTTGCCCGCGCCGTTTTCGCCAACCACTCCGGTCCACCCGGCTGTCAGTTCGAAACTCACCTCAGCGAGCAGTGTGCTCGCTGCGTCATATCCAAAATTCACCCGGTCCATCGCCAGGCGTGTGCCTTGCCGTACCACCTGTCCACCTCCTGAAGTGCTGAGTCCGTCGGGGTCGCCAGCAGCGACCAGCGCACGCGGCCGTGCCGCGGCGCGATGAGCGAAGATTCAGCGAAGGTTGGTCATGGTGCGACTTCGCGAGAAGTCGAGGGCCAGTTTGACTCAGTTTGCGTGCGTGTCAACCGTGCTTGGGTTTCTTGGGTTTTGGGGAATGTGGCGGATCAGTCCGTCATCGGAGGCTTCGCGCGGCGCGTCCGCTGGCCCTTCCGCTAGCTGACGCCACCGCATGGGCCACGCAGCACAATGTCACGACTCCCGGATGAGCATCGGGAGCTCGGTCCCGCACTAATCAATGGGCTCGAGTTGTCGAGGGATTGAAATCCCCATCCGCTCTATGTCCGAGAGCAGCTGGACGGGGTCACAGTAGTGTCCCATTGTAGTGTCCCATTAGGTGGACGCCAGGTGGAAGCCTGTCCTGCGCCATCTGCTTTATGATCGCGACGGTCGGGTTGGCAGTCGAGGGCTGGAGGCCGAGAAAGCCGAGACCTGGACCCCCAAGTTCCGGGAACGGGGCTGAGAGACTTCGAGCCGCCGAAGGCCGCGTGTACTGCCTCGCAGCTGATTTGGCGTCCGGCGGCCGCCACCCGCGAGGGCCCGCGTTTCGCGTCCTGTCGCGGGTGGCGCAAAAAAGAGGAAACTAGGGGGCTGGCGTGCCGATGGGTGGGAAAAAGCGTGGCAAGCGTCGTCGCCAGCGCTGCCCAATGACGTAGAATCGAGGCGCCGATTTCATGAACACAACTCCCGCACCAGAAGCCGGCGACGAGCGCAGCGTGCCGGACTCCCTCGTGGAAAACCCACTGGCGGGCACGAAATACACGGCGATCTCACTGATTGGTCGCGGTGGGATGGGGGAAGTGTACTTGGCAGACCACGACGAACTGGGCAAGCGCTTCGTGGTCAAGCTGCTGCACGCCGAGATGAGCGCTGACCCGCGCTTGGTGGATCGCGTGCGAGTCGAGGCGCAGGCCCTCGCCAAGTTGCGGCATCCTTGCATCGTCGACGTGATCGACTTTGGCACTACTCCATCCAAGCGCCCGTACCTGGTCATGGAGCGCCTGACGGGGGTCACCCTTTGGGACGAGCTACGGCAGCGGGGAGCCTTCACCCCGGGCGACGCAGTTCGTGTCGTACGGCAGCTGCTGTCCGCCCTGGTGGCGACGCACGCGGTGGGGATCATACACCGGGACGTGAAGCTCTCGAATCTATTCGTGCACCAGCGCGCGGACAACGATCCCGTGCTGAAGGTGCTGGATTTCGGGTTGGCGAAAGTCATGGATGCTTCCGTCGTCGGCACGCCTGCCCCGTTGCTCTATCCAACGGAGGAAGGGGTGGTCGTGGGCACCCCGCGCTATCTCGCCCCGGAGGCCTGGGCCGGTAAGGGCGTGGATCACCGCGCCGACATCTACGCAACCGGCGTGGTGCTCTATCATCTTCTTGCGGGCCGTGGACCCTGGGACGATGTGCGCCAATCTGGGAAGCTATTGCAGGCGCAGATGAAAGCGCAGTTCGAGCCCCCGTCCGCGTATGCACCGGGCCCGGTTTCGGTGGAGCTCGACCTGATTGTGAAGCGCGCGCTGAGTTCGAACCTGGAAGAACGGTTTCAGACCGCGAGGTCGTTCGACGAGGCGCTGGCGATCACACAGGCCGCTGCGGCGAGCCCGATAGGCTGGATGCACACCACGATGCTTCGCGAGCTTCCTCCAAAATCCGTTTCCCAGGCAGCGGATGGTTCGATGGAACGGCTGTCGGGCGACACGGAGCGCGACATCCCGCCAACGGAGGAGGTCGGGGCGAGGCCGGCGCGCAGCAGCAACGCGACCGAGGAGCTGCCGTCGGATCTGCAGCTGGCCGCGGTGCGTCCAGACTCCGCGTCCACGCACCCAGAACGCGCGCCCACGCGCACTGCGCTTCGCATCCAAGCGCCCATGGAGCTTGTGCCCCACGAAGCGGAGACTTTGGCGTCGGCAGACGCCCCACCCGGTCGCCATCTCTTGGTTGTCGTCGGCATCACGGCCGGCGCGGCCGCGGCCATCGGCGTGGCGTGCTGGGCGCTGCTTTCTTGGTTCGGAGGGCCGTGATGGGCCGGCTCTGCTCGAAATCCGCGCACTTCCCGCGCCTGTTCGACACTCTGGCGGCGCTCTCGTACGCTTCCACCTCACCCTGCCCACGACGAGGTCGGGCGCGGGATCATCGGGAGGAGTCGTGAATCGTACGCTTCGGCTGATTGAGGGCAACCCCGGCGCGGGCCGAGACGCCCCGTCCGAGCAGCGCGCCCCGGCCGCTCCGGTCACGCCGCGGCCGGTCTCGGCGCAGTCGGTCTCACCGTCTGGGGTGGACGGCGATCCTCTAGGTTCCAACACGATCCCTGACTTCAAGCCAGGTGAGCGTCCGCTGGCCTTCGGAACGATCGTCGACCAATACCGAATCGAACGATTGCTCGCCACCGGGGGCACGTCCCGCGTGTACCGCGCAACGCACCATTTCATGGGCCACGTGGTCGCGCTCAAGATTTTGAATGAGAGCTACGCGCGCCGCCCCGACATCGTCGAGCGATTCAAGAAGGAGGCACAAGCGCTCAAGCAAATGCATCACGAGAACATCGTGGATATCGACAATGCCGGCTTGACCGAGGGTGGCAAGCCATACATCGCGATGGAATTCATCGAAGGCGGATCCCTGCGGGATCGACTGGACCGCGGCCCACGCCTGTCCCTCATGGAGGCGCTCAACATCCTGATCGCCGTGACCGATGGCGCCGAGGCCGCGCACCGGGTGGGCATCGTTCACCGCGATCTGAAGCCAGACAACATCCTCTGCAGCGAGGACGGCCGGGTGAAGATCGTGGATTTCGGCCTGGCGCGCTTCGCCGACGCCAAGCGCACCGACGCTAAGGGTGTCTTCGGGACGGCTGCCTACATCGCACCTGAGCGTCTCAACGGCTTGCCCGGAGACGTTCGCTCGGACATCTATTCGCTAGGGCTGGTCGCCTACGAGCTCGTTGCTGGGAAGAACCCCATGCTCGGCAGTCGGGGGCGCCCAAGCCAGGAGGAGGCTGCCGCAAACCAACTTAGCTTCACTCCACCCTGGCTTTGGAACGTGCCTGAGGAGCTTGCGAAGGCGGTTGCGAGAGCGATCGACAAGAAGCCATCACGCCGATTCGGATCGATGGCGGACCTCGGAGAAGCGTTCCGCGTGGTGCGCACCGGCTTGTTGCAGGCAGAAGAAGCGGCGGAGCAGGCAAGGGCGGTGGTCGCAGCGGACGATGCTCGCGCGACTGCGCCAAACCAAACGGTCGATCTCCCCATCGCGGCGGAGCCGAAGCGTGCGGGCGATTCGCCCAGGAACACGAAGGCACGGCTCCAGTCAGTCCTCGACGACGTGTTGCGAGGTTCTTTGCGGATCCCATTGATCGTTGGAGCCGTGGTCGGTGTCACTGTGGCCACAATGGTGTACATGTACCAGCGCTCACACCAGCGCGCCGCGTCGACGGCAACCGAGCAGGCTGCGCCGTCCGCCGCCACGGCAACCGCGGCCTCCGGGGCTGCTTTGGCCGGAGTGAGGGGACGGGGCACGGCTGTGCCAGAGCCCGCACGGACTCCACGCCCGACGGCAGCGCCCATCCCCGAGCCCGCAGAACCTACCTCCAAATCCAACCCGACGAGCCCGCCACCGGGCACCCCGCAAGGCATCGCGTCGACCCAACCGCGCTCGAAAGCCGCCGGGCCGGCGCTCGCCCCCGCTCCCGCAGCAAAGAAAACCGCCACGTCGAAACCCATCGCGCCACCGTTCCCCGCGACAGCGCCGACGCCACCCCGCACACCCCAGAGACGAAGTCCAACTCCAAAGCCGGCTACCCTCGACATCAACAAGATCCCATCCGGCCTTGCGGCAGACGACTCGCGCGCCGAGCCACTGCCCGTGGCACCCCGCGCAATCCAGCCGCCACCACCCATGAATCCCGGCGCAACCCAGCCGCCAGCCGTGGGTCCCGGCGCAACCCAGCCGCCACCACCCGATCCTCCCTCATCTCCGCCCCGGTCGATCCAGCCAATTTCCCCGCAACTACCCAGGGAAGCAGTCGATTCCTTGCCGAATAGCACCGAGTCGGTCTTGGATCCCGATCGGCGCAACCACGGATCACGGTATGACTGAGGAGCACTCACAAGAGCGTTTGAAAGCCCGCGCGGTGGACCGCCGCGCCGTGAGCCAAGTGGATCTCGAGACGCCCACCGGCGTGGACAGCGCAGCGCCCACGGACGTCGCCCCGGACGTCGCAACGGCGGTCGACGCTGCGGCCAAGACGCGTGTGGATTCGGACGCAGCGACCGCCTTGAATCTCGAAGCCCCCACCGCCGTTGACGACGCCGCCGCGACGCGAGTCGACCCGAAGGCAGGGAGTACGAGCACGACGACGCGGTCGGATGAGCCAAGCCCGACGCAGGAAGAGCCCCCCGACGACACCCAAACCCTCGAACTTCGGGTGGACAAGCGCCCGAGCGCGATGCGCCTGGGCAAGATGCGGATGCCCGACCGGGCACTCCTCGGCCAACCGATCAAAGACTCGAACGCAAAGCCGAGCCACATGCGGTTCGCGGAGCTGAGCGCGGACAAGATCCGAGCTGCAGCAGAGCGAGCAGGCTACATCCCAGAGCGCAAGCCCGGGCGGAAGTGGCTGGTGGCCCTCGCCGCGTGCGCGCTGGCGGCCCTCGTCGCCACGCTGGTGTTCAGGGCCATGCCGAGCGCTCAGACGACGTCTAGCGAGACAGCGACGGCGACGGTGACAGCGACAACGACAACGCAGTCCACGCCCGCTACCCCTGCGCAGTCCGTGAAAGGTGAGGAGTCGAGCGTCGCGAAGACTGCGCCGAGCGTCGCGAAGACTGCGAGCGTCGCGAAGACCGCGCCGAGCGTCACGAAGGCTGAGCCGCCGCGATCAACCAAACCACTTGCCGCGCCGCGCCCTGCTCCGAAGGCGGCGCCAGCCAGCAAACCGAAGCCGAGCCCGGAGGCGCCGAGTGTGGCGGGGCCGGGCTTCGTGCCGCCGCATGAGACCGAGTTCTAGATGTCGAAATGCCACCGATTCTTGCTGCTTGCTCTGGCCCTCGCGTTCGCACCGACGCTGAGCAGTTCGCCCGCGTCGGCGACCGGAGCGGACACTGCGGAAACGAAAGAGGCGCGGGACCTGATGAACAAGGGAAACACGTTCTTCAGGAAGGGCGATTGGCCCAGGGCTCACGCGGCCTACTCAGCGGCGTGGGCTTTGAAGAAGCACTTCTCAATTGCGGCCAACCTTGCAGATGTTGAGCTGAGGCTGGGCAAGCATCGTGAAGCAGCGGAGCACCTAACGTACTACCTGGCGAACTTGCCTCCCGGGCGCAAGGAGCGAAAAGCGGCGGAAAAGAAACTCCTCGACGCGAAGTCGCACATTTCAGCCGTGGCGGTCTCGGTCAACGTCGAGGAGGCAGAGATCTTCGTCGACGGAAAACCCGTTGGCGGTGCGCCGCTGGCGAGTGAGATTCTTCTAGACCCGGGAGAGCATCGCTTCGAGGCGCGCCTCAAGGGTTACACGACTGCAGCCGACTCGATCGCGACGATTGCCGGAAAAACCCATTCCGTCGCACTGGTGCTGGAACGCGAGAACGAGGCACCCGCGGTTGGCTCGGGGCTGGGTGGCAGCAACGGGATGGGCGCCGTGGCGGGAGGGGCATCGGGCGACGGCAAGGGCCGCCCCGTACCAACCCAGAGCCCAAGTCTGGTTCCCGTGTACGTGGCAGGCGGCGTCGCTGCCGTTGGGATAGCCGCTACGATTGTTTTTGAGCTGTCGCGCAGCTCGCAAGCCGATGATGCAGCTCAGCTGGCTGACAGGCTCGGGCCGGGTGGCTGTGCAAGTGGCAGTCCGAATGCGGCTGATTGCAGCAAGCTGCACGACGCAAACGTCGCGACGAACCGAAGCGCCGATCGGCGGAACGTGTCTTTGGGCGTGGTCGGCGCAGCAGTCGTCTTTGGCGTCGGGTATTTGCTCTGGCCGCGGAGCGCTGAGAAATCGAACTCGACAGCGTTGACGGTTGTGCCGGTTGTTGCGGAGACACGCGGTGGGCTGAGTCTGTCAGGGAGCTTTTGATGGTTGCGACGAGCCGCAGGGAATGCGGTTTTCGGAGAAGATCGTAATGCGTGAAGTTTCTTTCTTGTCATTGTTTGCTGGCGCTTCCGTTGCGTTGGGCTGTTCTGGGGACCCAACGTGCAAAGAAGACTTGAGTTGCGGCACGTACCCCGGCGACGCGTCGACCGGAGGCGGCTCAGGAGCCTCCGGCAGCGGCGGGACGTCGGGCATGGGCGGTGTTGGCGGCGACGGAGGCACGTGCGACACCACGAAGTCGCCAAGCGAAGAGTCGTGTCTGGTGGACGATGCGTATGGGGTGTTCGTGTCGCCGCAAGGCAACGACTCGACGGGTGACGGCACGATGAGCAATCCGTACAAGACCGTTGCGAAAGGGCTGACGGAGGCGAAGAGTCAATCCAAGCACCTGTACGCCTGCGCCGACGGTGGCAGCTATGCCGAGACAATTACCGTGAATGCCGCGCTGGACGGCGTGGAGCTGTACGGCGGATTCAAGTGCAGCGATTGGACGTATTCCACCACGCTCAAGAGCAAGGTCGAGTCGCCGGATGCAACGGCGTGGACAGTCACCGGGCTCACCAGCGGATTGCGCGTTGAAGACTTCGAGGTGGTTGCGTCGGACGCGACGACGCCCGGAGAGTCCAGTTTTGCGATGATTGTGGCAGACTCCTCGAAGGTAGTTCTCCGTCGCGTGAAGCTCACGGCGGGCAAAGGTGCGGCCGGTGCCGTGGGTACGAATGGCGCGAAGGGCGCTGACGGCACGGTGGTTGGGGCGACACAACCTGGCAAACCCGCGGACTGTACCTCCCCGCCTGCGTCGCAGACGGGAGGCGGATGGCCGGGACCGAGCGCGTGTGGGTCGCAGGGCGGGTTGGGCGGAACCGCCGCAGTGAATGCCAAC
Source organism: Polyangiaceae bacterium (assembly GCA_965222375.1). GTDB lineage: Bacteria > Myxococcota_A > Polyangia > Polyangiales > Polyangiaceae > JACKEA01. The sequence goes on from CBDCTZ010000016.1 coordinate 3,380,148, forward strand.
GGCGACGCTGGAAAGCAGGGAAGCCCGACAACAAATCTTGCGGGCGCTCCGAAGGGCAGTGGTGGATTGGGCGCGACGGTCGTTGGCACTGACGGCGACGGTGGGATTGCAGGAACTGGCGGCGCTCCCGGCCCGGTCGGCACAGCCGCCTCCGCAGAAGGAGCGTTCACGTCGAGCGGGTTCACGGTGGCTAGTGGGGCAGCTGGCAGTAACGGCTTCCCGGGCCAGGGCGGCGGCGGTGGCGGCGCGAGCAAGGGCAACACGACGTGCATCGGCGCCAGCGGCGGAGCCGGAGGGATGGGCGGCTGCGGCGGAGCCAAAGGCACCGCCGGCGGCGGTGGCGGCGCCAGCGTCGCGCTTCTGAGTTGGTCGAGCAGCGTCACTCTCGATGACTCCGAGCTGGTGTCGGCCGATGGCGGCGACGGTGGCAAAGGAGGCAACGGCGGACCCGGCGGTTCCGGTGGTGCAGGCGCACCGGGCGGCACGAATGGCGGAACGGTCATGGGTTCGGGCGGGGACGGCGCGAAGGGCGGCTCCGGCGGCCCCGGGGGCTCCGGCTCCGGTGGCACCGCAGGGCCTTCCTATGCACTCGTCTTCCATGGCACGGCGCCAGCCAAGACCGGCACGGTGATGCTGACCGCAGCCTCCGGGGGAATTGCTGGGAAGGGCGGCAGTGCTGGCGGAGTGGGCGTCAACCCCGCGCCAGACGGAAGCAGCGGCCAGAGCGCGAAGGAGTTTGAGCAGAAGTGACAGCGCGCGAGCAAGCACAATTCGCTAGCAAGCTCGCCGAATGTGCGAGCGGCAAAGAGCCAGGCAGATACCAGACGGCACAAGAATGACGATAGAGCGAAACAAGCGGCTCAACGTGCCGCTGAGCTTGAAAGAGTGGAAGCTGGTGCATCGGCTGGCAGAGGAAGACGGGCAGAGCATCAGCAACTGGGTCAGGCAATTGATTCGAGCGAAGGCCAAGGCCAAGGCCAAGCTCGACAAGCCGCGACGACGCAAGCGCTGAGGCGAGGGAAAAGCAGCGCTGGAGGCAGTTTGTCAGCAACTCAGATCCCGCAGCGTCCGATGGTCTGTGATGCACGTAGTAGGCTTTGGCCAGGCGCAGGGTGGGTACGAGTATGAGCAGGAGCGTGAGCACCACACAGCACAGCGAGCAATTCGCCTGGCACGACTTTCCCTTCGGAGGTGTGCTCGAAGCTCACGAGTCGCTCACGGCCCCCGGCCCGGCTCTGGAGCTGCACATCATTCAGCGCAGGGCAGGCGTCGTCGCCTTCTGGATGCTGGACGACGGCAGATTTGGCCGTCGGGTGAGTGTCGGAAGCACATGAGCGGAGGCGAGGGATGCAAAAGGACTTCGAGGCCCGCGTGAGGCGACGGCTTGGCGCCATTGCCTGCGTCCCGCTGCTGCTCTCGGCTTCGACGGCACTGGCGCAGCCGCCGCGCGAGGCCTCTGCGTCGGAGACTGTCATGGCCCGCGATCTCTTCCGTGAGGCGGGCAGGCTGCGCGACCAGGGCGACTGGTCGGGCGCGGCGAAGAAACTGCACAAAGTGGTCGAGATCAAGGAAACGGCTGGCGTGCGCTTGCACCTGGCACATGCGCTGGCACGAACTGGTCAGCTCACCGCCGCGCTGAGGAGCATCGAGCGAGCGCAAGCGCTAAACCAGTCCGCGGCACGGCCCGCCACGCTGGACGAGGCAATCGCTCAGGAGCGCGCGGACATCGAGGCGCGCATCCCGACCCTGGCAGTGCGCTGCGCCGACGCCTGCGACATCAAAGCCATCATCATCGATGGAACGCCTGTCGCTCGGCTGAGCGAGCCTGCGCGAGTCGACCCTGGCCGCCACCGGGTGGAGGTGGTGGTTGCGGGCCGGAGCACCTTCGCGACGGAGGTGACGGCCCAGGAGCGCGCTCGTCTCGAAATCATTGCCACCTGGCCCGAGGCCAGCGCCAGCGCGACGGCTTCACCAGCATCATCGTCGACGCGGGATTCCGCCCCGGCGCCCGAGAGCGCCCCGAGCAACACGAAGACGTACGTGATGGTCGGCGAGGGAGCCTTTGCGCTGACGGGCCTGGTGCTGGGCCTGGTGTTTCGCAGCGCAGCCAACGACGCGGAGGACGAGGCCATCAGACAGCGCGCGGCGTTGACTAGCAGCTGCAGCAACCCCATCGCGAGCGAAAAGCAGCTGTGCGCAGATCTGCGCGACAACGTCGACCGGCGGGCTCACAAGGAGGGGCTTGCGACGGGCAGCTTCATCGCTGCGGGCGTGGGGATCGGCGCAATGGTGGCCACGCAATTGCTGTGGCCGAGTGCGGCCTCGCGCTCCAGCTCGGGCTCGGTGCGCTTCGTCGCAGCGGCCAGTCCGCAGGCAATCCAAGTGGGGGTGGGTGGAGTGTTGTACTGAAGCCCGCATTGGGCCAATACTCGCTGGCCAGAAGAATGCCGATACAGCGCAACAAGCGGCTCAACGTGCCGCTGAGCTTGAAAGAGTGGAAGCAGGTGCATCGGCTTGCCGAGGAAGACGGGCAGAGCATCAGCAACTGGATCAGGGGATTGATTCGAGCCAAGGCCAAGGCGAAGGCCAAAGCCAAAGCTAGACCCAAGGCCAACAAGCCGCGACAACGCAAACGCTGAGCCGGACGCGCCCTACGCCCGCAGCGCAGCGCGGATGGCATCAAGCACAAGCTCGATGCGCTCGCACACGTCAGCGGCACTGACGCGCAGCACGCGATAACCCAGCCGAGCGAGCGCACGGTCCCGGCGCACGTCGGCGCAGCGCTGCAGCGCATGCTGCGGGCCATCGACCTCGATGACAAGACGGCGGGAGGCCACGACGAAGTCCGCGATGTGTCGGCCGAGCACGACCTGGCGCTTGACGCAAACGCCGAGGCGCTTGCCACGGATGGCGCGGAAGAGGACCTGCTCCGGCCAGGAGGGCGTGGCGCGCAGGCGGCGAGCGTAGTCTTGGAGTTGACGTTGGCGAGCGAAAGACTGCACAGGCTTTTGCATGACGACCTCCGAGGCCCGGGGTTGGCTGGCGGGCTACGCCAACCCATCGCGCAGGAGGCGTGACGCTGATGTTGAAAACAAGCGGCTGACTCACGCGCCGCGCCCGGAACATCGAGCGAGAGGTCGAGTGCGGCGCGCCTGTAGCGCGCAAGAGCGGAGTCCGCCAGCCAATCCCGGGCTCAAGCGAGGCGAAAGCACCGGCAACGGGACCTTGTTACCAACTCAGATCTCGCAGCGTCCGAAACGCGGTGGTGGACGGAATTGGCTTGAGCCGAGCAGACCTCAAGCTAGGCTGCGGACGGATGCTGGCCCCAGGGGAGGCACGAGCAGGAGTACGAGTAGAAGTACGAGTACGACGACGTAGAGGCCGCAAACGATGCAGCCGCACTTGCGCTGCACGCCAACGCGACGCAGCCCCGCCCATGCCGCGCGCAGGCGGCTCGCCGCGCCGCGTGAGACCATTTGCCCCTTTTTTTGCGCCGCGACAAGCCGCGGCGGCCGCCGAGCACGGCATAAGGGGGGCGGCAAGCCGAGCGGAGCGAGGCGGGGGGGGGCAACAAAGCCATCGCCAGGCGCTGTCCTTGTTGGGCCACCTGTCCACCTCCTGGGAGTGCTGAGTTCGTCGGGGTCGCCAGCGGCGACCGGCGCACGCGGCAGTGCCGCGGCGCAATGAGCGAAGATTCAGCGAAGGTTGGTCATGGTGCGACTTCGCGAGAAGTCGAGGGCCAGTTTGACTTAGATTGCGTGCGTGTCAACCGACTTCGATTTTGGTTTTGGGGATGTGGCGGACAAGTCCGTCATCGGCTGCCTCGCGCGGCACGCGCGGCGGCGCATAGCGAGCTGGCCACGGATTCGCTCCTTCGCGGTTTAGCTGGTCGCGCGGATCAGAGCAGGCGGCAGTTCATCTAGCCGAATTAGACCGTCGGGAGGGTTCATCGCCCACGCTGCGGTGATCGTTTGGCGAAGCTCCAAGACGTCGCCCGGCCAGTCATGAGTCAGCAGCGCGAGCCCGACCTCTGGGGCCAGGCGAGGCTCTTTAGCGCCGATCTCCGTGAGAACATCTCGGACGTAAGCACCGAGGTCTTCGAGGCGTCTTCGCAGGGGAGTCAGCTGGTAGGTCTGGGCAACGAGTCGGCTGAGCAGGTCGCGCCGAAATCCCTGATCAACCAGGTCAGATCCGCTGCGATGGGTCGCGGCGATCAAGCGGCAACCGGCGGGAAGCTGCTCCAACCAGTCAGCCAGAGCCTCTTGACCGGCTTTGGATAGCTCAGTCACGTCCCCGACGAAGACCGTTGCCGGCCCCTGCTCGGGGAGCTCCGCGTGCTGTTGGAGGGTGCGGGCGTCGAGCAGCAGGAATGGCCCGCTACCGGTGGCCGCGTGCACGGAGCGCGCTAGAGCCTCCTTTTCCGTACCGGGCTCGCCAGTTAGCAACATCGCATCAGAAACGTCGAAAAAGCGCTTGAGGGCGCCCAGCTCTGCGCCCACGTGACCCAGGGCGCTGGTGAGCGTCGTGCCGGCCTCGAACATGGTCGGCGCGGCGCCAGCGCGAGGCGCTGAGCTGAGCGTGGCGCGGAAGCGAAATAGCGTATTCCCGCAGTCAATCACGTCGCCATCCACGAGCTCATGGCGCTGTACGAGTCGCCCATTGACGAAGGTTCCGTTGCGCGAGTTTTCATCGCGCACGACCCAGCTCGACTGCGAGCGAGCCAAGCGCGCGTGGTGGCGCGACACTGAGGCGCCTGGGATGCCCAGCACCAAGCGGCGACGCTGCGGCTCTTCGTGCAATTTGGCCTGGGGCTCGCGCGAACGCATGATGACCACTTCATCCACGCCATCGAGGCAGAACCCGCCTGTCCCGAGCAACGGCTGGTCGCAGCGCAGGGCGAGGAACAAGTGCGGCGCGAAGGTGCCGAAGATCTCGCGAACCTCCTTCGCGGTTTCCGTGGCCGTCATCTCGCCGAGTTCCGCGGGCAGGCTGCTGAAAGTTTCGTCTGCGGCGGGTCGCTCGGAATCCGCCGGCTTCTCGACATCCACGTCGGCGACCCACATGAACCCGAAGCCGCGCCGCGTGCGGATGATGCGCGGGTCTTCTCCGGTATCGCCCAGGGCGCGGCGAGCGGAGCGTACGCATTGGTTCACGGACGCTTCGCTCACGGTGACGTCGTGCCAGACCTTTTCCAGCAGTTCGGCCTTGGGTACAGCTCGCGACCGGTGCTCGACGAGATACAGGATCAGATCGAAGACCCGCTTTTGAACCTCGATCGGCTGCCCGTCGCGGGAGATGGCGCGACGGTCTCGATCGATGACGAAACCTGCGGTGCAAAACCTCAAGACCGACCTGGGCGGCAGCCTAGCACGCGACGCGGCGCGACTGTTGCGGCTAGGGGTTGCTGCCCGAGTCGGGCTCGAAGTCGAGGCAAGGTTGCGGGTTGGCGCCGGGGGCCGGCGCGCTCAGGCACGGCCCCGGGAAAGCGTCGGGCGCTGGTACACCCAGGCAGGGCTCGGGCACGGAGTCTTTTTGGGTGCTGGCGTCGCCGGCGCTGCCACCGGTTCCGCCTGTGCCGTCGCGCTCCGTCTTGCCGCCGCAGCCCGACGCAGCGGCGATGGGCCAACCCCGCGCCCGCGAGCGCCGTAGCGAGCACGACGGGCAAGTATCAGGTCCTGGTCGTTCGGACGCAAGTTGGCCCTTCCAGTCACGGCCACGCCACTTTGACCGTATTGGAACGCTCCTTGACGTTGGATTTGCCCGCGCGCGCATGAAGTGGAGGGTTTCGCCGCTGGTCGGTTGCCAATACTTGGGTGCCGTGAACGGCGCCTTGTTGAAGGGTGCCTGCTTGATGTGATCGCCCGCGACGGACGACTTGGCTTTGCAGGTTTGGACCGGCGGCCCAGGTCGAAGCCATTCCCAGGTTGCGCCGTACCATTTGTTCTCGTAGCAGATGAACACCCACGGGTTTGCAATCACCTCGACGTTTACGATGGTCGTGGGCCAGCCCTTGCCGTCGATGTCGTGGTCCATGCACACCTGGCTGTTGGTGAAGGTGACCTGCTTCAGTTTGACCGTTTCGGCCCAACTAGAGACGTTCGTGTGCAGCCAGGTCACGTTCTTGAAATCGAAAGGCGGCGCATTCGGGCACGTGCTCGAGGGGCCGTTGCAGCCGCTTCCCGCGCTACCGCCGGTGTTGGCCCCGCTGCTTCCGCCGCTGGCGCTGCCAGCTGTTCCCGCGCTGCCCCCCGCACCCGCCGCTGCCCCGGCGCCAGCGTTGCCGGCGCTTGCGCCCGAACCCGCGCTGCCGCTGGTCGCGCCGGAGCCGCCAAGCCCGCCCGCGCCGGAGGCTCCACCGCTAGATGTGCCTCCAACGCCCCCAAAGTCCTGCGACCCCGCCGTCGTCACTGCCGCACGCAATCAAGGCGCCGCACACCCCCACAATCACTGCCGCCCTCGCCCACATGTCACAGCATGACAGCAGCCACGAACTGCGAGTACGTACTTTTCCCCAATCCACCCGCCCTCTTGGCGGCTGGCAAGCGAGGATGCTCCGTCTGAAGAAATCCTGTATCGTCTCGCGCCCGAATCGCGGTGAGCTTCACCGCTGGGAGACCGCGGCGCGCCCGCCGCCAGGGAGACACCTATGACCGTACGGACTCAGCTCGCATCCGTTCAAGAGTTTGAAAAAGACTGCCCCGATGACCTCTGGTTCACTCAGCCCCTCGGTGGTGACCAGCTCAAGACCTTCACATTTGGCGAAGCCATGGATGAAGCACGCCGCATGGCCGCTCATCTCAAGTCGCTGGATCTACCGGACAAGAGCCAGATCGCGCTCTTCTCCAAGAACACTGCCTGGTGGATGATCGCAGATCTGGCGATTTGGCTCGCGGGTCATGTGACCGTGCCGCTCTATCCAACTCTGACCCCCGAGACGATTCGGCAGATCCTCGATCACAGCGAATCGAAGCTGATCTTCGTGGGCAAGCTGGACGGTTTCGAGGCCATGGAGCCTGGCATTCCCGAGGGCTTGCCCCGCATCGCCCTGCCGCTGTCGCCGAAGATGGACGCACCCAAGTGGGATGACATCGTCGGAAAGACGGAGCCCCTCCAGGGAGAGGTCAAACGGGATCCGAGCGATCTCGCGACCATCATCTACACTTCCGGCTCGACGGGCGTGCCCAAGGGCGTGATGCACAGCTTCGAGAGCATGAGCACTCCGCTCAGTGGCTTTGAAAAGCTGCTCCAGTTCGGCAAGTCGGATCGGATGCTCTCCTATTTGCCCCTCGCGCATGCTTTCGAGCGCACCGTCGTGGAGACGGGCACCTTCCTGACCGGCTTCCAAGTTTTCTTCGCCGAGAGCCTGGATACCTTTGTGAAAGACCTGAAGCGCGCCCGGCCTACGCTCTTCGTGAGCGTGCCGCGGCTGTGGCAGAAGTTCCAACTCGGCGTCTTCTCGAAAATGCCGCCCGAGCGTCTCGATCTGATGCTCAAGATCCCGATATTGCGCGGAATCATCCGGAAGAAGGTGCTGTCCGGGCTCGGTCTGGATGCGGTGAAGTACGCCGCAAGCGGCTCTGCGCCCATCCCCGCAGAGCTCATCGATTGGTACCGCTCTCTCGGCCTCGAGTTGCTGGAGGGCTACGGCATGACCGAGAACTTCTCCTACAGTCACGCCACTCGCCCGGGCCAGGTGCGGGTGGGCTTCGTGGGCAGCGCAATGGATGGTGTGGAGTGCAAGCTGAGCGACGCCGGGGAGATCCTGGTCAAGAGCCCGGGCAACATGCTCGGCTACTTCAAAGCGCCGGATCTCACAGCAGAGGTCTTGGGTGCAGATGGCTGGCTGAGCACCGGTGATCGCGGCGAGATTGACGAACAAGGCCGCCTTCGCATCACCGGCCGGGTCAAGGAGTTGTTCAAGACCAGCAAGGGCAAGTACGTGGCGCCAGCCCCGATCGAGAACAAGCTACAACTCCACGATGACGTCGAAACCGCATGTGTGACCGGTGACGGTTTCCCGCAGCCCTACGGTATGGTCGTTCTGGGAGAGTTGACGCGACCCAAGATCAAAGACCCGGCTGAACGCGAGCGTGTCGATCAGACTCTGAAAGAGCATATCAAGCGGGTCAACTCCGAGCTCGACCATCACGAGCAGCTCGGCTTCGTCGTGGTGATGAGCGAAGACTGGACCATCGAGAACGGCTTGCTCACCCCGACCATGAAGTTGAAGCGCGGTGCGATCGAGGACAAATACAAGCCCAAGGCGGACGGCTGGGCTAAGAAGAAGGAAGTCGTGATTTGGGATTGATTTGGTTCGCGCCCCCGGCCGGGCGGTAGCCCGGGTTAGGGTTGCGCCGCCGCCCAGCTAGGGCGGCGGTGTGCAACTTCCGCGCAGGGCGGGGGCATCAAATCCTGGGCGTTTACGCCGGGGGGGCTTCGCGCTACACGCGGGCGCGTTCGATGAGCAGACAACCCGACAGCCCGGATCCGGCCGGTGGCGGCGAAGAAGCACTGATCAAAGCCCGCCGGGACAAGGCCGATGCTGTACGCGGTCGCGGCGAGATGCCCTTTGCCAACGATGTTCCGGCAAGCAAGCGCGTGCTGATAGCAGAGCTACGTAAGGACAACGAAGCGGCGCTGCTCGAGCCGCGGAGCGAATTGCGCTACGACCCGGAAAAGGTCACGGATCCCGAGCTGAAGTTCGTGTGCGGTCGACTGGTCGCGCGGCGCGGGTTTGGAAAGGCTTCGTTTCTTCGCCTCCGGGATGACACCGGCGAGATGCAGCTCTTTGCCAAGAAGGACATTCTCGGCGCGGCCTTCGAGCGCCTGGGAGACATCGACGTCGCGGATCACCTCGAAGCGATGGGCCGCGTGATGGTCACCAAGACCGGCGAACTGAGTTTGGAGTTGCGGGATCTACGCTTGCTGACCAAGGCGCTGCGTCCGTTGCCGGACAAGTGGCATGGGCTCTCGGACGTGGACCTGCGCTACCGGCGTCGGTACGTGGACCTGGTTGCCAACCCTGAGGTAGCCGGAGTGCTGCGCGCGCGATCGAACATCGTGCAGGCATTGCGAGAGTTCTTGGATGGGGAGCGATTCCTGGAAGTGGAAACTCCGACGCTGCATTCGCTAATTGGCGGCGCGGCAGCGCGCCCCTTCGTGACCCATCACAACACCTTGGACATGAAGCTCTTTCTGCGCATCGCGCCGGAGCTGTACCTGAAGCGTCTGTTGGTGGGTGGTTACGAGCGGGTCTACGAGATCGGCCGTTGTTATCGCAATGAGGGCATCAGCACCCGGCACAACCCGGAGTTCACGATGCTCGAGTACTACCAAGCGTACGCGACCTACGAGACGCTGATGGACAACACCGAGCGTATGCTGCGGCACGTCGACAAGCGCCTGCAGGAGTGCTTCGAGGCTCGCGGGCAGGTCGAGCAGTACGCCGGCTTCCGGGACGGGCGGAGCTTCACCCTCGAAGAGCCTTTCGTGCGCATCCCAATGAGCAAGGCGATTGGCGCTGCGGCCAAGCGAGCGGATCTTCCGGACAATCTGCTGGAGCTATTGCCCACGATCGCACTGCCGCCGGCCGACCAAGCACTGCCCGATGACGAGCGCGCCAAGGGAGACGCCTTGGTGGGGCAGCTTGCGAAGAAGAACGATCGCTCCCGGGCCATCGACTGGAAGAACTTCCGTCGCGGGCTGTTTGCCTGCGAAACCGACGGCGATCGAATCTTCGCCGCCTACGAGTATCTGGCCGAGCCCTTTCTACCGGAAGACTATCGAAGCGCGGCGGGGGACAAGAGCGTGCCCGTCTTCATCACGGATTACCCCTTCGAGGTTTCGCCCCTCGCGCGGCGGAAGGATGGAGATCCGTCCTTGACGGATCGCTTCGAGTTGTTCGTGGACGGGCGAGAGCTGTGTAACGCCTTCAGTGAGCTGAACGACCCCGACGACCAAGCCTCTCGATTTCGGGACCAGGTGGAGCGCAAGGCCCGGGGCGCCGAAGAGACCATGGACTATGATGCGGACTACATCCGCGCCCTCGAGCATGGCATGCCACCGGCTGCCGGCTTCGGCCTTGGCGTAGACCGCTTGGTGATGATGTTGACGGGCCAGGCGTCGATCCGCGACGTGATCGCCTTTCCGCTTCTACGCCCGGAAGGCTGATCGAAGATGCAAACGGGCCCCACCTCAGAAGTTCCGCAGGGATTCGTGGCTCAAGCCTGGACGGCCATCGGTCTGCCGGGGCGGCTGGCGGTGATCTTGCTGATCTCGATCATCGTGATTTCGGTGATCGTTTGGGGGCTCAAGCGATTGGGTCGCCGCGGGCGCCGCAGCCTGCTGTGGGGAGTGACCGGCGTATGCTTGGTCGGGGTTGTGAGCCTCGGCATGTGGGCCGCAAAGCTGCCCGAACCCCGCGGCAGCACCTTCATCCTGTGGCATCAGCTCGTGCGGATCGGCGCGGCGCTTTCGGGGACTTTCTTCGTGGTCGGTTTCATGGCCTTGGCCATGCCCTGGCTCCTCGATCGGATCGAGGGGCGTGGTTTCATTCCATTCGTGGCGGTGCGCCACGTGCGATCTACGAAAAGTGGTTTTTTGACCGTGATCTCATTTCTGAGCATCGCCGGCGTGGGCGTCAGCGCCTTTGCGCTGTGCGCGGTGGTGAGCGTCATGGGTGGGTTCGGGGCGGATCTCAAGCGAAAGATCCTCGGCAACAACGCTCACATGAAGGTGGAGGCGGGGGCCCATGGAGGCTTCGAAGAGTGGCAGCCCATGTTGGAGAAGGTGCGCCAGGTCGAAGGGGTGAGTGCCGCCACGCCGGTGGCGGCGGGCGAGGCCATGGCGTCGAGTACCTCGAATCGCGCTGGCACCATCATTCGGGGAATCGAGCCAGACTCCATCGGTTCGGTTATCGATCTTCTCAAGAACATCGAGGTCGGCAAGTTCGAATACTTGGTCAAGCCGGAGCAGTTGACGGCACTGCCGCCGAATACGGTGATCGGCATCGGCCGCACCGGCGAGAAGTACACCAAGGGGCCGAACATCCGGCCGTACTTCGCCAAGAGCAAGCGGCCCAAGAAGGATCCAGTCTACCCAGGCATCATCGTAGGCCGCGAGTTGGCGAAGAGCCTGCATCTGTACCTGGGGGACGAAGTCACGTTGGTGTCGCCGCTTGGCGATTTGGGTCCGATGGGTGTGCTGCCCCGCACCCGTCGCTTCCGAGTGGCAGCGATCTTCTACAGCGGGATGTACGAGTACGACTCGAGCCACGTGTACATGCGCATGGCGGATGCCCAAGAGTTTCTAGATCTGGGCAAGCGCGTCACGGGCATCGAAATCCGCGTGGAAAAACCCGAGAACGTCGAGCAGGTGACGCCGCGGGTGGCCGCCGTGGCAACGGGCGATCTGAAAGTGCGGGATTGGAAAGAGACTAACAAGAATCTGTTTTCCGCCTTGAAGCTGGAAAAGATCGCGACCTTCATCATCTTGAGCATCGCCATTGCCGTGGCGAGCTTCTGCATCATCTGCACCCTGCTGCTGATGGTCACGGAAAAGAGTAAGGAGATCGCCATCATGAAGGCGCTAGGGGCGAGTGACCGCGCCATCCTGCGGGTATTCATGAGTGAAGGCGTGATCATTGGCAGCATCGGAACCGTCTTCGGTGTGGTGACGGGCCTGGTCACGGTCCTGGGCTTGCTATGGTTTGGAGTGCGCCTCGATCCCGATGTGTATTACGTGGATCGGTTGCCCATCTCGGTTGACCCCGTGGATTACAGCTTGGTTGCCGTCGCGGCGATGGTGATCACCACCATTGCTACGATATATCCTGCGCTAGCCGCCAGCCGCTTGCGCCCCGTCGACGGCATACGCTACGAGTAGGCCGTCCATGACCGACCCCACCTCTGCCTATCGCGACAACGTCGCCTCCAAGACCGGAGAAGAGCTCGTCGTCATTAGCGACTTGCACAAAAGCTTCGAGCACATGGGTCGCACCCTGCACGTGCTCAAGGGGATCGACCTCACCATCTATTCGGGGCAGATCTTGAGCATCGTGGGGCCCTCGGGCGCCGGCAAGAGCACGCTCTTGCACTGTATCGGGACGTTGGACCTGCCGACCACGGGCAGCATCCAGCTTGGGGGTGAAGAGCTCACCACCATGAGCCAGTCGCGCCTGGCGGCGGTTCGCAACAAGGACATCGGGTTCGTCTTTCAGTTTCACCACTTGCTGCCCGAGTTCACGGCGCGTGAAAACGTGATGTTGCCCGGCCTGATCCAAGGGCGCTCCCGCAAAGAGATGCAGGAGCGGGCCGGCTCCCTGCTCACCGGCGTCGGGCTCGGGGACCGGGCGACCCACCGACCGGGTGAGCTTTCGGGTGGCGAGCAGCAGCGCGTTGCCGTTGCGCGAGCCTTGGCCTTGGGGCCGCGGCTGGTGCTGGCGGATGAGCCCACGGGCAATCTGGATAGCGCCACGAGTGGAGCCATTCACGAATTGTTCTTCAAGATCACCGAGGACTTTGGCACGACCATCGTCGTGGTGACTCACAACCCGAGCTTTGCCGAGAGCATGCCCCGGGTCGTGCGCATGAAGGACGGCCGCGTCGAAAAGGACGACAAGGGCCACCAGAGCGACGAGCGGGCGGCCCGGGCGAGTGACGCCAGCGTTGCCGAAAGCGCCTGAGCGCGCCCGCGATTTCCGTGCGGGAATCGCCGCGGGCGACGACTCTCGGCTAGCGTTGCTGGGCGGCCTGGCGCATCATGAGTCGCATGAACGTTCGCCTGCTGCCCTGCCCATCTTGTCTACGGCACGTACGCGCCTCTGAACAGAATTGCCCATTTTGCGCCGTGGGCGTGGAGTTTCCGGATGCAGCGCCACTCCGGGCGACCTGGGCGGAGACGCGCCTTTCCCGAAGTGCGAGGGTGGCTTTGGGCGCGGCGTTGGCTGCGACTGGTGCGTCGGGTTGTGGCGGTAGCCCTGCTCCGGTGCCCGTGTACGGCGCTCCGGCGCCCGAGCCTCCTCCTGAGGAGTCGATGCCCCTGGAGCCCGAAGAGCCAACGGATCCGGGTGATGGCGAGTTCGCCACACCGCCAGACGGAGAGCTGACTCCCGGGCCCGATGCCGGTGCGATGCGTCCGAAATACGGCGCGCCACCAATGCCGCCGGATGAAGGCGCCAACCGCCCCAAGTATGGCGCGCCCCCGCCGCCGGACGATCCCGGCACCATGAAGCCGCTCTACGGAGTGCCTCAAGCGCCGCGCAAGTAACGCCTGGGCTCAATGCAGCGGCAAAAGGTGCACTGGGTCGCCAGCTTGCACCTTCAATCGCTCTGCGGCATCCCGGCACAACCGGATGCGACCGTCAGCTAGCTCGTGGATCGGGGACGCCACCGCGCGGTAGTAGGGTGGCCCGTTGTGGTCCCGACCGACCAGCGCCAGATGTCCCTCGGGCGCGTCGTCGAGGAGCTGTCCGAGCTGGGTTGCCCGGGCGGCCTGAATCAAGGTGACGTCGTCAGTGTCTGCTACGAAGTGGGGCCCACCATCGAAGGGGTCCACGCGATCTGCGTAGCGAAAGCCGATGCGGCGCAGCATCTTCTCGACGCCCTTGGTTTGGGCGCCGACCTCGCCGATGACGCTTTGGGCTTCCTGGCTGAGCACCGAGGCGTAGATCAAGCCGCTGGGAAACAGGTCTCGAATGAAAGACTTGTTCTCGCTGGATAGGCGATCCGCCTCGGCGTAGCTGATGCCGGTGAAGTGTCTGCCCAACGCCTCCCACAGGTGACTCGTTCCGTCTTCCTCGAGGGGTGGCAGTAGCTCGGCGAGGATCTCGTTCTGAAACAACTTGCGGTGCATGGCGATGAACAGGAAGCGCACATAGGAGATCTGAAGTCCCAGCTTTTCTTTGGAGGCGCGACACTCGGGGGCCACCACCAGTCCGCCAATCTCCGTCGGCCCTTGGTAGGAAAAACCGAGGCGCAGCGCCGGGTGGTGAAAGTGCTTGTCCAGCAGTCTGGAGTATTTCTCTTCGTCGATGACGTCCAGGTAGATGTAGGGCGCGTCGCGCCGGCCGAGGCGCGCGACGATCATGCTGGTGCCGACGGCACGCTCTTGCTCGTGATCCCAAATCAGGAAGACGTATTTGCGGTGGGTTACGTTGTGGATCTTACCCGAGAAGCTCCGCTCGCTGTGCTCGAGCAACGACCGGACGTAGGACGGATCGTTGGGTAAGTTGACGCTGTTCAGGTAGTGCGCGAGTCGGAGGAGCTCGTCCTCGTCCTGAAGAAGCGCGCCGCGGATCTCGAAGCGCATAGGACCATCGTTTCTAGCATGCGCGCCCTGAAGCGTGGGGCCGGGCGACGGCATTGTCTCGCCAAAGATGCCGGCCGCCGCGAGAAAGCCGTGCTATGCGACGTGGCGGAATGACCTTTCAGATCTTTTCTGGGACCAAGAGCTACATCACGGATCCGGCCCTCGAAGCCGCCGTCAACGCGGCGCTGGCGTTGGAACGGCCCCTCTTGGTCAAAGGCGAACCCGGCACCGGAAAAACGCTGCTGGCAGCGGCGGTCGCGGATGCTCTGGAACACCCCTTGATTCACTGGCCCGTCAAGTCGACCACCCGCGCCCAAGACGGTTTGTACGTGTACGACACTGTGCAGCGCCTGTATGACGCGCGCTTCGGCGACGCAGGGCCCGAGGGCGTGCGTGATATCAAGCGATACATCAAGCACGGCCCTCTGGGCAGAGCTCTGGCGTCGGAGCAGCGAGTCGTTCTGCTGATTGACGAGGTGGACAAGGCCGATCTCGAGTTCCCCAACGATCTGTTGCACGAGCTCGATCGAATGCGGTTTTACATTTCAGAAACCCGAGAAGAGCTCGTTGCCAAGCATCGGCCAATCGTGATCATCACCAGCAACAACGAAAAGGAATTGCCGGATGCGTTCTTGCGCCGTTGCGTCTTTCACTTCATTGACTTTCCGGATCCGGAGTTGATGAAGCGCATCGTGCGCGTGCACCATCCCGAGGTGGACGACAGCTTGGTGGACCAAGCGATTGGCGCGTTCTTCGACGTGCGCGGAGTGCCGCGGCTACGCAAGAAGCCAAGTACCAGTGAGTTGATCGACTGGATTGCGGTCTTGGCGCAATCTGGCGTCGGAGAGGACCGGATCCGAAACGAACTTCCCTTCGGCAGTGTCTTGATCAAGAAGGAACAAGACCAGGCCGTGCTCGCAGAGCATCGCTCTGGGCGTGCTCGCCGCTGGTAGGGCGCGAAGGGGTCTTCTCCCGTACCTCTGGCGGGGCAGGTATCACGGCCGCGGTGGCGGTCGTGATACAAACGATGTCGTGACCCAAGAAAAGTGGCCGTTCCCTCGTGCCGAGTCCCTCCCCACCTACGCGTTTGTTGCCACCGATAGCGTGAAGGCGCGCGCGATCGCGGCTGGCGCGGAGCTGATTGACCTCGGGCTCGGTAATCCAGATCGCCCGACGCCGGGGCCGATCATAGCGCAGCTGCACGCCGCGGCGGATGTGGGCAAGAACCACCGCTACCACCCGGGGCGCGGTTTGCCCGAGCTGCGCCAAGCCATCGCGGCTTGGTACCACCGGAGGCATCACGTCAGCTTCGACCCGGACGAGGAAGTCATCGTCACGATGGGGGCGAAGGAAGGCATCAGCCACCTCTGCCTCGCCATGCTCGACCGTGGTGATCACGCGGTGGTGCCGGATCCTTGCTACCCCATCCACAAGGGCGCGCCACTGATCGCCGGCGCAGAGGTCGCAGGCTATTCTGTGGACGCCGACATCGAGCCGGCGAAGGCTGTCTCCGACGCTCTCAGGCGGGTGCAGGCTGCGGGGGGCAAGCCGAAGCTGATCATCGCGAACTACCCGCAGAACCCCACCGGGCGCGTGATCGACAAGCCGGCACTCAAAGAACTACTCAGGGTCGTCAAGGACGCGGGCGCACTCCTGCTCCACGACCTGGCTTATGCAGACTTGGACTTCGCCAATCGTCACGCCCCGAGCATCTTCGACTGTGGAGCGGATGCTGCGGACGTGCGGAAGTACGCGGTGGAGGTGTTCAGCATGTCCAAGAGCTACAACATGCCGGGGTGGCGCATCGCGTACATGGTGGGCAACGAGCGCATGGTCGGCGCTCTGTCTCATATGAAGACGTACATGGACTACGGCACCTTCATCCCGCTCCAGTACGCGGCGGCATGGGCCCTGGAGCACGGCGACGGGATCGTGGACGAGATCCGCGACTTGTATCGCGCGCGGGCATCGGCGCTGGTGGCCGGTCTTCGGTCAGCGGGCTGGGGAGACGTGCCCGAGCCGAGCGGCACCATGTTCGTCTGGGCCCGGCTGCCGAAGAAGCTCGCCGAGCTGTCGTCTCTGGACGCGACTTGTCAGTTGATCGAGCACGCTCATGTGGCGCTCTCGCCTGGGAGCGGTTTCGGAGACGGCGGCGAGGGCTACCTGCGCTTCGCGCTGATCGAAGATCCGCCCCGCATCGAAGAAGCTTGCGCTCGAATTGGGCGCTTCTTGAAGAGCTAGCCCGCTCAGTTCGTCGCGTTCGGCGTCAGCGTGTGCGTCGCGATGAAGTCTGCGCCGCACTGATCCGTGTCGGTGCCGTTCGGGCTTCGAGCCAGCGCCTGGCTGGACGTGGGGGTTGGCGCTAGAGACGTCGCCGTGGCCCCGGTGTCGTCTTTGAAGCCGTCGCTGTTGGGGGTGCCGTAGATCACCGTGTCGACTACGGCGTTCGTCGAATTCACGAGCCGGACCGCATCCGCGCTACCGCTGGCGTTGCCCATGTTCATGGCGGTTTGCTTCTTGTATTGGGCGAAAGCCACGTCCTTGCCGCCGATGACCACGTAGCCCAAAGCGCCGATGCTGGCGCCGTTTGGCAGCGTGAACATGGTCGAATAGGTGGAGGTCGCTCGCTCCAGGCTCCAGCCTGCGATGGACACCGCGCAGTTGTTCGGGTTGTACAACTCGACCCACTCCTTGCCCGAGTCGCCGCTCGGCGGGTTGGGAACCAATTCGTTGATCAGAATGGGACTCGATGGGCAGCCACCCGTGCCGCCGGTGCCGCCAGTAGCCACGCCACCCGTGCCTGCTGTGCCGCCAGTAGCCACGCCGCCGGTTCCTGCCGTGCCGCCAGTAGCCACGCCACCCGTGCCTGCTGTGCCGCCAGTAGCCACGCCGCCGGTTCCTGCCGTGCCGCCGGTTCCTGCCGTACCGCCCGTTGCCGCGCCGCCCGTACCGCCCGTTGCCGCGCCGCCCGTGCCGCCGGTTGCCGCCCCTCCGCTACCGGATGCTCCGCTGGCGCCCGACGCGCCGGCACTGCCTCCGGCACCCGACGCACCTGCTGAGCCACCGCCGGCTCCCGCAGAGCCACCGCTGGCTCCCGCAGAGCCACCGCTGGCACCTGCTGTGCCGCCGCTGGACGTGCCGCCGCTGGACGCTCCGCCCGTGGACGCTCCGCCCGTCGCGGTCGAACCCCCCGTGGTCACGAAGCCACCGGTGCCGCTGCTGCCGCCGAAACCCGTCGTGCCTCCGCCACCGCTGGAAGAGTCGTCGTCGGAGGAACACGCGGCGGCCAGGGCCGCCATCACGAAAAGCCCAAGGGAGTAGGTGCGCATGCCGTAGCGCTACGGCCTGTCGCGGCGAGACGCAAGGGCGTCCGTCAGTGCCTCAGCCTTCCAGCAGCCGCTGAATGCTCTCGGGTACGGAGCCGTACTGCTCCGCCAGCGCCAGCAAGGCGGCGTTGTGGGGTAGTTCGGTGAGGAACAGGCGTGCATAGGGGGTGCCCGTCAAGCCCTCCAGGCGTCGCTGCAGAGGGGTCAGCCCTCGCACGATCGCCCGTTTGGCCTCGGCTTCATCGCCCAGTTCCATCATGGCGTCGTGCAGCGCCACGTAGACCGGGGATTCGTTCAGCAGGCTTGGTGCCCCGGCTTCCAGCAGCTCTGCGCCTTCCTTGGCCAAGTCCAGGGCGCGGGATGGATTTTCCGTGCGCCGTTCTGCCTCCGACCACATGCCCAGGGCTACTGCCAGAATGTCGCGGTTCTGCGTGGCACGATACCCCTCTGCGGCGGTGGCCAACAGGGCACGGGCTTTCTGAGACGCCGCTTTGGATCGCGTGCGCAGGTGCTCACAGCCTCGATAGAACAACAGGCCCAAGTTGGCGCGGTCCGGTGCTGCCCAATAACCAGTGGCGGCCGCGTCTGCGTCCGAGCGGGATTCCGCCAGGTGGGAGTCCAACACCTTCTCTGTGCCAAAAGTCGCAGTCCAGCCCAACAGATTCATCTGAGCATGTCGGGATGCGCCAGAACTGCCGATGGCGTCTGCCAGAGACACGCCCGTGCTCAATGCGCCCCTAGCTTCTTGGCGGGCGCCGATGGTCGTCAACGCGAACCCCAGGTTGGTCATGAGCATCGCCTCGCGCTCTTTGAGGCCTGCGTCCCGGGCGGCGGCGACGGCGTTTCTCCGGGCGTCCAGCGCTGCGATGAGTTCACCGCGGGTTTGACGCACGATGGCTAGGGTCTGCCAACCGTCCACGGCGGCCGTAGTCACGTGGTGCTCTTCCGCCAGCTCCAGGAGCCGCGCGGCTTCCGCTTCAGCGTCCGCGAAAGCGCCCGCGAAGGCCAGGCGGGCGGCCAGGACAGCGGAGCAGCGCGCTTCTTCGTCGCGCAAACCCAAGCTGGCCGCTCGGTCGCGGGCTTCCGCCAATCGCTCGCTGATGTCGTGACCGGTGCCTCGGGCGTCGTCGAACCTCGCCCGCGCGCCACGAGCGCGCACTTCGCTCGCTTCGTCGTAGACATTTTCTTCCAGCGCTGAGACCGCGGTTTCTCGATCCGCGGCGCGGGGATCGAGGCGGCTGTAAGCTTCATCGAGATAGGCCGCCCGCTGGAAGGCCGTGGCCTTGTCTTCGGAGTGGAGCAATGCCCGTTCGGCCATGCTGAGGGCGTCGGATAGGGCGTTGGCCGCCAAAGAGCGTTGCGCGGCTCGGGACCAGTGCTCCGCGGCCTCGGACGGCTGCTCGCCCAAATCGAAGTGGCCCGCGACCGTCGCCGCGTCCTCGCCCATGCTGGCAAGCCAACGCGCGGTCAGGACGTGCAGCTCTTGTCGCTCGCGTTCTCCGAGGGACTTGTAGGCGACTTCTCGAACCAAGGCGTGCTTGAAGAGCCATTCGCGAGTGCCCGGAAAGCGCGATACGTCCTGCTCGACCAAGACCTCGCTGGCAGCCAGCTCCTTCATCAATCCTTCAGCACGAGCCAAGCCCAGTGCCTCCAGGCCCGTGTCCCAGACCGTCAGACCAAACACCGACAGCCTGCCGACCGCATCCCGGCATTCTTCGTCTAGGGCGTCCAAGCTGGCTTGAATCACAGACTCGATGGTCGGTGCGTGCAGCTTGCCGCGGCTGCTGGCCGTCACTCGGGCGAGCTCTTCAGCGAAAAGTGGCAGACCGCTGGCTTGTTCCGCAATGCGCTCCACGGCTTCGTCAGTGGCCGCATCTCCGAGCACGGAGCGAACAATGGCGCGGACGGCCTTGCGGGAAATGGGGCGCAGCTCCAGGGAGACGTGGTCTCGACCACCGAAGCGCTCGCTCTCTTCTTGCCAAAACGCGGGCCTCACCAGGGCCATCACCATCAGCGGCCTCATGTTGGTGCGACCCAGAAGATGGTCCAACCAGCCGATGCTCTCCGGGTCGGCCCATTGCAGATCCTCGGTGACGATGATCGTCGGCTGCCCTGCAGTGACCTGCGCAACCAAGTCCGTCATGGCTAGCCACAGCACGTCGCGAGCACCGCGCGGATCCAAGCCTTCTGGCAACACCTCGTTGGCCAGCAGCCGCGCCAGGATCTCGCGATTCTTGCTGGTGAGGTCGCTCACCGTCGAGGGGCCCAGGCGGGAGACGATGGCCTGCTCGGCTTCTTGGGAGGTCGCACCTTTGGGTAGGCTGATGATGGCGCGTAGGATGTCTGCTGCCGCACCGAGGGCGTGGCCACGGCCATACGCCTCACTGCGTTGCACGATCACGAATGGCGCCTGCTTGCCTGCGGCGAGGCGGGCGATCACCTCGCGCCGTAGTCGCGTCTTGCCGATCCCCGGCGGCCCGGTGATGGTCACCAGGACCGGGGTCGCGTCGGAGCAGGCTCGCTCGAAGGCGTTGGCGACCTGCGCGAGTTCCGCCTCTCTGCCGACGAAGGGCGCTCCGCCGACTCGGTCTGCGCGGGGACCTCGCACTTGTTCACCGACCACAGCGGCGCCGTCGTCGCGAGTCTTGAACTCGTAGCGGCCTCGACCCAACTCGCTGGTCGTCACGTCGGCAAGAACCACCCCAGGGGACGCTTCTCGAGCCATCGCCGAAGCTCGGTCCACGACTTCGCCGACGGGATGTGCGCCGCCGGAACGATTGGTCAAGCTCATGCGCGCTCGGCCACTCGCCACCCCGACCTGCGCGCCGGCCCGCGCCAAGCGCCGACCCAAGTCCAGGGCAGCGACCGCCTCCATTCCCGTGGCCCGGGTGGCGCCGAGGTGGGCGACCAGGGCTTCCGGCCCGAGGGGGACGGCGTCGGCGCCTCGTTCCTTCAAGTGGTCCAGGGCGCGATCTCGCGCCGAGCCGTTTTCGAAACGAAGCGCGACGATGCTGGTCACGAGGCGCGAGGCACTCGAGCCCAGGCGGGAACTCATTACGGGTTCACTCGGGGTCAGAGCTCGTGGTGGCGCATCCGAGGCGTCCCGCAACGCTTGACGCAACACACCGCTGACTTCCTGCATGTCGTGGGGCCGATGGTCGGGATCCGTTGCCAGCATGCGGTGGACCAGGTCGTCCAACACGGCGGGTATGTCGCGGCGCAGCTCGGAGAGCCGGGGCGCGGGGGTCGTGACCAAGCGCGCCAGGGTCGCAATCTTGGTTGGCCCAACGTGGGGTGGGCGGCCCGTGAGTAGCTCGAAGAGTGTCGCGCCCAAGGAGTAGACGTCGCAGCGCACGTCGATGGGAGCGTCCCCGCGGGCCTGCTCGGGAGCCATGTAGGCGGGGGTGCCAACGACGTCCCCGCTACGGCTGATCTTGACGTCAGACTTCGCAGCGACGCCGAAATCCACGAGCTTGGGTGCCACCGTCGTCGCCGGAACGTTGGCGCCATCTTCCTCGCACAAGAAGATGTTGCCCGGTTTGATGTCACGGTGGACGACGCCCAGGTCGTGGGCTGCCTCCAAGGCCTCGGAGACCCGCGTGGCCAGTTCCACGGACTGGCGGAGGGTCAGGGGAGCGTGCTTCTGGCGCATGCTGACGTCCTCGCCGTCCAGCCACTCCATGGCGACGTAGGGCTGGCCGGTTTCGTCCAGAACGCCGGATGCCACCATGCGCACGATGCCCGGATGTTTGAGTTCTCCCAGAAGCTCGGCTTCGCGACGCAGACGCTCTTCCTCTTCAGGGACGTCTCCGGCCTCCGCTTGCAGGACTTTGAGGGCAACCGGGCCTTGGCTGACCTGGTCATAGGCTCGATACACGACGCCCGCCCCGCCGCGGCCCACCTCTCGCTCGACGACGAATCTACCGCCCATGCGGCGGCCAGGTTGGAAGCTCGAACTCACGGCGGCTCGCCTACGTTACACCGGTCCCGCGGCGTCCTGCACCCGCCCGCAGATCGCGCGGCAATTTGGCCCTAGCTGCGTCCCCGAGGGCGCCATCGGAAAGCGCCCCGCCGCTCAGAAAGCTCGCGTATGCTACGGCCCGTGAGTCAGCTGATGTTGCTCTCCGGGGGGATCGTCGAACCCGGCGCGGGCCACCCCGGGCGTGTGTCGGCGTTCGTGGCTTTCAACCCGCGGCCGGGGAGTAGCCGAATGTTCAAAGTCAGTGGCAGCGCCGCCTCTCCCTCCGTGGGTGAGCTGCCGGCACAGACGACCATTGACCTTTCGTACTTCAAGGCCGTCATGCACGAGGAGCTCGACCCGGTCCTCGACGACATCTCCTCCAAAGGTGGTCACGCTGCGATCGTCTCGCCACGGGCAGAGTGGGTCTGCAACGTCGTTCGCGAGCACCTCGCCGAGTCGGAGGGCCTCAGCGTTCCGTGAAATGTTAGAGCGCATCGCCGTCCATCAAACTCGTCTGCGCGTGCCCGGCATCGGTCTGGACGCCCGGGGCGTGGCTCTAGGCTCTCGCGGGTTGGTGCTCATGCCTTCCCTCGATCGGCTGGTGGCGTTCTTGTCCGTCTACACGGAAGAGCAGAGCCTCGGTGGGCTCTCCGACTCCCTGGCCATCGAGATTGTCCGTTCCAAGTTGGGCACGCGCGAGGTCGCGCTCTCCTTCGACGCGGGCTCGAGTGATCGCATGGACCGGGTGGGCGAAGTGGCTCGCCTGACCGGGGGGTTCACCTTCACCGGAACCAGTCGCCACTTCGTGCAGTACCGAGACGCCAGCGCGCCCTTTGGTTTCGACGCCCCGGAAATCACGGCGACGGATAGTGCGCTCGCGCTCTATCATTCCACTTTTTCACAGGTGTACGACATCGAGCGCAGTGTGGAACTTCGCTCCTTGCTGCTGCGACTTGCACCCCACGCCGACCCCGGCGCCGCGCTGCCGACGGTTGCTCTGTGGGTGCTCGCTGACCACGGGCTTGGCCCAGCGCTGCTGAGTTATTTTGCGCGTTCGCGAGTGAAAGCGTCCGTGGGTGTCGCGGAGTGGCCGCCGGAAACCAGCTTCGATGAGGAGCCGGTACGCCGTTACCTCTTCAAGATCGAGGAAATGCCGCCGCGGCTGCGGCCGCTGTTGGCCGGCACGCCCGGCATGGCGGCGTTCACGGAAGTGACGACCGGGGCTGCTGTGGAGCATGGCTACCACCATCCCGTGGCGCTCGAAGCGTGTCCGGTTTTCAATACCGAGGGCTTGGTGTTGTTTCGGGGTCGTGGTGAGCCGGCTTTGGAACTGGAGCGCGTGCCTGCCATGGCGGAGCTATCCAGCCTGGAGCGCGCGGACCTGGACTTGGAGCGCGGCGTGCGTTTGGCCCAAGCCGCGGGTAGCCCCGACGCTGTGCGGGTGCCCATCCGCCTGCTGCCGGATCCCGCAGCGCCCGCTGGCGTCGAGGCCGCGCTGATTCCACCGGTGGAACTCGAGCTGCTTCGCCGTCTCGCCTACGCATTGCCGGTCCAGACCCTCAAGCAGACCCGGATCGCACTAACGGATGTAGGCGCTTTCGTCCTGAGTGACGGTGGCGGTGGCCGCGGCGGCAGCATTCCTCTCGGTCACCTGTTCTGGCGGTACCACGAACAGATATTCGTTCCCATTGGCTCGCGCCTGGTGCCTGCGATCGAACCTGCCGTACTAGTTACAAGTTTGCAGCTCGCGGCCGACGATCTGGTCTTCTTTCGCCCCAACGGCAGCGCCGACCGCATTTCCAGGCAGCACTTCGTTCCCCTGGACAGCGCCCTTCTAGAGGGCCAGCGCTGGGCGCCCGTCCAAGTCACAGAGCTCGACCAAGTCTTTGCTCAGGAGCTGCCGACGGTTTGGCTGGAAGAGCTCGGGCTCAACCCTCTAAAAGGCGCCGCGACCTGATGACGGGTCCTTCGATCCATGCCTGACCCCGTCACAGCCAATGCTCTGGCTGAAAACGTATTGTTGCCTTTGATAGAGGGCGGCAAATTGTGCCCGCTGGAGCCCATCGGTCCGACTCGCGCGGCGGCGTTTGCCCACGCCGAAGCCCTCACCGTGTCCGGCGGCGCCATGGACTCCGTGCGTGCGCATCGGGTCCGGGCGGCGCGCCGGGTGGCGGGGATCGACGCGCTCGGGGATTTGAGCGCAGGGGAGTGGCTTCTCGCTTGTGCGCTGAATGACCTGGTCCAGGTGACGAATCCAACGTTGACCGGGTGGTTCGACAAGGACCGACCCCGCAAACTCGCCGAACTCGTTGCCGCTCAGGTCAACTCAGCAGGGCCCCCTCGCCGGATCAGCGAGGCCCTGGCGCGCTTCGCCACCTTTGGCCGCATCCTCACCGTGGGTCGGGTCGACACCACCGTGACCTGGTGGGTGGGGAGCGAAACCTTTCGCGGACTCGAGCCTCCGGCCCGGCTGCTGCGCTGGCGGGGATTGCGACGGGTGCGTACCAAGCAGCAGCGAGTCAGTATCGGAAACATGGCTCCAGAAGGCTTCGATGGGCGCGGCTACGAGGACGCCCTGGGCTTGTTCTTGCGAGCCAACCCGTTGACGGATCTCGCAACAGCGGCTCGCAAGCGTGCGCCCTTTGCGTGGAGTGGCGCTTCCCTGGCACTGATCAGTACGGGCCTGGGGCGCAACTTGGCGCGGCGAGCCATTTACCGCGCTCAGGACGTTCCCCAGACCCTCCAAGCACTCTCCCGCGCCTGCGCCCAGGTGCAGCACACACCCGCTCAAGAGCTGGTCGACGGGTTTTACTCGGAGCTGGGAGCTGTCGAACGCGCTCAAGCCGAGGGCGCTTCCTAGTCGACGTCCGGATCCGATGCTCGGCAGCGTCCGGAATTGATCGGGCTGAGCGGTGCTGATTGGGCGGATGCTGCGAAACCTGGAGTACTCGCTACCGGCATAGGCCTTGCAGTCTGTCCTGGGCGTGGAGAACACAATCGGACAGTGGTGCGGCATCGGCGCCTTCGCAGCGTTGGGTTTGGTCGCTTGCGGCAATGTGGAAGATGAGGGGCTGTTCGACCGCGAGCGCCCCGAGGATGCTGGCGGGGTCCCCGAGGCTGGCTCGGGAGCGGTTGGGGCAGGCGGGGGCTCTGGTGGCGTCGTCCTGCTGGGCGATAGTGGCAGCACCGGGGGAACCGGCGGGCAGTCGGACGCGGGCAGCCCAGTCCCGCAAGGCGGTAGCGCTGGGGCCGGCGGCGCTGCCGGGCCAGTAACGCCTACGCCGGGCAGTTGCGCCGCAGTGTGTGGAGCGCAATCGCCGGATCAGTCCTGCTACTGCGACGTGGCCTGCAAAGACTACGGAGACTGCTGCGGCGACTTCTCTACCCATTGCCCGGCAGGCCCGGGCCCTGGTTGCACCAAGCAACACTGCCAGTCCGAGACCCCGAGTACAGATTCATCCGGGTCCAGCTGCTATTGCGATGCCGCCTGCAGCCAGTACGGCGACTGTTGCCCCAACGTAGCGCAAGTCTGCGCGGCATGAGCGCACGCGCGGCCCGCCGTGCCGAGCGTCCGAGCGACCCACATCGAACCGCGATGAACTCTCGATGACGCGCAGGGGGCGCCATCCCCAAAAAAACAAACGTAGGTCTTGAAGAGCCTGGGCCGACAGGGGCCCGCGCTCAGCTCGGGTTACCCTAGCGTCGACCGGTGCCGCGTCTCGGGCGTGCGCGGCGCCGGGCCATGGGGGGCAGTGGAGACTGGGTGGCTGGTTCGTCGACGACGAGCTGGAAGCCAGCGGCGAAGAGATCCTGGACGCGCATCTGCTCGCCGACCACGAAAGCGGCGGCGCGGGCGATGACCTCGCCGAGTTCGGCTTCGTTGCCGGGCCAGGTGTGCTCCATCAATAGCCGCAGCGCAGAGCCGTCCACGCCGAGGGGCTTGCCGTGCAGTCGCAGCCCGGTGCGGGCCAGGGTATCGAGAATCAGGCTTCGGATGTCTTCACCCCGGTCGATCAGGCGCGGGAGCGCGAGGCTGCCCTGGGACAGGAAGCGACTCAGGCCTGGCTGTAGCTTGCCCGCTCCGATCAAGGACTCCAGGGGCTCCAGGCCGGTGGCGATCAGGCCGGGAGGTAGGACCGTGGAGCGGGGGGTTTGCGCGCTTGCGCGGGCCAGGGCGCGCTGCAGGGTGGTTTGCACCGGTGCCGGAAGGGCGAACACGTCGGCAATGAAGAGCGTTCCGCCGTCCGCCAAGGCGAGGGGAGAGTGAGAGGCGTCCTCCCAGCGCTCGATGTCGTGTTCACGCCCATGGGTCGCGTCGACGATCACGAACGGGCCGCCAGAGCGGGGCCCCGCGAGATGTGCGATGGCTGCCCAGGCGACGCCATCGCAGCCTCGGGGTGCTTGCAGGTACAGGGTGGCGCCGATCCGGCCGAAACGCTCCAGAGATTCGAGGGCGGCGCGGGCCGAAGGGCTAAAAGCGGTAGAGCGGACGCGCCCTGCCAGGCGCTCGGCCATGGCACGATGCCGGCCTTCGTCCAAGCTGATCACATGTTCGAGTCGATGCACTTCGTCGTCCGCGGAGTCGGCTCGCGCGATGGCGGAGAGTTCTCGCTCCCGAGACCGAGCCAAGGCTGAGGACACGGATAGAAGTGAACTGATGCGATCCGTGAGCAGACGAATGCCGCGTGCTTCTTCTAGACTCAGCGGACTGCGTCGACTGGTCTTGGGAAGCAAGATGAAGCCGAGTGGACCGTCATCGTCGACCACCACGGTCGCCGAAGCCGCGTGCCGACTCTCCAACCAGGACAAGATTGGGCGAACCTCCGGACGGCGCACCTGGAGCTGGCGCAGCACTTCTGCGCGAAGGGTGCGTTCGGGCTCCTCCAACGCCAGGGTGTAGAGCCGCTCTGGGGCCTCGGCGGGCTTTTCATGCAGGTAGCCAGCGATGTCGACGCTGAGCACGGCTGGTGGACTGGTGCGCCATAGCTCGGGCCGGGCATTGGGGCTCGGACTGGCTTTGGTGAGGGCGAAGAGCGCTTGGGAGAGCGCTGCCTCGGGTTCGGGGATCAGGGCTGCACGGCTCGCGGCCCCAACAGCTTCCAGCCAACGCGACTGGTCCGGCCCCAGTGGACGCGCGACCTTGCGGGCAACGACGCCGACGACGATGGCCATGGCACAGGCGACCAGCACCACGGCGCCGGCGTGGTGCGGGGCTTTGCGCGCAATGAAGCCTGCAATCAGCATCAAGGGTACGCCCAACAACAGCACCGCCAGAGTTCCTCGGAGCGCGCTGGTCACGCTGCTGGGTTGGCGGACGCTTGCCGCCCAAGTGCATGCGGCCCCGGCGCCGAGGGCAAAGGCCGGCACGATGCGATCCGGAGCGGCGACGTCCAAGAATGCCGCTGGGATGGCAGCGCCCACTGCCGCGAGGGAGAGGGCGAAGGCGCCCGACGCTCGGTCGTGGGCTCCGAGCTCGTTGCGTCGAAGCAGCTTGATGCGCCAAGCAGCCGCAACGAGCACCAAGAGGCTCGCCGCGCCGGCAGTGGTTGTCGCGTAGTCGACAGCGAGCGGATCGAGCAGAACGCTCCGCTGCGCGAACAGCGCGCGGGCTCCGGGCAGTGCCGTGGCGATGCCCCAGAGAAGACCTGCGAAGGATGC
This sequence comes from Polyangiaceae bacterium, assembly GCA_965222375.1. Taxonomy (GTDB): domain Bacteria; phylum Myxococcota_A; class Polyangia; order Polyangiales; family Polyangiaceae; genus JACKEA01. The sequence continues at coordinate 3,407,400 of CBDCTZ010000016.1, forward strand.
CGCGTCGAGGGAGCGCGATGCGCGAGGTACGCTGAGCAGTCCGCCAAAGCTGCCGATGCGCGCTAGTGCGATCAATGCCGCCACCACCACAGTGCCAGTCGCCAGGTTGGCAGCCGCGTCGAGGCTCGGTCGACCCGTAGCTCCGGAGCGAGCGGCGAGCCACACGGCAGCTCCCCACGCGACCGCTCGTAGGGCGAGCCTGGCGGTGCGCTCGGTGTGGTCTTCTGCGTCGCGAGGTGCTTCGGTGCGACGCCATACCCAGAACACGAAGATGGGTAGGAGTAACAGCGCGACGGTGGGCAACTTGCCCGAGTAGCCACGCATCGCAGCGAAGCACACATATGCCACCACCGAGGCGGGCAGCAGCGCTGATGTGATCAGAGGCCTCACGACGAGATCCTAAGCCAGCCGGCGGCAGACGGGAAAACCCGCGCAGTCTCCCGGCGCACCATCAGGCCGAAAAAGCGCCAGCTTCAGGGAGCTTTGGCCTTCTTGGCGGCTTTTGCTTCCTTGGCGAGCTTCACGAAGCGTTGCTCGGCCCCGGACGGGGTGTAGAGCTGAATTGCCAGCAGCTCTTGCTTTCCACTCGCGGAAAAGGAGTGTTTCTGCCCTTTGGGGATGTGGAACACCGAACCGGGTTTGACCACATGTTCGGTGCCGGCGAGGGTCATTTTGCCGCTCCCGGACAGTACCGCCAGATGCTCCCAGCTCTTGTGGTCGTGTTCGGCTACCGATCCGTCGCTGCTAGCGCGCAGGAGCCCGAAGCTTGCTGGCAGCGGTATTTTGGCGCCACCTAGTCCGATTCTGGTATGGAACGCGCCGCCCGCCCAAGCATGGTCGTCTACTTTGTCGAACACGAAGCTGAACAACGGAGAGGGGCGTTTCTTCCAGCGCACTTCCCAGGGCTTGGTTTTCGCTCGCGTTAGCGAGGTGTCCAGGTCGGCCTTGGTGGTGACGACAACCAGCACGGCTTTGGCGCTTTGCTCCCGCGCCTTGAGGATGACGCCACAACCGGGTGCCCGAGCCGCTCCCCATGCGCTCAAGGCTTGAGCGCCGCGGCCGTCGTCGCCGCTGAAGAGTAGTTTGCCGTCCAACACCAGTGCGAAGCATTCCAGCTCGTGGTGTCGAGGCAGAACCAGCGTGGAGCCCTTCGCGACTTCGTGGGTCCAGATCGCGGCGGGGCTGGGCGCCCCCGTCGGTATTCCTTTGGCGAGAGCAGCCTCGGGAAGGAACCCCTTGAGCTCGCACTTCTTCTTGGTGCACTTTGCGTCTCGGGCCAACGCGACCTTCGGCGGCGTGGGCAGTTTCGCGTCTATGGCCGTGGGGCCCTGGGACGGAGCGGGCGTAGCGGCTTCGGGCTCGTCGGAGTCGCCGAAGTCGTCGTCTTCGGCAAAGGGGATGTAGGGCAGGCTTGCGGGCCCCGGCGCAGGCCATTGGGTATCCGGGGCTGTGCGTGAACATCCGCAAGCGAGCAATGCCAGCAATGCGGAGGTGAGGGCGCGGTGCATGGCGAGACAAAACCGAAACTGTCTCTTCGCGTCCAGGCATAGACGAGACATTGCGACAAAAGTCCCGAATTCGTTCAAGAATCCTCCGGGCTGCGCGGGGACCATGTCAGAGCTTGTGAGTGTTGTGCGCATCCGGGCGCGGCTTGTTATCGTTGCGCGTGGGGCGCCTAGGTGCGCACACTCCGCGGCCGAGCCCAGTGGCGCGCCCCGAAATTGCTTCGAGACGACATGAAGAAAAACTACGTCCTCGACACGAACATCCTGCTTCACGATCCCTACGCAATCTTCAAGTTCGAGGACAACGATCTAATTCTCCCGATCTACGTCATCGAGGAGATCGACCAATTCAAGCGGGACAACGCCGAGCGCGGGCGCAACGCACGCACTGTCTCTCGCCTGTTGGATGCCTTGCGCGAACGCGGCGGTGGGCTGTCTGACCAGGTCCAGATGAAGGACGGCGGCTCCTTGCGGGTCTACGTTCCCGACCGTCGGCCCGAAGTCCCCATCGCTCTGGAGCCCTCTTCGGCGGATCACGCGATCATGCAATGTGCGCTCGACATCCGCGACGCCGAACCGGACACCCCCACGATCTTCGTGACCATGGACGTGAATCTGCGCATCCGCGCAGATGCCCTGGGGCTTCGTACCGAGTCCTACGAAAACCAATCCGTGGATATCGATCGCCTCGACTCGGGTGTCGTCGAACTCCCAGTCACAGCCGAGGAATTGGACTCTTTCTTCGACTCGGGCTCACTGTCGCGGGATGATGACACGCTCTACGCCAACGCTTGCATCGTGCTGCGCGACAACGGCGCCCGTGCGCGAACCGCGCTGGGGCGGTTTCATGCGGAGAAGCACGAAGTGCGCGCTCTGCGCACGCCCCGGGAGGGCGTGATGGGCATTCGGCCGCGGAACAAGGAGCAGAGTTTCGCGCTGGATCTGCTGATGGACGATTCCGTTCGCCTCGTGACGATGGTGGGCAAGGCGGGCACCGGCAAGACCTTGCTCGCGCTGGCTGCGGGGCTGAAGCGCACTGCCGAAGATGGCTCCTATGCTCGACTCCTCGTGAGCCGACCGGTCATGCCCATGGGCCGGGACCTCGGCTACCTGCCTGGTGACGTCGAGGAGAAGCTGAACCCGTGGATGCAGCCGATTTTCGACAATCTGCAGTTCTTGCTCGTGGCAGGCGGAGGCAAGCGTCGCGGCATTCGCGGCTTTGAGGAGCTCTTCGAAAGCGGACAGCTGCAGGTCGAGCCCTTGACCTACATTCGCGGACGCAGCCTGCCGCAACAATACGTGATCGTGGATGAGGCTCAGAATCTGACGCCCCACGAAGTCAAAACAGTCGTGACTCGCTGCGGGGAGGGCACGAAGATCGTGCTCACAGGGGACCCCTTTCAGATCGACAACCCCTACGTGGACAGCGCGACGAACGGACTGTCAGTGACTGTTGATCGGCTTCGCGGGGAGGCGCTCATTGGGCACATGCTGCTCGCCAAGGGGGAACGGAGCGAGCTGGCGAACATCGCCGCCAACAAATTGTGATGCGGCGTCGCGATCTCGAAATCCTGTTGGCGCGCGCCGAACGCAGCATCGCGTTGCTCGAACGTTGTCGCCCCCTGAATTATCCGGCGGAGCGAGAGGACTTGCTGGCCGAGCTGCGGCGAGGAAACCCCCGTGAGCCGCGATTCCGCTACTCGGGCAGTTCGGGAGCCGCCCAGCTCAGCGATGGCTTGGCAACCCTAGCGGATGCCGCACGCCGCGGTGGAGCCTGGGGGGCCCTCTACTCCGAGCGGGCTTGGGAGCTGCATTTGGAAGCCGCACTAGTGGCTGTGGTGGGAACACCCAGGGCGAGGGCTCTCTCTCTCTCTCGCTTCGGAACGACGCAAGGGCCTGAGGTGGAGGCTGCCAGGCGGCTGGCAAACAGCTGGGCTCAGCTGTCGGTTTCCAAAGAGATTGCGCCGGTGTACGTGAGCGACGACTCGGAGCAGCCCAGGAGCCTCGTGAGTGCGATGCGGCGCGCCGTCGGGGAGCGGCGTATTGGATTTCGGATTGTGACCAGCCCTGAACTGACGAGCTCAGCGGCCACTGGGGATGGGGTCATAGTGGTGCGCGCGGGAATGAAGATGAGTGAGCTGTGCGGGAAGCGTGTCGTCATGCACGAAGTGCTGGGGCACGCGCTGCCACGGCATCGCGCCGTCGCAGAAGAAGTGGGGCTATACCGCGTGGGTTCGGCGGGAGGACCGGATGAAGAAGAAGGGCGAGCACTTCTGATCGAGGACCGCCACGAACTCATGGGCGCTCGGCGCAAGCGTCAACTGGGACTGCGGCATCTTGCGGCGCTCTCGGTGCACGAAGGTGCAACCTGGGTTGACACTGCGCGGCTGTTGCTTGCCCACGCTGCGGAGCATGCCGAGGCTGTCGACATCGCATCCCGGGCCCATCGCGGCGGTGGGTTGGGTCGAGAGGTCGTCTACCTGGAGTCGTTCTTGCGCCTGTCGGCCGCATTTGCCGAGGACCCGCACGCTGAACGATGCTTGGAGCGAGGGCGGGTTTCTGTTCGTTGTGGTCGGATTCTCGAGCGCTTGGGGCAGGCCCCCGAAGTGTTGCCGACAGTTCGTGCCGCATAAAGCCCACAGGCTGGGCAGGTCTGATTGCGGAATTTTGCCGCTAGTACTAGTTGTTCCACTCAGTCCGATGCGCCGTTTGCGGATGATCGTTGCTCTGGTTTTGGCTTTGGCCTGGCCCGGACATCTCTTGGCTCAAGAAGGCGAGCCGGAACCGGGTGACCGTGGAGCTGGCGCCGTGCCGCGGGGTGGAGCTGGCGCGGTTGCGCGACCCGCCGATGACGATGATGGCAAGGCGCCCAAGAAGCCGGTCATTGTGATGCCCAAGTTGAAGCGCTTCGTGGACGCTCCTTACCCCAAGGCCGCCCAGGACGCGGGGATCCAGGGTGATGTCGTTCTCTCCCTGACCATCGACGCGAAGGGTGTCGTCACGGCAGCAGAGGTCACCAAGCCGGCCGGAAATGGATTTGACGAGGCCGCGAAGAAGGCGGCGCTGCAGTTCGAGTTCGAGCCTGCCACTCGCAACGGCAAACCCGTCGTCGCCAAGATCCTCTACAAGTACTCCTTCACCCTCAAGGAAGCGCCTCCGCCCAAAGGACCCGAAGCCAAGCCCACAACGGGCAACCTGGGCGGTAGCTTGCGGATTGCCGAGAACAACGCGCCTCTCGCTGGCGCGGAGGTGGTCGTCACTGGCCCGGGTGGGACGGAGCAGCGGGTCATCACGGACGAAAGCGGCGCATGGCTCCTCGAAGGGATCCCTCCGGGCAAGTACCGGGTGCGCGCGTCCTCAGAGGGATTTCAGTCCAGGGAGGCCGAAGAAGAAGTCGTCGCTGGGGAAGCCACCGAGGTGACCTACCGCCTAGCGGTTCAGGTTGCCGAGGGCACTCTGGAGGTCGTGGTTCAGGGTGAGCGGCCCCCGCGGGAGGTCACTCGTCGGACCATCGAAAGACGGGAGATCAACCGGATCCCCGGGACCAGCGGCGACGCGCTGCGCTCGATTCAGAGCCTGCCTGGGGTGGCCAGGCCTCCTGGTCTCGCCGGCTTGCTGATCGTGCGGGGCTCCTCCCCCCAGGACACCCAGACCTTCGTGGACGGCAGCAATGTGCCACTGATCTATCACTTCGGCGGTCTATCCAGCGTGATCCCGACGGAGCTCCTGGACCGGATCGACTTCTACCCGGGAAACTTCAGCGCCCGATACGGTCGAGTCATGGGCGGCATCGTGGATGTGGCACTGCGCGAGCCGGATACCAGCTGCAACGCGCCCTATGGGAAGCCGACCAAAGAAAAAGGCTGCTACCACGCCATGGCGCAGGTCGATTTGATTGACGCTCGCGCCATGCTCCAGGGGCCGATTGGGCCTTTGGAGGATTGGAGCTTCGCGCTGGCGGGGCGTCGAAGTTGGATCGACGCTTGGATCACTCCCGTGCTCGAAGAGGCGGGAGCCGGCGTGACCAGCGCGCCGGTGTATTGGGACTATCAGGCGATTGCCGAGCACCGTCCGTCCAAGAACACTCGGCTGTCGATGCGTGCTTTCGGGTCTGACGATCGCCTGGAGATCATCATCAACGACCCGGCTGCAAGCGACCCGGCCCTGGGCGGTAACCTGGTGCTGCGAACGGGGTTTCACCGGGTTCAGGCAATCTACGAGGGAGCGCTATCACCGGACGTGGACATCAACGCGATGGTCAGCGGTGGGTCCCAGTTGATTCGCTTCTCCATCGGCAACTTTTTGTTCAATTTGGACGTGTATCCGCTGACGACCCGCAGTGAGCTGGGTTTCAAACTCACCCGTGGCTTCAAGCTCAACGCGGGCATCGATTTCTTGCTTGCGCCAGCCCAGGTCGAGGTGCGCGCCCCCGCACCGCCGCGACCCGGTGAGCCGGACCCGGGTCCCTTCGCAACGCGGCCGCCCCTCGAAACGAAAGTCGATCTCACCATCTTCCGGCCGGCCTGGTACTTGGAAGGAGAGCTGACGCCGACCAAGCGGTTGCGCATCGTCCCCGGCGTCCGCGTCGATGCGGCTCGAGACACGGGGCACGCGGACTTCAGTCCCCGCGTCAACGCTCGCTACGACATCGTGTCGCCCACGGATGGCCAAGACGAGACGGCATTTGCCGGCAAGCGCAAACTACGTACGACCGTCAAAGGCGGCATCGGCGTGTTTCATCAGCCGCCCCAGTTTCAGGAAACCAACGAGGTGTTTGGTACGCCGGGCCTGCGCTCGAATCGGTCCATCCACTACTCCCTTGGCGTCGAGCAAGAGCTGACCCGTCAGGTCGAGCTGTCCGTGGAAGGCTTCTACAAGGACTTCACGCAGCTGGTTTCCCGCACTCCGAGCGCGTCGGGCACCTTCGACTACAACAACGAAGGTCTGGGCACCGCCGTGGGGCTCGAGACCCTGCTCAAGTACAAGCCGGACTCTCGCTTCTTCGGCTGGTTGGCCTACACCCTATCCCGCAGCGTGCGGCAGAACAGCCCCGACGAGGAAGAGTATCTGTTTCAGTTCGATCAGACGCACAACCTCATCGTATTGGGAAGCTACCGCTTGGGACGCGGATGGGAGTTCGGCGCACGCTTCCGAGTCGTCTCCGGGCCCTTGGAGACTCCAGTGCTCGGTCCTCCCGCGCTGCCTTCGCTGTACGCGGCGGACGCCGGCTCCTATACACGGCTGGACGGGGAATCTTTCAGCCGCCGCCTGCCCCTGTTTCACCAGCTGGACATGCGCGTCGACAAGCGCTGGCAGTTCAAAGAATGGCGCTTGAGCGCCTACCTCGACATTCAGAACGTCTACAATAATCAGGCCGTCGAGGCGCTTGTGTACAATTACAACTTCAGCCAAGAAAGCTTCCAAACCGGGCTTCCCATCATCCCCTCGGTGGGGCTCAGGGGTGAGTTCTGATGCGCAGGGATCTCACAATTGTCCTCGCACTATGCGTCGCTGGCTGTGGCGTCGAGTTCGACCCCCAAAGCGAGGTCCGGTCTCTGCGCGTCTTGGCGGTGCAAAAGTCCGCGCCCTACGCTGCGCCCGGTGAGGATGTCGACTTGAGCATGCTTTGGTACGACGGTTCCCCAAAGGCGCCCCGCAATGTGCAGGTGGCTTGGATCACCGGGTGTTTCAACCCTCCCGGAGACTCCTTCTTCGGCTGCGGAGAGGTGTTCGGAGCTTCGGGCGCGGGTTCGAGCGGCGGTGGTGGCTTCGGGCTGCCACCGGGAGTGAGCGTGGGGTTTGGCGACAGCTTCAGCTTCCAAATGCCCTCGGACGTCATCTCGTCCCGCCCACCGCCGACGGACCCCGCGGTGCCGCGCTACGGCCTCGCCTTCGTGTTCTTCGCGGCCTGTGCCGGCACTCTGGGTGAGGCGCCGCCTGGGCAGCTGACCTTCCCGTTGGCTTGCTACGACGCTCACGGTGAGCCCTTGGGCTCTGATGATTTCGTCGCAGGCTACTCCTCGGTGTACGCCTACGACTCGCTGCGCAACGCCAACCCGGTGGTGACGGGCTTTTCTTTTGCGGGGCGGGAGGTAACGCCGTCGTGCATCGGTGCCGCCTGCTTGACCACTCCGGTGAAAGCCATCGACTGCGATGCGGGCGACCCTTGCGTGAATGCCTGCGCCGATGATGGCGATGAAAGCTGCCCCGACACCACGATGGCGCTGCGCATCGATCGCGCCAGTGCCGAAATCGACGAGGTGAGCAAGATCGCCTATGGGCGGAACTTCACCGAACAGATGTGGTTGCGCTATTACGTCGAGCGGGGCTCGGTAAAAAGCGATGTGAAGCTCGTGAACGACGCCATCAAGGGCTGGAACGACGACTTTTCGACAGAATTCCGCGCTCCGAAGGCAAAGGGGGTCATGAGCATCTGGGCGGCGGTGCATGACAACCGTGGGGGCGTGGAATGGGCGCGCATCGAGGTCGGCATTCGCTGACTCGAGCTCTGCTGTTGCTGTGCTGGGCTTCGACCGCCGGCTGCAAGAGCAGGACCGAATCGAGGCCGGCATCCAGCAGGACCGGCGCGCGATCACCTCAGGCGCGGCCTGTTGGCTCTGCGAACGCGGCCCCGACGGCCCCGGTTCGGGCTGACGCACACGTGGACCTCACCCGCCGCTCCCGCGACCACGGTGATGCGCTGATGCAATCCGCTCAGAAGGACTGCGGCGTGGATGTAGATTGCCGTCACGGTTTGTGTCGCCGGCGCTGCCAGGCCTTCCTACGCGAGCTGGACGCGGGACAAGCCAGCACCAACCAAAAGACGCGCGCGTTTCTCGGCTGCGTCGCGCAATGCGCCCGGCCCAGCGCCGCCGGCCCCTAGCAGCCCGGCGCGTAGATGTGGAGCGTAGTTTTCAAGCTTGGAGTTTGGCTCGACGGCGTGAGGACGAAACCGAAGCGTCGACTCGCCGTGACGCCGATCTGATTGATGCTGAAGGACAGTACCGGCGGCGTCTCGCTGCCGAGAGAGAGGCTGGTTCCATTGCGTACGACGCTTCGGACCAGGGTTTGTTGCGGATCCGGTGGGTAGGCCGCGGTTGTAATGGCCAGACTCGGGTTGAGCAACGCAGATGGGCCAGCTAGCACGCTGTTGGCACTGCCCTTGTTGTAGGTTGCGACGACGACTTTCGCTTTGTCGTCGAAGGTGTCCGACGTCCCAACCAAGGGCCAGTACAGAACTGCCGCATCGGCTTCGATGGGTCCGCCATCCGGACCTGACACGCGATTGGTGCCCCAGAGCAGAGACCCCTCATATCCGCTGAGGAAACGGTGGGCGCTGAGAGAAGTCGGTACGTCAAAACTGAAGGCTTGCTCCGCGGATGAGCCTTGGGCGTTAGCCGTGCCGGCGTCCTTGACGAATCCGAAAGTCGGCGTTTGCTTCCCCGAACTCGTATCTGTCCGGTAGGTGATGATGCGAGTGCCACTGCTGGCGACGACCGCCTGGCCGCTGGGCAGACCCGCTGCGGGAAACAAGGTGACTGCCGTTTGGTTCGTCAGCGGTGGAGTGAGCAGGGCCGATGGATAGAGGTTTCCGGCATTGTTCTGAACCAGGAAGAAACCGTCTCCAGCGGCAGGGTAGACGGTGTTGTAGCTATCGGTGAAGTCCACCGCTGCGGTGCTGGCGGTCAGCGTCGTCGCCAAGGGATCCGAGGGCAAGTCTATCCAGGCGATGCTGAGCTTGTTCGAGGCGATCGGGCCCAGCATGATCAAGCGCCTTTCTGTCGCCAACATGCGGGTGATCGCAAAGGGTGGGGATTGCACGGTGAGGGGCTCTGGCGCCGTCGGGCTTATCACCCGGTAGCCGATTAGGCCGGCTGTCGTGCCGACAAACACATAGTCGTCCATGCCGGCGACGCAGCGACTGGCGATGCCGCCGCAGCCAATGTCGTTGTCTAGCGTCAGCGAATGGGCTTTGAAACTGAAGCTGGCTGGGTCTGAGCACTTTTTCTCTGTCGTGTCGCAGCCGCGTGCGGAGCACGCCGCCATGACGGGGCAGATTTCGTAGACACAAGTGCCCGTCGCGCAGCGGCCCTCGATACAGCCGCCTTCGGTGGCGCATTGAAGGTCCGCGTCGCAGGCGCCGCCGGAATCCAGGATCTTGCCCCCCGTTCCACCACTGCCGGTTCCAGAACTTCCGCCGGTGGCGCCGCCAGCCCCACTCACGCCACCACCCTGTCCGCCCACACCCGCTTCGCTCGGAATCAGACTTTCATCCAAATCGAGGCTGCATGCCACGAACAAGCCCAGCACTCCGGTGGTGCCGGCTAGCGCTGCCCAGGTATGTGCCCTCATCAGAACGAGCCCTCCGCAAAGACCCCCGATGGTGTGACCCGTAGCCCCACTTCACTGGGCGGCTTTTCGGGTCCCGACGACATGGATTGCCAAACCACCAAGCCGATGCCGGCGGCGGTTAGCACTCCCCCTGTGATGAACAAGATGTTCGTTTTGGTCTCCAGACCCTTTGCATGGTCCAACGTTTCCTGAGTCGGAGCTGCCTTGTAGGTGTCTTCGGCGTCCTTTGCGGAAATCCCGAGCAATGCGCCGCCTGCAAGGGTTGCCACGCCGGCGCCCGTGGCCACGAAGCCCACGGTCGCCCACGCATTCGAAGGTTCCTTCTCTACCCGCACTGGCTGCTTTTTGGGTTCGGCCAGCGGGACCGGCTCGGCGGCCTTCTTGGGCGGGGCTTTCTCCTCCGGCGTCGCCTTCTTGGTCGTGTCCATTTCCACGGTGCCGCCCTTTTCGAGGTTCACGGTTCGGGATTCCGTCTGGCCGTCTGCGCGCACGATGGTCACCACATGCGGCCCAGGGCTGCCGTGGAGTCGGGCTGGCGCGGCCGTTTCCATTTGGTCGTCCAGCTGCACTCGAGTGCTGTCTGGGCCCATCACGACGACCACGCCCGTTTCTTTCTCCAGTTCCGCTAGCCGTTCCCGCGAGCGCGTGGCCTGGGTGTCGCTCAGCTTGGGCGTGGCGAGCGCTTTGGCGTAAGCGTCTGCGGCGCGAGCCAGTTCTCCCGCAAGCTCCCAAGCTTGGGCAGCGGTGTAAAGAGCTACTGCGTGGGGGCGCAGCCGGCTGGCCGCCTCGAAGCCGCGCGCCGCTTCCTTGTAGCGCTTGTCCTTCATGGCGTCCTTGGCCTCGTTGTAGAGCTGCCTAGCCTGCTTCGTGGTGTCGTCGGCGTCGGCGTGAGCCGTGCTCGCCGTCAACGTCGGCACGACGCTGGCGGCGCTAAGGCTGACGCAGAGGGCGAGCGAGCTCAGACGGGAGTGATTGCGTAATCCAAGCATGGGGCAGGGGTCCTCGAAGGTAGGCGCGCTCGTAGGCGCGCGCCCAGATGTTGGCACGATCGAAACCAGGTCGGCAAAACGTGGCTCCCGGCGAGGTGTGAACCATGCTCGCCGCTAAAAGGGATTCTCCGGGATATCGAGCTTTGGAGGCTTTTTGGGCTTCGTCGGCTTGTCCTCCCTGGAGGTCGACGCCGGGGAGGACCCGGACGTCGAGGTCGATGTTTTCACTGGAGCTGGCTCGTCCAGCTTTGCCAGCATCACCTCGAGTACGTCGGGGGTGTCAGCATCCAAACGCAAGGTGTCCGTGTGGTAGCCGACCGCGCTCGCCTTCAGCATGGAAAACTTGCCTGCCGGCGGTCGCGGTACTTTCGGTTCTGCGCCAACCAACCGCTTGCCATCCAGCTCGAACGCGACGCGCCCCTTTGGGCTGACGGTTCGAATTATGATGTCGGATTTCTGGGGGGCTGCCGGTGCCGGTTTGGTTTCTTTCGCCGGCTTGGCCGGGGTCGCAACCGGTGGCGGCGCGACCGCGGCCGGTGCTGGCGGCGGGGGGCTGTCCTTGCTGGAACGCAGCAAGAAAATGCCAGCGCCGCCCACGGCGAAAACCAAGACGCCGATGCCTATGCCAAATAGTGCGGTGCGGGCAGTGGTGTCTTGTTGCCGTGCCGGTGGTGGGTGCGGGTACGCGTAGGGCGCCGCTGGAGGCGTGAAAGAGCCGCTGGGCGTCACCAGAGGCTGCACGCTGCGAATGGCGCTTGCGCTGGGGTTGGAGATTTTGGAGCTGGAAGCCTCGGCTGGCTGGCTGAAGGGCGCTTCGGGAACCTGTGCGCTGTTGCGAGTTCGTTCCCGAATGAGCGAGGTGCGTTCGTCCACGACGCCGCCCACCCGCTCTCGGGCTAGCTCGGCGACCTGGGTTTCCGTCACGACCGAACCCGAACGAGCCAGATACTCCTCTAGCGCCCGACGCATGTCGTTGGCTGTGGGATAACGCTCCTCCGGGTCGATACTCATGGCCTTGAGTACGATGGCCTCGAGCTCGGGCGGGTATCCTGGCGCGACAGATCGGGGCGGAGCGAACTTCCCGGCGAGAAGGGCCTGGAGCGTCGCGACTTGGCTCTCTCCGGAGAATGGCCGGGAGCCAGTCGTGACCTCGTAAAGGCAGATCCCGAGTGCGAAAACGTCGCTCCGGCGGTCTAGCTTTGCGCCTCCTGCCTGCTCCGGCGCCATGTAGGCGGCTTTGCCTTTGATCTGTCCGGCGGCCGTAGCTTCGTGGCTACTCCCCAACGCTTTCGCTACGCCAAAGTCCGTCACCTTCACGGTGCCACCGACGCTCACCAAGATGTTCTGAGGTGACACATCTCGGTGGACCACGTTCAGAAGTTCGCCGTGTTCGTCTTTCTGCTGGTGCGCAGCGTGCAACCCAGCTGCGGCGTCCGCGATGATGCGAGCCGCCACTCGGAACTCCAGGGGGTTGGCGCCGCCCCTTTGGCCTCCTCGCCGCGCGGGTTTGAAGATACGAGCCAGACTCTCGCCATTGACCCATTCCATGGCGATGTACAGAACGCCGTGGTCTTCGCCAAGATCGAAGATCTCGCAGACATTGGGGTGATGGACGCCGGCGGCAACCCGCGCTTCGTCCAAGAACATCGCCTCGAAATCTGGGTCACTCGCCAGCGCCGGCAAGATGGTCTTGATCGCGACAACCTTGGAGAAGCCCCGCTGACCATGCTGTTTTGCAGCCCAGACGCGTGCCATGCCGCCTTCGGCGATGCCGAGCAGGACTTCGTAACGCCCAAGGCGCACGCCCGGGCGAACCTCGAAGTTGCCAGCAAATCCAGCCTCCAAAGCCGTCATCAAGTACCTTTCGGCAGTATATCAGCCCAGCGGCGAAGGGCAGGCATGACCTTCCGTCACACGCTGCGACCTTTCCTTACACTGCGTTTCCTGGGCTTTTTCCTACATGCTGCTCTGAGCTCCGGAGGCCCGCGCCATCACCACGCGATTCCCGTACGCCGGAGGCGGGGCAATCAGCTTGGGTGCGGTGTCATCCGGAGTGCTGCCGGGGCGAATCTCCGTGCTCGGAGGGGTAACCCGTGGCGGTGGCGATGCGGGCTGTATTGCCGCGCTACCGCCGCAGCCTGTGGCGAGCGAAAATGCAAGAGCCGCGCTGAAAAAAAATTTTCGGCTCATATTCTAAATATGACACCGAATCGAGATTTCGCCACTGCTTGACGGGGTTTTTCCGTGTCAAAAGGGGGCTCCGCAACGCTGGCTGCTCGCTTCGATTTGGACACGAGCCCGCGCACGAGTCGCTCAACAAGCGGCGTGAAGTTTTGCTAGGGTCCGTCGCGTGGATCGGGGGACGCATGTCTTCTGGGGGATCATTACGGCGCTGGTCATTGCCTCCGCCATTTTCGGCTCGCTTGCAGAAGACCGACGGCGCGCGGCGCAAACCCGCGGAGGAGATCTGCAAACGGGTGACATGGTTCAGCTCTTCCGCGTGACGGATGGCGACACTCTTGTCGTCCGCACGAAGGACGGGGATGAGGCAGTCGTGCGGCTCTTGGGTATCAAGTGCTTCGAACCGTCTCGCGGCAAGGATCCCATCGCCAAGTTCGGAAGGGCAGCGATCAAAGCCGTCAAGCGCCGCGTCGGGGACCAGCCGCTTCGGGTCCTGCTCCATTCCACGCCCAAGGATCGCCACGGTCGCACCATTGCCACGCTGATCATCGGGGAGGACGATCTGGCCCGGTACCTGATCAGCCAGGGGCATGCACTGGTTTATCCGGTCTACCCCTTCCCGACGATGCCCGTCTATCTGGACGCGCAGTCCAAGGCCCGCGATCAGGGCAACGGGCTGTGGGCAGATGATGCCGCCAGCCGACGTGCCGACGTGCTGTTGGCCGACTGGGGAAAGCGGGCAGCAGAATGATCGCAGTGCTGTTTCGCTTCTTCAAGCGACGGATTCTCAAGAATCCGGCGGCGCCCTTGCGCGTCGCGGTACTGCTACTGGCCGTGCTCTCCTACGGCACGACGGGCTTTCTCTATTACGAGTTGGAGGTCAATCCGGACCTCGGCTGGCAAGATGCCATCTGGTACGCCGTCGTGACCATGACGACCGTCGGCTACGGCGACTTCTACCCCCAGACCGTGGGCGGGCGGTTCGTAGTCGCGGTACCGCTGATGTTCTTCGGCATCGGCCTGCTTGGCTATGTGCTGTCAGTTGCGGCCAGCTTGTTGGTGCAGGCCAAGACCAAGGAGTTTCGTGGAATGAGCACGCACAAGTTGAACAAGCACCTCGTGGTCATCAACTACCCTGGGCTGGCTCGCATGGAGCGCTTGCTGGCGGAGCTGGAAGGAGACCCAGAATTTGGCCAGCGGGAAATCGTTTTGGTGGACGAAGACCTGGAAGAGTTGCCTCCAGAGTTGCTCAAGCTCGACGTTGCCTACGTGCGAGGCAATCCGACTCGAGATGAGACCTTGACTCGTGCGAGCCTAGACAAAGCGACCTATGCGGTCGTGTTCAGCAAGACGCCCGGGGATGCACATTCCGACGACCTCAACCTCGCAGTGACTTTGGCGATCGAAGCGCGTTCCAATGCCGTCTATACCGTCGTCGAGTGCGTGGACTACACGACCCAAGAGTTGCTCCGAAAAGCCGGCTGCGACCGGATCGTGTGCACTTCACGTTTCTCAGCCCACTTCCTAAGCCATGAGCTTCTCAATCCCGGGGTCCAGGAGGTCGTGGAGGAGCTCACCACTAACTTGCACGGCCAGCAGATCTACGTCACCGCCTACCGTGGCAAGCCCCGCCAGGCCTCGGACATCAGCAAGATCTGCATCGAAGCCGGGCATCTGCTGATTGGTCTCCGGCACGGACAGGACACCAGCTTGAATCCGGCCTCGGATCTGGCAGTCGAGGACGGTGACTCTGTGATCAGCATCGGAAAAGCGCGCCTGTCCCTGGGCTGAGTCGCGGTCTTTTTTCGCTGCGTGAATTGCACTTTGTCGAGCTCCGCCTGATGCTCCTTTCGTGATTCGATTCTTCATTGCTCTGGTTGCCAACGCGTTTCGACTACTCCTGCTGCCCTTGATGTGGCTGCGGCGGGTTCGAGCGGTGCCGCAGGGCGGCTGGGTTTGGCTGCGGATCGACGGGCCGGTGGTGGAGCTAGGGAGAAAACCCCGCCGTTGGGACCGGCGCACGCGCGCATTGTCGCTGCACAGTCTGCGCCAAGATCTGAAGCTTGTCGCCGCGGATGTCCGCGTTCAGGGGCTCGTGGTGAGCATCGACTCTATGGATGCCGGAACAGCAACCGCGGAGTCCTTGCGTGAGGTGCTCGCCGGGTTCAAGGCCAGCGGCAAGTCGCTGTGCGTGTACCTCCCCCGTGGAGGCGCGGCAAAGACGTTCTTTGTGGCTAGCATCGCTGACCGCCTCTTCCTCGGTACCGAGGCGCTGGCCGAACCATCGGGCTATGCGGTGACCACGCCCTACGTCGCTGGATTTCTCGATCGCGCTGGTATCGATCGAGAGGTGATTGCCCGTGGCCGCTACAAGACCATGGCGGAACCGACGGTGCGGGAAAACATGAGCGAAGCCCAACGCGAACAAGTGGGCGCGTATCTGGACGCGGTTCACGACAACTTGGTGTCCGCCCTCTCCGAAGGCCGGGGCCTCGAGCCGCACCAGGTTTGTGAGATCATCGACGAAGGGCTGCTCACGGCTGAAGAAGCCAAGCAGCGAGGCTTGTGCGATGCCGTGCTGCACCCGGATGAGGTGGCCACCACTCTGGATCCCGATCGTGCGGACGGCGCGGTGATGGTGGAGCTCAAGTCCTACGTTGCTCGGCGGCGCATTCGATTCCGCCCGCTGCTGAGAAAGCCGACCCTCGCGGTCCTGCCCCTTCAGGGGCCGATCGTCGAGAAGTCTCCGTCACCCTTCTTCCCTGCGGCCGAAGAGCGGACGATCGTCGAGCGCTGCCGCGAGCTATGGGCGGACGATAGCGTGCCCGGTGTGCTGTTGGCGGTGAATACGGGAGGCGGGGGTGCCCTCGCGTCGGAGCGCATCCGACGTGCCCTCACCCGACTTGCCGACAGGAAGCCGGTCGTAGCCTATCTGGCGAATATCGCCGCGAGTGGCGGGTACTTGGCGGCCGTAGCGGCGCCAACCATCGTTGCACGGAAGACGACATTGACCGGGTCGATTGGAGTGATCGCTGCACGTCTGACTCCCGCGCCCCTGCTTCGGCGTCTGAATGTCAGCGTAGAAGTCGAGAAACGAGGCGCCCGTGCGGACATCCACAGCGGTGCGCGTGTGCTCGACCCTGGTGAGCGAGAGCGCTTCGACAGCTATGTGGACGCTTCCTACGACTCTTTCCTGCGCGCGGTGGCCGATGGCCGCCGCATGGACGTCGAGGCGGTCCATGAAGTCGCGCAGGGCCGGGTGTGGAGTGGCAGTGATGCGCTCGCTCGGGGGCTAGTCGACAAGCTGGGTGGCTTTCAGACGGCGCTGGAGACCCTCCGAGCGGCCGTCGGACCCAAAGCGGTACGGTTCGAACCGAAAGTTGTGCCTCTCGAGGGTGCTGGTGGAGCGCTGGCCTCACTATTTACCCGCTACGCGATGCCCTGGGTGCTGTCGCCTCTGGCACGGGGGTTGCTCGGTTCTGAATCGCACTGGTTACTGCCTGCCCTTGCAAAAGAGCGAGCACTCGCGGCCGCCACGTGGGCGCCGGCGGACGCCCACGCGGCTTTTGACGCCTGAGTTCACCGCACCAGCGCACACCCGGCCACGAAACCGTGATTCTTGAGCCAAGGATCCGTGGTCAGGGACGTGGATGATTCTGCGGAGACGTTGAAACGCTGCACATCGGCGCTGCTGCCGCCGTCTAGCATGGTGATCTGCACGCCCAGCAAGCTCTGGGCATCCTCGACGATCGCGCCGCCAGGCACGCCGCTTAGATCGCCTCCAAGGGATGAACTCGCAGTCGACCACGTCGTCCATAGCTCGGAGAAGGCCGCGTCGAATCGATTGATGACGACTTCGCTGCTGGACAGCAGCAATAGCCTGCTCAGAAAGTCTCCGCTGGTTGGGCTGAGTAGTGGCGATACGGCTAGGGACTGGAGCACCACTTCTTCGACGCCGTAGCCCTGGCGTACGGTTGCGCCATCAGCACCAGCGAAACAACCTGCACTGAGAATCAGCAGGCGGCCGGACGTTTCGTCGAGTGCCATGTCCACAGGATTGGCCATCGTCAATGCCAGGCCTTCCCCAGGAGCAGCGCCGTTCAGATCGGCGATTGTGCCGGTCTTGACGTCAAGAGCCATGAGTAGGGCCGTTTCGGTTGGACATGCAAGCTGGAAGCTCGGGGGCACAATGGTGGTGCGGTCGGTGCGAGCCAAGGTGAAGTAGAGCCGACCCGTGGCTTGATGAAAGACCGGGGTGTCCGCATCCACGGCGCCGTCCCCGTCACTGTTCGCAAGATAGCTGCTCAAGTCCAGAGTCGTGTCGACGCTACCCTTGGCGAGATCCAACCTAGCGAGGCGGTTGGAATCGTACGGGAACACCCACGCTTGGTCTGGCGCCACCACGGAGATGGCGATGGGATTGGTCGGGCTGGTTCCCGTTTCACCGAGCGCTGCCCGATCGACGCTAATCTTCTGATCCTGGTTGCCCGCGCTGTCCAGGCTGATGACGTCGCTGGTCGTCCGCGATAGCACGAACCCTCGGCCTCCACTTGCCGCCGGAACCGCGTCGCCGTCCGCAAGGCTGACCCTCCCGGTGACGGTCAGCGTGTCCAGAGCCAGCGCAGTGACCTCCGTCTCGCTGAAGAAGTCCGTGCCTCCGACGAGAAGAGTGCCCTTACTCTTGGCGGCGTCTGTGCCCGCGTCACCCCCGCTTCCTGCCGACCCGGATGCCCCGGCCGATCCTGAGCTCCCACTGGCCCCGCTGCTGCCACTGCTGCCGGCGCCGCCATCGATGGAGCCCCCACTGCCGCCGGCGCCTCCACTTGCGGAGCCCACGGGTTCATCTTCTCCGCAGCCTGCTGCGCACGCCAGAAGGGTGATTGCGGCTAGAGCCGCTGATGTCGTCTTCATGAAGGTCCTCGAGTCTGCGGACACGTCCCCGGTCCGCGAAAGGAGTCCCGATGGGCAATGGCGACGAGGTGCGGCAGTATTGCCGAAACCCGACGCCCCGGCACCCCGCGGAGCTCTGCTCAGGTGCGCGCTCCTTTCCTGGGAGCACGCCGCGCGAGGTAGGTTTCCTGGCTACCGGATCTGCCTCCAGCGAGCCCTTCCCAGGCACTCTGCCCAGTGGATTTGCTCGCCTTTGTCCCCGGTTACAGTGGCGGGGGCCGCGCCGGATTCTCACCGGCTTCCCATTTCCTCGACGCCATTCCGCAAGATTTCCCGCGGAACGAGGGTTGGCTAACATACTGATAAGCAGCGCGTCTAGGGGTTTGTCCGGCTCGTTGCCCGGATCGGCAACGCTCCGATTGCAGGCGAGCCCCAAATCGAGGACGCTTACGCGGCTTACGACTCCCGATGGCTAACTCTCCGCGAAATGCTCCGCCGCTCACCCAAGGGATGGTGGTCAACGAGCGCTACGAGATCCGTCAAAGCCTGGGCAAGGGCGGGATGGGAGAAGTTTTCCTTGCGTACGATCGCAGCACTCAGCAACCAGTCGCCTTGAAGATCGTGCGCGAGGAATCGCGCATGCCCGGCGACGATGAAGCGTTGCGCCAAGAGTTGCTGCTCGCGCGTTCCGTCGGCCACCCGAACGTTTGTCGCGTACACGACCTAGCTCCAAGCACTTGGGGGCCCATCCTGGTGATGGAGCACATCGCCGGGCAGACCCTGCACACCCATATTCGGCGGCGGAAGGCGCAGGGCGGCTACACCGCCGATGAATTCCGAAAAATCGCCAGCGAAGCTGCCGCAGGCCTTGCCGCAATTCATGCGCAGGGCCTCGTGCACGGTGACCTCAAGCCCGGCAACGTGATGGTCACCAACGACCGCGCAATCATTCTAGATTTTGGTTTCGCTCAGGAGCGCGCACGAATATCCGCTCGGCGCCCGGGGTCGCCACCAGATGGCGGCACTCCCAACTACATGGCGCCCGAGCGGCTCCGTTCCGGCGGTGCGAGCATGGAAGACGACATGTACGCGCTGGGGCTCACGTTGTGGGAGATGTGGACCTGCCGCGTGCCCGAGCCCGGCTACCGCCCGCGGGCCAAGCCAATGCGCTCTCAGATCATGTTTGACGTGCCAGCCGGGCTCTCCGTTGACGAGGTGAAGCAAGTTTTTCGCTGCCTTGCAGAGGATATTGCGATGCGTCCTCAAGCGCGGCATCTACGCTTTTTCAATCCTACCGCGCTGACGACGAGCCAAATATCCATTCCCCGGGAGCGGTTGTCCCCCGGTGCTCCAATGGGGCGGAGTTCCGCCGAGAGCTTCGTGCCCGGCGCTCAGGCGCTACTCGTCACCTACGCGAGCAACGCTCAGGAGGCGGCGGGTAGCCTGTATCCGTTGGAAAAGCCGGTGTTCGCCCTGGGGCGGCGCAGCAACCAGGACATCGAATTCCCCGAAGCTACGGTTTCGGGATCCCATGCTGTGCTCCGCTGGCAGTCCGGATCCTGGGTGCTGGAGGACACTGGCAGCACCAACGGTACCTACGCGGACCATAGCTACGAGCGCAAGAAGTCAGTTGCCATGCTGCACGGCGGAGAAGTTCAGCTCGGTGAGTGCCGTGTGAAGCTCGTGAGCTTCCACGATGGCTCCCCGCAGCATCAGCGCGCGAAGGCATACCTGGAACGTCGAGATGGGCTGACCAGCCTGCTGCAGCGCGAGCACTTCCTTCGTTGGTTGAGGGACGACCTGGCCTTTGCCGAGTGGGATGGCGTGCCAGTGACTGTTGCCCGCTACCACGTGCGCGGGCCCAACCGGCACGTGAGTGATCGACCCACGATTCTGGAGATGCTCGCACTTCGCCGCGCTGCGCAACGAGTGATCGAGTTGACGGAGATGCTGCTACTGAGCGTCGTGCCGGTGACGGCTGGCCGGGTCGGGCCCTTGAAGTTTGCCGTTGCCATGACTGGGCCGACGATAGACGAGGCACGCAATGTGGTGGAACAAGTCGTTAGTCAGGTTCAAGGCCTCATGCCTGAGTCCCTGGATCTCGCGGCGACCCTCGTCAAAGCGGAACCGGGCCAGAGCGCCGAGTCGATGCTCGAGGCGTGACTTTCAACCGGCGTAGCCGATCATGGCCGGATCCACACGTCCCAGTTTCCCTTCTCCGAGCGAACCGAGCCTGCGTCGCCTCGGCGTTGGCGGTGGCGGTGGGGGCGGCGACCGACCACTGCGTGCTCAGCTGGTGGTTGCGCTCATGGTGGGGCTGGTGCTTCTGGCGGTCCCCTTGTACCTGTGGCGTCGCCCTAGCGGCACAGAGAACGCACCCAAGGACAGCGGTGCGGATGCGGTGGCATCGGGTGCGTCTTCCGTGGCGCTGCCTCCGGGTGTGGCTCCGGGAGATGCGGCATTGCAGGACGCTCGCGTCAAACTGGGCGCCGTTCAGCGCGTGAAGTGTGCCGCCGCACCGAATACGAGGGGGCAGGACGGCGAGCTCTGCGATCGCTTGGAGGGGCTCGAGAAGGCCCTGGCTCGTGGAATACGGGACAACGTGGACTGCGCCCCGCGCACGGGCAAAGAGGGCAACATCAACTACGTGCTCAGCGTGGACTTCCGCGCCAAGAAGCTACACGTGTTTCCCGGCAAAAGCGGACAGTGGCGCGGACCTCAAGCGCGCAAGGCCGCTGAATGCGTCAAGCGCTCCTTGCCCGCACCCCAGTGGGACAAGATCAAGCACCAATACCGTTACTACCTGATAGCGATCTTGGCGACGTACCCAGCACCGAGCAGTGTGGGAGGAGGTCCGCTCTTCGAATGATCAGCGCTCGTCGGGCAGGTCTGGTAACTCGAGGCGCCCAGAGAAGCGCAGGTCGGATACAAGCCGCGCCAGGCACTTCATGCGCTCGGACTTGTCCATTTGCTCCCGCAGCGCGCCGAGCTGGCTTGCGAAGCTCGCAAAGTCAGCGTCCGAGAGGAGGCGTTGGAGTTCTTCGCGCAGGCGCTTGGCCAGAGCTGGGGCCTTTCCATCTGTCGAGATGGCGATGCTCACGGGACCGTGCTCCTGAATCGACACGTGGTGGAATGAGTTGTGGCCCGGCTGATCCACCGCACAAAATGCCCGCCCGAGCTTCCGAGTCTGGACTCCGAGGCGCTCCTGAAGCTCGGTGTCTCTATCCACGAGCACCGTTAGAAACGCGCTTTCGACCAATTCTTCCGTCACTGGGCTGCGCACCAATTGCACGCTTCCGCCTGCCTCCAAGGCCCGCATTTCCGCGTCTGGGTGGCTGCAGCAGACCACGACCTCAGCGCCAGCCTGAGCGAGGTTGCGTGCCCGCATCGCCGCTTCTTGCCCACCGCCGACAACCAGCGCGCGGCGGCCGGCAAGTTGCAGCGCGACCATGAAGCTCTTCCTCATTTCTTCTTCCTAGGGGGTGGTGGCACTCGCGGGACCACGGGCTTGGTAGTGAACTTCAGCACCCGTTCCGCGTCGCCGATGCGCTGCAAGAACAGCCCCGTGAAGGTGCTGAACAATGCGTCGCCTGGCGCCGCCGTTCCGGTGCCCGTCGGCCGGCTCACCCAGCGCTTTATCTTCTGCAAGACCTGCGGACTGACCGGGTTTACCAGCACCTTGGCATTCAGGTACACGACTGCACCCACGGGGACTTGCGCCCGGGTGCCGACGATCAAGCGTCGCGCCTGGGCACAGCGGCGCAACACGCCGTCCACGGTGATGGCCGCTGACGATCGCGTGCCACCTGGACGCGTGACTTCGACGAGATACACCTCATCCCAAACGTGCCAGGTGATCTTACAGGTTTGAGCCGTCGTGCTCATCGGCTCGCTCCTGCCCCGACGGTAAAGGGTGCCAGTCAGTACAATGGTCGTTGGCAAACCACGACTGAGCTTCTTGCGAATCTTCGCGTCGACGACGTCTCGAAAGGATACGCTGACGTAGAGGGACGACTTCGCGCTATCCCAACTGAAGCGAGCCGAGCGGGTTGGTGAGTCCTTTGCTTTCGCCTGGGCGAATACCGACCTCGGCAGCAAGAGCACGACCGCGAAGGCAAGCCAAGCCGCGCGGACCAGGCTCATCCGCGCCGTCGGCGTCATGGTCCGCCCTTTCGACGCAGGGGCACGAAAGACAGGACATTGGAAAACGCGAAGGTGAAACCTCCCGCGCTCGTGTCCATGCGAAAGCCAAGGTTCGCGGTCAGGTCCACCGGCAACAGCTGCACCCGTGAGTAACCCCGGGCCGGATCCGAGAGATCTCTCTGATGTGCGACGCCGTACACTCCGGCGCTACCAAAGAAGTCGATGCCGTAGACGGATCGAGTGCCTCGGTAGAGGGGGATGCGATACTCGCCACCCACCTTGCCGGCGTAGTGCCCATAACGAACCTCGACGATCGCCGTATCCAAGAAGTTGGGTGGCGGCCTGCGGTCGAAGTTGAGCCCCAGTACGCGCCCAGGCAGAAAGTCGCTGAAGTCGCCTACGTAGTACTGCTCGAAGAAGGGCGCGTCGCCGGCGATGGCACCGCCGAAGAGTTCCAAGCGCACCACGTGCTTCCAGGGCAACTGCCACCAGCGCGAAGCGTGCAAGTCGAACTTCTGGTAGCCATAGTCGCTGCCCAGGGGTGCCAGTGCGCTTTCGGCCGTGAGGGACGCGTACCAGCCCTGGCTGGGCAGGAACGGCGAGTCTCGGGTGTCATGCTGCAGGGTGGCCCGTGCCGTCGACAGCACACTGCGGCCGCCCTGGATGTCGAATACGATGGGCTCTCGAGCCAGACCTCGAACGTGAGACGCTGCCCGGGGCAACTTCGTGTCCAGAGACTCTAGGCGGTAGTGGAGCCAGAGTTGCGTCGCGACTGAGAGATCGCGACCGACACCGAGGTTGCCACCAAAGCGTTTGTAGCGCACTACGGCGTGGTCTGGTACGTCCTGCAACTGGGACGGATCGTCGAACAAGACGTCCGCGTTGCCGAAGGAGTCCTTGGCATCGTTGAACAGGAGTTGCCCGCCGACCATCCAGCGACTGCCGAGGAATGCGGGATCCAGAAAGCGAACACGGAGTGCCAGCTGGTCCTGCGCCAAGCCGACAGCCGTGCCCAGAGTGATTCCGGTGCCCGCAACGTTGGTTTCTGCGAGGTCTACGCCCGCGTATGCGGTGAGAGGTCGAGAGTTTCCGCGAGTGTCTGCGTCCGCTGAAAGCCCCATCCAAAGGTCGCCGATCACGATCGTGTTCCGCTCGACCACCTCGATGAGCAAAACGACTTTGCCTCGGGTCGAGCCCTTCTTGAGGGAGAACTGGACGTCCCGGAAGAAACCAGTGCCCAACAAGCGGTAGCGGGTCAGTTCGACTTCGGGGTCGTCGACGCGAATGATGTCCCCGGCTTTGAAGGGCACGTAGCGAAGGACCACCCGAGAGCGTGTGCGCCTGTTGCCGCGCACCTGAATGCCTTCAAGCTCGTAACGCAGCGTCGATTCGCCGAACCGTGTCTTGCGTGTACTCGAAGGCCGCGCGACGGGTGGAGCGACATCCTCCGGGTTGGGTAGGGGCACCTCTACAGCTTCGGGCACGGCGGGCTCCGGACGGGTTCCGCCGCCCCAGGTATCTGGTGCGACGTCCTTGGGCGCTGTTTGGGGCTCGGGTGCCGGAGCGGGAGGGCCCGGCTCTGGTTGCGCGAACGCGCGGGGAGCAGCAAACAGCACCACGGCGGCTGCGCACGCAAGCGGCCGCATGGGAGGTAAGACGAGCCAGCTGCGGAGGTGATTCATCAAAGAAAATGTCCTCCCCGCTGCTGCCATATTAGCCCGAAAAAGGCAGGTTACGCGCGAGAGCGTTCCAGAGCTCATTCGGCGTGGTTTCGACCTCGTACGTTGCTGCTGTGAGCTGTCTGGACGATGTCATGATCGGGTCGCCGTGCTCCAATTTGCGTGGCGTTACCTCTGCCGCTGGCGCAGGACCACGAGCTAGGGCGTGTCCAAAACCGCTGGAAGCTACAGTGATGAATGCCGCCCGAAATCCCACCGCAATCCGCCCTTTCGTCCAGTTCCGTCTTAGCACGAGAAATTGCCGAAACGTGCGCTACCATCCCAGGTGGTGGACAGAGAGCTGATCGGAGGTCGGTACCGGGTGCTGCGCATGATGGGCGAAGGCGCAGCGGCCAAAGTGTATGCTGCAGAAAGCCAGCTATTTGGTCGCGTTGCGCTCAAAGTGCTCCACGAACCCTTGGCGCGTGACGAATCCGTGGTGCAGCGCTTCGTGCACGAAGCGCGCGCAGCAAGCGCGATTCAACACCCCAACGTGGTGCGCGTGTTCGACCTTGGGAAGCATGGTGACGTGCCCTTCATGGTCATGGAGCTTTGCGAAGGTGAGACCCTGCGAGAGGTGATTGACGCCAGAGGTGCAGTTGGGCCGCAATACGCTTGCGAGCTTGGCGCCCAGGTCCTGAGTGCCCTCGAGGCGGCTCATGCTGCGCAGATTGTGCATCGTGACCTGAAGCCGGCCAATGTGATGGTCGTGCATCCCGAACCCGACCGTCCGGTGATCAAAGTGTTGGATTTCGGGATCGCCAAGCGCCTACTGTTCGGTGACGCTCATGACGACGCTAAAGTGTTTGGGACGCCCAGCTACATGGCGCCGGAGCAAATCCGTTTGCGTCCAGTGGACCACCGCGTGGACATCTACGCGGTGGGCGCTCTGCTGTACGAGCTAATGACCGGCAAGCCGCCGTTCCGCGGTGCGACCCCTGCCGAGGTCATGACCCAAGTCGTATCTCGGCCACCCATGCCCATGCGGGCTTCAGATCGCGCGCTGCCCAAAGATCTGGACGAGTTGGTCCGGCGCTGCCTTGCCAAGAGCCCAGGGCGGCGGCCCGGTTCCGCGCGGGAGTTGAGCGAGGCCCTGCAGGCGCACGGTGGTGGACCTATCTCGGTGCCGCCAGCAGATCGCGCCAGCCACGAGCCCGTACCCCTACTGGTTCGCGGCCGGCCCCCAGAAACCGAAGCCATTCCTTTGCGGCCACGGACGAAGAAGGCCGGCCGCGCGAGTTCTCCGGCACCGCCACGGCTGGAGCTCGTGGCTGACGGAGAAGACACAGCCGACCCAGACTGAACCATCTCGCTCATGGCGCGCGTTCGTAGGTTGTCGCCAGCTTTCTCAGGCGGACCGCCAGGCGGCGATTCAAGTCCCGCGGAGAGACCCGCCACGCCCAATTGTTCTCCGACGTGCCAGGCACGTTCATACGAGCCCGACTGCCCAGCCCGAGGCAATCTTGAAGGGGCACGACGGCCACTGCGGCGATGGACGAGTACGCCAGGCGAATCAGCTGCCAATGCGGTGGCTCGCGGCTCGCTCCCAGATAGGCATGCAGGCGTCTTCGTTCGTCCAGGCCGGCTCTGCCGCCGCGCCCTAGGCTGCGATACCAACCCAGCGAGGTGTCGTTGTCGTGGGTGCCCGTGTAGACGACGGTGTCCCTGGAAAAGCGATGGGGCAGGTATTCGCTGCCTTCGGGATCCCCAAAGGCGAATTGGAGTACACGCATTCCTGGCAGCCCGAGAGACTCGCGAAGCGCAACGACCTGAGGCGTCACGATGCCCAGGTCCTCAGCCAAGAAGGGCAAGTCGCCGAGCGCTTTTCGAACCCGCGCGAACAACGCTTCTCCCGGCACAGGGACGAACCGGCCCCCTCGCGCATCTTTCGCCGCAGCCGGTATCTCCCAGCAGCGCGAGAACCCGATGAAGTGATCTAGGCGGACGACGTCGAACAGTTCCAAACAGCGTTGAAATCGAGCGACCCACCACGCGAACTTGGCTGCTTGCATCGCCTTCCAGTCGTACACGGGGTTGCCCCATAGCTGCCCGGTCGCGCTGAACAGATCCGGAGGAACGCCGGCCACGACGCGGCGACTGCCGTCGGCGTTCAGGCGGAATAGGGATTGGTTTGCCCAGACGTCAGCACCGTCATGGGCGACGAACATCGGTACATCACCCAGCAACGCAATTCCCTTTTCGCGGCAGTATTTGGCTAGGGCTTGCCACTGAGAATCGAACACGAACTGCACCCATTCGTGGAACGCAATCTCGGACCGGAGTTCTTGCTGAGCCGCTGCGACGGGCTCGGGTTGGCGGCTTCTCAGACCCCGGCGCCACTGCATCCAGTGCTTTCCGGGATTGCCTGCATGCAGCGCAGAGAAGAGGCAGTGGTCCGGAAGCCAGGCCGACTGGGTTTGCCGAAAATGCTGCAGGCCCTTCGGTGGTCGGTGGCGCAAAAAGCGGGCGTGGGCGCGTCGGAGTCTCTCTTCCCTGAATTGCTGGCTCTCGAGCAGCTGGGCACGTCCAGTCCTGAAGCTCTTTGGAGGAGCGGTCTCTCGCTTCGTCAGCAGGCCGTCGCGCTCCAGTTGCACCAGGCTGATCAGCCACGGACTGCCAGCGAAGGTGCTCGACGTGTCGTAGGGGGATGCTCCCCAACCCGGCGGGCTCACCGGCAGCGTTTGCCAAACGCTTTGACCCGACGCTGCCAGGAAGTCTGCGAAGACGAACGCTGCAGGTCCGAGATCTCCGTGGCCGTGGGGGCCAGGGAGGGAAGTCAGATGCGCTAGGACGCCCGCTCGGCGCTGGCGGGTCAGATCGAAGCCAGGACGCTCAGCTCGGCTCTTCACGCTTAACCGGACGTAGCAAGGAAGCGACGATGGCTAGGGTCAGCACAGCCGCGATAATCCCCAAACTGGCCAGATTGGGCACTTTGTAGACTTCCGCCGCCAACATCTTCACGCCAATGAAAACGAGGATGATCGCGAGGCCGACGTCCAAGTAGTGGAACCGGCTCATCATCCCGCTGAGCATGAAATAGAGCGCCCGCAGACCCAGAATCGCAAAGATGTTCGAAGTGTAGACGATGTACAGGTCGTCGGAGATCGCGAGTACCGCGGGAACGCTGTCCACGGCGAAGACGACGTCCGTGAACTCGACGACGATCAGCACCAGAAACAACGGGGTCGCGTAGCGCACGCCGTCTTTGATCACGAAGAACTTGTTGTCGACCATCTCCTTGGTTGTGCGTAGGTACTTCCGTGCGAGGCGGAGGGCGATGTTGTTCTCCGGGTCGACCGAGTCGTCCTTCTTCAGTGCGAGCTTTGCGCCCGTGAATACCAAGAATGCGCCAAAAATATACATCGTGAAGTGGAAGCGATGCAGTAAGGCGGTGCCGGCCAGAATGAACACCGCGCGCATGACCACCGCACCGAACACGCCCCAAAACAACACGCCGTGCTGATGTTGTTCTTTCACTTTGAAGTAGGTGAAGATCACCAAGAAGACGAACAGATTGTCGACGGAGAGAGATTTCTCCACCAGATACGCGACGAGGTAGCTGACGGACTTTTCCGTCCCGAGACGTTGCTGGATCCAGATGGCGAAGAGGAGGGCGACCGCTATCCAGATCACACTGCGGATAGAGGCCTCCCGGAAAGAGACGCGGTGTGCGCTGCGGCCGAATATCAGCGTATCGGCCAGCATGGTCACTAGGACTATCCCGGCAAATACCCCCCAATCGAGCATGGCCGCGCTGCCGAGCATCGCCGGGGTGCTATCACGCGGCCATCGCCCCGGCTAGCCGAACGCGGGGCCGGACGCCAATTCGGCGTTCTCCATTGCGCGGCCCGGGGCGCTTGCCATACACCCAGGCGGTAGTGGTACCCGCTCGATCGCACCTGCTCTCCGTCTGCCTGCTGCTGCTGGGCCTCAGCCTGACGTTGCGCTCAGCCCTCGCCGCGCCCCCGGGGGATGCCGGGGTCAGCAGAGATGCTTCGACTCCAAACACCGACGCCGAGGTGCAGGAGGTCCTGCGGCGCGCGAAGCAGGTGCAGCAGTTGATCGCGGAGACCTTGGACCCAACGGTCGAGCCGGCGTCTCTGTTCAGCGTCGTGCTGACCGATGAGCGGGCTGTTGCCGTCGAGGCCCAACGACTGCGTGCACTGCTAGCGCGGGCCAGCACCGCACTCCCGGATGCAGGAGCGCCAGAGTCAGGTGCGCCCGACGAGAAGAAGGCTGGTGCGGGCGCCAAAGCGGAGCCGGGCAAACCTGGCGTGCCGGACGCTTCCGTGCGCCCGCCGACGCCCGCGTCGGGGCTGAGCGCCAAAGAGACCAAACTCTGGCGCGCCCGTCTGGAGCTGGATGCCGCCCAGTTGAGGTTTCTGAAACTGCCGAAGCGGGTCCGGGCTGCGAAACTGACTGCCCATGAAAAGCGTCGAACCGAGGCGAGCAAGCAGGGTACAGGCGTTGACCAAGCTCAGAAGAAGGCAGAGGCGGCTGCAGAGGCCAAGAAGCGAGCTTTGGAGCAGGCCAAGCGAGCCCGCAGCGAAGCGGCGCGTCTGGTCGCGGAGGAGGAAGCGCGCCTCTTGGGCGTCAAGGAGGACCAGGCTCGCTTCGAAGCCACTCTGGCCAAGTCCGAGGCCAAGACTACCAAGCGGGCTGAAGAGGCATTGGCCTGGCGACGCCGAGTGGCGAACCTCGTTTCTGAGCGCAAAGAAGGCAAGAAGACCCCGGAAGAGGCGGATGCCCTGTATGGCGAGTTGCGCAAGGCCCTTAGAACGGCGCGGGACGAGCTGGCGAGCTCACTTTCCACCCTCGCGAAGCTAGAGCTGCCGCGAGTCGGTGCAGACCGCCTCGACACAGCGGGTGCCGCGGTGGATCGGAGCAAGGTCGACAAGTTGCGCTCGGAGCTCGCGTCCCAGGAGTCCAAACTCGAGGCTCGAGAAAAGAAGATGCGCACCGCGAGGGCAAAGGCGCTGCTCGAGCAGGTGGAATCCCTGAATCGGGATCGACTCGCCCTCTATCCGCATCTCAGCAGTGCAAAGCGCTCCGCGCTGACTAGCTTCAACGTGCCCGGAATCGATCAGGCTCGTGCAGAGGCACGCCAGGTGACTCTGGTGATGCGCTACCACGTGCGAGCGTCGTGGAATTGGATCACCAATCTCCGTGATCCGAATCGGGATCGCGCGGGCGAAGTCGTTGCCGGTTTCAGCCTGCTCAAGATATTGGTGCTGATCGGAATCTTCTTCTGGTGGCGCCGTCGGGCCCGCTCCATCATCGAAATGTTGCGCGAACGCATGGAGGAGGCACGCCGCGAGTATCGAGGCGCGCGCTGGCTCACCTACGCGGATCGCGCGGTGAATCTGGTGGACCGGGTCCATAATCCAGTCGCTTGGCTGATCTTCGTGTGGGGAGTTGGCTACCTCGCGGGGCCTGGCGTCAGCGACTTGTACGAAGTCGAACTGCTCTGGATCGTTCTGAGCTGGACCCTCGGGGGAAACATCGTCGTGCACGTGATCGATGTAGGTTTTGGCCACGGGACCAGGATTTCGAGGCAGCGTGGATCGGACGCTTTGCGCTACAAGTCTCTGCGTCTGGTTGGGCGAGTCATCGTTACCGTGGGTCTGTTCTTGGCGCTCACCAATCACTTGGTTGGGCGTGGGACCATCTACAGTTGGGTCCTCTCTAGCTTCTGGTTCGCTGCTATTCCCATCACACTGGTTATCGTTCGCTGGTGGCAACCGGTGGTTTTCGAGCGCCTCAGCCTGCTTCGCAAGAAGAGTGCGTTTGTAGAATGGGTGCTCAATCGAAAGGCAGGCTGGACGAGTTTCCCAGCCGCGGCTGCCGGTGGTGCGTACCTCGTGGGTCTGGGCACCGTGCGCACTCTGCGAACCTACGTCAGTACGTTCGAGACGACGCGGAGAGTGCTTGCCTACTTGTTTCGACGCGAAGCGGCCAAGCAGGCTCGAGAACGCGGCAGCCGCCCCACTAAGCCACTGGCGGCGGCGACCTACGATTCTCTAGGGCCTCAGGAAGGCACGGATACGCCCGTGCCGGGGGTTGGCGATGCCGAGATTGTGTCAATCAAAGCTGCCATCGACAGTCCCGGTGGCGGCGTGTTTGCGCTGGTCGGGGAGCGGGGCCGTGGAAAGAGCATGCTGCTCGATCGTATTCTGGGAGAGAAGCCGAGCAGTCTACACATGCACTGCCCGGTGGGCGGCGCGGGGGCGTTTAGGGAAGAGCTGACTCGGGTCCTCGAGCTTGAGCCCGGCGCCGCTGACGACGCCATCTCCCAGGCGTTGAGTGCTCTGGGGGAGAACAACGCGCTGCTGGTCGACGATGCTCACCGCCTGGTGACCCCCACCATTGGCGGATTGGACGACTTCGACCAGATCATCGCATTGGCACGGGAATCGAGCAACACGACGACGTGGGTGTTCTGTATCGGGGCCGTGACCTGGCAGTACGTGGAGCGCGCCCGCGGCGCGCGACCGGTTTTCGACGAAGTGATCAAGGTCTCGCGTTGGAGTGAAGAAAACATCGCCACGATGCTGAAGTTGCGCAGTGCTCGCGCTGACATCAAACCGGTGTTCGATGATCTCGTCGGCGAAGAAGAGGATGACGAGGTGCTGCGCCGAGAGCAGTTGGCGCGTACCGAGGCCAGCTACTACCGGTTGTTGTGGGACTACGCTGCGGGCAACCCTGCAGTGGCGGTGCACTTCTGGCGTGAGTCTCTCGGCGTCGACGATGAAGGCAACGTGCGGGTGCAGCTGTTTCACGCTCCGGACACCACGGATATCGAGCGCCTCCCCGACACGTCCATTTTCGTGTTGCGCGCCGTGATTCAATTGGAGCTTGCGCGGCCCGTGGATATCTTGGCCGCGACCATGTTGCGACCCCGCGAAATCGAGGACGCTCTGCGCTACACCTTGTTTCGTGGTTACCTGGAAATAGTGGATGAGCGCTACCGTGTGACCTGGACCTGGTTTCGCGCGATCACTCGGGTGCTACAACGACGGCACTTGATCGCCACTGGGAGCTGATGAGATGAAACGCCCGATCCTTCGTTCCGCAGCGCTGAGCATCTTCGGCCTGGTCTTCGCGACGCCGGCACTGGCCTACGCTCAGGATCCTCCCGACGTTTCGCAGATTGTGAGCTTCGTGCGCTGGAGTGGCGTGGCGGTGTCCATTCTGGTGATCGCGGGTGCCACCATCACGCTCAGATTCCTGTCTGGAATCGTCGTCCGGCTGAGCGAGCGGTTCACGAATCGTCGGCTTCTGTTCAGCAAGATCGAAAGTTTCACTCGCTTCTTTCTCTACTTCGCCACCGGCATCGTCGTGGTTGGGCTTTCCTTCCAGATCAATCAGACGGTGCTCACCCTCATTGGCGGCACCTTCGCGGTGGCGGTGGGTTTCGCGATGCGGGATTTGGTCGCGGCCATGATCGCCGGCGTGACCATCATGTTCGACCGCCCATTCCAGGTGGGTGACCGCGTGCAATATGCCGGCGAATATGGCGATATCGTTGCCATAGGCTTGCGTTCCGTCCGAATGCAGACGCTGGACGACAACACGGTGACCATCCCCAACAACAAGATCCTCACGGACGTGACCAGCTGTGGGAACTACGGCGCCTTGGACATGCAGGTGTCCATCGTCTTCTTCATAGGAATCGATCAAAATATCGAGCTGGCCGAGCGTCTCATTACCGAAGGCATTCTGAGCAGCCGCTACGTCTTTCTGGAAAAGCCAGTCGTCGTCATCATGAAGCAGGTCATCAAGGACGACTATGTGGCCCTACAAATGGCTGGCAAAGCCTACGTTCTGGATACGAAGTACGAGAAACTCTTCGAAACGGACGTGACCAAGCGAGTTCTGACCGCTTTTCACACCCATGGCATCTTGCCGCCCGCTGTGCTGCACCGCGCGGTCGACACGGCTGTATATGAGAAGCCGCACACCAAGAAGGCGAGAGCAGAGGCATGAGGGAGCTGGTCGTTGTTGTTCTGGGCACGCTGTTGCTGTCGGCTTGTGAGCAGAAGAAGGAAACCCCAAAGCCCCTGCTCATCGAACCAGCCACGACACCAGCCAAGTCGGCAGTAGCGGCGCTGCCCAGGCCGGCAACCCACGGCGGTGCTCGCGCGTTGGGCGTTAGTTGGTCCGATGTTCCAGGGCTGACCAAGCTCAGTGGCAAGCGTCCGATGCGCGCCGCCAGCTATCAAGCGCCCGCCGCGGATGGCGACAAGGAGCCGGGGGACTTGGGCGTGTTCTACTTTGGTGCTGACGAGGGTGGTGGCGTCGAGAGCAACATGAAGCGCTGGGTTGGGCAGTTTCCGGGGACACCCAAAGAGCGGATACGTCGCAGCCAGCGGACGGAGAATGGTCTCTTGCAGCACATCGTCGAGGTGGACGGCGAAAAATTCATGAGCGGCGTGCCTGGAGGCCCAAAGACGCCGAAGGACAAGTACGCGATGATCGCCTTCATCGTCGAAGCCCCCAGTGGTCTCTATTTCTTCAAGCTGACCGGGCCCCAGGCCACGGTCGAAAAGGCCAAAGAGCCACTGTTTTCGATGATGAAGACCGTGCAGGTGAAGTAGCCGGCCCCCGCTACACCATTTGTTGGGGCTGCTTGGTGCCTTCCTTCTTGCGTGTGCGCAGGATCCGGATGCCGACATCGAAGCGGATGAACGCCAGCATCACGATGAGGATCAGGCCGACGCCGAAGCCGGCCAGGACTCGATTGGGCTCTGCCTTGATGAACACCGCACCTTCGCCAATGCGCGGGTGCTCCGCCGAGTCGGCCTTGAGTCCGTGGGACTTCGCGATCTTCGCGATGTTGCTCACGTGAACGACTGGCGTGCCTCGCTCCGCGAAGCGCAGCATCACGGAATCCAGAAGCCCTTCTCCGCGGGGAGGCTCCAGATTGAGCCCGGGGCGGAACTGCTTCTTGCCAACGTGCGTGCCCACCGACGCGGAACCGCCTCCAACGTTGACGTACGCCTTGATCGAGCGGTTGCCTGCGCGAGCGTCATAGTGCGCCATGCGAAGTTCGATAGAATCCACGAGGGACTTGCCTTCGATCCGTTCGACATTGTTGCGCGCGATGGCCGCCTCGATCAGGGCTCGCCCTTCTTTGCTCATGCCCAGGCCGCGGTCGTCGATACCGCCCCGGGACGCCGCAGTGGAGCGGTACGAGAAGACCTTGTTTTCGAACAGGGTTCGCTCCATGTCGAGCCAGGTGTAGTTGGGGTCGTTCGCGCCCCACTCCGAGCCAGACACACTGGCAACCACGATGGCTTGGGCCTCGAGCACGTGCAGGGCGGCGAAGGTCGACACTGAGAGCGCGGGAAATGACCCCGAAAGGCCCACGGCAACCACATCGCCCCGCTCCACACCGGCGCGTTTCAAGAAGTGCAGGATGACGGCCGCGAAGTTGGGGTTGGTGCTGGCACGCTTGGCGCTGATGTAGCCTGTGTTCGATGTGATTGGCGTGAGTGAGAAGCCAATCAAGCCGGTTTGGTGCGGATCTGCTTCGGGGTCGATGACCAAGCCGCGTTGGATGCGCTCGGCTTTGATTGTGCGCATCGCGTCGTGGGAGAGGCGCGCCGCGCGGATCTTCTCGGCCTGCCACGACTGCTTCCGAACCACGGGGAAGCGCTCGACGATGACGAGCGCGGCGATTGCCGCGAGTGCGATCATCGCGAGCGCGGAGCGGGAGATCCCGGGGGGACGCCAATAGACGCGCTTCATCCCGAAAGCTCCGCGCCGACGACGACAATTAGGATCAGCCTGACCACCACGGACGCCGTGACCAACGCTGCTAGGGTTTCGACGATGCCCTGCCGGTCAAGCCAGATGGCGATCAGGCCTGGGATGATGAACCCGATGACCTGGATTTCGGCCCCACCGAAGCCCACGCTACCGGTCGTCCAGCGTAGGGCCATGCCTACGAGATAGCCGACGAGAATCATCAACACCGTCCGGCGGCGGCCATAGATGATGATGAAGGAGGACAGGGTGTGAACAACCGCGAACGTCGCGAACCCAGCCAGCACCGTCAACAGCACATCGATGGGGCGGTTGAGGGATAGCGCCAAGTACCCCGGCACGATCATGCCACCCGCGGCGATGCCGAACATCTCCGTGAACAGTAGGCTGACAGCCAACCCGATACCCACGGATAAGGGGAGAAGCTCAATCATGATCCACCGGAACTGAGCGATTACGAAAGTAGCGAGTCAGGGGCAATCCATCTCCGCCGATGTTGCCCAGACCCATGACCAACGCGGAACCATCTACCAGTGCGACGATTTGCTCGAAGAGCTCTTCGACGTCGATGTCTTCCGCGAAAACGAAGCGGCCCGAGTCCACGCCGACGCGAATGGCAGCCCGGGCGAAGAGATAGGTGCCGGTACCCATCAGCACGTATTTGTCCGCGGGGGTCCAACTCGCGATCTCGGCGCCCAATCGAAGGCTCCGATCTGGCCGGTCCGCACGGCAGTTGAATACCGCGATCTTCGTTTTCACTCTCGGGTTGCGGGCCAGGGCTAGGTTCCAGAGCTGCTCGCTGGATATGGGGTCGTTTGCCGCGAAACCGTTGACGAAGACGATGTGACGACCAAAGAACGAAAGCTCGAAGGAAGTCAGCGCGCCTGGGTCCGGCTTGGTCTTGTACATGCCTTGGAGCGCGAGCTCCCGTTCGACACCCAAGTCTTCGCAGACGGAAAGGGCGAGCGCCACGTTGTCAGGGTGCTCCACGTAAGAGAAACGAGAAAGCTCCTCATCGCTGACTCGCGCGACTTCATCCCGATCGACCGTGACGAGGCTCGTGCCACGGTCTTCGGCGGCTTGCTTCAGGACCGGTAGCTGACGCTGCTCCGCCGTGAAGAGCTTTCCCTTCACGGGCACCATGCCGCAGAGCGCTCGTGCCACGTCGACTTCTCCTGGTCCCATCACGTCCAAGTGATCAGGGCGAGTATTGGTGATGACCCCGTGGGTCGCCCGAACCAGCTTCAGCTCGCTCAGGGAGATCAACTCTGGCGTCAAGGCCATACACTCAACGATGAGCGCTTCAGCGTCGTGAGCCGCGGCTGCCGCCACGATGCGCTTTTGCTCGATCACATTGGCGCCCGAGGGGCGGAAGATCGGCAGCTCGCGGCCGTCGGGCAAGATGAAGCGGGCCAGCGTCCCGGTGGTTTTGGCGCAGGTCACCATGCCCGCCTCTCGCAGCGCCGATGCGATCAGTCGCGTGACGCTGGACTTTCCCCGAGTGCCACTGACGTGCACTCGGATGCGGACCGTATCGAGCTTCTTGCGGTGCGCCCATAGTTCAGCTGCACCCAGGACGAGCAAAAGGGCGGTGGCGACGATCAGCAGAGTGGTGCCAGACATGGCGGGCGGCTCGGGTATACGCCGAGGCTCGCCCTGTCCGCAATTCGTAAGCGATTCCCGAACTCAGGACGCCAGTCTGAATCCGTCTGTCACCAGGGAAACCACTCTCTCGGCATCTTCTGCCACTCGGTTGGGCGCCTTGGATCTCCCTCGGGGATGACCAGGGAGCCCACGAAGTCTGCGTGCTCGTAGACGCCACCGATGCTCTTGGCGATTCCGTCCAAGTCCTTCTCGCTGACCACACCGTTGCTGGTGGCCTTGTAGAACTGCACAGTGATTCGAATCGGAAAGCGGTCATCGCGCACCAGCTTCAACCCGCCACCCTCTTCGAAGGGGCCTCGGTTTCTGCCGTGTCCCAGTACGGCTTGTTCGACATCACTGCGGGGCCGCGCAGACTTCTTGGCGGGTGCGGCGCCGGCGGAGGGCGCTGCCATGTCGGCGGCCATCACCTCGCTGGCCGTGCCTTCGGCTAGGCCGCCCAGAAAGCCGCGCTGTTTGTGTTTCAAGGGGACCTGGATCAGGAACAGCGCGTCGGCGCCCCGAGCCAGAGCGCTCTTGTCGTCCTGGGTCTTGGGCCCGCCCTTGGCGGCGATCCGTTTCTTGACGTCGCTCTTGCGCTCCGCCGTGAAGGCTGCCCGCTGACCCTCGTTGTTGAAGTACAGCTCCTGTCCGGCGCCCCGGACGACGCTATCTTCAGGTCGATTCTCGATCACGGTCATGCTCGTGCCCTGGCGCGTAACCAAAATGGTCAGCACGGCTGGAGAGCCAGGCGCCGATTGGTAGTTGAAGATGACCGGGTTGAACTCTGCCTTTCCCTTCTTGGGAATCGGCAGAAACACTGCTTGGGCGCTGACCAGGAAGTGCGTATCTCGCTTGGCTAATAGGTTGCCACTGCCCTTGATGCTCCAGGGCTTCGCGGCGAACTTGCGCAGGTTCTTCAGAACGTCTGTGAGGGGAACGGTTTTCAGCTGCTTCTTGTTGCGATGGTTGCCCACGCGAATGAGGAACTTGTTGGCAGGTACATCTCCGGTTCGATCGCTGAAGTTCGGAAAGCGCAGTACCGGCATCAGCGCGGTGCGCTCGCCATCAGCACCCGGTTTGCGGTACCGGACCTGCAGCGTCAGGTCCGAGATGTTGGGCCCCAGAGACGAGCCCTTTGCGCGCCCGGTATCCTCCCACATCACGTTGAGAACGTTCAGACCGCGCCGCTTCGCTCCGCGAACGACCTGCTGGTCTCCGGTCATGGCTACCACCTTGTCGACCACTTTGGAGTAGCTTGGATCGCCGATGATGCCCCACTCTCCGTCGTCGGGCATCGGGTTGTCGGCATCTGGATCGCCAGTGGCGATTTGATTCTCGGTTCCCGAGGCCGCCACCGGTGCTGCGGGCTTGCCACCGGGCGCGTTCGACTGGGGTTGCCCCGAGGCGCACGCCGCGAGGAGGGCCAAGGTCAAGCCGGTCAGTGAGCTGCGTTTGATCATCGTGTTCTCCTAGGATCTTGATACGTCTCACAACCAAAAACGTTTTGTGTCGGGGGCTACTTACACCAACGCCGAGCACGCGAGGAGTCGCATGCTCGGCGCTGACCGCGACGCTCGAACTCTAGCGCCAACCGAAGTTGCGGACGGGCACCAGGCGCGACTGCATTCGGATCTTCGCGACACCGATCGTCGTGCGGGTCCCGTCCAGCGTGAAGGGAATGATCTGGCGCTTCCCGGCGATGTTGACCGTGACTTCTCCGCGCACCTGCGCGCCGGTGCCGCCACCGGCGCGTGCGATTTCGATCACATACTCGCCGGTCTTGGCGCCGCGAAGCGACAAGCCCTCACGCTGCCGACTCTGTACGTCAGTGGCGGTAATGACCGAGCGGGTCGGCGCTCCGAGCCACGAGACGCGATGCCCATCAGGATGGATGATCGCGAGGTCGAGGTCCGCATCGCCGCTCCATTTGGCTTCCACACGGAAGTCGCCGGACAGCTTGTCGCTACGCTTGTCAATCCGTGGGATGAGCCGCTCCGCGACGCGCTGCACGCGCCTTTCAGCACCCGAAAGCATGTCGTTGGCCATTCTGCTGAGTCCAGTCTGGCGGGCACAGCTGACCGCTTCTGCAAGGAGCTTGGCATCTCCACTTCGGATTTGGGCGATTGCCAAGGCGTGGCGACAGCCAACGTCGGGGCGACCCGCCCAACGATGCAGACGCGCCAGCCGCCGCTGGGCAGGCACATCGTCGGGCCGAACGTCCACAACACTACCGAGAATGCGAATGGCGAGTTCTCGGTCCCCAGTTCGCGATGCCAGATCTGCCCGAGCCGTCAACGCATCCGCGTCCAGGGGCTCCTTTTGGCTCCAGCGTTCCGCAGTCGTGAATGCCTTCTCCACGTCGCCTGCGAGCATCAGGAGCGAGTAGAGCTTCTTCACTGCAGCACGACGGTTGGGGTTCTGCTCCACGTCCCGCTCAGCGACGGCAATGACAGACGGAAGGGCGGTGGTGGGAATCGCGTTGCTACTGGCTTCGAAGCTGCCCTTGCGTTCCCAGATCCGGCGCATGGGGATCATGCGTCGACCACGAGGACGTCGCCAGGGACGTCGGTTACTGCTACGCCGATCCAGTTCGAAGGCACTGCTGTCTCGAGGTTTGGACTTGGCTTCCTTCTTGGACTTCTCCGCGAAGACGGGCTCCTCTGCTGGAGTCGCCGCCGCTGGCGGGCGCGGCGTCGGCGCTGGCTTCTTCATGGGCCGGCTGAAGCCGCCGGGCTTGCTGTCCGATGCGGCCGATTGGCCTAGCCCGAAGCCGCTGTCGCCAAAGTCGTCTCGAGTGGACAGCGTTACTGGGCCGCGAGCCCTCTTGCCACCGCCCCGGGGCGCCAAATCGCCTACCGGATCTTCTTGATCCTCCAGCTCATCGAGGCCCGTAGCCACGGAGCCTTCCGCCGCCTCCTCGCCAGTCCATTGGTGGCTGGTGCGGGTGTTGTCTAGACCGAAAGCGCGGAACATGGCCTTGCTCTCCAGCACCAGAAGTGAGGTGTAGCGGCTCGCCACGTCGAACTCGCTGGAGAGCTTGATGGCCTCCTTCTTCGCCTCAGCAACAGTCTCGCGCTCCAAGTCGGCGATGCGTGTTGCGGCGAACAGCCGCGGAACGAAAGCATTACCCTTGGCGGTGCTTGCAAGCAGGCGGATGGGGTAGCGTTGTTCGAAGCGCTCCTTGCCGACCCGGCCCCGAAGAACCACGGTTCCGTCGAGTTCGTTCGCCTTCATTCGCGCCACCACTAGCTGCTCGCCGCCGGCGACGATGGTGTCGAGGCGTTTGGGTGCCACGGCGGTGAGAGCGGCAGGTAGCTCCACCGTAACGTCTTGCAGGGTGGTCCCGTAGGACGCGCCGAGCACGGCGAACGCGACTTCCGCGGTCGTCTGGCCGGGCACGTAGGGCAACACCACGCCGCCGCCACCACGGGATAGGGCGCTGAGGGAATCCAAGTCCGAGTCCGCGCCAATGGCGACTGCCGTGACCGTACCGGAACCTGGCGGTACTGCGTCTTGTACGGCGCGCGTCACGTAAGCCGGTCGGATTGGACCCACCGTCGGCGTTCCGTCGCCGATGTATACGATGCGCACTGAGCCCTCTCCGCCCTGCGCAGCTCTACGAGCCGCAGCAAGTGCAGCGGTCGGGTCCGAGGCGCCCTCAGGGCTCGAACCCTCGAGGAAGCGTCTTGCTTCCAAGGCGGCTTGGGAGCTTGGCACGCGGGGGCCGCCGGTCATCGTGCGGCAAGAGGTATCGCAAGCGAGAACCGTGAATCGGTCGCCGCGGTCGAGTTCGCGCACAGTCTTTTCTGCCACGGCAATCGCGCGACGATAGCTCTCGCCGTACATCGAGCGGCTGGCGTCTACGACGATGGCGAAGGTGCGCTTCACGTTCTCTCGGGCGCGCGGCAGCTTCGGTCGCAACGCCAACGCAACGTAGGCGTCCGAAGGGTCCGTCGCCTCTGCCGCTTCGAGGGCGGCCTTGGACTTGTCCGCGGTTTTGGCGAGCGCCGGAGCCTTGCCCGACACGGGTTTCGCCTGGGCTTTGACGCTCGGGCGGTACGCCCACGCGGAAAGTTCGGCGTCCCTGTTTGGTAGCGCAAGCTCCAGGGTCAAGTCGCCACTGGGTACGAAGTTCGTCGCTTTCATGTCCAGGCGCTGGGCCTTGCCCGACTTCGAGGAAGCCAGCTCGTAGCCGCTGCTCTTGACCCCAAAGCCCTGGTCGTGGCCCCGAACTTCCGCGTCTACGCTAAAGCGTTCGACCTTCGTCGAACCACTCGGGTCGTGGGGTAGGGGATAGCTGTAGCGGCGTACGCCACCCGTGGGCTTGAGCATTTGGGTGTACGCGAGCACCACGCGCCGCGAGCCGCGCTTTGGGATCGGATAGATGCGCAGCTCGAAACGGCCGCCGCGCTGCCACTCGAGCAGGGCCGGGTCTTTCCACGGGCCGGGTACCCAGACAATCTCTTCACGGATCTGCCGACGCAGCTTGGGAGCCGCGTTCACGATGGCTCCGCGCCAAATCGAAGCTGCACGATCGCGGTCGACGAAGGCGCCTTCCTCTAGCTTGCCGTCGACCTCGAGGGCCAACCGCTCAATCTTGGCATCCGGCGGGATCGGGAACCGGTAGATCCCCTCCAATACCTCGTCCGTGTTGTTGGTGAAGGTCTCGTCGACCTCTGTGCGGGCCATGACTCCGGCAATGCGCACCTTCACCGAGTGGGAGGTGAGGGTGACGGCGCCGGAACGCTCGGTCTTGTCTCCGGGCTTTTTGGCCTTGAGTTCGCCCAAGCCGCGTGCTGGCACATCTTCGGCCTCGCTTTCCGCCGACGCGGCTTCGCTCCAGGCGAGGGCTTCACCCAGGGAGGGTGCCGGGCTCACGAAGGGTGGAGAGCCAGCGAGCAGGCGCCCCTCTTCTCCCGCTCGAACCGTGACTTTGCGATCCTCTGCACCGACGAGCTCGACCTTGCCGCGGCTCACGTCCACGCTGGCGCTGTCGTCGAGGACTTTGATTGCCAACTTGGTTCCCAGGACATTCACATGCCCCTTAGGCAGGTCGAAGCGAGCTTGTTTGCCTTCGATCTTGGCGACGTCCGCCACTAGACCGCCTCGGGTCAACTTGGCGCGGCGGCCGGTGTCATCGGAGAGTTCCAGGCGGGTGGAGTGATCCAAGGTCACCTTCGTGCCGTCGGCCATGGTGAGCTGAGCGCGCGTCGTGCCATCGGTAACCAAGGCGCGCCCGGCCTCGACGTCGCTTTCAGCAGACACAGCCGTGCACTCATCATCATCGGTGCACACGCTCAGGCCGCTCTTTTCGCCACTGGCACTCACGATGTGCGAAACCTTGCCGCTCCAACCATCGCCGTCGCCCAAGCTCGGGGCGCCGCCCCGCAACATCACGACGGCCGCCGCCGCAGCTGCGAGTCCGGCAAGACCACCACCCGCGAGCAGGATCAGTTTGCCGCGCGAGCGGGTGGTCAGCGGCTTGGGGCGCTCATCGATCTTGCTCCCCTCAGCCGCCCCTTGGGCGGTGGGCACAGGTGCTGGGGCGGGCATCTCCTCGGTTTGCGCTTTGGGGTTTTCACTCTTGAGGGTGTCGTGTCGATCCGCCGTAACCGCGGCGGGTTCGTCCATGCGCGCGGTGATGGGCGGCGCAGAGTCGGGCGGCGCGCTGCTGTCTTCGCCGTCTCGGCCCTCAGCGTTCGCGCCCGCCGCTACCTCCGCAGAGGCAGCCGGCACTGCGCTCGGTGCAGTGGCGTTTTCGGGGGCTGGCGGGGCGGTGACTTGATTGTCGGCGGCGTCTCCGGAACCACCAATACGACGATCGAGTTCCGCGAGCACGCGCGCCTCGAGATCGTCCTGCGCGATATAGTCGGCTCCAGCCGACGCGACCAGCTCTGCCAGACGCTCTCCCTCGTAGCGGAGGTCCCGGCAGGCATCACAGTCCGCCACATGGTCGAACAGCTCGTCCGCAGCGGTTCCATCGAGGATCTCGCTGAGGTGGTCTTCCACCTTGGCGCACAGCGTCGTGTCTTCCTCGGTCATCGTCTTACTCCTTACTCCTGGCGACATCCCGCAATTTGCAGAGCGCCCTCGAGACTCGTTTTCGCGCGGCGGCCTCTTCGATGCCGCACGCCTGTCCCACTTCCCGAAATGACAGCTCGCTGCCGTAGCGCAGCCAAAGGGCTTCTCGTTCACTGGGCCGGACTTGTTCCAGCATGGCGCGGGCCTTTTCGGCCCGTTGCCTCAAGACGACGAGTTCCTCGGTTGTGTCCGCGCGCGAAGCGTCTACGACGAGCCGTAGCCGCGAGCGCTGTCGGGAAGATTTTTCAATGTGTCGTGCGCACTTGCGGCGAGCGATGGTCAAGAGCCATGCTTTGAGTGAGCCTTCCGCGCGGTATCCGGCGAAGCCGGCGTGCGCATCCAGAAGCGTCTCCTGAGTCAGATCGTCGGCCTCCGAGCTAGAGCCCGTTAGCGCCATACACAGTCGGCCGATCGCCGCCCCATGCTGCTTGGCACAGAGAGACAGCGCCTCTCTATGCCTGCCGTCGGCGATGGCGCCGATGATGGCCTGGTCTTCGGGTGACACCTGCGGTCGTTCACTCCGTGCCGCGCTCGTTCCTGCTTCCGCCGAATGCCCCATGTGTCCTCTCTTCCCCTGTGGCTGAGTGTCGCCGATCCGTGACCGCATTTTTTTCGCCCAATGGACAACGCTGGGTCGCGGCGGGCCTTGCAGCTCGTTCCTGGGTCGCTAATAAAGATAATAAATTCGAATAGTTACGAGGCAACTTCCCGGACTGGGGGTGACCTGCATCGGGACCGCTATCGGTCCCGGACTTTTGGCCCGGTCCGCGGGGCACGTGCCACGATCCGATCCGCCATGCACAACGAAGCCGTCGTAGTTCTGGAGCGAGGTACCGCTCTGCCGCCTTGGATGGACGCCGAGCTGGGCGCCGAGTCCAGCATCTTCGTCCGCGCCGAGGGCGCTGGGGAGGCGCCTTCAGCTTTCGCGACCCGCGTCACTGAGGGCATCGAACGCGGCGAACTGCCCCGACGGGCGCGCATGTGTGTGCTGGTGGTGGGGGATGACTCGGGCCGCGAGCGGACCCTAGCCCGAGGGGCGATGCTGATTTCTTTATGGGAATTGGGTCGCGTCATTGTGTTGAGCGAGTCCACCAATCTCGCCCTAGAGCAACTTGCGGCGATGTACGACGCAGAGCTTCGGATTGAGACACGGAAGTCCGAAGATCACGAAGAGCCCATCAGCGTACGCCGCGTAGCCTGAACCCGCGTCAGCCCCTTTAGCCAACACCTAACCAGTCGGAAGGCGACCGGGGCCGGGGCCTGACGGCTCCCCACGAATTTCTTCGGAGAATCGTGCGGGTACGAATGGATTGACGACCACACAGGCCTTTGATCTTCTGGAGTTAACCACAACGTCCAAAGGGAGACCTGTGCAGTCACTGGCTAAAGTACCCAAACTCTTTGGTGATTCGCTACGCGGAATTCATTCGGCTCGAGTGAAGCTCGTTTTTGCTTTGGTTGCGGGACTGTTACGGGGCGGCCGCGCCACCGTGATCAGCATCGGTCGGGGTGTGTGAAGTACGGCGACCGAAAAACACCGCATCAAGCGGGCGGATCGTGCGCTTTCGAATCGCCATTTGCAGGCAGAGCTTGTGACTTGGGGGGCCGCGCTCGCGTGGAGGGTTTTGCGTCACTGCGAGCGTCCGGTGATCCTGGTGGACTGGACGAAGCTCTCGGACCGGCACGTCGCCATACGTGCTTCCGTAGCTTTTCAGGGACGCTCAGTTGTGATCTTAACGGAGCCGCGTCCGAGCAGGTTGCTTGGCAACCGGAAGATGCAGCAGAGTTTCTTGCGCAAACTCAAGAAGGTCGTGCCCTCGCAGTGCCGTCCCATCGTCGTGACGGACATTGGGTTCTTGGGGCCGTGGTTTGAGGACGTCCTCAGGGTCGGCTGGGACTTTGTTGGTCGACTACGCGGCGATCTGACCCCGCGTAGGTGCCGTGAAGAGCCTTGCCAGGTCGTGGCCTATCAGAAAAAAATTGCTACCCATCAGCCGGAGGATCACGGCCAACACTTGCTGAGACTCAAAGCGCCATACGAAGCAAGGATTGTAACCTATGACGGTCGCAGTCGGCGGGCCTCGCGTCGGCGTCGAACGCTTCCTCGAAAGAACAGCGACCGCAAAAACGTCTTGCGCGCAACGCGTCCCTAGGTCCTAGCGACATCGCTGAAGGCCGAATCGGCGGCACAAATCGTGCGGGCATATGCTCGTCGAATGGAAATCGAGGAATCCTTCCGTGACGACAAGAGCTCTCGCTACGGTTGGGCACTCGAGCAGAGCATGACTCGCAAGATCAACCGATTGCGCGTCCTGCTCATGCTTACTGCATTCGCCAGCTTCATCGCGCTGCTCGTGGGCGCCGCCGCCGAAGAGCGAGGACTCCAGAGACACTTCCAGGCCAACACGACACGAACTCGACGTGTGCTTTCCATCATTACTCTCGGCAGACGATGCCTTGAGCGCGATACCCCTCACATATTCAGGGCGCTTGTCGACGGTCTGTCGGCACTCCGCGCGCTGGAGGCCGTGTGATTTCGTGGGGATCCGTCAGGGCCGGGGGAATCTTCCCCCGCGAGCTGTACCCAGCGATGGACCGCACGAGGCACCAGAACACAATTCGCACGCGTGCCCCCATGGGTCCGGCGCTCTAGGCTCAAACGTGCCCACGCAAAACCATCCCACGAGCACCAACTTGTTCGCGACGCATCAGCCCCTTCGCCAAGCGCTTCCCAGTCACGCATTATTAGCGACCTTTACAAATCCCGAAACAGGTGCATGTTTGCGGGCATCGTGCCTGCTTGGTTCGACCCCCTGCGGCCCTACGTCGCGTGGCTCTTTCTGGCCGTTGCCTTGGCGGGAGCGGGATTCACCCTCAATGCCCTGCGCCCGATCAAGGGCGGGCGGGTTTTGCTCATTCCTGCGTTCCTGAGCTCGTGGATTGTGGGCGAAATGGTTGCGCACCAGTTCGTATGGCAGCTGGTGTCGACCCTCGTCTTCGTTTGGCTCGGGGCCCTCGACCATTGGCCGGGTTGGGTTGCGCTCGGTCTCACGACAATCTCGTGGGTGGCCCTCGTCGTGATGTGGGTGAGCGCACGGCGC
Source organism: Polyangiaceae bacterium (assembly GCA_965222375.1). Lineage (GTDB taxonomy): Bacteria > Myxococcota_A > Polyangia > Polyangiales > Polyangiaceae > JACKEA01. The sequence continues at coordinate 3,451,772 of CBDCTZ010000016.1, forward strand.
GCCGAGAGCGTGGTGCGGGGCGCGCTGGCGGACTTCCAGCCCTTTGACGATTGGCCGCGGGTGCCGTGGACCAAGTTGGTGACACCGCTGCTGATGGGGCGGCGTGGCGTGAATCGAACCCGCGGCGTCGAGTACCACCGGATTGGCAAGAAGCGGTTGTTGCTCGACGTGTATCAGCCCGCTCAGCCGGGTAGTCGCCGCCCCGCCGTGCTGCAGATCCACGGTGGCGGCTGGGTGCTCGGGAGCCGGCGCGATCAAGGGCTCCCGTTGCTGTACCATCTGGCCAGTCAAGGTTGGGTCGGGTTCAATGTCGACTACCGGCTCAGTCCGCGGGCGACCTTCCCGGATCACCTAGTCGACATCAAACGCGCTTTGGCGTGGATTAGGGAACACGCCGATGAATACGGCGTCGACCCGGACTTCCTGGTGGTGACCGGCGGCTCGGCTGGGGGCCATTTGACCGCGTTGATGGCACTGACCCAGAACGATCCGAGCTACCAACCCGGCTTCGAGAGCGCAGATACGCGAGTCCAAGCGGCGGTGCCCTTCTACGGGGTGTATTGCTTCGTCGATCGATTGAAGCTGTATGGGCCCGAGTTTTTCTCGATGCTGATCGAGCCGCTGGTGATGAAAGCGAAGCTGGCGGATGAGCCGGAAAAGTTCCACCGTGCCTCTCCCCTCGACCAGGTGAACGGGGATGCGCCGCCGTTCTTCATCGTCCATGGGGACCGCGATACCCTTGCGCCGGTGCAGTACGCTCGAGAACTCGTGCGATTGCTTCGCGAGCGCTCCAGCGCCGCCGTCGCATACGCGGAGCTGCCCGGCGCCCAGCATGCCTTCGACATCTTCTACTCGCCGCGCAGCGTCCGCGTGGTGGAGGGGGTCGAACGGTTTCTCAGTCGCATCCATCAGAACCGTGAAGGCAAGCACGCGGATGCCGAGCCGCAGGGGCAGCGCGGGAGTAGCGCCCCAGCGCCGCCAAGTGACGCGACCCAAACCCAACAAGAGAGCACGGTTTGACCCGGTGCCGCCCACAAGGCGAGCCGAGAGCTACTCGGTGCTGCTCCTCCAACCGCTAGGGCCCAACCAGAAAGTGGCTCCGAAGTAGCCGGCCTCTTTTAGGTAGCGCCCGGTCAAGGGTTCGTCGTCGATGAAGCCCTCGAAGCGGCGAAGAAAAGCGATGCCCGATCGAAGCTGAAGGTGAAAGGCCTTGCCAAGGTGCACGGTCACATGCGGCCCCACCTTGGCTACGGAGTACGCGAGAAATATTCGGCTCGCCCCGATATTCTCTGCGCCGAGGTGAAAGCGGTCTCCAGTCAGTCCACCTACGATCCCCGTGGTGACTCGCTCGGAAGTTTGGAAGCCGAGTTCCACGTGAGCGGGAGCGATTCCGGAGAGCCTCCAACGAGGTGCGAAGTGCCAGTTCAAGGCCAGCAGGGGCAAGGGTTGGAATTTGCCGGTGCGTCGGTCGTAGCCAACACCAGCGCCAAGGGAAAAATCCTTGCTGAACTCGTAGCTCCCAATACCTCGGAAGACGAAGACGACGTCGTCCTCGTGCACGTCATCTTCGAAGTCTGACGCCAACCCAGCACCCGCGATGAACATGCTGCGCCAATGCTCACCAAATTTCTGGATCCACGCGGTGTTCAGCAGCAGCGAATGGAGTCGGTCCACAGGGATGGGTTGGTTTTCGGTCTGGATGTCGACGAAGCGATACTTGATACCCGGTGCCAGGATCGTGCCCTTCCCCAACTTGAGCCCGTAGTTCAGGCTGAGCTGGGTGTCAGTCACCCCTACTTCGCGACTTTCCTCCCCCGCCACTGCATCCTTGCCCCGGGTCGGCGGCACGTAGTCCACGCCGGCCACGACCAGGCCCTTCGGCTGGCCCACGGCAGCGCCGGTTGCAAGTAGCGTGGTGGCTGCCAGAGCAAGCGCTGACGGTTTGCGTGGATACATGTCGCGATGCCAAGTGCGCAGCCGATTAGGGATCCACCTTGCCGAATTTGACCCGAAAGAAGAGCGAATACAGTACCGGTACGACCCCCAAGGTCAGCACGGTCGAAAACAGCAAACCGAAGATGATGCTGATGGCCATGGGTTCCCACATCGGACCACCGCCGTACCACAGCGGAATCAGACCGAGCACGGTGGTGAAGGTGGTCAGCAGGATAGGGCGGAGGCGGCGTTGAGCCGACTCGATGATCGCGCGGGCTGGCGGGTGACCGTTTTCTTCAATCTCTATCTTGATGCGATCGATCAGAACGATGGCGTTGTTGATCACGATCCCGGCTAGGGAAATGATCCCGAGCGTTGTCATGAAGCCGACGTAGGAATCGGCGACTAGCAGCCCGACGGTGACACCGATGAGAGACAGAGGGATCGCCATCAGAACGATGAAGGGCCGACGGATCGAGTTGAACTGCATCACCAGAAGTAAGATGATGACGAGCGCTGCGATGGGCAGTTTGTCCGCGATGGCTTGGTTGGCGTCGGCGCTGCCTTTGCCATCGCCACCGAGCTCCCAGCGCATCGACGGACCCCACTCCTTCGCCTTGCCATCGAGCCAAGGCACGATCTGCGCGTTGACTTCCGCGGCGGTGGTATCGCCCTCCACATCCGCGCGGACCTCCATGGTCTTGAGGCGATCGCGGCGCAAGATCTTGGCGGGTTCCCAGACGATGTCGACGTCGGCTACCTGCTTGAGGGGCACCGAGCGGGTGCTTTGGGCAGCGTAGACCTTGAGGGTATCGAGCTTGCCCAGGTCATCTCGGTCAGCGACCTTGGCACGCAGCACGACCGGTATGCTGTCGTCGCCCTCGCGGTAATCCGTCACCGTGATGCCGCTCAGGGAGGTTTTCAAGGAGGTGGCCACATCGCGGTTGGACAGCCCAGAGCGGCGAACCCGCGCCGGGTCGATCTGCACGATCAGCTTCTTGATCCGCTGCCCCCAGTTGTCACGAATGTTGGTCACACCCGACGTGTCGGCCAGCTTGTCTTTGACCTCCTGGGCGTGGGCGTACAGGCCTTGCTCCGTCCGGGCTTGGATCTTGTAGACCACTGGCGCCGTTGCGGGGGCACCTGCCGCCCTCAGTCGCACCGTCGCCACGGTATCTGGGAAGTTGTCGGCCACGAACTTGCGCACCTTGGGCATGGCCGCGGACGCCGCGTCGAAGTCCGTTGCGGTCACGATCAAGACACTGAACTCAGGTGCGGATTCGGGACCCGAGTAGCCCAGATAGAAGCGTGGCCCACCTTCCCCGATGAACGTGGCCCAGTGCTTCAGCCCGCTCTTGCGCTGCTCATTGACCTGGAGCTCTCGGTTGAGAAAGCCCTCCAGCTTGGCGGTGACCTGCCGAGTGTGCTCGATCGCCGTGCCCGTGGGTAGCTCGAGTTCGACGGTGAAAGACGGATTGTCCGACGCCGGGAAGAAGAGTTTGCGGACGTAGCCCAGGCCCTGGATCGCCGCGAAGAACGTAGCGGCGACAACCGCGAGGGTCACGACTCGATGCCGGAGCACGGTCAACAGCCCAGCCCGATACAAGCGATAGAAGCGTGTGTTGTAGGTCCCTTCGCTCGCGACTTTGGGAGCCTTCAGGAGCTTTGCGCAAAACAGCGGAATGACGGTGATGGACAGAATCCAGGAACAGAGCAGCGTGATCGTGACCACCTTGAACAGGGGTGCGGTGTACTCGCCAACGGTAGACTCCGCGAGGTAGATCGGCAGGAACGCTGCAGATGTCGTTAGCGATGCGATCAGCAGGGGCAGCGCGAGTTCCACCGATGAACGCACTGCGGCATCCGTGGCGGACTTGCCTTCGCCCATCTGTACCAGGGTGGATTCCGCCACTACGACGGCGTTGTCCACCAGCATCCCGAGGGCGATGATCAGTGCCGCCAACGATATCTGGTCCAGCCCGACACCGAAGATGGACATGACGAATAGCGCCGATGCCATCGCCATGGGGATCAGGGTGGAAACGACCAAGCCCGTTCTGAGGCCCAGGAAGAGCAGCATCGCCAAGAGCACCACGCCAATGGCCTGAAGTAGGTTCGAGACGAAGTCGTCGACCTTGGTCTCCACGTCGCCAGGCTGAAAGATGACGATGTCGAAGCTGACGCCAATGGGGTAACTTCGTTCGACTTCTTCCAGCCGCTTCTTGACCGCCGTGCCGAGGTCGACGAGGTTGCCGCCCTCTCGCATCGCTACGGCCAGGGCAAGGCCTGGCGTGCCTGAATGGTGGTAGAACTTGGATGGCGGATCGACGTAGCTGCGCTGGACTCGCGCCACTTCCTTCAGCGGCAGCACGTTTCTGTTGGGGAGCTGGATCAGCGTCTCTTCGATGTCTTTGACGGACTCGAAGTTGCCGCTCGGCTCCAACGAGTAGCGCTCGTCGCCAGCCCGCACCCGCCCACCCGCAATGAGGATGTTCTGACCCTGGAGGATGGACTGCATCTGGCCCGGTGAGAGGCCGAGCTCAGACAAACGCTCGTTGTCGAATTCGATGAAAACGCGCTCTTCCTGGGCTCCGTAGATGTCTACCTTGGCGACGTCATCGATGCGCAATAGCTCATCGCGAACTTCATCGGCCACCTCCTTGATCTCGCGGTAGTCGTAGCCGTCGCCGGTAATGCCGATCACCGTGCCGAATACGTCGCCGAACTCATCGTTCACGACCGGAGACTGAGTACCCTCTGGCAAATCCCCTTCGACGGCTTCCACCTTCCGCCGCAGCTTGTCGAAGACCTTCTGTAGGTCCTTCTTCGCGACCGAGTCCTTGAAGTTGGCGGTCACCACGGACAAACCGGGCTGATTCTTGCTGGTGACGTCCTTCAGCTCGGGGATTTCTTGGACCTTCTTCTCGATCTTGTCGGAAACGAGCAGTTCCACTCGGGCGGGACCGGCTCCGGGAAAACGGGTGATGACCGTTGCGGCTCGGATCGGAAAGCCCGGATCTTCAGCTCGAGACAGACTGAAATACGCCTGGACGCCACTGAATAGGACGCAGGCCAGGATTACAAACGTGATCCTGCTCTTGTCGATCGCTAGTCGCGTGATGTTCATGACGCTCCCGCCTACTTGACGGATCCGGATGGGGCGGAGGACGCGCTAGGTGTGGGCGGCGCGCTGCTCGGCGCCGGCACTTGCAGCGGTTGCAAACGCACCCGTTGGCCGTCTTTCAGGAAGCGCAAGCCCGCCGTGACGATGAATTCGCCGGCTTTGACTCCAGACTTGATCTCGAGGCCGCTGTCCCCGATCTCTCCAACCACGGCCTTGCGCCGCTCGACCTGCGCGAAGCCCTTCTCTTTGGGAACGGCGATGAACACGAAGCGACCTTGGAGATCCTCTCCGACGGCCTTCGGCGGTACCCGTAGCGTTGGGGTTTCTCCAGACTTGCCAAAGCTCAGGGTGACCTTTGCCGCGAGTCCGGATCGGATCCGCTTGTCTTCTTTGGCCAGGGTAATCGTCACCGGAAAGGTCGCAGCTTGGTCGTCTGCGGAAATCCCGACCTCGCTCACGGTCCCCGGGAAGGTCTCACCCGTGATGGCGTCGAAGCGCACCTCGGCGCTGGCTCCCCGCTCGATGGCACCGATCCATCGCTCCGGCACCGCGACCTCCACTTCGGCTTTCGCCTTGGCGTTGACGATCAGTACGGGCTGCCCGGCGGAAACGTTTTCACCTTCCTCCACCAGTACCTTGGCCACCACGCCATCGATCCTCGGCTTCAGTGTGCGATCGCCCGCCTGGGACTGGAGCAGCTGCACCCGTTTTTGTCCGGCTTTCAAACCGGCCTGGGCCGAGTCGCGATTGGTGCGCGCTGTATCCAGCTCTTGCCGGGATGCCGAGTTCGCCTCGTACAGACGCCGCACTCGCTCGTAGTTGGACTTGGCGTTGCGCAGCTGCGCCTTGGACTGCTCGACCGAGGCCTTGGCCTCTTGCACCTGCAGCGAGGCCTGGCCGCTGTCCAGACTCGCGATGGTGCGGTTCTTCTTTACCTTGTCGCCGACTTTCACCTTGAGGTTCTTCACGGTGCCGGCGGCTTTGAAGGACAGGTTCTTCTTGGAACCCGCCTGCGCCACGCCCGCGAGGGTTTGAGTCTGCTGACCGCCCCTGGCAACCACGACCTCGTAGCGAACAGGACGAATCACCTCCTCGGCGACGGGCTCTTCGGACTTCTTGCCGCAGGCGCTGCAGAAAAGCGCCAGGGCGATGAGCCACTGCCCAGCGATGCGCAACGCGCGGCCATTATGAGCGTAGCGATTCATCGGGCCCCCCGTGAACCATCTTGGAGTTGGCGGCTTGCGAGGTAGGTGTCCAAGCGTTTGAAGAAGGCTTCGCCGCCCTTCTTATCCGCCGAGAGCACTCCGATCGCGCGCCGAACTTCGACGACGTCCGCCAGGAAGTCGTACACCGCGTTGGACGCCGCCAGCTCCGCCGCAAGAGTCTGGTTCTGCGCGTCCAGCAGCGTCAGGATCGTCGTCGAACCCGCCGAGTAAGCTGCGGTGACCAACTTGAGGTTCCCGCGGGCGGCCTTCGCGGCGTCCCCGGTCAGGCGCACGCCCGGGTAGGATGCGCCCGCGCGGTGCAACGCAACTCGGATGCGTTGACGAATCAGCTGCGTTCGGTTCTTCGCCTCCAGAGTGAGCTGGAGCATTTCGGCCTCGGCCTTGCGCGTGCGGGCATAGCGCGCTCCGCCCTCGAACAACGGCAGCTGAGCCACAGCTGCAACTTGCCAATCCAAGTTGTCCGGACTGCTGAACACGCCCTGAAACTGCGGCGGGAGCGTGGCGGGCTCGCTTCCCTCGCCGTCCTTCAAGAAGCGATGGGTCAGGGACGCCTGAAGGGAGAAGCTCGGCAGGTAGTAGGCGTTCCGGTTGGACTTCAGCTCGCGCCGCTTGGCGGCGATGGCGAGGCGTGTCGCTTTGAGTTCCGGCGCGATCCGCGTCGCCTCTTTTTCGAAGAAATCCCGCAACACGCGAAAGCGAAACGGGTTGTTCACGTAGTGGGCGATACGCTTTTCGCTCTGGAGCATCGAGGTGGCTGCCATCGACGACTCTCGGGTCAAGAACGGTTCTTCCAGAGGTCGGTTGAGCAGCCGGTTGAGTTCCATTTCCGAGAGGTTGCGCTGGGAAGCGGAGTTGATCAGGTTGCGGCGGTCATTGGCAATCTGGGACTCCCAGCGGAACACCTCGGCCGAACTACCACTGCCAATCAACTTCCGCTTTCGGGCGAGTGCCAGGTTTGACCGGGATAGGTTCAGGTTGTTCCGCTGGATGCGTTCCGCGTTCTGCGCCCTGAGCAGATTCAGGTAGGCAACCGCGACGTCGCGTACGACGTCTAGGCGAACCGCATCCCGCTCGTGGGCCACGGACTTCAGCGCGATCTTGCGGACCTTCAGGTTCGCGTAGATCTTTTCGTTGTACAAAGATTGATTGAGAGTTGCGGACCAGGACAGCGTGCGCTCCGCGGCCGACGTGCCAGCGCGGTCCTTGTCGATCCATACGCCCTGGGCGCCGACGGACAGCTGGGGATACAAGCCCGCGCGAGCCTCGCGGACGTCGGCTCGCGACGCGCGAAGCTTGATTCGTGCGATTGCCAGATCGAGATTCGTCTTGGTGGCTTCGCGGATGGCTTGCTTCAGGTTGAGCTTCCGCGTCACCTTCCCACGTTTGTGGTGCAGCAGCTCGGCTTCGGTGATCAGTGTCCAATTTGGGTAGACGCCGATCTGACGCGCGGTCGCCATGTTGATGACCAGCTGCTCGGTGGTCTGAAAGGCCTTGCTCTGGCTCGATACCGGTTCTTTGAGCAAGAGGCTCTGTACGTTGAGCGCCACGCGGCGGGCTAGGCGCGACAGATCGCTCGGAGCGGCGAGACCCAGCAACATTCCCCGTTGCACGTCCTCTCGACCACGCCAAGCGAAGCTGGGTAGCCGTTTGGCCGCGAGTGCCTTGGCCAATGCGGCGGTGTAGCTCTTTGGCATTTGGAGCAGCGGTCCTACGTAGACGGCTTGCACATCCGCGGGGATGGAGCGGACCGTGGCATTTGCATCGCTGCTGACTGGCACGAAGACCGCCGTGGCGCCGGCCTTCTTGAATTGAGTGACGAGAGTCTTGCGCACTCCAGGTAGCGGCTCCCCGGTGCCGCCGAGGAAAGCGATCTTCCCAAATGGGCCCAGCTCTTGGAGCAGCTTCAAGTCACGCTCGAAATCCAATTTCCAGACAACGTAGCTCAGGTTGGTGCGCCGCTTGCTGCTGCCATCACTCTGGACGAGGCCGTGGAAGCGCTCGTCCAGCATGAAGGGCGCGACGGTCGGCTTCTTGAGCCCCGAGTGGCGTGCGGCGGCGTCCGCGCTGGCGAGCCCGAATACGAACACCATGTCGACGTCGGCGTCGCCTAACAATGTGTCGAGGTGGGATTTCGCCGTTTGCTTTTTCCAATCTCCGGTCAGCTGCTTGTCCGCGGGGAAGGTCACGCTGAACTCGCCGCGAGTGAGTTCCTGCACTTCCTTCTCGATGATGCGTTGGGTGCGCTGCAGAAACTCTGATGGGCCGTCGTAGACAACTCCGATGCGAGCACTTTTGGAGCCACCTGCGACAGGCTTGCCCGCTTGGGCGGAGGCTGCAGCTGTGGTCAGCGTCGCGATCAATACGAGCAGCAGGGGAAGCCACCTGCGAGCGAACAGAAGTCGTTGCGAAGCCATCTTTCTCCTACGCGATTGCTATGCTCGCTGCGGACTTAGCCGAGGCGTCAACCGATGTCGAGAGCACCAACCATCGGGCATCGGCTATCTGTGGGCCAAGCGCTAAGCTATCCAGCTGAGCGTACTTTCGGGACTCTGTCTGGTGTGAGCTGCCGCCCGCGGTACACACCCACTAGACGCCCGATGAACACTGCCAGGTAGACTTGACTCGCCAGCGCTTCAGCTACACCTAGGCGGCGTGCAAGTGCAGTGCTCGGCACAATATCTCCGTATCCAAGTGTGGTCAGGGTTACGAAGCTGAAGTAGGTGAAATCAATCCCACCCTTCGGTGCGGCGCTGCCCCCGGCAAACGAACCGGGCTGGAGGAGTTCGAGTAACGTGAAGACCAGGCCTGCCAGGAATCCGATCACCAGGTACACTGCGACGCCACCGGTGATCACGTCTCGGTTCACCTCGTTGGCGTCAAGTATCGCGGTCAGGGCGGTCCACGCCACGTATCCGAGAAACAGAATCGCGCTGAGCAGTGATAGCGTTCCGAGCAGCTTTCCCGGCTGCGCTTCTGCGAAGGCCATGAACCCGATGGCGGGCAGAATGAGTGCAGCACCAACGGCGAGCGTTTTTCGCTTTCGGCTCACGGCAAACAGAGCCGCCAGCAGCACCAACACGCGCACTACCACCCCGCCGATATGCCCACTGTCCGGAGTGTCGGAGAGCAACGCGATCAAGAGCGCGGCTAGTAGCGGGACAAACCGACTGCGAAGCAGTTGGAGTGGAGTTGATTGAGCATCCATGGCGAGCAGTGTAGCTGTCGAAAAATGGCAGCTCAAAAGGACCGGGTGAGCACTCTCCACCGACGTGCCCTTCGCGGTTGGGTGGCCACCGGGTGTCAGCAGCACGGGCGAAGCGCCCTAGGGTGGCCCAGGGTGGGAGTAGTGGCCCAGGGGGGAACATGGCTCACCCCGTCGGGTATCGCGAAGCGCGTCGACCCAAACCCAATCCAGCCCAAGATGAGTACGCTCATGCTGGGGGACCCCACCCCTTGCGCTCGGCGGGCCCCTTTGCCACCTTCCTCGGCGTGGCGCAGGCCTTTGAGCGCGATATCACTCCGGCACTTGAAGCCATCGTTGCCCGCATCCGTCCCGGGGCCACGCTGGAGCGCGTGTGGCCTTTCGGCATCGATGAAGCTGATGCCCAAGATGCCCCAACCTCAAAGGGCACCGGATACGGCGTACCTTTGCGGTTGGAGGTGCGCCTCGAAAACGGCGAGCAAGACACTCTCGTCTTCCACACCGCCAAGCCTGACGCCTTCGGGCACGACCGGCGCGCAGACAGGGCGGCTGAGATGCTGCTGTCCTTCGATCGCTTCGCGCAGATCCCCCACCACGTAACGGCCCTCGATGTTGGGGCCATCGGCAACGATGGCAAGACGCTCCACTCGCTCTCGGACGCTCGGGAGTTCTACTTGATTACTGCGTACGCGCCCGGGCACGTCTACGCCGACGAGTTACGGCGTATTGCTCAGCGCGGTAGCCTGGGCCCCGACGATTTGGCGCATACCGAGATCCTGGCGCGGGCTTTGGCTGAGATTCATGGCCAGAAGATCGACAATCCCTTGCGCTACACGCGCTCGATTCGCGATTTGGTGGGAAGCGGCGAGGGCATTTTCGGGCTGATCGACGCCTATGATGCGTCCGTGGAATGCGCGCCGCCCAAGCGTATGCAGCAAATCGAGTCGCTGTGCGACGGCTGGCGCTGGGCGCTAAAAGATCGGCATCACCGAATGGCGCGCTCCCACGGAGACTTCCACCCGTTCAATATCCTGTTCAGCGACGACCACAAACTCGCGCTCCTGGATAGCAGCCGGGGCTCCATGGGGGACCCTGCAGACGACGTCACTTGCCTTGCCATCAACTACATCTTCTTTGCGGTCGAGCATCCCGAAGCTTGGCAGCCGGCATTTCGCGTCTTGTTTCAGCGCTTCTTCGAGCTGTACTTGGAACTCACTCAGGATGCAGAGCTATTTGACGTTTGCGCGCCCTTCTTCGCCTGGCGTGGGCTCGTGATCTGCAATCCCGTTTGGTACCCCGCAGTTAGCGGTCGGGCACGGGACCGAATGCTCAGTCTGATTGAAGACGTGCTTGCCAGAGATCGCTTTCACCCGGCGATGGCGGATGAGGTGTTTGGGTGAACGGGGTCGTGCTGTGGATTGTCGGAAGACCATCCTCGGGCAAGTCGACCTTCGCGAAAGCAGCTTTCAAATTGTTGCAAGAGCAGGGGGTCTGCGCTTGCGTGCTGGATGGTGATGCGGTGCGCGCGGCTTTGCGCCCAGCGCCTGGCTATGACCCAGAGGCCCGGGATGCGTTCTACGAGACCCTGGCGAACTTGGCGGCGCTGGTCGCCGCTCAGGGACAGATCGTTTTGGTGCCCGCCACGGCGTCGCGGGCGGAGTATCGACGTCGAGCCAAACAGCTGGCGCCGGACTTTTTCGAGGTTTTCGTGGACGTTCCGCAACAGGAGGTGGAGGCGCGGGATGCCAAAGGGCTGTATCGCGCCGTTCGCGAGGGGCGCGTGCAGGGGGTGCCCGGAGCCGACGCTCCCTTCGACGCTCCGGAACATGCCGATGCTGTCGCGCGCGGCGGCCACGACACGGCCACCGTGGAGGAAGTGGTGCGACGTGTGCGACAGCGAGTGAAGGGCTGATGCCCGAGCAGCCGGACGTCGACGTTTACTGCGAACGCATCACTGCGCTCTTCGCGGACCAGCGGCTGGAGCGGGTCCGTCTTCAGAGCCCTTTCTTGCTGCGCACTGTGTCGCCGCCCTTGGCGGCGGCGGAGGGAAAGAAATTGCTTGGGGCGCACCGGATGGGCAAACGAATCGTCTTCGAATTGGAAGGCGAGCTCTTCCTGGTGTTGCACTTGATGATTTCCGGGCGTCTGCGCATGAAAGCGTTGAAGGTGGTCGTGCCGCGTAAGGTCGGGCTCGCCGCCTTCGATTTCGAGTCGCACTCTCTTCTGCTGACCGAGGCGAGTAGTCGCAAGCGGGCTAGCCTTTTCGTGGTCGAGGGGGAAGCGGCGTTGAAGCCCTTCGAGCGCGGTGGAGTGGAAGCACTCGAGGCCACCGCGGCGGTGTTCAGGGCGGCGCTGACTCGGGAAAACCGCACCTTGAAACGGGCGCTCACAGACCCCAGGATCGTGAGCGGCGTCGGGAACGCCTACTCGGACGAGATCCTCTGGCTGGCGCAGCTTTCTCCCACGAAGCGCACCCAGTCCCTGGCCAAGGAGGAGCTGGCCCGACTGCACAAGGCCACGAAGAGCACGCTGCGCGACTGGACGAAGCGTTTGCGGAAGCAGGTCGGTGACGGATTCCCTGACAAGGTGACGGCGTTTCACGATGACATGGCCGTGCATGGTCGGTTTGGAAAACCTTGTCCGCGCTGTCAAACCAAAGTCCAGCGCGTGCGGTTCGCAGACAATGAACTGAACTACTGTCCGCGCTGTCAAACGGGTGGGAAGATGCTTGCGGATCGCAGCTTGTCGAAGCTTCTGGGGGGGGACTGGCCCAAGACAATCGATGAATTGGAAGAGCGGGCCGACTTCAAACGCTGAGTTCGATGCCTTCCCGAGCCGCGAAGACCTGAACTGAGGAATTGTGGGATGCCACGCGGTCCCGACCTTCGGCTACGATCTGTTCCACGTGATCATCTGAGTGCATCGGGTCGTGGTGGAAAATGGCACATTGCTTCACCCCGGCTTGCACGGCGAGATCTACGACGGTGTTTGCACGGGCGTGGCCCCAGCCCCGCTTGGTGGGGTATTCATCGTCCGTGTATTGGCCGTCCGCAATCAGCAAGTCCGCATCGGCCATGAAGCGGACGAGATCCGCGGGTAGCTCACGCAGCACACTGGGATCCCGCTCGCTTGCGTCTTGGTTCTGAATCGAGAGATCGAGCTCGCTATCCGTGGCGTAGACGACCTTTTTGCCGGACGCTTCGAAGGAGAACGCAAAGCTCTTGCCCGGGTGAACCTGTTCCCGATGCCGAATCGTGACGCCATCGAGGATCGTTTCTCCTATCTCCAGGTTGCGTGAGGCGATGTTCGAGCCCAAATCCCGAAACTCGACGGGGAAGTAGTCGCTAGCCATTTGGCCAAGAAGCAGGTTTCGCACCCGGTCGTCCTCCCGGGTAGCGTCGTACACATACAAGGTATTGCGCTTGGAGTAAGCGGGAACGAAAAAAGGGAAACCCTGGATGTGGTCCCAGTGCGTGTGGCTGAAGAAGAGATGGGCTTCCAATGGCTGGTCGCCTAGCTCGTCTACCAGCGAGACTCCGAGCTCCCGCAGCCCAGTGCCGCCATCGCAGATGAAAAGGGCGCTGCCCACTCGGATGCTGACGCAGGAGGTGTTACCACCGTAGCGTCGAGTGAGGTTGCCTGGGGTGGGGATGGATCCGCGCGTTCCCCAGAAACGCACGAGGCTGTTCATGTATCACCTTCGCGGTACAGAAACACCACGTCGCCCATTTGCAGGGTATCGCCGTCTCTCAGCACCGCGGAGTTCGCTCGCACGCCGTTGACATAGAAGCCGTTCTTGCTGCCCAGATCACTGCAGACGTACTCCAGACCCTTGCGGTTGAGCGCAACGTGCTTGCGGGACAGCGCGCTGGATTCCAAGGAGATGTGAGCCTGCAGGGACCTGCCGACGACGACCTCCGGGAGGCGCAGTACGAATCGTTGCGGGGCTCCGGGCCCTTGTACCTGCTCGAGTACGAATGGCTTGCGGAGCTGGGCCATGGCTTCGAGCACGGGCCCACGCTCTATCGAGAGGGTTTCCTCTCCGTCCAACTTGTCACTGCCACTCACGATCCCAAGAACTCTACCTGAAGACGACGGGGGGCGCTCGGGTAGGTGTGCAGTGCCCGCAGTTTGCAGGCGCTTGGCGGGCGCGCCGGCTGGCCCCGGGGCCTGCCGGGTGGGAAATTCGTGTCCTAACTGGCGCTCGCGACAGGACGATGCGAGGTTGTCGCCCGAGCGAGGCACGGATGACCAAGTGGCTATGGGTAGCGCTGGCGGGAGCGCTCGGCACCGTTTTGCGGGTGTGGGTCTCGGGGGCCATTCAGCGTGCGGTTGGGCCCGCCTTTCCCTGGGGCACCGCGGTCGTGAACGTCGTCGGTTGCCTGCTTTTTGGTGCGGCCTTTGCGGCTCTCGATGGGCGGGTCAACGTCTCTCCCACACTGAAGCTCGTGATCCTCGGGGGATTCATGGGCGCGTTTACGACCTTTTCTACTTTCATCTTCGAGGCAGAGGCCTTGTTGGTGGACGGACGGCTAGGAGCTGCGGCGCTAGACGTGCTAGGTCAAAGCGTCGCGGGGTTGGTCGCGATGGTTGCCGGCCTCGCTCTGGGTCGTGCGCTTTGACCCGCCGTTAACTCAGCTTCAGGTTTCCCATGGCCATCCAACGCATTCTGGTTCCTGTTGATTATTCGGATCGCTGCCGTCATGCCCTCGGCTACGCTTTGAACTTGGCGGACAAGCTCAAGGCGGCTGTCGACGTTGTGCACATCTGGGATCGCCCGGCGTACGTTCCCGATACCATGGTAGTCGGCAAGCCCGGAACCCAGCCGAAGTCCCTTGCCGACCTGATCCGCGAAAACGCCGAAACCGAGATGGAAGAGTTTTTGGCGAAGATGAGCGCTCCCGAGGGCGTCACCATCGAGCATCACCTGGAGTCCGGCGAGCCCGCATCGGCCATCTTGGCGACGGCGAAAGACTCGGGTGCCGATCTGATCGTGATTGGCACTCACGGCCGCACGGGCGTGCGGCACTTTCTTCTGGGCAGCGTGGCCGAGAAACTCGTCCGCTTGAGCTCGGTTCCGGTCGTCATCGTGCCGGACGATTCGACGAGCAAGTGAGCCCAGCTCCCTTTCCTCTCAGCCGTGGTTTGAAGCGTTGGGGCCGCCGTCTCGGCAGGCTAGCTCGGGGCCGTAAGCTCACCCTGTGGGTGGACGCAAGCTATCGCCTACCCCTGGCTTCCGTGGAGGCACTGACGGGGATCGAACCACGTCGCGCCGACCTCGTCGTTGCCTATCTGCATTCTCTTGGCATGATCGGCCCCGGTGACGTTCGCCGACCGACCCGGGCGCACTTCGAAGATCTGTGCCGCGTGCACACCCTTCAGTGGCTGGAGGAGATCCACAACGCTGACACCCTGGCCCGGGTATTCGCCGTCGACGCGTCGGACATCGTGGTTGATGAAGTGCTGGACACGTTGCGATTGGCCACCGGCGGCACCTTGGCCGCAGCGAGGTCCAGTTTGGAGGATCGCGGGCCAGGCCTGAACCTCCTTGGCGGGTTTCATCACGCGGGGCCAGGGCGTGGCGGCGGTTTTTGCGCAATCAACGACATTGCTGTGAGCGTGGCTGCCCTGCGAGAAGAGGGTTTCGACAAGCGAGTGGCGATTCTGGATCTAGACGCGCACCCGCCCGATGGGACCGCGGAGTGTTTCCAAGACGATCCGTCCGTATGGACCGGATCCCTGTCCGGCGCGGACTGGGGGCCCCTTCCGGGAGTGGATGAAACGGTGCTTCCGCCTCAATGCGACGACTCGACCTACCTGGCGTCGCTGTCACAACTACTCACGCGGATGCCGCCGGCGGGCCTCTATTTCGTCATCGCGGGAGGAGATGTGCTGGAAGTGGATCGTTTGGGAGGGATTTCCATGTCCCTTTCTGGCGTGCAACAACGAGATGATCTCGTGCGGCGCGCCGTGGGTTCATCGCCCCAGGTTTGGCTGCCAGGTGGCGGCTACAGCAAAGACGCCTGGCGAGTCTTGGCGGGCACTGCGCTACTGCTACTGCGGGGGCAGCCCAGCCACGTCGAAGCGGATGTGGACCCTCTCGCGCTATCCTACGCTCACATCAGTCGGGAGCTGAGGCGGGAAGACCTCGGGGAGAGCCTCGCGCTCAGCGAGGACGACATCTTGTCGGATCTGGGTGGTCGCTCCATGCGACAGCCGAAGCTGCTGGGCTTCTACACCGCATCGGGGCTCGAGTTCGCCTTGGCGCGCTACGGAATACTCAGTCACTTGCGCCGGTTGGGCTACGGCTCGTTTCGAGTAGCCATAGACACCGACAACCGCGGCGACCGAATGCGCGTCTTCGCCCGCAGTGATGGCGTCGAGCATCTGCTCTTCGAGACGGTGCTGGAGCGCAAGACTGTCGCGGACAAGCAGGTCTTGTACGTGCACTGGTTGACGCTGCGCAACCCGCGGGGGGCGTTTTCAAAGACCCGCCCGAAGCTACCGGGGCAGGAGGAGCCAGGCTTGGGATTGGCCCAAGAGGCGGGGCAGCTCCTGGCTCTGACGGCGGGTCGACTGGGCCTGGCCGGAATCGCCTTCCGCCCCGCCTGGCTCCACACCGCCTACGCAGCGCGACACCGTTTCGTGTTCGTGGACCCGGAACGCCAGGGTCGTTTCGAAGCTCTGCTTCGGGATTTGGGCGGCACGCCGCTGCTGCGGCTGTCCGTCTCGCTGGCAGAGGGGCGAGTACGCTTGAATGGGGAGTCCTACACCTGGGAGGCCGATGAGATGGTGTACTGGCTTTCAGAGCAGCAACCCAGCCAGCCGGAAACCGCAGCGGCGCGGGAAGCCGCCCACTTCACTCTCGATCGTGAGCCTTCGGACGCATGACGAGAACAGGGCAGGGCGCCTGCTTCACGGTGCCTTCTGCGACGGAACCCACGACGAGCCGCGAGATGCCTTTGCGGCTGTGGGTGCCGACGATGATCAGATCCGCATCCACCTCTTTAGCCAGAGCGACGATGGCCTTGGCCGGAGTGCCGAAGTCGACAACTGCGGCGATTCGTTTCTGATTGAACTTGAAGCCCTGCGACTCGAAGTTGGCGATGCGCTCGGCGACGTACGCTTCGAGGGCGGCCTGAGCTTCGTCCTGGAACTTCCGTCGGACTTCCTCCATCAAGTCTGCTGGACGAGGGAGTCCGTCCTCTGCCACGGCCACCGCGTAGATCATCCCATCGCGCTCGAGGGCCAGCACCATGGCCGCTTCCAGCGCGGAAGCGGCTTGGTCCGAGTAGTCGACGCCGACCACTATCTTGTACGTCTTCGGTACGGGCGGCGGAGGCGGGGGTTCCGTGGGCATGGCCCGGGGGTTTAGCCCCCGCTTCGCCCAGCGCGCAAGTCGGCGTCTGTTCAGACAGCCGTCTTCGCGCCAGAAAGCAGTGCTATACGCTGCGGGCCAATGGGCGAAAGCTTCAAAACACGCTACCGGGTTCGGGTTCGCTTCGGCGACACGGACCTGATGGGCATCGTGCACCACGCTGTCTATCTTTCTTACTTCGAGGCAGGCCGCGTCGAGTATCTGCGGCGTCGCGGCGTTGAAGCCGAAGGCTGGGCAGCCCGCG
Organism: Polyangiaceae bacterium; assembly: GCA_965222375.1. Classification (GTDB taxonomy): domain Bacteria; phylum Myxococcota_A; class Polyangia; order Polyangiales; family Polyangiaceae; genus JACKEA01. Next base: position 3,468,881 of record CBDCTZ010000016.1, read on the forward strand.
GTCTTCACTTTCCAGTGGTGGATGCGAAGTTGCGCTACCGACGACCGGCCCACTTCGATCAACTGCTCGTGGTGGAATCTTGGGTCTCAAGGCTGACGCGGGTGACGCTGGAGTTTTCCTATGACGTCGCGCGCGCCGGCGATGCTGAGCTGTTGGTGCAGGGCAGCACTTTGCTTGCGTGTGTAGACCAAACCCACAAACCGGTACGCATTCCGGCTGACCTGGCGAGTTGCATCCAGGGACCGGAGCTCCATCCCCGGCCCGAAAACGAGACCTGAGCTCAGAGCGTAATGGGGGCAGAGCGCGGTTGACTCGGGGGTTTGGCTTTGGGGTCCTCGCTCTCGATCCTGACCTCGTCGAAGGACACGGAGGCATGGTCCACAACGGCGCTTGCGACGAAGATGGGCGCCGATGCGCCGAGGGCTAGGGCGATGGCGTCCGAGGGGCGGGCATCGAGTTCCCAGCGTCCGTTAGGACTCTTCAAGACCACGGTGCCGTGAAAGGTTTGGTCTTCCAACTTGTCGACACGCGCCGCCAGGACCTTGGCCTCGAGCCGCGACAACGCGTCGTCCATCAGGTCGTGGGTCAAGGGTCGTTTGAAGCGCGCTCCCTTGTGGCGTAGCTGAATGGACAAAGCCTCGGTGCCCGAGATGAAGATCGGCACGCCGATTCGCTTGTCGTCCCGCGCTAGTAGGACGACGTTGCCGCCACCGCGGGTTTCCAACACGCCGCCCACTCGCATCTTCACGTAGCCCGGTGGGGCAAGCGGGCGCGCCGACGCTGCACTGGAGGCTGGCCGCGCCACCGAAGTGGAGGGTGCGGGCTGTGGGGACGCGTTGGGGTCACGCTTGCAGGCCAGCGCCGTGACGGCCACCACAACGGCCAGCCCGCAGCTCGAATACGGCCTCAAACGGGACATGGTTCGACTTGGGTGGATCCCCTGGCGACAATTGGATCGCCCATGGCCATGCAGCATGCGGGACAGGGGGCTCTTCTGCAAACGCAATGGGAGCGCGGAGGCGCAACCAGCCGAATCAGACGTGTGCGATGCCGACGGGAGGACCTGAGCTCACGAAAAGCTCGGCGACATGCTCGATGGGTTCGCCGTCGAGAATCAAGGACAGCAGTTCAGGTCCCGTCGCGACTACCCGCATCTGGCGACCCTTCTTCTCGACCAGGCGCGCGCTGGGTATAGCGCGCCCGCGGACCAGGGCAGGCAAGGCACGGATCATTTCCGCGGGCACGATCTCGCCCGCCTGGAAGTGGCTTTCACCCCGCTCAGCGGCGTAGGGGAATACCCGAAACACGCCACCCAAAGACACATCGAAGGCACCGGCGTGAATCGCACCGTGCGCTTCCCCTGGCACAGCCTCACCGTCGATTGTGACTGCCGCTACGGTTGGCCGGAAGACCGCGCGGCCGTACTCCAGGTAGCGCTCGGGTACTGGGGCGCGCACGCGATCGAGAGCATGAGACGCAACCGCTTGCACAACGACTCGCACGATCGCGCGCGCGCCTTGCACGGGCTCCGTGTAGTACTTCGTGAAGAAGCGTTGGCCGATTCCTCCTGCAGCCAAAGCGAAGCCCACCACGTCCAGCTCCTGCTCGGGCCGGCCAGGTGCACGCAGGGTGCCCGTGAGCCGAAGGCTGTCGACTTCCTTGCGTTGAGGGCGCGCGCCCCTTCGGTAGGTTGCTGCCAGTCGGGCGACGATGCTCTCCACGTCACCAGCGATACCCACCTTGCGTGCCACGAAGTCGATGGTGCCGCTGTTGGTCGGAAGCAGCAGCGGCAGTTCGCTCTCGCTTCGGCGCTTTCGCAGCGCATTGAGTACGCCGCCTAGGGTTCCGTCGCCGCCGCTGATGGCGACCACCTCGGCGCCGACGTTCAGCGCCTCGTCGACCGCTGGACCCACGGCGTGTTCGGACTCGGTCTCGAACACCCGCCCCTGCCAACCCAGGATTGCCTCCAGGCGTGCTGCGTCAGTTGCCGGTCGGTGTCGGCCGGCGTTTGGATTGATGATAACGGCAATAGGGCGGGACACGGCGACCTTGGGGCCATAGCGTCCGCCGGAGTTTCCGTAAATGTCCGATTTTTCTGGAGTGAATGCTACGCTGGGCACGAGCGATGAGTGGCGACGATCAGAAACCGCGCCCATCCGTGCGGCCTTCGCGCGTCGACGCCGGCTGGGAAGAAGTGCCGTCCGTCGTGCCGGAAGACACGGTTTTGGACCCCTCCGTGGACTCCCGAGAACTAACGTCTCCTCACCCGTCCCAGCGATTCTCCGACCTTGGCGTGCCGATTCCTCGCCGGAAGACCGTGATCGGATTGGCGCCACCGGGCGCTGGGGCTCCCACTCCGAGCGCGGATTTTCGCGAGGCGCCGACGGCGGCATCGAGCGGTCCCTCGATGCAGACCCTGCCGAGGTCGTCTTCGGGCCTGATGAACGAGGACGAGCCGGCAGCCGACGCTCTGCCACGCTCGGCTCCGCCCCCAGCACCGTCCGCGCCCCCGCCCCCGCCATCCGCGCGCTACCCCTCGGCGCCTCCTCCGCCTCCTCCGCCAGCAGCTCGATACCCGTCCACCCCGCCCCCGGCGCCGTCGGCGCGCTACCCGTCGGCCCCGCCCCCACCCGCTGCCCCGCCTGCCCAGGACGGGGACTACGACGATTACGGCGCTCCGCCTCCGGACTACGATGCCCCACCCCCAGACTACGGCGCTCCGCCGCCCCCACCGTCCCAACAAGGACCCGGCGCACCTCTCGGGCCAGGTCGAAAGCCCTACGACAGTCTCGAGTCGATCCACACGGTCTCCGACTTCGTGAGTACGTCGTCCCTGACCACGGATCCGAACGTGGAATTGGAGAGTCTGGAGGCGACCCAGGAGCGGCCCGGCAACGCTCCTGTCGCCGAGTACTTTCCTGAGCCTGCGGCCGAGTCCGATCGGCCAGCACCGCCATCGGTGCAGCCCCCCACCGAGTCTTCGGGCACACGGGAGCTCCGCGACATTCAAGCGCCGCCGATTCATCTCGTGGGCGAGAGCGCTTCTGCGGCCTCGTCGCAGCCGCCGGAGTCGCAGCATTCCCCCGTGGAACCCGCGAGCGACGAGCCGCAACCGCTGGTGGTTGCACTGAAGAAGCGGGTGCGTCTTGGTTCTGGCACTGCTCCGCTGTGGGGCGTGGTCGCCGGCGGAGCGGTGGTCTTGGCAGCCGTGGTGATGCTGCTGTCTAGCACCGTGACCGCCCTGATAGCGCGCCGCGGGGATGCACCAGCATCGGCACCCACTCCGACCGCCGCGACGGCCGCCGCTCCTGCGGTGCCGTCGCCTTCGGCGCCCCCTGCGCCGACTCGCGAGCTAGCCGGCAGCGAGACTTGGGACACGGCCACTTTGTCAAGAATCGAAGAGAAGCCCCAAGCGGAGCGAACCACCGTCGAGACCATGACCCTGGCCCAAGGACGCCGGGCCCAGCGCCGTGCCATGCTGGCGCAAATGCGGAAGGACCTTGCAGGCAAGGAACCATCCGCCGAAGACGTCAAGCTCCTGCGCAGTGCCGTCACCGACGGCGAAGCGGGGTATGCAGCGCTTGTGGCCATGGCAGCTTTGGCTGGTCCAGCCGGACCGGATCTGATCTACGAAGCCTGGACCAAGCCGCGCAGCCGCACCCCGACGACGAAGTTCGCGGAAGCGCTGGTTTACTCCAGGGAAGTTAGGGCGAAGGCGTCTCCCGCGTTGGGGATTGCTCTGGATCTGCGCGCAGTGAAGGACTGCGAGCAGGCTGTCAGCTTGGTGGAGAAAGCCAAGGAGATAGGCGACCGGCGCGCACTGTACCCGCTTTCGCGACTGACTAGAAAATCCGGATGCGGCGCGAAGAAGCGCAATGACTGCTTTCCGTGCCTTGGCAAGCGCAAAGACGTCGTCAAGGCCCTGCGCGCCTCCGGGCGGCGCCCCAAGCCTCGTTACTGACTCAAGCAGGCTTTTCGGCCCGGATCTTCAGAGCGTGGTTCATACCCACGAAGGCACGGCCGGCCTGGGTGAGGGTTCGCGTCAGCACCCGCACCAACACGCCACGGAAGTTCTCCGAATGCTTCAGTCGGGTTCGGCCTGCGTCCAGCGCTTCCAGTTCGAAGAAATGCTCGCCCTGCAGCAGCCCCGGGACCAACAGCTGACCCACCCAGCGCAGCTCCCGGGCGGGATCGACGCGAGTGACCGTGGACCGGACCTGGTGTTCCGAGCCGTCGGGCAGGGTCAGGGTTAGCCTGAGTTTCTCGCCTTCGGCCAATTTGCCCTCGACGTTCGCAATGAACGGATTCCACTGCTGGTAGCTCGAAAAATCGGTGAGCACGTCCCAGACGCGTTGGATTGGCGCGTCTATCTCGACCTCAGTCCTCAGCTCCATCTGTCACCCTCGGCTGATTGTGCCACAATCGCCCCGATGCGGCTGCTGATGGCGCGCCTTTCGGGCATCAGACCTTTCAGCGACGAAGCCTTTCCGTTCCAGGATGAGACGGGTGCGCCTCGGCCGGTCACGGTGATCGTCGGAGGGGGGGGCGTTGGTAAGACTACGTTGCTGACTGCGATCGCCAATACCCGGCCAGGACATGCGGTCGTGTCCAGTGTGCTGACCTCGCGAGCCGAGCCCGACCAACCCCCCCTTGTCGCATGTGATTGGGCCCTAGGCGGTGACGACGAAGATCGCCCCCACGCGCTACGGGTGACGACCCCCACGACCCACGGGCGGGGCTTTGACGACGACGGAGCGGAGGTGCTGCGTCGGCGCGAACAGGCTTTGTTTGACAAGCGCGCGCGGGAACGCGGGTTCGCGCTTCTGACAATACCCGCGATTCGTTGGTTTTCCAGGACTCCACTCAGCCTGCACGCACCTTCACGGAGCGTTGGGCGCTACGATGTGCGCGCCCCCGCCTCCTTCGATGACGGGTCTCGCGCCGACCTCACGCGCGAGGTCAAGCAGGCGCTAGCCTACGCGGACATTGCCATGGCCTTGGCCGGGGGTGGGGAAGACCAGGGACGCGGACTATCTCTCCTGGGTGGGGCCATGCGACGCACGGTTTCGGCGGTCTTGGGCGACAGTGGCTTCGAATACCTGGGCCTGGACGCCCAGAGTTTTGAGCCGATGTTCTCCCACGGGCGCGGCCGCGCGCGGCGTTTTGACGAATTGCCTACTGCCTGTCGCCACCTGGTGGCGTTCGCCGCGCTGACGGTGCGGATGTTGTGGGCAGCCTACCCGGGGGCGGACCCGCAAGCCTCGGAGGGCGTCGTGTTGATCGATGAAGTAGACGCCGGGGTCGATCCGGTGGTCGCCGCTGGCGCGCTTTGATCAGCTCAGTACCGCACTGCCCAACGTGCAATGGATTGTGACGACATCGAGCGTAGTGATATCCGGGGAACGCGGTGCTGGTGAAGTCATCGCTCTGAGGCGCGCTGAAGACGACACCGTGGAGCTGTACATGGGCAGCGCCGCGCTGACGCACTGATGGTTTCGCACGGCCCTGTACCGAGTGACGGGGGAGTGTAGCAGCGACGACCAGCGTCGCGTTGCGGGAGGACGCGACGCTGTTTCGCCTAACGACTCCCGGTATCAGGGCAGGCAGCTGTTCTTGGTGCCGGGAGACGGGGTTCCGCTCTGGAATGTCGCTGCGAGGTCTTCGCTGGTCTCGTCATGTCCAGTCAATCCGTTGCCGCCGGCGAGCTTCTCGCCCGTTTCGAGCTGACAACGCTGAATCGAGGAGGCGGTGCCTGCTTCGGGCTTGATGACGACGGCGGGCTTCTGGGAACCCCGCGCGGTGTCGTTGACGTAACCCGTCACACCCGTCTTGTCTGCCCGAGTATCGTTGTCGAAGGTGCCGCCCCAGGTCACGTAGTCGACATCTTTGACCGTCGCGGCAGAGCCGTCCCAGGTGAATAGCACGACCATTTCGCGACTGTTGCTGATGAACCCGCCCTTCTTGTCGCCAGCGCCGCCGTTGGCGGGGTTGAGCATGGCCGGCACACTGCCGCCGCCGCAAGAGAGCGGAGTCGCGGTGCTGTTCATCGTGAAGTCGGGGCAGGAACCGAAGATCTTCTCGTGGCCATCGTTGCCTGTGTCCGGTTCGCCTGCGACGGTAATCACTGCGCCGGCGGCGATCTGAGTGCCGGATGGGAATTGCACCAGCCAATCCGTCCCTGGGTTGCTCGTTCCCGGATTCCAGGGACCACTGGTCACCTTGTGGTACGCAGAGTTGTCCGCGAGGTAGTAGTTGCTTAGATCTACGACCGCCGACGTCGGGTTGTAGATTTCGACGAACTCAGCGCCGCCGGGTTCAAGGCCGACCTCGCTGATCAACACGTGGTCCGCTGGAGTCCCTGCGCCGCCATCCGTTGCGCCGCCCGCGCCTGCTGTCCCGCCGCTGCCGCTCGAGCCGCCGGCTCCTGCCGATGCGCCTACGCCTCCCGTGGCGCCGCCGCCGGTACCGCTGGTTCCGCCGAAGTTGCCCACGTTGCCGGAGCCGCCGGTGCCAGGACTGCCACCGCCGCCACCCCCCCGCCACTGTCGGAACATGCGCCGACACACAACGCTGCAATGGAGACGGATACGGATAGACCCAGATAGAAGCTTGAAGTTCGCATGCCCAAACGCTGACCGCGCGGTCGCGAGTTGTCAATTGCTCGCGCGGTTGGCGCATGCTCTTGGGCGTTCGCTGGCGAGGGAGTGGAACGTCGCTGCCCGGGTCCAGGCGCCCGAAGGAAAAAACCGGGTAGTTTCAGTGCCTTGTCGGGTTGCCCTGGCTGACGGGTTGCCTCGGACCGGCGTCGCGAACAGGCTGCCGAGCGGAGGCCGTCTCAGGTGTCGAAGGCCAAGCAGCTACTCTCGAGCCTCTTTCGCCTCCGCAGCCTGTGGATCTTGCTGGCGGTTGTGCTGGCCGCAGGCACTGGGCTCTTTGCTTTCGGAATGCACATGCCGGGCAGCAGTCACAGCGGCGCCCTGCCCGCTCTGGTGATCCGGGCCGCGAGTTGGCCCGAGAACTTCAGCGTGATGTAGACAAACTCTCTACCGAGATCGGTGAGCGCAATCTTGACCATCCCGCCC